>NZ_CAXUPM020000001.1:0-4390970 GCF_964252945.1 Pseudoxanthomonas sp. LjRoot143 | reverse complement strand
CTGTTTCGTCAACATCTTTTTTCGAAGTTGTTGGCGAATCTTTCCCCTCCTTCTGGCGCCCTGCCGGTCCGGCAAGGCCCCGTGCGTCGGGGGAGGGAAAGTATGGCCGGTTCCACCAGCTTTGGGAAGGGGTCTGCGCAGAAATTTTCACGCGCCCTCCACCCCTCTTCCCGCGAGGACGCTCTACTCAGCCAGCCACAAGACGAACTCGGGCGAAATTTCGCTTGCCGACCTGCAGGACGCCCTCGAAACCCGGCGCCAGCTGCAGAGCGGCGTCCTCGACCACTTCGCCTTCCAACCTGACCGCACGCTCCTTGAGTTTGCGGTTGGCTTCGGAGTTGCTGGGAGTGATGCCTGCCGCGGTGAGCAGCGCGGCAATGCGGATGCCTTCAGCCGGCACCACGACATCCTTCAGCTCCAGCAATGAGGTGTCGCCTTGGCCGGTGACGACCGCATGCCAGCCAGCGATAGCCCTTTCGGCTTCGTCGGCACCATGGAAACGGTTGGCCAGTTCGCGCGCCAGGCGAAGCTTCACCTCACGCGGATTCAGCTCGCCGGCCGCCACAGATGCGTTCAACGCCGCCGCTTCCACCACCCCGATCTCGAAGCTCAGCAGCTCGATCCAGCGCCACATCAGGTCATCGCCGATCTTCATGGTCTTGGTGACGATGTCGATCGCCGGCTCGCTGACGCCTATGTAGTTGCCCAGCGACTTGGACATCTTGTTGACGCCGTCCAGGCCTTCGAGCAACGGCATGGTCAGCACCACCTGGGGGGCTTGGCCGTGGTGTTCCTGCAGGCCGCGCCCCATCAGCAGGTTGAACTTCTGGTCGGTACCGCCGAGTTCGACGTCCGCCCGCAACGCCACGGAGTCGTAGCCCTGTACCAGTGGATACAGAAACTCATGGATGGCGATGGACTGCTGGGCGGCGTAGCGCTTGGCGAAGTCGTCGCGTTCGAGCATGCGGGCCACGGTGTGCTGGCCGGCCAGGCGGATCATGTCGGCCGCGCCCATCTTGCCGAACCATTCGGAATTGAAGCGGACCTCGGTCTTCTCCCGGTCCAGCACCTTGAACACCTGATCCTCATAGGTACGGGCGTTGGCCAGCACATCCTCGCGGGTCAGCGGCTTGCGGGTGACGTTCTTGCCCGACGGGTCGCCGATCATCCCGGTGAAGTCGCCGATCAGGAAGATCACCTGATGGCCCAGGTCCTGGAACTGCCGCATTTTGTTCAGCAGCACCGTATGGCCCAGATGGAGGTCGGGCGCGGTGGGGTCAAATCCCGCCTTCACGCGCAGCGGGCGACCCAGCTTCAGGCGGGCCTCCAGGTCTTCGGACTTGAGGATTTCATCGGCGCCACGGCCGATCAGGGCAAGAGCTTCTGCGGAGGACACGGGATAGCGGTTCCAGTAAGGGCGGCCACGTGAAGGCCAAGTCAGTGACGTGAAGTTACCGTTAAAAGAAAGTAAATAGTGATACCAATCAAAAAAGCTATTTGACTCAATGGTTTGACGCGAAGTCTTCGCGTGTCTATGGTACGCCGATTGGGGCTTTGCCTTGGCCCCGGGATGCAACCTTGATGCAAACTCATGGGGGCGGCAACGGCCGCAAGCAACAGTTCCGGGAGCGCCTTGGGGTGCTTCGCGATACCGCCGTGAAGCGGCACCTGCCGGAAGGGCGCTGGACGCGCCGCCACTGGATCCACGCCAGCCTGTTCACCACCATCGGCGTGCTGATGGCCACCATCGTGCCCGGCTTCTCGAGCGCGATCCAGGCGCCGGTGTCGGAGCCGCGCAACACCCTGCTGCTCGATCTGCCCGAACTGTCGGCGGCGCGCCAAGCGGGCATCGCGGGCGACAGCTGGCAGGTCGTACGGGTGAAGCCGGGGCAGACCATGGGCGCGATCTTCGAGGAGCTGGGCATCCCGGCTGCCACCCTGCACCGCATCCTGGACAACGCCGATGCCAAGAAGGCGCTGACCCGCCTGAAGCCCGGCACCGAGATCGCCTTCGACCTGCCCGTCACCGGCGGCCTGCGCACCCTGCGCTACGACCGCGACCCGAGCCACCGCGTCGAACTGGTGGTGGGCGAGGATAGGATCACCGAGCGCGTGATCGCGCGCGAGACGACCACCCGTACCGTGGTCCTCAGCGGCAAGGTCGGACGTTCGCTGAACCGCTCGGCCCGCAAGGCCGGCCTGACGTCCGCCAACATCAACTCGTTGACCGACGAGATCTTCAAGTACGACATCGACTTCAACTCGGACCTGGGTCCGGAAGACCGCTTCAGCGTGGTCGTGGAGCAGACCTGGCGCGAAGGCGAGCTGATCAGCACCAGCCCGGTGCAGGCCGCCACCTTCACCGTCGATGGCAAGCTGCATTCGGGCTTCCGCTTCACCCGCCCGGGCGGCAAGCCGGAGTACTTCACCGCCGCCGGCCGGCCGCTGAAGAAGAACTTCATCCGGATGCCGATCGCCTACGCGCGCATGAGCTCGAAGTTCGGCGCGCGTCGCCATCCGGTGCTGGGCACGATGCGCATGCACAAGGGCGTGGATTACGCCGCGTCGACGGGCACGCCGATCATGGCGGCCGGCGATGGCCGCGTGCAGTTCGCCGGCTGGCAGGGCGGCTACGGTCGCACCGTCGTCCTCGACCATGGCCGCGGCCACACCACGCTGTATGCGCACATGTCGCGCATGGGCAACATCAAACAAGGCCAGCGCGTGGCGCAGGGGACGGTGATCGGCTACGTCGGCACCACAGGCCTGTCGACCGGTCCGCACCTGCATTACGAATTCCGCATCAACGGCGTGCACCGCAACCCGCTGTCGGTGACGATGCCGCCACCGGAGCCGCTGGCCGGCGCACAGCTCGCTGCGTACCGCACCTACACGGCCAACGCGCTGGCGCGCATCCGCACGGTGGAAGACATCATCTACGCCGATGTCGGCCCCGCCGACGGGGCGGCGAAGGCGACCACGGTCGCGGCCGCCAAGCCGTCCGCCGCCAAGAAAGGCTGACCGAGCCGGTACCCGCGCATGGCGGGATGCGAGAAAAGGCGGGACACTGTCCCGCCTTTTTCTTTGCCCGGCGATCCCGCATGACCCACGCCACCGAAGCCCTCGCTTCCGAGCTTTACCTGGGCCTGATGTCAGGCACCAGCGCCGACGGCATCGATGCCGCCCTGGTGCGTTTCGAAGGCGAAGGCCGCACGCTGCGTTGCGAACTGCTGCATGGCCGTACGTTCGGCTGGGATGCAGCGCTGCGCGCGCAGCTGGTCGCTCTGGGCCAGGGCGCGGACACCGTATCGCTGGATGCACTGGGCACCTTGGACGGCCGCATCGCGCAAGCCTTCGCGCTGGCCGCCCTGTCGCTGCTGGAGGAGGCCGGCGTGCCGCGCGGTCGCGTGCGTGCGATCGGCTCGCACGGGCAGACGATCCGCCATCGCCCGCACGCCGAGCCGCCCTTCACCTGGCAGCTCGGCGACGGCAACGTCATCGCCGAGCGTTGCGGCATCGCCACCGTCGCCGATTTCCGGCGCCGCGACGTGGCCGCAGGTGGCCAGGGCGCACCGCTGATGCCTGCCTTCCATGCTGCACTGCTCGGCTCCCCGCAGGAGGACCGCGCCGCGCTCAACCTGGGCGGCATCGCCAACTTCACACTGCTGCCGGTCGACGGGGACGTGCGTGGCTTCGATACCGGCCCGGCGAACGCCCTGATGGACGCGTGGTGCGAGCGCCATACTGGCCGCGCCTACGATGCCGGCGGCACCTTCGCCGCCAGCGGACAGATCAACGCGACGCTGCTGGCCCGGCTACTGGCCGACCCATGGTTTGCGCTGCCGCCGCCGAAAAGCACCGGTCGCGAGCATTTCCACCTGGATTGGCTGCAGGCGCGCATGGACGACGCCGTGGTCGCGCCTGCCGACGTGCAGGCCACGCTGCTCGAGCTCACCGCGCGCACGGTGGCGGATGCCCTGCAGATGACGCAGCCGGACACACGGCGCGTGCTGGCGTGCGGCGGCGGCGTGCGCAATCACGTGCTGATGGCGCGCCTGGCCGCGTACCTGCCGCAGGCCGTCGTGGAATCCACGGCGTCGCACGGCCTGGACCCGGATTACGTGGAGGCGATGGGCTTCGCGTGGCTGGCCCGCGAGACGCTGGCGGGCCGCCCCGGCAACCTGCCCGCCGTCACCGGCGCCTCCGGACGGCGCGTGCTCGGCACGGTCTACCCGGCCTAGAACCCCTTGCCTGGCGGCACTTCTTTCAACGCACTGATGGCCTGGGCGAGCGCGTTGACCTCTCGATCGTCGAACCCGCCACGGACCTCCGCCTCGCAGACGAACAGCCCCTGCTCCAGCAGGTTGAAAATGGTGTCGTTGATCGGCCAGCCGCGTGCCTGCGATACCCGGCGAATCCGCTCGGCGAGGATGGGATCCACGTCCTTCAGCACGATGTCGGTCATTCCGCGTTCCCCAGCCTGCCCCCGCCGGAAACTGTAGCGCAGTCGGTCAAGCCTGCGTATCCGGCACGTCGACGCCGGTCGCCGCCTCGTGCCCACCGCCGAAGCGGATGCGCGGCGCCAGCCAGAAGAACAGCACGACCGCCGGCACTGCCACCAGCGCGGTGATCCAGAAATACACGCCGTAACCGGTCTGTTCGACGATGCC
This sequence comes from Pseudoxanthomonas sp. LjRoot143, assembly GCF_964252945.1. NCBI lineage: Bacteria > Pseudomonadati > Pseudomonadota > Gammaproteobacteria > Lysobacterales > Lysobacteraceae > Pseudoxanthomonas > Pseudoxanthomonas sp. LjRoot143. Next base: position 4,386,300 of record NZ_CAXUPM020000001.1, on the reverse strand, counting down.
GCCCGAGATCGCGCTGAGCAGCTTGCCCGGCAGCATCACCAGCGAAGAGAACAGGGCGTACTGGGTCGCGGTGAAGCGCTGGTTGACCAGTGCCGAGAGGAAGGCCACCAGCGTGGTTCCCTGGAATCCCTGCGCCAGGTTCTCGCCGGAGATCACCATCGTCAGTTTCCACAGATCGCCATCGGCACCGATCAGCCAGACGTACAACAGGTTGCTGATCGCCCCCAGCACGATGCCGGCCAGCAGCGGCCACTTCACGCCCCAGCGCGCGATCGCGATGCCGGCCAGGAACACGCCCCCCAGGCCCACCCAGATGCCATAGAACTTGGTGACCGTCGCGATCTCGGTCTTGGTGAAGCCCTGACCGAGATAGAACGGCGCCATGATCCCGCCGCCCAACGACTGGTCGGAAATCTTCGCGAGCAGGATGAACGCGAGCAGCGCGAGCGCCAGCGCAGCACCGAAGCGGCGGAAGAAGTCGAGGAACGGCTCCACGACGCCTTCCTGCAGGCCCTGCGCCCAGGTGGTCATCCGCACGCGCACCACGTCGGGTTCGGAGGCGACTAGGACGGCGACCACGGGGATCAGCATGAAGAACGCCATGGCGACGTACACCTGCGGCCACGGCACGTGGTCGGCCAGCACCAACGCCAGCATGCCGGTGATGATCAGTGCGATGCGGTAGCCCAGCGAATACGTCGCCAGCAGCGCACCCTGGGATTCCTGCGGCGCGATCTCGATGCGATACGCATCCACGGCGATGTCCAGCGTGGCGCCGGCGAAGGCCGTCAGCAGCGTGACCCAGATGAACGGCGCCAGCTTGCCGGGCGTCAGGTGCGCCATCAGCAGCAGTCCGGCGATGACCACCGCCAGCGCCAGCAGCAGCCAGCCGCGGCGCTGCCCCAGCCGCCCCAGCAACGGCAGGCGCCACCGGTCGACCAGCGGCGCCCACAGGAACTTCAGCGTGTAGGTCATGCCGGCGCTCGCGATCAGGGTGATGTTCTTCAGTTCCAGCCCGTTCTCGGTCAGCCAGTAGGCCAGCGTGCCCGCCACCAGCAGGAACGGCATGCCCGAGGCAAAGCCGAAGAAGAACATCGTCCATGCCGACGGCTGCGCGAAGGCGCGCCAGACGGAGGGCTTGCCGGGCTTCGCGCTGGCGGACGTCGTCATCAGGTGTAGTCCACCGTGAAGGGCGCATGGTCGGAGAAGCGCTGCTCGCGGTAGATCGAACAGGCCTTCAGGCGGTCGCGCAACGAGGGCGTGACGAACTGGTAGTCGATCCGCCATCCGACATTGTTGGCGCGCGCGGCGCCGCGGTTGCTCCACCAGGTGTAGTCCTGCCCTTCCGGATGCAGCGCGCGGTAGGCGTCGACCCAGCCGCCGTCATCCACGCACATGCCGTTCAGCCAGTCACGCTCGGGCGGCAGGCAGCCGGAATTCTTCTGGTTGCTGGTCCAGTTCTTGATGTCCAGCCGGCTGCGCACGATGTTCCAGTCGCCGCACAGCACGTAATGGCGACCGCTGCGACGCCATTCGTCCAGCACCGGCGCCAGCCAGTCCATCACCTTGAACTTGAAGCCCTGGCGCTCGTCGCCCGACGAGCCCGACGGGATATAGAACGACACCACGCTCAGGTCGCCGAAGCGCGCCTCGATGTAGCGGCCCTCCTCGTCGAAGTCGGGCCAGCCCAGCGCCGTGCGGACCTCGTCCGGTTCGCGCTTGGCGTAGATCGCCACGCCGCTGTAACCCTTCTTGGTGCTGGCGTCGCGGAACCACGCCTTGTAGCCGGCGGGGAGGAATTCGGGGCCGGCCAGCTGGTGCTCCTGGGCCTTGGTCTCCTGCACGCACAGCACATCGGCGTTCTGCGCCGTGAACCAGTCGAAGAAGCCCTTGGTGGCGGCCGAGCGCAGGCCGTTGGCATTGAAGCTGATGATGCGCATGTGCACGTCGTTCGTCGGAAACCGGGCAAGCGTACCCGAACCGGCGCATCCGTCGCGCGACGTCGACCAAGGGGCGGTTATCCTGTCGCCTCACCTGTTCAGTCCCGCCGCCGCCCATGACCGATCACCGCGCCCGCTTCCTCCAGCTCGCCCTGCATGCGCAGGCCCTGCGCTTCGGCCAGTTCACGCTGAAATCGGGGCGGCAGAGTCCGTACTTCTTCAATGCCGGGCGCTTCGACAGCGGTGCGCGGCTGGCCGGACTGGCGGCCTGCTACGCGGATGCGGTGGAAGAGGCGGGGCTGTCGTTCGACCTGCTGTTCGGTCCCGCCTACAAGGGCATCCCGCTGGCGACCGCGGTGGCCTGCGAGTTCTCCCGCCGTGGACGCGACCTGCCGGTGGCGTTCAATCGCAAGGAAGCCAAGGACCATGGCGAGGGCGGCCTGCTGATCGGTGCACCGCTGGAAGACCGCCGCGTGCTGATCGTCGATGACGTGATCACCGCCGGTACCGCGATCCGCGAGGCGTTGGGCCTGATCCGTGCGGGCGGCGGCACGCCGGCGGGGATCGTGGTCGCGCTCGACCGCCAGGAAGTGCTGGGCGAACCGAGCACCGACGGCGCGCGCCGTTCGGCCGCGCAATCGGTGGCCGACGAGACCGGCGTGCCGGTGATCGCGGTGGCCAGCCTGCATGACTTGCTTGCTTTTGCCGGCGAAAGCGCCGACCTTGTCCACCACCGCGACGACCTGCTGGCCTATCGGGCCCGCTACGGCAGCGCGGCCCAGGACTGACCGCAGTGGGGACTGCCATGATCGTCCGTACCTCCTACATGCTGGCTGCCCTGCTCGTGGCTGCGCCGCTGGCGCACGCCCAAGGCAACAAGGGCGCAGCGCCGGCCAACAAGAAGCTTTTCTGCTGGGAAGAGAAAGGCCAACGTGTCTGCAGCGACGCGCTGCCGGCCGATGCCGTCAACATCGCACGCGACGAGATCAGTGCCGCCAGCGGCCTGCGCACCGGCGGCGTGGACCGCGCCCTGACCGACGAAGAGCGCGCCCAGGCCGCGATCGAGGCGCAGCAGCAGCTGATCGACGCCGCGGCGGCCGACATGCGCCGGCGCACCGACGCCGCCATGCTGCTGTCGTACCGCAGCGAGGATGAGTTGCGCCGGGTGTTCAACGAGCGCACCGCCATCGTCGACAACAACGTCCGCACCGCCCACTACAACACCATCAGCCTGCGCGACGGCCTGATCAGCCTGCTGCAGACCGCCGGCGACCGCGAACTGGCCGGCCAGCCCGTGCCGAAGGAAATGGCCGCCTCCATCCACCAGCGCCATGCCGAACTGGTCCGCACGCGCCGCCTGCACCAGAGTTTCGAGAAGCAGCGCGCGGACCTGGATACCGAGATCGCCGGCATCCTGGAGCGCTTCCGCGCGATGAAGGGCATCACGCCAGAGCAGGCCGAGGACGCCGCCCTGAAATCCGCCGCACCGGAAGCGCCCGCGCCGGTCCGCAGATAAGGCCGCGGCGGGCACGCGCCAGACGCACCCCTGAAAACAGCAACGCCGGGTAATGCCCGGCGTTGTCATGAAGGCGTAGCGCGTTACGGCCCTCAGAACGTCATCTTCAACTCCGGCGCCAGCGCCTGCAGGCGCGTGCGGAATTCGGTCTTGATGCGTTCGAGCGCGGCGCTGTTGTCGGCCTCGAAGCGCAACACCAGGATCGGCGTGGTGTTCGATGCACGCACCAGGCCCCAGCCGTCGTCCCAGTCCGCGCGCAGGCCATCGATGGTGGACAGCCGCGCACCCTCGAATTCGGCACCGTCCACGAAACGCTCGACGATGGCGTGCGGCGTACCATCCACCACGTCGACCTTGATCTCCGGCGTGGACACGCCATCGGGAAGCTCGGCCAGCACCTCGGACGGCGTCTCCGAGCGATTGGCCAGGATCTCCAGCAGGCGGGCGGCGGAGTACAGGCCGTCGTCGAACCCGTACCAGCGCTCCTGGAAGAAGAAGTGGCCGCTCATCTCGCCGGCCAGCTCCGCGCCGCTTTCGCGCATCTTGGCCTTGATCAGCGAATGGCCGGTCTTCCACATCATCGGCGTGCCGCCATGGCGCAGGATCCAGCCCTGCAGCTTTCCCGTGCACTTCACGTCGTAGATGATCAGTGCGCCGGGGTTGCGTTCCAGGACGTCGGCGGCGAAGAGCATCAACAGGCGGTCCGGGAAGATCACCGCGCCTTCCTTGGTCACCACGCCCAGGCGATCGGCGTCGCCATCGAAGGCCAGGCCGATGTCGGCGTCGAACCGCTTCACCGTCTGGATCAGGTCTTCCAGGTTGTGCGGCTCGCTGGGATCCGGATGGTGGTTCGGGAACGTGCCATCGACCTCGCAGTACAGCGGAATCACGTCGGCACCGATGGCCTCGAGCAACTGGGGCGCGATGTCGCCCGCCACGCCGTTGCCGGCGTCGACCACGATCTTCAGCGGCCGCTCCAGCTGCACGTCGTCGGCGATGCGCTGGATGTAGTCGGCCGCGATGTCGCGCTGCTGCAGGTCGCCCGGCACGCCCGCCACGTACAGCCGGTTGTCGCGGATGCGTTCGTACAGGTCGGTGATGGCATCGCCCGAGAGGGTCTGGCCGCCCACCACGATCTTGAAGCCGTTGTAGTCCGGCGGATTGTGGCTGCCGGTGACCGCCACGCAGCTGCCCGCGCGAAGGTGGTAGGCGCCGAAGTACGCCACCGGGGTCGGCGCCAAGCCGATGTCGATGACGTTGCGGCCCGCCTTGCGCAGGCCTTCGATCAGTCCGCCGGCCAGGTCCGGGCCGGACAGGCGGCCATCGCGGCCCACCACGATGTCGGCCAGGTCCTCGTCGCGCATCACCGAGCCGATGGCCAGACCGATCAGTTCGGCGACCTCGACGCTCAGCGACTTTCCGACGATGCCGCGGATGTCGTAGGCACGGAAGATGCCGGGGTCGACTTCGACTGTCTTGCCTTCGGCCTGGCGATAGGCGTCACCGTCCTCGTCGGCGGCCACGACGGCACGTCCGGGGACGACGGGCGGCGGTTCGCGCAGCAGCGCTTCGCCGAGGGTGGGTTCATCCGTGTCGCTCATCTCTGCTCCTTTCTTTCCAAATCGTCCCAGCCGCCCCCCACCGCGGGCGAATACGACCGCTGCGATCGCCAGGCCTGCCAGCAAGCCCGCGACGACGAGGGCAGGAATCGCCCCCAGACCCAACGGCCCGGGCTCGCTGTCGGGAGCCGCCGTCGCCACGCGCAGGCCCGTCTTGCCGACCGCGTGAGCCATGCGCTCGGCTCCGTCCGCCAACCCGCTGCTGCCACGCTGGACGATCGAGTAACCGCCCTGACGCAACGCCAGATAGGCGCCCTCCGGCATCGTCACGCGCTCGAATCCCTCGGTCAGTCGTGCCAGCGGTAGCCGCACGTACACCACCCCCTGCGGCACCGCTGCGGCGAGGCCGAAGGACGTCTCCTTGCCATCCTTCACCACACGGGCCGCCACCGCGTCACCCTGCATCCCGGCTTCCAGCAGGGCCAGCTTGCTGTAGCCGAAGGTTGCGGCATCGTCATAGGCCGAGGTCAACGCACCGTCGAGAATCTCGACCTGCTCTACCCCGGCCCACCCCTCGCGGATTGCGGCCACGGCAGCGGTGGTGTCGTTCGACGCCAGCGCCGCCTTGACCGGTGCGGCGGCCAACCGCTGTTCCAGCTGCTTGACCGCCGCCGCATGGCTCGCCTGCACGGCCTGTACCGCGCCGTCGCGCGCGCGCTCCGTTTCTTCCAGCAGGCCGGCTTCACGCCACTGGCGGATACCGCTCCACGCCATCAGCGCTGCCAGCAAGGCGAGCAACACCGCCAGCTTCGGCAGCGCGCTGCGCAGGTCGCCTACGGGAATCCGCATGCGGCTCTCGTTCGTCGTGTCCATCGTCTTGCCCCCTGTCATCGCACGCCGGTGTGGCCGAAACCACCCGTCCCCCGTGCGCTGTCGGCGAAAGTGTCCACCACCTGCAGGCTCACGCGCACGACGGGCAGCACCATCACCTGGGCGATGCGGTCGCCCGGCTGGATGGTGAAGGCCTCGTGGCCGCGGTTCCACACGCTGATCAACAGCGGCCCCTGGTAGTCGGCATCGATCAGCCCCGTGCCGTTGCCCAGCACGATACCGTGGCGATGACCCAGCCCGGAGCGCGGCAGCACCACCGCGCACAGCTGCGGGTCGCCCAGGTGCAGCGCGATACCGCTGGGCACCAGCGCCGCGTCGCCAGGCTCCAGCACCAGCGGCGCTTCCAGCGCCGCACGCAGATCCATGCCGGCGCTGGCCTCGGTGGCGTAGGCCGGCAGCGGCCATTCATCGCCGAAGCGCGGGTCCAACAGCTTCACTTCCACTGCGCGCTCTGCACTCATGCGTCCAGTCGCTCCACGATCAAATCGATGAGTTCGTCAGCCAGTTGCGTTTTGGGCGCGGACGCGAAGCTGCGCTCGCCGTCCTTCCAGTACGCGGTCATCGCATTCTGGTCGCTTTCGAAGCCGCCGTCGGCGATGCCCACGCGGTTGGCCACGATCATGTCCAGCCGCTTGGCGTCCAGCTTCTTGCGCGCGTACTCGGCCACGTTGTTGGTTTCGGCGGCGAAACCGACCACCAGTTTGAGCGCCTGCGTCTGCGCGGCGACCTCGGCCAGGATGTCGGGCGTGCGCACCAGGTCCAACGCCAGCGATTCGCTGGACTTCTTGATCTTGTTGGCAGCCGGTTCGCGCGGCGTGTAGTCCGCCACGGCGGCGGCGCCGATGTAGATGTCGGCCGGCAGCGACGCGAACACGGCGTCATGCATCTGCGCCGCCGACCGCACGTCCACGCGGCTCACGCCCGCGGGCGTGGACAGATGCACCGGGCCCGCCACCAGCGTCACACGGGCACCGCGCCGGGCGGCGCTGGCCGCGACGGCGAAGCCCATCTTGCCGCTGCTGCGGTTGCCCAGGTAACGCACCGGGTCCAGGTCTTCATAGGTCGGGCCAGCGCTGACCACGACCTTCAGTCCCGCCAGGTCCTGCGGCCCCTGTGGCAAGACCGTGGCCTGGCCCACCAGCGCCGCGACGATCTCGTCAGGCTCTGCCAGGCGTCCGGGCCCGGATTCGCCCTCGGCGAGCGGTCCGTCGTTCGGGCCAACCACGTGTACGTCGCGGCCGCGCAGCGTGGCCAGGTTGGCCTGCGTGGCGGGGTGCTGCCACATGCGGTGGTTCATGGCGGGCGCGATCGTGATGGGCGCGGTGGTCGCCAGACACAGCGTGGTCACCAGATCGTCGGCCAGTCCGTGCGTCAGCCGCGCCATCAGGTCGGCGGTCGCCGGCGCGACGATCACCCGGTCCGCCCAGCGCGCCAGCTCGATATGGCCCATCGCCTGCTCGGCGGCACTGTCCCACAACGTGGTGCGCGTGGGATGGCCGGACAGGGCCTGGAAGCTCAGCGGCGTCACGAATTGCTGCGCACCGGCGGTCATGGCGACCTGCACCTCCGCACCCGCGTCGCGCAAGCGGCGCACCAATTCGAGCGCCTTGTAGGCGGCAATCCCGCCCCCCACGCACAGCAGCAGGCGTTGCCCTGCGAGACCCTGCGTCTTGTCCGATCCACTCACGTCGGCCCATTCCTACGTCGATACCGGCGATTAGCTTACCCGAACGCCCCGTGAGGCCCGATGCACGCGCGGGCGCTCCCGGCCGACGATGGGGCCATGCATATCCGCGACTGGCCCCTCGACGAACGACCCCGCGAGAAACTGCTCGCCCGGGGGCCTGCCAGCCTCAGCGACGCCGAGCTGCTCGCCATCTTCCTCGGCTCTGGCCTGCGCGGGCGGGATGCCGTCGCCACCGCCCGCGAGCTGCTCGCCCACCACGGCCCCCTGTGCGCCCTGCTCGAACGCGCACCGGCCCAGCTCATCGACCTGCCCGGCCTGGGGCCAGCCCGGGCCTGCGCGCTCGGTGCAGCACTGGAGCTCGGTACCCGCCTGCTGCACGCCTCGCTGGCACGCGGCGACGCCATCGGCGATCCGGACGCGGCCGGCCGCTACTTCGCCCAGCGCCTGCGGGGACGGCCCCACGAAGTCTTCGCCGCCCTGTTCCTCGATACCCGCCATCGCGTGCTGGCCTTCGAGGAACTGTTCCAGGGCTCCGTGGACAGCGCGGAAGTGCACCCACGCGAAGTGGCCCGGCGCGCGCTGGCCCTGAACGCCACGGCGCTGATCGTGGGCCACAATCACCCGTCCGGGTGTGCGGAGCCGTCGGCCGCGGACCGGGCGGTGACCCAACGGCTGAAGCAGGCACTGGCGCTGGTGGATGTACGCCTGCTCGATCATTTCGTCGTCGGCGACGGACCACCGCAGTCGATGGCGGCGCGCGGCTGGGTCTGAGCGACGGGGTCCGGAAGGGGCCTCGCTGAACCGCGCCGATCCCACGCGGAGACCGGGAAAACCTAGAATAGGCGGTTCCCACGCAACACGACGGTCCTCCGTGAAAGCTTCCCTCCGCGCCTTGATCGCCCAGGGCATCGACGCCCTGCGCTCCGCCGGCACGCTGCCGGCCGACACCGCCACGCCCGATTTCGTTGTCGAGCGGCCCAAGACCCGCGAGCACGGCGACTTCGCCACCAATGCCGCCATGCAGCTGGCCAAGGCCGCACGCAGCAATCCGCGCGCCATCGCCACCGCGCTGGTCGCGGCCCTGCCGGCCAGCGACGATGTGACCAAGGTCGAGATCGCCGGCCCCGGCTTCATCAATTTCCACCTCAGCCCCGGCGCCTACCAGCGCGAAGTGGCGGCGGCGCTGGCGCAGGGCGACGCATACGGCCGCAACGACAGCGGCCAGGGCCGCACCGTCGGTGTCGAGTACGTGTCGGCCAACCCGACCGGTCCGCTGCATGTCGGCCACGGCCGCGCCGGCGCCATCGGCGACTGCATCGCGCGCGTGCTGGCCGCCAACGGCTGGAACGCGAAGCGCGAGTTCTATTACAACGATGCCGGCGTGCAGATCGACAACCTGGCCAGGTCCACGCAGGCACGCGCACTCGGCCTGACGCCGGACGGCGAAGGCTGGCCTGAGGACGGCTATCGCGGCGACTACATCGCCGACGTGGCCCAGGCCTACCTCAACGGCGATTCGGTCGAAGTCGAGGGCCACGTGGTCACCGGCGAAAAGGATCCGCAGGACCTCGACGCCATCCGCCGCTTCGCCGTGGCCTACCTGCGCCGCGAGCAGAACCTGGACCTGGCCGCGTTCGGCGTGTCGTTCGACCGCTACTTCCTGGAGAGCTCGCTGTACGCCGACGCGAAGGTCGAGGAAACCGTGCGCAAGCTGGTCGCCTCCGGCCATACCTACGAGGAAGGCGGCGCGCTGTGGCTGAAGTCGACCGACTTCGGCGACGACAAGGACCGCGTGATGCGCAAGTCCGACGGCAGCTACACCTACTTCGTGCCGGACGTCGCCTATCACCTCAGCAAGTGGCAGCGTGGCTACGAGCGCGCCATCACCGAACTGGGGGCCGACCATCACGGCTCGCTGGCCCGCGTGAAAGCCGGCCTGCAGGCGCTGGGCGAGGGCATTCCGCAGGGCTACCCCGAATACGTGCTGCACCAGATGGTCACCGTGATGCGCGGCGGCGAGGAAGTGAAACTCTCCAAGCGCGCCGGCAGCTACTTCACGCTGCGCGACCTGGTGGAGGAAACCAGCGCCGACGCGACGCGCTGGTTCCTGATCGCGCGCAAGCCGGATTCGCAGCTGACGTTCGACATCGATCTCGCCCGCCAGCAGAGCAACGACAATCCGGTGTTCTACGTGCAGTACGCGCATGCCCGCGTCTGCAGCCTGCTGCGCCAGGCTGGCGAGAAGGGCTACGCCTACGATCAGGCCAACGGCTTGGCGAACCTGGCGCGCCTGGACGACGACACCTCGCTGCAGCTGATGGTGGAACTGTCGCGCTATCCGGAAGTCGTGGAAGCCGCAGGCGAGTCGCTGGAGCCACACGTCGTGGCGCAATACCTGCGCGAGTTGGCCTATGCTTTCCATACGTGGTACGCCGGCACGCCGGTGTTGATCGACGACGCGTCGGCGCGCGATGCGCGACTGGCGCTGGCCTTGGCGGTCCGTCAGGCGCTGGCGAACGGACTGGACCTGTTGGGCGTCAGCGCGCCCGAGAAGATGTGAGCGGAGAGCAGTAGATGGCAGCAAGGCGCGGCAAGAACCAGGCCACCCGAAATTCCGGCCATGCCACCCCACCCTGGGTGTGGCTGATCCTCGGCCTGCTGATCGGCCTGGCGGTGTATTTCATCGTGCCCGGCCTCGGCAAGAAGGACGGCGACGGTTTCTTCCGTCCGCAGCCGAACCCGGATGCCCAACCTGCACCGGTCGACAGCGCCGATGTCGATGCGGTGGTGCCGGATGCACCAGCCGATGCGCCGGCCACGGCCTCCCCTGATGCAGCCGCGCCGAAGGAGACGCAGTACGATTTCTATACGCTGCTGCCGGGCAAGGAAGTGCAGATGTCCGATGCGGAACTCGCCGCCAGCGCGCGCGAGGAAGAAGCCCGAAAGGCCCGTGCCGCGCTGAATGGCCAGTCGCCGATCGCCGCCGCCACGCCTGCCACGACCGGGCCCGCGGCGCAGCCCGCGCCCATCGATGAATCGCCAGCCCCGCGTACGCCGGAAACGCCGCGGCCGGCGGATGCACCGCCGCCGCCCCGGGCCGCCACGACCGTGGCCAGCGCCGACACAGGGGCCCGCTACATCCTGCAGGCCGGTGCCTTCGGCGCCTCCGGCGACGCCGAGGCCACCAAGGCCAAGATCGCCATGCTCGGCCTCAGCGCCCGCGTGGAATCCGCGCAGATCAACGGCAAGACCGTGTACCGCGTCCGCATGGGGCCCTATGGCACCGCCAGCGAACTGGCCGAAGCGAAGCAGAAGCTCGCCAGCGGCGGCCTGCCCGCGATGGCGGTGAAAGCGCAGTGACGGCGCCGCGTCCTTCCTGGCAGCGGCTACTGCTGGCGACACTGCTGGCGCTGTTCGCCCTGTTGCTGGGCGCCACGCTGAGCAGCCTGCTGCCGGAAGCTTGGCGCCGTGGCGTTCCGACGGGGATGGGCTACCTGGCGCCCATGAGCTATCTCATTACCGCCGGCTGCATGGCGCTGGGTGGCGCGCTGGCCGGGCACCGGTTCGTCATCATCGCGGTAGGCCTGAGCGTTGCGTTGTGGACCAGTACGCTGGTGATGCTGGCGGGAGTCGGCGGACTTCAACCCGACGGCGCCTCGCCCCTAAGCCAAGTGCTGCGTGGCAACGCGTTGAACATGCTGCTCTCGGTCGCCGCAGCGACCTTGGGTACCCTCGCCGGCGCACGTTGGCGCGACCAGCGCCAGGCTCGCAGCGCGCCAGCATCCTGATTCCCCCTTGCTGGAAACGCCATGACTCGTACTGCTCTCATCACCGGCGCCACGTCAGGCTTCGGCGCCGCTGCTGTCCGTCGTTTCGCAGCCGCGGGCTGGCGCGTGGTCGCCACCGGACGCCGCGTGGAGCGCCTGCAGGCGCTGGTGGATGACGTCGGTGCCGACAAGGTGCACGCTGCCGCCTTCGACATCCGCGACGAGGCTGCCATGGACGCGGCCCTTGCGGCGCTGCCCGAGGGCTTCCGCGACATCGATCTGCTGGTGAACAACGCTGGCCTGGCGCAGGGCACGCTGCCCGCGCAGACGGCGTTGCTGTCGGACTGGCGCACGATGATCGACACCAACATCACCGCACTGGTCACGCTGACACACCGACTGCTGCCGACGCTGGTCGAACGCAAGGGCGCCATCATCAACATCAGCTCGGTCGCGGGCGTCTATCCGTATCCCGGCGGCAACGCCTACGGCGGCAGCAAGGCGTTCGTCAGCCAGTTCTCACTGGGCCTGCGCAGCGACCTGCACGGCACCGGCGTGCGCGTGACGACGATCGAGCCGGGCATGGCGGAAACCGAGTTCACCCTCGTGCGCACGCATGGCGACCAGGCGGCGTCCGACAAGCTTTACACCGGCGCGAACCCGATGACGGCCGACGACATCGCCGAGTCGATCTTCTACGTCGCGACGCTGCCGCCGCACCTCAACATCAACCGGCTGGAGATCATGCCGGTGACGCAGTCGTTCGCAGGCTTCCAGGTCGCACGCGAAGCGACCTGACGCTGTCCTACTTGCAGGGCAGCAGCTTCGCCGCCAGCCGGCCACCGCGGGTCAGCGCCGTCTTCACGGTCGTGTCGCCCGGCTTGATCTCGACGTCCTTGATCATCTCGTCGTTGCGCGCCACGGTGTAATCCTGGCGCTGGTAGTGGTTCACCGCGCCGTATCCTGTATTGCTGGTGCCCGCATAGACATCGCGCGACATCGCCTGGTTGAAGGCGAACTGCATGAACAGGTAGTAGCGCCCCGGCTGCATTTCCTGGAACCGGAAATTGCCCTTCGCGTCGGTTTCCGTTTCGACCCGCGTGGCGTACGCATCGTCCGACATCGTGACCACGCGGTTCCGCTGATCCTTCTTGCGGAGCCTGACCCACTCGTCGAGATAGGGCGTCGCCGGGAACAGCATCACCTGTGTGTTGTCGGCCAGATAGACGTAGCCGTCGTGGTACGAGCATGCGACGCCCGTGATGCTGGCATTGCCCTTGTCCAGCGCCGCCACCGCCTGCGCCTTGTCGAAGGCGATCTGCGGCTGTACTTCTTCCACCTGTGGCCGCGTATCCACCTTGGGGGACGTCCTGAGCTGCGCCGCGGCGGGCCATGCCACCATCACGCAAGCCACGACACTCCACCACGACACGCGCCTGATCGTTCTGCTCATCCCTGACTCCCTGGTTGCTTCATGCATGTAGTCGCGCTCGCCATTCCGCAGGCGATGCCGCTCACTGCCTGTCTACCATCGTGCCAACACCATGACAAGCCGACAGAGACTGCATCCAACGCCGTCAAGGCAACGTGCAGGATTCAGCCCAGCGGCTCATCCGACAGGTAGGTGTAGCCCGTCAGTCCGGCCTCCAGCGCATCGGCCAGGCGTTGCGATTCGTCCGCCGGCAGGCCAGCGTCGTCCACGCGCTGCTGGTACACCGCGCGCAGGTCGTCCAGCCTGTAACCCACGTAATCGAGCATCACGTCGGTGGTGTCGCCACGGCGCTGCTGCGTGAGCAGGTAGCCGGTGCCCGCATCGGCGCTGACTTCCACCGCGTCGGTATCACCGAACAGGTTGTGGATGTCGCCGAGGATTTCCTGGTACGCGCCGACCAGGAAGATGCCGAGGCGGTAGCTCTCGCCGGGCTTCATCGCATGCAGCGGCAGCGACGAGTCCAGGCCCTCATTCTCGACGTAGGTCTTGACCATGCCATCTGAGTCGCAGGTCATGTCCGCAATGATGCCGCGGCGCGCCGGCGCTTCGTCCAGCCGCTCGATCGGTACGATCGGGAACACCTGGTCGATCGCCCACACGTCGGGAATCGACTCGAACACGCTGAAGTTGACGAAGTACTTGTCGACCAGGCGCTCGTTGAGCTCATCCAGCAGGTCGCGGTGGCTGCGCTCGTCGCTGCTCAGACGGGCGCGCACGGCATGCGCGATGGCGTAGAACAGGTCGTCGATGCGCGCGCGGTGGACCAGATCGATCTGGCCCAGCGCGTACAGCGACAGGCCTTCGCTGTGGTGGTGCTGCGCTTCGTGGAACAGCTCGACCGCCGGACGCGTATCGAGTTCGCTGTGGATCTCGCGCAGGTGGCGGATCACCGCCGGTTCGTCGTCGTGCGATGGCGGCACGCGGCCTTCCGGTGCCTGCTCCACTTCCGACACGTTGACCACCAGCACCGCGTGGTGCGCGGTCATCGCGCGGCCACACTCGGTGACGATGCGCGGCGGGTTCAAGCCATGCTGTTCGCAGGCTTCGGCCAGCGGTTGCACGATGTTGCTGGCGTACTGGCCGATGCCGTAGTTGATCGAGCAGTAGCTGCGCGAACGCGTGCCTTCGTAGTCGATGCCAAGGCCGCCGCCGACGTCGACGTGGCTGATCGTGGCGCCCAGCTTCGAGAGCTCGACGAAGTACCGCGTCGCCTCGCGCATGCCGTTGGCGATGTCGCGCACGTTGCTGATCTGCGAGCCCATGTGGAAATGCAGCAGGCCCAGCGTGTCCTGCAGGCCGGTGTCGCGCAGCTGCTTCCACAGGTCCAGCACCTGGCGCGGCGACAGGCCGAACTTGGCCTTGTCGCCACCGCTGTTCTGCCACTTGCCGGCGCCCAGCGTCGCCAGGCGCATGCGCACGCCCAGGCCGGGCTTCACGCCCAGCGCGCGCGACTCTTCGATGACCAGCGCCAGTTCGGATGGCTTCTCGATGACGATGAAGGTCTGCAGCCCCAGCTTGCGGCCGATCAGCGCCAGGCGGATGTATTCGCGGTCCTTGTAGCCGTTGCAGACGATCAGTCCGCCGGGACGCGACAGCGCCAGTACGGCCATCAGTTCCGGCTTGCTGCCGGCTTCCAGGCCGAAGCCTTCGCCCGCATGCGAGGCCAGCGTGCCGGCGACGCCGCGATGCTGGTTGACCTTGATCGGATACACCGCGGTGTAGCCGCCCTTGTACTCCCAGTCGGCCTGCGCCTGCGCGAACGCGGCCTGCAGCTTGCCCAGGCGGTCGCCGAGGATGTCGGGGAAGCGCACCAGCAACGGCAGCTGCGCGCCCTGCGCGCGCGCGGCGTCGACCACCTCGGGCAGCGGGATCACCGGCCCCTGCGCGCCCTTGGGCGACACCACGATGCGGCCGGCGGCGTCCACGTCGAAATACCCTTCGGCCCAGTGCGGGACGGAGTAGGTCTTGCGGGCGTGGTCGGTGGACCAGGACATGGCGGTTTTCCAGGGGAGGCGAGCGGACGCGCATTCTACAGGCTGCGGTCACATGGGTCCGTTACAATGCGCCCCCGCAGCGGCAGGCCCCATCGTCGTTGCCATTCCCTTCACGCAGGACAGCCCCATGACCGCCAACGACACCTGGTTCATCGAACACTTCTCGCACACCGGCTCGGCCATCGGCTTCCGCACCACCGGCAAGCTGGACGAGGTGCAGTCGCCGTTCCAGAAGATCGAGATCTACGACAGCACCGACTGGGGCAAGTTGATGGTGATCGATGGCGCGATGATGCTGACCACGCGCGACAACTTCTTCTACCACGAGATGATCAGCCACCCGGTGCTGTTCACCCACGCCGCGCCCAAGCGCGTGGTGATCATCGGCGGTGGCGACTGCGGCACGCTGCGTGAGGTGCTCAAGCACCCGGGCGTGGAGAAGGCCACGCAGTGCGACATCGACGAGCAGGTCACCCGCATGGCGGAGAAGTACTTCCCCGAGCTGTGCGAGTCGAACGGTGACCCGCGCGCCGAGCTGCTGTTCGACGACGGCGTCGCCTACATGGCGAACTGCGAGCCCGGCAGCGTGGACGTCGTCATCGTCGACTCGACCGATCCGGTCGGTCCGGCGGAAGGCCTGTTCAACAAGGCGTTCTTCGAGAGCTGCTACCGCGCGCTGAAGCCGGACGGCCTGCTGGTCCAGCAGTCCGAGTCGCCGCTGGCGCTGCTGGACCTGATCAAGGACATGCGCGCGGAGATGGGCAAGGCCGGCTTCCAGTCGTTCAAGACGCTGCCGTTCCCGCAGCCGTGCTATCCGACCGGCTGGTGGAGCGTGACCATCGCCAGCAAGGCGGCGGGCGCCGACTTCGCGTTCCGCCAGGCGGACGCCGCGGCCAAGCCGTTCGACACGCTGTACTACACCGCGCACCTGCATACGGGCGTGCTGGTGGCGCCGCCGTTCGTGGCGAAGGCGCTGGGCGAGTAAGTCGCCGCGCTCGACGCGAACAAGAAGGCCCCGCTCGTGCGGAGCCTTTTTCTTTGCGGACAGTACTGACTGAAAGGGCGTTGCTACGGCGCAAAGTCCTTCCACGCCGGGATCTGCTTGTTCCGCGCCTGCGAGCGCAGCACCGCCGCCATCAGCAGGCCGAACAGCGCGCCCGCCAGCAGAGCGATCGACGCGCCGAACGCTACCGGCATGCCCGTGCGACCCCACATCAGCAGCCACATCAGCAGACCCCAGAACAGGCCGAAGAAACCGCCCATCAGCAACGCGATCGACGGAAAGCTGGCCATCAGCGGTGGCGGCACCTTGAGCCCCATCCTCCAGAACAGCCGATACAGTGGCGGAGCCGCCGTACTGCGACGGACGCCCTTCGATTCGATGAATGCCAGCGCCTGCTGCAAGCGGGCGTCGAACACGGGATCAGTCACGGGGCATCACAGCGCGTCGGCGTCGAGCTCACCGGTGCGGATCCGCACCACGCGCTCGAGGTCGTAGACGAACACCTTGCCGTCGCCGATCTTGCCGGTGCCGGCGGCCTTCACGATAGCCTCGACCACCTGTTCGACCTGGTCGTTGGTCACCGCGACTTCCAGCTTCACCTTCGGCAGGAAATCCACCACGTACTCCGCGCCGCGATACAGCTCGGTGTGCCCCTTCTGCCGGCCGAAGCCCTTCACCTCGGTAACGGTGATGCCGGCAATGCCGGCCTCCGACAACGCCTCACGCACGTCGTCCAGCTTGAACGGCTTGATGATGGCCATGACCATTTTCATGCAGGGTCCTCCCATGGATGCTGCCCGCAGGATAGCGTGCCGAAGCTGCGCGCGGTTGCGGCCGCGGCCCGTCTCGCGGTTCAATGATCGCCTCGCCGCCCGGATATTTCCGACAGCGCTACGCAGCGAACGCCGATGGCGCGCATGCCCGCCCGCCCCGCAAGCTCGGTGCACTGCCGGAGAACACACATGATCGACCTCAACCACATCGACGACCTCGCCCGCCGCCTCAGCCAGCTGGTGCCGCCCGGCCTGCGCGACTCGCAGGAGGAACTGCAGCAGACCTTCAAGTCCGCACTGCAGGCAGGTCTGGCGAAGCTGGACCTGGTGACCCGCGAGGAATTCGACGTGCAGCAGGCCGTGCTGCTGCGCACGCGCGAGAAACTCGAAGCCCTTGAGCGCACGGTCGCCACGCTGGAAACCCAGCTGGCCGACAAGTCCGCCCAGTCCTGACCCCGCCGCCATGAGTCTGGCCCTGGTGAACAGCCGGGCACGGGCGGGCGTGTCCGCGCCCCCGGTCCGCGTGGAAGTGCATCTGTCCGGCGGCTTGCCATCCACCCAGATCGTCGGCCTGCCGGAAGCCGCCGTGCGCGAGGCACGCGACCGCGTGCGTGCCGCCATCCTGTGCGCGCAGTTCGAATTCCCGACGCGCCGCATCACCGTCAACCTCGCGCCTGCGGACCTGCCCAAGGATGGCGGCCGCTTCGACCTGCCCATCGCGCTGGGCATCCTCGCCGCCAGCGGACAGATCCGCCGCGAAGCGTTGGCCGAGTACGAGTTCCTTGGCGAGCTCAGCCTGACCGGCGAACTGCGTGCCGTGGATGGCGTGCTGCCGGCGGCGCTGGCCGTGGCGGCGGCCGGCCGTACCCTGGTGGTGCCCGAGCCCAGCGGCCCGGAAGCCGCGCTGGCCCGCCAGGGGCAGGCCTTCACCGGACGCACGCTGCTGGAGGTCTGCGCGCTGCTGGAAGGGCGGAAACACCTGCCGCCCGCGGTCGCACCGCCGCCGCTGCCGTCCTCGATCCCCGACATGGCCGACGTGCGCGGGCAGGCCCATGCCCGCCGTGCGCTGGAAGTGGCCGCGGCCGGCGGCCATCACCTCCTGCTGGTCGGATCGCCCGGCTGCGGCAAAACACTGCTGGCCTCGCGGCTGCCGGGCCTGCTGCCCGATGCCACCGATACCGAAGCGATGGAGAGCGCCGCCATCGCCTCGGTCAGCGGGCGCGGCCTCGATCCGGCGCGCTGGCGCCAGCGTCCGTATCGCGCGCCGCACCACACGGCGAGCGCGGTGGCACTGGTCGGCGGCGGCGCGCAGCCACGGCCCGGCGAAATCTCGCTTGCCCACAATGGCGTGCTCTTCATGGACGAGCTGCCCGAATGGTCGCGGGCCGCCCTGGAGGTGCTGCGCGAGCCCCTGGAATCGGGCACCGTGACCGTGTCGCGCGCCGCGAGGACGGCGGAGTTCCCCGCACGCTTCCAGCTCGTCGCCGCGATGAACCCGTGTCCGTGCGGCTGGGCCGGCGACTCCAGCGGGCGCTGCCGGTGCGGCGCCGATGGGGTGCGGCGTTACCGGAGCCGGCTGTCGGGGCCACTGCTGGACCGCATCGACCTGCACGTACACGTACCGCGCCTGCCGCCGAACGAACTGCGCCCCGACGCACCGGACGGCGAAAGCACCCTGTCCATACGAGCGCGCGTGCTCGCCGCACGTGCACGGCAGCATGCGCGCACCGGCCGACCCAACGCACGCATGGGCCAGGCCGAGACGATGGCGCACTGCCGGCTGGCGGCGCGCGACCAGGCGCTGCTCGAACGCGCGGTCGAACGCCTGCAACTGTCCGCGCGCAGCCTGCATCGCATCCTTCGGGTCGCGCGGACGATCGCCGACCTGGCGGACAGCGACACCATTGCCACGCCCCATCTGACCGAAGCACTGGGATATCGCGGACTGGATCGCGGCAGCGCGGCGTGACCTCTGGCCACCGCAGGCGAAGGCGGGCTGTGGTCTACTCGGGTCACACATCGCGCCGGCAGGCGTCCTGCCTGCTGCCATCCTCTCGCCACCCAGGAGTCCGCCCATGCGCCACACCGCATTCCGCCTCACGTTGCTGGCCTCGACCGTCGCCGTCGCGCTCGCTGCGCAGGCCGCGCCGTCCGCCGCCGACCGCATCGCCGGTACCGAACTGATTCCCCGCGAAGCCCTGTTCGGCAATCCCGAGCGGGCCAACGTGCAGATCAGCCCGGATGGCAAGTACCTGAGCTGGGTCGCCGCCGTCGATGGCGTGCTCAACGTCTGGGTCGCTCCCGCCGACAACCCCGTACAGGCGAAGGCCGTCACGCAGGACAAGGCACGTGGCATCCGCAGTTATTTCTGGTCGTACAACCCCGACACCCTGCTGTACCTGCGCGACAGCGGCGGCGACGAGGATTTCCACCTGTACGCGGTGGACCTGAAGACCGGTCAGGCGAAGGACCTGACGCCGTTCCCGAAGACCACGGCCCAGGTGGCCGGCGTCAGCCCGAAACATCCCGGCACGATCCTGGTCGGCATGAACGACCGCGACACCAAGTGGCACGACGTCTACAAGGTCGACCTGGCCAGCGGGCAGCGCACGCTGCTCGAAAAGAACGAATCCCAGATCGGCGGCTACATCGCCGATGCCGACTACCAGTTGCGTTACGCCACGCGCTCGCGCCCGGATGGCGGCGCCGACGTGCTGAAGCGCAGCGGGTCCGGCGGCTGGGAGAAGGTCGAGGACATTCCGTTCGAGGATGGACTGACCACCAGTCCCGGCGGATTGACGCTCGACGGCAAGACGCTCTACTTCACCGATTCGCGCGGCCGCAACACTGCCGCCCTGTTCGCGGTGGATGTCGCCAGCGGCAAGCGCACGCGGGTGCTGGAGGATGCCCGCGCCGATGTCGGGGGCACGCTATCCGATCCGGCCACCGGCAAGGTGCAGGCGGTATCGGTGGACTACCTGCGCGACGAATGGAAGGTGGTCGATCCATCGATCCGGGCCGATCTGGAGAAGCTCGAGGCGATCGGCCCAGGCGACGTGTCGGTCAACACGCGCACGCAGGACGACAAGACCTGGATAGTCGCGTACTCGGCCGCCGAAGCGCCGCTGGTGTACTACCGTTACGACCGTCCCGCCGGCACGCTGACCAAGCTGTTCTCGGCGCGTCCGAAACTCGAAGGCAAGCCGTTGGTGCCGCAGTGGCCGGTGGAAATCACTTCGCGCGACGACAAGACGCTGGTCAGCTACCTGACCCTGCCGCGCAGTGCCGACGCCGACAACGACGGCAAGGCCGACGCGCCGGTGCCGCTGGTGCTGCTGGTGCATGGAGGTCCATGGGCGCGCGATTCCTACGGCTACGGCGGCTACAACCAGTGGCTGGCCAATCGCGGCTATGCGGTGCTGTCGGTCAACTTCCGCGGCTCCACCGGCTTCGGCAAGGACTTCACCAATGCCGGCAACGGCGAGTGGGCCGGCAAGATGCATGACGACCTGATCGACGCCGTGCAGTGGGCGGTCAAGCAGGGCATCACCACGGAGGACAAGGTCGCGATCATGGGCGGCAGCTACGGCGGCTACGCCACGCTGACCGGCCTGACGTTCACGCCGGACACGTTCGCCTGCGGCGTCGACATCGTTGGCCCGTCCAATCTCAACACCCTGCTCAGCACGGTGCCGCCGTACTGGGCCAGCTTCTTCGAGCAACTGGCCAAGCGCATGGGCGACCCGCGCACCGAGGCCGGCAAGAAATGGCTGACCGAACGCTCGCCGCTGACCCGCGCCGACCAGATCAAGAAGCCGCTGCTGATCGGCCAGGGTGCGAACGACCCACGCGTGAAGCAGGATGAAAGCGACCAGATCGTCAAGGCGATGACGGCCAAGCGCATCCCGGTGACGTACGTGCTGTTCCCCGATGAAGGCCATGGCTTCGCGCGCCCCGAAAACAACAAGGCATTCAACGCGGTCACGGAGGGCTTCCTCGCCCAATGCCTGGGGGGGCGCGCCGAGCAGATCGGCAACGACCTGACGGGCTCCAGCATCAGCGTGCCGACCGGCGCCGACGGCGTCCTCGGCCTGTCCGAGGCGCTGAAGCGCCACACGCAGGAAGTGAAGAAGTAGCAGAACTGCTACAGCGTCCCGACCCGAAGGGCGTGCCCTGAGGGTCGGGACGGCGTGATCCGCGTCAGGGACCGAGCTTCTCCGGCTCCCTGCAGGTCTGGCCACAGGCCGGCCGTTCTTCCATCAGCTTCTCCGCGGCCTGCCGAGCCTCGCGCAACTCGGCGACGGTGCGGCACACCCGCGTGGGCCGGTGGCTGCCCACCTGCTTGATGCGCTCGCAGACCAGTCGCTCGTCTTCGGCGCGGGTGATGGTGGCGTTGATGGCTTCCAGCGTGTTGATCGCCGACATCCTGTCGTCCATCGACAACTCATCGAGCGACTGCCGGCCCTTCGTCAGCGCAAGGAACCGGTCCTGCTTGGCGACCAGCGCCTCGCGCTCCGCCGCACCAAGATCCTTGAAGCGCCCCTGCCCGGCGAGCGCCTCCTGGCGCAACTGCACCTGCTGCGCATGGATCTCGGGCAGTGCGCCGGTCGTGCGCGCAGTGGCCCACAGCGTGCCCGGCAGGCACAGCGAGAGAACGAGGACGAGTCGAACCAGCATGGCGATCTCCGTGGACATCCGACGGCGGAACCACGACGCGCCCGGCGCGCCGGGGATCAGTTGCTCCTGCAGCCCGCGCCGCACATGACCTTCTGCTCCATGGTCTTCTCGGCTTCTTCGCGCTCTTTCCGCCGCTCGGCCACGGTCTTGCAGATACGGGTGGGGCGATGGCTGCCCACGAGCTTCACGCGCTCGCAGACCAGGCGCTCGTCTTCGGCGCGGGTGATGGCGGCCTTGATCCATTCCAGCGTATTGACCGCCGTGGTCTGGTCGTCGCGCGCCAGGTCGCCCAGCGTGTTCTTGCCTTCGATCAGGGCGATCAGCTGGTCCTGCTTCTGGATCAGCGCCTGCCGGTCGGGCTCGCTGATGTCCTTGAACGGACCCGCCTTATCCATTGCTTGCTGGCGGTAGGAGATCTGTTCCTTGCGGATCTCGCCCAGATCGGACGTGGTGTTGCCGTTGGCGAATGCGGTGGCCGAGGCCCCGAGCATCCATGCCGTGAAGAGAATGACGCCTGCGCGCATGCCAACCGCTCCCTGCCTGTCGTGGATGTAATGGAACTTACCCACGGCCGGGTCGCGTGTCGAGTGCCGCCTGTCCGCCGGGGGCGGCGGTCCGTCGCCCCCGGCATGGTGCGTCAGGCGGCCTTTTCCTTCTCGTAGAACTGCTCTTCCTCGGTCGATCCCTTCAGCGCGGTGACGCTGGAGCTGCCGCCCTGGATGACGGTGGTGACGTCGTCGAAGTAGCCGGCGCCCACTTCCTGCTGGTGGGAGACGAAGGTGTAGCCCTTCTCGCGCGCGGCGAATTCCTTCTCCTGCACCTGTTCGACGTAGTGCTTCATGCCTTCGCCACGCGCGTAGTCATGGGCGAACTGGAAGCTGTTGAACCAGTTGATGTGGATGCCGGCCAACGTGATGAACTGGAACTTGTAGCCCAGTGCCGACAGGTCATCCTGGAAGCGTGCGATCTGTGCGTCGTCCAGGTTCTTCTTCCAGTTGAAGCTGGGCGAGCAGTTGTAGGACAGCAGCTTGCCCGGATGCTTCGCATGCACGGCCTGGGCGAACTCGCGGGCGAAGCCGATGTCCGGCGTGCCGGTTTCGCACCACACCAGGTCGGCGTACGGCGCGTAGGCGATGCCGCGGCTGATCGCCTGCTCCAGGCCGTTCTTCACCCGGTAGAAGCCTTCGGCCGTGCGCTGGCCAGTGACGAAGGGCTGGTCGTTGGCATCGAAGTCGGAGGTCAGCAGGTTGGCGGCTTCGGCATCGGTGCGGGCCAGCACGATGGTCGACACGCCCAGCACGTCCGCGGCCAGGCGCGCGGCCTGCAGCTTCTGCACCGCTTCCTGCGTGGGCACCAGCACCTTGCCGCCCATGTGGCCGCACTTCTTCACCGCCGCCAGCTGGTCTTCGAAGTGCACGCCCGCGGCGCCGGCGACGATCATGTTCTTCATCAGCTCGTAGGCGTTCAGCACGCCGCCGAAGCCGGCCTCGCCGTCGGCGACGATCGGCAGGAAGAAGTCGATCGCATCCTTCTCGTCGGCCTTGCCGTCGCAGATGTTCTTCCACTGGATTTCGTCGGCGCGCTGGAAGGTGTTGTTGATGCGGCGGACCATGGTCGGCACCGAGTCGTAGGCGTACAGCGACTGGTCGGGATACATGGTCTCGGAGGTGTTGCCGTCGGCGGCGACCTGCCAGCCGGACAGGTAGACGGCTTCCAGGCCGGCCTTGGCCTGCTGCATCGCCTGACCCGCGCTGATCGCACCGAAGGCGTTGACGTAACCCTTCTTCGCGCTGCCGTTGACGAGATCCCACAGGCGCTCGGCGCCGCGGCGGGCCAGCGTGTACTCGGGCTGCACGGTACCGCGCAGGCGGACGACGTCGGCGGCGGCATAGTCGCGCCTCACGCCGGTCCAGCGCGGATTGCGGTCCCAGTCTTGCTGGATGGCGTCGATCTGCTGTTGCTTGGTGCTCATGGCGGGCTCTCTTTCGTCGTGCGGACGTCGTGGGTGGGGGCGGATCAGTCGATGCGGTCGTACGCGGGCAGGGTCAGGAAGTCGGCCAGGTCGTCGGCGCGGCTCAGGTGGTCGAGCAGGGCGATGGCCTCGGAGATGCGCTCGCCGCCGGGCAGCCGGCTGTGGTCGCCCAGCTTCGCGGGCAATGCGGCCAGCGTGCGCTGCAGCAGCGCGTAGTCGATCTGGGTGCCGTCGCACAGGTGCACGTCCGGCGTGTGCAGCCATTGCCAGATCTGCGTGCGTGAGATCTCGGCGGTGGCGGCGTCTTCCATCAGCCAGTGGATCGGCACGCAGCCGTTGCCGTCCAGCCATGCGGCCAGGTAGCGCACGCACACCTCCACGTTGCCTTCGAAGCCGGCGCGCGTGATGGTGCCGGTGGACGGGCGGATCAGGTCGTCGCGGGTCACCGCCACGTCCTCGCGCAGCACCCCGCGCTGGTTGGTCTGCGGCATGTGCTCGTCGAAGATCGCCTTCGCCACCGGGATCAGCGCCGGGTGCGCGACCCAGGTGCCGTCGTGGCCAGCGCTGACTTCGCGCAGCTTGTCGGCGCGCACGCGGGCCAGCGCCTGTTCGTTGGCGCCTTCGTCGTTGTTGATCGGGATCTGCGCGGCCATGCCGCCCATCGCATGCGCGCCGCGGCGATGGCAGGTCTGGATCAGCAGTTCCGAGTAGGCCTTCAGGAACGGCTGCGTCATCGTCACCTGGCCGCGCTCGGGCAGCACCTTGTCGGCGTGGCGGCGGAAGGTCTTCAGATAGGAAAAGATGTAATCCCAGCGGCCGCAGTTCAGGCCGACGATGCGGTCGCGCAGCGCGTGCAGGATCTCGTGCATCTCGAACACCGCCGGCAGCGTCTCGATCAGCACGGTGACCTTCATCTGGCCGTGCGGCAGGCCCAGCGCGGCTTCGATGTGCGACAGCGCGGTCTCCCACAGCGCCGCCTCTTCCATGCTCTGCAGCTTGGGCAGGTAGAAGTACGGGCCACGATCCTTCGCCTGCAGCGCGCGGGCGTTGTGCCAGGCGAACACGGCGACGTCGAACAGGCCGCCGGCGATCGGTGCGCCGTCGATCAGCACGTGCTTCTCGTCCAGATGCCAGCCGCGCGGGCGCACCAGCAGCACGGCCTGCTCGTCCTGCGGCTTCAGCGCGTAGTGCTTGCCGGCGCTTCCATCGAGCGCGGGGGCCGTGAACTGCAGGTCGCCGCGCACGGCGTCGGTCAGCGCGCGCTGGCCGGTCAGCAGGTTCTGCCAGGTCGGCGAAGTCGAATCCTCGAAGTCGGCCATGAACACCCTGGCGCCCGAGTTCAGCGCGTTGATGACCATCTTCGGGTCGACCGGCCCGGTGATCTCGACGCGGCGGTCCTGCAGCGCGTTCGGCACCGGCGCCACGGTCCAGTCGCCCTCGCGGATCGCGCGGGTGTCGTCACGGAAGTCCGGCAGGCCGCCGGCGTCGAAGAAGGCCTGGCGCTCGCGGCGGGCCCGCAGCCGGGCCTGGCGCTCGGGTTCGATCGCGCGATGCAGCGAGACCAGCAGCGCCAGCACGCCAGGAGGCAGCAGGGTGTCCTGGCCGGCCAGACTGGCCGTCAGGGCGATGCCGGGGGTGGGACGGTCGGCGCGGGAATCGCGGGTCGGCAGGGCGAAAGCGGGGGCGGACATGGGGCTCTCCTGGCGTCGTGCTGGAGGCGCACAGTGCTCCCGATCCGAATTATTTGACAAAACAGTTTTGTCAATGCACTAAATAAGCTGAGCTAATATTTGGCTAGAACGTGAGCTCTAAAGAGGCCCCAACCCCGCGATTTCCCTACAAATCCGACCGGATGAAGCCCTTGCGGGCCTTCTGCCAGACGGTCCGGCTGGGGTCGGTTTCGCGTGCGGCGGAGGCGCTTTTCGTCAGCCAGCCGGCCATCACCCTGCAATTGCAGGCCCTGGAACGGGACCTGGGGGTGACCCTCTTCGAGCGCAGCGGCCGCCGGTTGACGCCCAGCCGCGAGGGCCAGGTGCTGTACGAACTGGCTCAGCCACTGGTGGCGGGCCTGGACGGGCTGGACGCGACCTTCCGCGAAAAGGTCAGCGGACTGGAAGCCGGCGAGCTGAACGTGGCCGCCAACAGCTCCACCATCCTCTACCTGCTGCCGAAGATCGTGGAACACTTCCGCCAGCAGCACCCGGACGTGAAGCTGACCCTGCACAACGCCGCCACCGCCGACGGCACCGACCTGCTGCGCTCGGATGCGGTGGACCTGGCGGTGGGCTCGGTGCTCGACGTGCCGGCCGACCTCAGCTACGCGCCGGTCTACCGCTTCGAGCCGATGCTGATCACGCCACCCGACCATCCGCTGGCGAAGAAGCGCGACCTGCGCCTGGAGGACCTGTCGCCGTACGGCCTGATCCTGCCGCCGAAGCGGCTGATCACCTACCGGCTGGTGGACCTGGTATTCCAGCAGGCGCGCGTGCCGTACACGGTCGCACTGGAAGTCGGCGGCTGGGAGGTCATCAAGCAGTACGTCAGCATGGGCATGGGCATCTCGATCATCGCCTCGATCTGCCTGAGCGACAGCGACCGCGACCGCCTGGTCGCACGCTCGCTGGCGCAGTGGTTTCCCTCACGCAGCTATGGCGTGGTGGTGCGCAAGGGCAAGTTCCTGTCGCCGCAGGCGCGCGCCTTCATCGAACTGATCCAGCCGCATCTGTTCGAACGCCGCGAGTACGATGAGAGCGGGCATTCCGAGCGCTGACGCGATACGCCGATGAGCGGCCGTTACCGACAACACGACTTCGCATCGGGTCAGTCGCTGCTCTGCCACTGGGAGTATGTGCAGGGCAGTCAGGCGACACCTGCCCTCGTGTTGCCGGACGCCTGCGTCGATCTGCTCTGGGACGGTGTCCGGCTTAGCGTCGCCGGACCCGATACGCAGGCCCAGTACGCGCGGCTCGCGCCAGACAGTCGATTGCAGGGCCTGCGCTTCGCGCCCACGGTGGCCGCGCGCTGGCTGGGTACGCCGCTGCACGTGCTGGCCAACCACCGTATCGAGCTGCGTGATCTCGGCATTCCGCGGCTCACCGCGCTTGCCGACCGGATGGACGAGCACGGACCCCAAGCGATGGCGTGGCTGGCCGGGCGGATCTTTGCCGAAGCGCCGACGCACGACGACGCCATGCGGGCCGTGCACGCACACCTGTCGGATGCGCGCCCGTTATCGATCGCGCAACTTGCCGGCGAACTCGGATTGACCGAGCGCACGCTGCTGCGACGCTGTGACGACGCGTTCGGCTACGGACCGAAAACGCTGGCGCGCATCCTGCGCCTGCAGCGCTTCCTGCACGCGCAGCGGAGCACACCCACCCTGCTGGAAGCCGCACTGGACGCGGGCTACTACGACGCCGCGCAGCTGGCAGGAGAGGCGCGACGCCTGACCGGACTGACCCCGACACAACTGGTCCTCCAGGTCGCAGGCTGACTGTCGGATTTCGCCAAGACAGCAGCGCGCGCACTGCCGCAGACTGGCGGCCTCTTCCACGGATACCTGCCATGAGCGCCGCCGAACACCATCACCGCATCGACTATCTCGAATTCACCGTCGCTTCCATCGCCGCGTCGAAGACGTTCTACGGCGACGCGTTCGGCTGGACGTTCCAGGACTACGGCCCGGACTACTGCGAATTCCGCGACGGCCGCCTGACCGGCGGCTTCGCGCATGGCACGCCCACGCCCGGTGGCGCGTTGGTGGTGCTGTATTCCACCGCGCTGGAGGACAGCCTGGCGCAGGTGGAGAAGGCGGGTGCACGCATCACAAAGCCGACCTTCGCGTTTCCCGGCGGGCGCCGCTTCCAGTTCGCCGATCCCGACGGCTACGAACTGGCGGTCTGGTCCACCACCTGATCAGCGCGCGTCGTAGCGCGTCAACAGGGCGCGGTGGCCCGACTGCCACTGCGCCAGCTCGCCCGCCGGCCCACCGAACGTGGTGTCGATGAAGGCCAGCGACAGCGATTCCGTGGCCTGCTTGACCTGCTCGCTGACCTCGCGCGAATCGAAGTAGCGATGGTCGGTGAACACGTTGTGGGTGCCATGGCGGTACACCGCCAGCACCTTGTGCGCGCCACCGATGGCGTCGAACACCTTCAGGCGGTCTTCCACGCCGGAACCGAAGCCCGGGATGCGAATGATGTCGTCGGCGGTGGTGACGTGCAGCGTGGGAATGTTGATGCCGGCCAGGATCGGGCGGAAGTCGTCGTCGCCATAGAACGGCGGCGCGGAGATGACGATGGCCGCGCTGAAGCGCGGATCGTGCAGGTCGATCGTCTTCCCGTCGCGCACCACCCGCGCGCCCGCCGCCATCAACGTGGTGTTGGCGCCGTACGAGTGACCCGCGGCGACGATGCGTGCGCGATCGACGTGCGCGCCCCACTCGCCGGCCAGCACCTGGTCGAGGGCGAACCGCTGGTCGCGCACGCGCGCGACGGCCTCGGTATCGCTGGCAGCCTGCTGGAAGCGCGACACCAGCCCGAACGGATTGCCCTGCCACAGCGCACGGTCGCTGCCGACGTGCTGCACGTGGATGCTGGCGATGCCGTGCTTCGCCCAGTAGTGGCCCAGGTAGGTGTAACCGTCCCGCGCGCTGCCGATGCCGTGCGAGAACACCACCAGCGGCACCTTGCCGGTGCGCGCCGCGTCCGGCCAGAACAGCTTCACCGGCACCGCGCGACCCCGCGCGGGATCGACCCAGTCCAGGTCCTGCACACGGTAGCCGGCACGCAGGTCGATGCCGGCATCGCTGCGCACGGGCACGTGCGACGACGCCACCAGCATGGGCGCCAGCAGCGACAGGGACAGCAGGACCACCACGCGGTGGCGACGGAGGAAAGCGGCGACGTTCATCGACAACACATCCGGGACAGGGAAACCGCACGCGCCGGGGCGCATGCACGCGACGACTCGGGTTCGCCGCGGGGCGCGGCGCTTGCTACTTCTTCTTGGGCCGTCCGGCCTTCACCGGCGCCAGCGCATCCAGCGCCTTCGCCAGCGCCTGCGGCGACAGCACGGACAGCGCCTGCAGGCCGGCGCGCAGCAGCTCGCTTTTCTTCGCCGGGCGCTGCACCTGCAGTGCGCGGCGCTTCAGCACATCGACCAGGGCGAAATCGTCGGCCGGCATGGTGAAGCTGTCGCGGACCAGCTTCGCCGGCGCAGCGCCTGCCGCCACGTCGGCGCCACCGGTTTCGCGCGTCTTGCGGGACTTGGCCACGGCACGCCCTTAAATCGTATAAACAATTTATACCTTTTCCAGAACGCGTCGCCAAGTCCCGGTCGCGGCCGATGAGCGGCGCGCATTCAGGCGGCACGGCAGGCCGACGGCGCGGCGGGCAGGATCTAGACTGTCGACCTCCCGTCGAGGTGGCCCCCATGCGCCCACGCACCGACGCTTCCCCTACCGGCCAACGCGCCGCCGCGCTCGCGGCTGGCGACGCGCGGTCGCTGGCGGCGGCGCTGGCGATCGCGCCTGCCGACCCGGCGGGTGTCCACGAGGCGCGCAAAAGTGTCCGCCGCCTGCGTTCCCTGCTGGCGCTGGGCCGGCGCACGCTGGGCAAGGACGCGGTCGACGCGATCGACCATGAACTGCGCGTGCTGGCCCGCGACCTGTCCGCGCTCCGCGATGGGCAGGTGGTGTACGACACGGCCCGGCAGCTGGCCGCCGACACCACGGATGCCGACGAGCACGCCACCTGGCACGCGTTGCTGCCACTGCTGGCCGAACGCCATCGGCAGCGGCTCGCCGACGTACTCGGCGAGGATCCCGGCTTCGTCCGTCGGCAGGCACAGGCGCACCGGCAAGCCGAACAGTTGCAGCGGCTGCCCTGGCACCGGCTCCACGGCCGCGACCTGCGGCAGGCGCTTGCGCGGTCGATGCAGCGGCAAATGCGCGCCCAGGCGACGGCGCTGGCGTCGGGCAGCGTCGATGACCTGCACGCGTGGCGGCGCCGATCACGCCGGCTGCGCATGCAACTGACCGCGCTGCGCAAGCTGCACGTGCGCCCGCACCTGGGCGGTCAAGCCACCCTCCATCTGCGGCAGGTCTCCAGGCTGGTGGACCAGTTGGGTGTCCTGCAGGACTTGGCGTTGCTGTCGGACGCCCTGGACGCCCTGGAACATGCCCGCCGGAAGCCTCGCCCCACCGACCTCCGTCGCGCCAGGACGCCCTCGCCCATCCAGCCGCTGGCGTAGGCCACCCGCGTCAAGAACGTCACCCCGGGGCCGATAGTGACCCATACGGTCGCTCCGACCGGTGTCCGGGACCCTCCGGCGCCGCGACGAGGCCGCAGATCCGGTGTCCCGGCACGCGGCCGGTCTGGCACGAAGCCTGCATCCCCTTGGGGTCGGCTTCCGTCGGATCGACCTCCCCTCACGCAGGATCAAGGCCCAGGTGGATTCCACCCCCGCCCCTCCCGGCGACGCCCCGGCGTCATCGGCCCCACCCTCCCGCCGCGCCGGCCTGCCGCCGCTGGCGTGGGCGACGGCCGTGCTGCTGCTGGGCCTCACCTGCACCGCGATCGTGGCCCATCGCGAATGGCGCGACCTGCAACAGCGCGCGGACGACGCGCGCCACGCCTTGGCCGATGCCGGCGCCAGCCAGTTGCGCGTGCCGCTGGAACAGGCCGCCTCGATGCTGCGCGCCATGCAGACGGTGTACCTGGCCAACGACCAGATGGACCAGGCGCGCTTCAGCCAGTACCACGCCAGCCTGCGCAGTCCGCTCGCCACCGGCGCGTACACCTCGGTGGCGTTCGCACGCCGTTCGCCCGTCGACGAGCCGCTGGCGGACCACGTGTCGTACCGCTACGAATTCGTCGCCCCCTACCAGGCGAACGCATCGTTGATCGGCTTCGACATGGTGGGCCAGAAGGCCAACCTGGCCGCGCTGTTGCGCGCCCGCGATACCGACACGGTAGTGATCTCGGCGCCGTTCGCCCTGCGCCAGAGCACGCCCGCCGGCCAGAACCCGCTCGGCGTGACGCTGCGCCTGCCTGTCTACTCCGTCGGTCCCACGCCGGCGACACCGAACCAGCGCCGCGCACGCGAGATCGGCGCCCTGGCCATCGGCATCCGCCTGCAGCCGCTGGTGGAAACCGCGATGGCCGGTGCGGTGCTGGACGGCTTCCGGGTGCGCCTGTACGACGCGACCGCCGGCGCGCACCCGTTCTACGACTCCGCCACGGCCGTCGCCACCGGTCTGCCCGTGCAGCAGCGGCGGCTCGACTTCGGCGGCCGGCAATGGCGCATCGAGATGCAGCCGCGTCCGCAGCCGCTGGATGTGGGTCGCCTCCAGGCGATCCTGACCGGTGGCGGCGTGATCAGCCTGCTGCTGGCCGCGCTGGCCTGGTCGTTGGCCACCACGCGGAGACGCGCGGTCGCGCTGGGCGAACAGATGAGCCGGCGCTATCGCGAAAGCGAACTGCGCTTCCGCGCACTCAACGAACTGCTGCCCGCGCTGGTGCTGCTGGCGGACGCCCGCGAAGGCAGGATCGCCTACGCCAACCAGGCGGCGCGCCTGCGCCTCGGCGATCCCACCGGGCTGCCACTGGCGACCCTGTTCTCCGATCCGCAACTGCAGGCGCGCGCCCGCGATGCCGTCGCCGTCGGCAACGACTGGGGCAACCTGGAGGCGGTGCTGCTGAGTCCCGGCGGCGGCGCGTTCTGGGCGAGCGCCTCGGTCGCACAGGTCGATGTGGACGGCGCACCGCACCTGCTGATGGTGGCGACCGACATCTCGGAGCAGCGCGAACTGACCGAGCGGCTGAGCTACCAGGCCACCCACGACGCACTGACCGAGTTGTGCAACCGGCGCGAGTTCGAGCGACGCGTCGAGGAGGCCCTCAACGAACGCAGGGGGCGCGCGGTGTGCGACCCCTGCGCGCTGCTGTACATCGACCTGGACCAGTTCAAGCTGATCAACGACGTGTCCGGCCACATGGCCGGCGACCAGTTGCTCGCCCAGCTCGCGCTGGCGATGCGCCAGCAGCTGCGTGGCGGCGACGTGCTCGCGCGGCTGGGCGGCGACGAGTTCGGCCTGATGGCGTTCCATGTTGATGCCGAAGGCGCGCGTGCGCTCGCCGAGCGTCTGCGCGAGCGCATCGAAGCGCTGATGTTCGTCTGGCAGGACCGCACCTATACCGTCAGCGCGAGCATCGGCGTGGTGGTGGTCGACCAGCAGGAGCCGACGCTGAAGGACTTGCTGGCCTGGGCGGACACCGCCTGCTACCTGGCCAAGGAGAACGGCCGCAACCGCGTGCACATGTACCGCGAGGACAACGAGACCACGCGTCGGCACGGCGAAATGGAATGGGCCAACCGCCTGCGCTGGGCGATGGAACAGGACCGCCTGCTGCTGGACTACCAGGAGATCGTGCCGCTCGACGGTCGCGACACCGCCACCAGCCTCGAACTGCTGCTGCGGCTGCGCGACGAGGACGGCGGCATCGTGCTGCCGGGCGCCTTCCTGCCCGCCGCCGAGCGCTACGGCCTGATGCCGGCGATCGACCGCTGGGTGATCCGCAACGCACTCGCCCACTTCGGCGAGCTGCACCACGCGGGCATGCGCCTGGGCACCTGCGCGATCAACCTGTCCGGCGCCAGCATCGAGGACGAGGGCCTGGCCGACTTCATCCTCGCGCGCATCACCGAATACGCGGTGCCGCCGCACGCGCTGTGCTTCGAGATCACCGAGACCGTCGCCGTGCGCAACCTGCTGAAGGTGGTGGGCGTGATCGAGCGCCTGCGCCGCGTCGGCTGCCGCATCGCGCTGGACGATTTCGGCGCCGGCATGTCGTCCTTCGGCTACCTGAAGAACCTGCCGGCGGACCTGATCAAGATCGACGGCAGTTTCATCCGCGACCTCGAGACCGATCCGATGAGTCGCACCATCGTCAGCGCCATCGCGCAGATCGGCCACCAGCGTGGTTTGAAAGTGGTCGCCGAGTGGGTCGCCAGCCCGAAGATCTGCGACGCCTTGCGCTCGCTGGGCGTGGACTACGGCCAGGGCTACGCGCTGCACCGCCCCGAGCGCGTGCTGTTCCAGCGCGAGGAGCCGCCGCCGCGCCGCCTCGCCGTGGTGCGCTGAGACGCCCTACTTCGCCGGTGCGTCGTCGATCGCGCGCGGTCGCACGTGCTCCAACAGGCTGACCAGGGTCTTGCCCGGCTCTTCCCACGGCATCATGTGGGCCGAATGTTCGAACCAGACGCCCTGCTTGTACGGGGCCTGTACGCGCGCCAGCCAGGCGGCGGTGGGTTCGGACGGCGTGGTGTAGTCGTGCCGGCCCATGAACATCACCACCGGAATCGGAAAGCGCTCCACGCCGGTGAAATCGACCTGCAGGAATTCGTCCAGCAACCGGCCGAGCGAGAACACGCTGCCCGCATTGATCGCGCAGCGCGCGGCATCGTCGTAGTCGGGCGACAGCCGCGGCCCCTGGTAGAAGTACTTGGAGTCTGCGCGGTAGGCGGTGAGTCCGCC
The DNA here is from genome assembly GCF_964252945.1 of Pseudoxanthomonas sp. LjRoot143. Classification (NCBI taxonomy): domain Bacteria; kingdom Pseudomonadati; phylum Pseudomonadota; class Gammaproteobacteria; order Lysobacterales; family Lysobacteraceae; genus Pseudoxanthomonas; species Pseudoxanthomonas sp. LjRoot143. The sequence goes on along the minus strand of NZ_CAXUPM020000001.1, from coordinate 4,353,491 downwards.
GTAGAACTGCGGCCACTTGCGCGCGATGATGATGCGCTCGCGGGTGATCGGCGTGTCGCCGGGATACGGCGCGATGGATTCCATTTCGCGGATGGCCTCGGCGTTGCCCTTCGCCCGCGCGGTGCGCAGGCCGTAGTCGAAGCTCACCTGTTCGTTGGTGCGCACGTTGATCACCTGGCCGATGCCGACATAGGCATGGAACAGGTCCGGCCGCTGCAGCGCCGCGTGCATCGCCACCACCGTGCCCCAGCTGTGCGCCATCAGCACCAGCTTGCGTTTGTGGTAACGGCTGCGCAGGTGCTCGGCCAGCGCGATGGCGTCGTCCACGTAGCGCTGCACGTGCAGAGTATCGGCCACGGCCTCCTGCGGATTCAGCACCAGCGTCTTGCCGGCGCCGCGCTGGTCGTAGTTCACCACGGTGAAGTACTCCTCCAGCGGGCGCTGGAACTGCCACAGCGTGGGGATGACCGGCGAGGCGGGCCCGCCATGCACGAACAGCACCATCGGGTTGTCGCGGTCCTGCCCGCGGACGCTCACCCACTGGCGGATGCCGCCGATCTCGACGGCGTACTCCTCCTGCACGCCCTCCGGCGCGACGATGCGACCGAGGTCGGCGACGATCTCGCGCGCCGGTGCATAGCCCGACCGATCCGGGCATATCTCCTGCGCACCCGCGCGCGCGGGCAACAGGACGGCAGCCAGCATGGCCAACGCGACGACACGCTTCATGGTTACTCCCTGCGGCGGATGTGGCGCCATTGTCGGCGACGTCGCGCCTCGATGCCCCGGCCGATGGTCGTGGCGGATGCGTCGCCGGTCACGCTTCCGCCATGCCCCCGGCGTCCATGCCTGCAGGGCGGGGCCGCGGGTGGATTCCTCGCGCCGGCCGCTTGCGGTCTAATGCAGCGGGGACAATCGCGAGGACACGATGAAGGCATGGATGTGGACGGCCTGCCTGCTGGCCGCGTCGCAGGGGCTGTGTGCGCAATCCGCCGCGCCGGTCGACGGGCACGATGCGCACCACCAGCAGCCGCCTGCCGCGATTAGCCTGGGCAAGACCGGTCCGTCGCTGCACGAGAAGCGCAAGCAGGGCGTCGCGCCCGCGTATGCCCGCCAGTGGCGCGATGCCATGGCGCTGGGCGACAACGGCGATGCCGCCGACGCGGACCGCGCACTCGCCACGGTGATGGCGCGACCGGAATTCGCCGTGCTGAGCGCGGACGAACAGCGCGCGACCTGGTCGCGCGCGGCGTGGATGGCGGTGCGGCTCGACGACCACGCCCGTGCGCGCCGGTGGGCCACCCGCGCGATCGAGGCCGGCTCCGACGATCCGGACAACGTCTACCTGCTCGCGCAGCTCGACGGCCACGCGGGCGCCCGTGCCGACGCAGCCCGCCGGCTGCGCGAGCTCGCGGTCCGCTGGCCGCACGTGCTCCGCCATCTCGACACCGGCTTCGTGCTGCGCACCGCGCGGCAGGCGCCGGACGATGCGCCTCTCCGGTTCCAGCTGATGGAGGCGCTGCTGCAGGCCGACTGGGACGGCAATGGCCTCGACACGGGCGACCTGTGGTACCAGCTCGCACTGCTCTACCAGGCGCGCGGCGATGCGGCGGGGGTGCGTCGTGCCGTCGCCCGTACGACGTCGCCCGAAGCGTTGGTGATGTTCCGCGTGGACCGCCGATTCGACGCCCTGCTGGATCGCGATGCCGCCACGTTCGATATCGCGGCAGCAGCGAAGCGGCGCGTGGAGCGGCTGCGCACGCTGGCCGCGGAACGGCCACGCAGCCTCGAGGTCCGCGTGGAACTGGGCAGCGCCCTGCTGGCGACCGGCCAGCACGCCGAGGTCGTGGCGCTGGCGGGCGAGACGCTGGCCGCCATGTCTGCTGAAAAGGCGGACGCTCCGGCCTTCGATGATCCCGACCAGGCCGTGTGGATACTCAACCACCGCGCCATTGCGCGGCGGCGCCTCGGCAAGGTGTACGACGCGCAGGCCGACCTGTTCCGCGGCACGCAGATGAGCGAGTCAGGCGGCACGAACGTCAGCCAGGTGCTGAACCTCGGCCAATTCCTCTGCCAGCGCGGCCGTCCGGACGAAGCCCTCGCCGCCCTCCGCCTGGTCGGCGAGATGAGCGGCTACGGCCGCATGGTGCAGGCCTCGGTCGAACACTGCGCCGCGGTCCAGCAGAACGACACGGCGGCCGCGCGCCGCGCGCTGGGCTACCTGCAGCAGCATCGCGACGACGCGCTGGAGATCTGGATCCGGGCACTGGTGGAAGCCGACCGCATGGACGAGGCCGCGAAGGCCCTGATCGCCGCGCTCGCGGCACCGGCGACCCGCGGCGACCTGCTCGCCGCCGTGCAGGACTACCGCGAACCCGCCGCCCTGCCCGCCTTCGCGCCCGTGCAGGAACGATGGCGCGCCCTGCTCACGCGGGACGATGTACGTGCCGCCGTGGACCGCGTCGGTCGCATCGAGCGACAGCCGATCTTCGCCAGCAGCGGCATCTGACGCGCCGGCGTCAGGCGTGCGCCATCCATTGCCGCAGCAGCGATTGCAGGGCTGCTGCCTTTGCGTCTACCTCCTGCGGACCAGTGAAGGTCAAGGTCGCACGGTCCGCGCCAAGCCATGTGAGCAGGCCCTCCGGATCGGTAATCGCACCGTCCGGCATCGCCTTCTTGCCCGCCCCCAGATGCAGCACCAGCAGCAGGCGGTCTGCGCGCCGCAGCTGCATCGTCGCGAAGTGGCGGCCTTCCAGATGGAAGCTCGGCGCGTTCCACTTGATGCCTTCGCCGATGCGCGCGTCGGCCGCCAGGATCACCTCGCGCAGACGGCGGATGGCGGCGTCCTGCGGATGCGCAAGATCAGCGAGGAATGCGGCGACGTCGTTCGGCTGCGAGGGCGATGCCATGGTGTCCTGCCTGCAGTTCGCGACGCACGCGGGTCCGTGCCGGGCGGACGATACCGCGCGCGACCACGGATGCCCAGCATGGGCGATGCCACGGATTGATCGGAATCAAGGTGCGTGCCGTGCGATCGACGTAGCGTGGAACGACGCAAGGCAATCACAGGAGCACGGAATGGACAGCACCATGAAAGCCGCCGTCGTGCGGGCGTTCGGCCAACCGCTGGTGATCGAGGAAGTGCCGGTGCCGCGCCCCGCGGCCGGCGACATCCTGGTCAAGATCGAAGCCTGTGGCGTCTGCCACACCGACCTGCATGCCGCCGAGGGCGACTGGCCGGTCAAGCCCAATCCGCCCTTCATCCCCGGCCACGAAGGCGTGGGCCACGTGGTGGCGGTGGGCGCGGGCGTGAGCCACGTGAAGGAAGGCGACCGTGTCGGCATCCCGTGGCTGTACTCCGCCTGCGGCTACTGCGAGCACTGCCTCGGCGGCTGGGAAACGCTGTGCGAATCGCAGCAGAACACCGGCTACTCGGTCAACGGCGGATTCGCCGAATATGCGCTCGCCAACGCGGGCTACGTCGGCCACCTACCGAAGAACATCGGCTTCGTCGAGATCGCGCCGATCCTCTGCGCCGGCGTCACCGTCTACAAGGGCCTGAAGGTCACCGACACCCAACCCGGTGACTGGGTGGTGATCTCCGGCATCGGCGGCCTGGGCCACATGGCCGTGCAGTACGCGAAGGCGATGGGCCTGAACGTGGCGGCGGTGGACGTGGACGACAGCAAGCTCGATCTCGCCCGCCGCCTCGGCGCGACGGTCACCGTCAACGCGAAGACCATCGATCCGGTCGCCTACCTGAAGAAGGAGATCGGTGGCGCGCACGGCGCCCTGGTGACCGCGGTGTCGCCGAAGGCGTTCGAGCAGGCCATCGGCATGGTCCGCCGCGGCGGCACCGTCTCGCTCAATGGCCTGCCGCCGGGGCAGTTCCCGCTCGACATCTTCGGCATGGTGCTCAACGGGATCACCGTGCGCGGTTCCATCGTCGGCACGCGGCTGGACCTGCAGGAATCGCTCGACTTCGCGGCGATGGGCAAGGTGGCCGCCACCGTGGCGACCGACCGGCTGGAGAACATCAACGAGGTGTTCGAACGGATGCGGGCCGGTGCGATCGAAGGCCGCATCGTGCTGGACTTCGCCGCCTGACCGCCGTGCCGGCATGAGGCTTCAGTCTCCTGCCGGCGACGCGTCGGCGGGGGATGCCTGCTGCACCGCCATCATCCCCTTCCCGCGGCCCGCCGGCAGCGGCTGGATGCGCAGGCCGCGATGACGGCACAGGTCGATGGCCGGGTACAGTGCGCTGCGGCCATTGGCGAATGCCACCCTCACGTCGTGGATGCATTGCTCGCCGGCGACCTGCACGGTGATGGCACCGCCACCGCCCGGCACATCAGCGTCGTGCAGCAGTTCGTTCCACGCCGTGCCGCCGGCGGGCGTTGCCGCGACCGAGACGACCCGGTCGTGCGCACGGTTGATCAGGTCCAGGTAGTGGGTGCGTTCGCCAGCGACAGCGGTGAAGGCGGTCATGGCGGCGGCAAGCAGGGTGATGACGGACAGGCGATGCATGGCGTGATCTCCGGTGGAAGGGGCCACCGGCAACGCGGGATTGCGTGCGGGGCGAGCGCATCTCGCGCCGGTCCGGACAGGGCGGCAACGGATTCGTGACGAATCGTCGTGGCGCCAGGACGAATCGTAGGCCGTGACCTCCGCGCCTTCCCGTGCCCCCTGCCCCGCCCTACGATGCGCTCGCCGATTGGGAGTTCCGCATGAAGATCCGCCTGGGCACGCTCGAAGTCCGTCTGTCCCGCTACCTGGCCCTGTGGTCGTTCGTGGTGCTGGTGTTCGCGATGCAGGGCTGCGTCAACGACGCGGTCAATGCGCACCTGTGGCCCCCCACGACCTACCTGCGCTGGTCCGCCGTGCAATGGCTCACGTGGGCGGCGCTGGCGCCGCTGGTCTTCCGCCTGGGTGAACAGCACCCCATTCCGTTCCCGCTGCAGGTGCGTCCGCTGCTGCGGCACGTCGGCTACAGCCTCGGCGTGACGCTGCTGGCGATGGCGATCGGCGCCCTGGTGTCGTCGCTGTTCGAACCCAGCGGCTTCGGCAGCCAGCTCGGCCAGTTCATCAGCAAGCATTTCGCCATCGGCCTGCTCGCGTACTGGGCGCTGCTGGCCGTGCAGCAGCTGCTGCATTACCAGGCGGAGAAGGCACGCCGTGAACTCGAAGCGACACGGCTGGCAACCGAGCTGGCGCAGTCGCGCCTGCAGGTGCTGAAGAGCCAGTTGCAGCCCCACTTCCTGTTCAACACGCTGCACGCCATCGTCACCCTGCTGGACGAAGACAAGCTGTCCGCCGAGGACATGCTGCTGCGCCTGAGCGAGTTGCTGCGCGCGTTCCTGGAGGATTACGACGGCCAGGAAATCCCGCTGCGGCGCGAGCTGGAACTGCTGGAGCTGTACCTCGGCATCCAGCGTCGGCGCTTCAAGGACCGCCTGACCACGCGCATCCATGTCGCGCCCGACGTGCTGGATGCCGCCGTGCCCAGCCTGGTGCTGCAGCCGATCGTCGAGAACGCGATCCGCTACGGCATCGGCCAGCATGTCGGCGACGACTGCGTCGAGATCGACTGCCGGCGCGAAGGCGGTGTGCTGTGCATCGACGTGCGCAACCACAACAGCACGCTGGACGACGGCGGCCACGCCGGCGGGCACGGGATCGGGTTGTCCAACACGCGCATGCGCATGCGTGAACTCTATGGCGAAGACGCCAGCCTGCGGCTGGACCTGATCGTCCCGCGCGGCGTCGCCTGCCGGCTGCGGCTGCCGTTCCGCGAACTGGATGACGACGTGCTGCCGGAGCACGTACCGGCATGAGCCTCACCGCGCTGATCGTCGACGACGAGCCGATCGCACGCCACGCGGTGGCAAGGTTGCTGCGCGAGGATCCGGACATCGAGGTGGCCGGCGAATGCGGTGATGGCGTGTCGGCGGTGGCGGCCATCCGCGACCTGTCGCCCGACCTGGTGTTCCTGGACATCCAGATGCCGGCGATCACCGGCCTGGACGTCGTGGCGACGATCGGTGCGGCACGGATGCCGGCGACCATCTTCGTCACCGCCTACGAGCAGTTCGCGGTGCGGGCGTTCGAGGCGAACGCGGTCGACTACCTGGTGAAGCCGTTCAGTCGCGAGCGCTTCGCGGAGACGCTGCGTCGCGCCAAGCAGCGGCTCGCCACCCCGCGCGGCACCGACGCGGACGCCACCGCGCGGATCATGCAGGCACTGGCGTCGTTGCAGCAGCGCGATGCCTATCTGGAACGGGTGCCGGTGCGCGAGAACGAACGTGTGGTGCTGGTCGACGTGGACGACATAGTCTGGATCAAGGCCAGCGGCAACACGGTGCGCCTGCACCTGGCCGACCGCGTGCACGAGCTGCGCGAGACCATGTCGGCACTGGCCGCGCGCCTGGATCCGCGTCGCTTCGCCCGCGTGCACCGCTCGGCGATCATCAACATCCGCCGGGTCAAGGACATCCATCCGTGGTTCAACGGCTACCACGTGGTGACGATGGATACCGGCCAGCAGCTGCGCATGAGCCGCTACCAGCACGAGGCGTTCCTGAAACTGGCGACGCTGCGGCGCGACGACTAGCCGGACGCGTCCTGCGCGTCGCCACCGATCATGCGCGCCGCCTGCGCCTTCCCGGCCGCCAGTGCGTCATGGCACGTGAAGTAGTCGCGGCGGACGTCCATCCACGGTTCGCTCCATGCGCCCCCTCGGGTATCGCGCACCCGGACGGCCAGCGACCACGACTGGTGTTCGTCGGGCCGCTCGATGACCACCTCCACCAGATGCCCCTGGCGGGTCGACAGATCCACTTTCTTCTGCATGCGCGCGTTCCCGGCAGGAAGAGGTGTCGCCTTGCCTGGCCTGCGTTCCGGTCCGCCCTGGTCCGTCAGGACCAACGCGGAAAGCCGGCGTCGCGGGCCAGCTATTCCGACTCGACGCCCGCCAGCGCCAGTACCCAGCCCGGCACTACCGGTTCGCCGGCGTAGAAGTCCTTCGGCTTCTTCTCCGCCATCGCCCAGCGATGCAGCCAGCTGGGACCATAGCGGCCGTTGTAGCCATCCTCGCCGCGCGCATACGCGGGATCGCGCAGCGCTTCGTCCAGCGTCACCACGCGGTAGCCGCGCCGCTGCACGCCCGCGACCAGTTCGGCATACGCCACGGCATTGAGTTCGTTGGCGTGCAGCAGCCACACCTGCGGCAGCGCATAGCCCAGCAACGCCTGCGACTGCGCCTCGTAGTAGTCGACCTTGTTGAGCATGTAGGGGATGTAGCCGCGCCGCAGCCGCTCCAGCGTGGCCGCGCGTTCCGGCGTATCGGGCTGGCCGTCGAGCACGTTGGCGTAGGCGAATGCCCAGACCCACTCGCCGTTGTCGACGGTGACCGGGGCGATGCGGTAGCCATGGCCACCGAGGAAGGCCGACAGCGTGGCGCGATCCTCCGGCGTGCGGCCGGCGCGCAGGTAGGGATGGCGGAACCAGCGCGGCACCTCGCCACGCTCGGCCAGCAACGGCCGCAGCACGCGCTCGCCGTCGAGGATGTCCTGCTGGAAGGCGGGCAGGCCGACCGCGTGCACGTCGAGATGGCCACGCGTGTGGTTGCCCAGCTCATGGCCCGCGTCCAGCCAGTCGCGCAGCATCGCCACGCGCGGCGCCTGCACCACGCCATCGACCTCCAGCTTGCCCTCGTTGACGAAGCCCACCACCGGCACGCCGGCCTGCTCCAGCTGCGCCATCAGCTGCGCATGGCGCGAGGCGAGTTCCGCCGGTGGCGTCTTGTCCATCCGCTGCCACGGCAGGTCGTCGATGGTGATGGCGATACGGCGATCCGGCTCGGTGGCATGGGCGCTCCATGCCAGGGTCGACAGCAGCAGTACACGCAGGAAGAACGGCATGCGCGATCCGGGGTAGCGGAAAGAGCGGCGAGCTTACCGCTCTCGCGCTACACCCGACCACTGCGTGACCCTTCGCAGACCTTCAGGCCGCGTGATGATGTCGTGTCCTGCGGATGCGGCATGATGCGTAAGAAAGACAACGGACTCCAAAGGACTATCTGATGCGTGCATGGCTGTTGCTGCCCCTCCTGCTGCTGACTTCCGGTGCCGCGTACGCGGCCGATGCCTGCCCGCAGTTGTCGCAACAGGCGCCCTCTGACGTCGCCACCCGCATCGCCGCGGTCGCCTGCCGCGAGCATCTGATGTGGTACCGCCCCTTCATCGACCGCAACGGCAAGCTGGCGAACGCACCGATGATGGAAGCCGAGTCGTCGCTGCTGTCGATTGGCGACGACCGCGCCTGGCAGCGTGTCGCGCGCTACTGGCGCGACAGCGGCCTGCTCGCCGCCATCGGCCACCGTCGCGGCGCCACCGACTGCCTGTACGCCTCGGCCACCGGGCCGCAGGCCGAGGCCTGCCGCGGCTTCGTGGTGGATACGCCGTGGTCGGCCGCCTTCATCTCGTGGGTGATGCGCGAAGCCAGGGTGCCGGGCTTCCGCGGTTCCAGCCGCCACTTCACCTACGTGCAGGCCGCGTACCAGAACCCATCGACGAATGCGTTCGACGTCATCGACGTGGCGCATGCCAAACCGGTGGTCGGCGACCTGATCTGCTACGTGCGCCAGTCCGGCCGGCTGTTCGGTCACCAAGGCCTGGTGCCGTTGCTGCGTAGTGGCAGCTCGCTCGACATGCATTGCGACATCGTGGTGGCGGTGAACCCGAACAACGACAGCACCGCCTATGCCATCGGCGGCAACGTGCAGCAGAGCGTCACCATGCGGATGCTGCCGCTGAACCGCAACGGCGAGTTCTGGGGCGGCCTGCCGCTGCGCATCGGCGACGGCACGCTGTGCGCCCCCGACAACGAGGCCGCGTGCAACATGAATCGCCAGGACTGGGCGGCGATCCTGCGGCTGAAGTCGCCGGAGCAGCTGGCGAAGCTGCCGGGCTACCTGCCGCCGGCGCAGGACGCGCCCGGCAGCGAGCCGACGGAGAAGGCGGAGTGCTGTGTTCACTGCGTCATCGGCTCGGGCGTGCCAAGGTGTCCCGCAGAATCGGCGACACCCGCCGGTGCCGCCCCGACCACCGACACGGAATCGCCCTGATGACCCTGCCCCGCCTCGGACTGCTGTCCGCTGCCCTGTTGCTCGGCGCCTGCACGACGACGCCCGCCCCTGCGCCCAGCGCCACGCTGGCGGCGGGACAACAGGCCACCGTCGAGGGCACCATCGTCAACGTCGACACCACGCCGTGGACCTACGACGGCAGCGCCATCATCAAGATCGCGGCGGCCAACGGCCAGGTCGATGTGCATCTGCCCGCCCGCTGGAACCTGTGCAAGGCACCGCCACCGGATGACGTGCAGTCGCTGAAGGCCGGCGACCGCGTGCAGGCCACGGGCACCGTCACCGACGACGGCGGCCTGGTCGTCTGCGAACAGGCGGATCACGGACTGCGCAGGACACCGTGACGCCCCCGCTTCCGTAGGGCGGGCCCAGGCCCGCCATTGCGGCACGCGTCAGGGCTGCCGCTGTCGCGGAACGTGCGCCGCCACACGGCAACAGACTCACCGTCGCTACTTCAGCTCGATGATCAGCGTTCGCGAAGCGACGCTGCCGCGATTCACGGTGTCGTGGCTCACGGGTCCGCCCCATTCGATGTGGCCGGCCGGCAGCGAGCGCTTCTCTTCGGTGCCATCGGGATTCTTCTGCAGGGCCTCGCCCGGCGCCAGGAAGTAGATGATGTGGTCGCCGTGCGAGTGCATGCCGGTGCTGGCGCCCGGTTCGACGGTCAGTTCGATCACCCGGACCTTGTCGTTCTCCAGGATGACGCGCGCGCCATCGCCGGCGGTCCGTGCGAGATCCTTCGCGGAGGACGTCACGCAGGCGGCGATCGCCAGCACACCGACGATGAGGAAGACATTGCGATGCATGGGTCTGCTCCGGCGTGCGCGCTGGGACCGGTCATCGCGCCGCCACAGGGAAGACGCATGTGCAGGAGCTTCCGGCCTTCGTCACGCCGCCCGTGCACACGAAGCACGGCCCAGCTGCGACCGCTCACCCGGCGACAACGCCGCGGCATCCGCGGCCCGGTCACCGTTCGGCGGACGAAGCTGCGTAGGGCGGCCCCAGGCCCGCCTCCTCGGGATGCCGGTGCGCGCACTGAGCAAACCGATCGGGCGGAACTACAGCTCCAGCCAGACGGCCACGAGCAGATCCACTATCCTGGAAACTGGGGCCGGGAGTGGACGCATGGCAATCGAGGATGGCGTAGCAGGAGAGTCGTGGTCAGCGGCTGAGGTCGAGGTGACGGTCCTCGCCTACCTGCGCATGCTTCGAATGCAGGAACTGGGACAGGCCTTCGTCAAGGCCGAGGTCATTCGGCAACTTGCCAGCCAGATTCCGGCACGAAACACGGGCGCCATCGAGTACAAGTTCCGCAACATCAGCGCTGTGCTCCATGCCCTTGGCGTGCAAGCCGTGTCGGGTTACAAGCCACTCGCCAACGTCCAGAAGCTGCTGATCGAGGTCGTTGGCAACCTGCTGCCGCAGGATGTAGCGCTCGACCAGGCTGCCATTCGAAGCGTCGAGACCGCTGCCGAACAACCCCTCATCACCGATTTTTCGGACTTTGTGGTTGGAGTTCCCGCGCCAAAGTTCCGGGTCAACGATGCGGCGGCCGCTGCCATTCAGCGCACCGCGATCAAGCGCGATTACTTGGAGCGGGAAGCACGAAACCGCTCGCTTGGTCATGCGGGCGAAATGGTCGTCATGGAGTTCGAGGCCCGCAGGCTGTTCAACGAGGGCGCCAAGCAACTGGTCGACCGTATCGAACACACCTCCAAGCTGAAAGGCGATGGACTCGGATACGACATCCTTTCGTACGACGCCGATGGCCGCGAGAGGTTCATCGAGGTAAAGACCACGTCCTATGACGCGGAGACGCCCTTCTTCGTGAGCTCCAATGAGGTCAGCTTCTCGGAAGAGGCGGTTGAGCAGTTCCACCTCTATCGCCTGTTCGATTTCCGCAAAAGCCCGCGCATGTTTTCGCTCAACGGTCCAATTGCAGCGAGCTGTCTGCTGGACCCGGTCAGCTACCGGGCAACGCTCGTTGGGTCCTGAGTGAACCCAGCGCGCTGACTAGCGGCTTTCGTCCGCCTTGAACCACCGCCCGCTCCCCTGCGACACGACCTCGAAGCGGGCCCACTGCCGGAACTCGTCCGCGCTGCAGCCGCCTGCCTGACCAACCTGTTCGCCTGCAATGACCTGGTAGTGCAGGCGACCGGCGGCGGCATCCGTCGGCAGTTCATCCTGCGTCAGCACGCGCCTCACGCTCCATAGCTTGCCCAGCTTGCCGTTGCTGTACGCGCGGCCGGCGATGATGTCCTGGGGGTGGGTGATGTTCTTCTCGGCGTGCTGCTTGGCGAGTTCCAGCAACTCGGTGAGGTTTTCGGTGGTTATGTCGACGTAGGAGTTGAGTTGCTCCATCGCCGCGGAGAAATCCTCCTGCGTCAGTTCGAACTGGCGCGCGGCGGGGCGCGTGGCGGGGATGGGCTGGCGGCGCTTGTGCAGGTGGGCGGGGTAACGGCGCCACGGGAACAGCGCGTTGAAGGCGATGGCCATCGCCAGGATCGCCACGACGTTTATCAGGATCGGCATCAGCACGTAGTGGTAGCCGAGGGCATGCACCTCCGGGCCGCCGATCACCGCGGCCAGTGCGGTGGCACCGCCGGGCGGATGGATGCAGCGCAGGTAGTACATGCCCAGCACCGCCAGTCCGACCGCGAGGGCAGCGGTCCAGGCATGGCCGGGGAACAGTTTCTGGCAGCTCACGCCGATGACCGCGGACAACAAATGGCCGCCCACCACGGCCCACGGCTGCGACAGCGCGCCCTGCGGCACGGCGAACAGCAGCACGGCGGACGCGCCCATCGAGGTGACCATCAGCGCGCCGCCGACGGCACCGGCGGCATGCTCGGGGAACGTCCAGCGGGTCAGCCAGTAGACCGACACGATGCCGAGCAGCGCGCCGATGCCGGAGATCCACTTCTCGCCGTGGCGGGTGGTGTTGCGCTCGATACCCAGCAGCAAGCGCAACTCGGTCAGGCGGGACGGCGGGCTCATGGGCGGACACGCAGGGAAGAGCGCCGCAGTCTATGCGAAGGACACGCGCCCGTCCGTCGTAGGGCGGGCCTAGGCCCGCCGCTTCGGAACATCAGGCGCGAGCGCTGAGCAACCCGATCCTGCGGAACCACATCTCCAGCGGCACGGTCACCAGCGGCGGCACGGCGGCGATCAGGGCGAGCAGCGTGGCCCACCACGGCCAGCGCAGGCGCAGGGCGGACAGCACGGTGGCGACGACGTAGAACAGGAAGGCGCCGCCATGCAGCGGGCCGAAAATCTTCACGCCGAGTTCGTTGGCCACCGGCCCGTACTTGAGGAACATGCCGATGAGCAGACCGGCCCAGGTGAAGCCTTCGATAAAGGCAGCGACAGCGAACAGGCGCCCGGCGGGCGCGAGGGGACGGGACATGCAGGAACTCCAGTGAGGGAATGCCGGATGCGATGGCGGCTACGGCGCTCGCTGACTCCCTATGCTACATCGGGCGGCAACGCTCGGCGGCCGAGTTGGTCCTCGCCCTGCTTGGGCGGCACGGCTCTGCTAACCTCCCCATATGCAGATGCCAAAGGGGGCTGGCATGAAAGCTTTGATGAAGCATTCAATTGTGGTGTTGGCACTTGCCTTGTGCCTTTCCGGATGCGGTCAGCGACAAACCGAACCATCGAAGCACTCTGCTCCTCTTGCACCATCCAGGCCACAGCAGACACCGTCCTCTGCCTTGAGGACCGTCGAGTTTGGTTTGCCTACGGCAAAAACCAGCTCCACATACAGCCTCAACCTGTTCAGGCGTTACGCACCCCCACCGTCTTGGCTGCTCGGAGGCGCTGTAATGAATCCGGAATTTTATTCGGTTGAGATAGGGGATTTCACCGGCGATGGTCGTGATGACATCGCAACCATAGTAGGCGGTGCTTCCTCGGAGCATCACCATCTGCTCTATGTGTTGCCGCAGTTAGCTACCGGCGACCTCGGCCCCGCCATCGACTACCCCCTAAGTTCCTACGAGGGAGGCGTGTACTACAACTATCCCTTCGCCATGGTGCGCGCCGATCTGAATCATGATGGGACCGACGACCTCGTACTGACTCGTGGACGAAGTATTTCGTTGCTGACTGCTGATGGTGCTGGCGGATTCCGTAGCCTCACGTATTCGGCTGATCGTAACTTCCCGCTTGCCGCTGTTGTTCTTGACGTCAATCGCGACGGGCATCAGGACGTCGTCGCATATACAACGCTCGCGTACGGGGAGCAGGGAGCGCCGCGCAATGGCTTCGTCGTCCACTACGGCGACGGTAGAGGCGGCATTTCGGGTCACTCTGAGTTCCGCACCAGCGGAACGGTCCAGCACGACAGTGAGATTGGTTACTCTCTTGCGACGGGAGATCTGAACTCCGACGGCTACCCTGACTTGGTAGCACGCATTTCTGAGTTCGACTACAACGCACAAATCTGGCGCCATGTCGTCTCCATCCACCTGCACGACAAAAAAGAGGGCTTCCTGCCAGCCGTGAAAGTCAACGCAGTTCTCGCGACGGGGCAAGAGTTCCTCTCGCTCGAAAAGGTTGCAGTCGCTGATCTAACGCGCGACGGCCTGGAAGACCTTGTGGCAACAGCTGAAAGCGTCCAACGCTATGAAGTGAGGGTGTTCCCGCAGAACCTGGATGGATCGATCGAAACAACAGCCCGCGTGAATGCGATCTACCCCATCCCGACGGCGCTGGATGCCGGTGATCTTGATGGCGATGGCTACACTGATCTACTCATCGCACACTCGAATTGGAACAACATCGGCTACTTGCTGCAGGGACAAGCAGGACTGCAGGATCAAGTCCTTAGGGGAGTCTTCGCCGGAGCGCCAGGCGTCGGCAAGAATAGCCAGGCCATCGGCGATTTGAATGGCGACGGTTGTGCCGATGCTGTGGTCGTTGGTCAGTGGGAAGCCATGGCAGTGCTACATGGCACTGGTTGTACGACACGTGTGCGTCAGACCGGCGGGAACGCGTTACCACGACTGGCTGCAACGGGCGGCGGCTGATCGGCCCCTCGATCCTTGCCCCAGGATGAGAAGGGCACCCAAACAGGCATCAACCGTCGTCTAGTCCAACACTGCACTAGACGACGAGAAGATTCGTCTTCTTCACGTGATTTTGCGCCGGCTTGGCGCATCCGTCATTGCGCGGGCAACTCCCTGTGCTGCGATCGCCAGCGCGCATCCTGGCGTCAAGGGTCCACACCCAAAAACATGTGAAGCCTTTCCAGTTCCATCTCAAGCGCAGCGCGAAACCCGGCATCCCTCGGCCCACGCCCATCCACATACCCAAACGTCGACCGCAACTCTCCATCAACCACTCTGAGATTCGCCCACCCGATCACCCGGTCACCCCACAGCACCGGTAGCGCGTAATACCCCAGCTTCCGCTTCGGCGCCGGCGTGTAGGCCTCGAAGCGGTACGTCCAGCCCCAGAACATCTCGAAGCGGCGGCGATCCCAGACGATGGGATCAAACGGCGTCAGCAGGCGCACCTGGTCGTCCGGCTTCCAGCGCCGCGAGCGCGGATCCTCGTCCGCCGGCCAGTACCAGTCCACCCCATCGACCCGCGCCGTGCCCAACCGCTGGCGCGCCCGCTTCAGCGTCGCCGCACGCAGATCGGTCCACTGCGGCACACCGCTGCGCAGATAACCCAGCAACTGGCCCAGGCTCGCCGCCGGCAGCGGTGCGTACTTGCGCACGATGATGTCGAGCAGCGCATCCAGCCGCGCCTCCGCATCCGACATCGCGACCGGCGTCGCATCACCGACGCGCGGCGCATAGACCCGCGTACCGCCTTCGCGACGCGCGACCCGCAACAAGCCGCGGTAATGCATGCCATCCAGTAGCTGCGTGCTCGCGTTCGACGAACCACCGAACCAGTTGGTCGTCTTGCCATGCCCGAAGTGCGCATCCACCTCGCGCGGGTGCGCGCTGCCGCGCTCGCTGACGAAGGCCAGCACCGCCTGCGCCTGCTTCCAGCGCGCGGACGTCCACGCCTCGCGTGCGGTGCGCGGATGCATCAACTGGTGATGCTCGCGCGGCAGGAAGCCGTAGTTGACGAAGAAGTCTTCTTCCAGCGGCAGGCGCGGATACCGCCGCTCCAGGTCACCGGCGCGATAGCCGGCGACGCGGTGGCGCAGGGTCAGGTCTTGCGCACGTGCCGGCGCCCGGATCGGGTCCGCCTGCACGAACCCCAGCCGCTGGATCGCCCGCGGCAGGGTGGTCGGTTTGAACAGGCTGCGGGCGACGGCATAGCGGCGCAGGTGGTCGAGGGTGAGCGTCATGTCGAAGACGCGCGCTGAGGGAAGGTGCCCGATAACCCGTAGGCACCCATGAACCGCGACAGCGGGATGCGATCGCCGCCCGTCATCCTTGCTTGGCCTGCGCGGCACGCCGCTTGCCCGTACCGCCCGGCACCACCGTCCGCTCACCCGCCCTGCGGCCCGGCTTGACCTGCTTGCTGACCAGCGCGAGCCGGTAGCCCATCGCATCGGCCACTTTCAGCACCGTGCCAAAGCTGGGATTGCCATTGCTGGACAGCGCCTTGTACAGACCTTCGCGCGTCAGGCCGGTATCGCGCGCCAGTTGGCTCATGTTGCGCGCGCGCGCAGCAACGCCCAGCGCATGCACCAGGAAGCCGGGATCGTCACCGGCCTCCTCGAAGCACGCGTCCAGATAGGCGTTTATGTCCGCCTCGGTCTTCAGGTAATCCGCCGAATCCCAGGGCGTGGTCTTGAGTGCCATGTCAGTTCTCCAATGCGTCCGCCAGCGCCAACGCCGCCTTGATGTCCGCACGTTGCGATGCCTTGTCGCCACCACACAACAGTACGATCCAAGCATCGCCATGCCGGGTGAAGTAGATGCGGTAGCCCGGACCGCAATCCACCTTCATCTCGTACACCCCGCCGGCCAGCACGGTGCTGCCCCGGGTTGCCGAGGGCGAGCCGATCTATACGCGCTTGTATGCGCATCCTCGCGTGCCCGTCGCGCAGTGAAACGAACCAGTCCTCGAATATCCGCGTCTTCCGGATCTCGATCATGCAGCGTCATCCTTGACGTCGATCTGGCCCGAACTGTGAACCTTGGTTTACAGCCTGTCAACCGGCCGCCCAACAAAAAAGCGGCCATGGGCCGCTTCTTTGTCCGGCGATCCTCTCCGCGGACGGAGAGGAACGGCATGTCACACGGTGACCGGGTTCGCCTTGTCCACGTCGATCTTGTACTGCTTGATCGCGCGGGCGACGTCCTTGCCGGTCATCTTGCCTTCCTTCGCCAGCGCCGCGATGGCGGCGTGGGCGATGTAGTAGCGATCGACTTCGAAGTGGCGACGCAGGTTGGCGCGGGTGTCGCTGCGGCCGAAGCCGTCCGTGCCCAGGCAGGTGTACGCCGCCGGCACGAACGCGCGGATCTGGTCGGTGTAGGCGCGCACGTAGTCGGTCGCGGCGATCACCGGACCCTGGCGGCCTTCCAGCAGCTCCGTCACGTAGGCCTTGCGCGGGGTCTTCGCTTCCGGGTTCAGGCGGTTCCAGCGCTCGACGTCGAAACCATCACGACGCAGCTCGTTGAAGCTCGGGCACGACCAGATGTCGGCGGTCACGCCGAAATCCTTGTCCAGCAGCTCGGCCGCCGCGATCGCCTCGCGCAGGATGGTGCCGCTGCCCAGCAGCTGCACGCGCAGCTCGCCCTTCTTCGGTTTGCCGGCATCGGTCAGCAGGTACATGCCCCTGATGATGCCTTCGGCCGCGCCTTCTGGCATTTCCGGGTGGGTGTAGTTCTCGTTCATCAGGGTGACGTAGTAGTACTCGTCCACCTGCTCCTGCAGCATCTTCTGCATGCCGTGCTGCAGGACCACCGTCACCTCGAAGCCGAAGGTCGGGTCGTAGCTGCGCACGTTGGGGATGCTGCCGGCGATGACGTGGCTGAAACCGTCCTCGTGCTGCAGGCCTTCGCCGTTGAGCGTCGTACGGCCCGCGGTGCCGCCCAGCAGGAAGCCGCGCGTGCGCATGTCCGCCGCCTGCCAGGCGATGTCGCCGATGCGCTGGAAGCCGAACATCGAGTAGTAGATGTAGAACGGCAGCATCGGCACGTTGCTGACCGAATAGCTGGTGCCCGCCGCCATCCACGACGACATCGCGCCCGGCTCGCTGATGCCCTGCTGCAGCACCTGGCCGGACTGGTCCTCGCGGTAGTACATCAGCTGGTCGGCATCGACCGGCTTGTACTTCTGGCCGAACGGCGCGTAGATGCCGATCTGGCGGAACATGCCTTCCATGCCGAAGGTGCGCGCTTCGTCGGCGACGATCGGCACCAGGCGCGGGCCGACCTGCTTGTCGCGCAGCGCGATGTTCAAGGTCTGCACGAACGCCATCGTGGTGGAAATCTCGCGCTCGCCGGTGCTCTTCAGCAGGCGCTCGAAGGCCTCCAGCTTGGGCGTCTCGAACGACTCGCTGGCCTTGCGGCGACGCTGCGGCAGATAGCCGCCGAGCGCGGCGCGGCGCGACTTCAGGTACTGGATTTCCGGCGAATCCTCGCCCGGGTGGTAGAACGGCACCTGCGCCGACTCTTCCAGCTGCTTGTCGCTGACCGGGATGTTGAAGCGGTCGCGGAACGTGCGGATGGCTTCATCGTCCAGCTTCTTGGTCTGGTGGGTCGGGTTGAGCGATTCACCCGCCGAACCCATGCCGTAGCCCTTCACCGTCTTGGCCAGGATCACCGTGGGCATGCCCTTGGTGTTCACCGCCTCGTGGTAGGCCGCATAGACCTTGTGCGGATCATGGCCACCGCGGTTGAGGCGCCAGATGTCGTCGTCGGACAGGTTGGCGACCATCGCCGCCGTCTCCGGGTACTTGCCGAAGAAGTTGTCGCGCGTGTACTTGCCGCCGAACGCCTTGCAGTTCTGGTACTCGCCGTCGACGGTTTCCATCATCAGCTTCTTCAGCGTGCCGGTGGTGTCGCGCGCGATGAGCGGATCCCAGTAGCTGCCCCACAGCAGCTTGATGACGTTCCAGCCGCCGCCGCGGAACACGCCTTCGAGTTCCTGGATGATCTTGCCGTTGCCGCGCACCGGACCGTCCAGGCGCTGCAGGTTGCAGTTGACCACGAAGATCAGGTTGTCGAGCCCTTCGCGGCCGGCCAGCGCGATCGCGCCGAGGGTTTCCGGCTCGTCGCTCTCGCCGTCGCCGATGAAGCACCACACCTTGCGGTCGGACTTCTCGATCAGGCCGCGGTGCTCCAGGTACTTCATGAACTGCGCCTGGTAGATCGCCGCCAGCGGGCCCAAGCCCATCGACACGGTCGGGGTCTGCCAGTAATCGGGCATCAGCCACGGGTGCGGGTAGGACGAGATGCCCTGGCCATCGACTTCCATGCGGAAGTTGTCGAGCTGCTGCTCGCTGATGCGGCCTTCCAGGAAGGAACGCGCGTAGATGCCGGGCGCGCTGTGGCCCTGGATGAACAGCAGGTCGCCCGGATGGTTCTCGGACGGCGCGCGCCAGAAGTGGTTGAAGCCGACGTCGTACAGCGTCGCGCCGGAGGCGAAGCTGGCGATGTGGCCGCCGAGGTCGCCGGGCTTGCGGTTGGCGCGCACGACGGTGGCCATCGCGTTCCAGCGGATGATCGAACGGATGCGCCATTCCAGTGCGGCGTCACCGGGGCTCTTGGCCTCGTTCTGCGGCGCGATGGTGTTGACGTATTCGGTGGTGGGCGAGAACGGCAGGTAGGCACCGGCGCGGCGGGTGACTTCGACCATGCCTTCGAGCAACTGGTGAGCACGCAGGGCGCCGTTCTTCTCGATCACCGCCTGCATGGAATCGATCCATTCGCGGGATTCCTGCGGATCCGGATCGCTCTGCAACATCTCGTTCAACCAGTTCATTCCCACTCCTGTTTCGCCACGCGTGGGGCGCGGCGTTGCGGTTTCTTGTAGACGTTGAAGTGTAACGCACGCACCCCGCGCGGGACCTGGCTACGCAGGCGTATGGAAAGGACATTGCGTGCCTGTCCCGAGACAACAGGCACACCAAAATCAGACCATTGCCGTATTGCAATGCAGCACATGAAGTGGGCTTATGATCGGCGTCCGGGGGGAAGCGGCGATCGGGATCGGCATGCGCAACGCAGCGCCCAGCAGTGTCGTGCCAGATAGGGAGGTCGCCGGTGCCGCGCACTGGCGCAGCAGCCTGCGCACGCGCATCGCCCTGTGGGCCGGACTGGTCAACGTGGTGCTGCTGGTACTGCTGGTGCTGGCGACGGCATGGTTCGCGCACCGGATGATCCTGGACGACGCGCGCCGCGACACCCATGCGACCGCACAGGAAGCCGCGCAGCGGCTCGATGCCGCGCTGCACGTGGTGACCATCACCACCCACGGCATCTCCGACCTGGTCGGCAGCGCCCAGTTGTCGCCCGACGAACTGGTCACCACGCTGCGCGCGATGGTGAAGGCCACGCCCGGGTGCGCCGGCGGCCTGCTGATCCTGGAACCGCGCAGCCGCGGGGACGCGCCCTTCGCGTACTACGTCGCCGCCAACGGCAACGATCGCGACTTCATCGCCGACAGCTATCCGTTCCGCGACCAGGGCTGGTACCAGCGTACCGTCGCCTCGCCCGGCGGCTGGTGGTCCGAGCCCTACCTCAACCAGACCGCTGGCGCCGTCTGGACGGTCACCTACAACATGCCGCTGCGCGAGCCCGGGCGCGGCGCCCGCACGCGCGGCATGGTCAGCCTGGACCTGCCGCTGGCCAACCTCACCGATCCGGTCGATTCGCTGGCCCACCTGCCGGGCTGGCGGGTCTCGCTGGTCGCGCCCGGCGGCACGCTCGCGATGAATCCCGAGGTCGGCGTCGACCGCCTGGAGCGCCTCGAGGACTACATCGCCCGTGCCGGTCGCAGCGACCTGCGCCAGGCGGCGGAAGCGGTGCGCCTGCGCGAGCCCCTTCAGTTCGTGCACGTGGATGCGACCAGCGACGAGCGTCGCTACACCGTGGTGGAGCCGATCGGCGACAGCGGCTGGAGCCTGCTGGTCGCGCAGTCGTACGACCTGATCACCGACCGGCTGGCGCAGGCGCTGTGGCTGCTGGCCGCGATCGGCGCGCTGCTGGCGCTGGTCTGCATGCTGGTGGTACGCAAGCTGGCGCACCACATCAGCCAGCCGGTGGAAGGCCTGTCGGCGGCGGCGGCACGGCTGGCGCAGGGCGACTACGCGATGCCGGTACCGCACGTGCACCGGCGTGACGAGGTCGGCCAGATGGCGCGCACGCTGGAACATGCGCGCGGGTCGATCCGCCAGCAGCTGCGCGAGATCGAGGACATGACCGCGGCGCGGCAGAAGCTGGAAAGCGAGCTGTCGATCGCGCGCGAGATCCAGCAGGCGATGCTGCCGCCGGGCCGCGTGATCGACCGCGAGCATGCGCACCTGGAAGCCTATGCGCGGCTGGAGCCGGCCAAGGCGGTCGGCGGCGACTTCTACTGCTTCATACAGACCGATCCGGACTGCCTGTGGTTCGCCATCGGCGACGTCTCCGACAAGGGCGTGCCGGCAGCGCTGTTCATGGCACGCACCGTGACGGTGCTGGAAGTCGCGGCCAGCACCCATCCGTCGCCGGAGCGCGTGCTCACCGAAGCCTCGCGGCGGCTGGTACAGGGCAACGACGCCTGCATGTTCGCCACCGTGCTGTGCGGGCGCGTGGACGTGCGCAGCGGCGCCTGCGTGCTGGCCAGCGCCGGCCACGATGCCCCCCTGCTGCTGCACGCCGATGGCAGCCACGAGGAACTGCCGGTGCAACCCGGGCCGCCGCTGGGCTTCGAAGTGGGCGACGCCTTCCCGCTGTGGTCGGGGCAGCTGCCCGCCGGCGCTACCCTGCTGGCCTGGACCGACGGCATCACCGAGGCCTTCGATGCCGGCAACGTCGCCTTCGGTACGGAGCGCATCCCCGACGCACTGCAGCCGGGCGCCACCGCGCGCGAGCAGTGCGAGCGGCTGATCACCCGGGTTCATGCGTTTACCGATCCCGCGCCACAATCCGACGACATCACCGTGCTCGCCATCCGCCGCCGGCTGGACAGCACCGCCACCCCGCCCGAAGCTCCGCCACCCCAGGAGGCTGCGCATGCAGATGCGACTCTTCATTCCCCGTGAGCACGCCCGCGTCGACGATCTGAATGCGTCGCTGGAAGCCGTGCTGGCCAACAACGGCGTCAGCCGGGCGATCCAGGGCGATGTACGGCTGATCGTCGAAGAACTGGCCAGCAACGCCATCGAACACGGCGACCTGGCCCGCGTCGACGCCGAGGAGCACGAGCTGTGCGTGGACATCGCCATCCGCGACCGCCTGCTGACGCTGGAATTCCGCGAGAGCGGCGCACCCTTCAACCCGCTCGAACAGCCCGCTCCGGACCTGGAGGCGGACATCCTAGAGCGGCCGACCGGCGGCCTCGGCCTGCATCTGGTCCGGCAGGTGGCCGAAATGGCCTCGTATCAGCGAATGGGTAACTACAACATCCTGCGCCTGTCGCTGCGCATACCCACCGAGGAGAACCCCGCATGAGCCTGGACATTCAGCTCGACCCGCCGGGCAAGGGCAGTCAGCGCGCACACCTGCGCGGCCGGCTGGACACGCACACCTACGAGGACCTGGACGAGGCGCTGGCACCGCTGCTGAACCGCCAGCTGCACTCGCTGGTGCTGGACCTGTCGGGACTGGACTACATCAGCAGCGCCGGCATCCGCTCGATCTTCAAGGCCCGCAAGGCGCTGTCTCCGCATAGCGGCAAGGTGCTGCTGGTCAATCCGCAGCCGCAGATCCAGAAGGTGCTCGACATGGTCAAGGCGGTGCCGTTGAACGAGATCTTCTCGTCCACCGCCGAGGCCGACGCCTACCTCGACGTGATGCAGCGCAAGGTGCTGGATGCGGCAGAGGACCCCGACTGACGCGACGCGCGCCGGTCTCACCTTCGCCTCACATTTGATTTACGATCCAGCGTCGCCTCCCTTTCTCCCCGGGCTCCCCCACCCGGCAGATCCGCTTCACCGAGATGCCCGATGACACTGGAGATTGAGGTCTACCCGCCGGTCAACGGCAACCAGTACGTGCTGCTGTTCGGACGCCTGGATACCGCCAGCTACGCGCAGCTCGACGACGCGCTGGCGCCGATGCTGGCCGCGCGCCCGCAGGCGCTGGTGCTGGACCTGGCGCACCTGGACTACATCAGCAGCGCCGGCGTGCGCAGCATCCTCAAGGCACGCAAGGCGCTGGCCCCGCACGAAGGCCGCCTGCTGGTCGTGCATCCGCAGGAACAGATCCGCAAGGTCATCGAGATCGTGCAGGCGGTGCCGATGGACGAGATCTTCGAGTCCAGCGCCGATGCCGACGCCTACCTGGATGCGCTGCAGCGGCGGATCCTGGATGGTGAGGATGAAAGCTAGCAGGGATGCGGGTGCGGGATGTGGGAGCGACGTAAGTCGCGATGAAGCTTTACCGGTAGCCCATCGCGACTTACGTCGCTCCCACACCTGAATCCCCTGCGCACCAGTAAAGAAAACGCCCCGCATGCGGGGCGTTTTCCGTTCCGGTGAATCCGCTGCCGATCAACCCGGCCCGTTGCGCTCGGCTTCGCGCTGCAGGCGGATCTGCGCATCCACCGCGGCGATCGCGGTCATGTTGATGACGCGGCGCGGCGTGGCGCTGGTGGTCAGGATGTGCACCGGCCTGGAGATGCCCATCAGGATCGGGCCGATCGCCACGCCGTCGGTCACCACGCGCACCATGTTGTAGGCGATATTGGCCGCGTCCAGGTTGGGCATGACGAACAGGTTGGCGCGGCCGCTGAGCGTGCTGCCCGGCATCATGCGGCTGCGAAGTACCTCGTCCCACGCGGTGTCGCCCTGCATCTCGCCGTCGACATTGAGGTCGGGCTTGCGCTTCAACAGCAACTCGCGAACCTTGCGCATCTTCAGCGAGCCCGGCGTTTCGTGGCTGCCGAAGTTGGAGTGCGACAGCAGCGCGATGCGCGGCTCGATGCCGAACAGCTTCAGGCGATAGGCCGCCTGCAGCGTGGCCTCGGCGATCTGCTCCGCGGTCGGATCGTCCTGCACGTGCGTGTCGAGGAAGAAGTACGCGCCCTGGTTGTTGATCACGCCGGTCATGGCCGAGGTCGACTGCACGCCCGGATCCAGCGGGATCACGCTGCGCACGTAGCCCAGCTTCTTGTGGAAGCGGCCGACCAGGCCAGTGATCAGCGCGTCGGCTTCGCCGCGCGCGACCATGACCGCCGCGATCAGCGTCGGCCGCGAGCGCATCAGGTTCTTGGCCGCCGCCGGCGTCACGCCGCGGCGCGAGGTCAGCGCATGGTAGTGCTGCCAGTAGTCGTTGAAACGCGGGTCGTCGTCCTGGTTGGTCACCTCGAAATCGACGCCGGCGCGCATGCGCAGGCTGAGGCGCTGGATGCGTGCGTCGATCACGTCGGGGCGGCCGATCAGGATCGGGAACGCCAGGCCTTCGTCGATCACCGTCTGCACCGCGCGCAGCACCGTCTCTTCCTCGCCCTCGGCATAGACCACGCGCTTCTTGTCGGCGCGCGCACGGTCGTAGACCGGCTTCATCATCAGGCTGGTGCGGTAGACGAACTGGCCCAGCTTCTCGCGGTAGGCCCACATGTCGTCGATCGGGCGCAGCGCCACGCCGGAGTCCATCGCCGCCTGCGCCACCGCCGCGGCCACTTCGACCAGCAGGCGCGGGTCGAACGGGCGCGGAATCAGGTACTCGGGGCCGAAGCAGGGCACGTCATCGCCGTAGGCGCTGCCCAGGTCGGACGCCTCGCGCCGCGCGAGCTTGGCGATGGCGTGCACGCAGGCGACCTTCATCGCCTCGTTGATGACCGTGGCGCCCACGTCCAGCGCACCGCGGAAGATGTACGGGAAGCAGAGCGCGTTGTTGACCTGGTTCGGGTAGTCGCTGCGGCCGGTGCCGATGATGACGTCCGGACGCACGGCCTTGGCGTCGGCCGGCAGGATTTCCGGGTTCGGGTTGGCCAGCGCCAGGATGACGGGCTTGTCCGCCATGGTCGCGACCATCTCCGGCTTCAGGATGCCGCCGGCCGACAGGCCCAGGAAGATGTCCGCGCCGGCGACGATCTCGGCCAGCGAGCGCTTGTCGGTGTCGCGCGCGTAACGCGCCTTGTCCGGATCCAGGTGCGGACGGCCCGTGTAGATGACGCCATCGCGGTCGAACGCCAGGATGTTCTCCGGCTTCAGGCCCAGCGCGACGAGCATGTCGAGGCAGGCGATGCCGGCGGCGCCGGCGCCGCTGGTGGCCAGCTTCACGTCGCCGATCTTCTTGCCGATCACTTCCAGTGCGTTGACCACCGCCGCACCGACGATGATCGCCGTGCCGTGCTGGTCGTCGTGGAACACCGGGATCTTCATCCGCTCGCGCAGCTTGCGCTCGACGATGAAGCACTCGGGCGCCTTGATGTCTTCCAAGTTGATGCCGCCGAAGGTCGGTTCCAGCGAGGCGATGATGTCGACCAGCTTGTCGGGATCGGTCTCGTCGATCTCGATGTCGAACACGTCGATGCCGGCGAACTTCTGGAACAGCACGCCCTTGCCTTCCATCACCGGCTTGCCGGCCAGCGGACCGATGTTGCCCAGGCCCAGCACGGCGGTGCCGTTGGTGACCACGGCCACCAGGTTGCCGCGCGCGGTCAGCTCGCTGGCGGTGTTCGGATCCTCGACGATCGCCTCGCAGGCATAGGCCACGCCCGGCGAATACGCCAGCGCCAGATCACGCTGCGTCAGCATCGGCTTGGTGGGGGCGACCTTGATCTTGCCCGGCGGAGACAGGCGGTGGTATTCCAGCGCGGCCTGCTTGAAATCGTCGTTCGTCATTGCGGAAACGGTGCCTGTGATGAAGGCGGGGGAGCGGCGATTCTACCCCTTCCCCGCCGGGGCCGGACCCGGCCGATTGCGGCGCTGCATCACGCCATGGTCATGCGTTGCGTGCTCAGGGCGCGATGAAGAGGCAGTCGTCGCGACGGCGCGACACGTGGCCGCAGGTGTCCTGGAACGCAGCGGGCGCGGGGCGCTGGCCGGTGTCCAGCCACTGTTCGAGCACCCGCAGTGCGCTGGTGTAGGTCGTGTCCCCCAGGCGGCTGTGGTCGCTTTCGTCGGTCAGCGCCTGCAGCAGCAGGTGGCCGCGCCCGGCGTGTTCGACGGTGGCCTTGTAGGCGGCTTCTGCTTCATACGACACCGTAGGATCGTGGCGCGCATGCACGGTGACGGTCGGCAGCACGATCAGGCCGGACAGGTCGGCGTCGTAGGCCAGCGCCGCGACGGCCGCAGGATCGGCCCTGAAGCGCTCGACCCCTGCATTGAGCGCCGCATCGTCATGCGAGCCCCGATACGCTGTCCTTGCGTTGTCGAACGGATTGCGGCCACCCAGGCGCTTCTGCACCATGTCCTGGAAATGGAACGTGCCCCAAGCCAGGTGCGCGACCAGCTGCTTCTCCGCCACGCCGGTGACGGAAAGGATGTCGCGCAGCTTCGCCGCCTGCGCCGGCGTGCGCTTCGCTGCGGGCTGGTCGACGCCGGTACACGCATCGACGCGCTTGCGCAGGTCGTCGCGGGTCATCTTCGCGCCGGCGGGCAGGCCCTGCCACACCGGGTACTGCGTTTCGTCGGCCGCCGGATGATTGCGGCAGTAGTACTGGTAGACCGCGCGCAGGTCCGCGCGGAAGCCATAGCCCTGCGTACCGCCGAACAATAACCCGTTGGTGGTCAATACGCCGTCGTAGTTCGGCCGTCCGTCGATGTCGAGCGCATACAGCTCCGCCGCTTTCGCCGCGACGTTGCCACCCCATGACTGTCCGTGCAGCAGCGTGCGCTGCGGGCGGCCCCAACGCGACCAGAACAGCTGGCGACTGACGTCGACGTCAGCCGCAGCCATGCGCACGCCATAGCCGCCGCGGCGGTAGGTACTACCGATCCACGCATAGCCGGCACGCACCATCACCGCAAAGCGATCCAGATCCTCCGCCGAATCGCCGGCCTTGGGTTCGCCAAGGCGCGGGCCGCCATGCGCGTGCACGATCAGCCGCTGGTTCCACTGACGCGGCATCGCCACCAGCAACCAGGCCCCGTTCGCGTCACGGGCTTCGTAGCAGTCGATCTGCGGACTGGCCGATGCCGGGCATGCGACGGGTGCGAAGGCTGGTTCGTCCTCCGCCCCGGCCGCGCTGGCGGGCAGTGCGGCCGTCCCCAGCACGGCCAATGCAGTGACGATCCAGCGGCAGCTCATGCTTCGCATCGTGGGTGCAGGCTCCTCAGAACGAACGAGCGATATTGACGTACCAGTAGCGCCCCCACGGATTGTGCAACGAACCGCGGTAGCCGCCATCGGCCAGCGACGGACCCTCGTCGGTCAGGTCGCGTACGCCCAGGCGCACGGCGGTGCCATCGGGGAAGCGGTACTGGCCGTACAGGTTGTGGGTCAGGCGCTGTTCGACCACCCACGGATCACCCGACACGCCCAGCAGCTGCGGCTGTTCGAACGAACTCATGTACTGCGCCGAGTAGCCCACGCGCCAGGCCGACTTGTTCCAGGTCAGCGAGCCGCTGGCGCGCCATTCCGGGCGCCCGTTCTGGCCGATCAGCTGGCTCGGGTCCGGCAGCGGGGTCAGCGGATCGATGGTACCCGCGGCGCGCGCGGCGTACAGCGCATTGACGATGTCGCCCGGATCGCGGGTGAACTCCAGCAGGCGGGTCGCATTGAGGTTGACCGAGAACGAGCCGAAGCGCGTGCGGCGCAGCGACCAGTCCATGCCGAAGTCGATGCCGCCCGCCGTCTGCGGTTGCAGGTTGATGAAGCGGTCGTTAATGGCGATGACGCGTCCGACGGGATCGATGCCGGTACCGGCGAAGAAGTCGATGTCTTCCTGCGTCGGCGCTTCGCGCACCACCAGCGGATTGCTGCCGCCGTCGACGCGGTTGAGGTAGTCCACCGTCAGTGCGGTCTGCGCACCGAGCAGGCCGACGATCTGCTCCTGCTTGATCTTCCAGCGGTCGACGGTGAAGGTGAAGCTGCCGAAGCGCTCGGGGATGAAGGTCGGCTGGAACACCACGCCGAACGAGGTATTGGTGCTCTCTTCCGGCTCCAGGTCCGGGTTGCCGGCCACCAGCAGCGACGCGCCGGCGGTGTTCTGCCCGCACGCGCTGAACGAGGCGATGCGGCCGGCACGCAGGTCGGCTTCGCAGCGGATGTGGTCCATGCCGCTGGCCAGGCGCGAGTACTGCGTCGCGTTGGTCTGCTCGAGGTTCGGCGCGCGGAAGCCTTCCGAGTACGAACCGCGCAGGCGCAGGCCTTCCACCAGATCCCACGCCAGTGCCACCTTGGGCTTGGCGACGGAACCGAAGTCGGAGTAGTGCTCGTAGCGGCCGGCCAGCTGCATGTCCAGGCGGTGCACGAGCGGGATGCCCATGTCTTCCGACACCAGCGGCACCGCGAACTCGACATAGGCCGAGCCGACGTTGCGCGAACCGCGGGTGTCCGGATTCGGGCTGACCGCGGCTACGTTGCTGAGGTTGGTCTCGCCGGTGACCATGTCGGTGAAGGTGTAGGTGCCGTCGAGGTTGGCGTCGCGGTCGTCGCGCTGGGTCTCGCGGCGCGCTTCCGCACCGAAGGCGATGCCGACGTTGCCGGCCGGCAGCGAGAACAGGTCGCCGCGGCTCATCTTGAAGTCGGCCATCGTCA
The DNA here is from genome assembly GCF_964252945.1 of Pseudoxanthomonas sp. LjRoot143. Classification (NCBI taxonomy): domain Bacteria; kingdom Pseudomonadati; phylum Pseudomonadota; class Gammaproteobacteria; order Lysobacterales; family Lysobacteraceae; genus Pseudoxanthomonas; species Pseudoxanthomonas sp. LjRoot143. Next base: position 4,325,576 of record NZ_CAXUPM020000001.1, on the reverse strand, counting down.
GCGTGGTGCGCGATTCACGCACCAGGTCGAACACGATGCCGTCGATCGCCGCCTGCGAACTCGGCGAGCAGTCGCCATAGGTCGGCGTGGCCACGCAGCCGCCGCTGAACGGGTTGTATGCGTCCGGGGTGGCGAGGGCGAGCTGCTGCTGCAGCTTGGTCATGTTGATGTTGGGCGACCGGTCCTCGGCTTCGGCCTCGGAATACAGCAGCGCCGTTTCCCAGTTCCAGCCGTTCCACTCGCCGCGCAGGCCGGCGAGGAAGCGCGCCTGATAGTTCTCCACGCGCACGCGCTGGAACCCGGTGTCGACGTAGCGGTAGTTGCTCATCTGCACCGGCAGGCCGGCGGCCGGCACGCCGGTCAAGCCGGGCAGGCGGTTCGGGTTCGGCGTGCCGTCGGGCAGCGTGGCCGCGCCGAACGGGTTCCAGTAGTTGGTCGCCGGAATCCACAGGCTGTTGAGGTTCACCACCGGCGGCTGCGTCGCTTCGCTGACCGCATGATAGAAGCCGATTTCGCCGAACGCCTCGACCGTATCGGTGAGGTCGTGGTGGCCGGTCACGAACACGTTGATGCGCTCCACCGACGGCCGCACCGTGGTGCCGTGGCGCGTGTCGTAACGCATGTCGCGGTTGGTGGTGTTGAAGTTGTGGTTGCCGCTGGCCAGGCACAGGTCGGTGCCGACGCTGACGCCGCAACCGAAGCTCGACGGCTGGATGCGGAACGCACCGGCGGTATTCGTCACCGCCGTGCCGTTGGAACGGATCACCGCGCGCGGACCGACCGTCAGGCGCGCCCACGGCGTATGCGACGAACGGCCGTCCAACGCGGCGAGGCCGGCGAAGTCCGGGTAGTCCGCGAACAGCGCACGCAGGTCGTCGGTCGCGGTGAAGTCCTGGTCCGAGGCCATCAGCTCGGAGCGGTCGGTGTAGTTGATGAAGGCCGACACGTTGCCGCGGTCGTAGTTCTTGCCGGCGAACAGGTTCACCTCGAACTCGTTCATGCCCGTGCCTTCGGCACTGCCGTAGCGCGTGCTGGCGCTGACGCCGTCGAAGTCGGTCTGCAGCACGGTGTTGACCACGCCGGCGACCGCATCAGCGCCATAGATCGCAGCCGCGCCGTCGAGCAGGATCTCCATGCGGTCCAGGCCCGAGACCGGGATCGCATTGGAATTGAAGCTCTGCACCGGCACGGTGCCGGTGTCGGACGTGCCCTGGCTGGTCGGATGCTGCACCAGCCGGCGCCCGTTGAGCAGCACCAGCGTGTTGCCGACGCCGAGCGAGCGCAGGTTGACCGAGTTGACGTCGCCGCGCGCGGCGTTGCTGGTCTGCGGATTGTTGGACGCGTCGAACAGCACGTCGCCCATCTGCGGGATGGTGCGCATCAGCTCGTCGCCGGAGATCGCGCCGGCGGCATCGATCTGTTCGGCGCCCACGACCATCACCGGCAACGCGTCGGTGGTCGATGCGCCCTGGATATGCGAGCCGACCACGGTGACCTTGTCGAGCGTGGTCGGCTCCTCGGCGGGCGCCGATTGCGGCGCCGGCTCGGCCGGTGGCGTGGTGTCCTGGGCCGCGGCAGCGTGGATCACCGCCAGCAAGGCCAGGGTCAGACTGCTCCGCAGCGGTGCGGTGCGTCGGTTGTAGGTATGCATCGTTCAGTCCCTCCTCTGAAGACGTGAAATGGCCGGCGTCAGTCGGCCGTGAGTCGTGTCGGGTCGCCCGGGCCTGCGGCCGGGTCCGGCGCGGCGGCGATCGGGGCGGACGGGCCGCCCAGCGCGCGCGCCAGCGCGTCGCGGTCGAGCGCGTTCTCCCAGCGCGCGACCACCAGCGTGGCGACGGCATTGCCGGTGAAGTTGGTCAGCGAGCGGCACTCGCTCATGAAGCGGTCGATGCCGAGGATCAGCGCCATGCCGGCGACCGGCACTTCCGGCACCACCGCCAGCGTCGCGGCCAGCGTGATGAAGCCGGCGCCGGTCACGCCGGCCGCGCCCTTCGAACTCAGCATCGCGACCAGCAGCAGCATGATCTGGTGGCCCAGGCTCAGTTCGGTATTGGTGGCCTGCGCGATGAACAGCGCGGCCAGCGTCATGTAGATGTTGGTGCCGTCCAGGTTGAACGAGTAGCCGGTCGGCACGACCAGGCCGACGACGGACTTCGACGCGCCGGCGCGCTCCATCTTCTCCATCAGCGACGGCAGTGCGGATTCCGACGACGACGTGCCCAGCACCAGCAGCAGCTCGGCCTTGAGGTAGCGGATCAGGCGGAAGATCGAGAACCCGCACCACCACGACACCAGGCCGAGGATGACGATCACGAACAGCAGCGATGTGATGTAGAACGAACCGACCAGCCACGCCAGGTTGACCAGCATGCCGACGCCGTACTTGCCGATGGTGAAGGCGATGGCACCGAACGCACCGATGGGCGCGGCGCGCATCAGGATGTGCACCAGCCGGAACACCGGCGCGGTCAGCGCTTCCAGCAGATTCAGCACCGGACGGCCCTTCTCGCCGACCAGCGCCAGCGACAGGCCGAACAGCACCGCGACGAACAGCACCTGCAGGATGTTGTCGCCCACCAGCGGGCTGACCAGCGTCTTCGGGATGATGTCCATCAGGAAGCCGACCAGCGACAGCTCGTGCGACTTCTGCACGTAGTCGTCGACCGCGGACCGGTCCAGGTCGGCCGGATTGATGTTCATGCCGGCGCCGGGCTGGACCACGTGCGCGACGACCATGCCGATGACGAGCGCCAGCGTGGAGAAGAACAGGAAGTACGCCATCGCCTTGGCGAACACCCGCCCCACGGTCCGCAGATGGGTCATGCCGGCGATGCCGGTGACGATGGTCAGGAAGATCACCGGCGCGATGATCATCTTCACCAGCTTGATGAACGCATCGCCCAGCGGCTTCATCGATTCGGCCAGCGCGGGCTCGAAATGCCCCAGCACTGCGCCCAGCACGATCGCCACGATCACCTGGAAGTAGAGCTGCTTGTACAGCGGCTGCTTCGGCGGCGGCACGAAAGGGGTATCGGCCAGTTGCATGGGGGAGACTCCGGAAAACGGCGGCGCCACCCGGATCGGCGGCCGGCATGTTGTACCCCCGCATCGCCGCCGCACCGATAACCTATTGGTACTAGCCCCCGCGCCTGCGGCAGTGCCCAGTAGACTGGGCCCCCATGCTGCGTGCCCGCCGCCACCGCCAGATCCTGTCCGTCGTGCTGGCGATCCTCGGCGGCGCGGCGCTGGTGATGACGCTGGCCTACCACTGGGCCGGCACGCGCGCGCAGCGTGCGGAGACCACTCAGCTGGAACGCCAGCTCGACCTGCACGCGCAGGCCCTGCAGCAGCGCATCGACCGCTACCGCACGCTGCCGCAGGTACTGGCGCAGGATCCCGACCTGCGCGATGCGCTGCTCGCGCCGGTCGACGACGCGCGCCGCAATGCGCTCAACCAGCGCCTGGAGGACGCCAACAGCGTCACCCGCTCGTCGACGCTGACGCTGATCGACCGCCACGGCACCGCGCTGGCCGCCAGCAACTGGCGTGAGCCCACCAGCAACGTCGGCGAGGACTACAGCTTTCGTCCCTACGTGAAACAGGCGCTGCGCGACGGACAGGGGCAGTTCTACGGCATCGGCCTGACCACCGGCGAGCCGGGCTACTTCCTGTCGCAGGCGATCATCGGCGACGGCGGCGACGTCATCGGGCTCATCGTCATCAAGATCGAGCTGGATGCGCTGGAACAGGAATGGCTGCAGACACCGGACATCGTGCTGGTCAGCGATGCGCACGGGGTGATCTTCCTCGCCAGCCAGGACGCCTGGCGCTACCGCACGCTGCGCACGCTGACCGACGCCGACCGCCGCGAGCTCGACGCCACCCGCCAGTACGCGCGCCAGACCCTGCGTCAGCTGCAGTGGCAGGACCTGTCGGCCCCGGGCGACGGTGCGCGGCGCGTGCAGCTGCGCGACCCCGCCCTGCCCGCGCCGGTACTGTGGCAGTCGATGGCCCTGCCCGAGGAAGGCTGGCAACTGCACCTGCTGCATGATGCGTCGGCGATCACCGCGGCGGGCCGCACCGCCGCGCTCGCCGCCGGCGGCGTCTGGCTGGCGCTGTCGTTCCTGGCGCTGTTCATGCAGCAGCGGCGCCGCCTCGCGCTGCTGCAGCGGCGCAGCCGCGAGGAACTGGAAGCCGTCCTGCAGCAGCACGCGCAGGAATTGCGCACCGCGCAGGACGGCATCGTCGAAGCCGCGCGCTCGGCCGACGCCGGCCTCAGCCGCAGCCTGGAACACCTGCCGCAGGGCGTGGTGATCATCGACGCCGACCTGCGGCTGGTCGCGTGGAACTCGCGCTACATGGACCTGTTCCGCTTCCCGCCCGACCTGATCCACGTCGGCCGGCCGATCGAGGACGTATTCCGCTACAACGCGCGCCGCGGCTTGCTCGGTCCGGGTCCGGTCGACGAGGCGATCCAGCGCCGCATCGAGCACCTGCGCAGCGGCAAGCCGCACATGCGCGAAAGCGAGAAGGACGACGGCGTGGTGCTGGAGATCCGTGGCAACCCGCTGCCGGATGGCGGCTTCGTCACCAGCTACGCCGACATCACCAGCTACAAGAACGCCGCCCGCGAACTGCGCTCGCTGGCCGATGCGCTGGAACACCGCGTGGAGGAACGCACGCGTGCGCTGGCCGACGCCACCCAGGCGGCGGAGAACGCCAACCGCTACAAGACGCGCTTCGTCGCGTCTGCCGTGCACGACCTGCTGCAGCCGCTCAACGCCGCGCGCATGTTCGTCTCCGCGCTGCGCGGCCGCTTGCACGAAGACGAGGCGCGCCGCATCGCCGACCACGTCGACAACGCACTGACCGCGCAGGACGCCATCCTCAACAGCCTGCTCGATATCGCCCGGCTGGAATCGGGCGCGCTGCCGACGCGCGTGCGCGACTTCGCGCTGGCGCCGCTGCTGGAAGCACTGGCCCGCGAGTTCGGCATGGCCGCGACCGAACGCGGGCTGGTGCTGGACAGCGTGCCTACGCGCACCGTCGTGCGCAGCGACGAGGCCCTGCTGCGGCGCATCCTGCAGAACTTCCTGTCGAACGCGATCCGCTACACGCCGCGCGGCCGCGTGCTGCTGGGCGTGCGCCGCACTGGCGACGGCGTCCGCATCGAAGTGCACGACCAGGGGCCGGGCATCCCCGAAAGTCTGCAGAAGGACATCTTCGAGGAGTTCCGCCGCCTCAACGACGGCGTCGCCAACGATCGCGGCGCCGGCCTCGGACTGGCCATCGTCGAACGCATCGGCCGCGTGCTCGGCCACCGCATCGGCCTGCGCTCGCAACTCGGGCGCGGCAGCGTGTTCTGGGTGGAGCTGCCACGCGGCGTTGCCAGCGCGGCGACGGCGGAACCGTCACCGGTCGCGGCCGACATCGATGACGGTTCGCCACTGCGCGGGCGCCGCGTGTGGTGCGTGGACGACGATCCCCGCGTCTGCGAAGCCACGCGCGCCTTGCTGCAACGCTGGGAATGCGAGGTCGATCTCGCCTCCGGACCCGACGACGCACTGGCGGCGGCGATGCCGGGACAGGCGCCCGACCTGCTGCTGCTCGACGTGCGGCTCGGCGACACCGACGGGCCGACGCTTTACACCCGCCTGTGCGAACGCTGGGGCAGTACCCCGCCGGTGATCCTGGTGACCGCCGAGCGCGACGATGCGCTGCGCGCGCTGGCGCTGCGGCACGGCTGGGGCTTCCTCGCCAAGCCGGTGAAACCCGCGGCGCTGCGCGCGCTGATGACCCAACTCCACGTGCGCCGCGCGCACTGAGGACCAAGCCGATGCCGGGCCGATGCTGACCTACGTCATTCCCGTCCTCGCCATCGTGCTGCTCGGCGCCGCGCTGCGACGGATGCGGCGCGTCCCCGATGGCCTGTTCCCGGCGATGGAGTGGTTTTCCTTTTATGTCGCCTTCCCCGCGCTGCTGTTCGTCGGCGCCGCGCGACTGAAGCTGTCCGCCCACGATGCGCTCGACCTGTCGCTCGCCGCGCTGCTGCCCACGTTGCTGCTGACCGGCCTGGTACTGCTGGCGCTGCGGTTCGCGAAACGCCTGCCCGATCCCAGTCGTTCGTCGGTGGTGCAGGGCGCGGTACGGCCGAGCAGCTACTTCGGGCTGGCGGTGGCGGCGCTGCTGTTCCCGCCCGAAACCACCGCGATGGTGATGCTGGCGCTGGCGATCTGCCTGCCGGTGGTCAACGTCATCGCGGTGGTCGCGCTGGCGGTCTGGGGCAGCGGCGATGCCAGCGCGCGCGGCATCGCACGGGCGCTGGCACGCAATCCGATCATCCTGACGACGCTGGCCGGCCTGCTGTTCAACCTCAGCGGCCTGCCGTTGCCGGTACCGCTGGCGGCCGCGCTCGACATCCTTGCCGATGCGGCGCTGGCGCTCGGCCTGCTATGCGTGGGCGGCGGCCTGCAGTTCAACCGCGACCACGTGCGCCCGCTGCTGCTCGGTGCGACCTCCGCGCTGAAGATGCTCGTGCTGCCGCTGCTGGCCGTGCTGGTCTGCCGCTGGCTGGACGCGAGTGCGGAGGTGACGGTGGCGGCGTGCTTCTACGCGGCGCTGCCCACGGCATCGAACGCCTACATCATGGCGCGGCAGATGGGCGGCGATGCACCGCTGATGGCCTCGCTGGTGACCTGGCAGACGCTGTTCGCCGCCGCCACCGTGCCGCTGGCGATGCAGCTGCCGCGCTGGCTGGGCTGAGGCTCACTCGACCGGCGGGCCTTCCGGCTCCAGTGATTTCACCAGCACCGCCGCCTGCGTGCGGCTGTGGCATTCGAGCTTCTTCAGGATCGCAGTGACGTGCACCTTCACCGTGTTCTCGGCCAGGCCGAGTTCGTGCGCGATCTGCTTGTTGAGCAGGCCATCGGCGAGGCACAGCAGCACGCGGAACTGCTGCGGTGTCAGCTGCGCCAGCCGCGCGGCCAGCGCGGCATCCTGTTCGGAGCGTTCGGCGGTCAGCGGCGGGAACCACGCGCCGCCGTCCAGCACCGCCGCCACGGCCTCGCCGATGGTCTCGGCGGGGGACGACTTCGGAATGAAGCCGGCGGCACCGAACTGCTGCGCGCGACGGATCACCCGCGGGTGTTCGTTCGACGAGATCACCACCACCGGCACTTCGGGATGCTCGCCACGCACGTGCAGCAGCGCGGAGAAGCCGTGCGCGCCTGGCATGGTCAGGTCCAGCAGCACCAGGTCGGTGTCCGGCCGCGCGTCCAGCGCCTGGCCCAGGCTGGCGGCGCTGGCGGCCTCGGCGACGGTGGCGCCGGGCAACGCCTCGCGCAGCGCATGGATCACCGCGGTGCGGAACAGCGGATGGTCGTCGGCCACCAGGATCGTCGTGCTCATGCGGGGAGTCTCGCATGCACCCTGCGCCCGGCTCCGGACCTAGTACCAAAGCATCAGCCGGCCAGGCGGCCTGCAAATAATTTTCATGCCTGACGCTACACATGCTACAAATCGGGCCTTCGACCCGACAGACAGGCCACCATGGCTGAAAATCCATTTCATACGGAACCGGCCGGCAAGGGGCTCGGCGCCGACGCCCGCACCGCCGACGCCATCGCCGCGGCCGGCTGGTCGGTCCTGGACGGCGACGTCAGCCTGCCCGTGGCGGTGCTGCGCGACAGCGCGCTGCGCCACAACCTGGACTGGATGGCGCGCTTCATCGCCGCCTATGGCGTCGACCTGGCGCCGCACGGTAAGACCACGATGAGCCCGGAGCTGTTCGCGATGCAGCTGGACGCCGGTGCCTGGGGCATCACCCTGGCCACCGCGCCGCAGGTCCGCGATGCGTACCGCCATGGCGTGCGCCGGGTGCTGATGGCGAACCAGCTGGTCGACCGCGCCAACATGGCCATCGTCGCCGACCTGCTGCGCGATCCCGCCTTCGACTTCTGCTGCCTGGTCGATTCGGCCGCGAACGTCGATGCACTGGGCGCGTTCTTCGCCGGGCAGGGCCAACGCCTGCGACTGCTGCTGGAAATCGGCGTCACCGGTGGCCGCACCGGCGTACGCGACGACGCGCAGGTCGCCGCGGTCGTCGAGGCCATCCGCCGCTGGCCGCAGTCGCTGGCGCTGGTCGGCGTGGAGACCTACGAAGGCGTACTGAAGGACGAGGCCGGCGTGCGCGCGTTGCTGCGCCGTAGCGTCGACGTCCTGCAGTCGCTGCGCGCGCAGGACGCGTTCGCCGAACCGCGCGTCCTGCTGTCCGGCGCCGGCTCGGCCTGGTACGACGTGGTGGCGGAGGAATTCGCCGAGGCTGCGCACGACGACGCCGTGCACGTGCTGCTGCGCCCGGGCTGCTACCTGACCCACGATGTCGGCGCCTACCGCGAGGCGGCCACGCGCATCCATGCGTCGAACCCGGTGGCGCGCGAAATGGCCGAAGGCCTGCAGCCGGCGTTGCAGCTATGGGCCTGCGTGCAGTCGCGCCCGGAAGCCACGCGCGCGATCGTCGGCCTGGGCAAGCGCGATGCCGCGTTCGACGCCGGTCTGCCGGTGCCCGCGTTGCGCTACCGCACCGGCGATGCCGCACCGACCCCGGTGCCGGCGCACTGGCGACTGGACGCGATCATGGACCAGCACGCCTTCCTGCACCTGGAGGCCGACGACGATGTGCAGGTCGGCGACCTGCTGTGTTTCGACATCAGCCATCCCTGCCTGACCTTCGACAAGTGGCGGCACCTGCTGCGCGTGGACGACGATGTCCGCGTGACCGGCCTGGTGCACACGTACTTCTGATCCCTCACGAACGGAACCGCGCATGTCCCCGGGAAGCCTGCTGCTGGTCTACGCCGCCGTTGCGATCATCGCGCTGATCGTCCTGATCGCGCGCTACCGGCTCAATCCGTTCATCACCCTCACCCTGGTCTCGCTGGGGCTGGCGCTGGTGGCGGGCATGCCGGCGACGGAGATCGTCGGCGCCTACGAACAGGGCGTCGGCCGCACGCTGGGGCACATCGCGCTGATCGTCGCGCTGGGCACCATGCTCGGCAAGATGATGGCCGAGTCCGGCGGCGCCGAGCGCATCGCGCGCACGCTGATCGCGCGCTTCGGCACGCGCCACGTGCACTGGGCGACGATGCTGGTGGCGTTCTGCATCGGCCTGCCGATCTTCTTCGAGGTCGGCTTCGTGCTGCTGGTGCCGATCGTGTTCAACGTCGCGCGCCGCACCGGCGTGCCGCTGCTGCTGGTCGGCCTGCCGATGGTCGCCGGCCTGTCGGTCGTGCACGGACTGGTGCCGCCGCATCCGGCGGCGATGCTGGCGGTGAAAGCCTACGGCGCCGATGTCGGCCGCACCGTGTTCTTCGCGCTGCTGGTCGGCCTGCCGACGGCGGCACTGGCCGGCCCGGTATTCGCCAAGTTCATCGCGCCGCGCGTGCAGGTGCCTGCGCACCACCCGATGGAACAGGCGCTGCTCGACGAAGGCCATGGTCAGGCACCGGACGACGCGCTGCCCGGCTTCGGCATCACCGTCGCCACGCTGCTGCTGCCGGTCGCGCTGATGCTGCTCGGTGGCTGGGCCGACGTGCTGGCCACGCCGGGCACGTCGCTCAACGGCTTCTTCCACTTCATCGGCAACTCGGTGGTGGCGCTGCTGCTGGCCACGCTGATGAGCTTCGTCACCCTCGGCCTGATGCGCGGCTTCACCCGCGAGCAGATCCTGAAGTTCTCGCAGGAATGCCTCGCCCCCACCGCGGCGATCACCCTGCTGGTCGGCGCCGGCGGCGGCTTGAACGGCATCCTGGTGAAGACCGGCGTGGCCGCGGAAATCACCGCGCTGTCGCACCGCTTCGAACTGTCGCCACTGCTGATGGGCTGGGCGGTCGCCGCGCTGATGCGCATCGCGACGGGCTCGGCGACGGTGGCGATGAGCACGGCCGCCGGCATCGTCGCGCCGGTCGCGCTGGCGGCCGGTTATCCGCACCCGGAACTGCTGGTGCTGGCCACCGGCGCCGGCGCGCTGATCCTGTCGCACGTCAACGACGGCGGGTTCTGGCTGGTGAAGGAGTACTTCAACATGAGCGTGGCGCAGACCTTCCGCACCTGGACGGTGCTGGAGACGATCATCTCGCTGGTCGCGCTGGCCTTGACCGCGGCGCTCGCCGCCCTGCTCTGAGGCCGCCATGCACGATCTCGTCTACCAGCTGCGCCAGCGCCGCGACCGCTTCAGCCCGGTCGAACAGCGCATCGCCGACGCCATCCTCGCCGACCTGCCGGCCGCCGCACAGTCCGGCGTGGGCGAACTGGCCGCGCGTGCCGGCGTCAGCGTCGCCGCCGTGTCGCGCTTCGCCAAGACGCTGGGCTGCGCGCACGTGCGCGAGCTGCGTGCGCGGTTGGCCGAAGCTGGCACCGTCGGCCGCCGTTTCCTCGACGACGCCGATGCGCCGCCACTGCCCGCGCTGCACGCGCAGATCGGCAGCGATGCCGAGGCCGCGCTGCGCCGCAACCTCGCCGGCCTGTCGGAATCCGTCGTGCATGCACTGGCCGATGCGCTGGCGACCGCGCGGCGCGTGCACATCTTCGGCATGGGCGGCAGCTCGGCCGTGTTCGCGCAGGAACTGCAACAGCGATTGACCCGCCTGGGCCTGCCGGTCGCCGCCTGCAGCGATGCGGTGGCGATGCGCATGCTGGCGGCGACCCTGGAAGACGGCGACCTGGTGATCGCGTTGTCGGTCAGCGGGCGCAACCGCGAATTGCTGGAGGCCTGCGAGATCGCACTCGGTTACGGCGCACGGCTCGCCGCATTCACTCGCGCGGACACGCCGCTGGCGGCGCATGCGCACTGGCTGCTGCCGCTGGTGCTGGACGAGACCGATTTCGTATTCAAGCCGTCGGCCTCGCGCTACGCGCTGCTGCTGGCCATCGACGTGCTCGCCACCACGGTGGCGCTGCGCGATCCCGCCGGCAACCGCGAGCGCCTGCGCCGCATCAAGCTGGCGCTGGACACCTGGCGCGGCGGCGGCGACGAACGCCTGCCGCTGGGAGATTGAGCATGGCGACGACGCCCGACGACACCCTGCTGATTCGCGATGTGTGGATCCATGACGGGAACGACACGCCGCCGGTCCATGGCGATGTCGCCGTGCGCGATGGCCGCGTGATTGCGCTCGGCACCGTGCAAGGCGACGCGACGCACGTGATCGAAGGCCACGGCTACGCGCTGGCGCCGGGCTTCATCGACGTACACACGCACGACGACCTGGAAGTGATCCGCCAGCCGGACATGCCCGCGAAGCTGAGCCAGGGCGTCACCACCGTCGTGGTCGGCAACTGCGGCATCAGCGCGAGTCCGGTGGTGCCGGGCCGCGCCGTGCCCGACCCGATGAACCTGCTCGGCGCCGACGACGAGTTCCGCTACCCGCGCTTCGCCGATTACCGCGCCGCGGTGGAACGCGCGCAGCCGGCGGTGAACGTCGCCGCACTGGTCGGCCACACGGCGTTGCGTCAGAACCACCTGGACCGGCTGGATCGCGCCGCGACCGGCGACGAGATCGCGGCGATGCGCACGCAGCTGCGCGACGCGTTGGAAGCCGGCGCGCTCGGCCTCAGCACCGGCCTGGCTTACGCCTCTGCGTTCCACGCACCCGACAACGAAGTGCGTGCGCTGTCCGAAGAACTCGATGGCCACCGCCACACCTATGCCAGCCACCTGCGCGACGAGTTCGCCGGCATCGTGCCCGCACTGGAGGAAGCGGTCGGTGTCGGTCGCCACAGCGGCGCGCCGGTGCGCGTGTCGCACCTGAAGTGCGCCGGCGCGGACAACTGGGGCCGCAGCACCGAAGTGCTCGCCGTGCTCGACCACGAGGCGCGCGACCACGATGTCGCCTGCGACTGCTATCCGTACGCGGCCAGTTCGTCGACGCTGGACCTGAAGCAGGTCACCGACGCCTACGACATCCTGGTGACGTGGTCCGAGCCGCATCCGGAGCAGGGCGGACGCCTGCTGGCGGCGATCGCTGCGGACTGGAAGGTCTCGTTGCTGGACGCCGCGCGCCGGCTGCAACCGGCGGGCGCGGTCTACCACGGCATGGACGAAGCCGATGTGCGCCGCATCTTGGCGCATCCGCGCACGATGGTCGGCTCCGATGGTCTTCCGCGCGATCCGCGCCCGCATCCGCGGCTGTGGGGCAGCTTCCCGCGCGTGCTCGGCCACTACGCGCGCGATGTCGGTCTGTTCCCGCTGCATACCGCCGTGCACAAGATGACCGGACTGCCGGCCGCGCGCTTCGGCCTGCGTGACCGCGGCGTGCTGCGCATCGGCGCGCAGGCCGACCTGGTGCTGTTCGATCCGGCGACGGTGCGCGACGTCGCCGACTTCCACGACCCGATCCGTCCTGCCGCCGGCATGCACGCGGTATGGGTGGCGGGCCGGCTCGCCTACGACGGCACACAGGTGGTCGGCCGCCACGGCCGCTTCCTCGCGCCGACCTGACTTCTTCTTTACGGAGTACACGACATGAGCGACATCACGCGATACGGCGCCGAGGGCGGCGTCGGCCAGGGCAAGCAGCACATGCCGTTCTCACGCGCGGTGCAGGCCGACGGCTGGCTGTACGTCTCCGGCCAGGTGCCGATGCGCGACGGCGAACTGGTCGGCGGCACCGTCACCGAACAGGCGCACGTGGTGATCCAGAGCGTGCTCGCGATCCTGGCCGACGCCGGCTACGGTCCGGAGCACGTCGTGCGCTGCGGCGTATGGCTCGACGACGCGCGCGACTTCTACGCGTTCAACACCGTGTTCAAGCACTACTTTGGCGAGCATCCGCCGGCACGTGCCTGCGTGGAGTCGCGGATGGTCGTCGACTGCAAGGTCGAAGTGGACTGCATCGCCTACAAGCGACCGACGGCCTGAGCCAACCGCCCTCCGTAGAGCGGAGCTTGCTCCGCTGCCTCGGGATCCATCACCCGTACCGCCGACCTTCGCGGAGCCGAGCTCGGCTCTACGGTGGAGCGGCGTCGCCTTCGTAGAGCGGCGCTTGCTCCGCTGCCCTACCTCACGTCGCCGCCGGATCCAGCTTGTCCAGGCGGATCCGGTTGGCGAACAGCGAGAACGCCAGCATGCCGGCCAGCCCGTTGGCGCGGCTGACCCAGCTCGGCAGCCAGCGCGGCGGCACCAGCACGCCGGCGTCGAACATCGGCTCGAACATGCCGACGTCTTCCAGCGTCATCTTGCCGGCGAACAGGCGCCGGCACAGCCGCAGCCGGTCCTGCTGCAGCGAACGGCGGAAGAAGGTGTGCACGCCGATCAGCCCGCGCAGGTACACCGTGTCCTTGGTGAACGCCGCGCCGCCGCCGGTGGGCACGCCACGGAACACGCGCTGCGCCGACGAGAAGCTCTCGGCCGGGTTCTGCCCCGCCTCGATGAAGTAGCGGAACACCTGGATGAAGTCGGCGCCGGCCAGTGCCATCGCCACCGCCTCGATGCGCAGGCTGATGCGCTTCATCCGCTCGATGTCGATGCTGCCGGTAATCTGCTCAGCGAACGTCGCCAGTCCTTCCTGCGTGGCGGTCACGCGCGGCGACGCCAGCGCCAGGCTGGGCAGCACGGTCTGCTCGCGCCCGTTCAACGCGGTCAGCGAATGCACCAGCGCCTCGTGCTGCAGCAACTGGCGGCGGTCGTAGTCGCTGAAGGCCGCGCCGTGGCGCAACCGGATGCGCGTCGCGCCCGCGGCGGCCTTGGCGATCAGCTGGCGATCCAGTTCCACCGTGATGACGCGGCCATCGAAGAAGTCGTCCAGGTCCGCCTGCAGCTGCAACTGCAGCGCGGTCGCCGACACCGGGATCTGTTCCTCCGGCGCCAGCAGTTCGTGGTCCAGGTCGTTGGCGATGGCGATGAAGTGCCCGGCCGCATCGCGCGTGGTCGGGCCGTCGCCGGGCAGGCATTCCTCCGGCGTGCCGAACAGGGCGATCGAGTGCGTCGTCACCGCCGGCGTGCCCAGCGATTCCAGCAGCTGCGCGGCGATGTCCCAGCTGCGCACCGACTCGCGCAGGTAGCAGCCGAGCGGGTGTGCTTCGTCCGCAGCAGCGGCGATGGCGGCAAGTTCGCGGCGCGCTTCACCGAAGTCCAGCCGCGGGTAGTCGATCACCGGCAGCTGCGGCTGCCCGCGGGCGACACCGTCGAGGAACGGCGCCTGCACCTCGGCGGGCCAGCTGGCCAGGCTCAGCAGCTTGATGCCGCGCACGGCCTTGACCAGGCGCGCGTCGAGCGCGGCGTGATGGGCGATATCGGGCTGCATCGGGATCCTCCGGGCGCCACTGTAGCCCACGAAGCCCGCCACTCGACTATGCTCGGGGCTCGTCCAACGGTTGCGGGGGCAGCATGCTGGAGCTCGATGCGGTGCAGACGCTGGCGTTCGCCGGCCTCGCCCTGTTCCTCGGTTACGCGCTCTGTCGCTTCGTCCCGCTGTTCTCCAGGTACAACCTGCCGGCGCCGGTGATCGGCGGCCTGGCGGTGGCGCTGGCGGTGCTGGTGGCGCGCAGCCGCGACGTCACCCTGTTCACGCTGGACACCAGCCTGCAGGCGCCGCTGATGATCGCCTTCTTCACCACCATCGGCGTCAACGCAAGCGTGGCGCTGCTGAAGCTCAGCGGGCGCCAGGTGGTGATCTTCCTGCTGCTGGCCACCGCGTTCGCCGTCGTGCAGAACCTGCTGGGCATGGCGGTGGCAATGGGCTTCGGCCTGCATCCGCTGTTCGGCGTACTGGCCGGCTCCACCACGCTGACCGGCGGACCTGCGACCGGCCTGGCGTTCGCGCCGCTGTTCGAACAGGCCGGCGTGGAAGGCGCGGAATCGATCGCGGTCGCCTCGGCGATGGCGGGCATCCTCTGTGGCGGCCTGATCGGCGGGCCGGTGGCGACGATGCTGATCCGTCGCCACAAGCTCTACGGCGGCGTGCGCCTCGGCAAGCCCGACGAATCCGCGGCCGAACCCACCGGTGCGCGCGACACGCTGGACTTCGCCACCCGCGAGTCGGCCGCGCTGAAGAGCATCGTGGTGATCCTGGTGGCGATGTGGGCGGGCGCCGGCGTCAGCCAGGGACTGGCGGCGGCGGGCCTCACGCTGCCTGCCTACGTCGGCGCGATGATGGTCGGCGCGCTGATCCGCTACTTCGACGACCGCACCGGCTGGATCGGCCTGCCGGTGGCGACCACGGACCTGATCGGCAACGTCTGCCTGGCGCTGTTCCTGTCGGTGGCGCTGATGAACCTCAAGCTGTGGGAACTGGCCGGCCTGGCCGCGCCGCTGCTGGTCAACCTCGGCCTGCAGGTGGCGCTGGTGGCGCTGTTCTGCGTCGTGGTGTTCCGCGTGATGGGCCGCGACTACGACGCCGCGGTGATGGGCGGCGGCTTCATCGGCTTCATGCTCGGCACCACCGCGAACGCGATGGCGGTGATGCGCACGCTGGTCGAACGCTACGGCATGGCGCCGCGCGCCTTCCTCGTCGCCCCGCTGGTCGGCGCGTTCTTCATCGACTTCACCAACGCGCTGATCATCACCGGGTTCATCAACCTCTGGGATTGATCGCTATCGATGGCGATCAACCGTTGAACTCTATCGCCCGCCGGAATCCAACCACCGTCATCCCGGCGCAAGCCGGGACCCAGTGACGTCAACGTCCGGATGACGGTAAGCGTAAGAAAAGACGCTAGGTCCCGGCTTTCGCCGGGATGACGACAAGGACGTGTTACCACATCGAACGTCCCGCCCGCTTCGCGCGAAAACCTAGCGCTTGCCGTACTTGTCGGTCACGCGCTTGTTCAATGCCCTGGTCTGTACCTTCGCGCTTGCCTTGTCGGCCAGGCGCGAGGCGAGCTTGTCGGCGGCGGCCGCGACTTCGTCGCGCAGCTTGAGGTAGTTGAGGAAGCGGCCTTCGTCAAGTTCCTCGCGCTCGATCGCGGCGCGCACCGCGCAGCCGGGCTCGCGGTCGTGCGAGCAGTCGCGGAACTTGCATTCTTCCGCCAGCGCTTCGATGTCGGCGAAGCCGCCGTCGGCCAGGTCTTCCTCGCCGGTCGGCTTCAGCTCGCGCATGCCGGGCGTGTCGATCAGGCACGCACCCGCCGCCAGCGGGATCAGCGCGCGGTACGTCGTGGTGTGGCGACCACGCGAATCGCTCTCGCGCACTTCGCCGGTCTTCATGCGCTCGTCGCCGAGCAGCGTGTTGGTGATCGTCGACTTGCCGGCGCCCGACGAGCCGACCAGCACCACGGTATGGCCGGGGTCCAGCCACGGCGCCAGTTGCGCCATGCTGTCCGGATCCTTGGCGTTGACGGTGAACACCGGCACGCCCTGCGCGGTGAGATCGGCCAGCACCTCGACCGCGTCGGCGGCGTATTCGGTGCGGTCGGCCTTGGTCAGCACCACCACCGGCTGCGCGCCGCCACCGCCGACCAGCAGCAGGTAGCGCTCGATGCGGCGTGGATTGAAGTCGGCATCCAGGCCGCAGACGATGAACACCGTATCGATGTTCGCCGCGATCACCTGCTGGTGGTAATGCTCGCCGGCGGCGCCGCGCTTGATGCCGGTGTGGCGCGGCAGCAGCGCGACGATGCGCGGACGCTTCGAGGTCGCGTCTTCCAGCAGCACCCAGTCGCCGACGGCGGGGCGTTCATGGGCGGGGAAACGGGGGCGCTGCCACTCGGGCAGGGACTCGGCCTTCACGCCGACACCGGGGGCATTCGCCACCACGTAGCCGGAACGGTGCTGCTCGATCACCCGCGCCGGGGTGGCCTGCGGGTGCGCGGCCATCGCCTCGCGCCATGCGCTGTCCTCCGGTTCCCCCGTGTACGGCCAGCCAATGGACCGCAGAAGGGTGACGTCGGACACAGGCAGGACGGGGGTTTCGGACATGGCGCGCATTCTAGACGGGCCCTGAAGCCAGCGGGGCCGGGCAGGCTAAATATCCGTTAAGCTGGCCCTCCTCTCACTTCCAGCCCTCCTGCGGTCGCCGCCATGTCCACCCCGCCCGTCAAACCGCTCGCCACGCGCGAACGCCTGTCCGAAGTCCGCTACGAGATCCGGGGCGAACTGGCACGGCGAGCTCGGGAGCTGGAAGCGCAGGGGCAGAAGCTGATCAAGCTCAACATCGGCAACCCGGGCGCGTTCGGTTTCCGTGCGCCGGAACACCTGCAGCGCGCGATCGCCGACGACATGGGCCGCACCGATCCGTACACGCACCAGCAGGGCCTGCCCTCCGCGCGCGATGCGATCGCTGCGGCGTACGCCAAGCGCGGCACGCCGGATGCGCACCCGGACCGCGTGTTCGTCGGCAACGGCGTGTCGGAACTGATCGATCTGTCGCTGCGTGCGCTGCTCAATCCCGGCGACGAAGTGCTGGTGCCCTCGCCCGACTACCCGCTGTGGTCGGCCGCCACCATCCTCAACGACGGCCGCCCGGTCTATTACCGCTGCGATCCCGACAACGACTTCCAGCCCGATCCCAACGAGATCGAGCAGCTGATCAGCTCCCGCACGCGCGCCATCGTGCTGATCAACCCGAACAACCCGACCGGCGCGACCTACTCGCGCGAGCTGCTGGAGCGCATCGTCGCCATCGCGGCCAAGCACCGCCTGCTGCTGATGGTCGACGAGATCTACGACCAGGTGCTGTACGACGGCGCCACGTTCGTGCCGGTCGCGCCCCTCGCAGGCGACGTGCCGTGCATCACCTTCAGCGGCCTGAGCAAGGTGCACCGCGCCTGCGGCTGGCGCGTCGGCTGGGGCGTGGTGTCCGGCCACGGCGACGTGGTGCGCGACTTCCTGCACGCGATGGACCTGCTCAGCGCGCTGCGCCTGTGCGCCAACGTGCCGGGCCAGTACGCGATCGATGCCGCGGTGAACGGCCCCGACACCATCAGCGCGCTGTGCGCACCGGGCGGCCGCCTGTACGAAACCCGCCGCGCGGTGATCGAGGCCTGCGAGGCCAGCCCGCACCTGGACCTGGTGAACCCGGCCGGCGCGCTGTACGCGTTCCCGGCGGTGGTCGGCGACGCGGCCAAGAACTTCGACGACCACGCGTTCGCGCTGGAACTGATGGAAACCGAGGGCGTGCTGGTCGTGCCGGGCTCCAGCTTCAACGTGCCCTACCGCCACCACTTCCGCGTCACCCTGCTGCCGGAAGCGGCGACGATGCGCGAAGTCTTCGCCCGCATCGACCGCGCCCTCTCGCGTCGCGCCGAGGCCGCCACCAAGGTCGTGCCGATCAAGGGCAAGTCGCGGCCAGCGGCGGCGTAAGCCGCCCTGCTGTTGCTCGAACGTAGGAGCGACGTAAGTCGCGACCGCACGTCATGACGCACCGGTGAAGCCCCATCGGACGACCCACAGCGAGCCCCCCTGTGATGTATCGCGGATGATCGATGCTTTCACGGCCGCCCAGCTTTGCGGTCGCGACTCACGTCGCTCCTACAACAAGCCGGAAGGGCGCATCATGCGCCCATGACCACCATCGCCGCCCCGCACACCATCGCCCTCACCACCGAGCTGCGCTACCTCGCGCTCGGCGATTCCTACACCATCGGCGAAGCGGTGGACGAAGCCGGCCGCTGGCCGATGCAGCTGGCGCGCCTGCTGCGGATGGAAGGCGTGCTTGTCGGCGACCCGCGCATCATCGCCACCACCGGCTGGACCACCGACGAACTGGACGCCGCGATCACCGCGGCGGAACCGCTGGGCGAGCACGACTTCGTCACCCTGCTGATCGGCGTGAACAACCAGTACCGCGGCCGCGACGTGGAGGAATACCGCACGCAGTTCGCGGCGCTGGTGTGGCGTGCCATCGGCTTCGCCCGCAACCGGCCCGGGCGCGTGCTGGTGCTGTCGATCCCCGACTGGGGCGTAACCCCGTTCGCCGCTCAGTCCGGTCGCGACACCGCGCAGATCGCCCGCGAACTCGACGCCTACAACCTCGCCGCGCGCGAGGTCTGCGCGCAACGCGGCGTCGCCTTCGTCGACATCACCCCGGTCAGCCGCGCACGCGGTGGCGAGGCCGCGATGCTCGCCGACGACGGCCTGCATCCGTCCGCCGCGATGTACACAGAATGGACGCGCCTCGCGTTCCCGGTCGCGCATCACCTGCTGGCGTAGCGTGCGCCGTGCGCACGACGCGCGCTACGCGGCTTGCATCATGGTTAGGCGGCGCACGCGGACGATGTAACCGCCCGACGTAATTGGACCCAGTATTTGAATGCCATGAGACAGGAGATCGGGTAGCCAACTATCCACAGCGGATTTACAAGCGAAAGAATCAAGGGGCGACGCAACCAACAGGAAACCTTTTTCTCTGCTTCAGGAAAGTACCAATCCGGAAGTGTCATGCCGAGAAGCAGGAAGGCAAGAGTCGTCTCGACTGCGAATGCGCCGCAGGTCTCCCAGAACACAGCGCGATTGAACTCGGGCATGTCCTCGGGCTGAGCTGAAATCTCATTGCCAAAGCGCTGGAAGTCCTGGTCATCCAAGCCGATTTCAGTCCACGCGTAGGACATTGCCTCCCAGATCTTCTCTCGGTTCAAGCGGAACTCCCTTGCCGCCTAACGGCTATTTGCATCATCCACTCGATTTGACTCTCCAGGCAACGCAGATTCCGGATGGGCGGCGGTGGCACCCTCATCCATAGCTGCGCGCCACCCCGTATCGAGTACGGGGCGGGCTCTTATCCCGGCGGGAGAAGGATTCAAGCCGCAACGCCCAACGCATCACGCACGAGTTCCTCATCCGGCAACACCGTGCGATACCCCTGCGCGTCCAGCCATGCCAGCAACTGCCCCAGGATCGCAAGGTTGTGCCCGTGCGCCGCGCCCTCGTGCAGCAGCACGATGGCGCCGGGGGCGATGCCGCCGGTGATGCGCGCCAGCACCTTGTCGGGCTGGCAGTCGACGCCGTCGAAGCCGCGCGCGCTCCATGCCACGCGGGTCAGGCCGTGGCGCTTCAGCGACAGGCCGACGAAGGGATTGGTCATGCCCACCACGCTGCGGTACCAGCGCGGGGTCTCGCCGGTGATCGCGGTGAGTATCGACTGGCTGCGGCCGATCTCGTCCTCCAGCGCGCCCGGGCCCAGTCGCCAGAAGCGCGTGTCCGGATGCGTGGCGCTGTGGTTGCCGATGCCATGGCCGCGGTCGCGGATGGCCTGCACCACCGCCGGCTGCGCCGCCGCGCGCTCGCCGACCAGGAAGAAGGTCGCCTTCGCCCCGTGCCGATCCAGCAGGTCGAGCATCGCGGCGGTGTCGGCCGAGGGGCCGTCGTCGATGGTCAGCCACACCACGCGTTCATCGGTGGGCAGGCGCGACAGGGCGGGACAGAACAGGGTGGCGCGCGGATGCAGCGTGGCCCAGACCACCGGCAGGTGGGTGGCCAGCATCGCCGGCAGGCCGATCCGCCAGCCGTACTGCCACCACAGCCACGCCACGGCCACTTGCGACAGCGCCAGCAGGCCCAATATCAGTCCGGGACGGCGCGGCGGACGATGCAGTGTTCCTGTCGTGCTCATGCCCCATGATGCCACGGGGCGTAAAATTCCCTTCCGCTTGTCCTTCACGCTTACCGGTGCCTGACCATGTCCCTTGATCCCGCCCTGCGCTCGCGCATCGAATCCCTCCTGCAGTCCAACCGCGTGGTGCTCTTCATGAAGGGCCAGCCGACCATGCCGCAGTGCGGCTTCTCGGCCAAGGCGGTCGGCGCGCTGTCGGCGCTGGGCGTGGACTACGCACACGTCAACGTGCTGGCCGACCAGGAAATCCGCGAGGGCATCAAGGTCTACGGCGATTGGCCGACCATCCCGCAGCTGTACATCGACGGTGAACTGGTCGGCGGCAGCGACATCATCGAGCAGATGACCAACTCCGGTGAGCTGGCCACCGTGCTGGGCCTGGCCGCCCCCGACCGCACGCCCCCGGCGATCACGATCACGTCTGCCGCTGCCGAGATGCTGCAGAACGCCGTGGCCGACGCCGGCCCGGGCGCCGCGCTGGCGCTGTCGATCAACGCGCAGTTCCAGCCGAACTTCCAGCTGGCGCAGTTCGACGCCAACGCCATCGCCGCCGAATCCAACGGCGTGCGCGTGCAGTTCGACATCGCCAGCGCGCGCCGCGCCGACGGCATCACCATCGACTGGGTCGACGACATCCGCGGCAAGGGCCTGGCCATCGACAACCCCAACGCGCCGAAGCCGGTGCAGGCGCTGTCGCCGATGGACGCCGATGCGAAGATCCGCGCCAGCGAGGTGCTGCTGGTCGACGTGCGCCCGGCCGACGAGCGCGCGCTCGCGGCGGTGAAGCTGCCCTTCAAGACCTTCGACGGCGCCGGTCGCAGCGAGCTGGAAGCCCTGCCGAAGGACACCGCCCTGGCGTTCCTGTGCCACCACGGCGGTCGCAGCCAGCAGGCCGCGGAAGAGTTCCGCGCGCTCGGCTTCTCGAACGTCTACAACGTCACCGGCGGCATCCATGCCTGGGCCGACGACGTGGACGGTACGATCAGCAAGTACTGATCACAAGCGACACACGGGAAAGCGGGCCTCGGCCCGCTTTCTTTTTGCGTGGCGGACAGGGTGTGCGCTCCGTAGGGTGGGCCTTGGCCCACCATCGCGGGCCTCGATCACGGTTGAACTTCCGGGATTTCGTCAAAGACCGCGACCACGACACATGGTAACGGCGGGCCAAGGCCCACCCTACATCAGCCCTTGAAGCCGCCCGCCGCCAGGTAGTCGCGCTCTTCCTGCGTGGAGGTGCGGCCCATCGCCTCGTTGCGATGCGGGAAGCGGCCGAAGCGGGCGATCAGGTCGTAGTGCAGCTGCGCGTACTTGAGGTATTCGTCGTTGCCGGTGGCGCGGAACAGGTCCATCGCGCGCTGCTGGTCGTCCAGGGTTTCGGAGTGTTCGTACGGCATGTAGAAGAAGATCTTCAGGTCCGGATCGACCTGCGCATCGAAGCCGGCTTCGATGGCGCGATCGGCGTAATGCCGTGCCAGGCCGTCGGTGGCGTAAGAGTGCGCGCTCTGGCGGAAGCAGTTGCGCGGGAACTGGTCCAGCAACAGGATCAGCGCCAGCGCGCCTTCGGCATCGCCCATCCAGCCTTCCAGCTCGCGCCGCGCCGCGCGGAAGTGCAGCCCGCGGAAGCGCTGGTCGAACTCGGCATCGAACGCATCGTCGTTGGCGAACCACTTCTCGTAGCCGGCGTTCTTCCAGAAGGTGATGACGTCACTGGATTCGTTCATGGTGTTACCTTCGGTTCGTATGAAGTATCAGACGGCGTCGCCCTGCGTGCCCGGTGGGCGAACCCGAGCACCATGCTACCGGCCAACAGCGTGGGAAGACCGTAGACGAGGCCAACATGGACCGCCGCCATCTGGGCCGTGCCCTCGAAGTCCTCCGGCGAGCGATTGAAGAACAGGATGGCGCACAGGGCACAGACAAGCAGCCCCGCCGACACGGTCATCCCTCCGATGACGCGCAGGGCGATGACCCGCCTCGTGCGCCACCTGGATGCGTCGCTGGATGCGTTCATCGATCCGGAATGACGTGCCCGATGCGCCAGAGCACGCCGGTCGGATCGATGAGGGTGAAGTCGCGGAGGCCCCAGGGCCGATCGTCCGGCGGACTGACGCGGACGGAGAATCTCCCGACCACACCCGACGCTTCGACGTTCCGGTGCCAGTCGTCCGCGTTCGCGACCAGCAGGTGCATGACGAAATTCTCCGCATGCTCGCGCAGGTAGAACTGCGACAGCAGGAACGCCGTCTTGCCGTGATGGATGTAGGCCAGGTCGTCCGACTCCATCGATACCCCGAAGCCCAGCGCCTCGTAGAACGCGATGGATTCGGCCAGATCCCGCGCGGGAACAAACGCCTTCATCTCGATCGTTTCAAGGTTCATGCGATCTGTCCTGCAGGGCTGACCCTCGGGGCGGACGAGGCAGGCTCCCTCGACGGGGCTAGTGGGCCGCCGGTATCCCGGCGAGGATGGCGGCGATGTCCGACCATTCCGGATCGTGCTCGACGGAGATGTCCATGAAGTCGTTCTCCGGCACCAGCGCCTCCATGGCATCGACGTCCGTCGCGTAGAGGATCCAGCGCCGCTCCCCCAGACCCGTGCTCCGCGCCGCATTGAGAAACACACGTCGCTCGGGGTCCCATTCGCGGATGTCGTCTTCCAGATGGTTCAGCGCGGTCAGGTCATCCTCGTAGAGAGGCAGGCCCTTCTCGTTTTCTTCGTAGGCGACCACGATCGTGATCCGCTGCGGGAACGCCGCCCGCACATGGGGCGGCGGAAGCGCGGGAATGACGCCGACGAAATGCGGACGATCTTCCGTCAATGAGCGGAGGAGAAGCCACTTCTCGCTATCGCTGTTCGCTGTGTCGGACGGCATGGACTCTGTCACCTATCGTTGCTCCGCGGCTGGTTTGGTCGGCGCGGCCGTGCCCCGCTCCAGGACCTGCAGTGTAGGGAAGAACTCCGCATGCTGGCGGTAATCATAGGCGCCACCTGCGGTCGCGGCCGCGATGCGTGCGCAGGCGGCCGTGGTCACTTCGCCTTCGGGGAACATCGCGCGCAGCGCGGTGGTGGCGGCGCCGGTGAATTCGGCCTTGCGCGCATCCGCGAACGCCTTGCCTTGCGCCGCACCCCCTGCCGCAGCGACCGCATCCGTCAGCATGAGCACGCGCTGCAGCGAGGGCTCCAGGTAGCGGTGGTTGCGCTGCTGCCAACCCTGCAGCGCGGCACGCGCCTGGCTGCCGGCCTCGCCTTCGTAGGTGCCGCACTGTTTGCCCAGGGCTTCCAGCAGGGTGAGGCTGGTGGTGATGGCGAACCCGGCGGCGGCGTTGCGGGCTTCGGTCTCCACCGGCGTCTCGGCCGCCACTGCCGTGCTTCCCAGCGACATGGCCAACGCCATGCCGATCCAGCGCTTGCGCTTCGTGTGGTCCTGCATCCTTGTCTCCTCAGGGGTCTTCCGGTGCGTCCATCTGAGCGAAGGCCTCATGAAGCTCGCGTGCACGGCCCTCCCTGGGCCAGCCCGTGACGGTCGCCACGACCCTTCCTTCGCGCATGAAATAGAACACCGGTGTCGCCCAGCTGTCGAACTGCGGCCAATCATCCATCGCCACCGCGTAGCTCAGGCGCGCGCCGGGATGCGCACGATTCCACGCCTGGATATCGCGCAGGTCGAGTGACCCGTTGGGCGGCGCAAGCCACAGCGCATCACCCAGCCGTGCGGACAACACGGGGTCCGCCTCGATCGCGGCGATGGCGCGTTGCGAGAACCCGCAGCGCGGGTGCGACAGCACGACGATACGCAGCACGTCCTGTTCGACGGCCTGCGCGGACAACGCCTCGGCGTCGTCCGCCGGACGCCACACCACGACACGGCCTGCTCCGGCGGCATCCGCAGTGGGGATCGCTGGCAATACCTGCAGCTGCAAGCCGGGATGCATGCGTGCCAGCGCATTGGCGGCGTCGAACTGACGCGTCACCACCCAGGCACGGTACAAATCACGGCGATGCTCGTCGGTCAGCGTCGACCGCGCATCCAGGGACAGCGCGGTCCTCAGCAGCAGCACCGCATGCGCCGGTCCATGCGCGTAGAAGACGACGCGGCTGGCAGCCTGGAACAGTTCCTCCAGCTCCTCGTCGGAGGCGACCGCCAGACGCTCCGGCGCATAGACCGCCGCGAGATCGCGATCGAAGGCCTCCGTCATCCGGCGGGCGCGCTCGCGGGCGTCGTCTCGTGTCGACTCTTCTATGTCTTTGAGCTGTTTGTGGTGCGCTTCGATAGAAACGGACCCGGCAGGGGTCTCCGTGGACGTTTCGGCTGCGGTTGCTCCCAAGGATGCGATCAGGACGACCGCAGAACCCATCCGTAGAACCAGCTTTCCTAGCTTCTGCATCGACCAGCTCCTTGTCAGAGCCTTCATGGTGTCAGCGCCGATGTTTAATCGAGATGATGGCATCGAGAACATGGGCCGTAGCAACAGCCCCTCAACCAGAATCGCTCGGCAGAGTGTTAACCCGATCAATCAACGGGATTTCATCTTATGCTGATCATGAGCGACCAGGAACTCATCCGCACTAGCGCGAGGGTATGCCGTGTACGTTACCACCAGCATTATCCAGCGAGTGTTTCAGATCTTCCATAACGAAAAACTTGCTACGGCCTACACGATAGAAAAGGGACATCGGCAGTATTTGGTCTCTGCCTCACACACCTTCGACGGCTCTCCCGACATCACTTCTTTGCTCATCTATCGTAGGGACAACTGGGTTCGCGTACCTGTCACCGTAGTGTTTAACGCCGATAGCCGGTCCGCAGACACCATAGTTTTCCTACTTGATGAAGATATTTCGCCAAGGCATCCAATTTCACTCAACCCGGCCGGCTTAATCATCGGCACATGGGCGTATTTCTTGGGATATCCGCGTGGAATGCGAACCAGTGATCGCGGCATCAATCGTGGCTATCCGCTTCCTTTCGTGAAAGCCGCTCTCGTGTCAGCAACGGACTTTGAGCGGCACGGATTCAACACGCTCTTTCTTGATGGCCACAACAACAAGGGATTCTCAGGAGGTCCCGTTGTGTGGTCACCTCCAAACAAGCCCAGCGATGTCCGCATAGTAGGAACGATCTCAGGCTATGTTGTCGAGCATCCAATACACGGAACAACCAAGGAAGAATTATCCCAGCATGAAACTAATGCTGGGATAATTGAAGCCTACTGGGTTAGAGATTTGCTCGAGAAATTGCCGTAGCTCACTCATCGAACCGCAGATGCCGTACCGACTTCCCGTTGCGGCGGATCAGCTTCAGCGCTTCGATGCCGACGGTGATGTGGTTTTCCACGAACGAGGAGCTGACCTTGGCGTCGCTGGCTTCGGTCTTCACGCCTTCGGGAATCATCGGCTGGTCGCTGACCAGCAGCAGCGCGCCGCAGGGGATGCGGTTGGCGAAGCCGGCGGCGAACACGGTGGCGGTCTCCATGTCGATGGCCATGCAGCGCATCGCGCGCAGGCGCTCCTTGAACGCCAGGTCGTGTTCCCACACGCGGCGGTTGGTGGTGTAGACCGTCCCGGTCCAGTAGTCGTGGCCCAGGTCGCGGATCATCGTGGACACCGCGCGTTGCAGCGCGAATGCCGGTAGCGCCGGCACTTCCGGCAGCAGGTAGTCGTTGCTGGTGCCCTCGCCGCGGATCGCCGCGATCGGCAGCACCAGGTCGCCCAGCTGGTTCTTGCGCTTCAGCCCGCCGCACTTGCCGAGGAACAGTACCGCCTTGGGCATGATCGCCGACAGCAGGTCCATCATCGTGGCGGCGTTGGGGCTGCCCATGCCGAAGTTGATCATGGTGATGCCGTCGGCGGTGGCGCTGGCCATCGGCCGGTCCAGGCCGACGATGGGCGCGCCGGTCAGCTGCGAAAACACGTTGAGGTAGCCGCCGAAATTGGTCAGCAGCACATGCTCGCCGAACTGGTCCAGGGGTACGCCGGTGTAGCGCGGCAGCCAGTTGTCGACGATCTCGTTCTTGTCCTTCATCTTGCCCTCGTTGCGTGCCTGCGTTCGTCCCGCGACGCCGCACGGCACAGGAGCCGCGCGACGGACATCGGGGATCCCCCGATGGTGGCATGGAATTGCCTTCCTTTAGTTTCGTCCCTGAACGGGGAAAGGGGAATGGCATTGGGCAAACGAGCACGCAGGGGACGAAGGCGGACGGCGGACGCCGGCGGAGACAGGCACGCCCTTGTACAGCGCGCCTGGCAGGACTGAGCCGGCTTCCGCGAACCGCCCATGGACCCCGGCACACCCCCTTCCCCCGGTGATCCCGCCTTCCTCAGCGACGACGACATCCGCCTGAGGCTGGATTTCCTCGATCTCGGCAGCGCCGACCGCGACCGCCTGCTGCAGCTGTGGGACGTGGTGCAGGCCAGCGAGAGCGCCAACATCGACCGCTTCTACGCGCAGGTGGGGGCCTTTGCCGAGACCGGCGCGTACATCCGCGACTGGCAGCAGCTGCAGCGGCTGCACCACGCTCAGAAGCGCTACTCGCGCGACCTGTTCACCGCCCATGTCGACCGCCAGTACGTGGAGAACCGCTGGCGGATCGGCGCGGTACACCACCGCATCGGACTGGAACCGCACTGGTACCTGGCCGGCTGCAGCACGCTGCTGACCGCGATCATGGATTCGCTGAAGCCACTGTTGCGCGAGGACCCGGAGTTCCATGCGCAGGCGTTGAAGTCCACCATCAAGCGGCTGTTCTTCGACATCGGCGTGGTCATGGATGCCTACGTGTCGGCCGACCGCAAGGCATTGTCGGACTCCACCGCTTCGTTGCGGGAAAGCGAGTCGCTGCTGTCCGAGGCGCACGACCTGGCGCAGCTCGCCCGCTGGGAACTGCTGCTGCCGGAGGGGCGCCTGCATTGCTGTGCACGGGCGCGCGAGATGCTGCGCACCGAGGAACTGCTGGAGTGCGGCGGCTATGAGCACCTGCGCCGCTGGGTGCATCCGCTGGACCGCCCGGCGCTGGACGCCGCCTTCGCCACTGCGGTCGCCAGCGGCATCGCCTACGACGTGCGCTACCGCGTCGAGGGCGACGGCCACCCGCCGCGCATGCTACGCGAGCGTGGTCGCGCCCTGGCCGATGTCCATGGCCACGGCAAGCGCGTGGTGGGCACTATCCAGGACATCTCGCACCAGGTGTCGCAGCTCTCGCGCATCGAACAGCTGGCGCTGTACGACGACCTCACCGAACTGCCGAACCGCGCCCACTTCTATGCGGAACTGGAACGCCTGATCACCGATGCGGCCGCGTCCGGGCGGGTGTTCTCGGTGTTGTTCATCGACCTGGACGAATTCAAGGACATCAACGACACCAAGGGCCATACCACCGGCGATGCGGTGCTGGTCGAGATCGGCCGCCGCCTGCGCGACGAACTGGACACCGGTCAGCACGTCGCGCGCCTGGGCGGCGACGAATTCGTGGTGCTGGCGCCGGGCACGCGCACGAAGACGGCCCAGGCCATCGCGCGCCGGCTGAACGACGCGATCACCCAGCCGATGACCATCGGCGGCACGGTGTTCGGGCTGAAGGCGAGCATCGGCATTTCGGTGTATCCGCAGGATGGCGCCAGCAGCGAACTGCTGCTGCGCAACGCCGACACCGCGATGTACGAGGCCAAGCGGTCGCGCCTCACCGTGGGTACCTATCACCCCGACATGAGCGCGCGGCTGGAGCGCCGCGTGCAGCTGGCCGACCGCCTGGAACGTGCACTGCGCGACGGCTCGCTGGAGCTGCACTACCAGCCGCAGGTCGCCATCGCAGACGGCCGCTTGGTCGGCGCCGAGGCGTTGCTGCGCTGGCGCGACGCGGTGCTGGGGCAGGTGAGCCCGGACGAGTTCGTACCGCTGGCCGAGCATCGTGGCCTGATCCAGCCGCTCGGACGCTGGGTGATCGCGACGGCCTGTGCGCAGTTGCGCGCCTGGGATGCGGCTGGCCTGTCGCTGCCGGGCCGGCTGGCGATCAATCTATCGCCGCGGCAGTTCGACGAGCCGGAGATGGCCGGCCTGCTGATCGAACAGATCGCCGCCGCAGGACTGCAGCCCCAGCGCTTCGACCTGGAGCTGACCGAGAGCGGGCTGATGGCCGATCCGGACGCGTCACTGGCGACGCTGTCGGAACTGAAGTCGGCGGGCTTTTCATTGTCGCTGGACGACTTCGGCATGGGCTACTCGTCGCTGGCGCACCTGAAGGGTTTTCCGCTCAACCGGCTCAAGCTGGACCGCACGTTCGTGCGCGGCATGCTGGAGCACCGCCACGACTACGCCATCGTGGTGGCGACCATCGCCATGGCACGCAGCCTGGACCTGCAACTGACCGCCGAGGGCGTGGAAAGCGCCGCACAGGCCGACGTGCTGCTTTCGCTCGGTTGCGGGCAGGCGCAGGGCTTCCTCTTCGATGCCGCGCTTTCGCCGGCCGACTTCGCCGCACGCTGGCTGATGCCGGCACGCGCGCAGGACGGTCAGCCCTCTTCGGTCAACGCATAGCCCTGCCGCCAGCGCAGCGCGGCGCACTGCAGGGCGGCGGCGCTGTCCAGCCCGAGCTTGTGCTTGATCTTCTCGCGGTGGCTTTCGACGGTCTTGACCGACAGCGCAAGATCGCGGGCGATTTTCGCGGGCCCCGCACCGGCGCCGATATGCAGGAATACCTCGCGTTCGCGCGGCGACAGCGGCAGGTGCGCCTGCTGCCAGGTGCGCTGCGCCAGGCAGCCGCCACAGCGGTCGCGCTCGAAGCAGGCCAACGTGCATTCGGCCACGGTCAGCAACAGCTTGCGCGCGCTGGCTTCCGCGTCGGATTCGCTGAGCATGCCGCAGGCGGTCATCCGCCCAGGCAGCGGCGCCATGCCGACATGGTCGCGTGCGGTGACCAGGACGGTCTTGCAGGGCGATACATGCAACGCCGCGCCGATCTCGCGCACCTGGGCAGGATCGATCAGCAGCAGGTCGAACGGCGTCTCGCGCACGCACTCGCGCGTGCTGCGCGCATGGGCGCTGACGTGGATGTCGAAGGGCTTTCCGCTGGTTTCCAGCAATCGCACCAGCCCGTGCTGCACCAGTGCCTTGTCGACGGCCACCAACACCTGCGATGCACGCGCGGGAGTGGTCTTCTGCGCCCCCTTGCCCGGGATGCGCCGCGCAGGCGTGGCGCGGGGCGGCGAAGACGACCGGACGGGCGCTGGCATGTCGATGGAGGCCTGTCGGAGCGAGCGCGGAATATAGCAAGCGGCCGCGCCGCATCGCATTCGACCTGTGTCGTAGGGGGCACGCAGCGGGCACCGCGCACTTGGCAAGGTGGCGCACGGGCGGTTAGGTTTCGGGTCTCTTTCAGGGGACACATCCATGCGACCCACCTTGCTGGCCGGGCTCATCCTGGCTTCGCTGGGCAGCAGCGCACTTGCCGCCGCGCCCACTTCCCGCTTCACCCAGGACCCGTATCCGAGCACCTACCGTGCGCTCGCTTCCGGCCCCGTGCTGCTGGCCAACGCCACCGTGCTCACCGGCACCGGCGAACGCCTGGACGGCGCCGACGTGCTGCTGGCCGACGGCAAGGTGGTGGCGGTGGGTCGCGGCCTGTCCG
Source organism: Pseudoxanthomonas sp. LjRoot143 (assembly GCF_964252945.1). Taxonomy (NCBI): domain Bacteria; kingdom Pseudomonadati; phylum Pseudomonadota; class Gammaproteobacteria; order Lysobacterales; family Lysobacteraceae; genus Pseudoxanthomonas; species Pseudoxanthomonas sp. LjRoot143. Next base: position 4,295,413 of record NZ_CAXUPM020000001.1, on the reverse strand, counting down.
CCCCCGAGGGCGCCACGCGCATCGACGCGACCGGCAAGTGGGTGACGCCGGGACTGATCGACGTGCACTCGCATCTGGGCGTGTACCCCAGCCCCGGCGTCAAGGCGCACAGCGACGGCAACGAGATGACCGCGCCGGTGACCGCGAACGTGTGGGCCGAGCATTCGATCTGGGCGCAGGACCCCGGCTTCCACACCGCGCTGGCCGGCGGCGTGACCTCGATGCAGATCCTGCCCGGCTCGGCCAATCTGGTCGGCGGCCGTGGCGTGACGCTGAAGAACGTGCCGTCCACCAGCTACCAGGGCATGAAATTCCCCGATGCGCCATGGGGGCTGAAGATGGCCTGCGGCGAGAACCCCAAGCGCGTCTACGGCGGCAAGGCCGGCCCGGCCACGCGCATGGGCAACGTGGCCGGTTACCGCGCGGCCTTCATCGATGCCAGCGAGTACCTGAAGAAGAACGCGCCCAAGCCGCAGCAGCCGAAGAAGAAGCGCTGGTGGGAGCGTGCGTCCGGCGACGACAAGGCGGACAGCGGCGGCGACAGCGGCGGCAAGCGCGACCTCAAGCTGGACACGCTGGCCGGCGCGATCAATGGCGAGATCCTGGTGCACATCCACTGCTACCGCGCCGATGAAATGACCACGATGCTCGACCTGGCGAAGGAATTCGGCTTCAAGGTCGCGGCGTTCCACCACGGCGTGGAGGCGTACAAGCTGGCCGACCGGCTGGCGCAGGACGGCGTGTGCGGTGCGCTGTGGGCCGACTGGTGGGGCTTCAAGATGGAGGCCTTCGACGGCATCCAGGAGAACATCGCACTGGTCGATCGTCCGGCGAACAGCTGCGCGATCGTGCATTCGGATTCGGACGAAGGCATCCAGCGCCTGAACCAGGAAGCGGCGAAGGTGATGGCGAACGCGCGTCGCGCCGGCATGGGCGAGATCGCACCCGAACGCGCGATCCGCTGGGTGACCAGCAACGCGGCGAAGTCGCTGGGCATCGCCGAGCGCACCGGCACGCTGGAGGCCGGCAAGATGGCCGACGTGGTGGTGTGGAACCAGAACCCCTTCAGCGTGTACGCCAAGGCCGAGCAGGTCTACATCGACGGCGCGCGCATCTACGACCGCAACGATCGGAGCAGGCAACCGGTGTCGGACTTCATGCTGGGCCAGGAGGTGATGCCATGAGCCGCATTCATGATCTTTCCTCCCGTCATCCCGGCGCAGGCCGGGACCCAGCGACTTCCGATGGGCGTCGCGGTACTGACAGCAGGAGGCACTGGGTCCCGGCGTTCGCCGGGATGACGGTGAGATCACTCGCCGTCGCAATCGCACTGGCCTCGACCTCGTTCACCGCCCTCGCCCAGGACATGCTGATCCGCAACGCCACCGTGCATACCGCCGGCGCGCAGGGCACGCTGCAGAACGCCGACGTGCTGGTACGCAACGGCATGGTGCACGCGGTAGGCAGCGGCCTGACCGCGCCGGGCGCGACGGTGGTGGAGGCCAACGGTCGCCCGCTGACGCCCGCGCTCTTCGGTGGCATCACCGAGATCGGGCTGGAGGAAGTGTCGGGCGAGTCGTCCACCGTGGATGCATCGGTGACCCTGCAGGACCAACCGATGCGGCCGGAGTTCGACGTGACGCTGGCGTACAACCCGGCGTCGGTGGTGATTCCGGTGTCGCGCGTGGAGGGCATCGGCTTCACCCTGCTGGCGGCATCCACCGGCGGCTCCTTCATCGCCGGCCAGGGCGGCGTGATGCGACTGGACGGCAGTGCCGATCCGGTCGGCCCGCGCGCACTATTCGTGCGACTGGGCAGCGGCGGTGCGGAACTGGCCGGCAAGTCGCGCGCGGCGCAGTGGATGCTGCTCGACCAGATGGTGGCCGAGGCGCGCGGTCGCGTGCCGGTGGATTCGCCGCATGCGCTGCTGACGCCCGCGGGCCGCGCGACGCTGGCGCGCTACCTGGCCGGCAACGGACGCATCGTGGTGCAGGTGAACCGCGCGGCGGACATCCGCCAGTTGTTGCGCTGGTCCCAGCGCGAGAACGTGCGCATCGCCATCGCCGGCGGTGCCGAAGCGTGGAAGCTCGCACCGCAACTGGCGCAGGCGAAGGTGCCGGTGTTCGTGGATGCGCTGGCGGACCTGCCGGCGGACTTCGACCAGATCGGCGCCACGCTGGAGAATGCCGCGCGGCTGGATGCCGCCGGCGTAAGCGTCAGCTTCTCGCAAGCCGGCGACGCCTCGCACAACGCACGCAAGATCCGCCAGCTCGCCGGCAATGCGGTGGCCAACGGCCTGCCGTGGGAAGACGGCCTGGCCGGCCTGACGCGTGTACCGGCGGAAACGTTCGGCGTGGGCGACCGCGTGGGCACCATCGCGCCGGGCAAGCTGGCCGACCTGGTGCTGTGGACCGCCGATCCGCTGGATGTATCGAGCACCGCGGAGCAGGTCTGGCTGGGTGGCCGCGCGATGCCGATGCGCTCGCGCCAGACCGAGCTGCGTGATCGCTACCTGCAGCCGTCCGGCCCGCTGCCGCGCGCGTATTCGAAGTAGCGGCGCGGCGGTATCAGTCCACGGAGGCGCCTGCGGGCGCCTTCGTGCTGTCCGCGGCCTGGCAGGGCGCTTCCTCGGCGACGACGCGATCGCCGCCGGCGCGCTTGGCCGCGTACATGGCCTGGTCGGCGCGCGCGATCAGCGCAGCGACCGTATCGCCGCCACGCGCCTGCGCCGCGCCGATGCTGGCGGTGACGTAGACCGCCACGCCATCCACCCGCGCGCAGTCGTGGCGGATGCGTGCGGCGACTTCCTCGCCGACGCGGACCGCCGTGTGCAGTTCGACGCCGGACAGCACCAGCACGAACTCCTCGCCCCCCAACCGGCCAAGCTGGTCGCCGTACTGGAACTGCTGGCTGACCACGCGCGTGACCGCGCGCAGGCAGGCATCGCCCACGGCATGGCCGTGACGGTCGTTGACCTGCTTGAAGTGGTCCAGATCGATGAAGAGCAGCGACACCGGGATGTGTTCGCGCTGCCGTTCGATCAGTGCCCAGTCCAGGCGATGCTCGATCGCGCCGCGGTTGAGCACGCCGGTCAGGCCATCGCGCTCTGCGTGCGCCTTGGCGCTGTCGCGCTCGCGGCGGAAGGTCAGCATGCGGTCGGCCAGGCCCAGCGCCAGCACGACCGCCGTGAACGCGAGCATCCATGGCACGCCGTATTCCAGCCAGGGCTCGGCACGTTCGCCGCCGCTGAAGCGCAGCGCACGCCACATGGTGAACACCAGCGTCGGCACCCATGCGATCAGGACGTAGGCCGCATGCACCTGTCCCCGCCACCAGGCCACCATCAAGGTGACCAGAGCGATGGCGTTGGTCAGCAGGAACAGCGCGTTGGCGACGTCGGGGAACCAGGCCTTGTCCGCAGGCCAGGGCGACAGCAGCAGCACCAGCGTCAATCCGCAGCCGTACACGCCGACCAGCCGCATCAGGAACGCCAGTCGTGGCGTGACCTGGCGCAGGCCTGCGTAGTCCAGCCACAACAGAACCAGCAGGACAGTCGCCAGCGATCCCGAAAACCAGATGCCCTGCGCGCCGAACTGCGCCAATGCGGACAGCCCGGGCCAGGCGTAGGCCTCGCCGTACGAGCACATCGCGTACAGCAGCTGGAACAGCATGGCGCCGGCGTACAGCCCATAGACGCGCTCGCGCAGCATCGCCCAGAACAGCAGCACCACCAGCGACACGCCCACCACCATGCCGATGGCCGGCAGCACCAGTCGCACGTGCCAGAGATCGGCGGCGGCGTAGGCGGGTGCGGATTCCACCGCGACCCGCAGCGGATAGCGCGCGCCTTCGACCTTCACGTCCACGGGTCCGTCGCCGGTCAGCGGGAACACCAGCCCACGCCGGCTGTATTGCGGATCGAGGTCGGGGCTGAACATGTCCTGGCGGCGCGGCGCCCCCCCGCTGTGAGCCTGCACGGTCACGCGGGCGGTGTACGGGTGATAGAACACCAGCACCGGCTCGACCACGCCGGGCGCCGGATACACCCGCCACTCACCGTTGCCGACCACGCGCACGCCGACGGCGCCGCTGTCGAAGCGACGTTCCGAAAACAGTCCTGCACGCTGTCCGGCCTGCTGTTCCAGCGCCAACGGCTGGGTGCGGTCGATCCGCGCAATGTTCTCCCCGTGCGCGCCGCCCGCCGGCAGCAGGGCCAACAGCAGCAGCCAACACCACCACCGCTGCGTCATGTCACCCCTTCCCTTGGCGGCGAGTGTCGGGCCGGGCCCGGCATCGGACAAGCCCGATTTCGATAGTTTTGTGACTTGAAGCACATAAATTATGGGCCTGTACCCCGGGAAGGATCTGACGGGGCACGCGTTTTCTCCCATTGCTCAAGTCACAAAAAGGTGACGTACCGCACACTTCATGCGCTTATCCAGCGACTTGGCTGCCGTTCTCCGCTAGTTTTCCGGAGATAGATACAAATGCGACGAATGCCGGGAGGGGCTAGATGCGCATTGGGATAGTCGTTGATTCGGCGTGCGACCTGCCGCTGGAGTTCCTGGAGAAGCACAACATCGTGATCCTGCCGATCACGGTGCGCATCGGCGAGGCCGTGCTGGCCGACCATCGCGACGAGCAGGCGACGCTGAGCTTCCTGCATGCGCACGTGGCGGAACGTGGCCATGAGGCCGAGACCACGCCGTTCACCGTCAACCAGATCCGCGACCTGTTCCTGGGCCGGCTGGTGATCGACTACGACCACGTGTTCTGCATGACGATCACCAAGACGCGCTCGCCCATCCACGAGAACGCGATGCAGGCCAGCTTCGCCATCCTCAACGACTACAAGCCGGTGCGCCAGGCGGCGGGCCACAACTCGCCGTTCGCGCTGCGCGTGATCGATACGCAGAACCTGTTCGCCGCGCAGGGCATCACCGCGGTGGAAGCCGTGCGCATGCGCGACGCTGGCGCCAGCGTGCAGCAGATCCGCGTGCGCCTGGAAGAGCTGGCCCAGAACACGCACGGCTATATGATCCCGCGCGACCTGTACTACCTGCGCAACCGCGCGCGCACCAAGGGCGACCGCAGCGTCGGCCTGCTCAGCGCCGCGCTGGGCAGCGCACTGGACATCAAGCCGGTGCTGTACGGCCATGCGGGAAACACCGAGCCGGTCGCCAAGATCAAGGGCTTCGAGAACGCGGTGGAGCAGATGTTCAAGTTCACCGGCAACCGCGTGATGGCCGGCCTGATGACGCCGACCGTCTGCCTGAGCTACGGCGGCGAGCTGTCGGAGCTGCGTGCCCTGCCCGGCTACCAGCGCCTGCGCGATGTCTGCGAGAACAACAAGGTCGAGGTGTTCGAAAGCGTCATGAGCCTCACCGGCATGGTCAACGTGGGCAAGGGAGCCGTGGTCGCCGCCTTCGCCGCACCACCGGCCCCGTTCAAGGTGGCATAACGGCGGGATAACACGCCGTGGATAACGCTATGCCCCAGGTTTCTGCCGGGGGTGCCATGGCCGTCCGTTACTACATCAGCCTGCCGGATCCCGGCCGCGCGCGCGGCGGCGATCCGGCTTTCAGTTTCGACGCGCATGGCGCGGAGGAATTCGCCGCACAACTCCAGCACGCGTTGCGCACCAGCCACCTGTTCGACCGCTGGCGCGCCCGCCAGGAAGACCCCGATGAAGTCGACCCCGGCCTCGGCGTGGTCGACGACGGCGCGACGGTGAACGGACGTCAGGACGACCTCAGCATCCTGCTGGTGGCCACGTCATCCATTCCAGGGCAGGTCCTCAAGCACCGCCTTCGCCTGCTGGCGGGGCACGCGTGGGAGCTTCGTGACGTCTCCGCCGCGTGAGCGGGATGCGCCTGCCCGTGCTGCTCGCCTGGAGCGGCGGCAAGGATGCGGCGTGGACGCTGCACACCCTGCGCCAGCGCGATGATGTCGAGGTGGTCGGCCTGCTGACCACGGTGACCGAAGACTACGACCGCGTCTCGATGCAGGGCATCCGCCGCAGCGTGCTGCATGCGCAGGCGCACGCGACCGGCCTGCCGCTGCTGGAAGCGATGATTCCTGCCCGCTGCACCAACGACGACTACGAGCGCGCGATGACGGAGGCGCTCGCCCGTGCGGCGCAACGCTGGCCGGCTCTGCGCACGATGGCCTTTGGCGACCTGTTCCTGGACGACATCCGCGCCTACCGCGTGCAGAACCTGGCGAAGATCGGCTGGGACGTGATGACGCCGCTGTTCGGCGCGGACACCGCCGCGCTGGCACGTGAGATGGTCGAGGGCGGCCTGCGTGCGCACCTGTGCTGCGTGGATACGCAACAGCTGGAGGCGCGCTTCGCCGGCCATGCCTTCGATGCCGCGCTGTGGGACGCCTTGCCGGCAAGCATCGATCCCTGTGGCGAGAACGGCGAGTTCCACACCTGTGTTTCGGCCGGCCCGATGTTCGATGCGCCGCTCACGCTGACGCAGGGCGGCACCGAACTGCGCGACGGGCGCTTCGCCTTCACCGACTTCGAGCTTGCGGATGCCTCGTAGGGTGGGCCTTGGCCCACCATCGCCATCCCGCACACATCGACGATCAGGATGGCGGGCCAGAGCCCGCCTTACGCGTTCAACGCCTTCGCGTGGTGCGCGATGTGCTCACCGATGAAGCTGGCAATGAAGTAGTAACTGTGGTCGTAGCCGGGCTGCAGGCGCAGCGTCAGCGGATGGCCAACGGCGTCGGCCGCGGCTTGCAAGAGTTCCGGCTTAAGCTGGGTCTGCAGGAACTCGTCCGCATCACCTTGGTCGACCAGCAGCGGCAACCGCTCCGATGCGCCGCGCACCAGTTCGACGGCATCGTACTGCTTCCAGCTTTCGCGATCGGTCCCGAGATATGCACCGAACGCCTTCTCGCCCCACGGCACCTGCGACGGCGCGACGATCGGCGAGAACGCAGAAACACTGCGGTAGCGGCCCGGATTCTTCAGTGCGATGGTCAGCGCGCCATGTCCGCCCATCGAGTGTCCGCTGATCGCGCGCGCATCGGTCACCGGAAAGTGCGCTTCGACCAACGCCGGCAGCTCATGGACGATGTAGTCGTACATGCGGTAGTGGGCGGACCACGGCGCCTGCGTCGCGTCGACATAGAAACCGGCACCCTTGCCCAGGTCATAACCCTCGGCGTCGGCCACCGCTTCGCCACGCGGACTGGTGTCGGGCGCAACGAGGATCACGCCGTGCTCGGCGGCGTACCGCTGCGCGCCGGCCTTGGTGATGAAATTCTGTTCGGTGCAGGTCAGGCCCGACAGCCAGTACAGTACCGGGAGCTTTCCGCCTTCGGCCTGCGGCGGCAGATAGACCGCGAAGCGCATCGTGCAGCCGAGGCTTTCCGACGCATGTTCGTAGACGTCCTGCCAGCCGCCGAAGCAGGCGCGGTGCTCGATGCGCTCGATCGTCATGTCAGGCAACTCCCGTTGCGGGTGCGAGACGGATCTCGAAGGTCTTCAATGCAGACGCATCGCCTTTCGTCTCGATGCGCGATGCCTCGGCAAGCAGCCGGATCCGGGACGCGTAGAACACCTCGGGAAGATCCTCGTACTCGTCCGGGGCCGCGATCATCACGCCTGCGGTGATGAATCCCGCCTTCTTCCACTCCCGACCCAGCGACGACAGGATCGCCCGATCGATCTTCTGCAGATCGTGCTCGCCTAGGCGTGCAATCGCATCGCGCGCGTCCTGATCAAGGGAGATGCCATCCATCGTCGCGCCCGGCATCGCGTCCGGGGCCGTCTTCTGCAAGGACATCGTCATCTCAGTAGTGCACCACGCTGCGGATCGACTTGCCTTCATGCATCAGGTCGAAGGCCTCGTTGATGCCGTCCAGCGGCATGGTGTGGGTCACGAACGGAGCAAGTTCGATGTCGCCCTTCATCGCATCCTCGACCATGCCCGGCAGCTGCGAGCGGCCCTTCACGCCACCGAACGCCGTACCCATCCACTTGCGCCCCGTCACCAGCTGGAACGGACGCGTACTGATTTCCTGGCCCGCACCGGCGACGCCGATGATGACGCTCTGGCCCCAACCGCGGTGCGCGCATTCCAGCGCGGCGCGCATGACGTTGACATTGCCGATGCACTCGAACGAATGATCGACGCCCCAGCCGGTCATCTCGACGATGACCTGCTGGATCGGCTTGTCGAAGTCCTTCGGGTTGACGCAGTCGGTGGCGCCGAACTGCTGCGCCATTTCGAACTTCGACGGATTCGTGTCGATGGCGATGATGCGGCCGGCCTTGGCCTGGCGCGCGCCCTGGATCACCGCCAGGCCAATGCCGCCCAGGCCGAACACGGCGACCGAATCGCCTTCCTGCACCTTCGCGGTGTTGTGCACGGCGCCGATGCCGGTGGTCACGCCGCAACCCAGCAGGCAGACGTGCTCCGGGTTGGCGTCCGGATTGATCTTGGCGAGCGACACCTCGGCGACCACGGTGTATTCGCTGAAGGTCGAGCACCCCATGTAGTGGTACAGCGGCTGGCCTTCGTAGGAGAAGCGCGAGGTGCCGTCCGGCATCACGCCCTTGCCCTGCGTGGCACGCACCGAGGTGCACAGGTTGGTCTTGCCGCTCTTGCAGAACAGGCATTCGCCGCACTCGGCGGTGTACAGCGGAATAACGTGGTCGCCCGGCTTCACGCTGGTCACGCCTTCGCCCACCTCGACGACGATGCCGGCGCCCTCATGGCCCAGCACGACGGGGAACAGGCCTTCCGGGTCGTCGCCCGACAGCGTGAACGCATCGGTGTGGCAGACGCCGGTGTGGGTGATCTTCACCAGCACCTCGCCCTTCTGCGGCGGGGCGACGTCGATCTCGACGATCTTCAGCGGTTCGCCTGCGGCGAAGGCGACAGCGGCACGGGATTTCATGGGGGCACTCCTGCTTACTTGAGATAGGAACGGACCAGCGCGACGGCGGCATCGATGCCGGCCTCGCGCTGTTCGGGGGTCGAGGCCGGATGCGCGAACTCCTCGCGCAGATGGCTTTCCAGGATTTCCGACATCAGGCCGTTGACGGCGCCTCGCACCGCGGCGAGCTGCTGCAGCACCGGCGCGCAGTCGGCGCCTTCTTCCAGCGCGCGCTCCAGCGCATCCAGCTGTCCGCGGATGCGTTTTACGCGGGTGAGCGCCTTCTTCTTGTCGGCGGGAGCGTGCGGCATGTCGTCGACCCAGATAGTGGGGGGTAGTATAATGGCACGATCCCGGCGCAGCAAAGTCCGGCAGCAGCCCCGACTGACGAAAGCCCCGGCAGACCCACGTTCGCGAAGCTAGCGGGGGAGGTGCGAACGGATCAGATTGACCGTCTCGGCAAGCTGTCCGGCAGAGGCCAGGACCCGCGCCCGACGCTCCATATCGCCACCCTGATCGTGTGGCGCCCCCCTCTGGCGGCCGGCGCCGTCGAATGTGGCGAGCTGAGGGGGTCCGATTCCCCAGTCGCTGCCCGGCTGCCGTGGCACGACATGGAAATGGAAATGCGGCGTTTCCTGCCCGCTGTAGACCCCATTGTTCTGAAACGTAAGGAGTCCGAGGGGCTGGTACGTCCTGACGAGCGCCGCAGCGACCCGTTTTGCCGAAACCAGTATCGCGCTGCATTCCTGGTCGGAAAGCTCGAGCAGTGTGGCGACATGCCGTCGCGTGATGACGCAACACTGGCCAACCTCGAACTGCCAGGAGTTGATCACGGTGAGCGTATGTTCGCTCTCCTCTATGATCTTCCACCCCTCTTCCCGTGCCGCCACGCAAAGGTCGCACGGATGCCTGACGGGAAGTTCGATCATGCCCTTCTCCTGTCCCACCGACTGACCGGCGCCAGCGCGATTGTAGGTCCCGCACCGGTTCGGCGACGAAGGCAGACGCGAACCCTTCCCGTTGCCTTCCCCGCAGATGAGACACTGATACACGTGAGTGAACGCCCGCCCTGCATCGATGGAGTGGCCGCCAGCACGTTGCAGCTGCCTCCCGGGGCATGGACGACGGTACTGGACTGTCTGTGTGCGCGGTTTCCAGCGGTGCCGCGCGCGCAATGGGTTGAACGAATGGCGCGCGGACGGGTCCTGGACAGCGCCGGCGGGGCCGTGACGCCGTCAACCGCGTACCGCGCGGGCCTCGAGGTCCACTACTACCGCGAAGTGGCGGACGAGCCGGCGATTCCGTTTGACGAGGTCATCGTGCATGCGGACGACCATCTGCTGGTGGCCGACAAGCCCCACTTCCTGCCCGTGACGCCCGCTGGCCCCCATGTCCATGAAACCCTGCTGGCGCGGCTGATCCGTCGTACCGGCAACCCTGCGCTGACGCCGCTGCACCGCCTCGATCGTGAGACGGCGGGACTCGTGCTGTTCTCGACCAATCCGGATAGCCGCGCGCGTTACCAGGCATTGTTTCGTGAGCGGAGGATCGAAAAGTCCTACGAGGCAGTCGCACCGCCGCTGCCGGATCTTGCGTTTCCGTACACGCACGCCAGCCGCCTGGTCACCGGCGAGCCATTCTTCCGGATGCAGGAAATCGAGGGGCCGGCAAACAGCGAAACCCGGATCGATGTCCTCACGCACGGCGAGCGGCGCTGGCACTACGCGCTGAAACCGGTCACCGGCCGGAAGCATCAGCTGCGCGTGCACATGGCCGCGCTGGGAGCACCGATCGCCAACGACCCGATCTATCCTGCCGTGCAGCACCGCGCCGCCGGGGACTATTCGTCGCCGCTGCAGCTTCTCGCGACGACGCTCTCGTTCAACGACCCCCTCAGCGGCAGCGAGCGACGCTTTTCAAGCGGCTTCCGTCTCCGGACATAGGCCGCGACGTGCCAGGCATCCTTCCTCGGCAGCCGTCGTCGTCCCTACGCGATCCAAACAGGAAGGGCCCCTGTCGGGGCCCTTCCGGTACGCGATGCTCAGCGAGAATCAGAACCGGTAGCTCAATCCAAGGTTCAGCGAGCGGCCGTAACGGTAGTAGCCCTGCGACAGCAGCGGGTTGCCGTTGATGCTGTAGGTCTGCGCCTTGTCGAGCAGGTTGCTGCCCTCGAGCGAGAGGGTGAAGCGGTCGTTGAACTGGTAGGACACGTGCGCCGTCAGCCACGTGATCGCATCGGCCTGCTCGTTGTAGCCCTCGCCCAGCACGTTGATGGCGGTGACGAAGCCATCGGTGCGATCGGCAGTGGCGCCGAGCGACCACGGGCCCTTTTCGTACATCAGGCCCAGCGAGTACACCGACGGCGCGATGCCCTCCAGCGGACGCTCCTGGTCGCCGACGAAGCTCTTGGACCAGTTGCGCGTGTACTGCGCACGGAAACCGAAGCCGTTCTCCCAGAAATGCTGCAGGCCGGCCTCGATGCCGCGCACCTTGGCGTAGTCGCCGTTGATCGGGCGCTGCACGTTGAACAGGGTCGGCGCAGTACCGATCGGGGTACCGTCCGGCCGCAGGATCGGTCCGACGCCGATGTCCTGGCCCGGCTCCCAGCTGGTCGTCAGCTGGTTCTCGATGCGCTTGTAGAACACCGCGACGTTGAAGATCGAGTTCTCGCTGAAGTACCACTCCAGCGACACGTCGCCCTGCTTGGCTTCGTACGGCTTCAGGTCGACATTGCCGCCGTAGATCTGGGTGAACTCGCCCCACGACACGCTGGCGGTGGTGTTGGTCGGCGCCAGCTTGTCCACCGGCGGGCGCGCCATCGTCCTGGCCGCACCCAGGCGCAACTGCAGGTCATCGGTGAAGCGCCACGTGAAGTTGCCCGACGGCAGCAGGTAGCTGTAGTCGCCATCCTGGCGGATCTGCGTGGGATCGGCGTAGTTCGCGGTGTAGTTGAACGCCCCGTTCTCGGTGATGCTGAGGATCGGCGCGTCCCAGGCCTGCGAGGTGGTCCGCGTCTTGACGAAGCGGACGCCGACGTCGGCGTTCCAGCGTTCGCCGGAGAAGTCGGCCTGGATATAGGCGGTCTTGGTGTCCTCACTGACGCGGTAGCTTTCCAGCGGATTCCACTGCGGCGCCGCATTGGAGAAGTCGTAGTTGCCTCCCCCCGGACGCGCGTTGCCGTTGTAGGCGGCGAGCTGGCTGAGGTAGTTCGGGACATCGAAGGCGAGGAACGTCCGCGGGAAGTCCGCGTTCACGCCGCGCATGAAGTTCGGCAGCGTGAACGAGTGCGACAGCACGTTCCCGCCCAGCGCACCGACGTTGATCGCATAGTCCCCGGAGTAGTAGTCCGCACCGCCGTTGAGCGTGTTGTTGATCAGGTCGCGCGTCTTCTTGCGGTCGGTCGCGGTGACGCCGAAGTGCAGATCGTCCAGATTGAAGCGGCCGACGAACCACTTGCCGCCCACGGTGCCACCGGTGATCTCGTCGACGATGTTGTCGCCGCGCAGTTCCATGTAGTGGGTATTGAAGTCCGAACCCTCGAACTGCCCGTTGGCCAGGCCATTCGCCAGCTGGCGGCCGTCATCGAACACTGCGGTGACGTTGGGCACGGCGCCGCCGCTGAGCTCGATGCGTGCGACGTTGGGCTGGTTCATGCGCAGGACGACGTACGTGTCCTGTCCGCCCGAGTAGCGCTTCGAGGTCGAGCGATAGACGTCACCGGTGAGGGTGAGGTCGTCGTTGACCCGCCATTCGGCGTTGGCGCCGTAGAGGTCGGTGTCGACCACCCGGTGCTCGGTCATGTTGAGCAGCTCCGGGTTGAGGCGCAGTTCCGGATCGGGGTTGTCCATCGTGAAGCCGGTGACGATGCCGTTCTGGATCGTCATGTCGGACCAGCGTCCCGGCGCGAACAGGGGATAGTAGGACTGCTGGTAGCCGACCTGCGGCGAATCGAGGCGCGTCTTCAGGCCGTCGAAGGTCAGCTTGAAGCTGTCGCTCGGACGCCACTCGATCTTCGCCGACAGCGCGCGGCGCTTCTTCTCTTCCAGGATCGAACCGACGCGGAACTGGCCCGGCGCGATCAGGCCGTACTCGTCCTCGTCCAGATTGCCGTTGCCATTGGGGTCGATGTGGCCGCCCCAGGTATTGCCCCACAGCCAGCTCTCGTCGTTGGGGTCCGCGTTGCGGCTCCAGCCACCGTCGTTGCCGGCGATGTCGGTACGGTCCTTGCGCTTGCCGTACACCACGCCGAGCAGGACGCCGATGGTGTCATCGGCGAACAGGTTGCTGTACGTCGCCGAGAACTTGTGTCCGTTGAACTCGGACATCTGGTTGCGGTCGCCTTCGAGGCGGATGACGCCCTGCTGACCGTCCTGATCGAACGGGCTGGCCGAGCGCAGGTTGATCAGGCCGCCGATGGCGCCTTCGGACAAAGAGGCCTGCGCGCCCTTGACCACGTCGGCGCCGCTGATCACGTCGGCCGGCAGTACGTCATAGGCAAAATCACGGCCCGCGCCGTCGGTGGCGAGGATGCGGCCATTGAAGGTCGTGAGGGTGTACTCGGGCCCAAGGCCGCGGACGCTGACCTTCTGGCCTTCGCCGCCGGCGGTGCGCGAGATGGACACACCGGTGATATGGCTCAGCGAGTCGGCGACGTTGTCGTCGGGGAACTTGCCCAGTTCCAGCGCGCTGATCGAATCCTGGACCGTGCCGGACTCGCGTTTCAGTTCGAGGGCACGCGCCATGCTGCCGCGCACGCCGGTGACGACCACGGTATCCAGGGTGGCGGGATCGCCCTGGCTCTCCTGCCCTGCCGGCGCCGGATCCGCGCTCGCGGCCTCCGCCTGCTGGGCCAACGCGCCGACCGGCACGCTCAGAGCCAGGGCCACACTACAAAAGAGCAAGTTCCGGTGCAGCCGCGCGGTCTTCATGGGTCTCTCCTCAGAAGGTGGCAGTTTTGTTACGCAACCAAACGAAACCGAGCCTATAGCATGTTTCGTTTTGTATCAATAGCGAAATGTAACGAAATAATCCATACTGCTCGCGCTACAAGGAGGTCCCATGTCCGCCACCCGTGATACCAGCCAACGCCGCCTGCAGATCAGCGAGCTCGTGCGCCAGCACGGCAGCGTCCAGGTGGCCACGCTCGCCCGCCGGTTCGGGGTGAGCATGCAGACGGTGCGCAAGGACCTGCGCTACCTGGCCGAGCGCGGCGTGATGGCCCGCGCCTACGGCGGCGCGATCGACAGCAGCGTGATCGGTACCAGCAGCAGCGCCAGCAGCGAGCCGCACTACGAAGCCAAGCGGACCTCCCACCTGGACGAAAAGCGGCGCATCGGCCAGCGCGCGGCCGCACTGGTCAAGGCCGGCGATACCATCGCCATCGATTCCGGCACCACCGCCATCCAGCTGGCCGAGTCGCTGCCGAATATCGACGTCACCGTGGTCACCAACGATTTCGGCGTCCTCGGCGCGCTGGCGCCCAAGAACAACATCAACATCGTCATGCTGGGCGGCGAGCTGCGCCGCAAGAACATGGCCTTCTACGGCGGACTGACCGTCGAGGCGCTGGACGCCCTGCACGTGGACATGCTGTTCCTCGGCGTGGACGGCCTGGACCTGGAGCGCGGCATCACCACGCATTACGAGCCGGAAGCCATGCTCAACCGCAAGATGGTGGAAGCGGCGCGCGTGGTGGTCGCGATCACCGACAGCTCCAAGTTCGGCAAGATCTGCCTGCACCGCATCGTGCCGGTCGGCGACCTCAACGTACTGATCACCGACCGCGGTGCGCCGAGCGACATCGTCCAGGCGGCCGAACAGCTCGGCTTCGAGATCATCCTCGCCTAATTGCGCGACGCGGTGCCGAACACGCGCACGGCATTGCGGTAGTAGACCTTGTCGATGACCTCGCGCGGCAACGCCAGTCCGGGCACATCGGCATCGAGCGTGTCCACGCGCTGCACCCCATCGGTCGCCAGATAGCGCCAGTCCGCGGTCCATACGGCGTGCGCCGCCGCCCGGAACTCGGCCGGCTCGGTGTCCGGATTGACGGTCAGGTCGGTGCCGTAGAGCAGCCTGTCCTGGTAACGGATGAAGAAGCCGCGCACCTTCTCGCGGTCGCGCAACGACTGGTACTGCACCTGGCTCATGCGCGCGGCCAGATCGACGGTGACGTCCGGGAACCGATCCAGGAACGCGCCCAAGCGATCGACGTCGTACTCCAAGCTGCCCATATGCGCCCCGACGAAGCGCAGTCCCGGATGCGCCGCGACGAAACGGTCGCGCGTGGCGATCTGGTCGTCGTAGCTGGGCTGATCCGGATGCAGGTACATGTGGTACTGCGGATGGTTGCGGAAGTACTCGCGATCGTTGTCCGTGGTCATCTGCTCCAGCGGCAGCCAGCAGTTGTGCGGTTCGCCCTGGTGGCCGATCAGCACCAGCCCGAGTGAGTGCACCTGCTCCGCCACCGGCGACAGGCCGGGATGGTCGAGCATGATCAGCCGGCCGTCGGCGTCCTTCTCGATCATGCCGACGTTCTTCCAGATCTTCACCGCGCGCGCGCCTTCGGATTTCGCTTCTGCAAGACCGGCGTTGACGCGATCGACCCAGCCGGGCTTGCCGAAGCCGTCCATCGAGAACGTCGCCGCCCAGTGCAGCCTCGCGGGATCGGCCTTGGCGAGCGCGATCGCCGCGGCATGCTGGTCGGCGATGCTCGGGAAGTCCGGGTAGTCGACATTGATCGACATCAGCTCGAATCCGTCCTGGCGCGCCTGTTCCAGAAACGCCGGATGGTCGACGTTGGCGTGCACATGGGCGTCGAACTTGGGGACGCGTGCGAAATCGTCCATGCCATAGGGCGTCGACGACGGCTGCGCCAGACCACTGCCTACCCAGCCCAGGACGGCGGCCGCGGCCGCCACTTTCCACCGCTTGATCATCACGCTACCTGCACCGTAACGAAACCTGAAACGAAACATATCGCAACAAAAGTGTTGCATCAACTCCACGGACTCGCGCACAATCGGTCGCACCTCAACCGGAATGCCGCCCATGCCACCCATTGGTCGCCGCACCGTCTTGAAGCTTGCCGTCGGCAGCGCCGCCCTGGCCGCCCTGCCCTGGATGCCGGGCCGCGCCCTGGCCGCCGGCAGCGCCGCCATGACGGCCCAGGATGCCCTGCTGTCGCTGACGTTCGATCGCGCCATGCGCACCCGCGTCGCCTACCGAGGCAAGACCCTGACACCGTTCCAGGCCAGCGAAGTGCTGCTGCTGAAGGACGGCGGCGCCATCGATACCTTTGCCTTCAGTGGCGAGGAGCGGCAAGCGGTGACCGACGCGCGCCATGGCGCCGGCCTGCGCCACGTCTTCACCGGCGTATCGAAGCAGGGCATCGAGAAGCAGGTCGCCGTGACCTTCTTCGAACAGTCTCCCGGACTGGCGCTGATGCAGGTGCGCTACCGCAACGCCGGCACCCAGCCGGTCGAGGTGGCGGGCTGGCGTTCGGCCGCGCACGAACTGACCGACGCGCCGGGCGGCTTCTGGAGCTTCTCCGGCACCACGCATGAAGACCGGCGCGACTGGGTGCAGCCGCTCGGCAACGACTTCGACCAGCGCAACACGCTGGGCATGGACGCATCGGATTACGGCGGCGGCACGCCGGTCGCGAACATCTGGCGCCGCGACGTGGGCCTGGCCGTCGGCCATGTCGAGCCCGTGCCGCGCACGCTCGACCTGCCGGTACGCAAGACCGGTAAGGGCGCCAGCATCGCCGTGGAAGGCGCGCAGGCGGTGACACTGGCGCCGGGCCAGGCGCTCTCCACCGAGCGCACCTTCCTGTGTGCGCACACCGGCGACCATTTCGCTCCGCTCGTCCTCTACCGCGACTTCATGAAGGCCGAAGGCATCGCCGCGCCGCAGGCGCCGGCCTCCGCCTTCGAGTCCACCTGGTGCGCCTGGGGTTACGAGCGCGACTTCACCGTTGCGCAGATCCTGGCGACGTTGCCGAAGGTGCGCGAGGTCGGCTTCCAGTGGGCCGTGCTCGACGATGGCTGGCAGACCAACGAAGGCGACTGGCAGATCGACCGCAGGAAGTTCCCGCGCGGCGACGAGGACATGCGTGCATTCGTGAAGGCGGTGCGCGCCGAGGGCCTGCGCCCGCGCCTGTGGCTGGCGCCGCTGGCCGCCGATCCCGGCAGCGAAGTCCTCTACAAACACAGCGACATGCTGCTGCTCGACGAATACGGCTCCTTCCAGAAGGTCAGCTGGTGGAATGCGCTGACCCAATGCCCGGCCTACCAGCCCACCATCGACTACTACGTCGCGCTGGTGAAGAAGGCCATTGGCGACTGGGGCTTCGAAGGCATCAAGCTCGACGGCCAGCATCTCAACGCGGTCGCGCCGTGCCACAACCCGGCGCACAAGCACGCCAGCCCGAACGATTCCTGCGAGAAGCTGCCCGACTTCTGGAACGCGATCTACAAGGCCGCGCACGATATCAATCCGGACGCCGTGGTCGAGCTGTGCCCGTGCGGCACCGCGTTCGCCTTCCACAACCTGCCGGCGACGGACCAGTTCCCGTCCTCCGACCCGTTGTCGTCCTGGCAGGTGCGCAGCAAGGGCAAGAGCGTCAAGGCGCTGATGGGTCGCGGCAGCAGCTATGCCGGCGACCACGTGGAACTGGCCGACGGCCGCGACGATTTCGCGTCCAGTGTCGGCATCGGCGCCGTGATCTCGTCCAAGTTCACCTGGCCGCGCGACACCGACAATCCGACTGCACCGCTGCCCGATGGCGGTTACGTGCTGACGCCGGAAAAGGAAGTGCTGTGGAAGAAGTGGGTCGCGCTGTACCGGGAACACATGCTGCCGCTGGGCGACTATCGCGGCGAGCTGTACGACATCGGCTTCGATGCGCCGGAGACGCACGCCATCGCCAAGGATGGAGCGATGTACTACGCCTTCTATGCGAAGGACTGGAACGGCACGCTGGAACTGCGCGGACTCGGTGAAGGCCGCTACCGCGTGCGCAACCTGTTCAACGGTACCGATCTCGGCACGGTCGATGCGAAGGCGAACGCGCTGCGCGCCGGCTTCAGCCGCTTCCTGCTGCTTCAGGCCACGCCGGAGGCCGCCGCATGAGTGCCGTCGACGCCGCACCGCGCCGCCGCTGGCTGGCCTATGCACTGACGACCGTCGCGCTGTGGGGCGTGTGGGGCGCGCTGGCCGGCCTGTCGGCACAGCGCGGCTTCCCCGACACACTGGTGTACTGCGTGTGGTCGCTGACGATGGTGCCCCCTGCATTGTTCATCCTGTGGCGCACCGGCTGGCAACTCGACCGCTCGCCGCGCGCGGTCGCCTACGGCCTGGCGATCGGCCTGCTGGGCGCCGGCGGACAGATGCTGCTGTTCAAGGCGCTGACCATCGGGCCGGCCTACTTCATCTTCCCGATCATCTCGCTGTCGCCGGTCATCACCATCGTGCTGTCGTTCGCGCTGCTGCGCGAGCGTACCGGCTGGATGGGCGCATTGGGCATCGTGCTGGCACTGGTCGCGCTGCCGCTGCTCGACCTGTCGTTCGGCGGTGGCACGCAAGGCCTGGGCTGGTTCGCGCTGGCGCTGATCATCATGGCGGCGTGGGGCGTGCAGGCGTACTTCATGAAGCTGGCCAACCACACGGTCAGCGCCGAAAGCATCTTCTTCTACATGATGGTCGGTGCTCTGCTGCTGGCCCCGGTGGCATGGGCGATGACCGACTGGAGCCAGCCGATCAATACCGGCTTGGACGGTCCGTGGATGACCGCGGCGATCCAGGTCTTGAATGCGGTCGGCGCACTGATGCTGGTGTACGCCTTCCGCTACGGCAAGGCGATCGTCGTCGCGCCGCTCACCAATGCCGGCGCGCCGCTGGTGACGGCAGTGCTGTCGCTGGTGTTCGCCAGCGTCGTGCCAGGCCCCTTGAAGATGGTCGGCCTGGCGCTGGCCCTGATTGCCTCGCTGCTGCTGGTGCTGGAACCCGAACGCCCTACCCCGCACGACGCCTGACCGGAACGACCGCATGCATGCCCTGCTCGACCTCATCGCCCGCCACAAGCAAGGCCACGCCGTCGGCGTGACCTCGGTGTGCTCTGCACACCCGATCGTCATCGAGGCGACGCTGCGGCACGCCGCGGAGAACGCATCACCGCTGGT
This sequence comes from Pseudoxanthomonas sp. LjRoot143, assembly GCF_964252945.1. Lineage (NCBI taxonomy): Bacteria > Pseudomonadati > Pseudomonadota > Gammaproteobacteria > Lysobacterales > Lysobacteraceae > Pseudoxanthomonas > Pseudoxanthomonas sp. LjRoot143. The sequence continues at coordinate 4,276,331 of NZ_CAXUPM020000001.1, read as the reverse complement.
GCTGTTCGAGGCCACCTGCAACCAGGTCAACCAGGACGGCGGCTATACCGGCATGACGCCCGCGGATTTCGTCGCCTTCGTGCACGGCATCGCCGGGCGGACCGGCTTCGACACCGCGCGCATCGCGCTGGGCGGCGACCACCTGGGCCCGAATCCATGGACATCGCTCGACGCGGACGCGGCGATGGACAAGGCCGAGGTGATGGTCGCGGCATACGTCGCGGCCGGCTTCCGCAAGATCCACCTCGACTGCTCGATGGCCTGCGCCGGCGATCCCACGCCGTTGCCGGAAAGCGAGATCGTGCGCCGTGCCGTGCGCCTGTGCCGTGCCGCGGAAGCAGCCTACGGCCAGGCAGGCGGCGAACCGCCGGTGTACGTGATCGGTACCGAAGTGCCGGTGCCGGGTGGCGCCACCGAAGCCATCGAGGGCCTGGAGACCACCACGCCAGCCGCAGCGCGCGCGACCATCGAGGCACACCGCGAAGCATTCCTTGCCGCCGGCCTCGGCCGCGCGTGGGAACGCGTCATCGCCTCCGTCGTGCAGCCGGGCGTCGAGTTCGACCATCATGACGTCATCGACTATGCGCCCGACAAGGCGCGGACCCTGAGCGACGCCATCGTGCCGCTGCAGGGCATGGTGTACGAAGCGCATTCCACCGACTACCAGACGCGCGAGGCACTGCAGGCGCTGGTGCGCGACCATTTCGCCATCCTCAAAGTCGGCCCCGGCCTGACCTTCGCGCTGCGCGAGGCGCTGTGGGCGCTCGATGCCATCGAACGCGACTGGATCGCGCCCGGCAAGCGCGCCAACCTGCGCGACGTTGCGTTGCAACGCATGCGCGAACAGCCGAAGCACTGGCAGCGGTATTACCACGCGGATGGCGATGCGTTGACGGTCGATCTGCAGTACAGCCTGAGCGACCGCATCCGCTATTACTGGCCCGATCCGGTGATCGAAGCGGCACGCGCGCGGCTGTTCGCCAACCTGCGCGACAACCCGCCGCCGCTGCCACTGATCAGCCAATACCTCCCCCACGCATTGCACGCCCTCCGCCACGACCGCGCGACGTCCGATCCGCAGTCGCTGGCGATGGCGCATGTCAGTGCCGTCCTGGACGACTACCATCATGCCTGCCATCCCCATGAAAACCCCTGACCACCTCGGCGTCCCCGAATCCGACCTCCAGGCCGGCGGCGCGCTGTGGACCGCGCGCGAGATCGAACAGCAACCGCTGATGCTGGAGCGCACGCACGCGCTTCTCGCGGGGCTGCAGGCGCAGATCGACGCGTTCGCCGGACCCATCGCGCAGGATCCGCGCGCGCGCGTCATCCTGACCGGTGCAGGCACGTCGGCCTACATCGGCCAGTGCCTGGCACCCCTGCTCGACCGCCACCTGCCGGCGCGCGTCGACGCGGTGCCGACCACCGATATCGTCAGCGCACCGCACCTGCACCTCGATCCGGCACAGCCGCTGCTGCTGGTGTCGTTCGGCCGCTCGGGCAACAGCCCCGAGAGCCTCGCGACCGTCGCACTTGTCGAATCGATCGTCGCCGATGTGCGCCACCTCGTGGTCACCTGCAATCCCGAGGGTGCGCTCGGTCGCGCGCCGGCGCGCCACCTGCTGACCCTGCAGTTGCCCGAGGAAACGCACGACGCCAGCTTCGCGATGACCTCCAGCTTCAGCTGCATGATGTACGCCACGCTCGCCGCCTTCATCGGCACGCCCCGACTGGAATCGCGCATCCCGGCGATCAGTCGCGCCACCGCGCAGACCATCGACCACGCCGGCCCGACCACGCAGGCGCTCGCGCTGGCGGGCTACGAGCGCGTCGTCTACCTCGGCAGCGGCGTGATGCAGGGACTGGCGCGCGAGGCGGCGTTGAAACTGGGCGAACTCAGCAATGGCGCCGTGGCGACCTGCTACGACACGCCGCTCGGCTTCCGTCATGGCCCCAAGACCTTCCTGCAGGCGCGCACGCTGGTCGTCGTGTTCGTGTCCAACGATCCGTTGACGCGCCAGTACGACCACGACCTGGTCGATGAGCTGCGCGGCGATCGTGTGGCCGCGCGCGTCATCGAAGTCAGTGCGCAACCGCGGACCGAGGCCACGGCCGACACCATCCCCGTGCCATTCCTCGCCGAGGCCGACGACGTCGACCTGCTGTGGCCCTACGTCACGGTCGCCCAGATGTTCGCGTTCCACGTATCGCGCGCGCTCGGACTGTCGCCCGACAATCCGAACAAGCAGGGCACGGTGAACCGCGTCGTGCAGGGCGTCCGCCTGCATTCGGTGCCATGACCCGAGGCCTCTATCTGGGCGTCGACGGCGGTGGAACCAAGACCCGGTTCGCGCTGATGGACGACGACGGCCAGTTGGTGGCGCAGACCCAGACGGGCACCACCTACCATCCGGAAGTCGGCTTCGACGGCGTACAGCAGATCCTGTCGGACGGCATCGCCGCCGTGCTGGGGCAAGTGGCGGTGGCCGATGCGGGCGCGATCGCCTATGCGTTCTTCGGCCTGCCGGCGCATGGCGAGGATACCCATGCCACGGCGCGCCTTGATGCGATTCCGGCGCAGATCCTCGGGCACGACCGCTACCGCTGCGACAACGACATGGTCTGCGGCTGGGCTGGCTCGCTGGCCTGCGGTGACGGCATCAACATCGTCGCCGGCACAGGATCGATCGGCTACGGCCAGCGCCAGGGCGTGGACGCGCGCGGCGGCGGCTGGGGCGAAACATTCTCCGATGAAGGCTCAGCCTACTGGATCGCGGTGCAGGGGCTGAACGCGTATTCGCGGATGAGCGATGGGCGCCTGCCGAAAGGGCCGTTGCATGCCCTCGTCAACGAACGCCTCGAACTCGCGTCCGATCTGGACCTCTGCGCGCGCATCTATGGCCCCGGCGTGGGCACACGTGCCGAGATCGCGCAGATCTCGCGCATCGTCGCCGACGCGGCGCGACAAGCAGACAGTGCGGCCCTGGACATCTACGCGCGCGCCGGGCAGGAGCTGGCCGACATCGTGCTGGCCATCCGCCAGCGGCTCGCCTTCGACAGTGAAGAGCGCATCGCCGTGTCGTACTCCGGCGGGGCCTTCAGCGCGGGCGACCTGCTGATGGCGCCCTTCGCCGCTGCCCTGCAGGCCGCCTCGCCCCAGTTCACCCTGCAGACGCCGCTGCACGAGCCCCACTACGGGGCGGCTCTCTATGCGCGCCTGCTCGCGCACCGGACCGTCCTCGCGGCCTGACGCCCGCGTCTGTTCCTGATTCCAGGCCCCTGATCCCCGGCGCGCGTACGTGCCGCCGGCCGTTGCCCCGTGCACGGGTATCGGCCGTCGCGATGCCATTCGTCGGCGCCTGAGCGTCCGGTCCCGCTCCGGGACCGATCCCGGCTTTCCGCTGCGTGTCCCCTGTGGATGCGGTTCTTCGCATACCACCCCATCGCCTATCCCAGGAGCTGCACGCCATGCGCCGACCCCCGCTGAAACTCGCCCTCGCCACCGCGTTGATCATCGCGCTGCCCGCCAGCAGCGCGCCGCCTGCCGGGCCGGAAACGCAGGTGTGGATCGACGTCGCCACCCATTCGATGGCCGGCATGCCCGACATGGGCATGCTCGGCGGGCTCGCGGGCAGGATGATGGGGGGCGAGAAAGGCCCGCAGGGCTATCCGCAGTCGCGCAACATCCCCGCCACCCAGGGGCACGTGCTGGACATCGCGATGCACAACCGCCTCAAGCCGGGCATACCCGCGGAGCAGGCGGTACCGGCGGGCCTCGGCGTCGGCAAGGCGCTGACACTGCAGCCGCCGCCTCCCGGCAAGAACGTGGAGGAGCCGAAGGAACACGAGATGCATGACATCGAAGTGACCATCCGCCAGTACTGGGGCTGCGGCACCACCGTGCGCCCGGGGCAGCCGAAGGTGATGACGCTCAAGATCAAGAACGGGCAGTTCCAGCAGGACGGCGCGATCGCGCCCGGCCTGTTCGTCCCGGACCGCGACATCGACGTCAATCCCAGCTACGCGTTGTGGCCCAACCTGAAGAACAACCGGCGCGTCGGCGAACGGTCCTCGATGGTCGGCCAGCACCGCATCACCGGCGACGGCGTGCCGGCCTCGCTGCAGTTCGAGCTGGGACAGAGCGCGGACTTCATGCCGAAGATCGCACTGCAGACGCGCGGCGAACTGACCGACAGCATCGGCCTGAGCTGGCAGCCGGTGGATCGCGCGAAAGCCTACTTCCTCAACGCGATCGCGATGCAGGACGAACGCAACTTCACCACATGGAGCAGCGCCGAGGTGGCCGGCGCCGGCCATGAGCTGGTCAACTACCTGACCGGTTCCTACATCGACCGGTGGCTGAAGCAGAAGGTACTGCTCGCGCCCGGCACGACCAGCTGCGCAATCCCACAGGGCATCTTCAAGAACACCGCCAAGGGCGGTGAGCAGGGCGGCTTCGCCTCGCTCAACATGATCGCCTACGGCCCCGAAACCAACATCGCCTGGCCGCCGAAGCCCACGGACCCGAAGCAGCCGTGGGATCCGGAATGGAACGTACGCGTGCGCACCAAGGCCACCACGGTGGCGATGCTGGGCATGGACTTCGGCGACATGGGTGGCATGCCTTCCGACGAAGGGGATGGCGACGGCAAGCAGGCCCCGGAGAAGAAGGAAGAAGGTGGCGCGAAGAAGCTGCTGCGCGGCCTGATGCGGAACTTCTGATGCCCGCCGCGGGCAGGCCGCGCCTGCCCGCACTGCCATGGATGACATCCCGTGAAGCTCACCCTGCTACTGCTGTTCGCCTGCTCCATCCTGCTGTACGCGTTGCCGGCCAACGCGACCGATCCCTGCCCGCAGCTGCGCACGCAACTGGCATCGACCGACGTCGCCACGCGCATCGCCGCGATCGCCTGCCAGGAGAACCACGCCTAGTTCCGCCCCTTCATCGATGCGGACGGCCGCGCCGGTGGACAGGCGGTGTACGAAGCGGAAAACGATGTCCTTGCTGATGGCGCGCAGGCATGGCGCAAGGTCGCGGCCTACTGGAACGGCAGCGGGCTGGGCAGTGGCTGCGGGCAGGCCGGCGCTGCGTGCCGCAGCTTCGTGGTCGACACGCCGTGGTCAGCCGCGTTCGTGTCGTGGGTGATGCGGCAGGCGCGGGTGCCTGGCTTCAGCGCGTCGTCCCGCCATGTGGATTACGTGCGGGCGGCACTGCGCCCGGGTGCCGGCCCTTACCGCCTTGTCGCACCGCAGGCCGCGGCACCGTCGCCGGGCGACATGCTGTGCTACGTGCGGGGTCAGACGCGCGCACTGGGTCATGCGGGCCTGGTGAACGTGCTGGATGCGGGCGGCGCGGGACTGCCGATGCATTGCGACATCGTGGTGGCGGCGCAGGCCGGCATCGCGTGGCTGGTCGGCGGCAACGTGCAACAGACGGTCGCGTTGAGGATGCTGCGGCTCGACGACGCCGGCCGCTTCGCCGACCTGCCCATGCGTGGCACAGGCGACGCGCCCTGCAGTCCTGACGCACCCGCGCAATGCAACCTCAACCGGCAGGACTGGGCGGCCCTGCTGCAGCTCAGGACACCCGATGCGCCATCGCTGCTCGCTGGAACCCCCTGATCGCACAGGGCGCCTTGTGCACACCCACAGCCTCGGAGAACCGCAAGTGACGCCATCGAAACACGTTCGTGGGTTTGTACTGCTCGCGCTTGCCGGGCTGGCCCTTTCGCTGGCGTCATGCACGCAAGGCACCGACGACCCGACGACAGACGCGTCGTCGGACTCGAGGATACCGACACAGGCGCAGCTCGACGCGTTCGTCACCGAAGGACCGGAGCCTTCGCTGCAGGCACTACGCCCGCTCGACTACTGGCTGCATTACCGGCTGCTGCAGGCGACCGGCGTCGAAGACGCGCTCGGTGGCGAAGCGCAGACCGTGGCCGCGCTCAAGGCGCTGGCGGAAGACTACGAACGACAGGCGCGCGGCACACAGGCGCAGGTCCCGAAGATGATCCCCGCCGCGTTCACCGGCGAAGGCATGTCGAGTGGCTTCCTGGGGTTGGGCATGGGCACTTTCGGCGGATTCATGACCGGCGGCCTGCTGTCCGGCATGGTCGCCGACGCCTCCGACGACAAGCTGGCCGAACTGGCGAAGGAAGGACCCATCAAGCTCGGCGGCAAGGAAGGCGCTGCGCAGGTCACCATCGGTTCGGACGGCAGCATCAGCCAGGAGTACACGTACGAAGGCAAGATCGCCGACGGCCTGACCGGCAAGATCAAGATGAAGATGAAGATGGACGCCTGCCCGGACGCACAGGGCAAGGTCACCGTGGTGTCGGACGTCGACTCGTCCGTGCGCGTCACCGGCAAGGAGGGCACCGGGGGCTACGTCCACTCGAAGTTCGTCTACGAACGCTGGCTGGACGACGATGCCCAGCTGATGCAGGGGCCCGACGGATCGTCTTCGAAGATGGACCTGAGGATGGGCGGTTACGAGAACTATGCCTCGCAGCACGTCGACATCAGTGCCGGCTGGTCGCGTGGTGGTCGCGAGACCTTCGAGAACCGGGGGGAACAGGGTTTCAGTATCTTCCGGCCCGACGAGGTGCAGCGCACCCAGCAACTGATGCAGGGCGCGCAACTGATCCAGACCCTCTTTGCCGAGATGATGCTGCGCGGCTCCGGCAAACAGACGCCCTGGGAAAGCGGTCGCTGCGTGGAGCTCAAGGCCACCAGCAGTCCCGCCAAGCGCAAAGGCGCCAAGCCCTCCACCCACTATCAGGTGGACGCGATGCCGCGCGCCAAGTCCGACGGCGCCCCGGCAGGCGGCACCGTGACGGCCACGTTGAGCGGCGGTTCCAGCCTGGAGCCGGCGAGCGGAAAGGTACCGGCCGATGCGAAGTACGCCTACACGGGCCCGGCGAACAAGGACGAGGCAGCCACGATCAAATTCGAGGCCCGCAGCAAACGCGGCGTGGGGCGGGCGACGTTGGAGTTCGATACCAGGGAGATGCATGCCTACCGCATCACAGTGTTTCCCGGGTGTTCGGGCGTCAGCGGCAAGGACGTCTGCGACCTGGCAAAGCCGTTCTCGATCCAGGGCGTCGGCTGCGGAGGTGGCGTCACCAGCGGCATGACGTTCACCCCGTCGGGCAACGCCGCGGGAAAGATGCACTGGAAGACCGGGGTCAGCGTGATCAGCGCCGACTTCAGCGGCACCTACACCGTGGAGGAGGGAGAAGAGGTGGGCTACCTGCACACCACGCTCACCGGCTGCGCGATGGGTCCCGGCGCCAAGGCCTGTGGCGGCACAGGTCCCAGCATCACGATGACGCGGATCGAGACATGCGAGGACTGATCCAGTGCAGGCGCGACGGACCGCATGACCTGGTCAACTCCCGCTGACGTCTATCCGCCGTCCCGTCACAGGCGCGCGGACAGCGCCTCCGCGGCGATGCGGTTGCGTTCGCCGGGGAGCAAGGCTTCCCGCATCACCGGCAGCGCCTCGTCCAGCAGCCGGCGCGCCTCCTTCCTTTCGCCGCGCGCGGCGACGTCGTCCGCCAGGGTCGCGCGGGCGATCGCCACGTCGACGTCGCTGGCGCTGGCCTGAAGGCGCTTGAGCGCCTCACGCTGATGCTGCTCGGCGGAGACCGCGTCGCCGCGCAAGCGATCAACGGAGGCCTCCAGCGCAAAGAAGTACGCGAACTGCTCATGGCTGTCCGGCACGCCGCGCTGTGCCATGCGTGTGCGCAGGTCGGCGATCAGCGGGGTACTGCGCGCGACGTCATGCATCCGCAGATGGAGATTCAGCTGGTCGCCCAGCACCTGCGCATACTCGTCCGATGCGTCGCCATCCAGGCGCCGTGCGCGTGCGAGCAGATCCTCCAGCCGCACGCCGGCTTCCTTGAATGCGCCGTTGGCCACCAGCGCGCGTGCATGCACGCGCTCGATCGTGCGACGGAAGTTGTCGTCGGGAGCGACGCCCGCCTCGTCCAGTCGCGCGAGGCCTTGCCTCGAGCGCGCCAGCGCTGCTGCGTAATCGCCATACATGATGTCGATGGTGGCGATGTTGGATAGCGACATCGCCAGGTTGCGCGGGCCCTCGCCGCGCTGGCTGGAGAACACGTAGCTCCTGTCCGTGGCTTCCCGTGCCTCTCGATAACGTCCCTGGCCCACCAGTGTTTCCGCCAGCGTCTGGTACCACACCGTCGCACTGGTGCCGCCATAGCCGCCGGTCTTCTCGGCGTCGGCGATGGCCTGCCGTACCACGCGTTCCGCTTCGGCTGGCTTGCCTTCCAGTATCAGTCCGGACACCAGACCCCTGACCAGCGTACGGCGCACCGGCGAGTCCGCGGCGATGCCGTTTGCGTCCGCGTACGCCAAGCCCTCTCGGCTTACCGACAACAGGCGATGCCGGTCATTCTGAAAATTCGCCGCGGTGCTGAGGTCCGAATAGATGTCCAGCACCACCTCCACCGGCGGGGACGGCATGCGCTTGGCGAAGGCGAGCGAGGATTCGGCACGCTTGCGGCACCATTCCAGGCCGTACTTCTCCACATGGCCCAGCGTCAGGTGCGCCATGGCGCGCAGCTGCTGCTCGGGATCGTCCGGGGCGAAGCGCCGGCGCAGGGCCACCGCGCGGTCGGCCGCCGCCAGGGACTCGGCATTGCGCTCCAGATCCCCCAGCGCATCGGAGTACGTCACCCAATCCTCGGCCAGCGCGAGCGCTTCTTCGCGCGTCTCCGGCACCACGCCCTTCAGCCCAGCCGAGGACAGCTCCACCGCCCGCTGCTCGTCGCCTAGCGAACGGTAGAGTCGTCCCAGCATCCGCTGCATCGACTGCCTCACCCCGGGCTCGAGTGCACGCCGGTCGAGCTTGGCGCGCGCCTGGTCGAGCAGCTGGCGCACACTGACTTCGGTACTCATCGCCTGTTCTGGTGCCGCCGCGGCGAGCGTGTCGGCGAGGAATGCCAGCGTCGCGCGCGCATTCTCCGATTCGCGCTCGGCAATGCGCGCCTGCGCGCGCGCTTCATGTGCCTGCCACAGCGCCACGCCGATGCCCGCGAACAGCGCCACCACGACGATGCCGGCCGCGGTGGCCAGGCCCCGGTTGCGGCGCAGCCACAGGCGTGCCCGCTCGGTGCGCGACAACGCAACCGCACTGATCGGCCGGTCGTCGAGCCAGGCGCGCAGGTCGTTCGCCAGAACGTCCGCCGAGGCGTAACGCGCTTCGGGATCGCGCCGCAGGCAGGCCTGCACGATCTGCGCAAGGTTGCCGCGCAACGCCCGCGCCAGCGAAGCGGGGGAATGCCCGCCGCGTTGCGAGGCCTGTTCGTCGCTGGACTGCGCAGCGGCGCGCGTGAGCGGCTCCGGATCGCGTTCGAGCTGCTGCAGTTGGCGCGCCACCGGCGTCTCGCGCGTCACCCCGAACGGATGCGAGCCCGACAGCAGACGGTGCAACACCACGCCCAGCTGCCACAGGTCGGTGGCGGTGGTGATGGGCGCATCGAGCAGCTGTTCGGGCGATGCGTACTCGAACGTCAGCGCGCGATCGAGCGTGACCGTGTGCTGCTTCTCGGCCAGCTCCTTGGCGATGCCGAAGTCCAGCAGCTTCACCCGGCCATCGCCGTCGACCAGCAGGTTGGACGGCTTCAGGTCGCGATGCACCACCAGGTTGCGGTGGGCGTGGCGAACCGCATCGACCACCTGCAGGAACAGCACGATGCGCTGCCGCAGGCCGAGTTGCCTCTCGTCGCACCAGCGGTCGATCGGCTGGCCGTCGACCAGTTCCATCACGAACCACGGGTCGCCTTCGCTGCTGATGCCACCGTCCAGCAGGGTGGCGATGTTCGGATGACGCAACCGCGCCAGGATCTGCCGCTCGCGCAGGAAGCGTTCGCGTGCCGCCTGCGAATCGGTACCGGCACGTATCAGCTTCAACGCAGCACGCTGCGTATACGCACCATCGTCACGATCGACGCGGTACACCGCGCCCATGCCGCCATGGCCGAGGATGCCGGTGATGCGCCATGAACCGATGCTGCGGCCGACCAGCGCATCGCGCGCCACGTCGCCGTGCTCGTCGCGGAAGGCCTTGCCCCACGCGAGCGCGTCGCCGGCGAACGGTTCCGTGCAACTGGCGTCCGCCGCCAGCAGTCCATCGACCGCGGTACGCAGGGCGGCATCGTCGCCGCACGCATGGGCCAGCCAGGCAGGCCGTTCCGCGGGCGCGATCTCGACGGCCTCGCGGAACAGGGCCAACGCCCACCGCCTGCGTTCGAGATCGGAATCGCTCACTTGCCCAGTTCCGCCAGCAGGAAGGCGCGCGCCGTGCGCCAGTCCCGACGTACCGTGCGCTCGCTGATGCCCAGCATCTGCGCGATCTCCGTTTCCTCGTAGCCGCCGAAGTAGCGCAGCTCGACGATCTGCGCCGCGCGTGCGTCGGCCTGCTGCAGCGCGTCGAGCAGCTCGTCCAGCGCCAACACCTCGACCACGGCGCGCTCGTCGCCCCCGAGCCGCGCCGTGAGCGTCAGGGCGTCCACGCCGCCACCGCGCTTCTGCGCCTGGGCGATGCGGGCATGGTCCACCAGCACCTGCCGCATCGCACGCGCCGACATCGCCAGCAGGTGCGCGCGGTCATTGGCGGCCAGGCGCTCGCCGGTCGCCATCTTCAGATAGGTTTCGTGCACCAGCACGGTGGTGTCGAGATTGTCGTGGTGCCGGCGCAGCTGCAGGTGCGCGGCCCGCTTGAGTTCGTCGTACAGGCTGGCGAACACGGCGTCCGCAGCGCGGACATCGCCTTCGCGTGCGCGCTTGAGCAGTTGGGTTACGGGAACCTGATCCATGCGTCGCTCGCCGGCTACGCCACGCGCCACGACGGCGCTCCGCGCCGTCTCCCCCTGTCACCGGACAGCAGGTCTCCCTGCGAGCCGGTCCATCGCTGACATGAACGCAAAGATCCCGGGAGCGAGGACAGGCGTGCCCGGCCCCATCTCCGCGCCCCGATTTGGTGCTAGTAGGCGAACTCGCGGAACACGCGGTCGATGTCGCCGTTCCATTCGCCATGGAACAGCGCGAGCTTGCGCTCGGCCGGCGTCTCGTTCGCCTCGACGATCTCGACCAGCGCATCGAGGAAGCCGCTTTCATCCACACCCTTGCTGTTGAGACGCGCACGACGCTGCAGGCCGCCGATGGCGATCTTCACCGCCTCGCGGGCGAGATCGCGCACGGTGCCGCCGCGGAACGGCAGCTTCAGCGCATGCTTCGGCACGCCGTCGCGCAGGGCGTGGCGTTCTTCCAGCGAGAAATCCTTGACCAGGTCCCACGCGGCGTCGAGCGCGGCATCGTCGTACAGCAGGCCCACCCAGAACGCAGGTAGCGCGCACAGCCGGTTCCACGGGCCACCGTCGGCGCCACGCATTTCCAGGAACTTCTTCATCCGCACTTCGGGGAACGCGGTGGTCAGGTGGTCGGACCAGTCGCGCAGCGTCGGCAGCTCGCCCGGCAGCACATCGAGTTCGCCGCGCAGGAACTTGCGGAACGACTTGCCGCTGGCGTCGTGATAGATGCCGTCGCGGTAGGAGAAGTACATCGGCACGTCGAGGATGTAGTCGACGTAGCGCTCGTAGCCGAAGCCTGCTTCGAACACGAAGTCGAGCATGCCGGTGCGGTCGGCGTCGGTATCGGTCCAGATGTGCGAGCGGTAGCTCTGGTAACCGTTAGGCTTGCCTTCGGTGAACGGCGAGTCGGCGAACAGCGCGGTGGCGATCGGCTGCAGCGCCAGCGACACGCGGAACTTCTTCACCATGTCCGCTTCGCTGGAATAGTCCAGGTTGACCTGCACCGTGCAGGTGCGCGTCATCATGTCCAGGCCGAGCTGGCCGACCTTGGGCATGTACGACTTCATGATCTGGTAGCGGCCCTTGGGCATCCACGGCATTTCGTCGCGGCGCCACTTGGGCTGGAACCCCATGCCGAGGAAGCCGAGCTGCAGTTCGTCGGCCACCTGCTTCACTTCCTTCAGGTGGCTGCCGACTTCCACGCAGGTCTGGTGGATGGTCTCCACCGCCGCGCCGGAGAGTTCAAGCTGGCCCGCCGGCTCCAGCGTGACCGACGCGCCGTCCTTGGTCAGGGCAATGACGCGGCCTTTTTCGTCGACCAGCTCCCAGCCGAAGCGGGTCAGCCCTTTCAGAAGCGCCTCGATGCCGCGGTCGCCGTCGAACGTCGGCGGGCGCAGGTCGTCGAGGCGGAAGCCGAACTTCTCGTGCTCGGTACCGATGCGCCAGTCCTGCACCGGCTTCTCGCCGGAGGCGATGTAGTCGACCAGCTGGGTACGGTCGGTGATCAGCGTGTCGGCGACGTGGCTGGGGCTGGACAAGGGCAGGGCTCGCAAGGGGAGTGCGGCGCCGACGGGTGGCGCCGCAAGGGCGGCACTATAACGTGACCACCCTCACGCGTTCATCGCCATCGGAACGCCGCAGCATCCCATTCATGGTCGCGATCGCGCGCACCCGCACCTCAGAGCGGGCGCACGAACACCTGGAACGCGAGATCGCGCGAGCCGGCCGCATCGAACAGCTCGATCCAGTGCGGCGGATTGCCGCGGGCAATGAAGTACGCCTTGCCGGATCGATAGGTATCACCGGAGGGCGCCAGCCACAGCATGCAGTATTCGGTGCGGCGTCCTGCAGGCACGGTCAGCGTGAACGCGTAATGCCCAGGCGGCAGCAGTGCCGGTTGGGCGAACTCCACCATCCGCATGCCAGGCACCGGTTGGCCGTAGGCATTCAACGCCGTGCCCGGTACCTCCTGGGTGGCCACCACCACGCCATTCGGCACATCGCCGGTGACGAGTTCGATCTCCACCCGCAGGAGCCGGGCCGCACCGCAGTTGGCCGGCACCATCACATGGCTGAGGTAACCCTCGACAGGCAGATGGAATACCTGCGCGAAGCGCTGCGCCGCGCTGCCACCGATATCGGTGTTCGCCGGCGAGACCACCTGCAGTTGCTCGGCCGCCACCCGCGCCGGTGCGATCGGCGGAGGTGCGGCAAGGGCCGCACCCGCGACCAGGAACAGGACGAAAGAGGACAGGGGAATACAACGCATGGCGGACTCCTCCACGGCGGGATGCCGGGTGGAGGTCTATGCGACGAACAAGGCCGACAGCGGACGATCCGCCTGGCGGACGCTTACAGGCCCAGCCAGTTGCCGACGACCAGGCGCGCTTCGTCCACGCCCTGCTTCGACTCGGCCGAGAACGTCTGCACGCTGACGGTGTCGCCGAAGGAGGAGAACAGGTCCTTCTTCACCGCCTGCAGCGCCTGCGCCTGCTGGCCGCGGCCCAGCTTGTCGGCCTTGGTCAGCAGCGCGTGGGCGGGCAGGCCTCGCTGGACCGCGTAGCCCAGCATCTGGCGGTCGTAGTCCTTCAGCGGATGGCGGATATCCATGACCACCACCAGGCCCTTGAGCGCTTCGCGGGTGCGGAAGTAGCGATCGATGAACGCCTGCCAGTGCGCCTGCAGATCCTGCGGCACCTTGGCGTAGCCATAACCGGGCAGGTCGACCAGATAACGCTCGGGATGGACCTGGAAGAACACCAGCTGCTGGGTACGTCCCGGCGTCTTGGACACGCGGGCCAGGCGGTTGTGGTTGACCAGCGCGTTCAGCGCGCTCGACTTGCCGGCGTTGGACCGGCCGGCGAAGGCCACCTCGGACCCGCCGTCCTCCGGCAACTGGCGCGGGGTATGGGCGGAGAGCAGGTAGCTGGCGGAATTCAGGGGGTTCGACATGCCGCTAGGATCGCACGGGCCGGCCCGTCCGCCATGCTGAATTGACCGCAACGGGCCGCCGCGACGATAATTCGGCGGTTTCGCGGCCCCTCCGGGTGCCGTCTCAGTCAAGGGTTTCGGAGCTTTAGCATGCGCCACGCTCGCGTTATTGGACTTGCCGGACTGGCCGTACTGGCCGTGGGTGCGGTCGCTTTTGCACAGACCACCGTGGTTCCGGTGCCGGACAACGCGCCGGTCGAGACCGCGCCGCTGGACATCAACCTTGCCAAGACCACCTGGGGCGACGCCAAGGCCGGCCAGACCAAGGCGGCCGCCTGCGCGGCCTGTCACGGTGCCGACGGCAACCCGAGCGACCCGCAGTACCCGCGCATCGCCGGCCAGAGCGAGCGTTACGTCGCCCAGCAGCTGGCGCTGTTCGCCTCGGGCGAGCGCAATACCGGCATGGCGGCCGTGATGGCCCCGTTCGCCCAGATGCTCAGCGCGCAGGACATGCGCGACGTGGGCGCCTACTTCGCCACCCAGAAGTCCGGTGCCGGCCTGGCGGACGACAGCGTCGTCGCCGATGGCCCCTACAAGGACATGAAGTTCTACGAAGTCGGCCAGCAGCTGTACCGCAACGGTGACGCCAAGCGCGGCGTGCCGGCCTGCATGGCGTGCCATGGCCCGACCGGTGCCGGCAACCCGGGCCCGGCCTACCCGCACATCGGCGGCCAGATGCAGGACTACACCGTGCGCCGCCTGACCGAGTACAAGGCCGGCACCACCACGCTGAAGGATGCTGCCCACTTCAACATCATGGCGCAGGTCGCCGGTCCGCTGACCGAGCAGGAAATCCAGGCGCTCGCCAGCTACCTGCAGGGCCTGCACGCCCGCGCCGACGATCTCGCGGCGGGCAAGGCCGGCGGCAAGTAATCCCGGGACCTCCGTCGCCTCGCGCGACCGGAGGTTCAAGCTCCTGTTCATCGCGCCGGCCCCACCATGGCCGGCGTTTCTTTTTTCAGCGGATGCCCGGTCGGCGGGCCCGCATACAGAGGAAGAGTCCCGATGGCGTCGCGTCTGCTGCCTGTGCTGATCACCCTGCTGGCCCTGTTGCCGGCCACCACACTCGCCGCGCCGCCGGCGCCCGCCCCGCTGGTCGAGGGCCAGGACTACGTGGTGATCCCTGATGGCACTCCCTTCGCGCCCGCCAAGGGCAAGATCGAGGTGGCCGAGGTGTTCGGCTACACCTGCATCCACTGCGCCCACCTGGAGCCCACGCTCGCCGCCTGGAAGAAGACGCTGCCGCGCGACGTGCAGCTGACGCCGGTGCCCGCAGCGTTCGGAGGCTACTGGATCCCGTATGCGCGCGCGTTCTTCGCCGCGAAACAGCTGGGCGTGCAGGAGCGCACCCACCAGGCCGTGTTCGACGCCCTGCACAAGGTCGGCTCCCTGCCCATCCAGAATGCATCTGCCGACGAGATCGCCGGCTTCTACGCCAGCCAGGGCGTCGACCGGGCCAGGTTCATGGCCGCCCTGCGTGGCCCCGAGGTCGATGCGCAGCTCGCCAAGTCCCGCGACTGGGTGGGCGCGGCCGGCGTGGAGGGCACGCCCACCCTCATCGTCAACGGCAAGTACCGCGTGATCGGCGGCCGCAACTACAGCGACATGCTGAAGATCGTCGATCGCCTCGTGGCCCGGGAACGCGGCCGCAAGTGATGACACCGTCATGGCAGCCACCCCGGGCGCCATGCAGAATGTGATGTCCCCGGCCTGACCGGCACCCCTTTTCCCTGATCCTCCGGAGTTCGCGCGATGAAGTCCCGCCACGTCCTGATGCTGTCCCTGTTGCTGCCGCTGCTGGCAGCCTGCGGCCCGAAGCCCTCCACCGACACCACGCCGACCCCGGAAGCCCCGGCCACCCCGGCGACCGACGCCAGCGCCACGCCCGCCGCCGAGACCGCCCCCGCGCCCGCCGACACCGCCACGCCCGCCGCAGGCGAAAGCGCCGAGGCCAGCGCCGCGCCGAACACCAATCCAGTCCTGCCGCCGCAGGGCCCGGCGCCGGTCGCGGGCACGGATTACGTCGTGATCCCCAACGGCCAGCCGTTCGCGCCGCTCAACGGCCAGGTCGAGGTCGTCGAGATGTTCGGTTACGTCTGCCCGGCCTGCGCCCGCTTCGCCCCGGAAGTCTCGGCGTGGAAGAAGAAGCAGCCGGCCGACGTGCGCGTCACCTACGTGCCGGTCGTGTTCGGTCCGGTGTGGGCGCCGTACGCCAAGGCGTACTACGCCGCCCAGGCCAAAGGTGTGGCCGACAAGAGCCATGACGCGGTGTTCAGCGCCATCCACCTGCAGCGCACGCTGCCGGGCGAAGGCCAGCCGCCGACCGATCCGGCGACCATCGCCGCCTGGTACGCCAAGCAGTACGGCGTGGACGCGAAGGAGTTCGTGTCGCTGATGAACGGTTTCAGCACCAACGCGCAGGTCGCCCGCGGCATGCAGTTCGCGAAGAACACCGGTATCGAAGGCACCCCCACCATCATCGTCAACGGCAAGTACCGCGTCACCGGCGGCCAGACCTACGCCGACGTGCTGCGCATCGCCGATCACCTGGTCGCCATGGAACGCGCGCAGCGCTGAGCGCCACGGAAGCCCCCACTTCCATGACCGAATCCGCTCCCGCGGCAGCGCGAAGACTGCGCCTGCTCAGCGCCAACATCCAGGCCGGCTCCAGCACCCGCCGCTACAGCGACTACGTGACCCGCAGCTGGTCGCACGCGCTGCCGGCGGGCAACAAGCGCGGCAGCCTGGATGCGATCGCGCAGCTGGCCGGCGAGCACGACATCGTCGGCCTGCAGGAGGCGGATCCCGGCAGCCTGCGCTCGGGCTTCACCAACCAGACGCACTATCTGGCCGAGCGCGCCGGTTTCGACTACTGGACGCACCAGCCCAACCGCAATGTCGCGCGCGTGGCGGGCAGCGCCAACGGCCTGCTCAGCAAGCTCGAGCCGGTGGAAGTCACCGACCACAGCCTGCCCGGCCGCATCAGCGGCCGTGGCGTGCTGGTGGCGCGCTTCGGCGACGGCGATGAAGGCCTCACCGTCGCCGTCGCCCATCTCTCGCTCGGCGCCAACTCGCGTCGCTCGCAGCTGGCCTTCATCGGTGAACTGCTGTCCGACCATCCGCACGCGGTATTGATGGGCGACTTCAACTGCGTGCCCGACACGCCGGAGATGGAGCTGCTCTACAAGCGCACCCGCCTGCGTCCGCCCGCCTTCTGCGTGCCTACGTTTCCCAGCTGGCGCCCGCAGCGCGCGATCGACCACATCCTGCTCAGCGAAGGCCTGCGTGGCGACAACGCCCGCGCCATGCCGGCGGCCAACTCGGATCATCTGGCGCTCGCGATGGACATCGACGTGCCGGACAGCGCGCTGCGCTGATCCCGCTGCGGCCCGTCAAGGCGCCGCCGCCACGCGCTGGCGGAACGCCGCCGCCTCCATCGGTCGTCCGAACAGGTAACCCTGGTACAGCCGGCACCCCTGCTCACCCAGCAGCGCGAACTGCTCGTCCTGTTCGACCCCTTCGGCGATCACGTCGATGCCGAGGTCGCGCCCCATCTGCAGCAGGTTGCGGGTGATCGAGGCGGCATGCGCATCGCGCACGATCCCGCGGGTGAACGCGCGATCGATCTTCATCTCGGCGAACGGCAGGTCGCGCAGGTAGGACAGCGAGGCGTAACCCGCACCGAAGTCGTCCAGCGACAAGCGCACCCCCATCACGTGCAGCGCCCGCATCTTGTCCACGGCATCGTCCATGTCGTGCACCAGCACGCTTTCGGTCAGCTCCAGCGTCAGCAGCCCGGCATCGATGCCGCTGCGCGTCACCGCATCGTCCACCTGCTGCACGAAATCGGGTTGCCGCAGCTGCAGCGCGCTGATGTTCACCGACAGCCGAATGCGATGCAGCGCGGGCTCCCGCCGCCATTCCGCCAACTGGCGGCAGGCGTCCTGCAGCACCCACTGGCCGAGCGGCAGGATGAAGCCGGTGTCCTCTGCCGCCTGCATGAAATCGGCGGGGCGGACCAGCCCGCGTTGCGCATCATCCCAACGCAGCAAGGCCTCCGCTCCGATGATGTGGCCACCTGCATCGACCTGCGGCTGGTAGAGCAGCAGGAAGCGGCGTTGCGACAGCGCATCGCGCAGGGCACGGTGCAGCGCGCGGTGTTCGGCGACGTCGGTTTCGGCCAGCCGCAGCACGATCAGGAGACTGGCTGCCGCCGTGGCCAGGTTGATCCAGATGCCGATGCGCCGCACGTCTTCGGTGATCGCGAAGCGGTCCGGCGTCCCGACCGGCGCAGCGGCGAAGAACACGAACACGCCCATCAGCACCGTGACCACGCCGTAGCGCAGCCACGGCCGCTCATCGCGGAACACGTGGTGCGCACACACGGCAAGCACCAGCAGGAAAACATGGACCGTCCTGGGAACCGCTGCAGTGGAGACATCCAGGAACGCCGAGAAGAAGCACAGCAGTGCGAACAGGCCCGTGAATGCCAGCCACGACGCCGCGCGCGTGCGACGGAGGCGCGCCATCACGATCACCACCACGCCCAGCACCGCGAGCGCCGTCTCCACCGCTGCCACGACCCACGCGCCACGCGATGCGAAGAACACGCCCCAGCCGAGGCCCAGCGACGCCATGATCAGCCCGGTCGCCAACAGCAGATGGAACGCGCGACGGCGACGCCGGTGGTCCACCCTCCCCGTGGCACTCATGTTGTCGACCGGCATGCCCATCCGATGACCGCCCCTGACCACCTCCTCGGCATCCTACTCGACCCGGCGTGCGCCGGAAGCAGGACGCCGGCACATGCCGGCGTCCTGTGCTGCGATCCGGTTCGCCTGCCTCAGAACCGCAGGTTCGCCCGTACGTAGAAGAAGCGGCCGCCCGGGATGTCGTAGGTCGACGCTTCGTAGCCATTGAGCGAGCATGACGTGCACACCGGCGGATCCTCATCGAACAGGTTGTTGACGCCACCGGTCAGCTGAAAGCCCTTGAGCCACTCGAACTCGTAGCCCAGCTGCAGGTCGTGGTAGGTCGTCGCGGCCAGCGTGTTGGTGGTGGCCGTGCTGCAGAACGCCGCCGGATCCGCCGCCAGGCAGGCTTCCTCCATCTCGGACAGGTGGCGGACGCTCCAGGCGGCGTTCCAGTTGCCATGCTTCCAGTCCAGCGTGGCGGTGGAGGTCCATTCGGGAATGGCGGTGTCGTTCACCACGATACCGGGACCCTGCGGTTGCACCTGGCCACCGGCGCCACGCGCTTCGTAACGCGTCACGAAGGTGTTCTGCCAGCTCAGCTTGAAACGGCCGACGCTGGTTTCCGGCAGCGTCCAGAACACGTCCGCATCCCAGCCATCGGTCCGGATCGAGCCGAGGTTGATCAGGAAGTTGGCGAACGTATCGATCTCGCCCGATGCCAGGCGGTTGATGCCCGTGCAGTACTGCGGATCCTGGGTGGTCGCGCACAGGTTCAGCTGGGTCTGCGCGTCGATGGCCTGGATGGCGCCTTCCAGGTTGTGCCGGTAGTACGTCACTTCGATGTCGAACTTGTCGGACCACGCCGCGTCTTCCGCGAACGACGGACTGAACACCAAGCCGGCGCTGAAGCTGCGCACGGTTTCCGGCGACAGCTCGGGATTGCCACCCGTCAACACCGGGATCTGCGGATCGTTCTGCCGGGCGCCCGCCGGCACGCCGGGGCAGGCGACCGGTGCGAGCGAGCCGGCCGGCGCACCCGGCGGCACCAGGCAGGGATCGACCAGCAGCGCATCGAAGCGGCTCTGCGAGCCGTACAGCTCGCCGATCGACGGCGCACGGAAGCCTTCCGCATACGTCGCGCGCAGCACTAGGTCTTCGGCCACCTGCCAGCGCAGACCGTACTTCGGCGTGAACTCGCCGCCGAACGTGGAGTAGTCCGAGTAGCGCCCGGCCAGGCTCAGGTCGATCTTGCCCGCGCCGCCCTGCTGCGCGTACAGCGGCACGTTGAACTCCAGGTAGGCTTCGTTGACGTCGTACTCGCCGGAGGTCGGCAACGACGGCACGCCGTTGTACTCGCCGGCCACCGTCTGCGGATCGGGGTTGTAGGCGCCTTCGTACTTGCGGTATTCGGCGCCGGCGGCGAATTCGATATCGCCCGCCCAACCCTCGAACAGTGCACCACTGAGATTGGCGGTGACCTGCGTCAGCTTCTGCTCGCTGCGATCGCGGAACAGTGGGCTGATGTAGGCCAGCATCGCCGGGGTGATGGTGTCGAAGCCGAAGATGTCCAGCGGCGTGCAACCGCTGGTCGCCGCGCACACGGCCGGATCCCCCAGTGCGATGGCGATGTTGCGTGCGTTGTAGCTGCCGTAGTTGGTCTGCTCGGCCTCGTTCTTGCTGAAAGCCGCGTTGACGTCCCAGAAGAACTGGCGCTCGCCACCGAACGATCCTTCCAGGCCGGCCGCCACATACTGCGTATCGACTTCCTGCTCGAAGATGCGGGGCCCACCCTCGATCGGACGACGGCGGATGGTGCCGATGTTGCCGTTCGGTCCGCTGCCGATCAGATCGAAGCCGAAGGGATTGAAGGGATGGTTGGCCGGAATGACGAGGTCGGCGGTGTAGCTGGTGCCCGCGCCGGGCCCGAGGTCGATCGGCTCGGGGGCAGCCTGATTGGTGGACTCGCGTCGGTTGTACAGCGCCTTGGCGTAGAAGTTCAGTTCCTCGGTGATCGAGAAGCGGTACTGGGCGAATGCGCCCATGCGCTTGGATGGCGTCATCAGCAGGTTGTAGGGCGCGTAGTTGAACGCGTCGCGGCCGAAGTCGAAGCACTGGAAGCCATCGGTGCGCGCCACACCCGAATCGCAGTCCGGCAGGTTGGGCGTGTAGACCGGGTTGGTTTGTCCGGGCTTCACCGACAGGTCGTACTCGTTGCCGTTGGGATCGGTGAACGCGTAGCGGCCACCGAGGATGCGGGAGCTTCCTCCCTGGATCGGAATGGACGAGATGTAGCGATCCGCCGAACTGACTTCCTTCTGCTCGGTATAGCTCAGGCTAAGGAACAGATTGCTGCGTTCGTTGTCGAAACCCCACGCGACATCGGCGCCGGTGACCTCGCCGTCTCCCTTGTCGTACTGGCCATAGTTCAGCGTGATCTGGCCACCGTCGAAGTTGCGGCGCGTGATGATGTTGACCACGCCGGCGATCGCATCGGAACCGTACAGCGATGACGCTCCGTCCTCCAGCACCTCGATCCGTTCGACCAGCGCGAGCGGAATGGTATTGAGATCGACCGCGGCGCTGACGCCGGAGGCGGACGACTCGTTGACCCAGCGCATGCCATCGACCAGCACCAGCACGCGCTTCGGCCCGAGGTTGCGGAGGTCCACTTGCGCCGAACCCGCGCCGACGCCGTCGCCGTTGGGCGAGAAGCCGAAGTTGCCCGACGAATTGAACTTGGTATTGAGTGCGGAGCCGGAGCCCGTCAGTTCCTGCAGGATGTCGCCGATGGAGGTCAGGCCCGTGCGTTCGATCTCCTGGCGCGACAAGACCTGCACGGGGACGCGTCCCTCCATTTCCGCACGCTTGATGCGGCTGCCGGTCACGGTGAGCGTGTCGAGCGTGGTGGCTTCCTGCGCCACGGCGGTGGCGGGCAGGGTGAGGAGCACGGCGATTCGAATGGCCGAAGCCAGGGTGTGGCGGCGCGTGTTCATGGATTCTCTCTCCGGAAAGGGGCAGGCCGCACGGCACTCGCCTAAAGCGGCCTGTCCTTCGTTGTAAAGAATCGGTAAAACGCCGACAACGGAAACAAGTCACCGTTTTAAAAATGGTAACGGTGATTATCTGCGAGTAAATACGATTACACGGAGTTTCTACACGCCATCGTCACGAGCATTAACGACTAAACGCATGTAGAGCATCGGTCGCCGTCTTCAGCCGCTGGCGACAATGGCGATACCCATGACCACCATGAACACGGCGAACACCCGCTTCAACGCCTTTCCGCCGATCCGGTGCGCGAGCTTGGTGCCGTAGGGTGCAGCGATCACGGAGGCGATCGCGACGCCGATGGCCGCAGGCAGATAGATGTAGCCGACCGCATGCGACGGCAACGCACCCGGCGGCGCATGCAACGCATAGCCCAATGCACTGGCGAGGCCGATGGCGACGCCGCAGGCGCTCGAGGTGCCCACCGCACGCACGGGCTGCACGCCCCGCGCGACCAGCAGCGGCACGGTCATGCTGCCGCCGCCGATGCCCACGACCGCCGACACCGCACCGACCACCGAACCCGCCAGGCTCATCACCGGCCCGCGGGGTGCGGCCACGCCGCGCCCTTCCGGATGCGCGTTGCTTCCGAATGCCATCTGCGCACCGGCGATGAAGCAGTAGCCCGCCACGATCCAGCGCAGGACGTCGTCGTCCAGATAGACCGCCAGTCCACTGCCCAGCCATCCGCCCAGCAACAGGCCCGGCACCATCCAGGCCACCGTCGGCCACAGCACGCTGCCGCGCCGATGGTGCGAGTATGCCGACGACGTCGCCGTCAGCACGATGCTCGCCAGTGAACTCGCGAGTGCCGCGTGCATCGCGGCCTCCTTCGGAATGCCATGCAACGGCAGGATCCACGCCAGCGCGGCGACCAGCACCAGGCCACCGCCGATCCCCAGCAGGCCCGCGAGAATGCCGGCCAGCACGCCGAGCACCGGGAAAATCCATACACCTTCCACTCACCACCTCGTCGTCACGGCTGTCTACGGGTCGGTTCAGGCGGCTTGGGTATAGTCCCGGCATGATCCGTTTTCCCTCTGTTATCGTACTCGCTGCCCTCGCAGGCCTGTGTGCCGCACCGGTCCTCCACGCGCAGTCGCTCGACGCGCAGCGGTCCGCGATGCGCGATGCGCTCGCCGCCGCAGAGGCCGGTCGCATCGACGCCACCGCCTCGTCCGCCCTCGCTCGCCATCCGCTTTACGGGTGGGTCGAGTTCGCCGCGTTACGCCGCGACCCGAATGCGATATCGACGGCGCAGGCGCAGGCCTTCCTGGCGCGCTACGACGGTCAGGCGGTTGCGGGGCAGTTCCGGAATCTGTGGCTCGCCGCGCTCGCGCGGCGCCAGGACTGGCCCACCTTCCTCGGCGCATGGAAACCGACCGACAGCGCTGCCCTGCAATGCGCGCACCTGCAGGCACGCCAGGCGACGGGCCGCACGGACGCCGCTTGGACCGAGCAGGCGCAGGCGCTCTGGCGGAAGGGTGCCAAGTCGCTGCCCGATGGCTGCGACCCCGTGTTCAACCTGCTCGCCAGCCAGGGTGCGCTTGCACCGGCACTGCGGTGGGAGCGCATCGAGGCCGCCGCCGCTGAACGCCAGACCGGCGTGATGCGCAGTGCCGCGCGCGGCCTGCCGGCCGACGAGGCCGCGCTCGCCAACGACTATGCCGCATTCATCGACACGGTCCATCCGCGTGCGATGAACTGGCCAAGGACCGACCGCAGCCGCCGGATGGCGGCCGCCGGACTGGCGAAGCTCGCGCAGAGCGATCCCGATACCGCCGAGCGCGTGCTGCCGCAATATGCGGACGCGCTGGGCCTGGGCGAAGGCGAGCGTGGCCAGGTGCTGTACCAGATCGCGCTGTGGACGGTCGCGTCTTACGGACCTGATTCCGCGCGCCGGCTCGGCAACGTCCCGGAATCGGCCTACGACGAACGCCTGCACGAATGGCGCGTGCGCGAGGCGCTCTCGCGGGGCGACTGGCCGGCCGCGCTCGCAGCGTTGCGGAAGATGCCGCCGGCGCAGCGCAACGACTCCCGCTGGCGCTACTTCGAAGCGCGCATGAGTGAGAAGACCGGCGATCGCGCCGGTGCGCAGCGCCTGTTCCGGGAGACCGCCTCCAATCCCACCTTCCACGGCTTCCTGGCCGCCGACCGGCTCGAGCAGCCGTATGCGCTGTGCGCGTGGATCCCCAACGATCCCGCCACGGCGAAGCAGGCGGTCGCGCGCGATCCCGCCATCGTGCGCGCGATGGAGCTGTGGCAGCTGGAACGCCCCGGCTGGGCGACCGCGGAATGGAACGATGCACTGTCGCGCTTCGACGACACCCAGCGCCGCATCGCCGTCGAGGTCGCGCAGGACAACGGCTGGTTCGACCGGGCCGTGTTCTCGCTGGGCAAGCAGCCCGACGAACAGCGTCTGTACCGGTTGCGCTTCCCGCTGCATCACGATGACACCATCAAGCGCGAAGCGGCGAAGCACAACATCGATCCGGCGTGGGTCGCGGCCGAGATCCGTGCCGAGAGCATCTTCAATCCGAAGGCGCGCTCGGGTGCCAATGCGATGGGCCTGATGCAGGTCCTGCCGTCGACCGGCGCCGGTGTCGCCCGGCGGCTCGGCATTCCGTATGCCGACGCGGCGAGCTTGTACGACTCGGATACCAACATCGCCATCGGTACGGCGTACCTGCGCGAGATGGAAGACAAGTACGGCGTGCCCTATGTCGCCATTGCCGCCTACAACGCAGGGCCGGCGCCGACAGCGCGCTGGCAGTCGCAGCGCCCCGGTTTCGATCCGGACATCTGGATCGAGACGATCAGCTACAAGGAGACGCGCGAGTACGTCGCGCGCGTGCTGGCCTTCAGCGTGATCTACGACTGGCGCCTCAACGGCACGGCGCTGCCGGTGAGCGACCGCCTGATGGGCCGCGTGCAGGCCAAGCGCAAGGCCTTCACCTGCCCGACCGCACAGATGCCGAAGAGCTGACAGCGGCGTGGGGCCTGTGGGAGCGATGTCCCACTCGCAGACAGTGGCGACGCGCATCCGGCATCATGTCGCCATGAAAACCTATCTCGTCGGTGGCGCAGTACGCGACCGGTTGCTGGGCCTGGCGCCGGGCGACCGCGACTGGGTCGTCGTGGGCGCGACGCAGGCACGGATGGAAGCGGATGGCTTCAAGGCCGTGGGCCGCGACTTCCCGGTGTTCCTGCATCCGGAGACGGGCGAGGAGTACGCGCTCGCCCGCACGGAGCGCAAGAGTGGCCGCGGCTATCGCGGCTTTGTGGTCGACGCCGATCCCTCGGTGACGCTGGAGGAAGACCTGCAGCGGCGCGACTTCACCCTCAATGCGATCGCGCAGGACGAGGACGGCACGCTGGTCGATCCCTATGGCGGTGCGCGCGACATCGAGGCGCGCGTCCTGCGCCACGTGGGTGAGGCCTTCATCGAGGATCCGCTGCGCGTGCTGCGCGCGGCCCGCTTCATGGCCCGCTTCGCGTCGCTGGGTTTCACGATCGCGCCGGAGACGATGGCATTGATGCGCGACATGGTCGCCAGCGGCGAACTGGATGCGCTGGTGCCCGAGCGCGTGTGGCAGGAGTTGCGTCGCGCGCTGGCCTCGACGACCCCGTCGGCGTTCCTGTCCACGCTGCGCGCCTGCGGTGCGCTGGCCGTGGTGCTGCCGGAAGTCGATGCGCTCTACGGCGTACCGCAGCGCGCGGAGTACCACCCGGAGGTGGACACCGGCATCCATCAGGAAATGGTCAGCGACATGGCGGCGCGGCTCGCGCCCGGCGACACGCGCATCGGCTTCGCAGCGCTGGTGCACGACCTCGGCAAGGCGTTGACGCCGGCCGACGTGCTGCCCAAACACATCGGCCACGAACACGCGGGCGTGAAGCCGGTGATCGCGCTCTGCGAGCGGCTCAAGGTCCCCGTCGACCATCGCGAGCTGGCGGTGATGGCGTGCCGCGAGCACCTCAACGTGCATCGCCTGGCCGAACTCCGCGATGCGACCGTGGTCGAGCTGCTCACCCGCTGCGATGCGTTCCGGCGGCCGGAACGCATCCCGTGGCTGGCGACCGTGTGCGAGGCGGACAAGCGCGGCCGCGGCGGCAACGAAGACGCGGACTATCCGCAGGGCCGCGAGCTGGTCCGCCTGCACGAGGCGGCGTGCAGCGTCGGCGCGCGCGATGTGGTCCGCGATGGCATGACGGGCCCCGAGATCGGGACTGCCGTGCAGGCCGCGCGCGTGTCGGCGGTGCATCGCGCCCGTCAGACCGGCGGTTGAAGTAACAGGCCCTCGGGATCGCGTTTGCGGGTATGGTGGGCCTGCGGCTTGGGGAGCCGCGCGCCACCACACACCACCCTTCGAGGAGCCCGTCATGGATCGTACGCGCACCCTTCTTTCCGTTTGCCTGGCCGCTGTCGGCTTCTGGACAGCCGACGCCTACGCAGACGATTACATCACCTGCGAAAGCCGCAACGACCGGTACCAGAGTTGCCCGATCTCGACAGCTGGCTACGTCACGCTGGATCGCCAGCTCTCCGGCACTGCGTGTACGCAGGGACGTACCTGGGACTACAACCGCCGGGAGATCTGGGTCGACGACGGTTGCCGTGCGAGCTTCCGCGTGCACACCAGCTCATCCGGGCACCACGACAACAACGACGCCAAGGTAGCGGCAGGCGTGCTGATCGGCGCGGCGATCCTGGGCGCGATCGCCTCGAATGCGAACAAGAAGGACGACAAGTACGACGACAACCGCTACCAGGGCGCGCGCCATTCCTCGTACGTCCCCGGCTGGATGGTAGGTACGTTCGAAGGCTACAACCCGCTCTACAACGCGGACGTCACCCTGACCATCGACAGCAGCGGGCGAGCGACGGGGCGAGCGAACGGGCAGACCATCAACGGCTGGATCAACGATGGCTATCTCAACGTCGGCAACAACGCGTTCAACATCGACCAGTCGCGCGACGGCTTCGTCACCTCGCAGGTCGGCGACCGCCAGAACGAAGTGCGCTACCGTCGCGTGCGCTGACCCGGCGAATGGGCCCGGGCGGATCGTCCGGGCTTGAGCTCACGGCAACGGTTTGCAACTCAATCTGTTGCCGTAGAAGTCGACACTCGCCTCGCCCTGGTGTTCCCAGTACTCGATGCCTTTTCGACCGTACTTGGAGCCACTTCCGGCTGGCTGCGGAAAGACGATCGCCTGATCGCTGCCCCATGTCATGACGGCCGCGACTGGGTCAATCTCGTTGTAGAAGACCATGGTGAACGGCTTGCTATTGTCCGTGCATCGGAACTCGACCGCCTTCGGGACCATGACATCGGGCGCATTGATCGCCAGTTCCACCAGGCGCGTCCTGTAAGCATCACGCACGCATGAGCGTGCGTCTTCTTCTTTCCAGCAGTCGTCGCGCCCCTTGATCCAGCCACGCTCAGTGGCGGGGTCCTTCTTGCTCGATGACGCATAGCGCTCGGAAAGTTGGCGGTCCAGCGCCGCCAGTTCGGCGTCCCCGCACACCAGTTTCTCGGCCTCGGACGCCGCCTTGGCGCAATCGAACGAAGGGGGCGCCACGGCGGCTTGTGCGGCCGCCGGTGGAGCCTCCGCGGGTGTGTCCGCTGCGGATCCAGCAGGAGGGGCATCGGGAGCCTCGGCGGCCGATGGCGTGGGCGCATCCTGCGCCTTGCAAGCCGCGAGTACCAGCAAGCCCGTGCAGAAAAGGAGGCGCATCATGTGAAGTCTCCGGTGAAGGACGCCGGCATGCTATCGCCGGCGCCTTAGGACGGCGTCAACGCGACAGCCGCAACCTGCTGATCGTTCCGCGGCCGGGCGCAGACTGGATCGACAGTGTCCAGCCCAGGTGCTCGCACAGGCGCGCCAGCAGGTCCAGGCCGATGCCTCCCCCCTCGCGACCGCCACCGCGCGCCATCTGCGCATAGAGGCGACTGATGTCTTCCGGCGTCATGCCATGGCCGGGGTCCTGCACGGTGACCGTGGCATCGCCGTCCAGGCCCACGTGGATTTCGCCGCTGTCGCTGTTCTCGATGGCATTGCGCAGCAGGTTGCCGATCGCCGCCTGCACGATGTGCAGTGGTGCAGAGACGCTGCAGGGCGCCAGATCGTCGATGACGATGGACAGATCCTTGTCGACCATCAGATGCCGATGGTCGTCGATGATGTCGGGCAGCAGCTCATGCAGCGGCACGACCTCGCTGCTGCGCGACAGGCGGGCCGGATCCTTCGCCAACGTCAGCAGCAGCGCGACCAGACGCTCGACATCGCGCGCGGTGCGGTGGATGCGCTGCACCTGTTGCCGTGCGGGCGCCGGCAGGTCGTCGTGCCCGAGCGCCAGTTCGCTGGCGCCGGCGATGATGGCGATCGGCGTGCGCAGTTCGTGGCTGGTGGTGTCGATGAAGACGCGCTCGCGCTCGACGAAGTCGTCCTGGCGGCGCAGGTAATCGTTGATGGCGTTGGTGATGACGTGCAGCTCCGAGCTCGCGCCTTCCGACAGTCCGACCTGCTGCCCCGTGTGGTCGGGCGACAGCGCGCCGATGTCACTGGCCAGGTCGGACAGGGGGCGCAGGGCCTTGCGGACACCGCGTGCCACCAGCACACCGATGATCACCAGGGCGACCAGCGCCAGGCAAAGCGATCCCAGCAGTACGGCATCCTCGATCGTTTCTATCCCCGTGATGTCGCGCACGACGAAGTAGCGCACGCCCTGCATCTGCTGGACCAGCACCACGTTCTCGCGGCCATCGAACCAGAAGTCGTCGTGCACGCCTTCCGGAAGCATGGACAGGCCGGGCGGGGGCTCGCGCCCCGGCACGCTGTACAGCTGCAGCGAGTCGGTGTCCTCCCACGCGTGGGCGGGGTCTTCGGCTGCCCGTTGCACGTGCGCGGCGATCTCGCGCTGGAGCAGCGACTTCCACACCCGGTCCTCGAGGAAATCATCGGCGATGACGAGGATGATGATGACGGCCAGCAATACCGCGTAGCCACCAAGCAGGCGGCGGATCTGCGTATGCAGGCTGCGACGCGACGTCATGCGTCCCTCGCCTCGTGCGGCACGGCCAGGCGGTAGCCGGTGCGCGGCAACGTCTGGATCAGCTTGACCGGGAACGGCCCGTCGACGCTGCGCCGCAACTCATAGATGTGGGAACGGAGCATGTCGCCGTCCGGCGGATCGTCGCCCCACAGCGCATGTTCCAGTTGCTGGCGGGTGACGGCCGCCGGGCTGGCCTGCATCAGCGTCTCCAGCAGCTTGCGGCACGCGGGATACAGGTGCAGCACCTGCCCGCCGCGGGTGGCCTCCAGCGTGGCCAGGTCCAGCTTCAGGTCGTGCACTTCCAGCACCTTGCGCCGCTGGCGACCCTGCGTGCGCGCCATCAGGGCTTCAAGCCGCACCTCCAGTTCCGGCAGGGCGAACGGCTTGGTCAGGTAGTCGTCGGCACCTGCCCGGAAGCCGGCGATCTTGTCGGGCAGCTCGTCGCGTGCGGTCAGCATGATGACCGGCAGGCCGGAATCGTGTTCCTCGCGCAGCCGCCGCAGGACCTCCGGGCCCTCCAGCCGCGGCAGCATCCAGTCGAGCACCAGCGCGTCGTAGGCCTGCGTGGTGGCCAGGTGCAGCCCGGTGACTCCGTCCGGGGCCGCGTCCAGCGTGTGGCCGCGTGCCTCGAAGTAGTCGAACAGGTTCGCCACCAAGTTCCGGTTGTCTTCGATCACCAGCAGCCGCATCGGCAGGACCTGCGCGAGGAAAGAGGACCGGCAGCATGGCGGGCCGGACGTCGAAGCGACGTCGGAGTTCCGACGAATCTCTTACCTCCCATGATCCACCATCGCGCGCCGACTTGCCGGACCCGCCCCCACCCATGCGATCGATGCACCTCCGACATGCGCCGCGCTGGCAGGCGCCCTTGCTCGCTGCGCTGATGGTGTGGGCATTGCTGGCGGGGCTGGGCCTGCGCGAGCCGATGCCGGCGGACGAGCCCCGCTTCGTGCTGGCGGCACGGACCATGGTGGAGTCCGGGGAGTGGCTGTTCCCCCATCGCGGCATCGAGCTTTACGCCGAGAAACCGCCGGTGTTCATGTGGCTGCAGGCGGCCGGCTATCTGCTGGTT
Source organism: Pseudoxanthomonas sp. LjRoot143 (assembly GCF_964252945.1). Taxonomy (NCBI): domain Bacteria; kingdom Pseudomonadati; phylum Pseudomonadota; class Gammaproteobacteria; order Lysobacterales; family Lysobacteraceae; genus Pseudoxanthomonas; species Pseudoxanthomonas sp. LjRoot143. The sequence continues at coordinate 4,246,628 of NZ_CAXUPM020000001.1, read as the reverse complement.
CGCGACTGGCATATCGCCTTCCTGCTGCCATCCCTGCTGTCGGCCCTGCTGACGCTGGCGCTGAGCGGCGACCTCGCACGACGGCTGTGGGGCCGCAGGGCGGTGCCGTATGCGGTGCTCGGCCTGTTCGTCTGCCTGCAGTTCGCCCTGCAGGCCAAGCGCGCACAGATCGACATGGTGCTGGTCGGCATGACCACGCTGTCGCTGTGGGCCTTGCTGCGCTATCTGCTGGAAAAACCCAGTCCGTGGTGGCTGCTGCTGGGCACGTTCGCCGCCGGTCTGGGCACGGTGACCAAGGGCGTCGGCTTCCTGCCGCTGCTGCTGTTCATTCCCTGGCTGTGGGTGCGGTGGAAGTCGCCGCAGGACCTGCCGGCGCACCGGGGCGTGCATGCGCTGGCGGGCATCGCCGGCTTTCTGCTGGGGACCAGCGTGTGGCTGGTGCCAATGCTGGCGACGGCGCTGTCCTCCAGCGACCCCGCCCTGCACGCCTACGCGCGCGAGATGCTGTTCAAGCAGACCGGTACGCGCTACGCGAACGCCTGGCATCACGTGAAGCCGACCTGGTACTACCTGCAGACGATGCTGACGCTGTGGCTGCCCGGCGTGTTGCTGGTGCCGTGGCTGCTGCCGGCCTGGTGGCGCCGCCTGAAGCGCATCGACGCACGCCACACGTTGTTGCTGGGCTGGGCGCTACTGGTGCTGCTGTTCTTCAGCGCCAGTCCGGGCAAGCGCGAGGTCTACATCTTCCCGATGCTGCCGGCGCTCGCCGTCGCGGCCGCGCCATTGCTGCCCGGCCTGCTGCGCTTTCGCGGCGTGCGTATCACGCTGTGGGCGTATGTGTCGGTGCTGATCCTCGTGACCGGTGCGCTCGGCCTGTGGCTGATGAGCGCCCCGCCCGAGCGGCTGCACGCGCTGGTCGACGGCCGTGGCATGGACATGATCACGGTTTCGCAGCTCAGTCGATGGCTGCTCGGATTCGCCATCGCGGCCGCACTGGTCGCGATCGCGGCGCGACGGCGCGTGGGCGTGGCCCTGGTCGCGGTGACGGCGGCGTTGTGGACGGCGTACGGCCTGGGCTTCATGCCGGCGATCAGTCCGGACAGCTCGGCGCAGGCGCTGATGCGGCGTGTCGGCGAACGCATCGGCCCGGAGGCGGAACTGGCGATGCTGGGCTGGCGCGAACAGCACCTGCTGCAGGCGGACCGGCCGGTCACCGACTTCGGCTTCAAGCAGCCGTGGGTGGACCAGTGGCAGCACGCGCATGCATGGCTGCTCGAGGCGCCGGACACGCGCTGGCTGTTCCTGCGCAAGGACGCCATCGGACCGTGCCTGGATCCGTCGCGGGTCGTCGACGTCGGCGCCTCCAACCGGCGCAACTGGATCCTGGCACCCGGCAACGCATGGATGACAGGCTGCGACGTACCGGCCACCTGGTCCGCCGACGTCAGCGAAGACTGAACGTTCAGCAACACCGTCTGTGCGGGACGTCGGCATGCGCAGCGTTTAACCCGACTCCGACATGGGTCCGACCGCGTTACGACATCGCGGCGACCAGCATGCGCGCACCCCCTCTCGCACGCGCCGCATGTCCGCTCCTTCGTCTTCCTTCCCGGTCATGCCGGAGCAGCGCCTGCCGGGGCTGCTGCCGGTCTCGATGATCTTCCTGGTCGCGGCATGGCTGGCCGCGCAATCGCTCGACCAGCCTTGGGCATCGTGGTTGTTCCACCAGCAGGGAGATGCCTGGTCGATGAAGGGCAGCCTGCTGCTGGAGACAGTGCTGCATCGGGGCGGTCGCCTGGTGAGCCAGCTGGCCTGGGCTGCGGTGTTGGCCGCGACGCTGTGGCATTGGCGCATGCCCGCCGCGAAGCGCTGGACACGCCCCGCCGCACGCCTGCTGCTGGCCGTCCTTCTATCCACCGCCTGCGTGGCCGTGCTGAAGGCCACCACGCACATGGACTGCCCGTGGGATCTCGCCGGCTTCGGTGGGCAGCGCCCGCTCGTTCCGCTGTTCGTGCACCGTCCGGCCGAACTCGGCACGCCAGGCTGCTTTCCCGCCGCGCACGCCGCCAGCGGCTACGCCTGGGTCGCGTCGTACTTCTTCTTCCTGCATACCGCACCGCGCTGGCGACACGTCGCGCTGGCGGGCGGACTGCTGGCCGGCGCCGTGTTCGGGCTCGCGCAACAGCTGCGCGGTGCGCACTTCCTGTCGCACGACATCGCCAGCCTGGGCGTCTGCTGGACCATCGCCTGTGGTGTCGATCGCATCGGCGCATGGCGCAACGCCCGCCGTTCCATGGAGGCACGCACGTGAGCGCCTCGGTCCTCGATCATGCAGCGATACCCTCACGCTGGCAGCGCGCGCGCGTGCTGCTGCGGGTGCGCCCGATGGTGTCGTCCGAGAGCCTGATCCTCTTCGCTTGCCTGTACTTCAGCCTGTTCGCCAACACGGTGTTCTGGCACGCCGCCGCGCCGCAGCCGTGGCTTCAGGGACGCTGGGCGTTGTCGCTGTTCCTGCTGGTCACCGCCGTGCACGGCGTATGGCTGTCGCTGCTGGTGTGGCGCCGCACGGCACGCGTCGTGCTCTCCGTGCTGGTGGTGACAGCCGCGCTGGCAGGCCACTACATGGCGGCGTACGGCATCTACATCGACGCCGACATGATCCGCAACGTGCTGCACACCGACTGGCGCGAGGCCAGCGACCTGCTCGGCGTCGATGCCCTGCTGCCGCTGCTCACCGCGCTACCTGCGCTGATCGTGATCTGGCGCGTGCGCCTGCGCGAGCGCACTTGGCCGCGCACGTTCGGTGTTCGCGCCGCGTTCCTTGCCGGCATGGTGGTGGTCGGCGTGGTCGGCGTGCTGCCGTCGACCCAGCAGCTGACCGCGTTCCTGCGCAACCAGCGCGAGGTGCGCTACCTGGTGACGCCGGCGAACGTGCTGGTGTCGCTGATCAAGGTCGTCAGTGAGGATCCGCCGGGACACAAGCGGGCCTTGCTGCCGATCGGCGAGGACGCCGTGCAGTCGCCGGCCGCCACGATGCGCCGGCCGCGCCTGCTGGTGCTGGTGGTCGGCGAGACCGCGCGCGCGGCCAACTGGGGCCTCAACGGCTACGCACGCCAGACCACGCCGGAACTGGCCAAGCGCGACGTGCTGAACTTTCCGCGCGTCGCCGCCTGCGGCAGCAGCACCGAAGTGTCGCTGCCATGCATGTTCTCGCCGCAGGGGCGCGAGCACTACGACGAAGGCGAGATCCGCAGCCACCAGTCGCTGCTGCACGTCCTGCATCGCGCGGGCGTGGCCACGCTGTGGCGCGACAACCAGTCCGGCTGCAAGGGCGTGTGCGATGGCCTGCCCGTGGAAGATCTGCATGCGCGTACCGATGCCGGCCTGTGCAACGGCAAGCGCTGCTACGACGGCATCCTGGTGTCGGACCTGGCCGATGCCGCGCGCCGGCAGAAAGGCGACCGGGTCATCGTGCTGCACATGCTGGGCAATCACGGGCCCACCTATTCCGAACGCTATCCCCGGAACTTCGGCGTCTATGCGCCGGTTTGCACCACGTCGGACCTGGGCCGCTGCACGCGCGCGCAGATCACCAATGCCTACGACAACGCGTTGCGTTACACCGACCACGTCGTGGCGTCCGCCATCGACCAGTTGAAGGGCCTGGAGGACTACGACACCGCCCTGCTCTACGTCTCGGACCACGGCGAATCGCTGGGCGAGAAGGGGCTGTACCTGCACGGTATGCCGTACTCGATCGCACCGCGCGAGCAGCTTGAGGTGCCGATGGTGGCCTGGTTCTCCGACGGCTGGCGCGCCTCGACCGCCCTGGATTCCGCCTGCCTGCGCCGGCAGGCGACCGGTTCGCACAGCCACGACGACCTGTTCCACACCGTCCTGGGCCTGACCGACGTGAAGACGGCCCTCTACCGGCCGGACCACGACATTTTCCTGACCTGTCGGGGAAGAGCATGACGCCACCCAACCCGAGACATGCCGCCATGACGAGCCTCTCCATCGTCATTCCCGTCTTCAACGAACTCGAGAACATCGGGGCGCTGGTCCACGAAGTGGTGTTCCACCTGCGTGGACGGGTGGCGTTCGACATCGTCTGCGTGGACGACCACTCCGACGACGGCACCCGCGACGTGCTCACCACCCTGAAGGCCGAGGTGCCGGAACTGCGCGTGCTGCTGCACCAGCAGCGCAGCGGCCAGAGCGCGGCCATCCGCACCGGCGTGAAGCACGCGCTGTCGCCCTGGATCGCCACGCTCGACGGCGACGGGCAGAACGACCCCGCCGACATCCTCAGACTGCTGACGGCACGCGCCACCGCCAGTCCGCAGGTCCGTCTGTTCGCCGGCTGGCGCGTGGACCGCAAGGACACCGCGAGCAAGCGCTGGGCCTCGCGCTGGGCCAACCGCATCCGCCAGCGCCTGCTGCACGACGACACGCCGGATACGGGGTGCGGCATCAAACTGTTCGAACGCGCCGCCTTCCTCGATCTGCCCTACTTCGACCACATGCATCGCTACCTGCCGGCCCTGATGCAGCGTGCCGGTTGGCAGACGGTCAGTGTGCCGGTCTCGCACCGGCCACGCGGCGCCGGTCAATCCAAGTACACCAACCTCGGCCGCGCGCTGGTCGGCATCCGCGACCTGGTCGGTGTGTCGTGGCTGATCCAGCGCAGCCACGTGACCCCCATCAGCGAGCTCAACCTGGGGCGCAAGCCATGAACGCGATGGACCAGGAGCTGGTGTCGCTGGCGTGGACCGGCCTGCACATGACGCCATGGAAACTGATCGGCCTGACCGGCGCGGCGCTGTTCGGTGCACGCTGGCTGGTGCAATTCGTCGCCTCGCGGCGCGCACGGCGCCCGGTGATCCCCCGCCTGTTCTGGTACATGAGCCTGTGCGGCAGTCTGATGGCGCTCGGCTACTTCCTGTTCTCGTCGAAGCAGGACGCCGTGGGCGTCCTGCAGAACCTGCTGCCGGCCTTCACCGCGGCCTACAGCCTGCACCTCGACATCCGCCACCGCCGCGAGCAGGCGGCCGCGGCCGCCGACGCGCGCGCGCATCCCGCACGCTGATCAGCTGCGGTTCGGCGTGAGCTTCAACAGGCGTCCGCCGCTGCCATCTTCGAGCAGCCACAGCGCACCGTCCGGCCCCTGCTCGACTTCGCGGATGCGCTTGCCCATCGCGTAGCGCCGCGATTCGCGCGCCTGCGTGCCGTTGAACTCGATCTCGATCAGGGCCTGCGATGCCAAGCCGCCGATGAACCCCTTGCCGCGGAACCACGGGAACAGATTGCCGGAGTAGATCACGAAGCCGGCCGGCGCGATCACCGGCGTCCACCAGGCTTCGGGCGCATTGAAATCCGGGCGCGTCGAATGGTTGGGGATCGCCGTGCCGTCGTAATGGTTGCCGTTTGAAACCACCGGCCACCCGTAGTTGGTGCCGCGCTCGATCAGGTTCAGTTCGTCACCGCCCGCCGGCCCCATCTCGTGCGTCCACAGGCGCCCGGCATTGTCGAACGCGATCCCGAGCATGTTGCGGTGCCCGAGCGTCCATACCTGCGCGGCGGTGCCGCCCTGCGCGGCGAACGGATTGTCGGGCGGCACGCTGCCGTCGTCGTTGAGCCGGATCAGCTTGCCCAGCGCGGACTGCAGGTCCTGTGCCGGCGTCATCGCCTGGCGATCGCTGGAGGTGATCCACAGCTTGCCGTCCGCACCGAATGCGAGACGGTGCCCGTAATGCGCTTCGCCACTCACCTTGGGCAGCTGACGCCAGATCACCTGCAGGCCTGACAGGCTGCCTCCGTTGCCGCTGGCATCGAGTTGCAGGGTCGCGCGCGCCACCGCGGCACCACGCGTGCCGCCACTGCCGGTTTCGGCATAACTGAGGTAGACCAAACGGTTGTCGGCGAAACGGGGATGCAGCAGTACGTCGCCGAGCCCACCTTGCCCACCGTAGGCGACAGCCGGCACGCCGATGACCTCGCCGACCTGTCCCGTGGCGACGTTGGCCAACCGCAACTTGCCGGATTTCTCCGTCACCAGCAGGCGCCCATCGGGCAGGAAGGTCATTGCCCACGGTTCGTTGAACGTGGCGACCGGCGTGCTGGTGAACGGCGGGTCGGGCACGGCACGTGCGCGCGAAAGGCCAGCCATCACCCGTCCGGTATCCGGCGCGGCCGGAGGGGGCGACACGGCGACCGACGTCGGGCGGGCCACGGAGGCAGGTCGGGAGGCCACCACCGCTGTCACCCCCTCTTCGTCCACGGTCGTGCGCTGGCACGCGGACAGGCACAGACAGCAGGCGAGCAGCAGCGGCATCTTCATGCAGGACATCCAGCGGGTGACTGGCTGCCGTTATACGCCATCGGGACGGACGGCGGCGTTAGCAACGCTGCGTCAGACCTTGAGGTACCAGCGGCGGCGATCCATCTCCCGGACGACCACCCACCACGCCGCGACGAACGCCAGCGCGAAGGCCAGCGAGGGCACCTGCGGACCGAACCGCGGCGTCATCCATCCGGCGAAGCCCTGCTGGTACAGCGGCCCCATCCAGCCGAGACCCAGCAGCAGGTAGGTCATTACCGCGGCGCCGACGTAGGCGGCGATCGCGTTCACGCCGAAGCGCCGCCCGACGGCCGGCCACCCCTGTCGATCCACCAGCCTGTGCGCCACCACCAGCGCGAGCATCGCGCATCCCGCCGTGAACACCCCATACGACGATGTCCACAACGCCTTGTTCAGTGGGAACACCAGCGACCACGCCAGCCCCAGCAGGATCAGTGCGATGCCGGTTCCACCGATCGTCGCTGTTTGGCCTGCGCGCAGCCAGGCACCCGCGCGCAGGCCGAACAGCACCGTCGCGACCGCGGGCAGCGTGCTCAGCAGCCCCTCGGGATCCTGGCCCCGCATCGATGTCGAATCCCACTGGTACAGCCACGGGCCGAACAGCGCCGTGTCCACGCGCGCCGCGAGGTTCGTGAACGGGTCGTAGCCCCAGGGCGCCATCAGCGCCCAGTAGCCCAACAGCAACGCAACGATCAGTGCGCACTGCGCGCGCGGCTTCAGGTACAGCGCGATCAGGCCAGCAACGGCGAAGCACAGCCCGATCCGCTGCAGCACCCCCCAGGGCCGGAACGATGGCCGGTCCAGCAGCAGGTACGCCAGCAGGTGCAGCGCCAGGCCGAGCGCGACGATCTTCGCGGCGCGCCACAGCACCGCGCTGACCAGCACCGCCCGGGCCACGCCCGCTTCAGCGCGCGGCAGCACACCCAGCGCGATCGACACGCCGACGATGAAAAGGAAGAAGGGAAACACCAAGTCGGTCGGGGTAACGCCATGCCACTCGGCATGCAGCAGCGGCGCATACACATGCGACCAGTCGCCCGGCGTATTGACCAGCAGCATCGCGGCGACCGTCAGGCCGCGCAGCGCATCGACAGACGCGAATCGGGTCGGCGCGGCGCTCATGCGACGCAGGTCATTCGCCACCGATCCAGGTGCCGACCACCTGCAGGTCCGCATCCAGCGCGACCAGGTCGGCGCGCCAGCCCGGCGCGATGCGTCCGTGGGTATCGCCCAGCCCCAGGAAATCGGCCGGATACGTCGACGCCATGCGCGCCGCCTCGTCCAGTGGCAGGCCCAGCAGGCGCACGCTGTTGCGCACGGCGGTGGCCATGTCCAGCGCGGAGCCGGCCAGCGAACCGGCGGCATTGCGCACCACGCCATCCACGGCCGTGATGGTCTCGCCATAGAGATCGAAGGCAGGATCGTCGGACCCCACCATCGGCATCGCGTCCGTCACCAGGAACACCTTGCCGCGCGGCTTGGCCGCCAGCGCCACGCGCAGGCTGGCCGGATGCACGTGCACGCCGTCGACGATCACCCCGCACCAGCAGCCATCGTCTTCCAGCGCGGCGCCGACCGCGCCGGGTTCGCGCCCCTGCAGTGGCGACATCGCGTTGTACAGATGGGTGAAGCCGGACACGCCGGCTTCGATGCCGTCGCGGATCTGTTCGTACGTCGCGGCGGTATGACCCGCCACGACAATCGCGCCGCGATCCACCATCGCCCGGATGGTATCGGCGGGCACCTGCTCCGGCGCCAGCGTCAGCAGCGTCACGCCATTGTCAAGCGAAGTCGCCATCGCCACTTCACCGTCGTCCGGCACGCGGAACTTCGCCGCGTTGTGCGTTCCCTTGCGCGCCGGCGCGATGTACGGGCCCTCCAGGTGGATGCCGAGCACGCCCGGTACCGCGGCCTCGATGGCGGCGCGCGTCGCCTCGACCGCACGCGCCATCACCTCGGCATCGTCGCTGATCAGCGTCGGCAACAGACCGGTGGTACCGAAGCGTCGATGCGCCTCCGCGATGGTGCGGATCGCATCGACGCTCGTATCGTTGTTGAACAGCGATCCGCCGCCGCCATTGACCTGTGCATCGATGAAGCCGGGCACGAGCGAAGCGCCCTGCAGATCCTGCCGGGTGGCATCGGCGGGCAGTGCTTCGACAGCGACCAGGTCGACGATGAGGCCGCCCTGCATCAGCACGGCGAGCCCCTCGACGAAGCCGTCGGGCGTCAGTACACGGGCATTGCAGAGCGCGGTGGCGGGACGCAGTGCGTTCATACCGTTTCGGTGACCTTGTTGAGGTGCGGCGGCACGTCGGGATTGTGTCCGCGGCGCAATGCCAGCGCATTGATCGCGCGGTAGAAACTCTGGACGGTCAGCAGCGGCGCGCAGGCGGGATGCGGCGCTTCCACCAGCAGCAGGTCGCCCTGGCGCGAAGCCACCCATACCTGTGCGCCACGACCACGGAACTCCTGCGCCAGCGCCAGCGTGCCGGCTTCGGTTTCGTCCGGCTGCGCGAAGCACAGCACCGGGAAGCCGGGGCCGACCAGCGCCATGGGGCCGTGCTTCACCTCGGCCGAGCTGTAGGCCTCGGCATGCAGGCCGCAGGTTTCCTTGAACTTGAGCGCGGCTTCCTGCGCGGCGGCCAGGCCGAGGCCGCGGCCGAGCACGAACAGGTTGTGCGCGCCGACCAGTCCGTCGGTGAGCGGCGACCAGTCGGCCTGCCAGGCGCGCCGCAGCGCGTCGGGCAGGGCGAGCGCGGCATCGTGCAGCGGCGCCTCGTCCTTCCAGTACGCGGCCAGTTGCAGGATCGCGGCCAGCGAACCGAGATAGCTCTTCGTCGCCGCCACGCTGCGCTCCGGCCCGGCATGCATCGGCAGTACCGTGTCCGCCAGCTGGGCCAGCGGCGAATCGGCCACATTGACGATGGCGACGACGCGCGCGCCGGCCTCCTTCGCTGCGGTCGCGTTGCGCAGCAGGTCGGGACTCTTGCCCGACTGCGAGATCACCACGTAGAGCGCGCCCTCCAGCCGTTGCCTGGCTTCATAGACCGAACCGACCGACGGCGAGGCGGAAGCCGTCACCACGCCGAGCTGCGTCTCGAACAGGTATTTCGCATAGGTGGCGGCGTGGTCGGAGCTGCCGCGCGCGCAGGTGACGACGAAGGGCGGCGGGGTGCGACGGAGATCGGCAGCCAGCGCTTTCACCGTGTCGGCGTTGCGCGCGTACTGGTCGGCGATGATGGTCGAGGCCTGTGCGGCCTCCTGATGCATCAGCGTGTCGGCGGGAGCGGGGAGCGATGTCGTCATGTCGAAGGCGATTCAGGTCGTTCCGCGCGCGGGCGGACCGGTGCGGTGGAACCGCGCACGACCAGTTGCGGCACGAAGCCCTGGTTGTGCACGGGCGTGGGGTTGTCGTCGTAAGCGTCGGTGCGCAGCCCGGCGATCAGCAGGCGCGCGGCCTGCTTGGCGATGTCCTGCGTCGCCTGCTTGGCGGTGGTCAGCGGCGGCCACGACTGCTTGGAGAACGGGCTGTCCTCGAAGCCCGCGATGGACAGGTCGTAGGGCACGTTCATGCCGGCCGACTTGGCGGCCGCCAGGACACCGGCCGCGATCTCATCGTTGGAGCCGAAGATCGCCGTCGGCGGCTCGCGCAACGCCAGCAGGCGGCGCGCGCCGCGGAAGCCATCGTCGAACGTATAGTCGCCCGGCACCACCAGGTGCTTGTCGAGCGTGATGCCGTAGTCCTTCAGCGCCTTCTCGTAACCCGCGTAGCGCTCGGTACTGGACCGGTGCGCCAGTCCGCCCCACAGGAAGCCGATGCGCTGGTGGCCCAGCTGGATCAGGTGCTCGGTGATCTCGTAGGCGGCGTCGCGGTCGTCGACGTAGACGCAGGGCAGGCCATCCTCGGGGTCCTCGGTGGCCGCGATGATGCGCACCAGCTTCACGCCGCGTGCGGCGAGTGCCGTGACCAGATCGGCGCGCTCCGACATCGGCGCGGTCAGCACCAGGCCCGCCAGGCGCGAGCGCTGCACGAACTCCACCAGCTCCTCCGCCAGCAGCGGCGAGGTGGAGTCGACGGGATGGATCTGCAGGCCGAAGCCGGTCTCCTTGCACGCCGCCAGCACACCGTTCTGCACGCCGATGATGTGGTACGGGTTCGGGTTGTCGTACACCAGTCCGATCACGAACGGCGTGCCGCTGCGCAGGTTGCGCGCGGACTGGTCGGGCTCATAGTCCAGTTCGGCGATCGCGTGCAGCACGCGCGCACGCGTGCCCTGCAGCACCGACGGTTCGTTGTTGATGACCCGGGACACGGTCTTCAGCGAGACCTTCGCGCGTTCGGCGACGTCCTTGATGGTGGGTCGGCGCATGGGCGTTTCCGTCATGGAGGCGAGTCCGCCATGATGCCGCGTTCCGGGACGGCCGTCGCCGCCCGTTTCGCGCTACCCACCCGATGCCCGGCGAGCGCGTAGTAGAGGATGTACAGGTAGGCGGGAATGGCCAGGCCGGCAAACACCCCCTGGAAGTCGTAGTGCTGCTTCAGCACCGCGAACGCCTGCGGCAGGATGGCGCCACCGGCGATGCCCATGATCAGCAGCGCCGAACCCATCTCGGTATGCCGGCCCAGCCCCTTGATCGCCAGCGGGAAGATCGCCGGCCACATCATCGCGTTGGCGAAGCCCAGCGCCGCCACGAAACCGACCGACACATAGCCGTGCGTCAGCAACGCGCCCAACGCGAACAGCACGCCGAGCGTGGCGGAGATGGCGAGGTAGCGCTCCTGCGACACGACACGCGGAATCAACGCCAAGCCGACCAGGTATCCCGCCAGCATCGCGAACAGCGTGTAGGTGGTGAACAGCTTGGTCTGGTCCAGTGGCAGACCGAAGCCCCTTCCGTACGTTCCGATCGCATCACCCGCCAGCACCTCCACGCCCACGTAGAGGAACAGGCACAGCACGCCAAGCCAGAGGTGCGGGAATCGCGACAGGCCGCGCTCGTCACCGGCCGCCTCCGACACGGGTACCGCGTTGACCTCCGACGGCTTCACCTCCGGCAGCGGCGAGAACAGGATGCCGACGGCGACCACCACCAGGATGCCCGCCATCACCAGGTACGGCAGGTGGATCTTCGCGGCGAACGCATCGAGCAGCGCCGCCTTGCCGGCCGCATCCGCCGCTTCGACCTGCGCGGCCAGGTCGCCCACGCCATGCAGCACCAGCGTGCCGAGCACGAGCGGCGCCAGCATGCCGGCGACCTTGTTGCAGATGCCCATCAGCGCGATGCGCTGGGCGGCGCTTTCGATGGGGCCGAGGATGCTGACGTAGGGGTTCACCGCCGTCTGCAGCAGTGCCAGGCCACCGCCGATCACGAACAGGCCGGACAGTGCGCCGGGATACCAGCGCTGGGTGGAGAACTCGCCGAACATCGCGGCGCCGACCGCCATCACGAACAGGCTGGCCGCCAAACCCTTCTTCATGCCGGTGCGTTTGAGCAGCGCCGCCGCGGGCAGCGCCAGGAAGAAGTACGACAGGTAGAACACCATCAGTACGAGAAAGGCGTTCACCTCGTCCAGATCGAAGGCGAGTTGCACGAACGTGATCAGCGGCCCGTTGATCCAGGTAAAGAAGCCGATGATGAAGAACAGCACGCCGACGATGGCGAGCGAGCGGAGCGGGCCGGAACCGGCTGCGGTGGTCATGGAATCCCCTTGGACTGGCGATGCCTGGCGCCAGAGCGTCGGACATCGGGAACAACGTTGTCAAAGCCAATCGGTGGAATCGGGAAATACCGCCGATGTCGCCGCGCCGAAACCATCAATGTGATGGCAGCGGCGTCGTGCACTGCAGCATCAAGTCCCGCAGGACTTGCCCGAAATCCCCCTTCCAATTCAACAATTAACGCCATTGCTGGATGCAATGATTCGCTGAATACGGAGATTGTTTCCGTTTCGCGATGCTTCCGTGCCAGCAAGGCGGCTATTTCATGACAGAGCCTTGACAACGTTGTCAAACACTTTCCACACTCCGGCCACATCGGGATGCATGCGTCCCGGCCGCGAACATGTGGGGAGACGTGTGGTCGCCATAGCCAATCCAATGCCGACGGATGCCATCAGCGGGGCGCACGACGCCTTCATCGCGGCGGATGTCGGCGGCACGCACGTCCGGATCGGCCTCGTCCGCGGCAGCCGCGATCCGGGCGAACCGGTCAGCGTGTTGGAGTACCGCAAGTACGCCTGTGCCGAGCACGCCGGCCTCGGCGACATCGTCGCCGACTTCATCGCTGGCCTTGGCGCAACGCGGGTGGCGCGTGCGGTCATCGCCAGCGCCGGCTATGCGCTGGAAGACGGCACGGTCATCACCAACAACCTGCCGTGGCGCCTGTCGCCGGCCGGACTGCGCGCGCAACTGGGCTTCGACGACGTCCGCCTGGTCAACGATTTCGAAGCGGTGGCGCACGCCGCCGCGCAGATGGACGCCAGCGAGGTACTGCAGCTGACCGGGCCGGCCATCGCGCCGAAGCACGGTCCCACGCTGATCCTGGGCCCGGGCACCGGTCTCGGCGCCGCCGTCTGGATCCCTGCCGGCAAGCGCGCCGTCGTGCTCGCCACCGAAGCAGGCCAGGCCGCGCTGACCGCCGGCAATGCGCTGGAAATGTCGCTGCTGGAAGAGATGCTGAAGACCCGCACGCACGTGCCGGTCGAGCAGGCGCTGTCGGGCCCCGGACTGATGAATCTCCACGCCGCGCTACGCGCTGTGCGTGGCGCACCGCCCTCGCCCTACACCCACCCGGGCCAGATCACGGCGGCCGCGCAGTCGGGCGAGGACGCGCTGGCGCGCGAAAGCCTCGACGTGTTCTGCGGACTGCTGGGCAGCGTGGTCGGTGACATGGCGCTGCTGTACGGCGTGCAGGGCGGCGTGTACCTCGCCGGCGGCATCCTGCCGAAGATCCGCGATGTCCTGATCGGCAGCAGCTTCGTGCCTCGCTTCCTCAACAAGGGATCGATGCGCGAGGCGCTGGAACGCATTCCCGTGAAAGTCGTGGAGCACGGTCAGCTGGGTGTGATCGGTGCGGCCCGCTGGTACTTGGAACATCAACAAGACGAGTGAGAAGAGGGCGCCGGCACAGGCGCATGCGGTAGCGGCGAAGCCGGGGCTGGCGCGCCGTCGATGATGGGAAACGCAAGACCAGGCACGGCGGAACAGCGCAAGCGATGGCTGCCGACACTCAAGCAGATCGGAGAGACACCATGAAGTACCGTAGATCCATTCTCTCGGCCACCATCGTGACGTGCCTTGGCATGGCCGTGCAGGCTCAGGCGCAGGACACTCCCGCTGCCGCGACCGCCGCGCCGGACGCCACCGAACTCGACACCATCGTCGTGACCGGTATCCGCGGCAGCATCGAAAAAGCACTCGACGCCAAGCGCGACGCCGCCACGCACGTCGAGGTCGTCACCGCCGAGGACGTCGGCAAGCTGCCCGCCAAGAACGTGGCCGACACGCTGCGCCAGCTGCCGGGCGTCAACATCGCTTCCTCGAGCGCCAGCGAAGGCGGCTTCGACGAAGCCGACCGGGTCAGCCTGCGCGGCACGAATCCCAGCCTTACCCAGACCCTGGTCAATGGCCACACCATTGGTACCGGCGACTGGTTCGTGCTCAGCCAGGTCGCCAACGTGGGCCGTAGCGTGAGCTATTCGCTGTACCCCTCCGAGATCGTGGACCGCGTGGTCGTGCACAAGACCTCCGAGGCGAAGCTGGTCGAAGGCGGTACGGCAGGCTCGGTGAACATCATCACCCGACGCCCCCTGCAGTTCGCCGATCCGCTCACCATCCAGGGCTCGATCGGTGCCGTGCACTCCGACCTGCCCGGCGACACCAAGCCGCAGCTCGATGCGCTGCTCAACTGGCGCAACGAAGAGCGCACCGCAGGCTTCATGGTGCAGGTGTTCAACGAGGAGCGCAGCCTGCGCCGCGACGGACAGGAAGTGGTGGGCGGCTACGGCGCGATCGCGGAGTTCCTGGCCGACGGCGTCACCCGGACGCCCGTCGCGATGAGCAACCCGGATCTGGTCGGCGTCCTGTATCCCAACCTGATCGGTGCCGCCTACTTCGAGCAAGTACGCAAGCGCAAGGGCGGCGTGGCCAACATCGAGGCCAAGGTCACCGACAACCTGACCCTGAACGTCAATGCGTTCTACTCGAAGCTGGAAGCGGACAACTACAACCGCAACTACATGATGTGGGCCAGCCAGTTCATCAACGCACAGGCACCCAGCAGTTACACGATCGCGAACGGCGTGCTGACCAGCGCCACCTACGATCCGGTGACCAGCACCACCGTCACGCCCTACGGCGTGTACGACATGATCTCCCGCCCCGGCGCGGTCTCCACCTCCAAGTACATCGCGCTGGATGCAGAGTGGAATGCCAGCGATGCGCTGAAGTTCGTGTTCCAGTTCGGCACCACCAAGGGCTCGGGCTCCAGTCCGACCCAGGACGTGCTGGAAACCGGTCTGGCGGGCAATGCCGGCGCCAGCTGGAGCATGAATGGCGTGGGCAGCCCCATCGACTGGTCGCTGGGCGGCACCAATACCGCCGCGAACCACCTGCCACAGAACGGCTGGATCTTCGGCGACCAGGGCATCGACGTGCTCGACAAGGAAGACTGGGGCTCCGTCGACGGCCAGTTCTTCTTCGACAACAGCGTGCTGTCCTCGCTGGACTTCGGCTACCGCCGTGCAAGCCACGAGCGCAGCAACGACATGTCCATCGGCCAAGGCCCGAACTGGGCGAGCGACTGGCAGAACATCGCCGCCTATCCGGGCGCGGGCGGTGCGTATCCCGGTGATTTCGGCGTCGGTGGCAACGTGCCGACCGGCATCTGGTACTACACGCCGGCACAGCTGGCGGAGATCAACGCGCGATTCGCCAATCGCGCCAATCCGGGCCGGTTCAATTTCAGCAATGTCTACGGCGTGGAGGAAGACATCGATGCGCTGTATGCCCAGCTGAATTTCCGCGGCGACCGCTGGAGCGGCAACGCCGGTCTGCGCTACGTGCGCACAGCCACGGAGATTCTGTACAACCAGTCCGTCAATCCGAACGTACCCGGCGCCATCACCGGCTCGGACTTCGGCGCCTACCTGCCGGTTCTGGTCGACAACGACTACAACGAACTGTTGCCGAGCGTGAACTTCCGCTTCGACGTGACCGATACTCTGGTCGCGCGCGCATCGGCGAGCAAGACCATGACGCGCCCGGATTTTTCGGCCTTGGCCGGCGCGCTCACCCTGAACGATCTGACGCACGAAGGCAGCGGCGGCAACCCGAACCTCGAGCCTCTCGTGTCGACGAACTTCGACGCGTCGCTGGAATGGTACTTCGCTCCTCGCGCGCTGCTGGCTGCCAGCATCTTCACGATGGATCTGGATGGTTACGTCGACTTCGGCAACACCGTTATCCAGTACAAGGACCAGCAGGCGAGCATCGATGCCGGTACGGACGTCTACGCCGACTATCTGGTTTCGGTCCCGGTCAACTCGAACGGCAAGGTCAAGGGCTTCGAGCTGACGTACGAGCAGCCGATCGGCGAGAACTTCGGCATCAACGCCAACTACACCTACGTGGATGGCGAGGCCGACGGCGGCAAGCCGCTCAACGGCACCTCCGAGAACACGTACAACCTGTCGGCCTGGTACGAGAACTCGCGCTTCAATGCCCGAGTGAACTACAGCTACCGCAGCTCGTTCTACGCCGGCGTCAGTCGCGCGGACAACTTCTACCAGGACGACTTCGCCACGGTGTCGGCCTCGCTGGGCTTCAAGGCCACCGACTGGCTGACGATCAGTCTGGACGGCCTGAACCTCAACGATCCGAAGCTGAAGTACTACACCGAGAACGACGCCGTGCCCGGCTACCTGCCGCACGCGTTCTACACCAATGGACGTCAGTACTACCTGAACTTCCGCTTCAAGTTCTGATGCGGGTCGACCGCCGGCAGGCCCCCTCGCCTGCCGGCGTGTCTTGGTTGTTACCGGCGCCCCCGCGCCGGCAAGGGAGAAAGACCAGGGGAGCGCCGGAACAGGCGCATCACGGGCAGGGCGTGGGGACGCCACCCGGTACATCACAGGCGGCCGCAGGATCGGGCCGCATATTCTTCGCGCAATGATGGGAGAGACATCATGAAGCATCGCAAGACCGTTCTATCCGCCGCCATCGTGACGTGCCTGGGCTTCACGGCCCATGCGCAGGCACAGGAAGCGGCAGCACCTGCTGCACCGAACACCGCAGAGGCGTCCGAGCTCGACCGCGTGGTCGTCGTGGGCATCCGCGGAAGCCTCAAGCAGGCGATCGACACCAAGCGCGATGCGGACGCGATCATCGACGTCGTCACCGCGGAGGACGTGGGCAAGTTCCCGGCCACCAACGTGGCGGAAGCCATCACCATCATCCCGGGCGTGACCATCGACAAGGCCTTCGGCCAGGGCGAAAAGGTCAGCATCCTCGGCACCGATCCGGCGCTGAACCGCACGCTGCTCAATGGCCAGACGGTCGCCTCGGCGGACTGGTTCATCACCGACCAGCCGGGCCGTACGTTCAACTATTCGCTGCTGGCGCCGCAGCTGGTCAGCAAGGTCGAGGTCTACAAGTCGCCGGAAGCGTGGCTGGACGAAGGCTCGATCGGCGGCACGGTGAACATCTCCACGCGCAAGCCGCTGGACCTGGAGCGCACCACCCTGTCCGGTTCGGTGGGCTACCTCTACAACGACCGCATCGAGAGCGGTGACCCGACGATCTCGGCCCTGTTCGGCTGGAAGAACGAAGCCAGCACCTTCGGTGTGGTGGTGTCGGCACAGCGCTCGGACGAGAGCATCCGTCGTGACGGCATCGAGTCCTACGGCACCGTGACCGGCGACCACTACATCAACAGCCGCGACGGCGCACCGAACTCGATCACCAGCACCAGCGACGACTGGTCCACCGGCTCGCCCGTCGTCATGCCGCCGAGCTGCGTGGGTGCCTGCCGCGACACGCTGCTGGCGAACCCCGACGCCGTGGCGCCGAACTCGATCAGCGCGCACTACTTCGAACAGCAGCGCGAGCGCGACACGCTGTCGGTGTCCCTGCAGTTCAAGCCGCACGAAAAGCTGGACATCGAGTTCAACGCACTGGACGTGAAGGCCGGCTACGACAACATCAGCCACTCCATGTTCGCCTTCAACGGCAACACGTGGAATTCGCTGGGCAACATGACCGGCCTGACCGTCGATGGTGGCGTGATCACCCAGGCGTCGTTCCGCAATGCGCTGACGGTCTACGACCTGATCAACCGCCAGGCCACGGTCGACACCGATTCCTACGACGTCAAGCTCACCTGGAAGGACGAAGGCTGGTTCGCCTCGGCCCATGCCGGCACCTCCAAGGCCAGCGGCGGCACCGGTCGCCAGGTCTTCGGCGAGTTCCTCAACAAGGCCAACTACAGCTACGACCTGACCGGCAAGGTGCCTACCCTCACCTTCCAGGGCTACCAGACCGACGCCATCCAGGACGTGGCCAGGCACTTCGCGCCGGCCCACCCCGGCAGCCCGTTCAACGACCCGAGCGCCTACAGCTTCGATCGCGGCGAACCCTGCAACCAGTTCTCCTGGGGCTGCGGCTGGCACGCCGATCCGGCCACCGCCGAGAACTGGCGCCCCGGCTGGGGCGGCAACATCGTCACCAAGCCGACCCGCGACGAGGAGAAGTACGCCCAGGCCGATTTCGGCATCCTGCTCGACTCGCCCATCTACCAGCTGCGGTTCGGCGTGAAGCGCCGCGAGCATGAAACCGGGCAGTCGATGGCCGGCGTGACGCTGGCGTCGATCAAGGGCTATGGCGACGTCAGCGCGGACCAGTTCGCGCCGCGCTCGCTGCCCAGCAACTACCTGAGCGGTTTCGGCAACGTCGGCGACCTCAACAGCCGCTTCACGATCGACGGCTGGGCACTGGCCGACTACATCCTCAGCGGCGACTGGCTGGCCCCGTGGCAGACCATGCCGGCACCAAGCACCTTCTACGATCCCTCGTTCGTGGCCAACACCTGGACCGTGACCGAAGACGTGACGGCAGCCTACGTCCAGGCCGACTTCAGCGCCGACCGCCTGCGCGGCAACGTCGGCGTGCGCCTGGTCCGCACCGAGTCGGACAGCACCAGTTGGCAGTGCATCGGCCAGCCCAGCTGCGTCGCCAACGCCGACAACAACTTCGTCCACAGCTACCAGCTGACCACCACGTCCAAGAAGTACAACGACGTGTTGCCGAACGTGAACCTGGTCTATGACCTGACCGACAGCGTGGTGCTGCGCGGCGCGGCGTCCAAGGTGATCTCGCGCCCGAACTACGGCGACATGTCCACCTACCTGTGGCTGGGCGACCAGACCCGCACGGGCGGCGGCGGCAACCCGGACCTGGACCCGTACGAATCCACCAACCTGGACTTCTCGGCGGAATGGTATTTCGCCGAAGGCGGCATCCTGGCGGGCACGCTGTTCCACAAGAAGGTGGACAACTACATCCTGGTCAGCACGCAGAAGGAACAGCACTTCAACCAGGCCGAGCAGGAAGTCACCGAGTACGACGTCTCGCGTCCGAACAATGCCGGCAGCGCCACCATCAAGGGCTTCTCGGCCGCGTACCAGCAGACCTTCGGCCCCGGCTTCGGCCTGCTGGCCAACTGGACCTACGCCGAGGCCGAGGCCGACAACGGCGCCCAGCTGCCGTACAACTCCAAGAACCAGCTGAACCTCAGCCCGTTCTACGAGAGCGACCGCTTCAGCGCCCGCGTGACCTACTCGTGGCGTTCGAAGTACTACACCAACGTCGACCGCGGCAATTACCTGGTCACCGACGACTACGACTCGCTCGACGCCAACCTGAACTTCAGGCTCACCGACAACCTGAGCCTGGGATTGGACGGCATGAACCTGCTGGACAGCGAGTACCGCTCGTATGCCGAGGTGCCGGGCGTGGCCAACACCGAGAAGCTGGTGCGCGGCCTGTACCGCACGGGCCGCCGCTACATGGCAACGCTGCGCTTCCAGTTCTGATCTCTCCACCGATGTAACGACGTGAAGTTCCCTCACGGGCCTGGACTTGTCCGGGCCCGCTTTTTTTGGGCACGCTGTGCCCTTCGCTACCGAGGACACCGATGAAACGACCCATCGCCCATCGCGCCCTGGCCGGACTGGCCTTCGCCCTGCTGGCCTTGGCCGGTTGCACACCCAAGAGCGGCGACGACGCCGGCGCTGCTGCATCAACGCCGATCACGCCGTCGCTGATTCCGGCGCCCGCCGACCTGCAGAAGGGTGACGGCACCTTCAGCGTCAGCGCGGACACACGCCTGTCTGCCAGTGGCGAGGCCGCGACGCGTGTCGCGCAGCAGTTCGCGGCCTACCTCCAGTCCGCAGGCGGCCCCGCATTGGCGACCACGCAGGACGAAGGCAAGGGCATGATCCGCTTCGTGCTGGAAGCCGCCGCGACCGACAAGCAGAATCCCGAGGCCTACACGCTGGAGGTCACGCCCGACGGCGTCACCGTGAAGGCGCACGACGAGCGGGGCCTGTTCTACGGCGCGGTGACGCTGTGGCAACTCGTCACCCAAGGCGACAGGGGCCGCGTCACGCTGCCTGCCCTGCACATCGAGGATGCGCCTCGCTTCGGCTGGCGCGGCTTCATGCTGGATCCCGCGCGTCATTTCCAGCAAGTCGATGATGTGAAGAAGATCATCGATGCGATGGCACTGCACAAGCTCAACACGCTGCACTGGCACCTGACCGACGACCAGGGCTGGCGCATCGAGATCAAGCAGTACCCGAAGCTCACCGAGATCGGTGGCTGCCGCATCCCGGCGGGTGATGGCGGCAAGGATCCGAAGACCGGCGAACCGCGTCCGTACTGCGGCTTCTACACGCAGGACCAGATCCGCGACGTGGTGAAGTACGCCGCCGAGCGCCACATCACCGTGGTGCCTGAGATCAACGTCCCGGGTCATGCGACCGCGGCGATCTCCGCGTATCCGGAACTCGGCTCCATCGATACGCCGCTGGTGCCGTCCAACGAGTGGGGCGTGTTCCCCAACCTGGTCAACGTCGAGGAAGGCACCATCACCTTCCTGGAGAACGTGCTGGGCGAAGTGGTCACCCTGTTCCCCGGCACCTACGTGCACGTCGGCGGCGACGAAGCGGTCAAGGACCAGTGGGAAGCCTCCGCGCGTGAACAGGCGCGCATGCGCCAGGTTGGCGCGAAGACCGAGATGGACCTGCAGGGCTACCTGGTCGAACGGCTGGAGAAGTACCTGTCCACGCACGGCAAGCGCCTGATCGGCTGGGACGAGATCCTGGAAGCCAAGCTGCCGCCCGAAGCCACGGTGATGTCGTGGCGTGGTATCGAAGGTGGCCTGCAGGCGGCGCGCCAGGGCCATGACGTGGTGATGTCGCCGTCCAACAAGACCTACCTGGACTACCTGCAGACCGCTTCGCCGAACGAACCGCCGGGCCGCCCGGCCCTGATCACGCTGCAGGACGTGTACGGCTTCGAGCCGGTCCCGGCGGAACTGGAAGAAAGCCAGCGCCACCACATCCTCGGCATCCAGGCCAACCTGTGGACCGAGCACACCCGCACGTTCGCCCGCCTGCAGCACAATGCGTTCCCGCGCCTCGCCGCGGTCGCGGAAACCGGCTGGACGCCGGCGGCGAAGAAGGACCTCGCCAGCTTCATCGCACGTCTTCCCACGCAACTGAAGCGCTACGACGCCATCGGCCTGGGCTATGCGAAGACGCCGTTCGAACCGCTGATCGCCACCGAGGACGACCGCAAGGCCGGTACCGCGAAGGTCACGCTGTCCAATCCCCTCGACTACCCGGTGCACTACACCACCGACGGTAGCGAACCGACGCAGGCTTCGCCGACGTTCGCCACGCCGCTGGACGTGAAACTGCCGGCCACCGTGCGCGCCGCCGCGTTCGCCGATGGCCGTGCGCTGGCACCGGCATCCACGTTCGAACTGACACCGGCCGCGATGCTGTCGCGCACCGACGAGGCGATGGGCGTGTGCCCCGATGCCGGCCGCCTGCTGCTGCGGCTTGAAGACGATGGCCCGCTGGAAGGCGAGCGCGCGATCTTCAACGCGACGATCTTCTATCCGTGCTGGCAGTGGAACCAGGCCGACCTGGACGGCATCGCGTCGATCAAGGTCCGTGCGGGCCGCATCCCGTACTACTTCCAGCTGGCCCACGACGAGCCGAACCGCAATTTCGAGCCGGCGAAATCCCCGCTGGGCGAACTGGAGATCCTGGGTGGCGGCTGCAAGGGCCACACGCTGGCGACGGTGGCGTTGCCGGCGGCGCCGGATGCCGATGGCTTCCTCGACCTCGAGGCGGCACTGCCGGCCGGCACCACCGGCAAGCAGGACCTGTGCGTACGTTTCACCGGCGATACGCGTCCGCAGATGTGGGTGCTGGATCGCATCACGCTGCAGCCGCGCTGAGACAGGCGACAGATCGGAAAGAAAAAAGCCGGGCATGTCCCGGCTTTTTTTCTCAGGCCCGCGCTGGCTTCAGGCGGGCGTCGATGACCAGCAGCAACCGGCTGACCGGGGTCAGCACCGTCGCGAAACCGGCCAACACACCGAGCGTGTTGGCCAGTGCATCGCGGG
Organism: Pseudoxanthomonas sp. LjRoot143; assembly: GCF_964252945.1. Lineage (NCBI taxonomy): Bacteria > Pseudomonadati > Pseudomonadota > Gammaproteobacteria > Lysobacterales > Lysobacteraceae > Pseudoxanthomonas > Pseudoxanthomonas sp. LjRoot143. Next base: position 4,224,568 of record NZ_CAXUPM020000001.1, on the reverse strand, counting down.
GGTCGGCCATGCGCGTCGCCGTCAGCGCGCCCTGCGCGACCTCCAGCCCGATGCCGAGCAGGATCAGCAGCACCGCGGCGGCAACGCAGCCACGGCGCTTGGCGAACAGCTGCATGGCCGATGCCGACAGCAGCGCGTACGCCAGGAAGTGCTCCACCTTGTCTCCACCTTCCGGGACAGGTGGCAACCCGCTCAGGTTGACCAGCGACAGCACGATCACCGCGATGATCGCCACGCACCACAAGCCCACCCACAGGCGCGGCCGCCGGAACGGCTTCAGTTCGAACAGCCGGCTCACAGGCGCCAGCTCAGGTCGTTGAACAGGAAAGCCGTACCGAACTCGACCTCGCTGGAGAAACCCATCACCTGGAAGCGCTCGCCCATCTCGCTGGGCAGGGTCAACCGTTTGGCCTCGTTGCGCAGGCGCAGCAGCGTGGTCTCGTCGGCACGCGACTCCGCTTCGTTCAACCGCTCCTGCAGGCCGTTGCCGATCAGGAAGTTGGCCTGCGTCGTGTAACCGGCGAGATCGAACCCGGCCTGCGTCCCGGCCTCGGCCAATGCGGTGAAGTCGATCGAGGCGGTGATGTCCTGCAGTCCCGGCCACAGGTAAGGATCGTTGTGCACGCGATGGCGGTAGTACGCACGCAGCGTGCCGTCGTCACGGTCGGGCTGGTAGTACTCGCGCCGCGTGTAGCCATAGTCGGCGAACAGCATGGCCCCGCGGTCCAGTCCACCCATCACCGCCTGGATCCAGTACGGCAGCTGCGGCAGCAATTCCGAGCGGTAGCCATCGGGGAACGGCTGCTCGAGATAGCGTTCGACGTGGCGCACCGCGGCTGCCAGCAACGCGTCGGCCGGGCGATCGGCGCGGATGAAGCGCCCTTCGCCATCCAGTACGACGCCCTCCTCGAACACCTCGCCATCGCGCAGCGTGAAGCGGGGCGTCGGCAAGGCGTCGATCACTTCGTTGGCGAACAGCACGCCGTTCCATGCCTCTGACGGCGGGCCGTCCAGCCATTCCACCAGATCGAACACCGGCGGAATCAGGCGCTGGCCGAGCCGCTCGCGCTGCCGCTCGCGCAGGTCCGCGCTGGGTTCGAGGATGGCGTAGCGCGCGGGCAGCGCATCCAGTTCGAGCAGCCGCTTGAGCATGATCTCGGCGAAGGCGCCGCTGCCGCCACCGATCTCGACGAACTCCGCCTCCTGACCCAGCTGTTGCAACACCGGCGCGACCGCCTGCGCCACGCAGCTGGCGAACAGCGGGCCCAGCTCGGGCGCGGTGGTGAAATCGCCGGCTTCGCCGAACTTGGTGCTGCCGGCACTGTAGTAGCCCAGTCCCGGCGCATACAGGCTGCGCTCCATGAAGCGCGAGAACGGCAGGCTGCCGCCCTCGGCCGCGATCTCCGCGCGGATCAGTGCAGCCAATTGGGCGCTGTGCGCCTGCGCAGCGTCATCGGGAAGGGGGAGATCGGCCTGCATGTCGCACCGGAAGCGGGAAACGACACCATTGTACGGGCCGTTTCACAGTGCGGCGCCAGCCCTAGCCAACCCCGGAGGCCACGCATAGAATCGTGATGCACAGCAGCAACGGACACGCCATGACCTATTGCGTCGGCATCGAAGTCAACGAAGGCCTGGTCTTCGCCGCGGATACCCGCACCAGCGCCTCCTTCGACGATGTGCGCGTGTACCGCAAGATGCACGTGTTCGAATGGCCGGGCGACCGCGTGTTCGTCATCATGTCGGCCGGCAACCTGGCCACCACGCAGCTGACCATCTCGCGGCTGCAGCGCGACGCCGACGATCCCAACGCGAAGCACAGCCTGCGCACGTTCTCGCACCTGTACGAAGTGGCGGAGTACGTCGGCGACACGCTGGTCGCCAGCCAGGTCAAGATGAGCGACGAGGCACAACAGAGCGGCGTCAACGTGCAGTCCACGCTGATCCTGGGCGGCCAGATCGCCGGCGAACGGCCCGGCCTGTACATGATCTATCCGCTCGGCAACTGCATCGCCACCTCGCCCGAGACGCCCTATCTGCAGATCGGCGAATCCAAGTACGGCAAGCCGATCCTCGACCGCATCATCCGTCCCGAAACGCCGCTGGAAGATGCCGCACGCTGCGCGCTGGTCTCGCTGGACTCCACCATCCGCTCCAACCTGTCCGTCGGCATGCCGGTCGACATGGCGCTGCTTCGCAACGGCGACCTGAAGATCAGCCAGAAGATGCGGCTGGAGGCGGATACCCCGCTGTACTCGGAAATCCACGACACCTGGTCGCGCAAGCTGGAAGCCGCCGTGCACAGCCTGCCGCGCTTCCCGTGGGAACCGCAGCGCGAAACCGAGCCGGTGAGCGGCCCGTTGCCGGTGATGCCGCCGCGCCGCGCGCCTTCGCGGCAGGATCCGGGCGACGCGCAGGGGCAGCAGTAAGAAGAGGCCGGCGTGGGAGCGACGTCAGTCGCGACGGGTCGACATCGTCCTGATTTTCAAGAAGATCGCGGCAGGCCATCGCGACTGACGTCGCTCCCACAAACAGCGTACACATCCCGCCACGCTCGCACACTAACCGTGGAAATACCCTTCGGCGATCGCGTCGTGCAGCGCGCCGAGGTGCACCTGGATCTGGTCCATGAACTGCGCCGGATTGCGCGCGGCAAGGACGGCCGGATCGGCATTGCGGGTCAGGCCGATCAGGCGGTTGAGGTGGCGGTCCACGCCCGGCCGTGGCGGCATGGTCGGCAGTACGCTCTGCACGCGCGACAGGCAGAAGTGCACGCTGCGCGGGAATTCGTTGTTCTGCAGCAGGAAGCGCAGCGCCAGCTCGGCGGTGACGCGCTGGCGCACGTGCCGGCGGAACATCTGGTAGCCGGCGAGCGAGCGCAGCACGCTCATCCACTGCATGTTCTGGAAGGCTTCGCGGTCGTCCTCGTTGCGCGGCGTGACCAGTCCTGACGCACCCGCATCCATGATGCGCGTGGTCATGTCGGCCTGCTCCAGGCCGGTACCCAGGCGCAGGAACTGGTAGCCGATGTCGCGACTGACGTTCGCGCTCAGCAGGCCCGACACTTTCAGGCAGCCGTCCACGATGCGCTGCAGGAACTCCAACCGGTAGCGACGGCTCAGACTGCGCTCCCCCTGTGCATCGATATAGAGGTGCAGGTCGTTGATGGCTTCCCAGACGTCCTGCGGCAAGGTGTCGCGGATGCTGCGCAGGATCTCGCGTGCCGAATCCACCGACGTGCGCAGTGATGACGGATTGCGCTCGTCCAGCAACAGGAAGCGGATCACGTCCGCATCGCCGGCCGCCTCAGCCGTTTCCGGATAGCAGCGCTCGAAGCACTCGCCCGCGCCCACGGTGTCGATCATCGGTCGCCATGCGAAGCGCACGGAACGCGGCATGTCGAGCTGCAATTGGCTGCCCACGCCGACCAGTCGCGCGGTGTTCTCCGCACGACGGACGTAGCGGCTGAACCAGTAGAGGTTGTCGGCGACGCGCGACAGCATCAGGCGGCCCCCTCGTCGTCGGACAGGTCCACCACCCAGGTGTCCTTCGCACCGCCGCCCTGCGAGGAATTCACCACCAGCGAGCCCTTCACCATCGCCACGCGCGTCAGGCCGCCGGTGGTCACGTAGGTATCCTGCCGCGACAGCACGAACGGCCGCAGGTCGATGTGCCGCGGCGACGGGCCCTGCTTGGTGACGATGGGCGCGGTGGACAGCGCCAGCGTCGGCTGCGCCATGTAGTTGCGCGGATTGGCTTCGATCAGCGCCTTGAACTTCTCGCGCTGGCGCTTGGTCGAGCGCGGGCCGATCAGCATGCCGTAGCCGCCGGATTCATTGGCCGGCTTCACCACCAGCTTCTCGATGTTCTCCAGCACGTACTTGCGCTCCTTCGCGTTGTGGCAGAGGTAGCTGGGCACGTTTGGCAGGATCGGATCCTCGTCGAGGTAGTACTTGATCATCTTCGGCACGTAGGCGAAGACGACCTTGTCGTCCGCGACGCCGGCGCCCGGTGCGTTCGCCAGCGCCACCTTGCCGGCACGCCAGCTGCGGATCAGGCCGGGCACGCCGAGCACCGAATCCGGATGGAACACTTCCGGATCGATGAACAGGTCGTCCACGCGGCGATACACCACGTCGACGCGGCGCGGCCCGTAGACGGTGCGCATGTAGGTGCAGTCGTCGTCGGCGACGAACAGGTCGCTGCCTTCGACCAGTTCGATGCCCATCGCCTGCGCCAGGTAGGCGTGTTCGAAGTAGGCGCTGTTGAACACACCCGGCGTCAGCAGCGCGATCACCGGCACATCGCCGGGTCGCGGCGACAAGGCGGCCAGCGTGTCGTAGAGCTGGCTGGGATACTCGTCCACCGGCAGGATCGAGCTGGTCTCGAAAAGCTCCGGGAACACGCGCTTGGCCACCATGCGGTTCTCCAGCATGTAGCTGACACCGCTGGGAATACGCAGGTTGTCTTCCAGCGCGTACAACGTGCCGTCGCCATCGCGCACCAGGTCGGAGCCGCAGATGTGCGCCCACACGCCCAACGGCGGCGTGATGCCGATGCACTGCTCGCGGAAGTTCACCGAGTCCTTCAGCAGCATCGCCGGGAACACCTTGTCCTTGACGATCTGCTGCTTGCCGTAGATGTCGCCGATGAACAGGTTCAGCGCGCGCATGCGCTGCTTCAGGCCGGCTTCGGTGCGCTGCCATTCGCTGAGCGGGATGATGCGCGGGATCAGGTCGAACGGCAGGGTGCGGTCGACGTTGCGGCCGTCGGAGTACACGGTGAAGGTGATGCCCTGCACACGCGCCACCACATCCGCGGCGAGCTGCCGTTCGGCGAGTTCGCGCCCGGACAGGCCGGCGAGGTACTCGACCAGACGGCGCGCGGCCGGTCGCGGCCGTCCATCGGCCTGGATCAGTTCGTCAAAGGTCGTGGTGCGGTACTTCGCCCAGTCCATTCGCCCTTTCCGCTGTCCTTCGCCGGCGCATCCGACGAGGGGTGATGCGTCGCAACATGCACGGTCGGTGTGCGCGCCGTCAAGCATGGGCGCGGCGCGAAGCTCGATTCACGTTTTCGACGCCGCGCTGCGCCATTTCGGTGCAAAGCGGGGACAATGCCCACGCCTGTCCCGGAGTCCACCATGTCCATGCCGCGTCGTGTTGTCCTGATTACCGGCGCAGCCCGCCGCATCGGCGCGGCGATCGCGCGCAGGCTGCATGCGGACGGCTACGACCTGGCGCTGCATTACCGCGGCTCGGCCGTCGATATGCGGTCGCTGGTAGGTGAACTGGAGGCGGCGCGCGCAGGCAGCACGCTGATGCTGCAGGCCGACCTGGCGGTCTTCGACCGGCTGCCGGAACTGGTCGCGAAGACCGTGGGCCATTACGGCCGCCTGGACGCGCTGGTCAACAACGCCTCGACGTTCTATCCCACACCGATGGGCACCGCGACCCCGGCGCAGTGGGAGGAACTGTTCGCGGTCAACGCACGCGCGCCGTTCTTCCTGGCGCAGGCGGCCGCGCCGCACCTGCGTGCCGCAGACGGGGCCATCGTCAACATCGCCGACATCTACGCCGACAAGCCGCGCGAGGACCTCGCGATTTATGCCGCATCGAAGGCCGCCTTGCTAGCGGTGTCGCGTGGGCTGGCGGTATCGCTGGCACCGGAGGTGCGGGTGAACGCGGTGTCGCCCGGCGCCATCCTGTGGCCCGACGGCGGCATCGATGACGACGTGCAGGCGGGCCTGCTGGCGCAGACGCCGCTCGGACGTATCGGCGACCCCGGCGATATCGCCGGCACGGTGGCCTGGCTGCTCGGCGACGCGGCGAGCTATGTCACCGGGCAGGTGATCCGCGTGGACGGCGGACGCGGGATCGGCTGAACCCGTTCAATCGAAATCGATCGCCACCACGTCCGGTGGCGCAGCGCGATCCGGATGCACGCGCCACAACGCATCCAGGCGCTGGCCACTGCGTGGATCGACCTTGTCGGGCGCGATATCGGCCAGCGGCAGCAGCACGAACGCATGCTTCAGCTCGTCGCGCGGCAGGCGCAGGTTGCCCGGCCCCTGCATCACCAGGTCATCGTAGAAGACGATGTCGATATCGAGCGTCCGGTCGGAGAAGCGCGGACCGCTGCGGTCGCGGCCATGCGCGTCTTCGAGCGCATGCAGCCAGTCGTTCAGTGCGAGCGGATCCAGATCGCTGTCGATCACGGCCGCCGAGTTGAGGAAATCGGTACCGTCGAATCCGACCGAGCGCGTACGGTAGACCGGTGACAGCCGCACATCGCCGAAACGTTCGCGCAACGCGGCGACGGCGGCGCGCAGATGACGCTCGGGCTCCACGTTGCTGCCCAGGCTTAGGTAGGCCAGTCCCATGGCTCACTCAGTCCGGGCGCACGCCACGTTCGATCAGCACGCCGACATTGCGCGCGCCGGTCACCGCGCCGGGCTTGCTCAGCTTCAAGCGCACCCAAGCCACGCCGAAGTCTTCGCAGATGATCGCTGCGCAGCGCTCGGCCAGCGTTTCGACCAGGCCGAAATTCGCTTCCTCGACGAAGGAAATCAGCCGCTTGGACACCGCCTTGTAGTCCAGCGTGTGCGCGATGTCGTCGCTGGCTGCCGGCACGCGGTTGTCGAACGCCATTTCCACGTCCAGCGCGACGGTCTGGCGGATCCCGCGCTCCCAGTCGTAGATGCCGATGACGGTCTCGATGCGCAGGTCTTCGATGAAAACGATGTCCATGACGGGCTACAGGTGACGGAGTGCGCGCATGGTAACGGCAAACCGTTGCCGCGCCTGCATCACGCGGTCGCTGCCACCTGCGGCAGCGTGGCCATGTCCCAGCGCGGCGTGACCTTCACTTCCGCGGCCTCGTGCTGGCCCGCTTCCAGCCGGAGCGCACCGGCGAAGGCGATCATCGCGCCGTTGTCGGTGCATAGCGACGGCCGCGGGAAGCAGGCACGGCCGCCACGCTTGGCCGCCATCTCCTGCAGCTTCGCGCGCAGCCGCTTGTTGGCGCCCACGCCGCCGGCAATGACGATGACGTCGCTGCCAGCTTCATCCAGCGCGCGCTCGCACTTGATCGCCAGCGTGTCGACCACCGCATCCTCGAACCCGCGTGCGATGTCCGCCCGAGTCTGTTCGGTCTGGTCGCTGTCGCGCCAGGCCAGCAGCACCTGGGTCTTCAGGCCGCTGAAACTGAAGTCCAGCCCCGGCCGGTCGGTCATCGGCCGGGCGAACCTGAACCGGCCGGGCGTGCCCTGCTCCGCCAGCGCGGCCAGCTGCGGGCCACCGGGGTACGGCAAGCCCATCATCTTGGCGGTCTTGTCGAAGGCCTCGCCGGCCGCGTCGTCCAGCGTTTCGCCGAGCAGGCGGTAACGGCCGATGGCATCGACGGCCACGAGCTGGGTGTGGCCGCCGGAGACCAGCAGGGCCACGAACGGCGCTTCGGGCGGGTCGTCTTCCATCAACGGGGCCAGCAGGTGGCCCTCCATATGGTGGACGCCGACCGCCGGTACCTCCAGCGCCCAGGCCAGCGAGCGGGCCACACCCGCTCCGACCAGCAATGCTCCGACCAGCCCAGGCCCGGCCGTGTAGGCCACCCCGTCGATATCGGCGGTGGTCAGGCCGGCCTCGGCCAGGGTCTGGCGGACCAGCGGCAGCAGCTTGCGGACATGGTCGCGACTGGCCAGCTCGGGCACCACGCCGCCGTATTCGGCATGCAGGGCGATCTGGCTGTAGACCGCGTGGGCGCGCAGGCCAGCGGCCCCGGACAGGCCGGTGTCGTAGACGGCCACACCGGTTTCGTCGCAGCTGGTTTCGATGCCGAGGACTCTCATGAGGGGGATCTGGGGGCTCGGAAGGGGGAGGGCAAGCAGACCGGATGACCGGGGTGGGTTGCAGCGGCGGCTTCGGTCGCTATAATACGCGGCTCACCGGGCGTGCCCGGACCGTTTACACCACCGAGATTACGTATGCCCAGCGTCAAAGTCCGCGAAAACGAGCCGTTTGAGTTTGCGCTGCGTCGCTTCAAGCGCACCTGCGAAAAGGCCGGCGTCCTGGCCGAAACCCGCAAGCGCGAGTTCTACGAGAAGCCGACCCAGGAGCGCAAGCGCAAGGCCGCCGCCGCGGTGAAGCGCCAGCTGCGCCGCAGCTCGCGCGACGTCACCAAGCGCCAGCGCCTGTACTGAGCCGCGTCGCTTCGCGAGAAGCCGGCACGCGCGAGCGTTGCCGGCTTTTTGTGTTTTTGGCGTCTCACGGTCCCGTGCCACGCCCCTCCCTGTTCCCCCGGAGCCCAGCATGTCCCTGAAACAGCAACTCACCGATGACATGAAGGCCGCGATGAAGGCCGGCGAGAAGGATCGCCTGGCGGTCATCCGCCTGATCAATGCCGCCATCAAGCAGCGGGAAGTCGACGAGCGCATCGAGCTGGACGATGCCGCCGTGCTGGCCGTGCTCGAGAAGATGGTCAAGCAGCGCAAGGATTCGGTGAGCCAGTTCGAAGCCGCCAACCGCGAAGACCTGGCCGCCATCGAGCGCGCCGAGCTGGCCGTGATCGACACCTACCTGCCCGCCAAGCTGGGCGAAGCCGAGATCCTGGCCGCCATCGACGCTGCCGTCGCCGAGACCGGCGCCACCGGCCCGGCCGACATGGGCAAGCTGATGGGCGTGCTGAAGCCGCGCCTCGCCGGCCAGGCCGACATGGGCCAGGTCTCGGCCCTGATCAAGAAGAAGCTCGCGGGCTGAGCCCGCCTCGCGGCGCCGGATCCTCTCCGGCGTCGCGCTCCTCCATGGCATGCTCGCGCCATGGACACCCCCGCCATCACCCTGCGCTCGGCCACCCGCGCCGACATCCCGCACATCCTCGCCTTCATCGCCGGCCTGGCCCAGTACGAGAAGCTCGCCCACGAGGCCGTCGCCACGCCCGCGCTGCTCGAAGCGCATCTGTTCGGCGAACACCCGTCGGCCGAAGTCGTCATCGCGGAAGCGGATGGGGTGCCTGCCGGCTTCGCCCTGTTCTTCCGCTCGTTCTCCACCTTCCTCGGCAAGCCGGGCCTGTATCTCGAGGACCTGTTCGTGCTGCCCGACTACCGCGGACTGGGCCTCGGCAAACGGTTGATGGTGCATCTCGCGCAACTGGCCGTGTCGCGTGGCTATGGCCGCTTCGAGTGGTCGGTGCTCGACTGGAACGAACCCGCCATCCGCTTCTACCGCAGCCTCGGCGCCATCGGACTGGACGAATGGACCGTGCAGCGCGTCAGCGGCGACGCGCTGCAGACGCTCGCCCGCAGCGATGCCTGAACATCGCGACCACACGGTCGTAACGAACTGCTGACACGTCACTCGGCACGCTCGGCGCATGGACCGTCGAGCCCACTTCCGCACACTCCGTGCGCGCGCACGCGATGCGGGCGAGCGCGCCAACCGCAGCCTGCCCGCCGCGCTGTTGCGGCGCTTCATCGAAACCGACCTGATGACGCAGGCGGCATCGCTGTCGTTCTACGCGCTGCTGTCGCTGGCGCCATTGCTGGTGCTGCTGCTGTGGCTGACCGCGTCGCTGTATCCGCCGGCACAGCAGTCGCTGCTCGACCAGATCCAGCAACTCGCCGGCCCCAGCGCTGCGGCCGTCGCCGACACGGTGATCCGCAACGCCAGCGACCGGCCGGACGTCGGCTCGCTGGCGGGATGGTGGAGCACCGCGCTGCTGTTCATCGGCGCCACGGTCGTGTTCGCGCAGCTGCAGGGCGCGCTGAACCTGATCTTCCGCACCGATGCGCAGCGGCTCAACGGCCTGATGGCGTGGTTGAAGAAGCGCGTGTTCTCGCTGGGCGTGGTGCTGGCGATCGGCTTCCTGCTGGTCGTCTCGATGATCGCCACGACCGCTCTGCAGGTGGTGTTCGCGCGGCTGCCGTCGCTGTTGCCCGCACTCGGCTACAGCACCACGCTGCTGCTGTATGCGCTCGCGTTCGCCTTCTTCTACCACTACCTGCCGGACCGGCGCGTGGCGTGGCGACAGGCGTTCCTCGGCGGCATCATCACGGCGCTGCTGTTCGCCGGCGGCCGCTACCTGATCGGCCTCTATCTGGCGGAAGCCGCGCCCGGCAGCGCTTACGGCTCGATGGGCGCGCTGGTGCTGCTGCTGGTCTGGATCTACTACGCGAGCGTCGTGTTCTTCGTCGGCGCGTTGCTGACGGCGGTGATCGACGAGCGCCAGCACGCGCGACGCCAGGCGCGGACCTCCGCTACGCCGGAGGAGGTTCCGCTTCCGACCAGTGGCGGCATTTCGATGTCTGGCCGATCCCCGGATTGAAGCTGTTGGTGGGATCCAGCCCGCGATAGAACGTGGCCAGCGCCGGCTTGGCGCGATAGAGATGGCCGACGTTGTGCTCGGCGGGATACTCGGCACCACGCGCATCGAGCAGATCCCACAGGCGATGTTCCACCGCCAGCGGATCGTTGCCCTTCTTCACGATGTAGTCCTGGTGGAAGACATGGCAGAAGAAGTGGCCGTAGTAGAGCCGCGCGATCATCGTGGTCGCCACCTCCGCCGGCAGGTGCTCCACCCAATCGCGGTCATCGCGCCGCAGCGCTACGTCCAAGGCGACGATGTTCTCCACCTGCGCCGCATGCACCGCGCGGTAGCGCACGGCCGCGCCCGCGACAGCGAAGCGCAGCAGGAACGCCTTGCGGCCTTCGTCGGCGTCGCAGGCGAAGAAGGCGCCGTCGCGCGGTACGAAGAAGCCGTCCAGGAAGGCCTGTGTCGCCTCTGCATCGCGGGCGGACACCTTCAGCAACAGATGGTGCTCGTAACGGTCGCGGTATGCACGCAACCGTGGCGGCAGGTGATCCGGGAGCATCGCCGTCACCGCCTGCAGCACGCGATCGGTCAGCCCGCGCAGGCCGGCGCGCTCGCACCAGCCATCAAGGCGACTCTTCAGCGCGAACGCGCCGGGCACCTTGTCGGTCCCGAAGCGGTCGATCAGCAGGAAGGTGTCCTTGCCGTAGCGGTCGCCGATGTCGAAGGCATCGCGATGCAGGTACTCGCCCGCGATCGGCAGGCGCTCGAACGCCGTCAGCAGATGCCGACGTATCCCGGTGAGATCGTCCGGATCGTTGCTGCCGATGTAGAAGACGGATGCCGCGTCCTGCTCGAAGGTGTCCAGCCGCACGGCGAACACCGCAAGCCGGCCAGCGCATCCCGACGCTTCGTGCAGGCGTGACGGATCGGCGTTGTAGCGCGCCGGCGTCGGTGCGTCGACCTGGCGGACATGCTCGGCGTAGCGCGGATCCGAGGCGGCCCTGGCAGGATCCCGGATGACGTCCGCCGCGTCGTAGTTGCCTGCCTGCAACCGCGTGAGTATTTCTTCCGGCGTGTCCCCCAGCGCGATGCCCAGGTGGTTGACCAGCCGCAGGACGCCGTCGTCGCCGAGCTGCGCATACAGCGCCAGCTCGGTATAGGCCGGTCCACGCCGCACCAGCGCGCCGCCGGAGTTGTTGCAGACGCCGCCGAGCACCGACGCGCCGATGCAGGAGGATCCGATGACCGAATGCGGTTCGCGTCCCAGCGGCGCCAGCGTCTTCTCCAGCACGTCCAGCGTCGCTCCGGGCAGGCAGACGACCTGGCGTCCGTCGTCCAGCACCTGCACGCCGGTGAGGCGCAACGTGCTGACCAGGACGATGCCACGGTCGTAGCCGTCGCCATCCGGCGTCGAACCACCGGTCAGGCCGGTATTGGCGGCCTGCAGCAGCACGATGCGGCCCGCGGCCACGACCGCCTGCAGCACGCGCCACAGCTCCAGCAGCGTGCCCGGCCGCACCACGGCCAGCACCGGGCCGTCTCCGAAGCGGTAGCCCTTGCGGTAGCGTCGCGTGGCGCGGTCACCGGCCAGGACATGGCCACGGCCGACCGCCTCGCGCAGCTGCGCCAGCACAGCCTCATCGGAAGGAACGGCAACAGGCATGGCCGCATGGTAACGCGGCGGCCGCGCGCCCCGCCGTGGCATCCTATGCGTTCCATGGCCCGCATCCCCGACGCCTTCATCGACGAACTGCTCGCCCGGACGGATATCGTCGAGGTGGTGGGCGCGCGCGTTCCGCTGAAGCGGCAGGGCAAAGAATATTCGGCCTGCTGCCCGTTCCACGACGAGCGCTCGCCGTCGTTCACGGTGTCGCCGACCAAGCAGTTCTACCACTGCTTCGGCTGCGGTGCGCACGGCACCGCGCTGTCGTTCCTGATCAACTACGACCGCCTCGAGTTCCTCGATGCGGTGGAAGAACTGGCGCGCCGCAATGGCATGGAAGTGCCTCGCGAGACGCAGCAGCGCAACCAGAACAACGACACCCGCGACCTGTTCGGCGCGCTTGAAGCGGCCGCCCGCTTCTTCCAGCGCAACCTGGACGGCAGCGACAAGGCCAAGACCTACCTCGACGGCCGTGGCGTGGATGCGGCGATCCGCACGCAGTTCATGATCGGCTACGCGCCCGATGGCTACTCCGCGCTGAAGGATGCATTGGGCACCGACGAGCGCCGGATGAAGCTGCTCGACCGCGCCGGCCTGTTCTCGAAGAACGACCGCGGGCATGTGTACGACAAGTTCCGTGACCGGGTGATGTTCCCGATCCACGACCGGCGCGGCCGCGTGATCGCGTTCGGCGGCCGGGTGCTGCAGAAGGACGATGGTCCGAAATACCTCAACTCGCCCGAGACGGCGCTGTTCCACAAGGGCCGCGAGCTGTACGGCCTGTGGCAGGTGAAGCAGGCCAACCAGAAGATCGCGCGGCTGGTCGTGGTCGAGGGCTACATGGACGTGGTCTCGCTGTTCCAGTTCGGCGTGAAGGAAGCCGTCGCCACGCTGGGCACGGCGACCACGCCCGAACATGCCGAGCTGCTGTTCCGCAACGCACCCGACGTGTACTTCTGCTTCGATGGCGATGCCGCCGGTCAGCGCGCCGCATGGCGTGCGCTCGAATCGGTACTGCCGCGCATGAAGGACGGCCGGCAGGCGTTCTTCCTCTTCCTGCCCGATGGCGAGGATCCGGACACCATCGTGCGGCAGGAAGGCGCGGCAGGCTTCGACGCGCGCCTGCAGCAGGCGATGCCGCTGTCGCAGTTCTTCTTCGACGAACTGGCCAAGGACATCAAGTTGTCCACGCTGGACGGCAAGGCGCGGCTTGCGGAGCGTGCGCGACCGCTGCTGGCGCAGATTCCCGACGGCGCCTTCGGCGACCTGATGCGGCAGCGGCTGACCGAGATCACCGGTGTCGGTGCGGGCAACGCGGGCGCAGCGCCTGCCGCACCGCCAGCGCCCGCGCGCCGCGCCGCGCCTTCGCAAAGCGGGCATAACAAGCCCAGCCTCGTGCGCAGCATCATCGTGCGCCTGCTGCACAAGCCGGCGCTGGCACTGGCGATCGAGTCGACACATGGTTTTTCCGCGCTGCGGCTGGCCGGCATGGAGCTGCTGCTGGAACTGATCGATCTGGTGCATGCCCGCCCCGACATCACCACCGGCGTCCTGCTCGAGTACTTCGCCGAGCGCGATGAGGCCGCGGCGCTTCAGAAGCTGGCGATGCAGGACCTGCCGGGCGACGAGGACAGCTGGCGCCAGGAAATGCTCGACGCCGCCGTGCAGCTGGAGAAGCAGATGCTGCAGCAGCGGCTGGACGAACTGCAGGCCAAGCAGCGCAACGTGGGCCTGGACGAAACCGACAAGTACGAACTGCGCACCCTGCTGCAGGCCCGCATCGGCCGCCACTGAGGAGTCCGAGATGACCCGTTTCGCGCTGCTGCTGTCCATCGTGCTGGCGGGCTGCCTGCCGCTCGCTGCCCTGGCTACCGACTTCGCACAACCCCAGCCCGGACTGCACACCGGCGGCCAGCCCTCCCCGGACGATCTGGCCCGCCTCAAGTCGGAAGGCGTGCGCACGATCATCGATCTGCGCGGACCGCAGGAAGACCGCGGCTACGACGAAGCCGCCGAAGCGCGGCGCCTGTGGCTGGAATACATCACGCTGCCGATCGCCGGCAAGGACGACGTCACTCCGGCGAACGCGAAAGCACTGGGCGCATTGCTGAAAGCACAGGACGGCGGCGTGCTGCTGCACTGTGCGTCCGGGAACCGCGTGGGAGCGTTGCTGGCGTTGGACGCGGTGGCGTCGGGCGCCTCGAAGGAAGAGGCGCTTGAGCTGGGCCGGAAGGCAGGACTGAAGTCGCTGGAGCCGGTGGTGGTGGAGCGACTGGCGACGCCGGAACAGAACGACTGAAAGCCTTCTGTGGGAGCGACGTCAGTCGCGATCGCTTCGGCAGGCATCTCTGCCACCTTCGATGCCCGGTCTTCGGTATCGCGACTGACGTCGCTCCCACAGGAGGCAGGCAGGCAGCCGCGGGTTTACCCCGCCGGTACGAACTCGATGCCGGCCACCGCCGCCGCGGGTCGCAGCAGTGGCATCACCCAGTGGTCCACCAGCAGGAACGCGAACAACGCCATCAGGTAGACGATGGAATAGTTGAACACGCGCATCGAGAAGAACTCGTCCGGCGGGTCGAGCAGGCGCCACGCATACCAGAGAAAGACCGCGCCGAGCACCAGCGCGCCACCCAGATAGAAGAAGCCGCTCATGCCGAACACCACCGGCAGCACCGTCACTTCGACCAGCAGCACCGTGTAGAACAGGATCTGCCAGCGCGTGTACGTCACGCCGTGCGTCACCGGCAACATCGGCACCAGCGCGCGCGCATAGTCCTCGCGGCGGAAGATCGCCAGCGCCCAGAAATGCGGCGGCGTCCATACGAAGATGATAAGCACCAGCAACAGCGCATGCGGCCAGTCCCACTCGCCCTGCATGCCGGTCATCGTCGCCCAGCCCAGCAGCGGCGGCGCGGCACCGGCGATGCCGCCGATGACGATGTTCTGCGGCGTGGCGCGCTTCAGGAACACGGTATAGATCACCGCGTAACCGATCAGCGAAGCGAACGTCAGGATCGCGGTGATCGTGTTGACCCACAGCACCAGAATGGCCATCGACAGCGCGGCCAGCGCCAGCGCGAAGACCAGCGCCTGCCACGGCTTCACCTGGCCCTGCACCAGCGGACGCCACGAGGTGCGCGCCATCTTGGCGTCGATGCGGGCATCGAGCAGCTGGTTGATCGCGGCGGCGCTGGACGCGGCCAGCCAGATGCCGAGGAAACCCAGTGCGCCGCGCAGCAGCTCGGCGCCGTCGGGCAGGCCGTCGATGGCGAGGAACATGCCGACGATCGCGGTGAACACGATCAGCGCGACCACGCGCGGCTTGGTCAGATCCCAGTACTGGCGGAAGGTTGAGGCCATCAGTCGGGCCTGCGCAGGCGGGCGGTCAGTGAGACCAGGGTGAACAACAGCAGCACCGCGCCCGCGTTGTGCGCGACGGCCACCGGCAGCGGCAGGTTGAGCTTGACGTTGAGGATGCCCAGCGTGACCTGCGCCACGATCAGCACAACCAGCGTCAGCGACCAGCTGCGCATGCCGGGCGTGCGGAACAGGCGCAGCGCCAGCGCCAGCACGTACAGCGCGACAACCACCGCCATGATGCGATGGCTCAGCTGGATCGCGATGCGCGCCGCGCCATCGAGCACGCCGCCCTCATAGTCGACGCCGATGCCGCGCCACAGCACGAAGGCTTCACTGAAGTCCGTTGGCGGCACCCACTGGCCCACGCACTTCGGGAAATCCATGCCACAGGCCAGCGCCGCGTAGTTCGCGCTGACCCAACCGCCCAGCGCGATCTGGATGCCGAGCAGCGCGAGCCCCCCGATCAGCCAGCGACGCAGCACCGTGGCATCCGCCAGCGTGATCGGGCGGTCGGTGGCGCGCCACGCCATCCACACCAGCAGCGAGAACGTGGTCAGCCCGCCGAGCAGATGACCCATCACCACGATCGGCTTCAGCAGCCACGTCACCGTCCACATGCCCAGCAGGGCCTGGAAGATGATGACCGCCAGCGTCAGCGCGCCTGCACGGGCCAGATCGATGTTCGACCAGCGCAAGGCCGCGAACAGCAGGATCGCTTCGCCGAGGATCGCGAGCACCGACGCTTCCAGATGCTCGCCGTGCATGTACAGCGGAATCGCCGCACCGACCAGGCCGGCGGCGACCAGGATCTGCGCGATGCCCCAGCGCCGGCGGCGCGCGGCCAGCAAGGCCAGCATCAGCACCAGCACGCCCAGCGACGCGGCGAGGTGGCGGTGCACCTGCTCGCGCCACGCCTTGTGGGTTTCGAACGGACGGATCTCGCTGGCGACGTGCGAGGCGGCTTCGTCCACCGCCTTCGGCCACGCGGCGCGGCCGTAGCAGGTCGGCCAGTCGGGGCAGCTGAGGCCGGCGTCGGACAGGCGCACGAAGGCGCCGAACACGACGACGCACAGGGTCAGCGCGACCGCCAGCCAGGCGATGCGATGGAAGTGCCGATAGATCACAGGGCGCGCAACAACGTTCATCATCATCTGCAATTCTGGCGGTGGCTCAGATGAGCTTGATCAGCTTGGCGACATCAGTGCGCAGACCGCCGGGATCGAAGCCCGGGGCGTAGCGCAGGATGACGAAGCCGTGGGGATCGATCACGTAGACCGGCGTGCCGGCCGCGTCGTCCACCTGCGGCAGGCGCGTGCGCAGCGGATCGTCGGACCGTACCAGGCGTAGTGCCGAGTGGCGCGGCGCATCGGCCGGATAGTCGCCCAGCCACAGGATGTCGACTTCATCCGCGTTGTGGCCGAACAGCTGCCACACGGTATCCAGATCGCGGGCCAGCTTCGTGCAGGCCTGCGCGCAGCCCGGCGCGGGCGCGGCAACGATGCGCCAGCGGCGCTCCGCCGGCTTCCAGTCGTAAACGCCTCCCTCGGCAAGCGTCGGCACGAGGTCGCGCGCATCGGCGGGAGGTTGCAGCATCACGCCATGGTTCTTGTGCCCGGCCGGCTGCCAGCCGGAGAAGCGCAGGAGACCGGCGCCGAAGACGGTGCCGAAGAAGAGGGCGAACAGGGCGACGAGCATCCACCGCCCGCGACGCCGCTGGGCGGGATCGAATGGTTTTGGGTCCATGGGCGCATTTTCTCACGCCCGGACGATCATTGCCCCTTCCGCGCGGCGCGCCGGCCGCGCCAGGTCAGCACCAGCGCGGTGACCAATACCGCACCCGCGAGGCCGAACCACTGCACCGCATAGCCCACATGGCGTTCCGGCGGCAGCGTGTTGGGCAGGATGTCCAGGTCGCGTGCATAGCCGATGGGCAGGTCCGGATCCAGCTTCAGCACGCGCGGCGCGACGGAAGACAGGCCCAGGGCCTCGGCGATCTCCTGCCGCTGCAGCGCGATCACCAGCAGACTGCCATCCGGCTGCGCGCTGGGCGGCGCATGGGCGATGCCCTCCGAGGGCGGCGGCACCAGCAGTCCCGCGACGCGCTGCGTGCCAGGCAGCGGCGCCACGGCCGGCATCGTGCGATTGCCCGGCACCGGCAGCCAACCCAGTTCCACCAGCAGCGGTGCCCCCGCGCTGGCAGGCTGGAAGACACGATAGACACGCACGCCGGGCTGGCGATCGCGGGTCTGGTTGTCGAGCAGGACGGCCGGCGCGGGCAGGAACTCGCCTTCGCCTACGGCCCAGTCGTACGCCTGCGTGCGCGCCGGATCGGCGGCCGACGCCAGTGGCTGCGGCTGGCGCTCGGCCAGTACACGCGCGGTCTCCTCCAGCATCGCTTCCTTCTGTTCGGCCCGGCCCCACTGCCAGGCGCCAAGACTGCCGAACAGGGACATGGCCAGCACGGCCAGGGTCCAGCCCACCGGCAGCGGCATGCGCCGGCTCACGGGCTGCGTCCGAATGTCGCACCCGCCCACCCCTGCGGATGGCGCGATAATGCGCGCCTCACTGCCGAGGTCCCGCCGAGGACGCCATGAACGATTCGCTGAAAACCCTGCTGATCATCGCCTTCCTCATCCTCATCGTGTGGAACCTGGGCGCAGGCCTGTACTACATGCTGGTCGACAAGGGCGAGAGCAAGCGCACCGTGAATGCGCTCACCCGCCGCATCGCCCTGTCCGTCGGCCTGATCCTGCTGGTCGTGCTGGCCATCAAGATGGGCTGGATCCAGCCGCACGGCATCAACCGGGGCTGAGCGGGCATTGTCCCGCGCGCGGCATCCCGCGCCAACCGGGCAAAAGAAAAGGGCCGGCATTGCCGGCCCTTCCGTTGTCGCGGTACCGCCTGCTCAGACCACGTAGACGAACAGGAACAGGCCCAGCCACACCACGTCGACGAAGTGCCAGTACCACGCCACGGCTTCGAAGCCGAAGTGGTCGTTCTTCGAGAAGTGGCCCTTGGCGCAGCGGAACCAGATGATCGCCAGCATGATCGTACCCAGCGTCACGTGCAGGCCGTGGAAGCCGGTCAGCATGAAGAACGTGGAGCCGTAGATGCCCGAACCCAGCGTCAGGTTCAGCTCCTTGTAGGCGTGGATGTACTCTTCGACCTGGAAGAACAGGAACACGCAGCCCAGCAGCACGGTGGCGCCCAGCCAGATCAGCAGCTGGCTGCGGTGGCCGGCCTTCAGCGCGTGGTGCGCGATGGTGATGGTCACGCCCGAGGTCAGCAGGATCAGCGTGTTGAGCAGCGGCAGGCCCCACGCCGGGATGGTCTGGAAGTGACCGCCCACCTGGCCCGGACCCGCACTCGGCCATGCGGCCGAGAAGCCCTCCCACAGCAGGCTGTTGGTCATCACGCCATCGCCTTCGCCACCCAGCCACGGCAGCGACAGCGTGCGGGCGTAGAACAGCGCACCGAAGAACGCAGCGAAGAACATCACTTCCGAGAAGATGAACCACACCATGCCCATGCGGAACGAGACGTCCACCTGGCGGTTGTAGCTGCCGCTCACCGACTCGCGGATCACGTCGCCGAACCACATGAACAGCGTCGCGCACAGGCCGACGACGCCGGCGTAGAACGTCCACATGCCGAACGAAAGATCGTTGAGCCAGCTGGCCACGCCGAACATCGTGATGAACATGGCGATGGAGCCCACGAACGGCCACTTGGAGCTGTGCGGCACGAAGTAGATGTTGGCGTCTGGCGATGGGACGTTTGCCATGGCGATGCTTCCGGTTGCTAAGGCGTGATCAGGGTGCCGCGAGCGGCGAAGGCGACGCCGTGCCCGTGCCGATCTGCGCGGTCAGGGCGTCGTTCTTGAAGAAGGTATACGACAGGGTGATCGTTTTCACTGCCGCCGGCAGGTCCGGGTCCACGATGAAGCGGACCGGCATGTCGCGGCTTTCGCCGGGCTGCAGGGTCTGTGCGGTGAAGCAGAAGCACTCGGTCTTGGTGAAATAGCCGGAGGCACGTGCCGGCGCGACCGACGGCACCGCGCTGCCGACCACGGCGCGTTCGCTCTCGTTGCGGGCGAAGTACTTGGCTTCGTACAGCTCGCCGGGCACGACCTGCATGGTCAGCTGCTCGGGATGGAACGCCCACGGCAGCTTGGAGTTCACGCCACCATCGAACTGCACGGTGACCGTGCGCTTGGCCTTCGCTGCCGCGACCGCGGCGGCCTGGCCCGGGCCCTGTTCCAGGCGGATGCCGAACACCTTCTCGCAGGCGATGCGGTACAGCGGCACCAGCGAGAACGTCAGCACGAACACCGCCATCGCCACGCCCACGAGCTTGAAGATGCCCGCCGAATTGGACTTGGCCGCACTCATGCGCTCAGCACCGCGCGGCCGATGAAGGCCGCGAAGATCGCGAAGGCGATACCGCCGATCACCCACGCGGTCCGCAGCACCGCCTTGCGGCGGCGTGCGAGTTCTTCGGGGGTGAAGGCGGGAACGTTCATGCAGGCGCGCTCAGCCGTCTCAGTGCGTGACGTCGCCGTGCGCCAGGTCGCCGTCCTTGATGACCGGCGGCGTGGTGAAGGTGTGGTGCGGTGCCGGCGACGGCACGGTCCACTCCAGGCCCTTGGCGTTTTCCCACGCGCGCGCTTCGGCCTTGGCGCCGTTGCGCAGCGAGGCCCACAGGATCGCGGCCATCATGAACGGCGTGACGAACATGCCGAACGCACCGATCGAGCTGATGAGATTCCAGTCCGCGAACACCGGGTTGTAGTCCGGGATACGGCGCGGCATGCCGGCCAGGCCCAGGAAGTGCTGCGGGAAGAACAGCAGGTTGACGAACACGATCGTCCACCAGAAGTGGAACTTGCCCCAGAACTCGTTGTACATGCGGCCGGTCCACTTCGGCCACCAGTAGTAGGTGGCGGCGATGATGGAGAACAGCGCGCCGGTCACCAGCACGTAGTGGAAGTGCGCCACCACGAAGTAGGTGTCGTGGTACTGGAAGTCCGCCGGGACGATGGCCAGCATCAGGCCGGAGAAGCCGCCGATGGTGAACAGGATCACGAAGCCCACGGCCCACAGCATCGGCGTCTCGAAGGACAGCGAGCCCTTCCACATCGTGCTGACCCAGTTGAACACCTTCACGCCGGTCGGGATCGCGATCAGCATGGTGGCGAACATGAAGTAGATCTCGCCGCCCAGCGGCATGCCCACCGTGAACATGTGGTGCGCCCACACGATGAACGACAGGAAGGCGATCGACGCGGTCGCGTACACCATGGCCTGGTAGCCGAACAGTGGCTTGCGGCTGAAGGTCGGGATGATTTCCGACACCACGCCGAACGCCGGCAGGATCATGATGTAGACCTCGGGGTGACCGAAGAACCAGAAGATGTGCTGGTACATCACCGGGTCGCCGCCGCCGGCCGCATTGAAGAAGCTGGTGCCGAAGAACTTGTCGGTCAGCAGCATGGTCACGGCACCGGCGAGCACCGGCATGACCGCGATCAGCAGGAACGCGGTGATCAGCCAGGTCCAGCAGAAGATCGGCATCTTCAGCAGGTCGATGCCCGGCGCGCGCATGTTCAGCACGGTGGCGATGATGTTGATGGCGCCCATGATCGAGCTGACGCCCATCATGTGGATCGCGAAGATGGTGAACGCGACGTTGTAGCCACCCTGCAGCGACAGCGGCGGGTACAGCGTCCAGCCACCGGCCGGCGCACCGCCCGGCAGGAACAGCGACATCAGCAGCAGGGTGAAGGCGAACGGCATGATCCAGAAGGACCAGTTGTTCATGCGCGGCAGCGCCATGTCCGGCGCGCCGACCTGCAGCGGGATCATCCAGTTCGCCAGGCCGACGAAAGCCGGCATCACGCCGCCGAAGATCATGACCAGCGCGTGCACAGTGGTCATCTGGTTGAAGAATTCGGGGCTGACGAACTGCAGGCCCGGCACCATCAGTTCGGCACGGATGATCACCGACATGCCCGCGCCGATGATGAACATGATGAAGCTGAAGATCAGGTAGAGGGTACCGATGTCCTTGTGGTTCGTGGAGAAGAACCACCGGTCGATGAAGCCCTGCTGGTGACCGTGATGATCGTCGTGATGGTCGACGGCGGAGTTGGCCATGTGCTTACTCTCTTGAAGCTAAATCGGACGATCGATCAGCCCTGCGCCGACGGCGCGGGGGTCTCGGCGATGGGGGCGGCATCGGTGGCCGGAGCAGCGTCGGCCGGAGCGGCCTCCGGTGCCGGCGCGGCCGGGGCGGGTTCGGCGGCAGGCGCAGGCTTCTTGGACGCCAGCCACTGCGCGAACTCGGCCTTCGGCACCGCCTTCACGACGATCGGCATGAACCCGTGGTCCTTGCCGCACAGCTCGGCGCACTGGCCGCGGTAGATGCCCGGCTCCTTGATGTCGGTCCAGGCCTCGTTGACGATGCCCGGGATCGCGTCCTGCTTCCAGCCCAGTGCCGGCACCCACCACGCGTGGATGACGTCGTCGGCGGTGATCACGAAGCGGATCTTGGTGTCGGTGGGCAGCACCAGCTGGTTGTCGACGTCCAGCAGGTAGTGCGGGTGCGCCTTGATCTCTTCCTGCGTGGCGTTCTTGTTCTGGCGCAGGCGGTCGGACTCGCGGTCGAGCCGGCTGGTGAAGGACACGTCCTCGCCCAGGTACTCGTACTTCCACATCCACTGGTAGCCGGTGACCTTGACGGTCATCTCGGCGTCGCGGGTGTCGTACATGGCGATCAGCTTCTTGGTCGCCGGCCAGGCCATCACCACCAGGATCAGCACCGGGATGACGGTCCAGATGATCTCGGCCGTGGTGTTGTGGCTGAACTGCGCCGGCACCGCACCCTTGGAGTGGCGGAACTTGAACATCGCGTAGCCCATCGCACCGAACACGATGACGCCGATCACGATGCATACGATCAGCGCGATCATGTGCGCGTCGTAGGCATGCTGCGAGGACGCGGTGACGCCCTTGCCCATGTTCAGCTGCCACCGGTGCGGGTCAGCCGACTGCGCCCAGGCCAGCGCCGGCATCGCCAGCAGCGTGCACGCCATCGCCAACCGCTTCCACATCCCATTCACTTGCGTCATTGCCTAGACCCCAATGCGTCATCGGTTGCGGCCGCTCGCGGCCGCCAGTAAATCCTGCAAGGTCTCCGCCAGCCCCCGTCGCTCGGCCGGTCCCAGGAAGTCGCCCACCTGTACCTGCCTGCCACTGGACGCCAGCGAAATCCTTTCGCCTCCCCGCTCGATGTCCAGGCGGACCCAATACGGGTGCGCACGGAACACCAACCCTCCGCCGGAGGTGGTCACCTCCACCGCATCGGGCCCGATGCGGATCTCCTCGCCCCGGTCGCCCTGTCGCCACGACGCATGCAACGCCGTGGCCACGATGGCCGAATGGAGCAGCGCAAAGGCCGGCGCGAAGGCATTGCCTCCCCACCAGCCCAGCACGGCGACGACCCACATCGCACCCGACAGTGCCGCGAACAACATCACGAACTGGCGGCGCGTCAGCGCCCGCGGCGGCCGCAGGCGGAGCTGCGCGCCGTGTCCGTCGCACGATGACGGCACCACTTCGATCATGTCGTCCGCCACACGATCCGGGCTGCGGAAAACCGCTGAATGGTAGCCCCCGAGCACAGGGGGCGGCAAGTTGCATTGATCGAGGACAACGCGCAGCGGCCCGCCTGCAGGGGCGCATCGCGCACCGATGGGGGCGTTCCGCGACCTGCGTCACCGCCTCGCCAACCGACGCGCGCGAGACCCGCAAACCCCGCACGATAGGCATATCCGGGCTGCCCGCCCGGCCCTAAACTAATGGACTGCCTTTGGACTGCCCTGCCGTCATGTCGACCCCTTCGCCCGTCCCCTCGCCCGCCGCTACGCCGGCTGGCGTCATCGTGTCCCCCGAACTCCCCGCCCCGCCGCCGGCCCTACGGGCTGCCATCACGGCCGCCTGGCTGCGCGACGAGACGGACCACGTCCGCGAACTGCTCGAGCAGGCCCGCCTGCCGGCCGAGGCGCAGATGCAGGCGCAGAAGTTGGCCGTGGACCTGGTGAAGCGGGTCCGCGCCCGCGCGCAGGACCAGGGCGCCATCGAGGCCTTCATGCGGCAGTACGACCTGGGCAGCGAGGAAGGCGTCCTGCTGATGTGCGTGGCCGAGGCCCTGCTGCGCATTCCGGACCAGGAGACCGCCGACAAGCTGATCCGCGACAAGCTGGGCGATGCGGACTGGGAAAAGCACCTGGGCCAGAGCGACTCGGTGCTGGTCAACGCCTCCACCTGGGGCCTGATGCTGACCGGCAAGCTGGTCAACCTGAACGACCTGACCAAGGCTGACGTGACCGGCGCCTTCAAGCGCCTGGTCGGCCGCGTGGGCGAGCCGGTGATCCGCCTGGCCGTGCGCCAGGCGATGCGCATCATGGGCCACCAGTTCGTCATGGGCCGCACCATCGACGAAGCGCTGGCGCGCAGCCGCAAGGGCGACAACGCCGAGTACCGCTACTCGTTCGACATGCTGGGCGAGGGCGCGCTGACCACGAAGGACGCCGCGCGCTACCTGGAGGCCTACCGCCAGGCGATCCATGCGATCGGCCGTACCGGCCCGTTCGCCGACGTGCTCGCTGCCCCCAGCATCTCGATCAAGTTGTCCGCCCTGCATCCGCGCTACGAGCACGCCAAGCGCGCCCGCGTGATGAAGGATCTGGCCCCCGCCATCCTCGAACTGGCCCAGCTGGCCAAGTCCTATGCCATCGGCTTCACCATCGACGCCGAAGAGGCCGATCGTCTTGAACTGTCGCTGGACCTGATCGAGGCCACCTTCTCCGATCCTTCGCTGGCCGGCTGGGAAGGCTATGGCCTGGCCGTGCAGGCGTACCAGAAGCGCACGCCGTACGTGATCGACTTCCTCGCCGACCTGGCCCGCCGCGTCGGGCGCCGCATGCCGGTGCGCCTGGTGAAGGGCGCGTACTGGGACGCCGAGATCAAGCGGGCGCAGATCGACGGCCATCCGGGCTATCCGGTCTTCACCCGCAAGCCGAACACCGACGTGTCGTACCTCGCCAACGCGCGCCGCATGCTCGACCACGGCGATGCGCTGTACCCGATGTTCGCCACCCACAACGCGCAGACCATCGCCGCGATCCGCTTCATCGCCGCCGGCCGCCCGTACGAGCACCAGAAGCTGCACGGCATGGGCGACGACCTGTACGCCGAAGTGGTGCCGAAGCACCGCCTGGACACGCCGTGCCGCGTGTATGCGCCGGTCGGCTCGCACGAGGACCTGCTGCCGTACCTGGTGCGCCGCCTGCTCGAGAACGGCGCCAACAGCAGCTTCGTCAACCGCATCACCGACGAGAACGTCGCCATCGAGGACCTGGTGCGCGACCCGGTGCAGACGGTGTCCGAATTCGAATCCATTCCGCACCCGCGCATCCCGCTGCCGGTCGATCTTTTCCGGAGCCAGCCGGCTCCCATCGCCTCTTCTGACAGGAACAACTCCATGGGCGCCAACCTCGCCAACGACAACGACCTGCGCGCCCTGGCCGAGCGCATCAATGCGGCGGTGAAGCCGTGGCGCGCCGCGCCGCTGGTGCCGGGCGCGGTCGTGTCCAGCGCGGCGCTGCCGGTGACCAATCCCGCCGACCGTCGCCAGACCGTCGGCGAATGGCAGCCGGCCGACAGCGGCGCCGTCGAGAAGGCACTGGCGAACGCCGTCGCCGCGCAGCCGGCGTGGGACCGCACGCCGGCCGCCAGCCGCGCCGCGATCCTCGAACACGCAGCGAACCTGCTGGAGCAACGCCTGCCCGACTACATCGCGCTGTGCGTGAAGGAAGCCGGCAAGACCATCCCCGACGGCGTCGCCGAAGTGCGCGAGGCGGTCGATTTCCTGCGCTACTACGCCGCGCAGGCGCGCACGCAGTTCGGTGCGCCGGAACACCTGCCGGGCCCGACCGGCGAATCCAACCAGCTGCAGCTGCAGGGCCGGGGCGTGTTCGTCTGCATCAGCCCGTGGAACTTCCCGCTGGCGATCTTCCTGGGCCAGGTCAGCGCCGCACTCGCCGCGGGCAACAGCGTGATCGCCAAGCCCGCCGAGCAGACCAACCTGATCGGCCACGCCGCGGTGAAGCTGCTGCATGAAGCCGGCATTCCCGAAGCCGTCCTGCAGTTCCTGCCCGGCGACGGTGCCACCGTCGGCGCCGCGCTGACGAAGGATCCGCGTGTCGCCGGCGTGGCCTTCACCGGTTCCACCGAGACCGCCCGCGCGATCAACCGCGCGCTCGCCGGCCGCGAGGCCGGTCCGATCGCCACGCTGATCGCCGAAACGGGCGGCCAGAACGCCTTCATCGCCGACTCCTCCGCGCTGCCGGAGCAGCTGGTGAAGGATGCGATGGGCTCCGCCTTCACCTCCGCCGGCCAGCGTTGCTCGGCCGCGCGCGTGCTGTTCGTGCAGGACGACATCGCCGACAAGGTAATGACGATGCTCGCCGGCGCGATGGACGAACTGAAGATCGGCGACCCCGGCCTGCTCTCGACCGACGTTGGCCCGGTCATCGACGCCGACGCGCTGAAGATCCTCGACGACCACGCCGTGCGCATGGCCAAGGAAGCGCGCCTGATCAAGCAGGCGAACGCAGGCGACGACACCGCGCACGGCACGTTCTTCGCGCCGCGTGCGTGGGAACTGAAATCGCTTGACCAGTTGCAGAAGGAAATCTTCGGGCCGGCGCTGCACGTCGTGCGCTGGAAGGCCGACGACCTGGACAAGGTGATCGACCAGATCAACGCCACCGGCTATGGACTGACGCTGGGCGTGCATTCGCGCATCGACGAGACCATCGACCGCATCGCGGCGCGGGTGAAGGTCGGCAACGTCTACGTCAACCGCAACCAGATCGGCGCCGTGGTCGGCGTGCAGCCGTTCGGTGGCCAGGGCCTGTCCGGCACCGGCCCCAAGGCCGGCGGTCCGCACTACCTGCCGCGCTTCGCCACCGAGAAGACGGTCACCGTCAACACCACGGCGGCCGGCGGAAACGCCTCGCTGCTGACGCTGGGCGAATGACGCAACGGGCAACCATATCGTGATGTGATGCGAAGCCCCGCCTCGTGCGGGGCTTTTTCTTGACCATGACCCACGGCACTGACGTTGCCGGTCGTGTCTGCCGATCCTGCAGAATGCGCGGTCGCCGTCGCTGAACTTCCGCCTCACGTGCGCGAGCATCGACACCGTGCCACTGCCGGATTGCGCCGTATCCTGCGTTCTGGCATCGACAGGAAGTTGCCCCGCCAGCGAGGCCCCCAAGACGCATGACCACCGATTTCTACAACCTGCTGCTCAGCGACTGCGCGTTGGCCGCCGTGCTGCTGGCGCTGTTCTTCTACGTGGGCAAGGTGTCGCGTGGCGTGCGCGGCATCGCCACCTGGGGCGTGGCGCACTTCCTGTATTCGCTGGGCGCGGCAATGCTGGATGGCACCGCCCAGACGCTGGAGCGCGCAGGAAACGAGACACTGGCAGACGGCATCGCCGGTGCCGGCGGCCTGTTGGCATGCGCCGGCCTGGTCGGCCTGGCCTGGTCGATTATCCAGTTCGTTCAGCAGCGCACGCTGGCATGGTGGGAACGCGCGCTGCTGCCGCTATGCCTGGCGTTCTCGCTGGCCGGCGTGGTGAGCGGCGGCGGTGTCGACGCCCAGGGCGCGGCGATGAGCGCCACCGAGGTGATCGTGCTGCTGGTGATGCTGCGCCACCTGTTCGCGCTGCGCAGCGCGCCGGACCACGTGCCTGCGCGGCTGATGATCGTCGGCTGCGCGGTGCTGCTGTGGCTCTATGCCGGCGACCTGCTGGCGGCGATGACCGGCCGCTACGGCCCCAACCCGATGTGGGTGAACCTGGACCTCTCGATCTGGTTCATGCTCAATTTCTGCATGCTGATGCTGGCCAGCTTCCGCGCCGCGGAACCGCTGCGTCGCGGCGCGCTGTTCGATCCGCTCACGGGTGCACTCAACCGGCGCGGGCTGGACAACGAATTGCAGTCCCTCGACGGATGGACCGCGTCCGAACACGGACTTGCGGTGATCGCGCTCGACCTGGACCACTTCAAGGCGGTCAACGACGATCACGGCCACGAAGCCGGCGACCTGGTGCTGCAACGCTTCTCCGACGTGGTGCACGGCTGCATCCGCAGCGGGGACCTGTTCGCGCGCCTGGGCGGCGAGGAGTTCATGCTGGTGATGCGCGACACGCCGCCGGACACGGCACACGCGCTGGCGGAACGCATCCGCCAGCAGGTGATGGCGCTGGAATTCGCGCCGAGCGGCCATGACTTCCGCGTCACCGTCAGCCTCGGCATCTCCTTCACCGCCGAGCGCGATGCGCCTTACGACACGCTGATGCGGCTCGCCGACGAGGCGCTGTACGCCGCCAAGCACAAGGGCCGCAACCGGATCGAGGTACGCTGGCATCCCGCCTGACCCCGAGATCGCCATGCCGCGTCGCCATCGCCTCGTCCTCGCCCTGGTCCTGTGTGCTGCCGCACCGCTTGCCGACGCATCGGCGCACCGCACCGTCTGCCCCGCCGATCCGGGCCACGCGCCCTCGGGCGAGCTGACGGCCGCGCGCGTGACCGTGGCCAAGGTCGACGACGACCAGGATCGGCTGTACGAAGGTGCCGTGTGGAAGGACGGTGCGCTGTACCTGTCGGACTTCGTCCACAGCGGGACATTCCCTTCGCGCATCCGCCGCTTCGCACCCCCGGACCGTTGGGAAACCGTGGTCGAAGACAGCGGCAGCAATGGCCTGGCACTGGACCTCGACGGGAATCTCATCGCCGCCACGCACGACCGCAAGCAGGTGGCGCGCGTGGATTTGGCCGACGGCACGCGCACGGGGCTCGTCTCCACATTCGAAGGCGCGCCGTTCAATTCGCCGAACGACCTGGTGATGGCCGCCGACGGCACGCTCTACTTCACCGATCCCGACTACCAGCGCAAGGCCGCTCCCGGCGGCCAACCGCGTACGCGCGTCTATCGCCATCGTGACGGCGAGACGACCGTTGTGGACGACAGCCTGCGCAACCCCAACGGCATCGCCCTGTCGCCGGATGGCGAGACGTTGTACGTCGCCGGCGGCACGGACGACGGCGACGTACTACGCACCTATGCCGTGAAGGACGGCGTGCCGGACCCGGGGCGCGACCTCGCCCGCATCGGCGGTGGCGATGGGCTGACGGTGGACTGCCTGGGCAACGTCTACGTCACCGAGCACGGCGAACGCCGCGTGCGTGTGTTCTCGCCGGCGGGCGACGTACTGGCGACGATCAAGGTGGACGCCAACATCACCAACGCCGCGTTCGGCGGCAAGGACCGGCGCACGCTGTTCCTCACCGGCGCGAAGAGCCTGTGGTCGATCGAACTACCGGTCGCCGGCCTGCCGTATTGATCCACGCCGCAGGAAGGACCCCGATGCCTTGCGCCCGGAATTGCGGGGGCTGAAGCCGCATCCACATGAACACGCAAAGAAAAACCCCGCCTGGGCGGGGTTTTTCGTCGTTCCGGTTCGCGGTGCGATCAGAACTTGTACTGCATCGACACGCCGAACAGGTTGGCGCCACCGTCGTACTGACCAACCAGGCGCGAGCCGCTGGACGACAGCAGGTCGATCTCCGGCTTGTCGGCCAGTTCCAGGCGCACGTAGCTGGCGTTGAGCTCCAGGTTGTCGCTGACGTTCCAGCTCAGGCCCAGCGAGTACCAGTTGCGGTCTTCGTCGGGCATGCGCGGGGTACGGTGCGCACGCGCCACCGGGGACTCGTCGCGCGCGATACCGGCACGCAGGGTGAACTTGTCGTTGAGCGCGAACTCGCCGCCCAGCGAATAGAACCAGCTGTCGTGCCAGTCGTAGTTCTCCACCGCGTCGGCCTGCAGCGGGTTGTCGAACTCGATGCGGATTTCCTTCAGCGAATCCCAACCGGTGTGCACGCCTTCGGCCATGATCGCGAAGCGCTCGGTGGCCTGGTAGGTGGCGCTGAAGGTGTGGGTGGCCGGGGTGGTCAGCTTGGCGCCGCCGCCGTCAGTCGGCAGGTACACCGCGCTGCCCAGCACGCCGCGCACGTTGGCCGGCACGTCGAAGGTCGCGTCGCCGCGCAGCTCGTGGTCGATCTCGGAGCGGTAGGAGTAGCCCAGCGACAGCTTGTCGGTCGGGCGCAGGCTGATGCCGGCCAGCCAGCCGAAGCTGTTGTCGGTACCGGAGATGCTGGCCACGCCGTCGTTCTTCTGCGGGCCGAACGGAGCGGCGACCGGGTTGGGCGTGATGCACAGCGTCGCGGCCACGCGGCAGATGCCGGCGCCGAAGTCGACGGCGTTGGTCAGGGTCACGTCGGCGTGTTCGTAGATCACGCCGAAGCCCACCGAGGCGCGGTCGGACAGCTCGATCGAGGCGGCCAGCGTCAGGTCGACGATCTTCACGTCGGACTCCAGCGCGTGGTAACGGCCCACCCAGTCGGACTCGTAGTCGGTCTTCAGGCCGAACGGCGCGCTGATCATGGCGCCCAGGGTCACGTATTCGAACTGGTCGCTCAGCGGCAGGATGAAGGACATGGCCGGCACGGCGGCGATGTCGCCTGCGTCTCCGCCGTCACCGCCACGCAGCGGCTGCTGCAGGGCGCTGCCGGCCGCGGCGGTGCCGCCACCGGTGAATTCGAACGACAGATCGATCGCGGTGACGTCGGCCTGGAAGGTCTTGTCGGTGAAGGTGGACATCAGGGCGGGGTTGTTGACCACCACCGAGGCGTCGCCCTTGGCCGAAGCCGAGCCGGCCATCGCGCGGCCCTGGGCCTTGACGCTGTTTTCCTTCAGCTGGAAGGCGGCCGCGTGGACGTCGCCATAGGCGAGGACGCCGGCGATGCCGAGGGCCAGCGCCGAAATGCGCGTGAGGTTCTTAGCAAAATCCATGGAATGTCTCCGGAGACGTGGGTAAAGAGCACCTGCGCCGTTCAGGGCCGCGGGTGTGTTGTCCA
The DNA here is from genome assembly GCF_964252945.1 of Pseudoxanthomonas sp. LjRoot143. Lineage (NCBI taxonomy): Bacteria > Pseudomonadati > Pseudomonadota > Gammaproteobacteria > Lysobacterales > Lysobacteraceae > Pseudoxanthomonas > Pseudoxanthomonas sp. LjRoot143. Next base: position 4,194,191 of record NZ_CAXUPM020000001.1, on the reverse strand, counting down.
CCCGTTCGGCCTGCCGGAAGCCCCTCCCGACATACGACGCCGTATGCAGTATACCTGCTAACCAAACTCTAACAATCCACCGTAAGTCATTGCCCCTGTTCAGGTTCGTCGCGACGCGCCATGGGCAGCCAGCCGGTGACCCGGTACAGTGCGGCCGCATGTTCGTCTCGCTCCCTTCCCGCCGGAAACCCCACGTCCGCTGGGCCACGCCCCTTCTTCTGGTGCTGCTGTCGGCGGCCTTCTGCTGGGCGCTGACCCTGGGGGATGCGGCCCAGGGTCACCTGCTGACCCGGTGGGGGGCGCTGACCGGCGGCATGGTGGCGCCGGAGGTCTGGCTGGCCTCGCTGCAGAGCGGCACAGTGCTGAGATTGTTCACCGCGCTGTTCCTGCATGCGGACTGGGCCCACCTGCTCGGCAACCTGGTGTTCCTGCTCATCTTCGGCCTGCCCTCGGAACGGGCGATGGGGCCGTGGCGGTTCCTGTTGCTGTTCCTGGTCGGCGGCGCCGTCGCCAATGTCGCCGCCGTGCTGAGCATCGGCACGCCGGACCGCGTCATCATCGGCGCCAGTGGCGCCATCTCCGCGGTCATCGGCGCCTACCTGGCGCTGTTCCCCACCGCGAAGCTCGGCGTGGTGCTGCCGCTGGGACTGTTCCTGGAGTTCGTGAAGGCGCCCGCCTCGCTGTTGATCGGCATCTGGGCGCTGCTACAGGTGGTGTTCGCCTATACCGGACCGACCTTCGGTGCGGTGGCATGGTGGGCGCACATCGCCGGCTTCCTGTTCGGCGTCGTGTTCGCGCTGTTCGTGCGTGCGGCGATCGCGCGGCGCATGCGCAAGCGGCAGGGCTACTGATCCGTCGCCAGCCACCAGACCTATAATCGCGGCATGAAGAACACGCTCTACAAGATCACGTTCCACAACCACACCAAGGTCTACGAGCTGTACGCACGCAGCGTCGCCGCCAGCGGCCTGTGGGGGTTCACCGAAGTCAGCGACCTGGTGTTCGACGTGCACGAGGGCCTGGTCGTCGATCCCACCGAAGAGCGCCTGCGCGACGAGTTCGGCGGCACGAGGGTGCTGCACCTGCCGATGCAGAGCATCATCCGCGTGGAAGAAGTGGAGCGGAAAGGACAGTCCGCCATCCGCGATGCGACGACCGGCGAGAAAGTGGTGACACCGTTCCCGATGCCGGCCAAACCGCGCTAGGACACCGCATGCGACATCGAGCGCGAAGCTTGTTGGCGTCTTCAGCGGTACTAATCGCGGCAGCTGGTTGCTCTAGTAAGCGAGAGGAAATCTCGGACGTTGCGAGTGTCGTCGTCCCGGACCAGGCTGCGATCGAGGTTTTCTCTGCGCTGATTCCGCCGTCGACCGTGGAGTTCACCGCCATCGGATGCCTGAGCATCCACGACAAGGATGCGTCGAAGGCGGTGATCGACGCACTTGCAGAGCGCCATCGTCGCGTTCTTCCTGCATCCCGCTGTCATCCCGCCGTCCGGACGCAGGACGGTCCGCGGGAGATCGCCTACAGCCTCTCCGGATTCAAGCGCTACGGGGACACTGCAGCGGAGATCGAAGGCACGAGTTACGCCGATCACCTGGCAGCTTCGTGCACCCTGTTCGACCTGGAGTTGATCTCAGGAAAATGGAGAGTGTCCAAGCAGAGCCTGCTCTGGATATCCCAACTCCGCGCCGCCCAGAGCAACTCGAACAGAGCTTGAAACCGGAGGCTCAGCGCAGCTGCTTGTCCGACGATGCCCGCGCCGTCGCCACCACCTTCTTCAGTTCCACCAGCGCCGCAGTGATCGGCGCATCGCCGTCCAGCACGTCGCCGGGCGCGTAGCCCGCGGCACCTTCCTCGTCACCGCGCAGATGGCCCGGCAGCGTCGCTTCGGTGATGTAGAGCTGGCCGTCCTGCTCGACCACCGAGCCCGGCTTGCCGCCCGTCTCAGGCTTCACCAGCACGTCCGGCACGATGCCGCTGGCCTGGATCGACTTGCCGCTGGGCGTGTAATAGCGCGCCGTGGTCAGTTTGACCGAGTCGCCGTTGTCCAGCGGCAGCACGGTCTGCACCGAGCCCTTGCCGAAGGTGCGGCTGCCGACTACACGCGCACGGCTGTTGTCGCGCAGCGCGCCGGCCAGCACTTCCGACGCGCTGGCGGAACCGGCATCGACCAGCACCACCACCGGCGCGCCATTGAGGCGATCACCCGGCGTGGCGTCGAACTTGGAGTCGCTGATCGACATGCGGCCGCGCGTGCTGACGATGTTGCCCTTGTCGAGCAGATCGTCGGCCACCTGCACCGCGGCCAGCAGCAGGCCACCCGGGTTGCTGCGCAGGTCCAGCACCAGGCCGCGCAGCTTGCCGCCCTGCTGCAGCCTGTCGATCTGCCGCTGGAACTCGGCGGCGGTGTCGGTCTGGAAGGCCTTGATCCGCACGTAGCCGTAGCCCGGCTCGAGCATGCGGCTGGCCACGCTGTTCACGCGGATGGTTTCGCGGGTCAGGGACACGTCGAACGGCTTCGGCGTGCCGTCGCGCACGATGGTCAGCACGATCTTGCTGCCCGGCACGCCGCGCAGCGGCTCCATGCCGTCTTCGGCGCTGATCGGCTTGCCGTCGATCGCGGTGATGAGGTCGCCGGACTTGATGCCGGCCTTCGCCGCGGGCGTGTCGTCGATCGGCGATACGACCAGCAACGTACGGTCGGGCTGCTGCATCAGCTCGACGCCGATGCCTTCGTAGGCGCCGTTGGCCTGCTCGTCGAAGGCTTCGGAATCGGCCTTGTCGAAGTAGGTGCTGTGCGGGTCGAGGTCGAGCAGCAGGCCGCGGATCGCCGACTGCATCAGTTTCTTGTCCTCGACCGGTTCGACGTATGCTTCCTTGACCGCATTGAACACGGCCACGTAGCGGCGGATCTCCTCCAGCGGCACCTTCGGCGCGTTCTCGGCGGCATCGGGATCATCGCTGGGCGCGACCACCGCTGGCGCCTCCGGCACCGGCACCGGCGCCTGCTGCTGCGCCCAGGCCGGCAGCGCGGCGAGCAGGGCGACGGTCAGGATGGCGAGGGAGAAACGCGATGGCATGCGGACGCTCCAGAGGGTGCTCGGATGAGACTTCGCACGCATGCGCGAAGTTCACCGGATTATGCGCGAAGCCCCGAACGCCAGATGTTCAAGCCGGGTTAGGACCGGCGGCGCCGTTCATCGCCGCTGCAGCCATGAGGACGGGTCCACCGGCTGGCCATTGCGGCGCAGTTCGAAGTACAGCGCCGCCTGGCCCTGTCCGCCCGACGTGCCGACGCGCGCGACCGCATCGCCGCGCTTCACCCGGTCGCCACTGTCCTTCAGCAGGCTGTCGTTGTGCGCATACAGGCTCATGTAGCCGTTGCCGTGGTCGAGGATCAGGATCAGGCCGTAGCCGGTCATCCATTCCGAGAACACCACCGTGCCGTCGGCCACCGCGGTGACCGGCGTTCCCGATGGTGCGCCGATCAGTACGCCGGTGCTGGCGCGTCCGTCCGGCAGACGACCGCCGTAGCGCGCCAGCAGGTTGCCCGAGACCGGCCAGCCCAGTCCGCCGACCTTCAGCGGCGGCGCGGAAGCGACAGCGGGCCGCGGCGTCGACGCGCGTGGCGTGCGCGCGGACGGTGGGTTGCCTTCGCGCTTCTGCGCGGCCGCCGCGGCGGCGGCTTCGCGTCGCGCCGCGGCCCGACGTTCGGCCTCGGCGCGTGCCGCAGCCGCACGCAGGTTCTTCAGCAGCGTCTCGAGCGAACGCGCGTCCTGGCCGAGCGCCTTCTCCTTCGCCGCACGGTCCTGGTAACGCTGATCGAGGTCGGCCATCAGGCTCGCGCGCGCCTTGCGATCCTTCTCCAGTTGCGCGACCTGGCCGCGCTGTCGCGCCCGCGCCGTATCCAGCTCGGCCTGGCGGGCGACGATATCGCGCTCCACCTGGTCCAGCGCCGCCAGTTCGGTGTTGAGGGATTCGATGCGCCGTGCCTGGTCGCGCTGCACGTAGCGGTGGTAGGCCAGCAGGCGGTTGGCATCCGCCACGCGGTCCTGCGACAGCAGCACCTTCAGCGGCGCATCGTCGCCGCGCTGGTAGGCCGAGCGCACCAGCGCCGTCAGCTGCTTGCGCTGCGCCGCCTGCTGGCCCTGCATCGTGTCGCGCTTGCGCTGCAGCTCGTCCAGCGCCGCGGCTTCGCGGCGCAACGCCGCTTCGGTGTCGGACAGCGACCGCGCGGTGCGGCCGACCTGTTCGTCCGCATCGCGCAGCTGGCGCGACGCGGCACCGCGCTCGCTTTCCAGCTTGCGCCGTTCCTGCCCGATCGACTTCAACTCGCTGCGCACGCGCTCCAGCTTGCGCTCGGTCTCGCGCGACGTCTGCGCGGTCGAGGTCGCGACGACCGACAGGCCGGCCAGCAGGATCGCGACGACTGCAGCGCGCGTGCGGTGCGGCATCAGGCGTCGATCAGGCTGCGGCCGCTCATGTCGGCCGGCTGCGGCAGACCCAGCAGTTGCAGCAGCGTCGGCGCGACATCGCGCAACGCACCACCGCTGCGCAGCGTGACCGCCGGCGCGCCTTCCGGCTGCACCAGCACCAGCGGCACCGGCCCGACCGTGTGCGCGGTGTGCGGCTGGCCGGTGGCGGGGTCGCGCATCATTTCCAGGTTGCCGTGGTCGGCGGTGATGATCATCGCGCCGCCCGCCTTACGCACCGCCGCGTCGACCGCGCCGACCGCCTTGTCCACCGCCTGTGCGGCGAGGATGGCGGCCTGCAGGTCGCCACTGTGGCCGACCATGTCGGGATTGGCGATGTTGCAGACGATCGCGTCGAAACGGCCCGCGCCGATCGCCTCGACCAGCTTCTCGGTCAGCTCCGGACAGCTCATTTCCGGCTGCAGGTCGTAGGTGGCGACCTTCGGACTGGGGATCAGGATGCGCTCCTCGCCGTCGAACACGTCCTCGCGGCCGCCGCTGAAGAAGAACGTCACGTGCGCGTATTTTTCCGTCTCGGCGATGCGCAGCTGGGTCAGGCCGTGCTCGGCCAGCAGTTCGCCGAAGGTCTCGCGCAGGTCGTCCGGCCCGAACGCCACCGGCGCCGGCAGCTTGGCGTCGTATTCGGTCAGGCAGACGTAGCGCGCCAGCGCCGGCACGCGCCGTTCGAAGCCGTCGAACGCCGGCGACACGAAGGCCGCACTCAGCTGGCGTGCGCGGTCGGCGCGGAAGTTCATGAACACCACCGCGTCGCCATCGGCCATCGCCTGCGCACCGTCGATCACCATCGGCAGCACGAACTCGTCGTTCTCGCCGCGCGCATACGCATCCTCCAGCGCGGCCACGCCGGTCGCGGCGCGGTACTCGCTCTTCGCCTCGACGATCGCATCCCACGCCAGCTGCACGCGATCCCAGCGCTTGTCGCGATCCATCGCGTAGTAGCGGCCGCTGACCGAGGCGATGTGCGCATTGCCGAGCGTCGTGCACAGGTCCTGCAACGCGCGCAGGCTGGGCTCGGCCGACTTCGGCGGCGTGTCGCGGCCATCGAGGAAGGCGTGTACCGCGACGCGCGGCACGCCCTGGCGCTTGGCCAGTTCGAGCATCGCGAAGATGTGCAGTTCATGGCTGTGCACGCCGCCCGGCGACAGCAGGCCGAAGACATGCAGGGTCTTGCCACCGACCTTCGCGGCCTCGCAGGCCGCGACGAGCTCGGCATTGGTGTAGAAGCTGCCGTCTTCGATGGCGGCATCGATGCGGGTCAGGTCCTGATAGACGATGCGGCCGGCGCCCAGATTCATGTGGCCCACTTCCGAATTGCCCATCTGCCCGTCCGGCAGGCCCACGTGACGGCCTTCGGTGTGGATCAGCGTGTGCGGCGCGGTGGCCAGCAGGCGGCGCCAGTTCGGCAGCTCGGCCTGCGCGAGTGCATTGTCCGTGGGATCTTCGCGATGCCCCCAGCCATCCAGGATCAGCAGCACGACGGGCTTGGGACGCTTCACGGACGCAGGGGATGCGGACACGGCAGGATTCCAGTGACTTCAGGCAGGTGACGATTGTAGCGAAGCATGGTGCCATCCATGCCGGTGCAACGGTGTTTAAACCCTTGGGCATGCCGCCGCATCAGACCGATACGAGACCACCCGAGAGGCAACCCCATGATCCGTCCCCGCACCGCCCTGCTGCTGACCCTGGCCCTGGCCACCACCCCTGCGCTGGCCCAGCAGGAAATCTCCAAGGTCAACGGCAGCATCACCGCCGACGCCGGCCAGACCTACGGCGACCTGGATACCGTGAACGGCAGCATCCGCATCGGCGATGGCGTCACCGCCGAAGACGCCAGCACCGTCAACGGCAGCATCACCGTCGGCGACAAGGCCGTCGTGGAATCGCTGGAAACCGTCAACGGCGGCATCCGCACCGGCAAGGACGTGAACGTCCGCAAGGACGTCGAGACCGTCAACGGCAGCATCTTCATCGATCGCGGCGGCGTGGTCGGCGGCGACGTCGAGACCGTCAACGGTGCCATCGGCCTGGTCGGCACGCAGGTGGGCGGCAGCATCGAGACCGTCCGCGGCGACGTCACCGTCGGCGTCGGCTCGAAGGTCCGCGGCGGCCTGCGCGTGCAGAAGTCCACCGGCTTCTTCAACACCGACAGCAAGAAGCCGCCGCGCATCGTGATCGGCCCCAATGCCGAAGTGAACGGCCCACTGGTGTTCGAGCGTCCCGTCGTGCTGTACGTGCACACCAGCGCCAAGATCGGCCCGGTGACCGGCGCCACCGCCAAGTCGTTCAGCACTGACACCGCGCCGGCCGAGTAAGACCCTGCATGCGGGCGGGTCCGGCACAGGTCCGGCCCGCCCTTTGTGGCTAGAATCGGGATTCCGTTCGTTGAGGAATCCCGATGTCCCGCAAGTTGATGCTGGTGCTTGCCACCGCGGCCGCCCTGGCCGCGTGCAAGCAAGAAACCGCGGCGCCCGCGCCCGAGGCGGCCACGCCGCCGCCCGCCGCCGCCCACACCTTCACCGCCGACATCACCGAGGCCGACTTCGCCGACATGGTGAACACGCTGGCCTCGGACGAATTCGAAGGCCGCGCCCCGGGCTCGGTCGGCGAAGAAAAGACCGCGACCTACCTCGAAGCGCAGATGAAGCGCATCGGCCTGCAGCCGGGCAACAACGGCAGCTATTTCCAGGACGTGCCGATGGTGGAGACCACCGCCGACGAGGCCGCCACCACGCTGTCGCTGACCACCTCGGCCGGCAAGCGCGACCTGAAGTTCGGCACCGACTACGTGATCGGTACCCGCACCGGCCAGACCGACGTCAAGCTGGATGCCAGCGACCTGGTGTTCGTCGGCTACGGCGTCGATGCGCCGGAGCAGACGTGGAACGACTACGCCGGCCAGGACTGGACCGGCAAGACCGTGGTGATCTTCGTCAACGATCCCGGCTTCCACGCCAAGGACGAGACGCTGTTCGGCGGCAACCGCATGACCTACTACGGGCGCTGGACGTACAAGTTCGAAGAGGCCGCGCGCAAGGGCGCCGCTGCCGCATTGATCGTGCACGACACCGCCGGCGCCAGCTATGGCTGGGACGTGGTGAAGAACTCCTGGTCCGGCGCGCAGTACGACCTGCCGGCCAAGGACGACCCGGAGAAGCGCATCCCGCTGCAGGGCTGGCTGAGCGCGGAAGCCGCCAAGCAGCTGTTCGCCGATGCCGGCCTCGACCTCGATGCCGCCTACGCCAACGCCGGCAAGCGTGGCTTCAAGCCGGTGCCGCTGAAGGCCCAGGTGTCCGCCACGCTGAAGAGCAGCATCACCGAGAAGACCTCGCGCAACGTCATCGGCGTGCTGCCGGGCGCCAGCAAGCCCGATGAGGCCGTGCTGTACATGGCGCACTGGGACCACCTGGGCAAGCACGAGGGCGAGGAAGGCGACAACATCTACAACGGTGCGGTCGACAACGCGACCGGCGTGGCCGGCATCCTGGAGATCGCCGAAGCGTTCGCCCACCAGGATCCGAAGCCCGCGCGCTCGGTGGTGTTCGTGGCGGTGACACTGGAGGAATCCGGCCTGCTAGGCTCCAAGTACTACGTCGCGCACCCCACCTTCCCGCTCAACAAGATCGCCGGCGTGATCAACCTCGACGCGATGAGCGTCGGCGGCAAGTCGCGCGACTTCGTCGTCACCGGCAAGGGCAACTCGCAGCTGGAAGACATGCTGAAGGTCTACGCCGACCAGCAGGGCCGCGTGCTCGCCGAGGAAGGCAACCCGGCCGGCGGTTATTACTTCCGCAGCGACCACTTCAACTTCGCCAAGGCCGGCGTGCCGGCGCTGTACGCCAAGGGCGGCAACGACCTGCTGGAAGGCGGCGTCGAGGCCGGCAAGGCAGCGAGCGAGGAATACGCCAAGCGCTACCATCAGGCCAGCGACGAAGTGCACGAAGGCTGGAAGCTGGACGGCGTGGTGCAGGACCTGCAGGCGCTGTACGGCGTCGGCAAGGACCTGGCGGTCGAAGACAAATGGCCGACCTGGTACGACGGCAACCCCTTCAAGGCCGCGCGCGACGCGATGATGAAGGCAGAGCCGGCGAAGAAGTAAGCCGGCGGCTGTGATGCCATAGGAAGACGGCGCCGGAAGGCGCCGTTTTCTTTTTCATGGCGCTGCGACCGGCCCGCGATCTCTCCTGTGGGAGCGACGTCAGTCGCGATGAAGCGACCGGCCCTCCCTCCTGTGGGAGCGACGTAAGTCGCGATGAAGCTCTACCGGTGGCCCATCGCGACTGACGTCGCTCCCACACCCACCCTCCCTCGCACCCGGCAGCACGTCATCGCGCCCCCTCACCCCAACCCTCTCCCCCGTGTCGGGAGAGAGGGGGCAGAAGCGTGGACGTCGGCCCGCGCACCCACTACCCTGCGCCATCCTTGGAGGGAATACGCATGGCCATCGCTTACTGGTGCATCCTGATCACCGCACTGCTGCCGTACCTGTGGGTCTTCATCGCCAAGCGCTCCGGCGAGCGCTACAACAACCGCAACCCGCGCGCGTGGCTGGCCAAGCAGGACGGCAACTACAAGGTGCAGCGCGCCAACGCCGCGCACCTCAACGGCTTCGAGGCGTTTCCCGCGTTCGTCGCCGGCGTGCTGATGGCGCAGCTGGCCGGCGTGCCGGCGGACACCATCACCCCGCTCGCCATCGCCTTCGTCGTCGCGCGCGTGCTGCACGGCATCTTCTACCTGGCTGACAAGCAGTCGCTGCGCAGCCTCATCTGGCTGGTCGGCATGCTGTGCGCCGTAGCGCTGATGGTGCTGGCGGCGATGCGGGTGGCGTGAGGCGTGAGGCGTGAGGCGTGAGGCGGCTTGTAGCTTGTTGTAGGAGCGACGTCAGTCGCGACCGCACGCCATGGCAGCCACTGATGTTTGGAGGCAGGCGCAGGTGCCGATACGTCAGGACGTGATCTGACGATCACGGTGTTTCATTTGTGCGGTCGCGACTGACGTCGCTCCTACAGAAGGCTACCGCTACCGCAAATCCCCTTCCCACCCGAACAGCGCAAACGCTTTCAGGAACTCCGCATCCAGCGGCGCGACCGCCTCGATGCGTTCGCCGGTCAGCGGATGCGGGAACGACAGCCGTACCGCATGCAGCAACATACGGTGCACGCCCTGCATGCGGAAGTTCCGGTTGTGGCGGCCATCGCCGTGGCTGGTGTCGCCGATCAGGTGATGGAACGCGTGCTTGAGGTGCCGGCGGATCTGGCGGAAGCGGCCGGTTTCCGGCTGGCAGCGCAACAGGGCGTAGCGTGAGGTTTCGAACTCGCCCGACGGCAGCGGCAGTTCACCCGTCGCCAGCCGCACGAAGCGCGTCAGCGCCGGCTTCTTCTCCGGCTTGCCCGGGCCGCCATCGATCGCGTGATCGACGATGAAGTCCGGCTCCGGCCAGCCGCGGCACACGGCCAGGTAATCCTTTTCCACTTCGCGCGACATCAGCACCTTGCCCAGCGTGGAGGCACTGTCGCGGTCGAACGCCACCAGCAGGCAGCCGCTGGTGGCGCGGTCCAGCCGGTGGATCAGGAAGATCGGCTTGCCGAACTGCGCGCGCAGGCGGTCGGCCACGAAATCGGTCTCGCCGCGGGCCAGCTTGCTGTCGTGCGCCATCACACCGGCGGGCTTGTTGACCACCGCGATCTGCGCATCGGCGTACAGCACGGGCAATGCGCCGTCGTCGGTCGTGGTCTCACCGTAATCCATGAATCAACCTTTCCTGCAAATCTGCGACACTCGGGGTCCGCCGCACGCGATGGACGCCCGCGGCCCTGTTGGAGGATCGTGGATGTCGTCACCCCGCTTCATTGTCGCACTCGGACTGGCCGTCACGCTGGCCCTGGGTCATCCCGTCACGCTGCAGGCGCAGACCGCGTTGCCGAAGGGCGTCGCCGCCGGCCCCAGCATCGAGGGCATCAGCGAATACACCTTGGCCAACGGCCTGCGCGTGCTGCTGTTCCCCGATGCCACCAAGCCCACCGTGACCGTCAACCTGGTCTACCAGGTGGGCTCGGTGCACGAGAACTACGGCGAGACCGGCATGGCGCACCTGCTGGAGCACCTGCTGTTCAAGGGCACGCCCACGCAGTCCGACATCAGCGGCGAGATGAAGAAGCGCGGCATCGACTTCAACGCCACCACCGGCCTGGACCGCACCAACTACTTCGCCTCGTTCCCCGCGAACAACGACACCCTGGAGTGGGTGCTGAAGATGGAAGCCGACCGCATGGTCCATTCCAATGTCGCCAAGAAGGATCTCGACAGCGAGATGACCGTGGTCCGCAACGAACTGGAGGCCGGCGAGAACAACCCCGGCGGCGTGCTGTTCCAGCGCATCCGCTCCACCGCGTTCCTGTGGCACAACTACGGCAACACCACCATCGGCGCGCGCAGCGACGTGGAAGGCGTGCCGATCGACAAGCTGCAGGCGTTCTACCGCCAGTGGTACCAGCCGGACAACGCCACGCTGATCCTCGCCGGCCGCCTCGACACCGCCGACGTGCTGGCGCGCGTCGCCCGCCACTTCGGCCCGCTGAAGAAGCCCACCCGTCCGCTGCCGCGCTTCTACACCACCGAGCCCGCGCAGGACGGCGAGCGCGAGGTCACCGTGCGCCGCGTCGGCAACCTGCGCCTGGTCGCCGCCGCCTACCACGTGCCCGCCGTCGCGCATGCCGACAACGCCCCGCTGAGCGTGCTGGCGAACGTGCTGGGCCACACGCCGGGCGGCCGTCTGCACAAGGCGCTGGTCGAGGGCAAGCTGGCCGCAGGCAGCGGCGCCAACGGCGAATCGATGCGCGATCCGGGCCTGATGACGGTCGTGGCCGTGATTCCGGCCGACGGCGATGCGAAGAAGACCGAAGACGAGCTGCTGAAGCAGGTCGAACAGATCGCGTCGCACCCGATCACCCAGCAGGAAGTCGATGAAGCCAGGCAACGCATCGGCAACGCGTACGACCTGTACTTCACCGACGTCAACGCGGTCGGCATGGGCCTGTCGGAATTCCAGTCGGCCGGCGACTGGCGCCTGCTGTTCACCAGCCGCGATGCCATCGACAAGGTCACCGCCGCCGACGTCAACCGCGTCGCCGCCGCCTACCTGAAGTCGAGCAACCGCACGCTGGGCCGTTTCATTCCCAGCGAGACGCCGGACCGTGTTGAGATTCCCGCTGCGCCCGCCGTCGCCACCCTGGTGGACGGCTATACCGGTCGCGCCGCGGTCAGCGCGGGCGAGCAGTTCGATCCCTCGCCGCAGAACATCGAGTCGCGCACGCAGACCTTCACCCTGGGCAAGGCGCTGCGCGTATCGCTGCTGCCGAAGAAGACGCGCGGCGGCACGGTGATCGTCGACGCCAACTTCCGCTTCGCCGACGAGGCCGCGCTGACCGGCCGCGAGGGCGCCGCCGGCATGGCCGGCGCGATGCTGATGCGCGGCAGCAAGACGCTGACGCGCACGCAGATCGACCAGCGCATGGAACAGCTGAAGACACAGGGCAACATCAGCGGCAGCCTGCAGGGGGCCGCCATCGGCCTGCAGACGCGGCGCGAACACCTGGCCGACGCGCTGGCGCTGGCCGCCGACGTGCTGCGCAACCCGGCGTTCCCGGAGGCGGAGTTCGAACAGCTGCGCGTGCAGGCGCTGACCGGCATGGAGGCCTCGCGGCAGGAGCCGGGCGCGATCGCCGGCCGTGCACTGGGCCAGTACTTCGACCCGTGGCCGGCCGGCCATCCGCTGCGCACCCGCACGCTGGACGAATCCATCGCCCTGATGAAGGCGCTGAAGCTGGACGACGTGCGCGCGTTCCATCGCGACATCTACGGCACCTCCGAAGGCGAGATCGCCATCGTCGGCGACTTCGATCCGGTCGCCGTGCACGCGCAGCTGGAACAGCTGTTCGCCGGTTGGCAGGCGGGCAAGCCGTACGCGTCCATCGACACGCGCTACACGGACGTCGCGGCGAAGCAGCAGCGCTTCGAAACGCCGGACAAGCCCAACGCCGTGCTGCTGGCGCGGCAGAACCTGTCGCTGCGCGTGACCGACGCCGACTACCCCGCGATGATCGTCGCCAACCGCATCTTCGGCGGCGGCGCGCTGAAGTCGCGCCTGGGCGACCGCATCCGCCAGCAGGAAGGCCTCAGCTACGGCGTCTCCAGCGGCATCCGCGCCGACGACAGCCGCAGCGGCAAGGACGATGCCGGCAGCTTCACCGTGCAGGCCATCGCCGCGCCGGAGAACATGGCCAAGGTGGAAGCGCTGGTGCGCGAAGAACTGGACAAGCTGCTGAAGGACGGCGTCACCGGTGAGGAGCTGAAGGACGCGGTGGCCGGCACGCTGACCGAACGCCAGCAGGCCCGTGCCGAGGACGGCACCGTCGCCGGCATGCTGACCGACCAGCTGTACTTCGGCCGCACCATGCAGTTCACCAGCGACCTGGATGCGAAGTACGCCGCGCTGACGCGTGAGCAGGTCAACGCGGCCATCCGCAAGTACCTGAAGCCGGAGTCGCTCAGCGTGTTCGTGGCGGGCGACTTCGCCAAGAAGGCCACGGGCGCAGCGGCGACCTCGGGAGGCACGCCATGACGGTTGAAACCGACGCCAAGCGCGACGCCTCGCTTGCCCGCTGGCAGAAAATCCGCGACCAGGGACCGCTGCGCTTCATCCTGCTGCGCGGCGTGCTCGGCTGGGGTGTCCCCACCGCCTTGCTGTGGTGCGGACTGATGACGGTGTTCACCGAGCGGGAGTTCCTGCCGCTGCTGATCGCCGCCCTGATCGGCTTTCCCGTCTGCGGCCTGATCTGGGGTGGGGCGATGTGGTTCATCGCGGAGCGGAAGTTCGGGCCGCCTGCACGCTGACCGCGCAGGCGGGACATCACGACCTGCAACGACGGCCCCGCGAGGGGCCGTTTTTGTGGGTCTCGCGCTCACCGAAGATCCCTTCTTCCCGCCGCTGCGGATATCCCCCTCGCCCCGCGTGCGGGGAGAGGGTGCCGAAGGCGGGTGAGGGGCGAACGGAGAGGCGACGTGGAACGCGTCCGTGCTGTCGCCAGAGGCGGACGCGCCGACCGATTCCCCTTGTCCCATCATCGCGCATGCCCCTCATCCGCCCTGCGGGCACCTTCTCCCCGCCTGGCGGGGCGAAGGGCAAGCAGCGCGGCGCCTCCATCTCACATTGCGCCGTGAGCACGGGGTCCGCAGTACCGCAGATCGAGCCCGGAATCCCAACGATCGGGCAAAGAAAGCCATCGATGGTGCTCTTCCGTGCCATCGATGGGTTTCAAAGACCCATCGATCGCATAGGGAAAGCCATCGATGGCACATCCAGACCCATCGATGGCTCGCCGAAAGCGATCGATGGCTTTCCGGAACCCATCGATCGCTTTCCGAATGCCACCCCATCGCCCTCGGAATCCCATCGATGGCTCGTCGAGTGCCATCGATGGCACTTTTCGCCCAGCGCCTGGCTTTCCGAGCCCGATCGATGGGGCTCGGAGCGCGATCTCCCGGTTCCGCCGCTACGGCAACCGCAGCGTCATCACCAGCGGAAAGTGATCTGACGGATAGCGCTGGTTCCAGCGCGTGGTCACCGAGGTGATCGACTCGGGCTGTGCGCCCTTCACGAAGATCCAGTCGATGCGCTTGTCGGCGTTGCCGGTGAAGCCGTGGAACGTCGCGTCGCTGCCTTCGACGCGCAGCGCGGTCGTCCACGCATCCTGCAGCGTGCGCGCCAGTACCACGTGCACGTCGCTGTCGGGCGTGGTGTTGAAGTCGCCGGTCAGCACCACCGGCACGCCGGCCGGCAGTGCGGCCAGATGCGCGGCGATGGCCGTCGCCCCTTTCACGCGCGCCGCTTCGTCCTGGTCGCGGTACGGCAGGTGCGTGTTGAACAGATAGAAGCGCTTTCCATCGCTGCGCTGCTCGAACAACGCCCACGTGACCATGCGCGGATACAGATGGTCCCAGGTGATGCTGCCCGGCACGTCGGGCGTGTCGGACAGCCAGAAGTCGCCGGATTCGATGACCTTCAGGCGATCGGTCCGGTAGAACACGCCCATGCGTTCGCCGCCGCCATCGGCATCGCGCCCGCGGCCGAACCACGCGTACTGCGGCAGCTCGCGGGCGAGGTAATCCGCCTGCGACTTCACCAGTTCCTGCATCCCGATCACGTCGGGCTGCTGCTCCTGCAGCATGCGTACCGCCAGCGGCTTGCGTGTCTCCCAGTAGTCCACGCCATCGCTTTCCACCGGCAGTCGGATATTGAAACTCATGATGCGCAGCGGGTTATCGGCGGCGTACGTCGGCAGCGCCACAAAACCGAACAAGCAGGCCAGCAGCAAAAGGCAGCGACGCATGACGCGCTCCTCGAATAGGGGTCACTATTGTTACGCAAGCCGACGATGAATTGACGGCAAATCCGCTACCAGCGCCCGCTCAGGGACCCCGCATGCTCGTGCAAGATGGACGCACCTGAAAGGAGATCCCATGCATACGACTGCCCTCATCCTGCTGCTGGTCACCACTCCCGCAGAGCCGCCTCCGCCAGTGAGCCTCACCATCGACACGCAGGTAAGATCGGAGTCCGTGGATCCGGCGACCGCCTGCGTGGAGAAGCGCCTCAAACCTTTCATGAGTCCCTACGGCATTCGACAGGCGTGGCCGGTGATGGCCTCGCCGCCATCCGAGTTCCTGCAGGTCCTGGGAACGCCGCTGTCGGACATGGGCCACATCGCTGATGGCTATCAGCAGTTCCTGCATGTCGATCCGCAGGCACGCGCGGTCTACGTGATCCAACAAGGCGGCTTCGCCGGCACCACCAAGGTGTATGGGCCGTTGCCGCTGCCCCGCTGCACGCCGGCCGTCGAAACACCGGAAGCACCGCGGCGCTGACGGCCGCGGTGTCGGCGCGGATCAGGCCTAGCGACGCTGGCCGCCGTGCTTACCCTCTGCGATTTCTTCCACCAGCTTCGCGCAGAAGGCAGGCAGGTCCTTCGGCGTGCGGCTGGTGACCAGTCCCTTGTCGACGACGACCTCATCGTCCTTCCAGGTGGCGCCGGCGTTCTCGAGATCCTTGCGGATGTTCGGCACCGAGGTGATGGTGCGGCCTTTCAGCACGTCGGCGTTGGCCAGTACCCACGGGCCATGGCAAATCGCACCGACCGGCTTGCCGGCCTCGAAGAAGCCGCGGGTGAAGGCGAGCGCCTGGTCGTCCACGCGCAGCTTGTCTGGATTGAACAGGCCACCGGGGATCACGAGCGCATCGTAGTCCTGCGCACTGACTTCCGACAGGACGTGGTCTACATCCACCTGTTCGCCCTTGTCGAAGTGCTTGAAGCCCTGGATGCGGCCACCGTCCAACGACACGACATCGACCTGAGCGTTATGTTCCTTCAGGGCACGCATCGGCTCGGTCAGTTCGGACTGCTCGAAGCCGTCGGTGGCGAGGATGGCGACGCGTTTTCCGGTCAGGTGGCTCATGGGAAGACTCCCGTGGGAAAGGAAGTTCACCGTAGACTCCCTGCCGCGTACGGCACGCGAAAGAATCGTTGTGACCGCGTCAACATCGACGGTCCGCATGCGCCATGATCCGCTGGTTCATAGGCAGACGGCTCGCTGGTGGACCGCGCGATCCTTGCGGGTGTCGCTGTGAGTTGACGACGGGCCACGCTGGGAACTGCGGAGGTATTCCTAGCCACGCTAACGCGGAGTACGCTGACCGTCTGAGCGGCCGCCCGTGACGGATACGCGGCTGCCAGGCTGTACGACAGTACCAATGGACGGGATGGAGCCCACATGAACCTGTTTGCCCTTCTGCTTGCCGCAACAACACCAATCACTCCACATTGCGTCGCCGGCGATGAAGCCGCCACGGCACTTGCAGCGACGCGCGAAACACCTACGCCCCTCGGGCTGATCGTTGGCACAGGCAGCGACTGGGGCGCGAAATTCCTCATCGTCGGCACCACCCATCACCTTGGCGTCCCCGGGATTCCGACGCGCGAAGGCACGGAGCGGATCACCTACTACGCCGCAGGACGACAGCTGACCTGCAGCCAGGTGCTCGAACGCTCGACGTGCCCCGCGCTCGATCTGGAACTCCGCGCCTACCGTGATCGCGCCTATGCGGTGATGCACAACCGTTCGAAGTTGCGCGCCGGCGCGGCCTACCATCCGCCGTTTGCGTTGCTGCATGCGCAGGATGGGGACGGCAACGTCACCCGGATCGTCTCCACGCAGTCGGAGCACCCGCTCATGCATGACACGGCGCAGACCTTCTCCGCCATCGCCCCCTGCACGGCCGATGTAGACATGCGCATCGGCCAACCCTGATCATCGGAAGCGACGTCGCGGATCCACCCTCGCGACACGACGGAGCCGATGATGGAGCGCGTGAAGATCGTTCTGCGTAGCCTGCTGGCCCTGGCACTCGCCATCATCGCGATCCCGCTGGTGAACCTGGCCGGCAGCGAAGTGGCTGCGCTGCTCGGACTCCCGCCGGGCGGCGATACACGACTGGGTTACGACCTGCTGTGGGTCTTCCTGGCCGGTCTGGTGGGCAGCGCACTGATGGTCGGCGTGGCGACGATAGCGAAGACCGCGCATGCGTGGGCGATCTTTGCGATCTATCTGGCGCTGGATGCCTATGTCACCGTGGTGGCGTGGAACGACTTCCCGCGCTGGTTCACGCTCGCCTGCCTGCTGACGTTGCCGTTGCAGGTGTGGCTGGGCTGGTGGCTGGTCTGGGGTCGCAAGCGCGCTTGAGCGCGCACGCACGAATCAGCGCCGCGGCCACGCCGCGAGCAATGCCCACAGGCCGCCGATGCCGGCGATCCATGCGGCGGCGGGCACGTCGAACAGGCTGGGCCCGCCGGCTTCCAGCGCGTACAGCACGGCCGCGACGATCAGCAGGCCGACGCCGAGGATCGCGGCGACCACGCGGCGCTGCATGCCCTTCATCGTCAGCGCGAGATCGGCGAGATCCTTCGAACGCAGCGCGAGTTCGTGCCGGCCCTCGACCTGCTGGCTGAGCCATGCGTGCACCAGCCGCGGCATGTCGGGTGCGTGGGTCATGATTTCCGGCAGGCGCTTGCGGAATTCCTGCGCGGCGCGCTGCGGGCTGTAGCGCTCCAGCAGGATGCGCTCCAGCACCGGCCGCGCCACGGCCCAGATGTCGATCTGCGGATCGAGCTGGCGGCCCACGCCTTCGATGTTGAGCAGCGTCTTCTGCAGCAGGATCAGCTGCGGCTGCAACGTCAGCTCGTAGCGCTGCGCGGTGCGGAACAGCTTGGCCAGCACTTCGGCCAGCGAGATCTCGCTGAGCGGGCGGGTGAAGTACGGCTCGCAGACCGCGCGCGCGGCGGCTTCCAGTTCGTCGATGCGGATGTGCGACGGCATCCAGCCGGCCTGCACATGCAGCTCGGCGATGCGGCGGTAATCGCGGTTGAAGATCGCCATGAAGTTCTCGGCGAGCCAGTACTGGTCGTCGCGCGAGAGCTGGCCCATGATGCCGAAATCCAGCGCGATGAAACGCGGATCGGTCTTGCGTTCTGGATCGACCCAGATGTTGCCGGCGTGCGCATCGGCATGGAAGAAGTTGTCGCGGAACACCTGCTGGTAGAACACGCGCACGCCCTTCGCGGCGAGCGCCTTGCGGTCGATGCCGGCGGCGTCGAGGGCGGCGATGTCGTCGGACGGGATGCCGCGCACGCGCTCCATCGTCATCGCGCGCTCGGCAGTATGCGACCAGATCACCTCGGGCACGTACAGGTCGGGTGAGTCGGCCCAGTTGCGCCGCAGCAGGCTGGCGTTGCCGGCTTCGCGCTGCAGGTCGAGTTCGGCGGCCAGCGTGTTCTCGATCTCGGCGACGACTTCGCGCGGACGGATCTTGTCGGCGTTGGGATGCGCGCGTTCGACGATGGCGGCGATGCTTTCCAGCAGTGCGATGTCGCCGGCGATCTGCTTGCGGATGTCCGGGCGCAGCACCTTGACCACGACCTCGCGCCCGCCGGGCAGCGTGGCCGCATGCACCTGCGCGATGGAGGCCGAGGCCAGCGGCGTGGTGTCGAACTGCTCGAAGGCTTCGTGGATCGGACGGCCGAGCTCCTCTTCGACCAGCACGCGGGCGCGGTCGCCGTCGAACGGAGCGACGCGGTCCTGCAGCAGGGTCAGTTCTTCGGCGATGTCCGGCGGGATCAGATCGCGCCGCGTCGAGAGGATCTGGCCGAACTTGACGAAGATCGGGCCGAGTTCCTGCAGCGCCAGACGCAGGCGTGCACCGCGCGGCTGCGCGGCGATCTCGGCAGACGCACGCGGCACGAACGGACGGCCGAGGCGCAGCCAGCGTTCGACCGGTGTGCCGTCGAGCAGGTCATCGAGGCGATAGCGAAGCAACACGCGGCCAATGCGGCTGGCCCGCAACACCGACCTCATGCGCGCTGCTCCACGCGCGCGGCGAGACGTCCTACCCGAACCGCCATGCGTTCGACATCGTCGCGGATCGCATCGACGTCGTCATGGAAGGCGTTGAGTTCCTCGCGGCCGACGACGTCGCGCGATTCCTCGGTGACGTACTCGGCGGCGCTTTCCGCCAGGTTGCCGGCGGCGGTACGCGCCTGTTGCAGGCCGCCGCGCACGGCGTTCGCGACCTGGACGCCGATCACGTCGCCGAACACGCGGGTGAAGGGCAACGACCAGTCGGGATCGAAACGCGTGGCGAGCGTCTGCAGGCGGCGTGCGAGATCGGCATCGCCGGAGACCTTGACCTTGCCGACGGCGGTGGCGTGGTCTCGGCGGAAGAACGGCAGTTGTCCGAGCAGGCCGCCGAGCGTGCTGCGCACGGCAAGGTCGGCTTCCAGCACTTCACTGGCAGGGCCCACCTGCAGCCGGCCACCACCGACCATGATGTCCATCGCCAAGGGCGGTACATCGACCTTCAACTGGATGCGACGCCCTTCGAGCGGCAGCAAGGCCGCGGAGGTGTCGGGATCAAGCGCGAGCGCCTGATTGAGCGCGATTTCCAGCGCGCGGCCGGCGAGCGGTTTGAGGGCATCGAACGGAGACAGGTCCATGCGGCCATTCTAGCGGCAAAGCCTTGTTTGCCCCGCCCGCCCTTCCGCCAGCATCGTGCAGGCTCGGGGCGGGCTCGACGGCATCCTGCCGTCCCGGCGGGGAGAGACGGTGATGCGTCAGACGCGCTTGCCGCGCAGCAGCGAGATGATCGCCAGGATCACGAAGACGACGAACAGCACCCACGCGATGTTGGTGGCGGCGCCGGCGATGCCGCTGAAACCCAGCACGGCGGCGATGAGCGCGATGACGAAGAAAATGACGGCGTAGCGCAGCATGGAAACTCCTTTTGGCATCTGGCCAGTGGTACAGCCGGAAGTGGCGTGGGCCATGCTGGAATGCCGGGAGTCATCGTCGCGTGAGCGTGCGCCGTGCGCAGACGGATTCGCTTAAGCGTGGTGAGGGGCGCGTGAAGCACCCATCGGCTCAGACCGGGTGGTCGCGCAGCCAGGCGCGCAGCCGCTCGAAGCCTTCCTCCATCGACACGCGCGGCACATAACCGAAGTCGCGGCGCGCCGGCGCCATGTCGTACCAGTGCGCGGTGCTCAGCTGTTCGGCGAGGAAGCGCGTCATCGGCGGTTCGCCCTTCAGCGGCAGGACCGTCCACAGCGTCTCGCAAACCGCACCGATGCGGTAGGCGGCGGTGAACGACAGCTGCTTGTCGGCGCGCGGCGCGCCCGCCGTTTCCAGCAGCGCATTGAGCAGCTTGCGCATCGGCCACGGCTCGCCGTTGGAGATGAAGTAGGCTTTGCCGGCGCAGGCGGCGCCTGGTGCAAGGTGGTCGAACGCATCGAAATGCGCCTGCGCGGCGTTGTCGATGTAGGTGGTGTCGACGTGGTTCTCGCCGCTGCCGACGATGCGCAGGCGACCGGCGCGCGCGCGCGACACCAGGCGCGGCAGGATCTGGTGGTCGCCCGGTCCCCAGATGAGGCGCGGTCGCAGCGCCACCGTCGCCAGCGTGGCGTCGTTGGCGGCCAGCACCGCCTTCTCCGCGATCATCTTGGTGGTGGCGTAGGGCGCCTTGAACCCCTCGCCGTACGGTACGTCGGCCGCGCTGCCCCCTTCGACCGGATGCGTCGCGCGGTGCGTCACGCTGGGCGTGGAGGTGTAGACCAGACGACCGATGCCATGCGCGCGGCACGCGTCCAGCACGTTCTGGGTACCGACGACGTTGGCGTCGTGGTAGCTCTTGTAGCTGCCCCAGGCACCCGCCTTGGCGGCGTTGTGGAAGATCGCGTCGACGCCTTGCGCGGCATGCGTCACCGCATGGCCGTCCGCCAGATCGCCCTGCACCTGGCCAACGCCGAGTTCGCGCAGCACCGGGTAGTTCCCGCGGTTGAAGCTGATGACCTCATGCCCGCGCTCGACCAGGCCACGGCACAGTGCCTGCCCCAGAAAACCACCGCCACCGGTGACGAGAATCTTCATGTTGCGGGTTCCTCAGGAAAGCGATGACGAAGGGGGCATGCGCAGCGTGAGCAGGCCGCGCGCAAAGAAGCGATGCTGGCGCTCGATCCGCGCCATCTCCTCGCCCGGCAGGGCGTGCGCGGCACGGCCGAGCAGGTCGCGGAGCAGCGCGCATTCGGCAGCCTCCAGCACCGTGGTGGCGTAATCGTTGAAGCACACGCCGGTGCCGAGGTCGAGGCTGCGCACCAGCGGACTGGTCGCCACCTCGAGCTCGTCGAAGGCGGGCACCGGCGGGGCCGCCTCATCCAGCGACGCCAGCGCCTGCGCGAGATCGGTACCGAAGTTCGCCATCGACCAGGTGGCCGCGATCCTGTCGCGACCACGTGCGCAGGCGCGTCGTGTTTCGTCGGGCGCGGCCAGATCCTGTGCGATCCGCTCGGCCACCGCGCGGTACGCGCGCAGGTCCGGCCCCTGTCCGGGCACCGGCGCCATGCCGGCGGTTTCCAGCACCTGGATCCCCTGCTCCGGCGGCAGCAGGTGACGGTTGTTGCCGACACCATTCGTATAGACCGGACAACCCTGGTACACCGATTCCAGCGGGTAGAAGCCGAACGGCTCGGGGAAGCGGTTGTAGGCCAGCGCGAAGCGGCAGGCGCGCATGACCTGCACGACCGCGCGCTGTGTCAGATGCGGCAGCGGCACGAAGAAATCCGCGCAACGGAAACCGGTGCCGGCGAGCATCTCGTCGAGGGCAGCGCAGCGCTCCTGGCTGAGCGATGCGTCGGAGATCAGCAGCATCACGCGCGCGGTGCCGGTCTCGCGTGCGCGGACGTTCAGCCAGTAGAGGATGGCGACAGTGGCGACCAGGTCCTGCTTGTCGTGCTGCAGGGCATGGCCCAGCACCGCCTTGTCCGCCAACGCCAGCACGCCGGCGGGCAGGTCGTTCCCCTGCGCGAAACCCGGATGGCCGTCGGGCGCCTCCACGCAGGGCACCGGCAGGCGCACATCGCGCGTAGCGGCGACACCGACGGGATTCAGCAGGCGGCGTCGCGTCCAGTCGGGCGTGGCGAACAGGGCGCGCAGCACGTCCGCCTGATAGGGCGAATTGCCCAGGTGCAGGTCGACGGCGGCGTTGGTCAGCCAGTTGCCGGTGCCGTACACCAGGCCGTGGTACAGCACCACGTTGCGCGCGGCGTGCGTCCGGTCCGGCGGCAGCACCAGCGTGCCGGCGCCGTCGTACAACGCGATGTCGGCGCGCGGTCGCCCGGCGTGGCGTGCGTATTCCGCTGCGAGGGCGAACGGCAGCATGGCTTCTTCGGTGCCGCCCCCGGCCAGCGGCGGCTGGAAGCCGTCCACCTGCATCCCGCGCGCTTCCAGCAGCGGCCGGATGGCGTCGTTGACGTAGCCCACCGATCCCAGGAACGGCGGCCCCCCGGTGCGCGACAGGAAAAGGCTGACCGTGTCCGTCATCGGCGCGACCCGTCGGCGAGCTCCGAGGCCGCCCACACAGCCAGCTTTTCGCGGCCGATCTTGGCGTTGTGGCGGATATCGACCGGGAAGCCCGGGTGCGGCAGGTAGGCGGTGATGCGCGCGGTGTGCGGATGGCGTGCGGCGATCGCACGCAGCTCCACCTCGATGCGCGCAGGCTCGGCGGTGACGCCGGGCTGCAGTTCGTAGCAGAGCACGGGACGCTGCTGACCGGGCTCGCCGACGCCGACCAGTGCGGTGCGCCGCACCTGCGGATGCGTGTTGAAGACGGGTTCGACCTGTTCGGTATAGAGCGGACCGTCGGCGGTTTCGACGCGCTGCGTCTTGCGGCCGCAGAACCACAGCCGGCCCTCTTCGTCGAACCAGCCGACGTCGCCCATGCGGTGCACGACGCGCTCGCTGCCGTCGGCTTGCGTCTCGCGGATCTTGGCGATGCGGGTGGCGGCGTCGCGGCGGAAGTAGGTGTCGGTGGCGGTGGGTCCGGCGACGGTGATCTCGCCGACCTCGCCATCCTTCAGTAGCTCGACCTCGGCCCAGTCGGCGATGGCGTCATCGGTGATGCGGATGATGCGGACCTCGTTCGGCGGCACGGCACGGCCGACGCAGGTGCCGGCGCCGGCTTCGGTCGCCGCGCGTGTCGACTCCAGCTCGCATCCTTCGATGACGGCGACCGGCAGGCATTCGGTGGCGCCGTACGGTGTCCAGAACTGGCCGGTCTCGGGCAGCAGCGTGCGGATCTTCGCCACCACGTCCGGCGGCACCGGCGCGCCGGCGGAGGTCACGCGCTGCACCGTCGGCAATGGTTGGCCGTGATCGGCGAGCACCTTCATCAGCGCCGGCGAACCGAACAGCTGGGTGACGCCGAAGCGTGCGATGGCGTCGTGCAGCTTGTGGGGATCGGCGCTGGCCGGACGCGTGGGATCCATGTCGGGAATCACCGAGGTCAGGCCGAGCGCGGGATCGAACAGCGCGAACGGCGGGAACGTCGGCAGGTCGACGCCACCGGGCTGCATGCCGAACGCGCTGCGCAGCAACTCGATCTGCGCGACGAAATGGCGGTGGCGATACACCACGCCCTTCGGCACGCCGGTGGAGCCGCTGGTGAACAGGATGCCGGCGACGTCGTCGGGCGCGGTGGCCGCGAGCTGCGGGCCGGCCCCGGCGCCGCGCGCCTCGATCTTCGCCAGTGTGGTGCCACCCCAGGCCCAGCGCGTGCCGACGGTGACGATCTTCTTCGCCGACTTCGCCCAGCCCAATACGCAGCGCGCGACCTGCGCCAGCGGGATGCCGATGAAGGCGTCGGGCTCGGCTTCGTCCAGGCACTGCTTCAGCGCGCGGCGGTCGATGCCCGGGTCGACCAGCACCGGCACGGCGCCGGCCTTGAACAGCGCGAACATCAGCAGGAAGAACTCCGGCGACGGCCGCACCATCACCACCGCGCGCGTGCCGCGGCCGATGCCGTAGGCACCGAGCCCGGCGGCGATGGCGTCGCTGCGCGCGTCCAGCTGCGCGTAGGTGAGGTCGCGGGTGTAGCGGCCTGCGCCGTCGGGGCAGCGCATCGCCACCTGGTCGGGCCGCTCGCGGGCCAGCCGGGGCAGGCTGGCGGCGATGTTGCACGGTTCGGTCATGCGGCCATTGTCGCCGCTGGACGGTACTTGCGTCAGCCCGCGGCGTTGGCAGAATGCGCGTCCCGCCCGCGCACCGCCGCCAGCCGACCTCCGATGCATCCCTGCCTGACCTGCGGCGCCTGCTGCGCCCACTTCCGCGTCAGCTTCCACTGGAGCGAAGCGGATCCCGACCAGGGCGGCGTGGTGCCGATCGAACTGACCGAGCCGTTGCGCGTGCACGAGCGCGTGATGCGCGGCACATCGCAGAAGAGTCCGTGGTGCGTGGCGCTGGATGCCGACATCGGCCGCTACAGCCGCTGCACGATCCACGACCGGCGTCCGTCGGTCTGCGCGCTGGTACCGGCGTCGCTGGAGTTCGGCGAACGCAGCGCGCAGTGCGACAAGGCACGGCTGGCGCACGGGCTGCCGCTGCTGGAGGAAGCCGACTGGGTGGGCGTGGTGGAGGCGGACAAGAATCCGCTACCGGAGATTTGACCGCCTGGCGTAGAGCCGAGCTTGCTCGACTGCTTCCTGCGGGGTGGCAGACCACTGGAGATCAGCGGAGCAAGCTCCGCTCTACGGCAAGAACGATCAACCCTCGGGACGAAAGCTCAAGCCAACGGATGGCGATCCAGGAAATCGCGGATCAGCGGCACCAGGATCTCGTGTTTGTCTTCCAGCACGTAGTGGCCGGCATCTTCGTACGCGTGCACTTCGGCGTTCGGCAGCGCGGCGCGGAAGCCGTCGAGGAAGTGACGATCGAACACGAAGTCCTTCAGTCCCCAGCCTAGGAACACGGGGCGGTCGGCGAACGACGGCAGTGCCTTGCCGGCAGCGTCGAGCAGCGGCCACGCCTTGTCCCGCGGGCCCAGCGGGATGTCCTGCATGAAGCGGATGGTGGAGATGCGGTTCGCCCACGTGTTGTACGGCGACACGTAGGCGCGGCGCACGTCGGCCGGCATGCGCCGCTCGACGCCGATCCACGACGCGCCTGCGGAGAAGGCATTGAAGCCGCGGATGATCCACTCGCCGATCGTCCAGTCGCGACCCAGCCCGATCTGCCACGGCATCTTCTTAGCGGCGGGCATCGGGAACGCGGCGGTGTTGGTGACCACCAGTCGCTTCACCTGCACGGCGTGCGACAGCGCCCAGCCGAAGCCGATCATGCCGCCCCAGTCGTGCACGGCCAGCGTGACCGGGCCGGTGATGCCCAGGTGTTCCAGCAGCGCGGCCACGTCGTCGACGCGCGACTGCAGGGTGTATTCGTAGCGACTGTCATCCGGCTTGTCGGACAGGCCCATGCCGATGTGGTCGGGCACGATGCAGCGGTACTTGTCGGACAGCCCCGCCACCAGCGTGCGCCAGTAATAGCTCCACGACGGATTGCCGTGCAGCATCACCACCACCTCGCCCTCGCGCGGGCCTTCGTCGAGATAGTTCATCGACAGGCCAGGGCGGACCTCGAAGCGCTTCGGATGGGAGGGATAGCCGGGAAGGTTCATCGTGCGTCGCCGCCGTCAAAGAAAAGGGCCGGCGAACCGGCCCCTGGAAGGCTCATGCGGGGTGGGATTACCACTCCACCTCGGCCATCGTGCAGTTCAGGCCCGAGCCGATGCCGAGCAGCGCGATGCGGTCGCCCTTCTTCAGCTTGCCCAGTTCCTTCAGCTTGCTCAGCACGATCGGCACGCTGGCCGGGCCGATGTTGCCGTGTTCGGTGAAGATGGTCATGACCTTCTGCGGGTCGATGCCGAAGGACTTCACGAACGCCTGCGTGTGCGGGCGGCTGACCTGGTGGATGACGAACTGGTCCAGTTCGTCCACCGCCCAGCCCAGCGCGACCTTGGCGGCGGCGAAGGTCTTGTTGGCCAGCTTCATGCCCTCGATCAGCAGCATGCGCGTGTCGGTAACCATGCGATCCAGGTTGCCGCGGCAGAGCTTGTTCCACTCGGTCGCCGAGCGGGTCACACCGCCCTTGTAGCGCGGCGCTTCAGGCGCCAGCGCGCGACGCGTCAGCACCATCGCCACGGCGCCGCAGCCCAGGGTCAGGGCGGCCAGTTCGTCGCGGAACTGCTGTTCGGTGACGTCGGGGGCGTTGAGGCGCTCGATGGTCTTTTCGTAGACCAGGTTGGCGGTCTCGCCGTCGACGACCAGCGCGTAGTCGATCTCGTCGCGCTCCAGCATGCGGGCGGCGATGTCCATGCCGTTGATGAAGGCCAGGCAGGCGTTGGCGACGTCGAAGGTCTGGCAGTGGTCGCCCACGCCCAGGTTGCCGCAGACGATGCTGGCCGTGGACGGCTCCAGGTAGTCGCGGCTGACCGAGGTGTTGACCACCAGGCCGACCTTGTCGGCACCGATGCCGGCGTCTTCCAGCGCCTTCCGGGCGGCGAGCGTGGCGGCGTCGGAGGCCTGCACGTCGGCGTCCCACAGACGGCGGGCATGCACGCCGGCCACGTCGTTCAACACGTCGGTCTTGATGCCCAGGCGGTCGAGCGTGGGCTGCAGACGGGCGTTGATTTCAGCGGACGTCAGCGTGTGCGGCGCATCGATATGCGCCAGTCCCGCGATGGAGACATTCTTGAAGAGCATCGAGGTTAGCGCCAAGGCTCAGGCGAAGGGGCCGACAAGGGTAACGGCTTCCCGCCTTCACCGCATCTTTACGAGGACGCTGGACCCGCGAGGCCCCGCCTCAAATGTGACTCAGTTCACATTTTATCGGCCGCAACGGTAGGCCGCGAACTTCTGCTCGCCGTCCACCGGGTCGCCCATCGGCTGGAGGGTGTCGGCCTGCACGCCGGGCGCTTCGTTGCGGGCCATGGTTTCCAGCTCATCCCGCACGCGCAGGGTGTTGCGCTCGTAGAACGCCAGGCTGCCGGGCACCTTCACCGTCACTTCGCTGCGCTTTTCGCAGCCGGAGGGCGCGGCGCCGGCCGGCACCACGCGCACCGTCTTGGCTTCGGGGGCAAGGTGCACCCAGGTGCAGGCGGACAACAGCAGCGTGGACGCGGCAGCAATCAGGACGAGACGCATCGGGGTCACCTTGGAGTGTGAGTCGTGGCCATTCTGGCCGATGCCGGATGAATCGATCCGGGCCATGCGCCGCCCCGTTCCCCGGCATCAGGCCGGGGAACGGGAACGGAAGACGTCGACCGGCGACGTCGCAGGCGCGGCTTACTTCTTGATGTTGCCGTCGGCGTCCAGCTCGACGGCGTCGCCCAGTTGCAGCGCGCGGACCGACTCGCCGACCTTGGACAGGTCACCGACCACGACCCAGGTCAACGAGGACGGCGACAACGTGCCGGCGGCCTTGGCGACGTCGGCCGCACCGATCGCCTCGTTGCGCGCCTTGTACTGCACGATGTAGTCGTCCGGCCGGCCATAGCGCTGGTTGGAGGCGATCTGGCCCAGCACGGCGGACGCGGTCTCGTAGGCACCCGGCAGTTCCAGCGTGTTCGCCGCGCGGATCTTGGTGATCTCGTCGGGCTTGGCCGGGGCCTGGCCGGTGGCGAACTCGCTGATTTCCTTCTGCAGTTCCTTCATCGAGTCGGCCGTGCGGTCGCTCTGCACGGCGGCGCTGGCCCACCAGGGGCGCTGGCCGAGCGAGTTGCGCGCACCGCTGTAGGAGCCGTACGCCCAGTGCTTGTCCTCGCGCAGGTTCATGTTGAGGCGCGAGCTGAACTGTCCCCCCAGCACGCCGTTGGCGAAGTCGAAATCGATGGTGCCGGCGTCACCGGTCGGCGGCACCAGCTGTGCGGCGTAGACGTTCGACTGGATGGCGCCCGGCTGGTCGATCAGGAACACGCGCGCCTTGGCCGCGTTGGCGACCTTCGGCACGGCGGCCAGCTTCGGCGCATTCGGCGCCGCCTTCCAGTCGCCCAGGCGGGCTTCCAGCAGCGGCACGATCTCGGCCAGCGTGGTGTCGCCGACGATGGTGATGCGCGCCTGCGACGGCTGCAGCCAGTCGCGATGGAAGGCGACCAGATCGTCGCGGGTCAGCGAGGCGATCGATGCTTCCGTGCCCGAGCCGGTGAACGGGATGGCATACGGATGGCCCGCGCCGTACAGCAGCGGCGGCAGCGTGCGCAGCGCAGCGGTCTGCGGGCGTGCCTTCTCCTGCTTGATGCCGGCGATCCAGGTGGCGCGCACACGCTCCACTTCGCCCGGGGCGAAGGTCGGACGACGCAGCACGTCGGCCAGCAGGTCCAGCGATGGCGCCAGCTTGTCGGTCAATGCCGACAGGCCGACCGAGGCCGAATCCAGCCCGGCACCGGTCGTCAGTTCCGCTCCCAGCGCTTCCTTGCGGGCGGCGAAATCAAGCGCGCCGTACTCGCCGGCACCTTCGTCCATCATCTGCAGCGCGAAGCTGGCGGTGCCGAGCTTCTTGCCGACGTCGGCGGCGTAACCGCCGGGGAACTCGACGTTGAACTGCACCACGGGCGTTTCATGGCGCTCGGCCAGCGTGACCTGCATGCCGTTGGACAGCGTGGCGCGCTGCACGGCCGGGAACTTCAGGTCGGGGAACGTGGTGGTCTTCGGCACGCCGGCCTTCCGGTCGACCGTGCTGGGCGTGGTCTTGAACTTCGGATCGACCTTCGGCGTGGCCGCCGTGGTGGCCGGTGCGGCGAATACGGTTTCCGGCAGGGCCGAGGCCGGGGTCTCGCTCGGCTGCACGAGGATGGTGTGCGAGCCGCCGCTCAGCCACTTCCTGGCCGCGGCCTGGACCTCGGCCGGGGTCGCGCTGGCGTAGATGGCCAGGTCGTCCTTGTAGCAGTCCGGCTTGCTCTGGTAGACGGCGCACGAGGCCAGCACGTCGGACTTGCCGCCGAAGCCGCCGATGCGCTCGATGCCGCGCACGAAGCCGGCCACGCCGGAGACGCGCGCGCGTTCCAGTTCCTCGGCCGTCGGGCCCTGGGTGATCAGGCGCTTGAGTTCCTCGTCCAGCGCCGCCTCGACCTTGGCAGGATCGACGCCTTCCTTGACCGTGGACATCAGGAAGAAGGTGCCGCTGATCTCGCTGCTCCACTGGTAGGCGGACGCCTGGTCGGCGATCTTCTCGCCGTGCACCAGCCGCGTGTCGAAGCGCGAGGCCGCGCTGCCGCCGAGCACCTGCGCGAACAGGTCGAGCAGCGTGGCGTCCTTCGTGCCCATCTCGGCGACGGGCCAGGCGCGGTAGACACGCACCTGCGGCACGCGGTCCGGGATGGTCTCGCGGGTGTCCTTGGCGTGCGTGGGGATGTTGGTCTTCATGTCCGCCAGCGTGGCGCTGGCCGGGATGTCGCCGAAATAGCGGGTGACCTTTTCCTTGGCGGTGGCGACGTCGATGTCGCCGGCCAGCACCAGCACCGCGTTGTTCGGGCCATACCAGCTGCGGAACCAGGTCTTCACGTCGTCCAGCGTGGCGGCGTCGAGATCGGCCATCGAGCCGATGGTCTGCCAGCTGTAGGGATGGCCGGCGGGATACAGCGCCTCGAACATGCGCGCGCTGATGCGGCGGCCGTAGGGCTGGTTCTCGCCCTGGCGTTTTTCGTTCTGCACCACGCCGCGCTGCTCGTCGAGCGCCTTCTGGTCGATCGCGCCGAGCAGGTGGCCCATGCGGTCGGACTCCATCCACAGCGCCATGTCGAGCGCGGTGGTCGGCACGTTCTGGAAATAGTTGGTGCGGTCCTGGTTGGTGGTGCCGTTCTGGTCGGTGGCGCCGACCAGCTCGAACGGAGTGAAGAACTCGCCGTCGTGGTTCTCGCTGCCCTGGAACATCAGGTGTTCGAACAGGTGCGCGAAGCCGGTACGGCCCGGGGTCTCGTTCTTGCTGCCCACGTGGTACCAGATGTTGACCGCCACGATCGGCGCCTTGCGATCGGTATGCACGATCACCCGCAGCCCGTTCGGCAGGGTGAATTCCTCGTAGGGGATCACGATGTCCGCGCCGGCGGCCGGCTTCGCATACGTCGGGGCCGGTGCGTACGCCAGGCCTCCGAGGGCGGCGGACAGGGCAACGGCGAGCAGGGCGGCACGGGGCCGGCGGGAAAGGGACATGGACACTCCTTTGACTACTGAATGGGCCTGCAGAACCGTCGATGCTAGCCGCCGCCCGCGGTCATTACACTAGGCCACAAGCCATGACCAACGGCATGGGAACCGCTGGCGCATGGCCATCGACCCGCGTGGAGGCGACATGGACCGCAAGCACTGCCTGGTGACCGGGGCCAACCGCGGCCTGGGACTGGAACTGGCCACCCAGTTGCTGGCCCGCCAGCGGCATGTGGTCGCGACCTGCCGCCACCCCGGCAAGGCGACGGCGTTGAACCGTTTGGCCGGCGAGCATCCGGGGCGCCTGCACGTGCTGCCGCTGGACGTGGCCGATGCCCGCAGCCGCGATGCGCTGCTGCGCGACCTGCCCCTGGTCACCGATGAGCAGCCACTGCACCTGCTCATCAACAACGCCGGCGTGCTCCGCGGCGGCGAACGCTTCGGCCAGGTTGCTGCCGCCGACCTGGAGGCGAGCTTCCACACCCATGCCGTCGGCCCCTTCCTGCTGACGCAGGCACTCGCGCCGCACCTCGCGGACGGCGCGGTGGTGGCGAACATCTCGTCCGAGATCGGCTCGATCGCGCTGCGGCAGGAATTCCGCACACCCAGCTACGCCATCGGTAAGGCCGCGCAGAACATGGTCACGTCGCTGCTCTCGCAAGCCTTGGCGCCGCGCGGCATCAACGTCGTCGCCCTGCACCCGGGCTGGGTGCGTACCGACATGGGCGGCGACAACGCCGCGCTATCTGTAGCGGAATCCGCGGCAGGCCTGCTGCAGGTGATCGATCACCTCACGCCCGAAGACAGCGGGCGCTTCCTCGACTGGCAGGGCGGACCGCTGCCCTGGTGAAACTGAACGTTGGCTGCGCCGATCCGCACACAGCGCAACGTTTCCGAGTTGAACGGCATCCAAACACTTGCGCACCGGAATGACCGGGCGCGGGGCGAAGCGGCGTGTTCGCAGTCACAACGAACATCACCGCCCGTCTTGATTCAGGCAGGACGGACACCGGACGGACAGACGTTCCGGACAGCGGACACGCAGGAAGCGAAAGAAATACAGAAATATCAATAACTTGTGTTTGGCATGGTTTCTGCGTTCCCAAGAACAAGAAAGCGCAGCATCCGGCAAACCTGACTGAAGCCTGAATCAAATCACCAGAACGAAAAGTTTTGCTTGATCGCTCTGTCTAGGTGTACTACCTTACTACCACACCACCCAACAACATCACTACAGAGGCATGACAATGAACGCCAAGAACCTCCTCCCCCTGACCGCCGCCGCCGTGTTCGCCCTGTGTGCCGGCGCCATGGTCGTCTCGGCCACCCACGCCGACAACAACCACAACGTCGCCAGCCAGGCCACCCGCATCGTCGACCTGCCGACCGTGACGGTCACGCCGAACGCCGAAGACCTGGCGCACTACAACACCTACAAGGACACCAAGATCGTCGACCTGGCCACGGTCACCGTGACGCCGACCGCCGAAGACCTGGCCCAGTTCGTCGCCCAGCAGGCGGTTCGCGTGATCGACATGCCGGTGGTCACCGTGCGCCCGTCGGCCGAGGACATGCAGCAGATCGCGGTGCAGGCGGGCGTGCTGGCCGGCCAGCTGGCTTCGCGCTGATACGCAGGCAACACACGCTTCACCTGCGTCATCGCGCAAGCCGGCTGCGGCCGGAGTTCCACCGCAACACCCCGCCCGTGAGGTCGTGCAGCGCCGCGTAGAATGCGCGCCATGACCGACACCCTGGACATCGACGTCCTGCTGTACCAGCCGGAAATTCCCCCGAATACCGGCAATGCCATCCGCCTCTGCGCGAACACCGGCGCGCGGCTGCACCTGATCGAACCGCTCGGGTTCGCATTGGAAGACAAGCAGCTCAAGCGCGCCGGCCTGGACTACCACGAATACGCCACGCTGCAGGTCCACGCCTCGCTCGATGCGGCCCTGCAGCACATCCGCCCTGCGCGCCTGTTCGCGCTCAGCACGCGGGGCAGTGTCCGCCACGACCAGCCCGCCTACGGTCCGGGTGATGCCTTCCTCTTCGGTCCTGAAACACGCGGCCTGCCGCAGGACGTACTGGACGGTGTGCCCGAAGGCCAGCGCATCCGCCTGCCGATGCGCCCGCACAACCGCAGCCTCAACCTGTCCAACACGGTGGCCGTGGTGGTGTTCGAGGCGTGGCGACAGGCGGGATTCGTCGGCGGTGGGTGACCGGCGTTTTTGTAGGAGCGACGTGAGTCGCGACCGCACGCGCTGACGGCCGATACGCCCCACATCAAGGCAGGACTCATCGGCAAAAACGCCTTTGCAGCCTTCATCCGCCCCATCCGAGACCGGTATCTCCATCGGGCCGCGATCGCGACTCACGTCGCTCCCACGACAGCAAACGGGATTTACCCGAATCGCGCCAGCCCGTAGGGCGCCAGGGGAATCTCCGGCCGGTCGCCCGCCATCATCTGGTCGACCAGCCTGCCGGTGACCGGGCCCTGTGTCAGGCCAAGATGGCCGTGACCGGTGGCGACGAAAATTCCTTCGCCCGGCACGCGGTCGATGATCGGCAGCGAATCCGGCGTGCACGGGCGGTTGCCTGCCCATTCCGACACCGGTTCGCCGGTAATGCCCGGGAATAGCTTGCGCGCTTCCGGATCGAGGCGATGGATCAGCGCGTAATGTGGGTCGCGGCCGAGCGCGGTCAGTTCCTTGATGCTGGTCATGCGGATGCCGGCCTGCATCGGCGACACCACCATGTAGCGCTCGGCCCACAGCGTGGGACGCTGCACCACCGCTGACGCCTGCGGGTACATCAGGTGGTAGCCGCGCGCGGGAATCACCGGGATCTTCAAGCCGAACGGACGCAGCAGCGCGTTGCTCCACGCACCCGCGGCCACGACCACGCGGCCGGCATGCACGGGACCGTGATCGGTATCGACGCGGTAGCCGTCGCCGTGCCTGGCGATCGCCGACGCACTGGCGGTCAGCGATGCCGCCCCGCGCGCGCGCAGGTCATCGAACAGGCGCCGGCAGAACTCGCCCGGATCGCGCATCGCCAGGGAGTCACGCTGGAACACCGCGCGCTGGAAGCCCGCGCCGATGTTGGGTTCGAGGTCACGCAGCTGGGCGGCATCGAGCACGTCGAACGCGACCCGACGCTCGCGCATCAGTCCACGTTCCCACTCTCCCTTCTCGAACGTGGCGTCCTCGCTGTAGACGTGCAGGTAGCCCGTGTGACCGATCAGTTCGCCCGCTCCGATCCGCTCGCCCAGATCCAGCCAGGCAGCGCGCGAGGCGGTGTTGATCGCACTGAGGGCATCGATGATCGGCACCACATGCTGCAGCCGGCCCCGGTTGAGGAACTGCAGTAGCCAGCGCGCATAGGACGGGCTGACGGCCCAGTCCAGCTTCAGCGGCGCCAGCGGGTTGGCCAGCATGCGCAGCGCCTTGGTGACGATGCCCGGCGTGGATTGCGGCATCACGTTGCCGACAGAGATGGAGCCGGCATTGCCGAACGAGGTCTCGCCCGCCGGCCCCTTGGCGTCGATCAGCAGGCAGGACAGCCCGCGATCCATCAGGTGATGGGCCGTCGACAAGCCGACGATACCGCTGCCGATCACCGCGACATCGGCGGTCTGCGGCGAGGAAGAAGAAGGAGAAGGACTCATTGGATCGGGACGTCGTAGGCCGTGCGTGGGGTGGGTTCGGGACGGAAGGTGAAGTGCCACCACTCCATCGCGTAGTTCTGGAAGCCGTGCCGCGCCATCGCCTGCACCAGCCGCTCGCGGTTGCGGCGTTGTTCGTCGGTGATGGACGGGTCGGCGGTGTTGGCGCGCGGATCGAAGAAGTCGAACGGCGTGCCCATGTCGAGTTCGACGCAGGCATCGCGTTCGCAACGGACCAGGGTCAGGTCGAGCGTGGCGCCGCGACTGTGTCCGGAAGTCTCGGCGATGTAGCCGTCCAGCAGGCTCGCCTTCTCCAGGTTCGGGTAGTACGCGGCCTTCGTGCGCTGGTCGCCCGGATCGCGCGCCCAGCGGACGAAGTGCTGGACCGCGCGCACGGGGCGATAGCAGTCGAACACCTTCAGCGACAGGCCTTCCCGCTCGACGTCCCGCTGCACGTGCGCCAGCGCTTGCGCGACCGGCGCCAGCAGCAGGCACTTGGGCGCTTCATAGCCGGTGACAGGCGTGCCGACGAAGTTGTTGCCGCCCGCGTAGCGGATGTCCTGCCGCAGGCCGGCAACGACCGTGGCGGCATCGACCAGATCCACGTCGGCTGCTTCCTGTGCAGGCGAGACCTGCACGCCCGGCGAGGACGCACAGGCGCCCAGCCACGGCAAGGCGCAGACCAGCAGCAGCCAGGCACCGCGCATGTCAGCGGCACACCTGCGTGCGGTGGAAATCGAGATCGGCATAGTCGTAGCTGAAGTCCGCGTCCGGGTCGACATGCGACAGTGTAAGTCGGGCATCGCCACCTGCAGGCAGCGTGGCGAAGTGCAGCCACGGCTCGGCATCCACGCTGTCGTCGTCCCAGTCCACCAGCCAGCGTTCATCCACGCGCATCACGGTGCCAGACAGCATCGGCGAGCGTGCGGCCACGAAGCGCACGCGATCGCCATCGGGACACAGCGCGACGTCGCCAAACCAGGGGTCGCGGTAGTGTCCGGTCCATGCCGCCAGCGACCGCGCGCTGGCGATCGCGCGATGGCGCGTATCCGTCTTCGGCTTGGCAGCCCGCTCGCCGGCACGCTCCTGCTCCAGCAGTCCTGCGTAAAGCGCGACGGTCGGCGAAGTCGAAGGTGCAGTGAACTGTTTGGTCAACACCTGCCCCAGCACCGTGCGGGCGGCTTCGCCTTCGCCATTGATCAGGATGACGATGCCGGTGCGCTGGTCCGGCAACAGGATCACCGACGAGTACATGCCCGCCAGCGTGCCGGTATGCGCGACCTTCCACACGCCATCGACATCCGACAACCGCCAGCCATACCCATACGCGGAGAAGTGGCTGTTGTCCCAGGCACGCATCCGCGCGCTGACCGGCATCGGCATGTGCGCGGTCCACACCGCCTTGCGCTGCGCCGGCGACAGCCACGCGGGCGTCGCGTCGGGCGACAGCCACATGCGCATCCACGTCAGCATGTCGTCGAGGCTGCAGCGGATGCCGCCGGCCGCCATGGACGTGACGTTGGGAACCACATCATCATCTTCGCGGATGACACGATTGCCTTGCGACGTGCGCATGTGCGGCTGCGCCACGTTGCCCACGGCCGCGCGGTTCCATTCGCCGACCTGGCAGCGCGACAGCCCGAGCGGCGCGAACAGTTCGCGCTTCACCAGCTCTTCGTAGGACGCTCCCCCTGCCGCGGCCGCGACTTCGCCCGCCACGACATACAGCAGGTTGTCGTAGGCGTACGCAGCACGGAAGCTGTGGGTCGGCTTGAGGTGCTGGAGACCGGCGATGATGTCGCCCCGGGTGAACCGGTTCGGTTCCGGCCACAGCATCAGATCGCCCGCGCCCAGCCCCAGGCCACTGTTGTGGATCAGCAGATCGCGTACCTGCATCTG
The DNA here is from genome assembly GCF_964252945.1 of Pseudoxanthomonas sp. LjRoot143. NCBI lineage: Bacteria > Pseudomonadati > Pseudomonadota > Gammaproteobacteria > Lysobacterales > Lysobacteraceae > Pseudoxanthomonas > Pseudoxanthomonas sp. LjRoot143. The sequence continues at coordinate 4,158,507 of NZ_CAXUPM020000001.1, read as the reverse complement.
CTGCGTGACCCACGGATCATGCATGCGGAACTGCGGCAGGTACTTGGTGACCGGATCGTCCCACTTGAGCTTGCCAGCGTCGACCAGTCGTGCCAGCACACCGGCCGTCATCGCCTTGCTGTTGGAGGCGATCTTGAACAGCGTGTCGTTGTCGATCCTCTCATCGCTGCCGGCCCGCAGCTCACCCAGCGTGCGCGTGTACGCGACCTCGCCATCGCGGATGACGCCGACCGCCAGGCCAGGCAGGCCGTAGCGCTCGAATGTCTGTTCCACGGCGGCGTCGATGGCGGCATTGCCGGGCTCGGCGTGCGCGATGGGCGCCAACAGCGCCAGGCAGGCAAGGAAATGCTTCATGGCGTGGCTCACGTTTCCGGAGATTCCGAGCGCGCTGCCCTGCACGCGGACGAGCCGTCGCCGACATTGCCGGCGACGGCCCGAGGCTTGCTGCAGGTCGACGACGGATCAGGTCAGTCGAACTTGTACTCGACCATCAGCGCGAACGAACGGCCACGCGGATCGGCGACACGCGGTTCCCATGCGGCACCTGAAGCGAAGTCGTTGTAGTGGGCGGTGAACGGCGGATCCTCATTGAGCAGGTTACGCACGATGAAGGTGAACTTGGCGTTCTCCAGCCCCGTCCAGCCCAGGCTGTAGTTGTAGGTGATGTAGTCGTCGACGTCCGGATTCCAGTTTTCCGGAATGTAGCTGTTGTTGACCACGCTGACCGGGACTTCGTCCTTGTAACCATCGCGGTAGATCTGCGTGAGCGTGTGCGACCAGTCGCCCTTGGCCCACGCGAAACTCAGCGTGTGCTTCCATTTCAGCGGCAGGTTGTAGTAGCGGATGTACTTGCCGACCTGGTTCGGACCGTACGGCGTGCTCTCCAGCGCCTTTTCCTGGAAGCTGTCGATGTAGCTGCCATTGAGGTTGACGCGGAAAGTGCCGCCGGCAAGGTCGCCGATCACGTTGGCATCCAGCTCGATGCCACTGATCAGGGTGCCGCCGGAGTTGATGAAGCGACGATCGATGCCGACCACCTGGCCGCTGCTGTCCCGGATCCAGTTGGCGGCGAACAGGTCGTAGTTGGCGACCAGGGTGGCCTGGTTGGGCACGCGGATGGTGTTGGTACGCTCGATCTCCCACCAGTCCAGGCTGACGTTGAAGTGTTCGTTCGGCGCGAACACCACGCCGAAGCTCTTCTGGTCGGACGTTTCGGGCTTCAGGTCGGCCTTGCCGCCGGTCAGGATGTCCGGCTGGATCGCCGTGCAGCCCGGGATCGCCGGATTGGCGACACCGCCGGGGCAGCTGGCCGGATCGACCAGATCGAAACCGGTGTACGGGCTGGACGTCACGCCACTGAACAGCTTGGTGAATTCCGGCACCTTGAAGCCGTCACTGATCGCACCGCGGAAGGCCAGCGATTCGATCGGCTGCCACTTGAACGAGAACTTCGGGTTGATCGTGCTGCCGAAGCCGTCGTAGTCGTCGCGGCGTACCGCCAGGCTCACTTCCAGGCTGTCCACGATCGGCAGGAAGGCCTCGGCGTAGACCGCCTTCACATCGCGCGACACCTTGGGCAGATTATTGGTGGCGTCGAATGGCGCACCGAAGATGTAGCTGTTGTCCAGGACGATGCCGTCCTTTGTCGAGCCGAACTCGAACTCTTCGCGACGCAGGTCCACGCCGACCGCCGCCATCACTTCGCCGCCCCACAGGTTGAAGCCGAGACCGCCGGAGAACGCGGCATCCAGCGTGGTGACGGTCGACTCGCCGCCATACAAGCGCACGCCCGCCGCCGAGGCCGCCTGCAGCATCGCGACCCCCGCGGGATCATGCTGCTGGCCCGGCATCAGGAACGGATTCAGCAGCCCGCTGCCCAGCGCCGCCTTGAAGCCCGGCGTGAAGTAGTAGCCGCTGCCCAGCACGGATTCGGCTTCGCTGGATGCGCGCGACAGGCCTACGTCGTAGTCCCAGCTGCCGATCGTGCCGTCGACGCCGACCAGGAAGCGATACGCCTTGGTGGTCGTCTCGATCTGGCGCGGGCCGCAGACTTCGCAGCGCCAGCGATAGGGAATCGGATTGCCGTACACCAGGTTGCCACTGCCGAAGTACGACGACAGTGCATTGAAGACCATGTTGTAGGTCGCCAACGACTGCGCGTTACCGGGCAGATACGGGTACCAGGTGCTAGGCCCAAGCGCCGAAGCGGCCGTCGAGGCACTCGAGGTGATCTGCTGTGCTTCAAACTGACGGTTGGACTCGGAACGCGAGGCCATGGCTTCGGCGTAGAAACGATGGTTCTCGCCGAGCTTGAACGTGGCACGACCCAGCGCCTGCAAGCTTTCCTGCGGCTGCTGCATCACCTGCGCCGCCGGATAGTCCCACGCACAGGCGTACTTCGAGTTGGCGACGCCCCACAGGCGGTACGCGTACGGACCCATCATGTCGCCGCCCGCCTCGCAGCCCGCCGCACCCGGCAGGTTGAGGATGTTGATCAGCGCCTGGCCGCCGCCACCGGCGGGATCGGTCAGCGTGCCGGTGATGATGCCGCCGGCGATGTTGGACACCGTGGCGAACGGCGTGCCGCGGGTATCGGGCGACAGGCCCCGGTCGAGCTGGAAGGTGTTCGCGTAATCACGGTCGCTGCCCAGAAGGATCTCGTTCTCGCGATAGTTCATCGTGCCCCAGACGTTCCAGCCGTCCGAGTCGATGTCGCCCATGCCACCGAGCACACTGTAGGTGTAGATGTTGCCGCCGCCATCCTGGGTAACGTCGAAACCCGCGTTGACCGTGATGCCCTGGTAGTCGCTGCGGGTGATGAAGTTGATCACGCCGCCGATGGCGTCGGTACCGTAGACCGCCGAGGCGCCGTCGCGCAGCACTTCGACGCGATCGATGGCGGCGAAGGGAATCGAATTGAGGTCCACAGCCTGTCCACGCAGGCCATGGGTGGCGACGCGGCGGCCGTTCAAAAGGACCAGCGTGGCGTCGGCACCCTGGCCACGCAGGTTGGCGCCGGACACGCCGTTGTTGCCGCGCAGGTCGGCCGGTGCGATGCCGGCATTGGACGCCAGGCTGTCGGAGGCGTTGCTGGCGACGTTGAGGAACTGCAGCAGCTGTTCCGCGGACGTGATGCCCTGTGCCTCGATCTCCGCTTTCTGGATGATGGTGACGGGCAATGCGGCTTCCACATCGGTGCGCTTGATGCGCGAACCGGTGACGGTCACCGTATCGAGCGTGCGGGCACCACTGGCAGGTGCCGCATCCTGTGCGAGCACGACGCCCGGAACGGCCAAGCCCAGCAGGATGGCGGAAGCGAGGTGGGTGGGCCTAAGCGAAAGGCGTCGAGCGGGCATGCAGATCTCTCCTCTGAATGTCTGGAACGCGCGGTGCGCGCGACCGGTGTGATGGACTGCGATGCGCTCGACGCGTCGTTCCGGGGCCAACGCCTCGCCCATGCGATGCATGCGGCGCAGCGACTGATCGATCCCCGGCCCGCATGGCTCCCCATTCGCGCCTTCCCGCGCATCCATCCCGGATGCGCACCACAGATTGCCTGGTGAAACGGACTGCACCGGCACCCCTGCCGGTAAAACCCCTGTGATGGCGGTTTAGCATGCAGCTTGACCGCAGTCAATAAATTATTCTTGTGATGCAAAAAAACTGACTTGAATATTCCTGCCCGTCACGGTGACGTGGCAGGTAGAGCGGTCAACGCATGCAGGATGCGCAGGTCTTCGGCGTCCAGTTCCGACCCTTCCATGCCGCGAAAGCGATGATGGAAAGCACGCACCGTATCGGGGCGATTGTCGGTGGAGTAACCGATCGCCCGCAGCGCCAGCCACGGATCGAAGCCGGGCGGCGGATCGCCGGCACCCTCGGTCGGCCACACGCCGAAGCCGGCGTCCGCCAGACGCTTCCAGGGGAACAGCGGGCCCGGATCGATCTTGCGCGTCGGCGCCAGATCCGAATGGCCGATGACCTGAGTCGGCGGAATACGCAGACGCTGCGTCAGGTCGCGCAGCAGCACGATCAGGCTGTCGATCTGCGCATCAGGAAACGCGCTCTTGCCGTCGTTGTCGATCTCGATGCCGATGGACGCGTTGTTGACATCGGTGATCGCGCCCCAGCTTCCGGCGCCCGCGTGCCAGGCGCGCTGCGTGTCGCTGACCAGCTGGTAGATCTTGCCGTCCTTGCCGAGCAGGTAATGCGAACTGACGCGTCCGCCGCTATTGCGGCTGCGAAGGGTATCCAGCGACTGCTCCACCGAATCCTGTTCGGTGTAGTGCAGCACGATGACCACCGGCCGACGCTCATCGAAGTTCTTCGACGGCACCCAGGTGGCGAGCGGATTGCGTGGTGCGGAGTGGGCGCAGGCGCCCAGCAACATGACCAGCGTCAGCAGGATGGCGGAGCGACGCAGCGGGCGGAAAAGCATCGTCATGACAGGACCTCGCGATGGAGCTGGAGACAGGAATAGCACGGAGCGCCTCGGGAAGGCGCGCCACATGGACAAAGAAAGGCCTGCCGCGAACGGCAGGCCACCGGAGAAATCAAAAGCCCGAACCTGCGGCCGTGATCAGAAATTCCAGGTCACCACCAGTTGGGCGTAACGCGGGGACTGCCAGCGGGTGCCGGTGCCGAAGGTGGAGCGCATCTGGCCGGGCTGACCTTCGTAGCGCGCACTCACGTTGACGACCTCCTGATCGTTGAGCAGGTTGTAGACCGAGAAGCGCGCCTTCAGGTCGATGCCTTCCACCGGCAAGGTCCACGTGACGTTGGCACCGAGGTTGTAGGTCCATGGCATGCGACCGAATGCACCGCGCTCGGTCCGCTGATAGACGCGATCGGCCCAGTTTCCGGAGCAGTTCTGGACGCACAGCCAGCCCGTGCCGCCACCGCTACCCGTGCTGGTGTAGCTGGCCACGGCCAGGTTCTCGCCCGGCCAGGTGACGCCGAAGGCGGTGATCGGACCGCCGGACAGCGCGGTGAACGTGCCGCCGACCGACCACATCTCGTTGAACTTGTAACTGGCACGCAGTTTGATCTGGTGCTCGTGATCGTTGAACAGCACGCCATAGCGATCGTTGTTGGCCGGGTGATCCCAGTGCTGGGTCATGCCGGTGTCGCCGTAGTTGGTATCCGAGTTGACCGGTCCCTCGTGGTTGCCTTCGGACTTCGACCACAGGTACGACGCGTTGAACGCCCACTTGTCGTCCCACGCGCGGTCGATCTGGAACTCGACCGCCTTGTAGGTGCGCTTGGGTTTGGAGTAGCCCACGATGCGGTTGCTGCCGACCGTGATGTAGCCTTCTTTCGAGGTATCGATGGTGACCCAGCCATCCTGGGCGCACCCCATGTCGGTGGTGCCCCACAGCGTCAGCGATTCGCCAGGATTGATGATCGGCCAGATCGTGCCGTGCCTCACGCCGCACAGTGCGTTGATGCGCGCATCGCCCAGGTCGTTTGTCATGCGTCGATAGGTGGCATTGATGCCCCACGACCACGCCTGGTTGATCATGGTCTGGAAGCCGACGATCGCCTCGTCCTGGTACACCGCATCCAGGTCGCGATCGACGCTTTGTCGCGTGTCGTTCACGACGACGTTCATCGACTGGTCCACCGGGCCGATCTGCGCCCCGATCACGGGCGCCATGTACGACGCGCCGGTGATCGGGTTGGTTTCGGCACGCCAGCCATCCAGTGCGTAGTAGGTGTACTCGTCGGTGAGGCCGCCTGCGAAGTTGTAGTTGATGATGCTGGGGATAGGCAGGTAGTAGCGCCCCAGATTGCCGAACAGCTTGGTGCTGCCGTCGCCCTTCATGTCCCAGGAGAAGCCCAGACGAGGCGAGAACAGGTTGTCCTGCTCGATGAAGGTGTTGCCGACCGCATCCATGTTCTCGAACGTATCCAGGCGCAGGCCGAGGTTCAGCAGCAGGTTCGGCGTCACGCTCCAGATGTCTTCCACATAGAACGCGCTCGCCTTGGTATCGAACGCGCCACCGTCGGACCGTTCGCGCCCGGTGATGACGGCGCTGACGCCCGCCGGCACGATGCCGCCGTTGGACAGCGTGTCGCCGGGGTTCTGCGCGGTCACGGTGTAGCGCATGCCGGTCGGACCCGGGTAGGACGTGAAGCGTTCGGTATTCATCTCCTCGCGATCGATGCCGAAACGGAGCAGGTGATCGCCCAGCGTCCATTCGAAGTCCAATCGACCCACCTTGCGCTCGTCGTGATGGTCGACGACCGACGTGCTGGTGCTCGGGTGGCATGAAACCGGCGGGCGACCCATGGCGGTGTAGGCCGCGTTGTAGGTCGTGCCGATGATCACCTGTGAGCACAGTTCGTCGGCGGACGAGTAGACCAGCGCCTGGGTACGGTTGATCCCGTACATCGCCTTGGCGGTGAAGTTGTCGCCGAAGTGGCCGGTGTAGGTGACCGATCCATTCTTGCCGCCGCTCTCGGCCGTGCTCTTGCCGACGTACGCGCCCTTGGTGGCGGTGGCGAAGGTGTAGCCATAGGTGTCGACTTCGGCCTCGCCCTCGTCCGAGAAGGCCAGCAGCTCCAGCAGATGGTCGTCATTGATCTGCCAGTCCATCTTGACGCCCCAGAACCCGTTGCCGGATTCGTTCTTGCTCCAGCTGCTGCCCAGCGCATTCGTATAGCTCGCGTCGTTGTCGCGCTGCTCGAACATCGCGAACAGGAACAACTTGTCCTTCACCACCGGCCCTGATGCCCAGACATTGTTCTTCATCCAGGACTGGCGGTCATGACTGGACAGCACATTGGTGCTGCCATCGGCGTAGTAGTGGTCGTCCGCCGTGGAACGCCACGCGGCGGGCTCTAAGGTCGACTGGATGCCGCCCTGGAACTCGTTGGTGCCGCGGCGCGTGACTGCGTTGATCACACCGCCCGTGCTGCGGCCGAATTCCACCGAGTAGCCGCCGGTCTTGACCTGGAACTCCTGGAAGAAGCCAAACGGCGCACTCGAGAAGCTCTGCCTCCGGTAGAAGTCGGTGACGTTGAGGCCATTGATGAACACCGAGTTCTCGGCGATCGAAGAGCCGCCGAACGAGATGCCACCCAGCGACGAGTTGCCGGAGATCACGCCGGGTGCGAGCAGCGCCACCGATGTCAGGCTCTGGTCGACCGGAATTCGCGCGAGTTCCTCGCGGTTGATGTTGGTGGCCGACTCCGTCGAGCGTACGTCCACCCGGTTGATCACCCGCGACCCCACCACCTGCACGGCGTTTAGGTTCACCACGCCACCGTCGGCACCGAGGTTGACCGTGGTCGTACCGCCCAGCGACACGTTGACGCCGACGGCATCGCCTACATCGGCGCCGTCGCGCTTCACCTGCAGGCGGTACTCGCCGATAGGCAGCTGGGTCAGGCGGTAGCTGCCGTTGCCTTCCACCGTGACGGTGCGGGTGGCGCCCGTCGCGGTATTAGTGATCGTGATCTGATCGCCCGCGCTGGCGCGACCCGCGACCGCGCCGGTCGCGCTCTGCGCCATCGCCAGCGGCGCCATCGTGGCCATGCATGCGCCCAGGGCGATGCCCAGTGCCGCCTTCTTCAGAACCTTGCCTTTCATCCCCGCTCTCTCCTGCTAAAGATGTTGGTAGAAACGTGTGGTGGTGTCAGCCGCGCCCATCCCGCGGCAGCATGGTCCATTCGAACGTGTAGTCCCATTGGTCGAAGTAGAGGTTGCCGCCCTTCCATTCGACTTCGCCGCGCTGCAGGTCCACGGTTTCGGAGCGCACGTGCTGCTTGGCGGGGATGAACTCGCGCGAGTAGTCGTCGTTGAACGCCACGCGATACGCATCCAGCCCACCGAGGTAGAACCAGCGCAGCGCCGGGTCGTCCGATGCCAACTGGCCGGTGGTCACGTCCATCGGCACCCAGCCGTAAGGTGCGAGGTACAGCGCACCCCAGTCGTGCATGGTGTCGTGGCCTTCCACGTCTTCCGAGTAGGCCCAGCCCGACTGCCAGCGCGCGGGAATGCCGTTCATGCGCAGCAGCGTGATCAGCAGCAGCGTCTGCTGTCCGCAGTCGGCATGGCCGGCGCGGAAGGCGTAGTCGCTGATGTTGCTGATCGTGGAGTACTCGCGCGCGCCGGCCCACGGAATGCGGTCCACGGCGGCAAACAGTTTCTGGGCGATGCGGTACGGGTTCTTCTCGTCGCCCACGATCTGCTCGCTGAAGCGGCGCAGGTCGTCGCTGAAGACGACATGCGGGGCGCGCTCGGCGAGGAAGGCAGCGAGTTCCGGCGTGGCCGTCGCGGGCACTACACGGTCGGGATCCATCGCCACGCGGCGCGCGTGCATCGTCACCTCGTACGTCACCGAGAAGGTCGTCGGTACGCCGGCGACCGCCGCCTGCTCGAAATAGGCCGTGCGCTGCAGCGCGCGTTCCGGCGCCACCTGCGGACGGCCCGGCTGGCTGGCCACCAGTGCGATGGCTTCCTGCTGGCCCGCGATGGCACGCGGATACGGCAGCCAGGCGCGCACGGTCTCCCCCGCCGGCACGGCGTCGGGTTTCACGCTAAGGGTGTGGGTGATGCGCACGCGACGCGGCAGCACGCTGGTCGCGCCGGTGGCTTTGGCGACCTGCACCACGTCGCGATGATGGCGGTGCAGCGCCTCGTAAGGGCCTTGCACGAAGGCCCGCACCGGCGGCGCACGGCGAGCGGCGGCCTCCGGACTCAGGCGGAACAGGTTCGACACCGACCGGCTGAAGTAGCGCGGCTCACCGTCGATATCCAGCCGCTCGATCAGCCCGGCGCTGTCCCAGCGCTGGAACTCGTCCTCGCCAAGATCCGGCACGTGCGTGCGGAGCCGTTCGCGCACGGCGTCGGCGTCGAGGGTGAAATCGAGGCGGATGCGGCGCATGCGTTCGCGCTGGAACAACAAGGCTTCTCGGTCTGCGGCCGCCGCATCGGACGCGGCCAGCGCACGGGCGATGGCGGCTTCCGCGCTCTGGAAGCGTCCACGGTCGATGTCGGCGACGATGGCGGAGAGCGGGTCACCGGCCTCTGCCAGGCCCGTCACCGGGAGTACCATCGGCCACCCGCACAGCGACAGCCACGCGGCCAGCCGGCGCCGGGTGCGCCTGCCGCGTTCTGTCACCACGTGCTGGCTCCTGCTGGCATCCACGTCGTACATCCCCACGCCGACTGGTCACGGCTGTGTAACACGGCATGAACACAAGGGTCAATAATTTATTCTTGATTTTTATATCGGAAGAAATAAATATTCTTGTGGAAACCGTCCCCGGCATGGCGTCATGGTTGCCGGGTGGATGGGTCTGATAGAGGGGAGTGGATGAACGCATCGATGCCGTATCGGCCTTTGGCCCGGCGACTCACGGGCGGACGCACCGGGCCGGGGGGGCGCCTGAAAGCCCTCGCCCTGCTGAGCCTGCTTGCCACCGGCATGCCCGCTCTGGCGCGCGACCCGCTGCCTGTTCCCGCCCATGCCGTCATCGGCGTGCAAGACCGGCACCTCCAGGCCGACGACTGGGTCCGGCGTCTCGCCGAGCCGGACCGGCCGCTGCTCAACGGCGCCGGCGTGGCGGCGCAGAACGACCGCATGTGGCAGAGCGACCGGCATCTCCATGTGCTGCAGAACCTGCCCCCGGATCTCACGCGCGCGCAGGTTCGCGGCTGGCTGGACCCGCTGTCCGCTCCTCCGACCCGTACGCTGTACGACGAGCGGGGCGTTGAGATCACGAAGCCGCAGCTGGCTGCCATCATCGCCAATGCCGCTGTGGACGCGGTCGCCGCCACCGCCCCCGCACGCTACGGGCTGGTGGTGCACCGCGCCGACCTCCGTACCTTTCCGACCCGCCAGCGCGTCTTCAGCAGCCAGGGCGATACGGACATCGACCGCTTCCAGGAAAGCGCGCTGTTCCCGGGTTCGCCGGTGGTCATCGCGCACACCAGCGCCGACGGCGACTGGTACTTCGTGGTGAGCCCGCGGTACGCCGCGTGGATAGAAAAGCGGTTCGTCGGCGAAGGTGCCCGCGACACGGTGCTCGGCTACGGCGCGGGCACGTCCGCCCTGGTGGTGACCGGCGCCACCGTGCGTACCGTTTACAACCCGGAGGAGGCCGGCATCTCGGCGCTGCAGCTGGACATGGGTGTCCGGGTCCCGGTGCTGGCCGACTGGCCGGCCGACAAAGTGGTGAACGGGCAACACCCCTACACCTCGCACGTCATCCAACTGCCGGCGCGCCGTGCCGACGGCGCGCTCGCCCTGCTGCCGGCCTTGCTGCCGCGCACCGCCGACGTCGCATCGGATTACCTGCCGTATACCGCAGCCAACCTGCTCCGCCAGAGCTTCAAGTTCCTCGGCGAGCGCTACGGCTGGGGCCACGGCTACGACAGCCGCGATTGCAGCGGTTTCGTGTCGGAGGTCTACCAGAGCATGGGCATCGTCCTGCCGCGCAACACCAGCGCGCAGGCCGTCAGCCCGGCACTGGAGCGCATCGGCTTCGACGCCGGCGACAGCCACGAGAAGCGCCTGGCCGTGCTGCGCACGTTGCAGGTCGGCGATCTGGTCTACATCCCGGGCCACGTGATGATGGTGATCGGCCACGACAACGGCACCACCTACACCATCCACGACACCACCGGCATCACCTACCGCGGCGCCGACGGCAAGGTCGTCCGCACCACCCTCAATTCAGTGGCCGTCACGCCGCTGGAACCCTTGCTGTTCAACAGCGAGCAGTCCACCGTTGACCGCATCACCGCCATCCAGCGCATCCGTCCCCAAGGGGCTCCATGAAGATCACCGACATCACCTTCGGCATGCTGCGCGTGCCGCTGAAGACACCGTTCAAGACCGCGCTGCGCACCGTCGACACGGTGGAAGACATCGTGGTGATCGTGAAGACCGACACTGGCCACGTCGGCTACGGCGAGGCGCCGGCCACGGCCGTCATCACCGGCGACACGCACGGCTCGATCGTCGAGGCCATCGGCAAGTTCATCCGGCCCCGGCTGATCGGCCAGGACGTCGCCAACCTCAACCGCATCACCGACCTCATCCAGACGGCGCTCGAGCGCAATACCAGCGCCAAGGCGGCGGTCGAGATCGCGGTCTACGACCTGTGGGCGCAGCTCTACGACGCGCCGCTGTACAAGATGCTCGGCGGCGGCGACCCCGTCATCACCACCGACATCACCATCAGCGTGGACTACATCGACAAGATGGTGGCCGACTCGATCAGCGCGGTAGAGCGCGGCTTCGAGTCATTGAAGATCAAGGTCGGCAAGGACATCGGCCTGGACATCGAACGAGTGAAGGCCATCTATTCCGCCGTCGAGGGCCGTGCGCTGCTGCGCCTGGACGCCAACCAGGGCTGGACCGCAAAGCAGGCGGTGTTCGCCATGCAGCATCTGGAAGACGCGGGCGTCGTACTGGAATTGCTGGAGCAACCGGTCAAGGCGCGCGACCTGGACGGCCTGAAGTACGTCACTGACCGCGTGCACACGCCGGTCATGGCGGACGAAAGCGTGTTCGGCCCGACCGAGGTGATCGACCTGATCAAGATGCGCGCCGCGGACATCATCAACATCAAGCTGATGAAGACCGGCGGCATCTCCAACGCCATCCGCATCGCCGACATCGCCTCGCTGTACGGCGTGGAATGCATGATCGGCTGCATGATCGAGACCAGCATCAGCGTGGCGGCTGCCGTGCACGTGGCTGCGGCGAAGGCCAACGTCATCACCAAGGTGGACCTGGACGGCCCGTCGCTGGGGCAGTTCAACCCGGTCGAAGGCGGCGTGATCTTCAACGAGTCGGAAATCACGATTACCGAGGCGCCCGGCCTGGGTATCCGCGAGATCCGTGGCCTGGAACTGCTGCCGGGCTGAGCCCGGTGGCGATGGCCCGTTGTCAGCACCGTCCACCGCCATCACACTCATGCCATGACAACGCCCCTGGTGAAGATCCGCTCCGAACGCGATCAGATGTCGGCCATCGAACGCCGCATCGCCGACTTCATCCTCGACAACGCGCACCTGCTGCGCGACTACTCCTCGCAGCAGCTCGCCAGCGCGCTGGGCATCAGCCAGTCGAGCGTGGTCAAGTTCGCGCAGAAGTTCGGCTTCAAGGGGTACCCGGACCTCAAGTACACCATCGGCGAAGCCGTCGCCCGCAACGGCAACGGCCAAGTGTTGCCGCCGGACGCGACTAAGGACGATGCCGCGGATGCCTATGGGCAACTGCAGGACAGCCTGCGCCGCAGCAAGATGGCCGCCGAGGAAGAAACCCGCAGCCTCAATCCGCGCACGCACATCGAGCCCATCGTCCAGATGATCGACAAGGCGGACAAGGTGTTCGTCTGCGGGCTGGGCGACGACGGCCTGTTCGCGCGCGAGTTCGCCATGCGGCTGTCGCTGCTGGGCCTGCTGACGGTGCACCACGCCGATCCCATCCTGATGATGGCCAACCTGTCGGCAGCGCGCCCCGGCGATGTGCTGCTGATGTTCTCCGAGTTCGGCAAGCTCCCCGAGCTGTCGCAGGTCAGCCGCCAGTTCCAGGCTTGCGAAGGCAAGGTCATTTCCATCACCCGCCATACCGCCAATCCGTTGCGTGCGCACGCGGATGCGGCGCTGGTCATCTCGGCACACGACCCCGCGCCGCACGTGGAACAGCTGCTGTACCGCTCATCGCTGCAATCGTTGCTGGATTTCGTCTTCGTACTGCTATGCCAGACCAATCCGGACCGCAACCGCCAGCTCGCCATCAATCTCGAACGCATCCATCATCTGCTGGAGTCGTGATGCCCATACCGTCGTTGCCGCACCTCTCCCGTTCACTCGCCCTGGCCGCCGTCCTGCTCACCGGCAGCATCCATGCGATCGCAGCCGAGCAGCCGGCACCCGCCTCCCACTCATGGCGCGATGCGCGCCAACTCGTACTGGTGGTGACCGATGGGTGGGATGCCACGACGGGCACGCTGCAGCGCTACGAGATCCGCGACGGACGCTGGCAGGCAGTAGCGACAGCAGCAGCGATCTCGGTCGGACGGAATGGCGCGGCATGGGGACTGGGCCTGCATCCCGAACAGTCGCAAGGACCGCAGAAGCAGGAAGGCGATGGACGCGCCCCGGCAGGCGTGTTCGCCCTGGGTGAAGCCTTCGGCTATGCGGCCAAGGCCGACACCGCCATGCCCTACCGCGCGATGCAGGCGACCAGCTACTGCATCGATGTTCCGGATTCGCCGCTGTACAACCGCATCATCGATACGCGCGACGAAGGCAAGGACGCCGCAAAGGGATCGACAGAACCCATGCGACTGGACCTGCATAACAATGGCGATGTCCGTTATCGCGAAGGCCTGGTGATCGGCCACAACCCGAATGCAACACCGCGGGCCGGCAGTTGCATCTTCGCGCACCTGTGGCGCACCCCGGGCGAGCCGACGGCGGGTTGCACCGCGATGGCGGCGGGGACGATGGACGACGTACTGGCCTGGCTGCGTCCCGACGCGCGCCCGGTCTTCGTGCTGCTGCCCCGTGCCGAGTACGCCCGCCTTACCCGCGAATGGCAGTTGCCGGAGACGGCGCCATGAGGTGGCCGGGCGCCACCGCGCGCGTTCTCCTCGGTCTCGCTGCCGGCGCAATCGTCGGCCTGGCGCTGGCCCACTGGTCGCCGACGAGTGCGGCCACCGCAGTCGCCATCGCCCAGCCCATCGGCAAACTCTGGCTCAGCGGCCTGCAGATGACGGTCGTGCCGCTGGTGTTGTCGCTGGTGATCCTCGGCGTCGCGACCGCCAGCGATGCCGCCGCGTCCGGCCGCGTCGCGCGTCGGGCGATGGTGGTATTCATCTCTCTGCTGTCGCTGTTCGCCGCCTATGCAGCCATCGTCGCACCGCTGGTGTTGGCGATGGTGCCGCCCAGCGAAGCACTGACGGCCACGCTGCACGGCACGCTGCCGACGTCCGGTGAGGTCGTCACGCCCGGACTTGCCGACTGGATCGGCTCGATCGTGCCGAGCAACGCCATCATGGCGGCCGCGCAGGGAGCGATGTTGCCGGTAGTCGTGTTCGCCTTGTTCTTCGGATTCGCCCTTACACGCGTGCAGGAAGACCGTCGCACGCAGATCATCGGCTTCTGCCACGGCATTGCGGACACCATGATTGTGATCGTGCGCTGGATGCTGCTGGCCGCACCAATCGGCGTGTTTGCACTGGTGCTCGCCGTCTGTGCGCAGGCGGGCATCGGCGTGATCGGCGCGCTGGCGGGATACATCGCGCTGCAGTGCGGGATGTACCTCGGCGCGACCCTCATCTGTTATGTGCTGGTAGCGGTGTTCGCGCGCCAATCCCCGCTCGCTTTCGCCAAGGCGATCCTGCCTGCGCAGATCGTGGCCGCCAGCACGCAGTCTTCGCTGGCCTCGTTGCCTGCGATGGTGGAGAGCGCCCGCTTCCGCCTCGGACATCCGCGAGCAGTCGCCGCGCTGGTGCTGCCGATGGCGGTGACGTTGTTCCGCATCACCAGCCCAATCCAGTACATCGTCGCGGCATGTTTCGTCGCCTGGGCCTACGGAATCGAAGTCAACGCGGTGACGTTGGCTGCCGGAGCTGCGCTGGCCGTGGTGATCAGCCTTGGCTCGATCGGCCTGCCAGGCCAGGTGAGCTTCATGGCGACGGTCATGCCGGTGACCCAGTCCATGGGACTGCCGATCGAACCACTCGGCCTTTTGCTTGCGGTGGATACCATCCCCGACGTGTTCGCTACCACCGGCAATGTCACCGGCGACCTGACCGCAACCAGCATCGTCGCGCGCCAGTCGCCCGACGCCCGTGACGGCGACGACGGCTGAATGAGTAGTCGACACGCGAACACAGCCACCAGCAGATAGTGGTGGCTGGGTCGCGTGCACTCAGAGCGCGCACTCCGTGCGCTTCACGACGTTGGGCGCATCGCCCGGCCCGCGGCGGGTCCAGTGGCAAGGACGCTGCTCCCCATCGTTGCCATGGATAGCCAGCGTCGCGTCGGCTGTACCGCCTGGAAGCAACGGGCCTTCAGAAGGGCGTAAATCGTGGTCCGGCACGACGCGCAATGGATGCGGGATGTCGTGAGAGAAGGTAGTCGCTGACAAGCCGTCGCAAGGGGTCGGCGACATCGGCATGCGCTTGCAGTGACGCGATCACCTCGTCCCACAGGCCGCTTTGGGCCCAGCGCGTGAATCTGACGTAGACGCTATGCCACGGACCCCACGCTGTCGGGAGGCGGCCCCAGGGTTGCCGCGTCACGGCGATCCACAGTACAGCCTCAAGGAACGCGCGTGTGCGTACGCCGTTCCGCGCGCGTGCGCGAACGAGCGGTGGCAACGTCGCCACAACAGCGTCCCAGCGCGCTTCATCCAGTTGCAGTGCGTCCGCCGAATCGATCATCCCTGTATCGCCCGACACCTGCCCCTGCTCACCACCCCGTTCTTCCATCATCGCGTGCCTCCTGGCGCTCCGAAAAAACCTGCGCGTACCACTGCGCTGCGAAATCCTTCCGCTTGTTCCTCCTCTTCGTACGAGGTCATTCGAAGCGGACATGCAGCGCCGATCCGCGATGCGCCATGTCGCACAAGTCACGAAGTTCCCGATGCCGGCACTCAATTTATGTACCGGTCAGTTTTATATTCAGGAGGTGTTGTGAGGTGAAGCGGATACTGCGTCCACCGTCACTTCCGAAGCGACGGACACACAACAAAAAGAGAGAAACACGCCCCATGAAGAAGTCCTTGCTTGCCCTCACCCTGCTGGCTGCCGCTCCCTTCGCCGCGTCCGCTGCGGAAGGCGTTTCCTACAACTATGTCGAAGGCGGCTACACCGCGACGAACATCGATGGCCCCGATGCCGATGGCTGGGCACTGAAGGGTTCCGTTGCGCTGCATCCGAACTTCCATGTCTTCGCCGACTACAACACGCAGGAAATCGAAAACATCAACGTCGATTTCGACCAGTGGCGCGTCGGCCTCGGCTATAACCACGAGCTGTCGCAGCGCGTCGATCTGCTGACCCGCGTCGCGTATGAAAAGGCGAAGACCGACAGCTTCAACGCCGGCAGCGTACGCGTGCCGAGCTTCAGCGCCGACGGCTACAGCGTCGAAGTGGGCGTGAACAGCGCGCTCATCACCAACCGTTTGAATGGCTATGCGCTGGCCGGCTACGAAGACGGCGGCAGCGACTACGACGGCGATTTCTACGGCCGCCTTGGCGCGCAGGTGAAGTTCACCCCGAACTGGAGCGCCTCGGCAGACGTGAAGTTCGCTGACGGTGACACCCAGTGGTTCGTCGGTCCGCGCTTCAGCTGGTAATCCGCAACAGCGTTCCCCGCGACGCGTCCCCCTCTCTCCCCGCGTCGCACCCCAAAGCCCGGCCTCCACGGCCGGGCTTTTCTTTGCACGACTAAAGAAAAACCCGGCGTGGCCGGGCTTTTCCTGTTGCCTGCTGGACGCCTTACTTGAACAGCGTTTCCGGATACTCCGGTTTCTGTTCGCGCGCGAGCAGCTGTTGCAGGCCATCGCGGGGCGTCAGATCACCGTGCAAAACAGCACGCACCGCGCTGGAGATCGGCAGGTCGATGCCGTGGCGTTCCGCCTGGCGCATGACTTCGTCGGCGGTCTGCACCGACTCGACCACCTGGCCGATCTCGCGCACGGCATCCTGCAGCGACTGGCCACGGCCGAGCGCCAGGCCCAACCGCCGGTTGCGCGACAGGTCACCGGTACAGGTCAGCACCAGATCGCCGAGCCCGGCCAATCCCATCAGGGTTTCCGGTTTTGCGCCGATGGCGGCCGACAGGCGCAGCATCTCGTTGAGGCCACGGGTGATCAGGCCGGCGCGGGCGTTGAGGCCGAGCTGCATGCCGTCGGACACGCCGGTCGCCACGGCGAGTACGTTCTTCATCGCGCCACCGAGTTCTGCACCGACCATGTCGTCGCCGGTATAGGCGCGGAATGCCGGGCCATGCATCACGTCGGCCACCGCTTGCGCGAAGTTCGCATCGGCGCCGTGCACGGTGACAGCGGTGGGCAGGCCCAATGCGACTTCCTTGGCGAACGAGGGGCCGGTGACCACCGCAATCGGCACGTCAGGACCAAGAACCTCCTCGGCAACCTCATGCAGGAAGCGACCCGAGCCGGTTTCGAAGCCTTTGGTCGCCCACGCCACGCCAGCCTTGGCGGGACGCAGGGGAGCCAGCTTTTTCAGCGTCTCGGTGAAGGCATGCGACGGTACAACCACCAGCACCTGGTCCGCATCGGCAAGCGACGTGGCCAGATCGGTGGTGGCACGCAGGCTGTCCGGCAACGGGATGCCGGGCAGGTAGCGGGTGTTCTCGTGCTGGCCGTCGATGGCGGCCGCGACCACCGGGTCGCGACCCCACAACGTCACCTGGTGCCCATGCCGCGCCATCAGCGCGGCCAGGGCAGTACCCCATGACCCGGCGCCCAGCACCGCGATCTTCAGCACGTCGACGGGATTCGGGTCAGACATCCGTCACCCCTGTGTGCGGCGTTGCCGCGCTGACGGGACCGTGCATCGGCGATCAGGCGTTGCCGACCGGTTCCGAGTTGGCCAGGCCGGCATCGCCGCCCTGCGCGGCGCGCTGGCGCAGCGATTCGGCATACAGCGCCTCGAAATTGATCGGCTGCAGGAAGAACGGCGGGAAGCCGCCGGCCTGCACCAGGTCGCTGACAAGCTGGCGCACGTACGGGAACAGGATGTTCGGGCACTGCGTGCCGAGCAGCACGTCGACGGCCTGCGGCTCGAGGCCGATCAGACCGAAGATGCCGGCCTGCTGCACTTCCGCCACATAGGCGGTCTTGTCGCCGGCCTTGCAGGTCAGGGTCACGCCGAGCACGACCTCGAAGGCGTTCTCGCCCAAGCGCTGGACGCGCTGGTTCAGGTTGAGCTGCAGCTCCGGCTGCACGTTCTCGGCGAACACGGCCGGTGCGCCGGGGGCTTCGAAGGAAACGTCCTTGACGTAGATCTTCTCGACAGTGAAAGCGGGGCCAGCGGCTTCGGCGGCGGGCGCGACCGCGCCGTTGGTGGTCTCGTCGGACATTTCTTTGACTCCGGAATCTGGATTGCAGGTGAATGGAAACTATCTCATGGCGGCACGCGGGGCCCGGTTCAAGGGCGGGTCCGCGGCCAGCGGGGAATCAGCGGCCCTTGACCAGCGGCAGGTCCGCCTGCTGCCAGGCAGCGATGCCACCCTCGAGCGAGTAGACCTTCTCGAAACCGGCCTTCTTCAGCCGCTTGGCGGCGCCGCCGGACGCCTGCCCGGTGCGGCAGACCAGCACTACGGGCTGGGACTTGGCGCCGGCCAGCAGCTTGTTCTCGGGGTCGAAGTTGCTTGGCAGCACGTTGCGGCTGCCGGCGATGTGGCCCTTCTCGAAGTCGTTGCTCGCCGACAGGTCCACGACCAGGGCGTTCTCACTGTTGACCAGTTGGGTCAGCTCGGCCGGACGCAACGTCTTGTAGCCGCGGAACAGGCGTGCGACTTCGGTATAGATGATGGCCACCGTCAGGCCGACGAGGGCCAGCGACAGCATCTGGTTGAACGGAGAACGGGTGGCGAAAGCCAGGATTTCTTCGAAATTCACGGGGTTGGCGATCTTCGAGCGGGCGGCGATTGTCGCACAGGACGCCGCCGCGGCGTCGGCGGCCTATTCCCCGTTCCACAGGTCCGGCAGCCCCACCACCAGCCACCAGCGCTTGGCGTCGGGGTCCCAGCGCCACCGCTCGCGGTAGCGCAGCGTGCGCTCGGCCATGGTGTGCTTGTTGATGACGCGAAGTTCGATGGCCCGCTCGATGGTGCCGTCCGGGCCGCTGCTGGTGGTCATGTCGCGGTAGCCGGAGATCTGCACCTGCTGATAGCGCTCGAACTCCAGCTCGGTCATCGGGTGCGCGGCCTTGTAGGCGGGATCGACGAGCTGCCAAGCCGTCTCGAAATCACCCCAGCGGATCGCCGCAGCGTACGCATCCTGCATGGGCTGCAGCTTGCCGCGTTGCATGCGGCTCTGCGCAACCGCCGGGGCGAGCATGAGCAGCAGGCCCGTCGCCAACAGCAATTTCCCGATCATCCGCATGGCATTCCCCCGGTCGTGGCCCGCATGCTACCGCTTCGCGATGGCGACGAAGCGCCCGCTCAGCGTGGTGGCCATGCCACCTTCAGGCAGTCGCACGCAGGCATCCACCTGGATCCGCGCCCGGCCCCGCTGCACCAGCGTGTCAATGAAGGTGTCCGGCGACTGGCCGTCGGCGAAGGTCGCGTCGGCGACCAGGTCGCCATACAACGGCGCGAGATAGCGGATCTGGCTGTCGGCGACGTAGACCTCCGCCTTGAGGCCCGCCAACCGCAGCTTCAATGTCACCAGGCCCCAGCCGGCCACGGTCATCAGCGAAGTCAGGCTGCCACCGAAGGCATTGCCCTTGTCGTTGACGTTGGCCGACAGCGGTGCGGTCAGCCGCAGGGCGTCGCCATGGAGACCCTCAACCTCCACGTGCATCGCTGCCACCGGCGGCATGCCGCGGCAGTAGTCACGCAGTTCCTGCAGGGCTTCTTCCGGGCTCATCACTCATAATCCGCGCATGGGACATCCAACGCCGCCGGCATGGTACGTCATCTCGCTGCGGCCCCAGGGTGGCCACGATGCGCTGCGACGTGCCGCCCGCCGCCAGGGCGCAGGACTGCTGGCGCTGTCGCCGTGGCGCATCGCCCGATGCGACGACGACGCCACGCGCGAAGCCCTGCGCGCCGCGCTCGACTGCCCTGTCGTGGTGTTCACCAGTCCCGCCGCCGTCGCTGCTGCACACGCACTTCAACCGCTCCGGTCCAGCCCTGGACAGTCATGGCTGGCGGTGGGCAGCGGCACCGCAGCCGCGCTGCGCCGCGCCGGCATCGACGACGTCGCATTCCCGGCCCGAATGGACAGCGAGGGCCTCTTGGCGCTGGCCGGGCTGGCGGATCTCCGCGGCACCACGCTCGGCTTCGTCACCGCGCCGGACGGGCGCAACCTGCTGGTACCCACGCTGGAAGCGCGCGGCGCCCACGTGCTCCGCGCCGAGGTGTACCGGCGCGCCTCCATCCCGCTGGGCGCCCGTGCGCTCGAGGCGCTCGCCGGGCTGGAGAAGCCCGCCTGCCTGTTGCTCAGCAGCGGCGGCGCGCTGCACCAGGTGCTGGCGCAACTCCCCGATGGCCTCTCAGGCCGCTTCCGGGCGTTGCCGGTGGTGGCCGCCAGCGAACGCCTGGCGGAGGCCGCACGCGAGGCCGGTTTCGCCCGCGTCGTCCTCGCCGATGGGCCACGCCCCGCGCAGCTGGTGAAGGCGGCGTGCACCGCCCGCCTCAACGGCATCCGGTAGCATCTGCGGCGCACATCACGCTTTTCCCTGCCGCCAAGGACACCTGTGAACGACGACCTGTCCTCCCCGCCACCCCGCTCCGGCAACCGCGCACGCGTCGTGGTGACGGTGCTGGTGCTGCTCGCCCTTGGCCTCGGCGCCTGGCGCGGCTGGACGTGGTGGCAGGCGCGCAACGCGGACCGGCAGACGGCGCAGTCGGCGGCGGAACAGCGTCTCGATGCACTGGAATCGCGTACCGATGCGCTGCGCCGCGACCAGCGTGCGCAGGCGCAACGGCTCCTCGATGCCGCGGCCACCAACCGCGTACTGCGCGACGAAGTGCTCGGCCTCGGCCAGCGCGGCGCGCTGCTCGAGGAAAGCGTCGCCAAACTCACCGATCCCACCCGCCACGGCGCACAGGCGCTGCGCCTGGATGAAGTGGAACTGCTGCTTTCGCAGGCGGCGCAACGCCTGGACATCGCCAACGACGTCACCGGCGCGCGCCGCGCCTATGCGCTGGCGGCGGGCGCGCTCGACGGCATCGACGACCATCGCCTGCTCAACCTGAAGCAGGCGTTGGCCCAAGAGCGCGGCGCCGTGGATGCGTTGGGGGCTGGCCCTCAGGCGGATGCGATGGCGCGCCTGGACGCCCTTGCCGTGGTGCTGCAGGGGTTGCCGCGCGATCCCGCCGCGGTGGCGGACCTGCCGTCGCGTCCCGCGTGGCAGCGTTGGCTCGCACCGCTGGTCGATGTCCGTCCCACGCGCGACACCACGCTGGTGGCGCCGGATGCCCGCAACGCCGCCGATGCCGCGCTCCAGATCGAGATCAGCCTGGCACGCGCCGCACTGGAACGCGGCGACGATGCCGCCTGGCGCGCCGCCTTGCAGCGCATCGATGCATGGCTGCCCAGGTTATGGCCCGATTCACCGGAGCGACGCGGGGTTCACGCGCAATTGCGCACATTGCAGACGACGTCGCCGCCGCCGCGGCCAACCGAACTGGGCAGCACGCTCCAGCAACTGCGCATGCTGCGGAACGCGGGCCTGCGCCTGCAGCCGACGGCACCCGTGGAAACACCGGAGGTCTCGCCATGAAGCCGTTCCGTACCGTGGTGGTGCTGTTGTTGCTGCTGCTCGCCGGTGTGCTGGCCTCGCAGTGGATGGCGGGCACCGACCGCGACCTGGGCGAGGTCTTCGTCCGCTTCGCGGGGTACGACGTGCATACGAACGTGCCGCGCGCGGCGCTGGCCCTGCTGCTCGTCGGTGGTTTGGCATGGCTGGCCTGGAACCTGCTGACGCTGCCGTTCCGCGCATGGGGCCGGCATCGCCGCAAGCAGGCGCGAGCGCGCCTCATCGAGGGCCTGGAAGCACTGCACGCAGGACACTGGCAGAAGGCCGAGAAACTGCTGGAGCGTGCCGCGAGCGATGATGAAGTCGGCGGCATCGCACGCGCCGCGGCGGTGCGCGCGGCGCAGGAGCGAGGTGACGAAGCGTCGGTGCAGCGCCATCTGACCGCGTTGCGCGAGCGGTCACCGCATGCGCATGCGATCACCGCGGCGCAGATCGCACTTGACGCCGGCCGTCCGCAGGATGCGCTGATCGTGCTGGATACCGCCGAAGTGCAGCCGTTGCCGCCTCGTGGCCTCGTCCTGCGCGCCGACGCGCTGGCCGGCACCGCGCGGGCCGGCGAAGCGTACGGCCTGCTTGGCGCACTGAAGCAACAGCAGGCCTTGGCGCCGACCGCATTCGAGGCACTGGAGATCCGACTGGCGACGCAGTCACTGCATGAGGCGTCCGATCCCAACGTGCTGGCCGAACGCTGGGAGATCCTGACCAAACCCCTGCGCGTCCAGCCTTCCGTGGTCGCCGCCTACGCCGAGCGCGCCGCGGCATTGCATTGGGAAGACGCGGCGACGCGCAGCATCGAGCAGGCGCTGGAGTCACGCTGGGACGAAGGCCTGGTGGCGCTGTACGGCCGCCTGCCGGTCGGCAAACTCGATTCGCGCCGCGCCAGCGCGCAACATTGGCTGCAGGCGCACCCGGCCAGTCCCGCCCTGCTGGTGACGTTGGGACGGCTCGCGCGCCTTCAGGGGCAGTGGACGGCGGCACAGGACTTCCTGCATCGCGCCGTCGCCCAGGGTGCAGGTGCCGAGGCGTGGGAAGAACTGGCCGTGGGTTTCGACGAAGCCGGCGATACCGCCTCGGCCCAGCAGTGTCGCGCTAACGCCCTGAAGGCCGCGCGCGGCGAGGTGCCCGCGCGACTCCCTGGCCGCGACATCAAGCAGGCGATCCACGACGAGGCCGTCGTCGAGGAGCGTGATGCGCATGGACTGCCGCGCCTGAAGGGCTGACGTCAGCCGACCGCCGGCTTCCTGCTGCGCCAACGGCGCCAGCCGATCACCACAGCCAGCACGACCAGCCACAGGGGCCACACCGCGGCCAGCGCCACCGCAACCTGCAGGCTGCCGCGCCAACCAACGGCCAGGGCGTCCCCCAACTGGCTGAAAAAGCCGGGGCCGTTGTCGCGGAACACCGCATCCACGTCCACGCGTTCGGCCTTGCGTACCTGCACGTCCTGCCGCAGCGACAGCGTGATGGTACTGAACGCCACGCGGTCTTCGAATTCCTTCTGCGCGATCAGCGCTTCGTCGCGGCTGGTGCGCGCGGCGCCACGCGCCTGGATGGCATCGGCCTTGTCACCGAGCTTGTCGCCTGCCTGCACTGCGTCACCGAGTTCCCGCTGCTCGTCCTGCGCACGTTGCCGCGCGAGCTGCTGACGCAGCAGGTCGAACTGCGCGTCACGCGCGGTGAAGTTGCGCCGGTCCAGGAACTCCATCTGCGACGCGATGGCACGCAGGAACGCCTGCGTGCGCTCACTGGGTACGCGCACGGTCAACGCACCCTGCAGGCGATACTCGGAAAGTTCCAGCCGCTTGCCGTTGCCGATCGACCGGCTCTGCACGCGCTGCACCTGCGCCTGGATGTCGTTGTCGACGACGAAGCCGCCTTGCTTCGCCACCTCGTCCTCGATCGCCAGCGCGGTGCGGTAGACGTCCTTGACCTGGAAGTCCGCCATCGCGGTGCGGATGAAGCGGCGTTGCGGGTCGGTCTGCGCCAGCACGTCGGAAGCGAGTTGCGAGGCATCGACACCGGGGTCCCGCAGTACCGGCGGTTCGAGACTCTTCTGGGGCACCGCGGCCGCCGCTGCATCGGCGGCTTCGGCCATCATCGGCGCGGACGCCACCGCGGTATCCGCTTCGGCGGGCGCCATCTCATGCCTGCTGCATGAGGTGAGCAAGGCCAACAAAGCCAGGGAGGAAACGACTCGATACGTCCTGTAGGTGCGCATGAAAGCTCCAGGCGGAAGGGCAAGGCCATCGGGCCGGTCACACCTCCAACGGGCCGCACGGCCCCGCGGGGTTGGACGGCACCCATTCCATGATCCCACCGCCCGCAACTGGCTCACCGCAAGCCGGGGCGCGTGTGACAATCCGGGGGCCTCCCGGTGGTGACGTTCGATGAATCGACTCCTGCGCGTTTCGTTGCTCCTCTTCGCCCTGATGACCACCGCCGCGCAGGCAAAGACACCCGTGGCGAGGGGAACAGGCGGCGCCGCCGCAACGGTCAGCGAACAGGCGACCAGGTCCGCCATCGCGATCCTCGACCAGGGCGGCAATGCGGTCGACGCCGCCGTTGCCGCAGCCGCCACGCTTGGCGTGACCGACCCCTTCAGCTGCGGCATCGGCGGCGGCGGCTTCATGGTGGTCTACCTCGCGAAGGATCGTCGCGTGATCACGATCGACCATCGCGAGACGGCCCCGGCCGCCACACTGCCGACGCTCTTCATCGAAGACGGCAAAGAGATGGATTTCGACACCGCCGTCGCCAGTGGTCTGTCCGTCGGCGTGCCCGGCACCGTGCGCGGCTGGCACGAGGCATTGCAGCGCTACGGCACGATGTCGCTCGCACAGGTGCTGGCGCCGGCGATCACCGTGGCGGAAGACGGCTTCACCGTCGATGCCAACTTCTCGTCTCTGGTAAGCCAGAACGAACGCAAGTTCAACCGCTTCCCTGCGACCGCGGCACTTTATCTGCGTGACGGCAGGGCGATCGCGCCGGGCACGCTGCTGCGCAATCCCGATCTCGCCCGCACGTATCGCCTGCTGGCGGACGGTGGCGTGGACGCGTTCTACGCAGGACCGTTGGCGCGCGCGATCGTCGATACGGTCAACCGACCGCCGAGCGCTCCGGGTATATCGGTGCGCGGCAGCCGCATGACGCTCGCCGACCTGGCCAACTACGAAGCCCGCCTGCGCCTGCCGGTGCATTCCACCTACCGCGGCTACGACCTCTACGGGATGGCGTTGCCGAGCAGTGGCGGCGTGACCGTGTTCGAGGCACTGAACATCCTCGAAGGCTACGACCTGAAGACGCTGCCGCGCGAACAGGTCGAGCACCTGTATCTCGAAGCCAGCCGCCTGGCCTTCGCGGACCGCGATGCCTATCTTGCGGATCCCGAGTACGTCGATGCGCCAGTGGCGGGTCTGCTCAGCAAGGACTATGCGGCACGGCGCCGTGCATCGATCAACGTGGATCAAGCGACTCCCGGTTCTGTCGCTGCCGGCGATCCCTATCCGTTCCAGCAGGATCCCAGTCGTCCGCTGCGTCCCGCGTCGCGTGCGTTGCAGCCAGAGCGCGCGCATACGACGCACCTCACCGTGTCGGACCGCGACGGCAATGTCGTCGCCTACACTTTCACCATCGAGGACTGGGGTGGCAGCGGCATGGTGGTGCCGGGTTACGGCTTCCTGCTCAACAACGAACTGACCGACTTCGATTTCACCGCGCCGCATCCGAACATTCCCGAGGCCGGCAAACGCCCGCGCAGCAGCATGACCCCGACGATCGCACTGAAGGACGGCAAGCCTGCGTTCTCGATCGGCAGCCCCGGCGGCTCGACCATCATCACCACGGTGCTGCAGACCATCGTCAACTACGTCGACCTGGGCCTGCCGATGGACCAGGCCATCGACGCGCCGCGGCTATCGCAACGTAACGGTGCGGCCACCGATGTCGAGCCCGGCTTCGTCGGAAGTGCGCAGGCCAAGGCATTAGCCGGCATGGGACAGCGCTGGTCGGATCAGGCGGCGGAGATCGGCGCGGCGAACGCGCTGGTGTTCAATGCGGACGGCACGGTGACCGCGGTGAGCGAAGGCCATCGGCATGGTGTGGGCAGTGCGCTGGTGCAGACGCCGTCGCGCTAGGTGTACTTACTGTGGTACGGCAGGATCCCTTCTCACTCGGGGCATCGCTCTCGCAGCGTGAGATATCAGGCTTCGTCGAAGTAGTCTGAGTCCAGCCGTTTCACCACGTAAGTCGCCACAGGTGTCACGCCGACACCGTGGTCAATCATAAGATTGGCGATCTGGATGCCATCCAGTAGAACGACCTTAACGTCGATATGCGAGACGTAGTCTCTCGCTTCTGACGAGAATGCACTGGTAGTCATAAATACACCCTTTCTTGCACGCTGACCGTGTAACGCCCCCACAAACTTCTGGATCTCGGGGCGCCCCACTGTTCCTTGCCAGCGCTTTGCTTGGATATAGATGACGTCCAAGCCAAGACGATCTTCCTTGATTATTCCGTCTATCCCGCCATCGCCGGATTTCCCGATGCGCTCCCCTGCGTCCCTTCTGGAGCCACCGTACCCCATGACCACGAGGAGCTCTACAACAAGCTGCTCGAAGAACTCGGGACTTACCTGCAGTAGGCGCTCAAGCACTTGAGAGGCAAGCTCGCCGCGCAGCTGCTGATAAGCCCCCTGCAGCGCTTCATCGGGTGTAGCGTGGTCTTGGGCCGAGGAGCCAAGCGCGCTCTCAACATGCCCCGTCGGTTCTGTCGCGGCACCCGTTATGAATTCCCTGAATTCCGGGAAGCTTGCAAGAAATGCCTTGTCGATACTTGGCGGTGGCGACTCGAGTACGCTCCCTCCGCGCTCGGTAATCTCGAAATACCCGCGCTTCGGCTTGATCAACAATCCGGCTTTCATCAGATAGAAGCTGGCCCAGCCGGTTCGATTTCTGAGCGCAGTCTGTTGACCGCTCGGCAGCATCGTCGCACGCTCTTCCGGCGTCAGTCCGAACTCGTCGGCCAAGAGCCTCTCTGCCGTAGGAAGGTCACTTGCGGCACGCGCTCCCGCTAGTCTCAGCAGAGGGAGCATCAACTGATCATATGTTGGAACCCCCATACAGCCTCCATGCTGGACAGTGATGCTGCCCGTTACCGCTCGATGATCGCCACCACACCCATGCCGCCGGCGGTGCAGATGGAGACCAGCGCACGGCCGCCGCCGCGCTGCTTCAGTTCCTTCGCGACGGTGGCGACGATGCGCGCACCGGTGGCCGCGAAGGGATGGCCCGTCGCCAGCGAGGAACCGTTGGGGTTCATCTTGGCCGGATCGATCCTGCCCAGCGGCGCGTCCAGGCCCAGGCGGTTGCGGCAGTAGTCTTCGCTCTCCCACGCGCGCAGCGTGCACAGCACCTGCGCGGCGAAGGCTTCGTGGATCTCGTAGATGTCGAAGTCCTGCAGCGTCAGCCCGTGGCGCTTGAGCATTTCCGGCACGGCGACCGTCGGCGCCATCAGCAGGCCTTCGCCATGCACGAAGTCGACCGCGGAGACCTGCGCATCCTTCAGATAGGCGAGCGGCTCGTGGCCGTGCGCCCTCGCCCACTCGTCGCTGGCGAGCAGCACGGCGGCCGCACCATCGGTCAGCGGCGTGGAGTTGGCGGCGGTCAGCGTGCCGCGGCCGGACACCTTGTCGAACGCCGGCTTCAGCGTCGCCAGTTTTTCCAGCGAGGTATCGGGACGCAGGATGTTGTCGCGCTCCAGGCCGCGGAACGGCGCGATCAGGTCGTCGAAGAAGCCGCGCTCGTAGGCCGCGGCCAGCTTCTTGTGCGAGGCGACGGCGAGTTCGTCCTGCGAATCGCGCGAGATGCTCCACTCCTTCGCCATGTCCTCGCAGTGGTCGCCCATGCTCTTGCCGGTGCGCGGCTCGGCCACGCCGGGAAACTCGGGCTTCAGTTCGCCGAACCTGAAGCCGCTGACCAGTGCCTTGAGCTTGTCCTGCGTGGTCTTGGCACGGTTGGCCGCAAGCAGGCGCGCGCGCAGCTTCTTGCCGTAGACGATCGGTACTTCGGAGGTGGTATCGGAACCGCCGCCGATGCCGGACTCGATCTGGCCCAGCGCGATCTTGTTGCCGATGTGGATGATGGTATCGAGGCTGGTGCCGCACGCACGCTGCAGGGTGATGCCCGGCGTCAGCGGCGACAAACCGGACGACAAGGCGGCTTCGCGGCCCAGGTTCCAGTCGGACGAATGCTTGATCACTGCGCCCATCGCCACTTCGCCCAGCTGCTGGCCGTGCAGGCCGAAGCGCTCGACCAGCGCGCCCAGCGTACGCACCGACATGCCCAGGTTCCCCACATCCGCGTAGGCCGTGTTCTGGCGGCAGAACGGAATGCGGACGCCGCCGAGGATGGCGACGGGACGGGGAGCGGGCATGGGGACCTCTGTGCGGATGGCGACGATGGGAGGGTGAAGATGCGCCTGCGTACGGCAGGCATAATGGGGGAGTGTAATCCGCCCCTCCACCGCCTCCAACCGCTGACATGACTCGATCCACAACCAGCCCCGTCGTCATGGGCGTGATCGCCCTCGAGCTGGCGGCCGGCAGCACACCGCAGCGCGCCGCGCTGCACGCCGCGGAGGCGAGCGGGTTGGCGGAAAAGCTGGGGCGCGACCTCGCCACGCATGCGCCGCAGGTCCGTGATCTGGATCTCGTCCTCGCCGCGGCGCATTTCGATCCTGCCGAAGCGCTTCGGCCCGGCTGGTCGCTGCACCAGCGCCTGCGCGAATTGCACCAGCGCGCGCCGGGACGCGGCGAAGGCGCACGGCTGATCGCCTTCGGCGCCGACGACACCGGTGACATCCCGATGCCCTTGCAGGCGGACGATGGCCTGCGCGGCGGCCTGCTGCGTGTGGTGCCCTTCCTGCTCAGCGGCGATGACCATACGGTCGAGGCCGTGGGCGAACGGCTTGAGAGCGTGCTGCTCGAAACCGGCATGGCCCAGGCCGATACCGCGCTGCTGGCGCAGACTGCGTTCGGCGCGCAGATCGAACACGCACGCTACATGACGCTGCACGACCTCGCGGCGATGACGGCGATGCAGTACGAGCACGGCGGCCTGGGGCCGCTGTGGCCGGTGATCGAGACGGCGCTGATGGCGCCAGCGGACGAATGCTGGCTGGACGCGGTGCCGGAACCGTTGCTGCGCTATGCAGGCGGCGAAGTGCATATCGCGCTGTTCGAACCGCCCGCCTGGCGTGCGCGCTACGCGTCGCAGGAGGCCACCGACGAGCGCCTGGAGCGCGCCTACCTGCATTTCCAGGCGCGCCAGCAGCAGATCGCTGCCGTGCTGGAAGCGCACGGCATCCCGGTGACGTTCGCGCACTGTCCCGGCAATACGGACGCACGGGCCTCACTGAACGCCTGAGGCATCGGGCCGGCGGCCCGACGCCCGTCGCTGCGTTACTGCGTGACCTTGATGATGCCGCACGCCACGCGTGCACCGGCGTTGCCGGCCGGCTGGCTGGCGTAGTCGTCCGGCGCGGCGTGCACGATCAGCGCCCGGCCGGACACGTCGTTGACGGCACCGCCGCCCAGCGTCACGCCTTCGAGATGCGCATCGACCTTGGCCACGCCATCGGCGTTGGCGGTGAGGTTGTTCATGTCGCCGGCATGGTGCGCGCCACTGCCCGCCTTGCCGTGCGCGGCATTGAACGGATTGAAGTGCGGGCCCGCGCTGCTCGCGTCGGCGGCACTGCAATCGCCCTTCTCGTGGATGTGGAAGGCGTGCGTGCCGTTGGCCGGCAGGCCCCCGATCTCACCGGTCAGGTGCAGGCCCTTGCCCATCGGCGTGAGGGTGACGCTGCCGCTGACGAGGCTGCCGGATGCCGAGGCCAGCACGGCGACCGCCTGCCTGGCGGTGCTGGTGGTGGGGACGACGGTCGTCGCGGTCGACGCCGACGAAGACGACGACGGCGTGGTGCCGCAAGCGGCGAGCGCGAGGGCGGATGCGGCGGCCAGCAAGGCGATGCGCATGGAAAGCTCCGGGAGCAGGATGTGGCCCGATAACGTAACCACCGATACCTTCACGTGCAATGAAAGCGACGACGCCTCAGCCGCGCTTGCGACCCGGCCCCAGCTTGCGTGTCACAGTGTTGCGTCCCACGCCGAGCTTGGCGGCGGCTTCGGCACGGCGGCCGTGGGTCAGTTCCAGCGCCACTTCGAGCAGCGTGCGATCGAGCCGCTCGCGTGCCTCGGCATGCAGCGACTCCGCGCCCTCCAGCAGGCGCCGGCGCGCCCATTCGCCAAGGGCGTGATCCCACTCGCCTCGACCGCCGGCGATCGGCGCATGCGATAGCGCGCCCTGCAGGTCGGTGGTGTTGATGACGTCGGCCGGCGCCAGCGCGGCCAGCCGCCAGCAGACGTTTTCCAGTTCGCGCACGTTGCCGGGCCAATCGTGGGCCTGCAGCAAGTCCAGGGCGGGATTGCTGAAACGTTTCGGTGCGATGTCCAGCTTGCGCGTGGCCATGGCCAGGAAGTTCTCCGCCAGCTGCGGTACGTCCGCGCGTCGTTCGCGCAGCGGCGGCAGCTGCAGGCGCACGACATTGAGGCGGTGCAGCAGGTCGGCACGGAAGCGCCCCTCGCCGACCAGGCCATCGAGGTCCTGATGGGTCGCCGCGATCACGCGCACGTCCACGCGGATCAGCTCGCGTCCACCGACACGGAAGAACTCGCCCTCGGCCAGCACGCGCAGCAGGCGGGTCTGCAGCGGCAACGGCATGTCGCCGATCTCGTCGAGGAACAGCGTGCCGCCATCGGCCTGCTCGAACCGGCCGGTGTGGCGCTTCTGCGCGCCGGTGAAGGCACCGGCCTCGTGGCCGAACAGCTCGCTTTCCAGCAGCTCCGAGGGGATCGCGGCCGTGTTCAGCGCGACGAACGGTTTTCGCGAACGCGGCGATTCGTGATGCAGCGCATGCGCGACCAGCTCCTTGCCGGTGCCGGTTTCGCCGGTGATCAAGACTGACAGCGGCGCCTGCGCCAGCCGGCCGATCGCGCGGAACAGCGCGCGCATCGCCGGCGTGTCGCCGATCAGTTGCGGGGTGGGCGCCGCGTCGCTGTCCTGCGCGGCGTCGGCCGTCTCTTCCGCGTCGGGCAGCGTGCGCGCGGCCAGCGCTACCGCGTCGTCGAGATCGAACGGTTTCGACAGGAATTCATGCGCACCGCCGCGGAACGCGCCGGCGGTGCTGGCGACATCGGTGTAGGCCGACATCACGATGACCGGCAGCTGCGGATGCGTGGCCTTCAGCTTGTCGAGCAGCACCAGCCCGTCGTCGCCGGGCATGCGCACATCGGTGAACAGCAGGTCCGGCGCGCCGCGCGCACCCAGGGCGCTCAGCGCGGCGGCGGCGCTGTCGAAGCCGTCCACCGCATAGCCGGCATCGCGCAGCGCGGTGGCGAGCACGAAGCGGACGGAGCGGTCGTCATCGACCACCCAGATGCGACGCGCGTCGGCGCCGCCGGTGGATGCGGCCAGGCGATCAATGGACATGACGTTCCTCGTCGGTGTCGTGCAGCGATTGCGGCAACAGCAGGGTGAAGACCGTATGGCCGGGGCGCGAGCGGTAGGTCAGCGACCCCCGGTGTTCGCGCGCCACCTGCTGCGACAGCGCCAGGCCCAGGCCGCTGCCTTCGGCGCGGCCGCTGACCAGCGGCAGGAACAGGTGTTCGGCGAGCGCTTCGGGCACGCCGCGGCCGTCGTCGACGATCTCCACCCGCAGCGCCATCGCGTGCAGGTGGTCGTGGATGCGCGACCCGTGTTCGACCCGGGTGCGCAGGATGATGTTGGCCGCACCCGCCTGCAGGGCGTTGCGCACCAGGTTCCAGACCGCCTGGGTCAGGCGGTCGGCGTCGCCGGACAGTTCCGGCAGGCTGGGGTCGTAGTCGCGCTGCAGGCGTACCGACCAGCCGCCCTCGTTCTCGGCCAGGCGCAGCACGCGCTCCAGCACGGTGTGGATGTTGAGCGGCGCGTGCGGCCGTTGCGGCGACGGCGACAGCAGCTGCTCCAGCAGGGTGTTGAGGCGGTTGATCTCGGACTCGATCAGCTCGATCAGTTCGCGCTCGTCGTCGTTGTCGCTGCGGTGCGCGGCCCGTCGCGCCAGTAGCTGGGCGGCGCCTTTCAGGCCGGCCAGCGGGTTGCGCAGCTCGTGCGCCAGGCCTTTCAGGGCCGCGCTCAAGGCGTTGGGCAACACCTGGGTGGGATCGAGTGCGGGGAACTCGTCGACCGGATGCGCTTCCAGCAGCCAGCCGCCGCCCTCCAGCCGCGACAGCCAGCCTTCGGCGAAGCAGGGCGACTCGCCGGGCATGCCCAGCGCCATGCGGTGCAGGCGCAGGACGTCGCGGTCGGTGTTTTCCAGGAAGCGCGCCATGGCGTCGCCTTCGATCTCCAGGGCTGCCAGCGGCTGGGCCAGCAGGCGGCGGGTACTGACGCCCAGCCAGCGGGCGAAGGCAGGGTTCACGCCGCGAATCAGACCGGCGGCATCCGCCCAGGCCACCGGCGTGCTCAGCGCGTCGGTGGTGGGCTCGAAACGCATAGGGGACGGGTCCGGGGACGACATTGCACCAGTTTAGTGCAAAGCCGTCCCCGGCAATCCATCAGGCCTCGTAGGCCGATTCGCCGTGGGAGACGATGTCCAGGCCTTCACGCTCGGCGTCTTCCGTCACGCGCAGACCGAACACGACCTTGGCGATCAGGAAGGCGACCACCGAGACCACGCCGATCCAGACGATGGTCAGGCCCACGCCGGTCGCCTGCTTGATGACCTGCGCGACCATGTCGAAGTCCTCGGCACCCGGGCCACCCAGGCTCGGCGCATGGAACACGCCGGTCAGGATCGCGCCGATGATGCCGCCGACCGCGTGCACGCCGAACACGTCCGCGGTGTCATCGACCTTCAGCAGGCGCTTCAGGCCGGTGACGCCCCACACGCAGACCACGCCGGCGATGAAGCCGATGGCCACGGCGCCGAACGGACCCACCAGGCCGGCGGCCGGGGTGATGCCGACCAGACCGGCGACCGCACCCGAGGCCACGCCCAGCGCGGACGACTTGCCCTTGAAGATCTTCTCGGTCAATGCCCAGGCGAGGACGGCGGCGGCGGTGGCGACCAGCGTGTTGATGAAGGCCAGCGCGGCGCCTGCATTGGCTTCCAGGTTGGAGCCGGCGTTGAAGCCGAACCAGCCCACCCACAGCAGCGAGGCGCCGACGTAGGTCAGGGTGACGTTGTGCGGCTTCAGCGCGGTCTGGCCGTAGCCCAGGCGCTTGCCGACGAAGTACGCGCCGATCAGACCGGCCACGCCCGCGTTGATGTGCACCACGGTGCCGCCAGCGAAATCCAGCGCGCCCAGTTCGAACAGGTAGCCGCCCGTGGCCCACACGATGTGCGCGATCGGCAGGTAGCCGAAGGTGAACCAGATCACCGAGAACAGGATGACCGCGGCGAACTTCATGCGCTCGGCGAACGCACCGACGATCAGCGCACCGGTAATGCCCGCGAACGTCGACTGGAACGCGACGAACACGTATTCCGGCAGGCTGACGCCATCGCTGAACGTGGCCGCCAGCGTTTCCGGCGTCACGCCCTTCAGGAACAGCTTGTCGAGGTTGCCGATCCACTGGCCTTCACCCGAGAACGCCAGGCTGTAGCCGTAGACGATCCACAGCACCACCAGCAGCGAGAACACGGTGATGACCTGGACCAGCACGGACAGCACGTTCTTCGAACGCACCATGCCACCGTAGAACAGCGCCAGACCCGGCACCACCATGAGCAGCACCAGCAGCGTGGAGGTCAGCATCCACGCCACGTCGCCCTTTTCCACCACCGGCTCAGCGGCGGCTTCTTCAGCCGGCGCCGCTTCCGGTGCAGGCGCTTCGGCCACCGTCTCGGTGACGGTCTCGGTGACCACTTCCGCTGCAGGCGCGGCCTCGGCGGTCGTTTCGGTCGCTGGCGGCGCGGTGTCCTGCGCGAAGGCGGTCGCCGCCACGCCCACGGTCATCAGGCCGCACAGCGCGGCCAGGCAAAGCACTTGCGCACGGGTCTTCCACCCGGACAACAGTCGAGTCTTCATGTGGGGCTCCGAGTGTTAGAGCGCGTCCGCGCCGACTTCGCCGGTGCGGATGCGGATGACCTGGTCGATGGTGGTGACGAAGATCTTGCCGTCGCCGATCTTGCCGGTACCGGCCGCCTGCTGGATGGCCTCGATGACGGCTTCCAGTCGCTCGTCGGTCACGACGGTTTCGATCTTGATCTTGGGCAGGAAATCGACGACGTACTCGGCGCCGCGGTACAGCTCGGTGTGGCCCTTCTGCCGGCCGAAGCCTTTCACTTCGGTCACGGTGATGCCGGACACGCCCGCCTGCGACAAGGACTCTCGGACCTCGTCGAGCTTGAACGGCCGGATGATGGCGGTGATCAGTTTCATGCGCATACCCCGATGGTGGATGGAACCGGCCGACCGGAGCCGGCCGGCGGTTTCAGGTCACCGGTGCGCGCAACCCCCTGGCCGCGTGCACGTGTTCGGTGCGGAGCGATGCATGAACCGCCTCCGTGCCTGCCGCGATGAGCTGCGGCAGGCGCGGATGACGTGGGAGGGAGCTGCGGTTCATGGACCTCTCCTGTGTTTCCCCAGTTACAGCGTTGGTGCGATCTCCGTGAATCGAAGACGGGTGGTGCCCCGGTTCCCCAACCGGTCGAACGCATCGCAGGGCGATGCACTCAATAAGGTGCGGCGATGGCGACGGGTGGGAGGGGAGATCCGTCGCCATCGCCGCGAGAACTCAGTGCGCGACCGCTGCGGTGCGGAGGGCCGGTGCATGGCCCTCCGC
Source organism: Pseudoxanthomonas sp. LjRoot143 (assembly GCF_964252945.1). Taxonomy (NCBI): domain Bacteria; kingdom Pseudomonadati; phylum Pseudomonadota; class Gammaproteobacteria; order Lysobacterales; family Lysobacteraceae; genus Pseudoxanthomonas; species Pseudoxanthomonas sp. LjRoot143. The sequence continues at coordinate 4,124,134 of NZ_CAXUPM020000001.1, read as the reverse complement.
GTGCATCGCGATGTGCGCGTGCGCCGGCATCAGCTGGCGTAGTACAGCTGGTATTCCAGCGGGTGCGTGGCCGCGCGGAACTTGGTCACTTCCTGCATCTTCAGCGCGATGTACGCATCGATGAAGTCGTCCGACATCACGCCGCCGGCCTTGAGGAAGTCGCGGTCCTTGTCCAGCGCGTCCAGCGCCTGGTCGAGGCTGGAGCAGACCTGCGGGATGTTCTTCTCTTCTTCCGGCGGCAGGTCGTACAGGTCCTTGTCGCTCGGCGCACCCGGGTCGATCTGGTTCTTGATGCCGTCCAGGCCGGCCATCATCAGCGCGGTGAAGGTCAGGTAGCCGGACTGCAGCGGATCAGGGAAGCGGATCTCGATGCGGCGCGCCTTCGGATTGGCGACCCACGGAATGCGGCACGAAGCGGAACGGTTGCGCGCCGAGTAGGCCAGCATCACCGGCGCCTCGAAGCCCGGCACCAGGCGCTTGTAGCTGTTGGTGCCCGAGTTGGCGAACGCGTTGATCGCCTTGGCGTGCTTGAAGATGCCACCGATGTACCAGAGCGCCAGCTGCGACAGGCCGCCGTAACCGTCGCCGGAGAACAGGTTCTGGCCGCCCTTGGCCAGCGACTGGTGCACGTGCATGCCGCTGCCGTTGTCGCCGACGATCGGCTTCGGCATGAAGGTCACGGTCTTGCCGTTGCGGTGGGCGACGTTGCGCACCACGTACTTCATGCGCTGCAGTTCGTCGGCCTTCTGCACCAGCGTGTTGAACTTGGCGCCGATCTCGCACTGGCCGGCGGTGGCGACTTCGTGGTGGTGCACTTCGACTTCGATGCCGACCTGTTCCAGCGTCTTGCACATCTCGGCGCGCAGGTCGTGCAGCGAGTCGGTCGGCGGGACCGGGAAGTAGCCGCCCTTGATGCCCGGACGGTAGCCGCTGTTGGCGCCGTCGTAGCTCTTGCCGCTGTTCCAGGCGCCTTCTTCGGAATTGATCTTGAAGAAGGTGTTGCCCATCTCGTTGGCGAACTGCACCGAGTCGAAGATGAAGAACTCGGGCTCCGGACCGAAGAACGCCACGTCGGCGACGCCGCTGGCCTTCAGGTGGGCCTCGGCGCGCTTGGCGATGCCGCGCGGATCGCGCGTGTAGCCCTGCATGGTGGCCGGGTCGAGGATGTCGCAGACCAGGACCAGGGTCGGGTCGGCGTAGAACGGATCCAGGTAGGCGGTGCTCGGGTCGGGCAGCAGCACCATGTCGGACTCGTTGATGCCCTTCCAGCCCGAGATCGACGAGCCGTCGAACATCTTGCCGTCCTCGAACAGCGACGCGTCCACGATGCTGACCGGGAACGTGACGTGCTGTTCGACACCGCGCATGTCGACGAAGCGCAGGTCGACGAACTCGACCTTGTTGTCCTTGATCAGCTTTTCAACGTTCTCCAGCGACATCTTGGAACCTCGGGTTGGATAAGGATGCCGGTATAAAGCAATCGCCGTGCCAACCCCAAAAGTCGCCCAAGCCATTGATTCAACAGGGGGACGTCGACATGAAGTTCACGCGAGATCCCCGTAATGGTGCGTCATGCTGACGCCATTCCCCGAAACGGTGCGCTGGCGTTTCCTCTATTCTTGGCCGCCGTCTTCCACCCCTGAGCCCGATGACCGACCTGTTCGCCGCGCTGCTGCTCGGCATCCTCGAAGGCCTGACCGAATTCCTGCCCGTCTCCAGCACCGGCCACCTGCTGATTGCCCAGCACTGGCTGGGCGAGCGCTCGGACTTCTTCAACATCATCATCCAGGCCGGCGCGATCCTCGCGACCACCCTGGTGTTCCGGAAGCGCATCTGGGAACTGGCCACCGGCTGGGGCGATGCCGAGACCCGCGACTACGCCTTCAAGCTGGCCACCGCCTTCCTGGTCACCGCGGCCGTCGGCCTCCCGGTCCGCCTCGCCGGCTGGGAACTGCCCGAAACCGTCACTCCGATCGCCTGGGCGCTGATCATCGGCGGCGTGTGGATGCTGGTGGCCGAGCATTTCGCCGAGAAGCGCGGCGATATCGCCACGATCACCTGGAAAGTGGCGATCCTGGTCGGGCTGGCGCAGGTGGTGGCCGGCGTGTTCCCCGGCACGTCTCGCTCGGCCGCGGCGATCTTCATGGCGATGCTGGCGGGCACCAGCCGACGCTCGTCGGCGGCGGAGTTCGTGTTCCTGGTCGGCATTCCCACCATGTTCGCGGCCAGCGGCTATGCCTTCCTCGAGATGGTGAAGGACGACGCGCTGGGCAGCGAGAACTGGGGCGAAGTGGCGCTGGCGTTCGCTGCGGCCACCGCCACCGGCTTCGTCGTGGTGAAGTGGCTGCTGGGCTTCATCAAGGCGCACCGCTTCACCGGCTTCGCCATCTACCGCATCGTGCTGGGCGCGCTGCTGCTGTTGCTGATGCCGGTGGGCAGCTAAGAAGGTGAAGCATGCGGGGAGTCAGGACAGTCCTTGTCGCGACACTTGCCATGCTGTTGGTCGCCTGCGGATGTGGCGACAATGAAAAGGCGGTTGCCAGTGCGCGTGCGCTGACACAGGCGCGTCTCACCAAGCTGCATGCAGACCTGGCACGCCTGGAGACACCGGCCGACCTTCCTCCGGGGCAATGGCATGCGGTAAAGGACATTCCTGTCGAGTTCTCCGATCTGCATCCGCGCGAACTGCTTGTCGACGGCCGCTCCGCTCGCATTTACCTGTCTGGCTGCGTCGATGACAAGATCATGCTGGTCGCGACCGGAATGGACGGAAGCGAATCGCGGCGTATCCGTCTACTGCCAAGAGAGGACGCGGGCGCTGCCATCGTCCTCTGGACGGACCCTCGCGGCACGGAGTAGCGGAGTTACTCCGGCCGCCTTCACCCCGTTCCAACCCCTGGCGCGTTTGCATAGGCCACCCTTCGAGGACGCCGCCATGAAACGACTGCTCTTGCTCGCCCTGCCGCTGGCGCTTGCCGCCTGCGCCAAACCCGCCGAACCCACTCCGCCGCCCACCGACGCGGCGCCTGCTGCAACGACGCCGGCACCGTCATCCGGCGCTGCAGACGCCTCGCTGCTGCCGAAGTACCACTGGCGATTGAGCGAGGCCACCGATGGGCAGGGCCAGCGCATCGCGGCACTGTTCGCCCGCGCGGACCAGCCGGTGCAACTCGATTTCCGCGACGGTCGCGTGGGCGTGTCCAACACCTGCAACCGCATGGGCGGCACGTATACCGTCGCCGACGGCTCACTGACGGCCGGGCGCCTGGCCGCCACCCAGATGGCCTGCGGCGACAGCGCCGTCATGGCACTGGACCAGGAAGTCGGCAAGCGCCTGGAAGGCACGCTGAAGATGGCGACCGCCGCCGGCGAGCCGCCCACGCTGACGCTGACCACCGCCACCGGCGACGTGCTCGCCTTCACCGGCGAACCCACCGCGGAAACCCGCTACGGCGGCACCGGCGAGCGCGTGTTCCTGGAGGTCGCGTCCGAGACCAAGCCCTGCAGCCACCCGCTGATCCCCGACAAGCAGTGCCTGCAGGTGCGCGAGATCCAGTACGACGACAAAGGCCTGAAGACCGGAACGCCGGGCGGGTTCCAGCATTTCTACGACAGCATCGAGGGCTACACGCACGAGCCCGGCATCCGCAACGTGCTGCGGGTGGACCGCTACACGGTGAAGAACCCGCCCGCCGACGCGTCGTCGAAGGCGTACGTGCTGGACATGGTGGTCGAGTCGGCCAACGAGAAGGAGTAGCGCACTACCGCGCGATGCGCGTCATGCCGTCATGGCGCGCATCGGTCTCGCGGACCAGCCGCTATAGTGGCGCGTCACCCGTTCCGACACGCGACTGATGAGCCACGCTGCAAGGACCGCTTCCCCGCTTCCCTGGATCGCCGCCGCCCTGCTCGCGGCCTCCGCACTGCTGATGTGGCTGCCGGCGCTGCAGACGCCGTTCTGGGGCGACGACTACGTCTTCCTGCACGCCGCGCACGCGACCAACGCCGCCGGCGCACCCTGGTGGTCGGATTTCTGGCCATCGTCGCCGCCCCGTTTCTGGCGGCCCCTTTCACAGGAAGGCTACTGGCGCTGGATCGACGCGGTGCTTGGCGGCAGCGCGCATGCCGCGCACATCGTCAGCCTGGTCCTGCATGTGTTGGCCACGCTCGGTGTCGCGCTGTTCGCCTTCCGTCTGGCGCGCGCCTGCCGCTGGCCACATGCCGGTCGCATCGCCGCCTTCGCCGGTGCCGTGTACGGCGCGCTGACCCTGCACCTGCTGCCGGTCCATTGGGCTGCAGCGGCGAACAACGCGATGCTGACGCTGTTCACCACGCTGCTGCTTGCGGCCTGGGTCAGCGCGCGCGACGACGTTACTGGCGTGCCGCGCAACGCGCTGTTGGCGCTGTTGCCCGTCTTGCTGGCGCTGGCGCTGCTGAGCAAGGAATCCGCCGCGCTGACGCCCGCGCTGATGCTGGTGGTGGCCGCGTTCGTCGTCGTGCGCCGGCTCGATCGCGGCGAACTCGTCGCCTGGCTGGCCTGCGTGGCCGTCGTCGCGATCTGGCTGTCGTTGCGCTCGCGCTTCACCGCCAACACCGACGCGTCCTACGACCTCAGCCTGGGCAGCAACGTGCTGCGCAACGCGGCCTCGTTCGTGGCGTGGCTGCTGAATGTCCCGCGCGAAGCGATGCGCATGGCGGTCGCGGGCGAGCGGGTGCAGGGCCTGGCCTGGATCGCCGCCACCGCGTTGCCGATGCTGGCTGCGTGGGCGATCGCCGGCTGGCGCGGCCGCACCTTGCTGGCACCGATGCAGTGGTGGTGCGTCGCAGCCTTCGCCGGGCTCGCGTACGCCCCGTACTTCCTGTTCGCCTGGAACAGCTACGAGTACTACGCCGCCATCGCCGTGATCCTGCCGGTCGTCGTGCTGGCGCGCTGCGTGGCCGCCGACGGCATCGCGCTCGCGGTCGCAGCGCTGATCGCGGTGTCATCGTGGATCGCCGTGGAAGGCACGCGCCGGCTCGACCATCCAGGCCTCATCGGCCGTGCGCACTGGGCCGAAGCGACCCTGCATGCGCTGGAACGGCAACCGGTTGCCGCCCCGCTGCATGTCAGCGTGGCGGACGACCAGCGCTTCTACGCGATCGGCCAGATGGGCCTGGCATGGCGGCTGGGCGTGCCGCCGGAACATATCCACGTGGCGCGGGAGTGTCCCGCCACGGGCACCTGCCTGGTCATCGAACAGGATGGACGCTGGCGGTGGCGGCCGTCCGTCGACTAAGCCGCACGACGCGGATCACGCCGGGAGTGCCACCGGACGACGACTGCGCACGACGCGCGTCTTCGGCCAGCGGTCGTGCCACCCGCGCGGGTCTTCGTCGTCCGCGAACAGGACCGAGAAGGCTTCGAACGGCACCACGCGACTCAGGCTACGCAACGATGCCTGCAGAAAGCTGATCCTGCGTCCCGCCTCATCCACCACGCGCGTGCCCGTCAGCAGCTTGCCGATGGTGGTGCCGGTGGTGCCTTCCATCAGGGTGTAATACACGATGGTCACCGCGAAGCCGATCAGCTGGTCCTGCCACCAGGTCAGCCGTTCCGCCCAGTCCAGCACCTCTTCGCCCCCGACGACGCCCGCCGCGACCATCGCCAAGAGAATGATGCCGACCACGACGATCCGGTCGACCAGCCAGTGCACGAAGCGCCGGAGTTTAGTGGCCGGCACCAGCGCCACGGCAGTGTCGGCGGCTTCGGCGATGGCGCTGCGGGGACTCTCGTAAGGATTGTCCCCGTCCGACGGTGTCATCCCTGCACCGGCGCATTCAACGAGTACGTGCCGTACACCAGCGCCTCGCCCAGCACGTGCCCCTGCATCGCCCGCTCCACGTCACCGGCGGTGAAGCGCGCCGGCAGGTCCAGCGTGGCGAGGTCCAGCGCGAACAGGCGGAAGAAGTAGCGGTGCACGCGCAGATCGTTGAACGGCGGATACGGGCCGTCGTAACCGTAGTAGTCGCCGCCCATCTGCGCATCGCCCGCGAACCAGCCCGTGTAATCGTTCAGGCCCTGGCGCGCACCGACCGGTCCCGCTGGCTGTTGCTTGCCTTTCGCAGTGACGCCGTCGCTGCAGCTGCCGGCCGCGATCTCGCGCACGTCCGCCGCGATGTCGGCCACCGCCCAGTGGATGAAGTGCGCGCGCGGCTGTTCGACCGGGATCTGCACGTCATCGCGGCCGACGGTCTCGGGCACCGTCGGCGCATCCGGGTCGATGCACAGCAGCGCGAAGGACTTCGTGCCTTCCGGCACGCCATCCCACGCGAGGTGAGGATTGCGGTTGACGGCGAAGCCGTCGGGCTGGCCCATCGCGAACTCGGCCGGGATGGGTTCCATGTGCTTGAAACTGTCGCTCCACAGACGCATGCGTCGCTCCTGCAGGAAGAAAGGAAAATCAGGCGTCCGGATAGCCCAGGCGCACCGCGACCGGCGTCAGCGTGGCGAACGGGCCGGCCAGCGCCTGCGCATAGTGCCGCCAGTGGCCTTCCGGGAAGCGGCGCGCACCGGACGACGGCGGCAACGGCAGTTGCGCACCCAGCGCCTGGCCCAGCGCCTGCGCCACGGCGCCCGCGTCGTCCTTGATCGCGTCCATGCGGATCAGGCGGCTCGGGTACAGGTCCTGCTCGTGCAGATCGGCGATCTGCGTGAACAGGCCCGCCAGCCACGTCGCGCCGGCCTCCAGGTCATCCAGCGCCAGCGGCGCGGGCGAGCCGAAGGCCAGCCAATCGATCAGCGCATCGCGCGGATCGCGCACGGCCACGATCAGCAGGGCTTCCGGCAGGTGCGGGCGCAGCGCGTGCAGCAGCGCGTTGTCCCACGAGATCAGCCAGTCGACCACGCCGGTATCGACCGAGCGGTTTTTCAGCGTGGTGCGCCAGTCGGCGATCAGCGCTTCGCCCGTCAGTTCGCCCGACAGCAGGCGCGCGGGGGTGAAGTAGCTCTGGAAGCCGTCCTTCGGGGGCTCCGGCAGGAAGCGGTCGCCGCGCAGGCGGTCGCTGACATACCCCAGCACGCCGGCGAGCGATTCGACCACGGTGCCCGGCGGGCCCCACAGCAGGATCGGGCGCGGCTCGGACGAGGCGACCACCTCGCCCAGTTCGGGCCACGGACCGGCCGCGCCGGTCTGCGTCCACAGCGGCAGGCGCGAGGGCGCGAGCTCGTGCGCGAGGGCGCCCCAGCTGCCGACCGCCTCGGCGTAACGACCGGCGCGATCGCGCACGAAGGCCTGCCAGCCGCGCAAGCTGCGCTGCTGGTCGGGGTTCTGGGCCTTGCTGGCGAGCTCGCCGACCCGCGCGATCGCCGCCATCGGATCGCGGCGGATGAGGCCTTCGACGATGCGCTGCTCCCCACTGGCACGGCCCGGATCGAGCTCGACGATACGACGCGCTACCGCTTCCGCGGCATCGTCATCGCCGGCCGCATCGAACACCGACATCTGCGCTTCAAGCGCGGGCACGTGCTCCGGCATGGCAGCCACCCAGCGTTCCACCACCGCGCGCGCTTCCGCACTGCCGACGGCCTCGAACAGCAGGCGCGCCAGCCACAGGTCGTGCGCATCGGCCGTCGTGGCCAGCGCGGCATCCAGCGTGTTGCGCGCATCGTCCTGCGCGCCCAGGCGACGCCACGCCTCGATGATGGCCAGCACGGTATCGCGGTCGCGCGGCTGGCCGGCGAGGGCGATGCGCAATGCCGCCAGCGCTTCCTCGTTCTGGCCCGCGGACAGGCGCAGGTGCCCGATGTAGCGGTGCAGGGCCGGGGCGTTGTTGATCGCAACCAGCGGTGCCAGCTCGTCGGCGGCGTCGGCGGGTCGGCCCTGCCGGCGCATGAGGTCGGCGATCAGGCTGCGCAGGCTGTCGGAGCCGGGCACCTTCTCCACCACGCCGCGGAAGGCCTGTTCGGCGAAGGCCCAGTGGCCCAGCGCCATATGGATGAAGCCCAGCGCATAGCGAAGCTGCACATCGTCGGGGGCCTGCTGCAGGGCGGCCGACACGATCTTCAGCGCGTCGTCCGGCTTGCCGCGGCGCAGGGTGACCATGCCGTCGATCGCCGCCGTCTGCGGATGGTCCGGTGCCGCGCGTGCGGCCAGCCGGCTGAGGCGCTCGGCCTCGTCCAGGTCGCCGCGGCCCAGGGCCAGCTGGCCCTGGATCAGATAGGCGGTGAACTGGTTGGGATCCAGCACCGTCGCCTGGCTCAGCGCCGCCTGGGCATCTTCGTTGCGGCGGCTGCCGACCAGCACGCCCGCGCGCGCCAGGTGCAGCTCGGCATTGTCCGGCGCCAGCGCGATCGCGCGATCGATGGTGGCCAGCGCAGCGTCGGACTGCCCGCCCTGCATCTGCGCGGTGGACAGCCAGCGCAATGCCTGCGGGTCGTCGGGGCGTTCGGCCACCAGGGCCTCGGCGGCGGTCAGGGCGTCGGCCACGGCGCCGCGGCGCAGGGCATCGAGGATGGGGTCGTACATGGGGCTACCAGCGTTCGGTCAAACGCCGATTGTAACGGGCGTTCCCCGCTCAGGCGGCGCTGCCGGCCAGGCGCTCGGCGACCCAGCGCTCGGCATAGCCGTTGCCGGCGGCATTCTCGATGAAGGCGCAGTGGCCGCCCCATGGCGCGATCTCCAGCGTCGCCTGCGACGGCAGCGCCCAGTCGCGGAACGTGTCGAAGGGGATCACCGGGTCGTCCTCGGCCATCAGGATATGCGCCGGAACGCTCAGGCCGGCCAGGCGTTCGCCGGAGATCGCGTACCCGTCGAAGTAGGCGTCCAGCGTGCCGAAGGCGGTATGCCGCTGCACCAGCCAGTCGGTCAGTGCACGGATGTCGAGCGCAAGCACGGTGTCGTCGAAATCGTGCCGCTGCGGGAACAGGCTGCGCTTGCGTTCCAGCGAGCGGCGCCACTTGCGCGCGAAGTACCAGTCGTACAGCGGCAGTCCGTTCTCGATGCTGTCCATCGTCGTGGCCGGGTCCAGCAGCGGGCAGACCGCCGCCACGTGCGCCAGCGCCAGTCCGGCCTGCGGCGCGCGCAGCGCCAGCCGCAGCGCGAAGTTGCCGCCCAGCGAGTACCCCGCCACCCGCATCGGCACGTCGCCGGCGAACCGCCGCGACACGTCGATGGCCGCATGCACCACCTCGTCGAGCCGGTTGGAGTGGAACAGGTCCTCGTTGAGGTGATGGGTGTCGCCGTGGTCGCGGAAGTTCAGCCGGAAGACGTCGAAGCCGCGCGCCAGCAGCTGCGCGGCGGTCAGCCGCATGTAGCTGGAATCGGCGCTGCCTTCCCAGCCGTGCAGCAGCAGCACCAGGCCACGCGGCGCGCGGCCAGGAATCTCGCTGTGGAAACCCTGCAGGCGCACGCCGTCGCCACCGTCCACGATGTGCTCCAGCGTCACTGCCCCGCTGCCCGCCAGCGCGCGCAGCGCCAGCCGGCGGCGCAGCCCGCTGGAGCCCAGGACCGACTGCAGGTGCGGGTTGCGCAACCAGCGCGGGGGGCGGAAGTCGGCGGCAGTGATCATGGCGTCATCGCGGCGGCATCGGCACGAGGGTGGCACCGGTGGACCGAGTATTCCCTCGAATAGGTCGCAATGCCGTCACGGCGGCCGCTCAGGCCTCGGCCATCGCCTGGACGATGCGCTCGCGCGACAGGTCCGCGATGCGCCGGCGGCCCTCGACATCGGCGACGCGGATCGGCTCCAGGAAGCAGATGTCGGCCGTGCGCGCCGGTTCGCCCAGCAGGCGCAGGAAGTTGGCGAAGAAGCTCTCCTTCGGTCCGAACGCCACCACCGGCTGCGCACTGCCGCGGGCGCCGTAGCGCAGCGCCACCGGCTGCACCGGCACCCCGGCCTCGACCGCGGCCAGGAAGATGCGTGCGTGGAACGGCCCTACCGAGTGTCCATCGCGGGTACGGCCTTCGGGGAACACGCCGACCGGCCGGCCCTCGCGCAGGCGCTGCATCATCGCCTGCAGCACGCCGCCCAGCGATTCCTGGCTGCCGCGCTGGTGGAAGATGGTGTGTCCCTGCGCTGCCAGCCAGCCCACCACCGGCCAGCCGCGGATCTCCTGCTTGGCCACGAAGCCCATCATGCGCTGGCTGTGCAGCGCCTCGATATCGATCCAGCTGACATGGTTGGCCACGAACATCGTCGGGCCCGGCAACGGCGTACCGACGCGGCGCAGGCGGAACCCGAAAATGCGCATCAGCCCGCCCGACCACCAGCGCACCGCCACGTCGCCCACGCTTTCGTCGCCCACGCGCACCCAGACCAGCAGCGGCGAGAGGCAGAGCAGGACGATCGGCAGGAAGACCAGCAGGTGGATGAGTAGCAACGGCACGCGGTACGCGTAGCGGAAAGCCCGCGCGACACCGCTGCCGCCAGCAACATGAACAGGGGGCGGCGTCATGCTGTCACGATAGCAGGAGTCAGGCGGCAGCAGGGAGGGACATACCGGCCGGACACGTGGACGGCGGCCGCGACTCGCCGGCCTCAGCCCTTGGGCAGCGGCACCACCGCCAGGGTCAGCCGCGACACGCAGACGAGCTTGCCTTCGTCGTTCTCGATACGGATCTCCCACAGCTGCGTGCTGCGGCCGACGTGCAGCGCGCGCGCGGTGCCGGTGACCACCCCGCTGCGCATCGCGCGCACGTGGTTGGCGTTGATCTCCAGGCCCACGACCATCTCCCGGGTCGTGTCCACGCACAGGTTGCCGGCCACGCTGCCCAACGTCTCGGCCAGCGCCACCGATGCGCCGCCATGCAGGATGCCGTACGGCTGCACCGTGCGCGTGTCGACCGGCATGGTGCCGCGCAACCAGTCATCCCCCGCCTCGGTCATGACGATGCCAAGGTTCGACACCAGCGTGTTGGCGGCATGCGCGTTGACGGCGGCGAGATCGACGGGTTTCAGGAAGCTCATGGCGGGACTCGGTGCGCGGGAGATCCATCTTACTGGCCTGCGCCTGCGATCGGCCGCGTTCTACCCGGCATCGACGACGGGGATCCGGCCATGCGCCATGCCCTCCTCCTGCTGCTGGCCGCCAGCCTTCCGGCCATGGGCGCACCCGTGCATGGCGCACCGGTGATCGACATGCATCTGCACGCCTTTGCGATGGACGAAGTGCCCGCGGGAATACCCGCCTGCCCGGGCGACCAACAGACGCTTGCACCGACCCTCGATCCGCGCGACGCCTTGGATGTCGCGGCGCTCCTCGGCTCGCCGTTCCTGCTGGAGGAGCTGCTGCGCAGGCACCCGCGGCTGCGCGTCTACGTGGTGCACTACGGGAGCGCGACATCCTCTACGGCAACGCCGCCCGCTTTCTCCGCCTGACGCCGGCGCAGATCGCAGCGGACCATGCGCCGCGCGGGCGCTAGAGGATCGGCACCAGTCCCGCGCCGAACGCGGTCAGCACGCGCGTGTAGAGCCACTTCGCACCGACATCGACTTCGGGGAAGTCGCCCACCGCCACGTAGCAGCGCTGGAAGGCCGGGTCTTTCGGGCCGACCGGCAACGGGCAGTCCGGGCCCGGCTGGAACTCGTAGCTGGTCGCATAGCGCCAGGGCCAGATGTCGAAGATCGGCAGCGCCTCGGACACCTTGCCCAGGCTGTAGTCCAGGCCGGAGAACACCGGCGGCTTGGCGCGCGGCGCGATCAGCCAGGCGTTCTCCGGCGACATGTCGCGACGGATGCTGCCGGCCAGCGCCTGCGCGAACGCGGCGTCGTTGATCACCACCGCCGCCTCGGTGTTGTAGTTCTCCGAACGCGGGTCGAAGTTGTGCGTGCCGATCACCGCGATCTCGCCGTCGATCACCATCGACTTCGCGTGCAGGCCCATGCGCACGCCCGCGCGCTTCAGCGGCAGCGGCTCGGCCGCCGCACCGCTGCTGAAGAACGACGGCCGCGACTCGGTACGCTGCAGGCGGCGCGTGGTTTCGCCGGCGTCGGACGCCGATCCGCCGGACGGTCCGATCGAACCGGAGGGACCGCGGATGCCGCGGTCGCTGCCGCCCACCGGCGATGCCACCGGCGGCCCTTCCGGCATCAGCGCGGCGTAGTCCACCGGGGCATCTTCCGGAAACGGCTTGTACTCGTGGATCTGGAAGCCGAACTCGCGCAGGTAGCGGCGCTTGTACTTGAACGACATCGAATAGACGATCGGGTTGTCGGTCGCGGCCAGGCTGTTGGTCGACACGGTCACCTGCGGCGGCGGCTGGCGTTTGCGCATGTCGCGGAACATGGACTGCGCCTGCTTCGACATCACCAGATACGGCGTCTGCAGCAGGACTTCGTTCCGTGCGCCGCGGATCAGCGCCTCCAGTTCCGGCGCCGCCGGCGCATCGTCGTGGCGTCGCTCGCGCCGGTGCTTCTGCGGCAGGTCGGCGATGTAGCGCACCGCCCCTACCCTGAAAGCCGGTTCGACAAACAGCTTCTCCATCACCTGCGGATCGCTGGCCTGCGCGCTCGCGGACTGCACGCGCTCCGGCCGCAGGTAGCGCGGCACCGGCATCGCCGGCACGCCGCCCTCCAGCAGCGTCCGTCCAACATCGTTCAACCGTTCGGCCGGCACGCTGCGGCGCGCGTCCCAGAACGCCTGGAAGTTGGCCGCCATCGCCGCCGCTTCCGGCCCGGCCACCAGCACGTCGCGGTCGCGGAAGTTGTATTCGGCATCCCAGTCGAAATAGTCGTCCTGGTAGTTGCGGCCGCCGCTGATGCCGATGCGGTCGTCCACCAGCAGCAGCTTGGTGTGCATGCGCTGGTTGAAGCGGCGGAAGCAGCACAGCACGCTGCCCGCGTAGTCCAGGTAGTTCAGCTTGGCCTTGCCGAAGCTCGGGTTGTAGATGCGGATGGCGAAGTTCTGGTGCGAGCCGGACAGCGCGGCCAGGATCTCGAGGTCGGCGATCGCCGACAGCTGGTCGATCAGCACGCGCACCTTCACCCCGCGCCGCGACGCGGCCAGCAGCTCGTCCAGCACCAGCCGCGCGCTGTCGTCCTTGTCGAAGATGTAGGTCTGCAGGTCGATGCGTTCGCGCGCACTGCGGATCAGGTTAAGCCGCGCCAGCAGCGCATCCGAGCCCTTGTCCAGCATCACCGCGTAATGGCGGGGCGCGTCGGCGGTGGATTCCGCGCGCGCCTGCGCCGCCAGGTCGTACAGCGGCGATGCCACGGCGCAGGCATCGGCCTGCGTGCACTCGACCACCGTCGAACGGGCGCCGGCGGCGATGCCGGCCGCACGGTCGCGCTGGCGGTCGGACAGGCTGGCGCAGCCGCTGGCCAGCAGCGCGACGCACAGCACCGCGCAGCGCACGGTGAAAGCCACGACGCATCGGTTCACGGTGTCTTCGCGCTCCTGGTCCGCGCCCGCAGCACGAACACCACGCGGTCGCTGACCGCCAGCATCCAGTCGTCCATGTCGTAGTCGCTGCGGCGCACCGCGCCGGTGGCCACCACGTCGCAGCCCACCGCGGGGTGCGAACAGTCGGCCGGTGCCACCTCCAGGCTGCGCGGCCGGCTGATGCCCTTGATGCTCAGGTCGCCCTCCAGGGTGCCGCCGTCGTACAGTAGCATCGGGTCGTACGGTTTCGAGGTGAAGGTGACCACCGGATAGCGGTCGGCGTCGAAGAACTTCTCGCTGCGGGCCCACTCGCCGTAGCGCGGGTGGTCGATGATCTCCACGTCGCGCGTGTACATGCGCAGGCGCACCTGCTGGCGCCCGTCCGGCAGGTGCTCCACGGAGCCTTCGTAACGCCGGAACACGCCGTCCAGCACCTGACCCCAGCGCGTGCGCAGTTCGAAACCCAGCCGCGTATGCGCCGGGTCGAAATCGTTCCGCCCCTGCTGCGCCCACGCGGGCACGGCGCACAGCAGGGCCAGGCACAGCACGACCAGCCAGACGGCCAGCGGCAGATCGGACTTCATGGCCACCAGAAGGCGGAGAGCTGCGCCACGCCCGGTTCGATCGCCGCATTCACCGGCAGCGTCAGCACCACCACGCCGCCCGGCGGCATGCCGCGGTACTCGCTGGTCACGCCGGAATACATCAGTGCCGCGAGCTGCTCGAAGCCCGGGTTGTGCCCCACCATCAGCAGGCGCTCGGCCTCGCGGTGCTGGTCGACCAGGTCGGCGAGCGTACCGGGCGTGGCTTCATAGATGCGCTCTTCCAGCCGCTGTTCCACGTAGCCGATCGCACCCAGCACCGCTTCCAGCGTCTCGCGCGTACGTCGCGCCGGCGAACACAGCACGCGGTCCGGCACCAGGCCCTGCTCCTTCAGCCAGCGCGCGGCGGCCTCGGCCTCGGCCAGGCCCTGCGGCGACAAAGGGCGGTCCAGGTCGGACTGGCCGGCGGTGGCAGGTTCGGCATGCGCATGGCGCAGCAGGATCAGTTCACGCATGGGACAACGACTCCTTCGGCCTCAGGCCTTCTTGATCCATTTCAACAACGGTTCCCAGTCGGCCTGGTGCTCGCGCACCTGGGCCGAGCGGTAATCGAACAGGCTGCGGCCCAGGCCCGCCATCACCACATAGGCCTGGGTATCGCGCAACTGGGTGATGACCGGGTAAGGCCAGGTCTTCAGCATCTCCACCGCCTGCTGCGAGGCGTTGGTCCACGGCTTGCTGCGGTTGACCACCAGGCCCACCGGCAGCTTGCGCTTGTGCACGCGCGGCACCTTGGCCATGGTGTTCAGGAAGCCGACCGTCGCCTCGATGTCCAGCGCCGACGGCAGCACCGGCACCACCACGGCGTCGGCCTGTTCCAGGAAACTTTCCAGGTCGTCGGCCATCGCGCCGGCCGGGGCATCGATCACCACGCGCTCGGCGTCTTCCGGCAGCCAGGCCTTCCAGGCGCGCTTGCCGCTGGCGTCGATCGGCAGCACGGCGGTTTCCAGTTCCGCCCGCCGTTCGGCCCAGCGGGTGGAGGAATGCTGGGGGTCCACGTCCACCAGCACGGTACGTTTGCCATCCAGTGCGAAGTACGCTGCCAGATTGGTCGCCAGGGTCGTCTTGCCCGCGCCGCCCTTGGAGCTGGCGACCAGAATCGTCTTCATGCGCGCACCTCGTTGCTGGAGAACCCGGAGGGTACACCGCGACAAGTGAAGCGGGAACCGGCGTGCCGGCCCCTGCGACCCGCCGTCGCGGGCCGTCCCGCTCCCCGTTCCGTACGGCGCTTGCTATCGTGCCGGTCCCCACGGACCGGACACCCCATGAACGAGCTGCAGGACCTGACCGCGCTGATCCGCGCCAACACCCCGCTGATCGTCGTCGAGACCCAGGACGAGGCCCGCGTGGTGGAGCTGTTCCGGCAGGCGTTGGGTCAGGTGTGGCGGGCGCTGTTCCGCTGGAGCATCACCGAGGGCCTGCGCCGGCTGGACATGGACCGCGAGGATGACGCCGTCGGCCCGCCCGACGCCAGCGCCGCTCTGCAGGCCATCAAGCAGGCCGAACAGCGCGGTATCTACCTGCTGCTCGATTTCCACCCCTACCTGGGCTACGCCAGCAGCCAGCGCCAGCTGCGCGACATCATGCAGCGCCGCCACAGCCTGCCCCACGTGGTGGTGCTGGTCGGCGCGAAGATCGAACTGCCGGCCGAACTCGAAGCCCTCGCCGTGCGCTTCAACCCGCGCCTGCCCAACGGCCCCGCGCTGCTGAAGATGGTGCGCGAGGAAGCCGAGCACTACGCGCGCGAACACGGCGGCCGTCGCGTCGAAGCCGACGGCGAGGCGGTCAAGCAGATCGTGCGCAACCTGCAGGGCCTGAGCCTGGTCGACGCGCGCCGCATCGCGCGGCAGCTGATCTTCGCCGACGGCGCACTGACCGCCAGCGATCTGCCGGCATTGAACAAGCTGAAGTTCGAGCTGCTCAACCGCAGCGGGCACCTGCATTACGAGTACGACACGGCGAAGTTCGCCGACGTCGCCGGCGCCTCGCGGCTCAAGCGCTGGATCGAACAGCGCCGCGCGGTGTTCGTCTCCGGCAATCCTCCCCCCGGCCTGGACCTGCCCAAGGGCGTGCTGCTGCTCGGCGTGCAGGGCTGCGGCAAGTCGATGCTGGCCAAGGCCACCGCCGCCGGTTTCGGCGTGCCACTGCTGCGGCTGGATTTCGGCACGCTGTACGACAAGTACCACGGCGAGACCGAGAAGAACCTGCGCGCCGCGCTGGCCTCGGCCGAACAGCTGGCGCCGTGCGTGCTGTGGATCGACGAAATCGAGAAGGGCCTGGCCAGCGGCGGCGACGAGGACGGCGGTGTTTCCCGTCGCGTCCTCGGCTACCTGCTCACCTGGATGGCCGAGCGCAAGGCCGGTGCGGGAAGTGGCCAAGTGTTCCTGGTCGCGACCGCCAACCAGGTGCAGGACCTGCCGCCGGAACTGCTGCGCAAGGGCCGCTTCGACGAGATCTTCTTCGTCGACCTGCCCTCGCCCGACGCCCGCGTCGAGGTACTGCGCGTGCACCTGGCGCGGCGCGAACTGGATCCGGAAGGCTTCAACCTGCCGGCACTGGCCGCGGCGGCGAACGGCTTCTCCGGCGCTGAGCTGGAACAGGCCATCGTCTCGGCGATGTACGCCGCGCATGCCGAACATAAGCCGCTCGACACCGACCTCGTCATGCACGAGATCCGCAGCACCCGCCCGCTGTCCGTGCTGATGGCCGAACAGGTGCAGGCACTGCGCGAGTGGGCACGGGAACGGACGGTGCCTGCGGACTGACATCGCTGTTCCCCTGTAGGAGCGACGTCAGTCGCGACCGCCTATCGTCTAGCTATCGGGAGCCCAAGGTCAGCCTGCCGGTGACGGTGGCGAACAGATATGCGCCCAACGCCGTGCCAGCGTTCGCGTGACGTAGCCGGTCAGTACGAACTGCGCGATGACGACCACAAGCCATCCATAGTCCCGAATGGCACGCAGCGCAGGAGACCATCCGCTGCCAGATGATTTGCTTGCCGCGGCCATCTCGGGCGTGATGAAGGTGCTGTACATCTCGAGCGGCAGGAGGAAGACACATCCCAGCAGGAAGAACACGCCGTAGACCAGCGCAGCGACCACCGCCACGAACAGGAATGGCCGCGGCAAGCGCGGCCTGCGCCCGAATGCACGCCACGCCGGCCACCATACCGGGACCAGTGAGACCACGAAGTACGCGATCGCCATCGTCACGAGCGCGACCGTGAGGTTCCATCCGAACACGTCGATCATCCCGACCTCATCCCGATAGCTCCCATCCATAATCTCGTGACCGAACAGGGGCGCTCGTCACTCGGAACGCTTCACGCGCCCTTGTTCTTCTCATCCCACGCCATCGGCTCCCACAGCTCCACCTTGTTGCCTTCCGGGTCCATGACCCAGGCGAACTTGCCGTTCTCGTGCGATTCGGGACCCTTGACGACCGGCACCTCGGCGGCGCGCAGGTTCGCCAGCAGGCCATCGAGGTCGTCGACGCGGTAATTGATCATGAAAGCCGCGTCGCTGGGACTGAACCACTGGCTGTCCTTCTCGGCGATGGTCCACACGGTCAGGCCCTTGTCCTCGGCCGTGTCGTCCGGCCAGCGCAGCACCGCGCCGCCCCAGTCTTCGAACGGCATGCCCAGGTGCTCGCGATACCACGCCGCCAGCGCCGCACTGTCGTGCCGGCTCTTGAAGAACACGCCGCCGATTCCCGTCACTTTCGCCATCGTCCACCTCCCCGTTGTCTTCCCCGGCGCGGTCCGTCCCGTCCCGTCCACCCGCGCGCGCCACGGACAGAAGCGTACTGCACCGCCATCGGTAGCGGACCACGCAACGCCTGGGACATGGACTGCGCTCCTTGCGGGGTCACGCACCGTGGAGGTCAGGGTCCGGCCGATGCCCGGTACTGCGCCAGACGCTGCTCGAGGGTACCGGTGTGCAGCTCGAACAGATGGTTGTCGAAGTCGTAGACGTACAGCGACCGGCCCTCGCCCTCGATGCGGTCGCGAGGAGGCCGGATGTCCGCGCCGATCGCGGTGAGGCGGGCATGGTAGCCGGGGAGATCGGCCTCACCGACCTGGAAGGCCACGTGCTGGTAGGAGCGCCGGTCCGGCGGCTCGCCTTCCATGGCCGCGATCCAGACGCCACCGAGCAGGAAGAACTTTTCCCGCGAGAGGGAATGGTTCCTCCCGGCGCTGTCGTAGATCTCGCGCGCGCCGAGACCCTCGCACAAGAACATCGCCATGCGCTCGAGGTCGCTGACGATGAAGGTCAGATGGCTGATGCCTTGCATGATGCTGGCGGGCGGAATCGAATCGGCGCGCGCGTCAGGTGGATGGCCCGGCATCGCCCGCCACGCCGGCAACCGGCGGAAGCACGACGATGAGCAGCGTCGCCAGCGGCCCGATGAACACGGAGCCAAGCCACCAGCCGAGGCCGCTGCGCCCCTTCGACTGCGCAAGACCGGCGTTGATGAGCGACAGCGTTCCCCAACCGACGAAAAAATCAGAACTCGCCTGCATGATCCCTCCCTGATCCGATGCCAAGATGCCGCAGCGAGACCGGTGCAGAGGCCTGCCGCCGCCGGATGATAGCCCGGCCTTCCCGGGTTGTCCGGTGCGACCGGAGGCGCGGCACGAAGCTGATTCGGATGCCTGGTAGCGCCGGAGTCAAGCCACGCCTGCACCGAGCCTCGCCGCCAAACGGCGTCGGCTCGAATCGATTGTCAGGGGACGTCCGCGTACCGCCCGGACCGCCTCCAGTCCGGAAGCACGTAAAAAAACCAGTAGAAGACCTTCGACCAGCTGGATGCTTCAAAAACCAGGAACGCGCCCCACATGGTGCTGTTGTCCCCCGCGTAGCGCTCCTTCCAGTGAAGAATCGGAATGAAGGCTACCCAGAACGCCAAGGGGATCAACGACAACCCGCCCAGGGCAGCAAGCGCCACCAGTTCGGTTGCCACGCCGATTACCACGGCAGCGGTGCCTGCCAGCGCCAGAAGCGCGAAACGCTTCAACCAGCGCCACTTGGACTCAAACCATTCGGTACGATTCAAACGGCCCCCTGGCGTCTGAGTTGGGCCGACCCTCGAAGCGACGACGGCTTGGATGAAGTGTAAGGCATCACTAGTCCATGAAAACCGTGTGCACCTCGGCGATCAACTTGCTGTTACGAAACAGCCCGATGAGATCGACGCCTCCTGGCCCTCGTCGCGGGATGCATCGGACATTGCGCAGCTCATCGCCGGGATTCATGACGTCTATCATCTCGATCCAGTCTGTGCGCTGATCGATCTGTGGAGCTCCGACCGATTCAGCGCTCTTCACTGCCTCGTGTAGCGTAAGCGGAACAGAAATCGTGCACCCAGGGAAGCCGAAGCGCGATACGAATTCCTGCTTGTTGATCCTGGAGGACGTGTCGATCTTCGGGCCCAGCGTATTGTGGGCACAGGCGGACAGGATCCACGCCAGCATGCATGCCTTCGTCAGATGCCTTGACACTTTCATGCGACACCCAAGGCCTGGATCACTGAAGCGTCAGGGAGCATTCCCTCTTCTCCGTGAGTGCTGCTTCTGGTGGGCGAGAACCACATAGATGCTTGCGAAGAAGCCTGATTCAGCGTCGTCTATCCGCTTCCATATGGAGTCGAAGGGAAAGGCCCTGAACTCGAACTCACGGCCATCTATCGCAGTGCTTGTGCCGTATTGATCCGACACGGTGACCCAGTCCATCTCCAGGGACTCATTGCAGTAGTCCCCGAAGGCCGCGCCGAGAATCCCGACGACGTCGTTCTCTGAGTAGCCGAGCCTGTTGGAAGCATGCAGCCAAGACGAAAACGCTTGATCGAACCGCTCGAGAAGACCCGCTGACGAATCGATGTCAAAGTCCGAGAAGAGGTCGGACGCCCTTGATGAATAGATCATCAACTCTTGGCGGGCGGTCAGGCTCAAGCTTGAAACCTCTTCGGGGTAAGGCTCAACTTTTGCGTGAAAGCCAGTGATCGCCTCGCCCTCATGGTGTACAACGACTCGTCCTCGTTCGAGTACTTCCTTACCTTCCAGTTGCCGGTCCTGTCGAAGCAGGGCTGCCTTCTGCGACCGGGACCCAATGCGACGAATCGCATCGATGATGTTGGAGATCCGCGACATGCTGCCTAGCGCCCGGGTTAAGCCGCGCAGCGGAGCGGGTTGGGCTTGAATGAGTTGTTAGGGCTCATGCCGATGTAGTTGAAGCTGCACACGTAGCCGCCCTCCTCAGACTCAAGATTGTCAGATAGATAAGCTTCATACGCTCCGGAGCGATTGAAGATGGGCGCAAGCGCGTCGGCCTCTGAAGCGCGGCCTCTGAATGACGTCGGCACCTCGATGCTGTTAGCTAAAGCGAGCTTTTCCGGCGTCGTCAACTGTGGCTCACCATCCGGAGGCATGTGGCCTACGAGGAAGTACCAGGTGTTGTCGGATACACGGCGGATAGCCAACTCACTGCCATGCCCAGGACCCAAGGTAAGGATCAGCGGATGAGGCGCTCGAAGCGTGTTTGGGGAGCATGCCAGCACGTTTGAGTTGGACAGCCATACCGCAGGCTCGTACCCGTCACCTACAGCGGGGCCGGTTGCCAGAAGCGAAGCCAGGAAGATGCTTCTCATGAGCCTTAACGCCCTTGCTGGACCGACCCACGAAACGGGTTCGGCTTGAATGAATTGTTAGGCCTCAGTGCGGTGAGCGTTCGCGGTCGACTTCGAACTCTATGACGTTGTAGCCATCAAGTAGGTAATTGAAATCCTTACTAGGAGATGGACTGTAGATCAACTTTCCCTCAACCGATGCAGTGACTGAGCTTCCGCCTGAGAAGTATTTATCCGACACCGCATCCCGAAATGCAGGATTTGGAGTGACCTCTGAACCGAGCACTACCACCTCGGAAAAACATTTTGAATCGCTCAGAAATGTCGGGTGATGGCCTTCGTGAAAAGTCCCGGTAATAGTGACGTGGCTCCCGTTGTACTTCTCAGCTTTATCGATAGCTTCGCATACAGTTATGCTTGGACTGCGAGTGCATCCAGCGATCAGAACCAGTGCCGCTAGTTGAAGTAGTCGCTGCATTCGGATGAGGCCTAACGCCTGAATTAAGCCGCGCCACGAAGTAGCTTCGGCTTGAATTAATTGTTAGGCACCGGCCCGCAGACCGGAAAAGCCTGCGCCCAACAGAGCGATGCCTACGGCAAGATGAAAAAGCAGCAGGGTCAAGTCTCGGCGGTCCCAGGCGGATAGGTCAGTAAGGCTGAAACTGAAGTCATCAGCCTTACCCAGCCTGGTCCGCACGCGAGTCCGAACTCTGTAGCCACCGACCACAATCATAGTGAACCCCGCCAGCACTAGTGCGGTGGTGAGCACTGACTCGCCGGATGCAAGCATCATGCCGCCGGTGAGAAGGCAGAACATGAGGACCAGTGCGGTGCGTGCAGCCTTGATCACAGGAAACTCCGTGTCACTTGCATAGGTGCCTAACGCCTGAATTAAGCCGACCCGCGAAGCAGGTTCGGCTTGAATGAATTGTTCGGCGGCAGCTTACCGCTCATTACTCCGACTAGCCTCCTGAAAAAGCGCGGCCAGGTCCGAGCTGGACATCTTGCTGAGACTTTCATACGCAGGCTTGGTAGCGGACTCGGCCCCGGCCCCTTCGCCATGCAGCTCAATGCCGCCGCTACCATCCGGCGTGAGGATGAAGACAAACGGAGTAGCGGGATTGGGAGCGCCAGCAGTGACCACTACAGAATGGCCGTCGGCGCAGCCGTAGACGAGCCAGTCATTGCCTCCGAACTGCTTCAGAGCAGGTCCAATGTCGCACCGGAGAGCCGGTTGCTCAGTAGCAGGCTCAGTCGACATGCCAGCAGCAAGAATCGTGATGAGTAGAGTTGCGATCATGTCTGCTCTGCCGCCGAACGCCTGAATGAAACCGACCCACGAAGCGGGTTCGGCTTGAATGAACTGTTAGGGGCTAGTCCCACGATAGCCACCACCAACGTTGGCCGTCAGTCGCCTGAGCATGCTGTCGTGGTTCACCGTATGGCCAACCCTCCCCAGCCCCATCGGAGCGCAGCTCGGTGGCCCAAGACTGAACCGTATCCTCAGAAGCTGATGTAAGTATGTGGACGTTCTCCGCATACGGCCAGCCTCCATAGATGGTCGGGTCTAGATCATAGATATTGACCAGCACCGCTGCCACGTCAGGCTGGGCTGCGATATCAGCCAGCTTGCTCCTAAAGAAGTCCACGCCCGGGTGATCGTCGAGATTGACGGCAATGCACTCATTGTCGTCGTTGTCGGCAAAGAACATCTCCGCCGGCACAACGGGTGGTGGTTCTTCGTGCCGCCAGTCCGGCGTTCGAAAACCTTGCGAGAAGATCTCTCGAAGTAGCGCTACACGACCTTTGGACACGTCCATAGCCCCCTAATGCCTGAATTATGCCGACCCGCGAAGCGGGTTCGGCTTGAATGAATTGTTAGGCCTTGACCCTATGCTAGTGATGCTGTCCATACCAAGGACCATTTGCTTCCGGAAGATACGGCCAATCTGATGGATTTGGCAGCGACACCTGAGCGGCCCTTGCTTGTTCATGCGTGAGAAACAGGCCGCCTAGGTCATTACCACCGTTGATCGCGTATAGCCGAACTTGCGTGTCAGCAAGTTGATCATTGACGATCTTGAAGAATACGTAAGTGGCCGCGCCCCAGCTTTCATTCTCTGGCATATCAGGTGCGTAAATTACGTACTCCGCGCCGTTGGAGCGTATGGCGTAACGAGGAAGGTCATTATCTATGAATTGCTCGATTTGCTCAGGATTTGAAATGTAATGCTTGAGCTCTGGGAGCAGTTCATCGTAAGCAGCGCCGATACCAGTCTCCGCCAGATTCTCGGCGTCTAACAAGATCAACTTTTCGTAATCGAGTTTCACAGGGGGCGATTCAGCTTGGCAGCTTACAGTTGTGAGGGTGAGGAGAAATATGGATACGAGCTTTGCGATAGTCATCGGTGCAAGGCCTAACGCCTGAATTAAGCCGCGCCGCGAAGCGGCGTCGGCTTGAATGAGTTGTTAGCGGGCATACGTGCGCCAGTGCAAGCCGCGGCCGCTCATTTTATGGATTGCTACAAAAGTGAAATCTGGTGAGGCATCCGCTTGACATTGAAAGAAGTCAAAGGAAGATCCTAGCTCTTCTGTCGATGGCCACCATGACCGAGAGAACTTGGAGGGGCTTGTGTCACTAAAGCCAACGGGGCGGCAATGAGGCGGAAGCTCCCATGCTTGTCCATCCGGGATATTGAACGACAGTGCGCTCGAACTTGAGTCCAAGTTATGAACCTCCATAAGGTCCGACGCTTCCGATGGCAGCCATCGGGGTATCCAGCCTTTCGCGACTGCCTGAGCGGCTGCAGCATCTGACATTGAGTCGTACGACGCATCCAATGTGTCGTTAGTGCAGCCGACCAGAAAGACGACGATGAGTAAGGAGCAGAAGGTATGCTTGGTCATGCCCGCTAACGCCTGAATTAAGCCGACCCGCGAAGCGGGTTCGGCTTGAATGAATTGTTAGGCGCGCTATCCGGCACGCCAGTCACTTGTCACTTGCAGCTAGGCGCAGGAGGAAGATGCCGCCGCCTGCCCACGCCACAACCATGCCACTGAACCAAAGCGGATCGTTTTCCCAGCTAATAGTCCCCGAGATGCGCTTACTGAAGATCTCCACCTCGCCGTTCCAGATGCCGGAGCCGGCCAAGTAGAGGCAGTAAAGCCCACCAATGGCAATGAGGGCATCAGCTGCTCGCCATACGAGATTGCTGAGGTTTTTTCTGGGCCTTGTGCGATACAGCATATGCGCACCTAACGCCTGAATTAAGCCGCGCCGCGAAGCGGCGTCGGCTTGAATGAATTGTTAGGCGCCGCCACCCGGAGTGGATGCGCAGGATTGTCCCGGATGAAAGCCTCAACGTCAGCCAGCCTGTCCGGAAGCGGTGGCCCGGAAGTGCTGCGGTAGCTGAAGAAGCGGAAGCCAGCAGCGAACAATGCTTGCACCTTTGTCCATTGCGCCAGGTCTTTAGCAGGCGGCGCTTTGAACGAGCGGCCCATCTCGTGGATTGTCCCTCCGCAACTCGGGCAGACAGCCGACAAGTCTTGGCGCGGCGCTACCTTGAAGCTCTTGCGGCAGTCAAAGCAGGCTGGGCAATCAAGTACTTGGGACTTGGCATGCGATCTACCTGCTAAGGCGCCTAACGCCTGAGTTAAGCCGACCCGCGAAGCGGGTTCGGCTTGAATGAATTGTTAGGTGGTGAACCGTCGCGATGAAAGACCACCAGTGATGGGTACAACATGCCTAAGGAGTCTTATTGGTGCTTGGTGCTGCTGTCTTGAATGTCAGTGCAATGATCCATGCCGCAATCTCCAGTCCAACAGCAAATCCGCCAAGCATCCAGGCTCCTGTTGCAGAGGAAGATATGTACAAGACAAACGCAAAAATGAATAGCGCTATTGCCAGAAAATGAAGAAGCCTCATCTCACCACCTAACGCCTGAATTAAGCCGACTCGCGAAGCGGGTTCGGCTTGAATGAATTGTTAGGCGGCAACAAAGCCCCATACCACCCAGCCCGTGGATACCAACAGTAGAGAAGTCGGAGTAACGGTCTTTGCCAAGAAATCCGACAGAGGTCGATGCTTTGCAAATCGAACTCCCTCAATGATGCTCCAGGTAACAAACACGCCAAATAGCAAGCATATCCAGAACATCGTCGAGTCGACGGGCATAAGAAAAGCGAAGGGGAAGATCACGGCGCCGATCCAAGCGGCTGCCACGGCTTGACCTCGAATCCATGTCTTGTGGACGTTCCCACTAACCTTCATTGCCGCCTAACGCCTGAGTTAAGCCGTGCCGCGAAGCGGCGTCGGCTTGAATGACTTGTTAGCTTTGCAGGCCATAGTACGCGCTGTACTGTCCTGCCACCGTAAGAACGCCACTAAGGACAAATACCAGCAGCATTGCAGTAGTAGCAAATGCACCACCCTTGAGCCCGCGAGAACGGAAGAAATAGTAGGGCAACGCAATAATTGCGACAGCAATAATGGAAGCATTGAGCCACGGTGAGCGCCTATATGAGCGTTGCTCAGAGTCAATCCTGTACCAAAGGAAGAGCAAGAAGGCGAAGACCGGCAGAAGCCATATGTCGACAGGCGAGAACTCCACGCCAGGGTAGTAGTACTGACCCACCACTCCAGCGATGAACGATAAGCCCAAGAAGCCGAGAAGAACCCATATCTTCGATGCCACGGCAATCCTCCCCTTGAAAGCTAACGCCTGAATTAAGCCGCGCCGCGAAGCGGCGTCGGCTTGAATGAATTGTTAGGCCTCACGCCCGGGAGCGCCATGCATGACCTCCCGATATATCTCTGCCAGGCGCTCGTGCGTGATGCCATTGCATTGCTCGATGTGCAGCGGGTGGTTGGATTGTGAAACTTCAATGTATGGCCGAATTCCATCGTCGCGGAGGTGCATGACAACGTGGTGGTTGAACGTATCTGGGTAGCATGGAAGAGCTGTACCAAGATAACCGGGAAACGGGCCGATGTGGGACCGCTCTTTTAGCTTGAAGGCTCCGGCCCACTGGTCAAAGTTGGCCTGACTAATATCAACCCATACGCCCCAAACAAGTGGATCAGACTCGCCTTGGACTGGGATCTCTAGGCAGCCTCGGACAAGGAACCGCTCTCCATCCACGACACAATCATCAGTGCCTAGGTCCACTCGGCTTGGACGATCCGCGGCGGAGATCCATTGCGCAATTGAGGGCATATCTGCCCCGAAGGTAGGGATGCCCTCGTGGGTTTCACCGCAGGAATTGCATCGGAAGCTGAATGTCATCTTGTGAGGCCTAACGCCTGAGTTAAGCCGACCCGCGAAGCGGGTTCGGCTTGAATGAATTGTTAGGTGCCGCCCGGAACGGCTGCAATAACTGGCTGCGCAGCCCGGAAGCCTGGGGTGGCATGCTGGTCCCACGGATACATGCCGTCTCGTGATGGCCAAACAACTTGGTAGAGCGGAAAGCCGTTTCCTTGGTAGTACCACGTGCAATAGCCAACATGCTCATAGTACTGAGAAGGTGGTACCTCGACGAAACAGCACAGATAGTCATTGATGAGTGCGTCTGTCGGCTGTGTGAGATCGACGGGTGCGCCGGACCTGGCCGCGTCAGCTGCGATAGCAAGAATTTGGTGGGCGACCTTGGCGGATAGCCCAAAGATGATGAGCTCAGGGTGTCCGTAGGTTTGAAAGAGGCCAACGGTAAACGCATAGCCAACATGCTCCCCCTCAGGGTGAATATTGACGCAGTGCCATCCGAAGTTGGCAATGTCGTCGATGACCTTCTGCTCGCTTTCACTGTCCCCAACTGCGCGAACCATCTTGTGGCACCTAACGCCTGAATTAAGCCGTGCCGCGAAGCGGCATCGGCTTGAATGAATTGTTAGCCCTCTGCTGGATTACGTACGAGAGCCCGGTACTTTGGATCTTCACCTTGGAGAATGCGGCCGTCGGATTTCCTGGAGGCTATGGAAATTAGTTGACGGGCCTCTTCTAGATTGCCTTGTTCATATGCGACCTTGGCAATAAGAAACTCCGCTTCACCAAGGTCGTGGCGCTTCTCGCGAAAGTCGAGGCTGCGCTCTGCCCAAGTATGCGCCTCGTCCAAGCGACCTAGTCGTAGCAAGATGGCTACGGCGTATTCAATCACCATGTACGCATTGGGCTCTTCAAGCTTGGTGCGCGGTAGGCCGTCCCAGATTTCTTTTACCTCAGCAAAGGCCTGCTCATAGTGTCCGCTCGCGTAGAGCGCTCCGGGCGATTGCAAAGACTTCATGACGGAGTCAAGCAAGAGACTCTCCATTGAGGGCTAACGCCTGAATTAAGCCGCGCCGCGAAGCGGCGTCGGCTTGAATGAATTGTTAGCCCTCAACCAAGATTTTGCGAAACAGCTCTTTCGCGTGCACATCAGAGACCTTCCCTGCTTTGACCCAAGATTCAATTCTCTTCTCATCGAAGGTTGGCTCTGCAAGTTGTATCTGGCGCACAATATCCTTGAATACATCCTGGCCGAAGGCATCGGCTTTGGACAGCCACTCGATCACTTCGGGCGCTACATGTCCGGAGTGGCTCGCCTTGTACAAATCGATGGCTCGTTGCAGTGAGCCATTGGAATTGTTGGCCTTCGAGTAGAGGTGCCAGTTTTGGGAGCGCAAGTACTTTTCCAGCTTTCTCTTCTCAGAGCCTTGGTATAGCGCGAAGCCTAGCCCTGCCAAACCAACTACAAGCCCTGCAACTCCAAGAAAATCAATGTCCACGCGAATCTTCCATTGAGGGCTAACGCCTGAATTAAGCCGACCCGCGAAGCGGGTTCGGCTTGAATGAACTGTTAGGCACCGGCCACAATCAGGCAGCCGCTGCCGACGAATATGTTGCCGAGAGCCTCTCGCAGCACCAGGAACTCGCTGTGACTTAACTGAAAGGAAATGGATAGGTGCTCCATGCCATCCAGATCCACAGCTGCCTGTGGCTCGAATGAGACCTCAACCCCGGTTGGGCTAAGCAAGAAGCGCGAGATACCACCGTAACCGGACATGCCCTGGTCACACCACTCGACGTGATAGGTGTCCATGCCTAGGGCGCGGTCCTGCTCATCATGATCGAGGGCTCGCTGGAGCATTAGGTAGAAGCGAGTGTCGAACTTTTGATCGGCGAAGCCAACGAGATGAAACTCGCCGTCAGGCTGCTCCGTCACCATGCATTTTGCTTCGAACGCAAAGCTGCTCATTCCGGTGCCTAACGCCTGAATTAAGCCGACCCGCGAAGCGGGTTCGGCTTGAATGAATTGTTAGGCCGCATGCCCAATCACTCCAAGCGCCAGTCGACGATGAATGTTGGGTCCGCAGACTCTGCGCCCCTAGCCTTAGTCTCTTGATGTCGCCGGCTCACCCGCCTGTTTGCGAGATCAATCCGCAATGTTACGTCCGCGACCTTTTTTTCCGAGATTGCAACCACTGAAGCATCAGACCAAGACTCAATTCTGTACTCGCCAAGCACTGAGAATAGAAGCTCGCCAGGTGCGCGCGGATTGTCATCAGGCGTCAACAGCACTGCGACCGCTTCCACGCAAGACATCCTGCGCTTAGTGCAGATGATCTCAGCCGTGTTTACCCTGGCAAGTAATGGCGCGTCCAATGTTTGATCCGTAACCCATCTACCAGAAAGGCGAACAACATCAGCATTCGCGTCAAAGGCAAATGGCATGGATCGAACGCTGTCGTCTGCTTTAGCGCAGCCAGAGATAAACAGAGAAAGCAAGATCGCAAACCAACAGCGCATCGATGTCTCCTGCGGTCTAACGCCTGAATTAAGCCGGCCCGCCCAGGCCAACTGTCCGATCAATGCCGTAACGATGCGGGCTCGGCTTGAATGAATTGTTAGGCTGCTGCCCCACCTGTCCAACGCACGATGAGTCCAGTAGCCCGAAGCTCTTGAACCAAGGCAGCAGGATCAATGCCGATCTTGCCAAGTTTGTTTGTCCTGAAGCTGATGCCTCCAGGCGAATTGAGGATTGCATGTGACAACTCAGCGCTATCCTCGCGCCCAAACCCAGACCTGATAAGGGCGCCCTCAATGTCCCCGACTACGCCACTGGCAAGTTCGATTGTCATGTAAGCCATGATGCCCGCCTCAGCAGCCTAACGCCTGAATTAAGCCGTGCCGCGAAGCGGCATCGGCTTGAATGAATTGTTATACGCCACGGTACGCCCGAAGCCCGGCGGCTGCAACGACGCACGCAAGGCCGGGGAACCGATTGTCACCCAATGCAAGCCAAAGCCACGGAGAGGCCCGGTGGAACCGAAGCCAGGGCGATGCAATCCGAAGGCATAACACCCGCTTGCCTATGCGCGAGGCAAAGAACGATCCGACGCAGCACTGCGTGAGCGCAACAACGAAGCGATGACCACGAAGCCGCAAGCGGCGCGCACACGATGCTGGAAGAAGCGAGCTGTGCTGAAGCGCGAGACCAATGAGCGGAATATTGCCAGTGACTGGCGATGCAACCGCAATGAACCGCCGCCCACGTATAACGCCTGAGTTAAGCCGCGCCGCGAAGCGGCGTCGGCTTGAATGAATTGTTAGGCCCGCTGGTATGGAGTAGCAAGGGCATGTCCTACCTCTGCGCTGTTGTCAGACTGCTTGGCAATGCAGTCTCTCACGTACTGAGCCATGGGCTGATCTGGGTCGAGCCAAGACAGTCGAGCCAACTGCACCAGCACCCCCGAGTCGGGATGTTGTTTGAGCCACCACTGGAAGGCACCATGACGGTCGTGCTCAGACGCATCCTCATGTCCCGGCTCGTAGCCGGAAAGCTGCACAGCCGCCAGCTCTGATGGGATGAGGTTCCATGCTGTCCATTCGGGCGGGAACTGCATAAGCTTTAGCCAGTCACTGTGCGTCATACGATCTCAGCGGGCCTAACGCCTGAATTAAGCCGCGCCGCGAAGCGGTGTCGGCTTGAATGAATTGTTAGAAGGCATGCCTACCACCGCAGCGGCGACGGAAAGACATGGGGCGCTGCAATCATGGTTGCCCCGAGGAAAAGAGATGCAATCACCGCCCACTTTGCAAGCTCACTGTCATAGGACTTTGTAAACATCAGGAGCAAGAAGCTGGTTGGTGCTAGGACATCCATCACGACTTGGACTGGATGAGTAAGGTTCACTGACACGGCCAGATAGATGCATAGAGCGGCACCGAATCCGCAGCCTACCCTGACGCTGAAATGGATCTTCCGTGAAGACCTTTGGGTCGTATCCATGTCTTCTAACGCCTGAATTAAGCCGCGCCGCGAAGCGGCGTCGGCTTGAATGAATTGTTAGGCCGCTGGCCCTGATATGCCAAGTCCTGCGACCACGAATGCGACGGCTTGCTCAACACTGCCCGCTGTGAGTCGATCAGCCGACCCTGAGCTTTCAAACAAGAAGGGACAAGTGCCGGAACAAGACTCAAGTTGCACCTCAACGTCAGTAGCTGGATGGCGGAATAACCACAAGCCGTCGTCGTCAGCGCCGGGATGTAAGACAGTCAGCTGCGTTGCTGAAATGTCAGGGTGTGCCAGATGCAGATGAGCAATGATCGCGTCAATGTCCCGCACACTTTCTCCTGCGGCCTAACGCCTAATAGACCCCAAACAGGGGTAATAACGCGGATGTTCACTTTCCGCCCCATACCCGTCAAGTCAGCTCAGGCGTTGCGGGGCAAGGGTCTTGCGGTGGTCGCCGGGCTGAAGGCGGGAAAGCGTCATGTGCATTCTCGTCATGCGCGTTATCACCGCAGGACACGGTGATAACGCGTTTGTGCGTATCAACGTCACCCTTCCCCGGCTGGCGGCTCCGCTCCCTTCACGGCGGGTCCGCGGCGCGGTGATCGGGCGAAGCGGGCGGCGAGTTCGCGCTTCGTCGTATCCAGGCCTTCGCGCTGGCCGGCGACCTTGAGGAAAGCGTAGGCCTCCAGGGCGGCGATCATCAGGTCGCTGCCGAGGGCGGTTTCGGTGTCGGCCATGCGTTCGTACAGCCGGGTCAGTTGCGCCCGCCATGAGCGCAGCTGTTCCAGCGCGAGCAGGTCGCGCTGGCAGGCCTCGTCGTCGAAGCCGCGCGGCATCAGCTCGGGATGCTGGTGCGCCGTCTGCAGCGCCCGTCGGCAGAAGGCTTCGGAGTTGCCGCCCATCTTGGTCAGGTGCCGGCGCTGCCGGGGCGTGAGTCCTACCAGCCCGGCGAAGCGCTGGTCGAGCGTGTCGAGCGCGTGTTCGATGTCGGCCACGGCGTCGGCCGCGAATGCGATGTCCACCAGGTTCTGACGCATCGTCTCTCCTTGTTCGTCGGTCAGGATCCGCCGCGTTCCTGCGGCCTGCGCAGCCTAGCGCGTCGCGCGTGGTCCAGCGCATGCGACGCAACAATGTGAGAACGTGACGTCTGGAAGCACACCGGCCTCGCGTGCGACGCGATGTGTCACGTTCCGGACGCGGCGCACCGCGTCGGCCACGCGATACACGACGTTCGGAACGCCATGCCTCGCGTCGGGAACGCGGCGTGCCGGGTTACCGCATGTCAGCCCCCGCGTTCGCGACGCCGAGCACCGCGATGCCAACCCGGTCCTCCATGCGGCGAACGCGACAGCCCGCGTCGTCGGCGCGGTATCCCGGGTGCCGGTACACGGAGCGTCGCGTTTCCGACGCCGTGTACCGCGTTCCGGACCCCGCACGCCGCGTCCGGCACGCGAGGTGCGGCCCACCGAACACCACCTGCCGCGTCGCCCACGTGGCGCGTCCCGTTCGCGGCTCGGCGTGCCGCGTCATCGGCATGACGTGGCGCGGTTGCAACCTCGCGCGTGCATCTGGGATGCTCGCCGTCCGGCCATCAGGACGGTCGACCCGCACCCGCATCGCCTTCCATGGGGGAACCTTGGCGGATTGCGGTGGTCGACAGGTACGAAGGAACGAAGGGGACACGATGATCGAGTTGCAGGGCGTGCAGCGCCACTACGCCATGAGCGGGCAGACGGTGCGCGCACTGGCGGGGGTGGACCTGCACATCGGCCAGGGCGAGTTCGTCGCCATCACCGGCGCGTCGGGCTCGGGCAAGTCCAGCCTGCTGAACATCCTCGGCTGCCTGGACCGTCCCAGCACCGGCACCTACCTGTTCGAAGGCCGCGACGTGGCCACCTTCGACGACGAAGCCAGCAGCGACCTGCGCAACCGGCGCATCGGCTTCGTGTTCCAGAGCTTCCACCTGCTGCCGCGGCTGACCGTGCTGGAGAACGTCATGCTGCCGCTGCGCTTCCACCGCCAGCCGCCGCCGGGCACGCACGACCGCGCGGTGGCCCTGCTCGACCGCGTCGGCCTGGGCGAGCGCCGCGACCACCGACCCAGCGAACTGTCCGGCGGCCAGATGCAGCGCGCCGCGATCGCCCGCGCCCTGCTGCTGCAGCCGGCGCTGCTGCTGGCCGACGAACCGACCGGCAACCTCGATTCCAAGAGCGCCGCCGACGTGCTGGCGCTGATCGACGAAGTGCATGCCGGCGGCCAGACCGTGGTGCTGGTGACCCACGACAACGACATCGCCGCGCGCGCCCCGCGCCAGGTGAAGCTGCGCGACGGCAAGGTGGAATTCGATGCCCTCCAGTAAGACGTACGTGATCGCGCTGGCGCTGGCAGCCATTGCGCCCGCGCATGCCGTGGTGCTGACCGGCGAAGTGCGCGCTATCGATGCGCAGCAGATCCTCACTCCGCAATCGAACAGCGCACCGGTGGTCATCCGCTATTACGTGCCCGAGGGCGAACGGGTGAAGAAGGGCGAGGTGGTGCTGCGCATCGACCCCGGCCAGTCCGCCAGCCGCATCCCCGACCTGGAAGCGCAGATCGAGCAGGGCCGCGCCAAGGACGCCAAGGAAGTCGCCGAACTGCAGGTCAAGGCGGTCACCGCCGAGATGGCGCTGGTCGATGCCGAGGCCGAACTGGCCACGGCGAAGCTCGATGCCACCATTCCGCCGGACCTGATTTCCGCCCTGGACTACGACCGCTACCAGGGCGAACTGGACCGCACGACGCGGGAGGTCGCACTGAAGCGCAAGGACCTGGACGCCGCGCGCACCGCCGTGCAGCGGCGCATCCACGACGGCCGCCTGCAGATCGACAAGCTGGTGCTGCAGCGTGATTACCACGCTGCGCTGGTGCGCACGTCGGAAGTGGTCGCCGACCGCGACGGGGTGGTGGTGCATGGCTTCAACAACAACTGGATCGGCGGACGCATCGACGAGGGCTCATCCACCATGCCGGGCAGCAAGGCCGGCGAGGTGGTCAGCAGCGGACGCATGAACGTGCGTGCGTGGGCGCTGGAGTCC
Source organism: Pseudoxanthomonas sp. LjRoot143 (assembly GCF_964252945.1). NCBI lineage: Bacteria > Pseudomonadati > Pseudomonadota > Gammaproteobacteria > Lysobacterales > Lysobacteraceae > Pseudoxanthomonas > Pseudoxanthomonas sp. LjRoot143. The sequence goes on along the minus strand of NZ_CAXUPM020000001.1, from coordinate 4,091,207 downwards.
GACCGCCGCGGCCTGGGCGTCGGGCAGCCGGTGGAGCTGGCGTTCGATGCGGTGCCGGGGAAGAAGATCGGCGGGCGCATCGCCTTCATTTCCGGCGCACCCGACCGCCGTCCCGAGTGGGGCGAAGGCCGCTACTTCACCGTCGACATCACGCCGGACGACCACGCGCTGGCCCTGATGCCGGGCATGAGCGTGCGCGTGATCGCGAAGCCGGCGGCCGCGCCGGCGCAGGGGAAGGCACCATGACCTTGCGCGTATCCATTCTTTCGCTCGCGCTGGTCGCCGCCATGCCACTGGCGCATGCCGCCACCCTGCGCGTCGACGGCGAGGTGTATGCCCAGCGCAGCGCACAGCTCGTGCCGCCGGCGGTGGACCGCATGTGGCAGTTCAACCTGACCCAGCTCGCACCCGACGGCAGCACGGTGAAGAAGGGCGACATCGTGGTCGCCTTCGACACCAGCGACCTGGTGCGCCAGCTGGCGGAGAACCAGAGCCTGCTTCAGGAGAAGAAGCGCGAACTGGAGAACCTGACCCTGGACGTGGCCGAACGCGAGCGCAGTCAGCGGCTGGCGACCGCCGAGGCCGAGGCCGAACGCGACAAGGCCGGCCGCAAGACGCAGCAGCCACGCGAGCTGATCGCCGCGCTGGAGTACGACAAGCTGGTGGAGGACCGCCGCCGCACCGAGCGCCGCGCCCTGCTCGCGCAGCAGGCCGAACGCGCCGCCACCGAACAGCGCCGCGCGGAGCTGCAGCTGGTCAACGCGGAGCTGCAGCAGGCGCAGGCCGATGTCACCCGCCTGCAGGCATCGATCGCCGCCCTCAGCCTGGCGGCGCCGCGCGACGGCGTGATCATGCACAAGAGCAACTGGAACGGCGAGAAGTTCGATGTCGGTTCGCAGGTGTGGCGCGGCCAGACCGTGGCCGAGATCCCCGACCCCGCCACGCTGGCGGTGCGTGCGCAATTGCCCGAGCGCGACCTGCAGCGGGTGAAGCAAGGCGTGCGCGCGCGCATCGTGGTGGAAGGCGGCGGTGGCAGCGCGTACCACGGCAGGGTGGCCGGGGTGGGCCGCGCCGTGCGCAGCAAGTCGCAGGTGCAGCCGGTGCCGGTGCTCGACCTGGAGATCCGCCTGGACGACGCGAAGGCGAAGCTTCGTCCCGGCCAGGCCGTGCGCGTGGAGCTGACCGTGCCCGATATCGCCGGAGGTGCGAAATGAACCGCATGACACGACGCGCCGTCGTGCTGGCGCTGGCCATGGCGCTGGCCGCCTGCGGCAGCGACGAGATGCCGGTCGCCAGCGAGACCGTAGCGCAGGGTCCGCTGACGATCAGCGTGCGCGGCGAGGGCGAGCTGCGTTCGGCCAAGCCCACGCCGTTGACCGTACCGGGCAAGAACTGGGCGCAGCGACAGGTGGTGGAGATGGTGCCGGAAGGCAGCCTGGTGAAGAAGGGCGACGTGCTGGCGCGCTTCGTCTCGCCCGAGGGCGAACAGCAGTTGGCGCAGGCGATGATCGATCTGCAGCGCAACGCGCTTGCGCGCGCCGCGAAGGAAAGCGGGCTGGAATCCACCCAGGGCCGCGTGGAGGTCGACCTGTCGCGGGTGGCCGTGCAGCTTGGCATCGCGCAACGCTATGCCGACGCCGACCTCAGCACCGTCGCGCGCAACCAGGTGCTGGATGCGGTCGAGGACAAGGAGTACCTGCAGGTGCGGCAGGGCGTGCTGCAGTGGCAGCGCGACCAGTCCGGCGTGCGCGGTGGCGCCGAACTGGCGGTGCTGGACGCGCAGCGCGCCACCTTCGACATGACGGCGAAGACGCGGCGGGACGACATGGACGCGCTGGAACTGCGCGCACCGAACGACGGCGTGCTGCTGCTGGCGGCCAACTGGTCGGGCGACAAGCCGATGGTCGGCGCCAACCTGCGCGCCGGTTTCGAGTTCGGCAGCCTGCCCGATACGTCGGCGATGGAGGTCGAGATCGACCTGCCGCAGATCGAGGCGCAGGGCGTGCAGGCGGGCGATGCGGTGGTGCTGCATCCGCTCGGCCGCCCGGACCAGCGCATCGACAGCAAGCTCTCGTGGGTGGCCAGCGCGGCGAAGGTACGCAACCGCGAGAGCCCGGTGAAGTTCCTGTCGATGCGCGCGCCGGTGCCGGCCGCCGCGATCGAACGCTACCGGCTGATCCCCGGCCAGCGGTTCGCCGCGTCGGTGGTGCTGCTCGATGCGAAGGAGGCGATGGCGGTGCCGAACGTGGCGATCGAACAGCGCGACGACCGCCATTGGGTGCAGGTGAAGCAGGGCGGCGACTATGTCGCACGCGAGGTGACACTGGGCGTGCGTGGCACGGCACGCTCGCAGGTGGTGAAGGGCCTGAAACCCGGCGACCAGGTACGGCTGTCGCAAGTCGAAGTACCCGCACCCGGTGACGACGCCGACGACAAGGACAAGACCGACGCCGAAGGCCACGAAGCCGACGCCGCCGCTGAAGGAAAGACCGCATGACCGGCCTGTTCAACCGCCTGCCCACCGTCTGGCGCGAAGCGGTGGAGGAACTCTGGCGCCGTCGCCTGCGCACGCTGCTGACGCTGCTCGGCATGATCTTCGGGGTGGGCGCGATCGTGGCGATGCAGGCGGTCGGTGAAGGCAGCCGGCGCGAAGCGCTGCGGCTGGTCGAAGGCCTCGGCCTGCACAACCTGATCGCCGAGGCCAAGCCGCAGGACGAGGACACCATGAAGGAGACGCGCGAGCGCAGCCTGGGCCTGACCGTCGCCGACGCGGACGCCGCGCTCAGCGTGGTGCCCGGCGCCGAGCGCCATGCCGCCGAGAAGCAGGTGCGCACGCACACCGTCTTCAGCGACAGCGGCCGCAGCGACGCACAGGCCAGTGGCGTGAGCGCCAGCTGGTTCGACCTGTCGTCGCTGAAGATCGCCCAGGGCCGTGCGTTCACCGCGGAGGACGAAGCCGCGCTGGCGGCGGTCGCGGTGCTCGGCCACCAGGCCGCGGCGGACCTGTTCCCGAAGGGCGATGCCATCGGCGGGCTGATCAAGGTCAACCATGTTTGGCTGGAAGTGGTCGGCGTGCTGACCGACCGCGATCTGGGCCAGGACGATTTCGAAGGCGTGCAGCTGGGCTCGGAGAGCAACCGCATCTACGCGCCGCTGGCGAGCGTGCGCGCGCGCTTCCGCTTCCAGCCGCAGGAGGACGAGGTGGACCGTTTCCTGCTGCGCCTCGACGATCCGCAGCGGCTCGCCGCCGGCGCCGGCGTGCTGTCGGCGGTGCTGGACCAGCGCCACGCCGGCATGGCGGACTACCAGCTGATCGTGCCGCAGCAGTTGTTCCAGCAGCACCAGCAGACGCAGCGCATCTTCCAGGTGGTGATGGGCGCGATCGCCGGGGTCAGCCTGCTGGTCGGCGGCATCGGCATCATGAACATCATGCTGGCCAACGTGCTGGAGCGGCGTCGCGAGATCGGCCTGCTGCGCGCCCTCGGCGCGCGCCGCCGCGACGTGATCGCACAGTTCCTGCGCGAGGCCACGGTCATCTGCATCGCCGGTGCGGTGCTGGGCCTGGTGTTCGGCGGCGTGCTGGCCTACCTCATCGCCACGTTCGCCGGCTGGCAGGTCGCGTGGGCCCCACTGCCTATCCTGCTATCGGCCGGTTTCTGCGCCGTGGTCGGCCTGGGCTTCGGCGTGTATCCCGCCCGTCAGGCGGCGCAGCTGGATCCGATCGCGGCGCTGCGGCACGACTGAGCCTCAGGCCAATATCGATGCATGCATAGGATGAATGGAGCCGAAGGCGGCTACTCGAGCCTCGTCCGCAGCATCAATCGCGCGCGGGCTCGGCGGTGATGGTGGACACGCGGTCGGCCAGGGCGATGATCTCCTCGGCGGTCATGCCCGACACCTTGTCCTTGATCCCGGTGATGCCGAGGGTCTGCAACGCCGGATCGCGCGCCGCATCGTGGGCCGAGTGCGTGCCGGCCAGGTTGATCTTGAGCATGGCCAACGCGAGCTTCTGCTTCTGCTCGGGCGAGGCCTCCTCGTGCATGGCCTTCCAGCTCGCCTCGGCGGTGGCGTCCGTGGAGGCATCGAGCCGTAGCGGCTCCTTCGCGCCCACCGACGGGATGGCGAGCAGGCCGGCAAGCACGGCCCATCCAAAACGGTGTTTCATCCTGTTCCTCCTTGAGTGCCCCTCGTGGGCCTCGCAAGCGTAGCAGCCTGCGGGCGAGGGATTTCATTGCCGCGCCTATCAGAGGTGCCGGTCACGGATTGACCGCGCTCGGCTGCTACCCGTGAACAGGCTCCGATGCGTTGTGGCTACGTCAACGCACGTCGATAGTGCATCGCCACCGCGCCGCAATGCAGCGGCGTCGCAGAGACGCGTTCGAGCCGTCGCGCGCCCGGCAATCCTTCCGGGTACAGCGTCGGGCCATGGCCGGCGATCCTGGGGTGGACGAGGAAGCGGTACTCGTCGATCAGGTCGAGCCGGTCCAGTGCGTTGGCCAGCAGGCCGCTGCCGAGCAGTACGCCGTCCGGTGTCGCGTCCTTGAGCGCCTGCACGCCGCTGCGCAGATCGCCGGCGATGCGGTGGCTGTTCGACCAGGGGAAATCCGCGCGCGTCGAAGACACCACGTACTTCGGCTTGTCCTGCAGCTTGTCCGCCCATTCGCGCAGGGCCGGCGGCGCATCCACCTCGCCACGGGCGACCGCCGGCCAGTAGCTTTCCATCATCTCGTAGGTGACGCGGCCCCACAGCATCGCGCCGTGCTCGTCCATCAGCCGGGTGAAGAACGCATGCGTCTCGTCGTCCGCGATGCCTGCTTCGTGGTCGACGCAGCCATCGAGAGTGAGGTTGAGACTGAAGGTCAGGATGCCCATGGCGTGCTTCGTTCCGGAGGCTCGTGGTTACGCGATGCGGCACGACGCCGGGATCACCTCGATGATGCGTTGGCCCGCAACGCGGACACCGGCACCAGCTGGTCCTCGATGGGATCGAGCGGTATCTCGGGGAGGAACTCGATGATGCATTCCATCATGTCCGCATGCGCCGAAGGATGTACGGAGGGCAGCGCGAAGGCGTCCGACCGCGGCTGCGCGCTTTCCCATTGCGCATACGCATACCAGATGCCGTCGGCGCCCTTGTGCAAGCGCGATCCCAGGCCGCCACGCTGCGAGCGGATGAGCGATGTCAGCGTGGACCAGGCCGCGATGTACTTCGCTTCCTTGTCGGGATGCACCTTCGCGCGGTAGATCACGCAGAACCCCAGTCCATCAATCATTCCTGAAGCTCCTTGATCCTGGATTCGCAATGAATGCGTGGATAGGCCGACCCGCAAGACTACTTCGCTCTGGGCGGACGATGGATGACAAGCCAGCACCCAACAGCTCAAGCATCGACGGCTCCCACCGTCTCGATGGTGCGCAAACAGCGATATGGGCCGGGCCTGCACCATTTGCGACTACCAGGACACTGTCGCCTGGCAGAAGACGCGTCTCGTCACGGAAGTTAACCTCTACGTCGGTGTCATGGGCCCGATAGAGATTGTTGGTGAACAGAGACGTCACGAGTGCAGGATCGCCTTTCAACGTTCTCCGGACTTCATAGGAGTACTCGACACGATACTCGTCTCCGCTTTGGAGCGTGCCGAACGACGCGCGCGACCTCGCGCTTACGACCGTGGCGACAAAGACAATTCGCGCGTTGCTGACCTGCTCGGCCAGCGGAGGATCAATACAGGTGATCGCCAGCGCCGGCTGGCAGAGGATCGAACAGCAGAGGATGAGAAGCCGTTTCATGGAACTCCACCGTCCAATTGGCCAGAGTGAGAAGCGGATCTGGCTCGGATGAAAGATGAGCGACGCACCTTCAATCGATGAACGTCCACGTATCCGCACCATCGAAGCGCCTGACGACCAGGGCGTCCACGAGGCCCGGATCGAAGTTGCGCAGGTTCACGCCGTGCCGGGCGCCGGGCGTCGGATCCAGCGGCTCCCAGTGGGTGACGATCCCGCAGGTCCTGCAGCGGACGTTGCGCAGGGTGCGATCCCCCCAGACGTAGTCCTCGGTGTTCCCGGGATGGCCTTGAATCGTGACGGTGCCGAAGTCGTAGAACGCCCAGATCCCCCCCGTGCGACGGCACAGCGAGCAGTTGCACGTCAGTACCTCTACCGGCACGGCGGGGAGCGTGAGGCGGACGGCACCGCAATGGCAGGTGCCTTCAAGCGAGGGGGCTGGAGATTCGTGGCTCATGGCCGGCGTCCTGGTTCGTGTCTCCGGGCGGTGCGAGGACGCGGGTCACTTGGCAGGCGGTGGCGGTGCTTCTGCCAGCGTTCCCGTGCTGTAGTGGCCGCCTGCGGCTGCGCAGTCGATGTCGCGCGCGGGCTCCCACTTGATCGCGGTACCGGTCACGACCGGCCTCACGAACCGCCAGGGCCAGAAGCCGAAGCGTTGGGAGCCGTTGTAGTGGATGACGGCATCGGCACCCGCTGCCTTGGCATCGGCGATGACCATGGGAAGGATGTCGTTGACGCTGCCGTAGCTGCCCTTCCCGTACTTCAGCTTCCTGAGCGTGGTGTAGGTGTGGTCAGCGGGCGGCGTACCGGTGAACAGACAGATACCGCCGCCCTGGCTTTGCGGCTCAGGCGCAGGATCGGCGGTCTGGGCGTTGCAAAGTTGCGAGGCGCAGACGAGCGCGACGCCGATCATCGTTTTTACGAGCATGGTGGAATCCCCTTTCCGTTGGTGTTTCTGCGTTGATGAAACGGCACACGACGCGTCACTCCCCTGACGACGGTTCAAGCCGCGCCGCGAAGCGGCGTCGGCTTGAATGAATTGCTCGGCTCGCGGCCGATGAGCCTGAGCGCCACTCGCCTCACGGCCGACGTGGTGTGGACCATCGCCAGAAGTGCGTACAACAGCGCCTTCTGTCCACGCCGACGGATCACGAAGACATGCATGTGCAGGTTGTGGCGCTTGCGGACAAATCCACCGCTGTGGATGATCACGAATGAGTGGGCATTACCCGTGACGCTGTCCGACAACTCGTGCGCCTGGGCCATGAAGAAGCCCATGACCGAATGATCGATGCTGGGATGATCCGGATCGGACGGCTCGTGGCAGAGCACAAAGCAGTGCTTGCACAACGGCATTGCATAGGAAACGAGGAAGCACTCTCGCTCGGAATATCCCGCCGGGACAGTGATCTTCCTGCGTCTCACGAGAAGGTTCATGGGTGCGCCTGACCCTTGGTGGACCCCGATACAGGGCGACAACGTGGATGTTCATCGCCGCCCAATAGCGCGTCAAGACACAAAAACATGCGGGTGGCCGCTTCCGCGGCGTGATTCCACTGCCCCAACGTCAACCTGCGGCGTCTTCGTTCCCGGACCCACCCCGCGACACGCGCCGCTCCATCCACGCCAGCACGGACAGCACGGCCAGCGTCAGCAGCGTCGCAAGCAGGGCCAACCAGCCGTGACCGAAACCGACCGCCACGCCGATCACCGCGACCATCAGCAGCGAAGCGGCGGTGGTGATACCGGCGACGCCGCGGCCGCGCTGGGCGATCATCGTGCCGGCGCCGATGAAGGCCACGCCGGCGATCACCGCTTCCACCAGGCGGAAGGGATCGATCTGCACGCGCTCTTCGTTGTGCTGCGCCTGCGCCAGCATCATTTCACCCATGCCGGTGAGCATGGCGGCTGCCGCCGCGACGAGCGTATGGGTACGGAACCCGGCGGGCCGGTCCTTGATTTCGCGCTCCAGACCGATAACGCCGCCCAGCAGCATCGCGAACCCGATGCGCGCGACTACCGACACCTGCGCTTCCCAACCATCGAACATGGCACGACCTCCTGCATCGATGCTTCCATCGGGGCAGTCAAGGCGGTGCGAAGGCGGTCAGCCCGCGACGATCTCCACCGCCGCTCCGCTCACCCGCACGCCGTCGCGCACGTCGGCGGGAACCTCCACGTCCAGCAGGCTCGGGCGACCGATGTCGTGGCCCTGGTGGACAACGAAGACGCGGCTCGCGGGGAGCAGGTCTTGCGATGCCAGGTAGGCACCGAGTGCGGCCGCCGCGGCGCCGGTCGCGGGATCCTCCACCACACCGCCCGGCGGGAACGGATTGCGTGCGTGCAGGGTCTGCGCGTCCTCGCGCCAGACCAGGTTGACCGTGGTCCAGCCGCGCGCCTTCATCAGTGCAGCGAGCGCATCGAAGTCGTAGTGCAGGTCGGCAAGGCGTGCGCGCGTGGCGGCCGCGATGACCGGATGCCAGGCACCCGCATACGCGAGCCCCGGCGGCAGGTGGGGATCGAGTTCGTCGTGACGCCAGCCGAGCGTTGCCAGCAATGCGCCGAGATCCGCCGCATCGATCGGTGCGGTGCGTGGCGGCACGCTGGTCAGCGTGGCGGTGAAGCCGGCATCGACCGTCACCGGCACGCGTCCGGCCTGCGTATGCAGCACGAAAGTGCCCGGACCCTGGTCGCGTGCCTGCGCCACCATCGCCGCGATCGTCGCGTGCCCGCAGAAGCTCACTTCCGCCAGCGGACTGAAGTAGCGCACGTCGAGTTCGCCATCGGCGCGCGGCAGCAGGAAGGCGGTTTCCGAGTAACCCAGATCGGCGGCGATGCGCTGCATGGCGGCGGCGTCGAGCCCACGCGCATCCAGCACCACGCCGGCGGGATTGCCCCCTTCGGGATCGGGGGTGAACGCGCTGTAGCGCAGGATCGTGGGGGTCATGGTGTTTCTCCGACGACCGCGGTGGGCGGATCCAGACGCACCACCAGATAGCGCAGGAACAACTGCGTCAGTGGCCCCACGCCGAAGGCGAACACCAGCGTGCCCACGCCCGCCACGCCACCGAGCAGCACGCCGATCACCAGCACGGTGACTTCGATCAGCGTGCGGATGCGGCGGATCGACCAGCCGGTGCGGCGGGCCAGGCCGGTCATCAAGCCATCGCGCGGGCCGGGTCCCAGCTGCGCGCCGATGTACATGGCGGTGGCGACCGCGCAGAGCACCACGCCGGCCACCAGGTAGGCACAACGCAACGGCAGACCTTCCGGCGTATCGAGCAGGGCCAGATTGAGATCGGCGAACGGACCCAGCAGCAGCGTATTGGCGACGGTGCCCAGGCCCGGCATCTGCCGCAGCGGAATCCATGCCAGCAGTACGGCCACCGCGGTGAGCACCATCACCATGCCGAATGACAGCGGCACGTGGTGCGAGACGCCCAGGTGGAAGACATCCCACGGCGACGCGCCGACGGCGCCTTCGATCATCAGCGCAATGGCCAGGCCGTACAGCCAGAGTCCGACGAGGAGGCGCAGCAGGCGTTCCGGCAGGCGGCCGGCCTTCAATTGCGCGAGGGGGCCGAGGTTGGCGAGTCCGGTGGGAGTGGTGGGCGGTTTCATGGGGCCACCATCCTCCGGATTGGCCCTTTCCACTAGAGCCAATCGTGACATAGTGGCCCCATGGAACGCGCATTGGCCCCTGACCGTCTCGCCACGCTGGTCGGCGACTTCCCCCGCACACCCGCCTACCGTGGCCTGCGCGAGGCCCTGCAGGAACTCATCGGCGACGGCCGGATTCCGTTGGGCATCCGCCTGCCCAGCGAGCGCGCCGTCACCCAGGCGCTGGGCGTGTCGCGCAACACCGTCACGCGCGCGTACGCGGACCTGGTCGCGGCCGGCTTCGCCACCGCCCGCCAGGGCGCGGGCACGTATGCGGCCGTACCGGTCGACCGGCGGCGCGCGCATGACCATGCCCTGCATGCGGTCGGCAAGGCGCATGCGATGGAGGGCGTGATCGACCTCAACTGCGCCGCCGGCGGCGCCACGCCGGGGGTTGCCGCCGCCTATGCGCGCGCAATGACCGCCCTGCCCGCCTATCTGGCCAGCGACGGCTACCTGCCGTCGGGCCTGCCGGCGCTGCGCGGACTGGTCGCGGCCGACTACGCGCGCCGTGGCCTGCCCACCGCGCCGGAACAGATCGTGATCACGTCGGGCGCGCTGTCGGCCATCGCCATCGTCGCGCGTGCGCTGTCGCGTCCGGGCGACCGCGTGATGATCGAATCGCCGGTGTACTCCAACGCGATCGAAGCGCTGCGCCTCGGCGGCGCACGACTGGTCAGCGCGCCGATGGCCGATCCGCTCGGCGACGAGGGCTGGGACGTGGCCGCGATCGAGGCGACGCTGCGGCAGACGGCGCCTCGCCTGGCTTACCTGATTCCCGATTTCCAGAACCCCACCGGGTTCCTGATGCGTGACGCGCAGCGCGCCCGCTATGCCGCGGCCCTGCACGCGACGCGCACCACCGCGATCATCGACGAGACGCTGCAGTCGACCTGCCTGACGGACGCGCCGATGCCCGCGCCGTTCGCGGTGCATTCGCCCGGCGCCTATACCGTCGGCGGCGCATCGAAGCTGTGCTGGGGCGGCCTGCGCGTGGGCTGGATCCGCGCACCGCGCGACGCCGTCGACCGCATCGTCGCGGCGCGCGTGCAGATGGACCTGGGCAGCTCGCTGTTCGACCAGCTGGTGGTCGCGGAAATGCTCGGCACCGACAGCTTCCTCGCCGTGCGTCGCGAACAGCTGCGGCAGCGACGCGACGCGCTGGCACAGGCGCTGCACGAACACCTCCCGGACTGGCGCTTCCGCCTGCCCGATGGCGGCCTGACGCTGTGGGTGCGGATGCCGCACGGCAGCGCCACGCAACTGGCCGCCGACATGGAGCGGCAGGGCATCTACCTGGCGCCCGGCCCGGTCTTCAGCGTGGAAGGCGGCGCCGACAGCTGGCTGCGGATTCCCTACGCCAAGCCGGAAGAACAGCTGGTGCAGGCGGTGCGGGCGATGGCGGCGACGTGGGCTGAACGCCCGCAGGACGGGGGCATGCAGCAGCGACGCTCGAAGCGGCTGATCGCCTGACGGTGACCCGTCAGCGCGTCGCGGCTGGGCTTCCGGTGAGCGCCGCGCGGTACTGCGGATCGTCCGGTTGCCAACCCGCGGGCGGCAGGATAGCGATGCCGTTGGCTTCCAACTGGCGCTGCATGGCAGCCAGTTCGCCATCGCGCAGGAACACGTCGATGTAGTCCTCCGGCATCCGCCGCGCATCCGCCGGACGCTGGTACAGCTGCATGATGCTTTCGTGGACCCAGGCGAAACGGCGCAGGCGTTCGCGAGCGATGTGGCGCTCGGCAGCGGTGTCGGCCCATTCCACCAGGCGTGGCAGCGAGATGGCGGGGAACAACAGCGTCGACGTGTCATCCGCCAGCAGCGTGTAGAGCCGCTTGCAGGCGGACAGGGTGTCGGCCGGCAATCGACCGACCTCCGCACGGCATCGCTGCGTGATGGGATGCAAGGCCGGAATGGCGATGGCGGCATTCATCGCCATCACCACGGCATCGGGCATGTCGTGCGGCGTGGCCGCGCGCCCCAGCATGAAGTCCTCGCCGATCGCCGCTGCCAGGGCAGGATCGAGCGGGGGCATCGGGATCTGTCGCAGCGTCTCGGCCATCAGCAGGCCCGTCTCGTTGGCACGGGAACGGTATCGCGTCGCGCGGGTCGCGGCCTGCCAGTACCGCTCGGCCGACACGGTGTCGTTGCGCTGGACGGCATCGGCGTAACGGGTGAGCAACGGTTCGGCATTGCCGGGGTCGGCCGCGATCACGCGCTCCAGCAGCACCTCGCGGTCGCACCTTGCGTCCGTCTTCGCGCAGGCGTTGAGCAGCGCCCAGTCCACCAGCGGATCGTCGCCGCGACTGCCCGAGTACGCAGCCTGGATCCATCCGCGCGCCAATCGCCAGGAGGCCGCTGCCGGCCGGCCCGCTTCGTCGTACTGCATCGGCCACAACCAGCCCGCGACGAGCAGGTCGCGCGGCGTGCCGCGCGCCGCAAGGACCGCAGATGCGTCTCGACATTCGCGCGCCACGCGTCATGCCAGGCCTTGCTGGCCGCCGCGAGCTGCGGATCGGATTCGACCCGGCCCGGCACCTCCGGTGGCGGACCCTCCTGCGCGAGTGCCGGCAATGACGCGGACACGGATGCCAGCAACACCAGCCACAGACCTACCCTGCCCGCCTTGCGCATTGCCCACTCCTGTCGGGAAACGAGGTCGCACGTTCGCATGAAGCCGTCTCGCGCGCCAACTTCGGCGTGTATCACCCCAGCCGCTGCACCACCCACGCCCACATCGGCAGCGTGACCAGCGACAGCAGGATGCCGTAGCCGACCAGCGCGGCAGCCAGGCGCGGCGCGAGCTGATGCGAGATCGCCAGCGCGGCGGCCGTGATCATCGTAGGCATGGCGGACTCCAGCACGTTCGCCTGCAGCATCTCCCCGCGCATGCCGAACGCGAGCGACAGCGGCACCGCGAGCGCCGGCATCACCAGCAGGCGCAGCAGCAGTCCGACGGCGAGCGGTTTCAGCTCATCGCGCGGCAACTTCAGCTGCAGGGTCAGGCCAACCGCCAGCATCACCAGCGGCAGCATGGCGTCGGCCAGTTTCTGCAGGGCGGAGGCGATCCACGCCGGCGGCTGCTCCGGCATCAGCGTCAGGCCGAACAGCAGCGCCCACACCGGCGGGAACTTCAGGATGCGCAGGACGATCTCGCGCGCCGTTGGCGGTGCATCGCCGCCGTAGCGCGCCAGCACGTACAGCCCGAATGTCGACAGCAGGATGAAGGTGCCGAACTGGTCGTAGACCACGGCGTAGGGCAACGCGTGCTCGCCGAGCAGTGCGCGCACCATCGGGTAGCCGATGAAACTGCTGTTGCACAGCGCCACGCACAGCAGCAGCACGGCATGCTCGTCGCGACGGAACTTGAACATGCGCGACGCCAGCGCGACCAGCGCGACGGTGGCCACGGTCATCAGCCACGGCGTGACGACCACGCCCATCAACGAGGTGTCCAGGCGCAGGCGCGGCACGTAGGTCAGCATCGCCGCCGGCAGGCAGACGTACAGCACGACGCGGTTGATGACGTCGCCCGCGTTGTCGGGGAAGGCGCGCAGGCGGGCGAACGCCATGCCGAGCGCCAGCATGGCCAGGATCAGGGCGAAGGCATCGAATGCCATGGTGCAGCGGGATACGACGTGGGGCCCGCAGGATCGCATACCCGGCCGCGCGATGCGCTTGGGCTTTCGTCGGTAGTGCGTTCCACGGCGGTGGGGAACACGTCGTGGCGCAGGGCTTATCATGGCCGCATGACGAACCCCGCTTTCCCGACGGCCTCCGGCCCGATCACCCTCGAGGGCCCCGACGGCGCACTCGAGGCCCACATCGACTGGCCGGAAGACGGCGAACCGGTGGCACCGGTCACCGCGGTGGTCTGCCACCCGCTGCCCACCGAGGGCGGCACGATGCACAACAAGGTCGTGGTGATGGCCGCGCGCAGCCTGCGCGAACTGGGCGCGGTGACGGTGCGCTTCAACTTCCGCGGCACCGGTGCGTCCGATGGCCTGTTCGACCACGGCGACGGCGAGGCCGACGACCTGCGCGCGGTGGTGCAGTGGGTACGCGAACATCGTCCCGGCACGCAGCTGTGGCTGGCCGGCTTCAGCTTCGGTGCGTACGTGTCGCTGCGCGCCAGCGCCGACCTGCAGCCGGACGCGCTGGTCTCGATCGCGCCGCCGGCCGGTCGCTGGGACTTCGCCGCGATCACGCCACCCACGTGCCCGTGGCTGGTGATCCAGGGCGAGCAGGACGAGATCGTCGAGCCCCAGGCCGTGTACGACTGGATCGATACGCTGAAGCAGCCGCCGGAACTGATCCGCATGCCGGAGACCAGCCACTTCTTCCACCGCAAGCTGATGGACCTGCGCGGCGCCATCAAGCATGCGATGAAAGGCTACGTGCCGGCGTGATGGCGGGCGACGCACGCATCACGGCGCCTACGCCGTCGCAGGTCTACGCGCGCGGCGCGGCGCAAGGGCAATGGCAGGACGATCCGGCGCAGCATCCCGCGCTGGCGGAGCTGGACCGTATCCACGCCGCACTGCTGGCGGAGCCGGCCTCGTCAGGCCTGTTCGGCCGCCTGTTCGCCAAACCACCCGAAACGGTGAAGGGCCTGTACTACTGGGGCGAGGTCGGGCGCGGCAAGACCTTCCTGGTCGACCTGTTCTACGACACCCTGCCGCTGCCGACGTATTCGGTCTCGCAGAACAAGGCGCACGGCGAAGGCGGCGGCAAGTACCGCACGCACTTCCACCGCTTCATGCGTGGCGTGCACGAACGGCTGCGCGAACATGCCGGCGAGAGCGATCCGCTGGCGAAGATCGTGCGCGAGGTGCGCGGCAAGCTGCGCGTGCTGGTGCTGGACGAGTTCTTCGTCACCGACATCGGCGATGCGATGCTCTTGGCGCGCCTGCTGGACCGCATGTTCGCCGAGGGCATCAGCCTGGTGACGACGTCGAATACGGCGCCGGAGAACCTGTACAAGGACGGCCTGCAGCGCGCGGGCTTCCTGCCGGCCATCGACCTGCTGCTGCAGCATTGCGTGGTGCTTCGCTCGGACGGGCAGGAAGACTATCGCCTGCGTGCACTGACGCGTTCGCCGGTGTACCGCTCTCCGCTGGATGGCGAGTCCGATGCCTGGCTGGCGACGCGCTGGTGCGAACTGACCGGCGGCGAAGCGGCGCACGCCGGCAACATCGAGATCGACAGCCGCAAGATTCCCGTACGCGGCCGTGGCAAGAGCATCGCCTGGTTCGATTTCGCCGCGTTGTGCGAAGGCCCGCGTGGCACGACGGATTACATCGAGGTCGCGCACGAGTTCAACACCGTGCTGCTGGGCGGCATCCCGACCTTCGACCGCATGAACGAGGATGCGGCGCGGCGCTTCGTCAACCTGATCGACGAACTCTACGACCGCCACGTCAACCTGGTCTGCACCTCGGCCGCCGCACCGACCGCGCTGTACACCGGCACGCGGTTGCAGGGCGCGTTCGAACGCACCGCCTCGCGCCTGATCGAGATGCAGAGCGCCGAGTACCTGGCGACACCGCACAAGGCCTGAGCGCATGGACACGGTGCCTGCCGCGATCACCGACGCGCTGCACCGGACGATCCCCGGCGGCGGCCGTATCTGCGTGTTGACCGGTGCCGGCATGTCGGCCGAAAGCGGCATCCCCACCTTCCGCGGCACCCACGACAGCCTGTGGTCGCGCTTCGATCCGATGCGGCTGGCGACGGCTGAAGCGTGGCGCGAGGATCCCGCGCTCGTCTGGGGCTGGTACCGCTGGCGCATGCAGCTTGTCCGCGACGCACAGCCGAACGCCGGTCATCGCGCCGTGGCCGACCTTGCGCAGCGCGTATCGCTGTCGCTGGTCACCCAGAACGTCGACGACCTGCACGAACGCGCGGGCAGCACGGTCGATGCGCACGTGCACGGCAGCCTGTTCGCACTGCGCTGCTTCGCCTGCAGCCGCGCGCACGAGGGTCCGCTCGACGATTACGTGGACGGTCTGCAGCGGGTCGAACCGATGCGTTGCGATGCGTGCGGTGATCGCATCCGTCCCGGCGTGGTGTGGTTCGGCGAAGCGCTTCCGGACGACGCCTGGGATGCGGCCACCGGGGCCGCGACGCAGTGCACGCTGATGCTGGTGGTAGGCACGTCGGGACTGGTCTATCCCGCGGACGGCCTGCCCGCGCTGGCGCGTCGTCATGGCGCAACCGTGGTGGAGATAAATCCGGAACCGACCGCGTTGTCGGCAGAGGCCGACCATGTCTGGCGTGCGACGGCGGCCGAAGCGCTCCCCCGTCTCGCAGCGCGGCTCCCCTCGATTGACGCCACCTCATCGCAGCGACGATAGTCGACCGCGATACGGAGGGCGACGCCATGATCCGGTGGACCGCGGGCATCCTGTTGGGAATCTCGCTTGCCTGCGCCCCGAGGGCGGTGCATGCCTGCTCTTATCCCGAGCCACCGACGTTCCGGTCCGCGCTCAAGCGCGCCACGGCGGTGTTCGTCTTCCGCCTCGACGAAACCCGCTATCGCGAGGAGGGCTCGACGGCCCGCAGGGTATGGGCGGAAGGAAAGATCACGCCCGTGCAGCACCTCTTCCGCGACGCATCGCGTTACAGACACCTGACGTTCCACAGCACCTGGTGTGGCGGACTCAGCCTCGTGGTTGGACGCCATTACCTGATCGCCACCGATGCGAAGGGCGACACGATCGCACTGGCGCCGGCGGATGCTTCCCTGCTGGACCTCGACGGTTTCTACGACCCTCGCGACCTGAAGGAGAACTTGCGCCGTCCGGAGATCCTTCCGGTCATCCAGGCCATCTACGGCGTAAAGCCGCTTCCGGACAGCTATCCCCCGGCGTGGATTGCCGGACGTACCGACGGGACGCCTCCTCCGCCGCCTCCGCCGCCTCCGCCGCCCGGCAACCAGGCGGGTGCAGCCGGTCGCTGACGGCATAGGGCGTTCACGCAACCGCTTCACGTGCGGTTTGCCAGACTCCAGACAACCGTCGCGGAGGAGCCCGCCATGAAACCCATCGTCCGGATTCCGCTGTTCGCCATTCTCGCAGCCGCCCTGTTCGCCGGCTGCGAACGCGCACCAGAGCAGGAAGACGTCGAGGCCGCCACGCGGAACGCAGCGGAGATCGCCGATCCCGCGCCACCCGTCACCGGACGCGAAGCGCCGCAGTTCCAGTTCTCGGATGACGAGATCGGCCTCGCGCTCGCGCCGACGACAGGCTTCACGCTGAAGCGCGACTTCACCCGCGACTACCTGTCCGCCGGCGCATGGAAGACGTTTGCCGAACCCGACATGCGCGGCGAACCACTGGTCGCACTGGTGCTGGACGGCTCGGACAAGATCACCGCCGCCGAGCTGCGCATCGGCACCAGCACCGACAGCCATGCGGTGGTGACCTGCCTGGATCCGCCGGAAGGCGCGACGACGGAAGACCCCGACGAGGTGCGCATCGATGGCCAGCCTTTCATGCACTTCCGCGCCGGCGACGCTGCGATGAGCCACTACCAGTCAGTCGACGCGTACCGCCACGTGCGCAACGAGCGCTGCATCGCCATCGACCTGCTGGTCGCCGGCACCCGCCCGGAGGTCTACGACCCGCCGGCCACGCCGCCGTTCGATGAGGCGACGGCACGTGCACGGTTGCAGGAAGCGCTGGGGGCCGTGCGGATCACCCGCTGAGAGGGCAAGTCTCGCTGCTTCGCACCTGTATCGCCCGCAGGCGTCGGCTGCCCCGACAATGTCCGTGCGGACCATTGCGGCGCGTGCGACGGACCCGCTAGGCTGGCGGCAGCAGGGGGAACGCATGTCCGAGAATCCGTACCAGGCACCGGTGCCGCCGCCGCTGCCCGCGAACCAGTATGCCGGTGAACCGCTCGTCTTCCGCAGCACGAAGGAAGAGCGAAACCGTGGCCCCGAAGGCCTGGGTGGCTGGCTGATCCTGCCGATGATCGGACTGGCCCTCACCGTCCTCAAGATCCTCGGGTACTTCGGCAACCAGGTCGCACCCATGGTCGCCGACGGCACCTACGCCCTGCTCACGACCCCGGGCAGCGAGCACTATCACCCGCTGTGGTGGCCCCTGCTGTTGCTCGAGGGTGGCGGCAATGGCGTGCTGCTGGTGATGGCGCTGGTGGCGATCTGCCTGTACTTCATGCGTTCGCGCTGGTTTCCGCGGCTGCACATCACCTTCATGCTCACCAACGCCGTGCTGATGCTGGTGCTCTTCTTCTTCGGCGCGAAGATCCCGGCGCTCATGGAAGCGCATGACGCGCAGGCAGTCAGCGACATGACGCGCGGCCTCGTCGGTGCCGCCATCTGGGTGCCGTACATGCTGACCTCGAAGCGGGTACGCAACACCTTCCGCCCCCGCTGATCGAAGGCACGCTGTCCAGGCCTAGCTCATGCGGGACGCGATGAAGCGGTCGACGGCGGCGGTGTAGGTCGACGGCACTCCGAGTGCGCGGTTCACCTCCCCATGCGAGAGATCCTCCGGCAGCACGTCCATCGCCACGCCCAGCGTCTTCGCCTTCTCGGCCATCGCCCGTCCCTGCGGGCAGGCGTCCTTGCGGCGCGAGGAGCAGACGAACAGCATCGGCACCGCGTCGCGGGTGAGCTGGTGGTAAGGCGAAGCGGCGACCCAGTCCTCGGGATTGCGACCGAAGGCGACGTCGTAGATCCGCCGCAGCGGCGGATTCCGCATCGTCAGCGGCACGTCCAGCGCACCGCTGTCCAGCGAGACCACGCCACGCGGCCGGGTAGCGCCGGCCTCGCGCCACAGCGTCGACGACGCACCGACCAGCGCGATCAGGTGTGCACCGGCGGAATGGCCCATCAAGAGCACGCGCGAGGCATCGCCGTTCCACTCGGGTGCGCGCTTCTGCACGGCCGCCAGCGCGCGGGCGATATCGCGCGCCTGGTCCAGTGGCGCCGTGTCCGGCCGCATGCGGTAGTTGGTGGAGACCAGGATGTAACCCTTCGGCAGCCAGTACGCGGCCTTGTTCTCGACCACGCCCGGGTTGTCCTTGTTGCCGTTGGCCCAGCCGCCGCCGTGGACGAACAGCAGGATCGGCGCGTTCTTCGGCTGTGCCGGCAGGTACACGTCGAAGCGCTGGCGCGGATCGTCGCCATAGGCGACATCGCGTATCGCGCGTGCACCGGCGGGCAGCGTGGGCGGCTCGCGCGAAGCCTCGCGCATGTCGTGCAGGCGTTCGCGGAAAGTCTGTGCGGCCAGCGGCGGCAGCGTGGCGAGCAGCACGCAGGCCAGCAGGCCGGTGCGGAACAGCGGGGTCGGCGTCATGGGGTCACCTCGGACGGGACAACGCGCCATCCCCGGCCAGGTTGACGACGCCCGGCCCGCCTGCTGGCCCGCGTCTGCGCAGGCGGCGACAATACGCACCCCCGGCGGCCCCACGCCGCCCGCCTGCCGAGTCCCATGACCGCCTTCGTTACGCCCGACCGCATCCGCAGCCTGTTCGCCCAGGCCATGTCCGACATGTACCGCACCGAGGTGCCGCTGTACGGCGACCTGATCGAGTTGGTCGGGGAGATCAACGACGCGACGCTGCAGCAGGATCCCGCACTGGCCGCACGGCTGGCGCGCAACGCGGAGACGGAACGGCTGGACCTGGAACGCCACGGCGCCATCCGCGTCGGCACGCCGGCCGAACTGGCGATGCTGGGCCGCGTGTTCGCGCTGATGGGCATGCACCCGGTGGGCTACTACGACCTGACCATGGCCGGCGTGCCGGTGCACGCGACCGCCTTCCGCCCCCTGACCGAAGCGGCGCTCGCCGCCAACCCGTTCCGTATCTTCACCTCGCTGCTGCGGCTGGAACTGATCGCCGACGCCGCGCTGCGCGGCGAAGCCGAGACGATCCTGGCCAGGCGCGACATCTTCACCGCCGGCGCGCGTGCGCTGGTGGCGCAGGCCGAACACGACGGCGGATTGAATGAAGCCGATGCGCAGCGCTTCGTCGCCGAGGTGCTGGAAACCTTCCGCTGGCACGGCGATGCCACGGTCGCGCTGGAGACCTACCGCGCGCTGCTCGGCCTGCACCGGCTGGTCGCCGACGTGGTCAGCTTCCGCGGTCCGCACATCAACCACCTGACCCCGCGCACGCTGGACATCGACGCCGCGCAGGCGGCCATGCTGGAACGTGGCATCCAGGCCAAGGCGCAGATCGAGGGCCCGCCGCGCCGCGCGGTGCCGATCCTGCTGCGGCAGACCAGCTTCAAGGCGCTGGAAGAGGAAGTCGCCTTTCCCGATGCCACCGGCACGCTGGTGCCCGGCAGCCACAGCGCACGCTTCGGCGAGATCGAGCAGCGCGGCCTGGCGCTGACGCCGGCCGGCCGCGACCTCTACGACCGCCTGCTGGCGGAGGTGCGCCAGGCGGGCGGTGCCGGCAACACGTCGGCGGATTACCCGCAGCGGCTGGCGGCGGCGTTCGCGGCCTTCCCGGATGACGAAGCGACGCTGCGTCGCGACGGGCTGGGCTACTTCCGCTACCGCCTGACGGAGAGCGGTGCGGCCTTGCCGGCTTCCGAGCGCGCAGCGATGACGCCGGACGCCCTGGTCGATGCCGGCCACGCCGTCGTCGACCCGATCGTCTACGAGGACTTCCTGCCGGTCAGCGCCGCCGGCATCTTCCAGTCCAACCTGGGCGGCGGCGAACAGCGCGCCTACGACGCGCACGCCAACCAGGAGGCCTTCGAAGCGGCGCTGGGCAAGACGATCCACGACCCGTTCGCGCTGTACGCGCAGGCGCAGGACGCCTCGATCGCGGCGCTGCAACGCTGACATAGGGCGGGCCTTGGCCCGCCGTCGCCCTGCTGGACCTCGCGACGCGGCCTGGAGAGCGGCGGTGTCGTCACGCCTCCATGGCCCCCGACGCGTGCGATGGTGGGCCAAGGCCCGCCCTACGAAGGTTCGCGAGGCGGGCCCAATCCGTGAAACCCGCGCCGCGCCGACACCCGCTGTTCCACACAACATTTGGTGTTGACGCTTCCGATACCCCCCACTATCTTGTGGCCGTCGGTTCCGGTGGCCGCAAGCCACGGGATTAAAACGGGAAGCCGGTGACGCGCTCGCGCCACTCCGGCACTGCCCCGCAGCGGTAATTGGGAACGAACCCGCCACACAGCACTGAGGCCCCACGCCTCGGGAAGCGGCGGACGTAGGAAGAAGGCTTCGCCCTTCGCGCCCATGAGTCCGAAGACCTGCCGACAGCCGCGCGTAGCACACCGCGCGGTGCCGGCCGCGGAATCTCCGGGGGGAGAGGGCTGGTGACGCAGGGGACGCCGGCCTTCGGTCCGTACGATCTCGCTCCCTGCGACGCCGCTTCCCCACTGTGATCCTCCATCCGGCCTTGCGCAGCCCCGCGAGGGACGGGCCGCCGCGTGCACCACGCATGGAGGATTCTCGTGACCCAGATCGACACCGCCGTCGCCGACGCCGGCACCACCCCGTCCCAGAAGGACGCGTTCGCCCTGACCCCGCCGCCCACCGCCACCGCGATGAGCGTGACCAAGCGCAATGGCGGCCGCGAGCCGGTGGACCTCAACAAGATCGTGCGCGCCGTGCAGCGCAACTGCGAAGGCCTGCACGCCATCGACCCGATGCGCGTGGCCACCCGCACCATCTCCGGCCTGTACGACGGCGCCACCACGCGCGAGCTGGACGAACTGTCGATCCGCACCGCCGCGTTGCTGACCGGCGAAGAGCCCGAATACAGCCGCCTGGCCGCGCGCCTGCTGGCCGGCTACATCACCAAGGAAGTCACCGGCCAGGAGATCCACGCGTTCTCGCAGTCGGTCACCCGCGGCCACGAGGTCGGCCTGATCAACGACCGCCTGCTGAACTTCGTGCAGACCAACGCGCGCAAGCTCAACGATGCGCTGGACGCCTCGCTCGACCTGCACTTCGACTACTTCGGCCTGCGCACACTGTACGACCGCTACCTGCTGCGCCACCCGCACACCCGCAAGGTCATCGAGACGCCGCAGCAGTTCTTCCTGCGCATCGCCTGCGCGCTGAGCGAGGACGTGCCCGAAGCGCTGGCGCTGTACCGCCGCATGGGCAACCTGGACTACCTGCCGAGCTCGCCGACGCTGTTCAACAGCGGCACTACGCACGAGCAGCTGTCGTCGTGCTTCCTGCTGGACTCGCCGCAGGACACGCTGGAATCGATCTACGCCAAGTACGGCGACATCGCCCAGCTGAGCAAGTTCAGCGGCGGCATCGGCGTGAGCTACACGCGCGTGCGTTCGCGCGGCTCGCTGATCAAGTCCACCAACGGCCACAGCAACGGCATCGTGCCGTGGCTGAAGACGCTGGATTCCTCGGTCGCCGCGGTCAACCAGGGCGGCAAGCGCAAGGGCGCGGCCTGCGTGTACCTGGAAACCTGGCACGCCGACATCGAGGACTTCCTGGAGCTGCGCGACAACACCGGCGACGAAGCGCGCCGCACGCACAACCTCAACCTGGCCAACTGGGTGCCGGACCTGTTCATGAAGCGCGTCGAAGCCGACCAGGAATGGTCGCTGTTCGATCCGCGCGTGACGCCGGAGCTGACCGACCTGTACGGCGCCGCGTTCGAGCTGGCCTACACGCAGGCCGAGACGCAGGGCAAGGCGATGAAGACCATCTCCGCCCGCAAGCTGTACGGCCGGATGATGCGCACGCTGGCCGAGACCGGCAACGGCTGGATGACGTTCAAGGACAAGTGCAACGCCGCCAGCAACCAGACCCTGCGCGCCGGCAACGTCATCCACCTGTCCAACCTGTGCACCGAGATCCTCGAGGTCACCTCGGCTGAAGAGACCGCGGTGTGCAACCTCGGCTCGATCAACCTCGGCCGCCACTTCGATGACGATGGCTGGTTCGATTTCGACAAGCTGGCCGAAACCGTCCGCCTGGCCGTGCGCCAGCTGGACCGCGTGATCGACCTGAACTTCTATCCGATCGAGACCGCGCGCCGTGGCAACCTGCGCTGGCGCCCGGTGGGCCTGGGCTGCATGGGCCTGCAGGACGTGTTCTTCAAGCTGCGCCTGCCGTTCGACAGTGCCGAGGCGCGTGCGCTGTCGGCGAAGATCGCCGAGACCATCTACTTCCACGCGCTGGAAACGTCGGTGGAGCTGGCGCAGGAACGCGGCCGCCATCCGTCGTTCGCCGATACCCGTGCGGCCAACGGCGAGCTGCAGTTCGACGCCTGGAACATCACCCCGGAGAACGCCGAGCGCTGGGATGCGCTGCGTGAGCGCATCAAGGAGCACGGCCTGCGCAACTCGCTGCTGATCGCGATCGCGCCGACCGCGACCATCGCCTCGATCGCCGGCTGCTATGAGTGCGTGGAACCGCAGGTGTCCAACCTGTTCAAGCGCGAGACGCTGTCGGGCGACTTCCTGCAGGTCAACCGCTACCTGGTCGACGAGCTGAAGAAGCTCGGCCTGTGGACGCCGGAAACGCGCGATGCCATCAAGCTGTCCGAAGGCTCAGTGCAGGGCTTGGCGCAGGTGCCGGCCACGTTGCAGCAGATCTACCGCACCGCATGGGAACTGCCGATGCGTTCGCTGATCGACATGGCCGCCGGCCGTGGCGCCTTCATCGACCAGTCGGCATCGCTCAACCTGTTCATGGAAAGCCCGAACATCGGCGCGATGTCGTCCATGTACATGTACGCGTGGAAGCAGGGCATCAAGACCACCTACTACCTGCGTTCGCGCCCGGCCACCAAGATCGCCAAGACCACGGTCAGCACGGTCGCCGCGACCGAGCCGAAGCGCGAGTACACCCCGACCGAAGCCATCGCCTGCTCGCTGGAGAATCCGGAAGCCTGCGAGGCCTGTCAGTAAAAAAGAAAAGGGGCCGACTTGCAGGTCGGCCCCTTGGTTGCTTCACCAAAACATCCAAATAGCTTGAGCGGGATGTCTCTGATCGGCACTTCGGCTAGGAAGTTCGGCAACTATAACCTTCTATAGGTGAAATTGCTGCTAGCCGGTCAAAGTTTTAGCTCAAGCGCTCACTTCATCAATAGAGGTAGCCATGAGTAAGGGTAGAGATCGGACAGTGTTCCGTCGCGATGATGGGAATTGGGCCAACAAGAGGAATGATTCGGACAGAGCTTCGAGCGTTCATTCCACGCAGAAGGCGGCGGAACAATCAGCCCGCCAGATGCTCGGAAATCAGGGCGGCGGCGAGCTGACCACCAAAGGAGTGGACGGAAGGATCCGGAGCAAGGACACCATTTCTCCGGGTAACGACCCCATTCCACCGCGAGACCGAGAACACTAGTAATAGGGAAGCGATTTGGCACAAGGACGTGCCGACCTCGCCAAGTCATACATCAGCCAGCCTTCCAGTGCTTGGAAGAAAACAGAAGAAGATCCAATACATGTCTGCACAACCAAAACAAATGCTGCTCGATCCCGGCTTTGAACTGACGCTGCGCCCGATGCGCTATCCGCAGTTCTACGACATGTATCGCGACGCCATCAAGAACACGTGGACGGTGGAAGAGATCAACTTCCAGATCGACATCACCGACCTGCATTCGAAGATGACGCCGGCCGACCGCCACCTGATCCACCGGCTGGTCGCCTTCTTCGCCACCGGCGATTCGATCGTGTCGAACAACCTGGTGCTGAACCTGTACCAGCACCTCAACGCGCCGGAAGCGCGCATGTACCTGTCGCGGCAGCTGTACGAGGAAGCGCTGCACGTGCAGTTCTACCTGACCCTGCTGGACAACTACCTGCCCGACCCGTCGGAGCGCTTCAAGGCGTTCGCCGCGGTCGAGAACATCCCGGCGATCAAGAAGAAGGCCGACTTCTGCTTCAAGTGGATCGACAGCATCCAGGACCTCCGCCGCATCGAGACGCGCGAGCAGCGCCGCCAGTTCCTGCTCAACCAGATCTGCTTCGCAGCGTGCATCGAGGGCCTGTTCTTCTTCGCCGCGTTCGCCTACGTGTACTTCTTCCGCTCGCGCGGCCTGCTCCCCGGCTTGGCGTCGGGAACCAACTGGGTGTTCCGCGACGAGAGCTGCCACATGGAGTTCGCGTTCGAGTGCGTGCGCACCGTGCGCGAGGAAGAACCGGACCTGTTCGACGACCGCATGCAGCAGCAGGTCTACGACATGCTGGAAGAAGCCATCGAGTGCGAGGTGCAGTTCGCCGAGGACGTGCTGTCCGGCGGCGTGGCCGGCATCTCGACCCGCGACATGCGCCAGTACCTGCAGCACTGCGCCGACCAGCACTTCGCCAAGCTCGGCATGCCCAAGCGCTACGACGTGCGCAACCCGCTGCCCTTCATGGAGCTGCAGGACGTGCAGGAACTGACCAACTTCTTCGAGCGCCGCGTCTCCGCCTACCAGCTGGGCGTGCAGGGCGAAGTCGGCTTCGACCACGCGTTCTGAGTGGCGGCCACGACCGGGAATGCAGGTGTGGAATGTAGATGTGGGTGTGGGAGCGACGTAAGTCGCGATCGTGGCGATGAAGCCGTCATGACGCTGCATCGTCACGGGCTGCATCAGTCATAGGCGTTTCAACATGAAGGGCCCGCCAGACAAGCGGGCCCTTCGTTCATGCGTCGCGACTTACGTCGCTCCCACACCCACATCCCACATCTGGCATACCACCGCCGACATCCCGCATGCCGCGGCCGTCGGACCGGGTCTTACTTCGCTTTATGCCGGTTGAAGAAATCGACCGGCGCCAGCACCGACTGCAGCCACTGGCTGGGCCGGCCCATGCCGTGGCCGGCGCCGGGCAGGCGGACCATCTCGGTCTCCACGCCGCGCAGCTTCAGCGCGCCGAACATCTGCTCGGTCTGGCTCATCGGTGTGCGGTAATCCTGCTCGCCGGTGATCAGCATCGTGGGCGTCTTCACCTGGCCGGCCAGGCTGTAGGGCGAGCGCTGGAAGTACAGATCGGGCTTGTCCCACGGCGCGGCGCCCATCCAGTGCTTCATGAAGAACGACGGCAGGTCGGCGGTGGTGACCTGGTCGGTCCAGTCGACGACCGGACGCAATGCGACGGCGGCGCGGAACTTGTCCGGCTCCTTGCCGATGCCCCACAGGGTCAGCACGCCACCACCGGAACCGCCGCCGATGAAGAGATTCCTGCGGTCGACATAGGGACGCTTCGCCACCTCGTCGACGATCGACATCAGGTCGTCGTGGTCCTGGCCCGGGTAGGCGTTGGTGATCGCATTCGCGAACGCGTCGCCGTAGCCGATCGAGCCGCGCGGGTTCGCGAACACCACGATGTAGCCTGCCGCCGCGTACAGGCTGTGGGTGATCGAGAAGAACGGGCCGTAGTCGGTGTTCGGTCCGCCGTGGATGTCCAGGATCAGCGGATAGCGTTTGCCCGCACTGAAATCGGGCGGGAACGCGATCCAGCCCTGCACCGGCAACCCACCGGCCCGGCTGGCCACAGTGACTTCCTCGATCCGCGCGGACGCCTTGCCATCGGCCCACGCACGGTTGAAGTCGATCGCGCCGCTTTCGCCGTGGCCGCGACTCACGCCCAGACCCGCGGGGCGGTCGGTGAAGCTGGTCGTATAGGCGAACGTGCCCTGCGCGGCCGAGAACTGGCCGCCCGACGACGGCAGGTAGAGGCGCGTACCGCCGACGAGGTGCACGGCCTCGGTGCGCGCGCCGGTCGTGGCATCGATGGTGGCGATGCGCTGCACGCCGCGGTCGTAGTACAGCGTGTGGAGGGCCGCACTGTCTTCACGCCATGCGATGCCGGCCACCGGACGATCCAGGTCGGCCGCCAGCGCGGCGACGCGCGCACCGGGCGTGGGTGTGGTCGTCCACAACCGCGGCATGTCGTAGAACGTGGTGGACGCCTCGCTGCCCACGAAGGCGATGCGGAGGCCATCGGGCGAGACTTCCGGCGCGTACTCGCTGCCGGCGCGCGAGGTCAGCCGCTGCTTCGCTGCCTTGCCGGCGACGTCGTAGAGATACAGGTCGCTTTCGAGCGGGCCGTTGATCGGATCGGCGGTGTAGCTGCCGACCACATGCCTACCGTCCGCCATCCAGGCGATGCCCGTTCTGTCGATCTGGTGGGTGTCGCCCTGGGTCATGCGGGTGACCGCGGCGGTCGTCACGTCCACCGCATACAGATGGTTCGCGCCGGGCTTGCTCTCGCCGGCGCCGTCGAAGCGCCAGAACAGGTCGGTGATGATCTTGGCGTCGGCCGCCGCTTCGGCGCCCTTCGGCTTCTCCGGCATGCCGGGGATCGACGCGGGCTTGGCTTCTTCCCTGCCAGTGAAAGCAATGCGCGAACCATCGGGCGACCAGCGCAGCGTGCCGGCCGCCAGCTCGCCTTTCGTCACCGGCTGGCCCACGCCGTCGGCCAGCGTCATCACGAAGACCTGCGGCTTGTCGATGAACGTCGCAACGTAGGCGATGCGACGGCCGTCGGGCGAGAACACGGCATCGCGCGGACCCATGTCGCGCGCCACCAGCAGGCGCTGGTCGACGATCGCGCCCTGGTCATCCAGATGGGCAAGCCACAGCTCGCCGGTGCGACGGTCCTGCGCGCGGTCGAACGCGGCACGCGTGAACAGCACGCGCTTGCCGTCCGGTGCGACCACGGGATTGGTCACCATCGAGAGGGCGTAGATATCTTCCGCCTTGACAGGCTCCTTGGCGGAGACGGACATGGAGGACACGGCGAAGGTCGCGACGAGCGCGGCAAGGGCGTAGGGCTTCATGGCTGAAGACTAACCGTGGGCAAGCAAACCGCGCAACGCAACGCCTCCTGTGGGAGCGACGTGAGTCGCGAACGAATGTAGAGGAGGATCCTGATCTCCTAAGGGGTGAAGGTCCGCGGTTGAGGCGTTCGCGACTCACGTCGCTCCCACAACGGCCTCCGCTATGCTCTTCCGCCAGGAACACGCACACCGGAGCACCCCCATGACCGACCTGCCCAACGCCGAGCCGCGTCCCACCGAGGCACGCCTGCTGCACATGGTCTTCCCCGACCACACCAACCATCTGGGCACGCTGTTCGGCGGGCAGGCGTTGGCGTGGATGGACATGTCGGCGTTCATCGCCGCCTCCCGCTACGCGCGCACCACCGTGGTCACCGCGCGCTCGGAGCAGGTCGACTTCAACCAGCCGATCCACAAGGGCGACCTGGTGGAAGTGGTGGCGCGCGTGGTCAAGGTCGGACGCAGCTCGATGAATGTCGATGTGGAAGTGATTACCGAAAACCTGCTGACCGGCGACCGCAAGATCTGCACGCGCGGGCATTTCGTGATGATCGCGCTGGATCCGCTGGGCCGGCCGACGCAGGCGCCGCCGCTGCCCACGACGGCGTAGGGCGGGCTCAAGCCCGCCGTCGCACGAATCAAGCCACGTGGAAACCCGATCGGGGACGCGCGCCTTTCGATGGTTGCCGTCGCGAGCGTCGGGATGGCAATGGCGGGCTTGAGCCCGCCCTACGGGTCTATCGCGATGCCTGCGGCTTCGAGGGCGGTTCTGGTCGGGGCGTCGCCCGACGGGGTGACCGGCCGCGTGAGGTCCCACAGGAAGCGCACGCGGAAGCCCGCTGCCACCGCATCCTGCGCCGACCACAGCACGCAGTAGTCGCGCGCCAGGCCGCACACATGCACCTCCTCGATGCCGCGTTCACGCAGCCAGCCGGCGAGGCCGGTGGTCGGACGCGTGCCATCCGGCCCATGGTTCTCCCGGAAGGCACTGTACGAATCCACCTGCGGTCGCGTGCCCTTGCGCAGGATCAGATCGACCGGCGTCCAGTCCACGCCGGCCGCCAGCGCGGCACCGGGCGTGCCCTGCACGCAGTGGTCCGGCCACAGCACCTGCGGCTGGCCATGCAGCGGGATCGTGTCGAACGGCGCACGGCCGGGATGGCTCGAAGCGAACGACGCATGCCCCGGTGGATGCCAGTCCTGCGTGGCCACGACAGTGCTGTAACGACGCGACGCGAGCAGCGCGGCGATGCCCGGCACGATGGCATCGCCATCGTGGCAGGCGAGCGCACCGCCGGGCATGAAATCGGGCTGCAGGTCGATGACCAGCAGGGCGATGGAAGCGGGAAGCGGCGACGGCATCGGCTCGATCCAGGGGGCGATGACACGCAGCCTAGCAGCCGGTCCGCGTCGACACCTTGCGCCAGCGCAACGACAGCGTCTTCGACGACGGTCTACAACGTGGCCGTGGTCTCGCTTCCGGCCTGCTCGAGGATGGCCTGCGCGCGTCGCTTCTGCTCGGCGGACAGCGCGTGCACGACCACGGCGGAATCGCCTTCGTGCAACGCGCCCAGGACCTTCAGCACGTAGGGATCATGATCGGGACGCAGGGTGACCAGTCCACCCGCCATCAGTCCTGCCATGCCGCCGAAGAAGGCGAGCGCAATCAGCGCCAGCCACGGCGACTGCACGATCATCGCCACCTCCTGAGACCACAGCAGGACGAACAGCAGGCCGCCGGCGAGCACACCGAGCACGCCCAGCTTGGCGTGCGACCACAGCATCGTGCGGAAGATGCCGTGGCTTTCGGGTTCCAGCTTGCGGCCCGGCCGTGCCTCGCCCGGGGTGATCACCTGCACCTGCCGCTCCGACAGATGCAGGGCGTCACGCACGCGCGTTGCCTGCAGGCGAGCGACCGCCGCGCTGGGACAGATGGCAGCCACCTTGCTGTTCGACAGTTCCTCGGTGAAGAACACGGTACCGGTCATGGCGATCGCTCCGGTGATGAGGGTGATTCCACCCTCATGCGCGATGCGTTGGCACCGGGTGAAGCAGACGTGCACGCCACGTTGTGGGCAGGCGGATGTTCACGGATGGCACGCGTGCGTGAGAACCACGCACGCGTGCACGTCGGGCCGGACCTACGCGGCGCGCACGAGGCCGGTGCGCATCGCCTGTGCGGCAGCGACCATCCGCGTCAGGGCCTCGCGCACTTCCGGCCAGCCTCGCGTCTTCAGCCCGCAATCCGGATTCACCCAGATCTGTTCCGGTGCCAGCACCGCGCGCGCCTTCTCCAGCAGGTCGATCATCTCGCCCCCGGTGGGGATGCGCGGCGAATGGATGTCGTACACGCCCGGGCCGATCTCGTTGGGGTAGCGGAACTTCACGAACGCATCCAGCAGTTCCATGCGCGAGCGCGAGGTCTCGATGGAGATGACGTCGGCATCCATCGCCGCCACCGCATCGATGATGTCGTTGAATTCGGAATAGCACATGTGGGTGTGCACCTGGGTGTCGTCGGCAACGCCCGCGGCGGTGATGCGGAAGCATTCGACCGCCCAGTCCAGGTACGCCTGCCAATCGGCGCGCCGGAGCGGCAGGCCTTCACGAAGCGCCGGTTCGTCGATCTGGATGACGCGGATGCCGGCGGCCTCCAGGTCCAGCACTTCGTCGCGCAGCGCGAGCGCGATCTGCCGGCAGGTCTGAGCACGGGCCTGGTCGTCGCGCACGAACGACCACTGCAGCACGGTCACCGGGCCGGTCAGCATGCCCTTCATCGGCCGGTCGGTCAGCGACTGCGCGTACTGCGACCAGCGCACCGTCATCGGTGCGGGGCGCGATACGTCGCCGTAGATCACCGGCGGCTTCACGCAGCGCGAGCCGTAGCTCTGTACCCAGCCGTTCTTCGTGAAAGCGAAACCGTCGAGCTGCTCGCCGAAGTATTCCACCATGTCGTTGCGTTCGAATTCGCCGTGCACCAGCACGTCGATGCCGATCGCCTCCTGGAAGCGCACGCAGCGTTCGGTCTCTTCGCGCAGGAAGGCGTCGTAGTCGGCGTCGGAGAGTTTGCCGCTCTTGTTGCGGGCGCGCGCTTCGCGCACTTCGTGGGTCTGCGGGAACGAGCCGATGGTGGTGGTGGGGAAGTCGGGAAGACCGAGCAGCGTCGCCTGTGCGATGCGACGTTGCGGATACGGCGAATCGCGATCGATGTCGGCCGCATCCGGCGAGGCGAGCCGCGCGGCGACCTCGGGACGATGCACGCGTGGCGACTGGCGACGCGACTCGATCCGGTCGCGCGCGATGGCCAGGCCGGCGTCCGCCGCGCGCGGATCGCGCAGGGCATCACCGAGCAAGCGCAGTTCCTCGATCTTCTGCCGCGCGAAGGCCAGCCATGACTTCAGGTCGGACGGCAGCGCCTTCTCGCCGGACACGTCGACCGGCACATGCAGCAGCGAGCATGACGGCGACAGCCACAGGGCGTTATCGCCGACATGCCCCTGCGCGTACTTCGCCAGGATCAGCGCGTTGTCGAGGTTGGTCCGCCAGATGTTGCGGCCGTCCACCAGGCCGGCGGACAGCACGCGTCCTTTCGGCAGCTGCTTCAGCACTTCGTCCAGTTGTTCCTTGCCGCGGACGAGGTCGACGTGCAGGCCATCCACCGGCAGCGCGCAGGCCAGCGGCAGGTTGTCGCCGAGGCGGCCGAAGTAGGTCGCCAGCAGCAGCGACGGCCGTGCGCCCTTCGCCAGCATGCTGTACGTGCGCAGGTAGGCGTCGCGTGCCGTGTCATCGAGATCCAGCACCAGGCAGGGTTCGTCGATCTGTACCCAGTCGGCGCCGGCGGCGTGCAGCTTCGCCAGCAGGTCCGCGTAAACCGGCAACAGCGCATCGAGCAGCGCAAGACGGTCGCTGCCGTCCACCGTCTTCGCCAGCAGCAGGAAGCTCACCGGGCCCAGCAGCACCGGACGCGCGGCGTGGCCGGCGGCGCGCGCTTCCAGGAACTCCGCCACCGGCTTGTCGCCGCGCAGGCGGAAGGCCTGGCCGGCGTGCAGTTCCGGCACCAGGTAGTGGTAGTTGGTGTCGAACCACTTGGTCATTTCCAGCGCGCGCAGGTCGGTGCCGTCACGTTGCACGCCGCGTGCGAGCGCGAAGTAGCCGGCCAGCGGATCGGCATCGGCCAGTGCGCGGTAGGCATCGGGAATGGCATCGAACAGGAAGGCGGTGTCGAGTACGTGGTCGTACAGCGCGAAGTCGTTGCACGGCACGACGTCGGCGCCGGCGTCGCGTTGCAGTTGCCAATGACGGTGGCGCAGATCGCGCGCAGTGTGCTGCAGATCGTCGGCGGTGCTGTCGCCGCGCCAGTAGCTTTCCAGGGCGGTCTTCAGTTCGCGCTTCGCGCCGATGCGCGGGAAGCCGAGGGTGGTAACGGTGGTCATGGTGCGTGTCCTCATGCGTGGCGGATGAGGAACGAAGGAACCGCGCGCCGGACCGGAGCCCGCCACGCCAGCGACCTTCGCCCCCGCGGGCGAGCCGGAGTGCCGAGGTCGGGCGCAGGAGGACGCATCCGGGCAGGCGCGCACGGACACGGGCTCCGGCCACCTCCCCTCGGAAGCTCCAGGTCAGTCGGAGGACGGTCGTGTCCTCCGGCCAGGGCAGGTCTTCGGGCTCATGGACGGGCGCGGGTGCGCTGGCCTACTTCCCGCCGCTTCCCGGTCCGTGGGGACCAGTGCTGTTGGCGAGGTTCGTTTCCAAATACCGCTGCGGGGCAGCGCCGGAATTGACCTGTGGAACAGGCCGCACCGGCTTCCCTTTTAATTTCATCTCTTTATTCGGATAAAGAGATGGAAACCTTGGCGGTGCGAACGTTACGCCCGCGACGGGCGACGCGTCAAGCAGCGGGCAGGCGCACGTCTGCCGCGACGCGCGCCTCCAACCTCGGCCTCAAGGCGTTCCGCTGGCGGTGACGCTGCAGGTCAGGCCGAGCGTGACGACCCCCCCGCTCGGGAAGGTCGGGACCGGCAAGCCGGCCTGCAGGCCGGCGGCAGTCAGCGGGCTGGGACACGTGGTGCCGGGGGTCGCCGAACAGGTCGGGGCCGGCAAGCCGGCGGTGGTGCAGTCGAGTCCGGCCATGGCAGGATCCCGCACCGTCGCGCCATCGGCCGCCATCGGACCATGGTTGGTCACCACCAGGGTGAACTGCGCTTGCCCGCCGCTGACCACCGGATCCGCCGCCACCGTCTTCAGGATCGAGATGTCGGTGCTCCGGCGCAGGTTGGAGAACGTGCACGTCAGGTCGTCGCCCGCCGCCGGCGTCACGCCGAACGACGCGCCACTCCCGCTTGGCGCCTGGCCGCCGGACCGCGCATTGCTGCAGCTGTAGCTGGACACGTAGTGGGTGAGATCCGCGCCACCTGCCGCCGCTTCTGACAGGACATAAGCCGAACCCGGCGTCGCCGTGGCATGCGAAACCGTGCCGGCTGCCGTACTGCCGGTGCCTGTCGTGGTCAGCGGTGCCGGTGCGCCGGCGCCGGTCATCGACAGCGTGAACTGGTCCGCCGCCACCGCGCGCCCGTCGGGCAATGCCTTCTGCAGGCGCAGGATCGCCGCGCGCGTATTGGTGAAGGTGCAGGTGATGTTGGATTCGAATCGCATGCGATCCGCGGGAATCGTCAATGTGCCGCCCGCGAGGCTGCCAAAGCTGCCGGTGTTGCCGTTGCGGCTGCTGTTGGCGTCCGTGCACTGGGCCGGCGAGAGGATCCAGCTGGCAGGGATGGCCTCGCTGAGGATGACCGATTGCGTGCCTTGGCCGGTGCTGGCGACCGGATGCGCGTAGTAGTGCCGCGCGGAGCTGACAGGCGTGCCGGTTGCGGTCGTGGTCAGCGCGATCGGAGACGCGGCGGCGGTGTTGTCCCAGTTGTTGACGTTGGTGGTGGTGAAGTTGAAGCTGCCCACGCCGCCTTCGGTGACCTTGCTCACCGTGACGCACGAAGGAATCGCCACCAGACCGAAGCCGATGTTGTCGCCGGGCTTTATGTTGGTGGCCGTCAACGTGAGCGTGCTCACCAGCGCATTGGCATTGCCGCGCAGGAACACCGACTGCCGCCAGGTCCGCTCGACGCCCGACTGGTAGGCCGTGCTGTCCATCGTGACCACGCCGCTCGCCGGCGTGTACCTTGCGAGCGTCGCCAATGCGCCTGTCTGGTGTGCCACAAACTGACCCGACGTGGCGCCGCCCGACAGTAAAAGCGTCAACGAAGGGTTGTAGGCCGGATCCTCACTGTCGTTGGGCATGGTCGCGTCCCACGTGCCGATGTCGTAGATCGCCAGCCCGATCCGATGTGCGGGAATCGCCGGCGAGAACGTTACGGTCAGGCGGGTCGTGGTGTTGCTGTTCGTCAGCAGCCAGCGGCCCGGACCTGCCGGTGTCGTGTAGGCGCGCCCCGTGCTGTCGACAAAGCGGTTGATAGAACCGCCCGCGGTCGAACCCGCATCAAACGTGATGTTGGTGAGCGTCGCGCTGGCGTTGACGCCGCCGGGTCCGAATGAGAACGAAGCGCCGCTCGCACCCGAGTGGCTGGTAATGCCGCAAGCAGCAGGCTGCCCAGCAACGCCAGTGTCGTCGTTGTGAATCCGGCAGACAGCATTGTCACCCGCCGCCAAGGTGATGCTGTTGCCGCTGACGGGCACGCCACCATTGATGGCGCAACTGTAAGGCGTTGCGGAATAGCCGGATGGAAACGCACTTTCCGACAGCGTATACGTGCCCGGATTCACCGCGGCATTGGTCACCGCTACCGACCCGGTCGTGCCACTGATGGGCGTCGGCCCTGCCGCCGAGAGCGTCCACGCGGCCGGCGACTGCGTGCCGCCATCGTCGTTAGTCACGGTCTTGATCAGCGTCAGCGCCGTGCGGACTCCATTGGTATCCGTGGCCGAGTTGTTGCCTGGCACGGGATCCGAGTTGCCCACGTCCGGCGTCACGGTGGCCGTGTTGACCAGACTTCCCGTGAAATTCGTGGGCACGGCCATCGTCAGCGCGAATGTCGCGGTGCCGCCGACCGGCAGGTCGACGCGGGTATCGATGGCGCCCGTGCCGCTCGCCGTGCGGCATGCTGCGCCATTGGCTGCAGTACACGTCCAGCTGGCCGTGGTGATGCCGCTCGGCAGCGCATCCTGCACGCGCGCGTTCTGCGCGCCGAAGGGGCCATTGTTGCTGGCTACGATCGTGTACACCACGTTGGTACCCGGCGTGTACGTGGTGGCGCCATCTGTCTTGGTGATCGCCAGATCGGCATTGAACGTGAGCGCCGGGCCACCAGGGCATCGGGCGCCGTCACTGGCCGTTGCAATAGGAGACTCGGAGATCAGTGTGCGTGCGCCGGTCACCGTATCGAAACGGTAGAAGCCGCCCGCAGTCGCCAAGCCGTACAGGCCAAGACTGTCAGCCCACATGCCTGCGATGACGCCGGTCGGCCCCGGACTGCCGATGTTGGTCACGGTGCCATTGACGGGATGGATCGAAACCAGTTGCCCGGTATTCGTTTCGACACCGTAGAACAAACCATTGGCGTAGTCGAAGTCCGCCACGTACAGGTTGCGGCTCAGCGTGATCACCGTCGCCTGCATCGTCGTCACGTCGATCCGGTACATCCGGTTGTCGTTCACGCCATCGGTGACATACAACGCGTTGTCGCCTGCCGTGGTGAACGCACCCGCAAAGTACGCGTTGCTGCTGCCTCCCGGTACAGGGAGACCGCTCACCAGGCCCAGGTCGATCCGTGCACCGGACGCATCGATGCGATACAGCCGCCTCCCGTCGTCAGTGGACTGGCTTCTGAGTGCGTACAGATAGTTGTCTGCCGGGTTGTAGCCCAACGCATTGATGCCCAGCCCGCCCGATCCCAATGTGGGATAGGTAAACGGATTGGCTGAGCGATTGATCGTGTACAGCACCCCACCCGTCTGCGTGAGATAGAGGGTGTCATCGCAGGTCAATGGGTTCGCAGCCTGCAAGGTGATGGCGTAATCCTCTACCTCGCCGCTGTGCAGCACACCATTGGGATTCTGCACACCCGCAGTATCGAAGCTGGTGCGCAGGCGCGCAAAGCTGGCACCGCCCGTGCTGCCGGTCGGTACTGTCCAACGCAGGTCGACGCTTGTCGCACCCGCTGCAAAGTCCGCGCAGGCGCGCTCGACGGGGCTGGTGTTGGTGAACGTGCCACTGCGATTGAAGTCGATCCATCCGCACACGCGTCCCGCACGCGACGTCCCGGCCAATGCCACCGACTGGCTATGGATCATGCCCGGCGTACTGACCACGGTGGTCAACGTGGTGCCGTCGTCATTGCTGTCGCCGGTCGCCGTGGCATTGCCGATGGGACTGGGACGCACGCTGCCGGTGTTGAAGGCCGTGGTGTTGTCGGCGGTCACGCCCGCGCCCAGCATCAGGCCGCCGACAAGGTGACTGGCGGCCGCTGTACCGGTCGGTTCGTAAGTCGCGGGTGCATCGCCAAAGTCTTCATCGAAAGTCACGGTGATGAGATAGCCATCTCCGCTTGTCGTTTCAGTCGAGAAATCCCAACGCGTTGCGGTCGTCTGGCGCCGTGCGCCCACGTCGAAGGCGAGTTGCGAGGTGGTACCGGTCAGCGGCACCGTGCCGCATCCGGCGCTGGCGGAAGTGGTGCTCGAGCAGGCGACGCTGGTGTTGTTTGCACTGAATCCCGCGTGCCGGATGGTGGTTCCACCGATAACCAGCGAAGACGAACTGGGCGTACCGAGCGAGACGCCGGGCGTGACCAGGGTCAGGGTCGCACCAAAATGGAAGATGGGATCGTCATCGTCGGCGTCCCCGTGCAGCGTATTGCCGCCGAGGCGCGATATGTGGAGTCGGGGATTGCGCACCGGTACCGCATTGCCAGCGGTATCGGTGAAATCGATGATGATCCTGCCCAGGCCGCTGCAGGTCAGTGATGTCGAGAAATTGTCCTGGCATTCGTCGACGTAAGTGACCAGTGTCAGGGCATTGGTGCCATTGGGCAGCACCGGGCTTGTGGTGATGCCGGTGCTCGCATTCATATAGGTGGTATCGCTGCCATCGGAGACGATGGGCGATCCATACGTACCGGACGACAATCTCACCGTCATGCGCAGTCCCGATGCCGTGACTTTGTATGACTCGGTTGAACCGGAAGAGCCCGTCCACGTGGAGCCTTGCGGCAGTTGCACTGCGCCCGCAACCAGGCTCGCAAGCAGCCCGCAACCTGCAAGCGCGATGGCAATGATGATCCTGCGGCACATTTCCCCTCTCCCACTGCTGGCCACGCGCGTTCCCGCCAGAACGTCGCACCTTCCACGTACCACCACAGCGGGCGGCTAAAGCCTCGCCTTCCGGCATCGCTACGTCAGGACATGTCGTTGGGTTGGTAATGCAGAGGACGCCCACGGCAGGGCCACGCGAGGCGCGATATCGAAAGCGCGACGCACGCCACACTCGTGGCGATGCATGCACCTGCGACCTCCGAAAAGCACACGGAGCGTTTGCACCGGTGGCGTCATTGCGCCGAATGCACCGTCGTGCGTGCAGCCTTCACATATGTGACATATCCCGTCCGGAATGACGGGCCGAACGTGCAGGTCAGTGCCGCAAGCCGAAGGCCACAGGCGCCCGGCGCAGCGACCGAGGCAGGCGAGACATTCCGAGTACGCGGGTTGGACCAGCGCAGTGGCCGCAGATCCGGACCGCATGGAGGGGGTTCGGCGCTCTCGTTCGTCAAACTCCATACAGCCGACTTCCGGACCCGTCCCGCATGAGCCCTTCGCTGCCCTCCTCGCTCCCACGCCGCCATTGGCTGAAAGCCGCCACGCTGTCGACCCTCGCGATGACCGCCTGGCCGCAGGCCGCACGCGCCGCGGCCTGCGACGACGCCGCGAACTGGATCCCGCCCGACGACTTCCTCGCCGACCTGCCGCGGCTGATGCAGGCACTGCGCGTGCCGGCCATCGGCATGGCGGTGATCGAGCGCGGTGAGGTGGTGTGGGCGCGCAACCTTGGCGTGCTGAACGCGGAGACGCGGACACCCGTGGCGGACGACACGCTGTTCGAGGACGCCTCGCTGAGCAAACCGGTGTTCGCGTATCTCGTGTTGCAGCTCGCCGACCGGGGTGTGCTCGATCTCGATGCGCCGCTGGTGCACTACCGGCGCATGGACTATCTCGCCGACCACCCTTGGGTGAACCTGGTCACCGCGCGCGATGTCCTGCGCCACTCCACCGGCATGCCGAACTGGCGCAAGGATCCGGCGAACGAGAAGCTCGTGCCCGCGGTGAAGCCGGGCACGCGCATCGACTACTCCGGCGAAGCGATCTTCTGGCTGCAGCTGGTGGTGGAGACGCTGACCGGCGAGAGCCTGGACGCATCGATGCAGCGCCTGCTGTTCGGTCCGGCCGGCATGCGCGACAGCAGCTATACGTGGAGCAAGGATCTCGCTGCCCGTTCCGTCTACGGCCATCGCGCGGTCGACGACGAGGAAACGGGCATGCCGCCGCAGATGCTGCGCGACACGTGGAACGCCGCGCAGACCGTCGCCGACCGCTGGGGAAAACCGCTGTCGGCATGGCGCTACGAAGACGCCGCGCGGGTGCTGCCCGAGGTGCAGGCGATCACGCCGAAGGGACTGGTGAACTGGCCGGGCGACATCCTCGCCAACGCCGCCGCCAGCCTGCGCACCACGCCGACCGACTACGCGCGCTTCATGGCGGTGATGGTGCGGAGCGAGCGCGCGCCCTGGCAGATCACCAACGCGACGCGCGACGCGATGCTGACGACGCAGATCGACGTGCCCGGCCGCTGGACCGACAAGGGCCTGGGCTGGAACCTGGAAGCCACGCCGCGCGGCCCGGTGTTCTACCACTCGGGCAGCAACGGCAACATCTTCAAGAACTTCGCGCTGGGCGACCTGCGCGGCCAGCGTGCGCTGGTGGCGCTGACCAACGCCGGCAGTGGCAACGTGCTGTACCGGCGTGTCGTGCGCGCCGCCACCGGGCACGACCTGCTGGCGTTCGACCTCTGACTACAGGCCCTGGAACACGAACGGCTGTGCGGGCTTGAAGTCCTTCACTGCGTTGCCGGCGAACACGTTGCGCTGGTCCGCGCCGAGATCCAGCTTCATCACCTTGCCGGTCTCCTTCGAGAAGTCGATGTCCTTCAGATCGACCCAGAAGGTGTTGGGCGTCAGCGCGGACTCGAAGAAGTACAGCTTGCGCTTGTGGTCGGCGACGGTGCGCCAGCGCGTGGAGGAGATGTTCGGCTCTTCCGGCGTGTTGATGCCGAACGGCACCGACGCATTGCGGATCACGCTGAAGACGCTGGCCAGCGCCTTCACCGGATCTTCGGCCTTCGGGATCGCGTTGACGTAGAACGAGGCCCGCGCGAAGCGGTCCGAGGCG
Organism: Pseudoxanthomonas sp. LjRoot143; assembly: GCF_964252945.1. Classification (NCBI taxonomy): domain Bacteria; kingdom Pseudomonadati; phylum Pseudomonadota; class Gammaproteobacteria; order Lysobacterales; family Lysobacteraceae; genus Pseudoxanthomonas; species Pseudoxanthomonas sp. LjRoot143. Next base: position 4,052,574 of record NZ_CAXUPM020000001.1, on the reverse strand, counting down.
CGATTGGTCCCGGGCAGCATCACCGTGCCGCCGATCTGCTTCCAGTACGCATTGAGCGCGAGCTGCTGGTCGAACACCGGCGAGTTGGTCATCACCTGGTACGCGCGGTCGTGGTGGATCACCTGCTTGCCGCCGATGTACTCGATGATCGCACTGTCGCCGCTGGCGTCGGACAGCGACAGGTGCAGCGTGGTCAACCGGTCCTCGCCGGGCACTTTGTCGGTGACCACGGTGAAGGGCTGCTTGCGCAGCGCGTCGACGGCCTCCTTCACGCTGCCGTAGTTGTCCAGCGCGTACTGCGCCCACGCGGCGATACTCAGACCGGGACCGCGGCCGTCGTAGGCCGGGTATTCGGATTCGACCAGCCACAGCACGTTGGCGACCAGCCCGGCCTCGTTCATGCCGTCGGTGGTGGAGATGTCGTAGCCGGTCGCGATGACGCTGCCGTACTTCGACGTCCAGCTCACCGAGTTCGGCCCGGCCTGCCCGCTGCGGGCCATCCCGCGCGGGAAGATCCACAGGTTGGTCGCCACGTCGTTCTTCCAGTCCATCGAGCGGGCGGTGATGACGTCGTCGTTGGCGCCCAGGTAGATCAGGCGGGTGCAGGCATCGGCGGGAGGCGCGATCAGCGAGGACAACAGGGTGGCGGCAAGCGCGAGCGGCAGGACGAAGCGACGATCCATGGCGATCTCCGACGGCAGGAAGAGGTGCCGGCGCGCGTTCCGCCGGCGAGTGTGCTAAACAACGCTGCATCTGCACGGAGATACTGCCATGGCCTTCCCGCATCCGTTCTGCCGTTCGTCTTTCCGCTGCCTCGTCGTGATGGCCGCGCTCGTGGCATCCGGTTGCGTCAGTACCCCCGGGCCACAGGTCGCGGGCAGCGGTCGCTGCAGCGATGCGGCACTGGGCTGGGCGGTAGGTCAGCCGGCGGACGAAGCCACGCTCAAGCGCCTGTCGAGCGAGAGCGGCGCGGGGCTGGTCAATCCCATCGGTCCCACCACCGCCGTGAAGCACGACACGCGCAACGACCGCCTGCGCGTCTACATCGACGCGCAGAACCAGATCACCGCCGCCCGTTGCGAATAACCCCTCCGACATCCGAATGCGCCGCGACCACATCCTCACCCTCTCCTGCCCCGACACCACCGGCATCGTCTACCGCGTCACCGGCCTGCTGTACGAATCCGGCTGCAACATCCTCGACGCCCAGCAGTTCGGCGACGACGAATCGGGCCGGTTCTTCCTGCGCGTGCACTTCGACGTGCCCGGCGCGGCCGAGATCGATGTGCTGCAGGAAGGCTTCGCCTCGCTGGCGGAGATGTTCGGCATGGACTGGCAGATCCACGATGCCAGCCGCAAGGCACGCCTGATGGTGCTGGTCAGCAAGCAGGGCCACTGCCTCAACGACCTGCTGTTCCGTGTGCACAGCCGCCAGCTGCCGGTGGAGATCGCCTGCATCGCGTCCAACCACGCCGACTTCGCACCGCTGGCGCAGTCCTACGGCGTGGCCTTCCACCACCTGCCGGTGTCGGCGGGCAACCGGGTCGAGCAGGAGCGGCATATCGTCGACCTGGTCGAGCGCGAGCAGATCGATCTCGTCGTGCTGGCGCGCTACATGCAGATCCTCTCGCCCGAACTGTGCGATGCACTGGCCGGCCGCGCCATAAACATCCACCACAGTTTCCTGCCCAGCTTCAAGGGCGCCAAGCCGTACCACCAGGCGCACCAGCGCGGGGTCAAGATCATCGGCGCCACCGCGCACTACGTGACCCGCGACCTCGACGAAGGCCCGATCATCGAACAGGACGTCGCCCGCGTGGACCACGCGATGACGCCGAAGGAACTGGTCCGCATGGGCAGCGACATCGAATCGCTGGTGCTGGCACGCGCCGTGCGCCGGCATGTCGAGCACCGCATCCTGTTGAACGGGCACCGGACGGTGGTGTTCCGTTGATCCTTGCAGGAATGGGGGAAACAGGTGTGGGGATGTCAGGTGTGGGAGCGACGTAAGTCGCGAGCTTTTTGTGTCGCCAGAGGAGGAGCTCGCGACTTACGTCGCTCCCACAACCAGCCGTCCCACCTCGTGTGGAACTCAGCTAGCCACTCGTCGCCGCAGCCCGACCAGCACCGCATACACCACCGCCAGCACCACCACGGCCACCCCCATCGCCGTCCACTCGCGCACGCTGAGCGTGGTGAGGATGGCGAGCATGCCCACCACCGCCAGCCCCGGCACCAGCGGACCGCCGCGCAGCACGAACGGCGTGCCGCGCTCGCGCAGGTCGCTCCGCTGCGCGCGCCAGGCGGCGACGCAGACCATCACGTAGACCAGGCAGACCGCGCCGCCGGAGATCAGCACCAGCGCTTCGAAGTTGCCCAGCACCGCCAGCACGCAGGCGATGCCCGCATGCGCGGCCAGCGCCAGCAGCGGCACGCGATGCGTCGCGCTGACGCGACCAAAGGCCTGCGGCAGGTAGCCGTCGCGCCCCAGCGCAAACAGCAGCCGCGACGAGCCCAGCAGGTTGCCGAGCAGGAAGCCCGCCATAGAAATGCAGGCCGTCACCAGCAATGCGATCCGCGCCGGATCCCACAGCCGGCCTGCGGTTTCGGCGATCGGCACGCTGCTGCTGGCCAATGCCGGACCCAGCACACCCTGGCAGACGATCTGCAGGCCGAGGTACAGCAGCACCACCAGCAGGATCGCACTGAGCGCCGCGCGCGGCACGCTGCGCGAGGGGTCGCGCACTTCGCCACCCGGAATCAGCGCCGTCTCGACGCCGGAGTAGGCGAACACCACCATCACCATCGCCGCGCCCAGCGCACTCCATGACGGCACATCGGCGAAGGCGAAGCTGACCTGCGTGGTGTCGACAAAGGCGAGGCCCACGACCACCAGCAGGAACAGCGGCACCAGCTTCAGCGTGGCCAGCGCCATCACCGCCCGCGCGCCAAGCTTCACGCCGAACGCGTTGAGCGCGTAGATGGCGGCATACACGCCCAGCAGCAACAGCGCGCGCGGCAGTGGCGCATCGAAGACCGGCCACAGGCTGGCGGCCTGCAATGACAGCGCGGCTGCGACGCCGGCACTGGAGGCGACATTGCAGATCCACATCAGCGCGCCCGCGAGGAAGCCCGGGAGCGTGCCGAACACCGCACTGACGTAGGTGTAAGGGCCGCCGGTCGCAGAGGCACGGCTGCCGATCGCGGCGAAGCACAGCGCCACGGGTACCATCACCAGCGCACCGGCCAGCAGCGCCAGTGGCGCTGCGGCACCGACCTGCGACGACAGCGCCGCCGGCATCTTGAAGATGCCGCCGCCGACAATGATGTTGATGACCGCCGCCGCCAGCGCCAGGCTGCCGACCGCGCGCAGCAACGCGGCATCGCCCTGCAACGGGCGGGAGGAAGCGGGATCGGCGTCGCGGGTCATGGGCGTGCAGGCCTTTTCGTGGCCTGCGAGCCTGACACGCACGCGTATCGAATGCGAGCCGCGTGCACGCGTGCCCTCATGGTGATTCGCCATTGGACGCGCGCACCGCACGGGCTAGCATCGTGTTCCCCACCCGTTCCGGATGCCGCCATGCTTTGCGCCCACCGCCTGTTCGCCGCCCTGCTCGTCGCCACCGCCTCGCTGGCCGGCACGGACGCGCGGGCGCAGGACACCGCCTTCACTGCACTGGAGCAGGCGCAGCCGACGCTCGTGCAGTGGCGCCGCGACCTCCACCAGCATCCCGAACTGGGCGAGCAGGAAACGCGCACCGCGAAACTGGTCGCCGACCACCTGCGTTCGCTCGGCCTGAGCGTGCGCACCGGCGTCGGCAAGACCGGCGTGGTCGCGGTGCTGAAGGGCGCGAAGCCCGGCCCGCGCATCGCACTGCGTGCCGACATGGATGCACTGCCGGTCACCGAGCAGACGAACCTGCCGTTCGCATCCAAGGTCAAAGCCGAATACCGCGGCCAGCCAGTCGGCGTGATGCACGCCTGCGGCCATGATGCGCACGTCGCCATTCTGATGGGCGTGGCGCAGGCGCTGGTCGCGGCGAAGGACGACCTGCCGGGCGAAGTGATGTTCGTGTTCCAGCCGGCCGAGGAAGGCCCGCCGGTCGCAGGCGAGGTGTTCGGCGCGGCGCTGATGCTGCAGGAAGGCGTGTTCAAGGACTTCACCCCCGACGCCGTGTTCGGCCTGCATGTATGGGCCGGCCTGCCCGTCGGCACCGTCGGCTACCGCAGCGGTCCGCTGATGGCGGCGGCGGACGAATGGACGCTGGTGGTGCGCGGCAAGCAGACGCACGGCTCGCGGCCGTGGGATGGCGTGGACCCGATCACGCTGGGCGCGCAGATCCTGCTCGGCACGCAGAGCATGATCGCGCGGCAGGTGAACATCGCCGCCAACCCGGTCGTGCTGACCGCCGGCCAGTTCAACAGCGGCGTGCGCTTCAACATCATCCCCGATGAGGCGATGCTGGTCGGCACGCTGCGCACCTTCGAGCCGGCCGTACGCGAGGACGTGATCGCACGGTTCCGGCGGATTGCGACCGACTATGCGCATGCCAGCGAAGGCAACGCCGAACTGAAGGTGGTCAACAACGCGCCCGCGACGATCAACCAGCCGGCGCTGGCGCAGCGGGTGAGGCCGTCACTGGCGCGCGCGGTCGGCGAGGACAAGGTGATCGACGTAACGCCGGTGACCATCGCTGAGGATTTCTCCCAGTTCGCCAACACGGTGCCCGGCTTCTACTTCTTCGTCGGCTCGACCTCGGCCGGCATCGATCCGGCCACCGCCCCGATCAACCACTCGCCGCAATTCATGCTCGACGAGCAGGCGCTGGAGATCGGCAGCAAGGCGATGCTGCAGGTGGCGTGGGATTACCTCCACACGCCGTGAGGGAGAATAGGTGTGGGAGCGACGTAAGTCGCGATGCTCTTTCCCGGGCCACACGAAAAGCTCGCGACTTACGTCGCTCCCACAACCACACCACGGGTCAGAACGACCCCACCCACACCCGCAACGGATGCTGCGGATCCGCCAGCAGGCGGATCGCCAGCGCGATGGAGACGGTCACCAGCAGCGGCTTGATGATGCGCGCGCCCTGCTTCATCGCGAAGCGCGACCCGAGCTGCGCGCCGAGGAACTGGCCGGCACCCATCAGCAGGCCGACCTTCCACAGCACCGAACCGTGCAGCAGGAACACAACGAACGCGCCCAGGTTGGAACCGAAGTTGAGGAACTTGGTGTGCGCGGTGGCCTTGAGGATGCCGAAGCCCGCCAGCGCCACGAAACCCAGCATCAGGAACGACCCGGTACCCGGCCCGAACACGCCGTCGTAGAAGCCGATCACCGGCACGAAGGTCAGCGCGAACACCTGCGGGCGCATGCGCTGGTGCCGGTCCACATGGCCGATGTCCGGCTTCAGCCCGAAGTAGATGGCGATGCCGACCAGCAGGAACGGCAGCGCCCATTTCAGCCATTCCACCGGAATCACCGTCGCCAGCAGCGCGCCGCCCACCGCGCCCAGCGCGGCGGTCAGCACCATCGGCAACTGGCCCTTGAGATCGACGTGGCCATGCCGCGCGTACGCCCAGCTGGCCGAGCCGGAGCCGAACAGCGACTGCAGCTTGTTGGTGCCCAGCACCTGCAGCGGCGGAATGCCGGCCAGCAGCATCGCCGGGATGGTCACCATGCCGCCGCCACCGGCGATGGCATCGATGAAGCCCGCCAGCATCGCGGCGAGAAACAGCAGCAGGAGCACCTGCAGGGCAAGGTCGGGCATGGGGGCGGGCAAGACGGGAGAAAGATCGGTGGTTCGCATCCCGGGCCATGCGGAATGCCTGTGTATTCTAGGACCTCCTCCATCGCCAGGGACGACGACGATGCGCTTTCCACTGATGCTTGCCGCGTGCGTGGGGCTCTGCACTGCGGGGGACGCGGCGGCGGCCGATTACCGCAGCGCGCTGGGCGCCTACAAGGCGAAGGACTACCCCGCCTGCGCGCGCCTGTACGGCCAGCAGGCCGACCGCACGCCGCCGGTGCGGGGGGCGGCCTACGATGCCGCCTGCTGCCTGGCCCTGGCAGGCGAGAAGGAGGCTGCGTTCGAACGGCTGCTGGCGACGCCGTCGGACCTGCTGCGCAGCCATATCGCCGACGACGCCGACCTGGTGTCCCTGCATGACGATCCGCGCTGGCAGGCGTTGCTGGCCCGCTACCGGGGCGACATGGCATCACTGGTAAGCCGCCGTGACGATGCCCTGCTGGATGAACTCCAGCACCGCATCGACAAGGACCAGGAGGCCCGCAACCGGGCGATGCGGGATCCGGAGAATGCGGCCGTTGCCGCCACGCTGGGCGAGGTCGATCGCGACAACACCGCCTGGCTGAAAGCCTACCTGGGCGAACACGGATGGCCGGGCTACGACCTCGTCGGCAGGAGCGGCAGCCAGGGCTTCTTCCTGCTGGCCCAGCATGCCGACCAGGATCCGGCGTTCCAGGAACAGGTGCTGGTGATGCTGCAGGACGCCGTTGCGCGTCAGCAGGCGTCCGGCATCCATCTGGCCTATCTGACCGACCGCGTGCGGCTTGCCTAGGGCAAACCGCAGCTTTATGGAACGCAGTTCCACACGGTGGACGGAAAGCCGCAGCCTCAAGCGATCGAGGATGCCGAACACGTGGAGGCGCGTCGCGCCGCCCTTGGCATGGAATCGCTGGCCGAGTACACCGCCAACATCGAAGACATGTACGCGACACCGGCGAAGTAACCGACTACTGTCTGCCTCTCCTTCCCTCCTGCCGGACGTCGCCATGCATAACCGACTGCTGCTTTCCGCCCTCACGCTGGCCATGGCATCGGTCGGCAGTCCGGTACGGGCGCAGGAAGCCGCGCCCGTCCAGCGGACCGAGGTCGCCGCTGCCGGCAAGGCCTTGCAGCAGCAGGTGATCGACTGGCGCCGGCATTTCCACCAGTACCCGGAACTGTCGAACCGCGAGGAGCAGACGGCGAAGCGCGTGGCCGAGGAACTCCGCAAGCTGGGCCTGCAGCCGCGCACCGGCATCGCGCACCACGGCGTCACCGCCGTCATCAAGGGCGGCAAGCCCGGCCCGCGCATCGCCCTGCGCGCCGACATGGATGCGCTGCCGGTGACCGAGCGCAACAGCCTGCCGTTCGCGTCGAAGGCGACGGCCACCTATCGCGGCGAGACGGTCGGCGTGATGCATGCGTGCGGCCATGACGCGCATACCGGCATCCTGCTGGGCGTGGCGAAATCGCTGGTGGCGATGAAGGACCAGTTGCCGGGTGAAGTACTGCTGGTGTTCCAGGCCGCCGAGGAAGGCGCGCCGGCCGGCGAGGAAGGCGGCGCGTCGCTGATGCTGGCCGAAGGCGTGTTCAAGGACTTCAAGCCGGAGGCGGTATTCGGCCTGCATGTGTTCTCGTCGATCCCGGTCGGCCAGATCGGCGTGCGCCAGGGGCCGTTGATGGCGGCGTCGGATGCCTTCACCCTGAAGGTCATCGGCCGGCAGACGCACGGCTCGCGGCCGTGGGGCGGCATCGATCCGATCGTGGCGATGGCCGACATCATCGGCACCACCCAGACCATCGTCAGCCGTCGTACCGACATCTCGAAACTGCCAGCGGTGGTCAGCTTCGGCGCGATCAAGGGCGGCATCCGCTACAACATCATTCCCGACGACGTGGAAGTGGTCGGCACCATCCGCACCTTCGACGAGGGCATGCGGAAGAAGATCTTCGCCGACCTGAAGAACGTCGCCACGCATGTCGCCGCCGCGCATGGTGCGAAGGTGGAAGCGAGCGTGCCCGACAACGACGGCAACCCCGTCACCGTCAACAACCCCGAGTTGACCGCGCGGATGCTGCCCAGCCTGCAGGCCGTGGTCGGCGCCGACAACGTCATCACGCCGTCGCTGCAGATGGGGGCGGAGGACTTCTCGTTCTACGCGCGCGAAGTGCCCTCGATGTTCTTCTTCGTCGGCAGCACCGCCAAGGGCATCGACCCGGTCGCCGCGCCGAGCAACCACTCGCCGGAGTTCATGCTTGACGAAGGCGCGCTCGACGTCGGCCTGCGCGCGCTGCTGCAGGTGACGCTGGACTATCTGGGCGCCGAGCGTTGAATCGCCAGGGCGCCAGCCGGTCCTGCACCTCCGCTGCCTGACGCGCGCCGCCGCGCCGCCTCAACTCACTCTAGAGCCCGGGGATTGCTGCATGCCGGGCAGAAGACAACAATGCGGCGTCTGACACCGGAGGGTCCGGAGGAGGTCCGGTCATCGCCACCCCGCAGTCGAGCGCGGTTCCGCCTCTCATGGCGCATGCACGCCGGGTTTGCCGTGCGCTGACGGCCGGTGCCGCCGGGACGTCTCCGTGACCCCGGCCTACATCCGGGCCCTGGCGTTGTTCGACGACATCGTCGCGCTGGCGCCTGCACCGCGGGAACGCGCGCTGGCCGCATTGGCGGCCGAGGACGCCGCCGTGCACGACGCGCTGCAACGCCTGCTGGCGACCGACGACGACCTGGCCGGTAACGATGCGCCGGAACATGCACTGGACGGACTGACCGACCAGCTGTTCCAGCACGAGGCCAACCCTGCGGGCACTGATCCGCGCTTGGGCCAACGGCTCGGCTCTTGGCGAATCGATGCGGTGATCTAGACCGGCGGGATGGGGACGGTTTACGAGGCCTGGCGCGACGACGGCCAGTACCGGCAGCGCGTGGCCCTGAAATGCATGCGCCACGAACTGTCATCGCCAAGGCTGGTGGAGAGCTTCCTGCGCGAGCGGGAAGCGCTCGCATCGCTCGAGCACCCCGGGATCGCCGCGCTGATCGATGGCGGCATCGACGTCAGCGGGCGTCCGTGGTTCGCGATGCGCTACGTGGACGGCATGCCGATCGACCAATGGTGCGACCGGCACCGCGCCAGCGTGGAGCAGCGCATCGACTTGCTGGTACAGGCCTGCGATGCCTTGGCGTACGCCCACGCACGCTTGGTCCTGCACCAGGACATCAAGCCGACCAACCTGCTGGTGACGCCGGACGCGCAAGTGCAACTGCTGGACTTCGGCCTGACGGCATCGCTGGCGGTCGACACGCCGGCGCCCCGTGTGGCGATCTCCGAAGGCTACGCGCCACCGGAAGCCACGAGTGACGATCGTCCGACCGTCGCGTCGGATCTCTGGTCGCTCGGCATGGTGATGTACCGGCTGCTGTGCGATCGACTGCCCGTCACCGCCTCGCCCTGGTGGCTGGTGAAGGAGGGCACCCCTCCTCGGGCGGCGTCGATGTCGCAGGTGGCCGGCGACATGCCCGCCGCGGCCGCATGCGTGCGCGGCCACCGCGACGGGCGCACGCTGGCGCACCGACTCGCCGGGGATCTGGATGCCATCGCACTGCGCTGCATCGCGCTCGATCCGGCGCAACGCTATGCATCGGCCATCGCCTTGCGCGACGACCTGCTCGCCTGGCGCCGGCGACGTCCCGTGCAGGCGCGGAACGGAGGCGTGCTGTATCGCGGCGGTCGCTTCGTCAGCCGGCATCGCATCGCGGTCGGGTTGGCCAGCCTGCTCCTGGTGACGTGTGTTGTCGGCGCGGGCGTCGCTGCCTGGCAGGTCGAGCGCAACGCGCGCGAGGCGGCTGCGACGCTGGCCCTGTCGGACGTGTTCGAGCAGACCCTGGGCATCGCCACGCTGTCGGGACTGGGGGATACCGCGCTGACCTCGCGCGAACTGCTGCAGGATACGGAAGGGCGGATACGGGCCGTCGCCGGCGATAGGCATCCCGCCGTGCTATCGCGTGGCCTGGCGATCCTCGCCCGCAACTACACGGTACTCGGCGACTATCCGCGCGGCACCGCGCTCGCACGCGAGGCGGCGGCGCTGACCGCGGGCGATCCGGTCGCGGATGCGCAGGACCAGGCCACGCTGGCGTCCCTGCTCAATCTGCAGGGCAAGCATGCGGAGGCACAGCAGGTAGCGCGGCTCGCGCTGGCGGCGCTGCCCGACGATGAGCGGCCTGTCAGGCTGCAAGTGATGATGGAGATCGCCCGCAGCGAATGGAACGAGTTGCAGCGGGCGCAGGCCCAGAAGACGCTCGAACAGGCCATGGCGCTCGCGCAACAATCGGGCAACCGCGTCGCGCAGGCGGAACTCCACCGGCAGCGCGGCTCGTGGCACGCCCGCCTGCGCCACATCCGCGACGCGGAGAGCGACATGAAGCAGGCCATCGCCCTGGCTGGCGCGAGCGCTCCGCTGGTCGCCAACGAGGCGCGCCATTCGCTGGCTGGCTTGCTGCTGCTGGAGGAACGCGCGACCGAGGCGGTACAGGTGGCGCGTGTGCAGTTGGAAGAGGCGCGCAAGCGGCTCGGTGAAGCGCATCCGCTCGTCGGCCGCGCATGGTGGCGCCTGGCCAATGCGCAGTGCGTCAACGCGCAGCTGGACGCGTGCGCGACCTCCATCGGACGCGCCGACGTGGTCGTGCGCCAGTCGCTAGGCGAGTCGCATCCGGATTACGCGGACGTGCTCCGCATCCGGTCGCAGCTGGCCGCATGGCGGCAGCCCGAGTCCGACGCGGACATTCCGCTGCTGCGGCGCGCGTACGCCATCATGCGGGCGTGGTATCCCCGCGGCAACGAACATACCCAGAAGATGCAGACCGAGCTGGGTGGCCGCCTGCTCGCGGCACGGCCCGCGAGTCCGCAGGCACGCGCGCGCAACCTCGACGAGGCGCTCGCACTGCTGGAGGCGCCGCTGGCGCGACAGAGCGCGACGGGGGTGCCGCTGCGACCGAACCACCGGTCCACGCTGGCGCAGGCGCTGCTGGCGCGGGATACCCCTGGCGACCGCGCGCGCGTGCGCGCCCTGCTGGCGGAAAACCTGCGCGTGATGGCACCTTATCCGCAAGGCTACAGCGCGCGCTTCAGCGATGGGCTGTGCGAGGCGCAGCTGCTGCTTCGCGAAGGTGATGCCCCGGGTGCGGAGGCGCGGGTACTCGCCCTGCTGCCCGGGCTCGCACGCCACCAGGCCGTCACCAGCAACCGCTTCTCCCTGCGCGATGCCTGGCTGCTGCGCGCCGAGATCGCCGCCGGACGCGGCGACCGGAGGCAGGCGCGGGTGTTCCTGGTCGACGCCCTACGGCACACGAAGGCGTCGTTCGGCCCACGACACCCGGCGGCGCGAAGACTGGAAGACATGCTGTCCGCATTCGATCGCACCGGCCGCCTGGCGCACTCCCACTCCCTCTCTACCCGACCGGCATGAGCCCGGCATTCGCCCGTGCATTGGCGCTGTTCGACGACTGCGTGGCGATGCCGCCCGCAGAGCGCGCCGCGCTGCTGGCCGGGCTCCTGGAACGCGACCCGGATACCCACCGCGCGCTGGCAGCGCTGCTGGCGTCGGACAAAGCCCTGGAAGCGGGCGAACACGATACATTGCCGCGGATCGCCCTGGACGCGCTGTCCCCAGGATCGTCTGCGCTGATGATCAGCGACGCGGCGGACGCTCGGGTCGGCAGCCGGCTGGGGCCGTGGCGGATAGAACGCGTGCTGGCATCCGGCGGCATGGGCACGGTGTACGAGGCCTGGCGCGACGACGGCCAGTACCAGCAGCGCGTCGCGCTGAAGTGCATCCGCGGCGAACTGACATCGCCGCGGCTGGTCGAGAGCTTCCGCCGTGAGCGCGAAGCGCTCGCGGCGTTGGACCATCCCGGCATCGCCACGCTGTTCGACGGCGGCGTCGAGCCCGACGGACAGCCCTGGTTCGCGATGCGCTACGTGCACGGCGCACAGATCGACGCCTGGTGCGACGCCCGCGGCGCCGGGCTGCGCCGGCGCGTGGAACTGCTGGTGCAGGCCTGCGACGCCCTCGCCTACGCCCACGAACGGCTGGTGCTGCACCAGGACATCAAGCCCTCCAACCTGATGGTCAACGACACCGGCCAGGTGCAGATGCTGGATTTCGGCCTGACCGTCTCGCTCGCAAGCCCTGAAGCCGTGCCGCGGCTCGCGGCTTCCGATGGCTATACCGCGCCCGAAGCGCTGTCCGGCGCCCTCCCCGCCGTCACCATGGACGTGTGGTCGATGGGCGTGCTGATGTACCGCCTGCTCGGCGGCGTATTGCCGCATGCCTCCACGCGCCTGTTGTCGACGGTGTTGATGCAGCACGAGCATCGTCCTTCGCTGATGTCGCATCTCGCGGCGCAGGGAGCCTCATCCATCGCGCTGGCCCGCGGCTTCGACACGTCGGGCGAGCTGGCGCGTGCGCTGTCGGGCGATCTGGATGCCATCGCCGCGCGCTGCATCGCGCGCGACCCCGGGCAGCGTTACCCGTCCATCGCCGCCCTGCGCGACGATCTGGCGGCATGGCTGCAGCAACGGCCCGTGCAGGCGCGCGCCGGCGGCATGGCTTATCGCACGGGGCGGCTTCTGCAGCGCCACCGGCTGACTGCATCGCTGCTCGCGCTGGCCGTGTTGGTGATGGCGGGCAGCCTGGGCGTGATCGCCTGGCGGGAACGCAGCGCGGCCGACGAGACCCGGTCCAGCCTCGCGCTGTCGCAGGTATTCGAACAGATGCTGGGCCATGCCACCGTGTCGGGCCTCGGCGATACGCCGCTGTCGTCGCGCGCGCTGCTGCAGGACACCGAACGCAGGGTCCGCGCCCTGCCGCTGCAGGAGCATCCGGTCGTACTGGCGCGCGGGCTGTCGATGCTGGCGCGCAACTACAGCGTGCTCGGCGACTATCCGCGTGCGGTCCGGCTCGCGCAGGAAGCCGCCCGGCTGCAGGGCGATGATCCCGCGGCCCGGGCCACGGCGCAGGCCACGCTTGCCGCGCTGCTCAACCTGCACGGCAAGCCGCGCGAGGCGCAGGCTGCCGCTCGGGAGGGGCTGGCCGTGCCCGATGGCGCCGACGACACCACGGCCCACCTGCAACTGCTGACCGAACTGGCGCGCAGCCATTGGGACATGGCCGAACCGGACGCGGCACGCCGCGCCCTGGACGAGGCGCTGGCACTGGCCGGGCAGCACGGACGGGCGTCCTCGCAGGCGGAACTGCTGATCCTGCGCGGCTACTGGAGCACGCGCCTGGCCCGGTTCGCCGAGGCCGATGCCGACCTGCAGCGCGCGATCGCCCTGGCCGAAAGGGACTTTCCGCTGGTCGCCAACGACGCGCGTCGCATCCGCGCGCAGAACCTGCTGCTGCAGGACCGCGTGGAGGAGGGCCAGACGATCGCCGACGACCTGCTCTCCGACTATCGGCGCCGCCTGGGCGACGCGCACCCGCTGGTGGGCCGCGCCTGGCGCGTGGTGGCCAACCTGCAGTGCGCCGGCGGCCAGCTCGAGACGTGCGCGGCCTCCATCGAGCACGCCGAGCGGATCGTCCGTCAGCACTATGGGGAGCAGCATCCGGAATTCGCCGACGTGCTGCGCGTGCGATCGCTGTTGGGCGTCTTCGGCCGGTCCAGCGAGAGCGACGGCGTCGCGCTGCTGCGCCGTGCCGAGGCCTTGCTGACCGCCACCTACCCGGAACGGCACGAGACCGTGCTGCGCGTCCGCAACATGCTCGCCCGGCGCCTGATCCTGTCGAGCGACACCGCCTCGCGTGCCGCCACGCTGGACGAAGCCATCGCGCTGATGGAACAGGTGCACGACGCGCATGACCGCAGCCACCTCCCGCTGCAGCCCCTGTACCGGATCACGCTGGCCCAGGGCCTCATGCTGCGCGCGGGCGACGGCGACAGGGCACGGGCCCAGCGGTTGCTGGAACAGAACGAGGGCGCGCTCAAAGCCTATCCGCCGGCCTACAGCATGGGGTTCTACAACCACTACCTGCTCGCGCGGGTCGCCTACGACGAGGGAGATCACACGCACGCCGACGCGCTGCTGGCCGACCTCGTTGTGCCGCTGCGCCAGCACCTGGCCACCATCAACAACCGGTTCGTGCTGCGCAACGCCCTGATGCTGCGCGCGATGATCGCGCTCCGGGCCCACGACCGCGACCACGCCCGCGCATTGCTGGCAGACGCCCTTGCGCACGTGGAAGCCACCTTCGAACCCGGGCATCCGGCCGTCCAGCGCACGCGCGCACAGGTGCAGGCACTCGACCGGACCGGCACCTTCGCGTTGCTGGACTAGGCCTGCCGGCACGCGCCGGCGCGCTCAGCGATGCTCGCCGTCGAGGTAGTACCAGCGATCTTCGATGCGGACGAAGCGGCTCGACTCCTGCATCCGCACCGCGCTGCCACCGCCGATGCGGTAGCGCGCGACGAACTCGACTTCGGCCGTCTCTGATCCGGTCGCACGGTGCGATTTCACTGACAGCCCCAGCCACGTGGTCTTCGCCGCACCCGGCGCATCCAGCCCCAGTTCGGCCGGGCGCGTATCGGGATGCCAGCTGGCACGCAGGTAGTCGGCATCGCCGAGCACGAAGGCGCTGTAGCGCGAGCGCATCAGTGACTCGGCATCGGGCGCAGGCTCGCCTGCGTGGTAGCGGCCGCAGCAGGCGGCGTAATCGCGGCCGGTGCCGCAGGGGCAGAGGGTCATGGCAGGGCTGGCTGTTTGTGGGAGCGACGTAAGTCGCGAAGGGGCCTCCGCGGCGATTCATCGCGACTTACGTCGCTCCCACGCCCACCCCTCCACCTGGATCGGACATCGGCGCCCGTCAACGGCGGTTGTGACCCGTCTCGATGAACCGCAGGAACTCCGCGCGCGTGCGTGCGTCCTCGCGGAACGTGCCCAGCATCTTGCTGGTGACCATGCTGACGCCGCGCTTGTGCACGCCGCGCGTGGTCATGCATTCGTGCGCGCCGTCGACCACGACGGCGACGCCGCGCGGCTGCAGCACGTCCTGGATGCACTGCGCGATCTGCGCGGTCATCTTCTCCTGCACCTGGAAGCGGCGCGCATACACGTCCACCACGCGCGCCAGCTTGCTGATGCCGACCACCTTGCCGTCCGGCAGATAGCCCACGTGCGCGCGGCCGATGATCGGGGCCATATGGTGCTCGCAGTGGCTTTCGAACTCGATGTCGCGCAGCACGATCATCTCGTCGTACCCGGCGACTTCCTCGAAGGTGCGCGCCAGGTACTCGCGCGGATCCATCTGGTAGCCGCTGAACCAGTCCCGGTACGCCTTGGCGACGCGCTTGGGCGTATCCAGCAGGCCTTCGCGCGTGGGGTCCTCGCCCGCCCACTCCAGCAGCACGCGCACGGCGTCTTCGGCCTGCGCCTGGCTCACCTTGCCGGGTTTGTCGTCGGACTGACTCATCGGATGGATTCCTGCGGGGGGCGTGGAGGATACCGCATCCGTCCTTCCGGCCCTGTCCACCGGTGGCGCCACGGCGTGCGCTTTGCCCATCGCGGCGGATCGACCGGGGCACTCCCCGACCGGCGTCGACTGGCGCACGCTATGCGCCGGTCCACCACCGTGACGGGCGATCCCGTCGTACTTCCCGCTGTCCGTTCCGGAGCCTCTCCATGCTGCGTACGCTGTTGCTCTCCTCCGCCATCGCCGTCGCCCTGTCCGCCTGCGGCGACCGCCCTGCTGCCGAATCCGCCATGCCCGCCACTGCCGCCACGTCCGCCGAAAGCGCGAATCCCCTGCTCACCGCCAGCGCGCTGCCGTTCCAGGCGCCGCCGTTCGACAAGATCAAGGACGCCGACTACCAGCCGGCGATCGAGGAAGGCATGCGCCAGCACCTCGCCGAGGTCCGCAAGATCGCCGACAGCGCCGAGCCGGCGACCTTCGCCAACACCTTCGAGGCGCTGGAGCGCAGCGGCACGCTGCTGACCCGCGCGACCACCGTGTTCTTCGCGATGACCGGCGCCAACACCAATCCCGCGCTGCAGGCCGCCGAAGAAGCGCTGGCGCCGAAGCTGGCCGAACACAGCGACAGCATCCACCTGGATCCGAAGCTCTTCGCCCGCGTGAAGTCGGTCTACGACCAGCGCGACACGCTCGGCCTGACGCCTGAGCAGAAGACCGTGGTCGAGCACACCTACGACGGCTTCGTCCGCGCCGGCGCGCAGCTGTCCGACGCCGACAAGGCCGAACTGCGCACACTCAACAGCGAAGAGTCCTCGTTGACCACCGCGTTCGGCACCAAGCTGCTGGCCGCCGGCAATGCCGGTGGCGTGTTCGTGACCGACAAGGCGAAGCTCGACGGCATGGACGAAGGCGCCATCGCTGCTGCGGCCGATGCCGCCAAGGCCGCCGGCAAGGACGGCCAGTGGCTGCTGAGCCTGCAGAACACCACCCAGCAACCGTCGCTCGGGTCGCTGAAGGACCGTGCGCTGCGCGAGCAGCTGATGGCCGCCTCGCTGGGCCGCGCCGAGAAGGGCGACGCCAACGACACCCGCGCCACCATCCAGCGCCTTGCCGAACTGCGTGCGCGCAAGGCGCAGCTGCTCGGCTTCCCGAACTACGCCGCCTACAGCATCGCCGACCAGATGGCCGGCACGCCCGAGGTCGCGCTGAAGCTGCTGACCGACACCGTGCCCGCCGCCACCGCGCGTGCGCGTGCCGAGCTGGCCAAGATCCAGGGCGTGGTCGACGCGCAGAAGGGCGGCTTCACCGCCGGCGCGGCCGACTGGGACTTCTACGCCGAGCAGGTCCGCAAGGCCGAGTTCGACCTGGACGAGTCGCAGATCAAGCCCTACTTCGAGCTGGACCGCGTGCTGAAGGACGGCGTGTTCTTCGCCGCGCACGCGCTGTACGGCATCACCGCGAAGGAGCGCAAGGACATCCCGGTCTACCACCCGGACGTGCGCGTGTTCGACATCATGGACGCCGACGGCAAGCAGCTGGCGCTGTTCTACCTGGATCCGTTCAAGCGCGAGAGCAAGCAGGGCGGCGCGTGGATGGGCAACTTCGTCGAGCAGAACGGCCTGACCGGCGACATCCCGGTGGTCTACAACGTGGAGAACTTCACCAAGCCCGCCGCCGGCCAGCCCGCGCTGCTGAGCTTCGACGACGTGACCACGCTGTTTCACGAGTTCGGCCATGCGCTGCACGGCTTCTTCTCGAAGACGCAGTACCCGAGCGTGGCCGGCACCAACGTGCCGCGCGACTTCGTCGAGTTCCCGTCGCAGTTCAACGAGCACTGGGCGCTGGACCCGAAGGTGTTCGCCAACTACGCCAAGCACCACCAGACCGGCGAGGCGATGCCGCAGGCGCTGGTCGACAAGATCGTCAAGGCACGCACGTTCAACCAGGGCTACGCGACCACGGAATACCTGTCGGCCGCGCTGCTGGATCTGGCGTGGCACCTGCAGCCGGCCGGCGCCGGCAAGCAGGACGTCGACGCGTTCGAGAAGCAGGCGCTGGCCAAGTACAAGGTGGACATCGCCGCGGTGCCGCCGCGCTACCGCACCAGCTACTTCAGCCACATCTGGGGCGGTGGTTATGCGGCCGGTTACTACGCCTACTTCGGCGCGGAAGTGCTCGACCACGACGCCTTCCAGTGGTTCCGCGAGGACGGCGGCCTGACCCGCCAGAACGGCCAGACGTTCCGCGACAAGGTGCTGTCGATCGGCCACTCGCGCGATCTCGCCGCCGCCTACCGTGAGTTCCGCGGCAAGGATCCCAGCGTCGAACCGCTGCTGGAGCACCGCGGCCTGAAGTAAGCTACGGCGTGTTCACGACCCCACGAAGGCCCGCGCAAGCGGGCCTTCTTCTTTCCGTCGTGCATGCGCGTGAATGAAGTCCGGCGGTTTGTCCTACATGGATGTACGCACTAGAGTCGGGCGGCATCGGACGACAGGGTCAGCCAGAGGATCACGCGCGATGACGCACCGCTTTCCCCTGCCACTCGGCATGCTGGTCCTCATGCTGGCGTCCGTTGCCGCCTGTGCGGGCGCGGCGCTGGAACCGCACTATTCCAGCAACGCCGTGCAGCCGGTCGTCGCGCAGGCGGGCGATGACGGCAACGTACGAATCCGTTTCATCTCGCCGCCGGAGAGCCTCTACTACGCCGCCGGCGTGTCCTACCGGACGGCAGGCGACGACCTCCAGGTCGTGATCGACCGCTGCCCCATCCGCGGCGACTGCGCGACGATGTTGAAGGGCAAACGCCTCGATGATGGAGGTGCGACGGAAGTCAGCCTGCCGTTCCGCAGCAAGCGTCTGGTCGTGATCCACACCGACGGCGCGCAGCCCCTCCTTCCCTGAGTTCCGGTTCGCCTGCCGCTTCACTGCGGAGAGGTCCCGCATGCGTATCCTCCGCGCATGAAGCTGCTGATCATCACTTACGGCACCGAAGGCGATACCCGCCCGCTGGCCGCGCTGGGCCATGCGCTGATGCAGGCCGGGCACGAGGTCGAGCTGCTCGGCGACGCCAGCACGCTCGGCATCGCGCAGGCGCTCGGCGTGCCGGCCCGGGCGCTGGCCGGCGATATCCGCGCGACCATCGCCGCCGACGGTGCGATGCGCGACATCACGCGCAACCTCGCCAAGCTCACCATCGCACACAGCGGCGACTGGTTGTACCAGGCGATCGAAGCCGGTCGCGGCTGCGACGCGGTGATCGTCTCGGGCCTGGCCGCCTTCGTCGGCCTGTCGGCCGCCGAAGCACTGCGCGTGCCGGCGATCGGCGCGATGCTGATTCCGATCTCGCCGACATCCGTGTTCGCCTCGCCCTTCCTGCCGTTCACCCCGCCCCGCCTGTTCAACCACACCAGCCACACGCTGTTCGGGCAACTGAGCTGGCGGTTGTTCCGCAAAGCAACCAACCGGGCACGCGAGCAGGCAGGCCTGCCGCCACGACGCACACTGTGGACCGACCACCCGATGCTGTACGGCGTGTCGCCCGCACTGGTGCCGCGCCCCACGGACTGGCCGGACAACGCGCATGTCTGCGGGCAGTGGATACCGCCGCTGGCGACGGCGTTCACGCCTTCCGACGAACTGCGCGCCTTCCTCGATGCCGGCGAACCACCGGTCTATGTCGGCTTCGGCAGCATGGCCGGCTTCGACAACGCGAGGCTGGTGGACGCCGTGGTTGGTGCACTGGGTTCGCGGCGCACGCTGTTCAACGCAGGCTGGAGCGGCATCGACACGACACGGCTGCCGGCGAACGTCCATGCCATCGGCCACGTGCCGCACGACTGGCTGCTGCCACGCTGCGCGCTGGCGATCCATCACGGCGGCTCGGGCACCACGCATTCCACGTGTCGCGCCGGCATTCCCTCGGTCATCGTGCCGTTCGCGGGCGACCAGTTCTTCTGGAACGCGCGCCTGCGCGATGCCGGGGTGATGGCCCACACGCTGAAGGGTGCTTCGATCACGGCCGGCAAACTCCGAGAAGCGGTCGTCTTTGCAGGCAGCGACGGCGCGCGCCGCCGGGCCGCTGACCTAGGTAGCCGGATGCGCAGTGAAGACGGTTGCGCTGCAGCCATCGCATATGTGGAACGTTACGCCCGCCGGTGACGAGGGCGCGGCGGCTCAGTCCGCCGCGACCGGCGCGCCCATGTTGCCCTTGCTGTACATGCCGGAGCGGTCGAAGCAGCAAGCGCGGCGCTTGCCGGACGCGAGCATGTCGCAGCCGCTGGTGATGCGCTTCACCCGCGTCTCGGCCTTCTTGCCGGAGGTCATCCAGTGGATCCAGTCGCGCCGCGCCACCGGCGTGAGGCTGGCCCAGACGGCTTTCGCTTCCGGTGCGGCGGCCAGCGCCTTGCGGATGTCGGCGGGCACGGTGGGCTCGGGCTCGTCCTTTACCGGCGCGATCACCAGGTCGACCTTGTCGCCGGCGGCGACACCCGCTGCCTCGCGCAATGCCTTCTCGACCTTCAGCCAATGACTGCCTTCGCCATCCGGCTCCAGCGTGGCCTGGAACGGCTGGCCCGCGAACGTGCCCTCCACCGTCGTCATGCTGCGCGCGGGCAGCTTCGCGCTGGCGGCCTGCGGCAGTACCAGGAAGGTCCACGTGGCGCCCTTGGGTTCGGCCGGGCGGTGCAGCGGGGCGGTGAAGCGGATGGCGGCGGAGGTGCTCATGCGCCGATGGTAGCGCTGTCGTGGTCGCCGCGTTGTGCACGGTTCCGGCTCGTGAATACCGTGCATCGGCGCTCGTCACGCCATGTTTCCGCCCGCCTGCCTAGAACGGACCTTCCCCCGACGAACCGAGGAGCCGGCCATGCCCCAGATCCAACGGTACGACGAACTGCCGCGTCATGCGGTCGACGTGGTTGCGGTCGATCCTGCCCTGCTGAACTTCGGCATCGACGTGTTCCAGGCGGTGATGAACGGCGCGATGCCGGTCGGCGAGTACGACGGCGACGATCTCGCCTGCACCGGCATGAACGTCATCGCGCGCCAGATCGGCGGGCATGGCCTGACGCTGGAAGAGGAAGCCTCGCTGGTGCTGCGCGTGGTCGCGTTCGGCGACCTGGTCAGCCAGGCCGAAGGCGACAGCCGCACCGCCAGCCACATCGGCGTGTCTCCGGACGGCTACCAGATCACGCCAGCCTTCCTGCATGCCGCGGCGAGCGCCGACATCGTGCGTCGCCTCGACGGCGGCTTCGGCTACGACCTCGACAGCGTGGCGGCGCGGCTGGTGCACTGACGCGCATGCGGTCTTCACGCGGGGACGGACACCATGTTCCTCCCCCTACGTCCGCAGGCCAGGTGTCCTGATGAGTTCGCGCGCACGGATCGCAAGCCGCTTCCTCGCTCTCTCCGCTCTCGCTTCCACCGGCGCCTTCGCCGCCGACCAGTGCGACCGTCGCACCGACCTGCCGCCGACGGTCAACTTCCGCGTCGACAACGACCTGTTCGGCAACCAGGACCAGGGCTACAGCAACGGTGTGCAGCTCACGCTGGTCTCGCCCAACCTGACCGACTACACCGATGATCCCTGCCTGCCGCGACTGGCGCGCTGGGTGAACGGCTATCTCAACGCGCTGACGCCGGAAGGCTTCGAGCAGCAGAACATGGTGGCGACCTTCGCGCACGCCATCTTCACCCCCACCGATTTCACCCGCAGCGACCTGATCGTCGACGACCGGCCGTATGCGGCGGCGCTGCTGGTCGGGCTGGGCTATAACGCGCGCAACGGCGACCACCTGCGCACCACGCAACTGCAGTTCGGCATCGTCGGGCCGTCCGCACGCGGCGAACAGATCCAGAACGAAGTGCACAAGATGCTCGGCGACGAGCCCTTCCAGGGTTGGGACAACCAGCTGCGCGACGAGCCGGTGTTCCGCATCGTCCACGAACGCATGCGCCGCTTCTCGCCGGAAGAGAAAGGCACTTGGGGCTGGGATGCGATCACCCACTACGGCGGCAGCCTCGGCAACCTGGCGACCTACGCGAACGCCGGCGCCGAGCTGCGCTTCGGCCGCCACCTGCCGGACGACTTCGGCAGCACGCCGCTGCGCCCGGCCGGCGAGAACACCGCGCCCACGCGCAGCCGTTCGCCCGGCGGGCCGGTCGGCTTCCATCTGTTCCTGACCACCGATGCGCGCTGGGTGCTGCGCGACATCACCCTGGACGGCAACACGTGGAAGGACAGCCACAGCGTGGACAAGAAGTCTTTCGTCGGCGAAGTCGGCGCGGGCCTGGCAATCACCAAGGGCCGCTGGAAGTTCGCGCTGGCGCGCTACTACCGCAGCCGCGAGTTCGAAGGCCAGCAGGAAGCGCCGGTGTTCGGCAGCTTCACGATCAGCCGGGCGTTGTAGGGCGGAACGTCCGTCATGCGGGCGATCCCGGATCAGGCATAGATGTCGAAGTAGAGATGCGCGCCCAATGCGGCGCAGCGCGCCATCAGGTCGGGATCGAGGGCGACATACGTGTTCGGCGCGCTGACGAAGTACCCGACGAACAGCTGCAACCCTCCTCCCGTGGCGCCCAGCTCGCGGAAGAATGCAGCATGAGGCTCCAGGCGCGACACGATCTCCTGCAGGAATGAGGTGAGGTTGTCGTCTCCCTCGCCGAAGCTGTGCAGCCAGTAGGACTGTTCGCGCACCCCCGGGACGACGGCGCCATGCCGGTCGCGCCGTGGCTCACCCACCGCCCACGCCACCTTGGGCTCCATCGCCAATGCGGCGGTCACGAAAGCAGGATGCATCGAGGGATGCTCGATCTTCAGCGAGACTTCGTACCCATACGGCCTGTCGTCGTCCATGGCGCTCGCTCCTGCATCATCTGGCGATGCGCATCATCCGGCAGGCGAGTGCTGGACACCAGTACTGCCACCATCGCGACGTCCCTCGGCTGGACAGGTCTGCATCGACGGTGGCATGGTCGCGCGGTCCGCCTGACGGGAGCCACCATGAAGACCCTGTCTACCCTGCTGCTGACGGCTCTGTTGCTGCACGCCGTCCCCGCATTCGCTGCGTCGCCACTGGTCGGACGCTGGGCGCTCGATATCGCATCGTTGCCGATGCCGCCGGACGCGCGTCCGAAGAGCGTCACGCTGACGTTCGCGCAACCCGACGCTGGTACGTGGCAGACCGACATAGAGATCATCGCGCCCGACGGCGGCAAGATGGATTCGGCCGCCACGTTGGCGCTGGATGGCACGCCGGGCAAGGTCAGCGGCAGCTACTGGGCCGACGTGGGCACCGCGAAGATGCCGGCACCGAACGTGGTCGTGGTGCAGCTGGCCTACCAGGGCACGCCCTCGTCCACCCGCATCTATTCGGTGAGCGCCGACGGCGCCACGCTGACCGAGACCAAGGCCTTCTTCAGCAAGGACGGCCAGCCGGTGTTGCAGACCACGACGTTCAAGCGGCTGCCTTGAAGGACAGTTGGCGACGTCGCGTCACCTCCCATCAATCCGCCACGCAAAGGACTGCACTCATGATGTTTCG
This sequence comes from Pseudoxanthomonas sp. LjRoot143, assembly GCF_964252945.1. NCBI lineage: Bacteria > Pseudomonadati > Pseudomonadota > Gammaproteobacteria > Lysobacterales > Lysobacteraceae > Pseudoxanthomonas > Pseudoxanthomonas sp. LjRoot143. The sequence continues at coordinate 4,029,776 of NZ_CAXUPM020000001.1, read as the reverse complement.
TCACGCCACCTCCCTGGCGATCGCCATACTGTTGCTGTTCGTCGCGACGCCGCTGCGGGCCGCCGACGCTATCCTCGATGAAGTAATCATCGCTGCGCGCACGAAAGGCATGAACGGCGAAGCGCCGGACTGGCCCAGGGTGGAGCGCGAGGCCTATGCCCTGCTCGCGAATGCGCCAGGCGAGGGCGGACGCACGGCGGCGATCTGGCATGTACTCAGGGCACTCAAGGATGGCCACTCCTTCTATGTGCCGCCCGCTTCTCCGGTCTCCGGCTCGGCTGGCGTGGTGTCCCACGCGATGCCCTCGTCGAAACCTCCGGCATCATCGCGGCGCATCGCGACCGCATACGACACGGCGGACGGCGTCGGCCATCTGACGATCCACGCGTGGGCTGGCAGGACAGGCGAAATCCCGGCGGCGACACGGGAGGTGCGCGACGGACTCAACCAGGCCCTGGCAGACGCGCGTTGTGGCCTGGTAGTCGACGTTGCGCACAACGCTGGCGGCAACATGTGGCCCATGATGGGTGGCATCGCACCGCTGTACGACGATGGTGTGGTGGAAACCTTCCAGGGACGCCACGACGAACGGCAGGTCGTCAATGTCGACGACGGCCTGCTGCGGATGGGCGACAGTGTGTTCCCGCGCGTGGACCTGCCGGTAATGGTACGCAAACCACCTCAGGTGGCGATCCTCCTGGGACCGGGCACGATGAGTTCCGGCGAGATCCTTGCTCTCGGTTTCAAGGGCCAACGCAACGTGCGCTTCTTCGGCCAACCCACGCGCGGCCTGACGACGGCGAACCAGACGATCCGGCTGGCGAACGGCGGCATGGTCGGGCTTACCACCGCACGCATCCTCGACCGCAAGGGCATCGTTCATAACGGAGTTGCCGGACGAGGCTACGGACCAGCCGCTGCAGGCCGCCCGCGCATGGCTGGTACGGCAGTGCGCGAAACCCTGACCGCTTGGCGACGGTAGCGAAACCCGCTTCCGTTGCCGGCATCAGCGCGCCCTACTTCCCCGCACCCATCTCCATCTGAGTCAGATACAACCGCAGATCGAATTCCAGCTGGTGGTAGTCCGCTTCCATGTGCGTGCACAGCTGGTAGAAGGCCTTGTTGTGGTCGGACTCCTTCAGGTGCGCGAGTTCGTGCACGGCGATCATCTTCAGGAACTCGGCCGGGGCGTCGCGGAACACGGTGGCGATGCGGATCTCGCGGCTGGCCTTCAGCCGGCTGCCCTGCACGCGCGAGACCGTGGTGTGCGTGCCCAGCGCGTGCTTCATCACCTGCAGCGTGCTGTCGTACACCACCTTGCCCAGCGGCACCGAGCGGCGCAGGTATTGCTCCTTCAGCGCCTGCACGTAGTCGTACAGCTGGCCGTCGCTGCGCACCGTGTGCGGCTGGGCGTACTTCTTCGCCAGCATGGGGCTCAGCCGGTCCTCGGCGATCAGCGCGCGCACGCGGGCCTGCAGATCCTGCGGGTAGCCGGCGAGGTACTTCAGCGGATCCATCGGGGGCGGGCGTCGACGGCGTGGCGGGCGGGTATGATGCCGCGAAATCACCACGAAGCACGTACGCCATGGCAAAGGGAAATCCGCTGCAGGAGCAGCTGCTGAAGGCCGGACTGGTCAAGAAGTCCAAGCTGGCCGAGGTCGCGCGCGAACAGAACAAGGCGCGCCACGGCAAGGGACCCGCCGCCCCCAGCGAGATCCAGCGCGACGCCGAACGCGCGCGTGCCGAGAAGGCCGAGCGCGACCGTGCGCTGGAAGCCGAGCGCAAGGCGCAGGCGCGCACTGCCGAACTGCGTGCGCAGGCGCGCCAGATCATCAGCGACCGCAAGGTGCCGCGCACCGGCGAGGTGGAGTACCGCTTCAGCGCCGACGGCGCCATCCGCACCGTGCTGGTCAACGACGAGCTGAAGAAGAAGCTGGTGGCCGGCGCCCTGGTCATCGTCCATCTCGACGACCGCTACGAACTGCTGCCCCGCGTGGCCGCCGACAAAGTGCGCGAACGCGATGCCAGCCTGATCGTGCTCGACCACGGCCAGCCGGCGGATGCCGTGGCCAGCACCTCCGAGGACGACGACTACTACGCGCAGTTCAAGGTACCCGACGACCTGATGTGGTGACGCCGGGCCGGGCTTGACGAGCCGTGTAGGGTGGAATGAAACCCCTGCGGAGACCGCCATGCAGCAGCACGAACTCGATGCCCTCTTCGACCAGCAGGCCGCCGGCTACGACGCGCGCTGGGTGCGGATGGCGCCGATCCGCGACAGCCTGCTGTTCCTGATGGAGACCGTGTTCGCGGGATTGCCGGAAGATGCGCACGTGCTGTGCGTCGGCGCGGGCACGGGCGCCGAGATCGCGCACTTCGCGCGGCGCTTCCCGCGCTGGACCTTCGTCGCGCTGGACCCGTCGACGAAGATGATCGACGCCTGCCGCGAGCGCGCCGAGCGTGAAGGCTTCGCCGACCGCTGCGTTTTCCACGCCGACCTCGTCGACACGCTGCCGGACCTGGCGACGTTCGACGGCGCCACCTGCCTGCTGGTCTCGCAGTTCCTGCTCGATCCCGCTGTGCGCACCGCGTTCTTCGCCGCGATCGCACGTCGCCTACAGGCCGGCGGCACGCTGGCATGGGCCGATCTCGCCTGGGATACGGAGGCCGCCGACTATCCCGCGATGCTGAAGCTGTGGATGGAGACGATGTCCGGCGCCGGCCTCGACGACGAGGCGCTCACGCAGATCCGCGCCAACTACGCGCGCGATGTCGCCATCCTGCCGCCCGACCGCGTCGCCGCGCTGGCGGAAGCCGGCGGCTTCCTGCGGCCGCTGCGCTTCCACCAGGCCGGGATGATCCACGGATGGTGCGCCCGCACCCCGCGGTAGGCTTGCCCACTGACCGCCCTCGCGGCATCGCTCACACGGAGATTCCATGCGCCTGACCTGCCTGTCGTTCGCGTTGTACCTCGCCGTGTCGTCCGCGTTCGCGCAGGACGCCTCCACCGCGGTATCGCCGCCGGTGGAAGACACCGGCACGCTGGCCGAGGCGCCGTACCGCATCGACATCCCGGCCGACTGGAACGGCGAACTGGTGGTGCTGGCGCACGGCTTCGAACCGGTCGGCGTGCCGCGCGAGACGCCCTGGCCGGCCGATCCGGCGACCCCGATGTTCACTTCAGGCGGTTACGCGGTGGCGCAGAGCGGCTATGCCACGCAGGGCTGGGCGGTGCGCGATGGCGTTGCCGACAGCGAGCGCCTGCGCGCGCACTTCGTGCAGCGGCACGGGCAACCGAAACGTACCTGGTTCGTCGGCATGTCGATGGGCGGTGGCATCGCCATCGCCACGATCGAACAGCAGGCCGCGCACTACGACGGCGCGCTGTCGCTGTGCGGGGCCAACCTGCCGGGCGACGTGCTGGCGAACGAGCTGTTCACCTCGCTGGTCGCGTTCGATGCGTTGTTTTCCTCGGGCGACGGCGCCGCGGCGCATCGCCTGTCGGATCCCGCCTCGCCCACGCTCGGACAGGGCGAGGTGATGGACATCGTCTCCGCGGCGCTGCCGCGCGATACCGAGGCGACAACATCACTCGCTGCCAAGCTGGAAGTCCCTGCCGACGCCTTGCCCGGCATCATCGGCCTGCATTACCTGGTGTTCCGCGACATGGTGACGCGCGCCGGCGGCATGCCGGTGGACAACGGTGCGGTGCGCTATACCGGCTTCGGCGACGACGCCGCGTTCAACGCCGCCGTGCCGCGCTACGCGGGCGATGCGAAGGCGATGGACTACGCGACCTCGGCGCCTGCGCTTACCGGCCGCCTGCAGAAGCCGCTGGTGCTGCTGGACAACGCCGACGACCCGACCATCGCCCCGCGCTTCCGCCCGGTCTACGCAAGGCGCGCGCAGGGTGCGGCCATACCTCCGCTGACCTTGCCGGCGGCTCCCGGTGGACACTGCAACTTCTCGGGCGAGCAGGTCCAGGATGCGTTCCGCGTGCTGACCGGGTGGGTGGAGACGGGGGCACGACCGGACAGGTGATCGCGAAGTCAGCGCACCGCGCCCCGCACGTCAGCCCTGACGATCAGGACGACCAGACGTGACGCCGTCACCGCCACTCGAAGGGAATCTTCTGCCTGCTGGGGCCGACCCGGACCGGCTTGCCGCCCAGCGTGGCGGGCTGGTATTTCCACAAGCGGATCGCACGGAGGGCCGCTTCACCGAACTCCGGTGCGGTCGCCGTCTCCAGTGTCGCGTTGGTGACGGCGCCCTGCTCGTCGATCTCGAACAACACCGACGCTTCGCCCGACTGTCCCGCGCGCAGTGCCGCTGGCGGGTACAGGGGTGCAGCGGCACTCAACAGCCTCGGCGGACGATCGCACTTGCCGTCGCCGCAGTAGTACTGCGTGCCTTGCCTGGACATTTCACGGTTATAGGCGTCGGTGGACACGGACTGCCCGGCCGGCGTAACCAGCGTGCTGCAGCCGGCCAGAATCAGCACCGATGCGACGAGTACGAGTCTGGTGGGACGAACCATGGAACCTCCTTGTGAACGGCAGCAGGGAGAATTTTCCAGCAGGTGGGCTTCCCTAGCCCGCACTGCGGTAGATGAATACATCGGTGATGACGAGCTCATAGCGGGGGTCCGCGTCTGCGCTCGGGATGAAGTCCGATGCCGGATCCAGCAGGAAGATGCCTTTCTGCTCGACGACGAATTCGTAGGTGTAGAGATAGATGCCCCGCTCGTCACGGTAGACACGTTCTGGCTTCAACCGGACGACGGCCTCGGGCCATGCCGCGGGTGCGATGTCGCCGATGGGATGCCTGAGCAGCTCTTCGCGCGCGGCGACCAGCGCCTTGGCTTCCAGGCGCGACAGCGATGGCGTGCAGCCGCACGCCACGGTCAGCAGAAGCAGGAGGACCAGCCGCGATAGTCGCCGCACGCCGCTCATACCTGCTGTTCGGCGGCTCTTTTTTCGCGCAGCTGCTGCACATGCCGCTGATGCGCCTTCTCCGTCCTGAAGTTGAAGAAGTAGTAGGCAGCGACGGCGCCCACGATGAGGGCCGGTCCGACATTGCGTCCGAAAGCGTAGCCCAGCTCATAGGGCGGCAGCCCGGAGCCCCACGCCAAGGATACGTTCCAGGCGACGAAGAGGGCTGCCAGCGCCAGGTAGATGCCCGCGCCATTGACGGTCAACCGCCCGCGCATCGCGTTGATCGCCTTGGCGATCCCCATGCAGACGAGAAAAACGATGATGAATCCGACAAGTTCCATGCACTCCCCCTCGTGATGTCCTGTGTCCCGATCACCGGAGATGGAGCCGGTGTGCGGCACGCCCATCGCATGCCCCCGAGTGCGTCGTCCCCACGACGCCGTCCGATCTTAGGTTCGGGCGCGACGGCCCACAAGCCGCACCGCCTCCCATCCCGCGGCGGCACCCGGCCGCAGCGGAATCCCGGCAGCCACGGCAGCGGACGACCTTCATGCGCGCTGGCTTCATCAGCCCAGCCGGCGGACCCGCACGGCCGAACGGCCTGTCCTGGAGAATCCTCCGCCAGAGGGATGCCGCCGGCGCGTCATCGACCTTTTGTCCGACGCCGGAAGTATTTCGGGGAACGTCGACGCTTAGTGCGAAGAAAGGGTGTTTTCAGGCCAACGCTGTCAGTTTTCGTCCGTCGTTGGACCTTTACGTGGGAAGAGCGCGTCCACAGGTCCCGTCCGCGCCATACCGCGGCGCTACTCCGCCACCAGCACCAACGCGACCGGCTTGCCCGCGCGCAGCACGACCAGCGCCACCTTGTCGCCGGGCTTCACCTTGCCCATGTCGCCGAAGAACTTGCGCGCGGAACTGCCGACCAGCGGTTTGCCGTTGAGTTGCTGCACCACGTCGCCGACCTGCAGGCCCGCCCGCGAGGCCGGCGACGCGGGTGCGACCACGGTCACCTCGACGTGCCTGATGTCGGCATCCAGCACCTTGCGGTCGAACTTCGCGTCGACGGTGAAGCCGAGCTTGCTCTGCGCAGCGTGGGCCGGGAGGGACATCAGTCCGAACAGCAGGATGGCAACAATGCGAAAACGGAGCGGCATAAGCGGTCTCGTATGTCCGTCGGCAGGATCGGAAAACTCAGCGCAGGGAAGGCGTGGCGGGTGCCGAGTTGCCGGCCGACGGCACCTCGCTCTGAAGGGCGGGGCGTGGTGGGTTACGGTTGGCTTGAATCACAATGCGGACACCCGAATAAAGAGGCTCGTCTTCGGGTTCCGCATGACAGAACGCCGGTACGGGATCGCGGAAACGGCAGACCTCATGCTTGGCGGCACCCGAATCGATATCGCTCTCTTTGAGGAACGACACGCGAGACACATTGCGTACGTCGAACCCGACCGAGATGCTTTGAAGCTTCCAGATGCAGGCGCTGTAGCCGCGCCTGACCACCGTGGGCGCGTAGTGGTCACCGTATGCCGTCGACACGAACGATCCGTCACCCACCCGCTCGACGGCAATCCCGTGCTGCAGCGTTATCTCCGGCTTCGTCCCACCAATGGCCTTGCTGTAATCCACAGGAAGGCATCGGTCGTCCTCCACCAGATAGTGCGCGATGGCCGAGACCTTTCCTTCTGGCGGCAGCCCGGTCGTGAGGATGGTGACGTGTACCGCATCGCTTGGCGCATCGTTGACGACGGGAGGTCGACGCTCACATGCCAGCAGCAGCAGACAAAGCAGTACCACCAGGACTCTTCGCATGTTCAAGCACCATCCTTGAGCCTTCACCCGACAAGGAGACGTTCTGGACGACGCGCCGTCAAGCGCTTGGTGGACCCGTGCCCGTTCGCGGGCTTCACCTCCCGCAACGCCAGCCCCGACGATGATCCTGTCGAGCGGCGACATGGACGCCACGACCCTGGAGTAGACGCATGACGGATCGAAAGGCGCGGGTGACGGTACGGCGGGCGACGCGTCGGGATGCAGACCTGCTGTCGATGATCGGTACGGCAGCCTACGCGGCCACGTATGCGGACATCTGGGAGGATGCCGCCGGGCTGGTCGACAAGCTGGCGACGTTCCGTGCCGACGCGTTCGCGGACTGCCTGCAGTCGGCCAATGCGCATACCTGGATCGCGGCCCTCGACGGCGCACCGGTGGGCTTCCTGACGCTGGTGACGGGCGTGCCCAGTCCGGCATCGAAGCGCGACGGCGGTGCTGAGATCACGCGCTTCTACCTGCTGGGGCCGGCGAGCGGCCAAGGCATCGGCGGTGCGTTGTTCGAGGCCGCGCTGGCCGAAGCCACGGCCGCGGGCGCGCGCTATCTGTGGCTCGACCTGATGGCGCACGCGGACTGGGCGGTGAAGGCGTACACCCGCCTCGGGTTCCGCGTCACCGGCAGGACCGAGATGACCGCAGCGGTGCGCATGGAGAGGCGCGCGAAGCTGGTGATGGAGCGGGAGGTGGGGTGAGCCGCTCGCTAGGTGCGCGTTACGTACGGCGCAGGCGCTGGTTCACCCCAGGTCGAGCCAGGTGACGTCCAGCGCCTTGAACGGACCGACTGAATTCTCTGGCTGGGTCTCACGCGGCTCGAACGTGGCTTGCAGTCGATGAACTGGCGCTACGCGCGAGTCGAGGAAGTCTTTGATCCGGTCCTCGATCTCGTCGTAGCGCGCATTCTGTCCGCGATGACCGGGATGCGTCTCTGCCGGAACTTCCCCTGCCCGGAAGCACCGTTCCCACGCGCAAAAGAGCATCCATTGTTCGGCGGCCAACGCCATCATCGGCTCATCCAAGGGCCAGAGTTCAAAGACGTCGGTGTGCTCGCCCTCCTCTTCGTCGAAACCACATTCGAAGTAATGCGACTGTCCTTGATACAGCGCGATGCCGGACCGGACGCCGTCGTAGAAGTCCCACACCATCAGCACCGGTTCCCTCACCTACGCTCTCCATCTCGACACGATGACATTTTCAGTACACCGCATACAGATGACATCAGGACTGGACCAGCGTCTGCGCCGCACCATTGCTGGCACCGATCTCACCGATCGTGGTGAGGTCGATGCCCTCGATGCAGGCGAGGTTGTAGCCGTACTCGGTAGGCACGCTGCGGCGCTGGTGATGGGTGTAGATGCCGCACACGCTGCAGAACCAGTGTTTCGCGATCTTCGTGTTCCACTGGTAGAGGCTCAGCTTGTCCTCGCCGCGGGTGATGCGCAAGCGATCGAGGGTGACGCCGGCCATGATGGCGCCGCGGCGGCTGCACATCGAGCAGTTGCAGCGGCGGATGTTCTGGTGGCCGTCGATCAGGTCGACCTCGAACTCGACGGCCTTGCAGTGGCAGGTGCCCCTTACCGTGTGCATGGGGTGTTTCCGGCTGTGTCGGCGAGAGAATGCGTATGGCTGCGGCCCATGGGCTCGGCTACTTCTTCAGGCCTGCGACGACCTCGCGCACGCTGAGGCCCAGTTCGAGCTGGAGGCGGACGTACTCGTGCTCCTTGCGCGACAAGGCGCGACCCATCTCGATGCGCACGTCCTCGGCTTCCAGGATGCGCAGGATCCTCGGCATCGCCGAGCCGATGGCGTCCGGCCCGTAGCCCGCCTCGCGGAGGACGGAACTCAACATCGCTTCAATATCCATCGGTGCACCGGGATCCATTCAAGGCGCTGCATTGTGCACCAGCAGGATGAGGACAGGGACGGAGCGTCTCGAATGCTCGTCAGTCGCTCGCCGGTGCGCAGCGCGCGAACGCCGGGTGCAGCGTGTTGCGGGCAGTCACCAAGGCGGCTCTCTCCATTGCGGTGCTGCTGGACAAACAGACCTCGCCCTCATCACCCAGCGCGATGAACCTGAAGCTACCGCCATCCTCCAGCAGCGCATCCGCGTCCTCCGGTTCCAGCCAGTAGCCCTGCTTTGCGGCGGCGGACGCGTTGCCGACGACGAACACGACCTGCAGCGCTTCCGCATCCAGCGTATCGAGGATCGCCATCTGCTTGCGGAACTCCGGATTCCGGTCGTCGCGCGTGACGATCAGGAAAAGGGTCGGACGCACTCCCGGATAGCGCTGCGCCATCTCGGCACGGTAATCGTGTGTGGTGTATTCCCGCCCGCCGGCATCGAAGAAGGACATGCCGACATGCCGGTCCTCCGCGCGCGTATCGCAGACCGCCAGCAACGCGATCGCCGCGACACCCGTCAATGAGTAGCTCTTCATGCCCATCCCTTGTCGATGCCTGCCGTCGCGCTGTGCTTACTTCGCCTGCGTGCCCGGCAGTGCGTCCAGCAGGGACAACGCAGTCGCCGCCTTCCCCTCTCCCAGCGCCTGTGCCTTCTGCAGCCACGTGATCGCCGCCGCGCGGTCGCCCGCCTCGGCGTGCATGAGGCCCGCGTTGTAGGCGCCGATGGCGTTGCCCATGTCGCCTGCCCGCTCGAACGCAGCGAGGGCCCTCGGCTGGCACAGCATGAAGACGTCGTAGCCCAGGCCGGCGCGCACCACGCCGATGGCATTGCCCTCCTCGGCGAAGCGCTCCTCGAACTGGGCCGCCCACCCGGGCACCAACGCCGTCAGCACCTCGGCACCGCGCTCCACGGCATACGGCCCGGTCTTCCAGACCGAGAACGCCTGGTGCGTTGTGCGCAGCTCGCCGGTGGCGCTCATCCACAGGAAACCGTCGCTGCCGTCGACCGGGAATCCGTCCAGCGCGCTCGACAGGCGCTGCGCCAGCGTCGCGGCACTACCGTCGGGCATGGCCGCCGTCCACGAGCCGGCAAGGTAGACCCCGCGGTCCGTGTCGGTGCGCTTCGCGCGGATCAGTGCCGCCACCTCGTCCACGGTCAGGATGCGGTCTTCGGCGTCGTACATGCGCCAGGGACTGGTCTGCAGGGAGATGGTGAAGACGTCCGCGATGTCGAACGCGGTGCCGGCCTGGTACAGGGCCTCGCCAGCCGGGATGCATCCCTTCGTGGACGTTGCCGGATCGCATTGCGGAATGGACAGCACGCCTTCCAGCCGCGTCGCCTGGTCGCAGGCGATCGCGACGCCCGGCACCATCGCCAGGACCGTCGCCAGCGCGCGCGCCGTTCTCCAGGTACCGCGACACGGTGTCGCCGACCGCGCTCGAAACGCATGTTCCATGTGGCCCCCTTTCCCCGTGACGCACCTTAGCGCGATCCACGCGTACGCGAACAGCGGGGGTGGCGCCGCGACGTCAGACGCGAGGCGAGGCGGAGGGTGTGCTGCGGGTCGGGGAAGCGGACCCAGGCGCGGTGTTCCGCAACGCCTGCCATCGATGCCGTGCCGACGAACGGCAGGGCGTTCGTGGGTCAGGCGCCCGGAGGCTGTTCGGACACCGCACGGATCAGCGCCGTCTGGCGCTCCAGCATCCAGCGCGTCGCCCAGCCCGTGCCCGCGTCGAGCGAGCGCACCGCCACCTGGTCCTGGCGAACGCCCTTGCCGCTGATCAGGATGCGCGCGATCCACCCTTGCCGTTCCGGGCCGATCTCCACGATGGGGCGGCCGCGACAGACCAGCGTCCTTCGCCGGTCGCCAACGTCCCACGAGAACCCTTCAGGCAACGGTGCTGGAGTACGTGTGCTCACGGCGAAACCCCACGAAGACGGACCTCACCCTCACACACGCGCCGTGCTCGTCGTGTGACGGAGGCTGCGATGTTTCGTGTGTTTTCGCGCGATGTCGCTTATCGCTTAACACGATTCACGCAGATGACCATCACGCGACGAAGACCCGCACACTGCACTCACGCGGCAGGGCGCAGCGTGGCCACACCTCGGCATGTGGTCGAGCTGGAGAAACACCGATGGGCAACAATACGAACCCGCAGAATCAGCAGAATCCGCAGCAGCAGAAGCGCAATCCGCAGCAGGACCAGGATCCGCAGAAGCAGCAGACCCAGACGAAGGATCCCGGCCAGCAGAACGACCAGGACCGTCAGCGCGATCCGCAGCAGGATCAGAACCGCAAGCAGGACCAGAAGCACTGATCCGCGTCATCGCCTGAGGAACGAGAGCCCCGCGAGGGGCTCTCTTCGTTTGCAGCATCGTCCGCGCGAAGCGTTGCCCGCGCGACGCCGTCGCTCAGCGCCAGTTCGCCTTGCGCGATGGCGGCGGCGGCGCGGGGTCGGCATCGAGGGTGGGCACCAGCAGCGACAGGCGCGTCTTGGCGTAGTCGCCGTTGCCGTCCACATCCAGCTTGCCCGCGCTGTTGGCATTGATAAGCGCGGTATCCAGGAACACTTCTTCGCCCACCGCCACGCGGTGGCGCGCACTGCACAGCTTCACCGGCACCTGCAGCACGCTGATGCCGTCGCGCTGCCACTTGGTCTCCGGCACCAGCCGCCGGACGATGGAGCCGTCCACCCACACGTCCACCGAATCCGATTGCACCGACCGGCACTTGCCGATCCCGACATCAAACGTCATGCGTCCTCCTGGAAGACAGGGAAACCAATGGCACGCCAAGCGCCAGCCTTGCACACGGCACGGCATTCCACGATGGAAAGGAGAGAGCGGAGACTTGCAGCATGGCCACACACACCTCGTCGGCACGCGCGTGATCGCGTCGGTAAGCCGAGAGGGAGGGGATCGGCCGGCGGAAGCGGCGGAGAGGACTGCCAGTCAGCAGTAGCAGGTATACGCCCTTGGCGGCGGGACCGCAAACATGCGGCCCGCATAAGCTCATGCAGACGACGACGGCCCGCTATTCCAGCGTATTGGTGGGCAGCGGAATGTCGCGCTCGAGGTCCGGCAGCAGCCGGTACAGCAGTTCGGGGCGCGTCCTGAGACCGGCACCGTCGAGGTAGGTCCACGTGCCGCCCCCCTTGGGCCGGATGGCGACCATGTAGCCGATGCTCTTCATCTGCCTGTCCTGCAACGCCATCACGGAGATGCGCGGCACGAAGCAGACTTCCTCTTTACCAGCCGGATAGACCCGCGTCGGCGCTCCGATCTCCTGGCTGACGAACGTCAGGCCCATCGCACCGAGTTGGACGACGGCATTGCGCGTCATCTCCGCGAACGCCTCGTCTCCACCCACCATCGCCTTGAGCGACGGATGCGTGCGCTGGATCATCGGTTCGGCATCGCCGCGCTCGAAGGCCTCGGTCATCGTCTGGATATCCGAATGCAGCGTATCGATGTCCCGCTGTCCCAGCGTCGTCGCTCCACCGGCGTGGCCCGCCAGGACGACCAGCATCAACAAGACGAAGCGAATTGCCTCACGGAAGCGGTGATGAAGTGCCGGGGCAGTCCTCCGGCTCGCACGAAGGCGGCTCACGGTCCGCGGCCCAACCGCCACCCCAGCCCCGACCACCGGCTCGCATGCCGCGACAGGGCTTCGCGGATCACCGCGTCGCTGCCGGCGATGTGCAGTTCACGGCGGGCCCGGGTGATGCCGGTGTAGACCAGCTCGCGCGACAGCACGCGGTTGTCGCGCGCGGGCAGCAGCAGCCACACGCTGTCGAACTCCGAACCCTGCGCCTTGTGCACCGTCATAGCGAAGGCGGATTCGTGCGCGGGCAGGGCCGCAGGATGGAAGGCACGAGGCTGTGAGGGTTCCTCGCCGGGGAACCAGGCGATCAATGCGCCGCGGTCGTCGCGCAGGCAGATCCCGATGTCGCCGTTGAACAGGCGGTGGCGGTAGCTGTTCTCGGTGACGATCAGCAGTTGGCCGTGGAAATGGCCCGGTCCGCCACGCGCGAAGCCGGCACCGGTGTCCATCAGCAGGCGCTCGATGCGCGCGTTGAGCGTGCGCGCGCCCTGCGGGCCTTCGCGCACGGCGGTAAGCAGGCGCAACCGCGCGGACTGCGCCAGGGCCTCGACCGGCGTGGCGGCGTGGGCGAGCGAGCGCCAGTGGGCGAGCAGTGCATCACGCTGCGTCTCGAGCGGGTCGGTAAGCCCTTCATGGAACTGCACGTTCGACAGCGTGTCGCTGCGCAGCAGATCGAGCGCGGTGTCAGCGGCGCCTTCGCGCACCGCAGCGGCAAGCGGCGCGAGCTGCAGCGCCTCGCTCTGGCGCCATCCGCGCTGCAGGTGGACGCGAACGCCCGCGAACGTCGTGCCGTCGCCTGCGCACGGGCCGGCATCTCCTGCGATGCCGGAAGGCGTTGCTTCTCCGCCTTCGCCCATCAGCGGACGCAGCGCGTCAGCGTCTTCCGATGCGAGACGGTCGCCTTCACCCGCGGCACCGAGGATGGCGGCGAGCACGTCGCCGGCTTCCACCGACGGCAGTTGGTCGGGGTCGCCGAGCAACACCAGACGCGTGCCGTCGGCCACCGCGTCGACCAGCTTCGCCATCAGCGGCAGGTCGATCATCGAGGCCTCGTCGACCACCACCACGTCGACCGGCAGCGGATTGTCGCGGTCGTGGCGGAAGCGCGGCGAATCGGGAATCGTGCCGAGCAGGCGATGCAGGGTGGTGCCGGTGACGGGGAGCGCAGCCAGCAGGCCGGCGTCGACGCCGGCGGCGGCGAGCGCCTGCACGGCATGGCGCACGCTTTCCGCCATGCGTTCGGCGGCACGGCCGGTGGGCGCGGCCAGTGCGATGCGCGGCGATGCGCGGCCGGCGAGCTGCGCCTGTGCCGCCAGCAACACCAGCAGGCGTGCGGTCGTGGTGGTCTTGCCGGTACCGGGTCCGCCGGTGACCAGCAGCAGCGCATGCCGCAGGGCCAGCGCGGCGGCGCGTGCCTGGTGATGGTCGTGCGCGGCCGGCGGGAACAGCATGGCGAACAGCGGTGCGAGCGATGCGACATCGTCCGCCGGCAACGTGCGGCGTGCGATGCGCTGCAGACCGAGCGCCAGCGTGCGTTCGTATTCGCGGTAGCGGCGCAGGTAGAGCAGGTCGCCTTCCAGCACCAGCGGCGCGTGCGGATCGGCTTCGTCGATGGCGTTGCGCGGCGTGGCGACCCATCGCGACGCGCCGAGCTGTCCGCGCCAGTCGTCGCCATCGGGCCAGGGAAGAACGGCGTCCGCATCGAGCAACAGGTGCGGCGACGCCAGCGCCACGCCGGCATGGCCCTTGGCGACGGCCAGCGAGGCGAGTGCGGCGGCGGCGAGCACGCTGTCGGGCGTGTCGCGGTCCAGCCGGCGCAGGCTCTGCGCCAGCGCGTGGTCCAGGGTGCGCAGGTGGCCGCCGCGATGGAGTGCATCGAGCAGGCTCATGCGCTGGCTCCCTGCACTGCGCCAGCGAACAAGGCGTCGAGTGCATGGACCAGTTCAGGCGCGTAGCGCTGCGCATGCACGCCGGGCGAGGCCTCGCGCGCCAGGTCCAGGCCGCGGCAGAACAGGTAACGGATGCCGCCGAAGTCGCGTGCGTAGTCGTAGGTATCGCCCAGCCGGAACCGCAACCAGCGATGCAGGGCCAGCGTATAGATCAGTGCCTGCAGGTCGTACTCGCTGTGCGCCATCGCCTGCTGCATGGCGGCGGCGTTGTAAGCGGGCAGCTGGTTGGACTTGTAGTCGAGCACATACCAGCGCCCGTCGTGCAGGTAGGTCAAGTCGATCAGGCCGGTCATCAGGCCCTCCAGCCGCGACCGCGCACCGAAGGCGGTGCGATGACGCAGCAGGCCGTGGCGATGCAGCAATGCAAGCAGGGCCGGCACGCCGGTGGGCTGCATGGCGAAGTGGAACTCGATTTCCGCGCGGCGGTGGTCGGCCGGCACATCAGCCAGGCGCACGCCTTCGGGCAGGACTGTGCCCAGCGTGTGGCCGACCAGCGGCACCAGCACGTCCAGGCCGTCGACGACGTCGGTTTCCGCGTAACCACCCTCGCGCAGGGCATCGGCGATGACGAGATCCTGTCCGTCGGGTGCGCCATCGCCGGGTCGCCAGTCGCGCCACGCGGTGAAGTCGGCGTGTTCCAGCGCGCCGTGCATCACCACGCCGAAGCGGCTGCCGGCAAAACGCGGATCCACGAGGGCAGGCATGCCGGCGTCGCGCGGCGCTTCATCGATGTCCGATGCCGGCGCCTCGTCCCCGCCACCGGGATCGGCCTCGGTGGACGCGGCCAGCGGATCGGCGCCGCCCTCGGCATGCGCAAGCTGAGTGAAGCTGTAGACCCACCAGTCCGATGCGATGCGGCGCGTGGCGATGCGCGCGGGTGCGACGACGGCGTCGCGCTCTGGCGGCAAGCGCGGCGGAGGCGGTTCGGCAGGCCCTTCGACGATGAGCACGTCGGCATGCGCGCCGAGCAGGTCGAGATCGGCAATCAGAGGGGCGAGCCGGCTCTTGCCGAGGTCGGCGACGTCGCCGGCGGCGATCCACAGCGCGTGTTCGGCGCGGGTCAGGCCGACGTAGAGCAGGCGTGCGTCTTCAGCGATGGCCTCGCGGCGCGCGGCATCGCCGGCAGCCTTCCAGGCGGGATCGTCCTTGTCGAGCTTCCACTGCAGCACGCGTTGCGTGCCGTCGTGCACCACGCGATGGCGGCCGCTGTCGGGACGCGAGGTACCCAGGCCGGCGAATGGCAGGTAGACCAGCGGATACTCCAGGCCCTTGCTCTTGTGCAGGGTGACGATCTGCACGCGCAGCGCGTCGGATTCCAGCCGCAGCAGCTGCGTCTCGTCGTCCGCGTCGGCCTCCGCCATGCGTGCCTGCAGCCAGTCGAGCAGCCCGTGCAGGCCCAGCGTGCGGCCGGCGGCTTCCTGCAGCTGCTCGCCGAGCTGCAGATAGTTGGTCAGGCGGCGCTCGCCATCGAGCAGGCCGAGTACGCGTTCGGCCTGCGCGGCGCACAGCTCGGACACCAGCGCGAACGGGCCGCCGCGCTGCCAGCGGTCGCGCCAGTGGAGCAGGCGCGCCTGGTGCAGGCTCTGCGCCTCGCCGTGCTCGTCCAGCACGGCGAGGTCGGCCGCGTCTTCGCCCAGCAGTACGGTGGCGAGCGCGGTACGCAGCCGGCCGCTGTCGGCGGGGTGCAGCAGCGCCAGCAACAGCGTGCGCAGCTCTGCTGCCTCGGTGCTGGCGAACAGGCTCTGCTTGCCGGCCGCGACCGCGGGCACGCCGGCGCGCGCGAGCGCCTGCTGCACGCGCGTGGCCTCCTTGTGGTTGCGCACCAGCACCGCGATATCGCCGGGCCGCACGGGACGACCATCGATGCGCGCACGGCCCGCGCGCGCGTCGGTAAGTACGCGGTGGATGTCGGCCACGCACGCCGCCGTGGCCGCCTCGCGTGAACCGTCGGCGTCGAGCGCGCCACCTGCCTCATTGCGCAGCAGGCGCAGGGTCAGCGCTGGCGCAGCGGCATCGTCGTGGCGATAGTCGTCGTCGCCGCGCTTGCCACCGGGTTCGACCGGTTCGAAGCGGATGTCGGGATGCGCGAAGGCGTCCTGGCCGGCGGCGGACGCGCCTTCGTACAGCGCGCGCACCGCGCGCAGCACGGAAGGCCGCGAGCGGAAGTTGTGCGACAGCCGCGGGGCCTCATCGGCCACGCCACGCGCGAGCAGATAGGTCGCCACATCGCCGCCGCGGAAACCGTAGATGGCCTGCTTGGGATCGCCGATCAGGAACAGCGCCGGCGTCTCGCCCAGCGCGCGGACTTCATCGGAGTCGCCGAATACGCGTGCGAAGATCCGCCACTGTCGCTCGTCGGTGTCCTGGAATTCGTCCACCAGCGCGACGCGGTACTGCGCACGCAACGCGGCGACCAGCGCCTGTCGGCGCGGACCGTCGAGCGCGACCGCGACGCGTTCGATCAGGTCGTCGTAGGTCTGCACGCGGCGCGTGCGCTTGAGATCGTCCAGCCGGCGGCGGGCATCGCCGCGCAGGTGGTGCAACAGCAGGATCGACTGGCTTCGGCGCCATTGCGTGTAGCGTTCGAGAGCAACCTCATAGTCCGCAATCAGTGGCTGCAAGGACGAGATCGGCGTCTTTCCCGTGTGGTCCTTCTTGGTGCCCTTCGTCAGTGCGTCCAGTGTCAGCTTGAAAAGCTTGTCCTGCATGGGTGCATCGAACGTAGGGTGCTGCGCCCATGAAGCCACCTGACGCTGCAGCAGCGACAGCCATTCAGGCTTGTAAGAGGTCTTGTTGAGGATGCCTCCGTCCACGGCCGCCAACAGCGCCGTGAAGTAGGCATCTCCTTCTGCTGACACGCCCTCCGCGAGGCGTGTCCGGGCAAGCGCGAGCAGCGGCACGACATCATCGCCAGCCGTGGATGTCGGCGCCGGCGGCAACAACGGCAAGGGACCGCACAGCGCCGGCAGATCGCCCGCCAATGCCTCGGGTCCGTTCCACAGACCCGTCAATGCGTCGACCGTCGCCGTATCGGCGGCGTACGTGCGCCACAGGTCGGCGGCGAGCTCGGCGTAGAGCGCGCTCGCGTTGCCGAGCAGTTCGCCGGCCTCGAAGCCCTGCCCCGCCTCCAGGGCGTGCTCGCGCAACACGCGTGCGCAGAAGCCATGGATGGTGAAGATGGCGGCGAGATCGGTTTCCTCGGCGGCGGTGCGCAGGCGGCGCGCCAGCTGGGCCGGCGTTTCCTCGCCGAGCGCGAGATGACGGTCGATGACGAACCGCGTCAACATGGCCTCGTGCGGCTCATCGTCCAGCCGCGGCGTGCCGACCAGGTCGGCGGCCAGCGCCAGGCGCTCACGGATGCGCTTGCGCAGTTCCTGCGTCGCCGCCTCGGTATAGGTCACCGCCAGTACGTCGCCCATCCGCAGGCGCCGTTCGACGATCAGGCGCGTGAACAGTGTGGCCAGCGTATAGGTCTTGCCGGTGCCGGCGCTGGCCTCGATCAGCTGCACGCCGTCGAGCGCACGCGCCAGGTAGGGCTCGCGGGCGGAAGCGAACGCGCTCATGCTGCATCCTCCCCACGCGGGCCATGCAGTGCGCCGTAGATCCGCAGACTGGTATCGATGAAGGCGGCGAGGCCGTGGGCATCGGCCAGCGGATCGCGACCACGGAACGCGAGCTGGATCGCCTCCCCGGTGCTTTCGCCCCAGCGATAGTCGCCGGGATACCACGCATCGCGCGCCGCGCCCTCGCGCAACACCGGCTCGGCGGTGTGGATGGCCCAGCCGGTACCCGGTGCGAAGGGGAGCGGCGCGCGCAGGCCGTCGTGGCGTAGCGCCAGCAAGGTGCGCAAGGCCTCCTGCGCCTCGTCGACCGGACGCGCCGGGGTGACGTAGGCGCGGATGCCTTCGTCGCCCTCGTGGATCTGCACCAGCGGGACGGACAGGCCCGCCGCATTGAGCAGCAGCGCGTCCAGCCCGTGGCGGATGACGGCGGCACCGTTGAGCGCACCGATGTGCACACGCGCCAGACCATGCGGATACACGTCGGCGATGCGGCCGTGCACGCGCACGCCGTCGATCGTGGTTTCGACGCGTGGCGCGCCGAGATCATCGGCCGCGACCAGTCCGCGCCATTCGATCTGCTCGCGCCACTGCGGCTGCAGGCGTACGTACTGTTCCGCTTCATGCACCAGCAACATCAGGCGGCGCAGTTCGGTGTCCGACCCTGCTGCATGTCCGTTGCCACGCTGCCATGGAAACAGCCCGTGTTCCGCCAGCCGCGCCCTCAATGCGTCGGCATCGATGGCTTCGCCGGCCAGCACCGCGGCGAGGACCGCCTGGCCATCCGGCTCGGTCAGCGCGTCGTGTTGCCGATGGCGGCGATCGTGGCTGATCCAGTCGGCGAAAGCCTGTGCGTAAGGCTCCACCTCGGCGAGCACGTGCTCCGCCGCCTGTTCGCCCAACGGGCCGGTCGGCAGCTGGCCGCGCGCGCGCAGCCGGGCATAGAGCGCGGACGGCGTGCGGGCGTGCTGGGGATGCGCGACGTCGAGCAGCCAGTCGAACACCTCGCGCCGCAAGCGGGCGCGATCGCGGCCGCGCACCGGCGCGACCAGCGGCTCGGTGTCCTCGGCGATGTCGATCGGGTCGGGCAGGCGCAGGCCGAGGCGGTGCGCGAGGAAGGCGCCGGCCGGATCGAGCAGGAAGCGCCGCAACGTCTCGAGCGGAAGATCATGTTCGTTTTCCGCTGCGGGCAACGGCCCGTCCACCCACGGCGTGAGCACGCCACGTGCGGCATCCACGCGATCGGCGGCCGGGCGCCAGGCGGCGCGATAGCTGAACCTGCGCGGCTCGTCGGCGCTGCCGAACGCCGCCGGCGCGAATGGCTGCAGCGTGTGGCGGACGACGAAGCGTTTCTTCGCCTCGGGATCGGCGTGGTAGCGGGCGGCCACATCGAGCAGTTCGCTGACCAGCGCCGAGGGCTCGCGCACGCTGCCGTCGCGCGGATCGGCACCGAGGTAACTGACGTAGAACACGTCCTGGGCGGCGACGAACAGTTGCAGGAACAGGAAGCGGTCGTCCTCGCGCGTGGAGCGGTCGCCTAGCTTGCGGCGGCCGGCATGCAGGTCGGCGGTGAGCTTGTTGAGGCCGGCAGCGGGATCGCGGCGCGGGAAGTCGCCGTCGTTCATGCCGAGCAGACAGATCGCGCGGAACGGCAGCAGGCGCATCGGCACCATGCGGCCTACGCTGATGCCGCCGGTCAGGAGCGGCGCGCGCGTGTCGGCCTGCGAGAGCTGGTCGTTGAAATGCGCGCGCACGACCTCGGGCGGCACGACACCGGCGTAGCCCGCCGTCTCCGCATCGCGCGCGAAGCGGTCGACCAGCGTGCGCAGGCGGTCCAGGGTGCGCTGCGCGCGCGGCGCGGCGGGCTGTTCCGGCAGCAGCACGGCAAGCAGGTGCAGCAGGCGTTCGCGCCACTGCGCCGGCGTGGCCGCCTCGCTCAGCGCGCGACGCTGGCGCGCGAGTTCGCGCAGCAGCCGCACCAGCGTGTCGAGTGCGTCCAGCGCGCCGCCTTCCAGGTCCGGCCACGGCGCGACGCCGGCCATCATCTCGTCCGCGCCACTGGCATGGCCCAGCAACAGGCGATCGAGGGCGAACTGCCAGGTGTAGGCATCGTCGGCGGGCGCACCGGACGCGGCGCGATGGCTGGCGTCCAGGCCCCAGCGCGCGCCGGCCTCGCGAAGCCAGCCATGCACGCGGTCGATGGCGTCCGTGTCGAGCCCCGCCGCTTCGGCCACCGGCGCGCTGGCCAGCAAATCCAACACCTCGTCCAGGCCGAAGCGGGACAGCGGCAGGTCGAGCAGGCGCAGGAACACCTCGGCCAGTGGCTCGCTCGCCAGCGGGCTGGTATCGGCCAGCGCCCAGGGCAGGGCGTCGTCATGACCGCTGCCGCCGAACACCGCGTCGAGATAGGGCACGTACGGATCGATGTCGGGCGCGAGCACCGCGATGTCGCGCGGCTGCAGCGGCGGGTCGAAGCGGGGATCGTCCAGCAGCGCGCGCAGCTGGTCGTGCAGCACCTGCAGTTCGCGCAGGCGCGTATGGCAGGCATGCACCTGCAGGCTGGGATCGGCCAGGTCGAGCGTGCGGCGCACCGGCGGCAATGCGGGCGGGCGGCGGTGGAACAGGTCCGATTGCAGCCGGTGCAGCAGCGCGTCCGGGCCGTCGTCGGTGAGCGGATCGGCGTAGACGTCGATCTCGGCGCGCGGATGCACCACTTCGTAATCGCCGAGCAGCGCCATGAAGTCGCGGCCGGCCGCGCCCCAGGCCTGCAACAGCGGGTTCTCCTGCACGTCGTCGGCGAACAGCTCGGCCTGACCTTCGCGGCGGCGCTCGCGCAACGTCTGCAGGTCCCCCCAATAGCCGCGTGCCGGCGTGGGCAGGTAGAAGTGCAACGTGCCGACGCGCGCCTGCGTGGCCAGCACGCGCAGTACGTCGGGCGAGATGTTGAGCGTGGCGAAGACCAGCAGGCGCGTGGGCAGGCCTTGCGGCAGCGGGCCGTCGTCGCGGCCGAAGCGCGCGAGGTAAGCGTCGATGCGGCGTGCACGGTAATCGCGGCCAGCGGCGACGGCGCGCCACAGCCGCGCCTGCGGATCGTCGCGGTCGGCGCCCGCGTCCCAGCGCAGCAGCCAGTCGCGCCGCCACGCCTGGTACTTCTCGTACACGCCCGCCAGTTCGCCGGCCAGCTGCCAAGGCTTGAGCGGATCGCCATCGGCCAGCCAGCCGTCGAGCGTCACCAGCGCGGGATCGCGGCGCAAGGCGGGCTCATCGAGCGCGGCGTACAGACGCCACTGCAGCGAGGCGGCGTCGAGATCGTCCTCGCCAGCCGGCCCGAGGTTGGCGTCGAGCGCGCGGGCAACGAATTCGCCGGGGGTCAGAAATTCCAGGTTCGCGGCGATGCCGTACTCGGCCGCCAGCGTGGCCTGCAGCCAGCGACGCATGGCGACCTGCGGGATCAGCACGATGTCCGGCGCCAGCAGCGCCTGTCCCGGCACCGGCCGGCGGAGTTCGTCCGCCAACAGTGCGGCCAGCAACTCCAGCGTGTTGGACGGATACAGGCGGAAGTCGGGCGTGGCGGAGGTCGTCATCGTCGGCCGCATTGTGCCGGATAGCGGTCGCAGTCCCCGAGACGCGGCCGTTTGGGCCACAGCATCCCGCACGAAATCCGCACGCGGATACGACATGGCCGCGACATGGATGCCACAATAATCAAACTGCGCGGTACGGTTTATGTTCAGCCGCTGGCCGCGAAGCTACACCGTTGTTTTTCCGTTAACTCCCTGCTGGTCCGCCGACGACGCCCATGACGCCTGCCGACGCCCCTGCCGTGCACCTGTCCGGCCTCCGCCTCGATCGCGGTGGCCGCACCATCCTGCGCGGCATCGACCTGACCGTGCCCCGCGGCAGCATCGCCGCCGTGCTCGGTCCGTCCGGCAGTGGCAAGTCGACCATGCTGGCCGCACTGACAGGCGAACTGCCGCCGGCGGCAGGCACGGTGGACGTGTTCGGCCAGCCGGTGCCGCACCGCAGCCGCGCGCTGCTGGAGATGCGCAAGGGCGTGGGCGTGCTGCTGCAGGGCAACGGCCTGCTGACCGACCTGACGGTGGCGGAGAACGTCGCGCTGCCGCTGCGCACGCATACGAAGCTCCCGGACGCGCTGATCCGCCGGCTGGTGGAATTCAAGTTGAATGCGGTCGGCCTGCGTGCCGCCGCCGAGGCCTATCCGCGCGAACTGTCCGGCGGCATGGCGCGCCGCGTCGCGCTGGCCCGCGCGCTGGCGCTGGACCCGCCGCTGATGATCTACGACGAGCCGCTGACCGGGCTGGACCCGATCGCCTCGGGCGTGATCATGAGCCTGATCCAGCGCCTCAACGACACGCTGGGCCTGACCAGCATCATCGTGACCCACCACGTGCACGAGACGCTGCCGATCGCCGACCAGGCGGTGGTCATCGCCAATGGCGGCCTGGTGTTCTCCGGCACGCCGGCGGAACTGGAAGCCTCGTCGGACCCGCTGGTGCAGCAGTTCCTGCGCGGCGAGCCGGACGGCCCGATCGCCTTCGACACGGTCAAGCGCGGGGAGGCCGCCTGATGCCCTTCGTCGCCGCTACCCGCTCGCTGGGCCGTGCCGGGCTGTTCTCGCTGTCGGTGCTGCGTGCCTCGGCGCCGACCCGCGACTTCTTCGCCGAACTGACCCGCGAGATCTACAAGATCGGCGGGCGCTCGCTGCCGATCATTGCCGTCGGCGGTGCGTTCGTGGGCCTGGTGCTGACCCTGCAGGGCTACCGCACGCTGACCACGTTCGGTGCCAGCGATGCGCTGTCCACGCTGCTGGGCCTGTCGCTGTACCGCGAACTGGGCCCGGTGCTGACCGCGCTGCTGTTCATCGGCCGCGCCGGCAGCTCGATCGCCGCCGAACTCGGCCTGATGCGCGCCACCGACCAGATCAAGGCGCTGGAACTGATGGCGATCGACCCGGTCGCCAAGGCCGTGGCGCCGCGCTTCTGGGCGGCGGTGCTGACAGTGCCGCTGCTGACCGGCTTCTTCTGCTCGCTGGCGATCAGCGCGAGCTACTTCGAGGCCGTGCACGTGCTCGGCCTCGACAACGGCACGTTCTGGTCGGCGCTGCAGAACAGCGTCGACTTCTGGGACGACTTCGGCGTCGCGCTGCTGAAGTCGGCCGTGTTCGGCGGCACCAGTGCGCTGGTGGCGGCCTATGTAGGCTTCCACGCCGAGCCGACCATCGAGGGCACTTCGGTGGCCACCACCCGCGCGGTGGTGAACGCCTCGCTGCTGGTGCTGATGTTCAATTTCGTCATGTCTGCATTGCTGTTCAGGAGCTGACCCCATGTCCGTCCGTGGACCCCGTCTTGAGTTCGCCGTCGGCGCCTTCCTGCTGCTGGCCCTGGCCTCGCTGCTGGTGCTGGCGCTGGCCTCCACCAACAAGCGCTTCGGCGTGGGCGGCGGCAGCTACGAGCTGACCGCGCGCTTCTCCAACCTCGGCCAGCTGCGCAAGCAGGCGCCGGTGAAGATCGGCGGCGTGGTGATCGGACAGGTGTCCGACATCCGGCTGGACCCGGTGAAGTTCGACTCGCTGGTCACCCTGTCCATCGACAGCCAGTACAAGGACCTGCCGGCGGACACCGCGGCCGGCATCTTCACCAGCGGCCTGCTGGGCGAGAACTACGTCGGGCTGTCGCCGGGCGGCGATCCCGAGGTACTGAAGCCGGGCGAAGAGATCGCCTTCACCCAGCCGGCGGTGGACCTGCTGCAGCTGGCCGGCAAGTACATGTTCAGCGGCGGCGCCAACAATGCCGACGCAGGCTCCGGGGAGACCCCGGCCAGCGGCGAGACCGCCGCTCCCCCCGTTACGGAAGAACCCACGCCATGAAGACGCTCAAGCCCTCCCTCCTCTCGGTCGTGCTGTCGGCCGCCCTGCTGGCCTCCGCGCCGGTCGTCGTGTTTGCGCAGGCCGCGGCGCCGGCGGCTGCCGCCAAGCAGAACAGCGCCAGCCAGGTCGTGCTGGCCAGCAGCACGCGCATCCTGACCACGCTCGACCAGCGCCGCGCCGAGTTCAAGTCGAACCCGGCCGCGCTGCGCCAGTTCGTCACCGGCGAGTTCAACACGCTGTTCGATGGCGACTACGCCGCGCGCCTGGTGCTGGGCGTGCATGGCCGCGGCGCCTCCGATGCCGACGTGAAGCTGTTCGGCCAGGCGCTGACCGAGCGCCTGCTGTCCGCCTACGGTGCGC
Source organism: Pseudoxanthomonas sp. LjRoot143 (assembly GCF_964252945.1). NCBI lineage: Bacteria > Pseudomonadati > Pseudomonadota > Gammaproteobacteria > Lysobacterales > Lysobacteraceae > Pseudoxanthomonas > Pseudoxanthomonas sp. LjRoot143. The sequence continues at coordinate 4,005,752 of NZ_CAXUPM020000001.1, read as the reverse complement.
GCCTGGCGGACTTCAACGCGCGCCTGAAGGTGCGGGTGAAGTCCGAAACCCCGCTGCCCGGTGGCCGTGGCGTGAAGGTCGATACCGAGTTCGTGCAGGCCGACCAGACCGTCACGCCGATCACCTTCTACGCGCGCAACGTCGGCGGCCAGTGGAAGGTGTTCGACGTGCTGCCGGAAGGCGTGTCCTTCGTGCAGACGTTCAAGACCCAGTTCGACACGCCGCTGCGGCAGAAGTCCATCGCCCAGGTGGCGGCGGACCTGAAGTCCGGCAAGCTGCAGGTCAACGGCAGTGCCGGCAACTGACGCCAGCGTCCGGCGCGACGGCGACGCGCTCGTGTTCACGGGCGCGCTGGACCGCGCGGCCGCGGCCGCACTGTGGCCGCAGGCGTCGGCGCAGCTGGCGGGCGTGAAACGCATCGTGCTGACCAACGTCACTACCGTCGACAGCGCCGGGCTGGCACTGTTGGCGGAACTGGCCGCGCGCCTGCGCACCCGCGGTACCGCTCCCCGCATCGAAGGACAGCCTGCGGGTCTCGCCGACCTGCAGGCCGCCTACCGTTTGACGCCGGAACTGGATTTTCCGGCGTAACCCCCACCCCCGCCGTTTCCCAGGAATCAGGATGAATCTGTTCCGCCTCAGCACCGTGCTCCTGCTGGCCGCCCTGGCGACCGCATGCGCCTCGGCGCCCACGCCGTCGGCGAATGCGCCGGCCGAATCGGTGGTGATCGACAGCACCGCCGCCGCCGCTCCGTTGCCTCCCGAACCCCCGATCGACCCGGCGAGCATTGATGCCCCCGCTTCGGCCACGGACGTCGCAACGGCATCGGAAAGCGAGGACGACTTCGCCGCGATCTATGGCCAGGGCGCTTACGACCCGGTCGCCGATCCGACCCTCCCCGCACCGGCGCAGTCGCCCATCGCCTACGACCCCTGGGAGAAGTTCAACCGCAAGGTGCACGCCTTCAACAATGCGGTCGACCGTGCCGTCGCGCGGCCGTTGGCACGTGCCTATGTGGCGGTGGTGCCGCGGCCGGTGCGGCTGGGCGTGGGCAACTTCTTCGACAACCTGCGCCAGCCGCTGACGATGGTGAACCAGCTGTTGCAGGGACGTCCGCGCGATGCGACGCAGACCTTCGGCCGCTTCCTGCTGAATTCGACGGTGGGCATCGGCGGCATCTTCGATCCCGCCAGCGACCTGAAGATGAAGCGCCGCAGCGAGGACTTCGGACAGACGCTGGGCACGTGGGGCTGGAAACGCTCGCGTTACGTGGAGCTGCCGTTCTTCGGCCCGCGCACGGTGCGCGACGTGCTCGGACTGGCCGGCGACATGCCACTCAGTCCGACCCGTTACGTAGAGGACGACAAGGCGCGCATCTTCCTGCAAGGCCTGAACCTGGTGGATACGCGCGCCCAGCTGCTGTCGCTGGACAGCCTGCGCGAAGGCGCGGTGGACGACTACGCGCTGGTTCGTGACTCCTGGCTGCAGCGCCGCAACTACCAGATCGAAAGCCATCGCACGCAGAAGCAGACCGAAGCGGAACTGCCGGAGTACCTGCAGGACGAGAACAACCCGACCGTCCCGGCCGATGCCATGCCGATGCCGGAGATCAGCGGCGGCGGTTGAGCCACCGGAACGCGGGAAAAGAAAAGCCGGCGCATGCGCCGGCTTTTTCTTTGGCTGACGACGGGCGATCAGGCCAGTGCGCGTTCGATCGCCTCGCGCAGGCGCGCATCGTCGGGGGTGACGTCCGGTGCGAAGCGCGCGAGCACCTGGCCATCGCGGCCGACCAGGAACTTCTCGAAGTTCCACAGGATGCCGGGGGCCGGATTCGGCGACAGGCCAAGCCCGGCCAGCTTTTCGCGCAACGGACCCTCACCGGTGGCGGCCGGCTGCGCGTCGATCAGCGCCCGGTAGAGCGGGTGCGTGCTTTCGCCGGTGACGGCGATCTTGGCGAACATCGGGAACGTCACGTCATAGGTCAGCGAGCAGAACTGGCGGATCTCGTCCTCGCTGCCCGGCTCCTGGCCCATGAAATCGTTGGCCGGGAAACCCAGCACCTCCAGCCCGGCGTCGCGCTGTTCGCGATAGAGCTTCTCCAGGCCTTCGTATTGCGGCGTCAGGCCGCACTTGGAGGCCACGTTGACCACCAGCAGTACCTTGCCGGCATGGTCGGCCAGCGATGAAGGCTGGCCTTCGAGGGTGGAAACAGGAATGTCGTGGATGGTCTGGCTCATGCGGCTCTCGTAGCAGGCAAGCGGGCGCCGCGTCGCAGCACCCTGGGAAGGATCAGTCGACACAGATCGTGCCCTGCGCCACGCCGCCATCGATACGCTGGCGGCAGCCGAAATTCTGGCTCACGTCGCGCTGGCACACGCCGGTGGCTTTTGCACCCGGCACCAGTTCCTCGTCGCCACTGGCCAGACACTGGCCGCTGCAGTCCGACTTGCTGCTGCAGGCCTTGCCGGCGTCGGCATACACCACCACGCATTGCTCACGCTGCAGACGGCCCAGCGTCTGGACCCGGCCACCGGAGGCGGCGCACTGAGCAGCATCGACGGCAGAGGGATCGGTCGCAGGTGTGGTGGTGCAGCCGGCGAGCACCAGCAACGTCGACAAGATCAGGGTAAGGCGCATACGGGGGTTCCTGGGGGAAGACTGAAGGAAAGATGGTAGGCCACCACCGTGGACACGACACCCCTATTCGGCGTCGGTGTCCGTCTCGTCTTCATCGCCGCCATCCAGCCCGATATCGCCGAGCAGCTGCCGGGTCTGTTCGCCTCCCAGCGATTCCACGCCACGCAACCGCCGCTCGATGGTGCGGGTCTTGCGGCTGGCTTCGCCCAGGCTGCGGCCGACGGTGCTGATCTGCTTCTCGGCCTTTTCCAGGATGCCGGCGAACTTGCCGAACTCGCTCTTCACCGCGCCCAGCAACACCCACACTTCGCTGGAGCGCCGTTCGATGGCCAGCGTGCGGAAGCCCATCTGCAGGCTGTTGAGCAGCGCGGTGACCGTGGTTGGCCCCGCGACGACGATGCGGTGTTCGCGCTGCAGCAGGTCGACCAGCCCGGGACGACGGATCACCTCGGCATACAGGCCTTCGGTGGGCAGGAACATCACCGCGAAGTCGGTGGTATGCGGCGGCACGACGTACTTGTCGCTGATCGACTTGGCCTGGATGCGGATCGCGCGCTCCAGCTGCGCCCCCTGCTGGCGCACGCCCTCGGCGTCGCCCTGCTCCTGCGCATCGATCAGGCGTTCGTAGTCCTCGCTGGGGAACTTGGAATCGATCGGCAGCCAGACCGGCACGTCATCGGGACTGCGGCCGGGCAGGCGCACTGCGAAATCCACCATCTCGCCACTGTCCGGGCGCACCTTCACGCTGCGGCCGTACTGCTCCTGGGTCAGGGTCTGCTCGAGGATGCTTTCCAGCTGCACTTCGCCCCAGCCGCCACGGTTCTTGACATTGGTCAGCACGCGCTTGAGGTCGCCGACGCCGGTGGCGAGCTGCTGCATCTCTCCCAAGCCGCGCTGCACCTGTTCCAACCGCTCGGACACCAGCTTGAACGACGCACCCAGCCGCGCTTCCAGCGTAGTCTGCAACTTCTCGTCCACGGTGGCGCGCATCTGTTCCAGCTTCTGCGCGTTGTCGGCCTGCAGCTCCTTCAGGCGGCCTTCCAGCGTGGTGCGCATCTCGCCGATGCGTTGTTCATTGCGCTGGGTCAGCTCGTTGAGCCGCTGGCCGAGTGTGTCGGCGAAGCGTTGCTGCGATTCGGACGCCTCCAGCCGGCCCTTGCGTGCGTCCTCGCTCAGCGTGTCGCGCAGCACATCCAGGCGCTGGTCGGTGCGCGTGCTCAGGTCGGCGAGATTGCGGGCGAAGCCGTCGATGCGTACTTCCTGCGCGCGCGACAGGCCTTCCAGCTGCTCGCGCAACTCGCTACGGCCCTCGCGCTGTTCGTCGCGCAGCGCGCGCTCCAGCAGGTCGCCGATGCGCGCCTCCGGGCGGCGCAGCACCAGCACCGCCAGCAGGACGACGGCCACGGCCACGAGGACCAGCAGGAGAATGAGCAGGGTCTGGGAATCCATGCGGACAGTGTAGCCGCTGGCGTCTCACGGCCTGCGCCGGCGGCAGCGCGAACCGCCTCGCAACGGAAGCGCGCGCAGCGTCACGGATGCGCACATGCGCCTTGACCCTCGGCTTCCGCCCGGCGCACAGTCGCGGCGCACTGACCGCCTGGGGAAAGCCGGCTTGCTGCAACGTCTCCGCACGCTGATGGGCGCCGCGCCCGATCCGCTGCCCGCGCTCGCGGCCGCGCGTGCGGCGGCGTTGCGCGATGCGCTGGGCGAACCCATCCGCGTGGACCACGACGACGACCGTCGCCACCGCGTCGATGTCCATGTCTATGCCCGCACCTTTCCCGGCGACGACAGGCCGGGTTACGTGCTGGCGACCTGCGGCATGAGCGACCGGCTGATGACCTTGCCGCGCGGCTACGACGGCGACGAATCGGCGGCGCGAGAGCTGTTCTGGTACGTGCGCGAACCGCATCCGGCCTTCATCGAACGGCTGCGCTGGCTGGCGAAGCTGCCCTTCGCCGAGGACAGCTGGCTGGGCTACGGCCATACCGTGCCGATGTCCACGCCACCGCTGGACGCCTCGCCGTTCTCGACCTTCCTGCTGCTGCCGCCGGCGCTGGCCGGCGACCGGCACCTGTTCGACAACCTGCACCTGCAGGGCCATGGGGTGGAAGCGCTGGTGGTGCACCTGCTGTCGGATGCCGAGTACGACCTGGTGCGTTCGGACGAAGGATTGGACGTGTTCCTCGACCTGCTCGACGTGCACCGCTACCCGCCGGTGTTCGACCCCGCGCGACCGTCGTATCTCTGAGCCTCGCCACCCGCGCGTGGTGCGCCGCCGATTGCCAGCGCCGGCCCGGGCCGCTTAGGCTGCGGGCGGTCGCGGGCGACACGCCGCGGATCTTTCGCCCCATCCCGTTTGCGCTGGCGCACCCGCCCGCGCGCTGTCCCGTTGACGCACCCCGAGGAGTTCCCATGACCTGGCTACGGCGCAAATCCATCGACCGGATCACCGAGCACGAAGAAGGCCGGCGACTGGTCCCCACGCTGAGCTGGCCGCACCTGGTGGCGCTGGGCATCGGCGCGATCGTCGGCACCGGCATCTACACGCTGATCGGCGTGGGCGCCGAGAAGGCGGGGCCTGCGGTGCTGATCTCGTTCGTGGTCGCAGGCGTGGTCTGCGCCTGCGCCGCGCTGGCCTATGCCGAGCTGTCGACGATGATGCCGGCCGCCGGCAGCGCCTATACGTACAGCTACGGTGTGCTGGGCGAGTCCATCGCCTGGATCGTGGGCTGGAGCCTGATCCTCGAATACTCGCTGGTGGTCAGCACAGTGGCCGTGGGGTGGTCCGGCTACTTCGTCGGCTTCCTCGAATGGATGCAGCAGAACTTCGGCTGGAACGTCACCCTGCCCGCCGCGCTGTCCGCCGGACCGCATGCGGGCGGCGTCATCAACCTGCCCGCCATCGTCATCACCTTCGCCGTCGCCGGCCTGCTGATCGCCGGCACGCGCGAGAGCGCCACGCTCAACGCGATCCTGGTGGTGTTCAAGCTGATCGCGCTGGCGGTGTTCATCGCGGTCGCACTGCCCGCGTTCAATCCGGACAACCTGCAGCCGTTCATGCCGTACGGCTTCCCGAAGTCGATCGGAGCGGATGGCGTCGAGCGCGGCGTGATGGCGGCGGCGGCGATCATCTTCTTCGCCTTCTACGGCTTCGATGCGATCTCCACCGCGGCCGAAGAAACCAAGAACCCCGGGCGCGACCTGTCCATCGGCATCATCGGCTCGATGGTCGGCTGCACGCTGATCTACCTGGTGGTCGCGGTGGCCGCGGTCGGCGCGCTGAGCTACACCGTCTTCGGCCAGAGCGCAGAACCGCTGGCGCTGATCATGCGTGAACTCGGCCATGGCACCGCCGCGCTGGTGATCGGCATCGTGGCGATCGTCGCGCTGCCGACCGTGCTGCTGGCGTTCTTCTACGGCCAGAGCCGCATCTTCTTCGTGATGTCGCGCGACGGCCTGCTGCCGCGCGGCCTGTCGAAGGTCAATCCGCGCACCGGCACGCCGGTGGCGATCACCGTGTTCACCGCCGTGCTGGTCGCGGCGCTGGCCGGCGTGGCGCGCCTGGACGAGATCGCCGCGCTCGCCAATGCCGGCACACTGGCCGCGTTCGTCGCCGTGGGCGTCTGCCTGCTGGTGCTGCGCACGCGCGAACCGAACCGGCCACGCGTATTCCGCACGCCGCTGGCGTGGGTGGTCGGTCCGGTCGCGATCCTCGGCTGCCTGTACCTGTTCTGGAGCCTGCCGCACCGCACGCAGCTGTGGTTCCTGATCTGGAACGTGGTCGGCGTGGTCGTCTACCTCGCCTACAGTCGCCGCAACAGCATGCTGGCGAAGGGCGGCGACGCGTAAGCGCGTCGAGAGATCCTTATCTCGGGAAAGCGGGCCTCGGCCCGCTTTTTCTTTGCCCACGCATCCTCGACAGCCGCACGCCATACGCAGGCGTGTGCAGCGTCGGCGCTTCATTCCCGGCGCCCGCGGCACTAAGATGCCGCGCAGGCACACCATCCCCCGGGTTACGACGTTGATCATCCATCCCAAAGTCCGCGGCTTCATCTGCACCACCACCCATCCGCTCGGCTGCGAGCTCAACGTGCGCGACCAGATCGCGGCGACGCGCGCGCAGGGCGTGCGCAACGACGGACCGAAGAAGGTGCTGGTGATCGGTGCGTCCAGCGGTTACGGCCTGGCAGCGCGCATCAGCGCGGCGTTCGGGTTCGGCGCGGACACGCTGGGCGTGTTCTTCGAGAAGCCCGGCAACGAGAAGAAGGCGGGCACCGCCGGCTGGTACAACTCCGCCGCCTTCGACAAGGTCGCGAAGGAAGCGGGCCTGTACAGTCGCTCGATCAACGGGGATGCCTTCTCCGACGAGGCGCGCGCCAAGGTCATCGAGCTGATCAAGGAAGAGATGGGCGGCCAGGTCGACCTGGTGATCTATTCGCTGGCCTCGCCGGTGCGCAAGCTGCCCTCGACCGGCGAAGTGAAGCGCTCCGCGCTGAAGCCGATCGGCGCGCCGTATACGTCCACCGCCGTCGACACCAACAAGGACGTCATCACCCACGCGACGATCGAACCGGCCACCGAGCAGGAGATCGAAGACACGGTCACCGTGATGGGCGGCCAGGACTGGGAACTGTGGATCGATGCGCTGGCCACCGCCGGCGTGCTGGCCGACGGCGCACGCACGGTGGCCTTCAGCTACATCGGCACCGACATCACCTGGCCGATCTACTGGCACGGCGCGCTCGGCCGCGCCAAGGTCGACCTGGACCAGACCGCGCAGCGCCTGGACAAGCGACTGAAGAAGACCGGCGGCACCGCCAACGTCGCCGTGCTGAAGTCGGTGGTGACGCAGGCCAGCTCCGCGATCCCGGTGATGCCGCTGTACATCAGCATCGTGTTCAAGGTGATGAAGGAACTCGGCCTGCACGAAGGCACCATCGAGCAGCTCGACCGCCTGTTCCGCGACCGCATGTACCGCGCCGACGGTGCGCCGGCCGAGACCGACGACGAGAACCGCCTGCGCCTGGACGACTGGGAACTGAAGCCCGAAGTGCAGGACCAGGCCAAGGCGCTGTGGCCGCAGGTCACCAGCGAGAACCTGTTCCAGTTGACCGACTACGCCAACTACAAGCACGAGTTCCTGAAGCTGTTCGGCTTCGAGCGCAGCGACGTGGACTACGACGCCGACGTGAACCCCGACGTGCAGTTCGACTGCATCGAGTTGTCGCCGGAGGGTTGAGCGTCTCGCGTCGTGAGTGAAAAAGGCGGGCCTCGGCCCGCCTTTTCTGTGGGTCCTGCCCGTGGATTCTGCCTGTGGGAGCGACGTAAGTCGCGATGGCAGATCGCTGCACAGTGTCATCGCGACTTACGTCGCTCCCACAGCAGAACCTACGAGCAGTTCGGGTCCAGCGCGCGGATACGCATCTTGCGCAGGTATACGGCGTTGCCATGGTCCTGCAAGCCAAGGTGCCCGTGACGCGCCTTGGCGAACTCCGCCTGCCCGGCGAATTTGCTGATGGCCACGCGCCGGCGCCATTCCTCGCTCTCCGTGTCGTACGCAGCGACACGCACGCCATTGAGCCAGTGCTCCACACGCGGACCGCAGGCCACGATGCGCGCCTGGTTGTACTCGCCGATGGGACGCAGCACATCGCGTGCAGGTGCGATGAGATCGTACACGGCACCGGCACGGTGGCTCGGCACGATGCGGTCCTCGGCTTCGCGGTCGTCGAGCAGCTGGTACTCCACCGCACGCGCCCAGATGGGCGAGGCATCGACCGCGCGATAGAACAGGCCGCTGTTGCCACCGACCGGCAGCCGCCATTCCAGTTCCAGCTCGAAATCGCCGTACGTGCCGACGCTGAGGATGTCGCCGCCACCGGCTTCGGTCAGCGCGAGTTCGCCGTCGCGGACCTGCCAGCGCGGATCCAGCGCGGCTCCGCCGACACTGCGCCATTGCGATGCGTCGACGAGCGATTGCCAGGGCGTGGCCGGCGTGGATGCACAACCGGCCAGTAGCGCGGCAAGCAGGACCGGAACGATCCGCAGGCCGTGCGCATGCTGCATCGTCAGTCGACCACGCGGCAGAACACCGCCTTCAGGTAGCGCGATTCCTGCACGTGCGCCATGAACGGATGATCGGGACCGGCACCGGCGACTTTCAGGATCTGGATGGTGCGGCCGGAGAAGTACGCCGCGCGGCGCAGCATGTCGAGGAACTGCTCCTCGCTGACCAGGCCGGTGCACGAGAACGTCGCGAACAGGCCGCCCGGCTTCACCACGCCCAGCGCCAGCTTGTTCATGTCGAGGTACTTCTTGAGCGCGGCGATCACCTGCTCGCGGTCGCGCGTCATCTTGGCGGGGTCGAGGATCACCACGTCGTACTGCTCGCCGCGGTTCGCCGCGTCGCGCAGGTACGGGAAGATGTCGGCCTGCACGAACTTCGGCCGCGCGTTGTTGAGCTTGGCGTTGCCCTTGGCGATCTGGATGACGTCCTGGTCGATGTCCACGCCGATGACCTCGGATGCCCCGCGCGCCGCCGCATACACCGCGAAACCGCCGGTGTTGCAGCACAGGTCGAGCACGCTCTTGCCTTCGACCTGCCGGCTGAGCCATTCGCGGTTCTCGCGCTGGTCGGCGAAGAAGCCGGTCTTGTGCGCGCCGGCCGGATCGGCGCGGAACTTCACGCCGTACTCGGTGATGACGGCCGCTTCGGTGGTCGTGTTGCCGTGGAACTCGAAGCTCTCCTGCTTCTGCACATGTTCGTCGGCGAAGCTGTGGAAACGGCAGCCGGGGAACTGCTCGCGCAGTGCCTCGTAGATCCATTCGCGGTGGCGGAACATGCCGGCGGCGAAGAACTCGACCACGATCAGGTCGCCGTAACGGTCCACGACCAGGCCCGACAGGCCGTCGCCTTCGGCATGCACCACGCGCCAGGCGTCGGTGGTCGCGTCCAGCTTCAGCACGTCGCGGCGCAGCGAGACGGCGGCCGCGATCTTGCGCGAGAACCAGCCGGCGTCGACCGGGATGTCGGGATGCGTCTCCAGGATGCGCACGGCGATGCGCGAATGGCCGTTGTAGAAGCCGCGGCCGATCCACTCCCCGTCCACCCCGACCACCTCGACGAGGCTGCCGGGCTTGGGCTTCTGGGCGGGCTTTTCGACCAGTTTCTGGAAGATCCACGGGTGGCTGGAACGCCAGGCGTTCTTCAGGCGTACGGTCGGGTTGGGCGTGTTCATGAACGCATTTTACCCGCGCGGTTGACCGTGCCGGGCGCCATCCGGACAATTCGCCGCAGAAGGGGAGTAGCTCCCAACGTGCCGGCCGTCATTTCGAGCAGCGATGCTCCGGTCCCACGGCAGCCCACCGGGCTGTGAGCGAGACCTTCGCCGCGATGGCGAAGGCATACCCTGGATCCCCGTTTCCCGGTTCCCGAGATGTCCGCGCCCGCGGCCGTCCTCCACTTTTTTCGGGAATCTCATGGAAACGATTGGTAACCCCTGGTTGTGGGCCGGCTTCGGCGGCCTGGTCGTGGTCGCGCTGCTGGTCGACCTGGTGCTGATGCGCCACGGCGGGCCGCACAAGGTCACGTTCAAGGAAGCGATGTGGTGGAGCCTGGGCTGGGTCGCGCTGGCGATGGCCTTCAACGGCGGCCTGTGGTGGTACGTCAACGAAACCGCCGGCCTGGTCGAGGCCAATCGCGTGGGCCTGGAATTCCTGACCGGCTATCTGGTCGAGAAAGCGCTGGCGGTCGACAACATCTTCGTCTTCCTGATGGTGATGACCTACTTCGCGGTGCCCGAGGAACAGCGCCAACGCGTGCTGGTGATCGGCATCCTGGGCGCGATCGTCCTGCGCAGCATCCTGATCTTCGCAGGCGCGGCGCTGCTGGCGAAGTTCCACTGGCTGCTCTATCTCTTCGGTGCGTTCCTGCTGCTGACCGGCATCAAGATGTGGTTCGCCGCCGGCAAGGAACCGGACCTGGAGAAGAACCCCGCACTGCGCTGGATGCGCGGACACCTGAAGCTGACCGATGGCTATCGCGGTGCGGCGCTCAGCGTGCGCGAGAACGGCGTGCGTTGGTTCACCCCGCTGTTCGTGGTGCTGGTGCTGATCGGCGTGACCGACGTGATCTTCGCGGTCGACAGCATCCCGGCGATCTTCGCGATCACCTCGGACCCGTTCATCGTGCTGACCTCGAACGTGTTCGCGGTGCTGGGCCTGCGCGCGATGTTCTTCCTGCTGGCCGGCATGGCCGACCGCTTCCACCTGCTGCCGTACGGTCTGGCGGTGGTGCTGGGCTTCATCGGCATCAAGATGCTGCTGATCGACATCTACAAGATCCCGGTGCCGTGGGCGCTGGGTACGGTGGCGGCGATCCTGGCGGTGACCGTCGCGCTGAGCCTGGCGCGGCCGCAGAAGACCGAACCGGCGGCCTGACGCGGCACCGGCAGACCATCCCGCCCGCGGGATGGTCTGTCCATCCTGGCCCGGCCTTGCAATCGCCGGGGCCGCCGCCAGAACTGGACCATGGACCTGCATCCCGACGATCCGGCGTTCGATCCGGAAACCCAGCAGCGCTACGACCGCAAGCGCATCCTGCGCGCGCTGAACCTGAGCCTGGCCTTCGTGCTGGTGCTGGCGATGGTGTATTCGGCGCAGAACAGCTTCGACGTCCGCGCGTTCACCATCATGCCGCTGTCGGTGGAAGGCCTGCTCGGCATCCTCACCGCGCCGCTGCTGCACGGCTCGCTGGAACACATCGCAGCCAACGCCTCCGCGCTGCTGATCCTCGGCACGCTGGCCGGCGCGGTCTATCCGCGCGCGACGCTGTGGGCGATTCCGCTGGTCTGGCTGGGTTCCGGCCTGGGCCCGTGGCTGCTGGCCGATCCCGGCACGCATACGCTGGGGGCCAGCGGCCTGACGCATGGCCTGATGTTCATGATCTTCATGCTCGGCCTGCTGCGTCGCGACCGCGCGGCGATCGCAGCCGGCATGATCGCGTTCCTGTTCTACGGCGGCATGGTGCTGACCATCCTGCCGCGTGAGGCCGGCGTGTCGTGGCAGGCGCACCTGGGGGGCGCGGTGGCGGGACTGATCGCCGCGTTCCTGTTCCGTCGCCTCGATCCCGAACTGCCGCGCAAGAAGTACAGCTGGGAAATCGAGGAAGAGGAAGCCGCCGCGCGTGGCGACGACGAACTCGAACTGCCCGCGCCCCGCGAAGTCCCGCTGCTGTGGGTGCGCCCGGAGCATCCGGAAGAAGAGCAGCGCGGCGTGGTGCTGCACTTCACCAGTCGCCCGCCGGAAGAAGGTCCGCCGCGCAAGACGGAGTGAACGCGCGGCTATAGTGACGGCCCCGCCCGCGTGGCGACGACCGTGGAGTGCCCGTGCCCCGCTTCGCCCTCTGCCTGCTGGCACTGATCGCGCTGTCGCCGTTCGCGAGCCTTGCCGAAACACCGGCGCATCGCCCCATCGTGATCGGCTACGTGATGGACGGTGCGACACTGCCGCCCATCGAGGCGCGCAAGCTGGATGCGATCAATTTCGCGTTTGCGCACGTCGATGACGCCCATGAAATCTTCCTGCGCAGCGACACCGCAACCACCGCGCTCGTCGGCCTCAATGCGCTGAAGACGGACAATCCCGATCTCAAGCTGTTGCTATCGGTAGGTGGCTGGGGATCGGGCAACTTCTCGGAAGCCGCGGCGAGCGATGCCGCACGTACCGCATTCGCCGAAAGCGCCGTGCGGCTGGTCGTGCAGCACCGGCTGGACGGCATCGACATCGACTGGGAGTACCCCACCCTGCCCGGCCCCGGCATCAGCCACAGCCCCGCGGATCGCGACAATTTCACGCGGATGCTGCAGGCCGTGCGCGACCGGCTCGATGCCCTGGGCAAGGCCGATGGCCGCCATTACCTCCTGACCATCGCTGCAGCGGACGGCGAGGCGGCGCGCGGCCTCGACCTGCCGCGCATCGTGCCGCTGCTGGACTGGATCAACCTGATGACCTACGACTTCTTCGGCAGCCTGACGCCGGTCACGGGTCATCACGCGGCGCTCGGGAAATCCGCGTCTGCATCGGCGGATGCGCGCACGACGATGGCGGCCGTGGACGAATTCCTCGCCGGTGGCGTGCCACCCGCCAAGCTCAATGTCGGCGCAGCGTTCTATGGTCGCAAGTTCGTAGGCGTACGGCGCGCGGACCACGGCCTGCACCAGGCCTACGGCGAGCATGCCGCGTTCCTGTCGTGGCGCGAACTGCAGGCGGATTACATCGGCCGCAACGGCTACGTACGCCACTGGGATCAGGAGGCGCAGGCAGCGTGGCTGTGGAACGACGCGGAAGCGAGCTTCGTCACGTACGAAAGTCCGGAAGCACTGCGTGCGAAAGCCGCCTACGTGCGCGAGCGTGGCCTAGGCGGCGTGATGTACTGGGAACACCGCCAGGACGACGGCACCCTGCTCGACGCGCTGCGCGACGGTCTGTACGACCCATGAAAAAAGGCGCCACCCGCGGGGGTGACGCCTTTCACTGACGCAGGGCTCCTGGGAAGGAACCCGATGGATCAGAACTTCGCGCTGAACTCCACGCCCACCGTGCGCGGCTCGTTGATGAAGCCGGTCAGGTTGTTGAAGTCGATGCCACCGACAACGCGCGTCTGGTCGGTGATGTTGCGGCCGAACAGCGCCACCTCGTAGTCACCGTAGTTCCACGCGTAGCCGATGCGCAGGCCGCCTTCCAGCGACGACTTGCCGCGGAATTCCGGCGACTCGTACAGGAAGAAGTTCACTTCGCTGCGGTAGGCCCAGTCGGTGTAGATGTACAGCTCGGCGCCATCGCCCATGCCGACGCCGTAACGCGCGGTCAGGTTGTGCACCCACTTCGGCGCCTGGGGCAGCGGGTTGCCGTCGATCGAGTAGCCGGCCGGCGTGAGCGGATCGGTGACGGTGCAACCACCGCCGCAACCCGGCACGGTGAGGTTGGCGTCCTTGATCTCGGTGTCGTTGTAGCTGCTGCCCAGCGTGACCAGCAGGCTGTCGGTCAGATAGGCCTCCAGGTCCAGCTCGAAGCCCTGGCCCACGCTCTTGTCGGCGTTGAGCAGGGTGGCGATGTTGGAGCCGCCGCCAACGGCGATGATCTGCTGGTCGTCGACGTTGTAACGGAACACGTTGAAGCCCAGGCGTGCGCGCTTGTCCCACAGGTCGGCCTTGACGCCCACTTCGTAGGAGATCACTTCTTCCGAATCGGCGGTCGACACGCCGCCGTTCGGTGCGCCTGCCGCCGCGAACAACAGGCGACCCTGGATGGACGGCGCGCGGAAGCCCTTGGCGACGCGGCCATAGAAGTTGACATCCTCGTTGAGCGCATACACCGCGCTCAGGTCCCAGCTGACGTCGTTGACATCGGTGCTGACGCGGTACGGACCTCCGACCGGGGCGCCGAACGGCGCGGCTTCCAGTACGCTGGCGCTGAAGTCCTTCTTGTCCTGCGTGTAACGCACGCCGCCACGCAGCTTCAGCTTTTCAGTAAGGTCGTACTCACCGGAGGCGAACGCGGCCCACGCGGTGTTCTCCTGCTCCTGTACGGCATAACCGGCGCGCGGGTTGCCTGGCGCCAGCGAGTCGTAGTTGAAGCTGTCGATGGTGATGTCTTCCTTGAAGTAGAAGACGCCCGCCTGCCAGTTGAAATTGCCGGCGTAGTCGGACTCCAGGCGGAATTCCTGGGTGACCTGCTTGTGGTCCGGCAGGCCGTCGGCCGACTCGGACGCGAACGGGATCACGCCCGGGCCAGAGACCGGCAGGAACACCGCACCGTAACCACCGTCGATGTCGCCGCGATTGAGCGATTCCGCGGTCTCATAGCCGGTGATCGAGTACAGGCTCAGGTCGCCGAAGTCCCAGCTCAGGCGCGCGCTGCCGCCCCAGGTGTCCAGCCACGAGAAGTTCTGGCCGTCGACCGAGACCTTGTCCTTGTCGAAGCCCGGCACGAAGTTGTTGGTGCCCGGATCGATGATGTTGGCGCGGAACAGGCGAGCGGTGCCGTTGAGGTGACGCTTGTGCAGGTTGAACAGCGCCTCGAAGCCGTCGCCTTCGTACAGGAACTGCACGCGCGCGGCGGATTCGTCATAGCCTTCGAAGCCGTCGCTGGTACCGGCGGTGTAGGTGTTGTCCACCCAGTCGTCCTTGCGCTGATACAGCGCGGAGACGCGGGCCGACCAGCGTTCGCTCAGCGGGCCGCCGACGGCGCCCTCGAAGTTCCACATGTTGTCGGTGCCGTAGGCGAGCTGGGCGTAGCCGCTCAGTTCGCGGGTCGGCTTGGCCGATTCGAACTTCACCACGCCAGCCGGGGTGTTGCGGCCGAACAGCGTGCCCTGGGGACCGCGCAGCACCTCGATGCGCTCCAGGTCGAACACCGGGAAGCCCTTCAGCAGCGGGCTTTCCTGCACGACTTCGTCGTAGATCAGCGAGACCGGCTGCGACGCATTGAGGTCGAAGTCGGTGTTGCCCAGGCCGCGGATATAGAAGCGCGGGAAAGCGCGACCGTAGGACGATTCGATGTTCAGGCTCGGCACGCGGCCGGACAGGAAGCGCACGTCGTTGCCCCCGGAGCCCAGCACGTCCAGCTTCTCGGCACTGACGCTGGAAATCGAGACCGGCACGTCCTGGATGTTCTCGACCTTGCGCTGTGCGGTGACCTGCACGGTGTCGAGCGTGGCGGCTTCCTTCTCTGCCGACGTGGCGGCTTCCTGGGCGAACGCGGTGCCGAAGGGCAGCAGCGCGGCGATGGCAAAGGCGAGGCGTTGCGGCCGGAGGGCGGCCGGGCGGACTGGGGACATGGCGGTGGCTTTCCGAGTGGGTGGGGTTCGGGGCGCTCGAGGGCGCTAGCACGCGAATGTTGCATTACAGCAACAAGGGGGGCAATGGCCGGAAGTCCCGCTTCCGACGAAGGTAACGGCGGTTGCCCATCGGGGGTCGGCTCTCCGTACGCAGGCCGCCGCTCGGGTACGTTCAGGCACGTCGGCACGAGCGCCGGCAGGTCCGGGGACCGAGCGCCATCCTGCGGCACCCCGGGCGCAGCACCGTCGTCTGACGCGGACCGGAGGGGACGCTATCCTCCGCCCGGTCGACCCCGGGGGATCCGCATGCCGCCTTCCACACTGCACGCACGCCTGAACGCCCTGCTGCACCCGGCTTTCGTATCGGCCCTGGTGGTGTTGGTCGTCAACGACCACCTGCTCAAGGCGGCATTCCACAACGCGGTGACAGGCAAGCTGTCGGATTTTGCAGGCGTGTTCACCTTCGCCTACTTTCTCGGCGTGCTGGCGGGCCGACGGCTGGTCCTCGTCCATCTGGCCGTCGCGCTGGCATTCGCATGGTGGAAATCACCGGCCTCGCAGCCTTTCATCGACGCATGGAACACCGGCCCCTGGTTCGACATCACGCGTGTGGTGGATCCGACCGATCTGCTGGCACTGCTCGTATTGCCGGCCTCACTGACCCTCCTGCGGCGGGCCTGGCGGATGGGCACCGCAGCCCGTCGAGCCTGGGTGCGATGGACGGTGGCGCTGGTCGCCCTGCTGGCGTTCACCGCCACCAGCCGCGTGTCGCGGCGCGACGTCGACCTGACCTATCTGTCGCCCGTTCCCGCCGACGCGCTGGTCGCCACGGTGCTTGCCCAAGAGGGCGATGCCGATGCCAGCAATGGGGAACTGATGCTCTTCTTCGAGATGGAAAGTTGTGGACAAGCGTGGGCGCGTTTCGAGGTCCAGGCAGCCGGAGACCTGACCCTGCTGCGGCTTCGGCGCATCGAGTCCCACCAGTGCGACATCGAGGGCTTCGGTTGGGAGCAGCTCTTCAACGACATGCGGCCGGCGTTGTCCCTGGTGCAGGCGCGGCTGCTCAGGCCGCATCCGATCACCGACACGGCGACGACGGCCACTTGCCCGGAAACCTGATCCGCTGCGCCAGTCCAGCGCCATTTGGGTAAACCTACGTATCCTTCCCGCCTCTCCCCTGCCCTGCCTGCCATGACGCACTCCCTTCCTGCCCGCGTGCTGTCCCTCGCCGCACTGCTCGTGCTGGCCGCATGCGGCGGCGACAACGTCAAGCCGACACCCCCGCCCGTCCCCGTCGCGACGGTACCGCCCGCACCGAAGCCGAAGGTCGGCATCGCGCTGGGTGGCGGTGCGGCCAAGGGCTTCGCGCACATCGGCGTGATCAAGATGCTGGAAGCCAACGGCATCGAACCGCAGATCGTCTCGGGCACCAGCGCCGGCAGCGTGGTCGGCGCGCTGTACGCCAGCGGCATGGACCCGTTCCAGATGCAGAAGCAGGCGTTCGCACTGGACGAGGCGAAGATCCGCGACGTGCGCCTGTTCTCCGGCGGGCTTGTGCAGGGCCAGAAGCTGCAGGACTACGTCAACGATCTGGTCGGCAAGCGCACGATCCAGCAATTGAAGAAGCCGTTCGCCGCCGTGTCCACCCAACTGGAGACCGGCGAGCGCACGGTGTTCGTGCGCGGCAACACCGGCCAGGCCGTGCGCGCGTCCAGCAGCATCCCCGGCGTGTTCGAGCCGGTGGTGATCGGCAAGGCCAGCTACGTGGACGGCGGCGTGGTCAGCCCGGTCCCCGTGGACGCCGCGCGCCAGCTGGGCGCGGACTTCGTCATCGCGGTGGACATCTCCACCAAGGCGCCCGGCACCAAGCCCGGCAGCATGCTGGGCATCGTCAACCAGTCCATCGGCATCATGGGCCAACGCCTGGGCGAACAGGAACTGGCCCGCGCGGACATCGTCATCCGCCCGAAGGTCAACGACATCGGCCCGGCCGACTTCGAGCAGAAGAACAACGCCATCCTCGAAGGCGAGCGCGCCGCGCTGGCGGCGATGCCGCAGATCAAGGCGAAGCTCGCCGAGTTGCAGCGCACCCGCACCGCCGCCCATGCCGCGAAGCATGCGCCGCCGAAGCCGGATCCACGTTGCCTGGAAGAACCGTCGCGCCTGGGCCGCCTGTTTGGCCGCGATGTGAAGTGCGATGCCACCGGCCAGCCGGTGAAACCGTAAGCGATCAGGAGGTCACGCGACGCAGGTTGTCGCGCGCCCTCGCCTCCAGCGCAGCGTGGAAATGCGGCGTGCTGTAGATCGCCGGACGATCCATGAAGCCGAGCAGGATCTCCTTGCGCTTCCGCCGGAACAGGAAGGCCGGCACGTAGCTGTATTCCTTGCGGATCTGCTGCTCGTATTCGTCGAAGCGGGTGCGTTCAGCGCCGAGGATCGACAGGTCGATGTCGACCAGCAGTTGTTCGTCCCTGCCCTGCGGCACGGCGGTATGCCGCGTCGCCATCACCAGATCGTGGACATGCTGCGCCGATTCGCTGCCGACGCCGGCCGCGAGTAGCGCATCGCGCGCCCAGTCGGCACTGCGCTGTTCGTTGTCATGGCCTTTGACGTCGTAGATGGCGTCGTGGAACCACAGCGCCATCTCGATCGCATGCGGATGCTCGGCCAACCCTTGCGCTCCATCGAAGGCCGCCAGGCATTCACCGAGGTGCTGGAGCGTGTGGTAATGGCGCTGCGGTTCCGCGTACGCGGTTTTCAGCTGCTCGAACAGCGCACTGCCCTCGCCCGCCGCGCCGATGCCGGTCCATGCGCGCTGCCAGGAGGCGAGGAAGAGATCCATGACGCAGTCTAGGACGAAATCCGCGGGTACGCCGACGCTGATGCGGGAGCGACGCAAGTCGCGATGAACCGCCGCGGTGCCGTCATCGCGACTTGCGTCGCTCCCACATCGATGTTTCGCGCGATCAGCGCACTGACGGCAATCCCTGCCCGCCCACCGGCACCGTTTCGACATGGCTGTCGAAGCCGGCGATCAGTGGGCGCGCCTTCGCGATGGCCTGCTGCACGGCGGGCAGCGACAGCGAGGCCTTGTGGCTGGCGGCATCGGTCCAGACTTCGGTGATCCAGATCGCGTCCGCATCGGCCGGATCCTGCGCGATGACGTAGCTCAGGCAGCCCGGCATGGCCTCGGTGCCCTCCAGCAGGATCGCGAGCACTGCGTCGCGCTGCCCGGGCGTGGCGCGCATCTTGCCGATCAGTCCGTACATGGCGGTTCCTCCGAAAGTGGCGAGCGCGTTGTAGCACGCGACGCGGACAGGCGATGTCCTCGATCAGACCTTCGGCAACGGCAAGCCGGCGTCGGTCTTCACCGCGCGCAGCACGAAGCTGGAGTTCACGTCGGCGACGCCGCTGGCGTTGAGCAGCCCGTCGAGCAGGAAGCGTGAGAAGTGCTCCAGGTCCTGCACCACCACGTGCAACAGGTAGTCCATGTCGCCGGTCAACGCATAGCAGGCCACCACTTCGTCCCTCGCCCGCACGCCGTCGCCGAACAGCTGGACGCTGGCGGGGTCGTGCCGCTCGAGCTGGACACGCACGAACGCCTGGAGGCCCAGGCCCACCGCCTTGGGATCGACGCGCGCGCCGTACCCGGCGATCACGCCTGTCGCCTCCAGCCGCTGGATGCGACGGAGACACGCCGACGGCGACAGGTTCACCTGAGCGGCGATGTCGGCATTGGTCGCCCGGCCATCCCGCTGAAGCAGGGCCAGCAGGCGCAGGTCGGTCCGGTCGAGGGTGGCCGATTCGGTCATATCCTGCACAGGATAGCCTGTTCATGCACGATCATTGCGCCACCTGTCGGTATTCGCGCAACTTTGCAAGCCTGTTGCGTGGAACTACGGCTAGCATCGTCCCTTGACCAGATCTTTCCGGGGAACCCCATGAACGAGCCGCGCCGCGTCGAGCACCATCAGACCGACAAGGGCTACGTGCCGGTGTACACGACCGCCCTCGTGGATCAGCCCGCCGACTACCCGGCCGACGACCACGCCACCTGGGGCACGCTGTATGAGCGCCAGCGGGCGCTGCTGGTCGGGCGCGCCTGCGACGAGTTCCTGCAGGCGCAGGACGCGATGGGCATGACCCCGGACCGCATCCCCCGCTTCGAAGAACTGAACGACGTGCTGCGCGCCGCCACGGGCTGGACGCTGGTCGGCGTGGAGGGCCTGCTGCCGGAGCTGGAATTCTTCGACCACCTGGCCAACCGGCGCTTCCCGGTGACCTGGTGGATCCGTCGCCCCGACCAGATCGACTACATCGCCGAGCCGGACCTGTTCCACGACCTGTTCGGCCACGTGCCGCTGCTGATGAACCCGGTGTTCGCCGACTACATGGAGGCGTACGGCAAGGGCGGCGTGAAGGCGCACGGCATCGGCACGGACGCGCTGCAGCACCTGACGCGGCTGTACTGGTACACGGTGGAATTCGGCCTGATCAACACCAAGGACGGCCTGCGCATCTACGGTGCCGGCATCGTGTCGTCGAAAGGCGAGTCGCTGTACTCGCTGGAATCCGACGCGCCCAACCGCATCGGCTTCGACCTGGAGCGGATCATGCGCACGCGCTATCGCATCGACACCTTCCAGAAGACCTACTTCGTCATCGACAGCTTCGATCAGCTGATGAACGCGACCGCGCCGGACTTCACGCCGATCTATGCCCGCCTGGAAAAGCAGGATGCGATCCCGGCCGGCGACGTACGCGAAGGCGACAAGGTCTATACGCGCGGCACCGGTGAAGGCTGGGCGGACGGCGGCGACGTCTGACGCAGCGCTTACAATCGTGGCATCCCTCGTTTCCGTGGATGCCCGATGCTCCGATACCTGCTTCCGCTGATCGCCCTCTGCGCGCTGTTGTCCGTCTCCAACACCGCCTTCGGCCGCAACTGCGCGGTGACGATCGAAGCGACGGACATGATGAGCTTCAACCTGAAGACGATCCGCGTGCCGGGCGACTGCGCGCAGCTACGCGTGGTGCTGCAGCACGTGGGCCGCATGCCGGCGCAGGCGATGGGGCACAACTGGGTGCTGACGGAAACGCGCCACCACCGCGAGGTCGGGCTGGCCGGCGGGCGCATGAAACTGGCCGACGATTTCCTGCCGCGCAACGACGCGCGCGTGCTGGCGCATACACCGGTGATCGGTGGCGGACAGACGACCGAGGTGGTGTTCCCGACCTCGCGCCTGCGCAAGGGCGGCGACTACACCTTCTTCTGCAGCTTCCCCGGGCACTGGAACATGATGAAGGGCGTGCTGGTCTTCGGATAACCGGCGCAGGTTGATGGTCTCCGTCAACGCATCGGCGATTTCTTTCCGACGGCGGGTCACCGCTCCACGTGGGCGGGCAGGGGCTCCGGTAGCATAGTGATCGCGCGCCACGCGCGCTTCGTTCACAGCTGACGGCACGCCATGAATACCGACTACCGCACCTCGCTCCCGGGCACCAAGCTCGATTACTACGACGCGCGCGCCGCCGTCGATGCCCTGCAGGCCGGCGCCTGGGCCACGTTGCCGTACACCGCGCGCGTCCACGCCGAAAACATCGTCCGTCGCGCCGATCCCGCGCGCCGCGACGACTTCCTGCGCCAGCTCATCGAGCGCCGCCGCGACCTGGATTTCCCCTGGTTCCCGGTGCGCGTGGTCTGCCACGACATCCTCGGCCAGACCGCGTTGGTCGACTTGGCCGGCCTGCGCGATGCCATCGCCGACATGGGCGGCGATCCGGCGCAGGTGAACCCGGTGGTGCCGGTGCAGCTGATCGTCGACCACTCGCTGGCGGTGGAGTGCGGCGGCTACGACCCGGATGCATTCGCGAAGAACCGCGCCATCGAGGACCGTCGCAACGAGGACCGGTTCCACTTCATCGACTGGACCAAGCTGGCATTCAAGAACGTCGACGTGATCCCGCCGGGTAACGGGATCATGCATCAGATCAACCTGGAGAAGATGTCGCCGGTGATCTACACCCAGGACGGCGTCGCGTTCCCCGACACCTGCGTCGGCACCGACAGCCACACGCCGCACGTCGATGCGCTGGGCGTCATCGCGATCGGCGTCGGCGGGCTGGAAGCAGAGAACGTCATGCTCGGTCGCGCGTCGTGGATGCGCACGCCGGACATCGTCGGTGTCGAACTGAGCGGAAGGCCTGCACCGGGCATCACCGCGACCGATGTGGTGCTGGCGCTGACCGAATTCCTGCGCCAGTCGAAGGTCGTCGGCGCGTACCTGGAGTTCCGCGGCGAAGGTGCGGCGGCGCTGACCATCGGCGACCGCGCGACCATCTCGAACATGGCGCCCGAGTACGGCGCGACCGCGGCGATGTTCTTCATCGACGACAACACGCTGGACTACCTGCGCCTGACCGGCCGCAGCGACGAGCAGGTCGCACTGGTCGAGGCCTACGCGAAGACCGCCGGCCTGTGGGCCGACGACCTGAAGAGCGCGCAGTACGAACGAACGCTGCAGTTCGACCTGTCCACCGTCGTGCGCAACATGGCCGGCCCGTCGAACCCGCACAAGCGCCTGCCGACCAGCGCACTGGCCGAGCGCGGCATCGCCGACGAAGCCAAGCTGCAGGCGGGCAGGGGAGAGGAGGCGCAGGGCCTGATGCCCGATGGCGCGGTGATCATCGCCGCGATCACCTCGTGCACCAACACCAGCAACCCGCGCAACGTCATCGCCGCCGCGCTGCTCGCACGCAACGCCAATGCGAAGGGCCTGGTGCGCAAGCCGTGGGTGAAATCGTCGCTGGCGCCGGGCTCCAAGGCCGTGCAGCTGTACCTGGAAGAGTCCGGCCTGCTGCCCGACCTGGAGCAGCTCGGCTTCGGCATCGTCGCGTTCGCCTGCACCACCTGCAACGGCATGAGCGGTGCGCTGGATCCGAAGATCCAACAGGAGATCATCGACCGCGACCTGTATGCGACGGCCGTGTTGTCGGGCAACCGCAACTTCGATGGCCGCATCCATCCGTATGCGAAGCAGGCGTTCTTGGCCTCGCCACCGCTGGTGATCGCCTACGCCATCGCTGGCACCGTGCGCTTCGACATCGAGAAGGACGCGCTGGGCCTCGATGCCGATGGCAACGCGATCACGTTGAAGGACATCTGGCCGAGCGACGAGGAGATCGACGCCATCGTCAAGGCGAGCGTGAAGCCGGCGCAGTTCCGCAAGGTCTACGAGCCGATGTTCAATGTGCGCGTTGAGCACGGCGGCAAGGTTGACCCGCTGTACGCCTGGCGCCCGCAGAGCACCTACATCCGTCGTCCGCCGTACTGGGAAGGCGCACTGGCCGGCGAACGCACGCTGCGCGGCATGCGGCCGCTGGCCGTGCTGGGCGACAACATCACCACCGACCACCTGTCGCCGTCGAACGCGATCCTCGCGTCCAGCGCGGCCGGCGAGTACCTGGCGAAGATGGGCTTGCCGGAAGAGGACTTCAATTCCTACGCCACGCACCGCGGCGATCACCTGACCGCGCAGCGCGCGACGTTCGCCAACCCGCAGCTCGTCAACGAGATGGCCGTGGTTGGCGGCGAGGTGAAGAAGGGATCGCTGGCCCGCATCGAGCCGGACGGGCAGGTGGTGCGCATGTGGGAAGCCATCGAGACCTACATGGACCGCAAGCAGCCGCTGGTGATCATCGCCGGCGCCGACTACGGCCAGGGCAGTTCGCGCGACTGGGCGGCGAAGGGCGTGCGCCTGGCCGGCGTGGAGGCGATCGTGGCCGAAGGCTTCGAGCGCATCCACCGCACCAACCTGATCGGCATGGGCGTGCTGCCGCTGGAGTTCAGGCCGGGCGAGACCCGCAAGACCTACGGCATCGACGGCACCGAGACGTTCGACGTGGTCGGCGAGCGCCGGCCGCGCGCCGAGCTGACGCTGGTGATCCATCGCGCCAACGGCGAGACCGTGCGGGTGCCGGTGACCTGCCGCCTCGACTCGGACGAGGAAGTGTCGATCTACGAGGCGGGCGGGGTGCTGCAACGGTTCGCGCAGGATTTCCTCGACGCGTCGAAAGCGGCCTGACCCGTTCGTCGTACCGGTACATCCAACGCACAGGAGTCCGATCATGTCCGACAACGCCACGCCCGGTACCGTCCGCCTTCACCGCGTGCTGCGCGCGCCGCCGTCCCGCGTCTATCGCGCGTTCCTCGATCCGGACGCGATGGTGAAATGGCTGCCGCCGCATGGGTTCACCGGCAAGGTTCATTCGATGGACGCGCGCGTGGGCGGGGGCTACACGATGTCGTTCACCAACTTCGGCACCGGCTCCAGCCATTCCTTCGGCGGCACCTACGTGGAGTTGGTGGAGAACGAGCTGCTGCGCTACACCGACCAGTTCGACAACCCTGGCCTGCCGGGCCAGATGCAGATGACGGTGACGCTGAAGCAGAGCATCGCCGGCACCGAGTTGAATGTCGTGCAGGAAGGCATCCCCGCCGCGATCCCGGTCGACTTCTGCTACCAGGGTTGGCAGGAATCGCTGGAGATGCTGGCGAAGCTGGTCGAACCCGAGATTCCCGATGGCGCGTAACACTACGCCAAAGTTCTTGTGCGTGGTCATCAGGTGAGAAGACCTTCTCCTCCTCGCATCTTCTTCGCAGCGCTGCCCCCGACCGCGTGGTCGAGAGACGCGCTGCAGCGGTTTATCTCCCTTGGGGTGATGCGCGAATTGGGAACTTCCCTGTTTCCTGCAGAGAACTGGCACCAGTCTTTCTCGGAACGGATCTTTGATCCGACGACAAGGGATCGCGATGCGTTGCTGCGGGTCGGCGATCGCATTTCGGCACATGCTTGCACGCTCATCTTCAATCGCATCGAGGGCCCTGATCTTGCGGCCCCGAAGCAGCACTGCACCCTGCGTGCATATGGCAAGCCCACGGCGTTCAAGGAGTTGCTCGCGTCGGTGCAGGGCCAGCTGATCGAAGCCGGATTCGGCCATATTGCGACGGGCGTGACGCCGCATGTCACCTTGAGTTACAGGGCGCCACGCGCGTTCAACAAGGTCGCGCTTGATCCGCCGATCGCCTGGACGATCGATACCTTGTGCCTGGTGATCGGTAGCGGCGACCCATATGGCTACGAAGTCGTCGGGAGTTGGTCTTTGCTGCCCGAGCTTGATCCGCCTGCAACGCAATCGTCCTTGTTCTAAGTCGTACCCTATCAAGTCAACGGATAACGTCCATGACCCACGCCCCCCAGATTCGCATCCCCGCCACCTACATGCGCGGCGGCACGTCGAAAGGCGTGTTCTTCCGCCTTCAGGACCTGCCCGAACGTGCGCGGGCACCAGGACCGGTGCGCGATGCGGTGCTCAGCCGTGTCATCGGATCGCCTGATCCGTACGGCAAGCACACCGACGGCATGGGCGGGGCGACGTCGAGCACCAGCAAGGTGGTGATCATTTCGGCCAGCACGCAGCCCGGTCATGACGTCGACTACCTCTACGGACAGGTGCCGATCAACGAGTCCTTCATCGACTGGAGCGGCAACTGCGGCAACCTGTCGTCGGCGGTGGGTCCGTTCGCGATCGCCAACGGCTTCATCGATGCGGCGCGCATTCCCGAGAACGGCGTCGTCACCGTCCGCATCTGGCAGGCCAACATCCACAAGACCATCGTTGCGCACGTGCAAGTGACGAATGGGGAAGTGCAAGAGACCGGCGACTTCGAACTGGACGGCGTGACGTTTCCGGCCGCGGAAGTGCAGCTCGAGTTCATCGATCCGGCCGACGAGGGCGAAGGCGAGGGTGGCGGCGCCATGTTCCCGACCGGCCACCTGGTCGACGACCTCGACGTGCCGGGCGTGGGCGTGTTCAAGGCCACGATGATCAATGCCGGCGTGCCGGTGGTGTTCGTCGAGGCCGCGGCACTCGGTTACGACGGCACCGAACTGCAGGGCGCGATCAACGAGGACAAGGCCGCGCTGGCGAAACTGGAAGCGATCCGCGCGCATGGCGCCGTCCGCATGGGCCTGGTCGACAGCGTCGAGGCCGCGGCGAAGCGACCGCTGACGCCGAAGGTGGCCTTCGTCGCGCCACCAAAGGACTACGTATCGTCCAGCGGCAAGCCGGTACAGGCCGGCGACATCGACCTGCTCGCACGCGCCATGTCGATGGGCAAGCTGCACCACGCGATGATGGGCACCGCGTCGGTCGCCATCGCCACCGCGGCCGCCGTGCCCGGCACCGTGGTGAACGCGGCCGCCGGTGGCGGCACGCGCGAGGTGCTGGTGTTCGGACATCCCTCCGGCACGCTGCGCGTGGGGGCTGACGTGAAGCAGGTCGACGGCAAGTGGGCGGTGACCAAGGCGGTGATGAGCCGCAGCGCGCGCGTGCTGATGGAAGGCGCGGTGCGCGTGCCCGGCGACGCGTTCTGACCGTCAGCGACCGACCTGCCGGAAGTCACCACTTGCGCCGAAGCCATTGCCTCGGCGCGAGGCACGCGACAGCATGGACGCATGTGGACGTCCCTGACCCGACTTCGCGAACCCATGACGCTGGCAGGCGTCTTCACGCTGGCCGCCGTGGCGCTGGGCCTGCGCTTCCTGCCGGCGGACGTGCTGCCGGCCGCATCCGCCGCGTTGGCGGGCTACGCCGCGGGGTTTCTGTTCTTCGCCATCGGGCCCGAACACTGGCATCGGCGCCGGTTGCTGGCGTTGGCGGCGATGGCGGGCCTGTGCCTGCTGCTGGCCTGGCTGACGCCACGGCTCGGCACCGCGCAGGTACTGCTGGTCGTCTGGGTCGCCTGCGCCACGAACGTGCTGCCGCCGCGCTGGCTGATCGCGGCGGCTGCGCTGTTGAACCTCGCCTTCTACCTGATGATGGTGCATCACGAGTTCGGAGCGCCGTTCACGATGACGCTGATCAACATCGGGTTCCAGTCGCTGGCCGGCCTGTGCGTGTACTACGCCCGTCGCGCCGAGGACTCGCGCGATGCACTGGCACGCGTCAATGCCGACCTGCTGGCGACGCGCGCCCTGTTGGCCGACAGCGCACGCGACGCCGAACGCCTGCGCGTGGCGCGGGAGCTGCATGACGTCGCCGGCCACAAGCTGACCGCGATGAAACTCAACCTGCGTGCGCTCGCGAGCGATCCGGCGCTGGCGGCACGCGAGGAAATCCGCATCGCGCAACAGCTGTCGACCGAACTGCTGGACGACATCCGCAGCGTGGTGCAGGCCATGCGCGACTCGCGCGGACTGGACCTGCAGACGGCGATCCGCGCGCTAGCCGCGCCGCTGCCGCGACCGGCACTGGATCTCCGTATTGAGGACGGCGTGAAGGTCGACGATCCTGCCGTTGCCGAGTCACTGCTGCGCATCGTCCAGGAATGCCTGACGAACGCGGCGCGCCATGCCAGTGCGGAGACGCTGACCGTGTCATTGAAGAAGGAGGACGCAGGCATGCACCTGCAGATCGAAGACGACGGCCGCCTCAAGAGCCGCGTGCGCGAAGGCAACGGCCTGTCGGGCATCCGTGAGCGCGTCGCCGCCCTGGGGGGCGAGCTGCACTTTGGCACTAGCGCGACAGGTGGCCTGCGCCTGGACGTGAGGTTGCCCGCATGAGCGTGCGTGTCGCCCTGGCCGACGACCAGGCGCTGGTCCGCGCCGGCCTGCGCGCCCTGCTGAAAGCGCAGCAGGTCGAGGTGGTGTTCGAGGCCGACGACGGCGCCGACCTGCTGGCGAAGTTGGAATCGCAGCCGGTGGACGTGGTGCTGAGCGATATCCGCATGCCCGGTGTCGACGGCATCGATGCATTGATCAGGCTGCGCGAGCGCGGCGACCGCACGCCGTTCCTGCTGCTCACCACGTTCGACGACAGCGACCTGCTGCTGCGCGCGACCGACGCGGGCGCTCAAGGCTTCCTGCTGAAGGACGCCGCACCGGAAGACCTGCACGACGCTATCCAGCGCGTGGCCGCAGGCGAGACGCTGCTGCAGCCGGTGAGCACGGACCCCGTGCGCGCGCGTTTCCGCTTCCGCGACGAAGCGCCGCCCACCGATACCTTCAGCGAACGCGAGGTCGCGATCCTGCGCCTGCTCGCCGGCGGTTACTCGAACAAGGAGATCGCACGCACGCTGTTCCTGGCCGAAGGCACGGTGAAGAACTACGTCTCCACCATCCTCGACAAGCTGGGCACGCGCGACCGCACCCGTGCCGTGCTGAAGGCGATCACGCTGCGGATCATCTGAAAGACGCCGACCCTGCTTCCTGTGGGAGCGACGTCAGTCGCGATGAACAATCAGGGGAAAAGCATCGCGACTGACGTCGCTCCCACAACAAACATCGCAAGCGCGTCAGAACACCCACACCATCGCCGCTCCGGCGGCGAGCGCGGTCAGCAGACCGGCCGACACGCGCACGCCATACGCCGCACCGCCACTGACCCACGCGATCACCGACTTGGCGATCAGGCTGGCCGACAGCAGCGCCAGCATCCACCAGCGTGCCTCCGCCGCTTCGAGTCCGCCACGCGCGAACTGGTTGGCCAGTGTCGCCACCGCGGCATGCAGTTCCGCCGCAGCAGACAGCGCAGCAGCCGCCATCGCGCCGCGCGGGCCGATCCACGCCGCCAGCGCTGCCGCAACGAACGTCAGCACCGCGACCAGCAGGGCGAAACCCAGCGCCTGGCCGAAGCGGAACATGCGGCTTTCGGAGGTCGGCGGTTTCACCGTTTCGTCGCGGCCGGCGCGCAGACCGACGAGGCCACCCGCCAGCAGGACCGCGCCGATCACGCACAGCTCGGGCAGCAGGTCGCGCACCAGTGGTGGCGATACCGCCCACAGGATCGGCACGCACAGCGTCAGCGAGGCGAGATTGGACAGCAACGCGGCTGCCACGGCAGAACGCAGCAGCGCCGGGGTTTCCTTCGCCCGCTGGCCGAAGCCGATCGTCGCCGCCGTCGACGACACGTAGCCGGCGAAGAAACCCGCCGCCGCCAGGCCCCAGCGATTGCCGACGAGGCGCAGCACGATGTGGCCTAGCGCGCTGACCGCCATCACCAGCACGACCAGCTTCCAGATTGTCGCCAGGTTGATCGCCTCGAACGGTCCGATGGCGCGGTCCGGCAGGATCGGCAGGATCACCAGCGCGGATGCCAATAGCAGCAGGCCGTCGAAGACTTCGCGCTCGCTGAAGGTTTCGCGGGTCAGTTCATGCAGCGGCTGCTTGGCGTAAAGCAGCACGGCGACGACGACCGCCAGCCCGGTCGCCAGCGCCGGCGTGCGCATCGCCATGGCGCCGAGCAGGAAGGTCACTACCAGCGTGACCTCGCTGGTCAGGCCGGGATCGTCCGCGTGGGTCGCCCGGTAGGCCATCGCCGCGAGGACGCCGACGATGCCGAGGCCGACCAGCAGGACCGGCTGGCCCAGCGAAGCGGCGACCGCCGCACCCAACGCCACCAGCGCATGCGTGCGCAGGCCGGCGATCCTGTGGCCACGCCCGCCGCTGCGTTCGCGCACCAGCCCGATCAGCAGGCCCAGCCCCAGCGCCGAGGACAGGGCCAGCCAGGTCTGCGGGGTCGCTTCGTCCATCCCATCCTTCCTCGTTCAGGTCCGCGAGCATAGCGAATGGTCTTGCATTGGTCTCGTCAACCCGGACAATGCGCGCCACCTTCGCCGTGGACCCCATCATGCCCGCTCCCGCTCCGTCCGCCGTCTCGCTGAGCCGCTACCTGATCGAAGAACAGCGCGCCGGCCGCATCAGCGCCGACCTGCGCCAGCTGATCGCGGTGGTGGCCCGCGCCTGCACCAGCATCTCGATCGCGGTCAGCAAGGGCGCGCTGGGCGGCGTGCTGGGCGACGCCGGCACCGGCAACGTGCAGGGCGAAGCGCAGAAGAAGCTGGACGTGCTGAGCAACGACATCCTGCTGGAAGCCAACGCCTGGGGCGGCCACCTGGCCGCCTGCGCGTCGGAGGAAATGGACCACAGCCAGCCGATCCCGGACGCCTATCCGC
This sequence comes from Pseudoxanthomonas sp. LjRoot143, assembly GCF_964252945.1. Lineage (NCBI taxonomy): Bacteria > Pseudomonadati > Pseudomonadota > Gammaproteobacteria > Lysobacterales > Lysobacteraceae > Pseudoxanthomonas > Pseudoxanthomonas sp. LjRoot143. The sequence goes on along the minus strand of NZ_CAXUPM020000001.1, from coordinate 3,976,259 downwards.
GTGGCGGCTTCCTGCTGCTGTTCGATCCGCTGGACGGCAGCTCGAACATCGACGTGAACGTTTCGGTCGGCACCATCTTCTCGGTACTGCGCTGCCCGGACGGCGTGACCAAACCGGGCGACGAGCACTTCCTGCAGCCGGGTCGCGACCAGGTCGCCGCCGGCTACTGCATCTACGGGCCCAGCACGATGCTGGTGCTGACCACCGGCAACGGCACGCATGCGTTCACGCTGGACCGCGAGCAGGGCGCCTTCGTGTTGACCCAGCGCGATATGCGGATCCCGGAAGAGACGAAGGAGTTCGCGATCAACATGTCGAACCAGCGCCACTGGGAGGCGCCGATGCAGGGCTACGTCAGCGACCTGCTCACCGGCAAGGAAGGCCCGCGCGGCAAGGATTTCAACATGCGCTGGATCGCCAGCATGGTCGCCGACGTGCACCGCATCCTGACCCGCGGCGGCATCTTCATCTATCCGTGGGACCGCAAGGACCCGGGCAAGGCCGGCAAGCTGCGCCTGATGTACGAGGCCAACCCGATGGGCATGCTGGTCGAGCAAGCCGGCGGCGCGGCCAGCACCGGCCGCGAGGACATCCTGTCGCTGCGCCCGACCCAGCTGCACCAGCGCGTGCCGGTGTTCCTTGGGTCGAAGAAGGAAGTCGAGGCCGCGGTCGGCTACCACCGGGCACACGACACCGCGGCGGCGTGACGAGCGGAGGAGCCGCGGCGGCTAGAATCGGGCGATGAACGCCACGGCCGCCGACTTCATCGAGGTCTACCCCGACGCGCTGGACGCGGACACCTGCCGCGCCATCGTCGCCCGCTTCGACAACAGCGGGCAGGACCAGCCCGGGCACGTGGGCGGCGGCCACTATCCCGAGCTCAAGCACAGCCGCGACATCGGCATCAGCGGTGTCGCCGACTGGCGCGACGTGGAACAACGCCTCAACCTGGCCGTGCTCAGCGGCCTGCAGCAGTACCTGCGCAAGTACCCCTTCAGCCTGATCGCGCCATTGATGCTGCAACAGCCGGATGCGGAGGGCGTGCTACGCCGCCTGCGCTACGACGATGTCGCCGGCATGGACGATGCCGCGCTGATGAAGCTGGTGATGAAGGTCTTCGTGCCGGGCAAGATCAACCTGCAGCGCTACGCCGCCGGCGAGGGCGGGTACCCGTACTGGCACTGCGAACTGTTCCCGAAGGCGACGGATGCGGAGACCCTGCACCGCCACGTGCTGTGGACGATCTATCTCAACGACGGTTTCGGCGCCGGTGAGACCGAGTTCTTCCACCAGCAGCGCAAGATCGTGCCGCGCACGGGCAGCCTGCTGATCGCGCCGACGGCCTTCACCCACACTCATCGCGGCAACCGGCCGCTGCACGGCGACAAGTACATCGCGACCAGCTGGGTGCTGTTCCAGCGGGCGGAACGGCTATACGGCAGCCACTGACACGCGGATCAGGCCTGCATCCATGTCGGCACGCAGGCGCTGCAGGGCAAGTTCCGCATCACCCACGACGATCACGCTGGGCACGGCCAGCATCAGGTTGAGGGGCAGGTCGAATTCCTCGAGCTCCCATCCAGACGCGTCGAGCCCGCCTTCCGCACCGAGATACTGCGGACACCGCCGGCGCATGCGCTCGGCCAGGCTGCCACCTTCGGGCACGTAGCCGTAGACGGGCTTGCCGCGCGCGATCGCGTAGCCGACCTCGAAACAGGTGCCGCTGTCGGGCTCGGCGCCACGGAAAAAGTCGAGATTGGCCAGCACGGCGTCGGCGGCATCGAGCAGGCCGAGGTCCGCACGGTAGATCCAGCGTGCGGTCTCGCGCGGATCACCGGTGGCGTGCCCGGCGACCTGCGCGTCCAGCGGGAAAAGCCCTTCGAAACCATAGTGCGCGCACAGCGTCTTGAGGCGCTCGCCATGCGCCACGGCATCGGGACGGAAGATGTCAGGACCGGCCAGGTAGAGCGATTGGATCATGGGAGACGCGTGCAGGTGAAAGCGTGCATTGTCCGCAAGCGGGTGGCGTCTTCGATGTGACCGATCGTCGCGGTGCGACGACGGAACTCAGAACAGTTCGCCTTGCGGCGACGGCGCGCGTGGCGCCACGAAGCGCGTGAGGTCGAACGGCGGGTGCCGCCGCCCCTGGAAGCCGTAGCGCTTCAGCGCCAGCGCGAAGCGACGCGCCAGCAGGTCGGCGTACACACCCTCGCCGCTCAGGCACTGGCCGAAGCGGCTGTCGTAGTCCTTGCCGCCACGGAGTTGCTGGATCGTGCTCATCACATGCGCCGCGCGATCCGGCAGGTGCGTCTGCAGCCAGTCGCGGAACAGCGGGGCGACTTCGTGCGGCAGGCGCAGCAGCACATAGCCGGCCGCGGTGGCGCCGGCGTCGCGCGCCGCCTCCAGTACGGCTTCCAGCTCGGCGTCGTTCACCCATGGAATGACCGGCGCGAACATCACGCCGACCGGTATGCCGGCCTCGCCGAGGCGCTTCACCGCACGCAGGCGACTGTGGGGCGCCGAGGCGCGTGGCTCCAGTCGGGAGGACAGGCCGTTGTCCAGCGTGGTGATGGAGAAATAGACGTGCACCAGGTTCTCTCGCGCCATGGGCGCCAGCAGATCCACATCGCGCTCGATCAGCGCGTTCTTGGTGATCAGCGAGAACGGATGCTTCGTCTCGGCAAGCACCTCGATGATCCGGCGTGTCAGCTGCAGCCTGCGTTCGGTCGGCTGATAGGCGTCGGTGTTGATGCCCAGCGAGATCGGCTTCGGTTCGTAACCCCGCTTCGACAGCTCGCGCCGCAGCACGTCGGCGGCGTTGGTCTTGGCGAAGATCTTCGTTTCGAAGTCCAGCCCCGGCGACAGGTCGAGGTAGGCGTGCGAGGGGCGGGCAAAGCAGTACGAGCAGCCGTGCTCGCAGCCGCGATACGGGTTCAATGACTGGTCGAACGGGATGTCCGGCGACTGGTTGCGGGTGATGACGCTGCGCGCGACCTCTTCGATCACCTGGGTCGGCGGCGCGGACGCGATGTCGCCCTCGGTGTCGGCGTCGTGCCAACCGTCATCGACCGTCTCCGGCGTGGTCACGGCGAACCGGCCCGGCAGGTAGCCGGTGGAACCCCGTCCCTTGATACCCGGCCGTCCCCTCGTCGTCATGCGGGCAGCCTACGCTACCCCCGTCGCAGGCGCCGCGACACCGAATAGAATCCTCAGATGCACGACATGCTTGCCGCCTTGGGCGACTTCTTCTCTTCGCTGCCCCACCTCCAGTGGTGGGTGACGCTGGCGTGGCTGCTGTACCTGGTGCCGCTGTGCTCGTGGATCATCCTGCAGAAGCGCGAGCCGGTGGCCACGTTGAGCTGGCTGCTCTCGCTGGCGTTGCTGCCTTATGTGGGCTACCTGATCTACTTCCTGCTCGGTCCGCAACGCATCAAGCGGCACCAGCTGCGCCGCACGCGTTCGCGCGAAGGCGTGGAGAGTTACGAGGTCTTCGCGCCGGCGGATGGCAACAGTGCCGAGCTGCCGATGCTGGCCCAGAAGACCACCGGGCTGCCGCCTTCCACGGCGACGTCCGTGCAGCAGCTGGTGGACGGCTGTGCCACGTACCAGGCGATCCTCGACGCCATCGCGGTCGCGGAGAACCACATCCACGTGGAGTACTACATCTTCAACGGCGACCGCACCGGGCAGCGCGTGCTCGACGCGTTGGCGGTGAAGGCACGCGAAGGCGTGAAGGTACGGTTGTTGCTGGATGCGGTGGGCTCCAACCGGTTGAAGAAGCGCGCGTTGAATGCGCTGGTCGCGGCGGGCGGCGAGTATGCCTGGTTCCACCCGACTCGGTTCCGGCCCTTCACACGACCCTGGCTCAACCTGCGTACGCATCGCAAGATCGTCGTGGTCGACGGACGCATCGCCTTCACGGGCGGCATCAACGTCACCGACGACGAGGACGAGTCGCTGCGCGAGGATGCCTACCGCGACCTGCACCTGCGGCTGGAAGGCGAGATCGTGCGCAGCATCCAGCAGGTGTTCGTCGAAGACTGGGTCTACGCGACCGGACAGCAGCGCAAGGACTTCCAGGGCACGCGCCTGTGGAGTGCGAACGACGCGAACGTGCGTGGCGGCATCGCCGTGCAGGCGCTGGTCTCGGGACCGGATTCCGCATGGGAGCCGATCCATCGCGCGAAGGTCGCCGCGATCCATGAGGCCCGACAGCGCGTATGGCTGGTGACGCCCTACTTCGTGCCCGGCGAGGCGGCGCGGATGGCGCTGACCTCGGCCGCGCTCGGTGGGCTCGACGTGCGGCTGGTGGTGCCCAAGGTGAGCGACTCGCGCCTGGTGACGCTGGCGGCGCGCTCCTACTTCGAAGAGCTGCTGGCGGCGGGCGTGAAGGTGTACGAGTACGGGCCTCGGATGATGCACAGCAAGGCGCTGCTGTGCGACGACGCGCTGGCGATCATCGGCAGCGCCAACTTCGACCATCGCAGCTTCCGGCTGAACTTCGAGATTTCCATGATGTTCCGCGATCGCGGCGTCGCCGGCACGCTGGCGCAATGGCTGGAAGGCGAGATCGCCGCCAGCGAGCCCGTCCGGCTCCAGCGGCACCGCTCGCTCTGGCGCCACCGGCTGCCCGAGGCGTTGGCGCGGCTGATGTCGCCGCTGCTGTGAAGCACGGCCGTTTTTGCGCTGGAGGGGAAGCGGTAAGATGCGCCCACCAAGCCCCGGGGGTGGACGATGCACTGGCTTTTCCTGTTGATGGCGATCGGCTGCATGTTCATGGCCATGCGCACGACATCGCCGCTGCTGGCGGTCACGTTGCTGCTGGTGTCGCTGGGCCTCTTCGTGGCCTGGATCATGGGCCGGCACGCGCGCCGATTGGGCGAAACGAGCCGTGATCCCTCGATGATGATCGACCCCACCGAACTGCGGAAGCTGCGCGAGCTGGCCGAAGCACGCCGCAATGCGACGCCGCCACCGACGGAGCCGCCGGCCCCGTGACCCTGCTCAGCGTCAACGTCAACAAGATCGCGGTCCTGAGAAATTCCCGGGGTGGCGCTGAGCCTGATGTGGTGCGCGCGGCGCAGGCTTGCCTGGCGGCCGGTGCGCACGGCATTACCGTGCACCCGCGACCGGATCTCCGGCACATCCGGCCGGATGACGTCCGTGCGCTGTCCTCGGTGACGCACGCTCAGGGCGTCGAGCTGAATGTCGAAGGGAATCCTTTCGCGCCGCCTCGGTCGGGGTATCCCGGCTTCTTGGCGCTCTGCGATGAGGTGCGCCCCGCACAGGCCACACTGGTGCCTGATGGCGACAGCCAGATCACCTCCGACCATGGCTTTGATTTTTCCCGCGATACCGAACGCCTGCGACCGCTGGTAGCCGAGCTCAAGGCGATGGGCTGTCGGGTCAGCCTGTTCGTCGATGCCGGCTGCGAGGGACTGGAGCATGCAGCGCATATCGGCGCTGACCGGATCGAGATCTACACCGGTCCCTTTGCCGAAGCGGCGCTGGCCGGGGATGCCACCGGAGCGCTTGCGTTATGCCAGCGGACCGCACAGGAAGCCCGGGCGTTTGGCCTAGGGGTGAATGCCGGCCACGATCTCAGCCAGGACAACCTGGGTCAGTTCCTCGCCAACGTGCCAGATGTCCTGGAAGTCTCGATCGGCCATGCGCTCATCGGCGAAGCCCTGTATGCCGGACTGGACACCACCGTTCGCCGGTACCTCGAGATCCTGGACGGGCAGGTCGCCACCGGGCGCCGGGACTGACCCGACGCCCGTCCCGGGCGCTGCGGGACCACTCAGTACCGCATCACGATGTTGTCGATACCACTGGCCTCCGCCTGCGCCAGCGCGCTGACAAGCTGCTGGTAGTCCGCGCCTTCGGCCGCCTCGACGTGCAGGACGGTGCGGGGGTCCGTGATGCGGGCATCCTCGAGCTGCGCGCGCAGTTCGGCCAGCGTGAGCGGACGATCGTCCAGGGTGTAGGTACCTGACAGGCCGACCCGCAGCACCAGGTCATTGAGGGGCTCGACCGGCTTCACCGGGTGGGGCACAGGCTGCGGGAGCAGCGTTTCGATCGGACGCGATAGCACGGGCGCGGTGACCATGAAGATCACCAGCAGGACCAGCATCACGTCGACCAGCGGCGTGATGTTGATCTCGGCCAGTTCGGAACGGCTTGCGGGAGCGGAGAACGCCATGGCACACCTCCTTCTGTCGGGACCGTGCGCCTGACGCTACGCCCGTCCCCGGCACTTCGCAAGCGCGCCGCCCCCGCCAAAAAAAAACGCCGCCCTGAAAGGGCGGCGTTCAAAGGTGTGTTACGCGTCAGGATTACTGCACGAAACCGATCTTCAACATCTGCGCGTTCTTGGCGGCGGCCAATACCTTGGCCATCACCTCGTAGTGCGCTTCCGAGTTCGCTTCGATGCGCAATTCCGGCTGGTTGGTCGGATCGCGCTGCACTTCATTCTGCATCCGCTCCTGCAACTCGCCCACGTTCACCGGACTGTTGTTCCAGTACACCGTGCCATCGGCGTTGATCTTGAGTTCGATCGGCGGAGGCGGTTCCTTGACCTGCGGCGGCGGGTTGATCACGCGCTGCGGCAGGGCCACTTCGATCGGGTACGTCATGATCGGAGCGGTCACGATGAAGATGATCAGGAGCACCAGCATCACGTCCACGAGGGGCGTGACGTTGATGTCGGCCATGGGACCCTTGCTACCACCACTACTGAATGCCATGGCTTACTCCCCCTTCACTTTCGTCGCTACGTAGCCGATGTCCAGCATGCCCTGGCCTTGCGCGATCTTGGTGACCTCGGCGATGACGCCCATCTTGGTCGTCCTGTCGCCACGCAGGTTGAGCTTCGGCTGCGGCTGCAGCTGCGCTGCACTCGACAGGCGCGACTCGAGGATTTCCTTGCTGACCGGCTCGTCGCCCCAGTACAGGTCACCATTCTCCTTGACGGAGATCGTGATCGGCGGGGTCTTCGGACCGTCGTCCGCTTCCTTCGCGATCTGGGCCGTTTCCGGCAGATCGATCTTCACCTTGTGCGACATCAGCGGCGCCGTGATGATGAAGATGATCAGCAGCACCAACATCACGTCCACGAGGGGCGTGACGTTGATCTCGGCCATCGGGCCACCGCTATTACCACTACTGAAAGCCATGACGGGCTCCGTCTAGAACGTTGCGTTGACTGCTTCTAACCGCCGGCTCAGCGAACGCGCGAGCCGGTGGCGAAGAAGTCGTGCAGGTCGTGCGCGAACGTGTCGAACTTGGCGATGACGGCCGCGTTCGTCTTGCTGAAGAAGTTGTAGGCGAACACCGCCGGGATGGCGACGAACAGACCGATGGCGGTCATGATCAGCGCTTCACCCACCGGGCCGGCGACGGCGTCGATCGAGGCCTGGCCGGTCGCACCGATGCGGATCAGGGCGCCGTAGATGCCCCACACCGTACCCAGCAGACCCACGAACGGCGCGGTCGCACCGACGGTGGCGAGCAGCGTCATGCCGCCCTGCAGGTTGGTGCTCTCGCGGGTCACGGCCTGGCGCAGGGCGCGGTCCACGAACTCCGAACGGCTCAGGGTCTCGCCCGAACCTTCCGAACGCTGGTGGTGGGCGGCGGCCTGGGCGGCGTCGAGCGCAATCTTGGAGAAGGGCTCGTTCTTCGGCTGCTCTTCCATCAGGCGGATGGCGTCCTGCGCGTTCGGGGTTTCCCAGAACGAGCTGGTCACGCGATCAGCCTGGCCCTTCAGGCGGGTGCTGCGCAGCACGTTGATGACGGTCCAGTACCAGGACATCGCCGACATGATGACCAGGGTGAGCAGCACGACCCAGGAGACGATGAACTCGCCGGGCTTGCTGATCATCTCGCTCATCATGTGCTCGAAGCCCATCTGCGACAGGGCATTCGCGGCGTTGGTGCCCCCGGCGGCGGCGGCGAAAAGGGTTTCCTGCAGCATGACGCTTACCTTTATATAAGTGTTGATTGAGGGTGTTGCGGGTTACGTTGGCGTCGGTCGATGCCTGGCGGCATCAACCACCGCCCATGTTGAAGTCGACCGGTACGCGGACGCGGCCTGCCGCCTTCTGACCATTGACGACGGACGCGTTGAAGCGCCACTTGCGTGCGGCATCCATGGCAGCGCGATCAAGATCGCGGTTGCGGCTGGACTTCTCCACGGACACGTTGGTCACGTTGCCGTTGGCGTCGACGTCGATGATCAGGATGACCGTGCCTTCGATGCCTGCACGGATGGCAGCAGGCGGATAGCGCGGCGGGTTCATGTTCTTCGACGAGATGTCCACGCTGGCGCCGATGTCCGGCGTCGGGGACGGCGGTGCCGGCGGCGACGGCGGCGTCACGATGTCGGTCGGTCGCGGTTCGGCGACGTCGACCGGCGGCGCTTCAGGCGGCGGCGGCAGCGGCGTGGTGCGCGGCGGAGCCAGGTTCTTGACCGGCGGCGGCGGCGTGTCCTGCGGCGGCGGCGGCGGCGGCGGCGGGGGAGGCGGTGGCGGTGCGTCGACGATGACGACCGACGTCCGGCGCTCCTTTTCCTTTTCCGCCGGCGGAGCGACCGCCGGGATCAGCAGCGCAAGCAGCGCAGCTGCGTGCAACGCGATCACGAAGGCAATACCGATGATACGAGGCCAGTTGAGGCTGTTGTCCTCTTCCTGTTCCCGGTACCTGTTGATGACCAGTTGTTCAGCCATGCGCCAATTAACTCAAGGTTGATACGGGCGCCGGGGCGCCTCGTTGATTCTGGATCCTGCCGATGGTTTTCATCGGCGGAACCCCCAGCTTATACCAATCCGACACCCCGATGCCATCATCCAAACGGCTTTTTTGGCCTTCGGTGTCAGTGGATCCCGTTACGGCAGCGCGATGATCTTCTTCGCATCTTCCGGCTTCTTGATTCCCTTCTCCAGCGCCGCGCGGGCGGCGGTCTTGGCTTCGGGGATCCGGCCCTCCTGCCAGAACACGCGCGCCAGGTTGAGGTAGGTGTCGCCATTGGGGGCCAACGGAGCCGCCTTCTGCCAGGCATCGATGGCCTGCGGGATCTGCTCGGAGTAGTAGTACGCCTGCGCCAACGCGAGCTGGGTCTGGTAGTCCGGCTTCAGCGCCCCTTTCTGCAGGCCCTCGTTGACGACGGAGATGACTTCCTTCTCCTTGCCGTCCATGTTGGCGTAGGTGACGTAGAGCTGGCGGTATTCCTTTTCTTCGGTCAACTGGCCGGCAGCGCGCAGCTTTTCCAGCGCGGCAGCGGCCTTGTCGAACTGGTCCGCCTGCTGGTAGGTGGCCACCAGGTTGAGCTGTGTCTTCTTGTCGCCCGGGGCCTTGGCCGCCATCTGCTCGGCGATCTTCACCGCGTCAGCGGGACGATCCGCGCCGATCAGCGAGGCGAGCAGCAGGCTGTACCAGCTGTCCTTGGGCTCCGGCGTGGCCGCGATGGCTTTCTCGAGCACCGGAATGGCGTCGTTGAACTTCTCCATCTGGTACAGGGCCTGCCCCTTCCGGATCAGGTCTTCGGGCTTGCTGGACTTGGTTTCGGCCAGATAGCGGTCGAGGTTGGCCATGCCCGGCTCGAACTCCTCGTCCTGCAGCTGCAGCTGCGCCAGCATCAGCAGCGACTGATAGTGGCCGTTATTGTCGAGCGCGTTGAGGTCCACGGCCTGCTGCAGCAACTGCTTGGCGGTCGGCATGTCGTCGAGGTTGTAGGCGGCCTGCGCGCCCAGCTGCGCCGCCATCGCCTTGTCGTACTCGTTCGCGTTGGAATCGGCCAGCAGTTCCTTTGCCAGGGTGAGGGTCTCGGCCTCGTTGTCTTCCTTTTCGTATGCCTTGAAGAGCTTGCTCAGCTTGCCCTGCGCCTTGCTGGAACCCTTGGCCTTAGGCTCTTCGCGCGTCGCATCGGGATAACGCACCTCGGGCTTGCTGCTGTTCTTGCGGCCGCCACGATCGGCCGAGCGGGCGTCGTACGCCACGGCGTCGGCAACGACGGCACCGCCGAAAGCGGCCAGCAACATCAGGCTGAGAAGGGTTTTCTTGGGCGTACGGTGCTTCATGTCTGAACCTCGTGGGGCCATGCAGAAGGAAGATCGTTTTTCCCGTCTGCGTGCGGGGCCGGCAAAACTAACAGAAACCTGGGGAAGGCGGATACCGTTTCAGGTGTTGCTTAGCAGCAATACCGTGGCGTGTGTCAGCCGCATTTCGGTGCGTTTCCAGCCTTCCTGGCTGCCTCGTAGGTGGGTACGAGGGAGGGTGCGTCGCGCTCCAGTTCACGGATGCGGTTCGCTGGATCGGGGTGCGTCGACAGCCACTGCGGCGAGCGCCCGCCGCTGGCAGCCATCATGTTCTGCCAGAGTCCGACGGCCTGGCGCGGATCGAAGCCTGCCTGTGCCATCAGCCGCTGGCCAACGACATCGGCTTCGCTTTCCTGCGTGCGCGAACCCGGCAGCAGGAAGGCGGCCTGCGCCGTCATGCCGCCGAGCTGGTTGACGGTGCTGGCCGCGCCATCGCCGTAACGGGCACCGGCCAGCGCGCCCAGTACGCCCAGGCCGGCCTGGGCACCCATCTGCCGGGTGATGCGTTCTTCGTGGTGGCGCGCGATCACATGGCCGATTTCGTGGCCCAGCACAGCAGCCAGTTGGTCCTGATTCTTGGCGACGGTGAAGATACCGGTGTTCACGCCCACCTTGCCTCCCGGCAAGGCGAACGCGTTGGGCTCGTTGTCGGTGAAGACCGCGGTTTCCCAGGCGACGCTGCGTTGTTCTGGCGGCAACTGCCGTACCAGCGCGTTGACCACGCAGGTGACGTAGGCGTTCTGTTTCGCGTCCCGGTTGAGGGTTTCCTTCGCCTTGGTCTCGGCGAAGGCCTGTGCGCCCAACTGGTCCAGCTGCGCTTGCGACACACCGCCGACCATCTGCGTGCGGCCGGTGGGCGAGGTGGTGGTGGCGCAGGCCGTCAGGCCCAGCACCATGGCGGTTCCGAGGATCCGGAGTTTCATGCTCGCCCCCTGCGACATTGCGTGACACCAGAGTCTGGGCAAGCGCGTCTTAAACTTTCGTCAATCACATTAGACCGGCGCACCGCCGTAAACCTGCAGGACAGCCAGCGCTATCGCATTGTTCAGGATGTGGGCGGCGATGGGTGCCCACAGGGTGCCGGTCCGACGGTAAACCCAGGCGAAGATGGCGCCCATGCCGGCGTAGACCAGGATCAGGAATACCGTGCTGCCCATCGGCTTGCCGTTGAGGCCGGGCAGCTCATGGACCAGCGCGAAGACCAGGCTGCTGAGGATCAGGCCGAGGACCGGCCAGCCGCCCTGCCAGAGGCGTCCGAACAGGACGCGGCGGAACAACAGCTCCTCGTACAAGGGCGCCAGCATCACGGCGAACAGCGCCAGGAACACCGGGAAGCGTGTGAATCCTTCCCGGATCAGGTCCAGGTTGCTGGGTTCGAGATCCAACCCCAGCGCGCGCCCACCAGCGCTCATCACTGTGCTGAAAAAAAACGTCGCCAGACCCGCCACCAGCGCCCAACTCCAGGTTGCGGGAAGACGCAGGCGGTCAAGGGAGTCGCTCCGCTCCGCGGCAGTCGCCCGGCGGCGCCAGAAGTACAACACAAGCGCCGTACCGCCCGTGCTGACCAGCGTGGTGACGATCAGGAAGAGGACGGGCGGCGTACCGAGCTGCGCCTGCAAGGCCTGCGCATCCGGCGCTCCCCCTTGCTGTTGCGCAATCCGGATGCCCTGCCACGCAGCCCATCCGACAAGGCCCAGCATCAGCGTCGAAAACGACAGCGTGATGGCGAGCGCCACGTCGACGGTGAACGCCGACAGCACGCTGCGCAAAGGCAGGGGGGCCGGCTTCGCTCCGACGGCGTCGGGCGGCAGGGAGCGCACCTCGCTCATTCGCGCAGCGTCAGATGTCGAGGTTGGACACCTTCAGCGCGTTGTCTTCGATGAATTCTCGGCGCGGCTCGACGACATCGCCCATCAGCGTGCTGAAGATCTGGTCGGCGGCGACCGCATCCTCGATGCGTACCTGCAGCAGGCGGCGCGTGTCGGGATTGACCGTGGTGTCCCACAACTGCTCCGGATTCATTTCGCCCAGGCCCTTGAAGCGCTGGATGCTGCGGCCCTTCTTGGCCTCCTCCAGCAACCATGCCTGCGCATCCGCGAACGTTGCGACAGGCTGCGCCTTGTTGCCGCGGATGACCTGCGCGCCATCGCGCACCAGACCGTGCAGGAGTGCGGCCGCTTCGCGCAGCGGGCGCAGTTCGCCGCTCTCGAAGGCCGACAGCGACAACACCTGCACCAGCTCCTCGCCCATGTGCCGGCGCGTGGCCAGCAGCGCCGCAGGGCGCTGTTCGGTGGCGGGCTGCAGCGTCAGCGCGTAGCGCGCACTGCCCAGGCTGCCACGGTTGAGCTTGGCTTCCAGCGCATCGAGTTCGTGGCGCTCGTCGATGTTCTGCTGCAGGTGTTCCGCATCGAGCGGCGTGAAGTCGATCAGCGATTCCAGCAGCACCGGATCGTAGCGGTGCGCGTTGCGCGCGATCACGTCGCGGGCGGTGGTGAACACCAGCAGCAACTTCTCCAGCGCCTCGCCGGAGATCGGTGGTTCGCCATCGGCAGGAATCAGCGACGCGCCTTCCACCGCGTTGTTCGCGAGATAGACGTTGAGTGCCGCGTCGTCCTTCAGGTACAGCTCCTGCTTGCCTTGCTTGAGCTTGTACAGCGGCGGCAGGCCGATGTAGACATGGCCGCGCTCGATGAGTTCGGGCATCTGCCGGTAGAAGAACGTCAGCAGCAACGTGCGGATGTGCGAACCGTCGACGTCGGCGTCGGTCATGATGATGATGCGGTGGTAGCGCAGCTTGTCCGGGTTGTACTCGTCCTTGCCGATGCCGGTGCCGAGCGCAGTGATCAGCGTGCCGACTTCGGCGGATGCGAGCATGCGGTCGAAGCGCGCACGTTCCACGTTGAGGATCTTGCCGCGCAGCGGCAGCACCGCCTGGTTCTTGCGGTTGCGACCCTGCTTGGCGGAACCGCCTGCCGAGTCACCCTCGACGATGAACAGCTCGGACAGCGCGGGATCCTTCTCCTGGCAGTCGGCCAGTTTTCCGGGCAGGCCGGCGATGTCCAACGCGCCCTTGCGACGGGTCAGGTCGCGCGCCTTGCGGGCCGCTTCGCGCGCACGGGCGGCATCGACGATCTTGCCCGCGATGGCGCGCGCCTCATGGGGGTGTTCCTGCAGGAACTCCTCCAAACGTGCACCGAACGTGCTCTCAACGACCGGCCTGACGTCGGAACTGACCAGCTTCTCCTTGGTTTGGGAGGAGAAGCTCGGATCCGGCACCTTCACCGACAGCACGGCGATCATCCCTTCGCGCATGTCGTCGCCCGACAGGTTGACCTTGGCCTGCTTGGCGATGCCGTTCTGTTCGATGTAGTTCGTCAGCGTGCGCGTCAGCGCCGCACGGAAGCCGATCAGGTGGGTACCGCCATCCTTCTGCGGAATGTTGTTGGTGAAGCAGAACATCGTTTCCTGGTAGGCATCGGTCCACTGCAGGGCGACTTCCACCGTGATGCCGTTCTGTTCGCCACTGACCGCGATCACGTTCGGATGCAGCGGTGTCTTGAGGTGCGCCAGATGCTCCACGAAGCTGCGGATGCCACCCTCGTAGTGGAAGTCGTCGTGACGGCCCTCGCCGCGTTCGTCGACCAGCACGATCTTGACGCCGGAGTTGAGGAAGGACAGCTCGCGCAGGCGACGGGCCAGGATGTCGTAGTGGAACTCGACGTTGCCGTGGAAGGCCGTGACCGACGGCCAGAACCGCAACGTGGTACCGCGCTTCGTGCTGTTTTCAACCTGATTCAGCGGTCCGAGAGCGGCGCCGTTGCTGTATTCCTGACGGTAGTGGGAACCGCCCTGGAAGATATCCAGCTGCAGCTTCTCGGAGAGTGCGTTGACCACGCTCACGCCCACGCCGTGCAGGCCGCCGGACACCTTGTAGCTGTTGTCGTCGAACTTGCCACCCGCGTGAAGGACGGTCATGACGACTTCGGCCGCAGAGACCTCGCGACCCAGCTTGGCGCTCATCTGCGCATGCTTGCCGACCGGGATACCGCGACCGTTGTCGGAGACGGAGACCGAGCCATCCGCATGAATCGTCACCGCCACGTGATCGGCATGACCCGCCAAGGCCTCGTCGATCGAGTTGTCGACGACTTCGAACACCATGTGATGCAGGCCCGTGCCGTCATGCACGTCGCCGATGTACATGCCGGGGCGCTTGCGGACCGCTTCCAGACCTTCCAGGGCGGTGATGCTGTTCGCGTCGTACGTATTGCCGTTCGGTGCAGAAGAGGTCGTTTCGTCGGTCATTCGCTTCGGGTCGGCTGCATGGCGGACGCCGCGCCACCGGGTCGGTAGGCGCAATGCGCAGGCCAAAGGATCAATGCGGAATTATAGCACCGGTGGGCACTTAGCCCCGGGTTCAGGCATTCGGGACCGGCTGGACTATCCCCTGTTCCACGTGGAACACGGTTGGACGGATGCCAGTGTCGGTCAGCCCTGTCGGACGCTCGGTCCCCGTGATGAAGACCTGAGCACCACTGGCGAGCAGGCGCTCCAGGATTCGGCGCTGGTGGTGCCGGTCGAGTTCAGACGCCAGATCATCGAGCGCCATGATCGGCCACTCGCCGCGGCGACGGGCAAAGTCCTGCGCCTGCGCCAGCAGACATGAGAGGGCGGTCAGCTTGGCTTGGCCACGTGACAGGGTCTCGCGTTGGGGCAGGGTGGAGTACTCGATACGCCAATCGGCCCTGTGCGGCCCAACCGTTGTGTAGCCGGCGGCACGGTCCCGTTCGCGGGACAGCAGCAACGCATCCGACAGTGAAAACTCATGGCGGCGCCATCCAGGCTGGAACTGGAGCGTTGCAGCGCCAAGCGACGGGGCAAGTTCACGAACCACGTCCGCCAGATCGTCTTGGAGAGCGTCCAGATAGCGTTGACGGTGGCCGGTCAGCGGCTCGCCGGCGTCTGCTAGTTCGTGGTCCCACGCATCCAGCTGCGCGCCGCCGATGCCTGCCTTGAGCAAGCTGTTCCGCTGCTTCAACGCGCGCGCGTATCGGCGCCACAAAGGGAGAAATCCCCCTTCGCGACCCTGTTCCACGTGGAACAAGCCCCAATCCATGAACCGGCGGCGCGGTTCGCCCCCACCAGTGACCAGCGCGTGGCTGCCAGGTTCAAAGCTGACGACTGCCAGGGCGGCGCAGAGATCTCCCAGCTGCGCGACGTTCTCGCCGTCCAGCCTGCCGGTCCACGCCTGCCCACTGTGTCGCAAGCCGGCCCGTCGATGACGGCCCTGGCTTGATTCTCGCCACTCGACAAAAACCTCGACCGCCTCCGAGCCTGTTCGGACCAGCCCGTCCCTCACCCGGCCGCGGAAACTCCGCCCATAGGCCATCAGATGCAGGGCCTCAAGCAGGCTGGTCTTGCCTGCGCCGTTGTCGCCGGTGATCAGGTTGAGGCCGGCTTCCGGTGTCAGGGAAACCTCCGGAAAGCGCCGCAACCCGCTGGCTTCCAGTCGGGTTACCTGCATGGGAGACGCCTCGCGCAGGACGATGGGCGCAGGCTGTCATGGACCGGAGCAGAAAAAGGGCAGGAGACCAGCGGCGTCATGGATCAAATTCTAGCGTGTGCGGTATCCGGGCCGGGCCCACATGAATCCTGCGGAACCCAAACGAAATCGCCCGGCCTGAGCCGGGCGATGCATTGTGTTCCACGTGGAACAGACAGGTCAGAGACGCAGCGGCATCACGACGTGCCGCGACTTCTCGCTGCTGGCTTCGCGAACCAGGGCAGAGGAGTTGGCATCGCGCAGCTGCAGGACGATGTGCTCATCGCGTAGCGCCGAGAGCGCATCCAGCAGGTAGTTCACGTTGAAGCCGATCGCCAGGCCGTCGACCTTGGTGTCCGCCTCGATTTCTTCCTGGGCCTCTTCCTGTTCGGGATTGTGGGCGCTGATCTTCAGCTGGCCAGGCGAAACCTCGACACGGACGCCGCGGTACTTCTCGTTCGAGAGGATTGCGGCGCGCTGGAGGGCGGCGCGCAGGACTTCGCGGTCGAGCAGCACTTCACGGTCAGCACCGATCGGAATCACCGCGGCGTAATCCGGGAAGCGGCCGTCGATCAGCTTGGAGGTAAAGGTGACGTCGTCGCGCTTCACCCGGATATGGCTGCGGCCGACTTCCAGTTCCAGCGCACGGTCGCCACCTTCCAGCAGGCGCTGCAGCTCGGTCACGCCCTTGCGCGGCACGATGATCTGGCGCTTGCCGACAGGCGCGCCTTCCAGCTGCGACTCGCACATGGCAAGGCGATGACCATCGGTCGCAACGCAGCGCAGGGTGCGCTCGCTAAGGTCGAACAGCAGGCCATTGAGGTAATAGCGAACGTCCTGCTGGGCCATTGCGAACGAGGTGCGCTCGATAAGCTCCTTAAGCGTCGCTTCCGGCACCTCGATGCGCTCGGTAGCTTCCACTTCGTCGACCGACGGGAAATCGTTGGCAGGTAGCGTCGCCAGCGTGAACCGGCTGCGTCCGGCCTGCACTGTGACCTTGTCGCCCGTCTGACTGACGGTGACTTTGCTGCCGTCGGGCAGGGCACGAATGATGTCGAACAGCTTGCGCGCCGGAATCGTCGTTTCGCCGTCCTGTGCGTCATCGACCGCACTGCGGGAAATCATTTCGACTTCCAGGTCGGTACCCGTCAGCGACAACTGGCCGTTCTGTACCTGCACCAGGAAATTCGCCAGGACCGGCAACGTTTGCCGGCGTTCTACCACGTTGACCACCTGGGCCAACGGCTTGAGGAAAGCTTCGCGCTGCAGACTGAAACGCATGAGTGTTGGAGCCCCTTAGCTTTGGATTTTTAAGACTAAAAGCTTAAAAGCTGGTGGTGATGGTAGGCCCGAAAATCCGGGAAAACTTACCTAACCCCATGAATTCGCTTTGTTTTTTCTTCCACCAACCCGGTGGACAGGGTCGGTTGCAGCTGTGTCGGAACCTGTGGACAACTTTTGCCTCTGAAAGCGCACACATCTTATCCACAGATCGTGCGTCCGGTTGCCCACGAAGTTATGCGTTGCCGTCCCCGAACCACTTGCCTACAGTGCGCTCCAGGTTGGGCAGCGCGATCCTGCTGGCGACGTGAGACGGCGCCGCGATCAGTGCGAACCTTCCGGTCCGGTACCCGATCACGGCACACGCAGGGCCGGTGAAGGCCTGCGCGTACCGCACAGCCATATGTATTGCTCGGACAGATAAAGCACCAATTGAAGACTCGCCGATAGCGTGGCCCGATGCCGAGCGTGCGCTTACTCGCTGAGTTTCCGGATCAGCTTGTCCCAGTCCTCGCGCAGCTTGCCGTCCGTCTCCATCAGAGTGCGGATCTGGCGACAGGCGTGCAGCACGGTCGTGTGGTCGCGACCGGCGAACGCATCGCCGATTTCAGGCAGGCTGTGTTCGGTCAGTTCCTTGGCCAAGGCCATCGCCACCTGCCGCGGGCGCGCGAGTGAACGCGTGCGCCGCTTGGATAGCAGGTCCTTGACTTGCAGACCGTAGTAGTCTGCCACGGTCTTCTGGATATTGGGGATGCTGATGGCCTGCTGCTGCGCGCGCAGCAGGTCGCGCAAGGTTTCCTGCGCGAACTCGGTGGTGATGGCGCGGCCGGTGAAGTTGGCTCGGGCCGCCAGCGTGTTGAGCGCACCCTCCAGGTCGCGCACGTTGCTGCGCATCTTCTTGGCCAGCAGGAACGCCACGTCATCGGGGATCTGCGCGCCCCGCTCGTGCGCCTTGGCGAGCACGATTGCTGCACGCGTCTCGAAGTCCGGCGGATCGATCGCCACGCTCAGACCCCAGGCCAGGCGGGACTTCAGTCGTGGCTCCAGGCCTTCCACTTCACGCGGATACCGATCACAGGTCAGGATGATCTGCTGGCGGCCGTCGAACAGCGCGTTGAAGGTGTGGAAGAACTCCTCCTGCGTGCGGTCCTTGCCCGCGAAGAACTGGATGTCGTCGATCAGTAGCGCGTCGACCTGCTGGAAGCGGCGCTTGAACTGGTCCATCGACTTTTCGATCAGCGCCTTGGTCATGGCACTGAAGAACTGCTCGCTGCGCAGGTACAGCACGCGCGCATTCGGATTCTGCCGGCGCATCTCGTTACCGGCGGCGAACATCAGATGGGTCTTGCCCAGGCCGGTGCCGCCGTACAGCAACAGCGGGTTGTGCGACCGGTCGCCCGGCTTCTGGGCGGCCTGCCAGGCGGCGGCGCGACCCAACTGGTTGCTGCGGCCCTCGACGAAGTTGTCGAAGGTGTAGTGCGTATCCATGTTGCCGGCAAACGGTTCGACCGGCGCGACCGCACTGGCGGCCGTGGGCGATGAAACCGGCGCCGCACTGTCCACCGGCTTGCTGCGCGAACCGATCTCCAGCGACACATCGTCATGGCCGGCGAAGTAATCCAGCAGCTCGCGGATGCGGCCGAGGTAACGTTCGCGAACCTGTTCGACGATGAACGCATTGGGTGCGTACAGCACCATCGCGTTGCTGCGCTGCTCGGCCTGCAAGGGCTTCAGCCAGGTATGTACATCCTCGGCCGGCAATTCGGCTTCCAGGCGTTCGAGGCAACGTGGCCAGGCATCCATCAGGTGGAACAACTCGCGTGTGGGGGAGAACAGGCCATCCCGCATTGCCGGGGGCAGCGCGGGGCGGAATCACTGGGGTCGGCCAGACTACCACCGGTGCCGGGACCCGCCAACGATCCTGTGCATAAGATGTGGATGACAGGACGAACGGCATCGCCTGACATGCGGTCTGCGCGGCATGTGTTTCGAAAGCACGCAGGGAGTTGACCCTAACCCGGTGGTTCCTATAGAATTTCCGGTTCTTTCCACCCGAACACGCCCGAGGGCCCCATGGCCACCAAGCGCACTTACCAACCCAGCAACCTCAAGCGCAAGCGCGATCACGGCTTCCGCGCCCGTATGGCCACCGCCGACGGCCGCAAGATCCTGGCCCGTCGCCGTGCCAAGGGCCGCAAGCGCCTGACCGCCTGATGGCTTGGCCGCATCGCGGCCATGCTTCCATGCGTTCCCTGCATCAAAAGGAGCCCGCCCGTTCACGAGCGGGCTTCTTGCTGAGATGAGCACGGCATTCCCGCGCAGCGCGCGGGTACGCGCAAGCGCCGAGTATGCGCGCGTGTTCGAACAGGCCCGCCGCACCTCCGATCCGCTGATGAGCCTGCACTGGCTCCCCGGCGAGGGTTCTGCACGCCTTGGGCTGGCGGTGTCCCGCAAGGTCGATACGCGGGCCGTCGGCCGCAATCGCATCAAGCGTCAGTTGCGAGAACACTTCCGTCGCCTCCGCGCCATGCTGCGGGGTGGCGACTATGTCGTTGTCGCCCGTGCGCCCGCGGCGAAAGCCGATCCCGCCCAGTTGCGCGCGACCTTCGAACGCGTGTTGGCGCGCGCCGGCGCATTGCCCGCATCGGCACCGGGCGGCACAATGCCGCCGGGCTTGAATTCCCCCGCGCCGCCACCCACTCCTTCTTCTTCGACCAAACCGGTTTCCGACGCCGGTTGAGATTGCCTGCCTGATGAACCAGACCCGTGTATTCCTGATCTTCGCCTGGCTGATGGTGGCGACCCTGTTGTGGTTCGAATGGAGCCGGGACAAGGCAGCACCTGCGGCGCCAGCGGTAGCGGCGCAGACCACCACGACCCCGGGCAGCACGGTCCCGACCGCGGTGGCGCCCAGCACCCCAACCTCCGGCAGCGTGCCCAGCGCGCCCACCGTGGCACCGATGCCTGCCACCGCCTCCAAGGGTGTCGCGGGTCCACGCGTGACCGTGAACACCGACGTCCTGCGCTTGGTGCTGGACGGCGGCAGCGTGCTGGAAGCCGACCTGCTGCACTATCCGCAGAGCAAGACGCCAGGCAGCGGCCCGGTTCGCCTCTTCAGCGAAGATCCGCAGCATTTCTACACCGCCGAAAGCGGCTGGGTCAGCGCAGGCTCGAAGGCGCCGGACCACCATGCGTTCGTGCCGGAGAACGGTGCAGGCGAGGTTGAACTCGCGAAAGGTGCGGACAGCCTCATCGTGCCCTTCGTGTGGCAGGGCCCGGATGGCGTCACCGTCCGCCGCACCTACACCTTCAAGCGCGCCAGCTACGAAATCGAAGTCCGCGACCAGGTGGTCAATGCCGGTGCCGGCACCTGGCAGGGCACGGTCTATCGCCAGCTGCTGCGCACGCCGCCGCTGGTCAAGAGCGGCATGACCAATCCGGAGTCCTTCAGCTTCAATGGCGCCACCTGGTGGGATGGCAGCTACCAGCGCCGCAAGTTCAATGAGGACTACCTGGAGGACGGTCGCGTCAACCAGCAGGTCAAGGGCGGCTGGATCGCCATCCCGCAGCACCACTTCTTCAGTGCGTGGATTCCGCAGGCCGAAGACACCACCACCATCTCGCTCGACAATCCGGACAACGGCACGCGTGCGCTGATCCGCGAAATGGGCCCGGGCGTCAACGTCGGTCCCGGCCAACAGGCGACCACCACCGCCCGCCTGTGGGTCGGTCCGAAGCTGGTCGACAAGATCCACGCGATCAACGCGCCGGGTATCGACCGCGTCGTCGACTACAGCCAGTTCTCGGTCCTCGCGCTGCTGGGCCAGGGCCTGTTCTTCGTCCTCAACATGTTGCACGGCTTTATCGGCAACTGGGGCTGGGCCATCATCGGACTGGTGATCCTGGTGAAGCTGGCGCTGTATCCGCTGTCGGCGGCGCAGTACAAGAGCTTCGCCAAGATGCGCAAGTTCCAGCCGCGCATCCAGCAGCTGAAGGAGCGCTACGGCGACGACAAGCAGAAGTTCCAGGTCGCCATGATGGAGCTGTACAAGAAGGAGAAGATCAACCCGATGGGCGGCTGCCTGCCGATCCTCGTGCAGATGCCGGTCTTCCTGGCGCTGTACTGGGTGCTGGTGGAATCGGTCGAACTGCGCCAGGCACCGTGGTTCGCGTGGATCCAGGACCTGACTGCGCGCGATCCGTATTTCATCCTGCCGGTGCTCAACATGCTGGTGATGTGGCTGACGCAGAAGCTGACGCCGGCGCCGGGCATGGACCCGATGCAGCAGAAGATGATGCAGTTCATGCCGCTGGTGTTCGGCGTGATGATGGCCTTCTTCCCGTCGGGCCTGGTGCTGTACTGGGTCACCAACGGCGCGTTGGGCCTGCTGCAGCAGTGGTGGATGACCAAGCGCCACGGCGAATCGGCCACGCCGCCGAAGACCGCGATCGCGAAGTAATCCGCACCCGCCGCAACGCCACGAAGCCCGCCCTCCGGCGGGCTTCGTGTTTCCGCTACCCTGAAAACTCTTCCGCGAACCCGCAGCCATGCCGCCAGCCCAGGACACCATCGTTGCCATCGCCACCGCTCCCGGCGCAGGTGGCGTCGGCATCGTGCGCCTGTCGGGTCCGGCCGCAGCGGCGATCACGAACGCGATCTGCGCCCGCCCGCTGACACCACGCCATGCGCACCACGTGCGCTTCCGCGATACCGAGGGCGGCACGATCGACGATGGCATCGCGCTGTCGTTTCCCGGCCCCGCGAGCTTCACCGGCGAGGACGTCGTCGAACTGCAGGCGCATGGCAGTCCCGTCGTACTGCAGCAGCTCGTCGCGCGCGCCTGCGCACTCGGCGCACGGATGGCGCGTCCCGGCGAATTCTCCGAACGCGCCTTCCTCAACCGCAAGCTCGATCTCGCCCAGGCTGAAGCAATCGCCGACCTGATCGCCGCCGCCGATGCGCGCGCTGCCCGCGCCGCGCGGCGATCCCTCGATGGCGTGTTCTCCGAGCGCGTCGACGGCATCGGCCAGTCGTTGCTCGCCCTGCGGGTGCACGTCGAGGCCGCGATCGACTTCGCCGACGAATCGATCGACACGCTGGGTGGTGAACAGGTGCGCCTTCGCCTGGCCGACGCGCGGCAACGCCTGGACACGCTGATCGTTGACGCCGAACGCGGACGCAAGCTGCGTGACGGCGTGCACGCGGTGATCGTCGGTCCGCCGAACGCCGGCAAGAGCTCGCTGCTCAATGCGCTGGCCGGCAGCGATCGCGCCATCGTCACCGACGTCGCCGGCACCACCCGCGATACGTTGCGGGAGACGATCCGCCTGGACGGACTGGAACTGCACCTGGTGGATACCGCCGGCCTGCGCGACGGTGGCGACGCGATCGAGCGCGAGGGCATGCGGCGCGCGCGCGCCGAGCTCGCCCGCGCCGACGTTGCACTGGCGGTCGTCGACGCGCGTGATCCGGAGGCCGGCCGTGCGGCGGTCGCGGACAGCATCGATGGCGTGAGTACTGTCCTGTGGATCCACAACAAGGTCGATCTGCTGACCCACGTACCTGCGGAGGACGATGATCGTGTGTACGTCTCCGCCGCGCAGGGCTTCGGCCTTGATCGGCTGCACCGGCGCCTGCGTGCGCTGGCGGGTGGATCGGCCAGCGAGGGCGGCGATGGCGAGTTCTCGGCGCGTGCCCGTCACGTGGAGGCGCTGCACCGCGCCGGCGCCCATGCGTCCATGGCCGGCGACCAGCTGCGGCACGAACAGCTGGAACTGGCAGCGGAGGAACTCCGCCTGGCCCACGATGCGCTGGGCGAGATCACGGGTCGCCTCAGCGCGGACGACATGCTGGGGCACATCTTCTCCACGTTCTGCATCGGCAAATGACAGTGCTGCGGCGCAGTCCGCCAAAAGTGTGACAGAGATCAAGTGTGGGCCCCGAGGCGCCGACGTACTCTGGCGTCCGGGTAGGGGTACCCGGAAGGCATCGCGCCATTCCAGCCCGGACGGGGCCTGGCAGGTGGCGGGCCCGTGCTGATTCGCGACACCCGCCACCGCGCTTGCGCGCGGGTCGACGGCGTGTCGACAACATTAGAAACGTACTTGGGGGAGTTGAAACGATGTCCTTGATCCAGACCACCGGGCGCCTGCGCTACGCCGCGCCGCTGCTGCTGATCGTTGCGCTGGCGGCGTGCTCCAAGCAGGACGAGGCCGCCGCGCCGGCGGCCGCACCCGCGACCACGCTGGCTGCACCGCCGCCGCCGGCCGTGTCCGCCGAAGTCCAGGCAATGGATGCCGACAGCCTGCGCGACGCCGCCACCAAGGCGCTACGCGAGAACCGCATCTATGCGCCGGGCGGCGACAACGCCATGGAGTACTACCTGGCCCTGCGTGACAAACTGCCGAACGATCCGGGCGTCACCAGTGCGCTGACCGACCTGATGCCCTATACCTTGATCGCCGCTGAGCAGAGCATCGCGCGCGAGGAGTTCACCGAGGCCCAGCGCCTGTCGGCGATCATCGAGAAGGCCGATCCGAAGGCGCCCGCCTTGCCGCGCCTGCAGCAGAGCATCGCCGCCGCGCAGCAGGCGGTCGCCCAACGTGCGGTCACCGACGAAGCCGCCAAGACCAAGGCGGCCGAAGATGCGCGCCTGAGGGAACAGCAGCGACTGACGCAGGTGGCGGACCAGCAGCGCGCCAACGAAGCCGCCGCCGCCCAGCAGCTCGTCCAGCAGCAGGAAGCCGCCCGTGCCGAAGCTGCCCGCCAGGAAACCGAACGCCAGGCCGCCGCCCAGCGTGAGGCGGCCGAACGCCAGGCGGCTGCGGCCCGCGCCGCCGCTCCTGCCGCGGCGCCGTCGCAGGCCCTCCGTGCGGTGAGTACGCCCGCCCCGCGTTACCCGCCGGAAGCCCTGCGTTCGGGCACCCAGGGCGAGGTGCTCGTCGAGATCACGGTCGGTACGGATGGCTCGGTCACCAATGCCCGCGTGGTACGTGCGACACCGGCGCGCGTGTTCGATCGTGAAGCGTTGAACGCCGTGCGTCGCTGGCGCTTCGAACCGGTGGATGCGCCGGTCACCACCCGTCGCACCATCGGCTTCAGCCCGGGCTGATCGCCCCCACAGGAACGTGATGCGAAACGCCGGCATGCAGCCGGCGTTTTTTTTGCGCGAAGGGTCTCGCCTAACACTAGAGCGCCGACACTGGACGACAACACGGACGACGCTTACTGTGCCGCCGCCCGCACGACGGGCGAACATCACAACAACACGGAAGGATTCCATGAAGCGATTCACCCTTGCCGGCGCCGTTGCGCTGGCGTGCCTCACGCTCTCGTCCACCGCCGCCGCCACCGAGGCCGGCCAATGGTATGGACGCTTCGAAATAGGCCACAGCGACCTGAAGATCGAGGTCGACGGATTCAGCGCCGACGACACCGACACCGTCTACGGCCTGCGCATCGGCCACTACTTCACCCCCAACGTCGCGATGGAAGGCTTCTACTCCATCCTCGGTGACCGCTCGGTCGATGGCGTGTCCCATGACATGGACGTCGCCGGCCTGGGCGTGGTGGGCAAGAAGAACTTCGGCGCCGACCACACCGGCTTCTTCATCGCCGGCCGCGCGGGTGCGCAGAGCGTCAACACCAAGCTGAGCGCGGGTGGCTACCGTCTGCGCGAGCGCTCGACCAAGCCGTACGTCGGCGTGGGCGCGGGTTACGACTTCGATCACCACAACGGCCTGAGCCTCAACTACGACTACAACACGGGTGACCTGTTCAATGCCGACGTCACCGCACACACGCTGACGCTCGGATACGAATACCGCTTCTGAAGAAAAAACGGCCACCGCGAGGTGGCCGTTTCCGTTCCAGGGGAGTGCGATGGTCAGCCGGCGATGGCCATCTTCTCCTGGTGATAGCGCCGCACCGCGGCGAACCACAGCAACGCGGCTACGCCGAATGCGGCAGCGATGTAGATACCCCACGTCTGCGGCCCGATGTACTCGTTGCGAATCACCTTCAGCAGCAACTGGTTCTGCGCCAGGAACGGCACGGCGAACTGCCACGGCTGGCTCTTCAGCGGATTGGCCATCAGCGCGAACGTCGGGATCATCGGCAGCAGCATCAGCCAGGTCATGTGGCTCTGGGCTTCCTTCATGCTCTTGGCGGAGGCGGCCAAGTAGGTCAGCAGCGACGTGCCGATGAACAGCATCGGCAGCAGGATCAGCAGCATCTTGGCCATCGACAGGAACGACACGTTCAACTGACGACCCAGCGTGCCCGCGAACTGCGCGCTGAACTTGAACGCCAGCAGCGTCAGCAGCAGCGTGGCCAGGCCGATCACGCATGCGGCCGCGATCTTGCCGCTGACCACTGCACTGCGAGGCGCCGGCGTGGCCAGCAACGGCTCCAGCGATTGCCGCTCGCGCTCACCTGCCGTCGCATCGAGGATCAGGTAGGCGCCGCCGATGAAGGACGTCAGGATCAGCAGGTAGGGCAGCAGCACCGACAACAGCATGCCCTGCTTGGCCTCGGGCGTGGCCAGGTCCTGCATGCCGACGTTCACGGGCCGTGCGACCGACGCATCCACACCGCGCGCGAGCAGGCGCAACGCCCCGACCTGCTGGCTGTATGCCGACAGTGCGGCGTTGACGCGCTGGGTGGGAATGTCGGCATCGCGGCGCGTGCTGTCGCGGATGATCTCGACCAGCGCCGGACGGCCGTTGCGCCAGTCGTCGGCGTAGTCGGGGCTGATGCGCAACGCCACATCGATCTCCTGCGAACGGATCGCCGCGTCGAGATTGGCCGGCGCTTTCGCCGTGGTGATGCCGTTGGTGGCGAGGAACTTCACCAGGTTCGGCGCGTGCTCGGCGCCCACCATCGGAATCTCCAGCGTCTTGTCGACCTGCGTGCGGATGCGGTTCTCGGTCAAATAGCCCATGCCGAGCATCAGGGCGGGATACAGCAGCGGTCCGAGGAACAGTGCCAGCGCCAGTGTGCGCCGATCGCGCGACAGGTCGCGCAGTTCCTTGCGCATCACGGTAAAGACGGTACGGAACATGTTCATGCCAGCAGGCCCTCCTCCGAACCGATGACCTTGACGAAGGCGTCCTCCAGGTTGTCCTCGCCCGCCTGTTCGCGCAGTTCGTCGGCAGTGCCGGCGGCCACGACGGTCCCCTTCGCGATGATGACGATGCGGTCACACAGCGCAGCGACCTCCTGCATGATGTGGCTGGAGAAGATCACGCAGCGGCCTTCCTCGCGCAGCTGGCGCAGGAAGCCGCGCATCGCGCGGGTGGTCATCACGTCCAGGCCGTTGGTGGGCTCGTCGAGGATGACGTTGCGCGGGTCGTGCACCAGCGCGCGGGCGATCGCGGTCTTGGTGCGCTGGCCCTGGCTGAAGCCTTCGGTCTGGCGGTCGAGGATGTCGCCCATGTCCAGCGCATCGGACAGCGCTTTCGTCCGTTCGGCGATCTGCTTCGACGACAACCCATGCAGCTCGCCGAAGTAGGCGATGTTCTCGCGCGCGGTCAGGCGCTTGTACACGCCACGCGCGTCGGGCAGCACGCCCAGTGCGCGACGCACGGCGACGGGATCCTGGGTGGTGTCGATGCCATCGACCTTGATTTCGCCGCGGTCGGGCGTCATCAGGGTGTACAGCATGCGCATGGTGGTGGTCTTGCCGGCGCCGTTGGGGCCGAGCAGGCCGGTGATCTGGCCGTCGTGGGCGGTGAAGCTGACGCCATCCACGGCGGTGACCGTTCCGGTCTTGGTCTTGAAGGACTTGTGCAGGTCGTTGGCGATGATCATTCGGTCATGTCCATTGAAAGTGGCGGGCGCGCAAGGCGCGGCTCACGGCTCCCAGCCGTTGAAGCTGGTGAAGGGCGGCACGTAGTCCAGGCTGTCGAGGCACGTGGCGTCGAGATCCTTGGCGTTCGCCGTTTCCAGGAAACGTCCCAGCAGCTTGGGCATGCAGCCGACGGCGAACGTGCCGTGGCCCTGGCCCTTCAGCGTGAGGTGCCGGCCGTTGGACAGCGTGCGCAGCACCTGGTCGCCGTAACGTGGCGGCGTCACCGGATCCAGCTCGCCCGAGCTGATCAGCGTGGGAATGTCGGACGTCCACGCCGTGTGGAAATCCGCAGGCCGCTTGCCCGTCGGCCACGCACCGCAC
The DNA here is from genome assembly GCF_964252945.1 of Pseudoxanthomonas sp. LjRoot143. Taxonomy (NCBI): domain Bacteria; kingdom Pseudomonadati; phylum Pseudomonadota; class Gammaproteobacteria; order Lysobacterales; family Lysobacteraceae; genus Pseudoxanthomonas; species Pseudoxanthomonas sp. LjRoot143. The sequence goes on along the minus strand of NZ_CAXUPM020000001.1, from coordinate 3,949,173 downwards.
TGCGCCTTCAGCGTGTCGCCCAGCAGACTGCCCAGCACCGTGTCGGCATCGCCGGGGTCTGCCTTCAGCAGGTCGGCGTCTTCGGCGCAGATCACCGACAGCTGCATGCCGTGCATGAACTGGTCGCCGACCTGCGTCTCCAGCAGCTTGGACAGCGACATCAGCGAGCCGTAGCGGCCCTGCTGCGCTTCGTTCAAGACCAGCGGCAGCAGGGCGGCGCCCTGCGGGTAGTACGAGTACATGCGGGTGATGCCGGCGACGGCACCGGCGGTGGCCTCGCCGGTGACGAGTTCACCTGTCGATGGATCGCGATACTCGGTGCTGACGGGCGTGGTCGCCAGACGCGTCATCAGCGTGCGCAGCTGGCCGCGCAGGTCGTCGCCAAAGCGCTCCTTGCAGCTCGGCGTCGCCTGGCACCGCTGGAACTGCAGTGTCAGTGCCGCATCGAGGTTGCGGGCGTGCTCGCTGCCCAGCACCAGTTCGTTCGGCACCACGCCATCGATCACCACGGCGCGCGTGCTGTCCGGGTGACGCATCGCGTACTGCTGGGCAACGCGCGTGCCGTAGGAGCCGCCGACCAGGTTGATCTTCGCCGCACCCAGTGCCTTGCGCACGCTGTCCAGATCGCGCACGGCATCGGTGGTGGTGTAGAAGCGCGGATCCGCTTTCAGCGAAGCGGCGCAATCGCGAGCGAACGCGATCGCCGCCGTTTCGCTCAGGTCCTCTGCATCGCTGTAGGCATTACGGCCTTCCCCGTCCTTGCAGGACAGCGGATTCGACTTGCCGGTGCCGCGCTGGTCGACCAGCACGATGTGCCGCGACTTGCGCACGTCACGGAAAGCGGCGTCGATGGCAGGCCACACCTGCACCGCGGACTGGCCGGGGCCGCCGGCGAGGAAGAACACCGGGTCTTCCGTCGCAGAGCCCTCGTTGGTCGCCGGCAGCCACGCGATGTTCAACGCCACCTTGCGACCCTCCGGCTTGGCGGGATCTTCCGCGACATCGTAGGTCGCGCACTGCGCTTCCACCGTAGTGGTCAGGTAGGGCGCGGTGAGCGTGCAGGGCTTGAAGGCGATGTCGCCGTAGTGGCGCACGGCCTGCTGGTCGGGGCCGGTGGCGCCGCCGTTGCAGCCGGCCAACAGCCCCGCGCCCAGCGCGATTGCAAGTGATCGATGAAGAAGTGCCATGTATCAGTTCCGTTGGAGGCGGGTCCCAGCATGCCATGACGATGCGGCGGGACGGATGTGACCAACGAACTGTACGAGGATGGATCCGGGCCTATTTGCTGGACACGTACTTCTCCCGCCTGATCTGCGGGATCGGCAGGTCGTGTCCCTTCAGCGTCTCGAAGCAGGTGTCGACCATGTCCGGGTTGCCGCACAGGTACGCAATGTCGCGCGCGGCATCCGGGGTGAACTCGGCCAGGTGCTGCTGCACGTAGCCCTGGCGGACGTCGGGATGGGGATCGGCAGGCAATTCGCGCGACAGGCACGGCACGTAGCGGAAGCCGGGGTGCGCGTCGGCGAAGCGGCGGAAGTCGTCGCCGTAGAGCAATTCCGTCGGCGTGCGTGCGCCCTGCAGCAGCACGACCTCGACGCCACGCTCGGCCATCAATGCTTCCAGTTGCGGCAGCATCGAGCGGTAGGGCGTCACACCGGTGCCGGTGGCGATCAGCAGGTAGCGCGCGTTGCGGTCGGTGGGCATCAGGCAAAAGCGGCCGAACGGACCACTGGCTTCCACGTGGCCGCCTTCGGGCAGGCCTTCGAATAGTGCGGTCGCCGCGCCACCCGGGACGTAACTGACCGCGATCTCCACCGCTTCGCCCGGCCCCATCGCATGGTCGTGGATCGTCGCCAGCGAATAGCTACGCTTGGTGGCCGTGCCGTCGGCGTAGGTGAAATGGACCTGGATGAACTGGCCGGGGATGAAGTCCAGCGGCTGGCCGTCGTCGCGGACGAAGCTGTAGTGGCCCACGCTGGGAGCCAGCATGCGGCGTCCAACGAGCTTCAGGGGGAAATGCGCGATCGCCAAGGCGGCTGGAACACTGTGTGACCCGGGGTGGCCCCGGCGGGACGCCTATAATAAGCGCTCGCCCTCCCACCGCGCCCCCGCGCGCACCGCAAGGCTCCCATGGCGTCTCTTTCCGCGGCATCGGCCGCAACTCCCGCACTGGCCATTTCCGACCTGCGCAAGGTCTACGACACCGGTGTGCAGGCCCTCAAGGGCGTGTCGCTGCAGGTCGAACCCGGCGATTTCTTCGCCCTGCTCGGCCCCAACGGGGCCGGCAAGTCCACCCTGATCGGCATCGTCAGCTCGCTGGTCAACAAGAGCAGTGGCCAGGTCGGCGTGTTCGGCGTGGACATCGACCGCGACCGCGACGGCGCGATGCGCCTGCTCGGCCTCGTCCCGCAGGAAATCAACTTCAACATGTTCGAGAAGCCGCTGGACATCTGCGTGAACTACGCGGGCTTCTACGGCATCCCGCGCGCCGAGGCGCTGGTCCGCGCCGAAGAGGAACTCAAGCGCGCGCAGCTGTGGGAGAAGGCCAACGTCATGAGCCGCACGCTGTCCGGCGGCATGAAGCGCCGCCTGATGATCGCCCGCGCCATGATGACCCGGCCGAAGCTGCTGATCCTCGACGAACCCACCGCCGGCGTCGACATCGAGATCCGCCGCGGCATGTGGAAGACGCTGAAGGAGATCAACGCGGCCGGCACCACCATCATCCTGACCACGCACTACCTGGAAGAGGCCGAAAGCCTCTGCCGCAACCTCGCCATCATCGACCACGGCATGATCGTCGAGCAGGGCCCGATGCGCGCGCTGCTGGCCAAGCTGGACGTGGAAGGTTTCCTGTTCGACATCGACGGTGATCTGCCGGCGCAGTTGCCGGTAATCGAGGGCACCACGCTGGTCGCCACCGATGCGCACACGCTGGACCTGGACATGCCGCGCGCGATGGACCTCAACCGCGTGTTCGCCGCGCTCAACGATGCCGGCATCCGCGTGCGTTCGATGCGCACCAAGAGCAACCGCCTGGAGGAGCTGTTCGTGCGCATGACGGGCAATGGCGACGCCAACAAGGAGAAGGCGGCATGAGCCACCCCAACATGGTCGCGCTGGGCACGATCGTCCGCCGCGAAGTCGCCCGCATCCTGCGTATCTGGGGCCAGACCCTGGTGCCGCCGGCGATCACGATGACGCTGTACTTCCTGATCTTCGGCGGCCTGATCGGCAGCCAGATCCGCAACATGGGCGGCTACAGCTACATGGAGTTCATCGTGCCGGGCCTGGTGATGATGAGCATCATCCAGAACAGCTACGGGAACATCTCGTCCTCGTTCTTCGGCGCCAAGTTCGGCCGCCATGTCGAGGAGCTGCTGGTCAGCCCGATGCCGAACTGGGTGATCCTGCTCGGCTACGTGGCCGGCGCCGTGCTGCGCGGCCTGATGGTGGGCGCCATCGTGCTGGTCATCGCGATGTTCTTCACCAAGGTGCGCATCCCGCATCCGCTGGTGACCATCAGCACCGTGCTGCTGGGCGCGACGATCTTCTCGCTGGCGGGCTTCGTCAACGCGGCCTATGCGAAGAAGTTCGACGACATCGCCATCGTCCCCACCTTCATCCTCACCCCGCTGACCTACCTGGGTGGCGTGTTCTATTCGGTGACGCTGCTGCCGCCATGGGCGGAAGCGCTGACCCACGCCAACCCGATCTTCTACATGGTCAACGCGTTCCGCTACGGCCTGCTGGGAACCAGCGACGTGTCGCTCGGGGTGTCGTACGCACTGATGATCGGTTTCGTCGTCGCCCTGGCCGCGCTCGGTCTGTGGCTGTTGAAGAAAGGCGTGGGGCTGCGCAGCTGATGCGCCTGCTCGTGCTCGGCGCCGGCGGCACCGGCGGTTACTTCGGCGGACGCCTCGTACAGGCGGGCATCGACGTCAGTTTCCTGGTGCGTCCCGCGCGCGCGGCGCTGCTGCGCGAGCGTGGGCTGCGCATCCGCAGCCCGCTCGGTGACGCCGACGTGCCGGTGCAGGTGCTGACCGCGGACGAACTGGCCGATGCCGCCCCGTTCGACCTGGTGCTGCTGAGCGCCAAGGCCTACGACCTGGACAGCGCGCTGGACGCCATCGCGCCGGCCGTCGATGCCGGTGCCCGCGTGCTGCCGCTGCTCAACGGGCTGCGGCATTACGATGCGCTGGACGCGCGATTCGGGTTCGACCGCGTGCTCGGCGGTCTGTGCTTCATCAGCGCGGCGCTGGGGAGCGAGGGCGAGATCCTGCACCTGGGCAAGCCGGCGTCGATGACGTTCGGCGAACGCGCGGGCCAGGCGCCGGATGCACGACTGCAGGCGCTGGCCGCGGCGTGTGCGCAGGCGGGTATCGATCACGCGCACACGCCTGACATCGCCCAGGCGCAGTGGGTGAAGTACACCTTCCTCACCGCGTTGGCCGCCGGCACCTGCGCGATGCGTGCGCCTATCGGCACCATCGTGGCGAGCGAGGGTGGTGCGGACCACATGGCGGCGCTGCACGAGGAGTGCCTCGCCGTGGCCGTTGCGTCCGGGCAGCCCGTACCCCACGCGGCGCAGGTGACCGCGCGCGAGACGCTGACGGCGGCCGGCTCGCCGATGAAAGCCTCGATGCTGCGCGATCTCGAAGCCGGCCAACGGGTCGAGGCCGCCCATATCGTCGGCGACATGGTCCATCGCGCGGGCCTGCACGGCATTGCCGTTCCCCGTCTGCACGCGGCCTGGGTGCACCTGCAGGCCTACGAAGCGCAACGCGCCGGCTGATCGTCGTCCTGGCGCGTTTCCACGAACGCTGAACATCCATCGGTTACGCTCGCCGCTCCCACAGAAACTCAGGAGCGAGGACGAATGCGGAGCATGATGCTGGCCACAGCCTGCGCCACGGTGCTGGTGCTGTCGGCATGCGGTAGCAAGGACACGGAAACCCCGCCGGCGGCGACCGACGCCGCACCGACGGAAACGCCCGCAATGCCTGCGCCCGATGCACCGACGTCCGCCAGCGGGACGGCCGACGGTCAGCTGCGGGACAAGCAAGGCAATCCGATCCCGCTCGTCCCGTTCGATCTCGCCAGCGTGCCCGTCAGCACGCAACCGCTCGGCAGCGAGCTGCCATTCTTCTCGATGCCGACCGGTTACGGTCCGGTCAATCGTGTGGAGAAGCGGGCGTACGCGCGCTTCCCGTTCCGCCTGGGCGACGGCCTGCACTGGGTCGAAGGCCCAAGCTGGAGCACCCGCATCGGCATCGACGACGATGTGGCGCCGGACAAGGAGTACTCGGCCCTTGAGTTGCGCCGCAATCTGGAGGCGGTGCTGGAACAGGCCGGTGCCAGGAAAGTGTTCGAAGGTCCGTTGAAGCGTGATCTCTACTACGGAGAACAGCTGGAAGACGAGATCGGCGGCGGCTTCATCGATGCGGTCAACATGGGCGAGGACACGCCGACGCTGGTCTACGTGCTGCGCCAGGCGGATCGTACCGTCTGGATCCAGATGGCGATGGACGGCTACTCCACCGGCATGGCGATCGTCGAAGAGCGACCGTTCGTCGCGACCGCGCGCTGGCAGGACGCGTTCCCGCACCTGGTGCCGCCGACGAACTACGAGGATGGCAACCGGCCGAAGCAGCGCGACTTCGACGCCTATCCGTTCTGGACAGGCACCGCGTTCGAGAACGTGGAAGGCAAGACCTACGTCGCGTCGATCAAGGCGAAGGAAGGCCAGCACTCGATGCACGAGGTGCGCCGCAACCTGGAAGCGATGATGGCCGAGGCCGGCGCGACCAAGGTCTTCGACGGCCGCATCCCGAAAGAGGCGGCCGAGAGCATCACCTTTGAACAGAAGAGCCCGTACAGCGATGGCACCAGCTTCGGCTGGGAAGGTTACGACTCGCTGATCTACCGCGCCGACCTGCCGGATGGTCGCCAGGTGTGGGTGCATGCGCGGCTGGAATACCTCAGCGCGGGCTGGGTCGTCGTCGAGCGCAAGGGCCTGGTGCAGACCGCCGCGCTGCTGCCGGCCGACGCGCTGAAGAAGCAGCTCGATACCAGTGGCCGTGTCGCGATCCAGGTGAACTTCGCCACCGACAAGGCCGACATCCTGCCGGATTCCAAGCCGCAGCTGGACCAGGTGCTCGCGCTGCTGAAGCAGGATCCGTCGCTGTCGTTGTCGGTCGAAGGCCATACCGACAACACCGGGACTGTCGAGCGCAACCGCACGCTGTCGACGGCGCGCGCGACGTCGGTCGTCTCGGCGCTGACCGGCCAGGGCATCGAGGCGAAGCGGCTGACGCCGGCCGGCTTCGGCCAGGACAAGCCGGTGGCCGACAACGGCACCGACGCAGGCCGTGCGAAGAACCGGCGTGTGGAGCTGGTCAAGAAATCCTGACCCCGACGGGCTTCACGCGGTACCGACGGGGAGGGTCGCCATGCTGCGCCACCTTCCCCGTCCGAGGCGTCCATGAAGCATCTCAGCGCGGTGTTCCTGGTCGGTCATGTCGTCATCGTCGCGCTGTTCTTCGTGTGCGCGCTGTCGCTGGTGGTGCTGGCCGGTGGCGAGCTCTGGCACGGCATGCTGGCCGCGGGCCAGGACGTCGGCCTGCGCCAGCGCTTCGACAGCCTGCTCGAGAGCATCGGCATGCTGACCATCGCGCTGGTGGCGCTGGAACTGGCGCAGACGGTGTTCGAGGAAGAGGTGCAGCGCGACGTCAAGGTCAGCGGGCCGACCCGCGTGCGCCGCTACCTGTCGCGCTTCCTCGTGGTCATCGTCATCGCGCTGTCGATCGAGACGCTGGTCGCGACGTTCGAACTGATGCATGAGGATCCGCGCCAGCTGCCGTACGTCATCGCCATCGGCGGCTCGGCGGCGCTGCTGCTGGTGGCGTGGGGCGTGTTCGTCCGCCTCAACCGCAGCGCGGAAGAACTCGAACCCGAGGCGATGCAGCAGGCCAAGTCCGAGGACAGCAAGGTCGAGTGAGCCGTCGCTGTCTTACGCCGGCGTCGGCAGCCGGAAGAACGCACGCGCCGTCGCCGTGGTCGCGGCGGCGGTGACCTCGATGTCCTCGCCACGGTCGCGCGCCAGCTCGGCGACGATGTGGGCGAGGTACATCGGTTCATTGCGCCGGTGCGAGGGCTGCGGCTTCACGGTACGCGGCAGCAGGTAGGGCGCATCGGTCTCGATCATCAACCGGTTCGCCGGGATGTTCTTCACCAGCTCGCGCAGGTGCAGGCCGCGGCGCTCGTCGCACAGCCAGCCCGTGATGCCGATATGCCAGTCCTGGTCCAGGCAGTCGAACAGTTCCCTCTTCGTGCCGGTGAAGCAATGCACGACTGCCGGTCCCAGCTTGCCCTCGAAGTTCTTCATCATCGCCACGAAGTCGTCGTGCGCGTCGCGCTGGTGCAGGAACAGCGGCTTTCCGGTGTCGACCGCGATCTGCAGCTGCCGCTCGAACGCCTTGCGTTGCGCCGGACGCGGCGAGAAGTCGCGGAAGTAGTCCAGCCCGCATTCGCCGACAGCCACGACTTCGGGATGCGCATGCAAAGCACGCATCTCGGCGTCGCATTCGTCGGTGTACTCGGTGGCGTGGTGCGGATGCACGCCGGCGGTGGCGAACAGCTCGCCCGCGTGCGCCTGCGCCAAGCGCAGCGCCGTCGGCGAGTGCTCACGGCTGGCGCCGGTCACCACCTGCTGCACCACGCCGGCCTCGCGCGCGCGCTGGAGCACCGCGTTGCGGTCGTGGTCGAAGCTCTCGTGGGTAAGGTTGGCGCCGATGTCGATGAGATCCATGGCGCCCATTTTAAGCCCCCCGGACCGTTGGTTGGGCTCGCGATGTCAGGTGTGGGAGCGACGTCAGTCGCGAAAGACCGCCGGTAAACCTCCATCACGACTGACGTCGCTCCCACACCGATTTTCATGGATCGATCCGCGCAGGCCTTATCCTTTCCTCCGCATGCCGTCGCCCACCTTCCCGATCACCCCGCTGCTGCCGGACATCGTCCGCAGCCTGTCCGAGCACCCGCGCCTGGTGCTGGAGGCGCCACCGGGCGCCGGCAAGACCACGCAGGTGCCGCTGGCGCTGCTCGACCAGCCGTGGCTGCAGGGCCGCAAGATCGTGATGCTGGAACCGCGCCGCGTGGCCGCGCGCGCCGCCGCCGGCTTCATGGCGAAGCAGCGTGGCGAAGCCGTCGGTGGGACGGTGGGCTACCGGATCCGCTTCGAGAACAAGGTCGGTCCCGGTACCCGCATCGAAGTGGTCACCGAGGGCATCCTGACCCGGATGATCCAGGACGACCCGATGCTCGAGGACGTCGGCGCGATCCTGTTCGACGAATTCCATGAGCGTCACCTCGCCGGCGATCTCGGCCTGGCGCTGGCGCTGGACGTACAGACGCAGCTGCGCGAGGACCTGCGCCTGGTGGTGATGTCGGCCACGCTGGATGGGGAGAAGCTGGCGCGTTTCCTCGATGCGCCGCGGTTGAGCAGCGAGGGACGCAGCTATCCGGTCCAGGTCGCGCACTTCCCGCCACGCCGCGACGAGTCGCTTGAGGTGCAGATCCGTCGCGCGATCGAACATGCGGTGCAGTCGCATCCCGGCGACGTGCTGGTGTTCCTGCCGGGTCAGCGCGAGATCGCGCGCGTCGAGGCGATGCTGGCTGACGTGCTGCCGCGCGACGTGGTGGTGCTGGCGCTGCACGGCGAGCTACCGGTCGAGAAGCAGTCCGAAGCGCTGCAGCCCGATCCGCAAGGCCGCCGCCGCGTGGTGCTGGCGACCAACGTGGCCGAATCCTCGGTGACCCTGCCTGGCGTGCGCGTGGTGATCGACAGCGGTCTCGCACGCGAACCCTCGTACGATCCCAACAGCGGATTCTCGCGGCTGGAAGTGGCCAGCATCTCGCAGGCGTCCGCCGACCAGCGCGCGGGTCGCGCCGGCCGCGTCGCCGACGGCTGGGCCTACCGGCTCTGGCCGCAGTCGCAGCGGCTGGATCCGCAGCGGCGGCCGGAAATCGCGCTGGTCGAGCTCGGCGCGCTGGCGCTGGAACTGGCCGCGTGGGGCAGCGACGCGTTGCGCTTCGTCGACGCACCGCCCCCGGGCGCGATGAGTGCAGCGCGCGACCTGCTGCGCCGACTGGGTGCGCTCACCCCGGCGAACGCCATCACGCCGCTCGGCAAACGGATGCTGGCATTGGGCACGCATCCGCGACTGGCGGCGATGCTGCTGTCGGCGGGCGAGGGCGATGACCGCGCGCTTGCGTGCGACCTGGCGGCGCTGGTCGAGGCACGCGATCCGCTGCGCATGGGTGGCGACGCGCTGGCGGCGCGCTGGCGGGCGCTGGCGGCGTTCCGCACGGGACGTACGCCGGGTGAGGCCAATCGTTCGGGACTGGCGGTCATCGATGCCGCCGCCAAGCAGTGGCGTCGCCGCGTCCGCGAGAACGCGACACCGCCCGGCACGGTCGAAGCGCATCGCCTCGGCGACGTGCTGATGCATGCGTTTCCCGACCGCATCGGTTTCCAGCATCCGCAGGACGCACGCCGTTACCTGCTGGCAAACGGCCGCAGCGCGAAGCTGTTCGACGACAGCGCGCTGTTCGGCGAACCGTGGATCGTCGTCAGCGAGCTGCGCCATGAGGCGCGCGATGCGCTGGTGCAGCGCGGTGCGCCGGTGGATGAGCAGCGATTGCGCCGCGAGTTCGCCGATCGCTTCGTCACCGAGGACACCGTGCGCTGGGATCCGGCGCGCCGGGCATTGTCCGCCCAGCGCGAATCGCGCTTCGACCAGATCGTGTTCGACGCGCGCCCTGCGGGCCGCGTGGATCCGGTGCTCGCTGCCGCGGCTCTGACCGACGCGGTGCGCGATCTCGGCCTGGAGGCACTCGCGTGGCCGGAGTCGCTTCAACAGTGGCGCGAGCGCGTGCGCTGCCTGCGCGACTGGATGCCGGACTTCGGCCTGCCTGACCTGTCGAACGACGCGCTGATGGCGACCCTGGACGACTGGCTCAAGCCCGCGTTCGCCGGCAAGACCCGGCTGGACGCACTGGGAGAAGACGATCTGGCGAACGCGCTGAAATCCGGTATGGAGTGGTCGCTGCGCCAGCGCGTCGATCAACTTGCGCCGACCCGAATCACCGTGCCCTCGGGCATGGAGCGGCGCATCGAGTACGCGCACGGGCAGCCGCCGGTGCTGGCGGTGAAGCTGCAGGAGCTGTTCGGCCTGGCCGACACCCCGCGCGTCGCCGACGGCCGCGTGCCGGTGCTGCTGCACCTGCTGTCGCCCGGCGGCAAGCCGCTGCAGGTCACCTCGGACCTGCGCAACTTCTGGAACTCGACCTACGCCGAGGTGAAGAAGGAAATGAAGGGGCGCTACCCGAAGCATCCGTGGCCGGACGACCCGTGGAGTGCCCAGGCGACCCATCGGGCGAAACCTCGCGGTACCTGATCTCTCGTCGAGCTTCGTTCAGCGCACGGCCAGCGCCGGTCTACCGAACTAACACCGCGTAAACATCCCCGCCCCGACACTGGCTACCTACCCATCTTTCAGGGAAGACCCCCATGAGCAAGCTGACCACCATCACCGACCGCGCACTCGAACTCGCCAGCCAGGCGGGCAGCAGCCTCAAGCATGCCGTGCCGAGCGCAGACAAGCTGCTGCAGACCGGCGCCGCGCTGGGTGTCGCCAAGACCGGTGGCAAGCTGGCGGTGAACTTCGTCCGGCGCAATCCCGCGGTCGCGGTCGCCACGGGCATCGGTGTCGGCCTGCTGGCGCTGGTGGCCTACCGCAAGCGCAAGAGCGATCAGGCGAATGGTCCGATCGAAGGCAAGTCGCGCCGCGTGGAAGCGCGCAAGGTCAACGGCAAGGCCTCCACGGCGCGCAAGACGGGCACGCCGCGCAAGCCGCGCAGCACCGCACGTTCCGCCGAAAGTTGATCTGATCCGGGTGGCGCAGCGCGTCAGAGCGCGCGCCACGCCCCGGGGACGAGGTCGCCCAGGCGCGCCTCGCCCATGGCCGTGCGCACCAGTCGCAACGTCGGTAAACGGACCGCCGCGGTCATGCGGCGGACCTGTCGGTTGCGACCTTCGGTGATCGTCACCGACAGCCACGCGTCCGGCACCGTCTTGCGGAAGCGCACCGGCGGATCGCGCGGCCACAGTGTTGGTGCAGGGTCCAGGCGTTCTATCTGTGCGGGCCGCGTCGGCCCGTCGTTCAACACCACGCCGCGACGCAGCGTATCGAGCTGATCATCCGTCGGCGTGCCTTCCACCATCACCCAGTACGTCTTCGGCTGTTTGTGGCGCGGATCGGTCAACCGGTTCGCCAGCGTGCCGTCGTCGGTGAGCAGCAGCAGGCCTTCGCTGTCGTAATCCAGCCGGCCCGCCGCGTACACATTGGGCGGCAGGCCGAACTCCGCCAGCGTCCGCCGCGGCGGATCGCTGCGGTCGGTGAACTGGCAGAGCACGTTGAACGGCTTGTTGAACGCGATCAGCATGGAAGCCCGGGAAACGGCAACACCACGCCCCGGTGGAGTGTGGCGTCAGCGCAACGACATGATCAGTGGTGCGGCTTCACGAACCGCAGCGTCATGCGGTCGCTCTCGCCGATGGCCTGGTACTTCGCGCGTTCGGCTTCTGGATGGTTGTTGGACGGTGGCAGCGTCCACACGCCATTCGCGTAGTCCTTGGTGTCCTTCGGGTTCGCGTTGACCTCGCTCTTCGCATCGAGGCGGAAGCCCGCGGCCTCGGCCAGTGCGATGACCTGCGCTTCGCTGACGTAGCCGGTATCGTCGTCGGCCGCCACGTCCTTGTTCGCACGGTGCTCGACCACGCCGAGCACGCCGCCCGGCTTCAGCACGGCGAAGAAACCCTTGAACATGCCTTCCGCCTGGCTCGCCTTGCGCCAGTTGTGCACGTTGCGGAACGTCAGCACCACGTCCGCGGAGGCCGGCGCACCGAACACCGGCGCCGCGGGGTCGTACTTCACCGTCGTCGCCTTGTCGTACTGCGCGGCGCCGTCGGTGAATTTCTTCTGCAGGCCGTCGGCGCTGCGCTGGTAGTAGTTGCGGCTCTTCTCGGCCACGCTGGCCGGATCGACCACGGCGGCGACATAGGTGCCGCCGGCCTTCAGGTAGGGCGCGAGGACTTCGGCGTACCAGCCGCCACCGGGGGTGATCTCGACCACCGTCTGCGTCGGCTTCACGCCGAAGAACGACAGCGTTTCCTTCGGATGGCGATAGATGTCGCGCGCGGCATTCTTCGGATCGCGCCAGTCGCCCTTCAGCGCGGCGTCGAGCGCCGCGGCGTCGGCGGCGGGTAGGGACTGCGCGGCGGGCGCGGGCTTGGCCGGCGATGCGGCGAATGCCGGTTGCGCAGCGGCGAGTGCGGCCACGATGGCCAGGGAAAGCGAAATGCGGGTCATGCGTCAGCCCTCCAGAAAGGTGCGCGGAGCCTAGCATGCGTCATGTTCAGCCGGCATGGCGGCTGCCGCGTGTCCTGCACGCTTCACCGCATCGGCGTGCGCGGTGGCTAGACTGCAGGCATCGACGACACCGGAGACCAGGCATGAGCAGCCACGACGCAGACCACAACACCCGCATCGTGCTGGCCGCGCGCCCGCAGGGCGAGCCGAAAGCGGAAGATTTCCGTCGGGAGCAGGCGCCGCTGCCGACGCCCGCCGATGGCCAGGTGCTGCTGCGCAACCGCTATCTGTCGCTGGACCCGTACATGCGTGGCCGCATGAATGCAGGGCGTTCGTATGCCAAGCCGGTCGAGATCGGCGGCGTGATGGACGGCGGCACGGTGTCGGAGGTGATCGAATCGCGCCATCCCGGTCTGCAGGTCGGTGACCTTGTGCTCGCGCACGGCGGATGGCAGACGCATGCCATCGCCGATGGCGGAACGCTGAAGCGCAAGCTCGACGCCAGCCTCGTCCCGCTGACGACGGCGCTCGGCGTCTACGGCATGCCCGGCTTCACCGCTTACGTCGGCCTGCACGAAATCGGTCAGCCGAAGCCGGGCGAGACCGTGGTGGTCGCCGCGGCCAGCGGGCCGGTCGGCGCGACCGTCGGCCAGATCGCGAAGCTGCAGGGCGTCCGCACCGTCGGCATCGCCGGTGGCGAGCGCAAGCGCGCCTATTTGCAGGACGAACTCGGCTTCGACGTCGCGCTGGACCATCGCGCGACGGATTTCGTCGAGCAGCTTCGCGCGGCCTGTCCTGAAGGCATCGACGTCTACTTCGAGAACGTCGGCGGCGCCGTGTTCGACGCGGTGGTTCCGCTGCTCAACGATTTCGCCCGCATCCCGGTCTGTGGTCTGGTCGCGCACTACAACGACAAGGCGCTGCCGTCCGGACCCGACCGCATGCCGTGGCTGATGAGCCAGATCCTGACCCGCCACCTGACCGTGCGCGGTTTCATCCAGCACGATTTCATCGCGCTGTATCCGCAGTTCCTGCGCGAGATGGGTGGCTGGCTGGCGGACGGAAAGATCCGCTACCGCGAGGATCTGGTCGAAGGACTGGAGAACGCACCACGCGCGCTGATCGGCCTGCTGCGCGGCGAGAACTTCGGCAAGGTGGTGGTGAAGCTCTGAAGGCCGCTACTCAGCGCTCGATGCCGTTCTCGGCTTCGTACTTCTGCATCGTCGCGATGGCGTCCAGCAGGTACGCGTACCAGGCTTTCTCGACGTCCTCGATGGGACCCACCAGGCGCTCGAAGTCGGGCGTCGACGCGCCAAGCGAAAGCAGTTGTTTGTAGGCGTTCGCATACCTGCCGTTCTCGTAATGGAACAGGAAGTGCGTCAGGCCCCAATAGTGCAGGTAGTAGAGATTCACGTGCTGGTTGATGTCCGGCCCATGACCCTCCAGCAGGTCGCGCAACGGGATGAAGCGGACGGCGGCGACGTCCGCCTGCAGGCTTCCCGTCAGCTTCATCCGCGACAGCCACCAGATCGGGTACGTGTCGGGATCACTGCGACCCGGCGTCAGTACACCGTCCTCCAGCCAGCTCGCGCCAAGATAGCCTGCGACCCCTTCATTGGCCCACGCAGGCAGGCGCCAGCCGGCGACTTCGGTGTTCAACTGGTGCACGGCCTCATGGAGCATCCAGTGGTGCGGTTTCGCCTTGCCGCCGCCGTAATAGGCGTAGCACGCAGGTCGCAGGTAGTACGCCTCCGCCCAGGGCCGGCTGCGGTTGTTGCGCTGGAACTCGTCGCGGTCTGCATACAGCACCAGCGTGAGCGGTCGCGAAGAAGGGCGGACCTTGTCGGCGAACAAGGCCATGTACGCGGCGTGGAGGCTTTCGACCGCGTCCGCCACCTGTCGAGTCTGCTCCGGGGCGGCGGTACTGTGGATGCGATAGTGCGGCGTTTGCAGCAGTGTGGCCGTTGCGGGAATGCGCGCGGCGGGTGCCGGGACGGGTACTGGCGCAGGCGCAGGGCGCGCATGCTGCCATCCGATGATGCCGCCGACCAGCGCCAGGGACGCCAGGACTGCGGCGATGAGCAAGCTACGCCGCGTCATGCCACCGGCGGTACCGGCAGGCTGACATTCATCAGCGTGGGATCGTCGGGGTCGAGTTTCACCGCGAAGCCCAGGCTTTCGCACATCGCCAGCATGGTGCGGTTCTCGCGCAGCACCTGGCCTTCGATGATCTTCAGGCCCTGCCACTGCGCGTACTCGATCATGATCTGCATCAGCTTCCAGCCGATGCCGTGGCCCTTCAGGTCGGAACGCACGAGGATGCCGTACTCGCCCTTCTCGTAGTTGGCATCGGCGTGCAGGCGCACCGCGCCGAGCATCTCGTGCGTGCCGGGATGCACGGCCACCAGCGCGATCGAGCGCGCGTAGTCGAGCTGGGTGAGGCGGGCGATGAACTCGTGGCTGAAGTGGCGGACCGACTGGAAGAAGCGCAGGCGCAGGTCTTCGTCGGTGATGTGGGTGAAGAATTCGCGGAACATCGCGTCATCCTCCGGTCGCACCGGCCGCACCAGCGCGGGCTGGCCGTCGGCCAGCAGGATCGTGCGCTCCCATTCGGTCGGATACGGGAAGATCGCGAAGCGTGGATGGCCGCGGCCCTTGTGCAGCGCACGGCCGCGCGCGACGGCGATGCGCGCGTCCACCGCGACCACGCCGTCGCGGTCGGCCAGCAGCGGATTGATGTCGAGCTGCTGGATCTCGGGGATGTCGGCGGCCAGCTGCGCCAGCTTCACCAGCACCAGCGCGACGGCGCGCTCGTCCGCGGCCGGCACGTCGCGATAGGCCTTCAGCACGCGCGAGACGCGCGTGCGCGCGATCAGCTCGTGCGCCAGGCGCAGGTCCAGCGGCGGCAGCGCGACGGCCTGGTCGTTGATCACCTCGACTGCCGTGCCGCCGCGGCCGAATGCGATGACCGGACCGAACACCGGATCGTCGGCGATACCGGCGATCAGTTCGCGCGCCTTGGGCCGCAGCAGCGTGGGCTGCACCAGCACGCCTTCGATGCGCGCCTCCGGTCGCCGTTCGCGCGCGCGCTGCAGGATGCCGGCGGTGGCCTCGCGCACGGCGTTGGCGTTGGGCAGGTTGAGGCGCACGCCGTCCACGTCGGATTTGTGCGGAATGTCGGGCGACAGGATCTTCACCGCCACCGTGGCGCCTTCGGCCAGCAACGGCGCGGCGATGCGCGCCGCATCGTCGGCGTCTTCCGCGCGCCACACCGGCGCCATCGGGATGCCGTAAGCCGCCAGCAGCTGCGTGGTGGCGAGCGGATCCAGCCACGTCTGGCCGGCATCGAGCGCGGCGTGGACCAGCGCGCGGGCGGTGGCGACGTCCGGACTGAAATCCTCGGGCAGGCTGGGCGGCGTCTCCATCAACGCGGCCTGCACCTCGCGGTGGCGGACCAGATGCATGAAGCCGGCGACGGCATCGGACTCGTTCGGATAGCGCGGGATCTGCGCGGCATCGAGCACCGCTTCGGCCTGCGGATCGTTGCCCAGCCAGACGGTGAAGACGGGCTTGCGCGCGCTGTGCGCCGGCCGCTGCGACAGCACGCGGGTCACGGCATGCGCGGCTTCCGACGACGACGACAGTACGGTCGGCACGTTGACCGCCAGCAGGGCGTCATTCTCCGGATCGGCGAGCAGTGCCTCGATGGTGGCCGCATAACTGTCGGCGTCGATGTCGGTCAGCAGGTCGACCGGATTGGTCCGCGACCAGCCCACGGGCAGGGTGCGGTCCAGCACATCGCGCGTGGCGTCCGATAGCGTTGCCAGCGTGCCGCCCTGTTCGTACAGGTGGTCGACGGACAGCGCACCGACGCCACCGCCGTTGGTCAGGATCGCGAGGCGGCGGCCGTTGAACGGACGGACCTGGCCCAGGGTGCGTGCGGCGGCGAACAGTTCGTGCAGCGAGCGCACGCGCAGCAGGCCGGCACGCCGGAATGCGGCGCCATACACCGCGTTCGGTTTCGCCAGATTCTGGGTATGCGTGCTGCCTGCCGGCGTGGAACGGGCAGGCACGCCATGGCCGGACTTCACCACGACGACGGGTTTGGTGCGCGCCGCGGCGCGCGCGGCCGACATGAATTTGCGCGCATCGCGGATGGCCTCCACGTACAGCAGGATTGCGCGCGTGCGATGGTCGGTGGCGAAGTAGTCGAGCAGGTCGGCGAAGTCGACGTCCAATGCATCGCCCAGCGACACCACCGCCGAAAAGCCGACCGGCTGGCTCATGCTCCACTCGACCAGTCCGCCGGAGATGGCGCCCGATTGCGAAATCAGCGCGAGGTCACCGGCCTTCGGGAAGCGGCTGGCGAGGCTGGCGTTGAGGCGCGCATGTGGCGCGATCACGCCCAGGCAGTTCGGGCCGAGCACGCGCAGGCCCTTCTCGCGCGTCAGGGTTTCGAGCTGCGCCGCGGGCGAACCCGGTCCGCTGCCCATTGCCGCGGTCAGCACGACGATGGCGGCGGCACCTTTCTCCGCCGCCTCGGCGGCGAGGTGCGGCACGGTCGCCGCCGGCGTGGCGATGACCACCAGGTCCGGTGTCCACGGCAGGTCGCGCAACTGGCGCGCGATGGTGACGCCGTCCATTGGGGTGGGATGCTTGTTCACCAGCCCGATCTGTCCGTCGAAACCCGCCGCCAGCAGGTTCTCGATCACGGCGCGGCCGACCGAGCGCGGCCGCGACTGGCTGCCCACCACCGCGACGGCGCGCGGCCGGAAGATGGAATCGAGGCGGTAGGTGCTCATGACGGGACAGCGTTCTCCGGATGGCGGCAAGGGTAGCGCGATGCGCATTGCGTCCGCATGCGCGCGATCACGCCAGCTTCAACGCATCCGGATACGGTGCAGTATCCGGGTACTCGCCCGCGGCGAGATGCGACTGGAGGTCGCGCCACCATGCGGGCCGGAACAGCTCGCCATGTGCGGCCTTCAGCGCCTTTGCCAGCGCATCGGGCAGGCCGAGGAACTGGGGGAAGCGTTCGGGGAAGACATCGCCCGCGTCCACGTGGAACCATGGGCCATCGGCCATCTGCTCTTCGTATGTCGTTGGTTGTGGCCAGTCGCGGAACCGGCAATCGGCCACCAGCCGCAGTTCGTCGTAGTCGTAGAACACCACCCGGCCATGGCGCGACACGCCGAAGTTCTTCAAGAGCATGTCGCCGGGAAAGATGTTGTTGCGCGCCATGTCCTTGATCGCCTGCCCGTAATCGAGCGCGGCGGTGCGCGCCGCGTCGGCCTTCTGCTCGCGCAGGTACAGGTTCAGCGGCCGCAGGCGTCGCTGCACGTAGCAGAGGTGGATGACCAGGTCGTCGCCATCTTCGCTGAGGCTTTGCCCGCAGCTCTCGTGCAGTTCCTGCAGCAGCTCGGGCGAGAAGCGTGCGCGCGGGAAGCGCAGGAAACGGAACGCCTGCGTGTCCAGCAGCCGGCCGACGCGGTCGAGATGGAACACCAGATCGTACTTGTCCTCCACGTCCTGCCGGGTCATCGCCTTGGGATAGGCGAAGCGGTCGCGGATCACCTTGAACACCAGCGGATAGCTGGGCAGGGTGAACACCGCCATCACCATGCCGGGCGTGCCCTCGGCATGGACCAGCCGTTCATCCGGATGCGCGTGGAAGTGGTGGAAGAACGTGCGGTAGCGCTCGGTCTTGCCCTGCTTGGCGCGGCCGAGCACGGTGTAGATCTCGTCGATCGGCTTGCCGGGCAGCAGCGAGCGCAGGAACACCACCGCATCGCCGACCGTCGTCAGGTCGGCATGGAAGTAGCTGCGCGAGGTCCCGAACAGGTGCGCCACGTCGCCCCGGTGCGTCAGTACGGCTTCCGCCTTTAGCCGGCCGCCGTCGTTGACCAGCGCGATCACGCAGGGCGAGAACCGGTGCTCACCGAACACGCGTCCCACCAGATAGGCGCGCCGCTCGCGGTAGAACACCGTGTCCAGCAGTTCGATGCCGCGGATCGGATGGGCGCCCCAGTGCGCCAGGTCGTCCTGCAGCCGCACCGCGATCGCCGCAGCGCAGCGGGTACGGTGGGCGTAGGGCACGTCGAACCCGTAGTCGCCGAGCACGCGCGCGAAGGTATCGGTCGGCCGCTGTTCCGACACGGCATAGCTGTGGCGGGCGACCGGATGGGTGATCGCATCGGTGGGTTCGACATCGAGCGCCACGAATTCCAGTGCGGAATCGACACCGCGGATACGAAGGAAGCGGCGGCAGAGCGTGTTGTAGAACGTCTTGTAGAGCTCGCGGTCGATCTGTCCCGCGACCAGCGCCTCGAACGCGGCGCGCGCGGTGATCCACAGCGTCCGGTCATGGGCTTGGCCCAGGAGCGCCGATTGCAGGCGCAGCGCGCATTCGGCAATGCACTGGTCGTACAACTCGATGCGTTCGACCGCGTCGGCACGCGCACCGGCCCAGTCCATCGTTTCGAACCGGCCTTTCGCGCGCTGCGTGATCTCCGCGAACCGCGCGTGGTAGTCGGCGAACGCGTCGTTGATCAGGCGGGCGATGGCATCGTCGTGGACCATGCGACCGATGTTAGCCGGCGTGCGCTGGAGTCATCGCTCCACCGCGATGCCGGCCTGTTCCAGCAGCCAACCGCGCACCTTGCGGAAGCCGGGGTGCGAGAGGCTGCGTTCGGGATAGACCAGGTAATGCGCGAAGTCGGCCTGCAGTCGCTTCTTCGTCAGCGTCACCAGCCGGCCCGCCTTCACCAGCGGCTCGGCCAGCGTCCAGCGCGCCAGCGCCACGCCGACGCCCTGCGCCGCGGCCTGGTGCAGCGTCTCGGTGTCGTCGAACTGCGCCACGTAGCGCGCCGGCGCTTGCCCGCCGAAATGCTCGAACCAGTCCTTCCAGCGGTTGGCCGGGTCGCCGAGCAGCGGCAGCTTCGCCATCTGGTCCGGCGCCGGCTTGCCGTGCTGCTTCACCAGCGCGGGACTGGCCACCGGCGTGATCCATTCGTGGAACAGGAACTCCGCATGCACGTTCGGCCAGCGTCCGCCGCCGAGGCGCAGCGCCAGGTCGACCGGCTCGCGTTCGAAATCGACCACGTGTGTGCTCGACTGCAGGTTGAGGCCCAACTCCGGATGCGCGGCGAGAAATGCGGGCAGCCGCGGCACCAGCCAGGCCGTGGCCATCGACGGGATGAGGCTCAGCGTGACCGTGTGGTCGTTGCGCAGCGTCGCGCGCCGCAGTGCGTGGTCGATGGTGTCCAGCGGACCCGAAATCGCATCGAACAGGCGCTGGCCGTCCGGCGTCAGTTCCACGCCGCGCGGGCCCCGCGCCAGGAGCTTGTGGCCGAGCCGCTGCTCCAGCAGCCGCATGCGGTGGCTCAACGCACTGACGGTGAGGTGCATGGCCTCCGCCGCACGCGTCAGGTTGCGCAGGCGGGCGGCGGTGACGAAGGCGTCCACCTGGTCCAGCGGCAGCCGGCTCATCTTGAATCCACCTCAAGGCTGGGTTGCGGAGCTTTCGCTTTTTCAGGAGGAATGATGCGCCTAGCTTGGTAGTCCTTCAAGCCGGATACCGGCGCAACGGAGCAGTCCCATGCAAACCGGAACCAGGAAGCAGTGGTGGCAGCAGCTGGGTGGCATGAGCCAGGGCATGTTGTTCATGCATGGCCATGTGGTCCCTCCCGTCGAGGTGGCGCAGATGCAGGAAGAGCGCCGTCACCATGTGCACGACGCGAGGGGCAAGGTGAGGCATCAGCGTGCGGTGCAGCGGCTGGGCGCGCGACGCCTGGGCATGATCGTCGCGTTGCTGTCGGCCGAGCGGCCTGTGCCCTGAAAGCGCGCCACGTGTTCCGGCGTCTGACGGTACTCAAACATCTCCTCTGTGGGAGCGACGTCAGTCGCGAAAGGGCCACCGCGGCAATCCATCGCGACCGACGTCGCTCCCACACCGATCCTCCCGTCCGGATCAGGCCTTCACGTACACCCAGGCATCGCGTCCGGACTTCAGGCGCACCTGCACCCGCGTGTAGTCGGCGACCTCATAGCGGTCCGCGGCGGCGAGTTCGTCGGCGCTGATGCGGAACACGGTGCCGGCGACCTCGTCGGACGGATCACCGCTGGGGCTGACGATCGGGTGGAAGCGCTCGCCGCTGGCAGCCAGCACCTCCGGGTCGGTGATCTCCACCATCGTCCGTGCATAGCCCGTCATCGCATCGGGCTCACCGTCCAGGCGGCGGCCGAACGAGGACAACTGCACGCTTTCCAGCTGCAACGTGCCATACGAGAACAGCAGGATGTTGTGGTCGGTCATGGTCGGCGCTCGGCGGGGAACCACAGCATGCGGTTCCCACACCGTCGCCGCAACGCAGGATGGCCGGACGACGTGCGTCGCCTGGCTCGTCCTGTCAGATCGAGAGCTGACTTTCCACGTCGAGCACCTTGCGGCGTGCCAGCGCCAGGTTCGACTTGTTGCGGTCGAGCACCACGTAGAAGAACAGGCCCGGCTTGGCCGCCACCGGACGCATGATGTGGTACGCCCTGCCCAGCGAGATCAGGATGTCCTCGATGGTGTCG
This sequence comes from Pseudoxanthomonas sp. LjRoot143, assembly GCF_964252945.1. Classification (NCBI taxonomy): domain Bacteria; kingdom Pseudomonadati; phylum Pseudomonadota; class Gammaproteobacteria; order Lysobacterales; family Lysobacteraceae; genus Pseudoxanthomonas; species Pseudoxanthomonas sp. LjRoot143. The sequence goes on along the minus strand of NZ_CAXUPM020000001.1, from coordinate 3,928,162 downwards.
TTGAGCTTCAGCGCACCGGCGGTCTTCATCTTGGCGCGGATCACTTCGGTGTTGCCCGCCGCCGCCACTTCCATGTCCATGCCGCCCCCGGCCTCGCCGAGCAGCATGCCGCTCTCGTAGTCCACCAGAGCGACCGCCTGCGCGCCGTCGATGGTCATCAGTTCGTTCAACGAATCACCAAGTCCCGCCATGTCGCACCCCTGTCGTTGGAAGTAAGAGCCATGCATGCCTCGGTACGGGCCGGCTCAGGACCCGTCGAGTTCGGCCAGGACGTTCCGGCCGCATTCCTTCGCGCTCCACAAGATGTTGCCGATCACGCTGCGGTGGTCGCAGGCGGCCATCAGCAGGAACGGCTCGCGTTCCGTGCGCAACGACAGCATCAACACCTTGCCGTGCTCCGACTCCAGCATCAGCACGCCCAGCTGGCCGAGCGACAGCTCGCGGCCGATCGCCGCGGCCAAGGCCAGCATCGCGCTGGTCATCGCAGCCAGACGCTCACCGTTCGCCGAGGCGGGGTTGGACTGCGCCAGCGCGAAGCCGTCGACACTGGCGACCACGGCGGTGCGGACACCGTCGACTGCGTCGGAGAACTTGCGCAGGCAGCGCTCCACGTTGGCGCGCTCCTGTTCGCCGAGTCCGCGATGACGCTGTCCGTCAGCCATGCGCAGCGACCAGGTCGAAGGCTTCGATCTCCGACATCAGCACATCCATCAGCAGCATCACCGACGCGTCGGAGCGCGGATCGAACGGCACGACCGGCAATGCACGCAGCAGTTCGCTGGCGCGCGTCGCGAGCGCGTCGATGTCTACGTGCGGGGCGAGATCCAATTTCGACAGTCCGATGGCCGTCGGCGCGTCTGGCGCGTGATCGTGCAGCGCCAGCAGGTAGCGATCCAGCTCGTCCACGACGGCGCGTGCGCTTGCGTCGGCCAGGACCAGTACGCCGCTGGCGCCCTGCAGCAGCACCGGCCAGATGAAGTCGAAGCGCGCCTGGCCGGGCGTGCCGTACAGGCGCAGACGGTCGCCGTTGGGCAGGTCGATATCGGCATAGTCCATCGCCACGGTGGTCGACAGCTTGTCGGAGGCACTGTCGGTATTGGCGACGTCGGTATCGACGACCCGGTCACCCGCCAGCGCCCGTACCAGCGTGGACTTGCCGGCGCCCATGGCGCCGAGCACGACGATCTTGTGCTCGCGCGGGCTCAAGCAGTCTTGCTCCGCAGGCTGCGCCACATCCGTGCCAGCAACGAACCGGTGATGGCCGGACGTGATGCGGGCGCGTCCGCCACGACCGCGTCGGGCGTCTCCACCATCGCGTAACCGCACAGATAGGCCGAACGGACGAAGGCCAGCACGGTGGCGGCATCGAGATCGAGCAACTGCTGGCATTCGTCCACCGAACACGCGCGCTTGAGCAGCAGCGAGCACAGGCGGAAGCCATCGTGCTGGTGTGCCAGCAGGCGGAAGTCCGGCCAGCGCAGCAAGCGGATGCGCGCATGCCGGAACAGCCGGTGATCGAGGTCCTGCCAGTCGCCGCCGTGCTGCGCGATCTGCCACAGGATCGGCCGCAAGGGTTGATGGAACTGGTGCCTGGCAAGCGTCTCGAAGCGTTCGGCAGGCAATGCCTGAAAGACGATGCGGCCGAAGCCTTCGCCCAGCACATGCGCCAATGACGCCGGCGATGCCGCGATGTTCGCCGAGAGCGGTACGCCGTGATCGTGCGCGAAATCGAGCAACAGGCGCGGTTGTCCATCCAGCGAGAGCAGCGCGTGGCCGCTTTTCGCCCACAGCTGTTGTCGCAGGCGACGCGTCAGCGGCTTGCTGCCGGTGATCGCCGGCGACGATGCGGAATCCAGCCGCTCCCGATACTCCGGTGCGGCAACAGAAATACTGGCCATGCTCTTTCCCCTGCCAGAAAGCACTGCCGCTGGGTGGACGTGGTGTGCGACGTACGGTATGCAAACCTCCGCGCACGATTCGTGCGGAGAACCACAGAACCGCGCGCTGCACGCCACGTATCTGCATGAACCTGACGCGCGGCACGCACGCAAAGAAAAACCCGCGCCGGAGCGCGGGTTTTTCCTGACAGGGGGAACCGTACAGCGATGCCGTTACGGCATCGCCGCCGCGATTACAGCGCAGCCAGTGCGTCGTTGAACGTCTTGCTGGGCCGCATGGCAGCGGAGGTCTTGGCGATGTCGGGATGGTAGTAACCGCCGATATCCAGCGCCTTGCCCTGCGCGCCGTTCAACTCGCCGAGGATGGTCGACTCGTTGTCGACCAGTGCCTTCGCCAGCGGCGCGAACTTCGCCTTCAGTTCAGCGTTCTCGTCCTGCTCGGCCAGGGCCTGCGCCCAGTACTGCGCCAGGTAGAAGTGGCTGCCGCGGTTGTCGAGTTCACCGACCTTGCGCGCGGGCGAGCGGTTCTCATCGAGGATGCGGCCGTTGGCCATGTCCAGCGCGTTGGCCAGCACTTTGGCCGGCGTGTTGAGGTAACGCTGGCCCAGGTGTTCCAGCGACGCCGCCAGCGCGAGGAACTCGCCCAGCGAATCCCAGCGCAGGTAGTCCTCTTCCAGGAACTGCTGCACGTGCTTCGGCGCGGAACCGCCGGCGCCGGTCTCGAACAGGCCGCCACCGGCCATCAGCGGCACGATCGACAGCATCTTGGCGCTGGTGCCCAGCTCCATGATCGGGAACAGGTCGGTCAGGTAGTCGCGCAGCACGTTGCCGGTCACCGAAATGGTGTCCTCGCCCTTGCGGGTGCGCTCCAGCGACACCTTCATCGCCTCGACCGGCGGCAGGATGCGGATGTCCAGCGCGTCGATGGTGTAGTCCTTCAGGTACTGCTCGACCTTGGCGATCACCTGTGCGTCGTGCGCGCGGGCCTTGTCCAGCCAGAAGATCGCCGGTGTCTTGCTCAGGCGCGCGCGGCCGACGGCCAGCTTCACCCAGTCCTGGATCGGCGCATCCTTGGTCTGGCACATGCGCCAGATATCGCCGGCTTCCACGTTGCTCTCGAACACGACCTTGCCGGCCTCGTCGGTGACGCGCACGGTGCCGTCGGCCGCGATCTGGAAGGTCTTGTCGTGGCTGCCGTACTCCTCGGCCTTTTGCGCCATCAGGCCGACGTTGGGCACGCTGCCCATCGTCGCCGGATCGAACGCGCCGTTCGCACGGCAGTCGTCGATCACCGCCTGGTAGATGCCGGCGTAGCAGCGATCGGGGATGACGGCCTTGGTGTCCTGCAGCTTGCCCTCGGCGTTCCACATCTTGCCGGAGTCGCGGATCATCGCCGGCATCGAGGCGTCGACGATCACGTCGCTCGGCACGTGCAGGTTGGTGATGCCCTTGTCGGAGTTCACCATCGCCACCGCGGCGCTGTCGGCATACACGGCCTGCAGGTCGGCCTTGATGGCTTCCTGCTGGTCGGCCGGCAGCGCGCCCAGGCGGCTGTAAAGGTCGCCGATGCCGTTGTTGGCGTCGAAGCCGATCTGCTCCAGCACGGCGGCGTGCTTGGCGAGTGCGGCCTTGTAGAACTCGTTGACGACCACGCCGAACATGATGGGATCGGAGACCTTCATCATCGTGGCCTTGAGGTGCAGCGAGAACAGCACGCCCTTGGCCTTGGCGTCGGCGATCTCGGCGGCGACGAACGCGGCCAGCGCCTTGCGGCTCATCGAAGCGGCGTCGACGATCTCACCCGCCTTCACCTTCACCTTGTCCTTGAGGACGGTGACGGTGCCGTCGTTGGCGACCAGTTCGATCTTCAGCGCGCCATCGGCGGCCAGCGTGGCGGACTGCTCGCTGCCGAAGAAGTCGCCGGACGCCATGTGCGCGACGTGCGACTTCGACTCCGTGCTCCAGGCGCCCATGCGGTGCGGATGCTTGCGGGCGAAGTTCTTGACCGACAGCGGCGCACGGCGGTCGGAGTTGCCTTCGCGCAGCACCGGGTTCACCGCGCTGCCCTTGACCTTGTCGTAGCGCGCCTTGGCGTCCTTCTCCTTGTCGTCCTTGGGCTCGTCCAGGTAGTCCGGCAGCGGATAGCCCTGCGCCTGCAGTTCCTTGATGGCGGCCTTCAGCTGCGGCACCGAGGCGCTGATGTTCGGCAGCTTGATGATGTTGGCTTCCGGCTGCGTCGCCAGCTGGCCCAGCTCGGCCAGGTCGTCGCTGATCTTCTGCGCGTCGCTCAGGTATTCGGGGAACTGCGACAGCAGGCGGCCGGCGAGCGAGATGTCGCGGGTCTCCACGGCGATGCCGGCCGGCGCGGTGAACGCTTCGACGATCGGCAGCAGCGACTGGGTGGCGAGGAACGGGGCTTCATCGGTGAGGGTGTAGATGATGCGGGGCGTATCCGACATGGGGATCAGGACTCTCGACAAGGGGGCGATGGGGAATTCAGCGCGCCATTGTCGCGCGCCAGCGCACGCAGGGCAAAACGAGGGGGTATGGATCGCAGTGTGTCGCAGGGTCATGTCCCGGGACACGGCGGCGAGCGCGACATCGTTGCAACGGGAACGACCAGAGTCAGGAAACGCGCAAAAAAAGCGGGCGTGGATCACTCCACGCCCGAGCTTGCCCCACACACGTGGGAGAGAGCCTTGGTCTTGCGGGGATTACTTGACTTCGATTTCCTGCGTGATGCCGACCGGCTGGCCGTTCAAGGTCACGTCGACCTTGTACTTGCCGGCGGGCCAGTCGGTCGCCTTGGTGAATTCGACGTTGGTGGTGTCGACGCCGCCGGCGACGACGTTGGCCGTCTGCTGACCGGCCACCTGACCGTCCTGGAACGTCAGCTTGGCGTCGATCACGGCATTGGCCGGCGTCGCAGCGTCGGTCTTCACCGACACGATGATCTTGTCCTTCACGCCGAACATGCCGACAGCGGCCACGGACTTGTCGGCTGCAGCCGTGTTGCCCACGGTGACGCTGGTCGCGCTGACAGGTGCCGGCGCGGGAACAGGCTCGACAGGCGCGGGCGCGGGTTCGACAGCGGCCGGCGGCGCGACGACGGGTTCTTCCTTCTTCTTGCAGCCGACCAGCGCGACGGTGCCGACCAGCGCGGCGGCCAGGGCATAGGAGATGCGGTTGTGCTTCATGGGTTCGGTCCTTGTAATGAAGTGGGAGGCGATCAGGCTTCGGCAGGCTTCGGCGGCAGCTTGATGACCTGCCCCGGGAAAATGCGATCCGGATCGTCGATGACGTCGCGGTTGGCTTCGAAGATCTGCTTCCACGCATTGGCACTGCCGTAGTGCGTCTTGGCGATCTTCGAGAGCGTGTCGCCCTTCTCGATGGTGTAGCTTTGTTCGCCGACGATTTCAGCAGTACTGTCGACGCGTGCGGTCACGTCGGAGAAATCCGCTGCTTTCTCAGCAGTGGAGTCCACCTTGGCGGTGACGTCCGAGAAATCCGCTTTCTTTTCTGTGCTCATTGCAACCACCCTTCCTGGCGGGCCGTTGGGATGCGCAAAGCGTTGCACGCGCTCTGTTAAGAATCCATAGCGCGCACGTGAAACCGGCTCTATTGTTACGTGAGTAACCTTACTGTCGTACGTCGCGCTTCATGAGCGGGACATTCATGTCGGCGGTGGCGCGCCAGGGATTGATATCCAGGCCACCACGCCGCGTGTACCGCGCTTCGACCGACAGCGAGGCTGGACGGCAATGCGCCAGCAGATCGTGAAAAATCCGTTCGACGCACTGCTCGTGAAACTCGGCGTGGTCGCGGAAGCTCACCAGGTAGCGCAGCAGCTCGACGCGGTCGATGCGCGGGCCGGCATAGCGGATGACGACGGTTGCCCAGTCCGGCTGGCCGGTGACCGGGCAGTTCGATTTCAGCAGCTCGGACGACAGCACTTCCTCGACCTGTTCGTCCGGATCGGCGGCCAGGAACTCGGCGCGTGGCGGACCGTAATGGTCGATCTCGACGTCCAGCCCGTCGATCGACTCGCCTTCCGGCGCGTCCGCCATCGGCGGCAGGCCGAACACCACCTGCACGTCCGCGCCCGCGCGCGCCGACAGGTCGGTGGCGATGCGTTCGAGCACGGCGGCATCGCTGTTGAAGCGCGTGCTGTTGAGCGAGTTGAGATAGAGCTTGAGCGACTTCGATTCGATCAGGCAGGGCGAGGTGCAGGGCACCGTCAGCGTGGCCGTCGCCACGCGCGGCTTGCCGCGGGCGTCGAGCCAGCTCAGCTCGTAGCCGTGCCAGCGGTCGTGGCCGATGAAGGGCAGGGCATCGGCGGCGATGCCGATCTCGTCGCGCGCGCCCTGGCGCGGGATCGGGAACAGCAGGGTCGGGTCGTAGTGCGCGGGATACGCGACCTCGCGACCCAGCGAGGAGTCCTGGGGGGTGTTGTTCATGCCGCCATTTTACGGACGGGCCCTAAAGCCGGGGTGTATAACGGCGGCGTCTCCAGGGAGGACGCGACCATGCGATCACTGCTGCTGCCCGGCCTGTGCGTCCTGCTGTCCGCCTGTGCGAGCAGCCCCGCGACCGGTAGCGGTCCGCCTCCGGCCGCGCTGCCGGACGATGGCCTGGTCCGCCCGCAAGGCAAGGGACCCATCTCGATGCAGGTGGGCCAGGTGCTGGAGATCGCACTGATGTCCAATGCCAGCACCGGCTACCAGTGGGAATTCACCGCCGACGGCGCCCCGGTGCTGTCGCGCACCACGGGCCCGGCCACGCCGCCGCCGATGGATACCCAGCCGCCGATGCCGGGCGCTCCCTCGATGGCACGCTGGTGGTTCCGTGCGGACAAGGCGGGGGAGACGAAGGTGCGGATGGTGTACCGGCGCTCGTGGGAAACAGTGCCGCCGATGGAGGTGGTGGAGTACGTTGTCCTGGTGAAGTAAGGAGCATGATCGCGATGGGTGCAAGAAAAGGACTTCTCTCGGCAGGCTGGCTTCTGCTCACGGTGCCGGTGTCTGCGTCCGCCGGCTCCGGCGCCCCGGTCGACTGTGCGCCAGCGGCACTGCGGCACGAACTGCTGCAGCGCCGCGATGGAGACCAAGCAGCGCGCAACGCATTGACCGCGTCACCAGAATCGAAGGTGGCACTGGACAAGGTACTGGACATCGACGCGGACAACGCCAAATTCATGCGGGGTGTCGTCGGCTCGTGTGGCTGGCCGAAGCGTTCGGCCATCGGCGAGGAGGCGGCGAAGGCGGCGTGGCTGCTGACCCAGCATGCCGACATGGATCCGCAGTACCAGGCATCGGCCGCCCAGCAGATGAAGCAGGCTGTCCTGGCAGACGAAGCCGACGGCAGGCAACTGGCATCGTTGGTCGACAGGAATCGTCGCCTCACCGACCAGGCCCAGGTGTACGGCATGCAGTACTTCAGGAATGGCCAGGGTGTCGTCGAGTTCTACGACATCGTGACGCCGACGAAGCTGGACGAGCGCAGACAGGAGATTGGGCTCGAGAGCTTCTACTGCTGGGCGCAGCGGGTTTCGTCATCCACTGGGACGGCCGCTCTGGTCTGGCCGGAGGACGTGCTGTTCCAGCCTTCATCGTGTCCGGCTGACTGAGGCGGTTCTGGTTCGACCTCGCGAGCCGCATCTCGCGCTGTTTTCCCGAAGGATTCCGCGCGATGCCCGCCTGCGACTTGGCTTCGATGGCGTCGCGAGGCAAAGTGAGCCCTCCCCCGAAGGCCAGGGAGGCCGTCATGATCTCGCGCGCATCCATTCTCTGGCTTACGTTGATGGCTGCAACTCCTGCCGTGGCACAGACCCTGCCCGCAGTGCCATCGCCCGTCGCGCCGCCAGCTACTGCTCCCGCTGCCGACCCGGTTTTCACCGCCTGCATGGCCAGCCTGCGCAGCGTCGCCGAGAAGCAGGGCATCACCGCGACCACGTTCGATACCTACACGAAGGATCTGGTCGCTGACATGAGCGTGCTGGACCTGCTGGATGCGCAGCCCGAATTCACCACGCCGCTGTGGGATTACCTGGCGGCCCTCGTCGACGACCAGCGCGTCAGCGATGGGCAGGCGATGCTGACCACGCATGCCGAGCTGCTGGGCCGGGTGTCGCAGGCCTACGGCGTGGACCCCGCCACCGTCGTCGCGGTGTGGGGCGTGGAGAGCGACTACGGCCGCGTGTTCGGCAAGCGGCCGCTGCTGGTGTCGCTGTCCACGCTGTCGTGTTTCGGCCGGCGGCAGGCGTTCTTCCGCGGCGAGTTTCTGACCACGCTCAAACTGTTGCAGGCGGGCGACGTGCGGGTGGATGGCTTGAACGGGTCCTGGGCCGGCGCGTTCGGGCATACGCAGTTCATGCCCAGCACCTACCAGCGCATCGCGGTCGACTTCGATGGCGATGGGCGCCGCAACCTGATCGACAGCATTCCCGATGCGCTCGCATCGACCGCCAACTACCTGGTGAAGTCCGGCTGGCGTACCGGCGAACCGTGGGGCTACGAGGTGAAGCTGCCCGCCGGCTTCGACATCGGGCAGGCCGGGCGCACCAGCCGGAAGCCGCTGACACAGTGGGTGGCGCAGGGCATCGCCCGCGTCGACGGCCAACCGTTGCCGGCCGACGACCGTAACGCCGCGGTGCTGGTGCCGACCGGCGTCAATGGCCCGGCGTTTGTCGTGTTCAAGAACTACGACGCGATCTATTCCTACAACGCGGCCGAGAGCTACGCCCTGGCCATCGCGCTGCTGGCGGACCGCCTGCGTGGCGGCACGGGGCTGGTCGCCGCCTGGCCAACAGACGATCCCGGGATCGGGCGTCCGCAGCGACGCGAACTGCAGACCCTGCTGCTCGCCCGTGGCCATGCCATCGGCACCGCCGACGGCATGATCGGTACGCAGACGCGGCGGGCCATCGTGGTCGAACAGCAGCGTTTAGGCCTGCTGCCCGCCGACGGGCGCGCCGGTACGAAGATCCTCGCCGCGCTGAAAGCGGAAGGTCCGCCGGTCGCACCAGCGGAAGCCCCGAAGCCATGAGTGCCCTTCCCGAAGGCGTCACCCGCGAAACCTGGCAGGGCATCGATGTACTGCGCGTGGAGACGCCGTTCTCCGTCGCCCGCCTCAGCCTGCATGGCGCACAGCTGCTGTCGTTCGTACCGGCCGGCTTCGACGACCTGCTGTGGGTGTCGCCGACGACGTCGCGGCCACCGAAGGCGATCCGCGGCGGCGTGCCGGTCTGCTGGCCGTACTTCGGCAAGCAGGGGCAGCCGGACGATGCCATCCAGCACGGCCATGCACGCATCTCGCGGTGGCCGCTGACCGAGGTGAAGCGCGAAGCGGATGGCACTGCCGTGCTGAAGCTGGCGCTTCCGCTGCGCGATGGCGTGCCGCTGGAACTGCACATGTCGATCCATGTGGGTCGCGAACTGCGACAAAGCATCGACACGCTGCATCGTGACGATGCGCCCTACCGGCTGACACAGGCCCTGCACACCTACTTCCGTGTCGCCGACGCGGCGCAGGTACGGGTCACCGGCCTGGATGGGCTGCGCTACGACGACAAGTACGACGGTGGCACGCATGTGCAGTCCGGCGAGTGGTCGCTGCACGATCCGCGCGATCCCGGCCGCAGCGACCGTATCTATGCCGGCACCGGGCACCGCTTCGATCTGCTCGATCCCGCCGGTGGTCGCCGTATCCGCCTGGACACCTTCGGCAGCCGTTCGCTGGTGGTGTGGAATCCGGGTGAGGCCGGTGCGGCCGCCATCGCCGACATGCCCGACGACGGCTGGCGGGCGTTCGTCTGCCTGGAGGCGGCGAACGCCAGCGACGATGCCATCGAGCTGGAACCGGGCCAGCGTCACCGGCTGAGCCAGGTGATCTCGGTGAGCACACTGTAGGAGCGACGTCAGTCGCGACCGCAGGCTCGCCCCGTACGTGGTGCCGGATGTGTCGAAGTGCATCCGGGCGGTGACCATCGAACAGCACGGACCGCCCTGGTCCGTGGTCGCGACTGACGTCGCTCCTACAGGGGTTGGCAGGGCGCCGGACGCGTCGGCGATGCCCTACACTTGCGCACCTTTTCGCCGGTTCCTTTCGTGAACGCCGAAGCTCCCGCACACGCCGGCCGTCGCGCCGCCCTGGTCTTCATCTTCGTCACGGTGCTGATCGACATCCTGTCGTTCGGCGTGATCATTCCGGTGCTGCCGGATCTGGTGAAGCAGTTCACGGGCGGTGACGCGGCGCGCGCCGCGATCTGGGTCGGTGTCTTCGGTACCGTCTTCTACGCCATCCAGTTCATCAGCTCACCCGTGCAGGGTGCGCTGTCCGACCGTTTCGGACGCAGGCCGGTGATCCTCTTTTCCTGCCTGGGACTTGGCGCCGATTTCGTCCTGATGGCGGTCGCCGGCACGTTGCCGCTGCTCCTGCTGGCGCGGGTTTTCTCGGGCGTCTTCTCGGCAAGCTTCACCACGGCGAATGCGTACATCGCGGACGTCACCCCACCCGAGCGGCGCGCGCAGGCGTTCGGCATGATCGGCGCTGCATTCGGCGTGGGATTCGTGATCGGTCCCCTGATCGGTGGCGCACTCGGCGACATCGACCTGCGCCTTCCGTTCTGGTTCGCTGCCGCGTTGGCGACGCTGAACTTCCTTTATGGCTGGTTCGTGCTGCCTGAATCGCTCGCGCCGGAGAAGCGGACCCCACGCATCGACTGGAAGCACGCCAATCCCTTCGGTTCGCTGGTATTGCTGAGGCGCTACCCGCAGGTGTATGGCCTCGTCGCAGTCGTCTTCATCGCCAACCTCGCGCACTTCGTTTATCCGAGCGTGTTCGTGCTGTTCGCCGGCTACCGCTTCCAGTGGGGACCGAAGGAGGTCGGCTGGGTGCTCGCAGCGGTCGGCGTCCTGAGCGTGATCGTGAACGCCCTGCTGATCGGCCGCGTGGTGAAACGACTCAGCGAACGCAGGACGTTGCTGTTCGGGCTGGCGTGTGGCGCGCTCGGTTTCGTCGTCTACGGTTGGGCGCCGGTCGGCACGGCATTCCTGCTCGGATTGCCGATCAGTGCGTTGTGGGCACTGGCGACACCCGCAACACAGTCGCTGATCACGCGCGAGGTGGATGAGCGTGAACAAGGGCGCATGCAGGGTGCGCTGATGAGCCTCGCGAGTCTGGCGGGCATCATCGGGCCACTGCTGTTCGCCGGTACCTTCGCGCTGTTCATCGGCAAGGAAGCGCCTGCCCATGTCCCTGGCGCGCCCTGGTACCTGGCGGCGCTTCTGCTGGCCTGCGGGTTCCTGGTGGGCTGGCGCTTCGCACGGCCTCCGGCGCGTCAGGCACCCTGAACAAGGAAGGCCGTCCTCGGACGGCCTTCCTTGTGCGTCACTTGGCGTGACCGGTCAGTCGTTCTCGACGTGGATGATCTCGCTGGTGTTGGCGGCCAGGTGGATCTCCACATCGTTGCCGTCGGCGCGCTCGGCTTCGGCCTTCCACACGCCGTCATCGAAATCCACGTCGTGGATCTTGGAGTAGCCGGCGGCGGCCAGCTTGGCCTTGACGTCGTTCTCGCTCAGGTTCGACACCAGCTTCTCGGCGACGATGTCGCCGGTGGCCGGGTTGATGCGTACGTCGACCCGCTCGCCGTTCGCGCTGGTGGCGTCGGTCTCCCACTGGCCATCCTCGAAGTCGAGATCGTCGACCTTGGTGTAGCCCTTCTCGGTCAGCAGTGCGCGCACCTGCGGCTCCTTCAGCGCGTCCTTGCCGGCGGTCGGCGCAGGCGCCTGCGCGAACGCGGCACCGGACAGGGTGGCCAACGTGGCCAGCATCAACAGGCGATGGCGGAAGCGGATGGTCTGCATGGGGATCGTCTCCTGCAAGGATGGAGTGGCGATCCTGCCCACGCCGGCATCACCCTCAGGTGAATCCCGCGCGCTGGAACTGAACACTCCACACCGCGTTCACCAGCATGAGCTGCATCCGAACAACGCTCAGCGGCGACGCAGCACCAGCAGGGTGACGACGCCCGCCACCAGTCCCCAGAACGCCGACCCGATGCCGCCCAGCGACAGCCCCGATGCAGTGACGAGGAAGGTCACCAGCGCCGGTTCGCGATCCGCTTCCTCGCGCAGCGCGGCGGCCAGGCTGTTGCCGATGGTGCCGAGCAGGGCGATGCCGGCGATGGCGAGGATCAGTTCCTTCGGGAACGCCGCGAACAACGCGGCCACCGTCGCACCGAACAGGCCGACGAGCAGATAGAACACGCCGGCCGCGATAGCCGCGACGTAACGGCGCGACGCGTCCTCGTGCGCTTCGCGACCCATGCAAATCGCCGCGGTGATCGCCGCGAGGTTCAGTGCGAACGCACCGAACGGGGCCAGCAGCAGGTTGGTCACGCCGGTCCAGCCGACGACGGACGAGATCGGAATCGCATAGCCGGACGCGCGGATCACCGCCACGCCGGGCACGTTCTGCGACGCCATCGTGACGATGAACAGCGGCAGCGCGATGCCGACGATGGCGGCGAACGAGAACGTCGGCGTCGTGAAGATCGGTTTCGCCAGCTGCAGCGACAGCCCCTCCACGTGCAACAGACCAAGGCCTGCCGCGAACGCGATGCCCACCAGCAACGTCAGAATCACCGCGTAACGTGGCAACAGGCGGCGTGCGAGCAGGTACACCGCGAACATCGTCAGCACCATGCCGAGCTGGGTTTTCATGGCCGCGAACGCATCGATGCCGAACCGCAACAGCACCCCCGCGAGCATCCCGGACGCCAGCGACACGGGGATGCGGCTGATCATCCGCTCGAAGAAGCCCGAGAAACCGCAGACCGCGATCAGCAGCGCCGACAGCAGGAACGCACCGATGGCGTCCGACAGCGGCAACCCGGCCGCGCTGCTGATCAGCATCGCCGCGCCCGGCGTCGACCACGCGGTCACTACCGGCATGCGGTAGCGCAGCGACAGGCCGATGCAGGTCAGGCCCATGCCCAGGCCGAGCGCCCACATCCACGAACTGATCTCTTCCGGCGTTGCGCCCAGCGACTGCGCCGCCTGGAACACGATCACCGCCGAGCTGGCGAAACCGACCAGCACGGTGACGAAGCCCGCGGCGATGGCGGAGAGGGAAAGGTCCTTGAGCAGGTGGCGGGGTGGGGCGTTCATTCTTTCCTGCTGTTCCTGTAGGAGCGACGTAAGTCGCGACCGCGAGAACGAAACTGGGTGTGGCGTGGGTCAATCCTGGAGAAGACACCACGGAATGCTTAGAGGTGCGGTCGCGACTTACGTCGCTCCTACAAGAAGCGCACGCTTGTCGACCGCCTCGCACCAGCGCTTCGCCACTGCCAGTGACGTCGTGCACACCGCCTCGTCGGTCACGGTGGTCACCGCGCGCTCCAGTAGCTGGATGTCGGCCTCGTGCTGGCGGGCCACGTGCGGATCCTCGAAGAAGATCACGCGCTGGCAACGATGCTCCAGCACGCGATCTGCGATCTGCGCGTCGCCGCCGAGCGGACCACTCTGGAAACGCTCGACCCACGGTGTGTCCTGCGGCCAGCCGCGGCTCCAGGCCAGTTCGTTGAGGCGCAGGCCGGTGGTGCCGGTCGCCATGCGGTGCGCGAAGCGCGACAGCACGTCGAAATGGGTGTCAGCGAACGCGAGCATCTGCGGCTTCATCGCATCGTGCGCGATCAGCGCCAGGGTCTGCGATTCCAAAGCGTGGAAGCGGTCCGCGCCGCGGTCCGGCGCGAAACCGGCGTGGATGCGTTCCATCTCCACCCAGTCGCGTGCCGACGCCACCGTCGACAGGAACGGCTTGCCGTGGATCACGCACTGTCGCTTCAGCGCGGTCGCTTCCGGGAAGATCGACGAGGGGTCGACCGGATCGATGAAATAGATCGCGCCATCGAGGCTGCGCTCCGCACCTTCCAGCCCGACGACTTCCGCCACCAGCTTCATCAACCCACCATCGCGGCCGTACGGATAGCGCTTGAGCCCGTCGTAGCCGCGCAGCATGCCGGCGGCGGCGATCGCATCGTGCGTGCGGCCCACCGCATGCAGCGCCAATTGCAGGTCGCGGATGCCGGGTTCGCAGGCGCGCAGCCAGCGGAACAGCGCGGCGTCCTCGGTGTGGTGATGCAGGCGGTTGGCGGCCAGGCCCAGGCGCATGACGGAGCGTAAGTCGTGGGTGGAACGACAGTCTAAGCGAGGGTCGAGGTCGATTGGGACAGTGAAACCCATGAGCGACGGGTTGTGCCGTCATCGACGGCGTCTAGAATTTCCGCCTCGTTCCATCCCCCGGAGAATCCCCCATGAGCCAGGCCCACGGCTATGCCGCGCTGTCGTCCGACCAACCGCTGACCGCGTTCGCATTCGAGCGTCGCGAACCCGGTCCGGACGACGTCCGCATTGACATCCTTTACTGCGGCGTGTGCCATTCCGACCTGCACACCGCGCGCAACGAGTGGCAGAACACCCTGTATCCCTCGGTGCCGGGCCACGAGATCGTCGGTCGCGTCACCGCGGTCGGCGCCAACGTGCAGGACTTCAAGGTCGGCGATCTGGCCGGTGTCGGCTGCATCGTCGACAGCTGCCGTACCTGCGCCTCCTGCCAGGAAGGCGAGGAGCAGTACTGCGAGAACGGCTTCACCGGTACCTACAACGGTCCGTTGTTCGGCGGCGAGAACACCTACGGCGGCTACTCCGACCAGATCGTCGTCGATGCCAAGTACGTGCTGCAGATCCGCCATGACGAAGCCCAGCTCGCCGCGGTGGCGCCGCTGCTGTGCGCCGGCATCACCACCTACTCGCCGCTGGCGCACTGGAAGGTCGGGCCGGGCAGCAAGGTCGGTGTGGTCGGACTCGGCGGCCTGGGCCATATGGCGGTGAAGATCGCCAAGGCGATGGGCGCGCACGTGGTGCTGTTCACCACCTCGCCGAACAAGCGCGACGATGCGCTGCGCCTGGGCGCGGACGAGGTGGTGGTGTCGAAGGACGACGCGCAGATGGCGGCACAAGGCAACACGCTCGACTTCATCGTCAACACGGTGGCCGCGCCGCACAACCTGGACCCGTTCCTCAATGCGCTGAAGCGCGACGGCACGATGGCCCTGGTCGGTGCGCCGGACCAGCCGCACCCGTCGCCGGGCGTGTTCAACCTGATCCTGAAGCGCCGTTCGATTGCCGGTTCGCTGATCGGCGGTATCCGCGAGACGCAGGAGATGCTCGATTTCTGCGCGAAGCACGGCATCGTGTCCGACATCGAGACGATCCGCATGGACGCGATCAACGCCGCCTACGAGCGCATGCTGAAGGGCGACGTGAAGTACCGCTTCGTCATCGACATGGCGACGCTGAAGGCCTGATCGCCTTCCGTAGAGCCGAGCTTGCTCGGCTTTGCGTTAATCGAAGACAAGCGCAGCAGAGCAAGCTCCGCTCTACGAGAGCAGGGTGACGATGCTGCCGGCGGCATCGCGGCCTTCGGCGACCGCGGTGACCACCAGATCCGCACCGCGGACGGCATCGCCACCGGCGAACAGCTTCGGGTGCGTGGTCTGGAACGGCAGGCGGTCGCCGCCGCCGGCGACGATGCGGCCGTTCGGCGTGCCTTCGACGCCGACCTCGGCCAGCCAGGCCGGCACGGTAGGCGAGAAGCCGAACGCGATGATCACCACGTCCGCCTCCAGCACCGACTCGCTGCCTTCGATCGGTACCGCGTTCTGGCGGCCGCGTTCGTCGGGCTCGCCCAGCTTCGTTTCCACCACCTGCACGCCGGCGACCAAGCCATCCTCGCCGGCCACGATGCCCAGCGGTTGGCGATTGAACAGGAAGCGCACGCCTTCCTCGCGCGCGTTCGCGACTTCGCGTGCGGAGCCGGGCATGTTGGCTTCATCGCGGCGGTAGGCGCAGGTGACCTTCGCCGCGCCCAGCCGGATCGCGCTACGCACGCAGTCCATGCCGGTGTCGCCGCCGCCCAGCACGACCACGCGCTTGCCTTGCAGGTCAGGGAGCTGCAGCTTGTCTTCCCAGCCGGCGATGGGGCGGCCCCACGGATCGTTGCCGCTGACGATGCGGCCGTTCTGCACCAGGAAGGGCAGGGCAGGCAGCACGCCGTCCAGGTCCTGGCCCGGCAGGCCGCCATCGGTATAGCGGTAGGCGCCGGTGCCGAGGAACACGGCGTCGTACTCCTCCAGCAGCTGCGCCAGCGTGATGTCGCGGCCGACCTCCACGCCCAGGCGGAACTCGATGCCCATACCTTCCAGCACCTCGCGGCGCGTGGCGATGACGCTCTTGTCGAGCTTGAAGCTGGGGATACCGAATTGCAGCAGGCCGCCGATCTGTTCGTAGCGGTCGTAGACCACCGCCTGGATGCCGGCGCGCGCCAGGCGATCCGCGCAGCCGATGCCGGCCGGTCCCGCACCGATCACGGCGACACGTTTGCCGGTCGGCTGCACGTCGCTGAGGTCCGGGCGCCAGCCGTTGGCCAGCGCCGTGTCGACGATGTACTTCTCGACCGCACCGATGGTGACCGCGCCGAACTCCTCCAGCGTGCAGCTGCCTTCGCACAGGCGGTCCTGCGGGCACACGCGGCCGCAGACTTCCGGCAGCGGGTTGGTGGAATGGCACAGCGCCGCGGCTTCCTCGATGCGGTTCTCCTGCACCAGCTGCAGCCACTGCGGGATGGCGTTGTGCACCGGGCACTTCCAGCTGCAGTAGGGATTGCCGCAGTCGAGGCAGCGACCCGCCTGGTACTGCGCCTCGTCCTTGCCGAACTTGCCGTACAGCTCGCCCCAGTCGCCGCCCGTGCGCAGCTCCAGCGGGATGCGCTGCGGCATCGTCCGCGGCAGGTCGAGGAACTGGAATACCTGCTTCTTGCTCATGCAGCCCTCCGCAGGGTCTCGTTCAACGAGTCGATGCTCGCCGCCTTCGGCTTCACCAGCCAGAACTTGCCCACGTAGTCGCGGAACTCGTCGAGGATCTGCTGCGCCCAAATGCTGCCGGTCAGCTCGCGGTGGCGGCTGATCAGCGTATGCAGGTGCTGGCGGTGGCTCTCGAAGCCTTCCGGGCTGATGCGATGGATGTCGATCAGCTCGTGGTTGTAGCGGTCGACGAAATCGCGGTCCAGGTCGAGCACGTAGGCCAGGCCACCGGTGAAACCGGCGCCGAAGTTCAGGCCCACCTTGCCCAGCACCAGCACGATGCCATCGGTCATGTACTCGCAGCAGTGGTCGCCGGCACCTTCGATGACGGCCAGCGCGCCGGAGTTGCGCACGCCGAAGCGCTCGCCCGCGCGGCCGGCCGCGAACAGTTCGCCGCCGGTCGCACCGTACAGGCAGGTGTTGCCGATGATCGGTGTGTTGCGTGCCTCGAAGCGCGCACCGCGCGGCGGACGCACCACCAGCCGGCCGCCGGCCATGCCCTTGCCGACGTAGTCGTTGGCTTCGCCTTCCAGTTCCATCTGCAGCCCGCCGGCGTTGAACGCGCCGAAGCTCTGCCCGGCGGTGCCGCGGAAGCGCAGGTTCAATGGCGCGTCGGCCATGCCCTGGTTGCCGTGCTGGCGCGCGATGGCGCCGGACAGGCGGGTGCCGATGCTGCGGTCGGTGTTGTGGATCAGGAAGCGATGGTCGCCGCCGCTCTTCTTGCGGATCGGTTCGGCCAGCAGGCCGTCGAGTTGCGTCGCCAGGCTGTCGGGCGATTCGTACAGGCGCTGCGCCGCGCAGGTGCTGCTGTCGAACTGCGCACCCTTCAGCAGGCGCGACAGATCGACGTTGACGCCCTGTCGCGGCGACGCGTCGATCTGCTGCAGCAGGTCAGTGCGGCCGACGATCTCGTCCAGCGAACGCGCACCCAGGTAAGACAGCCATTGCCGCACTTCCTCGGACAGCAGGCGGAAGAAGTTCTCCACCCGCTCCGGCAGGCCGGTGAAGTACTGCGTGCGCAGGCGCTCGTCCTGGGTGGCCACGCCGGTGGCGCAGTTGTTGAGGTGGCAGATGCGCAGGTACTTGCAGCCCAGCACGATCATCGGGCCGGTGCCGAAGCCGAAACTGTCGGCGCCGAGCAGCGCGGCCTTCACCACATCGAGGCCGGTCTTCAGGCCGCCGTCGGTCTGCAGCACGGTGCGGTCGCGCAGCTGGTTCACCACCAGTGCGTGGTGCGCCTCGGCCACGCCGAGTTCCCACGGCACGCCGGCGTAGCGGATCGAGCTGACCGGACTGGCGCCGGTACCGCCGTCGTGGCCGGAGATGGTGATCAGGTCGGCGCCGGCCTTCACCACGCCGGCGGCTATCGTGCCCACGCCCGCATGGCTGACCAGCTTCACCGACACCAGCGCCTTGGGATTGACCTGCTTCAGGTCGTAGATCAGCTGCGCGAGGTCTTCGATCGAATAGATGTCGTGGTGCGGCGGCGGCGAGATCAGGCCGATGCCGGGCTTGGCGTAGCGCAGCCGCGCGATCAGGTCGTTGACCTTGTGGCCGGGCAGCTGGCCGCCTTCGCCGGGCTTGGCGCCCTGCGCGACCTTGATCTGCAGGACTTCCGCGTTGACCAGGTATTCCGGCGTCACGCCGAAGCGGCCGGACGCGACCTGCTTGATCTTGCTGCGCTTCTCGGTGCCGTAGCGCGCGGGATCTTCGCCGCCTTCGCCCGAGTTGCTGCGGCCGCCGAGGCGGTTCATCGCGATGGCCAGCGCCTCGTGCGCTTCCGGCGACAGCGCGCCCAGCGAAATCGCAGCGGTGTCGAAGCGGCGCAACAGGTCGGACGCGTCGGCGACCTCGCCGAGCGGCGTCGGCGTCTCGGCCTTCCTGAGCTGCAACAGGTCGCGCAGCGCGGACGGCGGACGCGAGTTCACCACGTCGGCGTAGGCCTGCCAGTCGCGGGCATCGCCGGTGCGCGTCGCGCGCTGCAGCGTCATCACCACGTCCGGGTTGTACATGTGGTACTCGCCGCCATGCACGTACTTCAGCAGGCCGCCGACTTCCGGGGCCTCGCGGTCGTTCCAGGCGCGCGCATCCAGCTGGCGCGCTTCCAGGTCGAGCCGTTCGAAGCCGACGCCGCCGATGCGCGACGGGGTTTCGGCGAAGCACAGGTCCACCACGTCCGGGTCGAGGCCGACGATCTCGAACAGCTGCGCGCCGCGGTAGCTGCTGATGGTGCAGATGCCCATCTTCGAGATGATCTTGGACAACCCCTTGTAGACGCCCTTGCGGTAGCTGCGGCCGATCTGCGCCTGTTCGCCGCCCTTCTTGATCTGCAGGATGCCGCGGCGGCCGAGGTCGAACAGCGTCTGGTAGGCGAGGTACGGATACACCGCTGTCGCACCGACGCCGATCAGGCAGGCCATGTGGTGCGGGTCGCGCGCGGTACCGGTCTCGACGATCAGGTTGGCGTCGCAGCGCAGGCCCACGCGGCACAGGTGGTGGTGCACCGCGCCGGTGGCGAGCAGCGCGTGGGCCATCGGCCGGCCCGGCTGCGGGTAGCGGTCCGACAGCAGCAGCATGACGTCGCCATCGCGCGCCGCCTGTTCGGCTTCGCGGCAGATCCGTTCCAGGCCCGCCTTGAGGCCTTCCTCGGGCGCGTACGACAGGTCGATCAGGCGGTTCTTCTCGACGTACTGCGGCATCTTCAAGAGCTGCCGCAGCTTCCGCTGGCTCAGCACCGGCGAGTTGAGGATGACGTGGTTCACCGTCTCCGCGCCGGCGTGGAAGATGTTGGTCTCCCGGCCCAGCTGGGTGGTCAACGACATCACGCAGTCTTCGCGCAGCGGATCGATCGGCGGGTTGGTGACCTGCGCGAACGCCTGGCGGAAGTAGTCGTACAGCGGGCGCGTCTGCCGGCTCAGCACCGCCATCGGCGTGTCGTCGCCCATCGAACCGGTGGCTTCCTGCTCGGTTTCGGCGAGCGGCCGCAGCACCTGCTCGACTTCCTCGGTCGTGAGCTGGAACAGCTTGTGGTAGCCACGCAGCGTCTTCTCGTCGAAGGGCTCCTCGACCAGCGAGGGATCGATCAACTCGGTCTGCAGGTAGGTGACGCCCTGCTGCAGCCACTGCTTGTACGGCGCGCGGCCGCGGTTGATGCGGTCCACCGCCTCGCTGTCGAGCAGGTCGCCACGACGCAGGTCGATCGCCATCATCTCGCCGGGGCCCAGCTTGCCCTTGCGGGTCACGCGCTCGGCGGGCACTTCCCACACGCCGGCTTCGCTGGCGACGATGAAGTGGCGGTCGCTGGTCAGCATCCAGCGCGCGGGGCGCAGGCCGTTGCGGTCCAGCGTGCACGCGGCATAGCGCGCATCCATCGAGACGATGCCGGCCGGGCCGTCCCACGGTTCGGTGTTGAGGCCGTAGAACTCGTAGAACGCGGCGAGATCGGCGTCCTTGAACTCCAGCGACTGCGTCGCCGGCGGTACCAGGATGCGCAGCGCCTGGATCAACTCCATGCCGCCGGCGACCAGCAGCTCCAGCATGTTGTCCAGGCTCTGCGAGTCGGAGCCGTGCATCGAGATGACCGGGTCGAATTCGGCGATGTCGAAGCGCGGCGTCTTCCACACCTTGCTGCGCGCCTGCGCCCAGCGGCGGTTGCCCTCGATGGTGTTGATCTCACCGTTGTGCGCCAGCAGGCGGAACGGATGCGCCAGTGGCCAGCGCGGCAGCGTGTTGGTCGAGAAGCGCTGGTGGAACACGACTGCGCTGCTGGCCAGCTCGGGGCGCTGCAGGTCGGCGAAGAACACCGCCAGCTTGTCCGGCAGCACCATGCCCTTGTAGCCGATGGCATGCGGCGACAGCGTGACCACGTAGAAGTCGGGCACCGACACGCGCAGCTGCTGTTCACTGCGGCGTCGCGCGAGGAACAGTGCCAGTCCGAACGCCTCGTCCTTCTGGTCCTCGCCGGCGTCGACGAACACCTGCTCGATGCGAGGCAACGTGTCCTTCGCCAGCTGGCCGCAGACGCTGTCGTTGGTCGGCGGCACGCGCCAGCCCTTCAGGGTGGCGCCGGCGCGGAACAGCTCGGCTTCCAGCGTGGCGCGGCACCGCGCGGCCTGCGCCTCGTCGTGGGGCAGGAACACCAGCCCGGCGGCGAAGCGCGCGCCGACCGCGATGTTGGCTTCCGCGGCGAGTGCGCGGAGGAAGATGTCCGGTTTGCGGATCAGCAGGCCGCAGCCATCGCCGGTGAGTCCGTCGGCGGCAACACCGCCACGGTGGGTCATGCGCGAGAGCGCGGCGATGGCGGTATCGACCAGCGCACGCGAGGGCTGGTCGTCGAGTTGCGCGATCATGCCGAAACCGCAGGCATCGCGTTCGTCGTTCGGGTCGTACAGACCGTGGTCAAAGCCGCCTTGGCGATTGCGAGGGGCCATGTGTTGCCTCAAACCGGAGTGACGGCGACACCGTGCCCTGCCCACGCAGCGGCACTTCGAAATGTCACCGGAAACCCGACTAAATCACAGTTGTTGCGATGCCGCAACAACACCTATTCCACGCCAGTGGTTGGTTGCAACGGCAACTTTTTCGGCGGTGTCGGCATGCGATCGCCACGCATGAAAAAGCCGCCTGTGCAGGCACAGGCGGCTCGTCTTCGAAACCTGTCGTGACGCGATCAGCCGCAGTTGACCGAAGCCGCCGCGCCCTTGTCGTCGAGGATGATGTTCAGACGGTTCGGGTTGAAGTCCATCGTCGCCGCGTCGCCGGGCTTGAGCGCGCGCACAGCCTCGGACTTGCTGTCCGTCTTCGCCTGCTCGATGTCTTTCTCGGTCGCGGTCTTGCCTATGATCCACTGCGCCTGGGTGTCGTCGCAGGTGCCGGCGAGCTCGGTCGATGCCGGTTCCGCGGGCGCCGGTTCGGCGGCTTCGGTGGCGGCCGCCTGGGACTGTTCGGCGGCGGCGGTCTGCTCGTCGGCATCGGGCGCGGAGCACGCGGCCAGCGACAGGGTCAGCAGCAGGGCGGGAATCGCGGTTCGGATCATGCGGCACTCCGGAAGATTGGGACTGAAGGAAGAATTACGCATCGGACATTCGAGAGTCGTTAACCGGCGGTCGGACGACGGCGCTCCAGCCACCAGAGCAGGCCCGCAGCGACCAGGAAGCCGAGGAACCACGGCCATGCCGATCCGCGTGGCCCCTCGACGATGGCGCGGCTGGCGTCGGGCCGTGGTCGTGCGGCCAGCTGCAGGGTCTGTTCGCGCACGGCCATGGCGTGGAGCGTGGGTGCGTCGTCCGCCGCGCGTACATGGAACGGCGTCGTCTTCTCGCCTACGCCCAGCTCGTACCAGCCGGCGACGCGCGGCCAGAAGCCGGCGCACTGCGCGCCGCCGGTCGCCGCATCGCGTTGCAGCCGGGTGATC
Organism: Pseudoxanthomonas sp. LjRoot143; assembly: GCF_964252945.1. Classification (NCBI taxonomy): domain Bacteria; kingdom Pseudomonadati; phylum Pseudomonadota; class Gammaproteobacteria; order Lysobacterales; family Lysobacteraceae; genus Pseudoxanthomonas; species Pseudoxanthomonas sp. LjRoot143. Next base: position 3,905,931 of record NZ_CAXUPM020000001.1, on the reverse strand, counting down.
CGGCCATCCGGCGCGGTGACGCGGGCGTTGTCGGCGAGGTCGCAGAGCACGACGCGCTGGGTGACGCGCGCATCGTCCGGCACGGAATGCGATGCCTCCGCCGTCGTACGCGCGAGCGTGCCGACCGCCTGCGACCACAGGGCGGCATGCGCGTCCGGATGCCCGGCCAGCACCAGGACATAGGTATCCGTCGGGGTCCACGCGCCGATCCGCCCGCGTCCTTCCGCGCGCCACCAGGCGACGACGCTGCCCTCGGCGTCGCGCAGCAACGGGATCGCGTCCGGCGATGCCGTGCGCAGCGCGCGTCGCGCCAGGGTCGGCAGGCCTGCCGGTATGGCGTCGGCGTCGACAGGCGCGTCCGTCGTGCCGGCGCCGCGGCGGGCGCGCCAGGCGTCGTCGTCGGGGGCAGGACGCGGCAGGTGGAATTCGATCTCTTCGTTGCCGGCCAGCGACAGACCCAACATCCGCTGCACGCTTGCCGGCAGCGCACCGTCGGTGCGCACCAGCACGCCGAGACCATCGCGCATCGCCGCGATGAGCGCCGCGCGCTGTCCGTCGCCCAGCGCCGCCGCGCTGCGCGCATCCAGCAGCACCAGGTCGAAGCGTCGCAGCGTGTCGGCGCTCATCGGCAGCGGTGCGTCACCGAGCTGCAGGCCACCGCCGAGACTGATCTGCAGGTGCAACGGAATGCCGGCATCGCTCGCCCAGCGACGCAGGTATTTCAACTCGGCGTTCGGGGCGCCGGCCAACGCCCAGACGCGCGGCGCTGCGTTCGTCCGTGTCCATACCGGCACGGTGGCGGTGTCGACGACGCGGCGCGCGGCATCCAGCACCTCGAGGCGGAACAGCGCGGGTCCCGGCAGGCGGGCGAGTCCGCCGACATGGAAAACGCCTTGCGCATCAGGTGCGGCAGCGGCGATGCGCTGGCCGGCAGGATCGCGCAGAGCCACGGTCGCGTTGGGCACACCCTGCACGCGGCCGCTGACGGCGAACGGCGCACCCGGCGTCGCAGTCGCGACCGGTGACAGTTGCACCAGTCCGCGCGGCACCGGCGACGGCGAGAACGCGAGGGCGCGACCGCCGGCGGCGTCGCGATCGCGCGCTTCCAGCCCCGCGCCGACGACATGAAGGCTGCGGATCTCCGGATGCCGGCGCAGCGCGGTGCCGAGGTCCGGCACGCGCTCGGCATCGGCCATCGCCGGCGCTTCCGGCAGCGCGACGCGCGGCTGGCCCTGGAGCTCGGCGGGCAGGGCCACGCCTTCTGCCTGCGCGGTCATCACCACGAGCGTGCCGGTGGTCGCCGCCTGCCGCGGTGGCAGCAGGGTGAGGTAGAGCAGCGATGCGACGACCGGTTGCAGCAGGCAGAGCAGGGCAAAGCGCAGCGGCGCGCCGCGTTGGTCGCTGGGTGCGCGATGACGCCATAGCGCCAGGCGCACCCACGCCATCGCCACGACGAGCGTAAGCACGCCGGCCAACCACCACGGCAGCGAGGCGGCGACGTTCATCGCGAGGGCTCCTGCCGCAAGGCGTCGAGGTAACGACGACCGGCCGCATCCACCGCCCCGCGTCGCGGCACCTGCGCCGGCGGCTGCGGCGAGGCCGACCACAGCAGCGCACGCAGGCGCTGTCGGCAGGGAGCACAGGCGGGATCGCCGCGGACTTCGTCGATGGCGGCGAACAGGTCCAGCGCATCCGGCACGCGGGCTTCGTTCGTCCGCAGCCACGCCTGCAACGCTTCGAGATCGGTGGCGTCCGCGGGTGCGGTGTCGTTCGCCAGCGCCGCCCAGACGCGTGCCGGTGCGGCGTCTTCGTCATCCGGGCGCTCGAGCGCGCCGAGCGCACGCGGCGCGATGCCCTTGCGATCGCCGCCAAGCCGGCGCGTCTCGTCGATCGGCGGCAGCTCCGGTCCCACCCGCGCCAGGTAGATGCGCGTGGCCTGCTGCACCTGCTTGATGTACTCCAGCGCCTTGTAGGCGAGCGGAAGCGCCTGGTCGGGATGGCCCTGGCGCAGGTGCAGTTCCGACTGCCACATCTGGTCCAGCGCCTTCTTCAACGTGGCGCGTGTCTCCGGGTCGAGCAGGGTCGCCGCTTCCGCATGGTCGTGCGTGTGGCCGTACGCTTCCAGCACGTCCGCTTCGCGGCCGAAGCTGGCGCCGGTCGCGCTGGTCGCTTCGCCGTGACCGTGGCCATCGTCGGCCCGCGCGGATTCGCCGGCATGGTCGTGGCCGTCGTCGTCCGTGTGCTCATCGTCGGCATCGTTGGTCGGCGGGGGCTGGGGTTCGCCCTCGGCCTCCTCGCCGAGGAACTGGCCGTAACGCAGCCGCAGGATGCGCTGGTCGACGCCGATCGCGTCGGCGCGGGTGACGAACGTGTCCGCCGCCAAGCTGCGCTTCTGCTTCTGCAGCGCTTCGGCGTCGATGATGATCTGGCGCTGGCTGCGGAAGTAGGCCGGCATCACCTTCTTCACCAGACCTTCCAGCCCGGTGCTTTCCTGACCGAGGTCGGCCGGCCAGCGCAGGATCAGGCCGGGGCTCTGCGCGCGCTGCGGCGAGGGCGAGCGGTTGTCCTGCACGGTGAGCTGCGCGATCAGGTCGTCGCCCACCGCCATGCCCAGCGCCTTCAGGTCCAGCGAGGAGGTGAAGCGGCGCGCCTTCGCCGGCCCGCTGCCTTGCAGCGTCATCACCTGTTCCTTGAACGCGATGTTCTCGCCGCTGCCCTGCGCCAGCGTCAGCTTCAGCATCGCGGTCGGCGCGATGCCGAAGTCGTCGCGCGCCTCGAACGCGAGCGCCCAGCGCGTCTGCCCGACCGTCACCAGGCTGAGCCCGCGGTCCGGCGCCAGCACCTTCACCTCCGGTGCGCGGTCGGGAATCGCGTCGAGCCGTCGCAGTTTCGTTCGTGGCTGGTCTTCGGTGCCGGCGGCGACCACGCGGTACAGCGTCGACCTCGCCAGCACGTGCGTCGCCTGCCAGGTGTCGCCGTCGCGCGACAGCGCGATGCGCTGCCCGTCGTGGAAGACGAGGGCGGCGGCGACCGGTTGCGGCGCGAAGCGCAGCGTCCACGCCAGCCGCGAACCGACCGGCGCCTTGGCGTCGAGCGTGGCTTCGTCGTGCGCGGCGATGCCGGTGTAGGCGGGCGGTGCCACGTGCAGGCGCTGGGCGACCAGATGCGGGATGCCGGGCGTCGTCGGCACCGGCTCGTCGGAAGGCGTGAGCGCACCGGGCTGGCCGGTCCGTCCAGGCCATAGCATCGCGGCCGCAATCACCACTGCCGCAGTGAGCCACAGCGCGGCGATGCGCGCCCACGGCCAGGGCGTGCGCAGGTCCGGTGCGGGCTGCGTGCGCAGGCGTTCGCGTACACGGGCCTGCTGCAACTGCTGCAACGGGGTCAGCGTGGCCGGCGGCGCCAGCAGCAGGTCGGTGCTGTCGTCGAGATCCTTGCGTCTCGCATCGAGTTGGCGGACGAGCCACGGTGTGTCGAAGGCGCGCGTCCGTCGCCAGGCGAGGAGCGCGAGCAGTGCGATACCCGTGACGGCGATGGCGATCGCGACGCCGGGCGACGCCACTCGCCACAGCACGCCACCCACCGCCACCGGAATCGCCGCGCCCAGCAGCAGCTGGCCGACACCTGCGTGCCGGCGTACCTGCGCGAGACGTTCCGTTGCCGACAGGGTCATGGCGCCACGTTCCGCGAGCTTCGCGTGGCCATCCAGCGCTCGACCAATGCCAGCAGCGCGATCAGCAGCGCCAGCCAGGGTTGCAGGTCGTGCGGTGCGACCGGATACGTCGCGCCGCCTGTCGACGGCGCGTAGTCGGTGGCAAGCACGCGCGTTGGTGCGGCCGCCTGCGTGTCGAACAGGGCCCGCAGGTGCTGTGGGAAATCGGCTTCGACCAGGGTCGGCATCGCGTCCGGTCGCAGCGGGCGGGTGAAGCGCAGCACGCGACCTTCCTTCCGCGCGCCTGCCTCGACCAGCGCGACGCCGTCGCCGTCCCGCCAGGGCGTCGAGGTCGGAGCGAAGCCATCGAGCGCGCTGTCGCTCGCCAGCAGCGCGGTGCCACCGGACTCGATCCACTGCACGACTCGCGCCGGCACGGGGCCCGGGACCAGCCAGACGAGCGGTGTCGTGATCGCAGGCAGGACTTCGTCCTGCGTACCGACGCGCAGCGTCGATGTCGTTGACGCGGCTGGCTGCCACGCCAGCGCCGCGGCACGCAGGTAGCGCAGGCCCGTGTCGTTGCCCGCGGGATGGCGGACGACGAAGGTTGGCGCCGTTGAAGCGGGACGGGATGCCGATGCCATCGCGCCGTCGACCACCGTCCATGTCACCGCGCGCGACAGCCTTGGACGCTCGGCATCAGCGCCTTGCAGCGTCGCTGGCACGACGACGGTCAACGGGGTGTCCGGTGGTAGTTCCGCATCCAGCTGCCGTAACAGGCTGCCGATGGCGGGACCACCGGCAGGCGAAGGCGTGTCCAGCGACGGGAAATCCGGCGCCAGCCAGTGTCGTTGCGCATCCGCGTTGCGTGCCTGCTCGCCTGCGGATGCGACATCGACGCCAGGCACGACGACGATCCATGGCCGCGTGTCGTCCGCGCCGGACAGCACCGGCTTCGCCAGCCACAGCGCGAGCAGTGCCAGCAACAGCAACCGAAGCAGCAGCAGCGGCCATTCGTCGAAGCGGATGCGGTGGCGCGGCTTCGGCTTCTGCCGCAGCCAGCGCAGCGCGGCGAAGTCGGTCGGTGTCTGCTCGTGGCGGCGCGCGAGATGCAGCAGCAGCGGCAGCAGCGCGGCGGCGAGCGCGGCCAACCCGGCGGGCAACAGCAGAGCCAGATTCATGCGTACTCCGCCGCGTCGCGCGCACCGAACAGCCGCCGCAGCGGCAGATCCAGCGGCTGGTCGGTGTAGTAGCGCGCGTGGCGGATGCCGCTGGCATCCAGTCGCGCATCGAGCAGGCGTTGCGCCTCGGCGAAACGTTGCAGGTAATCGGCGCGCAGCGCGACGGCGTCGCCGAGCAGTTCCTCACCGGTCTCCGGATCGCGGAAGCGATGGCCGCCGGTGAACGGAAAGTCGCGTTCCTCGGCGGTGAGCAGCTGGATCGCCAACACTTCGCGGCGTGCCGAGGCCAGGCGTTCGATCAACGCGACCATCGCCTCGTCGAACCCGTCGCTCAACGCCAGCACCAGGTCGCCGGCGCCGATGCGTTCCCAGACCGGAGAGAGCTTCTCGGCGGCGGGAAACATGCCGCCTGCTGTCAGTCCACGCAGTGCCAACAGCAGCTGATCGCGCTGGCGCGCGCCGTTGCCGGGCGACACCAGCCGCACGCCATCGCCATGCAGCACCAGCAGGCCGAAGCGGTCGCCCTGCCGCAGCGCCAGTTCGGCGATGCAGGCGGTCAACCGCCGCGCCGCATCGAAGCGGGTGCCTCGTTCGCCATCGCGCTGCGTCATTGACGCAGTTGCATCGAGCACGATCCACACCGTCAGCGGACTCTCGCGTTCGGCCTCGCGGACGAAGAAGCGGTCCGAGCGCGCGTACAGCTTCCAGTCGATCTGCCGCAGTTCGTCGCCGGGTTCGTAGGCGCGGTACTGGGCGAACTCCAGTCCGGCGCCGCGGCTGCGGCTGTGGTGCACGCCGATCCCCTGCGCGCCGATGGCGCGGCGCGCGGTCAGCCGCAGGTCCTTCAACCGGCTGCGGACGTCGGCGGGGATCAGGTCGTGCGCCACGGCGTGTGAACGGTCAGGCGGCGAACGGCACGCCGCGCAGCAGCGCGGCGATCACGTCGTCCGCACTGACCTGCTCGGCCTCGGCAGCGAACGACAGCAGCAGGCGATGGCGCATCACCGGCTTGGCCAGCGCGACGATATCCTCGCGCGTCGCCGCCAGGCGGCCGTGCAGCAGGGCGCGCGCCTTCGCCGCCAGCACCAACGACTGGCCGGCGCGCGGACCCGCGCCCCAGCGCACGTACTTGCGGATCTCCTCGGGCACGCCGTCGCCGGGCCGGCTGGCGCGCACCAGCCGGGTGATCCAGCGCAGCAGGTCGTCGCTGACGTGCACGTCGCGCACGTGCTTCTGCAGTGCCAGCACGGCCTCGCCTTCCATCACGCGTGGCACGTCGCCGCCGGCACGGCCGGTGGTCTGCGTCAGGATGTCGTGTTCTTCCTGCTCGGTCGGATAGTCGACGCGGATGTGCAGCAGGAAGCGGTCGAGCTGCGCTTCCGGCAGCGGATACGTGCCGGCCTGCTCCAGCGGGTTCTGCGTGGCCAGCACGAAGAACGGCGAGGGCAGTTCATGCGTGGTGCCGGCATAGCTGACGGTGCGCTCCTGCATGGCTTCCAGCAGCGCGGCCTGCGTCTTCGGCGGCGTGCGGTTCAGTTCGTCGGCAAGCAACAGATTCGTGAAGATCGGGCCGGGCTGGAAACGGAAATGACGATGGCCGGTGCCGTGGTCTTCTTCCAGCAGCTCGGTACCCAGGATGTCGCTCGGCATCAGGTCGGGTGTGAACTGCACGCGGCGGAACTGCAGGTGCAGCGCCTGGCCCAGTGACCGTACCAGCAGCGTCTTGCCCAGGCCGGGTACGCCTTCCAGCAGACAGTGGCCGCCGGCGAGCAGGCCGATCAGCAGCTGCTCCACCACGTCCTGCTGGCCGACGATGGCCTGGCCGATGGCGGCGCGGAGTTCGCCCAGCTTCGCGAGCTGCTGCTGGAGGTCGGATTCGGTGATGGCGTTCATGCGGTTTCCGTGGAGGTCGTAGAGCGGAGCTTGCTCCGCTGCGGTATCGATGGTGCTAGCCGGAAGAGCAGCGGAGCAAGCTCCGCTCTACGGAGAAGAGAGATCATGTCGTCAGCGCGTAGATCACGAGGTTGACCGCGAACTTGGTGTTGTCCTCGGCCAGGAAGCGCTTGTTGCGCCAGTCGTAGTCCCACTCGCAGCCGTAGTCCTTGTTGCTGTAGAGCACGCCGAGGCGGCCGTTGATCTCGATACCGTGCAGGTACTCGTGCACCAGGTCGTCGCCCCAGCCGTTGAGTTCGAAGCTGGTGGCGGGCGGACCGTCGAATTTGAAGAACGAGGAGTAGATGCCGTGCGTGTTCGGCAGTTTCTTCATTGCCTTCGCGCCGAAGATCGCCGCCATCTGCGCTTCGAACGACTTGGCGAACAGGCCGTCGATGTCGTGGTTGCAGTCGTCGACGAAGACGAAGCCGCCGTTGCGCACATAGCGCTCGAAGTTGCGCCGCTCGGCGGGATTGAAGTCCACCAGCTTGTGCCCGGCCAGGTAGCAGAACGGCGCGGCCAGCATGCGTGGGTCGGACAGGGCCAGCACGTGTTCCTTCGGGTCGACGCGCAGGCTGGTGTAGTCGATCAGCGAAGTGATGACGTTGGACGGCATGCGCGCATCCACGTCCCAGTCGCCGGAGTCGTACTTCAGGCGGGTGAACCAGAAGTCGTAGTTGCCCGCCGCACGCGCGTTGCGCGGCGCACCGGCCAGCAGCGCGCCGGCCAGGCCGCCGGTCATCAGGCGGAGGAACTCGTTCCGGGTCACGGCGCCAGCAGACCGCCCCTTCCCCCGCGTGCGGGGGAAGGCTGGGATGGGGGCAAGGGCAGAAGGGGTTTCATCGAAAGGCGTCGAGAGAAAGAGCGGGCGTCGGTGCGATCCGTGGCGCGGAACGCAGGCGGCTTCGTCGGGCCCCCACCCCAGCCCTCCCCCGCAGGCGGGGGAGGGGGCAGAACACTTACACCGCGTCCGACAGCGAGGTGAAGGTGAAGTCGCGCAGCTTCATCGGCGGGATCATCATCACGAAGCTGGACTCGTCGCCGGCCACGCGGACGGGCCTGCCGAGTTCCTCGATGTTGTTGAGCATGATCACCGGCGATTCGTTGAAGCGGAAATTCTTCACCGGGTGCTTGATCTGGCCGTTCTCGATGTAGAAGGTGCCGTCGCGGGTCAGGCCGGTCAGCAGCACGGTCTGCGGATCGACCATCCGGATGTACCAGGTACGCGTGACCAGGATGCCCTTCTGCGTGCCGGCGACCAGCTCGGCGGTGGACTTGGTGCCGCCGGCGAACAGCAGGTTGCCCGGCGAACCGGTGGCGCGCTTGCCCTGCTTCTGCGCCCAGAAGCGCGAGTACTCCAGGTTGACCACCTTGCCGTTCTCGACGATGGCCATCTTTTCGCGCGGCAGGCCCTCGTTGTCCCACGGCATCACTTCTGCGCCCGGATGCCACGGATCCGCGCTGATGTTGACGCGCGGATCGTAGACCTGCTCGCCCAGCTTGTTGCCGCCGCCCTTCTTGGACAGGAAGCTGCGGCCTTCGTCGGCCTGGCGCGCGTCGAAGAAGTTCATCATGAAGGAGATCAGGCCGGCGGCCGCGGCCGGTTCCAAGATGACCGTGTACTTGCCCGGCTCCAGTGCCTTGGCTTCCGCCGATTCGCTGGCCTTGCGCATCGCGGTGCGGATGTCGCTGTCGGCCTTGAACGCGTTCGCGTCCTTCAGGTTGCGGCCGACCCAGCCGGAACCGCGGCCGTCCTCGGTGCGCACCGTGCAGGTGTAGTTGAACGCGGTGGCCTTCTGGTAGCCGAAGTTGCCCTTGCTGTTGGCGAAGGCGACGAAGCTCTGGCCGTCCTCCAGGAAGCCGGCGGCGATCAGCTTCTCGGCCTTGCACGGGCCGATCGAATCGGCGGCGACCTGCGCGCGGAATTCCGGGGTGATGGCGGCGGTGGAGTCGCTGAAGGTCGGTGAAGCCTTGTAGGTCTGCTTCTCGACGGCCGGCATGAACTCCGGATTCTCCGGCGCCAGGCGGGCCAGGTCTTCGGCGCGGCGCACCACGCGTTCCAGCGAGGCGTCGTCGAACTCGTTGATCGTCGCCACGCCGGTGCGCTTGCCGAACGCGACCTGCACGGCGAGGTCGGTGTTGCTGACGATGCCGCTGGTGGAGACGTTATTCAGCGCGAAACGGATGTTGCCTTCGATCGAGCCGGTGAGGGATGCGGTGCACTCGTCCGCCTTGGACAGCGCAAGGACCTTGTCCAGGATGGCCTTGGCCCGCGCTTCGGTGAGGATGCTCATGTTCTAGGGTCTCCTTGCGCCGGTCAGCCGAGCGAGCGGGCGGTGTTGATGACGTTCATGCCGTTGAAGCGCGCGGTGGACGACCCGTGCGACACCGCGGATACCTGGCCGGGCTGGCCCTTGCCGTCGAAGAACGAACCGCCCAGGCGGTAGTCGCTCTCGTCGCAGATCGCGGTGCAGGCGTTCCAGAATTCCGGCGTGCGGATCTGGTAGGCCACGTCCTCGAGCTGCTGGGTGATCTTGCCGTTCTTGATCTCGTAGAACAGCTGGCCGCCGAACTGCGCGTTGTAGCGCTGCTGGTCGATCGAGAACGAGCCGTCGCCGATGATGTAGATGCCGTTCTCGACGTCCTTGATCATGTCGGCCACCGACAGCTTGGTCTTGCCCGGGGCCAGCGAGACGTTGGCCATGCGCTGGAACTGCACGCTGCTCCACGAGTCGGCGTAGCAGCAGCCGTCGGATTCGTCCTTGCCCAGGATGTGGGCCTGGTCGCGGATGGTCTGGTAGTCGACCAGCTTGCCTTCCTTCACCAGGTCCCAGCGCTTGGTCTTGACGCCCTCGTCGTCGTAACCGACGGCGCCCAGGCTGCCGGTCTGCACCTTGTCGGCGAACAGGTTGACGATGCCGCTGCCGTACTGGAACGCGTCCTTGCGCTTGTCCAGCGTGGCGAAGCTGGTGCCGGCGTAGTTGGCCTCGTAGCCGAGCACGCGATCCAGTTCCAGCGGGTGACCGACGTTCTCGTGGATGGTCAGCCAGGTATGCGACGGGTCCAGCACCAGGTCGTACTTGCCGGGCTTCACCGACGGGGCGGTCAGCTTGGCGCGCGCCTGCTTGGCGGACGCGATGGCGTCCTCCTTCATGTCGTACGACAGGCCGTAGTTGATCACGCCGTTCGGCGTGGCGTACTTCTGCGAGGCGTCGCCGTCGAGGTACTCATAGCCCATGCCGACCGGCGAGGACAGGCCGTCGCGGGTGCGGAACTTGCCACTGGCCTTGTCGATGGCGGTGACCGTCATCGGCACCCAGATGCGGTGCACGTCCTGGTCGATGTAGGAGCCGTCGGTGCTGGCGAAGTACTTCTGCTCGTTGACCACGAACATCATCGAGTTGACGAAGTCGGCGCCGGCGTTGATCGCGGCGGCGTTGACGCCCAGCAGCAGGTCGACCTTATCCTTGATCGGCACCTCCATCGCGTTCTTCCTGATCGGCGTCTTCCACGACACCTCGCCGAAGCCCGGCGCCTTGGCCAGCTGCACCGGCGCGGTCTGGGTCTTGCTGTTGGCGGTGGCGATCGCGGCGGCCTGGCGCGCGGCGGCGGCCACGCCCTCGGCGGTCAGCGTATTGGTGGCGGCGAAGCCCCAGGCGCCGTTGGCGATCACGCGGATGCCAGCGCCGGTGGACTCCGTGTTCACCACGTTCTGCACCTTGTCCTCGCGGGTGATCACGAACTGGCGCAGGTAGCGGCCGATGCGCACGTCGCAGTAGGTGGCGCCGGCCTGCTTGGCGGCGGCCAGCGCGGCGTCGGCGAGGCGCTTCTTGAACGCGACATCGAGGGTGGACTGGAGTTGCTCGGCGGCGATCGCCTTGCCGAAGTAGGACGGCACCATCAGGCCGCCCACGGTGAGGCCGGTCAGGGCCAGGAAGTCACGACGTTGCAAGGCTGTTCTCCACCATTGGGCCTGCGCGGGGCAGGCGGGGGACTGCGACGGACGCGTTGTGGCCCGCGCCATGTCCACCGCGCGGGTCGTCCCCGATTCTTGCGCCGCGGTGGAGACAGCGTCAAATGACTTTCGGCATACACCCCGCGTCGCGATGCCCGGATCGTGCGATCACCCCAGGCTGCGCGCCGTGTTGATGATGTTGATGCCGTTGAAGCGTGTGGTCGCCGAGCCGTGCGAGACCGCAGAGACCTGGCTGGGCTGGCCCTTGCCGTCGAAGAACGAACCGCCGAGGCGGAAGTCGCGCGCGTCGCAGATGGCGGTGCAGGCGTTCCAGAACTCCGGCGTGCGGATCTGGTAGGCCGCGTCCTCGATCTGCCGCGTCACCTGGCCGTTCCTGATCTCGAAGTACAGCTGGCCGCCGAACTGGGCGTTGTAGCGCTGCTGGTCGATGGAATAGGAACCGCGGCCATGGATGTAGATGCCGTTCTCGACGTCCTTGACCATCTCCGCCACGGTCAGCGGCGTCTTGCCCGGCGCCAGCGAGACATTGGCCATGCGCTGGAACTGCACGCTGCTCCACGAGTCCGCATAGCTGCAGCCGTGCGAGGCGTCTTCGCCGAGGATGTGCACCTCGTCGCGCGTGGCCTGGTAATTGACCAGCACGCCGTCCTTCACCAGGTCCCAGCGCCGCGTCTTGACGCCTTCGTCGTCGTAGCCGACCGCGCCGAGGCTGCGCGGCTCGGTCTTGTCGGCGGTGAAGGTCACGATCGGGCTGCCCCACTGGAAGCGCTGCTCGCGCTTGTCCAGCGTGGCGAAGCTGGTGCCGGCGTAGTTGGCTTCATAGCCGAGCACACGGTCGAGCTCCAGCGGATGGCCGACGTTCTCGTGGATGGTCAGGAACAGGTTGGACGGGTCCAGCACCAGGTCGTACTTGCCGGGTTTCACCGACGGCGCGGTCAGCTTGGCGCGCGCCTGTTTCGCCGCGGCCACGATGTCCTCGCGCAGGTCATACGAGGCGCCGTACGCCACCACGCCACCGGGCAGCGCGATCTTGTCGGCCGGGTTGGCGTCCAGGTATTCGTAGCCCATGCCCATCGGCGCGGACAGGCCGTCGCGCGTCTTGAACCTGCCGGTCGCCTTGTCCACCACGGTCACGGTGAAGGGCACCCAGATGCGGTGCACGTCCTGGTCGATGTAGGAGCCGTCGGTGCTGGCGAAGTACTTCTGCTCGTTGATGACGAACATGCGCGAGGCCGCGAAGCTGGCGCCGGCCGACAGCGCGGTGGCGTTGGCGCCCAGCAGCAGGTCGACCTTGTCCTTCACCGGCACCGCCATCGCGTTCTTGACGATCGGCGTCTTCCACGCCACCTCGCCGGTGCCGGTCAGCGGCGCGAGCTGCACCGGCTTGCCCTGGATGCGCGCGTTGGCGCGGGCGATGGCAACGGCCTGCCGCGCGGCGGCCGCGACGCCGTCCGGCGTCTGGTCGTTGGTCGCGGCGAAGCCCCAGGCGCCCTGTGCGATCACGCGCACGCCGATGCCGGAGGACTCCGTGTTCACCACGTTCTGCACCTTGTCCTCGCGGGTGATCAGCGACTGCCGCAGGTAGCGCCCGATGCGCACGTCGCAGTAGGTCGCGCCCGCGGCGGTCGCCGCCGCCAGCGCGGCATCGGCCAGGCGCTTCTTCTTCGCCATGTCGCCGGGTTCCAGCAGGGCTTCGGCGGCGATGACGCGCGTGCCGGGCAGTGCGAGCCCCGCGAGGGTGAGGCCACCGAGGGCGAGAAAGTCGCGTCGTTGCATCGATCGGGTCCTGGAGCGGAAGCCTCAGGACTGTCGTCGGCACGCGCGGCAACGTCAAGTGACGCCGGTCATGCCGCGGCGACGTGGTGCACAATGCACCCGATCCTGCACAGGAATGGCGCACATGAAATCCCGTCCGGTCGCCCGGCCCGAAAACGACGACGAACAGCCGCGGCTGGCCGTGCTGATCGACGCCGACAACGCGCAGCCCGCCGTCATCGAAGGCCTGCTCGCGGAAACCGCCAAATACGGCGTCGCCAGCGTCAAGCGCATCTACGGCGACTTCACCAGCACGCGCATGACGCAGTGGAAGCAGGCGCTGCTGAAGCACTCGATCAACCCGGTGCAGCAGTTCGCCTACACCAGCGGCAAGAATGCCACCGACAGCTCGCTGATCATCGACGCGATGGACCTGATGTACACGCGCCGGTTCGATGGCGTATGCCTGGTCTCCAGCGACAGCGACTTCACCCGCCTGGCGCAGCGCCTGCGCGAGGAAGGGCTGACCGTGTACGGTTTCGGCGAACGCAAGACGCCGGACGCCTTCGTGCAGGCCTGCGACAAGTTCATCTATGTCGAGGTGTTGCGCAGCGAAGTGCCGGCACCGCCTGCGCCGCCGTCGCCACCGAAACCCGCGAAGAAGGCGGCCAGGCCGGCCGCGAAGAAGCCTGCTGCGCAGGCGGAACCGACCGCCGCGCCCGTGGTCGAGGCGGGCAGGCACGAATCGTTGCCGCTGCGGCTGATCCGCCAAGCCATCGAAGAGGCCAGCGATGACCAGGGCTGGGCCTTCCTCGGCAGCGTGGGCAGCTACCTCAACAAGGTGCGTCCCGATTTCGACACCCGCCTGTATGGCCACAAGAAGCTCAGCGACCTGCTGAAGGCGCATCCCCGCCACTTCACCGTCGAGGAGCGCGGCGGCGACAATGGCCTGAAGCGCATCTACGTGCGCGCAGCCGGCAAAGAAGGGCAGTCATAGGAACGGTGATCAATGGATCTGGACGCATTGATTGCTCGATACCGAAGAACGGTCACAGGCGTGGAGGCCGAGTCCTGTGACTGCGGCGAACAGGTTCTCGCTGGCGATGAGTGGCGGGCGCGCGGTTGCGGATATCTGTATGAATATCTTTTCGATATCACCTTCAGGGACACACTGCAGGATGCGATCGACGCCGGGTCACTTTCAAGCGACCAGGCGATACAGGTACGCGATGTCGACGAGCGCCTGAAAGCGCTGCTGGCGGAGAACAAGATAGACACGACGGGAGTCCGCTTCTGGAACAATGGCGTGCCACGAGCCATCTCGGACTAGCGTCCGCTCGTGTCCAGAGACGGAATGCAGTTGATGACAGAGAAACCATTCGCGCCCTCGTGCGAACGCAACCGGGGGCCGATCCTGGAGGTCCTGCAGCGCCACTTGAGCGAGACGCGCCGCTTGCTCGAGGTCGGCAGCGGCACCGGCCAGCATGCCGTGCACTTCGCGGCGGCGATGCCGTGGCTGACTTGGCAAACCAGCGATCGCGCCGACAATCTCCCGGGCATCACGGCCTGGCTCGACGACATGGCGTTGCCGAACACGCCGCCCACGATCGAACTCAATGTCGACGGCCCGTGGCCTGACGCGACCTTTGAAGCGGTGTTCACCGCCAACAGCCTGCACATCATGGGCTGGCCCCAGGTCGAGGCGTTCTTCGCCGGTGTCGGCCAGGTGCTTGCGAAGGGCGGTCTGCTGATCGTCTACGGGCCCTTCAACTACGGCGGCGAGTTCACCAGCGACAGCAACCGCGCCTTCGAGCAGTGGCTGAAGGATCGCGATGCGGCGTCGGGCATCCGCGACTTCGAAGCCGTGGACGCGCTGGCGCGACGCATTGGCCTGGTTTTGCTCGAAGACAACGCGATGCCGGCGAACAACCGATGCCTGGTCTGGCGACGCGGCGGCTGACGCTCAGGGGATGAAGGTCTGCTCGGGATCGTCGAAAGACTTGAATTCGAGCGCGTTGCCGGAGGGGTCGAACAGGAACATGGTGACGTGCTGGCCTGGCTTGCCCTTCAGGCGCAGGTGCGGTTCCTCATGGAACGGAATGCCGGCGGCCTTGAGCCGCATGGCCAGCGCCTCCCACGCAGCACGGTCCAGGTTCATGCCGAAATGCGGTACCGGTACGGCCTCGCCGTCGAAGCGCCCGTTGTGCAGCGGCCGGCCGTCGGCGCCGATATGCGCGACCAGGTGGTGACCGAAGAAATCGAAGTCCTGGTACGAGGTATCGCGGCGGCCCATCGTGCAGCCCATCACGCCGCCATAGAAGCCGCGTGCCTCGTCGAGGTCGCGGACCGGGAACGCGAGGTGGAACTGGGCGATCGATGCCTCTGCCACCGCGTTCACGACGCGACCTCCAGCGGCGGTGCATATGCGTCCAGGATGTTTTGCCAGAACAGGTTCCAGGCGGTGATGCTGCGCTCGTAGCCGCGTGCCAGCTCGGGCAGTACGCTGGGGTCGTCGCGCAGGTATTCGTCGATGGCGGCGCGGGTCAGCTCGCCGTGGATGATGTCCTCCTCGCCGGTGTGGATGGTCCAGAACTCCCAGTCGATCGTGTCGGCGTTCGCCTGCAGGTAGGGGTGCGTGCGCATGTGCTCGAACATCACCGACAGGTAGGTCTGACACAGGCATTCGCCGCCCATCCCGCGCAGGCCCACGCCGTAGGCGACGGGGTGGCGGGTCATGTCGCGCGTCAGTCCCTGCAGGATGCGCTCGTTGGCGGGCAGCACGTTCGACAGGTCCTGGCTGTCCACACCGATGCTGGTGAGGAAGCGGTCGTACACCGTCGGATGCGCGCGTGCAGGATCGCCTTCGCCCAGCTCCTCGGTCAGGATCTGGCCGAGCAGGCTGCGCAGGCCGCCGAACGGCAGGCGTGCGACCAGCAGTGCGAGGTCGCTGATGTAGTCGATGGTGAAGAAGCGGTACTGGATGCAGAAGCCGCGCAGCGCCTCGACATCGAGCTCCGGCAGGATCTTCATGCGCTGGGCGGCCAGCGCTTCGGTGGATTCCTTGGCGGCGTCGGCGAAACGCCAGAATTGCTCCCGGTTCATGGGCTGCGCATGCATCGATGGACTCCTGCGGATGGGGCGCGACGCATCACCAGCACTCATGCGCACGAGCGCGCCGTTCCTCCGGATGATGGTGAGCGCAGGCGTGAGCAGCGCGTGCAAAGAAGGAATGAACAGGACGTATCACTGCGCGATTAATGCAGTGCGAAGCAATGTGAAGAGAAGCCACGGCCACCTGCGCGCGCGCTTGCTAGCATCCGGCCATGACGTCGCTGTACCACGTGTCCCTGCATGAACGCGCATCGCCCGGCGACGACGAGGGCGTGCGCCTGTTGTGGACCAGCGGTTGGGACTCGACGTTCCAGCTGCTTCGTCTACTGCTGAAGCACCGGCTGGTGGTGACGCCTTATTACCTGGAGGATCCGACGCGGCCTTCCACGGCCACGGAACTGCAGAGCCTGCAGCGGATCACCGACGCCCTGCATGCCCGGCATCCGCATACGCGCGACCTGCTGCGGCCGCTGCGGCGGTTCCGTGTTGCGGAACTGGATCACGATGCCGACATTGCCGACGCATTGCGCAGGGTGCGACGGCACATGTACATCGGCAGCCAGTACGCCTGGCTTCCGCAATTCTGCAGACAGCACGGCATCGATGGCATCGAGCTGAGCGTGCACGTGGACGACAAGGTGCAGGCGCTGCTGTCGTCGAAGGTGGAGGCGTTCGAACAGGCGGACACCTACCGCAGTTTCCGGCTGTCCGCGCGCCATGCGGGCACGCCGGAGTACACCCTGTTCCGCCACTTCAGCTTTCCGCTGTTCCCGATCGACAAGCGCGCGATGCAGGACGAGGCCGCGCGCGAAGGCTGGAGCGCGCTGATGGACATGACGTGGTTCTGCCATCGTCCGTGGCGTGGCCGACCCTGCGGCGCTTGCGCGCCATGCGTGTACACGATCGAGGAAGGCCTCGCGTGGCGCGTGCCGCGGACGCGCCGCGCGCTGTCCTTCGTCTACCGGACACTGGCGTTGCCGCTGAAGCCGCCGTTGCGCAGCGCACTGGCCACGCTCGGGTTGAGAGGCGCGCGCTCCTAGCCAGCACACAGGAAAAACCCCGCCGGAGCGGGGTCTTCTGTCTGCTTACGCCGCCTGCACGATGTGCAGCGCCTTCGGGTTGCGCCACAAGCCCAGCAGCTCCGCTTCGCGCGCCTTGGCGGCGTGCTGGTGCTTTTCCTTGACGTGGCCGTAGCCGCGGATGTGCTCGGGGATGCTCGCGATCTCCACGGCCAGGCCCAGCTTGCCGGCATCCAGCGCGGCCAGCAGCTCGCCGATGGTCTTCTCGTAGTCCGCGATCAGCTGGCGCTCGCCCTTGCGTTCATCGGTGTAGCCGAACACGTCGAACGTGCCGCCGCGAAGGAAGCGCAGCTTCGCCAGCAGGCCGAACGCCTTGAACATCCACGGACCGTATTCCTTCTTCATCAGTCGACCGTGCGCGTCCTTCTTGGCGAACAGCGGCGGCGCGAGGTGGAAGTGCACCTCGTAGTCGCCGTCGAACTGCTGCTGCAGGCGGCGCTGGAACTCGCCGCTGGTGTACAGGCGCGCGACTTCGTACTCGTCCTTGTACGCCATCAGCTTGAAGAAGTAGCGGGCCACCGCCTCGGTCAGCGCGGTCGAACCGGGCGCCCGGGTGTTCTCGGCGCTGCGCACCTGCGTCACCAGATCGGTGTAGCGGCGGGCATAGGCGGCGTCCTGATACTCGGTCAGGAACGTGGTGCGGCGTGCGATCAACTCGTCCAGCGAACGCGACAGGCGCAGGTCGTCCAGCGGCAGGAAGGCGACGTCCGCGTCGCCCGCGCCGTCTTCCGGCAGGCCACGCAGCTCGCTCTCGTTGCCTGGATTGCGCGGCGCCGCGTTGGCACCCCATTCGGTGCTTTCCCACTCGCCCGGCGGCAGCACCTGCAGGGCACGCGGCGTGCGTTCGCTCTCGGTCTGCGTATTGCGGATCAGGCCGGCGGCTTCCTGCACCGCCTGCGGATTCACCACGGCCAGTCTGCCCCAGGCGAAGGCGGTCTTGTTCATCTCGATGGCGGCGCCATTGAGCTCGACCGCACGCATGATCGCGTCGAACGAGATCGGTACCAGGCCCTGCTGCCAGGCATAGCCCAGCATGAAGAGGTTGCTGCCGATGGCGTCGCCGATCAGCGCGGTCGCGATCTGCGTGGCATCGACCAGCAGCGGGTCGCGGCCGCCCAGGGCGACCTTCACGCCAGCCACGATGTCGGTGGCGGGGAACTGCATGTCCGGATGGGTGGTGAACGTGCCCGGCATCGCCTCGTAGGTGTTCAGCACGACCTGCGAACGTTCGCCGCGCACCTTCGACAGCACCCAGTAGTCGTTGACCACCACCATGTCGCAGCCCAGCACCAGGTCGGCTTCGCCGGCGGCGATGCGCACGGCGTGGATGTCTTCCGGCGTGCGTGCGATGCGGATGTGCGTGGTCACCGCGCCGCCCTTCTGCGCCAGGCCGGTCTGGTCGAGCACGCTGGCGCCCTTGCCTTCCAGATGGCCGGCCATGCCGAGCAGCGCGCCGATGGTCACCACGCCGGTGCCGCCGACGCCGGTGATCAGGATGTTCCAGGGTTCATTGAGGTCCGACTTGAATGCAGGCGCCGGCAGCGCGGCGAGCAGGTCGGCGGCGTTGGCCTTCTTGCCCTTGCGCGGCGTGCCGCCGTGCACCGTGACGAAGCTGGGGCAGAAGCCGTCGACGCAGCGGAAGTCCTTGTTGCAGTTCGACTGGTCGATCTCGCGCTTGCGACCGAACTCGGTTTCCTTCGGCAGTACCGACACGCAGAAGCTCTTCACGCCGCAGTCGCCGCAGCCCTCGCAGACCAGCGTGTTGATCATCGTGCGCTTGGCCGGGTCCGGCAGCTTGCCGCGCTTGCGGCGGCGGCGCTTCTCGGTGGCGCAGACCTGGTCGTAGATCAGGATGGACACGCCCTTGACCGTGCGCAGGCGGCGCTGCACGTCGTCCAGTTCGGCACGGTCGAAGAACTCCACGCCGCTCGGGAACAGCTCGCGCTTGCTCCACTTGCGGATGTCGTCGCTGACCACGACGATCGTGTCCACGCCCTCGGCGCGCATCATGTGCGCGATCTGCGGCACCGACAGCGTGCCGTCCACCGGCTGGCCGCCGGTCATCGCCACCGCGTCGTTGTAGAGGATCTTGTAGGTGATGTTCACGCCGGTGGCGACCGACTGGCGCACCGCCAGCGAACCGGAGTGGAAGAACGTGCCGTCGCCCAGATTCTGGAAGACGTGCTCGGTCTCGGTGAACGGCGCTTGGCCCGACCACGTCACGCCTTCGCCTCCCATGTGGGTGAAGGTGTCGGTGTCGCGGTCCATCCACGTGACCATGTAGTGGCAGCCGATGCCGCCGAGCGCGCGCGAGCCTTCCGGCACCACCGTCGAAGTGTTGTGCGGGCAGCCGCTGCAGTAGTGCGGCACGCGCGGGAAGTTGGCGCGCGGCAGCGCCATCTCGGCTTCCTTATCCTCCATCCAGCGCAGGCGCTGTTCGATGGATTCCGTCGTGAAGAAACGCTGGATGCGGCGGCCGATCACGCCGGCGATCGTCGCCGGGGTCAGCTCGCCGGTGGACGGCAGGATCCACTCGCCGCCCTCGTCGTACTTGCCGACGATGGACGGACGCGTGCCCGCGCTGGCGGGCCAGTTGTAGAAGTACTCCTTCATCTGCCGCTCGATGAAGGCGCGCTTCTCCTCCACAACGACGATGTCTTCCAGCCCTTTCGCGAACTCGGTGATGCCGACCGGTTCCAGCGGCCAAGTCATGCCGACCTTGTAGACGCGGATGCCGATGTCGGCGCAGGCCTGCTCGTCCAGGCCCAGGTATTCCAGCGCCTGCAGCACGTCCAGGTAGCTCTTGCCGGTGGTGACGATGCCAAGACGCGCGCGCGGCGAGTCCAGCACGATGCGGTCCACCTTGTTCGCCCGCGCGAACGCCTGCGCCGCGGCGACCGCGTACTTGTGCAGGCGCATCTCCTGGTCGAGCGGCGGGTTCGGCCAGCGGATGTTCAAACCGCCCGCCGGCATCGCGAAGTCTTCCGGCAGGATGATCTCGCGCGCGAACGGATCCACCTGCACCGAGGCCGACGACTCCACGGTCTCGGCGATCGTCTTGAAGCCGATCCAGCGGCCCGTGTAACGGCTCATCGCCCAGCCGACCAGACCCAGGTCGAGGATGTCCTGCACGCCGGCCGGGTTCAGCACCGGCATCATCGCGCTGACGAATTCATCCTCCGAGCCGTGCGGCAGCGTCGAGCTGCGGCAGTTGTGGTCGTCCGCCGCCAGCGCCAGCACACCACCGAACTTCGAGGTGCCGGCGGCGTTGCCGTGCTTGAACACGTCGCCGCAGCGGTCCACGCCGGGACCCTTGCCGTACCACATCGAGTACACGCCATCGACGGTGGCGCCGGGGAACAGGTTGGTCTGCTGCGTGCCCCACACCATGGTCGCGCCCAGGTCCTCGTTCAGGCCCGGGGTGAACTTCACGCCGGCGGACTCGAGATGCTTGCGTGCGCGCCACAGTTCCAAGTCGAAGCCGCCCAGCGGCGAACCGCGGTAGCCACTGATGAAGCCCGCCGTGTTCAGGCCGGCGGCCTGGTCGCGCAGCCGCTGCATCAGCGGCAACCGCACCAGCGCCTGCACGCCACTCAGGTAGATGCGGCCGTCGGTGCGCGTGTACTTGTGTTCCAGCGTGTAGTCGCTGTCGATCACCCCGATCTGCGGCGTATTGGCGGACGAGGGCGAGGTGAGTTCGGCGGTGCTGGTCATGGCGGGCCCAAAGCGGCTGGCGAGGCCCGATAACCCCTCGGGCGTGAAGGCGCGCATTGTAACAGCGGCATTTTCTGTGACGCGCATCACTGCGTCGTTGTGCGTTGCAGCGGTTAGGATGCGCCGGGGGGCTGTTGTAGTCCGGGGGAAACGTAGTGAAAGCAGGCAAGTGCACACTGCTGGCCATCGTGCTGGCATCGGCGGTCTTTTCCGCGCAGGCACAGTCGGTGCCGAAGCCGAAGGAATTCTATTTCGACGAGGACCGCGCGGCCGTGCCGGTCGTCGCCATCACCGGCGTGGAAGGGGCTGCGCTGGTGGACCAGTTGGTGAAGGCGCGCGAGCGTGGCCGCAAGATGGTCGAAGCCACTGCGCAACTGGGGCACATCGCGCTGAACGATGGCCGTGCCGACCTGGGACGGCAGCTTTACCAGCAGGCCCTGAGCAGCACGCAGTCCGGCGGCAACCTGTGGCGTTCGATCAGCTGGAACTACGGCTGGGACCTGTATCGCCTGGGCGAACACGAGGCTGCGTTGCAGCAGTGGACGCCGCTGGTCAGCGCGGTCCGCGGCCCCTCGTGGGTGCCGCCCACCCTCGCGCTGGCACTGTGGAAGCAGGGCCGCAAGGAAGACGCGGTGCAATGGTACGGCGCGGCCGTGCGCACCGAGCCCCTGCTGTGGACCGATGCGCGCAACTACGCCACGCTGCTGCCCGGCTGGCGACAGGAAGATCGCGACACGCTGGCCGAAGTGCTCGGCGCCTGGCAGGCCAATCCGCCGGTCTGGCCGTAACGCGTAAGATCGGCAGATGAAGGCGCGCACCGTGCGCCATCCTCCGTCCATGATGCGCACCCTTGCTTCGCTGTGCCTGGCGACGGCGTTGACCGCCGCCGCCGGTATCCCCGCTTCCGCCGCCGACCGCATCACCGGTCGCGCCTTCGCCACCCGCTCCGATGTCATCGCGCCGCACGCGATGGCGGCCACCTCGCATCCGCTCGCCACCCAGATCGCGCTGGATGTGATGAAGCAGGGCGGCACCGCGATGGACGCGGCCATCGCCGCCAACGCGGCGCTGGGCCTGATGGAACCCACCGGTAACGGCATCGGCGGCGACCTGTTCGCCATCGTCTGGGACCCGAAGACGAAGAAGCTGCACGGCTACAACGGCTCGGGCCGTTCGCCGAAGTCGCTGACGCTCGATCATTTCAAACAGCAGGGCATCACCGATATCCCCGCGCACGGGCCGTTGCCGGTCAGCGTGCCCGGTGCGGTCGATGGCTGGTTCGCGCTGCACGACCGCTTCGGCAAGCTGCCGATGCGCGACGTGCTGGCGCCGACCATCCGCTACGCGCGCGACGGCCACCCGGTCCACCAGACGATCGCCTATTACTGGCAGCGCTCGGTGCCGCGGCTGTCGAAGTTCCCCGGCTTCACCGAGCAGTTCACGATCGACGGCCGCGCACCGCGCACCGGTGAGATGTGGAAGAACCCGTATCTGGCCGACACGCTGCAGAAGATCGCCGACGGTGGCCGCGATGCGTTCTACAAGGGAGACATCGCGCGCACCATCGACGCCTACTTCAAGGCCAACGGCGGCTTCCTCTCGTACGAGGACATGGCCGCACACCACGGCGAATGGGTCACGCCCGTAAGCACCAACTACCGCGGCTACGACGTGTGGGAACTGCCGCCGAACGGGCAGGGCATCGCCGCGCTGCAGATGCTCAACGTGCTGGAAGGCTACGACTTCAGCAGGATCCCTTACGGCAGCGCCGAGCACGTGCACCTGCTGGTGGAAGCCAAGAAGCTGGCCTTCGCCGACCGCGCGCGGTGGTACGCCGACCCTGCCTTCCAGCCGTTGCCTGTCGCGCGCATGATCTCCAAGCCGTATGCGCGTGAGCGCGCCAAGCTGATTTCGCCCGACAAGGTGCTGCGAGAAGTTCAGCCGGGCACGCCGAAGGAGCTGGAAGAGGGCGACACCATCTACATGACCGTCGCCGACAAGGACGGCATGATGGTCTCGCTGATCCAGTCGAACTACCGCGGCATGGGCAGCGGCATGACGCCGACCGGCCTGGGCTTCATCCTGCAGGACCGCGGCGAGATGTTCGTGCTGAAGGACTGCGAAAGCGCCACGCCGCATCCGAACTGCTACGCGCCGGGCAAGCGTCCGTTCCAGACCATCATCCCGGCCTTCATCACCAAGGACGGCAAGCCGTGGGTCAGCTTCGGCGTGATGGGCGGCGCGATGCAGCCGCAGGGCCACGTGCAGATCGTGATGAACCTGGTCGACTTCGGCATGACGTTGCAGGAGGCCGGCGATGCGCCGCGCGTGCAGCACGACGGTTCCACCGAACCGGTCGGCAGCGCCACGGTCATGAGCGACGGCGGCGTGGTGCAGCTGGAATCCGGCTTCCCCTACGAAACCGTGCGCGCACTGATGGACAAGGGCCATCACGTCGAATGGGCGCTGGGTCCATACGGCGGTTACCAGGCCATCCAGCGCGACCCGAAGAGCGGCGTGTATTACGGCGCCAGCGAGAGTCGCAAGGATGGGCAGGCGGCGGGGTATTGAGGATGCAGGCGGCAGGCATGCACTTGCGTAGGACGAAGACTCGCTCAGCAGCATGTCTGCTGCTGTTGCTGTCACCGCTCGCGTCGGCATGCGAGGAAGACCTCCGTGTCGGCTATCAGGATGCGCTTGCGTCACGCGCGATCCTGGTGGCCAAGGTCGTCGATGTCGACATGGACGGCCATGGGCCTGCGCGTGAGCCCGTTGTCTCCCTGAGCACCCAGGACGTTCTGAAGGGGCGGGTCCGCGCCGAGTTCCGGCACACGGTACGCTGCGGCGACAGCTTCATCTTCAAGCCCGGCGACCGCGCGATCCTGGTGACGAATCCGGATGGTGGGGCACGCCTGACGGATCCGCGCCGCCATCCCGAGTATGAGCGGGAACTCCGATCTGCACTGGCACGAATGCGTGAGCCCGTAGGCTCGATTGAAGCCGGCCTGATGGTGAAGCCGTAAACCCGCGCCGTCCCAGGCTGCAAACAGGGCGTAGGATGGGTGGAGCGAAGCGGCTTCCAACGGCGAAGCCGGTCTACCCATCGATACGATCGACCGCCCCTCGCCGGAGCGCCTATGCGTCGTGATCCCGCACTCCACCAGCTCATTACGGCCATTGCGCGCGAGTACGGCCAGCGGGTCGTGTACGACACGCATTTCGACGCATTCAACTGGGAAATCCGGTGGTGGACGGACGGCGTACTGATCGCGGTGGATATACAGCCTTGCCCGGAAGGACGGATCGAGCTGACCCGATTACGTACACGCTATCCCACGCTGCCAAGACTGCTTGCATGGGCGCGGCGTATCCTTCCGATGTTTCCGCAGTGGGGCATCACTACTCGGGACCCGCTGGCGAGACTGGTTTGGCCCTCGGATGTCGGACGCCTACGCGAAGTCATCGTCTCCGAACTGCCGCGCGTACGATGAACTGAGATAGGAAGAGCACGTAGCATGGGTGAAGCGAAGCGGCTTGCAACGGCGGGGCCGGTCTATCCATCGCTTTTTGTTTGTATCGTATGGCGGTGAGTGGTGTCCTGAGCTCGCCAATCCGACCGGCACCGCATCGCGGAGGAGGCCTTCATGCAGACATGGCTCATGCTTGCGGCACTCGCGCAAGGCGCCGCCGAACCACCGCGTCCGCCGCCGACGCCTCGGCCGCTGGTTGAGCGTGCCTTCTGTACGGCGAGCGTGGGAACTGAGGCCAGGACAGTGGAGAGCTTGCAGGGCGACTACCGCATCGTCGGGCTGACGCCGAAGGATCGCGCGCCTTATTCGGGCACGATGAAGATCGTGGCCTCCACCGCCACCGAGATCCGCCTCGAATCAAGGATCGGTACCAGGACCCGGCACGCCACAGCGCGCTACATGCGTTGTGGTGAAGGCGTCAAACAACTGTACGTCACCGTTGATCACCCTGGCACACCGCGGCAGCTGTACTGCGTGGTGCACAACGACTATGACAACCTGCATCGCGCCACCTGCAGCGGGCAGGCGAGCGACGGCGACGGGGACAAGGGCCTGGAGGCATGGTTCGAGATCGTGCCGTAAGCATTACGTGGTCGATCCGAACACGTAGGATGGGTGGAGCGAAGCGATACCCATCGCTCTTTTGTTCTGATCGGCAGACGATGGGTATCGCTTCGCTCCACCCATCCTCCAAAGCTGGATATGACATGGCCGCACTCCCCGCCCTTCCCGAACTCGCCACCGGCCTCTATCGCCACTATAAGGGCAACGACTACGAAGTCGTCGCGGTGGCACGGCACAGCGAGACGCTGGAGCCGGTGGTGGTGTACCGCGCGCTGTACGGTGAAGGCGGCCTGTGGGTACGGCCGTACGCGATGTTCTGTGAGGAGGTGGTGGTGGATGGGCGTACCGTGCGCCGCTTCGCACCGATCGAGCACGCACAGCAGTGAGGTGTGCATGGGAAAGTTGTCGAAACTGAGGGCGTGGATCAATCGCGATGATGGGCGGTTCTACCGGGTGGGTAATGCATCCATCGGTCCATTGAGCCTCATCGGTGGCCTCCTCATCGCCGTCGCGTTGATCCTGTCGCAACTGCATCGGCATGCTGCACTACATGTGGCCTGGCCAATTGCGGTGGGAATCATCGGTGTTGCTTTGCTGTTCGTGGGTGGCTACAGGGACGATCGTCGCGATGACATCTGACCATCCCTTGGCATGATCTGAACACCCTGACATCAACTGCCAGATACTTACTCGGCCATCCGCACCGGATCAGTCGTCGCTGACATCAATCAACCAGGCATCCACGTGTCCATATACATAGCACTCCTCCGCGGCATCAACGTCGGCAAGGCCAAGCGCATCGCGATGGCGGATCTGCGCACGTTGCTGGAAGGCCTCGGCCACACTGGCGTCGCCACGCTGCTCAACAGCGGCAATGTCGTCTTCAAGGCCGGCAAGGGCACGCCGAAGAAAATCGCCGCCGACATCTCGGCCGCCATCGCGACGCAGCTGGGAATCGAGGTGCCCGTCATCGTGGTGCCGGCGAAGGATCTCGCGTTGATCGCGGAGGACAATCCGTTCGCGAACACAGCCGCCGATCCCTCGCGCCTGCTGATCGCTTTCGTGCCGGATACCAGTGCGTTGTCCGCCGTGTCCGCGATCGCGCCGCTGGTCGTCGCGCCGGAGCAGTTCCATGTCGGCACGCATGCCGCGTACCTGCATTGCGCCCGGGGCATCCTCGACAGCAAGGCGGGGGAAGCGCTGGTGGGCAAGGCAGGCAAGGCGGCCACCACACGCAACTGGGGCACCGTGCAGAAGTTGCTGGCGCTGGTGGAAAAGGCTGATGCTTGATGCCGACTCGCGAATGACCCGGGACCTCCGCGCATGACCATTCCCCGCTTCCGCCAGCTCCTGATCCTCTCCGCCGTGCTGGCGATCGCGGGTGCGGTGGCCGGGCTGCTGCCCGGTGGCTATTCGACGGCGCTGGCCGACGCCTATGCCAACGAGCCGGTACCGCCACTGCTGCAACACGAGGGCATGGCCATCGCCGTGCTGCTCGCGATGCTGGCGGCGGTAGTTGCCGGCTTCGTGGGTCTGTTGCTGTTGAAGCGATGGGGCCGCACGCTGTCGCTGGTCCTCACGCTGGCCGGCCTGCCGCTGTACCTGTTGCTCGGTCCGACCCTGCAATCGCCCGTCGAAATGATGTTGACGGAGGCTTCGTCCCTGCTCTGGGGCGCCTGCCTGGCGCTGGCGTACTTTTCGCCGGTCGCCGTGCGTATCGAGGCAGATCCCGCGTAACCCGTAAGGCCGTCGAGGTTCTTCTGTTCCCTGACGACGCTTTCTTCCTCGACGTTTGAAGCTCGCAACGTCGTGGGCGAAGCGTCTTCCGTCCGCAGGGAACAGAAAAGCCTCGCCAGCTCACCGCAAGGCTTCGTCGTGGCACAGTAGAAGCACGGGATAACGCGCTTCCGAGGTGCGGCGTCCTGCCTTGACGCCTCGTCGGCTCACCTCACTGCCTCGTCATGG
Source organism: Pseudoxanthomonas sp. LjRoot143 (assembly GCF_964252945.1). Classification (NCBI taxonomy): domain Bacteria; kingdom Pseudomonadati; phylum Pseudomonadota; class Gammaproteobacteria; order Lysobacterales; family Lysobacteraceae; genus Pseudoxanthomonas; species Pseudoxanthomonas sp. LjRoot143. Next base: position 3,879,472 of record NZ_CAXUPM020000001.1, on the reverse strand, counting down.
CACCGAAGTGCCTCGCCGTTGAGGAAAGAAACTTCGCCGCCGCATTTCAGGGCTTTGACGCCGCACTACCGGACGCGCTCGGGAGCGCCGCGCGCGATGCCGGGCCTGCGTCAGAGATCGAAGCCCAGCAGCAGCGGATCATGGTCGGAGCTGCGGAAAGGCACGCTGGCGTCGCCGTCGGCGTAGCCCTGGGCGTCCTGTTCATCGGCGTTGATATGCCACTCGGCCGCGCCGCGCAGCTGCTTCGCCAGCGACGGGCTGAGCAGGGCGTGGTCGAGGCGGCCGGTCAGGCCGTTGTACACGTAGCTGTAAGGCTGCTCGACGCCCGGCTGCTTGAACGCGTCGATCCAGCCGGCGTCGTCGCGCAGCCAGCGCACCGGGTCTTCCATCGCGTAGGCGTTGAAGTCGCCCAGCATCACCACGCGGTCGCTGCGCGTGCGCGTGGGATCGGTCTTCAGCCACGCGTCCAGGCGCTTGGACGAATCCAGGCGCAGCGCATTCCAACAACCGGCGCCATCCTTCTGGTCCGCGTCCAGGCCGGTGGCTTCGGAACAGCCCTTCGACTTCAGGTGGTTGGCGACCACGACGAAGGGTTTGCCGTTGCCGCGCACGAAGGCCTGCGCCAGCGGGCTGCGGCTGCGTTCGCCGAACGGGCCTTCCTCCAGCGTGGCGGGCTTGCCGGTCGGCTTGACCTTGTCGCTGCGGTAGATGATGCCGACGCGGATGGTGTCCGGGCCCGGACCTCGCTTTGCATCGACGAAGCGCCACGTGCCGCCGTTCGTGTTCAGGGCGGCGACCAGCTGCACGAGGCTGGAATCGGCGCCATAGCCGTCGTTCTCCAGTTCCATCAGCGCGGCGATGTCGGGGTTGAGGCCGCGGATGGTGGCGGTGAGCTTGGCGACCTGCGCCTTCAGTTGTTCCGGTGTCTTGGCGCCGCGCTCAGTGGGAAAGCCGCCGCCCTTGCCGTCGCCGTTGAACAGGTTCTCCAGGTTGAACGCGGCGACGCGCACATCGCCGGCGACCTGCGGCGCGGCCGGACGCTCTGGCGCGGCGATCGTCGGCGCGGCGGTGAGCTGCAGGCGCCAGCCGCCCATGCGTGGTTCGACGATGCCCTGCACGCCGGTCAGCACGGTGCCGGTGCGCAGCGGCTGGCCGTCCTTCACGTACCAGACGGTGGCGGGGTCGCGCTGCGTGCTGCCGTCGTCGAGCAGCAGCGTGCGGCGCGCGTTGTCGGCGTTAAGCCGCTTCGCCTCGGCGCTGCCGGGCGTGGCGAGCTCGCTGGACTGCCACAGGCGGCCGCCAAAGCTGGTGATCAGTTCGCCGAAGCGTTCGAGCGTGTGAGTGCCGCTGAGCGTGAGCGGGGCGTCGATGCGCACCAGCATGCCTTCGTAGCGTTCCCAGTCGTCGGGCTGCGAGGCCAACATGGTCGGGGCGACCTCGCCTTTGCCGCGGGGCTGGATCACCGGCGCATGCAGCGCGGTCAGCGTGTCATCGCCACCGGCTTTGCGCTCACCGACGATACCGCGCACGCGGACACGATCGCCTGCGGTGAGAGCCGGGGGCGTCGCGCCTTCGTCCAGCGCAACGAACAGGGCATCGGAGGTCTTCGGATTGCCATCGCCGGCGTCCTGCACGAAGAAGCCGCCGAGGCCTTCGAGGAATGCGCCGGTGACGACACCTTCGATGGTGACGGTCTGGTCGTCGAGCGCGCTGCGTTTGCCTTCGCCCTGCACCTGACCGATGGGAATGACACGCTCCTTCGGCGTGGCCGCGCAGGCGGGCAGCGCGAGGGAGGCGAGCAGGGCGAGGGAGGCGAGCAGGGCGAGGGTAAGCAGCGAGCGGGCAGACGTCATCGGGAGGCGACCATTGAAACGAGGCGGCAAGGTTAAACGGATTGGGTGACGGGCGATGCGGTGCCCGCGTGTTCCACTCGCCCCGCGTGCGGGGAGAGGGTGCCCGGAGGGTGGGTGAGGGGCGACGGCGCCGCCGCATCATCGCGACCGTGATGTCTCGAACGTTACGGGGCAGCCTTCGACCGTGGGAATGGGATTTCGTTCGCCCCTTCATCCGGCCTTCGGCCACCTTCTCCCCCGTGGCGGGGGAGAAGGGGCATCTCCGACATGCGCTTATGGACCGCACAAACAAAAACGCCGCCCGGAGGCGGCGTTTCGTGGAAGGCGGTAGGCCTTACTTGCTGTTGGCCAGCATCCAGTCGACCGTGGCGTGGATCTGCTCCTCGGTGATGGCCGGGTTGCCGCCCTTCGGGGGCATGATGCCGCCGTCCGGACCGGTGAAACCCTCGATGGCGTGCTTGTACAGCGTGTCCACACCCTTGCTGGCGCGTGCGCCCATGCCGGCGGCCGTCAGCATCGGGGCCTTGCCCACGCCGTTGGTGTGGCAGGCGCCGCAGAGGTTCTTGTAGATCTCGCCGCCATCCAGCGTGCCGCCGTAGGCGACCTGGGAAGCGGCGGCGGCGGCGGCGGCGGCCGCTGCAGCGGCCTGCGCGGCGGCGCCCGTTTCGCCGGCATAGACCGCACCGGCCGGCGCGATGCGCGCCTCGGTGATCTGCACGGTCTTCGGGTTCACTTCCGGCGGCAGGCTGTCGTGCAGGAAGTACGCGCCGACGATCAGGCCCGCGGTGACCAGCATCAGGAAGCCGATCACCATCGAGAAATGCTTGAGGAATTCGAGGTCGTAGTTACGCACTTTCCACCTTTGGCAGCACGGCCGCGAGGCCGCGCATGGCTACGAAAACGGGGGTCGACGGGCGCCGGGGCGCTGCGGACAAGGCCACATTATAAGCAGGGCGGCCGGTTTTGCCTCAACACCGGCGCGCGGCGGCTCAGGCGGTCAGGTAGACCTGCAGCGGGGAGCGCAGGGCCTGCAGTACATGGTGCATCGGGTACTGCGCCCCGGCGCCGTGTCCCGACAGGGCCTGCTGGAGCACCTGCCGCTTCTCGCCGCCTTCGATGTGCAGGTAGAGATGGCCGGCATCGCGCAGGACGGGCAGGGTCAGGGTGATGCGGGGCTCGCCGGCGCCGGGCGCACGCATCGGCAGCACGGTGGCAGGGGTGGCTGGATCCATCGCCTCGGCCAGACGGTCGCCGCCCGGGAAGAACGAGGCAGTGTGTCCGTCGCCGCCCATGCCCAGCACGGCAACATCCAGCGTGGCCGGCAGGGCTGACGCGACGTCGGCCAGGGCGTCGTCCGGCGTGGCGGTGGGGCGATAGAGCGGGACGAAGCGGGCCGCGGCGGCTTCATGCTGCAGCAGGTGCTCCTTCACCAGCCGCGCATTGGAACGCTCATGGTCGTCGTCGACCCAGCGCTCGTCGACCAGGGTGACGGTGACGTTCGCCCAGTCCAGCGGCTGCTGCGACAGCGCCTGCAGGAAGCGGCGCGGGGTGGTGCCGCCCGACAGCGCCAGGCTGGCGTGGCCGCGCGAGGCCAGTGCCGTGCGCAGGTCGTCGGCCACGGCCTGGGCCAGCGCGGCGGCGACGGCATCGCCATCGGGGAACGGGTGCAGTTGGATCTGCAGCGAGAGATCGGTGGGGGGCATGGCGGGTCTCGGGAGTGGGGGCTTCCCGGGGGAAGACAGGCCGGCGGTGCGCCGGGAGAAGGCCCCGCGGGTGCGGGGCCGGGCGCGTCAGACGGTGTCTTCGTGCCAGGTGCGGCCGTCGCGCTCGACCAGGGCCACGGCGGCGCTGGGGCCCCACGAACCGGCGGTATACGGCTTGGGCGCGTCGCGCTGCGTCTCCCAGGCGGCGAGGATCGGATCGATCCACGCCCATGCGGCTTCGACTTCATCACGGCGCATGAAGAGCGTCTGGTTGCCGCGCACCACGTCCATCAGCAGGCGCTCGTAGGCTTCCGGCTGGTGCACGCCGAAGGCCTCGGCGAAGCTCATGTCCAGCGGTACGTGCTGCAGGCGCAGGCCGCCGGGGCCAGGGTCCTTGATCATCAGCCACAGCTTGACGCCTTCGTCCGGCTGCAGGCGCAGCACCAGCTTGTTGCCCATCACCGGGCCGGCGCTGTCCTCGAAGATGGAATGCGGGATCTGCTTGAAGGCGATGACGATCTCGGACACGCGCTCGGACAGGCGCTTGCCGGTGCGCAGGTAGAACGGCACGCCGGCCCAGCGCCAGTTGTCGACTTCGGCCTTCAGCGCCACGAAGGTCTCGGTGCGCGAATCGGGCTTGCCCAGTTCTTCCAGGTAACCCGGCACCGCGGCGCCGCTGCTGGCGCCGGCGCGATACTGGCCACGCACGGACAGGTGGGCGACATCTTCGCCGCGCATCGGTTTGAGCGAGCGCAGCACCTTGAGCTTCTCGTCGCGCACGGCATCGGCCTGCAATGCAGCCGGCGGTTCCATCGCCACCATGCACAGCAGCTGCAGCAGGTGGTTCTGCACCATGTCGCGCAGCGCGCCGGAGGTGTCGTAGTAGCCGGCGCGCTTCTCCAGGCCGACGGTCTCGGCCACGGTGATCTGCACGTGGTCGATGCGGCTGGCGTTCCACAGCGGCTCGAACAGGATGTTGGCGAAACGCAGGGCGAGCAGGTTCTGGACCGTCTCTTTGCCCAGGTAGTGGTCGATGCGGAAGATCTGGTTTTCCGCGAAGGCGCTGCCGACGGCGTCGTTGATGACCGCGGCGCTGGCCGAGTCGTGGCCGATCGGCTTCTCGATGACGACGCGGGCGTTGCCGGTGTTCAGGCCATGCGCGCGCAGGCGGTCGCAGATGGCGACGAACAGGGTGGGGCTGGTCGACAGGTAGAACACGCGGATGCGGTCGCCGGTGGACTGCAGGCGGCTGGCGAACTCGTCCCAGCCTTCGTCCTTGGTCGCGTCCAGCGCCAGGTAGCCGAGCTTCTGCAGGAAGGCGGGCAGCTTGGCTCTCAAGGTCTCATCGCTGGCGGCGATGCGGGCCAGGGCTTCGCCGACCTTGGTCTGGTATTCGGCATCGCCCTGCTTGTCGCGGGCCACGCCGATGATGCGGCTGTCCTCGGGGATCTGGCCGTCGGCATAGCGGCGCAGCAGGCCCGGCAGCAGCTTGCGCAGCGCCAGATCGCCGGTGCCGCCGAAGATGACGAGATCGAAGGTGTCGACGGGCAGGGTCTTCGCGGTCACGGGCGTCTCGGTGCAGCTGAAGTGAGAGGCAACAATACCACCGGGGTACCACGGGATGCCAACAGGTCCGCTTTGTAAAAGGATTGTTGCGATATTGGTACGGCACTGGTATCGTGATTCACATGCAAACGAACCTGCTCGAGGAATACCAGCGGCTGCAGACCGGTGAGTCCACCCGGGCCGTGGCCTACCTGCGCCTGCGTCGCGCGCTGCAGAACCTGATGGATGCCGGCGTGCTGCGGCCCGGACAGGCGCTGCCCAGCGAGCGCGATCTGGCGCAGTTGCTGGACCTGTCGCGGGTGACCATCCGCAAGGCACTGGCCGGGCTGATCGAAAGTGGTCTGCTGGTGCAGCGCCAGGGCGCGGGCACCTTCGTCGCCGAGCGCATCCTGCGACAGTTCTCCCGCCTGACCAGCTTCACCGACGATCTGCGCGAGCGCGGGTTGAACCCGCAGGTGAAGTTCCTGGAGCGCTCGGTCGGTGAAGTGACGCCGGAAGAATCGATGGCGCTCAACCTGTCGCCGGGCAGTGGCGTGGTCCGTATGTATCGACTACGGCACGTGGATGGTTCGCCGATCGCCATTGAGCGGACTCTGGTGCCGTATGCCCTCCTGCCTGATCCGGAGAGCGTGACCACTTCTTTATATGAGGCGCTGGATGCTTACGGCCATCGGCCTCGCCGGGCCCTCCAGCGCCTGCGCGCCGTGGCCCTAGACGAAGAGGCGGCCCGCCACCTCGAACTGCCCGTCGGCGCCCCGGGCCTGCTGGTCGAACGCCGCGCCTTCCTCGAGGACGGTCGGGTGGTCGAATCCACCCGCTCGTACTACCGCGGCGACGCCTACGACTTCGTCGCCGAGCTGCAGAGCGACTGAGCCGCCTGTCGGCCCCGGCCGACCGTTCCTGAGTCTTCCGCCCCCTGCCTGTCCTGCCCCGGACCGGCGGGGCGAGCTTTGTATTGCCTGCAAAAAAGCCCCGCTGATCCGTCAGGAAAAGCCTTCTGTCGGTCCCGGCGGCATTCTGACGCCGCCCTGATGCACTTCTGTGATGAAGTTCACGCGCTTACCTATTGACGTCAATGAGTTGACGTTAATTTAAAGTAAATGTGTAATAGGCGTCTCACTTCTTTGTGAGAGATGTCCGCTTTACGAAGTGAAGTGCGATGTGTGTCGTATGCCCGTTCAGGCAGGCCGATCGAGCCGCCGAACGGCAATGCGACTTTCAAGACAGCCTTGGGGGAGGCAGTCCCGGCTGGCCGTTCTCCCGATCCAGCCGTAAGGGACCACCGTGTACGTCTCCACTCACTTCCGTCGTTTGGCCCAGAAGAGCCGCTTCGCCCTCGCCTTTGGAGCGTTGGCTCTCTACGGCGCGTTCGCGGCACCGGTGTTGGCGCAGACCCAGGTCGTCAACAACGCCAGCGTGACGGTCCCCGCCGGTGTGGTGGACACGAACTCGTCCAACAACACGGCAAGCGTGACGGTCAGTGTGGTAGCACCGAACCTGGTGATCGCCAAGAGCGGTCCGGCGACGGCAGTGGTAGGCACGGCCTACAACTATGTCGTCACGGTGACCAACAACGGCACGGCGCCGACCACGGCCATCGCGACGGTGACCGATGCGGTGCCGGCGGGCCTGACGATCAACTCGGCGACCGGCTGCTCGATCAGCGGCCAGACCGTGACCTGTTCGGTACCGGCGAACCTGTCGAACGTGGCGCCAGGCAACACGGCGAGCTTCACGATCAATGTGACGCCGACGGCGTCGGCGGCAGCCAGCGTGTCGAACACGGCGGTGGTGACCGGCGGCGGTGACCCGGACTGCGTGGGCACTGGCTGCACCACCCCGCCGGTGGTCACGACGGTCACGGCACCGAACCTGGTGATCGCCAAGAGTGGGCCGGCGACGGCGGTGGTGGGTACGGCCTACAACTACGTCGTTACGGTGACCAACAACGGCACGGCGCCAACGACGGCCATCGCGACGGTGACCGATGCGGTGCCGGCGGGCCTGACGATCAACTCGGCGACCGGCTGCTCGATCAGCGGCCAGACCGTGACCTGTTCGGTACCGGCGAACCTGTCGAATGTGGCGCCAGGCAACACGAGAAGCTTCACGATCAACGTGACGCCAACAGCATCGGCGGCAGCCAGCGTGTCGAACACGGCGGTGGTGACCGGCGGCGGTGACCCGGACTGCGTGGGCACTGGCTGCACCACCCCGCCGGTGGTCACGACGGTCACGGCACCGAACTTGGTGATCGCCAAGAGTGGGCCGGCGACGGCGGTGGTGGGTACGGCCTACAACTACGTCGTTACGGTGACCAACAACGGCACGGCGCCAACGACGGCCATCGCGACGGTGACCGATGCGGTGCCGGCGGGCCTGACGATCAACTCGGCGACCGGCTGCTCGATCAGCGGCCAGACCGTGACCTGCTCGGTACCGGCGAACCTGTCGAACGTGGCGCCAGGGAACACGGCGAGCTTCACGATCAACGTGACGCCGACGGCATCGGCAGCAGCGAGCGTGTCGAACACGGCGGTGGTGACCGGCGGTGGTGACCCGGACTGCGTGGGCACCGGCTGCACCACCCCGCCGGTGGTCACGACGGTCACGGCCCCGAACCTGGTGATCGCCAAGAGCGGTCCGGCGACGGCAGTGGTAGGCACGGCCTACAACTATGTCGTCACGGTGACCAACAACGGCACGGCGCCGACGACGGCGGCCGCGACGATCACTGACGTCGTGCCTGCGGGCCTAACGATCAACACAGCGGTCGGCTGCACAACCAGCGGCCAGACGGTGACCTGTCCGGTGGCGGCGGGTCTGTCGAACGTGGCGCCAGGCAACACCAGAAGCTTCACGATCAACGTGACGCCGACGGCATCGGCAGCGTCCAGCGTGTCGAACACGGCGGTGGTGACCGGCGGTGGCGACCCGGACTGCGTGGGCACCGGCTGCACCACCCCGCCGGTGGTCACGACGGTGAGGCCGACGATCGACGCGGTGGACGACAGCTACACCGTTCCTGCTGCGGGCGGCACTACGGCCAGCGTCATCGCCAACGACACCACCAACAATGTGGCGGCGGTCATCGGTACCAACGTCACGCTGACGCCGGGTGCGGCACCTGTGCCCGCGGTTGGCAGCATCACGATGGGTGCCAACGGCACCATCACCGTAGCTGCGAACACTGCAGCGGGTAGCTACAGCTATCCCTATCAGATCTGCACCAGTCCCGCGACGGTGCCCGTGACCTGCGACAGTGCTGTCGCGACCGTCGTCATCGCGGCGGCGCCTGCGCTGACGATCGACAAGTCGGCTGGCGCGCCGAGCGGCGGCACGGTGGGCAGTACGATCGCCTATTCGTTCCTGGTGACCAACACCGGCAACACTCCCCTGACGGGCATCGTGATCAACGATCCGCTCCTGACGGCAGCAGCGGCATGTCCGGTGACCGCGCTGGCTCCGGGTGCGAGCACCACCTGCACGGCCAGTTATGCGATCACCCAGGCGAACATCGATGCCGGTGTGGTGAACAACAGCGCCACGGCCACGGGCACGCCTCCCTCCGCCCCGGCCGTGACCTCGCCGCCTGACACGACGACCACGCCGATCACGCAGAGCTCGGCTCTGACGGTGGCCAAGAGTGTGACCTCGACGGGTCCGTACGCGCTGGGCTCGACGATCAGCTACAGCGTGGTGGCGACCAACAGCGGCACGGTGACGCTGAACAACGTGGTGGTGAGCGATCCGCTGCTGGCGGCGCCGAACAGCACGACGTGCGCGACGCTGGCGCCGGGTGCGACGTGCACGCTGACGGGCAGCTATGCCGTGCAGCAGACGGACGTTGACGCGGGCCAGGTGGTGAACACGGCGACGGCGGACTCGAATGAGACCGATCCGGTGACCGGCACGACGACCACGCCGATCACGCAGAGCTCGGCTCTGACGGTGGCCAAGAGTGTGACCTCGACGGGTCCGTACGCGCTGGGCTCGACGATCAGCTACAGCGTGGTGGCGACCAACAGCGGCACGGTGACGCTGAACAACGTGGTGGTGAGCGATCCGCTGCTGGCGGCGCCGAACAGCACGACGTGCGCGACGCTGGCGCCGGGTGCGACGTGCACGCTGACGGGCAGCTATGCCGTGCAGCAGACGGACGTTGACGCGGGCCAGGTGGTGAACACGGCGACGGCGGACTCGAATGAGACCGATCCGGTGACCGGCACGACGACCACGCCGATCACGCAGAGCTCGGCTCTGACGGTGGCCAAGAGTGTGACCTCGACGGGTCCGTACGCGCTGGGCTCGACGATCAGCTACAGCGTGGTGGCGACCAACAGCGGCACGGTGACGCTGAACAACGTGGTGGTGAGCGATCCGCTGCTGGCGGCGCCGAACAGCACGACGTGCGCGACGCTGGCGCCGGGTGCGACGTGCACGCTGACGGGCAGCTATGCCGTGCAGCAGACGGACGTTGACGCGGGCCAGGTGGTGAACACGGCGACGGCGGACTCGAATGAGACCGATCCGGTGACCGGCACGACGACCACGCCGATCACGCAGAGCTCGGCTCTGACGGTGGCCAAGAGTGTGACCTCGACGGGTCCGTACGCGCTGGGCTCGACGATCAGCTACAGCGTGGTGGCGACCAACAGCGGCACGGTGACGCTGAACAACGTGGTGGTGAGCGATCCGCTGCTGGCGGCGCCGAACAGCACGACGTGCGCGACGCTGGCGCCGGGTGCGACGTGCACGCTGACGGGCAGCTATGCCGTGCAGCAGACGGACGTTGACGCGGGCCAGGTGGTGAACACGGCGACGGCGGACTCGAATGAGACCGATCCGGTGACCGGCACGACGACCACGCCGATCACGCAGAGCTCGGCTCTGACGGTGGCCAAGAGTGTGACCTCGACGGGTCCGTACGCGCTGGGCTCGACGATCAGCTACAGCGTGGTGGCGACCAACAGCGGCACGGTGACGCTGAACAACGTGGTGGTGAGCGATCCGCTGCTGGCGGCGCCGAACAGCACGACGTGCGCGACGCTGGCGCCGGGTGCGACGTGCACGCTGACGGGCAGCTATGCCGTGCAGCAGACGGACGTTGACGCGGGCCAGGTGGTGAACACGGCGACGGCGGACTCGAATGAGACCGATCCGGTGACCGGCACGACGACCACGCCGATCACGCAGAGCTCGGCTCTGACGGTGGCCAAGAGTGTGACCTCGACGGGTCCGTACGCGCTGGGCTCGACGATCAGCTACAGCGTGGTGGCGACCAACAGCGGCACGGTGACGCTGAACAACGTGGTGGTGAGCGATCCGCTGCTGGCGGCGCCGAACAGCACGACGTGCGCGACGCTGGCGCCGGGTGCGACGTGCACGCTGACGGGCAGCTATGCCGTGCAGCAGACGGACGTTGACGCGGGCCAGGTGGTGAACACGGCGACGGCGGACTCGAATGAGACCGATCCGGTGACCGGCACGACGACCACGCCGATCACGCAGAGCTCGGCTCTGACGGTGGCCAAGAGTGTGACCTCGACGGGTCCGTACGCGCTGGGCTCGACGATCAGCTACAGCGTGGTGGCGACCAACAGCGGCACGGTGACGCTGAACAACGTGGTGGTGAGCGATCCGCTGCTGGCGGCGCCGAACAGCACGACGTGCGCGACGCTGGCGCCGGGTGCGACGTGCACGCTGACGGGCAGCTATGCCGTGCAGCAGACGGACGTTGACGCGGGCCAGGTGGTGAACACGGCGACGGCGGACTCGAATGAGACCGATCCGGTGACCGGCACGACGACCACGCCGATCACGCAGAGCTCGGCTCTGACGGTGGCCAAGAGTGTGACCTCGACGGGTCCGTACGCGCTGGGCTCGACGATCAGCTACAGCGTGGTGGCGACCAACAGCGGCACGGTGACGCTGAACAACGTGGTGGTGAGCGATCCGCTGCTGGCGGCGCCGAACAGCACGACGTGCGCGACGCTGGCGCCGGGTGCGACGTGCACGCTGACGGGCAGCTATGCCGTGCAGCAGACGGACGTTGACGCGGGCCAGGTGGTGAACACGGCGACGGCGGACTCGAATGAGACCGATCCGGTGACCGGCACGACGACCACGCCGATCACGCAGAGCTCGGCTCTGACGGTGGCCAAGAGTGTGACCTCGACGGGTCCGTACGCGCTGGGCTCGACGATCAGCTACAGCGTGGTGGCGACCAACAGCGGCACGGTGACGCTGAACAACGTGGTGGTGAGCGATCCGCTGCTGGCGGCGCCGAACAGCACGACGTGCGCGACGCTGGCGCCGGGTGCGACGTGCACGCTGACGGGCAGCTATGCCGTGCAGCAGACGGACGTTGACGCGGGCCAGGTGGTGAACACGGCGACGGCGGACTCGAATGAGACCGATCCGGTGACCGGCACGACGACCACGCCGATCACGCAGAGCTCGGCTCTGACGGTGGCCAAGAGTGTGACCTCGACGGGTCCGTACGCGCTGGGCTCGACGATCAGCTACAGCGTGGTGGCGACCAACAGCGGCACGGTGACGCTGAACAACGTGGTGGTGAGCGATCCGCTGCTGGCGGCGCCGAACAGCACGACGTGCGCGACGCTGGCGCCGGGTGCGACGTGCACGCTGACGGGCAGCTATGCCGTGCAGCAGACGGACGTTGACGCGGGCCAGGTGGTGAACACGGCGACGGCGGACTCGAATGAGACCGATCCGGTGACCGGCACGACGACCACGCCGATCACGCAGAGCTCGGCTCTGACGGTGGCCAAGAGTGTGACCTCGACGGGTCCGTACGCGCTGGGCTCGACGATCAGCTACAGCGTGGTGGCGACCAACAGCGGCACGGTGACGCTGAACAACGTGGTGGTGAGCGATCCGCTGCTGGCGGCGCCGAACAGCACGACGTGCGCGACGCTGGCGCCGGGTGCGACGTGCACGCTGACGGGCAGCTATGCCGTGCAGCAGACGGACGTTGACGCGGGCCAGGTGGTGAACACGGCGACGGCGGACTCGAATGAGACCGATCCGGTGACCGGCACGACGACCACGCCGATCACGCAGAGCTCGGCTCTGACGGTGGCCAAGAGTGTGACCTCGACGGGTCCGTACGCGCTGGGCTCGACGATCAGCTACAGCGTGGTGGCGACCAACAGCGGCACGGTGACGCTGAACAACGTGGTGGTGAGCGATCCGCTGCTGGCGGCGCCGAACAGCACGACGTGCGCGACGCTGGCGCCGGGTGCGACGTGCACGCTGACGGGCAGCTATGCCGTGCAGCAGACGGACGTTGACGCGGGCCAGGTGGTGAACACGGCGACGGCGGACTCGAATGAGACCGATCCGGTGACCGGCACGACGACCACGCCGATCACGCAGAGCTCGGCTCTGACGGTGGCCAAGAGTGTGACCTCGACGGGTCCGTACGCGCTGGGCTCGACGATCAGCTACAGCGTGGTGGCGACCAACAGCGGCACGGTGACGCTGAACAACGTGGTGGTGAGCGATCCGCTGCTGGCGGCGCCGAACAGCACGACGTGCGCGACGCTGGCGCCGGGTGCGACGTGCACGCTGACGGGCAGCTATGCCGTGCAGCAGACGGACGTTGACGCGGGCCAGGTGGTGAACACGGCGACGGCGGACTCGAATGAGACCGATCCGGTGACCGGCACGACGACCACGCCGATCACGCAGAGCTCGGCTCTGACGGTGGCCAAGAGTGTGACCTCGACGGGTCCGTACGCGCTGGGCTCGACGATCAGCTACAGCGTGGTGGCGACCAACAGCGGCACGGTGACGCTGAACAACGTGGTGGTGAGCGATCCGCTGCTGGCGGCGCCGAACAGCACGACGTGCGCGACGCTGGCGCCGGGTGCGACGTGCACGCTGACGGGCAGCTATGCCGTGCAGCAGACGGACGTTGACGCGGGCCAGGTGGTGAACACGGCGACGGCGGACTCGAATGAGACCGATCCGGTGACCGGCACGACGACCACGCCGATCACGCAGAGCTCGGCTCTGACGGTGGCCAAGAGTGTGACCTCGACGGGTCCGTACGCGCTGGGCTCGACGATCAGCTACAGCGTGGTGGCGACCAACAGCGGCACGGTGACGCTGAACAACGTGGTGGTGAGCGATCCGCTGCTGGCGGCGCCGAACAGCACGACGTGCGCGACGCTGGCGCCGGGTGCGACGTGCACGCTGACGGGCAGCTATGCCGTGCAGCAGACGGACGTTGACGCGGGCCAGGTGGTGAACACGGCGACGGCGGACTCGAATGAGACCGATCCGGTGACCGGCACGACGACCACGCCGATCACGCAGAGCTCGGCTCTGACGGTGGCCAAGAGTGTGACCTCGACGGGTCCGTACGCGCTGGGCTCGACGATCAGCTACAGCGTGGTGGCGACCAACAGCGGCACGGTGACGCTGAACAACGTGGTGGTGAGCGATCCGCTGCTGGCGGCGCCGAACAGCACGACGTGCGCGACGCTGGCGCCGGGTGCGACGTGCACGCTGACGGGCAGCTATGCCGTGCAGCAGACGGACGTTGACGCGGGCCAGGTGGTGAACACGGCGACGGCGGACTCGAATGAGACCGATCCGGTGACCGGCACGACGACCACGCCGATCACGCAGAGCTCGGCTCTGACGGTGGCCAAGAGTGTGACCTCGACGGGTCCGTACGCGCTGGGCTCGACGATCAGCTACAGCGTGGTGGCGACCAACAGCGGCACGGTGACGCTGAACAACGTGGTGGTGAGCGATCCGCTGCTGGCGGCGCCGAACAGCACGACGTGCGCGACGCTGGCGCCGGGTGCGACGTGCACGCTGACGGGCAGCTATGCCGTGCAGCAGACGGACGTTGACGCGGGCCAGGTGGTGAACACGGCGACGGCGGACTCGAATGAGACCGATCCGGTGACCGGCACGACGACCACGCCGATCACGCAGAGCTCGGCTCTGACGGTGGCCAAGAGTGTGACCTCGACGGGTCCGTACGCGCTGGGCTCGACGATCAGCTACAGCGTGGTGGCGACCAACAGCGGCACGGTGACGCTGAACAACGTGGTGGTGAGCGATCCGCTGCTGGCGGCGCCGAACAGCACGACGTGCGCGACGCTGGCGCCGGGTGCGACGTGCACGCTGACGGGCAGCTATGCCGTGCAGCAGACGGACGTTGACGCGGGCCAGGTGGTGAACACGGCGACGGCGGACTCGAATGAGACCGATCCGGTGACCGGCACGACGACCACGCCGATCACGCAGAGCTCGGCTCTGACGGTGGCCAAGAGTGTGACCTCGACGGGTCCGTACGCGCTGGGCTCGACGATCAGCTACAGCGTGGTGGCGACCAACAGCGGCACGGTGACGCTGAACAACGTGGTGGTGAGCGATCCGCTGCTGGCGGCGCCGAACAGCACGACGTGCGCGACGCTGGCGCCGGGTGCGACGTGCACGCTGACGGGCAGCTATGCCGTGCAGCAGACGGACGTTGACGCGGGCCAGGTGGTGAACACGGCGACGGCGGACTCGAATGAGACCGATCCGGTGACCGGCACGACGACCACGCCGATCACGCAGAGCTCGGCTCTGACGGTGGCCAAGAGTGTGACCTCGACGGGTCCGTACGCGCTGGGCTCGACGATCAGCTACAGCGTGGTGGCGACCAACAGCGGCACGGTGACGCTGAACAACGTGGTGGTGAGCGATCCGCTGCTGGCGGCGCCGAACAGCACGACGTGCGCGACGCTGGCGCCGGGTGCGACGTGCACGCTGACGGGCAGCTATGCCGTGCAGCAGACGGACGTTGACGCGGGCCAGGTGGTGAACACGGCGACGGCGGACTCGAATGAGACCGATCCGGTGACCGGCACGACGACCACGCCGATCACGCAGAGCTCGGCTCTGACGGTGGCCAAGAGTGTGACCTCGACGGGTCCGTACGCGCTGGGCTCGACGATCAGCTACAGCGTGGTGGCGACCAACAGCGGCACGGTGACGCTGAACAACGTGGTGGTGAGCGATCCGCTGCTGGCGGCGCCGAACAGCACGACGTGCGCGACGCTGGCGCCGGGTGCGACGTGCACGCTGACGGGCAGCTATGCCGTGCAGCAGACGGACGTTGACGCGGGCCAGGTGGTGAACACGGCGACGGCGGACTCGAATGAGACCGATCCGGTGACCGGCACGACGACCACGCCGATCACGCAGAGCTCGGCTCTGACGGTGGCCAAGAGTGTGACCTCGACGGGTCCGTACGCGCTGGGCTCGACGATCAGCTACAGCGTGGTGGCGACCAACAGCGGCACGGTGACGCTGAACAACGTGGTGGTGAGCGATCCGCTGCTGGCGGCGCCGAACAGCACGACGTGCGCGACGCTGGCGCCGGGTGCGACGTGCACGCTGACGGGCAGCTATGCCGTGCAGCAGACGGACGTTGACGCGGGCCAGGTGGTGAACACGGCGACGGCGGACTCGAATGAGACCGATCCGGTGACCGGCACGACGACCACGCCGATCACGCAGAGCTCGGCTCTGACGGTGGCCAAGAGTGTGACCTCGACGGGTCCGTACGCGCTGGGCTCGACGATCAGCTACAGCGTGGTGGCGACCAACAGCGGCACGGTGACGCTGAACAACGTGGTGGTGAGCGATCCGCTGCTGGCGGCGCCGAACAGCACGACGTGCGCGACGCTGGCGCCGGGTGCGACGTGCACGCTGACGGGCAGCTATGCCGTGCAGCAGACGGACGTTGACGCGGGCCAGGTGGTGAACACGGCGACGGCGGACTCGAATGAGACCGATCCGGTGACCGGCACGACGACCACGCCGATCACGCAGAGCTCGGCTCTGACGGTGGCCAAGAGTGTGACCTCGACGGGTCCGTACGCGCTGGGCTCGACGATCAGCTACAGCGTGGTGGCGACCAACAGCGGCACGGTGACGCTGAACAACGTGGTGGTGAGCGATCCGCTGCTGGCGGCGCCGAACAGCACGACGTGCGCGACGCTGGCGCCGGGTGCGACGTGCACGCTGACGGGCAGCTATGCCGTGCAGCAGACGGACGTTGACGCGGGCCAGGTGGTGAACACGGCGACGGCGGACTCGAATGAGACCGATCCGGTGACCGGCACGACGACCACGCCGATCACGCAGAGCTCGGCTCTGACGGTGGCCAAGAGTGTGACCTCGACGGGTCCGTACGCGCTGGGCTCGACGATCAGCTACAGCGTGGTGGCGACCAACAGCGGCACGGTGACGCTGAACAACGTGGTGGTGAGCGATCCGCTGCTGGCGGCGCCGAACAGCACGACGTGCGCGACGCTGGCGCCGGGTGCGACGTGCACGCTGACGGGCAGCTATGCCGTGCAGCAGACGGACGTTGACGCGGGCCAGGTGGTGAACACGGCGACGGCGGACTCGAATGAGACCGATCCGGTGACCGGCACGACGACCACGCCGATCACGCAGAGCTCGGCTCTGACGGTGGCCAAGAGTGTGACCTCGACGGGTCCGTACGCGCTGGGCTCGACGATCAGCTACAGCGTGGTGGCGACCAACAGCGGCACGGTGACGCTGAACAACGTGGTGGTGAGCGATCCGCTGCTGGCGGCGCCGAACAGCACGACGTGCGCGACGCTGGCGCCGGGTGCGACGTGCACGCTGACGGGCAGCTATGCCGTGCAGCAGACGGACGTTGACGCGGGCCAGGTGGTGAACACGGCGACGGCGGACTCGAATGAGACCGATCCGGTGACCGGCACGACGACCACGCCGATCACGCAGACGTCTTCGCAGACCCTGGTGAAGGCATTGACCAACGACAGCACCGGTGGCGCCGTCGTGGTGGGTGACGTGCTGACCTATACGGTGACGATGACCAACACGGGCAACACGACGTTGAGCAGCGTGGTGGTGGGCGATGCGCTGACCACACCGTCAACCGTCACCTGCGCCAGCGTGGCGCCGGGCGCGAGCTGCGAGCTGGTGGGCACGTATACGGTGACCCAGGCTGACGCGGATGCGGGCACGATCCGCAACACGGCGGTGGTGACGAGTCCGGCCTGTCCGGCGGGCAGCACGGATCCGGGCTGCACGACGACGATCGACACCCCGGTGCAGAACCCGGCGGTGACCTTCAGCAAGTCGGTCATCCTCCCGATCGGGCAGACCGAGGTCTCGGTGGGGGACACCCTCACCTACAACCTGCAGGTCGTGGTCGGCGATGCTGCGACCACGTCGCCGGTCACGCTGACCGACACGCTGGGCCAGGGCCTGACGCTGGGTGCGGTGACGGCGGGCAGCCTGAGCTGCGGCACGGGCAATCCGCTGGTGTGCACGCTGCCGGCGAATACGGTGCCGGGCACCTATCTGGTGACCTACACCGCAATCGTGAACGAACTGGCGACCGGCTTCGTGCGCAACGTGGTGGTGGCGACGGGCGATGACGCCCCGACCTGCCAGGGCGCGTGCCAGACCGAAACCATCGTGACCGAGCCGTTGCCGGCCATCGTCAGCTACGGCAAGTCTGCCGTGCTGCCGGCAGGCAAGACCAGCGTGGTCGCGGGCGACGTGATCACCTATACGTTGTCTGCGACGGTGGCGGCAGCGCCGACCTCCAGCGCAATCACCCTGACCGACACGCTGGGCACAGGCCTGACGTTCGGGACGGTGACCTCGGCGGGTGCCTACACCTGCAGCGCGACCAGTCCGCTGGTGTGCACGCTGCCGGAGGGCACGGTGCCAGGCGTCTACACGGTCACCTACACCGCGACGGTCAACGACCAGGCGAGCGGCGTGGTCCGCAATGCGGTGGTCGGTACGGGTACCGATAACCCGGTGTGTGCGAACGAGTGCGACATCGAGACGCCGGTGGCAACGCCGACGGTGGTGGTGAACAAGGGCTCCGATCCCGCCAACGGTGCGACCGTGCAGCCTGGCCAGGTGATCACCTACACCTTGTCGGTGCAGGTTGGCCAGGCGGCTCTGGATTCCGCCGTGACCCTGGTGGACACGCCGGATCGCGGGCTGACGCTGGGCGCCATGCCGGCTGGCTGCGCCTACAACGGCACGACCATCACCTGCATCGTGCCGGCTGGTACGCCGGTGGGTACACAGACGTTCACCTACACGGCCACCGTGAATGCGTCGGTGACGGGTCGCGTGACGAACGTGGTCGTGGCCAGCGGCGCGGATCCGACCGATCCGCCGCCGACCTGCCAGACCTGCAGCACCGAGCATCTGGTCGGCCTGCCGGAGATCCGCCTGAGCAAGTCGGCCGGCGTGCGCGAGGTGCGCATTGGTGACCTGGTCCGCTACACGCTGACGGTGGAGAACGTGGGCAGCACCGACCTGGTCAATGGCAGCATCACGGACACGCCGGCGGCTGGCTTCAGCTATGTCGAGGGTTCGCTGTTGGCGGCCGATGCCGACCAGATGGCGACCGTCTCGGGCCACCAGCCGCTACGCTTCGCAGGCGTGGACGTGCGTGCCGGCGAGACCGCCACGCTGGTGTACGTGTTGCGGGTGGGCGCGGGCGTGCGTCCGGGCGCCCACATCAACCAGGCGCAGGTGCGTTCGTCGATCGATGAGCCGGTGTCGAACGTGGCCACAGCGGAGGTGCAGTTGACCGCCGATGCGATGCTGGATGACAGCCTGCTGTTCGGTACGGTCTTCAACGACCGCGACGGCGACGGCTGGCAGGACAGCGCTACGCTGGGCGGCGTGAAGGTGCAGGGCGGTTTCGCGCCGGGCGCCTATATCGCCAACTCGACCACCTTGGACCATGGCGCGGGCCCGCAGCCCGAGCCGGATGCCAGCTCGCCGATGCTGCATGGCATCGCGGTCGGCACGATCAGCGGTCGCCAGTCGCCCGCGGACCCGGTGGACGCCCATGAAGTGGTCATCCGGCAGCGCTTGAGCGAGCTGGCCTTCACCGACGACTTCGTGCTGACCAGCGACCAGGGCGTCACGGTGCGCATGGATGCCGTGGGCAACACGCGCATCGAGCAGTCCGGTGATGCCGCCAAGGGCCTGACCGCGGCAGCGCCGACGGTCGAGCGTCGTGTGGCGCAGGGTGAGAGCGGCTACGTGGTCGACTACGTCATCCGCAACGCCGGCATCGACGAGCGTGGCATCCCCGGTGTCCGCATCGCGTCGGTGGAAGGTCTGCTGATCGAGACCGACCAGTACGGCCGCTATCACCTGGCAGGCATGTCGGGCGGCGCATGGGAGCGTGGCCGCAACTTCATCCTGAAGGTCGACCCGTCCACGCTGCCGTCCGGTGCCGAGTTCACCACCGACAACCCGCTGCTCCGTCGGATCACTCCCGGTGTGCCGGTGCGCTTCGACTTCGGCGTGAAGCTGCCCGAACAGGTGATCGAGGGTGGCAGCGAGCAGGTGGAGCTGGAGCTGGGCGAGGTGTTCTTCGCGCCCGGCAGTGCCGAGGTCCGCGTGCAGTACCAGCCGGTGATCGAAGCGATGGCTGCCCAGGTGCGCAAGCACGGCGGCGGCGAGGTGGTGATCAGTGCCAACGGCGATGCCGAGCCCCTGGCGTTCGAACGCGCCAACGCGGTCAAGGCTGCGTTGCTGGAGATGCTGGAACCGACCGTCGCGCAGGCGCTGGTGGTCAGCGTGCGCGGCAACGTCGACGATCCAGGTTCGCTGGTCGTCGGCGTGGATGAAGGCGGCGCGCTTCTTGGCACGGTGCTGTTCGACACCGACAAGGCGGCGATCCGTCCGGAGTTCGAACCGTTGCTGGACAAGGTGGCGGCGGCACTGGAGAAGCGGGGCGGCGGCAGCATCGCCATCGTCGGCCATACCGATGTGCGGGGTTCGCATGCGTACAACACCGCCCTTGGCATGCGCCGTGCAAAAGCGGTCTACGAGGCCCTTGCCAAGCGACTGAGCCCGGAGGTGCGCGCCAACGTTCGCGTGGAATCCAGTAACGATCCGACAGCCCCTGTCGGCGTGCGCAAGTGAAGGGGCGGATCATGAAGAAGCGTATGAAGATGAAGCTGCTGGACTACACGCTGATCGGACTGTTGGCGGGTGCCACCCCGGTCGCCGCCGCGCAGGCGCCTGTGCCGGCCCCGGCGAAGACCGGCGAGGCGGCGGCACCGGTGGAATGCGATGGCCAACAGTGCGCCGGCGAGGAGGGCCTGCTGTTCCGGCTGCGCACGCGCAGCTACGACAGGCCGGTCACCCAAGGCACGAGCGAGCAGTCCTCGTCTCCGGCCCTGCAGCCCGACCGCCGCGTGACCGTGGCGACCGAGCAGCCCGGCAAGGCGACGGCGATGGGCAAGTTCTCCATCGACCTGCCCGGCGGCGGCGCCATCTGGGCGACCGAGGATCCCACGCTCGGCCAGCCGGAGCTGTCGGTGTCCGCCCCGACGATCGTGTCGTTCGACGGCCAGCGCATCACCAAGCCAGTGCAGTTCTACGTGCGGGGCAACTACCCGGCCTTCATCAAGCGCCTGGAAATCTCGCTCTATCGCAGTAGCGATGCCGACCTGATCGAGCCGATCGCCACCGTGCCGCTGGATGTGGCCGGCGTGACCCAGGCCGATTGGGATGGCGCGCTGCCGGCCAGGTATCCGTTCCGCAAGGGCGACGAACTCGTCTACGTGCTGCGCGCCTACGGTGAGGGCGACAGCTTCGATGAGACCTATCCGCGCACGCTGCAGCTGGTGTCTCCGGAAGAGGCCGAGCGCGGCGCGAACCTGCTGCGCGACAGCGCCGAGCGTGCGCTCGGCACGTCGTTGTCGAGCGAGCAGGCGCAGGCGCAGCGTCAGCTGGACGACGTGTTCTCCGGCAATGGGTTGCGTCAACAGAACATCCCGATGTACGGCTCCCGCATCCGCATCCAGGGCCGCAATATCCCCGACCGGGCGCAGCTGACCATCAACGGCGAGCAGTATCCGGTGGATCTGGAGCGCAAGTTCGTCGCCGAGTATCTGGTGCCGGTGGGCCGCCACCGCTTCGAGATCGGAGTGGGCGAGACCGGCCATGGTGACGGCAGCGGACGGGCCGCGACGCACGCGTTGGACGTGGACGTGACGGGCCGCTACTTCTTCGGCGTCGGCCTGGCCGACGTCACCGTCTCGCAGAACAAGGTCAGCGGTTCGGGCGCCGCGTTCGCCAACGACACGCGCTATCAGGACGACGTGATCAGCGACGGTCGCCTCGCGTTCTATGGCAAGGCCAAATACGCCGGCAAGTATCTGGTCACCGCGCAGGCCGACACCACCCAGCGCGACCTCGAGCGCCTGTTCGACGGCTTCACGAAAGCCGATCCCCAGGACATCTTCCGTCGCCTCGATCCGGACCTGTACTACCCCGTCTATGGCGACGACTCCACGACGTACCGCGACGTGGACACGATGGGCCGCTTCTACCTGCGCGTGGACTGGGACAAGAACCAGGCGCTGTGGGGCAACTACAGCACCGGCATCACCGGCACCGAGTACGCCCAGTACCAGCGCTCGCTGTACGGCGCGGCGTTGAACTGGCGCTCCAATGCGACCAACCGCTGGGGCGATCCCGGAAGCGAAGTGCGCGTGTTCGGTTCCCGGGCGGAAACCGCGCCGGGCCACAACGAGTTCATCGGTACCGGCGGCAGCCTGTACTACCTGCGGCACACCGACCTGTTGCCGGGCTCCGACGTGGTGACGCTGGAGATCCGCGACCTGACCACCGGACGCACCGAGAACCGCGTGGTCCTGCAGCGTGGCACCGACTATGAGATCGACGAACTGCAGGGTCGCGTGCTGCTGACGCGCCCGCTGGCCCAGATCACCCGTGAGAACGCGCCCACGCTGACCCGCGATACGCCGCTGGACGGTTTCGAGCAGCGCCTGATCGTGGACTACGAATGGGTGCCGTCGGGCTTCGATGCCGACGACATCACCGCCGGCTTCCGCGGCAAGCACTGGTTCGGTAACCACGTTGGCGTGGGAGCGACCTACGTGCAGGAGAACCGTGCGGGCGAGGACTACACGCTGGCGGCTGGCGATCTCACCCTGCAGGCCGGCAAGGGCACCTACATCAAGGCCGAGTACGCGCAGACCGAGTCGTTCGGCGCACCGGTGTTCTTCTCCGACAACGGCGGCCTGAGCTTCATCCAGCAGAACGACACCGCGCTGTTCCGCGAAGGCGACGCCAAGTCGCTGGAAGCGCGCGCCAACTTCAAGGAACTGGGCTGGACCGAGCAGGACTGGAGTGTCGGTGCGTGGTGGCGCAACACCAGCGCGGGCTATTCCATCTCGCGCTACGACACCGGCCGTCCGGTCACCGAATACGGTGCCGAGCTGCTGGGCCAGTTCACGCCCAACCTGGGCCTGTACACGCGCTACACCCGTGCCGAGAGCGGCGTGGAAACGTTGACGCAGGCGCAGGCCACGCTGGAATGGCGCGTCAATGACGCCAGCACATTCAGTGCGGAAGTCCGCCGCGTGGATCAGGAAGGCACCGCGGCCGATGCCGCCGGCACGCTGGGTGCGTTGAAGTACCTGCACCGCTTCGGCAGCTCGCTGGAGCTGTACGGTATCGGGCAGGTGACGCTGGACGACGATGGCGGCGAGTACGCCGACAACAACGCACTGACCCTCGGTGGCAAGTACCTGTACGGCAACCAGTCGTCCGTGGGTGCGGAAGTCACCACGGGCGACCGTGGCGAAGCCGCCACCGTCAATGCCGAGCATCGCCTGACCGCGGAACACTCGATCTACGGCGCGTACACCTACTCGACCGATACCACCGACTACGATTCGGTGTTCAACCGCAGCGCCCAGAATGGCTGGACGCTGGGCCAGCGCTGGCGCCTGTCCAACCAGGTCAACCTGTACAACGAGAGCCAGTTCCTGAAGGAGCGTGATGCTTCCGGGCTGGCGCATACCTTCGGCATGGATTTCTATCCGGCCCAGGGTTGGAACATGGGGTTCACGCTGTCCGATGGCGAGCTGACCAACACGGCGGGCGGCAATGTCGATCGCCGCGCGATCAGCGTGTCGGGTGGTCGCACGTCGCCGGATACCGACTGGCAGAGCAAGCTGGAGTGGCGCGAGGACAACGGTGCCGAGCAGCGTGAGCAGTGGGTCAGCACGAACCGCCTGACGCACAAGTTCAACGAGAGCTGGCGCATCGCGGCACGGTTGAATTACGCAGACACCGACGATCAGCTGGATCCGCTGGCCAGCGCCCGCTTCATCGAAGGCAACGTGGGCTTCGCTTACCGTCCCTGGGACAACCAGCGCTGGGGCCTGTTCGGCCGTTACACCTACCTGTACGACCTGGCCACACTCGGCCAGATCGGCGGCGCGGACTACGACCAGAAGTCGCAGATCCTCTCATTCGAAGGCGTGTACAAGCTGGACCAGCGCTGGGAATTCGCCGGCAAGCTGGCGCGCCGCGAAGGCGAAGTGCGCATGGGGCGTGGCACGGGCGTGTGGCTGGATTCGGCCACCACGTTCGCGGCGGCGCAGGTGCGCTACGACCTGCGCACGCAGTGGCATGCCTTGGCGGAGTACCGCTGGCTCGACGTGGATGACGGTGGGTCGAAGCAGGGCGTCCTGCTGGGTGTCGATCGCGACCTCAGCAAGAACTTCCGTATCGGTGTGGGTTACAACTTCACCGACTTCAGCGACGACCTGACCGACTTCGACTACGACCACAAGGGCTGGTTCCTGAACCTGGTCGGCACGTACTGACGTCCGGTCCGGTCCGACGGTGCGGCGCCTCAGCGAGGCGCTCCGCCGCGAGAAGGCGCGTCATCGAGACGATGATCTGGCTGGGGCCCCGCCTGGGCCGCGTCCGGTTGATAGTCCCGCACCAGCGTCGCGCGGATCGTGGTAGTGCTGGCATGGCGCGCACCGAAGTGCCGACTGGCTTCCACCAGTGCGTCCTGCAGCAGGGTTTCGGCCTGACGCCGATCCGCAACCGACGTCGGGCCGGCAAGACGGGCGCGTTGCAGCAGCGCCTGCGCCAGCAGGTGCCGGGCACCGGGTGACGGCCAGTGACGCTGCCCGGTGGCGTGGATCACTTCCTGCAGCAGACTGATCGCTTCGCGCAACGGGAGTGGCGCGGACATGGCAGGCGTCTGGTGGGCGAAGGCCAGCAACGCCGTCGCCTGCTCCTCCTTCGCATCCAGTGTCGTGGGATGACGCGGACCCAGCGTGCTCTCCAGCAGTTGGACCGCCTGTCGCGAAAGGGCTGCGCCTTTGCCTGCGTCGCCGCGTGATGCGACGCGGGCCTCGAGCAGCAGCAGCTGTGCGTACTCCGGGTGCCGGGCACCGTAGGTGGCGAGGATGGCCTCGTGTGCCGCCTGCACGGCGGTGGTCGCGAGGGCGGCGTTGCCTGGGGTTCGCGAAGCGACGTCAAGCTGCAGGCGCAGGCTTCGTGCGGTATCGGGATGATGCGCACCCAGGCGCTGGCGACGCGCATCGAACAGTGCGGTGGCCCGTTCGGAAGCTTCCGCATAACGCTCCCGGAGCATCAGCAGCGGGAGCATGGCTTCACTCACGCTCTCCTTCACGGTCGGCGCGCTTGCGTGCGCTGCGCGGGCCGCGTTCTGCAGCTCGATGTCCGCGGCCGTCAGGTCCAGCAGCTGGAGATGCCACTGTGCACGCAGCACGAGCAGTTCCACCTGCATGTCGAGGGCCGTCTGCGAGGACGTGCCGGCGGCGCTGCGTTGTGCGAAGGCGAGCGCGTCGAATGCGGCGTCGTACTCGGACAATCCCCAGTGCGCGCGTGCCAACTCGACCAGCAGTCCGAGCGTGGAGGGGTCTGCGCTCGTCTGGGTGGATGTCGAGCGCTGCAGTCCCTGCGTGGCGACATCACGCGCTTCCGCATGGCGCGCCTGCAGGTTGAGCAGCATCGCCAGCATGGCCTGGGTGTCGGCATCGCCGGCCGCATCGTTCGACAGCAGGCCATGGGCTTCGCCCGCCAGCGCCAGGGCCTGTCGGTAGTCGCCCAGTGCTGCGTAGCTACGTGCCAGAGCAGCGAGCGCCCTCGCCTTGATGGCGGGGCTGGCATCCAGGGAAAGCGCGCGCAGGCCTGCTTCGGTCCTCCCCAGCAGATGGCGGGACGACGGGCGGGTGTCCGCCAGTCCCGACAAGGTCACGCTGCCGAGGGTCTGTTCGAACACGGAGGACACCGCCTGGGCATCGTGCAGCGTCTGTCGGTCCTGGCGATGCAGCCACCCCAGCACGCCGGCGCCGGCGGTGCCCACGACCACCACGCTGGCCGCCAGCGCGCTGGCCAGCGCGTTCCGTTGCAGGAAACGTCCGAACACATAGGTGCGCCGCCCGCCACGTGCGACCACCGGATGTCGCGTGAGCCAGCGTTCCAGGTCGTCGATCAGCGCATCTACGCTCGCATACCGGTCCTCCGGCGCCAGTGCGACGGCCTTCATGGCGATGGCATCCAGGTCGCCCTGCAGCCGCTTGCGCAGGCGTCGTGGGTCCAGGCCGCCCCGTTTCCTCGCCAGTTCCGGTGAACTCGACATCGCCAGCGCGGACGGCGCGCGGGCAGGCATCGAAGGAAGTCCGATGAGGCTGGCATGCAGGGGAAGCAGGGGGCGGGGCCAGTCGCCGACGAGCAACTGGTACAGCATCACGCCGATCGAGTAGACATCGCTGGCCACCGATGCCGCCGCACCCGACAGCACGTCCGGTGGTGTGTACCCATTGGACACGGCGATCCGTGGGGCCGCCGCGCCATGCAGGCTGCCGGTGACGGCCGACAGCCCGAAATCCACCAGATGTACGCGGCCGTCGGTCGACACCAGCAGGTTGCCGGGCTTGATGTCCTGGTGCAGCACGCCGTGATCGTGGGCATACCGCAGCGCCTGGCATGCCTGCAGCAGCAGGCGCATGCGCTCCGCGAGCCCGAGCCGCTGCTGGTCCGCCCACAGGTCCATGGCGGTGCCGTGCACGAGGCGCATCGCGAACCAGGGCCTGCCGTCGGCCTCGACGCCGCCATCCAGCAAGGGCGCGATATGCGGGTGATCGAGTTGCGCGAGATGGTTGCGCTCGCGCATGAAGGCATCGATCAGCGCAGGCGACGAGATCTCCGCGCGCATGCACTTCAGCGCGACCTGCTTCTCGTACTGGCCATCGGCACGGCTGGCGCCGTAGACGGTTCCCATGCCGCCCGATCCGAGGACACGATCGATCCGCCATGGCCCCAGCCGGTTGCCCACGCGCGCCGATGCGTCATCATCGTCGCCTTCCGTCGACGCCTCGCCCAGGAGGTCGAAGGCCGCGACTTCGAGCGGATGGGCCGCCGCATCGGCCGACAGCAGGCGCAGCAGCGCGTCGTGGAGGGGGGAGTCTCGATCCTTCAATCGTGCGAGGGCAGCGGAACGCTGCAACGGCGCCAGGTCGACGTACTCGTCGAACAGATCCAGCGCACGGGCTTCCAGGTCGGACATCAGCGACAGTCGGTCAAGGGCAAGGACGTCGCGCGTAAAACAGACGAGGCGGCCACGGACCCATTGGCGCGAGGGTATCGCGCTTTCGCGGCGGGGTGGGCCCACCACGAATAAATGAGAGAAAAAAACTAGGAATTAGTGAGAGAGATGGTGGCCGAGTCGTAAGGCACTGAGATTAAAAGAGTTTGCGACAGATACAAGGATCCGCTTGGTCCCTTCGTGGCACTTCGGGCCTGCCTTACCGACCAGAATCTGACGTCACTCCGGCCAACCGAAGCGTGATCCGTGCAGTAGCGGACCGTACTTGCAGTCATCTCTCCAAGCCACCTCGTCTGGAGGTGCCAGAGGACCACCAGACTCAATTGGCTGTAGAAAGGCTAGGTCGGTCACATCTTCCTTAGTAGGGAAGTGTCGGGCAATAACAACTGCTCGGCGTCTAACTTCCACCGGCAGGCGCTTATCTCTGGCCAGTTCAATCAGGAAGCCTCCGGCCCAAAGCAATGCCCTAGTCCGCTCAGTTGGCATGGTCATGGCGCGCACCTTCGTACCTTTGGATGCCACGAACCTACTGCTTCGGTATCGCACCAACTGAGAATATGTCGGGCTGGCGGCTCACTTACCACTAATGCCACCGCCGCCGCTTGGATCTTCTGGCTTTGGGTGTTGGCGCCCCATTGGCCCCTTTGCAAGGTAGGCAGACGCGGCCGTAACCTCCGGCCCCACCTTTTAGCGTGGGATCAAAGTACTCCGCTTGCTCCTTAATCTCACCACACCGTGAGCAGGGCTTGAGCTCCTTGCTCGCCAGGCCGGCCGCTTGAGATTGCACATGGCTGACCACCTCTGAGCGCTGCTCGCCGACGGCGATCTCGACCAGACGATACAAGCGCTCGGACAGCGTGCTGATTGGGTCGTCTCCCAGGTTGAATCGGTTGATGCGCAGGAAGCGATAGCCGTAGCTCTCCAGGGTTAGCTGGCGCTCCACGTCAGCCTCATGGAGGTACCGCTCATGGTTGCCGACATGGACGTGTTTTCCTTTCTGGAAGTGATGCTCAAAGCCGTCGTACTCGATCACGATCTGGATCGGACCTTTGGGCGACTGATAGGTCACCAGGAAGTCCACGCGCCAGGCCGGATGTTGGTAGGTCGGATCCAGCTGCTTGAGATAGGTGCCGACCTCGAACTGGGCGAACACGTCGATATCGTCCATGTTCTCCTGGTAGAAGGCGGTCTTGTGGAGCCAGTCCAGGACTTTGGCTTCCATCGGGCTGGAGGGGTCTACATCCTGTGCCTCAGGCAGGCGCGCGGCATTGCTCAGTACGTTGGCGTAGTGGTGCAAGGCTTGTCCGATGGAGCCGCGGTACTCATGCAGCGGCTTGGAGTGAACGAACCAGACCATCTCCTGGGCACGGCTGAAACCCACATTGAGGCGCTGAACCTTGAGCTTCTCCTCAACGGCTTGCTGGGCATCGGTCAAGGCCACCGGGAAAACATAGTTCAGGGCATCGTGCTCAGCGCTGGCGACCATGGAGTAGAAGATGATGTTGCGCTCTTCACCCTGGCAGCTATCGAAGGTCATGACCTTGAGCCGGAGCAGGCGCTCAAACTCGGTGCCCTGTGAGTGATTGAACAGGCGTTTGGACAGGTAGGTTTGCTGCTCACGAAAGGGCGTAATCACGCCCACGGTCGGCGGATCGTCCTCTTCGATCAGCTCCAACAGTCGGTCCAGGATGAAGTCTGCCTCCGCTTCATTGGTGCCGCGAGTGACCTTCTTGTCCGTGGTATCGACCTGGTCGAACCGGATGACCTCATCCACGGGGACGCCCCGAATCTTGATGGCCTGCAGCTGATGGCCATAGAAGGTGCCTGAGGAGTAGCCGATCAGTTCCTGATAGGAGCGGAAGTGCTTGCGCAGCATCACCGAGTAGGAGGCCGCGTGGTTGCAGAACTCCAGAATCGAGCGTTTGACGTCAAACATAGACAGTCGCTGCAAGGCATCGGCGGCATCACTGACGTTGGAGCGGAAGTAGTTGGTCAGCTCGCTGCGGTACTTCTCGTTCTGCTCAATGCTGGCATTGGAAGACTTGACGTTGGAGAACTGCTTGTCATCGCCCAGCACCACAACTTTCTTGGCGCGCAGCAGCGCCGGTAGGGCCTGGGCAACCGAGACCTGGGAAGCCTCATCGATGACCACGACATCGAACAAGTCCGGGGCAAGAGGCATGAACTCGCCGAACTCTCGAATGCTGGCGATGATGACCGGGAAGCTCTCTCGTACCTGACCGAACTTCTCCTCAGGAAACTTCTGGCGACTGGAGATCACGCCGGCCAGGGCCCGTGCATCAGAGCGGTAGTTGTCCATGAAGTTGATCAGTCGCCCATCGACGTGGGAGTTCATGACCGAGGTGTTGAGGCGCTCCAGCTGCGTCTTGGTACCCACGTAGTCGATCTGGGGCGCCGCGGCAAAGGCCTGTTGTGTCTTGAGCCACCCGGTCAGGAAGCGGATGGCCAGTGGCCAGAGCCGCGCATCATCCTTGGGGCGCTCGAGCAGCTTGTCCAGGATGGTGGGGTCGATCCTGCGAAGGAGGGCAAACGTCTGCGCGGCGCCCGTGGCCGTGGGGTCCGCGGGGCGGGACATGGCCAACCAGCGATAGGCAGCGGGGAAAGCATGCTCCTGTCCTTGGCCCGCCAACTTGAGCCTGAGGGCGTTGCCGCCGGACACCACCGCCTGAAGCTGGGTGTGCGAGGCTTTAAGCAGGAGTGGCTGGGTTACCGGGAGCAGGTTGAGTTGACGCTCCAGCTCACGCACCTGCCCGCCGCGCAGCAGATAACCGAGTACCGGCATGCGCAGCTGACCGTAGGTCACCAGCAGGCCGCCCAGGATACGAAGCTGATCGGCATCCAGCTGCTCGAACATGTTCCAAGGTCGTGGACCAGCGTCCTTGAGGAACTGGGATAGCGCCAATTCCAGATTCAGCCGATCCCAAAGGGTCGTGGCTGAGTAGTCGCGTTCCTCAAATACGTTGGTCAGATACGCCTCAAGGTCCTGCAGCAGGGGCCCGATGGCATCCAACTCCGGCAGTAGGCGCGCGTCCTTGCAGCGACGTAGTTGATCCAGCAGCGCAGGCTCGAGCTCGGCCAAGTGAGCTTCGTCCTGATGCATGGCATGCACCGAGGTCAGCTCGATGGCCCCCAAGGCGGTCACTGTCTTGGCAATCTGTTCCTTCAGCTCTACCGCCTTACCCTGGCGTTCGGCTTCCAGCCGCGACTGGTTGGCCTTCATCGCTTTGGCGTAAGCGCCGATCTGGGTGATGGCTTGGTTGGAAGTGAGCTTCTTGAAATTCGCCGCTTGCTGACCCAAGCGGAGCAAAGGGTTGGGGAAGTCCGGATCGTGCCTGACACGCGACATCGCCTCGGACAGCTTGTCGTAGACCACGTCCAGGGCCTCGGTCTTATCTGAAAGAACCAGGCAGGAGCGATGGTTGAAGGCGCAGTCGGCGGCGATGGCGGTGATGGTGTGGCTCTTGCCGGTACCGGGAGGACCTGCCACCACGACGATCTTGCCTTCCGGGTGACGCACGGCCAGCAGTACCTTGCGCTGTTCCTCATTGAGAGGAATGGGCGAGTCATAGACCACCCGATCCACCATGGGCAGGGCCTCCCACTCGGACTCCACCGCCGCGGCGATGGACTTGGGATTCTCGCGCAGCACCCCACCTACGATGCCTTCGAAGAGGTCGACCACGGCCGAGCCGCCCTTGTTCAGGGCATCCAATATCTCCTCGTAGTCGTTGAGCAGCGCCTCATCTGCCCGTTCGAAAGCCGCCAGATACAGCGCACTGGACAGCCCCACTTGGGCGGTAGCTGCATCCTGGGAGCTCGAGGACAGATCGATTTCTCCGCCCAGATCCATGGCATTGGCCACACGCCGGAACAGCAGGCGCGCTTCCTCGTAAACGGACTGCTCTGGCTTGAGGTAAGTGATGCGTTCGGGAATGGGCGATACCCACGCCCGATTCAAACCGGCGGCCAGTTCCTGCAGGACAAAGTCGATCGCCTTGCGGTTGGCATAGAGGTGGTTGACCAGCTTGAGCTGGTACCCCGCACCACTGGTCTCACGCTGTACCTCAATCGGCAGGAAGAACAACGGGTACTGGTTGCCCTTGTACTTGACCGCGCCGATGTACAGGTAGAGCTGCAGGTTGTCGCTGGTGGTGACATACGTCTCCAGGTCGCGAAACTCGAGGTAAGCATCCGCGGCGACATAGCCGTCGAAGAAGGTGATCAACGCCTGGTGCGTACCTTCCAGGGTGAGGAACTGCCGGATGGCCTCAAGCAGGGGGGCTGAATCCTGGGTCGCCAGCAACTTGGCCAGCTGCTCGGGCAGGATCCTGGACAGATCCGCGCTGACCCGCTCTACCAGGTCGCGCTCTGCCGCATGCAGGGAATCCACCACCCAATAAGCCTGGCTGCGCAGTGGCCCATCCAGATGGGCGATCAGCGGGCGGATAATGTGCTCGGAGACCTTGTCGGCCAGATGGGCCTGCACGCCATCGATCCACAGCTCCGGATCCTTCACTGCGCTGGCGTAGGTGCTTACAGCCAGAGCACCCGCTTCGTGCTGCACGATCTCCACCGCCGAGGCCGGGATCGCGTTGACCTGCTCCTCGATCACCTTGCGCAGCACGGGGCTGATCGGGCGGGTGTACTTACGTGGGCCGATCGACAAGGACAGATCATCCCCGCTGGGCCGACTGACCAGCGACCAGAGGTCGCGATCCAGACTGGGATAGGGCGAGGTCCGCAGTCCGGAGCGAAAGCCGCTCTCGGATGTCAGCACGATGCGCCGGCGAGGCGCCTGCTGACGTTTGAAGTCCGAATCCAGGAAGTCACGGAAGTACTGGCTGACCCGTGAGGCAATCGGTCGCAGGTGTGATTTCAATGCGTCCATTCTGTTCACCACTATCAGCGGATGCGCCGCCAGCCGATGGACTGTCCCCGGCCGTACCTGCCCATCTCAAATTCCCCAAACCAAAATGCTACCGCGATTCCTCGGGGTAGCGCCGACGATCCAGCAGGTCTGCTGCAATGCGGAAGGTGCCGCCAGCGGTCTTGTTGGATCAGCAAATCCAGCCAGTACAATCGAGCGTAGGGGAAGGGAGTCTGGGGATATGAGAAAGACGATTCGCCCGCAGAACAAATGCGGGACTTGTGGTTATACGTGGTTTCCCAAGGGCAAGGACCAATCGCATCGCTGCCCCAAGTGCCAGAGCACCAGTACCCGCATCGTGGGGCCGACCATTGGTGCGACGGCGCTGGCGGTTGTCGTGTACGTCGTGTTCTCGATGTTCCGTGGTGGTGGATCCAGCGACCCCGCCCCCGCTGTCGCCCCGCCGTCCCCGAGCGAGCAGGACGCCGCGCTGTCCATGGAGTCAGGGGTGGGCCTGAAGGCCAGCCCCCTGCTGCCGGCGGCGCTGTGCGAAAGGCCAACATTGACGTATCCGCGCCAGGCGCTGCTGAAAGGCCAAGAGGGCACGACCGTGGTGCTGTTGCGCTGGAATGAGGCAGGCGAAATCCTTGATGTCACGGTCCAGACCAGTTCGGGCAATCCCGAGCTGGATAGGGCGGCAATCACCGGTGCGCGTCGCGCCCGGGCCTGCCCCGGTGCCGCTGGCGAGGGCACGCTGGCTCTGGACTTCTCACTTGAAGGTCAACCCGGTACGGCTGAGGTCGAGTCACCCGATGCTGCACCCGCCCAAGCCACCGGCGACGCTGGCGATCTCTCCCATCTGCCCAATTCCACGTTCGCCTACGAGGCGACCTTAGAGGACTTCAAGGGTCAGGTGGTCCTGCAGTCCAAGCCCTCCATGATGGGAGACAACGTGGCCAAGCTGGCCGCCGGCTCGCCGGTGAGAGCCTCGGCACGGGAAGGTAAGTGGGTGTTGATCAAGACCTACGATGGCAAGGTCGGCTATGTGCGAGGCAGGCAACTCAAGTTTGCCTCCACCGAGGCCGATCACCTCACCGGCGCGGGGCAGTAGGTGCAGTGAATCAAGGCCGGTGTGGGCTTGCAGTTCCTGGAGTGGGGTCAGGGGGTAGCTGACAGGCCAACACTGACCGCTTCGCCCCCTCCGGCGGGGGCGCCACGTGTTTAAGATTTCTTCCGGGGAGACAGGGGATACGGATGTCCGGCTTTACGACGCACTACGACAATCTAAAAGTCACGCGCAACGCGCCACCGGAAGTGATCAAGGCGGCCTACCGCACGCTTTGCCAGAAGTACCACCCGGACCGGAACACCAGTGGTGATGCCGAGCGCATCATGCAGGTGGTCAACCGCGCCTACCAAGTACTGTCGGACCCAGACCTTCGACAGGAACACGACGAGTGGATCCGTCAGGAAGAGCTCAAGGCAGCCGAAGCTCGCCAAGCGCAAGACCGCGCGAACTGGGCGCCACCGCCACCGCCGCCCCAGCAACCACCCACACCCAGACCCTCGTACACCCAGGCCGCACAGCCGCCTCGCTATGCCGAGTCGCCGCCGCGCCGCGCCTTCGGCGCCCTGTTCTTTTGGGGCTTCGTCTTGCTGGCGATCGTCGTGGGCATCAATTTCTCCGACAAATCACCCTCACGTCCCTCCAGCACCTATACCCGTACGCCACCGCCTCAGGCTACGCACGCCCCATCGCCTGATACGAGGCCTGCGGCTGAGGTCAAGCCCTGGGAGGTAGTCAGCGAAACACCGATCGCGGCGGCACCGCCTGAGCCGGTGGACCATATCGCAGCCCTGGTCGGCAAGGACCGGGTACCGACGCGATCGGGCTACATCGTGGGCGAAGACAAGCTCCAAGGTGACGGCTTGTCTACCGTGTCCATCGACAACGGCCAGAATCAATCGGATGTCCTGGTCAAACTCGTCAGGCTGGAACTGGGACAAGCCTATCCGGTAAGAACGTTCTTCATCAGCGCAGGCGACAAGTTCGTTGTTGAGGACATATCACCTGGCCAGTACGACGTGCGCTACCTGGATCGTGAGAGTGGCTCGATCGCCAAGTCCACGACGTTCAACCTCAATCAGTGGGACACCTTCGATGGCATCCAGTACGACACCATCGAGATGACGCTCTATCAAGTCGCCGGCGGCAACATGCGCACGACCCGCATTCCCATGTCCGAGTTCTAAGTGAGCGAGCTCATTCTTTAAGAAGGTAGGAGGCCATGGGCGACTGGGACTTTCTCTATGAGATGAATCAACGCGGCTACAGTGAGGACGAGATTGCGATCGCCGCCGGGTTGGGATTTGCTCCCTGGGAATGGGAGTACATCAGCAAGGACTGGATCGACGCGGCGCTCAGTGGTGTTCCTGCTGAAGCTCCCAACGCTGTAAAGGCAAAAGAACCATTCAAGAGCAGGAGCGGATTTCCTTTCAGCGTACTCGAGCAAACCGAGATCTTCCATGACCTAGTCGAGTGTGCTGAGCGGCACTTCCACAACACAGGTCGGTATCTCCAGATATGGGGGGAGCTTGGCGAGATATACGCCGAAGTAAAATTCGGCCTACGTCGTCATGGAAGCTGCGAAGCCGGTTCCGATGGCACAATGAACGGCAAGCTCGTTGAAGTAAAGACCATCTCGCCTGAGAAGACGGCAGACCACGTCCTAGTGAAAAGACAGGGTGACTTCGAGAAGTTGCTGATCGTCCGCATCGACGATCAGTTCAACTTCAAGGCCAAACTCTTCAACCGGCAAGAGCTCTCCGGTGGCTCCGGGCGGTTTCTGAAAGGGCGCCTGAAACCAGAGGAGGGCGACTAGGTCTTGCCATCAGTCGGCATGCCAAAGGCCAGGGTCCGTCAGCAATCGGTTCACCGATACTGGACGATGGCCTTGTTGATGCTCTGCACGACGGTATCGATGTAGCTTCTATCGATCGAGCTCAGGGCATTGGCCTCACCCGATGAGCTGGCAATAGCGACGTGGAAGAAGGTCTTCAAGCTCCTCAGCCAAAGCACGCCAAGACCAATGATGGCTGCGGCGATCACCAAGGTCGTCAATCCAGCTGCGGCAGAGTTGAGGAATGACAGCAGCGCCATGAACAGGACAATGGCGCCGAACACGATCATCAACGTTGGCAGGGTTGTATTCGGTGCCGTAACCGTCATGCGTACGGACGTGATGTTCCGTAGCGCATAGGTCGTTCCCCGAATGATTACTCGGGATGATGTAACACTTACGTAGGGATCTGAGTGCAGCGTTTCCTCCTGTGCCTCCCGTCGGGCATCAGTGGGAAGTGCAGGGGCGATGATCTGGGGCGGGGCAGCGGCGGCAAGTGGAGGCGCTCCACACTGTGGGCAAGCGACGGCTTCGCTGCTGATGGTTCTTCCGCACTCGCGGCAAGGAATCAGTGCCATAGGGCTCACATATCTGAAATTGATGTACGCCAGTGGGCTACCGGCATCGATCCGAGTTGATCCCCGCTCAGACCGGATCAGCTTACACCCATGAAGGCTCCGCACAACGGCGGTCGCAGTCCAAGGTTCGGTAGCCAGCCTAGCAACTCATTCAAGCCAGCGCCGTCTCGCGGCGCGGCTTAATGCAGTAGTTCGATGTCCGTTTCCGACCCAAAGCCGACAGCCAGCAGCCGAGCGTCCGCAACGCTAGCCAAGCTGGGCTCATCAGGCGCGCCAAGTGGCTCATCTAACAGCTCTACCGTGATCCCTCCGAAATCTGTTCTACTCCGGCCGCGAGGGTTGGGAGGAAGAGCGATGACGAATCAGAATGAGCCGCGAAGAATGGACCCCTGTCCGTGCGGCAGCGGTAAAATCTACAAGAAATGCCACGGAGCCTTCCCGTCGCACTGGAATGAGGAGCTGGAGAGGGGCTTCCAAGCCGGCAAGGCCCGCCACGAAGCCCTCCAAGCCCGCCGTCAGCACCAACAGGGACGCGGCAAGCCAATCATTGGTGCAAAGCTCGGCGAAGTTCAATTCGTAGGAGTTGGGGATAAGTTGCGCTGGGGCAACTGGAAGACTTTCGAAGACTTCTTGGATACCAACCTAAAGCTCGCGTTCGGAAAACATTGGGCGGACGAAGAGCTAGCAAAGCCCACTGATGAGCGACATCCATTGTTCTCCTGGATCGATGAGTACGCGAAACAGTTAGAACAGGCGCCAGCTACGCCTAATGGCGTAAGAACGATGAGGTCTGTAGGTGCGCATGCTGCCTACTTTGGGCTTGCATACAACCTCTATCTGCTACAACACAATTCAGAGCTAAAGAAGCGACTGCTTCGTAGACTCCGGTCAACGCACTATTTTCATGGTGCGTACTACGAGACCTGTGTCGCGGCTACATGCATTCTGGCCGGGCTGAAACTAGAGCTGGAGGATGAAGGGGATGGAAGCTCTACTCACTGCGAGTTCTATGCGATTGACCCGAACAACGAGAGGCGATTCTGGGTTGAGGCAAAGTCTCGAATTGCCGAAAAAGAGCACCTGAGTATCAGAGATCAGCTGTACAGAGCGCTTAGAAAGGATGCCGAAGTAGAGCGTGTGGTGTTCATTGATATAAATGTCAGGGATAGCACGCTTGATGAAACTATCGCGGATGAGCTTACAAAGCAGGTTCGTGAGTGTGAGCAATCTATAACGATTGACGGCAAGCCCGCACCTCCAGCTTTTCTCTTTGTGACGAACTTCTCTCCGCATCTATGCATCGAAGCGCCACCACCAAGGCGAATGATAGTTCCCCTGGGGTTCAAAAAACCGGAGTTTGGGGTGGGCGTGGAATACCCTTCGGTTGAAGAGGCGTTCAAGGCAAAGCGTATGCATGGACCGCTGTACCAACTGATGGACCGTTATAAGGCTTACTCAATTCCATCAACCTTCGACGGCGAGCTTCCCCACTTCTCTTTTGGCGAAGCTACGCGGCGCTGGATTGTGGGGGAGGCGTACAGAATCGAGGATATGGAAGATCCCTGCATCCTTGAGTCTGGGTTAGTCTCTCCAGAGGACAAGGAGGCTGCTCTCGTCTTCCGGTGTGGATCGGATCGCTTCATCTCTCGAGATCCGCTCTCCGACGCCGAGCTTGAAGCATACAATGCGCACCCAGAAACTTTCTTTGGAGTTCTGGACAAGAACGCGAGAACAAAGCAGCCCGAGACCCAGTTGGATTGGTTCGAGTTCGCCTATGAGACCTACAGGCACACGCCCAAAGAACGGTTATTGGAGTTCATGCAGGATGCACCTGACATCGAAGAGCTTAAGGGGCTGGATCAAGACGAACTGGCGATTCGCTACTGCGGTCGATTCGCCAGAGGAGTCCTCGCTGGTCGTAGTTAGCGGGATCGTCGTATGGATTCTGGCCTGCGAGCGTCCTGCGGGGAAATGTAGTAAGAGAACTCGTCGTCGTTGGGCCCCAAGCCAGATTCGGAGTTGGTCTCGCGAATATCATTGGTAGATGGGCCACCACTACATTCCACAGTACTACCTACGTGGCTTCTGCACAGACGAGCGACTTTGGGTGCTTGATCGTGAGAAGAGGAGCCAGTTCAGAACGCAGCCAAAGTCAGTAGCCAACGAAACCGGCATGTACACGGAAGAGCTGGAGAACTGGCTGAATGAGCATATTGAGCTTCCGGCGCAGGAGGCACTGGGCCGCGTGCGCAATCGTCAGCCACTTCGTCAAGTCGATCGCGAGAGACTTAGCCAGTACATCGTGATGCTCTGGAAGCGCGTACCTAGAGGTCGCATTAGAGTTGCGGAGCAGCTTCCGAGTGCCGCCGTTGTCGCGCGCGAGAACATCAGACGGAAGCTTGCAGTGGACCCGAGCCTCGCTTCTGAGGTTCGTGGCGACGCACAAGACGCAATGTCGGTTGTTGATGCCCTTATCGCAAAGTATGTCCAGAATCCTCCGGCCGATATTTGGCACAAGACTCTGGCAGAGGGGCCAGGGGCGCGCATGGTCAGCGCAATGTTGTCCATGAAATGGGAGCTTCTAGTAGATGAGAGTGGCAGCTACTTCACTAGTGACAACCCACTGTTCTACTTCGAGGAAATTGGAATAGGACGAAGGCAATCGGAGCTTTCAATCCCGCTGGCGGCGGACGCAACGCTGTTCGCTACCTGGGACGGACCGCAACCGTCGACTTATCGCGAGGCCGCCCCGCGGGTGATTCGCCAGCTCAATGCAAGAACGGTAGCGAGGTCGCAGAGGTTTGTCTTCGCTAGGTCGGTCGAGAGTTGGACCCTGCCGTTTGTCTGGCGTGCGCACCATGAGGTGGCGCCATTGCTTGGGATAGCTTGAGTGGCGGCAGCCAACCCGAAGCGGAACCCGCCGGGGATACAGTGTTCGTACACGAACGTTGGACTCGGAGGACGTCAGGCACGTAGGCATGGACCATTCTGCCACCGGCCGCGACACGACCGGCGGTCTCAGTCCTTGGGGTGGCGGCTCGTAGCATAGCGGCATGCCACTCCCCGAATCCTTCCGATGGGCAGACTCTGCTGACGGCAGCAGCAACCAAGCAACGGCCTGCGCACCGCTCAGTTCAGCCGTTTCCCGATGTCCGCTTCTGACCGGAAGCGGACTTGTGAGCCTGGATAGCTGCCATCGCCGAGAAGCGGATGAATGTGAAAAAGCCACCGCGGCGAACAAACTTCAAGATGCTCGCCCGCTCAATGTGCGCTCACCTTAGAAAGCAAGTTGAGAACTGATACTCCGCTGATGATCAGCACCATGCCAACAAGAGCCCAAGCATCTAGTTTCTGTCCGTGAAAGACCCAAGCAATTGCCGCAACCAGTACGATTCCAAGACCAGCCCAAACGGCATATGCAATCCCCACCGGAATCGACTTGAGCGAAAGTGAGAGGAAGTAAAACGCCGCCCCATAACCAACTACAACTACAACGGATGGGAGTAGCTTGGTGAAGCCTTCGCTGGATTTCAGCGCGGACGTCGCAATGACCTCCCCGACGATTGCGATGGCTAGAAACAACCAGTTCTTCACTTTTTTATCTCCAGTCTACTGGGTCAGAAAGAAATGGTGCGGTTTCCTATAGGCAAAGAACAGTCTTGTCGCGCTACCTTTTTTATGGGCACACCATCACCAGATGTGGATAGCCGGTCCGCTAAGCGCAATGAGGTCTCAATGTCTGTTTCTGGCCGGTAGCGCACACCGATGGCGAGAGTCTGCTCTTGGCTGCTGACGTCAGGCCAAGGCAGCGGGCACGTTGCCGCGCCCGCCGTCGAACATTTTCAAAAATCCCATCGGCCGGTGATCAATAGCGGCATCGAGACGCGGCTACCGTTGTCGTTGATGGCAGCCAGGCCGAGCCCGGCGATCGCGGAATCGTCTTCCGAGAGATCGTCGATGTAGTTCACCCCTGCGGTGAGCCTCATACTGAAGCGCTCGGTGAACGAAATCTGCGCACCGGCCTCAAGACCGCCACTCAGTGCCCAGTCCTTCTCGTAGAACGGCGCATTCGGGATCGTGATCGCGGCATCGGGAATCTCGAAGGTTGCCCTGATGACATCGGTTTCGGTCGCACCCAGTCGCGCCGCGACGAATGGTCTGACCCGGCTGCCGTCGCGGAAGAAGTGCCGGTACCCAGCCTCCCACGCGTACGAGTCATAGCCCGAGAACCTTCCGAAGACGTCGAGCTCGGTGTCGAGCGCCGGCACGTACGCGGCACCGACTCGCACGCGACCATCATCGGCGCTGGTCTCCCTCGCCTGGAGGAACACTTCGCTCCGGTCGCTCAGTCCGTAGCCCAGTTCCAGGCCCCATGACTTGGCGGTGCCGTAGATCTGCTCATGGCTACGGGAACGAATGCGCAACTCCGCGCTGACGCCCGCCAGCGCGGGGTTCAAGGGACCGAGATCCGGCACCGGTGCCACCGCGCCGGTGTGGACGTCCCCGCTGACCGGCCTGTCGACGCCGCCGAACACCGACATCGAGAATTTTCCCTGCTCGGGACCTGCCGCGAACGCGGGCCCTGCCGCCATCAGCAAGGCGGCGCCGAGAAGTTTGATCTGCATGTGCCTCTCCCATCAGTACGGATAGCGCCTACCTACTGTAGGCAAGGGCTCTACGCACGTGTGATGGAGGTGGATTCAAACAGGACGAAGTATGTAAGCGGCCTTTCACAGTTACTCACGCCGCGTCGACGTCGCTGTATGCGCTTGCCGTTCGTCAGCACTGCTTCGGGCAAGTTCTGCGCCGGCTTGCAACCCAAGGCGGACATGGACGTGGTCGCGGCAGAACTATCAGCGCAGCTGACAGACCGGGGGATTGGTCATGCCGAAGGACAGCAGGTTGCCGCCGTTGACGGTGCACGCATACGTCTTGCCGTTGCGCGCCTTGAGGGTGACGTAGGTGTTGGTGCCTTCGGTGCGGCGCTCGACGAGGGTCAGTTCCGACGGCGACAGGCCGAGCACGCCGCCGGTCTCGGACAGGATGCGTTCGTCGGAGAGGGCGTTGGTGCGGCCGGCGATCGAACTGCAGCCGACGGTGGCGAGACAGGTGGCGACGAGGATGGTGCAGGCAAACGTGCGGAAACGCATCGTGTGGTTCCTTTCCATGATGGGGGCCGGGAGGGATCGCGCGTGCCGGCCCCGGGGACGCGCGCGCAGGAGGTCAGCGCGTCAGGGTCAGCGTCGACGTGGCGTTGAGCGATGCCGTCCATTCGCCTTCGCGCACCGCACGCAGGTCGTACAGGCCGTACGGCGTGGCCAGCGCCGCGCGCGACAGCGTGCCGTCGTCGGCGAGGGCGACGATGCGCAGGCGATGCCCGGGCCACGCATACGCGCTGGCGAAGAAGTCGCGCAGCGGCGCAGGCGCGGCGATGTCGCCGACGCAGCGTCCGTGTTCGAGGCGGAACGTCGCAGCGAGGTCGAAGCGCGCTTCCTTCAGCGTGCCGGTCAGGCGCGCGCCGGTGGGGCATGCCGCGGCGACCAGACCGGACGGCGGCGCGCGGAACGGGGCGGCCAGCAGTTGCGCGGTGGGCTCGATCGCCGACACCCACATCGCATTCGAGAGCACGCCGACGGCGGTGTCCTGTCCGGGCCACAGCAGCAGCACGCTGCGCGCACCGGTGGTGGTGCCGGCGTGGTGCGCGATGCGGTCGCCGTCGGCATCGCGGCCGATGCGCCAGCCGAACCCGACCTCGTAGTCGCGCTCGTGCACGGGCGTGCCGTCGGCCAGCAGGGCGGGTTGTTGCATCGCCTGCCAGCGCGCGGCGCCGACGATGCGGTGTTCGAGCAGGCGCCCACCGAACGTCACCAGCGCTTCAGGCGTCGCCGCCAGTCCGCCGCCCGGCCAGGTATAGCTCATGTCGGTGCGCGGCACGCGGCGGGCGTCGCCGTGTTCGATGTCGTACAGCGTCGCCGCCTGCGTGGCCGGCGCGTCGCCATCGGCGCCGATGTCCAGGCCGTCGGTGACGCGGCGGACGTAGTCGAGGAAGTGTTCGCCCGCGCGCGCTTCGATCATCGCGCCGATCAGCGTGTAGCCCCAGGAGGAGTAGCGGTATGCGGTGCCCGGCGGCGACAGCAGTGCGCGACCGGAGAAGTAGCCGACGGCATCGCGGGCGGTGGGATAACGGATCCTGCCGAGCGTCTGCAGATCGTTGCCGGCGTAATGCGGTGCGCCTGAGATGTGTGCGGCGAGCTGGCGTACGGTCACCCGCGACCATGCCGGCGGCAGCCACGGCAGCGTGTCGCCGACCGGCGCGTCGATGTCGAGTCGGCCTTCGTCGATCAGTTTCGCCGCCGCCGTGGTGGCGATGACCTTGGACACGCTGGCCAGCCGGAACACCGTGTCGCGCTGCACCGGCGCGCGCGCGTCGACATCGCGCAGGCCGGCGCAGCCGGTCCAGGCGACGCGGCCATCGCGCCACACCGCCGCGCCCATGCCGGGCACGCCGTTGGTATCGACCAGGGCCTGCAGCAGGCGTTGCGAGGTGGCGCTGGCGGCATCGGCGGGAGCCGTGCCGCAGGTATCGGCCGCCATCGCGGACGTCGCGACGGACAGCAGCGCGAACGCGCAGGCAGCGGTCAGGCGGGAAGACGTGAGGGGCATCGATCGGCTCCGGTCGGGGAGCCTTCACCCTAGTGACGCGATCCGGCGATGTCGCGCTGCGTGCGGTTGCGCGTGCCTGCGGTGCGCCGGTCCGGTGGAACGGTGCGCGTGCGACGGTCAGGCGCGCGCGTGCAGGGCGGCGAGCAGCGCGTCGATGTAGGTGCGGCTGACCCGGACCGGCGTGCCGTCATGCAGGCGTAGCACGGCATCGCGGTTGGTCAGCGGCTGGATCTC
Organism: Pseudoxanthomonas sp. LjRoot143; assembly: GCF_964252945.1. Classification (NCBI taxonomy): domain Bacteria; kingdom Pseudomonadati; phylum Pseudomonadota; class Gammaproteobacteria; order Lysobacterales; family Lysobacteraceae; genus Pseudoxanthomonas; species Pseudoxanthomonas sp. LjRoot143. The sequence goes on along the minus strand of NZ_CAXUPM020000001.1, from coordinate 3,837,594 downwards.
CGCCACCTGGTCCAGGCGCACGATCGAGGAGCGGTGCACGCGCACGAAGCGCGCGGGATCCAGCTGCGTGGCCAGCTGGTGCAGCGACTCCCGCACCATGTACGTGCGGGTGCCGACATGCAGCACGGCGTAGTCGCCGTCGGCGCCGATCCATTCCACCGCATCGGCGCCGATGAAGAGCGTGCGGCTGCCGATCCGCACCAGGAACTTCTGCAGCGGACGTGCCGGTGCCGCCGCACGGGCCTTCACCGGCGGCGCATCGAGGGTGCGCAGGCGCAGCAGGGCGCGCGCGCGCGCCACCGCTTCGCCGAAGCGCAGGTCGTCGAGCGGTTTGAGCAGGTAGTCCACCGCGTTCAAGGCGAACGCGCGCACCGCGAAGCCTTCGTGCGCGGTCAGCAGGATGGCGAGCGGCCGGTGCTCCGGGGGCAGCGCAGCCAGCACGTCGAGGCCGGTCATGCCCGGCATCTGCACATCGAGGAACACCAGGTCCGGTGGCGTGTCGCGGAATCCCTCCAGGGCGGTGGGACCATCCTCGTACTCGCCGGTCAGCACTAGGTCGTCGAACGCGGCCAGTTGCGCGATCACGCCGCGCCGTGCCAGCGGTTCGTCGTCGACCACGGCCACGCGGATCATGCGCTCGCCTCGGGTTGCAGGCGCAACGGCAGCGTCAGGCGGACGTGGTAGCGCTCGCTCTCGATGCCGGCACACAGGGTGGCGTCGCCCGGGTACAGGCGCGCCAGCCGGCCACGCACATTGTCCAATCCGACGGCATCGCGCGCGTCGGCCGGCGACGGCGGCACATCGTCGGTCTCCGGCAGATCGTTGAGAAGGTGGAGTTGGAGCCGCGTGCCGTCGCGGGCGATCCGCAGGTCGAGCCTTCCCGGTGCGCGGCGCGGTGCGATGCCGTGGCGGATCGCGTTTTCCACCAGCGGCTGCAACAGCAGATAGGGCACGTAGGCGGCGAGCACGCCGTCGCCCAGCTGCCACGACAGTTGCAGCCGTCGCCCCAGCCGGGCCTTCTCCACTTCCAGGTAGGCTTCGGTCATCGCGATCTCCTCGGCCAGCGTCACCTCGTGGCGGGGCCGCGCGTCGAGCACGGTACGCAGGAAGTCGCTGAGCCGCGCCAGCATCTGTCGCGCCTCCGTGCCATGGCCTTCGGCGACCAGCGTGGACACCGCGTTGAGCGTGTTGAACAGGAAGTGCGGCTGCAGCTGGTAGCGCAGCGCACGCAGTTCGGCGTCGCGCGCGAGCGAGCGGGCTTCCAGGTGGTCCGCCTGCTCCTGGCGCAAGGCGGCGTAATAGGTCACCACCGCGTGGATCGCGCAGTACGCCACCAGCACCAGCCACGCCCCTTCCAGTCCGCGGAACAGTAGCGGCACCTCCACCACGCCCGGCGTGGCCAGCCGGGCGAGACTGCCCGAGGCCATCGCCTGTACGGCCACGCTCATCAGGCGCGTCGCCAGCGCCATCGCATAGGTCGTGGCCAGCAGTGCCAGGGCGACGCGCCAGCCCGGCGTGCCGCGTCGCCACAGCCAGCGCTGCAACGCGGTCAGCGGCAGCAGCCACAGCACGAAGGCGGACAGGTACAACGTGCGCGACAGCGTCGCGTTGCCATGGCCGAACAGCGGCAACGCCATTACCAGCAGGCAGGCGCCGAGCGGCAGGCCGGCCAGCACCGGTAGCCAGAACGGCGGAAGCGCAGGGCGCGGGGCGCGGGTGGGCATGAAAGGGCCGGTGGTGACGGGCAGATCGCCGGGCCATCAGTTCACCACGGCCAACGGCGATCCGGCCAGCGGGCTGCGCCGGGCCGGTGATGCGATGCGCTGGTACGGGTTGGCGACTGGATGCTGTCCTTCGCGATCGCATACCACGTCGTTCTACGACCCGTATTGGCTAATAGCGGAAATTGGCAGAGCACTCGAGTGGAAAAGTTGTCCGACAGGTGCTGCGCGTCTCCACATCTCCGTGCAGAGCACTGATGGGCCCGCAAGTGGATAAAAGTGACGCTTGCCCACCTTCACGTCATCATGACAGCGTCCAGTTCAGTTTAGTGAAACTGACCAAAGAAGGAGGTACGACATGCTAGGTTCCGGGATCATCCTTCTTGTCGAAGACAACCGAACCCTTGCAGAGGCGATAGGGAACTACTTGGAAACAAGGGGGCTGGATGTTGACTACGCCGCCGACGGATTGGAGGGCTATCGGCTAGCCCAAGAGAACCGATACGATGCAATAGTGCTAGACGGCAACATGCCTCGGATGGATGGTCTAGAGGTGGTTCGCAAGCTGCGAGAGGAGTCCAAGGCGTCCACTCCCATCATCATGGTGACGGCACGCGACGCACTGGAGGACAAGGTTAAAGGGCTGGAGCTTGGCGTAGATGACTATCTCACCAAGCCATTTGCTGCGCAGGAGTTGGAAGCGCGTCTGCATGCCGTGATTCGCCGCAATCGCAAGCAACTTTGTGGCCAGGCGTTGTGCGTGGGCGATCTCAGCTATGACCCCGTAAGTCAAAGTGCCACGCGCGAGGGCAAAGAGATTCATCTATCGCGGGTCGGCATACAGTTGCTTCAGATCTTGATGCGTGAGTCTCCTCGAGTTGTGAGTCGTAAAGAGATTGAGAGGGAAATCTGGGGAGACGATCTGCCTGAGTCTGACGTCTTGAGGAGTCATCTCTACAATTTGCGTAGGGCGATAGATCGGGATTTCGCCAATCCGCTGCTGCAGACCGTCCAGAATGCTGGCTATCGCTTAGCAGACATTGGCCAATTTCAGGAAAATGCAAGCGGGCCTGTGTCAGCTTATGCTGCGGCGTAAAAGACGCGGTAGTGGCAAGATCTATGATTGCCGAGCTAGCGTCTCTCGGAGTTTGCGGCGGCTGAAATGTGTCTAAGCCGCGCCAAAATGTCTCAACAGATAGCTTCATGCCCGCCTAAACTCCTTTTACTTCCTGCCTCGCAGCTCTCGATCTTCGAGGCAGTAATGTCTTGGCAAGACGTCCGCCCACCCTCGACTCCCGGCACCAGTCGAAATTCTATTGAGGACATGCAATTTATCGGCGCGGTTCTCATCGATGAGCGCTTTGCCAACAACGTGCACGCCGGACGTCCTGGCTGGGTGAATGGTTGGTTCTAGTGTGACCAAGCGGCTTTCTGAGGCGCTGTGTGCCGTGATCGCGAGGGCTAGTTGCGACCCGCGCAGAGATAGAACGCGTCGCGACATCTCCTAATCTTTACTTACGCGCGGTCATTTGAATCCGATCTGCTCGCGTATCACCTCCAGCTCAACCAGTAGCCCTCGCGAACTAGGCCGAGCGGCGCAAGGTGTTACCCTAGCATCGCGATGCACATCTCCGAGCAGGCCAAGCGCCCCTGATGGGGAGGTTGGCCAACATCGACTGGGTCATCGTCGTGGGCTATCTGCTCTTGACGCTGGCGGTAGGTATCTGGGCATCCCGTTCGGCGGGAAGGTCCCTTGAGTCGTACTTTGTTGCTGACCGTTCTCTGCCTTGGTGGTGGCTTGGTACATCCATGGCGGCGACCACCTTCGCTGCAGACACGCCTTTGGTGGTCGCAGGACTGGTGGCGGAGTATGGTGTCGCTGGCAATTGGTTCTGGTGGTCGTGGGCGATCTCTCACGTTACGGTGGCAGTACTCTTTGCCGCACTGTGGCGCCGCGCTGAAGTGCTCACAGACGCTGAATTCATCGAGCTCAGATACTTCGGGCGCAGCGCCGCCTTCCTTCGAGGCCTCAAGGCCAGCTTCTTCGCCGTTCTTCTTAACGCGATCATTCTGGGATGGGTCGTTCGCGCTATGGTCAAGATCGCGGCGCCATTCGTTCACTGGGAACATTGGCTTGGCGTCGACGCGGTTGCGACGTTCGAGCATGCCTGGCCTTCGGCCCTACTGATTGGCAATAGCGGAGGCGACACTCTCACGGTGCTTGCGCTCTTCGGGCTCGTTGGCTTGTACTCCAGCCTAGGGGGCATTCGAGGCGTCATCCTGACCGACTTGTTCCAGTTTGCGCTGGGCCTACTGGGCGGCATCGTCTTCGCTTGGTATGCCATCGACCATGTGGGCGGCCTGAGCGGACTGCGCGCGGGTCTTGAGCGCCACTATGAGGCAGATAGGTTGCTGGCCTTCTTGCCGGCAACCGACGCAGCGTGGCTCCCAGTCCAGGTGTTTCTTGTCTACATTGCCGTTCAGTGGTGGGCACAGTACTACAGTGATGGCAGTGGCTACCTGGCGCAGCGGCTGTTCACCGCTCGCGACGAACGTCACGCGACGGCCGGCGCACTCTGGTTCGCCGTACTGAACTACGCCGTGCGGAGCTGGCCCTGGATCCTTGTCGCGCTGGTTGCGCTTGTGGTCTACCCGCTAGGAATGGATGCGACTGGATCGAGCGAGGCCGTCCTGGCCGACCGGGAGATGGCCTATCCCGTGCTTATGTCCGAACTGCTTCCGGCGGGCGTGCTCGGTCTGCTCTTCGTCTCCTTGCTCGCGGCATTCATGAGCACGGTGGACACGCATCTCAACTGGGGATCGAGCTACCTCACCAACGATCTGTATCGCCGATTCGTCAATCCGCGCGCGAGCCAACGCACATTGGTCTTGGTGAGTCGTCTTTCGGTTCTCTCGCTGGCAACCATGGGGGTACTGGTTGCGTCCCAGATCAACAGCATCGAGCAGGCGTGGCGCTTCTTCGTCGCACTGGGCGCGGGCCTTGGACTGCCGTCCATGCTGAGGTGGGTATGGTGGCGCGCGAACGCGTGGACCGAGATCGTTGGACTCCTATCTGCTTTGCTTGCCGCAGTCTTCCTCTACTGGCGATTCCCTCATGCACGCGATGAGTACTTGTTGCTCGGCATTGTTGCCGTGTCCACGATCTCGGCCGTTGTAGCCACGTGGCTCACGCCCCCTGTGCCGCAGCGGCAGCTAACGGCATTCGTGGAGAAAGTGCGCCCGGTGGGGTATTGGCCCGGACTTCCCGGCGCCGCACCTCCCAGAACGATGGGCTGGCTGATCTTGGCGTGGACGTGTGGGAATGCAGGGGTGTTCGGCGTGATGTTCGGTATTGGGGAGATACTGCTGGCTGATGCACTTACAGGCGCGATGTTGGTCCTTTGCGGGGTCATCGCCCTGATCGTGACCCTGTGGGCCTGCGAGCGCTGCCGTTCAGGCCGAGCGCTCGCGATGGCCCGATACATCCAGTAACGGTAAGCCCTGGGGGGCATCGCATTGCCGAGACCCAGTTCCTGGGTTGGGGCAGTTTTCGGACCCAAGCGATTGAACCGTTCTGTCACTTCGTGGCACCTATATGGGTAGACGAGCCATTTGGACAGTGCGCCAGTGCGGGACAGCGAGCGGATCTACGACGAACTACTGGTAGCAACAGCCACGGACGGCGACCGACAGGCGCTGGACAGGTTGATAGCTCGTTGGCAGCCGAGACTGCTGCGGCACGCTTGGCGCGTACTGGGTGATGTGGATAGAGCTCAAGATGCGCTACAGGAAGCATGGATCGAGATCCTGCGAGGCATCCACAGACTGAACGACGTTGCTGCTTTCCCCGCATGGGCCTACCAGATCGTCTCGCGCCGTTGCTATCGAGCCTTGAATAGGAGCGCACGAGCGCCCTTCGAAGAGGAGGTTGTACAGGCTGAAGAACCCCGAGTATCCGAGCGCGAGTCAGGCGAGTTCTCTTACGACCTCAGCCTCGTTCTCGCTGCCCTTGCCGGGCTGCCCGCGCCCCAGCGCGCCACGCTTGCCCTCTTTTACCTGGAGGGGATGACCGTGGCGGAAATAGCGGTCGCGCTTGACGTGCCGCCCGGAACAGTAAAAACACGCCTAATGCATGCGCGGACCAAGCTGCGCACACAACTCGATGGAGAATCTCGTGGATAAGTTTGATGAAGTGATCGGCCGCGCCTTGACGGAAGAGGACCGTGCGCTGTTGGCCCGCTACGGGCAGCGTGATTACGTGTCCGAAGCCACCAGCATGTTCAGCGGCCCCATGGGTGGCACCATGCGCCTGGTCTATGTGATGGTGTTTCTCACCTTCGTGGGCGCGGCACTTGCACTATGGAAGATGGGTACCTCAGTAGAAGCGGTATCGGCCATCCGGTGGGGTGTTGGTTCGATTGTTCTGTTTCAGATGACCTCGCTCTGCAAGAGCTTCTTGGGAACGCATATGGAAGCCAATCGCATGCTGCGTGAATTCAAGCGACTTGAGCTTCAAGTGGCACTGATGAACGAACGGAAGCTGCCGTAGGGGGCACGGTCTGCGCTTGCACGCCTACGAGAATGGCCGCATGCGTTGAGGTGCTCAACGCCAACGCTTGCTGTGATCGCGTGTCCTGCTGCTGCTGAGATCAGCATCGAAGGCCTCTTCTGCAGATGCCGTAATTTCTGTTCGATTGTCACGCAGTGGTAGACTGCAGAACCGTCGACGAGCGGTCCTGCCATGGTCTTCCGTCTATCGATAGCGCTACTGGCGGCTTTGGTGATTGCCGGTGTGGTGGCGCCGGATGCGTTCGGCGCGTTGAGTCAGCGGATGCAAGCGGCCACGCTGGGCAGTGCCGGCTGGCTCTATCTCGTCATCGTCTTCGGCGTATTGGCCTTTCTGGTCTATCTGGCATTCGGACGTGTAGGCCAGTTGCGTATTGGTGGCCAGGACGCAACTCCGGAGTTCTCACGCAGTTCCTGGTTCGCGATGCTCTTTTCGGCGGGAATGGGCATCGGTCTGGTGTTCTGGGGTGCGGCTGAACCGCTCTCGCATCTGGGAGCTCCCCCAGAGGGGTTGGAACCCGGCACTGCCGCTGCCGCGCGGGCCAGCATGCGCTATGCGTTCTTTCACTGGGGACTCCATCCCTGGGCGATATACGCGCTTATGGGGCTGGCGATGGCGTGGGCGCAGTACAACCGCGAGGGGCGTGGCCTGGTCAGCGATCTGCTGCGCCCGCTGCTGGGACAACGCGTGGACGGCATGCTCGGCAGCCTGGTCAATGTGTTCGCGGTGGTCGCAACGGCGGTCGGGGTGGCCACCACTTTGGGCCTAGGGGCGGTGCAGATCAGCGCGGGTCTGGAACATGTGGCTGGCGTAAAGGACTCCTTTGTCGTCGAACTGCTGGTGATCGCCGTCGCCTTCATCCTGTACATGACGTCCAGCGCTACCGGTCTAGATAAAGGCATCAAATGGCTGTCGAACGTCAACATCGGCGCGGCGGCTGTGCTTCTGTTACTGGTGATCGGACTGGGGCCAACGGGCTTTATCTTTGAGACGTTGACGACGACTTTGGGAGGCTACCTGAACCAGTTGCCGGCGATGAGTCTGCGTATGACGCCGTTCTCACAGACGACCTGGGTCGGGGAGTGGACGATTTTCTACTGGGCCTGGTGGATAGCATGGGCTCCCTTCGTGGGTGCGTTCTTTGCCCGCATCTCGTATGGCCGCACAGTGCGGGAGTTCGTGTTCGGTGTCGTCCTGGGCCCCACGCTGGTCAGCTTCCTCTGGTTCTCAGCCTTCGGCGGCACGGCGCTATACCAGCAATTGTTCGGAGGCATGGATCTGGCGTCGGCGCTTGCTACAGGTTACGAGCACGTGCTCTTCGCCTCGCTAGGCGGGCTGCAACTGTCCACCTTGCTCAGCTGGATCTCAATCCTGCTGTTGCTCAGCTTTTTCGTCACCTCGGCGGATTCGGCAACCCTGGTGCTTGCAAGTATGTCCAGCGAGTCGCAGGACGACCCGCCGCTGTTCCGACGCGTCGTGTGGGGTGTCATGCAGGCGGCCATCGCCGTCGCCCTACTGGCTGCCGGCGGGTTGCAGGCCCTGCAAGCAGTGGTGATCGTGGCCGCGCTTCCCTTCGCCATCCTGCTGGCCGCGGTCCTTTATTCGCTTCGCCGTCTTTTACTGAATGACCTTGCATCGATTGAGCAGGAAGAGCGAGAGCTTCATCGCGCGGAGCGGCGCTGGCTGCAACGGGAGCGCGATGCTGGGAACAGTGACGAGGAACTGAAGCAGTGAAGGAGATTCACATCGCCGAACATCGTCCAGGAAAGTTTGGTCGCGTGCCGCTATGACCCTTGCAAGACGTGATGAGTTGGAAGACCTGGAGCCCGGAGGGACGGGATGGCGCGCTCGCTGGTTCGAGACCATCTACCGGCACGACACACCCCGCTCGCGCAACTTTGACCTCGCGCTCATTGCTGCCATCTTCGCGAGCGTGTTCGTCGTGTTCGCAGATAGCACGCCGTCAGTTCACGCGCGCTTTGCTGGCCTGTTCTCGGTCCTTGAGTGGGGCTTCACGCTGCTCTTCACTGCCGAGTATGTGTTGCGCCTCATCGTGGTAAAGCGGCCGCTCAAGTACGCAACGAGTCTATGGGGAGTTATCGATCTTCTCTCGATACTGCCTACCTACTTCTCATTGATCTTTCCGGGCAGTCAGAGTCTGCTAGTCGTACGAGTCCTGCGCCTTCTGCGGCTGTTTCGCATCCTCAAGCTCACCCGATACGTGCAGGAGAGCGGTCTTCTCGGGGAGGCGCTATGGCGCAGCCGGCGAAAGATCCTCGTCTTTCTCTCGGTCGTGCTGACGCTGGTGGTGATCTTTGGCGCTGCGATGTACGTGATCGAAGGGCCCAACAACGGTTTTACGAGCATTCCCACCGCCATGTATTGGGCCGTCGTCACCGTCGCGACAGTGGGCTTTGGCGACATCACGCCAATTACGCCCCTGGGTCGAGTGGTGACATCTCTCTTGATTCTCATCGGCTACGGCATCATCGCGGTGCCTACTGGCATCTATACGGCTGAGCTTGCTGCCGTGTTCAGGGAGGATCGCCATGCAGCCACGCAGGAGGGCACGATCTGTGGGCGATGCCAGCTCGACGTCCATCCATCGGAAGCGAACTACTGCCATCGTTGCGGCGAACGACTGCCGAGCGGTGGCTGATGTGTCAGCCCGTCTAGAGCGCTGCGTTGGCGGGACTGCATGCGTTGTCGGTGGGGCAGAACCAGTCGCGCAGCATGGCGGCGACGCCTGGCTTTCCGGGACCCACGTACTGCGCGCGCCGCACCTTGTAGGCGCTGAGGATCGCGCCCGCTCGCTCCTTGAGCCGGAGATCAGCCTCCGTAACGTCCTGCCCCTTTGGCACCGCGTACGTGAACTGTCCGGTCTCGCGCTGGAACGTGGGGATCGCACGGAAGTCGCGCGTCACGAAATCGCCCGTCATGTCCTGATGGATAGAGGAGTTCACGAAGAAGCGGACGGCCTCGTCGGGGTAGCCGAAAAGATACCCGTAGCCGGCGAATCGCGACGCATCGCGCGCGTACTCAACCGCCATAAGCGCCTCAATGGGATTGGAGTGCGGCGTGATCGACCAGCGGGAGAAGAACTTCTCCTTTCGCTGGATCATGTCCGCCAGGGCGGGTCGAGAGAAGAGCACGCCTTCCACATGCCGATTGCCCGCATGGGGCGTGGCGAAGTGCACGATGTCCGCATGGATCTCATCGCCGCATGTCCAGGTGGAGACGATCCGCCGCAGATCATCGACGTCCCGAAGGTCGGAGAAGCGGTCTGCTGCAGACTTGGCTTCGGCGAGCCGGGTCTTTTGCTCGTCCGTCATCTTCGACGCGCGGCGCGATCCGAGCTCGGCCATCGCTGACGTCGCTTCTTCCTCGCTCATGCGGGGGATGGAGGTGGATACCCTTCGGTCGTAGAAGCCGGAACTCATGGGCTTGAGGGCACCCACCAGCGTGAAGAGTGCTTCGGTGTCTAGCGCTTCGAGCAGATACTCCTCCGACTTCTTCTGGAGCTCCGCAGAGAGTCCTTCGTTGCTGAAGCACTGGCTCTTCGTGTTCGTCTGAGCCAGCGACGTCGTGCTCGCGGTGAGACCGGCGATCGCCAGTAGAACAAGAGGAGCGATCCTCAGGCGTGTCTTCGCGGTTTTCATGAACTCTCTGCCTTATGTTGGGAAGGATGGAGCGACGCTGGTCGCGGAGTGGGGTCTGGATACCCATCAACGTCTTCGGACGTAGAACTCCACAGGCACCATCACGTCGACGGGGTAGGGCGCCAGTTCGGTCGGTGGCGGCGGGACGGGGCTGGCCCGCTGGACGGTGTCGAGCGTTGCCTGATCCAGCAGCGCGTTGCCACTGCTTCGCTCGATCCTTGCATTGGCGACATGGCCTCGTTGGTCCACCGAGAAGCGCACATGGGCCGTGCCCTCCTGGCGCATGCGTTCGGCCTGGCGGGGATAACGGCGATGCTGCTCGAGATGTCCCAGCAGGATCCCCTGCCATGTCGCGGCCATCTCTGTCCGAGCGCCTGACACCGTCTGTCGCGCGGCAAGCCGCGTGCTGGGCGCGGCATCGGCGCTGGGGGGTGCCTGCGCCTGCATTGGCTTCTCAGAGGGAGGCCCTACGGGCTCCTCGGGTGCCTGGCCGGGATCCTGGACATCAGGACTATCGAACGTCGGTAATTCGACGCGGGGTTGCAGGCGCGGTTGCTCCGCCCGCAGGAGGCGCTCGTTCGGCGGTTGCACGGGACCTGGCGGCATGTCCGTGGATGGCGCCGGCGGCGCCTCGGGCGTCGCGGCCAGCTCAAGCATGATGGCGTCAGCAGCAAGATCCGCCGTCGCAGGAGGGGCAGATCCCCACCACAGCACTACCCCGATGGCCGCCAGATGGACAAGGACCACCACGCCAAAGCTAGAAGCCCACACGACCGCGTGCCTGGACGCCGTCATTCCCCGGTCCGCTCCAACCCCACCAGCGCGACCTTCAGATAGCCGGCATCGCGCAGTGCGTTCATCGCGTCCATCAGATCGGCGTACGACACGGACTGATCGGCGCGAAGGAAGACGCGGGTGTCGCGATCGCCCTGCGTGGTGGCGTCAAGCGTGTTGCGCAGGCTGTTTGCCGTGACGCGCTGCTTGTTGACGCTCCAGCTCAGATCGGCCTGCACCGTCAGGAAGACAGGATCGGCCTCGCGAGGCTTGGGTTCCGCTGCATTGGCAGGGAGCTCCACGGGGATGTCCACCGTCGCCAACGGCGCAGCAATCATGAAGATGATCAACAGCACCAGCATGACGTCGATGAAGGGGGTGACATTGATCTCGTGGTTCTCCTCAAGATCCTCGTCATTGTGCCCACCTGCACCGGACTTCATGGCGCTCGCCCCTGCGCCCTTCTATCCAGATCCCGGGAAACCACCTGCTGGATACCCGCGGAGAGATCGCCAAGTACGCCCCTGAGGCTTGCAAGCGTTCGCGCGAAGTGGTTGTAGATGACGACGGCAGGGATGGCGGCCACCAGACCAAGCGCGGTGGCCAACAGGGCTTCGGCAATGCCGGGGGCAACCACCGCCAGATTGGTGGTGTTGGATTCGGCGATGCCCACGAAGCTGTTCATGATGCCCCAGACCGTCCCGAACAGCCCCACGAACGGCGCCGTCGCGCCGATGGTGGCCAGGACACTGGCGCCCTTGCGCAGCTCGCGCAGGTGACGGGCTTCCAGTCGGTCAAGCCGGGAGGCGACACGCTCGCTGACACCCGCCTTGTCTTCCACATCGTGCGATAACCGAAGTTCCAGCACCGTCGCATCGAGCAGCGACCGGGGGATGTCGTGCTGCAGGGCATCCGCGCCTTCGATGTCGCTCAGCCGAACGGCGGCGACTACTTGGTCGCGCGCCTCGCCCAAGCGGCGGCGCACGCGGGAAAACTCCCAGGACTTGGCGAGCAGCACGGTCCAGGTGACCAGTGAGGCCAGCGCCAGCCCCACCATGACGGCCTGCACGATGATGTCCGCATGGACGAACATCCCCCACGCGGTCAGTGTGTCGGGAGCGCGGGCAACCCCGGCAGCGGCGGAAAACGGCAACATGGAGAGCGTCCTGGGCAAGGGTTTGGACGAAGCAGGCGGCACGTGCCGCCTGCCCGGTTCGTCGCTTAGAAGCGGTAGCCGAGTTCCAGCTGGAAGTGGCGACCCAGCTCGTACTCCTCGTAGCCACCGGCAAAATCGTCGATATGGCTGGCCACGTTGCGCCGGTTGAGCACATTGGTCACGTCAAGATTGGCGAACACCGTCTCCTGCTTCACGCCCAGACGCTTTGCCCAAGCGAGACGCAGATCCCATGTCATTGCCGTGCCGAAGTCGCGCGGCTCGTAGACATCGATCTGGTCACCTTCATACTCCGCGCTTTCGCCCGTGTACCACGCAGCTTTGTAAGGGCCGCGCCAGCTCAGGAAACTTCCGACCGTCAGGTCCAGCGCCGGTATCTCCGTCTGCGTCATGATGCGCACCGTCCACGGGCGGGCGAAGTTCTCCACTGGGCGCTCGTTGTAACGGAATACCTGGCCCCGGTACTGGATGAAGTAGTTGTAGCCGTATCGGGCACCGTCCGGATCGTTGTGAGAGCGCTCGATGTCGGTCCAGTTGGCGATCAGTTGCGCACGGGTGCTTGTTCCACCCCACTCGAACTCGCGCTGGGGCTGCACGGTGAGCGAGACGCTGTCCGTATCGCTGTAGCCGATGTTCTCGTAGGCGTAGTGGAAGGTCTGCCGAACCGTGGGGTCAGGTACGGGCCCATCGACCCGGACCGTGATGATCTGGTCGCGCCCTTTGCGCTTGACGTACTTGAGGTCGAAGGCGGTATTCCATGCGATCTGCTGGAACCCCAGCGTCCACTCATCATCGTACGGTACGTCCAGATCGCCCAGCACGGTGGTGTTGAGTGCCGTGGGCACTGGCGTCGACCACACGAGATTGGATCCGCGTGACATGGTGAACTCCAGCGACTCGCGCCCCACACGAAGGGCACGGTCGAAGATGTTGCGCCCGTAATAGCGGTTGATGCCCGCGATCAGGCGGCTGCTGCCATCGACGGCAAAGTCGTACTCGAATGCCAACCGGGGAGCGACCGTGGTCTTGTCGGTGTAGTCGTCGCTGTCTATGCGAACGCCGGGTCGGAAGCGGGCGTTGCCGAAGCGCATGTCGTCCTCTGCCCACACCGTCCAGGTGTTCTGCTCGACATCGAACCGGCCTGCCTTGTAGAGATAGACCTGGTTGGCATACTGGCCATCGCCAGGCCGGAAGCCGGAAGATGCCGGCATTCCCTCCGGGAACGTCAGCGGCGAGGTCGAGCAGTGACGGTCATCGAGCACGCCGTTGGCATCGACGCAGGTCCGCGTCGGGCGCAGCGCCCCCACGCCATGGTCGGTGTACTGCTGTTTACGCTCGTACAGCGCCTCGGTGCGCGACAGGCCCACGCCGGCCGCGAAGCGATGTTCGCCGCCGAACAGTTCGACCGGGGACCATTCGAACTTGCCCTGGTAGCCCACGCTCTCCTGTTCCTGATGCAGATCGCCGAAGGTGCCGTACAAGGCCAGGCCGGTGGGGCGGCGCTCGCCCCAGTTGATCTCGGGCGAGTGCCGCCAGCGGGCGAACCACCCCGGACCGCCGGTACGCGAATGCTCCAGGAGGGAGCCGTTGAACTTGTGGGTTTGCACGACACGATCGCCGTCGTAGGTGAGCGTCATGCCGACATTGGTGCCGCCACCGTCGATGATGAAATCGCCGTTCATCGCGTTGCGGTTGAAGTGCTCACTCTGGTGCGGTTCGTAGTTGACCACCGTCTCCAGCATCAGGCGGTCGGTCGGGGTCCATACCCCTTTCAGGAAGTAGTTGTCGATCTGCCGGAAGACGTTGGTGAAGGTGGGCAGGCTTGCTCCGCCCTGTTCCATCGACTCGTTGAGCATGCGCTGGTTGTAGATATCCGAGCGCTTGCGGGTGAAGCTGCCGAGCAGCCCGAAGGTGTCGGTGAGATGACCTTCGAGGTTCAGGCGCCACGTCGTAGTAGCGAACTCGGGCTGGTTGCGCACGTAGCCATCTGCAATGGCCGGCGTGTCATAGAACTCGTCCTTTTTCCAATCATCCAGGTGGTACTTCGCCCACGAACTCCGCGTGTGGGTGGCCGACACGCTGCCGTGGTAGTCCTTGCTCGGCATGCGCGTGACCGCATCGATCACGCCACCGTTGAAGCCACCATACTCGGCGGGAACGTTGCTGTCGTAGACGACGACGCGGTCGACCAGGCCGATATCCAGCGCGATGCCCTGGCTGGTGTTCCCGTGCAGTTCGGTCGCCGACGCATTGACGTAGGCATACTCGCGATTGGACGGATTGATGTCGTTGTTCACCGACATGCCGTCGACCATGAACAGGTTCTGCCAGAACGCCGCACCGTGGATGCTGATGTCCGCCGGCTCGAGATCGCCGGGTCGGTTGCTGCTGTTGGCACCGCCGTCGAGTTGTACGGCTGGATTCATCCGCAGCAGGCTGGTGATCTGTCCGTGGCTGGCCGGGATCGCGTTGAGCGATCGCTCGTCATACTCACTCTTTCCCTGATAGGCGCCGTCTGCGTCCCCGCTTCCCTGTACCGAAAGCGGCGCGGTGACCAGGGTCCCGGACGTATCGCCATCGCGGGAAGGCACCAGCGCATACTCTCCTCCAGAGCGGACCACCACTTGCCATGGCGTGCCAGCCAGTAGCTGTCGCAGGGCAGCTTCCGGGGTCAATGCGCCCTGCACGGCCGAGCCACGACCCGTCAGGCCGGGCGGCAACTGCACCCCGGTGCCCGACTGGGTCCGAAACTGCGCCAGTGCCGTCTCCAGCGGCTGCGCGGGAATGTCGAATTGCCTGACGTTGTAAGCGCTGCCGTCAGCCGCCGTGGCGTCGGTAGCAACGGAGGACAGGGCGATTGAAACCGCACCGGCCAGCGCCAGCGTAGGAAACAGTGGGCGACGGGTACGAGAATGGCGCGACATGGGTGACACTCCTTGAGCGGGGTTTGCTCGCCAGGCTCGGCGAGAGATGAAGTTCTTCCGGGGGAGGCTTGAAGCGAGATAGGTGTCAGAGCTTCAGCGTGAGGCCGACGAATAGCGCTCGGCCTGTGGACGGCGAGAACATCGGCTGCGCCTGTTCCCAGAAGAAGCTGTCGTACCAGGCGTAGACGTAGTCGCGTCCGGTCGCGTTCTTGACCTGCATGTCCAGGCTCAGTCGCGGATTGATCTGGTACTTCGCGCTCAGGTCGAGCACCGCGAAGCCGCCGAACTTTCCGGCCACGTTCTGCTCCTCCAGGTAGTAGTCGCCTTGCGCGCGACCCTGCAGTCCGAAGGTCAATGCATCGGTGGCACGGAAGTCGATGCCGACATTGCTGATGTAGCGGGGCGTGGCGGCGACTTCGCGCCCTTCGAGGGAAGCGCCGGCCGCGCGTCCGTCTCGTTCGATCTTCGCTTCCTGGTAGGCGTGCGACGCCCAGACCGTCCAGCGCTCGCCCAGGCGGGCATCGACCTGCATGTCGACGCCACGGCGGCGGGTCTTGCCCAGCACCACGGTGGTGCCGGTCGCGGGCATGTTGGAGACCTCGTTCTCCGCATCCTGCTGCCACAGCGCGATGCGCGCTTGGACACCATCAAACGGGCTGAACTTGATGCCCGCTTCGACGCCCGTGTTGGTCGACGGTCGCATCGCGGCCTGGCCCGGCGTCAGGTAGGCCGGCGCCGTCGCGCCCGTGAGCACCTGGAACGTGCGGCCCCAGTTGGCGTACACGTTCGTGCTCGGCGTCAGCGCATACACCACGCTGAGCTTGGGCTGTCTGATCGTGCCGTAGTCCTGCAGCGGAGCACGAACACCACCCAACAAGTGGGTGGTGCCATCGAACCTGTCGACGCGATAGGCCGGCACGATCTTCAGCGCATCGAGGGGTTGATAGATCGCCTGGACGTAGGCGCCCCAGTTGTCGAACGTGTGGTTGTCGTCGTTCTGGACCCGCGCCGGCACACCATCGAAATCGGTGGGCTCGACGTAGTTGAAGCGCTCGCGCCGGTAGTGGTTGTCCTGCTGCTCGTAGTTGACGCCGCCCTCCAGCGTCAGCATGTTGCTGGCGGTCCAGGTCAGCGTGGCGAGCAGGCCGGCCTGTTTCTCGTCCCAGAGACGACGCTGCCGGGGTGCATTGCCGGTGGGCAGGTCACTGAAGGTGACGCGGCGATCGTCTTCGTAGCGGCTGTAGTAGAGCTTGCTGCCCAGCACCAGGCCGTCGGCCAGGCCGAGATCCAAGTGAAGGGCGGCCTGCTGCATGTCGCGGTCATCGCCGTCGTTGCGGTTGCGAAGATCGGAGCCCCTGCGGTCTGCACGCAGTTCCTCGGCTGTCATGAAGCCGGGTTCATCCGCCTCATGGTGGTAGGCACGTGCCGTCAGTCCGATCCGCATGCCATCTTCCAGGCTGCCGTAGAACCACTTGCCGCCGATCGCGTATTTCTCCGAGGTGTCGTGGTCGCGGTAGCCGTCCGACGCGAGCACGCCGACGAAGTAGTTCTGCGAGAAGTCCCCGTGCTCGCGCCCCACCGCCACTTGCGCGCCGCGCGTATTGAAGCTGCCGTAGTTCAGCCGGGCATCGGTGTACTCGCCGCCCTGCCGTGTGCCGAAGTTGATGTTGCCGCCGATGTTGTGCAGCCCGTAGCGGGGATCGTTGGTGCCGCGCACGACTTCGATGTAGTCGATCTCCAGCGGGAACAGCATGTCGATGAAGCGTTGATTGCCGCTGTTGACGTTGCTCGGCACGCCGTCGATCAGCGTCTTGATGGCATTGAGATAGCCCTCGCCATTGAATGCGCGGAAGCTGACCTTGCCGGATTCCGCACCCTGGCGCGTCTCGGTCAGTTGCATGCCGGGCATCAGGCCCAGCAGTTCCCAGCTCTGGGAGACGTTCTTGTCCTCGATGTCTTCGGCGCCGAGGACGTCGACGGACGTCAGCACTTCGTTCGCGGTGAGCTGGCCGCGACTGGAGCGGACTTCCACCGTTCCCATGGAGGTGGTGGCGCTTGTGGATTGCGCGTGGGCCGAGTTGGCCGCCAATGCGGACAGGAGGGAGACACTCAGGATGTGGAATTTCATGGAGACAGGGGCCTGGCAGGTGCGGCGGGGCGGCACCGGGAGTGGGAAGAGGGTAGGAAGCAGCGACGGGGCCTAGTGGGGCTCGAACGCGGGCGCACGCGGGTAGTCCGCCTGCCGGAACGGCTCATCGCGAAAGAGAAAGCGGTAGTAGTAGGCGCGCAGGTCGGCGTGATAGGCGCGGATCCGGTCCTGGTAGGCGAGATGCGCCTGCATGTCGGTGTCCGCCAGGCGTGTCAGTGCGGCCTGCATGCCCACAGGTGGCAACAGCCAGCCGAGGTTGGAAGCCGCAGCCGAGCGATGCTCGATGCCCGCACGATAGTCCGCGGCCATCTGCGCGACATCGTCGTCGCCGTTCTGGTGGAACGCGAGGTACCACTTGTAGTGGAACGCAGTCCCCAAGGGGGCTGAGTCGCTCCATTCCGGATAGCGCGCATAGAAGCGCTGCATGGTGTCTTCACGCGGGATGTCCCATGCCCGGTTGACCGCCTCGCGCTGGGCGCGCGCAATCTCGGCTCCCTGATCCACCGGAATGGCGCGCTCTATCGCCACGTGCGCCAGGGCGGGCAGCACGAGTGCGATCGCGACCCAGGATCCCGCAAGGGTCGCGGCATTGGTCGCCGAACTCCACCCGCGCCGGGCCACCAGCAAGGACACCCCGGCCCAGAACACCAGGTAAGCCGTGGCCAGTCCCAATACGCCGGCGATCTTCGACAGCGTTACGTCCTGCTGGAGCGCGACCACCATGAATGGCACGCCCACGCAAGCCAGCAACGCCAACGCACGGACCATGGCCTTGCGCAGGTACAAGCGGCCGAGGCCCATGGGCAAGCTGCGCAACATCCGCTCGCGGCCAGACTCCGTTTCGTTGGAGCGCAGGTCGTGGAAGAGCACGATCACGAAGACGGGAAGCAGGAACGTCAACAGGAACGCGAAGTCGAAGCGACCCGCCAGCGCGAGTTCCGGATTGAAGACATCTCCGTCGTGGATTTGTGCTTCCAGTCCCAATGCCCGCACACGCAGCATGAAGGGCGCCACGTCGCGCATGCCGACCGCCGCGAAGGACAGCGCCGACGGTGAATTCCAGGTGGGATGGAAGGAGTAATAGGCCGCTTGGCCCGCGTCGGTCGACTCACCGTGGGCCGCCGCCACCGCGGCGCTATCGGTGGCCTGCAGGGATGCGATACGGGCGATCGCCTCACGCTGGCTGTCGATACGCTGCACGCCTGATACGAGACTGGCGACTGTAAGTGTCGTCAGCACCAGCAGGCCAATCACCGGGATGCGTGAGCGCAGCAGAAGGCGCCATTCGTAGTGCCAGAGGTTCATCGGGTCACCTCCAGCCGGCGTGCGCGCCAGTCCAGCGCAAACACCGCCACCGCCAGCCAGGCCAGAAGAACCAACATGCCCGGCAGCATCGTCCTCAGCAGAGCATCGGGGGGTTGAGGCGTGAACGCAAAGCGCGGAATCTCCTGCCAGTGGCCGTGGTCGACGCGCTTGCGCTGGTCGGCCCCGGCGTCGCGGGCGGTGTCATCCGCGTAGGAGACACCATCGGCCTGCAACTGGTTGAGCTGCTGCACCATGCGATAGCGGTGGGCCTCTGCTTGTTCCAGGAAACGCAGATGCGCCGACAGATCGGTGGCCGCAGCGGCCATTGAGACCTGGCGCAGGGCGATGGACGGACTGAGGACAGAGAACCAGGAGACCAATCGGTTCTGGTCATGCTGGATGCCGGCGCTGCGAGCGGCATACTCGTCGAAGAGGCGGGACGTCAGGCGCTCACCTTCGACCGCCAACAGTCCCTTGTAGTTGACCGGCAGGTCCTCGACGCGCGTGACGCCGTAGCGATCGAGGACGCTCTGCCGGAACTTGTTGAAGTACGGATCGTTGGGGTCATGGCTGTCGCCCATGGCCCGCAGGTCCCGTGCGATACCCACCTCGGTCTGCAGCCGGTCCGGCAGCGGCTGCGCCGCGTAGGCGACGTCGGGCGCGATGCGCGGGATCAGTAGCGTGGAGAGTGCCCACAGCGCTACCAGCGCAAGCAGGGCGTCACGGCGCCGCTTCATGGCAGCCGACACGAACGCGATGAGGACCGACCACAGGCCCAGGTACAGCACGTAACCCAGCATGACGGCGGAAGCGACTGCCGTGGATGCCGCAGGCGCGGCGGCCATGATCGCCAGGCCAACGAATGCAGGCAGCATGAACACGCCGGCCACGACGAGCAGTGCCAGGAGCTTGCCACCGACGATGCTTCGGGAAGACGCGCCCTGCAGCATCAGTTGCCGCAAGGTTCCGCGCTCGCGCTCCTGCGACAGCACGCCGTGACCGAGAAACACCAACACCAGCGGCGCGAGCACCTGCAACACGAATGCCGGCGTGAGTTGGCCGAAGCGCGTCAGGATGGAGCCCTGCATGACATCGCCGAAGTTGGCCGTGTTCTGGCGATGCCCTTCCAGGAACATGCTGCTGCCGGTGAACGGATCCACGCCGGCATCGAAGGCGGCCAGTGCGGAAGGCAGCCGGTACACGAAGTGGCCGTAGTGGACCACGCGATGGGGATGGCGATCCGGCTGGGCCTCGAAGGCGGCCTGCGCTGCGGCCTGTTGGCGGCTGCGGTATTCAGCCGCACTGTTCATGTGGTGCAGCGATACCACGGTCGCCACGATGACGAGCATCGCCAGCAGCGCGATCCCGGCCAGGGCCGTGCGGTTACGGACCATCGCGCGCAGTTCGTTGCGCATGACAGGAACGAGTGCACTCATGCGGCGTGGGCTCGTCCGGCGAAGTGCGCGTGCAGCGCCTTCAGGTCGAATTCCGTGCGATCGGCTTCGTGCACGATCCGACCATGTTCAAGCACGCCGATCCGGTCGGCGACGTCGACCGCACCCATCAGGTCGTGGGTGACCATCAGGACCGATGCACCGCGTGCCCTCACCGATTCCAGCAGGCCATGGAAGTCTGCGCTCGCGCCCGGATCGAGACCGGAGGTGGGCTCATCGAGCAGCAACAGCGGCACTTCGCGCATCAGCGCGGTGGCGATTGCCACCTTCTGACGCATGCCCTTGGAGAACCCACCAAGGCGCTGCCGCCACGCCGACTCCTGCAGTCCCGCAGCGCGCAGGGCATCCCCGATGGCCGATGCATCGTGCCGGCGACCGGCAAGCGAGAGCAGATAGTCGACGTTCTCGACGGCGGTGAGGTGTTCGTAGAGCGCGACGTTCTCTGGCAGGTAGGCCAGCTGCGCGCGCGCCCGGTCCGGCGTCTGCCATGGGGTGAACCCACCCACACGGACCTCGCCGGATGTCGGCTTCAAGAAGCCCAGAAGCACCGATAGCGTGGTCGACTTGCCCGTGCCATTGCCGCCGAGAAGCGCATAGATGCTGCCTTTTTCCACCTTTAGGTCGAGGCCGGATAGAACGGCCTTACCGGGAAAGGACACGGTCAAGGACTGGATGTCGACGACAGGATTAGGCGCGTTCAAGGCTGGTAGGGCTCACTGCGGGGCAGCCATTTACCATAATGTAATAACATTACATTCACAAGAGAAGGCAAGATCCCGCGGCTCGCCATCTCGACTTGTAAGGCGGAGTTGACCGGCCGCATCTCATGTAACACTATTTGTTACATGAAAAGAGACAGTCGACTTTCTGCCGTCCTCCACGCCTTGCTGCACATGGCGGAGCGCACCGATCCGATGACCTCCGAGGAACTGGCGCTGTGCCTGAGCACCAACCCGGTCGTCGTACGTCGAACGATGGGCTTGCTCCGCGAGGCGGGGCTGGTCGCTTCAGCGAGAGGGCACTCAGGCGGTTGGCATATCACGGCGGACCTCTCCAAGGTCAGCTTGCTCCAACTGCATGAGGCGCTGGGTGAGCCGGCGTTGTTCGCCATGGGGAATCGACACGAGAACCCTGAATGTCTTGTTGAGCAGGCCGTCAATGCCGCCCTGAGTGAGGCCTTCGATGCAGCCGAGGCGCTTCTCCTCGAGCGCTTCGCTTCGGTGTCGCTGGCGGACCTGGCAGAAGACTTTGCACGCCGGCACAAGGCAAATCTCGAGAAGGAAACCCAATGAAGAACTGCGATGTCATCGTGGTAGGTGGCAGCTATGCGGGCATGGCGGCTGCACTGCAGCTCGTGCGTGCGCGACGCAGCGTGCTGGTCATTGATGCTGGCAAGCGGCGAAACAGAGCCGCCTCGCACTCGCACGGATTTCTCTCCCAGGACGGCGCAGATCCGGCCGTCATTGCCAACACCGCGCGGACGCAGTTGAAGGCCTATCCAACGCTGTCATGGGTGGACGATCTTGTGGTGAAGGCGTCCGGATCGCGCGATGCTTTCACCGTCGAGACGGCTACAGGCGAGGTATTCGGTGCTCGCCGACTACTTCTAGCAACCGGTGTATCTGACACGCTGCCGAACGTGAAGGGGTTGGCTGAGCGGTGGGGAACCAGTGTCTTTCACTGCCCTTACTGTCATGGCTACGAGCTGGACCAAGGAAAGATCGGGGTGATCGCTGCCAGCCCCATGTCCGTTCACCAAGCGCAGCTACTGCCGGAGTGGGGATCGGTGACTTTCCTCACCAATGGAGTGGTGGAGCTGGATGAGCCAACGCTGCAGGATCTGTCGGCGCGCGGCGTAGCCGTAGAGACAACCTGCATCGACAGGATCGAAGCCCATGCCGATGTGCTGCTCACGGATGGCCGGCACCTCAGCTTCGCGGGGCTATTCACTGCCTCGAAGAACGCACCATCGACGCCGATAGCGGAGGTGCTCGGGTGCGCCCTTGCAGAGACTCCTATGGGTGCGCAGATCCAGACCAGCGAGACAAAGGAAACAAGCATCGACGGCGTTTTCGCGTGTGGTGACGCTGCTCGCGTTCCACACTCGGTTTCTCTGGCAGTCGCAGATGGGGCATGGGCGGGCGCCCAGATCCACCGCTCTCTCGTATGGCCAGAGGGCTAGTGCATGTTTTCGAGATAGCAACAGATACTTGACGTCAGCTTCCGGCCAGAAGCAGACGACCTACGCGGCTCCCTTGACAAGGGTCCACCCGATAAATATAGTTGCGACTAGCAACCAAGTGGGTGTGTATGCCATCCCAGAGAGCAAAAGCCAGCAAAGAGACCGCTTTGCTTACCGACGCAGAAGCGCTCAACGCGGCTGTCTCTCAGTTGGTCAGGGTGTATCAGTTCAGAGATCGAGACCGCATTTGTTGCTATGACATATCCGTCACCCAGTGTTATGCGCTTGAGGCTCTCGTGGAGCACGGCCCCAGCCGCAGCCAGACGCTGGCTGATGCTTTGATGCTCGACAAGAGCACCACCACACGTGTCGTGGACGCTCTCGTAAAGAAAGGGTATGTGGTGAGGCAAGCCGAGGCAGAGGATGCTCGCGCGCTCGCCCTAAGCGTCACCCCGGAAGGACGTGCACTCTACGAGCGCATCAACAATGAACTCGTTGAGCAGCAGGCATCGCTAATTCAGGGTCTAGATCCTGAGGTCAGGCGCGCCTCGATCGAGGTTATTCGTCGTCTTGCACGCGCTGCACAGGATCGATTCGTTTCAGGGGTCAGCGTGGGCTCGTGCGAACCTTCTTGCGGCACGGACGCCACGCGCAAGTGCGGCTGATTTTTTGCCCAAATAGTTGTCACTAACAACGGAGAGTCGGAGTGCATCGCGACCACACGCCCAAGCGCTGGAATTTGCCCCACCTAGCACTGCTTTCATTGCTGCCGCTTGCTTGGCATTTCGTGCAAGAGCACAGCATTCCACCAGCCGTAGCATTGGGCGTTTGGCTTGCACTCAACCTGGCGGTGCTGTTGCTTGCCGAACGGAGACGCCCGTATCGAGACGACTGGCATGGGGATAAGCAGATCATGCGACGTGATGGTCTTATCGGTGGCGTCAACGTCGTCGTAGATGCAGCTGTGGGTGCAATGCTCACCGCCTTGGTTATCGCGTGGCTTCCTGGAAGCAGCACGTGGTCACTTCCCCTGCAAGTTCTCGCGGGGGTTCTGGCGGCCGAGCTTGGCAGCTACTGGGTTCATCGTTTGAGCCACGCGGAGGGCTGGCTATGGCGGGTGCATGTAATGCACCACCTACCTGGCCGTCTCACGGCAACAAATGCGCTTCTGGCGCATCCCATCAATGCCGCCTACGACAAAGTAGCCAAACTGCTGCCCCTACTGATCTTAGGTCTGTCGCCTGAAGCCTTTGTTGCGATCGCTCTATTCGGTATCACTCAAGCTTTGGCCACCCACGCCAACGTTGCGGGGACCATTGGGCCACTGACTTGGCTGCTCGGTGGTGCTGAGCTTCATCGCCTGCATCACAGCACCAACGAAGCCGAGGCGGGCAACTTCGGGACGACGCTGCCCGTATGGGATCAGGTGTTCGGTACCTACAGGCGAGGTGCTGAGCCAGCGACTGTCGGGATATTTGAGCCTCGGAGATATCCAGCGGAATCAGCGCTCGGCCCCCTCCTGATGCTTCCGTTCAAGCGCGCGACCAGCTGGGTCTCGTGCGCGATGAAGCGCTGCTGCCCGATAGGCGTTCACTGAGCACTTTCGCCTGTCCAAATTGTTGCTAGTGACAACGTGGAGCACGTATGAATTTTCGAAACGCAAGACCAAGTGACGCAGCGTCTGTAGCGAAGATCTATAACCAAGGCATCGTCGAGCGATCGTCCACGTTCGAAACGACGCTGCGCACTCCCGAGGACATGCTGATCCGTTTTGAAGATCAGACGAAGTATCCCGTTCTCGTGGCGGAGGATGATCGGGGCCGCGTGGTCGGCTGGGCGGGCCTGAGTAGCTACCGCATGCGCGACTGCTACGCCGGCATTGCCGAGTTCTCGATCTATCTGGATGAGAACGTCCGCGGACGGGGGATCGGGCGAGATTTGCTGGAAGCATTGGTGAATGAGGCGACCGCACTGCGGTACTGGAAGTTGGTATCGCGGATTTTTCCCTTCAACACCGCGAGCCGCGCCCTCTGCAGGTCATCCGGCTTCCGGGAGGTCGGCCTCTACGAAAGCCACGCGCAACTTGATGGTCGATGGCTGGACGTCGTGATCGTCGAGCGCCTTATCCCTGAAAACATGATCAACCGGGCAGTGTTCACCACGCCCGCTCCTTCCAACTGAGGAATCGCAATGAATACTGATCTTCCCGTTGTCGTCATCGGCGCTGGCCCTGTCGGTCTAGCCGCAGCAGCACATCTGCTGGCGCGTGGGCGCTCGCCTCTTGTACTTGAAGCGGGCGGAACTGTCGGTTCTGGCATGCGGCGCTGGGCACACGTGCGCATGTTCTCCCCTTGGGAGTTCAACATTGATCGCGAGGCGGGGGAAATTCTCGCGCGTCATGGCTGGTCAGCGCCAGACCCGAAACATTTCCCCACAGGGGGTGAAGTCGTCGACCGGTATCTTCGGCCACTGGCGGCTACTGCAGAAATGGCGGCCATCATCCGTACCAACGCGCGCGTTACCGCGGTCACGCGACTGAGTAAGGATCGTATGAAAGACGAACGACGCGATAACAGCCCGTTCTTAGTTCGGTACTCGGACGAAAGCGGCGAACATGAACTCCTGGCTGAGGCCGTGGTAGATGCCTCAGGGACAATGGACACGCCGAACCCTGCCGGCGCCTCAGGCTTGCCGGCGCTGGGGGAGACCGCGCTACGCGCGCACGTCTTCTATGGCATGCCAGATGTGCTCGGTAGTGAGCGCGCGCGGTACGAGGGAAAGCGCGTGCTTGTCATTGGCAGCGGGCATTCGGCCTTCAACGTCCTGGCGGATATGGCCAAGCTGTCTGATCGGTCGCCTGGCATGCAGATCCAATGGGCGTTGCGGCGCCAGAGCACTGCACGCGTGCTTGGCGGTGGCAAAGGTGACCAGCTAAAGGAGCGGGGGCGACTCGGCCTGACCATTGCCGACCTTGCCAAGCGCGGAGTCATTCAGGTTGCAACCGGATTCTACTTGGACAAGCTGGAGCAGACTCCGGAGGGCATCATCCCCACGAGTGGATCACGGGCGCTCGGGCCGGTTGATGAGATCGTGGTCGCAACAGGATTTCGCCCGGACGTCGCACTTCTCTCCGAGCTACGAATTTCCCTAGATCAAGGAACACAGGCGCCGACGGCACTGGCCCCGCTAATAGACCCTAACCTGCACAGCTGCGGAAGTGTCCGACCGCACGGTGCAGAAGAACTCAAGCACCCTGATCCCGGCGTCTACATCGTAGGCATGAAGAGCTACGGCCGCGCGCCCACCTTCCTACTGCTGACCGGATATGAGCAAGTGCGCTCAGTCGCAGCTGCAATCGCGGGAGATTGGGAGGCCGCAAGACGGGTGGAGTTGGTGCTGCCGGAGACTGGCGTATGCATTACGCAGTTCAACGATGAGGAGGCTGAGGCTCCGGTGTCCGCGGGCTGTTGTGCGCCCAAGCCCGAAGAGCTGATCACAAAAAGCGAGACTTGCTGTGGTGGCCCTGCTCCGCAGGGCATGGATGCGTGCTGCGTCAAAGATGCGCAGGCCAAGCAAGCGGGCGAGTCGGGTTGTGGCTGTCAGAAGGCCTCGCCGACTGCGCACCCACGATCGGCCTGCTGCTCCTGAAATGTCTCCCACGCAGAAGCGCGCGGTTTGGCTGCTTGGTCTTTGCCAGTGCATCCTCTGGGGCGTGCTCTATTACAGCTTCTCTGTGCTACTCGTGCCATTGGAGCAAGCGCTGGAGACAACACGAACCGTTGTCGCAGGTGCTTTCTCTACCGGCTTAATTGCGATGGCTTGTATTGCGCCCCAAGTAGGGCGCTGGCTGGATAGCGGTTATTCCAGGCGTGTTACCCACTATGGCCTTGCACTTGCCATGCTGGGGCTGCTTTTACTCGGGCTGTCTGACGGGATCGCATTGCTCTATGCAGCTTGGTTAGTAATGGGAATTGCGATGGCACTGCTGCTGTATGAGCCTGCCTTCGTCCTAGTGATGCATGCCGTCGTCGAGCCCGGCCACCGGCTCCGGTCCCTGGCAGCCGTAACGATCATGGGGGGCTTGGCGAGCACTATCTTCCTTCCGCTGACCTCATATGTGATCGATCTGTGGGGCTGGCGGGCCGCTGCCTTCTCGGGTGCTTGCGCTGTGCTGTTGGTGGCATACCTTATGGAGGCATGGGTTCTTCCGTCGCTTCCTTCTATGCAACAGGATGCTGAGCGGGCGGCCTTCACGCATAAGGCGTGGCCTCGCTTTATGCCTTCGCTTGCCGTCGTCTTCGGCATCGGGAGTCTTGCCAGCATCGCGTTGACGACGTTGCTGATTCCATTTCTTATCGAGCGTGGAACCTCTGCGAGTGCAGCGGCTCTTGTCCTTGCCGCATTCGGTGCTGCACAGCTTCCAGGGCGAATCTGGCTACTGCGCCAGACCAGAGCTCTCTCCGCAACGACGCTCACGATTACCCCGATCCTCCTTATGGCGCTGGGCATGCTGGGCGTCACCTTGGTCGACAATCCATGGATCAGTCTGGTTGCAGTAGCCGTATTCGGATTAGGGGCTGGCTTGCAGACGCTCGCCAAACCCTGGCTCGTCCAGGCCATCTACGGATCGTCATCGGCAGGCCAATGGAATGGCGAGATCGCTCGCGTCCAAGGCTTCGCCCGGGCGGTGACCCCTGTGGCTGTGGCCGGCGTGTCCATAGTGTGGGGCATCGCCTCCGTACTGGTGGCGATGGCTATCCTTCTGGCCGCGACGCTTCCGATCGCGCACAGACTTCGCACAACCGATGGGCGTGGGATCTTGTAGCTCGACGGCCTGGCCCATCGGGCGCTCTAAGAGCCGGCGATGTCCGTAAGGCCAACCCAAGGCAAGACGCTGGCCGTCATGCACGTCTTTGGTGGTTCGCAGTCCTTCAATGCGTCAACCAGCTCCGCGTACTTGGACGTTGGATGCTCATGATCACGACCCCCAACCAGTCCTCTGTTGCAAAGGCGTTCGTCGAGTTCGACGAAGATGGGCGCATGAAGCCCTCCGCGTTCTACGACCGCATCGTGGACGTCATGGAAGAACTCATGAAATTCACGCTACTGACCCGGAATGTCTCGCCCTACCTGGTCGATCGCTATAGCGAACGGAAGGAAAGTGCGGAAGATCTTGCCACGCGAGTCAGCCTTCGCGCCATATAGGGATGAAAGTGCGCCGCCGACCTCTCTGGTCGGAGCCCGTACCCACTCCTAGCTGATAGTTGACTTTCCGCTTAAGGCCTCGCTAACGATTGAGCAGTCGCTTCAACCTGGGCGTCGACCTTTGGTTGTTCCAGAAAATTTTCTGGCTCTGTAGCGACTAACTCTAGCGAGTTCCCTTCAAATAGAGGCAATCTGAAGTGAGCAAGGACGTCGAGGCTAAGTTCTCGCGTATGGTCGAGGATAGTCAGCCCGCCTTGGTTCGACTAGCCCGACGCTACGCCGGCCAAGAGGATTGGCAAGACCTGCTGCAAGACATTCATCTCCAGTTGTGGCGCAGCTTCAACGCCTTCGAAGGCCGCGCCCAGCGGTCGACTTGGGTCTATCGGGTTGCACTGAACACCGCGCTAAGCCATGTGCGCAAGCCGCGGTACGAACACTACGGACTGGACAAGATCGCCGAACAAGGCGATGGCGGCCATGTTGTCGATCCGCTAGATGTACTCGACGCGTTTCTGGCAACCCTAGATCCGATGCAGCGCAGTGTGCTGCTGCTGGATCTGGAAGGGCTTCCTCGCGAACAGATCGCCGAAGTACTGGGCCTTACCCCGAATGCTGTCGAGGTGCGGATGACGCGCCTGCGGCAGTCCTATGAACGTCTTTTTCTGGAGAACTAAGCGATGGAATGGGACCAAGTCCGTAATCGTTGGCAGCAGCAGCCAGTCGCTGCCGTTCCCGCGATGACGATCCACGCCTTGCGTGAGCGGGACAAGAGGCTAGCTCGCGCGGTAGTTTGGCGTGATGTACTGGAAACGTTGGCCGCTATCGCCGTGGTCGGGTTCTTGAGTGTGTACACGATCAATGCTCTGGGGAACGAATATTGGTGGCGGGCGTTGGCGGCGGGCGGACTGGTGGCATGGGCCGTGTTCGTTCCCCTGCGCTTGCGCCAAGCACGTAGGCGGGCGGCACCGCCGTTGCCATCGTTGTCGCTTGCGGAGCATTTGAATCGCCGGCGGGACGCCGCCTTGGCGCAGGCACACATGCTGGAGACTGCATGGTTATGGTACGTCGCGCCCTGCGTAATCGGCGTCACGGCGCTCTCGCTGACAGTCGCAGGGCCCACCGTGAAAGTCATGATCTATCTCGCCGTCGTGTTGGCCTTCGGCGTCGTTCTCGCCTTACTCAATTGGCATACGGGGCGGACTCGCTTCCGCGCGCACGCGGAACAACTTCAGGCACAACTAGACGCGCTGGCGGGCGATACGCCGGGTTAAGAAAAGTGCCGCTTGGATACCTCCCTAGATATAGGAAATCACCCATGTCAAAGACTGCGATCCTGACGTGCATCGCATCACTAGTTGTCAGTATCCTGCTGGCCTCTGCGCCACCAGCCCATGCAATCGACTCTCCCGCGTTGGAAAGGGTTGTCGACCAGCGCTTGCTTGGTGACCGCACCGGCGCCTGCTTCGCGGTAGCCGTGATCGAGTCGAGAAGCGTTGCGAGGGCCTATCGGTGCTCCGACCCGTTGAATGATGGGCGTATCGGTCCAAGTTCGGTGTTCGAGATCGGCTCGGTGGCCAAGACCATGGCCGGTGCGATGCTCGCCGACATGGTTCTGCGCGGAGAGATGTCACTGGACGACCCGCTTGCTGACCACCTCCCCGAGGGTACGCACGTGCCGAATCATCAAGGCAAGCCCATCTTGCTACGGCACCTCGTCATGCACACGTCAGGCTTGCCGCGCCTGCCCCCGGGCATGGACACGGCAGACCCCAACGATCCCTATGCGGGCCTTGAGGTCGAGGACATGCTGGCATCGTTGGCTGCCATTAAGTTGGAGCACGCACCAGGCTCTCAGTTCGAGTACTCCAACTTGGGGACCATGCTGATTTCAGTCGCACTCGCGTACCGCAGCGGCTTGAATTTCGAACAGCTGCTGGACACCCGTCTTTTCACACCTATTGGCATGGATACGGCTCACATCGAGAACGCGCCTGACGATGTCCGCACGGCAGTCGGCCATTCGGTCAATGGCCGCCCCGTACCCGCTTGGAACTTTGCGACTGATCTCGCTGGCGCCGGCGGTGTGCGCGCCTCGCTAGAGGACATGGTGCGCTACGTGCAGGCGCAGCTGGGGCAGCGACGCTCGTCGGCGGTGCCGCGCTGGCGCTGGGGCGGGAGCCTCAGCCATCGTCTGTTGGGCAGCCAATGGCCATCGGTTGGCTGCTCTCCCCACTCGGTGACCGCGTAGTCCACGCCCATGAGGGCGCTACCGGTGGTTTCAGCAGCTTCGTTGCACTGGATGTGTCTCGAACCCGCGGTGTTGTCGTGCTATCGGACACCAGTCTTTTCTCGCTCGGCGGAGTCGGTGCGAGCATGGGCATGCATCTGATCGATGCCAGCTTTCCGCTCGGTACGCCATTGCGTCCCCGTGATATCGGTGATATGCCTGCCGATCCAGCGGCGTTCGAGGGAACGTACGCCTTGGCGCCTGATTTCGACGTCGTCGTGCGCGCGCGCGACGGCGCGATGTTCGCGCAGGCTACTGGTCAGCAGGAGCTTTCGATTGCTCCACTTGGGGGCGATACGTTTGCGGTGGATGGTGTCGAGGCTGAGCTTCATTTCGGCCGCGATGCCGCAGGCCAAGTCATATCAGTGGAACTGCACCAAGGCGGGCAGGTCGTACGTGGCAACAAGCGGTAGGTGCGAACCTTCGGATTCAACTATCGGCGCAACTGTTTGTCGATATCACCATGGCGGCATGCTGGCGAAGCCAATCCATCACCGTGGTAACGGCCAAACTAGGGCTGCTTTGCTCTCGCGTCACCAAGTGATAGGTGTAGCCGGGAATCGCAGGTCCGAATGGATCTATCAATCGCCCGGCAGCGATTTCATCAGCTACCAGTGCTCGACTTAGCAGCGCGATGCCCTGTCCGGCCACCGCTGCCTGGATTGCATGACTCTCATCCGAGTAGCGAAACTCCGCCTGGGTGGTGGAAAGCGCGATACCGACTTCTGCATGCCATTTCGTCCAGGTAGGGTTGTCCGGTGACGCTTTCTGCCAATCGAAGTGAATCAGCGGATATGCCGCCATGTCCTGTGGCGAGTGCGCGTGGAGCATCGGATTGATCACCGGGACATAGGCGTCTGCGAAGAGTACTTCGCTGCGGCACCCCGGATATGGCCCTTTGCCGTAGCGGATAGCGATGTCGAACGCATGGCTGGCCAGATCCACGACTGTGTCCGACGCATGTAGCTGCAGATCAATGCCCGGATGATCGGCACGGAAGCTCGCTACGCGGGGTACAAGCCACTTCGCTACAAATGCGTTGGTCGCGGAGATGGTGACTCGTTCGCGCTCGGCGGGCGTCATTAGCCGGCGGATGACGACATCAAACATGTCGAAACCTTGCTGGAGCACCGGATACAGCTGCAGACCGGCGCGCGTGAGCGATACCTGTCTCACGTGGCGATCGAACAGTCTGACCCCGAGATGGCCCTCAAGCGTCCGGATTCGGTGGCTCACGGCGGTAGGTGTGACCGCAAGCTCTGCCGCTGCCTGCTTAAAGCTCCCATGGCGCGCCGCTGCCTCGAAGGCGCGCAGGGTGGACATGGGGGGGAGGCGACGAGCAAGTGATGTCATAGATGAAAAATTATCATCTATCGAGTGAAAAATGATCGTTTGTCGGCTCAGTTGTGCCCAATCAACATGCACGGCACCGGGACACTGATGAATTCACATCATCCCGACTTGCTACCACCAAGGAACCGAACATGCGCGAACACATCACCACCGAGCCGGACCACTACGCCCCCTATCTGCTCTCCCAAGGCATCCGCTTCGGCGATCTGCTCTTCATCTCCGGTCAGGCCGCCGGAGGCCAAGACGGGAAGATCGTTCCAGGTGATTTTCTGACTCAGGGCCGCCAAGCCTTCTCCAATCTGGCCCGTGCACTGGAGGCCGGAGGCTCGAGCCTGCATGACGTCATCAAGGTCACCATCTTTGTCACCGACATGGGCCATTTCCAGGACGTTGTGCAGCTGCGGCGGGAGTTCTTCTCGGCGCCGTATCCTGCAGACACCATTGCCGAGATCAAGGCCTTGTATGACCCCAATGCCATGATCGAGATCGAAGCGATTGCTGCGGCCAAGAAGATAAAGGCCGAAGCATGAGCGCCGTCGCCCATGCCCTGCTGAATACGCCCACCCCCAGTGCGCTGCTCAGCCCACACGCTCTCGGCCAGCTCAGGCTGCGCAATCGTCTGGCCGTGGCGCCTATGACCCGCGTCACCGCTACTCCGGAAGGCCTGCCGACCGGGACGATGGCGCGTTACTACGAGGGTTTTGCCAAAGGTGGCTTCGGCCTCTTGATCAGCGAAGGCCTCTACACCGACACGGCTTTCGCGCAGGGCTACCTCAATCAGCCCGGTCTCGCGGAGGACGGCCAGGCAAGCGCATGGGCGCCAATCACCGCCGCCGCGCAGGCGAACGGCGCCCGGATCGTCGCCCAACTGATGCATGCCGGCGCACTGAGCCAAGGCAACCGCTTCCGTGCACATGCTGTTGCGCCATCGGCCATACAGCCAAAGGGCCAACAGATGGCGTTCTACTACGGCCAGGGCGCCTATGAACTGCCTCGGCAGATCACGGAGGAGGAGATCGAGGATGTCATCGTTGGTTTCGCGAAGAGCGCGCGACGCGCGGTTACGCTAGCCGGATTCGATGCTATCGAGATCCACGGGGCCAACGGCTATCTGCTCGATCAGTTCCTGACCTCCACCACCAACCAGCGTACCGACCGGTGGGGTGGCGGTGTGAGTGAGCGCATGAGACTTCTGGTGGCAGTCATCCAACGCGTCAAGCAAGCCGTGGCCGGTCGAGCGCCGGTGGGCATCCGAATCTCACAAGGCAAGGTCAATGACTTCCATGCGAAGTGGAGCGGTGGCGAGAGCGATGCCGAAGTCGTGTTCGCAGCCCTGGCCGATGCAGGCGTGGACTATCTGCACATCACCGAGTTCCAGGCATGGCAACCCGCGTTCGAGTACAACAGCGCCACACTCGCGGAGCTGGCCAGGCGTTACGCACCGGCGGTGCCATTGATCGTCAACGGCGGCCTCCACGACATAGGCCGAGCAAGTGCCATGCTTGATTGGGGGGTAGATCTCGTCGCTATGGGGCGGGGCGCACTGGCCAACCCGGACATGCCGCGATTGCTTCAGCGAGGTATGTCGCTACGCGAGTTCGACACCGCCATTCTTGGTCCGATCGCCGACATAAAGCAGTCGGAGCTGGCGTTGAGGTCCCATCCGAACGGTGTGTGATAACGCAAACTCGCAGCAAGGGGGCTCCCGGTCAACTAGTCGATGCCCCGGCTTCCTCGTGAAGCCACGCGCAGAAAGCCTCTACGGTAGCGTCGCCCTTCCGTCCTGCCTGCCGGACAAGCCAGAACCGGTAAGCGTTTTCCGATATAGGTTCAAAGGGTCGGACGAGACGACCCTGGCGAAGATCTTCTTCCACCAAGGGTGCAACGCCCATCGCGACCCCATGTCCGGCAATGGCCGCCTCCTGTGCGAGATAGATGCTGGCGAACACGGGGCCGCGACGTGCGTCTACGTCGCGGGCGCCGGCGATGTTCAGCCAGTGGTGCCAAGAAGGAACGCCCGGCCGGCCGCGCGAACTTTCGTCGTGCAGTAGCGTGTGATGCCGAAGATCTTCCGGGCAGGCAAGCGGAGGGGAGTCGTTTGAAAGCAGGGAAGGTGCGCATACCGGAAACGCCTGCGCATCCATCAAGGCCTCGCAGCTGACGGCCGCATAGCCACCGGCTCCGTAGCGAATTCCAACATCGAACCCCTCTTTCACGAAATCAACGTGCTTGTCGCTGGTCACGACGTGCACCCGGACATCGGGTCGGATTCTATGGAAGCGATGGAGTCGCGGTGCCAGCCACTTCGCAGCGAAGGATTCCATTGTTGTAACTCGCAAATCAGCAGATGCGCCTGACATCGCGCGATCGAGCGCCACATCCAATTGGCCGAGCAAATCTCCCACGGTGTCGGCCAAAGCCTGACCTTCCTGTGTAAGAGCGACCGCGCGATGGTTCCTCTGAAAAAGTGCCGTGCCCAGGTAGGTCTCAAGGTGCTTGATCTGGTGACTGACGGCCGCTGGCGTCACGAACAATTCCTGTGCAGCTCCGCTGAAACTGAGATGGCGGGCAGCAGCCTCAAAGGTTCGCAGGGCATTGAGAGGGGCGGTGTGGCGTCGTTTCACGAGCATTCCGGCACGAAAGTATAGCGATCGTATCGCATTAGTTTTTGTAACGAAAAGTCAAAAATAACTCGTTTGTCCCGGCTCCCACGATTGACCACGATGCGGACCTCCTGACAAAGGTTCCCGTCGTGCGAATCGAAGAACTGTGTACTGACGTAATGATGTTCGTGGGCGATGCATACGAATCCGTAGCTACCGCTTTCATTGATGGCAATGAAGTACTCCTCATCGACGCGCTTGGAAGCGAAGAAGATGCGCGCTGGCTACGAGGTGTGCTCTGCGACCAGATGGGGCTGACTGTACGCCTGGCTGCCACTACCCACTTCATGAGCGACCACATGGCGGGACTCACGCAGTTCCCGGACGCACTGGTCATGGCGCACCGGCATCATCGCCACACATTCCTCTCGCAGAATCGACCGGTCGCAGCGCTCTACCGGGAGCCCGACATCGTCTTCGACAACATGGCCATTCACTGGGGTCAGCACCAGCTCCGGTTTCTGTTCAACCCCGGCAAGACGATGGACCACTTTAGCGTTGATGTACCGACTGCGGATCTCGCGTTCGCAGGGGATAACATCGTCGGCAACACGGTATATCTATCGAAGGCTGATCCGGTCCTACAGCGCGCTGCCATCGGCCGCATCCGCCAGTTCGGAAGAAGCAGGATAGTGGGTGGGCACATCGGTGTTTTCGATGCCTCCGTGCTCGACAACGCATTGCACTATCTGGAGCGGGTCAGGAAGAGCGTCGTGCGCATTCGCATGGATTGGCCGGCGGCGGAGGTTCCGCACCGGATTGCATCGATTCGGATTGAGGATTGCGTAGAGCCGCAGGTACAACCAACGGCCTTCGAGCGGGAGTGGCACGAGAGAAACCTGGAGGTAATCGTTTCACAGTCCATCTTCAGCTTGGACGCATCGCTTGCCTCCCCGAGTGCTTCCGCATGAGCGGGTGCAAGACTAGGATGCCGGACGAGGAAAGCCGCAGGCGATTTCTCCTAGGCGTTGCAGGTGCATCCGCCGCCGCACTGCTTCCTGCATCGCTCCTGGCCTCGTCGCAAGCGGTATTGCGCATCCAACGCCTCGCTTGGGCAGGCATACGTTTGCAACTTCCGGACGCGACCCTTTTCGTTGACCCGCTGACGAACCAGGAGGCTTGGGGCGCCGCACTTCCCGACAAACTGGTCTCCGTGAGCGACGCAGTGGGTGACACGAGCGTGCTGATCACCCACTCGCACTCGGACCACTTCGATGTAGGGGCAGCGACATCCGCGCTGCGTCGAGGGGGCGTGCTGGCACATCCGACCGGCATTCCTCCATTGGCGCTACCTCAGGGCGTACGAGCCCGCCCCAGTCCGCTTTGGGAGCCCCAGTTGCTGGGCGACTTCACTGCGACGCCTGTTCCGGCTGCGGACGGTTATGGCGATACCCAAGTGTCGTGGGTCGTTACGGCAGGCGGGCGGCGCATCTTTCATGGTGGCGACACGCTGTGGCATGGGTATTGGTGGCGCATTGGTCGTCAGTTCGGTCCTTTCGACGCGGCGTTCCTGCCGGTGAATGGGGCGCGCTTCGGGTGGCGCAAGCCCGCAAGCGACCAGCCCGGCGTACTGACCCCCGAACAGGCCGTCGCTGCTGCCGACATCCTAGGAGCCAAGGTCCTTGTGCCGATCCATTACGGGGTTACAGGCATGAAGGAGTACGTGGAGGTCCCCGATCCGATCGGGAACCTGCGCCGCGCGGCGAGCAAGCGATCCATCCACGTCCAGGAGTTGGCACCCGGAGACTGGCTTGACTGGCCGGCCTGAGTCGGTCCTGTGGCGATGGATCATGCCTGACGCGTCATCCGTCACATCATCCTGGCGGCGGCTCGAAGGAACATCCGGGTGAGCTGGGCTATTGAGTGGGATATCTCATCGCGAAGGCTTACTACCGCCATGCGGAGGACAAATCGCAAGCGATCCGGGAAATCCTCGAGATGCGGGATGCGGAAGGTTTCCTGATAAGAAGCGGCTGGTATTCAGGTATTTCGCTTTAGCGCTCCAAGATGGAACGCACCCTGGGTGCGTCACAACAGCTTCTCCTGATTCGTCATACTCGATATTTCCCCAGACAAATCCTAAACAACATGAGCAAGACAGCTTTCAACCATTTCGCCGCGATTCCGGATGTTTTCGCTTCGCTTGAGAACGTCCACACCTTCATAGACGCCCACGGGCTGGATCGTGTGATCTACCACCTCGTTCACCTGAGGGCTTCTCAGTTAAACAGCTGCGCGTATTGCGTGAAGATGCATACAAGGGAAGCGCGTGCGGACGGAGAAACGAATGAACGGCTGGATCGGCTTGTCGTCTGGGAGAACGTATCCGACTTCACGGAGAAGGAGCGTGCCGCGCTCGCATGGACCGAGTTGCTGACAAGCCTCGATCCAAAAAGCGATTATGGTTCGGCAAGGATGCGCCTTCGCGAGCACTTCAGTGAAACCGAGGCGAGCGCCCTCACAGCCACCATCGCCATGGTCAATCTCTGGAACCGCATCCAGGTATCTTCTCATTGACATGACGCCTGCAAGCCTTGATGCCCTTCTTGAGGAGCGTCGTCCATTCTTGCTGGGCCTTGCTTATCGGATACTTGGCTCGTACTCCGACGCGGAAGATGCCGTCCAAGACACCTATCTCAAGTGGAACTGCCTCGATCTGAAGGGCATAGACAACCCGGCGGCGTGGTTGACGACGGTATGTACTCGGCACTGTATCGATCTGCTGCGTGCGGCGAGGAGGTCGCGCACCGACTACGTCGGATCATGGTTGCCAGAGCCCATCCAGATGACCAGCCCGGACACACCAGAGTCGCAGGCGGAACTATCGTCGTCCCTTTCGATGGCCTTCCTCCTCACGCTAGAGCGGCTGGCGCCTAAAGAACGGGCAGCCTATCTGCTCCACGAGATCTTCGACCGTCCCTACAGCGAGGTTGCGTCTACGCTCGGCGTATCCGAAGCCGCCTGCAGGAAGCTTGTATCACGCGCGAAGTCGAAAGTCGGCCACGATGTCGTTCGACAGCCCGCACCCCAGCCCCGCCAGGAACAAATGCTAGAGGCCTTCAGGGAGGCGGTGGGAACCGGATCGACGAAGCGGCTTGAGGCACTGATGTCGGAAGACATCCGACTCAGTGCCGATGGAGGCGGCAAGGTGCCCACCTTGCAGGGGTCGCTGGCCGGCAAGGAAGCCGTGCTTACATTTATCGCCGAACGGCTGCATGAGTACTGGAGGTGCTATGCCGGATGGATGAGTGCACGCATCAATGGCACAGCAGGCATCCTTCTGTTCGACGATGGCCGGGTCGTGGTCTCTGTGAGCTTCGCATACGACCTCCACGGAAGACTTTCCCGCATATTCATCACCCGGAACCCCGATAAGCTTGACCACCTGCCGCATCCAGGACTGTGCGTCCAGTGAGCGCGGCGGACATGGAGTGCCTTGAGTATCCTGAGAACGGGTGGCGGGCGCTGTT
Organism: Pseudoxanthomonas sp. LjRoot143; assembly: GCF_964252945.1. NCBI lineage: Bacteria > Pseudomonadati > Pseudomonadota > Gammaproteobacteria > Lysobacterales > Lysobacteraceae > Pseudoxanthomonas > Pseudoxanthomonas sp. LjRoot143. Next base: position 3,800,707 of record NZ_CAXUPM020000001.1, on the reverse strand, counting down.
TTCGGGCCGAAGCCGCGTGGTGTCTCTCGCCCTATGTGCAGGCGTGGCGCTGCATGCCGTCAACTTGTACGTATCTGCCACGATCCTGCCCTCGATTGTTCAGGACATAGGCGGGCTCGAGTACTACGCATGGGACACGACCATGTTTGTGGCGGCATCCATATTGGGCGCCACGCTGTCGTCGCGACTTCTGGCCAGCGTCGGCCCCCGTGGTGCATATGCGCTGGGCTCGGGTACCTTTGCGGTTGGATCAGTGGCCTGTGCGCTCGCGCCCACGATGGCGATGATGCTTGCCGGCCGCATCATCCAAGGGCTAGGTGGCGGGCTCTTACTCGCTCTCGCTTTTGCTCTGGTCCGTCGCGTCTACCCTGAGCCAGTGTGGTCGAGAGCAATGGCTTTGCTATCGAGCACTTGGGGCATGGCCACACTTCTTGGGCCTGCGGCAGGCGGAGTGTTTGCCGAGATGGGCAACTGGCGCGCTGCATTCGGGTTCGTTGCGATCGCCGCCCTGCTGCTCCCGCTCCTGGCCGTCAGAGCTTTGCCGCGGCGCGAAGCTGTGCTGCGGTCCGCCCGAGGTAGCAAGCTGCCTTGGCCTCAGTTGGTCTTGCTCTTCGCTGCGGTGGTAGCGGTATCTTTTGGAGGCCTCGCGGACAGCATCATGCAGACCTTGGGCGGCCTCACACTGGCGGCGGTCTTGGTGCACTCAATCGTGCGATTGGAGATGCGGTCGCCCCATCGTGTGTTGCCACAAGGGGTATTCCATCGCTGCTCGCCTATCGGGCGACTCTACGGTCTGTCGGTGCTCATGGCAGCCACCGTCACCTGTACCGAGATCTTTCTTCCCTTGTTCCTCCAGGATCTGAAGGGCTTCTCACCCTTGGCGGCGGGGTACAGCGCTGCCCTCATGTCGGCAGGATGGACACTGGCTGCCATCGCCAGCGCAAGCCTGCGCGGACACTGGCTTGATCGGGCAGTGCACCTGGGGCCTTTTCTCTCCCTGGCATCGCTTGTCGCGCTCATGGGGGCACTGCCGATGCCTCCGGAAAGCACGTTGGCAGGCGCGGTCACCCTGTGTGCGCTGGTGGCGAGCGGCATGGGGGTAGGGCTGGCGTACCCGCACTTCTGCGCCCGCATCATGCAGGTCACAACGCACGAGCAGGCGGACCAAGCCTCCGCCTCCATCATGACCGTCCAGCTTTGTGCGACCGCATTCGGAGCGGCCCTGGCGGGTCTCGTCGTCAATCTCGCCGGTGATGTTGGCGACATGGGCGTCTTCAACGCTGGCAATGCTGCGCGATGGCTATTGGCTGTGATCGCGCTGGCCCCGATCGCATGCATCGGCGTGATGTGGAAAGGTTGGCGATGAGCGCCGCGGAGCGAGGAATATCCGCCTGCCCGTTCACGACTTCTCTCGTGCAGCGCCAGCCCCGAGAGGCCTGTTGTCCACTTGATTTCTCATCGGCCCAGATACCGATACAGAATCCCGTTCCGAGAAGCGCATGGCAGACACCTCATTCTCACTGGCGTCACCCGCCCTCTCGGTACTCAACACGTTGTTGCCAGTCGCACGCCGCATCTTCACCGAGGCATTCTCGCATCTGTATGAGAGGGAGGCCTTCGCCGCCTTCTGCCAACAGGTCTACGCCTGCGACGGGGCCATGTCCCGGGATTTCTCCAATCCCGAGGTCGACTGGAAGGTAGCCATCGCTAACGGCGAGGTGGTCGGCTATGCGAAGCTGACACCGCTTCGAGCACCGGCAGTACGGCCCGCCCCCGATTCGCTTGAGTTGCAGCAGATATACGTTCTTGCCGACTGGCATGGATCGGGAGTGGCGCAGGCGCTTATGGAATGGGCTATCACGACTGCGCGCGACCGAGGGGCGGAAGAGTTGTATCTCACGGTGTTCGACCACAACCAGCGGGCGAAACGCTTCTACACCAGGCATGGTTTCGAAGAGGTAGGGCACTGCACGTTCGTGTTGGGTGAACGCGTCGATGACGATCGCATATGGCGAAAGCGGCTGGCCTAGAGAAGAACGAAGTGCGAGCTCTGCCATCGCCAGTCTGCCGAGGGAAACGCCGCAGACAATCACGTGAAACGCCTCAGGCGCCCGCGACGGCCAAGTAAGACAGCAGCCCCGAGCGGATCGCGCGCGCAGCAGGTCCGAGCGTCTGATCACTGCGATGCGCCAGATAGGCCTCCAGGTCCACGCGCCCGTGCCGCCCCAGCGCCGAAACGTCCAGGCGATTGAGCCTGCCTTGCGCCAGATCGTCTTCCACCGCCCACAAAGGCAATCTTCCCCAACCCAACCCTTCGCGGATCATGGCGTGCTTGACGTCCTGCCCGGCGACACGCCATGTCCCGGGCGAAAGGACTCCAAAGTCTTTCCGTCCGGTCTGGGCCGTCGTGTCTTCCAGCACGATTTGCAGATGTTCCGCCAGCTCGGCCGGATTCAACGGTCCTGATCGATCAGGGTGCTTCGCCAAGGGATGATGCGCGGCTACGACGACGACGAAGGGCACCGGCGACAGCGCTTCCAACTGTATCTGCGGCTCACGGAATTCTTCTCCTACCGTGATGGCCAGTGCACAGCGGCCATCGCGCAGCGCGACGAGTGGCTCGCCAAGAGGTGCCGTGCGTAGATTGACTGCCACGGACGGATAGGCCTTCTGCAGGTCCCGCAATGCATACGCAACAGCCTTCAAGGGAAACAGCGTGTCCACCACCAGCGAAACGCCGAGCTCGACACCTTCCCCCATGCCGCGTGCACGGGCGCGCATAGCATCGGCCCTGAGCAGAATCGCTTTTGCGTCGGTCAGCAGGGCGCGGCCTTCTGGAGTCATCTCCGGACGCCGGGCGGAGCGGTCGAAGAGCACCACACCCAACTGGGCCTCCAGCGTGGCGATGGCGTGGCTCACCGCGGACTGCACCCGCCGGATGCGCTTGGCCGCAGCGCGGAAGCTCCCCGTCTCGGCGACGGCGACCAATACGCGCAACTGATCGAGCGTCAGTCCATCTAGCATGATCTATTTCATCGATCAGAACGGGCAAAAGATTAGCACTTCCTAAGATCATTCGTGACTGCCAACGTGTGCGTAACCCACGGAGACGTCGTCATGCCCAAGATTCTGGTGCTCTACTACTCGGCCTATGGCCATGTCGAAACCATGGCGAAAGCCGTGGCGGACGGTGCCCGCGATGTGGGGGCAGAAGTCGCGATCAGGCGGGTGCCTGAACTCGTTCCGGAGGGCGTGGCCGTCAAGTCCGGTTACAGGATCGACCAAGAAGCGCCGATCGCGACCATCGCCGAACTACCCGAGTACGACGCGATCATCATCGGCACGCCGACGCGCTACGGCAACATGGCCGCTCAGATGAAGAACTTCCTCGACCAGACCGGCGGCCTCTGGTTTCGAGATGCGTTGGTGGGGAAGGTGGGCAGCGCGTTCACGTCCACCGGCAGCCAGCACGGCGGGCAGGAGACCACGCTTCAGTCCACCCACACCGTGATGCTGCACTTGGGCATGGTGATTGTAGGCCTGCCCTACTCGTTCAAAGGCCAGTTGCTTATGGACGAGGTTACCGGCGGCACGCCTTACGGGGCGTCCACCTTGGCCAGCGGAAAAGGTGATAGCGATCGTCAGCCGTCAGAGAACGAACTCGACGGGGCCAGGTTTCAGGGACGGCACGTCGCCCGGATCGCGGCTGCGCTCAAGCACAACCTCGTGCAAACAGCACCGGCGCCATGAGTGATAACGGACGTACCGGAAGTGCCGCTCACCCGCGGCTGACCGACGACAACCGCGTGCTGGTTCTGGTGATCGGTGCGGGCATCCTCTCTGCCTTCCAGGTGGGCAAGGCTCCGGTAGCTCTGCAGTCATTGCAGGGCGACCTGGGTGTGGAGCTGGGAGCGGTGTCCTGGGTTCTGTCGGCATTCGCCTTGGTAGGTGCCGCGACAAGTCTTCTGATCGGAGCTGTCTCGGATCGCGTTCAGGCCCGGCAAGCCGTCATCGCAGGACTGCTGCTGCAGGCGGCTGGGTCGGGGCTGGGCGCACTCGCGGCAAGTTTGCCGTGGTTGTTGGGGGCGCGTGCGCTGGAGGGCCTGGGGTTTCTCGCTGTGACTGTGGCCGCACCCACCATGGTGGTGTCCTCGACGATGCCACGATCAAGACATCGCGCCTTTGCGGCGTGGGCCACGTTCATGCCGGTCGGAATGGCGATCATCATGCTGGCGGCTCCGCTGCTCGGCACGCTCGGCTGGCGTGGCCTGTGGTGGATCAACGCCGTGGCGCTTACTGGCTACGCTGTGCTCCTTGCCGTCGGCACGTATCGGCCGACCGTTGGTACAGCATCCCCAGTTCGGAACAACGGACTGCTTCGAGCTTTGCGAGACACGCTGCGCTCGCCCGCTGCCTGGTTCCTGGCAGCCCAGTTCTGTGCCTACACGGCAACATTCTTCGCCTTGTTCGGCTTTCTGCCCGACATCCTGCGAGAGCGCCTCGGCGTGGGCGACACGGCGGCAGGAATACTGAGCGCGATCGCCATCGCCGCCGGTGCGGTCGGCTGCATCGCCTGCGGCGTACTGCTGCAACGCGGCTTCCGCGCATCCCGCCTGCTGGTGGCAGGCTTCTCCACGATTGCGTTCTGCAGTGTTGGCATCTTGCTCGTACCCATGCCCGCAGAGCTGGCCTACGCGCTCTGCGTGCTCTTCTCGTTCATGGGTGCCTTCATCCCCGTCGTGATCTTCGATGCCGCCCCGCGCTTGTCCCCAAGGCACTCGCTACTTGGCTCTACGATCGGCTTGGCGACCCAAGGAAACAATCTTGGCATCGTAGTCGGGCCCGCCGTGGCGGGTTCCATTGCAGGTGTCGCGGGCTGGCAGTGGGTAGTCCCACCTGTGGTTGCCATCGCGCTGGCGGCCGCTGTCAGCGCTTATGTGTACCGCCACCAACTGGAGGCGGCATGATGAGCACAGGAGCGCGCCGACTCGCGGCAATGTGGCTGGTTGCAGCTTGGCTGTTGTCGGCCGGGCAGGCACGATGCGAAGTTGCCTTGCCGCCTGTCAATCTTGGCGACAGCACGTTCCAGGATGGCATCGCTGGGCCGGGGGCGATGTTCCAGCAGACACTCTCGGCCTATCGCGCCAATACGTCGCGCGATGAAAACGGACGCCATCTCCAGGGCATGCCCAAGGTCACCTCGGTCGCTGTGCTCACGCAGCTCAGCTATCTGTCGGAGCATCGTGTGCTGGGGGCGTACTGGGGCGGTGAGGTTATCGTCCCTTTCACGCATGTCCGGTTGAAGCCGCCAACGGACGAAGCCATCCACGCTACTGGAGCGGGCGACATCTTCGTCAGTCCATTCATCCTCCAATGGCCTGCGGTTTCGCTGTCGGGGCGCTCCTTCTGGCAGCGATTGAATCTCAACATGACCCTTCCCACGGCCCGGCACGGACGACCAGGACGCATGGACCTCGGCAGCGGCGCGTTGCAGTTGAATCCGCACTATGCGTTCACATGGGAAGCATCACCCGAGTGGGAGATAAGTGGTCGTGTTCACTACCTGTGGGTAGATGGGCATCATGCCCTTGTTGATGGCGGCGAAAAGTCGAGAGCGCAGCCCGGCCAAGCGGTACACCTGAACTTGGCAGTGTCCCGGTCGGCAAACGAGAACTTGCGCATCGGGGGTTCGATGTACGTCCTCATGCAGATCAGCAATGACCGCATCGATGGCGCCGATCGGCCGGGCCGCGAGCGGGTCTTCGGCTTCGGCCCGTCGCTCAGCTGGAAGCGTGGCAGAACTTCGTTGCATGCGGCTGCTTATATCGAAGCTGAGGCGAAAATGCGTTCTGAGGGAAGCCGGCTCAGCCTCAGATACGCAGTCAACCTTTGATGCTGCACTGAGAACTCGGGCACGTCACACGACGGTCCACTGGATCGTCGGTAAAGAAATAGAGAAGGTCAGGAATCGCTGCCTGATGTGACACCCACGCGGCACGCCCCCCAATAGGCGCAGGCCCTCTCATCCCCCATTTCGTTCCGGAGACACACGCAGTGCCCCCCCACGCCCTCCATGTTGCGCTACCCACCCTTCTCAACCCCGAAGGCCTCTACGACCCGACTCCGAATGGCTACTCGCACGTGGGTCTTCCTGCGATTGGGGCCCGGCTAGTATTCATCGCAGGCCAAGGAGGCGAGGACGTACAAGGCAAGCTCGCCGACGACTTCCGGGTGCAAGTCAGACAGGCGTTGGAGAATGTGCAGACTGCTCTGCGCGCTGTAGGCGGCGAACTTTCCCATGTAGTAAAACAGACGGTTCTGGTCGTGGATCACAGCCAGGCCCGGCTGGAGGTACTGGGTGACGAGCTCACGGCCGCCTACGGGCCCGGTCAGAAACCTGCGTGCACTCTAATTCCAGTACCACGTCTGGCGCTGGACGGCATGCTGTTCGAGGTGGAGGCCATCGCGTCGGTTCCCGTCTGACGGGATCCGGAACCGCGTTTGGAAGGAAAATCAAGTGATGGTCCCCTTGAACGAACTGCTACTCTTTGGCGGCGCAGCGCTACTGATGGTGCTAACGCCCGGGCCGAACATGGTTTACTTGGTGTCCCGCTCGATTTGCCAAGGGACACGCGCTGGTGTGATGTCGCTGTATGGCGTGGTTGCGGGCTTTCTGCTGCACATGCTCGCCGCCGCCATTGGCGTGACGGCACTTTTCGCCGCAGTGCCTTTCGCATATGAAGCCCTCAAGCTGGCGGGCGTTGGCTACCTGCTCTATCTCGCGTGGCAAACAATCAGGCCGAATGGAAGATCGTTATTTGAGATCCGCGAACTGGCGGCCGAGTCGCCCGCCCGGCTATTCCTGATGGGATTCATGACCAATGCTCTGAATCCCAAGATCGCCATCTTCTACATGGCGGTCTTCCCTCAGTTCATATCAGCTGGAAACGGATCAATCCTCTGGCAAAGCATCCAGCTCGGTACGCTGCAGATACTGATAAGTTTCGTCGTGAATCTCTGCATCGTGCTGTCTGCCGCAAAGTTGGCTGCGTTCTTCTCCAGGAGCCCCGGTTGGATCGCGGCGCAGAGGTATGTCATGGGGTCCGCGCTCGCCGGTTTAGCGATTGGCCTGGCAGCCGAACGCAGGCCGGGCTAGGAGGAAGGTGCGAAGCCGATCACTAGACGTGAGCACGGCAGAAGCCTCTGATGATCACGCAAGACTTGTTTCTCTCCGAAGCAATTCACGGAGTCACCATGGATACCGAAATTCGGAAACACGAAGAAGACCTACGCGTCGCGATGCTTGCAGGCGATGTGGATGCACTTGATAACTTGATCGATGAGGGCCTGATCTTTGTGGGCCCCTCGGGTGAGGTGCTTGGCAAAGAGGACGATCTGGCACTGCATAGATCGGGTCGGCAGAGACTAGACATGATTGACTACGTATCGGTACGGAGTGTCATGCATGAACAGTCGGCGGTCACGTTGGTGACAGCGGACCTTTCGGGATCATTGGATGGAGCCGCCTTCCGTGGAAGATTCAGATACTGTCGCTTCTGGGCGAAGACTGCGGGAGGCTGGAAAGTGTGTGGAGGATCCGTGGTCGCTCTTTCGACTTATATCATCAGGGCGGCAGTAGGGGCTTGGCGCCCTTCGTCCTCTGCGTGCAAAGCCACTGATTGAACTTCGTTGAAGACCGGGAGATCTCCGTGGTGCGCCGTTCCTTGTGGTTTCTGATGTTGCTGGTCGCGTTCCTGTACGCGTCCACACCAGTTCACGCAGCTACTGAGGGATTCCCCTGGAACCGCACTGAAGCCGTGAAGATTGTTGCGGGCCTAAGAAAAATCGTGACTCCAGGCGGAGTCGAGCGATTACAAGCGCTCAGTATCAACGGGGTGGAGCAGTGGGTATCGATAAGGAGTCGTGACCGCGCTAATCCGGTGCTCTTGGTGGTCCATGGCGGACCGGGCTGGGTCGCCATGCCCACATCCTGGTACTTCGCGCAGGGATGGGATGAGTACTTCACTGTAGTCCAGTGGGACCAGCGCGGCGCAGGCAAGTCCTACGATCCGAGTACCGTCGATACGTTGAGCGTCGAGCAGATGCGGCGGGATCTGGACACCCTGGTTGGCTGGATAAGGTCGGAGACCCGGCAAGACAGAATATTCCTGCTCGGTCACAGCTGGGGGAGTCTGCTGGGTTTGGACCTGGCCCGACGGCATCCGGAATGGCTGTATGCCTACGTAGGAGCGGGGCAGGTGGTGGACATGCGTGAGAGCGAGCGACGTGGATGGGCATGGGCCATGCGGGAGGCGCGAGAGCGGGGTAATAGCGAAGCCGTGGCTGAACTGCAGTCCATCGCACCTTATGCGGAAGGTAGTGTCGCAGTGCCGATCGCCGACCTCTACATGCAGCGCAAGTGGGTCAATGCTTTCGGTGGCGCCGCCTACAATCGTCCCGATGCTGGTTTTGAAGCAGCGGCGATGGCGCTCTCACCGGACTACACTGACGACAACCTGAGGGACGTCTGGAAAGCACAGGCCACTTCGGTCGAGCGCCTGATGCCGGAAGTCATGGAGCTATCCATGTCATCGCTGTCAGATCTCCGCGTTCCGGTCGTCTTGCTGCTGGGTCGGCACGATATCAATGTGTCGGCGCAAGTGGCGGCCGAATGGTTTGATTGGGTCCGAGCGCCGGCAAAGAAGCTGGTCTGGTTTGAGTACTCGGCCCACGAAATGCTGGTGGAGGAGCCCGGAAAAGTGTTCCTCACATTGATCAATGAACTACGGCCTTTAGCCGGTGGTGTTGCCGAAACGGCGCCGGCAGTCGGGTTCCCCGCCGTTGATCAGGCGGGCGATTGACTGGCCGTTTCCTGAAGTGCGAGTTTCAGAATACCGGCGCCCATAAATAGGTCGCACGCCGGGTTTTCGGCCACTACAGTAGAGAAGTCCAGAGACGTAAGACGTTAGTCGATGTCCGCTTCTGGCCGATAGCTGCCATCCAGCCAGGGAGTCCGCTCCCATGCTTACCCCATCACAAAGTGATCCCTAAGCCTGAAGGGCGTAACTCCGCCGGTCCTGAGACAGGAATTGACGACCGCGTGCGTGCGGGATCCAGAGAGACAGTCGAGGGGCGATAGCTTGGCCCGGCCTAGGCCAAAGTCCTCCAGCACCTCGAGGAACCTCTGCTTCGCCTTATCGTCGAACTTCTCCATGGCCTGTTCGTCTTGAGGGCTTACGACGAACATTCGGTCGCGACTTTGCGCGCGCGTAACCCCCTAAGTGCAGTCCTATTTTCTGAGTCAGCCTTGTGTTAAATAGCTGATTTGGCGGGACAAGCCCGCCAGAACGGGGGCCTCAGGGAGAGGTTCCGTCCTTCGACGGAGACATTTTCATGGCAGATGACAAGAAGAAGTCCTATCCAAAGATTCCGCGTGCGAACTGGTTCTCGCTGCGCGACAGGTTTCGGCAAAAGCCTCCGAGTGAAGTCACCGTGTCCTATCTCTCTTCGGCACTGGGCATCGCCGAGCCATCCGCAGCAAACCTGATTCCACCGCTCAAGGCACTCGGCCTCGTCGGTAAGGACAACAAGCTCACTGACTTAGCCTTCGAGTGGCGCGACGATGCCACCTATGCTGGCGCATGCGAGAAAATGCTGGAGTCCACATATCCAACAGAGGTTCGTGAGCTCTACCACGACTCCTCTGCAACCCTGCGGGACGTAGCGGGTTGGTTCTCAAAGCACTTGCGAATTGGCGAGTCGGCAGCGAACAACATCGCGTCACTGTATCTACTTCTGCTTGAGCAGAACCCCAAGGGGAAGGAGAACGCGGCTAAGCCCAAGGCAACGGGCGCGCCTGCTAAGGCTGCACCGCGCGCTCGTGCGGCGCCCCCATCGCTGAAAGAGACCGCTCGAGTGGGGCGTAAGCCCGACAACACCGCGGATAGTGGGCAAGGCGGAGACGGCGAGAAAGGTCAGGGTCAGCCACGGGGCTTCAGCCCGAAACTACACGTCGACATCCAGATCCATATATCGCCAGATAGCACTGCCGAACAGATCGATAAGATCTTCGAGAGCATGGCGAAGTACCTCCCACTGAAGGGCTAATTCCGTGTCTATTGGCTTCGATGCAGCCATGGAGTCCGTCAGGCTTCTGCGTGACGGAATACGAGCAAAGAATCCACCGCCCGACGAGGGTGGCCCTAGTGCGGAGGACAACATCGTCATGTTGTCGCTGGTACGGGGCACGCGCCCCTACCTCGAACGGATCGTGCATCAAATAAACGGCAGCTATGAGAACGGCTGGTATGACGCCTCGGCGGTCATGGTAAGACGCTTAGTGGAGACGTTGATAATCGAGGTATACGAGGCTAACGGGCGTGCTGGCGATATCAAGGACGGCAGCGGGGACTTCCTGTTCCTAGCGGACTTGATCAGCACGATACTGGCCGATCAACAATTCAACTTGAGCAGGGCCGCAAAGAGAGCACTTCCTGACTTGAAGGACGTCGGAGACAAATCTGCTCACAGTAGATTCTACACCGCCCATCGCAAGGACATTGAGAAGCTTGCCCCGTTGTTGCGCAACGTCGTCCAGGAACTGCTGGCTCTGGCGAAGCTCAAGTAACTCCCGGCACCGTGTCATCCAGAAGTGAAGCCTTTCCTGATGGGGGTCTAGACATGGCCCCTAACAATTCATTCAAGCCGAACCCGCTTCTCTGGTCGGCTTAATTCAGGCGTCAGGTGAAGAATGCCTTTCCTCAGCGTCACTGTCGATGGAACTGCCGTAGCAACAGTCGAAACGGATGGTCGCGATATCGTCAATGTCAGGGTTGGCGGTTCACGTGACGACGAAGACTTCGCGGACCTGTCGGTTACCGGTGGTGTATACGATTACAGCGGTACCACTGAACATCGGATATGGGTAGACCAGATGCGCTTGGCGACCGGCCAAGTCATCGGAGTCGAGTTCCTCACTGACGCGACTCCACGCGGCGATGGTAGGACCATCGAAGAGCTATACCCTGATCTGCTGGAGTTTCGTTGGCCTTCACCATTGGAACGTGCGGAGCTCGCCGCGGACATCCGCGAGCTTCCATTGGTAAGGGATGGATTCACTCTACGCCTTGTGGGTTCCGACGGGATCTCGATAACACACACAAGCGCCCCCGAGGAGCACGGGTTCGGCTTCAGCGTCCTGTGGAATAAACAACACCCCGATCGAATCTCCATGTCATTGAGTTGCTACACAATTGACTCGGTCGCCGCAGAGGCGCCTGGGCGTACCTTACTGAGCCAGAAAGTTGCGCTGCCTGGGCGGGTCCACCTTGAACTTGTCGCGTAGCCAGTCGCTTGAGCGGACGAGTGGAAAATAAAGTACGAAGCGCGAGCGACGGCCTGCGCACCGCTCAGTTCAACCGTTTCCCGATGTCCGCTTCTGGCCTTGGATTCAACCGATCGACGCAACAGTTTGTCGATATCGCTCTGCCGGTGTCTCGTAGCCGAGTGTCTTGCGTGGTCGTTCGTTGAGCTGGCGTGCAACGGCGTCCAGCTTGGCCTGCGTGACATCGGCCAGATTGATCCCCTTCGGGAAGTACTGCCGCAGTAGGCCGTTAGTGTTCTCGTTGGTACCGCGTTGCCAAGGATGGTGCGGGTCGCAGAAGTAGACCTGGATGTCCGTGGCCAAGGTGAAGCGGCGGTGCGCCGCCATCTCCTTGCCCCGATCCCAGGTCAGCGACCGGTACAGCTGCTTCGGCAGGCGGCGTGCGTTCTTGATCAGTGCATTGACCACGGTCTCGGTGTCCTTGCCTGCCACCTTCACCAGCATCAGATAGCGCGTCTGTCGTTCCACCAGCGTGGCAATCTGACTATTCCGGTCACCGAACAGCAGATCGCCTTCCCAGTGTCCCGGCACGGCCCGATCTTCAGCGCTGGCCGGCCGCTCGCTGATCGAGACGGTGTCGGTGATCCGGCCGTGGTTCTCCGTCTTCTGGGTGTGATGTCGTGATCGACGCATCGCCCGCGTGCGCCTCAGATGGGCGAGCAGTTCCTGCTTCAGCGCCCCGCGCGACTGGATATAGAGCGTGCGATAGATGGTCTCGTGGGACACCTGACGGCTCGCATCATCGGGATAGGTGCGTTTGAGCCAGCCGGCCACCTGCTCAGGCGACCACTGCCGCTGGATCTTCTCTGCCACGCGAGCAGCCAAGGCTCGATGCAGCGCCAGCTTACAGGTCTTGGGGCGCCGCGCTCGGTCCCAGGCAGCCAGGTCGGCTTGGTTGGCGCGGTAGCCTTCAGCGCCCTCGTTGCGCCCGATCTCGCGGCTGACCGTGGATGGCGCCCGTCCCAGCAACGCGGCGATCACGCGGATCGATCGTCCCGCTGCCAGTCCACGGGAGATCTCTTCGCGATCAGCCAGGCTCAGCACCCTCGGAGATCGTCGCCGCACCGGCGGACGAATGCCGCCGTGCTCAGCCAGGATGCTCCGCACGGAGCTGTGGTGCCGATCGAACAGGGCCGCGATCTGGTGTAGCGACTCGCCCTGCTGCCAGCGATCCCACATCAGCGTCTTCTGGGTGTCGGTGTAGTAGATCCTCTTCCTGCGCTTCATTCGCAACACTCCTGCTGCCTACGCAGCTACCCGTGTGTTGCATCGATCATATGAATCCGCGGCCGGAAGCGGACAACGGGGCGGATGAGGAGTCGCTTGCGCTCTGCGGAGCAAACAAAAGCCAGCTCTACTTGATCAGATCTACCGCGGATAGCGTAGATACTTGGGCCGCCGCCCTGTGCTGTTCAAGGAGGACCGCATCAGAGGTACTCTTCTGCCAGTACTTCTATGCCCAAAGCGAGCGCGATCAAGAGAACGGTCTCTGCGACCTCGCGAGCCTCCTTCGAATCTCCGGGCACCCAGCCACGAAGAATGAACCAAAAATACAACCGCTTATACCAAGGCCTACTAAGGCCGAACGAGACGAATGAGGCACCAGGATTCTTGTTAGCTGATATCGGAGGTGAGGTCTGCTCGCCTGTTTGCATCTTGATTGCATCCGCCGGGCGGTCGTTGCGAACGAAGTCGGTGGGTTCCGGCCTCGCATCAGCCTGCGGCGCCGCCATCCTCAGCTGCCCAGCAGAAGCTAGCATTCGAACACTTCCTGGCTCATTAAGAATGAAGTGAAGCTCTCTCTTTATGAAATCAGCAACGCGAACAATGTCTCTAATTAGTTTGTCGGTGAGGTCGAAACCATCTTCGTGTACCAGCTTATTCCTGACCGTTGCCATGAAGCGTATGTTTCGAAAAGCACCATCAGTTAGAAGGTGCTTGATGCTCTCCGCCTTCTCGCGCAAACCTCGGCCGTTGGCGCCAAGCTTGCCAAGCATGGATTCAATGGACTTCGTTTCCTTCAGTACGATTTCGATCGACATCCTAGCCCCCTGTTTTTCATATCATAGGCGCTTCAAGTCGCATAGTCTCCCGCTGCAATTTGTGCGCGCATTTCGGGAGCAACGCCTCGCTGATGAATTCTAGTGTCGCTTTACCTGATTCGTCCTCTAAGCACAGGATGGCCAGTCATCTCGCTTGAATCAATTTGCGCCGTGTACTCCTTCAAGCACACATCCAACGCACGCGAGTTGGGTCAAGCTCGATAAAATCAGCTCGGGTTGGCTCGATGGACCCATCGGGATTGGGCTCCGACATTGGGTAGCTAGCCACCGGATTTGCGCCCCTCGAACGCTTCTCTGGCATGCTAAACATTGGCTTTCTGGCTGGACCCCGCCGCTCTATGATCCAGTCGTACCAAGGGGAATGGCCAGCCGAACTTGGCACTGCGATTATTCTTCATGCGCGCGTAAGTGATTCGGCCACTGGGTCGTTTTTAACCATATGGGGACTGGCTAATGTTTGAGGTAGAAACTGCTATCACAACCGGGATCTTCACCCTGCTGGGTGTGGGCCTGATGGCCCTTCAACAGCACAAAACAAACAAGTTGAACCTTGATCGTCAAGACAGACTAGAGAACAGCAAGCTGAAGGTTTCGCTAGTCACGGCCGAAAGGCTTCGTTGGCTACAGGATCTTCGCGAAAGAGTTTCAGCTTACTTCGCTGACGCGGAAGAACTAGTAGATCTCTTGCGAGTTCCAGCTTCCCCTCTAGAAGAGAAATCACGGAATGATGAGCTTGGACGGCTTCATCGTGAGCTAAGAACAGCGGCGAACAACATTACACTGATGCTTTCTCCTGGAGACCCAGATCAGCAGAAGTTGATCGATCAGATCACGTCAACCAGAGATCATATCAACGGCTACATGTCCGCGGAGCCTGATGAGCCGAGACCGGTAGAGATCGCGCAAAACAGAGACAAAGCTCTATCATCCTTGACCGTAGTTGGTGCGGAGGCTTGGAGGCAGGTGCAGGCTCTGGAGTGATCTGATCGATGATTCGCGGAGCTACTTAGTTGCGTCGTCGCGCTGCTGTCAAGCAATCTGGATTTCAAAGTGAGGATGATATGCTGGATGCTTTCAAGACGTTGTTTAAAGATGCAATGGCGATCAGAGATGGGCGTGATCCGAACGAAGAGAGAAAGGAGCTCGCTCGCCGACTAGCCACTAAGCGCGTGAGGAACTCCTCACTAACTTGCAACTCGTGCGGAAGGCTCGCTCATCCCATCCTCGACTCGGGTGACAAATACCGATGCGTTGGCTGCGGACGCCAGTTTGCTGGCGGTCGCCATGACCTGCGGCCGGGGCTCTACGATGACCTTGTCAAATCTGGCGTGCTCTTAGAGGGCGGCACCGTTACTACCCAGCTGCCTCTCGTGGAGAGCGCGTACGAGTATGCAGTCATTAGCCTCAAGAATTTGCCGTAGTCTTGGCCCCACAGCATAGCGATTCAATCAATGTGACATCGATTTTCGGTTATACGTACTCAGCATTCGATGTCCGCTCCTGGCCGCGGATTCATATGATCGAAGCAACACACGGATAGCTGCATAGGCAGCGGGAGTGTTGCAGATGGAGCGTAGGAAGAGGATCTACTACACCGACACCCAGAAGGCACTGATGTGGGATCGCTGGCAGCAGGGCGAGTCGCTACACCAGATCGCGGCCCTGTTCGATCGGCACCACAGCTCCGTGCGGAGCATCCTGGCCGAGCACGGCGGCATTCGTCCGCCAGTGAGGCGGCGATCTCCGAGGGTGCTGAGCCTGGCAGAGCGCGAAGAGATCTCCCGTGGACTGGCAGCGGGACGATCGATCCGCGTGATCGCCGCGTTGCTGGGACGGGCGCCATCCACGGTCAGCCGCGAGATCGGGCGCAACGAGGGCGCTGAAGGCTACCGCGCCAACCAAGCCGACCTGGCTGCCTGGGACCGAGCGCGGCGCCCCAAGACCTGTAAGCTGGCGCTGCATCGAGCCTTGGCTGCTCGCGTGGCAGAGAAGATCCAGCGGCAGTGGTCGCCTGAGCAGGTGGCCGGCTGGCTCAAACGCACCTATCCCGATGATGCGAGCCGTCAGGTGTCCCACGAGACCATCTATCGCACGCTCTATATCCAGTCGCGCGGGGCGCTGAAGCAGGAACTGCTCGCCCATCTGAGGCGCACGCGGGCGATGCGTCGATCACGACATCACACCCAGAAGACGGAGAACCACGGCCGGATCACCGACACCGTCTCGATCAGCGAGCGGCCGGCCAGCGCTGAAGATCGGGCCGTGCCGGGACACTGGGAAGGCGATCTGCTGTTCGGTGACCGGAATAGTCAGATTGCCACGCTGGTGGAACGACAGACGCGCTATCTGATGCTGGTGAAGGTGGCAGGCAAGGACACCGAGACCGTGGTCAATGCACTGATCAAGAACGCACGCCGCCTGCCGAAGCAGCTGTACCGGTCGCTGACCTGGGATCGGGGCAAGGAGATGGCGGCGCACCGCCGCTTCACCTTGGCCACGGACATCCAGGTCTACTTCTGCGACCCGCACCATCCTTGGCAACGCGGTACCAACGAGAACACTAACGGCCTACTGCGGCAGTACTTCCCGAAGGGGATCAATCTGGCCGATGTCACGCAGGCCAAGCTGGACGCCGTTGCACGCCAGCTCAACGAACGACCACGCAAGACACTCGGCTACGAGACACCGGCAGAGCGATATCGACAAACTGTTGCGTCGATCGGTTGAATCCAAGGCCGAAAGCGGACAGTCGAGCTCATTAGACTTTGACGATGCGCCTCGTACTAGTTACGCAGCGTCTGAGAATCCCGATGAGATGAGCGTCCCCGGAACCGCCGGGAAAGCCATTCGCCCATGTCATCAATCAGGGTGAAGGCTGCCGGGATGACGATCAGGCTCAGGAGCGTAGAGGTGACCAGGCCGCCGATGACCGCGATCGCCATGGGAGCCCGGAAGCTGGAGTCGCCGGCGAACCCCAGTGCAATCGGCATCATGCCCGCGCCCATGGCCAGGGTGGTCATGATGATGGGCTGTGCACGCTTGCGGCAGGCGTCGATCAAGGCATCGTGCTGACTCAGCCCGTGCTCGTCTTCGGCGATGACGGCGTAGTCGACCAGCAAAATGGAGTTCTTGGTCGCGATACCGATCAGCATCAGCAAGCCGATCAGCGCCGGTAGCGAGAGCATGTTCTGGGTCAACAGCAGCGCGCCAAAGGCGCCGCCGGCACACAGTGGCACCGCAATCAGGATCGTCAGAGGCATCAAGGCATGGTTGAACAGCAACAGCAGCACCATGTAGATGCACACGATGCCGGCGGCCATGGCCAGCAAGAAGCCCACGAACAACTCGACAAAGACCTCGGCATCGCCGGTGTTAAGGAAGCTCACGCCCGGCGGCAACCGGGTGACGCTGGGCAACTGCTGCACCTGCTCCATGACCTCGCCCAGCGGGCGGCCATTGAGTTCGGCGGTCAGGGTCACGTTGCGCTGGCGCTGATAGCGCGAGAGCTGCGAGGGACCGCTGCCCATCTGGATGTCGGCCACAGCGGCTAGGGGCACCGGTCCATAACGGCCCGGTACGCGCAACTGCCCGATCAGGGCAGGATGGGCCAAGGTGGCCTCGGAGAAGCCGACCCGAATCGGGATCTGTCGATCAGGGAGGTTGAGCTTGGCCAGACGCTGCTCGTAGTCGCCGGCCGTGGCGATGCGTGCGGCCTCGGCGATCGCCGCGGTGGACACACCCATATCGGCCGCACGTGCCGCGTTGGGCACGATCTGGATTTCAGGGCGCAGCAACGAAGCCGAAGAGGTCACGCTGCCCAGCCCGGACAGGCCGCGCAGATCGCGCTCCAGGGCCAGCGAGGCTTCCTGCAGGCGCTGCGGGTCATCGCCCGACAGCACCAGTTGCAGCAAGTTGCCCGGCTCGGAGCTGACATAGCTCACACGCACGCCGGGCATGTCGGCCAGCCGAGCCCGCGCATCGCGCTCCAACTCGCGCTGGTCACGGTCCCGGTCATCGGCCAGGCCCCAGTCCAGCACCAGCGTGGCCTTACGCGGATCGGCCACGCCGACGGTAGAGGGATCGCCCAGATCCAGTACGCTGCCTGCGGCCGTGTAGACCTGCTTGAGCTCGGGCATGTCTTTGAGCAACGCACGTGCGCGCTCGGCCACGGCCACCGTTTCTTCCAGCCGGGTGCCCGGTGGCAGTTCCAGACTCAGATTGCTGCGGCCCAAATCGGACTGGGGAATGAAGGTGGCCGGGATCAGGGGGATCAGCGCCAGCGAGGCGACGAACAGGCCCGTGGCGATCCAGAGCGTGCGTGCGCGGTGGCGCAAGGCGGCATCGACCCAGCGCAGGTACCAGGTCATGAGCCGGGAGTCGGGCTTCTCCTCGCCATGGGGCTTGAGCAAATAGGCCGCCATCATCGGCGTGAGCAGGCGCGCCACCAGCAACGAGAACAGCACCGCGGTGGCCGCCGTCCAGCCGAATTCGCGGAAGAACTTGCCGGCGATGCCCGGCATGAAGGCCACCGGCACGAACACGGCCGCCAAGGTGAGCGAGGTCGCAATGACCGCATTGCCGATCTCGCCGGCGGCTTCCGTGGCCGCTTCCTCTGGTGACTTGCCCATCCGTAGGTGGCGGACGATGTTCTCGATCTCCACGATCGCATCATCGACCAGCACGCCGACCACCACCGATAGGGCGAGCAGGGTGATCATGTTGAGGGTGAAGCCGAACGCGTACATCACCGCGAACGTCGGGATGATGGACAGCGGCAAGGCCAAAGCCGACACCCACGTGGCACGCCAGTCGCGCAGGAACGCCCAGACCACGAGCAGCGCCAGCAAGGCGCCCTCGTACAACATTGTCATCGACGAGTCGTAGGAGCGGTGGGTCTCATCGATCGCTGTGGTGACTAGGCGAAAGTCCACGCCGGGGTGGGCCTTCTTGAGCTCATCCAAGGCTTGGTGAACACCTTCTTCGACCTTGACCTCACTGGAGCCGCGCGTGCGCGACATGGAGAAGGCCACCACGTCCTTGCCATCCAGCAGCGCGGCCTCGGTGGGATCGGCCGCGGCGTCAGTGACGGTGGCCAAGGCCGAGAGCCGGACCGAACGGCCATCGGGCAGGCTGATGGAGTAGTCGCGCAAGGCATGGGCGTTGGCGACGGTGCCCAAGGTGCGAATGGTCTGCAGGGCGCCATCGAGCTCAGCCTTGCCGCCGGCACGCTCGACCTGGATCTGCGCCAGTTGCTGGGAGACATCGCCGGCGGTGACGCCAAAGGCGAGCAGGGCATTGGGATCCAGATCCACCCGCACCTGGCGCTGGACACCGCCGATGCGCGTGACCCGGGCCACGCCATGCACGCCATACATCGCGCGGGAGATTTCCCGGTCGACGAACCAGCTTGCCTCATCCTCCGTCATCTGCGGCGCGACCAACGCATAGGTCATCAGCGAACCGCCGATATCGACCTTGGAGATCACCGGCTCCTGGATGTCTTGCGGCAGGTCTGTACGGATCCGGGTGACCGCATCGCGCGTGTCATCCAGTGCCGTGGCCAGGTCGGTTTCCAGTTCGAACTCGATGCTGGTGGTACTGATACCTTCGCTGACGGTCGACATCACCCGCTTGACGTTGGTGATGGTGGCCACCGAGTCCTCGACCTTGCGGGTGACCTCGGTTTCCAGCTGGCTGGGCGAGGCGCCCGGCTGGGTCACCGTCACCGTGGTCATCGGGAAGGCGATGTCTGGAAAGCGCGCTACCGGCAACTGATAAAAACCCCACAAGCCGGCCACGCACAGCACGAAGAACACCATCAGGGCCGGCAGCGGCCGGCGAATGGCCCAGGCGGAGATATTCATGGGGTGCTGGCCTTCTTACCGGCCACCACCCGCACACGATCGCCATCGCCTAGGAAACCGGCGCCTTCGGAGACCACCTGCTCACCGGCTTTGAGGCCGTCCACGATCTCGATGCGTCCCTGTGTGGTCTGGCCGGTGCGGACACGTCGGCGTTGTACGGTTTGCTTGTCGGGGGTGACGAACACATAGCTGTGGCCGTCGCGCTGGACCACGGCCGCGCTGGGCACCATGAAGGCCTGGCCCTCACCGGTCAGGATCCGGCCTTCGACAAACGTGCCCGGCTTGAGCGGCCCAGGGGAGGGCAGGTCGGCATAGACCGTGCCGGTGCGGGTTTGCGCATCGATGCCGGGGGTAACAGCGCGCACGCGGCCGGTGATCTGCTGGCCGGCATAGGACAGCACGATCTCATTGCCCACTGTCACCTGTGCCAATTGGTTCTCCGGCAGTTCGGCGCGCCATTCCAAACGCCCATCTCGAATCAGGCGTAGTAGCTCGGTGCCCGCAGCGACCACCTGGCCTGGCTGGACCAGGCGCTTGGAGATCACGCCATCGGCCGGTGCTCGCAACTGGGCGAAGTCGCGCTGCAATTTGGCGGCATCACGCGAGGCACGCGCAGTGGTCAGTTGCGCCTGCGCTTGGGTAGAGGTTGCGCGCAACTGATCCAGGTCCGCCGCGCTGATCAGCTGCTCGGCCGCCAACTTCGATCCGCGTGCATGTTGAGCCTGTGCCAGCACCAGGGCAGCGTTGGCCTCTTGGGTCGAGGCTTCGGCTTGCGCAAGCGAGCTGTCCAGCGTGCGATGGTCTAGTTCGAGTAGGACCTGCCCCTTCTTGACCTGCTGGCCCACATCCACATTCAGGGCGGTGACGCGCTGACCGCTGAGCTCAACGCCCAGCTGCATTTCTTCGTAGGGCGAGACCGGCCCGGACACGGTCACGCTGCGTGCCAGGGCATAGGTCTGGACAGGGGTCAGGGCAACGGTCGAGGCCGAGGACGGCTCGGCGGCTGCCTCGTCTTCTTTGTCGCCACAGGCAGCGAGCAGGGGCAATGAAACGAGCAGGAGTGACCAACGCAGGATCGGTGCGCGCATAGGGAAGCCAGGATGTGGGGGGTTTGGTGTTGCTTGCTACTGCGCTGCGCCCGAGGGCTTACGCATGGCTGTGAATGAAGACAGCGGGACCATCGGTGCGGCCTGATTCTTCTTAGGACGCATTAAGTTCTCTTTAAAATCTGCTGCTCAACGCCATCGAGAATCAGCTCAATGCCGTTGGTGAAGCGCTCATCGAACTTCGGTTCGGCCAGCACTTCGCGTGCCTCCCAACAGCGGGGAAACCGCGCCTTGGCCAGTTCGAAGAAGGCTTGTTGCACGCCTTCGATCACGCCGGGTTGTTCGGGCAGGGATTGCTCTTCGATGACAAAGCCCATCACGTAGTAGATCGAGTCCAGCGCCGTGGTCGCGGCGAACTCGACATCGGCACCTGCCTCCACCAGGGCAGAAATGGTGGCATCGCCCACACGCAGCACGTTCTCGGTGGCCAGGAAGGTGCCGGCATACACACGTGCGCCGTCGCGGTGGGCCTTGAACGCGGTCCGAAACTCATTGGCGATCTGGTGCATCGTGCTGCGCCAGTGCTGACCGGCGGGAATGTCACGCGCGACATCCGCGATCATGGCGTCGGCCATGGCATCGATCAGCGCCTGCTTACTTTTGAAATGCCAATACAGCGAGGGAGCCCGAATGCCCAGGCTGCAGGCCAGCTTGCGCAGGCTCACGCCTTCGATGCCGCTCTCATCGAGCAAGCGGAAGGCCGCCTCGATGATGTGCTCCTGTTTCAGGGGGCTGCGCATAGGTGCCCTAACACTGTTAGTTCGTCCACTCTAACGATGTTAGGGGGCGCTGGCAATCCAGCTCGATGATTGCCATGGGCGGCCATCACACCCGCCATGGCGTGAAGACCAGGCGAGCCCCGTCATCTGGCGCCTCCCACCCCCGCGTCACCTCGCTCAGCGGCAGGGTCCGTACCTGCGTCTGGAAAGCGCCGCGGCCCAGCGCTTCGGCCAGCGCGGGCAGTTCGGTCAGCATCTGGCGACCTGACAGGGCGCCGTGCCCACAGCCCATGACCTGGAGCTTGGTCGAGCGCAGAAAAGACCCGGGAAGCGGTGCGCTCTCGCCGGCCATAGACCCCAGATGGACCCAATCCAGCGGCCGATCGCGTCGCTGGCGATGCCGAAGCACCGCTTCCATGGCGATCACCGCGCTTTGACCCCACACAAAATCCAGGACCACATCCACCTCACTCGCCAGTACGCCTAACCGGGGATCGCCCAGGGTCACGGTGTCGGTCGCCCCTAGCGCCGGCAATTGCGCCAACCGGCCCGGATCGCGGCCGGCGGCGATGACCTCGCCGGCGCCCAAATGTCGGGCGATCTGGACGGCCAAGCGTCCCGAGCTGCCAGTGGCGCCCAGCACCAGCACCCGCTTGCGCTGTTGAAACGGCAAACGCCGGCCAAATCCCGGCACTCGGCAACGTAACGCCAGCCAGGAGGCCATCGCTGGGTTCATGGCGCCGGCCAACAGGACCGGGTCGACGTCATGGGGGAGCTCGATGCTGTGATCCAGTGCGATGACCGTGCGCTGGGCCATCGAGCCGGAAAAACCGGGCTCCTGGACGAAGTAGCGCAACCGGCCATCGGTGCCGCGACCGACGCCATCGACGCCGGCAATGACGGGCAAGGTGCCGTTGATGGAGTAGTGCTGGCCCGAGGCGCGACCGCGGGTGATGTGATGCAAACCGGCCGCCACCACGTCCACGAGCATCTGACCGGACTCCACGGGAGGAGGATCGGCAACATCGCAGTACTGGGGTGGGGCGTCATACGAGGTGATAAGGGCCGAGGCCTAGTGGCGCGTGCGCCCAATGAACTCGATGGTCGCGCCACCGATGTGCTGATCACCGCCGAGGGCACCAAACTGATCAAGCAACTGCGTGCGCAAGGGCAAAAGGCCTTGGCGCCGGTGATCGGCCAACTCGGCGCGTCGGATCAGCGGCTTCTTCAAGAGCTGCTCCACCGCATGCTCCAGAGCAGGCCAGTCTAACGTCCGCCATTCAGACCAAGCCTGCTTCGCTCGTCGACTCAATTTACGGTTTGCGTAATGTCCGCTTTCCGCGACCTTGGAGCTGACATCAGTCGTTCTTGTCGGGGTAATGAATGCCGAGCACTGACAGGATTTGACAGCCGGACGGGATTGGAACGGCCAGCCCCCGCTGCCCGTCGGTGACCGAGCGGGCATGTGGCTGCTGTGGGCTCGTCAGAGGCCCTTGAGAGGGACAGGGGCGGCCAGCGCAGTCGAGATCGACGCTGTACGATCTGTGATCGCACCTAGACCACTGCATACTGGCGGTGTTATCCGATTCGGGCCGTGGGCCTATGGGGTTTGCAGGGCTGGCCGCGCCCGAAGCGGCGCGGTCAGCGCGGACGGCCGGCGCTCACGCCTCCGGGCGTGCGCAACCTGCTGGAGCGGGACTTCACCGCACTGGAGCCGGAGACCAAATGGGTCACCGACATCACTGAGATCAAAACAGGACAAGGCAAGCTGTATCTATGCATCGTGCTGGATTTGTTCGACCAGCGCGTGGTGGGTTGGTCGATGCACCACAGGCAGGACCGGCACATGGTGATCCGGGCGGTGCAGATGGCGGTATGGCAGCGGCAAGGCGCGGAGCCGGTGATCCTGCATTCCGATCGCGGCAGTCAATTCCGAAGCGGCGACTACCAGCGGTATCTGTCGAGAAACGGCCTGGTCTGTTCGATGAGCGCGGTGGGACACTGCGGCGACAACGCGGCCTGCGAAGGGTTTTTCGGCGTGCTCAAGCGCGAGCGGATCTACCGCACGAAGTATCTGACACTCGATGCAGCGAAGACTGATGTGTTCGAATACGTCGAGCGGTTCCATAACCCGAGGATGCGGCGAAGAGTCGCCAGGCGCGATCGGGAGTTCCAAGCTCTTTCACAACCGTCCGTGATTTCGGGGTAGAACCCATGTCCGCTTCTGGCCGGTAGCGGACACCGATGGCGATAGCCTGATCTCGGCTGCTGACGTCGGGCCTGGGCGGCGGGCACGTTGCCGCGCCCGCCGTCGAACGCTCTCAGAAGTCCCAGCGGCTGGTGATGGATAGCGGCACCGAGACGCGGCGACCGGTGTCGTTGATGGCAGCCAGGCCGAGTCCGGCGATCGCGGAATCGTCGTCCGAGAGATCGTCGATGTAGTTCACCCCTGCGGTGAGCCTCATACTGAAGCGCTCGGTGAACGAGATCTGCGCACCGGCCTCAAGACCGCCACTCAGTGCCCAGTCCTTCTCGTAGAACGGCGCATTCGGGATCGTGATCGCGGCATCGGGAATCTCGAAGGTGGCCGGTATGACATCGGTTTCGGTCGCACCCAGTCGCGCCGCGACGAATGGCCTGACCCGGCTGCCGTTGCGGAAGAAGTGCCGGTACCCCGCCTCCCACGCGTATGCGTCATAGCCCGAGAACCTTCCGAATACGTCGAGCTCGGTCTCGAGCGCCGGCACGTAGGCAGCACCGACTCGCACGCGACCATCATCGGCGCTGGTCTCCCTCGCCTGGAGGAACACTTCGCTCCGGTCGCTCAGTCCATAGCCCACTTCCAGGCCCCATGACTTGGCAGTGCCGTAGATCTGCTCATGGCTACGGGAACGAATGCGCAACTCCGCGCTGACGCCCGCCAGCGCGGGGTTCAAGGGACCGAGATCCGGCACCGGTGCCACGGCGCCGGTGTGGACGTCGCCGCTAACCGGCCTGTCGACGCCACCGAATACCGACATCGAGAATTTTCCCTGCTCGGGACCTGCCGCGAACGCGGGCCCTGCCGCCATCAGCAAGGCGGCGCCAAGAAGTTTGATCTGCATGTGCCTCTCCCATCAGTACGGATAGCGCCTACCCACTGTAGGCACGGGCTTTACGCACGTGTGATGGAGGTGGATTCAAACAGGACGACGTATGTAAGCAGCCTTTCACAGTTACTCACGCTGCGTCGACGTCGCTGTACGCGCTTGCCGTTTGTCGGCACTGCTTGGGACTAGTTCGGCGTGCGCTTCCGACCCGAAGCGGTCATCCAGCTGCAACGATGGGTTGCAATACTTCTAATATTCCGGAAATATAGAATCATGGATACGCCCCAGACCGTTCAAGCACTTCGTGCGCTCGCGCACGACCACCGGCTTGCTGCCTACCGCGCGCTCGTACAGGCCGGCCCAGACGGAATGGCCGTGGGCGAGCTGCGGGATCAGCTCGATTTGCCGCCCGCCACGCTGACAGCGCACTTGAATCAATTGCGTGCCGCGGGGCTTGTCACTGACGAGCGGGAAGGACGGGTCATCCGGATACGTGCCGACTACGACCGCATGAACGGTCTGATCGGCTTCCTGACGGAGAACTGCTGCGGGGGGAAGTCCTGCACGCCGGCAGTCAAGAAGAAGCTCCGTTGATCCGCATTCCAGAGATACGACATGACCGACAAGAGCTACAACGTACTGTTCCTGTGCACCGGCAACTCCGCGCGCAGCATCATGGCCGAGGCGATCCTCAACGTGCTGGGCCACGGCCGGTTCAAGGCCTATAGCGCTGGCAGTCACCCCAGCGGCCACGTCCAGCCGATGGCGCGGGAGCTTGCCGAGGCCATCGGCTATGACGCCGGGCAGGTGCGCAGCAAGAACTGGGACGAGTTCGCCGTGGAAGGCGCACCTGAGATGGATATCGTCATCACGGTCTGCGACAACGCTGCAGGAGAGGCGTGCCCCGTATGGCTGGGCCATCCTGCACTCGCGCACTGGGGTGTGCCCGACCCGGTAGCCGCCACGGGCGATGAAGAAGACCGTCGTCGAGCCTATACCGCAGCGTTCGCCACACTGCGCCGCCGTATCGAGCTATTGCTATCCCTGCCGCTGCAAAGCCTCGACCGTCTGGCCGCACAGGCAAAGCTGGGCGAAATCGGACGCGTCGGCGCTGAATGATCCGCCAGCGCCTCTTTGCCGAGTTCTTGGCCACGGGCCTGCTTCTGGTGACGGTGGTGGGCTCGGGCATCATGGCCGAGCGTCTTGCGGGCGGAAACGACGTCGTCGCCTTGCTAGCAAATACCCTCGCGACCGTTGGCGGACTCTACGTTCTCATTGAGGTGTTTGGCCCGATCAGTGGTGCGCACATGAATCCCGCAGTCAGCGCCGTGATGGCTGCGCGTGGCGAACTGCCCAAGGCCCTGTTGCCGGCATACATCCTGGTCCAGCTCACGGGCGCGGTGAGCGGTGCTCTCTTAGCGAACGCCATGTTCGATCTTCCGATGCTGGAGTTCTCCGCGAAGGTGCGGACCGGCGCAGGTCAATGGTTGGGCGAGATCGTTGCGACAGCGGGTTTGCTGCTGGTGGTGCTGCGGGCACCCGCATCCCGTGTAGCCATGATGGTGGCTGCGTATATCGGTGCAGCCTACTGGTTCACTTCGTCGACTTCTTTCGCGAATCCTGCTGCAGCCTTCGGTCGCATGTTCAGTGACAGCTTCGCCGGCATTTCGCCTGGCGACGTGCCTGCCTTCGTTGTGGCGCAGGCCATTGGGGCTGCTCTGGGCGCCATGATCCACAAGCTACTTGGAAAGCCTTATGTCTAATCCTGGCGATCTGCCCAACATCTCGGCCGAACTGTTCCATTTGCCCGAGGTTGACCGACTATCCTCGACCCCGCGCGCTATGCACGCCCCGCGTATCCTTCTGCTCTACGGATCGCTGAGGAAGAGGTCATACAGCAAGTTGCTCGCGCTGGAGGCGGCTCGACTACTTCAGGCGATGGGGGCCGAGACCCGGCTCTTCGATCCGACAGGCCTGCCGCTTCCAGATGGAGAGCCCGATACCCATCCAAAGGTCCAAGAACTGCGGCAACTGGTGCAATGGTCGGAGGGCATGGTCTGGAGCTCACCCGAGCGACACGGTTCCATGAGCGGCATCATGAAAGCGCAGATCGATTGGATTCCGTTGTCTCAAGGCTCCGTACGACCAACCCAAGGCAAGACGCTGGCCGTCATGCAGGTCTCCGGCGGTTCGCAGTCCTTCAATGCGGTGAACCAGCTCCGTGTGCTTGGGCGTTGGATGCGCATGATCACGATCCCCAACCAGTCCTCTGTCGCAAAGGCGTTCAACGAGTTCGACGAAGACGGGCGCATGAAGCCCTCCGCTTTCTATGACCGCGTCGTGGACGTCATGGAAGAGCTCATGAAATTCACGCTATTGACCCGGGATGTCTCGCCCTACCTCGTCGATCGCTATAGCGAACGGAAGGAGAGCGCGGAAGAGCTCGCCAAGCGGGTCAGCCTCCGCGCGATCTAGGTAGGGAAGTGGCCTGCCGATCTCTCTGGTCGGCGCCCATGTCCGCTTCTGGCCGGGAGCGGACATTCCACCACGGTGTTAGTGCGTCGAGGATTTGCGAACTTTCTCGCTAGGACTCTCATGATCCGCGTTCTTCCCGCTGAAGCCGCTTGAACCCCATACGTTGGGTGATGAACCCATCACGTCGCGCCCGCTGGCGGAGTACTGCAGCGAGTATGTGGAGGCCTACGAGCCCTAGCAGGATCCAGGCGCCGTAGACGTGCACGTACCAGGCGACGGCGCGGCCGGTTTCATCCTCCGGCGGCACGAACAATGCCGGCACCTCGAATCCTCCGGGCAAACTGCGGTCCGCGCCCATCCATACCCAGATCACGTGCCCACTGACCGGCACCGCCAGCACCAGCAGGTAAAGCACGCCGTGGACCGCCGACCGGGCGCGACGGAGACTGGGCGACTCTCCCGGGTCGGCCGCTGGCGTCGGCATCACGAAGCGCAGGCACAGACGCAGTACCGTCAGTCCCAGGATCATGACGCCGAGCCGGAAATGGAGCGGCAGCAGCGCCTCGGACACCCGCGCGGCGCCATACTCCGCTCCGAAGCCGAGCACGAACTGCAGGGCCAGCATCAGGGCGAGCAGCCAATGCAGCACGCGCAGGATGCAGGGATAGCGGTCCAAGGGCTGCGGTTTCATGGCGCACAACCGGGATAGCCGGGGATGTTCTGGCCCAGCACGATGTCCCGGCGCGCCAGCCATCCGTCCGCGGTCCGCAGTGGCGTCACGATGCCGCCGCCACCGCGCCCCTTGTCCGCCTTGCGTGCGGCAGACGCAGTCAGGTGCGGGTCGTCGCGGAACAGCACGTCGTCGATGTAGTACAGCGCGCAGCCGGGCTCGATGACGTACAGGTGGATGTGCTGCGGCATCGTGCTGCGCGGATAGCTGCCGGGACGGATGGTCAGGAAGGTGTACCTCCCCTCCGCATCGCTCGCGGCCCAGGCGCGCAGTCGTCCATGCTGGCGAATGCCGTCATCGCCTTTGCCGCCTTCGCCCGGGTAGACGCCTTGGCGGTCGGTCTGGTGCGCGTATACGACCACGCCGCGGCGCGGCCTGCCCTGCGCGTCGGTCACGCGTCCGGTCAGGCGCAGGCGCTCGCCGGGTTCGTCATCGGGCGCCAGGCGGACGAGGGCGGGAGGATCGGCGGGCAGCCCGATCAGGGGCACGTCGCAGTCCTCGCAGGGCAACCCGACGACCGGCGTGGCGGCGGCGCCCGGCGCCGAGCACGCGGCGAGCAGCGGCGCGAGGAGCACGCGCGCAACACGGGCAGCGAAGGGGCGAAACGAGGGCGTGGGGTGGGGCATGGGCGGTCTCCGGAGGGTCCACAAGGGAAGAGCCGGCGTCGCCACGCTGCGTTAACCGCGTCCGGCGTGTTAACACTTCCGCTCGAACTGCCCTCTACTTCCAGGCCACCCCGGACCCCATGGGCCATGAAGGCCACGATCGATCCCGCTGACATCGCCAGGCAGGTGCAGGACGCGCGACGTGGATCGCAGCCGGCGTTCGCGTGGCTCTACCGCAGCTTCGCGCCGCTGGTGCATGCCATCCACCTGGGCGTGACGTCGCGCGCGCGAGCAGAAGAGCTGACGCAGGAAACTTTCGTCATCGCGTTCGAGCGATTGGCGCAGTTGCGCGAGCCTGCGTCCTTCGGCCCGTGGATCGCGATGATCGCCCGCAGGAGGCGCCCGGTTTCAATGGTCGAGGAACGGGACCTCGCAGAAGTCGACGATCACGCGTGGCGTGGCGCGGGTCCCGATGCGGCCGCCCAAGCCAGCGAAGCGCTGCGTGCGATCCGGCGCTTGCCCGAAGCCTACCGCGAGACCCTGATGCTGCGCCTGGTCGAAGGCCTGAGCGGTCCGGAGATCGCGAACCTGACCGGACTGACACCGGAGTCGGTCCGCGTGAACCTTCATCGCGGCATGGCCCGGCTGCGCGATGCGCTGGGCATCGTCACGCAGCACGAGGAGAAGGGTGATGATCGAACGACCTGATCCGCTGTGGGATCCGCAGCAACCCGGCGACGAGACGCTGGCGCATCTCGCGTCATTGCTGGGCCGGTACCGGCATGTTCCGGCCCCCGAGCGGGTGTGGTCGACAGAGCCGCCGGCCGTTCCGCGCACGCGCGCGCGGCGCGCCTTGTTTGCCGCCGCCGTCGCGCTTGCGGCGTGCCTGGCCGGCGTCGCCGTCTGGGTGCCTTGGCGCCTGCACTGGGAGGAGCGCCGGGAATGGGCCGTCGATGCCGACGCCAGTCCGGCGCCGGCCTCGCTGGCCGTCGGCGGCACGCTGACGACCCGTGCCGGAGAGTCGGCCACCGTCCGGGTGGCGCGCATCGGCCGCATGGACATGCTGCCGGGAACGCGGATCCGGCTGCTGGATACGCGTGGTGGCCATCATCGTGTGGAACTGCTGGAGGGGCGCGTGCGTGCGCGCATCTGGGCGCCTCCCGGCTACTTCGCCGTCGCGGCGGGCACCAGCGAAACCGTCGACCTGGGCTGCGAATTCGAGATGAGCCGAAACCTGCGGGGTGAGGGGACGATCCACGTAACCAACGGCTGGATCATGCATCGCGTCAACGGACAGGAGACGCTGGTGCCGGCGGGATCGGGCCTCGACTTCGATGCGACGCGCAGTGGCATCCCCCTCGCGACCACTTCGAGCGCCGCGTTCCGCGCGGCCGTCCGCCATCTCGATCTGGCGATGGCGGAAGAAGGACACCCGTCCGGCGCCGAGGAGGCTGTCGTCCGCGAGGCGACGACAGCGGACAGCTTCGCCCTGCTTAGTCTGCTGACACGTTATCCAGCACTGGCCAACGGGCCGGTCTATTCGAAGCTGGCGGCGCTGCTCGGCGTGCCGATGGATGCCAAGCACCAAGAGGCGTGGTCACGTGGCAGCATGCATGCGATGAATCTGTGGTGGGAGCGCATTCCGCGCCCTCCCAAGGCATGGTGGCTCAACTGGCGGGACGCATTCCCCTGGACGGAGTCTACGAATCAGAAAGCCGCCGTATCGGTTACCAAAGGGGAGACTCCATGACGGAGATCGTCTGGGGATCTGTCGTACTTTTCTGGATGTGGAGCGCGCGCAACATGACGCGCTTTAGCCGCCTACAAGCCGCCCTAAGATCGAGCCGTGTCAAGGGGATAGCCCACCATGCGCTGGTGACAAGCTAACAACGCGGCAAAGGCTAAATATTCAGCCTGGTAATTGCCAATCTCTGCTTCGGATGCGTGGGCAGCAGCCCCATCTCCTATATATGTTCGATCAAGAGCCGTTTGCTAGATTTTTTGCATTTCCGCCGGAGCTTGCAATCGACGACCTACAGTACTTGGAGCGAAAGAAAGTAGGCGAAGGAAAGGGCACCTAACAGTACATTCAAGCCGAACTTGTCCGCCGGCGCGGCCAAATCAGCCCAATCTAGGCGTTGGTCGATGTCCGCTTCTGGCCGGAAAGTGGAAATTCTCGCGAAAGCGGAAACCAAGACAAAGCTGCTACCAGCTCGGCGCGTGCAGGCTGTGTCGTCACCAGATCGTAGAGGGGTCTTGCAGGAACTCTGCTCGCGCTACTTCGAGTACCTTCTGCGGATCTTTGACCAGCACTTCCATGGGCCGCGCTCCGTCGAGAAGAAGATGTGGGGACATGTACCACTCCACTATGCTCCACGTGTTCTTCCAGACCTGGCTGTAGTAGGTATCGTAGACAGCCAGCAGGTCCTGTACTTCTTTGATCAGCGATCCATCTTCGAACTGAAAGTCTGGGTAGAGCCAATCATTAGCAGGTCGATGCCAGACCGCAAGCAATCGCCGCTCTTTTCGCCAGGCCGTCAGCATCGTTGAATCAATGTCAAGAACAGCCTGTGCCGTCTGGCTCGACAAGTACTTCTGCGCCAGCGCCGCGCGATATGTCGCTGCCATGGCTTCCAAACTATCACCCATCGGAATAGCTACCCAACGCTAGGCACATCAGGACGAATGAACCTTGATCGCAGTCATATTGAAAAGACGCCAAGACCGGCTTACCCATATTTAGCCGGTTGCTCCAGCCGCTAGGGCCAGCACGTAGCCATGAACCGAGGCGGTCTTTCCCTGAGACACGTAGTGCTCGGCGGTTGCGCCTCCCAGCTCGATCAATGGAGCGTGGCGGAACCAGGTAACTGCGCGCTCGATGTCCAAGTCGCCGACTTCGACAAGTGCGGATATGACGCTCGCGGCGTTGCGCATGTAGTCCTGCAATAGCTCCGACTCCGGAGCATGCGAGATGAGCTCTGGCGGGACGTGTGCCAGATCAGCCAGCGTCTCCAAGTCAATGCGGAACTGTGCGGCGAACATCCTCGGGGAAAGGGTTCCGTTTTCACATATTCCCTGTAGGAAGCAACTTGATGGCTTCTGTTGAGCGAATGTCATGACCTGTATGCCCTTGATGGAACTATCCGGTACTGCTTCTCGAATTGCAGGAGTGTTCGATATGTCCTGTCGTCGGCTCAGCTCGGTGACCGTGCCCCTGAATGGTTGCCAATGTTTCAATCTATGGGCCGTCAGGCCAACTGAGTCTTGTGGAATGCCTTAGTGGCTCGAAGTCCCAGTCACTCTGTTCGGGAAGTGCTTTTTCCGGTGAGGCCAGCTGAATACTGAGAACAGACTCGCGAATCGACTCTGCCAGCCAGGCGACGTCTTCCACAGTAGGGAAATGCCTCGCGATTGTTGCGGCCTTTCGCCTGACGGGCGTAGGAAGTGCTTCGTCACGCGCAATGTCGACAAGGAAGCTCCCTGCCCACAACAGGGCTCGGGTCCGTTCATCTGGCATGGTCATGAGGTGGCCTCGAAATAGTCGGGTTAGAGGATGGCTGCAGCGGATATCAGGTAGTGAGACCGCGACTGCGCCCATATCGGGCGGAACGCTGGTGTCAGGTAGACCCGGAAGTTCGACGGCGCCGGAAGGCGTCCAAGGAAACCAGGTTGCTGGTGCCGCTAGCTTCCTGTCCGTCCAATCCTCCCCAATGAGCATCAAGCCAGCTCATGTCAGCGAGGTGATCGACATGCTCCAGGGTGGACAATGCCAGCGGGCTGAGGGAGAGGCGATACTCGTGCTCCATCAGTTCCCTCAGCACGTCCGCATCCTCAGGGTACCCTTGGGCAAGATGCGACATGGATCCATCGATCTGCTGAAGCAGATGCAAGGCATGTTCGCCATCTGACCACTGCTCCCGTGGCCAAGCCTGTCCGGCGTTTCGGAGCAGGGCGAACGTCATGCCCACCGCGCGCTGGAAAGGCGACAATCCAACTCCCCACTGCACCAGTTCGGCATTCGTGATGGCCTTCTGCGCTAGGGAGCAGGCCTTGCCGTCGACCTCGATCGTCGCGTTCCAGTAGTTGTAGAACAGCGGGCGCAGGGCGAAGACGTCCTGGAGCAGCTGCCGCATACCGGGGTGGCGGATCTGATCCACCAACTCGCGAAAGCGAGCGACCAGTTTCTCGGTGCCTGTGACCTCGGGGATCAGGTCGATGACCTGCAAGGCCGGCTGCCACTGGATGCGATCAATGACCGAGGTCAGTCCCACGGGATAGCCAAGGGGGTGGATGCTCACGGTGGCAGTCAGTACGGAGTCCGTGTTGGCTGCATCGAAGTGATGCCAGGTCCACGCGGCGAGCTCGCCGTCAGGATGGAGCACGCGTACCGACTGGAGGCCATCGCCACTGATCAGGCCAGGTTCGAGAACGGCATCGAAGGTGACGGGCTCGGTGATGAGGGGATGCTTGTTCATGGGTCTTCCTTGGATGAGTTGCCGTGGAGTGGGTTTTGAGACACAGGAGGGCTTGGCTCGTCGCGAGTGCGTCAAGCGGATGCTGTTGGGCCGTCAGGGGTTGCTCGGCGCGGCCGTTACTGCTGCTGCAGTTGAGCGACCAAGGCTTCGAGCTGTTTGCGCGTCAGCACAGCCAAAGGAGTGGTCGTGCCCTGCGGGGCATCCTTCGTCCGGGCAGTGCTACTGGTCGGCATGGAGGAGGCGGTGACCAGCCCCGTGAAGGCCTTGCCGTCGTTGCGGGTCAGGTTCGGCACGTAGCGCGAGTAGACCCGGAACAACATTTCCGTATTGGCATGGCCCAAGGTCCGGGCCACCCACTCCGGATTCTCGCCCGAGGCCAGCATCAGCGTGGCTGCCGTGTGGCGGGTCTGGTAGGGCCTGCGGGGCGCCAAGCCCAGATGGCGGAGCAGGGGATGCCAGACCCGGTTGGTGAAGTTGACCAGGTTGATCGGATCACCGTTGCGCTGTGCAAAGACCCAGCGGCAATCCTCGGAAACCAGTTTCCGCTGTTCAAGCAGGGCCGTGCGCACCAAGGGAACCATGGGGATATCCCTCATCGAGCCATCGGTCTTGGTGTTCTCCAACTTCCCTTTGACGATCGACTGGCGGACCAGGATCAGATCCTGCTCAAAGTCGATGTGCTTCCACTCCAGCGCATTGATCTCGCCTGTCCGCATCCCGGTGAAGAAGCGGGTCGCCAAGTACGGATGCCAGTCTTTGCGGACGGTGCCGAGCGCACGGTGCACCTCATCCAGCGAAAGCGGCTGGATGTCGAGCTTGGGCAGGCGCAGCGGCTTGATGTTCCGGAACGGGGTGAGGAACTCGTAACGCTCGGAAGCCTCGGCCATCAACATGCGCAAAGGCGTCATGATGTGATTGATCCTCGAGGGAGACAGGGCACCACGACCTTTGCCGGTTTGCTTGCCCAACTCGGCCCGAAAAGCCAGCAAGTCTGCCCTCGTAATTTCAGCCAGCGGCCTCTCACCCAGCTTGGGAAGGATGTGCTGATGCAGGGTCCCTTCAACCGTGTCGGCATGGGTTTGGCGCCAGCGCGGCAGGTTCTCTTGGTACCAGGTCCCGGCGAACTGCCCCAGCGTCGGTGTGGAGGAGCCACTTGGCGGCGAGGCGTGGCTGCTTGTCGACACCACCGTAGGAATGGCTTCCGTGTCGCCGTCAAACTGGGCGGCGCGAGGACTGTCTGGGAAGAACGCCCTGTAATCGAACGTTCCTTTGGCCATCTCGCGCTTGATGCGGTTCGCCAACGTCTCCAAGGTCCGCCGGTTTGGGGCGGTGTCCTTCAGGGCCGTCTGCTCCTTACATCGTTTGCCGCGGAACGAGAAGTCCAGGTAGAGGCAGTTGGTCTCGGGGCGCGCGCGAACCTTAGCCATGCGCAACTCCGCCGTTGGCCATCGGAATCAACGGGACATGCGCTGAGGAGGCGGTATGGATGTCGCGCTCGATGGCTTCCCAGAGGAAAAGCAGCTTCCGCCCACCGAACGGGCGGACGTAGTGGACTCCCTCCAGCAGGACGCTGTCCTTAAGACGATTGCGGATCGTTCGGACGTCGTAATGGATCCGTTCGGACAGCTGTTCGGTGGTAAGGTACGTGGCGCTCATCGGCATTCTCCTATGCGAGTGTTGGTGATCATGCGATCATTTAAATGATCTCACGATGACAATACTAGCTATCGGATGACGAAATACAAGATCGTTTGATAGTTTTAACTATCGGTATTCATGCAATGTTAAGATTTAAGGTGCGGGAGCGGATTGCGGATCTCGAGTTCCGGGGGAGGAAGCGCATCCAGCTTCAGGAAATCGCGGCAGCGACAGGACTTAACCGGATGACCCTTTCCAAACTGGTCAACCATCACGGTGCCAATGTCCAGACGGACGTATTGGACAAGCTCTGTAGCTACTTCGGCTGCCGGGTGGAGGATCTGGTGGAGCATGTGCCTGATGCACAGGCTGCCGAGCCGGAAATCATCCGGTGAGATCTATAAGGCCCAGAGTCCGTGTTGCCCAAGGTGGAGGCGACGGACAACACAGATGACCAAGGGAAATGTTTCCGCTCAGGGGATGGCGGATTCAAGTGCGCGATGCCGAATGGCAGCTCCAGCGCCTTCGATCTGTATGCCCTCAACGCCATGGCGCACCCAAGTTGCCAGCGCTTGTCCCGCGGCCACCGAGTCGGCTCTGACCGCGCATTCCCAAACGATCGCAACGCGCCAGCCGGCCCCAGCCAGCGATGAGATGGCGCGTTCATCCCTCTCCCGGTTGCGGCGCAGCTTTTCTTCCCAGAATTCCGCTCGCGTCTTGGGAAGGCGGAAGAAGGGGCATCCGGCGTGGCTGTGCCAAAAGCATCCATGAACGAATACCACGGCATTCCAGCGTTTAAGGACCATGTCGGGCCGACCCGGCATACGGCAGGGGTGAAGCCGGTACCGGAGCCCTGCCTCCCAGAGGTACTTACGCATGAGCATTTCGGGGCCGGTGTCCTTGCCCCTGATGCGTGACATCAATGCAGAGCGCTTGTCGGCGCTCATCACATCAACCATTTTGAAGAATCCAGTCTTGTCCGCAGCACATAAGAAGAACCAAAGCAGGATAGGGGTCATCGACATCTTTGCCGGCCCGGGCGGGCTGGGCGAAGGGTTCAGCAGCTTCGAGGCGCGTGAGGGCTCCCGGATCCATCCTTTCGAGCTCGCCGTCTCTGTTGAGAAAGAAAGGTCGGCCCATGCGACTCTCCGCCTGCGGGCCTTCTACAGGCTACTACTCAGGGAGGAGGGGCAGGTACCCCAGGCTTATTGGGATTTCCTGAGTACAGCTCCCTACTTGAAGCCCTCAGAGGTCAGGGACCATTTCGGCCGTGGACCCTGGAGCGGCCTGTGGGAGGAAGCTGAGGCCGAAGCTCTGCATCTGGAGCTCAAGAAGAACATGGCGGATAACCAGCCGCTGTTCGATAGACTTGACGCCGTTCGAGGTCGCTACGACGAGATGATCTTGATCGGTGGCCCTCCGTGCCAAGCCTTCTCTCTAGTCGGACGGGCACGTCAGAGCAAAGTGGTGGATTTCGCACTCAAGGGGGATCCGCGGCACTTCCTGTACAAGCAATACCTCGCGATTCTCGCGAGGTACCGGCCGGCCGTTTTCATCATGGAGAACGTCAAGGGCATCTTGTCATCAAAGGTCGGAAGCCAAGAAATGTTCCAGTCCATCCAGCAGGACTTGGCCAATCCTTCGGGTGCTCTGGGCAAGTCCGGTGGGGAAGCAGACGACTCGTCTCGTTACGTTCTGCTTCCGATCCATGTGCCGCCGGGAACAGCGCGCACACAAGCGGTTGTCACTGACAACCCTGAAGCTTTTCTCCTGCGCAGTGAGGAGCATGGCCTGCCGCAAGCCCGACACCGGGTCATCATCATGGGAGTACGAGAAGATTGTATGTGGCCCGGTGTTGCCGCGATTTCAGGGCTGGACACAACACCCGCAGCGACCATCGAAGAAGCTCTATCCGGTCTTCCGCGACTCCGAAGTGGGTTGAGCAGACGCGCCGATGATGCTGGAGAGTGGTTCGATGCAATGGAGCGCGAGAGGCGCAAGGTCATCAAGGCTGTTCGCAGGAGGCTTCCCGAAGTCGCGGAAGCGCTGGCCAACTTGATTCCTGCCCTAGACCTTCCCAGAAACTCGAACAAGTACGCGCCCGGGCGGACGAGTGCACTGGGGGCAACGCTTCGCGGATCCAACCCAGGAATCGTCTTCAACCATGAGGCTAGGGGTCATATGGAGAGTGACTTGGGGCGCTACCTCTTCTGTGCGGCGTTTACGCAGGAGTATGGACGTTCTCCGACCAGCGCAGATTTCCCGGAAGAGCTTGCGCCAGACCATGAGAACTGGGACACGGGTGCCTTCGCCGACCGTTTTCGGGTCCAAAGACGCGGCCTACCCTCAAGCACCATAACGAGCCATCTGTCCAAGGACGGCAACGCATTCATACACTGGGACGCTACCCAGTGCCGCTGCCTCACAGTTCGTGAGGCGGCGCGCCTGCAGACGTTCCCCGACGATTATTATTTCGTTGGACCCCCGACTGACCAGCGTGTCCAAGTCGGAAATGCGGTTCCTCCGGCATTGGCCCGTCAGATCGCGAAAGTGGTGTATGGAGTGCTTAGGGGCAAATAGAATCAATTGTTGATGGGGGGGGGATGAATCAGGTCCAGACGCTCGAAGTCATTCCGGATCCGGTGTCGCTGATCGAGTCGATGCGAGCCGTCGGTTATACGGTGGAGGCTGCTGTGGCCGACATCGTGGATAACAGCCTTTCTGCAGAAGCCCGTACAGTGCATGTGCAGTACGACGCTGCCGCGGGAAACCCCTTTCTAGCCATTCTTGATGATGGCAGCGGAATGGCTCCGGATGAGCTGACCCATGCCATGAGGCATGGCAGCTCCAATCCGACGGATCAGCGCGGACCTACGGACTTGGGGCGGTTCGGCTTGGGGCTCAAGACGGCGTCGCTTTCGCAGTGTCGAAAGCTGACAGTGGTCGGCAGCAAAAACGGAGTCCTCAGTGCGAGGTGCTGGGATATCGATCTGGTCCGGGAGTCCGGACGTTGGCTGGTCGTTGTTCCGGACCAAGCCGCCACTGAAGCCTTGCCTTTGATCAAGCGATTGAAGGCGCAGGCCTCGGGCACCTTGGTGGTCTGGCAGGACTTGGACAGGCTGACCGCAGGCGCCAAGGATGTGCAGGCGGAGATGACCGCCCGGATGGAGCCGCTACTTGAGCACTTGGCGCTGGTATTTCACAGGTTCGCGCAGAAGGAGGGTTCTCACCCCCCGGTCCAGATCACAGTGAATGGTCTTTCATTGCCCCTTAGGGATCCGTTCCTGTCTTCCAACCAGTTCCGTCAGGAGCTGGAGGGACAGACGATCCGCCACGAAAGGGGTTTGGTTGAAGTGCGTCCATTCGTCCTTCCACCGATCAGTCGACTGACAGAAGAGGAGATCCAAACCGCCGGTGGTCGTGATGGCCTTCGTGGGACGCAAGGCTTCTACATCTATCGGGCGCGACGCTTGGTCATCTGGGGAACATGGTTTCGTCTGGTTCCGAAGCATGAGGCCTACAAGCTCACACGCGTCAGGGTCGACATTCCCAACTCGTTCGACGAGCTCTGGGCGTTGGACATCAAGAAGTCTGCGGCATATCCCCCCGACGCGATCCGTAGTCGGTTGAAGCAGCTGATTCCCCACTTTGCCAACAGGAGCAGGGCTACAATCGTCTATCCAGGCCGCAAGAGCTCGCGCAACGATGCGATCGTGCCTCTCTGGGAGCGGCTTGAACCCAAGCACGGCAGCTTCAGCTACCAAGTGAACGTGGATCATCCTCTGGTTGCAAGGCTCAGTGAGTCACTCAATGCCGATCAGCAGCGGCATTTGCAGACGATCCTCGAATACCTGGCGTCATCTCTCCCGTACGACCAGATCTACGCCGATATGTGTGGTGACAAGCCACGGGATCCAGATTACGACCTGGACCGCCTGGAAGAGATTGCTCGGAGCCTACTTCAGCTGACGGATCTCGAGCTTTCAGCAGTCCTGAAGATCGACCCCCTTGCCCGCTTCCCGGCTCTGCACGGGGCCCTTACTAAGAGACTCAACGATGTCTGATCCGTTTCTTACCGCCATGGGAATCATCGGCAAGCAGGAGCTGACGGACGAGCTGCTCCAACGGACGATGGGAGTCTTGTCTTCGATCTTCGGAGGTATGGATCTGGAGCCGACGCGGCGCCGACTGGAGGCGATGGTCGGTGTCAGCATGAGCGCCGGTGAAGGGCTGACAAGTGGTGAGGTCGAGCCCTGGCTTGACGACGCCAAGGCGAAGATCAAATGGACTTACTGGGACTCCTATGTCAGTCAGCTGCAGTCGCAAGGGTTCTCGGGGCCGGTGCTCCGAACCATCGATGAAGACACCGACAACGTCCTGAGGGAGTGTGGGAACCCTGGAGACTCGGAGAGCTGGCGGACCCAGGGCCTTGTGATGGGTGACGTGCAGTCTGGCAAGACCGCGAACTACTGCGGCTTGATCAGTAAGGCTGCAGATGCCGGATACAAGGTGATTGTCCTTCTCACTGGAATGATCGAGGAGCTCAGATCTCAAACCCAAGAGCGCATGGATGAAGGGTTTGTTGGAAGAGACAGCAGCGAACTCATCGACGGAATCCAGGGTCGCTTGGTTGGCGCGGGGCGGTTCCGCGACAACGTCCCCAATGTACTCACTTCTGTTGAATCGGACTTCCTCACCGCAAATCAACGCGCGCTGCGCGGGATCCCGCTCCAGAACCTGGGCGAGCCGCTGCTGCTGGTCCTCAAGAAGAACACCACGCCTTTGGGGCGACTGATCAAGTACCTCAAAAGCCAGCGCGGGCAAGGGCAGCTGGATATCCCCCTTTTTATTGTGGATGACGAGTCAGACAACGCTTCGGTCAACTCCAGGAAGCCGGAAGAGGATCCAGCCAAGATCAACGCCCTGATCCGCGAGCTCTTGGGGCAGTTCCGAAGAGCGGCCTACGTTGGCTATACGGCGACGCCGTTTGCGAACGTGTTCATCAACCCCGACCCAACCAAGAAAGATATTTTCCCGAGCAACTTCATCTACAGCCTTAAGGCGCCGAGTACCTACATCGGCGCGCACTCGATCTTCCTTGAGGACGGCCAGTACCACGAGCAACTGATCGACATCACGGACGCCGGAAAGTACTTCCCGCCTAAGCACAAGAAGACCCACCCGGTCGAAGAAATTCCACCGTCCCTTGAGGACGCCATCGGCGTGTTCCTTCTGTCCTGCGCGATTCGGGATCTTCGTGAAGAGCAGCTCCGGCACCGATCCATGCTGGTCAATGTCACTCGCTTCACGGATGTGCAGTTCCGTCTGGCGGATGTGATCAGGGGCTACCTGTTCCATCTTGTGAATGAAATCAAGCAGTACTTAGCGGATGACGACTTGTGGTCCGGGCACTCACCGCTGAAGCGGCTGCATGAGTTGTTTGAAGAGCACTACGCCAAGAACGGTATGCCGTGGGTTGAGGTACGAAAGAAGCTGTATGAATCCGTTGCGTCGGTGAAGGTTCTGACCATCAACCAAGAGACCGAGGCAGAAGACAAGCTCAACTATCGACAGTACCGAGGGACTGAAAAAGGCCGTCGAGTGATTGCGATCGGTGGACTCACCTTGTCCCGAGGGCTGACCCTTGAGG
Source organism: Pseudoxanthomonas sp. LjRoot143 (assembly GCF_964252945.1). Classification (NCBI taxonomy): domain Bacteria; kingdom Pseudomonadati; phylum Pseudomonadota; class Gammaproteobacteria; order Lysobacterales; family Lysobacteraceae; genus Pseudoxanthomonas; species Pseudoxanthomonas sp. LjRoot143. Next base: position 3,760,910 of record NZ_CAXUPM020000001.1, on the reverse strand, counting down.
GCCTCTGTGTCAGCTACTTTTTCCGGGACTCCAAGGCATACGATACGCTTCTTCAGATGGGGCGCTGGTTTGGCTACCGGCCCGGCTACGAAGACCTCTTCAGGGTCTGGATGACGGAGGACGCGCAGGACTGGTTCGCGCATATCGCGGAGGTGGTGAGCGAACTACGGACCGATATCCGTCACATGCATCTCAATCGGCTTCCGCCGAGCAGGTTTGGCATCCGCGTCAGGTCACACAAGGATCTTCTGCTCGTGACCGCGCAGAGCAAGATGCGGAACTCCGAAGAAGTGGAGATCGAAGCTTCCTTCGCCCGTCGCGGGATCGAGACGGCTTCGCTTCCCAAAGATCCGGAGGTCAACAAGAAGAACGTCGCAGTGACAGCCGAGTTCCTGCGCTCCTTGGGGCGAGCCGAGTTGCTGGGGACCCGCTACATCTGGAAGGAGGTGGCCGCAAGCCAAGTGGCCCGAGTTCTGAATGATCTTGAGATCCCGCCCGTCAATCAGGCTTTCATGCCTGACGGAAAGACGAAGGAAATGCCGATGGTGACGTTCATTGCGGAGACTGAAGTTCCAAGTCTCCGCGAATGGGATGTGTGCGTCGCCCAAGGAGAAGGGCCAGCGGCAGCCGGCGTGACCGTCTTCGGCCCGGATGGGGAGGAGTTGTCCGTAAAAAAGCGGCAGCGACAGTTTGAAAGATCGCGTTCCAAGGATGTTCCCTATCTGAAGATCAACAAGCAGCGCGTCGGGGATATCAGTGATGAGATGGTTGGTCTGACGAAGACGGAGATCGGCGAAGCAGAGGAGAAATGGCGCAGTAAGGCGCCGGAGGAGCGGGCAGACAGGCGCGCTCCTGGTGAGGCATATCGGTATGTGCGCAAGCGGCCGCTTCTTACGATCCACTTGATTGAACCTACTGACGCGAGCGAGGACGCGAAGGGTGCATCCCGAATTATGCCCGCAAAGGAAGTTCGGACGGACCTTCTTGTCGCGATCAGTCTGTCATTCCCGGAATTTGAGGAGACGAGTACGTCGTCGGTGAAGTACAGGCTAAACAAGGTCTACCTAAAGAACGTTGGCCTTCTTGCGGAAGAAGAGAGCGACCCAGATGAACACTTCGATTGAGAGGGCATGGGATTCAGCCATCGAGAAGGCACGTGCAGCGCCTCCCAAGGTTGATTCCTATATCTTCTTCCTTCTGGATGATCTTGCCGCCAAGAAGGTGTACGGTGGTGTAGACGCCGAGAACAACGTCGTTCTAGCGATCGAAGTAAGCACCAAGCCTGCAGCGGCGGTCTTAAAGTCCGCCGCGCTCGACTACTTCAGGCTCAGGAGGGAAGGCTTCGACACTTGGCTGATGGTCCTGCGCTTGCGTAGGCCCGAGCTCTCCCCAGTCTTCGGTCGGTTGTGCCATGACCTGATAGACGAGATCCAGAACACGGATGACGAGGATAAACTCATCCGATTCGTCCACCGGCGCTTGGCCTTGTGGCAGCGACTGTTCGATCAAAGCGGAGCGGGGCTTCTGGAGTCCCATCAAGTCATGGGACTTCTAGCGGAACTGCTCTACATGGATTCGGTGCTCTCCGGGGGACAGCGAAGTGCGTTGGAGGTCGCGTCAGCTTGGGTGGGGCCCTCTGGGGCCGACCAAGACTTCCGGTTCTCCGCTGAGGCCGTAGAGGTGAAGGCGATTGGTCCGGGGGCAAGAGGAGTCACCATCAGTTCCCTGCGCCAGCTGGATGGTGTCCTTCCTGTTTCGCTGAGCGTATGGACCATGCGGCCTGCTTCGAGTGAAGAGAAGGGCGCCTTCACCTTGAACGCGTTGACGACAAGTCTCGAGCAACGTTTCGCTTCTGACCCGGTCGCGCTCGCCTCCTTCCGCGAGTCTCTTCTCGAAGTCGGCTACTTCGAGCATCCGCACTACGACGAGTTGGCTTTCGAGCCCTTGCTGACAGAGCAATTCACGGTCGATGGCAAGTTTCCCCGGTTGACCATTGCGAGCGTTCCTGTGGGCATTACGTCCGCGACGTACGTGCTGTCACTCGATTCCTTGAGGTCGAAATAGCGAAGGTCATGGACGATAACGAATTCCTGGGTGAACTGCGTCAGATGGTTGTGCGTCGGAGCGAATCCTCGAATCTCGTGGACACGATCGCCTTCGTCACCGAAATCGCCGAGCGTTTGCAAGAGGACCCGGTGTTCGGGGAGTTCGTCTTGGCTGAGGACACCCGGCGGGGTGCATACGGGCGACAGCTGAAGCTGCACGGGTTCACCGAGCCGGACGATGTCGACGGGGCCTTGTCGATGGTCATCGGGCGCTGGGTGGACGACGAGACGCCTTCGACTCTAGCCACATCCGATGTAGATCAGATGAAGGGCTGGCTCGAGAACTTCGCAAGCGAGGCCTTGGAGACGGACTTGGAGGAAAAGATCGCAGAGTCCAGTCCGGCTTACCAGCTGGCCACGACGCTTCGACGGAAGCGGGCTGGGATCTCGTGCATCCGACTCCACATCTTCTCGAATCAGCTGCTTAGCCGAGCCTACAAGCGTGAGTTCAGGGGTGAGGTAGCAGGAACGCCTACTGAGACCCACATCTGGGATCTACAGCGGATCAAGGCGCTGTACGAGTCAGCGCGTGAGCGTGAACAGGTTGAGATCGATCTGGAGGAATTCGGATCGAAGGGCATCGCGTGCATCGACGCATCTAGTCGGGGGGGACTCCGGTCCTACCTGTGCGTCATTGAAGGAAACCTTCTCGCGGACCTCTACGAACACTACGGAAGCCGTCTGCTAGAAGGCAATGTTCGATCATTCCTAGGCATGAAGGGCGGAGTGAACAAGGGGATCCGGGCCACGATCCAAGATTCCCCAGAATTGTTCTTTGCCTACAACAACGGCATCGCCGCGACTGCGGTGGATGTCTCCCTCGGAGGCTCGGATGGGGCGCATATCGTCAAGCTCTCCGATCTCCAGATTGTGAATGGTGGACAGACCACGGCAAGCATCCTCAGGGCGCGCAAGCAGGACAAGCTGGATCTTAGCGGCGTCAGCGTCCCGATGAAGCTCACCGTCGTTTCAAGCACTCGCGCAAATGACCTCGTGCCAAAGATCGCCGAGTACGCCAACACCCAGAACAAGGTCGCGATAGCGGACTTCTTTGCCAACCATCCGTTCCATAGAAGGATGGAAGAGATTTCCAGGCGTCTGATGGTGCCGGCCCGGGCTGGCGAACGTGTCCAGAGCAAGTGGTTCTATGAGCGGTCCCGCGGGCAGTTTCAGAATGAGCGTCTGTACCTCACCCAAGCGAGGAAGGATGCCTTCGATCTTGCCTATCCACCCCGGCAGCTGATCAACAAGACGGATCTTGCGAAGTACGACAGCACGCTGGACGAGAAGCCGCACTGGGTCAGCCTTGGAGCGCAAAAGAACTTCATGAAGTTCGCGACAAAATTTTCTGCCAAGGGGGGCAGGACCGAAGCAGAACAGTGGGAGGTTATGAGTCCGGGTTATGGAGAGGGTTACTACCAGCGCATCGTGGCCATGGCCATTCTCTGGAAGACTGGCGAGGCGCTCGTGGCCGCGGCAAAAGGGGTGTGGTACGAGGGTGCTTATCGCCCCCAGATCGTGTCGTACGGTTGGGCGTTGCTGTTCCGTGCTATCCGCCGCGCAGGTCGTGAGCCTGATCTAATGAAGATCTGGGAACGGCAGGAAGCAGATGACGCCCTGATGAAGGTGTTCACCCGGTCTGCCGTACTTGCGCAGAAGGCAATTCTGAACCCGCCGCCCGGATCGGCCAACGTGGGTGAATGGAGCAAGAAGGAAGAGTGCTGGGAGACAGTCAAGGCAATCAGCTTCCATCTGGATGCGTCAGCCCTTGCGTGGTCGATCGACAGGGATGCGAGCAGGGCGGAAGTTAGGCAGGCCCGCCAGCAGGGGAGCCAAGATGACGGCATATCCCTACAACAGCAGATCTGGAGCAAATCGGAGAATGGCTACTGGCAGGCGCTCTTGGCATGGGAGAGCGTTGGTGAGCATGTGTTCGGACCTGAGCTGGAGCTCCTCAGGAAGGCGGCTTCACCTCTGACCGTCGCGAGGGTGGCAACAGAGCGTGACTGGAAGCGACTCCGGGAAGTTGGTGAAAGGTGCGAAGGAGAAGGATTCCGACATGATCGAGTCGCCCCGGGCGACTGAAGTCCACGCTACGTTTCTTCAATGCTCAGAGAATACGTTCGACACGGCTGACCCTAAGATCGGCTAAGTGTTTGTCCTTGGACAGGTCCAGCATCCGCATGGCGGCCTCTTCGCCGATGGTCCATTCCGTGAGCTGCACCAGGTGGATGATGACGAGGCGGACCTCGCGGTCCGGAAGGCGGGCGAGTAAGTCATGTGATCGGCTCGTGTCGCAGTGTGACGGCACAGAATCACCTTACAGCTAGGCGTGCATGTGCTAGATCGCGAGATCACATAGGCGACAGGCGTGACGCGGCATGCCCAAGGCCTCCGACTTGGCAAGTAAGAGAAGGGAGAAGGATCAGAACCCTCCCGGAGGCTTGTACTCAAGCCGCGCACAACGCTATTCGGACACTGTCCCACCAGCGTCCCTGTGCATTCCAAAAGACATTGACCGCATCTTCAGGAAAACTTTGGCCACTACCACTGCTCTACCAATCAATGGGTTAGCGAGGTGTAGCGGCCAAACTAACACGAATAGCGCCTCTCCGACTCACGCAAGCTGTTGCCCGGACCGGAATGGTTGAGCTTGGCGGTACTTCCGAATCTCGTGCCGGGCCAGCGGGATGGAGCAGGTGATCTTGGCTGCCAGATAACGTTCCAGCTCGTGCAGGCTCGCAAAGCCTTCGCCTCGTTGCGCCAGCCGCACGAGCTCGCGCTGAATTGCCTGTCGCTTAAGGCTGGTGATCGTGCTGCTAGCACTTATGCGGCGATGCTGATACTGGAGGACCAAGGTCGGCAGTCGGTGCCGAATGTAGCCTTGAGAAACCCCCAACTCCTGCGCCAGTCGAGGTAACGGGGGGATGGGCTGGCTGAGCGGCTGGGCAATCAACTCCCGAAGGGTCTGCTCCACGTAAGGCAACACCTCGCTTGGCTGGCGGGGCCTTTGCGTGCGGGGCATGAGTGAGGCATCACCTACCAGCGTGCCGGCGCTGAAGGCTGCTCCTAGAGGGTCTGTAAGGATGCTCACGACGCTGCACTGCGTGACGTAGGCTTTCTTGAGCAACGTGTCCAATGTCGGGGGAACGCTCTCGTCTCGTTGGCGAGCCGCCCCACTGCGCTCGGCTATGGCGCTCACGACTCTAGCCATCGGCGGCAAAGACCGATCCAGGTGAGCATGAAAGGTATCCATGGCTGAAGGGTCGACCTGATCCAATTCGCCACAGCTGATTGCACGAACCAGTTCGATGCAGTCTTTTTCACCAAAGGTGGGCTCGAGCATGACCTCGTCCCTTCGTGCAGGAACCAGAAGATCTCCATGACAACCGAAGCAGCGGCTCATCCTGCCGCCGGGCTCGGGAAAACGCTGGCGCTTCTCACAGTGCGGACAGCTGTCTCTGAGCCGAAGGCGGTGCACATGGCACCTTCTGATCGGGAGCAATGACCAGATCAGCCGATCATAGACAGGCCGTTCCTGCTGGACATCCTCGGCCAGGCAATTGGGGCACCAAGTACGGGAGGCGCGCATGGTGCCCCGACATTGCGAGGCCAGTACCCGCCCGATGGATGTCAGCGTGGCGCGCTGCAGGTTCTCGCGTCCGCTGGCAACTTCGATGGAGGCGACCAACGTCTGCATCCGCTCACGGTAGCTGAACATGCCATGCCCGTTGCCGGTATAGAACAGGGTCTTGCAGACCTTAAGCTGCGGTCTTCCCTGCCGCACTTGCCATCCATTGATCATCTGGATCAGTTGCGAGGCGGTGACCCCATGCAGCTCGGCATGTCGAAACAGATACGAGCACAGGCTTTCCTGTTGCCAACTGTCCTTGCCCAGCAGCTCCAGCGGCAGCAAGTACGCGCTCATACCGTCACCGGGGGATGAGAGCGCTTAGCGTTGCGGGTAAAGGGAGGTTTTGTAGGCTTCTTCTTTGGCGCTGAGGCGGGCTTGACCTTGGTGACATCGACGCTGGCCTGGTAGGCGGCCAGGGTCGCTTCACCGTGCGCAATGTCAGCCTGCATCGTGTTCCAAGCCAACTGTGAGGGAGCGGTTGCCTCAAGAATCCCCTCGTCGATGGGCACGCCTCGCGCATCGGAGAGCATCTTGCAGGCGATCAGGCGCTTCTCCAGCATGCCCAAGACTCCTTGGCACTGCTCAAGCAGCAAGTCCGCATGGGTGATCAACAAGTCTTCACGGCTCAAGCGCAACAAGGGGCAGAGCGAATATGCTTTCAGGATCTGCAGCCACGCCTGCCTATCCTCGGGCGTGTCCTTATACCGGCCCAAGTGCAGGACGATCACGCGAATGGCCACATGCGCCCGGATGCTTAAGGCGACCTCCACTAGCTCGTACCCGCCGGCCATGATCAGCGACGAGCGCGGGGTGACCAGGGACTTCATCGACTCGAGCAACGAGGCCTTGAACTCCGGATCCTTGGCGCGCGTCAGGTACTGTCCCTCATCCAGGATCGTAAAGCGCGTATCGCGTACCTCCATGCTCCTGCGCAAACGGGTGAGCATGAAGGTCTCATCAAAGCGTATCCAAGGGCGGTAATCTTCCGGCCGCTCTAGGTGCTGCGTGTAGAACAAGGGATGCTGCAGGTCTTCCAGTAAGGCGCTGTAGATGTACTTGGGCGTGGTGCGTCCTTCGCGCGAGGTCAGCGCGGTGGCGCCAATGACATGCATCAGGTCTGGGGTGTGCTGCTGGAACTGCTGGGTATACAGGTAGCCGGAGAGCTGGCTGAGCAATGCAGACTTGCCGGCGTGCGAGGGTCCTACGATCAGCAAAATGGAATTGCCGCCTTCGATGCTGCAGAAAGAGATGGACTGATTCAGGCACTCCATGAGGTGGTCGTGACCCACGAAATCAATCAGAGGCGGCTTGACCTTCTCCAACGCCAGGACGTAGTGGGACTTCATGCGCCACCCCACTTTTTCTGTAGCAGGGTGTGGATGGAGCCCATGGTGGGGATCTGATCCAGCCTGATGCCCGCGTCGGGGGGTGGGGAGCTGGCCATATCGGTGTCCGATGCACCTGGTGGAATTGCAGGCGGCTGAGCGCCGGACTGTTCTGGCGGCGGCGTGGGCGCGTATCCATGCAGCATTTGGTTGCGCTGCTTCTTCACCTTTTCCTGGTCTACCGGCGGCGGACTGTAGGCGATTGCGCTGTCCTCCCGGCCTCGGTTGTCCAAGGCTCGGCGTGACTTGGCCACATGCCAACTGCCCTCGTAAGCGAAATACACCACGCTGGCGTCCTGCGGATCCTGACGCAGGTTCAGCTTGCTCAACCTGAGTGTCTTGCCATTCAACGTGGTGGAGTAAAAGCGCCGGTTGTTCACGCGGATGGCACCAGAGGGACAACTCTTGCCGGTGCTGGCCAAGGGCACGGCGGTTTTGATCAGGAAAGGCAGGTCGACCGTCTGAGGCAAGCCTTGCACGCCGTAGGTGGCTTCGAATTCAGCGCGCCGTTCCGCCGCGGTGGGTGTTGCGTCCAAGCGCGGAAGATGTGGCAGCACATTCAAGAGCAGGTGCTCGGTATGGTCATACAGCTGCTGGAATACCCGACGCGGCCCGTTGGCTGGCAGCTTGTCGCGCGAGACGCTTCTACGATTGAGGATATCGGGCATGAAGCCATCACAGCCTTGGCAGACGGTAGTAGCAAATGTCAGGAAAGTGCGTTCGACTGCCGCACTCGAGCGGGGATCTGCAACAGGCCGCTTGAACCAGCTCATTTCCAGTTCGGCGAGGCAATGGGCCAATTTGCCGCTGGTGAAATCACTGCCGCCATCGGTATAGAGCGCGGCCGGCAGGCGTCCATGACGCTTTACGCAGTCTCGCAGTACCAAGGCATCGGACACAAAACTGGGCGCCTCAAAACGAAGCACGAAGGCTAGGGGCTCGCTCTCAAAGGCATCGAGCAGGATTGTCACCCACGGCAAGCCTTGCTCGCCGGAGACATCGCACTCGGCCAGGCTCGGCGCCAGGCAGTGATCGATGCTGGCCACCTGAAAGGGCCTACTGGCCATAGGCAGTTGTTGGTCGACATCCTTGTGTGGGGCTACCGCATTGGCCAAGCGTAGTCCGCCCAAAGCCATGGCATCGCTGTATTGATGCTTGCGCTGCGCCCATATTTCGCAAAATTGAGAGTAGGAGAGAGGTCGTGCTTTTACGTCGTGAGCCAAGCAGTGGGCTTCCACCAGTTTTTCGTAATTGCCGTGGGTCTTTCGTCGTGTAGGTCGGGTGATGGAGCTCTTGCCTTGGGCAATCTGCTCAATCACCAGCTCGGCATGCCAGGTACTCAAGCGCATGCCGCGCGTACCGCACTGGCTCCAGCGCGGACGCAAAGCGCTGCTGCCGGCCTCTCGCGCCGTTTTGCGCCAGCGCCGCAGGGTGCGGGGGGAGGGGTCCTTCTTGTCCCCGGGGCGCGTCAGCGCTTGACCCTGCAGGCGTGCCAGTCGATAGCCAAATTCACCCACGTGCGAGGGATCGCATACCTGATCAAACGAAACGCTTTGGTCGGTACGCGCCAACGCCTGGATACTCGATAGACCCAGCGCGACGGCCGTGGCGCTGGCAGCCGAGGCGCAGATGAAGTGAGAGTGGCTATCGGTCAACTGCACCTGATCCAGAGCCACATGCACGATCTGGTCCTGGATCGCGCGCAGGATGGGCCCGGCAGTAAGAAGCTGCAGGTCGCGCCGGATCTGATCAATGCTGCAAGGCTCATGCTGGCGCACATACCGTGCGATGCTTACCAGCACGTCCGCCAGATCGATCGTGCCAAGTGCGCGATCGCAGGCCTGCATCAGGAGATGATTCTGTACGCGAAGCCAGGGGAGCTGATCTGACAGAATCACCTCGTGAACCATACCCATCTGGGCGAAGAAGTCCCGCGCCTGCGTGTAGACAAACCTGCCCCCGTCCTCACACCAGCAGCCGGGCTTGTCTTTGACCAGCTTTAGGGCGTCTTCACGGGTTTTGCATTCCACCACGCGTACGCGATCACCCTCCACGACCAGAAAGTCCGCCGTGTAGGTGATGCGTTGACGTCGCCCGCGCGTGTTGATGATGTCCAGGTTGACCGAGCTGGGCTGATCAAGCACCAGCATGGCGTGACCTCGGCTCTCCAGGTCCACGATAAAGGCGTACTCGGTGGAGCGTGCGGTGAACTGCAGACGCCAGTGACGTGGTGCATCGTCCAGGCAAGTGGGGATCGAGCTGTGGTATTCCCCCGCGACAGATTGTCGATTGCCGTGGAAGACGGTCTTGGCCGGATCGGTAGTGGCGGCTTGGATAACGTAGGCGATTCCGAGGGCAGGCATGTGTAAGGCCTGCAGGTGCTCTCGCAGCTGTTTTTCGTTCATTTCCATATCTCGTGACAGCAGAGGACCCTCCCCTGAAGGAGGGGTCTTGTATTTGCTGCGGGATAGGGCGAGACTGGATTCGGCCGATCTTCACGTAAGCCGATCCAAGAAAGCCCCGGTCTGATCACCGGGGCTTTTTTTCGCCCTCAGATGGCTAGGGCATGGTGAGCATCTCCTGGGAAAAGGGTTGATCTGCGAGCTCGAAACCAAGCCTTCTCTGCTGGGTGAGGTAACAGGCTTGGATGAGTACGCGCGTCATTGGTCAGGCCCTTAGCCTGCACGCTGATCCCAAAGCCACTGAGCGATGTCCGTGGTGACCGCAAAGCGACCACGGCGTCCGACCATCTCGAAGGTCCGAACAGGCAGGCGCCCCCGGTGAGAGGCCTTGCGGAACGCATCCTGAGTGGGATACCCCAGCGCCTTGGTCAGGGCGCGTCCGCCCACGGTGGCACCGAGCGCCGATATCAACCGGCACTCGAAGTCGTCATACGTCTTCGGCTGAACCGCAGCGGTGTGTAGCTGTGACGTCTGTGCCATGGAGGGACCTTCGCGGACTGAGTTAGGACCAATCCTAGAAAGGTGCGCGCGCGGACTTCAAAGTGGATCACTTTTTCATAGACGATCCACTCCACCGGTGAAGCGGCCTAGACGTGACAAGGAAGGACTGCCAAGCGACTATGCAGCATGCCCATCGACTTCCGTGTGCCTCCCAATGATGGTGACTGGGGTCCTCACACCAGAGAGGTCAAGGCGGCCCGCGGTGCGGTTTGTTATGGGGCCTTGGCCGCCCATTTCGGATCGGATTCACCCAGGACCCTGGAGTGGCGAGTAGATCGGCTGGCGCCGTATGGCAAGGACGACGATGAAAAGGATCTATCAGGTTCGAACAAGTACCTGCGTTGGCGGCAGGGCAAGTCCCTCCCACACCCCGCATCGATAGCGCTCGTCTCACAGCGCTCGGGCGGCTCTGTCAATCTGGCTTACTGGAAGGACCTGCCGCTTTGGGAGTTGCTGGCCCCCACGGCCCCTGCGATCTGGCGCCTGAATCATCTTCTGGAACTGATGCCAATGAACATCCGAAGGCATCTGTTCGTCGATGGCGCGCCGGATAGGCGAGGACAGTTTCATCATGGATGGCCTGAGGGTGATCAGATTCGGGCTATTCGAAACCAGGCATCGCTGAACGCGCTTATCGCTTTGCTTTGCCTTGCGAGGAAAGGCGAAGTGATGGAAGACCACCCTCGGCACTTCTTTCCGTCTCTATGTGCATTCGATCTTTTCCCGCGCGTGCTCTACAGCCATCGTGCGTTGCGCTACCGATGGGAAGGCCTGTTCGCGTGCATCGAACGGCTCTTCTGGAATCGCATCTATACCTCTGGATATCAGGGTGTCTTCCCGATCGACAGCGTTCATGAAGGTTTGGCTGCACTTGATGCCGACCCTGATGCGGATCTCCCACTGCAGTCTGGCAAGAACGCACGCAGGAACCTGGAGCTATCTCAGGCGCTGCGCTGACGTACAAAGCTTGCTGATGACGCCGCGTACGCTGGGGCCGACTATTCGGTAAGCGCATATACGGAAATGCATTTACCTTTTCGGGATGCCCGTAAAGCCATTGACATGGTGGCGTGACAAAAATCACGATAAGACACGTAGGACATCGTTTAGCGTGTCACTCGTGAAGGCGATGCAATGCCTGCAGGATTCGCTCTGGTAGCCAATGAGCCAGAGAGCGTATGGACAACGCTTTTTTTGGATTTTGGGAATCCGCAATGGCTCATGGAAGCAGCCCGCTTGTCTTGGTCGACGACCAAGCCTCGGATGAAGACGACGAACCGGGCATAGATTTGGCATTGGCCGGGTTGGTCTTGCTGGCCCAATACCATGGCGTCGCAGCCGACGCGAGCCAGATCAAGCACGAGTACGGCCGAGGGGATGAGCCCTTCGATCGAACCGGCATTCTGCTCGCAGCCAAGCGGCTGGGACTCAAAGCAAAAATCTCGGGCGTCCCGGCGCAGCGGCTGGACAAGATTTCGTTGCCTGCTATGGCATTCCAGCCCGATGGCCAGCACTTCATTGTGGCAAAGGTTAATGAGCAGCAGGTCCTCATCCAGGATCTAAGCCTGCAGCGTCCCCAAGTGCTGTCGCGAGAGCAGTTTGCCGAACGCTATGGCGGGCAACTGTTGCTCGTCGCCTCCCGTGCCTCCGTACTAGGCGAGCTGGCCAAGTTCGACTTCCGCTGGTTCGTGCCAGCAGTAGTCAAGTACCGCCGCATACTGCTTGAAGTCTTCGTCGTTTCGCTGTTCATTCAGCTGTTTGCACTGGTCACGCCCCTGTTCTTTCAGGTCGTCATGGACAAGGTGCTTGTGCATCAGAGCCTGACAACCCTGGAGGTCATCGCGATCGGCTTGGTCGCCATCGCCATCTTTGATGTGACTCTGAATGGGCTGAGGACCTATGTCTTCTCCCACACCACCAGCAAGATCGATGTCGAATTGGGAGCCCGCCTCTTCCGCCACATACTCAGCCTGCCGCTGGCCTACTTTGAGTCCAGACGGGTAGGCGAGACGGTAGCGCGGGTGCGTGAGCTGGAGAACATCCGCAACTTCCTCACCGGGCAGGCGCTGACCTCGGTGCTGGATCTTCTGTTCACCGGCGTGTTCCTGGCGGTGATGTTCTACTACAGCTTCTGGCTGACCCTGATCGTCGTACTGTCCCTCCCTGTGTACGCGCTATGGTCAGCCGCCATCACACCGGTTTTAAGGAAGCGCCTGGACGAAAAGTTCGCACGGGGCGCCGAGAACCAGTCCTTCCTTGTAGAGACCATCAACGGCATCGGTACCGTCAAGGCCACGGCGGTGGATCCGCGCATGACGCGAACTTGGGATGCGCAGCTGGCGGGCTACGTGGGAGCGGGGTTCAAGGTGGCCCGCTTGGCCAACGTGGGCCAGCAGGGCATCCAGTTGGTGCAGAAGCTGGTGGGCGTCGCCATCCTGTTCTTCGGCGCCCGCTTGGTCATTCAGGGAGACCTATCGGTAGGTCAGCTGATCGCCTTCAACATGCTGTCCGGCCAAGTGGCGGCGCCCATTCTGCGATTGGCCCAGCTCTGGCAGGACTTCCAGCAGGTCGGCATATCGGTCCAGCGCTTGGGCGATATCCTTAACACCCGTACCGAGGTATCGGGTAGTCGCATGACGCTGCCGGCGATCCAGGGCCGCGTCACATTCGAAAACGTGGGCTTTCGCTACCGGCCAGATACCGCTGAAGTTCTGTCAGGCATCGACCTGGATGTAGCGGCAGGGGAGGTGATCGGCATTGTCGGGCGCTCAGGATCAGGCAAGAGCACCTTGACCAAGCTGGTGCAACGCCTCTATGTGCCCGAGCGAGGGCGTGTCCTGATTGACGGCCATGATCTGGCGCTGGCCGACCCAGCGTGGCTACGCCGCCAGCTCGGGGTGGTCCTGCAGGAGAACTTCCTATTCAACCGGAGCATCCGGGAAAACATCGCACTTGGTGACCCGGGCATGGCGCTGGAGCGCGTCATTGAGGCTGCGCAGCTTGCTGGTGCGCACGATTTCATTACACAGCTCCCCGAGGGCTATGACACGAAGGTCGGAGACAACGGAGCCGGTCTTTCCGGTGGGCAACGACAGCGCATTGCTATTGCTAGAGCCCTGGTAACCAATCCCCGCATCCTGATCTTTGATGAAGCCACCAGCGCCTTGGACTACGAGTCCGAGCATGCGGTCATGCAGAACATGCGCGCCATTTGCCAGGGCCGGACCGTACTTGTCATCGCGCACCGGCTATCGACCGTACGCATAGCTAACCGGATCGTTGTCGTGGATAAGGGAAAGATCGTGGAGTCAGGTCGCCATGACGAACTGGTGGATCGCCCTGGGGGCCAGTACGCGCATCTCTACAAGCTCCAGCAGGGCACGGTATGAGGCACGTCTACGGCGCGATTAAGGAATTCCTGGCTCGCTATGGCCAAGCCTTCAGTGCGGCGTGGAAGGTGCGCTCACAGTTGGATCCACCCAAACGGTCCGAAGATGAGCTGGCATTCCTACCTGCACAACTGGAACTGGTCGAGAGCCCGGCATCGCCGGCGGCGCGTTGGACGATGCGGATCATCATGGCGTTGTTCTGTGTCGCGCTGCTGTGGTCGATCTTCGGAAAGCTGGATATCGTCGCGGTCGCCTCCGGAAAGACCGTCGTCAACTCCCGCACCAAGGTCATCCAGACCGCCGAAACCGCGGTGATCCGTCGCATCCTGGTGCGGGATGGGCAAGCGGTGCGTAAAGGAGACGTCCTGGTCGAGCTGGATGCCACCGCCACAGGCGCAGATTTCGAGCAGGCCGGCGATGCGCTCCTCAGCGCTCGGCTGGCTGCACTTCGGTATGAGGCCATGGCAAAGGCGCTCGACGACGGTCATCTCGCCGTTGCTCCAGAGGAACTGGATATTCCGAAGGATCGCGTGCGCGCTGAGTGGCTATTGGCGGCAAGCGAGTTGGCGGAGTATCAGGCGCGTCGCCAGAGCCTGCTGGCCGGCATCGCTCAGCGTCAGGCGCAGGAGAATACGGTTCGCTCTCAGATCTCGCCGATGGAGCAGAGCCTGGCGATCTCCAAGGAGCGCGTTGCGGATCTGGAGAAGCTGCTAGGAGGACAGTACGTCAGTCGGCACGAGTTCTTGGCTCGCAAGCAAGAAATGGTTGAGATGGAGCGCTCGTTGACGGCGCAGCGCGCTACCCTGTTGGAAACAGGATCGGCACTTGCCGGAGCGCGCGAGGAGCTCCGGGTACTGGAGGCTGACACGCGTCAACAAATGTTCGAAGGCCTTCGCCAAGCACGTGAGCAGGAAGGGCAGTACCGGCCTCAGGTCGCCAAGACACAACAGCGAGACAGGCTCATGCACTTGCGCGCACCGGTGGATGGCAACGTGCAGCAGTTGACGGTGCATACCGTCGGCGGGGTGGTAACGCCTGCCCAGGCTCTCATGGCGGTAGTGCCCAGTGAGGAATCCCTCGAGGTGGAAGCGACCGTCCTGAACAAGGACATCGGCTTCATTCGGACAGGGCAGCGGGCCACGGTGAAAGTGGAGAGCTTCCCATACACGCGCTACGGCTATCTGGAAGGGATTGTAGAGGCGGTTTCCCACGATGCTGCGCAAGATGAAAAGCTCGGGTTAGTGTTTCCTGCGCGAGTCCGCTTGGTAGAGGACAGCCTGATGGTGGACGGTGTGAAGGTAGGGCTATCGCCAGGAATGAGCTTGAGTGTCGAGATCAAGACGGGAAAGCGTCGGCTTATTGACTATTTGCTAAGCCCTCTCAAACAGCACGGCACAGAGTCCATGCGGGAAAGGTGACGGGTCACTCTATAGATACAGAAGCTACAACTCATCTTCTTCAGATTCCGAGAGCTGGCGGCTAGCGACGGGCGTATCGGTAATTCAATCGCGCAGTGCTAACAAAGGCAGGACCCACGAGTGAGCGGAAGGATAAAAAAAGCTACGAGTAACTGGCGATTGTTGGTCGCCATTCTTGCTATTTCTGTATCAGCATGCGAGGGCTATATGCATAGCGAAGGCGAACTCAGTGAGCCGGTTAGGTACATCCTGGGTGGGAAGAAATATGAAGTTCCGTTGGGCTACCACTACACCGACTTCCTGAAAAGAAAGAAGAGGTGGCCTAACCCAAAGGACGATTTCTCCGAGGCCGGCGCTATTTCTATAACAGGTCTAGTTCCAGGTTTCATGCCTTATGACGAGTCCAACAAAGGTGAGTTTGAGCGCCTCGGATACGGAAACAAGGTTCATCTGCTTGTGAGTCCAGATGTGAAGGTGTATCCAATGGAAGAGTATCTTCGGCGCATGAAAGGTGCAGGGCGCCTGCAATCAATGCCCAGCGCACTCGAGGGCTTAAGCCACTATTGGGATAACTACGGCGGCTCAGATAAGGCCAAGGGCTCCGATGTCTATATCAAGGAGCGTGGTAGTGAATACTTCATGTTGAGGTGCGATCGCGTGGAGGCGCCATCGCCTGCATGCGATGTGACAAAAGTTCGTTCCGATGGTCTACAGATAAGCTACTCGTTTTCATCGTCCCATTTGGCTGCATGGGACGACATCGATCGTGATGTAAACCAGCGTATCGACCAGTTCAAAGCCGATTAATCAAACCCTTCAAAAGACATCCAGGAGATGGAGTCATGGCGGCGCACAATCTGAATCAAGGACAGTTGGATACGCTGAGGTTGCTTCACCAACAGGGTCGCTATGCCGATGCTTGGGAGCTGCTGGCCGAGTGGGGGGACACCTACGCTGACGATGCTGCCAATGTTACTGGTGAGTCATCCGATTTCTACGGTCAGTTCATGAATGAGATGGTGCGTCAGCACTGGGGAAATATCGCAGGGCCGACAGCGTACGACCAGTATTTTGATCAGGTAGCCTTGAGGCACTTGAACAACTATTTGATGATCTTGGAGAACACCCCGAGCTGGCCAGACACGTCTCAGATTGAACGTAGTTATCGCGATTCAGTCGAGTTCTTCGGGCTTCCAGCTGCCACGGCAGTTGATGGTGTTATTACTCAGTCGGTTGGAACGATAACCAGTGGCGAGTACGACTGGCCACAAGCGCTCGGAATGGACGAGGCCAGAATTGTTCCCTCTGATGTCTTTGATGACATAGGGTTCATAGAGGCATCACAAGCGATCGCTGAAGCTGTCTATGACACCATTGTCGAATTCGTTGAGCAGGGTTGGGGGATGCTCGAGGATATCGTCGAATTTGCTACTGATGCGGTGCTCGACTTCCTCGACGAAGCGAAGAAGGCGGCCTTAGAGAAGCTCAAGGACTTCGTCGACTCGGTGAAGGATGCGGTTGAGGATGTATACGACGCCATCAAGGATATGTTTGACGAGGCGAAGAATTTCATCCCGCGTCGCGACCCGCTAGTTCTTGACCTGGACGGCGATGGTATTGAGACCGTACCGGCTTCGGGAGCCGTGCTCTTCGATCACGATGGCGATGGCGTTCGTAGTGGTACGGGATGGATATCGTCCGATGATGGAATACTGGTGCTCGATCGAAATGGCAATGGCTTGATCGACAGCGGCAGGGAGCTTTTCGGGGCGGACACCGTACTTTCAGATGGAAGCACGGCGACCTCTGGATTCGCTGCGCTGGCTGATCTTGACGCCAATGATGATGGGGTTTTCGATGCGCAAGATAGTCAGTACAACAACGTTCGCGTCTGGCGCGACCTGAATCAGGACGGCGTGAGCCAGGCCAATGAGCTGTTCACGCTTAATCAACTCGGCGTTGCTTCAATTCAGTTGACTCCGAGTACGACTGCAGACCTTGACCTAGGCAACGGAAACGTAGTCGATAACCGAGGCACCTATACACGCTCGGATGGCAGCGTGGGCTTGGCAGGCGATCTTCTACTGGCGATGGATCACTACTTTCGTGACTTCACCGGCTCCCTGGATCCGGTTGAAGTCGAAGCCGAAGCCAGATCGCTTCCACGGCTCAGGGGGAGTGGCGCAGTGCGGGACCTGGTCGAAGCCGCGAGCCTGTCTTCAAGCCTGCTAAGCACGCTGCAGGGCTTCGCTCCTGGCACGACGCGAGACGAAATGAGGGGCGAGCTGGACCTCGTAATCTCGTTGTGGGCTGGGACTTCCACGATGCAGAGCAGTGAGCAGGTTCTTGAGTCGTCAGGCTCGGTGCCGCGAACGATCTTGTTTCATGGCGATGTTCCCGCGTCTGTGGTTGCGCAGGGTCAGGCCGCGGTGGAGGCTTGGAAGCAGCAGCAACATGCGCACTTGGCACCGATTATCGCGATCCTGGAGAGGTTCAATGGCTCCAGTCTGATTACTTACCAGAATGATCGCGTATCTACGGGTGGAAACACCTTTACGTGGACAACGGTGGCGCCGCCTGGCGGCGGTAACGAGCAAGTCATGAGCATTGAGCTGCGTGACGAGCAGATCGCAGCGTTGAGCAGTTCATATGAGGAGCTGCTCGAGTCTGTCTACGCCAGGCTTGTCTTGGGTACGAGGCTCAGCGCCTACATCGAAAGCATAGACACCAACTTTGTGGGAAATGATCTCCATATCGATCTCTCCAGTTTCCATGCGCTATTGGAAAGCAAGCGACAGGACAATCTTGCCGAGGCGCTGAAGGATCTTGTCGATCTCTATCGTTACGGCGGCAGCATTCTGGCTAGGGCTGATTGGGATGGCCAGGGGCTGCTTCGAACCTGGATCACAGAGGCCTCTGCTACGCAGAGCGGGCTGGCGGCACTCGCGGCGGCGGGCATCACGCTGGCCCAGCATGGTCAAAGTGGTACCGCAGGGAACGACGTTCTATGGGGGAGCGGAGATGGAAACACCCTGTGGGGCGGTGCCGGCGGCGACCTGCTAGTTGGCAACGACGGTGGCGACACCCTCTATGGACAGGAGGGCAGAGACATTCTGTCGGGTGGTGCCGGCTACGACTGGCTAAGTGGCGGGGCCGGAGATGATCAGCTCGCCGGCGGCACTGAGAACGATAGCCTGACAGGTGGAGAAGGCTCGGATACCTACTTCTATTACCTGGGAGATGGTTGGGACACGATCAACAACTTTGATCGAAGCGCCGGTAGGTTTGATGTGCTCGTTCTGGGCGAGGGTATTGCGCCCGCGGGTGTGACGGTCCGGCGCCTGGGAGACAGCCTCATCATCAGCGTGACTGGCAGTTCAGATCAGATCACGGTGTCTAACTATTTTGCTGCGGACGGCGCGGGAGGATACCAGCTCGACCAGATAAGGTTTGCCGACGGCACGGTGTGGACCGTTGACACGCTGAAGCCGATGGTCGTGATCCCAACACTGGGAGACGACAACCTCTATGGCTACGCCACTGCTGACGTTCTCACGGGGCTTTCTGGTAACGATAGCCTGTTTGGATACGGAGGCAATGACGTCCTCCAGGGCGGGACTGGCAACGACACCCTATCCGGTGGCGAAGGATCCGATACCTACATATTCAACCTGGGTGACGGCCAAGACGTCATTGATGGTTATGACGGTAGCGCAGGCAGCTTTGATGTTCTCCAGTTGGGGGTGGGTATCGCGCCCGAGGACGTTCAAGCGTTCCGACGTGGGAACTCGCTGGTACTGATGTTCGCCAATGGGACCGACCAAATAACGGTCAACAACTATTTCCTACGAGACGGCGCTGGTGGGTTCCAGGTCGATGAGATTCGCTTTGTCGGTGGAATCTCGTGGGACGTGGAGGAAGTCAAGCTGAGGGTGCAGGTCGCCACTGAAGGATCGGATGAGCTCCATGGCTACGAGACCAATGACACGCTCGGCGGGCTCTCGGGGGATGACATCCTCAACGGCCACGGTGGGAATGACGTTCTTGAAGGAGGTCTAGGAAACGATACGCTCACTGGCGGTGCCGGGTCTGATGTGTATCACTTCAGCGCAGGCGACGGCCAGGACGTGATCGACAACCATGACACCAGCGTGGGGCGCGTGGATGCTATCCAGTTGGGTGCCGGTATCGTTCCCGCTGATGTGACGGCGAGGAGGCAGGGTGATTCGCTTGTCCTTACTTTTGCCAATGGTACCGATCGCATTACTGTCACGAACTACTTTGCTGGCGATGCTGCCGCAGGCTATCAGCTGGACGAAATCCGCTTCGCCAGCGGTGTTGTCTGGACCGTGGCGACAGTCATGCCGTTGGTGCAGGTTGCCACCGCGGATGCGGACGAACTTCACGGGTATGCCGGGAGCGACACGTTGGTTGGCCTCGGGGGCAACGACCTCATCCGGGGCAATGCGGGAGATGACACGCTGGAAGGTGGTCTAGGTAACGATAACCTCGCAGGTGGGGCAGGGTCTGATATCTACATCTTCAATGCTGGCGACGGTCAGGATGTAATCAATAACCATGACGCCGGTGCGGGTCGGACTGACTCGCTGAGATTTGGTCCCGGGATACTGCCGACAAACGTGCTTGTCCGGCGAACAGGCGACAGCTTGGTGCTGACATTCGCCGGAACCGATGACCGGGTGACCGTCAGCAACTATTTCTACAATGATGCGGCTGGCGCCTGGCGGCTGGATGAAATCCGGTTCGACGGCGGCACCATCTGGGATGTAACCGCCGTTCGGCAGATGGCTCTGGCGCCCACATCCGGAAACGATGTCATTCAAGGCTATGCGACGAATGACACGATCACGGGAGGCGAAGGCAACGACACGTTGCATGGCTATGATGGAAATGACCTACTCCAAGGCGATGAAGGGGACGACGTTATCTTCGCAGGCGCGGGTCACGACGCTCTTGAAGGGGGCGCTGGTGCTGACTCGCTTCGGGGCGACGGTGGAGATGATGTCTTGCGTGGTGGGCTTGGTAACGACTTCCTCGACGGTGGCGCCGGATCCGATACCTACATCTTCAATGTCGGAGATGGACAGGACACGATCAACAACTATGACGGCGGTGACGGCCGCGTAGATGTGCTTGTGCTTGGTGCTGGCATCAGCCCGGGGAATGTGGTGGCACGCCGGGTTGATGACAGTCTGGTGCTCACGTTTGTGGGCAGCGAAGACAAGATCACCGTACTCAATTTCTTCATGACGGACGCCACGGCTGGCTATCAGCTCGACGAGATTCGCTTCCAGGACGTATCCCAGACAGTCTGGGATGTGGACACGCTAAAAGGGCTTGTTCTGCTGCCAACCTCTGGGGCAGATACGTTGCGCGGCTATAGCACGAATGACAGCTTCTCGGGCGGCGAAGGGAATGACACGCTATTTGGCCTTGCCGGAGACGATGTGCTCCATGGTGAGGCCGGCAGCGATGTGCTCTGGGGCGGTGATGGCAACGACACGCTATTGGGTGGCATTGGGCTTGATACGCTCAATGGCGATAACGGTGATGATCTTCTCCATGGAGGCGCGGAGAACGACATTCTTCGCGGAGGGAGTGGATCAGATCACCTGACGGGCGGCGCTGGAAACGACCAGCTTGAGGGTGGTCAGGGTGATGATCACTACTACTTCTCAGCCGGAGATGGGCAAGACATCATCGCTGACGCCCAGGGCACAAGCACCATTCATCTGAGTGGCATTCCTCGCCAGCAAGTTTATCTGCGTCGCGACGGCACGACGCTGGTGCTGTCTTTCCTGGGCTCTCCTACAGACGGGATTCGCTTGGTCGGATTCTTCGACCAGATATCGCAACTCGCGCTTCGCGGCTTGGTCATTGATACCGGCGATGGCGCGCCTTGGGCGTTGGATGCCGACGGGGTGGATGCCGCTGCCTTGCTCGGAACTGAGGTGGACGACGTCATCGAAGGCAACTCACTGGGTAATACCATTGCGGGCCTCTCAGGAAGTGACACAGTTCGAGGCGGGGCTGGCAACGACAATCTGGATGGAGGTGCTGGCAATGACTCGCTCTACGGACAGGACGGCAACGATACGCTGGTCGGCGCGGAGGGAGATGACCTGCTCGACGGTGGAGCCGGGGCTGACCACCTGACAGGTGGTTCTGGGAACGATGTTTATGTCGTCGATAATGCGGGTGATGTGGTCGTCGAGTCTGCCAACGGAGGCGTAGACATCGTCCAGAGCAGTGTGAGCTTCACGCTGATTAACAATGTTGAGCGCCTGACACTGATCGGCGACGCCGATATCAGTGGAAACGGGAATACGCTCGACAACGTTCTTACCGGCAATGGAGCAGACAACACTCTTCGTGGTTTCTCCGGTAACGATGTTTTGTTGGGTGGAGAGGGCAATGACACGTTGCACGGCGACGCCGGTGAGGATCATTTGGACGGCGGTGCGGGAGTCGATCAGTTGGTCGGCGGGACGGGCAATGATGTGTATCGAGTCGACGAGACCGGCGATGTCATCGTTGAGCACGTATCCGAGGGCGTCGACACAGTAGAGTCTACTGCCTATAGCTACACGCTCTCGTCCAATCTCGAAAGCTTGACGCTCGTTGAAAACAGTTCGGCCTACGAGGGTATTGGCAATACTGAAGCCAATGTGTTGACGGGTAACAGCAACGATAACCGACTGGACGGTGGGGCAGGCGCCGACACCCTGATAGGCGGTTTCGGTAACGACATCTACGTCATTGACTCGACAAGTGACGTGATCGTCGAGAACGTCGATGAAGGTGTCGATACGGTGGAGTCGAGCATTAGCTACACGCTCGGCTCGACGCTGGAAAACCTGACTCTACTGGGAAGCGCCAATCTCGATGCTACGGGCAATGACGGCGACAACGTCATCCAAGGTAACGAGGGTAGTAACCTAATTGAAGGCGGCGATGGTGCGGATACCCTTTCTGGTGGCGCAGGCGATGACTACTACGTCGCTGTATCTGCGGATGACAGCGTCCACGAGTACGCAGGCGAGGGCATTGACACCGTAGAGCGCGTGTTCGAGACCAATCTGGTTCTGGAAAGCAACGTTGAGAACCTGATCCTGGGCGCAGGCATCACAACTGGCAATGGCAACGGGCTGGGTAACACCATTACGGGCAATGCCGAGGACAATACCCTCGGTGGCTGGGATGGTGATGACGTCCTGCATGGTTTGGATGGTAATGACGCTCTGTTCGGTGGTGATGGAACCGACACTCTGCTGGGCGGCATCGGGAATGACTACCTGGATGGCGGTTCGGGCGTGGACCTCCTCGAAGGCGGTGCGGGCAACGATGTCTACATTACCGATGACACCAGCGATGTGGTTGTCGAGGCTGCCGGTGCAGGCACTGACCAAGTCCAGACGACTGCGTCGTATACCTTGTCGGCCAACATCGAGAACCTGTTCTTGATGGAAGGCGGTGCCATCGACGGCATGGGAAACTCGCTGGACAACTATATTGCCGGCAATAGCGATGCCAACGTGATCGATGGCGGCGGAGGGAATGACACGCTGGTGGCGGGCGGGGGAGACGACACCCTCTACGGTGGAACAGGCGATGACAAGTATGTCTTCGACGAAAGCTCGGGCAGCGACGTCATCGATAACAGTGATGGTGGCTTTGACGGGGTGTTCTTCACCGGCGGCATCACCCGGGAGCGCCTTACCTTCTCCCGCGATGGCGATGATCTGCTGATCTTTGTCGACGCGGGCGCGGCGCCGGCCGTCCGGGTGCTTAACCATTTCCTGGGAGGCAACGCGGCGATCGACTATGTCCAGCCCGACGGCGGCTTCTACCTGACCACTACAGAGATCAACCAGATCGTCGCCGGTGGCGGCACGGGTGGTGAGTATGATCAGGTGATCGAGGGCACCGCCTCGGCCGAGCAACTGGTGGGTGGAAGCGGCAAGGACCTGATCAAGGGCCTGGGTGGCAACGATCAGCTGTTCGGCATGAGCGGCAACGACACCTTGCAGGGCGGAGACGGTGATGACTACCTGGCCGGCGGCAATGGCAGCGCCACTGGCTCTGGAAATGATCGCCTGGAAGGCGGGGCGGGGGCCGATACCCTTGCTGGCCAAGACGGCACCAATGCCCTGATCGGCGGAGGCGGCAACGACAGCTATGTCTACGGCGGAGGCCAGGACACCATCGACAATACCGGTGGCGGCTACGATGGCGTCTTCTTCAACAATGGCATCCTGGCCGACGATCTGGCCTTCGCTCGAGAGGGCGATGACCTGCTGATCACCGTCGATGGCAATGCCAGTGCTACGGTTCGGGTCACTAATCACTTCCTGGGGGGCGACTATGCCATCGACTTCGTCCAGCCGGCGTCGGGCAGTTTGCTTAATACTGCCGCGATCAATGCCTTGGCTGAGGATGCTGGAGGCAATCCGGGAGGCGGTGGCAATGAAGGCAACGACGATGACTACTCCAATGTGGTCACCGGTACGGGGTCGGGCGAGCAGTTGCTTGGAACCTCCGGCCGCGACCTGATCCGTGGGCTGGGGGGCAACGACACTCTGTTTGGCTTTGGCGGTGACGACAAGTTCGAGGGTGGTGACGGGGATGACTACCTCTCCGGAGGCAATGGCTCCTTCAATGGCTCAGGTAACGACATCCTGATCGGCGGCAATGGCAACGACACGCTGGTGGGTGAGGATGGCGCTGACATGCTGATTGGTGGCGCGGGCGATGACGATTATTACTACTCCGCCGGTTCGGGGAGCGACACGATCGACAATGTCGGCGGGGGTACCGATTGGGTGTTCTTCAACGGCATCGCGCGTGAGCGACTGTCCTTCCACCAAGACGGCGATGATTTGCTGATCCGGGTCGATGCAAGTGCGGCGTCCCAGGTCCGGGTGTTGGGGCACTTCCTCGGCGGTGGCCAAGCCATCAGTTATGTGCAGCCGGGAAGTGGGTATGCCATCCCCGCATCGCAAATCCCGGGGTTGCTTACGTCGCTGCCGCAAGGCTTTTCTGCCGTATCTTCCGGCAACGCATCTGTACTGGTCGCTGAGGGGGGCGGTTCGGCCGACGCCATGCTTGTCCCAGGGCATGGCCGCGCCACGCAAAGCCTGCCTGCACGCACGGACAGCCAAGTTGGTATCCAACGGGTCGCCGTCATTCAGGAAATCCCGCTTGTCGCAGCCGATACAGGGGGAAGGCGGGCAATCACCGGTGGCACCGGTCAGCCGGCGCTGGTTGATCCGCCGGCAATGACGGGAGGCGGTCTGGCGCCGCTACTGCAGCGTTGGGAGCACAGGGAAATGCCTTGGGACGGGCATTTCTCGGACGATGTCGGCTGGGGTGAGCAATGGCGGCATGACATACCTGTCGTGCATGGCGACCCAAGCCCGGACATCCGGCAGCTTTCAGGCCTGATCTCGGCTATGGCGGGCTTTGCTTCGGAAGGCGGGGCTGAAACGCTCACGATGTCGCGCCCTGAGCATCGCGACACAACCATGTTCGCTGTACAGGCCTTGTAAGTAGTTAGGCCTCTGGTTAAGCAACCAGGGCCGCGCAGTGCGCGGCCCTGGTCTTAATCCAGCATGGGTGGGTGCGCGGCAGTGGCTACTTGCGCCCCAGACAGTCTAAGAGCGGTTTGCCGGAACATGAACGGGCGGGTTTGACCGAAGGGGACACGCATGGCATTCTGGCGAAGCCGAAAGTACCTGCAGCTGCTGTCTGGGTCGTCAGATCCAGGGGGTGAAGGTGGAGAACCCACCAAGCAGCAGGCCCCTGACGGTTCTTGAGACCCCAGCTCTGGATCGCGAGTCGCATGCAGGCGACTGTTACGCAGACTCCAGATGAGCGCACATCGTGCCGGGTCCTCTCAGATCCCTGCAAAGCAAGAAATGAAGTTACCACCCCTTAGGCAGTGCCTAAGGGGTCTCTTCTTTTGCCTGGGAGACAGTGAGATGGATTACGCCCGCTACTTGGACCTGACGGTTCAATTGATCGAAACCCACAAAAGGCCTGACGCGCCCCTGACAGCCGCTGTTCTGGGCGGGTTGTTGTTGAGAGCCGAGCCAGAGGTAGGTTTCAAGACCTTTGGAAAGAAAGCCCTGCGTGAAGTGCTGGATGACTTGCAGGCGAAGGGCCGTGTCGTCTTGACGCAAACGGACAAAGGGGCGCTGGCCGTTGATCGGGTCGGTACTGTTTCAGCCGTTGCTCCACAGGCTGAAACGTATAACCCGCTGCATCGCGCAATGTGGGAAGCCTTCACTTTTTCGGCACCCCAAGGCCGGCGCTTTATCAATCGAACGACAGGTTTGATTCGAGCCGGACTCGCACTCGCGCCCAATCCCGCCGACGAGTGGGTAGAAATTACTCCGCTTGGGCCCGAGCTACAGCGCCAATGGGCGATCGAGTTCCTTGCCGAGCAAACTCCCGGCAACTCGGAAGGCTTGGCCGCCTTTCTGCAGGAAGATAGCTGGACCCCGCATGCCTTTACGGCCAGATTGCGAGAGATGGACCCGGGTATTACCCGTGCCTGGAATGCGTTTCGATCCAGACGGGTATCGGCGCACGTCCAGAACTGGCTTCGCGACAACGCGCTGCCGCCGGCATGGGCTTTCCAACAACAGTCGCCGGCTACGCCTCTGGTAAGTCCCATTGCGCCTGGGGGGGCTGCGAATGAGGCAGAGGCCCGTCAGGTCATCATGGCAGCGTTGGCTCAGATGCCGCTGGCTCAATTGCTTGAGATTCCCATCCCCGTGGGTTTGGTGCTGTCGGCCCTCAGTAGCCTAAAGCGCTAAGAACGCGCGGCAGGGACGGCACGCATGCGCAAGGTTCTCTACCTGGGATGTCCAATAAGCCGGTATGACGGAGACCCAGCCTCGTTGGTGGATCAATGGCGTGCCCAGCCGACATGGAACGCGGCAGCGTGGCAGATGCACGTGACGACCTACGCCGGCGATAGCTCGCTGGATGCGGAAAGCTTTGCTTCGCGTGTGCTGCAAAGCAACGGGCCGGTCCTGCTTCTTAAACCCGTCCAGCACAACGCGCTCACCGCAATCCAGAAGCGCATCAGTCTGCGGGTGCCGATCTTCGTTGAAGAAGTGGGCGACCTTACTCAGCTCAGCCAGGCCATTGGCCGCGCGCTAACCAGCTTTGAAAACGGCGAGCCTACCGTGCCGCGTGACGTGGCGGTGGCTCTGATGCTGATGCACAAGCTCGATGCCAACCACATGTGGGCAGGCAATGCGAAAGGCTATATGTGGTCCGATGATCTGCCCAAGGGCCGCGGCTTTGATGAAGATCATGCGGGCCGATTGGGGCTTGTGATCTCAATTCTGCTGAGGGCCGAAATCCTTACGCGTAAGACCAGCAGAAGCGCCAGCAAATATGCGCTCAATCCGGACCGTCGTAAGGACATCTACACCATGATGCGAAATCGTCGATTTCCCGATGCTGTCCACGATAGTCTGATGGACAACCGGGAGTGGATCAGTGCAAGGGCCATCGATCACTGCGTCGTAGCGGAAGGACATCACCCCCGAGAATGAATTGCATCCGGAACAGATGTGCGGCAGCGGAATCTTGGCGGCCGCTAGGCGCATCTCAACCCATATTCACAGAGTACGAGAACTGACCATGAGCGCGTTGAAGCAACGATTGTTTGATGAGTACGGCTTTGCCGACAAACGTTATCGGAAGCTCTCGTCCAGCGATCTGTTTGCCGTCGACGGACGGCGTCCCACCGATTTTGCGGCCGATGGTCAGCTATACGGATGGTTCTGTTCGGTCTTCGTCGATACCACCGACGCGCCTGCAATCAAGCTGCGCTTCGCAAACAACATTCCCGAAAGCCCTCAGATACTTGCTTGGGTTAAGCGCTATGCAGCCACCTACCAAGGCGCGCCTCACCAGGTACTGGAAGTGCGCATCGAGCCCTCCCAGCAGCACAGGTTGGTTGAACTGGCTGAGGCGTTTGAAGACATCGTCAAGCCAGGACGCTCCTATCCGGTGCGATCCTTCAAGTACACCTGCCCCCGGTTGGCTGCAGCGCTGCGACGACTGGAAAAGGTCCTCAGTGATTGCTGGGGACAAGATGTTGTAAAGAATTAGGCTCGCATCAAGCAAGGGTTGCCGACACCAGCGTCCTCGGCGCGTGCCCGACGGCGGAGCCGGTGCCACACACAGCCAGATCAAACTGACGCGCGCGCCTTGCGCATCCATATCGGTGCAATGTCGATCGAACTTGACCGCGCTTGGAACGAGTTAGTTGCACTGACGTCGAGACCGGCTGTGACTGCCGCGTAACTCTGCTT
This sequence comes from Pseudoxanthomonas sp. LjRoot143, assembly GCF_964252945.1. NCBI lineage: Bacteria > Pseudomonadati > Pseudomonadota > Gammaproteobacteria > Lysobacterales > Lysobacteraceae > Pseudoxanthomonas > Pseudoxanthomonas sp. LjRoot143. Next base: position 3,733,660 of record NZ_CAXUPM020000001.1, on the reverse strand, counting down.
ACCCAGGGTATGCAGGTTCTGCGGCCAGATTACAGGCGGAACGGCGGCCGTTCGGAGACTACATACATTTAGATGGCCGCCACTGCCGTCGTCCCCCGTGGTGCCGAGATAAGGACAGTGCGCGCGATGGTGGCGACACATTCAGGGGTTGAAGTCACTCACGGCAGAGGGGGCGCGCATGGATCGGATCAGAGGTGGCATTGCGCTGTTGGCCTTGACGGTAGGAGGCTGCGCGACCTTTTCAGCAGGCGACACGCGCGTGGACTATGGCCAACGCCAGATGGCCCGCCCTCTCTCGACACCCGCTTAGCCGGGGAGGCGATTTGACGACGAGGCGGTTGTGCCAGATCCGCGGCCACATCCTGGCTGCCGACGGACGGGGCGCTCATCGGTGGACGCCTCCATAAGGACCGATCTCATCTGGGGTGACGCACGCCGGGCATGATCTGGCTCCGTAGAGCTTGTTCACCATGGGCAAACCTCATAATATCATGAGATATTCTCATCCGGCGGGGGTGCCCATGGACTATGCCGAGTTCCGCCGCCACTTGGGCAAGGCCGGTCTAACGGTCAACGCGTTTGCCGGCTATATGGGGGTAACCCCGACATCGGTTTCCAACTATGCGCGGCGGGGCCAGGTGCCGCGGAGTTACGCGATGGCGGCCGTGCTGATGGGCGACGCTGCCGATCGTGGAGTGGACTTTTCTGCAGTTCTGCGCCGGTTCGCCCTGTACCCCGAAGCTTCATCGGCCAATGTCCATGCGCTACCGGCCCGGAGAGTTGACCAGCAGCGCGGAGGGAGCGGTACATGACGCTTCTAGCGACCATCTTGCAGCGCCTGGGATACATCGACTCACAAGGCTGGGTGGCTGCTGACGAGTTTGACCGTGTGACAGGTCCCGTGGGGGCCCTGCGCCGCGCTCGCAGCGCCATGGGGGTTCAGGGCGCTTTCGGCACATGGCAAGTGGCAACTTCTCCACGTGGCCGCCGTTTTGTCCCGCTCCTTTACGTAGCCTCAGCACCTGATGCTGAAGCGGCACGCACGCTCGTGCATCGACGGGTATGGAGCCAGGGCTTGGTGCCCCTGCTGATCATCTGCACGCCCGAGCACGTTTTCATCAGTGAAGGCTACGGCTTCTCCCATGACAACTGGGAGCGATCTGTAACCCGAATCGACGCGTCACTGCTGGAGTCCGATTCCGATGCGCTTGTGACGTCCGTACTTGATCGCTTCAGCGCACGCCGCCTGCTCTCATCGATAGCGTGGCGGGACTACGCCATTAATCCTGGTGATCGCGTGGATCAGCGGCTGCTGTCCACCTTGGAAGCATTGAGCAAACGACTGTCCAGACAAAGTGGTGCCAGTGCTCGGTCAGCAAATGCGCTCATCGGCCGTTTCCTATACTTCTATATTCTTCACGATCGGTCACTTGTCGACGAGCGTTGGCTGGGTCAATTCCAGGCGCAGACCGCGTTCACCGATCGGGGTGGCGGCCTAAGTGCTAGCCTGGTGTGGAGGGTGTTCGACGCGCTCGATGAGCTTCTCAACGGCACCATCTTTCCGTTGTCAGAATCCGAGCGTGCACAGTTTTCAGATACGGATGTTCAGTTGCTGCGCGACTGCATCAAGCTGGGTGACGAGTTGAAGGAGGGAAGTGTTCAACTTCGCTTCCTGGATTTCGATCTGTCTAGCCTGCAGACAGAGACTCTCTCTGCTATCTACGAACAGTTCCTGGAGTCAGAAGATCCCTCGTCGAAAAGGCAGGATGGCGTCTTCTACACGCCGCCCTATCTGGCAGATTTCGTTCTCGATAGGGTAGAGGACGTGATTGGGATTGTTGCCGGGAAGCGGGTGATCGATTGCACCGCAGGTTCGGGTGTCTTCGTCGTGGGTGCCTATCGGCGAATGATCGAGGCGAGTCTGCAAGAAAGTGGACTCAATATCTTGCCTGCCGCACAGTTGCGCGACATCCTCCTGCGCTCAATCTTCGCAATCGAGAAGAACCCTTCTGCACATGCTGTAACGGCATTCTCTCTCTATTTGACGATGCTTGACTATGTCGATCCTACCGATATACGCAGCTGCCTATACGGCGAGGCCGCACAGCCCCTATTCCCACCGCTGAACAAGGCCAACATTCTTTGCGGTGATTTCTTCGCGATCGATCCGCCAGCCAGCGAAGATGCTCGCTACGATATCGCGCTCGGCAATCCGCCTTGGCAAAGCCTGGAAGATGTAACCAGCTCGCAGGAGCTGACAACTGAAGCGGGCATGAAAGTGGATGGGGAAGAAGCCGCCGAACATGCGGTGTGGTTGGTTCTGGACAAATACCTCCGGAAGGACGGCATTGCAGCCCAGGTGGTGCCGACAAAATCTCTAGTCAGTCCCAGCGCCAAGCGTTTTCCGCTGCACTTGGCGAACACGATGGACGTCATCGGTGTAGTCAATCTTACGCACCTGAGATACGTGCTTTTTGCCCACGCCCGACAGGCTGCGAGCGTGCTTCTAGTGCGCAATAAGGCGCCCACGGCATCTTCACAGACGTGGGTATTCTCGCCAACTCGAGCGCACCTGCCAGGGCCTGTCGAATCATCCGGTCCGTGGATGATTGGCTACGACGCATCACAGGTACAGCATTTCCAGCAGCGGCTACTTGCCGAGGGAGGTGAACGTTGGTTCGAGGCCATCATGCTTCGGCCTGTTGATCGTCATATTCGCCAGTACATGAGCGATCGTGTGGGTTTGGGTCATGTGCTGTCGCTAGGCGATTTCCTCAAGGCACATGGGATGGAGATCAAGAAGGGTGGATCTCCCGCTCAGACTGGACTGAAGTCCGAAGACATATGTGGTGCAGACAAATTCAAGGGCAATGACTTCCGCAAGCGCGATGGGGTTGAGTCCATTGCTATCAATGTGCAAGGTGAGTTGGTTCGAGGTGATCGCCCCGTCGGGCTGGCCTGCGACTGGGAGCACAGAGCCCATAATGAATTTCACCGACGTTTCTCGGGCAACGTACTGCTGATCCCGCGCAGCATGCGAGATCTTGCCTACGCCAGTGCGCCTTTGGCGTTCAATTCTTCCGTCAATGCCGTCTTCTTCAGTGCGCTGCCTTTGACCGACAGCGAGCGCCAGGCTCATCGGCGCGTGCTCATGGGGTTGGGCCGGTATCTGGAATCGGGATTGGCCCGGTACCTGATAGCAATCACTGGACGACTGTGGATGCTAGATCGGACGCGCTTGGAGAAGAATGACCTTCTCGATATCCCAGTTCCATTCCAGGATCTGGACGATCCCCTCATTGATATGGTGCTTGATGAGGATGCCTGGGTAGCAAGCGCTCACTTGATGGAGCGCTTCGGTCTCAGCGGTGCTCTGGCAGATGCGGTAAACGAATACGGGTTGTTCCGAAACGGTTTCGAGGACGGACAAGTACCGACAAGCTTCTCTCGCCGCCCGACGGAAGAGGATCTGTTGGCATACAAGAAGGCGTTGGAGGCGGCACTTCGTCCTGTTAGTGACGGGCAGCCTGAGGTCAGGGTAGTAGAGCAGGAAGACCGCTTGTCGCCCTATCGCGTTGCCATCAGCTTGTCTGCCGGCACGAAGGCCGGTGACCCGCTTTCCGGCTCAGCCGATATCGCGGATTTAAGTCGAAGCATGCAGCTACGGTACAACCCGTCTCAAACGTTCCTTGAGATTAGGAAGCCTGCCGAGAAATTTCGCTGGACCGTCGAGAGTGCGTATACGGATGGCGCGACTATCATTCAGGCACTCATGGAAGATGCCGCATGACGGCGGGCAGCGGCTCGCACGATCTGGACGGTCTGATTCAACTGGCAGGCTATGACAAGGCGAAACTTAGGTACATGAAGTTGATCGTCCAATGTGCGTTGGAAAGCATTGCTCATGCCGAGTCCAAGATGGCCAGTGGCTGGGCAGAGTTTTGTAAGAAGGACGGAGCACTGCGAAAGGTTGGTAAACCGAAGAAAGGGGGCACCTCCAAGCCGGTGCGGGCTCACCCACACGAAAACGCGGTGACCTACGAACTGGCGGATCACGTAGACGACTATCTCAAAGCGCTGCCTGCTGGTCATGAATTCCGCGAGGTCAACTTCCGGTGCGAACGACCGAAGCGGTCCAGGAAGCTGGCCGGCTCCAAGCAAAAGCGTGTAGATCTCCAGTACGAAGCTAGAGTTTCCGGAGGTCCTGAATTCGTCATCGAAGCCAAGCCGCTGTTCTCGAAGAGTGATATCGATAAGAAATATCTTGGAGACCCTGGGTTGGGTAGATTCCTGCGTGAAGAGGAACCCTTCACTGATGCAAGTCTGGCCGCGCTAATGGGCTACGTCATCCAAACTGAACTCACCGAATGGGCTGATCGATTGAGGTTGGCAGTTACCAAGGACAAGCGGTGCGAAACAACGGTGGTCGTCTCTCCCGTGACCTGGAGGGAGGATCTCTGGTCAACCCGGCACGCTCGTGCCTCGCAAGTGCAACCGATCTGGATGCTCCATTTGCTGGTGACATACCCTGACGCGGTGCACCCTGGTGCAACTATGCCGTGATTCGCTTTCTATCGTTCACGGCGCCTCGTGCAAGCCGCGAGAGCTTCATCTGACCGAGCGCTAGGATATTTCTCGGCCATTCGGACTAGGCGATCTAACGTCCGGGGTCATTCTTTTCGGGGCGAGTTCAAGATCGATTAGCGCCCAATCCGTCGATGGCTGAGTCATGCTCAACGTGCATGGAACGCGCCCAGCCAGAACGTATGGCCGCATCTAGTGAACTGGTGACTATCGAGCTCAGATGGCCTGCGCCCCCGTCCGAGCAGTCCAGAGCCATCCCGCACGGCGAGTCAACGGCAGGTTGGATAGTTACTTTTCGGTAACTAATTGCGGCGATAAGTACCCGCCATCGATGGCAATGACGATGATCGCCTGACTCTATTGTGCGTGCTAGTTCCTAGTTGTGGGTCCTTAAGGCCGAAACTGTCGAGTCTCCCTGCCAGTAATGACGCAACAATCGCGTCGCTATGTGACGTGCACCGATGCGAACCAGAGACTTGCCTACGGGAGGCTGGAGCGGATGCGCGCTCTAGGCTTGAGCGAGGGAGAGGTTGGCCGTTCGTCGGCAGATGAAGCGTATGTGGCCGTTGGGCTAAGACACTCAACAGGCTTCACGATGCCTGCCTTGCCCAGCATTTGTCCCAACACCCAGCACTGATGCTCGGGGACGTGAATTTCGTTGAATGCCGTGCCGGCATGCATGAACCCGTCGATCGCAACGCCGGCTTGGAACACTTTCGTGCCCAACGCTTCGCGTTCTTCCGCCAGTTTATGCAGCCGAGCGACCATCGCCGGGTCATCGATGTGGACCTTCGGCTCATGAGAAATGGGGGATGGCTCTTCCGCCGGAACGGGCTCCGGCTCGGGAACGGGCTCCAGTTGAACCGGGGCGGCGTGCGGTGTGTCAACGAGCGGCGAGGGCGGTGTTGGCGAATTGCATCCCGCAAGCAAGGCCAGGAAGCCTAGGCTAGTGATCCGTTGGCGCATGGTGGTGTCATCCCCTGTTGAGGGAAGGATACCGGGATTACCTGATCTGTTCCGACCGCCGCCTATTTTTCAAACGAAGACCCTTGTGCCACAAGGGTTTTGTCACTTTCTACTTGAACTATGACAAATAGTAAGTCGATCCCGCTCGGCTTCGACGCTAACCAAAAGGATTTAAATTATGAGCAAACCAAACCTAACGCTGTATCGAATGATTGCTGACCACACCGGCGAGCACCTCCACGTCCTGCTTCGTGTCGGCAACTCCAACCCGCCAACGGTCCTGGGGCCGATGACGCCCATAGAGGTGCACGCGGACCAACTTGTGTTCACGGAAAACGAGGCGTGGCAACATTGGTGGAGCCTTGAAGAGCGGGGCTGGACCGTGCTTGGGTCTCAGCACCAAATCTGACGAAGAACGGGGTTCCTGAGGGTGACGGTAAGCCCCCACCGGCTCGATGGCCGTCGCATTTCTTGCCGAGCAAGGAAGCAAGAAGAACCTCACGAATCAGAACTTTAGTCTGCAACGCTCTTTTGGGTGTTTTCCTTGCACCTGTGTCCCAAAGGTATGACGAGCGAGATAAACGCGTCATACCCCGACACACGCCTTCAAGTGTGCCTGCCTCGGCATCGTCTGCGGTCATCGCCGGGGCGGCGATGGGGAGGGGCTTGAATGTGGACGGGCGAACAGGAAAAAAGCTAGTTCGATCAGGGCTTTAGTGCTGCCCTCAACTGCAGATCGGCCAAAACTATGCCGAATTCCTACGAGTTTTGACCATATGGCCAAAATCTAACGCGAATGCACAGTCCCAATTTCGTCACAGGGGGATTGGCGCGCCTGGAGGGATTCGAACCCCCGACCAATGGCTTCGGAAGCCACTACTCTATCCGGCTGAGCTACAGGCGCGTTTTTAAAGGACTTTTTGCTTCGGGCCAGCCACTTTTGAGTAGTAGCCCGGTGACACCGCGGTTCCCGATTTTGGCCTATGAGCAGCGGCTTCGGAAGCCACTACTCTATCCGGCTGAGCTACGGGCGCACGGGACCGGCATTCTAGCCGCAAACCGGTGCGATGGCCCAGTTCCGTCCGTGCGATGCGGAATCCAGACGCGCGAGCCGGCCTGTTACCCTTTTGCGCATGGGATACGAGCGTTACGAAGAGGCCGGAGGTCCGCGTTGGCGCGAGCGCCTGGGCCAATACTGGAAACTGGTGCGCGGCGACCGCCCGATCGGCGTGCTGCTGCTGCTGTGGCCGACGTGGTGGGCGTTGTGGCTGGCTGCTGGCGGCATGCCGCCGTGGTGGACGCTGTTCGTGTTCACCGCGGGCGTGTGGCTGACGCGATCGGCGGGGTGCGTGATCAACGACTACGCGGACCGCTGGCTGGATCCGCAAGTGGAACGCACGCGAGGGCGCCCGCTGGCGACCGGCGCGGTCTCGGGACGCGAAGCGCTGGCCGTGTTCGCGGTGTTGATGCTGGTCGCATTCGCGCTGGTGCTGACATTGAACCGGCTCACCGTCTGGCTGAGCGTCATCGGACTGTTCCTCGCCGCAAGCTATCCCTATCTCAAGCGCTACACCTATCTGCCCCAGGTGTACCTGGGTCTGGCATTCGGCTGGGGTATCCCGATGGCGTTCGCGTCCGTGCAGGGCGAAGTGCCGGCCGTCGCATGGGTGCTGTACGCCGCCAACATCCTGTGGGCCACTGCGTACGACACCTGGTACGCGATGGTGGACCGGGAGGACGATCTGCGTGCCGGATCCAAATCCACCGCCATCCTGTTCGGCGATCTCGACCTGGCCATCCAGGGGGTCCTGTATGCCCTGGTGTTCGTTGCGTTGTATCTGGTCGGACGGCAGGCGGGGCTGGGCATCTGCTACTGGGCAAGCGTGGGTATCGCCTCGTTGCTCGTCATCTCACAGTTCTGGATGGCGCGTCATCGGGAGCGTGAGGCGTGCTTCCGGGCCTTCCTGCACAACAATTGGGTAGGTGCGGTGATCTTCGTCGGACTGGCGTTGGATCTGGCCCGCCGAACGGCGTAGCGCGTAGCCAACAAGGCGCGAATAGCGTGATACGGTTCACACTTGTTCGATGTGACAGCACGTAGCGCACGACATGGCAAAACAAGACAGGGGCACGGGAATCGAAGGGTTCCTTTCTGTGAGGTGTGGGCGCTGGATGGTCGGCGCGCTGTTGGCGGCATGCCTGGGCAACGCCGCGGCGCAAACCGTGCGATGGGAGGACTACCGCGGCAACGACCGTGTCGGCACTGTCTACACCGGCCCGGCGGGCGCGCCGACGTTCGCCAACAACACCGGCACCGGTGCGGCTCGCCTGAATGCGTTGCGTGCCATCGCCGCCAACCCGGCCAATGCCGTGCGCACCGGCACCGCGACGGACATCAACTACCGGGCCGCCGCCAACAACCTCTGCAACCTGGATTCCGCCGCTACCAGCGTCGCCTCCTGCAACCTGCAGGCGATGGGGCGCGTGTCGTACGCGCTGATCCAGTTCCCGCAGGCGGGCACCTACACCGTCAGCATCGCGCACGACGACAACGTTGAACTCGGCTTCTCCAGCGACTACGCCAACACGGCCTACCGGACGGCCTCGTACGACATCCCGGTGGGCACGGTCAACGACTGGACCGCCAACGAGGACACCTACGTCAGTCTCGGCACCTTCACGGCCGCCAATGCAAACAGCTGCGCACTGGTGCGCATGTACTGGCTCAACCATGGCGGCATCAACCATGCGCGCCTGCGCTGGACGCTGCCGGGCAGCGGCACGTCGGCCATCATTCCGTCGACGGCATTCCGCGACCCCGCCGCGGCGGCCAGCGCGACCGGTTGCAACGGCTCGATCACCGGCAACGGCACCACCATCACGCTGAACAAGGTGCTGGGCGCGCCACGCGCCGATGCGAGCGACCAGTTCACCGTGCAGATCGGCACGACGTCGACGGCCGGCACGGTGCGCGAAGCCACCACCGCCGGCACCGGCACCGGGCAGCTGGCCAGCACGGGTGCGTTGGCGGTGACCACCGGCACGACCTACTACCTGCGCGACACCATGGCGCCCGGCAGTACATCGACGCTCGCGGGTGCGTACACGGCGGCGATCGCCTGCACGCGCAATGGCGTGGCGTTCACGCCGGCCGGAGCATCGCCGACGTGGAACGTCACGCCGGCCGCCAACGACCAGATCGTGTGTGCGATCACCAACACCGCGCGTCCGATCCTGCGGCTGCGCAAGGAGCTGCCCGATGGCCGTCTGCAGGCCGCAGACCAGTTCGCGCTTGCCATTGCAGGCGCCGGTGCGGGCGCCGGCGCGTCGGTGACGACAACCGGTGCAACCACCGCGCCGACGCAGGTGGCGATCGTCAGCCCGGCGACGGCAGGCACCAGCTACACCTTCTCCGAAGCCGGGGCGGGTGGCGCGAACCTGGCTGACTACACCACGACCTATGCCTGCACCAATGATCGCAGTGGCGGATCGGCGCCCACCGGCAATGGCGCCTCGTTCGTGTTCACCCCGGCCGCGGGCGACCAGCTGAGCTGCGTCTTCCGCAACGTGCGGATCCCGAGGACCGACCTGTCGATCACCAAGGCGGCCAGCCCCGCGACGGCGCTCTCCGGTGGCGTGGTGACCTACACGGTGACCGCCAGCAATCCCGGCCCCAGTGCCGCCAATGGCACGGTCATCCGTGATACCCCGGGTGCTGGCCTCAACTGCACGGATCCCGTCGGCACGGCGGTGTGCGCAGCGTCCGGCGGTGCGAGCTGCCCGGGAGCCACCGTGCCGGTCGCCAGCCTGACGGGGGCGGGCGTGACGATTCCGGTGCTGCCCGCGGGCGGCCAGATCGTGCTGACGCTGCAATGCCGCGTTACCGCCACCGGCCTCACGCCCTGAAGATGTGGTCGCGTGCGATCACGGCACACGGGCGCACACCCACGCATCCACGCGCCTGACACCCGCGCCGAGCAGGGCGCGGGCCGCTGCCTGCAGGGTTGCTCCGGTGGTCATCACGTCATCGACCAGGGCGACATGGCCGGGTAGCGCGGCGTGCGGCACGACCCTGAAGGCGCGGGCGACATTGCGCTGGCGCTGACCGGCATCGAGCTCGGATTGCGGTGCGGTCGCACGGACACGATGCAGCAGGTCGGGCCGCAAGGGCAGGGCGAGCGCGGCGGCGAGGGGGCGTGCCAACTCCAGCGCCTGGTCATACCCACGCTGGCGTATCCGATGCGGATGCAGGGCCACGGGCACAATCGCGTCCGGTCGCGGTGCCGACGCCAGCGGTCCGGCCATCAGCTCCGCCATCAATCGCCCGGCCGCCAGGTCGTGATGGAACTTGAAGCGCGGCACCAGCCGGTCCAGCGGGAACCCGTAGACGAACACCGCCCGCGTCTGCGTGAGCGCGGGAGGGCGCTGCAGGCAATCACCGCATTCGCCGTTCGTGGCCATCGGCAGGCCGCAGCGCAGGCAGCTCGTCAGGTTCCAAGGCAGCTGTTTCGTGCATGATGCGCACATATCGGCGCCATTGTGGCCGCGTTCGCGGCAGATCAGGCACCTCGGAGCGAGCAGCAGGCGGGTGGCGTGCTGCCACCAGCCGTCAACTTTCGGTGCATCCATGCGGTTGACAGGGCGGGGCCCGGTTTCCAGACTTCCCCGACTGTATTCCCCTGAGGTCGCGATGTCCGCTCACATTTCTTCGGCTGCGCCGGTCCTGCGCCATGACTGGCAGCGCGACGAGCTGCTCGCCCTGTTCGACTTGCCGTTCCCCGAGCTGCTGCATCGGGCCTCGACGGTGCACCGCGCCCACTTCGACCCGGCCGAAGTCCAGGTCTCCACCCTGCTGTCGGTGAAGACCGGCGGTTGCCCGGAGGATTGCGCCTACTGCCCGCAGGCGCAGCGCTACGACACCGGGGTGTCGGCACAGAAGTTGATGGGCGCCGACGAGGTGCTCGCGAAGGCGGCGCAGGCGAAGGCGGCGGGCGCATCGCGCTTCTGCATGGGCGCGGCCTGGCGGTCGCCGAAGGACCGCGATATCCCGAAGGTTGCCGAAATGATCCGCGGCGTGAAGGCGCTGGGCCTGGAGACCTGCGCCACGCTCGGCATGCTGAGCGGCGAACAGGCGCACGCGCTGAAGGATGCCGGGCTGGACTACTACAACCACAACCTCGACACCGCGCCGGACTTCTACGGCGACATCATCCACACGCGCCAGTACCAGGATCGCCTGGACACGCTGGAACACGTGCGCGACGCCGGCATGAAGACCTGCTGCGGCGGCATCGTCGGCATGGGCGAATCGCGCGACCAGCGCGCCGGCCTGCTGCAGGCGCTGGCCAACCTGCCGTCGCATCCGGATTCGGTACCGATCAACCGGCTGGTGCAGGTGGCCGGCACGCCGTTGCATGGCACGACCGAGCTCGATCCGTTCGAATTCGTCCGCACGATCGCCGTCGCCCGCATCGTCATGCCGGCATCGATGGTGCGCCTGTCCGCCGGCCGCGAGGCGATGAGCGACGAACTGCAGGCGTTGTGCTTCCTGGCCGGCGCCAACTCGATCTTCTACGGCGAGAAGCTGCTGACCACCGGCAACCCGGACACCGAGCGCGACCAGGCCCTGTTCGCCCGCCTCGGGCTGCGACCGATGGCAGTGCAGGTGGAAAACGTGCATGACCATCACAGAACCGATGCCCCGGGCAGCGGTACGGTGCACGCCGACATCACCCGTTCCGAGCCGTCCTGCGGCCGGGCGGCGTAGTCGGGGCAACAGGGGGCAGTACCGGACGGAGGACGCTGGCGCGGCGACGCGGCCGGCGTGTCGTCGTCGGTGGCCGCCCGCCACGCGCCCCGGCGCCCCTCTTCGCCAGGCCACGCCGATGACCCGCACCGACCTGCACGATCGCATCCTCGCCCAGCGCCAGCAGCGCATCGCACTGGGTCGTCAGCGCACGCGCCGCACGGTGACGCGGCGTGATGGCGTCCGGGTCGAGGTCAACGGCCGCTGGCTGACCGAGTTCAGCAGCAACGATTACCTGGGCCTCGCGCAGCAGTTCGAAGTGACCAACGCACTGCAGGACGCCGCCGCCCGCGAAGGTGCCGGCGCCGGCGCTTCGCACCTGGTCAGCGGCCACCACGCCGCGCACGAGGCGCTGGAACGCGACATCGCCGACTGGCTGGGCTATCCGCGCGCGCTGCTGTTCGGCAGCGGCTTCCTCGCCAACCTCGCCGTGCAGCAGGCGCTGCTGGAGGACGGCGATGTCTGCGTACAGGACCGCCTCAACCACGCCAGTCTGCTCGACGCCACCCGGCTGGCCGGCGCGAAGCTGCGTCGTTATCCGCATCTCGACCCCGAAGGCGCGCTGCGCCAGCTGAAGCTGCAGCCCGAGGGTGCGGCGATGCTGGTCACCGACGGGGTCTTCAGCATGGATGGCGACAGCGCGCCGCTCCGGTCGCTGAGCCTGGTCGCCCGCATGCAGCAGGCGCTGTTCTTCGTCGACGATGCGCACGGCGTCGGCGTACGGGGGCCCGAAGGCCGCGGCAGCGTGGCGGAAGCCCGCATGGGCGTCGCGGACGTGCCGTTGCAGCTGGTCACCCTGGGCAAGGCGTTGGGCGGCTATGGCGCGGTCGTGGTCGGCGAGGAAACGCTGATCCAGCACCTGGCTGAAACGGCACGGCCTTACATCTACACCACCGCGATGCCGCCGGCGCTCGCCGCGGCGACGCGCGTCGCGGTGAAACACGCACGCCGCGACCAATGGCGCCGCGAGAAGCTGCAGTCGCTGGTGGACCGCTTCCGCAGTGGCGCGCAGCGGGCGGGCCTGCAACTGATGGCGTCCGATTCGCCGATCCAGCCGGTGCTGTGCGGCAGCGACGGCAACGCGCTGGCGCTGTCCGCCGCGCTCGACAGCGCCGGCTACCTCGTGCCGGCGATCCGTCCGCCGACCGTGCCCGATGGCAAGGCGCGACTGCGGGTGACGCTCTCGGCGCTGCATTCGCTGCAGGAGGTGGACGGGCTGGTGACGACGCTGGCGCGTTCGTGGGATGCCGTGCAGCGCGTCCACGGCGCCGTCGCCTGACGGGATGCACGCGCCGCGATCCTGCATCACGCGGGATCGGCGACAATACGCGGCATGCATATCGAAACTCTTGGCAGTGGCCCGTCTCTGGTGCTGCTGCATGGCTGGGCACTGCATGGCGGGGTGTTCGCGCCGCTGGTGCAGCGGCTGTCCGGTCGCTACACGCTGCATCTCGTCGACCTGCCCGGCCATGGCCATAGCCGCGACAGCGACGTAGCGCTGTCGCTGGAAGCCACCGTCCAGGCCATCCTCGCACGCACGCCGCCGGCCGCTTGGCTGGCATGGTCACTGGGCGGTCTGTTCGCGTTGCATGCTGCCGCCTCGTCGCCGCAGGTGCGTGGGCTGGCGATGATCGCCGCGACGCCGCGCTTCGTGCGGAGCGATGACTGGCCGCATGCCGTGGACGCCAGCGTGTTCGCGCAGTTCGGCGATGATCTTCGCAACGACTACGCCGGCACGCTGGAACGTTTTCTGGCGCTGGATACGATGGGGTCCGAACATGCCCGTAGCGAACTGCGCACGCTGAAGCAGGATCTGTACGCGCGCGGCGAACCCGCTGCCGAGGCATTGCAGCAGGGCCTCCAGCTGCTCGAACAGTCGGACCTTCGCGGAGCGCTGTCCTCGCTGTCGGTACCCAGCCTATGGCTGGCGGGCCGTCGCGACCTGCTGGTACCGTCGAAGGCGATGCGGGCAGCAGCGCAGATGGCGCCGGGCGCACAGTTCGTCGAGATCGCCGGCGGCGGACATGCGCCGTTCCTTGGGCACGCCGACCTCGTCGCAGCCGACGTCGATCGTTTCCTGCAGTCGTTGCCGCAGGATGTCGCCGCATGACTACCTTCGACCAGCGCCATATCCGCCGCGCATTCTCGCGCTCAGCCGCGGGCTACGACGCGGCGGCGGCCCTGCAGCACGAAGTCGAGAAGCGTCTGATGGAGTCGCTGGACTACCTGACGTTGCGACAGGGTCAGGACGCAACGGATCCGAAAGTGGTGCTGGATGTCGGCTGCGGCCCCGCCCATGCGGCGGCCGCCATGCGCAAGCGTTGGCCGAAGGCGCAGGTGATCGCACTGGATCTGGCAATGCCGATGCTGCGCGAAGCAAAGAAGCAGTCGGGCTGGTGGAAGCCGTTCCAGCGCGTCTGCGCCGACCTGCGCGCGCTGCCGCTGGCCGAAGGCAGCGTCGACGTGCTGTTCTGCAACTTGAGCCTGCAGTGGGTGGACGACCTGCCCGCCGCGTTCAACGGTTTCCGCCGCGTGCTGAAGCCCGGTGGCCTGCTGGTGTGTTCGACGTTCGGTCCGGAAACGCTGCAGGAGCTGCGTGACGCCTTCGCGCACGCCGACGACGCGCCGCATGTCAGTCCGTTCCCGCCGATCGCGCAGTTCGGCGACGCCCTGATGCTAGCGGGCTTCCGCGATCCGGTGCTCGATCGCGACCGCTTCACGCTGACCTACGACGACCTGCCCGCCTTGATGCGCGAGCTGCGTGCGATGGGCGCGACCAACGCGCTGCAGCAGCGTCGCCACACCTTGACGGGACGGGCACGATTCGCCGCGGCGGCGACCGCTTACGAGCCGCTGCGTCGCGAGGACGGCAAGCTGCCGAGCACGTGGGATGTCATCTATGCGCATGCATGGGCGCCGCCGCCGGGTGCGCCGATCCGGGGGCAGGGCGAAGACATCGCGACGGTACCGCTGTCGAGGATTCCGATCCGACGACGTGGCGAATAATTGCGCGGGAGGCGGCGTCAGCCGCCGACCTGGCGGATCCAGTCCTGCAGGTTGTAGTAGTTGGTGACGCGTGCGATGCGGTCGTCGCGGATGTCGAAGAAGGCGCCGCCCGGCAGCACATAGGTCTGCCCGTTCGCCGGCGGCAGGCCTTCGTCGGTGTGGTGGTACTCGCCATGCACGATGTACTCGGCAGCCGCATGCTGGCCGTCCTGCGTGACCAGCACCACGATGTCGCGCAGCTGTTCGCGGTAACTGGCGTTCATGCGCCCGAGAAAGGTCGCGAAGGCCTCGCGGCCGGTCTCGCGCGCGCCCTGGTTGAGATCGTGCACCACGTCGTCGGTCAGCATGGCCAGCATGCTTTCCCAGTCGCCGCGGTTGAAGGCGGCGTAGTAGTTGAGGACGAGCTCGGTGGCGCGGTCCTGCCGGCGCGTGCCGTCGATCTTCATGCGGATTCCCGGGGGGTGGACGACCCCACGATCATACGCCACGCCGTCAACGCGGCAGCCGGTCGCGATGGAAGAAATAGACTTCCTGCAGCAGGAAGCGCCAGCGCGTGGCGAAGCTGCGGAAACGGCTGGTCGGCGTGGGCGAGCCGACCGAGCGGATACCCAGGTCGCGGCTGATGCGCAGTGCGCGCGCCATGTGCAGCGGATCGCTGACGATGATGACGGAGTGCAGCTTGTGCTGCTGCATCAGAATTCGCGCCTGCCGCAGGTTGTCGTGCGTGTTGCGCGAGAGCGACTCGATGAGGATCGCCCTCTCCGGCACGCCCTGGCGCAGCGCATAGCGGCGCGCGACCTGCGACTCGGAGAAGCGTGCGCCGGTGCCGCCATAGCCGCCGGTGAAGATCAGCGTCGGCGCCAGGCCGCGCTTGTAGAGGTCGATGCCGTGGCGGATGCGTTCCTCGAACACCGGCGACGGCTTGGCGTCGTAGGCCGCCGCGCCGAGCACTATGATGGCGTCGGCTGGCTGGGCGTCGTCGCGCTGGCCCACCCAGATGATGTAGGCCGCCACGCCGGCCAACCAGACCACGGCAAGCAGCAGCAGGCGCAAGGCCCAGCCGACGACGCCGCGTTTGGGTTTGCGCCGGTGTGCGTTCATGCCGCGCGCTCCCACGGCAAGGCATCCAGGTCGACATTGCCACCGGATAGCAGCACGCCGACCCGTTGGCCCGCGAATCGCTCGGGTGCCTGCAGGACCGCAGCCAGCGCGATCGCCGAGGACGGTTCCACCAGCAGCTTCAGGCATTGCCACAGCAGGCGCATGGCGACGAGCGTGTCGTGGTCCGGGACGGTGACGACGTCCACCCGGTGCTTCTGCAGGAGATCGAAGTTCGGTTCCCCCAGGGTGCCGCGCAGGCCATCGCAGACCGTGTCGGGCACGAACTCGACGCGGCGCTCGCCCGCGGCCAGGGATGTCGCGGTATCGGCCGCACCTTCCGGTTCGGCGCCCAGGATGCGACAGCCGGGAGCCGTGGCAGCGGCTGCGATCGCGGTGCCCGACAGCAGCCCGCCGCCCCCGACAGGGGCCACGAGGGCTTCCAGCGGCCCGTGCGCATTGATCAGTTCCAGTGCCGCCGTGCCTTGGCCGGCGATCACGTGCGGATGGGTGTAAGGATGGATCAGGGTGGCACCGGTGTCGGCCTGTACGCGGGCGGCGGTGGCTTCGCGGGCGTCGATGGTCGCCGCACACGTGTGCAGGTGCGCGCCGTAACGGGCGATGCTCGCGAGCTTCGCCGCGTTCGCGCCCGCCGGCACCACGACATGGCAGGCGATCCCGCGGGTCCGCGCCGCCAACGCCAGCGCGGCGCCGTGGTTGCCCGACGAGTGCGTCACCACGCCACGTGCCGCCGAGGCATCGTCCAGCGCCCACACCGCATTGCAGGCACCGCGGAACTTGAAGGCGCCCGTCCGCTGCAGCGGCTCCGCCTTGAAATGGAGCTGGCAGCCGGCCATCGCGTCCAGGGCGCGGGAGCGCAGGACGGGGGTGGCATAGGCGTGGGGGGCGATACGGGCGGCAGCGGCGAGGACGTCGTCGAAGGTGGGCAGAGGCATCGGCATGCGGAAAGGTTAGCAGCGCATCGCCCCCCGCTGAACCTCCGCCAGCGGACGCTCCGCCCCTCCCGCCATACCGGCCGGGTTAAGCACGGATTCAATGCGCCGCGCCGATGCTGCAACGGCAGAGTAACGGGGGTTCCGCCATGAAACGTTCATCTCTCTTGACCATCGTGTTCGCCAGCCTCGCCCTGGGAGGTTGCGCGACGTACGACTATGTCGGCGACACCGCGCCGGGCGGCTACTACCACGGCCGGCCGAGCACGCAGTATTCCGATCCGTACGGCGGCTACTACGGCGGCAGCGTCTACGGCAGCTACGGCCACGGTTACGGCTACGGCGGGCCCTATCGCTATGGCAGCTACTACGGTTATCCCTACTACGGCTATTACGGGTCGCACTACCCGTATTACCCGCCTCGCCCCCCGCGCCCGGGCGACAACAATCCTCCCCCCAAGCCGCCGCCGACAGGCGGGAGCGGCAATCGCCCGCCGCCGTGGCGTGATCCGACCGGTCGTTGGCGTGAAGGCGGCGCGCAGCCCATGGTTCCGGGCCGGCCGGCGCAGGTGACGCCGTCGCCCAGCCAGCCCCGGGTGGGCGATGGCGGCTACCGTCCTCCGCGCGTGACCTCCTCGCCGTCGATGCCGCGTGCGGTCGAGCGGCCCCGCAACATGGAGCGGGCGGCCCCGCCGCCGCCGCCGGAGCGCGCCGCCCCACCGCCCCGGATGGAGCGCCCGGCACCGCCGTCCCGTCCCATGCCACGGGACGATGGCGGTAGTCGCCAGCTCGAACGGTGATCCGCGCCACCTGACCGTCCGTCGCCATTCCCCCACCGCTGACGCGGTTGCGAACCTCGGTTGACCGGTTGCGTCGCTTTCTGACGTAAGCGGCAATTGAAGGTTCAATGTCGACGTCCGGTGGGGAAATCTGGATCCCCCCTGTTCCGGCCCCATCGGGCGTCGGCGCCTAACGAAAAAGCCCGGCTTTGCCGGGCTTTTTTCTTGCTCTGGTATCCTGCGCGCATAAAAAAGGGGCCGGTAGTCCCCCGACTACCGGCCCCCGGCATCCCCGGCGTGCGCATGGCTGGCCCCTGTTCCAATTACCAACCCGGCGCCCCTGGTCGCTTGCCACGACGGGTGCATGGGAATAGAGCAGGAAGCGTGCCAACTTTGCCGGATTGCCATGCCGGATCCCGTCTTCCGTACCCGCGCCTCCACAGGCCTTCGCCACCAAACCTTCCCCATGCGCTCCCGCTTCCACCACTACGACGTCATCATCATCGGCGGCGGCCATGCCGGCACCGAGGCCGCGCTGGCTTCCGCGCGCGCCGGTGCGCACACGCTGCTGCTGACGCACAACGTTGAAACGGTGGGCGCGATGAGCTGCAACCCGGCCATCGGCGGGATTGGCAAGGGCCATCTGGTAAAGGAGATCGACGCGCTGGGCGGCGTGATGGCGTGGGCGGCCGACCGTGCCGGCATCCAGTGGCGCACGCTCAACGCGTCGAAGGGCCCGGCCGTGCGCGCGACGCGCTGCCAGGCAGATCGCGCGCTCTACCGCAGCGCCATCCGCCGCGCGGTGGAGGCGCAGCCCAACCTGACCCTGTTCCAGGCGGCCGTCGATGACCTGGTCATCGAGAACAACACCGTCCGCGGCGCCGTCACCCAGACCGGCCTGACGTTCCATGCGCCGGCCGTCGTGCTGACCGCAGGCACCTTCCTCGCCGGCAAGATCCACGTCGGCGAGACGCAGTACGCCGCCGGCCGCGCTGGCGATCCGCCTGCGACCGCACTGGCGCAGCGATTGCGCGAAGGCGCCTTCGTCGTCGATCGCCTGAAGACCGGCACGCCGCCGCGCATCGACGGCCGCTCGCTCGATTATTCCGTGATGGAAGAGCAGCCCGGCGACGATCCGCTGCCGGTGATGTCGTTCATGGGCAGCGTCGCCGACCATCCGCGCCAGGTCTCGTGCTGGATCACCCACACCAGCGAGCAGACCCACGAGATCATCCGCGGCGCACTGCACCGCTCGCCGATGTACTCCGGCCAGATCGAAGGCATCGGCCCGCGCTACTGCCCGTCGATCGAGGACAAGGTGGTGCGCTTCGCCGAGAAGGCCAGCCACCAGATCTTCGTCGAGCCGGAAGGCCTCGACGTCGCCGAGATCTATCCGAACGGCATTTCCACCTCACTGCCGTTCGACGTGCAGCTGGCGCTGGTGCGCAGCATCCGCGGCATGGAAAACGCGCACATCACGCGCCCCGGCTATGCGATCGAATACGACTTCTTCGATCCGCGCGGCCTGAAGGCATCGCTGGAAACGAAGGCCGTCGCCGGCCTGTTCTTCGCCGGACAGATCAACGGTACGACGGGTTACGAAGAAGCCGCGGCGCAGGGCCTGCTCGCCGGCCTCAACGCGGCGCGGTTCGTGCAGCAGAAGGACGCGTGGTCGCCGCGTCGCGACGAGGCCTATGTCGGCGTGCTGGTCGACGACCTGATCACGCACGGCACCAAGGAGCCGTACCGCATGTTCACCAGCCGCGCCGAATACCGGTTGCAGCTGCGCGAGGACAATGCCGATCTGCGGCTCACCGAGACCGGCCGCTCGCTGGGCTTGGTCGACGACGCGCGCTGGCAGCGCTTCGACGCCAAGCGCGAGGCTATTACACGCGAGACCGGCCGCCTGCGCGCGCTGTGGGCCACGCCCGCCAATGCGCTGGGCCGTGAGGTCGCCGACACGCTCGGCGTGCAGGTCAGCCGCGAGACCAACGTGCTCGACCTGATCAAGCGTCCGGAGCTGGACTACGCGAAGCTGGTCGCCGTGCCGTCGATCGGACCCGGCGTGGACGATGCCCAGGTCGCCGAGCAGGTCGAGATCGGCGTGAAGTACGCCGGCTACCTCGATCGCCAGCGCGACGAGATCGAACGCCAGCAGCGCAACGAATCCACGCCGATCCCAGCTGGTTTCGACTTCGCTGCCGTGCGCGGCCTGTCGGCCGAAGTGCAGCAGAAACTCGACCGCGTGCAGCCCGAGACCATCGGCCAGGCGCAGCGCATTCCCGGCATGACACCCGCCGCCATCTCGCTGCTGCTGGTGCATCTGGAGCGTGCGCGGCGCACGCGCGTGGCGTGATCGGCGAGAAGCACCTGTAGGAGCGACGTAAGTCGCGACCGTAGACGCCTAGCCGAGCTGGAGCTCGCCTCTGCTCGGAATGCTGGAACGCGTACGGTCGCGACTTACGTCGCTCCCACAACAAGCGTCACTCAACGCCGGGATGCCTCGCCTCCCACGCCGCCAACTGCTCGCGATAGTGCTGCAGCTGCTCCGCGTACAGGTCGTGCACGCAGATCGGGCAGCCGCTGTTGCAGCAGTCGCTGGGCAGCGGTGGCTCGGGTGCGATCGGTCGCGGGTCGTCGTCGGGGGCGAGCAGGGTATTCACGTGGTTGCCTACGGAGGGTCAGACGCCTGTCTGACGTCGCCGACGCCATGGCAGGGGAAGGCCCAGCGTGAAGAGGCCGAGGAAGGCGAGCCGCTGTGACAGCGAGTCGATCGGCGCTGCATCCCTAGCCATCGGGTCGGCGCTTTCGTTTTCCAATGCCAATGCACCTTGGGCGAGTTGCGCGATCAACGCACGCGCCTCTTCCGCCTGTTCGCGCAGGACGCGGATCTTCACGCCGCCGAGCGCTTGGCGCATGTACCAGTCGTTGATCGCCTGCTGTTCGTCGGCCAAGTAGGCATCAATGCCTTCGGCCGTCAGGCGTCCGTGCACGATGCGGGCTTCGAGCGGATCGAGGAAGCTGGCGACGGTGACAAACATGCTCAGCGGACGCCCATTTCCTTCAGCAGATGCGGCGCCGGGTAGACCTTGCCCATCAGCCAGCGCAGGTAGCGCATGTCGACGTGGACGGCGCGCTTGTAGCGCGGGTCGAACATCCAGCTGGCGCTGACGGATTCCCAGTTGCTGTCGAAATTCAGGCCTATCAGTTCGCCGCGCGCGTTGAGCACGGGCGAGCCGGAGTTGCCGCCTGTCGTGTCGAGATTGGTCAGGAAGTTGACCGTCTGCGTCTTCAGCGCCGGATCCTCGGTGCCGGTGAAGTCACCCTTCGCGATGGCGTCGAGCAGCGGCTTCGGCGCATCGAACGGCACCTTGCCGGTGTTCTTCTCGACGATGCCGGCCACCGTGGTCACCGGCGTGTATCGGATGCCGTCGCGCGGGGAGAAGCCGTCGACCTTGCCGAAGCTCACGCGCAACGTGCCGTTGGCGTCCGGGTACAGCGCACGGCCCTGCTGCGTGCGCCACGCGAACAGGGCGCGCATGTAGGCGGGGCGCAGGCGCAGCTGTTCGCCTTCACGCGTCTTGCGTTCGTTCTCCAGCGTCAGCTGCACGGGCACCAGCATCGCCGCCAGCGCGATCAGCGGATCGGCGGCCAGCGGCTTGCCTTCGCGTGCCGCTGCAAAGCGCGACAGCCGTTCGGCTTCGTCGCCGAGCTTCGTGCCCGCGTACAGCGTGTCGAGGGCCTGCTTCAGCGCCGCGGGCGTGCGACCGAACGCGGCATCGAAGGCAGGAAGACGCTGCGCGTCCGGCAACTGCTGGTAGCGGGTCAGCAGGACGGTGAGCAGCGCCTTTTCGACCTCGGGTGCGTAACGGCGCTGCACCTGCTTCAGGATGCCTTCGATCATGGCGTGGTCGCGCGCCTGGAAGCCGTTTTCGCGTTCTGCATCCGGCTTGGCGGACTCCACACGCAGCCGCTCCAGCGTGATCGCGGTGCGCATCAGCTGCGACTGCGCGCCGAACAGGTTCAGCAGCAGCTCGCGTTCGCGTACGGCCGAGCCGCCGGCGATCGACGCGGCCAGCGCGTCGATGTCGCCGCGTTCCTTCGTCGCGGCTCCGGTGGCGAGCATGCTGCGCTCGTCGTCGTCGCGGACACGCACCGCATCGCTGCGGCGCAGGCCTTCCAGTTCGCCGGCGGCACGCTTGCGCTGGTTCTTCAGCGACTGCAGCTGTGCGGCATAGCGTGTCTTCGCGTCGGCATCCTTCGCGCCCGCGGCTTCCACCACATCGATCAGCTGGTCGAACACCGCCACGCGGGTGGGCAGCGTCCAGGTGATCTGTTCTTCGAACTCCGCCGCCGTGCGATGGCGATAGGTGATGCCGGGGTAGCCGGCGAGCATCGCGTAGTCGCCGGCCTTGGGACCGTCCTTGGCGAGCGCGAGATGCGCCGGCGCGGCGTACGGGACATTGTCGGGGCTATAGGACGCGGGCTTGCCGTCCTTGCCGACGTAGGCGCGCAACAGGGTGAAGTCGCCGGTATGGCGCGGCCACATGAAATTGTCGATCTCATCGCCGTAGTTGCCGATCGCGCGCGGCGGTGCGTAGGCCAGGCGGATGTCGCGCAGCTCCAGCTGGGTGATCCGGTAGAAATCGGTGCCGTAGTACATGTTGGCGACGCTGCAGCGTACGCCGCCCTCGGCTTCGCATTCGGCCACGATGGCCTTGCTGGCGCGGTCCACCGCGTCGAAGTAGGCGCGCCCGGTCTTGCCCGCGGTCTCCTTCAACACCGCGTCGGTGACCTTGTCGTAGCCGACCGTGACCAGTACCCGGAAATCCGGATTGGCCGGCAGTTCGCCCGTACGGTCGGCGGCGATGAAGCCGTCGTCGATCAGGTTGTGCCCGGGCTTGCTGTTGTACTGGATCACGCCATAGGCGACGTGGTGGTTGGTCAGGATCAGGCCGTCCTGCGAAACGAACGCGCCGGTGCCGCCGCCGGCACGCACCACGGCACTCAGCGGCGCGGCGGTGACGTCGGCGAGCGTCTTCGGGTCGCCCTTGAAGCCGGCCTCGCGCAGCGTCTTGCCAAGCTGCGGCAGTTGCGACGGCATCCACATGCCTTCGTCGGCGTGGGCGGGCAGGGACAGGGCGACGCCCAGGGCAAGGGTGGTGATCGGGAATCGACGGCGCATGGTCAGGATCCAGCGGAGAAGAGGGGACGATATCGGGCGCTTCCCGATGCGGCAATGACGATCTGTGTCGCGTCGTCCATCACGGCGCGTCGCCGAGAAAGCGCCGCCAGCGTTGTGCAGCGCGAAGGAGGGAGGCGTGTTCGGCGTCTTCCAGCGGACGTAGCGGATCGAACACCACGTCGCCATCGGCGACGGCGCGCTTCCAGGTCGCCGCGACGCGGCCACCGACGATGGCGGTGGCGGCCACGAGTCCGTTGATGCTGAACACGCGCCGCGTCAGCGCGGCATCCAGTACCGGGGTGCGATCACGGTAGCCGATCAGGTATTCGTCGAACGCCGGCAGCAAGTGCACGGCACGCGATCGCGGAGGTTCAGGCGCATCGCTACGCCACCACCAAGTCGTGCCGCCGTGTGTCTCCTGCTCAAGGTGGGATGACGCGGACGCCAGTGCCTGTTGCGTATCCTTTTGCGTCAGTCCCGACCACCACGCGAGATCGGCGGTGGTCGCAGGCCCATGGCCCTGCAGATAGCGTAACGCGAGGCGATGCAGCGCTTCGTCGCGCGCGAGGGCTGCGGCTGGCGGCACCCAGGCATCCATCAGCACGAATGTCGGCTGCTTGCCCACGCGGGGTCCGTGACAGATCACGCTTTCGTGCGCCAGCCAGTTCAGCAGATGAAGACCACGCTGGTCGCGGCTGACGATGCCGGCGGCATCCATGCAGGCGTACAGGTCAGCGCGCGCCATCGGCGTGCCGGTGGACAAGGCACGTTCCACCACGCGCCGACCACGCGCCAGCGTCGTCGCGTCGAGACCCAGCTCACGGGAGATGCGTCCGGCGTTCGCGGCCTGCACGCGCGGCGCGAGCAGCGCGACCATCCAGCGCACATCCTCGCGCGCCAGCAGGTGCAGCGTGCCGCGCATCGGCCAGGTGCGCACGATCTCGCCGCGCGCGATGTCGCCCTCGACATCGGCCTGCGTCGCGTCCGCCGTGCGCAGGCCAACCGCCCACAGCGCGGCGTGGTAGTCCTGGGCCTGCATCGCGGCCATGTGCCGCACGGCGTCGGCGGGCGACGATCCGAGTGGCGCGCTGATGCCGTGCGCGCGCAAGCGGTGCGCCGTCAGCGACGGCCGCACGGCTACTTCTCCTTGCGCCAGTTGATCGAGCCGCGCGTCTCGGTGGTGCTCGACTCGATTTCCACGTCGAAGCCCTTGCGCAGCAGGTACTTCAGCGTGACCGCCGAGCCGGAACCGACCATCGAGACGCCGTAGCTGACGTAGAGCTTCGGCGAGAGGTACTTGCCCACGCCGAACACCGATCCGCCCAGCGTGCGCGATTCCAGCACGCCGGCATCGTCCAGGCCGATCTTCGCGCCGAGCTGGGAGGCCAGCAGGCCGGCGCCGGCGCCGAGCGCGGACGAGGCCGCGTTGATGCGCTGGCTTTCGTCGCTGCTGGCGGTGTTGAGCGAGCGGCCCAGGACCAGGTAGGCAAGCGCTTCGGATTCGGCCATCGCCGGATTCGACCACACGCGTGCGCGCGGCTGGCTGGCACGGCCGGTGACATCGATGCCGGCGGTGACGCCCGCACTGACCACTTCGCGCTCGGCGCGGATGTTGATGCGCGGATCGGAGACCGCGTTGTTGCTCCACGCCAGTTCGCCACGGGTGATGCGCAGCTTCTGGCCGTAAGCCTCGTAGCGGCCGTCGACATCGAGGCGGCCGGTCGCCAGCATTTCGCGGCCCGGTTGCGAACGCACGTGCATGGTGCCGGCCAGCGTGCCCTCCAGGCCGTAGCCCTTCAGTTCCACCTTGTCGCCGACCTTCAGGGCGAGGTCCAGGTCCAGCCGCGAACTCGGCGCACGCTCGGGGTCGACGGGATCGAGGATCACCACGTCTTCCGACGCGGAGACGCCGCTGTCGAGTTTCTCCACGTCGATCGTGGCGGACGGGATGCCCACCTCGCCGCGCACCTGGATGGTGTTGTCGGCGAAGCCTACCTGGATGTTCGGCGAGGCGACCGCACGCAGGTCGGTCGTGTCGGAGACCAGCACGTTGTCGCCACGCACCTGGAACTGCAGCGGCGTGGTGTCGTTGTTCCAGCCCAGCGTGCCGGCCACGTTGAGCACGCCGCCGGTGCCGGTGCCGCCGGTGGACGACACCGTCTTCATGCTGCCGTCGATGCGCGCGCTGCCGTCGGACAGCGCGACCAGTTCCGCACCGCCATCGGTCAGCGACACGCCGAGCGCCGGCAGTTCGCCGGTGAACTCGGTCAGCGTGGCCTCACCGCTCAGCAGTGGGTGGCCGCGCGTGCCGGCGACGCCGATATGGCCGGCCAGCTTGCCCTGCGGGCGCACGAGGTCCGGCGAGAACAGCTCCATCCAGAACAGGCGCGAGTTGTGGAAGTACAGGTCGCCCTTCAGCGGCGCGAACGCATCCCAGCCGGTATTGAAGGTCGCATCGACATAGCCGTCGCCCTTGAAGCCGGTGCCGAGGCGGCCCTGGATCCGCTGCGGCGTGAAGTCCACATCGAGGGTGAAGTTGTCGTAGCGGATGATCTCGCCGCGCGCGGTGGTGCCCATCTTCAGGCCGCCATCGAGCGATGCCAGATGCACCTCGCCCTGCCAGGCGTTGCCGGCCGGGCGCAGCGTCGCATCCAGCGTGAACTCGCCGCGCAGCGTCAGCGGACGACCATCGGCCGGCGGCAGCCATGGTTGCACCAGCGCCAGCGACAAGGCTTCGCCGCGCACCTCCAGTCCCTGTCGCGGCCAGTTGGCGCTGGCGCACAGCGCGCCGCCGATGTCCGAACCGAGGCAGCTTTCCGACAGCGTCCAGTTGGCGCCGTTCTGCGCGAAGCGGGCAGGCTGCCGCAGCGTCCACGGATTGCCCTTGGACGGTGCGATACGCAGCGCGTCCAGCGAGCCCTGCCAATTGGCACCGCGCTTTTCTGCCGTGCCCGACAACGCGACCGCGCCCATGGCATTGCGGGCGTCGCCGTCGAAGCGCAGATCTTCCACCGCGCCACGCGCATTGACGGTCACGCTGTCCAGCACGGTGCCGACATCCACCGCGCTGCCCTGCAGGGCGAGGTCGCCGTCGCCGCTGCGCCAGGGCAGGCGCCCGCGCAGGCTCAGCGTGCCCGCACTCCAGTCGTTCCAGCGCAGGTTCTCGCCGCCGAGGTCGGCGTCGATGTTAGGTGCGGTGCGTGCACCGGTGAGATTGACCGTGCCGGCCAACGTGCCGCTGGCGTCGGGCAGCAGGTCCGCCAGGTTCAGCGGACTGAGCGCGGCATCCACGTCCAGCGTGTCGCCGACCTTGCCCTTCGCGGTGACGCGGCTGCCGCCGAGCGACAGCGCGAGATCGCCTTCGCCGTTGTTGCCGTCCAGCGCGAAGGTGCCGCGGGCATCCAGCGGGCGGTCGCGCAGGCGGCCGCTGAGCTTCGGGATATCCAGCGTGCCCTTGAGCAGGCCGTCCTCGCGCTGCTGTCCCTTCGAGGCGAGGTTGCCGGAAATGTTCCCGTTCCAGCCAGCGGCGAAGTAGCCGGGATCGAAGCCGGCCAGCGTCGCGGTGACGTCCCAGTCCAGGGCGGGCGACCAGCCGACGGTGCCGGTGGCATCCAGTGTGCCGGTCGGCATGGTGGCGCGCAGCGTCTTCACCTGCGCGCGCTCGGCGTTGCCGCTGCCATCGAACTCCAGCACGGCGCTGTCGTCGCCGCGCGTCAGCGTGGCCTTGCCCAGCGCTGCCCATTCCTCCAGCTTGCCGGCGACGCCGAAGTCGCCTTCGGTGCCGATCATGCTGTCCGCCTCGGTGCCCCAGCGCAGTCCGCGTGCGTTGACGGCGAAGCGGAACTCGGGATTCTCCGGCACGGTGAAGTCGGCACGGCCGCGCAGCGAGGCGTAACCATCGAACGCGCGGATCGCCAGCGGCTCCACGGTCAGCACTTCGCCATCGATGCGTGCATGCGAGGGTTCGATGACGACCGCGATGTCGCCCTGCTGCACAGTGCCCTGCAGGTCGGCAGCGCCACCGGCGCCCTTGGCGACCAGGTCGAACGACACCGGCGTGCTGTCGTCCATCACGCCGAGCAGCGACAGATCCAGGGCTTCGCTCTTTGCCGCGAAGTTCCACGTCGGTCTCGTCTCGCCGCGCAGGGTGAGCGTCGCCCGCAGCGGTGCGGGTGCGGCGCCGGACACGCCGACATTCATGCGTGCGCGGTTGCCGCGCGCCACCAGCCCGATGCGGGCCGGTGTGCGTCCGAGCGGGGCAGGGAACACGCCGGTGGCCGTGAGGTCGGTCGCGTAGCCGTCGCGCGGCGCGTAACTGCCGTGCACGCCGAAGGCGCCACGATCGCTGGCGATGGCCAGCTTCTCGGCGATCACGTAGCCGTTGCCGATATCGATGCCGCCGCTGGCATGCGTGATGTCGATGACGGGCTGGCCGCTCTGGCGGACCAGAAAGCGGTCGATCTCCAGCTTGTCGGCCTGGATCGCCAATGGCATTTCGATCTGCGGCAGCAGGTCGGGCCAGTGCGGCAGTTCGAACGGTTCGTCGCTTTCGGGTACGTCGAGCATCGCGCCGCGCAGTTTCAGCACGTCCAGGCGCAGGCGCTTGCCGAGCAGCGGGCGCAGGTCCGGCTCCAGGTAGACCTCCTCGGCGGTGAAGCGGATCTTGTCCCAGCGGAAGTCGACGCCGCGCAAGGTCAGCGGGCCGGCGATGGGTCCCTCCGCTTCGCGGTAGTTCAATGAAGCATCCGCCGGCAGGCGTGCCTTGATCTGCGCCAGCAGCACGTCGCGGCCCGCCACGGTCTGCAGCAGCCAGTACAGGCCGATGCACAACAGGACGGTGAGGATGCCGGTGCCGATCGCGCTGCGGATCGCCAGCGTGCGCATGCGTGCCTTGCGGCGCGCGCGCAGTTCTGCGATGCGCGCGTCGCGCTCTTCGGGCGTGAGGTTGTCCGGGAGCTTGTGCTTCCTCACAGATCCGTCCCGATGTTGAGGTAGATCTGGAAGCTGGAATCCGGGTCGTTGAGGCCATGCGCCACGTCGAGCCGCACCGGTCCCACCGGCGAGCGCCAGCGGAAGCCGATGCCCACGCCGGTGCTCAGGTCGGGACGCGTGCCGTCGAAGGCGCTGCCGGTGTCGACGAAGACGGCGCCACCGAACGGTCCGCCGTTCGGATACAGCTCGTACTCGACGCTGCCGGTCAGCACGTTCTTCGCACCCAGCGCATAGTCGCCGCGCCGCGGGCCGACTTCGCGCCAGGCGTAGCCGCGGATGCTGCGGTCGCCGCCGGCGAAGAAGCGCAGCGACGGCGGCATCGCCACCAGCGAGCTGGTGAAGGTGTGGCCGTACTCGCCGCGCACGATCAGCGCGCTGTTGGTCTTGTAGCGCTGCGACCACCGCGCACGCATGTGGAACTGCATGAAGTTGGCGTCCGACCCCGCGCCGTCCACGCCGCCGCGCAGCAGGATGGAGCCGGCCAGCTGGTCGGGCCGGTTCGAACCCACCGGCGAGTTGGTGTAGTCCGCGCGCAGCGACGGGTAGGTGAACGTGGCGTACTGCACGGTGGTGTCGGGCAGGCCGGTGAGCGGATCGTTCTCGACGTAGCGCCAGCGTTCGCGCAGCGCATGGATCGACGCGACCGCCGTCCAGTCCTCGCTGACCTGGCCGCTGCGGCTGCCGGTGAACTCGACATGGCGCAGGTCGATGTAGTCGGTCTGCTCATCGCTGGCCTGCACGCCGACGGTGTACCAGCCGTCCAGCCACTTGAACGCCGGGATGCGGTACTGCGTCAGCAGCGTCTTGCGCTTCTGCGCGTAGTCCAGGTGGGTGGACAGCTTGTGTCCGCGCGAATTGACGTAGCGACGGTCCAGGCCCAGCCGGATACCGGGACCGCTCTCGGTGCCGTAGCTGAGGCCGGCGGTGTAGATGTCGCGCTTGGCCAGCTCCAGGTTCACGTCGATCGGCACGCGGCCGTCCTCGGCCTTGTCGGGATTGGCCTGGATGTCGATGCTGGAGAAGTAGTCCAGTCCCACCAGCGACTCGCGTAGGCGGTCCAGCTTGCCCTGGTGGAAGTAGCTGCCTTCTTCCCAGTACACCAGTTTCTCCAGCAGGCCGGGATCGAACTTGTCCTGGTGGAAGGTGGTGGTGCCCATGTCGTAGCGGATGCCGCTGACCCAGCCCAATGCGATGTCGGCGGCGTGGTCGGCGCGCGTGACCTCGACGCGCCGGTGGGTGAAGTCGGCATCGAAGTAACCACGGTCCGCGAGGCGCCGCACGATGGCCAGCTTGCTGGCCTCGTACGTGGTGTGGTCGAAGACGTCGCCGACGGCGGGCGCGAACGCCGCCAGGTCTTCCTTGAGGTAGCGGTCGTCGCCACCTTCGCCCTCGATCGAGAGGTCGCGCTTGCGCACGCGTACCGGTTCGCCGAGATCGACGCGCACGGTCACCGTCAGGCGTTCGTCGTCGGCGCCGTCGGTGCGGGGCGCGTCGAGGGTGACGGTGGGCGAGTAATAACCGAACGGTTCCAGCGCTTCGCGCGTTTCGGCGACGGCCTCGCCCAGCAGGTATTCCAGCCGTGACTCGCCCAGTCGCTTGCCCAGCGAGTCGTTCAGCGACAGCGCGGCGTTGATGTTCTCGACCATCAACTCGTCGTCCAGCCCTTCGACCTGCACCTTGTCGACGATGGCCGCGGCCCAGGCCGGAGCCGTGGCGGCGAGCAGGACGACGAAGGTGGCGAAGCGGGGGAATCGACGCATGCGGGGAGGATACCCGGTGCAGGTTAAGCAGGGTGAAGGGGTGCGCTGTTCGAGCGAGTAGCGGTTCACGAGAACCGGCGGTTATTGCGCTGAGTCCCAACCATCGTCATCCCGGCGAAAGCCGGGACCCAGTGTCTTTAGCGCGCGACCTTGGATCTGACAGAAGTCGCTGGGTCCCGGCCTTCGCCGGGATGACGGCGGAGACGGCGCGGGGACTCAGCTCGACAGATGCTCGATCGCCGCGACCGCACGGAAGCGGTCGGCCAGGCGCTTCAGCAGGGCCAGGCGGTTGCCGCGCACGGCCAGGTCGTCGGCGTTGACCATCACGCTGTCGAAGAACGCGTCGACCTGCGGACGCAGGCGTGCGAGGTGGTTCAGTACGGTCACGTAGTCGTGGTGGTGCAGGGCTTCGTCGGTCTCGCCGAGTACGGCTTCCACCGCTTCGGCCAATGCGCTTTCGGCCGGGTCGTTCAGCAGTGACCGGTCGATCGCATGCGGGATGGCGATGTCGGCCTTCTTCAGGATGTTGCCGATGCGCTTGTTCGCCGCGGCCAGTGCTTCGGCTTCCGGCAGCGTCGCGAAGGTGCCGATGGCATCCAGGCGCGTGTCGAAGTCGTACAGCGACGCCGGCTTCAGTTCCGCCACCGCGGTGAAGTGCGCGGCCGGCACGCCCTTGTCAGCGTAGTAACTGCGCAGGCGGTCGAGGATGAAGTCGTAGAGTTCGTTGCCGTCGGCGAGCGCGGTGGCGTTGTCCTTGCCGGTCGGCAGCGGACCGATCGCCTCGATTGCCTTGGCGATCAGGTCCTTGATCGAGAGGTTGAACCCGCTCTCGATCACCGTCCTCGCCAGGCCCAGCGCATTGCGACGCAGCGCGAACGGATCCTTGTTGCCGGTCGGCTTCAACCCTGCAGCGAAACCACCAGCCAGCGTGTCCAGACGCTCGGCGATCGCCAGCACCTTGCCCAACGGCGACAGCGCGATGTCGTCGCCGGCGAAGCGCGGCTGGTAGGCCTCGTCGATGGCCAGCGCGATTTCTTTCGGCTCACCGGCGGCGAGGGCGTAGTGGCGGCCGGCGATGCCCTGCAGCTCCGGGAACTCGTTGACCATGCGCGACTGCAGGTCGTTCTTCGCCAGTTCGGCGGCGCGGCGCGCCTGCGCCGGATCGGCGCCGACCTGCGCGGCGATGGTCTCGGCCAGCGCGGCCACGCGCGCGACCTTGTCGGCGACGCTGCCCAGCTTGGCCTGGTAGGTGACGGTCTTCAGGCCGTCGCCCATCGAGGCGAGGCCCTGCTTCAGGTCTTCGTCGAAGAAGAACTTCGCATCGGCGAAGCGCGGACGGATCACGCGCTCGTAGCCCTTGCGCACTTCCGCAACGTCCTGCGACTGGATGTTGGCGATGCCGATGAAGTGCTCGGTCAGCTTGCCGCCGTCGCTCAGCACCGGGAAGAACTTCTGGTTGATCTCCATCGTCTCGATCAGCGCTTCCTGCGGCACGGCGAGGAACGCGGATTCGAAACTGCACAGCACCGCCGCCGGCCATTCGGTCAGGCAGACGACCTGCTCCAGGTTGTCGTCGGTGATGCGCGCGCTGCCGCCGGCCTGCGCCGCGGACTTCTGCACTTCATCGACGATGCGCGCACGGCGGGCATCGGGATCGACCAGCACCTTCGCGCTTTCCAGCGCGATGACGTACTCATCGGGATTGTTGATCCACACCGGCTTGTCGTGCTCGAAGCGATGGCCGCGGCTCATCCGGTCGGACGTCACGCCCAGCACCTCGGCCGGCACCACGTCCTTGCCCAGCAGCAGCACCAGCCAGTGCACCGGCCGCGCGAACGCGTAGTCGTGGTCGCCCCAGCGCATCGGCTTGGGGATCGGCATGCCGGCCAGCGCTTCGCGCACGATCTCGGCCAGCAGGTCGGCGGTCTTCGCGCCGGGCTTCACCGCGCGATGGACGAAGCGTTCGCCCTTGCCGTCGGTGGTGCGTTCCAGCTGCGTCCAGTCGATGCCGGCCTTGGCGGCGAAGCCTTCCAGCGCCTTGGTCGGCGCGCCGTTCGCGTCCAGCGCGATGTTGAGGTACGGGCCGAGCACTTCGGACTTCTGCTCCGGCTGCTCCACGTCCACCGCCGGCAGCAGCACCGCCAGGCGGCGCGGGGTGTACAGCGGCTTGGCGTCGCCACGTTCGAAACCGATGCCACGCTTCTCCAGCGCCGTGGTCACGCCATCGAAGAAGGCCTGCGCCAGGCCGGGCAGCGCCTTGACCGGCAGCTCTTCGGTGCCCAGTTCGATCAGCAGGGAGGAGGTCTGGCTCATCTTCAATCCTTCGCGGGGGCCGCGGCGCCGGGAACCGGCGCATCGAACGGCACGTAGAACTTCTGCAACACCGGCAACGCCTCGTAACGCGCGACGCGCGCGGACAATGCCGGGAATGCATCCAGGTCGAACGGCACCGCATCTCGCACATAGGTGCAGAAACAGGCCAGGGTGATGTCGGCCAGGCCGATGCGATCGCCGATCAACCATTCGGCGTCACCGGCGTCGACGCAGGCGGCTTCGAGTACCTGCAATGCGCCACGCATCTGCGTGTTGCAACGGTCCAGCCACGGCTGATGGCTTTTCTCGGCGGGGCGGAACACGCGCTCCATGACCTGCAGCAGCGCCTTCTCGACCGCGCCGGTGGCATAGCCGACCAGCTTCAGCGCCTGCCGGCGCTGCGCGCCGTGCGGCGGGAGCAGTGATGAACCATCGGTTGCCTGGCCATCCAGCCAGTCGAGGATCACCGCCGATTCGGTCAGCGCCTCGCCATCGTCCAATACCAGCACCGGCACGCGCCCGAGCGGGCTGTACTCGCGGATGCGGTCGAAGTCGCGGCCCACCGACCAGTCGCGGTGTTCGAACGGCACGCCGTGCAGCTCCATCGCCACGGCGACGCGCCGTACGAACGGCGAATCGAACATGCCGATCAGGATCACGCGGCGCTGTCCCGCTTCAGGCCCGGGAAACCCAGCTTCTCGCGCTGCGCGTGGTACGCCTCGGCGACGGCCTGCGCCAGCTTGCGCACGCGCAGGATGTAGCGCTGGCGCTCGGTGACGGAGATCGCGCGGCGCGCGTCCAGCAGGTTGAAGCTGTGGCTGGCCTTGGTGACCTGCTCATAGGCAGGGAGGGGAAGGCCGGCTTCGACCAGCTTCAGCGCTTCCTTCTCGCAGGCGTCAAAGCGGTGGAACAGCTCGGCCACGTCGGCGTGCTCGAAGTTGTACGTGCTCTGCTCGACTTCGTTCTGGTGGTAGACGTCGCCGTAGGTGACCACGCCCTGTGGACCGACGGTCCACACCAGGTCGTAGACGTTGTCGACGTTCTGCAGGTACATGCAGAGGCGCTCGAGGCCGTAGGTGATCTCGCCCAGCACCGGGCGGCATTCCAGGCCGCCGGCCTGCTGGAAGTAGGTGAACTGGGTGACTTCCATGCCGTTCAACCAGACTTCCCAGCCCAGGCCCCAGGCGCCGAGGGTCGGCGATTCCCAGTTGTCCTCGACGAAGCGCAGGTCGTGCACGCGCGGATCGATGCCCAGCGCCTTCAGCGAGCCCAGATAGAGCTCCTGCAGGTTGTCGGGGTTGGGCTTCATCACCACCTGGTACTGGTAGTAACGCTGCAGGCGGTTGGGGTTTTCGCCATAGCGGCCGTCGGTGGGGCGGCGGCTGGGCTGCACGTAGGCGGCATTCCACGGCTCCGGTCCCAGCGCGCGCAGGAAGGTGGCCGGGTGGAAGGTGCCGGCGCCGACTTCCAGGTCCAACGGCTGGATCAGCACGCAGCCCTGTTCGGCCCAGTACTGGTTCAGGGTCTGGATCAGGGCCTGGAAACTGAGGCCCTGGAAGGTGGTTGCCGATGAAATGGTTTGTCCGGCCATCGCGTTATCGTGCACTGCGGAAAAGCGGGCTAGTATACGGGCAAGCCCTTGTCCTTCCGCCGCTTTTCGCCCGTTCGCCGCCGTCGTGGATATGCCCGTGAAAGCCCCTTTCCTCATCGTCGAAACCGGCCAGCCGGTGCGCTCGATGCGGCGCTATGGCGGCTTCCCGCACTGGATCCGCGTGGCCGCCGGACTGGAAGCGGACGAGACCGTGGTGGCCAACGTCGAACGCGGCGATGCCTTGCCCGCGCGCGAAGGCTTTGCCGGCGTCATCGTCAGCGGCTCCGCCGCGATGGTCACCGACCGCGCCGACTGGAGCGAGCGCAGTGCCGACTGGCTGCGCGATGCCGCCCATGAAGGCCTGCCGCTGCTGGGCATCTGCTACGGACACCAGTTGCTGGCGCACGCGCTCGGCGGTGAAGTCGCCTACAACCCGGCCGGGCGCGAATCTGGCACGGTCCACATCGACCTGCATCCGCATGCGCAGGACGATCCGCTGTTCTCCGCGCTGCCGCTGAAGTTCGCCGCCCACGCCACCCATGTGCAGACCGTGGCGCGGCCGCCGGAAGGCGCCACGGTGCTGGCGCGCTCCGAACAGGATGGATGCCATGCCTTCCGCTGGCGCGACCGCGCCTGGGGCGTGCAGTTCCACCCCGAATTCGCCACCCACCACATGCGCGGCTACGTGCATGCCCGCGCCGACCACCTGCGTAGCGAAGGCCGCTGCCCGGGCACGATCGCCCGCAGCGTGACGGCGGCGCCGCAAGCCCGCAAACTATTGCGGCGGTTCGTCCGCCATGCGCGCGGCCTGCACGCGCGCTGATTCACCGCTGCACACCCCTCAGAGAACCCCGATGTCAACGATCAACAAGGTGCCGGCCAGTGCCGGCGCGGAATGGCTGCTGGCGGGCTTCGCGCTGCTGAAGCGCGCGCCGGTGCCGCTGGCCACGCTTGCTGTGCTGTGGGGATTGATGTCGATGGTGGTGGCGCTGGTCGCCGTGACGCTGCCGGCGATGACGCTGGCGATGCAATTCCTGTTGGTGCTGGCTGGCCCGCTGTTCTTCGCGGGCATGCTGTGGGCCGTGCGCGAAGTCGACCAGGGACGCGCGGCGCAGCCCTCGAACCTGCTGCAGCCGGTCCGCGATGGCCACGCGCCCGCGCTGCTGGCGACGCTGTTGCCGCAACTGCTGGCCGCGCTCGTGATGGGCGCGCTGCTGTTCGTGATGGTGGGGACCGAACAACTGCAGCATCTGGCCGATGTCTACCAGAAGATGCAGACGATCGCGGCCGCCGGCGGCCAGCCCGATCCCTCACTGGTCGAAGGGCTCCCGGCCGGTCGCCTGCTGCTGTGGCTGTTGCTGGTGGCGGTCGTCTTCGTGGCGGTGAAATGGATGACGTTCATTGCGTCGCCGCAGATCCTGTTCTCCGGCACGCATGTCATCGACGCCATGCGCAACAGCCTGCGCGCCTGCGTGCACAACTGGACCGCGATGCTGGTGTTCTACCTGCTGGCGGGTATCGCCATCTTCGCGGTCGGCATGGGATCGCTGCTGGTCGCGTCTATCCTGGCGCTGGTCGTCGGTGGTGCCATCGCAATGGGGCTGTGGCAGTTCACCTTGATGGCATTGGTGATGCCGGTGCTTGCGGGTGCCGCCTACACCGCATGGCGACAGATGCTGGGCGAGGGCGCGGCCACGCCGGGCGCACCAACGGCGCCCTCGCGGATCGAGGTCTGAGGCCGGCGCAAGCGCCGACGCTGCATCCAGTAGAGCCGAGCTTGCTCGGCTGAGCCGCCAACCGACGGCGGCCGAAGAGCAGCGGAGCAAGCTCCGCTCTACGAAAAGCGCGCCCACGCTCGGGCCACGCCGGTGCCGTGGAGGCGGATTTGCCTTGCCGAGCGACTACGGCGTCTCGGGCGCCGGTTTCGGCTTCAGCCAGCCCGCCGCGATGATGCCCAGCTCGTACAACAGGCACATGGGGATGGCGAGCATCAGCTGCGACACCACATCGGGTGGCGTGATCAGCGCGGCGATGACGAAGACGCCGACGATGGCGTAGCCGCGGCCTTCGCGCAGCTGCTGCGGCGTCACCCACCCCAGCAGCACCATGATCACCAGCGCCACGGGCAGCTCGAAGCTGACGCCGAAGGCCAGGAAGATCACCATCACGAAGTCGAGGTACTTCGCCGGATCCGGCGCCAGCGTCACGATGTCCGGCGTGAACACGGTCAGCGCGTGGAACACGCTGGGCAGCACCAGGAAGTACGCGAACGCGCAGCCGGCATAGAACAGCGCGATGGCCGAGACCAGCAGGGGCACCGCCAGTCGTTTCTCGTGCTTGTACAGGCCGGGTGCGACGAAGCTCCATGCCTGGAACAGCAGCCATGGCGAGGACAGGAACAGGGCGAGGAAGAACGCCAGCTTGATCGGCGCGAAGAACCCGGATGTCGGGTCGCTGGCGATCATCTGCGTGGCCTGTCCCGCGGGCAGCTGGGAGATCAGCGGCTGGGCGAGGCGATCGTAGAGCTGGCGCACGAACGGCAGCAGCGCGAGCAGGATGATGCCGGTCCCTGCGAGACCGCGCACCAGCCGCGTGCGCAGTTCCAGCAGATGTTCCATCAGGCTGCTCTCGGCTTCCTGCTCCGGGGATTCGCGGTTCATCGCGGATCCTTCGGCGGGAACAGATCGGCGGTCGTGCCCGTTTCGGGCGCGTGCGTTTCGTCCTGCGGAGCATCGACCTGCATGTCGGTCGTCGAAGCGAGGCGGCCTTCCTCCTCGAGCACCGGCTCGGGATCGGCTGCCGCAGGCGCAGCCGGCGGTTTCGCGAGCGCGGGCGGCGTGATGGAAGATTCGATGTCGTCGCGCAGCGCCTGTGCGTCATCGCGGGCGGCCTGCCGCAGGTCCTCGAACTGGCGCTCGGTTTCGCGCGTGCTGTCGCGGATGCGCTGCTCGGTATCGCGCAATGCGTCCTGCGCGTCCTTCAGGTTGCGCTTGAGTTCCTCAGAGGCGAGCTCGCGTTCCAGCTCGTCCTTCACCGAATACCACTGCGCGCGTGCGCGGCGCACCCACAGGCCGGCAAAGCGCGCGGCCTTGGGCAGGCGTTCGGGACCCAGCACGATCAGCGCGACGATGGCGATGACCAGCAGTTCACTGAAACCGATGTCGAACATGGTCGCGGCGGGCGTCCCGCCGGATCAGTTGGCGTCGCGGTCGCGCTCTTTGGCGGCGCTGGACTCATCGGTGCGCGACTGGTCGTTCAGCTGGCCGGCCGGCTTGTCGTCGTCCTTCATGCCCTTCTTGAAGCCCTTGACCGCTTCGCCCAGGTCCTGGCCGGCGTTGCGCAGGCGCTTGGTGCCGAAGACGAGCAATACGACCACCAGCACGATGATCCAATGCCAGATGCTCAAACCGCCCATGGTGTGCTCGCAGGAAAGTTGGGGCGCTCAGGATAGCGCAGGCGGACCGCCGGGATGGCGATCCACCGCCCATTACTTCCGTTACGGGGTGCCGTCCAGCGGCTCGGTGCGCACTTCACCTTCCTGCACGGGCTCGAAGCCCTGCGTCTGCACGGGCGCTTCGACGACCACCGGTGCGACGGCGGGTGCGGGCGCGCGCGCCGTCGTCTGCGTGGGGGTGCCGCTCGTACCGCGGTTGCCGCGGGCAAGCTCGGTGACTTCTTCCAGTTGGTCGCGGAAGCCGACCACGGCATCCGACGGCTGACCCGCGCGGCTCTCGAAGATGGCGCGCGGCGTGGCGGCGCTGCCGTAGACCGAGGTATTGGCTTCGTCGTCGATCTGGAGCACGGCACCATCGAGTGCCACGCCGGCGAACAGGCCGCGCGCGCGCGACCACGACCAGATCTCGGCCTTCAGCTGGCCATCGGTGGACGCGCTGGCATTGCGGCCGACGGGGCCGGCGGCCACGCCGGCATCGGCGCCGAGGGTGAACTTGCCGTTGACGATGGAGTCGAGCGAGCGGTCGTTGCGGAACACCAGCACCACGTCCGACGACTGCACGCCGGCCTGGAAACCGATGCTGCCGCCGGTGAGCTTGATGAAGACCGGTTGCGACCAGCTGCCATCGGCGTTCTTCACCGACATCAGGCCGTGGCCGCGGCGGCCGCCAATCACCAGGCCGGCTTTCAGTGTGTCCGGAATGACGACGATCGCCCTGCCTTCGTCGAGCAGCTTGTCGGGGATCCCGTTCTCGGGGATGCGCTGGATCTCGTTGAGCACGCGCACCGCGTTGGTGGCGCGCTCGTCTTCCTTGGGACCCGCAATGGCCTGGCCTGCGAACAGGGCGGCGGCCAGCGCGAGCGCGGTGGGCGGCAGCAGGCGACGGGAGGTGCGGTTCATGGCGGCTCCATAAGGGGGTTTCGCAGCAGGACGCTGCAACTGCCTGAAAGTAGGCGGGCTGTGATGAATCGGTGCTGACGCGTGCCGTCCCGTCTGCGGTGCGGCGAAAGGTCGCACGGCATCGGCGCGACTGCGACGCTCTGACACAATACGCGGATGCCAGCGACCACGCCCGCCACTGCACTGCTCCTCGTCAATCTCGGTACGCCTGAGGCGCCCACGGCGCCGGCGGTGCGCCGCTATCTGGCCGAGTTCCTCAGCGATCGCCGCGTGGTGCAGATCCCCTGGCTGCTGTGGCAGCCGCTGCTGCGCGGGTTGATCCTGCCGCTGCGCGGCCCGCGCGCAGCGGAGAAGTACGCCAGCATCTGGATGCCGGAGGGCTCGCCGCTCGCCGTGTACACGCGCCGGCTGGCCGAAGCGGTGCAGGCGCGATTGCCGGGGTGGCGCGTGCTCGACGCGATGCGCTACGGCCGGCCGGCGTTGGCCGGGCGGCTGCGTGCGCTGCGAGCCGAGGGGATCCGCCGCGTGGTGGTGCTGCCGCTCTACCCGCAATACTCCACGACGACCACTGAGTCGGTCCGCGACGTCGTGCTGCGCGAGGCCGCCGGCCTCGAAGTGCAGTTCATCGAGCAGTACGCGACGGATCCGCACTGGGTCGCGGCGGTCGTGGCCTCGGTCCGGCAATGGCGCGAGCGCCACACCGCCGGCGAACACCTGCTGTTCTCGTACCACGGCCTGCCGCAACGGCTGGC
The DNA here is from genome assembly GCF_964252945.1 of Pseudoxanthomonas sp. LjRoot143. Classification (NCBI taxonomy): domain Bacteria; kingdom Pseudomonadati; phylum Pseudomonadota; class Gammaproteobacteria; order Lysobacterales; family Lysobacteraceae; genus Pseudoxanthomonas; species Pseudoxanthomonas sp. LjRoot143. The sequence goes on along the minus strand of NZ_CAXUPM020000001.1, from coordinate 3,695,521 downwards.
GCGCAACGGCGATCCGTACCCGCAGCAGTGCGAGGCCAGTACCCGCGCGATCGTGGAGGCGCTGGGCCTCGGTGAGGGGGAGTGGACGCTGACCTACCAGTCCCGCTTCGGCAAGGAGCGTTGGCTGGAGCCGGCCACCGACGCCACGCTGCAGGCGCTGGCGGCGCGTGGCGTGCGTCGGGTCGACGTGGTCTGCCCCGGCTTCGCGGTCGACTGCCTGGAGACGCTGGAAGAGATCGCGATGCAGAACGCCGAGCTCTTCCATGCAGCGGGCGGTGGTGAGCTGCGTTACCTGCCCTGCCTCAACGACGACGGCCTGCATGCGGACGCGCTGGCGGCGCTGGCGCGACGCATCGCCGGGGCGGATGCATGACGCTGCGCGAGTTCGATGTCGATATCCCGCTGGGGCGCATCACCGGGTTGCGTGCCGGTACCACCGGTCCCCGTGTGCTGGCGCTGCATGGCTGGCTCGACAATGCGGCGAGCTTCGTGCCGCTGGCTGCCCACCTGCGGGGGGTGCAACTGGTGGCGCCCGACCTGCCGGGCCATGGCCGCAGCGCGCATCTCGCGCCCGGCGCGGAATACACCAGCGGCGTGGCGGTCAATGCCGTGCTCGATATCGCCGACGCGCTGGGGTGGGAGACGTTCTCGCTGCTCGGCCATTCGATGGGCGCCGGCATCGCCAGTCTGATGGCGGCGGCCGTGCCGCAACGCGTGCAGCGGCTGGTGGTGATCGAAGCCCTGGGCGGTCTGGCTGAAACCGTCGAGCGCACCGCGGACCGCTGGCGCGAAGCGATCGCCGCGGCGCGCGCGCTGCCGGGCAAGCAGTTGCGTGTGTTCACCGATCTGGCGGCGCCGGTGCGCGCGCGCATGCTGGCGAACCAGTTGAGCGAGCCGGCGGCGCGCCTGCTGGTCGAGCGTGGCGTGCGGCCCGTGGAGGGGGGATTCGTCTGGAGCAGCGATCCGCGCCTGACCCTGCCCACGCCGCAACGGCTGGACGAAGCGCAGCTTTCGGCGCTGGTGGCCGGCATCACGTGTCCGACCACCGTCGTGTACGCGGATCCGCCGCAACCCTATTTCCCCGAACCACTGCGATCGCAGCGCGCCGCGCTGTTGCCCGATGGCCGGCTGCACGTGATCGCCGGCACGCATCATCTCCACATGGAGGATCCGGTCGGCGTCGCTACCCTGGTATCAGGATTTCTTCAGTCCTGAACCATCCCGCTTGGCCGCATGGAACGCCACGGCCAGTGCCACATCGCCTTTGCGGATCGGGGCGCTGCTCCGCCACCACGCGGCGGTGACCGCATCCAGCTCGCGATCCTCCAGCGCCAGCCGGCGCAGCAGGGTGATGTCTTCCGCGTTGGCCAGTTGTTCGTCGGGCAGGTAGTACTGCTCCAACGGCGCGCGCGCGGCTTCCGGCGTGCGGGTCAGGCGGGCGATGAGTCCGGCGACCGCCAGCCCGGACAGGATGTAGCCGGCGAGCAGCATCGGGATGGAGCCGGCGGTACTCCCCCGCCATGCCAGCGCTCCGGTGAATGGCAGCATCAGGGCCAGCAAGATGGCCATGCGATCGAAGCGCTGGATCTTGCCGGCCTGGCGGCGCCGCTCACGCGCCCGTGCGCCGGCTTCTTCCGCCGATATGCCCTTGCGGCTCATCACGGCGCGGCGCGCGTTGAGGCTGGTCGCGGTTTCGGTGACCGGCAGGTTGTACAGCGAGAACCCGCCCCCTCCCTGGGGAAGTCCGGGGCGGGACGTGCCCTGACGGAGTGGCGTGGCAGGCGGTTGTGGCGCGGGCGGGCGCTGGTTCATGGACGATGGCCGGCGAAGAGGAAGGCCGGGCGGCGGGCGAGCACCCTCTGCTGGCCCGCCGGTTCCGGCTCACCTGAAATCGTGACGAACGTCTCACTCAGGACATGGGGCGAAGTGACCGCCGGTCCGCGCGGTCAGCCCGTTTGCAGGAGCCGGTGCAGCCGCGCCTTGAGCCGGCGGCCCTCGGCGTGGAACCACGCCCGCTCAACGCGCCAGGAGGGAAAGCGGCTTTCGACTTCCCGCCAGAAGGCCGGCGAATGGTTGGCCTGCAGCAGGTGGCACAGCTCGTGGACGAGCACGTACTCGAACGCCGACGGCCTGCCCAGCACCAGCGCCAAGTCCAGCGTCAGGGTGCCATCCGGCGCCAGTGACCCCCATTGCGAGGACATCACCTTCAGGCGGATCTGGCGTGGCGCACGCGGAAGCCCGGCGAGGTAGGCCGGCAACCATCGCCCGATGTCCGTGCGCGCCTCGGCCTCGTAGAACGCGCGCAACGTACGCCGCAGGGTGACGTCGCTGACGCGCGCAGGCAGGCGCACATGGATGCCATCATCCAGCCGCTCGATGCGGGCGAAGCGGCCGTCGTGCCAGTGCAACGGAACGTCCTCGCCGCGCAGCGGCAGGTGCGGTGTGACGCCGGGAACGAAAGCGGGCAGGTCGTCGTGCGGCATGTGGCGCGCGAGCTGCTCGGCCAGCCAGCCGCGGTGCTGCTGCAGGAAGCGGTCGCCCGACACCAGGCTTGCGCGCCACGGCAAGGTCAGGCGCGCGCCACGCTCGTCGATGCTGAGCTTCAGCCGCTTCGCGCGAGGGTCGCGGACGCGCTGGATGTCCAGCGCGCGGCCGTCCTCCAGCGTCACCGTTACCGTATCGCGCTCCACGCTGCGCGGCGTGCGGGTGATCAGGCGCTGGAGCAGGGACGGCATGGGGCGATGGTAGTGGATGGGCCGCCGCGGTCGCGTGCGCTCAGTCGGCCTTGCTGAGCTTGAGCGCGTGTTCCAGCACCAGGAACAGGCGCTTCACTTCACCCGACATCAGGGCGAAGCGTGCATCCAGCTCGGCGCGCAGGTCGTCGTGCTCGGTGTTTTCCAACTGGTCGACCGCACCGTCGAGGAATTTCAGCTTGCGCACGATCAGGTCTTCGCCGAGGACGAAGGACACGTGGTCGTCCAGCACCAGCGCCAGCTTGGTGACCTGCTTGCCGGCTTCCAGGTGCTTGGCGATCTCGTCGCTCTGCAGCTCCTGGTTCTGGCACTTCACCACGGCGCCACCGTCCATCGCGTCCTTGAGCTCGCATTCCTCGCCCAGCGACAGCCCTTCCGGCAGGGCTTCGCCGGCGATCCAGCCGGTCAGCACGTTGCGCGGCGCCACTTCGGCGTTGAGCGGCAATGCCGGGAAGCTGCCCAGCGCGCGGCGCACTTCCGACACCACGTTCTCGCCGGTCTTGCGCGAGGACGCATCGATGGCGATGAAGCCGTGCTCCAGGTCGATCAGCGCGTCGGTGCGCGAGGGCTTCACGAAGGCGCGCGGCAGCAGTTCGTGCAGCAGGTCGTCCTTCAGTCGCTTGCGCGTCTTGCCGCCGGGCTTGCGGCCTTCCTTCGCCTCGATTTCCTGCAGCTTCTTCTGCAGCAGGTCGTTGACCACCGCGCCAGGCAGGATCTTGTCCTCGCCGCCCACGCTCAACCAGATGGCGTCGTTGATGCGGTGGGACAGCGCTTCCTCGCCACGGCCGAACGGCGAGATGAAGCCGCGCGAGGACAGTTCCAGCGGCCCGACCGGCTTGAGGGCGGCTTCCGGGAGCAGTTCATCGAGCTGGGAGAAATCGAGGGAGGTGGGGAAGCGGAACAGCGTCAGATTGCGGAAGAACATCGAAAGACAGGTCTCTGGAAAGCGGAAAGGCCATGCCGCGGTGGGCGTGGTCGAAAGGGGCGTATCAGGTCTCGTCGGCGACAGGATCGCCCACCAGCCACTGGGCCGCGCCGGGCAGTGCGGCGCCGTCGCGATGGCCGAGCGACAGGAAATCGAACAGGTTCGGATCGCTGAGCTGCGACGGGCGGATATCGCCGAGTGCCCGCGCGATAGTCTCGATGCGGCCGGGCGTCTCGCGTTCCCACGCGTCCATCATCTTCTTGACCTGCTTGCGCTGCAGGTTCTCCTGGCTGCCGCACAGGTTGCAGGGAATGATCGGGAAGCCCTTGGCCTCGGCGTACTCGGCGATGTCGTCCTCGCGGACGTACGCCAGCGGGCGGATCACCACGTGCTTGCCGTTGTCCGACAACAGCTTGGGCGGCATGCCCGACAGCTTGGCGTGGAAGAACATGTTGAGGAAGAACGTCGCCACCAGATCGTCGCGATGGTGGCCCAGCGCGATCTTGGTGAAGCCGTTCTCCTCGGCATAGCTGTACAGCGAGCCACGGCGCAGGCGCGAGCACAGCGAACACATCGTTTTGCCTTCCGGGATCACCCGGCTGACCACCGAATAGGTGTCCTGTTCGATGATGTGGAACGGCACGCCCACGCGCTCCAGGTACTCCAGCAGCACGTGCTCGGGGAAGCCGGGCTGCTTCTGGTCCAGGTTCACCGCGACCAGCTCGAAGCGCACCGGCGCCTTCTTCTGCAGCTGCAGCAGGATGTCCAGCATGGTGTAGCTGTCCTTGCCGCCGGACAGGCACACCATCACCTTGTCGCCGTCCTCGATCATGCCGAAGTCGGCGATCGCCTGGCCGACTTGGCGACGCAGGCGCTTGGCCAGCTTGCCCTGCTCGTGCGCGGCGCGACGCGGATCGGTGGCCGGACGGCGCAGGACGGGGTCGGGCAGGGGCAGGACGGTGCTCATGGCGCCATTCTACCCGGGCGTCCTCCGACCCTCGCCTCGCGCGGGACGGGTGCTGTCAGTCTGCGGCGGCGTCCTGCGGCGGCGTGTCCCCGGCGGCCGGTGCTTCGGGCTCCGGCGTGTCGCCTTCCGGCATCCACGTGGACGAGGGGTGCCGGCCCGGCATGGTGTTTCCTTCCGGCCAGGACAGCCACGCCATCGGGCCGCCGGCGCGGATCACCATGCCGTCGCGGGTTTCTTCCGGGATCGGCGGCATCTTCCAGAAACCGGGCTTGGGGAACGGCTGCAGGTTCTGCGCGTACAGGCGCGGCAACAGCGCCGCCGCCCGCGCCGCATTGGTCTCGATGGCCTGGCGCAGTGGCGCGCAGTCGTCGGCCACCCAGACGCGTGCGCGCTCTGTCGAGGCGTAGCGTAGCGACCACTCCGCCGAGCGCGCGTCCTTGAGGCGTTGCTGGTGGGTGGCGTAGCGGCCGGCGACACGCCGCCGCGCGTCGGCGTCGCCGCGATTGGCGGCTTCGACGAGCGCGGCTCCGCCGCCCTCGATCCACTCGGCCTGTGCCTCGTCCACCAACCGCTGCATGTCGTCGGGGGTCTTGGCGGGCAGCGGGGCGGCAGGACTGGCGACCGTGATCTGGCCGTCCCAGCTGACGCGGGAGTCCTTGCTGCCTTCGCCCTTCGGCGCGTACATCACCTGCACCGTGGTCAGCAGGTAGTCCAGGGCCGGTGTCAGTGCATAGCTGAGCAGCAGCATGTGGCGTTCGTCCTTGGCCGACACCACATCGTCCAGGGTCTGCTTGCCCGTCAGCACGTGGCGGGCGACGGTCGGTTGCCCCTGGTGGCGGGCGATGGGCTCCAGCGCATCCATGAAGGCCGTGCTTCCGTCCAGCAGGCACTGCCGTTCGCGCAGCAGGTCGTACGCAGGCTGCACGGTGGCGCGCGCTTCCTTCAGGCGCTGGTGCTCGATGCCGGCGACGACCAGGCCACCGATCAGGTTGCCGGCCAGCAGGGCGCCGGCCGGGATCGTGTTGGACACGACGGTCGGGGCGCCGGCAGGACCGACATAGGGCACCTGCATGCGGGTGCGGTCGTTCAGCGCGACCAGGTGCAACGGCGCGGCACGCAAGGTGTCCAGCGGCGGCGGTTGCCGGTCGGCGGCAAGAAGGGTGGGCGACATGGCGCACGACAACAGCGCCGCCATGCAGCAGCGTGAGAACACGGACATCGATTTTCCCCTGGACATGATGATGCCGGTCCCTCGCCGGCGGCCGATCCTAGCACCGGACAGGCACGCGCATGCGGTGACGATGCGGAGCGGGACGGTGTACGCTCGCGGCGTGGACATCGACAACCCCGCCGACATTGCCGAGAAGATCGCCGCGCTCCGGGTGGAGCACCGCGATCTGGATGAGGCCATCGTGCGGCTGGTCGACGACGAGGCCGCCGACGAGGTCGCGATCAAGCGGCTCAAGAAGCGCAAACTGTGGCTGAAGGACTGCATCGCGCGTCTCGAAAGCGCGCAGATCCCCGACGAGCCGGCCTGACCGCCGGAGACAGGGAAGACGAAGGCCCGCCTGAGCGGTCCTTCGGACCTCCGGGGCGATGCATCACCGATAAAGACGGACGACCTGCAGGGTCCAGTCGACTTCCTTGTCGCCGGCCTTCGCCTCGAGCGCGGCATGTTCCGCTTCCAGGAACGCATCCGCCGCGGGCGAATCCAGGTCGCCGATGGCTTTCAACGCCATGGCGCGGTCCTGCCAGAGGGTGCCGTCGCGGTAGATCGACGTCAGCAGGTCCAGCTGGTCGACCGCACCCAGCGTGCCCAGCGAAGAAATGGCCGCCAGGCGGACGTACTCGTCCGGATCGCGTGCCAGCGTCGCCATGGGGCCGATCGCGTTCGGGTTGTTGGTGAATCCCAGCGCGTACACGTCGAGATAGCTGTCGTCGCTGCGCGTGGCGATCTTCTTCACCAGGCGGTCCACGTCGGCATCGCTGTTGCGCGCGCCGTGCAGGCGTGCGGCGATCTTCGCGGCGAGTTCCTTGATGGCCAGCGACAGCGGCTGGTTGAAGGTGGGCTCGACGACCTCATCGAAGCTCCAGACCGGGACCTTGCCGCGCTTCACGAACACGCCCAGACGCTGCTTGCCTGTCGGCGTCACCAGGTCGCCGCCGAGGAAGGTCAGCGTGACGAACGGACTGAAGCCGTTCACGCGATGGTTCTGCATGCGGAACGCCGTCAGTTCCAGCGTCGGCAGCGCGTTGCCGCCCAGCTCGACCTGCGTGGGCAGGCCGCGCGCCGCCAGCTCCGCCTGCAGGTTCTTCGCGAGGTAGCCGGCGGCATCGAGCGGCGCGCCGTCCACCGTCAGCGCGGCCGGAAGGACGCCGCTGGAAAAGGCGCGGCCCGCACCCGGCCGCGCATCGACCAGCGCCAGCGTGGTGGCCGGCGCGGCGGTGCCGAACACCAGATGCTCGGAAGGTGCCGGATGGCGCACGGAATACGACTTGGGCGCGCAGCCCGCGAGCAGGGCGAGCGCGGCCACGCATGCGGCCATGCGGGCGAAATGACGTACGGACATTGAGTTCCCCTGTGTGGTGTGACGTTCCTTGTGGCGACCGGTCCCCACCGGACGCCGCGGGCGAGTATAGCCACGTCGACACGACTGACACGCGGGCGCGCGACGTCCTTCAGGGGCGACGCAATCTGACGCAGTGCGTCACTCCGGCGCAGGCCGCTGCACCACGTCCGGCGGCGCGCACCCGGCTACGCGCCGCCAAGAGGGGAAGAAGGAGTCGCGTGCGCGCGCGGCCGACAGTTGGCCCGATGCTTGCTTGAAAGCCCGGCGTGGGGATTTCCCCTACCGACTGACCGTCTGCCGTCCTGCCGGCGCCGCGGTTCCCGATGATCAGGCCCCGTGCGCTGTGGCGCCGTGGCGAGGGAGTGGCATGGAGCAGGACAAACCGTTCAACCACCGGATGCCGACCTCCGCCCGCGAGGCGCGGATCGCATCGGCGTCGGCCGAGGCGGCGCTGGCCGGCATCGGGCTGCGGACGCACCGCATCCAGCCGGGGGAATCCCTGGGCGACGTGCCACGCCTGCGACGGGAGGTCTACTTCCACGAGCAGGGCCAGTTCGGCGACCGCAGCAAGCGCGTCACCGATGGCCTGGACGATTGCGGCACCACGCTGGCGGTGGAAAAGGGCCAGCAGGCGATCGCCACATTGCGCCTGCACGATTTTTCGCCGCTGGCGGTGCAGGTGGAGTACGGCAGCCTGTTCCAGATCGACGATTTCGCGCGCACCTGGCCGCTGGCGCAGGTGGCGGTGGGTACGCGCTTCGCGGTGCAGGCCGACCAGCGCAGCAAGCCGGTGGTGGATCGCCTGATGGAAGAGGCGTATCGCTGGGCGCAGGAGGCGCGCATCCAGTACTGCCTGCTCGCCTGCGAGCCGTTCCTGCATGGAGTGTTCGAGCACTACGGCTTCCGCGAGTACCTCCCGCCGGCGATCCTGCCCGGGGGCGTGGATCTGCTGCGGATGGTGCTGGTGATGGAGGACGAGCCGTACCTGTCCGAGTGCGGCTCACCGCTGCACCGGTTGATCCGGGAGCCCGCGCGCGCGCTGCCCGCCAAAGCCTGGCTGACGCGCTCGTTCCACGCGATGTCCTGAGCCGCGGCGCGGTCAGCAGACCGCGTTGAGCGCACCCAGCAGCCGCACCAGCGCCGGCTGGCTGCGCTCGCCGGTCTTGTCGAAGACCACCTTCAATCGCGTTTGCGCGGTGGATACCGCCACGCCGCAGGCCTGCGCCGCGAGGGCGAGGTCGGCGTGCTGCAGCATGGCCACCGCGAGGCGGCGTTCGGCGTCGGTCAGGCCGAACAGATGGTGCAGCGCCTGTTCCAGCCGCGCGGGGCTCGCGGAGGCAACCGGCTGCGCGAACACCAGCAAGGCGGCGTCGCCCGCGATCAGCGGCGGCGCCAGGGGATGCGCGGTGATGGCGATGGCGCCGATGCCGGGCGCCTGTACCACCAGCTTTTCCACGTCGCCCGCCTGACCGTCGGGGCGCGCCAGCGTGGCGCGCGCCAGCAGCTGTTGCAGGGATGCATCCTGCCAGCCCGATGCGGACAGCTGGCCTGCAGTGCGATGCAGGACGCCGAGGCTGAGCAGGCGCTCGCCACCGGCATTGGCGCGCAGCAGCTGACGATTGGCGGACAGCGTGAACATGGCCATCGGTGCCTGGTCCAGCGCCGCCTCCAGCGACTCGACGCGCTGCTGCAGCAGGTCGAGCCGGCGCATGATGGCGTAGGCGTTTACCCAGTGCGGCACCACCCGCTGGAACAGGCCCAGTTCGTCCTCGTCGAACAGGCGATGCCGGTCGTCGCGGCAGATCGACAGGGTGATCGAATTGGCGCCGTCGTAATGACCCACCGCCGCGACCTGCTGCTCGACGCCGAACTGCCGGTAGTAGGCGTTGAAGATGTCGCTGCGCCGCATCTGCGCGTTCGGCAGGAGGTCTTCCGTATTGAAGACGCGGCCGGTGGCGAGGTGTGGCATCGCACGGCTGACCCAGGGATCGACATTGAGGTTCAGTGGACGCATTTCCGCCGCCATGCGTTCCGGATCCGCGCCGGCCACGCGCGCCACGCTGCCGCGACCGCAGGCGACATCGTGGCCGAGGATGCCGGTGAGATGGCTGTGCGTCGCCTGGCCCAGCAGGACGTTGAAGTCGTCCAGCCGGCTCGGGTCCAGGATCGATTCGTACAGCGGCTCGAGCACGCGCGCCAGGGCGTGGTCGTCGTTCATCGGTGTTCCCCCTTGGCGGCGCGCGGATCGCGTCCCGCGCCATCTTCGCCGCAGTTAATTACGAAACGCGTCCGCGCACAAGCCGGATTCCGCGCCCGCGTCAAGTCCGGAACGGGAGTGCGCGCGTCTGTCGCAGGTCGCTATCGTCCGCACAGGGGCGCGATCGCCGCACGCGGTGGATCGCACGGGGCCATGGGGATGGCGTCGGGGGATGCGCAGGCTCAAGGACGGCAAGTGGGGTGCCGATATGGCTGCAAGGGAGTGCGCCGCGGCATCGCGTGGCGCCATCGCACCCCGTCCATCCTGTCCCGGAATCCGATCATGTCCCTGTCCCGCGTCCTCCTCGTTCTCGCATGCCTGGCCATCGGCATTCCCGGCGCGCGCGCGCAGGAGGCCGCCACCGCCGAGCCTGCCATCGACGCCGCCGCATGGGGGCCCTACGTCCGGCTGGTGGAACAAGGCTGGCAGCTCGGCGATGGCTATCGCGTGGAATGGCAATGGCTGTCGCCGGGCCAGGAACTCCGCGAGCAATGGATCAACCCGCACGACGGCAAGGTGGTGCAGACCAACGTCATCCGGCCCACGTCCACGCCGGGCCGACTGGAGCTGACGTCGTCGCTGCTCGGCATGAACCTCAAGTGGCAGGGGCGCATCGCGTCGCCGGGCGAGGTGGTCTGGGCGCGCGAAGGCATGATCAAGCTGCCCTACCGGCTACGCCTGGCGGGCGACAACAAGGTGATGTACGAGGGCGTCAAGCTCAAGGACGAGCAGGTGACGGACGTGAAGTACGCGCACGAGCTGAAGCCGCTGGCGTCCCGCGACATCGCGCCCGTCGTCGCGGAAGCGGCCGACGTTCCGGCCGGGACGCCGATGGCGACGATGCCGGCCTCCGACCCCGAGGCGATAGCGACGACGCTCGTGTCCGCGCCCGTGTCCACGCCGGCGCTGCCCGAGCCTCCACCCGAACCCGCGCCGGTCATCACCGGCCTGGGGCCGCTGGCGGCGTTGTCGGGCCAGACCTTCACCTGGTGCAAGCCGTCCCAGGTGGGTGGCAACAACTGCTACATCCGCTTCCACCAGCAAGGCGATGGACTGCGCGTGTGCTTCTTCGCCGCCGACGGCGGCAGCGAATGCGACTTCGCCTACGTCGCCATGCCCGGCGGAAAGCAGCCCAACGAACTCAAGCCGCAGATCACGTCGCGCAAGGGCGAGTACTACGTGAGCACCGGCGCGCGCTGGAAGGCCGACGGCCAGGTGCTGGAGTTCACCACCCGCAAGAAGTACTACGAGAGCCTGTTGAGCGAAGCCATCAAGGTGACGATGGCGCCGCATACGGGCTGGGTGCGCAACGCCGATTTCTGGGTGGCGCCGGATGGCGCGCCGCGGTGGCGCAGCTACGGCTGGACCGCCGGCATGCTCGGCGGACGATCGGACGCCTACGACCAGACCTACGACCTGATGCCGGTGACGCCGGCGCTGGCGCAGGAATATCGCGGCATCCACGCCAACTGGAAGGTGCAGGACGACTACCAGCGTCAGATCGACGCGCAGCGTCGCCGCGAAGAGGAGGCGCAGCGCGAGGCCAACTTCGCTGCGTTCATGGGCGGCCTCAACACGGCCGCGGCGACCCTCCAGCAGGACATGGCCGAAGTCGATCGCGCCAACCAGCGCGTCGCCGACGCGCGGCGCGCGATGGAAGAAGCGCAGGCGCGCGAACAGGCGCGACAGCAGGCCGAACAGGCGGAGCAACAACGCGCCCGCCAGCAGGCGCAGCAGAGTGCCATCGCGCAGCAACAGGCCCATGCGCAGGTCGCCGAACAGGCGCGGCAGCAGGCGGCGCGGGAGGCCGAACAGCAACGCGTGGCGCAGCAGCAGGCCGCCGACCAGGCGCGCAGGAAGCAGCAGGAGGAGGCCGAGCGCCAGCGGCAGGACGAAGCAAGGCGGCTGGCCGACGAGCAGGCGAAGCAACGCCAGCAGCAGGCGTGGCAGCAGAGCCTGCACCTGGCGCGCAGCACGCTGCGCCTGCGCGCGGACACCTGCCTGGGCGGCAGCGGCCGCTATTACGTGATCGGCCCGAAGACCACCGTCAACGGCTGCGTCACGGTGCACTACGAGGCGCGCTGCCCCGGCGTCGCCCAGGGCGCGGGCGTGCAGGGCAGCCAGCACAACTACGTCGGCGGCAGCTGCATGGGCGTGGGCGATGCGATCGCCATTCCCGGTTCTCCGCTGTCGTGTCCGGTGGAGCAGGTCACGGTGCGGGTGACCGACGTGACGGGCTGCTGAGAACAGAGATCGTGAGCCTCCACTCCCGCACGCCGCCACCGGCCTTGCATCGAATGGGCCCGCCGCTGCACGCCATCACCTCAAAAATGACTATGCCCGGACGGGCGAAAAGGAAAAACGAATGAACATCTCGAAGAAGGTATGCGTCCTCGCGCTGCTGGTTGCCCCGTTCCAGGCCCATGCGCAACAGCAGACGGTGGAAGGTGCCCACCTGTTCCTCTCAAAAGTGGTCGAGCAGGGAGCCACGACGTTCGAACTGGACGACGGAAACGGCTGGGGACAGGTGAGAGCGAGCAAATCCTTCTGTCGCTACTACAGCTACGACACGGCCTCCGGTTTCAAGGCGGGCGAATACGGCTGCGGCGACTACAAGACATCGACCCACGACGTTGGCGGATACAGGCTGACGTCGATCATGAAATTGACGCGCTGCGCCTCGCAGATCTCCACGCCGGAGGTACAGGCGAAGGACATCGAGGTCGACAGCGGGCAGAAGAACTACTGGAAAGTCAGCCTGCCCTACCGCAAGCCGTCCTACGGCATCGACTGGGACAAGGTGGCCGAGGTCAAGCAGGACGGCACCAGCGTGGCCGTAAGCGGGATCAAGCCGGCCATCCGCTTCAAGCTGGCTTCCGAGCCGTTGGCCGCGCGCGTTGCTTATGCGATGGAGTTCCTGCGCCTGGAGTGCGATGCCACCTCGGGGACGGGGTTCTGATGTTCCTGCCAGCTTTCTCGGCTTCCGGTGGCGATGCGTCGAACCCGGACAGGTTCGCCTTGAGGGAGGGGAGTGCGTGAAAACTGCCCTCCGCCTGCTGCTCGCACTTGCGCTGCTGGCAGCACCGTACATCGTGCATGCACAGGTCGGAATCTGGCTGCCTTGCAGGGAAACCAACGCATATTCCGAGGGACGGACGGTCTACATCGCCCGCGACATGCAGATCAACACGGTCGGCATGCTGGTAGATGACCTTGAGGATCGCTATTGCGTCACGCCTCAAAAGTGCATCGCCCTTGGCTACTGCAAGGCCGCATCGCCCGCGGAACAGGCCGCCGCCGACAAGGCGAACCCGGGCGCCGCTGCCGAACGGGCGCGCCTTGAGCGCGAGCAGCGGCAACGGGAGGCGCAGGCCGATCTCCAGCGCAAGGCCGCCGAGGCGGAGCGCAATCGCAAGGCGGCGGAAGTGGCGCGGGAAACCCAGCGCCTCGGAAGCCACCGCGAGGCTGAGGCGCGGCGCCTCGTGGAGATGCGCGAAGCGGCAGCGAGAGCGCGCGGTGCTCCGACGGCGGCCGGTGCGCGCCCGCCCGAGTCCGGAGCCGAACCGCGCAAGGTCTGCACCAGCGCGCCCTTCAGGACCACGCCGACGTCCATGTTCAAGGCCGCCGAAGCCGATGCCCGCGCAGCATTCGCGCGGGATGCGGCCCATCTGTGCAGGATCAATACCGGCAATCCTGCCTACAGCGCGGGCGGGATCGCCTGTGTCCGCGAGGACAGGTCGTTATGGGCGCAAATGCCGGTCGCACAGATGGCCAAGCGCCCCGCGAACGACCCTCCCCGGTTCGAGTTCAAGTGCTCCGCGCCAATCGTCTGCGCTGCGCCGAAGGAGACCTGCAAGACCGTAGGCACGGTCAAGAGCTCAGGCCAGTGAGGAACCATGCCTTGAGCGGAGGAATCTCCATGGACGCCGGTTCGCTCCAAGGCCTCGGCGAAATCGCGCGCGCAGGTGGAGAGATCCGGGGCGTGGGTCTGCATTGTTGATGCGACATGTCCGGCAAGACCACAGTGAAGTATCCCGCAGGACCATCACAGCAAGGGGGCGTCGAAATGAAGTTCGCAAGAACGCTACGGATCGCAAAAAGGAGGAGTCCTCGTCGCGTGCATTGCGCTGGCCGGGCAAGCCGCCGCGCAACCCGAGCAGACTGCCGAGGGGGCACAGGAATTCCTTGCCATGACACTTCCGCAGAACGGCTATCAGAGCGGAACGTTTATGGCGAGTTTCGAGGAACTGAAGGGCCGATTGGTGTTCAGTCGTATCAAGTTTTCTGGAGCAGCCAGGGTGGTCGACGTTCGCAGTCCGGATCTTTGCGTAACCGAAATCCTGCATGACACCTCATCCATCGACTTGCAATCGAGTGAACGCGTCTACGACACCAGTGAGCAGGGGCGCTGGTTGCCTTGGAAAAGCAGTCCTGCCCACCAGTACTATCCGCAGAATTTCGTGAATGGGACGACTGCGAAGGACACGATTTCCTGGTCCGACGTCACGCAGGTCAAAGCGACGTCCAGTGGAGCAACCGTACTGATCCACCAACGCGGCGTCGATAGCGCGTCTTCCGTTGATCTGGGCGCGACGGATCTGGCCGCACGCGTTCTTTACGCGATGGAGTTCCTTCGCATGAACTGCGACAAGGCGGCGGGAACAGGCTTCTGAGCCTGCCAGCCAGCGCTGTTCGCGGCTGGTCATCGCTGCGCACGATCATCCGCGTCGGGGGCGAACTGCGTGTCGACCTGCGCGACCGCAGCGCGGGCGTCAATCCTGCGACGCCACCACCGGCTCGGCCGGCTTGGCCGCTTCCGGGCTGACCTTCTCGATGGTGTGGCGCAGTTCGCGGCCGAGGATGGCCTTGGCGTCGCGCGCCCACGCGTCCAGGCGTTCGTCGAACAGCAGCTTGCTGTTCTCGTCGGGCCACACCAGCTTCAGTTCGCGCAGCTTCTGGATGAAGCCGCGGAACAGCGTCTTGTCGAAGAACTCCGGCGCGGCCGGGGCGTACAGCAGGCTGAGGCGCTGGGCCGCCTGCTGGCACAGGCTTTCCAGTTCGGCCGCGCCCAGCGTACCCGGGCCGTTCTTCACCAGCACCGAAATGGCGATGTAGTAGCGCTCGAACGCCTGCTGCAGCGAATGGCCGATCGCGCGCAGGCGGAACACCTCGTCGGTCTGGCCGGCACTGCGCGCGAGGATGCCGCCGTCGTCGTCGTTGACCTGCTGCAGCAGGCCTTCGCGGACGAACACCTCGATGGTGCGTTCCATGCGCTCGGCGAACTCGTCCTCCGTCCACGGCAGGAAAAGCTCGGCCTGCAGGAACGGATACAGCGTGCGACCCAGGCGCAGTACGCCGGCGCGGCTCATGCGGCGGTTGTTCTGGAAGCAGCACGCGATCCACGACGACGCGGTGAACAGGTGCAGCACGTTGTTGCGGTAGTAGCTCAGCAGCACCGCGGTGTCGTCGTCCACGCTCAACACGTCGCCGAGCGGATGCTTGATCCGCTGCAGCATGTTGATCTCCTCGGCGTGGGAGATGATGCGGTCCGGCGAATGCGGGGTGACGGTGACGCGGTCGGAGTAGGGCAGTTCGGCCAGCAGCGTCTTCGACAGTTCGATCTGCGCGATCAGGTCCGCCTCGCCCATCGCGTGCTTCGGCGTGGACAGCAGCGCCAGCGCCAGCAGGTTGATCGGGTTCACGTCGGCGGCGCGGTTGATGTTGACCTGGATCTGCTGCGCCAGCGCATCGACGATGTCCGACAGCCAGGCCGGCTTTTCCTCTTCGCCAACGGGCGTGCCGTCCCATTCGGGCGCGTGTTTGGCCAGCGCGTCGTTCAACGGGATCGGCTCGCCGAAATTCACCACCACCTGGCCGTAGTTCTGCCGCAGCACCTTGGGGATGCCCCACAGCACGGCCCAGATGGATTCCTTCTCCTTCGGCCGGCCGCTGAGTTCGTCCAGGTAGCTGGTGCCTTCCAGCAGCTTCTCGTAGCCGATGTAGACCGGCTGGAACAGCACCGGCTTGCGCGGCTGGCGCAGGAACGCGCGCAGCGTCATCGAAATCATGCCGCCCTTCGGCGGCAGCAGTCGGCCGGTGCGCGAGCGCCCGCCTTCGATGAAGTACTCCAGCGAGTAGCCGCCGGAGACCAGCTGGGCCACGTATTCGGTGAACACCGCCGAGTACAGCGGGTTGCCGCGGAAGCTGCGGCGCATGAAGAACGCGCCGCCCTTGCGCAGCAACGTGCCGACAACAGGGAGGTTGAGGTTGATGCCGGCGGCGATGTGCGGGGGCACGATGCCGCGTTCGTACAGCAGGTACGACAGCAGCAGGTAGTCCATGTGGCTGCGGTGGCAGGGCACGTAGACGACTTCGTGGCCCGGCGCGGCTTCCTTGAACTTGTCCAGGTGGTGGACCAGTACGCCATCGTAGATCTGGTTCCACACATGGCTCAGCAGGAAGCTGGCCGAGCGCACCACCGGGTTGGAATAGTCGGCGGCGATTTCCCACGCGTAGGCGTGCGCCTTCTTCCAGGCGTCCTCGGGCTTGGACTTGTCGCGCCTGGCCTGTTCGGCGATGGCCTCTTTCACCGGATCGGCGGCCAGCACCTGGTCGACCAGCAGGCGGCGGGTCGACAGGTCGGGGCCGATGACGGCTTCGCGGATGCGGTGGAAGTGCGTGCGCAGCACGCGCGACAGCTTGCGGACGGTGCGCTCGGGCTCGAGCCCTTCGTCGACCGTCGTGCGCAGCGACACCGGCGGCGCGAAGCGCACGATGGTGCCGCGGCCGTTGAGCAGGATGGCGAGCAGGCGGCGGAAGCGGCCGACGATGGCCCAGTTTTCGGAGAACAGCACCGAGAACCAGCCGCTCTGCTTGTCCGGCGCGCGGCCCACGAAGATCGACACCGGCACCAGCTGCACGTCCAGCGCCGGGCTGGCGCGATGCGCGTCCAGCAGTTTGGCCAGTGAACCCGAGTGGGTCTTGGCGCTGATCTGGTCGGGGATCAGCGTGCTGGCGTTGCGGCGCGACAGCGCCACGTAGGCGCGCTTGCGGCCGAGCGGATTGCCGCCGACCGGCAGCGGCACCAGCGGCGAGGGCAGGCCGGCATCGCGGCAGGCGCGATCGAGGATCAGCGCGTTCGACAGGCCGTAGTCTTCCAGCACATAACAGACCGGGCGGCCGTCGAGCAGGTCGGCCGGCACGCCGGGCTCGATGTTCAAGGCCAGCCACGGGTCCGCGAGCCGGCCGAGCATCCGCGCCCACAACGGGCGCTTGGCCTGGCGGGTGGCGACGGGCGGTGCCATCGGCACGCCCGCGGTCACCGGCGCAACGTCGCGGCCAGCGGGATCCGGCGAGGTCGCGGGCGCAGCCGCATCCGTCGCATCGGACTTCTTCTCCGGCGGCGTCGGCTTGGGACCGTCGGGGAACGGCAGGGAGTTCTGTTCAGGCATCGTCCGCATTATGGCCCACGGCCATGGCTGGCTGGAAAGCGGTTACAGCCCTCGGCGGGCGGTGCTTATCCTGAGCCAGCGGGACAACCCGGGCGGTGCAGTGGCCGTAAGTAATTGAAAGTCTAAAGGAAAGAGCGTTGCCGCGCGTCAGGGCTTGCTGGCGGGGGCGTCGTCGGCAGGTGGCGCCGGTAGGTTCGTCGGCGGAAAGGGAGGCGTCGCGGCCGCCAGCACCTCGTCGGCATGCCGGAGGTAGTCGGTCAGGTACCACTGGCCGTCGCGCCGGGTCAGGCTGACCACGGTGTCGATCTCGCGCTCGCCCAGCGGGTAGTGGATGCGCACGGTGGCGGTGTCGCCCTTCTGTTCGACAAGGCCCGTGCGCAAGTCGGTGAACGTGGCGTCCAGCGGCAGCCCGTAGCGCGTGAACGTGGCCTTGGCCTCGATAAAGAACGGCGTCAGCCGCTGCAGGCTGGCAGCCATGCCGGCGTCGTTCAGGGCCTGCTCGGTGGTCAGCCCGCTGCGTCGCGCCGCCGGCGCCAGCCGCGCCAGCGTGGCCTTGGCCAGCGCCGGATCACCGAGCGGCGCCTGCTGCGCCCAGTCGCCCAGGGCCGCGATCACCTGCGCGTAGTGGTCGCGTTCCTCCTGGGTGTAGTCGCCCTCGTTCTTCACGTATTGCACGCCGAACAGGCCCAGCGTGCGCGCGGCCTCCTTCAGATCGCGGTCCTGCCGGGCGAACTGGCGCTCGAAGCTGCGCTGCAGCGTTCTTTCGGCATCCTTGGCCGACAGCGCGGCCAGCATCGCCACCAGCTTGTCGTCCAGCGGCAGCTCGGTCAGCGGCCAGCGGCTCGTGCCAGCGCGCCAAGCGATGTCCAGCCGCGCGTGGACGTCCGGCGGGACGGCATCGCGCGCGAAGCCGACCAGGTCGTTGCGCTGCAGGTGGGTCGCCAACTGGCGAACCGCCGCGGCCGGCTCGCTGGCGGCGCCGGCGAGTTCCACGGGCTCGCTCTTCCTGCAGGCGGCCAGCAGCACCAGCGACAGCCCGAGGGCTGCCAGCACGCGCAGGACGGACGCGGACGGCTTCGGCTTCATGCGGTGTGACTCCCCAGTCGCCCCGCATCTTCGCGGCCCGTGGCGGGAGCGGCAAGCATGGGCGTCGCAAGTTGCCGTGCTCCGGGCAATAAAAAAGGAGGTCCGGATGTCTTGCGACCCCGCGGACCTCCTGAAATCCGGCCGAAGCCGGAGGACGAAGTGTTGTGGCACATCTCCGGCCCAGAGGCCGGATGCGCACAGACTAACTGCGCCCGAATGCTAAGGCAATACCTGAAGTAATTTACTTCAAGTTATTGATTTTACTTAATGGCGGTGATGATTTCTGCCTGGATCGCCTCGGCGGCCGCGCGCGGATCGGTCGCCTTGCTGATCGGTCGGCCGACCACGATGGCGTCGGCGCCCAGTGAGAACGCCTCGGCCACGCCGACGGTGCGCTTCTGGTCGTCGCCGACCGGGCCGCCGGGGCGGATGCCGGGGCAGACGATCGAGAAGCCGGGACCGGTCGCCGCGCGGATCATGCTCGCCTCCTGCCCGGAGCAGATCACGCCGTCGATGCCGGCCGTCTGCGCCGAAAGCGCGCGTTGCACGACGATGTCCGCCGGTTCGCCGCTGTTGATGCCCATGGCGCGCAGGTCGCCCCCGTCCATCGAGGTCAGCACGGTCACGGCCAGCAACCGCAGCTCGCCAGCGCGCGCCTCGGCGGCCGCTTCCATCATGCCGGCATGCCAGCCGTGGATGGTCGCGTAGGTCACCGGCCAGCGCGACAGGCCGCGGATCACCCCGGCTACGGTGGCGGGGATGTCGAAGAACTTCAGGTCGACGAACACGCGCTTGTCGCGGCGGGCCAGTTCGTCCAGCACGGTGAAATAGTCGCCGCTGGCCAGCAGCTCCATGCCGATCTTGTAGAACTGCACCGCATCGCCCAGCCGGTCCACCCACGCCAGCGCGTCGGCACCCGAGGGGGCGTCGAGCGCGAAGATCAGGCGCTCGCGTGCAGTCAGCGCGACCGGCCCGCGTGCGCTCACGGGGCGTAGTCCAGCGCGTCGCGCTTGGCCTGCGTGCGGGCGGCGGGCGGCTGGTCCCAGGCGTTGTTGAACAGCGCCGGCTCCCACGAACCGTAGGTCGGGTTGGGCAGCATCCACCAGCGCTCGCCGAACCAGTCGTCGTACTCGTCGAACAGCGCCTGGCGGGCGTCGCGGGTGTTGGCTTCCACCTGCACGAAGTCGCCGATCTGGTCGCCAAACTGCATCAGCACGCGGTACTGCTGGCCGGCCAGGCGGCGGCGGCAGTTCTTCTCGCTACCGTTCTGCTCGCAGCCTTCCAGCACCGTGCCCAGGCCGAGGAATACGCTGTCGTCGGCGACCGGCAGGCCGGCCTCGCGCAGGTTGGCCAGCGTGGCTTCCTTCAGGTGCACGGCGCGGTTGGAGATGTACAGGATGGTCACGCCCTTCTCGGCCGCGGCCCTGGCGAAATCGACCACGCCCGGCAGCGGCTTGGCTTTCTTCTCGGCGACCCACTGGTCCCAGCTGATCTCGTCGTATTCCTTGCCGTCGCGGATCAGGCGCGCCTGGTACGGCGAGTTGTCCAGCACGGTTTCGTCCACGTCCATCACGACGGCCGGCTTCAGGCCGGTGGCGGCGTTGCCGCGTTCGCTCGGGACCAGCGCGTCCCAGTTCTTTTCCTTCAGCGCGACATCGAGGTGGTCGGCGGCCGCGCGGAACGTCTGCGTGGTGATCGCGCGGTATTCGACCGAGGTCTGCACCCACGCCACCGCGTTGAGGTTGTCGTGCGTGCCGGTGGGCTTCGCTGCGGCGGCGGCAGGCGCGGCGGCCTCGGCCGGGGCGGCGGCGGGTTCGGTGCGTTTGCAGGCGGCCAGGGTCAGCAACGACGCCGCCAGGCCGGCGGCAAGCAGGGAAACGCGCATGGAAGATCCCATTTCGAATGTGCGGGAATTCTAGCCGACCGGTGTTACACCCGTCGTTCGGCGCAACGGCATGCGGGTTATCCTGCCGGCCCCGCTCCTGTTCCCGATGCCTCCATGGAAGACACCGCGCCCGTCCTGAATGCCGCCGAGGCCCGCCTGCTGGGCTGCCTGATTGAAAAGGAAGCGACCACGCCGGAGACCTATCCGCTGACGGTCAACGCCGCGCAGGCGGCCGCCAACCAGAAGACCGCGCGCGAGCCGGTGATGGCGCTGGATCCCGGCGCGGTGAACCACGCCCTGCGGCAGCTGGAACAGAAGGGGCTGGCGAAGCAGGTGTTCTCCTCGCGCGCCGAGCGCTACGAGCACCGCACCGCGGCGTTCTTCGGCATTCCGCAGCAGCAGGCGGTGCTGCTGGGCCTGCTGATGCTGCGCGGTGCGCAGACCGTGCACGAACTGCTCGCGCGCAGCGAGCGGCTGTTCAAGTTCAATGATGCCGATGATGTCCGCCATCACCTCGATCGCCTGATCCAGCGCGAGACCGCCCTGGTCGTGCAGATCCCGCGCGGCCCCGGCCAGCGCGAGGACCGTTATGCGCACCTGTTGAGTGGGCCCGTGGATGTCGCGGCGATCGCGGCGCGTCTGCCGTCCGTGTCGTCGAGCGAGCCTGCGAGCGCCGAGCTCGAAGCCCGTGTCGCGGCGCTGGAAGGCGAGGTCGCCGCGCTGCGCGAACAGGTCGAGCGACTGCTCGCCGAGCGCCCCAGCGACTGAGCGGCACCATGGACTGGACGGTTGCCGTATCCAATCCGCAATCACTGGCGCAGCTGCCGTCCGATATCGGTGCGCGGCCCATCGACCTGCATGAGGTGATCCTGCACCGCGATGGTCCCCGCGTGCGCCTGCGTTTCGATGTCGATGCCGTGCCGAATCCGCTGCCCGCGCGCTGGGGTGGCGATGCCAACCGCACGCAACTGCAACTGGCCTGCTTCGGCATCAGCGCGTTCACGTTGTCGGGCTTCGCGACCACGATGTCCGGACGGTTGGCGATGCGGCCCGCTGGTGGCGCGTGGGACGTGGAGTTCCGTGTGGACGATGTCGTGCTTGCGCTGCGAACGTCGATGGTGCGCGTCGAGTCGCTGTCCGGGTATTACGATCCTGGAGAGGCAGCCTGAGTAACCGGTGGCTGTCGCGTCCGGTAAATGGATGAAGTGTGTCCGATGCGTCGCAAACGGACGTACGAGCCCAGCATCGTTTCCACTCCTTTCGTGAGTAGCACTCCTCCACACGTTCTTCACATCTCCGCCGCGGATTGCGCGTGTATCCGCCGCGCGATAACGTGGGGCTGCTGAATGGTCAGGAAAGCCTCATGGAACGACGCCTTCTTCGGAGCATCGCCACGGGCGCGTTGATCTCCGTTGCCACGACAGGATGCAATGCCACCATGTCCACCTCCACGCCTCCCGCCTCGTCCACCGGGTTGCCAGAAGGCCACTACACCAACGTCGGTGCCGAGTGGCCGTTGAAGTTCAGGGCGCATTATTTTGGCGCCCACTGCTTCGACACCCAGTCGTGCGAAGTCCTCTATCGGGGTTTCAGGCATGGCGCGGAAGACAAGCCATCGCCCTCGGTCGAGTCGTATGGCCGACCGCTCGACAAACTGCTGAGCGCCGGTCGCGGCCCCATCCCGAATTTTCCTCCTCCTGCCACGGTGACCTGGCGCTCGAAGGACGGTACGCCGCTTGAGGCGAAGATCGACATCGGCGAGATATTCAAGGACCAGCTGATCCGCCACCATGTCGCGCGCGAGGACGCACTGGATCCGGCGTCCAGTGGAACACCCAAAATCATCGTTGAGGTCAATGATCGCACCATCAGTGTATACATGCGGGACATGATCGCGCTGAAGAAGCCGCAGTTTCCCGATCGTCCGCACAGCGATTTCCGCGATGATCTGATCAAGGTATTCAGTCGCACCTACTGAGCAGGGAGTGCTCGCCATGGGGTCAGGAAATCCTTCAGCGCATCGCGATGGTGGCATCGATGTCGAACTGGCAGGCGATACTGGTCGCGACAGCTACCGGCGTGCAGAGAGCGATCTTTCGCAGCTCCGGATTCCGGTTTTTCTTCGTGAGGACCGGCCGCATGATCGACTGTACGTGGCCGCGATGGACGGCACCGGCAACAGTATGGTCGACGACGATCCGGAGCAATGGAGCGCCGTCGCCAAGCTCTACGAGCAGATCGAAGAGCTGAAGCACGCGCGCATCTCGGCAGGCTACGTCGAAGGCACCTACACGCAGAATGGACTGCTGAGGACGCCGGAGAAATGGTGGGACGGCCGCTTCGGCCATACCTTCGACGAGCGGGTCGAGACCGCCTATCTGCAGTTCTGCGAGCAGGCCAAGAAATGGCTGGACGAAGATCCTGACGCGCAGATCCGGCTCGCGGGCGTCGGCTTCAGTCGGGGAGCCGAAGGTATCGCCGCGCTGGAGCGCATGGTGCATGAGCGTGGCATCCGCGATCCGCAAGGGGCGAAGATCGAGCGGGACGCCGAAGGACTTGTCGTGCGCGTCGAATACGCCGACCGTCCGCTTCTGGTAGAGCCGGGCAAGACACCGCAGGTCGCGTTGCTCTTCGACCCCGTCTCCACTGGTGTCGAAGAGCATGACCGTCGCCTGCCGCCCTCCACGCTGACGACGTTCCAGATCACCGCCCAGCACGAACGGCGCGATCTCTTTCCGTCCAGCGAACACGTGCCCGCGGGTTTCAGCGAAGACCACCGCAATTACAACGCGTGGGTGGCCGGTGCCCATAGCGATATCGGCGATACCTACCGGCGCAACGGTCTGGGCACGGAAAGTCTCAACCTCGGCGTCGCATTCCTCAACAGGCTCAGCGATCGGCCATACCTGGAAAAACGTGCCCCTCCCGAGGATCCGGATCAGTACGTGATCCACCGTTCGGACCAGCACATGGCAGGGCTCTATGGCACGAAGGGTTTCGATCGCGACGGCGTGCGCGATCGCGAGACTGATCTCGCCCCGGATAAGTTGTGCCGCCGTGGCATCGTGGACGACTGCAACCGCAAGGAGCCGATCGACGAAGCCCTCGACGCCCGGTTCGAACGCCGTACCGGGACGATGCCGCAGCCTGCGGTCCGGCCGGAGACCGGCCTTCCGGCGTCGGCGATGGAGCCGATCCATCGGCCGGGCCTGAACGACATCGTGGAGAAGGTGTCGCGCGAGGGCGCGGGTAATGGTGCGGGTCTCATGCCGGCCGTTGTCGTCGAATATCTGCGCGGACCCTGGGCGCGCGAGTTCCAGGCGGAGATGGCGAAGGAACTGGTGGCGAGGGATGCCGCATCGCGGCCGGCGGCGGAGGTTGTTCGCGATACGCCCGAGGTTGTCCGCTAGGCCTGCAGGTGCGCGGTCACCGTTTCTCTTCCATCAGGCCCACCAGGTTGCCGTCCGGATCGCGCAGAAAGCCCGTCCATAGTTCGTGATCGGGCATGCGCGCGGCGAGCTGCGGCGGACGCTCTTCCGTCGCGCCTCGCGCCACCAGCGCGGCTTGCGTGGCGACGATGTCATCCACGCTGAAGTAGAGGATCGAGTTCGCACCGACGGCACCCGCGCCCTGCGGCGTGGTCAGCATCAGGCGTACGTCGCCCGCGCTCAGGAACGCCAGCGTGGGAGCAGGCTGGAACAGGAAGGCAAGGCCGAGCACGTCGCGATAGAAGGCCAGCGCAGTGTCGACGTCGCCGACGGTGATGGCGATCTGGCGGATGTCGGCGAGGCGCGGTTCCATGGCGAACGCTCCGGAGAAGGTCACTTCGGGCGACGGCTGCTGCGCAGCAGGAACAGGCTGCCGATGAGCATGCCGACCAGGGATGCGCCGAGTCCGAGCACGCCGGCGACCACGAAGTCCGCCACGGGCGCGCCGGCCAGTGGCAGGTGATGCATCGCATCCCATGCCATCCGCACGAGCACGGCTGCCGGCACTGCGCATGCAATCAGGAGCCATAGCGTGGCGAAACGTCCGGTGCCGAAGGCACGCAGCAGCATCGCGATCACGCCGACAGCGACCAGGCCAGGCCCGTAGAGCGCGCGAGGCAGACCGGCCAGTTCCGGCGGCAGCTGCCAGTACGGGAAACCGACGCCGACGAGGGCGATCAGGAAGCCGATCCACCGCCAAGCCTTGCTGTCGCGCGTCATGCCCAAGTCCACCGGAGTGCGATGCCGCGCAGCGTAACGCAACCGCCGTCGGCGCGGGTCAGTCGAACATCGCCTGGATCGCGGCCAGGCCGGCGCTGGCGCGTTCCTTCTTGCGTTCCGCGTCGGCGACCGGGTCGGCGCCGTCGCGCTGCAGCTCGTCGGCGGGAAGTTCGTCGATGAAGCGGCTGGGCTGCAGGCGCAGGCGTTCGCCGAAGCGGCGCGTCTCGCGGTTGTGGCTCAGCCACAGCTGTTCCTTGGCGCGGGTGATGCCCACGTACATCAGGCGCCGCTCTTCCTGCAGGTTGCCTTCCTCGACGCTGGTCTCGTGCGGCAGCGTGCCGTCCTCGCAGCCGACGATGAAAACGTAGCGGAACTCCAGTCCCTTGGCCGCGTGCAGGCTCATCAGCCGCACCTGGTTGCCGCCGTCGTCCTTGTCGTTGCGCGACAGCAGCGCCAGCTGCGCGGCGAGGTCACCGGCCGAACTGCCGCGCGGGCCGCCCTCGAACCAGTCGGCCAGTTCGTCGAGGTTGGCGCGGCGGCGCTGGAACGAGGCTTCGTCTTTGCACTGCGAGCGCAGGTCCGCCAGAAGCCCCGAGCGCTCGCTCAGGCGGCGCACCAGGTCGGCCGGCGGCAGCTCCTCGGCGTGTCGGCGCAGGTCGCGCACGATGTCGACGAAGGCGCTGAGCCCGTTCGCAGCGCGCGGCGGCAGGGCCTTCAACGCGCCCATCGACTCGGCGGCGCGCGACAGCGGCAGGTGCGCGTGCTGGGCCATCTCGGCCAGCTTCGCCAGCGAGGTGGCGCCGACTTCGCGCTTGGGCGACTGCACCGCGCGCAGGAAGGCGGCGTCGTCGTCCGGATTCACCAGCAGGCGCAGCCACGACAGCGCGTCCTTCACTTCCTGGCGTTCCAGAAACGCGGTGCCGCCGGTCAGGTGGTAGGGAATGCGCAGCAGCTGCAACGCTTTTTCGAGTGCGCGCGACTGGTGGTTGCCGCGGAACAGGATGCAGAAGTCGCTCCACGCGGCGCTCTTCGACGCGTGCACGAACGAGATCTCGGCGGCGACCTTCTCCGCTTCGTGCTCGTTGTCGCGGCACTCCCACACGCGGATGCGTTCGCCGTCGGCCTGGTCGCTCCACAGCGCCTTCGGGTGCTCGTGCGGATTGTTGGCGATCAGGGCGTTGGCGGCGCGCAGCACGCGGTTGCTGCAGCGGTAGTTCTGTTCCAGCTTGACGATCTGCAGGGCGGGGTAGTCCTTCGCCATCTGCAGCAGGTTGTCCGGGTTCGCGCCTCGCCAGGCGTAGATGCTCTGGTCGTCGTCGCCCACGCAGGTGAAATCGCCGCGCTCGCCGGCGATCGCCTTCAGCAGGCGGTACTGCGCGTCGTTGGTGTCCTGGCATTCGTCGACCAGCAGGTAGCCGATGCGCTCGCGCCACGCCGCGGTGATCTCGGGGTTGTTCTCCAGGATCTGCACCGGCAGGCGGATCAGATCGTCGAAGTCCACCGCATTGAACGTGGTCAATCGATCCTGGTAGCGCTGGTACAGCAGGGCGGCGTCCTTCTCGCGGTTGGTGCGCGCTTCGGCCAGCGCTTCTTCGGGCGACAGGCCGGCGTTCTTCGCGCGTGAGATCAGGTTCTTCGCCGCTTCGATGTCGTCGGGCTTGGCGCCGTACATCAGGTCCTTGACCTGCGCGGTGGCGTCGTCCGCATCGAAGATCGAGAAGCCTCGCTTCAGGCCCACCGCGGCGTGTTCGATCTGCAGGAACTTCAGGCCCAGCGCGTGGAACGTGCAGATGGTCAGGCCTTCGGCGGCATCACCCCGGATCCGCTTGGACACGCGTTCGCGCATTTCCTTGGCGGACTTGTTGGTGAAGGTGATCGCCGCGATCCGGCGTGCCGGGAAGTGGTTGCCGGCGATCAGGTGCGCGATCTTCTCCACGATCACCCGCGTCTTGCCGCTGCCGGCGCCCGCGAGCACCAGCAGGGGGCCCTTGCTGTGAAGGACGGCGGCGCGTTGGGGGGGGTTGAGACCGTGCATGTGACGTACTTCTGCGTAGGCCATCAGTTTACAGACAACCGCGTTCCGCTTCTCCTAGCATGGCGCCATTCCCGGTCTCCGGAAGCAGGCATACCACCATGAACGCCCTGCGTTGCTGCGTGCTGATCCTGTCCGTCCTGTTCGCGGTGTGGCCTGCGATGGCGCAGCAGGCGAATGCCGACCCGGCGGTGATGACCGAGGGCTTCCTGGCGGCGCACCCCGACCT
Organism: Pseudoxanthomonas sp. LjRoot143; assembly: GCF_964252945.1. Lineage (NCBI taxonomy): Bacteria > Pseudomonadati > Pseudomonadota > Gammaproteobacteria > Lysobacterales > Lysobacteraceae > Pseudoxanthomonas > Pseudoxanthomonas sp. LjRoot143. The sequence continues at coordinate 3,669,158 of NZ_CAXUPM020000001.1, read as the reverse complement.
GCGCTGGCGCGCGGAAGGTGCGCGGGCCTACGAGCGCAAGGATTACCCGGGCGCGCTGGAGCGTTTCAAGCGGGCCGCCTACCACGCCGACAAGCCGTCGCAGGCGATCATCGCGGACATGTACTGGCAGGGCACCGGCGTTGCGCAGGATCGCGCCATCGCCTACGCCTGGATGGACATCGCCGCCGAGCGGCTCTATCCGGATTTCCTCGCGCAGCGCGAGTTCTACTGGGCGCGACTGGATGAAGCGCAGCGCAAGGCGGCCATCGAGCGCGGGCAGGCGATCCTCGCGGAGTACGGAGACGCCGCCGCCAAGCCGCGGCTGGAGAAAGCGCTCCGGCGCGGAGTGAGCGGCATGACCGGCAGCCGTGTCGGCTACGTGGGCAACCTCGACATCATTCCGCATACCGGTCCGCTGGCCGGCACCGGCATGACGGTCCGCGGCGATCAGTACTACGACCGCAAGTACTGGCAGCCCGAGCTGTACTGGCGCCTGCAGGATGCGGTGTGGGAGGCGCCGAGGAAGGGCCGGGTCGACGTCGGCGACGTCGAGCCGCTGAAAGCGGGCGAGGGCGAGTAGGCGGAACGCCGCCGCCCGTACAATGGCGGCATGGCCAAGCTCTACTTCTACTACTCGGCGATGAATGCCGGGAAGACAACCACCTTGCTGCAGTCCGCGCACAACTACCGGGAGCGCGGCATGCGCGTGGCGATCCTGACGCCGCGCCTGGACGACCGTGCGGGAACCGGCGTCGTGGCGTCGCGCATCGGGCTGCGTTCGGACGCGGTGGCGTTCGATCGGGCCGACGATCTCGAGCGGTGGGTACGCGACGACATCGCCGCGCATGGCAAGCTGGATTGCGTGCTGGTCGACGAAGCGCAGTTCCTCACCCGCGCACAGGTCTGGCAACTCAGCGAAGTGGTCGATGCGTTGCGCATCCCGGTGCTGTGCTACGGCCTGCGCACCGATTTCCGCGGCGAACTGTTCGAGGGCAGCCAGTACCTGCTGGCCTGGGCCGACGAGATGAGCGAGATCAAGACGATCTGCCATACCGGCAAGAAGGCGACCATGACCGTGCGCGTCAACGAGCAGGGGCTGGCCGTACAGGACGGGCCGCAGGTGGAGATCGGCGGCAACGAACGCTACGTGTCGGTCAGCCGCGCCGAGTTCAAGCGGATCGCGCGCGGGGAAAGCCGCATCGAGTCCCTGCAGCAGGCACTGCCGCTGGGCTGAGCCGCATCAGCGGCAGGCGGCACGCAGCGCGGCGACCTCGCGGGGAATGATGCCGCCGTCCGGCAACGCGACGCGAAGCTCGCCCGCCAGCGCGTCCAGGTCGCGGCGCGCGCGTTCCTTGTCGCCCAGGCGGCAGCGCGCCTCCGCCAGGTAAGCGCGTGCGGACCAGCGCAGTTTGGGCGCCTCGCTGCCGTCGCCCTCGTGCGCGGCCAGCACCTGCAGCGGCGCGATCGCATCCTGTGGCCGTCCCAGCCGCGTCAGGTGGCGGGCCATCGACAGTTCGGCGAACCAGGTGCGCGGATGGTCGGGCCCGAAGCCCACGCGCGTCAGCCGCACGGCGCGGTCGAACCGCTCGGTGGCGCCGCGCAGGTCGCCCTTGGCGGCAAGCACCTCGCCCATCATGCGGTCGGTCTCGCCGATCAGGGCGTGGCTGGCGCCGATCGTCCCCACCCGCATCTGGCGCGACTCCTCCAGCGCCGCCAGCGCTTCGTCGTTGCGTCCGGCGCTGTGCAGCACCATGCCGTAGTTGAACAGGCCACCGGGCAGGATCTGCAGGCTCTCGTTGGCGCGCCAGATCGCCACGGCCTGTGCGACATCGCGCACGGCGGTCTCGTTGTCGCCGCGCTCCCACGCGATGATGCCCATCGAGTTCCAGCTGGACGCCGTATCGCGGTGGTGCGGTCCGAGCGACTCCAGCGTCATCGCGTGCAGGCGGCGCAGTTCCTCGTCCGCCTCGCGCAACTGGCCCTGGTCCACCTGTACGGCCGCGATGTGCCGGCGCAGCGCCTGGGTGAGGGGGTGGCGTGGACCGTGGATATCCTCCGACAGCGCGCGTGCACGCCGGAACGCGGCCAGCGCGGCATCGGTCTCGCCACGATTGCGGTACAGCAGGGCGAGGCTGCGTTGGATCTCGATCACCAGCGGATGGCGGCCCTGTCCGTGCGCCTGCAGATGCGTCAATGCGGCGCGATAGCCGCGGGCCCCCGCATCGGCATTGCCCAGCTCGACGTCCAGCTGCGCCAGGTCGCGCATGTTCTCGGCGACGCCGGCTTCGTCGCCCAGGTTGCGGCGTATCTCGAGCGAGCGGTCGAACATCTGCCGCGCGATCTGCTTTTCGCCGGCATCCGCCCGGCAGCGCCCGTTCTGCGACTGGAATTCGGCCACCCGCAAGGGCAGGCGCGATTCGAGCGCACCCAGGCGCGCCTCCATCGGGGCCATGGCCTGCACGCACTGGCGCGAGCGGCCCAGCAGGCGCAGCACGCGGCCGTGCTGCGTGGACGCCTGCAGGCGCAGGCTGTCGGGGATGTCGTCGGTCACCGCCAGCACGCGCGCCTGCTTTTCCAGCAGGGCGAGGGATTCGTGGTAGTCGCCCAGACCCAGCCGCAGGCGGGCGATCACGCCCAGCAGTTCCGCCTGCGCGCGCGGCTGGTTGGCCAGTTCGCGATCACCGCGACGCTCGCCCGCCGCCAGCAACTCGCGCGCATCGAAGGTGTTGCCCTGTTGCGAAGCGCTGGCGTTGTCGAACAGGCCGATCACGAAGTCCTGCATCGCTTGCGCGCGCGCGGTCTCGCGCATCGCCTGGCGCCCCTGCAGGACGCTGACGGCGAGCGCCGAGATCAGGATCGCGGCGGCCACCCCGCCACCGGCCAGCGCCCAGCGGTGCCGCACGAGGTACTTGTGCACCCGGTAGCCCACGCTCTGCGGGCGCGCGAGGACCGGGCGGCCCTCGATATGCCGCTGCAGGTCGAGCGACAGCGCTTCCACCGACGGATAGCGCTGTTCGGGCGCCTTCTGCAGCGCCTTGAGGGTGATGTTGTCGAGGTCGCCGGCCAGCTTGCGTGCGGTGCGACGGGCGTCGGGACACGCGTTGCGGCTGCCGTCGGTGGTGCGCAACGTGGCTACTGACGGCTTGAGCGGCTCCACCGCCAGGATGGCCTGTTCCCACTCGGCGTCGGTCTGCCGGCGCAGGCGGTAGGGCTTGGTGCCGGCGATCAGTTCGTACAGCACCACGCCGAGCGAATAGACGTCGGTCATGGTGGTGACGGGTTCGCCGCGCACCTGTTCCGGCGCCGCGTAGTGCAGGGTGAACGCACGCACCTCGGTGCGCGGATGCAACGCCACCGGCTCGGGGTCGTCGAGCAGCTTGGCGATGCCGAAATCCAGCAGGCGCACGTCCCCGTTGGGTGTCACCAGGATGTTCGATGGCTTGAGGTCGCGATGGACGATCAGGTTGGCATGGGCGTGGCTGACCGCTTCGCATACCTGCAGGAACAGCGCGAGCCGTGCCTCCAGGCCGATGTTGTTGGCCAGGCAGTAGTCGGTGATCGACACGCCTTCCACGTACTCCAGCGCCAGGTAGGGCTGACCCTCGCTGCCGACGCCGGCATCGAGCAGGCGCGCGATGTTGGGGTGCTCCAGCCGCGCCAGGATTTCGCGTTCGCGGGTGAAGCGCAGGCGCAGGTTGGGGTCGGCCAGGCCCGGGCGCAGGAGCTTCAGCGCGACGCGGCGCTGGTACAGGCCATCGGCGCGCGACGCCAGCCAGACCATGCCCATGCCGCCCTCGCCGAGCAGCGATTCCAGCTGGTACGGGCCGACGCGGGTGCCGGGCTTCAGCTGGCCCGGCTTGTCGACCAGCGGCTGGTCGATGAACCCGTCGCCCTCTTCCTCCAGCGCGAGCAGCTTCTCGATTTCGCGTGCGGTGTCGGGATCATCCGCGCGCAGGATCTCGAGCTGTTCCGCGCGCGCCTCCGGCTCCAGCTCCAGCAGGACGTCCAGCAATGGGGACAGGCGTTTCCAGCGTTCGACGTCCATCGGCGCGGTGCGGCTGGCCTGGGGTCAGCTGTCCTGCATCGCAGACAGCAGGAACAGGCGGGCCTTCTGCCAGTCGCGGCGGATGCTGCGCTCCGAGCGCTGCAGCAGTTCGGCGATCTCCAGTTCCGACAGGCCGGCGAAATAGCGCATCTCGACCACCTGGGCCAGGCGCTCGTCGGCGGCGGCCAGCTTCTCCAGCGCGTCGTTCAGCGCCAGCATGTCCTCGTCCAGGCGAAGGTTGCCTTCGACCTCCTCGGGGATGTCGGCGACACGCTTGAGGTCGCCGCCGCGCTTGCGCGCCAGGCGGCTGCGGGCGTAGTCCACCACCACGCTGCGCATCGACGAGGCGGCATAGGCGAAGAAGTGGGCGCGGTCCTCGAACTTGGCCGTGCCGGTGGAGCCGAGCAGTTTCAGGTAGGACTCGTGCACCAGCGCGGTGGCGTCCAGCGTGTAGCCGTGCTGGCCGGACAGCTGGCGGCGCGCCATGGTGTGCAGTTCCTGGTACAGCGTGGCCAGCACGCGGTCCAGCGCGGCGCGGTCGCCGCCACGGGCCGAATCCAGCCACAAGGTGATGTCAGGTGCGTCGGCCATCCGTCTTCCCCACGTGCCAAGGGCGGGAATATAACGTCATTTACCTCACATGACGTGATCGAAGCGGGATCCTCCAGCGGGTCAGCGCTGGCAGTAGCCGCACCAGACCGTGGCGCGCTGGCCGATGCTGGCCTGCTTCATCGGCCGCCCGCAGCGGGGGCACGGTTCGCCGCCACGGCCGTAGGCGGACAGTTCCTGCTCGAAGTAGCCGGGTGCCCCGTCCGGGCTCAGGAAGTCCCGCAGCGTGGTGCCGCCGCGGGTGATCGCATGGGCCAGGATGTCCTTCACGGCAGCCGCCAGCGCCACGTACCGGTCCCGGGAGACCTTGCCGGCCGCGCGCAGGGGCGAGATGCCGGCGCGGAACAGGCTCTCGGCGGCATAGATGTTGCCCACGCCCACCACCACCGCCTGGTCCATCAGGAAGGTCTTCACCGGCGCCTTGCGGCCGCGGCTCAGGTCGAACAGGTAGTCGCCGTCGAAGTCGTCCGACAACGGCTCCGGCCCCAGGCCCTGCAGCAGCGGATGGGTCTCGCCGCGCGGCTGCCACAGCAGGCAGCCGAACCGGCGCGGGTCGTTGAAGCGCAGCACGCGCTGTTCCTTGCCCTGCAGCGCGATGTCCACGTGGTCGTGCGCGGTCACCGGTGTATCGGCCGGCAGGACCCGCAGGCTGCCCGACATGCCCAGGTGCAGCAGGGCGCTGCCGGCGGCCGTATCCACCAGCAGGTACTTGGCACGCCGGCGGACAGCATCGATGCGCTGGCCGGGCAGGTCGTGCGTGATCTCCGGCGGGATCGGCCAGCGCAGGTCGGGGCGGCGCAGCGTCACGGCCTGGATGCGGCGGCCTTCCACGTGCGGCGCCAGACCGCGGCGCGTGGTCTCGACTTCGGGCAGCTCAGGCATGGCCGGGCACCGCACTGTAGAAACCGTCCTCGCAGCGTACGCGTACCGGCCCACCGAACGCGTGGCTCAGATGCGCTTCGGTCAGCGTGGCCGCGCGGTTGCCGTCGGCGTAGACCGCGCCGTCGCGCAACAAGAGCACGCGGTCGATCTCGGGAATGATCTCTTCGATGTGGTGGGTCACCAACACCAGGGTGATGCCGCGCTGCGCGAGCAGCCGCATCAGGCCCAGGAAATGCTGCCGCGCCACCAGATCCAGTCCGGCCGTGGGCTCGTCCAGCAGCAGGGCCTCCGGTTCGTGCACCAGCGCACGGGCGATCAGCACGCGCCGCATCTCGCCGGTGGACAGTTCCGCGACGTGGCGGTCGGCCAATGCGGACGCCCGCACCTGCTCCAGCGCGTTGCGTGCCCGCGTGCGCATGTCGGCATCGATCTGCCGATGCGGCGGCACCACGAAGCTGGAGAAGAAGCCGGTGACCACGGCGTCCTCGACGCGCAGGTACGGCATTTGTTGCAGGTCGCGGGTCAGGTCGCTGGTCACCACGCCCAGGCGATTGCGCAGCTCGTTGACGTTCCAGCGGCGCAGGCCGAACACCTTCACCGGCGCTTCGCCCTCGCGGGCCAGCGGATACAGCTCGCGGTTGATCAGCTTGATGAAGGTCGACTTGCCGCCGCCGTTCGGCCCGAGGATCGCCGTGTGCTGGCCGAGCGGGATGGTCAGCGACAGGTTGTGGAGCACGCGGGTCGCGCCGCGCACGACGGTGGCGCGGTCCAGTTCGAACAGGGGCGCGGCGGACGTGGCCGCAGCGGGGGAGACGGGCAGGTTCATCGGAGCGGGGAGGGTTGGTGCGCGAGCAGCGTACCCGAATCTGCCGCTCCGCCGAGGACCGTGATCCGGCAGGACCGACCGCATCACGTGAGGGAGAGCGCCGGGCCCTACAATGCCGCCATGCCCCGCTTCCTGCTCCCGCTCGTGCTCGCCTGCCTGCCGCTGACGGCATCGGCCCAGGTCACCGCCACCGGCGAGTACCTCGCGCGGATCGACACCGACCGTGACGGCCGCGTCAGCCTGGCCGAGTACCAGGCGTGGATGAGCTATGCCTTCGAGGGCATGGACCGCAACCGCGACGGCGTGCTGTCCGTCGACGAGCTGCCGGGCGGTCGCGGCAAGCCGATCACCCGAGAGGCGCATCTCGCGCAGTTGGCGGATCGCTTCAAGCGCCAGGACGCGAACGGCGACGGCTTCCTCAGCGAGAAGGAACTGGCGGCACCGCCGCGCTGACGCCCGTCACGTGTGGATCAGGCGTCCGCCCGCGAACGCCCAGTTCTCCCACGTGGTTTCCTTGAAGCAGACCATGACGTTCTCCGGGTTGCGGCCGGCGGCCGCCAGTCGCTGCATCAGGTCGGCCAGCAGCGCCTTCTTGACCTTCACGCTGCGGCCGACCGACCACAGGATCTCGATCAGCGCGAAGTCTTCGTCGCGCGCACCGGCGACGTCCGGATAGGACGGGTCGAAACGGAAGTCTTCCGCCGACAGCTCCAGCACGCGCTGGAAGCGGTCGGTGGCCGGCACGCCGGACGCGACCAGCGCGCCATGCACGGCATCGAGGATCGACGACTTGAACGCATCGTCCTTCGGTGCGCGGACGGTGAGGGTGATCAGCGGCATGGCGGCGCTCCCGTGGAGAAAGAACGGCCAGCTTAGCCGGCCGCCGTGATGCGAAAAGAAAACGCCGGCCACGAGGGCCGGCGTCGAGGTTGCCGGCCCTGGGAGGGGCCGGCGGGGGAGGACCTTGTTACTTGGTGATGTCGACGTCCTTGGTCTCACGCAGGAACAGCGTGCCGATGATCAGCGTCATCACCGCGATGCCGATCGGGTACCACAGGCCGTAGTACAGGTTGCCCGTGGCCGCGACCAGCGCGAAGGAAATCGCCGGCAGGAAGCCGCCGAACCAGCCGTTACCGATGTGGTACGGCAGCGACATCGAGGTGTAGCGGATCTGCGTCGGGAACAGCTCGACCAGGTAGGCGGCGATCGGGCCGTACACCATGGTCACGTAGATCACCAGGATCCACAGCAGGAAGATCGTCATCGGCACGTTGATGCGATCCGTGTCCGCCTTCTCCGGATAACCGGCGGCACCCAGCGCCTTCTTCAGCTCACCGCCGAACGCGGCGGTCTTGGCCTTCACGTCGTCGCCGGACAGGCCGGCGGCTTCGAACGACGGCACCGAGGTGGTACCCACGTTCACCTGCGCCAGCGAACCGACCGCTGCGTCCTGCACGCTGTACGGCACGCCAGCGCGCGCCAGCGCCGCGGTGGCCTGGTCGCACGAGCTGGTGAACTTGCGCGTGCCCGGGATCGGGTCGAACTGGAACGAGCAGGTGTTCTTGTCGGCGACCACGACGGCCGGCGACGTGCGGCTGGCTTCTTCCACGCCCGGGTTGGCGTAGTGGGTGATGCCCTTGAAGATCGGGAAGTAGGTCAGCGCGGCCAGCAGGCAGCCGGCCATGATGATCTTCTTGCGACCGATGCGGTCCGACAGCCAGCCGAAGAACAGGAAGAACGGTGTGGCCAGGAACAGCGCGGCGGCGATCAGCAGGTAGGCGACGGTGGAGTCGACCTTCAGGATGCTCTGCAGGTAGAACAGGGCGTAGAACTGGCCGGCGTACCACACCACGGCCTGGCCGGCGGTGGCGCCGAACAGCACCAGCAGCATCAGCTTCAGGTTGCCGCCCTTCATCGAGTCGCGGAACGGCGTCTTCGAACCCTTGCCCTCGGCCTTCATCTGCTGGAACAGCGGGGACTCGCTCAACTGCATGCGGATCCACACCGAAATACCCAGCAGCACGATCGAACCCAGGAACGGAATGCGCCAGCCCCAGGCCTCGAACGCCTCCGTGCCCAGCGACAGGCGGCACGCCAGGATCACCAGCAGCGACAGGAACAGGCCCAGCGTCGCGGTGGTCTGGATGAAGGCGGTGTACAGGCCGCGCTTGCCGTCCGGTGCGTGCTCGGCCACATAGGTCGCCGCGCCGCCGTACTCGCCGCCCATCGCCAGACCCTGCAACAGGCGCAGCACGATGAGGATGACGGGCGCCGCCATGCCGATCGTTTCGTAGTTGGGCAGCACGCCGACCAGGAAGGTAGAGATGCCCATGATCAGGATGGTGACCAGGAACGTGTACTTGCGGCCGATGCGGTCGCCGAGGCTGCCGAAGAAGGCCGCGCCGAACGGACGCACGAAGAAGCCCGCCGCGAACGCCAGCAGCGCGAAGATCATGCCCGTGGTCGGGTTGACGCCGCTGAAGAACTGCTTGGCGATGATGGCCGCCAGCGAACCGTAAAGATAGAAGTCGTACCACTCGAAGACGGTGCCGAGGCTGGAGGCGAAGATGACCTTCTTGTGGCCCTTCGTCAGCTCGCCCTTCGACGAATGCTGCGCAGACGTGGAACTCATGTGGATTCCCCTCAGAATGTGTATTTGACGGAGGTGTGCAGACGCTTCAGGTCGCCCTCGCGGTCGTCCTCAAGCGAACGCTGCCCGTAGATGAGCTCTGCGCCGATGTCCAGTTTCGGGAACGGCGAATAGATCACGTTGGCATGCATGGACTGCGTGCGCTCGGTCACTCCCCAGCCCGTGAGCGCGGTGTCGTTGTCGAAGTGCGAGGCGGAGTACATCAGGTTGGTGCGCACCTTCGGGCTGAAGACGTGGCGCCAGGCGACGAAGCCGCCGTAGCCGTCCAGCGCGTTGATGTCGCCGTTGGCTTCGGTCACCACGTCGCTGCCCACGCCGAAGGCGAGATAGCGGCCGATGCCCTGGCCGGCGTTCACCGCATAGCGGATGTCGTCGTTCTTGCCCAGGTTGAACTTGCCCGACACGCTGACGGAGGCGCCGGTGTCGGTTTCGTCCAGCAGCTTGAACTGGCGCACCATGCCGGCCACGGTGAAGTGACCCCAGTCGCCCTTGGTCAGCCAGCGCGCGGTGACGTCCGGCGCGGCGTTGTCCCCGCTGTTGAAGCGGGCGCCGGTGAGGTACGGGGTGACGGTGGTCTGCGGGTTCTCGATCGAGAACGACCACGGACCCATGGTGTAGCGCAACTGCGCCTGGCGCACGAAGATCGTGCCGTCGGTGGGACCGACGAAGTCCACGGCATCCGGCAGTGCCGCCGCGTCCATGAAGTTGGACCAGGTCTGGCCGGCCAGCCAGTTGTTCCAGCTGACATAGGCATGGCGCAGCGTGACGGCGTAGGTGTTCGTCGCGGTCTCGTTGCCGGCCAGCGCGTTGCTGCCGCCGCCGAAGAAGTCCATCTCGACGAAGCCCTTGAGCTTGTCGCCGCCTTCGGTCACGTGGTCCGCGCTCAGCCAGAAGCGCGAGAACTGCGCGTGGAAGTCGGCATAGGGATCGCCGCCGTCGGCGGTCGGGCCACCGACCGGGATGGTGCTGGGCACGTAGAACAGGCGGCCCGATGAACCGTCGGCGATGCGGCCATCGCTGGTGTCGGTGACCATCGCGTCCATCTTGATGAAGCCGCCGTAGGAGAACGTGCTCCCCGGATTGGAGGCGGTCAGGATGGTGGAGTTCTGGATCGGCTGCTTGGCGGCCGGTGCGGCGGGCTTGGCCGCCTGTGCGGCCTGCACCTGCGTCACCTGCTCCTGCGTGGTGGTGATCTGGGTCTGCTGTTGCTGCTGCGACGACAGCAGCAGCTGCACCTGCCGCTCCAGGTCGGCGACGCGGGCCTCCAGCGCCTTCTCCTTGGCGGTCTGTGCGAACGCCATCCCCGGCGCGATCAAGGCGACGAACAGCGCGGCAGCCAATGGCCGTCGCGCGAATGCGGAACGTTGGGTCATAACCCCTCCCGAAAGGTTGATGGCCGCGTTGCGCGGCTGGGAGGAGACTTGCGCCTGCGTACCGGCAGCGCCTATTCGCCATTAGTCGTAACGGCAGTGCAGCAAAAGCAAACCCCTACAAAAACAGGGGTGCGGCGTTCTGTCGCACTCCGCCACCCGCGTGCTTTAAGACCATTGTCTAAGCTGGATGCTGCAATGCCGCACGCCGGTATGCGTCAAACTCGATCCCCCGGATGCGCCGACACCGTCCTTGCGGACGCGCGTCTTCCGCCCTTCTTGCTTCAGAATCGACGCCTTACTTGAACGTCCCGGGAGGACCTCATGACTGACCTGTATCCGGTCAAGCCGGAATTCGCCGCCAAGACACGCATCACGCGCGAGCAGTACGCGCGCGACTACCAGGCATCGATCACCGATCCGGAGGCGTTCTGGGGCAAGGCGGCCGAGCGGTTGGACTGGTTCAAGAAGCCCACGCAGATCAAGGACGTCAACTACGCCCTCGACGACTTCCGCATCCGCTGGTTCGCGGATGGCGAACTCAATGCCAGCGTCAACTGCCTGGACCGCCAATTGGCCGATCGCGGCGACAAGGTCGCGCTGCTGTTCGAACCCGATGGTCCCGACACGCCGTCCTACGGCGTGACCTACCGCGAGTTGTACGAACGCACCTGCAAGCTGGCCAACGCGCTGCGCGCGCTGGGCGTGCAGAAGGGCGACCGCGTCACCATCTACCTGCCGATGATCCCGGACGCCGCCGTCGCCATGCTGGCCTGCGCGCGCATCGGCGCCATCCACTCGGTAGTGTTCGGCGGCTTCGCGCCCAACTCCATCGCCGACCGCGTGGCCGACTGCGCCAGCAAGCTGATCATCACCGCCGACGAAGGCCTGCGTGGCGGCAAGAAGGTGCCGCTGAAGGCGAACGTCGACGCCGCGCTGAAGCTGCCCGGCACCAACTCGGTCGAAACCGTGCTGGTCGTGCGCCACACCGGCGGCGCGGTCGACATGCAGATGCCGCGCGACCGCTGGTTCGACGCCGTGGTCGATGCGCAGCCGGCCGAGTGCGAGCCCGAGCGCATGAACGCCGAGGACCCGCTGTTCATCCTCTACACCTCCGGCTCGACCGGCAAGCCGAAGGGCGTGCTGCACACCACCGGCGGCTACCTGCTGTACGCGGCGTACACGCACGAAGCCGTGTTCGACCTGCGCGAGGATGACATCTACTGGTGCACCGCCGACGTGGGCTGGGTCACCGGCCACAGCTACATCGTCTACGGTCCGCTGGCCAACGGCGCCACCGCGGTGATGTTCGAGGGCGTGCCCAACTACCCGAACGTGTCGCGCTTCTGGGAAGTGATCGACAAGCACAAGGTCACCATCTTCTACACTGCGCCCACCGCCATCCGTGCACTGATGCGCGAAGGCGAGGCGCCGGTGAAGAAGACCTCGCGCGCCTCGCTGCGCCTGCTCGGCAGCGTCGGCGAACCGATCAATCCGGAAGCCTGGCGCTGGTACTACGACGTGGTCGGCGACGCGCGCTGCCCGATCGTCGACACCTGGTGGCAGACCGAGACCGGCGGCATCCTCATCACCCCGTTGGCCGGCGCCATCGACCTCAAGCCCGGCTCGGCTACGCTGCCGTTCTTCGGCGTGAAGCCGGCACTGGTGGATGCCAACGGCGAACAGCTCGACGGCGCCACCGAAGGCAACCTGGTGCTGCTGGATTCGTGGCCGGGCCAGATGCGCACCGTGTACGGCGACCACCAGCGCTTCATCGATACCTACTTCCGCACGTATCCCGGCACCTACTTCACTGGCGACGGCTGCCGTCGCGATGAGGACGGCTACTACTGGATCACCGGCCGCGTCGACGACGTCATCAACGTTTCGGGCCACCGTATCGGCACCGCCGAAGTGGAAAGCGCGCTGGTCGCGCATCCCAAGGTGGCCGAGGCGGCCGTGGTCGGCTTCCCGCACGACATCAAGGGCCAGGGCATCTACGCCTACGTCACGCTCAAGGCCGGTGAAGCGCAGAGCGACGAGTTGCTGAAGGAACTGGTGGCGTGGGTGCGCAAGGAGATCGGCCCCATCGCCACGCCCGACCACCTGCAGTGGGCGCCCGGCCTGCCGAAGACGCGCTCGGGCAAGATCATGCGCCGCATCCTGCGCAAGATCGCCGAGAACGCGCCCGAACAGCTCGGCGACACCTCCACGCTGGCGGACCCGTCGGTGGTGGAATCGCTGGTCGCCGAGCGCAAGGTCAAGTAAGCACCACGGGTCCTTCGCGGGGAGGCGGAGGACCAGGCACGGTGCGGGCGGATGATGCCCGCACCTGTGCAGCACGACCCCTACGGATTACCCTTCCCCCACGATGGACCGCAACGCCATGCCCACCCTGCTGATCGCCGACGACCACCCGCTGTTCCGCGAGGCGCTGCGCGGCGCCGTGCAACGGGTCATGCCGGGGGTGAAGCTGCACGAAGCCGACAGCGTCGATGCGCTGTACGTGCTGGTCGACGCGCATCCCGACGCCGACCTGTTGCTGATGGATCTCAACATGCCGGGGGCGCACGGCTTCAACGCACTGGTCCACCTGCGCGCGCTGCACCCGCAGCTGCCGGTGGTCATCGTGTCGGCACGCGAGGAGCCGGCCGTGATGCGCCGTGCACTGGACCACGGCGCACTGGGCTTCATTCCGAAGTCCGCGGATTCGGACACCATCGGCCAGGCCATCGGCGCGGTGCTCGACGGCGAGCGCTGGGTGCCCGACGAAGCGCACAACGCGCCGGCCACCAGCCGCGACGAACAGGAAACCGCGCAGCGCCTGCGCGACCTCACCCCGCAGCAGTTCAAGGTGCTGCAGATGCTCGGCGCCGGCCGCCTCAACAAGCAGATCGCCTACGACCTCGGCGTGTCCGAAGCCACCATCAAGGCCCACGTCACCGCCATCCTGCGCAAGCTGCACGTCACCAACCGCACCCAGGCCGTGCTCGCCGCCGGTCGCCTGGCGGTGGATCCCGACGGCATCATCCTGCCGCCGGAAGAGGGGGAGTAGGGCCGGCTACCGGCGCGCCACCGACAGTCCGAACAGCCGCATCACCGGTCCCGTCAGCAAGGCGCCGACAATGGCGCACGGCGTGCCCCACAGCAGCACCGCCACGTAGATCATCGACGCCCCGCCGCCCTGGTAAGGGCGCACGCAGTCGACGTAATAGGCGAACACCAGCCACGGCGCGAACAGCAGGCAGGCCCCGACCGCCCGTAGCGGATTGGCGGTGAACAGCGAAACCAGCGCGGGCAGCAGGGGCACCAGCAGGAACATGCCAAGCACCTGCAGGAACGTCAGCAGCGTGTGCTCGTAGCAGCCTACGCTGTTGAACGCCTGAAGCGCGATGATGCATGCGATGGCGGCGGCTCCAGCGATGAGGGCCTGCCTGCGCGGGATTTCCATGCACGATCTCCGGTGAAAATGGCCGATGGTCTGACGCCCGATCATGCGGAACGTCATGCAAAGACGACGTGTTCACGTGCGCTAGGATGAAGCCGCGTGCCATCCATCCTGCGTCTCAGGCAGGCCGACCCATGAGCCGAGATCGGCTTCGAAGCCTTGTCAGACTGCTCCGTCCGGCACGAACCCGGTCGCGCGAAGCGTGGCAAGAGGCTGGAACAAGGGATGTGGCAGCTCCGCCCAGCGGAACCAGTGCCAACCGGAACACTTGCCGGGCTCACACGCCATCGGATCACCGGCATCGCTTTGGGCAACGACAAACAAGGTGACGTAATGCTTGCCCTCCTGGGCGAATACGTCACTCGTGTAGGGAGCGGCGACGGCGTTCCTGATCTCCAGCCCGGTCTCTTCGCGGACTTCGCGTGCGGCACACGCTGCGGCGCTCTCACCGAACTCGAGATGACCGCCAGGAAGCGCCCACGTGCCAGCGCCGTGCGAGCCGATCCTCTGCCCGAGCAACACCAGTCCATCGCGCATGACGATCGCGCCAACGCCAACACGTATCTTTTCTGAGTTCATGGCGGAAGTTCTTTGGGACAAGATGTCGATCGAGTTTGCCCGAGCGGGTTCGGCTTGACTGAATTGTTAGGCCTCTCTACCCGGGAGGCCCTCCGCCACAAGCTTAAGTCTTGTGACCGCGTCAGTGGAGCCGAAGCGGCCTGCAGCGCGATAACTCTCCTGCGCTGCGTCTGTGTCCGAACAAACCTTGGCGAGAATGGCCTCCGCCACCGTTTGGTGGAGAGCGATACGTGAGGCGTACTTGGCTAGCACGGCTTGACCAGCCTGATCCGATTCATGACCGTCCAAGGCAAACGACCAGTAGAAGTCGTTGTACTCGGCTTGAAAGTCAGCGAATGAAAGGCGCCCAGAAGCACACGCATGAATCAGGTGATCGCAGCGGTCTAGCGCCCCAAGCAGATCCTTCTCCGCGGGGTAAGAATCCATGTCCTGAGAGGCCTAACGCCTTATGAATTGTTAGGCACTGGCCACAACTAGGCAGCCGCTGCCGACGAAAATGTTGCCGAGAGCCTCTCGCAGCATCAGGAACTCGCCGTGACTCAACTGAAAGGAAATGGACAGGTGCTCCATGCCATCCAGCTCCACAACTGCCTGTGGCTCAAATGAGACCTCAACCCCGTTTGGGCTAAGCAAGAAGCGCGAGATACCACCGTAACCGGACATGCCCTGGCCGCGCCACTCGACGTGATAGGTGTCCATGCTTAGGGCGATGTCCTGCTCATCATGCTCGAGGGCGCGCTGGAGCATTAGGTGGAAGCGCGTGTCGAACTTTTGATCGGCGAAACCCACGAGATGAAACTCGCCCTCAGACTGCTCCGTCACCACGCATTTTGCTTCGAACGCAAAGGTGCTCATTCCGGTGCCTAACGCCTGAATTAAGCCGACTTGGCCGCGCCAGCGGACAAGTTCGGCTTGAATGAATTGTTAGGCAACCGAGGCATTAAAGTGCGTCAACCAAATGTTGGCACCACTTATCAGACCTGTTTGCCAGATAGATTTGCCGAATCTTTGTAGGCTCGTCGTCAGTGAAGCGATAGGTCAGGCCATCTGCATTTCTCTGAAGATGAACAGCGCAAAACTTATCCCCGACTGGCATGGTACGAGTGTCCGAAGTCTTTACTACCGTGCTGCACACGGTGGATCCCGAGATCTCATTAGTTAGCTTTAATGCGAATTCCGGCCCGCCATTTGGGATGCGGCCGCAAGCATCTTCTGTTCCGTTCTCGTATCTCTCTCCGTAGCCAAAGCAGGTATTGCCGCCATCGTTTGAGCTGCACGAAACTCCAATGAAGTCCTGGTGAGAGAAGTCTCCAGCGGCTGTCGTACAAGACGCTACTGTGAGAGCTATCAACAAGATGCGGAAGTGTTTCATTGGTTGCCTAACGCCTGAATTAAGCCGAGCCGCGAAGCGGCTTCGGCTTGAATGAATTGTTAGCGGCCAGCAGCACGCTACTGCTGATGTCTCGGTACAACGTGGTACTCGCCGCCGGGAAAGCGGACAACCGTAACCAACTCTCCTGTGTCATAGGCCGGCACGTAGCACCCTGTTGTCGGGACGCTAATCGAGCGGCCTACTTTGCCTTTTACTGTCCTGGTGACCTCAAGGCGAAGTATGCGTGCCGGGTCACCGGGCCTTGGGTCACGGCCATGATCTGGCTCGGTTGAGACAACCTTAGCTTCGAGTACCAAGTCGGCGTTCTTTCTGATCGTTGGGCTGCTGACCAGGATCTGCTGGCACGCAGAGGCTGGAAAACTGAAGGCGCCCACTAGAAGGAGTCCAGTTATCAGGAACTTGATCATGGCCGCTAACGCCTGAATTAAGCCGACCCGCGAAGCGGGTTCGGCTTGGACGAATTGTTAGCTGACATCTGCGAAGCGATTGCTCAGCACATAGTGTGCGGTTTGGTGCGGATGGCGCGCTTCATGGTAGGCAAGGATCTCACTCGCCAAGCTCGGACTCTTGCGGCCGGGAAAAAAACGCTCATCGAACGCTTTGTCATCCTCGATTGCTTTCCGAAGTGACTCCGGATCAAAAAGGTGAGGATGCTCGCAACTCCCATCTGACGCTTCACGGCGAACGTACACCACTGCGTCCGGTTGTTGCCCTATGCCCTCAAGTATGAGTTGCAGCATGACACTCTCGACGATTACGGAGCCATTGCTTGCACGAACGTTGGCCACTGCGTCTGACAGTTCATCTAAAGCTAGCGCCTTTGGATAGGGTAAGCGGCCTTGGCGAACAAAATCATCGCCACTCAGCTTGGTGGCGTGTAGCTCCTTCGCTAAGACGGTAGCGAGCGTGGTCTTGCCGACCCGTTGCTCCCCATCAACGCCAAGCAGCCAGCCTTTCCTTCCAGCAAACCTCTTCTGAAGTTCGGCAATCAGTTCTTGTTCTGACTTCATTTGCGATGACCTCTCCATGTCAGCTAACGCCTAATAGACCCCAAACAGGGGTGATAACCCGGAGTATTCAGCTGGCACAGGCAGGGCGTCAATGCTGCGGGGACTTTCCAATCAGCAGCTTGCCGCTTGCTCGTCTGGGGGGGGGGGGCTTCGCGGCACCGGCGATATTCTGCGGAGATGCGGTGTCGGCTGGATTATCAGGGCGTACTTGGGGTGATAACGCGGTTCGCCGCCGGTCCCGGGAATGAGGAATGATCGCGGACGTTTATGTCTGGATCCCGGCCGTTCGAAGGGAGGATGGCAAGCCGGCCGTCAGCGCGGTTCCGCGCGGTCGTTCAGGCGCCGAGAGTGAGTGGGCTGCGGACGTCCGGTCAAGCGGGCTCGGTCAGGGCGCGGCCACTGTTGCGCCTTCAAGAAGGCACGTGGGAACGCGTGATTCACGGGCCCGGTGAACGGTCGATGCCCGTGCTTCGCGTGTACCGACATGGAGATCCCGTTGAGGCGGGAGGCATGCATCGACTAGGGATGACGGGACGGATCGAACGCGACCGGGATGCCGTTGAACAGGCCGTTGGCATCGTAGAGATAGAGATGGCCCATCAAGCGCTTCGAGTGCGAGGTGCTCCAGCCCGTCACCACGAGCCTGGCGTGGCCCGCGCCCAGCGGGAACGTGGCGATCATCAGGTCATCGTGGAGGCTGACGTCGGCGGGTGTCGCCACGAGCGTCTGGCGTTTTCCGCCGCCGAGCTCCCGGACGAGCGTGACCGTCCCGTCCTTCCGGATCTCAAGGCGATCCCTTGGCGGCGTGCTGAAAAGCCGCGCCAGCGACGCAAAAAAGCCCTGCGGTTCCGGACTGATCCATGCCCCGATCCTGTCGCGCGCATCGAGTGTCGCGGCGGATGCCAGGCAGGAGAGCGCATACAGCAGCAGGGCAAGAATGATCTTCATGGCGTCCGGCTTCCTCGCGTATGTCCATGTTGCAAAAGGAACACTGAAACGTAGGTCACCCATCCAGCGGGTGTGAGGGATGCTTCCCGCTCACTCTGTCGTGGGGGACGGCGCAGGCAGATGATGCGCCGCCAGGAACGCACGCAACGACGCAGGCTTCACCGGCTTGGTGAGCAGGCGGTAACCGCGTTCGCGGGCTTCGCGTTTCAGCTCGTCGCGTCCGTCGGCGGTGAGCAGGGCGCCGGCGATGGGGCCGGGGCTGGCCGCGCGCAGGGCGTCGAGCGTGGCCAGGCCGTCGAGCCGGTCATGCAGGTGGTAGTCGACCAGCATCACCGCCGGGCCTTCGGCGATCTTCTCCAGTGCCTCGTCCACCGTCGTGGCGGTGATGACGTCCACCTGCCAGCGACCGAGCAGCGCCTGCATGCCGTCGATGATCTCGCGGTCGTTGTCCACGCACAGCACGCGCAGGCCGGACAGCGAGTCGCTGGACAGCGTGCGGCGCGACGATGTGCGTCGTTCGCTGAGCGGGGCACCGCGCGGGACGACGATAGAGAACATGCTGCCCCGGTCCACCGTGCTGCGCGCGTCCAGCTCATGCTGCAGCAGGCGCGAGATGCGCTGGCAGATCGACAGGCCCAGGCCGAGACCGCGCTCGCCCCAGTCGAACGGCTGCTGGTAGCGGTGGAACTCGTTGTAGATCTGCCGCATGTGATTCTCGGGGATGCCGGGGCCGGTATCCCAGACCTGCAGCGCGATCCGCTCACCGTGCGCGCGCATGCCGATCACGATGCGGCCCTCGCGGGTGTAGCGCAGCGCGTTGGCGAGGAAGTTCTGCAGCACCCGGCGCAGCAGGCGTCGGTCGCTGCGCACCGGGATCGCGCGCGCGTGCACGTGCAGCTTCAGGCCGCGGCCGGCCGCCACGGGCGCGTACTGCGCGGCGAGCTCGCGCAGCAGTTCGCCCGCGTCGAAGTCGGTGATCTGCGTGTGCAGGCCGCCCGCGTCCAGGCGCGAGACGTCGAGCAAGCCATCCAGCAGTTCCTCTGCGGCGCGCAGCGAGGCATCGACGCGCTCGGCGAGATGCTTGCGTTCCTGTGCCTGCTCGTCCGCACCCTGTTCGCTGTCGCGCAGCGCACTGACGAACAGGCGGGCCGCGTTGAGCGGCTGCAGCACGTCGTGGCTGATCGCCGCCAGGAAGCGCGTGCGCGACTGTTGCGCGTGCTCGGCGGCCTCGCTGCGCTCGGCGACGCGCTGCTCCAGTGTCTCGTTGGTTTCCAGCAGTTGCGCTTCGGCGTGCTTGAAGTCGGTGATGTCGTTGTAGCTGGTGACGTAGCCGCCGCCCGGCAGCGGTTGGCCGCGCATCTCGATCACCTGACCGTCGGCGCGCACGCGCTCGAAGATATGCGGCGAGCCCGCGCGCATGTAGCGGATACGCTTGTTGATCTGCGCGTCGATGTCGCCGTCGCCGAGTTCGCCACGCTCGGCGTTGTAGCGGATCAGGTCGGCGACCGGGCGCCCCACGTACAGCATGCCGTCCGGATAGCCGAACATCTGCTGGTAGCGGCGGTTCCATGCCACCAGGCGCATGTCGGGGTCGACCACGCTGACGCCGGCGCTGATGTTCTCCAGCGTGGTCGACAGGATCTCGCGGTTGAAGCGCAGTTCCTGGCCGGCCTGGTCGAGCACCGCGACCACTTCGCCCAGTTCCATGCCCGAGCCGCGCAGCACGCTGGTCAGCACGATGCGCGCGGAAGCGGCACCGATCGCGGCGGCGAGCAGGCGCTCGGTGAACTGCACCCAGGCGCGGTCGGCCGGCGCATGGGGCTGGAATTCGCGTTCGAGCACCTGCGCCTGCTCGGCGAACGCGCGGCGCGCGTGCCGCTCGCCGACCACGCGCTCGGCCAGCGTGCGCAGGTCGCCGACGCGCACGCTGCCGGGCCACTCGCCCGCCACCAGTGCGGGACGTTGCGCGTACGGGTCGAGGAACGGCGCGGCACGCAGGCGTTCGTCGACGCCGGGGCGCGAGCGCGCCGACACGATCATCATCGCGCCCGTGTTGACCAGCAGCGACCAGAACGTGCCGTGCGTCAGCGTGTCCCAGCCGCTCAGGCCGAACAGCTGCTGCGGGCGCAGCCAGCGGATCCCGAACGGGCCGTCATGCAGCCACAGCAGGTCGAACCAGCCGGCCTGCGTCATCGTCGGCAGCAGCAGCGTGTAGATCCAGGTGGCGAAGCCGAGCACCATGCCGACCTCCACGCCGCGCCGGCTGGCACCGCGCCAGTACAGGCCGCCGATCAGGCCGGGCGCGAACTGCGCGACCGCGGCGAATGCCATCAGGCCGTACGACGCCAGCGTGCTGTCGTTGCTGCTGCTGCGGTAGTAGGAGTACGCCGTCAGCGCCAGCAGCAGGATCGCCACGCGACGGATCCACAGCACGCGCGAGGCGACGTCGGCTTCGGCATGGTGCTTGCCCCAGCCACGTCGCAGCAGCACCGGCATGATCAGGTCGTTGCTGACCATCGTGGCCAGCGCGATGCTCGCCACGATCACCATGCCGGTGGCGGCCGAGAAACCACCGACGTAGGCGATGATCGCCAGCGCAGTGCGCCCTTCCGCCAGCGGCAGCGCCAGCACGTAGCTGTCGTCGGCCACGCTGGTGCCGCCGAACAGCGATGCGCCCGCGGCCGCGACCGGTACCACCATCAGCGAGAACAGCGCCAGATAGCCGCCGAACAGCCAGCGCGCCTTGCGGATGTCGCCGACATCGCTGCATTCGACCACCGCCACGTGGAACTGGCGTGGCAGGCAGACGATGGCGAGGAAGCCCAGCAGGGTCTGCGCGATGAAGCCCACGGGGGGCGCGTTCTCGAACAGCGTGCGCGCCGAGTCGGTGACGCGGAAGGCGTTGTCGTCCAGCCACAGGTAGGCGAACACGCCCACGGCGATCATCGCCACCAGCTTGACCACCGATTCCAGCGAGATCGCCAGCATCATGCCGTGGTGGTGTTCGGTGGCATCGACCTGGCGGGTACCGAACAGCGCGGCGAACAGCGCCATCAGCAGCGCGACGTACAGCGCGGGATCGGTGAAGAAGCCGTGCGTGCTGTCGCCGCCGTCGCCGCTGAGCACGCTCAGGCTCATCGCCACCGCCTTGTACTGCAGCGCCAGGTATGGGACCACGCCGATCAGCGCGATCACCGTGACCAATGCCGCCAGCCGGCGCGAGCGGCCATAGCGGGAGGAGATGAAGTCGGCGATGGAGACGGTGTTCTCGCTGCGTGCGATCAGCGCCAGCCGCTCGATGATGCGCCAGCCGAACAGGAGCAACAGGACCGGGCCGAGGTAGATCGGCAGATAACCCAGGCCGTTGCGCACCGCGCTGCCGACCGCGCCGTAGAACGTCCACGACGAGCAGTACACCGCCAGCGCCAGGCTGTAGACCACCGGACGCAGCCAGGGGCGGTCGGGATACATCGGGCGGCGGTCGCCCCACCACGCCACGCCGAACAGCAGCGCGGCATAGCCGACCGACACCAACAGCAGGATCCAGCTGGAAACCAACGCCCTCTCCCGGCGCTCAGAACGCTGTCGAGTGTACCGGCTGCCGCGGGTCGCGGCGCCCGGTCAGGGCGTCGGGAACAGCAGCTCGTGCACGGCGGTCTCGGCCTGGCCGCGCAGTTCCGGGATGGCGATGCTTTCCCACACACAACCGATACGCAGGCTGCCGAGGATGAACACGCGCGGCTGCGCATTGCCGTCGGCATCGACCATGCGGCCATCGCGGGCCGCCTTCAGGCCGATACCGTGCGGCCCCGGTTGCGCATGACCCTTGCCGAGCAGGTCGTGCAGCAGCGGGTTGCGCATGGTCTGCGCGCGCATCTCCACGCCGGTGGCGTTGACCACATAGTCGACATCGAATTCGTCGGTGCGGCCGTCGCGGGTATGCGTGGTCACGCGCAGGCCACGGCCCTCGTTCATCACGGTGTCCAGGCGGCCGCGATGCAGGCGCAACTGGCCGCGGTCGAGCAGGGCCTGCAGCGTGGCGTGCACTTCCGGCGCGATGCGGTGGCGGTGCACATCCCACTGGCGCACCACATGGCGCAGGAAGCGGCGCTGATCAGGCAGCGACATCGATTGCCACAGCGTCTGCCCGTGCGGGCGGATGCGTTCCATCGCGGCCTGCCACGGCAGACCGTCGGCGACGGCCTGCTTCGCTGCGTTGCGCAGGAAGCGCATGCGCGCGCGCAGGTCCATCGTCTGCAGTGGTGCGGGATCGAACGTCGCGGCAGCGCCATGGCAGTGCGGCAACGGCAGCAGCGCATGCCGGGACAGCACGTGGATGGTGCCCGTGTGGCCGTTGTCGGCCAGGCTGAGCACGGTGTCGACCATGCTGAGGCCGGAGCCGATGATGCAGAGCTCGGCATCGGCCGGCATCGCCTTCACCGCATCGAAGTCCCACGCCGCCAGCGAACGGCCGTCCGGCAGCTGAGGTGCGCCGCGTGCGGGCAATGGCTTCGGCGTGTTGCCGACGGCCAGCACCACGCCGCGTGCATCCAGCGGACCGTGCGCGGTCAGGTGCAGCGTCGCGCCGTCATCGCGCGCGTCGAGTTCTGTGACGGTGTCGTGCACGACCTGCAGCGAGGCCGGGCTGGCGGCGATCGCCTCCTGCAGCCGGGTGCGTAGGTACTCGCCGTAGCGGCGGCGTTCGATGAAAGCGTGCGCCAGCGTCTCGCGGTCAGGACCGCCGGGCGGCGTGGTGGCGACGACGTAGTCGAGGAAATCCGCGGGGCGGTCGTCGAACGCGCTCATGCGACCGGCGGGGACGTTCAGCACGTGCTCGCCATAGGTCGTCGCATAGGCCACGCCCTGGGCCAGCACGTCGCGGGGTTCGATCATCACGATGCGCAGCGGCGTGGTGGCACGGCGCAGTGCCTGCATCGCCGCCAGGACGCCACCGGCACCACCGCCGATGATCGCAAGGTCGCAGGGCGGCAGGGGTGTGTCGGTCGCGGCAGTCATGCCGCCATTGTAGGCGAACGGGCGTCGCCGTCCCTGCGGCGCGATGCCGCTACATCACTGAGTCCGCCAGTCGCGCGACGCCCTCACGGCTGCGCTGCCAGCCCGGCCGTCGCCGCCACGTGTCGCGATCCACCCTGTCGGAGTGCGCCAGGTAGTCGCTCTCGATCGCGCGGATCCGCGCGACCACGTCGGTGTCGTAGCAGACCAGACCGATCTCCGCGTTGAGCGCGAACGAACGGATATCCAGGTTGATCGAGCCCACGAGGGCGATGTCGTCGTCCACCGTCAGGTGCTTGGCGTGCAGAAAGTGTGGCCGGTACAGCGCGATCTTCACGCCGCAGGCGAGCAGTTCCTCGTAGTACGACTGCTGCGCCCACGCGGTCAGCGCCTGGTTGTTGGTGGCTGACAGCACCAGCTGCACGTCGACGCCGGACAGTGCGGCGATCCGCAGCGCGCTGAGCGTGGCGTCGTCGGGTACGAAGTAAGGCGTGGTCAGCACGACCTGGCGGCGTGCGAGGTGGATCAGTGCATTGACGGTGTCGCGTGCGTTCTCGAACGGATAGGCCGGCCCGCTGGGCAGCAGCTGGGCGGCGACGTCCTGCGTCTGCACGCTGAGGTCGGGTTGCACGTCGAGGCGTTCGCCGGTTTCGATGTACCAGTCGCTGGCGAACACGCCCTCCAGGTGCGACACCACCGGTCCCTGCACGCGGGCCACCAGTTCGCGGTTCGGGTGACCGGGCACGAAGGTGGCGTTCGCGAGATTCTGCGAACCGACGAAACCGACGCGGTTGTCGATCACCGCCACCTTGCGATGGTTGCGCAGGTCCATGCGTCCGCTGCGTCGCCATTGCAGGCCTCCCGGCAGCATCGCGTGTACCTGCACGCCGGCTGCGCGCAGGCGGGAAGCATAGGCACGCAGACCGCGCTTGGCGCCGACCGCATCGAGCAGCAGGCGGCAGGTCACGCCCCGCGCGGTGGCGCGGCATAGGGCGGCGGTGACGGCTTCGCCTACCGCGTCGTCGAACATCAGGTAGTACAGCAGGTGCACTTGCTGCGTGGCCGCGTCGATATCGTCGAGCAGCACGCGCAGCGAGGCGTCGTAGTCGTCCAGCAGCGCGACCGCATTGCCGTGCGTGGGCATGAAGGCGCCCTGGCGTTCGATCAACGGGGCCATTTCGGCGGCGGCGCCATCGTGCGGGTTCCAGCGCAGCGCGCTGAGCGGACGCTGTTCCTCGCGGATCACGTCCGAGGCGCGCGCCTGCCGCTCGATGCGTTCGCGCGACAGCCACGGATGGCCGAGCAGCAGGTACAGCGGCAGGCCGAGCAGGGGCACGAAGCCGACCAGCAGCAGCCAGCTGCGCGCGGCGGCCGGCGTGGTGCGGCTGGGAATCCACCACAGCGCGGCCAGCCGGATCAGCCAGTCGACGATCAGCAGGGCGGTGCCGAAGGACCACTCCATGCGGCGCATCCGTCCAGGAAGGGGGTGCGGTGATTCTGGCGTCGCGGACGGGCAAAAGAAAACCCGCCGTGAGGCGGGTTTCCTGGAGGCGGTGGGCCGGGCTTTCGCCCAAGGCTCACTTGATCTTGCCTTCCTTGTAGATCACGTGCTTGCGCACGACCGGGTCGTACTTCTTGATTTCCATCTTGCCCGGGGTGTTCTTCTTGTTCTTGTCCGTCGTGTAGAAGTGGCCGGTGTTGGCCGAGGAGATCAGACGGATCTTGTCGCGCTTGGATGCCATGTGTAGTTACTCCTCAGACCTTTTCGCCGCGGGCGCGCAGCTCGGCCAGAACGGAATCGATGCCGTTCTTGTCGATGGTGCGCAGCGCGTGCGCGGAAACTTTCAGCTTGACCCAGCGGTTTTCGCTGGCGACCCAGAAGCGGCGCTCGTGCAGGTTGGGCAGGAAACGACGACGGGTCTTGTTGTTGGCGTGGCTGACGTTGTTACCCGTCATCACACGCTTGCCGGTCACTTGGCATACGCGGGACATACGCACCTCGATAGATAATTGTGTCGCCCATAGCCCGGGAGACGGCGGCCCGGCGGCGGCCTGCGAACAGGTCGGACACCACGCGATACGGTAGGTAAACCGCTGCGGACACAAGCCGGAATCGCGTTTCCGGCCGCAGATCCGGCAGGGCCGGACGCAGCGAGCCGCGCATTATGCCGAGGTTTTCCTTGTGCCGCAACCACTTACGGCCCGTTGGAGGGCCGTGGAAGCCTGTCGACGCTGCTGCGCGGGCCGGGTTATGTCTCCGGCCCGCCTGAGAACCCTGTCAGGGCGCGGCTGCCGCCGGCTTGGCCGGGCCGGCCTTGCTCTCGGCGATGAAGGCGCGGATCTGGCTTTCCAGCACCGGCAGGGTCACCGAGCCCTGCTTCAGCACGGCGTCGTGGAAGGCCTTCACGTCGAACTTGGCCCCCAGCGCCTGTTCGGCCTCGCCGCGCAGGCGGACGATGGCGATCTCGCCCAGCTTGTAGCTCAGCGCCTGCGCCGGCCAGGAGATGTAGCGGTCCACCTCGGTGGTGACCTCGTGCTCGGACAGGGCGGTGTGGTCGCGCAGGTAGGCCAGGGCCTGGTCGCGGGTCCAGCCCTTGTGGTGCACGCCGGTGTCGATGACCAGGCGGGTGGCGCGCCACATCTCGTAGGTCAGCCGGCCGAAGTCCTCGTAGGGCGTCTCGTAGATGCCCATCTCCTTGCCCAGCTTCTCGGTGTACAGCGCCCAGCCCTCGCCGTAGGCCGAGATGTAGTTGTCGCGGCGGAACGCGGGCTGCTCGCCCTGTTCCTGCGCCAGCGCGGCCTGCAGCGAATGGCCGGGCGAGGACTCGTGCAGGGTCAGCGCCGGCAGGTTGTACAGCGGACGCGACGGCAGGTCGTAGGTATTCAGCCAGTACGTGCCCAGGCCGCCGCGGCCGGCGGTCCAGAACGGTGCGATGTCGGCCGGCACCTCGACGATGGTAAAGCGTCCGCGCGGCAGCGTGCCGATGTACTTGCCGACTTCGCCATCGACGCGCTTGGAGATCCATGCGGCGCGGTCGAGCAGTTGCTGCGGCGTCTTGGCGTAGAACTGCGGATCGGTGCGCAGGAAGGTCAGGAATTCGGCGAACGAACCCTTGAAGCCGGTCTGCTTGATCACCTCCCGCATTTCGGCCTGGATGCGAGCGACTTCTTTCAGGCCGATCTGGTGGATCTGCTCGGCACTGAGGTCGAGCGTGGTGTATTCGCGGATCTGCTGCGCATAGAACGCCTTGCCGCCCGGCATCGCCTCCGCGGCCAGCGTGGTGCGTGCCTGCGGCACGTATTCGCTGCGGAAGAACGTCAGCAGCGTGCCGAACGCCGGCACCACTTGCTGGCTGATCGCCTCACGCACGTCTTTGCGCAGCGCTTCCTGCTCCGCGGCCGGGATACTGGCCGGCATCTTCTTGTACGGCGCGTAGAACGTGGACTGTTCCGGATCCTTCAGCTCCGCGACCGCGGCGATCGACACGTCGCGCCCGTCCAGCACCGCGCGCGGCACGGTGAAGCCGCGCTTCAGGCCGCTGCGCATGTTGGCGATGTGCTGGTCGAAGTAGCGCGGTACGTCGCGCAGGCGCGCGGCATAAGCACGATAGTCGTTCGCCGTTTTCATCGGGCGGCGCGCCATGAACGACAGGTTCGACCAGAACGAGGAGTCCGAATTGAACGGCATCTCGTACGCGCCCAGGCGCACTTCGTCGGCCAGGTTCTCCACCTGCGGGCGGTAGATCGCCAGGTTGATGCGATTCTCCGGCGACAGCGCCTTGGCATCGATGCCGTCGAGATCCTTCAACACCTGCTCCCACACCTTCAGCCGCGCCTGCTGCGCCTCGGCGCCGACGTCCGGCAGGCGGCGCTTGTCGCCGCTGGTGTCGGTGTCTTCGTCCGCCTGGCCGGTCTGTTCCTGTCGCCACTTCCATTCCTTCTCATACAAGGCCTGGAAGCGCTTGTCGGCATCGGAGGGAGCGAAGGCGAGCGCGTGCAGCGGGGCGCAGGCGAGCAGGAGGGCGGCAGTGCGGAGGTTCAAGGCGGAGATCCGGTGGAAGCGGAATCCGGATGGTAATGCAGGGGCACTGTGCCCGTCCGGGCGGCTACGCCCGCCTTTGTGGGAGCGACGTAAGTCGCGAGCTTTTCGCTTGGCGGTGAATCAGCCTCACCGCTATCGCGACTTACGTCGCTCCCACATCCCACATCCCCACAACAGCCTGCGCGGGTCAGGCCTTCGGGCGCAGGCGCTCGAGCACGCCGTCCAGCGTGTCCAGGTCGGTGTACTGGATGATCAGCTTGCCCTTGCCGCCGCGGCCATGCGCGATGGTCACGCGGGTGCCGAGGCTTTCGGACAGTTCGGTTTCCAGCGAGGCGATGTCGGGCTGCGGCGCGGCTTTCGCGGGCTTGGCCTTCTTGCCGGTGACCGGCACCTTGCCGGCGGCGAACTGCTGCGCGCGGTGTTCGACCTCGCGCACGGACCAGCCCTGTTCGGCGGCCTCGGAGGCCAGCTTGCTGGCGAGCTCCGGCGACAGCGTCAGCAGCGCGCGGGCATGACCCATCTCCAGCCGACGCGCTTCCAGCAGCGCGCGGATCGCCGGCGGCAGTTCCAGCAGGCGCAGCAGGTTGGAGACCGCGGCGCGCGAACGGCCGACGGCTTCGGCGGCTTCGGCGTGGGTCAGCGAGAATTCGTTGATCAGGCGCTGCAGCGACTGCGCTTCTTCCAGCGGGTTGAGGTCTTCGCGCTGGATGTTCTCGATCAGCGCCATCGCGATGACGGTGCGGTCGTCCAGTTCGCGCACGACCACCGGTACTTCGGCCAGGCCGGCTTCCTGCGAGGCGCGCCAGCGGCGTTCGCCGGCGACGATCTCGAACTTGCCCGGCGACAGCTCGCGCACGACGATCGGCTGGATCACGCCCTGCGCCTTGATCGATTCCGCCAGCTCGGTGAGCTTGGAGGCATCCATCTGCATGCGCGGCTGGTACTTGCCCGGTTGCAGCTGCTGCACCGGCAGCGTGCGCAGGGCTTCACCCGGCTGCGCTTCCGGCGGCGGCGTCTCGGCGGCTTTCGGGCCGAGCAGGGCTTCCAGTCCGCGACCCAGGCCGCGCTTCTTCGGGGCGCTCATCACGCGTGCTCCATGTGCTGCTGTTGCTTCTTGCGGTCGGCCGCGCGGCGCAGGATCTCGCCGGCCAGGCCCAGGTAGGCGACGCCTCCGCGCGAGGCGCGGTCGTAGCCCACGATGCTCTGGCCGTGGCTGGGCGCTTCGGCCACGCGCACGTTGCGCGGCACGATGGTGCGGAACACCTTGTCGCCGAAATGCGTGGTCAGTTCGCCGGAGACGGCATTGGCCAGATTGTTGCGGATGTCGAACATGGTGCGCAGCACGCCTTCGATCTCCAGGCCCGGATTGAGGCGCGCGCGCAGCGCGTCGATGGTTTCCATCAGCGCCGACAGGCCTTCCAGCGCGTAGTACTCGCACTGCATCGGCACCAGCACCGAGTCGGCGGCGGTCAGCGCGTTGAGCGTGAGCAGCGACAGCGCCGGCGGGCAGTCGATGATGATGAAGTCGTAGTCGCCGCGGATCGGCTGCAACGCGCTCTTCAGGCGCTGCTCGCGACCGTCGGATTCCATCAGCTGGATTTCCGCCGCGGTCAGGTCGATGTTGCCCGGCATCAGGTCGAAACCTTCGGCGGTGGTCACCACCGCGGCCTTCGCTTCCACCTCGCCCAGCAACACGTCGCAGGTCGAGGCCTCGACCTCGCGCTTGTCCACGCCGCTGCCCATCGTGGCATTGCCCTGCGCATCCAGATCGACCAGCAGCACGCGCTGTGGCGCGCGCGCCAGCGCGGCGGCCAGGTTGACGGCGGTGGTGGTCTTGCCGACTCCGCCTTTCTGGTTGGCGACGGCGATGATGCGGGCCATGCGAGGGCGCCTTATCGAATCCGGGGTGAGGGGGGATTATGCGGGGTCGGGAGCGGGCGTGCGAAATCATCCCAACGGATGCACGGCCCGCGTGCGGTCATCGGGTCGCGTTTCCGCGCGACGGTGTCGGCGAGCGCTCAGTCATATCAAGGAGTTACACGGCGCGCACCGGGGCGGTGCGCGGGTCAGTCGCGGCGGACGACGACCATATGGCGCTCGCCGACCAGCCCGGGGACGGCCAGGGGATCGATCGTGGCCACCGACCAGCCGCTGGGCAGGGCCGCGATCTCGTCGTCGGGACGGACGCCTTTCATCGCCAGCAGCGCTCCACCGGGCTTCAGCAGGTGACCACCCACTTCGATGATGCCGGCCAGCACGTCGAGCGCGCGCGCGGTAAGCGCGTCGTAGGCCTGCGGTTCGTCGAGTGCTTCGGCACGTGATTCCGCCACGCGCGCGTTGTCCAGCTTCAGCGTGCGCACCGCTTCGCGCAGGAAGCGCGCCTTCTTGCCGTTGCTCTCCACCAGCGTCACGCGCAGGCCGGGTTGGGCGATCGCGAGCGGAATGCCGGGCAGGCCCGGGCCCGTGCCGAGGTCGGCGAGCGCACCGCCGCGTGCTGCGAGAGTGTCGACGAACGGATGCATCGCCAGCGAATCCAGCAGATGGCGCGTGACCATCTCGCGCGGGTCACGGATGGCGGTGAGGTTGTAGGTCTTGTTCCAGCGGTCGAGCAGGGCCAGGTAGGCGAGCAGGCGCGGGGCCAGCGCGTCGGCATCGAGGTCCAGCGTGGCGAGGCCACGGTGCAGCTCGTCGCGCAGGTCGGCAGGGAAGGTGGTGTCGTTCATGGAGCCATTATCGCAGGCCGCCACGCGGCGCCGCGCGGATGCCAGGCGAGTGCGGCGCGGTACTCCGGCGTCGCGGCCCATTCGTGCAGGCGCCAGTCCTCGACGCGGCCAAGCGCGGGATCGCAGGCGACCAGGTGGGCGCCCTCGCCATCGAGCCGGATATGGAACCGGTGCAGGCCGAAGGAAATGCCCTGCCCATGGGCCTTGAGCACCGCTTCCTTGGCGCACCACAGGCGCACGAACGCGAGCATGCGGGCATCGTCGCCCTCGAGCGACCGCAGCCAAGCAGTCTCCTCGGGGTGGTAGAAGCGCTGGGCCAGTTCCATCGCCCGCGGGCGCGGACGCAACCGTTCCACGTCGACACCCAGCTCGATGTTTTCGCCCAGCGCCAGCAGCAGCGCTTCGCCACTGTGGCTCCAGCCGGTTTCCAGTGCGTGCAGCGGCGCGATGAAGTGCGGGCGCCCTTGGGCGTCGCGGGTGATCGGCAGCGCGTGCGGCGCGATGTCCAGCACGCGCGACAGCTGCTCGCGCGCCGCCGGTTCGCCGCGTTGCCGTGGCGCGTGCGGCAGCAGCCACAGCGCGATGCCGTCCAGCCGCCAGTCGGCGGACGCGTCGCGCCAACTCACGTTCCGGTCTCCATGGCGTGGTGCGGCACAGCGTGCATGCCGGCAAGGATGGCGCTATCAAACGCGGGCACGGACGCTTCCCCCATGCGGAATAACGACGGCTTCACGTCGTAGGTCGGAGATTCAAGCGTGCCCCGCGCCATGGGGTCCTGTCCATCGAGGGAGAAGCGAAGCAATGAATTTTCTCATCTATCTGATCGTGGGTGGCATCGCCGGTTGGCTGGCCAGCATCGTGATGAAGCGCGATGGCTCGCAAGGCATCATCCTGAATGTCGTGGTCGGCATCATCGGCGGTTTCCTCGGCGGCTGGCTGCTGCCGGCGCTGGGGCTCGGGCTGGGAGGCGGCTGGGTCGGCTTCCTGATCACCGCATTCATCGGTGCCGTGGTCCTGCTGCTCATCGTCAACCTGCTCTCGAGGGGCAGGGCGAGGTAACGGTTCCGCTGCGGCCGCGTGCGCGTTCGAGACGCACCCAGGGTCCGTGGCAATGCAAAGGCCCGGCAGCGATGCCGGGCCTTTGTTCATCCGGACGCACCGTCTGCGGCGACGGTTCAGCCGCCCAATCGCACCCAGGCAGGCGCGTGGTCGCTTGGCCGCTCCCAGGTGCGCGGTTCGCGGTCGATACCCGACTCCACTGCACTCGCCCGCAGCGCATCGGACACCAGCGTCAGGTCGATGCGCAGGCCCAGGTTGCGGCGCAGGCCGCCCATCCGGTAGTCCCACCAGCTGTAGACGTTGGCTTCGTCGCTGTGCAGGCGGAAGGCATCGTGCAGTCCCAGCGCGTACAGTCGCTGCAGCGCCGCGCGTTCGGCGGTGGAGGTCAGGATGTGGTCGTCGTTCCACACCTTGGGATCGAACACGTCGCGGTCGTCCGGCGCGATGTTGAAGTCGCCCATCACCACCAGTTTCGGATGCGCCTGCAGTTCGGCGGCGATCCAGTCGTGCACGGCGTCCAGCCAACACAGCTTGTAGGCGTACTTGTCGGTGCCGACGTCCTGACCATTGACCACGTACAGGTTGACGATGCGGACGTCGCCGACCGTCGCGGCGATCACGCGCTTTTGTTCGTCCTCGAAGCCGGGGATGCCGACCTGCACGTCGCCGATGGGTTCACGCGACAGCAGCGCCACGCCGTTGTAGGTCTTCTGTCCGGCGAACACGCTGCGGTACCCCGCTTCCGCCAGTGCGGTATCGGGGAAGCGGTGATCTTCCAGCTTCGTTTCCTGCAGGCCGACCACATCCGGTGCGAACGCGCCCAGCCACTGCGTGAGGTGCGGCAGGCGCACGTTGAGGGAATTGACGTTCCAGCTGGCGATCTTCATGGCGGGGATTCTAGGCGAGGACGGTCGATCAGGCATCCGCCACGCCGTCGGGCGCCGATGCGGCGTGACCGTCGCCTTCACCGTCGCGCATCAGGTGGGCGGCCATCCAGGCGGCGACCAGCATCATCGCCATGCCGAACACCGCGATGGCGCGCATGGCGTCGGTGAAGGCGGTACGCGCGGTATCGGCGATGGCGGTCCCCGCCGCCCCGCCGACTTCGCCCGCGACGGTGACCGCGCCGCCCAGCGTCGACAGCGCGCGCGTCGTGTCCGCATCGGGCAGCGCCGCCGGCAGGGCGGGATCCAGCCACAGCCGGTACGCCAGCATGCCGAGGCTGCCGAGGATCGCGATGCCCAGCGCGCCGCTGAGTTCGGCACTCGTCTCCGCCAGCGCGGACGCGGCGCCCGCGCGTTCCGGCGGTGCAGTGGTGATGATCAGCTCGTTGCCGACGGTGAACACCGGCGCCATGCCCAGGCTCATCGCCAGCATGCCGGCGATCAGGATCCACAGGCCGTAGGGCGGCACGACCAGCGCAGTGATGCCAAAGCCCAGCGCGGCGAACAACAGGCCACGCACCATCACCCGTCGCGCCCCCCAGTGTCGTGCCAGACGCGGTGCCAGCAGCGACCCAACGGTAAAGCAGACCGACCACGGAATCGTCGCGATGCCGGCCTGCAACGGCGTCAGCCCGAGCACCAGCTGCAGGTACTGGGTCATGAAGATGTACACGCCCATCATCGACAGGCCCGCCAGCGCATAAGCGACGATCGCCGCGGAGAAAGCCGGCCGGCGGAACAGCGTGACGTCGAGGAAGGGATACGCCAGGTGCTTCTGCCGCCGCACGAACAGCACGCCCAGCGCCACGCCCACCAGCAGCACGGCGATGCCGCGTGGATCGACGCCGTATTCGGCGATGCGCTTCAGGCCATAGACCACCGCCAGCACCGCGAACAGCGACTGCACCATGCTGAGCGGATCGAGCCTGCCGGCGTCCGGGTCGCGGTATTCCGGCAACAGCTTCGGACCCAGCACCAGCAGCAGCACCATCACCGGCACCGCCGCCAGGAACGCCGCGCCCCACCACCACCATTGCAGCAGCAGGCCGCCGACCAGCGGACCGATGGCGCCGCCGACCGAAAACGCCGCGATCCACACGCCGATGGCGAACTGGCGTTCGTGCTCGTCATGGAACATGTTGCGGATCAGCGACATCGTCGACGGTGCCAGCGTGGCGCCGGCGATGCCGAGCAGGGCGCGCATGGCGATCAGCATTTCCGCACTGCGCGAGAAGGCCGCCAGCACCGAGGCCGCCGCGAAGGCCGCCGCACCGATCAGCAGCAGCTTGCGCCGCCCGATGCGGTCGCCCAGCGTGCCCATCGTCATCAGGAAGCCCGCCACCAGGAAGCCGTACACGTCGACGATCCACAGCAGCTGGCTGGCACTGGGGTCGAGCTCGGCGCTGATCGCCGGCAGTGCCAGGTTCAGGACCGTCAGGTCCATCGCGTAGACCATGCAGGGCAGGGCGATGATGGCCAGCCCGATCCATTCGCGGCGGGTGGCTTTGGCAGGGGCGGGCGTGGTCGGCATGGCGGTCCGTCGGTGGCGTGTCATACCGTTCGACGAACGGGCATGGCGTAGTTCGACGAAGGATACCGATCCGCGTCAGGTGCCTTCCAGATCGACCCGGATGTGCGGGAAGTGCGTAGCCAGATCCTTCGCCCACTGCACGGCGTCATAGGGGACGCCCCGCTCGGGCGGGAAGCGTAGCGGCGCACCGTCGTGGTCGTAGAGGAACACGCGGTCGTCGCTTTCGTCCGGGCGTTGCACGCGGATCCGCGCGATCCGGTCCAGCGTGATCGCATGTTCGCCAGGTGCTATCTCGTCGTCCCACCACCACAGCGTGCGCGCCTCCAGATCCAGCCGGCTGCCCCAGCGACGCACATGCACCAGCATCGCCAGCGCCGCACCGGCAAACACGAACCCCATCACGAAGACCACCGGCACCAGCCACGGGGCACACTCGCGTCCACTGGGGTCGCAGTTGCTGGCCGGGTCCACGGTCAGGCCGGCGTATACGAACATGCCGCCAACCAGCAACAGCATGTAGACGCGCAGGTCGGTGCGGGTGCTGTTGCTGCGGAGGAGCTTGCGCATGCGTGGCTAGCGGATGATGAAGTCGATGAACCGCGCGACCTTCGAGTAAGGCGGCTTCAGCAGGTCGCTGCCGGCGCGGCGCGGTTGCCACAGCACCGGCAGCGCCTTGCTCATCGCGTCGAAACCGGCACGGCCGTGGTACGCCCCCATGCCACTCGGCCCGACGCCGCCGAACGGCAGCGCGTTGATGCCGAAATGCAGCACGGTGTCGTTGACGGTGACGCCGCCGGCCAGCGTGGTGCGCAGGATCTTCTCCACGCGTGCGCGATCATGGCTGAAGGGATACAGCGCCAGCGGCCGGTCGTGTGCGTTGACGTACGCGATGGCGTCGTCCAGCGAGTCGACCGTGCGGATCGGGAGGATGGGGCCGAAGATCTCGTCCTGCATCACCTTCGCATCGTCGCCCGGTTCGATCACCACCGTCGGCGCGAACAGCCGCTGTGCGCGGTCGTGCTTCGCTGCCAGCGGGACGACCTCATGGCCTCGCTGGCGCGCATCGTCCAGGTAGCCATCCAGGCGCGCGAACTGACCGTCGTTGATGATGCGGGTGAAGTCGCCGGCGTCGGATAGGTCGCCGTAGCGCGCCGCGACCTGGTCGCGCAGCGCCTGCACCAGTGCATCGCGTCGCTGGCGGCCGACCAGCAGCACGTAGTCCGGTGCGATGCAGGTCTGTCCGCCGTTGAACCACTTGCCGGTCGCCAGCCGCGCGGCGGCCTGCTCCACCGGGAAGTCGTCGCAGACGATCGCCGGCGATTTGCCACCCAGCTCGAGCGTCAGTGGCGTCAGGTTGGGTGCGGCGGCCGCCATCACCTTGCGGCCCACGGCGGTGGAGCCGGTGAACACCAGATGGTCGAACGGCAGCGCGGCGAACGCGCCCGCCACGTCGGCGCCACCGGCGGCCACGCTGACGCGCTCCGGCGGAAACACCTCCGTCAGCAGCGAGCGCAGGAACGCGGTCGTGCGCGGCGTGTGCTCCGACGGTTTCAGGTAGACATGGTTGCCGGCGGCGATCGCGGTCGCCAACGGAATCAGCGCCAGGTTGACCGGGTAGTTCCACGGCGCGATCACGCCGACCACGCCGACGGGTTCCTGCCGGATCTCGGCGCGCGCCGGCCAGAAGCGCCAGCCCACGCCGACCCGCTTCGGCTTCATCCAGCGGCGCAGGTGCGAGGCGAGGTGGTCGATCTCGTTGAGCACCGTCATGCCGTCGGCGATCAGCGATTCGTGCCGCGAGCGGTGGCCGAAATCGGCGGCGACGGTGTCGGCCATCTCCGGCAGGCGGCGCTTCAGCGCGTCGCGCAGCCGCCGCAGGTCGTCGCGGCGCTGGGCGTAGTCGGGCTTGCGTGCCTGCCAGGTGTCGCGCAACCGCTGCAGCACGGGGGCAAGGTCCCCAACCGGCGTATCGCCGTCGGGGGCACGGGTGCCGTTGCCGGCGCGGGGCGCAGTGTCCGCCGAGGCGGCCGTGATCGCGGCGTTGGCAGCAGTGATGGCCGCGTTCGCGGCGGTCGTGGCGGCATGCGGAAAGGTCGTCATGGGCCGAGTGTATGCCTTCGTTCCAGGGCGGGCGCACTACAATCCGGGCATGGACCCGAATCTGACCGCCCTGCGCCCCTACCTTGACCGCTTTCCCGTCCTCGGGCCGCGGGTCTACGTCGATCCCGCCGCCACGATCATCGGGGATGTCGAGCTGGCCGAGGATGTCTCCATCTGGCCGGGCACGATTCTGCGCGGCGACGTCAACTACATCCGTGTCGGTGCACGGACCAATGTGCAGGACGGCACCATCGTCCATGTCAGCCACCACAGTCCGTTCAACAAGGCCGGCTATCCCACGCTGATCGGCGCCGACGTCACCATCGGCCACGGCACCATCATCCACGCGTGCACCATCGAGGACCTGTGCCTGATCGGCATGGGTGCCTGCATCCTGGATGGCGCGACGGTGAAGAAATACGGCTTCCTGGGTGCCGGCGCGATCCTGGGACCGGGCAAGGTGGTCGGCGAGGGCGAGCTGTGGCTCGGCAATCCCGCCCGGCTCGTGCGCACGCTCTCCGACAAGGAAATCGAGAGCCTGCATTACTCGGCCGCGCACTACGTGAAGCTGAAGGACCGTTACCTGCAGCCGACACCGCCTGCGGCATGATCGGCGGCGGCGCATGCCGCGCCGCCTGGGAGGCCCGCATGGCCTGGAAACCGGAGGGCTACACCTCGGTGGCCCCGTACCTCGTGGTCGACGGCGCACAGCGCACGATCGACTTCCTCGTCACGGTGTTCGGCGCCGAGCCGCTGCGCATGCATCCGATGGGCGATCGCCTCGGCCACGGCGAAGTCCGCATCGACGATACGGTGGTGATGCTGGCCGATGGCATGGAAGGTTGGCCGCCCATCGCCAGCCACGTGCATCTCTACGTGCCCGATGTCGATGCGACGTGGGAGCGCGCGCTCGCCGCGGGCGCCGAGGCCGTGCAGGCGCCGGAAGAGAAGGGCGATGGCGACCGTCGGGGCGGCTTCCGCGATGCCGGCGGCACGACCTGGTGGATCTCCTCGCAGGTGACGTAAGCCGCGGTCAGCGCGTGCGCGTTGCGGGCAGCCAGCGCTCCAGCAGGTGGAACACGACCGCGGTGGCGAGCGCGGCGGCCAGAATGATCGCCAGGGTGATGCCCACCTGTCCGTAGCCGAGCTTGTCGGCATTGAGGAATGGATACGGATACCAGCCCGTGATCGCGCCGTGCGCCATCGTGTAGGCCAGCCACGCGACCGGCCAGACGAATGCCCAGCGGATCGTGCGCGCATCGATCCGTGGACGCGGGCCCAGCAACAGCCAGCCCACCAGCGTCCACACCGGAGAGAACTGGTGGAAGCCGGCGTTGATCCAGGTACCGATGCCGCTGTGCTGCACCAGGTCGTACAGCAGGGTCGCGAACACCACGCCCGTCACCGCGATGCCCAGCAGCGCATCGAGCCGCAGCACCCGCCATACGGGGCCGTCGCGATCGGGGCGGATCACCAGGCTGACGGCCGCAGCGAGCACCAGCAGGTTGCTCTGCACGGTGAAGTAGCTGAAGAACCGCAGCAGCTTCGTGGCCAGCGGGACCGGCGCGGCCGCCGCAGTCGTATTCACGTCCTGCCCGCCGCCGACCAGCAGCACGAGCTGCGCGATGACCGTCGCAGCGACCACAACGGCGAGGATCAGGTTCCAGGTCCGCTGCATGCGATGTCTCCTAGGGAGGGGAAAGCGTGGTCGGCGCGGTGGCATGTTCGAGGGCGGTCAGCAGCGCCATCGCGTCCTGCCGGCTGTTCCCGCACATGTCGGGCCCCGGTTTCAGTGTGCCGCAGAACGCGGGACGTTCGGGTCTGCCGAACAGCCGGCAGCGCAACGCGTCGTCCAGCTGCACGCACGGCACGCCGGCCGGCTTGCCCTGTGGCATGCCGGGGATCGGCGAGGTGATCGACGGCGCGGTGCAGCAGGCCGCGCACCCCGATCGGCAGGAGAAGACGGTGTCCACGATGGCGCGAAGTGTAGGGCTTGGCTGGGCAACGATGGCGCGTCCGGCTAAAGTCGGCAGGCATGGGGAAGGCGCATGGACAGCGGAACAGTCGGGTTCCACCACATCGATCCGGTTGCGGCCGGCATACCGCCCTGGGGACGTTGCCCGTGGTGAGCGGCTGATGCTGGACACCTATCGCGAAGTCGTCACGCCCGAGGGCGTGGGCCTGCACCTGCCGGCGGCCGGCCCGGTACCGCGCGCGCTGGCATGGGGCATCGACCTGGGCATCCGTCTGGCCATCGTCTTCGTCATGGCGATGCTGCTGGCGCTGTTCGGCGAGGCCGGTGCCGGCCTGCACCTGATCGTGATGTTCCTGGTGTTCTGGGCGTACCCGATCGTGCTGGAGTCGGTCTGGCGCGGGCAGACCCCTGGCAAGAAGGCGCTCGGCCTGCGCGTGGTGTCGGCCGACGGTGCGCCGGTGGGCTGGCTGGCGGCGATCACCCGCAACCTGCTGCGCACGGTCGACATGCTGCCGTTCGGTTATGCCGCCGGCCTGGTCGCCTGCCTGGCCGATCCGCATGCGCGCCGCTTGGGCGACATGGTCGCTGGCACGCTGGTGGTCCACGTCGGGCGCGAGCGCGACCACACCCCCGCGCCGGTCAACACGGTGTTCGTGCCGCCGGCGCAGCTGCTGCCGGAGGAGCAGGGCGCGATCGTCGCGTTCGGCGAGCGCGCGCCGCAGCTGACCCCGTCGCGCCAGGAGGAACTGGCCAATCTCGCCCAGCCCATCACCGCCGCGCAGGGGCAGGCCGGCGTGCTGCGCCTGTACGGCATGGCCAACTGGCTGCTGGGGCGGCGATGAGGCAGGAGCAGTTCGTCGCCCGCCACCAGGCCGAATGGCTCGCCTTCGAGTCGTGGCTGCACGCGCGCGGCGGGAATGCGCGACGCGCGCGCGGCGAGCGCAACACCGGCGAACTGACCGACGAGGACGTGCCCGCGCGCTACCGCCGCATCTGCCAGCACCTCGCCCTGGCGCGCCGGCGCGGCTACAGCCCGGTGGTCGTGGACCGCCTGCAGGCACTGATGCAGCAGGGCCATGGCGTGCTGTACCGCACGCCGCCGCCGCGCTGGCAGCGTGCCCTGCGTTTCCTGCTGGCGGAATTCCCGCGGCTGGTGCGCAGCGAAGCAGGCTGCATGTGGGTGGCGGCGGTGGTGTTCGTGTTCCCGCTGGTGCTGATGTTCGTGCTGCTGCAGTTCCGGCCGGAGCTGGTTTACAGCATCGTCTCGCCCGAGCAGGTCGCGATGTGGGAACGCATGTACGACCCGAGCGACGAACGGCACGCGCTCGGCCGCGAAAGCGGGACCGACTGGCAGATGTTCGGCCACTACATCTGGAACAACATCGGCATCGGCCTGCGCACGTTCGCCGGTGGACTGCTGGCCGGCGTGGGCGCGCTGTTCGTGCTGATCGTCAACGGCATCAGCATCGGCACGGTGTTCGGGCACCTGCAGCAGATCGGTTCCGGCGATCCGCTGTGGCGCTTCGTCTGCGGGCACGCCCCGTTCGAACTGACCGCCATCGTGCTGGCCGGCGGGGCGGGCCTGCGGCTCGGCCTGAGCCTGGTGGCGCCGGGCCGGCTGCGGCGCATCGATGCACTGGCGAAGGCGGGCGCGAAGGGCGCGCGGCTATGCCTGGGCGTGGCGTTCATGCTGCTGGTGGCGGCGTTCATCGAAGCGTTCTGGTCGTCGACGCAATCCATCCCCGCCGCCGTGAAGTACAGCGTGTCCGGCGTGCTGTGGACGCTGGTGGCGCTGTGGCTGGGGATGGGCGGGCGCGGGGTGGCCGATGAGGATTGAGCAGCTGACGGTCCGCCTGCGCGCTCGCTCGGACTGGGAGGCCGTGGAACTGGGCATGGCGCTGGTGCGCCGGCACGCCGGGGCGATCTGGAAACCCTGGCTCTGGCTGACGCTGCCGGTGTTCGCACTGCTGAACCTCGGCGCGTGGTGGATAGACCAGTTCTGGTTGGCGGCCCTGCTGATGTGGTGGCTGAAGCCGGCCTTCGACCGCATCCCGCTGTACGTGATGTCGCGCGCGGTGTTCGGCAGCGTGCCCGGTACGCGCGAAACGCTCCGCGCGCAGCTCCACTGGGGCACACGCACGTTGCCGCACCTGCTCACGTGGCGTCGCCTCAGCCCGGTGCGCTCGCTGTACATGCCGATCGATCTGCTGGAGGGCGTGCAGGGCGACCGGCTGCGCCAGCGCCGCCGCGTGCTGGGCGGACAGGCCTACGGCACGGCGATCCTGCTGACCTGGATCTGCCTGGTGTTCCAGGGCGTGCTGGTGCTGGGCGGCATCCTCGCGGTGGTGATGTACCTGCCGCAGGACCTGCTGCCGGACAGCGTGCAGGCGGCGTTCCGCGTGGCGGCCATCGAATGGAACGGCTGGTTCAAGCTCGCATGGA
Source organism: Pseudoxanthomonas sp. LjRoot143 (assembly GCF_964252945.1). Classification (NCBI taxonomy): domain Bacteria; kingdom Pseudomonadati; phylum Pseudomonadota; class Gammaproteobacteria; order Lysobacterales; family Lysobacteraceae; genus Pseudoxanthomonas; species Pseudoxanthomonas sp. LjRoot143. The sequence continues at coordinate 3,629,569 of NZ_CAXUPM020000001.1, read as the reverse complement.
ACGCGCTGCTGTGGGCGGCGATCAGCGTGATCGAGCCGTTCTACGTCGGTGCCGGCTTCGGCCTGTACCTCAACCGCCGCACGCAGATCGAGGCGTGGGACCTGGAAATCGTGTTCCGCAAGCTGCGCTCACGGCTGGCGGCCGCCGCACCGATCGCACTGGTGGCGGTGCTGTGGCTGGGCGGGATGGACATCGCCGGCGCGCAGGAACGCCATGGCGCGCCGCCGGCGGCGCCCATGGCGCCGGCCGCCGCCGAAGAAGACGGCAAGGCGACGCCGCCGACGCTGCCCGTCGTGTTCGGCGACGAGCGTGTGGACGACCGCGCCTTCCGCGAGGCGGCCGACCGGGCCTACCGCGACCCGCTGCTGGACCGCAGGCAGGTGCAGTCCGGCTGGGAACGGCGCGATCCCCGCGACAGAAAAGCGAAGGAGGCGCCCGAGTTCGACCACGCCTGGTTGTCCGGTATCGGCAAGGTGATGGCCTTCATCGGTGAGTGGGGGCTGTGGCTGGTCGCCGGTGCACTGGTGCTGATACTGCTGGCGACCGCGCGCCACTGGTGGCCATGGATGCGCGGCATGGCGCGGCCCCCTCGGGCGCTTCCCGACGCACCGCAGTCCGATGCGCTGGTGTTGCCCGAGGCGCTGCCCGACGACATCGCCACGGCCGCGCGCGCGCTGTGGCGTGACGGTCGTCGGCGCGATGCCCTGGCCCTGCTCTATCGCGCCAGCGTCGAAAGCATGAGCCAGCGCGTCGACATCGTGCTGCCGCCGGGCGCCACCGAGGCCGAATGCCTGCGTGCCTCGCGGCGTCTGCCGCAGGCCGAAGACCGCACCGTGTTCGCCCGTATCGTGCGCACCTGGCAGTACGCCGCTTATGCCGAACGTCTGCCGGGCGAGGACGAGTTCGACCTGCTGGTGGGTGACCTGCAGCAGCGCTACGGGTGGGCGTCATGACCTACGCGCGCCGCAACGGCCGGGTGGTGGGCGCGACGCTGCTGGTCGCGCTGGTGCTGCTGACGCTGGTAGGGCTGTGGTTCCGGCACACCTTCCATCGCGTCGAGAAGACGCTGTACCTGCCGCCCACCGGCGAGGCCGCCTACAACCCGTTGTACGCACTGGCGAAGACACTGGAAGCCGATGGCGTGAAGGTCCAGGCACGCCAGCGGCTGATGCTGGACGATCATCCGATGGCCAGCGGCGACACGCTGCTGCTGTTCAACGATCCGCGCGTGCTGTCGCCGTCCGACGCCGAACGCCTGTTGGCGTGGGTGGAGGAAGGCGGCCACCTGCTGATCCGCACGCCGGCCTATTCGCCCGGCGATGCCACGACGGGGCCGGATGCGCCGCAGGCCGCGATGCTGGACCAGCTGTCGGCCTGGCTGGTGGACGAAACCCCCTCGTGCGAGGACTTCCAGGTGGAAGGGGAGGGCCATCACGTGGAGTTCTGCCGTGGCCGGCGCTTCGCCTTCGACGATACCGTGCCCGAACTGGCGTGGGGCGACCTGAAGCACGGCTATGTCTACGCCCGCGTGGCGGCGGGCAAGGGGCACGTCGACGTGCTGGCCGATTTCGACTTCCTGGCCAACACGGCCACGCGCGGCTTCATGGACGAAGCGCTGGATGCGCCGCCCAACGGCGGCCTGCGCGACGGTCCCCATCGCGCGCTGGCGCGACAGGTGCTGGCGCCCAACTACCGCCAGGGCACCATGCATCTGGTCTACGCCGCGGAGATGCCGTCGTTGTGGCGCACGCTGTACCTGCAGGGCTGGATGGTGTGGGCGCCGCTGCTGCTCGCGCTGGCCGCCTGGTTGTGGATGCGCATGCAGCGCTTCGGACCACCGGTACCGTCGCCGGCCGGCGAACGCCGCTCGCTGCTCGAGCACGTACGCGCCAGCGGCGAACACCTCTACCGCTACGGCCGCGGCGTGATGCTGTACTCCGCGGTCCGGCAGGCGTTCCTGGCGCGCCTGCGCCGTCGCGATCCGGTCGCCGCCGCGCTCGCCGGCGAGGCGCAGGTCGCCGCCATCGCCGAGCGCACCGGCCAGCCGGCCGACCGCATCCGCACCGCCCTCAACGTTCCTGCCTCGCACGACCGGCAGGCCTTCCGCGACCGCATTTCCCTGCTGATCCAACTGAGAAACCGCCTATGAACGACGAGACCGCCGCCGCGCCGCCCGCGCTCCCGCCGACACCGACCAATGCGCTGTCCGAGCGCGTCGAGGCCGTGCGCGAGGAAGTCTCGCGCGCCTTCATCGGCCAGCCCGACGTGCTGGACCAGATCCTGATCGCGCTGCTCGCCGGCGGCCACGTGCTGATCGAGGGCGTGCCGGGACTGGGCAAGACCTTGCTGGTGCGCGCGCTGGCGCAGGCGCTGGAGCTGACCTATGCGCGTGTGCAGTTCACGCCCGACCTGATGCCGAGCGATGTCAGCGGCCATGCCGTCTACGACCCGAAGACCGAGAGCTTCCAGATCCGCCGCGGTCCGGTGTTCACCAACATCCTGCTGGCCGACGAAATCAACCGCGCCCCGGCCAAGACCCAGTCCGCGCTGCTGGAAGTGATGCAGGAAGGCCAGGTCACGATCGAGGGCAAGTCGTTCCAGCTGTCGCCCCCCTTCATCGCGCTCGCCACCCAGAATCCGGTGGAGCAGGAAGGCACGTATCCGTTGCCGGAAGCGCAGCTGGACCGTTTCCTGCTGAAGGTGCTGATCGACTATCCGGCGCTGGAAGACGAGAAGCGCATGGTCGATGCCATCACCACCGGGCGCACCGCCGCCGACTTCGATCTCTCGCAGGTGAAGCGTGTGCTCGGCGCCGCCGACATCGCCGCGATGCAGCGCGAGACCGCCGCCGTGCGCGTGGATCCGGAAGTCGTCGACTACGCGGTCCGCATCGTCGCGGCCACCCGCAAGTGGCCCGGCATCGCACTGGGCGCCGGTCCGCGCGGCAGCATCGCGCTGGTGCGCGCGGCGCGTGCGCAGGCGGTGCTGCAGGGGCGCGACTTCGTCACCCCCGACGACGTGCGCGACATCGCCCGTCCGGCGCTGCGCCACCGCATCACCCTCGCGCCCGAGCTGCAGATCGAAGGGCAGTCGCCGGACGATGCGCTGCGTGCGCTGCTGGCCAAGGTGGACGCACCCCGCAAATGAGGCCGGCTCCGCTGCTCATTGCGCTGATCGCCTGCTGGGGACTGGCAGGCCTGGCCGTGCCGTTCCTCGGCTGGCCGCTGTGGCAATGGCAGCTGGTGGGCGCGGCGATGCTGGCGGTCGCGCTGCTGGACGGCTGGTGGCTGCGCGGGCGGCCTACGCCGGACACCGTGCGCGAGGTGCCTGAGGCGCTGCCGCTGGGCATGGAACGCGACGTCGCGCTGGTGTTCGAGTCGCGGGTGAAGCAGCGGCTGGAAGTGTTCGACCTGCATCCGGGTGGCTGGGCCTCGTCGGGCCTGCCGCGCCGGCTGACGCTGGCCCCGATGTCGGCTACCCGCGTCACCTATCGGCTGCGGCCTGCGGCGCGCGGTGATGCGCACTTCGAGGGCGTGCAGTTGCGCCTGCGTTCCGCGCTGGCGCTGTGGCGGCAGTCGCGCGTCGCCGGTGCGCCGCAGCGGGTGCGTGTGTACCCGAATTTCGCGCCGCTGACGCGCTTCGCGCTGTTCAGTGCCGAACAGGCGTCGCGCCTGGTGGGCGCGCATCTGAAGCGGCGACGCGGCGAAGGCACCGACTTCCACCAGATGCGCGAGTACCGCGTCGGCGACAGCCTGCGCCAGGTCGACTGGAAAGCCACTGCGCGCTCACGCAAGCTGATCTCGCGCGAGTACCAGGACGAGAAGAACCAGCAACTGGTCATGCTGATCGATACCGGCCGCCGGATGATGGCGCGCGAGGACGAACTGGGCCACTTCGATCACGTGCTCAACGCATCGCTGGTGGTGTCCTACCTGGCGCTGCGGCAGGGCGACGGCGTAGGCCTGTTCGCCGCCGGTGGCGACAGCCGCTGGGTCGCGCCGCAACGCGGCATGGCGGCCATCGATACGCTGCTGCGCGCCAGCTACGACCTGCAGCCGCGCCCGGTCGCCACGGACTATCTGGCCGCCGCCACCGAGCTCAGCCTGCGCCAGCGCCGTCGCGCGCTGGTGATGCTGGTCACCAACGTGCGCGACGAGGACATCGACGACCTGCTGGCCGCGGTGCGCCTGCTGCAGAAGCGGCACCTGGTCTGCGTGGCGAGCCTGCGCGAGACCTCGCTGGACGATGCCCTCGATGAAGAAGTGCATGACCTGCAGGGTGCGATCCATGCCGGCGCGGTCGCCCGCTACCGGGAGCAGCGCACGGCGGCGCACGATGCGCTGCGCAGCCATCGCGTGATGGTGCTGGATGTCACCAGCGACGAACTGCCGGGTGCGCTGGTGGAGCGCTACCTGGCGGTGAAGCGCGACGGCGTGCTGTAGTGGCGCGTATGCGCACGTTCGTCACGCCGCTCGTCCTCGTCGCGCTGTGCCTCGGTGCCGGACCTGCGAACGCCACGGACGTCGAACGCATCCGGTTGCAGTCGACGGAGATCGTCGTCGAGATCACGCCGGCATTGGGCGGTCGTGTGCTGCATGCCGGGCGCGTCGATCGTCCCAACCTGATCAGGATCGGCGAACCCGTCGCGTCGCAGCCGACGCCGGCCGTCTCGGCGGACGCCGACGACATCGGCTATCTCGGGCATGACGTGTGGCTGGGGCCGCAGAGCGGCTGGTGGTCCGATCAGGACGCGAATCCATCGCGTCGCGCGGCGAAGGCGGTGTGGCCGCCGGACCCGTACCTGGCCTTCGCAGGGACGCGCGTGGTCGCGCGTTCGCCCGAGCGGCTGGTGCTGGAAGGCATCGACAGCCCCGTCACCGGGGTGCGGCTGCTGAAATCGTTCGCACTCGATCCGGCCGATCCGGCTACCCTCATCGTGACGGCGACCGCACGCAACATCCGTGGACGTCCCGTCGCGCGCGACCTGTGGTTCAACACGCGGACCTCTGCGGCGACGCGCGTCTACGTGCCGGTGGCCGATGCGCGTGACGTGCGTGTCGAAGGCGAGGACGGTGCGGTGCCTGTGTGGCGGATCGAGCGTGGCGTCTTCTCGTTCCAGCCCATGTCGCCGGATCTTCCGATGCGCCGCGGCAAGGTGTTCCTGCAGCCGTCGGCCGGTTGGATGGCGGGGTTCGCCCACGGGCAGGCGTTCGTGATCCGCTTCGACCACCAGCCGCGCGCCGTCATCCATCCCGAGCACGGCCAGGTCGAGCTGTATCTGGACCACGCCGGCGACGTCCAGGCCGGCCTGCTGGAAATGGAAGTGCACGCACCGTTCCGCATCCTCGCGGCCGGCGAGGCGATGCAGGCCCGGGAACGCTGGACCGTGCTGGCGTACGACGGACCCGAAACGCAGGATGCGCAGGTCGCGTTCCTGTGCGAACGCCTGGCGCTCTGCGTCGCGACCGACTGATCGTCGCGCATCAGCGCGATGCGTCGATGCCCTTGCCGGTCGCGGTCCACCACAGGCCGCCGTAGAGATGCGCCAGGTACGACGGATCGTCGTACAGCGCCGGCGTGTGGCCCAGTGAGGTGACGAAGACGCGGCCGCCGTCGTAGGCGTGGTACCACGCGACGGGATGGTCCTTGCCCATGCCGCGCGCGGTCTGGCCAGGCCAGATGCGGGTCGGGTCGTAGCTGGTTTCGTCCACGCTGAGCACGGTGCGCAGGCCGCGCGTGACCGGGGCATTGAACTCGTACCACTCGTCCGTCCACACCCAGCGCGACGGCAGACCGAACGTGGCGGGGAACGCGGGATCCTCCACGCGTACGGTGGCGGTCTGCACCATCGGATGGATGCGGAACGTCCGCCCGATCAGGCGCTCGAACCAGGGCCAGTCGCCGGGCGGATTGAAGATCAGCGCGCGGTGCACGGCCATCACCCCGCCGCCGGCGCGCACATAGGCTTCCAGTTTGCCGCGCTGCTCGCCTTTCAGTTCGTCGCCTGGCGTGTTGAGCAGCACGATGGCGGCATAGGGCGACAGGTCGCCATCGAACGGTGTGCTGTTCCACGACCACGTCAGGTCGAAGCCATGCACCTGCGCCATCCGTTCGAACTGCGGCTTGGCGACCACGGCGTAGTCGTGGTGGTAGCGGTTGGGGATGGCGACCACCAGCACCTTGAACTGGCCCTGCGCGCACGCGGAGGAAGCCAGGGAGGCGAGGCAGAGGAGCGTCAGCAGCAGGAAGCGTTTCATCCCGCGATGCTAGCCCGCTCGCCTGTCGCCGGGTGCTGTCGCGCTATTCCGTTTTCAGCGGCGCCTATGCGGATATCGCCTAGGCCGTGCGCGTGGCCTGCATCGCCTTGCAGGCGCCCCACGCCAGCATCACCAGGCCGGCCGCGGAGACGACGCCGATCAGCATGCCGACGGCGCTGAACAGACCCATCATGCTGCTCACCGAGGCATAGCCGTCGGTGGCGCTGTTGATCACCCATGCCTGCCACACGCTCATCACGCCGCGCAGCAGGGTGGTCAGCAGCATCAGCGAAATGCCGGCCAGCGCCAGCTTGCGACCCGGCGCCGGCGGTGCCCACATCGCCAGCATTGCGGTGCCGGCCACGCAGGCCAGCAGTTCGGGCAGCTGGTAGCCGAGCATCGTCAGCAGTTGGGTGAAAAGTCCGTCCATGCATTTCCTCCAGGAATGTTTCGTCGCAGCCTAGCCTACTTGATGGCGCCGCTTCGCTTCACAGGGGCAAGAGGGTCAACCAGAGGAAACAACGCAGGCGGGGTGTATCTCCACTCGCGTCTAGGGCGAGCTTCTCGAGCTGCACATCGGCGACACGAAGGCCATGCTTGGCGAGATCCTGCCGATACCCGGTGACGACGCGCGAATCCGAACCCGCCTGCAGGAACGGGCGACGCAGCGCCCGCAACGCGGGATTGTCGTGGTTGCCGGAAGAGCTAAGCGCTTCTTCAAGCTGCGATGGCGCCGAGGCGCGCAGGAGCAGGAAGAGCTCATGCTGGAAGTCGGCTTCCAGCATCCGTTCGTGCAGCACGAGGATATCCAGCTCAACACGGCTGGCGTCGGTCAGCGCGAGCAGTGCCTCATCAAGGCGTGGCGTGCCGACATCGGGTGCCGCGTCGTAACGAAGGCTGGAGGTGGCCGGCAGGGCGGCCGACGGCGCGCGCACCTGGTGTATCCATCCCGCCTTGGCGTGCGGGGCCAGAGCGAACATCAGGGCGACGCTTGAGGCGAGCCTGATGAGCATCGCGGTCAATCCGCCGTCACCAGCACCTTGTCCTTGCCGCGCAGCGCGGCGTAGACGGCATCGGTTTCCGGTCGCACGCCATGCCATTGCTCGAAGGCTTCGGCGGCCTGCTCCACCAGCATGCCCAGCCCGTCCACGGCGTCGTGGCAGCCGGCAGCGCGCGCCCAGGCAAGGAACGGGATCGCCGCTTCGCCATAGTTGAGGTCGACCGCCAGCGTGCGTGGCGTGGCCAGCGTGAACGGCAGGGTGAACGCCCCTTGGTCCTGGCGTGCCGCCGAGGTCGCGTTGATGATCAGCGAGAAGTCGCCGAGGTCGCGCAGGTCGTCCCAGTAGCGCGAGTGCGCGCGATCCGGTTCGCCCAGTGCATCGGCCAGCGCATCGGCACGGTCCGCCGTCCGGTTGACGATGATCAGTTCGCTGATGCCGGCGTCCAGCAGCGCGGGTGCCACACCGCGCGCGGCACCGCCGGCGCCGAGCAGCAGACCGCGGCGTGCACGCAGGTCCAGGCCCTGGCGTCCCGTCAGATCGCGCACCAACCCGGCGCCGTCCGTGTTGTCGCCATGCCACTGGCCGTCGTTGCGGGTCAGCGTGTTCACTGCGCCGGCACGCCGGGCGCGATCGCTCGCCTGCGCGCAGATGGCGAAGGCGGCTTCCTTCAATGGCAGGGTGACGTTGGCGCCCGCACCGCCGTCGCCGGCGAAGCGGTCCAGCGTGGCGACGAAGTCGTGCGCCGCGGTGTCGATGGCCGTGTACTCCAGCGCGATGCCGACCTGCTGCGCGAAGGCGGCATGGATGCGGGGCGACAGCGAGTGGGCGACGGGGTGTCCGAAGACGGCGTAGCGATGGCTGGACATGGCGCGGAACCCCGTCGGATAGAGTGAGTCGGATGCCGCAGCGAAGCGTCCGCACATGCGGATGCCCGCCACCGCCCTCGTCGCAGTCTACCGCGCGCCGGCGCCCGCTTGACAGGCGATGCCCTGCGCTGCACTGTGCCGCCGCCGAAGGGGGTGTGCCAGGGAGCAAGGCGACAGGCGAGCGGGCTGGGGAGTCCGACCGCCTTCCATCGAACTCTGCCACTGCGACGATGCGTGTCGACCGGGAACGGAGCGGCGCCGCGTCCATGCATGCGCGCCCGTCGGTGCTGCCATCCGTACGACACCGATCCGCCCCGCCGGTACCGCAAGGACGCGGGGACGCCACCACCACCGAAAGGGGAGTTCACCATGAAGCCGTTGTTCCGCTATCTGCCGCTCGCGCTGGCGGCCTTTGCCCTGCATGCGCAGGCGCAGTCCGTCTCGCCCGCCTACGAGGCCTTCCGCAACAAGAGCGCCGCGCAGCCCGCGCCCACCCAGCCCGCGACGCCGGCGACGCCGGCGACCCAGCCGACGACAGTCAGCCCCGCACCGCAGGCTCCCGCGCCTGCACCGGCCTATGCCGCACCGGCGCCTTACGTTGCGCCTGCCACCGCCCCCGAAGATGAGGAGGACGGCGGCTTCTTCGTCGGTGTGCAGGCGGGTCAGGGCTGGATCTTCGAGGATGTCGAGCAGGACGCCGTCGCTGTGAGCGCCGGCTACCGTTGGCAGGCCGGTCCGTGGGCACAGGTCGGCGTGGAACTTTCGAGCGGCCGCCTGGATGAAGCTACCGAGGGCAACTGGCGTTATCCGAAAGCGACCTACCAGGCGATCGGCGCGAACGCCCGGATGAACTTCGGCGACAGCCCGTGGTTTGCCACCGTCCGTGGCGGCTACTTCGATGCCGAGCTGAAAGGTCCAGGCGGCGAGGTCTCCATCGACGGCGGCTACGCGGGCGTGGCGATCGGCGTGGATATCAACCGCCACTTCAACATCAGCCTCGGTTACACCGCATTCGTCTATGCCGACGACTACGCCTATGACGACTGCGATGACTACGACCTCGACTGCGACTTCAACCGTGCCGACACGGTGATGCTGGGCATCGAAGCCCGCTTCTGATGCAGAAACGAGAACGGGAGCCGACAGGCTCCCGTTGTCGTTGTGGTGCCGGCCTCTCCGGTCAGTCCGCCGGAGGCCCCAGTTGCCGCACATAGACGTGCTGCGTCTTGGCCAGCGCGAAGCCGGCCGAGGGATAGAACGCATGCGATTCCGGCCGCACGATGTTGGAGCGGACGAAGACATCGCCGCCGCCCCGCCCACGGATCCAGTCGCAGGCGGCATCCACCAGTTGCTGACCCAAGCCGAGGCGCCGCGCCCGTGGATCGACGATCAACGCCGTGATCTCGGCGCGGTGACCGAACTCGATCATCAGCCGCCACTCTGCGGCGACCATGCCCAGCAGGTCGCCACCATCGTCAGGGGAGGTGGCGACCATCACCGCATGCGTGGGCGAACCCAGCAGGCTGGCCAGTCGCTGCGCCATGCCATCGCCGTCCACCGGATAGGCGAGCAGCGTGCACAGGCGCGCCAGTTCGTCCGCATCGTCATGCCGCGCATCGCGGATGACGACGGCCGTCATCTCAGCCGCTCCGCAGCCAGCGTGCCGCGTCCAGCGCGAAATAAGTCAGTACGCCGTCGGCGCCGGCGCGCTTGAACGCGGTCAGCGCTTCCAGCGCGCAGGCCTTCTCGTCCAGCCAGCCGTTCGCCGACGCGGCCTTGATCATCGCGTATTCGCCGCTCACCTGGTACGCGAACGTCGGCACGCCGAACTCGTCCTTCACCCGGCGGATCACGTCCAGGTACGGCAGGCCCGGCTTGACCATCACCATGTCCGCGCCTTCCTCCAGGTCCAGCGCGATCTCGTGCAGCGCTTCGTTCGAGTTCGCCGGATCCATCTGGTAGGTGAACTTGTTGCCCTTGCCGAGGTTGCCGGCGCTGCCCACCGCGCTGCGGAACGGGCCGTAGAACGCGCTGGCGTACTTGGCGGCGTACGACATGATGCGGGTGTTGATGTAGCCGGCATTCTCCAGCGCGGTGCGGATCGCACCGATACGGCCGTCCATCATGTCGCTGGGCGAAAGGATGTCGACGCCCGCAGCGGCGTGCGCCAGCGACTGCTTCACCAGCGCCTCGATGGTCTCGTCGTTGAGGATGTAGCCGGTGTCGTCGATAAGGCCGTCCTGACCGTGCGTGGTGTACGGATCCAGGGCCTGGTCGCTCATCACGCCGAGTTCCGGGAAGCGCGCCTTCAGCGCACGGATCGCGCGCGGGATGATGCCGTCCTCGTCCCAGGCGATGCGGCCGTCGGCGGTCTTCGCCGACGGATCGGGCACGCCGAACAGGTCCAGCACCGGCACGCCCAGCTCCAGCGCTTCTTCGCCGACGCGCAGCAGCTCGTCGATCGACAGGCGCTCCACGCCGGGCATCGACGCCACCGGCGCGCGACCCTTTTCCTCGTGCACGAACACGGGGTAGATCAGGTCGTTGGTGGTCAGCACGTGTTCGCGCATCAGGCGACGGGAGAAGTCGTCGCGGCGCATGCGGCGGGGGCGGATGTGGGGATAGGCCATCACGGGCTCCTGGCAGAGCGGCGAATGATACGCCGGTGGCCCGAGGGGCGGCCTGCGACAGGCGGTCGCAGCGTGGAACGCTGCGTCCGCGCCGGGATCAGATGAAGCCGCCGCCCAGCGACAGGCGGATGATGCCCACCACGATGACGATGCCGTTGAGCACCAGCCCCGCCTTCGCGCGACCGCGGTTTTCGGTGCGCGTGAACAGGATGCCGATGGCGGCGATGATCGCGCCGACGGCGGCGAACGGGATCAGGAACCAGTTGCCCCACCCGAGCAGCGGAATCAGGGCCAGCACCATCCACAGCATCGCCACGATGCCCCACAGCAGACTGATCAGTCCCATCGAACATCCTCCGCAACACGGCGCGCGACGCGGCGCCTCATGGACCCACTATGCGGACGCGTGACCGTGGCTTCAAGCCACGACGCCGTGCATGCCCTCGATCTCGACCAGCAGTTCGCGCCGGCAGACGTCGGCATGCAGCATCAACCAGGGCACCCGCGTGCCGAGGCGCGCTTCCAGCTGCGCGGCGACGGTGTCGGCGTCGACGGCGTCGCTCACATAGACCTTCAGGCGCGAACTGGCGTCCATGTGCGGCGTCAGTGTCGGCGCATGCTCGCGCGCGGCGCCGAGCAGGCTGTCCAGGTTGGTCAGCGTTTCATCCAGTTGCGCGCGCAACGAATCGGCGTGCTGCGACGCGTGGCCGACGATGCTGGCCGTGCCCGAGAGCAGCAGCGGCACACGTGGCGAAGGCGGCAGCAGGGCACGCGCGAAGCTGGGCGATTGCGGGCCGTACTCGCGCGGGTAGCGGTAGGCGCTGACCTGGCGAGGATTTTCCAGCGGCAGGCCCGGTTCGCGCGCGGCCAGCCAGTACACCTGCAGCACGCGGCGTCCGTCGCGGCCTTTCGCGCCGATCGCGGTCGCGGCGGGCAGTACGCGGGTGTCGACGTCGCCGAGGCCCTGCACGCGGCCGACACAAAACTGCCGGTAGCGCTCGCCGTCACCGTCGCCTTCGGTGATCGCGTCGAAGTAGTTCCAGATCCGCAGCAGGTGCGGATACCCGCTGTCGCGCCAGAAGGCCGCCATGGCCGCATAGGCATGCGCACTGGCATGCAGGATGCCACCCTCGGATTCCTCCCACTCCACCACGCCGAACATCAGCGTCCCGTCGTGGCTGTAGCGCACCGCGCCGTCGCGGCCCGTCGTCACCGGTCCGCTCGCACGCCACACCTCGTAGGGTGCGGCGGCTTCACGCAGCGGCGACAGCGGCACGCGCAGGTAGCGGGGATCGTCGATCGCGGCCGTGGCGGGTGCCAGTGCGCCGAAGCCGAACACGGCCAGGGTTTCCGGCAGGCCCAGCAACGCCTGCGGCGTCGGGGCATGGATGTAGTCGACGGCCAGCCGCTGCGGTGCGGGTGGGTGGTCGGGGGCGGAGCTCATCGTGCAGGAAACGGGAACATGGTCTGGACGAAATGATAACCCGCCCACCCCGTCACGCCGGTCGCCCGCGGGCTGTGCCAACATTCAGGCCGTCCGGCGGAAGATCGCCGCAGGTCACCGGGAGAAGCCGTCATGACGTTCCGCATCGCCCCCGTCTTGGTCGCCGTCCTGCTTGCCGCAGGCTGTGCCAGCAGTTCCAAGGTCATGCTGGGCCAGGCGCGGCCCGCGCTCGATCCCGCGCAGGTGCAGGTCTATCGCACGGCACCCGCCGGGTCGCTGGAGATCGCGCAGCTCGAATCCAAGAGCGCGGTCGGCTTCGGCACCCAGGGCCAGACCGACGCCGCGGTGGCCCGCCTCAAGCGCGAAGCCGCCGCCCTCGGCGCCAACGGCATCGTGCTGCTGGGTGTCGGCTCCAGTGGCTCGCCGGTGGGCATGTCGGTGGGCGCGGGCAGCTACGGACGCCACTCGGGCGGCGGCCTGAGCATGGGCATCCCCACCACGCAGAAGCAGGCGGCCGGCGTAGCGATCTACGTGCCGCCGGGTACGCCGGTAGATCCGACCATCGTGGTGCCCGAGTCCGCACCGGCGACGAAGAATCCCTGACCTGCGTCACCGGCCCTCCGGCCGGGTGGCGTTCGCGCGTGATCGCAGGCAGCATCGGGTCCGGAACGGACACCGATGGGGAGCGGCATGCGACACGCGCGCATTGCGGTATGGGGCTGGCTGTTGGGGATGGCGGGATGGTCCTTCGCGGCGCAAGCGGCGGATCCAACGGTCGAAGCCGACTTTTCCTATGGCGGGTTGCAGCTGGAATTCGCAGCGCCCATGCGGGTCTGGGACAACCAGGTCCAGCGCGATGCCGTACGCACGACGCCCGCGCTGCCGCTGGCCTGCCACTGGGGCGATGACGTCCTGCTGCTGTGCGCGATCGAGCCACCCGCCGCGCCCCGCCCCGCCACCCGGTATCGCATCGACCTCGCCCCCGGCCTGTTGACCCAGCAGGGAAAGGCGATCCCGGCGCAGGTGCTGCATGTCGAAACCGATCGTCCGGCCCTGAGTGCCTACGTGGAAGGGTGGGACGACGGCATGCCGCGTTTCAGCGTCACCGCGAACATGGCAATGACGGCTGCTGACGTGCAGGCGGTACTGCGCGTCAGGGTCGGCGAACGCGACATACCCTATTCGATCGAACGTCTTCCGCGATTCCGCTACGACGGCGGAGTGCACCGCTTCCAGGTCCGGCTGTCGGGCGAAGTCGCAGCCGACGCACGTGTGAACCTGCACGTGGCGCCAGGGCTGCGGAGCGAGGCAGGCGACCTGCGGGGAACGCAGGACGAAATGCTGCTGAGCGCGCTCGCCAACGAATCCTTCCGCGTGCGCCAGCTGTCGTGCCGGCAGCGCGAGGAGGTGCGCACGCTCGAGGGTCCGGTCGCGCACGCGGCGCTCGCGTGCCTGCCGGGTGAGCCGATCCAGGTAATGTTGTCCAGGATGCCGGATGCCGCATCACGGGAGCGGTTCGCGGCACGCCTGCCTGCCGGCGTGACCGTGACGCGCTGGCATGAAGGCAGCCCCTACTACGTGAGAGGGCGTGGCCGGTACGAGGCACTCGCGCCGGGAGCGATCGCGCAGTTGACCGTCGCCTCTGCCAACACACGGCTCTCGCTGGCGTGGCAGGACATGACCACGACGGAGGGCGCTTCGCTGGTTCCGCTCACCCTCGGCGTGCGCACCACCGATGCGCAGCCCAGTCTGAAGGCGTCGGGTGAGCGTGTCCTGCTCGACGCGCGTGCGCTGCCGGCGTCGCGCCTGGAAGGCATCAACGCGACGGGTACGCCGTTGCACGTCACCGCACTCGGCACGGCGTTGCGGGCGGGCGAGGCACGCGTGCCGGCCGCAGCTTCCAACACCCGCGTCGCGGTGACCTCGCCGGTCGACGACCTCGCCTTGCGCGAAGGGGGATGGACGCGCTGGGAGGTCCAGTCCGCCGACGCCCGTCGCTCGCCCTATCTGCGTCGTCAGGCCGGGGTGGAGTTCGCCGCACCGGCGTTCGACCTGGTCGCGTTGACCGGCGAGCGCGAGGTGATCGCCTGGGCGCAGGCATGGTCGGAGGACGGGGGGATCGCTGGCGCACGCGTGGAGCTTCTGCTGCAGGCGTCACCTGAAGCGTCGGTGCGCACGCTGGCGGAAGGCCGCACCGATCGGGATGGCGTCGCGCGGCTTGCGCTGCCGGTGGGCCACGTCCTGCCCGACGCCCTGGATGGCGAGTACCCGCGCTGGTGGCTGCGTGCGACGCGCGGCAACGGCGCGCGGGCCGAGCGCTCGGTATTGCCGCTCGGTGCGAGCCAGCACTACGGCTTGAGGCTGGGCGCATCGGCGCGCCGTCACCTGTGGGGCGTCAGCGACCGTCCGCTGTACACCGCCGGTGCCACGGTGCAGTACCAACTGTGGCAACGCGAACGCATCGCTGGCCGGCTGCAGCGGATCGCGCAGCCGGAGCCGCTCGAGCTGGCCCTGGTCGCGATGGAGGAGTCGAAGACCGTCCTGCGATGGCAGGCCACGCCGGATGCCCAGGGCGTCATCCATGCCGGACTGGCATTGCCCGTACACCTGACAGACGGCACGTACTGCATCGGACTGCCCGATGCCGATGAAGAGAACGGCACCTGCTTCTTCGTCGGCACCTATCGCGCGCAGGACCTGTGGGCGCGTACGGATACCGAGGAACGTGTGTTGCGCGAGGGCGATACGTTCGCGTTCGATGTCGAGGCGGGCTACTACTCCGGTGGCCCTGCCGCCGACATGCCGCTCGAACGGGTCAGCACGTTGCTGACCGGCCTGCCGCTGGGCGAGGCGTATCCACGTTATGCCGACTACACCTTCGTCGATGTCCTGTCCGGCGCGGGACGCGGCGGTGTGACGCTGGCGCCGCCGGCTACGCGCGTCCGCACCGATGCCGATGGCAAGGCACGAGTTTCGCTGCCGGTGGCGTTCCCGGGAGGAAGCGAGCCGCACCTCGAGCCACCTGCCTTCGGCATGCTGCAGGCGGTGGTGGAGATCAAGCCCAGCGAACGCGAAGGCACCGTCAGCAATGCCGCCAAGGCGCGCTACGCCGGGCATGCGCGCTACGTGGGCCTGCGTAGCGAGCCGCACTGGTGGGATGCGGGCACGCCTCTCCACCTGCAGGCAGTCGTCATTGACGCGGACGGCAACGACATCGATGCCGCGCCCGTCGAAGTGCAGGTCGATTACCTGGGGCAGGACTGGAGAGCATCCGAGGACGTCGTGGGCGAGCGTGTGGCGACCTGTGCGCTGGTCGCAGGACAGCGCTCCACGTGCGACGTACCCCGCACACGCAGCGGCCGTTACCGCCTGATGGCCCGCAGCGGCGATGCCGCGCCCGCGACGATGACGCAGTACGTCTGGGCCGGCGATGCCGTCGCCGCCGCATCGCGCGAGATCACGCTGGTGACGGGACGTGGCGAGCCGCTTCCCGGCGGGCCGGTCAACGTGGTGCTGACGCAACCGCAATCGCGGGCGACCGCGCTGTTCGTGTTCCGCCAGCATGGCGCGCTGGTTGGCCACCACGTGGCCGAGGTACGTGCCGGCACGCAGGAGATCGCATTGCGCTTGCCGCCCAACACGCAGGGACCGCTCAGCATCGGCGTGCACATCCGCGACCGCGATGATGCCGCCGACGCGGCGCCCGGCTATCGCGCGCCGTTGCCGCTGCGCAGTGCCGGTGTCGACGTCACCGTCGCCCGTCCGAAAGCTGCGCCGGCCATGAGCGTGTCGCTGCGGGCGGACGACGCGCGTCCCGGGCAACCGGCGCGGTTGGTGCTGACCAATACCGGCGATCGGCCGCGGCAGGTCGCCGTGGCGGTAACCGATGACGCCCTGCGGGCGATGGCGGGGCAGTGGCTGGCCTATGCGGATCCTCTCGGCACCCACTGGCTGGGACGTGAGCAGGAATATGGATCTTCGTGGCCCATCGGCTTTTACCAATGGCGCAGCCATGGCTGGACATGGGTACTGCCATGGCCACGCACAGAAGCTGAAAGCAGTGAAGCGCCACCGCCCGGCACGTCATCGCTGCCTCCGCCGCCCGAAGCGCCTCCCGTGGACGTCTGGGAGCCGCGGCCGTCCGACATCGTCACTCCGCCTTCGCCGCCGGCACCACCGCCACCGCCTCCCCCTGCGCCCGCCGTCGCACTCGATCGAATGGACGGATTTGCCGAAAGCGGCAATGCCACGCTCGACAGGATCGAAGTCACCGGTTCGCGCATCGATCCGGCCGATATCTTTCAGGCCGGTGAGCGTCCGGCGACGGACGTGCGACCCCGCGAGCAGGTCAGCGCGCAGTCGCCGCTGGCGCGCGTGCGCACGCGCTTCGCCGATACGGCGTTCTGGCAGGCCGGCATCGTGCTCGCGCCGGGAGAGTCGCGCAGTTTCGAGGTGGCGTTGCCCGACAATCTCACCCGGTGGCGCGCGGTCGCATGGAGCGGAGATGCCGATGACGGGTTCGAGCAGGTCGACGCTGCACTGGAAGTCGGCCTGCCGGTGGAAGCGCGGCTGCAGGTGCCGGTGCGCCTTTATCCGGGCGACCGGGCGCGGCTCGCCGCGCACCTGCGGCAGTCGGGTGATGTCGCGCTCCCGGTGCAGGCGCGCATCGCACTGCAGGGCAACGGCGTCGCACAGGCCGATGCCGGGGAGCACGCGCTGACGCTGGCCGCCCGCGGCCAGACCGGCATCGCGACCACTATCCAGCCCTCTGCGGTGGGGGCGTTGCAGGTTGTGGCGTCGGTGGAGGCCGCGACCGGACGGGACGCCATCGCCGCGCCGGTCGAGGTGGCCTCGCCGCTGGTCGCCGCGCGTCGCGTGCAGGCCGGCTGGCTGGACGACGCACCGGTCGTGCTGAAGATGCCGGCGCTGCCTGCCGACGCCCGCGATCCCCGTCTGGCGGTGGAGGTCAGCCGTGGCGGCGCAGGACTGGTCGAGCGCTGGACGCGCGACCTGCATGCCTATCCGCACCGGTGCTGGGAACAGATCCTCAGCCGTGCGGTGGGCGCGGCGCTCGCCGTCGAACGTGGCGATACCGCCGCCTGGCCGGACGCCGCCGCGGCGGTGCAGGAAGCGCTGGACAACGCGGCCGTCTTCCAGGACGAGGATGGGGGCATGCGCTTCTTCGCAGACGAGGCCGGCATGGACGACGGCGGTTTCGGCACGCGCGGCCAGGTTGCACTGACTGCGTACACGCTGCAGGCCTTCGCATGGCTGCGCCAACGCGGATATGCCGTGCCGGAGCAGGTGGCGCGTGGGGCGCACGACTTCCTCGACCGTCAACGCCTGCCCGCACCGGAAGACGAGGCCCCGCGTCGCCGGATCGCGGCCCCCGTTGGCGCGGACGCCGCAACGCAGCTCGAGTACGACGCTGCCGAAGCCGCGGCGGCGGCGGCCGCCGCCGCGGATGCCGCCGCCAGGGCGGCCGATGCGACCGTGGCGCGATCCCGCGGCCTCGTGCCCGGGGACCACAACGACACCGCGCTCGCCGTCGCGGCCGTGCGCACCGACCGGACCAGCCTGGACCGTCTGTGGCGGGTCTGGGGCGGGCTCGCGTTGCCGGCGCGCATCGCCGGCCTGCGTGCGCTGGCCGCCGCGCAACATCCTGCGACGCCCGACGCACTGGCATCGGTGCTGGCGCACTTCCCGACGCGTGGCCTTGCCCGGCAGATCGACCGCGACGACGGCTGGGCGCGCTGGATGGGCTCGCGCCTGCGCGAGCAGTGCGCGCTGCTCGGCGTCCTCAACGAGCATCCCGCGCTCGCCGACCGGCAGGTGCGCGATGGGCTGCTGCGGGGGCTGGTGGATCTGTACGCTGGCGGCACAGCCAGTGTCGACACCCAGACCGGTGCGTACTGCCTGGTGGCCCTGGATGGCGCGACGGCATCAGAGCCGGCACATCCCGCCACCGTGCAGGCGGCCGTCGCTGGACAGCGGACCACGCTGTCGCTGCCGGTGGGCGAGGTACGGGCGCGCTGGGCCGTGCCGCAGGACGCGGTGGACGATGCCACGCTGACGCTCGCCCAGGCGCCGGGCCAGCACGCCTGGCTGGGCTATCTGGCCGAAGTCGAGTACCACGAGGACGCTGCGCGCGCGCAAGCATCCGCCGTCGGGATGTCGCTCACGCGACGCTACGAGGTCCTGCGTGCCGGCGCCTGGCAGGCGCTGGATACGCATCCCGTGCAGGAAGGCGACTGGATCCGCGTGACCCTGACGGTGCAGACCACCTCGGCACGCCATTTCGTGGCGTTGACCGATGACGTGCCCGGCGGCCTGCGGCCGACCGATCTCGCACTGTCCGCCGTGGCCGGGCTCGACCTCAAGCAGGTGTCCTCGATCGGCAGCCCGGTGTTCCGGACACGCCGGTTGGACCCGCGTGCGCCGAAGTTCTACGCCGAATACCTGCCGGCGGGACGGCACGAGGTGCACTACTTCGCGCGGGTGGCGAACGCGGGCGACTACCTGGCCGCGCCCGCGACGGCGGAGTTGATGTACGGCAACGCCAGCCACGGACGCACGTCGTCGGATCGCCTCCCCGTCGTACCGTCGCCTTCACCGTGAACCGGACGCACGGTGGCCTTCGGGCCGCCGTGCGCGGGGCGCGGCGGTTTCAGCGATCGGTGGCGGGCGAGGATTCGTCCGTCAGCACGATCCGCTCGCCTCCGTCGACGTTCACCGCCAACGTCTCGTAGCGCCACTCCCCGGCACGCTTTTCCGCGACCACGTAGAGCGTGCCGTCCGCACGCGCACCGTCCAGTGGAATCGCCAGGTCGGCTTCGCCGCTGGCGCCATCGACGCCGATATTGCCCTGCACGAACCAGCCGGCGCGGATCGGCTCCCCGAGTGCGGCCACCACCGCAGGATCGGCCTGGGCACGCGTGATGGCGTGCTGGTAAGGCGTCGAGGATTTGAGGGCGCCGAAGATCAGCGCCACGATGCCGAACACGAAGGCGGCGAACAGCGCCAACAGCAGCGCCGCCAGCACGGGCACGAACCACTTCCAGTTGCGTTGCCACCAGTTGGGTTGAGCGGGGACGTGCGTCGACATCGCGGTGCTCCTGGTGGGTGCGGAATCAGGGCTTGAGGCAGCGGGCGAAGAAATCCTCGGTCAGCCGGTAACGGTGCAGCAGATCGCTGCCGCGCAGGCCGTGCTTGGCGCCCGGGTAGGTCATCAGCTCGAACGGCGTACCGCGCTTCTGCAGGTCACTCATCAGCTTGGTCGAGTTGGTGAACAGCACGTTGTCGTCGGCCATGCCGTGGATCAGCAGCAGCTTGGAGCGCAGGCCGTCCAGGTGCGTGAACACGCTGGCTTCGCGGTAACCCGCTTCATTCGCCTTGGGAAGGTCCATGTAGCGCTCGGTGTAGTGGGTGTCGTACAGCGCCCAGTCGGTGACCGGTGCGCCCGACACGCCACAGGCATAGGCTTCGCTGTGCTTGGCCAGCAGCATCAGCGTCATGTAGCCGCCGTTGGACCAGCCGTGCACGCCGATGCGTGCCGGATCGACGAACGACTGCGACTTCAACCACGAGACGCCGCGCAGCTGGTCGTCCACTTCCACCGTGCCCTGCTTGCCGTACAGCCCACCGCCGAAGGCCGCGCCGCGGCGCGGCGTGCCGCGGTTGTCCAGCGAGAACACCACGTAGCCCTGCTGCGCCAGGTACTGGTTGAAGAAGGCGTCGCTGCGGCCGGGCCAGGCGCGGGTGACGGTCTGCGCGGCGGGGCCACCGTAGACGAACACCACGACGGGATACTTCTTCTTCGGGTCGAAACCGGTCGGCTTGATCAGGCTGTAGTGCAGCGGCGTCTTGCCGTCGGCCGCCGTCAGCGTGCCGAACGTTGTCGGCTGGTGCGCGGCAAGGTACTTCGCGTACGGATGGCCGGTGTCGGTGGCATCGTTCTGCAGCAGCGTCGCCAGCTTCGTGCCGTCGGCCTTGAACAGTTCGATCTGCGGCAGCACGGTGTCACTGGACCAGCTGTCGACGAAGACGCTGGCGTTGCGGGCGAAGCTGGCGGCGTGCATGCCTGGCGCTTGCGTCAGGCGGCGCGGTTCGCCACCGGCCAGCGGCACGGCATAGACGTGTGTTTCGGTCGCGCCGTCGCGCGTGCCGCTGACGTAGGCCAGTCCCGCACCTTCATCGATCGCCAACACGCCATCGACCACCCAGTCGCCCTGTGTCAGCGGCGTCACTGTCTTGCCGTCATCCGACGCGAGGTACAGATGCTCGAACCCGCTGCGCTCCGACGACCACATGAAGCGCCCGTCCTTGAGGAAGCGCAGGTGGTTGTGCAGCGGCACCCAGGTCTTCGAGCTCTCGGTCACCAGCGTGCGCTGCTTGCCGGTGGACAGCGTGGTTTCGATCAGCTCGAGCTTCTTCTGGTCGCGCGACTGGCGCTGGAAGGTCAGGCGCTGCGGGTCGCGCCAGTCCACACGGGCCAGGTAGATGTCCTTTTCGGCGCCGAGGTCGATCCACGTCGGCTTGGCCGCCGCCTTCGGTGCGATCACGCCCAGCTGCACCAGCACGTTGGCGTCGCCGGCGGCCGGATAGCGCTGCTCGATCACTTCGGTGCGGTCGGGATAGACCTCGTAGCGCTTCTGGATCGGCACCGGCGTTTCGTCGATGCGCGCGAAGGCGATGGCCGAATCGTCCGGGGCCCACCAGTAGCCGGTGTGGCGGTCCATTTCCTCGTCGGCGACGAACTCGGCCACGCCGTTGCCGATGGTGTCGCTGCCGTCGCGGGTCAGCTGTGTTTCCTTACCGTCGGCGAGGGCGATGACCCAGAGGTTGCGGTCGCGGATGAAGCTGACGAAGCCGCCTTTCGGCGAGATCTTCGGATCGGTGGCGAAACCGCCGCCGTTCGTGAGCTTGCGTACCGCGTCCCTGCCGGACTTGGCGAGGTCGTAGAAGTACAGCTCGCCACCGAGCGGGAACAGCAGCGCCTTGCCGTCGGGCGACCACTGGTAATCGACGATGCCCGACAGCGCCGCGATGCGCTGGCGCTCGCGGCGTGCCTTCTCCTCGTCGCTCAGTACTTCGTCGCCCGGCAGCACCACCGACGAATCCACCAGCAGGCGGGTCTGCCCGCTGGCGATGTCGTACTCCCACAGGTCCAGCCGGTTGCGGTCGCTGTCCTTGCCGCGCAGGAAGGTCACTCGCGACCCGTCCGGCGCCACCTGCGGCCGGGTCAGCGTGGGGCCGGTCAGCGATGCGCTGCCGGTGATGGCTTCCAGCGTGAGTTTTTCGGCGTGGGCGGGCAGGGTGGTGGCGAGGGTCATCAGGGCGAACAGGGCAAGGCGCATCGGATTTCTCGGGCGGCAGGGCCGGTCAGCCCCGGATTATGCCGCGAACGCCCGGACGGGTTCCTCAGGCCTTCGGACCACCCTGGCCGAACAGATGCTTCCGCTCCTCATCGGTCAACGGCTTGCCGGCATCCGGATTCACCTGCGTCTTCAGCGCGTACGCGCGCTGCACGGCCGGGCGTGCGGCGATGGCGGCCTGCCAGCGCTGCAGGTGCGGATACGGCGCAAGGT
Organism: Pseudoxanthomonas sp. LjRoot143; assembly: GCF_964252945.1. Classification (NCBI taxonomy): domain Bacteria; kingdom Pseudomonadati; phylum Pseudomonadota; class Gammaproteobacteria; order Lysobacterales; family Lysobacteraceae; genus Pseudoxanthomonas; species Pseudoxanthomonas sp. LjRoot143. The sequence continues at coordinate 3,607,784 of NZ_CAXUPM020000001.1, read as the reverse complement.
CCAGCGGCGCCTTGTCGTAGGCGTTGATCCACGGGTGGATCGCCATGTCGGCGATGCTGTAGTCCTCACCGGCGACGAAGGCGTGCTTCGCCAGCTGCGTGTCCAGCACGCCAAGCAGGCGCTGCACTTCGCGGGTGTAACGGTCGATGGCGTAGGGGATCTTCTCCGGTGCGTACACGGTGAAGTGGCCGTACTGCCCGCTCATCGGCCCCAGGCCCCCCATCTGCCACATCAGCCACTGGTTCACCGCCACCTTCTGGCGCGTGTCGGTACCGAAGAAGCGGCCGGCCTTGTTGGCCAGGTACAACAGGATGGCGCCGGACTCGAACACACTGATCGGCTCGCCGCCGTCGGCGGGCGTGTGGTCGATGATGGCCGGCATCTTGTTGTTGGGCGAGAAGGCGAGGTATTCCGGCTTGAACTGATCGCCCTTGCCGATGTTCACCGGCACGATGCGGTAGTCGAGCTTCGCGCCGGCTTCCGCCAGCTCTTCCAGCAGCAGCGTGATCTTGTGGCCGTTGGGGGTGGGCCAGTAATAGAGGTCGATCATGGCGGTTTCCGCAGGAGGGGAGGCCTGCGAGTCTAGCGGTCGGGACAGACTTGGCAGCGTCAAATCCGGCCGGTACCCTGCGCCATCCTTGGAAAAGACTGTTCCCACGCCCCCATGTCGCAGCCCACCAACGCCCGCCTCGGCTTCCTGCCCAACCTGATCTTCGCCTCGCGCTGGTTGCAGCTGCCGCTGTACCTCGGTTTGATCATCGCGCAGGGCGTGTATGTGTTCCTGTTCCTGAAGGAACTCAAGCATCTGGTTCTGGATGCCAACAATCTCACCGAGCAGGGCATCATGCTGCTGGTGCTGGGCCTGATCGACGTGGTGATGATCTCCAACCTGCTGGTCATGGTGATCGTCGGTGGCTACGAGACCTTCGTGTCGCGCCTGCGCCTGGAAGGTCATCCGGACCAGCCCGAGTGGCTGAGCCACGTCAACGCCTCGGTGCTGAAGGTCAAGCTGGCGATGGCGATCATTGGTATCTCCTCGGTCCACCTGCTCAAGACCTTCATCGGCGCGGGCGAGCTGGGCTTGCCGCTGTGCGGTTCGCCGGACCACCTGGCCTCGCTGAACACCGTCGCGACTGCGTTGCAGGCCGGCTACACGATGGCGGCCGCGAAGTGCACCACGGTGACGACGACGGCGGTGATGTGGCAGACCATCATCCACGGCGCTTTCATCCTGTCCGCGATCGGCATCGCCTATACGGACAGGGTGATGAGCACGGCCACACCGTCGAAGCACACCGCACACTGATCCGTGTCGGCCGAACCCCTGATCCGCGACGCGAACGAGGGCGACTACGCCGCCATCGTCGCGCTGAACACGGCCGAGGTCCGGCACACCAGCCCGATGGATGAGGACAGGCTGCGCCAGCTGGCGTCCTTGTCCGCCTACCACCGCGTGGTGACGCTGGATGATCGCGTGGTGGCCTTCCTGCTGGCGATGCGCGCCGGCGCGGACTACCGCAACGACAACTTCGGCTGGTTTGCCGAGCGCCACCCGGACTTCCTGTATGTGGACCGCATCGTCGTCGATGCGTCCGTACAGGGGCATCGGCTGGGCTCGCGCCTGTATGAGGACCTGTTCGCCTTCGCCCGTGAACACGGCATTCCGCGCGTTACTTGCGAATTCAACGTGGTGCCGCCGAACGAGCCATCGCGCCTGTTCCATGCTCGGCATGGCTTCGCCGAAGCCGGCCGGCAGTGGCTTGATGGCGGGCGCAAGCAGGTCTCCATGCAGGTTGCCGAGCTGACCTGAACACGCCGCGTCTCAGGGTTTGGGCCACCGCAGGCCGTAAAATGCGCGGATGGATGTTTCCCACCTGCTCGACGATCTGAATCCCGCCCAGCGCGACGCCGTCTCCGCCGAACCCGGGCACTACCTGGTCCTGGCCGGCGCCGGTTCTGGCAAGACCCGCGTACTGACCCACCGCATCGCCTGGCTCAACGAAGTCCATGGCGTGCCCACCCACGGCATCCTTGCGGTGACCTTCACCAACAAGGCCGCCGGCGAGATGCGGGCGCGCGCCGACGTGCAGCTGCGCAACGGCAGCCGTGGCATGTGGATCGGCACCTTCCACGGCCTGGCGCACCGGCTGCTGCGCCTGCACTGGCAGGAAGCGAAGCTGCCCGAGACGTTCCAGGTGCTGGACAGCGACGACCAGCAGCGGCTGGTGAAGCGTGTGGTGCAGGCGATGGAGCTGGACGAGGGCAAGTACCCGCCGAAGCAGCTCACCTGGTGGATCAACGAGCAGAAGGACGAAGGTCGCCGGCCCGAGCACCTCCAGCCGGCGCCGAACGATGACTGGCTGGACGTGCGCCGGCAGGTCTACGCCGGCTACCAGGAGCGCTGCGATCGCGCCGGCCTGGTCGATTTCGCCGAACTGCTGCTGCGTGCGCATGAGGTGCTGCGCGACACGCCGGCGCTGCTGGCGCATTACCGCACGCGCTTCCGCCAGATCCTGGTGGACGAGTTCCAGGACACCAACGCCATCCAGTACGCCTTCGTGCGCGTGCTGGCGGGTGATACCGGGCACGTGTTCGTGGTCGGTGACGACGACCAGAGCATCTACGGCTGGCGCGGCGCGAAGGTCGAGAACATGCAGCAGTTCCTGCGCGACTATCCGTCGGCACGGACCATCCGGCTGGAACAGAACTACCGCTCCAGCGCCAACATCCTGGGCGCCGCCAACGCGGTGATCGCGCACAACCCGGGACGTATCGGCAAGCAGCTGTGGACCGACACGGGCGACGGCGAGCCGATCGACCTGTACGCCGCCTACAACGAGATGGACGAAGCGCGCTTCGTCGTCGAACGCATCCGCCAGTGGGTGCGCGACGGCGGCAGCCTGGGCGATGCCGCCATTCTCTACCGCAGCAACGCACAGTCGCGTGCGTTCGAAGAAGCGCTGCTGTCCGAACAGGTGCCGTACCGCGTCTACGGCGGCATGCGCTTCTTCGAGCGCGCCGAGATCAAGGATGCGCTGGCCTACCTGCGCCTGATGGCGAACCGCGCCGACGACGCCGCGTTCGAGCGCGTGGTCAACACGCCCACGCGCGGCATCGGCGAACGCACGCTGGACGAAGTCCGCCGGCTGGCGCGCGGCGCACGCGTCTCGCTGTGGGGTGCAGCATCGTTGGCGGCGCAGGGCAGCGAGTTGGCCGGACGTGCGCGCAACGCATTGGCCGCCTTCGCTGCGCTGGTGGACCAGCTTGCGGAAGAAACCGCCGAGATGACGCTGGCCGAGCGCGTCGACCATGTGCTGGCCCGCTCCGGCCTGCGCGAGCACTGGGCGCGCGAAAGCCGCGGTGGTCTCGACTCAGAATCGCGCACCGAGAACCTCGACGAACTGGTGTCGGTCGCCTCGCGCTTCGTGCGCCGCGAAGACATCGCGGCCGAAGAGGATGGCCAGGAAGGCATGAGCGAACTGGTCGCCTTCCTGTCCTATGCCGCGCTGGAGGCCGGTGAAGGCCAGGTCGAGGCCGGTGAGGACGGCGTGCAGCTGATGACGCTGCATTCGGCCAAGGGGCTGGAGTTTCCGCTGGTGTTCCTGGCGGGCCTGGAAGAGGGGCTGTTCCCCAGTAACCGTTCGCTGGACGAAAGCGGGCGACTGGAAGAGGAGCGCCGTCTCGCCTACGTGGGCATCACCCGCGCGCGCGCGAAGCTGGTGCTCAGCTACGCCGAGGCGCGTCGCCTGCACGGGCAGGACATGTACGGCATCCCGTCGCGCTTCCTGCGCGAGATTCCGGCCAATCTGCTCAATGAAGTGCGTCCGCGGGTGCAGGTCAGCCGGCCGGCCTCCGGCTTCGCCACCCGTGTGACGCCGGGTCACGCGAGTCTGGAAACACCCGGCCTCAAGCTGGGCCAGACCGTCACCCATGCGAAGTTCGGTCATGGCGTGGTCACGGATTACGAGGGCAGTGGCGCGCATGCGCGTGTGCAGGTCAACTTCGACAGCGAAGGCAGCAAGTGGCTGGTGCTGGCGTACGCGAACCTTCAGGCGGTGTAGTCGTCGCGATTGATCCAGATCACGGCGTCCTACGCCGGCAGCGCGTGTAATGCCCGCATCCCATCATCATGAGGTGCGGCATGTACCGGCATATCCTGATCGCGACCGATGGCTCGGAACGGGCCGGAAAGGGCGTTGCGCAAGGCTTCGCGCTGGCCCGGCAGCTGCAGGCGAAGACGACCGTGCTGACGGTCAGTGAACCCATCAATACCGGCTTCGACGATGCTTTGGGCTGGAGTGCGGTCGCGACTTCGTTGCCGGATTTCCAGAACGCGCGTGACGAAGCGGCGCGCAAGGTGCTCGACGGCGTCACGGCGCAGGCGCAACACGCGGGTGTGGAACCTCAGCTGCTGCATGTCGCCGACCGCTATGCGGCGGAGGCGATCGTCGATACCGCCGAGCAGCAGGGCTGCGATCTGATCGTCATGGCCTCGCACGGACGGCGCGCGCTCGGCCGCCTGCTGCTGGGCAGCCAGACCAGCGAGGTGCTGGCCCGCTGCGGCGTGCCGGTGCTGGTGATCCGCTGAGCGCGGGGGCTCACCAGCCGTAGAGCTTCCAGTACACCGGCGAGATGTCGCTGTTGTCCTTGCTCTTGTCCAGGCGGCCGTCGCCGTCGGAATCGTACAGGTAGTAGGGCGCGCCACGCGCGGGCGTGACCTTGACCATGCGCAGGTTGCCGGCTACGCGGTATTCCTCGATCGTGTCGCCGTTCTTTTCCGTGCGCACCGCCACCTGGGCGTTGGCCAGATCCACGTCGGCGGGGTTGCTGCCGCCGGTCGAGGCGCAGCCGGCCACGGCCAACAGGCAGGACAACGGCAGGGCAAGGCTCGTCATGCGGTTCATCGTGGCGTCCGGTCGGGGGAATGACCGGTCGATTATGCGCCGAATGCGGGCAAGCGCGCGTGACGCCGTGCCCGGACGCGCGGCGTAGAATGCGGGCATGACACGACTCGTTCTGATCGACGGCTACAACTATCTTTATCGCGCCTATCACGCCATCAAGGCACAAGGCCGCGAGTTGACCGCACCGGACGGTTTCCCCACCGGCGCGCTGTTCGGCGTCGCGAACATGCTGCGTGCCTACTTGAAGGAGCGACCCGATTACGCCGCCTTCGTGGTCGATGCCCCAGGCAAGACGTTCCGCGACGAGCTGTACCCTGAGTACAAAGCCAATCGCCCTCCCATGCCGGACGACCTGCGCATGCAGGTGGAGCCGTTGCTGGAGATCGTCGCGGCCCTCGGATTTCCGATTCTCCGTGTGCCGGGCGTCGAGGCTGATGACGTGATCGGCACGCTCGCGCTGCAGGGCGCGGCGCAGGGCATCGAGGTGACGGTTTCCTCCGGCGACAAGGACATGGCCCAACTGGTGCGTCCGCACGTCGTGCTGGTCAACACGATGAGCGGCAGCCGGCTGGATTCGGACGAAGCGGTGATCGAGAAGTTCGGTGTGCGCGCCGACCAGATCATCGACTACCTGGCGTTGATGGGCGACGCGGTGGACAACATTCCCGGCGTGCCCAAATGCGGGCCCAAGACCGCAGCCAAGTGGCTGGCCGAGTTCGATACGCTCGATGGCGTCATTGCCAATGCCGACAAGATCGGCGGCAAGATCGGAGAAAGCCTGCGCGAGGCGTTGCCCCGCTTGCCGCTCAATCGCGAGCTGACCACGATCAAGACGGACGTGGTGCTGGATCAGGCGATTACCGATCTTCAGCTCCGGGAGCGCCATGTCGATCAGCTGCGGGAGCTGTACGCGCGCTATGGTTTCAAGCAGGCACTGAAGGAGCTTGACGGCGGTGCGATCGATTCGTCGGTGATCGCCGAGAAGGAGCCGGGCCGTGCGCGCGGTACCGGCCGGGTGGCCACGGCCGCGGTGGACGAGGGCGCGATAGATCCGGCGTTGGGCGTTGCCGGCGAGTACACCGCAGTGACGGAGCCGTCGCAGCTCGATGCGCTGGTCACGCGCCTGCAGCAGGCCGACGAGTTCGCCTTTGACACCGAAACCGACAGCCTGGATCCGATGCAGGCCACCCTGGTCGGCCTGAGCTTCTCTACCGAGCCGGGCCAGGCCGTGTACATACCGGTCGGACACGACTATCCGGGCGCCCCGCCACAACTCGACCGCGACGACGTCCTTGCGGCGCTCACGCCGGCGCTGGCGGACCCCGCCAAGCGCAAGCTGGGCCAGCACGGCAAGTACGACCTGCATGTACTGCGCCGCCACGGTGTGGACGTGCAGGGCTACGCGGACGACACGATGCTGGAGAGCTTCGTACTGAACTCGGGCAGCAACCGCCACGACATGGATAGCCTGGCCAAGCGTTTCCTCGGCTACGACACGATCAAGTACGAAGCGGTAGCCGGCAAGGGCGCCAAGCAGATCCCGTTCTCGCAGGTGGCAGTCGACGATGCCACCCGCTATGCGGCCGAGGATGCCGACATCACGCTGCGACTGCACCGCGCCATCGCACCGAAGCTGGCGGCCGAGCCGGGTCTCGAAAGCGTATACCGCGACATCGAGATGCCGCTGGTGCCAGTGCTGGCGCGCGTCGAAGCCAACGGCGTCAAGATCGATGGCGACGAACTGCGCCGGCAGAGCGCCGACCTGTCCAAGCGCATGCTGGCCGCACAGCAGAAGGCCACCGAGCTCGCAGGGCGCACCTTCAACCTCGATTCGCCGAAGCAATTGCAGGCGCTGCTGTTCGATGAACTCAAGCTGCCGGCGCTGGTGAAGACCCCGACCGGCCAACCGAGCACCAACGAGGAGGCGCTGGAAGCGATCGCCGATCAGCATGAGCTGCCGCGCGTGATCCTCGAGTACCGCGGCCTGGCTAAGTTGCGCAGTACCTATACCGACAAACTGCCGGAGATGGTCAATTCCACCACCGGGCGCGTGCACACCAGTTATCACCAGGCGGGTGCGGCGACCGGGCGGCTGTCGTCGACCGATCCCAACCTGCAGAACATCCCGATCCGCACCGACGATGGCCGGCGGATCCGCAAGGCGTTCGTCGCGCCCGCGGGCCGCAAGCTGGTCGCCTGCGACTACTCGCAAATCGAGCTGCGCATCATGGCGCACCTGTCGCAGGATCCCGGCCTGGTGCGTGCGTTCGAATCCGGCGCCGACATCCACAAGGCCACTGCGGCGGAAGTCTTCGGCAGGGCGCTGGAGGACGTCACCGGCAACGAGCGTCGCGCGGCGAAGGCCATCAACTTCGGCCTGATGTACGGCATGAGCGCCTTCGGCCTCGCGCGCCAGCTGGGCATCGCGCGTGGAGAAGCGCAGGACTACATCGCGCTCTACTTCAGCCGGTACCCCGGCGTGCGCGATTACATGGAGAGCACCCGCCAGCAGGCGCGCGAGCATGGCTACGTCGAGACCGTGTTCGGCCGCCGCCTGTACCTGGAGTACATCAACAAGGGGACGCAGGGGCAGCGTGCCGGTGCCGAGCGCGCGGCGATCAACGCGCCGATGCAGGGCACGGCGGCGGACATCATCAAGCGCGCGATGATCGGGGTCGATGCGTGGCTGGCCGACCACCGCGAACGCGCACTGATGATCCTGCAGGTGCACGACGAACTGGTGTTCGAAGCCGAAGTCGATTTCGTGCCGACGTTGCTGATAGAGGCGACGACCCGGATGGCCGCCGCAGCGCAACTGAGCGTTCCGCTGGTGGTCGACAGCGGCGTCGGCGACAACTGGGAAGAGGCCCATTGAACGGGCCTGAAAACGGTTTCCCTTCCGGAACATGGACTTGCGGAAGGTTCAGGAAAACCCTGTCAGGTATATTTGTATACCGAGCAGTTCAATAAAATGAATTCCTCCTGAATCTTACGGTTTTTTAACCGGAATCTTCACGAACCATCCATGTGCGGAGTGGTCATATAGCCCGTGACAGATGCAACGTCTGTCACTGATCTCTCCCATCCCCTGGAGCGATCTCCCCCGGAGCGAAGACCCCTCCCCAGGTCCCGCTCCCCTGGCCCCGCCGATCTCCCCCTGGTCTGCGGGGCTTTTTATTGCCTGTCGTTTGCCGCGGTGCCTGCGCTACCGTGCGCGCATTACGCTCCGTGGGGTAGTGCATGAACGAGACGTTTGCCGAGATGTTCGAGCTGGCCATGCCCTGGTGGGCCTTCGTGCTCCGCGCCTGCGTGGTGTACTTCATCCTGCTGGCGATGATCCGCATGACGGGCAAGCGCACGATGGGCCAGTTCACGCCCTTCGACATGCTGCTGGTCGTGTTGTTGGGCAATGCCGTGCAGAACGCGCTGCTGGGCGAGGACACGTCGGTGGGCGGCGGCCTGTTGCTCGCGGCCACCCTGATCGCGCTGAACTGGCTCGTCGGCCTGGCGTCGGCGCGTTCGCCGAAGGTGGAGCGCTGGGTGGAAGGTTCGCCGGTACTGCTCGCGCGCGAAGGCCAGGTCTATCGTGACGTGCTGCGCCGCGAGTTGATCAGCCGCGAAGATTTCGAGAAGGCCATGCGCGAGGCAGGCTGCCTGGACATGGCCGACATCCGGCTCGCCGTGCTGGAGAACAACGGGCACATCACGGTGGTCCCGCGACAGGCCTAGTCGCCCTCCGGTCGGCTTCAGGCCAGTTCGGCCAGCCAGTCGCGCGGACGCAGGTAGTCCGCGAGCCGCTGCTCGTCGCTGCCTGCCTCGGGCGCATAACCGTATTCCCAGCGCACCAGGGGAGGCAGGCTCATCAGGATGGATTCGGCGCGTCCGCCGCTCTGCAGGCCGAACAGCGTGCCGCGGTCGTAGACCAGGTTGAACTCGACGTAGCGCCCACGGCGATAGAGCTGGAACTGCCGCTCCCGCTCGCCGTACGGCGTGTCCTTACGACGCGCGACGATCGGCAGGTACGCATCCAGGAAACCGTCGCCCACTGCGCGCAGATAGGCGAAGTCGCGGTCGAAGTCCTCGCTCAGGTCGTCGAAGAACAGGCCACCGACGCCGCGCGTCTCGTTGCGGTGCTTGAGGAAGAAGTACTCGTCGCACCAGCGTTTGTGCGCGTCATAGCGCGTCTGGCCGCCGAATGGCGTGCAGAGATCCCGTGCGGTCCGGTGCCAGTGATGGACGTCCTCGTCGACAGGATAGAAGGGCGTCAGGTCGAAGCCGCCGCCGAACCACCATGCCACTGTCTCGCCGTCGCGCTCGGCGCGGAAATGGCGGACGTTGGCGTGCGTGGTCGGCAGGTGGGGGTTGCGGGGGTGGAAGACCAGCGACACGCCGACGGCGCGCCAGGACGCGCCGGCCAGCTCCGGGCGATGCGCGGAAGCGGAGGGCGGCAGCCGGTCGCCGGACACATCGGAGAATCCGATGCCCGCCTGCTCGAACACCGCGCCATCGCGCAGCACGCGCGTGCGGCCGCCGCCTCGGATCGGCGATGCGTCGCCCGGTGGACGTGCCCATGCATCTTCGTGGAAGCGCGCACTGCCATCCGCGGCTTCGATGGCGGCACAGATGCGGTCCTGCAGGTCGGTCAGATAATCGCGGACGGGCGTGATGTCGTTCATGCCGACATTCTAGCGGGGCGAGCGGGGCATCCCGAATTCCGACCGCACGGCAGGCTTGCACAATTGCCAGACCACCAAGCCATGCAGTACTGCGAACACGATCGCGGTCGCCCAGAGCGTGGCCAGCGTCAGTACCCGCAGCGCGGCGAGTTCGGTCCGCAACTGCTCCGTCTCGGGCTGGTGCGGCAGGGCCTGCACCAGGGAAAACGCCGCATCCATCGCCGCAATGCCGGCGAAGTTGGCGGCCGCGCCCATGACCATGAACAGCACGAAGCCCCACCAGCCCCATGCGTGGCGGCGTAGCAGCCCGACCGACACCGCCAGGAACGCAATGCAGATTGCCAGGAAGGCGACGGCGATCGTCGTCAGGTGCGTGAGCACCCACACCACGGGGGCAGGAACCGACTGCGCCGACAGGAAGCCGAGGACCGCATCGATGTCCACATGGCCCAGCAGGAGCACCGCCGCGATGACCTGCATCGCGGCGTAGAGTGCGGCGAAGACGCCGATCACGATCGACACCTTCGCCGTCACGGTGACGAAGGCCGAACCGAGGGTGCTGGCCTGGATGGAGGCCATCGTCCTACTTCAGGTTCTGCTCGAACAGCTTGAGGACACGCTTGTATTCGTCCAGCCACGAGTCCGAGCGCGTGAAGCCATGGCGCTCCAGCGGATACGCCGCCAGCTCCCAGTTGTCCTTGCGCAGTTCGATCAGCTTCTGCGTCAGCACCACCGAATCCTTGAAGAACACGTTGTCGTCGATCATGCCGTGCGCGATCAGCAGGTGGTCCTGCAGGCCGGCGGCGTACTCGATGGGCGACGAGGCGCGGTAGGCCTCGGGATCCAGCTCGGGCGTGTTGAGGATGTTGCTGGTGTATTCGTGGTTGTACTGCGTCCAGTCCACGACCGGACGCAGCGCGGCGCCCGCCTTGAACTTGCCGGGTTCGCGGAACAGCGCCATGAACGTCATGAAGCCACCGTAGCTGCCGCCGTAGATGCCGGCGCGGTCGCGGTCGCCCTGTTTCTGCTCGACCAGCCAGTCGAGGCCGTCCAGGTAGTCCTCGAGTTCCGGGTGGCCCATGTTGCGGTAGATCGCCGTGCGCCAGTCGCGGCCGTAGCCTTCGCTGGCGCGGAAGTCCAGGTCGAGCACGATGTAGCCGCGCTCCACCAGCAGGTGATGGAACATCTGCTCGCGGAAGTAGTTGGGATAGCGCGCGGTGACGTTCTGCAGGTAGCCGGCGCCGTGCACGAACATCACGATGGGGTAGCGCTTGCCCGGCTCCATCGTCTTCGGGCCGTAGTACTTGCCCCACACCACACCCGCGCCATGCTTCGACGGCACCTGCACGTACTGCGGTTCGACCCACTCGCGCGCCTTGAACGCCGCGCTGCGGGTATCCGTCAGCTGCTTCGCGTCGCCACCGTCGATGCCCAGCACCGACAGCTGCACCGGCGTGTAGCTGCGCGAGTGGCGGACCAGCAACTGGCGCCCGTCGGGCGACGTGCTGAAGCTCTCTACGCCGTCCAGCGAAGTCACTTCGCGCAACGCGTTGTTGGCCAGGTCGAGCTTGCAGACCTCGTAGTCGCCCGGCCAGTCGCGGTTGCACAGGAACAGGAAGCCGTTGCCGTCCGGCGCGATCTCCGGCTCGGAGACTTCCCACTTGCCGGAGGTGCGCGCACGGAACTTCTCCGTGCCGGCCGCGGTGTAGAGGTGCGAGTAGCCGGACTCTTCCGAGAGCAGCCACAGCGTGCGGTTGTCCGGTAGCCAGCCGAACTCGTTGAAGCCCCAGTTGATCCAGGCGGTATCGGTCAGGCGATGGCGCGGCAGCAGGCGTGCCCCCGTCAGGTCGACTGTGGCGATCCAGCGATCCTTGTTGTCCACCGCATGGAGCTGCACGGCGACCTGCGTGCCGTCGTTGGTCCAGGCCACGGCGTCACCCTCGCGACCCCCTTCCACGCGCACGTCGCGGTTGCCCTTCAGCGGATCGTTGCCGGCGGCCTTGCGCAGCGCAGCCAACGGGTCCTTGTCGATGCCGGGCAGTGGATCGAAGGCGAGCGGCTTGACACTGCCGTCGGTCAGGTCCACGCGCCACAGCGCATGCGGCAGGGGCGCGTTGCGGCCTACGCGGGTGCGGACGTCCTGGAATTCCTCGTAGCCGGACTCGGTCACGTACTTGGGCATCTTGCCGCCCTGTCCGGCATCGGCGCCCTTCTTGCGCGTCACCACCAGCAGCCAGCGCCCGTTGGGCGACAGCGAGCTGGATTCGATTTCCACCTCCGTACCCAGGTAGACCGGTGCCGGTGCCCGGGTGGGATCGGCCTTGCGCCAGGCCTCGGCCTGCTTCTGCGCGGCTTCGCGCAGGGCGCGGTCATCGGCCAGCGTGCGGATCGTGCGCAACTGCTGCTCGCGCAGGGCATCGGCCTTGGGCGGTGCCAACGGATCGCGCTCGGTCTTCAGTTCGGCAACGGTCGACGTGCCGCCGCCTGCGCTCCAGCGATACCAGGTGGCGCCAGTGCGCCAGATCACCGTGCCGTCCTGGGCGAAGCGGGCCTGCTGCTCCACCTCGTTGGTGCGGGTGATCTGGGTCAGCGCACCGTTGCGCAGGTCGCGCACGAACAGGTCGCCGTTGCGCGACAGCAGCATGCGCTGGCGAGCCGCGTCGTACGTCGGGTTCGCCGTATCGAGCCCCGCGCGCTGGTCGTCGCCGACGCGGCGTGCGGCACTGCCGTCCAGGGCCTGTTCGAAGGTGTCGCGCACGAGGCTGGCATCGCGCTTGAGTTCGTACTGCACCTGCTTGCCATCCCAGGTCCACCAGGCGCGCTCGACCGGCGGGCCGATCCAGTCCGGTTCCGCCATCGCCTGTTCGATCGTCAACGGCACGGAGGTCTGGGCGTGCACCGAAGGCGCAAGGGCGAGCGGCAGCAGCAAGGCGAGCAGGGCAGGGCGCATGGGCATCCGTTAGTGCGAGGTGAAGAGGTCAAGAGTACCAGTCCGGCCGCGCTGTTCCGGCCGCCGATGGTCATGCCCGGCGTGAACGGGTGCGGGTTTCGCGCATACCGCATTTCACGCACAATCTCCGCTTGTCCACACGCGGGGCGCGATACGCGCGGATGCAAGCCTACGTCTACAAGAGCCAGCGCAAGGCCGACACCTTCGTCTACCTGGCGAAGCGCGACGACTTCACCCTCGTGCCCGAACCGCTGCGCACCCAGTTGGGCGACCTGGCGTTCGTGCTGGAAGTGGCCCTGACCCCCGAGCGGAAACTGGCGCGCGAAGACGCCGCCGTCGTGCGCGAGAACCTGTCGGCGCGCGGCTTCCATATCCAGTTCCCGCCGCAGCCCGATCCGCGCGTCCGTGCCGATGCCTGAGTCGCGCCTGCAGCCCCGTCCCGTCGCTGTCGCCGCGTTGCTGGCCGGCGTGCTGCTGGCCGGCGCGGGGGGCTGGGCCGGTGGCGTGGTCGCGGCGGTCGCCGCATGCCTGGCGCAGCCGGCGATCGCGCTGGGCGTGTCGTGGCTGCGCGGGACCCGCGTGCTGGCGCCTGCGCGCGCATGGCGAGAAGACCTGCCCGCCCTGCTGCTGGCCTGGGCGGTCGCCTTCGCCGGTAGCGCGGCGCTGCTGGCCTGGCCGCTGGCCTCGCTGCACGACAGCGGCAGCCTGCCGGCGGCGCTGGGCGTCAGCGCAGTGGTGGGTGCGGTGATCGTCGGGCTGTGGCGGACGTGGCCGCTATGGCATGGGCTGGAGCGCGATGGCGGGTCGCTCGCCGCGCACTGGCGAGGCCTGGTCGAGCGCGACTTCCATGCCTGGCGCGGCCTGGCCGTGGCGACGCTGCTGGCGCTCGCGGTCGGCGGCGGGCTGTGCCTGGCCTGGGCGGGCCTGGTGCCGGAGGCGGGGCGTGTTGGCGCCGCAGTGGCCTATGCGCTGCTGTTGCCGGTGCTGCACCTGGGCGTACAGAGGTTCGACGGCGCGGGCGTGCTGCCTGTGGTGGAGATGCCGGACAGCGACGATGACGACGTCGATACCGCGACGGCCGGCGAACACCCGGCACAGGACCTGGATCTGGAGCGGGCGCTGTTCGATGCCGCCCGCTCCGGTCGCGTGGACCGCGCGCTGGAACTCATCGAGGCCGGTGCCGACACGCATGCCCTGCCGGCGGAAGGCGCGCGCGACCAGCGCAGTCTCGGCGTGCTGGCGGCGGTGCTTCCCGACCTGCGCCTGCTGCGCACGCTGATCGCGCACGGTGTCGACCTCAATCACGCGCATGCCGGCGTCACCCCGCTGCTCGCGGCGACCCGCGACAGCTGGCATGGCCGGCCCGATGCCGTCACCACGCTGCTGGCCAATGGCGCCGATCCGCGTATCGCCGATGCCGACGGCAACACGCCGCTGCATCATGCCGCCCGCAGTTCCGATCCGGGCGTCGTCGCGTTGCTGCGCGATGCCGCAGCGGAACTGGATGCGCTGAACCACGATGGCCTCACGCCGCTGGGCGTGGCCTGCGTGGCCGGCAACTGGCGGCTGGCGAAGTTCCTGCTTGAGCGTGGCGCACGGCCCGATCCGCAGGGGGGGCAGCCGGTGCTGCTGGCGGCCGCCTCGACGGAAGAGGACGATCCCGCCGGCGTCCAGTTGCTGCTCAAGCACAAGGCCAAGGTGGATGCACGCGACGCGCAGCGCCGCAGTGCGCTGCACGAAGCCGCTTTCGCCGGCCATGCGGAAATCGCCACCACGTTGCTCGCGGCCGGTGCCGACGTGCACGCACGCGACGCACAGCAGCGCACGCCGTGGTTGGATGCGGCGCGTGGTGCGCACCTGCAGGTGCTGGAGAAGCTGGCCGATGCCGGCGCCGACCGCCACGCGCTGGATGCCGGGCGCCGCAGTGCGCTGATGTTGGCCTGCACGGCCGAGCACGCCTCGCCTGCGCTGGTGCGCCGTTTGCTGGACTGGGGCGTGGATCCTGCCCTGGCCGATGCGCAGGATCGCCGTGCGGTCGATGTCGCGGCCGAAGCCGGCCGCTGGGCGCTGGTCTCGGCGCTGGACCCGGGGTACGCGCTGCCCACGGCCGTCGCTGCCGCGGACGACGAGACGCCGCCCGACCGCGCACCGGCGGTACTGCTGCGCGAGGGATTGGCGAGCGGCCAGTTCGACGGTCTTGATGCGCTGGCACGATTGAGTTCGCGCGAGGAGCTCGGTGCGCTGTTGCACGACACCGACATGCAGCGCCCGGCACGCCTGACGTGGCTGCTGCGCCACGGCGCGGATGCGGAAAGCCGGAATGCGGATGGCGACACGCTGCTGTTCGCGCTGCTCGCGCAAGGCCCGACCGGGCAGCCGGCGCTGGCGACCTTGCTGGCGCGCGGCATCCCGCCCGCAGGCGCTGGCGGACTGGCGCGCTTCATGGCGGCGTGCGCGGCGGACGACCAGGCGGCGCGCGCGCTGGAATCCTGCGCGCTGGACCTGCTGGAACGTGGCGCCGATCCGTTCGCGCCGTCACCCCAGGGCGACCCGGCGCTGTCGCTGGCGGTGCGCCTGGGATGGCAGCGCGTGCTCGACCGCCTGCTCGACATCGGCGTGGACCGCGAGGCACGCGACAGCCATGGCATGACCGCTCTGCATCTGGCGGCGGTGCTGGGTCGCGAAACCGCATTGAAGCAGCTCGTCGCGAAGGGCGCCTCGCCCGACGCGCGCGCCGCCGACGGGCAGACGCCGCTCGGCGTCGCCCTGGCGTGCGGCCGCCGCGATCTGGCCGACTGGCTCGACTGGCGCATCTGGTCGTTGCCACGCCGTGCGCTGCGTCCGGCCGACCTGCCGGCCGCCGCGATGGCCGGCGACCGCGATGCCGTGCGGCGTCTGCTGGACCTGGGCTTCGACGTCGATTCGCCGGATGCCCAGGGCTGCACGGCGCTGCTGCGCGCGGCGGGCGGCGGCTTCGCGTCCACGGTCGAGTTGCTGCTGGCGCGCGGTGCCGATCCGCAGCGCGCCGCCAATACCGGCGCCACGCCGTTGTCGGCCGCGGTCAGCATGCGCCAGGTCGAGATCGTGGGTGCCCTGCTCGCGGCCGGCACGGACATCGAGCACCGCCTGCCCGGTGGCGTCACCGTGCTGATGCTGGCGGCGGCCCTGGGGCTGCCGGAGATCGCCGCACGCCTGATCACGGCGGGAGCCAACGTGCACGCCGGCGATGCGCAAGGGCTGACGCCCCTGCACTGCGCCGCCCTCTACGGGTTCACCGCCCGCGAAAAGCCGCGACTGGTGGCGTTGCTGGATACGCTGCTGCTGTCCGGTGCGGAGTTCGAACAGGCGGCGGCCGGCGCGGTGACGCCGTTGCTGCTGCTGCTCGGCGCGCGTGCCGAACCCGGAACCGCCTGCGACGAGGAAGTCGTGCTCGCCGGCCTGGAGCGCCTGCTCGATGAGGGCGTGTCGCTGGACGTGCAGGACCCGCGCGGCTTCGGTCCGTTGCACCTGGCATCGCTGCACGGCCTGCTGCGCGTGGTCAGCCGCCTGCTGCGGGCCGGCGCGGATCCGGAGCTGCGCGACGCACTGAACCGCACGCCGCGCGAGATCGCGGTGATGCGCGGCTTCATCGACGTGGCGGCGGAGTTCGTGCCCGCCACACCCGGCGCGGGCGCATCGATGGCACGTTTCCTGCGCGACCGCGGCTGACCCGGATCCGCCTCAGCGCGTCGGCGGCGCGTCCTCTCCGGTCGCATCGGCTTCGAACAACTGCTCAAGGTCGCTGACGGCATCGCGTGCCGTCTGGATCACCGCACCGTCGTCGTCGTAGACCAGATACTGCGCGCGCAACAGCTTCTCGTCGTGCTGGCGGAAGCGCCGCGTGTGCTCGGCCGCGGTCTCCGGTGGCAGGCCCAGTTCCACCAGCACCTGTTGCGCCATCTCCAGGCTGGAGCCCAGCGTCTCGCGATATGCCTCCGCGCTCAGGTCCATCAACCGCCAGGCGTGCTGGCGGTTGCGCGCGCGCGCCAGCACGCGCGCCTCCGGGTACATGCGGCGGATCAGACGCGTCGCCTTGATGTTCGTGTCGGGGTCGTCCATTGCGATCACGAACACCTTCACATGCTGCGCGCCGGCGGACCTCAGCAGGTCCGGCCGGGTCGGGTCGCCGTAGTACAGCCGGATGTTGCCGAACCGCCGCAACGTGTCGACGGTCTCGGGGCTGTGCTCCAGTGCGACGAAGGAAATCCGCTGTGCGGTGAGCAGGCGCGCGACGATTTGGCCGAACCTGCCCATGCCCGCGATCAGCACCTGCGGCTGCTCGTCCGGAATCTCATCGAACGTGCGCGGCGCGGCGGCAGGCGCGTGCTTCACCTCGGCCAGCAGGCGATGCAGGCCCAGGAGCAGCAAGGGGGTCAGTGCCATCGATACGCCGACGATCGCGGTCAGCTGGTTGCGTAGTTCGACGTCCATGAGCTTCACGCGCGACGCTTCGCTGAAGACCACGAACGCGAACTCACCCCCCAGCCACAGCGTGCCGGCCAGCATCAGCGCCCCCCGGGGCTGCAGGCGGCCCGGCCAGCGGCCGATGCCGAACAGCAGCGAGAATTTCACCGCCAGCAGGATCGCGACGCCGGCCGTGACCACCTCGGGCGCCTTGGCCACGGCATCCAGGTCGATGTCCATGCCGACCGCGATGAAGAACAGGCCCAGCAGCAGCCCCTTGAACGGATCGATCTGCGATTCCAGTTCGTGGCGGAATTCCGAATCCGACAGCAGCACGCCGGCCAGGAACGCGCCCAGGCCGGCGCTCAGGCCGGCCAGTTGCATGAACCAGGCGATGCCCAGCACCACCAGCAAGGCCGTGGCGGTGAACACTTCGGGCATGCGCGTACGCGCGACGATGCGGAACAGCTGCCGCAACACCAGCCGCCCGCCGAGGATCACGATCGCGATGGCGCCGACGGCATGGAACACCATGGTCCAGGTCAGCGTTTCGTTCTTCGCGCCGCCGAGCAGCGGGATGGCAGCCAGCAGCGGGATGGCCACCAGATCCTGGAACAGCAGGATCGCGAAACCCAGCCGTCCGTGCTCGCTGGTCAGTTCCTTGTTCTCGGCGAGCAGCTGCAGGCTGACCGCGGTGGACGAGAGCGCCAGGCCCAGGCCGATCACGAGCGCGGTCTTCCAGTGGTGCTCGAAGGCCAGCGCGATCCCGCCCAGCACCAGCGCGCTCAGCAGGACCTGCAGGCCGCCCGCGCCGAACACCGGCTTGCGCATCACGCGCAGCCGCGACGGCGACAGTTCCAGGCCGATGACGAACAGCATCATCACCACGCCGATCTCGGCCGCGTCGAGGATGCGATCCGCATCCCGCACCAGCGCCAGCCCGTCCGGACCCAGCACCACGCCGGCCACCAGGTAGGCCAGCACCGCCCCCAACCCGAAGCGCTTGAACACCGGCACCGCGATCACCGCGGCCAGCAGGAACACCAGCGCCAACTCCAGACCACTACCGTGCATGTATCACCTCGCGGGGATAGTATGCGGCGGAGACTTGGTTCCGGGGGCGTGCCATGAACGAAGGAATATCAATGACGCGGAAAGTCTGTCTGAGCGCACTCATGTTGGCTTGGGCTCTGTGTTCGGGTGTTGCAGCGGCAGCGCACGCGTCTGGTACGGAAGCGGGCCATGGGCAGATTGAAGCGGGCATGCGGGTGCGGGGAGAAATCACGGTCGATACCACGGGGAACGTGGTGGGATACAAGCTGCATGAAGAGAAAAAGCTTCCAGCGTTGGTCGCGACATTCGTAAGAGACAGTATCGCGTCATGGAAATTCCAACCTCTCGCGTTGGAAGGGAGTGCCATGGCAGTACGCAACACGATGGAGCTTTTCGTGGTTGCCAGGCAACGCGACGAGCAGTACGAACTGCGTATGCAGGCAGTCGGTTTCCGGCCCACGGAACGGGCGCATGGATATGAGGTCACGGTAACCAGTCTGACGCCCCCGACGTTCCCGGCATACGCCATGGGGACGGGCGCAGCAGGGACCGTCTATCTGCTCTTGCGGGTCGGTCGTGATGGCGCGGTGCAGGATGTGGTCGCGGAACAGGTGAACCTTCATGTCCGTGGGAGCGCCGATATGCTGGCTACGCTCAGGTCTGCGTTCGAGACGGCGTCGGTCGATGCTGCGAGGACGTGGAGGTTCGCCCCCCCTGTGCACGGAGAGCTTGCGTCGGCGAAGGATTGGTCGGTACGCGTGCCGATCGATTTCAAGTCGTATGCCGTGTCCAGTTCCAGTCGAGGTGCAAAGCACGAACGGGCTGCCAGGCCCGCCCGCTACGGGCAATGGATAGCTTACGTACCGGGACCACGACGAAAGGCAGCATGGCTGCCGGAAGATACTGCGGGCACGTCGCCTGAAGCACTGGCGGCAGGCGTTCCGCATCTGGTGGAACGACACGGCCTGCGCTTGTTGGCGCCATTGGGCGGAGATTCGTAGCGCTATAGCGATGCAGGCAAGGTGTGCGGCACTCGCTGCAAGGCGATGCCGAAGCGCTTGAACACCGGCACCGCGATCACCGCGGCCAGCAGGAACACCAGCGCCAACTCCAGACCACTACCGTGCATGTATCACCTCGCGGGGATAGTATGCGGCGCACGGGCCCGGGCCGGGCTCACTTCCAGGGATATGGGGGCGCAATGAGGCGGACGGTCGGTTTCGCGGTCCTGTTCGCGACATGCCTGCTGGCATGGACGCAGAGCGTATACGCGCAAGGGGTCGGCGCGATGCGCAAGCAGATCGAAATGAGCATGGCGGTGACGGGCGAGATCACCGTCAGCGAGCATGGCGGTGTCATCGCGCACACGCTGGACAGGACGGACGAGCTTCCGCCCGGTGTCGTTGCGTTCCTGCAGCAGCAGATCCCGGCGTGGGAGTTCAAGCCATTGCAGCACGAAGGCCGCCCTGTACGTGCCCGCAACAAGATGCGTGTCCTGCTGGTGGCCAGGAAGCAGGAGGCGGGGGGCTACGAGATGCGCGTGCAGGCGGCGTCCTTCTATGCCTTCAGTACGGTGGAAGAGAGCTCTTCCGACAACGGCAGGATGATGCCGCCGCGTTATCCGGCCGCGATGGCGCGGGCGGGCGCATCCGGCAGCGTCTACCTGATCCTGAAGGTCGGCCGGGATGGCCGCGTCGAGGAAGCCTTCGCCGAACAGGTCAACCTGCGCGTCCTGGCCACGGCACCCGAGATGGAGCGCATGCGCCAGTCGTTCGCCGCCTCCGCAGTGCAGGCGGCGCGGGGCTGGTCCTTCACTCCGCCAAGCCAGGTCGACTCGGGTGCTGCCGATTACTGGACGATGCGGGTACCGGTGGACTACACGATGGGTCGCATGGAGTCACGCTACGGGCGCTGGGTGGCTTATGTTCCCGGACCGCGCACGACGGCGGACTGGGTCGACGCAGAACTGACGCAGAGTTCGCCGGAAGCGTTGGCGAACGGCATGGTGGGGGTGCTGGACAGGCACGCCCTCCGCCTCCTGACGCCGCTGGCTGGCGAAGGATGACGGTACGCTCGTCCAGGGGATGATGGCGTACACCCGGTCGGAGAACGGGGCGGACGGAAGTGATGGATGCCGATGGGCGTCGACGGCTCGCGTATCACTACGAAGGAGCGAATGATGAAGATGCGTCTAGGGCTGGGCCTGTTGCTGGTACTGCTCTGCATGCCGGCGCTGGCGGGCAGCTCACGCGCCGTCCGCAAGCAGATCGAGGCCAGCATGCTGGTCACCGGATCGATCCTGATCGAACGCGATGGCAGCGTCAGCACGCTGGAGGTCGACCAGCGCGACAAGTTGCCGGACGTGGTGACCGAACTCGTGGAAGGGTCCGGGCCGGCCTGGAAGTTCGAGCCCGTGCTCGTGGATGGCGTGGCGAGACGAGCCAAGGCGCGCATGAGCCTGCTGGTGGTGGCCAAGAAGCTGGATGACGGCACGTACAGGGTGGGCATCCGCAGCGGCTACTTCGGCAAGGAGGCGATGACGCCGGAGGAGCGCCAGCAGGAACCCGATGCGATCAAGCCGATCTCCATGCAGCCGCCCAACTATCCGATGGCGGCGCTGGAAATGAACGTGCGCGGCACGGTCTACCTGGTGGTGAAGATCGGACCGGAAGGCCTGGTGCAGGATGTCGCTGTCGAGCAGGTCAACCTGCGGACGGTGGGCAGCGAGAGCGAGATGAAACGGATGCGGGGAACGCTGTCCCGCGCTGCCGTTGTCGCGGCCAGGAAGTGGTCCTTCTCCGTATCGGCAAGCGAGGAGCTGCGGCAGGCCGGGTTCCTGTCCGTGCGCGTGCCGGTCGACTACGAGTTCTTCGGCGCCAAGCAGCCCGGTTACGGGGAATGGCTCGCTTACGTTCCCGGACCGCGGGAGCCGATCCCGTGGGCGCAGGAGGGCCAGCAGGGTGCGGACGAAAGCCCCGAGGCCCTGTTGGCGGGCGGGCTCTATCCGTTGGGCAAGGGATTGCGCCTGCTGACGCCACTGGGCGGCGACTCCTGAATCACCGCGAGGCAGCGGTCGGGACATCCGTGCCAGCGCCTGGCCACTACGGTGCATGTACCACCACGCGGGGCTAGTATGCGGCGGACGGGCCCGGGGCGGGCTTGCTTCCAGGGATGCAGGAGGACGTATGGGACAGCGGAACACGTGGGTGATGTGGCTTCTGGTGCTGGCGCTGGCATGGGCTCCCGGGGCAGGGGCGCAGAACGCCGGCGCCGTCCGCAAGCAGGCGGAAGCCAGCATGCGGGTGACCGGGTCCATCAGCATCGCGGTCGACGGAAGCGTCGAAAGCGTGGAGCTGGATACGCCTGAGAAATTGCCCGAAGGCATTCCTGCCTTCGTCGGCCGCAATGTCGCGACCTGGCGCTTCGAGCCGGTGATGGTGGAGGGACAGCCGCGCCGCGCGCTGACACGCATGAGTGCGCTGCTGGTGGGCAGGTCGTTAGGCGATGGCAAGATGGAGATATCGATCCGCGGCGCCGACTTCGGCGACTATGAAGCGATGCCGGAGGCGGAGCGCGTCAGCGCGAAACAGATGAGGCCACCGGGGTACCCGATGGCGGCGGCGCAGGGGGGCGTGCAAGGGACGGCCTATCTCCTGCTCAAGATCGAACGCGACGGTACCGTCGGCGACGTGATCGCCGAACAGGTCAACCTGCGGATCGTCGCCAACGAGTCCCAGATGAACCAGCACCGCGACCGCTTTGCCCGTGCAGCGATGGCGGCAGCCCGAAAGTGGACCTTCGCTCCACCCACCGTGGGCGCCCAGGCCACGCAGCCCTATTGGGTCGTGCGCGTGCCGGTGGATTTCAACTTCGGCGAAGCGCGACGCTACGGGAAATGGGCGGTCTATATTCCGGGGCCGCGCATGAGCCCGACGTGGGCTCCCGCGGATGAAGCGCCAGGCTTCTCGCCGGACGCGCTGGCCGATGGCGGTGTGCACCTCGCGGGCAGTACGCGTGGCCCGAAGCTGCTGACACCACTGGATGGCGCTTGAAGACATCCCGTATCCGAGCTCTGGGGCTGCTTGCGTGCCTGGCGATGGGAATGGCAGCACAGGCAGCGGAGGGCGACCCGATCCGCCTGGAAGCATCGGGCACGCTGCACATCGGCGCGGACGGAGCGAATGTGGGATTCACGCCGGACCCGGCGCTGAACGCACAGGTCGCAGCGCAGGTGCAGCGCGGTGTGGCCACATGGCGGTTCGCCGCGACGGGGTCGCACGGGCGACCGGTTGACGGAGATACCGACGTGCGGCTGGCGCTGGAGGCGGTGCCGTTGTCGGGAGGCTACGGCCTGCGGTTGGCGCAGGCGTGGTTCGGCACGCCGACGCTCACGCCTGGCGCGGTACCGCCGGACTATCCGCGCATGTTGCTGGAGGCACGCGCGGGTGCGCGCGTCCTGCTGCAGCTCCGGCTGGATGCGCAGGGGCATGTGGAGGACGCATCGATCACGGATGCCGCCGTGCTGACGCACATCAAGGATGCGGGCATCAGTGCGACATGGCGTGAGCGCTTCGAGCAGACCAGTATCGCCGCCGCACGGCGCTGGAGCTTCGTTGCCGGCTCGACGCAGGCGGGTGTCGCCACCTACCCGCGCGAGGTGCGAGTGCTGGTGACGTTCTGGCCTCGCGACATGAAGGGCGACACCGACTATCGCCATATCGGCTGGCCGATGGAAACCTCGCCCTGGGCCATCACGAACAAGACCACGCTGCCGCCGGGCAGCGTCCTGATCGACCCGCGTGTCGTGCCGGTGGATTCCGTCCTGTCGCTCGGCTCGGACGTCATCGGCTCGATGCTGTAAGCGAGCAGCGCCCGCCTTGTCGGCATGCGCGGTGCGGGTGCCGTCGACGCAAAGGGGGCAGGTGCGAAGCGCATGACGTCCGATGCGCAGGCGCGTTGCCCCGGCGTCCGGTCGCGGTGTTCACTCGCTTGTCACTTTCTCTGTTTCTGTTCATACTTTCCGCCGAAGCCAGCATTCGGCCGTCTCTCCCGGTCCCGCCAGCGATTCACCGCCTGACAGGACCCGCACATGAGACTGGCGCCCCTCTTCGCCGGCATTTTCGCCTGCGCATTCGCCGCAACCGCTTCCGCCCACACGCCCTATCTCGCGCCGAGCACCTTCGCACCGCGCGCGGGCGACACCGTCGCGCTGGATGCTGCGTTCGCCGAAACCTTCTTCGTTCCCGAAACGGTGTTCGACAACAGCCGGTTCACCGTCATCGGCCCCGATGGCAAGGAAGCCGCGCTGGACGCCGTGCAGCTGCTGAAGGTCCGCGCCGTCGCCGAGCACACACTGCCGAAAGGCGCGACGGGCATCTACCGCTTCAGCACCGGACCGCGCCTGGGCGCGCTGTTCCGTACCTGGGAACTCAACGGCAAGCAGGAAAGCTCACGCGACCCGGCGGCGAAGATCCCGGCGGGTGCCAAGGTGATCTCCAACTTCCAGTCGCTGACGCTGGCGGAAACCTTCGTCACCGTCGGCGAGCCCGGCGGCAAGGCGCTGCAGGCGCGCGGCAAGGGCATCGAACTCGTGCCGGTCACCCATCCCAATGATCTGTTCGTCGGCGAGACGTTCGATTTCACCGTGCAGTACGACGGCACACCGCTGGCCGACCAGAAGGTCGAGATCACCGAAGCGGTGTGGACCTCGGACCGCAAGCCGCAGGTGGTGACGGTGCTGACCGATGCGCAGGGCAAGGCCAGCGTCAAGCTGGAGCGTGCCGGTACCTGGCTGGCGCTGACGCGCCATCGCACCAAGGCGCCCGCCGGCGCGCCGGTCGACGAGTACAGCAACAGCTACACGCTGACGTTCCGCGTGCTCGAACAGTAATTCCCCCCCTTCTCCGGAGATGTCCATGAAACCTGGCCTGCTTGCCGGCGCGTGCCTCTGCGCGCTGCTGTCCGCTCCCGCCGTCGCCCAGCAATCGCCCGCCCCGCGCCCGCTGGTCGGCGGTCATGGCAACAACATCACAGCCTTCATCGCGCAGCATGACGCGAATGCCGATGGCCGCCTGACGTGGGAGGAGTTCGACGCCTTCCGCCGTGCACGCTTCGATGCGACGGACGCCAACGGCGACGGCACGGTCGACGTGGAAGAGTACGTGCAGGAGTTCGAAGACCGCATGCGCGAGGAGATGGAACAGGGCCGCGGCGAGCAGATCGAACAGACCAGGCGCCGCTTCACCGCGCTGGACACCGACAAGGATGGTCATGTCTCGCGCGCGGAGTTCGACGCGTCCGGTGAGCGTGTCTGGAGCGAGGGCCAGAAGGCCCTAGCTAGCAAGACGGAAGCAAAGGACGATGGCGAGAAGACCGCGGCCGCTGCGGAGCGTTTCGATCGCCGTCCCAACCGCTTGGCATTGCCCAGCAGCCACACGGCCGAAGGCTTCCTCGCGCTGTACGACGGCAATGGCGATGGCAAGGTGGAGCGCAGCGAGTTCGACCAGGCGCGCGCCACCCAGTTCACGCGCACGGATGCCAACAACGACGGTCGCCTGACCCAGGACGAATACCTGGCCGAGTACGAGGACCGTCTCGATCGCCATATCGCCACCCAGACCGGCGGCTCGGACAAGCAGACGCGTGTGCGCTTCGGCGCCCTGGACACCGACAAGGACGGCAAGATGACGTTCGCCGAGTACCAGGTGTCGGGTAAGCGGACCTTCGAGGCGGCCGACCGCAACCACGATGGCGTGGTGGACCCCGCGGACGCCAAGCTGCCGCCGCCTGCGCGGACCGAACGGCCCGCCGCGAACTGAGCAGAGGGATCGCGTGGGGATGCGACCGTCGACGATGTGCCGGGGGATCGGCCTGTGGCTGGCGTTGGCCAGTTGCGGGCTGGCCGCCGCGCCCGTACAGGTGCAGCGCGAAGGCGTGCTGGGCACGTCGTTCGAGATGCGGATCGATGGCGATGGCACGCGCGCGTCGCGCGCCGTCGACGCTGCGCTGCACGAAATCGCCCGTCTCGAATCGCAGCTCAGTACGTGGCGCGAAGACAGCGCCTTGTCCCGCTACAACGACGGCCATCTTCCTGCCGAGCGCCTCCCCGAGGCGGTGGTCGAGGTGCTGGCGCGTTGCGAGCACTGGCGCGCTGAAACCAACGGTGCTTTCAGCTGCCGTCTCGGCGCGTTGATCGCGCAATGGCGGCAGGCCGATGCCGACGATCGCCTGCCGGAACGTGCGGGCCTGCGCCGGCAGGCGCGCGCACTGGCGACCTTGCCGGTACCGGCGACGGGCGCGCTCGATCCGGCGCTCGGGCTGCGCTTCGACGTCGACGGCATCGCCAAGGGCTACATCCTGGATCGCGCGCTCGCGAGCGCGCGCCGCGCTGTGCCCAAGGCGACCGGCATCCGCATTGATATTGGTGGCGACGCCGTCTACTGGGGTCGTCCGGAGGGCGATGACGCATGGCACGTCGATGTTGCCGATCCGAAGCAGCCGATCGACAACCAGCCCGGTGTCGCGCGCGTGAAGCTGGCGTCGCAGGCGATCGCGGCCAGTGGTCATCACAGTCGCGGCTACACGATCGGGCGACGGCAATTGAGCCATATTCTCGACCCGCAGGAGGGCTGGCCGTTGAGTTACGCGCCTGCCGCCACCGTCATCGCCCGGGATGCCGCCACCGCCGATGCGTTGGCGACCGCGCTCACGGTGATGCCGATCCGCGACGGCATCGCGCTGGTCGACCGCATCGAAGGCGCGGCGGCCCTGGTGGTGTCGGATGCCGGCATTCCTTTCGCGTCGGCACGCTGGCCGGCCGCACTGGACGCTGGTGTGGTGTCCGCGCCGCGCGCGTCGGTCCTGATCGATTACGAGATTCCGGCCAACGCCGTGGATCGCTACCGGAAGCCCTATCTCGCGGTCTGGATCGAGCACGAGGACGGGCGCGCCGTGCGGCAGCTGCATGTGCTCGGCGACCGCTCGCGCTGGTTGAGCGAGCTGCCACGCTGGTGGCGGCACTACGGCCGCAACGATCCGGCCGGCGCGCTCGGCATCGCGCGCCCGACGCGCGCGCCTGGCCAGTACACACTGGCATGGGACGGTCGCGACGACCGTGGGCAGGCGATGCCCGCCGGGCGTTACGTATTGCGCGTGGAAGCCGCACGCGAGCACGGCGGCCACGAATACATCGCGCTACCGTTCCCGCTGGGCGACGCCACCGCGCCCCTGCAGCATCAGGGTCAGACCGAGATCGGTCGCCTGGTTCTCCGCTACGACAAGACGTAGCGCCTTTCCTACCCAACGGCGCGAACCCGCGCCATCCCAGCGACGTACTTCCGCCCTCGCGGCCGCAGCCAGGATTGGAGCGCTCCCATCGAAGCGCATGTTCTTTCCTGACTGTGGAGTCACACCATGAAGTTGTCCCCCCACTTGCTGGCGCTGGCCATCGCGTCCGTCATCGCCCTGCCTGCACAGGCTGAAACCCCCGCCGATCCGAACGGCGCACAGACGCTGGATACGATCGAGGTCAAGGCGCAGCGCGAGCGACAGCAGTCCACCAACCAGAATGTCACCACCCTGAGCAGCAAGGATCTGCAGCAGCAGGGCGCGCAGAGCATGGAAGATGCGATCCGCTACGTGCCGGGCGTCGAAATGGTCGATCTGGGACGTGCCGGTTTCAACGGCTTCAACATCCGTGGCCTGGAAGCCGACCGCGTGTCCATCATGCTGGATGGCCTGAGCTTCCCGCAGAGCATGGACCCTGGCACCTACCAACCGTACGAGTTCTTCCGCTCCGGACGTGGCAGTGTCGACATGGAAGCGGTCAAGACCGTGGAGATCATCAAGGGAGCCGATGCGATCACCGCCGGCAGCGGTGCGCTCAGCGGCGCGGTGATGTTCACCACCAAGGACCCATCCGACTTCCTGGAACCGACCGGCAACGACACCGCCGGTGCGCTCAAGTACGCGTATACCGGCAGCAACGATGAGAATGCCGGCACGCTGACGTTCGCCAACCGCACGGGACCGGTCGAGTCGCTGCTGGTCTACACCAAGCGCGAAGGGCACGAGACCGAATCCTGGTACGACACCACGATCAACTGGATCGGCCCCGGCCGTCGCACGCCGGACCCCATCGATCGCGAGAGCGACAACCTGCTGGCGAAGGTCAATTTCCTGATCAGCGACACCCAGACGTTCGGACTGATCTACGAACGCGCGCGCAGCACCGGCCACGTCGACAACTGGACCCGGACCGATGGCACCGGCTCGTACTATGAGCGCTCCGCGGTAGACCGCAGCGACCGCGACCGTTACGGCCTGAAGTACACATGGAAGGCGGATGTCGCCGCCTTCGACACGCTGGAAGCGACGGTCGACCGGCAGGAGAACTACATCCAGGGCCAGACCAACGTGCTGGTCGCCAGCGGCACGTCGGGCGGCACCCGATGCTCGGTGGCGGCACTCTGTTCGCGACAGGAATTCCGCTGGGATACCCAGGATCGCGATCGCGCCGCGATCGATCTGGACAAGTCGTTCGAAAGCGGCGGCCTGCGCCATGCGCTGGTCTACGGCGCGGCCTGGCAGCAGGCGGACATCGACTGGAACTCGATCGACTCGCGCTGGAACAACGCGGGCCAGCTGGTCAGCCGCGACACCGATCCGTCGCTGTGGCCGAACACCCGCGAGACGTCGTGGACGGTCTACGCTCGCGACAAGGTACGTCTGCTGGAGGATCGCCTGACCCTGACCGGCGGCCTGCGCTACGACAGCTACAAGTACACGCCGAAGGTGCGTGCGACCTCCGGTGGCGATTCCGGCTATACCGATGGCGGCGGCAGTGTGGGCGTCTCCGAGTTCCGTTCGCCGACATGGAACCTGGGCGCCGACTTCCGCATCGCCGATACGCAGTCGTTGTGGGCGCAGGTCGGCCGCGGCTTCCGCGCGCCGAGCGTCAACGACATGTACGGCACGTCGTCGACCACGCAGGTCACGCGCGTGTCCGATGGCGCCCTCGTCACCGTGCCCGATGGCAAGAGCAATCCGGATCTCGACGCCGAGCGCAGCCTCAACCTCGAGCTGGGCTGGCGCTACAGCAGCGATCGCCTGCGCCTGGGCGTGTCGGCGTTCCACGACACCTACAGCGACTTCATCGACAGCGCGGACTTCGTTGGCGATCCGACCGTGCAGTACAGCACCGTCGTGGGCGGCCAGACCGTCATCACGAACGGCTACATCTACACCATGCCGATCAACCGCGGCGAGGTGAAGGTCAAGGGCGTCGAGGTGGAAGGCATGTGGCTGCTGGCCGATGACTGGATGGCGCGCCTTGCCTACTCGTACAACGAGGGCGAGGACAACGATGGCGAACCGCTAGGCAGCATCGTGCCGGCCAAGCTGGTGGCGGGACTGAACTACGTCGCGCCGTCGCGCCGCTGGAACCTGACTGCCAACGTCACCCACCAGGAAGACAAGGATCCGTCGGACTACGGCCGGAGCATCACCAACGGCAGTTACGGCGCGGAAGTCGTACCGGTGTACGCCTACAAGGCACGTGCGTACACGCTGCTGGACCTGTTCGGCAGCTACGACATCACCAAGAACCTGCACCTGACCGCCGGCATCTACAACGTGTTCGACAAGGAGTACTACCTGTGGAACCGCGTGCGTACCGCCGGCGCCGGCAACGCGGTGTTCTCGGGTTCCACCAGCGCGGCAGGCATCGGTCGCTGGTCGCAGCCGGGTCGCAATGCCCGCGTGACGCTCAGCTGGTCGTTCTGAGCCCGTGAAGGGGGCGGATCGGTCATGTCGGCCGACCGCCCATCGGCATCCGCTGATGGTGTTCCCTTCGCCCACGAAAAAGCCCTGCTGTCATCCTTGAGCTTCAAGGTTCCAGCAGGGCTTTCTTTTTCCGATCCGGCGACGCCGGACCTTCTGGTGCTTAGCGCTTCATCGAGCTGAAGAACTCGTCGTTCGACTTGGTGTTCTTCATCTTGTCCAGCAGGAACTCCATCGCGGCGATTTCGTCCATCGGATGCAGCAGCTTGCGCAGGATCCAGATCTTCTGCAGCAGCTCCGGCTCGATCAGCAGGTCCTCGCGACGCGTGCCCGAACGGTTGATGTCGATGGCCGGATAGACGCGCTTCTCGGTGATACGGCGGTTCAGGTGCACTTCGCTGTTGCCGGTGCCCTTGAACTCTTCGTAGATCACCTCGTCCATCTTGCTGCCGGTCTCGACCAGCGCGGTGGCGATGATGGTCAGCGAGCCGCCTTCCTCCACGTTGCGCGCGGCGCCGAAGAAGCGCTTCGGACGGTGCAGGGCGTTGGCGTCCACGCCGCCGGTCAGCACCTTACCGGAGCTGGGCACGACGTTGTTGTAGGCGCGGGCCAGGCGGGTGATCGAGTCCAGCATGATCACCACGTCCTTCTTGTGCTCGACCAGGCGCTTGGCGCGCTCGATCACCATTTCGGCGACCTGCACGTGGCGCGCGGCGGGCTCGTCGAAGGTCGAGGAGACCACTTCGCCGCGCACGGTGCGCTGCATTTCGGTCACTTCTTCCGGACGCTCGTCCACCAGCAGCACGATCAGGTGCACGTCCGGGTGGTTGGTCGTAATGGCGGTGGCGATCTGCTGCATCATGATCGTCTTACCGGCCTTCGGCGGCGACACGATCAGCGCGCGCTGACCCTTGCCCTGCGGCGCCATCAGATCGAGGATGCGGCCGGCGATGTCTTCCGACGAACCGTTGCCGCGCTCCAGGGTGAAGCGGCGACGCGGGAACAGCGGCGTCAGGTTCTCGAACAGGACCTTGTTCTTCGATGCTTCCAGCGGCTCGCCATTGATGGTGTCGATGGTCGACAGCGCGAAGTAGCGCTCGCCATCCTTCGGCCAGCGGATGCGGCCGGCCAGGTGGTCGCCGGTACGCAGGTTGAAGCGGCGGATCTGGCTGGGGCTGATGTACACGTCGTCCGGGCCGGCCAGGTAGCTGGCCTCGGCGGCGCGCAGGAAGCCGAAGCCGTCCGGCAGGATTTCCAGCACGCCATCGGCGGCGACGCCTTCACCGTGGCGGGTCAGCACCTTCAGCAGCGCGAAGATCACGTCCTGCTTGCGGGCGCGGGCGACGCCTTCCTGGATGTTCAGTTGCTCGGCGATATCGAGCAGGCGCGGGGCGGGCATGCGCTTGAGGTCGCCCAGCGAATACTGCGGGAAGCCCTCCGGCACGTTCGGCTGCTGGCGAGGCACGAAAGCCTCCTGGCCGCCGCCATTGCCGTCCTGCGGCATGCCGTCGTGGCCCTGGCGGTCGCGGTCGCGGTTGCGTTCGCGGCGGTTGCGGAAGCGGTCGCGGCGATTGTTGTTGAAGCGGTTGCCGTCGCGCTGGTCGCCGCCTTCCTGCTGGCCGCCACCTTCGTGTTGCTGACCGCCGCCCCCTTGCGCCTGCGGGGCGGACGCATCGCCACCGCCGTCATGGGACGGTGCGGGCGCTGCGGGGGCGGGTGCGCGTTCGGCCGCAACGGGCGGCGGAAGCGGAAGCTGGGGTGCCGGGTCGGACGCGCGCTCGGTGGGCGCGGCGGCGGTATCGGCGGACGGGGCTTTGGGAGCACGGGTTTTACGCACGCGCTTCTCGGCGGGGGCGCCGGTTTCGTTGCTGCTGTCGGACAAGTTGCGAATCCTCGCTAGGTGGCGAGCGCCGGCGTTGCGGCGGCGGGGTGAAATGAAGAAAGGAGATTCAGATGGGTGCGGCGCATCCCCTGCGCCGGATTTCGGGGCCGACACTACCACCGGGTCCGGGGTAGCGGCAAGCCGCGCGGAGCGGCGGGTTCAAGCAGATTCAGCCTGCGCCCCCGCCGTGGCGGGGGCGGGGCGAGGGGTCAGGCGGCCTGGGAGCCCAGGGCCTTGTCGATCATCTGGGTCAGCTGCCCCTTGCCCACGGCGCCGATCTGGGTGGCCTGGATCTGGCCATCCTTGAACAGCAGCAGCATCGGGATCGAGCGGACGTGGTACTTGATGGCGGTGGCACGGTTCTCGTCCACGTTCACCTTGGCGACCTTCAGCTTGCCATCGTAGGTCTCGGCCAGCTCGTCGAGAACCGGGGAAATCATCTTGCACGGGCCACACCATTCGGCCCAGAAGTCCACCAGTACGGGCTCGCCGGACTGCAGCACGGCAGCATCGAAATCGGCATCGCCGACGTGGGTCACTTTGTCGCTCACGGGGATCTCCTGCGGGGTCCGCGGGCGGGCGCGGACGGGTTCGGGCCGGGACGGCCACCACGATTGGGGTAAACTGGGGCGTTCCGCGACCTTTATCAAGGGTTCCCAGGTGGTCGCGCAACCCGGCACAGGGGGCGCAGTGTGCGACGCCGGTCAGGCCGTTGCAAGCACACCCACCGCATTCATAAGAGACGCGCGCGGAACACAGCGACGCAAAGAAGAAGGCATGAGCGACAAACCGTTAACCGACATCACGTTCTCCTCGTTCGACCTGCATCCGGCGCTGCTCGCCGGCCTGGAAGGCGCAGGTTTCTCCCGTTGCACGCCGATCCAGGCGATGACGCTGCCGGTCGCCCTGGCGGGCCGCGACGTCGCCGGCCAGGCGCAGACCGGCACCGGCAAGACGCTGGCTTTCCTGGTCGCGGTGATGAACCGCCTGCTGAGCCGCCCCGCGCTGGCCGAGCGCAAGCCCGAGGATCCGCGCGCGCTGATCCTGGCGCCCACCCGCGAACTCGCCATCCAGATCCACAAGGATGCGGTGAAGTTCGGCGCCGACCTCGGCCTGCGCTTCGCGCTGGTCTACGGCGGCGTGGATTACGACAAGCAGCGCGAACTGCTGCAGAAGGGCGTGGACGTCATCATCGCCACGCCGGGCCGCCTGATCGACTACGTCAAGCAGCACAAGGTCGTCAGCCTGCACGCCTGCGAGATGTGCGTGCTGGACGAAGCCGACCGCATGTTCGACCTCGGCTTCATCAAGGACATCCGCTTCCTGCTGCGCCGCATGCCCGAGCGCACCACGCGGCAGACGCTTCTGTTCTCGGCCACGCTGTCGCACCGCGTGCTCGAACTGGCCTACGAGCACATGAACGAGCCGGAGAAGCTCGTCGTCGAGACCGAGTTCATCACCGCAGCGAAGGTGCGGCAGAAGCTGTACTACCCGGCCGACGAAGAGAAGATCCCGCTGCTGATCGGCCTGCTGTCGCGCAGCGAAGGCGCGCGCACGATGGTGTTCGTCAACACCAAGGCGTTTGTCGAACGCGTGGCGCGCGCGCTGGAACGCGCAGGCTACCGCGTCGGCGTGCTGTCCGGCGACGTGCCGCAGAAGAAGCGCGAGTCGCTGCTGAAGCGCTTCCAGGCGGGCCAACTGGAACTGCTGGTGGCCACCGACGTGGCCGCGCGCGGCCTGCACATCGATGGCGTGTCGCACGTGTTCAACTACGACCTGCCGTTCGATGCGGAGGACTACGTGCACCGCATCGGCCGCACGGCGCGCCTCGGCGCCGAAGGCGATGCGATCAGCTTCGCCTGCGAGCGCTATGCGATGTCGCTGCCCGATATCGAGGCCTACATCGAGCAGAAGATCCCGTCCGAGCCGGTCACCGCCGAACTGCTGACCGCGCTGCCGCGCCCGGAACGTCCGAAGCCGGCCGCCGGCGAGGGCGACGAGGAAGAAGAAAGCGTCAGCCAGATCTTCCGCGAAGCCCGCGAACAGAAGGCGGCCGACGAGGAGCGTCGTGGCGGTGGCCGCAAGCCGGGTGGATCCGGCGGTGCGGGTCGTCGCGACGGGGGCCGCCGCGAGGGCGGTCGCCGCGAAGGTGCGCGCTCGGCCGATGGCAAGCCGCGTCCGCCGCGCGCGCCGCGTCCGGAAGGCGAAGCGGCGAAGCCGCAGGCGCCGCGACCGGCGAACGAGGCAGCCCGCACCGATACGGCGACGCTGCCGGAAGGCGAGCGCAAGCCGCGCAAGCGCCGTCGTCGTCGCCATGGCCGTCCGCTCGAGGGTGCCGAAGGCGCCGTGGCGAATGCCGCGCCCGTCGTCGCGAAGCCGGCCGCTGCGCCGAAGCCGGCCGACGACAATGCGGGCTTCCTGACCAAGCTGGGCCGCAAGATCCGCTCGCTGGTGTCCGGCGGCTGAGCCCTGTCATCGTGCGTATCGAGGAGAAGCCGGGCATGTCCCGGCTTTTTCTTTTGTGCGGCGTCATCGCCAGCGTCTCGGCCGGTCCGGCATAATCGACGGACATGAGCGTCCTTCGATTCGAAAACGTCAGCAAGCAGTACCCCGGCGGCCATGCGGCGCTGGAGGACGTCAGCTTCGAGGTGGCCGAGGGCGAGATGCTGTTCGTCACCGGGCATTCCGGTGCCGGCAAGAGCACGCTGCTGAAGCTGATCCACCTGAGCGAGCGGCCCAGCCGCGGCGCCGTGCTGTTCGCCGGCAAGAACCTGTTGAAGGTCCGCGGCGGCCGCATCCCGCTGCATCGCCGCGAGGTCGGCGCGGTCTACCAGGACCATCGTCTGCTGACCGACCGCACGGTGATGGAGAACGTCTCGCTGCCGCTGATCCTGCGCGGCGATCGTCGTGGCGACATCGGCAAGCGCGTGCGCGAAGTGCTGGCACGGCTGGGCCTGGGCCATCGCGAGAATGCGTTGCCGACGCAGCTGTCGGCGGGCGAGCAGCAGCGTGTCGGCATCGCGCGTGCCATCGTCGCCGAGCCGCGCCTGCTGGTGGCGGACGAGCCGACCGGCAACCTCGATCCGACGTTGGCCGCGGAAATCATGTCGCTGTTCGCGTCCATGCCCGAGCGTGGCACCAGCGTGCTGGTGGTCAGCCATGACCTGTCGCTGCTGAAGCGGATGAAGAAGCGCGTGCTGATCCTCGACCACGGCAAGCTGGCCGATGACATCTCTCCCGCGGATCTGGCCGAATGAGCGACGCGAAGAACAGTCGCGCGCAGGCGCGCTCGGGGTTCGGCATCTGGCTGGACCAGCATCTCTACAGCTTCGTTTCCAGCCTGGGCCGCACCGTGCGTCGTCCGTGGGCGACGTTGCTGACGATCGGGGTAATGGCGGTCGCGTTCGTGCTGCCCTTGGGCCTGTGGCTGGCGCTGCAGAACGTCGGTCATTTCGCCGGCGATGTGCAGCAGTCGCGCGAGATCGACCTGTTCCTCAAACCGGAAACATCGGTCGCGCGCGCGCAGGCGCTGGCGGAAGCGCTGCGCGGCCGCGATGACGTGGCCAGCGTCGAACTGCGCACCCCCGAACAGGGCCTGGCGGAGTTCCGCGAACGCAGCGGCCTGGCCGGATCGCTGGACCTGCTGGACGGCAATCCGCTGCCCAGCCTGTTGGTGGTCGTGCCCGAGGGCGACGAGGCGAGGCTGGTCGGCGCGCTCGAAGCGTTGCCCGAAACCGACTTGCTGCAGCACGACGCGGCCTGGCGCGAACGCCTTGCTGGCTGGATGGGATTCGGCAAGCGGCTGGTGTGGGTGCTCGCGGCGTTGTTCGGCCTGGGCGCGCTGCTGGTGGTCGGCAACACCGTCCGCCTGGACATCCAGTCGCGGCGCGAGGAGATCGGCGTGCTGCAGTTGCTGGGGGCGAGCGATGGCTTCATCCGCCGGCCCTTCATCTATCTGGGCGCGTGGTACGGGCTGGCAGCCGGCGCGCTGGCGCTTGGCCTGTTGACGTTGGCGGCGCTGGCGCTGCGCGCGCCGCTCGCGGCACTGGCGCGCAGCTATGGCAGCCCGTTCGTGCTGGTCGGGCTGGACCCGGCCGGCGCGACGGTCGTCGTCGTGGCGGCCACGGTGATCGGCTGGCTGGGCGCATGGCTGGTGACCGGCCACTTCTTGCGTCAGACTCGCCCGACTGCCACCTGACACCTTACGCATCTTCATGGCCCAAGAGCTCCGGCATCTGATCAGCGACGCACCCCGCGTGATGGTGGTGGACGGGTCGAAGCTGGTCCGCAAGCTCATCGCCGATGTGCTGAAGCGCGACCTGCCCGGGGTGGAGGTGATCGGCTGTTCCAGCATCGCCGACGCGCGCAAGGCGCTGGCGGCGGGCGAGGTGCATCTGGTGACCACGGCGCTGGCGTTGCCCGATGGCGACGGCATGGAGATCGCGCGCAGCGTGCGCGAGGCAGCGGGCCAGGCCTACGTGCCGGTCATCGTCGTGTCCGGCGACGCGCAGCAGCATCTGGAAGAGCGCCGCTTCACCGAGTTCGTCACCGACTATTTCGACAAGGCGCTGGGCCACGAAGCACTGGCGACCTTCATCCGCGGCTACGTGCAGCCGGAGCCGGTCGCCGGCGCCACCATCCTCTACATCGAGGACAGCCGCGTCGTCGCCGAGACCACCCGGCGCATGCTGGAGCGGCAGTCGCTCAACGTGGTGCACGTGATGAAGGCGGAGGACGCCTTCGCGCTGCTCACCGCCGAATCGCTGGGCCTGTCCACGCACAAGTTCGACCTGGTGCTGACCGACGTGGTGCTGAAGGGCGAACTGAGCGGGCGCGACATCGTGCAGCGTATCCGCGTGGATTTCGCCTACGGCAAGCGGCGCCTGCCGATCCTGGTGATGACCGGCGACAGCAACCGCGACAACCAGGCCGAGCTGCTGCAGGCCGGCGCCAACGACCTGGTGCTCAAGCCCATCGCCGAGCGCCTGCTGGTGACCAAGGTGTTGTTCCAGTTGCGCCTGGCACGCATGGACGAAACGCGCAGCCTGGTCTGAGCGCATGACGGACGACGACCGCGTCAGACTGGAACCCTCGTGGAAGGCGCGCATCGGCGACTGGCTGCTGCGACCCGACATGCAGGACCTGTCCGCCTTCCTGCGCCAGCGCAAGGCGGCGGGCGCACGCATCTATCCGCCCGGACCGCAGATCTTCGCCGCGTTCGACGCTACGCCGTTCGATGCGGTGAAAGTGGTGATCCTGGGACAGGATCCGTACCATGGACCGGGCCAGGCGCACGGTCTGTGCTTCTCGGTGCTGCCGGGCGTGCCGGTGCCGCCGTCGCTGGGGAACATCTACAAGGAAATCAATGCCGACCTCGGCATCGCGCCGCCTGGCCATGGCTGTTTGCTGCCGTGGGCGCGCCAGGGCGTGCTGCTCCTCAATGCCGTGCTGACGGTCGAGGAAGGCCGCGCGGGTGCGCATCAGGGCAAGGGCTGGGAAGGTTTCACCGACCATGCCATCGAGACGCTGGCGCGCGAACGCGAAGGCCTGGTGTTCCTGCTCTGGGGCAGTTACGCGCAGGCCAAGGGCAAGGTGATCGATACGCGTCGCCATCGCGTGCTGCGTGCGCCGCATCCGTCGCCGCTGTCGGCGCATCGCGGGTTCCTGGGGTGTGGGCACTTCAGCGCGACCAACCAGTACCTCGCGCAGCGTGGGCAGGCGCCGATCGACTGGCGGTTGCCGTCGCGGGATCAGCTGGTGATCTGAGGCGATGTGCTGTCGTGCAATCTGATGTGGGAGCGACGTAAGTCGCGATGATCCACCGGTAACGCCGCATCGCGACTTACGTCGCTCCCACAGCCGAGGATCCTGGATCCGACCTCAGCGCGTACGACGCCGCTTCTGCGGTGGTGAGACCGGCGGGGGCGGGGTGACCGGAATGTTCTTGATCTCGCCCTGCAGCTCTTCCAGCATCGGCACCATCTTCAGCTGCACGGCGCTCATGATGTTCTGCATCAGTGCGGGATTCTTGTCGAGCATGCGCTGGCCGGCAGCGCTCTCGTAGAACTTGGTGATCGCGCGCACGTCCTCGCGCGTGTAGGTCTTCTTGTAGACGTCCAGGTAGACCGGCCGCATTTCTTCCCACGACAGCGCCTTGCGCACGATCTCCTGGGTCTTGGTCTGGATGCGCGCGACCTCGGCTTTCTGTTCCTCGGTCATTTCCTTGCCGGCGAAATGCTTGTCGAACTCCTGCTGCTGCACCGCCTCCATCTGTGGGACCACGCCGGCCAGCAGGCTCTCGGCGCGCGAGGCCTTCAGCAGGCGGTCGATGTCGGCATCCGACGGTTCGGCCGCGAGGGCGGTGCCGGCGAACGCCAGCGCGACGGTGACGAGGAGGAGGCGGGAAAGCCGGCGGGCCGCGGTCAGCGAAGCAGCGATCATGCAGTGCGGGTGGCGTGGAACGGGGG
Source organism: Pseudoxanthomonas sp. LjRoot143 (assembly GCF_964252945.1). Classification (NCBI taxonomy): domain Bacteria; kingdom Pseudomonadati; phylum Pseudomonadota; class Gammaproteobacteria; order Lysobacterales; family Lysobacteraceae; genus Pseudoxanthomonas; species Pseudoxanthomonas sp. LjRoot143. The sequence goes on along the minus strand of NZ_CAXUPM020000001.1, from coordinate 3,570,630 downwards.
CACAGGGTGCCTGCCGGGGAGTAAATCTGGCGTTAATTGGCGCCGATCCTGCGGCAGTACGCTACGAACCGACGCCCATCCTGACTACAATCCGCCGCATGGGGAGCACCGCACTCGAGATCACGCCGACGCTGGCGATTCCGGACGACGAACTGGTCGAGCGCTTCGTGCGCGCGAGCGGCGCGGGTGGCCAGAACGTCAACAAGGTGGCCACCGCGGTGGAGCTGCGCTTCGACGTGGCGGGCTCGCCGTCGCTGCCTGAGCCGCTTCGAGAACGCTTGCTGACCCGGCGCGACCGTCGCCTGACCGACGAAGGCGTACTCGTGATCGACGCGCAGCGCTTCCGCACGCAGGACCGCAATCGCCAGGATGCGCGCGAGCGCCTGGCCGCGATCATCGCCGCCGCGCTGGTGGTGCCGAAGAAGCGCGTCGCCACCAAGCCCTCGCGTGCCGCGAAGGCACGACGACTGGATGCCAAGCGCGAGCGCAGCCAGGTCAAGCGCGGCCGTTCGCAGAAGAACAACTGGGAGTAACCGTTTGAGCCACGACATCGTTCCGCGCATCCCGCCCAACATGCCGCAGGTGCCGCCGAACCGCTTCACCCGCTGGATGGGGCGCACGTTCCTGCGCGTGTTCGGCTGGCGGATCGAAGGCACGCTGCCGGACATCCCCAAGCTGGTGATGATCGTCGCGCCGCATTCGTCCAACTGGGACGGCATCTGGGGCATGGCGGCGAAGATCGCGATGGGCTTCCAGGTGCGCGTGCTGGGCAAGGCGCAGCTGTTCTGGTGGCCGTTGTCGCCGCTGCTGCGCAAGCTGGGCGTGGTGCCGGTCGACCGCAGCTCGCCGCAGGGCACGGTCGAACAGGCGGTCCGCATGATCCGCACGTCCGACAGGATGTGGTTCGCGCTGACGCCGGAAGGCACGCGGAAGCGCGTGGACAAGTGGAAGGGCGGCTTCCTGAAGATCGCCCAGCAGGCGCAGGTGCCGATCCTGATGGCGTACTTCCACTACCCCGAGAAGATTATCGGCATCGGCGACGTGTACTACCCGACCGGCGACATGGAGACGGACATGGCCGCGATCCGCGCGTGGTACCAGCCATGGCAGGGGAAGAACCGCGGGACGTTGTGAGGCTGATGGCGCGGGTCGCGCCTCGATCAAAAAAAGAAAACCCGCCGTGAGGCGGGTTTTCCGTTTGCGGTACGGAGCGAAGCGTTACAGCTTCTCGCCGCCCAGCTTCCACGTGACCTGCACGAAATAGCTGCGACCCACGCTGTCGAACCATGCCGTGTCGTAGTACGGGTAGTTCGACCAGGTCGGATCCTTCGGCGGCATCTTGTCGAGCAGGTTGTTGACCGTCAGCGAGATGCGCAGGTGGTCGTTGATGTCGTAGCGCGCGCCGGCGTTGAAACGCCACGACTCCGGCATCCAGGCATCGTCGGCATAGTTCGGCACGCGGCCGAGGTAGTTGCCGAACAGGCTGGCGCCTAACGTGCCCTTGTCCCAGCTGACGCCCAGGTTGCCCTTCCGGCGCGGCAGGGCGGGGCTGTAGGTGTCGTAATGCAGCATGTCCAGCGTCGGATCGCCCGGGTACTGCTGGCTCTCGTGGCGGTGGACCCAGGTGTAGCTGCCGGTGAAGCGGAAGTCGCCGGCATTGGCGGTCTGCAAGCGGTAGCTGGCGCTGGCGTCGATGCCCGAGGTTTCTTCGCTGGCGATGTTGATCGGGCTGAAGAGGACGCTCGTGATCACGCCATCGCTGTCGCGGATGACGCGGGCGATCGCGTCCTGGCAGGTCGCCGAATTGATATCGACGGGCGTGCCGCTGTCGGTGGCGCCGAGGCGGCAGCTGGCTTCGTCGCGACGGAGTCGCTCGCGATCCTGCGTCTGCACCTGGTTCATCACCTTGATCTTGTAGTAGTCCATCGACAGGTCGAAACCGGCGAACGGCGACCACACGAAGCCGGCGGAGAACGACTTGCTGGTCTCCACGTCGAGCTCCATGTTGCCGCTGTAGACGTCGAAGGTGCTCACGTCGTAGCTGCCGTCGTCGTAGCAGTAGTCGTTGGTGGCGCCGGGCTCGGCGGTGCGGCAGTCGTAGTAGTCGGTCGCGAAGCGGGTGCGGTAGTAGTCGTTGCCGGCGAACAGGTAGTGCATGTCGGGCGCGCGGAAGCCGGTGCCGTACGAGCCGCGGACCAGCAGCGTGTCGACCGGGCGCCATTCCAGGCCTGCGCTGTAGGTGAACTTGCCGGGGTTCTTGTCGCCGTAGTCGTAGCGGTCGTAGCGGCCGGCCAGACTGGCCTCCAGTGAGGACAGCAGCGGCAGGCGCAGCTCGCCCGCCACGCTCCAGCGGTCGCGGTCGCCGCGGCCGTCGCCGTAGCGCGGGCCGTAGTACGCGTCTTCGGTCAGCGCCAGCGGATCGGGGTTGATGCGGTAGGACTGGCTGCCGTACTCGACGGCGCCGGCGAAGCCGACATCACCCGCCGGCATCGTGAACAGCGACGTCGTGTCGACGGTGAAGCTGAGGTTGTCGTTCTTGGCCACCGGCCGGAACGTCGACATGGTGGAAATGGATGCGAACTCCGCTTCCGTCAGCGGCGTGAAAAGGCGCGTCGGGTCCGGGGCATAGATGGCATAGCCGCTGCTCGTGTAGCCCAGTCGTTCACCCAGGAACAGCTCGTTGGCCGCCTCGGCCTTGATGCGCGGCATTTCCACGTCCGCCTTGTACTGGGAGTGGTTGTAGGCCGCTTCCCAGTTCCAGGTGTCCTTGAAGCTTCCCTGGAAGCCGGTGGTCACCGCCAGCGTCTTCTGCGTCGTGGTGTTCATGCGGTTGCGCAGGCCGCCGATCTCCTCGGGCGTGAACTGGCGCGTCCAGATTTCGCGCTGGTCGGTGAGCGCGTTGTAGAACACCTTGGCGCGGTAGTTGTTGGTCGACTCGGGGTCGTGGAATTCCCAGCCCATGTGGTCGCTCGCCACGTCGTTGCCGTTGGTGCCGGTCAGCAGCCTGACGGTCTGGTGCCCGAACTGCGCATCGGCGAACCAGGACAGCGTGTCGGAAATGCGGTACTCGAACGCGCCGTACGCGTTGCCGCCCTTGCGCTCGTTGGTGATGGTGCGATACGCGATGGCGCGCTCGCTGCCGCAGTAGGGTTCGCCGAAACGGTCATCGGCGAGCACCGTCGTGCCTTCGTTGAGGCCCGCCATCGCCGCGCAGCCGTCGGCCGGCGCGATGTTGGTGTCGTCTTCCCAGTTGAGGATCTGCGCGGTCAGGCGCGGCAGCTGGCGGCGCGCCAACGGAGAATCGAGTGTGGAGTCCTGGTTGCGGCGCTCGAAGCCCCACAACGGGCGCTTGTCGAGCAGCTCGACGCCCACGATGCCGCTGAAGTCGCCGCGCTCGAAGCCGGTGGTGACGGTCAGGCGGTGCGACTCGCCGCCGCCACGCTCGGTGTCGCCGTAGCGGTAGTCGAAGATGGTGCCGTCGACCGACTTCTTGAGGATGAAGTTGATCACGCCGGCCATCGCGTCCGAACCGTAGACCGCCGACGCACTGCCGGTCAGCACTTCCACGCGCTCGATCATGCCGAGCGGGATGTTGCCAATGTCGGTGAAGTTGCTGCGGCCGTTGAGCGGCAGCGGGAAGTCGGCGATGCGACGTCCGTTGATCAGGACCAGCGTGTGATTCGGGCCGAGGCCGCGCAGGTCGACCGCCTGGGCGCCGGGCGTCGACTGGGCGCTGGTGGTGTTCTGCTGGCCCTGCACGGTGCCGCTGTTCTGGCTGAGCGAGCGCAGCACGTCCGGCACCGAGGTGAAGCCGGCGGCCTGGATTTGTTCGGCCGTCACCACCGTGATCGGTGCGGGACCTTCAATCTGCGCGCGCGGGATGCGCGAGCCGGTGACCTGCAGCGTCTCCAGTTGGGTCACGGGTTCTTCGGCCTGGGCGCCGCCGCCGGGAGGCGCCTCCTGGGGCGCGGGACGCGGCGCCGGTGCGCGACGCGGGGTGGCGTCGGCCTGGACGATGAGCACGGCGCCGGAGGCATCGCGCTTGGCCTGGAAGCCGCTGCCCTGCAGCAGGCGATCGAGCGCCTGGTCGGTCGACGTGGCGCCCTGCACCCCGGTGGTGCGTCGCCCCTTCAGCTGGTCGGCGCGGTACACGAGCTGCGTACCGGACTGCTTGGCCAGCGTGTTCAACGCCGACGTCAGTTCGCCCGCAGGCAGATCGATGCGGCCGGGGGCCGCCTGGGCCTGGGCGGCGAGCGCCGCACTACAGGCTGCACTCAACAACAGCACGCGCACTGGATACCGCATCGACTCTCTCCCCGGTGGCGCTCGGAATGGCGCCTGTTGGCTATCAGGACGAACGAACCGCGCAAATCCCCCCATGACCTTCGTCGTGGCGTGCGCGGCCTAGCGTGTGTGCAGGACGATACGGTCCGCATGCCGTTCGGCGCGCACCGGGAATCCCTGTTCGAGCAGGTGCGCAAAACCCTCGGCATTGGACCAGCGGAAGTTGCCGCCCACGCGCAGGTCGGCGACGGCGACGTCGGCCAGTTCCAGCTTCCGCGTGTTGAAGCGGTTGAACTCGGCGGCGGCGTCCGCCAGCGAGGTGTCGTCGAAGGTCAGGAAGCCGTCGCGCCACTCCAGGAAGCGTTCCGCCTCGGCGACCGGCACCGAGCGCACCAGCACACCGTTGCGGCCGGCCGTGGCGACGCTGCCGGCCGGCAGCAGCGACACCGGCTGGGCGGTACCGTCCGGACCGGGGCGGCTTTCCAGCCGCACCTTGCCTTCGGTCACCACCACGCGGATTTCGTCCGGATCGCGGCGTACGGAGAAGCGCGTGCCGACGGCGGCGACGCGCCGGCCTTCGGTCTCGACCACGAACGGACGCCGGGTGTCGCGGGCCACATCGAAGAACGCCTCGCCCTGCGTGAGCGCCACGTGCCGTTCGCCGCGGCTGATGCGCACGTCCAGCCGGCTGTCGCTGCTCAACGTGGCGGTGGAGCCGTCGGGCAGGGTGACGGTTTCGATCTGGCCGACCGTGCTGGCGTAACTCGCCTGCTCGCGCCCGGTCAATTGCCAGCCGCCCCAGGCCGCGGAGCCGGCCACCAGCAGCACCAGGGCTGCTGCGATGCCGTGCGGCCAACCGCGACGCCGGTGGCTCGTGCGATCGCGGGGCGCGAAGCGGAGCGTGCTCAGGTCAGGTCGGGCGTCGTTGCGCGGAGTAGTGGCGAACCCCGTCGACCCCGCGCGCGGCGGCAGCGTGCCGGCGGGCAGGCCGGCGGCCAGCGCCTGCAGGCGGCCCGCCTCCGTCCAGGCGGACTGCACGCGCAGGAAGGCGACCTTGTGCCGCGGCGATGCCGACAGCCAGGCATCGAGCGACTGCTGCTCGCCTGCGGTCCAGGTGTCCGCATCGCGTCGGGCCAGCCAGTCGGCGGCCTGCGCCTCAATCTGCCTGCTGTCGGTCATGCGCGTCGTCCTCGTCCATGATGGGCCGGGCACGGCGCCCGTCCAGCGCAGGCACGGCGTCGCCGCCGTACAGGTGGTCGGCGATCAGGCGCATCCCTTTGGCCAAATGCTTTTCCACGGTCTTCTCGCTGATGCCCAGTCGTGAGGCGACGTCCTTCTGCGGCAGTTCCTCCACGCGCCGCAGCCACACCACTTCGCGGCAACGGTCGGGGAGCCGGTCCAGGGCCTCGACCACGCGCTTGAGCGCCTGGCGGGTCCCGGTCCACCGCTCGGGCGACACCTCGTCGATCAGGTAGACGTTCGAGGACTCGAAATCACCCACTGGCTCGATCGACACCACCCGGCTGCGGCGCAGGCGGTCGGTCATCAGGTGGCGCGCGGTGGCGAACAGGAAGGCCTTCGGCGTGTCCGGCCGCGCGCGCGCCGCGGCTTCGTAGACGCGGGCGTAGACCTCCTGACGCAGGTCGTGCCACTCGTCGCGGTGCGGCCAGCTGCGCTGCAGGAACAGCGCCAGCGCCCGTTCGTGCACGAGCACTTCGCTAACGAACCAGTCGTCGAATTCGGTGGGCATGGCCGCACTCTAGCCCAAGCACGCGCGCTTCCGCATGGGGGAACACGGCCGCCGGTTCGTCTCACTTCGTCATCGGTGCGTGGCATCCTGCCGCGACCTTCGATCTGGGAGTACTACGGCATGGTGTCTGTCTTCGGCATGTTGCAGCGCGGCGCGATCTGCGTGGTGGCGCTCGCCTTGTCCCTGCCGGCATGGGCCGCCAAGCCGGCGCACTACGTGCTCGGCGACACCACGGCGAAGACGCCGGGGCAGGTGCAGCCGGGCCTGCTGCTGATGGGTGGCGGCGACCGCAACTTCGATGCGATGCACTGGTTCATGAAGAAGGCCGGCAACGGCCACATCGTCGTGCTGCGCGCGTCGCAGGCAGGCGAGATCGGCGAAGAGTTCTTCAACGAAGTCGGTGGCATCGTTTCGGTCGAAACCTATGTGTTCAGCGATCGCGAAAGCGCGAGCGATCCCGACGTGCTGCGCAGCCTGAAGCGCGCCGACGGCATCTTCCTCGCGGGCGGCGACCAGTCCCGTTACGTGCGCTACTGGCGCGGCACGCCGGTGGGCGCGGCGCTGGACGCGCATGTGCGCGCCGGCAAGCCGCTCGGTGGCACCAGCGCCGGCCTGGCGATGCAGGGCGAGTACCTGTACGGCGCGATGGACGGCGGCAGCCAGATCAGCCCGCGTGCGCTGGCCGATCCGCTCGGTGCGGACAACACCATCGAAACCGGTTTCCTGCAGCTGGCCCTGCTGAAGGGCGTGCTGACCGACACGCACTTCAGCGAGCGCAACCGCCTCGGTCGCCTGATCGCGTTCGTGGCCAAGGCCGAGTCGATGGCGGGCCGTCCGATCCTGGGCCTCGGCGTGGATGAAGACGCCGCGGTCGCGGTGGAAGGCGATGGCAGCGCGCGCGTGTACGCCACTGCGCCGGGTGCCGGCGCGACGGTCGTGAAGGGCGGCTTCGCGCAGAAGCAGGTCGAAGACGAGGCGATGAACCTCGATCGCGTGGACACCGTCATCGCTGGCGTCGATTCCGTACTGCACCTGCCCAGTGGCCGCGTCGAGAAGCCGGCCGCCGAGCGTCACTACGCCGTACGCAACGGCGTGCTGGTGGCGCTGGATTCGCCGCTGCTGGTGATCCATGGCGGCGCCGGTGTCGAGCGCGCCGGCATGACGCCGGCCGACGAAGAGGCCGCGCGCAAGGCGCTGGAAGCCGCGCTGCGCGCGGGCCACGCGCAGTTGAAGGAAGGCAAGCCGGCGCTGGATGCCGTGACGGCCGCCATCACCGTGCTGGAGGATGCGCCGCAGTTCAACGCCGGCCGCGGTGCGGTGTTCACCCACGACGGCAAGAACGAACTCGACTCCTCGATCATGGACGGCGCCACCGGCAAGGCTGGCGCGGTCGCCGGCGTGCACCGGGTCAAGAACCCGATCACGCTGGCGCGCGCGGTGATGGACAAGTCGCGCCACGTGATGATGGTCGGCGACGGTGCCGAAGCCTTCGCCAAGGAGCAGGGCATCACCCTGGTCAATCCTTCGTATTTCCGCACCGAGAAGCGCTGGCAGCAGCTGCAGAACGCGCTGAAGGAAGAGAAGCAGGCGCAGGCCAGAAACACGCCGCGCGAGCTGCCCGGCAAGGCCTATTTCGGCACGGTCGGCGCGCTCGCGCTCGACGCGAAGGGCCAGCTGGCGGCGGGCACGTCGACCGGCGGCATGACCAACAAGCGCTACGGCCGCGTGGGCGACTCGCCGATCATCGGCGCGGGCACCTGGGCCGACGATCGCTGCGCGTTCTCCGGCACCGGCTGGGGCGAGTACTACATCCGCGCCGCCGCCGCCCATGAGGTCTGCGCCCGCGTGCGCCTGGCCGGACACAGCATTGCGCGTGCGTCCGAGGGCGTGATCAATCGCGACATCCCCAAGGCCGGCGGCGACGGTGGCGCCATTGCGCTGGGTGCCGACGGCAGCATGGCGTTCCCGTTCAATACCGAGGGCATGTACCGCGGTTGGATCGGCGCCGACGGCGTCCCGCACGTGGCGATCTACAAGGAAGACCCGCTGCCCGCGCGCTGAGGCGAATGAGGCTATGCTCCTCCCCACAACCAGGAGGGGAGCATGGTCAGGATTCTGGGGATGTGCCTGATGGTCATGGCGGTCGGCGCCTCGGCCGCCGAGTCGGCGCGCAAGCCGGTCTATTTCCGTACCAGTGCGCGCCTGTCGCTGGACGCCCAGGGCGTACCGCAGCAGGTACAGATCGACAGCAAGCTTCCTGCCGTCGTGCGCAGCTCGATCGAAGAGCGGGTCATGCAGTGGCGGTTCGAGCCCGCACGCATGGGCGGTGAACCTAGGTCCGGCGCGACGACCGTGTTCATCAGCGCCTGTGCCGTGCCCGACACGCAGAGCAGCGGCATGCGACTGGCAGTGGATTACGACTGGAACGGTCCCGGGTATGCCAACGGCCTGCCTGTCATCGTCCCGCCCCGATATCCGGTCGATGCTGCCAAGAACAGCAAAAGCGGCATCTTCCGCGTCGTGATCGAGATCCAGCCGGATGGCCGTGCCGAGATTGAGGCCATCGAGCCCCAGAAGGGACAGTTGCGCTACTTCGAAAAGAGCTTGCGCGACTGGGTGGCGGCACTGCGCTATGTCCCAGAAGAAGTGGACGGTAGGCCGGTGGCCTCGCGCGTCGCCATTCCGGTGACGTTCTCGACGGACGATTCGCCCGGCTTCAGGGATGAGATGCGTGCGGCGCGCCAGACCTCGCCCGAATGCGCGGCGGCAAAGGCGGCCAGTCCCGGCGAGGCTGCGCCGAACCCTGTCGTGCTCGACTCGCCCTTCAGGCCCATCACGACGGGTTGATCCGCTAGATCCGCTTGCCAGGGGAAGAGGGATGAAGACGTGGACTTTGTTGGCGCTGCTGTCTGTTGCCGGTATCGCACAGGCGGAGGGCACGAAGGAACCGGTGCTTTTCCCGGCCACGGCCCGGATCACACTGGATGCCGAGGGTGTTCCGCAGGCAGTGCAGGCCAGTTCCCGGCTGCCCGTACCGGTACGTGAGGCGGTCGAGGCGCGCGTGAAGCAGTGGCGCTTCGAGCCCGCGATGGTCGATGGCGTGGCCAGGCCGGGCATCACTCACGTCCGGCTGCAGGCCTGTGCGATCCCGCAGTCGGATGGCGGCCTGCGGGTCGGGATGGATTACCAGGGCAACGGCCCCGGCTATGCGAACGATGCCGTGCGGTTACCCAGGCTGCCGTACCCACCGGCCGCGATGCGGTCGGGCGCGCAGGCCGAGATCGACCTCAACGTGCTGATCGGGGAGGACGGTCTGGCCACGGTGCAGTCGATGAAGGCCACGCGAGGCTCCGTGAAGGACTTCAAGGCGGTCCTGGAAGCCTGGGTGGCGGTCATGCGGTATGTACCCGAAGAGGTGGATGGCCGGCGCATCGCGACCCGGATGCGGATTCCGGTCGCGTTCTCGTTCGAAGAACGCTCCGCACGACGGGAGCGTCAAACCGCGGCGGCGCGGACGCGTGAATGCATGGCCGCCGCCGGGCAGCCGGAAAACCCGACGGATCCGGTCGCGCTGGACTCACCGTTCAGGCCACGCGAGACCGGCTAGTGGCGGACTGCGCGCTCGCGGCCCGGCCCCTTGGCTTCCGCCATCGCAGTGAAGGCGGCCCGATCCGGTAGCCCCGAGTTGCCACTGTGACCCAGGTCGCAAATGTGACGACTGTAAGTTACGATACGCGTCACACTTTCGGTCGACCCCTCCTTGCCTGGAAGGCGTCTTGGGTCGGCTTGCCACAGGGGGCAAGCGGTAAGGGTCCGTTGTCGGATGGACCTGGGGAGCGCCTCTTCCACAGAAGCGTCAGGGGATCCGTTCGTCGATGTCGTACCGCGCTATTGATGCCTTGCGCCCGCGAGGCGCACGTTCCGCACGTCTGCCTCTTTCCTCCGTCTCCCGCACCGCCACGTCGTCCGCTGGCTGGCGCCGCCGCATCTCGCAGGCGGTGCTGCTGTCCGCGGGCCTGCTGCTCGCCGGATCGGCGCTGGCGCTGATCACCAATGGATGGACCTTCAATGGGAACGCCTGGGCCAGCGCCAACGTCAATGGCATCACCGTGACGTTCACCGGGACGGCGGACGAGGCCTATTCGAGCGGCACCTTCAACACCACCAACCGGTGGACCGACCCGTACGGCGCCACCGTGAGCGGTGGCACGTCGTTGACCATGGTCTTCGACAGCGGCAGCGCGCGGAGTTACGTGGTCACCTTCAGCAAGCCCGTCGACAACCCCGTGTTGCATGTCGACCGTATCGGCGGCTTCTATGACAACAACCGGCCGAACAGCACGCGCTGGGAGCTGACGTCGTTCAACGCACAGAGCGGTGCGGTGGCGCTGGAGCGCCTGAACGGCAACCCCCAGTTCGTCGTCGATGCGGCACAGAATCGTTTTTACCGGTCCTCCACCGGCACCTTCAGCGGCACTGGCAGTTCCGAGTGCCTCGGTACCACCAACGGCACCGGCTGCGGTTCGGTCCGGTTCAACGGCACCGGCATCACCAGCCTGACCTTCCGGGTCGACATGATCGGCTCGCGCGGCGATGGCGACGAACTGGAGCTGCGCTGGAGCTTTCCTGGTTCCAGCCTCATCGTGCGCAAACAGTCCGTGGGCGGCACCGGCACGTTCCCGTTCACCACCAGCGGCGCGGTGACACCGTCGTTCAGCCTGACGACCACGGCCCAGAACACGCCCGTATCGTCCACGACGTATCCGATCACCAACCACGCCGCGGCGATCACGCTGAGCGAATCCACGCCGCCGGCCGGCTACGTGATGACGGCCGGCAGCTGCGTCGACCAGACCGGCACGGCGGTGCCGGCCACGGTCAACACCACGACGAGGCAGATCGCCATCGGCGCCGCCAACTACGGCACCAGCCAGACCATCACCTGCACGTTCACCAACAGCGCGACGGCGACGCTGGCGCTGGCGAAGACGTGGGTGAACGCGGCCGTCAACGACACCGCGGCACTGTCGGCGACCGGCGGCGCGAACAACGCCACGCTGGCATCCACCGCCAACACGGCGTCGGAAACCGATACCGGCGTCGCCGTGCAGGTCGTGCCGGGCAACGTCATCACGCTGGCCGAGACGCTGGGTGCGGGCAACGCGCGGACCTACACGGCGAGCGCATGGTCGTGCAGTGGCGGCAGCCTGAGCGGCAACACGCTGACGCTGACCGGTGCGCATGCGGGGCAGGCCATCGTCTGCACGATCACCAACAGCGCACGCGTCACCGACGTGTCGGTGGTGAAGTCGACGGCCCCGGGTGCCGCCGTCAGCGGGCAGGTGAGGAACTTCAGCGTGGTCGTGTCGAATGCGGGACCCGCCGCGGCCGATGGTGCGGTGGTCACCGACACGCCGGGCGCGGGCCTGACGTGCCCGGTGTCGGGCAATCCGATCAGCTGCGTCGCCAGTGGTGGCGCGGCGTGCCCGGGTGCGGGCGCATTGCCCAGCCTGGTCAGTGGTGGCGTGGCCGTACCCACGCTGCCGGCCGGCGGCGCGGTGACGTTCACCGTGCCCTGCCAGGTGACGGCGACCGGCTTCTGAGGCCGGCGCTGCGGCGCGCTTCCCAAGCGCGCCACGAGTCTCCATGATGCGGCTCCGTTCTTCGCCGCATCGATGCAATGAGCCGTACTGTCTGGCTGTGGGTGGTGGTGGTCCTGACCGCCATCGCCCTGGCCGCGACCTTCCTGGTCACGCCGCGTTTCCCCGTTCCCGTCCCCGATGCAGGTCCGCCGGTCACGCCGTTCGGCTGGACGGGACAGCTGTCGCTGGCCGCCGGCGATGGCGTGCGCGGCGTGCGCGACGGGGCGGGTGTGCAGGCCCGCTTCGACGACCCGTGGGGCATCGTGGTGATGGAGGACGGCACGCGCTACGTTGCCGACGCCGGCGATGCCAACCGCATCCGCCGTATCGCGCGGGACGGCACGGTGTCCACGCTCGCCGGCGGCAACGAGGGCTTTGCCGACGGCATCGGCACGGCGGCGGCGTTCCATACACCGTCCGCGCTCGCGCGGGACGTCCACGACAACCTGTACGTGGCCGACACCGGCAACCATGCCATCCGCAGGATCACACCGGACGGCGTGGTGACCACCGTCGCCGGGACGGGTGAAGCCGGTTTCCGCGATGGTCCGGCGACGCAGGCGCAGTTCAACGGGCCCATCGGCGTCGCTGTGGATGGTACGGGGCGCGTCTATGTGGCCGATACCTACAACGACCGCATCCGCATGATCGACCGCGATGGCCAGGTCACCACCCTCGCGGGTGGCGATGCGCCGGGCTTCTTCGACGGCACCGGTGGCGAAGCGCGCTTCGACACGCCCACCGGCATCGCCGTGGATGCCACCGGCGTGGTGTGGGTTGCGGACCTGCGCAATGACGCGATCCGTCGCATCGATTCCCACGGGGGCGTCAGCACGCTGCCCGTGCAGGCGGACCTGCCGACGCAGGCCGGTCCGCGCCGGCCGCTGTCGCTGGCACTGACGCACGACGGCCATCTGTATGTCGGTGAGCTGTTCAGCGGCCGGGTGATGCAGGTGATGCGCGATGGTCGCTGGCAGGCCCTGGCGGGCCACATGTCGGGACAGCGCCTGTCGCGCACGGCGGGCCTGGCTGTCGACGCCGCCGGGGATGTGCACTTCACCGACGCGGGCAGCCATCGGGTGCATCGCATCGCGCCGCTGGCGGCGGGAGCAGCGCCCGTCCCTGCGGTGGTCGGTCCGTCGCAGGACGATCCGCTACCGCAGACGGCGGGACGCTGGCCATTGCAGCCGCAGGAGGGCTGGCACGAGGTGGTCGGCACACTGGGCGAAGTGCGCGGCGACTACCAGGGCGAGAGCCGCCATCACCTGCATGGCGGGCTCGACATCCGTGGCGATGCCGGGGCCACCGTGCTCGCCATCGCCGACGGCAAGGTCAGCAGTCCTTCCGCCGCATGGAACTTCAACGGCCTCAGCGAAGGATTGGGCGTGGGATCGCTGGACTACATCCACATGCGCGTCGGCCGCACGCCGCGCGGCGATCTGCTCGATCCTGCACGTTTCCAGCTGTTGCGCGACCTGAGCGGCGATCCCAGCCGCATCCGCGTGCGCCGTGGCACCCGCTTCGCCGCGGGCGACGCGCTGGGCACGGTCAACCGCATGGCGCACGTGCACCTGTCGATCGGGCCCTCGGGCTACGAACGCAATGCCATCTCGCTGGGCTTCACCGGCTTCACCGACGCGTACCCGCCGCGCATCGACGAGGTCGCCCTGTTCGATACGCTGGACCAGCCGATCGACCAGCGCCAGGACGGCCGCGTACTGGTACCGCGCGACCTGCAGGGCGTGCGCATCGTCGTGGATGCGTGGGACCAGGTGGACCGCAACCTGCCGCGTCGCCGTCTCGGCCTGTACGCGCTGGGCTACCAGGTGCTGCGCGACGACGGGACGCCGGTCGCCGGCTTCGACACCCCGCGCATGACCATCGATTTCCGTCGCCTTCCGTCCGATGAGGCGGTGCAGGTCGCCTATGCGCCCGGCAGCGGCATCACCGTACACGGCAGTGCGGTCACCCGTTTCAAGTACAGCGTGACCAACACGGTCCGTGACGGCAGGTGGGCCGAGGGCGCGTGGCAGGCGGGCGACCTGCCGCCCGGCGATTACACCCTGCGCATCACCGCCCGCGACTACAGCGGCAACGACGCCCAAGGCCGCCGCGACCTGAAGCTGCGGCTGCACTAGGGCGGTCCGTTTTTTTTGGCGGACGCATGTCGATTCGGGCCTCACCGGTCCGTCGCTATCCTGAAAGCGGCCGGAGCGACCGGTCCGCACGACAGGAGATCGCAATGCGCGTCATGGTCATCGTGAAGGCCAGTGCCGATTCGGAAGCCGGGAAGATGCCGGGCACCGAACAGCTGGCGGAGATGGGCAAGTTCAACGAGGCGCTGGTCAAGGCCGGCATCATGCTGGCCGGCGAAGGCCTGCATCCCACCGCGCGCGGCGCACGGGTCCGCTTCGATGGCAAGCAGCGCACCGTCATCGACGGTCCCTTCAGCGAAGCGAAGGAACTGATCGCCGGTTTCTGGCTGTGGCAGGTGCGCAACTTCGACGAGGCGATCGAGTGGATCAAGCGCGCACCGTTCGATGGCGGCGAAGAGATCGAACTGCGCCCGGTGTTCGAGGCCGACGACTTTGGCGACGCACTGACGCCGGAGCTGCGCGAGCAGGAAGCGCGTCTTGCCGAACGGATCCAATCGCAGACCCTACGTTGAGGCCCCCGCCATGAGCACCCAGATCTTCGTCAACCTGCCGGTCCGCGACCTGGAGAAATCCAAGGCGTTCTTCAAGGCCCTCGGCTATGCGAACAATCCGCAGTTCACCGACGAGAACGCCGCCTGTATCGTCATCAGCGACACCATCTACGTGATGCTGCTGGTCGAGCCGTTTTTCCAGGGTTTCACGCGCAAGACGATCTGCGATGCGCGCACGCACACGGAAGCGATCATCTGCCTGTCGGCCGAGTCGCGCGCCGGCGTCGACGCGCTGGCGGACAAGGCGCTTGCCGCGGGCGGCAGCGAGACGCTGGAAGCGAAGGACTACGGCTTCATGTACCAGCGCAGCTTCCAGGACCTCGATGGCCACCAGTGGGAGGTCGTGCACATGGACGAGGGCGCGATGCCGTCCGATTGATGTACCTGCTGTGGCCGGGAGAGCCGCTGCCCGGGGCTCTGCGAAAGCGGCAGGTCACTCTGTCGCGCGCGGCCCCGCCGGTCGAACGCCGGCAGGAACCGGCCGCGCCGGCGCGCTGAACCGGTGCGCGCCATGTCTCGGGCGGCCGTGCTTGCCGGTCCCGCTGGCCCTGCGCTCTAATCCGCCCGGGGACACGCGATGCCACGGGAGGCGTCCATGGGGTGGGGAACACGGAGTGCGGGCATCCTGCTGGGATGCCTGGTGGCGGCGAGCGCGCACGCACAGGTCGATCTGGAGCCGTTCCTGAAGAAGGACGTGCTGGAGACGCTGAAGATCTCGCCGGATGGCACGTACTACGCCATGACCGTGCCGATGGAAAACGAGACCGTACTGGGCATCGTCCGCCGCTCTGACGGCAAGGCGATGACCCGGATCGGTGGCGGCGCCGACTCGGTGATCGACGATTTCTGGTGGATCAGCGACGATCGCGTGGTCGTATCGAAGGCGGTGAAATACGGCTCGCGCGATGCGCCGTACGCGACCGGCGAACTGTATGCCGTCAATGCCGATGGCAGTGCGCGCCGGCAGATCTTCGCGCGCTACGGCCTGGATGGCAGCGGGCTTCAACCCTATGCGGCCTATGTCATCGGCACGCTGCCGGACGAACCGCGCAAGGTGCTGGTGAGTGTCTTCGCGCTGGATACCAGCGTGCCCAATACGCGGGTGGAACTGCTGGATACCTTCACCGGGCGCCGCGACACGCTGGCTTCCGCCCCGGTCAAGCGGGCGCGCTTCGTGTCCGATCCCGCGGGACAGGTGCGCTTCGCAGTGGGCGCCGGCGACGACAACGTCAGCAAGCTCTACCACCGTCCCAGCCGCGGCGAGTCGTGGCAACTGGTCAATGACGAGGCCAAGAGCCGTCGCGTCGAATGGCCCCTGGGCTTGTCGGAAGACGGCGCCACCGCCTACCTGCGCGTCGAGCAACCGCAGGGCCCGGACACGATCGTCGCGCTCGACACCGTGAGCGGAAAGCGCAGCGACGTGCTGCGCGACAAGGTGGTGGACCCGTACCTCGTCATCCACGGCGGCGAGGCAGGGCGCACGCCGCAGGGCGCGTTCTTCATGCACGACCGGCTACGCACCGCCTTCTTCGACGAGACGTCGGACACGGCGCGGATGTACCGCAAGCTGGAGCGTTCGTTCCGTGGGCTGTCGATCGCGATCACCTCGGGCACCCGCGATGGCCGCCTGAAGGTCGTGCATGCGTGGAGCGATACCAACCCCGGCGACTTCTTCCTGTTCGACACCACCACCAATGCCGCCGACCTCATCTTCAGCCGGCGCCGGTGGTTCGATCCGGCAACGCTATCGCCCAGCGAGCCGGTCACCGTGCAGGCGCGCGACGGCTTGCCGCTGCACGGTTACCTGACCCGGCCGCTGGACCATGGCGGCAAGGCGCTGCCCCTGGTGGTGATGCCGCATGGCGGACCCTTCGGTGTCTCGGACGGATGGGAGGTCAACGACGAGGCGCAGATGCTTGCGCGTGCGGGCTACGCCGTGCTGCGCATCAACTACCGCGGCTCCGGCAACTACGGTCGCGCGTTCCAGCAGGCGGGCGCCCGCCAGTGGGGGCGCACCATGCAGGACGACATCACCGATGCGACGCGCTGGGCGATCGCGCAGAAGATCGCCGATCCGCAGCGCATCTGCCTGTACGGCGCCAGCTACGGCGCCTATGCCTCGCTGATGGGGGTGGCCAGGGAGCCCGATCTCTACCGCTGCGCGGCGGGCTACGTGGGCGTGTACGACCTGGCGCTGATGCACAAGCAGGATTCGCGCGACAGCAGGGCCAGTCGGACCTGGGTGGAGGATTGGGTCAGCGACGATCGCGCGAACCTGGCGGAGGCGTCGCCCACCACGCTCGCATCGCGCATCCGGGTTCCGGTGTTCCTGGCCGCGGGCGGCAAGGACGAGATCGCGCCGCAGGCGCACAGCGAGCGCATGGAGAAGGCACTGAAGGCGGCCAACGTGCCGGTGGAAACGCTGTACGTGCGCACCGAAGGCCATGGCTTCTACGCCGAGGCGAACCGCCGGACCTACTACACGCGGTTGCTGGACTTCCTGTCGCGCCATCTCGGCGGCGCGAAGGCGAAGTAGTCAGGCGCCGACGCGGCGCCGTACTTCGTCGAAGTCGCGCACCGGCCGCACTTCGATGCTGCCGGTGCCGATCCACGGGAACGCCTGCGCGATCCGCACCGCCTCGTCGAGGCTGTCGGCTTCGATCAGGTTGTAGCCGCCGAGGATTTCCTTCGTCTCGGCGAAGGGGCCGTCGACGATGCTGGTTTTGCCGCTGCGCACGCGCACGGTGCGCGCGGTGCTGCCGTGTTCGAGCTGCTGCGATTCGATCAGCGTGCCCTGCGCCTTCAGTTCGTCGGCGTGGGTGATGCAGCCATGCATCATGCGGTCGAACGCGCCATCGGGCAGCGCTTCGAGCAGGGAATCGTCCGTATAGATCATCAACAGGAACTTCATGCGCCCTCCCGGCCTACGTGCAGGCCGGGATTGTGCCACGCGGTCGTGTTCACGCCGCGTGCCGCGGCATCCCGCCGCTTACTCGGCCGCAGGCGAGCGGTACCACGCTTCCACGGTGCCCTTGACCTTCATGGTCATCGGGTTGCCGCGGCGGTCCTTCGACTTGCCGACCGGCACGCGCACCCAGCCCTCGCTGATGCAGTACTCCTCCACATTGTCGCGTTCCACGCCGTTGAAACGGATGCCCACGCCGCGATCCATCGCCTCGGCGTCATGGAACGGGCTGCGCGGATCGGAGGACAGGCGGTCGGGAGGCGTATCGGACATGAGAGGGCGGTGTGCGGAGAACGGGTGGGCAAGGATACCCGAAGCGACCGGGTCACCAGGCCACGCGGTTGCGGCTGCAGGCGAGCGTGGCCCGCAGCGTCAGCCTTCCGCGACGCGGATCGGCGTCGAGCCGGGCCGGGTCGGCGATGGCGGGCGCGCGGAAGGCGCCGCCATCGTGGACCAGCAGGCGATTCCAGCGCGCCGGCACGGTCAGCGCATGGGTGAAGCTGGCACTGGACGCCTGCGGAAATCCGGCGGCGATCGCATGGCGCAGGGAGAACTCCTCCGGCGGCAAGGCCTCGGCGTCATGTTCGAGCTGTTCGACCTGCTGCGGCGAAACGCGGGGCAGGAAGAAATGGGTGCCGCCCAGGCTGGGATCCTGGAAGAGGAACAGTTCCGCCAGCACCAGGCATTGATCCTGCTCGAACGCGCGCTGTCGACGCGGCAGCCAATGCGCCGGCGCGAGTGGTGGCGGTAGTGCGGTCATCAGCGAAAGGCGGCTGGCGCTGCGCAGTACGCGCCGTACGCCGAGGGCATGGCGTGCGTGGTCGCGGAGGACGTCGTGCAGCAGCGCCGTGAAGTCCTCGGGCATGGGCAGGTGCAGGCCGGGGAACACGGCGGCGGGCGCCGGCTGGAAGTCCTCGCGATAGGCTTCCGCGAACGCGGGCAGCCGCTCCGGCGCCAGCAGCGCGTCGTCGATCACGACGCAGACATGGCCGTGGCCGATGGGCATCTGCTGTACCACGGGACGCGGGTTGAACATGGCGCGGCCTCCCCGCAGGCCGGCGCGGGCCTGCGCCGCCACGATAGACCCGCACGGGGCGCAATACAAAACCCGGTGGACGCCGTGACGGACATGGACGTGGTCGGCGCGTACCATGGCGCCGCCTTTCCGTTTCCACGGCATCCGCCATGCTCCCCGACCACGAGTTCGACCCCGACGACAACTTCCGCCATGCCTTCGACGATGAAGACGACATGGACCTGGACGACACCGAGGCGCTGGTCTGGAACCTGCTGGTGCTGATCAATCCCGGCGACGAGGAAACCGCGCTGCGCCAGTTCGCCGCCTACCGCGACGCCAGCGGCGAGGAGGGTGCCGAACCGGACCAGGTGCTGTGGACGCTGAAGGATGCGATCGACTGGACATCGGGCTTCTACGTCGACTGGAAGGACACCGAGTCGTTCATCGACTGCGTCAACCAGCTGGCCGCACGCTACGCCCTGGAAATCGACTGGGGTGGCGACACCAGCGACGAGGATTTCCTCGAGGGCACCGACGTGCCCGCGCTGATGGCCGTCGCCTACGACCGCCTGCGCGAGCATGGCTACACGCTGTGGAACTGGAACACCGGCAGCGATGCGTATGCCGGCTGGATGGCGTTGCGCCGCGACGACGACGGCATGCAGCAACTGGCCGCGGTGATGGGCGTGGAGATCCGGCCGGGCAGTGACGCGTTCTGATCACGGCCGGGGCTGGCGCGCTAGACTCCGGAAAACCCTGCACCGGAAGAATCCCGTGATGCGCCTGTTGCTGGCTTGCCTGGTGTTGTTCGCGACGTCCGTCGCTGTTGCGCAGGACGCAACGACACTGCTGTCACCGGCCAAGCCCAAGGCACCGGAAGCCATCGCACTGGCCGAGATCCCCGGGCGCGCCGATGCCGACGAGCGTTACGCGGAGGAGGTGTCGCTGCGCGCGGCCCGTGGCAATCCATTGGGGAGGTTGGTGTCGCGGCTGGCGGCCATCGAGCAGTCGGTGGCGCAGAAAAATGGCCTGTTCGCCTACGGCGAGCTGCGCACCCTGCCGGTGGTAAGGCTGGAAAGCATGGAGCGCCACTGGAAGTTCGACGCGCGGCAGTACGCACGCTGGCGTGCCGACATGCAGGCGGCGGTCGCGCCCTATGCCGAAGATGCCGCTGAACTGTCGTTGCGACGCGCGGACTGGGATCTCACCCGCAAGGAGATGGCATCCGACAGCACGCCGGAGGCATTGCGTTCGCGCGTGGACGGCGTCTCAGCGCGGCTGCAGCAGGCCGAACAGGCGCTCTCGTCGCCGCTCGCTGAGCAGATCGGACTGGGACGGCGTGCGAACCTGCTGGCGGCCCGCATCCAGTCCGGTCAGCAGACGATCAACGATGCGATCGCCTACAGCGACCGCCGGCTGCTGCGATTGGATGCACCGCCGCTGTGGCGGGTCGAGAATCCCGGCGCGCTGCGCGACGACATCGCCGGCAGGCTCACCCGCGAGATCCAGTCCGAGAACAGCTTCGTCGCCCAGTACGCTGCGGCTGACATGGGCAACCAGCGGCTGCTGCAAGCCCTGCAACTGCTGCTGTTGCCTGTGCTGCTGTGGGTCGCGTGGCGCCATCGGCGCCGCGGCGTGGATCCCTCTGCCGTGCTGGCGACGGACGCCGAGGAGCGCGTGATCCAGCGCCCATTCTCGACCTGGCTGCTGTTGTCGATGATCGGCGTGCTGGTGCTGGAGCCGAATGCCCCGCTGTTCGTGCATCAGATCGCCATGCTCATCGCCCTGGTGCCGGTGCTGCGGCTCATGCCGCAACAGGGACGCCGCCTGCTCGGGCCGTGGCCCTACCTGGCCACCGCGTTTTACCTGCTGCAGCGGCTGTCGGTGCTGCTGATGGCCAGCGACTACCTCTACCGCCTCTACTACCTGCTGCTGGCGGTGCTGGCACTGGCCGCGACGGCGTGGCTGCTGTGGCGCTCGCGAGGGCAACGTTTCGCCGGCGTCGCGGGCAGCGCCGGCCGGCTGGTGCATGCGCTCGCGTGGACGGGCGTGGCGGTGCTGGTCGTCTCGGTCGGCGCCAACGTGGTGGGCAATGTCTCGCTGGCGGAAATGCTGGCCTCGGGCATCATCGAGAGCGGCTACTTCGCGCTGGTGCTGTACGCGGCGGTGACCGTGTTCGAGGCCCTGCTGCGCAGGCTGGGCGCGCGCCGCGGCGTTCGTCGGTTGTGGCTGATGCGCCGGCATGGCGGAACCTTGCTCGAGACGCTGGCGCGCTGGGCGCGCGTCGCCGCGGTAATCGGCTGGTTCGCCTACACGATGAGCCGCTTCCGTGTGTTCCGGCCGGTGTATGACACGGCGAAGGCGATCGTCACGCATCGCTTCGAGTACGGCGAGCTGTCGGTCAGCCTGGGCCACGTGCTGGTGTTCTGCATCGGCGTGGTGCTGGCGGTGTGGGTTGCGAGGACGCTGCGTGCCCTGCTGCGCGAAGAGGTCCTGCCACGCATGTCGCTCCCGCGCGGCGTCGGCAACAGCGTGGCCTCGCTCAGTTACTACGCGCTGCTGCTGCTGGGCCTGCTGGCGGCACTGTCGGCCGCGGGCTTCAAGATCGGGCAGCTCGCCTTCCTGTTCGGCGCGCTCGGCGTCGGCATCGGCCTGGGCCTGCAGGACGTAGTGAAGAACTTCGTCTCCGGGCTGATCCTGATGTTCGAGCGGCCGGTGCAGCCGGGTGATGCGGTGGATATCAGCGGCACCACCGGGCGCGTCCGCGCCATCGGCATGCGCGCCACCACGGTGCGGACCTACGATGGCGCCGACGTGGTGGTGCCCAACGGCATGCTGCTGGCCGACAAGGTGACCAACTGGACGCTCACCGACCAGAACCGGCGCGTCGACGTGGACCTGGGCGTGGCCTATGGCAGTGACGTAACGCGGGTGATGCAGCTGCTGCAGGAAACCACACGCGCGACGCCCGGCATCGCCGACGATCCGGCACCCGCCGTGCTGTTCACCGGCTTCGGCGCGAGTTCGCTCGACTTCGCGATCCGCGCATGGACGCACCAGTTCGACGACTGGTCGACGATCCGTAGCGACCTGATGTCGCGGCTGTACGCAGCGCTGGCGGGTGCGGACATCGAGATTCCGTTCCCACAGCAGGACGTGCACGTGCGTACCGTGTCCGAGGACGTGCTGCGCTCGCTGGTGGCGCGGCCCGAGCCGCCGGTGGACCCGGCACCGCGCTGATCGTGTCTGGCGTGTCGATCGCCGGCGTCTTCGCTCGTCGCCATGGAAACAGCCGGAGTTTCACCATGAGACGACCCTTCGATGTCCAGCGCATCGACCACCTCGTCCTCCGCGTCGCCGATCTGGCGCGCAGCATCGCGTTCTACGGCGACGTGCTCGGTTGCCACGTAGAGCGGCGACGCGACCACCTCGGGCTCGTGCACCTGCGGGCCGGCGCGTCGATGATCGACCTGGTCGCCATCGACGGGAAACTCGGTGCGCGCGGCGGTGCGCCAGCGGGTGCCGAGGGTCGCAACGTCGATCACCTGTGCCTGCGCATCGAACCGTTCGACGAGTCCGCCCTGGTCGCGCACCTTGCCGCCTTCGGCGTGGTGCCGGACGGTCCGGCGGACGTGAACTTCGGAGCGGAGGGCGACGGTCCGTCGCTCTACTTCCGCGACCCGGATGGCAATACCGTCGAACTGAAAGGACCGGTCGACGGCGCCTGACGCGTCAGGGCGCGGCGGTGGTCTGCGGGGCGACGGGCGCGGACAGCGACGCAGGCGCAGCGGCCTCCACGGCCATCTCGGGCATCGCCGTATCCGCATCCGGCAACGGTGCGCCGGGTGCCAGCAGCTTGCCTTCGCCCTGCAGCGCGTCTTCCGCGGCCTTGGTCATGACGACGATGCTGATCCGACGGTTGATCGGATTCTGCGGGTTCTGCTTGTCGAACAGCACCGCCGACGACAGGCCCACCACGCGCGACACCTTGTCTTCCTGCATGCCGCCGGCCACCAGGGCACGGCGCGCGGCGTTGGCGCGCTCGGCGCTGAGTTCCCAGTTGGTGTAGCCGCGGTTGGAGGCGTACTGGGTGGTGTCGGTGTGGCCGGTGATGCTGATGTGGTTCGGCACCTGGTTCACGAAGCCGGCCAGCTCGGCGAGGATGGCCTGTGTGTAGGGTTTCAGCACGGTCCCGCCGAGGTCGAACATCGGCCGGTTCTGCTGGTCGACGATCTGGATGCGCAGACCTTCCGGCGTCAGGTCGAGCAGCAACTGGTCCTTGAACGGCTCCAGTGCCTGGCTCTTGCCGATCGCTTCCTGCAGCGCCTGCATCAGTGTTTCCAGACGCTGCTTCTCCTGTGCCTTCTGCTGCTCCTCGCTGGCTTCCTGACCCTGGCCCGGTGGCTTGGTGAACGGGTCGTCGCTGTCGCCCTTGGGCAGGTCCATCGTGCCGCCGAGCTTGATCATCGACGTGCTGGCGCCGCCCGGTCCGTTCGGTCCCGGCGCTGGCGAAAAGCTCTTGCCGCTCAGCGGGCTGGGATTGCGGAAGTATTCCGAGATCGCCGCGCGTTCCTTGTTGGTAGTGGCGCCCATCAGCCACATCACCAGGAAGAACGCCATCATCGCGGTGACGAAGTCCGCATAGGCGACCTTCCACGAGCCGCCGTGATGGCCGCCGCCGGCGACCTTCTTGACCCGGCGGACGATGATGGTGGGACGCTGCTCGCTCATCGCCGTGGCTTACTTGTTGGCCTTGAGGTGGGCTTCGAACTCGGCGAACGGCGGGCGCACGTCCGAGGGCAGCGTCTTGCGGGCGAACTCCAGCGCGACGGCCGGGTTGTAGCCGCGCAGGCAGGCGAGCAGGGCGGTCTTCACCGATTCGTACATGCGGCTGTCCTGCTCGACCTGCGCCTCGATGGCGGCGGCCAGCGGCGACACGAAGCCGTACGCCAGCAGGATGCCGAGGAAGGTGCCGACCAGCGCGGCGGCGACGTGCGCGCCGACCGCGGCGATGTCGCCGCCGATCGAACCCATCGTCACGATGATGCCGAGCACCGCGGCCACGATGCCGAAGCCGGGCAGACCGTCGGACACCTTCTGCAGCGCATGCGCCGGGGCCATCGCTTCGTGGTGATGCTTCTCCAGCTCCAGCTCGAGCAGCGGTTCCAGTTCGTGCGGTTCGATGTTGCTGCCGACCATCAGGCGCAGGCACTCGGTGAGGAAGTCGAGCAGATGGTGGTCGGCGAGGATCTTGGGGTACTTCTGGAACAGCGGGCTGTTGGCCGGGTTCTCGATGTGCTCTTCCAGCGACATGAAGCCGTCGCGGCGCGCCTTGTTGAGCATCTCGTGGATCAGCGTCAGTACGTCCAGGTAGTCGGACGACTTGTACTTGGCGCCCTTGAACACCGACAGCGTGGCGGCGATCGTGCTCTTCACCACCTTGGTCGGATTGCTGGCCATGAAGGCGCCCAGTGCGGCGCCGCCGATGATGACCAGCTCGAACGGCTGCCACAGCGCGCCCAGCTTGCCGTGCGAGCCGAGGTAGCCGCCGATCACGCTGAGCGTGACGATGATGAAGCCGACGATGATGAGCATGGTGACGCAGCCGCAGGGTGGGGTCACCCAAGGATCGGCCCGGTCGGCGGTTTCTTGAGCGGCGACCGTTCGTCGGCCGCTGGTCCGGAGTGACCTTCGGCAGGGTTGACTACAGTTGTCGTCACGGGCATGTTGACGACAATTGTAGTCACCAGGCGAACCCATGTCCGGCAAGGCCCGCAAGTCCATTGGCGACCAGGAACTGGCGCTGCTCCAGCATCTGTCCGAACACGGCGAAGCCAGCGTCGGCGAGGTCGCCGCCGTGTTCGGCGAGACCCGCGGGCTGGCCCGCTCCACCGTGCTGACGATGATGGAGCGGCTGCGCGCCAAGGCCTACCTGCGCCGCCGGCAGGTGGACGGCGTCTACCGCTACGCGCCCGTCGCGCAGTCGGACGACGTGATGCGCAGCGCGGTCGGCAGCTTCGTCGAGAAGACGCTGCAGGGCTCGCTGTCGCCGTTCGTGGCGTGGATGTCGCAGCGCACCGAGGTCAGCGACGACGAACTGGCCGAACTGGAGGCGCTGGTCGCCAACCTGCAGTCCAAGCGCAAGGAGGGCTGAGATGGATGTCATCGCGCTCGCCGACGCCGTGATCGACCGCCTGCTCGCGGTCGGCCTGCAGTCGCTGATCCTCGCCGCCCTGGTCTGGGCCCTGTGCCGCTACCTGCCACGCCTGGATGCGCGCACGCGTGCCTGGCTGTGGTGGCTGGTGGCCACGCAGATGGTCGTCGGTCTGGTCTGGCATGCGCCGGTCGCGTTGCCGTTGTTGCCGGCAACGCCTGACGTCGCGCCAGTCGTGGTGGCGATGGCCGCAGCATCGTCCGCGCCCGCCGCCGCCACGATGACGGTCGCGCCGCTGGCGACCACTCAGGCATCGCGGATCGACACCGGCGTCCTGCTGCTCGCTGTCTGGCTGGCGGGCGTGGCGGTGATGCTGGCGAACACGCTGCGCCACGCCTGGCGGTTGCGGGGACAGATCGCTCGCGCCCGTCCGTGCCGCGATCGCCGTGCACGTGCCGTGTATCTGACGCTGGCGGACCGTATCGGTGTCGCCCGCGTGCCCGCGCTGCTGGTCAGCGACGACATCGATTCGCCGATGCTGGCGCGCCCTTGGCGCCCCGTCCTGATGCTGCCGGCCGCCAACGTCGCCGCCATGAGCGACGACGACCTGCACATGGTGCTGCACCACGAACTGGCGCATCTGCAGCGTCGCGACCTGTGGTGGGCATGGATGCCGGCGCTGGCGCAGCACCTGTTCTTCTTCCACCCCGTCGCGCACCTCGCTGCGCGCGAGTACGGCTTCGCCCGTGAGGTCGCCTGCGACGCCGTCGTGCTCGCCGACGAACGCCATGCGGCCCATGACTACGGACGCCTGCTGGTGAAGCTGGGCGTCTCTTCCGCTTCCGCACCCGCACTGGCGGGCGCTTCCCCCACGTTCCGCATCCTCAAGAGGAGACTGATGATGTTGCAGTCCACGGATTCCCCCCTTCGCGAAGGCGCGCTGGTGCTGATCATCGGCATCATGGCGCTGGCCGTCATTCCCTACCGCGTGACCGCGCGCACGGCGCCAGTGGCCCCTCCGGTGGTGGCGCCCGCAGCGGTGCCCGCACCTGCTCCCGTCGCCGACCCCGTCATCGCGCCCACACCGTCGGCGGCACCGCGGCCCGTCCTCGTCGCTGCCGCGGCTGACATGCCTGCGCCTCCCGCGCCTCCCGCACCGCCGAAGGTCGCACCGCCCGCACCGCCACCGAAGCCGAACGTCGCGCCGCCGGCACCGCCGCCGCCGCCCGCCGCGCCCCGCGTCACCGGCATGTTGAGCATCAGCGACTCCCGCAACGGCGATGCCTATGTGCTGATCGATGGCGACGACGTGACGATGGCCGGCCACAGCGACGACATCCGCACGGCCCAACGCCTGAAGCAGGGCAGCGCGCCGGTGATGTGGGTGCGCCAGGATGGCAAGCAGTACGTCGTGCGCGATGCGGCCACCCTGCAGCGCGTGAAAGCCGCGCATCTGCCGGTCCAGCAACTGGGCGAACAGCAGGGCAAGCTGGGAGAGCAGCAGGGTGCACTGGGCGAACGCCAGGGCAATCTGGGCGCGAAGCAGGGCGAGCTCGGCGGGAAAATGGCCGCCATCGCGGCCGAACAGGCCAACGCCGCCGTGCAGGGCAAGGCCGCACGCCAGGCGGAGATCGATCGCCGCATGGATGCGCTCGCGGACGAACAGGAGCAGCTTGCGCGCCAGCAGGAAGTCCTGGCTCGCCAGCAGGAGCCGCTTGCGCGGCAGCAGGAAGCGCTGGCGCGCAAGCAGATGGCGGCGACCGACAAGATGCAGCGCGACGTCGACCGTCTGCTGGGCGAGGCCATCCGCAGCGGCAAGGCCCAGCAGCTCTGAGGGACATGGGGCGCCGTGGACGTTGCCGTCCACGGTGCCAGGATCAGGACGCGTCCGCGTCCCGTCCGCTCCACTGCGATCGCGCGATGCGGATGATCGCGCGGACCTGCTCGCGGTCGCGGTGGCGGGAGATGGCGACGGCGCCGAGCCGCAATGCGTGCTCGCGCAAGGCTTCGTTCACGTCGTAATGCGCGCCGCTGCGCTTGTCCTGGAAAGCGCGTCGCGGCATCCCCAGCCGGGCCGCCATCGCATGCAGTTCGTCCAGCGTGTCGGCCATCAGGTGGGCCCAGCGCTGTCCGCGCCAGAGCGTCACCGGGTCGTCCACATAGACGCTCATCGCGGCGCGGTAGCCTTCGGCGGCCGCACCATGCGGTCCATCAGATGCTCCAGCGTCGCCGGCAGGTCGCCGCAGCGGCCCATGTGCACCGGCGAGGTCTGGATGATGGAACTGCGCTTGGCAGTGAGCCAGTGGAAGCGCGCGCGCGGCGCCAGCAGGCCGATCGGAGCGGCGGACTCGCCGCCGCGGCAGATCGCCGGGATGGTATCCAGGTGGCGACGCAGCGATTCGACGTCCAGCGTAGGATCGAGCGTGCGCAGTCGGGCTTCGTCCACTTCGATGCGGGCTTCGAGGAATCCCGCGCGTTCGCACGACAGGATGATGCCGACATTGGCGAATTCCTCGCGCTCCACGCGCGGCACCACGCGGATCACCGCGTAGTCGTAGGTGTCATGCGCGCGCACGGATCGCCTCCTGCACGAAGGCGTCGCGCTGCGCCAGGCGCTGCGTCAGGTAGTCCACGTACGCCGCGCGCTGCGCCACCGGTTCGCCGAACGCATCCGGCCCCTGCAGCCACGCATCGGGCACGTCGGCGACGATGCCGGCGATCGTGTCGCCGGACAGGCGCGACGCCAGTTCCGCATCGACCTCGGCCACACGCGATGCCCAGCGCAGCAGTACGTGGTCGCGGATCAGCGGGAACGGCTTGGCTGCGCCGGAGGTGTCGCCGTCCCAGCCGTGATGGAAGTACAGCGCCGCACCGTGGTCGATCAGGTACAGGCGGCGGTGCCACATCAGCAGATTCGTATTGCGGGCGGTGCGGTCGACGTTGCTGATGAAGGCATCGAACCACACGATGCGCGAGGCGAGGTCGGCGTCCGGTTGCTCTGCGACAGGATCGAAGTTCACCGCGCCGGGCAGGTAATCCATCGCCAGGTTGAGCCCGGCGCTGGCCTTGATCAGGTCCTGGATCTCGGGATCGCCCTCGGTGCGCGCGAGGTCGGCATCCAGTTCCATCACCGCCAGGTCGGGCATCGGCAGCTCCAATGCCTTCGCGAGTCCGCCGCAGATCAGCTCGGCGACCAGCGCTTTCGGGCCCTGGCCGGCGCCGCGGAACTTGAGGACATACAGGCCGTCGTCGTCGGCTTCGACCACGGCGGGCATCGAGCCACCCTCGCGCAGCGGGGTGACGTAACGGGTGGCGGTGCGGAGAGGGAGCGTCATCAGGCCGACAGGATACCGCGGCCGGCAAGACGGCTCAGGTGGAGCGCGACACGCCCATGCGCCGCAACGCCAGGAAGACCAGCACGCTGGACGCCACGCCGAGCAGCATGGCAAACGCCAGCCCGTGCGTGCTGTGGGCGAACGGCAGCCCCGGCAGGTTCATGCCGAACAGGCCGGCCACCAGGCTGGGCGGCAGCAGCAGCGCGGTGACCATCGACAGCACGTACAGGTGCCGGTTGGTGCGTTCGGCCAGCTTCGCCGCGACCTCGTCCTGCAACAGGCGCGCGCGTTCCTGCAGCGTGGCGACATCGCCATCGAGATCGTCGAAGCGCTGGTTGAGGCGCGACACCGTCGCCAGCAGGTCGTCGTCTTCCTCGGATACGTGGCGCTGCTCGAACTGCTTCAGCACGCGGCGCATCGCGGTGAGGGGCCGGTGCAGGCGCACGGTCTGGTGACGCAGTTGTGCCAGGTCGCGCCGCTCCTCGCCGATGCTGTCGGCCAGCACGCGGTCCTCGATGCGGTCCAGTCGTGTCGACAGGCTGTCGCTGCTGCGTTCCACCGTGTCGGCGAAATGCTCCACGATCGCTTCCAGCAGGCGCGCCGGCGAGGCGATGCGCGCGCTGCCGGTAATGCCGCGCCGTGCGGCTTCCACCGACCGCAGTGGCTGGCGGCGCGCGGTGACCAGCAACGACGGCGTCAGTGCAAAGTGCAGCCAGCCGATACCATCATCGCCGCGCAGTTGACCCTCGGCGGCGAGGTCGACGCCGCGCTGGTGCACCCAGTCGACGAACACGCCATGCGCGGCGTCATCCTCGCGCTGCAGATTGACGTAGGTGTCGGGCGACAACAGCGCCGCGCGGGCGTCGTCCGGAATGGGCAGCGTCGCCGCCAGCTGTGCGCTGCGCGCGTCGCTGAGATCCAGGTGCAGCCAATGCCAGGTTGCCGCCGCAGCGCCTCCGGACAGCGCGTCCGCCGGCTGCGCGCGACCAGTGGCGTCGAACCGGTACAGCCACAAGGCGCCGGGCAGGCCGGCGAGCGGCGACGAGGGAGCAGGAGGTGCGACAGGCGGCAACATGTTGCAGGCGTGCGGCAGCCACGGGTCAGGGAAATGACGGCCAGACTACTGCCGTCATATGCCGGTCTTATGACAGGCGGAGCGGCCGGCTACCCGGCGGGTTGCGCTTCCGCGCCACCGCGCTGCAGCGGGTCCGGCAGCGGCTCGTCGTTGGGCGTGAACGCCAGCGACACCGAATTCAGGCAGTGGCGCTCGCCGGTCGGCGGCGGACCATCGGGGAATACGTGGCCCAGGTGCGACTGGCAGCGCGCGCAGACGATCTCGGTGCGGACCATGCCGTAGCTGCTGTCGCGGATGCGGCCGATATGCGCTTCATCGACGGGCTGGAAGAAGCTCGGCCAACCGGTACCCGAATCGAATTTGGCGCTGGAGCGGAACAGCGGCAGCCCGCACAGGCGGCAGGTGTAGACGCCGTCCTGCTTGTTGTCGAGGAACACGCCGCAGAACGGGGCCTCGGTGCCGTGATGCAGCAGCACCCGGCGTTCCTCTTCGCTCAGTCCCGCGACCAGGGAGTCGCGCTGCGCGTCGGTGGGCGGGCTCAGGTCGAAGGCGGTCATGGCAGGACTCCGTGGGGACTGCAGGGGATATGGTGCCGCGCGCATCGCCCCGCAAGGCTGGACTATGATCCGCGCTCACGCCAGCCCTGAGGCACGGATGCGCCTGATCCCACCGTTCATTGTCATGATGCTCGCCACGCCGATGGCAGCGGCGCAGTCGCAGGATGTCTCCCCGTCGGCGTGCCTCGATGCGCGACAGGTCGCCGAGCTGCAGCAGGCCTCGCCACGGCAGCTGGCGGCGCTGGATCGCAGCGGACAGCGTTTCCGCGTCGACCTCGGCGAAGACTGTCCCGGCAGCCAGGGCGCCAAGGCGCAGCTGCTGGCGCGCGGCGGTCGCGTCTGCGGTACCGGCGGCGAGGCGGTGCGTATCGGCGGCGCGACGTGCCCGATCGTCTCCGTCGCCCTGGTCGACGCCCGCGAGTACGCCGGACTGGCGCGCGCGGCGGCCGCACTCGCCAACGACACGGCGGCCACCACGCTGGAGACGATCGAAGTGCGTGGCGAGCGCCGTCGTGGCTTCGGCGGTTCGTCCAGTTACTGTTTCGACACGCGCTACCTGCGCTCGTGGTCGGAAGACGGCAAGGGCATGCTGGTCGAAGTGTCGCCGAAGCGTTCCGGCGGTCATCGCTACTATCGCGTCGAGCTGCCGCAAAGCTGTCCCGACCTGGATGCCGCGCCCGCCATCAGTTTCCGTTCCGGGGTCGGCATCAGTCTGATCTGTGGCAATCCCGGCGACCGCGTCGTCGCGGAAGGGACCGGCGACGGCGTGTCGTTCGACGTGGCCGAACGTTTCCCGATCAGCGACGACGTCCGCCAGTCGCGATTCCGTCCGGGCATGCGCTTCCAGTGCACGGTGTCGGCGGTCTACCCGCACGAATCCGAAGACGGAAACGGACAGGCCCCGCGTTGAGCGGGGCCTGCAGGTGTCGATACCGTGGCGTCGATCAGGGCGTCGCGGTCAGCGCCGCGCCGCTGCGGAACTCCTTGCGCAGCCAGTCGTCGATCAGCCGCTTCTCGTAGCGCAGGTTGTCGGTGTTGTTGATCTGCGTCCCCATCAGGAACGCGTGGTCGACCAGCTTGCGCTCTCCCTCGGCCACCACCTGGCCGTCCGCTCCCTTCAGGGTGAAGGTGAGCGTCATCCGCGGTGGGTAGAGATCCTTCACGATGCGGATGTCGTTCATGCCCGAGCGCACGGTGGGCTCGTAGCGGCCCGCGCGATCGATGTCGGAGATGGTGACGTCCAGGGTCTGGCCGCGGGCAAGGCGCTGGCCTGCCTCATCACGGAGATAGGTGGCCAACTGGGTGACCCATGTGCCGCGCTCGGATTCCCAGCGGTTGCCGCTGTACTTGATCTCGCTGAACTGCGCGGGGTCGGTCCAGCTGACGCTGACGGCGCCGCCGTCCGCCGGCACGCTGCGGGGCAGGCTCGGATCGGTGACGTTCTTGGGCGCCGCCATGCCGGGGGCGGCGGTGGCGAGCGCGACGAGGGCGGTAAGCAGCAGGGCAGGCGCCTTCATGGCGGATCCTCCGTGGGTGTCACATAGAGTGTGCGCCCGGTGGCAGGGCCGGACAACCGCGTGGACGTGCGCCGTCGTGCGGCATTCAGTCGCGGTTTCCCGCCGGTTCAGAGGCTGCGCAGGCGCTCCACGTCGCGCACCGGTGGCGCGCCGAACATGCGGCTGTATTCGCGGCTGAACTGGGACGGGCTCTCATAGCCCACCCGGTGGCCGGCGCTCGCGGCGTCCAGCACCTCGCTGAGCATCAGCCGGCGCGCTTCCTGCAGGCGCAGCTGTTTCTGGTACTGCAGCGGGCTCATCGCCGTGACGGCCTTGAAGTGGTGGTGCAGCGCCGAGGCGCTCATGTGCACCTCGCGGGCGATATGGTCGATCCGCAGTGGCTTGGCATAGTGCTCGCGCAGCCAGTGGATCGCCTTCGCAACCCGCTGACCCTGGCTGTCGGCGATGCCGATGTGGCGCAGCATCGCGCCCTGCGGGCTGCACAGCACGCGGTAGAGGATTTCGCGCTCCACCAGCGGCGCCAGTAGCGGGATGTCGCGCGGCGTGTCGAGCAGCTTCACCAGCCGGATCGCGGCATCCAGCATCTCCAGGCTGCTGGGCTGCAGGAACAGGCCGCGCGACGGCGGCGGGAGCGGTGCTTTCGCCGATTCGGCCTCGGTGACCATCTCGGCGATGGTGGCCGCGGACAGCTTCAGCACCAGGCACAGGTAGGGCGCCTCGGCGGATGCCTCGGTGACCTGGCCGGTCACCGGCAGGTCCACGGACGCGACCACGAAGCGGCTGGCGTCGTACTCGTAGACCTCGTCGGCGAGGATCGCGCGCTTGGCGCCCTGCACGATCAGGCAAAGCGCCGCTTCCTGCACGCCGCGCATCGGCAGTTCCA
The DNA here is from genome assembly GCF_964252945.1 of Pseudoxanthomonas sp. LjRoot143. Classification (NCBI taxonomy): domain Bacteria; kingdom Pseudomonadati; phylum Pseudomonadota; class Gammaproteobacteria; order Lysobacterales; family Lysobacteraceae; genus Pseudoxanthomonas; species Pseudoxanthomonas sp. LjRoot143. The sequence continues at coordinate 3,538,743 of NZ_CAXUPM020000001.1, read as the reverse complement.
TGGGTGCGCTCAGCCGCGAGAAATTCAGCGCCGGAATGGCCGTGGTGTGGAAGCCGTCCTTGCCGGTGGATCGTTCAATCAGCCGCGCCAGTTCGCGGACGCGGTCGTCGAGGGGGGAGGCGATGTCGGGCATGGGCGTGCCTGCGGGACGGGCAAAAGGGATGGAAAGGAGTCTACGCAGCGCGCCGCAGGATGGAATGGCTCGCAGGCGGCCGCCGCAGGATCGGGCAAGGATCGTGGAGGAACCGGATATCGACGCACCCGCGGCGGCGCCCAGACTGCGCACCGTCCCGGCACAGCCTGTGCCGCGCTTCCCCCAACGAGGTGTCCCATGTCCGGAATCGAAGGAAAAGTCATCGCCATCACCGGTGCCAGCAGCGGCATCGGCGAAGCTGCCGCACGCGAACTCGCCCGCCGTGGCGCAAAGGTCGTGCTGGGTGCGCGCCGCACCGATCGGCTCGAAAAGTTGGTCGCCGAGATCGGGGCCGCGGGTGGTACCGCCCGTCAGCGCGCGCTCGACGTCACCCGCCTCGACGACGTGCAGGCGTTCGTCGACTTCGCCCGCAGCGAATTCGGCCGTCTCGACGTGATCGTCAACAACGCCGGCGTGATGCCGCTGTCGCCGCTGGCCGCGCTGAAGATCGACGAGTGGAACGCGATGATCGACGTCAATATCCGCGGTGTGCTGCATGGCATCGCCGCGGCCTTGCCGGTCATGCAGGCGCAGGGCGGCGGCCAGGTCATCAATGTCGCATCCACGGCGGGCCATCGCGTATGGCCGAGCGCTTCGGTGTACTGCGCCACCAAGCATGCCGTGCTTGCCATCTCCGAAGGCCTGCGCCAGGAGCACGACAATCTGCGGGTCACCGTGGTGTCGCCGGGCGTGACGACCAGCGAGCTTGCCGGAACCACCAGCGATGCCGACATCAAGGCATGGCTCGAGGACTTCCGCCAGGTGGCGATTCCCGCCGAGGCCATCGCGCGCGCCATCGCCTATGCCGTGGAGCAGCCCGACGACGTGGATGTCAGCGAAGTGATCGTGCGTCCGGCCGCGAGCGCGAACTAAGCTTTCCGCCGCGAGGGGTTGCCGTCGCGGCGGCGGGGGAGTGCAATGACGCACTCCCCCGCTTCAGGAACCCCCCCCATGGAATACCGCTACCTCGGCGCCTCCGGCTTCCGCGTGCCCGTCCTCTCCTTCGGCACCGGCACGTTCGGCGGGCAGGGTGCGCTGTTCAGTGCGTGGGGCAGCACCGATGTCGCCGAAGCACGGCGCCTGGTCGATGTCTGCCTCGACGCCGGCCTGAACATGTTCGACAGCGCTGACGTCTACTCGAAAGGTGCGGCCGAGGAAATCCTCGGCGAAGCCATCAAGGGCAAGCCGCGCGATTCCCTGATTATCTCCACCAAGGCCACCTTCCGCTTCGGCGAAGGCGAGAACCAGGTGGGTTCCTCGCGCCACCACCTGATCAACGCCGTCGATGCCGCGCTCAAGCGCCTCGGTACCGACTACATCGACCTGTTCCAGTTGCACGGCTTCGATGCGCGTCCACCGGTGGAAGAAGTGCTGTCCACGCTCGACACGCTGGTGAAGGCCGGCAAGATCCGCTACCTGGGCGTGTCCAACTTCTCCGGTTGGCACCTGATGAAGTCGCTTGCGGTCGCAGACCGTCATGGCTGGTCGCGCTATGTCGCGCACCAGGCGTACTACTCGCTGGTCGGCCGCGATTACGAGTGGGAGCTGATGCCGCTGGCCGCCGACCAGGGTGTCGGCGCGGTGGTGTGGAGCCCGCTGGGCTGGGGCCGCCTGACCGGCAAGATCCGTCGTGGGCAACCACTGCCGGAGAACAGCCGCCTGCAGTCGCAGACCGCGCAGGACGCCGGCCCGCAGGTCGAGCTCGAGTACCTGTACGACGTGGTCGATGCCCTGGACGAAGTCGCACAGGAAACCGGCAAGACGATCCCGCAGGTCGCACTGAACTGGCTGCTGCAGCGTCCCACGGTCAGCACGGTGGTGATCGGCGCACGCAACGAGGAGCAGTTGAAGCAGAACCTCGGCGCCGTGGGCTGGAGCCTGACGGCCGAGCAGGTCGCGAAACTGGACAAGGCCAGCCAGCGGCCGAAGCCGTATCCCTACTGGCACCAGGCCGGCTTCGCCTACCGGAATCCGACACCGGTCTGATGGCGTCGACGCGGGGCGGGAATCCCCACCCCGTTTCGTCTTGAGAGGTGGCGTGGCCTGCTAGAGTCGCGCGGTCCCCGTTCCCGCCCCTGGAGTTCCGATGCGCCTGCGTGTGCTTGCTGCCGTCCTGTCCGTCGCCTGCGCGCCCGCGTTCGCCGCGACCACCTATGTCAAGGCGGGGCGGCTGCTGGATGTCGAATCCGGTCGCGTGCTGACCGACCAGGCCATCGTCATCGAGGACGCGCGCATTACCGCCATCGGTCCCGCGGCCAGCACGCCGGTACCCGCGGGCGCGACGGTCCACGACCTGTCGACGAAGACCGTGCTGCCCGGCCTGATGGACGCGCACGTGCACCTGCACGGCGATGCCGACCTGCAGGGCTATCGTCGTCTGGCGATTTCCTTGCCGGCCGCCGCCATCAAGGGCGCGAAGAATGCGCGCACCACGCTGCTGTCCGGCTTCACCACCGTGCGCGTGCCTGGCTCACCCGGCTATGCCGACGTGGCGCTGCGCGATGCGATTGCCGCGGGCGAAGTCGACGGCCCGCGCATTCTCGCCGGCGGTGTCTCCATCGGCATCACCGGTGGGCACTGCAGCGACAACAACCTGCTGCCGGCCGAGTACAAGGCGGTCGGCGAGGGCGTCGCCGACGGTCCGTGGGCCGCACGGCAGAAGGTGCGGCAGAACGTCAAGTTCGGTGCCGACTTCATCAAGACCTGCTCCACCGGCGGCGTGCTGTCCAAGGGCACCGAAGTCGGCGCGCCGCAGTATTCGCTGGAAGAACTGAAGGCGCTGGTGGACGAAGCGCATGCGCTCGGCCGCAAGGTGGCTTCACACGCGCACGGCGCCACCGGCATCCGCAACGCACTGCTGGCCGGCGTGGATTCCATCGAGCACGCCAGCTTCATCGACGACGACGGCATCGCGCTGGCGAAGAAGAACGGCACGGTGCTGGTGATGGATATCTACAACACCGAGTACATTCTCGGCGAAGGCGAGAAGGCAGGCTTCCTGCCGGAATCGCTGGAGAAGGAGCGCCGCGTCGGCGCCACCCAGCGTGAGAACTTCCGCAAGGCGCACCAGGCCGGGGTCACCATGGGCTTCGGTACCGACGGTGGTGTCTACCCGCACGGGCTCAATGGGCGCCAGTTCTCGCGCATGGTGCAGTTCGGCATGACGCCGCTGCAGGCGATCCGTTCCGCCACGGTGATCAATGCGCGCCTGTTCGGCATCGACAAGGACGCCGGTGTGCTGAAGCCGGGTTACTACGCCGACCTGATCGCCGTCGACGGCGATCCACTACAGGACGTGGCTGTGCTGGAAAACGTCGGCTTCGTGATGAAGCAGGGCCGCGTCTACAAGAACACCGCGAGCGAGTGAGGCCCAGCGCATGTCCAAGCCCGTGAAGATCGATTTCGTTTCCGACGTCGCCTGTCCATGGTGCGCCATCGGCCTGGCCGCGCTGGAGCACGCGATGGCGAACATCGGCGGCGACCTGCAGGTCGAGCTGCACTTCCATCCGTTCGAGCTCAATCCCGATATGGGACCGGAGGGCGAGTCCATCGCCGACCATCTCGGCCGCAAGTACGGATTGAGCGCCGAGCAGCTGGCGCAGAACGGCGAGGCGCTGCGCCAGCGCGGTGAAGGGCTGGGCGTACGGATCGATCTGCAGAAGCGCGATCGGATCTACAACACCTTCGATGCCCATCGCCTGCTGCATTGGGCGGGTGAACTCGGAGTGACCCAACAGCACGCGCTCAAGCGCGCGCTGTTGCAGGCCTATCATGGCGAAGGCCGCAACGTGTCCGAACGCGACACGCTGGTGTCCATTGCCGGCGGGGCCGGGCTGGATGCCGCCGAGGCGCGACGCATCCTGGAGTCGGACACGTTCGCCGCGCAGGTCCGCGAACGCGAACACTTCTACCAGCAGCACGGCATCCGCGCCGTGCCCTCGGTGATCTTCAACGACCGTCACCTGGTGCAGGGCGGCCAGCCGGTCGAGGTGTTCGAACAGGCCTTGCGGCAGCTGTCGGGTCTCGCTGCCTGAGGATCTCAGCCGTGGCGGGCCAGCAGGATGGCTTCGTTGCTCGGCATCTCGACGACCACGGCGGTCTGGATGCCATGGTGCTGGTGCAGGGTGGCGGCAAGCAGCTTGGCGCTCTCGCGCGCATCACCCAGGTTGTCGAACCAGTCGCGGCCGTATTGGCCTTCGTAGAGTTGCCAGCCCTGGTCGTTGGCGGCAATGGTGAATAGCAGGCGGGGCATGACGGACTCCAGTCAACACGCCGGGCAGGGAACCGGCGTGCGAACTGTGCGCGAATGTGTCAGTTATCACATTCGGCGGACGCCCCGAATGCGCGTAGGAAAACTCCTACACGAACGTAGGGATGATCCATGGCTTCAGCGCAGCAATGGCTCCAGCGCCTTCCAGACGTGATCACGCAGCTTGGGTTGCGCGCTGGCGACAGGATGCAGGTTGTCCGCCTGGTAGGCGCTGCGGTCGAGCGCGATGGGCTCGAGCAGGAACGGCAGCAGGGCTGTCTTGTACTGGGCGGACAGCGCGCTGAAGTTCTGTTCGAACCCGCGCGTGTAATCGGGGCCGTAATTGGGCGGCATACGCATGCCGACCAGCAGCACCTTCGCCTTCGAGGCTTGGGCCGCCTTGATCATCTTCTCGAGGTTGGCGCGGGTCTGCACGAGCGGCAGGCCGCGCAGACCATCGTTGGCGCCGAGCGCGATGACGACGACGGCAGGCTTGTGGCGCTGCAGTTCCGCCGCGACGCGCGCCGCACCGCCGGCGCTGGTCTCGCCGCTGATGCTGGCGTTGACGATGCGCCAGCCCGGCTTCGTCTTGCCGATGCGGTCTCCGGTCAGCGCGACCCACCCCTGCGCCGGGGCCAGGCCGTAGGCGGCGGACAACGAATCGCCCATCACCAGGATGGTGCGCGCGCCCATCGCCGGTGCGGCGGCCGTGCTCTGTGCTGCGACGGGCCGTGCGAATAATGCGACGAGCAGCAGTAACGACAGGCTCGCCACCCATTGCATGCGTGCGCGAGGGGCCCCATACCTGTTCAAATTAAGAAACATTTAATCCGTGCTCCCGATGATTCGCGAAATGACCGACGAGACGATCATGGCCGACGCCAGCAGACTCCACACTGAAGCCGCCACCCGCCACGCCGTTCTGGACGTGCAGGGCCTGGGCAAGCATGTCGCACTGCCCGACGGCGCGCTGACGATACTCGACGACATCGGTTTCCGCATCGAGCATGGCGATACGGTCGCGATCGTGGGTGCTTCGGGCTCGGGCAAGAGCACGCTGCTGTCGCTGCTGGCCGGCCTCGATGTGCCTAGTACCGGTGCGGTGACGCTGGATGGCGAGCGCCTGTCCGACATGGATGAGGACGGTCGGGCACGCGTGCGTGGCGACAAGGTCGGCTTCGTGTTCCAGAGCTTCCAGCTGCTGCCCTCGCTGACCGCACTGGAGAACGTCATGCTGCCGTTGGAACTGCGCGGCGACAGCGACGTCGAAGGGCCGGCCCGGCAGATCCTGGAAAAGGTCGGCCTGGGCCAGCGTCTGGGCCATTACCCGCGCCAGCTGTCGGGGGGCGAGCAGCAACGCGTTGCGCTGGCGCGTGCCTTCGTCACGCGGCCGTCGCTGCTGTTCGCCGACGAGCCGACCGGCAACCTCGATACGCATACCGGACAGGCGATCATCGAGCTGCTGTTCGCGCTGAACGCCGATGCCGGTACGACGCTGGTGCTGGTCACGCACGACGATCATCTGGCAGCACGCTGCCAACGCCTCATTCGGCTGGACGCCGGCCGCCTGCAGGGTGCGGCCGCATGAGGACGCTGGCGCTGGCATGGCGCCAGCTGCGGCGTGATCTCGCCGCGGGCGATATCCGCATCCTGTTCGCGGCGCTGGTGCTCGCGGTCGTCGCGGTCACGTCGGTCGGCTTCGTCACCGATCGTGCCGAGCGTGCGCTGGCGATCGAAGCGAACCGCCTGCTGGGCGGTGACGTCGTCGTGCGCGGCGATGCGCCGCCAACCGACGCCCTGCGTGAGCTGGCCGCCGCGCCGGGCCTGCGCGTGACCGAGACGCAGGAACTGCAGAGCATGATCCGCGCGGGCGAGTCGCTGTCGCTGGGCGATCTGCGTGCGCTGGGCGAAGGCTTCCCGCTGCGCGGCAGCTTCCGCGTGGTCGACCGCACCGGGGGCATCGAGCGCGATGCAGACGGCATTCCTGTGCCGGGCACGCTGTGGATCAGCCAGGCCGGCGCGGAAACGCTGGGCGCGAAGCCGGGCGACGAGATCGGCATCGGCACGCGCACGCTGAAGCTCGCGGCGCTGGTGATGCAGGAGCCGGATGCGGCGCTGGACTACTTCAATGTCGCGCCGAAGGTGTTCCTCAACCTGGCCGACCTGCCGTCGACCGGACTGGTGCAGGAAGGCAGCCGCCTGCGCTATCGGCTGGTCGTCGCCGGTGATGCCGCAGCGGTCGAGACCTTCGCTGCGGCGGTGAAGCCACAGCTCGCGCGCGGCCAGCGGATGGAGACCATCCAGGACGCCCGCCCGGAAGTACGTTCCGCGCTGGATCGCGCCAGCCGCTTCCTCGGTCTCGCTGCGCTGGTGTCCGTAGTGCTGGCAGCGGTGGCTGTTGCGATGGCCGCGCGTCGGCACAGCGAACGCCATCTGTCGGGCACGGCGGTGATGCGCTGCCTCGGTGCGCAGCAGCGCACGCTGGTCGGCATCCATGTCGGTGAACTGATCCTGCTGGGGCTGGCGGCCTGCACGGTCGGCGTCTTGATCGCGTTCGGTCTGCAGTGGGGGATTGGCAGCTGGCTGCAGCAGTCGCTGAAGATCGACATTCCGCCGGCGGGCATGTTGCCGGCGGTGCAGGGTTACGGCGTCGGCATGATCGTGCTGCTCGCCTTCGGTGCGCCGCCGGTGCTGGCGTTGCGTCGTGTCCCCGCCTTGCGCGTGCTGCGGCGCGATCTCGACCGTACCGAACCGAGTGCATGGCTGGTCGCGCTGACCGGCTTCGTCGGCCTGGGTGCACTGCTGTGGTGGAAGGCGGGTTCGCCGACGCTCGGTACCGCGATGCTGGTCGGCATCATCGGCACGCTCACCGTCCTCGCGCTGCTGGCGTGGGCGCTGATCGTGCTGGTGCGCCGGTTGCGTTCGCGGCTGCGGGGCAGCCTGCGCTACGGGCTGGCCAATGTCAGTCGGCGCGCGGGCACGTCGATCGCGCAGGTGTCGGCGCTGGGCCTGGGCCTGATGGCGCTGCTGTTGCTGACCTTCGTACGCACCGATCTGCTCGACCGCTGGCAGCTGGCGCTGTCCGCCAACGCACCGAACCGCTTCATCATCAACGTGCAGCCGGACCAGGTCGATCCGGTGAAGACCTTCATGCAGGGGCGTGGCCTGTCGACGGTGGATCTCTACCCGATGATCCGCGGCCGCCTGGTCGAGCTCAACGGCAAGCCCACCAGCGGCGCGGACTACGAAGAGGCCGACGAGCGTACCCAGCGTCGCGCCGATCGCGAGTTCAACCTGTCGATGGCGACGACGCTGCGCGACGACAACAAGGTCACCGCAGGCGAGTTCTGGACCGGGCGCACGCCGGCGTCGCCGGAGCTGTCGGTGGAAGAGGAGTTCGCCGAAGGGCTGGGCTGGAAGCTGGGCGACCAGGTCGCGTTCGACATCGCCGGCCAGCGCTTCGAGGGCCGCATCACCAGCCTGCGCAGCGTGGACTGGGAAAGCTTCCGCCCGAACTTCTTCGTGGTCGCCTCGCCGGGCGCGCTCGATGGCTACTCGGCCAGCTACATCACCGCGGTCAGCGTGCCGTCGGGCGATGCCGCGTTCACCCGCGAACTGGTCAACCAGTTCCCCAACCTGTCGGTGATCGACGTGGAGGCGGTGCTCAACCAGGTGCGCAGCACGGCGGAACAGGTGTCGCAGGTCGTGCAGGTGGTGTTCTGGTTCTCGCTGGCGGCCGGTCTGCTGGTGCTGATGGCGGCGGTGAGCGCGAGCCAGGACGAGCGGCTGCTGGAAGGCGGGGTGATGCGCGTGCTCGGCGGCAGCCGGCGCCAGCTGCGGCTGGCGCAGGCATCGGAGTTCGCGGCCATCGGCCTGCTCGCGGGTCTGGTCGCGGCGATCGCGGCCTCCGTGCTGTCCGGCGTGGTCGCCACACAGGTGTTCGACTTGCCATGGAAAGCGAACTGGCAGCTGGCCGCCATCGGCGGCGGCCTCGGCATGCTCGCGGCGCTCGGCGCGGGCCTGTTCGCGACGCGCAAGGTACTGGATGCGCCACCGTCGGTGACGCTGCGCGAACTGCAGGGATGATGCGAAGGGTCAGTGGCGACGATCGTCGCCGCTCCCCTCGCGGGTGAGATCCTCGGCCCGCACCGGGGTCGCGTCGAAGCGGCGGCCGTAGGCGCGCTCCTCGATCACGCGCTCGACCTCTTCCTCCGGCAGGTCGGGTGCGCCGTATACCGCGTAAGCGATGCTGCCGTCGTCGCGTTCGCCGACCTGATGCAGGCGGTAGCGCGCATGGCCGCCGCCGCTGTTCTCGGGATAGTGGACCGGCGGACGTCCGCCTTCCAGGTCCATCTCGCTGTTGTCCACCACGCCACCCACGAACAACGCTCTCATCTTCCACTCTCCTGCAGGACGATGATCGCAAGTCTGGCAGTCGCGATGTTCGCGCAAGGTCAAGCAAACATGGTGCAGGCGCGAACGAGACGCTTGGCAAAGCTGAACAAAAAGAAGGGGCGAGCCGAAGCTCACCCCTTGATGCACACCACCTGGCGCAGCGTATGGACCACCTCCACCAGGTCGGACTGCGCGGCCATGACCGCATCGATGTCCTTGTAGGCGGCCGGCGATTCGTCGATCACGCCGGCGTCCTTGCGGCATTCGACGTGCGCCGTGGCCTCGCGGTGCTGCGACAGCGTGATCTGCTGGCGCGCGGCGGTACGGCTCATCACGCGGCCCGCGCCGTGGCTGCAGCTGTGGAAGCTGTCGCCATTGCCCTTGCCGCGCACGATGAAGCTCTTCGCGCCCATGCTGCCGGGAATGATCCCCAGCTCGCCGGCACGCGCGCTCACCGCGCCCTTGCGGGTGACCAGCAGGTCCTCGCCGCCGTGCGTCTCCTTCTGCACGTAGTTGTGGTGGCAGTTGACCGCCATCTTCTCCAACTGGAACTTCGGCAGGCGGTGGCGCATGTCGGCCAGCACGCGCGACATCATCGCTTCGCGGTTCTCACGGGCGTAGTCCTGCGCCCACGAGACGGCTTCCACGTAATCGTCGAACAGCGGCTCGCCTTGCATGAAGAACGCGAGATCCTTGTCCGGCAGGTGGAAGCCCAGCACGCGGTGCGCCAACTGCTCGCGTGCCCGCTCGATGAAGTAGGTGCCGATCAGGTTGCCGGTGCCGCGCGAACCGCTGTGCAGCATCACCCAGACGGCGTCGCTTTCGTCGAGACAGAGCTCGATGAAGTGGTTGCCGCCGCCCAGCGTGCCGATCTGGCAGCCGAGCTTGTCGGTACGGATCCTGCGGTGCTTCTGCTTGATCACGTCCAGGCGCTGCTCAAGCCCCGACTGCGCGATGCGGGTTGCGATGCTGTCGGGCAGCTTCCAGTGCTCGCCGCCGCGGCCGTTGCCGACCGGCACGCTGCGCTCGATGCTGGAACGCAGCTGCGCCAGGCTGTCGGGCAGGTCCTTCGCGCGCAACGTGGTCCGCACGGCGGCCATGCCGCAGCCGATGTCCACGCCGACCGCGGCCGGGATGATCGCGCCGCGGGTCGGGATGACCGAACCCACGGTCGCGCCCTTGCCCAGGTGCACGTCGGGCATCACTGCAACCCACGGCCCCACGAACGGGATGGACGCGATGTTCCGCAGCTGCTCGTGGGCCTGCTGTTCCAGCGGCACGCCGCGCACCCAGCCCTTGATCGGCGTGGTGCTGCCCTCGGCGTGCAGCAGTTCGAATTGACTACTCATTTCAATCTCCTTATGCCCGTCGCGCTTCGTTGCGCGGCGGGCTGCGTTCTTTCATTCCGTGTTGCACAGCCCGTGTGCGCGCAGTTCACGCGCGCCGAGCTGTCGTTTCGATCGTGCGTATACGTCGCCACATCCGTACAGCATCGGGTCTCCGTGGAAGACGAGTCCTCCCGCGCCCCGATGTCCGAAGGCAACGACAATGCGGCCGCGCACCACATCGACGACCCCGGGCCCATGGCCTGCGGCCGGAATTGGTGCGAGTTCAACGTCGTACCAGATGCCGTGCAGACGATGCAGCTGCCGCGAGGGCGAAATCGCCACACGGTCTGGCGTGAGCTGCTTTGTCGCGCGCGCCTTAAGCTCCTGCCGACGGACCCGCTCCCGTTCCTGGTTGTGGCGCAGAAGGCCGGTCGAGGGATCCAAATAGAGCTTCGGTGCCCAGCGATCGGCCAGGCGGCTCGGTTCGCCCCACTTCTTCTGCCAGTGCAACCGTCCATCAATGACGGACACGCGCACCGCGACGAAGTCGGCCAGATGCTGGTGGATGTGCTGCTGCACCGTGCTGCGCCGATCGATGCCTGCGCAGATCTCCGAGTACACGGCATCCCATGGTCTGCCGACCTGCCGGTGCAGGTAGCGTTCCAGTGGTCGCAGGTTCTCGTTGAGATACTTCCGGTGCTGATGGCGCGAACGTATGCTTTCCTGCATCGGTGCTGCTTCGTCCACGGTAGGGCGTGCCCGTTCGCGCGCGAAGCTGCCTCCGCGGCGCGGTCGCTCCACGATGACCTTGAACATGTCGTTTCGCATGGGTCTTCCTTTCGTCCTTGGGGACCGTGGCAGCCGCGTCCGTGCGGCCGCCCCGGTTTGCTACTTCAACGTCACTAGTTGCTTCAGCACGCCATCCAGGCCGCCGAACACGGTGAGCTTGTCGATCTTCTCGGTGACCTTTTCCAGCGCCTCGAGCTCCTTCAGGCGCATCAGCACCGGGGACTCGTCGATCAGCTTCGCGGTGTTGAGCAGGGAACGCGTGGCGTTCGCCTCCTCGCGACGACGGATCACGTTGGCTTGCGCCTGCTTCTCCGCCTGCACCACCGCGTTGAGGATCTCCTTCATCTCGCCCGGCAGGATCACGTCCTTCACGCCCACGCCCAGCACCTCCACGCCGAGGCCGTTCAACTGGCCGCGCACGTACGCAAAGATGTCGGCGTCGAGCGAGGCCTTGTCGCCCAGCAGCTCGTCCAGCGTCTTGGCGGAGACCGCCCTGCGCAGGCCGTACTGCAGCTCGCGGTAGACGAAGTCGCCGACCTTGGCGACCTTGGTGCGCGAGGCCACCACGTCGGTGACGCGGGTGCTCGCGGCCAGGTTCACGCGCAGGCTGACCTTGTCGCGGGTCAACAGTTCCTGGCCCGATACCTCGATCGTCTGCACGCGCAGGTCGACCACATCCACCACCACGTTCTTCCGGAAGTTCCAGAAGGCGTAGCTGCCTGCCGCAAGCGTGCGCTCGAGCTTGCCGTCGATGAACACCAGACCGGCGGACTCCGCCGGCACCTCGGCCACGACCGCCAGCTTCGACAGCGTGCCCAACTGGCGCAGACGACGCGCGACGGCGGCATCCACCTCCAGCGAGGCCAGGGTCACCGCCTGCACCTCGACCTTCACCAGGCCGATCCAGTACAGGCGCCGCGTGCCGGGCGGCAGCACGTCTTCCAGCTTGCCGTTCTTCAGCACCAGGCCGACCTGGTCCACCCCGATATCGGCGCAGACGAAGGTCTCGCCCAGGCGCTCGCCCAAGCCGACGATCAGTGCGTCGACGTCGTGGCCGGCGTATTCCGGCGCGGCGATGTTGAAGGTGCGTACCTCGGTGCGACCCATCGGGTCGAACCAGCGGTACACGCCGGGTGCGAGCACGCGCTCGAACCGACGGTTGCGATACACCAGGCCGCGCTCGCCGTCACCGATCACGACCCCCTTGGTCCAGAACATGGCGTTGTTCTCCTTGTTGGCTCTGGTGGTTCGATCCGGCTTGCCGGCATCGCCGCGGTGGATCGAATCCCGCGACGATGGAAGCCGGCCGCGACATGCGGCTGGCGGAAGAAGGTGGAAACGCCCCTGGACGGAGGCGGTGCGGACAGCCGGCGCTGTCGGCGGAAGCCTCGTGGCGGCGACGCGATCCTGGGATCGCATCGAAAGTCTCGCGCATCCGCGTCGAGGGCGCGGTGCCGGCACCGTCCGCGCTGCGGTGTTCCGTCTTCCTGCACTCCATCGCGGGAAGCCGGCACGCCGCACGAGGCGTTTCCTGGGTGGGACTTGCGTCCCGGTGTCATGACGTGACAGGTCAAGTGCCCTTGCAGGCGTTGGAGCGGGAGTCGAACCCGCGACACTCGGTATCTGAAACCGATGCTCTAACCGTCTGAGCTATCCAGAGGTGACGTACCGGAATCGAACCGGCTTGCCCAGCTTTCGCTGGTGCCTAACCATTCGGCCATCGTCATGGGGAACACCATGTCCCACGCTTCGGCATACGCCACGGCAGCGCCGCGCGCACCGGACGGGATACAAACCCGTACCGCTGTAGCGTGTTCGATCGATGCTCCGCATTGCCGGCTGTCGCCAACCGGCAATTCGTGCAGGCGCAGAGCGCCCGTGTGTGGTGTCCATTCCCCGCGCCGCTCGCGTCGAAGCATCACAACGCAGCGCACATGCGCCGGTCGCAGCCGCGCCCCTGCCTCGGGGCGCGCGGACGCGCTACCCGGATGCTCCAGGGCGGAAAGAAACTTCCGTGGTGGAATGGATGGAACCTGGTCGATGCATGCGCATCCTCCGCGAACGCTGAAAACAAAACGCCCCCGGGACGTGCGACCCGAGGGCGTTCGCGTTCCTCGGGAGATCGGGGTGGCCGATCTCCCAGGGAGTCAGCCGGATGTCAGGTGTCCAGGTGCCGTGCGCGTTCGATATCGCGCAGGCCGCACCCATTCGCGTGCAGCACCAGGCCGCAGCGCGATGGCTGCAGGGCGGGCTTGCTGTCGAAGGAATAGGCGGACTTCATGAGAAGAATTCGTTTGATGAAAAAACGGCCACGGGGCCGACGGGCGCGCACGATACGCCGCTTGTTTGCGAAGCGCAACAACTTTTTCACTTTTTTTCGCAAGGCCGATGAGTGGCATCAACGAATGGAGCGAAGGGCGTGTCGCTAGAATGACGTCCTCCTTCCCGTTGCGTGCCGCCCGTGGCCTCCCGATTCTCCGATCCCGCGCTCGATGCGTTGATGTTGCCCTTCGCACAGGGCCAGCTTGCCTGGCCCACCGGTCCGGTGCTGTTCCTGCGCGCGCGCGATGGCGCTGCACTGCGCCAGTTCCCGCTGGCGCAGCTCGTGTGCGAACAGAGTTTCCGTCCCGATGCCGAACTGCTGGAGCGTGCGGGACTGCGCGTGGTGGCGGATGCCGCCGAAGCCGGTGTGCGTTATCCCCTCGTACTGGTGTTGCCGCCGCGGCAGCGCGAAGAAGCGCGTGCGCTGCTGGCGCGTGCGGTGCGACTCGCCGCACCCGGTGGCATCGTCGTCGCCGCGATGACCAACAACGAAGGCGCGAAGTCGGGCGAGGCGGATCTGAAGCAGCTTACCGGCATCGCGGGCATGCTGACGAAGTTCCATTGCCGCACGTTCTGGACGCGGCCCTTGGGCGAGGGTACGGACGACGCACTGCTGAATCAGTGGTTGTCGCTGGACGCGCCGCGTCGCATCGAGAGTGGCCGCTTTCTCAGCCGTCCGGGCGTGTTCGCATGGAACCGCATCGATCCGGCCTCCGCACTGCTGGTCGAATGCCTGCCGACGGATATTACCGGGCATGGGGCCGACCTCGGTGCCGGCTGGGGCTTCCTGTCGCTGGCGTTGCTGGAGCGGTGCCAAGGCATCACCGCGCTCGATCTCTACGAAGCCGAGGCGCGTGCCCTGGCACTGGCGAAGGAGAACCTGGGGGCGGCGACGTCGCCCGCGCGCCTCGACTTCCGCTGGCACGACGTGACCACCGGTCTGCCGGAGCGTTACGACTTCATCGTCAGCAATCCGCCGTTCCACACGCAGAGCCGGGCGGACCGCCCGGATATCGGCCAGCGCTTCATCACGGCCGCCGCGGCCGCGCTCAAGCCGGGTGGGCGCTTGTGGCTGGTCGCCAATCGTCACCTGCCTTACGAGCAGACCTTGAACGAACGCTTCGGCGAGATCCGGGTGGCCGGCGAGCGCGACGGCTTCAAGGTGATCGCGGCCACGAAGGCGAGGCGCTGAGCGCATGAAGATCGTCAAGCACATCGCCAACCTCGGCTACGGCAGCCGCAAGCAGGTGCAGTGGATGTTCCGCGAGGGTCGCATCACCGATGCCGCCGGCGAGGTGTTGTATGCCGACGATCCGGTCGACCACGACGCCATCCGCGTCGACGGCGAGCCACTCGATCCCGCGCCCGGCTTGGCCATCCTGCTGCACAAGCCGGTGGGCTACACCTGCTCGACCAAGGACACCGGCCGCATCGTCTACGACCTGTTCCCGTCGCGTTTCCGCGACCGCTCGCCGGTGCTGTCCACCGTGGGCCGGCTCGACCGCGAGACGAGCGGGCTGCTGCTGCTCACCGACGACGGTGGACTGCTGCACCGGATCATCTCGCCGAAGGCCAACCTGCCGAAGGTCTACGACGCCACGCTGGCGCAGGATCTGCGCGGCGACGAAGGCGCGATCTTCGCCAGCGGCACGCTGATGCTGGAATCCGAGCAGACGCCGCTGGCGCCGGCTGGCCTGGAGGTGGTCGATCCGCGTCATGCACGCCTGACGCTGACCGAGGGGCGCTACCACCAGGTACGCCGCATGTTCGCCGCGGTCGGCAACCATGTCGAGGCGCTGCATCGCAGCCGTATCGGTGGGTTGACGCTGGACGATCTGGCCCCCGGTGAGTGGCGGATCCTCGACGAAAACGATCTGCAGCGGCTGTTCGGGACGGCGGCATGACGACACCCGCGTCGCTGCCGTTCACGCCGGTGGCGGTGATCTTCGACATGGACGGGCTGATGCTGGACAGCGAGCGCGCGATCATCGGATGCCTGGCAGACGCGGCGCGCGAACTCGGCCACGATCTGCCCGAGGTATTGTGGTTGGCGATGGTCGGCCACAGCGAGGCCGTATGCCGGCACCTGCTGGACGAAGCGGTCGGCGAGACGCAGCGCGACCTCATCCTCCAACGCTCTCATGTGCTGTACGACGCGGTGGTCGCGGCGGGCGTGCCGCATCGTCCCGGCATCCTCGCGATGCTGGACTTCCTGCAGGCTCGCGGCATTCCCCGTGCCGTCGCCACCTCGACGCGCCGACCGCTGGCGTTGAAGAAGCTGAAAGCTTCGGGCCTGCTGCCGCGTTTCGATGCCATCTGCACCAGCAGCGATGTCGAACACCCCAAGCCCGCGCCCGACGTCTACCTGCTGGCGGCGCGTTCGCTCGGTGTCGAACCTGCGTGGTGCCTGGTGCTGGAAGATTCGCCTACGGGCGTGCGCGCCGCATTGGCCGCTGGCATGTACCCGATCCAGATCCCCGACCTGCTCGAGCCCGATGACACCGTGCGCGCGTTGGGCCATCTGATCCTGCCGTCGCTGGACGATGCGCGTGTGCTGCTGGATCAGCGGCTGGCAGCGCACGCGGATATCTGATGTGGGAGCGACGTAAGTCGCGAAGCCTTTGGCCAGAACTCCGAGGTGTCTCCGGGTAAATCGCTGATGGCGATCGCTCTAGCGCTTGCCATGCTTACCTCTCTCACGGGAGTGTCGGCATGTCGGGATACTCGGAGCTTAGGAAAGGCCGCTTCTCGATGCCGGGTCAGGCCTACCTGGTGACATTCACCACGGTGGATCGCCGTCGGCTGTTCGATCAATCGGATCGGGCAAGCGATGCTTGCCGCGCCATCACGGCAGCGCGGCTTTGGTATCGCTCGCGATTGCTGTGTTGGGTACTGATGCCGGACCATTGGCATGGCGTGATCGAACTGGGGACGATGGACGATTTATCGACCACGGTGCAGCGGTTGAAATCCAATAGCGCCAGGATGATCCGTCGACACCATCCCGATGCCGGACGCATATGGGAGAAGGGATTCCATGATCGCTCGTTGCGGAGTGGGCCTGCGGTGTTGGCGGCGGCACGTTACATCGTGGCCAATCCGTTGCGTGCCGGTCTTGCGCGAAGCGTGGGGCAATATCCGTGGTGGGATGCGGTCTGGCTTTGATCCTTCCCGCGATGGAGAAGCAAAAGCATCGCGACTTACGTCGCTCCCACAACCAGCATCCCCACGGCCGGCGTCACGGGCGGTTTCATCATTCTGCAAACAGCTTCGCCCAACCCACATGCCCCAGCGCATCCAGCGTCTTCACGTTGCGCTCGACGATCACGTCGGGATCCGGGAAGGCCTCCACCGCGCGGTCGATGCTGGCTTCGCGCAGCAGGTGCAGGGTGGGGTAGGGCGAGCGGTTGGTGTAGTTGCTGATGTCGTCCGGCATGGTGCCGGCGAACTGGTAGTCCGGGTGGAAGCTGGCGACCTGGATCTCGCCCTGCAGGTCGAGCGCCTCGACAGCCGCATCGGCGTTCTCGAGGAAATCGTTGTAGTCCAGGAAGTCGGTCAGCACGTCCGGATGCACGATCAGCGTGGTGTCGACCTGCTCCGGATCGGTGTCGCGCAACAGCACCAGTTCTTCCGCCAGTTCCTCCAGCAGCGCTTCCGGCGTGCTGGCATCGCTCAGCACGAAGCGAACCTGCTGCTTCACGTACACCGCCTTGGCGAACGGGCACAGGTTCAGGCCGATCACGGCGCGCTCCACCCAGCGGCGTGTCGCGGCGATCGGGTCATCGGTCGGTGGGAGGAGGTCGGTCATGGAGATGCATGAAGAGCGGGGCGGGAAGTCTAAAGGTCGGGAGGTTGGCGTGCTTCTGAAATGCCTGCATCGGATAGCTTTGTTATAAAATAACAGTCTATATGAGCATCGTTGTTTCATGACTGCCCTGCCAGTGCCATCCGCGCGCCTCACCTCGATCGATCAACTGCGTGGGCTGGTCATGCTGTTGATGCTGCTCGACCACGTACGCGAGACCTTCTTCCTGCACATGCAGGTCTCCGATCCGGTCGACGTCGACAGTGTCTCGCCCTTGTTGTTCGTCTTCCGCCTGGGTGCCCATCTCTGTGCGCCGGCGTTCGTCTTCCTCACCGGTCTGTCCGCGTGGCTGTATGGCCAGCGGCAGCCGCGGCCGCGCGCGGCGACGGCCGCCTTCCTGGCCAAGCGCGGCGTGTTCCTGCTTGTGCTGGAACTGACACTGGTCAATTTCGCGTGGACGTTCGAGTTGCCGCCGCAGACGGTGTACCTGCAGGTGATCTGGGTCATCGGGCTGTCCATGCTGGCGTTGGCCGCACTGCTCTGGTTGCCGCGGGGCGTGCTGGTGGCCATCGGGTTGGGGGTGATCGCGGGCCACAACCTGCTCGACGACGTCCGTTTCGAGGATCCCGTCGGGCACGCGCTGTGGTCGATCCTGCATCAGCGCGACTGGATCGTGATTTCCGACGGTGCGCTCAGGCTGCGTACGTCCTATCCGGTGCTGCCGTGGATCGGCGTCATCGCGCTGGGCTATGCCGCCGGGCCTTGGTTCGGGACGACGATGTCGCCATCATCGCGCCACCGCCGCCTGCTTGCCTGGGGCGCCGCGTCGCTGGCGATCTTCTTCGTGCTGCGGGCGCTCGATGTCTACGGCGATGCGCCGTGGCGCGCGGCTGCCGACGGTGTCCGCACGCTGATGGCGTACTTCAACGTCACCAAGTATCCGCCATCGCTGCTGTTCCTGGCGTTGACGCTGGGCATGTCGTTGTTGCTGCTGAGGCTGTTCGAGCAGCGGCAGTGGGCCATCAGGCTGGAGCCCTTGGCGACACTCGGCGGTGCGCCGATGTTCTTCTACCTGCTGCACCTGTACGTACTCAAGCTGCTGTACGTGGCGGCGGTTGCGACGTGGGGTGCGAACCAGGGTGAGCATTTCGGCTTCGACCACGCCGGCTGGCTGTTGCCGGTCGCCGCCGCCCTGGCCTTGGCGCTGTACCCGGCGACCCGCGCCTTCGCCCGGTTGAAGGCCCGTCGGCGCGATCTGGCGTGGCTGCGCTATCTCTGAGCCGACGGACTGCCGTCAGTCGCGGAAGTTGTCGAACTGCAGCGGAAGCTCGAATTCGGTCTTCTTCAGCAGGGCGATGACGTCCTGCAGGTCGTCGCGCTTCTTGCCGGTGACGCGCAGCTTGTCGCCGTTGATCTGCGCTTCGACCTTCAGCTTGGCGTCCTTGATGGTGCCGACGATCTTCTTCGCCAGCTTCTGCTCGATGCCCTGCTGGACGGTAATCTTCTGGCGGGCGCCAGCGAGATTGGTCTCCACATCGCCGAAGTCCAGGCAGCGGGCATCGATCTGGCGGGCGATCAGGCGTGCGCGCAGGATGTCGGTCATCTGCTTGAGCTGGAAGTCGCTGGGTGCGGACTGGGTGATCAGCTTCTCTTCCAGCACGAACTTGGCGTCCACGCCCTTGAAGTCGAAGCGGGTGGACAGTTCGCGGTTGGCCTGGTCCACGGCGTTGGTCAGTTCGTGGACGTTGACTTCGGACACGACGTCGAATGAGGGCATGGGGGAGATCCTGTAGCGGGGCGCGGAATTCTACCGTGTGTCGGGAAGCGGCATCCCGTCTGGCGAGATCTGCCGGCGCGAGGAGCGCGCCACGTGGGCGAGTCGACGCGCGCTCTCGCAGATCAGCAGCGGGACGGTCCAGCTGCACCAGAGCAGGGTCGCGATCAGGGTCGGCGACGGCGCCAGGCCGCTCGCAATGGCGACGGGCAGCGATAGGCGGAAGATGATCGGGGCCAGCGTCACCGCGTAGTTGTGGGTCATCCAGCGTTGGTGCCGGTCCACCGCGCCATGGCGGATCGCGATGAGGCCGGTCAATCCGGTGGTGAGCCACGCCAGTGCGGTAGCGGCGAAGGCCAGGCGGATCGCAAACGGTGCCGGCGAGGTGGCGATCAGTCCCGTGGCACCGACCGCGGCCACCAGCATGCCAACCAGATAGGCGCGACCGGTCAGGCGATGCAGGCGCGGACGGCGCCTGCGCCATTGGGTCAGGAACTGCACCGGCCCCAGCAGCATGGTGGTGAGGCCCCCGGCGAGATGCATCCACAACCAGCCTCGGCGCGTCATGAACATGCCGTAGGCGGCCGAATCGAGATGCCGGTACTTGCCGTAGGCGGCGAGCAGGAACTCGAGACTGGCGATCGCGAGCAGCAGCCACAGCACGGCCCAGGCCAGGCGGACGGCGAGGCGCGCGCGTGGCGACGCACTGCGAGGAGCGATCCCGGTCATCGGCCTGCCTGAGGGTGGACGGGTGCAGCGTAACGCACGCCGGCGGAGGCGATAATGGCGCATGCCCACTGTCCGTCCCTCGCTCGCCTCCGCCGTCCTGCTGATGCTGGCTGCCGTGCTCATGTTCGCGCTGATGGATGCAGGCCTGAAGCTGCTGTCCGCGCACTATCCGCCGCTGCAGGTGGCGGCCCTGCGCGGCCTGTCCTCGCTGCCGCTGGTGACGCTGTGGGTGCTGGCGACGGTACCGGCGCGCACGCTGCTGCAGGTGCACTGGCCATTGCATCTGTTCCGCGGCGCGCTGGGCGTGGCCATGATGGCCGGGTTCGTCTACGGCCTGCGCACCATGCCGCTGTCCACGGCGTACGCGATCACCTTCGTCGCGCCGCTGCTGGTCACCGCGATGGCCGGGCCGCTGCTGAAGGAAAAGGTGGGTGCGGCGCGCTGGATCGCCATCGGCATCGGCCTGGTCGGGGTGCTGGTGATCCTGCGGCCGACCGGCGAAGGCATGCTGACGGGCGGCGGCTTGGCGATCCTGATCGCCGCCGTCTGCTATGCGATGGGCGCGGTCACCGTGCGCATGCTGGCGCAGCGCGACAGTACGCAGGCGATGGTGTTCTGGTTCGTCGTATTGCTGTCGTTGGGTGCATGGCTGCTGGCGCTGCCGACGTGGAAGTCGTTGCAGGCCGCGCATGGCTGGATCATCGCTGGCGTCGGCATCTCCGGTTCGCTGGCGCAGGTGGCGCTGACCGAAGCCTTCCGCCGTGGCGAGGCCTCGCTGATCGCGCCGCTGGAGTACACCGCGTTGGTGTGGGGCGTGCTGCTGGACGTAGCGTTGTGGTCGGTACTGCCGGACGGCGTCACCTGGATCGGCGCCGGCATCATCGTGGCGAGCGGCCTGTATCTGTTGCGGCGCGAAAAGGTCCACGTCGAAGCCGAGCATCCCTGACGCGCGTTACGGCATGATGCAGGTATGCCCATCGTCCTTGTCCTGCTGTTCGTCTTCCTGTTGCTCGCCCTGTGGGCGCTGCTGCTGCCGCTCTCGCTGTGGCAGCGTTATCGCTACGGTCGTGCGCGACGCATGGCACGGCCCTGGCTGCTGACGTTCAACGCCTGGAGCCTGCTCGTCTCGGTGGCGATCTTCGTCGCGGTCAGCGCGTTCGGCCTGTTCTGGTGGCCGGACAGTCTGGTCGGTGCGGGTGCGGGATTGCTGGCGGGCAGCGTGCTCGGTCTGCTCGGCGTGTGGCTGACACGCTGGGAGGTTGCGCCGCAGGGCGTGTTCTACCAGCCCAATGCCTGGCTGGCGCTGCTGCTGGTCGCCATCGTGGCCGGCCGCATCGTATGGGGGACGGTGCAGATGGTGCAGTACTGGCAGTCGGAGCGTGTGCCGGCGACGCATGCACTGCTGAGCGGGCATGGCAGCCTGCTGGCGGTGGGCGGCCTGTTGCTGGGTTACTACCTGGTCTATGCATGGTGCGTGAAATGGCGCGTCGCCCGTCTTGAGCGGCTGCGCGGCTACGGCGCGCGCTGATCGCCTGCGACCTTACAAAGAGGCGGCGGGCCCGGAGGCCCGCCGCCGTATCGACGCGCTGACGCGATGGATCAGAAGCGCGCGCCGATACCCACACCCACGACCCACGGGTCGATCGTCAGTTCTTCGCCGGTGCCCTGGCCGCCGACGCGCACGCCGGCGTCACCCTTCATGTAGCGCGCATCGGCACGGGCGAACCACGTCTGGTTGATGTTGAAGTCCATGCCTGCCGTGGCCATGGCGCCCTTGGCGGTCTCCAGGCCCACGTGGGCACCATCACCGCCGATGCTCTCGTTGCTGAAGTTGGATTCGTAGTAGCCCAGACCCACGAACGGGCGCATCACCTTGTCGGGCGTGCCGAAGTGGTACTGGCCGCTAAGCGCGATCGGCTGCTGGTCGACGGTGCCGATCTTGCCCGGACCATCGGCCTTGACGCGGTGGTTGAACTTGTCGGCGGCACCCCACAGTTCCACCGCCACATTGTCGGTGGCGTACCAGCTGGCGCTGATCACGGGGGCGACATCGCCATCGATCTTCAGGCCGGGCGCCGGGTCGCGATCGGGCTTGAGGATGGCGGCACCGCCGACGACGGCGAAGCGCTTGCCGGAAGCATCGGATGCCGTATCGGTGCTCGCGTCCTGCGCAAAGGCTGGTACGGCGATGAGGGCGGCCAGGGCAATCGTGAGGGTTCGAATGGACGTCATGCAGGAATCTCCTGTTCTGTTTTCTTATGTCCCTGGCGGACGATGCGATGCGTGATGCGTCGTGGCCGTCAGGGCGAGCGCACCGTAACCAGCCGCGCATGAATGCCCACTACGCCGCGACGTGAACCGATCGACAACGCAGCGGAATCGCCGCGTCAGTACGCGTGCATTTCACGGTGTCTGCATGACGCTGAGCGCGACGGCCGCAATCGTTCAGCGGCGTGTACCCCCGTGCACGGCCATCGCCATGCATGACGCGGCCACGCGGCTGCGTTACTGTTCGCGCAACACGGGGTGGTGACCATGGCGAGCAGCAAGGCGAAGACGGTCGGCGAGTACCTGGCGGAGCTGCCGGACGACCGGCGCGCGGTCGTGTCGGCCGTTCGTGACCTGGTCAACCGGCACATGCCCGAGGGGTATGTCGAAACGATGAGCTGGGGCATGGTCAGCTGGGAGATCCCGCTGACGCGCTACCCGACCACCTACAACAAGCAGCCGCTGTCGTACGTCGCGCTGGCTGCGCAGAAGCAGTACTACGCGCTATACCTGACCACGTGCTACGCGAACTCCGCGCAGGACGTGGTGTTGCGCAACGCCTACGCGGATGCCGGGAAAAGGCTGGACATGGGCAAGAGCTGCCTGCGGTTCAAGGCGCTGGACGACCTGCTGCCCGACGTGATCGGCGGCGTGATCGCATCGACGCCGGTGGACGCGCATATTGCACACTACGAAGCCAGCCGCGCACGGACGTGACCCGCATGCCCCCTGCCAAACGCAAACCGCGCACCGGACGCGCCCGGACGGAGCTGCCTGTCCCCGGCAGCCATCTGACGATGGCGGACCTGGCGAAGGTGGCCGGCGTCTCCGCGATCACCGTCTCGCGCGCGCTGCGCGACAGTCCGCTGGTCAATGCCGAAACGCGCGAGCGGGTGCGGCAGGTGGCGCAGCAGTACGGCTATGCATTCAATGTCAGCGCACGCAACCTCAAGCTCCGCCGCAGCATGACCGTGGCGGTGGTGGTGGAAATGAAGCCGACCGTGGAGCGGCAGATGTCCGGTCCGTATCCGCTCGACCTGCTGGGCGGCATCACGCAGGAGCTCACCTCTACCGGCTACAGCGTGTTGCTGACGTCGCTGCAGGGCGGCTCGCTGCCGAACGTGCAGGCGGCCGACGGCGTCATCCTGCTCGGCCAGGGCGCGCACGAGGACGCCATGCACGCCGTGCAGCGCTGGGGGCGGCCGATGGTGGTCTGGGGCGCGGTGAGCCGGCACGAATCGCAGGTCGTGGTGGGCAGCGACAACCAGCGCGGTGGCGCCCTGGCGGCGGAGCGTTTCATTGCGCTCGGCCGGCGGCGTCCCGCCTTCCTCGGTGATCCGGCGCACGGCGAGTTCGCCGAGCGGCTGGAAGGCTTTGCGGGGGCATTGGCGCGGCATGGCATCACCCCGCTGACGCCGACCGTCGGCAGCTTCACCGTCGGCGCCGGTGCGGAAGCCGTGCACGCGCTGCTGGAAGCACACCCGCAGGTCGATGCCCTGTTCGCCGCCAGCGACCTGCTGGCCATCGGCGCGATCCGCGCACTGATCGAGCGCGGTCGCCGCGTACCGGAAGACGTCTCGGTGATCGGCTACGACGACACCCCGCTGGGGGCCACCTACGTACCGCCGCTGACCTCGGTGCACCAGAACTTCATCGATGCTGGCGTGCTTCTGGCACGCAAGGTCCGGGCCCTGATCGAGGGCGAGGCGGCCGCCTCCGAGACCCTGCCGACCCACCTGGTGGTCCGCGCGACCTGAGCGCAGGGCGCTGCTGCATTGCAGCGTCCATCCGGTGGACATCCGCGTCGTCGTCGTCGAACGGCGAGTTCGGTAACTGATTGATCGGAAAGATATCCGGCAGCCATCTGGACACGATGCCGGCGCCGTACAGCTCATCGCGGCGATGTTCTGATATCGATAACTTGACATCGATAACAATGACTCCTAGCGTCGCCCCGCCATGGCACCTGCCGGGGCGGTCAGCACAACGGGAGTCGGGATGTCGGTGGAACAGCAACAGGCGGCGATGCGGGCAGGCGGGGCCAATGAAGGCCGGACCGATCCGTGGCGACTCACGCAGCGGGGTGTCGATGCCGCGCGGGCCGCGCGCGACGAAACCCTGTTCGCGCTGGCCAACGGTACGCTCGGCGTGCGCGGCGCGTTGGAGGAAGGCGACAGCGCCAGCGACGGCACGTTCCTGTCCAGCGTGTTCGAGCAGAACCCCATCCACTATCACGAGCGTTTCCCCGGCTTCACCCGCAGCACGGATACGCGCGTACCGGTCGCCGAGGGCAAACACATCCGCCTGCGCCTGGGCGAACAGCCGCTGACGCTGGCGGACGCCGAGTGGCTCGACTTCGAACGCACGCTGGACCTCGCGGGCGGCGCGCTGGACCGTCGCCTGCGCCTGAAGACACCGGAGGGACATACGCTCGAGATCACCGCGCGCCGCGTGGTGCCGCTGGCCGAGCGCGCGCTGTTGGCGATCCGCTTCAAGGTGGCCTCCATCGACTACGCGGGACCGCTGACGCTGGTTTCGTCCATCGAGACGGGACGCCAGGCGGTCGAGCAGGGCGACGACCCCCGCATCGGCGTGCATGGCGGCAAGGACCTGCAGGTCTCGGACGAACATGCCGATGCGGACGGAGCGCGGCTTACCCAGCGCACCCACCACAGCGGCGTGGCGCTGGTCGCGGCCCAGCAGCACCGGCTGTCGCCGGGCCTCATCCTCGAAGGCGCGGTGGACGGTGCAGGCCGCGTCGAGCAGCGTTTCGTCGCCACGCTGGAACCCGGCGCATCGGTGACGATCGAGAAGTTCGTCGCCTACGACGATGGCAACGGCAGCGTCGCGGACGGCGTGGATGCCGTGCTCGCGCGCGCGCAGGCGGCGGGCTTCGACACGATCGCGGCGGCCCAGGCCGACGCGATGCAGGCGTTCTGGCGGCGCGCTGGCCTGTCGGTGGACGGCGATCCCGCGGCGGAGCTCGCGCTGCGCTTCAACCTGTTCCATCTGCTGCAGTCGGCCGGCCGCGACGGCATCACCGGTACGGCCGCCAAGGGCATCACCGGCGAGGGCTACGAAGGCCACTGCTTCTGGGATACCGAGGCGTTCGTGTTGCCGGTGATGGCGTTCACCGCGCCGGACGTGGCCCGCGCGATGCTGATGTACCGCTACCGCACGCTGGACGGCGCGCGCGACACCGCGCGTGCGATGAACCATCCGCGTGGTGCGCTGTATCCGTGGCGCACCATCGCCGGCCGCGAGTGTTCCGCGCACTATCCCAGCGGCTCGGCGGCGTACCACATCAACGCCGCCATCGCGTACGGGATCGGGCTTTATCTCGACGCCAGCGATGATCTCGACTTCCTCAGCGAGGCTGGCGCCGAGATTCTTTTCGAGACCGCGCGCATCTGGCCGCAGGCCGGGCATTTCAATCCGCGGCTCGGTGGTGCGTTCTGCATCCATGAAGTGACCGGCCCGGACGAGTACACCACGCTGGTCAACAACAACTGGTACACCAACCGCATGGCGCAACGGCACCTGCAGCGTGCCGTGGAAGCGTGGTCACGGCTGTCGGCCGAGCGTCCGCGGGCGCTGGACCTGCTGGCCTCGCGCATCGGGCTGGACGCGGATGAAGTCGCGCTGTGGCAACGCGCCGCGGACGCCATGCATCTGCCGGTCGACGAGGCGCTGGGGATCCATCCGCAGGACGACGATTTCCTCGCCAAGCCGCGCTGGCCGTTCGCGAAGCGGGAAGGACCGCATCGCCCGTTGCTGCTCGACTACCATCCGCTCACGCTGTACCGCCACCAGGTCTGCAAGCAGGCCGACGTGGTGATGGCGCTGGTGCTTGCGGGCGACGGCATCGACGCCGGCAGCAAGCGCCGCGACTTCGACTATTACGAAGCGGTCACCACACACGATTCCACGCTGTCGGCGCCGGTGTTCGGGATTCTCGCCAGCGAAGTGGGCCAGGACGAAAAGGCATGGCGCTACTTCGACGCCAGCCTGCGTGTGGACCTCGATGATCTGCATGGCAACACCGACCACGGCGTGCACATGGCCGCGATGGCGGGCAGCTGGCTGGGTCTGGTGCAGGGCTTTGGTGGCTTGCGCGTGGCGGCGGGTCGGCTGCACTTCGCGCCCACGCTGCCGGCCGCATGGACCGGTTACGGTTTCAACCTGCGCTGGCGCGGCTGCGCGCTGCGGGTGGACGTGGAGGCGCGAGGCGTGCGCTACCGGCTGGACGAGGGCGACGTGCTCACCTTCCGTCACGGCGGCAGCGACGTGATGCTGACGCGCGAGCGCGAAACCGTGCTGCCGCTGGCCGTGCCCGCGCCGCCGAAGGCGACGTTCCCGCGGGCCTGCGACGCACTGGTGTTCGACCTGGACGGCGTGCTGACCGATACCGCGCACACGCATTACCGCGCGTGGAAGCGGCTGGCCGATGAGATCGGCGTGCCGTTCGACCTGCAGGTCAACGAGCGGCTGAAGGGCGTGGACCGCATGGCGTCGCTGGAGATCATCCTCGAGCGTGCATCGCGCACGTATTCCGCCGACGAGAAGCGCGCGCTGGCCGACACCAAGAACGGCTACTACGTGCAGGAAATCGCCAGCGTCGGTCCGCAGGATCTGTTCGACGGCGTGCGCGAGGTGCTCGACGCCGCCCGCGCCGCCGGCCTGAAGCTGGGGCTCGCCTCGGCCAGCCGAAACGCGCCGGCATTGCTCGACAAGCTGGGCATCGCCGACTGCTTCGACTACATCGCCGACGCCGGCCGCATCGTCCGCGCCAAGCCTGACCCGGCCATCTTCCTGGATGTCGCCACCGCGCTCGGCGTGCCGCCGCACCGCTGCATCGGCGTGGAAGACGCCGCGGCCGGTATCGAGGCCATCCATGCCGCCGGCATGGCGGCCGTGGGCATCGGCGATGCGCGCGTGCTGCGCCACGCCGATGCCGTGGTTCCCCGCATCGCCGATTTCGACCTGAGGACGTTCGTTTCGCCTTGACCGCACGTGGCCACAGAAGCCGCGGCGTCAGCCTGTCACTACAACAACAAACGCATTACGTGGAGGGAGAGACCATGAAACACAGCAAGCACCCGATGCGCTACGCCCTGTCGGCCGCCATCGCGATGGCGCTCGCGCCGACGCTGGCCGCCGCCCAGGAGGCCGCCCCGGCCGCCAAGGACGACGCGACCACGCTGGACGCCGTCGTCGTCAGCGGCACGGCCAAGTTCAAGGGCCTGCGCAAGCGCGACGCCAGCTTCTCGATCAGCACCGCGACGCCGGAACAGATCCAGGAGACCGCGCCCACCAGCACCGCCGACCTGCTGAAGATCGTGCCCGGCGTCTGGGCCGAGGCCAGCGGCGGCGGCACCGGCGCCAACGTCTTCGTGCGCGGCATGCCGTCCGAAGGCGATGCGCCGTTCTTCACCCTGCAACTGGACGGCTCGCCGATCTTCCCGCCGCCGACGCTGTCGTTCCTCGAGAACACCACGCTGTTCCGCATCGACGACACCATCGCGCGCGTCGAAGGCCTGCGTGGCGGCCCCAGCCCGATCTACTCCAACGGCCAGCCTGGGGTCACCGTCAATTTCATCCAGAAGAAGGGCGAGGACACGCCGGAGGGCCTGGTACGCATGACGCTGGGCACCGACAGCCTGCGCCGCGTCGATTTTTACAGCGGCGGCCCGCTGAGCGCCGACAGCGGCTGGTACTACAGCGTCGGTGGCTTCTATCGCGAGACCGACGGCGTGCGCCAGACCGGCTTCCCGGTGGAGAAGGGCGGCCAGCTGAGCGCGACGCTGACCAAGCGCTGGGCCGAGGGCGAGTTCAATCTCTACGCGCGCCACACCGACGACAAGAACACCTTCTACACCGCGGTGCCGCTGGTCTCGCGCAACAACGGTGAGGACATCTCCAGCTTCCCCGGCCTGGACGCCACCACCGGCACGCTGGTCGGCGACGATTTCCGTCGCGTGACGCTGCCCACCGGGGTGGGCAACCAGACGATGACGCGCGACCTGGCCGACGGCCGCGGCGTGGACATCGACGTGTTCGGCGGTTCGCTGGACTGGTACGTGGGCAACTGGACCATCAGCGACAAATTCAACTACATCAAGGGCGACGCGCCGACCTATGCGCTGTTCACCGGCGCCAATCCGCAGACGCTATCGTCCTACATCACCGACACGTACGGCGCGGGCGTGACCGGCACCGGTACGTTCGTCAATGGCGGCGGCGCGGTCGATCCGAACCAGCAGGTGCTGACGGCAGGCTTCTGGGTGGTGGAGAAGGAGATCAGCTCGTTCACCAACGACCTGCGCTTCAGCGTCGACCTGACCGACAGCAACTCCCTGACCTTCGGCGTGTACTACGCCGACTACTCGTCCAAGGACCGCTGGTGGCTGGGCAACAACATGCTGCTGACGGCGCAGGACAACGCCCGCCGGGTGAACCTGGCGCTGTCGGACGGTCGCGTGGCGACGCGCGACGGCTTCGTCGGCAACGCGTTCTACAACATCCGTGGCGACTATGACGGCCAGAACACCGCCTTCTTCGTCGCGGACGAGTGGACGGTCAACGATCGCATCCGCCTGGATGCCGGCGTGCGCTACGAGCGGCAGGAAGTGAACGGCACGGTGTGGGATCCGATCACGGTCGACCTGGACGGCAATCCGAACACGCTGTATGACAACGCCACGTCGGTTTCGACCACGCCGCGCAGCATCGACCAGAACGACAGCGATGTGTCTTGGACTGCAGGCCTGAACTACACGCTCAACGACAACGTCAGCCTGTTCGGCCGGGTCAACTCGGGCTTCACCTTCCCGCAGTTCGACAACCTGCGCGACGGTGCCAACAACAAGACCGAGATCGACCAGTACGAGCTGGGCCTGAAGGCCGGCGGCGAGACGTACGAGATGTACCTGACCGCGTTCTTCAACGATTTCACCGGCCTGCGCTACCAGGCGTTCGACAACAACGGCAACAACGTCGTGATCATCGGCGACTCGAAGGCGCGCGGCCTGGAGTTCGAGGGTGCGTGGCGTCCCGCCGGCGGCTTCGAACTGGCGTGGAACGCGACCTGGCTGCGCGCCAAGTACGGCGATTTCGCCACCTACGACGGCAACCAGGTGGTGCGCCAGCCGAAGTTCCGCGCGCGGCTGACGCCCAGCTACTACTGGTCGCTGCCGTGGGGTGATCTGAAGGCGTTCGCCACCTACACGCACGTCGGCGACCGGTACTCCGATCCCGCGAACGGCCAGGTGCTGCCGTCGTACGACACCTGGGACATCGGTGCCAGCGCGCACGTGGGCGACCACTGGGAGTTCACCTTCTCCGGCCGCAACGTGACCGACGAGATCGCGCTGACCGAGGGCAATGCGCGCGTGCTGGGCAACGCGACCAGCGGCGGTGTGTTCATGGGCCGTCCGCTGGAAGGCACGTCGTACCAGGCGTCCGTCGCCTACCGCTGGTGAGGCACCACGGCCCACGCCTGCGTGGGCCGTCGTCCGCCGTCGCGCCGTCTCTCCCGGCGCGGTGGCGGATACTCTTTCCGATATGGATGGAGGCGCCGCGGGACGGCGACTCCATCTCCCGCGAGCCGACCGGTACCGCCCATGACGCGCACCCGCATGATCCTGGCGATGATCCTGACCTACATGATCTTCGCCATGCTGTTGAACTCCGTGGGCACGGTGATCCTGCAGTCCATCCAAGGCTTCGGCATCAGCAAGACCGACGCCAGCCTGCTGGAGGCGTTCAAGGACCTGCCGATCGCGATCACCTCGTTCCTGATCGCCTCGTTCCTGCCGCGGCTCGGCTACCGCCGCGCGATGATGCTCGGCCTGCTGCTGGTCGCCGCCGCCTGCGCGGCGATGCCGCTGCTGCAGGCGTTCTGGGCGACCAAGCTGCTGTTCACCACGGTGGGCATCGCGTTCGCGCTGGTGAAGGTGTCGGTCTACTCCAGCATCGGGCTGCTGACCGACGGGCCCGAAGCGCACGCCGCGCTGACCAGCACGGTGGAAGGCTGGTTCATGGTCGGTATCCTCGGCAGCGCCTGGCTGTTCGCGGCCTTCATCAATCCCGACATGCCGGGCGATCCGGTCTGGCTCGACGTCTACTGGGTGCTGGCGGCGATGTGCGTCGCTGTCGTCGTGCTGCTGGCCACCTGCACGCTGGACGAGCGGGCGGCGCAGGATGGTCATGCCGCCAGTGAGTCGTTCATCGACATGTTCCGCCTGCTGGCGTTGCCGCTGGTGGTGGTGTTCCTGGTCTCGGCCTTCCTCTATGTGTTGATGGAGCAGGCGATCAACACCTGGCTGCCCACCTTCAACCGCGAAATCCTGCACCTGCCCACCACGCTCAGCGTGCAGGCGGCCAGCATCTTCGCCGGTTCGCTGGCGCTGGGACGGCTGGGCGGCGGCGTGCTGCTGCGGCGCGTTCCCTGGTTCTGGCTGCTGTCGGGCTGCGTGGTGGCGATGGCGGTGCTGGTGCTGCTGGCCCTGCCGCTGGCGGCGAACGTGCAGGCGCGTGAGGGCATGACGTGGTGGAATGCACCGGCCGCCGCGTACGTGTTCCCGATGATCGGCCTGCTGATGGCGCCGATCTATCCGGCGATCAACTCGGTGGTGCTCAGTGCGCTGCCGAAGTCGCGGCATGCGGCGATGACGGGCCTGATCGTGGTGTTCTCCGCGCTGGGCGGCACCACCGGCTCGTATGTCACCGGCCAGCTGTTCGCGCATTTCGACGGGTCGCGGGCGTTCTACCTGCTGCTGGCGCCGATGGCGATGCTGCTGGTGTCGATGGCGCTTCTGCAGCGCGCGGTGTCGAGGCGTCCGGGGGTTGCGCAGGCGGCGTGATGCACGCGCATTGACGCCGCCTCGCCGGTGGGGTGGCGTATCGTGTCGGCCCCCCGAACACGAGACGACGCATGAACGCGACCGGCGTGGCCCTGGCCCTCTTCATCGGCATGCTGTTGCCGCTGCAGGCACTGATCAACGCGTCGCTCGGTCGGCAGAGCTTCGGGCCGCTGTTCGCCTCGCTGTCGTCCTTCCTGGTCGGTACCGGCGTGCTGCTGGCATGGTGGCTGCTGACACGGCCGGTGTTCGTGCCTGCCGCACTGACCAAAGTGCCGTGGTGGGCGTGGACGGGCGGCATGATCGGTGCGGTATTCGTCGCCTCCGCCACGCTGCTGGTGCCGCGGCTCGGTGCGGCGTCGCTGATCTGCCTCGTCGTCGCCGGGCAACTGGTAGGGTCGGTGGTGCTGGATCACTACGGCGTGCTGCATGCGCGGCAGCCGGTGGACGCCGTGCGCGTCGTCGGCCTGTTGCTGGTGGTCGCCGGTGCGCTGCTGGTGGTGAAGCCCTGGCAGTCCGCGGGCGGCTGAGGCATGGGTGATCTGCTGACCGGCCTGCCGCCGAGCGTCGGCGCGGAATGCCGCGTGCTGGTGCTGGGCTCGATGCCGGGCGATGCCTCTTTGCAGGCGGCGCACTATTACGCGCACCCCCGCAACCGGTTCTGGCCGCTGATGGCGGCACTGGGCGGATTTTCCGCGGACCTTCCGTATGAGGTGCGCATGCAGGCGTTGCACGACGCCGGCGTCGGCCTGTGGGATGTCATCGGCCAGTGCGAACGTCGCGGCAGCCTGGATGCCAGCATCGTGCGCGGCAGCGAGGTCGCCAATCCGGTGGCCGACCTGCTGGTGGCGCATCGCAGCATCGTGGCGATCGCATTGAACGGCAGCAAGGCTGCGGAGTCGTTCCGTCGCCATGTCGAGCCGCAGTTGCCGCAGGCGCATCGACCGACCCTATTGGCACTGCCCTCCACCAGTCCCGCCAATGCCGCCTTCCAGCACGCGCGACTGAGCGCAGCCTGGAGCGCGATTACGCCATTCCTGCGTACCCGCGGCTGACAATGCGGCAGCGTATCGTGCTGCGCCGGTGTCGAACCAAAGCGATACCACTGTGTCGGTCGCGTCCCGCAATGTCCCGCCATGGACAGCAAATAACACCAAGGAATGGTTGGCGCATCGCGCCGTGGCGGCCACAATAGGGGTTCCCCTCTTCACGCCCCCACCGGAGTAACGCCATGTCCGACATCAAGGAAGCCAAAGTCCCCGACATCGGTGACTACGACGGCGTACCGGTGATCGAGATCCTGGTGGCCGTGGGCGACACGGTGAAGAAGGACCAGGGCCTGGTGACGCTGGAGTCGGACAAGGCGACGATGGAAGTGCCGTCCCCGTTCGCCGGCGTGGTGAAGGAAATCAAGGTCAAGCTGGGCGACGAGATCGCCGAAGGCGCCGTCGTCGCGCTGATCGAAGCCAGCGAGGGCGCCGCCGAGACCAAGCCGGCCGCCGCCGCGCCGGCTCCGACGCCCGCCGCCGAAACCGGCGCGAAGGTCGAGCCGGTTGCCGTGTCGCCGACGCCGGACAAGATCGCCCAGCGCGAGATCGCGCAGGAACGCGCCGCGCCAGCCGTCGCCCCCGTCGCCTCGCGCGTGCTGGACGACAAGCCGGGCATCGATCCCGAAGCCTCGCCGCCGCGGACGCCGCCGGTCGAGTTCAATGCCGACCGCGTGCTGCCGGAGAAGGTCGCCTATGCGAGCCCGGCGGTGCGCCTGTTCGCGCGCGAGCTGGGCGTAGACCTGAACCAGGTGAAGGGCACCGAGCGCGGTGGCCGCATCAGCAAGGAAGACGTGCAGAAGTACGTCAAGGGCGCACTGGCCGGCGGCGTGGCCGCACCGGCAGCCGCGGGTGCGCCGGTGGCCGCGGGCGGTGGTCTGAACCTGCTGCCCTGGCCGAAGGTGGACTTCAGCAAGTTCGGCGAGACCGAAGTCGTCCAGCTGTCGCGCATCAAGAAGATTTCCGGCGCCAACCTGGCGCGCAACTGGGCGATGATCCCGCACGTCACCCAGCACGACCACGCCGACATCACCGACCTGGAAGCGCTGCGCGTGGCGCTGAACAAGGAGAACGAGAAGGCCGGCATCAAGCTGACAATGCTCGCCTTCCTGATGAAGGCCAGCGTCTCGGCGCTGAAGAAGTTCCCCGACTTCAACGCCTCGCTCGACGCCAGCGGCGAGAACCTCACGCTGAAGAAGTATTTCCACGTCGGCTTCGCCGCCGACACGCCGAACGGCCTGGTCGTGCCGGTGATCCGCGACGTCGACAAGAAGGGCGTCAACGAGATCGCGCAGGAAAGCGGCGAACTGGCGAAGAGGGCGCGCGAAGGCAAGCTGGGTCCGGCCGAGATGTCGGGCGGCTGCTTCTCGATCTCCTCGCTGGGCGGCATTGGCGGCGTGGCGTTCACGCCCATCGTCAATGCGCCGGAAGTGGCCATCCTCGGCGTGTCCAAGTCGTCGATCCAACCTGTCTGGGACGGCAAGCAGTTCCAGCCGCGCCTGATGCTGCCGCTGTCGCTGAGCTACGACCACCGCGTGATCGACGGCGCCGCCGCCGCACGCTTCACCGCCTATCTCGCCCAGCTGCTCGGCGACATGCGCCGCGTGCTGCTGTAAGGAGACCGAGACCATGGCGAACACGATCGAAGTCAAAGTCCCCGACATCGGCGATTACAGCGATGTCCCGGTCATCGAAATCCTGGTCGCCGTCGGCGACACGGTGAAGAAGGACCAGGGCCTGGTGACGCTGGAATCCGACAAGGCCACGCTGGAAGTGCCGTCCTCGGCCGCCGGCGTGGTGAAGGAACTCAAGGTCAAGCTGGGCGACGCGCTGTCCGAGGGCAGCGTGGTGGCCGTGCTGGAAGCCGAAGGCGCTGCAGCGTCCGCACCGGCACCGGCCGCGCCGGTGGCTCCCGCCGCGCCCGCGCCGACGCCTGCTGCTGCTCCCGCGCCTGTCGCGGCAGCCCCGGCTGCACCTGCGGCCGCCGGTGGCGGTGGCCTGATCGAAGCCAAGGTCCCCGACATCGGCGACTACGACGGTGTGCCGGTCATCGAGATCCTGGTCGCCGTGGGCGACACGGTGAAGAAGGACCAGGGCCTGGTGACGCTGGAGTCGGACAAGGCGACGATGGAAGTGCCGTCGCCCGCCGCCGGCGTGGTGAAGGAAATCAAGGTCAAGCTCGGCGACGAGTTGGCCGAAGGCAGCCTGGTCGCGATCCTGGAAGGCGAAGGTGCCGCTGCGGCGCCGGCCAAGGCCGCGCCGGTGGCTCCGTCCCCGGCAGCGCCTGCCGCACCGGCGACCTCGGCACCGAAACCGGCGCTGGGTACCGGCAAGCCCGCCGACATCGAGTGCCGCATCGTCGTCATCGGTTCCGGTCCCGGTGGTTACACCGCCGCGTTCCGCGCCGCCGACCTCGGCCTGGATACCGTGCTGATCGAGCGTTACGAAACGCTCGGCGGCGTCTGCCTCAATGTCGGCTGCATTCCGTCGAAGGCGCTGCTGCACGCGGCGGCGCTGATCGAGGAAGCCTCGCACTCCGAGGACATCGGCATCAGCTTCGGCAAGCCGAAGATCGACATCGACAAGCTGCGCGGCTTCAAGCAGGACAAGGTGGTCGGCCAGTTCACCAAGGGTCTGGCCGGCATGGCCAAGCAGCGCAAGGTGCGCACGGTCACCGGTGTGGCGAAGTTCGTCTCGCCGAACGAGCTGGAGATCGTCGGCAGCGACGGCAAGACGCAGCTGCTGCGCTTCGAGCAGTGCATCATCGCCGCCGGTTCGCAGGCGGTGAAGCTGCCGAATTTCCCGTGGGACGACCCGCGCGTGATGGATTCCACCGACGCGCTGCAGCTGGCCGACGTGCCGAAGAAGCTGCTCGTCGTCGGTGGCGGCATCATCGGCCTGGAGATGGCGACGGTGTATCGCGCGCTGGGCGCTGAGGTCACCGTGGTCGAGTTCATGGACCAGCTGATGCCGGGCGCCGACAAGGACCTGGTGAAGCCGCTCGCCGACCGCCTGAAGAAGCAGGGCGTGGCCGTGCACCTGAAGACCAAGGCCGCCAAGGTGGAGGCCTCGAAGAAGGGCATCACCGTCGGCTTCGAAAGCGCGACCGAAGGCCAGAAGCCGGAGCTCGAGTCGGGCACGTGGGATCGCGTACTGGTCGCCGTGGGCCGCTCGCCGAACGGCGGCAAGCTCGATGCCGACAAGGCCGGCGTCACCGTCACCGATCGCGGCTTCGTGCCGGTCGATGCGCAGATGCGCACCAACGTGCCGCACATCTTCGCCATTGGCGACCTGGTCGGCCAGCCGATGCTGGCGCACAAGGCGACGCACGAGGGCAAGCTGGCGGCGGAAGTCGCGGCCGGCGAGAAGAAGGAATGGGTCGCCCGCGTGATCCCGTCGGTGGCCTACACCGATCCGGAGATCGCGTGGGTTGGCGTGACCGAAACCGAGGCCAAGGCCAAGGGCCTGAAGATCGGCGTGGGCAAGTTCCCGTGGGTCGCGTCCGCGCGCGCGGTCGGTATCGGTCGCGGCGAGGGTTCGACCAAGCTGATCTTCGACGAGCACACCCACCGCATCATCGGTGCCGGCATCGTCGGTGTGCATGCGGGTGACCTGATCAGCGAACTCGCGCTGGCCATCGAGATGGGCGCGGAGGCCGGCGACATCGGCGCGACCATCCATCCGCACCCGACGCTCAGCGAATCGGTGGCGATGGCGGCCGAGGTCTACGAAGGCACCATCACCGACCTGTACATCCCGAAGAAGAAGTAAGCTTCCAAGGGACGCCGGAAACGAAAAGGCCACGCAGATGCGTGGCCTTCTTCGTTGTCGGACGGCGTCAGGCGGGCAGGGGCATCGCCTTCGCAGCGCGACGTGCCTCGATCCGCTTCCACACCTTCTCGTGGAAGTGGAACACCACTGTATTGGTCGCCGGCTCGATCAGCGCCAGCATGCCGCCGACCAGCAGGCTGCCGGTAAACAGATAGCCCAAGGTGAAGGCCACCGCGAAATGCAGGATGGCGAAGCTCAGGGTCTTGTTCACGGCGGGGCTCCAGATGAGAACTGGTCTCAAGTATGGGCGCCCCGCGCGTGTCGTCCAATGAAACGTTCCGCTCGTATCGATAGTCAATGTCTATCGATCAGAAGCGGAACGTCACGCCCGCCATCGGTCCGTGCACCTTGAACTGTCCGGTCACCTTGCCGGCGACATCGACCGTGCCGACACCCGATTCGGGCGGTGCATCGAAGGAGCCGGTGTAATCGTTGCTGAGCTTCAGGCGGAACCAGTCATAGCCCACGTGAATGCCCAGGCGCTCGGTGACCAGGTACTCGACCAGCAGGCCGCCGCGTTCGAAGTGGCCGCGTTCGTCCACGAAGTCGCCCCAGCGGGTATCCAGGTACTGCGCCTGCGCCTCGACCCGGAGTCGCGGGGTCGGCGCCCAGCTCACCCGCGTATGCAGGTTGGGCGAGGTGCCGTCCTTCTTCCAGCGGAACGACTCCCACTGCGGGTCGACGTCGCCGGTGCCCGTGCTGGTGCCGGTGCCGCGGGCTTCCAGCACGGCGTGGGTGACGCCGGCGCCGAGGCCCCACTGGAACCGCGGCGTGTCCACGACCGCGAACTCGTAATTGAGGCTGGCCAGCTCGAAGCTGAGGCGGCCATCGATGTCCACCGCCGGGACTTCCACCGGCTCGCCGGGGATGTCGACCTCGTCGACGAGGTTGCCGGGATCGATCCAGTCGCCATCGAAGTTCCAGGACTGGTTGCGGCGGTAGTCGTAGTAGTTCAGGCGCAGCGACTGCCGCGGGGTCATGTTGAAGGCGAACTCACCGCGCGGCCGCCAGCGGCCGTCCGAGTCGATGCTGCCCGAGGCCGACAGGTCTTCCGTCTGCTCCCCATCGGTGGCGACACCCGTGCCGTCGAGGCGGATGTTGGCTTCGGGATTGAAAGCCGACAGACGGACTTCGAAGCGGGCGTCATCGGCGAAATCCTGCGCGAAGGCGGCGCCTGCGAGGCAGGTCAGCGGCAGGCAGGCGAGGACCGCAGCGAAGACGGGCGTGCGGTGGGGGCGAGGGCGGTTCATGGGCGCTCCATGCGTCGAGGGGGGAACCCAACCCTCACGGCACGGGGGTCGTCATCGAGTGAATTGGATGAACGACGAAGGCCTGGATCCGCCTGCCTGCGCGATCCGGACGCCACAAAAAGTGAAGCCCCGGGGGCAGCCGGGGCTTCGTGGAAGGCCTGTGGCGGAGCATCGGACGAGGAAGTTGAGCAGCAGGCCTTGCAGGGACTGACAGGCGGTTTCCGGCAAAGTTCCGGAAAATGTCCGGGAAAATTCTGAACAGGGAAACGGTTACACCCAGACGGGGCAGGGGCTGCGGCCCGATCGTGCCCGGAGGCCAGCTTTCGACCTTTGGCGGTTGTCCCGGAAATTGTCCCGCTGCTATACTTTTGCGGCTCGGCGAGGCGCATTACCGCCTCGTACCCCGCCAATTCCGTAGGGCTTTCGTGTGCTGAATTCCGTCGCTGCGGGTCGGCGGCTGGTGTTGCGCGCCGCTGTCTGGCAGACGGGGGCGGTACTGCTGGTCGCGCTGCTGTTCCTGCTGTGGGGCGTGCCCCAGGCGGTTGCGGCGGCCGTCGGAGGGTTGGCGATCGTGGTTGGCGCACTGCTGGCGGCCTGGATGGCCTTCGGCGGTGGTGTCCTCGGGGCGGTCTCGGCGGTATTGAGGCTGGTCGCGGGGATGGTGGTGAAGTGGGTCGTGGTGATTGGCGTGCTGGTGATGGGCGCGGGGCTGTACAAGTTGCCCCCGCTGCCGTTGCTGGCAGGCGTGATCACCGGACTGGTGGCACAGGTGCTGGTCGCGACCGGCAAGCAGCGATAACCCAATCTAGACGAAAGGTTTCCGACTCATGGCGGGCGAAGCTCTCACTCCCACCAGCTACATCCAGCACCACCTGAAGAACCTCACGGCCCAGGTGGGCGGTGAAGGTCCGTTCTGGACGATCAACGTCGACACCTTCGTGACCGCCGTGCTGATGGGCCTGGTCATCGTGTTCGCGTTCTGGATGGCGACCCGCAGGCCGACCGCCGGCGTGCCGGGCAAGTGGCAGGCCTTCGTCGAGATCATGCTCGAGTTCGTCGACAAGCAGGCCCGCGACACCTACCACGGGACCAGCAAGCTGGTGACGCCCATCGCGATCACCATCTTCTTCTGGATCCTGATGATGAACCTGCTGAAGATGATTCCGGCAGACTTCATCGCCAAGCCGCTCGAACTGATGGGCGTGCACTACTGGAAGCCGGTCCCGACCGCCGACGTCAACGCCACTCTCGGCATGTCGATCAGCGTGTTCTTCCTGATGCTGGTCTTCGCGTTCCGCTCGAAGGGCCTGGGCGGCTTCGCGCACGAATTCCTGACGGCGCCGTTCGGCAAGTGGATGATGCCGTTCAACCTGATCCTCAACATCGTCGAATGGGTCAGCAAGCCCATCTCGCTGGCGATGCGACTGTTCGGCAACATGTTCGGCGGCGAGATCGTTTTCCTGCTGATCTGGGTGCTGGGCGGCGCGGGCATCGTGGGCATGCTCGGCGGCGCGGCGTTCGGCCTCGGCTGGATGCTGTTCCACCTGCTCGTCATCCCGCTGCAGGCCTTCATCTTCATGATGCTGTCGATCGTCTACCTGAGCCTGTCGGAAGACAGTCACTGAGTTTCCGCTTCACCGTTTCGCCTTTTACCATCCACCTTTCAAGCACTTAAGTTCCGGAGATCACCATGGAAAGCATCCTCACCAACCTCGCCCAGGTCCAGGCTTCGACCGCCCTCGCCATCGGCATCATGATCGGCCTGGCCGCGCTGGGCGCCGGTCTGGGTCTGGCCATCATGGCCGGCAAGTTCCTGGAATCGGCTGCCCGTCAGCCGGAACTGATCCCGGTCCTGCAGGTGCGCATGTTCATCACCGCCGGCCTGATCGACGCCGCGTTCATCATCTCGGTCGCCGTCGGCCTGCTGTTCGCCTTCGCCAGCCCGTTCATCACGATCTTCACCGAGCAGCTGGCCAAGCTGGCGGGCTGATCCGTCGCGTGCACGCCTGATCGTGGGCCCTTCGTCCACGATCAGTCATCAGGCGTAGCTGGGCCGGCGCGTTGAGCGCGGGCCCTTCATCACCGGCAGGTTTACGATGAATATCAATCTCACTCTGTTCGCCCAGGCGCTGGCCTTCGCCGGTCTGATCTGGATCATTGCGACCAAAATCTGGCCGCCGCTGCTGGCTGCCATCGAAGAACGCCAGCAGAAGATCGCTGAAGGCCTCGCTGCGGCCGACCGCAGCCAGAAGGATCTGGCGCAGGCCCAGGAAAAGGTCAACGAGGCGTTGAAGGAAGCCCGCGTCAAGGCCAACGAGATCATCGACCAGGCCCACGCGCGCGCCAACCAGATCGTCGACGCGGCCAAGAACGAAGCAATCGCCGAAGCCAACCGCCAGAAGGCGCTGGCCGAAGCCGAGATCGACGCCGCCGCCACGCGTGCCCGTGAGGATCTGCGCAAGCAGGTGTCCGCGCTGGCCGTCAGTGGTGCCGAGAAGCTGCTGAAGCGCGAGATCGATGCCAACGCCCACAAGGCGCTGCTCGACGAACTCGCTGCCGAAATCTGATCCGGACGATC
Source organism: Pseudoxanthomonas sp. LjRoot143 (assembly GCF_964252945.1). Classification (NCBI taxonomy): domain Bacteria; kingdom Pseudomonadati; phylum Pseudomonadota; class Gammaproteobacteria; order Lysobacterales; family Lysobacteraceae; genus Pseudoxanthomonas; species Pseudoxanthomonas sp. LjRoot143. Next base: position 3,499,325 of record NZ_CAXUPM020000001.1, on the reverse strand, counting down.
TGATCGATGAGCCAGGCCCTTACCGTCGCCCGTCCCTACGCCCGCGCCGCTTTCGCGACCGCGCAAGGCGAAGGCGCTCTCGCCGCCTGGTCGCAGGCGCTGGGTTTCGCCGCGCATGCCGCGGCGGACCCGCGCGTGGCCGCGCTGCTGCCCAATCCCCGCCTGTCGCCTGCCGAAGCCGCGGCGCTGCTGGCACCGGAAGGTGCGGGCGAGTCGTTCTCGCGTTTCCTCGCCGTGCTTGCCGACGCGCGCCGCCTGGCGCAGCTGCCGGAGATCGCGGGCCTGTTCGAGGAGCTGCGGGCCGAGGCCGAGCACATCGTGAAGGCCAAGGTCACCTCGGCGACGGCGCTGCCGTCCGCCGAGCTCGACCAGATCAAGGTCGCGCTGAAGAAGCGTTTCGGCCGCGAGGTCGAGGTCGAGACGGCGGTCGACGCATCGCTGATCGGCGGCGCCGTGATCGATGCCGGCAGCGTGGTGATCGACGGCTCGCTGAAAGGCAAGCTGGCGCGCCTGCAGTCGGCGCTGACGCACTGAATTCCCATTGAACCGCCGCGCGCAAGCCGGCACACAGGACTTACCCATGGCTACCACGCTCAACCCCTCTGAAATCAGCGACCTGATCAAGACCCGTATCGAGAAGGTCAAGCTGGCCGCGGAGTCGCGCAATGAAGGCACGGTCACCTCCGTGTCGGACGGCATCGTGCGCATCTTCGGCCTGGCCGACGTGATGCAGGGCGAAATGATCGAGCTGCCCAACAGCACCTACGCACTGGCGCTGAACCTGGAGCGCGATTCGGTGGGCGCCGTGGTCCTGGGCGACTACGAGCACCTGCGCGAAGGCGACGTGGCCAAGACCACCGGCCGCATCCTGGAAGTGCCGGTCGGTCCGGAAATGCTCGGCCGCGTAGTCAACGCGCTGGGCGAGCCGATCGACGGCAAGGGCCCGCTGGGCACCTCGCTGACCGCGCCGGTGGAGCGCGTGGCCCCGGGCGTGATCTGGCGCAAGTCGGTCGACCAGCCGGTGCAGACCGGTTACAAGACCGTCGACGCCATGATCCCGATCGGCCGTGGCCAGCGCGAGCTGATCATCGGTGACCGCCAGACCGGCAAGACCGCGCTGGCCATCGACGCCGTGATCAACCAGAAGGGCACCGGCATCAAGTGCGTGTACGTGGCGATCGGCCAGAAGGCCTCGACCGTCGCCAACATCGTGCGCAAGCTGGAAGAGAACGGCGCGCTGGCCCACACCGTGGTCGTCGCCGCCACCGCCTCCGAGTCGGCCGCGATGCAGTACATCAGCGCCTACTCCGGCTGCACCATGGGCGAGTACTTCATGGACCGCGGCCAGGACGCCCTGATCGTGTACGACGATCTGTCCAAGCAGGCCGTGGCCTACCGCCAGATCTCGCTGCTGCTGAAGCGTCCGCCGGGCCGCGAAGCCTATCCGGGCGACGTGTTCTACCTGCACTCCCGCCTGCTCGAGCGCGCCGCCCGCGTGTCCGAGGAGTACGTGGAGAAGTTCACCGAAGGCAAGGTCACCGGCAAGACCGGCTCGCTGACGGCGCTGCCCGTCATCGAAACGCAGGCCGGCGACGTGTCCGCGTTCGTGCCGACCAACGTGATCTCGATCACCGACGGCCAGATCTTCCTGGAAACCGACCTGTTCAACGCCGGCATCCGCCCGGCCGTGAACGCCGGTATCTCGGTGTCGCGCGTCGGTGGCGCCGCCCAGACCAAGATCATCAAGAAGCTCTCGGGCGGCATCCGCATCGCGCTCGCCCAGTACCGTGAGCTGGCCGCGTTCGCGCAGTTCGCCTCGGACCTGGACGAAGCCACCCGCAAGCAGCTGGAGCGTGGCCAGCGCGTCACCGAGCTGATGAAGCAGAAGCAGTACGCGCCGATGTCCATCGCCCTGCAGGCGCTGTCCATCTACGCCGTCAACGAGGGCTACCTGGACGACGTGCCGGTCAACAAGGTCCTGGCGTTCGAAGAGGCGCTGCACGCGCACTTCACCAACACCCAGGGCGCGCTGGTCGACACGATCAACAACACGGGCAACTGGAACGACGAGATCGAAGGTACCTTCAAGAAGGGCATCTCCGAGTTCAAGCAGACCGGTACCTGGTAAACCCGTAGGGTGGGCTTCGGCCCACCGTTCGTAGGCAGGCGAGCCCCGGCTCGCCCGACGAAGACGAAACAAGCGAGCGAGAGATGGCAGGCGGACGCGAAATCAAAACCAAGATCAAGAGCGTGCAGAACACCCGCAAGGTGACGCGCGCGCTCGAGATGGTCTCTGCCTCCAAGATCCGCAAGGCGCAGGAGCGCATGAAGACCTCGCGCCCGTATGCGCGCGCGATGAAGCAGGTGATCGGCCACCTGGCCCAGGCCAACACCGATTACCAGCACCCCTTCATGGTGGAGCGCAAGGACGTCAAGCGCGTCGGCTTCATCATCGTGTCGTCCGACCGCGGCCTGGCCGGCGGCCTGAACAACAACCTGTTCCGCAAGATGCTGGGCGAGATCCGCCAGTGGAACGAGAAGGGCGTCGAGGTCGACGTGGTCACCATCGGCCAGAAGGCCTCGGTGTACTTCCGCCGGGTCAAGGTCAACATGCTGGCCAGCGTGTCGCACCTGGGCGACGCGCCCAAGCTCGACCAGCTGATCGGCGTGATCAAGGTGATGCTGGACGCCTACACCGAAGGCAAGCTGGACCGCGTGTTCGTCGTCTACAACGACTTCGTCAACACGATGACCCAGCGCGCCGCGTTCGACCAGCTGCTGCCGCTGCCGGCGTCGGAGACGCAGGTCGCGCACCACGACTGGGACTACATCTACGAACCCGATGCCGAGACCGTGCTCGACCACGTGATCACGCGCTACATCGAGTCGCTGGTGTACCAGGCCGTGCTGGAGAACATCGCGTCCGAGCATGCGGCGCGCATGGTGGCCATGAAGGCCGCCAGCGACAACGCCAACAAGCTCATCGGTACCCTGCAGCTGGTCTACAACAAGGCCCGCCAGGCGGCGATCACCCAGGAAATCTCCGAAATCGTCGGCGGCGCGGCGGCAGTCTGACGCGCTTCGTCACAAGAATTCATCTAGAGGAATGCAGCAATGAGTCAGGGCAAGATCGTTCAGATCATCGGCGCGGTGGTTGACGTCGAATTCGCGCGCAACGAAGTGCCGAAGGTGTACGACGCGCTGAAGGTGGAAAACACCGCCATCACGCTCGAAGTGCAGCAGCAGCTCGGCGACGGCGTCGTGCGCACCATCGCCCTCGGTTCCACCGACGGCCTGAAGCGCAACCTGGTCGCCGTGAACACCGATCGCGCCATCTCGGTGCCGGTCGGCGCGGGCACGCTGGGCCGCATCATGGACGTGCTGGGCAACCCGATCGACGAAGCCGGCCCGGTGCAGGCGTCCGACCATTGGGAAATCCACCGCGCCGCCCCGTCGTACGAGGACCAGTCCTCGGCCAACGACCTGCTTGAAACCGGCATCAAGGTCATCGACCTGATGTGCCCGTTCGCCAAGGGCGGCAAGGTCGGCCTGTTCGGCGGCGCCGGCGTCGGCAAGACCGTCAACATGATGGAACTGATCAACAACATCGCCAAGGCGCACTCGGGTCTGTCCGTGTTCGCCGGCGTGGGCGAGCGTACCCGCGAGGGCAACGACTTCTACCACGAGATGAAGGACTCCAACGTCCTCGACAAGGTCGCGATGGTGTACGGCCAGATGAACGAGCCGCCGGGCAACCGCCTGCGCGTCGCGCTGACCGGCCTGACCATGGCCGAGTACTTCCGCGACGAGAAGGACGCGTCCGGCAAGGGCAAGGACGTGCTGCTGTTCGTCGACAACATCTACCGCTACACGCTGGCCGGTACCGAAGTGTCGGCGCTGCTCGGCCGCATGCCGTCGGCCGTGGGTTACCAGCCGACGCTGGCCGAGGAAATGGGCGTGCTGCAGGAGCGCATCACGTCGACCAAGACCGGTTCGATCACCTCGATCCAGGCCGTGTACGTGCCCGCGGACGACCTGACCGACCCGTCGCCGGCCACCACGTTCGCCCACCTGGACGCGACCGTCGTGCTGAGCCGTAACATCGCTTCGCTGGGTATCTACCCGGCCGTGGATCCGCTCGACTCGACCAGCCGCCAGCTGGACCCGAACGTCATCGGCCACGAGCACTACGACACCGCGCGCCGCGTGCAGGCCACGCTGCAGAAGTACAAGGAACTGAAGGACATCATCGCCATCCTCGGCATGGACGAACTGTCCGAAGAAGACAAGCAGGCCGTGTCGCGCGCCCGCAAGATCGAGCGCTTCTTCAGCCAGCCGTTCCACGTGGCGGAAGTGTTCACCGGCTCGCCGGGCAAGTACGTCTCGCTGAAGGACACGATCCGCGGCTTCAAGGCCATCGTCGACGGTGAGTACGACCACCTGCCGGAGCAGGCGTTCTACATGGTCGGCGGCATCGAAGAAGCGGTCGAGAAGGCCAAGAAGCTCGCCGAGAAGGCGTAAGCGACGCGCGGCGGGCCCGTCCCGCCATCGCGTGAACGTCCGGCGGGCTTCGGCCCGCCCCACGAGCCAAAGAGAGTTCCATGAGCACCATCCGTTGCGACATCGTCAGCGCCGAGCAGGAGATCTTCCACGGTGAAGCCACCCTGGTCGTCGCCACCGGCGAGCTGGGCGAACTCGGCATCGCGCCGAAGCACGCGCCGCTGATCACCCGCCTGAAGCCGGGCAAGGTGGTGGTGACGCTGGCCTCCGGCGAGCAGCTGGACTTCGCCATCTCCGGCGGCATCCTCGAAGTGCAGCCGCAGGTCGTCACCGTGCTGGCCGACACCGCGATCCGCGCGCAGGACATCGACGAAGCCTCGGTCCGCAAGGCCAAGGAAGAAGCCGAGCGCATCCTGTCCAAGCAGGATCCGAAGATGAGCGTCGAGGAAGCCCAGGCCCAGCTGGCCATGAGCATCGCCCAGCTCAGCGCGCTGGAGCGCCTGCGCAAGAACCTCAAGCACTGAGGTCTTTCGTCAAAGCGTCATCGGGAACGCCGGCCTTGTGCCGGCGTTTTCGTTTCCGCCGTCAGCGGTACACCACGTGCCGCCACAGGAAGAATGCGACCACGGCGAGCGCGCCTTCCACCAGCGGCTTGGCCAGCCACGCATGCGCGAGCCCCAGCGTCCCGGCGACCCAGGTCACCGCCAGCGTGCTGACGACGGTCAACGGGATCCAGACCAGCAGGAACTTGCCGAAGCGCCACCAGCCCAGTCGCGCGTCGCCCGCCTGCGCGAACGTCACCCGCCCGTTCAACCAGAAGCCCAGCAAGGCGCCGCCGATGCGGCCGGCGAGGTTGGCGGGTGCCGCCGCGATGCCCAGCACGGTCAGCGCGACGAACAGCAGCCAGTCCAACAGCAGTTGCAGCAGGCCGACCACGACGTAGCTGCCGCCTTGGCGGAACAAGGTGTGGCGAGGGGGGGGGAGGGTCATGGCCGCATGTTACCTGCGGTCCTCCGTTCTGGTGGCACGATCCCGCTGCGATCTGCGTTCAAGAAGGGACTTGTTACCATGCGGTCTCTTCGCGCCACGCACTTACTCAGGGAAGTCCAGATGAAGCCACTGCACGTCGTGATCCTCGCCGCCGGCGAAGGCAAGCGCATGAAGTCCGCGCTGCCCAAGGTGCTGCAGCCCATCGCCGGACGGCCGATGCTCGGGCACGTGATCGATGCGGCGCGCGCGCTGGCGCCGGCCGGCGTGCATGTGGTGTACGGGCACGGCGGCGATCAGGTGCAGGCGGCGCTCGCCGACCAGGGCGACCTGCACTGGGCGCATCAGGCGCAGCAGCTGGGTACCGGCCATGCGGTGGCGCAGGCGATGCCGGAGATTCCCGACGGTGCACGTGTGCTGGTGCTGTACGGCGACGTGCCGCTGACCCGCAGTGAGACGTTGCAGCGCTTGCTGGACGCACCCGGGCGGCTGGCGGTGCTGGTCGCCGAGCCGGTCGATCCCACCGGATACGGACGCATCGTGCGCGACGAAGCGGGCCGTGTGGCGGCGATCGTCGAACACAAGGATGCGGACGAGGAACAGCGCCGCATCCGTACCATCAACACCGGCATCATCGCCGCAGACGGCAGCGCGCTGAAGGGCTGGCTGGCGCGCCTGTCCAATGAGAACGCGCAGGGCGAGTACTACCTGACCGACGTGTTCGCGATGGCGGCGGAGGAATTCACGCCGGCCGAAATGGTGCTGGTCGGTGAACCGATCGAGGCCGAAGGCGCGAACGATCCCTGGCAGCTGTCGCAGCTCGAGCGCGCCTACCAGCTGCGTGCCGCGCGCGCGTTGTGCACGCAGGGCGCACGCCTGATCGATCCCGCGCGTTTCGACCAGCGCGGTACCGTCAAGGTCGGTCGCGACGTGCAGATCGATGTGGACGTGGTGCTGGAAGGCGAGATCGAACTGGGCGACGGCGTCATCGTCGGTCCGTTCTCGCGTCTCAAGGACGTGAAGCTGGGCGCCGGCACGCAGGTGCGTGCGCACTGCGATCTCGAGGGCGTCGTCAGCGAAGGCGCTGCATTGATCGGCCCGTATGCGCGCCTGCGTCCCGGTACGCAGCTGGCCGACGGCGTGCACGTCGGCAACTTCGTCGAGACGAAGAACGCGCGCATCGGCGTCGGCAGCAAGGCCAACCACCTGACCTATCTCGGCGACACCGTGATCGGCAGCGGCACCAACATCGGCGCCGGCACCATCACCTGCAACTACGACGGTGTGAACAAGTTCGTGACGACGATCGGCGACCGCGTTTTCGTCGGCTCCAACTCCTCGCTGGTCGCGCCGGTGACGCTGGCAGATGGCGCGACCATCGGCGCAGGCTCGGTGATCTCGAAGAATGCGCCGGCCGATACGCTCACCGTCGCGCGTGCGCGTCAGGTCAGCATCGAAGGCTGGCAGCGGCCGGTGAAGAAGCCGAAGTGATGCCAGGCGGGCCTTGGCCCGCCCTACATAGTCTCCGGCAGCTGTATCGACACGCACAGGCCACCGCCCTCGCGGTTGTGCAGCGATAACCGCCCACCGTGGGCCTCGATGATCTCGCGGGTCAGCGCGAGGCCCAGCCCGGTGCCGTTGCGCTTGGTCGAATAGAACGGCACCAGCGCGTTCTGCAGCACCGATTCGTTCATGCCGGTGCCGCGGTCCATCACCTCGATGCGCAGCCAGCCGGGCAGGCGCGTCAGGCGCACCGACACGCCGTCGGCCGTCGTGCCGGATTCGTGCGCGTTCTTCAGCAGGTTGAGCAGCGCCTGCTCCAGCTGTGCGATATCGATGCGGCCGTCTATCTCCGTTTCCGACATCACCAGCTCGAAACCGATCTGCCGCTGCAGGCCTTCGAAGAACGCGCGCCAGTGCACCGTCTGCAGTTGCGGCGAAGGCAGCTTGGCGAAGCGGGCATAACCGCGGATGAAACCTTCCAGGTGGCGCGCGCGGTCCTCGATGGTGCCGAAGACCTCTTCCAGCCGCTCATGGCGCCCACGGCGCACCAGCTCCGCGCCAGAATGCGCGAGCGACGCCACCGGTGCGAGCGAATTGTTGAGTTCGTGGCTGATCACGCGGATGACCTTCTTCCACGTCATCACTTCCTGCCGCCGCAGCTCGCTGGTCAGCAGGCGCAGCAGCAACAGCTCATGCGGACGTCCGTTGAGGCGGAAGCTGCGGCGCGCGAGGTGGTACACCTGTTCCTCGCCGTCTTCCTCTTCGCTGCCGATGGCGAACAGGCTGTCGCCACCGCGGGCGAGCGCTTCGCGCATCTCGACCGGGGCGGATCCGATCAGCGCTTCGTAGTCCTGGCCTTCGAGTTTCCAGCCGCTGTGCAGCAGCTTGCGCGCCGCCACGTTGGCGAAGATCACCCGGCGAACGCCGTCGCCGCCGGGCGCGACCAGCAGCATGGCGACCGGGGTGTTCTGCACCATGGTGTCGAGCAGCAGTTCGCGCTGGACCAGGCTCAGGCGCTGCTCGCGCAACACCTCGCCTAGGGCGGAGTGCGCCTGCACCAGTTCGGCGAGTTCGTCGTGGCCGCGCCAGTGGATACCGAAGTTGTATTCGCCGTCGCGATAGCTGTTGACGCTGCCGGCCAATGCGCGGAACAGCGAATGGGTGCTGTGCAGGCCGCGCCGGATCGCCCACATCGCCAGGGGCAGGACCACGATGGCCGAGACCAGTGCGGCCACCACATCGTCGCCGATCCAATGCGACAGCAGGATCGGCAACACCACCGCCAGCGCCAGCAGGGGCAGCAGCCAGGACAGCACGCGGCCGGCGAGCGAACGACGGATCATGGCGCCTTGATGCCGAACCGTTCCATGCGCCGGTACAGCGCCTGCCGGCTCATGCCGAGATCGGCGGCGGCCTGCGCGATGACGCCACCGGCACGCGCGATGGCGGTTTCGATGTCGGCACGTTCCGGCTCCGCGACGGCCGCACTGCGCACCGGTGCGGGACGCGGCAGGTTGAGGTCGGCGGCCTCGATGCGGTCGCCCATCGCCAGCAGCCCGGCGCGCTGGATGACGTTGCGCAGCTCGCGCACGTTACCCGGCCAGGCATGGCGCAGCAGCGCGGCGCGCGCGCTTTCGGCCAGCGGCTTGTCGGCGGGGCGGAAGCGTTCGGCCAGCGGCAGGATGTCGCCGGGACGCTCGGCCAGCGGCGGCAGCGCGAGTTCGATCGCGTTGAGGCGGTAGTAGAGGTCTTCGCGGAAGCTGCCGTCGCGGATCATCGCGGGCAGGTCGGCGTTGGTCGCGCTGATCACGCGCACGGTGACATGCCGTTCGCGATTGGAGCCTAGGCGCTCGAAGCGCCCGGTCTCCAGCACGCGCAACAGCTTCATCTGCCCGGTCAGCGGCAGGTTGCCGATCTCGTCGAGGAACAGCGTGCCGCCATCGGCCGCTTCGAACTTGCCCTCGCGCGCCTTGTTGGCGCCGGTATAGGCGCCGGCGTCGGCACCGAACAGTTCGGCTTCGATCAGTTCCGATGGCAGCGCGCCGCAGTTGAGCGTGACGAAGGCGCCCGACCTGACGCTGGAGTTGGCCTGGATGATCTCGGCGATCTTTTCCTTGCCCGCACCGTTCGGGCCGGTGATCAGCACCGGCAGGTCGGAGCGTGCGACCTGACAGGCGAGTGCGATCACGCGCTCGCTGGCCGGATCCTCGAACACCAGGTTGCGCAGGTCGTACTTGCTGGAGAGCTGGTCGCGGCCACGACGCTCGCGGCTGCGGCGACGCTCGAGTTCGCTACGCGCCTCGGCGAGTTCCAGCAATGTGTTGACCGTGGCGAGCAGCTTGCGGTCGTCCCACGGTTTGGCGACGTAGTCGGCGGCACCGGCCTTCACCAGGTTCACCGCAACCTCGAGATGCGTCCACGCGGTCAGCAGGATCACCGGCATGTCCGGCCACTGTGCGCGGATGTCGGCGAAGAGCTGCTCGCCTTCCGCGCCCGACGTGGTGTCCTGGGTGAAGTTCATGTCCTGGATGACCAGGTCGATGTGCTGCTCACGCAGCAGCGTCAGCCCGGCCGCGGGCGACTCCGCGTGCAACGTATCGATGTCGTGCAGCGAAAAGAGGACTTCCAGTGCCGTACTGACGGCCAGGTTGTCGTCGATGACGAGGATGGTGGGCATGCGCTATAGCCTAACCGAAGGGCTGCGGCTGACGAGATGCGGGGGGATGCGTCGCGTCAGGCGGACAGGCCACGCGGCAGCGGACTGCACGGCCACGATGGTCCACAGGGCGATGGCCGCGAGCGATGTCGCCGACGGTGCGGACGGACTCCACGCCGGCAGCAGTGGTGGCAGCGCCCAGGCCGCACACGCCATACCGAGGACCGACGCGATGGCAGCGAGGAGCAGGTATTCGCAGCGCAGCCGGCGCGCCAACTGCAGGGCGGTCGCGCCAAAGGCACGGCGCAGGCTGAACTCCTGGGTGTGCTCCTGGATCCAGCGATGGCCACCCAGCGTCAGCATGCCCAGGGTCAGCAGCCACCAGGCGGCGCACACCGCCAGCGATGCGCGGGCGCGGTGCAGGACGTCCTGCGAGGCGCGCTCGCGCAAGGTGGACATGGCCTCTGGTGTGGGGATGACGGCGCCGGCATACGCTTCTTTCAGGGCCGCGCGCATGCGTACCGACACGACGTCGGCGGTGCCGGCGTAGCGGACGAGGAAGTGGGCTTCATCGGCGCGCGTCATGCGGACAGGCAGCAAGAGGGCGGTACCGTCGCGGCGATGCGCACTGGCGGGCAGCGGGATCCGGTCGATCACGCCGATAACGTGCAGCCGTTTGCCCGGCAACATCTGCAATGTCCGGCCCAGTGGGTCGGCGGCGCCGTACAGGCGCCGGGCAAGCGCGGCCGAGAGGATGACGGGCGCCGGGTCCGCGTGCAGACGCTGCTGGTCACCCGTGTAGTCCTGGTAGTCCGTTGTCGCGAATGCGCGGCCGCGTGAGAGCGCGATGCCGAGCGTGGCGAAGAAGCGCTCGTCCGCCAGATACGTCGAAACCAGCGGGCGCGATGCGTGATCCTCGTCTGCCCACACGTGGACGCTCCATGCGCTGTTGCCGTAGGGCGCCTGGTTGGTCGCGGCCGCTGTCTGCACGCCGGGGACGGTACGCAGCACCCGCAGGACGTCGGCGGTCTCGACGTGGTTGCCGGCCGCCGTCTGCAGCCACGGCACGAGCAGCAGATGTGTCTCGTCGATGCCGCTGGGGCTGGTGCGCGCTGCTTGCGATGCCTCCATGGCCTGCCACGCGTGCAGGCACAGCACCACGCCGATCGCCAGCTGCAGGGCGAGCAGCCAAGTGCCCGCGCGCGGCCGGCCCAGCAGCAGGAACGGGGAAGACGGCATCGGCCTCTCCGATGGACCATGCACGCCCGATGGCGTGCATGGTGGCGGACGGACGGGGAACGGTCAGGCGGTGCGCGTCGCCACGGCCGGCGGCACCGACGCGGCCTTGCGCGCCGGTCCGTACACGGCGACCTGGCCGAGCAGCCACAGCAGCACGGCGCCCACGGGCAGGTACAGCAGCGGCAGGCGCGGCAGTTCGTACTTGCCCATCAGCAACTGGTTGATGCCGTAGGCCAGGATCATGCCGATGACGATGCCGATGGTCGCCAGCAGGAAGTTCTCGGTCTGGAAGTAGCGCAGGATCTGTCCCTTCGTCGCACCCAGCGCACGGCGGATGCCGATCTGCTTGGTCCGCTGCTGCACCCAGAAGCTGGCCAGGCCGACGATGCCCAGCGCGGTGACGATCAGCAGCGAGACGATCACGGTGAGCAACAGCCACGCCATCGCGCGGTCGCCCTGGTAGTACTTGTCCATAATCTCGGTGAACGTGCCTTCGCGCAGGATCAGCCGGCGTGCGCTGTTCTTCTCCAGCGTGGCGATGGCCGCCTTCTGCACTTCGGCACGACGCTCGGGCGTGGTACGCAGCACGAACGTCCCCATGGTGATGTCCTTCGCCGGCAGGATCATCGTGTAGCCGGCTTCCGCGGGACCGCCGTTGTCGTTGGTGCGGATCAGGCGCTCGACCACGCCGACCACGCGGTGCGGCACGTTGTCGGCATTCCACGAGATGATGTTCTTGCCGATCGCGCTCTCACCCGGAAACAGCTTGTTCGCCAGTTCCCGGCTGATGATCACGGACGGCATCATGACCTTCGCGTTCTGCTTGTTCATCTCCGTCCAGTTGGAGTACTCGTCCGCCGTGAAGTCGCGACCTTCGGCCAACCGCAGGCCCAGCGTGTCGATCACCGCATCGCCCAGGTAGACGTTCGCCTGCGCGGAGGGGCGCTCCTGGTTCGGTACCAGCTGGATCGAGGTGTTCCACGAGGAGTTGTCGAACGGCACGTGGTTGATGCTGCCGGCAGCCTTTACGCCGGGCAGTGCACGCAGGCTGGCGACGTCCTGCTTCACCAGCGCGTCGGCATCGGGGTTCTCGCCGAGGTTGCCCATGCTGATGCGCACGATCTCCTCGTTGGCCAGGCCGGTGGGACGGTCGATGCGCTCCAGTCGCTGGGTGATCAGGAAGACCGCGTTGCAGATGATGGCGCACGACAGCGCCACTTCCAGCACGATCAGCGCGGCTGCCGTCTTGTGGCGGGCCAGGGTGGAAAGAATGGGACGGATGTCCATGACGTGCCTCTTGGATGGATGGGTCACTGGCTCTTGAGCTGGATGGCGGGCGTCACCTGCATCGCGCGCCAGGCGGGCAGCATCCCGGCGAGCAGGCTGGCGACGATCGCCAGCGCGAAGGTGGCCAGCAGCATCTTCAGGTCCATGTGGGCCAGGTCGGCATACCCTGCCGGCTGCTGGCGGACCGCCAGCAGGCCCAGCCAGGCCAGCACCAGCCCCAGCACGCCGCCGACCAGGCCGACCGTACCGGCCTCGACCAGGCATTGCGCGAAGATCGCCTTGCGCGTCGCGCCCAGTGCGCGCCGCACGCCGATCTGCGAGGAGCGTCCGAGGAACTTCGCCAGCAGCAGGCCCACCGTGTTGAGCAGGCAGACGGCCAGGAAGCCGAACGCCAGCCACACCTGCAGGCGCACGTCGCCGGGCACCGCGCCCTGCTTGTCGAGCCACTGCATCACGCTGTGCAGGTCCACGTTGTTGGGACGCTCGAAGCGGCCCGCCGCGCGCTGCTGGTCGGAATAGTTTGCCAGGTATTGCTTGTAGGCTTCGACTTTCGCCGGCGTGCCCAGCTCGACCCAGTACTGCAGCCATGAGCACGGCGCATTGGGGCCGCGCGACCCTTCTTCTTCCCCGCTGGAGTCACCCCAGCAGTTCATGTTGCCCTGGGTGCCCATCTTCACGTTGAGGGCGGTCCAGAACGGCACGAACAGTTGCTCCACTTCGGTGAAGCGGTCCTGCGTCATGTCGTAGAACTTCGGCGCGGGGCGCCACTCCTCCAGCACGCCGATGATGCGGAACGTGGCGCCGGAGGCCTTGAGGTCGCGACCCACGCTGTTGGCGCCGCCGAACAGCTTGTCGTTGAGGGCCTTCGAAATGACGGCGACACGCGCGCGCGATTCGTCGTCCGCCGCCGACCAGCCGTTGCCGTAGCGGAACGGCACATCGAACATCGGGAAGAAGTCCGCGGTGGTGTAGCGTGCATCGACCCGGAACGGCTCGATCTTGCCGTCTTCGGATTCGACCGACGACGCGCCGCCGCTCATCAGCGCCTGGCGGTCGCCCTTCTTGTCGCGCAACAGGCGCTCGGCGTCGAAGCGGGTGAACTGGTCTTCCGGCTCTTCGCCGGGGGTGAAGCCGTTCATCGAGCGCGGGTCGATCCGCGGGTAGAAGAGCTTGTCGCTCTTCTGCGGGATCGGATCGCCGGACAGCACGTAGAACACGGTCAGCGTGGTCATGCTGGCGCCGATGCCGAGCGCGATGGCCAGCACCATCAGGAAGGTCAGCGCCTTGTTGCGCTTGAAGCTGCGCAGCGCGAGGGAGAAGTAGTAGCCGAACATGGCGGGGTCCTCAGGCGGAGGCGTTGGCTTCGGCGGCGTGCGCCGCGCGGATCAGCGCTGGCTCCACCGACAGGTCGGTGGCCATGCCGTCGACGATGTGCACGTTGCGCTGCGCGCGCGCGGCCAGTTCAGGGTCGTGCGTGACCATGATGATGGTCGTGCCCTGGCGGTTGATCTCCTCCATCAGCTCCATCACGCCGCGCGCCATCTGCGAGTCCAGGTTGCCGGTCGGTTCGTCCGCCAGCAGCAGGCGCGGGCTGCCGGCGAGCGCGCGCGCGATCGCGGTGCGCTGCTGCTGGCCGCCCGACAGTTCGGCCGGGAAGTGCTTCATGCGCGAGCCCAGGCCCACGCGCGCCAGCGCATCTTCGATGCGCTGCTTGCGTTCGGCCGCCGGCATGCCGCGGTAGCGCAACGGGACATCGACGTTGTCGAACAGGTTCAGGTCGGGGATCAGGTTGAAGCCCTGGAAGATGAAGCCGATCTTCTGGTTGCGCAGGCGCGAGCGCGCGTCGTCGCCGAGATGGCTGACGTCCTGGCCGTCGAGCAGGAACTGGCCGCCAGTGAAGGTCTCCAGCAGGCCGGCGATGTTGAGGAACGTGGTCTTGCCGGAGCCCGACGGACCGGTGACGGCGACGAACTCGCCCTCGCGGACATGCAGGTCGAGCGAACGCAGCGCATGCGTTTCCACCTGTTCGGTGCGGTAGACCTTGGCGACTTGGCGCATCTCAAGCATGGCGGGTTCCTTCTTCGGGTTCTGGCGTGGAATGGAAAGGCGGGGGGAGGGCGCGGGGGAGGATCAGTTGATCGAGACGCGTTCGGCGTCGCCGAACAGGTCGCTGCCGGAGACGACGACCTTGTCTCCGGGCCGCAGGCCGCCGAGCACTTCGATACTGCTCAGGCTGCTGACACCCAGCTGCACGGGACGGCGCACGGCGGAGCTGCCGTCCATGACGTAGGCGTACCGGCCACCACCCTGCTCGAGGAACGGGCCGCGTTCGACCATCAGCACGTTGCGGCGCGTGTCCATCAGGATGCGTGCGGACAGGCGCTGGTTCTGGCGCAGGCCGGGCGGCTGCTTGTCGGAGAAGCGCAGGCGGGTGACGACTTCGCCGCCCACCACTTCCGGCGACACCGCGGAGATCTCGCCGGCGTACGGCTGGCCGGCGCTGGTCAGCGTGGCCGGCATGCCGATGGCGAGGTCGCGCGCGAAGCTCTCCGGCACCTTGATCTCGACTTCGAACACCGACAGGTCGACCACGCTCAGCACCGGCGCGTTGATCGCCACGTTCGAACGCTGCACCGCCTGCACCTGGCCGACCTGGCCATCGAACGGTGCGCGCAGCGTCAGCGCGTCGACCTGGCGCTGCACTTCCGCGACCACCGCACGCTGGCGGTCGGCGAGCAGTTGCTTGTTGCGTGCGTCCAGACCGGCGCCCTGGCCCTGCAGGCCGGCATCCTTCTGCGCGTGGGACAGCGCAATCTCGCTCTTGCGCAGGTTGTCCTGCGCTTCCAGCACGTCGACCTGCGGCACGGCGCCGCCGTCGTAGCCACGCTGGTAGCGCTGCAACGTGCGCTCGGCCGCCTGCCGTTCGATACCGGCCTGATCCAGCGCCTTCTGCGCGTTGGCGCGGGTGACGCTGGCGTCCAGCATCGCGCGGCTCGCCTCGGCCTCCAGGCCGGCGAGCGTGGTCTGTTCCTGCGCCAGCTTGCTGCGCAGTTCAGGGCTGTCGATTTCCGCCAGTGGCTGGCCCTTGGTGACCTTGTCGCCGGCCACGACTTTCAGGGTCACCACGCCGCCCGCGATGGCGTACAGGGTGGGGCTGTTGGCGGCGATGACGCGGCCGTCCGCGGCGATGTCGCGGACCAGGTCACCGCGGGTGACCTCGGCGATGCGCAGCCGGGCGCCGTCCACGGAGGTCGTGCCCGCCAGCCAGCCGCGCGCGGCGAACACGATGCCGGCCAGCAGCAGGGCGCCGCCGGCGGCGGGCCAGATCCAGCGGCGCCAGGCCGGACGGGTCTGCGAGGAGCTGAGCACTCGGTCTTGCGCGGAGGTGTCCCGAATCATCGGTGGCATGCGTTCTTGAGAATGACCTGCTTGTCTCAGCAGGATGCGTGCCAAACGCAAGCGATTGATTCAAAAGGGGGTTGTCCGATACGGATGACTGTCCGGGTGTCCGCGGACACCCAGCGGACAGGGCCTGTCCAGTACCGGACACGTAGAATGTCCGTTCGTTTCATTCAGAGGGAAGACACAGGCCTATGTGCGGAATTGTGGGTGCGATTGCCGATCGCGACGTGGTGCCGGTACTGATCGAGGGACTGAAGCGGCTGGAATACCGGGGCTACGATTCCGCGGGCATCGCGGTGGTCGACCAGCAGGACGTGCGCCGCGTGCGCCGGACCGGCCGCGTGGCCGAGATGGAGGGCGCTGCCGCGGCCGAGGGCTTCAACGCCAGCCTGGGCATCGGGCATACGCGCTGGGCGACCCATGGCGGCGTCACCGAAGCCAACGCCCATCCGCACATCAGCCACGGTGTGGCGCTGGTGCACAACGGCATCATCGAGAACCACGAGGAGCAGCGCGAGAAACTGCGCGCGCTCGGCTACGTGTTCGAGTCGCAGACCGACACGGAAGTGATCGCCCACCTGATGCATCACCATCTGAAGGGCGGTGACGATCTGCTGGCTGCGCTGCAGCGCACGGTGAAGGAACTGACCGGCGCGTACGCACTGGCCGTGGTCAGCCGCAAGGAGCCGGACCGCATGGTCTGCGCGCGCATGGGCTGTCCGCTGCTGATCGGCCTGGGCGAGGGCGAGAACTTCATCGCCTCCGACGTGTCCGCGATCATCCAGGCCACGCGCCGCGTGATCTTCCTGGAAGAAGGCGACACTGCCGAGGTCACGCGCGCCGGTGTCACCGTGTACGACGGCCAGAACCAGCTCGCGCAGCGCGACGTGCATGTGTCGGACGTGTCGCTGGCTTCACTGGAACTGGGCCCGTACCGCCACTTCATGCAGAAGGAAATCCACGAGCAGCCGCGCGCGATCGCCGACACCATCGAGGCGGTGATCGATAGCGGCTTCTCGCCGGCGTTGTTCGGCGCCAACGCGGAAGCGGCGCTCAAGGACATCGAGGGCGTGCAGATCCTCGCCTGCGGCACCAGCTACTACGCCGGTATGACGGCACGCTACTGGATGGAGGCGATCTCCGGCCTGCCGTGCAATGTCGAAATCGCCAGCGAGTACCGCTACCGCGCCGCGTACGCCAATCCCAAGCACCTGATCGTCACCATTTCGCAGTCCGGCGAAACGCTGGACACGATGGAGGCGCTGAAATACGCCAAGTCATTGGGCCACCAGCACACGCTGTCGATCTGCAACGTGCCGGAAAGCGCGATTCCGCGCGCCAGCGAACTGGTCTGCTACACGCGCGCCGGTGCCGAGATCGGCGTGGCATCGACCAAGGCCTTCACCACCCAGCTGGCCGCGCTGTTCCAGCTGACTGTCGTGCTGGGCAAGCTGCGCGGCAAGGTCACGCCCGAGCAGGAAGCCGATTACCTGGATCAACTGCGCCATCTGCCGGGCAGCGTGCAGCACGCACTGAACCTGGAGCCGCAGATCGCGGCGTGGGCGGAGCGTTTCGCACCCAAGTCGGACGCGCTGTTCCTCGGCCGTGGCCTGCACTACCCGATCGCGCTGGAAGGCGCGCTCAAGCTGAAGGAAATCTCCTACATCCACGCCGAGGCCTACCCGGCCGGCGAACTGAAGCACGGTCCGCTGGCGCTGGTCGATGCCGACATGCCGGTGGTGGTGATCGCACCCAACGACGTGCTGCTGGAGAAGGTGAAATCCAACATGCAGGAAGTGCGCGCGCGCGGCGGCGAGCTGTTCGTGTTCACCGACCAGGACAGCCACTTCAGCGAGTCGGAAGGCGTGCACGTCATCCGCACACCGCGCCACGTCGGCGTGCTCAGTCCCATCGTGCACACCATCCCCGTGCAGCTGCTGGCGTACCACACCGCGCTGGCACGCGGCACCGACGTGGACAAGCCGCGCAACCTCGCCAAGTCGGTGACGGTGGAGTAAGTCGCTCTCCGATGCGGCAAACGCAACGGGCCGCCCTTGGGCGGCCCGTTCGCTTTGCGTCGGAAGCGTCGGCGATCAGGCGGTCGCGTTACCGGTGGTCGGCAACGACAGCCGCTTCTCGAGGTCTTCGCGCATGTCGACCAGTTCGGTGGACAGCTGCTTGCGCTTGGCCATGCCTTCGCGGTGGATCTCGCGGACTTCCTCGACCGTGCGGATCAGCGTCTCGTTGACGGTGCGCAGCGTTTCGATGTCGATCACCGAGCGCTGGTTCGCGCGCGCGGTGCCGACGGCGGTCGAATGCACCAGCTCGGCATTCTTCCGCATCAGTTCGTTGCTGGCGTCGTCGATGGCGTTGGCCAGTTCGACGGCGTTGCGCTGGTCGGCCAGCGACAGCTGGATGGCGAACTGGTTACGCCACATGGGGATGGTGATGTCGCGCACCGCGCTGAACTTCTCGATCAGCTGGATCGCGTTGGCCTGGATCAGCCGGATCATCGGCAGCGTCTGGTCGGCCGCATGCTGCAGCACCTGCAGGTCGGACACGCGCTTGTCGATCAGGCGCAGCGCGGTATCGAGCGCGGCGCGGCGGGTACGCGATTCGGGATCTTCCTGGCCGGACAGTGAGGCCAGGTCCGCCTCCAGCTCGGTGATGCGGATGCGGCCGGCGGCCACGTGCACGCCCAGCTCGCGACGCTCGTCGAGCACGATGTCGTGCATCTGGTCGTACTCGCGCACGCGCTGCTGCTGGATCTGCTGGGTCTTGCCGACGTCGCCCATCAACTGGTCGATCTGGCGATTGGTCGAACTGTAGCGCTGCACCAGGTCGTCCTTGGTCGCGCGCATCTTGTCGATCAACGGGCCCAGGATCGGCAGCTTGGAGCGGCCATGGAAGGATTCGAGGTTCAGCGAACGCGCAATGCGGACCACCTCGCCCAGCTTGTCGCCGCTGCTGTCGAGATCGGCGTTGCGCACCTTGTCCAGCAGCTGCGTGCTGAAGGCGCTGGTCTTGGTGGTGGCCTCGCGCCCGTAGGTGTGCAGGTTGCCGGGCGCGATGTCCTGCAGCGCCTTCGCCGCTTCCTGGATACGCGGGATGTCGGCGTTCTCCAGCCCCAGATCGGTCAGCAGCTGCGGCGACAGCGCCGCGGGGACCAGCGTCTGTTCGGGATTCGTCGTCGTCATGGGGCCTCCTGGGATGGGGTGCGCTGCCCGGCGGGCGCCGGTGCGGGCAGGTGTTCGATGTGGGCTTCCAGCTCATCAATCGTCCGCATGGCGGAGGATAGCTGCATTCCGTGCCCGGCACCGGCCACGACGCCCTGCTGCTGGTCCAGCAGCACGGACAGCCGGGGCAGTTGCTGGGCGTGGCGTTCGGCGATGGCGAGCGCATTGGCGGCGACCAGGTCCAGCTGGCTGGCGGTGATTTCGTAAGCGCTGCGCAGCGTGACGAGGTGGGCGAGCCGCGATGTGCCTGCGGGCGTGCCGCCTTCCGCCGACGCCTGCTGGCGGGCGAGTCCGTCGATGTCCTGTTGCAGGCGCGCGCAGGCATCGCGCAGACGTTGCGCATGATCGGCGAGCGTCGCGTGCTGATGGCGCAGCCGCGTCGCTTCGAAGCCGGCCTGCCGCAACAGGATGCCGCTGCGTTCGCGCAGCGCACGCGCCTCCGCGGCGAGCCTGATGTCGCGTCCTATCAGCCGACCCCAGAACCCGACGCTGCGACGGAGCGCGCGCGGATCGGCGGAGAGCAATACCGTGCGCAGGTCGCGCAGCGTCGCCTGCAGGTCGCTGGCACTGGCCTGCGTCAACGCACCGATGGCGGCGGCGTGATCGGCCCGTCCGGGAACGTCGTCGTCCGTCGCGATCGGTAGATTCACCGCGGCAGGTCTCCGGTGCCTTCATCGGGTGCCGACGGAGACACATCCAGCGTCGGTGTCGGACGTTCTTCCTTGAACGCGAGGCTGGCGATCACCTGGTCGAACTCCGCCTCGCGCGACGATCTCGGTTTCGCCTTGCGCGTGCCTGACGACACGGGTGTCGCAGCATTGCTGCGTATCGCCTGCGCCAAGGCGACCAGGGCCGCGTTGAGCTGATCCTGCCGCGCCATCGTCTGCTTCAGGGCGTCGAGCACCGGCGCGGTGTCGATCGCGGGTGCCTGAGCGGCGGGTGCGGCGACGGGGGCCGGCTCCGGCAAGCGCAGCGATTGCAGCGCCGCCAGCAGCGCCTCCCAAGGGGCGGGCGGCGCTGTTTCGACGGGGGCGGGTTCGCCCAGTCGCTGCAGGCCGACGGCGATGTCCGCCAGCTGCGCGACGACGCGGCCGCCGACATCGGCATCCTCGGCGCCCATCGCCTTGTTGCGCAGGAAGTCGGCCTTGATCTGGTTCCAGCGTGCCTGTTCTTCGCCGGTCAGCGTGCCGCGCAGCTCGCCCAGTTTCAGCAGGTTCTCTTCCGCGCCGGTGGTCAGCAGCTGCGCCTCGCCGAGGTAGTGGTCGGAGATCAGCTGCTGCAGCTCGGTGGCATTCATGACCGGCGAGATCTTTTCCGCCAGCTTGTTCATGTTGCGGTAGCTGCCCTGCAGGCGGAACGGTGGCTCCACCCGATACTTGTCGGCCTGCGCGGCGCTGGCGATGTACTGCTGGTTGACGCGATAGACCACGTCGCGCACGGTCAGCAGCCGCTGCAGCACCGCGACGATCTCGCCGATTTCCGCACCGCTATAGGCGTGCGACAGCTGGTTGGTGCTGACGTCCTTGCCGCGTGCCTTGTCGACCAGCAGGTAGAGGTCGGCCATGTCGCGGGTCGCGAGCGGGGCGAGCACCGGATTGGAGGTCAGGCAGTTCTCCACGTAGCTGAGCAGGAACGCATCCTCCATGCCGCCCAGCACATCGCCCAGGTTGTAGATGTCGGCGCGGTTGGCGAGCATGTCCGGAATCTTGAACACCTCGCCGGACTCCGTGTACGGATTGCCCGCCATCACCACCGCGAACTTGCGCCCGCGCATGTCGTAGGTCTTGGTCTTGCCACGCCAGACGCCCTCGATGCGGCGCGTGCCATCGCACAGCGAGATGAACTTCTGCAGGAACTCCGGATGCGTGTGCTGGATGTCGTCCAGGTACAGCATCACGTTGTTGCCCATCTCCAGCGCCAGGTTGAGCTTCTCCAGCTCCTGCCGCGACGTCGCGTCCGGCGCCTGCGCCGGATCCAGCGAGCGCACTTCGTGGCCGAGCGCCGGGCCGTTGACCTTCATGAAGACCAGGCCCAGCCGGTGGCCGACGTATTCCATCAGCGTGGTCTTGCCGTAGCCGGGCGGCGAAATCATCATCAGCAGGCCCATCAGGTCGCTGCGCTTGTTCTCGCCGACGGTGCCCATCTGCTTGGCGAGGTTGTCGCCGATGACGGGCAGGTAGACGTCGTTGATCAGCTTGTTGCGCACGAACGAGCTCAGCGGGCGCGCCTTGAACTCCGACAGGCGCATCGCCGCGCGCTCCCGCTGCGCGACTTCGCCACGCAGCGCCTGATAGCGCTGCCACGCTGGCACGAAATGATCGCGATGCGTGGCGAAGCGTGCCGGCAGGTCGTCCACCGCCAGCGACAGCCGACCGTCGCGGATGCGCGCATGCTCGCCGAGCAGGCCATCGACGTTCACCATCAGCGTGACGTGTTCGACCACGTGCGTCAGTTGTGCGCCATGACGGAACAGGGCGATCGCTTCCGGGACGTACGCCGCCAGGTGCGCCTGATCGGGCAATGCGGTCAGTGCGTCGAGCGCCTGCCGCAGCAACGACCAGGCCGCGGCAGGTCGTGCGTCCAGGCGGTGCAATGCGCTGCCCAGTACGCTGCCACCGGCTTCGTCGGCCAGGCGTGCGCGGAACGCAGCCACCAGCGATTCGGCGTAATGGGTGAAACGGAACGTGGGCGTCGCAGCGGTGACGGTGTCCGTCAGGAAGGCGGCCGCGGCCGATGCGTCCGTGGTGGGGAAGGGCAATGCATCGCGCTGTACCCATTCGACCATGGCGGTCGCCAGCTCGTCGCGCAGCGTCGGCACGGCGCGGCCCGCCGGCGACATCGTATCGATGGCGCGTGCCGCGCGTATGCGATCGGTCGTGTCCTGGGGAGTGGCATCGCCACGGCACCACCAAGCCACCGCCAGCGCGCGCGCGGCGGGGGCGTACTGCAGCGTGCCCGCCGCCTGGCTCAGTGGCAGGTAGCTGCGCAGGATCGCGGCGGCATCGTGGTCGTGGATGCCTTTCTCGTAGCCTTCGCGGTAGCGTGGCGCGGCGTAGTCGCGAAC
This sequence comes from Pseudoxanthomonas sp. LjRoot143, assembly GCF_964252945.1. Taxonomy (NCBI): domain Bacteria; kingdom Pseudomonadati; phylum Pseudomonadota; class Gammaproteobacteria; order Lysobacterales; family Lysobacteraceae; genus Pseudoxanthomonas; species Pseudoxanthomonas sp. LjRoot143. The sequence continues at coordinate 3,477,451 of NZ_CAXUPM020000001.1, read as the reverse complement.
GATCCGGTCCAGCGCTTCCGGGTCGGCCAACGCATGACCCAGTTGCTCCGCGCCGAGTCCGCCTTCGCCGGCCAGCGCATCCTGCAGCAGGCGGCAGGCGAGGTACTCGCCGCGGTACAGCGTCGGCGACTCGGACTCCAGGGTGACGTCCCAGTACGCGCGCAGCGCATCCAGTGCCGGTTCCTGCAGTGGCTCCAGGTAGTCGGTGCCGGTCAGGTGCACGGCCAGCGTGTCGCCGCGCGGGATCAGCGTCAGGTCCAGCGGCTGCGTGTTGACGCTGAAGCGGTGGCGCGGCCCCAGCCGGATGACGTTGCCGGCGTCCTCGAACAGGTCGCTGCGGTCGCGCAGGCCGCGTACGGCCTGGTCGCGTGCGCCCTTGATGCGCGCCTCGATGTCGTCCGCCTTCACCGAGTCCTTCAGGTCGCGCAGGCGACCGGCCAGCTCGCGCAGCTTGAGGATCAGCGCATCGCCGGCGAAGAAGGCGTTGAGTTCGTCCGGCGACGTGAAGCGCTCGGTGCGCCGGCCGAGGCCTTCAAGGATCCGGTTGGCCGCTTCCTGCACCGACTGCGCCTTGCGCTGGCGTTCGTCCAGCAGCGCCTGCTTGTGCGCCTCGAAGGCTTCCAGCATCTCCTCGCGCTTGGACAGGATGTCGCCGAGGAACTGCTCGTGTTCGCCGAACTGGCTCTCCAGTTCCTCCAGCTGCACCATCAGGCGCGACAGTTGTTCGTCGGCGCGCTCTGGGGTGGTCGCCATCGCCAGCGCATTGCTGACCGCCTGACCGAACAGGGTGAACTGCGCGCCGAACTGCGCCACGGCCTCGGCCGAACCGAGTTCGCGGCGGCGCTGGGTCGCGCGGGCGCGGCTCTGGTTGAGCTTCGCGTAGATCGCCGATAGCGCATCGACCACACGGGTGCGCTGGGTGGCGTCGTCCACCCTCAGTGTCGCCATCAACTCGGACAGCATGTCGAGTTCGCCGGCCATGCCCTGCATGGCCTCGATCGCCTCGGCCAGCTCGCGTGCGCTGGCGGCCTTCTGGGCGCGCGCATCGAGTTCGCCCAGCCGCTGCTGGAACGGCGCCAGTGCTTTCTCGTCGGCGAGGAACTGGCCGGTCGCGGTGCCGACGCGTTCGTGCGCCTCCTGCAGCGCCGCCGTCATCGCGTCGATGGCGGTGGTGTCGATATAACGGTAGTCGCGGATGGTCAGCAGGTGGCCGCGCAGGCGCGAGACGGCGCCCAGCGCCTCGACGAACTCGCCGATGCCGTTCCAGCCCTCCGGCTGCAGGCGGCCGAGCAGGGCGCGATGGTCGCGCTGCGCCTGCGCCATCGATGTCTCGGACTGGCGCCGGATCTCCTGCACCTTCTCGTATTCGTCCAGCACCGACTCACCGGTACCGGCGATCTCGTGCAGCAGCGTGGCCAGGCCATCGCACTGCGTGTCGTCGATCCAGTGGTGCAGGTCGAACAGGCGGCGCGTGCCGTGCGTCAGCAACTGGTAGCGCTGCGCGGAGACATCGTCGCGCTCGATCTCGCGGGCGAGGTCGAACAGGTTCGACACCGCGCGCACCAGTTCGGTATTACCGAGCTTCGCCATGAACGAAGTGCCGGCGGGACGCGTCGCCGCGAACTCGTCCGAGCTGAAGGGCGTCTGCCACACCTGCATCGGGTGGACGCGGGTAGGGTCGTCGTTCTCGGCGCGGAACAGCACCATGCGGCCGTCGTGCAGGCGCGCGTAGCCGTGCGCGAGCACCGGCGGCTGCAGGCGGCGCTGCACCAAGTTGTAGACCAGCAGCGCGGCCTGGCCGGTCTCGCGCTCATAGAACACGTACATGACGTCTTCGCCGTTCGGCGAGCGGATCGTGCGCTTGTACTGCATGTCCTGCACGGCGGCATCGAAGGCCTTGTGCTCGCCGTTCTGCAGGTAGTAGCCGCCGGGGAAGATGATGCCGTGGTCTTCCGGCAGCTGGATGCAGGCCTGCACGATGGCATCCAGGCGCGTCACCTTGCCGGTCTGGGTGTTGTAGACCAGCCCGCGCCAGGCGCTCTCGCGGTACGGCAGCACCTTCAGCAGGATCAGCGAGCCGACACGCGCGAACTCGATCTGCGCATCGTCCAGCGACTGCGTGCGGTCTTCGACCGGTTCGCTGTAGACGCCGGCGCCGGTCTCGGTGTTGTTCTCCACCTTCAGCGTCAGGTCGCCGCCGATGGTCTCGACGAACAGGGTGTCGAGGATGTTCAGGTGTGGATGACGACCGCTGACTTCCATGTCCTTGGTGGCACGCGTCCATTCGAAGTCGAACGGCGGCGGCAGCACGATGTCGCGCTCGCCGCGTGCATCGAGGTAGTTCACCTCGCCCTCGGAGGTCAGCGTCCAGCGGAACACGCGCACGTCGGTGTTCTTCAGGCCGATCTGGAAGGCCATCAGCAGGCGGCCGTCGCGGACGATCAGCTGCAGCAGGCGTGCGTCCTTGTAGTAGCTGTACAGCTCGCCGAAGTCGCGCTGGAACGCACCATCGGCGAGGAAGCTGGCGGCGATGTCGACCGGCGCCACGTCGTAGCCTTCGCCGGCTTCGACCAGGCGATAGATGCCGAACACGTCGGCGACCGACGTGGTCGCCTTCAGTCCCATGTAGACGTTGAAGCCGAACAGCAGCAGGTCACCGACCTGCACGATGTCGCGGCCCACCGAGTTGTGCTCGGTGCGAATGCGCAGGCGGCCGATGGCTTCCATCCGGCTGTCGCCGAATTCCTGCAGGCGGCGCGCGTTGAGCGCGTCCACGACGGTACGCAGGCGCGCGCCCTGCTCGTCGAGACGGCGGCGCAGCACGTCGTAGGCGCCGCCCTGGGCGACGGCCTGGTCGACCTGCGTATCGGTGGAGGGGACTTCGGTGTTCGGCGTATCGGACATCGGACCTCATCCTCGCCCGTCCTGGGCGGTCGATGCGGAAATCGGGGCCGACGGCACGCGCCGCCGGCCCGGCTCAGGCGCGCGGGGTCAGGCGTCGGTCGCTTCGGCCTGGCGGCCGGCGACCGGCAGGCCGGAGCCCGCCAGACGACCCAGCAACTGCGCCGCGATGGGGCTTTCGCCCACGATGCCTTCCAGCGCCTTGCCCAGCGACACGCCCTTGGTCAGCGCGTTGAACACGCCACCGTCGCCACCGATGAGTTCGATGTTGGCGTTCTTCAGTGCGCTCGCCAGTACCTCGGTGTTCTCGCGCGAGATCGCCTTGCCCGCATCGATCGACGCCAGCAGCTGGCGCAACTGGGTCTCCAGCAGCATGCGGAACTCTTCGTGGCTGCGCGCATCCGGGCTCATCTTGCCCATCGCGTCGAACTTCGAGGTCAGGCCCTCGGCTTCGGCGGACATCTTCTTGGCGATGTTGCTGGCTTCGGCATCGCCCATCGCCTGGGTGGCGCTGGCGTTGGCGTGGCCCAGCTTCTGCGCGCCGTCGGCCTCGGCGCTCAGGCGCTCGGTCAGCACGCGCGCGTCGGCGTTGCCCTGCTTGTAGGTCGCGTCCGCCTTGGCTTCCAGCACGCGGGCTTCGGCCAGGCCGGTCTTCTCCATCGCCACGGCATTGGCTTCCTGCACCTGCGCCTCGGCCAGGCCGTGGGCGGCGCTTTCGGCGCGCACGCCATCGGCCATCACGCGCTTGGCTTCGGCCTGCTTGCCGGCGGCCTGCAGTTCGGCGTCGGCCAGCACGGTCAGTTCGACCGCACGGTGACGGGCGGCCTGCTCGGCGGCTTCGGCCGCCTTGACGTCCTTGACCAGCGTTTCCTGCGCGGCCGCTTCGGCGGCCAGCACGGTCACCTGCTTGGCGCGGTCGGCCTCGGCGACTTCGCGCGTTTCCTTGATCTTCTCTTCCGCCACGGCGACGGTCTGCTCGATCTGGGTGCGCTCGCGCACCACGTTAGCTACTTCCATGCGGCCCTGTTCGACCACCTTGTCGCGGTCGACCTGCTGCATCTGGACTTCCTTGTCGGTGTTGACGCGCTCCAGCTGTTCGGCACGGGCGACGCGCTCGAGTTCGATGGCGACGGCGCGGCGACGGTTCTGCTCGGCGACTTCGACCTGGCGCAGCTGTTCCTGCTCGCGGATCTTGATCTGCTCCTCGGTCTCCAGGCGCGCGCGCTCGGACACCTGGCGCTGCTCCTCGATCACCTTGGCGGTCTCGGCGGCTTCGCGGGCGCGCACGGTCTCGACCTCGCGCTGCTGGCGCGCTTCAGCCTCCGCCTGCTGGCGTTCGAGCGCGAGCAGGGCTTCGCGGGCTTCGGTGTTCTTCTTGGTGATCGCCAGCTTCTCGTTCTGCTCGAGCTCGTTGGTCTGCACGTTCTGGCGCGCGGTCAGCTCGGTGATCTTGCGGATGCCTTCGGCGTCCAGGATGTTGCTCGGGTCGAGCAGGTGCTTGGGCGTCTGCTCCAGGTAGTCGATGGCGACGTCTTCCAGCACGTAACCGTTGAGGTCCTGGCCGATGACGGCGACGATCTCGTCACGGAACTCCTGGCGCTTGTCGAACAGTTCGGTGAAGTCGAACTTCTTGCCGACCGTCTTCAGCGCCTCGGAGAACTTGGCGTTGAACAGCTCGTCCACGGCATGCTTGTCGGACGCGCGGTCGGCGCCGATCGCCTTGGCCACGCGCAGGACGTCGGCCGGCGTCTCGTTGACGCGCAGGTAGAACGCCACCGCGATGTCGGCACGCATGTTGTCCTTGCAGACCAGGCCTTCCTTGCCGCGGCGGTCCACCTGCAGGGTGATCAGGCTGATCTTCATCAGCTCGGCCTTGTACAGCACCGGGATGATCAGCGCGCCGGTGAAGTGCACCTTGGGATGCGAACTCATGTCGTTGACGATGAGAGCCGTGCCCTGTTCGACCTTCTTGTAGAAGGCCTTGAAAATGCCGATCAGGCCGAATCCCAGCACCAGCAGGACAGCGAGTCCGATGACGAAGGGGAGGATCGTGGCGGTAGTCATTGCAGAACTCCTTGTAGACGGCGCGGGTGCTTACTGCTGGTGGAAGGCGGTTTCGGACATTACGCGGTAGGTGTTGTCGGCTTCGACGTGTTCGATCAGCACGACGCGGTCCCCGCGAGAAAAGCGCTCGCCGGACAGCGTGCGGACCTGCAGGATCAGGCCGGCGCCGCCGTCGTCGAAGTGGGCGCGTCCGCCGTCGGCGTCCGCGTACGGCGAGATCACCGCGCCGGCACGCCCGAGGACGGAAGGCGGGGCAGGCGGGCGCAGGCGTGCGATCAGCGCGGCGACCGGGCGCAGCAGCAGTGACGTCACCAGCGCGCCGGGCAGCAATGCCGCCACCAGCGTGCCGGCGCCGGCGATCCAGCGCAGGCTGTCCGGGACGTGCTGCAGCACGAACAGGTGCACGAAGTAGGTGATCAGCCAGCCGAAGAAGGACAGCACGGTGAGCACCAGCATCATCGGCACGCCGGACAGGCCCAGCTTGGCCAGCATGCCGGCGACCACGCTCGGCTCGGCGGTATCGCCGTCGGTGGTCAGCCAGCCGTCGACGGCATCGATGTCGACGATGCCGGTGGAGGCCAGCAGCCAGTACACGGTGCAGAACGCGAGCAGCACGCTGTACACCAGCGTGGGAAAGGTCAGGGCAGTGTTCAGGAACTCGGTCATCGTGGCTCCCCCCGGTTAGCGCTTGCGCGCGGACGACGTGATGCGCTTGCGGGCACGGTCCAGCACGGCCTGTGCGGGATCGGCGTCTGTCTTCTGGTGCTTGCCCTGGCTCGTGGCGCCGCATCCCTGTGCAGGCGCGCGGCGGCGCTTCATGCGCGCAGCGGACGCGAATGCGGGCTCGGGATACAGCGCATCGCCCGGCTGGCGGCGTGCGACGGTCGCCTGCGCACGCTGCAGGCTGTTGGAGGCGCGGAGGATGTCCAGCTGGTGTTTCAGGCGGCGAAGACGGCCTTCGAGCTGCTCGACCACGTGCGCGAACTGGCGCTCATGGACGGTCAGATCCTGTCCTTCCTCCGCGCGCTGGTTGCGTTCGGTCTGCTGGCGGACCACGTCGTCCGCGGCCGCGCGCGCCTGCGTGGCACGCCCCTGCCGCAGCGCGGCCTCCACCTTGGCCTCGGTTTCGCCGATGCGTGCCGTCAGCGCAGCCTGGTGCTGCTCGTTCGCGACGCGGCGTGCCTTCGCCGCCGCATGCTCGCCGCGGGCACCGTGCAACGCATCGTCGATGGTGCGGATCTCCTCGTCCAGCAGCCGCTCGGCGCGGTCGCCCATCACGGCGCCGGCCAGGCCTTCCATGCCTTCCTGGATGCGCTTGAACAGGGTCTTCAGCGTGTCGGGCATCAGGCCCTCCTCCGCGTCGTCGTCCGCAGGAACGGGCGGTAGGCCTCGGTGGCGTTGATGACGTTCTCGGCCAGCGTCTCGATCTCGAACATGACGTTGGCCAGGCTGGAGTGCGTGTCGAGCGCGCCGAACATGGTGTAGCCGGCGACGCCGCCGATGCGCTGCATGCCGATGGTCGAAAGCGGCAGCAGCACGTGCGTGCTGAGCACGTGCGCGTTGAATGCGGCCGCGTCGGTCACGTCCTCGACCGGCCACAGGTAGGCCTCGACCAGGATCTGCTCACCGCCCACGGCGAGGAACACCGACAGATCGCCGTACTCGTGCATCACCAGATGCAGGCTGGGTTCGGCGCCCTCGATGGTTTCCAGGCTGATCAGGCCATCGCGCACGGTGCTGGCCTGCTGCAGCGCATGCCGGATCGCAGCGACGGTCCAGCCGGCCTCGGTGGACTGCGTCGGCAGGTAGGGGATGCCGGACTCGCGGGTCGCCTCGCGCATCGATTTTTCGATGGAGGCCAGCTCCTCGGCGTACTCCGGTCGGATCCAGACGTCCTTCTTGACCAGCCCCTGCTCGCGCATGCGCTCGCGGTAGTTGCGGACATGCAACGTGGAGGCCTTGATCGCGGGACGGGAGGCTGTCATGAAATTGAACTTATTGCTTACATGTAATGCTGTCAAGCGGCGGCGCGGGACCGCCCGGGCCGGATGACTGGCCGATGACGCCTGTCGCGCAGGTGTAACAAGCCGCAGGGACAATGGCGCCAGCAACGAGGTCCCTCTCTCCTCCCACGTTGCGGCGAAGCCCGGTCGATGCCGGGCTTCGTGCTTTCCGGGCCACGCGCCGCCCGTGGCATGCTGGCGCAGATGAGGATCCGTCGATGCCGTTCCGCCGCCTGCTGCCCCTCCTGCTCACCATGACCGCAGCCCTGTCCACCGAGGCGAAGGCAGAGCCGCTCGTCATCGCCCACCGGGGTGCCAGCGCGCACCTGCCCGAGCACACGCTGGCCGCCTATGCGCGCGCGATCGCGGACGGTGCGGATTACATCGAGCCGGACCTGGTCGCCACCCGCGATGGCGTGTTGGTGGCACGCCACGAGAACGAGATCGGCGGCACCACCGACGTGGCGCAGCGGCCCGCGTTCGCCGCGCGCAAGCGTCGACAGGTGATCGACGGCACGTCGGTCGAGGGCTGGTTCACCGAAGACTTCACGTTGGCCGAACTGAAGACGTTGCGGGCGCGGGAACGTCTGCCCGAGCTGCGGGGAACGGCGCACGACGGCCGGTTCGAGGTGGCGACGCTCGACGAGATCATCGCGCTGGCCGCGGAACAGGCCGCGCGCAACGGGCGCACGATCGGCCTGATTCCTGAGATCAAGCACCCCAGCCACTTCCAGCAGATCGGGCTGCCGATGGAGGACCGGCTGCTGGAGGTGCTGGCCGCGCATGCCTACACGCGCGAGGCGCCCGTGGTTATCCAGTCGTTCGAGCAGGCCAACCTGCGCGCGCTGCGCAGGCGCCTGGGGCCTTCGCATCCCAACATCCGGTTGCTGCAGTTGCTCGAGATGCCGGACGCGCAGCCGGGCGATGCGCTGGCGGCAGGAAAGCCGACGCGCTATGCCGACCTGATGACGCCGGCAGGGTTGAAGGACATCGCTGGCTACGCCGAGATCATCGGGCCGTGGACGCGCTTGCTGATCCCGGTCGCCGACGACGGCGCGCTGGGGACGCCGACGTCGCTGGCGTCGGACGCGCGCAATGCGGGGCTGGAGGTCTGGCCCTACACCTTCCGGCCGGAGAACCACTTCCTGCCGATGGCGCTGCGCGAAGGCGAGGATCCACGTACGCGCAGCGAGGCGGGATCTCTTGCGGAGATCCGTGCCTACCTTGCGCTGGGGATCGGCGGCTTCTTCACCGACGATCCGGCGCTGGGGCGTCGCGCCGTCGACGCCCGCTGAGCCGTCTCAAACCCGGCCGAACACCAGGCTGGCATTGGTGCCGCCGAAACCGAAGCTGTTCGACATCACGGTGTTCAACGTCGCGTCGCGGCTCGCCTGCACGATGGGGAAGGCGGTGGCGCCTTCATCCAGCGTCTCGATATTGGCCGAGCCGGCGATGAAACCGTCGCGCATCATCAGCAGGCAGTAGATCGCTTCGTGCACGCTGGCGGCGCCCAACGAGTGACCGGACAGGGCCTTGGTGGACGAGATCGGCGGCAGGGTGTCGCCGAGTGCGTTGCGGATCGCGTCGAGCTCGATCACGTCGCCCAGCGGGGTCGAGGTGCCATGCGTGTTGAGGTAATCGAGCGGCGCGGTGACGCCCTCCAGTGCCATCTGCATGCAGCGCACGGCGCCTTCTCCGGACGGGGCGACCATGTCGGCCCCGTCGGAGGTCACGCCATAGCCCAGCAATTCGGCATGGATGCGTGCGCCGCGCTTCACGGCGTGGTCGTAGTCCTCGAGCACCAGCATGCCGCCGCCGCCGGCAATGACGAAGCCGTCGCGATCCGCGTCATATGGACGCGACGCGTGCGTCGGATCGTCGTTGCGCTTGCTCGACAACGCGCCCATCGCATCGAACATCATCGTCAGCGCCCAGTGCAGCTCTTCACCGCCGCCGGCGAACACGATGTCCTGGCGCCCGGCGCGGATGAGGTCCGCCGCGGCGCCGATGCAGTGCGCGGAGGTCGCGCATGCCGCCGAGATCGAATAGCTGACGCCCTTGATCTTGAACGCTGTGGCGAGCGTGGCCGACACGGTGGAGCACATCGTGCGCGGCACCATGTACGGGCCGACCTTGCGGATACCGCGTGCACGCAGCAGGTCGGCCGCTTCGATCTGCCATTCGGCCGAACCGCCGCCGGAGCCGGCGATCAGCCCGGTGCGCGGCTGGCTGACCAGTGCCTCGTCCAGGCCAGCATCGGCGATGGCGTCGCGCAACGCGATATGCGCGAACGCTGCGGCATCGCCCATGAAGCGCTTCTGCTTGCGGTCGATCTGCGCGTCGAGATCGATCTCCGGCGCGCCGCCCACGTGGCTGCGGAAGCCGAGTTCGGCGTACTGCGGGATGTGGCGGATGCCCGAGCGGCCTTCGCGCAGCGCGGCCGACACGGTATCCGCATCGTTGCCCAGGCAGGAGGTGATGCCCAGGCCGGTGATGACGACACGACGCATGGTCAGAAGCTCTCTGTCGAGGTGAACAGGCCCACGCGCAGGTCGCGCGCGGTGTAGATCTCGCGGCCGTCGACCAGCATGCGGCCGTCGGCCACCGCCAGCACCAGCTTGCGATTGACCACGCGGCTGATGTCGATCTCGTAGCTGACGCGCTTCGCCGTCGGCAGCACCTGGCCGGTGAACTTCACTTCGCCGGAACCGAGCGCACGACCGCGGCCGGGCGCGCCGATCCACGTCAGGAAGAAACCGGTCAGCTGCCACATCGCATCCAGGCCCAGGCAGCCCGGCATCACCGGATCGCCGAGGAAGTGGCACTGGAAGAACCACAGGTCGGGATGGATATCGAGCTCGGCGCGCACCATGCCCTTGCCGTGGGCGCCACCGTCCTGGCGGATCTCGGTGATGCGATCGAACATCAGCATCGGGTCGTTGGGCAGGCGGCCGCTGTCGGGGCCGAACAGTTCACCGCGTGCGCTGGCCAGCAGCTGTTCGCGCGAGAAGGAAGCGGGGGCGTTCATTGCGTGGTCCGTTCTGCGAAGGCGCAAATAATGCACACATGTGCATACGCTTGTCTTGATGCAGATCAACGGCGGTTTTTCCATACGCCGGCGTACCATCGGCGCGAGGCAATCGCGGCAAGGGTTTGGCGCATTCTGTCCGCGACTCCACACGCAGCCGTATCGTCGCCGCACGCATCCATGCGATCGCGTACGGCGGCCGATATCATCGCGTGATGCGCAAGATCATCCACATCGACATGGACGCTTTCTACGCGTCGGTGGAGCAGCGCGACGATCCGTCGCTGCGTGGACGGCCGGTGGTGGTGGCGTGGCGCGGCGAGCGCTCGGTGGTGTGTGCGGCGTCATACGAGGCGCGCGTCTTCGGTGTGCGTTCGGCGATGCCGGCGGTACGCGCGGAGCGGTTGTGTCCGCAGGCCGTCTTCGTGCCGCCCGATTTCGCGCGCTACAAGGCGGTATCGCGGCAGGTGCGCGAGATCTTCCTGCGCCATACCGACCTGGTCGAACCGCTGTCGCTGGACGAAGCCTATCTCGACGTCACCGCGCCGAAGTCCGACTTGCCGACCGCGACCGCGGTGGCCGAAACGATCCGCGCGCAGATCCGCGAAGAGACCCAGCTGACGGCCTCGGCCGGCGTGGCACCGAACAAGTTCCTCGCCAAGATCGCGTCCGACTGGCGCAAGCCGGACGGACAGTTCGTGCTGCGGCCGCACCAGGTGGAGGCGTTCCTGACGCCGCTGCCGGTCGAGCGCATCCCCGGCGTCGGCAAGGTGATGCAGGGCAGGCTCAATGCCGATGGCATCCGCACGGTCGGCGACCTGCGTGCGTACTCGCAGCACGAGCTGGAAACGCGCTACGGCAGTTTCGGCGGTGGACTGTACCGGCGCGCACACGGTATCGACGAGCGACCGGTGGAACCCGACCAGCCGGTGCAGTCGATCTCATCCGAAGACACCTTCGCCACCGACCTGCTGCTGTCCGAACTGGAACCCCACATCCTGCGCATCGCCGAGAAGGCGTGGGCCGCCAGTCGCAAGACCGAGCGCATCGGCCGCACCGTGGTGCTGAAGCTGAAGACGGCGCAGTTCCGCATCCTGACGCGCAGTTTTACACCGGAATCGCCGCCAGCCTCCGCGCAGGAATTCATCGACATCGCGCTGGCGTTGCGCGAGCGCGTGGACCTGCCGCCCGCGACGCGCTATCGCCTGGTCGGGGTGGGCCTGTCGGGATTCCGGGATCGCGAGGAAACCGTCGTGCAGGCCGGGTTGTTCGATCCGCAGGAAGCGTAGGCGGCTTGTTACGCCGCTTGCCAGTCGAACACGAGGGCCTCGTTGCGCTCGAAGCGACGCAGGTGCGAGGCGATCACGTCCTGCAGGCGTGTGCGTGCTTCCGCATCGGGCGCGTACAGCGTGATCAGCAGTGCGTCGCCTTCCACCGCGAAGTCAGCCGGGCCGAGGTCGTCGAACGGAATGCGCGCATGGGTGTCGTCGGGGCGTTCGATCTCGAACTTGTGCCGCCAGTGGTTGCACAGCGTGCGCAGTAGCTTGGCGGGGTCGGTAGGAACGACGGTCACACGGGAAGCAGGTTGCATGGTCATGAGCACGGAAAGCGGGGCTTCCTGTTTACCTCTGCACGCAGGCAACAAAAAGGCCGGCAACGGAACAGTCCATTGCCGGCCTTCTTCGTCCGTCCGAATCAGTCGCGCGCGCTGTAGCGCAGGCTCAGGCCGTACTCGCGACCGGGCTGGTTGTACCAGGCGATCGTTTCGTACTCGCGGTCGAACACGTTGCTGGCGCGCGCCTGCACCGACCATTCGTCGGTGATGGCGTACTCCAGACGCAGGTCCAGCGTGCCGTAGCCCGCCAGGCGGACGCTGTTGGCGGCGTTGTCGTAGCGGTGGCTGGCGCCGTAGCCGGTCACGCCGATGCGGAAGTCGCCGAACGCACGGTCCACGTCGACGCGCGCCGTGTTGCGCGCGCGGCGTGCCAGCAGGTTGTCGTAGTTCAGGCCGCTCGTATGGTTGCGCGGATCGGTGTGGCTGACCTGCGCGGCGATGTCGAAGCCGGCCAGCGTCACCGCGCCCGTCAGTTCGAGGCCGCGGATGCGCGCTTCGTCGGTGTTCGCCGGCAACCAGTTGCTGTCCAGCGCGATCAGGTCCTCGATGCGCGTCTCGTAGACGTTGACGCCCCAGTTCCACGCATCGCCGTACTGCGACAAGCCGATGTCGAGCGTCTTGGAGCGCTCGGGTTCCAGCAGCGCATTACCGGAGAACGGGTAGTACAGGTCGTTGAAGGTCGGTGCCTTGAAACCAGTGCCGGCGTTGACCGTCAGCTTGAAGCCGCCGCCAAACGCGAGACCCCAGCCGAGGTTGCCGGTGACGTGGTTGCCGAACTGGTCGTTGTCGTCGTTGCGCACGCTCGCCTGCACCTGCTGCGCGCCGAAGCGGCCCTGGTATTCGATGAATACGCCGGTGTTGTCGCGGCTGTCCACGGGTACGCCGACGGTGTCGTTGACGAAGTCGACGCTGCTGGTGACCTCGTCGCGCTGCCAGTCGGCACCAGCGGTCAGCAGGTGCTGCTCGCCGAACGCGAAGTCGCCCTGTAGCGAGGCGGTGTCGCGACGCGTGTCGAACGTGCTGACGTACGCACGGGTGCCGGAGGTGGCGTCCGCGAAGTAGTTGTCCGATTTGTCGGACGCACGACCGACCTGCGCGGTGAGCGTGGTGGCGCCGGACGGCTTCCACGTCAGCTTGCTGCCCAGTACCTGCTGCACGTTGTCGGCTTCGTTGCCGCCGTAGATGCTGCCGTCGAATTCGTTGAAGGCATCGGCGTTCAGCGCATGGCCTTCCAGCGTCAGCGTGTCGGTCAGCTTGTAGCCGCCGCGAACGTTCAGCGAGACATTGCGGTAGCCGTCGTCATCGGGTTCGTCGGTGAAGCAGCCCTGGAACAGCGTGCCCGAGCCCCGGCAGGCGTTGATGCCGTCGGTTTCCTGATAGGCGGCGTTGGCGCCGATCCAGCCACGTTCGCCGCCGTAGGCGAAGCCACCGCTGGCTTCGCGCAGGTTGTTGCTGCCGCCACCGATACGCAGTTCGCGCGACAGGCCCTGCGTGCCGCGACGGGTGAAGATCTGGATGACGCCGCCGATCGCTTCCGAGCCGTACAGGCTGGAGCGCGGGCCGCGCACGATCTCGATGCGCTCGATCTGGTCGACCGGCAGGTCCTGGAACGACGCCAAGCCGGCGGTCGCCGAGCCGATGCGGATGCCGTCGACCAGCACCAGCACGTGGTCGGACTCGGTGCCGCGGATGTTGAGGGTGCTCAGCTTGCCCAGGCCGCCCTGGTTGGTGAAGCCGATACCTGCGCGACCCTTCAGCAGGTCGATCAGCGAACGCGACTGGCTGCGTTCGATCTCCTCGCGGGCAATGACCTGCACCGGCGCCAGGCTGTCGCGCACGGCGACGTCGGTACGCGTGCCGGTGACGACGATCTCGTCGAGATCGGTGGCGTCCTGTGCCTGCGCGGCGAACGGGAGGGCCAGCGCGACCGCGGCGGCGAGAAGGGAAAGGGAATGACGGCTGTACATCGGACTCAACTCCATCGCGCGCCCCGCGCGCATTCATTTCGGCGTGGAGTTGCGATGCAGGAGAGGGAGCGTTGCGGACAGCGCGGCAGACAGGCGGCGGCGCGGCACGCCGCGACGCCCTCCGCATCGCAACCAGTGGACTTCCAGGCCGGTCTCCGGGCTTGCGAAGGCGTGCCGTGCACGCTGCCGTGGCGCCTTCCCATGCGTGATCGCACAGTGGCCGATGCCGCGGTTGTCTTCGCCTACCGTTGCGGGGGCAGCGCCGGAATGCCGCGTGTGCGGGTCACCGGCTTCCCGTTTCAACCCATGGCAGGACTGCCGGGGTCACCTGAAAGCGCGCGCAGTATACGGGATGGGGTGGATCAGTCGTCGCCGCGCGAGTCGAACAGGTTCAGCGAAGGTCCCGTGTCTTCCTCACGCTCGGTGTGCGTGGTGGTCACCGGGCCGGCGGCGGGGCGGCCGCGCGGCGGGGGCAGCAAGGCTGCGGCGGCGTCGTAGGCCACCAGCAGTTCGCTGCGGCGGTCTTCAGGCAACTGCTGCCAGTGGCAGTCCAGCAGCGCGCCTTCCAGCGCGTACAGCAGGTTGAGGCTGGGACGGAATCCCGCGCGCTTCACCCGGATAAAGGCTTCCACCGCGCCCACCGACTCCAGGTCCTCCTGCGTGCGCAGGCCGACCTGGCGTAGCCAGGCGGCGGACTTGGGGCCGATGTTGCGCAGCTTGGTGCCTGTCATGTCAGCGAATCCACGAAGATGGCGGCGATGCGTTCCATGCCCGCCTGGTCGTCGGCATCGAAGCGCGCCAGGCGTGGGCTGTCCAGGTCGAGCACGCCGACCAGTTCATCCCCTTTCACCAGCGGTACCACCAGTTCCGAGCGTGACGCGGAGTCACAGGCGATGTGGCCCGGGAAGGCCTCCACATCGTCCACGCGCTGGGTCTGGCGGGTGCGTGCGGCGGCTCCGCAGACCCCCTTGTCCAACGGGATCCGCACGCAGGCTGGTAAGCCTTGGAACGGACCGACCACCAATTCCCGGCCATCGAAGAAGTAGAAACCCGCCCAGTTGAAGTCCGGCAGGGCGTGATAAAGGAGCGCCGACAGGTTGGCCGCGTTGGCGATGCGGTCGGGTTCGCCGGCCAGCAGGGCACGGGCCTGTTCGGCCAGCTGTGCGTATTGTTCCGGCTTGCTGCCGGTGAGCGTCTGGGAAGTGAATGACATGGGTCGATTCTACTCCCCGCGTCTGCTGGGCGGCCCGATATGATGTGTCACACAAGCGGGGCCTTGCGTGGGCGACAGGGGAGTGGGTGCATGCGCGATCACGAGGATGAAGCGGGCTGGCGCGGTCATGGCGTGACACGGCTGGAGGCGTTCGTCGACGCCGCGTTCGCGTTCGCGGTCACCCTGCTCGTGATCTCGGTCGAACGCATTCCCGACAGCATGGCGGGGCTGCTGCAGGCACTGAAGAATGTGCCCGCGTTCGCGGCCAGTTTCGCGATGGTGGCGATGTTCTGGTACGCCCACGTGCGCTGGAGCCGCCGCTATCGGCTGGGCACCGTGCCGGCCACGCTGCTAAGCCTGCTGCTGGTGTTCCTGGTGCTGGTCTACGTGTATCCGCTGCGGCTGCTGCTCGGCACTTTTTTCGGCTGGATCACCGGCGGCTGGTTGCCGATGCCGCTGTCCGATGCGAACGGTCCGCGCCCGCTGGCCTTCATGTTCGTCTTCTACGGGCTGGCGTTCGCCTCCATGTCGGCCTGCATCGGCGGCCTGTACGTGCTGGCGTGGTGTGCGCGCCGACGGTTGGCACTGGATGGCGAAGGGGCATCCAATGCAGCGGGCGAAGTCGCTTCGCATGCCTACTTCGTGCTCGTCAGCCTGATATCCGTGGCGATCGCCTTACTGCTGACCGACCAGTCGCGGTCGTGGCAGGTCGCGTTGCCAGGGTGCGTGTACTTCCTGCTGTCGTTCGCCGGGCTGGTGCACGTGCGCGGACAACGCTGGGGCGCGGCGCGCTGGCCGGAGCAGGCAGATGGATAGGGCGATGGACCGCTTGTTCATCACCGGCACCGATACCGGCGTCGGCAAGACTGTGGCCAGCGCGGCCCTGCTGCATGCATTCCGTGCGCGAGGGATGCGCGCGGTCGGCATGAAGCCGGTCGCCAGCGGCTGCACGGCGACGCCGCGGGGCTGGCGCAACGACGATGCGCTCGCGCTGCAGGCGGCGAGCGATCCGGTACCGCCCTACGATGACCTCAATCCGTATGCGCTGCCCGCGCCGCTGGCGCCGGAGATCGCCGCACGCGACGCCGGCGTGGACGTGCAGCTGGGCGTGCTGGTGTCCGCCTTCGAACGCCTGCACCCGCTGGCCGACCTTGTGCTGGTGGAGGGTGTCGGTGGCTGGGCGGCGCCGCTGACCGCTACGCTCGACCAGCGGCACCTGGTGCAGGAGTTGCGCCTGCCCGTGGTGCTCGTCGTGGGCATGCGGCTGGGCTGCATCAATCACGCGCGATTGAGTGCGCGGGCGATCCAGGACGACGGCGCCCAACTGGTGGGCTGGATCGCCAACGAGGTCGATCCGGACATGGAGCGCAGGGACGAAAACTTCGCCCTGCTCTCGGCGCGCCTGCCGGTGCCGTGCTGGGGACGCCTGCCGTATGCGCCCGAGGCCGATGCGCGCGCCATGGCCACGCACTTCACGGTGCCCTAGCGCAAACGCACGCAATAAAAAACCCGGCAGCGTGGGGGCTGCCGGGTCGGTCTGCGCGGAGGGAGGGGGAGCCGCGCAATAAACGGTGGAGCAGAGCGGGTCTTACTTGCCCTTGGCGGCCTTGGTCGCCTTGGCCACGGAGGCCTGGACGTTGTCGGTCGCGGTCTCGAACTGGGTCTTCACCAGCTGGCCGAAGGCTTCACCGGTCTTGAGGCTCAGGCCGAACACTTCCTGGCTGGCGGCGACGACGCGCTCGGCGTTGTCCTTGGCGACCTGCAGGCCCTTCGGCCACAGGTTCTTGTAACCGTCCAGGTCGCGCGTCTCGGCGAGTTCGCCGAAGAAGGACGTGGTGGCGTCGACGTTCTTTTCGAAGGTCTTCAGCTGCACACCGAACACGGTCTCGGCGCTTTCCAGGGCCAGGCGGTTGGCGCGCGAAGCGGCGGCGGCGAACTGGTGCGTGAACTGGCTGAAGCTTTCGTTGAATTGCGTGGTCATGGCGGACTCCTGAAAGGGATTTCCCATCTGTTGCGGCGCAGCATAAGCCTATCCATGTTGCAGTGCAATAACGGCCGTATGGAAATCCGACGAACGGTCAGGAACCATTAAAAATCAAACGCTTGTAGGGACTGGTATGAAACCGGTTCCATGCCCTCAGGGGCCGGTATAGCGGCTCCCGGAGGTGCAGGTTTCGTGCACCACTACCGCGCTGAGCAGCGGCAGGACCGGCTTGGCCTGATCCCAGATCCACGCAGCCAGCCGCTCGCTGGTGGGGTTCTCCAGACCGGGAATGTCGTTGAGGTAGTGATGGTCGAGCCGGTCGTAGATCGGCTTGAAGGCCGCCTTCACGTCGGCGAAGTCCATGACCCAGCCCGCATGCGGATCCATCGGGCCGGACAGGTGCAGCTCGATGCGGAACGAGTGCCCGTGCAGACGCGCGCACTTGTGGCCCTCCGGCACGTGCGGCAGGCGGTGCGCGGCTTCGACGGTGAAAACCTTGAAGATGTCCATGCGACGGTTCCAGGAGCGTGGAAGCGCGCGGCACCGGGGGCGGTGCCGCGCGAGGGGTGCAGCTTAGCGGGCCGGACGCGACTGGCCCTGGCGCGCGCCGCCGGAACGGCCCCCGTCACGGCGCTGGCCGCCGTGCTTCTTCGGGCCGGCATGCGCGTGGCGCGGCGCATCGCCGTGCGGACGACGAGCGTGCTTCTGCGGACCGTTGCGGCGCGGGGTGCGCTCGCCGGCCGGCTGCTCGGCCTTGCCGGGAGCGCTGTTGCCCCAGCGGATCGGCGTCTGCAGCTCGAAGCCGGGCACGTCGCGGATGTCCATGTCGCGGTTGAGCAGGCGCACGATCGCGCGCAGGTACTTGGCTTCGTCCTGCGCGACCAGCGAGATGGCCTGGCCGGTCGAGCCGTTGCGGCCAGTGCGGCCGATGCGGTGCACGTAGTCCTCGGCCACCATCGGCAGATCGAAGTTGATCACCTGCGGCAGCTGGTCGATATCGATGCCGCGCGCGGCGATGTCGGTGGCGACCAGCACGTTGATGCGGCCGGCCTTGAAGTCGCTGAGCGCGCGCTGGCGCGCACCCTGCGACTTGTTGCCGTGGATCGCCGCGGTCTTGATGCCGCTCTTCTCCAGGAACGTCGCCAGCTTGTCGCTGCCGTGCTTGGTACGGGCGAACACCAGCGTCTGCAGGCGGCTGTCCTGCGCCAGCAGGTGCAGCAGCAGGTCGCGCTTGCGGCTGCCATCGACCGGGTGCACGCGATGGGTGATGGTCTCGGCGACGGTGTTGCGCGGGGTCACCTGGATCTGCTTCGGATCGTGCATGAACTCCAGCGCCAACTCGCGGATCGGGTCGGCGAAGGTGGCGGAGAACAGCATGGTCTGGCGGTTCTGGCGCGGCAGCTTGGCCAGGATGCGCTTGATCGACGGCAGGAAGCCCATGTCGAGCATGCGGTCGGCCTCGTCCAGCACCAGGATCTCGATGCCCGACAGGTCCACGCTGCGGCGCTCGAGGTGGTCGATCAGGCGGCCCGGGCAGGCGATCACCAGGTCCACGCCACGGCGCAGCGCGTCCAGTTGGTTGCCCATGCCGACGCCGCCGTAGATGGTGGTGCTGGGAATGCGCAGGTACTTGCCGTAGCCACGCAGGCTGTCGTGCACCTGCACGGCCAGTTCGCGGGTCGGCGTCAGCACCAGGGCGCGCGGCTTGCGCGGGCCGCCGCGCTGCACTTCCTGCGGGGTCGTGGCCAGGTACTGGATCAGTGGCAGGCCGAATGCGGCGGTCTTGCCGGTACCGGTCTGCGCGCCCGCCAGCAGGTCGTGGCCGGCCAGGGCCAGCGGGATGGCCTGTTCCTGGATGGGGGTGGGCTGGGTGTAGCCCTGTTCGTCGAGCGCGCGCAGCAGGGCGGGCGCCAGGCCCAAGGTTTCAAACGTCATGGTGGAAGCTCCAAAGCCGGTCGGCCGGACACGCACGCAACGCCGGCACAGCGATGTGCGGCAACGTAGGACGCGCGGAATGCGGCAAGACCGTGACTCGAAGCGTTCCCTGAAACCGCGCTGCGAGAAGGGGTGCGGAGGCGCCAAAACGGCGCTACCGAGCTTGCGCAACGAAAGAAGTCGGAGCGGGGCGGGCGCGGGAACTCGCGTGGAATTCCCTGCGCCGGCGGACCATCGGGGAAACGAACGGCCGCAGGCAAGCGGCGCGCACTGTACCCGAATCCGGGGCTGAATGGGGGAATCGGGGCTGAAAACCCCGTCTGCGACCGATTGTCGCAGTGCGGAAATCAACGGTGTGCGGGCGTATCATGGGTTACGAAGACCCACGTAGCCGACCGCCATGAGCCTTCGCATCCTCCGCCAGAACGACACTCCGGTGACCCCCGCGCCCAGCGACGGCGCCGTCTGCCAGGCCAACTCGCGTGGCTGCGGGGGCTGCCTGGTGCGCCACCTGGCCATCTGCGCTGCCCTGCCCGTCTCCAAGGCCCATGCCATGGAGTCGCTGGCCGACGATGCGCGGCTGAAGGCGGGCGAGGCCCTGGTCCGCGAGGGCGAGCCGCGGCGGGGCGTGTTCACCGTGACCAAGGGCGCGCTGCGCCGGATCCGGCTGCTGCCGGACGGTCGCCGGCTGGTGGCCGGGTTCCTGATGCCGGGCGATTTCATCGGTTTCTCCGGCACCTCCCACTACAAGCACACGATCGAGGCCATCACCGACAGCACGCTGTGCGAGTTCTCGATGGCCGACATGCGCAGCCTCTGCCACGACCATCCGGAGCTGGAGCGCGAACTGCTCGAACGCGCCTGCGTCGAGCTCGATGCCACCCGCGGCAACCTGATGGCGCTGGCGCGGCTGAATCCGATGGAGCGGCTGGCCGGCTTCCTGGTCGACATGGCGCAGCGCCGCCGCCGCCAGGGTCAGGACGACAGCGAAGTGATCCTGCCGATGACGCGCACCGACATCGCCGACTACCTGGGCCTGACCGTCGAGACCGTGAGCCGCAGCTTCACCCGCCTGCGGCAGGAAGGCAGCATCGCCACCGACGATCCGCACCACGTGCGGCTGCTCAATCGCACGCGGCTGGACGCGCTGGCCGAAGCGCGCGCCTGAAGGCCGGTTGAGCTTGCGGTGGGTATAGGTGTGGGAGCGACGTAAGTCGCGATGGTCTACCGGTAACGCTTCATCGCGACTTACGTCGCTCCCACACCAATCTCAAAGGGTCATTCCCTCACCAGCTTCCCGGCCCGCAGCCGGTAGCGCGCATCCACCACGCCTTCCGGCAATGCCGCGTGGCTGATGATCAGCATGCTGCGCCCTTCGCCGGCCTCCACGAGGTCGCGCATCAGCGCATCGGCGGTGTCCTGGTCGAGGCCTTCGGTCGGCTCGTCGAGCAGCAGCAGCGGTGCGTCGCGCAGCAGGGCACGCGCCAGCGCAAGGCGGCGTGCCTGCCCGGCCGACAGCGTCGCGCCGTTCTCGCCCACCCACGTGTCGAGGCCGGTCTCGCGGAAACGGGTATCGAGCTTCACCTGCGCCAGCACGCGCCACAGGCGCGCGTCGTCGGCGGTGGGATCGCCGAGCTGCAGGTTCCCGCGCACGCTGCCGGAGAACACCGGCGCGTCCTGCGGCAGCCACGCGATGCGCGCATGCCAGTGCGCCTGATCCAGCGACCGCAGGTCATCGCCCGCGAACAGCACCTGGCCTGCCTGCGGCGTCCGCAATCCGAGCACCAGCGCCAGCAGCGACGACTTGCCTTCGCCGCTGTCGCCCGCCACCAGCACGCGCTCGCCGGGCGCAAGATGGAGGCTGGCACCATCGAGCACGCGCCGTGTCGTGCCCGGCCACGCGAACACGATCTCCTGCAGGTCGAGTGCGCCGCCTGCGGCCGGTGATCGCGTACCGCGGCCTTCGCCGTCCGTCGCAGGGCGATCTACCGCGTCCTGCAGACGCTGCGCGGCGACGGTCGCCGCCCGCCAAGCCTGCCAGGCCGGCGCGATGGCCGCACAGGCATCCAGCACGGCCACGGTCAGGAAGAACAGTCCGCCCGCGGCGGCGGCGCCGAGGCGTTCCGCGTGCACGGCCGACAGCAGTACCCACAGCATCGCGGGCAGCGTGAACGCCGAGACCAGTGCGTGGGCGAGCGTCGCGAGCGCCAGACGCTGCTTGCGGCGCTCCTCCCACCGCGCCAGGTCGCGACTGCGCGTGTCCAGCGCGTCGAGCCATGCCGAGGTCGCATCCATCGCCACCAAGTCCAGGTGGCCTTCGATGCCCTCCTGCACGGCGGCGCGCAGGCGGGTGCGGCTGGCGGCACGCTCGTCTTCCAGGGCGGCGACGCTCCGCGTCGCCAGCCATGGCGCCAGTGCCGCGATCAGCGCCAGCGCGACCAGCAGCACGATGCCGGCCAGCGGCAGGACGACCAGTGCCACCAGACTCGCGAGCAGGCACAGCGACAGCAGCGCGAGCAGCGGGCCGACCGCACGCACCAGCAGGCCGTCCACCGCGTCGATGTCCGCCATCAGCCGCGCCATCAGTTCGCCGACGCGGAAGCGGCCCAATCCCAACGGCGCGAGCGGCAATGCGCGGGCGAAGAACCATGCGCGCAGATCGCGCGCGATGCGCAACGTCACGTCGTGGCCGATCAGCTTCTCGCCGTAGCGCGACAGGATGCGGACGAAGGTCAGCGCACGGATGCCCGCGGATGGGCCGAAGAAGTTGAATCCGAGCGCTCCGCTGCCGGCCAGTGCGGCGGCGGTGAGGAAATGGCCGGACAGTCCCAGCAGGGCGGTGCCCGCCAGCAGCGTCAGCAACAACAGTCCGACCGCCAGCGCGCCGAACCGCCGATGCGTTGCCAGCACGTGGCGCAGCGCGGTCGTGTCGTCGTCGCGGCGCCCGTTCACGGCGTTCCTCCGTTGCCGTGCAGGCGGCCGTCGCGTACCTGCCAGACCTGGTCCATTGCCGCCTGCGCCGCCGTGCTGTGGGTCGCCATCAGCACGCTGCGGTCACGCGCGAACTGCCGGATCGCCTGCAGGACCGCGGCCTCGGTGGCGGGATCGAGGAAGGCGGTGGGCTCGTCGAGGAGCAGCAGGTCGGGGTCGCGCAGGAATACGCGTGCCAGCGCCACGCGCCGTGCCTCGCCGCCGGACAGGCCGAAGCCGCGCTCGCCGATCACCGTATCCAACCCGTCCGGCAACCGCGCCGCAAAGCGCATCACCTGCGCGGCATCGGCTGCCCGTTCGAGCTCCGCCTCGGAGGCATCGGGCTTGGCCATGCGCAGGTTGTCGCGCAGCGTGCCGGCGAACAGGAAGGGACGCTGCGGCGCGTAGCCGATACGCAGGCCGGACGCGCGCTGCACAGTGCCCGCGTGCGCCGGCAGCCAGCCGGCCAGCGCCTCCAGCAGCGTGCTTTTGCCGTCGCCGCTGGCGCCGGTCAGCGCGACGTGTTGGCCGCGTTGCAACTCCAGCGTGACGTCGTGCAGTACTTCGCGCGTGGCGGCGGGATGGCGCAGCGCGATGCCGCGCGCGCTGATGAACGATGCCGAGGGGGCCGGCTTCCCGACGCCGTCGTCCGTGGCGACGGGAGCATCGTGCTCCAGCACCGCCGCAATCTCGTCCATCGCGGCCAGCGCCGAAGCGCGGTCATGGTAGTGGGTGGCGAGACGCCGCAGCGGCGCGTAGAACTCCGGTGCCAGCAGCAGGCAGAACACGCCCACGCCCAGCGTCAGCGGCGCGGCGCGCAGGTCGAGCATGCCCAGATAGGTCAGGCCGAGATACAGCGCGATCATCGCCACGCTGAGCGAGGCGAAGAACTCCAGCACCGCCGACGACAGGAAGGCGATGCGCAGCACACGCAGGCTGCGCACGCGCAGTTCCTCTGCGGCGGCGCGGATGCCCTGCAGTTCGGTGTCACCGCGGCCGTACAGCCGGATCAGCCCCAGCCCGCGCAGACGATCGGCGAAGTGCCCTCCCATCCGTGTCAGCGCCTGCAGCTGGCGCTGGCTGGCCGCCTGCGCGCCCAGGCCCACCAGCATCATGAAGACGGGCACCAGCGGCATCGTCAGCAGCAGCACCAGCCCGACGGTGCGGTCGACGGAAAAAACGGCGAGCAGGATCGCCAGCGGCACGCCCACCACTTCCGCCCGCAATGGCACGAAGCCGCCGAAGTAGCCTTCGAGCGCATCCACGTGCGCACCCATCCGTTCGGCCAGCGCACCGCTCTGCTGCGACCGTACCCAGACCGGCCCGCGCGCGACCAGTCCGCGCGCGATGCGGGCGCGCAGGTCGACACGGATCGACTCGACCGCACGGTCGGCGAGCCGGCGGCTCGCCCATCCCGACCCGGCACGCAGCAGCAGCGTCGCCAGCAGGGCCGCGAGCAGCGGCAGCAGGGTCGCTGGCGGCGCATGGTCGACGAACACGCGTTGCAGGCACACCGCGATCAGTGCGGCCTGCGGCAGCACCAGCACGCCGCCTGCCACGCCCAGCGCCGCGGCGGCGCGCAACGGCGTGCGCGCGACATCGCCGATGGCCTGCAGGCGCGCTTTCGCCGTCGCGCCCTCCGGCGCTTCCGTCGTGCCTGCACTCATGTCGGCAGCGGCTGGCAGCCGAGCGCGGCGAGTACGCCGTGCAGCGCGGGATGCCGCATCAGCCATGGCGAGGCGATCGTCAGCACGCCCGCGAAGAGCACGAAGCCGGCCGCCGTGCGCCGCACCGCCGTGCGCTGCCAGTGGCGGCCCAGGCGTGCGCCGGACCAGGTCAGCGTCACCATCATCGGCAGCGTGCCCAGGCCGAACATGGCCATCGTCAATGCGGCATCGCGCGCATTGGCCTGCAGCCAGGCCACCGTCAGCAGGCTCAGGCTCAGCCCGCAGGGCAGCCAGCCCCACAACGCGCCCGCCGCCAGTCTGCGCGGCAGCGTGTCGGCCGGCAGCACGCGCGCATGCAGCGGGCGCAGCGCCTGCCACACCTTCGCGCCGGGACGGGCAAGGAAGTCGAGTCGCCCACGCTGGTCGAGCAGGCGCAACGCCAGCACGACGAGCGCCAGCCCCACGCCGACGCGCATGGCGAGCGCGGCGGTCTCGTGCCGCGCCAGCGACAGCAGGCCGCCGCCGAACGCACCGACCAGCGCACCTGCCAGCGTGTAGCCGGCGACGCGACCGAGATTGAGCTGCAGCGCGCTGCCCCACCCCTGCCGGGACGACACCGCGGAGAAGCCGGTGGCAATGCCGCCGCACATCACCGCGCAGTGCGTACTGCCCACCAGGCCGGCCAGCAGCGCGGCGAGCAGGACCGGAACGTCAGGCGCCATCGTCGCCTTCGCGGACGGGCGGCGTGGCCGGCGCACGCGGCTTCGCCGGCGCGTCGTCGAGGATATCCAGCGCGGGCGTGTCGAGATCGTCGAACTGGCCCTTGCGCACCGCCCATGCGAACGCCGCGATGGCCAGTCCCAGCAGGACCAGGCTGATCGGCAACAGCATCAGCAGGATATTCATGCCGCCATCTCCGTGGAGGTGCGCGCCAGGCGCAGCGCGTTGAGGGTCACTACCAACGAGGATACCGCCATGCCCAGCGCCGCGATCCACGGCGTCACCATGCCGGCGGCCGCCAGCGGCACGGCGAGCAGGTTGTAGCCGGCGGACCAAGCCAGGTTCTGCTTCACCAGCCGGCGCGACAGCCGCGCCACGCGCACGGCGTCGGCGATGCGCAGCAGCGACGGGCCGGTAGCCACGAGGTCCGCCGCCTGCTGCGCCAGCGGTGCGCCTTCGCCCATCGCGACCGATACGTCGGCACCGGCCAGCACCGGCGCGTCGTTCAGGCCGTCGCCGACCATCGCGACGATGCGGCCTTCGGACTGCAGTTGCCGTACACGCGCCAGCTTGTCTTCCGGCGACTGGCGGGCGAGCGTCGAATCGATGCCGAGCGCCTGCGCCAGCCGCAGCACCGCCGCGTCGCCGTCGCCGCTGGCGAGATGGATGCGCATGCCTTCGGCGCGCAGCGCCGCAATGGCCGCCGCAGCATCGTCGCGCGGTTTCTCGTCCAGGGTGAAGCGGGCCACGCCGCGTCCGCCATCACCCAGCCACAGCGCACCGTCGTCGTCGCGTCCCGCGGCCCAGTCGGCACGTCCGAAGCGCCAGTGGCGACCGTCGACATCGCCTTCCACGCCCAAGCCCGCCCGGGCGACGACGGACGTGGCGGCATCGCGCGCCTCGACATCGGCGAAGGCGGTGGCGATCGGATGGCCGCTGTCCTGCTCCAGCGCAGCGACCACCCGCGTGGCCGCATCGGCATCCAGGTCGGCGAAGACGTCCACGGCGACGCGTGCGGGCCGGCCGTCGCTGAGCGTGCCGGTCTTGTCGAACACCACGTCGGTCGCGCGCGCCAGCGTGTCCAGTGCCTCGGGCCGCGTGGCGAGCACGCCGCAGCGGGCCAGTGCGCCATGCGCAGCGGCCAGCACCGCTGGCACCGACAGCGACAGCGCACACGGGCAGCTGATCACCAGCAGCGCCAGGGTCACCTCGAATGCGCGTTCCGGCTGGTAGAACCGCCAGCCGATGTACACGGCGATCGCGAGCACCAGCAGGCTGACGACGAAATGACGCCCCACGCGATCCGCCGAGCGGGCCAGCGGCGGGCGGTGGCCCTGCGCGCGATCGACCAGCTCCGCCAGCTGCGACAGGCGCGTCGAGGTGCCGGTGGCGGTGACGCGCAGGCGCGCCGGACGCTCGCGGCAGGTGGTGCCGGCGTAGACGGTCTCGCCGGCGCGACGGCGTACTGGGCGCGACTCGCCGGTCAGCAACGCTTCTTCGAAATCCGCCGCCGCGTCCAGCAGCACGCCGTCGGCCGGAACGCCGTCGCCGGCGGCCACGCACACGACATCCGACGTGCGCAGGGCCGAGGGCGGCACCGACTCGCGCGTGCCGTCGTCGCGCTCCCGGATCGCGAACACCGGCTGCGCGCGCGCCAGCGCGTCCACCTGCGCGGTGGCCACGTTGCGCGCCCGCTGTTCCAGCATGCGCGCAGCCAGCAGCAGGAAGACGAACATCACCGCCGCGTCGTACCAGACGTGCGTGCCGCCGCGGATCGTCTCGACCAGGCTGGCGAAGTACGCCAGCAGGGTGGAGCTGGCGATCAGCGTGTCCATGCCCACGTGGCGCGCGCGCAGTTCGCGCGCCATGCCGGCCAGGAACGGCCAGCCGCTGTAGAACACCACCGGCGTGCTGACCAGAAAGGTCAGCCAGCGGAACAGGTCGCGCGTCGGCAGCGGCATGGTGGCGTTGACGTCGAGATACAGCGCCTCGGCCAGCATCATCGCCTGCAGCGAACCGAGGCCGGCCACGCCCAGCCGCAGCAGCCACCGACGACGTTCGGACAGGCGCGCCTGTTCGCGCGCATCGCCGGTGGCGAGATACGGCCGGTAGCCGAGCATCGCCAGGCGCTGCAGCAGCGCGGAGAGTTTCGTGCGCGCCGGATCCCAGGCGATGCGGATGCGTCCGGTGACCGCGTTGGCGGTCGTGTCGAGCACGCCGGCTTCGCGCGCCAGCGCACGGTCGATCAGCCAGGCGCAGGCGGCGCAGCGCATGCCGTCGGTGAGCAGCACGATCTCGCGACCGCCCTCGACCGCGCGGCTGTGCTCGTCGAGCAGTTCGGTACGGTCCCAGCTGTCCAGGTCCAGCCGGTCGGCCTGCACGCGGTTGGCGTTCGCGCTGCGCAGGCGGTAGTAGCTGCCCAGGTCGGCGTCCTGGATCCATGCCGCGGCGGCGGCGCAGCCTTCGCAGCAGAAGACATGGCTGCCCGCCGTGACCGGGTGCCCGCTGGCGACCGGTTCGCCGCAGTGATGGCAGGGCACCACGGGCGCGTCCATCGCGGGACTCAGCCGCCCCCGAGGGACGGCGCCAGGCGCGAGGCCTGCGTGTCCTTCTGCAGGCGGCCGCGGATGCGCCACTGGGCGTTGTCGGGCGTCAGCTGCAGGTTCCAGTCGTGGCGCGTGTCGATCTCGGCGGGCGCAGTCCAGCCGGTGGTGGTGCGCGCCAGCGGCAGGCGCACGTCCTGCGCGGCCTCGGTGGGGTGCGTCATCACGAGGACGAGCCCGGTCTCGCGACCGAACTCGCCGGTCACCGCGGTCAGCTCCACGTGATCGGGGCGCACCTGCAGGATCGCGCTGAGTTGGCGCTGCGCTGCGCGCTCGTCGGGTCCCAGGTCGGTGGTCTGGATCTGCGACACGCGCTGCACGTCGTCGATGACCGGATCCGCGCCGCCGGCGCGCACGGCGGTCACCACCAGCCAGATGCCGGCGACGACGGAGGCCAGCGGCAGACCCCACACCAGCCACACCATCGGCTCTTTCCAGAACGGCCGGCCGTTGCCGGCGGAGGAATCGGTTTTCGTCGTCATTGGATCGGTCCGAAGTAGCTGCTGTCCACGGTCTTCTCGGTGCCGGTGTCGACATCGCGAACGGTGAACGTTACGGCATGGCGGCCGCGGAGGGTGGCGGGAGCGGTGGCGGTGACGGCCAGCGACAGGACTTCCTCGGGTTCCGCGCGAACGGTCAGCTCGCCATCGCGCAGGCGGATGCCGGGCGACGCCGATGCCAGGGTGACGAGATAGCCATGCGACTGCTGGTCCTTGTTGACCAGCTTGAGCGTGTAGCTGTTCTCGACCTGGTCGCCGGCGACCTCGCGATACAGCGCATTGCGGTCGCGCAGGACTTCGGCGATCAGCACGTCGCGGTTGAACACGCCCCAGCCCCATGCGGCGACCAGCGCAAGCAGGATCGCGCCGTAGACGAAGATGCGCGGGCGCAGCACCTTCGACGGTTTGCCGTCGATGGCGTTCTGGGTGGTGTAGCGGATCAGGCCGTGCGGATACCCCATCTTGTCCATCACGTCGTCGCACGCGTCGATGCACGCGCCGCAGGCGATGCACTCGTACTGCAGGCCGTTGCGGATATCGATGCCGGTGGGGCAGACCTGCACGCAGATCGTGCAGTCGATGCAGTCGCCCAGCTGGTCGGGCGCGAACTTCGGCAGCGGCTCGACCACCGCGCCGGCACCGGCGAAGGTGATGGTGCCGTGCGCCCCGAGCCGCTGGTCGGCAAGGGTGGGATGCGCGGCGGCGCGCATCACGTAGTCGTAGGCCGTGGTGTTCTGCAGCAGGCCGCGCGCGCGTTCCAGCACACTGCCGAGGCCGCGCTTGCGCGGGCCGCGCGGTTCGCCGCGCATCGGGTCGTAGGCGATGATCAGCGTATTGCGGTCGAACATCGCCGCCTGGAAGCGCGCGTAGGGGCACATGTACTTGCAGACCTGCTCGCGCAGGAAGCCGGCGAAGCCCCACGTGGCCAGCGCGTAGAAGAACACCCAGAAGGTCTCCCAGCCGCCCCAGGCGAACGGCCACAGGCGCGCGCCGAGATCGGTGATGGGGGTGAAGAAGCCGACGAAGGTGAAGCCGGTCCACAGCGCGAACACCGCCCACAATACGTGCTTGCCGCCCTTGCGCAGCAGCTTGTTGGCGCTCCACGGCGCGGCATCCAGCTTCATGCGCGCACTGCGGTCGCCCTCGGTCCAGCGCTCCATCCACAGGAACACTTCGGTCCACACCGTCTGCGGGCATGCGTAGCCGCACCACAGGCGTCCGGCCAACGCGGTGAAGAAGAACAGCGCCATCGCGGCGATGATCAGCAGCACCGCCAGCAGCAGGAAATCCTGCGGCCAGAACACCAGTCCGAACACGTAGAACTTGCGCGCCGGGAGGTCGAACAGCACGGCCTGGCGGTCGTCCCATTTCAGCCACGGAAACACGTAGTACATGCCCAGCAGCCA
Source organism: Pseudoxanthomonas sp. LjRoot143 (assembly GCF_964252945.1). NCBI lineage: Bacteria > Pseudomonadati > Pseudomonadota > Gammaproteobacteria > Lysobacterales > Lysobacteraceae > Pseudoxanthomonas > Pseudoxanthomonas sp. LjRoot143. The sequence continues at coordinate 3,448,875 of NZ_CAXUPM020000001.1, read as the reverse complement.
CCACACGGCGGCCACACGCAGGCGGTTGAGCGGGCCTGCCACGTCGCGCGGATACACCTTGCGTTCGCTGACGTAGAACGAGTTGCCCTGCGCATCGACCACATCCAGCGGGATGCGGCGCTTGCTGTCGGGAGCAGGGGAGGGCGAGGCTGGCGTGGACATGGCGGTGTCTGTCTTGGCTGGCGTCATGCTCGCGCCGGTGGCGCGCAGCGGGGAGCGACGGTTTGTCGCAGGTCGCGCCACCGGCGCGCAGCGGCGGCCGTGATGGCGCGCGGACGTGCGCTCAGTCCGGCGGCAGCGCGCGGTTGAAGCGGCTGGCGGGGCGCAGCAGGATCCAGGTGAACAGGCTGCTGGCGGCGGTCGCCAGCCAGAACATGAAGAAACCCAGCGTGTAGCCGAGTTCGCGGCTGATCGCCAGGTCGGGGAAGGTCATGTCGCGCAGCGTCAGCGGGTCGACGAAGGCGAAGAACACCATCGTCGCGACGCCGGCGGCGAAGAAGCTGGGCCAGAGCACCGCCCCGACGCGCTGCGCGAGCGGCCGGGGCGGGTGGTCGAGGCGGGGCTCGGTGAAATCGGTCATTTCGCGCCGGCTGCCGCCTGACCCTCCTTGTGCGACAGCGACCAGACATAGGAGGCCACGAGGCGCGCACGCGTCTCGCCCAGCAGTTCGCGGTGGGCGGGCATCACACCATGACGGCCCTTGGTGATCGTCGTGCGCATGCTTTCCTTGCTGTTGCCGTACAGCCAGTAATCGTCGGTCAGGTCGGGCGCACCGAGTTCCTGGTTGCCCTTGCCGTCCACACCGTGACAGGCGACGCAGAGGCCATCGTACAGCGGCTTGCCCTGGGCGGCCATGAAGTTGTTGCTCATGCCTTCCTGCGGATTGTTGAGCACGTTGACGTAGGCGATGACGTAGTCGACAGCGTTCTGGCCGCCCATGCTGGTCAGCGCGGTGCCCCACTCCGGCATCACGCCCTCGCGGCCGTCCAGCACCGTCTGCAGCACCAGGTCCGGCGTGCCGCCCCAATGCCAGATGCTGTCGGTCAGGTTGGGATACCCGATCGCGCCCTGACCGGTGGAGCCATGGCAGGTGGCGCAGGTGTTGTTGAAGATCGAACGGCCCAGGGCCAGCGCCTTGGGATCCTTGGCGAGCGCATCGATCGGCTGGTTGGCGAACGGCGCGAAGGTGGCTTCCAGCTTCTTGTCCTGCACGGCCTTCACCTGGTCGTGCTCGCCGGAGGACGACCACTTGGCGTAGCCCGGGATGACGCCGAGACCGCCGTACCACGCGATGTAGCCGATGCTGAAGACGATGGTGATGTAGAAGAGGTTGATCCACCACTTGGGCAGCGGCTTGTTGTACTCGGTGAGGTCGCCGTCCCACACATGCGAGGTGTCTTCCGGTGCCGGGTCGCCCGGACGGCGCCGGCCGGTCCACCACAGCAGCCACACGCAGCCCAGGATGTTCAGTACGACCAGCGCGACGATGAACCAGATCCAGCCAGCGCTCATGGGTTGTTCTCCCCTTCCTCACCCAGCGGCATGCGCGCCGCATTCTCGAAATCCGCCTTGCGGCGCGGGCTCCACGCCCACACCCAGCCGGCGATGAAGAGCACGATCAGTGCCCCGGTCACGATCCCCGATACCATGGCTCAGCCTCCCCTCGGCGCGGCCTTGCCCAGCCCTTGCAGGTAGGCGACCACGGCGTCCAGTTCTGTCTTGCCTTCCACGTCGGTGGCGGCGTTGTTGATTTCTTCGTCGGTGTACGGATCGCCGATGCGCTGCAGCGTCTTCATGCGCTGGGCGATGTCGGCGCCGTCGACCTTCGCGTTCTCCAGCCAGGGGAACGACGGCATGTTCGACTCCGGCACCACGTCGCGCGGATTGATCAGGTGCACGCGGTGCCAGTCGTCGGAATAGCGTCCGCCCACGCGGGCCAGGTCCGGTCCGGTGCGCTTGCTGCCCCACTGGAACGGGCGGTCGTAGACCGATTCGCCGGCCAGCGAGTAGTGGCCGTAGCGTTCGGTCTCGAACCGCAGCGTGCGGATCATCTGCGAGTGGCAGTTGTAGCAGCCCTCGCGGATGTAGATGTCGCGGCCGGCCAGCTCCAGCGCGGGATAGGGCTTCACGCCCTCCAGCGGCTCGATCGCCTCGGCCTGGAACATCAGCGGGACGATCTCGGCCAGGCCGCCGAACGACACCGCCACCGCGATCAACACGGCCATCAGGCCGACGTTCTTCTCGACTTTCTCGTGTGAATTTCCGTTGCTCATGTCGGTTCCTCAGGCGCGCGCTTGGCTGGCATCGGGCGGCAGGATCGGCTGCGGCGCGGTGGACTTGGCGGCCTGGAAGGTCTTCCAGGTATTCCAGGCCATCAGCAACATGCCGGCGAAGACCAGCAGGCCGCCGCCCAGGCGGACCAGGTAGTAGGGGTAGGTGGCGTTCAGCGCTTCGACGAAGCTGTAAGTCAGCGTGCCGTCGGCGTTGGTGGCGCGCCACATCAGGCCCTGCATCACGCCGGCGATCCACATCGAGGCGATGTAGAACACCACGCCCAGGGTGTGCAGCCAGAAGTGCGTGTCGATGGCCTTGATCGAGAACATCTGCTCGCGGCCCAGCAGCTTGGGCAGCATCGCGTAGACCGAGCCGATGGTGATCATCGCGACCCAGCCCAGCGCACCGGCGTGCACGTGGCCGATGGTCCAGTCGGTGTAGTGGCTCAGCGAGTTGACCGTCTTGATCGACATCATGGGACCTTCGAAGGTCGACATCATGTAGAACGACAGCGAGACGATCAGGAACTTCAGGATCGGGTCGGTGCGCAGCTTGTGCCACACGCCCGAGAGGGTCAGCACGCCGTTGATGGCGCCGCCCCAGCTGGGCGCCAGCAGGATCAGCGAGAACACCATGCCCAGGCTCTGCGCCCAGTCCGGCAGCGCGGTGTAGTGCAGGTGGTGCGGGCCGGCCCACATGTAGATGGCGATCAGCGCCCAGAAGTGCACGATCGACAGGCGGTACGAGTAGACCGGGCGGCCGGCCTGCTTCGGCACGAAGTAATACATCATGCCGAGGAAGCCGGCGGTCAGGAAGAAGCCGACCGCGTTGTGGCCGTACCACCACTGCACCATGGCGTCGACCGCGCCGCTGTACACCGGATACGAATGCAGCAGGCTGCTCGGTAGCGCCAGGCTGTTGACGATGTGCAGCAATGCCACGGCGATGATGTAGGCGCCGAAGAACCAGTTGGCCACGTAGATGTGCTTGACCGCGCGCTTGGCGATGGTGCCGAAGAACAGCACGGCGTAGGACACCCAGACCACCGCGATCAGCACGTCGATCGGCCAGATCAGCTCGGCGTACTCCTTGCCCTGGGTCAGGCCCAGCGGCAGCGAGACGGCGGCGGCCACGATGACCAGCTGCCAGCCCCAGAACACGAAGGCCGCCAGCTTGTCGGAGAGCAGCCGGACGTGGCTGGTCCGCTGCACCACGTGCAGGCTGGTGGCGAACAGCGCGCAGCCGCCGAACGCGAAGATCACCGCGTTGGTGTGCAGCGGCCGCAGCCGGCCGTAGCTCAGCCACGGCAGATCGAAGTTCAGCGCCGGCCAGTACAGCTGGGCGGCGATCAGCACCCCCACCAGCATCCCCACGATGCCCCAGACCACGGTCATCACCGTGAACTGGCGCACCACCTTGTCGTTGTAAGTCCCCTGGACGCCTTGCATGCGGCCTCTCCTATTCTGGTACGGTGGATTCTAGGGCCTGTTCAGGCAGGCCGCATTGATCAGGATCAACCCCTCCCCGTGGCCGGCGGCCATGGGGCGCGCAGGATGCCGCAGGGCGGCGGGAAGGGGGGTGCGACAGATGGTCGCCCCTTCCCGTGACATGACGGGGGCTAGAATCCCCGCAGACAACCGGGAGCCGCACTGCCATGCCGGACATGACCGTCGTCGAGCTGTCCCGTCTGCAGTTCGCGCTGACGGCGATGTACCACTTCCTGTTCGTGCCCCTGACCCTGGGGCTGTCCTTCATGATCGCCATCATGGAGAGCGTCTATGTCATGACGGGGCGCGACATCTGGCGGCGCATGACGATGTTCTGGGGCACGCTGTTCGGCATCAACTTCGCCATGGGCGTGGCCACCGGCATCGTGATGGAGTTCCAGTTCGGCATGAACTGGTCGTACTACAGCCACTACGTCGGCGACATCTTCGGCGCGCCGCTGGCCATCGAGGGCCTGATGGCGTTCTTCCTCGAGGCCACCTTCATCGGCCTGTTCTTCTTCGGCTGGGACAAGCTGAGCAAGGTGCAGCACCTGATGGTGACCTGGCTGGTCGCGCTGGGCACCAATTTCTCGGCGCTGTGGATCCTGATCGCCAACGGCTGGATGCAGTATCCGGTCGGGGCCGAGTTCAATCCCGCCACGATGCGCATGGAAGTCACCGACTTCGCCGCCGTGCTGTTCAACCCGGTCGCGCAGGCCAAGTTCGTGCACACGGTCAGCGCGGGCTACCTGCTCGGCGCGGTCTTCGTGATGTCGATCAGCGCGTTCTACCTGCTGCGCGGGCGGCACGCCGACCTGGCCAAGCGTTCGATGGCGGTGGCGGCGAGCTTCGGCCTGGCGGCGGCGCTGTCGGTGGTGGTGCTGGGCGACGAGAGCGGTTACGTGGCCGGCGAGAACCAGAAGATGAAGCTGGCCGCGATCGAGGCGATGTGGGAAACCGAGCCGGCACCGGCGGGCTTCACCGTCTTCGCGATTCCCGACCAGGAGGGTCGCGCCAACGATTACGCGGTGCACGTTCCGTGGGTCATGGGACTCATCGGCACGCGCTCGTTCAATACCGAGATCCCGGGCATCGGCGAACTGGTCGAACGCGCCGAGGTGCGCGTCCGCAACGGGCAGCTGGCCTACGCGGCGCTCCAGCAGCTGCGTGCCGACCGCGCGGACGTGCAGGCCAAGGCGGCCTTCGACGAGCACTGGCGCGACATGGGCTATGCGCTGCTGCTGAAGCGTTATCGCGAGGACATCCTCAACGCTTCCGAGCAGGAGATCGCACGCGCGGCCGCCGACACCATTCCGCACGTGGCGCCACTGTTCTGGAGCTTCCGCCTGATGGCGGGCATCGGCTTCTACTTCATCGCCTTCTTCGCGCTGGCGTTCTGGCTGGCGACGGTGCAGAAGCTGGACCGCTACCGCTGGTTCCTCAAGCTCGCGCTCTACAGCCTGCCGCTGCCGTGGCTGGCGATCGAGGCCGGTTGGCTGATCGCCGAGTACGGACGACAGCCTTGGGCCATCGACGGCGTGCTGCCGACCTTCATGGCGGCGTCGGGACTGCAACTGCACCAGGTCGTCATCTCGCTCACCGGCTTCGTGCTCGTGTACACGACGCTGGCCGTCATCGACGTGTACCTGCTGCGCAAAACGATCCTGAAGGGGCCGGACGACGTGCCCGGTGGCGAACACCGGGCGGACCGCGATGGCGCGCCGCTGGCACCCGCTTCCGCGACCGAAGCCTGACAGGAGGACGACATGGACACGATTCCCCTCGACTACGCGACCCTGCGCCTGATCTGGTGGCTGCTGCTGGGCATCCTGCTGATCGGCTTCGCGGTGATGGACGGCTTCGACCTCGGCATCGGCACGCTGCTGCCGGCGGTGGCGCGTACCGACGCCGAGCGCCGGCTGGTCCTCAACGTCGTCGGGCCGGTATGGGAAGGCAACCAGGTCTGGCTGATCCTCGGCGGCGGCTCGATTTTCGCGGCCTTCCCGGCGCTGTACGCGGTCAGCTTCTCGGGCTTCTACCTGGCGATGTTCCTGATCCTGTTCGCGCTGATCCTGCGGCCGGTCGGTTTCAAGTTCCGCAGCAAGGTGGAAGATCCGCGCTGGCGCGCCGTGTGGGACTGGGCGCTGTTCGTCGGCGGCTTCGTGCCCGCGCTGGTGTTCGGCGTGGCGATGGGCAACGTGCTGCTGGGCGTGCCGTTCCATTTCGACGACACCCTGCGCATCCATTACGCCGGCGGATTCTTCGCGCTGCTGTCGCCCTTCGCGGTGCTGTGCGGCCTGGTCAGCGTGGCGATGCTGGTGGCCCACGGTGCCAGCATGCTGGTGATCAAGACCGATGGGCCCGTTGCATTGCGGGCGCGGCGTTTCGGCAGCGTGGCGGCGCTGGCGACCGCCGTGCTGTTCGTGCTGGCCGGCGTATGGCTGGCCCTCGGCGTGGACGGCTATGCCGTGGTGGGTGCGTCCGTGACCGACGCCGCCTCCAATCCGCTGTTCAAGCAGGTGGCGAGCACGCGTGGTGGATGGATGGCCAACTACCAGGCCATGCCGTGGACGTGGATCTTCCCGGTGCTCGGCGTGGCCGGTGCGCTCGCAGCCGCCTGGCTGCTGCGCGGCGGCCGCGGCATGGCGGCGTTCCTGGCATCGGCGCTGGCCATCGCGTCGATCATCCTGACCGAGGGGCTGGCGGTGTTTCCGTTCCTGCTGCCGTCCTCGACGCATCCTGCGTCGAGCCTGACGCTGTGGGATGCCTCGTCCAGCCACATGACGCTGTTCGTGATGCTGGTGGCCACCTGCATCTTCCTGCCGCTGATCCTGCTCTACACCTCGTGGGTGTACCGCGTGCTGCGCGGCAAGGTCAGTCCCGAAAGCATGGAACAGAACCACAACGCGTATTGAGGAGCACGACCATGTGGTACTTCAGCTGGATCCTGGGCGCCGGACTGGCGGCGAGCTTCGCCATCCTCAACGGCATGTGGTACGAGATGCGCGAGAACGACCGCGACCGCGACGATCGCGGCACCTAGCGCCGCGCATCAGCCGAGCGCGCGATAGCGGAAGTCGCTGAACGCCACCGAGCCCGTGCCTGCGCTGTAGAGCGCCACGCGCAGGCTGAGGAAGCCGCCGAACACGTTGTGGTGCAGGCCCGACACTTCCATCCGCGTATCCAGTCGCGTCCAGGTGCGGCCGTCGTCGCGCGAGTGATGCCAGGTCACCACATGATGGTCGTAGGTCAGGCGCAGGCGGACCCGTCGCGTCGGCAGCGCCTGCCGCGCCCAGGTCTGTTCCTCCGCGTACTGGAACACGCGCAACCCCTCCGCGGCGAAGCCGAGGCCGACGAAGGCCTTCGGGTTGTAGAACAGCAGCAGGCCGCCTTCGCCGCCATCGACCAGCGTCAGCGTCACTTCGGCCTGGTAAGCGCGGTCGCCGACGACGCAGGCCAGCACGCTGCCATCGGCAGGCGAGGTGCCTGCACCTGCCAAGTGCAAGGCCTTGTCGCCGTAACGCACGCGCTGCATCTCGTCCGGTCGTGGTGCGTGGAAAGCCCATTGCGCGCCGAACCGGTCGGCCGAGAAATCGTCTGACAGTGCAGCGCCGGCGGTGCGTGCCTTGCCGCCGCGCGGAACAGGCAACGGGCGCGACAGGTCGCCGCCGTGCGCGCGGAACCAGCCGTCGTCCGTCCATTCGATGGGCTCCAGCAGCGTCTGGCGCCCAAGCGTGCGATAGCCGTTCTCGTAGCCGTGGTAGACCATCCACCCATCGCCCGCGGGGCCTTCGACCAGCGTCGCGTGCCCGCGCGACCACCATGGTTCCGCGACATCCTGCGTGCGCACGAGCGGGTTGTGCGGACAGTGTTCCCAGGGCCCGTGGATCGAGCGCGAGCGTGCGGCGATCACCATGTGCCCGGTGACCGGGCCGGCAGTGCCGCCGACCGCGGTGACCAGGTAGAACCAGTCGCCTCGCCGCGTCAGCTTGGGGCCTTCCGGCGCGAAGTTCTCGGTGATCCAGTCGTCCGGATAGCGCCACGGGCTGTACGCGTGCTCCAGCGCGCCGTCGGTCGCCAGGCCATCGTCGGTCAGCCGCACCTTGCGGATGCCGTTGACGAACAGGTAGCGCCTGCCGTCTTCGCCGACCGCATGGCCGGGATCGATGCAGCCGTCGATGCGCAGGTCGACCGGTGCGCTCCACGGGCCGCGGATGTCGTCGGCCCAGATCGCGTGGATCTTCCATGCGCCGCCCGGCGCCAGCGTCGGCAGGTAGATGAAATAGCGGTCGCCGTGCTTGCACAGGTCGACGGCCCACACCGTGCCGACATTCGTGTGCAGCGCGGGCCCGAGCGGCGTCCAGTTGACCAGGTCGGTCGAATGCCAGATCACCAGCCCGGGATAGGCGTCGAACGACGAGAACGTCATGTAGTAGTCGTCGCCATCCTTGAGGATCGTGGGATCGGGGCGGTCGCCGGCGACGATGGGATTGAGGTAGGTACCGTCGCCGAGATCGGCCTTGCGCTGGCCCTCGATGCCGGTCGCGTGCGACGGCGGTGCGGGCGTGCAGGCGGTGGGCGCCGACGCGCGCGACGGCAGCGGCCAGGTGGCGAGGCCGGCGAGTCCGGCCTTGAACAGGGCGCGACGCGAGGTGCCTGGCATGTCGACTCCCGAGTCGCGGTCAGCGCCGCAGCGCGTAAGGACCGAAGGTGTTGCCGATGAAGCCGCCCGCCGTTTCCACGCTCAGCAGACTGGCGTCCAGGCCGGTGGCGACGGTCTTCCAGTCGCCGGTCGCGAGCGCGTACTCCGCGTCCAGGCGCGGGCCGTCGAGCCGGAAGCGCAGCGACACGGGGCCATGTCCGGCGTCCAGCGGCAGGCGTGCGAGCCGGTCGCCTTCCTTCGCGCCGTCGCGCCCGCTGCGCCGGTACAGCGACACCGCCAGGCCTTGCGCATCGCGCTCGACGCCGAGCACGTAGTGGCCGTACTCGTTCTGCAGCAGCGCGAGGCCGGCGAGCTCGCCGACCGCCGGGTCGAAGGCCGCGAGCGTGGTTTCCAGCGTCGCCTTGTGGTGCTGCAGGCGGTGCGCGACGTAGACCGGCTGGCCGGGCGTGATGCCGAAGGCGCCGAGCGGCATCGTGCCGGGCGTCAGCGTCAGCCCCCGTGCGCCGGTGGAGTACCACGTCGTCTTTGGTGGATGCAGCGTCATCCACGACAGCGGCAGTGATGCGGCATCGAAGCGTTCGGTCCAGGTGATCGGTCCGCTGGTCGGCAGCGGCTGCGGATTGCGCGGCAGGTCCGGTCGCTGCACGACCATCGGCACGCGCTCGCCGCGCGGCAGGATCACCGGCCAGCCATCCTTCCATGCGACCGGCAGCAGGAAGGTTTCGCGCCCCAGGTTGTACTGGTTGCCGCGATACGGCCGCGTGGCGAGGAACACCGCCCACCACGTGCCGTCCTTGAGCTTCACGAACTGCGCGTGGCCGGTGGAGGTCACCGGGTCGGCGCGCGTCGGGTCCAGGTCGCGCTGGGTCAGCGACGGATTGGACGGCGAGGGCTGGTAGGGGCCGGTCAGTGCGCGGCTGCGCCACACCATCTGCGCATGCTGTTCGCCGGTGCCGCCCTCGGCTGCGGTCAGGTAGTACCAGCCTTCGTGCTTGAAGACATGCGGGCCTTCGACATGCTCGGGGTTCGTCGCCGGGTCGGCGCCGCCGTCCACCAGCAGGATGCGCTGGCCGATCCGTTCCCGCTTGGCGAAATCGAAACGCTGCAGCCAGATCGCGCGATGGCCGTCGTAGCGCAGCTTCCCGTCGGGCACGTCGTTGTGCACCACCCACGCGCTGCCGTCGTCGTCGAAGAACAGCGACGGATCGATGCCGGTGACATCGAGCCAGACCGGATCCGACCAGGGCCCGGCCGGATTCTTCGCGGTGACGACGAAGTTGCCGCGGTCGCAATAGAAACACGTATTGGCGATGTAGAACGTGCCGTCGTGGTGCGCCAGCGTGGCGGCGAACAGGCCGCGCGTCAGTTCTTCCTTGTCGCCATAGTCGATCTGTCCTGGGCGATGGATCGCGTTGCCGACCTGCGTCCACGAGACGAGATCGGTGCTGTGGAAGACCGGCAGGCCTGGGAAATAGCCGAAGGTCGAGGTAACGAGATAGAAGTCGTCGCCGACGCGGATCGCCGAGGGATCCGGATAGAAGCCGGCCACCACCGGATTGCGGTACTGCGTCGCGCCGACCGGCGGGCCGCCGTCGTCGCCGGCATAGCGCACCTCGCGGAATACCGCGTCGCCGGCCCGGGCCGAGGTCATCGACAGCGCCATCACCAGCGCCACGGCACATCGCTTCAGCATCGTGTCCTCCTCACGTCGTGGCGGCGCTCATGCGGCGCGCCCATAGCGCATGCAGGCCGCGCGCGGCCAGGTCTTCGGGGTGGCGCTGCACGCCGACGCCGAGCGTGGTCAGCGCATGCGCGTACGACGCCAGCAGCCGGTCGTTGCCGATCAGGTGCACCTGCGCCGGTCGCGGTGCGTGCGACAGCAGGCCCGACGCGCGCAGCTCGTGGCCGATCAGCAGGCCGGACAGGTACGACGGCAGCGCGGGCTCGGCGAACTGCTGGAACAGGCCGGTCGTGCGTACGCCGAACAGATGGTGCAGCAGGCCGCCGCCGTCGGCGCTGCGCTTGAGGCCGGCATCGAAGGCGTAGCCATCGAAGCGCACCTCGCCGGCCGGCATCAACCGGCCGAGGATGCTGTGCTGGCGCAGCAGCGCATACAGTTCGCCGGTCATTGCCGTCGCGATCCGCTGCACTTGGCCATCACGCACGGTGACCCACTTGCTGTGCGTACCCGGCAGGCAGACCAGATGGGTGCCGCCGGTCAGCACGTCGAGCAGCGCCGCCAGTTGGGTTTCCTCGCCGCGCATCACGTCGGGCACGCGGTCGGACTCGCTGTCGCGCAGTCCCGGCACCAGCCACAGTGCGCGGTCGTCGAAACCGGGCGGCTGGAAGCGCTGCATGCCGAGCGCCAGCGCGTGGTTGCCGGCGGGGCAGGGCAGGTAGGGCATCTCGTGCCAGCCACCGCGTCCGCCGACCATGCCGCACAGCAGGACGTCGACGTCGTCCCAGCCCGCGATCTCGCGCGCCAGCACTTCGCCGAAACGGCCATCGCAGGCCAGCACGCCCTGGTCGCTGCGCCGCCGCTCGCGGACCTGGCCGTCCTCGGCCATCCGGTACAGGCGCAGGCTGCTGGTACCCCAGTCGATCGCGATCATGGCAGGCGCACCCGATCCCCGCTGCGCGCGAGGGGGCGTTCGTTGCGGTGCGAGAAGACGCCACCCGACAACGGGTGCGCCGCCAGCGCCTCGGCATCGAGTCCGACGCGCGCGCTGGTGACGTACAGCGTGTCATCGCGCAGCACGCAGCACGAAGGCTGTGGTGCGGGAACGTGCACGATGCGATCAAGGCGGCCGTCCGGCAGGTAGCGCACCACGCGGCCTGCGCCCCATTGCGCGTTCCACAGCGCGCCTTCGTCATCGACGATGGAGCCATCCGGCTCCGCGCCAGGCGCGTCCAGTTCGACGAACACCTCGATGTCCGACACGGTCGCGGCAGCGGCGTCGTAGCGGCACTGCAGGATGCGCGGCGTCACCGAGTCGCAGAAGTACAGCCGCGTGCCGGCCGCGTCGAAGCAGATCGAATTGGGAATCGCCGCGCGCGGCAGCGCGAGTTCGCGCAGGCCGTGCGTCGCGGTGTACTGGTGGAAGCGGCCGACCGGACGCAGGTCGGCATGCTCGCTCTTGGTGCCGAACACGAAGCCGCCGTGGCGGTCGGCGCGGCCGTCGTTGATGCGGGTCATCGGCTCGTCGGCGTCGACGTCGGCCAGCTTGGTCATCGCCAGCGTGCGCGCGCCGAGCTGCGCTTCGACATCGCTGGCATGCAGACCTTTGGCGAGGCCGAGCAGCAGGCGGCCGTCCTCGCCCAGCGCCAGGCAACCGAGCGGCGCCGGCAACGACCAGGTGTGTGTGTGGCCGCTCGCGGGATCGTGCCGCCACAGTTCCGCGGCGAGGATGTCGGTCCAGTACAGCACGTGCCGGCGCTCGCACCACAGGATGCCTTCGCCCAGCGCGCAGCGGCTGTCGACGGCCAGGGTCGCCAGCGCCGCGGTCACCGGATCACCATTCGGCCACGCTGCCATCGGCATGCCGCCACAGCGGGTTGCGCCAGCGTGGTGGCTGCCGGTTCGCCTCGATCAGGCGCGCCTCGTCGATCTCAACGCCCAGGCCGGGCTGCGGCAGCGCGGCGATGCTGCCGGTGGCATCGCAACGGAAGTCGTCCTTGTTGATGACGTAGTCCAGCAGGTCGGCGCCTTCGTTGTAGTGGATGCCGATGCTCTGCTCCTGCAGCATCGCGTTGTGCGCGACGAAGTCCACCTGCAGGCAGGCGGCCAGCGCCACCGGGCCGAGCGGGCAGTGCGGGGCCAGCGCCACGTCGTGCGCTTCGGCCATCGCCGCGATCTTCACGCATTCGGTGATGCCGCCCGCATGCGACAGGTCGGGCTGCAGGATGGCCAGGCCGCCGGCCGCGAGCACCGGCTTGAACTCGGCGCGCGAATACATGCGCTCGCCGGCGGCGAGCGGGATCGAGGTCGCGTCGGACAGCGGCCGGTAGTACTCCCACTGTTCCGGCAGGACGGGTTCCTCGACGAACAGCGGCTTGAACGGCGCCAGCTCGCGCAGCAGCACGCGCGCCATCGGCGCGCTGACGCGGCCATGGAAGTCGATGCCGAAATCGACGCGGTCGCCCATCGCCTCGCGGATCACGGCGACCTTGGCCACCGCCGCGTCGATCGCGCGCGGGCTGTCGATCATCTTCAGCTCCTCGGTGCCGTTGAACTTGAACGTATCGAAGCCCTGCGCCTGGTAGCGCTGCATCTGCGCGACGATGTCGGCGGGGCGGTCGCCACCGACCCAGCGATAGGTCTTCATGCGGTCGCGCACCAGCCCGCCGAGCAACTGGTACACCGGCACGCCGAGCGCCTTGCCCTTGATGTCCCACAGCGCCTGGTCGATGCCGGCGATCGCGCTCATCAGGATCGCGCCGCCACGATAGAACCCGCCGCGATAGAGCACCTGCCACAGGTCGTTGATGCGCGCAGGATCCTGGCCGACGAGGTAGTCGCCGAGCTCGTGCACGGCGGCTTCCACCGCGTGCGCGCGCCCTTCGATGACCGGCTCGCCCCAGCCGCTGATGCCCTCGTCGGTCTCGATCTTGAGGAACAGCCAGCGCGGTGCCGCGTGGTAGGTGGTGAGGCGGACGATCTTCATGCGGCGTGGTCCAGGTAGGCCTGGCGGAAGCGGCGCGCGTGCTCGCGCGTCCGCTCGACCGGCTGGCCGGGCGTGTAAAGTTCGCCGCCGATGCCGGCGCCCTGACAGCCGGCTGAGAGGTAGCCGGAGAGGGTGTCGGGCGTGACGCCACCGACGGCGAATAGGGGAACCGGCGGCAGCACGCTGCGCAGGGCGCGCACCATCGCCGGTCCGTAGACGGAAGCGGGGAACAGCTTGAGCATCTGCGCGCCCGCCTCGAGCGCATCGAAGGCCTCGCTGGCGGTGGCGACGCCGGCGGCGACCTGCAGGCCGCGGTCGACGGCATGCCGGATCACCGGTGGCCGCGTGTTCGGCGTCACCATCAGGCGGCCGCCTGCGGCGACCAGCGCGTCGACATCGGCGGTCGTCAGCACGGTGCCCGCACCGACCAGTGCGCGATCGCCGAACGCGTTCACCGCGACGCGCACGCTGCGCGCCCACGCCGGCGAATTGGCCGGGATCTCGATGGCGTCGTAGCCCTCGTCCACCAGTGCGCCGACGTGCGCATGCGCCTCGTCGGGCGTGATGCCGCGCAGGATCGCGATCAGCGGCAGGGCGAAGGGAAGGGCGGGCGTGTCCATGTGCTCAGTCGTGGTAGACCTGCGAACGGCCGCCATCGATGGTGATGTCGGTGGCGTTGATGAAGCGCGCTTCGTCGCTGGCCAGGAACAGCGCCGTGTAGGCCACTTCCTCGGGGGTGCCGATGCGCTGCGGCGGCAGCAGCGCCGTCTGCTTCTCGCGGGTGCCGGGTTCGCGCTCGAACCACGCTTCGATGCGCGGCACCAGGATCAGGCCGGGCGAGATCGAGTTCACCCGGATGCCGCGTGCGGCGTACTCGATGCCGAGCGAGCGGGTCAGCCCGATCAACCCGTGCTTGGCGACCGGATACGGGAAGCAGCCGGCGATGATCTTGTGCGCGTGCACCGACGCGATATTGACGATCGAGCCTCCGCCCTGCGCCAGCATCGCCGGCAGCACCGCGCGGCACAGGTGCCATGCGCCCTTGAGGTTCAGCGCCAGGCAACGCTCCCAGTCGTCGTCCGACAGCGACAGCGGATCGGAGAACACGTCGGCGCCGGCATTGTTGACCAGCACATCGATGCGTCCATGGCGCTCGCGTGCGGCATGGACGGCCGCGTCGACGGCGGCGGCGTCGGTGATGTCGGCGAGATGGTGGCTCACGCCGTCATCGGCGACGGGCGCGGGCTGGCGGTCGAGGCCGATGACGGTGGCGCCTTCGCTGGCGAACAGGCGCGCGGTGGCGGCGCCGATGCCGCTGGCGGCGCCGGTGACCAGCGCGACCTTGCCGGACAGGCGACGGGTCATGGGTGCCGGCTTCCGTGGGACGTGGGCGCGGCGATGGCGGCGGCACGCGGGGTGCCGTCGGACTGCGGTGTCGCCATGGGACCCTCCTCCCGGCGGTGATCGGATGCGGGGATCTCCCGTGGCGGACCTGTGCCGGCCGTCCCCGGGCATCCCCTGCGCGGTCGGCCGGGCAGGGCCGACGGACCGCGTTCGAAGCGTGGCATAGCCTCGCGTGGGCATCTATGTACGACAAATGAAATTTTTGTCATAGGCTATTCCGCAGGCGAATACGTCATTCGCGCGGAGGCTCCCATGGTCCATCCCACCACCGGCTGGTTCGGCGCCACCCGCCTGAAGACCCGCCATCTGTCGCTGCTGCTGCACCTGTACGAACAGCGCTCGGTGCTGCGCGCCGCCGAGGCCGCCAACATGACCCAGCCGGCCGCCTCCAAGCTGCTGGCGGAGATGGAAAGCCTGCTCGGCGTGCCGCTGTTCGAGCGCCACGCGCGCGGCGTGGAGCCCACGTGGTACGGGCAGGTGCTGATCCGGCGCGCACGCTCGGCGCTGTCCGAAATCGGCCGCGCCCACGACGAGATCGCCGCGCTGCGCAGCGGCCGGATGGGGCAGGCCGCCATCGGCACGGTGGTGAACCCGGGCACCACGCTCGTGCCGCAGGCGATCGCGGCGGTGAAGCGCGATTTCCCGGACATCCTGATCAAGGTCGAAATGGACTACAGCCGGCCGCTGGTGGCCAAGCTGCTGGATGGCCAACTCGACATCGTGGTCGGCCGCATCATGGGCCCGGAAGGCGCGGGCGAACTGGATTTCGAGCCGCTGGCCGACGAGCCGCATGCCGTGATCGTGCGCGCCGGCCATCCGCTGACGCGGCGCCCGCGCATCACCCATGCCGACCTGGCCGACTACGGCTGGATCATGCCGCCGTCCGCCAGCGTGCTGCGCTCGCGGCTGGATGCCGTGTTCCTGGAGCACGGCCAGCCGCCGCCGCAGAACATCGTGGAAACCGCCTCGCTGCCGGTGATCATCCACCTGCTGCGGCACAGCGACCTGCTGACCGCGCTGCCGGCGGAGTCGGTGGGTCCCTACCTGCAGACCGGGCAGATGTGCGTGCTGCCGATCGAACTGGGCGTGCGCATGGAGTTCTTCGGCATCGTGCGCCGCCGCGACCAGTTGCTGTCGCCGGGGGCCGAGCGCGTGCTGGAGGCGTTGCGGGCCACCGCGCGGCGGCTGTACGCCGAGCCCGATCCCTCCCGGGCCGGCGATGCGCCGCTGGTGGGCGAAGGGGCGGGCGACTGACGCACGGCATGTATGCGCGTTCGATATAGCTGGCGATCAATATTTCATTGGTCCGGCATGTCAGCGCCGCCTATGCTCCCGCCGCAGTCACATCACGGCGGTCCCACGGCCGCCGGTTGATCGCCCGGAGCCGGCGCGACACCCGCCACGGAGGCGACCGCATCACCGACGACGACGGCCGGGGGCCGCCATCGCCGGGCGCTTCATCCGGCCACGCGATGCGCAGACATCCGCGGGCCGGGACCACAACTCAATCGCTTGTCATGTGTCCTGGGAGGGAACATCCATGTCAACGCTCCAGCGTCGCCCTGCGGCGGCCGTTCGTGCAGGCCGTTCCGACGGCCGCAAGCTGCAACCCACCGTGCTGGCGCTCGGCATCGCCCTGATGCTGGCGGCACCCGCCTACGCCCAGGACGCCGCCGCGCCCAGGCAGGACGGCGAAAAAGCCACCGAACTCGACGCGGTCGTCGTCACCGGCATCCGCGGCTCCGTGTACAAGGCGCAGGACATCAAGCGCGACGCCGACACCTTCGTCGACTCGGTGACCGCGCTGGACATCGGCGCGCTGCCGGACCGCAGCGTGACGGAAACGCTGTCGCGCATCCCCGGCGTCACCATCGATCGCTTCCTGACCGTCGGCGATCCGGAGCACTTCTCGGCCGAAGGCGGCGGCGTGCAGGTGCGCGGCCTGACCCAGGTGCGTTCGGAACTCAACGGCCGCGACAGCTTCTCCGCCTCGGGCGGTCGTGCGCTCAGCTTCCAGGACGTGCCCGCCGAGCTGATGGCCGGCGTGGACGTCTACAAGAACCAGAAGGCCGACATGATCGAAGGTGGCCTGGGCGGCAGCGTCGACCTGCGCACCTTCATGCCGTTCGACATCGAGGGCAGCCGGTTCGGCATGTCGTTCAGCGCCAACCGTGGCGACTTCGCCGAGAAGGTGAAGCCCGCGGGCTCGGTGCTCTTCAGCAACCGCTGGGACACCGACGCAGGCGAGTTCGGCATCCTGGTCAACCTGGCCCATTCCGAACTGGCCACGCGTACCGACGGCATGTTCGTGCGGCCGTTCTTCAATACGGCCAATTCCGACCTCAACAACGACGGCACCAACGAGAACCTGTGGCTGCCGCGTGGTGCCGACTGGCGCACGCTGGAGTACGAACGCGAGCGGCAGGGCGCCTACGTCGCGCTGCAGTGGCGGCCGAACGACAACCTGGAGCTGTTCGCCACCGCGTTCCAGAGCCGCTACGACGAACTCTGGTACGAAGACGCGATCTTCGTGTCCAACGATCCGCTGCAGGTGCGCGTCGACGCCAGCCAGCCCTACGAACTGGACGGCAACGTCTTCGTTTCCGGCCGCCTGCGTTCGAACGGCGACATCCCGATGGGCACGGACATCCGCGCCTCGCACCGCAAGTCCGACACCACCGATTACTCGTTCGGCCTGAAGTGGCTGTTCAGCGACCGCACCGAGTTCTCGACCGATCTGCAGTACATCAAGGCGAACACCGAGGCGCTGGATTCCACCGTATCGCTGGGCCTCAACGTGCCCTACATCGATATCGACCTGGGACACGGCGTGCCGCGCATCGGCGTCGACAACCAGTTCACCGCGAACCCCGCGAACTACTACTGGGGGTTCACCATGGACCACCAGGACGACAACACCGCCGATGAGGTCGCGTGGCGTGCGGACCTGAAGCACAGCTTCGACAGCACCTTCTTCGAATCCTTCAAGGTCGGCGTCCGCGTGACCGACCGCGATGCGCACAGCGTCGACACCGGGTACGACTGGCAACCCGTGTTCCAGCCATGGATGCAGTGGTGGGCCGTCCCGGGCGGCGTGCCGCTGCCGGGCCTGGGCCTCAACGGCACCGTCAATTCCAGCCTCACCAACCTGATTACGTTCGACAACTTCTACCGCGGTGGCGCGTCCACGCCCGGCTCGTTCTACTCGCCCGTGCTGGCGACCGCGCTCGGCTTCCCGAACAGCTACCTCGACATCCACGGTGCGGCCATCCCGTACTACCTGCCCGGCGCACCGTACGGCCAGATCACCCCGCGCAACCTCGCCGATCCGCAGTGGGGCAACGTGCAGAACGAAAAGACCTACGCCGCCTACGCGATGCTGAACTTCGCGATGGACGACGTGCGCATCGACGGCAACGTCGGCGTCCGCGTGGTGCGCACCGAGAACAGCGCCGAAGGCTACCTGGTCTATCCGAACAATGCGTTCGCGCCCTACCTGGGTACGGGCCAGTCCGAGCCGATCTCGGCGGAGAACTCGTACACCGACGTGCTGCCCAGCGCCAACGTGAAGTGGGAGCCGGCGGAGAACTGGATCGTGCGCTTCGCCGCGTCCAAGGCGGTCGCCCGTCCGGCCTTCAGCGACATGCAGGCCTATCAGGTGCTCAGCGTGGCCGTGCGCGACGGCGTCAATCCGCAACCGGGCGACGAGCTGGGTCCGGAGGACCTGGAGCTCACCGGCAGCTCCACCGACAACCCGTACCTGACGCCGATGAAGGCCAACCAGTTCGACCTGTCGCTGGAGTGGTACTTCGCTCCCGACAGCGGCGGCATGGCCTGGGTGAACTTCTTCTACAAGGACATCAAGGACTACTTCCGCCAGCAGACCGAACTGCTCGCCTACCCGGGCGTCGACGGCAACGAGTACGACTACCGCGTGTCGCGGCTGGTCAACATCGGCAAGGCGAAGATCCAGGGCGCCGAGATCGGCTGGAACCAGTTCTTCGATTTCCTGCCGGCGCCGTTCGACGGTTTCGGCATGTCGGCCAACTACACCTACATCGACAGCACCACGAAGATCCCGGCGGCCTCGAACGCGGTCCCGGTCGATACCGACGGCTCGCTGTTCGACGACCTGCCGGCCGACGGCCTGTCGAAGAACTCCTACAACGTGGCGGCGTTCTACGAGAAGGGGCCGTGGCAGATCCGCCTGGCCTACAACTGGCGCAGCGAGTACCTGCTCTCGATCGGTCCGAACGGCTACAACGGCGGCGATGGCGGCATCCCGTGGAAGCTGCCGGTCTACAGCGACAGCTTCGGCCAGCTGGACGGGTCGATCTTCTACCGCTTCTCCGACAACGTGCAGCTCGGCCTCGAGATGAACAACCTCAACAACGCCGAGCAGCGCACGCTGATGGACCAGAACGGCGCGGGCAAGCGCACCACGTCGTGGTACGTCAACGACCGCCGCTACGCCGCGACGCTCCGCTTCACGTTCTGACGCTGCATCGTGCGGAACGGCCGGTGTTTCTCCGGCCGTTCCGTCGCAGGGGGTGCGCATCCTGCCGGCGCACCGGCTGTTCCTCCCGACAGGAGACATCGTGCTCACGCTTCGCCTGATCCTCGCGCTTTCCGTTTTCCTGCTGGTGCCCGGCGCGGCGGCGAAGGATGACGTTACCGGCTACCGCTGGCGCAGTGTCGCCGTCGGCGGCGGTGGTTTCGTCAGCGGCCTGGTGTTCCATCCGCGCGAGAAAGGCCTGCTGTACGCGCGCACCGACATCGGCGGCGCCTACCGCTGGCTGCCGGGCGAGCATCGCTGGCAGCCGTTGATGGACTGGATGGGCCACGAGGACAGCGGGCGCTTCGGCGTGGAGAGCCTGGCGCTGGATCCGTCCGACCCGGATCGCCTTTACCTGGCGGTCGGCACCTACCTGCATGAGCGTGGGGCGGATGGCGCGATCCTGCGTTCCCGCGACCGCGGTGCCACGTTCCAGCGGACCGCCTTGCCGTTCAAGTTCGGCGGCAACGAACAGGGGCGCGGCAACGGTGAGCGTCTTGCCGTCGATCCCAACGATGGCCGCGTGGTGATGTTCGGCACGCGCGCCGACGGCCTGTGGCGCAGCGACGACGCCGGTGCGCAGTGGCGCGAGGTGAAGAACTTCCCCGCCGTGGCGAAATCGCGCTCGGCGTGGGCCGCCGGCTGGCGCGACCTGCGCCCGGTCGGCATCGCGTTCGTGGTGTTCGATCCCGCCAGCGGCGCACGTGGCACGCCGTCGCAGACGCTGTATGCCGGGGTGTCCACGAAGGAGACCAGCCTGTTCCGCTCCCACGATGGTGGCGCGAACTGGGAGGCGGTGCCGGGCCAGCCCGTCGGCCTGCGCCCCAGCCACATGGTGCGTGATGCGCGCGGACGCTGGCTGCTGAGCTATGGCGACGAGCCGGGCCCGAACAACATGGCCGATGGCGCGGTATGGCGCTTCGATCCCGCCGGTGAGCGGTGGGAGGACATCACGCCGGTGCAGCGCGCGAAGACCGATGCCGGCTTCGGCTGGGGCGCGGTCGCGGTGCAGGCCGACAACCCCGACGTGATCATCGCCAGCACGTTCCGTCGCTACCAGCCGCACGACGACCTCTATCGCAGCCTCGATGGCGGGCGCACATGGGCGGCACTGTTCCCGCGCTCGAGCTTCGACCATGCGTCCGCGCCGTGGACGGTGGACGCCAGGCCGCACTGGATGGCGGACATCGAGATCGATCCGTTCGACCCGGACCGCCTGCTGTTCGTCACCGGCTACGGCGTCTGGGCCTCGACCAATGCGCGCGCGTTCGATGGCGGCGCGACGATGCAATGGCGCTTCGAACAGGCCGGCTTCGAGGAGACGGTGCCGCTGGCGCTGGTCAGCCCGCCGCAGGGCGCGCACCTGGTCAGCGGGCTGGGCGATGTCGACGGCTTCGTGCACGACACGCTGGACGTCTCGCAGCAGCGCTTCGCCGGTGTCCGTTTCTCCAACACCGAAAGCCTGGCGTTCGCCGGGCGTGTGCCGCAGGTGATGGTGCGTACCGGCTACTTCCACAACCGGCCGGAGGGCGCGGTGAGAGGGGCCTGGTCCAACGACGGCGGCCGTACCTGGACCGCGTTCGCAAGCGAGCCGCCCGACGGGGAGGGCGCTGGTCACATCACGCTCGCGGCCGACGGCAGGCGCGCGATCTGGCGCCCGCGCAACGGCGAGCACCACTGGATCACCGCCGACATGGGCGGGCGCTGGCAGCAGGTGAAAGGCTTGCCGAAGACGGCGGTGGTCGAGGCCGACCGCGTCGACGAGGGGATCTACTACGGCTTCGATGCCATCAGCGGCCGGCTGTACGTCAGCGGCAACGGCGGGGTCGCCTTCGAGGAAGTGCGCGCCCCGGTCGGCGAGATCGGCGACTGGTACCGCGCCGAGATCCGGCCGCATCCGGACAGGTCGGGCGAAGCCTGGATCGCGGCCTCGTGGCGTGGGCTGCTGCATCTGGCACCCGGCAAGCTGCAGCGCGTGCCTGGCGTGGACAACGTCATGTCGGTGGGCCTGGGCAAGCCGGCGAAGGACGGCGATGTGCCGGTGCTGTTCGTGTTCGGCGAAGTGCGGGGCCAGCGCGGCCTCTACCGGTCCGACGACGCGGGACGCCGCTGGCTCCGGATCGACACCGATGCGCTGCGGTTTGGCGGCATCATCCGCCATGTGACAGGCGATCCCCGCCTGCACGGCCGCGTCTACTTCGGTACCGAAGGACGCGGCATCTGGCATGGAGATCCGCAGTGAATAGATTCACCACCGTCCTACTCGCTCTACTCGCCGTCCCCGCCGCGCAGGCGGTCGAACTACCGCGTCTGTTTTCCGACGGCATGGTCGTGCAGCGCGACCAGCCCGTGCAGGTCTGGGGCCGCGCCGCACCCGGGGCGCGCATCGCCGCGAGCTTCGCCGAGGGCGAAGCGATCATCGCCCAGGCCGACGAAGAAGGTCGCTGGTCGCTGGAACTGCCGGCGCAGACCGCCGGGGGTCCGTACGTGATGCGTATCGACGACGGCACGCAGCCGCGCGTGCTGCGCGACGTGCTGGTCGGTGACGTGTGGCTGGCCAGTGGCCAGTCGAACATGGAATGGCCGATCGCGCAGTCGGCGGATCCCGAGACGGAGGCCGCGCGCGCGACCGATCCGCAGATCCGCCATTTCAAGATTCCCAAGTCCTGGGCGGGCGAACCGCAGGCCGACCTCGCCGGCGGCGAGTGGGTGGCCTCGTCGCCGCAGGCCGCCGCCCGGTTCTCCGCGGTCGCGCACTTCTTCGCGCGCGAACTGCGCAAGGTCACCGGCGTGCCGATCGGCATCATCGACAGCACCTGGGGCGGCAGCCGCATCGAGGCGTGGATGGATGCGTCGTCGCAGCGGCTGGACGAACAGGCGCTGGCGACGCAGGCGGAAAAGCTTCGCGCCGACGACGAGCGCGCGCTGGCGCAGACGCGGCAGAACCTCGCGCGCTGGCCTGCGCTGCCCGTCGATGACGCCGGCTGGCAGGCGCCGAAACTGAAACTGTCCGCGTGGACGCCGATCCGGGTGCCGTCGCTGTGGGAGGCCACCGGCTGGACGGGCATGGACGGCGTGGCCTGGTATCGCACCACGTTCACGCTGACGGCCGACGAAGCGGCGGCCGGCGTCACCCTCGGCGTCGGCCGCATCGACGACTCCGACATCACCTGGGTCAACGGCACCCAGGTCGGCGAGACGCGCATGCAGTACAACCAGCCGCGCCGCTACGTCGTACCGGCATCGGCGCTGCGCAAGGGCGTCAACCATGTCGCCGTGCGGGTGTCGGACACCGGCGGCGGCGGCGGCATCCATGGCGAGGTCACCGAGGTCTTCGTGCAGCCGCAGGGTGGCGCGCCGCGTGCGCTGGCGGACTGGTCGTTCCGGCCGAGCAACGTCACGGTCGCCCTGATCGACGACAAGAACCAGCACCCGACCCTGCTGTACAACGCGATGATCCATCCGTTGCAGCCTTATGCGTTGCGCGGCGTGATCTGGTACCAGGGCGAGTCGAATGCGAACACGGTCGCCGAGGCGCTGCGCTACCGCCGGCAGTTTCCCGCGCTGATCGAACAGTGGCGGACGCAGTGGCGCACCCAGTGGGATGCGCCGAGCCTGCCGTTCCTGTGGGTCCAGTTGGCCAACTTCTCCTCCGGCGCGGACAAGGGTGACGAAAGCCCATGGGCGACGCTGCGCGAGGCGCAGTCGATGACGCTGTGGATGCCCGGCACCGCCCAGGTGGTGACGATCGACATCGGCAATCCGTCCGACATCCATCCGCTCAACAAGCAGGACGTCGGCAAGCGGCTCGCGCTGGCCGCGCGCAACGTGGCGTACGGCGAAACGGTCGCGTTCCACGGACCGGTGCCGCAGTACACCCGCTTCGAAGGCAGCGCGGCGCACGTCGAGTTCGGCACCTCCGGCGGCACGCTGGCCGTGCGCGGCGGGGGCACGCGGGTGCACGGCTTCGCGCTGGCCGGCACCGACCAGGTGTTCCACCCGGCGGAGGCGACGCTGCAGAACGGACGCGTGGTGGTGCGCAGTGCGGCGGTGCCACGGCCCGCCGCCGTGCGCTACGGCTGGTCCGACAACCCGGTCGATGCCGATCTGATCAACACCGACCAGCTGCCGGCCTCGCCGTTCCGCAGCGACAACTGGTGAACCTGGAGTCTTCCTGATGATGCCTCGCCTGTCCCGTTCGTTCGTGTCCTTCGGCCTGCTGGCCGCTGCCCTGCTGCTGGCCGCCTGCCAACCCGGCGGCGATGCGGCCAGCACGGGCGACGCCGGCAAGGCGGCTGGCGCGCGCGACGGCGGCGAGGCGCCGATCCCGCAGATCGTCAGCAAGGACGGCCGTCACGCGCTGATGGTCGATGGCGCGCCGTTCCTGATCCTCGGCGCGCAGGTCAACAACTCCAGCAACTGGCCGCAGGCGCTGGACGACGTGTGGCCGGCGATCGACGTGATCAAGCCGAACACCGTGATGGTGCCGGTGGCGTGGGAGCAGGTCGAGGCGAAGGAGGGCACGTTCGACTTCTCCTTCGTCGACGTGCTGCTGAAGCAGGCGCGCGAGAAGAACGTGAGGCTGATCCTGCTGTGGTTCGCGACCTGGAAGAACAACGGCCCGAACTACGCGCCGGCCTGGGTGAAGCTCGACAACGCACGCTTTCCGCGCGTCGTCACCGCCGACGGCCGAACGCTGAATTCGCTGTCGCCGCATGCGCAGGCCACGCTGGATGCCGACCGCAAGGCCTTCGTCGCGCTGATGACGCACCTCAAGGCGGCGGACCCGCAGCGCACCGTCATCATGGTGCAGCCGCAGAACGAGCCCGGCACCTACGGCAGCGTGCGCGACTTCTCGCCGCTGGCGCAGCAGGTGTTCGACGGCCCGGTGCCCGAGGCCCTGCTGAAGAAGCTGGGCAAGTCGCCGGGCACCTGGCGCGCGGTGTTCGGCGCCGACGCGGACGAGTTCTTCCATGCCTGGCATATCGCGCACTACATCGACCAGGTCGCGGAAGCCGGCAAGGCCGTCTACCCGCTGCCGATGCTGGTCAATGCGGCGCTGCGCGGACCGTTCAATCCCGGCCAGCCGGGGCAGTACGCCAGCGGCGGACCGACCGACAACGTGCTGGACGTCTACAAGGCCGCCGCGCCGCACATCGACCTGCTGGCGCCGGACATCTACATGCCGGAGTACACCCACTACACCACGGTGCTGGACCGCTACTCGCGCTCCGACAACCCGCTGTTCGTCGCCGAGACTGGCAACCGCGAGGAGTACCCGCGCTACTTCTTCTCGGCGCTCGGCGAGCAGGCGATCGGATGGTCGCCGTTCGGCATCGACTATTCGCGCTATTCCAACTGGCCGCTCGGCGCCAAGCACCTGGACGAAAAGGCGCTGGAGTCGTTCGCACTCAACTACGCCATCGTGCGGCCGGCGGCGCGCGTCATCGCGCAGGCCAGTTTCGAGGGCAAGGTGCGCGGCACCGCCGAGCAGCCGGGCCAGGCCGTGCAGACGGTGAAGATCGACGACCGCTGGAACATGGTGGTGACCTACGGCGTGCCGCAGTTCTGGTTCCAGGGCGAACCGCCGGGCAATCCCGAGCCCATCGGCCGCGCGCTGGTGGTGCAGCTCGGTGCGGACGAATTCCTGGTCGCCGGTGCGCATGCGCGCATCAACATCGATGCGGTGGATCCGGCCGTCGCCGCGCGGCAGATCTACGAGTACGTCGACGAGGGCACCTACGTCGACGGCAAGTGGGTGTTCCGTCGCCGCTGGAACGGCGACCAGACCGATTACGGCCTCAATTTCTCCAGCGTCCCGCAACTGCTGCGGGTGAAGCTGGCGACATATTGATCGATCCGCGGACCGGCCTGGCCGGTCCCAGAACCCGGGTGCCCGCGCACCCGAACGAGGAGCAAGCGATGGGTTACTTGAAGACGTTGACGGTGCCGCTGCTGGCCCTGGCCGCGGCGGGCGCCAACGCCGCCGACCACGGCGTGGTCGAGAAGATCGCGCACGGCGTGATCGTGCGTCCGACCGACGCCACGGCCGCCGATGTGAAGGTGGAGGCCGTCGCCCCCGGCATCCTGCGGGTGATGGCCGATCCCGATGGGGACTTCGCGCGCACGCCCAGTCTGATGCGGGCGAAGACGGGCGCGCCGCCGGCGGTGAAGGTCGGCGAGGCGGGTGGGCAGGTGTCGGTATCCACCCAGGGCATCTCGGCGACGGTCGATGCGCGCACGGGCCGGGTCAGTTTCTTCGATGCCGCCGGCAAGCCGCTGCTCGCCGAGCATGCGCGCACCTTCACCCCGACGCAGGTCGAGGGCAAGGATTACTACAGCATCCGCCAGCGCTTCGAATCGCAGTCCGACGAGGCCTTCTACGGCACCGGCCTGCACCAGCAGGGCTGGATGAACCTGAAGGGCCGCGACGTCGAACTGCTCCAGCACAACATCGACAAGGCGATTCCCTACCTGGTCTCCACGCGCCACTACGGCATCCTGTGGGACAGCAACGCGATCACCCGTTACGGCGATCCGCGTGGCCTGCAGCCGCTGGGGGCGTCGCTCGACCTGTTCGATGCGCAGGGCAAGCCGGGCGCGCTGACCGCGCGCTACAGCGTCAACGGCAAGCAGGTGGTCGCGCGTCGCGAAAGCGAAGTGAACTACCAGTACATCAAGGACCTGGCGAACTTCCCGGAGAAGGGAAAGAACCTGGCCACCGGCGGCCGCAGCGAGGTGGTCTGGGAAGGCGAGATCGCCGCGCGCAGCGACGGCCGCCACACGTTCTCGCTGTACAACAGCGAGTACGCCAAGCTCTACATCGATGGCAAGCTGGTGCTCGACCGCTGGCGGCAGAACTGGAATCCGTGGCACCACGAGTTCGCGCTGGACATGAAGGCCGGCCAGCGGCACGCGGTGAAGCTGGAGTGGGACCGCATCGAACCGGCCTACGTCGCGCTGCTGCATCGCGATCCGCTGCCGGCCGATGAGGCGAAGGACCTGTCGATCTGGTCCGAGGCCGCGCACGCCATCGACTACTACGTGGTCGCCGGCGACGACGCCGACCAGGTGCTGGCCGGCTATCGCACGCTGACCGGCAAGGCCGTGCTGCTGCCGAAATGGTCGTACGGTTTCTGGCAGAGCCGCGAGCGCTACAAGACGCAGGCCGAGCTGACCGGCGCGCTGGACGAGTACCGCAAGCGCAAGCTGCCGATCGACGCCATCGTGCTCGACTGGTCGTACTGGCCGGAGGACGCCTGGGGCTCGCATGATTTCGATGCGAAGAACTTCCCGGATCCGGACGGCATGGTCGATCACGTCCACGACCAGCACGCGCAGATCATGATCTCGGTGTGGCCGAAGTTCTATCCGACCACCGCGAACTACAAGGAACTCGATGCCGCCGGCCACATGTACCACCGCAACGTCGAGGTGGGCGAGCTGGACTGGATCGGCAAGGGCTACCTGAACTCCTTCTACGACCCCTACTCGAAGGAGGCGCAGGACATCTTCTGGCGCCAGGTCAACGGCAAGCTCAACCGCAAGGGCTTCGATGCCTGGTGGCTGGATGCCAGCGAGCCCGACCTGCACAGCAACATCGACATCGGCGAGCGCAAGGCGCGCACCACGCCGACCGCGCTGGGCCCGTCGGTGGAGTTCTTCAACTCGTACCCGCTGGTGCACTCCGAAGGCGTCTACCGCGGTTCGCGCGAGCAGGATCCGGACAAGCGCGTCTTCATCCTGTCGCGCGCGTTCTTCGCCGGACAGCAGCGTGCCGGTGCGGCGTTCTGGAGCGGCGACATCGTGCCGCGCTGGGACGACCTGCGCGAGCAGATCTCCGGCCTGGTCAATGCCTCGATGGCCGGCGCGCCCAACGTCAGCTTCGACATCGGCGGCTTCTCGCCGGAGCGTCGCTACGAAACCAAGGATCCCGCGCATCTGGCCGAATGGCGCGAACTGAGCCTGCGCTGGTTCCAGCATGGCGCCTTCGTACCGATCTTCCGCCTGCACGGCCAGTTTCCGTACCGCGAGATCTGGGAGATCGCGCCGGAAGGCACGCCGCACTACGACAGCTTCGTCCACTACCTGAAGCTGCGCTACACCCTGCTGCCGTACATCTACACGCTGGCCGGCGATACCTGGCAGAAGGACGGCACGATCCTGCGCACGCTGGCGATGGATTTCCCCGCCGACCCGAAGGTGCGCGACATCGCCGACCAGTACCTGTTCGGGCCCGCGTTCCTGGTTGCGCCGGTGACGTCGTTCAAGGCGACCACGCGTCAGGTCTATCTGCCGGCCGGCACGAGCTGGATCGACTTCGAGACCGGCAAGCGCTACGACGGTGGCCAGACCATCGACGCCGCCGCGCCGCTGCAGCGCATGCCGCTGTTCGTCCGCGCCGGCGCCATCGTGCCGCGCACGGTGGTGCAGCAGTACGTGGACGAAAAGCCCGATGCGCCGCTGACGATCGAGGTCTACACCGGCGCCGACGGCACGTTCTCGCTGTACGAGGACAACGGCCGCAGCTATGGCTACGAGCGCGGCGAGTCCAGCCGCATCCCGCTGGCGTGGAACGACATGGCGGGCGAGCTGCGCATCGGTGCACGCGAGGGGCGCTACCCGGGCATGGCGGCTGCGCGCGAGGTGCGGGTGCGCTTCATCGACGGTCCGCGCGCCGATGCCGGCACGCTGGAGCCGCCGGGCGACGTCACCGTGCGCTACGACGGCAAGGCGCAGGTCGTGCGTTTTCCCCGCACTGCACGATGACAGGCGCGTGGTCGGGCGGCACCATGGTAACCGGTAGACAAAAGCTGTCCGGGAGGGCCGGATGATGCAGTTCCCGCGCCCGGGCATGCCGCCGGACGCCATCGATGCCGCCGCACCGCACGATCCTGCGCGCCGGACGCTGTTCAAGGGCGTGGCGGCCGCCGCGGTGGTCGCGGGCCTGCCTTCGGGCGCAGGCGCGGCGCCGGTCGGTGCGATGTCCGCGCGGGACCTGCGGCTCTGGTATCGCCAGCCGGCGCGGGTCTGGGTAGAGGCGTTGCCGGTCGGCAACGGCCGCCTGGGGGCGATGGTCTTCGGCGGCGTGGCGCACGAGCGCCTGCAGCTCAACGAAGACACGCTGTACGCGGGCGGGCCGTACTTCGCGATCAATTCACGCGCGAGGGAGAACCTGCCGCGCGTGCGCGAAGCCGTGTTCGCCGGCCGCTACGCCGAAGCCGAGGCGCTGGCCAATGCCACCCTGATGGCGGAGCCGCTGAAGCAGATGCCGTTCCAGCCGCTGGGCAACCTGTGGCTGCAGTTCGATCGTCTGGACGGCGTGTCCGACTACGTACGCGAGCTGGACCTCGACGCCGCCGTCGCGCGCACGTCGTTCCGTGTCGGTGCGGGCGTGCACCGGCGCGAGGTATTCGTGTCGCCGGTCGACCAGTGCCTGGTGATGCGCTGCACCGTCGAGGGGGGCGACGCCATGATCGGTCGCATCCGCACGGCCAACGAACATGCCACGACGACCCGCATCGTCGACGGCGGCTGGCTGGTCGCGGGTCGCAACGTCGACAAGTTCGGCATCGAAGGACGGCTGCGGTTCGCATTCCGTGTGGGCGTCCGCCACCAGGGAGGCTGGGTCCGCGTCGAGCAGGACCAGATCGTGTTCGATGGCGTGCGCGAGCTGGAGCTGCGACTGGTCGCCGCGACCAGCTACCTCCGCTACGACGATGTCGGCGGAGATCCGGAAGCGATCACGGCCAGGCAGTGGGAAAGCGTACGGGCTAAAGGGTTCGCCGCCTTGCAGGCCGACCACCTCGTCGAGCATCGCCGCCTGTTCCACCGCGTGCGGCTGGACCTCGGTCGCACCGCGGCCGCGGACCTGCCGACGGACGAGCGCATCGCGGCGTTCGCGCATGGCGACGATCCCGCGCTGGTCTCGCTGTACCACGCCTATGGACGTTACCTGCTGATCTGCAGTTCGCGCCCGGGTACCCAGCCGGCCAACCTTCAGGGCATCTGGAACGACCTGATGGATCCGCCGTGGGAGAGCAAGTACACCACCAACGTCAACACCGAGATGAACTACTGGCCGGCGGAGGCCAATGCGCTGTCCGAGTGCGTCGAGCCGCTGGCGCGCATGATCGGGGACCTGGCCGAGACCGGTGCGCGCATGGCGCGCGAGATGTACGACGCGCCGGGTTGGGTGGCGCACCACAACACCGACCTGTGGCGCCAGACCGGACCGATCGACGGCGCGCAGTGGGGCCTGTGGCCGATGGGCGGCGCGTGGTTGCTGCAGCAGCTGTGGGATCGCTGGGACTACGGCCGCGACCCCGCCGACCTGCGCCGCCTGTGGCCGTGGCTGCGTGGCGCGGCCGCCTTCTTCGCGGCGACGCTGCAACGAGATCCCGCCACCGGCGCGATGGTCACGGTGCCGTCGATCTCGCCTGAGAACGTGCATCCTTTCGGTGCCACCGTCTGCGCCGGTCCGACGATGGACGCGCAGATCCTCCGCGATCTGTTCGGCCAGTGCATCGAGGCCGCAGGCGTACTGGGTGTGGATGCCGACTTCGCCACGCAGCTCACGGCGTTGCGCGAACAGCTGCCGCCCAACCGCATCGGCAAGGCGGGGCAGTTGCAGGAATGGCAGCAGGATTGGGACATGCAGGCGCCGGAGATCCACCACCGCCACATCTCCCATCTGTACGGCCTGCATCCCAGCGCGCAGATCAACCTGCGCGACACGCCCGACCTCGCGCGCGCCGCGCGCCGCACCCTCGAAATCCGCGGCGACGACGCCACCGGCTGGGGCATCGCGTGGCGGCTGAACTTCTGGGCGCGCCTGTGGGATGGCGAGCGGAGCCTGAAGATCCTGCGCATGCTGCTGTCGCCGCAGCGCAGCTACCCGAACCTGTTCGATGCGCATCCGCCGTTCCAGATCGACGGCAACTTCGGCGGCGCGGCGGGCATCGTCGAGATGCTGGTGCAGAGCTGGGGAGGATCGATCTTCCTGCTGCCCGCACTGCCGGGCGCGTGGCGCGACGGTGAACTCGAAGGGATCCGCGTGCGCAATGCGGCGAGCCTGGACCTGGCGTGGAAGGGTGGTCGCCTCGCGCAGGCGACGCTGCACTCGGACAAGGGCGGGCGCTACCAACTGGCGCATGCGGACAGCACGCTCGATCTCGAACTCGCCGCCGGCGCCTCGGCCACGGTGAAGCTGCGCCAGGGCGCATTGGTGAAGTCATGACAGTGAAGGAGTTCCGATGAGGCTGGTCGCCGGCATCGACGCAGGCACGCAGAGCCTGAAGGTGGTGGTCTACGATCCCGCCAAGCGCGCCCTCGTCGCCAGCGCCAGCGTGCCGCTCGACCTGACCAGCGGTGACGATGGCAGTCGCGAGCAGCGGCCCGCCGATTGGGTGGCGGCGATGCACGGCTGCTTCGCCGGCATCGATCCTGACGTGCGCTCACGCATCGTGGCGCTGGCGGTGTCCGGACAACAGCACGGTTTCGTGCCCGTGGATGCTGACGGCAACGTACTGGCGCCCGCCAAGCTGTGGTGCGACACCAGTACCACCGCCGAGTGCGGGCAGATCATGGCGGCCGTCGGTGGTGCATCGCGCACCATCGAGATCGCCGGCAATCCGATCCTCGCCGGCTACACCGCCTCGAAGCTGCCTTGGACGAAGACGCACCGGCCCGACGCCTATGCGCGGCTGGCGACCATCCTGCTGCCGCACGACTACCTCAACTTCGTGCTGACCGGGCAGCGCTTCTGCGAATACGGCGACGCTTCCGGCACCGGCTGGCTCGACGTGCGCACGCGTACCTGGTCGGCCGACCTGCTGCGCGCGACGGATCCGGAACGCGATCTCGCCGCCTGCCTGCCGCCGATCGCGGCGCCCGAGGCGCTGTTCGACATCGATGCCGATACCGCCGTGTCGCTGGGCCTGCCGCCGACGGTGAAGGTCGCCGTCGGCGGCGGCGACAACATGATGGCGGCCATCGGTACCGGCTGCGTGGAAGAGGGACGCCTGGCGATGAGCCTGGGCACCTCGGGCACGCTGTTCGCGTATTCGGATACGCCGGTGGTCGATCCGGCTAGCGCATGGGCGGCGTTCTGTTCGTCCACCGGTGGCTGGCTGCCATTGATCTGCACGATGAACTGCACGGTGGCGACCGAGCAGGTCGCGAAGGCCTTCGGTTTCAGCACCCGTGACGGCGATGCCCACCTGCACGCCACGCCGCCCGGCGCGGACGGGCTGGTGATGGTGCCCTTCCTCAACGGCGAGCGCACGCCCGACTTGCCGTTGGGCAAGGGCGTGCTGGCCGGACTGGACACGACGAACTTCTCGCCGGCGCATCTCTACCGCGCCGCGATGGAAGGCGCGACCTACAGCCTGAAGTACGGCTTCGATGCCTTCGTCCGTGCCGGCATGCGCTTCGAGCGGATCGTGCTGACCGGTGGCGGCAGCAACAGCGCGGCGTGGCGGCAACTGGTGGCCGACGTGTTCGGCCTGCCGGTCGATGTTCCCGCGCAGTCCGAAGGCGCGGCCTTCGGTGCGGCGCTGCAGGCGCTGTGGGCGTGGGACAAGGCGCAGGGCGGCGAAACGTCCATCGCCGAGGTCACGCGCACGCACGTGGCCGTCGATCCCGCCCTGTCCGCCACCCCCGACGCGTCCCGTGCCCCCGCCTACGCGGCGGCCTATCACCGCTTCCTCCAGTACCTCGATGCCGTCACCCCGCTGCAACGCGGCTGACGTTCCCCCGCGACACCCCGCACAACCACAGGATCACCGCACCATGAGCACGCAGCCCTTCATCGGCGCCAAGGAATACTTCCCCGGCATCGGCCGCATCCCGTTCGAGGGCCGTGGCTCGGACAATCCGCTGGCCTTCAAGATCTACGACGCGCAGAAGACGATCGGCGGCAAGACCATGCAGGAGCACCTGCGCTACGCGGTCTGCTACTGGCATACGTTCTGCAACGCCGGCCACGATCCGTTTGGTCCCGGTACGCGCCACTTCCCGTGGGAGGCTAGCTCGCCGATGGCGACGGCGGAAGCGAAAGTCGATGCGGCCTTCGAGTTCTTCACCAAGCTCGGCGTGCCGTACTGGTGCTTCCACGACATCGACCTGGCGCCGGACGCCGACGACATCGGCCAGTACCAGAAGAACCTCAGGCACATGGTCGGCCTGGCCAAGGCGCGCCAGGACGCCACCGGCATGAAGCTGCTGTGGGGCACGGCCAACCTGTTCTCGCATCCGCGCTACATGAACGGTGCGTCGACCAATCCCGATTTCGCCGTCGTCGCGCGCGCGGCGGTGCAGGTGAAGGCGGCACTGGACGCCACCGTCGAACTCGGTGGCGAGCACTACGTGTTCTGGGGCGGTCGCGAAGGCTACGCGTCGCTGGTCAATACCGACATGAAGCGCGAGGTCGCGCACTTCGCGCGCTTCCTGACGATGGCGCGCGACTACGGCCGCAGCATCGGACTGAAAGGCAACTTCCTGATCGAGCCCAAGCCGATGGAGCCGATGAAGCACCAGTACGACTTCGACAGCGCGACCGTCGCCGGTTTCCTGAAAGAACACGGGCTGGAGAAGGACTTCAAGCTCAACATCGAAGCCAACCACGCCACGCTGTCCGGCCACACCTTCGAGCACGACCTGCAGGTCGCCTCCGACCACGGCCTGCTCGGCAGCATCGACGCCAACCGCGGCAACGCGCAGAACGGTTGGGATACCGACCAGTTCCCGACCGATCTCTACGACACCGTCGGCGCGATGCTGGTGGTGCTGCGCCAGGGCGGGCTGGAGGGCGGCCTGAACTTCGACGCCAAGGTGCGCCGCGAGTCGACCGACCTGGAAGACCTGTTCATCGCCCACATTGGCGGCATGGATGCGTTCGCGCGCGGCCTCGAAGTCGCGCACGCACTGCTGACCGACTCGCCCTGGGAGCAATGGCGCCGTGAGCGCTACGCCAGCTTCGACAGCGGCCAGGGCAAGGATTTCGAGAACGGCACGCTGGACCTGGCCGGCCTGGCGTCGCTCGCGACGCAGCTGGGCGAACCGAAGCAGACCAGCGGCAAGCAGGAGCGCTACGAGAACCTGCTCAACCAGTACCTGCTGCGCTGAGCGCGGCGGACGGCAACGACATCATCGGATCGAGGAAGGGGACGGCAATGAACCAGGCAATGACCGGGGGCGAGAACACCCGGCTGATCGTGCTGATCAGCGTGGTGGCGACGATCGGCGGATTCCTGTTCGGCTTCGACAGCGGCGTCATCAACGGCACGGTCGACGGCCTGCAGCAGGCATTCGGCTCCACCAAGGCGGGGCTCGGCTTCGAGGTCGCGTCGATGCTGCTGGGGTGCGCGGTCGGTGCGTTCAGCGCCGGTCGGCTGGCCGACAGCCTCGGCCGGCGCAACGTGCTGATCGTCTCGGCGGTGCTGTTCCTGCTGTCGGCGATCGGCGCCGGCGCGGCGACGTCGTCGGTGGTGTTCATCGCGGCGCGCGTGATCGGCGGTTTCGCCGTCGGCGCGGCCAGCGTGATCTCGCCGGCGTATATCGCCGAGGTCGCGCCGGCACGCTATCGCGGTCGCCTGGCCACGGTGCAGCAGATCGCCATCATCAGCGGCCTGACCGCGGCGTTCCTGTCCAACTACCTGCTGGCCGCCAAGGCCGGCGCCTCCACCGAAGCGCTGTGGGGTGGGCATGCCGCGTGGCGCTGGATGTTCTGGATGCAGGCGGTGCCGTCGCTGGTCTTCCTCGCGCTGCTGCTGGTCATTCCCGAAAGCCCGCGCTACCTGGTGGTGAAGCGGCGCAAGGACGAGGCCCTGCGGGTGCTCACGCGGTTGTTCGGTGGCGCCGAAGCGCAGGCCAAGCTGGCGGAAATCGACGCCTCGCTGTCGCAGGACCATCACCGTCCGCGGCTGTCGGACCTGAAGAGCAGGACGACGGGCAGGTTGCGCCCCATCGTCTGGGTCGGCATCGGCCTGGCCACGTTCCAGCAACTGGTCGGCATCAATGTGGTGTTCTATTACGGTGCGGTGCTGTGGCAGGCGGTCGGTTTCTCCGAGAACGACGCGCTGGCGATCAACGTGCTGTCCGGCGCGCTCAGCATCGGCGCCTGCATCATCACCGTGCTGCTGATCGACCGCATCGGCCGCAAGCCGCTGCTGTGGATCGGCTCGGCCGGCATGGCGGTGTCGCTGGCGCTGGTGGTGGTGGCGTTCGCGAGCGGCTCGCTGGTCGACGGCCACCTGCAGCTGCCGGAGGGCATGGGCACGCTGGCGCTGGTGGCGGCCAACCTCTACGTGGTGTTCTTCAATATCTCGTGGGGTCCGGTGATGTGGGTCATGCTGGGCGAGATGTTCCCCAACCAGATCCGCGGCTCGGCCCTGGCGGTGGCCGGCGCGGCGCAATGGACCTCCAATTTCGCCATTACGGTGAGCTTCCCGATCCTGCTGGCGGCCATCGGGCTGGCGGCGACCTACAGCATCTATCTGGTTTCGGCGATCATCTCGGTCTTCTTCGTGTTGAAGTACGTGCACGAGACCAAGGGCAAGGAACTGGAGCAGATGGAAGGATGAAGACGATGACGAACCGGAATCCCATGCGCGTCCGCAGCGGCGTCCTGATCGCAGCGCTCGTGGTGGCGCTCGGTGCCTGCAAGGGCGACGACAAGGCCGCCGCGCCCGCGACGGCGGCCGACGCCAATCCGTGGCCGCAGGTCGCCTGGCCGCTGGCCGAGGATCCTGCGCTGGAAAAGCGCATCACCGACCTGATGGCCACGATGACGGTGGAGGAGAAGGTCGGCCAGCTGGTGCAGGGCGACATCGCCAGCATCACGCCGGACGACGTGCGCAAGTACCGGCTGGGCTCGATCCTGGCCGGCGGCAATTCGGATCCCGGCGGCCGCTACGACGCGTCGCCGGCCGAATGGCTGGCGCTGGCTGATGCGTTCTACGAGGCGTCGATGGATACCTCGCAGGGAGGCAAGGCCATCCCGATCATTTTCGGCATCGATGCCGTGCACGGGCAGAGCAACATCGTCGGCGCCACGCTGTTCCCGCACAACATCGGCCTGGGCGCGGCGCGCAATCCGGAGCTCGTGCGCCGGATCGGCGAGATCACCGCGCTGGAGACGCGCGCCACCGGCATGGAGTGGACGTTCGCCCCCACCGTGGCGGTGCCGCAGGACGACCGCTGGGGGCGTACCTACGAGGGCTATTCCGAATCGCCCGAGGTCGTGGCGAGCTACTCGGTGGCCGTGGTCGAAGGCCTGCAGGGCAAGGTCGGGTCGCCGGACTTCCTCGACGGTCGCCACGTGATCGCGTCGGTCAAGCATTTCCTCGGCGATGGCGGCACCACCAACGGCAAGGACCAGGGCGATACGAAGATCAGCGAGGCCGATCTGGTGCGCATCCACGCCGCGGGCTATCCGCCGGCGATCGCGGCCGGCGCGCAGACGGCGATGGCGTCGTTCAACAGCGTCAACGGCGAGAAGATGCACGGCCACAAGCCATACCTGACCGATGCGCTGAAGGGCCGCATGGCCTTCGGTGGCTTCGTCGTCGGCGACTGGAACGGGCATGGCCAGGTGAAGGGCTGCACGAATACCGACTGTCCGGCGACGATCAATGCCGGCCTCGACATGGCGATGGCCTCGGACAGCTGGAAGGGCTTCTACGAGACCACGCTGGCGGCGGTGAAGGCGGGCACGATCAGCCAGGAACGGCTGGACGACGCGGTGCGCCGGATCCTGCGGGTAAAGATCCGCCTGGGCCTGTTCGAAGCGGGCAAGCCGTCCTCGCGTGCGGTGGGCGGGCAGTTCGCCCTGCTCGGTTCGCCGGAGCATCGCGCCGTCGCGCGCCAGGCCGTGCGCGAATCGCTGGTGCTGCTGAAGAACCAGGGCGGCGTGCTGCCGCTGGCGCCGAAGCAGCGCATCCTGGTGGCCGGCGACGGTGCCAACGACGTCGGCAAGCAGGCCGGCGGCTGGACGCTCAACTGGCAGGGCACCGGCACCACGCGCAAGGACTTCCCCAACGCCGATTCGATCTACGAAGGCATCGCGCAGCAGGCGAAGGCGGCCGGCGGCGACGCGGTCCTGTCCGTCGACGGCCGGTACACGCAGAAGCCGGACGTCGCGGTGGTCGTGTTCGGCGAGAACCCGTATGCCGAGTTCCAGGGCGACCTGCAGACGCTGCAGTACAAGCCGGGCGACGAGGCCGACCTGGCACTGCTCAAGCGCCTGAAGGCCGATGGCATTCCGGTGGTCGCGGTGTTCCTGAGCGGCCGTCCGCTGTGGATGAACCGCGAGATCAACGCGGCCGACGCGTTCGTGGCGGCGTGGTTGCCGGGTTCGGAGGGCGCGGGCATCGCCGATGTCCTGCTGCGCAAGGCCGATGGCAGCGTGCAGCACGACTTCACCGGCAAGCTCAGTTTCAGCTGGCCGCGCACCGCCGTGCAGTACGCCAACAACGTGGGCCAGGAGGGCTACGACCCGCTGTTCGCGTTCGGCTTCGGCCTGACCTATGCGGACAAGGGCGATCTGGCCGCGCTGCCGGAAGACTCCGGCGTGACCGGCGACGAAGGCGCGAGCGGGGTGTTCTTCGCGCGCGGCGATGCCGGTTCCGGCATTGCGCTGCGGCTTGAAACCGCCGACGGCCAGGGCGTGACGGTCACCAAGGTGCCCGAGGCGCTGGAGGGCGATCTGCTGCGCGTCACCGGTGTGGACCACCAGGCGCAGGAAGACGGGCGCCGCCTCGCGTGGTCGGGCAAGGGCGAGGCGACCGTTGCGTTGCAGTCGCACACCGCGCTCGACCTGCAGCGCGAAAGCAACGGCGACGTGATGCTGCTGACCACGCTGCGCGTGGATGCGGCCCCGGCCGGCGAGGCGTGGCTGTCGGTCGGTTGCGGCACGGGCTGCACCGCGCGCGTCGCGCTGTCTCCGACGTTGGCCAAGCTGCCGGTGGGCCAGTGGACGCGTGTCGGCGTGCCGCTGAAGTGCCTGGCCAAGGCGGGCGCGGACGTGGGCAAGCTCGACCGTCCGTGGTCGATCGGCGCGGCGGGCGCAATGACGGTGTCGGTGTCGCGCGTCGCGCTGGGCGCGCTGGACCAGGCGGAAGTCGCAGTCGACTGCGCGCGCTGAGTGCGGCGGATTCCCGGGCGCGCAGGCGCCCGGGACCGGCAACGACGCCGGTGGCATGGGGATAGGGGAACGGGATGACACTGTCGGGACTGGATATCGGCATCGTGGTGGCCTACCTGGCCGCCATCTTCGTGCTGGCGCAATGGGTGTCGCGCGAGAAGGCGGGACACACCAAGGACGCGAAGGACTACTTCCTCGCCAGCAAGTCGCTGCCGTGGTGGGCGATCGGCGCGTCGCTGATCGCGGCCAACATCTCGGCCGAGCAGATCATCGGCATGTCGGGTTCCGGCTATGCCATCGGCCTGGCGATCGCCTCCTACGAATGGATGGCGGCGGCGACGCTGCTGATCGTCGGCAAGTGGTTCCTGCCGGTGTTCCTGCGCAACGGCATCTACACGATGCCGCAGTTCCTCGAGCAGCGGTACGGCACGCGCATCCGCACGCTGATGGCGGTGTTCTGGCTGGGCCTGTACGTGTTCGTCAACGTCACCTCCATCCTGTGGCTGGGCGCCATCGCGGTATCGCAGGTCACCGGCATGGACCAGATGCTGGCGGTGGTGCTGATCGGCGTGTTCGCGCTGCTGTACCAGCTGTACGGCGGACTGAAGGCGGTCGCGCTGACCGACATCGTGCAGGTCTCGCTGCTGGTGCTGGGCGGCCTGCTGGTCGCAGGCCTGACGCTCGATCAACTGGGCGAGGGCGCGGGCGTCGTCGCCGGCTTCCACCGGCTGTGGGACGCGCAGCCGGGCCACTTCGAGATGATCCTCGACAAGGACAACCCGTTCTACAAGGACCTGCCGGGCATCAGCGTGCTGATCGGCGGCATGTGGATCATGAACATCAGCTACTGGGGCTTCAACCAGTACATCATCCAGCGCGCCCTGGCGGCGAAGGACATCGGCGAAGCGCAGAAGGGCGTGCTGTTCGCCGCTTTCCTCAAGCTGCTGATGCCGGTGATCGTGGTGTTGCCGGGCATCGCCGCGGTGATGCTGGCGCCGGGCCTCGACAAGCCCGACCAGGCCTATCCGACGATGATGCGGCTGCTGCCCACCGGCATCCTCGGCCTGGTGTTCGCCGCGCTGGTGGCGGCGATCGTCGCGTCGCTGGCCTCGAAGATCAATTCGGTGGCGACCATCTTCACCCTCGATTTCTATGCGAAGGGCAAGCGCCAGCATAGCGAGGCGCAGCTCGTGCGCGTGGGCCGCATCGCTGCCGTGGTCACCGTGGTGCTCGGCATCCTGGCAGCCAAGCCACTGCTCGGCAGCTTCGACCAGGCCTTCCAGTACATCCAGGAGTACACCGGCTTCTTCACCCCGGGCATCGTGGTGATCTTCGTGCTGGGCCTGTTCTGGAAGCGCGCCAACGAGGCCGGTGCGCTGGCGGCGGCGATCGGTTCGTTCGCGCTGTCGATCGTGCTGAAGCTGGCCTGGCCGGCGTTGCCCTTCATCGATCGCGTCGGCCTGGTGTTCCTGCTGGCGCTGGCGCTGGCGGTGGTGGTGTCGCTGGCCACGCCGCATGCGCCGGAGAAGGACATCATCCAGACCCGTGACGTCGACTACCGCACCGGCGTTCCGTTCAACATCGGCGCCGTCGCGGTACTGGCGATCCTGGCCGCGCTGTACACGCTGTTCTGGTAGCGCGGATCCCGCGCGCCGCGATGGCGCCGCGGAGCTTCCTGCGTCCCGTCCGTCACCGCGCCGATTGCCAACGCCTTCGGCCGGCACTTATCATTTCCCCGTCGGACGTCAGCCTGCCGCCGCGTCCCTGGTGACCTGCCCAAGGTCTCGCTCTGGGGAACTTCCCGTGTTGCACCCCCTTTCCCACGTTGCCGGTCAGCGCGTGTCCGTGCTGGCTGCGTGTCTGTTTGCCGCCGTCCAGGCCCACGCCCAGACGCCGCCTTCCCCCGGTCCCGAACCCACCACGCTCGACGAGATCGTCGTGCGCGGCGAGAAGACCGAACGCTCGCTGCAGGACACCACCGCCAGCGTCGCGGTATCGACCTCGGTGAGGATGGAGCAGGAAACCCTGCTCAGCCTGTTCGACATCCTCAACCGCACCGCCAACGTGTCGCAGATGTACGGCGACCGCGGCTTCACCATCCGCGGTATCGCCAACGAGGCCGGTGCGCCCAACCCGCTGGCGACGATCTACGTCGACGGCGCACCGCTGCCCAGCCAGGTCAGCGATGCCGGCCCGACCGACCTGTGGGATATCGCGCAGGTGGAAGTGCTGCGCGGCCCGCAGTCGACCATCCAGGGCGAGAACGCGCTGGCCGGCGCCATCGTGCTGCGCACCGAAGACCCGACGATGGACTGGTCCGGACGTGCCCGCGTGCTGCTGTCCGACCCGTCCGACCGCCGCATCGGCTTCGCCGGCGGCGGTCCGCTGGTGGCCGACGAACTGGCGTTCCGGGTGGCGGTGGAAGACCGCTCGTTCGACGGCTTCGTCTACAACCCGACGCGCGGCGTCGGCGAAGACGAGCGCGAGTCGACGATGGCGCGCGCCAAGCTGCTGTGGACGCCGAAAGGCATCGACGGGCTGACCGCGCGCCTGACCTACACGCGCGACGACCGCCAGGGGCCGTACATGTACGCCTACTCGCGCAACGACGTGCCCAACCACTACGACGACCGCATCAACCTGTCGGACTACCCGGGTGCCACCGATACGCTGGCGCAGATCGCCACGCTGGAAGTCGACTACCTCCTGTCCGACCGCTGGTCGCTGTCGGCGGTGACGGCCTGGTCGGACACCGACATGCAGCGCCAGTTCGACACGGACCTGACCGAGCGCGCCGAGGCCTACGGCGATACCGACGAACAGTACGGCACGTTCTCGCAGGAGTTCCGCGCGCACTACCGCGGCGAGCGCCTGCGGGGCCTGGTCGGCCTGTACGCCTCGCAGCGCGAGACTGACAACGTCAGCATCAACCGCACCAACGTCGACACGCCGGTCTCCACCATCGCCGCCGTGCTGCAGGGCGCCGGGCTGGACGCATTGACCGCGAACTACGTGGCAGGCCTGTACGCGCAGGCGGTGCCGGTGATCCCGGTGGACTACGCCAGCGACGGCCAGTCGCGTTCGCGCAACGTCGCGCTGTTCACGGATTTCGAAGTCGACCTGACGGCACGCCTCGCCCTGCTGGGCGGCTTCCGCTACGACCGCGAGGAATACCGCTTCGGCGCCGTCGCGACGGCGGACTTCGCCGGCACGCTGCCCGATCCGGCGGCGTTCGGCCCGCAGCTGGCACCGGCCATCGCCGGTATCAACCAGGCCGTGCTCGGCATGGTGCAGCAGGCCAACAGCCAGACGCCCGAATCCACCCGCGACTTCGACGCCTTCCTGCCCAAGCTGGGCGTGCGTTATGCATGGACGGACGATGTATCCACCGCCTTCGTCGTGCAGCGCGGTTACCGCTCCGGTGGTTCGGCGTTCAACATCGCGCGCGGGCAGAACTACGCGTACGACCCGGAGTTCACCTGGAATGCCGAGCTGTCGCTGCGCTCGCAGTGGCTGGACGACCGGCTGACGCTCAACGCCAACCTGTACTACATCGACTGGGAAGACAAGCAGGTCACCGCGCTGTTCGGCATCAACGACTA
Organism: Pseudoxanthomonas sp. LjRoot143; assembly: GCF_964252945.1. Classification (NCBI taxonomy): domain Bacteria; kingdom Pseudomonadati; phylum Pseudomonadota; class Gammaproteobacteria; order Lysobacterales; family Lysobacteraceae; genus Pseudoxanthomonas; species Pseudoxanthomonas sp. LjRoot143. The sequence continues at coordinate 3,408,081 of NZ_CAXUPM020000001.1, read as the reverse complement.
CGACTACCACAAGGTCAACGCCGGCAAGGCGCACCTGTACGGATTCGAGATCGAGGCCAGCCACCGCGTCGGCGCCGGCTTCGACTGGTACGCGTCGCTGGGTTATTCGCGCACGCGCTACGACGAGTTCAAGACCATCCTGGATGCGCAGATCAACGACTACACCGGCTCGGAGTTCGCCTACGCGCCGCGCTGGACGTTCGCGGTCGGCGCCAACCTGCGCTTCGGCGACCACTGGCTGGCCAACGTCAACGCCAACTATCGCAGCGACGTGACGCCGGACATCGGCAGCGACGCGCGCCGGCTGTCGTCGCGCACGCTGGTCAACGGCCGTTTCGGCTACGAGAACCCGGACTGGAGCGCCTACGTGTTCGCCAGCAACCTGTTCGACCGCGGCTATACGCAGTACGCGTGGTCGGATGACAGCCCCAACATCATCGCCGGTGCGCCCCGCGTGGTCGGCATCGGGTTCGACTACCGCTGGTAAACCCCGGCATCCGCCGCACGGAGTTCCATGAAGAGCGTCCTCTACCTGCTGCCCGCACTGGCCGCCTCGCTGGCGTTCTACCTGGCCTGCGCACACCAGCGTTTCGCACCGGGCGCGATCGCGAAGAAGCGCCCGCTGCGCGTGGTCGCCTGGCTGTGCACGCTGCTGGCGGTCGTACTGGCGGTGGTGCAGCTTGGTGTGTGGGCCGGCGTGTTCGCCGCGCTCACTGCCGCGATGACCGCCCTGGTGGCGCTGCCGTATGCCGATGCGTGGTGGCATGCGCGGCAGGAGAAGCGCCATGTGGGGTAAGTCGCTGGCGGCGGCGCTGCTGGGCCTGCCGTTGACGGTGGGCATCGTCGGCCTGGTGGCGCTGCACTGGCCGGGCGAGCTCACGCGGGTGACGTTGCCCTGGCTGCTGATGTCGTTCCCGATCTGGGTGGCGGTGATGTCGGGCGCGTTCCTGTTCAAGTCCGGCCTGCGCGCCTGGCTGTGGATGGGCGGCGCCACGCTGTTGTGCTTCGGCCTGATCCACCTGTCGAAGATGCTGGGTTGGGCCACGGAGCTGCCGGCATGAAGGCCGCCACGCTGCGTACCTATCTGTCGGTGCACACCTGGGTCGGGCTGGTGGCGGGCATGGGCCTGTTCATCGCGTTCTATGCCGGCTCCATCATCGTGTTCGTGCACGAGTTGCAGGGCTGGGAACGTCCTGCCGAAACGGCGCCGGCGCGGGATGTCGGCTTCGCGCAGGCGCAGGCGCTGGTGGAACGCGTGCTGGCGAAGCACCCGGAAGCCGATCACGCCTTCTTCCTCACGCTACCCGGCGAACACGGTCCGCGGCCGCAGCTGTACTGGTACGACGAGAAGACCGCCGAGCAGCACAAGTTCACCCTGGAAGGCGAGGGCCTGCAGCAGGCGCCGGCGCGCGCCGGCTTCGTCGAGTTCATCTACGACCTGCACTTCACCGCGGGGCTGCCGCGCACGGCCGGCATGTACCTGTTCGGCGTGTTCTGCATCCTCTACGGCCTGGCGCTGGTCAGTGGCGTGGTGATCTACGCTCCTGGCTTCCTGAAAGACCTGTTCGCGCTGCGGCTGGGGCGCAACATCAAGCGCATGTGGCAGGACGCGCACAACGTCATCGGCATGCTGTCGTTGCCGTTCCACGTGATCTTCGCGTGGAGCGGTGCGGTGCTGACGATCGGCTTCATCATGCTGGCGCCGTTCCAGTTCCTGGTCTACGAGAACAAGCTGCTCGGCATCCTGGAGAGCGACTTCGACGTGGCACCGCATGTGGAGCCTGCCGGTGTCGCGAAACCGATGCTGCCGGTCGCCGAGCTGGTACGCCGCGCGGAGCTGGCATTGCCGGGACTCGCCGTGGAAAGCCTCAACTACCACGAAGCCGGCGACACCAACGCGCAGGTCACCCTTTACGGTGAACTCCCGCAGCGCCAGCTGAACTCGATGGGCGGCGTGGCGCTGAACGCCGCCAGCGGCGAGTTGATCAAGGCGCTGCCGCCGAAGGACTATCCGCCGGGCATGGCGTTCCTGCGTGGCCTGCAGCACCTGCACTACGGCAACTTCGGCGACATGGCGGTGAAGTGGTTGTACTTCGTGCTGGGGATGGCGGGCGCCTTCCTGTTCTACAGCGGCAACCTGCTGTGGATCGAAGCGCGCCGCAAGCGCCGCGAGGTGGCGCAGCCGCGCCGCACGCGGGTGATGGCGGGGCTGACGCTCGGCGTCTGCCTGGGCTGCGTGGCCGGTGTGTCGGCGGTGTTCGTGGCGGCGGCGCTGCAGCCCTCGTGGGCGGCCCCGTCGGTGTACTACGCGGTGTTCTTCGCCAGCCTGGCGTGGGCGCTGCTGCGGCGGCCCGCGCATGCGGCCAACGAACTGCTGTGGGCCTGCGTCGCGCTTACCGCCGCCATTCCGGTGGCCGGCGCGGTGGCCTCGGGCGAGCACCTGGTCGCGGCGTTCGCGCACGGCCACTGGCACCGCTTCTTCATCGATGGGACCGCACTGCTGATGGCGGTGGCGTTCTGGCGCATGGCGGCCGCGGTGCGCCGGCGCGCCCACGGTGGCGATCCGCACAGCGTATGGGCGATCTGAGATCCCGCAGCCGCGACGCCGACGTGCGTCAGCCGCTGCAGCCGCCGCAGCACACCGACGGCAGGCGTTCGATCGCGTCGGGCGCCACGCGATAGCCGGCGTCGGCGAAGGCGTGCAGCAGTTCCGCCGCCAGCGCGCTGGTCGAACAGCGCAGGACGCCTGTCGCGGCGTCGCGATCGAGGACGACGGCCGGATCGAGGTCGAGCAGGTGCTGCTCGATGTCGGCCAGGTCGGCCGTCACATCGTCCAGGCGGATGACGTATTCCATGACCGGGCTCCGGAAAGCGCTGCGCCGCCCGGAGGCGGCGCAGCGTGGGTGCTTACTTGGTGACGACCAGCTTGCCCTTCATCAGGGTGGAGTGGCCGGGGAAGCTGCAGAAGAAGCTGTAGTCGCCGCCGGCGGTGAGCTTCTTGCCGGGGAAGGTGACCTTGGTCTTCTGGCCGCCGCCGACCAGCGAGGTGTGCGCGACCACGCGCGCGTCGCCGGCCTGCACGTAGGCACCGGCCGCACCAGCCTTCATGCCGTCGCGGGCGACGCCGGCCAGGTCGGCGGTCTTGGAGACGACGACGTTGTGGCCCATCGCGGCGACCGGCAGCTTGCCGCTGTGGGTCAGTTCGATGGTGATGGTCGGGCAGCTGGCGGAGACGGTGGCCTCCTTCAGGTCGAACTTCATGGCGTCGTCGCCCTTGAGGCTGACGGTGCAGTTGCCGGCCGCCTGCGCCATGCCGGCGGCGCTGAGCAGGGCGATGGTGGCGAAGGTGCGGGAGAGCTTCATGGTGGAACTCCTTGGGGAAATCGTCGGATGAGGGAGGGGTGTGGGTGCCATGTCATCACGGCCCGGCGAGCAGCGCCTTGATCTGGATCAGGAAGGCCGGATCGGCGGCCGCACCGTTCACCTCGCTGCGGGCACGGATGCGGCCCTCGGCGTCCAGCAGCACCAGCACGCTGGTGTGGTTGATGCTGCCGTCGTCGCGGAAGCGGTAGCGCACGTCCAGCACGCTGGCGATCGCGCGCACGTCGTTCTCGGCGGGGGTCAGGAATCGCCAGCCCTCCGGCACGCGGTGGCGCTGCGCGACCTCGCGCATCGCGGCGGGGGTGTCGCGGGCCGGGTCCAGGCTGACCATGACCACGCCTAGGCGCCGGCGTTCGTCCGGCGTCAGCTGCTTCTGCACGCTCTTGGCGTTCTCCAGGATCAGCGGGCACATCAGGTGGCAGTGCGTGTAGAACATCGACGCCACGCGCGCCTGGCCGCGCAGCGTCGACCAGGCGACAGGGTGGCCGTCGGCGTCCTGCGTCGCCGCCGGCAGGTGGTAGACCGAATCGCCCGGCAGCGATTGCGCGTGCAGCGGCGCGGCCACGGCCAGCAGGGCGGATAGGAACAGGGAAGGCATCTTCATGGTGTGCTCCTGGCACAGCGGAAACCGAGGTTGCCCAGCGTGGCCGCGGGTTGCAGCGCCGACAGCAGGACAAAGCGCTTGACCACGCCGTAGTCGCCGGGATCGTTGAAGCTCATGGCGGTGGCGCCGCAGTAGCGCAACGCCTCGCCGTCCTGCTGGCCGCGGCGGTCGCCGTCGCCGAGCAGCGAGGCCACGTCCTCGCTCCATTCCCAGTGCGCGCCATGCAGGCCGCGGATGCCGTAGGCGTTCGCCGGTGCGCCGGGCGCGGCATCGAGCGCATGCGGCGTGCCGTCGTTGACCTGGCGCATCCGCCACGCCGCATCGCCGCGCGCATCGCGTCGCGTCGCGTCCGCCGCGGCGGCGTACTCCCATTCTACGAAGCGCGGCAGGCGTGCCTGTTGGGCGCGGCAATAGGCGTCGGCGGCGTACCAGTTCACATGCACCACCGGGGCGTCGGGGTCGACGGTGTCGCCGGGCGTGTCGGCACTGGCCCAATGGCCCAGGTAGCCCGGGCTGGCGAACACCGCGGGAAGGCGGTCGCGGCGCCATTGCGGCTGGCGGGCGAGGAAGGCGGAAAAATCGCGGTTGCTGACGGGTTTCTCCATCAGCCAGAACGAGTCCACCCGCACCACGCGGGTGGACTCTTCGAAACGCACGGAAGAACGGAAGTCGCCGCCCTCGACCGGCCGGTACCCGCCGCCGGCATCGCCGGCGGCCGCGAAGGCGGATGCCAGCGCGAGCAGAAGGAGCAGGGCGATCGGGGGCAGCGTCCGTGTCATCCGTTCCTCACTTCCCGGCGGCCGGCTTGGCTTCCGGATACTCGATGTCGTGCTGCTGGCCCGTGTAGATGTCCGGGTTCTTCGCGCCCTCGACCTTGAGGATGCCCAGCGAGCCCTTGTGGAACGTGCGGAAGATGCTGTGGTCGACCAGCACGAAATTGCCGGGCACGTCCGCCTTGAACTCGACCATGGCCGAACCGCCGGCCGGGATCAGCGTGGTCTGCACGTTCTCCTGGTACTTGCTGCCGCCCTCGGTATAGACCTTGTCGAAGATCTCGCCGATCACGTGGAAGCTGGAGACCAGGTTCGGGCCGCCATTGCCGACGAACATGCGGATCGTCTCGCCCGCCTTGGCCGTCAATGCGTTCTCGCCCTGCAGCGCATCGACCGAGCCGTTGAACACCACGTAGGTCGGATGCTCGTCGATGGCCTTTTCCAGGCTGAAGGGCTGCAGGCCCGGCTCGCCGTACGCGCCTTCGGTGTAGAAGTCGCCCTGCACCACGTAGAACTCCTTGTCGACCGGCGGCAGGCCTTCTTCCGGTTCCACCAGGATCAGGCCGTACATGCCGTTGGCGATATGCATGCCGACCGGGGCCATCGCGCAGTGGTAGATGTACAGGCCGGGATTCAGCGCCTTGAACGAGAACTGCGTTTCCTTGCCCGGCAGGGTGAACGTGGCTTCCGCGCCGCCGCCCTGGCCGGTGACGGCATGCAGGTCGATGTTGTGCGACATGTGCGAGTCATGGCGGTTCTTCAGCTTGAACTCCACCGTGTCGCCCTTCCGCACGCGGATGAAGCTGCCCGGCACGGTGCCACCGAACGTCCAGAAGTTGTAGGTCACGCCATCGGCCATGCGCATGTCCTTCTCGATCATCTCCAGGTCGACGACGACGTGGGCGGGCGTCTTGCGCGTGATCGGTGGCGGCACCATCGGCGGCGCCGTCAGCACGGCGTGGATCGTCTCGCCGGCAGGTGTGATCTTGCCGCCCTCGGCGAAGGCAGGGCCGGCGAACAGCGCGGCGAGGGCGCAGGCGAGCAGGGACGGGTAGAGGCGTTTCATGGCGTTTCCTTCGATGGCTCTCGGTGGGTGTGTGGCCATGGTGGAAACGCGACGGAAGCACGACGTTGATCTCGATCAATCCGACGGGGTCATGCGCCGGGATTCGCGCGCGGGCTTGACCAAAGTCAAGCGCCGTCCTGCCTGCGACAACACGTCGCATCTGCACTCCAGGGTGCGTCGCGAGAATGGCCGCATCACACGAGGAGATGCGTCATGAACCGTCATCTGTTGGCCGTCGCCCTGCTGGGCGCACTCGCGAACATGCCGCTGGCGCACGCGGAGGACGCGCACGCCGCCATGCATGCAGACGCGATGACGACGACCACGCTGGACGGCATCGTCGTGGTCGGCGTCGCGCCCGCGATGGCGACCACCTTCATCACCGACCCCAAGCTGCCGCGCCAGCCGGTGCCGGCCAGCGACGGCGCGGACTACCTGAAGACCATCCCCGGTTTCGCCACGCTGCGCAGCGGCGGCACCAACGGTGATCCGGTGCTGCGCGGCATGTTCGGCTCGCGCATCAACCTGATGACCAACGATGGCGCGATGAGTGGCGCCTGCCCGTCGCGGATGGACAATGCGCTGTCCTACATCGCGCCGGAAACCTACGACCGGCTGGTCGTCATCAAGGGACCGCAGACGGTGCTGTGGGGCGGCGGCGCCTCCGCGGGCACGGTGCGCTTCGAGCGCGAGATCCCGTACTTCGCCGAACCGGGCGTACAGGCCTCCGGCAGTGCGCTGGTGGGTAGCGGCCACCGCAACGACCAGGTGCTCGACATCAGCGCCGGTACCCCGCGCGGGTATGCGCGCGTGTCGGCCAACCGCTCCGAGGCGGACGACTACGAGGACGGCAACGGCGACGTGGTGCCGTCGGCCTGGAAGAAGTGGAATGCCGACGCCTCACTCGGCTGGACGCCGGACGAGGACACGGTGCTGGAACTCAGCGCCGGCACCGGCGACGCGCAGGCGCGCTATGCCGGCCGCGGCATGGACGGCGCGCAGTTCCGGCGCGACAGCCTGGGCCTGCGCTTCGAGAAGAAGCACATCGGCGGCGTGCTCGACGCCGTGGTCGCCAACGTCTACCAGAACGACGTGGACCACGTGATGGACAACTACACGCTGCGCGATCCGGATCCGACCGGCAGCATGCCCATGCCGATGGCCAGCAACGTGGCGCACCGCACGCGAGGTGGCCGGGTGGCGGCCACGTGGCAAGCGGATCGCTGGGAAGTGACGGCCGGCGCGGACCTGCGTGCGAGCCGGCACAGCCAGCGCAGCGCATCCGGACGCGGCGCCTACCGCGCGGTGCCGTGGACGGTCGATGCGAAGTTCCAGACCTGGGCCGTGTTCGCCGAGTCGCACTGGCACATCACCGACACCCATCACCTGATGAGCGGCCTGCGCTTCGACCGGGCGAAGGTGGAGGACCTGCGACTGCGCACTGGCGGGATGATGCCGATGCCGAATCCCACCGCCGGCATGACGCGCGAGGAAACGCTGCCCAGCGCGTTCGTGCGCTACGAGTACGACATGGGCGGCCGCTGGGGCGCGTACGCCGGCCTCGGCAACACGCAGCGCATGCCGGACTACTGGGAGCTGTTCTCGCCGACGCGCGGCCCGGCCGGCGCGCCGAATGCCTTCGCCGGCGTGCAGCCCGAGCGCACCACGCAGTTCGACATCGGTGTGCAGTACAAGGGTGCGAAGGTCGATGCCTGGGCGTCGCTGTACGCAGGACGCGTGCAGGACTTCATCCTGTTCGACTACGCCGCCGGCATGATGGGCAGCACGACGCGCGCGCACAACGTGGATGCCAGCATTCGCGGCGGCGAGGCCGGTGTCGACTGGCGGCCCGCCGACGGCTGGAAGCTGTCCGGCGCACTGTCCTACGCCTGGGGAGAAGTACGCGACACGGGCACCGCGCTGCCGCAGATGCCGCCGCTGGAGGCGCGCCTGTCCGCGAGCCGCGAGCAGGGCGCGTGGACGTGGGGCGCCCTGTGGCGCGTGGTGGCGTCGCAGGATCGCGTCAGCACGCGCCAGGGCAACATCGTCGGACGCGACCTCGGGCCGAGCGCGGGCTTCGCGGTGTTCTCGCTCAACGGCGGCTACCGGTTCAGCGATGCGGTGCAGCTCACGGCCGGCATCGACAATCTGTTCGACCGCGCCTACAGCGAGCACCTCAACCTGGGCGGCAACAGCGCCTTCGGTTATCCGGCCGATCCGGTGCGCATCGGCGAACCCGGCCGCACCGCGTGGGTGAAGCTCAACCTGCGTTACTGACGCGCCGGTCTGCGGCTCCGGCCGATCAGCCGGAGCCGTCGGCCTGCCATGTCCACGCCTGCCGCCAGCACCGCCATTGCGCGTGCAGGCTCACCGCATACGCCAGGGCCAGGGCAACGCCCGCGAGCCGCGAGAATGCGGGCACGAGCGTCGCGCCCACCACGAGTGCGCTGGCGATCGCATGCAGGAGGAAAGCGCGCCGCTTGTGCGCGTCGTCGAACAGGCTGCCCACCCCCGGCACGCGGATGCCGCGTGGCACGCACTGGCGCAGCGCGATCCAGGTGAGGAAGGCGGTGATTTCCAGCGCCATGCCGAGCACCAGCAGCGGTACGCCGGCACCGAGGAACAGGGCGCCGACCCGCATCGGCGCTGGATCGGGTAATGCGATGACCACGCTCGCCGCGAGCAGGCAGGTGCAGCCCGCCTGCCAGAAGCGGCGCAGCACCGGATTGCGGCGATGCGGGGCACGCGCCTGCAGCAGGAACACGGCCAGGGCGAACATCGCCAACGGCCACGCGCTCACGCGCACGACGGCATACGGCACCGCGCCCACCTGCCACGCGACCATCAGCCCCAGCGTCGCCAGCAACGCCGCCTGCCACGCACGTACACCGGCAGGCGATGGCGCGCGCGTCCCGTGCAGCATCGGCAACGTCACGCTGCCGACGGCGGCGAGCAACCCCAGCATCCAACCGATGCCACCGATCGCGGCATGCAGGTCGACCAGGCCGGGTGGCGCGGGCGTACGCCATCCGGTGCGCGCGGCGAGCAGCACCAGACCCAGGATCGTCGTGGCCGCCAGCGCGGCCAGCGCCAGGCCGATGCCGTCGCGGGCCACGCGCTCGCCGTTGCCGCGCGCCACGGCGATCAGCGCGAGCACGGCGAACACCACCAACGACCCGCCGAGCAGTCCGCCCGCAGGCCATGCCAGCGCGCGTACCTGCCACGCCAGCGTGGCCAGCAATGCCACCAGCCCGCTGTTGAACGCACCATGCAGCCACGGCACGCATCGCGCGCACGGCCATGGACTTCCCGCGGCGACCGGCAGGAACTGCACCAGGCTGCCCAGCATCGCGTTGCCGAGCAGGCCCAACGCGAGCATGTGCACCAGCACCAGCGTGGCCGGGGTCCAGCGCGACAGCACGACGGCGTCGCCATGCCACGCCAGCCACAGGCCCGCCACGATGCCCCAGGCCAATGCCGTGCACAGGAAGCGTATCGGCAGCGCCGGTGACGGCGCCTGCGCGAAGGCGAGGCCGCTCATGCCGCGCGCGGCGGATGCAGGGCGTCCCGGTCCTCGGCGTGGCAGATCGCGATGCAGGCGGTCCCGGTGGCCGCGGCGTACACGTGGTAGGCGAAGCCGCCCTCATCGAGGATGGGCAGCAACGGCACCGGCGGACGAGGTGTCAGCGCCACCAGCCGTTCGCCGCGCCGCAGGGTACAGAGGCTGTCGAGGATGCGCTCCATCGGTTCCGGCGCAGGCAGGTCGCGCAGGTCGAGGCGCAGCAGGGTCAGCGCGTGTGCCATGCGTCCACCTCCGCCTCGTCCGCCATTGGCCGGCAGTCGAGCGACACGCCGGCCGCATCCAGCGACTCGCGCACGCAGTACGCACATGCGCCGAACGCCTCGGGCAGCAACGCGGTATCGAATGCGCCGTCCATGTCGGTCAGCCGGCCAGCCACAGCAGCCAGCCGCGGGGGTCGTGCGCCCGCGCGATGCCGTACACCTGCAGGAAACACAGCAGGGCAGCCGTCACCAGGCCCGCGCGTGCACCGATGCTCCACGAGGGACGGAACGCTGCGATACCGAGGCCGACGTAGGCGACCACGAACACGATCTTCGCCACCAGCCAGCCGTTGGCGAACAGCCCTGCCGGCAGGATCGTCAGCAGCATCATCGCGCCGGTCAGCAGCACGGTGTCGACGGTGTAGCTGGTGTAGCGCACCAGCGCCGCGCGTGGCCAGCGCATGCCGGTGAGCAGGCCGAGCGCGCGCAGCGTGAACAGCGTGCCGCTGGTCATCGCCGCCGCTACATGGACCAGTTTGATGTCGGGATAGAAGGTCATCATGGCGCTCATCCCGGCCGCCCGTCCGCGCGCGGACTCAGGTAGATGCCGCCGATACGGCCCACCCACGGCGCCAGCGCCAGCAGCCAGCCGATGGCGGCGGCGGCCTGCCAGGCCATCGCATCCGGCGCGAGATCGGCCACGATGCGCATCACCGCGACCACCTGGATCGCAACGAACGCAAACCACGCCACCTTCGGCATCACCAGCGGTCGTCCCGAGTGGCCCTGCGTCACCCGCGTGACCATCGCCACCAGCAGGCTGCCGAAGAAGCCGATGAACATCGCATGCATCGGCGCACGTCCGAGGATGAAATCGCCCGTCGCCAGGAACGTCGCGCTCTGCACGACGTATAGCAGGAAGGTGATCGGCAGCCACGCCGTGCCGATGAACAGCACCGCCAGCAAGCCCGGCATGCGCCCGCGCGGCCACCAGCGATGCACCGCCCATGCGGTCAGCACCAGCAGGGGCACGTCGGCCAGCCACAGCCACGCGTAGGCATGAACCAGTTCCAGGCCCAGGTGCACCATGAGCAGCGCCCACACCGCGCCCAGCCATGGCAGCGAGCGCCACGGCACGTAGCCCGGCACCACGTTGCCGGCGAAGAACGGGAACATGCGGTGCGCCACCGTCACGTACACCGGCAGCAGCAGGCCGAAGCCGCCCAGCTTTATGCTGGCGAACGCCCACGTCGGCGATGCGCCCAGCGCGAAGGCGATGAACATCGCCAGGCCCAGCCAACCCAGCAGCAGACCGGCGAAGCACGAGCGCGCATGCCAGGTCTTCGCGGTGTCGTCGGCCAGCAGGTGGCCCAGCGTGAACAGCGCGGCGGTCCAGCCGGCCAGCGCCATCCACAGGCCAACGGTGAGCCCTGCCTGCCAGCCGGCGACGCCCAGCAGGATCGCCAGCTGCCCGCCCATCAGGCCGAGCCCCACCGGCACGTAGTGCCAGCGCTTCAGGTCGGGCATGCCCATCCAGCGCGGGAACACGGTCAGCAGGAAGCCGAAGAAGAAGCTCGGCAGCACCAGGTACTGCATCAGGAACGCATGCAGCCAGCCGGCGTAGATCGGCGTCTCGGGCATCGTCCACAGGCCCCAGCGCGTGGCGGCCAGCCACAGCGTCCACCACAGCATCGCCAGCAGCACGTTGCCGGCGCCGATGAAGAACATCAGCCGGTGCGGGGCGTGCGCCAGCCAGGCGGGCGAGGGGCCGGGCAGCGGTGGCGCGGTGCGTGAGCGGGGTGGGGCGACGATGTCGATCTTCATGCGGCCAGCTTGCGCGTGGGCGCGCGTCGTCGCCTTGACGTGGATCAGGCGGGCGGCGATTCGTTGCCTGCGGTGGCCTTGATCCGGGTCAAGGCTGGCCCGGCAGGGAGCGCCTACAGTCCGGTCACCCGCGCGACTGCGCCCACTTCATGAAGAGCCCGGAACACCCATGAACGATCACGCCCACGCCCCGTCCGAGCAACGCCAGCAGGCCATGACCGAGGCGCTGCGCGCCTGGGATCCGGAAGCCGAAGTCACCTTCGAAGCCGGCACCGGCCGCCTGATGGTGATGACCACGCTGCCCACCGAGCGCGTGATCGCCCTGTTGAAGGACCTGGGGGAGCACGCCGAAGCTGGTGACGCCGAACCGCGCGGCCACAAGGCCGGGCAGTGCTGCGGCGGGTGTTCGCACTGATCAGTGCGGCGCTACCCTGCAATCAAGCGATGGAACTGCCCGATATGCGAATCGCATGGCGGAACATGCGATTCACGCGCACTCATCCATTGGCGCATCGGTGCTTGATGTAGGTGTGCAGTGACTTTATAAGGCTCCCTCCCTGCTCGAAGCGGATGTTCGCGATGCGCCATGTATCGCCTGCCTTTACTAGCGTGACCGTATCCGCCCATCGCATGCTGGAGTCATAGGTCAACTGCGCGGTGACATGAGCAGTGGTCTTTCCATGCGAGACAAGTGTGGTTCCATCGATCGATCTGGCGCCATCCGACGAGTAGTAGTACCAAGGGTCCCCATCGATGATCCAAGGTTTCACGCCGGGCGGAACCAGCCTGGTGCATGCGGCCTGATAACGATCGGTTGCGGTGAGCAACGCGTCGAGTTCATCCGAAAGCAAGTGCCGGACATTGCCAAGCATGCGCCCATCGGAAGAGTAGGGTCCGTGGATCTCCCGTGTGTAGAACTCTTTGACAACGTCCTGTGGAGACGCTGCCGCCGCGTCTTGGATGAATGAAGCCATTGGCAAAAGTAAAGCCAAGAGACTCTTCATGTCGTTCCTTTCGGGAGGGTTCGTGCACTTGGTCGACCGCATGATTGCATACCACCCGGGCTTGCCTTGATCCTTGTGTCGCGCGACGGCCCGGATCGCGGCATCTTCGCTGTTCGTTCGCGTGCTTCGCTCGCGTGGACTGCTCAGGTCATAGGCTGGGGTGGGCCAGCGAACCCCTCCAGCGCAGTCCGATCCTGCGAAGTGGAGGCTGTCCGGGCAGTCAGGGTTGGCAGCTATGTTGGCCGAGGTCGAACAGCGCTGCGTCGGGGAAAACAAGCATGTTGAGGAATGCTGCCAGGAAGGCGGCAAGTACGAGCGAAACAATCGCGTAGGCGATGGCGTTCGTGCGCGCCCACCATCCCGTATGCACGCGCGTGCGGAAGAGCACCGATGTGCCGGGCGCAGGGTACTGTCCGGACCGCCATATCCTGAAGGCACTCCGGCCACACAGATAGGCAAGACTCGCCACCATCGTCGTGGCCATCACGACGACGACCCACATCCAGGGAAGCTGCTCGCACAAGGACAGGTCGGCCGCATGTCGATCGTAGAGACGCGCCGTCAGGAAGATCGCGGCGCCGCCGAGCGGCGGAAGGAGGGCCTTGCCGAGTGCGAGCCGTCGCTCGCGTGGCGTCGGGGTGATGTAGACCTTCATGGCGTGGACGTCTGCCTTCGTGGCTCGGGAGCGCAGGGGGAGATTCCAGACGGGCCAGGAGGGCGCCGCGCGCGGACGTGCACCCATCCTAAGCCCTGCGCACGGCCTTCGCGGCACGGCCCAGCAGCCAGCCGAGCAGATACAGCAGACCGAGCGTCGGGACACCGACGAACAGGTAGCCTGCCGGCCATGACATGCCGGCCAGCACGGGGCCCAGTCCGAGCCCATCGAGCGCAGCGAGCTGTGGCGCAAGGGGAAGCTGCAGGAAGACGAACGCACCTTTCTGGTCGCCTGCCGCATCCGCATGCACGGATGCCCAGACGCACAGGCCGACGAGTGCGAGGTACGCCAGACCGAACGCCAGTCCGATGCGGCTGAGCCGGGGACGCATCATCGCCGGGTCGCCAGGCAGGAGATCGCTTCCTGTTTCACGAACTGCACGAACGCCTCCATCTGATCAGCCTGTGTCGTGAGGCGATCCTCCGTTTTTCCGAGGTAGGCATCTCGGGCTTCGGACAGGAGGGGCCTGTGCTGCACGGGCAGGCGCTCGATCGCCCAGTCGGCCGCGCGTTCCTTCGATGCGATGCTGCCCGTCGCCGCGGTGTACCAGATGCGGGCCAGGGCAAGCACCACGTTCCGCTCGTCGCCCGCCCAGTCCGCCGGTGTGTTCCATTGGGCAAGCGTATCGATCAAGGCCTTAAACAGGTCGCTTTCCGGGACAGGATCGAAGTACGCGTCCGAGGACGGGCCGACCAGCGCGATGCTGTGCTGACTCGCCTTGGTCAACAGGATCGCCAGGTCGGCGTCGCGCATCGAAGGCTCGAAGATGCCGGTGAGGATGTCGCCGCGCTGCCACTCGCCGAACTGCAGTTCCCGTGTGGCTGGATACCGCCAAGGAACGATGTCGTCGCGCACGACGACGGTGACCTCGAGCGCGCGAAGCGTATCGCTCTGGCCCGGGGGAGCCGACACCTCGAGCAGGTCGATCAGCAGTGCCTGCCGCGTGGCCGTATCGATCCGTGCCGAGACAGTCACCAGCAGGTCAATATCGCTGAGTGGCTTCAGGCCGCCTTCCAGCGCGGAGCCATAGAGATGCACGGCCAGCAAATGTGGCCGCAGGTGATGCTCGATGACGGGAAGAGCGCGCGCCAGCTGCCCGCCGATCTCCGTCGGGGCCGGAGGCTTCACGACATCATGCGTGCGCGACGGCCAGGGATCGGTCCGGAGACATTTCGCCATCAGTCCATCGTTTCCGCGACGCCTGCAAGAATGTCCTCGTGCAGCACGGACCAGCCGGAATCGTTCTCGGACGTCAGGCTGATGGGGTAGCGCTCTTCCTCCTGAGGCATTTCCGTAAGGCGGCGGCCGAATTCGCGGGTGCTGGACGCGTAGAAGAGCCATTCGCGCTGTCCGTCGTTTGTTATGACGGCGGCCAGTACCGCGTCACGATGCGATTCCACGGCAGAGACCAGGCGATCCTCGAAGATGGCCATGGCGTCGCTGGCCGATGACTCCGGCATGCCCGAATCGTCCGTGGCGAACGACCACGACACACGGATCAGGATCGGGTAGGCGCTTACGTCGGGCTTGCTGGCGAATTCGCCGCGATAGCGGATCAACAGAGGCTTGTCGTTGTGCAGGCCTTCAGCCAGGGACCACTGGTCGGATTCCACGATCTGGACAACGGTTTTCCGCATGGGTGGTTGGTCAATGGAGGACTGGAAAGGAGGGCACGGTGAGGATGACGCATGCCGGCCGTGTTCGGATCAAGGTGGAGGCCAGTCGATGGTGCTGTCGGCTTCCTCGCAGCGCCACAGGATGGCGGCGCACGGCACCGCGGTCAACGGACAAAAAAAAGAGCCGCTGTCGCGGCTCTCTTGCTGCAACCCGCAGCAGGTGGCCCGGCCTCCCCACCCGGAGAGGCCGGTTCCAGGGTCAGGCTTCGTTCGGTTGCGCGACGGGCAAGGGCTCGCGGCGCGGGGCCAGCCACAGGCTGACCACGAACCACACCAGCGCCAGCGCACCCACGCTGAAGAGCGTGTCGGCCGGGACGCGCATCCATACCAGCATGTCGACGATCGGCTGCTGCATGAACTCGGCCGAGCGCGCATACCAGTAGCCGTGCTCCAGCGCCGCGTTGAGCTGCAGGATGCCCAGCGGCAGCAGCGTCAGCAGCGACATGCCGGCCAGGCCGATGTTGAGCGACCAGAACGATGTCTTCAGCAGCTTCTCGTTCCACACCACGTCCGGCTTCAGGCCGCGCAGGCAGAACAGCATCAGGCCGATGCCGAGCATGCCGTACACGCCGAACAGCGCCGTGTGGCCGTGGTTCGGGGTCAGGTTCAGGCCCTGCATGTAGTACAGCGGCAGCGGCGGGTTGATCAGGAAACCGAACAGGCCCGCGCCCACCAGGTTCCAGAACGCCACCGCGATGAAGAACATGATCGGCCACCGGTACCTCTGCATCCACGGCGTGGCCTTGCCCATCTTCCAGCTGTGGTACGCCTCGAAGCCCACGTAGGCCAGCGGCACCACTTCCAGTGCGGAGAAACTCGCGCCGATGGCGATCACCGCCGTCGGCGTGCCGGTGAAGTACAGGTGGTGCAGCGTGCCCAGCACGCCACCGGCCATGAACACGATGGTGGCGAACAGCACGGCGACGGTCGCGGTCTTCGTCTGCAGCAGGCCCAGGCGGGTGAACAGGAAGGCGATCACCGCCACCGCGAAGACTTCGAAGAAGCCTTCCACCCACAGGTGCACGACCCACCAGCGCCAGTATTCGACCATCGACAGGTGCGTGTGCTCGCCCCACATCAGGCCGGCGGCGTAGAACAGGCCGATGGCCACGGTCGACAGGAACAGCAGGCTGACGATGCTGCGCGACTCGCCGCCATGACGGATCGCCGGCCACAACGCACGGCCTACCAGCACCAGCCACAGGGTCAGGCCGATGAACAGGAACCACTGCCAGAAGCGGCCGAGGTCGACGTACTCCCAGCCCTGGTGACCGAACCAGAAGTTGTGCTCCAGCCCCAGCTTCTGCATCACCGCGAACCACTGGCCGGTGAATGCGCCGACCACGATGATCAGCAGGCACGTCCACAGGAAGTTGACGCCCAGTCGCTGGAACTTCGGCTCATGCCCGGAGATCGCCGGGCCGATGTACAGGCCCATGCCCAGCCACGCGGTCGCGATCCACAGCACCGCCAGTTGCGTATGCCAGGTGCGCGTCAGCGAGTACGGCAGGATGTCGGCCAGGGCGAAGCCGTAGGCCTCCTGGCCTTCGACCTGGTAGTGCGCGGTGATCGCGCCCAGCAGGATCTGCACGACGAACAGCGCGATGACCACCCAGAAGTACTTGGCGGTGGCGCGCATCGACGGGGTGATCCTGATTTTCGCCAGCGGATCGGTCTTCGGCAGCACCGGCGCCATTTCGTCGCCGTGGTTGACCGCGTAGTGCCAGCCGAGCAGGGCGACGCCCAGGATCAGGAACAGCACGCTGAAGACCGTCCACAGGAAGGCGCTCGGCGGCGGCGTGTTGCCGACCAGCTCGTCCGCCGGCCAGTTGGCCGTGTAGCTGATCTCCGCGCCCGGACGCTCGGTCACCGACGACCACGCCGCCCACCAGTAGAACGCGGTCAGCTGGCGGCGGTGTTCGGCATCGGGCACCGTGTTGTTGCGCATGGCATAGGCTTCGCGCAGCTCGGCGGTGCCGGGTTCATCGCTGAACAGTGCGGTGTAGTGCGACGCCACCTGCGCGATCGCAAGGGCACGATCGTTGCTGACGTGCACGGTGCGGGTCGCTTCATCGTAGGTGTTGGGGCGCAGCAGCTGCTGTACCCGCTTGGCGTAGGCGGCCTGGGTGGCTTCGTCCAGCTGCTTGTAGCTGTCGACGCCGCCCTCGCGCTTGGCCCACAGGTCCAGCACGGCCTCGGCTTCGCGATGCAGCCAGTCGGCACCCCAGTCGGGCGCGACGTAGCCGCCGTGTCCCCAGATGGAGCCCAGCTGCTGGCCACCGATGGACTGCCAGACCTGGCGACCGGTTTCGATGTCCTTGCGGGTATAGACCACCGTGCCGTCGTCGGCGACGACCTGCTCCGGCATGGGGGGCGCCTGGCGATGTACTTCGCTGCCGACCCAGAGCAGGACGGCGAACGACGCAATGAGCAGGGCCGCCAACCCCACCCACAACTTGCGTGTCGAATTCATGATGCGGCTCTCCTGGAGGAACGGCCGCATCATCGGCGCGCCGGCCCGGGGCCTCCATGACGCAGGTCAAGCCGGATGGAATCAGGAGGGGTGGCCCCTGCAGAAGACCTTGGCAGCTGTTGTGGGAGCGACTTAAGTCGCGATGGTCCACCGGTAAAGCTTCATCGCGACTTACGTCGCTCCCACACCGGCATCCCCCGCAACCTCAATCCCGCAGCACGGTCAGCGCGAGGGCTTCCAGGCGGGGCAGGTCGAGGATCTCGACGTCGCGCTGCTTGATGTGCAGCAGGCCGTCCTTCTCGAAGCGGCGCAGCACGCGGCTGACGGTCTCCGGCGCCTGGCGCAGGTAGTTGGCGATGTCGGTGCGCGCCATGGTCAGCTGGAAGCGGCGCGGCGAGAAGCCGCGCGCGGCCAGCCGCCGCGACAGGCCGATCAGGAACGCGGCCATGCGTTCGTCGGCGGTGTTGTCGCGCGCGAACAGCGAGGCCACGCCGATGTCGTGGCTCATCAGCTTGAACAGGTGCTGCTGCAGGTTGGGCAGGCGCGTGGCCAGCATCGCGATCTTGGGGAACGAGAACCGGCACAGCATCACCGTGTCCAGCGCGATGGCGTTGCACGGATAGCGGTCGCCGTGGATCGCGTTGAGGCCGATCACCTCGCCGGGCAGGTGGAAGCCGAGTACCTGTTCGTGCCCGTTGCGGTCGATCTGGTAGGTCTTGACCGTGCCGGCGCGCACCGCGGCGATGGCGCCGAACGGATCGCCCTCGCGGAACACGTGTTCGCCCGCGCGCAGCGGGCCGACGTGTTCGACCAGGACGTGCAGGTCCATCAGCGCGCGCTTGTCCATGCCCTCGGAGAGGCAGGCCTGCGAGAACGCGCAGGTGGAACAGAAGGTCAGCGAATCGCCGTCGTCGGCGACGATGCTCGCGTCGGTGCGCGGAAAGACCAGCGGCGAGGTCATGCGGACACTCCCGGGTGGATCAGACCGTGCGCGAGAAGCGAGGCGTCGAGGCTGCGGTGGTGGGCAGGTAGCGGTCGAAGCACATCGCGATGATACGCAACAGCAGTCGTCCCCGCGAGGTCGCCCGCAGGCCGTCGGCGGCCAGCTGCACCAGGCCGTCGTCCTGCAGCGGGCGCAGGCGTTGCAGCGCCTCGGCGAAATACTTCGTGAAATCGATCACGTGACGGCGGCCGAGATCGCGGTAATCCAGCGTGCCGTGGCACATCAGCTGCTGGATGACGTCGGCGCGGATCACGTCGTCCTCCTCCAGCCGCATGCCGCGCCAGACAGGCAGGTGGCCCTGGTCGATCGCCTGTTCCCAGCTGCCGAGGTCGCGCGGATTCTGGCTGAAGCTGGGGCCGATGTGGCTGATCGCGCTGACGCCCAGGCCGACCAGATCGCTCTCGGCATGCGTCGTGTAGCCCATGAAGTTGCGGTGCAGGCCACCGCGCTGCTGCGCGATGGCCAGGCTGTCGCCGGGCAGGGCGAAGTGGTCCATGCCGATGTAGACGTAGCCCGCCTCGCCCAGCTTGTCGATCGCGCACTGCAGCAGGCCCAGCTTGTCTTCCGGCGCCGGCAGTTCGTCGGCATTGATGCGCTGCTGCGGACGGAACAGCGACGGCATGTGCGCGTAGCTGTAGATCGCCAGCCGGTCGGGGCGCGCATCCAGGGTGATGTCGAGCGTGCGCGAAAAGCCGGCCAGCGTCTGCTTCGGCAGGCCGTAGATCAGATCGACGTTGACCGACTGCAGGCCGTGCGTACGGCAGGCATCGATGATCGCCAGCGTCTGCTCGACGCTCTGGATGCGGTTCACCGCGCGCTGCACCTCGGGGTCGAAATCCTGCACGCCCAGGCTGGCGCGATTGAAGCCGGCGGCGGCGAGTTCGCCGATGTCGTCCGGGGTGACGAAGCGCGGATCCAGTTCGATCGAGCAGTCCAGTCGCGACGCCGGTGCGAACGAGTAGTGCCGGCGCAACACGTCCATCGCTTCGGCGATCTGCGCCGGCGACAGGAAGTTCGGCGTGCCGCCGCCGAAGTGCACCTGCTCCACGTCGCGATCGCGGTCGAACAGCGCCGAGCTCATCGCCACCTCGCGGTACAGGCGGGTGAGGTAGGACGCGCCGCGTGCGGTGTCGCGGGTGATGATGCGGTTGCAGCCGCAGTAGAAGCACGGGCTGGTGCAGAACGGGATGTGCAGGTACAGCGACAGCGGTCGCGGGATCGGGTCGCCGTTGCTGACTACCGCCATCTCGCGCAGGTCGGCTTCCTGGAAACCGGGCGAGAACTGCGGTGCGGTGGGATACGAGGTGTAGCGCGGCCCCGGCGTGTCGTAGCGCCGCAGCAGGTCGGGGTCGAAGAGGGAGGACAGGCTGGCCATGGAAGCAGCCTAGGCAGGTCGCGCCGCGCTGTCCTTGACATGGGTCAATCGGATGCGGCAGGCCGCCGCAGGCTTCAGCGTCGTGAAGCGGCACGGACGAGCAGGATTGGCAAGCGCCGGGCCCCGCACTAGGCTGGTCGCCGCCGCGGAGCACGGGGACAGGGAGGCGCAGTGATCGGTTACCACGAGGCGGTGGCGAGACTGACGGACGGTGCGGGTCGCCTGGCCGTGCAGCAGGTCGCGCTGGCCGATGCGGTCGGTCGCGTGCTCGCCGGCGATGCCGTGGCGACGCTCGCGCTGCCGCCGTTCGACAACGCGGCGATGGATGGCGTGGCACTGGCCTCGATGGGCCGGGCCGTGCGCGCAGGCAGCGAGTGGGAGATCGCCGCGCGCATCGGCGCCGGCGATCCGCCACCGCAGGACGACGCCTCCGCGTGGGACATCATGACGGGCGCGCCGCTGCCCGCGCGCGCCGACACCGTCGTGCCGGTGGAACGCATCGACCGGCTGTCGCCGCACGGACATGACCACGCGCCACGCGTGCGCCTGCTGGCCGATGCGTTGCCGGGCGCGAACATCCGGCGACGCGGCGAGGACGTGCTGCCGGGCCAGCGGTTGCTGGAGACCGGGACACTCATCGACACGGCGCAGCTGATGCTGCTCGCGGGCACCGGCATCGACCGCGTCGGGGTCGCGCGGCGTCCGCGCGTGGCCCTGCTGGCGACCGGTCGTGAAATCGTCGCGGCGGGCGCGCCGTTGCCGGCGGGCGGCATCCATGATGCGACATCGCCGTACCTCGCCGCAGCGGTCGCCGCCGCAGGGGCGGAGATGATCCGGATTGCGCACGTCGGTGACGACGTGGCGGGCTTCCAGGCCGCCATCGACGCGGCACTGTCCTGCGGCATCGACCTGGTGCTCAGCACGGGGGCGGTGTCGAAAGGCTGCTACGACTTCGTGCCCGATGCGCTCGATGCGCGTGGCGCCGAACGGCTGTTCCATGGCGTGGCCATGCGGCCCGGCAAACCGGTGCTGGCGGCGCGCCTGCGCGAAGGCGCGATGTTCGTCGGGTTGCCGGGCAACCCGCTGTCGACGGCGGTGGGTTTCCGCTTCCTGGTCGAATCGCTGCTGCGTGCATGGCTCGGCATGGCACCCGAACCGGTGCGCTGCCTGCCGCTGGCCGCCGCCTGCGCCAAGCGTGCCGGCCTGCACGCCGCGTTCCACGGCACGCTGCGCTGCAGGGGTGATGGTCGGTTGCAGGCCTGCGTCGCCGACGCGCAGGCGTCGTTCCGCCTGCTGCCGTTCTCGCAGTCGTCGGTGTGGATCACGTTGCCGGAAGACACCGCGCGCGTCGAAGCAGGCACGCTCGTGCAGGTGCACGGGCCAGGCCATCTGCGGGCGCCGTCATGGATGCCGGCATGACACCGGGCTGGCGTGCGGTGCTGCTGGCGGGCGGCCGCTCCTCACGCATGGGCACCGACAAGGCGATGCTGCCGTGGGGTGACGGCACACTGCTCACCCGCATGCACGACGTGTTGCGCGCAGCGGGCGCGGATGGCGTGATCATCAGCGGTCACCGGCCCGGTATCGATAGCGTGCCGGACGTGCTTCCCGGCACCGGCCCCATGGGCGCGCTGGCCCAGCTTGCGCCGCGCCTGGAGGACGGCACCTGGCTGATCGTGCCGGTGGACATGCCGCTGCTTTCACGCGGTCTGATCGACGCATTGCTGGCGACGAGGTCCGCCTGCGCCTGCGTGGAAGACCACATGCTGCCGATGGTGCTGCGGATCGATGATCGGGTGCGCGCGGTGATGGCCGATATCGGCGGTCGCTCGGGACGCGAGTGCTCGTTGCGCGCATTGCAGCAGTCGCTGCGTGCGGAGCATCTGCCTGCTGCGCCCTGGCAACGCGCGCTGCGCAACTGCAACACACCGGAAGACTGGGCAGCATTGCAGGCGCTGGCCTGAAACCCCGCCCGCCGATGGCCGGGCATGACCTGCAACATGAATGTGATAGCCTGCGGCGGCAGCATCGTTGCACCCAGTACCCACCCGCAAGGTAGGCATCATGGAGCAGAGTGAAGGGACAGCCGTTGCGAGCAAGAAGCAGGAGCGCACCGCGTTCCTGTTGCTGACGGCGGTCATCTTTCCGCTGATGGCGGTGCTGATCGTGGCCGGGTACGGCTTCCTCGTCTGGATGTGGCAGCTCGTGTTCGCCGGTCCGCCGACAGGGCCGTGAGCGATGGACGGCCTCCGCTCCCTTTCGCGTCGTACCCTGCTGTTCGGCCGCGAGGCGATCGTTCCGATCGCCGTCGCCTTCCGCCCGCCCTGGGCGAAGCCCGAACCTGATTTCGCGACGGCCTGCACGCGGTGCGACGCCTGCGTGGCCGCCTGCCCACCCCAGGTTCTGGTGCGTGGCGACGATGGCCTGCCGCGCTTCGATGCGCAGGCCGGCGAATGCACCTTCTGCGGCGACTGCATGGCGGCCTGCGGCAGCAACGCCTTCCTGCCGACCCTCGATCCACCCTGGACGCTGTCCGCCCGGGTCGCGGATACCTGCCTCTCCGCGCACGGTGTGGTCTGCGCCAGTTGCCGCGGCGCCTGTCCCGCCACCGCGATCCACGTGCCGCCCGCGGCGCGCGGCATCGCCGAGATCGACGCCGACGCCTGCACCGGCTGCGGCGCCTGCATCGGTACCTGTCCGGTCGACGCCCTTTCCCTGCAGCACGCACCCGCCATGGAGGCCATCGCATGAATCGCCAACGTCCCGATGCCGACGTCCACATCGCCAGCTTCGTCATCCAGCACCGCGACAGTGCGGCACGGGCACTTGCCGCGATGATCGATGCGCACGACGACCTCGATCTCGCGCTGCGTGGCGAGACGCGCAGCGTGGTGATCTGTGAATCCGCCGACCGCCATGCGGTGATGGAACGCGTGGACCAGCTGCAGGCCGTCCCCGGTGTGCTGAACGTGCTGCTGGTCTACCACCACGCCGAACCGGCGCACGCGCTCGACCAGCCGCTTCCTTCCCTGTCCATCGTGTCGGCGACCGGAGATGCCCATGAGCACACGTCGTGACTTCATCCGCCACAGCGCGCTGGCCACGGCGGCCGCGGCGGCCGGCCTGCCGTTGACCGGCAGCGGCAGCAACGTCGTCACCGAAGGCGACCTGACCGCGCTGAAGTGGGACAAGGCGCCGTGCCGCTACTGCGGCACCGGCTGCGGCGTGAACGTCGCGGTCAAGGACGGGCGCGTGGTCGCCACCCACGGCGACGTGCACGCCGAAGTCAACCGCGGCATCAACTGCGTGAAGGGCTACTTCCTGTCGAAGATCCTGTACGGCGCCGACCGGCTGGCGAAACCGCTGCTGCGCAAGAAGGACGGCGTGTATGCGAAGGACGGCGACTTCACCACGGTGGAATGGGACGAGGCCTTCGACGTGATGGCCGCGCAGTTCAAGCGCGTGCTGAAGGACAAGGGCGGCGATGCCATCGGCATGTTCGGCTCCGGCCAGTGGACGATCTTCGAGGGCTACGCCGCCAACAAGCTGATGAAGGCGGGCTTCCGCAGCAACCACATCGATCCGAATGCCCGCCATTGCATGGCGTCGGCGGTGACCGGCTTCATGCGCACCTTCGGCATGGACGAGCCGATGGGCTGCTACGACGACATCGAGGCCGCCGACGCGTTCGTGCTGTGGGGCTCGAACATGGCGGAGATGCATCCGATCCTGTGGACGCGGGTGACCGACCGCCGGCTGTCGCATCCGCACGTCAAGGTCGTGGTGATGTCGACGTTCGAACACCGCAGCTTCGAGCTGGCCGATGTCCCGATCGTGTTCAAGCCGCAGACCGACCTGGTGATCCTCAACTACATCGCCAACCACATCATCCGCAGCGGCAAGGTGAACGAGGACTTCGTCGGCAAGCACACCACGTTCAAGCGCGGCAACGACGACATCGGCTACGGCCTTCGTCCCGAGCATCCGCTGGAGGTCAAGGCGAAGAACGCCAAGGACCCCAACGGCGGCCAACCGATCAGCTTCGAGGACTTCGCCGCGTTCGTGGCGCCGTACACGCTGGAGAAGGCCGTCGAGATGACCGGCGTGGAGCGCGGCTGGCTGGAGCAGTTGGCCGCGCTGTATGCCGATCCGAAGGTCAAGGTGATGTCGTTCTGGACCATGGGCTTCAACCAGCACACGCGCGGTACCTGGGCCAACAATATGGTCTACAACATCCACCTGCTGACCGGGAAGATCGCCACGCCGGGCAACAGCCCGTTCTCGCTGACCGGCCAGCCCTCGGCCTGCGGCACGGCGCGCGAGGTGGGCACGTTCAGCCATCGCCTGCCGGCCGACATGGTGGTGACCAATCCCGAACATCGGAAGCACGCCGAAGAGATCTGGAAGCTGCCGCCCGGCACCATCAATCCGAAGGTCGGTTACCACGCCGTCGAGCAGAACCGCGCGCTGAAGGACGGCAAGCTCAACGCGTACTGGGTGATGGTCAACAACAACATGCAGGCGGCGGCGAACCTGCGCGAGGAAACCTGGCCCGGTTACCGCAATCCCGACAACTTCATCGTCGTTTCCGACGCGTATCCCACGGTGACCGCACAGGCGGCCGATCTGATCCTGCCGGCGGCGATGTGGGTCGAGAAGGAGGGCGCCTACGGCAATGCCGAGCGTCGTACGCAGTTCTGGCACCAGCTGGTGAAGGCGCCGGGGGAGGCGCGCTCGGACCTGTGGCAGCTGATGGAATTCTCCAGGCGCTTCACCACCGACGAATGCTGGCCGGCCGAGCTGCTGGCGGCGAACCCGCAGTACAAGGGCAAGACGCTGTTCGACGTGCTGTACCGGAACGGCAACGTGGACCGGTTTCCGACCACGGAGATCGAAGCCGGGTACGCGAACGACGAATCCGCGGTGTTCGGGTTCTACGTGCAGAAGGGCCTGTTCGAGGAGTACGCGGCGTTCGGTCGCGGCCATGGCCACGACCTGGCCCCGTTCGACGACTACCACAAGGCACGCGGACTGCGTTGGCCGGTCGTCGAGGGCAAGGAGACGCGCTGGCGTTATCGCGAAGGAACCGATCCATACGTGAAAGCCGGCAAGGGGTTCGAGTTCTACGGCAACAAGGACGGCAGGGCGGTGATCTGGGCATTGCCGTATGAACCGCCGGCCGAATCGCCGGATGAGGAGTTCGACCTGTGGCTGGTGACCGGACGCGTGCTGGAGCACTGGCATTCCGGCTCGATGACGATGCGCGTGCCGGAGCTGTACAAGGCGTTCCCGGCGGCCGTGGTGTTCATGAATCCCGACGACGCGAAGGCGCGCGGCTTCAAGCGCGGCGACGAGATCATCGTCGCGTCCCGGCGTGGCGAGATGCGCTCGCGCGTGGAAACGCGCGGTCGCAACCGCATGCCGAAGGGCGTGGTCTTCGTGCCGTGGTTCGACGCGGGACAGTTGATCAACAAGGTCACGCTGGATGCGACGGACCCGATCTCCAAGCAGACCGACTACAAGAAGTGCGCCGTCAAGGTCGTCGCCGCCTAGGAGGCTCGTCATGCGCAACAAGCATCTCTGGATCGCGGTGGGACTGACAGTGGCGCTGATGGCACTGGTGTTCGTGGCGGGCTGGATGGTGGGGCGACCGGCGAAGCACGAGACGCCGGTGCCGGTGGCTTCCACGCCGGTGGACGCGCGCGCGGTGTTCGTGCCGGGCGCCGGTCAGATCGATGCGATACGCCGCGGCGTGCCGATCGACCAGGAAGGCCATCCGCCACCGATGGCGCACGTGGAGAACGCCGACCTGAAACGCGCGCGCGCCTATCCGATGCAGCCGCCCACCATCCCGCACGCCATCGACGGCTACCAGGTCGACAAGAACAGCAACCGGTGCATGCTGTGCCATGCGCGCGCGAACGCGGCGACGTTCCAGGCGCCGCCGGTCAGCGTGACGCACTACATGGACCGCGACGACCAGTTCCTCGCGACGATCTCGCCGCGCCGCTACTTCTGCAACCAGTGCCACGTGGTGCAGACCGACGCGCCGGTGCTGGTCGCCAACCAGTTCCGCGACATCGACAGCGTGCTGTCGACGCGGCCGACGGCAAAGGAGTAGCCCATGTGGTCACGGATGAAGCGGGAAGGGCTGGCGTTCTGGCGTACGTTGCGATTGCCCAGCCGGCATTACAGCCTGGGTTTCCTGACGGTGGCGGGGTTCCTGGCGGGCGTGATCTTCTGGGGCGGCTTCAACACGGCACTGGAAGCCACCAACACCGAGGCGTTCTGCACCAGCTGCCACGAGATGCAGGACAACGTGTTCGAGGAACTGAAAACCACCATCCACTACAGCAACCGCTCGGGCGTGCGTGCGACGTGCCCCGACTGCCACGTGCCCCACAACTGGACCGACAAGATCGCGCGCAAGATGCAGGCGTCCAAGGAAGTGTGGGGGAAGATCTTCGGCACGATCAGCACCCGCGAGAAGTTCCTCGACGAGCGCCTGATCCTGGCCACGCACGAATGGAACCGGCTGAAGGCCAACGATTCGCTGGAGTGCCGCAACTGCCACGATTACGATTCGATGGACCTGACCCGGCAGGGCTCGCGCGCCGCGCAGGTCCACAAGCTGTGGCTCGGCACCGGCAAGAAGACCTGCATCGACTGCCACAAGGGCGTCGCCCATCATCTGCCGGACATGACGGGCGTGCCGCAGGGATGAGCTTCCGCTAGGCGGGCTCCGCCGGCAGCAGCTTCGCCTTGCCTACCCGGCGACGCTCCAGCGTCAGCACTTCCACGGTCCAGGCGCCCGTGCGGACGGTATCGCCGGCCACCGGCAGGCGTTCCAGTGCGTGCAGCACCAACCCCGACAGGCTGACATACGACGGATGCCGTTCCAGCGCGATGCCGGTCGTGCGCTCGATGTCCTCCATCGACATGGAGGCATCGACGATCCAGCCATCCTCCGCCTGCACGACGCCGTAGTCGGCATCGCGCGTATCGGCCAGGTCGCCCGCGATGGCGGCGAGCAGGTCGTTGGCGGTGACGATGCCTTCGATGCTGCCGTATTCGTCGACCACGACGGCCAGCGGGATCGCGTGTTCCTTGATCCGTTCCAGCGCCTTCAATGCCGTCGTGCCTTCCGGCAGCGTCAGCGGCTCGCGCAGATGCTCCGACAGCACCATCGGCCTGCCCGCGAGCAGGCCGGCGAGCAGGTCACGGCTCTGCACCACGCCCTGCAGGTTGTCGAGTTCGCCATCGCCGACCAGCAGGCGCGTATGCGGCGACTGCATCAGGCGCTCGGCCGCATGCTCAGCGCCCTTGCGCGCGTCGATCCACTGGATGTCGGTGCGCACGGTCATGACGCTGGCCACGGAGCGGTCGGCCAGCGTCAACACGCTGCGGATCATGTCGTGTTCGACGGCTTCCAGGCCGGGCTCTTCCCGCGTCTCCTCGCCGGACGGTTCGCCGCCGGCGTCGGTCGAGGGGCGCGAGCCGAGCAGCGTGAGCACCGCATTGGCGGTGCGCTGGCGGAACGGCAGGCGCTTGGCGTGCTTCTCGCGGTTGAAGCGCGACCACTGGTTGAAGGCCTCGATCAGGATCGAGAACACGATGGCCGCGTACAGGTAGCCCTTCGGGATCTTGAAGCCCAGGCCTTCGGCCACGAGACTGAAACCGATCATCAGCAGGAAGCCCAGGCACAGCACGACCACGGTCGGATGGCGGTTGACGAAGCTGGTCAGCGGCTTGCTCGCGATCATCATCACGACCATCGCGATGATCACCGCCGCGAACATCACGCCGAGCTCGTCGACCATGCCGACGGCCGTGATCACCGAGTCGAGCGAGAACACCGCATCGAGGATGACGATCTGCGTGACCACCAGGCCGAAGCTGGCGTAGACCTTGTTGCCGCCGGCCTCGTGCGCACGGCCTTCAAGGCGCTCGTGCAGTTCCATCGTCGCCTTGAACAGCAGGAACAGGCCGCCGACCAGCAGGATGAGGTCGCGGCCGGAGAAAGCGTGTTCGAAAACGGAGAACAGCGGCGCGGTCAGCCGCATGATCCAGGAGAGTGTCGCCAGCAGGCCCAGCCGCATCAGCAGCGCCAGGCTCAAACCGATCAGGCGCGCCTTGTCCCGCTGATGGGGAGGGAGCTTGTCCGCCAGAATGGCGATGAAGACGAGGTTGTCGATGCCGAGGATGATCTCGAGCACCACCAGCGTAGCCAGACCCATCCAGATGGTCGGGTCGGAGAGCCATTCCATACAGTCAAGCGGTAGCGGAGGAAGGTCGATCATCGCATGCGCGAAATTCTTCCCTCCGACGACATGCCGCCAACCTGAATTACCATTCAGTTTTTCGCGCCCTACGCATGATTCCTGCACGTCGATGCGGCGGCATAGGACCAAAGAGCGAGGGAGGAAGGTGGCAGCATCGCCTGTTCACACCGTAGTATCGCCTCGTCGCTCAAGCCCGCAGACGGCTACGCCAGAGCGCTCCACTCAATCACCTAGGAGAACCCATGCGTCCTGTTGCGCACCGTGTCCCTGCGTCCTTGATGGCGCGTACCTGCAAGCTCGCGGCCGCCGGCGGCCTGCTTGTCCTGCTCGCCGCCTGCAAGCCGCAGGCCCCTGCCAGTGAACCCACCGCGGCCGCGCCGGCACCTGCTGCGGGCGGTGGCGAACTCAATCTCTACACCACGCGCGAGCCCGCACTTGTGCAGCCGTTGCTCGATGCATTCACCGCGCAGACCGGCACCAAGGTCAACACGGTGTTCGTGAAGGATGGCCTGCCCGAGCGACTGCGCGCCGAAGGCGAACGTTCGCCGGCCGACGTGCTGATGACGGTCGACAGCGGCAACCTGATCGAACTGGTCGACGGCGGCCACACGCAACCGGTCGCCTCCGAGGTGCTCAACGCGGCGATTCCGGCGCACCTGCGTGCGGCCGATGGCCAGTGGTTCGCGCTGTCGCTGCGCGACCGCGTGCTGTATGCGCGCAAGGACCTGTCGCTGGCCGGCTTCGCCTACGAAGATCTCGCCAAGCCGGAATGGAAGGGCAAGGTGTGCATCCGCTCCGGCCAGCACCCGTACAACGTCAGCCTGATCGCGGCGATGATCGCCCATGACGGCGAGGCCGCGACCGAGCAATGGCTGCGCGGCGTGAAGGCCAACCTGGCGCGCAAGGCCGCCGGCGGCGACCGCGAAGTGGCGCGCGACATCCTCGGCGGCATCTGCGACATCGGTATTGCCAATGCGTACTACGTCGGCCGCATGAAGAACAGCGAGGCAGGCTCCGAGCAGCGGCAGTGGGGCGATGCGATCCAGGTGGTGCGTCCGGTGTTCGCGTCGGCCAATCCGACCGGCACCCACGTCAACATCAGCGGCGCGTCGGTGGCGAAGTTCTCGCCGAACCGCGACAACGCGGTGAAGCTGCTGGAGTACCTGGTTTCGGACGAGGCGCAGAGCCTGTATGCGAAGGCCAACTACGAGTACCCGGTGAAGGCGGGCGTGGAACTGGATACGGTCGTCGCCAGTTTCGGCGAACTGACCAGCGATCCGCTGCCGCTGCAGCAGGTCGTCGCACAGCGCAAGAAGGCCAGCGAACTGGTCGATCGCGTGGGCTTCGACAACTGAGGCACCCAGCATGCGGCAGGTCCCCGGTCTGACCGCGGGATGGCGGATCGCCGCGACCGGCATCGGGCTGGTCGCGGTCGCGCCCCTGCTGGCACTCGCATGGCAGGCCGCGGGCGGCAGTGTCGGCCAGTGGGCACACCTGGCCGAACACGTGCTGCCGCGCGCGGGCCTCAACACGCTGCTGGTGCTGGCGGGCGTGGGCCTGATCGTCGGCATCGTGGGCACGGGCACCGCGTGGCTGGTCACCGCGTTCGAGTTCCCCGGCCGTCGCACGATGGCGTGGGCACTGCTGCTGCCGCTGGCGGTGCCCACCTACATCGTGGCCTACGTCTATCTCGACCTGCTGCATCCGCTGGGGCCGCTGCATGGCGGCCTGCGCGCACTGCTGGGCATCGACGATCCGCGCGATCTCCGCCTGCCCGATGCGCGCTCGCTGGTGGGCTGCATCGTGCTGCTCGGCGCCGTGCTGTATCCGTACGTCTACCTCACTACGCGGGCGATGTTCATGACCCAGGCCGGCGGGCTGCTGGAGGCGGCGCGGTCGTTGGGCATGCCATCCGCGGCGCTGTTCCATCGTGTGGCGCTGCCGCTGGCACGGCCGGCGATCGCGGTGGGCATGGTGCTGGCGCTGCTCGAAGCGCTCAACGATATCGGGGCGTCGGAATTCCTCGGCGTGCAGACGCTGACCGTGTCGATCTACACCACCTGGATCTCGCGCAGCGACCTTGCCGGCGCCGCGCAGATCGCGCTCGGCATGCTGGTGATCGTGCTGGCCTTGATCGCACTGGAACGGTACGGCCGGCGCAGGCAGCGCTATGCCGCGCAACGCCGGCCGCAACCGATGCGACCGCGCCGCCTGCATGGAATGAAGGCGGTGGCGGCGTTCGTCGCGACGCTGCTGCCGGTGCTGGCGGGCTTCATCCTGCCGTTCGGCCACTTGACCGCCAGCGCATGGGCGCGCTGGCGGCGCGAAGGCGTGTCGGCGCAGCTGATGGACAGCCTGTGGAACACGCTGACGGTGGCGGTGCTCGCGACGCTGGCGGCGCTGATCGCCGCGCTGGTCGTGGTGTGGGCGCTGCGGTTTGCGCGTGCACGGCGCAGGCCCGCGCTGGAGACCGCCAGTGTGCGTGCGGCCAGCCTCGGCTACGCGGTGCCGGGCACGGTGCTGGCGCTCGGGTTGCTGGTGCCGTTTGCGATCTTCGACGCCAGTCTTTCCCGTGTGCTGTCGCCGTTCGGCATCGCGCCGCAACTCTGGCTGATGGGGTCGATGGCGGCCCTGGTCCTCGCATACACGCTGCGCTTCCTGACGATCGCCATCGGCAATCTCGAGGCTGGGTTCGAGCGCATTCCCACGTCGATGGACGACGCCGCGCGCAGCCTGGGCAGGACTTCGTCGGCCACGCTGCGCCAGGTGCATCTGCCGCTGTTGCGGCCTGCGCTGGCCGCCGCGGCGCTGCTGGTGTTCATCGACGTCATGAAGGAACTGCCCGCCACGCTGCTGCTGCGGCCGCTGGGCTTCGATACGCTGGCCACGTGGCTGTACGCCGACGCCGCGCGCGGCGCGTATGAGGAAGGCGCAATTGCGGCGCTATTGATCGTGCTGGCGGGCCTGCTGCCGGTGATCCTGCTGGCGCGCGCCGGCCATCGCATGGGGAGGCATCACGTCGCATGACGCAGAACGACTGGCTCGCAGTGGAGGATCTGGTGGTCGGTTATCCCGGCCCGGCCGGATGGCGTGCGGTAGTGCACGGTCTGTCGCTGCGCCTGCAGCGCGGTGAGATCGGCGCGCTGCTGGGCGAATCGGGTTGCGGCAAGACCACCACGTTGCGCGCGGTCGCCGGCTTCGAGCCGGTGAAGGCGGGGCGCATCGTGCTCGATGGTCGCGTACTGGCATCGACGGACGAGGCGGTGCCGCCCGAACGGCGGCGGATCGGCATGATGTTCCAGGACTACGCGCTGTTCCCGCACCTGGATGTCGCGGGCAATGTCGGCTTCGGTCTGCGGGCGCTGGGTGCGGTCGAGCGCGACGCGCGGGTACGCGAGATGCTGGAACTGGTGGGCCTGCCGGAGGCGCTGCGCACCTATCCGCACGAACTCTCCGGCGGGCAGCAGCAGCGTGTCGCGCTCGCGCGCGCGCTGGCCCCGCGACCGTCGCTGCTGCTGCTG
The DNA here is from genome assembly GCF_964252945.1 of Pseudoxanthomonas sp. LjRoot143. Lineage (NCBI taxonomy): Bacteria > Pseudomonadati > Pseudomonadota > Gammaproteobacteria > Lysobacterales > Lysobacteraceae > Pseudoxanthomonas > Pseudoxanthomonas sp. LjRoot143. The sequence goes on along the minus strand of NZ_CAXUPM020000001.1, from coordinate 3,376,601 downwards.
GATGAGCCGTTCTCCAGCCTGGATGTGCAGATGCGTGGGCGTCTTGCAACGGAGTTGCGCGGCTTGCTTAAGACTTCCGGCACTACATCGCTGTTCGTCACCCATGATCAGGCCGAAGCCTTCGCCCTGGCAGACCGTGTCGGCGTGATGGCACAGGGACGATTACTGCAATGGGATCGGCCCGAACAGCTCTATCGGCAGCCTGCGCACCGCGACGTCGCCAGCTTCATCGGGCGCGGCCTGCTGGTGCCGGCGTCCGTGCTCGATGCCGGCGACGGTGAGGTGCTTGTGCGGCCTGGCGATCTGCGTCCGGATCCGGACGGTCAACTGCGCGGCGTGCTGACCGCGGTGAGCTTCCGCGGCCCGCATTTCGAAGGCCGCGTGCAATTGCCGGACGGCAGCGGCATCGACGTGGATCTCGGCGTAGCGCCGCCGCCGGCGCTCGGCAGTACGCTGGTGCTGGCGTGGCACGACGCATCGCCGATCCGCTTCCCGGCGTAAGTCGCGCGCCCGCGCGCGTCTTCGTGCGCTAGCGCTGCGCCGCCAGCGCGACCGCGTCCGCACCGGAGGGGAAATGCAGCTGTCCGTCGCTATCGTGGACCGCACGCCACACGCCTTCGGCGACATCGGTTTCCATCGTCACCGCGGTGTTGCGGCCGAGCCCGGCGAAGACGCTGTGCGCGAACGGCTGGTACGGCTCCGGAATGAGGCCCTGCATGCGCTGCTGGCCATTGGCGGTGAATCGCGTGGATGGACCGTAGCCGGGCTCCACCAGTGCGACGCGCACATTGAAAGCCTCGAGTTCATGGCGCAGCGAGGCGGTGAAGCCCTCGACCGCCGTCTTGCTCGCGGTGTACGCGGCGACCAGCGGGAACGGCGCCAGCGTGGCGCTGGAGGTGACGTTGACGATCACGCCGGCGCGGCGTTCGCGGAACTGCGGGATCACTGCCTGGCACATCGCCATCGTGCCGAAGGTGTTGGTGTCGAACACCTCGCGCACGGTCGCCATCGGCGTGGCTTCGAACGCGCCGAACAGGCCGATGCCGGCGTTGTTGACCAGCACGTCGATGGGGCCGGCGGCGGCCATCGCCTGCGCGATGCTGTCGGGACGGGTGACGTCCAGCGCCAGCAGGCGCAGACGGGGTGAGGCGGGCAGCAGGTCTTCGCGAGGCTGGCGCTGGGTGGCGATGACGTTCCAGCCCTGTGCGAGGAAGTGGCGGGCGGTTTCCAGACCGTAGCCGGACGAGCAGCCGGTGATCAGAAGGGTCTTCATGGTGTTTCGTTCTCCGGGGATGGGTTGACGCGGGAGGCACGATACGAGAGCCTCGCCGGACGGTCGATAACAGATCGTCGTTATTTTTTTAGTGAGCGTCCGGAATGGGTGATCCGCTCTCCGATGTCGTCCAACTGCTGCGTCCGCGCTCGGTGTTCGCCAACGTCATCAGCGGCAAGGGCGCCTGGGCCGTGCGCTATGCCGACTACGGGCTGCCGGGGTTCTGCATCGTGCTGGAGGGCAGCGCGCTGCTGACGGTGGACGGACACGCGGCCATCACCCTCGGCGCAGGCGACTTCGTGCTGCTGCCGACCACGCCACCGTTCACGCTCTCCGGGTTCGCGCCGGCGCCGCCGGTCTTCATCGATCCCGACCTCGTGCCGGGTGGGCGCGGCGAGTTGCGTCACGGTGAGCAGGACGGCCCCGCGGACATGCGCTCGCTCGGTGGCGCGTTCCTGTTCGACACGAAACAGGCGGGCCTGCTGGCTTCGCTGTTGCCGACTGTCGTGCATGTGCGCGGATCGCAACGGCTGATGCAATTGGTGCAGATGGTCGGCGAGGAGTACGACGCGCAGCAGCCCGGCAGCGACTACCTGCTGTCGCGCCTGGTCGAAATGCTGCTGGTCGAAGCCATGCGCTGGACCAGTGCCGTCGACGCGCCGCCCGGCCTGCTGCGCGGGCTCGGGGACGAACGGGTGGCGAAGGCGCTGACGCGCCTTCATGCCGATATCGCGCATCCGTGGACGGTGGCGGCATTGGCAGACGCTGCCGCGCTGTCGCGCTCGACGTTCTTTGAACGATTCACCCGCGCGGTCGGCGTGGCGCCGATGGAATACCTGCTGGCGTGGCGCATGGAGATCGCCAAGGACCTGTTGCGGCAGGGCGACATGACCGTGGCGGAAGTGGCCGAGCGCGTGGGCTATGGCTCGACCAGCACCTTCAGCGTCGCCTTCAGCCGCAGCGTCGGCGAACCGCCCAGCCGCTACGCGAACGACCGAGCTGGGTCAGGTCGCCGCTGAAGTCGGTGTAGTTGAAGCGCAGGCTGGCCTTGAAGCGGTCGCTGACCTGGCGGTCCACACCGACGCCAGCCGCTGCGGTCGCCGCCGTCGCGCACGCGCAGCCAGCGGTGTTCGGCCAGTCGTGCGCGGGATGAGGCGCGACGTCGCGAACGGCTCAGCCATGCAACTTGATGGCGGTCTCCGCGACGACACGGCCCTGGTAGCGCGCGCCCTTCAGTTCGTTCTCCGACGGCTGTCGTGAACCGTCGCCGCCGGCGATGGTGCTCGCACCGTACGGCGAGCCGCCGGTGATTTCGTCCAGCGTCATCTGCCCGGCGTGGCCGTAGTCCAGCCCGACGATCACCATGCCGAAATGCAGCAGGTTGGTGATGATCGAGAACAAGGTGGTTTCCTGGCCGCCATGCTGGGTGGCGGTGGAGGTGAAGGCGGCGCCGACCTTGCCGTGCAGGGCGCCGCGCGCCCACAGGCCGCCGGCCTGGTCCAGGAAGTTCGCCATCTGCGAACTCATCCGGCCGAAGCGCGTGCCCGTGCCGACGATGATGGCGTCGTAATCGGCCAGCTCGGCGATGGTGGCGACCGGCGCGGCCTGGTTGAGCTTGTAGTGCGAGGCGCGCGCCACGTCCTCCGGCACCAGTTCCGGTACGCGCTTGATGTCGACCTGCGCGCCCGCGCCGGTCGCGCCTTCGGCGATCGCGTGCGCCATCGTTTCGATGTGCCCGTAGGCGGAGTAGTACAGCACCAGGATCCTGGCCATCGTCGTTGCTCCTCAGGGATGCGTGTGCGCCTGCGCAGCGTCAGGCAGACGCAGTATGCGGATCGGACCCGTGGCGCCGGCGTGACGGCACTGGTGCGAGAACGCCCGCGGCGACACGCCGGTGGCGCGCCGGAACGTGCGGGTGAAGTGGCTCTGGTCGTAGAAGCCCAGGGCCGCGGCGGTGTCGGCGATGCGCTGGTCGCCGCGTGCGAGCATTTCCTTCGCGCGCTCCAGCCGCAGCCGCATCACGTAGGCCATAGGACTGCAGCCCACGCGCTGGCGGAACTGGCGGGCGAAATGGAAACGGCTGATGCAGGCGGCGGAGGCGACGTCCGCCAGCGTGAAGTTCCTGCCCAGGTTGCGCAGGATGAAGGCGTCCGCGCGCAGGAAGGCGCGCTCGTTGAGGCCCGGCGCACTGCGTTGGACGGCAGGATGGGTGTCGTGGCAGGCGTGCATGGTCGTGCCTTGTTGGGCATGGAGGCGCAACGTGGCCCGTGCGCCGTGGGGTCCCCTGCCGCTCAAGGTGCACCGGTGTCGATGTGCCTTGATACCCCTGTCAGCGTAGGGGTGTCCTCACTCGATTGGGGTAGGCCGGTGGGCCGTTCGTCCGCTTCACCCGCCAACGAAACGCAGACATCCTTCCGACGGGCGGCACAGGCTCGGGAATGCCTCGCGCCGAAGGAAGGCACGCGCTATCTTTGCCCGCACTCCGGCCTTCCTTCCCCGCCCGTGTCGCAGCCGACGCCTGCCAGCCTGTCTCCCGCCGACGGCACGATCCGGGTGCTTGTCGTGGACGATCATCCCTTGCTGCGCGAGGGTATCGCCGCCGTGCTCGGCACCCAGCCGGACATGCGCGTGCAGGCCGAGGCCACCGAGGGCGCCGAGGCCGTGGAACTGTATGGTCGGTGGCGCCCGGACGTGGTGCTGATGGACCTGCAGATGCCCGGCATGGATGGCATCAGCGCCATCCGCGCCATCCGCGAGCGCGACCCCGCGGCACGGATCGTCGTGCTGACGACCTACCAGGGGGACGTGCAGGCATTGCGCGCACTGCGTGCAGGCGCGCACGGCTACCTGCTCAAGAGCATGCTGCGCCGGGAGCTGGTGGACACGATCCGCGTGGTGCATGCCGGTGGGCGTCGGGTGCCACCGGAAATCGCCGATTGCCTGGCCGCACACCTGGGCGACGACGGGTTGAGCGCGCGCGAGGTCGAAGTGCTGCGCCAGGTCGCCGAAGGCAATGCCAACAAGCGCGTGGCGCGCACGCTGGGCATCTCGGAAGAGACGGTCAAGGCGCACATGAAGAGCATCCTGTCGAAGCTCGGTGCCAACGACCGCACGCATGCGGTCACCATCGCGATCAAGCGCGGCATCATCCAGCTCTGATCGCCGCGCCACGTCGCGCACGGATGTGCAATCGCGACACGCCGGCACGGGCGCACGCTGACGTGGTCTCCACGCCCACAGGCGCAACATCGCGATGCGCATTCCAGACGATCACCTGCCTGCCGACCCGCAACGACGTCGCGTGGTCATCGCCGGTGCGGCCGCTACCGCGCTCGCCGCGCTTCCCGCGTTGCCGCTGTCGGCGGCGCGTACTCCTTCTTCCACCCTCCCTCACGAGGAACGACGCATGGCCACGTTCACCACCAAAGACGGCACGACGATCTGGTACAAGGACTGGGGCAAGGGCCCCGTGGTGTCTTTCAGCCACGGCTGGCCATTGAGCGCCGATGCATGGGATCCGCAGATCTTCCATCTGGCCAGCAAGGGTTTCCGCTGCATCGCCCATGACCGGCGCGGCCATGGCCGTTCCAGCCAGCCGTGGAACGGCAACGAGATGGACACCTATGCCGACGATCTCGAACAGCTGTTCGAGCACCTGGGCGTCAAGGACGTGGTGATGATCGGCCACTCGACCGGCGGCGGCGAAGTGGCGCGCTACATCGGCCGCCATGGCACCCAGCGGGTGAAGAAGGCGGTGCTGATGGGCGCGGTGCCGCCGATCATGCTGAAGACCGATGCCAATCCCGGCGGCCTGCCTCTGTCGGTGTTCGATGGCTTCCGCCAGGCGTACCTGGCCGACCGCGCGCAGTTTTTCCTCGATGTCGCCACGGGCCCGTTCTTCGGTTACAACCGGCCGGGTGCGAAGGTATCGGAAGGCAACATCCGCGCATGGTGGACGCAGGGCATGCAGTCGGGTTTCAAGAACGCGTACGACTGCATCAAGGCGTTCTCGGAAACCGACTTCACCGAGGACCTGAAGAAGTTCGACGTGCCCACGCTGATCATCCACGGCGACGACGACCAGATCGTGCCGATCGATGCCTCGGCGAAGCTGTCGGCCAAGCTGGTGCCGGGCGCCGAGCTGAAGATCTACAAGGGCGGCTCGCACTCGCTGGGCGATACCAGCCGCGAACAGCTCAACGCCGACCTGCTGGCGTTCGCTTCGGGCTGACCGCTTCGTTCCCGGGCCAATCAGTGCGCGGGAAGCGCGCAGGCGTCGGCGAACGACGCCTGCGCCACGCCATCGACGCTGATGATGCGATCGAGCCGGACGACGCGGCCGTCATCCAGTCGCATGTACTCCATGCCGTCGTGCGCGTAGAGATCGACGATCCGCGCGTGCACGGTCGCCGGCTGTCCGGCGGGATCGCGCAGGGCGAGAATCGCGGGACGGCGGCGAACGGCGGTCGCTTCCAGCACGTCGTGGAACTCGCAGTTGATCGGGACATAGACCGTGGACATCGGGGTGCTCCGGTGGAGAAGGGGTACGCGATGCCGTCGTGCCGGCCGGCGCGGGGCCGACCGGCGCGACGACGCGCGCATCAGCGCAGCTTGACGCCGGGGAAGTCGACCGGCACGGCGAACGCCACGTTGATGTAGTTGGTGAACAGGTTCAGGGCGATGTGCGCGAGGATCTCGACGATCTCTTCGTCGTTGAAGCCGGCCGTGCGCAGCTGGGCCACGTCGGCGTCGTCGATCTGGCCACGGCCTTCGACCACGCGCAGGGCGAAACGCAGGGCGGCCGCCGTCTTCGGGTCGTCGGATTCGCCACCTTGCGCGGCGCTCATTTCCTGGCTGCTGGCACCGGCCTTGCGGCCCAGCGCGGTGTGCGCGGACAGGCAGTACTCGCAGGCGTTGCGGTTGGCGATGGCGACGGCGATCTGTTCGCCGAGTTTGGCGGGAATGACGCCGCCACCGAGTGCGCCGAACGACCCCCACATGCTCTTCAGCGCCGCCGTGGAGTTGGCGACGGCACGGAACATGTTGGGCGTGGCGCCGAAGGCCGAATGGATCTGGCCCAGCAGGGCCTGGCGTTCGCCGGTGGTGTCGTTCGGGTTGATGAGAGGGATGCGGGACATGATCGGGATTCCTGTTGAGGGACCGGTCGGAGTGGCCGGTTGATGGTCATAATAGGAACCGGATCGGGACGTTTGGTGGCTATGTGTCGCTAATAGATGGCAATTCGTCCAAGGTTGCGGCAGGCGTCCCGGAGGCTTCTGTTCCGGCGATCGACCGCCTGACGCCGGTGCTGGAGCGTTTCCGCGTGCAGGCCTCGCTGTTCCATGCCGGTCCGCTGTGCGGCCACCAGGTCTTCGATGCGCAACCCGGTCGCGGCTTCCTGCATGTGCTGCGGCGGGGCGAGATGGACATGCTGCATCGCGACGGCTCGCGAATGGCCCGCCTGCACCTCTGCGAACCCACGCTGTTGCTGTTCCCGCGCGCGGTGCACCACGAGTTCATCAATCCGCCGGTCGATGGCTCGGACTTCACCTGCGCTACGCTGGATTTCGATGGCGGCGCGCGCAATCCCATCGTGCAGTCGCTGCCGGATGTCATTGCGCTGCCGCTCGAGAAGATCGAGGGCCTGGGCGCGACGCTGGACCTGCTGTTCGCCGAATCCGACCAGGTCCGCTGTGGTTCGCGACTGCTCGCCAACCGTCTGTTCGAAGTGGTGCTGATCCAGGTGCTGCGCTGGATCATCGATCACCCCGACGAGGCGCGCGTGTCGCAGGGCATGATGATGGGGCTGTCGGATCCGCGCCTGGCCAAGGCGCTGATCGCGGTGCACGAGGCGCCTGATGCGGACTGGACGCTGGCGCGCATGGCCACGCAGGCCGGCATGTCGCGCAGTGCCTTCGCGGCGGCCTTCAAGGCGGCTACCGGCACCACGCCCGCGGCATATTCGCTCGACTGGAAGCTCAATGTCGCCGCGTCGCTGCTGCGCGCGGGCCGATCGGTCAAGCAGGTGGCACTGGACATGGGATTCGCGGACGCCCCCGCGCTGTCGCGTGCGTTCCGCCGGCGGACCGGGGCTTCGCCGCGCGAATGGCGGGCGCAGCATCGGCCCGGCGCGGGCTGACCCGCTGCCTAAGTTCGGTCCGGACCCTCGAGGCGCTTCCGCCACGACTCGACTTCGTTGCGTGCCAGCCGGTGTTCGATGAGCTTCTTCCATGACGGCGGCAGCGGCAGCACGCTGGCGGAACGGAGCAGCGCCAGGTCCAGTGTGCGCTGGAACAGCATGTCCATGAGCAGGCTGAGCGGCCACTGGGGATACGGCCGTTCGAGGACGATCAGCCGGTCGCCCGCCGAGATCGCCCCTTCTTCCAGCACGCGGTAGTACCAGCCGGTGCGTCCGGTCGACTGGAGCCGGCGCGCCATGTCGGGCTGCCCGAAGCGGTCGTTGAGTTTCCAGCAGGGCTGCCGTCCCTGCGACACCTGCAGGACGGCACTTCCCGCCTGCACGATGTCGCCGAAATGGACGGACGCTTCCGTCCATCCGTGCGTGGAGAAGTTCTCGCCGAAGGCGCCCGCGCTGTCCAGCAGCGGATGCGCGATCTCCTGGCGCCACGCGGCGTAGTGGTCGAGCGGATAGTGGTGGATCGCCTTGTCGACACCGCCATGGACGCGAAGATCGGCCTGTTCGTCGCCCGCGAGTCCCAGCGTGGTGATGCGCAGCCTTCCACCCACCGGCGCCTTGGCGATGGCGCTGGTCGTGCCCGCGCGCGTATAGGGGCGGACCTTGCCCACGTGCAGGCTCAGCAGGGGCGTGCTCGGGTCGTGCTTTCCTTCGGGCTCCGGCATGGGCCTCAGCGTTTCCAGTAGTCGTTGGCGGCCGCAACGGTGGCGAACTCTACTGCCACCACGTGCGCGATGCCAATCAGCATCGCCGGGTCGTCGGCGTACTTTGCGCGCAAGCGGTGGCGGACGTCGCCGTCCGGTTGCGTCGCCTTGACGGTCAGCCGGGCTAGCGTGATCGCCAGGGCACGCCCTTCTTCAGGCGTCGCGACAATGAGGCTGTCGCCGGGTACCCGTGGCACGTCCATGCATGTCTCCGCAGGATGGGGGTGGGGAAGGCCTCAGCACGCGTTCGAGTTCGTCGGCGATCAGCCTGCAGGTGCCCGCGCCCACCGAACAGTCGCTGACCCGGCCTGTGTGCCGGAACCGCTCGTGCCCGCTCTGGTCCAGGATCAGCAGCGTGGGTGTCGCGGCGACGCCGAAGTTGTGCATCGTCTTGGGAATCGGCCAGTGCGTGCCTGGCCTGTCCATGCACACCGGGAACGAGAACGCATGCGCGGCCATGAAGGCCTGCACGTCGCGCGCCGATCGCCGTTCCTCGCGCGTGCAACTGGAGTGGACGGCGAGGAACCTCACCGGCAGTTCGCGGTAGCGATGCCGCAGCCGTTCCAGTTGCGGCAGGCCGACCGCGAGCGACAGCGGGCAATTGATCCGGAAGAACAGGACGATGACGACGAAGCCCTGCGCATGCGCTTCGTGCAACGGCACGGGTTCGCCGAACCATTGGTCGACCTCGAACGCCGCGCTACCCGGTCCGGAGGCATGGCGGACCGACCGTCGCGTGAGGCGATGCGCGGAGCGTGGTGGCGCGGATGGCCTCGTCGTAGGGGAGGACGGCGTTCCGCCGGGCGCTGGGCTGGGCTCCCCTGCGGCAACGACAGGGAGGGAGAGACGGGTTGCCACAGGGGAGCGCACAGGGGTGGCGCGGCTACGGCGTCGGCTTGCCGTGCAGACCGGGGTCGCCGGCGATGGGCAGCGTCGTGGTCGTTGGTGTGCGAACGGGATTCATGGGCGGTTCCTGCGGCGGGTGGCGGAACGGGAGCGACCTGACCAACTTCCGCAGGTTGCGTGTTCGCCGGGGACTTCACGTCCCCCGTCCGGGTAACGCACGGGTCGCTCCATCGGGCAGCCGCGTGCACGGCACGCGGTACGCGGTCCCCCAAATTGGGGGGCGCGGCGTCATTCGTCGGGGCGATGAAGGGCCCACAGCGCGGGTACAGGCTTGGATCGCCGCGCCGCATTTCGTCGGCGCATCCGGAGCGCGTCATGAGCAAGGAAATCTCGCATGCCAATGGCTGTCCCGTCGTCGACAACATCAACAGCCTCACCGCGGGGCCACGTGGCCCGGTGCTGCTGCAGGACGTGTGGTTGCTGGAGAAACTGGCGCACTTCGACCGCGAAGTGATCCCGGAGCGTCGCATGCATGCCAAGGGCGCGGGTGCGTATGGGACGTTCGTCGTCACCCATGACATCAGCCGCTTCAGCCGCGCGAAGCTGTTCTCGCAGGTGGGCAAGGCGACACCGGTGTTCGTCCGCTTCTCCACCGTGGCGGGCGAGCGCGGCGCGGCCGATGCCGAGCGCGACATCCGCGGCTTCGCGGTCAAGTTCTACACCGAGGAGGGGAACTGGGACCTGGTGGGCAACAACACACCGGTGTTCTTCTTCCGTGATCCGCTGCGCTTCCCTGACCTCAATCATGCGGTCAAGCGCGACCCGCGCACGGGCCTGCGCAACGCCACCAGCAACTGGGATTTCTGGACGCTGCTGCCGGAAGCGTTGCACCAGGTGACCATCGTCATGAGCGATCGCGGCATCCCGCGGACCTATCGCCACATGCACGGCTTCGGCAGTCACACCTTCAGCCTGGTCAACGATGTCGGTGAGCGGGTGTGGGTGAAGTTCCATCTGCGCTGCCAGCAGGGCATCGAGAACTGGGACGACGCGCAGGCCGCCGCTGCGGTGGGCGGCGACCGCGAGACGCACCAGCGCGATCTGTTCGACGCGGTCGAGCGGGGCGAGCATCCGCGCTGGACGCTGTGCATCCAGGTGATGACGGACACGCAGGCACGCGCCCATCGCCACAATCCCTTCGACCTCACCAAGGTCTGGCCGAAGGCGGAGTATCCGTTGATGGAAGTGGGCGTGCTGACGCTCGACCGCAATCCGGAAAACTTCTTCGCCGAGGTCGAGCAGGCCGCGTTCTCACCGGCCAACATCGTGCCCGGGATCGACTTCTCGCCTGACCGCATGCTGCAGGCGCGGCTGTTCTCCTATGGCGATGCGCAGCGGTACCGGCTGGGCGTCAACTTCAACCACATTCCGGTCAACGCACCGAAGTGCCCGTTCGCCAGTTACCACCGCGACGGCGCGATGCGGACGGATGGAAACCTGGGGCGCACGCCGACCTACTACCCCAACAGCGTCGGGGTCTGGCACGACCATCCGGAACTGCAGCAGGCGCCGCTGCCGCTCGAAGGCGATGTCCGGCATTGGGACCATTACGTGGACGACGACCACTACGAGCAGCCGGGGGCGCTGTTCCGCCTGTTGTCGCCCGAGGCAAGGCAACGGCTGTTCGCGAACACCGCGCGTTCGATGGCGGGAGTGCCGGATGGCATCAAGCAGCGCCACATCCAGCACTGCTGGCGTGCCGATGCGGCTTACGGTGAAGGCGTGGCGCGCGCCATGGACCAGCCGTCACCGCACGCCGACGAACGGAGATGAGTCATGCCGGCGCGCTGCTCGGTTAAAGTAATCGCACGCATCGCGTGCCTTGGGGGAGGGTCGGTGCGCAACAGCGGGTCGACGGTGTGCCGAAGGGGGCGGGTTGGCGAGTGCGTGCGCGAAGGCGGTCGGAAGCACCGGACACCTGCATAGGTGGCTCGCCGGCGTGTGCCTGCTGCTGCTCTGCCATGTCGCGCAGGCGCTCGATCCGCAGCGCCGGATCGCCCAGTTCCACCACACCGCATGGACCGTCAAGGAAGGTGCGCCGGGGCAGATCACCGCGTTGGCCCAGACCACGGATGGCTACCTCTGGCTCGCCACGCAGGTGGGGCTGTTCCGCTTCGATGGGGTGCACTTCGAGCGTTACGCGCCGGTGGATGGCCAATCGTTCCCGGCTACCAGCATTTCCACCCTCCATGCCACCGCGGATGGCGGGTTGTGGATCGGTTTCCGGTACGGCGCGGTCAGTTTCCTGCGCGATGACCGCCTGACGCATTTCGGGGAGGCGCAGGGCCTGCCCACGAGCACGGTGTTCCGTTTCGCGCATGGTCCGGACGGCCGCCTGTGGGCGGCCACCTTCAGTGGGCTGGTGTACCTCCGCGACGGCCGCTGGCATCGCGTCGAGCCGGCATGGCGCGTGCCCGGCTCGCAGGCGCGCACCGTGTTCGCCGACCGGGACGGCACGCTGTGGCTGGCGACGGATACGGCGATCGCGCGTCTGCGGAAAGGCGAGCGCACCTTCGAGACGCTGGACCTGCCGACGGGTCGGATCAGCCAGATCGCACAGGCGCCCGATGGCGGCCTGTGGGTCGCCGAGAACGAGCGCGGCGTGCGCCAGCTGCCGATCGACGGTGCGGTATCCACGGACACGCTGACGGCACCATCGGCGAGCCTGCTGTTCGACCGCGACGGGACGTTGTGGGCCACCACCATGGGCGAGGGCGTTCGTCGCCTCGCCCATCCCCTGCGGCCGGTGCGTACGGGAACCGGCGGCGATGCATTCGAGCAGTTCCGGCAGGACGATGGCCTGAGTGCCGACTACCTGCTGCCGGTGCTGGAGGACCGCGAGGGCACGATCTGGGTGGGCAGCAGTCATGGGCTCGACCGCTTCCGCCACACCAACGTCATCCCGGCGCTGCTGCCCGACGGTGCCCAGGATTTCGCCATCGTGGCTGCATCCGACGGCAGCGTGCTGGCGGGCAGTCGCAATCGCCCGCTGATGGAGCTCGACGGCAGCCGGGTGGAATACCTCGATCTGCCGCCACCGTTGACGGCCGCGCAGCGCGATCGCGACGGTACCGTGTGGCTGGGAGGTCCCGGCGGGCTCTGGACATGGCGCGACCGGAGGCTCACGCCGGTCACGCCGCTGCCCGTGTCGGGATACTCGGGCGTGCAGGCCATCGCGCACGATGCGAAAGGCGTGCTGTGGGTGTCGTTGAACACGCCCGGCATCCATCGGTTGGCGGACGGCCGCTGGCAGCAGCTGCGCGGACGGAAGGGCCTGCCGGCGGGTTCGTCGCCGCTGGTGATGCTGGCGGCGCGCGACGGCGCGATGTGGCTGGGGTATGCGCGCAGCCAGATCGCGGTGATGCGCGGCGACGCCATACAGCCCATCGGACACGCCGACGGACTGTCCATCGGCAACGTCACCGCGTTGACGGAAGGACGGTCGGGCATCTGGATCGGCGGCGAGCGCGGGCTGGCGTACTACGCCGGCGGCAGGATGCGCACGCTCCCGTTGCCGGCCGAAAGTCCGTTCCGTGGCATCACCGGCATCATCGAGTCGCGAGCCGGCGACCTGTGGTTGAACGGAGCACAGGGCGTCCTCCATTTGGCGGCGGGGGACGTGGTGCGCCTGTTGGCGGGTGATGCGCCGGCGTACGAGCAGTTCGATTTCCTCGACGGCATGCCGGGCGTGCCGGCGCAGTTCCGGCCGATTCCCACCGCGGCGGAAGGACGCGACGGCCGGCTGTGGTTCGCGACGACCAGCGGCGTGGTCGCGATCGATCCCGCGCTGATTCGTCGGAACACGCTTCCACCGCCCGTGGAAATCCTCTCGCTCACGGCGGACGATCGGTTGCACCGCGCGCGCGGCGGTGCGGTGCGGCTGCCGCCGGGCACGCGCAATCTGCAGATCGCCTACACCGGACTCAGCCTGTCCATTCCGGAGCGCGTGCGCTTCCGGTACAGGCTCGACGGGCACGACGATGACTGGCAGGACGCGGGCACCCGGCGCACCGCCTTCTACAACGACCCCGGTCCCGGCACGTACACCTTCCGGGTGATCGCGGCCAACAACGACGGTGTGTGGAACGACACCGGCGCCTCGCTGTCCATCACTATCGCGCCGCGCTACTACCAGACGCCGTGGTTCCTGGTGCTCTGCGTCGTGCTGGGCGCATCGTTGCTGTGGATCGCCTACCTGCTGCGCCTGCGCCAGCTGTCCGCGCAGATCCGCGAGCGCCTGCAGGAGCGGCATCGCGAACGCGAGCGCATCGCGCGCGAGCTGCACGACACGCTGCTGCAGAGCGTGCAGGGGCTGATCCTGCGCTTCCATGCCGTGGCCGAATCGCTTGGCCGGGAAGCGCCTTCGCATGCCGCGATGGAGCGGGTGCTCCAGCGTGCAGACGACGTGATGGGAGAGGCGCGCAGCCGCGTGCTGGACCTGCGCCGGGCGCAGCCGTTGGGGCGCTTGCCGGACATGCTCGCGGAACTGGGGCAAGAGCTGGCGGCGGACTACCCGGTCGAGTTCCGGTTGACCGCGGAAGGGACCGTCCGTGATCTGGACGTACTGGTGTGCGACGAGATCTACCGCATAGCCCGCGAAGCCGTGCTCAACGCATTCCAGCATGCGCGCGCCGGACGCGTCGAGGTCGAACTGGTGTATGCGACGGAAGACCTGCAGGTACGCGTGCGGGATGATGGCGTCGGCGTGCCGAATGAAGTGCTGCAGGCAGGCGGGCGCCACGGGCATTGGGGCCTGTCGGGCATGCGTGAGCGCGCGGAGCGTGTCGGCGCGACATTCCATGTGCGCTCGGCCAGCGGCGAAGGCACCGAGATGGCGCTGCGCGTCCCTGGCGACATGGCCTATCGCGGCGAACCGCCCCCCGTGCGTTGGCGTCGGCTGCGCGGGCTGTTCAAGGGATTCTGGCGCGGCTGATGCGACACCTGCATGTCGGGCAGGGGTGTTCGGCTTCTTAAGACAGTGCTGTGGCGGGCCGGCGGCGGTTCCCGCTCCATCCCGACGGGGCAGGCCGTGCGGATACCGGGCAACAAAAAACCCCACGGAAATCATGGGGTTTTTGCGGTTCCGCGGTGGTGGCTATGGGTGGACTCGAACCACCGACCCCAGCATTATGAGTGCTGTGCTCTAACCGGCTGAGCTACATAGCCGCGGGAACCGCGTATTCTTCATTTCCACCCCATCCCTGTCAAGCTTGGGAAGCGTGCTTGTCGCCTGCGACAACGCGTGGCAGAGTCGGGGGCAGTAGATTTCAGGAGTCCGCATCGTGATCGATCCGGACGGCTACCGACCCAATGTCGGTATCGTGTTGATGCGGCCGGATGGCCGGGTGTTCTGGGCGCGGCGCGTGCGCCGGGATGGCTGGCAGTTCCCGCAAGGCGGCATGAACACGGACGAGACGCCGGTCGAGGCCATGTACCGCGAGTTGCGCGAAGAAACCGGCCTGTTGCCCGAACATGTGGAAGTGTTGGGTGTCACGCCCGGCTGGCTGCGCTATCGCCTGCCTCCTCGTGCAATCCGGCGCACCGAACGGCAGGTCTGCATCGGGCAGAAGCAGGTGTGGTTTCTGCTTCGCTTGATCGGCGACGAGGCGCACTTGCGCCTGGATCTGACCGAGAGCCCGGAATTCGACCATTGGCGCTGGGTGGACTTCTGGTACCCGCTGGAGCACGTGGTGATCTTCAAGCGCCGCGTTTACGCCAGCGCGCTGGGGCATCTGGCTGCGTTTGCCCGGAGCGTCGCCGGACCACAGGCGATCCCGGCCCAGCTGCCCGATCCCAGGGCGCCTGAGGCGCCCCGTCGCCGCAACCGCGACCGGCCGGCCCGTAAACGAGGCGGAGCCGGCGAGCCCGTTAAGAATTGACAATCATTCTCATTCGAGGTGGAATGGTCGCGGGCCGTTCCGTGCCCGTCGCGCCGCCGCTACCACCGTGTACGTCTGCATCTGCAATGGCATAACCGACCACCAGATCCGCGAGGCTGCCGCCGCCGGGTGCTCCACTGTGGCCGAATTGACCATGCGGACCGGTGCCGGCGCCAATTGCGGCAGCTGCCTCGACATGGCGATGGATGTGCTCCAGTCCGCCCAGCCTGCCGCCCGCGAGCCGCTGTTCCCCATCCTCGCGCTGTCGCACGCTGCCTGACAGGGTGCATGCCGCCCGTCGGCGGCGTTGCGTGCTCCCCCAATGAACACGATTCGCGTTCCGTCACCGTACGTGCGCACGGGCTAACCTCTGCCGTTCCCGCCCACGGAGCATGGCCATGAAAGGCGACGCCAAGGTCATCGAGTACCTCAACAAGGCGCTCTACAACGAGCTGACCGCGATCAACCAGTACTTCCTGCACGCCAAGATGCTCAAGAACTGGGGTTTCAAGGAGCTGGCCGAGCACGAGTACAAGGAATCCATCGACGAAATGAAGCATGCCGACAAGCTGTCGGAGCGCATCCTGTTCCTCGATGGTCTGCCGAACTTCCAGGCCTTGGGCAAGCTGCGCATCGGCGAGACGCCGCGCGAAATCCTCGAATGCGACCTGACGCTGGAGCAGGAAGCGCTGCCGGTGCTCCGCGATGCGATCGCGTACTGCGAATCGGTGGCCGACTACGTCAGCCGGCAATTGTTCGCCACCATCCTCGATTCCGAGGAAGAACATATCGACTGGCTGGAAACGCAGCTGTCGGTGATCGACCGGATCGGCGAACCGAATTACCTGTTGACCAAGCTCGAGGACTGAGCTGCCGCAGTCTGCTGCGGCGGGAGCAGCGGCCGACCCAACTGCTGTGCGGCGTAGCCCTGCAGGGCCATGCGCGCACGCGCGTACTCCGCAATGACCAGGGCGACGGCCACGGCCGGGCGCTCCAGCTTGCGCGCGCGGGCGCCCAGTTCCACGCGCTTGGCGGCGGCGGACAACGCCATGGCACCGACATTCGCACTGGAAGACTTGAGTGTGTGAGCCGCGTCGCGCATGGCGTCCAGATCGGGAACGGCGGCAGCCTTTTCCAGCGTGCCGATCAGGCGTGGCGCATCTTCGAGGAAGATGGTGATGATGCGCGTGGTCTCGTCGCCCGCGATCTCGCGCAGTTCCTCCAGCATCGTCTGATCGAGCACCGGGAAGCTCGGCGCGGGCGCACGGGCCGTGGCCACGGCAGGCGAGGGCGGTGCGGGTTCCTCAGGAGGGACGAGTGCGGCGTTGCGTAGCACGAAGTTCATGCGGTCGGGCAGCCAGCGGTGCAGGCAGCTTTCCAGCTGTTCGCGCGACACTGGCTTGGCCAGGTAGTCGTCCATGCCGGCATCCAGGCAACGTTGGCGGTCTCCCGCCATGGCGTTGGCGGTCATCGCCACGATCGGCAAGCGGCCGCCGTCGGCGCGCTGCACTTCCAGTTCGCGCCAGCGCCGCGTGGCGGCGTAGCCATCCAGCACGGGCATCTGGCAGTCCATCAGGATCAGGTCGAAATGCTCGAGCTGCATGCGCTTCAGCGCGATGTCGCCGTTTGCGGCGGTCTCGCAGCGGAAGCCGAGCGCGGACAGCAGCTTCTGCGCCACCAGCAGATTGACAGGGTTGTCCTCCACCAGCAGCAGGCGCGGCTCGGTACGCATCGCGCTGACCACGGCAGGCTCCGGCTCCGTGGCTGGCGTCTCCTCCGTCTGCGCGATAGGGGGCGCTGGCGTGTCGGGGCCCACGTCGCTCGATGCGGGGGCTGCTTCGTCGCCGGCGAGGGTCAGGGCGACCGTGGATTCGGGAAAGATCTCTTCCATCGTGTCGACCGCGGTCGCTTCCTGCTCCGGCGCTGCGCCGGTCAGCGCGGCGCGCAGGTCCGCGTCGGGTGACTGTCGCGACAGCAGCGTACTGCGCGGATGCAGTTCCGCCGGTACCGTGTCGTCGCCATAGAGCCACACCAGGCGCAAGGGATCCGGCGCGGGGCGTCGCGTGATCGCCCGATGCAGTGCCAGCGCCGTACTGCGGATACCACTGATGTCGGCCAGTACGGCGAGATAGTCCTGCTGTCCCTGTTCGCCGACCAGGCGCAGGCGGTCCAGTGCTTCCTGTGTGGTCTCGACGGCGACCGGGTGCATGCCCCAGTTGGTGGCGAGCAGCGTGAGGCGCTGGCGCAGGCGGGCGTCGGGGGAGACGACCAGCACCCGGCCGTGGTCGAGCGCGCCATTGTCGCGCTGGCGCAGGTCACCGATGACCTTCATCAGCGGCACTTCGAACCAGAACGTGGACCCGCGGCCCACCTCCGACACGACGTCGATGCGCCCGCCCATCAGGTCGACGATGCGCCGGCAGATGGCCAACCCCAGTCCGGTGCCGCCGTACAGCCGCGTCGTGGATGCGTCGGCCTGGCTGAAGGAATGGAACAGTCGGTGACGCGCATCCTCTTCGATGCCGATGCCGGTATCGCGGACTTCGAACCTCAGCAGATGCTGGGCAGCGGTTTCGCCCAGCCGGCGCACCACCAGCGTTATCGAGCCGCGCTCGGTGAACTTGATCGCGTTGCCGACCAGATTCGTTAGCACCTGCCGCAGGCGGACCGGATCGCCGCGCACCGGCAGCCGGACCGCGGGGTCGAGCTGCAGGCTCAGGCGCAGGCCCTTGTTCTCCGCCGGGCGATACATCAGCTGCAGCACGCTGTCGAGCAGCTCGCGCAGGTTGAAGCCGGTGATCTCGAGGTCGAGCTTGTTGGCTTCGAGCTTGGAGTAGTCGAGGATGTCGTCGACGATCCGCAGCAATTGATGGGATGACGCGGTCGCCGTCGTCAGCATCTCGCGCTGGTCGGGCGCCAGCGGCGCACGCGACAGCATTTCCAGCATCGGCACGATGCCGTTGAGCGGGGTGCGGATCTCATGGCTCATGGTGGCGAGGAACTCGCCCTTGGCCATCGCGGCGGATTCGGCGGCCTGCTTCGCACGCACCAGTTCCTGCTCCAGGCGATCGTGCCGTTGCAGGTCGCGCTGCAAACCGTCGCGTTCGGATTCGGCCATCGCCGCGCGGGCCTGCACGCCGGTGTGGCGACGCGCTTCGCTGCGCGCGTGCCAGGCGGAGGCCAAAGCGGCCAGCAGGGTGGCGCCTCCGCCGGCGGTCGCCACCGGCAACCACGGCCCGGTCGTCCCCGCCCAGTGCAGACCCAGCGACACGACCGGGACGGCGGCACACGCCATCGTCACCCAGGGCATCACCGGCGTCCGTCCGGCGCTGGGCATCGTTACAGCACCGCGTTGTGGAAGTCGAAGCCGAGCTCGCTGCCGACGGCCTGCACCAGGTTGCCCTGGATGAAGTCGACGCCGCCCATCCACATGGCGGCCGCGGCCTGCGGATCTTCGATCTGCTGGCCGATCACCTGCAGCCCTTGGCGATGGGCGCTGTCGATGATGCCGCGCAACTGGTCGCGCAATACCGGATCGGCGTGCGCGGTGGCGTACTTGCTGGACACACGCACGAAGCCCAGCGGCAGCTGCGTCAGCAGGGCATCGGCTTCCGTGCCGGGCTCGAACTGGCTCAGGCAGAACTGCACTCCGGCCGGCATCAGCTGCTGGCAGAACTGCCGCAGCGTGACCGTGTGGATCAGCGCGTCGGCAAGGCGCAGGTCGATGACCAGCGATGTCCCTTCGATGCCGCGCGCGCGCAGCGCATCCAGCAGCCATTGCGCATGCGATTCGCGCGCCAGCGACCGGGGAGATTGCGAAACGAACAGCCGCAGCGATGGGCCCGCAGCCTGCCGCTCAGCGAGCACGTACAGAGCGTGCTCCAGCACCCAGTGGTCGATCTGCGCGATGCCGCCGGCCAGTTCCGCGGCCGGAATGACCTGCGAGGCCGGCAGCAGCGAGCCGTCGGGCTGGCGCATCCGCAGCAACACCTGGTACTGCGCCTGGTCGCTGCCGGCCACGGCGACGATCGGCTGGTAGGCCAGCTCGAACTGGCCATCCTCCAGCGAGATGCGCGGCGCATCGTCGTCGACTTCCGCCGGAACGTACTCGGCCAGGCTGTCGGCCTTCAGGCGGGCCTGCAGCACGGCGCGTTCGATGGCCTCCAGCGCGCTGCCGGCGTCGGCGAAGCCGAGCGACAGGGCGGTGTAGCCGACCGAGCCGCGCAGCTTGAGGACTTCGTTGGGACGGGTCTGGAAGTCATGGCTGGCCAGTCCGTCCCGCAACTGCTGCGCGAGCGCGGCGAGTGTCGTCTCGTCGACGCTGTCGGCCAGCATCAGGAAGCTGTTGTCGTTCAGGCGCGCCACCGGATGCGGTGAGGCCGCGGCGGCGAGCTGCCGGCCTGCCTGGTTCATGAGGTGCTCGAACACCGCGTAGCCGTAGCGCTCCCGCAGACTCAGCGCGCTGTTGACCTCGACGAAGAACACGCCGCCACGCGACTGGCGCTGCAGCGACTCGGCCAGCTGCTGGAGCACGAAAGTGCGCGTCGGCAGTCCGGTGTCGGTGTTGACCGATGGGCGCGGTGCCTGCAGGGCCTGGTTGCGCTGGCGCGCGCGCTGGATGCGGTTGGAGACCGCGGCGATCAGGTGGCGCGGGCGGATCGGCTTGTTGAGGAAGTCGTCGGCGCCGCTCTCCAGCACCTCGAACTGCCGCTCCGGGTCCGGATCGCCGGTCAGGAACACGATCGGCAGGTGCAGGTACTCGGGCTGCTGCCGCAGCAGCATGGTCAGCGACATGCCGTCCTTGCCCGGCATGTGCAGGTCCATCAGGACTAGGTCGGGACGGAAGCGGCGCATCGTGTCGAGCAGACCATCGGACTGCATCTGCACTTCCGCCTGCATGCCGGCGCCGTGCAGCACGCTCTGGGCGAACAGGGCCTGGCCGCGGTCGTCCTCGACGATCAGGACGCGGTAGGGAGACTCCGGATCGACCGGTTCCGGCGGCGCGACCGTCGTGGCGGTGGCGGGCGGCTCGGTCATCGGGGCGAGTGGGGGCGATGGCGTGGGGGTCTGTGGGGTCATTTCGACGGGCTCTCCGGCTCCGGGGGCATCCGCCGCGTCCTCGGGGGCAGCATCGTCCACCCAGCGGCGCCAATGGTGGGCCGGTGGTGTTTCGGCGCGCAGGCGCGAGCGTGAGGGCTCATCCTGCGGGCGGGATGTGGGATCGATGGCGGACATCAGGCTTCCCCAAGCTGAGCCCCATTATGCGATGAAGTTCACGGCCGAGGCGGGACTCATGATCCCCGATGCGCCGGCCCCTGTCACGGGCCGGAGGTAGGGGGTGGCGCATCCGCGAACGGTGCGGCCTGCAGCAACCGCTTCAGGCCACGCGACACCTTGCGCCACACCCACCACACCGCGACCGCGATCAGCACCGATGCGCCAATCACCAGGAACAACGCAATCCAGGGGTGCGCAAAGGCCAATGCCAGGCCGCCTACCACCACGGCATCCTCGGTGACCGAGGCGGCCCAGTTGCTCACGGGCTCGGGCGACGTGTTCATCAGGGCGCGGGAACCGCTCTTCAGCACATGGCTGGTCAGTGCGACACCCGCGCCGGCGGCCAACACGCCGCCACTCAATTGTCCGTCTGGCGAGAGGGTGGCCGCTGCCAGGAAGGCGCCGGCCGGCACGCGTGCCAGTGTCTGCAGCAGGTCCCAGCCGGAGTCCACGCCCGGAATCTTGTCGGCGAAGAACTCGGTCAGCGCCAGTGCGCCGGAGGTGCCCAGTACCCACCAGGATTCGGTGGCCTGCAAGGCGGGCGGCAGGTCGAGCCAGCCCAGCGCGCCCGCCAGGCCCACGCCGAAGACCGTGAGGTAGACGCGGATCCCTGCCATCCATGCCAACAGGATCCCAATTACGAAAAGATGCGCTTCGGACATCCCGGCCACTCCCGTTAGACTCAAGGGCTCGCGCCACTGCGGCGAGTATAGGGGTCCCGTCTGGCTGCCGGCTGAGCGCCGCCTGCCGCTTGTCCGTCATGTCTGCGCCTGCTCCTTCCCGCTTCCGCATCGTGCCGCGTGACGCGGCCGTACGTCGCCGCGGCACCTCGCTGCTGTTCGCGCTGGTCTGGACCGTTGGTGTGGGCGCGGCATGGTGGGCGGCCAGTCATACGGCTGCCCCCCGGCTGGCGAAGGCCGATGCGGCGCGTGCGAACGCCGAGCGCGAGGTCAAGGCGTTGCAGTCCGAACTGAGCGGCCTGCGCCAGCGCGAATCCACGCTCTCGCGGTCGGACCAGATCAGTCGTGCAGCCAATGCCGAAGTCCAGGAGGCTTTGGCCGAGCGCGACGAGGAAATTGCGGCATTGCGGGCCGATATCGCGTTCTTCGAGCGGCTGGTGGGATCGACCAGCCAGCGCAAGGGACTGACGGTCCATGTCGCCGAATTCGTGCCCGAAGCCGGTGGCACCTGGCGTTACCAGATCATGCTGACGCAGACGGTGAACCGGGGCGCCATCAGCCAGGGCCAGATGCGCTTCACCGTCGAAGGTGTGCGCGCGGGCAAGCTGGCCGCGGTGCAATGGGATGAACTGCACCAGCAGCGCAGCGCGCCGGCGCAGGCGTACTCCTTCCGATATTTCCAGCAGCTGGACGGCAACGTGATGCTGCCGCCCGACTTCACCCCGCAGCGCGTCAAGGTGTCGCTGCACGGCGAGGACGCCGCGGTGGAGCAGGCCCTCGACTGGAAGACCGCAACTGCCGCAGGAGGCAAGTGAGATGTTCAAGACCAAGCCCATCCGCCCCGACGTGGGTGCCATCGACACCCTGATCGGCCCGCAGGTCACCATCCGGGGCGATGTCGTCTTCAGCGGCGGCCTGTACGTGGAAGGCCATATCCAGGGCAAGGTGATTGCCGAAGCCGGTGAGCGCGCCGTGCTGACGGTGGCCGAGCAGGGCAGCATCGAAGGCGAGGTGCAGGCGCCGGTGGTGGTGATCAACGGACGCATGGTCGGCGATGTGCATGCCATCGAGCGCATCGAACTGGCGACGAAGGCGCGTGTGCAGGGCAACGTGCATTACAAGGTCGTCGAGATGAGTGCGGGCGCGCAGCTGACCGGTCGCCTGGTGCATGCGGACGCCGTTCCGGCCGGTAACGGCGCGCATGACGGCGCAGCTTTGCCGGACGCCTGGGCGACCGCCGACGCCTGACCCGGCCATTCAGAGCCCGCTGGGAACGGCCGCGCTATCCTGCGGCCATGAACGCTAGGCCCCTCCCGCCGACCGTGCCGCCGCCCCGCTTCAGGAAGGGGCCGGTCACTGCCATCGTCGCCTCGGTCGCGGTGCTCGCCATCGGCGGTTGGCTGCTGTGGCGCTCCCTGGCGGGCAATGCGGGCGACGGTCCGACCCCTGCGCAACTGCGCGATCAGCAACAACGTATCGAAACGTTGGAACAGCAAGTCGCCACGCTGTCGCGCTCCGACCAGATCAGTCGCGACGCCAACCGCGACCTGCAAGCGACCCTCTCCGAGCGCGACGAGGAAATTGCCGGCCTGCGTGCCGATGTCGCCTTCTACGAGCGCTTCGTCGGTGCTACCGCACAGCGCCGCGGCCTGTCCGTGCATGAGCTGACCCTGCAGCCGCAGGACGAGCAGGCGTGGCACTTCACCGCCACGCTTACCCAGAACCTCAACCGGGGTGCGGTGAATGCCGGCCGCCTGCTGGTGTCGGTGGAAGGCACCGAGGCCGGCAAGCTGCGCCGCCTGGGGTGGGCCGACCTGCGGCAGCAGCCGAATGCGCCCGGGGTGCCTTATTCGTTCAAGTATTTCCAGCAGGTCGAAGGCGATCTGCTGTTGCCGCCGGGCTTCAAGCCGGTCCGGGTGATCGCCCGCGTCGTGCCGCAGAGTGGTGCCGCCGTGGAACAGTCCTTCCCGTGGACGCAGGCGGCCGCGAAGGAAGGCGCGGGTGCCGGTGCCGGCACGCCTTGACCTTGAACTACCCTCCACCAGCCCTCATCCTTCCCGGATGACCACCGTTGTTTCCCTGCCCACTGCGGCGGCCGCGCCCGACTACCAGTCGATCGACCGCCCGTTGAACTTCACGCCGGCCGCGGCGGCGAAGGTGCGCGAGCTGATCCAGGAAGAAGGCAGCGACGCGCTGGCCCTGCGCGTCTATATCCAGGGCGGGGGCTGTTCGGGATTCCAGTACGGCTTCGAGTTCGACGAGAACCGTGCCGACGACGACGTCGCGGTCGACACCGATGGCGTGTCGCTGCTGGTCGATCCGCTGAGCCTGCAGTATCTGATGGGGGCGGAAGTCGACTACAGCGAAAGCCTGCAAGGCGCGCAGTTCGTCATCCGCAATCCCAACGCCAAGACCACCTGCGGCTGCGGCAGCAGTTTCAGCATGTGAATCCCGGCCTGCCGCGTTCCGTGACAGGTCACGTTCCTCTTACTGGTCCTCTTTCCGGCTTCGCCTTCGCGGGCGATACGCTGGATCGTGCCGATGCGCTGCGCGACGACGCGGAGGCGCTGGCGCGCCTGTGGCCGCGCGCGCGCGTCATGGTCCTCGACGAAGAAGGGCGTGCGCTCACGCAGGCGGATGGCGTGTTGTCGACGTTCGAAGGCGCCGCACTCGGGGGTGGTCCGGGTGCCAGTCTTTTCCTGGGGCTTCGCGACGGCGTGGCCTGGTTCGCTGCGCATGCCCGCCATCATGCCGTGCAGGCGCCCGCGTGGCTCGATCTGCGGCGTGCCGCGGCGGCGTGGCCCTCGTTCGAGTCGGGCGTGTTCGCGATGGCGCGCGCACTGTTGCACTGGCAGTTGTCCACCCGCTTCTGCAGTGCCTGCGGGGGCGACATCACGTTCCGCCGTGCGGGCTACACCGCGCATTGCACGCAGTGCGGCAAGGACCACTATCCGCGAGTGGATCCCGCCGTGATCGTCGCCGTCAGCGATGGCGAGCGCCTGTTGCTGGGACGCCAGGCATCGTGGCCGCCACGACGTTACTCGGTCGTCGCCGGGTTCGTCGAACCTGGCGAAACGCTGGAGCAGACCGTCGTACGCGAAGTACTGGAAGAGACACAGGTCCGCGTGCGCGGCTGCCGCTATCTGGGCGCGCAGCCGTGGCCGTTCCCGGGTGCGCTGATGCTGGGCTTCTGCGCGGATGCCGAGCCGGATGTTCCGCAGGTCGATGGCGAACTGGAGGACGCCCGCTGGTTCACCTTCGCCGAGATCGATGAGGCGCTCGCGCGGGAGGGCGACGATGACGGCGAACGCCTGCTGCTTTCGCCCTCGATCTCGATCGCGCGCGCATTGATCGAGCACTGGCATGCCGGCATGCGCGCGCGCGGCACGGCCGGGTCGGCGGAGACCGGGCTTTAACGCGCGTCCGCGCTAGAATCCGGTACCCGGAGGAGCCGCATGTCGATCACGCTCGTTGCCGTCGTGCTTGCGCTGGTGCTCGGCCATGTCGCGCCTTCGCTGGTTGCGTCGTTCCGCCAGTACGGCTGGTACGACGCCTGGATGCACTGGTTGGGCGAATCGGCGCGCGATGGCGGTTTCTGGAAGGAGCGCTACGGCATCGCATTGGCACTGGTGCCGGTACTGCTGGTCGTGGCGCTGCTGCAATGGTCGCTCGACGGTCCGGTGTACGGCCTGGTGGGCCTGCTGTTCGACATCGCGGTACTGGTCTATGCCTGGGGGCCACGGGACCTCGATGTGGATGTCGAAGCCGTCATCGATGCGCACGATGCGACGACGCGTCGTGCCGCCATCGTGCGGCTCGGACTCACCGGTGAAACCGCGGCGCTGGACGGTCCTGCCCTGGTCGAGGCGGTCTTCACCCATGCCTTGCGTCGCTGGTTCGGTGTGCTGTTCTGGTTCCTGCTGTTGGGGCCTGTCGGCGCGATCCTCTATCGGCTGGTTGCACACAGCGCCTCGGCGACGGATCTGCCGGAGCGCAACCGCGCGGGCGCATGCGCGTTGAGAACCGCCCTGGAATGGCCGGTTGCGCAACTGATGACGCTGGCGATGGCGCTGGTCGGCAACTTCGACACGGTGTTCTCCACCTGGCGCAATGCGGGCGGCGCGCGTTTCCAGCTGGATACGGGATTCCTGGCCCAGGCGGCGCGCGCCAGCGTGCGTTTCGAACTGGCGGAGGAGGCCGAGGAATACGCCGAAGAAGGCATGGTGCAGGCGATGCGGGAGCTGCCCGAGCTTCGCGATGCGATGAGCCTGGTCTGGCGCATCCTGCTGCTGTGGCTCGCCGTGCTGGCGCTGTTCGTGATCGGGGGATGGGTCAGTTGATCCGGCACCGGCGAAAGGCCGGCGCCGTCGTAGCGCCAGGGATCAGGGCGGCGCCAGCAGCGTGAAGGGGAACCACGGCAGGTTCCGCGCGATCCAGTAGGCCGGCAGCAGGACCAGCCAGAACTTCGGCGCCAGCAGTACGCGCATGAGGGGTTCCAGCATGCGCGGCTGCCAGCCTTGGCTGTGGGCGATCAACATCGGGATCACGGGCAGCAACAGCACACCCAGGGGATTCATCGCGAACGCACGCGGCAGGTCGCCATGGACGAGTGCGTGCAGTGCGCGGGTCAGGCCGCATCCCACACAGAAATAGCCGGTCAGGGCGCGGAACATGCAGCCGGGGAACGGGCTGTTCGCCGCATTCGGATCGAATTCGAGGAGCAGCCAGACGCCAGCGGCGGCCACCAGGGCCGCCGCCGTCAGTGCAACGTAGTGCAGTGGGCGTAACGCGATCACTGCGCCTGCTGGATCTGCTCCATCATCGTCATGTACTGCTCCATGCCGCCAGAGGCGAGGACATAGATGTTGAGCAGCAGACCGATGATGGCGAACGCAGTGGCCACCCAGCACCAGGTCTTGGCGTTGGCGGAGGAGCGCCGCGCGCCCTCCAGGTCGCCCTGGTTGAGCTTGGTGTTCACCTGCGCCGAGAACACGATCGCGACGATGCCGATCAGGCCGATCGGGCAGCACAGGCAGGTCGCCAGCACCGTGGACACGATGGCCCAGGCGAGATGGTTGGGGACGCTGCCGGGTGCGGCGGATGACGGAGGCATGGGAGGTACGGCGCTCATGCAGGCTTTCCTTGTACAGGGATGGAGGGGCGTGCGAGTCGGCGTGCATGCCGCTCAGGCCGCCCAATAGTGCCAGACCTGTGCGAAAAATGAACCACGGCGAGAACGTTCGCCGCATGCCCGCGCGCGCCTACTCGGCTGCGCTTGCCGCGCACGGTCATGTCACGCGGCATCGCCTCGCAGTGACCGAACACGGGCTTCCAGCTGATCCGCATCCACGGTGGCACCGTCCATCGGCTCGCCTGCCACGACCTCGATGTGGGCGCGGAAGCGTCGTGGTACCCGCATGCGGCCGAGGCGCGTGTCGCGGCGGCTCCACATGCTGGCCCACATGCCTTTCAATGCCATCGGCACGACCGGAACGGGGCGTCGTTCCAGGATCTTCTCGACGCCAGACTTGAAGGCCGCGATCTCGCCGTCCTTCGTCAACGCGCCTTCCGGGAAGATGCCGACGATCTCGCCCGCCGCCAGCGCCGCATCGATCTCTTCGAACGCGCGCCGCATCAGCTCCGGATCCTCTTTGGCGCCGGCGATGGGGATCGCCTTGGCGGTGCGGAAGATCCAGCTCATCACCGGAATCTGGAAGATCCTGTAGTACATGACGAAGCGCACGGGCCGCGGAATCGTTGCCGACAGGATCAGCGCGTCCATGTAGCTGACGTGGTTGCAGACGATCAGCGCCGGACCTTCGTCGGGCACGTGTTTCTCCACGCCGTGCAGGCGCAGCCGGTACAGCGCGCGTACCAGCAGCCAGCTGAGGAAGCGCATCAGGAACTCGGGCACGATCGTGAAGATCCAGATCGCCACCACGGCATTGGCGATGGCCAGCGCGAGGAAGATCTGCGGCCCGCTCCATCCGAGCGCATGCAGCGCCAGGCCGACCAGCGCGGCCAGCACGATGAAGCCGGAGTTCTGGATGTTGAGCGCGGCGAACACGCGCGCCATCTGCGAGTTGAGGGTACGGCTCTGGATGAGCGCGAACAGTGGCACCACGAAGATGCCGGCGAACATGCCGATACCGACCAGGTCGATCATGATGCGCACGCTGCCGGCCTGGCGGACGAACTCGCCCACGCCCAGTCCGGTGGCCGGCGCGACGCCGGGCCTGGCGAAGTACAGGTCCAGCAGGAACGCCGTCATGCCGAACGCGCCGACGGGCACAAGACCGATCTCGACGGTCCGCCCGGAGAGCTTTTCGCACAGCAGGGATCCGATGCCCGTGCCGATGGAGAACAGCGCCAGCGCGAAGACGTACAGCGTCGACGAGCCCTCCGCCGCGCCAAGGTGCAGCTTGGCGTAGGCGGGCAGTTGCGAGGTCAGCAGCGTGCCGAAGAACCAGAACCACGACACCCCAAGGATCGCGTTGCGCACGGCCAGCTGCTGCTTGGCCATGCGCAGCACGGCGATCGATTCCGGGATCGGGTTCCAGCGGATCACCAGGTCCGGTGCGCCGGCATCCATGCGCGGGATCAGCCGCGACATGACGTTGCCCAGCACTGCGAGCAGTACGATGGCGACGGCCGCCGCCTGCGGCCCGTGCGCGCCGGCCACCTGGAAGATCATGCCGCCGGCGATCATGCCGCACAGGATCGAGATCGACGTGCCCATCTCGACCAGGCCGTTGCCGCCGGTCAGCTCCTCCGGCTTGAGGATCGACGGCAGTACCGAATACTTCACCGGCCCGAACAGTGTGGACTGCACGCCGGTGCAGAACAGTGCCACCAGCAGGAGCGGCATGTTCTGCAGCAGGAAGCCGACCGCGGCCAGCGACATGATCACGATCTCCATCGTCGTGGTGATCACGATCAGCCGGTGCTTCTCCAGCTTCTCGGCGAACTGGCCGGCGATGGCGGAAAACAGGAAGTAGGGCAGGATGAAGATCGCCGGCGCCAGCGTGGCGTACAGCGAAAGCTGGTCGTCGCTGGCGCCGAGGAAGAACAGCAGCGCGATGATCGCCTGCCGGTAGACGTTGTCGTTGAAGGCGCCCAGCGCCTGGACGGTGAAGTACGGCAGGAACCGCCGTTGTGTCAGCAGCGAAAACTGGCTGTGGCTGGACATGCGCCCTCCGTGGGTTGCGCGCAGCCTAGCAAATCGCGATGGCACTGCCAGCGGGTGCGCCCGACAGTGTTCCGCCTGCGGCATTGATGGGTGGCCGGGGCAGGGGGATAGTGGCGCTCCCCACGTCGTACGGTTCCTGCTCCTTCATGAGTCGCCTGTTCTCGCCCCTCGCGCTGGGGCCGTTGTCGTTGTCCAACCGCATCGTCATCGCACCGATGTGCCAGTACTCCGCCGAAGCAGGTCGTGCGACCGACTGGCACGCGTTCCATTGGCCCAACCTCGCGCAATCCGGCGCCGGCCTGGCAATCATCGAAGCGACTGCGGTGACGCCAAGTGGGCGCATCAGCTGGGCGGATCTCGGCCTGTGGGACGACACCACCGAGGCTGCCTTCGCCAAGGCGCTGGCGGCGACGCGCCGTTACTCCTCCATGCCGATCGGTGTGCAACTGGCGCACGCCGGACGCAAGGCCTCCACGCACCGCCCCTGGGACGGCCACGGCGCCCAGGTCGAACCGGACGCGCCGCGCGGCTGGCAGACCGTGTCCGCATCCGCGCTGCCCTACGGCGAGGGCCAGCACCCGCCGCTGGCGCTGGACCAGGCAGACATTGATTCGATCGTCGCGGCGTTCGCCGACAGTGCCCGCCGCGCCGTGCGACTCGGGCTGGACCTGATCGAGATCCATGCCGCGCATGGCTATCTGCTGCACCAGTTCCTGTCGCCGCTCAGCAACCGGCGTGACGATGCGTACGGCGGGTCGCTGGAGAACCGCATGCGGCTGGTGCTGCAGGTGTTCGATGCGGTCAAGGCCGTGACGCCGGACTCGATGGCGGTCGGTATCCGCATCTCGGCGACCGATTGGGTCGAGGGCGGCTGGGATCTGGCGCAGAGCATTGCGCTGGCGAAGGCGCTCGATGCGCGCGGCTGCCATTTCATCGACGTGTCGAGCGGCGGTCTGCATCCTGCACAGAAGATCGCGCTGGGTCCGGGCTACCAGGTGCCGTTTGCGGAGGCGATCAAGCGCGAGGTGGCGATGCCGGTGATCGCTGTCGGCCTGATCACCGAGGCCCGGCAGGCCGAAGACATCCTGCTCCAGGAGCAGGCCGATGCCATCGCCATCGCGCGCGGCATCCTGTATGACCCGCGCTGGCCCTGGCATGCCGCGGCGGCACTGGGTGCGCAGATCGGAATCGCGCCGCAGTACCTGCGCAGCGCGCCGCGCGAACACGCGGCGAGCTTCAGGCCGGCGTCGTAGTCGATCAGGTGTCCGCGCGCTCGCGCGAGATCGCGCGCCAACCGATGTCGGTGCGGTGGAACTCGTTCGCCCAACGCACCTTGTCCACGCCGGCATAGGCGTGCCGTTGCGCATCGGAGACTGATTCGCCCAGCGCGGCCACGCACAGTACGCGCCCGCCTGCGCTGACCACGCGGCCCTCCGCGTCCAGCGTGGTGCCGGCATGGAACACCTTCGCTGTCGCAGGTACTTCGTCCAGACCGGCAATGGCGTCGCCGGTGACCGGCGTTTCCGGATACGGCTTCGCCGCCATCACCACGCCGAGGGATGGGCGTGGATCCCACTGCGCCTCGGTGCTGGCGAGCCGGCCGTCGATGGCCGCCTCGACCAGGTCCACCAGGTCGGATTGGAGACGCAGCATCACCGGCTGCGTTTCCGGGTCGCCGAAACGCACGTTGAACTCGATGACCTTCGGTGCGCCGTCGGCATCGATCATCAGGCCGGCGTAGAGGAAGCCGGTGAACGGCACGCCATCGGCGATCATGCCCTGCACGGTCGGATCGACGACCTCGCGCATGACGCGCGCATGCACGTCGGGCGTCACCACCGGTGCGGGCGAATAGGCGCCCATCCCGCCGGTGTTGGGGCCGGTATCGCCGTCGCCGACGCGCTTGTGGTCCTGGCTGGTCGCCATCGGCAGTGCGGTGGTGCCGTCGACCATCGAGATGAAGCTGGCTTCCTCGCCTTCGAGGAATTCTTCGATCACCACGCGCGCACCGGCATCGCCGAACGCATTGCCCGACAGCATGTCGCGTACGGCGTCTTCCGCTTCCTGCAGGGTCATCGCCACGATCACGCCCTTGCCGGCCGCCAGGCCGTCGGCCTTGACCACGATCGGTGCGCCCTTCTCGCGGATGTACGCAAGCGCGGCATCCACCTCGGTGTGCACGGCGTAGAACGCCGTGGGAATGCCATGCCGCGCGAGGAAGTCCTTCGCGAACGCCTTGCTGCCTTCCAACTGCGCAGCGGCGGCGGTAGGCCCGAAGATGCGCTGGCCGGCCAGGCGGAAACGATCCACCACGCCGGCCACGAGCGGCACCTCGGGACCGACCACGGTCAGGCCGATGCCTTCGGATTGCACCAGTGCCAGCAGGCCTTCGATGTCGGTGACCTTGATGGCGATGTTGCGGCATTTCGCTTCCGTCGCGGTGCCGGCATTACCCGGCGCCACGATCACCTCATCGACGCGCGGCGACTGCGCCAGCTTCCATGCGAGGGCGTGCTCGCGACCGCCGGAACCGATGACCAGGACTTTCAAGGGGCTTTCCTCATGGCTGGGCCGGCGGCTCGGCCGGAGGGGTCGAACACTTGCGTGCGGGGAGTTCGATTTCGAAGAACAGGACGTCGTTGCGGTCGACGAAGCGGCGCACCAGGATGGCATCGCTGTCGACCAGCTGCGCGATCTCCGGCAGCGCGCACAGGTCGTACAGCGCACGCTGTTCGCTCTGCTTCAGCGCATCGAAGCCCGTGGCCTCGCGCGTCCTGGCGGCGTCGCCGGCTGGGCTGCGGATGCTCAGCACCAGGCGGTTGCCGTCGACATCCACGGCTTCCGTCACCAGGTCCTCGAAATACGGGGCCGGCAACGTGGCCGCGATCTCGGTCCTGGCATGCTGCAGCCGTGCCTGGGTATCGACACAGCCACCCAGCATCATCAGGGCGGTCGCCACGGCCAGCGTGAGCGAGAGCGTGCGGAGGATCTTCATGACGGCCCATGCTCCGTGGAGTGTGATGAGACAGGATGGCCGCAGGCCATCAGTGGCGGAAGTGCCGTACTCCGGTGAACACCATCGCGATGCCGTGTTCGTCCGCGGCCGCGATGACTTCGTTGTCGCGCATCGAGCCGCCCGGCTGGATCACCGCCTTGATGCCGGCGGCCGCGGCGGCGTCGATGCCATCGCGGAACGGGAAGAACGCGTCGCTGGCCATCACCGATCCCTCGACCACCAGATTGGCATCGGCGGCCTTGATGCCGGCGATGCGCGCCGAGTACACGCGGCTCATCTGGCCGGCCCCGACGCCAATCGTGCGGTGATCCTTCGCATAGACGATGGCGTTGGATTTCACGAACTTCGCGACCTTCCAGGCGAACAGCAGATCGGTGAACTGCGCCTCGGTCGGTGCGAGCTTCGTGACCACCTTCAGCTCGTCGCGGGTGACCACGCGGTCGTCGGCGGTCTGCATCAGCAGGCCCGAGCCGATGCGCTTGGTATCGATGAATCCGCGCGATGCGGGTGCCAGCGGAATGCGCAGCACGCGCACGTTGGCCTTCTTCGTCGCGTAATCCAGCGCGCCCGGCTCGTAGTCCGGTGCGATCAGCACTTCGACGAACTGGCGATCCAGGATGACCTTCGCCGTGGCCGCGTCCAGCGTGCGGTTGAACGCGATGATGCCGCCGAACGCGCTGGTCGGATCGGTGGCGTACGCCAGCTCGTAGGCATCGCCGCAGGCCACGCCGACGGCCACGCCGCAGGGATTGGCGTGCTTGACGATCACGCAGGCCGGCGCGTCGAACTGGCGCACGCATTCCCACGCCGCGTCGCTGTCGGCGATGTTGTTGTAGCTGAGTTCCTTGCCCTGAAGCTGCTCGAACGTCGCCAGCGAACCCGGAGCGGGGTACAGGTCACGGTAGAACGCTGCCTGCTGGTGCGGGTTCTCGCCATAGCGCAGGTCCATGACCTTGACGAAGCTGCCGTTCGCCTGCGCGGCGAACGCGCTGCGCACCGGCACGTCGGAGGACGTGTCGGTGACGGCGGACAGGTAGTTGCTGATCGCGGCGTCGTATTGCGCCACGCGGTTGAACGCGGCGACCGACAGCGCGAAGCGTGTCTTCGCCGACAGTGCGCCGTCGTTCGATGCCAGCTCGGCCACCAGTCCGGCGTACTGCGATGGATCGGTCGCGACCGCGACGCGGGCGAAGTTCTTCGCCGCCGAGCGCAGCATCGCCGGGCCGCCGATATCGATGTTCTCCACGGCGTCGGCCAGCGTGCAGTCGGCTTTCGCCGTCACGGCCTCGAACGGATACAGGTTGAGTACCAGCAGGTCGATCGCGCCGATGCCGTGCTCGGCCATCACCGCGTCGTCGGTGCCGGCGCGGCCCAGCAGGCCGCCGTGCACCGTCGGGTGCAGCGTCTTGACGCGTCCGTCCATCATTTCCGGAAAGCCGGTGACGTCGGCGACGTCGCGCACGGCCAGGCCTGCGTCACGCAGTGTCTTCGCGGTGCCGCCGGTGGACAGCAGCTCGACATCGCGGGCGGCGAGTGCACGGGCAAGCTCGAGCAGGCCGGTCTTGTCTGAAACGGACAGCAGCGCCCGGCGCACGGGCTGGAAATCGACGGTCATGGGGGATGCGTGGCGAAGCGGGGCGCGAATTATAGCGCGGCGCAGCAACGCAGCCGCCGGCCTCAGGCCAGCCCGTAATCCTTGAGCTTCTTGCGCAGCGTGGCGCGATGGATACCGAGCAGGGCCGCCGCGCGGCTCTGGTTGCCTTCGCAATGGTTCAGCACTTCCACGAACAGCGGAATTTCCATCTCGCGCAGGACGATCTCGTAGACATCGTCGGCGTCGCTTCCGTCCAGGTCGCGCAGGTAACGCCGCACCGACTGTGCGACGTGCTCGCGCAGCGGCGGGCGCGACGCGGTGCGTGGCGTGTCCGGGCGTGTCGTGGCAGCGTTCAATCGGATCCCCTGGGTGCTACGGCGTCAGAAGCCCGCCTTGTGCTTGTGGGTATCCGGCGGGGGGACGAGTCTAGCGCCTGATCGTGGCGTGCGCATCCGCTTTTTGACGAATCCGCGGGGCTTAACGAAAGTCGAAGGAAAACGCGACGACGCTGGCGCTCGGTTCGCGGATGCGGACGGCCATCTGTGCGCTCTGCCCGGGTTCGATGGTGGCGAGCAACTGGTCGTCAGGCAGGTAGTCGACCGGTTCCAGCGCCCGCGCGCCCAGGGTTCGGCCGTCGGCATCCTTCAGTGTCAGGAGGATCACCGGCCAGGCCTGCGGCCAGCGGGCTTCATTGCGGAACGTGGCCTGCGCTTGCAGAGTGCCGGGCGCATCGAGCAGCGGGCGCACGTCGCGACTGAGCATGGTGAAGGCGCCGGGCTCGCGCCATGTCGGCACCTCG
This sequence comes from Pseudoxanthomonas sp. LjRoot143, assembly GCF_964252945.1. Taxonomy (NCBI): domain Bacteria; kingdom Pseudomonadati; phylum Pseudomonadota; class Gammaproteobacteria; order Lysobacterales; family Lysobacteraceae; genus Pseudoxanthomonas; species Pseudoxanthomonas sp. LjRoot143. The sequence continues at coordinate 3,343,088 of NZ_CAXUPM020000001.1, read as the reverse complement.
CAACCGAAGGTGCCGCACAAGGCCGTCACGAGGGGGCGCCAGCCCGCCTGTGTCGCAAGCCGTGCACGATCCGCGATAACGATCTGGATGCACAGCAACAAGGACATCGCCACCACGGCCGCCCACTGCAGGCGCGTACGGCGCGTGTGCACCGGTGTGGTGCGCGCACGTCGCAGGAAGCGGGGCCCGGGCGCTTTGCGCGCACGAGGCGGCGCCGCGAGTAGCGCGTCGACGGGGGGCGCTGATACATCGGTAAGGGAGGGCCCTTCGATCGCTGTCGTGGCGTCGTGTGCGGTCGTGCCGGAAGGTCCGTCGACAACGTCTTTGGCATCGCCATCGGTATCGCCATCGCCATCGCCATCGGTATCCGTATCCGTATCCGTATCGGTATCGGTATCGGCGTGCGTCGCGACGTCGCCGGCCTGTGCGACAGGCAGCAGCGTGTCCGCGGGTGCGGGGGATGACGTTTCCGTCGCCCCGTCGGCGATGGGCGGCACATGCATCGGATCCGTTTCGGCGACGGCCGGCAGGGGATGCAGCAGAGTGGCCAGGCTGGGAGCAGGCACCGGTGCGTCGCTGACGGTCGCCAGCGGCTTGCCGCAGCGTGGACAGTCCGCAGGCGATGCATCCGAGTGCGGATCGCGGGCGACCAGGAACTGGCAATGCGGGCAGGCAGTGAACATGGCGGTCATTCAACCATGCTCGCCTGCGGGCGTGTTGTGACCGCGCGCGACGGGCGCGATGTCAGCGCCGAACGCCATCGATGCGCATCCAGTCGCCGTCCTGCGTGGCCGAGAGGTGGTCGAACCACGTCGCGTAGCGCGCAAGCAGATCGTCTTCCTGTCCCTTGAGGATGCCGGACAGCGCGATGCGGCCGCCCGGCGCCACGCGCGCCGCGAGGGTTTCGGCAAGCGCAGCCAGCGCGGAAGCGAGGATGTTCGCCACCACCACCGGATACGTCGCCACGGGTTCGTCATCGGGCAGGTGGACGCTGAAGTGCGCATCGACCTCGTTGCGTTGTGCGTTGTCCGCACTGGCCACCAGGGCCTGGGGATCGTTGTCGACACCGATGGCCTGGGCGGCGCCCAGCTTCAGTGCAGCCAGTGCGAGGATGCCCGACCCGCAACCGAAGTCGAGCACACGCTGTCCCCCGAGCAGGCCCTCGCCCGAGAGCGCGTCGAGCCAGCGCAGGCACAGGGCGGTGGTGGGGTGCGTGCCCGAACCGAACGCCAGTCCGGGGTCGAGCCGCACGACCGCCGCATCCTGCCCGGCCTCGTCGGGCACCTCATGGTTCCACGGCACGATGAACGTGCGGGCGCCGAACCGCATGGGCTTGAACTGGTCCAGCCAAGCGCGTTCCCAGTCCTCGTCCTCGACCTTGCGGAAGCCGACCTGGGTCCAGTCCAGGCCGGGGTCGAAGGCCTCCAGCGCCGCCAGCAGGGTCAGCGCATCGGCATCCGCATCGAACAGTGCGGTCAGCACCAGCGCTTTCCACAGCGGCGTCTCACCGACACCGGGCTCCAGGATGGCGTGCTCGTTGCCCGTGTCGGCATCGGCATCGAGCAGGGTGACCGACAGTGCGCCCACGTCGTCCAGTGCGTTCTCGTAGCGCGGCTGCTCGGCTTCGGTGCAGCGCAGGGAGAGTTCCAGGTAAGGCATGACGGGCCGACGAAGATGAACGGGCAGGGATTGTCTCACGCGTCCCGAGGACGGGGATCGCAACCGGGCGACGAAAGGACGTGGCGGCGGCGTGAGCGCGCAGTGCTTCCGTTGAAAGGTGCCGGATGCGCCGGGATAATGACGGCGTGCCCCGGAAGCTGCTGATACCGATAATGCTGGTGGGCCTGCTGGGGGCGCTGGCGTGGATGCCGCTGCGCCAGGCGGGTTGGCTGCCGCATGCGGCGACGCCGACCGCAGGCGCGGTCGACGAGCCGGCGGCACAGGTCCTGCCCGCGTCAGCCGCGCAACCGGTGTTGCGCCCGATGGCGGTGCGGACGGTACCTGCCCTGTCGCCGCTGCGGCGTGGATTCGAAGACAGCACCGACCTGTTCGCCTACTCGCGCGAACTGATGGCGCTCGCCGCCGCCGGCGATGCCGATGCGATGTGGCTGTTGAGCCTGGTGCAGGACCAGTGCGCGGGTTTCGCGGCCGATCCGGCCGGCTACACCCAGGACACCCGCGTCATCGCGGGCCTGGGCCTGTCCAGCGGCAACGCCATGCTGTCCGCGCGCCAGCGCGTACAGCAGCGCTGCGCACGGTTCGTACCGCAGGACGGATTCTCCCTGCCGGCCCTCATCGTCCAGCGCACGCAGGCGGCACGCGCCGGCAGTCTGGCGGCGGAGGCTTCGCTGCTGGCGATGGACCAGCCGCTGCGCGATGGCGACGACTACCGGCGCGATCTGGTGCAGCGCGTCCTCGATTCGGGCGATCCCTTCGCGTATCTCGCCATCGCGCCCGCGATGGGCACGATCGGGAGCGGGCGACGGGACACGCTGGGTGAGGTGTCGGGCAGCGACCTGAGCGAGATCGCCTGGCGCATCGCGTCCTGCCAGTTGGGCATGGACTGCAGCCCCAACGGTTCGATGATGACGAGCTACTGCGTGAACGGCGGCATCTGCTCGCAGGACGAATCGCAGGATTTCACCACCTTCGCGCGGGACGCTGGCGTCCCGCGACAGGGGGCGGACAACGTGGACGAGATGGTGGGCACCTTGCTGGCCCGCCCGGGAGTGGACGGATGAAATACAAGCGCACGCGGCCCGGAGTGAATCTCCTGGTCTGGGGACTGGTGGCGGTGGCGTATGCCGCCGCGGCCGCCACGATCGTCATCGAGACCCGCGACCCCGGCTTCCGGGACCTGTCGCGGATCGGGCACATGACCATCCATGCGCCGGACGATGTCCGCCGCCTTGGCGCTTCGCAGGTGGCCGCGCTCTACCGCGCACGCAGCGGCACGCCCTTCTCGACGCTGTCCCCCGGCAGCACGATCAAGGTCATCTGGCCCGATGGCTCGTCCGAAGTGGTAAGGGTCGTCGATCCCTCCTCGCCGATGGGCACCATGCCGGTGCCGGGCACGCAGCAGGCGCCGGACCGATAACGCGCCGCGCGATCGCATCGCGCCGGCAAACAGGAAGGGCCAGGATGTCGCCATCCTGGCCCTTTCTTTATTTCGCGTCGCGGATCCGTTTCAGACCAGCGAGATCGCCTTGTTCTTGCGTTCGGCCAGGCGCTTTTCCAGGTAGTGGATGTTCTGGCCGCCTGCCTGGAAGCCCTGGTCGCGCATGATGCGCTGCTGCAACGGGATGTTGGTCTTGATGCCGTCGATGACCATCTCGCTCAGCGCCACGCGCATGCGGGCGATGGCGGTCTCGCGGTCCGGACCGTGCACGATGAGCTTGGCGATCATCGAGTCGTAGTTCGGCGGCACGCGATAGCCTTCGTAGATGTGCGTGTCGACGCGCACGCCCGGGCCGCCCGGCGGATGGAAGTGCTGGATCAGGCCCGGATGCGGCATGAAGGTGTCCGGGTCTTCCGCGTTGATGCGGCATTCGATGGCGTGGCCGCGCAGCACGATGTCGGACTGCTTGATGGTCAGCTTCTGTCCGGCGGCGATGCGCAGCTGCTCGCAGACCAGGTCGATCCCGGTGATGCGCTCCGTCACCGGATGCTCCACCTGGATGCGGGTGTTCATCTCGATGAAGTAGAAGCGGCCGTCCTCGAACAGGAATTCGAAGGTGCCCGCGCCGCGATAGCCGATGCGGATGCAGGCTTCCACGCAGACCCTGCCGATCTCGTTGCGCAGTTCGTCGGTGATGCCCGGTGCCGGCGCTTCCTCGACGACCTTCTGGTGGCGACGCTGCATCGAGCAGTCGCGCTCGCCCAGGTGGATCGCGCCGCCCTGGCCGTCGGCGAGCACCTGGATCTCCACGTGGCGCGGGTTTTCCAGGAACTTCTCCATGTAGACCTCGCCGTTGCCGAACGCGGCCTTGGCTTCGGACTTGGTCATTTCGATGGCGGCCTTCAGTGCGCCTTCGACATGCACCACGCGCATGCCGCGACCGCCGCCGCCTCCCGCGGCCTTGATGATCACGGGGTAACCGATCTCGCGCGCGATCTTGGTGTTGGCGACGATGTCGTCGCCCAGCGGACCGCCGCTGCCCGGGACGCACGGCACGCCGGCGGCCTGCATGGCGCGGATGGCTTCCACCTTGTCGCCCATCATGCGGATGGTGTCCGCCTTCGGGCCGATGAAGATGAAGCCGGACTGCTCCACGCGTTCGGCGAAGTCAGCGTTCTCCGACAGGAAGCCGTAGCCGGGATGGATGGCCTGCGCGTCGGTGACCTCGGCCGCGGCGATGATCGCCGGGACGTTGAGGTAGCTGTCCTTGGACGCGGCCGGGCCGATGCAGACCGACTCGTCGGCCATGGCCACGTGCTTGAGGTTGCGGTCGACGGTGGAGTGCACCGCGACCGTGCGGATGCCGAGGGTGTGGCAGGCGCGCAGGATGCGCAGCGCGATCTCACCCCGGTTGGCGATGACGACTTTGTCCAGCATGGCGCGGACCTCAGCCGATCACGAACAGCGGCTGGTCGAATTCGATCGGCTGGCCGCTTTCGGCCAGGATCGACAGCACGGTGCCGGACACGTCGGCTTCGATGGGGTTGAACATCTTCATGGCCTCGATGATCGCCAGCGTCTCGCCGGCCTTCACCGACTGGCCGACGCTGACGAACGCCGGCTTGTCCGGCGACGGCGAGGCATAGAACGTACCGACCATCGGCGCGCGCACCACATGGCCGTCGGGCAGGGCGTTGCCGGCCTTGGCGGTGCCACCGGTGGAGGCCTCGGTGGGCGAGCTCATCGGCATCGGGGCGGCCGCGCGGGGTTCGGCGGCGTAGGCAACCGGTGCGGGTGCTGCGGGAACGGCGTAACCGCCCTTCGGCGTGCGCGCCAGGCGCACGGATTCTTCGCCTTCCTTGATCTCGATTTCGGCCAGGTTCGACTCTTCCAACAGGTCGATCAGTTTCTTGATTTTGCGGAGATCCATGGGAGCCTCGTGGTTGAACGTCGTTCCCCGCGGGGAACAGAGGAAAGTCAGGTCGGCAGCCGCTGCAGGGCGGCGTCCAGCGCATAGCGGTAGCTGTCGGCACCGAAACCGCAGACCACGCCGACCGCCTTGTCGCTGAGGTAGCTGGTATGGCGGAAGGGTTCGCGGCTGTGCGGGTTGGACAGGTGGACTTCGATGAAGGGCAGGGCCACCGCCGCCAGCGCGTCGCGGATCGCGACCGAGGTGTGGGTGAAGGCGGCCGGATTGATCAGGATGAAAGCGGTGCCGTCGGTGCGGGAGGCCTGGATGCGGTCCACCAGCGCGTGCTCGGCGTTGGATTGGAAGGCGTCCAGCTGGTGACCGGCGGCCTGGGCCTGTGCGGTCAGCGCCAGGTCGATGTCCGCCAGCGTCGCGCGCCCGTAGACCTCCGGCTCGCGGGTGCCGAGCAGGTTGAGGTTGGGGCCATGCAGGACCAGCAGCTTCGCCATTCGGCTCTCCAGCGGAAGGGCGGCAGTCTGCGCGAAGCGGGCGATGCTGTCCAGTTCGCCGAAGTTTCCCTAGATTTAAGCGATTGTTTGAATCTGGCGCCGGGTCACGTGGTGGGACGTCGGTGCGGAGTGCCTATATAAGAGGTGTGGGCAGCGCGGAGTGCGGATACCCATGGTCACCTCACGTTCGCCCGGGCGGCGGCGGGGTGCCCTAGGCTGGCGGTCCCGCCGGATCGCCGATGATCCCTGCATGTTCACGTTACACGTCGTCTGCATGGGCAACCTGTGCCGCAGCCCGATGGCCGCGGCGCTGTTCCGTGCGCGACTGCCGGTAGACCGCTGCCGGGTGGTGTCTGCGGGGCTGGCGGTGCCGGCCGGCCGGCCGGTCGCCCCGCTGACGGTGGCCACGCTGCGCGCGAATGGCCTGCCGGTGCCACAGGCGTCACCCCGCCAGTTCGACCCGGCGACGGTCGCGGACGAAGACCTGGTACTCGCCATGCAGCACCGCCATGTCCGCGCGCTGCGGGCGCTGGCGCCGCACGCGCGCCCGCGCATCCAGTTGCTCGGCCGATGGATGCCGCAGCGGGAGATCGACGATCCGATGGGCGGCGGCATGGAGGACTTCGCGCGTGCCTTCGCGCACATCGCCGCGTGCGTCGAGCAATGGTGCGCACGCGACGCGCGACTCTCGACGCGGATGTGAAGCGCGTGAAGAGCGTTAACGCGCGCGATGCGTTTTCCTGACTGATCCGTTACGCGCGCGCCTCCATTTCATGCGCTCGTCAAATTGCTGTCCGTAGTTTCGGCAGTGCACCAATCCCGCCCTCCACGACACGGAGACTTCGAACGGATCGAAGCCTCGAGGAGGGCCTTGTCCACAGCAATCAGGTGAAAGATGGAGAATGCACGGGTCGTTGCCGCCAGCGCCATCGCCTTGGCCGCGACGTTGTTCGCCATATTCTCGATGCGGCCCTGGGCGCGGCGCGTAGGTCTGGTCGACCGTCCCGCCGGGCGGAAGCAGCACGTCGGCCGCGTGCCGGTGATCGGCGGCATCTGCTTCTTCGTCGGTACGCTGGTGGGCCTGGGCTACCTGGGCTACGTGGACCGGTTTGTCATGAGCCTGATGATGGGCAGCGCGCTGATCGTCGCGATCGGCGTGGCCGACGACATCAGCCATCTCAGCGTGCGCACGCGACTGCTGGTGGAAGCGGCCATCGTCGGCCTGGTGATCCTGAGCACCGGCTACTACCTCGACCACGTGGGCGGACTGATTCCGTGGCTGGACCTGCGCCTGGGTCTGCTCGGCATTCCGGTGACCATCGTTGCCGTGATCGGGCTGATGAACGCCTTCAACATGCTCGATGGCATCGACGGGCTGGCCGCGTCCACGGCGATGGTCTGCATTGCGGCCATCCTGCTGTATTCGCATTCGGGCGTTCCCGGCGTCGGCGCCATGCTGATGCTGCAGATCCTGTTCGCCTCGCTGATCCCCTATGTCTTCGTCAATCTCGGCTGGCCCGACGGGCGCAAGATCTTCATGGGGGATGCCGGCAGCACCACCATCGGTTTCCTGGTCGGCTGGAGCCTGATCTACCTCAGCCATCAGAGCGTGAAGCGGGTGGTGCCGGTGGAAGTGCTGTGGTGCGTGGCGCTGCCGCTGATGGATACCGCGGCGGTGATGTACCGCCGCATGCGCCGCGGGCGCTCGCCATTCGCGGCCGATCGCCAGCACCTGCACCACCTGCTGCTGGACCGGGGCCTGTCGGCGCAGACGACGCTGTGGACCATCGTGTCGATGGGCGCGATGCTGGCGCTGCTGGGCTACGCGCTGCGCGGCGTGCCGCAACCGCTGAGTTTCCTGGTGTTCGTCGCCGTCGTCGTGGGCTACGTCACCGGGTTCTCGCGACTGCTCGACATGACGGCGCGCCGGATATCGGGATCGCCCGTGCATCCGGATGCGCGCAGGACGCGTGGCGACATCCCCGACGACGCCGAACTGAACCATGCGCCGGTATCCGTACGCCCGCTCGGCCAGCGTCCGCACGAAGCCGCCAGCATGCGCATCGCACCCGCCGACGGCCCGCGCGACCACGATGCGCCGCTGCACGCGTTGTGCCTGGTCAATGCCTCGTGCGAGGGCGCGGGCGTGGCACCGATCGCGCGGCGGCTGGCCGACGACGACCGCTTCCATGCGACGGTCTGCACGACCGAAGGGCATGGGGGCGATGCAGGCCACCTCCTGCAGATGTTCGGACTGGAGGCGCAGGCCAGCCTGTCCAGCGAGGGCGGCGTGGATGCGCGCGGCGAGCAGCAGGCGGCAATGCAGCAGTTGCTGGGCGAGACGAATCCGGACGTGGTGGTCGTGCCTGGCGACGCGCCACTGACGTTCGCGATGAGCCTGGCCGCGCACGCCTGCGACGTCCCGCTCGTCTGCGTGGACGCCGATGCGCCGGCGTCCGGCACCCAGCATTGGCCCAGCGATGCGAGCCGCCGCATCGTGCAGTCGCTCGCGGCCCTGCACGTGGCACCGAGCGAAGCGACGGGCCGCCGGTTGAGTGGCGAGGGCGTGCCGCGCGAGAGCATCCTCGTGCACGCCGACGCAGCCGACGATGCGCTGCGCACAGCGCTGCGCCAGATCCGCCGCGACGCCGACCTGTCCCGCTCGCTGGCCGAAGGCTTCGGCTTCCTGCGCAGCAATGCGCCGCTGCTGCTCGCGGTCAGTGCGCGCCGGGACACGACCGAGCAGGGCGCGTTTTCCGACGCACTGGCGCTGGTCGCCCGCCGCCGGCCCGACGTGGACATCGTCTGGGTAGGGGGTGTGGGCGTATCGCCCGGCGAGGGCGGCGATCCGCTGCACACCTTCGCGAACGTGCATCCGCTGGAGGTCGACGACTTCCTTGCCTGGGCCTACCTGCTGGAGCGCGCCTACCTGGTGCTGGTGGGAACGGGCGCGCCGCCGCCGCGGCGCCTGCTGGGCAAGCCGGTGCTGATCGTGCGCGAAGAACTGGCAGGTGCCGAGGGCGGTGCCATCGCCATCGGCACCACGCCGGTGGCGATCGCCGGTCGTGCGCTCACGTTGCTGAGCGACGAGGCGGTCTACCTGTCGTTGTGCGCCGCGCCCGATCTCAACGTGCCCGCCGACGACGGCTGCGCACCGGTGCTGGATGCGCTGGCAGGACTGCGCGCGCCGCCCCCCGTGACCCACGCGTCCACGATGGGCGATGCGCTCGGCGCACGCGCGGCCGCGTCCTGACGTTGACCGTCCCGCTCGCCCTGGGCGCAGGCGGTCGTATTCCCATGACATGCAATCGAGGTGAACCATGGCCAGGCAACTGATCACGCGACGAGGTTCGGAACGTCCGCCCCTGATGGCGGCGTCCGGACGCAACGACGACGTCGACATCCCCGCGCTGGTCTCCACGCTCAGTGCGAAGAAGCGGCTGATCCTGCTCGGCACGGCGGCCTTCGTGCTCGCCAGTGTCGCCTACCTGGCGGTGGTGACGCCCAAGTACGAGGCCAATGCGGTGGTCCAGGTGGAGAGCCGGCCGGCCATTCCGCCCGGCCTCAGCCAGAGCGCGGCGACGCAGGCACCCCCGGCGCTGCCGACGCCGGGCACCACCGAAGTGCAGCTGCTGACGTCGCGCCGGGTGATCGGCGAAGCCATGCAGCGGCTGGACCTGGACGTCGACGTGAAGCCGTCGCACGTGCCGGTGGTGGGCGATTTCATCGCTCGGCGTTACCAGCAGTCCAACCCGGGCACCCTGGCGAAGCCCTGGTTCGGCCTGTCGAAGTACGGCTGGGGCGGCGACGTCCTCGACATCGCACGCCTGGAGGTGCCCGACCACCTTCAGGGCGTGCCGATGGAACTGACCGCCGCAGGCGGTGGGCGCTACGTGCTGTCGGCGCAGGGCCAGGTGCTCGTGCGCGGTCGCGTCGGCGAACCGGTCAACGCCGAGGGCATCGCGATGCAGGTGCAGCGCCTGACCGCCAACCCCGGCATGCGCTTCCAGGTGACGCGTTACGATCCCGCCGCCGCGCTGGCCGCACTGAAGGACAACATCACCGCCACCGAGATGGGCCGCAATTCGGGCGTCATCGGCCTGGTCTACGCGCATGCCGATCCCGAGCGTGCGCGGCGGGTACTGGATGAAGTCACCCAGGCCTATGTCCGCCAGAACGTGGCGCGTACCTCGGCCGAAGCGGCCAGCCGGCTGAAGTTCGTGTCCGAGCAGCTGCCGAAGGTGCGCGACGAACTGGCCAAGGCGCAGGCAGCGCTGACCGCCTACCAGACGCGGTCGCAGACGCTGGACGTGGAAAGCCAGAACCGCGCGCTGCTGGACCAGACCATCGCCCTCGATTCGGCGGTCCAGCAGTTGCGCATCAAGATGACCGAGGTCGAGAACCGCTATACCTCGGCGCATCCGACGTATCGCGCGCTGCAGGACCAGATCAACCGCTTCACCGGCGAACGCAACAGCCTGCAGGGCCGCATCCGCGACCTGCCGGATGCGCAGCAGGCGCTGTTCCGCCTGAACCGCGATGTCGAGGTGACCAACCAGACCTACGCCACCCTGATGGACCAGGCGCAGCAGCTGGAGATCGCCAAGGCGAGCGCGGTCGGCAACGCGCGGATCATCGATCCGGCGGCCGTCAACCTCAACAGCCCGGCCTGGCCGAAGCCATTGCCGGTGCTGCTGGCCGGTACGCTGCTCGGCCTGGGCGTGATGGTGGCCTTCGTGCTGGCGCAGCAGATGTTCCGTCGTGGCGTCGAGGATCCGATCGACATCGAACTGCTCGGCCTGCCGGTGTATGCCTCCATCCCGCACAGCCGGAAGGGCCAGGATCTCGCGCGCCGCCGCATCGGCCAGCGCCGCGACGGCCGCCACCGCCTGCTGGCGCTGGCCGCGCCGACCGACCTGGCGATGGAAGCGCTGCGTTCGCTGCGCACCAGCCTGCACTTCGCGCGCATGCGCACACGCAACAACCTGCTGATGATCTCGGCGCCCAGCCCGGGCGTCGGCAAGACCTTCATCTGCGCCAACCTGGCGGTGACCATCGCGCAGACCGGGCAGCGCGTGCTGCTGATCGACGCCGACATGCGGCGCGGCACGTTGCACGATGCGGTGGGCGTGCGCTGGGAAGGCGGCCTGTCCGACGTCATCGCCGGCCGCGTGCCGCTGGACGAGGCCATCCGCAAGGTCGCCGGCGCGGAGAACCTGTCGTTCATCTCGCGCGGCGCGATCCCATCGAACCCGTCCGAACTGCTGATGCACGAGAACTTCAGTGCGCTGCTGAAGCGTGTCTCCGGCGAGTACGACATCGTGCTGATCGATACGCCCCCGGTGCTGGCGGTGACCGACGCGGCGGTCATCGGTCACCACGCGGGTACCTGCCTGATGGTGGTGCGCTGGGGCCTCAACCAGCAGCGCGAGATCGCGCTGGCCAAGCAGCGCCTGGAGCAGACCGGCGTGGAAGTGAAGGGCGCCATCTTCAATGGCGTGGAGAAGCGGGGCGCGGGCGAGTATGCCTACAGCTACTACGAGTACCTGCCGGCGCCGCGCGCCAGCCACGGTCGTTGAGGGAGCGCCAACGATGCAGATCACCATGTCGCCCTATTACGGCACGCCGGACTTCACCGTGCTGGACCGCCATCCCGAGTACCACCGGGTGGATCCGGTCTCGGTCGCCGACCTGCTGCGCAATGCCTTCGTCTATCCGCCGCACTCCATCTACGAAGGCGTCAAGCTGGTGACGTTCGGATTTTCGGCGCACCAGGACATGCGCGGCACGCCGGATTTCCACTTCAAGTTCCGCAACGCGGGCGAAGTTCCCGAAGTGGAGGAGCGGCCGCAGGACTGGATCGCGGTCTACCACCGCATGCTGTGCGATGCGATCACCCGCACCTGCGCGGACATGCGCTCGCCCTGGTTGCTGCAGAGCGGCGGCAAGGACTCCACCACGCTGGCGATCGCCCTGGCGGATGCGCGGCCGGACGCGACCTGCATCACCTATCTTGGCGGTCGCGAGGAGAACGAACTCGACTCCGCGCGCCATGTCGCCACCCGGCTCGGCCTGCGGCACGAGGCGCTGGTCTGCGATCCGGGACGCGCCTACGACCGTTATCTCGCACTGGCGGCGCGCATGCCGCTGCTGACGGCGGACTTCGCCCTGCTGTCCTATGCGGACCTCGCCACCGAAGTGGCGGCGCGCGACGGCGACGGACTGATCGATGGCCTGGGCGCCGACAGTTACTTCGGCACACCGGTCGACCGGCAGCAGCAGCTGACGGTCCGCCTCGCGCGCGGACTGCGGCTTCCGTTCGATGCCACCGGCCTGCCGGGCGTGGCGGGCAGCTTTCCGCTGTGCTTCGCGCTCGGTACGCTGCAGATGACGCCGATCGAACGCGTGTTTCCGGGCTCGCGCTTCAGTGACGCGGAAGTGGATGGCCTGTTCGGCCGCGACATCGCACGGCAGTCGCGCGAGCGGCTGTCGCTGTTCAAGGCCGAGATCGCCTCCGCCACCAGCGCCTGGGAATGGCGCGACATGTCGATGTCCATCGCCGGTTCCGCCGGGGCGTTTGCCAAGGGGTTGTACACCGCGCATGCGGCAGGCCTGGGCGTGGCGTATCCGTTCTGCGACCGCGCGTTGCGGGAATGGATCCATCACGAAGTGCCGCGGCGGCAGAAGGTGGATCCGGAGACCGGACTCAACAAGGTGCTCATCCGCCGCCATATCGCCGCGCACTTCGGCGAGTTGCCCTATGTGCAGCGCAAGGGCAGTTTCCGCTTCGATGTCTGTGGGCTGGCGGCGCAGCGTTTCGAGCAGGTCCATGCATTCGCCGGACAGGCGCGTGACGCGCTCCCCGGCGCCGTCGCGTGGCTGGAGCGCAATCGTGGTCGCCTCGACAACAAGTACCACGCATCGAAGTTCTACCTGCTGGCGGTGGTCCTGCCCTGGCTGGCGGCGCATGCGGCGGACACCGCAGCGGTCGCGCCGGACCCGCGCCGGGAATCGATGGCGGCCTGATGCGGCTGTCGCGACGACGACTGGTCGGCGCGGGCGCGGGGCTGGCCCTCGCGTCGTTGCTGCCGCCCGCACTGGCGGCGACGCTCGATCCGCGTGATTTCGGCGTGCGCGGCGATGGCCGCCACGACGACACGCGCGCCCTGCAGGCGGCCATCGATGCGTTGCCGGCCGGTGGCACGCTGGCGCTGGGGCCGGGCAACTACGTCATCGATCCGGAGCGCAGCCTCCGGCTGCGCACGCGCACGCGCCTGTCGATGGATCCCGAGACGCGTCTGATCGCAAAGGCAAATGCTGCGCCCCGGGCGTACGTCCTGCTGATCGAAGGCGTGCACGACGTGGAGGTGAGCGGCGGACGCATCGTCGGCGATCGCGACCATCATCTTTCGACCGCGGGCGAGTGGGGTCACGGCATCATGGTGCGCGGCGCGGAGTCCGTCCTGCTGCGCGACCTGCACATCGCGCGGTGCTGGGGCGACGGCATTTCCGTCGGCGGCATCAGTGGCGCGCGCGTGGTGCCCAGCCGTGACATCCGCATCGAGGATGTCGTCTGCAGCGGCAATCGCCGGCAGGGCCTGACGATCGGCCGGTCGCGCAATGTCCGCGTACTGCGTTCGCACTTCCTCGCCACCCGCGGCACGTTGCCCGGTTGCGGCATCGACATCGAGCCTGACCCGGGCGACAGCGCCGAAGACATCGCCATCGAGGCCTGCACGCTGCGCGGCAACCATGGCGCGGGCCTGCAGGTGTACGAACGTGGCCGCCGCATCACCGTGCGTCGTTGCATCATCCGCGGGAACCGCGGCGACGGCGTGCTGATCCGCGGCGGAGAGCAGTGCGTGCTGGAAGACAACGACATCGTCGACAACGGCCTGCGCGGAATCGCCGTGCGCGCAGGTGGACGCGACATCACCGTGGCCGGCAACCGGTTCTCGGGCAATGCCGCGGGACTGCGGCGGCAACGTCCGCAGGACGTGAAGGGCTGGATGCACGTGGACGTGGCGAAAGCGGCGAAGGGCATTCGCGTGGACCGGAACAACCGGTTCGAGTAGGGTGGCGCGCCTGCGGGTCGCGCGCGAAGTGAACGCATCCGTCCGCACAAGCGGACTTATCCGCGCACACAAGCGACCTCATCCGCGCTGGCGAAGCGAACTCAGCCGCGTCGACGCGCGTGAATATGCGTGACGGTGATCGCGCGAACGACACGCGAACGGCTCAAGTGTTTGAAAGCGCTCACAAATATGCGCTGGCATTAATCGATGGTTGCTTTCGCGTCGCTATAGTCGCCGCCGTCGTGATTTCACACGACGCTCACATGGCTATTTTCCGACAGGCGTTCGCCTGCAAGGGGTTGGGTTCGTGAAGAAGAATGTTCTCGCGCATGACGTGCGCGGGGCCGGAATGCCTCGGCGTGATTTCCTGCGCAAGTCGATGCTCGTCGCCGTGCCTGCCATCGGCGTGGCCAGTGGCATCCCGCGCGCGCTGGGTGCGGTGATGGCCGGCAACATGCCCGCGCTGGCCGCTTCGGCGACGGCGGTTTACGAACCGCCGGTCCGCGCGCGCGGCGGCGCCACGGTCAACGTCCGCACCTGGGGAGCCGCAGGCGACGGCGCACGCGACGACACCACCTCGTTCCAGTCCGCCATCGATGCGCTACCCGCGGCCGGTGGTACGGTGCACGTGCCAGCGGGCGACTACGTCATCGACCCGACCCGCAATGTGCGCCTGCGCAGCAACATGCACCTGGAACTCGCGGAAGGCGCCATCCTGCGCGCCAAGCGCAACGACCAGGAGCGCGCCTACGTGCTGATGGTCTACAAGGTCAGCAACGTGGAGATCTCCGGCGGCCGCATCATCGGCGACCGCGACAACCACCTCGGCACGACCGGCGAATGGGGGCACGGCATCATGGTGCGCGGCTCCACCGCCGTGACCATCCGCGACCTGCACGTATCCAAGTGCTGGGGCGACGGCATTTCCATCGGCGGCGCAATGGTGACCAATGCGCCGACCATCCCGTGCAACGACGTGGTCATCGCCAACATCGTGAGCACCGGCAACCGCCGGCAGGGCATGACGATCGGGTGCGCGACCAACGTCAAGGTGTACGACAGCGAGTTCAGCGCCACGCGCGGCATCGCGCCCGAGTGCGGCATCGACGTGGAGCCGGACGCCAACGACGCCCGCATCACTTCGACGGTCCATATCGAGAACTGCCTCATCCGCGGCAACGCCGGCAACGGGCTGCTGCTGTACAAGCGCGTCAAGGGCGTGACGGTGAAGCGCTGCATCGTCGAGCACAACGGCGGGCACGGCATCCTGACCATCGGTCCGGAGGGCGGCTACATCGCGCTCAACACGATCCGCCACAACCATCTCGTGGGCCTGATGTTGGGCGCCAACACCTACAACTACCAAGTGAGCGGCAATACGTTCCGCAACAACAACACGCGACTGCACGGAGTCAACACGACCGTCGTCAATCCGCTGGTGTCGATGACCGGGATAGTGGAAGGCAACAAGGGCAACGGCGCGCACGTGGCGAAAGTGTCCACGGCGACGGACATCCGGGTGACGACGAACCACTTCGCGAAGTAATCCGCCGGGGTGAAGAGTGCGTCAAGAGGCGGCCGCAAGGCCGCCTCTTCTTTTGCGCGTTCATCCGTGCCTGCGCCTTGTGGTGAGTGCGTCAATGGATTCCGGCGGGTCGTTTCCTAGAATCCAGGGCATCGCTTTGTGCGGAGCCCGCCTTGAAGTTCATCCTGTTCGCCAACACCGACTGGTACCTCTACAACTTCCGCCTGTCCACCGCGCGGGAACTGCAGGCGCGCGGCGTCGACGTGGTCATGGTGTCGCCGCCCGGCGAGTTCGGCCGGCGTTTCGCCCAGCACGGCGTGCGATGGATACCGCTGCGCATGCAGCGGGCAAGCCTCAATCCCCTGCGCGAGGCGGGAACGCTCGCGAACCTGGTGTCGCTGCTGCGCGACGAGCGCCCGGACCTGCTGCACAGCTTCACCCTGAAATGCGCGGTGTACGGTGCGCTGGCGGCACGCGCGGCGAAGGTTCCCGCGTACGTCAATGCGGTGACCGGGCTGGGCTACGTGTTCGCCAGCCAGCGCGCAAAGGCGCGCGCGCTGCGCCCGGTGGTGTCCACGCTGATGCGCCTCGCGCTCGGAAGCGAACGCTCGCGTGTGATCCTGCAGAATCCCGACGATGCGCAGGCGTTCCACTCGCTGCGCCTCGCACCGCCGCAACACATCCGCATGATCCGCAGCTCGGGCGTCGACATCGCCCGCTTCAATGCCGACGGTCGCGACTCGCGTGGCGAGGGCGCATTGCGCGTGTTGCTGGCCGCGCGCCTGTTGAAGGAGAAGGGCGTACAGGAGTTCGTCGATGCATCGGCACAACTGCGCGCCGAGGGTCGCGACATCCACTTCCTGCTCGCCGGCATGCCGGACGAGGGCAACCCGAGCTCGGTGACGCGCAGCGACGTCGAGGCCTGGCAGGCGCAGGGCCTGGTGCGCTGGCTGGGCCACGTGGACGACATGCCGGCATTGCTGCGCGACGTGGATGTGATGGCGCTGCCCAGCTACTACCGCGAGGGCGTGCCGAAGAGCCTGATCGAGGCGGCCGCGTGCAGCATCGCGCTGGTGACGACCGATCTTCCCGGATGCAGGGAGGTGGTGACGCGCGATGGCCACGATGGACTGCACGTCGAGCCTCGCAGCGCCGCCTCGCTGGCGCGGGTGCTGGCGCGCCTCGACGATGATCGCGGGCTCCTGCAGTCGCTGGGCGAGCGCGCGCGCCAGAAGGCGCTGGCCGACTTCGACGAGCGCGTGGTGATCCGGCGCACCTGCGAGGTGTACGACGAACTGCTGCCCCGGCCGCTCGCGGCGGCGGCATGAGCCAGGTCCTGTCCATGCCGTGGCGCCCGGCGATAGCCGCGCTGTCCGTGTTGTCGCTGGCGACGGCCGCGGGCGCGGCGATGGTGTTCCTCACCCAGGTGTTGCTCGCGCGCCATTTCGGCCCGGCGCAGTACGGCCTGTTCGCCTCGTCGCTGGCGACGGTCAGCCTGGTGGCACCGCTGGCGGGCTTCGGCCTGTCCCAGTTCCGGTTGAAGGCGCACGGCGCCGAAGGATGGTCCGCCGAACGGTGGCAGCCGGCGTCGTCGCGCTTCATCGCCGTCACCAGCGTGCTGGCCGTCGGCGGCGTGATGCTGTGGGCGTTGATCGGTCCGCCGGTGGATGCCGACACGCGCACCATGTTGCTCGTGCTTGCACCCTTCATCCTCGGCCTGCTGGCGGTGGAGCAGATCGGCAGCAAGCTGCGCCTGGAAGAGCGGCATGCGGCGCTGGCGGGGTGGCAACTGATGCTGCCGGCGGGGCGCTTGGCGATCGCGCTGCTCGCGGTGGCCGGCCTGTCGCTGTCGATCGATGCCGTGGCATGGGGACATGCGGCGTTGGCAGTGCTCGTATTCGCGTTGGCCGTGCCGCAGTGGCAGGCCATGCGGCGTGGCGACTGGACACTGAGAGGCCATGGGCCACGCAGCGCCAGCGGTATGCGCGACATCGTGCAGCCGGATGCGCGCGCCCTGTTCCGGCACGCATGGCCGTACGGGGTCGCTGCCGTGCTGTATCCGGTGTTCTTCCAGATCGGCACCGTGCTGTTGAAGTACCTGCGCGGCGATGCGGAGGCCGGCCTCTTCGGCATCGCGCTGGCGGTGATGACCGCGATCTACCTGTTCCCCACCACCGTGTACCAGAAGTTCCTGCTCGCGCGGCTGCATCGCTGGGCCGTGCATGACCGCGCGCGCTTCCGCCAGGTGTACCGGCTGGGCTGCATCGGCATGCTGCTCAGCGGACTCGCGGTCGGCGGCATGCTGGCCTTGCTGGCCGGCCATGCCGTGTGGCTGTTCGGCAACCCGTACGACGGCATCACCCCCTTGCTGATGTGGCTGGCGCTGTGCGTGCCGATCCGCTTCCTGTCCACCGCGGTGGGATCGGTGCTGTTGACGGAAGGACAGATGCTGTACCGCGTCGGCGCGATGCTGGCAGCGGCCGCAGCTGCTGTGGTCCTCAACCTGGCGCTGATTCCCCATTACGGCGCATCGGGCGCCGCCTTCGCGACGATCCTCGCGGAGGCGCTGTTGCTGGTCGCCCTGTATGCCGGGGCCCGTCGTGCGCCGGCCCTGCGGGGTGCGCCATGACGGCCCTGCGGACCGCGTTCACCGGCTACTACGGCATGCGCAACTTCGGCGACGATCTGTTCGGCGTGCTGTGCGCGATGGCGGCGCAGTCGTACTGGCGCGCGCAACCCAGCGTGGTGGGACCGCCGCTGCGGGACGCGCCCGCGCGCAGCACCGTGCCGCGGCGCTATCCGCCGCGCTGGTACGGCAGCACCGGCGTGGTGGGCAAGGCCAGCCGCTGGCTCAGCTTCGCGCGCGGCCTCCATGATTGCGACGTACTGGTGATGGGCGGCGGCTCGGTGATCACCGCGCGCGAGTCGTTCCGCAAACCGATGATGCTGTCGGCGGCCGGGCGCGGGGTGACGCTGGCGGCGGTGGGCGTATCGATCGGTCCCTTCCATGACGAGCGCTCGCGGGAGTCGGTGGCGGAGTTCCTGCAACGCTTCAGCTACCTCTCGGTGCGCGACGCGCGCTCGCATCGCGAGGCGCAGGCGCTGGGCGTAGGGTCGATCACCCACGCCGGCTGCGACCTCGCCGCGCTGCTGCCCTGGCTGACGCCGCGCGAGCCGCGTCCCGCGCCGGCACCCGGCGCACCGGTCCGCATCGGCATCGCACCCTGCCACTACCGCGAGGACGGCGACTATGCCGCCGCTCCGCCGAAGCGGCGCTGGGAGGAGCAGCTCATCGCGTCGCTCGCCCGCTTGCGCAGCACACGTCCGGTCATCGTCGATGTCTTCAGCCTCAACGAACACGAACGCCACGGAGACCGTGCGTTGGCACGATCACTGGTGGAGCGGTTGCGGACCGAAGGCCTCGACGCGCACTGGCAGGGCTATGCGCGGCAGGATCCCCTGCACACGGTCGACGCACTGGCGGCCTGCGACGCGGTCGTCAGCGCCCGCCTGCACGGCGCGATCGTGTCGTATCTGCACGGCGTGCCGTTCATGATCGTCGACTACCATCCGAAATGCCGCGACTTCGCCGACGACATCGGGCTGGATGCGTCGCTGCGCGTCACCGCGCAGGACACCGACAACCCGTTCGGCGCGGCGCTGCCTGCGCTGCTCGCCGGTGAACTGGCGCCGCGCGTTCCGCCCCATGCTTACGCGCAGCGGGCACCGGACGTTTTCCAGCGCGCACCCTGGGCCACGCCATGAACGAGCAACGAGTGGGTACCGCCGCCTCCACGACCGCGCCCGTCAGCGTGGTGGTGCCCTGCTACCGCTGCGCGGACACGATCGCCGAGTCCGTCGCGTCCATCGATGCACAACAGCGCCGGCCGTCCGAAGTCCTGCTCGTCGACGACGCCAGCGGCGACGGCACGCTGGAGGCGCTACACCGCATAGCGGCGGTGTATCCGCCAGGCTGGGTGAAGGTGGTGACGTCGCCCGCGAACGGCGGGCCGTCGCAGGCCCGCAACCTGGGATGGAAGGAGGCGACGCAGCCTTACATCGCCTTCCTGGATGCCGACGACACCTGGGTGCCGGAGAAGATCGCACTGCAGATGCGTGAGCTCGAGCGCGATCCGCAGATCGCGCTGATCGCGCACAGAATGGCGATCCTGCCGCGGGGCTCGACGCCGGATCCGGTGCGTGCGCCGGCGCGGCTCCAGACCATCGGCCGTCGCCGCTTTCTGCTCAACAACCCGTTTCCGACCGCGTCGGTCATCCTGCGCCGCGATCTGCCGTTCCGCTTCGACGAACGTTTCCGTCGCGTGGAGGATTTCCTGCTGTGGGCGCAGATCGGCTTTTCCGGCTATCGCTGCGTCAAACTCAGTCAGGTCCTCGCGTACTGGCACAAGCCGACGTTCGGTGCCTCCGGCCTGAGCGGCGATCTCGACGCGATGCATCGCGCGGGCAAGGAGGTGCGGCAGGAACTGCTGCGCACGGGCATGGTCACCCGTGGCGAGCACTGGCTGGCGCGCGGATTCGGCATGATCCGGCGTGGTCGTCGTCGCGTGCTGTTGATGATGCGCACGGCAGGCGCGGGTTGAGGCGTCGGTGATGAAGACCTACAGCATGAGGACCTACGATGCGGCGCTGTACGCGCCGCCGCGCGCCGCGCCGCACGCGGCGGCAACACGCGGGTTGGGCGTGCTGGTGCTGTTGGTCGTGCCCGCGTTCGCCTGCTGGGTGGTCGGTGGCCGGCCGCTGCACATCGGTGAGGACACCGAGACGTATGCGGCGTTCTTCGATGCGTTGGGCGCCGGCCTGCCGGAGACCCGGCTGGAAATCGGCTTCGTCTATCTCAGCTATGCGTTGCGCCGGTTGGGCCTGGGATTGCAGGGCTACCAGACCGCGCTGTTCGCACTGATGCTGCTGGCCGTCGCCGTGGCGGTGAGGATCAACCACCGGCGCTTTCCGCCGACTGTGGCCTATCCGACCCTGCTATGCGCATCGTTGATGCTGTTGTTCATCTCGCCGATGTTCGTCAACGCGTCGATCAACGCGGTCCGGCAGGGACTGGCGGCGCCGCTGGTGTTCGCGGCGCTGCTGTGCTTCCAGCAGCGGCGCTGGGTGGGCTTCGCGATATTGGGCGTCGTGGCCGCGAGCCTGCATACGTCCTCGCTGCTGTACCTGCTGTGCGCGCCGGCGCTCCTGCTGAAGCCGAATCTGCTGCGCACCGTCGCCTTGCTGGCGTGCGTGGCCTATGTGGCGGGACTGACGATGAAGGTGGTCTCCATCGGTCTGCCGTCGCTGTACACGACGGTGATGGAGTACACCGCCAACGACAACTACCGCGCCGGCGTGCGCGTCGACTTCGCCGTGTTCACGCTGTTCTGGTACCTGCTGATGCTCGGCGTCGCACCGTGGGTGCAGGCCGAGGCGCGGCGCGCGCTGGCGGATGCGGCCTCGGTCTACCTGGTGATGGCGCTGCCGTTCTTCATGATCGGCTGGGGCTACTTCTCCAACCGCTACCTGCTGCCGGCGTGGATGGCGATGTCGTTGATCCTGGCGGCCGCCTGCTGCTACAGCCGGATCGCGCCGCTGCGCCACCCCCTGGTGCTGGGCGCCGGTCTGCTGGCATCGTGCGGCGTGCTGTATGTGTTCGTCTCGCGCGGCATCGTGATCTAGCGTGGCCATGGAAGCGCTCGCGTCCATCGTCGTGTCGTTGAGCTACCCGCCGGCGCTGTCGGCGTGCGTGCTGGGGGCCGCGGCGCTGCTGTGGTGGCTGCGGCGACGGCATGTCGGCGTCGCGCTGGCGGTCGCCGCCATTGCATGGTCGATGCTGTGGTCGATCCCCTTCGCATCGAATGCATTGCGCAGTGTGCTCGAGCAACGCTATGCGGTCCGCGACGCCTCGGCCCTGCCGCGTGCCGATGCCATCGTCGTCCTCGGTGGTGGCAGCAACTATGCCTGGCTCGACCACCCCGACGTGGATCCCGACCGGCTGCACAGCAGCCGTCTGGCGGCGGGCGCACGCGCGTGGCATGCCGGAAAGGCCTCGAAGATCATCCTCAGCGGCGGCGCGGTCGGTGGCACGACCGAAGCACGACGCATGGCGGCGGCCATCCAGCGGCTCGGCGTGCCGGACGAGGCGCTGGTGCTGGAGGAGCGCAGCCGCGATACGCGCGACAACGCGCGCTACAGCATGGCGCTGGCCGACGCACAGGGCGGGCGCAAGGTGTTGCTGGTGACGTCGGCGCTGCACATGCCGCGCGCGGCGCTGCAGTTCTGCCGGGCGGGCGCCGACGTCACCGCCGTGCCGGTGCCCGAAGGCCGGCCATCGACGGGTCTGCGCGCGCAGTACCTGCCGTCGCGGCGTGCGCTGTGGCGCAGCGGTCGTGCGTTCAAGGAGTTCGCGGCGCTGGTCGCCGCGTGGATCGGTGCCTGAGCACGCCCCGCATTCCCGCATTAATGCGGGGTTGTGCCGCTGCCGCCGTTCTCTTCACGCCGCCGTTGCCACGATGAAAAACATGCTGATGAAGCGTGCCGGGCGGACTCGATGCCCTGCATGCCGGCGTCGGTTCCCCCGTGTTCCAGCGAGGTGCCTGGTGAAGATGCAAACCCCTATGCGGATCCTGTTGGCGGCCGCGGTCGCCGCCGCGCTGACGTCGTGCGCAGGCCAGCGCATGACGAAGCAGCCGACCGTACCCAGTGGCGACGGCCAGGCGCAGAGCGACGTGCGGATGGTGCCGATCACCCAGGCACTGGTCGCTGCTCCGCGCGAAACGGTGACGGTGCCGGCATCGCTGGCGCAGTACAGGCCGGAGATCTACCGCATACAGCCGGGCGACACGCTGCTCGTCACCGTCTGGGATCATCCCGAACTGACATCGCCCGCCGGCAGCCAGCAGCAGGCCGTGACCAATGGGCGCCTCGTGCAACCGGATGGCAGCTTCTTCTTCCCGTACGCGGGCAAGCTCGACGTCAACAACAAGACGATCGAGGAAGTACGCAGCACGCTGGTCAGCAAGTTGAGCCAGTACCTGAAGTCGCCGCAGATCGACGTCAACGTGGTCGGCCACGGTGCCAAGGTCACGCTGCAGGGTGCCTTCGAGGACACGGCGCCGCAATCATTCACTACGGTGCCGCTGACGCTGTCGCAGGCGGTGGGGCAGGCGCGGATCAACGTCGAGGAAGCCGATCTGGCGGGCTTCGTGCTGACCCGCGACGGCCAGGACTACCCGCTCGACCTGGATGCATTGAACCGCAACGGCAGGGTCGCCGGTGATGTCTATCTGAAGCCGGGCGACCGCCTGTATCTGCCGTTCAACGACCGCAAGCAGGTGTACGTCATCGGGGAAGTGCTGCGTCCGCAGGCGTTGACGTTCAAGACCACCGACATGAGCCTGACCCAGGCGCTGGGACAGACCGGCGGACTGAATCCGGTCACCGCGAAGGGCGACGCCGTCTACGTCATCCGCGGCATGGACGACAACTCGCACGAGCAGGCGACGGTGTACCACCTAGAGGCGGGATCGCCGGTCGCCTTCACGTTGGCGGACCGCTTCCCGCTGCGGCCCGGCGATGTCGTGTGGGTCGGCCCCGCGGGCGTCACCCGCTGGAACCGCTTCCTGACCCAGTTGCTGCCGTTGTCCGGCATCATCAGCAACGCGGCGTCGGCCCAGTACAACTTCGATCGCAACTGATGATGCCGGGCCGATGCGCGTCACGCATCCAGCGGTTCTTCCTCGCGTGTGTACGCCACGGGCCGCGAGGCCAGCGACAGCGCGGGTGACGGGAGCGTCTCGACGACGGGTTGGCGCGAAGCATGGCGACGTGCCGCCAGTACGCGCAGCCGATCGGTACGGGACAGTGCCCATCGCGCCGACCATCGCATGCCCGCCGGCACCGATCGCACGGCGACATTGGCCTGCGGTTGTCGGGGGTCGTCCATCAGGACGACGACCAGCCAGCCACCGCGGCATGCACTCACTTCCAGTACCGGATGTCCGTCGAGATCCAGGCGCGCACCGCTCCAGTCGTCATCGGGCGCGGCTTCGATCCACTGGAAGTCGTCGGGAAGTTTCATGGGAACAGCCTTGGTCATGGGAGCAGCCTTCTCGTTTTCACGGGGGGAGGAGTGATCGCAAGGCGCGATCGGGCCCGTCATCGACGACGGACGCAACGTGGTTGAGCGAGGGAAACGCGGACGTTCTTCGTTGTGATTTCTTCTCGCCCGATGATAAAGACTGCGAAGGCGTCACGACGGTTTCTGCTGAGTCCGCTTCAGCAACAAGCCGGTGTTGTGGACGTGCGAGCACTGCGTCACATCGAGTCATGTGTGTGAACGATGTTCACGCGCTCATCGCATTGCGTGCGCATGGCGATGCTGCGTCGATGACAGTTTTCTTTCGATGCGACGGGCACGGCGCGCGCACAGGGAAAGCGCATGGATGAGCGCAAGCGGAAAGGAGGATTCGCACTGCTGACGCCGGAGCAGCGCAAGGAGATCGCACGGAAAGGTGGACGTGCGGCGCAGAAGCGCGGTCGCGCGCATCAGTTCGGCAGCGAAGACGCGCGCGAGGCAGGCAAGAAAGGCGGCGCGAAGGTCAGCCAGGATCGCGCCTACATGGCGCGCATCGGGGCGAAAGGCGGTCGCGTGAGGCCCAGCGACCGGAAGGCGTCGCGTGAGGGTGAGGAAGAGTAGGGTCCGCGATGCGCAGGCGCGGGATCAGTCGACCCAGCCGCTGATCTCGCCATGCGTGAAAGGGCCGATCTTCTGCCGCGCGATGCGGCCATCGGCATCCACCAGCACGGTGTACGGCAGCACGCCCTTGGCATTGCCCAGCCACACGCTGGCATCGGCGGGGCCCGGCGTATCCAGCACGATCGGATAGCGCACGGGGATCTTCGCAATGAAGTCATGCACGCCTTCCGGCGTGTCCAACGCCAGACCGATCACCTGCACGCCATCCTCGCCTTGCGCCATGGCGAAACGGTCGAGCTCGGGCATTTCCTCGATGCACGGCCCGCACCAGCTGGCCCAGACGTTGATCAGCAATCGCTTGCCCGCGTAGCGCGTGCGCAGATCGACGACGGCGCCATCGAGTCCGGGCAGCGCGATCGCGGGCATCGGGTCGCCGATGGTGGCGGGCGTAACGCCCGCCGGCGGTGCCGGCGCGGTCGCGTTCGTGGCCGCATGCAGGGCGCGTTCGCCGACCTGCGTGCGCCACATCGGATTGCCGTTGAACCAGACACTGGCCGCAAGGCCGAGGCCGCCTGCGACGACCGCGACGGCGATGACGCGCGGCGTGGTGACCTTCATCGCGCGGCCCGTTCGAAGGCCTGGCGCATGCCGTCCTGCGTGAGCACCGTCGGCAGCACTTCACCGGCGCCACCGCCACGGGGATACATGACGTACAGCGGCACGCCGACCGCGCCATGTTCTTCGAGGAAGCCGGTGATGGCCGGGTCCACGTTCGTCCAGTCGCCCGTCATCATCACCGCCTCGTGCGTGGCGAGCAGATCGCGGAACGCGGCGGTGTTCAGCACGGCCTTCTCGTTGGCCTTGCAGGTGACGCACCAGTCGGCGGTCATGTCGACGAAGACGATGCGGCCCTCGGCACGCAACGAAGCGAGGCGTTCGGCGGAATAGACCACGTGGCCGTCCGCCGTCGGTGCAGCGGCGGACGCCACGGGCAAGCGGTGCACCATCAGCAAGGGCACCAGCGCGGTGGCGGCGAGCGTCAGCGCCAGCACGCGGGGCAGCGGCGACGCGGCAACGCGCGCGCGCTGGAACCACCACAGCCCCAGCGCCAACAGTACGAGCCCGACCAGCGCCAGGCCGACCGCGTCGATGCCGCGCTGTTTACCGAGCACCCACAGCAGCCACACGGCGGTCAGGTACATCGGGAAGGCGAGCACCTGCTTCAGCGTCTCCATCCATGCGCCGGGTCGCGGCAGGCGGTTCGCCAGCGCCGGCACGAAGCCGATCAGCAGGAATGGCAACGCCAGTCCCAGACCAAGTACGGCGAACACCAGCAATGCGAGCGGGGTGGGCGCGGTGAAGGCGTACGCGAGCGCCACGCCCATGAAGGGCGCCGTGCACGGACTGGCCACGACCACTGCCAGCACGCCGGTGAAGAAATCGCCGGCCGGACCGCGTCGCGAGGCCAGGCCATGCCCGGCACCAGCGAGTCGATGGCCGATGGCGAACACGCCGGACAGGCTCAGGCCCACGGCGAACATCACATAGGCCAGCAGGCCGACCAGCCATGGCTGCTGCAACTGGAAGCCCCAGCCCAGCGCCTGACCCGCGGCGCGCAACGCGATGGCCAGCGCGCCGACGGCAACGAAGCTGACCAGCACGCCGGCGGTGTACCAGAGTGCACGCCGACGGGCGTCGCCTTCGTTCTGCCCGCTTTCGGCCAACGACAGCGCTTTCAGCGACAGGATCGGCAGCACGCACGGCATCAGGTTGAGGATCAGGCCGCCGGCCAGTGCCAGCGCGAGTGCGACGAGCAGCGACGTGGCGCTGCCCTGGTTGCGCGCAAGTACATCTTCCGGAGGACGCGTGCGTTCGACCTCGGCGGCGGCGGGCGTGGTCGCTGTGGCGGCGTCCGGCGCAGCGACCGGTGTGGTGGCGGGCGGCGTCGTGCTCGTCGGCAGTGGTGCGACGGCGGCGGGCGCCGGTACGTCGGGCGTGCTGGCCGGCGTTATCGTGCCGGCGGGAATCGACAGCTTCACGCGCCGCGTCATCGGCGGATAGCAGATGCCGTCGGTCTGGCAGCCCTGGAAGGTGACGCGCAGCGTGGCCTGCGTGGCGTCCGCTTTTTCGCGCCGCAGCGGCACCGGCACTTCGGCCTGATCGAAATAGACGGTGACGTCGCCGAAGTGTTCGTCGCGGTGCGCCTTGCCCTTGGGCCAGCGCGGTGTCTGCAGCGCGATACCCGGTGCGCCTTCCAGCGCCATCGACGTGCGGTCGCGGTAGACGTAGTAGCCGCGTGCCGGCGTGAAGCGCAGCAGCAGTTCGTTGCCATTGAACGCGATCGCCTCGAAGGCGAACGCCTGTTCCGACGGCAGCGGCAGTGCGTCCATGCCGGCCTGCGGTTTCTGGCCCAGCAGACCGCTGGTGAGAGCGCCGGATCCCAGGGGTACGAAAGTCGCGTTGGTGGCCTCGGCCGGCGGCAGGGCCACCTTCAGCGTGCGCGTCTGCGGCGGATAGCAGATGCCGGCGTCGGCGCAGCCCTGGTACTTGATCTTCAGGGTAACGCTGTCGGTCGACGCGGTCGGCTGGCCGGGCAGGGTGGCGACCAGTTCGCCACGGTAGGTTTCGACGTCGCCGAAGAATTCGTCGCGGTAGGCCTTGCCCTTGGGCAACTGCAGCGGCTGTGCGGCGAAGCCCGCATCGGCCTCCACGCCGGTCCGGTGCCGGTACAGGTAATAGCCTTCGGTGATCTTCCAGCGGATCTCGATGCGGTCGCGCGACGGCGCGGTGGCCGTCAACACGAAGGCCTCATCCACCGGCAGCAGGTCGCCCTGGGTGATCGCGGCGGACGCGGCCGGGGCGACCAACGAGGCCAGGGGGAGCAGCAGGCAGGCGAGCAGGGAACGGATCAGCGTCATCGGGTCACTCGGGGGCGCGGGCGTCGGCCCGGGTTTCCGCGGCCACCCAGTCCAGATAGGCGGGCAGGCCGGCGGCGGTTTCGACCGCCAGGATCTCCGGCAGTTCATAGGGATGCAGCTCCGCCAGCCTCGCCATCAAGGCGTCGCGGCGGTCGGCGGTGATCTTGGCCAGCAGCTGCACTTCGGTGGCCTGCTCCACCTGGCCCTGCCAGTGGTAGGTCGAGACCACGCCGGGCAGCAGGTTCACGCAGGCGGCCAGCCGTTCGTCCACCAGCGTCCGCGCCAGCCGCTGGGCGGTGTCGGCGTCCGGGCAGGTGGACAGGATCAGGAAGACGGGCATGGGCCGGCGATTATTGCAGACCCCGTCCGCCAGCCTCCTGCGACAAAGTTGCGCGCCCGCCCTTGAAAGCCTTCCGGGGCACCCAATATCCCCTGCATCCCGGCCTGGCCGGGTTTTTGTACCCGCGGCGTTGGCAGTCCCCTGAGGCGAGTGCTAACATCGCTGCCCCTTTCCTAGTCCAATCAATCACTTAAGAGGATTGACATGAGCAATATCAAGCCGCTGTACGACCGTCTGGTGGTCAAGCCGATCGAAGCCGAAGAAACCTCCCTCGGCGGCATCATCATTCCCGACGCTGCCAAGGAAAAGCCCACCAAGGGTGAAGTCATCGCCGTCGGCGAAGGCAAGTTCGTCGAAGCCACCGGTGGCGTGCGCGCCCCGAAGGTCAAGGTCGGCGACAAGGTGATCTACGGTCAGTACTCCGGTTCGGCCTACAAGCAGGACGGCGTCGAGTACAAGATCATCAAGGAAGACGACGTCCTCGCGATCCTCGGCTGATCGCGCGCGGCGGCTCCGCGCCGCCGCCCACGTCACCGCAATCCTCTTGATGGCGGGCTCCGCGCCCGCCGCACGAACCACTCTCAAAATTCCTGGAGTTGCACATGGCAGCCAAAGATATCCGTTTCGGTGAAGACGCCCGTACGCGCATGGTGCGCGGCGTGAACATCCTCGCCAATGCCGTCAAGGCCACCCTCGGCCCGAAGGGCCGCAACGTCGTGCTCGAGAAGAGCTTCGGCGCCCCTACGATCACCAAGGACGGCGTCTCCGTCGCCAAGGAAATCGAACTGGCCGACAAGTTCGAGAACATGGGCGCGCAGATGGTGAAGGAAGTCGCGTCCAAGACCTCCGACAACGCCGGTGACGGCACCACCACCGCCACCGTGCTGGCGCAGGCGTTCATCCGCGAAGGCTCCAAGGCCGTCGCCGCCGGCATGAACCCGATGGACCTCAAGCGCGGCATCGACCAGGCCGTGAAGGCCGCCGTCGAAGAGCTGAAGAAGCTCTCCAAGCCGACCGCCGACGACAAGGCGATCGCCCAGGTCGGCACCATCTCGGCCAACTCCGACAGCAACATCGGCGACATCATCGCCGAAGCCATGAAGAAGGTCGGCAAGGAAGGCGTGATCACGGTTGAAGAAGGCTCGGGCCTGGAGAACGAACTCGACGTCGTCGAGGGCATGCAGTTCGACCGCGGCTACCTGTCGCCGTACTTCATCAACAACCAGCAGTCGCAGCAGGTCGAATTCGACGACCCCTTCATCCTGATCCACGACAAGAAGGTCTCCAACGTCCGCGAACTGCTGCCGGTGCTGGAAGGCGTCGCCAAGGCCGGCAAGCCGCTGCTGATCGTGGCCGAGGAAGTGGAAGGCGAAGCCCTCGCCACGCTGGTGGTCAACACCATCCGCGGCATCGTCAAGGTCGCCGCCGTCAAGGCGCCGGGCTTCGGTGACCGCCGCAAGGCCATCCTGGAAGACATCGCCACGCTGACCAACGGCACGGTGATCTCCGAGGAAGTCGGCCTGCAGCTCGAGAAGGCCACCATCAACGACCTGGGTCGTGCGAAGAAGGTCGTGATCTCCAAGGAGAACACCACCATCATTGACGGCGCCGGCGATGCCGAGCGCATCCAGTCGCGCATCAAGCAGATCAAGGCGCAGATCGAGGAGACCTCCTCCGACTACGACCGCGAGAAGCTGCAGGAACGCGTGGCCAAGCTGGCCGGCGGCGTGGCCGTGATCAAGGTCGGTGCCTCGACCGAAATCGAAATGAAGGAAAAGAAGGCCCGCGTCGAAGACGCCCTGCACGCCACGCGTGCGGCGGTGGAAGAAGGCGTGGTCCCGGGTGGTGGCGTGGCGCTGATCCGTGCGCTGCAGACCATCGGCACCCTGAAGGGCGCCAACGAAGACCAGAACCACGGCATCCAGATCGCCCTGCGCGCGATGGAAGCCCCGCTGCGCGAGATCGTCACCAACGCCGGTGAAGAGCCGTCGGTGATCGTCAACCGCGTCAAGGACGGTTCGGGCAACTTCGGCTACAACGCCGCCAACGGCGAGTTCGGCGACATGATCGAGTTCGGCATCCTGGATCCGACCAAGGTCACGCGCTCCGCGCTGCAGAACGCCGCTTCGATCGCGGGCCTGATGATCACCACCGAAGCGATGGTGGCCGAGGCGCCGAAGAAGGACGAGCCGGCGATGCCGGCCGGCGGTGGCATGGGCGGCATGGGCGGCATGGACTTCTAAGAAGTCCGCGCTTCCGCGCTGTACCGCGACACACCAGACCCCGCCGCAAGGCGGGGTTTGTTTTTGCCTTGTCGTCGTGGCGGGGGGGCGTTAGCCTGCGCGCCATGCATACCTCCTTCATCGTCGTCGACGATTTCCTCGGCCAGCAGGACGCCTGGTCCCTGCGCGATGCGGCCCTGAAGCTGACCTATCCCGACCTGCGTGGCCCCTTTCCAGGACGCAACTCGCTGGAGCGCATCGAGATGGAGGGGTTGCCCGAGATCGCTTCGCACCTGACCGGCGAACGGCTCAAGCCGATCAATCCGCTGCATTCGCATGGCAAGTTCCGCATCACGCTCGCGAGCGACGTCGGCACCGCGAAGGTGCACATCGACCAGGCGTACTGGTCCGGCATCCTCTATCTCAGCAAACCGGAGGATTGCCGTGGCGGCACCGAATTCTTCCGGCATCGGCCTTCGAACCGCGATCGCGCACCGCTCAACGACGCCGAACTGGCCGAGATGGGATTCACCTCGCACGTGCAGATGCACCAGGAGATCATCGAGAAGCACAGCAACGACGACAGCGTGTGGGAGCCCACCATGCAGGTGCCGATGCGCTTCAACCGGCTGGTGCTGCTGCGTCCCTGGATGTGGCACACGGCGGGGCCCGCGTTCGGCAGCACGATGGAGGACGGGCGGCTGGTCTATCTGATGTTCTTCACTGCCGCGTGAGCGGTGGTTTTCCGTTGCCGATGAAACATTCGACAAGCGCCGGAAGGCATGGCCCAATGCCTCGCATGAACATGCTCCGCGCCCGCTATTGGTTTTGGTACGAAGGCTTTCCGATGCCGACGGCGGAAGCGAGGACGCGTTCATTCTAGGTAAGACACCAGAAGAATCCCCTTGAAGCCGCCAGCGAAACTGGCGGCTTTTTTGTTGACCCGGAGAAACCCGATGGCCCCCCATACCGACGACCTGCGCATCCGCAAACTCGATGAGCTGGTCACGCCTGCCGCCGTGATCGGCGAGCTGCCCTGCGATGACGCGGTGTCGCAGACCGTGTCCGACGCGCGCGGTGCGCTTCACGACATCCTGCACGGCCGCGACGACCGCCTCGTCGTGGTGATCGGGCCGTGCTCGATCCACGATCCCGCGTCGGCCATCGAGTACGCCAGGCGCCTTAAGCCGCTGCGCGATGCGCTGGCCGATGATCTGGAAATCGTGATGCGCGTGTACTTCGAGAAGCCGCGTACCACCGTGGGCTGGAAGGGCCTGATCAACGATCCGGCGCTGGACGGCAGCTTCGACATCAACCGCGGCCTGCGCCTGGCCCGCGGCCTGTTGCGCGACATCAACGCGCTCGGCCTGCCGGCGGGCTGCGAATACCTCGACACCATCTCGCCGCAGTACATCAGCGACCTGGTGGCGTGGGGCGCGATCGGCGCGCGCACCACCGAGAGCCAGGTGCACCGCGAGATGGCCAGCGGGCTGTCGTGCCCGGTCGGCTTCAAGAACGGCACCGACGGCAACGTCAAGATCGCCGTGGACGCCGTGGGCGCGGCGTCGCATCCGCACCATTTCCTGGCGGTGACGAAGGAAGGCCGTTCGGCCATCGCGGCGACCGCGGGCAATCCCGATTGCCACGTGATCCTGCGCGGCGGCAAGGCGCCCAACTACGACGCGACCAGCATCGAGGCCGCGAGCCAGGTGCTGGCGAAGGCGGGACTGCCGGCGCGCCTGATGGTCGATGCCAGCCACGCCAACAGTGGCAAGAACCCGGACAACCAGCCGGCCGTCATCGATGACATCGCCACGCAACTGGAAGCCGGCGAGCGCCGCATTGTCGGTGTGATGGTGGAGAGCCATCTGGTCGGTGGGCGGCAGGACCTGGTCGATGGCCAGCCGCTGACGTACGGGCAGAGCATCACTGACGGCTGCCTCGGGTGGGAGGCGTCGGTGCAGGTGCTCGAACGCCTGGCGGATGCGGTGCGGGTGCGACGCCAGTGTTCGGACGCGGTGGTGCAGGCGGCTTGAGCGGGAAGTGACTTCCGGCAGGTCGAAGTGATGACGGCTGGCAACTGACCGGTGGTGGATGGCGGACGAGACTGGCCGCACACCCGCCAACGGAGTCCGCCATGTCCCGTCCCAAACACTACGCGTTGCCGCTCGCCCTTGTGCTCGCCTGCTTGGGCGCCTTCCAGGTCCAGGCTGCCGATCTCACCGTCACCCTGCACGATGTGCGCGCGCAGACCGGCCTGCTGAAGCTCGCGGTTGTCGATTCGCAGGCCGCCTGGGACGGACAGGCAAAGCCGGTACAGGCCGAGGGTGCTCCGCCGCAGGGCAACGTGGCGACGTTCGTGTTCAAGGATCTGGCGCCGGGCGCCTACGCCGTGCTGGTGACCCATGACGAGAACGGCAACGGCAAGCTCGACAGCAACATGATCGGCATGCCGATCGAAGCCTACGGCTTCAGCAACAACCCCAACGTGATGCGCAAGCCGACGTGGGACGAAGCGCGCTTCGAGGTCGGCGGGCAGGGTGCCGCCATCGACATCACCCTGCGTTGAGGAGCCTGGCCATGGATCGCCGCCGCTTCCTGCGCACCCTGTTGTCCGGCGCCACCGCGCTGGCCGTCGCGCCTGCGCTGCTGCGCAGCGAGCACGCCTTCGCCGGTGATCCTGCCCGCTTCGCGGCCGGCCTGCGCGAACAGCCGTGGCTCGCCGGGTGGAAATCCGTGCAGTCCGACACCCTGGGGCCGGCCACCGTCCAACTCGAGGGACGGTTGCCGACAGGCTTCGCCGGCACGCTGTACCGCAATGGGCCGGCGTGGACCGAGCGCGCCGGCTTCCGCTACGAGCATTGGTTCGACGGCGACGGCATGGTGCACGGCTGGCGCTTCAACGGCGACGGCACGCTGAGCCACCACGCGCGCATGGTCGCCACGCCCAAGTTCACCCGCGAGCAGAAGGCCGGGCGCTTCATGTATCCGACGGCAGGCACGTCCATTCCCGACATGCAGCCGATCCGCAACAACGATGACGCGAATACCGCCAATACGTCCGTCACGATGATCAACGGTCGCCTGTTCGCGCTGTCCGAGGCCGGCTCCGCGTTCGAGCTGGATCCGGACGAACTGACGACGCTGGGACCGGTGACCTGGCGTCCTGACCTGGCGGCCATTCCGTTCTCCGCGCATCCGCTGGTGGACCGCGATGGCTCCTCGTGGAACTTCGGTTCCATCTCGATGATGGGCGGCAACGGGCTGGTGGTCTGGCATATCGGCCGCGACGGCACGCTGGCGTCGGCCGACGTGCTGGAAACGCCGGTGCCGGGCTATCTGCACAGCTTCGCGATGACCGACCGGTATCTGGTCTTCGCCTTGATTCCGTTCCGCTACATCGAGGGCAAGGGGGCGTTCTTCGAGCGCCTGCGGTTCCGGCAGGACCAGCCGCTGCGTGTGGCCGTGGTCGACAAGGCGGCGCCGTCGAAGGCGCAGTGGTTCGAGGCGGATTTCGCGGCGATCTACCACTTCGGCGACGCGCACGAGCGCGACGGCCGCATCACCGTCCGCGCGGTGCAGCACCTGGACCTGGAGGAAGCGCGCTCGCCGATGCGCGCCGCGATGAACGGCGACGTCCATGGCGATGCGCATGGCGGCAAGGGACCGCTGCGTGAGCTGGTGCTGGACCTGCGCAGCGGCAAGGCGCACTGGGAGGACACCGGAATCGCCGGCATCGAGTTCCCGGTGTTCGATGCCCGTACGCCATCCCGCAACCCGGCGCGTCTGTACGCACCGCTCCACCAGGACGGCTCGATCGCACCGTACTTCAGCGCCGTCGGTGCGTTCGACCTCGCACGTGGCCGTCGGCAGGTGCACGACTACGGACGCGACGTGCTGGTGGAAGAACACCTGTTCGTGCCGCGTCCGGGCAGCACGCGTCCGGATGACGGCTGGCTGGTCGGCACGCTGCTCGATGCGACGAAAGGCCGCAGCGGCATCGCCGTGCTGGATGCCCGGCGCGTCGATGACGGTCCGCTGGCGCAGGCATGGCTGCCGTACACGGTGCCGCTGGGTTTCCACGGGCACTTCGCCGCGCGTTGATGTCCTCCGGCGGCACCGGATGCGGCATCCTGTGCAAATGGAACGGACATCCTTTCGCACGAAGTACTTGCGCTGGCTGGCATGGGGACTGATTGCCCTGGTCGCGACGTATGCGCTCTACCTGGTCGCTGGCAACGTGTTCCTCAATACGTCACTGGGCGAGAGGACCGTGAACCGGAAGCCGGAACGTTTCCAGATGCACTGGTCTTCCGGCCACACCTGGTGGCCCGGACGCGTCAGCCTGCGCGATGTGGTGCTGCAGGGCCAGTCGCGTCGCATCGCCTGGGAGGCTCAGGCGGCGCACGTGGAAGGACGCATTGCGCTGTGGCCGCTGCTGTCGCGACGATTGCACGTGCCCGAAGTGCATGTGCACGAAGTGCAGGGCGGCGTCCGGCGCGTCGCGAAGGACCTGGCGCCGCCGCCGCCGCGAGAGGGTGGCTGGGAATTGCAGTTCGACCGCATCGCCAGCGATTCGATCCGGCGCGGCTTCTTCGACGGGTTCGAACTGCTTGGTACGGGCCACGGCGACGTCGGCTTCTACAAGCAATTGCGTGGTGGGC
Source organism: Pseudoxanthomonas sp. LjRoot143 (assembly GCF_964252945.1). Classification (NCBI taxonomy): domain Bacteria; kingdom Pseudomonadati; phylum Pseudomonadota; class Gammaproteobacteria; order Lysobacterales; family Lysobacteraceae; genus Pseudoxanthomonas; species Pseudoxanthomonas sp. LjRoot143. Next base: position 3,309,107 of record NZ_CAXUPM020000001.1, on the reverse strand, counting down.
CGATGGAACTGATGCCCTCGACCGCCGGGTTCGCCGGTGCGCGCCTGCTCCGCGAGGGCCAGGAGGTGCTGCGCGAAGCAAAGCTGGACGTTCGCTTCGCGATCGACCGGCATCGGCGCGAGGACGCGGCCGGCCTCGACAAACTTTCGAAGACGCGGCTGGACGTGAAGCTGGGCGGTCGCACTGCTGGCCTGAACGTGGCCGTCGGTCCACGTGGCGACGTGGCGGTGAAACTGGTGCCCGGAGAAGGACGCGCCGACATCGACCTGGGCTTCGAGCGTGGCCAACTCACGCCCGGCGGTCGCGCGCAGTGGACGATGGCCGTGGCCGGCAACGACATCGCCGGCGCGGTGCGCAACGACATCCTCGGCATCGACGTGGCGGTGGACGAGGACATCGTGCTGAAGGCGACCGTACCGCCGCAGGCCGACGGCAGGCTGGCGATCGAAGCCGACCTGCGCCTGCGGGGACGGAGTGTGCCCCTGCGCGATTTCGCCGGTCTGCTGCCGCGCGCGTCCGGTCATGTGGTGGGCGCCTGGCATTTCGATTCCCTGCGCTGGCTGTCGGGGCTGTTCCCCCAGGCGCCCTGGTTGAAACTCGATGGTGCGGGCTCGGTCAGTGCCGATGTGCAGGTGGCGGATGGACAGCTGGCGGCAGGCAGCCGTATCGCCGTGCCGGAGGTCGACGCGGTGGCCGAGGTGATGGGCAACCGCATCCGTGGTCGCGCCCGCGCCGACATCCGGCTGGATGCGGGCAAGGGGGGCGCCCTGGTGCCGCGACTGCAGGCGACGATGGACCGCTTCGACGTGGCGTCGCTGAAGACGCCCGGCGTGCCCTACGTGCAGGGGAGGCATCTGGCCCTGTCGATCAACGCCGATGGGCCGTTGGCACAGCTGCGCGACGCGCTGCAGGCGAGGGTGGTGTTCAAGGACGCCCGCGTGCCCGACCTGCGCGTCTACAACCCGTTCCTGCCGCGCCGGCACATGCGTTTCGATGGGGGTGCCGGCGTGCTCAGCGGCGACCTGTCGCTGGATGCGGCGGGCGAGGTGGGGCGCGGCACGGTCCGCATCGCCGGGCGCGGCACCCGCATGCATCTGGCGGGCGTGCAGCTGCGTGGCGACCTCGACCTCGACCTGAAGCTGCGCCGCGCCGACCTGAAGCGGCGGCTGTTCGTCGCGGACGGCAGCACCGTGCAGGTGCGCAATGTCGGCTTCACCGAGCCCGGCGGGGAATCGCGGCGTGGCTGGTGGGCGCGGGTGACGCTGGACCGGGCACGGCTGGATGTCGATCGACCGATCAGCGCTGGCGGCGGAGCCGACGTGACGATGAAGGATGTCGGCTTCCTGCTGGCGTTGTTCTCGCGGCAGAAGGAGTACCCGGCCTGGGTCTACAAACTGGTCGATGCCGGCCAGGCGCAGGTCAGGGGCCGCGTGCAATGGCGCGATGACCTGTTGGTGCTCGACCGGATGCAGGCGCGCAACGACCGCTACGACATGCTGGCGCGGCTGCGCCTGCAGGGCGGACAGCGGCAGGGCGATCTGTATGCCCGCTGGCGCGCGCTGAGCGTCGGCATGGAAGTGCAGGGGACCCAGCGCAAGCTCCACCTTGTCCGCGCCCGGGACTGGTACGACGGACGTCCCCACTACCTGAAATAGGCAGCAAGCGTGCAGTTGCGCCAAGACGGTGCGGTTGCCCTGTTCAGGTAAATGCGTTGAGGAACGTAATCGAGATTCTGACGAGCGGCCCGGCAATTGGTCTGATATCGGTAACACGCAGCAGTGGCGCGGGTTTTGCTCGCATTCATATTCGTGACATCACAACAGTGGCGAGTGAACCGCCCGGTTCTGTTTTGCAGTGCAGCGTGCAACACCTGTAACCCACCCTTCACGATGGCCCCGCATCCCGACGTGGGGGAGGGAGCAAGCCCGCAATAGCCTAGCTGTTGCGGGCTTTTTTATTGCCCGCGTCCACGGCCGCGCCGTGGGGCGGGACGCTGGATTCCGGACGCGGGACGCCACGTCTGCGCCGATGCGGAAGGGTCGGGGAGTAGAATTGCCGCATGACCGATTCCGCCCGCCCGGCCAGCGCCCGGGAAATCCCCCTGCAGATCGTTTCCACCGTCGCCGCGGCCCCGCTCGAAACGGGCGCCAAGCAGCTGGGTGGCGACAAGATCGCGCGTTCGCCCGTCCAGTTCGCCGACGCCCCGGTGCTGCGCAAACCCTCGTGGATCCGCGTGCGCATCCCGTCCGACGGCTCGGTCGCCAAGCTCAAGGCCAAGCTGCGCGAGAACCGCCTGGTCACGGTCTGCGAAGAGGCCAGCTGCCCGAACATCCACGAGTGCTTCGGTCATGGCACGGCCACCTTCATGATCCTGGGCGAGGTCTGCACGCGCCGTTGCTCGTTCTGCGACGTCGCCCACGGCCGGCCGAAGCCGCCGGATCCGTCCGAACCGCTGAGCCTGGCGAACACCGTGGCCGATATGGGCCTGAAATACGTCGTGGTGACCAGCGTGGACCGCGACGACCTGCGCGATGGCGGTGCCCAGCACTTCGTCGACTGCATCACGGCCATCCGCGAGCATTCGCCGGCCACGCGCATCGAGATCCTCACCCCGGATTTCCGCGGCAAGGGCCGCATGGACCGCGCGCTGGAGATCCTGGCGGTCAACCCGCCGGACGTGTTCAACCACAACATCGAAACGGTGCCGGAGCTGTACACGAACGTCCGTCCCGGCGCCGACTACCAGTGGTCGCTGACCCTGCTGCAGCGCTTCAAGCAGCAGCATCCGCACCTGCCCACCAAGTCCGGGATCATGCTCGGCCTGGGCGAGACCATGGAGCAGGTGCAGGGCACGCTGCGCGACCTGCGTGCGCACGACGTCGACATGGTCACCATCGGCCAGTACCTGCAGCCCACACCGCATCACCACCCGGTCCTGCGCTACTGGACCCCGGACGAGTTCAAGGCGCTGGAGGACTACGGCATGGCGCTGGGCTTCAGCCATGTCGCTTCCGGTCCACTGGTGCGTTCGTCGTACCACGCCGACCAGCAGGCCGCGCAGGCCGCCTTCACCGCCCGCCACGCGGGCTGAACCGCCTGCACGACGTGTGACGTCGGGTCATGCCCGGCGGGTTTCCCGCGCCCGCTGTCCGGGTCGTGGCAGTGCCGCGGTTCACCTTTCCCTACATCGTGGCCCTTAGGCTGCCGATAGGCAGATGACAACGCACGCAACTTTGTGCACTGTCCTTCTGTCGAATCCGCAATCCGTTCCAGCCTGACGGGCCCCCGGGCCACGAGTACGCAATGACACTGAAGAAAGCCCCCCTCCTGCTGCTGGCCCTGGCCCTGTCGACCCCGTTGGCGCTGCTCGCGCGCGGCGACGGCGATGCGATCACGGTGGCCCCCACCGCCGACCAGGCCAACACGTCCAAGCTCGTGTACGGCCTGCTGTCGGACAGCCGCTACGCGTACCGGCCGCGCCCGCTGGATGACACGCTGTCGCAGGAAGTGTTCAACCGGTATTTCGAGGCGCTCGATGGCGGCAAGCAGTTCTTCACTGCGGCGGACGTGGCGCGCTTCGCGCCGTACAAGACCAAGATGGACGACGCCATCCGCTCGGGCGACCTGGCGCCGGCGTACGAGATCTTCACCGTCTACAAGCAGCGCGTCGGCCAGCGCGTGGCCTTCGCGCGCGCGCTGCTCAAGCAGGACTTCGACTTCACCGGCGACGAACGCTGGGAGTACGACCGCGAGGACGCGCCGTGGGCCGCAGACGGCAAGGCGCTGGACGCGATCTGGCGGAAGTCGGTGATGAACGACTGGCTGCGCCTGAAGCTGGCCGGCAAGAAGCCCGATGACATCCGCAAGACGCTGGACAAGCGTTACGCGAACCTGCAGCGGAGCATCAACGAACTGAAAACCGAGGATGTCTTCCAGACCTTCCTCAACGCCTATACCAGCGCGATCGATCCGCACACGGATTACTTCACCCCGCGCACCGCCGAGAACTTCAACCAGTCGATGTCGCTGTCGCTGGAAGGCATCGGCGCGGTGCTGCAGCGGCAGGACGATCTGGTGGCGATCCGCGAGATCGTGCCGGGAGGACCGGCGGATCTCAGCGGCAAGCTGAAGATCGGCGACCGCATCGTCGCCGTCGGCCAGGGCAAGTCCGGCCCGATGACCGACGTGATCGGCTGGCGCATCGACGATGTGGTGGCCCAGATCCGCGGCAAGAAGGACACCCAGGTCCGCATCGAGTACATCCCGGTCGAGGCGGGCATCGACGGTAAGCACGCGCAGGTCACCATCACCCGGCAGAAGGTCAAGCTGGAGGAGCAGGCGGCCAAGGCCGAGACCATCACGCTGCCGGCCAACGGTGACGAACCGGCGCGACGCATCGGTGTGATCAAGCTGCCCGCGTTCTACCAGGACTTCGAAGGCCGTCGCCGCAACCCGAACGACTTCAATTCCGCGACCCGCGACATCGCCAAGCTGCTCGCCCAGTTCAAGTCGCAGGGTGTCGACGGCGTGGTGATGGACCTGCGCAACAACGGCGGCGGTTCGCTGGACGAGGCGGTGGAGCTCACGGGCCTGTTCATCGACAAGGGGCCGGTGGTGCAGGTGCGCGAATCCGGTGGCCGGGTGACCGTCAACAGCGACCGCAAGACCGGCGTGGCATGGGACGGCCCGCTGGCCGTGCTGATCAACCGCGGGTCCGCGTCGGCATCGGAGATCTTCGCCGGCGCCATCCAGGACTACGGCCGTGGCCTGGTGATCGGCGAGACCAGCTTCGGCAAGGGCACCGTGCAGAACATGGTCGACCTGGACCGCTGGCCGGCGAACGAGGCACCACGCTTCGGTTCGGTCAAGCTGACCATCGCCCAGTTCTTCCGCGTGGCCGGTGGCAGTACGCAGCACAAGGGCGTGGTGCCGGACATCGCGTTCCCGGTCAGCGTCGACGCCAGCGAATACGGCGAGAGCACGTACGACAATGCGCTGCCGTGGACGCGGATCGCCGCGGTCCCGCACACGCAGTACGGCAACTTCGCACCGCTGCTGCCGAAGCTGGAGGCGCTGCATGCGGCGCGCTCGGCCAAGGACAAGGAGTTCCAGTGGTGGTCCGAGGACGTGGCGCAGTTCCGTGCCGAAGCCGCCAAGAAGTACGTTTCGCTCAACGAGGCCGAGCGTCGTGCCGAACGCGATCGCCAGGACACCCAGCGCAAGCAGCGGCAGGCCGAGCGCAAGACGCTGGGGCTGGCGCTGGATCCGCTTGCCGAAGATCTGGCCGATGACGGTCTGGGCGCATCCGAGCGCGACATCGTGAAGGATGCGCAGCGCGAGAAGCTCGCCGACAAGCGCCCCGATCCGCTGTTGCGCGAATCGGCCACGATCCTGTCTGACGCCATCGGCATCCTGGGACAGGACCGCAAGCTGTCGGCGCAGGTGCTGCCCGATTCGCCGGGTCCGGGCCGCTGGGCCCAGTGACGACCAGCGCAGGGATCCGTTCCCTGCGCAAGATCCGGATAGCCCGACCGCGGCGCGCGCCCTAGTCTGGGCGCATGGACACCATGCCGCGCCGATCACTCCCCCCTCCATCCGCCAGCTCCAGCGATCCGCTGGAGCTGGCGCGCCGCCTGCTCGACGAAGGCGAGCCCTCGCTGTCGGACCTGGCCTCGCGCACCGGCCTCAGCGCTTCGCACCTGCAGCGCCGCTTCCGTGCCCGCTTCGGACTGAGTCCGGCGGAGTACCTGGCGAGGAAGAAGCTGGGCACCTTGAAGAGCGCCCTGCGGGAAGGCCGTGACGTCACCACCGCGTTGTACGACGCTGGCTACGGCTCGCCCTCGCGGTTGTACGAGCAGGGCGCCGCCAAGCTGGGCATGACGCCGGCCACCTACCGCGCAGGCGGACGCGGTGTGGCGATCCGCTGGACGCTGGTCGACACGGTGCTGGGCCGCACGCTGGTGGCGGCCACCGAGCGTGGCATCTGCGCGGTGGAACTGGGCGACGACGATGCCGTGCTTGAGCAGCGGCTACGGGAAGAGTTTCCGCTGGCGCAACTGGAGCGCGTCGAGGCGGGTCGCGACGACTTCCTCGCGCCGCGGCTGCGCGCAGTGGCGGAACGGTTGGCGGGTGGCGACGCCGAGGTGCCGGTGGACCTGCTCGGCACCGGCTTCCAGCAGCGCGTCTGGGATGCGCTGATGAAGATCCCGCTGGGCGAGACGGTCAGCTACGCGGGCCTGGCGCAGTCGCTGGGTGCGCCGCGCGCCGCACGCGCGGTGGCCAGCGCCTGCGCGCACAACCGCATCGCCGTGGTCGTGCCCTGTCACCGCGTGATCCGCGGCGACGGTTCACTCGGCGGCTATCGATGGGGACTGCCGCGCAAGCAGCAGTTGCTCGCACGCGAGCAGGCCTGAACCCGTCCGCGTCCGGCTTGAGCTGGATTCAAGGCGGACGGGAAAGGTTTCAAGCGCGGCGCGGCCACGCTGTCATCCCGCATGCGGACCGCTGGCCTAGAATGCATGCACGTCGTCCTCCCCCCGAAACTCCATGACCTCGCCCGTTTCCGCCGCCGCGCCCGCGCGTGGCGGTCTTGCCGTCGCTGCCGCCCTCGCCATCGTCTACGTGGTGTGGGGGTCGACCTATCTCGGCATCCGCTTCGCCCTCGAAGGCGGCTTCCCACCCCTGCTGATGGTGTCGGGCAGCCGCTTCGTCGTGGCGGGCCTGGTGATGTTCCTGTTCCTGCTGTGGCGCGGCGTCGCGCCGCCGACGCGCGCGCAGTGGAAGAATCTGCTGGTGATGGGGGCGCTGCTGTTGCTGATGGGCAATGGGATGGTGGTGCTCGCCGAGCAGACCGTGTCGTCCGGGCTGGCCGCGGTCGCCGTGGCGTCGATGCCGCTGTGGATGGGCCTGTTCGGCGCGATGCGCGGGCAGCATCCGACGAAGGGCGAGTGGCTGGGCATCATCGTCGGCTTCGCGGGTGTGGTCTGGCTCAACGCCGGAAGCTCGCTGACCGGCTCTCCCGTCGGCCTGGTGCTGCTGCTGATCGCGCCGATCGCCTGGGCCTACGGCTCGGTGTGGTCGCGTGGCCGCGACCTGCCGTCACCGTTCATGACGGCAGCGGCGCAGATGCTGGCGGCCGGTGTGATGCTGGTGGTCGCCGGGCTGCTGCATGGCGAGCGCTTCAACACGGCGGACTGGACGTTGAACGGCGGGCTTGCGGTCGCTTACCTGGCGGTGTTCGGTTCGATCATCGCGTTCACCGCGTACGTCTGGCTGCTGCACCATGCACGCCCGGTGCTGGTGGGCAGCTATGCCTACGTCAATCCGGTGATCGCGGTGGCCCTCGGTGCCTTCATCGCCGGCGAGACGTTCACCTCGCATGATCTCGGCGCGATGGCGGTGATCCTCGCTGGCGTCGTGGTCATCACGCTGGCGCGCGCGCGGCAACCGAAATGAGCGCTGCTCCCATCGACCGCAAGGGTCTGGCGATCACTGCCGGCACGTTCCTGATCTGGGGCGTGGTGCCGCTGTACTGGCATCTGCTGAAAGCGGTGCCGTCGTTCCACATCATTGCGCACCGCATCGTCTGGAGTGCGGTGCTGGTCATCGGCTGGCTGTTGATCAAGAACGGGCGCGGCTGGTGGCGGCAGGTGCGTGCCCAGCCGCGCGCGGTGCCGCTGCTGGGCGTCAGCAGCCTGCTGATCGCGTTCAACTGGGGCCTGTACATCTGGGCGGTGAACGCGGGGCATGTGGTGGAAACCAGCCTCGGCTACTTCATCAATCCGCTGATCAACGTGGTGCTGGGCGTGCTGGTGCTGCGCGAGCGCCTGACGCTCGCGCAGTGGATCGCGGTGGGCTTCGCGCTGGCCGGTGTGGCGTGGCTGACGCTGCAGGCGGGCTCACCGCCGTGGATCGCACTGGGCCTGGCGTTCTCGTTCGGCCTGTACGGGCTGGTGCGCAAGCTGGTCGCGGTGGACCCGGTGGCCGGCCTGGGCGTCGAGAGCCTCTATCTGTTCCTGCCCGCACTGGCCTATGTGGTCTGGGGCGAGTTCGGCAACGGTGGCGGTTTCGTCAGCGGCTACGGGTGGAAGAACGACCTGCTGCTGATCTTCGGTGGCGTGGTGACGGCGGTGCCGCTGATCGGCTTCGCCTACGGCGTGCGGCGCATTCCGCTGTCGGTGGTCGGGCTGCTGCAGTACATCGCGCCGAGCATCCAGCTGCTGATCGGCGTGCTGGTGTTCCGCGAGGCTTTCGGCATCGAGCGTGCGATCGGCTTCGCCGCCATCTGGACCGGGTTGCTGATCTTCGCCAGCGATGGTCTGTGGCGCGCACGCCGCCGCGATGCGGTCGTGGCGGCCGCACCGGGGCGCTGAGTCAGCCTGGCGTCTTCGCCGCCGGTGCGGGGCAGGGACCGCCAGCGTCCTTCCAGGTCTTGAAGGCGGCGACGAACTGGTCGTGCGGCACCGGTACCGGCGCGCGTTCGCCACCGGGATTCCAGCCCCACAGCACCAGCTTGTCCTCGGCCACGTGCTTGAGCAGCGCGTCGAAGTCGCGGTCGCCGTTGCGCTTCTTGTCCTGGATCATCTCGCACAGCTGGTCGGCCGGCAGGCCGATCCACGCCATCTTATGATCCGGCGGCGGCAGCTGCCAGTGCGGCGCGCCGGGGGGCGCATGCGGGCCGTAACTCGCCGGCGCGTTCTGTTCGGCGTGGCAGGTGGAGCAGGGCAGGCCAGGCGCGCCCTTGCCCTCGGGGCCGCGCGCGACATTCATCGCGTGCGGCGTCTGCGTATCGAACTGCAGCGGCGCGTCGCCGGGAATGTGGCAGTTGCTGCAGCGCGGATGCTGGAACACCTGCTCCACCGTCGCGAACGCGGTCAGCGCCTGCGCTCTTTGCTCTTCGCTGATGCGGGGCTTGCAAGCCACCAGCAGGAGGGCGATCAACGACATCATCAGGATGCGCATGGCGGGCCTCAGGCAGTCGGGGTGGAGGAGGCAGGCGTCGGCAGGCGCAACGGCAGTTCACGCAGGCGCTGTCCGGTCAGCTTGAACACCGCATTCGCCACCGCCGGTGCGATCGGCGGTGTGCCGGGCTCGCCGACGCCGCCCATCTTCTCGGTGCTCGGCACGATGTGCACCTCGACCCTGGGCATCTCGTGCAGGCGCAGCACGCGGTAGTCGTGGTAGTTCGACTCCTGCACCTGGCCCTCCTTCAGCGTCAGCGCGCCATGCAGGGCCGCACCGAGGCCGAACACGATGCCGGATTCCATCTGCGCTTCGACGGCGCCCGGATTCACCGCCACGCCGCAGTCGATCGCGCAGACCACGCGGTGCACGCGGATCTGCCCATCCTCGACCGAGACCTCGGCCACCTGCGCGACGTAGCTGCCGAACGATTCGTGTACGGCGACGCCACGCGCACGGCCTTGCGCGGCGGGTGTGGTCCAGCCTGACTTTTCCGCGACGAGGTTCAATGCCGCGAGATGGCGCGGGTGATCCTTCAGCAGCGTGCGGCGGTACTCCACCGGATCCTTGCCGGCGGCATGCGCCAGTTCGTCCACCAGGCTTTCCATCACGAAGCCGTTGACGCTGTGCCCGACGGAGCGCCACCACAGCACCGGAATGCCGGTCCTGGGCGAATGCAGGTCCACGCGATGCGCGGGCGTGCCGAGCACGTAGGGCGAATCGGCGACGCCCTCGGTCGAGGTGGCATCGATGCCGTTCTTCACCATCATCGCTTCCATGAAGGTGCCGGCCATGATCGACTGGCCCACCATCACCTGATGCCAGGCGACCGGCAGGCCGTCTTCGCCCAGGCCGACCTTGGCTTTTTCCACGAAGGCGGAGCGGTAGTAGCCGCCGCGCGTATCGTCCTCGCGCGTCCACACGGTCTTGACCGGCGCTTTCGCCGCCCTGGCCACCTCCACGGCCTCCGACACCACGTCCGAGGTGGGCGTGGCGCGACGACCGAAACCGCCACCGAGGAACGGGGTGTGGATGCGGATCTTCTCAGGCGGAATACCGAGGATCTTCGCGGCACTGTTCTGGTCCAGCGTGGGGAACTGCGTGCCGCACCAGATATCGCACTCGCCGTCCGCGATCTTGACGGTGCAGTTCAGCGGTTCCATCGCGGCGTGCGCGAGGTAGGGCACGGCGTACTCCGCATCGACGGTCTTCGCGGCCTTGCTCAGGGCGGCGATGACGTCGCCCGCGCGGGCGGCCGTCGGCCCTTCCTCGGTCGCCAGCTGCGAAAACTGCTGCCGCAACGCCACGCTGTCGAGCTTGGCGCCCTCGCCGGCTTCCCACACGACCTGCAGCGCGTCGCGGCCGAGCTTGGCGGCCCAGAAATGGTCCGCCACCACGGCGACGCCGCTCGGAACCTGCACCACGTCGCGCACGCCGGCGACGGCGCGTGCCGCGGTGGCGTCGAACGATTTCACCTTGCCGCCGAACACCGGCGAGCGCAGCACCACCGCGGTCAGCAGGCCGTCGAACTGGATGTCCATGCCGAACCTGGCCTTGCCGGTGATCTTTTCCGGCGTGTCCAGGCGCTTGGTCGCCTTGCCGATCAGCTTCCAGTCCTTGGGATCACGCAACGTCAATGCGTCCAGTGCCGGTGGCGTCTGCTTGCCGGCCTCATCGGCCAGTTCGCCGTAGCGCAGGCGCGTACTGCCGGACACGACGGCGCCGTTCTCGGTGCGGAGCTGGTCGACGGGCACGTTGAGCCGCGCGGCGGCAGCCTGCAGCAGCATCGCGCGCGCGGTCGCGCCGGCCTGCCGGTAGCGGTCGAACTCGGACCACGTGGTCGTCGAGCCGCCCGTGCCCTGCATGCCGAACACCGGACTGGTGTAGGCCTTGTCCGCGGGGCCGTGTTCGACGCGGATCTTCGACCAGTCGGCGTCGAGTTCCTCGGCGATCAGCATCGGCAGCGTGGTCCAGATGCCCTGGCCCATTTCGGCGTGCGCGAGCAGCACGGTGATCGAATCGTCGGCTGCGATGCGCAGGAAGGCATTGGGTACGAACGCGGGCGCCGCGGCGGCTTGCGCTTCCTGTGCCCAGGCGAAGCGGCGGGCACCGGGCACGGCGATGGCGACCACGAGTCCTCCGCCGACGATGGCGGTGGAGCGCAGGAAACCGCGGCGCGAGGATTTCAGTTCAAGGTTCACGGAAACACCCTCCGTCGATCATCGGATCGGAGCCGCGGCAACGCATGCCACGGCGGCGTGGGATCAGGCTTTGCCGAGCTCGGCTGCGCGATGCACCGCGGCGCGGATGCGCTGGTAGGTGCCGCAGCGGCAGAGGTTGCCGGACAGCGCGTGGTCGATGTCGCTGTCGGTCGGTGTCGGCACCACCGCCAGCAGCGCCACGGCCGACATGATCTGGCCGGACTGGCAGTAGCCGCATTGCACGACGTCCAGTTCGGCCCATGCCTTCTGCACGGGATGCGAACCGTCGGCCGACAGGCCTTCGATGGTGGTGATCTTCTTGCCGGCGACGGCGGACGCGGGCGTCACGCAGGCGCGCAGCGGCGAGCCATCGACATGCACGGTGCAGGCGCCGCATTGGGCGATGCCGCAGCCGAACTTGGTGCCGGTGAGGCCCATCAGGTCGCGCAGGACCCAGAGCAGCGGCATGTCATCGGGCGCATCGACTTCGCGCTCGGACCCATTGACGTTCAACTTCATGGTGTCTCCCTGGCGGCGGCGTGGGACCGGTCGACGATACTCCGGCCCCCCGTAGCCTGCCAGTGAAAGCGCGCGCCATCGCTTGCACGATCCTGCGGCATGCTTGCCTGATGCGCCCGGGCACCGGTAGACCGTTGCCATCGGGCCCGCGCTTGCGCCATCGTGGTGCGCATGTCGGTCGCCCGCCATCCGCTGGAAGTCTCCGCACGCGCCAGCCAGGCCGGCGACGGCAGCGTGCTGGTCGTGGTCACCGCGACCGAGGGGTCGACCTATGTGCGGCAGGGTGCGATGGCGGTGTTTGCCGCCGATGACACGCAGACCGGCTGGTTGAGCGGTGGCTGCCTGGAACCCGAGATCGCGCGTCGCGCGCGGCAGGCCGTGGCCGATGGCCATCTCGACGCGATGGAGATCGACACGCGCGACGACGAAGACCTGCTGGCCGGCTCTGCTGTCGGCTGTCGAGGGCGACTGCATCTGACATTGCTGCCGCTGGATCGGCTGCCGGGCTGGTCACAGGTCGTGCAGGCGTGGTGGCGGGGCGAAGGTCCGCTGGCGCTGCGCGTGCATGCGGACGGCGCGGTGCAGGCATCGGCGGGCGAGATACGGCGGCAATGGACGCTGCCGCTGGCCACCACGGACGCCGCCGTGATTGGCGAAGTGACGATCGCACCGCCGCCGCGCGTGGCGCTCTTCGGTGCCGGCCCGGAAACGCGGATCCTGGTCGCGTCGCTGCGGCAGCTCGGCTGGCATGTCACCGTGATCGAGCGGCGCACGCGCTGGATTCCCGCGGATGACGTCGCCGATGCCTGGCTGATGCTGTCGCCCGGCGATGCGCTGCAGGGTCTTCATCCCGCACCGGATGCCGCGCTGGTGATGCACCACCATTTCGAACACGATCGCGACGCGCTCGAGGCGCTCGCGCACACGACGATCCCCTTTGTCGGCCTGCTGGGTCCGGTGCGAAGGCGCGAAGATCTGCTGCGCGTGATTCCTGTCCCGTTGCACGCCATGCTGTCATCGCGCCTGCGTTCGCCGATCGGCTTGAGGCTTGGGGGGCAGGGGCCCGAAGCGATCGCGCTCAGCATCACGGCGCAGTTGCAGGCGTGGCATCACGGCGAATCGGCATGACCGCGAGACATGCCGCCGTCGTGCTGGCGGCGGGTGGAAGTACGCGGCTGGGGCGCCCCAAGCAGTTGCTGACGCGGGATGGCGAGACGCTCGTGCATCGGGCTGCGCGTCTCGCACTGGCGTCGGGTGCGACACGCGTGCTGGTCATCGTCGGAGCGTATGCGGACGACGTCGACGCCGCAGTAAGCGACCTGGCCGTGGAGTGCCTGTTCAACGCGCAATGGAACGCGGGGTTGGCAGGAAGCGTGCGCGTCGCCGCGGCGGAACTCGCTGCGCATGATCGCGCTACGTTGCTGGTGACCTGCGACCAGCCGGCGTTGGAGGTCGTACATCTGCAGGCATTGCTTGAAGCAGCGCATCACGCGCCGTCGGGTTCCGCCGCGACGCGGCTCGGCGATCGCGTCGGCATCCCCGCGGTCGTCGCACCGACGCTGCTGCGTGCCGCGATGGCTGCGCAGGGAGACCGCGGATTGCGCGATGCGCTGAATGCCCCGGGTGCGGACGTCATCGCCTGCGATGCCCCGGATCTCCGCTTCGATGTCGACACGCCGGCGGACATCGCTTCGGCAGCGTCGCGAGGCTGGCTCGATCCGCCGAAGTGATGAGGGTGCCGGTTGCGCCGGCACCCTCCGGGTCGTGCCTCAGATCGCGCGCAGTGCCTGCGTGATCGGCAGGCGTGCGGCCCGCAGTGCCGGGAACAGGCCGCCCACCAGGCCGATGCCGAGCGCCCACTTCAGCCCGCTCCACAGCAGCTCCGGCGTGACCTTGAACTGGAACACCACCTGGCTGAAATTGCTGCCCAGCGTGGCGACGCTATAGCCGTTGAACACCACCCACGCGATCAGGCCGCCCAGCAGGCCGCCCAGCAGCGCCAGCAGCATGGTCTCCAGCATCACCGCCATCACCACCGGCAGGCCGCGGAAGCCGATCGCCCGCATCGTGGCGATTTCGCGCGCACGGCCGGCAACGGCGGCGTACATCGTGTTGAGCGCACCGAACACCGCACCGATCGCCATGATCGTGCCGATGACGGTACCGAGCACCTTGATCAGCGTGTTCAGGCCGGTCGACTGCTTGGTGTAGTAGTCACGCGTGGTGAGCACGTCCAGCTTCAGGCGCGGGTCGTTCTCCATCGCCTGCTTGAACTGGTCGAAACCCGCCTTGCCTTCCGTGCGCACGGTGACCGACTGGTAGGCGCGGCGGTCGTAGGCCGACGACAGCGTGTCGATGTCGGTCCACAGTTCCGAGTCGTGCGCATCGCCGGAGGCGAACACGCCGACCACCGTCCACTCCTGGTTGCCAAGTTTCAGTGTCTTGCCGACATCGAGGCCGCGGTACTGGCCCTTGGCACCCTGGCCGACGACGATCTCGCGCACGCCGACGTTGAACTTGCGGCCTTCGGTCAGCTTCACCCGCGGACGGATCGCCCACGCTGCCTCACTGACGCCACGGAATTGCGCGTTGGCGTCCTCGCCGGTGCTGGCGGTCGGCAGGTTGACGATCTGCGACAGTTCCGGCGACAGCAGCGCACGCCCGTCCTTGCCCTTGGCCACGCCGGCCAGCGTGGAGATCAGCGGCACCTGGTCGCGGCTGATGACCGAGTTGGTCTCCGCCTGCGAACCGCCACGGAGCACGATGGCGGTGTCGTCGCCGCCGGTTTGCTTGAGCGTGGCCGAAAAGCCTTCGCCCATCGCCAGCATCGCCACCAGCACGCCGACCACGCCGGCGATGCCGACCACGATCACCGAGGAGGCGCCCCAGCGCTGCGGCAGGCTGGCGATGCCGATCTTCGCCGCTTCCAGCGACAGCCGTCCGCTGCGGGTGAGGAACAGCCAGAGCACCAGCAGCACGGCGATGCCGAGCACTGCAAACCACGGCAGCACGATCCACACGCCCAGGCCGACGATCAGCGCCACGATGGAGACGAGGTTGCCCAACCATTGCTTCTTCATGTCATGTCTCCTGTCAGCGACCGGCCAGTGCGTCGACGATCTTCAGGCGCATCGCGCGCGTCGCCGGCAGTGCGCCGACGATCAGGCCGATCGCCACCATCAGCCCAAGACCCACACCCCACGTCTGTGCCGGGATGGTGGGCAGCGCGATCATGCCGTTGCTGGCGCCGCTGAGCACCGGAATGATGGCCGAGGCGATCAGCATGCCCAGCACGCCGCCCAGCACGATCAGCAGCACCGATTCCACCAGTACCAGCACCAGCACGGTGCCGTTGGTGAAGCCGAGCGTCTTCAATACCGCGAGTTCCGGGATGCGTTCGCGCACGGCCTGCGCCATGGTGTTGCCGGTCAGCAGCAGCAGGGTGAAGAACACCGCCGCCATGATCGCGGTGACGATCAGGCCGATGTCGGCGAACTGCTTGGCGAAGGACTGGTTGAAGGCCTGCTCGGTCTGCGTCTTGGTCTCGTGCGCGGAGTTGGCCGAAATCGCGTCGATGGCATTGGCCACGCGGGTGGCGTGGTTCACGTTGTCCAGCTTCACCATGTACCAGCCGATCTGGCCGTTGACGTACTGGTTGGCCTCGTCGAAGTACTTCCAGTGGAACAGCAGCTGGTTCTCCTCACCCTTGCGCTTGCTGTCGGACAGCTTGAAGGTGCCGCGCAGCGTCAGCGGCCAGGCGTTGCTGCCGTCCTTCTGCGGGAAGATCGTCGCCTGCAGCGGGATGGTGTCGCCGACCTTCCATCCGAAACGCTTCGCCAGGTTCTCGCCGACGATGGCGCCGGTGCGGTCGGCTTCCCACGCCTTCAGCTGGGCGGGATCGATGATGTATTCCGGATACATGTCCATGTAGCCGGGGCCGACCGAGAAGTTCGGGAAGAAGTTCTTCGGGTCCTTGTAGATGCCGCCGAACCACGCGGCATAGGCGCTCTTCTTCACGCCCGGCGTCGCGTCGATGCGGGCCGCCAGGCTGTACGGGAGCATCTGCGTGATCGACAGCCGCGACGCCACGACCAGACGGTCCGCGCCGGCGACGCTGCCGCCGGAGTTGAACGCCACGCGCACCGAGTCCAGCAGGCCGAACAGCAGAAAGGCCGCGACTACCGACAGCAACGTCAACGACGTCCGCGTCTTGCTGCGGAACAGCGCCGACCATATCAGCGAGAAATATTTCATGTCCGCCTCCGATCAGTGCACGGCCGGCGTGTCGGCCAGTTCGCCCTTGTCCAGGTGGATGGTGTGGGTGGCGTACTCCGCCGCCTTCGGATCGTGCGTGACCATGATGATGGTCTTGCCGTGCTCGCGGTTGAGCATCTGCAGCAGGTTGAGGATGTCCTCGGCGGACTGGCGGTCGAGGTCGCCGGTCGGTTCGTCGCAGATCAGGAAGGTCGGGTCGGACACGATGGCGCGCGCGATCGCCACGCGCTGCTGCTGGCCTCCGGAGAGTTCGTTCGGACGGTGCGACTTGCGATCGGCCAGGCCGACCAGCTGCAACGCGATCTCCGCATTGCGTTTGCGCTGCGCGCCACCGAGCTTGGTCAGCAGCAGCGGCAGTTCGACGTTGCGCTGCGCGGTGAGCGTGGGCATCAGGTTGTAGAACTGGAACACGAAGCCGACGTGCGAGCTGCGCCAGTGCGCGAGCTGGCCATCGTTCATCCGGTCGATGCGCTGGCCTTCGATCTCGATCTCGCCGCCGCTGGGCGTGTCCAGGCCGCCGATCAGGTTGAGCAGGGTGGTCTTGCCGGAGCCGGACGGGCCCATCAGCGCGACGAAGTCCCCGTGCGGGATGTCCAGGTCGATGCCGTGCAGCACCTGCACCTTCTCGGGGCCGCGCTGGTAGGTCTTGGTGAGGTTGCGGATGGAAACCAGGGAAGACATCGGCAAGGTCCTTGTTGGAGGCGGGAAGGCGAACGGCGATGCTGCGGTTCAAACAGGGCGGAATCCGTCCTCGATGGACGTGGCCCGCCCGTCATGCGACGAAGGACGCCGCACGGGATCGACAGGCGCCGGTGGGGCGGCGCGGGTGTTTCCGGTGATTCGCCGCACGAGGCAGAACCTCACGCGGCGAAGGCCTTACTCGGTGTCTTCGGCCAGCACGACCTTGGCGCCGTCCTTCAGTTCGGCGGGCGGGTCCAGCACGACGGTTTCGCCGGCCTGCAGTCCGTCGGTGACGTGCACATCATCGCCGAGTTTGCCGGCCACCTTCAGGCCACGCTGCTGCACGGTATCGTCGTCACCGACGACGAAGGCCACCTGCGTGCCCTCGCGTTCGACCACGGCGGCGCCCGGGGCGCGCACGCCCTTGGGCTGCTCGGCCTGCTGCGGCTTGGCCGCCTCCAGGAAGCTCACGCGCACGCCCATGTCCGGCACGATGCGCGGATCCTTCACGCTCAGCGCGACGCGCACCTTGACGGTGGCCTTGCTGCGGTCGGCGGTCGGGATGATCGCGATGACCTCGCCGGGGATCTGCCAGTCGGGATAGGCATTCAGCGTGGCCTGGATCGGCATCTTCGGCTGCACGCGGCCGATGAAGGACTCGTTGACCTCCACTTCCACTTCCAGCGACTCCATGTCGACGATGGTGCCGATACCGGTGCGGGTGAAGCCGCCGCCGGCCGACAGCGGCGAGACGATTTCGCCCGGCTGCGCGGCCTTGGCGATCACCACGCCGGCGAACGGGGCGCGCACGATGGTGTTGTCGAGGCCGATGTCGGCGATCTTCAGGCGATCCGCGGCGGTGCGCTCGTTGCGCTGGGCGGTCTGCAGTTGCGCGCGCAGCAGGTCGCGCTGGGCGACGGCCTGGTCGTACTGCGCCTTCGACACCAGTTGCTGCGCGACCAGCGACGACAGCCGGCGCGCATTGGCTTCGGCTTCCACCAGCTGCGCCTGCACGCCTGTCGTCTGGCTGCGCGCAGCCTGCAACTGGCTCTGCGACAGGGCGCGGTCGGCGTCGGCATCGATCGGCTCCAGCCGCGCCAGCACCTGGCCGGCCTCGACCCGCATGCCTTCCTCGATCAGCACTTCCTGCACCTTGCCGGTGACCTTGGCCGAGACCGTCGCCATGCGCCGCGCCACCACGTACCCGGAGGCATCCAGCACCGAGGCGGCCGCACCGCCACCGCCCAGCGCGACGGTCGGCGCGGTGCGGACTTCCAGCGGCTTCTCGCGGCCGAGCACGGCCCAGGCCGCCGCGGCGAGCACCAGCAGCACGACGACCACGCCCAGCGTGATCCACAGGCCACGACGCGACGGCGGGGCCGGGGGCGGCGCCTTGCGGTCGATGCGGAGTTCCTTCAGCAGATCGGCAGACGTATTCATGCGTATCCAGACGGTGAATGCGGGGAAGTGTGACCAGCAAGGGTAACGGAAGCCTAGTTGCCGGAAGTCACTTCATGCGGGGAGGGCCGTTCCGGGCGCTCCACGGGGCGCATCCTGGGCCAGCGGCTGTCCGCATCCCAGTGACACCTGTCACCTGATTCGCCTGAGGGCCCGCACTCATCACACGACCGGACGGCGCGCAGCATGGACACATCTTCCGACGGGACCGTCGCATGAACGTGGCAAGCCTGACCTCCGCACCGCTGGCCCGCCTGCGCGGCGTGCGCCACCACTATGGCAAGACGCTGGCGCTGGACGGCCTGGACCTGGCGCTGCCTGCCGGCGAGGTACTGGCCCTGCTCGGCCCGAACGGGGCCGGCAAGACCACCGCGATCAGCCTGCTGCTGGGCCTGCAGCGTGCCGATGCCGGCACCGCGGAACTGTTCGGCCTGCCGCCGCAGTCGCTGGACGCGCGCCGCCGTGCCGGCGTGATGCTGCAAAGCGCCGCCGTGCCCGACACGCTGAAGGTGCGCGAGCTGATCGACCTGACGCGCGCCTACTACCCGCAGCCGCGCAGCGTGGCCGACCTGGTTGCGCTGGCCGGCCTCGATGGCCTGATGGAGCGCCACTACGGCCAGCTCTCCGGTGGACAGCAGCGGCGCATGCAGTTCGCGCTGGCGGTGTGCGGCCGGCCGGAACTGCTGTTCCTCGACGAACCCACCACCGGCCTCGACATCGATGCGCGGCAGACGCTGTGGAAGGCGATCCGCGAGTTGCGCGCGCAGGGCTGTGCGGTGTTGCTGACCACGCATTACCTGGAGGAAGCCGAAGCGCTGGCCGACCGCGTGGTGGTAGTGAACCACGGCCGCGTGGTCGCCGAAGGCACGGTGTCGCAGATCCGCGCGCGCGTCGCGCAGCGCCGCATCCGCTGCACCAGTGCGTTGCCGGCGGCGCTGGTGCAGGGCTGGCCGGGCGTGCAGCTGGCGCAGCGCGACGGCGCACGGCTGGAGGTCATCGTCGAAGCCGCAGAGTCCGTGGTCCGCCGCCTGCTGGCCGAGGATGCCGCGCTGTCCGATCTGGAAGTGCAGCGCGCCGGCCTGGCCGATGCCTTCCTCGCCCTCACCCGTGATGCCGCCACCCAGGAAGCTGCCTGATGGATACGACTGCCGCCGTTCCGTTCTCCTCCACGCGCGCCTATGTGCTGGAAGCGCGCTACGAATTCCTGCGCCTGCTGCGCACGCCGTCCTTCTCGCTGCCGTGTCTGCTGTTTCCCCCAGTGTTCTATCTGCTGTTCGGCGTGCTGCTGGGCGGCAAGGGCGGTCCCGCCGCGGCGCAGTACATGCTGGCGGGCTACAGCGTGTTCGGCGTGATGGGCGTGGCGCTGTTCGGCTTCGGCGTGACCGTGGCGATGGACCGCGAACAGGGCCTGCTGACGCTGAAGCGCGCGCAGCCGATGCCGCCGGGCGCGTACCTGGTCGCGAAGATGGCGATGGCAGTGCTGTTTGCCGCGATCATCCTGCTGCTGCTCGCGATGCTGGCGGTGGGCGTGGCCGGCGTGCGCTTGTCGACGATGCAATGGCTGGCACTGGTGGCGACCTGCCTGGTCGGCGTGCTGCCCTTCAGTGCGCTGGGCCTGTGGCTGGGCACGCTCGTCAGTGGGCGTGGTGCGCCGGCGCTGATCAACCTGGTCTACCTGCCGATGGCGTTCCTGTCGGGCCTGTGGGTGCCGCTGACGATGTTGCCCGGCTTCCTGCAGACCGCTGCGCCCGCATGGCCGGCGTATCATCTGGCGCAGATCGCCCAGAAGGTGGTCGGCATGGATGCGGGACGTCCGCTGCTGCTGCATGTCGCCGTGCTGGTGGCCATCACGGGGGTGTTCTTCCTGCTGGCGCGCCGCCGGCTGGCGCATTGAATCCGCAGGCCGCTGCAAGGAGCCATCGATGAACCTACTCGCCTCTCCGCTGCTGCGCTCGCTCACCCGCCTGCGGGATCGCCTGGTGCCCGAGGCGCTGGGCCTCGGCTGGATGCCCATCTTCCTGCTGGGCTACCTCGTGTTCCTGTTCGTGCCGCTGCTGGTGCCGTCCAATGCCAACTGGGGCCAGAGCGTGCGCTGGTACCTGTGGCCCACGCTGCTGTCCGTCGCGGTGTTCCTGCCGATGTACTTCCTCGCGTACCGCGGCAGTGCGATGACGCGCGTGCTGTGCACGCTGGGCATCGCCGCGCTGGGCTACGGCCTGATGTCGTTCAATGCGTTTTCCAACACCTACGTGATCTATGCGGCGGCCTTCGTGGCGCTGCTGCCGGGCAGGCTGTGGACACGCGTGGGCGCATTGTTCGCACTGCTGGGCGGGTACTGCGGGATGGCGGCATGGCTGGGTTTCCCCGCGTTCGTGCCGGCGGTGACCGCGATCATCTCGGTGGCGGTGTTCACCGGCAACTACTTCCAGTCCGAAACCGTGCGCAAGCGCGCCGAGCTCAAGCTCTCGCACGACGAAGTCCGTCGCCTGGCCGCGCTGGCGGAACGCGAGCGCATCGGCCGCGACTTGCACGACCTGCTCGGCCATACGCTGTCGCTGGTCGCGCTGAAGTCCGATCTCGCAGGCCGGCTGATCGAACGCGATCCGCAGGCCGCGCGCAACGAGATCAACGAGGTCAGCCGCGTCGCCCGCGATGCGCTGGCCCAGGTGAGGCGCGCGGTGACCGGCATTCGTGCCGCCGGCATCGCGGCCGAACTGGCCTCCGCCAAACTGCTGCTGGAATCGGATGGCATCACCTTGCGCTACGACGCGCAGGAAGTCGTGGTGCCGCCCGATCTCGAAACCGTGCTGGCGCTGGCGTTGCGCGAGGCGGTCACCAACATCCAGCGTCATGCCCGCGCCACGCTCGCCGAGGTATCGCTGACATCGACGGTCGAACACGTCCAGCTGCGCATCCGCGACAACGGCGTCGGCAGTGCCGCCGTGCCCGGCAACGGGCTGGCCGGCATGCGCGAGCGGGTCGAATCGCGGGGTGGGCAGTTACGCATCGATTCCACCTTGCGGCAGGGCACGTGTGTGGAGATCGTGCTGCCGCTGCCGTCTAGGGAGGCAGCGGTGTCCGTCGAGCGGCAGCCAGCGAGCGCGGAAGCGGGTGTGGGAGCGACGTAAGTCGCGATGGCAACATCCCGGATGGTTCAGGGGTGTGGAAACGTGGCGAGGCGCCCGGGCGCGGATTTCATGCGATCACGACTTACGTCGCTCCCACCTCTGAAGTCCCTGCTTCGCACAGGGTGAGATGGCTCCCAAGACCCTGCACGATTTGCTAGCGTGTCGCGCAACCTTCCCGCCCTGACGTTCCGATGATCCGCGTCCTGCTCGCCGAAGACCAAGCCATGGTGCGTGGCGCGCTGACCGCGCTGCTGGGCATGGAGACCGACATCGAGGTGGTCGGCAGTGCGGCGGATGGCGAGACGGCGTGGCGCGAGCTGCAGCGGCTGAAACCCGACTTGCTGGTCACCGACATCGAGATGCCGGGACTGAGCGGGCTGGAACTGGCGCAGCGCATCCAGCGCCACGAGATGGCGTGCAAGGTCGTCATCGTCACCACGTTCGCGCGCGGCGGTTTCCTGCGGCGTGCGCTCGATGCCGGCGTGTCCGGCTACCTGCTGAAGGATGCGCCCGCCGAAGACCTGGCCGAGGCGTTGCGCAAGGTGCATCGCGGTGGCCGCGCCATCGATCCCCAACTCGCGCTGGAAGCGTGGTCCGATGCCGACCCGCTCAACGACCGCGAGCGCCAGGTGCTGCGGCTGGCGGGTGAAGGCCAGTCGGCCGGCGACATCGCGAAGCAGTTGAACCTTTCGCAGGGCACGGTGCGCAACTACCTGTCCGAGGCGATCGGCAAGCTGGGCGTGGCCAACCGCATCGAGGCCTACCGGATGGCGCGCCAGCGCGGTTGGCTGTAGCCCCTGCAAGATGTGCCGTGGTTGGCACTTCGGATGTGCGCCGGGTTGTCTCGCCGGACAGTGCGACCTAGTCTGCACCTGACCGTTGCTGCCCCCACTCTGCAATGCCCCTGCGCCATCGCCACGCCAACCGCATCGGCCTGCTCGTCGCAGCCGCGATCTTCGTCCTGATCGGGGTGGGGGTCCTGCTGGGTGCGCAGCGTTTCATCGGCGATGCCAACCGGGTGTCGCACACGAATGAAGTCATCGCGCTGGTCGGTGCCATCGAAGCGCACCTGCGCGACGGCGAGTCGGCCCAGCGCGGTTACCTGCTGACGGCGGACGTCGACTACCTGGCCGATTACCAGCGCAGCCGCGGTGACCTGCCGGAGATGATCGCCGCGCTGCAGTCGCTGGTGCGCGACAACCCGGAACAGACGCGGCGCGCACTGGCGTGGAAGATCGAGATCGAGCGCCGGCTGGACCAGATGGACGCCACGCTGGGCAATTACGCGATGGGCGGCCTGCCTTCCGCGCAACGCTCCATCGGGCAGGAGGTGCGGCGCACGTCGGCCGCGCTGCGTGCACAGGCCCGGCAACTGGTGGCCACCGAGCGGCAGCTGCTGGTGCAGCGCGCCGCGTCCAGCCGGAACAGCGCCACCCTGCTGCGCGCGCTCGCGATCCTCGGCATCCCGCTGGGCCTGATCATCATCGCCGTGGTCTACAGCCTGCTGGTCGGCGAGATCCGCCGTCGCGCGCGTGCCGAGGACGCCGGCGACCAGGCGCGGGCCGAGCTGCTGGACAACATCGATGCGCTGGAGCGCCAGGGCACCGACCTCAATGAGCTGAGCCGCTACGGCGGCATGTTGCAGAGCTGCGTGAGCGTGGAAGAGGCCGTCGGCCTGGCCACGCAGTACTTCTCGCGCCTGCTGCCGGATGCCGGCGGTACGCTGTACCGCGTACGCGCCTCGCAGGACTACGCCGAAGAGGTCGCCCACTGGGGCGAGCACGCGCTCAACGGGCCGGCGATGTTGCCGCTGTCGGATTGCTGGGCCCTGCGCCGCGGCCAGCCGCATGTGCACCGCGCCCATCACGAACTGCTGCCGTGCGCGCATGTGGCCACGCCGACGCTCGGGGCCACACCCACCTACGTCTGCGTGCCGCTGATCGCGCAGGGCAGCCAGCTCGGCCTGCTGTACCTGTCGGGGCACGATGACGCCTTCCTCGCCCGCATGGACCTGGTGAAGACCGCCGCCGAGCAGTTGTCGATGGCGCTGTCGAGCCTGGAGCTGCAGTCACGCCTGCGCGTGCAGTCGATCCGCGAACCGCTGACCGGGCTGTTCAACCGGCGCTACCTGGAAGAGTCGCTGGCGCGCGAACTGGCGCGCTGCGAGCGGCGCGGCATGCCGCTGGGCCTGATGATGCTGGACCTGGATCACTTCAAGCGCTTCAACGACGTGCACGGGCATGCCGGTGGCGACGCCCTGCTGGCCGAATTCGGCCGCCTGCTGCAAGCGCTTTCGCGCGACGAGGACATCGCCTGCCGCTACGGCGGCGAGGAATTCACCCTGATCCTGCCGGAAGCCGATCCGATCACCGTGCAGGCGCGCGCCGAAGCGATCCGTGCCGGCGTGGAGGGCATGCGCGTGGTCCACCTGGGCCAGGAGCTGCCCCACGTGACCGTCTCGATCGGTGTGGCGATGTTTCCGCAGCACGGCGGGCTGGGCGACACGCTGCTGCGGCAGGCGGACGTGGCGCTGTATCGCGCCAAGCACGCCGGCCGCAACCGGGTCGAGATCGCGGCGACCGATGTCGCCGTGGTTCAGGCCGTGGCGCCGTAACGCGCCTTCAGCATCGCGTAGGCGCTGCGCAGCGCGAGCGCTTCACCGCCGGCCGGGCGTCCCGCGCGATCACTGTCGTTCCAGGCGTACACGTCCAGGTGCGCCCACTTCATGCCATCGGGAACGAAGCGCTCCAGGTACAGCGCGGCGGTGACGGCGCCCGCCATGCGCGAACCGGCGTTGGCCAGGTCGGCGATGCCGCTGGTCAGGTAGCGCAGGTACGGCCGCCACAGGGGCATGCGCCACACCGGGTCGCGCATGCGCTCACCGGCGGCGATCCAGTCGTGGGCCACCGCATCGTCGTTGGCGAACAGCGCCGGCAGGTCCGGGCCCAGCGCGATGCGCGCGGCGCCGGTCAGTGTGGCGAAGTCGAGCAGCAGGTCGGGCGACTGTTCGCCGGCATAGGCCAGCGCATCGCAGAGGATGATGCGGCCCTCGGCATCGGTGTTGTCGATCTCGACACTGACGCCCTTGCGGGTGGCGATCACTTCGCCGGGACGGAACGCATTGGGGCCGATGCTGTTCTCCACCGCCGGCACCAGCAGCGTCAGCCGCACCGGCAGTTGCTGCGCCATTACGAGGCGCGCCAGCGCGATCGCGTGCGCGGCGCCGCCCATGTCCTTCTTCATGTGGCGCATGCCGTCGGCCGGCTTGATGTCCAGGCCGCCGGTATCGAAGCACACACCCTTGCCGACCAGCGCCACGTGCGGTCGCGAGGCATCGCCCCAGCGCAGCGCGATCAGACGCGGCGCACGATGCGAGGCGCGGCCGACGGCATGGATGGCGGGGAAATTCTGCGCCAGCAGCGCATCGCCGGCGATCACGTCCACCTCGGCGCCGTGCGTGGCGGCCAAGTCGCGCACCGCGGCTTCCAGTTCTTCCGGGCCCATGTGCTCGGTCGGCGTGTTGACCAGGTCGCGCACCTGCAGGCTGGCGGCCAGCAGGTCCAGCGCCTCGGCATCGGCCTGCGGCAGCAGCAGGCGCGCGGGCTTGCGCGGCTGCTGCTTGTAGCGGTCGAACTTGTAGCTGCCCAGGCCCCAGCCGAGCTGCAGCGCGACGCGCGCATCGTCGGACAGGTCGCCCGTCACTTCCCAGTCGCCCGCCGGCAGGCCGAAGGGCGCGTGGGCGTAGGCATACGGATCGAGGGGGTCGCCGATGCCGATCACCGCGCCGGCCAGTCCCTCGTCGCCGGGTAGCAGCAGCAGCGAACCGGGCGAGGCGGTGAAGTTCTGCGCGTCGATCCAGGCGTTGACCGACGGCGATTGCGTCGCGCGCCATGCGGCCAGATGCGTGCGTTCGAGCACGTGCAGCGGACGCGCGAGGGAGGAAGAGTCGGTGTAGGCGAGGGCAGCGCTCATGCGGCGGCGTGTTCCGTGGCGAAGTCGGGGTGGGCGTCCAGCCAGTCGGCCAGCGCGGTCAGGGTGGCGAACTCCAGGTCGGGGCGCAGCGCGTCGTGCGGCCACCGTTGCGGCTGCCCGTCGTGGTCTTCCGGGCGGTTGATCCAGCAGCTGCGCAGGCCGGCGTGCAGGGCGCCGACCACATCCATCTCGATGTGGTCGCCGACGTGCAGCACTTCGACCGGCGGCACGTCGAGCAGGCCGCAGGCGGCGTGGAAGATGCTGGCGTCGGGTTTGGCCGCGCCGTGTTCGCGCGAGTGGATCTGGTGTTTGAACAGGTGGGTCAGTCCGATCCGCTGCAGGTCGGCATTGCCGTTGGTGACGGCAGCCACCGGCAGGCGGGCGGCGATGCGTTCCAGCGCGTGCAGGGCATCCGGGTAGTACTCGACCTGGTTGCGCGCGGCGTAGAAGGTTTCGTAGGCCGGTTCGAGCAGGGCCATGTCGGCGCCGCTCTCGCGCAGGGCGTGCTCCAGGGTCATCCGGCGCAGCCGGCTGAGGTCGTGCTTGTACTGCGGGTAGGCGAGAAAGATGTCCTCGCGCACGGCGCGCATGCGGTCGACGGGGAACATGTCGGCCGTCGCGGGGCTGTGTTCGCGCAGCCAGTCGTCGAGGACGCGTTCGATCCGGGCGCCGATGGGGGCGAACGGCCAGAGGGTGTCGTCGAGGTCGAGGGTGATGGCGCGGACAGGGAAGCTCATCGGGGCGATTTTACACCCGGGCGGGCAGCGGTCCTTTCACCGGGCCGTGGTTCAGCCCCTCTCCCAGCGGGAGAGGGGTTGGGGAGAGGGCCAACGAAGTCCGTTGGCTGTGCGTGTCATTGGCCCGTCCGGGCGTTTGTGTTGGATTGTCGGGCCTGTCGGGATGCTTCTTCAGCAGCCAGGCATGGCGCCGCTCGCCGCGGGGGCCCTACTTTTCTTTGCTTGTGCAAAGAAAAGTAGGCAAAAGAAACACACCCCGGCGGTCCGCCCGCCGCTGCGCGGCGGGTTCGCAATCCCGACGGGAATTTTCGGACGGGGCATCCTGCCCCGGCCGAAAACGGCGCACATCCTTGTGCGCCGCCCTGCGGGTTTTACCCGTCGTGACTGCCGGACCTCAGGGGCCCCAAGAGCTGCATCCGAGGAGTCGAGGCTCGTTTTTGCTGGTGGTGTTGCCCTCGGGTCCCCATGAGGCACGGCGAGCGGGGCGGGTAAAACCCGCAGGGCGCCGCCCCGGATGGGCGGCGTTCCCGTATGGCACATGGATGTGCCTTACGGAAATTCCCGCCCTGCTCGCGGACCCGGCGCGTAGCGCCGGGCGTGCCGCCTGGGGTGTGTTTCTTTGGTTCTTTCTTTGCACAAGCAAAGAAAGAACGCCCCCCGCGGCGAGCGGCGCCATCTATCGAAAAAAGAAAATGCATCCCGCAAGGTCACAGAGCCAATCCCATCGCGGATATGGCCGAGAAACCGGGCCAGCAAAGACAACGTCTCCGTTGCCCCTCACCCCAACCCCTCTCCCGCAGCGAGAGGGGCTTGAAGCGCCCTCGCCGCGGTCACTCCAGCAACCGCGCCCACCCTTCCATCCCTTCCACCCGCGCCAGCACCAGCTTCACGCACACCAGCAACGGCACCGCCAGCAACAGGCCGATGATTCCCCACAGCCACCCGAACAACATCAGCGCCAGGATCAGCACCAGCGGCGACAGCGCCATCCGCTTGCCCAGGATGATCGGTGTGATGATCTGGCCCTCGATCGTGTGCAGCACCAGATAGGCGATCGCCGGCAGCATCGACTGCAACGGCTGCTCGAAGCTGATGAAACCCACCAGCAGCATCGCCACCATCCCGATCAGCGGCCCCACGTAGGGCGCGAAGTTCAGCAGCGCCGCCATCGTGCCCCACAGCAGCGCCTCGGCCAGCGGCAGGCCCAGCAGGTACAGCACGCCGGCGAACACGAAGCCCACCACCGTGTTGATGATGCTGATGGTCAGCACGTAGCGCGATACCTCGCGCTCGATCGAATGCAGGATCTCCACGGTGAACTTCTTCTGCTGCCGCCCGGGCAGCAGCGCGATCGCGTTGCGCTGCAGGTTCTCGCCGTAGACCATGAAGAAGAACGTCAGCAGCACCACCGCCAGCAGCGAGGCCAGCACGCGCGGCGTGGCCAGCAGCTTGCGGTACGGATCGTCGACCGCGGCCTGCACCACCTGCGGCTGGCGATTCGAGGTCTGGCTGCCGGCCGCGGCGCGGGCGAAGTTCTCGGCGGCCTTGTTGGCGTCCTGCACCGGCTTGGTCAGCTCGCGCAGCTTGGGGGCCAGCTGGCGCATCTCGCGCGGCGCCTGCTGCGCCCACTCCATCGCCGAGGGCAGCATCTTCTGCGCGAGCAGGCCGGTGAAGGCCATGCCGCCGACCAGAACGATCAACGCGCCGACGAAGCGCGGCACGTAGATCCGCCGCAGCGTGCGGATGATCGGGTTGCCGACCAGCGCGAAGAACATCGCCAGCAGCACCGGCAGCAGCACCTCCTGCGCGGCCCACAGCGTGTAGCCGACGGCGAGCGTCGCCAGCACCAGCAGCGGCGTCGACGCCCGCGGGCGCGAGGGCGGAGGGGCGACCGGGGCAGGCGGTGTGTCGGGTGGAGCGGGAGTGCTCATGGGCGGGTCGCGGCCGTAGTGAAGGCGCGATTGTGGCGGCAATCCTGTGGGAGCGACGTGAGTCGCGACGGATGCCGCCGCCAGGGCGGTGCATGCGTTCATCCGCGCGCAAGGCGGCGGATCGGGAACTGGAAGGAGAAAGCTCGCGACTTACGTCGCTCCCACAAGCGTGTCTGCGGTCAGCGCTCTGACAGTTCCGTGGCCGCTTCGGCCGGCCGCGGCGCGGTGACGACGATGTCGTCCTCGTCGAAGGCCTCGTCGACCATCGGTTCATCGTCGGCCTGCACGCCCTCGGCCTGGTCCTGCACATCCTGCGCAGTGTCGACGGCCTCCTCCGCCTGCTCGGCGGCGGCCGCCGCCTGTGCGGTGGCGACGAAGCTGGAGACGGCGGTGAACATCTGCATCCAGCGCGCCCCGGTCATGGCGCGCAACGGATCGCTGCGACCGGCCAGGAAACCGCTGACCACGCCGGCGATGACGATGCGGCCCGGTGTCCAGCCGTCCTTCCAGGTCTGCTTGAGGATGGTCCAGTACAGCGAGGTCTGCGCGCCGCGCAGTTCCACCCGCTTCTCGGCGCGCTCCACGTGCTGCTGCAGTTGCTCGAAGCGCATCAGGCCCCTCCGTTGCCGGCGGCCGGCGGCACGGGCGGTTCTTCCTCGTCCGCGCGGTCCTCGTCGAACAGGCCGAGCTTCGACAGCTGCCGGCGCGTCGCATGCATGCCGGTGTAGTCGAAGTAGCGTCCCACCTTCCAGATCGCCAGCGCGGTGACGCCGAGGCTGAGCAGCGCCGCGAACGAGAGCGACTGCAGCCATGAAAAACCGAAGCGCTGCATCAGCGCGATCAGCGCGCCGGTGACCAGCAGCCAGGCCGAGGCGCCGAACACGATCGCTACGCCGGCCCAGGCGAGCGCGCGGCCGAAGGCGCTGCGCGCCAGCGCGAAATCCGCCGACACCAGCGCGCGCATCGCGCGGCCGGTGTCCTTGGCCGAGCCGAGCGCGGCACGGCCGGCCTCACCGACTTCCTTCAGGCTGTCGATGAGGTCGGGCGGTGGGGGCGCGTCGGTGTCGCGGGGCGCGTCGCTCACGCGATGGGCTTACTTGTTGCCGCCGCTGCGCGCCAGCTTGGCGATGATCCAGCCGGCCGCGAACGCGACGCCGAACGACGCGATCGGGCGCTCGCGGATCAGGTCGGCGGCGCTGTCGATCAGGTCGCGGCCCTTGTCCATCAAGGCGTCGACCTGCTCGCTGGCGGCACCGCCACCGGCTTCGGCCGCGGCCAGGCCGGACAGCGCGCTGTCGGCCAGTTCGGATTTGATGTTCGCCTTGCCCAGGCGCAACTCGTCGCCGGCGGCGCTGGCGGCGCCCCTGATGGCTTCGCCGGCGGCGGCAGCGGCCGAGGCGAGGTGCGATCCGGCTTCGCCGAGGTTGGCCTTCAGCGCATCGGTGTGGGTGGGCATGGTCATCGTCGGCTCCTGCTGCAGGCGGGGGATGGGGTCACTCTAATGCACGACGGTGAACGGGCTGTTATGCCGTCCACCGCGTGTGCGTCATTGCATCAGGAGGCGGCCGGTGCCGCGTCCGCGCAGGATGTTCAACACCAGCTGCGCCGGCTTGCGCTCGAAACTGGCACGGAAGCCGGGCAGATCGCCGAACTCGCCGCTGCTGCTGCCCACGATGATGTCGCCCGGGCGCAGGCCGCTGTTCCACGCACGGCTGTCGCGCGCCACGTTGCCGACCTGCACGCCGCCCTGCGCGCCGCGGATCAGGCCGCGCAGCTGCTGCCGGGCGGATTCGTCCAGCTCCTTCAGCGTGGCGCCGGCCAGGCGCGGATCGAGGGTCGCGCCCTCCGCGTTGCGGACGCCTTCCTTCAGCGCCACATCCAGCTGCACCGGCTTGCCGTCGCGGCGCACGTCCAGCTTCACCTGCGTGCCCACCGGCTGCAGGCCTTCGAAGTTGTGCAGGGCCGCGCGGTTGTCGACGCGCTGGCCGTTGGCCGACAGCACCACATCGCCCGGCTGCAGGCCGGCAGTCGCGGCAGCCGAACCCGGGTACACGCGCGTGATCAGCGCGCCGCGCGCGACGTCCAGGCCCAGGCCGCGCGCGGTGCGCTCGTCCACGTCCTGCGATTCCACCCCGAACGTACCCCGGCGCACCACGCCGTTGTTGGCGATCAGCTGGTCCATGATGCCGCGCGCCATGTTGATCGGGATCGCGAAGCCCAGGCCGATGTTGCCGGCCATGCTGCCTCGCGGGTTGAAGCTGGCGGTGTTGATGCCGACCAGCCGGCCCTGCAGGTCGACCAGCGCGCCACCGGAATTGCCCGGATTGATCGAGGCGTCGGTCTGGATGAAGTTCTGGTAGCCCGCCACGGGGATGCCGCTGCGGCCCACCGCCGAGACGATGCCCGAGGTCACCGTCTGGCCCAGGCCGTACGGGTTGCCCATCGCGACGACGAAGTCGCCGACTTCCAACTGGTCGCTATTGGCCATCGGCACCGCGGTCAGGCCCTGGGTGGGGATGCGGATCAGCGCCACGTCTGTGTCGGGGTCCGAGCCGATGAACTCGGCTTCCACCTGGCGGCCGTCGCTCAGCGTCACCGATACACCGTCGGCGTTCTCCACCACATGGTGGTTGGTCAGCACGTAACCGCGCGTCGCGTCGACGATCACGCCCGAGCCCAGCGCGCGCTCCACACGCTCGCGCGGCATGTCGGGAATGCCCAGGATGCGGCGGAACACCGGATCGTCGCCGAACGGCCCTAGCGGGCTGGCCACGCGCACGGTCTGCCGGCTGTACACGCTGACCACCGCCGGGGTGACACGCTTGAGCATCGGCGCCAGCGACGGCAGCACCTGGCCGTCCACGGCGGTGGGCAGCGCGGCGACGGTCGGGACCGCGACGGCGGCGCTGGGCGCGGCCTGGGCGGGTTTCTGGAAGAGGTCGTTGAGGCCGGTGGCGGCGAACCCGCCGAAGGCGGCGGCGGCAGTCAGGGCGATCAGGGTGGGGAACGGGCGCAGCGCTTTCTTCATGGTGGGTCGGCAGCTCGTTGCGTCGGAGGGAGCGGGCGGCCGGTGGCCTTCCGCGAACCTGAATGAGTCTGCTGACGGACCCCTAAACCTGCAATGAAGTTCACCGGCCGTGCCCGCCGGCCGCCCCCGCCGCGTGATGACGGACGGTGGGGGTGATGCCATGCAATTGTCATGTCAATCCGGTTGACAGGGGGGACCCCCGGGCGTAGTTTTGCCACTTCGTGCTGACACAAGATGTTGCGGTCCAGCACGAAGCGGACCCAAGTGCTGGTGTTTTTTCGGGCAACACGCCTTGGGAATTCGGGCGCCTTCGGGGATTGGCGCATGAGGTCGAGGGAAGCAGTGGGCACCACCGTATTCGCAGGGCCCACCTCCACAATCCGGCAACCGGCGCGGCGCATTTCGTGCGGCCGCCCGCGGTGCCGTCCCTGTCCGCCGGGGCCGCGATGAATCACCGGGGTGGGCCATGGCCCACCCGCCACCACAGTCATTGAAGTTCCAGTCGTTCAGGAGAACAAAACAACCATGAGTACGGTGCGCCTCGAGGCGATCAAGACGGAACAGCCCACCCTGGTCCCCATGCAGCCCGCGTCCCAGGACATCTGGGACAAGAAGTACCGGCTGAAGACCAAGCAGGGCGAGGCCCTCGACGCCGACATCGACGGTACCTACCAGCGCGTGGCCCGTGCCCTGGCCGACGCCGAAGGCACCCCCGAGAAGCGTGCCTACTGGTACGAACGCTTTGTGTGGGCGCTGCGCCGTGGCGCCATCCCGGCCGGTCGCATCACCTCCAACGCCGGCGCCCAGCAGCACAAGCCGGCCACCAGCACCATCAACTGCACCGTCTCCGGCACCATCGAGGACTCGATGGACGGCATCCTGGAGAAGGTCCACGAAGCCGGTCTCACCCTGAAGGCGGGTTGCGGCATCGGTTACGAGTTCAGCACGCTGCGCCCGAAGGGCGCGTTCGTCGCCGGCGCCGGTGCGTACACCTCCGGCCCGATGTCCTTCATGGATATCTACGACAAGATGTGCTTCACCGTGTCCTCCGCCGGCGGCCGCCGCGGCGCGCAGATGGGCACGTTCGAAATCTCCCACCCGGACGTCAAGGACTTCATCCGCGCCAAGCGCGAAGACGGCCGCCTGCGCCAGTTCAACCTGTCGCTGCTGATCACCGACGGCTTCATGGAAGCCGTGGACACCGACGCCGACTGGCCGCTGGTGTTCCCGGTGAACATCAAGGAGAAGGGCGACATCGACGTGGAAGACGCCGCCCAAGTGGTCTGGCGCGAGTGGCCCACCCACAAGAACTACATCGTCCGCGACGACGGCCTGGTGGCCTGCAAGATCTACGGCCACATCCGTGCCCGTCATCTGTGGGACATGATCATGGTCTCGACGTACGACTACGCCGAGCCGGGCTTCATCCTGATCGACCGCGTCAACGAGATGAACAACAACTGGTGGTGCGAGACGATCCGCGCGACCAACCCGTGCGGCGAGCAGCCGCTGCCGCCGTACGGCGCCTGCCTGCTGGGCTCGGTCAACCTGACCACCTTCGTGCGCGACCCCTTCACCGACCAGGCGCGATTCGACTGGGAGGAATACAAGGAAGTCGTGCGCGTGTTCACCCGCATGCTCGACAACGTGGTCGAAGTGAACGGCCTGCCGCTGGAACAGCAGCGCCAGGAAATCCTGCGCAAGCGTCGCCATGGCATGGGCTTCCTGGGTCTGGGCAGCACGCTGACCATGCTCAAGCACAAGTACGGCAGCGCCGAGTCCTGCGAGTTCACCGAGGCGATCGCCCGCGAGATGGCCGTGGCCGGCTGGGAAATGGGCCTGGCGCTGGCCAAGGAGAAGGGCGCCGCCCCGATCATGGAAGAGCGCTTCACCGTCACCGCCGCCATGCTGCGCCAGCGCCCGGAAATGGCGACCGACGGCTGGAAGGTCGGCCAGGAAATCCCCGGCAAGGTGCTGCACGCCAAGTACAGCCGCTACATGCAGCGCGTGGCCACGGTGGCGCCGGAGCTGGTCGATGAACTGGCCGAAGTCGGCAGCCGCTTCACCCACCACAGCTCCATCGCCCCGACCGGCACCATCAGCCTGTCGCTGGCCAACAACGCCTCCAACGGCATCGAGCCTTCGTTCGCGCACCACTACAGCCGCAACGTGATCCGCGAAGGCAAAAAGTCCAAGGAGAAGGTGGACGTCTACTCCTACGAGCTGCTGGCCTACCGCGAGCTGGTCAACGGCAAGGCCATGCCGTTCTCCGATGACGCCGACGCCAAGCTGCCGGAGTACTTCATCGCCGCCGACGACATCTCCCCCAAGGAGCACGTCGACGTGCAGGCCGCTGCGCAGAAGTGGGTGGACAGCTCCATCTCCAAGACCGCCAACGTGCCCACGGACTACCCGTACGAGCAGTTCAAGGACATCTACCGCTACGCCCACCAGCAGGGCCTGAAGGGCTGCACCACGTTCCGCTTCAACCCGGCCGCCTTCCAGGGCGTGCTGGTGAAGGAGGCCGACCTGGAGAACACCACCTATCGCTTCGAGCTGGAAGACGGCAACGTCATCGAGGTGAAGGGCAACGAGCAGATCGAGTACGACGGCGAGATGCACACCGCCGCCAACCTGTTCGACGCGTTGAAGGAAGGCTATTACGGCAAGTTCTGAGGAACCTGCTTTTCCCCTCTCCCCGCCTGCGGGGAGAGGATGCCCGGAGGGCAGGTGAGGGGGAGCGAGCGCAGCGAGTTGCCTTTGGCTTCTCGCGAACAGCGGCCCCTCATCCGGCCTCCGGCCACCTTCTCCCCGCTCGCGGGGAGAAGGGAAAGAAAGAGGACTGGCTTTACGCCTCTCCCCGCCTGCGGGGAGAGGATGCCCGAAGGGCAGGTGAGGGGGAGCGAGCGCAGCGAGTTGCTTCTGGTTTCTCGCGAAAAGCGGCCCCTCATCCGCCTTCGGCACCTTCTCCCCGCTCGCGGGGAGAAGGGAAAAGCAACGAACGATTCATGAGCTTCACCGTTCCACCCCGCGCCATCGGGTATAGCATCGGCAGCGTCAACCAACCTCGCCCGCAAGGAGGGCAACATGAGCAACGGTAATGGTGTCACGGCGACGCTTTCCGGCGCAGCCGAAAGCGTGAAGGAAACAGTGGCGGGGATCGGCGAAGCGGTGGCGACCACCGCCAGCGAAACCGTCGCCAAGGCCA
Source organism: Pseudoxanthomonas sp. LjRoot143 (assembly GCF_964252945.1). Classification (NCBI taxonomy): domain Bacteria; kingdom Pseudomonadati; phylum Pseudomonadota; class Gammaproteobacteria; order Lysobacterales; family Lysobacteraceae; genus Pseudoxanthomonas; species Pseudoxanthomonas sp. LjRoot143. The sequence continues at coordinate 3,275,008 of NZ_CAXUPM020000001.1, read as the reverse complement.
AGAAGGCCGCCAAGAAGGCGCGCAAGACGGTGACCGCCGACATCGCCAAGGCGAAGAAGGCCGTGGCCAAGCGCACCGACAAGGCCACCAAGGCGGTGAAGAAGACCGTCGCCAAGGCCAAGAAGAAGCTGGCCGCCGCCAGCACCGCCGCCAAGGCCGAAGCCGCCAGCCTGCAGAAGAAGGTGACCGGCAAGAAGGCCGCCAAGAAGACGGCGAAGAAGGCAGCGAAGAAGACCACCAAGAAGGCAGCGACCAAGAAGACCGCCGCCAAGAAGGCGGTCAAGAAGGTCGCCCGCAAGGCCGCCGCCAAGAAGGCGCCGGCCAAGAAGGCAGCGAAGAAAGCAGTGAAGAAGGTCGCCCGCAAGGCGCCCGTGAAGAAGGCGGCGAAGAAAGCCGCTCCGAAGAAAGCGGCCAAGAAGGCCGTGCGCAAGGCAGCCCCGAAGAAAGCCGCAAAGAAAGCCACCAAAAAAGCGGCCCGTAAGTAAGACCTGATGCTTCACCCCTCCTCCCCCGGGTCCGGGGGAGGGTTGGGGCGGGAGCCGGCCCGGAAGGCCAGGCGCCGCCCATTCACGACAACACATCGAACAAGAACAGGATTCCACCGTCATGGCCGTCAAGATCGACAAGAAAATCAAGGGCTACAGCGTGCTCACCCCGGAAGACAAGGCGCGCGAAGCCGCGGCCGCGATTCCGGCGGCGTCGGTGCCGCGCGAGACGGTGGAAAAGGAAACCCCGCAGGACAACATCATCCAGATGCACGAGCGCATCGAGCGCCCGGAAGTCCTGATCGGCAGCACCTACAAGATCAAGTCGCCGCTGGTGGAGCACGCCATGTACGTGACCATCAACGACATCGTGTTGAACGCGGGCACGGAGCACGAGCTGCGCCGTCCGTTCGAGATCTTCGTCAACAGCAAGTCCATGGAGCATTTCCAGTGGATCGTGGCGCTGACGCGCATCATGTCGGCGGTGTTCCGCAAGGGCGGCGACGTGACGTTCCTGGTGGACGAGATGAAGGCCGTGTTCGATCCGCGCGGTGGCTACTTCAAGGCCGGTGGCGTGTACATGCCGTCGCTGGTGGCGGAGTTGGGCGCCATCGTGGAAGAGCACATGAAGTCGATCGGCCTGATCCACGATCCGGAAATGAGCGCGCACCAGCGCGCCATCCTGGCCGAGAAGCGCAAGCAGTACGAAGACCGCGCAAAAAAAAACTCTGACGTAAGCGAAACCGTGACCGTTGCACCGGCCGCGCCCGCCCAGGGCGCCGCCGAGGACATCGCCGTGACCGGCGATGGCGCCAGCTTCCCGCCCTCCGCGACCCTCTGCCACAAGTGCAGCACCAAGGCGCTCGTCATCATGGACGGGTGTGCGACGTGCTTGAACTGTGGTTACTCGAAGTGCGGGTGAGGAGTGAGCGCAGAATCCAAGGATGGATTTATGTGCGGATAGGCATAAGCTGCTAGTTGGATAGGCATAAGCTGCTAGTTGGATAGGCATAAGCTGCTAGTGGCCTACTGGCTAGTGGTTAAAACTACAAAGGGCTCCCTCGCGGGAGCCCTTTTTTGTTGCACGTGCCACTTGGTAGAAAATGTCCCAAGGCGTACCGATCATAAGTAGATAGGCGCTGAGCCAGACGCATCATTCTTTGTTGGACACGGTGGTGTCAGGTATCTCTGGACATCCGAGCAACCCCTCTGCCGCAAGGTCTATCCCTTCAGCGAATCTGCCGATCGTCTACATCCAAGTCGATTCCATTGATCTGCGGACTGCGTTGTGGCGCGGCTTGGGGACCCCAAGACGCGGCATCTGTACCGCATCGGAGACTTAAGCCTCACTGTTATCGCGCCACGTAGACATGCGAGAAGTTAACTCGGTGAGTTCCGGCAAGTCCCGTGAAAGACGGTCCCGTAATTATTACCTGGGCGCCCTTGTAGTCCTCTTTCGACACTAGATCTACAAAAGGCTGAACGATGAAATTTTCGATGTCTGCGATGCTCTCGCCAGAGAACTGGGCACCGTCGGTGAGGCTGCCGAGATCCTCGGACTGCACATGTTGACCATGCGGAAGCTCATCGTCGCTGGAGAAATTCCCATGCGTCGAGTCTCGCCCACGGGCCGTCGTCCGTTCATCGTCGATCTGGACTGGGCAAGGCGTCAGCGACTTACCCGGGAACCTGCTATCGGAATTCGTGACGCGGCGAAAGTCGTTGGCGTTTCCATTGAGACGCTTCGTGTGATGGTAAGCAAAGGCGTCTATGTGGCGGCACACCGTCCCGCCTTTCCGGGAAGCCTGTCCGGAGAAGACACGCGAGAGCTAGCTCAACGGCTAGGCGAGCTATTAAAAGGAAAGAAGCATTGCCGCAATAGCGATGCTATCTCCTTGGACAGGCTCTTCTTTGAGGTCGCAGCGTCGCCAGAACAAAAGGCCGACACGTTCTCTTATCTTCTTGACAACCCATCCCTGGTGATAGGAAAGGTTTCGGGTTCCGGCATGGGTGTGGCGCAGGTCCAGTCAGAAGCACTGAAGACAGTTCTTCCGCAATTGCATAACAAACCCTCGCTCATCACTCTGTTTGAAGCGGGTCAAATACTGGGTTGTTCCGCGGCAGTTGTCACATCGCTTCGAAGGCTTGGCCATTTGAAGCACACGAGGTATGCCGGTCGAGTGAGGATCCTTGAGGTCTCGGTGCGCCAGTTCGGTAGTGCTTACGAGTCTGTGGCCTCGATATGCCGTCGCCTTGGTGTGAGCACACTTAATTCATATAAGCGGAATGACTTTTCCAAGTTGAAGCACGTCAAGGCGCGCGCCCAAGGCCACAGCTATACGGTGTTCATTGGCCGGCGCAGCGTGACCGCGGCAGAAAGGATGCTGGCCAGAGAATTTTCCTAGCTTACGGAGGCTGATGTATGAAAAACGATGATGCTTCATCAATGTTCGAGAAGGGCCTTTACATCGGTTATATGAACTACCTAGCGACAGGTGAAGGAGTTACTTCCTGCATCTGCGTGGCAGGCAGCTCGGAGCGGGCTGGGAAGATCCTCCGTGAGAAGTTGGATCCTTACTACCATCGAGGGATCATCACATCCTTGATTGCCTCAGGTGCGGATGAAGAGGCAAGGCGTATGGTTGCGCTAGTTCCATCGAAGATCAGCGCCATTCTCGCTGAGATACCAGTTGGCGCCGGAGAGTACTATTCGGAATTTCACTACAACCTAAGTTAGGGGGCTGCAGCGCCTCAATTTGTGGGGCCGAGACTCTCTCATCGAGCGTATAGCCGATGTCCGCTCCCGACCCAAAGCAGACATCGACATTTGAGGTTGGGCGGCGCTCCGAAAAAGGGTTTCAGTCAGGCTGAGGCGCTAGCTCACCCAAAGTGAGTAGCTCGGGCGCCTTGTCGTCAAACCTAGCGTCCAACACTGCTAAACCCTCAATAATACTGAGCTCCATCTCTGCGGGCACGTCACACAGCAGCTGGATTCGTAGCATCCGTAGAAACTCGCGAGGATTCCCGACCTGACCATCTCGTAGCCGAGCCGAGCTTTCCTGCAACAGAGAGCGAATCTCCGATGGCGTTCTCATATCCAGCTCACTCTAGGTTCGGCCGGCACGCATTTGACGCATCTTTGCGTACTTCCCCATCCTTGGGGAGCGGCTATGGTCACCCGACTTCATGAAGTTGACGGGCGTATCTAAGGACCGTGTTTTCGTCCTGGGTGGCTTGCTTGGTAGATTCGAGCCAGCGCACCGCCGCCCCATGATTCTCTATCAGCTTCCCGAGCTCGCTCGTCAAGCAGTAGGCGCAAGGTTGTCCGCCAGGACTTGGCCTGGAACAGCAAGAGCAAGGCGACATAGTGGTGCTGGCTGAAGGCCTCAGTTGGTAGCAGATCTTCTTCATGAGCGCGCCAGCCACGCTTGCAGGGTCTACGGTCATGAGCGCGCCTCGCCGAATGTTGAATCCGGGGCTGGACGTTTACGAGAACGACGGCCAGCGCCAATGCGATTTCGAGTCGCTTTCCCGCTCAGGATCGCTTGCTGGGATTGCGCTGCTCGCCCTTCCCTGGCGAGTTCGCGGGCTTCATATCTTTACCCGTTACGGTCTTCTCTGGTCGTTCGCCGGCGACTGTGGCGGGCGTCTTTCGCTGTGGTTGGTCCGGCCTGCTCTTGGTGCTGCTCATGATGCATCTCCACCGACAAGGTTGTCGGAAACTCACCATGCGCCGACGAACATGACGACCGTGTGCAGCCTTAGGGCTATACGGCAGTCAACGGTTCGTTCGCCGGACCGACGGACGGAAGTCTTTCGTCAGGTGTTGACCGAGTTGCCCCTCAACGGGAAATGTTGTCGGTCTTCAACGCGGCATCCTCACGGTAGCGCAACGGCAACGGCGTAGTGTGGTTTGTCCCATCGTGGATATCCTGCACATGCCTAGCATCCGTGAGCTCTCGCTGGACTATGAATGGCGGCAGGAGGGAGACCAGCACATCCTGCATCTGGGCGAACATGCTCTCATGCAAATTGATCCTGATCGCGACGTTTGGGTGCTCCGATCATTGCTCAAAGCACCTGGTCTTACACCGCTGCGATTCGCTGTGCGAACCGTCGAGATTGGAAAATCGAAGGCGGAGGGCTGGGCGATGGAGCGGCAGCACATCATCGCCCATGCGTGCGGACGAGGCGATCTTGTGGCGCTCCTGCCATACCCAACTCCACGTTTGTCCTATGCCCGGGAGCTCGCCAACTGGATGCCTCGCAGAACATGACGCCTCTTTGGTCCAATGAGGCATGGGAATCATTCAAGACTGAAGCTCGCGTGATGCATGCAGCCGGATTCCGTGACGAGGCGCTGCGTGCACGCTTGGAAAGTGCTATGAAGGCCCTGCTTGCCTCTGGTGATCGAGAGCATCAGATGCGGATCCGGGAGGATGCTACGCGCTACCTGGTTGCGTGCGGCTTTCTTCCCGCCTCAGCATCTCTCTAGGATTCACTACTTCGAACTCGTCACCCCGCGCTCACTCGATAGGCGCATGCTGCTTACCCATCAACAGGAAACTAGGCAGATGCGCGACATCCTCAAAACGTTGAAGAGTGAGCACGATGAACTTCGCAAGCTATTCGCAGATATGGAAAAGACCACTGATCGGGCGAAGAAGTCACGCGGCCACATTCTAAACGAGATCGAGAGCGGTTTGATCCCACATGCCAAGTGGGAAGAGCTCGTGTTCTACCCGGCATTCAAAGCGCGAGCAGATAGGGAGGGTCTCAAGTCGCACGCGGAAGCATTGCAGGAGCATCGCGCAGTTGAACTTGCGGTGCTGCCGGATCTGAAGGCGAAGGACACCGGCTCGGTCGAGTTCGCGGGGTCCGCCAAGGTGCTGGGCGAGTTTGTTGATCACCATGCCAAGGAAGAGGAAACCACGATGTTCAAGATGGCCAGGAAGCTGTTTTCCAAAGAAGAGTTGGCCGTCATGGACGAGGAGTATGATCAATGGAAGGTCTCGCCGGATGCGGCTGCCGTGCTTGCAAATGCATTGAAACAACCGCGCCCCGAACCTGTAGCGTGAGGGAGCCTGCTTGCAAGCCGATGCACGTGGAGCAGCAAGGAGGGTCTTCGCCCTGCATATTTCTCTCTCTGTCAAGCTGCGGCACCAGTCGAGCGTCGATAAGTCCCAGTGAATAGGCGACGGCTTCGATTTGCCTTTCTGATCTTTTGGAAGGCCCGGATCGAGTAAGACGCACCCGCTTTGTTGCGCACAAAGCTTAATGATTCAGTTTCGCTTGGCCTGTGATTGGACAGCGATCCTTAAGTAGCGCACCTTCCTCGTAGTCCAAGGGGAAGAGCATGCATAGCGAGGCAGTGGTTGAGGGGTCTGTCGTGACTTCCTCTACGGGAAGTCGCGACATCCTGGAGCTTGTTGCAGTTATTACTGGGATGCGGTGCGCGGTGGCCGCTCGCGTCACACGCGAAAGCTGGATCGCGCTCGATGCTATTGATCGAGCCGGTTATGGCATCCGGAGGGGCACCCGACTTAATGCCGAACTAACTTTGTGCAAGAAGGTAAAAGACACACGCACCCCCCTCTGCATTTCCGACGCGGAGAAGGGCCCAAGCCTGGACCAAGACGACATTCCCGCGACTATGGGCTTTCGTAGCTATGTGGCCGTGCCTCTGGTCACTCGCGATGGCGCGCTATTTGGAACGCTATGCGCCTTCGATCCGGATCCTCGCCCCATCTCCGTGAAAGAGGTGGAATCCATGCAGAGGCTTGCCAACCTGTACGGTTTGCATGTCGACAGTGCGGATGACCGGACACGCGCGAGTTCGGAGGCAACGACACGCGAGATGTCGCTCGCGCAGTCAAGACTCGATATCGACGAGTCGAAAAATAGCCTGCTGCTCGCCAACGGGGTAGCAAAACTCCGCGAAGAGTTCATTGCTGTCCTGGCTCATGATCTCCGCAACCCATTGCAGTCAATAACCATGGCAGCCGAGATCATCGGTACAAGCAAGCTGGACAAGAAGCAACTCAAGCTTGTTGGTAATGTCAAGCAAAGCACGGCGCGCATACACGAGCTCATTGAAGTCACCATGGACTTTGCGCGCGGGCGCCTAGGTGGGGGAATGCTTGTGCGCAAGGAAGTGAACGAAGATCTCGCAAGTAGCCTGGATGCGGTAATCGACGAAATCAGGCAGGCACATCCTGAGCGCACATTCACCTCATCGACCGACATTACGGATGGGGTCTTGTGCGATCAGTATCGAATTTCCCAGCTGTTGAGCAACTTGCTTATCAACGCCGTGATCCATGGGAGCCCGGAGTCGGTCATACAAGTCATCAGTAGCACGGAGGACGGCGTGTTCCGTCTCAGTGTCGCCAATCGCGGGGCGATTCCACCAACCAAAATCGGACGCATATTCGAGCCATTCGATCGCCAGGGAGCCGCTCGGCCTGAAGAGGGGTTGGGTCTCGGCTTGTACATCGCATCCCAGATCGCCATCGCGCACGAGGGCACCTTACACGTCATGTCCGCTGAAGACAGCGGCACGATCTTCGAATTTCAGATGCCTCTCGAGCCTCTGATTCAGAGATAGACCATCCTTTGATGAACGCAATTTTGTGCCAAGCGGCGTGTTCGTCTCTGGCGGCAAGCTGACATCTGCCGGAGCGCGCGCTCCACACCCTGCTGGGTCCGGTGGTGCCTCGGCTTGTTAGCGGATGAGACCAGGCTTGGCGTCCCCATCACGTGAAGCCATGCCTTTCCGTGAACTTCTGCGGCCACGGCCCGCCCTGCGTGCGTCGCTGCACCGCGGGCATCAATGAGCGTCGGAAGAGAGTAGATGCGCCAGTAGAGCTCGCCGCCGGGGGCCTCGATATCAACCTCTGCGGACAAGTAACAACCGGGCTCTCCCATGTGCTCGCTGGCCGGCGCGGTGCACTGACCAGGCCCCGCGTTACCGGCAGTCTGTTTGCGAGTAGTACTGCGAGTAGAAGCGACATGCGCTGGCTCCCTGGTCCGTGTACCTTCCAACGGCACGACCATGGGCGTTAGGACATCACGTGTTTCCGCTTCCGACCCAAAGCATACAGGGAAGCAATGTTCCGCGAAGGCCAGCGGCGGGTCTGGCCTCCGTTAATGTCGATGGCGGCTGATTCCGGATAACACGCTCGCGTGTGTCTTGAGCATGAGATCCAGGCGGCCCTCCACGTGCTGGATATCTTCATCGCCAGCCTGATCCAGGATCTCTTTCGCGAGCGCATTGAACTGAGGCCAGAACTGGGCTTCATGCCGGAGATGCTGCAGCCAGGGCGGCAACATGGCCGCCAGTCGGTCCAGTTCCGCGTCCAGCTGCGCGCGGGGTTTCACGTCGGAGCGCGTGGCCAGCTCGCTTCCACCCTGTGAACGTTGCCGTCGTCCAGGAGCGCGAAGCGAAGTTCCGTCTGCTCAACGCCGTCAAGCTGCAGCATGGCGGCACCAACATCCCGTTGCGTGACGGAGATGACATAGAGGCTGGATCCGAAGCGGTAGCGCAGTTCGTATTCCGGCCATTCGCGTGGCAAACATGGATGCAGTGCCAGTTCGTTCCCGATGCGCTGCAAGCCCAGCAGCGACTCGGTCAGCAGGCGGTACATCCAGCCGGCGGAACCGGTGTACCAGGTCCAGCCGCCACGACCGACATGCGGCGCCACGCCATAGACATCGGCTGCGAGCACATAGGGCTCCACCTTGTAGGCAGCGGTGGCATCCGGATCCTGCGTGTGATGGATCGGATTGATCATGCGTGCCAGTTCCCATGCCCGCTCCGTGTCACCCTGATGCGCGAATGCCATTGCGGCCCACACCGCGGCATGCGTGTACTGGCCACCGTTTTCGCGCACGCCCGGTACGTAACCCCGGATGTAGCCGGGATCCTTCGGGGTCTTGTCGAAGGGAGGGTCGAGCAACTGGATCAGTCCTGCCTCCCGCTTCACGAGATACCGATCCAGTGACGCCATCGCCTGGCGTGCGCGCACGGGATCCGCGGCCCCCGACAACACCGACCAGCTCTGCGAGATCGAATCGATCCGGCATTCATCGCTCTGGCTGGAGCCCAGCGGCGTGCCGTCATCGAACCAGGCTCGCCGGTACCACTGGCCATCCCATGCATGGGCTTCGAGGTTCCCGCGCAAGCGCTCGGCGTGCTCTATGCATTCGTCGGCGAATGCATCGTCGCCACGCATGCGCGCCACGTCGATAAAGCGTTGCAGCGTGTCGTAGAGGAAGAAGCCGAGCCACACGCTTTCGCCCCGGCCGGCCTCGCCAACGCGGTTCATGCCGTCGTTCCAGTCGCCCGTCCCGATCAGGGGGAGTCCACGTTCGCCCAGCAGACTGCAGCCACGGCGAAGAGCCAGTACGCAGTGCTGGTAGAAGGACTGCCGCAGGTACGACGTTGCGGGCATGTCGTAGTACGACTCTTCGTCGGCACCGACCGGGCGGCCGTCGACGAAGCCGACTTGCTCGTCCAGCACGCTGGCATCACCCGTTACCTGCAGATAGCGGGATGCCGCGAACGGCAGCCAGAGGTAATCGTCCGAGCAGCGCGTGCGTACACCGCGCCCCTGCGGTGGGTGCCACCAATGCAGCACGTCCCCTTGCGGGAACTGGTGAGCCGCAGAAAGCAGCAGGTGCGCGCGCGTCAACGCTGGCTTGGCGTGCAGCGTCGCCATGGTGTCCTGCAACTGGTCGCGGAAGCCGAAGGCACCCCCGGACTGGTAGTAGCCACTACGTGCCACGTAGCGGCACGCGAGCGTCTGGTACATCAGCCAGCCATTGACCAGTGCATCGACGGAAGGCTCCGGCGTGCTGACCTGCACGGATGTCAGCAGTCCGCGCCAGTGGATGCGTACGGTGTCCAGCGCGTCGTGTGCCCGCTGCGCGCCTTGAACACGACGGGCCAGATACAGGGCATCCTCATAGTCCTTGCCCATGCCAAGCCGGAACACCGTCTCGGATGCCTCGCCATCGAGCAGCGATAACGGCACTTGGATGGCGGCGCACGGATCGAGACCTACGCCCAGGCGACCGGACAAACGCTCGCTTTGTAGAGCCGCCGGATCGGCCATGCTGCCATTGCGGCCGAGAAATTCCGTGCGGTCGCCCGTGAAGCTGCAGCCACTGGCATCGGTATCGAAGAACGCAACCCGGCCGTTGAACTCGGTGTTGTAGGGATTGCGTGCCGTCAACACGCCGCTGGCAGCATCCTGCTCGGTGATGATGTGCATCTGCGATTTGACCCGCAGGTCACCCAGCACCCATTCCACGTAACCTGTGGCAGAGAGCCGGCGTGCGCGTCCGGACAGATTCCGGAGCTTCAGTACCGAGTACTTGACCGCATCCTCGACCGCCACATACACCCACAATTCGCTGGCGATGCCATCTTCGATGTGCTCGTACACGCTGTAGCCGAAGCCATGGCGCGTCCGGTACGCCCCACGGCCCCGGCGTGGCAGTGGAAGCGGCGACCATACGTATCCGGTGTCCTCGTCGCGCAGATAGAACGCTTCGCCACCGCTGTCAGCGACCGGGTCGTTGTGCCAGGGCGTGAGGCGAAACTCATGCGCGTTCTCGAACCAGGTGTAACCCGCCATGCTTTCACTGACCACCGTGCCCAGCCTTTCGTTGGCCAGCACGTTGGACCAAGGCGCCGGTGTCGGGTTGCCTTCGCGGGTGGTGATTACATACTCGCGGCCATCAGCCGAGAAAGCGCCGGTGCCGTTGTCGTGAACGAAGGTGCCGGACACGGCCTCGAAAGGCCAACTGTCGTCTTCCTCATCTACCTCCATTGGTGGTGGCAGCCCGGTCGATGCGTCAAGCGCGGGGAGCTCCACAGGATCCTCGCGTGGCCCCTCCGCCAACAGCGTCGGCATGATCCGTTCGGCGGGCTCGCGGCGACCGATCTGTGCGGCCAGCGATCCCTGCTGGTCGCTGATGATCACTCGCGCCACCGACTGCAACAGGATGCGGTCCTCCTGCGACATCTGCTGGCCCGGACGCACGAAGATGCCGCCCGGACGATCCAGCACATTCGCCTCCGGGTCTGCCGAGATCATGCCCAGGATCAGGTCCTGCAGCTGCTGCCGGTAGCCGGCCTGGCTTTCGTTCCAGATCACCAGGTCCGCGCGCAGTCCTTTGAGGCGCCAGTAGGCGTGTGCCTGCACCATCTGGCGCACCAGCTCGATGTTGTCGGCGTCGGAGATCTGCAGGAGGGCGATGGGCAAGTCGCCCGAGATCGCGTGACCCCAGAGCCCGGACTGGCCGCGCTGGTTTTGCAGCAGGACATCGGCGTCCGCGCGCAGCAGTGGATGCGCATAGACAATGAGACCGGCCAGCCGTTCATAGAGTTGCGCATCCGCCTGCGATGCGTTGATCTGGCGGCGGACGACCTGGCTATGGGTCCAGGCCAGGTCGAAGACGCGGTCGGCGAGCCGCCGATCGCGGTACTTGTCGATCAGTCCGGCGCAAGCTTCGCGATCCACGCCTACGCCGTGCACCATGTCGATCATTGCGGTCTGGCCCGGTGCCAGCTCGATCCGGCAACGGATGGCCACGATGGGGTCCAGTACCGAGCCCTCGCTGTCGGACAGCGCGTCCTGCTCGACCAACGCCACCGGCGTGCGCGGCGTGTTGCCGCGACCGAGGAAGCGTGCGCGATCGGCTTCGTAAGAGATCGCGCTGATGTCGGCGTCATGCACCGCCACCAGATGGAACATCCATGGCGATACCTCGTCGTGCGCGCGCGGTCGGCGCGTGCACAGCAATGCTTGCTTCTCACGCACGATCTCGGATTGCACGAACAAGTTGCTAAAGGCCGGGTGTAACTCGTCCGCGATGGCGGGCGCCAGCACCACCTCGGCATAGGTCGTGATCTCGATCGTGCGTGTACGCCGGCTGCGGTTGCTCAGGCGCAGTCGGCGCAGCTCGATGTCGTCCTCCGCGGAGATGGCGATCTCCAGATGGCTCTCGTAGCCGCGCTTGCGTCCGCGGAACTCCGCCTTCGCATCGGAGAAGATCGCCTCGTAGTGGTCAACCGGCACGCACGCCGGCTGCAGCGAGGTGGACCAGAACTCACCGCTTTCCACGTCACGCAGGTAACAGAAGTTGCCCCAGTGGTCGCGTGTGCCGTCCTCGCGCCAGCGCGTGACCGCCAGGTCGCGGTGGCGGCTGTAGCCACCGCCGGCGCTGGTAACCAGGCCGTGGTAGCGCCCATTGGAGAGCAGTTGCACTGCCGGACGCGACGTGCCGGCGTTGCGGAAGATGCGCAGCTGGGTCTCGGTTTCGGTGGGCGCGGCGCGCGAACCCAGCGTTTCGGCTTCGTGCGGGTGGAATACGCCGGTATGCGGGATGCGCTCCTGAAGCAGCAGCAGCGTCGCCTGGAACTCGGCATCGGCCACGAAGCGTCGCTGCATGGGCTGCTGCCGCAGCAAGTGAACGAGCGAGAGGAATCCCATGCCCTGGTGATGGGCCATGAAGGAGCGCACCACCACGTGGTCCTGGCCTGGCGGGACGCGAGCCGGTGTGTAATCGATCGCTTCGTACAGCCCGAAGTGGCCACCGAAGCCAAGGGCTTCCTGTCTTTGCAGATTCTGGCAGGCCGCCTCCGGCGCCACCATCAACGCCATCATCGTGGCGTAGGGCGCGATGACCAGGTCCTGGCCCAGCCCGCGCTTGAGGCCCAGCCCGGGTACGCCGAAGGCGCGGTACTGGTAGTTCATGCGTGCGTCGACGGTGTTGTAGCCCGACTCGGAGATGCCCCAGGGCACGTCATGATGCTCACCGTGCAGGATCTGCGCTTCCACCGCATGCCGGGACGTCTGGTCGAGCAGGGTGTCCGGATAGCTGGGCATGACCAGCTGCGGCATCAGGTACTCGAACATGGAGCCACTCCATGAGAGCAGCGTCGCATCGCCGTTGACCTCGGTCAGCAGGCGGCCCAGCGCAAACCAGCTTTCCTGCGGCAACTGTCCCTGCGCGATCGCCACGAAGCTGCAGAGGCGTGCTTCCGACGCCAGCAGGTCGTAGAGCCCGTTGTCCAAGCGGTGTTCGTCAACGTTGTAGCCGATCACCAACAGGTGGCGTGCGCGGTCATAGAGGAACTCGTATTCCATCAGCGAGAACTGCCCGGCGATGTGCGCCAGGCGTTCGAGTTGATGTATCCGTTCCCGTGCGCGTCGGGTCGCCAGCGTGCCTGCGGGACCCTCCTGCAGTTCGCGCAGCGTAGGCAGGCGGTCACCGGCCCATGCGTCGGCATCGGGTAGCAGGAACTGAAGCTCCGCATGCGCCGACCTGCAGCCCTCGACAAGCGCGGTCGGCCAGTGATGCGGATGGGTCTGGTCTGGATCGATGGTGGGCCAGGTCGCGACGATGCCCTCCGCGTGCACGACCAGGCGCGCCAGCATGCGTTCCGCATCGGTAACGGTCGCTGGCGGCTCGCGCTGTGCCTGCGTCAGGACGGTGCGGAACTCGAACACCGCCAACGACGATGCGTCGCCGCCGGTCTGCGTGTCCTCGAGTGCGTCTTCCAGCACGGCCAGGGTGTCAGCCAACCCGGAGAACGTAGCGGGTGCCAGGACAGGGGCATCGGCCAGTGCCAGCAGGCCCTGCCGCAGGGTCAGCAGGTGCCCGGAAAGGTTGCCGCTGTCCACCGTGGAAACATAGGCCGGCGGCAGCGGCTGCAAGGTTTCGGTGTCGTACCAGTTGTAGAAGTGCCCGCGGTGACGCGGCAGCGCATCCAGCGTGTCGAACACCAGGCGGCTGCGCTCCATCACGCCACCGACCTGCAGGTAGCCGAAATCGTAGGCCGCCAGATTGGCCAACAGCGACAGCCCGATGTTGGTCGGTGAAGTGCGTCGCGCCACCACCAGCGCCGGATGCTCCTGCACATTGTCGGGCGGCAGCCAGTGATCCTCCGCGCGCACGTAGGTTTCGAAGAAAGCCCACGTCCGGCGCGACAGCTTGCCCAGAAACGCCAACTGCGGTTCGGACAGCTTGCCTGCCCGGTGGCCTGGAGGGCGCCCCAACCACGCCATCAGCACCGGTGACAACAGCCAGAGCACCAGCAAGGGCGCGGCTATCCACAGTGCGGCCGGCTGCTTCATCGCGAGCAATACGGCCACGGCGATCGCGATCAGCGGCGCGGGCACCATGCTGTAGAGCTCCGCGCGCACGTCGCTGCCGAGGCTGCGCTCGACTTCGCTGGAAGGATTCCACTGCAACAGGTGCCGCCGCGTGACCAGCAGGCGCCAGAGCGTGCGCAGGATCGCGCCCAGACTGAAAAAGGCTTCGTACGGCAGGCAGGCCACATTGACCACCGCGCGCCAGAGTTGCCTCAGGCTGGACCTGCCGACCTGGACCAAATGGGTTTCCAGCGGCATGTCCACCGGCAGAGCGAACACGTCCCGTAGCGCCGGAAGCAGCACGGGCAGGGCCCACAGGCTCAGCAGCCATGCAGTCCAGATGAGCGGGTCCGACGAGAACAGCCAGCCCAGCACCAACAAGGCGACGGTGGCCGCCGACACCAGGCTGCGGCGCAGGTTGTCGAGCAGCTTGCCGCGCGATAGCCAGGACAGCGGATTACGTTCGAGCCCGCCGTCGCGCCGCGGCACCCACGGCAACACCCATGGCAACAACTGCCAGTCGCCGCGGATCCACCGGTAACGACGCTTCACGTCTGCCAAGTAGCGAGACGGATAGTCTTCGAACAGGCGTACGTCGCTGACCAGACCCGCACGCGTGTAGCACCCTTCCAGAAGATCGTGGCTGAGGATGCGGTTGTCAGGAAAGCGCTCCGCGAGCGCGTGCTCGAACGCATCCACATCGTAGATGCCCTTGCCGACGAAGGATCCTTCGCCGAACAGGTCCTGGTAAACGTCCGACACCGTACGCGTGTAGGGATCGATGCCCGGCTCGCTGCCGAACATGCGCGCATAGCGCGAGCTCGGCCGTCCGCTCAGACTGGTCCCCACGCTGGGCTGGAGGATGCCGTAGCCGCGGACCACGCGGCGCCTCCGCTCGTCGAACACGGCCTGGTTGAGTGGGTGCGCCAGCGTGCCGGCGAATTCGCGTGCAGCATCGCGGGGCAGTTTCGTGTCGGTGTCCAACGTGATCACGTAACGAACCTGCGCCAGTACCCCGATATTGCCGGTCACCTGAAGGAAGTCTTCTCCGATGCCGCCACGCAGCAGCCGGTTCAATGCCGCCAACTTGCCGCGTTTGCGTTCGTAGCCCATCCAGCGTCGTTCGCGCGGATTCCACAGGCGCGGTCGATGGAACAGGAAAAACAGGTCGCCACCGCCTTCGTCTGCCCGTTCGGGTGCGTACCGGCGATTGAGCTGTTCGACCCGGTGTACGGCATGGGCCAACAGCGCGGCATCGCCTGGCAGCGAAGCCTCGTTCGCATCCAGGAAGTCGGTGAGCAGGGCGAAGTGCAGGTGACGGTCGCGGTTCGCCAGGAAGCGTACTTCCAATGCTTCGACCAGACTGTCCACCCCCTCCGCGCTGCCCAGCATGCTGGGGACCACTACCAGCGTGCGCGCCGTGGCCGGGATGCCATTGGAGAAATCCATCCGGGGCAGGGGGCGGGGCGGTACCAGCAGGGTTGCCATCCAATTGACGAGCGCTATGCCCAGTTCGCTGAAGGCGAGGAGCGCGAGCATTGCCAGCAGCCACGTCGGCACCGCCTGTGTCGCTGACCCCGCCGTCAGCAGGCCGTGGGTGAACAGGCCGATGATGATCGCGATCGGGATCAGATAGATCGCCAGCGGAATACGGCGCGGTCGAAGGCGAACCGGCCGCGCACCGGACAATGAAGCGGCCACCGCCGCCTGCGTCTGACTGACGCCATCGTCCACTAGATAGAAGCCGACGTGTGCCTGATGGTGACCCGGCGCGTCCAAGGGGACGGCCTGTGCCAGCTGCAACGCGATCTCCGCCACCGCGCTCTCACTGACATTCGCGAGCCGGGCGATCTTTTCCACCACGTGCCGGTAGCTGTCGCGGGTGCTGAAATCCATCAGTGCGTACGTGCGCGCCGGGTCCGCACGGAGCGTGCGCTCGACCACGCTCATGTCCTCGACGAACTCGCGCCAGTCCATGTTGGCCAGAAAGCGCAGGCTGCCGATACTGTTGCTGATCGATACCTGGTCCGCGGCCTGCTGCTGACTCTCCAGATGCACCAGTTCCTCAATGCGCAGGCCGCCATCGGCGGCCCACTGCTCCAGCCAGGTAATCGGCATGGAGAACACGCCACCACGCCCCTGGAGCCCCCGCGTCAGTTCGGAAACGAACGCGCCGCTCAGCGGCGGATCCGAGCGCGCCATGTCGGCAATGACCAGAACGACGTCCTTGGGGTTTTCCGCGGCCGTCCGGTTGAGTTGGGCCGCCCACTCGCTGGCCAGCCGGTGATCGTCACCGTCGCGCATGACGCGCACTGCCATACGACGCAGGTTATCGATCAGCGCCAGCCGCAACATGATCGGAATCGCCCACAACTCGCCCAGTTTCAGCGGCGTGATGGACTGGTAGGCGGCGAAGAAGCGGCGCAGCGTTTCGGCGTCGATGCGGCCATCGCCGTGTGCGATGGCCTCCAGGGACAGGTCGTACACGCGCGGAAGGCCGCTCGAGGGTCCTTGGCTGAGGGACGGGAGCTGGCGGCTGTAACCTTTCGGCAGATGCCGCCGTGCGGTGACGATCTGCTCTTCCACCAGGTAGTAGTTGTCCAGCAACCATTCGCCGGCTGGCGTGATGCGCATGTCGTCCTGGACCATCCGCGTCAGCAGCGCGCAGACATCATCCAGCAGGCCTTCGTTCTCGGCCAGGCGGTCCAGCAGGCGTTCCGGTCCAGCCTGTGGACGTATCCGATGAGCACGCGCCAGTGCGCGGCCGTGCAGTTCCATCTGCTCCACATTGAACAATTGCGCGCGCAGCGGTGCTTCCGCGCGCAACGGCTTCTGGATCGCGGCGCGGCGCCAGCGCCACAGACGCCGACGCAGGCGTAACCAGCGGCTGAAAATCCTCCAGACCTGGGGCATCGGAAATCCTGTGGGGAGCGGCTGACCGACGTGGAACCCATCCTTGCACGCATACCAGGAGGTGGGTGTGAAGGATGCGGCGCAGTCGCGAGGGCATCACGGCCGAAACCACGAGACGCGTTCGCGCCGTTGCGACGGCTCGCCGGGTACGCGCCACGTCGCGTGAATGAGGGAGTTCCTAAGTGAGCATCGGCGTCAGCGTGAAAAGAAAGCCGCGCGCATCCAGCATCGCACGCAGGCGCTCCTCGGCGGCAATGCGATTGAAGGTGCGCCGCACCCAGAGGCCGTAGCAGGGGCGCCTGCCTTCCGCGCTGCTGCCCTGCTGGACGCGACGGCTCACGCGGACGTCCATGGATTCGCACGCGGTCGCCCAGATGACGCGCAGATCGTCAGGGCCGATGGATTGGCGGGCACCCAAGTGCAGCAGGAAGACCTGCCTCTGTTCGCGTTGCATGCGTGGCACCTCCGGCCAATCCGCTCGACTGAGCCTTGCTAGTGTGTAAAGCCTGGCCAGTCAGGGTGCCGGGATGTCTCATACCATTGCTGTGCACGCGCCATTGCTTCCGGCTTGGAAAGATCGGCTTTGGCGAAGAAGAACCAGCGGACGTCACTGCCTCGCCCTTGCTGCTCATGGACCAGACGATAAGCGTTGACGCGCGTATCCCGCTCCGGATCCAGCAGTGCATCGATGGACTCGACGCCAAGCGTCGAAATGACCAGTGAGATGCTGCTCATGGCATTGTTCCCAGAGCCGCCAGCGGAATGGTAGGACGAACCTTGATGCGGCGGTTCGAGTCCCTTCTTCCCGACCAGAAATGCCATTCTTTCCTGACGTGCTGGCGAAGCAGCACCGCCACGCGTTGAAGGACGCCGGAGCGCGCGATCGCGCGGGGCGTATCGTCAGCATCCGCCTGGATGGGCCAGCCTTCGTTCTCCGCGCATTCCACGGCGCGATCATTCAACAGGTGGGCCATACGCTGAAACGCGTGGACACCCCGCACGACGCGATGTCGTTTGGTGTTCATAGCGGCTCCCGATCTTGTGCGAGCCGGCACACTGCGGGCGCGGAAGTTAGCCAGCTTCGGAATCCCGCGTGAATCCACGGTAGCACGCTGAGGGGCGACGTCATGTGTATTTCTGCGCATAAGGCGTCACGCCGCAGTAACGGCCGACAGCGCATGATGATGACGTTATGGTGCAGGACCGTATCGGCTGCTCAGCCGCGCATTGCCCCTCCCATTCTCCGCATTGAGTTCGAGCCTGGCGCCGCGCCAGGTTACGGCTGTGTCTGCGGCCGCCCACACGACGCCAATCCCGAGCCCGCCTCGCAGGAAATTCTCCATGGAGATGCTACAGAAAGAGGGCTTCTTGCAAGAGAACCTTCTTGGCATGCTCAGAAGCAAGCGTTCGTTCCGCACCTTCATTTATGCGATTGACAAGGCCGGACTGACGGAATCATTCAACGGTGCCGATCAGTACACGTTGTTCGCGCCCACGGATGAAGCGTTCCGGCAACTGCCGCACGGCACGTGGTTCTCGGCCGCAAGACAATCATGGACGTCGGAGGATGGGAAGCAGCGCCCACGCTGCAAGGGCAGGCTGCATCCATCGCGATAGTGGGTAGTCAGCTAAGCATCGACGGGGCGCAGATCACGCGTCCCGACATCATGCCCAGGAATGGCGTGATCCATGGCATCGACAAAGTCAACATTCCCGAACCCCCGCCTCGCTGAGGTGAGGCAGCAAAGGAATGCAAGCGGCAGGGGCAATCCCTGCCGTTTTCTTTTCCATGTTCCCGAAGCATGGCGCTTGGCGCGCCCGATGCATATTGCGTGCATCAATACCTTTTTCCTGCGTTTGTCCGCTTCTGGCCGCGGATTCATATGATCGACGCAACACACGGATAGCTGCATAGGCAGCGGGAGTGTTGCAGATGAAGCGTAGGAAGAGGATCTACTACACCGACACCCAGAAGGCACTGATGTGGGATCGCTGGCAGCAGGGCGAGTCGCTGCACCAGATCGCGTCCCTGTTTGACCGGCACCACAGCTCCGTCCGAAACATCCTGGCCGAGCATGGCGGCATTCGTCCGCCGACAAGGCGACGATCCGCGAGGGCACTGAACCTGGCCGAGCGCGAGGAGATCTCCCGCGGCTTGGCGACGGGACGGTCGATCCGCACGATCGCCGCGTTGCTGGGACGGGCGCCATCCACGGTCAGCCGCGAGATCGGGCGCAACGAGGGCGCTGAAGGCTACCGCGCCAACCAAGCCGACCTGGCTGCCTGGGACCGAGCGCGGCGCCCCAAGACCTGTAAGCTGGCGCTGCATCGAGCCTTGGCTGCTCGCGTGGCAGAGAAGATCCAGCGGCAGTGGTCGCCTGAGCAGGTGGCCGGCTGGCTCAAACGCACCTATCCCGATGATGCGAGCCGTCAGGTGTCCCACGAGACCATCTATCGCACGCTCTATATCCAGTCGCGCGGGGCGCTGAAGCAGGAACTGCTCGCCCATCTGAGGCGCACGCGGGCGATGCGTCGATCACGACACCACACCCAGAAGACAGAGAACCACGGCCGGATTGCTGACACCGTCTCGATCAGCGAGCGGCCGGCCAGTGCCGAAGATCGGGCCGTGCCAGGGCACTGGGAAGGCGACCTGCTGTTCGGTGACCGGAACAGTCAGATCGCCACGCTGGTGGAGCGACAGACGCGGTATCTGATGCTGGTGAAGGTGGCAGGCAAGGACACGGAGACCGTGGTCAATGCACTGATCAAGAACGCACGCCGTCTGCCGAAGCAGCTGTACCGGTCGCTGACCTGGGATCGGGGCAAGGAGATGGCGGCGCACCGCCGCTTCACCTTGGCCACGGACATCCAGGTCTACTTCTGCGACCCGCACCATCCTTGGCAACGCGGTACCAACGAGAACACCAACGGCCTACTGCGGCAGTACTTCCCGAAGGGAATCAATCTGGCCGATGTCACGCAGGCCAAGCTGGACGCCGTTGCACGCCAACTCAACGAGCGGCCACGCAAGACGCTGGACTACGAAACACCAGCAGAGCGATATCGACAAACTGTTGCGTCGATCGGTTGAATCCAAGGCCGATAGCGGACATTCGGTGAGATAGGAGTTCGCACAGCCTGAAAAGGGTTGTCACGAATCAGCTCAAGTTGCGTCCAACATCACCGCGACTGGATAGAACCTAAGTGGCGCCATGTACCGCCTTGAATGACCCTAAGCTAGTGTTGAGGTCAATGTGAAGAAGTACCCGTTGGCATCCAGCATGTCGCGTAGCTTCTGCTCGGCCGGAAGTCGGCTAATGGCCTGTCCCGCCCAAAGGCCGTAGCACGGACGGATGCCGTAGCCAGCATTGTCCTGGGCACGACGGCTTACGCTGACATCAGGCGAATCACAAGCCGTGGCCCATATCGCTGTCAACGCCGTTGGGCCAATGGACTGGCCAACGCCCAAACGAAGAACGAAGACCTGCCGTCTTTCGTTCCGAGCTTTTGTCCGATAGTAGCGCAGTGGCATTAGCTCTGATCGCTTCGATGGCAACTAATGGAACATGCCCGGCCAAAGAGAATGGTGCGTAGATGCGTACCATTGCTGAGCGCGGGAAAGAGCCTCCGGCTTAGTAAGATCGGCATTGGCGAAGAAGAGCCAACAAACGTCACCTTCGAAGTTTTTCTGCTCATGAACAAGGCGAAAT
Source organism: Pseudoxanthomonas sp. LjRoot143 (assembly GCF_964252945.1). Taxonomy (NCBI): domain Bacteria; kingdom Pseudomonadati; phylum Pseudomonadota; class Gammaproteobacteria; order Lysobacterales; family Lysobacteraceae; genus Pseudoxanthomonas; species Pseudoxanthomonas sp. LjRoot143. The sequence goes on along the minus strand of NZ_CAXUPM020000001.1, from coordinate 3,254,731 downwards.
GAATTCAATCGCGAGTCCATCTCCGGATCGAGACGACTGTCGATGCACTCAACGCTTTGCGACGAAATAACTAACGAGATGCTATTCATGGCTGCGATACCGTGCACCCGAGGTCACAAGCGCCAACCCGCGTCGCGTGCTCGGTCCTACGCGACGAAGTGCCGTGGTTCTTCCTGACCAGAAGGACGTCTCCTCTTCGGCATGCTTATCCCTTTGCTGCACGATGCACTGAACAAGATTGGATTTGGCTATCGCCAAGTAAGGTTCGACCGCATCTCTAAGGACGGGCCATCCCTCATTCTCGGCACACTGCAGCGCACGCTCCCTTAGGGCATGAGTGATGTTCTGAAACGGGGAATCGGTCGAAACGACACGGTGTCGTTTGATAGTCATGGCAGCTCCGGCAAATTGTGCGAGCCGGCACACTGCGGGCGCGAAAGCTAACCAAGCATCGGAATTCCGCGTTGTACGAAGCTACCACGTTACGGAAGGAATAGAACGTGATCTTGCGGATGGCGTCACACCAGACTAACAACCAAAGGCGCAGGGTGCGGGTGTTGCGGTGCAATACCGTATCGGCTGCTCAGCCGCGCTCCACCCCTCCTACTCTCCGCATTGAGCTCGCGCCTGGCATTTCGCCCGGCCACGGCTTTGGCCGTCCGTTTGACCCTGATACGGGTCTACTTCGTAGGAAATTCCCATGGAAATGAAACAGAAAGAAGGCCTCGCCCAGCAGAATCTGTTGGGTACGCTGAAGACCAACAAGTCCTTCTCGACCTTCATCAATGCCATCGACAAGGCAGGCCTTACGGCCTCACTGGCCGGGGATGAGCAGTTCACGCTTTTTGCCCCAACTGACGAGGCATTCTCCGGTCTACCGACAGGTGCGCTCGATCGGTTGCTCGAGCCTGCCAATAAGGATGAACTGACTTCAGTGATCAACTATCACTTGGTCAGTGGCCGCAAGACGACGACCGATGTCGGGAAATGGCAATCGGCGCGTACGGTGCACGGCCAGACTGCGCCGATCAAGGTCACTGAAGGCAAGCTCAGCATTGGTGCCGCCCGTGTCACGCTTCCGGACATCCTTGCCAAGAATGGCGTGATCCACGGCATCGACAAGGTCAACCTTCCGGAATCCAAGCCTAACTAAGGTGCGGATGCAAAGGACTGCCCGCGGCGGGGAGAAATTCCCGCCGCATCTCTTCCTTCGGTGGTTGAACTCCCATGGTCCCGCCTATCAAACCCCCCGCATCAGCCTCGATCGGCGTTGGGACGGACCGGGTTAAGACCGCTGCCGCCCTTATGAACAAGATCGCCTATCAGCTGAGGCCCGCAAGCAAGACGACGATGTCGCCCTGCGCGCGATGCTGCAGGCCCAGTCCGGGAGGTCAGCCTTGCGCAAAGTGCCTGACAGACGAGTTGGGCAGCCTCATCAAGAACTTTGGTCCTGCGGCGCGCTGGCTGGAGTCGACTAAACAAGCGACTCAAGACGAAGGCACAGTGCTCCGGTATGCAGGACTCGCAACCGTAGGTTGAACGCTTCCAGTACCTCATAAGCGAAGAGCCCCTGTCTGGGGCTCTCTATGTTCAGCGCTTCTTCTGCTCTTGACCGCGTTTCTGGTCCTGCTGCGGCTTCGCATGTTTGCCAGTCTCGTCTTTTGATTTCTGTTGGCCTTTTTCGCCCGACTTACCCTGCGAATCGCGCTGGCCCGTGTTACTGCTCATCGGAATGTCTCCTACTCGGCGGAATGCCGAGCACCACGAGGCTGCGCCGCCCGATGTGATCGGGGTGTGCTCAACGGATATGGGGCAAAAATTATGCCGACGTGCCGCCCGGACGTGAAATGCCTTACGGCGAGATGCAGGCAGGCTTTGCCAGCGAGTACCGGGGCCGGAAGTGAGTGACTACTAACTGGTGATCGTGATGAGAACAGCATCAGAGCTCAGCGCTTGTCTACGAGAAAGTATGGCGAGATTGCGCGACGAACAAGTCGGTTGTGACGCTCGGGGCTTCGTCAGAGCACTTCGTGCGCAGTTGCTGGCCGACGCGCCCGAAGAGATGCGATCTGCCATCTGGGTGCGCCTGGCTGCAATGGACAAGGTACTGGACGAGAGAGAAGCGGCCTTGCGAAGCTTTGCGAGGAGGACGGTTGCGCTGGACACTGCTGACGCTGATGCAGGCTGATCATCCGTTGGCGCCCGAATGGCCTTGGAGTGATTCTAGAGTGCTGCGTGATTCCAAATCTGCGCGACATGCTGTCCGCTTACGACCTTGGATTCAACCGATCGACGCAACAGTTTGTCGATATCGCTCTGCCGGTGTCTCGTAGCCCAGCGTCTTGCGTGGCCGTTCGTTGAGCTGGCGTGCAACGGCGTCCAGCTTGGCCTGCGTGACATCGGCCAGATTGATCCCCTTCGGGAAGTACTGCCGCAGTAGGCCGTTAGTGTTCTCGTTGGTACCGCGTTGCCAAGGATGGTGCGGGTCGCAGAAGTAGACCTGGATGTCCGTGGCCAAGGTGAAGCGGCGGTGCGCCGCCATCTCCTTGCCCCGATCCCAGGTCAGCGACCGGTACAGCTGCTTCGGCAGGCGGCGTGCGTTCTTGATCAGTGCATTGACCACGGTCTCGGTGTCCTTGCCTGCCACCTTCACCAGCATCAGATAGCGCGTCTGTCGTTCCACCAGCGTGGCAATCTGACTATTCCGGTCACCGAACAGCAGATCGCCTTCCCAGTGTCCCGGCAGGGCTCGATCTTCAGCGCTGGCCGGCCGCTCGCTGATTGAGACGGTGTCGGTGATCCGGCCGTGGTTCTCCGTCTTCTGGGTGTGATGTCGTGAGCGACGCATCGCCCGCGTGCGCCTGAGGTGCGCGAGCAGCTCCTGTTTCAAGGCTCCGCGCGACTGGATGTAGAGCGTGCGATAGATGGTCTCGTGGGACACCTGACGGCTCGCATCATCGGGATAGGTGCGTTTGAGCCAGCCGGCCACCTGCTCAGGCGACCACTGCCGCTGGATCTTCTCTGCCACGCGAGCGGCCAAGGCTCGATGCAGCGCCAGCTTACAGGGCTTGGGGCGTCGAGCTCTGCCCCAGGCAGCCTGGTCGGCCTGGCTGGCACGGTAGCCTTCACGGCCCTCGTTGCGCTCGATCTCGCGGCTGATCGTGGATGGTGCGCGCCCTAGCGAGACGGCGATCGCACGGATCGATCGTCCCGCCGCCAGCCCACGGGAGATCTCTTCGCGATCAGCCAGGCTCAGCACCCTCGGAGATCGTCGCCGCACCGGCGGACGAATGCCGCCGTGCTCAGCCAGGATGCTCCGCACTGAGCTGTGGTGCCGATCGAACAGGGCCGCGATCTGGTGTAGCGACTCGCCCTGCTGCCAGCGATCCCACATCAGCGTCTTCTGGGTGTCGGTGTAGTAGATCCTCTTCCTGCGCTTCATTCGCAACACTCCTGCTGCCTACGCAGCTACCCGTGTGTTGCATCGATCATATGAATCCGCGACCCAAAGCGGACATCGGAGGGAACGCATCCGGTTCAGGGTGGGGGGCATGGCAGATACCTTGCTGGCCAAAACCAGCGACACTAAGATCGCGCCGTAACAACCGCTAGGTGCCATGGCTAGGCGGTGGAGCCAAGCACGTAGTCCGCCTCTCAGGTAGCCGAATCCTTGGAGAGTTCCAATGTCATCCATTCAGAAGCTCGTCCTCGCGCTCACCCTTGCTCTCTCGTTGTCTATCGGTCTGCAGCCCGCAATGGCGGCGCACAACGATCCCAAGGACGTAGCCGCCATTCGTGAAGTCGTGGAGGCGTTCCGCACATCCATCATCAAAAAGGACAAAGCGACGTTCGTCCGCTTGTTCTTCTCTGACGACCCTGCGCATGTAACTTGGCAGCTCGTGGATGACGATCAACGGGTCGCCCGGCTCAAGAAGATCGTTCCCGAAGCACGTCGGGTAGTCAGGTGGCCAGAGAACAACTATCTGGCCATGATTGAGAGGACCGCTGAGGCGGGTTCGGAGCCTAGCGAGGAGGTGTTCCGGGACGTGGTCATCGACACCGACGGGGAGATCGCGTCGGTGAACTTTGACTACGCTTTCCTCCTCAACGGGAAAGAAGAACACTGGGGTCGCGAGATGTGGCATCTCGTTCGTACCGACGAGGGCTGGAAGATCATCTCGGTGATCTGGTCGCAAAGGGATCCCTTGCCCAAGGAATGATGGGCGATTTCCTGACCATTGCAGCAGACCGGGCTTGATGGCACGACCTGAAGCGGTGGTCAGTTTCCGCTTCTGGCCGGAGGCGGACATCCAGTGCTACGCGCAGGTACTCCAAGAGGCAGTCTCGGGTCTATGTCTTCTTAAACAAGACACTTAAGACTTTGGCGATGCATTGGCATGCCGTCCAGCAGTGCTACTAGACAGGCCCATGCGGATGATTGGAAGCAGGTCCTGCGAGCCAGACGCGGAGCGTCATATTTAGTGCGTCCGCAGCATCCCGAATGTCCAATTCGCGATCAGCACTGGCTCCACGCATGAAGCTCACGATATCCGGGCTCCACATGATGGCTGTGGCCCGGTCTCCTAACACTACGTCTTCTGGCTCGCCCATGCGCGACAGCATAGCCTGCTCGTGCCCGTCCATCACGACAGGGAGCGGCTCTTCTGGCCGATAGCCGACATACACCTATCGGCGGGCCCCTCCAAGCTTGGACCTTCCAGCCTTCGTCTCTGACAGTGCGCCTCTCGCCACCAAACGACAACGACGGTCAAGCTCAGTATGTAAATGATGACTCCGATTGCGCTGACGAGTACTTTCATGGGTAGGCCCCACACTGAACCGAAATGCAGGGTAGTGATCCAGTCCGAGAGGCATGGTCCAAGGCGCGGGTCAGAAGCAGCCTCGTGAACCAAGCCCTTTACTGAAGCGGAGACAGGGGGAGGTTACGTATTCACTAACGGCGTCCGCATGCCCATGCCCGTCGCCTGCACCGCAAAGAGGGGTGATCGCCGCGCGAACGCCCCTTTTGCAGGCCATCCTCACGGCGGCTCGGTAATACTTGGCGCATGTCCATGGAATCCTTCAACTCGTGGTGCACCAGCCACCGCTGCACGTTGCGCCGTGCTGGCTTTGTGCTTCTGGTGCTGTACCTGGCGTACCTGCTGGCCGCCAACGTGTTCCTCAACACGACCATTGGCGAGCAGGTCATCAACCGTAAGCCGGATCGATTCCAGGCGCGCTGGGACTGGGCACTTAGTGCCTACCCGGGACACATCCATGCCCAGGGCATAGTCCTGGGCGGCCATGCACGTACCAACCGCTGGTTTGTCGCCAGTCCCCGTGCCGATGGGCGGATTAAGCTCGTGCCGCTGCTGTGGCGCGAAGTGGGTTTCGGCACTATCCGTGCCGCGGACGTCTCGGTGCACGTGCAGCGCGTGGCCGAGGATAAACCCACCATCAAACGCCCCGGCAAGCCGCCGTGGGAGCTGAGTTTCGATGCGATCACCACCCCGAGCCTGCTTCGCATGGATTTCTACGATGCCCGCGTACGCGGGCATGGGCAGGCGCGCTTTGTCTTCCGCAAACGGCTGCATGGCGGTGCGATGGAAGTGGGCCCGTCTACCCTGCATATGCCCGATGCGATCCTGCAGGTGGGCGAGGTCGAGGTGATGCGCGACGGGCGGCTGGACTTCGAGATCTCGCTGCCCCTGCATACGCGCGAGCGCGCGCAGGGGGCCGAGAAAGTGGGGCTTATGCACGCGCGCATGCGGGTGGACGGCCCGGCGCCGGGCATTGACCTGGTCGCCCACCACGGCCAGGCATTGCCGCTGGGTGCCCGCGGCGCCGCGGGCCGTTTGCGAGCCGACCTGACCCTGAGCCGCGGCGCACTGATGCCGGGCAGCTGGCTGGACTGGTCGGCGCCGGTCTTCTCGCGTGGCGTCGACGGGGAGGCAGTGCGGCATCCGCTGGGCGTGGCGCTGCGCACTCAGCGCGAAGCGATCGCGTTGGCGGCACGGATGCCGCCCACCTCCGAGGGCGCGCCTTGGCTGGCGGCCGACCTGCGCGTGGACGATCGCCGTCTTGGCCCAGACGACTGGCTGCGGCCGCTGCGCGCGTTGGGCGGCACCGTGCGCACCCGCTGGCCGGCGATGCCGCTGCGCTGGATCGACGTGTTCCTGGACGACATCCCGTGGCTGGAGATCAACGGCCGCGCCAACCTGGATGCTGACGTGCGTCTGGACGCTGGCGCAATGCAGGCGGGCAGCCGCGTCGACGTGGAGGATGCGCAGGTACAGGCGCGCGTCCTCGACAACAGGTTCAGCGGGCAGGCCCGGGCACGCCTGCGCATGCGTGGCGAGGACGACGCCTCACTGCACACCACCATCGCGATTGTGATGCAGCAATTCACCTTGGCTCCCATCGCGGCTCCAGAGAGCATCGACCTGCGCGGCCGTGACCTACGCCTGGACCTGCAGTCCACCGGCCCGCTGGCCCGGTTCCACGAGAACCTGGATGCGCACCTGCATTTCGACGACGCACAGGTGCCGGACCTGCGCAGCTACAACCGCTACATGCCTGCCCAGAGCGCGCGACTACTCGGTGGCAGCGCCAGCGCCAGCGCCGACATCCACCTGGACAATGCCGGCGAAATGCTCGGTGGACGCATGCAAATGCGCGGCCAGGACGTGCGCTTTGCGCTGGGTCCGTCGCGCCTGGCCGGCAACCTGGTCTTGGACAGCCGTCTGTCACGGGTTGAGAAAGGCGAACGTCGCTATGCCCTCGACGAGATGGCGGTGCGTCTGGACGGCGTGCGGCTGGAATCGTCCGGCGCCGATGCCGGCTGGTGGGCGCGCATGCGCCTAACGCAAGGGGAGATTGACTGGCAGGAACCGTTCGAAGTGGCCGGCCGCGGCCAGGTGGATATGCGCGACGCCAGCGTGGTGCTTGGCCTGTTCGCAGAGCGCGACGCTTTCCCCGGATGGGTAGGCAACCTGGTCGATGCTGGCCAGGCGCGGGCCACTGGCGATCTGCGCATCCGCGGCGGCGAGATCGTGCTGGACCGCGTCGAAGCCAGCAACGAACGCTTCGACCTGAAGGCGCGCATGCGCATCGCCGCGGGCGCGCCAGCGGGCGACCTCTACGCACGCTGGGGCTTGCTGGGGATGGGCATGGAGCTGCATGACGGACAGCGCAAGATGCACATCGTCGGTGCGCGCGACTGGTACGACGCTCGCCCGGCCCTGCTAAAGGAGAGCGATTAGTCGGTCGCGCGGCGCAGCGAGTGCCGGCCGGGCAGTCTTTTCGGGAGGGGGCGCGGCGACCCGTGGCATCTGTGGGAAAATCGCGTCTCGCCTGAAGGACCGTTCCCGGTTGGAACTACACCGTCTGCGTGTATCGCCCCAAGCCATCCTCGATGGCAGCTGGAAATTTGCGGAGGCCGAACCGGCGTGATGGACTAAAAGATGGCACCCGTCGAGGGCATGTTGGGGTAAGCCTCCGGCTCAGAGTCCGCTTCTGGCCGGAGGCAGACATCGAAAGCCCACTACGGGCCTGCGCAGTTCCCAGCGGTTGAAAGCGAGCCGCACGGCCCTGAGAGGGAGGGGAATTGCTGTGCCTGATACGCAGCGATCACACTCGCTTCTCGATCACGGATCCAGTTCTCTACAAACACTTTCCCCCTCTTGACCGTCGGGACCGCCACAGGTCGACCTGGGGTGTCGATAGTCTGATCCAGGAAGTGGACAGCAAGCCCTAAGCCCGAGGGCTGTACTCGAGCGATCGGATGCTGGGCGCAGTAGAGCGTGTGGGCCGTGCGGTGGGGGTTGACCTTGAACGGGTCGCCGTCATGCGGGCTCTGGCGCCAATAAAAGGTGGGCGCCAGAGACGTGTTCGTGCTGATTTCCTGCGAGTGATTTGAGGAATTTTCTCGCGTTGGATGTAGTGCTAGCGTCAACGCATCGCCGACACGTGCCAACCGATTAGGCCGCCGCCTCTATGATCCACTCAGACGCGACGGAATTGGAGCACGTCCTCACGACAGCGGTCGCCGCATCGCATCTTCGTGAACTTGGCCGTCAAAACGGTTGGTCGAGGCGTATAGCGGAATCACGCCTGTTCCGGTCGCTTCCAAGCCGTGCCCCCTCAAGCCAACACCATGCAGAGTGCGAGCCCTGTCCTTAAATGCACTTGACGACTTGAGCGACCAGATCGAATGCCCCGTCAAGATGCTCGCGCCCAACTGGGCATTTGCCAAGCAAAGATCCGGCGGGGCGGTCCATGGACCACGGGCGGTGCCAATTCCGGGCGTCCGCATGCCGGAGCTATAAGCCGCTGACGCTGCAACACCCAACGGTTGGCCCAGCCCCTTCCGTACTCCGCACGTCGCACAGCCACCTGCTGAGGCGTGATATCCGGAGCCTCCAGTAGCGTCTCGACTCGCCAGGCCGACCCTACAGGGGCGACGCGCACGAGGGGATAACCATTGAGAGAGAGGATTTCCTCACCGTTGTCTTCTTCCCAGACGTAGTCCGGCGGCAGCTGGACGCTAATGGACATGGCTTTCATCCTCCATCTGGTGAGTGTGAAAGCTGAACGTTACGGAGTTCGTGTAGATGCCATGTCAACGCCTAGCTGGCTTTTGCTACGCCTCTGGCATAGGCAAGGTCTGGTCGGGCCGAACTGCGAACATCGAAGCTTTACGAGGCCTCAAGCAATGCGACCGGCAACTAGGTGCAACGCTTTTAGCTAACGCGCGACAATCCAGAGTGCACATCGTAGTCACGCCGCCTGTGGAAGATGCGCGTAGCGGATAGTCGTGAATCCGGCCGATGTAGCATCGGCTCGTTGAAGGGCTGGCAGCAATGCTCAGTGTTCCCACAGATCGTCTGCGGCGCGGCGCTCGTGCAAGTCCCCTTACGTTTCCCTCGACTCCGGACGCAGATGCCATGGCCAGCCAGAAGAAGCCCGCCCGTTCCCCCAAGACGTCCAGGACGCAGCCCGCGCCGCGTGGCGGCGGCGACGAACGCCATGACGTGGCCGGCGGGCAGCATCCGCCGTTGACCACCAACCAGGGCATTACGGTAGCCGACAACCAGAACTCGCTACGCAGCGCACCGCGCGGCCCGACGCTGCTGGAAGACTTCATCCTGCGGGAGAAGATCACCCACTTCGACCACGAGCGCATTCCCGAGCGGATCGTCCACGCGCGCGGCACGGCCGCGCACGGCTATTTCGAGCTGAAGAAATCGCTAGGCAAGTACACGACGGCCAAGGTGCTCACCGAGGTGGGCGTGCGTACGCCCGTATTCACGCGTTTCTCCACCGTGGCCGGCGGCGCGGGTTCGGTGGATACGCCACGCGACGTGCGCGGCTTCGCGGTCAAGTTCTACACCGGCGAGGGCAACTGGGATCTGGTGGGCAACAACATCCCGGTGTTCTTCATCCAGGACGCCATGAAGTTTCCCGACGTGGTCCACGCGGTGAAGATGGAGCCCGACCGCGGATTCCCGCAGGCCGGCAGTGCGCACGACACGTTCTGGGATTTCGTGTCGCTGACGCCGGAAACCATGCACATGATCATGTGGGCGATGAGCGACCGCACGATCCCGCGTTCGCTGCGCACCATCGAAGGCTTCGGCGTGCACAGTTTCCGGCTGCTCGATGCGCAGGGCCGGTCCACCTTCGTGAAGTTCCACTGGCGCCCGGTGCTCGGCCTGCAGTCGACCGTCTGGGACGAGGCGCTGAAGCTGCAGGCCGCCGACAACGATTTCCACCGGCGCGATCTGTTCGAGGCGATCCAGGCCGGCGCGTTCCCGGCGTGGGACCTGGGTGTGCAGCTGTTCACCGAAGAACAGGCGGACGGATTCCCGTTCGACCACCTGGACCCGACCAAGCTGATCCCCGAGGAGACCATCCCGCTGACCATCATCGGGCGGATGGTGCTGGACCGCTGGCCCGACAACTTCTTCGCCGAGACCGAACAGGTGGCCTACTGCCCGGCGAACATCGTGCCCGGCATCGACTTCAGCGACGATCCGCTGCTGCAGGGGCGGTTGTTCTCCTACCTCGACACCCAGCTGTCGCGCTTGGGCGGCCCCAACTTCCACCAGATTCCTGTCAACGCGCCGAAGTGTCCGTTCGCCAACCTGCAGCGGGACGGGCATATGCAGATGTCCGTTCCGAAAGGACGGGTCAACTACGAACCCAGTTCGCTTCAGCCGGATTCGCCGCGCGAAACACCGCAGGGGTTCCGCAGCCATGCCACGAGGACGGAGGAGGGCGGCAAGCAGCGCCTGCGGCCGGCATCCTTCGCGGATCACTACAGCCAGGCACGCCTGTTCTTCCGCAGCCAAGGCAAGCACGAACAGGCGCACATCGCGTCGGCGCTGGTGTTCGAACTGTCCAAGGTACAGACGCCGCATGTGCGCGAGGCCATCGTCGGTCATCTTCGCCACGTCGATCCGTCGCTGGCGGAACGGGTGCGCGATGGACTCGGCATGACGTCGCTGCCGGATGCGCCGCCTGCGGCCGTCATGCCGAAAGACCTGCCGGCGTCGCCGGCCCTGCGCATCATCGACCGGATGCGCGACACGTTGGAGGGTCGTTGCGTCGGGCTGCTGGTGGACGATGGCTCGGATGCCGCCGTGGTCAAAGCGTTGCGCAAGGCGATCGAGCGCGAAGGCGCCACCGTCAAGATCGTCGCACCGCGGCTGGGCGGGGCGACGCTGGACGATGGCGCGCGCCTGGCGGCCGACGGACAGCTGGCGGGTACGCCGTCGGTGCTGTTCGATGCGGTGGCCGTGATCCTGTCGCCGGATGCGGGCAAGCGGTTGGCCAAGGAAGCCGCCGCCGTCGACTTCGTGCGCGACGCGTTCGGACACCTGAAGGCGATCGGTACCGATGCAGGTGCGCAGCCCGTGTTGAAAGCGGCCGGCATCGGTCGCGATGCCGGTGTGGTGGATGCCGATCTGACGCAGGCCTTCATCGCTGCCGCACGCACGCGCCAGTGGGACCGGGAGAAGAAGGTGCGATCTTTGGCTTGATCGTGGCGATGATCGATATACCACAACCACCACTTCTGGCAGGGAGCGGTGGATTTCCCATCTGTCGCGCAGGCTGTGAGTCACCTGCAACGTCTCGGGTCGCCGTCTTCTTCACATAGCCATGACGAGCCCTGATTCAGTTTAGTGAAACCGACAGAGGTGGGGCGACAGCGTGTCTAATTCCGGGATCATCCTTCTTGTTGAGGACAATCGAATCCTTGCAGAAGCGGTCGGCAGCTACCTAGAGACCAGGGGGCTGGACGTTGACTATGCGGTAGATGGCATGGAGGGCTATCGGCTAGCTCAGGAGAACCGCTACGACGCGATCGTGCTCGATGGCAACATGCCACGTATGGACGGTCTGGAGGTGGTTCGTAAACTGCGGGAAGAGTCCCGGATGTCGACCCCCATCATCATGGTGACAGCCCGCGACACGCTTGAGGACAAGATCCGAGGGCTGGAGCTCGGAGTAGATGACTACCTCACCAAGCCCTTTGCTGCGCAGGAACTAGAGGCCCGTCTGCGCGCGGTCATCCGTCGCAACCGTAAGCAACTGTGTGGGCAAGCCTTGCGCGTCGGTGATCTCACTTACGACCCCGCGAGTCAGCGGGCGACACGCGCGGGCAAAGAGCTTCATCTTTCGCGCGTTGCCACCCAATTGCTTCAGATCTTGATGCGCGAGTCTCCACGCGTGGTGACCCGTCGAGAGATCGAGCGCGAAATCTGGGGTGACGACCTGCCTGATTCGGATGTGCTGAGAAGCCATCTCTACAATCTTCGGAAGGGAATCGATAAGGATTTCAGTAGTCCGCTTCTGCAAACGGTTCAAAGTGCAGGCTATCGCCTCGCGGACCTCAGTCACAGCCAAAGTCAGGACACTACCGACCAGCCCCCGCTAGCTTCTGCGGTGGGCTGATTCGCTCCACCTCAATTCGCTCGGGACTTTGTCCGGCTTCTTGGTCAAAAGCCGGCGCTTTTCAGATGGGGCGGGCTGGCGAAATATCCTTGTCGAAGTTGCGCCAGAAGTAGCTTAGTGAGTTTGCAACCAAATCCCTTTTGAGGTCGCTTTGCGGTTCCCTGCCTGGTAGCCAATTCAACCCCTCGATCCCGGACGCAGCGCCGTCGCGGTAAAACATCTCCCATCCCTCGAAGCGCCGCGCGGCAACCGGACCGTCCATGAGATGGAGCAGAACTACGTGAGATCGAGACGCGCGGATGCGCGAGACTGCCTCGGATAGGCTGCCACGGGGTCCTTCGATGTACTGAAAAAAGCAGGAGCCGTCGAAGACCAAAGCGCCCGAAAGATCGTGCTTTCCATTGAACTCGATAGCGTCTGCCAATAGGCTCCTGAGCCTAGTGCTGTCCAACTGCTCGGTTGCTCGACTCACGTAGGCGAGCGCACTTAATTTCGAAGACACCCTGGTTTCCCCATGTCCGGGCAGACGCCCTGCGGGGGGCGATTTTACACAGCCAGAAGGGGGCAATCCGCTCGTGTAATCTGGCTTGAAGCGTGAACCTGAATAATTCAGGTTTCGCCGAGAACTCTTTGATATTGTGCGCCCCATCTACTGCGACCTGCAGTACACCTGGCGGCCGGGAACCGCATTGGCCGCTCCATGAGACTGAACCTCTACCGCGTTGACGGTGGGGTACTATGTGTGCCCAGCTGATAGCCCGATCCCCGCCTCGCACACGTCCGAATTAAAGGACCGCGCACCCGATATGCGGTTTCTTTCTCGGGATACCGCCGGCCGGAAGTTTATTGAAGATCACATGCGCTTGAACGGCGCGATCCTGATGGATGAGCGCGTGGCTAACATCATGCTCGCTGGGTACCCGGACTGGTTGAAACGCTCGTTCTAGCGTCTACTTGTGAGCTCGCACAGCAGATGAGCGACCAAGCCGCGACGGCGAGCAGGTATTCGCCTGAGCGACTGGAGACAGGCAGATTCGTAGGCGTCTCTTGCGTATTCGATCTCGTTCTTTGGCGGTTTTGAGGGGCGGCGCTTTTGAGCCTTTCCGTGTCCCGTTGCCAGCCACTCGAAAGCAACCTGCGTCATCTCAGCAATCTGGATGAGATGGCTAATACTGGGCTGGGTTCCGCCCTCGACTCGCTCCCATTGAGCCACTGCACTTCGGTTGACGCCTAAAGGCTCGGCCAACTGCGTCTGTGTCAGGGAGGCATCCAACCTGGCCTGACGAATGCGATTTGCCATGGATCCTGTCACCTGACAGCTCGCTCTAAGAAGATGGGGAAGTCTTTGGGTAGGGCTGGACGCTCCGTCATGTCTGAAGCCAGCGGGCAATAGAGGGCGCTTCGGAAGCCTCGCTCTTACTGTCTAGTCCGTGCTGGATGCAGTTAGAACACGTTTCCCGGATTACGGTAAGGCGTGCCGTTGCCCAGCGATTTGCCAGGGCCTTACCGCGATCCACCGAGCGAACCATCGTCTCTTGGGCACTCAAGCGTGGCCCATGAACAAGTGTACGAACCATCAGGCCGCGAACCATGGGCTCCACACGGACAACTGGAATGTCATCCAAATAGAGCGTGTGTTGATCCAACTCCTGACGCCAGGAGAGCTCAGGAGGCAGCTTGGCATTTATTGACATCGTTTCGCTCCCTTGAAGCCTGAGATATCCGAGCGTGTGGCTGGTGTTGGCCCCTTCTCGGTCAGCTAAAGCGACCTGCGAGTCGCTGTGTAGCGAGAGTTACACACAGTTCTTCAGTCTTGCTTCTTTACTACCAAGCCAAGCACTTGCTCAACCAAGCACGAGTGGATTGAGCTTCCAGGCGGCGAGATTCAGTGCCGATGCGAAGCTGACCCAGGCCAGGTAAGGCAACATCAACAGCCCCGCACTGCGCCTCACCCGCCAAAAGCCGATCAGGGTAGCGATGATGAGCAGCCATAGAGCGACGATATCGGCGAGCGCCCAACCGCCACGTTGCCAATGAAAGAACAGCCAGCTCCACAAGGTGTTCACTGCCAACTGCGCTAGAAACAGGGTCAACACCCCTTGGTGCTTCGCCCAGCCACCGTTTCGCCACACCAGCCAGGCGGCCACACCCATAGCGCCGTAGAGCACGGTCCACACCGGCCCAAATACACTCGCAGGCGGTGCCCACGAAGGCAGCGTCAAACTCTTATAGAAGACGTCCGCGTGTACTGAGGCCACCGCCCCAACCCCTGCCGCGGCGTAGCAAAGCAGTAGCCACCCAGCCAAGCCAATCACCTGTTGCGTACGCGTCATGAGACCTTCCCAGATGAGATTACGGACTTGAGACGAGGGGAGTGCAGAGCTCCAGCCCACCTCGCTAGTGTGGAGCACCGTGGCGTGATGCCGACGACAAAAAAGAGATCATGGAATCACGCAGATGAGGTTTTGCGACGTCGGAAGGTGGTAGCGGTTAAGTAACGAGCCGCCCAGAGCAGTCCGGGCAGTGCTACTGCCCACGCCGAGCCCAGCCAAAGCAGACCCACCCATTCCGGACTTACCAGCGCCACAGATCCCCAACCTCGTGCCGCCGCAAGGTAAGCGAGCGGTCCGCCGATACCGCCCACCAAGCCAGCCAACCACAAGCGGCGCTGCAGACCGTGCATCGACACGGTCAGGGTGACCGCCAGCGCCGCCCACAGCGCAAGAATCCAGGGTGCAGCGATCTCGCTACCCAGTGGGGCAGCGCGATACACCAGCCATCCTTGTGAGCCGGCTACGCCGTCCACCACCAAGCCGCAGCCGATGGCTGCTGCAACCAACTTGAGCTCTACCAAAGGCGTGCGCGCCATTCTTAGATGAAGGCCGACGAAGACAGCGCTCGCCAGTACGCCCGGCCACGCCATGTCTTTTCCAGCTGCAATGACTGCGACCAGCCATACAAGTTGATTGCCCAGCACATTGACGAGGACGGGCAACACGCCATGCCGCTGCGGAGCGCTTAGCTCGACAGGCGTATGACGCTCGCTCATAGCGTGTCCAACAGTAGGAAGACCGGGAGTACGTCCCCGGTCTTCGTCCACGCCAGAATCCTCAAGGCGAAGGCTCGTAGAAGTACGTATTCACCCGCGCGGTCCCTATCGGCAATCCGGCCTGGAATGCGGTGACATTGAAGACGGTATTCAGCGCGACAGCAGCATCGGCGTTGAGTGTCAGCTGCACGTCATTCAGCTGCACCGAGCCCGCGCGCGAGTGCAGCCCTCGGACGATGGGGGCGCTGACCAGCGTGATGTCAAACAACGGCAGCCGTCCCAGTACGCTGTCATTGACTTTCACCAGCCCGGTGAGCACAGGAGCAGCGCCGGTCGTATCGATGGTGTAGCTACTGAGGTTGACTTGGGTGCCGCCCGCTTGCAGGGACAATCCGCCGGCATGATCCACTTCTCCTTTCAGGTTGCCCAGATCCAGTTCGCCTCCCGGAATGGGAAAGGCGGCGTTGGCCCCACGCAAGCGGGCAGGATAAGAGGCACGCACCGACACGCCAAGGGAGGTAAGCGCACCGACAAAGTCGCCGGAAAGCTGCACACGGGTGTCGCCGCCTAGCGTACTGACCGTGGGCGCGGCCAAGGCGGATGCGGGGATGAGGGCTGCTGTAACGAGGGCACAGCAGCAAAGCCGAAGCGTATTCATGGTCTGTGTTCCTGTGATGTAAGTACTCAGGGGAAGAACCTTCAACAAGGACACGCGAAATCAGTCATGCGAGCGGCAGGGATTACACGACCTGCCTTAGCAAACGGCGCGTGAGACGTTTGGTGTTGCGCTTACGAAAGGCGGTGTCGGCTAGATGCGGCTTCGAGGCAAGCAGCAACGTGTGCCGACCAGCGGCGCCAGCCGATACAGCAACGTGCATAACGCGTGAGGTCTTTTGAAACCCCGCTTACGTTCGTGCTCTCCCTTGAATCTTCTCCCTCGGTCAGCGCGTAGCGGATTGGCTTACAGAAAGTAAGCAGCTGACTCAACCCCTGGGAGTGGCACATGAATACCAAGATTCTTGGCGCATTGATGTTGGTGATGGCTGGCCCCGTCTACGCGGCAGGTCCAGAAGAAGGCAAGTTCTCCATGTCGGTTTCGGGCGGCGTGGACATGCCGATCAGCGGCAACGTCCACTCTGGCGCCGTGGCGCCGGTGCCGGATCTCGGTCCGTTGAATCCCGCACTTGCAGGTGTCAGTGCGGAGTTGCGCATTCGCTCCCGTAGCCACGAGCAGATCTACGGCACGGCCAGGTCGTTGGGCTTGGAACTGGGCTATGGACTGAGTGATCGGAGCGAAGTATTCCTTCAGGCTAGGGAGACCAGCGCGGACGAAGGCCGCGTGCGTGTCGGTGCGGCATACGTGCCGGCGCTCGATGCCGAGCTCGACGTCTTCGGAAGGTTCTCAAGCTATGACGCGTACACGTGGGAGGCGGGTTACCGGCGCTTCTTTCGCGACGGCGGCCGGGTCAGGCCGTTCTTTGCGGCACGCCTGGGTGCGACCGAAACCGACGTGATCCGGGCCACCTTCGAGATCCCCGACGCCGCGATCACGATCCCAAATGCGCCTTTCTACGAGAAGGGCTGGGCGCTGAGCGGCGGGCTTGAGGCCGGCGCACAGATCTCGTTCACCGAGCGCTTCAGCATGACACTCGCTGCAGGGGTGAACTACATCGACGATCTCTCCGACGACGATTCCGCGATCGGCGGGCTCGGCCTGGCGGCCATCAACGACACCGGAAGTCGCGTCTCAATACCTGTGTCCATCGCCGGCCGCTGGGACTTTTGAAAACATCCAACGGCGGGCACGGCAACGTGGCCGTCGCCAACGCTCGACGTTGATTACTGACGCAATGGAGGCGCCCATCAAGCAGGCGCCTCCATTCATCCAGATCCATGTCCGTTATCGGTCGACAGCGGACGTCGGCCGACTGGCTTGTTCGAACCCCTACTTTGGCAAGGTACGGCAACTGCATCCGTAAAGTCGTCCCTGCGATGGCCGATACTTAGGGAGATTTTCCAAATGGCAGGATTCATCCCTAAACGCGAGGTAATCTTGGCTTCAAGACGCCGTGCCTTCGGAAAGGCCGGGTGACCTTAGCATCGGGCATACCTTCACAGTGCGTGACGCATTTCTCGCCAGACTGAGCTCTTACACACTCGATCCAAGGCCAGCGGCTCACTCTACACTTGAAGCTGTTCCCTAGTTCGGCTTTCCAAGCTTGCTCGCTGTCAACGATGGTTCCGTCCGCACTATGGAACTGCGCGTCAATGATCCTGCGAGCTTGCCTCGAGCACAGGTGTCCATGCATCGATCTCGCGGAAGGAAACAGGTAGTCCGTAGCTTCCAACTTGGCGAGTTCGACCCATACGCGGATAGCGAACAGCCCGTCGTCGTCCACATGGATCTTTCGAAATCCACCTCCATGGAGAAAGCAGAGCGAAGCCGAATCGTCGGGGCAAGGAAGTAGATTCCCCGCCCGCAACTTGACTAGGCGCTCTATGCTCAATGGCAGCGTGGCGTATAGCTCAATGAGCACATAGTCTCTGAGTCTTCCTTCTGAAATCAGCCTTCTAAGAACAGGTGGAAGGTCTTCGTCGCTGAACTCCGTGCGCGTACTCATGAACGCACCTCCTGGTGCTCGCCTACGCATTTCAACCTCAATACACAGAAAATCGACACGCGCACGCTATATCCAAAGACATCTTCTATAGGGCTATAGCTTGAACCAGATGCACTGAACGCACATATCGGAATCTGTGCGCGCGTCCAAAGAAATGCAGAGCGATGGGTTGTGACGCATGGACTATGCCTTGGCACACGTGGGGGCTTGCCCAATGTCTTGAGACAATTCGCCTCGTACATCTAGTTGAGCACGGATCTCTCAGACGGGCCTTTTGCACCGTCCATCGCTAAGCAGAACTAACAAGATGACTGCTGACTTACACTAAGCACCCTGAACTGATGAGGCAGTAAAGTGATCATTCGCCGACCAGTTCATGACCGTATTGCTGAGGCAGTATGCTTCCAACACATTGCGCCCGTCTTTCAGCCTATCGTCCATCTTCGTTCCACCCGAACGGTCGGGTTTGAGGTGTTGGCTCGCTGGACTGACAGCGAACTCGGTCCAGTCTCCCCTGAAGAGTTCATTCCTGCAGCACAGGCGAAGTCTCTTCTCGCAATTCTGACCTACAACTTGATCCGAAGCGCGTGCACTTCAGCTAGCGCGTGGCCCCATGATTTCTACCTGGCCTTCAACGTCCCACCCAGCCTGATGCAGGATGTTCAGGCGATGACCCTGCTAGCGGATGCAGTCACTGAAGCGGGCTTCGCTTTCAGCCGCGTTCGGATTGAGATGACGGAGGCGGAGCTGGTTGAAGACGAGCAGGCAGTTAGGCGTGCCGTCCAATTACTCAAGAAGAAGGGGATGAAGGTCGTCCTGGACGACTTCGGAGCTGGCTTCTCGAGCCTAGCAAGGCTCAACGAGATTGATTTCGACGAGATCAAGATAGATGGTGGGTTCATCCGAAGAATTGACATCGACGCTGATAGCAGAAGAATCATTTCTGCAATTGTCGGGTTGGGTCATTCTCTTGAAGTTCCAGTGGTTGCCGAATCGATCGAGACACCGGAACACGCTGATTTTCTAAGGCGGCTCGGCTGCGAGTACGGCCAGGGCTGGCTATTTGGGCGGCCGGCTGCAGCGGAGGATGCGCACCTTTTTCTCGGTCCGGGAGCGACTCCGGTAAGCGCCGAAAGTTCAGTCACCCTGTCCCCATATCACCGCCAGTATCAGCTGGAAACGTTGTACACGGCTTCGCCTGTGGGTCTTTGTTTCGTCGATACCGCCAAGCGCCATGTGGCAGCTAACGAGGCGTTCTGCAAAATGCTGGATAGGCCACCCGAGCAAGTTGTGGGCAGGACAATTCGGGAGACTTTCAGTTCGGAAGTGGCGACCATGATTGAGGAGATCGTCGATAGAAAGCTACTAGGCGAGCAAGGGGATCCTCTGGAGTTTCAGTTTCCCGGAGCTCAGGAGGTGTACCTCATCTATCATCACAGAGTAGTGGATGACGCGGGTTTGCTTCTTGGCCTTGGTACGCCCCCGCTTTCGTAGACGGTTAGGGGCTTTGTTTTGAGTTAGCCGCCTCAAACATCATTGGGGCAAGGCCTCCCAGATGTCCATGGCGGCGCTGTCGATTGTAGAAAACCTCGATGTAATCGAACACGTCGCTGCGCGCTTCTTCGCGACTGCTATAGACCCTGCCGCGTACGCGCTCCTTCTTCAGGCTGCTGAAGAACGACTCAGCCACTGAGTTGTCCCAGCAGTTGCCACGACGACTCATGCTGACTTCCAAGCCGTGCTCGCGGCAAAAGCGACGCCAGTCGTCGCTGCCGTATTGCACGCCCTGGTCGGAGTGGATGACGACCTCCGATGTGGGTCGACGACGCCAGATAGCCATCAGCAAAGCATCCATCGCCAGTTCGCGCGCCAAGCTGGATTTCATCGACCAACCAATGACCGCGCGCGAGTAGAGGTCGATCACCACGGCCAGATACAACCAACCTTCGGCGGTGCGCAGGTAAGTGATGTCGGTGACCCAGGCAAGGTCGGGTTGCTTGACCGTGAACTGTCGTTGCAAGCGATTGGGCGCCACGACTGCAGGCTTACCGCCCTTGTATCTGCGACGCAGCGGAGAGCGCACCGAGCGCAGTCCCTTCTGCCGCATCAATCGCTCCACCCGCTTACGGCCAATACGTTCGCCGGCTTCGGTCAGATCGCGGTGCACATTACGACTGCCGTACACGCCACCGGAGGCCAGGTAAGACTCCTCGATGTACGCCAACAGGCGAGCATCTTCTTTGGCACGTGCCGACTGCGGACACTTCAGCCATGCGTAGTAACCGCTGCGCTCTACCTTGAGCACCCGGCACATCGTCACGACCCGAAACTGCTGCTGATGGGCCTGCATGAAGGCGTACCTTGCCCTTACCCCTTGGCAAAGTACGCGGCGGCCTTTTTTAAGATGTCGCGCTCCTCTTCGGCGCGACGCAGCTCGGCACGCAGCCGGGCGTTCTCTTGGACAAGGTCCACGCTCTTCTTGGCCTTGCGCACTTCGCGACTTATCCCGCGCTCACGAAGCCAGCCGTACAGACTGTGCGATGACACGCCGAGTCGCTCGGCAACTTCAGTGACGGGGTAACCGCGCTCGCTGACCTGCTTGACCGCCTCGGCCTTGAACTCGTCTGTGAATCGCTTGCTCGCCATAGATCCTCCGATCCTCAAAAGACACTATCAGGTGTCTACGGAATCGGGGGCGTACCACCTTTCGGTCGTATCGCTCGATATAACAGCGCGAAAACGTGCGGAGCTGGCGCTTCATGACAGCGAGCGTCAGTACAGAAATTCAGTTGAGCTCAGTCCCACCGTCATGTGGATAGCCGAGCCGGACGGCTCACTCAGTTACATCAGTCCTATGGCTGACGAGCCGCAAGGCCGTAGCGTCGAGGATCGACTCAACTCCTGGTACTTAAGGATGAACTCGGATGATCGCGTGCGAGTTCGTGAGCAATGGTTAGCCTGGCTACCAACGGGCCTGCCCTTCGAAACGCGGTTCCGCGTGGAGTGGCCTGAGGGCACTTGGCGTTGGGTTCGTAGCCGAGCGCGCCCTCAAATTGTAGATGGCGTAGTAGAGCGATGGTTCGGAGCTTTCTCCGATATCACTCGCGAGGTGGAGCTAGAGCAAAGGGTCGCAGAGCTGGAAGCTGTCTTGGAAAGTCCAAGACCTGGCTCTTGACAAAGGAATTTTCCGAGCGCGTCCAACCAGCATCGTGACTGCTTGAACACAACCAGTGCGGTATTCCCTATCGATGTCGACGCGCTCGTGCCCTGCCACTACGTAGTGCCCCCGGCGGCCAACGGGTAAGTGCGGGTGCTTAGTGTCCGCTTCCGACCGCGGATTCATATGATCGACGCAACACACGGATAGCTGCATAGGCAGCGGGAGTGTTGCAGATGAAGCGTAGGAAGAGGATCTACTACACCGACACCCAGAAGGCACTGATGTGGGATCGCTGGCAGCAGGGCGAGTCGCTGCACCAGATCGCGTCCCTGTTTGACCGGCACCACAGCTCCGTCCGAAACATCCTGGCCGAGCATGGCGGCATTCGTCCGCCGACAAGGCGACGATCCGCGAGGGCACTGAACCTGGCCGAGCGCGAGGAGATCTCCCGCGGCTTGGCGACGGGACGGTCGATCCGCACGATCGCCGCGTTGCTGGGACGGGCGCCATCCACGGTCAGCCGCGAGATCGGGCGCAACGAGGGCGCTGAAGGCTACCGCGCCAACCAAGCCGACCTGGCTGCCTGGGACCGAGCGCGGCGCCCCAAGACCTGTAAGCTGGCGCTGCATCGAGCCTTGGCTGCTCGCGTGGCAGAGAAGATCCAGCGGCAGTGGTCGCCTGAGCAGGTGGCCGGCTGGCTCAAACGCACCTATCCCGATGATGCGAGCCGTCAGGTGTCCCACGAGACCATCTATCGCACGCTCTATATCCAGTCGCGCGGGGCGCTGAAGCAGGAACTGCTCGCCCATCTGAGGCGCACGCGGGCGATGCGTCGATCACGACACCACACCCAGAAGACAGAGAACCACGGCCGGATTGCTGACACCGTCTCGATCAGCGAGCGGCCGGCCAGTGCCGAAGATCGGGCCGTGCCAGGGCACTGGGAAGGCGACCTGCTGTTCGGTGACCGGAACAGTCAGATCGCCACGCTGGTGGAGCGACAGACGCGGTATCTGATGCTGGTGAAGGTGGCAGGCAAGGACACGGAGACCGTGGTCAATGCACTGATCAAGAACGCACGCCGTCTGCCGAAGCAGCTGTACCGGTCGCTGACCTGGGATCGGGGCAAGGAGATGGCGGCGCACCGCCGCTTCACCTTGGCCACGGACATCCAGGTCTACTTCTGCGACCCGCACCATCCTTGGCAACGCGGTACCAACGAGAACACCAACGGCCTACTGCGGCAGTACTTCCCGAAGGGAATCAATCTGGCCGATGTCACGCAGGCCAAGCTGGACGCCGTTGCACGCCAACTCAACGAGCGGCCACGCAAGACGCTGGACTACGAAACACCAGCAGAGCGATATCGACAAACTGTTGCGTCGATCGGTTGAATCCAAGACCCAAAGCGGACATCCGCCGAGCGCATACCCTGCGCGCTGCTGGGTCCTGTTGTACGTCGGGATACTCGCCGAAACCCGACTTCCAAAGATCGAGCGGTATCAAGGGATATCCCATCAACAGGTGCTGAGGGTACGTCGTACAACCGGACCAGGAGCCCGGCTACGAATTAAACCCTAAATGCACGTAAATCATAAGTCAGAGGCAGACCTTAACCGACGCCTGACCAAGTCGCCTGCGAAACTGGGCACATACCACGGTCTTCGTTGCGTGAAGCAAGGCGGATCAGCGATCAGCATCGCTTCCTCAGCCATGGGTCGTAGCTCGCACCCAACGTATCCTGCAAACCGACCCGCAAAGCGAGTCGGTTTGGTCCAAATGCTAGCGCCTACCCTCCGGTTTTGACTGGTCGAACGAACGCGATCTTTCGGTGCCGGAGCAGTCTGCGGTGATCGGCGGCAGGCTAATCTTCAAAGATCAAAGCCGATGCCGGCGCCGATTGTGTTCTCGCTACCGCTGAAGGCTGCACCAAGTGAGAACGAACCCCGCCCGAGTCGTAGGCCGTACCCAACCGATAGCGCCTTCTCGCCATCGGTATAGCCAACGCCAACCGCCAGGCGCCCGCGATCGCCGCTGCCATTGGCGGCGTTGACCGCCATCTGCGTCATAGCCGTCCCCATTGCACCCACTCGGTTGATGCGGCGGTCGGTCATGTCCATACGTGACCATACATCATTTCGGAACTCTTCGAACTGCGGCTGCACAATGGCGTTCACGCGAGCATCCGTATAAGCGTTGGCAGAGCGCAATGTCGCTGCGTCGCCAGCGTCGGCGTGTTGATTGGCAGAGCGCAATGTCGAAGCATCCCCCGCATCAGCATGCTGATTTGCCGCGCTAAGCGTGGCGGCGTCGCCGGCATCGGCATAGTCCATCCCTGCTTCGTGCCATTTGCGCGCGGCGGCCAGGACCATCCGGTCGTTGTTTTCCATTTGCTCCACGTTAACCGCATCGTTTGGCGCAATACCTGCTGCGACGTTCCGGATTAGAGTGCCACCGCTGGAGGCGCTGC
Organism: Pseudoxanthomonas sp. LjRoot143; assembly: GCF_964252945.1. Taxonomy (NCBI): domain Bacteria; kingdom Pseudomonadati; phylum Pseudomonadota; class Gammaproteobacteria; order Lysobacterales; family Lysobacteraceae; genus Pseudoxanthomonas; species Pseudoxanthomonas sp. LjRoot143. The sequence goes on along the minus strand of NZ_CAXUPM020000001.1, from coordinate 3,231,473 downwards.
CTCCCAGAGTTACACTGTCCCGCATAGGGTTGTCGTATTGCACCGCATTGCCGCCGCTGCCACTGCCCAGCGCCGTCAGCCGCGTATCAACCGCGGCAAAGGCATCGGCAACGCTCGAATAGCTATTGCCTTGAATACTAAAGTTGGGCGAGAGAAACGCGCCGCTGCTGTTGTAGCCGGCGCCTCCACGCAGCGCACTGGCAACGGCCTGCACCTGACCCAGGTTCGCCGCATCGGTGCCGGCTGTGCCGGCGGCAATGTTGATGAGCTGACGCTGGAGAGTGGCATTGCCGAAGGATACGGCGTTGCCGCGGTCTGCTATGGACCAAGACCCAACGGCCACGGAGCCTTCGGTAGTGGCTTGTGCCGAGGTGCCGATAGCCAATGCATCGTTTCCGCTGACAAGATTTCCGCGCCCGAGCGCAACGCCGCCGTGGACCGCAGTCACATCATTGTTTGAACCAATGGCTACGCCGCGATCGGCGCTGACCGTATTCAAGCGCCCGATTGCAGTCGCATAGTTTGCGTTGGCCTCTATCTCGTTGCCGAAGCCCATTGCCAGCGAACCCACCGTTCTGACGATGTTGCCCCGGCCTACGGCGGTGCTATCCACAGCGAAGGCCTCGTTCTGATAGCCCATCGCGGTGCTACCGGCTGCAGATGCGTTGTTCTCGTAACCTGCAGCCGTAGCGTTGCTTGCACAGGTGGTGTTGTCTGTACCAGCCTCGTGGCCTTGGTTGGTGCTGCCGACTACCGCGTTGCCTGCTGTGTCCTTGCAAGGCTGTTCGGCGGCAAACGCAGCGGGAACTGCAAGAGCTAGCAAGAGTGCCGCTGCCAATGCAGCGGGACGCGGTAAGCACAATGAAGCATGCATCGTAACTCTCCGGGGAAATGACGCCGGAATGGCGTGACGCAGGGGATACGCATAGGAGCCGCATATCCTGACAAGTGCTGCGTGTTGCCATATGCACCGAGTCGCTATGTCAGCTGTTGCCAAAAAAATGCGTATTCCGTATGTCTTCGCTACGCGGGTTCACCAATGCCAGCCAGGCTTGCGATTTCCTTCACCTTGATTGCGGCGCTGTTTGCAGCGCCTGCGGGAGAACTGCCTTTGCCCCATCAGCCGCTACGTATTGGTCGCACAGACCAGAATGTCCAAGGGAATTTGGTGGGGGCGATCTGTGTAGATCAAGAGCAGCCGGCGTGGGCGCTTGTCTATGGCTTGCTGCCGCAGGACGCTGAGCGGCCATGCGCGCGCAAGGAAATGAAGAGGATAGAAGCGCGCGAATTCCCCGAACTGCAGCGGAATTTGCGGGGTTGGTTACTGCACGAAGTCCAGCCAGAAGCGGATGTGGTCGCGCGCGTGCTTGCGTTGGCGCGTCAGCAGCCAGGTATGCCGGTTGGCTTGACGTGGGATGGCGGCATGGCGATAACCGCTAACGACTATACAGCCGCCGAACGCCGGCTGGCGGCTTACCGGGCGGATCCGCAGGGTTATGCGGCGAAGCACTGGTCTCACTGAGGTGAGAAGAGAGCTAACACCCGTCGGTTCTCTTGGTGATGTCTGGACTGCGGTAACTCCACCGAAGAGCAATCACCGTAGTCCGGCTATTGGGCGCGAGAAGAGGCTTCCCCACGCCAGCGTTCAGCGAGCCGTTGTTGCCATGGCATGACGTCGCGGAAGCCCGCAAGCGCAGTGCCGCCTGCATTCAACGTATCAGCATCGTGGTCGGCGCGAGCGCAGGCCATTTTTACTAATTGTCCGTGTGCATCCCGTGCTGGTTCGGCGCAGCGAGAACGCAGTTGCGCTCGTACCATAGTGGCCTCCTGTTCCTCGTTTGCGGACACCAGAGCGATCAACAAGACGCCTCTCGCGTCGGTCACGTAAGGATGTTCGGCGCCGTAGGTGGATACTCCGGAGGCAAGCAGCCGGCGCGCGGAGGCAACCGCTGTCTGAGCATCTCCCGACGCCAGTTCGACCAGGGCAAGATTGGTCAGCACCAGGTCGGTGCGCGGATGGCTCTCACCAAACTGCGCCCGGGTCCCCACCAGTAGGTCTTGCAGGCGCTTGCGCGCCGCGTCCGTGCGGCCGGCATGCAAATCCAGCGTGGCTAGATTGGACTCCAGGAAGACGTGGGTGCTTGGGTTGGGATTAGCCAGTTGCGGGTAAAGGCGTGCGCCTTCTTCTAGCCAGGTGCGAGCTTGCGCGAAATCTCCGGCAGCGATGGCGGTGTCACCCGCATTGTTTAGCGCTTGCACGAAGGCCAATCTGCGAACGGCTTGTGGATCGCGGCGAAGACCATCGATGCTGATGCGCGCGTGATGCATGGCCTTCGCATACTCGCCGCGTTCGCGGTATCCCCATGACAGATCATCGTGTAGCTTGGCTGGCAAGCTGCCGTATTCGCTGCGGTATTCTCCCAGTTGCGCCACCGCCTGTAAGGTGGTTTCGAATGCTTCATCAGTGCGCCCCAGCCAGTGCAACGCACCTGAGCGCGCACGCAGGGCCTCAGCCATCGCCACCGAGTTCCCCGCAATGCGCGCATTTTCTATGGCCTTGTCGGCCAGCTCCAACGCACGCTGGTGCTCGCCCAGGTTGCGGTGAACAGCGGCCATAGACTTCCACATCGCCGAAAGTGCCTCCGGTGAACGTTCGCGGCTGGCCTCCACATCGTCTAACCCCGCGGCGCCCACACTCAGCAGCTGCTTCACTGTGGCCGGCTTGTCACCGTTAATGGCTTCTGGGCCAAGCATGCTGAACATCTTGATAAAGTAATCGGATACCGCGTTGGCGGTGTTTCGTTCTTGCTCGGCGCGGGCCTGTGCTGCTAGAGCGTTTTGCTCTGCCATATGAGCGCGGGCGCGGGCGCGTTCGGTATGTCCCAAGGCGGTTCGAAGGCTATGAACGTGGAAGCCGATGAAGGCAAAAGCGAGGAGCACCGCTGCCATTGCAGGCCACCAGCGGCGCACGGTGCGACGCAGGCGGTAGCCGCGTTCATCGGAGCGCGCCTGCACAGGTAGACCGGCTAGCCACAACTTCAGATCATCGGCCAAGGCATGGGCGCCTGGATAACGTTCGTCTGGGTCTTGTGCTGTGGCGAGGGCGATTATGCTGTCGAGGTCGCCTTGTAGGTGTCGTTGCAAGGAATCGGCAGAGAGACCACGGCACATGGCGATGGCGTCGGCGCTCGAGGGTGTGTCACGACGCAGGCGCGCCACATGGGCAGACATGCGCGCATTGGTGTCGTCGCGCGGCAGCCCAGACAATAGCCTCCTCGCCAGAAGGCCGAGTTGGTAGACATCGCTGGCGGTCGTCGCCGGCCTGCCTTGGCGCTGCTCAGGAGTCGCCCAGGCTGGCGTCATCGCTTGGGTTAGCGTGCGTTCGCCCATGTCGTTGTCATCCAGTAGGCGAGCAATGCCGAAATCGAGCAGCTTGGCGCAGCTGTCCTCGTCCACAAGAATGTTGGACGGCTTAAGATCACGGTGGACGATCAATTGCCGATGCGCGTAGTCGACCGCACCGCATACTTGCACAAGGAGTTCTACGCGGCGCGCCAATGGTAGGTTGCGCACATCGCACCAATGGTCGATGTCCTGTCCGCGCACTAGCTCCATGGCGAGCCAAGGCTTGCCCGACTCGTCGATACCCCCGTCCAGCAATTGTGCAATATGCGGATGCTGTAACCGCGCCAATAGTTGGCGCTCGCGCACGAAACGCGCGGCCAGCGGAGCGTAACCCGCCCAGATTCGTTTGACTGCCACCTCCTTATCGAATGCGCCGTCAGCACGCTTAGCTAGAAACACTTCCCCCATACCGCCTCGGCCCAGTCTTTCGAGCAATAGGTAGGGACCTATGCGCTGACCGGCCGCATCGGTGCCACCTGAAGACGGTTCCAGGTCATCCTCGACCATGTGCGCAAGTAGCGCCTGCACACGCTCCCGCAGTAGCGGTTCCAACGAGGTGACCAGGTCGGCGCGATCGCCCTCATCTAGATCGAGCAACTCGCGGAAGAGAAGCAGCGCGCGTTGCTCCAGTTGCGGATCGCTCGATGTCGTCATTCTGATGTGGTGAAGAAGGGGATAAGAGGAATACGTGATGCCGCGCGACCGGGTGACACATGTCTAGGCTAAGACGAAGATGCCAAGTGCGCCGCGCGCTTCTTGTATCTCTCAAGGCTTCTGGTGCTGCAGACGGCTCAGTCGCTGAGTCGGTCTTTGAGCCAAGCGCGCGCCGCGGCCCAGTCGCGATAGACAGTGCGCTCTTCAAGCTCTAGCATCGCTGCGACTTCCGCGACGCTCAAGCCGATGAAATAGCGCAACTCGACTACCTGCGCCATGCGAGGTTCCAGCGCAGCCAACTCGGTAAGCGCTGCATCCAGTTCGGGCAGGCGGGTTTGCTCGGGAATGGGAAGTTCTAGCGCGCGGGTAAATTCGTCGCGTAGCCAGCCTCCGCCATTCTTTTCGGCCGCAGCGCTGCGGGCGCGGTCCACTAGCATCTGCCGCATCATTTTTGCCGCGGTGTTGTAGAGGTGAGTACGGCTCTCAAGTGCCTGCGGTGCATCGCGATCGATCAGCTTGAGTAGCACGTCGTTGACCAGGGCGGTGGCTTGCAGGGTGTCATGCCCCTGCTGCCGCCCCAATTGGATACGGGCCAGCCGGCGCAGTTCGACGTAGATCCCCGGTAGCAGCTTGTCCAGAGCGTCACGGTCGCCGGCACTCCAGCGCTGCACCAAGAGGGTGATTTCGTCCGAGGTCTGCATGTGGCGCTGGTGGCAGGAGGAACTGCATGATCCTTTCGGTCGGTCACCAGCGTCAACTCGGATGCTAAACCCGAGACGTACCGGGTCAAGCCAGGGCTACTTCCCGCCAGTTGAAGCGTCCTTTCCACACACGAAAAGGTATGACTCGAGAGCCAGGGCCTCCCATTCGGTGCCGTATTCCGGCCTGCAGACGACCCATTCCCGCATTGGGCGTCCGGCCATGCGGAAACTTGTCCCCAAGCCAGAATGGATGAGTTCCTTTGCCCGAGCCGCCGAGACCTTGATCACGAATTCCCTACCGGGCGTCTGCATGCAGAAGATCTTCCCATGCACGTTCAGAGCGTTGCCGCCAAAGCCTCGTTTTCCGTTGCCATGGGACACGCCCGGCCGCGAAAGCATTGCATCCAGAATGGCGGCGAAACGCGGGTTTTTATCTTCTTCGGATGACATAGCAGATGTTGGAGGTGCGGGAGAGTTAGTGCCGCGAATGTTGCATCCAGCAGGTCTAGGATGGGCCGTTATCCTATAGGCGCCGCTCCGGAAGTTCCTTGCTATGGCGATGTGGATGTTTCCAGTAAACGGTAGAGCGTGCAGGCACGATCGCGTCGACGGGTTAAGGACTGGTCCGCGATCACGAGTGGACCGGCACTACCACTGTCTTGCTGCATCGCCAGGTCACTGACGGCTTCCGCGTCGTCCCATGCCAACCAGGCGCGCTGGGCTTGGCGTAAGGCGTCGGCACGCATGTCGCCACCAAGTTGGAGCATTAGCTCGCGGTAAATGCGGTTCAGTTCAGTGTCCCAGCCCTCGTAGGCCAATCCCTGCGCATCCCTCATGTCCGCGGTGACGCCACCACTGCGTTCGATGGCAGCCGCGAAAGCGACGTCTACCGGGTGGGCTTGTGGCAAATCGCACCAGTTGACTCCGGTAGCGTGGGAGGGTGGAGCAAGCACTAGGGTGAGCAAAGCAAGGGAACGTAGCATGGAGGTGCGGATGATGAGGGTAGGTTGGCGGAGGTCAGCCTGTCGTTCCAGAGGCAGCTTCAATCTTATCCAGGCGCCACACGGTAGAGCGGGAGTAGCACACTGCGCGTTCTATTCAGGCGTGGCCAGAGCAGCCAGTACGATGGAGGTCGTAAGCAGGAACACCAGCGCGCCACCGAGGGCAACGGTGCTGGCCAAAGTTACCGCCAGCGCGGTATGCCAGCCTTGCCGCCGGGCTCGGCGGCAAAGGTGGATCGCCAGCCATGGGGAAAGCAGCAGCATCAGCAAGCCGGCACCTACGTGGCCGAACAGAAACCGCGCGCCGTTCGCGCCGCTCATGCCATTGCTGCCCAGAAGTCCAAGCAACGCCCAGAACGCGGCCACCGCTACCATTGGCGCGGCGGTGACCATTGCTGCCATGCGTGGCGCCCTGTCGGGGAGTGCGTTGGCGGCACCGTTCGTCATTGCGCCAGATCGTAGCTAAGCAGCTCGATCGCCTGAGTATCCTTTGGGTTCGGTGATAGGCCAGATTCACGGCCAATTAGAACGTAGCGCTGGCCGTCCTTTAATGGGCCGCTTGGCATCAACGACTCGGTTTGGGGGTTTAGGTAGAGCATCACGGTGAGGCCTTCGTCACTGCGCAGGTGAATGGCCTTGGCCGGACGGCCAGCGATCTGGCGCGCATCATCAAACCAGGCGTCCTTGTTGCCTGGCGTCGGCATGAGGTCCACGACGGTTCCACTGAAGCGCACGATCTTTTGCCAGTAAGCACTTTTGTTGGGATCGGTAAGCGAGACATCTTCTGTCACGAATGCTTTATGCAGCTCACCCAAGTTTTGGTAGCGCACCGTCCACTCCCTCTGGTCGGTATCGCGACGGATATGGTCTGCTGCGTCCAGAAGATTCTCGGTCCAGCCGCCGCAGGCGTTCTTTCTCCGGCATTGCGGCCAAGCCTGCTCCAGTGTGCGCTTCAGCTGCTCGCTCTTATCGTGTGACGCCATCTCCAGGGCCACCCCCGGCCCCATCACTGCTGCAGCTTGACCTTGCTCGGGGGCCAGCACCAAGACGGCTCCATTGCCGACGTCCAACTTGCCGACGCGCAACTGGCGCATCATTGCCCAGCCGTATTCTTCCGCGCTCAGGCCGTGCAGGTCCTTAGTCACGATGGTCACAATCTCGACGCCCCATTGCTTGGCGTGCTCGAACATCTGCCTTTCTACTTGCGCCACGACCTGTGGGTCGAGCAAACCGGTTTCATCGTAGACGAAACGGGTGCCCTTACTTGGGAGCGTTTTGGGATCCGGCGCGGGCAGCACAACCTTAGAGGTTGGGACCGCTGGGGAAGTCACGGACGCCGACTCAGGCTGGGACGCCATTGAAGGAGAAGAAGGGGGCGCGACCGGCGCGACAGCGCTGGCCGATCCCGTGTCCTGCACAGGCGTCGGGCCGCTATTCGGGGCATCGATCCCCGCGACAGGTGCTCCGGAGGCACCGCTGGCGCAGTCACCCCGCCCGGTCTGGCGACAAGCCGAATCCCAGCCATCGCTGATCGCGGCAACACGCTGCGCGCGGCCTGGATGGGTGCTGTCGTGGCGCACCGATTCCGGCACGAGCGTCTGGATGGCCTTCAGTGTGTCTTGTCGGCTAGCCCCCATCTTGTAGAGCACAAAGCCGCTGAACTTGTCCGCTTCCAGCTCAATTGGGGGTTGGCTCCCGCCTGGCTGGATGGTGTGTCCGGCCAAATGGTGGCCTACCTCATGCGCCATGATGCTCACTGCCGCCCAGGGATTGCCTCCCGTCTCGCGGCGCACCAGTTCGATGAAGTCCGGATTGAACGCGATTACCCGCTGCGGGACCTTCTGCTGGTCAAGCAGGATGGCGGCGGCGGCATTAGGCACGTCGGCCTCCGTGACTTGGAAGTTCTGCGGCAGACCGGTGAAGTTCATGACCTGCTCGATCATGTCCCGGCAGTCGCGCGGGGCCTGCCCGCCAATGCCAAAGCGCACGGGCTGACCGTCGTAGGAGCAGGCCTGCAATGTGTCGGCAATCTGCGCCGCGATGCGGTTGGCGTCATCGCTAGTCGCGGCAGTTGGCAGATGCTGCGCTACAGGCAGCGATGGCGCGTCATTGGCCTCACGACTGCAGCCAGCCAAGGCGACAAGACACAGGGCAAGCGAGGAAAGGCACATGGTTTTCACGATTCGGCATCCCATACGTGGAAGACAATAAAATTTCAGCACCGCGTTCTTCGCAGAGTGGCTTCATTGCGATAGGGCGACGTGGTAGACAATTCGACCATAGGCAAGCAGGAGAGCTTTCTTGGCGAGGTAGAAAACTACGACCAGCGCACCTATGCGCAGCGCGTCGGCTCGCCAGCGCAGTTGGAAGAACTGTTTGCTCGCTACAGCGACCACCAGCAACTCCAATGGGGTCATATACCAGGAAGCGGCCTGTCGCCATGGGACGGCCCAGCGATTGGCGTCCAGCACGAGTAACGGAAGCAGATTGAGCGCGTTAGCAGCGATCACCACGAACTGCACATACACCGCCAGAACCAGATGCTCGACTGCGTTGTATCCGCAGCGTCCCGGGAACAAAATCAAAGTGGCGGTCAGCACAGCTATCAGCCCCAAGCTGAATGACCAGCGCGCCCAAGCGGCAACCACCCGCATGTGTCCTGAAAGCTCAGTCTGGCCGGCGGTGAGGTATCCGGTGTGGTCGAGCAGTAGCACCAACGAAGCCACCGCCACCAGCAACAACTTCAGCGGGTGCACGTGGCGCTTTCGTGCGCCAAACACGTAATCGCGCGCCACCTGTCCAGGAGCGCATGCCAAGTGCAGAGCGGCATGCAGTATCGTCAGTTCGAACAATCGCCGGCTTTGCCAGAACTCCTGCCACACGTCGCGGATCGAGAGCCGCTTCGCTGCCTTCTGACCGCAGGCGCCACAATGCGGCATGGGGCGCGGGGCACCACAATTGCGGCATGTGGGAGCATCGAAGTATTCATCTTCCACCGCCGTCCCAGGCTGCGCACTCTGAATCGCAAGGGGGGGCGGCAACAGTCCGCGAACTACATCGTTCGTAGTCTGACGGGCATGTTGCCCGAGACGGGCACGGCGACTGGAAGAATGGGACGGCACGATGGTCTGGTGAGCCCTGCGTGCAGAGGGATACGCAAGGCGAGAAACTTTCCTGACACTCACACCGTGCTTTAGCGCCTGAAGACTGCTGTTGTGTCAGTCTTGGATGCCGTGCTCGCGCAGGAGGCTGGAAATGTCGAAGCGCCACACGTTACGCGAGCCATTGAGGGGGGTATCCAGCCGGTGCTCTAACCCCTCAATACCTTGCCGCTGCTTGGGGAAGACGACCCCGGGGATACGCATGCTGGTGACAAAGAGTTCGCCGAAGGCGCGACCGAGCGTCGGTGCGTTCTCCAGATACATCGTATTCACGTCACCTGGCAAGCGAATAGGTTTCCCCCATTCCCCAGAAGGCGTGCGGAAGGCGATGTAGATATCCGCTGAGCCGGCTGAGTCTCCTTCGTCACCGGCGAACAGAATGAACCGTTCGCGTGGATCAATGGCGGGATCCATGTGGTTGGCTTGCACGCCCTTCCCGAGAGTCACTTGCTTTGGCGCCGACCATCCCGTGCCCTCTGGCCGCGCGACGTAGATTTGGTAGCCGGGGCCACTGTCCTCTCGATGCGAAGAAAAGTAGAGGTTGCCGCTGGCTGCCACTACTGGGTTGTAGACCATCGGAACCCGTGCAATCTCGCCCCCGATATGGACCGGCTCCCCCCATCCGTTGCCGTGCCGCTCAACGTACCAAAGGTTGGCGCCAGGAAAACTCAACCGCCCACGGGTGGCCACCAGCGGGGATCCGCCGGGCGTCACCGGACGATTGGAGACGAAGTAAAGGCGCTTGCCATCTGGTGAGATGCTTGGCTCGGAATCCTTCCAAATCCCAGAAAACGACGCAACGCGTACATCTTGGTACCTGCCCGCTCGCCATTCGGCCGATAGAATCACTGTGTCGGCCGAGGCTAGATCACCACGCGTGAAATAGAGTACTGCCCGGTCGAGAGTTAATGTAGCGCTGGTTTCATTGTGTCGCGTTGATACCACTTCAGGTCCCAGCATTTCCCCTGAGTCAGTTTCAGCCGCGATCGAGGGCGCATGGATGATCAATAGCAGTAGTGCTAACAGACGACAAACGAGCGGCATAACGAACTCCGACGGTTAGACTTAGAACGTGACTCAGCCACGCACTTGGCGGCTGTATCGGTGCATCTGACTGACAAAGGAGTTACGGAAAGCCATGCACTCGGCTGACATCAACCTCGGCAGGAGCTTCTGATTTCTAGTCGGTTGACACAGTCCATGCGTTCAATGTCCGCTTCTGGCCGGAAGCTGACACCGATGGCGATAGCCTGATCTCGGGTGCTGACGTCGGGCCTGGGCAGCGGGCACGTTGCCGCGCCCGCCGTCGAACGCTCTCAGAAGTCCCAATGGCCGGTGATAGATAGCGGCACCGAGATGCGGCTACCGGTGTCGTTGATGGCAGCCGAGCCGAGCCCGGCGATCGCAGAGTCGTCGTCCGAAAGATCGTCGATGTAGTTCACCCCTGCGGTGAGCTTCATACTGAAGCGCTCGGTAAACGAGATCTGCGCACCGGCCTCAAGACCGCCACTCAGTGCCCAATCCTTCTCGTAGAACGGCGCATTCGGGATCGTGATCGCGGCATCGGGAATCTCGAAGGTGGCCCTGATGGCATCGGTTTCGGTCGCACCCAGTCGCGCCGCGACGAATGGTCTGACCCGGCTGCCGTCGCGGAAGAAGTGCCGGTACCCAGCCTCCCACGCGTACGCGTCATAGCCCGAGAACCTTCCGAAGACGTCGAGCTCGGTGTCGAGCGCCGGCACGTACGCGGCACCGACTCGCGCGCGACCATCATCGGCGCTGGTCTCCCTCGCCTGGAGGAACACTTCGCTCCGGTCGCTCAGTCCGTAGCCCAGTTCCAGGCCCCATGACTTGGCGGTGCCGTAGATATGCTCATGGCTACGGGAACGAATGCGCAACTCCGCGCTGACGCCCGCCAGCGCGGGGTTCAAGGGACCGAGATCCGGCACCGGTGCCACCGCGCCGGTGTGGACGTCCCCGCTGACCGGCCTGTCGACGCCGCCGAACACCGACATCGAGAATCTTCCCTGTTCGGGACCTGCCGCAAACGCGGGTCCTGCCGCCATCAGCAAGGCGGCGCCAAGAAGTTTGATCTGCATGTGCCTCTCCCATCAGTACGGATAGCGCCTACCTACTGTAGGCACGTGCTCTACGCACGCGTGATGGAGGTGGATTCAAACAGGACGAAGTATGTAAGCGGCCTTTCACAGGTACTCACGCGGCGTCGACGTCGCTGTATGCGCTTGCCGTTTGTCAGCACTGCTTCGGGCTAGTTAGGCGTCCGCTTCCGACCCAAAGCAGCCATCTCAGCCCGCGCTACACACTGTGAGCGAATGGCCGCACATGGGGATGGGCGTCCTTTCAAGGTCCGCGGCGCACTTAAAGTTCGCCCAATTCACGGTGGGAATTGAGGATCTTGCTCTTACATGGCGCGCTCGTCAGCTGTTCACTCCAGCTGACATCGACTCCTGCGTATCTGAGCGGGTAACGAAATGTGCAAGCCACTGCGCAGCGAACTCCTCGGCGGGCATTGCGCGTCCGTGTAGATAGCCCTGCAACTGCTGACAGCCCGCATTGCGGAAAAAGTCCCTCTGTGCCGGAGTTTCCACTCCTTCGGCGACGGTGGCTAGTCCTAGCGACTTCGCCATAGCGAGAATGGCGGTGGCGATGGCTTCCCCCTCACCGGGCACATCCTGCACGAAGGCCATGTCGATCTTAAGTTTGTTGATCGGCAGGCGCTTTAGGTACGACATGGATGAATAGCCCGTGCCGAAGTCATCGATAGCCATCCGCAGCCCACGGGCACGCAATCGTGCCAGCTGGGCGACGGCAGCGTCGGCGTCCTCCATCAGGACGCTCTCAGTAACTTCCAATTCAAGGCAATGTGCGGGGACGCCAGTCGTCTTCAACACCTCGTCGATGTAGGACGGCAAGGCCTCATCGCGGGTCTGTCGCACCGACAGGTTCACAGCAACCCTCAAGTAACCAAAGCCATGCGCGTGCCAAGCGGCGATCTGCCGGCACGCCTCCCCGATTACCCAGCGCCCAAGATCAATGATCAAAGGGCCCTCCTCGGCAATAGGGATAAACGTGGATGGCGGCACCGTGCCGAGTTCGGGATGCGTCCAGCGCAGCAGCGCCTCCGCACCTTGCAATCGACCGCTTTGCGCGCAGACTTGGGGTTGATAGTGCAGAGTTAGCTGTTCTCTGACGATTGCCAGGCGCAGCGCATCTCGAATGCTGATGCGGGTCAACTGCGCCGCGCGTAGGCTCGGCGAAAAGACTACAAGTCGATTGCGACCCTCTCGCTTGGCGCTGTACATCGCGGTATCAGCATTGGCCGCTAGTGTGTCGAGGCGATCGGCATCGTTCGGCCAGCGACTAAGACCTGCGCTGGCGGTCACCCCCAGGCTGATGCCGTCGACGGTAAATGGCTGAATGAAACGTGCAAGGATCATTTCTGCAAGGACGACAACCTCTTCGGTCGCCATCGGTCCTGTCAGCACAACCGCAAACTCATCACCACCCAGCCGGAACAGGCGTGCGGTGTCGGGAAGCGTCTGTGCAATGCGATGGCCGGCTTGGCGGAGGAGTTGATCACCGCCGTGGTGCCCTAGCTTATCGTTTACGTCCTTGAAACGATCCAGATCGAGCTGGATCAACACCAAGGGTTGCTGGCGATCGCGACAGTCATTGAGGTGCGTACTGAAGGCGTTGCGGTTGTGAAGCCCAGTGACGCCATCATAGTGCGCAAGGTACTGCAGCTGGTCCTCTGCTTGCCGCATTCTTTCTCGCATGCGGCGCAGCAGTGGCAATGACAGGAGATAGGCGGCGAGGGACGCGATTATGAATGTGATAGCGATGCTGGCCAGTCGTGTATAGGCACGCTGCATGTCCAGCTGCATCTCTATCGCGCCGACTTTGGTGTCTCGGAAGAAGATTGGTGCGCTCACCACAATGCAGTCCCAGCGGCATGCAGGTTGCTCGTTCGCGGAGATGCTTGCTTCAGGGTAAGAGGCGACGATCTGTCCCCGCTGGTTGGTGACGTGAGCCCGTCGGACGTGGCTCAGGGCTGCCAGCGGCGCCAACGTCTCGTGTGCGGCTTGACTGTCATCGAACATCACGGCGGCGGCGGCGCCGGCCGCCATCACATGCGCCTGCGCCTGAGCATCTGCCACGTGCTCATGCCGGATACTGATCCACTGCAGTACCATCAGCATGCTGCCGGCCAGGATCAGTACGACCAGGGCGGCGATCCGCGTACTACGTTGGGCAGCGATGCGTGTGGACCCGGCCATATTCACAGTACTCGCCTCGCTAGGCGGAGCAACTGGCTGCTCAGCAAGATACGGTCGGATCGCGCACGCGCCACATCGACATCGAAACGTAGCTTGTTACCCTCCCGCACCAGAGCCACTGCACTGGTGTGGTTGGGGAGCTGGCACGCATCACAGATAACCAGCACGTCGGCAGCGGGGGACACGGACGTCTGCGCGCCATGCACCCTGACGTCGCAATCACTTGGCATGGATCCATCAGTCACCAGCAGGCGACGTCCATCGAGGCGCTTAGCCTGCAACGTTCCCATCGCCGTGAGCAGGGCCGGGTTCGTCTGCACGCAGATCGTCAGCGGGTCATCAGGCGGATGGTCCCACTGCGAGAAGGCGATGATGTTGTAGACAAAAGCGGCCTTGAGCGAATTCTCGTCGACCTGGGCGAAACATCCGCCCACTGTGGCCAGTGCGGCCATGCCCGCAGCCAGCGCGGCGCGGAGGGACTTACGGCGGGGGCGCGCTGGCCGACTTTCTAGAAGGTCCATCGGGCCTCCAGACGATACTCCCGGCCGCGACGGGGCACGACGTCCTGGACAAACTCGGGGCCGACCGGGTCGCCATAGCTCTCGTCGAGCAGATTGCGCACCCCCATCGAGACTGACAACGGCAAGCCGTCGGGCTGCCAGGACAGATGCGCGTTGACAGTCGTGTATGCCGGGAGGCTTCCATCCAAGCTCGCACGCGAGCTGACCCGCTGGGCACTTGCCGCGACTTTCCACTGATAAGGCAACGGCATTGACGCGGCCAGCCGGGTGATGCCTGTGGGCGCATTCACCGGACGTCGGGTCTCCGAGTCGCTGACTTCGCTGTAGGCATGGCTGGCGCGCATGCGAAGGCCGTTGTTCCCTTGATACACGTAAGCCAACTCGGCGCCACGCGATGATGCATGCCCGTGGTTGGCCAGCGTCAGTACGCCATCCTCGACCTCAACCAGCGTGATCAGGTCGCGCAAGCGGTATTGATAAGCTGAGATGTCCGCCCGTCCACGTGCACCCACGGCCCTGCTGTAGTGCAGTTCGGTAGTCTGCATGTGCTCTGCGCCAAGCGCGGGGTTGGCAAACTGCGCGCTCTCTTCGGCATCGACTTGGTAGTAGCGCTCGTAGGCATTAGGCGACCGGTACGACTGGCCGGCTATCAGCTTCAGGACAGTGCCCTCTTCGGGCGTGGCAATCAGCGCAAATCGGGGACTCAACCGCCATGTACCTGCGTCGCTCCTGTCGGCTCGCAGACCTGAATTGACGCGCCAGCGATCTGAGAGGCGGATATCGTCATCCACGAACACGCCCCATGTGGACATGTTTTCACGCGAGGTCAGATAGCTGATTCGGGGGTCAATATCGAAGTTGCGTTGAACGACGCCTTGATCAACCTTGGCTTCCACGCCAGCCACCACGGTATGGCGCTGGCCGAACCTGGACAACACCTGTCCACCTACGACGACCGAGGTGCCGGTGGCGACATCGCGATTTAGGTAGGGGCCTGCAGGGTCATACACGTAGTCCCCGACGTAGCGATAATCCACCACGTCAAGTCGGACATTAGCTTCTCGTGCCTCCCGAAAGCGGTGTGTATACGCTGCACCCAAGGTAATCCAGCGGTCTTGTACCTGCGCGCCGGGTGTGGCGAAGGCCTGGTCGTAGGGCGCAACGGGATCTTCTTTGCGCCGGTCGCCGGCTACCAGTTGGATAGAAAGGTCTCCCTTTGCATGGTGTGCGAAGATCTGACGGACACGCTCGTCGTCTTGGTCTCTAACCACGCCGCCCGAGGGCGTGTCGCTGAACTCTGCAAAGCGCAGCGTGCGGCCCTCCGAGTGGTAGCGACGTGCAGATAGCAGCGTTGTGTTGCCGCCTGACGACGCCAAGGGCAGGGTGAACTGAGCATCGGAGGTGCCGTAGCTGCCTACTGCCGTCCGTAGCTCCCCGTTACCGTAGGCCCCCGCATCCCGGGTCAATACGTTGATGACACCGAAGAAGGCATTGGAGCCGTAGAGCGCCGATCCAGGGCCTGGTGCGTACTCGATACGTTCGACCAAAGACATGTCGAGCGGGAACTCTGCGCCCACCGGACTCTGGCTATAGACGGGGTCATTGATGCGGTGGCCGTTAATAAGCAACAGAAAGCGGGTGTCATAGTCACCGGCGCGCAGGTGCCCACGCGCACCCAAGTAGGTATAGAGGCCGGTGTCGCTTACATAAAGGCCAGGCAGACTGTCCAACGCCTCGGCGAGCGTGCGCCACCCATGCGCGCGAATATCCTGAGCGGTGATGACTTGGACACTGGAAGGTGCTTCGGCCACCGTTTGCTGGAAACGCGTGGCGGTCACGATCTCAACCTGCAAGAGATCTTCGAGCGACATGTCCGTCAGATCATCCCGCGTTTGCGCGCGGGCACCCAACGCGATTAACGGTATCAGGCACAGCACCGCAAGCGCGCCCCTGCGCGCCGCTGCGCTACGTGTGGCGGATACGGTCAGGGCAGGTAACGCAGGAAACATGGCGGACGGACAGTAGTTAGTCTGGGGATCTATCGGCAATCATCGCAGCTACTTGATTCACCTATTCATCGTCGTGAGCAGCGTTGGAGAGGCGTGATGTTTGCCGATCCAAATGAGAATGTTTTGCATTCACCTCTGCGTCTCAAGGTGCCTGCGCTTTCGTGTGAATTTGTGGATACTTTTGTGCATTCGAATGGGCGCTTCCCTTGAGGTGTTGCCCGCGCCTCATAACACTTGCCGCTCCGACTATGGTGGGTTAGAACTTCGAATACTCGACGGGCGGGGACCCGGTGCGATGAAGATGTTTATACAGAACGAAGAGCAGATCACCGTGCGAGTCGTCCAAACAAGGGCAGCAGACGGTACCGACTTCTGGGAGGCCCGCTTCATCCTTGAGCTTGCGGGAGGGGCCAGATGGCATGGGGCAACTACCACCCCTCACAAATCGCGCGATGCGGCTGAGCGAGATGCTCTCGCTATGGCACGCAGCAGGCAGTGGGCCCCAGGGTCCGCGGCCCATTTGACCCCAGGCTGCCGCTCGACTAAGGAACTTGGAGACTAGTGTTGGCACTCAGGATTGCGTAGTGGAATCCGGAGTTTCAAATTCTTAGCGAGGGCGGGCAAGCTCGGCCAGCAGTTGAAGCGCGAGGGGCTGTTTATAGGATGGTACGCGTCGGAACCACTGCAGGCATTGGGCTTCCAGATCATTGCATGCCTGCTCAACAGATGTGCCTGGTGCCGTGCGGCGTCGACGGCCACGTGCCGTGCCACGCCCGGTGGCCAACCACTCAAAACCTACGCCGGTGATATCGGCAATCTGGGTCAAGTGAGCCATGCTCGGATTGGTGCCGCCTTGCGCGCGCTCCCATTGCGCGACGGCGCTACGGTTGACCCCCAGACGCTCGGCCAGCTGAGTTTGGGTCAACTTGGCTTCTGCGCGAGCACTTAGGATACGCACTGACATGGATGTGGACATAGGTCTCGCCTGAGGACGACCCGCTGGGGCTCCTATGGCGCAGCCCAGCGGGGCAACAATCGGACCTTATCAAGTGGGACGACTCAAATAGCGTGATATTTGTCGACAACTCACCTGCTGCTCCGGCAAATGGGGCGCCCCATGTTGTTGAAGAAGGTTCGTAAGGGCTGTAGCCGGCTATTGACGATTACCGTTGTCCGCGACGATACGATGTAGTGAATAGCTATCCTGCGATAGCGATACTGCACACCCCCAAGCTGGAAGGCGGCTTGCCGCTGCGGCGCTATGGCCGGTTCCCACTTTCCCGGGCCGCCGCGACGGGGCCTAACAATTCATTCAAGCCGGAGTTGGGGATTCTCGTCGTTGGCCTCCTTGGCGTCGTAGCCGGAAATGCCGCCGAAGATGTGGGCGCAATTGTTGAAGGTGACCAGCATGGCGCCGTTGTCCTTGGGGCTGAACCGTAACGCGTCGCCCCGCCACGTCTTGCGAGCGGAGAAGCGCTCGTTGAAGTCTTGGTCGCCGGTCAGCACCAGCGAAGGGCAGTCAAAGGCCAAGTTGGGAGAGGTACCCCAACGGATGGTGCTCGCGGGCAACGGTATAGGCGTAGGCGAGCAACAAGAGGCCGACCAGGAACCACGTCCACCGTGGAACAGTTAGGGCATGCTCCTTCCCCATGAAGTGTCGACAAACGACAAAACCTGCAAGAGCGAGGAGCTTGGCGATCAGCCATCCGTTCGCGTACATCTCGCCGGGAAGAATGGTCAACAGCATCATGGCGGCTGTCAGGAGGGCGATATCGGCCGTCCAACTCACATACTTGATCGGTGTGCGCGCAGCGCTCAGCGCCGGCAACGAGGCCGCAATGAAGGTCGCCACGAAAACGAGCGCAACGGTGATGCCGAGGAAGACGTGTGCCGACTTGATCTGCAAGTAGTAGTGGATCACGGCTTGTCTCCGGTGCGATCGCATAGTGTAAGGGTGCAAAAGTACGACTTCGATTCACAAATCCTTTACGTAAAAGCGGCAGGATACCGCCGGGACCTCAACGTTAGGGAGAGAACGTGGACGCGACCAAAAAGCTTTGGATCGGGCTAGGGACTCTGCTAGTCGTGTCATTCGCAGTCTTGCTTTGGGCAGGCACCGAGATTTTCCGGAGCGCGCCGCCCATACCCGAGCGTGTTGTCGCGGAAGACGGACGCGAACTCTACACCCGAGCCGATATCGAACGCGGTCGCCAAGTTTGGCAGTCTATGGGAGGCATGCAGCTGGGCTCTATCTGGGGCCATGGTGGGTATGTGGCGCCGGACTGGAGCGCCGATTGGCTTCATCGCGAAGCCATAGCCATTCTCGATTCATGGGCTCCGACGGCGGGCGCCCCGACCTATCGAGAGTTACCGGCCGAACAGCAAGGCTTACTCCGCGCTCGGTTGGAGTCGCTGATTCGCGCGAACACCTTTGATCCGCGATCGAAGGTCATTACAGTCCCGAACGTACGAGCCGAGGCCATGGCCACGGTTGCGGCTCATTACGTGAGCCTGTTTGGCAACGACCCCCAAACGGCAACGCTACGCGAAGCGTACGCCATGAAGAACAATACGGTCCCCGATGCAGACCACCGTGAGGCGCTGACCGCCTTCTTCTGGTGGACTGCGTGGGGTGCCGGCACGGAGCGGCCAGGCTCCACAGGCGAATCAATTGCACCCGAGCAGGCGGGGGTCACGCCGCAACGGGTGACCTACACGAACAATTGGCCCAGTGAACCACTGATTGGCAATAGGCCGCCGCCTTCACTGTGGGTCTGGTCAGCCTTCAGTGTCTTGTTCTTGATCGCGGGCATCGCCTTGCTAGGCTGGCATCACGCCCGTACGCGTGACGAGGACGAGCCTGCTCTTCCGGCCACCGACCCCTTAGCAACCTTGAGGATCACGCCCTCGATGCGGGCGACGGCCAAGTACTTTTGGGTTGTGTTGGCCCTTTTCTTGCTGCAGATTCTGCTGGGCGCGATCACGGCCCATTACCAGGTGGAGGGACAGGTAGCCTACGGATATGAGTTGTCAGAGATACTGCCTTACTCGATTACCCGCACCTGGCACACTCAACTAGCGGTGCTGTGGATCGCGGTGGCATGGCTGGCCACTGGTTTGTACATCGCCCCTGCCATGTCGGGTCATGAACCCAAGTTCCAGCGGCTGGGCGTGAACTTCCTGTTCTTCTCCTTGCTCATCATCGTTGTGGGCTCCTTCACCGGCCAGTGGTTGGCGGTCATGCAGAAGCTGGGACTGGAGCACAACTTCTGGTTCGGGCACCAAGGCTGGGAATACGCCGACATGGGCAGGTTCTGGCAGTGGTACCTGTTCATAGGTCTATTGCTCTGGCTGGTCCTAGTGGGTCGAGCGCTGTGGCCCGTCTTGCGTGGCCCCAAGACTGAGACCCGCACCGTTGTCGGGCTACTGTTCCTCTCTACGGTATGCATCGGCCTGTTCTTCGCGTCCGCACTGATGTGGAACGAGCACACGCATATCTCTGAGGTCGAATACTGGCGCTGGTGGCTGGTTCACTTGTGGGTAGAGGGATTCTTTGAAGTCTTTGCCGCCGCCGTGATGGCCCTCATCTTTGTAAAGCTGGGCCTGGTGGGGCCGAAGTCGGCTACGACGGCCGTGATGTTTGCTACCATCATTTTTATGTCCGGTGGCGTGCTGGGCACCTTGCACCACCTCTATTTTGTGGGGACGCCGACTGCTGTCGTTGCGTTGGGCGCCAGCTTCAGCGCGCTTGAGGTGGTGCCGTTGGCCTATCTGGGCTTCGAGGCCTATCACACCTATCGAATGGGCAAGGCCACGCCTTGGATGGAACGCTATCGCTGGCCAATTCTGTTCTTCATCGCAGTCTCGTTCTGGAACCTGGTCGGCGCGGGGCTATTTGGATTCCTGATCAACCCGCCATTGTCGCTGTACTACATGCAGGGCTTGAATCTAACCCCGCTGCATGGACACACCGCGCTTTTTGGGGTCTACGGCATGCTGGGCATCGCTCTGGTGCTGTTCTGCCTGCGCGGGCTCCGAGGACAGATGCGGTGGAACACCAAAGCGCTCAAGACAGCCTTCTGGTGCTTGAACATCGGCTTGGCGCTGATGGCACTGCTCACGCTGCTTCCTTTGGGCACCATGCAGTTGTTGGCGGCCATCGAGCACGGCTACTACTACGCTCGATCCGCTGAGTTCATGCAAAAGCCGATTGTGGAGATGCTGGTCTGGATGCGCGTTCCGGGCGATGTAATCTTCAGCGTGGGCGCAATATCGCTGGCATGGTTTGTTCTCAGGCTTTGGGTATCTCCGAAGCCTGCAGAGGTGGCAGGCGCCACCGATGGGCACGATCTGCACCATCGTTAGCGCTTCTTGCCGGTGGCCTTCGGGTCACCGGCCACTGTAGAAAGAGACTGTTCCAAGCATGCAGGGAGAAGGCATCCATTGGCGCAAGGAGGGCGTTGCCTGGGGCTATTATGTAGGCGAGTGCCGCATCGCGGTGGTTTCCCGTAAAGAGTCTGCCTGGAAATGCCGCTCTACTGTTCCAGGAATCAATCTCCCTAGCTTTACAAGTGCAAATGCTATCGAGGTTCTGACCCGGGTCGAGCAGTGGCTGGATACCCACCGCCGGCTCGTGGTGCGCGCGCTTCTATCAGGAGGCGCGGGGCTATGCCCAGAGGAGCATTCATGACTCCTGAATCCCGCAGGCGAGATTGGCCGGTTCCCGTCCTAGACCTGCTTGCGTTAGAGGTTGTAGCCGAATCGCGGTTTGACCAAGCATCTTTCAGCCCATCTGCACATTGCGGGCTCAAGCTGACCTAAATGCACCTCCAGTGTAGAGGCTAGCGAGACCAGTGATGCCATGGCGCTCGCGTGTCTGGCCGCTTATTTGGTCCCGTATCGTTCGATTGGTTAGTTCATGTGCAGGTGGTGAGATGAGCAACGTGGCGGCGTTCTTTTCAATCATGATTGCGCTCTCCTTTTATGGAGAAGCAAAAGCCGATGTGGTGACGGACTGGAATCGAGCCGCGATGAAAATTGTGGTTGAGGCCAAAGTCAATACGCCCATGGCAAACCGTACGATGGCCATCCTGCAGACATCTGTCTATGAAGCCGTCAACCAGATCACCCAACGCTATCCATCGAGCTCACCGGTAAACGAGGAGCCCGCCTCGATCGAAGCCGCTATCGCCGCGACCAATCGCGTCGTACTCGGCGAACTGCTTCCTTCTCAATCCAGTCATATCGAAAGGCTCTATCGAGCCTCCATTGGCGCCTTGCCGGACGACGCGCTGACTCGTCGGGGCATTGCGATCGGAGAATTCAGTGCCAGGAAATTACTAAAGGAACGCGCGGGAGATGGTGCCAACACAGTGCCGTCGTATCGACCCGTTACTCAGCCTGGCACATATGTAGCGACCACCTTGCCGATCGTGCCGCAGTGGCCACAGCGCAAGCCATGGTTGATGTCGGATGCCACGCAGTTTCGTCCCGCGCCACCGCCGTCACTAGATAGTGAGGTATGGGTACGGGATTTCAATGAGATCAAGGATCTCGGTGCTCGTGAGAGCGTGGCACGAACACCCGCCCAGACCGAACTTGGTCGATTCTGGGAAACGACGCTACCGGTGATCTTCTACGGGATTGTCTATTCCATTACCGATCAGCCTTCACGAGAAATGACCCAGAACGCGCGCCTCTTGATGGCGGTTAATCAAGCGATGGATGACGCGATCATCGCCGTATTCGATGCGAAATATTACTATGGGTTCTGGAGGCCCATTACGGCGATCCGCAATGGCGATCTGGATGGTGCCGAAGCGACTGAGAGGGATAGCTCTTGGCTGCCACTTATCGATACGCCAATACACCCAGAGTATCCCTGCGCGCACTGCATCGTCGCCAGTGCAGTGGGAACGGTGCTGGGTGCTGAGGCAAATGGCATAAGCGCTTTCTCTACCACTAGTGATACCGCGCCTGGCGTTAAGCGCAGCTGGGCGCGACTGGAAGATTTTGTCGCAGAGGTATCAGCGGCTCGTATCTATGACGGCGTGCATTTCCGAACCTCAACTCAAGTCGGAAGGGAAATGGGGGAAAAGATTGGCCGGTTGGCGATCGATCGGTATCTGCGCGATGAGGCCGATGCCAAGAAGGTTGATCCGTAATTTTCGGCTTCTACTAGCGGTTCCTGAAGGGTTATCGCATCGTCGGCAAAATGGGCGAGGCCGCTCACGGCGGAGACGACGCTGCCGCTGAAGGTTTCTTCGGGACGCTCAAGCGCGAACGCGTCCATCGTCGTCGCTATCTAGCGCTGGCCGAGGTCAGAATCAACGTGCTCCGCTACATCGAGCGCTTAAACAATCAGCTTATCCGGCGAACGCTCCATACCAAGAATCAGGTTTTTAGACTCTTAACCCAACCTTCCGTGGAAACGCGGTAGAACCCGGCCCGGGTGTGCCAATTGAGGAACGGCCCCGTCTTAATACTCAAGGGATCATCAGGCTCACCCTACTAGGTGGCCGGAGGACAATACAGAGATAGGTCGAACCGGGTATTCGTTCCATCCGTTCACGGCTTCACGCGGGCCTTAGGAACACTGAATAGAATGACCTCGAGACTACAGCCTGGATCGGAAAATTCGATGATGTCAAGCAAGGGTGCGTGCCAGCTATTGATCATTCCATGTCTTCTGACGACGCTCGCGGCTTGTTCCAGACCAAGTGATCACGAAAGGTCGGCCGCAGCGAGGGCCGACACACAGGAACAAGCGGTGGAAAGGGAGGCCGCCGAGCGCAAGGACCAAGAATTCGAGAGCGATATCCCTGAGTTCCCAGTGATCCCAGCCATCGTGGTACCCGAGATAGTTGGGGTGACGCCGGCCCAACGGGCCCTGGAATCATCTATCCATTCGATCCTTAACCCAATGAAAGGCGTGAGCGTTTCCCCGGCACGCTGCGATAACCACGGCGGCCTGATCACCGATGGCGGAATCACGCATATCGACCAGAGCGGAAGGCTTACCCGCAACGGCGACGAAGGTATCTTCACCATAGATTCTGACGGCAGTGGTACGGCCAACTTTGAAGGAGGATTGGTGCGCGTCAACCCCGATGGCAGCGGCACCATCAACGGTACGGCTTCGGGTGGTGGCGATGATGCGATCATCCGTGTCGAGGCCGACGGATCGGGTACCTACAATGGTGCCGCCGGGTTGATCAGCCTCGATGGCAAGGGCGGGGGAACCTGGAATGGCGACAGCGGCCTGATCACGAACAATGGTGACGGCAGCGGCACGTGGAATGGACCCATGGGTTTGATCCGCGTCAACGCGGATGGTTCGGGCGTCTGGAACGGCGAGGCAGGGCTCATCACCAATCATGGCGACGGCACTGGCACGATAGGCCCTCCGGCGCGCCAAGTGAGAATGCCGCCGATGCCGCGAGTGTCGCCTGCCGGGCGATTCCCGCCGCTGAAGAAGTTTTCGCCACCGGGCGCGCCGTGCGGTTACCTGATCACCCTAAATGATCGTGTGCTCTTTGATTTCGACAAGGCCGATATTCGCCCTGACGCAGAAGCGGTGATCGTCACGCTGGCCGCGGCGCTGGCAAAGGTATCGGCAACCGGCATGGAAGTCCGTGGTCACACGGATGCCAAGGGCGATGATGCTTATAATCAAGCACTGTCCCAACGGCGTGCGAATGCGGTGGTGGCCGCGCTGCGGCAGCACGGCGCGGCGCAGCAGGCCGATGCGCGAGGATATGGCGAGCGCGAGCCCGTGGCACCCAACGAAATTGAGGGCCGGGACAATCCGGGCGGGCGGCAGTTGAATCGTCGCGTCGAGATCTTCGTGCGCTCGTGAACACGCCCGATGTTCGCAAGAAGTGACCAAGAGAAGATGCTGGCGCGGCCCGGGTGAGCGAAGCGCACCCGGTTCGCTTTGACGCGCAAACTCGGCAGATCAGATCCCGTAGGGCGGGCTCAAGCCCGCCATCGCACGCTATCCCATCCATCGAACGGTGGGCCAAGGCCCACCCTACGATTTGCTCCCGCCTGACCGATGCTGGCAATGAAGTCCACTCCGGAGTCGCGGCGTCATGAGTGAAGCATCCAATCCGTATGACGCGCCAAAGGCGACGCTGGTGGAGGCGGACACCCGCCCGGTGCGCATGCCACCGGCGATGAAGGCGGCGCTGGCGACGTATCCGGTCGTCTACCTGCTGGAAGTGGTCCCGCTGTTCGGCACACCCATGTCCAGGTTCGAGCTGTTCGTGCCATCGATGGCAGCGCTCGGCATCTACACGTTAGTCATGACGTTCGCGCTGTGGCGGCGGTGGCAGTGGGCCAGGGTATGGCTGGTACTCACCACGCTACTCGCCGTGTTCTTCCTGATCCGTATGCTCTGGCGCGGCGTGTCGATGGAGCAGTGGCACGCCTGTCTGGCCGGCATACTGCGCATCGCCGTCGGGGTAATGTTGTTGCTGCCGGCCAGCCGTCGCTGGTTCGCAGCCAAGGACCAGCGGGTGGGGTAAGCGTGCGAACCCCACCACCGTGCCATAGAGGCCCAGCAAGTCGATCCCACCGCAGGACAACGATCATGGAGCGAACATGTCCACCTACTTCGATGCCGACGCCGCCAGGCAGCAGTACCGCGAGTACGAAACCGACCGCCTGATGCGCATCGCGCTGGCAACCACGGACGAGTACGGTGAGGAAGCGATCGACCTGGCGCGGCAGGAACTCATCGGGCGCGGCATCCAGGATGCGCGCTTCGACACCCCGCCGGGACGCTCACCCCCGCCCATCTCCGGCGCCAAGCCCGCCGACCCCCTGCCGCTCGTGCTCAAGGTGCTGTGCGTCCTGCTGCCCGGCATCGTCATCTTCCTGGCCGCCGGCTACCTGATGGCCGACCGGAAGAAAGCCGCCGGCGAAGCCCTGTTCTTCATGATGATCGGCTGGTTCTTCTGGCTGCTGCTGTTCAAGGCGCTGGGCAACTAGCGCCATGCGGCGGGGTGAGCGCGCCAGCCAAGCCACCCAGGGTCGCGCCACCGCGTCCTCCGCGGCTACCATGCGCTTCCACCGCACGGACAAGGCAAGCGCGTGATCACCAGGGAAGAAGCCAGGGCCCGTGTGGAACAGGAACTGTCGGCGACCCACGACGGGATGACCGAAGACACGCGGATCATCCTCGATGACGCCACCCTCGAGAAGCCGTGGGGCTGGGTGTTCTTCTACACGTCACGGCGCTACCACGAGACCGGCGATTTCCGTTACGCCCTCGCCGGCAACGCGCCCTACCTCGTCGAACGCGCGACGGGCCGGCTGATGGACACCGGCACCGCCTACCCGACGGCCGACTACATCGCGAACTACGAGCGCACCGGCGACCCGCACGACGCATCGCAGTAGGGCGGGGCACGCCTGCTGTCGCAGACCGTCCGCGTAGGCGGCCCTGACGCACGCCGTTCCCGATCCGCAGGGAACTGACGCGGTCCCCGGGTGCGGCCGTTGGCCCTGCCTGGGCTACGGGCGTCATCCGCCTCGCCAACCCCATCGCCGTCTGACGACATCGGCTCACCGCTGTCGCCGGCATCCCTGCACATCAACGAGAGAGAACCATCGACATGAGAGCACGCGTCGTAGCACTCGACGGAACACGGGCCAGGGAGTTCTGCACACGCCTTTGGTTGGAACTGACGATCGTCGGCCGCAGCATCTGGAGCGACGAAGGGCTGGAGGCGGCGGAACAACTCAATGCCCTCAAATGGCTCAACGAGATCCAGCATCGCGTATGGGGCGCTCACGCAAGTCCGCGCCCCGATGCATTGGCCCACCTGCTGGACCGGATCATGGCGCATTGCGAACAGGCGCCTGCGTTGTCCTCCCACGTGCGCGTCGCGCTGGATCATGGGCTGAATGCCGTAGATGCCGCCGCCGATGGGGAAGTGGGTACGCAGTGAGCGGTGGGCCAAGATCCACCCTTCACCGTATCGATCCGGTGTGTACCGGGCGGGATGAGGAAGACCGTCGCGCGTGAGGTCCGCGCCCTGTCAGCGCCCACCCTCAGTTGCTTCAACGCCGTTGCTGACGACCACGGTGTTGCGACCGGCATCCTTGGCGTCGTACAGCGCCCGGTCGGCCAGCTTGACCAGCTCCAGCGCACTGCCTTCCGGCATCGCCCGGATGCTGGCCACGCCCACGCTGATGGTCAGCGTTGCCGGCACATCGACGGCCACGGGCCCCATCTGCTCGACCGCCCGCCGCATGTCCTCGCCGACCGCGCGCGCCACGTGCGGCGAACAGCCCGGAAGGATCACGGCGAACTCCTCGCCGCCATAGCGCGCCAGCAAGCCACCGCCCTGGTGGAGACGGGACGCCAGCGCGCCCGCGACCAGTCGGATGCCCTGGTCGCCTGCCTGGTGTCCCCAGTGGTCGTTGAGCTTCTTGAAATGGTCGATGTCCAGCAAGAGCAGGGACAGCCAATCGCCACTGCGCCTTGCCCGCGTCCACTCGCGCGCAAGGCTGTCATCGAAGCGGCGCCGGTTGGCGAGGCCGGTCAGCCCATCGAGGCCGGACAGCAGCGCCAGGTGTTCCTGCTCCGCATTCGATCGCACCTGCACGCGGATGGTGCGCACGCCGTAACCGACGGTGGCCACCACGAAGCCCGCGCATGCCAGCACAGGGCGGTGGGGCATGAGCACGGTTGCGACCGCGAGCAACGCCAGCGGCAAGATCAAGGGGCTCGCAATGCGGGCCACCTGCGTCCAGCGCTGGGGGACCAGCAAGCGCCCGCTGGCCGGGTCCGGCGCGCTCCGCGTCACATCGATCAGCAGGAGCAGAAAGGGCACGGGAATCACCGCGTCCATCCACTGGCCATAGGCGGAGGTGTCCACGTGGTTCACGTAGGCAGCCACGAGCAGGTAAACCACCGCGTAGCGTCCCAGCACGGCAAAGAATCGACGCTGCCCCGCATCCTCCGACGTCACCCAGCGACCCAGGGCAAACAGCGCAAGGAAGAGGTTCTCCACATCGAACATCAGGCGCAGGTGCGACACGCCGGCGGCATCGGTTCCCTGCACGGTGGAGAAGGCCAGCGTATGGATCGCGAAGAGCCCGCCCAAGGCGAGCGCAAGCCCCGCATCGGTCCAGCGCACGAAGCGGTCCTCATGGTTCTCGCTGGCCAGGGCGAAGACCAATGGCACCGCATAGAGAACGAAGAGCAGGACGCTGGGCGTGGTCGGCATGTTGAACAGGTCATGCACCAGCTCATCGAGCGAGGTGCTGGCCATGCCCGCCGCCCAAAGCATCATGGCCGCGCCCAGCGCGTTCCATTGCCCCCGCATGGCTCCTGACCGCTGGGCCAGCGCAACGCTCGCCACGCCCGCCAGCAGCGGCGCCAGGATCAGGAAGGCAAAGGAAAGCAGCTTGGCGTGTTCCGATCCCGGCGCCAGCAAGATCAGATGCAGGGTGACGTAGGCTGACGCGCCGAGTACGGCGACCCATGTCCTTGGCCGGAGCATCTTGTCTCTCTCAGCGTCTTGCATACAGGGGGATATACCACTATTGCCCGCCACGAGGTCAAACGCCGTTGGCAGTTGACTGACCGTCCGATCGCGCCGCGTGCAATCGACACCCTGCTTCTGAAGCGCAACGGGCGCCACGTCGCCGGGTGGGCACGGCGCACCCGGGATACACGCGCGATAGACTACGCGCCACAACCTTCCGCTCTTGATAAGGAACACTCCATGGCATTCACCACCACCGCCTCCGGCCTGCAGTTCGAAGACACCGTCGTCGGCAGCGGCATCGAGGCCAAGCCCGGCAGCAACGTCACCGTGCACTACACCGGCTGGCTGTATGAGAACGGCGAACAGGGCGCCAAGTTCGATTCCAGCAAGGACCGCGACGAACCCTTCATCTTTCCCCTCGGCGGCGGCATGGTCATCAAGGGATGGGACGAAGGCGTGCAGGGCATGAAGGTCGGCGGCCAGCGCACCCTCATCATCCCCGCCAATCTCGGCTACGGCGCCCGCGGCGCCGGCGGCGTCATCCCGCCCAACGCGACCCTGAAGTTCGACGTGGAACTGCTGGGCACCTGAGCCAAGGCTGCGTCACGTAAGGCGGGCTCCGGCCCGCCATCCGTCTACGTCCCAAGGCGGGCCAAGCCCCGCCTTGCGGACTGCGCGGTTACTTCTCCTGCCGAAGCAACCGCGTCACCTGCGCTTCCAGTTCCCTGATGCGGTGATCGCGCTCGTCGATGGCGCGTTGCACGTCTTCGGCTTCGAAGCGCATCGGGATGTACTTCGGGCAGTTCCAGTCGAAGGCTTCCACGTGGATCGTCATCGTGCGCTCGGTGCGCGGCGTTCCCGGCGACTCCTCGACCGTGAGCCGTCCCAGCAGCTTCAGGCGCTGCCGGTGCGCGTAGTCGATCAGGATCATCGCCACGCGATCATCCTTGGCCAGGTTGCCCACGCTGATGAACTGCCGGTTGCCCGGCAGTTCCGCGAACGACAGCGTCTTCGCATCGACGACGCGCAGGAAGCCCGGCGTTCCGCCGCGATGCTGCACGTACGGCCAGCCGGTTTCCGACACCGTCGCCATGTAGAAACTGCGCTGCGCGTGGATGAAGGCGGCTTCGTCCGGCCCGAGGTCGGCATTGCGGACCTCGTCTCCCGACTCGAACGCGCGGGCGTACTGCGCACGGCTGCCGTCGCGGGCCTGCACGTCGCGGACGGCAGGGGTGAAAGCGATGTTCGCGAACGCGTGTCTCATCCCGGTCTCCAGAACTCATTGCCGTAGGGCGGGCTCAAGCCCGCCATCGCACGCCAGCCGCCATCCCGAACGGTGGGCCAAGGCCCACCCTACGATTCACTCCCTCACCAACACCTGCGCCGGCCCGCCCGTGACCCTCACGCGCGTCTTGGCCGTCTCGCCCAGGTAGGCCAGCGCGAACTGGGTGAACTTGACGCTGTGCTGCGCCGACTCGCCCATCGTCGCCAGCGTGTCGTACTGCGTGTGGATGTAAGGGAAGCTGCCGTTCGGGCTGCCGCCTTCGAACATCATCGCCGCGGGGTAGCCGGCGTTGGTCCACGACGCGTGGTCCGAGCAGGCGTACCCGCACGCGCTGTTGCTGCGCGTCAGGCCCATCGGTGCCAGGTACGTGTCGAACAGGGTGACGAAGAAGTTCTTCAGGTCGGTGTTGGAGTAGTCGCTGATCAGCTTCATGTCGCTGGTCGCGCCGGCCTTGTAGTTGGTCATGTCCACCTGCAGCACGCTGACCACGTTGACGCCGCTGGCGCGGAACGACTGCGCGATGGCGTGGGAACCACGCAGGCCGACTTCTTCCGCCGCATAGCCCATGAACTTCACCGTGCGCCGCGGCTGCCAGCCGTCGGCCAAGGCGATGCGCAGCGTCTCGGTGAGCGTGGCGATGCCCGAGGCATCGTCGTCGGCGCCGGGCGCATGGTGGTTGGGATCGGTGTAGGTGCTGGCGTTGATCGAGTCCAGATGCGCCCCCAGCACCACCACGTCGTCCGGCAGGTCCGAGCCACGGATGGTCAGGATGACCGACGGCTGCGTGCTGCAGTTGGTGCAGGCAGTGAACAGCTCGGTGGTGACGTCGTCGCGGCCCGCGGCCAGCGACTGCCAGTGCGTGCGGATCCATTCGGCCGAGGTCTTGCCGTGCGTGCTGGCGAAGTAGCGGTTGCGGTAGCTGGAGAGGTGGTTGATGGTGTCGTAGAGGCGCCGTTCCTGCACCTGCGGCAGCCAGCGGTTCACCGTGGCCTGGTTGTCGAGCGCGTAGCCGGCAAGCATCGACTTCGTCATCGCCTGCTTCGCGCGGCCCTCGCGCACGAATGCCTCGGCCTGCGCGCGGCTGGGGAACGCGAAGTAGCCGCCGCAGCGCCGCTCGTGGGTGTGCACGTAGTGGCTGATCTCGCCCAGGCGGTCGGCGCGGGTTTCGGCAATCAACAACGGCGCACCGGTGCTGTCGTGCGGCTCGGCCACCTTCGTCGCCACGCCGCGGATGCCTTGCCAGGTCTCGCGCGAGGTGACGATGTAGACCGGGGCGAACGGATCGGTTTGCGACGCGATGGTCGTCGCCATCGGCGGCGTGCCGCGAGGGGCAGGGGGCTGCGTCACCGCGACGCCTGGCGCGTTCCCGCGCGCCACGGGGGCGGCGGCCTGTGCGCGCACCGCGGGTGCCTGCAGCCAGACGGTGTCCGATCGCACCAGCACCACGCCGGTCAGCAGGGAGAGCAGCAACAGCACCAGCAGGAACGGTTTCATCGTGGCCTCCCGGAGGGCAGCCTGCAGCAGGGCGGCTGCCACGCTATCACTTCCGGCGCCGCGCAACCTCTGCCGCAGGGCGGATCCGGGCCCGCCATCGCACGCCGTCCACACGCGTCTGGCCGGGCGCCCGGGTCGACGATGACTTCCAGCACGCTCCGCCGGACGACCGCGCGCGCAGAGTCCATCGCGACGCTGGAGGTGCACGACGATGAAACACCGGAGGTTCGTTTCCGCCTGTCTGCTGGCGCTATCCCTGCCGCTGCACGCCGGGGATGCCCACACGGTGACGTCGCCCGCGGTGCCCGACGCGGTCTTCCAGGTCGATGCCCGCCTCACGCCGCTGCCCGCGCTGCGTTTCCCGATCCGCGATCAGACCGAAGCCGAGCGCCGCCTGTTCGTCGAGACCGCCGACGGCGCGGTGACGCGCATGCTGGTGCTGCAGTTCGAGACGGTGCAGCCCGGCAGCGACTTCCGCTTCGTATTCCCGCCCAAGCCGCCGCGCACGCTGGGCCCGCACGTCTACCGCTTCGGCAGCTACGCCTACGACGACGCCACCGCCGCCGCCCGCGAACCCGCGTTGGAGGCCGCGCGCACGCGCGCCGCGCTGCAGGCGAACGACCTGTCACCGCCGCGCTACTGGCACGTGGTGCGCCTGGCTCGCGTAGCCGACAGGGAAGGCCGACACGAGGCGATCGTCTTCTACCTGGAGAACGCCGACGCGCGCTATCCGCACGGACTGACCGACGTGGACGAGGACGGCGACGGCCGCCTGGCGCCGGAAGAGACCGGGCGACTGTGGCAGGCGCTGACGCAGTCGCTGGACGTGCGTCCTGCGGCGGGTCCTTAGATCATCGCGCGCCACCCGGGCAAGCGCAGCGCGCACGTCGTCCTTCCGTTCCCGGCCGAGGCTTTCGGCCCTATCCGGGCTACGCTGCGTCCATGACCCGGACCCTCACCCTCGACGGCACCCGCATCCACGACATCCCGTCGTTCTACGACGAGATCAACCGCGTCTTCATGCAGGACGTCGACTGGACGCTCGGCCCCAGCCTGGATGCCCTCGACGACCTGCTCTACGGCGGCTACGGCGCGCTCGAGGGCGATGCGCCGGTGACACTGGTCTGGACGCACTTCGCCGCCAGCCGCGACGCGCTCGGGGTGGAAACCACACGGCAGTACCTGCTCGCGAAACTCGCCCAGCCCGAACACTTCAACGCTGCGCACTTCCAGCGCGAACTCGATGCGCTGGACGCGGGCACCGGGAAGACCTACTTCGACATCGTGCTGGAGATCATCGCCGCGCATCCGAACATCACGCTGGTGGTGGAAGTGCCGCAGTAGGCCCGATGACCGCGTAGGATGGGGCGGGGGACGCGATGGGAAGCCACGATAGGGAGACACCATGGCGCGCGGCAAGGTGGGAACAGGTAGGAACCTGTGTGGGCGACGAACCATGCGGTGGTGCGCGCTGGCCTTTGTGCTGACCTTGCCAGCATGCGAATACACGCGCTACGAGCACAGACCGCACCGGTTGCCGCGTGGAGGGAGCGTCCTCGTGAGGGCACCGACGATGGACGGCGCCGGCCATCGCTGCTTCCGCCTGCCGCGTGCGCTGCTGCCCTCGCAAGGAGATGACGGATTCATCTTCCGGTACTCCGATCTCGACTACCTGACAGGCGCATCGGCCTCACCCGGCGAGATCGGCACCGGCCGCGGTCCCTTTGGCGTCGTCAGTATCCATACCAAGGATGCCGACGAGATGGCGTCCTTCCCGACGCGCGATTTTCCCCGGCAGACCCTCCTGGTGGAGGAGGATCGCTACGTACTTGTCCCGCTTGGGCTGAAAGGTGCCGGTTACCCCAGCATCTATACCGTTCACCGGGCGACCGGCCTTTCGATCGATATACGGAAGGTCAGCGTGGGCATGAACTACCTTGCACAGTTGCGCCATGAATCCGACGTCGTCGAGGACTTCGTGAGGCGCGCGGAAGTGGCGCCGAGTGCATGCGTCGCCATGTCGTCCGCCCAGCGACCGCGCAGGCGCACAACGGATGCGCACTAGCCATCGGCTTAACACGCACATCGCTACGGTGAAGTTTCATTCTGGAGGCCAGATCATGGAATTGCCTATCCACCCCTTCTCCGAACTCTTCGCCCAGCTCGGCCTGTCGAACGACAACGCCAGCATCCAGCAGTTCATCGCCACCCATTCGCCGCTGCCGGATGACGTGCGCCTGGAAGAGGCGCCGTTCTGGACGCCTGCGCAGGCGCAGCTGCTGCGCGAAGAACGCCTCGATGATGCCGACTGGGCGATGGTGGTGGACCGCCTAAACGTAGCGCTGCACGATACGCCCGCGACGTAGGGCGGGCTCAAGCCCGCCGCCGCAGACAGGCTCACGCCTGCGCATGGGCATCGGCGGCATCCGGCGGCGACGGCAATGGCAGGCTAGACTACGGCCCTCTCGCCGGCAGGGGTTCCGGTCGAGCGATCGGACCCGGGGGCATCATGCGCAGGTTGACGACGGTAGTGGCGGCCGCCTTGCTCGCGTGCGTGTACGGCATCGCCTGGGCGGCGCCCGTCCAGGTCGGCCGCAAGACGATCGAGGTTCCCGTACCGCAGGGGTATGGCCGCGTCGGCGCCGACATGGCGGGCGTCCTCGCGCTGGTGGAAACCGTGCTGCCACCGAGCAACCGGCTGCTGGCGCTGTATCTGGCGGAAGACGATCTTGCGATCGCCCGCGAGGGCAGGACGCCGCCGATGGCGCGCAGGTTCGAGATCCAGATTCCGGTACCGATGATCGACAGTCCGTATTCGGCGGCGGACTTCGATGCGCTCAAGACGATGGCGCGCACGGAGGCCGAGCGACAGTTGGCGAGCCTGGGGCCGCAGATCGACGAGCACATGGAGCGCGTCAGCGACTCGCTGTCGGAGAAGCGGGGCAGCGACGTCCGGATGACGATCGATGGCGTGAGGCCGCTTCCCGTCCACGACGAGACCGCCGATTCGCTGGCCATGTCGCTGGTGGCGCGCCATACCGTGGCGCTCGAACAGGGCGGAACCAGCACTGAGGTCAGCACGGCCACGATGAGCTTCGTCCGGGTGGACGATACGGTGTTCGTGCTGTGGGTCCACGGCGGCAGCGACGATCTGGCGTGGACGCGCGAGCAGTCGAAGGCGTGGGTGCAGGCGATCATGACAGCCAAGGGTGTTCCATAGGGCTCCCGGCCCGCCGTACAGCTGGGCATTACACATACCGACAGGCGGAAAAATTCCTCCTCCGGACCG
Source organism: Pseudoxanthomonas sp. LjRoot143 (assembly GCF_964252945.1). Taxonomy (NCBI): domain Bacteria; kingdom Pseudomonadati; phylum Pseudomonadota; class Gammaproteobacteria; order Lysobacterales; family Lysobacteraceae; genus Pseudoxanthomonas; species Pseudoxanthomonas sp. LjRoot143. Next base: position 3,198,151 of record NZ_CAXUPM020000001.1, on the reverse strand, counting down.
ACAAGGAGTCGACCATGGCATCGAACGACACGTTGAGCTTTGCGGAACTGGATCGTCGCCTGCGTGCGGTGCCGCAAGGCCCGTCCGGGATACTCGACACGCCGCAGCTCTATCGCATCGCGAATCTCGTCGGCAGCGCCGGCTTCCTGCTTGCGTTGGTGCCGCAGGTCCTCGTGCGCATGCTGACCGCTGCGCCGTGGATGCTGACCATGGTGCAGATCGGCTTCGCGATCATGGTGATGGGATGGTTACCGATCTTCGTCAGGCAGGTCTGGGTGTTGGGCGTGACGATGTGGCGCTGGCGGCAGGGACAAGTGGAGCAACTGGACCATGACCGTCCCCAGTTCGAAGCGCTCCTTGCGTGGTTATGCCGACAACCCGCGGACGCGTTGCACGAATGCCGGCGGATGGTGAGGGTGACGCATCGCCAACTGACGGCGAAGATCGGCCTGCTGGCCGGGGGCCTTGATCGACTGGGGATCTTGCCGGCCATCGCGGCGACCTATCTCTTCGTGCGGAATGCCGGCGACATTCTGGACATGCCGACGTGGGAGCTGCTGGCGGCAGCCTTCCTGATCCTGCTATGGCTGATCGTTACCCTGGCGACACTGATGCGCATCCGGCTGCAACTCTACGAAGCCCTGCTTACCGAAGCACTTGCGATGAAGTCGCCGGAAGAGCACCCGTCATGACCGCGACCGACAACCCTTACCAGCCGCCGACGGCCGGACTTGCGACATCCGACGCGCGTGGCGTTCCCGTGCTGCTCTACGTGGCCGTGGCGCTCTACGGGGGATCGCTGCTGATGCGCTTCGCACAGTCGCTGGTGCTGGAGATCGGCATCACCCGCTACGCGGCATTGACCTGGATGGGCGTGGCGCTGGTGAACCTGCTGGTCGGCATCGCGCTGGTGCGGGGCAAGGGGTGGGCGCGCGCGTGGCTCGTCTTCTTCACGATCCTGCCGGTGATCTCGCTGCTGCAGCTCCGGCACCTGCCCATCCTGCCGGCGGACCTGTTGCATTGCGCGGCGGACATCACCCGCATCCTGGCCGCGGCCATGCTGTTCCTGCCGTCGGTGCGGCACAGGTTCACGACACGTCAGGCGTGATGCGCCGCAAGGAGACGCGAACGCAGCCGCGTGCGTAACCCACGTCCGGGACGGCGGCGCCGTGCCCACCCGGCGACAGCGCGATCCCGTTGTCGCGGAGGCATGCCCGATGCTGTCTGGTCCCGGCCGGTTTGCGCGTTGGCTGCACGGAGCGGCGCGACATCCGCCGCGATGCCGTTCTCCCGCCACTTCCCACCAGGTGCGCCATGACCGTGAACTGGACCGTCGTCTCCACGCTGATCGAACTCGTCGGTGCACTGGTCGTCGTGGTATCCCTCTGGTACGTCGGTCGGCAGATCCGGCAGAACACACAGGCGGCGTTGGCCAGCTCGCGCCAGGGGCTGCTGGCCGCCGATCTCGGCCTGATCTCCGACTACATCACCCATGGCATCGATCCGCACCTGATCGGTGACGACGTCGCGCTGTCCGCGCTTGATGAGCGCAGGTTCACCTGGATCGTCATCAAGGCGATCCGGATCCGCGAGTTCGCCTGGCACCAGTTGCAATGCGGCAGCCTGGACGAAGCATCGTGGGAGTCCTACATGGCCCCGGTGCCGGGCATCTTCTCCACCGCGCGTGCGAAGAAGATCCTCGACTTCTACACCGGCAACCCGGCGTTCATGGAGATCCTGCGCGCACGCGCGGCGCAGGCTTTCGCGAACGAACCGTCGCCGCCCATGGCCCCGGCAGCGGGCTGACGACCGCGTCCCGCCCTCGCAACGTCCTCCACGTCGATCAGGTCCGGCGGCTTTCCGTCAAACCTGCCGATCTTCCGCATCCCCTGCGATGGCGTTGCATTGCGCATCGTGGCCGTCCATCACCGCTTCCCGCGCGTATCATCGCCAGCACACGGCAAGGGGATGCCATGCAGCCTGATGCGTCCGGTCCCGAACCGAAGGACCTGCAGTTCCGCTCGCGCGAGCGCATCGCCGCCGACCTGGGGGTCGGTGCGGGCGATGACGACGCGCGCCGGATCGCCCACGTCCGCCGGCGATGGCGGTGGCTCGCCTGCGCCCAGGTGCTCGCGATCGTGTCCGTCACCGGCTGGGTGCTGTTCACGCAGCACCACTCGGGCCTGACCATCGAGGTGCCCACCTACATGATGTGCCTGATGACGATGGCGGCCGGCGGCATCAGTGTTGGCGTCACCGCCTTCGGGGATATCGACGACGACCTGCACCCGCACGGCGGCACCGTGGTGCGAGCGGAACACCTGCAGTTCGCCCCGGTCGCCGGGCTGGTCGGCTGGGGGGTGGGGATGGGCCTGTTCTGGCGTTACCTGCATGGCTGGGATCCGGGCAAGGCGGCCTTCCTCGTCACCAATCCGTTCGGCATGTATTTCCTGACGCTGGGCATCAGCCTGCTGGCGATGCCGTTGATCGTGTCGCCGCTGGTGGAGACGATCGCCACCGTGCGCGGTGACCATGCGCGGGGTCCCTGAGGCGCGGACGCGCGCGATCGCGTGGAATGCGGCTGCTACCATCGCCGCCGGGAGGCGCAGGCCGCGTGGTCCTGCCTCTGCCGCGACAGCATGACGTCAATCCTGGAGCACGCCGCATGAAACACCTGATCCTCTGCCTGCTGCTCGCTGCCGCGTGGCTGCCGTTGCGCGCCGAAGCGTGCTCCTGCGCGCGTCCCGGCACGCCGGTCGAGGAGAAGGACCAGCACACGCGCGTGTTCCTGGGGCGCGTGCAGGCCATCGAGGAAGACCCGCGTGGCGAGCCCCACCGGCGTGTGCGCTTCGTCGTGCGCGAAACCTTCAAGGGCACGCCCGTGCGCAAGCTCACCGTGGACACCGGCATCGGTGGCGGCGATTGCGGTTACGCCTTCCGCACCGGGCAGGAGTACGTGGTGTATGCCTGGGGCAAGGACGACGCACTGGCGACGGGCATCTGTTCGCTGACCGGCCCGGCGACGCATCCGCGCAGTGGGCTGGACGTCCTGCGCGGCGACAAGTGACGTCTACCGCGTAAACGTCCAGCGGCCTTCGTGGCGCGGGACGGCGTGCCACGCAACTACGCGCAGGGTGGGCGCGCGCCCGCCATCGCGCACATCCATGCCGCGGTGAGCACGGGCCGCATACGCCAGCGGCACGCGTCGATGCGCCGTGCCGTGGCAAACGCACGCCGGATCGATCCGGCGTCGCGCGATGCCACGCCTACGATGACGGGATCCCGTGCCGACCAGGAGTTCCCGTGAAGCCACGTCTCCGCCGCTGGATCCTGAGCGCCTGCGCTGGTTGCCTGCCGCTGCTGTCCGTCAACGCGGGGCCAGCCCTGCAGGAATCGTTCGACCTCAGCGTGCCGATGCCGCCGACGCCGGTGGCCATCGACGGGCGCGCGCGCCTGTTCTACGAACTGCACCTGGCCAACTTCTCGCGGCACGCACTGGATCCGGTGCGCGTCGACGTGCTGGATACCGTCTCCGGCGTGCCGTTGGCCTCGTTAGCGGGCGAGGCCCTCGAACGGCAACTGGATCGCTCCGGACTGCAATGGCAGGCGAAAGCCGGCGCGCCGATCGAGCCCGGGCGTCGCGGCATTGTGTTCTTCGAACTGGCGCTGCCGGCGAGCGCGCAACCGCCGCGCACGCTGCGGCACCGCGTGGCGTTCCGCGCCGCCGATGGCGCGGTGGTGCAGGTGGAAGGCGCAGCCGTTCCCATCGCACGCGAACCGGCGGTCGTGCTGGGTCCGCCCCTGCGCGGCGGACCGTGGATCGCGATCCATGATCCGTCATGGGAACGCGGTCATCGCCGCGTCGGCTATGCCATCGATGGCAAGGCGCGCACGCCGGGACGTGTCGCGGTCGACTGGGTGAAGCTGGATACGCAGGGGCGCAAGACGGACCGCGCGGATGGACAGGTCGCCGACGCCTACAGCCATGGCGAAGACGTGCTGGCGGTCGCCGACGGCACGGTGGTGGACGTGCGCGACGACCTGCCGGAACGGCGCCGGCTGGACGAGGCGTCGGACCACGGGCTCGAGACCGGCGGCGGCAACACGCTCGTGCTCGATCTCGGTGGCGGCCGCTTCGCCTTCTACGGCCACCTGCGTCCGGGCAGTGCGCAGGTCGCCGTCGGACAGCGCGTACGCAAGGGGCAGACGATCGCCGAGGTGGGGTTCACCGGCAGCGCGTCCGATCCGCAGCTGCACTTCAACCTGGCCGACGGCCCCAGCGCGCTGGGCAGCGAAGGTCTGCCGTTCGCCATCGACGGGTTCCGCGCGCTCGGTACCTACGCGCGCATCGACGACGTTGGTCGCGCGCGCTGGACGCCGCGGCCCGGCGGCGAGGCGATGCGTGCGCACGAACTGCCGGCCGGCAACAGCGTGGTGTGGTTCGCGGACTGACCGGCGTGCAGCACCGGTTCTCGCACGCGGGCTGGACCACGCGCGTCGCGTTGCGGGTGGAGCCGGCACCGGTCTGATCGTTGCGGCCCATGCGCACGCGCGCCGGGGGCTGGCCCCGGTGCCGGCCGCCTGTATACAGTGCACGGCACGACGTCGCCGCGTCGGACCGGCCGGGAGCATGGGGATGTTCCGGCCTGCGCGCGACGCATCACCACGAAGGGGAATCCGATGGGAAACGTCGTCAAGATCCTGCTCGGCATGCTGGTCGTGCTGGCGATCGTCGCGGGCATCACCATGCTGCGAAGCAAAGCACCGGCCGAAGCGCCGTACGATGGCCTGATGCCGAAAGGCGAGGTGAGCACGGAACAGCTGCAGGCGTCGGTGGACAGCATGCGTGCCAAGGCCGAAGCGTCCAATCCCGACATGGCGAAGACGGATGCGCTGAAGGCGTACGTCGCCGCCGAGTCGGCCAAGCAGTTCGACGACATGGGCGCGCGGGAACGGGCGTTCTCGGCGGCCAGCATGTTCTGGGGCTTCGATTACATGAACGTGCGTGCCCGCGCCGATTATTGCCGGCAGCGCGGTGTGGACCTGACCCCGTTCGTCACCGCCTTCCTGGCGACCCATCGCCTCGAACGCGAGCGGAGCCGGGCCGTGGCCGCCGCAGAAGGGGTCGACCTGGACCAGCAGGAAGCCAGGGTGCGCGAGGTGATCATGGGCCAGGTGGAGCAGGACATGAAGGACGTGGCGCTGGGTGCGCAGATCCCCGTCGAGAAGACCTGCGACCTGTTCAACGAGAACGCCGAGCAGCTGGCGGCCTTCATCCAGTTGCCGCCGCACGTGAAGACCGCGCTGATGGCGCAGTAGCCACCACAGCGCTGCACGCGCAGGGACGCCATGCTCAAGCACCTGACCCGCCTGTTCTCCCGTCCGCAGGCCGCGCCCGCGACCGAACGTCCGCGCGTGGCGGTGGATATGGCCTGGTTCGCCGATACGCGGTTGCCGATCGTCGACTGGGAACGCCTGGACGCACAGGCCGGCGACCGGACCGGCGAGGCGGCGCACGCGTTCTGGGACTCGGCCGCGCAGGCGTGGCTGGAGGCCCTGCGTGACGCACTGGGCGGGCACTACCGCATCGCCGGATCGCAGGACTTCCTGTTGCTGTCCACGCTGGAGGCGCGTCCGGCGCAGGTCTTCCTGGCGACCTGCCAGCGCATGCGCGCGCGCATCGTGCGCAATCTCGGGCCGCTGGCCGACCAGGGCGGCTGGGGGCGGCACGTGGTGATGGTGTTCGACGATCCCGACGACTACTACGACTATGTCGGCCATTACTATCCCGACGGCGGCGAGTACGCGATGTCGTCCGGCATGTTCATCCAGGCGGGGTACGGGCATTTCGTGATGCCGCTGGAGCAGATCGATGCGATGGAACCGGTGATCGCACACGAACTGACCCATTGCCTGCTGACCCACCTGCCCATCCCGGCGTGGCTCAACGAAGGGCTGGCGGTGAACACCGAACACACGATGTTCCCGCAGCTGGCCTCACCGCAGGCGCAGCTCTACTTCCCGCACGAGGTCGCGGCGCAGCATGCCGCCTACTGGAACGCCGAGAGCATCCAGGCGTTCTGGTCGGGCAGGTCGTTCCTCGCCACCGACGACGGCAACCGCCTGTCGTACGACCTGGCGAAGAAGATCACCGCGCTGGCGGCGCGCGACGAGGCCGCCTTCCGTGCGTTCGTCGCCGACGCGCACCTGCAGGACGGCGGGTTGGCCGCCGAGCACCACCTCGGCTTTCCCATCGCGCACCTGGTGGAGGCCGTGCTAGGCGAAGGCTCCTGGCAACCGCAACCGGAGCGCTGGCGCGACGGCATCGAGCGCGGACAGTTCCGTTCGTCCTGACACGCGACATCGCCGGCTGCGAACACGGCAAGCAACGATTGCATGGTGACGCTTGCAGTGCGGTATGACTCAGCGTGGTGAAGACCGCTGGTCGACACATCGGTGGATTTTTCGCCGTGGATAACCCATGTGCACGGCACCCACGCGGCTGTCACCGAAGGGGGGCGAGGGTATTGGCCTTTCATCGTGGAGTGGATCGTCATGTGGGCTACGATGGCCATCAGGATCCGTCGCGCACGCCTGGGTGCCTCGCTGACGCAGGCGCAGCTTGCGCGGCATACGGGTGTGAACCGCAGCGCGGTGGCCCAGTGGGAACGCGCCGAAGGTGCCACCACGCCGAGTGTCGCCAATCTCGCCAGTATTGCGGTGGCCACCAAGGTCGCTTTCGAATGGCTGGCGACCGGACGCGGTACCCGTCCCGCGCACGATCTGGAGACGCCCGCCGTGTCCAGGGCCTTCGCGATGGATGAATTCGAGGCGCATTGCCTGGACAGCCTGCGACGCCTGACCCGGACCAGCCGGCGGCTGGTCTGCGAACTGCTGGAGGAACTGGCCAGCAAGCGCTGAGGCGCGGGCATGGCCGACGCGCACGGAAGGATGCGTGTCAGAGGGTAGGTATCGCGACCGGTGCGATGCCGTCCGCTCCGTGCAGACCGAAGGTTCCCGATGATCCCGCGACCGATGTTCCATCCCTGGTGCCGCGCAGGCCTGTTGCTCGCGCTGGGCCTGGTCGTGGCCGGTTGCAGTACGCGCGGACCGGTGAGTGCCGGGCCGGACGCAGGCAGGGAGGTGAAGCAGATCCCGAGCCGTGTACCGCACGATGCGGCCGCCCGTCCGCACTTCAGCGACGAGACCGCAGCGTCGGCCATGACCGGCGACGCCATGGACGCCCCTGTGATGGCGGGCGACGTCGCGCCGCCTCCCCCGCCGGCGGGAGCGCGGATGGCAACGGCGATGGCCATCGCAGCGACGACGCAGTGCCCGTTCGGTGAACCGGTGCCGCGGCGCGGGCTGGACTTCGGCGATACCGAGCGCGTCGTGCGCGCGGGCTACGCCCTGTTGCACAGCGCCGACCTGAAGACGCCCTACTGGGTATGCGAGACCTATACGACGGCGTCGCTCCGCAACAACGTCGAGCGTGGTTCGCGGTCCTTCAAGACCGATCCGCAGCTGCGCCTGGCGCGTGCGGTGCCGGGTGATTACCGCGGTTCGTCGGAACATCGCACGCGCGCCGGCCCGTTCCCGATCGACATCGGCCACATGGCGCCGGCCGAGGCGCATTCAAGCAGCGAGTCGCGCATCGTCGACACGTTCTACCTCTCCAACGCCGTGCCGCAGCACCGGTCGATGAACCGCGGGCAGTGGGCGCGGCTGGAAGCCTGCGCGCGCACCACCGGGCCGGTGCGCGGCGCCAAGTGGGTGATCAGCGGGCCGATGGTCTACACCGAACGCGATGTCGAGGTCGTCACCGTCGACACCATCGGCGATGGCGTGGTGATCCCGACGCACACGTGGAAGATCCTGGTCTACCGCACGCCGGGCGACGAACTGCGCGCATGGGCTGCGGTGATGCCGAACGAGGTACTGCCGGAGAATTCCCAGCTCGACGATTTCGCCGCCAGCATCGATGCCATCGAGGACGCGACCGGCTTCGACTTCCTTCCCGAGCTCAGCGCCGCCGAACAGCGGCGCCTGGAGGCATCGGTGCATCCGATCGCATGCCAGTGATGGCATGCATGCCCGCATACCGTCGCCGCGTCACCGCATGTCGGGTGCGGCAGGAGGCGGAAGCCCCGGGGGACGACGCGGGGCGAAGCGATGGTGGCGGATCCGGCCGCCGCTAGTCGACGAGATGGAGCAGGTGCGCGGACGCGGCGGCCTGCGTGCGGTTCTCGACGTGCAGCTTGCTGAGGATGTTGGCCACATGCCAGCGCACGGTGTTGACCGAGATGAACAGTGATGCGCCGATCTGCGTGTTGGACGCGCCATCGGCGAGCAGGCGCAGCACGCCGATCTCACGGTGTGTCAGTGACTCGGCGATGCCGTTCACGACGAACGTGGTGGCGGCACCCGGGGCAAACGGTACGGCATCGTCCCCGGTGGACCGGTCCGCGCCGGCGGCGGCACAGATGCGGGCGAGATAATCGGCCTCGATCGCGGGCAGGTGCGCCTGCTCGCGCGCGAAGGCTAGGAAGGCCTCGCCGACGGTGCTCCCCTGGTCGAGGATGCTGCGGATGAAGCCTTCGCCGGCGCCGAGCTGGAGAACGCGACGCGCGCACCTCTGGGGACGATCCTATCGACGGGTAGTGTCATGTGAGGTGACATAGGCAAGACGCACGCCGATAGGACGCAGCAGCGGGCGCCGCTAAGGCGGGAGAGGAGCGCCCGGACACATGTACCACGACGATGACGCGGCAAACACACGGGCCGGCCCAGACTCCTGGCATCGCACAGGAGATACGCATGACGACCCCGACCCGAGAAGACGTCATCCTGCAACTGGATCGTGTGGATACCGCCCTGGAAGCGCCCGACGCCGACAAGGCGGCGCTGATGCGGCAGGCCGTGGACTGGCTGGCGGAGAACCCGCCGAAGGTCGCGGCAGACGCGCTGTACTACCGCGAGCGCCTGCAGGTGATCCGCGAGCGCCACGGCGTGGCGTAGCGCGCCGCGGTTTACGCCTGGTACTGCTTCTCTTCGATGAAACGGGAACCGGCTAGGCGGTTGATCGTGTTCTTCACCGCGATGCGCTCGCCGTTGCGCTGTGCGACCGCGCGCGCCAGCGTGACGAATTCCTCGTCGAAGGCCTGCGCGGCTTCCTTGGCGCGCAGTGCGTCCTGCACGTCCCACATGCGCTCGTTGATCGCGCGCAGGTCGCGCTTCAGCGGGGCGAGTTCGTCCTGCGCGCCTTCCAGCGGCATCCACAGCGCGCGCAGGCCCTCCAGTTCGACCTGCACGTGCTGGCGCTTGCCGGCGTCTTCGATGCGTTCGGCCTTGATCTCGAGGATGGTCAGCTTGTCGGCCAGTTCGCCGATGGAGACGGGGATGAGGATGGTGTTCATGCGCGCATTCTAGCGCTGGTGGGGGCGATGACGGCGTGCATGGCATGATGCGCCGTCCCTGGTGGTCGGAGAGTGCCCGCATGCTGCAGCGCCTGTTCGTGTCGATCTTCCTGTTGGCTGTATCGCCTCTGGTGCTCGCGGCGCCGTCGCAGGTCCGCATCGTCCAGCAGGAGGGGGCGTACGTACTGCTGGTGGACGGTGCGCCGTTCCGTGTGAAGGGTGCTGGCATGGGCGGAGAAGGGCAGGACGCCTTGGCCGCGCGAGGTGGCAATTCCTTCCGCACGTGGAGCACCGGCATGGACGAGGCCAAGGTGCGCGCGATGCTGGACCGCGCGCAACGCAACGGCCTGAAAGTGGCAATGGGCCTCGAGGTGGGCAACGAACGCCACGGTTTCGACTACGACGACGCCACCGCGGTGAAGAAGCAGCGCGAGCGCATCCGTCGCGAAGTCGCGCTCTACAAGGACCATCCCGCCGTGCTGATGTGGGTGGTGGGTAACGAACTGAACCTGCATTACAGCAATCCGAAAGTCTGGGATGCGGTGGGCAGCATCGCCGACGCGATCCACAAGGAAGATCCCAACCACCCCGTGATGACCACGTTGGCCGGCTTCGACAAGAAGCTCATCGACCTGCTGAAGGCGCGTGCACCATCGCTGGACCTGATCGGCATCCAGCTGTACGGCGACATCGGTGCATTGCCGGAGAAGCTGGAAAGCAGTGGATGGACCGGCCCCTACGTCGTCACCGAGTGGGGCCCAACCGGCCATTGGGAAAGTCCGTTGACCACGTGGAAGGCGCCGATCGAGGACGATGCGTCGCGCAAGGCAGCCCTGTTGCAGCAGCGCTACGAACAGGTGATCGCGTCGGACACCAAGCAGGGATTGGGCTCGTACGTGTTCCTGTGGGGCAACAAGCAGGAACGCACGCCGACGTGGTACGGCCTGTTCCTGCCCAGCGGCGAAAGCACGCCGGCGGTGGACGCGATGCAGTACGTCTGGACCGGCGCGTGGCCTGCGAACCGTGCGCCGTCGATCCAGCCGTTGCGGCTGGACGGCCGTGTCGCGATCGACAGCATCGTGCTGACACCGGGGAAGTCGTATGCCGCACGGGCCGACGCGCGGGATCCCGACGGTGACGCCGTGACCTACACGTGGACCGTGCTGCACGAGAGTACGGCCACCAGCATCGGCGGCGACCGCGAGGACGTGCCTGCGGAGGTCGGGCTGGTCCTGCAGCAGGACGGGAAGGGCGGCATGACGTTCACGGCGCCGGAGGCGCCGGGCGCCTACCGGCTGTTCGTCGAAGCCCATGACGGCCAGGGTCATGCGGCCTACGCCAACCTGCCGTTCCGGGTGGCTGGCCCCTGACCCATCGCCCGCAGCGTTCCACCCACAAGGTCGACCACGGGTGTTGCGGCGCAGCATAATGGCGGGATGGATGTCGCACCTCCCCCCGTTCCCCTGCCTTCCGTTGCCGATGCACTGACCGCGCGCCAGGTCGGCCTGATCCTGTTCGCGCTGACCCTCGGTGGCTTCGCCATCGGCACCAGCGAGTTCGCCAGTATGGGCCTGATGCCCAACATGGTGGCCTCACTGGGTGTGACAGAGCCGCAGGTCGGGCATCTGATCAGCGCCTATGCACTGGGCGTGGTGGTCGGCGCGCCGTTGCTGGCGATCCTCGGCGCGGGCTGGAAGCGCAAGACCCTGCTGCTCGCACTGATGGGCTTCTATGCCCTGGGCAACCTCGCCAGCGCACTGGGCCCGACCTACGAAAGCCTCCTTGTCTTCCGATTCATCGCAGGCCTGCCGCATGGCGCGTACTTCGGCGTCGCCGCGCTGACCGCCGTGGCGATCAGTCCGCCCAACAAACGTGGCCGCGCGATCAGCCTGGTGATGCTGGGCCTGACCCTGGCCATCCTGATCGGCAATCCGCTGGCGACCTGGCTGGGCCAGATCATCGACTGGCGCTGGGTGTTCGCCGCGGTGGCGCTGGTCGCGCTGAGCACGGCGCTGCTGCTGGCGGTCTGGCTGCCGGCCGGTATCGACGGCGCGAAGGCGCATCCCCTGGACGAACTGCGCGCCTTCAACCGCCTGCCGGTGTGGCAGGCGCTGGCGATCGGTGCGATCGGCTTCGCCGGCATGTTCTCGGTCTTCAGTTACCTGGCACCGACGATGCTGGAGGTGACGCGCGTGTCGCCGGCATGGATTCCGCTGGGCTTGGCCGGGTTCGGCGTGGGCGGTGTGATCGGCAATTTCGTTGGCGGCTGGCTGTCGGACCGTTTCCAGTTGCGCGGCGCGTGGATGGTGCTGGCGTGGGCGATGGTGGCGCTGCTGATGTTCCCGCTGTTGGCGAAGGGATTGCCGACCATCCTGTTGGCCACGGTAACCATTGGCTTGATGGGCGCGCTGGGTCCGATTCTGCAATCCCACCTGATGGACGTGGCCGGCGATGCGCAGACGCTCGCTGCCGCCTCCCACCACGCCGCCTTCAACACCGCCAACGCACTGGGACCTTGGCTGGGCGGCATGGCGATCACGGCCGGTTACGGCTGGACATCGACGGGTTACGTCGGTGCGGCGATGGCGGTCGCAGGCCTGCTGATCTATGTGTGGGCACAGCGCACCTTGCGCGGTGCGAGCACGCCGGCCAACGTTGCCTGCGACACTGCCTCCTGAGCGCTGTCATCCGCGTGTCATGGGGTAACGCGTTGAGTCGGGCCGGGATTTCCGGGTAGTACGCGATTGCTGCGCAGGCGTGTCACGAAACTGCAATAAAAAACATCGCCTCGCGGGCGTCAGTGTGGCTTAACTCCGTGCGTTCGACGCCGTTAAGAAGTGCGTCCCTTCCTCTTCGCGTCGTGCCGCATGTCGTCCTCCGTCCCCCGTTCCTACAGCCTGCAGGCCAAGCTGCTGGGCTCTCTGACCTTCGGCCTCGTGGTCATCCTGTTGTGTGCGCTCGCGGGCCTGGGATCGGCGTGGCTCAGCTTGTCCACCGATGTCCCGCCACAGGTGGCGCAGGCCACCGACGGCGAGCGACTGAGTCGCGACTTCCGCCTACAGGTGCAGGAATGGAAGAACATCCTGATCCGCGGCCACGACGATGAGCAGCGCATCAGGTACACCAAGGCATTCGACGAGAAGGGCCGCGAGGTCGCGACGCTTGCCGGCATGCTGTCGGCCTCGCTGGTCGATCCCGATGCGCAGCGGTTGGCCAGGGATTTCCTGGCGCAGCATGCGACGCTGGAGCGCAACTATCGCGCGGCGCTTGAGCAGTTCGCCGCCGCCGGCTACGACACGCAACAAGGCGACGCCCTGGTGAAGGGCATGGACCGCGAACTGGGCCAGACACTGGAAGCGCTGATCGTGCGCACCAAGACGCTGGCCGATGCCGCGGTGGTGGCGCGCTCGCAGGAGGCGCGACGCACGCTGGTGCTGTGCGCGGTGCTGTCGGTGCTGGCCGCGATCGCGTTGATCGCGACGCTGGGCTGGTGGATCCGGCGCTCGGTCATCCGCCCGGTGATCGATGCGGCGAATGCCGCGCGCGCGGTGGCCTCCGGCAGCCTGGGTGCCCGCATCCACGTGCGCAGCGGCGACGAGATCGGCCAGCTGGGCACGGCCATGCTGGCGATGACGTCGACACTGAAAGGCGTCATCGCAGCACAGGGCGAAATGGCCGAGCGCCACGATGCCGGCCAGCTCAGCTTCCGCATGGACGATGGCGCCTTCCCTGGCGAGTACGGCCGCATGGTCCGCGGCGCCAACACGCTCGTCGCCTCGCACATCGCGGTGAAGATGCGCCTGGTAGAGATCATGCAGCGCTATGCCATCGGTGATCTTTCCGTCGACATGGACCGCCTGCCCGGCGAGAAGGCGGTGCTGACCGATGCGATGGATGCCACCAAGGCCAACCTGTCGGCCATCAACGGCGAGATCAAGCGGCTGGCGCAGTCGGCCGCGACGGGCGACTTCTCGCTGCGCGGCGATGTGCGCAAGTACCAGCACGATTTCCGCGACATGGTCGCCGGCCTGAATCGCCTGATGGAGACCACCGACGCCAACCTGGCCGAGGTGTCCCTGCTGCTGCAGGCGATCGCCCGCGGTGACCTGACCGCACGCATGGAGGGCGACTTCCACGGTGTGTTCGCGCGCATGCGCGACGACGCCAACGCCACGGTCGTGCAGCTGCGCGACATCGTGCGGCACATCCAGGGTGCTTCAGCATCGATCGATGCGGCGGCAGGCGAAATCGCGGCCGGCAACACCGACCTGTCGCGCCGCACCGAACAGCAGGCGGCCAATCTGGAGGAAACCGCGGCGTCGATGGAGGAGCTGACCTCCACCGTGCGCCAGAACGCGGATTCCGCCCGTCAGGCGAACCAGCTGGCGATCGGTGCTGCGGCCATCGCGTCGGAAGGTGGGGCAACCGTGTCACGCGTGGTCACCACAATGGCCGACATCGAACAATCCTCAAAGAGGATCGCCGAGATCATCTCGGTCATCGACGGCATCGCGTTCCAGACCAATATCCTGGCGCTCAACGCCGCGGTGGAAGCGGCACGCGCCGGCGAACAGGGTCGTGGCTTCGCGGTGGTGGCCAGCGAGGTGCGTACGCTCGCCCAGCGTTCGGCCAATGCGGCCAGAGAGATCAAGAGTCTGATCGAGACCTCGGTGGGCAAGGTGGCCGACGGCTCGGTCCTGGTCGACCAGGCCGGCGCGACGATGGCCGAGATCGTGGCCTCGGTGCAGCGGGTGACCGACATCATGGCCGAGATCTTCGCTGCCTCGCAGGAGCAGAGCGCCGGCATCGAACAGGTCAACCAGGCCATCGTGCAGATGGACGAGACCACCCAGCAGAATGCCGCCCTGGTGGAAGAAGCCACCGCCGCCGCCCGGTCGATGGAAGAGCAGGCGCAGCAGTTGATCCAGGCGGTGGATGTGTTTGTCCTGGATGCACGGCCTGCCTCGGCGTCCCGCGTCCTGGCCGCCGCCTGACCCGTCGGCGACGGGCGGCCGCGCTCACTCCGGCGCGGACGCCGCCGGTGGCGAGCCCGAGCGCCAGCGCCGCGTGGTGCGCTGGAAGAACTGGCTGTTGGGAATCTGCAGTACGGTGTCGCCGCGCAGGGTGTCCTCTTCCAGCAGCGTGGTGTAGAGCAGGTTGATGTCGATCACGCGGCCGCGCAAGCCCGGCTTGTCGCCGTTCTCCAGCACCTCGATGTGGTCGTGCACGCGGAACGGCCGTGTGGTCAGGATCAGCACGCTGCAGAAGATGTTTGACAGCACGCTCCAGGCGGCGAAGAACGCGACGGCAGCCACCGCGGTGAAGCCCGTCAGCGCCGTCCACAGCACACTGCCGGAAACGCCCAGTCGACCCAGCGCCAGCATGGCCGCGGACATGTAGACCAGCGCCCCAAGCAGCCGGCGCGCGCTGACCGCCACCTGCGCCGGCAGGTGGTAGCTGTCGCAGATGCGGCGCACGACGATGCGCAGCACCCGCAGCAGCAGCCACGCACCCAGCAGGATCGCGAGCGCCTGCGCGATCGGAATGACGACGGCGGCGCCCTCCTGCAGCCAACCGTTGAATTCGGGCCACGACATCAGCAGGCCTCCGTGGGGGCTGGATGGAGGCGTTCGAGGGAGGAGGGGGCGTGCGTTGTCATGCAGGAAGGGTGACGGCGCCGGTGCGCATGGTCAACCTCAGGGCTCGAACGGATGCGCCTTGCCGCAGGCGAGCACGTGGTTGTAGTCGCTGGACATGCACTGGTAGAAGTCGCGCCGCGGTCCGCTGGCGGATTCGCAGTCCTGCACGCTCAGTACGCCGAGCAGCGAGCGCAGGGCGGGCGCCATCGCGTCGTACGCGGACGGGGTCAAGTAGCCGTCGCGCAGGTTCTTCTCGCCGACTTCCAGCGTCCTTTCCACGCCGTAGCGCGCATTGTCGACGGCCTTGCTGCAGGCGAGCGCGGTTTCGGTGTCGTTTACCTGCGTCAACTGTTCGGCGATCGCCTCGACATCGGCCTGCACGTCCGCCGGCAAGGCACGGGATGGCGCGACATCGCCTGCGAATGCGCCGGCGGCGAACGGCAGCAGGGCCGCGATAGCGGCGATGCGGAGTGAAAGCCGGTGCGGGCGTGGCGCGTGTCGCATGGTCGTGGATTTGACATCTGTTTGAAGGAGGATCGCGATTCTAGAGCGCGGGGCGCTTGTGATGTGTCGCCCGACCTTGCCAGAATGCGGTGGGGACGGATCCTTCGCAGTCGGAAGCATGTGCGTGGTGTCCGGGATGCCCGCTACTTCCACTATGTGAGGACCACATGACCAACAAGCTACTTGCTGCCATCGCGTTCGCCCTGGCGAGCGTGGCGCCCGCGGCGATCGCGGGTGAGTGCGAGGACAACTTCAGCAAGTCCGGCAGCATCTTCTCGGGCGCCGATTTCTCCAGCCGCATCACCGTGCCGGACCAGTCGGTCAAGGATGCGATGGCGCAGATGCGCGGCATCATGATCGGCGAGAAGATGGATGTGATCACCGAGGACGTCGAGACCGGGGCGATGCTGGTCGAGCAACGCTCCACCGGTGCCACGCGCGCGATCCCCACACTGATCAACATCAGCCAGGAAGGCGGCGCGGCGGTGGTGCAGATGACCGTGAAGACGGAGAAGGGCCAGCTGGCCAAGCAGGATGCGATGCGGCCCTACATGTGCGAAATCCTCGCCAAGTTGAAGGGCGGCAAGGAAGGTCGCGCTGCCGCCACGCAGGGCGCGAAGACGCAGAACAACGCCGACGTGACGGTGAAGGACGTCTACGCGTTCTCGCGCGAGATCGCACGTGAAGCCAAGGGCAATGCGGTCGCCGTCACCGCGCGCCACAAGGGCCGCCACTATGCGCTGCGCGGGCGCGTGGACTACGTGCAGGAGGACGGCGAGGACTACAACGTCTCGTTCGAGATCCCGCAGCCGGGCACGGGCCTGCTGCAGGTGCCCGGCGACAACGAGCCGCGCGTGGGTGTCGCGTGCCTGTTCAAGCCGAACCAGTTGGCCAACGTACTGACGTTCCGCAAGGGCGACCGCGTGGTGTTCAAGGGCCAGTTCCTGCGCTACGACGACTTCAAGCGCGTGCTGTGGCTGCAGAACTGCGTGCAGACGCGCTGAAGCCGGATTGCCGCGGACGATCTTCGTCCGGTTGTCCGAAAACAGAAAGGGCGCCCTCGGGGCGCCCTTTCCGTGTCGGCGGGCTCGATGGCCGCCAGGCCGGCGGATGACCTCAGCTGTCCTGGCGCCGGAATACGCCCACGTTGGTGTAGCTGCGGCCGTCGCTCAGATGGCCGCGCATGCGGATGACCAGCGTGTCGGCATCCACCAGTTCGCGTTCCGACCATTGCACTTCCCGGCCGTCGTGCCAGGTGGTCGAGTGGAGTTGCGTGGGGGATACCGATTCGAAACTGAGCGCATCCGCATGTGGGGTGCCGCGATAGGGGTAGGGCGTGCCATCGGCCCTGCCATCGAAGGCGGCGCGGTGGCGCTTGCCGTTCCTGCCCAGCCATTCCGATGCGATCGACAACGCGCCGTCGTCCGCGCACGCCAGCCGGTAGTGTCCGGCGCGCGGCGCACGCCCGAGCTGGTAATCGCACTGCTCCGGGAGCAGGTGCCAGGTGCCGGCGAATGCGGCGGCGGCATGGATCGTCATCTGCACTCCTTGTGCGGTAAGGACGGGTTTCGACGGGAGGGGTCCATGCTAGCGAGCCCCCCCGGTGGGGCGGCTGCCAACGCTGTCTCAATTCCACACCCGCGCCTCGCGCCGAGGGCGGGAGAGTGACCGGATGCCGTGACAAATGTGATGCGAAGTGCGACGCAGGCCACAGCGGAGCGTCCGACGGGTGCATCAGGGGGCGGGTACGGCATCGGGAGATCCCGACGGCATCTTCGAGCCGGATCAATGGCAGCAGGCGTCCAGCCAGCAAGGCCTGTCAGCGACGCGCTGTACACGCCCCGGTGTGCGGCCGGCCGGCTAATCCGTCTGCGGACTGGTCGACGCGTTCAGGCAGAGCCAGGGCGGCACGTCGAGCGCATGGGCCAGCGCATCTGCGACCAGCAACTGGACCAAGGCATCATGGACCGTGGGGTCGACGGTCCTCAGCACCGCCAGGGCATTGGCCTGATCGTCGTCGGCCATTTCACAGTACGCGCTGAACAGACCCATCGCGAGGGCCTTGGCCTGCTTCATGCCTGTGCCGTTCCGACGATCCACGCGGTGCCCAGCGCAGCCGAGGGCGCAACGCGGTGGGCGGAAGAGGCGGAAAGGGGATGATGAAGCACGTCTGTAGGATTCGCTGCCGGACGGCATTTCCGGACGTACGTCCGCAGCGCGGTACCTCAGACGGGGTCGGGCAGCTCGCCTTCGCCGAGATGGCTGAACAGGAAGGCGCGCGCCTTCCGCCAGTCGCGGCGCACGGTGCGCTCGGTCACTTTCAGGACGCCCGCGATTTCCAGTTCGCTGAGCCCGCCGAAATAGCGCATCTCCACGACCTGCGCCAGCCGCGCATCCAGCTTGGCCAGATCGTTCAGGGCCTGGTCGAGGATCAGCAACTGCTCCAGCCGTGAGCTCTGGCCCGGCTCGGTGGTCTCGTCCAGCGGCAGCAGGTCCATGCCTTCGCCACGCTTCTCCGCCAAGGTGCGGCGGACCTCGTCCAGCAGGACGAAGCGCATGGCGCGCGCGACCAGCGCCACCAGGTGGGCGCGGTTCTCGACACTGAAGTCGGCGCTGGCCAGTTTCAGCCAGGTTTCGCTGATCAAGGACGTGGGAGAGCGCACGTGGCCACGCCGCTGCTGGCGGATCTGCGACCGGGCGATCTGGTGCAGGTCGCGGTACAGCAGCGCGTAGATGCGGTTCCAGGCACCGGCCTGGCCCTTCTCGACCTCCCCCAGCAGCTGGGTGACGGCATCCGGATCTGGGGGAGGTATCGCGGTCACGTCGAGCGAGCCCGGCATCTCCCCACTGCCGACCTCCGTTCCGCCGATGTCCCATCGCCCTGTCATGTCCGGAATGTGCCTGCCATCACGATCTCGTTCCTTGCATATAACACCCCTCCCGGGGCCATCAAGCAAGCCTTGGCACGCCTTCTGAGGGCTGAGGCGCAAGGGGCGGCGCGAGCGGCGAGCGGTGAATGAGTGACACAGGTGTATCGAGACGGCGGGATCCACGAGAGGACGGCATGCGTAGTTTGAGGAAGGTCTGTGCGGCAGGGCCATTGGCGATGAAGTCGACGGCGAAGGAAAACACCATCGCGGCGGAGAGGGGGACGGGCCATGGTGCATGAGGGCGCGGCGGATCCCACGCGGAAGGACGGAGACGCGAGGGGAGAGCAGGAGGTGACCGTCGCACTGCCCGCGCACTGGACGCTGCCGCAGGGCGTGGGTCCGCGTGCGATCAGCCAATGGCCCATCACCGAGCGCCTGACGGCAGAAGAATGGAAGCGCCTGATGCACGCGTTGCCTGGCCGTGTCGGCGCACGGGCGCGTCACGGTGGCAACGCACGCCGGTTCATCGAGGCGGTGCTGTGGGTCGCGCAGACCGGCGCCTACTGGTCGGATCTGCCGCGGGACTTCGGTTCATGGCACGGCATCTACGTCCGCTTCATCCGCTGGGCACAGGATGGCAACTGGACCCAGGTGCTGGCGCATTTCGATCCGCAGGACCAGCGTGCCCTCGATCTGCATGCCTTGATCGAGCGCTACCTGCATCGCAACAACACCAAGTACCTCAGCCGGGCCATGCGCGCTTCCTGAGCATGTCCTGTGACGCGCAAGGCGACGCGAATAGGTAGGGGCAGTCCTTGCAGAACCACGGGCTGACGTGACGGGGATGAGGTGTCCCTCCACGCTGATCCGCAGACCGCTATCCGCGGGCGTACCCCCGCCCGTGGCTAGGTGGGACCACTCCCATCCCCAGGGAGTGTGTCCATCGCCGTCCGTGCCCGACACATGGGCGGCGTCGCGCTCAGGCGCCGAGGGGAGGCGCAATGCCTCCCCTCGTTTTTTACGGCACCTACGGATCGATGACATTCCGCTTCGGTGCGCTTAACACGCGATGGCCTATCGTCGTGGCCCGATCCCTGCAAGCAGGAGGCCACATGACCACGCATGTTTTCACCGCCGAGGATTCCGCGGGCCGTCGCTGCCGCATCCAGGTGACCCGGAGCGACGAAGGCAATGCATCCCGCGGCGATGGCCCCCACGCCCCCGCCTACGTGCTGGAAGACGGCAGCCATGTGCGTCGCATCGACAACGACACCTTCCAGATCATCGGTACCGGCGCCTACGTTACCCGCGTGCCCGACTGACCCGGCAGGTTGCGGCCCATTGCTCGTGACCGGTCAGTAGATCGCGGCCGCATGCAGCGGGGCGGCATGGTCCCAGGTGGCGCGTGCAGCAAGAAAGCCCAGCTCCACCAGCACGCCGG
This sequence comes from Pseudoxanthomonas sp. LjRoot143, assembly GCF_964252945.1. NCBI lineage: Bacteria > Pseudomonadati > Pseudomonadota > Gammaproteobacteria > Lysobacterales > Lysobacteraceae > Pseudoxanthomonas > Pseudoxanthomonas sp. LjRoot143. The sequence continues at coordinate 3,178,281 of NZ_CAXUPM020000001.1, read as the reverse complement.
TGCCGGCCACGATGGCACCCTGTCGTTCGACCAGCTGCACCGCCGCCTTCAGCGTGCCGCCGGTCGCCAGCACGTCGTCGATCACGATGACGCGCGCGCCGGCGGGCAGGGCATCGGTATGGATTTCCAGACGGTCGCGCCCGTATTCCAAGCCGTAATCGAGCGACAGGGTGTGCGCGGGAAGCTTGCCCGGCTTGCGTACCGGTACGAACCCCACGCCCAATTCGCGCGCCACGGCGGCACCGAGAATGAAGCCGCGTGCTTCCACGCCCACCACCGCATCGAGCGATGCGTCCCGCCAGGGTGCGGCCATCGCGGCCACCGCGTCGGCGAAGCCGCTGGCGTCCGCCAGGACCGGCGTGATGTCCTTGAAGAGGATGCCGGGCTTGGGAAAGTCGGCGATGTCGCGCAGCAGGTCAGTCCAGGCGGGCATGGTGGCGCTCGGCAGCAGAGGGGGCGCCGATCCTACCCCAGACCCGCTGGCGCGTCGTTGCGGACGACCGGGCATGTGGCGTTGGGATGCACTCTCCCGGGATGACCCGCTAATCACGGTCCACGCCGGCGACTATCCTCACGCCACCTGCTTCCGGACATGCCCATGAGCGTACCTTTGTCGATGTACCAGGCCTCCGTTCCCGTGTTCCTGCGCGCGCTGCGCAACCTCCGTCATGTGCTGGAGAAGGGAGAGGCGCATGCCCGCGGCCGTGGCGAGGATCCGGCTGCGCTGCTGCAGGCCCGTCTGTACGAGGACATGCTGCCGCTGGTGCGGCAGGTGCAGATCGCGACCGATACGGCGAAGTTCGGCGCGGCACGATTGGCCGGTGTGGAGTCGCCGCGTTTCGAGGATGTGGAAACTACGTTCGACGAGCTGTACGCGCGCCTGGACGCAATCGCCGACTACCTGCACACGTTCGACGAGGCCGCGCTGCAGGGCAGCGAAACGCGCGCGGTCACCCTGTCCACGCGCACGCGCGGCGACCTGCACTTCGACGGGCGTGGCTATCTCCTCGGCCACGCGCTGCCGAACCTGTTCTTCCACGTCACCACTGCGTACGCCATCCTGCGCCACCACGGCGTGCCGCTGGGCAAGCTGGACTACCTCGGCCCCGCCGCCTGATCGCGTACGGCGGGTGTCATCCCGCGACGCACGCCTGCGCGCGCGCCAGCAGCAGGGCCTGTTCGCGTTCGTTGCGCGTCATCCCCGCCGCACGCTCGAACTCCGCGCGCGCTTCATCGCGACGGTCCAGTTTGAACAGCAGGTCGCCGCGCACACTGGGGAGCAGGTGGTAGTGCTTCATCGCCGGCTCGTCGAGCAGCCGGTCGACCAGCGGTAGCGCGCTGGCCGGGCCGGTGGCCATCGACACCGCCACCGCACGGTTGAGTTCGACCACGGGCGACGGATTCACCTGCGCCAGTGCGGCATACAGCGTCGCAATGCGCGTCCAGTCGGTGGCCTCGGCGATGTGCGCACGCGCGTGGCAGGCGGCGATGGCGGCCTGCAACGCATACGGGCCGAATGCACCGCCCAGCCGCTCGGCGCGCGCCAGCGCCTCCAGGCCGCGCTGGATCAGCAGGCGGTCCCAGCGGCCGCGGTCCTGGTCGAGCAACAGCACCGGCGCACCGTCCTTGCCGACGCGCGCGGGCAGGCGCGAGGCCTGGATTTCCATCAGCGCGATCAGGCCGTGCACGTCGGGCTCGTGCGGCGCCAGTGCCGCCAGCATGCGGCCCAGCCGCAGTGCCTCTTCGCACAATGCAGGGCGCATCCAGCCGTCACCGCTGGTGGCCGAATAGCCCTCGTTGAAGACCAGGTAGACCACGCCCAGCACCGAGGCCAGGCGTTCCTGCAGTTCGTCGCCGCGCGGCACCTCGAAGGCCACATCGGCATCGGCCAGCGTGCGTTTCGCCCGCACGATGCGTTGCGCCACGGTCGGCTCGGAGGTCAGGAACGCACGTGCGATCTCGTCCGTGGTCAACCCGCACAGCAAGCGCAGCGTCAGCGCCACGCGCGCCTCCATCGACAGCACCGGATGGCACGACACGAACACCAGCCGCAGCAGGTCGTCGTCGATATCGTGGTCCAGCGCATCCTCGTCGCGCGCACGGCGCTCCTCGTGCGCGTCGTCCAGTTCGCGCGCCAGTTCCTCGTGCTTGCGGTCCAGCAACTGCAGCCGGCGCAGGCGGTCGATCGCGCGGCGCTTGGCGGTGGTCATCAGCCAGGCACCCGGGTTGTCGGGCACGCCGTCACGGGGCCAGGTCTCCAGTGCGATCACCAGCGCGTCCTGCGCCAGCTCTTCGGCCAGGTCCAGGTCGCGCAGCATGCGCGCCAGACCGGCGATCACGCGCGCGGACTCGATGCGCCAGACGGCGTCGATCGCGCGATGGGTGGGGGAGCTCGACATGCCGCGCATCAGACCACGGCACTGCGGCGGGTGAAAGCCGCAGTGCAGCGGGCAGGGGCGTCAGCGTGCGCACGACATCCCCACGCGCGCATCACGCATCCTTCTCGCAGTTGATCATCCACGGCACGCCGAACTTGTCGACCAGCATGCCGAAGCGGACCGCCCAGAACGTCTGCGCCAGCGGCATGGTCACCTGGCCACCGGCCGACAGCGCGCCGAAGATGCGCTCGGCATCCTTGATGCTGTCCACCGACAGCGAGACCGAGCAGCCCTTCACGCCCTCGTAGGGATAGTTGGGATGATTGTCCGACCCCATCAGCACGGTCTGCCCGAACATCACGTGCGTATGCATGATCTTCTGCTTGTACTCGGCCGGCATGTCCTCGCAACCCTCGGTGCCGTCGAAGCGCATCAACGGCCCCAGTTCGCCGCCGGTGGCCTGCGCATAGAAAGTGAACGCGGCTTCGCAGTCGCCATTGAGGATCAGGTAGGGATTGACGTTCATCTCGTGCTCCTTGGGTGGGTGATGACAGGGCGCCAGGGCACGGCGCCGGGGTGGTCTTCCTGCAGTCGACGAACCGGCAGTCCCGGAATCGACAGATGGGCAGGCCGGGATTCGTTCGACGGATCGGTCCTTCAGCGGACGGGGTCGCCGGCCCGGGGCGCATCGGCCAGCACCGCCGCGCGCTGACGCCGGGTAAGCCGGTCCCAGGCATAGCCATAGGACCAGCCCACCAGCGCCTTCAGCTCGGTGGTCGGCACGGAGGCCACGTCCACCACGGTGATCCAGCGGTGAATGCCCAGCCAGCGCGCCGGCTTGATGCCGGGCTGGTCGGTCAGTTCCAAGAACCGCTCCGGCGCCACCTTGAAGCTGAAGCGCCAGCGCTCCGGCTCGCTGGTCTTGAAGTACGCGAAGCGCTTGTCGCCCACGGCGTACACCAGGATGTTGGCGGGCGCGTCGTACAGCGTTTCCACGCTGCCGGGCAGGGAACGGCAATGGCGTTTGAGGGCGGCGACGTCCATGCCGGCATGCTAGCCCCGCGCGGCGTTGCGTGGATGTCGTCGGTGCATCGTCGCGGACAACCGCTGCCCTCGAGTCGCGGGCTCGCGGGATGGCACACTGGTGGCGACATGGCGCAGCGGCATACTCCCGACGGACGCTACCTGGTCGTGCGCGGCCGCCTGTGGCGTGCCGCCAATCCGCACCTCGCCGATGCCACACGGCAGGCACTCGTGCAGCAACTCATGCAGGCCAGGCGGGACGTGAAGTCAGCGATGGCTTCACGGGATGCGGCCCGCCTTCGCCAGGCACGCGAGGCGGTACACGCCGCCAAGACGGCGCTCGGGGAACGCGGCCCGGTGTGGTGGCGGGACGGCGCCCGGGACTACAACCGCCACCTGGTAAGGAACACGCCATACGCCGGCTGGTACGCGGGCCTGGAAGACGACGCGTAAAGCTCGGCCGGAGCGCGCGGATTTCACGCCGGGTTCGCACCGTCCTGCCGCAAAGTCGGTCCATGACCGACCTCACCATCCTCTACATCGACGACGACGACAGGCACCGCACCATGGTGGCCGAAGCCCTCGAACTGGCCGGCCATCGCGTCACCCAGGCCGCCAGCGGCAGCGCCGCGCAGGCGTTCCTGCAGCAGCAGCGCTACGACTGCGTGGTGACCGACTACGACATGCCCGGCATCACGGGAGCAGCGGTGGTATCTGAAGCCCGTCGCCTGCAGCCCGGCGTCACCGTGTGCGTCGTGTCGGGCCATGCGCGCGAAGACATGAGCGACCTGCCCACCGGCACGCTGCTGATGACCAAGCCCTTCAGTGTACCGTTGCTGCTGGACGTGCTGTCGCCGCGGTAATCGGCGGCATCGTGGGTCGGTGGAAGAAGACCGTCACCCCGCTCCGGGCGGATCGACGACACTGCACGAACACCCGCCACGGAGCGCGCCATGGCCACCCAGTCCGCCTTCACCCGTCTCGCCAAAAAGGCGTCCACCTTCACCGGCCGGCCAGCGTGCTTCGCACTCGCGCTCGGCACCATCGTCGTGTGGGCGATCAGCGGGCCTCTATTCGGCTTCAGCGATACGTGGCAGCTGGTCATCAACACCGGCACGACGATCATCACGTTCCTGATGGTCTTCCTGATCCAGAGCACCCAGAACCGGGACACGGAAGCCATGCAGATCAAGCTGGACGAGCTGATCCGCGTCTCGCGCAGCGCCAACAACGCGCTGCTGGACCTGGAGGAACTGGAAGAGAAGGAGCTCGACGACCTGCGCGCGCACTACGAAGAGATGGCGCGGCAGGCGCGCGAGGTGCAGCAGGCGAAGGCGAGGTAAGCGCCGCACGCCGAGAGAGGCTTTCCGCCTCTATCACCGAGCACGAAGCTTCTCTCGCGAGGTCGCATCGCTCTCTCGGTGCTCGGGGAAGATGATCCGGGGGGTGGTTACAGCGTTTTTTCCATCCGGTAGTTGTGAATCGCCACGCCATCCAGCACTAGGTCGTTGCGGCCCAGAACGACGAAACCACGCCGTTCGAACAACGGGCGTGCCAGCTCGCTGGCCTCGACGAAGATCCTCGACAACCCCAGTCCGCGTGCATGGTCTTCCAGCGCGGCGTACAGCAGCGGACCGACGTGCAGGCCTTCGGCTTCCGGCGCCACGTAGAGGAAATCCAGGTGGCCGTCCGCTTCCAGGTCGCCGAAGCCCAGCACGCCGCCGGCATCGTCCTGGGCGACCAGCACGTAGCGTCCGTCGGCACACCGTGTTGCGGTCCGTTCGACGGTCGCCAGCGCCGCCCACGCTGCGACCTGCTCCGCGCTGTAGGCGCGTGGCCCGTAGTGCACGACGGAACGTGCATAAAGATCCGTCAGGACGGGCGCGTCGTGGGAGCGATACGGGCGTAGCGTGGGCGAGGGCATACAGGGCGAAGAGGTGGGCACGGCGCCAGTATGACGTCGCCGCAGGCGGCGATGTCGACGAGGTTGCCGGTCAGCCGGGTAGCAGGTCGCGAAGCGCGTCTTCGAGTACGGGAAACCGGAACGCGAACCCCTCCGCCAGCGCATGCGCCGGCAGCACGCGCTGGCCCGTCAGCAGCAGGTGTGCCATCTCGCCGAAACCCGCCTTCAACGCGAACGCAGGGGTCGGCAGCACGGCGGGGCGATGCAATACCTTGCCCAGCGTGCGGGCGAAGACGCGGTTGGTCACCGGTTCGGGCGCGGTGCCGTTGTAGGCACCACCGGCGCGGTCGCTGTCGAGCAGCCACGCGATCATCCGCACCAGGTCGTCGCGATGGATCCAGCTCATCCACTGGCGGCCATCGCCCATCGGTCCACCTGCGCCCAGCCGGAACGGCGGCAGCATCTTGGCCAGCGCGCCGCCGTCAGCGGCCAGCACGATGCCGGTGCGCAGCCGGCACGTGCGCACGTCCAGGCCTTCGGCCTGCATCGCTTCGGTTTCCCAGTCGCGGCACAGCTGCGCGGCGAAGTCGCCGCCGGGGGCGGCGGATTCGTCCAGCGCCTCATCGTCGCGCGGGCCGTAGTAGCCGATGGCCGAGCCCGACACCAGCACGCGCGGACGCACCGACTGCCGCGCCATCCACGTCATCAGCGCCTGGGTGGTGCCCAGCCGCGAGCGACGGAACTCGGCCTTGCGCTCGGCATTCCAGCGGCCGGCCATCAGCGGCTCGCCGGCCAGATTCACCACCGCCTCCACATCGCGCGCGTCGTCCAGGCTGACCAGGACGCGTGCGGATGCCGGCACCTGCGTGCGGGCGCGGACGGGATCGCGGGTCAGCACGCTCAGCGCGTGCCCTGCCCGCAGCAGATGCCCGCAGAGTGCGTGGCCGATGAAGCCGGTACCGCCGGTCAGCAGGACATGCATGCAGGAGGTCGAGGACGGAGGAGTGCGCAGCGTACGGCGTGATGCGTGTTGCGGACGTGGAACGGACCGTCGGTGCCGACCGCCGGTCAGCTCCGGTTGCGGCCACTACACTACGCATATGCCGCCATATCCCCTGCTTCTGTTGCCCGGCCTGCTCTGCGACGCGCGTCTGTGGCGCGATCCCGCCGAGGCGCTGGCCGACGTCGCCGACATTCACCACGGCGATCTGACGCGCGACGACAGCGTCGCCGGCATGGCCGCACGCGTGCTGGCCGCGGCGCCGCCGGTGTTCGCGCTGGCGGCGCTGTCGATGGGCGGCTACGTCGCGTTCGAGATCCTGCGCCAGGCGCCACAGCGGGTGGCGAAGCTGGCGCTGCTGGACACGAGTGCGCGGCTCGACCCGCCGAAGCGGCTGGCCGTGCGGCGGGCCGGATTGACGATGGCCGAATCCGGCCGTTTCGCCGGGGTCACCCGCAAGCTGCTGCCGCAACTGGTGCACGAGAGTCGCGTGGACGGCACGGTCGGCGAAGAGGTCATGGCGATGGCGCAGCGCGTCGGACGCGATGCCTTCCTGCGCCAGCAGCGCGCCATCATCGGCCGGCCCGATTCGCTGCCGCTGTTGTCCGCCATCACCGTGCCCACCCTGCTGGGGGTCGGCGAGGACGACCGCATGACGCTACCCGAGGAGACCCGGCTGATGCACGAGCGCATCCCCGGGGCGCACCTGCACGTGTTCGCCCGCTGCGGCCACCTGCCACCGATGGAAGTGCCGCGGGAAACCGCAGCCGTGCTGCGCGACTGGCTGGCCGCGGTGTGACGCGCCGCCGGCATCGCGCACGCGCCTGCGCGCGTGCCGACGGCCGATGGCGGACAATGGCGACCTCTTTCATTTTCGATTGAACCCACGGGAGTACACATGGAACTGGCGATGATCGGACTGGGGCGCATGGGCGCCAACATGGCCGAACGGTTGGTGCGCGGCGGCCACACGGTCCGAGGCTACGATCCGGGCGAGGCGGCACGCCAGCAGGCCGAAACCCGCGGCATCGTCCCGCACGCCAGCCTGCAGAACGCCGTGTCCGCGCTGCCTTCGCCGCGCGTGGTGTGGCTGATGGTGCCGGCCGGGCAGGTGGTGGACGACACACTGGCCCAGCTGCGTCCGCTGCTCGCCGCCGGCGACATCGTCATCGACGGCGGCAACTCCAACTACAAGGACAGCCAGCGCCGCGCGCAGGCGCTCGGCGATGCCGGCATCCGCTATGTGGACTGCGGCACCAGCGGCGGCGTGTGGGGCCTGGCCGAAGGCTACAGCCTGATGATCGGCGGCGACGCCGACGCGGTGAAGACGCTGACGCCGGTGTTCGCCACGCTGGCGCCGACGCCGTCGACCGGCTGGGGTCACGTGGGGCCGAGCGGCGCGGGCCACTTCGCCAAGATGATCCACAACGGCATCGAGTACGGAATGATGCAGGCCTTCGCCGAAGGCTTCGCGATCCTGAAGAAGAAGGAGGCGATGGACTTCGACCTCGGCGCGCTCGCCGAGATCTGGCGCCACGGCAGCGTGGTGCGCTCGTGGCTGCTGGACCTGACCGCCAATGCGCTGCAGAAGAATCCGGACATGGCCGGGATCGCGCCGTTCGTCTCCGACTCCGGCGAAGGCCGCTGGACGGTGGCCGAGGCGATCGACCTGGACGTGTCGGCACCGGTGATCACGATGTCGCTGCTGGAACGCCTGCGTTCGCGCGAGCACGATTCCTACGCCGACAAGCTGCTGTCGGCGATGCGCAACGAGTTCGGCGGGCACGCGGTCAAGAAGCAGGATTAATCACCCGGCCTTATCGCAGGCGCGGCTAGGGTGGCTGCTCCGACCGGAGGAGCCGCCGATGAAGATCCTGATGGTGCTGACCTCGCACGACCGCCTCGGCGATACCGGGCACAAGACCGGCTTCTGGCTGGAGGAACTGGCCGCGCCGTACTACGTGTTCAAGGACGCCGGCGCGGAGATCGTGCTGGCGTCGCCGAAGGGCGGGCAACCGCCGCTGGACCCGAAGAGCGATGCGCCGGACGCGCAGACCGCGGCCACCGTGCGTTTCAACGAGGATGCCGATGCGCTGGCCACGCTGGCCGCCACGCTGAAGCTGAAGGACGTGGTGGACGACGAGTTCGATGCCGTCTTCTATCCCGGTGGACACGGGCCGCTGTGGGACCTGGCCGAAGACCAGGATTCGCTGCGCCTGATCGAGCAGACGTTCTCCGCCGGCAAGCCGCTGGCCGCGGTGTGCCACGGTCCTGCGGTACTGCGCCACGCGCGCGGTGCGCTGGCCGAGCCGCTGGTGAAGGACAAGCGCGTCACCGGTTTCTCCAACGAGGAGGAAGCGGCGGTGGGCCTGACCGACGTGGTGCCGTTCTCGCTGGAAGACGAACTGAAGAAGAATGGCGCGCGCTACGAGCGCGGTGCGCCGTGGCGGTCGTACGTGGTGACCGATGGCCGGCTGGTGACGGGGCAGAATCCGGCGTCGTCCGCCGAAGCGGCCGAGGACGTGCTGCGTCTGTTGCGCTGACGCATTCACGCACTGTTACCCGCGCGGGGGTAGCGTGGTCGCCAGGCAAGCACGGAGGTGGGTCATGACCGAGGCGCCCCCGCATCTGTATACGCAGCAGGCCGACATCGCCCGTCTGGAGGCCATGATCCTGCAGCTCCCGGACGAGGCCGTCGTACGGCTGGACCTCAACGATGGCGGCAGCATCACCGGCACCGTCGCCGTACGGCCGGCCGTGCAGGTGTTCCGCGACACCGACGGCCACGAGGGCTTCAATGCCGTGGTGCGCATCGATGACCGCCATCGCCCACAGGTGGCGCACTATCTGTGGCTGGACCGCATCGTCACGGTGACGGCCCTGGGCACGTTCTGATGCCTCATCTCCCTGCTGCCGACATCGCGTGTCCTTATTGCGGAGAAACCATCACGCTGGTGGTGGACGACTCCGCGGGCGACCAGCAGTACGTCGAGGACTGCCACGTCTGCTGCAAGCCGATCGAAGTGCGGGTGAGCATGGACGAAGAAGGCAGCCTGGACGTGGTGGCGTGGGGGCAGGACGAGGCCTAGCCGTGCGCGGATTGACGCCGCGTTCGCGCCATCGTGCCTAGGCTCGCCGCATGCCATCCGGAGTGCGTGCGATGAAGCAGATCCGCTGCCTGATGCCGTTGCTGCTGTTGGGCTGCCTGTCGTGTTCCGGACATGCGCAGTCGCCGGCCGAGACCGGCCCCCAACCGACCTTGCCGGAACCGCAGAAACGTTGGATCCCCACGGTCAATGTGGCGCCCGCGGTCGGCTGGCCGGAAGGAACGGCGCCGACGCCCGCGCAAGGCTTGGCCGTCACGGCTTTCGCGCGCGGGCTGGACCATCCGCGCTGGCTGTACGTGCTGCCGAACGGCGACGTACTGGTCGCCGAGACCAACGCCCCGCCCAAATCGGCGGAGAAGAAGGGCCTGCGCACCTGGTTCATGAAGCGCACGATGAAGAAGGCCGGCGCCGCCACGCCCAGCGCCAACCGCATCACCCTGCTGCGCGACGCCGACCGTGACGGTGTGGCAGAGGTACGTGAGGTGTTTCTCTCCAACCTGATGTCGCCGTTCGGCATGGCGCTGGTGAATGGCCGGCTGTACATCGCCAACGCCGATGCCATCGTCAGCGTGCCGTACCGCGACGGACAGACGCGCAGCACCGACAGGCCGGTGAAACTCGCCGCCCTGCCGGGCGGGCCGCTCAACCACCACTGGACCAAGAGCCTGCTGGCCAGCACGGATGGCCAGTACCTGTACGTCGGCGTGGGATCCAACAGCAACGTCGGCGAGAACGGCATGGAGATGGAAAGAGACCGCGCCGCGGTGCTGCAGGTGGACATCGCCACCGGCGCGCGCCGCGTGTTCGCCGGTGGCCTGCGCAATCCGGTAGGACTGGCGTGGGAGCCGGACAGCGGAGCACTGTGGACCGTGGTCAACGAACGCGACGAACTCGGCGACGCGTTGGTGCCGGATTACCTGACATCCGTGCGCGAGGGCGCGTTCTACGGCTGGCCGTACAGCTACTACGGCCAGCACGTGGACACCCGCATCGAGCCGCAACGGCCCGACCTGGTCGCGTCCGCCATCGCGCCCGACTACGCGCTGGGTGCGCATGTCGCCGCGCTTGGCCTGGCTTTCCATGACGGTGTGGGCTGGCCGGCGGCGCTGCAGGGCGGCGCCTTCATCGGCGAGCACGGCTCGTGGAACCGGCGCGAACCGTCCGGCTACAAGCTGGCGTTCGTGCGTTTCGTCGACGGCCGCCCGCAGGGCGCGCCGGTGGACGTGCTGACCGGCTTCCTGGACGCCGATGGCAACGCGCGCGGACGTCCGGTCGGCGTGGTGGTGGATGCACGCAACGGGGTGTTGATGGCGGATGACGTCGGCAACGTGATCTGGCGGGTGGCACCGGCCGGCGGACCGTAACGCGCGTATCGCGGCGCGGGGGTCTATGCTCCGTCCCGGTCCCACAATGACCCTGGGGAGGGGAGAGATGACGACCATGACAGGTACGAAGCGTTCGGTGGGTTACTGGATCGTCGCGGTGTTCGCGCTGGTCTGGAACCTGATCGGCGTGGCGTTCTGGTACATGCAGATCAGCATGACGCCGGACCGGCTTGCGATGATGTCCGAGCCGGAGCGGCAGATATACGAAGCCACACCAGGCTGGATCAACATCGCATTCGCGGTCGCGGTGTTCGGCGGCGTGCTTGGCGCACTGGGCCTGCTGATGAAGAAGCGTTGGGCAGGAACGATGTTCCTGGTGTCGCTGGTCAGTCTGCTGGTGCAGATGATCGGCGCTTACGCAGTGACGCCGGCATGGGCGGTTTACGGTCCCGTCGGATTGGTGATGCCGGCCGTCTTTGTGCTGATCGCGCTGTTCCTGCTGTGGTACACCAACAAGGCGAAGGCACGGGGCTGGTTGTCCTGAGTTTCGCCTCAGCGCAAAGAAAAGCCGCCGGTTTCCCGGCGGCTTTTTTTGTCCCTGCGCAGTCGGTCCGGCTTACGCGTCCACGTCTTCCAGATCCACGCCGATGAAGCCGCCGGACTGACGGCGCCACAGGGCGGCGTACAGGCCGTCCTGTTCCAGCAGTTCCTCATGGCTGCCACTTTCGATCACGCGACCGCCGTCCATCACGATCAGGCGATCGAGCACGGCGATCGTGGACAGGCGGTGGGCGATGGCGATGACAGTCTTGCCTTCCATCAGTGCGTACAGCTGCTCCTGGATGGCGGCCTCGACTTCCGAATCCAGCGCGGATGTCGCCTCGTCCAGCACCAGGATCGGCGCATCCTTCAGCAGCACGCGCGCGATGGCCACGCGCTGGCGCTGGCCGCCGGACAGTTTGACGCCGCGCTCGCCTACCTGGGTGTCGTAGCCGCTGCGGCCCTTGGCATCGGTCAGGCCCTGGATGAACTCGTCCGCATGCGCGCGCCGAGAGGCTTCCAGCAGCTCCGCCTCGGTCGCGTCCGGCCGGCCGTAGCGGATGTTGTCGCGGATCGAGCGGTGCAGCAGCGAGGTGTCCTGGGTGACCATGCCGATGTTCCGGCGCAGCGACTCCTGCGTGACGCGCGACACCTCCTGGCCGTCGATCAGGATGCGGCCGCCTTCCACGTCGTAGAAGCGCAGCAGCAGGTTGACCAGCGTCGACTTGCCCGCGCCGGAGCGACCGACGATGCCGACCTTCTCGCCGGGCTTGATGGTCAGCGACAGGTCGTCGATCACCTTGGCCTCGCGCCCATAGTGGAACTGGACGTGGTCGAAACGGATCTCGCCCTGGGTGACGTCCAGATCCTTAGCATCCTTGGCATCGGCGATCGCCAGCGGCTGCGCCAGCGTGCCCATGCCGTCCTCGACGGTGCCGATGTTCTCGAACAGACCCGCCACTTCCCACAGGATCCAGTCGGACATCGAGCGGATGCGCATCACCAGCGCGATGGCCACGGCGATCGCGCCCATCGAGATCGACGACTGCAGCCACGCCCAGATCGCCACGCCGGCCACGCTGGCCAGCAGGAACGCATTGAGCGTGTGCAGGGCGACCGTCAGCTGGGTGACCAGGCGCATCTGCGCATGCACCGTGACCATGAACTCGTCCATGGCGCCGCGCGCGTAGTCCTGCTCGCGCATGGTGTGGGCGAACAGCTTGATGGTCTGGATGTTGGTGTAGCTGTCGACGATGCGCCCGGTCATCTGCGCGCGTGCATCGGACTGCGCCATCGACACCTTCTGCAGGCGCGGCACGAAGTGGAACACCAGCACCAGGTAGCTCACCAGCCAGACCACCAGCGGCAGCACCAGCCAGACATCGGCCTGCGCGACCAGCACCACGGTGCCGACGAAGTAGACGACGACGTAGACGAACACGTCCATCAGCTTCATCACCGTCTCGCGGATCGACAGCGCGGTCTGCATGACCTTCTGCGAGATGCGGCCGGCGAACTCGTCCTGGAAGAAGCCCACGCTCTGCCGCAGCAGGTAGCGGTGCGACAGCCAGCGGGCGATCATCGGGTAGTTGCCGAAGATCGTCTGGTGGATGACCAGCGACTGCACCAGGATCAGCAGCGGATAGGCCACCACCACCAGCACGCCCATCAGCAGCAGCTTCTCGCCGTGCACCGACAGGAAGCTGTCGCGGCCGGTGCTGCCCATCCAGTCGACCAGCTGGCCCATGTAGTCGAAGAAGGTGATCTCCAGCGCCGAGATCACGCCGGTCAGCACCGACATCACAATCAGCCAGGGCAGCAGCGGCCGCGAGTAATGCAGCAGGAACGGCAGCAGCTTCCGCGGCGGCGTGGTCGGCTCGCCCTTCGGATACGGATTGATGCGGGTTTCGAAGAATCGGAACATCGGTCGGTCCATCGTGGCGCGGTCGTTCCGCGCAGGAAAACTTGCCGGCGTCAGCCGGCGGGATAAGGCCAGGCGGCGCGCGCCTGCCTCAGCGCGTGCCCATACCAGGCCAGTTGATCCAGCATGCGGCGCGCCGCACGTTCGCTGGCCTCTGTGGCGTGTGGCCTGCCAGCGGCATCGAAACGATCCCATGCCTGGCTGAAGTACACGCCGTCGCGGATCGGCACGGCATGCAGGCCGGAGAACACCTGGCGCAGCTGTTCCGCTGCGCGGACCCCTCCGCTGTGACCCCCATACGCGACGAAGGCGACCGGCTTGGCCTGCCAGTGGGCCTGGACCGAATCGATCACGAACTTCAGCGCGGCGGCGCATCCCAATAGAAAGCCGCCGTGATTGTACTCCGGCACCACCGCCACGAAGGCGTCGGCACGCCAGATGCGTTGTTGCAGATTCACCAGGTCCGCACTGGGCACTGCCCCGTGGCGCTGGGGCAGATCGAGCAAGGCGGGATCGATCGCATCGACCGTGTAGTCGTTGCGCCGTTCCAGCTGCGTCCGCAGCCAGTCGGCCACGGTGCTGCAGAAGCGGCCTTCGCGCGTGCTGCCGTACAGCAGCGCCAGGTGCAGGGGATCGGACATCGCAGAGCGGCTTGCGGGAACAGGAAGGGCAGGGTAGAACCTCAACCATTCTTGAGGTCAATGCGCCATGCCGGAAAAGCAGCATCCCCCCATTGAAACGGAGCTCACCGTCGGCCAGGTGGCCGCGCGCGCGGGCGTGGCGGTGTCCACGCTGCATTTCTATGAAGCCAAGGGGCTGATCCACAGTTGGCGCAATGCGGGCAACCAGCGCCGCTATCCGCGCGAGGTGCTGCGGCGTGTGGCGGTAATCAAGGTGGCGCAGCGCACCGGCATTCCGCTGGCGGAGATCCAGGCCGCGCTGTCGGCGTTGCCAGAAAACCGCACGCCCACGGCGGCGGACTGGAAGAAGCTCTCCGTGCGCTGGCGTGAGGCGCTCGATGCACGCATCGCCAGCCTGACCCGGCTGCGCGACCAGATGGATGGCTGTATCGGCTGCGGATGCCTGTCGTTGAAGGTCTGCCCGTTGCGCAATCCGTGGGACGAACTGGGTGAGGAAGGGCCGGGCGCGCGGCTGCTGGAAGCGGTGGACTGACCTGTCGCGGGCGGGGTGCATCGTGGCTAGAATCGCAACCACCGGCAGGGGGCCGGCGACATAAGGAGCGTGCGCATGGGCGGCATCAGCATCTGGCACTGGATCATCCTATTCGTGTTCTTCGTGCTGCCGGTACTGGCGATCGGTGGCCTGGCCTGGTTCCTCGTCCGCCGGTCGCGCGCGGCGCCTCCGCAGGCCCCCACCGTGGAGGCGCGTCTGCAACGCCTGGATGAACTGCTTGCTAGGGGCACCATCACGCAGGGCGAGCGTGAGCGCCAGCGAGCGGACGTCCTGCGCAGCATCTGAGCGGGTCATCGCTGTTTCCGCACACCGTCAAGGAGATCGACATGAAGAAGTGGATTCTGCTCGCTTTGCTCAGTTTTCCCGGGATCGCGGTCGCGTCCGATCCGCAGCCTGCCACCGAGGCGTCGATACGCGAGCTGCTGTTGGCGACCGAGGCGGACAAGCTGGTAGACCAGGTACACACGCAGATGATGTCGTTGTACGACCAGGCGCCGGAGGGCGAAGGTGGCGCACCCACGGCGGATGACGTGCAGGCGCGACATCGCCACGCCCGATTGTCGGCGTTTCTCAGGTCGGAGATGGGCTGGGAGGCGATGGCGCCCGCGTTGATCGAGGTCTACCGGAAGGTCTACACCGAGCAGGAAGTGCAGGACATGCTGGCGTTCTATCGCACGCCGACAGGCCGTTCGCTGATCAGGAAGCAGCCGCTGGTGATGCAGCACTCGATGGAAGCCATGCAGGTGCGCATGAAGACGCTCGAGCCGGCTATTCGCAAGCTGATCGAGGAAACCACACCCGCCTCGCGCGGCAGGATGCGCGTCGAACGACACTGACCATCGGCGCCCATGGATCTCGCCCTGTTCGATTTCGACGGCACGCTGACCACGCGCGAGACCTTTCCGGACTTCATGCGCTATGCGGTGGCGCGCCCCCGCCTGTTGGCCGGAGGCGTGCTGCTGGCGCCGGTGGTGTTCGGTTACCGGCGCGGCTGGGTGGCGGGCAATCCGACGCGCGCCAGCATCGTGCAGGTCGGCCTGCGTGGCGTGGACGCGGCGCGCTTGCGTTCACAGGGCGAAGCATTCGCGCGCGACGTGCTTCCCGGCGTGCTGCGACCGCAGGCGATGGCGCGGTTGCAGTGGCATCGCGAGCGCGGCGATCGCATCGTCATCGTGTCGGGTGGGCTGGATGTCTATCTGGCACCCTGGTGCGCGACGCAGGGCGTCGAGCTCGCCTGCTCGGTGCTGGCCGAGCGCGGCGGACGCGTTACCGGCTATGCCGGCGCGCAATGCGTCGGCGAGGAGAAGGTGCGTCGCGTGCGCGCGCTGTGCGATCCGCAGGCGTACCGCGCCGTGCACGCCTATGGCGATACGCACGAGGACCTCGCGATGCTGGCGATGGCGCATCACCGGACGTATCGCGGCGAGGCGGTGGCGTGAGGGCCGGGGGACGGTGGGTGTGGGAGCGACGCAAGTCGCGATCGTGAACCTCACCGCATCACGGTGCATCCGCAGGTACGGGGCGTCCGAAGACACGCCGGGGGTCTTCTGCGCCGGATGGCGTACGGTCGCGACTTGCGTCGCTCCTACAGCATGCAATCAGCCCAGTGCGATCTCCCGGCGTTCCTCACTGCTGCGAGCCCCGAGTTCGATCAGCCGCATGATCTCCAGCGCCTGCTGCGGCGTCACCGGTACCGGGCCGCCCTGCAGGATCGCGTCGCGCATGCCGGCGTAGTACGCCCGGTAATCGCCGTGCTCGGCGCGGGCGATGTCCGTCACGAGGCGCCCGTCGCGTTCCTGCACGACTTCGCCCGACCGGGCGTCGATACCCCAGCCGGGCGTGCCGGGCACCATGCCCGCCCGTAGCTGGTCTTCCTGCACGTCCAGCCCATGCTTGAGATAACTGCCCTGCGTGCCATGCACCGCGAAGCGCAGGCCGTTGCCGGCGACCAGCGTGGACGCGTGCAGGATGGCGCGATGGCTCGGGTAGCGCAGCGTGACGTCGAAGTAATCCGCCGCCTGCGCACCGTCGCGCAGGCGCGCGATGTCGGCGGTGATCGCTTCCGGCAGCCCGAACAGCTGCACCACCTGGTCGAGCAGGTGCGGGCCGAGGTCGTACCAGAGACCGCCACCGGGTTCGTCGCGCTCGCGCCAACGGTCCTGCACGACGGGACGGAACCGGTCGAAGTGCGAATGGAACTCCGCCACGCGGCCCAGTTCGCCATCGGCGATCAGCCGCCGTACGGTGAGGAAGTCCGCATCCCAGCGCCGGTTCTGGAACACGCTGACCAGGCGGTCCGCCGCGTCCGCCGCGGCGATCACGTCATGCGCCTCGCGCAGCGTGACGGTGAATGGCTTGTCCACCACCACGTGCTTGCCCTGGCGCAGGGCCGCGATCGCGAGCGGTGCGTGGGTGTCGTTCGGGGACGCGATCACCACCAGGTCCACGTGCGGATCGGCAAACGCGGCGTGCGCATCCTGGACGACCTGCACCTCCGGCCAGTCGGCCTTCACCTTGGCGGCATCGCGCGACACCACGGTGTGCAGTCGCAGGCCGGGCGTCGCCAGGATCAACGGTGCATGGAACACCTTGCCGACGAAGCCATAACCGACCAGCGCAACGTTGAGGGAGGTGGTCATGCGCGGCGGATCCGGGAGGAAGGCCTCCATGGTACGGGAAGCGGCGCGTTGATCCGCTGTGCACGTGCATGAATCCCACGCAACACCGGCCTGAACGACACGCCCTTTTTCACGCATGTTGTACGAGGCCGCGCCGACACTCGGACCGCAACACGACCAGGAGAAAGATCATGAAACCTCTGCATACCCGTTCGCTGCTTGCCGCCGCCCTGTCGACGGCGCTGCTGTTCTCCGCCTCGCACGTCATGGCGGCCAATCCGCCGAACGAACCGGAAGAGAACGCGCAGAACGACTCGACCCAGCCGGTGACCGATACGTGGATCACCACCAAGGTGAAGGCCGATCTGCTCGCCACCGAGAACGTATCCGGCCTCGACATCAAGGTCGAAACCGTCGATGGCGTGGTGACGTTGTCTGGCGCGGTCGCCAACCAGTCCCAGAAGGACAAGGCGATCACCGTCGCCAAGCAGATCAAGGGCGTGAAGTCGGTCGAGGCCAGTGGCCTGACCCTCGCCGCGCGCTAAGCGCCCGTCCAAGCGTGTGTGGCACGAAGCGGATGCACTCCAGCGTAGGGTGCATCCGCTTCTCTGTCTGGAACGTATGTCGTCCGTCGATTCAATCGCCAGGGAGTGACCGATGCGCCGCCGATGCCTGCCCCGACTGTCCGTGATCGCACTGATGGCCTGCGCGACGCTGTCCGCGCATGCGGCCGAACCGGTCACCTCCGTCCCGCAACTGGACATCTCGCGCTACGCCGGCCAGTGGCATGAGATCGCGCACCTGCCGATGTTCTTCCAGCGCCAGTGCGTGGGCGACATCACCGCGCGCTACTCGCTGGACGCGCCCGGTAAGATCGGCGTGCTCAACGCGTGCAAGACCGAGGACGGCAGCATGGACCAGTCCCAGGGCGTCGCCCGTCCGGTCGAGGGACATCCGGGCCGGCTGGAAGTACGGTTCGCCCCGGACTGGCTGTCGTGGGTGCCGATGGTGTGGGCCGACTACTGGGTGATCGCGCTGGACCCGGACTACCAGTGGGCGATGGTGGGCGAGCCGGACCGCGAGTACCTGTGGATCCTGTCGCGCGAGCCGACCATGGAGCGTGCGCAGTTCGAGCAGCTGAAGGCGAAGGCCGAGGCGATGGGCTACGACCTGAAGCCGTTGATCATGGCGGCGCCGCTGCGGTGACTCACGGGCGCTGACCGGCCTGGGAAGAACAGGTGTGGGAGCGACGTAAGTCGCGATCTGACGGATCGGCGACCTTGCCGCAGGGTGAGGCTCACTCCGCATCGAGGGCGCTCAAGCCCCCCGATGTTTCCATCGCGACTTACGTCGCTCCCACAACCCACATCCCCAACTTGCTGCTGCTTACAGCCGGTGCGTATAGCGGAACTGCAGGAAGTTCTCGCCCGGGTTCGGCCGCTTGATGCGGGCGTTGGAGAAGTGCTGGAAGCGCAGCGACCATTCGTGCTGGTCGCTGGCGCCGAAGCGCTTGCCCAGCGCGATGTGGTCGCCGAAGTTGAAGGTGGTGCTGAATTCCTTCTTCTTCGTGTCGTACTTCGGGAAGATCACGTTGACGCCGATGCCGCCCTCGACGAACCAGCCGTCGCTCCATCCGTTCGGGCGCCAGCGCAGCGCGGGCGACAAGCCGACCTGGGTGCTGTTCTCGCTGTCGCTGTGCCAGCGGCCCACCTCGCCCTGCCATTGGCCGCTGATATGGCCATAGCGGTACTGCTTCTCCCAACGCCAGTCGCGGCTCATGCCGACGGTCAGCGATTGCGCGTCTTCGGCCACGCCGCCCTGCACGTACCAGGCGGTGCGCGGTTCGGCGGCCAGGGCCTGCGTGCTGGCGACGGCCAACAGCGCGGCGAGCGCCAGGCGGGAAGCGGCGCGCGGAAGCGGGTAGGAGAGGGAGGAGGCGACGGGGGAAAGAGGATGTACAGCGGGCACGGACGACACTCGATCAGGGGTGGGCTGCGCCCGTGGGCGCAGCATGCAATGCAGCAACGGAAAGACGGCGTGACGGTGGTGGTTCAGGGCAGCGCCGCGAGCGCGGGAGCCACGTCCTGTTCGCCCCAGCCGCCCAGCGACTTGTAGATCGTCACCACGCCGACGTTGACGCCGGCCTCGGCCTGCGCCAACGCATCGTCCGCCGCGAGCTGCGTGCGTTGTGCGTCCAGCAGGGTGAGGAAGTCCGACGAGCCGGCACGATACCGGACTTCGGCCAGCTCTGCTGCGCGGCGGGCGGCAACGGATTGTTCCAGCCGGAGTTTCAGCTGGGCCTGCTGCTTGGCATAGGAAAGCAGTGCGTTTTCGGTTTCCTCCAGCGCGCCGAGCACGGCCTTCTCGTACTGCGCCGCCACGCCGTCGGCCTGTGCTTCGCTCGCACGCAGGCGCGCGCGGACGCTGCCCATGTCGAACGCGGCCCAGCTGATCGAGGGCGTGACCTGCCAGGCGCGGTTGTCGCCGTTGACCAGGTTGCCCCAGCCGCCGGACAGGAAGCCGATGAAGCCGCGCAGGCTCACCCGCGGGAACAGGTCCGCCGTCGCCACGCCGACGCGTGCCGTGGCCGCCGCCAGGCGACGCTCGGCCGCGCGCACGTCCGGCCGCTGGCGCAGCAGTTCGGTGGTGTCGCCGATCGGCAACGCCTTGGCGAACGCCGGGGCTTCGCGCGGGACGAGCAGAGCGTCGAGCTCACCGGGACGCTGGCCGACCAGCACCGCCAGCCGGTGGCGCGACTGGCCTTCGGCCGCTTCGAGCATCGGTACCTCGGCTTCGACCGCGCGCACGCGGGCCAGGCTGCTCTGCACCTCCAGCTGGCTGCCCGCGCCGAGGTCGAAGCGCGATTCGGTCAGGCGCTGGGTTTCGCCCAGTGTCTGCAGGATGCGCCGTGACACGTCCAGGCGCTTCTGCGTGCCGCGCAGTTCGAAGTAGTTGCGCGCCACTTCCGCCGCGACGGTCACCTGCATCGCCTGCAGATCGTTGCGCTGCGCCTGCAGGTCCGCATGCGCGGCCTCGGCACTGCGGCGCACGCGGCCGAACAGATCCAGTTCCCACGCGGCATCGAAGCCGGTGGAGTAGCTGTCCGTCTCCACGCGGCCCTGGCCTTCGACCGGCTGTTTGGAGCGGGTGCCTTCGACACCCATCGTGACGTGCGGTGCCAGGTCCAGACGCCGTTCGGAGAACACCGCGCGTGCCTCGTTGACGCGCGACACCGCGATGCGCACATCGAGGTTGGCCAGCAGCGCCTCGCGGACCAGCTGGTCCAGCACCGGGTCGTCGAACTGGCTCCACCACGCGGCGACCGGATGGTCGGCCACGTAGTCGACGGCACCGGCCTGCTGCAGCGTGGCCGGTGCGGTCTGCGGGGCCGCGTAGTCGGGCCCCACGGTCACGCAGCCCGCCAGCAGCACGGCGGCGACGCCGAGGACGAGCGGACGGATCACCATGGCAGCACCTGGTCGAAGTAGTAGTAGCCGCCGGTCGGGCCATCGTTGTCGATCAGCGCCAGCTGCACGCTGGTGCGCGCGCCTTCCGGCACGGACAGCTCGCCGTTCTGCTGGTCGCCGGCCTTGTTCATCTCGGTCTGCACATAGCCCGGATGGATCGTGTTGACCTTGATGCCGGTGTCCTTCAGCTCGTGGGCCAGGTGGATGGTCCATGCGTTCACCGCGCTCTTGGAGACGTTGTACGCCGGCACGCCCTTGAACTCGTAGATGAAGGACGCCGGGTTCTGGTGTTCCGACAGCGAGCCGAGCAGGCTGGACACGTTGACGATGCGGCCGGCACTGGACTTGCGCAGCAGCGGCAGGAACGCCTGGGTGGTTTCGATCACGCCGAACAGGTTGGTGTCGAACGTGGTGCGCCAGGTGTCGAGCGACTGGCCGGACACGCCCTTGGTCGCGTCATCGACCAGGATGCCGGCATTGTTGACCAGGATGTCGAGCCGCCCGTGGCGCTGTTCGACCTCCTTCACGGCGGCAGCGATGCTGGCTGGATCGGTGACGTCGAGCGCGATGGCCTCGACCGGCAGGCCCTGGGCCTGCAGGTCCAGCACGGCTTCGACCGCCTTGTCGCGGTTGCGGCCGGCCAGCAGGGTGTGCACGCCGGCTTCGGCCAGCTGGCGGACGGTTTCGCGACCGATGCCGCGGGTGGCGCCGGTGACGAGGGCGATCTTGGAAGAAACGTTCATGGCATGACCTCGTTGGGTAGTGGGAATTGGATCAGGCGTGTGTCGTCGCCGTGTCGGCGGCGGGAGCATGGGAGACCAGCGGCTTGTTGGCCAGCTTGCGCAGGGCCACGTAGAACACGGGCGTCAGGAACAGGCCGAACAGGGTGACGCCCAGCATGCCGGCGAACACCGTGATGCCGGTGACGGAGCGCACCTCGGCGCCGGCACCGCTGGACAGCACCAGCGGCACGGTACCGGCGATGAACGCCACCGACGTCATGATGATCGGGCGCAGGCGCAGGCGACAGGATTCCAGTGCTGATTCGATGATGCCCTTGCCCTGCAGCTCCAGCTCGCGGGCGAACTCGACGATCAGGATGGCGTTCTTGCACGCCAGGCCCATCAGCACCACCAGGCCCACCTGCACGAACACGTTGTTGTCGCCGCCGACCAGCCACACGCCGGCCAGGGCCGACAGCAGCGTCATCGGCACGATCAGGATCACCGCCAGCGGCAGGGTCCAGCTTTCGTACAGCGCGGCCAGCACCAGGAAGGCCAGCAGCACCGCCAGCGGGAACACCACCAGCGCGGCCTTGCCCTGGGTGGCCTGCTGGTAGCTCAGGTCGCTCCAGCCGATGCCCATGCCGGTCGGCAGCACCTGCTGCGCCAGTTCGGTGACCTTGGCCATCGCTTCGCCCGAGGACAGCACGCGCGGGTCGGCGTCGCCCAGCAGGTCGGCGGCCGGATAGCCGTTGAAGCGGATCACCGGGTCCGGGCCGTAGGTCTGCTTGATGTTCACCATGCTGCCGATCGGCACCATCTCGCCGTTGGCGTTGCGGGTGCGCAGGTTGGCGATGTCCTCGACGTCGTCGCGGAACTGCCCGTCGGCCTGCGCGATGACCTGCCAGGTGCGGCCGAACATGTTGAAGTCGTTGACGTAGGCCGAACCCAGGTAGGTCTGCAGCGTGTCGAACAGCTCGGTCAGCGGCACGCCCTGCGCCTTGGCCTTGACGCGGTCGACCTCGGCGTCCAGCTGCGGCACGTTGGCCTGGTAGCTGCTGATCGGGAAGCCCAGGCCAGGCGTCTGCGACGCTGCGCCCTGGAACGCCTGCACCGCGTTCTGCAACTCGCCGTAGCCCAGGCGCGTACGGTCCTCGATGAAGAGCGACCAGCCGGAGCCGTTGCCCAGACCCTGGATCGGCGGCGGCATGAAGGCGAAGGTGAAGCCTTCCTCGATGCCGGCGAACTTCTGGTTCAGTTCGGCGGTGATCTCTTCGGCACTCCGCGAGCGTTCGTTGAACGGCTTCAGGGTGAAGAACACCACGCCGTTGTTGGGCGTGTTGGTGAACTGCAGCGGGTTCAGACCGGGGAACGCGACCTCGTGCTCCACGCCTTCGACCTTCATCGCGATGGCGGCCATCTTCTTCAGGGTGGCGTCGGTGCGCTCGATCGAGGCGCCCTCCGGCATCTTTACGCCGGCGATCAGGTACTGCTTGTCCTGCACCGGGATGAAGCCGGCCGGCACCGCGCGGAACATCAGGCCCGCACCCACCAGCAGCACCGCGTACACCAGGAACACGGCGCCGCGACGGCCCAGCGTGCGGCCCACCGCGCCTTCATAGCGCTCGGAATTGCGCTTGAAGAAGCGGTTGAACGGACGGAACAGCCAGCCGAACAGGCCATCGATCACGCGCGACAGGCGATCCTTCGGTGCGTCGTGCGGCTGCAGCAGCTTGGCGGCCAGTGCCGGCGACAGGGTCAGCGAGTTGATCGCCGAGATCACCGTGGAGATGGCGATGGTCACCGCGAACTGCTTGTAGAACTGGCCGGTGACGCCGGTCAGGAAGGCCATCGGCACGAACACCGCACACAGCACCAGCGCGATCGCGATGATCGGCCCGGAGACTTCCTTCATCGCCAGGTGCGCCGCTTCGAGCGGTGTCGCGCCGTGCTCGATGTGGCGCTCGACGTTCTCCACCACCACGATGGCGTCGTCCACCACGATGCCGATCGCCAGCACCAGGCCGAACAGCGTCAGCGTGTTGATCGAGTAGCCCAGCAGGTGCAGGATGGCGAACGTACCGACCACCGACACCGGCACCGCCAGCAGCGGGATGATCGAGGCGCGCCAGGTCTGCAGGAACAGGATCACCACCAGCACCACCAGCAGGGTGGCTTCCAGCAGCGTGGAGATCACCGACTTGATCGAGTCCCGCACGAATACCGTGGTGTCGTAGATCGACTGGATCTCGACGCCCGGCGGCAGGGTCGGGCGCAGCTCGTCCATCTTGGCGACGACGGCGTCGCGGATGTCCAGCGCGTTGGCGCCCGGTGCCTGGAAGATGCCGATGGCGGAAGCGTTCTTGCCGTCCAGGCGCGCGCGCAGCGT
The DNA here is from genome assembly GCF_964252945.1 of Pseudoxanthomonas sp. LjRoot143. Taxonomy (NCBI): domain Bacteria; kingdom Pseudomonadati; phylum Pseudomonadota; class Gammaproteobacteria; order Lysobacterales; family Lysobacteraceae; genus Pseudoxanthomonas; species Pseudoxanthomonas sp. LjRoot143. The sequence goes on along the minus strand of NZ_CAXUPM020000001.1, from coordinate 3,154,694 downwards.
GTAGTCGCCGGCGGCCAGTTCGATGCGGGCCACGTCGGCCAGGCGCACGATCTCGCCGTCGCCGCCGCTCTTCAGCACGATGTTGCCGAATTCCTCGACGGTCTCCAGGCGGCCCTTGGCGTTGATCGGCAACAGGAAGTCGCTGCCGTTCGGCATCGGCTCGGCGCCCAGCTGGCCGGCCGACACCTGCACGTTCTGCTCGCGCACGGCGCGCAATACGTCGCTGGCGGTCATGCCGCGCGCGGCCACCTTGTCCGGGTCCAGCCACAGTCGCATGGCGTAGTCGCCACCGCCGAACTGCTGCGCATCGCCGACGCCGGGGATGCGCGCCAGTTCGTCCTTCACGTGCAGGCGCATGTAGTTGCGCAGGTACAGCGAGTCGTATTTGCCGTCGCTGGAGGTCAGGTGCACGACCATCAGGAAGACCGGCGACTGCTTCTGCGTGGTCACGCCCTGGCGGCGCACGTCCTCGGGCAGGCGCGCCTGCGCCTGCGCCACGCGGTTCTGTACGCGCACCGCGGCCTCGTCCGGGTCGGTGCCCGGCTTGAAGGTCACGGTCAGCGACAGCACGCCATCGGAACCGGCGACGGACTTGATGTACATCATGTCCTCGACGCCGTTGATGGCTTCTTCCAGTGGCGTGGCGACGGTCTCGGCGATGACCTTGGGGTTGGCGCCCGGGTACACGGTGCGCACGACCACCGAGGGCGGTACCACTTCGGGGTATTCGCCGATCGGCAGCAGCGGGATCGAGATCAGGCCGGCAGCGAAGATCACGATCGACAACACCGCGGCGAAGATCGGCCGGTCGATGAAGAAACGGGAGAAGTCCATGGGTGGATTTCCTGGAAAGAAGAAAGAGCGTCCCCGTCACCGGCCGCCTGGGCGACCGATGTGGGTTCCATCGTTACGAGGGTGGGTGCGTCAGTTCTTGGCGACGGCCTGGGTCGGCGGCGCATCGGCCGCACCCATCGCCACGGCCTTGGCCTGCACCGGCATGCCGGGGAAGAAGACCTTCTGCACGCCGCTGACGATGACCTTGTCGCCGGCGGCCAGGCCCTGCTCGACGATGCGCAGGCCATCGGCCATGCGGCCGACCTTCACGTCGCGTCGCTGGGCCTTGCCATCCTTGTCGACCACGTAGACGTACTTGCGGTCCTGGTCGGTCAGCACGGCCTTGTCATCGACCAGCGCGGCCTTGAACTCGCCGCTGCCGAGCAGGCGCACGCGCGCGTACAGGCCGGGCGTGAACGTGCGGTCGGTGTTGTCGAGCACGGCGCGGGCGCGGATGGTGCCGGTGCTGCGGTCGACCTGGTTGTCGAGGAAGTCGACCGTGCCCGCGTGCGGGAAATCCGCCTCGTCGGCCAGAGCGACCTGAACCGGCACCTTGCCGTCGCGTTCGCTCGGGCGCTCGCCCTTGCGCGCCATTTCGGCGTAGCGCAGGAACGCGCGCTCGTCGGCGTCGAAGTGCACGTGCACCTTGTCCAGCGAGACGACCGTGGTCAGTACGCTGGCGGCATCGCCGGCGCTGACCAGATTGCCGGCGGTGACCAGCGCGCGGCCGGCACGGCCGTCGATCGGCGCGCGCACCTGGGTCCATTCCAGGTTGAGGCGTGCGGTTTCCACGGCGGCCTGCGCGGCGGCGACATTGGCCTGTGCCTGGTCGGCGTTGGCGCGGCGCTGCTCGTACTCTTCGGTCGACAGCGCCTGCAGGTCGGCCAGGCGCTTGGCGCGCGAGGCTTCGCTGCGGCCCAGTTCGGCCTGCGTGCGCGCACGCGCCAGTTCGGCCTGGGCACGCGCCAGTTCGGCGCGGTAGCTGCGGGCATCGATGGTGAAGAGCACGTCGCCCCTCTTCACTTCCTGGCCTTCGGTGTAGACGACGCGGTCGATGTAGCCGGAAACGCGCGGACGCAGGTCGACGTGTTCGATGGCTTCGACGCGGCCACTGAATTCGTCCCACTGGCTGATCGCCTTGACCGGCACGGCCGCGACGCTGACCTGCGGCGGCGGGGGAGCGCCGTTCTCGGCGGCCTGGCCGCTGCAACCGGCCAGCACGGCGAGGGCGAGGACACTGAACGCACCGAGCGCCAGCAGGCGCTGCGAACGCGGGGAAACGGAAAGAGGCGTGTTCATGGGTGGTGGTCTCTTGGGGGAGAGGAGGAAACGGGAGGGAAGGGTGCGACCTGAAGTCTGGTTGAGGTCAAGCGGTGATGTATTGGAAGGCTGTGCAGAGGACGATCAGCGATGTTCCGCCGTGACAGTTCAGGCCGAGGCGCGGCCATTGCGGTTGGCACCCGCCACCGCCCACAGCGCATCCTCGAAATCGCGTGCGAGCGTCTGTTCCGGCGGCTTGGCGTCGTGCGCGGACCAGGTGACGATCGATTGCGCGGCACGCCCGTTGCGCGACAGCAACGAGACCGCGCTGCGACCGACCGCCAGCGCGTTGGGCCACTCGGCGCAGGCATTGATGGCGTTCTCCGGCGTGCACACCGGCTTGTCGACCGACAGCAGCTGCACGCGGACGCCCATCGTCTGCGCTTCCTCGTGCAGCACCTGGGTGAGCATGCGCATCGCTGCACCGGTCACCGAGGCGTGGCCGTAGCCCGACCAGCCGCGTTCCGCGTATGGCCCGCCGATCAGCACGTAGTTGGCGGCGGTCTGGCTTTCCGACAGCAGCGGCAACAGATGACGGGCGGCGGCGAGATGCGGGATCAGGTCCGCTTCCAGCTTCTCCAGCAGGAACGACGCCGGACGGTCCAGCAGGCGACCCGCCTGCAGCGGCGTGCCCATGCTGGCGAACACCGCGCGCAGCGGACGGCCGCGTTCGCGTACCTCGTCGGCCAGACGCACCGCACCGCGGTCATCGTGGATGCACGGCGAGTGCAGCAGCTGCAGGCCGGGCTCATCCTCGAAGTGCTCGGCCAGCGCGCTCATGCGCGGCCCTTCGCGACCGACGGCAAGCACCGGGCAGCCAGCCTCCAGCAGCGCGCCGACCACGCCGAAGCCGACGTTGCCGCTCGCGCCCAGCACCAGCGCGCCGGGCGTCAGGGCGTCTTTCGTCGTGGTCACGGCAGCCTCCGCCCGGCGACGGGCAGGATGCGCGTGCTGACGCCGGCCGACTTCACCCGCAGACGCAGCGCACCGCCATCGGCGAGGTGTCGCGGCAGGGTGAACTCGCGGAAGCCGGTGGCCTTGCGCACGAACGGCAGGCGCATGGCGGACCGACCCGTCACGGGGGAGGATGGCGACGGGTCGGTCGGCCTGCGGAAGCGTTCGGCCAGCGTGCGTGCAACGGCACGCAGCCAGCGCAGGGCGGCAGTCGGAAGGGAAACGGGCATGGCGTGCAGTCTGGCGACCCGCACGGCGGCGGCGATATCCGGATCCTGCTGTGCAATTGCCTGATCCTGCGTGCCGTCGATCACCGGCGCGACAAACGCCTGGCAGCGGCCGAGGCGCAGCTGCACGCCGTTGGCGCAGTCCTGGGTCGAGGCCCTGCCGTTCGTCGGAACACGGCGGGCGAGTGTCCCGCTCATGGGATGAATCCTCCCGTGACCGGGATAATCCCAGAACCCGACATCAGACTGCCCAGGCGGCGACCGCCCCCGAGCACGCCACCGCGTTGCGAGCGCGGCGCAGCCACATGACCGGAAAGATCATGTAACAACAGGCTCTTGCTGCGACGGAAAGCCCGCTCGGGCGGGACTTCGCGGGAGTCTTCGGGGTGTTCCAGCGACTGGAAGAGGCGGGCGAGCAGCATGGGGGCGGTACCCGGTGGAGGACGATGGGCGCCACGTTACGCCCCCAATGAGGACTTGATTAGTCCTGATTTAGGGGAATAATCATCCCGTCAGCGGGCCAATGCCCCTTCGCCTACCGGAGTCCCCACGATGAGCCACGATCTCAACGACACCCTGATCTTCGTCAAGGTGGTGGAACAGGGCAGCTTCATCGCTGCCGCCAACGTGCTGCGTCTGCCGAAGACCACGGTCAGCCGCAAGGTGCAGGAACTGGAGACGCGCCTCGGTGCGCAACTGCTCCATCGCACCACGCGCAAGCTCGGCCTCACCGAAGCCGGCAACGTCTATTACGAACACTGTCAGCGCATCGCGCGCGAGTTGAACGAAGCCGCGAGCGCGGTCAGCCAGCTGCACGCCGGTCCGCGCGGCTGGCTGCGCTTCACCGCGCCGTATTCGATCGGCATCGACAAGATCGCGCCGCTGCTCGGCGAGTTCCACGCGCAGTACCCCGAGATCCGCGTGGAGATGCTGCTCGCCAACGACACGCTCGACCTGATCTCCGGCGAGATCGACGTGGCGTTGCGGATCGGCAACCTGCCGGACTCCAACCTGGTCGCGCGTCGCCTCAGCACGCTGCGCACGCAGGTCTACGCCAGCCCGAAATACCTGGCGCGTTACGGCGAGCCGCTGCATCCGGACGACCTGCAGCACCACCGCGTGCTGGCCATGCCGAAGAACCGGCGCGGCAATGGCTTCGCCCTGACGCTGCGCGACGCCAACGGCGAACAGGACTATCCGATCAATCCGATCCTTGTGGCGAACGATCCCGCCGCGCTGAAGGGCGCGTTGCTGTGTGGCGAAGGCCTGATGGTCGGCGCCGACGTGATGGTCAAGCCGTATCTGGAGCAGGGCCATCTGCAGCGCGTACTTGCCGGCTGGGCCGGGCCGGAGTTCGAATTCAACGCCGTGTTCCCGCGCGGCCACGTGCAGTCGCCGAAGGTGCGCGCGTTCGTCGACTTCCTGGTCGAGCGGATGAAGTTCGACGTCGACTACATGATGGAGCACTGCCCGGTGTACCTGAAGCAGCAGGCCGAGGCGCGGGCAGCCGCCGAAGCGACGCCGGAAGTGGAAGCGGCTGCGGCGGTCGGTCGCAAGGTGCTGGCCGACGTGCTGAGCTGATTCGACACGTCCGCCTAACGATTCCCGAACGCAATCGCACGCGGGGCTGGCTAGGATGGAGGCGCATCGCCGGAGTTGGGTTGTCGCCACGGATGGCCTGTCGCACTGCGTTTCCACCTGACCAGGAATCCGCTCGATGAAAACACCGATCGCCGCGTTCGCGGCGCTGTGGCTGGCGGCGTGCACGCCGGCCACGCCCGATCCCGCACCGTCGTCCGCCGACGCGACGCCGCCTGCAGCGTCTGCGGATGCGGCGTCCGCCTCGCGTGCCACTGCGCCTCCTGTCGCCGAGGTCGTCGACGATCCGCTCGCCGTCAACCAGGCCATCGACGAGGTGCTGGGCGACCACGTCCGCTACGAGGCGGTGATCCGCCAGCTCCAGCAGGCGGTAACGGCGAACGACGAAGCCGCCGTGGCCGCGCTGGTCGAGTATCCGTTCTCTACCGTGCGCGATGGCCAGCCGCTGAAGGTGGCCGATGCGGATGCCTTCGTGCGCGAGTACGACCGGATCATGACCCCCGCCATCGCCGAGGCGATCAAGCGGCAGAAGTATTCGCAGCTGATGGTCAACTACAAGGGCGTGATGTTCGGCAACGGCGAAGCGTGGGTGAACGGCATCTGCAAGGACGACGCGTGCAAGGACGTGGACGTGCGTGTCGTGGCGTTGCAGCCCACCTCCTGATCCGCATCGGGATCGCAATGAAAAAGGGCGGCCGGTGGCCGCCCTTTTTCTTGTTGCGTCGTACGTGCGCCTATTCCACCAGGACATCCACGCGGCGCGCCTCGTCGGCATCCCCGCTGCCGGTGGTCTGCGCCGGCTTGTCCAGGGTGATGCGCTCGGCCGCCACGCCGTTGACGACCAGCCACTGCTGGATGGCTTCCGCGCGCTGTTTCGCCAGGGCTTCGTTCGCCGCCGCATCGCCGCTGGCGTCGTGGAAGCCGGAGACGCGGGCGCGCGTCGCCGGATCGGTACCCAGCGTGCCCAGCACACCGGCGAGGCGCGCACTGGTGTCCGACGGCACGACCGCCGAGCCACTGTCGAACAGGATGCGCGCGCTGCGTCCGTCCACCACCTCGCTGCCCGTCATCGGGGCCGCATGGGCAGCCACCTCCGACGATGTGGCGCTGCCCAGCCAGCCATTGACGGGCAGCACCGGCACCAGCAGCAGGGCGACGATGTTGATGATCTTGATCAGCGGATTGATCGCCGGGCCGGCCGTGTCCTTGTAGGGATCGCCGACGGTGTCGCCGGTGACCGCGGCCTTGTGCGCTTCGCTGCCCTTGCCGCCATGGTGGCCGTCCTCGATGTACTTCTTGGCGTTGTCCCACGCGCCACCGCCAGTCGTCATCGAGATGGCGACGAACAGGCCGGTCACGATGGTGCCGATCAGCAGGCCGCCCAGCGCCTGCGGGCCGAGCAGCAGGCCGACGATGATCGGCACGATCACCGGCAACAGCGACGGCACGATCATTTCCTTGATCGCCGACTTGGTCAGCATGTCGACCGCCTTGCTGTAGTCCGGCTTGGCCGTGCCTGCCATGATCCCGGGGATCTCGCGGAACTGCCGGCGCACCTCTTCCACCACGCTGCCTGCCGCACGGCCGACGGCTTCCATCGCCATGGCACCGAACAGGTACGGAATCAGGCCGCCGATCAGCAGGCCGACGATCACCAGGTGGTTCGACAGGTCGAAGGTGAACACCGCGCCCGGATGTTCGGTCTGCAGGTTATGCGTGTAGTCGGCGAACAGCACCAGCGCCGCCAGCGCCGCCGAGCCGATCGCGTAGCCCTTGGTCACCGCCTTGGTGGTGTTGCCGACCGCGTCCAGCGGATCGGTGATGTTGCGGATCTCCGGCGGCAGTTCCGCCATTTCCGCGATGCCACCGGCGTTGTCGGTGATCGGTCCGTACGCATCCAGCGCCACGATCATGCCCGCCATCGACAGCATCGCCGTCGCGGCGATGGCGATGCCGTACAGGCCACCGAGCGCGTAGGCGCCGAGGATCGCGATGCACACCGCCACCACCGGCCATGCCGTCGACCGCATCGACACGCCCAGGCCGGCGATGATGTTGGTGCCGTGTCCGGTGGTCGATGCCGCGGCGACATGCTTGACCGGTGCGTACTGCGTGCCGGTGTAGTACTCGGTGATCCATACGATCACGCCGGTCAGCACCAGGCCGACCAGGGCACAGAAGTACAGGTTCATCGCGCCGTAGGACGAATCCGCCATCAGCTGCGTGGTGATCGGATAGAACGCGATGGCGGCCAGCACGCCCGACACGATCACGCCCTTGTACAGCGCGCCCATGATCGAGCCGCCTGCCTTCACCTTGACGAACATGGCGCCGATGATCGAGGCGATGATCGACACGCCGCCCAGGACCAGCGGGTAGAGCACCGCATGTTCGCCCGCCTGCGCGATCATCAGGCTGCCGAGCAGCATGGTCGCGATGATGGTGACCGCATAGGTCTCGAACAGGTCGGCCGCCATGCCGGCGCAGTCGCCGACGTTGTCGCCCACGTTGTCTGCAATCACCGCCGGGTTGCGCGGATCGTCCTCGGGAATGCCGGCTTCCACCTTGCCCACCAGATCCGCGCCGACGTCGGCGCCCTTGGTGAAGATGCCGCCGCCCAGGCGCGCGAAGATCGAGATCAACGATGAGCCGAACGCCAGGCCGACGAGCGCATGCAGCGCTTCGGCCTGCGTGTAGCCCATGTGCAGGTGGAGCACGGCGTAGTAGCCGACCACGCCCAGCAGACCCAGGCCGACGACCAGCATGCCGGTGATGGCGCCGCCCTTGAAGGCCACGTCCATCGCCGCGCTCATGCCCTTGGTGGCGGCTTCCGCGGTACGCACGTTGGCGCGGACCGAGACGTTCATGCCGATGTAGCCGGCGGCGCCGGACAGTACCGCGCCGATCAGGAAGCCGATGGCGCTGGGCCAGGAAACGAAGAAGCCGATCAGCACGAGCAGGACGGCGCCGGCGATGCCGATGGTGGTGTACTGGCGGTTGAGGTAGGCGCTGGCGCCTTCCTGCACGGCCGCCGCGATTTCCTGCATGCGGGCGTTGCCCGCGGGTTGTTTCAGGATCCAGCGCGCAGCCACCACGCCGTAGATGATCGCCACGCCGGCGCAGATCAGCGCCAGCGTCAAACCGTGTTGTTCCAGCATGACCCCTCCCAAGGTAGATGGATGTCGTCCAGCAGAAAGCATGAACACGCAACCCAATCCCGGTGGAGCCTGTTGAACGATTGAGCGCACTCGACCGCTGCGATGGACTGCAGCACGAAACCCTTGTTCAGACATCCCTGGAGCTGGCCCGAGTATGACCGGATGCGTTGCAGGCCGCCAGCGGTGACGGACTGGTTCAGGCTTTCCGTGCCAGCCTTGCGACCCTGCTCGTGTTTTCGTATCCGTTTCAAGGAGTTGCCATGCGTCAGACCGTCGCACTTCCAATGTTTGTCGCTTGCCTGATGGCGGCCTCGCCGCTGCGCGCGGCCGATCCCGCGCCGGAGATCCAGCGCCCGGCGGGCACGCCGCAAGCCGTCGGCACCGTGCACACGCTGCGGCAGATTCCCGAGGCCTGCGCGCGTCTTGAAGGCGTCTTCACCGGCGATGCCGCGCAGCCTTATCGCTACGCGCCCGTGCGCACCAGTCCACAGTGCCAGCCGCGCGCGCGCTTCATCGATGTCGACAAGGCGAAGCCATCGGTCGCCACGGGCTGGAAACTCAACGACGTGATCCGCGTGCCGAACGCGGCCTGTCCTTCGCAGCAGGCGGTCGTGCGCGTGTGGCGCAAGCCGGGCAGCGCCACGCCGCCGCCGCTCGATGGGCAGGGGCAGTCGCGCATCTATCTTCAGGATGCGAAGCAGCAGGCGGGTACCGCCGCGCAGGCGCCGTCGCTGACGCTGTTCGCGGCGAAGCTGGAAATCGAAGGCAAGGCCTGCCGCTGAGGGCTACAGGGCGGCAGGCGTGCCCTGGTGGTACGACAACTGCCAGCCCACGGCCGTGCGGCGCCACACGGACATGCGCAGCGCGGCGTGGAAGGCCGAGCCGTCGGCGGCGACTTCGTGCGATCGGAAATGCAGCAACGCGATGTCGGCAGCCAGTGATTCGACGCGATGCGCTTCGGCGATGACGCGGGGTACCTGCCCGCGTGTGGCGAGGAAGTCGATGACGACCTGCCGCGTGTAGCGCGCGCCTGACCGGCCGACCTCATGGAAGTCCGGATGCAGCAGGCGCTCCAGCCGCTCGCGCGTGCACGGCGTACCGGGGTGGTGGAGTTCGGTTTCGAGAGCCGTCAGTTCGGCGAGCAAGGTATCCATCGCGCAAGCTTAGCGCGAGCCCCGGGGCGGACTCAGGCGCTGGCGCGCGCCACCGGCGTCGCGGTCGTGTCCTTCTGCGCCAGGTATTGCCCGAAGCGGTAGCCGGCGCCGGCGACGGCCAGCCCGATGGCGACGACGAGCATGCCGATGAGCACTTTGCGGAACATGGGAGCCTCCTGCGACGTGGTGACGGAGCCACGCTAGCACCGCCACGCGAACAGTGACGGTGCCTGAAGTCACTCTGCCTTGAGGATGGCACCACGTTCGGCAAGCAGGGCGCGCAGCACGGAACGGTGGCAGCGCGCTTCATCCTCGCAGTAGCAGCCGACCGAGAAGTTGCTGCCGTGCGACAGCGCCGCCAGCAGGTCCAGCGTGCGGGCGTTGTCGGGCGTGGCCATTTCGGCGCGGTACTTCTTGACGAACGCGGTCCACGCATGGGGCGTGTCGGCACCCTGCGCTTTCTTCACCAACTCTGCGCTGGGCGCTAGGTTGGGATACCAGACGTCGTACCAGTCCTGCGAGGCGAACTCGGATTTCGGCACGCCGCGAGGCGGCCGGCGCACAGTGCCGATGCGCAGGCCTTCGTCTTTCGTTCGCGGACTGCCGAGACGGACGATGCTTACGGACATCCGTCCGTCAGCCTTCCCACGCAGGCAACTTCTTCTTCACCGCCACATTCTTCAGCGCGACGTACTTCGGCAGGCCATCGGTGCCATAGGGCGGGTAGGCTTCGCCGCGGATCAGCGGCTGCAGATAGGTGCGCGCCTTGTCGGTGATGCCGTAGCCGTCCTTGCGGATGAAGTTCGGCGGGAATTTCTTTTCGTGGTTGGCGACCTTGCTCAACGGCGCGGCTTCTATCTTCCAGCGGAATGGCGCGTCGGAGGTGCGCACGATCACCGGCATCACCGCGTTCTGTCCTTTCAGTGCGTACTGCACCGCCGCCTTGCCCACGGCCTGCGCCTGCTCCCAGTCGGTCTTCGAGGCGATGTGGCGGGCCGAGCGCTGCAGGTAGTCCGGCAGGGTCCAGTGCACCTTCATGCCCAGCTGGTCCTTCACGCGACCGGCGAGGTACGAGGCCACGCCGCCGAGCTGCGTGTGGCCGAACGAGTCCTTGCCGCCGCCGGCATCGGCGACGAAGCGGCCGTCGGCATACTGGATGCCTTCGCTGGCCACCACCACGCACCAGCCGACGCGCTCGACTGTCTTCTTCACCTGGGCGAGGAAGTCGGCTTCGTCGTAGGGGCGTTCGGGGAACAGGATCAGGTGCGGCGCGTCGTCGCGCGTCTGCCCGGCCAGGCCGGCGGCGGCGGCCAGCCAGCCGGCATGCCGGCCCATGGCCTCGTAGACGAACACCTTGGTGGAGGTTTCCGCCATCGCGGCGACGTCCAGCGCGGCTTCGCGCACGGAGACGGCGGTGTACTTGGCGGCCGAGCCGAAGCCCGGGCAGGTGTCGGTGACGGCCAGATCGTTGTCGACCGTCTTCGGTACGCCGATACAGGTCAGCGGATAGTCGAACGCCTGCGCCAGCTGCGAGACCTTCCAGGCCGTGTCGGCCGAATCGTTGCCGCCGTTGTAGAGGAAGTAGCGTACGTCGTGCGCCTTCAGCACCGCGAGCAGACGCTCGTACTTGGCGCGGTCGGCCTCCAGCGACTTCAGCTTGACCCGGCAGCTGCCGAAGGCGCCGCCGGGGGTGTGGGCGAGGGCGCGGATGGCGGCAGCGGACTCCTTGCTGGTGTCGATCAACTCCTCGCGCAGGGCGCCGAGGATGCCGTTGCGCGCCGCCAAGACCTTGATTTTACGGGCCCGCGCTTCGGTGATGACGGCCGACGCGGAGGCGTTGATGACGGCAGTGACGCCGCCGGACTGCGCATAAAGTAGGGTGCCAGACGCCATGTGGGGTTCGTTCCGGGGTGCGGGGATGCGGTAAGCTTCACACAGATGACGCGGTGCAGCGCGGCGCCCGGCGCCCGGCGCGGTCCACCGCCCGCAGGATTCTATTCGGGAGAGTTACAGCATGCGATTGGTTCTACTGGGCCCACCCGGGTCGGGCAAGGGCACTCAGGCAGCGCGCCTGAAGGACTACCTGCAGGTACCGCACATCTCCACCGGCGACCTGCTGCGCGCCGAAGTCGCCGCCGGCAGCCCGCTGGGCCTGCAGGCGAAGGAAGTGATGGCGCGCGGCGAGCTGGTCAGCGACGACATCCTGCTTGGCATGCTGGAAGACCGCTTCTCCCGCGACGACACCAAGGCCGGCTTCATCCTCGACGGCTACCCACGCAACCTGGTGCAGGCCGCCGCGCTGGGCCAGCTGCTGGCCAAGCTGGGGCAGAAGTTCGATTTCGCCGTGCAGCTGGACGTGCCGACCGAACTGCTGGTCGAGCGCATCGCCGGCCGTGCCAAGGCCGAAGGCCGCGCCGACGACAATCCGGAATCCGTGCGCAAGCGCCTGCAGGTCTACACGGACCAGACCGCGCCGGTGATCGACTTCTACCGCCAGCAGGGCGAACTGACCGTTGTTGATGGCGTCGGCTCGCTGGACGAGGTGTTCACGCGCATCACCGAGGCGCTGGCGCCAGCCAAGGAAGTGGGCTGACACCCGCTCCGCCCACGGCCTGACCTCCGGAAGCCCCGCCTGTGCGGGGCTTCTGCATTTCGCGCGCTCGATGGCGTCCATCGCCGGCATCGTGTTGTTGCCGTGAAAGTCGCCGTCCGTGTGCCGAAGCCGGCGTGCTCGGCTAAAGTTCGCGGACCTACTTCGGAATCGCAGTCTTGAAGATCCACATCCTCGGCATCGCCGGTACGTTCATGGGCGGCGTCGCCGCGCTCGCGCGCGAACTCGGCCACACGGTCGAAGGCAGCGACCAGGCCATCTATCCGCCCATGTCGACCCAGCTGGAGACACTCGGCATCGCACTGGCGCAGGGCTACCAGCCGCAGAACATCGCGCCGGACTGCGACGAGATCGTCATCGGCAACGCACTGTCGCGCGGCAACCCCGCCGTGGAGGCCGTGCTCGACCAGGGGCGCCGCTACATCTCCGGCGCGCAGTGGCTGTCCGAACGCGTGCTGCCGGGCCGCGACACGCTGGCCGTCGCCGGCACCCATGGCAAGACCACCACGACCACCATCCTGACCTACCTGCTGGATGCGGCAGGCCGTTCGCCCGGCTTCCTGATCGGCGGCGTGGCCGAGGATTTCGGTGCGTCCGCGCGCATCGGCGGCGGCCGCGAGTTCGTCGTCGAGGCGGACGAGTACGACACCGCGTTCTTCGACAAGCGCAGCAAGTTCGTCCACTACCGCCCGCTGGTCGCCATCCTCAACAACCTGGAGTACGACCACGCCGACATCTTCCCGGACGTGGCCGCGATCCAGCGCCAGTTCCATCATCTCGTGCGCACGGTGCCGCGCCGCGGCCGCCTGATCGTCAACGGCGAAGACACGCGCCTGGCGGAAGTGCTGGCGATGGGTTGCTGGACGCCGGTGGAACGCTTCGGCTTCGATGCCGGGCTGGAGTGGAGTGCGCGCCTGATCCGCGAGGACGGCAGCGCGTTCGCCGTGCGCCACAACGGCGTCGAGATCGGCGAGGTGAACTGGCCGATGCTGGGTCGCCACAACGTGCTGAACGGCCTGGCGGCGCTGGCCGCCTGCCATGCGGTCGGCGTCGATGTCGCCACCGTGCTGCCGGCCTTGGCGGCATTCCGCAGCGTGAAACGGCGGCTGGAAGTGATTGGCCAGCACGACGGCATCACCATCTACGACGACTTCGCCCACCATCCCACCGCCATCCACACCACGCTGGAAGGCCTGCGCGCGCGCGTCGGTACGGCGCGCATCCTGGTGGCGATGGAGCCGCGTAGCAATTCGATGCGCTCTGGCGCGCACGCCGAAGCACTCGCGCCCTCGCTGGATATCGCCGATGGCGTGGTGTTCCTGCATCGTCCGGAACTCGCGTGGGACGCCGGCAAGGTCGTCGCCGCGATCCGCGGCGATGCGCGCACCGTGCCCGACGCCGATGCCCTGATCGCCGCGCTGAAGGCGCAGGCGCGCCCGGGCGACCACGTCGTCTTCATGTCCAACGGCGGCTTCGACGGCGCACCGCGTCGCTTCCTGGCGGCCCTGCAGGGCTGAGTCGGCGGGCATGGCGCACGAATCGCTGCCGTTGTTCCCACTGCACCAGGTGCTGTTGCCGGGTGCCGCGATGGATCTGCGCGTGTTCGAGCGCCGCTACCTGGACCTGGTCCGCGATTGCGGACGGTCCGGCGGCGGCTTCGGTATCTGCCTGATCCTGGAAGGCAACGAAGCCGGTGCACCCGCGACACCGGCGGCCTACGGCACCGAGGCGCGGATCGAGGACTTCGACACCGGCAACGACGGCCTGCTGACGCTGCGCGTGCGTGGCCATCGACGCTTCCATGCGATCCGTACGCGCGTGCGCGACAACGGCCTGGTCATGGCGGACGTGGAGTGGCTGCACGCGGATGGGGAAGACATGCTGCGTCCGGAGCACGCGCTGCTCGGCACCCTGCTGCAGACCATGATGGAAAAGACCGGCACCGATCTGAGCGGACTGCCGGCACGCATCTTCGAGCAGGCCGGCTGGGTTGGCTGGCGGCTGGCGCAGATACTGCCCATCACGCCCGAACAGCGCGTATCGATCCTGCAGGAGGATGATGTGCACGCACGCCTGCAACGTCTGCTGGAGTGGATCGACTGACGCTGCCAGTGCAGGTGCGGCTTCAGCCCCGAGGGCACCGCGGTTGGCCTTGCCCCGCAAGCGCCCACCGGCTCAAGGCGGGGTGGGTTCGCTATCCGTGCGCAGTCGCAGCACCGGCAATCCGGAGTCCGGATGTGGCGCGATCGCGTGGTCGAGGTCCGACGTGGCCTTCGTCACCGCATCCAGCGCGGTGCGCGCTTCGCGCAGTGGCCGCCACAGGCGCACCAGGTTGAAGGCGCGCTGTTGCTGGAGCACCTGCGCACTGCCGATCCACAACGGCACCTCACCCGGTTGCAGGCGCGTGTCGGCGGGCCACAGGCGCAACACGTAGACCTCGCCGGGCTGGTCGCCCTGGCGCAGCATCAACAGGCTCTCCGCGCGCGTGTCCAGTGTGGCCGGCAGCACCGGCTGTTCGTCATCGGACAGGTCGCTGTCCAGCATGTTCAGCGCGTCTTCCCAACCCGCCTGCGGCTGCTCGCGCCAGCCGGCCGCCGACAGCGTCGCCTTCAGCGGCGCCAGCGGACCGGCGACCTGCACGTCCAGCGGCCAGCGCTGCTCGTCGTCGAATTCGTTGCGACGCGCAGGCAGCGACTGCCAGCCCTCGTTCCACCAGTCCTGCAGGGCGACGCGCCCCTCGATCACCGGCGCCTGGAACTGCGCCAGCATGTGTTCGACGTTGCGCGGCGCATGCCACAGGCCCGCCACTACGAACGCACCGTAGAACAGCCACGCGATCGGCTTGATCCAGAACGAGCGCACCATGCGCCGGCGGTAGGCGATGCCGAGCACCAACAGCCACACCAGACCGAACAACATGCCGCCGATGATGTCGCTGAGCCAGTGCGCGCCCAGATAGATCCGCGCGAAGCCGATCAGCGCCACCACCAGGCCCGACACCAGGTAGGGCCACACCCGCGTGCGGCCCGGCAGTTCGCGCGCGATCAGCACGGCGAAGAAGCCGAAGGTGATGGTCGACATCGTCACCGCGATGGACGGGAAGCCGAAGCCGCTGCTGACGCTCGGCGGCTTCGGAATATCGACCGATGCGCCCAGCCACGCCGTCAGCGCCAGGCCGAAGGCCAGGGCCGCCAGCCAGTGACCGGCCGCCATCCAGCGCTTGCGCCAGCACAGGTAGCCCAGCACCAGCAGCGAGGCCGGCGCGAGTACCTGCTCGTCGCCGAGCGAGGCGATCGCGGCCAGCGGGTAGTCCGCCAGTGGATTGCGCAGGGCACGCATCAGGTCATAGACCCACAGGTCCGCCGCCAGCGGTTCGCCATGGCCGATCACGATGACGAGGAAGGCGAACCACACCCAGACGATGGCCAGCAGCAGGATGGCGAGCAGCGCCAGCGGCACCGACTCGCGTCGAGCCGGTTCGAACACGGCCGCGGTGTAGCGGCCCAGCACCGGATGCGCATGCGACCATGCCAGCGCACGCGCCAGCAGGGCGTCCGCATGCGTGGCGAACCAGCGGTAGGTGTACAGCACCAGCGCCCATGCGAGCGCCAGCACCACCACCAGCAGGCCGAGCACCAGCGCCAGCCGGCCGGCCACCGCCGCGACGGCGTCGTAGGCGTGGCCCAACACCCAGCCCGGCAGCAGGAACGCCGCGGCCCACGCGACGCAGGCGGCGCCGCTGGCCACGACGTAGCGCCGCAGCGGCATGCGCGAGATGCCGGCGACCGCGGGCACGAACGGGCGGATGGGCCCGACGAAGCGGGCGATGAAGATGCTCTTCCACGCATTGCGGCGGAACAGCAGTTCGCCGCGGTCCAGCAGCTGCGGATACTTGCGGAACGGCCACACCGTGCGCAGCTGCTGCCCCCAGCGGTGGCCGACCCAGTAGCTGGTGGCATCGCCGATCAGCGCGCCCAGCGTGGCGCAGATCACCGCATAGGGGCCGGAGATTTCACCCAGTCCGATCAGCACGCCCACCGCGAACAGCAGCGGCAGTGCCGGCACGATGGCCCCCAGGATGATCACCGCATCGCAGAATGCGATGGCGAAGATCACCAGGCCTGCGGCGATGGGATGCGCGCTGATCCAGGCCAGCAGGTTGTCGAACCAGGAAGCTTCCATCGCCGGATTATAGGCGGCGCCACCTGACCGGCGTCTGCGACCTATGGACGGTAGAATGACGTGGTGGACTTGCGCTCGCCTTCCGAAATCGCTGCACTCAAGGCCGACAGCTTCGGCCGTATCTCGTTGATGCAGGGGGCGGAAGGCCCCTTCGTGCGGCGTGACCTCGCGCACGTTCCGTTGTGGCTGCGGCTGCCGGCCTGGTGGCTGGCGCGGCGCGAGGCGCTGGCGTTGCGCCAGGTCGCCGGTATGGCCGACGTTCCCCAGTTGCTGGACTGGACCGGCCGCCGGCTGGACCGCAGTTACATGGAGGGAGCGGCGATGTACCAGCGCCCGCCGCGCAGCGACCTGGCCTATTTCCGACGTGCGCGCCGGCTGTTGCAGCAGTTGCACCGCCGCGGCATCGCGCACAACGACCTCGCCAAGGAAGCCAACTGGCTGGTACTGGCCGACGGCAGGCCAGCGATCATCGATTTCCAGCTCGCCACCCGCGGCGATCCGCGCTCGCGCTGGATGCGGTTGCTGGCGCGGCAGGACCTGCGGCACCTGCTTAAGCACAAGCGCATGTATTGCGCCGCCTCCATCACGCCCGTCGAGAGGCGCGTGCTGAAGCGCACGTCGTGGCTGCGCGACCTGTGGTTCCGCACCGGCAAGCCGGTGTACCGCTTCATCACCCGGCGCCTGCTGAAATGGGAAGACAACGAAGGGCAGGGGCCGAAGCCGTGACTGTGCAACCGCGCGCCGCGTCCTGCCCCATTCCGGCGGACAGTGCGCTGTATCCGGCGATCGGGAGCGCCTACTTCACGCACTGCGCCAGCATCGATCTGCCGCGTGCGCCTGCGTCCGCCCTCGAGGCCTACCGCGACATCGCCGCGCTGGTGCCGGGATGGTTCGAGGGGCTGATGACGGTGCGCAATCGCGCGATGCGTCTGCTGGGCATGAAAGACCTTGGTCATATCCGCGCCGTCGGCACGGCGGACGACGTCCAGGTCGGCGAGCGGGCCGGCATCTTCACCGTGTTCGGCCACGTCCGCGACGAGCTCGTGCTGGGCGACGAAGACCGGCATCTGCGGGTGTCGCTGTCGCTGCAGCTCAAGCGCGGGCCAGCGCCCGCGAAGCTCTACTGCGCTACCGTGGTGGAGCGGCCCAATCGACTGGGGCGGCTCTACATGCTGCCGGTCGATCCCATCCACCGGCTGATCGTGCCGTGCCTGCTGCAGCGTTACGCACGCCGTTTGCGCGACACTTCCGATCCGCTTCCCGAGGACATGCGATGACATCGTTGGCCGGCAAGACCCTCTTCATTACCGGCGCCTCTCGTGGCATCGGCCTGGCCATCGCCCTGCGCGCGGCCCGCGACGGCGCCAACGTGGCCATCGCCGCCAAATCGTCGGTCCCCAACCCCAAGTTGCCCGGCACCATCCACACTGCCGCGCAGGCGGTGAACGAGGCCGGCGGCCGCGGACTGGCGCTGAAGTGCGATATCCGCGAGGAGGACGAGGTGAAGGCCGCGATGGCGGCGACGGCCGACGCGTTCGGCGGCATCGACATCCTGGTCAACAACGCCAGCGCCATCTGGCTGGCCGGTGTGCTGGATACGCCGATGAAGCGTTTCGACCTGATGCAGCAGGTCAATGCGCGCGGCAGTTTCCTGTGCGCACAGGCCGCGCTCCCCTATCTCAAGCAGGCCGCGAACCCGCATGTCCTGACGCTGGCGCCGCCACCGTCGCTGGATCCGAAATGGTGGGCGCCGCACACCGGCTACACGCTGGCGAAGATGGGCATGAGCTTCGTGACGCTGGGGCTGGCCGGCGAATTCGGTCCGCAGGGCATCGCCGTGAACGCGCTGTGGCCCCGCACCATCATCGCCACCGATGCGCTGAACATGATTCCCGGCGTGGAGATTCCGCGCTGCCGCACCCCGCAGATCGTGGCCGACGCCGCGCATGCCGTGCTGGTCCGCGAGGCAGCCGGTTTCCACGGCCGGTTCCTGATCGATGAGGACGTCCTGCGCGAGGGCGGTATGACGGATTTCTCCGCCTACGCGGTCGACGCCTCGCAGGCGCTGCTGCCGGATCTCTTCCTCGACCCATGAGCGGCGGCTGTCCCTTCTGCGAGATTGTCCTAGGCCATGCGCCCGCAAGCCGCGTGGCGGAAGGCGCACACGTGGTCGCCTTCATGGATTTGCGCCAGGCGGTGCCGGGCCACGTACTGGTCGTGCCGCGTGCGCATATCGAGACGATTTACGACCTGCCGCCCGATACCGCCGCGGAGATGATGCAGCTGGCCGTCCGTATCGCGCGGGCGCTGCGTGCAGTGGACGATCCACCCGGATTGAACCTCTGGCAGTCCAACGGCGACGCCGGTGGGCAGGAGGTGCCGCACGTTCACCTGCATGTGCAACCGAGGCGACACGCTGACGGCCTGCTCGGCCTGTACCCGCATGGTCCGCCGGTGCCGTCGTCACGCGATGCCTTGGACGCGATGGCGGACAACGTGCGCCGCCAACTGGCGGCCTCATCGCCTGATGCCATTCCTTCTTCTCCTTCTTCTACGACGAGCCTGTCATGAAATACCTTCACGCGATGATCCGCGTCCATGATCTGGACGCGACCAGCCGCTTCCTCACCGAAGGCCTGGGCCTGACCGAAACCCGCCGCATGGAAAGTCCGCAGGGTCGCTTCACGCTGGTGTACTTCGGTGCGCCGGCCAATCCCGAAGCCGAAGTCGAGTTGACCTGGAACTGGCCGCCGGAAGATGGATCGCCGGTCGAGGACTACGGCAGCGCCCGCAACTTCGGGCACCTCGCCTTCGAGGTCGACGACATCTACGCGCTGTGCACGCACCTGCAGTCGCAGGGCATCACCATCAACCGCCCGCCGCGCGATGGGCGCATGGCGTTCGTGCGCACGCCGGACCTGATCTCCATCGAACTGTTGCAGAAGGGCGCATCGCTGCCGCCGCAGGAGCCTTGGCTTTCGATGCCGAATACGGGAAGCTGGTAAGGCAGACGAACGAGGAGTCCGCTAGATGAATCTCGCCCTGGTCGTGATCGATGTGCAACGTGGCCTGTTCGAACCGCAGCCGGCCGACGCCGATGGGGTGATCGAGCGGATCAATGCACTGGCCGACAAGGCGCGCGAAGCCGCCGCGCCGGTGGTGTTCGTGCAGCACGAGCGGGCCGGCGACCTCGAGGCCGAGTCGCCCGGCTGGGCGCTGCATCCGGGTCTGCGGGTGATCGAGGGCGACCACCGCATCCGCAAGACCACGCCGGACTCGTTCCTGCGCACCGGGCTGGACGAAGTGCTGTCGTTCTGCGGGGTGGAAGGCGTGGTGCTGTGCGGTTACGCCACCGAGTTCTGCGTGGATACCACGACGCGGAGCGCCGCCGCGCACGGCTACCACGTGGTGCTGGCGTCGGATGCGCACACCACGCACGACAAGCCGCATGCCGATGCGCAGCAGATCCGCGCCCACCACAACGCCACGCTGCCGGCGATCCGCAGTTTCGGCGTCGGCATCCGCGCGCTGCCGGCGGCGGAGATCGCGTTCGCCGGCTGACGGCGGCATGCTGCACCGCCCGCTGGTGCGGGCGGCGTGATGAGCGACAATACGCGGCCCCTACCGCCGCCGAGCCGTCGCCATGAGTGCCACGACCCCCGACCTGCTGTCGAACGGACAGCGCTATTACCTCCCGGTCTACCGTCCGCGCGAGGTGATCCTGGAGCGCGGCCAGGGCGCGCGCGTCTGGGACAGCGAGGGGCGCGAATATCTGGACCTGTCGGCGGGCATCGCCGTCTGCGGCCTCGGCCACAACGATCCGGACCTGGTCGCCGCGCTCACCGAGCAGGCGTGCAAGCTGTGGCACACCAGCAACGTCTTCTACAGCGAGCCGCCGCTGCGGCTGGCCGAGGAACTGGTGACCGCCTCGCGCTTCGCCGAGCGCGTGTTCCTGTGCAATTCCGGCGCGGAAGCCAACGAGGCCGCGATCAAGCTGGTGCGCAAGTGGGCGAGCGCCCAGGGTCGTGCGCCGGATCAACGCGTCATCGTGACCTTCCGCGGCAGCTTCCATGGCCGCACGCTGGCGGCGGTCACCGCGACCGCACAACCCAAGTACCAGGAAGGCTACGAGCCGCTGCCGGCCGGCTTCCGCTACGTCGACTTCAACGACCTGACCCAGCTGGAAATCGCCATGTCCTGCGGCGACGTGGCCGCGGTGATGCTGGAGCCGGTGCAGGGCGAGGGCGGCGTGATGCCGGCCGCTCCCGGGTTCCTGAGCGCCGTCCGTGCGCTGTGCGACCACCATGGCGCGCTGCTGGTACTGGACGAAATCCAGGCCGGCATGGGCCGCACCGGTACGCTGTTCGCGCACTGGCAGGACGGCGTGGTGCCGGACATCGTCACGCTGGCCAAGGCGCTGGGCGGCGGCTTCCCGATCGGCGCGATGCTGGCCGGGCCGAAGGTGGCCGAGGTGATGCAGTTCGGCGCGCACGGCACCACGTTCGGCGGCAATCCGTTGGCGGCCGCGGTCGCGCGCGTGGCGCTGCGCAAGCTGGCGTCGCCGCAGATCGCCAACAACGTGGCGCGCCAGGCGGCTGCGCTGCGCAAGGGCCTGGAGACGATCAATGCCGAGCTCGGCCTGTTCTCGCAGGTGCGCGGCCGTGGTCTGATGCTCGGTGCGGTGCTGAATGCCAAGTACGCGGGGCGCGCCGGCGAAGTGCTGGACCTGGCGGCGGCGCAAGGCCTGCTGATGCTGCAGGCCGGCCCCGACGTGTTGCGCTTCGTACCGTCGCTCAACATCACCGATGCGGAAGTGGCCGACGGCCTGAAGCGGCTGCACGCCGCGTTGCGGGCATTCGCAGGCTGACCAGGTTCGGGGTCAGCTCGCCGGCAGCGTGAGCCGCGCGACCGTCCGTCCGGACAGGGTGTCGATGCGCACGGCGATGCCGTGTCGTTCGCAGAGGCGCCGCACGATGGCCAGGCCCAGGCCGGATCCACCGCTGTCACCGCCTTTCACGAACGGCGCGAAGTCGCGTTCCTGCACGTCGCCGCCGGGATTGCTGACGCGAAGCGTGCCACCGTCCATGTCGACCACGATGCGGCCCTCGCGGGTGTGCGCGAAGGCGTTGCCGACCAGGTTGGACAGCAGGATGTTCAGCACCGGCACCGGAAGCGCGGCGAAGACATCGCCGCCGACATCGACCTGCACCTCGACCGGCTTGTGTTCCAGCAGCGGCGACTGCTCGATGATGACGCGTTCGAGCACCGGCAGCACGGGTATCGCAAGCGCCGTCTCGGTCGAGCTCTGCTCGCGTGCCAGCGACAGCAGCAGGACGACCGTCTGTTCCAGCTGACGTGCCGACTGCGCGATGTGGTCGAGGTGGCGCCGTGCGCCGTCGGACAGGCCGGGTTCCGTGCCCAGTCGCTCGGTCGCGGTGCGGATCACGGTCAGCGGTGTGCGCAGTTCGTGGCTGGCATCGCGGGTGAACTCGCGTTCGCGCTCGACGAACTCCCCGACGCGCGCGATCAGGTCGTCGAGCCGGCGCGCGACCACGCCCACTTCATCGTCCGCGAAGCCGGCGGCGAAACCGGGCGGGAGCCGTTCCGGCGTCGCGTCGGCGACGGCATCCGCCAGTCGCGACAGCGGCGCGGTGGTGCGCCGCGCCAGCCAGCCGCCCAGCAGCAGCGCCAGCGCGACCATGGCGACGCCCGACCACACCAGCAGGTGCAGGATCTGCCCGCGCATGGGCCGGACGACGAGCAGCGCGCTGACTTCGGCGACCAGCCACGCAGGTGCCTCGTCCGCACTGCGCGGCTGCAGCAATCGCAGGTGGTAATGGCGGCCTTCGCTGCCGGCGAACTCGCGCCGTCGCGGCTCCTCGCGCAGCACGCCGGCGATGCCGTCAGGCAGATCCGATGCCGTCGGCACGATCGACATGAAGCCGTCGCGGGGCGTCGTCCACCGCCCGTGTTCGTCGTGGTACGCCTGCTGCGCCGCGACTTCGCGGTCGAGCATCGTCTCGAACAGCTGGTCTTCCACCGTGTAGACGAACAGCAGGACGTACAGGGCGAACAGCACGGTGACCAGCCCGGTGAAGCCGGCGAACGCCAGCATCAGGCGATTACGCAGGCGTCGGCGCGGCAGGGTGGAAAGCGGCGTCATGCATCGGCCTCCAGCCGGAAGCCGACACCATGCACCGTCTTCAGCATGGACGTGGCGAACGGCTTGTCCAATGCCTGACGCAGCAGGTACAGGTGCGTGCGCAGCGGGTCGGACTCCGGCGGCGCGTCGCCCCACAGCTGCTGGATCAGCTCGCTACGCGTCAGCGTGCGCGGCCAGGCCTCGGCCAGCGCCAACAGGATCTGGTAGCTGGTGGCGTGCAGGTCGAGATCGCGACCGTCCCGCTGCGCACGGGCATGGCGGCGATCGACCTGCAGCGTGCCGATCCGCAGCACATGCGTCTGTCCGGCGCGATGGCGTTGCGAGAGCGCAATGCAGCGCGCCAGCAGTTCCGCGCCGGCGAACGGTTTGACCAGATAGTCGTCGGCACCCGCGCGAAAACCCTGCAGCTTGTCGTCCAGCGTGTCGCGCGCGGTCAGCATCAGCACCGGCACGTGCCGGTCGGCCTCCGCGCGCAGGCGTTCGCACAGGCGCAGGCCGTCCAGGCCCGGAAGGCCGAGGTCGAGAACCAGCACGTCCGGCGGCGAGGCCAGCGCCATCTGCAGTCCGCTCAGGCCGTCGCCGGCGAAGTCGACGTCGATGCCTTCCGCCACCAGCAGCCCTTCGAGCTGCGCACGCAGCAGCGGGTTGTCCTCGATCACCAGAAGGCGCAGGCGAGAAGCCGTCATCGTTCAACCGTCGATGCGTTGCAGGAGGGCCTTAGCTTCTGCCATGTCGGGTGTGGCCGCCAGCACGCGCTGCACCAATACCTTCGCCTGATCCCGTTCGCCGAGCCGCAGGTGCGCTTCCGCTGCGCCGAGTTTCAGTTGCGGTGCCGCCATGTAGGGCATCGCCAGCTGCATCAGCTGCAGGGCATGCCGCACATCGTCGTCGCCGGTCGCCGCCTGCGCCTGGTAGTAGCCCAGCAGGCCGAGCAGGTCGATGTGGTAGCGCGCCGTGTCCGTGGCGAGCGCATGCGCAACCTGCTGCACATGACCGTCGCGTGCCTGCGCCGCCAGCCCCATCGTCAGTTCGTCGCGCCATGGCGTGCGCGCGACCGGCGTGCGTCCCGTGGCACGCACGATGGCGTCGGCCACGCCGGGCGTGGAATACGGGTTCTGTCCGGTGACCAGGCGCCCATCGACGACGACCTTCGACATCATCAGCGGTGCTTCCTGCCAGTGCGCGCCGTGTCCGTGCAGCTTGTCTTCAAGCAGCCACGGGAATTCCTTTGCCCAGCGCTTGCCGAACAGGGCTTCCTCTTCGTTGGTGAAACCGGTCGTCGCCTTGCCCTGAACGAGTGGCGTGCCGTCGCGCAGGCGCACGTCCGCGAGTGCGGCGGGACCGTGGCAGACCGCACCGATCACGGCGCCATGGTCGTACGCGTCGGCGAGCAGTGTCCGCAGCGCCTGATCGCGAGGCAGGTCGAACATCGCGCCCTTGCCGCCGACCACGTAAATGGCGGCGTAGTCGGTGGCGGCGACGTCCGCGGTCTTCCGCGTGTCGGCGAGCATGCGCATCGCGTCTTCATCGGCGAGCAGGGCGGCATTGAACGGCTCCTGCGCGTTGTACTTGTCGGCCTCCACCGCACCGCCCTGCGGGCTGGCGACGTCGACGGCGAAGCCGTTCGCCTTGAAGATCAGCCACGCCTGCGAGAGTTCGTCGAACTCGTAGCCGGGACGCGTCTTGCCCTGGTCGCGGCCTTCGCCGCTGACGACGATCAGGATCCGGCCGGTCCCATCGGCGTGGAGCGGCGCGGTGACGGCGAGCAGCAGGCTGGCCAGCAGGATGCGTGCAAGGAAGGACATGGCGACAGGTCTCCGGTGAATGGACACCAGTGTCCCGTCGCGGCGTCAACCAAGTTTCAAACGGCGCGGTTCACCAGCCGGTCTGGGGGCCGAACACGTAGCGCTTCAGCGCCTTGCCGAAGCTGCGCCCGTCGGTGACGGTCTCCGCGTGCAAGCCGGCCTCGCGCGCACCCTGCACGTTGGTGAAAAGGTCGTCGACGAACAAGGTGCTCGCGGCGTCCCAACCCAGCAGGTCGAGCGCATGGGTGAAGGTCGATGGCAGCGGCTTGCGCCGCTGCAGCCCACCGCTGGTCAGCACGCGGCCTTCGATGCGGGCGGCCACCGGCGTCACGATGCGCGGGATCGCCCGCGTCATCAGCGCGCCGTTGTTGGTCAGTACACCCATCGCGACGTCCACATGCATGGCGGCGATCCGGCTCAGCACGTCGTCGATGGCGGTGCTGCCGGCCATGCGCGAGGCGATCCACGTCTCTTCGTCGATCGCCGCACCGACGCCCTCACCCAGCCGCCGCAGGTAGGTTGTCGTGTCGATGGCGCCGCTGTCGTACTCGGTTTCCAGCCCGGAGACGAACAGCGTGCTGCGGACATGCTCGTGTTCGCAGCCGGCATGCGCCGCGAGATGCGCGATGCGCACCTCGTGGCGGTAGTGGGCCAGCACGCCGTCGAAATCGAACAGCACCTGGTGGATGCGGGGCTTCATCCCGCCGCTACCACCTTGAAGGATTCGCGTGCGGCGGCCAGCGTCGTCTCGATGACGTCCGGCGTATGCGCGCTGGACATGAAGCCGGCTTCGAACGCGGAGGGCGCCAGATACACACCGCGCTCCAGCATGGCGTGGAAAAAGCGGTTGAACGCCGCGGTATCGCAGGCGACCGCCTGTGCGTAGGTGTCGACCTGCTGGTCGGTGAAGAACAGGCCGAACATCGCGCCGACGCGCGTGGTGGTCAGCGGCACGCCGGCCTTGCGGGCGGCGGCCTCCATGCCTTCGCACAGCGCTGCGGTCGCGTCAGTGAGCCCGTCATGGAAACCGGGCGCCTGGATCAGCTCCAGCATCGCCAGGCCCGCGGCCATCGCCACCGGATTGCCGCTCAGCGTGCCGGCCTGGTAGATCGGGCCGGCCGGCGCGATCTGCTGCATCAGTTCGCGGCGACCGCCGTACGCGCCCACCGGCATGCCGCCGCCGATGATCTTGCCGAAGGTGGTCAGGTCCGGCGTGATGCCGTAGTGCGCCTGCGCGCCGCCGAGGGCGACGCGGAAGCCGGTCATCACCTCATCGAAGATCAGCAGCGCGCCGTGCTGCGTGCAAAGGGTGCGCAGGTGCTGCAGGTAGCCTTCGCGCGGCGGCAGGCAGTTGGCGTTGCCGACGACGGGCTCGATGATCAGGCAGGCGATCTCGCTGCCGTACTGCTCGAACAGCGCGGTCGCGCCATCGAAGTCGTTGTAGCTCAGCGTCAGCGTCAGTTCGCTGAGGCCTGCGGGCACACCGGGCGAGGTCGGCACGCCCAGCGTCAGCATGCCGCTGCCGGCCTTCACCAGGAACGAGTCGCCATGGCCGTGGTAGCAGCCTTCGAACTTCACGATCCGGTTGCGGCCGGTCACGCCGCGCGCCAGGCGGATCGCCGACAGCGTGGCCTCGGTGCCCGAGTTGACCATGCGCACCATTTCGCACGACGGCACCAGGCGCGTGATCGTCTCCGCCATCGTCACTTCGGCCGGGCACGGCGCGCCGTACGACAGGCCGTTCTGGATCGCCGCCTGCACGGCGTCGCGCACGGCCGGATGGTTGTGGCCGACGATCATCGGGCCCCACGAGCCGACATAGTCGATGTAGCGGTTGCCGTCGACGTCGTGCAGGTAGGCGCCATCGGCGCGCTGCACGAAGAACGGTTCACCGCCCACCGACTTGAACGCGCGCACCGGCGAGTTGACGCCGCCGGGCAGCAGTTGCTGGGCGCGGGCGAAGAGGGCGTGGGACTGGTCGTGGTTCATGGGAGGGTCCAAAAGAAGGGAAATCGTCCTGTGGGAGCGACGTAAGTCGCGATGAACCACCATCGGCCCATCATCGCGACTTACGTCGCTCCCACAACATGGGGGGTCAGCGGCCTTCGAAGCCCTGCCGGTAGGCGATCGACGCCACCACCGGATCGGGGGCCTCGAACACGCCGCCGATCACGGCGACCAGATCGGCGCCAGCCGCCACCAGCGGGCCCATATTGTCCGGCGTTATGCCGCCTATCGCCACCCGCGGGACGCCCAGTGCCGCGGCGCCGGTCAGCAATGCGGGTGTGGCGCGTCGCGTAGTGATCTTGCTGGTGGTGGGGAAGAAGGCGCCGAAGGCCACATAGCTGGCACCGGCCGCGACGGCGCGCTCGGCGAGGATTGCATCGTCGTAGCACGAGGCGCCGACGATGGCGTGTGTGCCGAGGCGCGCACGCGCGGCGGCGATATCGCCATCGTCCTCGCCCAGATGCACGCCGGCGGCGCCGACGGCCTCGGCGAGCGCGACATCGTCGTTGATGATCAGCGGCACGTCGGCCTGCGCGCACAAGGCCTGCAGGGCCGTTGCCTGCGCGTGGCGGCGCACGCTGTCCGCGTCTTTCTGCCGGTACTGCAGCCACGTCGCCTGCGGCAGCACGGCCGCCACGCGCGCCAGCAGGCACGCGGTATCAGGCTCTTCCGGCGTGATCAGGTACAGCCCGCGGGCAGCGCGGACGGACGGCGGCAGGGGGGTCATCGGCGAACTTCCGGTACGTGGGCGGCGATGGGACAATGGCCGCTCCCCACAGCCGGCATTATCCGATGACCGACGCCACCGACACCATGTTCCGCACTTGGATGTGCGTGGTCTGCGGTTTCATCTACGACGAGGCCGATGGGCTGCCCGAAGAAGGCATCGCCCCGGGCACGCGCTGGGAGGACATCCCGGCCGACTGGACCTGCCCCGATTGCGGGGTGGGCAAGGATGATTTCGAGATGGTGGAGCTGGAGCCGTAAGTACGGTCCAGCAGGCTCAGTAAAATATGCCGTTTACAGTGCGCATGATCTCGAGAGCGGCCTGCGCCTCCGGCTCGCTTCGGAACATGGGGTTGGAGTAGTCGTACGCACGATATCCGTCGGCGGTTGCGATCTCCACCAGGACGGCGGCGCCATCATGGATGCGGTGGTTCGTGGGCGGCAACAGGGACTCATCCGGCAATGTCGCGATGCCGAGCCGCTCAATCTTCCTGTAGAGCGACTGCCAGTCAACCGGGCGCGGCAGTTTCGCGTCGCAGATCATGATGTCTTGCTGGTGTCGCGGATCGGACGCGCACTCATCCAATAACTCGCGCATGTACTCGGCATCGTCGGGGTCGTACTGGAAGCGATTGAGTGCGCGGCCTTCCACCGGTTGCGCGGGTCGAACCGTGACGGCAATCGAATGGTGTGGCGTGATCAAGCCGAAGCCGGTCCAGATTCTGATCTCGCGTGTGCCCGCCGGGATGGTTGCCGTTCTCAGGTCGCTCAGGCCAGCGACGGCGGCGTATTCCTGGGCGGACTCCAGCAGGACAGACTCACTTACACCGTCTCGAGGCCCCGCCAATGTCGTCGTCGGCAACACCGATACAGCTACCGCCCAGGCTGCGATGATCCCGCGCATCAATGCATCCGCGACGTACGCACCGCGTTGAGTTCCACCAGCTGTTCGCGCAGATCGGGCGCGTCCTTCGCCTCCGGCGACAGGTGCAGGTAGCGGGCCAGGTCGCGCTGCGCGCCGGCTTTGTAGTCCATTTTCAGATAGGCCAGGCCGCGGTCGCGTAGCGCTTCAGGCTGGTCGGGCGTCAGCTTCAGCACCCGGTCGGCGCTGCGTGCGGCGCGGTCCCATTCCTCGCGCTCGGCGTAGACGCCATGCAGGTTGCGCAGTGTGCGCACCAGGATCGCGCGCGGCGAGGCGGGATTGAGGATGTGCAGCAGCGCGGCATCGTCCGGCATGTCGCCGCCGAGATGGGGCTTGGCGCGTTCGCGCAGTTCGTCCACGCCCAGCGGACGGCCACCATTGAACGGATCCATCACCAGCAGGCCGTCATCGACCGGCAGGCGCACTAGGAAATGGCCGGGGAACGATACGCCATCCAGCGGCACGCCCAAGCGGTGCGCCACTTCCATCTGCACCATCGCCAGCGACACGGGATTGCCCAGCCGGCGCTCGAACACCTGGTTGAGGTAGCTGTTGCGCGGGTCGTAGTACTCGTCGTGGTTGCCGGTGTACCCGAGTTCGTCGAACAGGTAGCGGTTGATCGCCGCCATCTTCAGCGGCCACGGCTCGATCGTGGAGATCTCGTGGCGCAGGTGCTCGGCGTGGCTCTGCACCAGCGTGTCGTACAGGTCGGCGTCGAGATCGGGGTACTCGTCGCGCGCAATCAGTAGCGCGGTTTCCAGCAGCGGCACGGTGTCATCCGCCTGGCTGGCCAACGCATTCCATTCCGGCAATGTCAGTCGATCCCCCATGACCACAGACTGCGGCCAATCGCCCCCACAATCAAGCCTCAGCGGACGGGCGGGATGCCCTTGCCGAAGCCCAGCTCGGCGCCGTCCTGCAGCTTCAACCGTTCGGCCTCGCCCGCATTGAGCTCCAGTACATAGCGGGCCGGTTTGTCGCTGGGGTAGGACGGGCAGCTGTTGCCGCCGGAGCATGGCGGTACGTTGCGCTGCTGGGTGACCAGCTTGCGGTCGTTGTCGAAGTACAGGATGTCGAGCGGAATACGGGTGTTCTTCATCCAGTACGCCTGCGACTGCTCGGCCTCATGGATGAAGAGCATGCCGGTGCCGGCCGCCAGCTCATTGCGGAACATCAGGCCGCGCGCCCGCTCGGCGTCATCGTCGGCGATCTCGACCTTGAATCGCTCGCCGCCCACTTCGACCCAAGGGCCACCGTTGGCGCAGGCACTGAGGAGGAGCAGGGCCGAGGCGAATGGCAGGCGCGCGGTGGGACGCATAGGGTGTTCCTTGCTTCGAGGTGCGTCCAGTTTAGCGCCAAGCGGGAACACGCCGGATGATGATCGGCACGCGACGCGCCGTGCGGCCCGGGTTACGCCAGATGGGCGTCTATGTCCTGCCATTGGCGGTTGCGCACCATCACGAACCGGCATGCACCCTCACTGAGTTCCGCCCAAAGGGCACCGATGTCGCGGTCGTCCTGTGCATCCGTCCAGCCTTGTGCGCCCTTGTACTCGACGACGAGGGTCGTGCCGTCGTTCCGTACGCAGACGAAGTCCGGGTAGAACCGGCCGCTGGCTTTCTGCAGGAAGAACGAACCGCCGCCGCGGTTGACCAGGTTACGCACCCAGTACCGGATCCGTCCCGCCTGCGCCAGCATGTCCAACTGCACGGCGCATTCGAATTCTTCCTTGCTGTCGAAGTCGCCGATGCGCCCGTGGAAGTGCTTGCGGAAGTCCCAGTGGCCGTACTCGCTCCTGCGCGGGTCGTAGTCACGACTGGGTGCATAGCCTTGCGGATCGAACTCGAACAGGAAGTCGCCGCCCACCATCACCCGGGTCTCGCGACCTTCACCGAACAGGACGTCCTGGTAAGCACGATTCACCGCTTCGCGGCGCAGGCGCCGGATGTTTTCGTCCAGCAGCTTGCGCAGCGTGAACTTCAAATGGTTGGCGCGCGCCAGCGTGAAGCCCTCGGTGTCCAGCAACGCACGCAACCAGGCGGAGACGAAGGCCTGCTTGCTGGCATGGGTCAACGAAGGTTCCAGCAGGTTGCGGCACAGCCATGCGCCAAGCCGGGTTTCGTCCCAATGCTCGGGGGGTGTAGCTCAGGCCCAGGTCGCGACGGAGCGCATGGACGCCCGGGACCGGATCGCCATTGAGCTGTGTCGCAAGCTCTCCGACCCGCACCGCAAGGCGGTTCGCGACCTCATCCAGGCGCTTGCCGTGGACGCAGGCCAGACGTGACGGGCCGTGGAGGGCTTGCGGTAGCCGTCGGAAGCGCGCATGCTGCGTTGCAATTGCAACGCAGGGAGTTGGTGATGAAAACGTCCACCTTTCCCTCGCTTCGTGTCGACCCCGCTCTCCGCAAGGCGGCGGAAGACGTACTGCGAGAGGGAGAGTCGCTGTCTGGCTTCGTCGAGCAGTCGATCCGTGCCCAGATCGACCTCCGCCAACAACAGGAAGCCTTCGTTGCGCGAGGGCTTCTATCCCGCGACGCCGCGCGGCGAACCGGTGTCTATTACGCCGCCGCAGACGTCGTCGGTGAACTTCGGACCGCCATGCGCCACGCCAAAGCGGACACAAAAGGAAGGCGCTGATGTTCCAGGTACGCTTCACGGAAGAAGCGCGCGAAGATCTGGTGCGGCTGTACACGTTCGTGCTACAGCAGGAGCAGGACAGTCCCGGAATCGCCGACTCTTCGTTGCGGGCCATCGAGCATGGCCTGGTGCTTCTGGAAACCTCGCCTTTTGCCTGCAGGCCAGCGGTCGGCAACCCTTTCATGCGAGAACTGGTGATCGGTTTTGGTGCGACCGGATACGTCGCGCTGTTCGAGGTGGAGGACGCCGCCACGGTGACCGTGCTGGCGCTGCGGCACCAGCGTGAGCAGGACTATCGCTGAGTGGGCCGCTCTGCGGCCAGCCGCGCAGCGATGCGCTCCGCTACCTGCCGGTTGTCGCGGTAGTACGCTGCGTTGTCGGCGAGGGACTGCCAGCGTTGCTGGTCTTCCACATGGTGGCGCAACTGGTGGATGGCGTCGCGCATCAGGCGACGCGCGCTGACGCGCTCCGCGCCCTGTGCGAGCTGCAGCAGGTCCAGCAACAGCAGGATCCCGTCGTGGTTGCGCTCGGCCTGGTGTCGTGCGGCGAGGAACAGGCGATCCAGGCAGCTCTCCGTCAACCGGGCGAGCCCGGGATCCGCCAGGCTGTGGCCTGGATCGACCTGGAGCAGGTGCAGCGCATCATCGAGAGGCATGACGCGATGTGCGTTGTCCCGCATCTCGCGGGCGTCGGTGAGCAGGGGCGCGTCGTGCGCGGTCGTCTGGTCGAGGTGCATCGACAATCTCCTTCTGTCGGCGGGAATCTGGCGCGAACCGGTATCACAGCGTCAGGCTTGGGCGTGCCGTGGCGCGAGTCGACTCTATTAACCCGATAAGTTCGAGTCAATTAACTTAAATGGTGAATATGTGTGAGTTGTCGTCGCTAACGTTGTCGACATGGGCAACGAGCATGAAAAATTCTCGCACCGACTCGCGCAAGCCATGCAGCAGGCAGGCTACGAGCCACGCCCTTCCGTCCTGTTCCGTTTGTTCAATGCCCACTACCGCGGTCGCTCGGTGAGCGTCCAGACCACGTCACGCTGGCTCAGCGGGCAGGCGATCCCGGCGCAGGACAAGCTGCAGGTGATCGCGGACCTGCTTGGCGTGGAGCCGCACGCACTGCGCTTCGGCGCCTCGGCACGCTCGCGGGTAGCCGAGGCGCGCGCGGTATGGCCTGTCGGCGTCGGCAGCCGGGAGCGCAACGTGATCGATAGCTACCTCCAACTGCCTCCCAAGAAGCGGGACCTGGTCGGCGAGCTGGTCAAGGCGCTGTCGGACAACGGCTGACGAATCGCGAATCCCGCACCGTCGTCAATCCCCGGCGACGAAGTACTGGAATTTCCATCGTCCCGCGCCCTCGTCGATGATCGAGAAGCGATAGTCGATCGGGCTGCGCACCAGGTGAGTGGCGATGAAGCCCTCCCGCCCCGATGCCAGCCGTACGCGCATCCAGTCGCCCGGTTCCGCGCCATCATCCACCCGGGTCACGACGGCATGACTGATGCGCGCGAGAACGGGGGATTGGCCATCCGGCTGCTCCCGTAACGCGACGTCGCGTCCCAACACGACCTGCGCATCGAACACGTCGATGTCGGCGGCATGCGGCAGGCAGAACACATAGGGGGCGCAGTAGGCGTCGCGCCCCTCTTCCTCTTGGGCGACGCCAGGAAGGGCGAGGATGGCCTCGAGCTCCTGCCACAGCCGCTGCGTCGCAGCGGGATCGCTCGCCCAGAGCGCGTCGAAGCCGCCCGGCCCGGTGTCGCCGCCGAAACTCAGGGTGGTGTCGTCGCGCACATGCGCGCGCAAGGCCCGCAGGTCGCGCGCGGCGACGATGCGCTGCAGGTCGGCACGTATCGCCTGCAGCGCGGGCGGCAATGTCTCCACTGGCGGCACGAGCACGGGATTGTCCGTGGCGACCGCCGTGCCGACCGCCATCAGGGCGATGGCGAGGAAAGCGCGGGGAGCGATCACGGGCAGCTACCCGTCAGCGCAACACGATCGGTGGTTCGCCACCGATGATGACGATGTCCGCAGGGCGCCGGGCGAACAGACCCACGCTGACCACGCCGGGAATCTGGTTGATCTCGCGCTCCATCGCCACCGGATCGGTGATCGACAGGTTGTGGATGTCCAGCACCACATTGCCGTTGTCCGTCGTCACGCCATCGCGCCACACCGGCTGTCCGCCGGTCAGCGCCAGGATCTCGCGCGCTACCAGGCTGCGCGCCATCGGGATGACTTCCACCGGCAGCGGGAACCTGCCGAGCACCGGCACCTGCTTGCTCGGGTCGACGATGCAGACGAACTGCTTGCTGGCTTCGGCGATGATCTTCTCGCGCGTCAGCGCCGCACCCCCGCCCTTGATCAGGCGCTTGTGCGGGTCGCACTCGTCCGCGCCGTCCACGTACAGCGACAGCGTGCCGGTGTGGTTGAGGTCGAGCACCTCGATGCCGTGCTGCTTCAGCCGCGCGGTGCTCTGCTCGGAGCTGGACACGGCGCCCTTGATGCGGTCCTTGATGCCGGCCAGGGCATCGATGAAATAGGCCACGGTGGAGCCGGTACCGACGCCGACGATCATGCCGTCCTCGACGAACTCGATGGCCTTCTCGCCGGCCTGGCGCTTTGCTTCGCTCATGGGGATCGCTGTATCAGGAAAGGAAAAGGAAGGGCTATTCCAGCGCCAGCAGGAACTTCCATTGCGCCGCGGTGACCG
The DNA here is from genome assembly GCF_964252945.1 of Pseudoxanthomonas sp. LjRoot143. Taxonomy (NCBI): domain Bacteria; kingdom Pseudomonadati; phylum Pseudomonadota; class Gammaproteobacteria; order Lysobacterales; family Lysobacteraceae; genus Pseudoxanthomonas; species Pseudoxanthomonas sp. LjRoot143. The sequence continues at coordinate 3,121,683 of NZ_CAXUPM020000001.1, read as the reverse complement.
GCAGCACGGACAGGCGGTTGCCGCGCTGAATCAGCGCGAAGCCCTCGCCCAGGTCGTCCGCGTGCTGCTTGATCTCGTCCAGCGTGATGGTGCGCTTGAGCTTGCGTTCGAACGTCACGTCCACCAGCGACCAGCGCGGTTCTTCGCGCGTGCTCTTGGGGTCGTAGTAGTCGGACTTGGGATTGAACTGGGTGTCGTCCGGATACGCGGTCGCCGACACGGTGGCGGTGCCGACGATGCCCGGCTCCTTGCAGTTGGAGTGGTAGAACAGTACGCCGTCGCCGACCTGCATGGCGCGCATGAAGTTGCGTGCCTGGTAGTTGCGCACGCCGTTCCACGGTTCGGTGCCGACCTTCTTCAGGTCGTCGATGGAGAAGGCGTCCGGTTCGGACTTCATCAGCCAGTAGTGCTTGCGGGCGGTCATTGCGGGGCGTCTACCAGGGAAGGTGGAGGAAGCAGGGTGTCGCGTTCGGTGCAGATCGCGTCCAGCGGCACATCCCAGGGCTGAGCACCGAGTGCCTCGATGCGCTGCGCCTCGAAGCCCACGCCGACCAGCCACGGCGGTGCGGGGCGCTGCAGGCGTCCGGCGAGCGTGCGGTCGTACCAGCCGCCGCCCATCCCGAGACGGTGCCCGGCGGCATCGAAGCCCACCAGCGGCACGACGATCAGCGCCATGTCGGCGGCCGGCAGGCCGGAGCGTGGGTCCACATCCGGCTCCGGGATGCCGTAACGGTTGGTCACCAGCGCGTCGCCCGGCCGCCAGGGCGCGAAGCGCAGCGTCTCGTCGTCCGACAGCACCGGCAGGCAATAGACGAGGCCCTTCGGCAGGCGCAACTGCCAGCTGTGCAGGCCGATCTCGCCATCCATCGCCCAGTAGCCGGCGACGTAACCGGTGGCGGGGAAGAACGGCAGCGCGAACAGGCGCGTGGCCAGCGCATCGGCGCCTGCGATGCGCTCGGCGGCGCGCAGGGCGCGACGACGCGCACGCAGTTCGCGCCGCAGCGCATCGCGCTCGGCGGTCATGGCGAAAAGGAGGAAGACAGGGGCATGCGCGAATTTTACGGCATGCGCACCGGCGTTGCCGGCGTAGGGACCGCGGGAGCGGCGTCAGTCACGGCCCAATGCGTCGGATCCCTAGTGCAGTCGGCTTCGTTTCGAAGTCATCCCGCTCAAGGGCGGGTGCAACAGGACCGGCCGGGTCGCGGCTGATGCCGCTGCCGCGGGAAAAATACGTCCTCCGCCATGCACGATGTTCGCGAAACGACCTTGAACCCGGGGTTCAAGTGGGAAGGTTGGGCAACCATCGGGCTTTCCGCTGCGAGGCAGACCTGCACTCCCGGTTACGTCACCATCCCGTGGTCGTCATTAAGGGACAAGGCGAATGTTTGCGCTCACTGTCGAGTACAGCAGAGGACGCAGGGCCAGTATAGCGAGTGAGGATTTTTTGCCTAGCCCGTTCGTCGGCGGATTCAGTGCGCAGTCGGCGAAGTGCGAACGCCGTTACGGTGCGCCGAGTGCGGCATCGAGTTTGCGGTGCAGATCCTGCAGCATGCGCTCGGCCTCGCGGTTGCGCGCGTGCTGCTCATCGCGCAGCTGCTGCAATTCGTGTGCCAGATTGAGCGCAGCCAGTACGGCGACGCGATCGACGGCGGCCATGCGGTTGCTGCCGCGCACTTCACGCATGCGGCTGTCGAGCAGTTTGGCGGCGGCCATCAGGCTGGAGCGTTCGTCGGGTGCAACGCCGACGGTGTACTCGCGGTCCAGGATGTGGACGCTGACCGGTTCGTTGGCGCTCACGTGTGCTGCTCCAGCGACTTGAGGCGGCTGATCATCGCTTCCACCCGTGAACGCGCCTGCTCGTTCTTGGCCAGCAACTGCGAGCGCTCACCGACCAGCTGCTCCTGCTGCTGGCGCAGGCTGCGGTTCTCGTCCGTCAGGCGCTGGCAACGGTCGGCCAGGTCCTGGATGCGCGTGCTGAGCGCGCGGAGCTGGTCGAGGAGGTCGGCGGTGTCCATGGTGGCCACGATAGGCAGGTGGTTGGCGGCCGGTCAAGGGCGGCCGGGGGCATTCAGGACGCGACGCGCATGCCCGAACCCGGGTAGTAGTCTCGGATGAAGCGCAGGCACTGGTCGGCGCCCAGTGCCTGCGAGACCCAGTGGCCCTGCACCTCGTCGCAGCCGTGGTTGCGCAGGAACTCGTACTGGTCCCAGGTCTCGACGCCTTCGGCCACCACCTTCAGCGCCAGCGACTGGCCCATCGTGATGATGGTGCTGGTGATCGCCTCGTCGTCGGTATCGTGGGTCAGGTCGCTGATGAACTCGCGGTCGATCTTCAGCGTGGTCAGCGGCAGGCGCTTCAGGTAGGCCAGCGACGAGTAGCCGGTGCCGAAATCGTCGATCGCCAGCGAGATGCCCAATCGCCGGCAGGCCCGCAGGGTGTCGGCGTTCTGCTCGGGACTCGCCATCACCACGCTTTCGGTCAGTTCCAGCTCCAGCCGGTTGGCCGGCACGCCGGTTTCCTGCAGCGTGCGTGCGACCACGTTCTGCAGGTCGCCGCGCTGCAGCTGGGTGGCCGACACGTTTACCGCCACGCTCAGTTCTTCCAGGCCGGCGTCGTGCCACTCGCGCATGGTCATGCAGGCGTGGCGCAGTGCCCAGGCGCCCAGTTCGAGGATCATTCCCGACTCTTCGGCCAGCGGGATGAACTGCGCCGGCGAGACGGAACCGAACTCCTTGCTGTCCCAGCGCAGCAGCGCTTCCACGCCGGTGATCCGCTGCCGCGAGATCGACAGGCGTGGCTGGAACACCAGCGACAGCTCGTTGCGGTCGATCGCGCGGCGCAGTGCGCTGGCGAGGATGGCGCGATGGCGGTTCTTTTCGTCCATCGACTCCGAATACACCTGGTAGGTGTGCCGGCCCATCGCCTTGGCCTGGTACATGGCGGTGTCGGCGTGCTTCAGCAGTTCGGTCGGCACCTGCGCGTGTTCGGGATACAGGCTGATGCCGATCGACGGCGAGACCGCCAGTTCCAGCCGCTCGCCGAAGTTCAGCGGCGCGCGGAAGGCCTGGATGATGCGCTGGGCCACGTCCTCGGCATCGGGCATGCCGTTGATGTCCTCCAGTACGACCGTGAATTCGTCGCCGCTGAGGCGCGCCACGGTGTGCTGCGTGCCCACCGTCTGCTGCACGCGGGCGGCGGCCGAGCGCAGGATACGGTCGCCGGTGGCATGGCCGAGCGAGTCGTTGATGTCCTTGAAGCGGTCCAGGTCGATGAACAGCACCGCGACGTGCCCATGCTCGCGCCGCGCGCGCACGATGGCGCGCGAGAGGCGTTCGGACAGCAGCGAGCGGTTGGGCAGGCTGGTCAGGGTGTCGTAGTTGGCCAGGTAGCGCAGTTCCTGCTCGGCGCGCTTCTGCTCGGTGATGTCGGTGAGCACCTGCACGTACAACGGGCGTTCGCCGCTGGCATCCGGCACCACGTTGGTCTCGATGCGGCAGAGGATCTCCTCGCCGTCCTTGCGCACTTTCCAGATCTCGCCGGACCAGCGCCCGGTCAGGCGCAGTTCGCGGTTCATGCGCTCGAAGAACGCATCCTCATGCTGGTCGCTGTCCAGCATGGTCATCGGCTGGCCGATGATTTCTTCTTCGGCATAGCCGGTGATGCGCGTGAAGGCCGGGTTGATGGTGATGAACTGGTGCGCCCAGTCCAGCACCGCGACGGCTTCGTTCATGCTGCGCATCACCTCGCCGGCGATGCGGTGCTCGTACTCGGCGTTGCGGCTGGCGGTGATGTCGCGCGCGGTGCCGGCGATGCGGATCGGCTGGCCCTCCGCGTCGCGCTCGACTACGCGGCCGCGGGCGCGTACCCAGACCCAGGTGCCGTTGCCGAGCATGTCCATGCGGTGTTCGGACATGAAGAGCGGCGCCTTGCCCTGCAGGTGCAGGCGCAGTCGCTCCTGTACCAGCGGCATGTCTTCCTCGTGGATGGTCGGGACTTCGCCCTGGCGGGTAAGCACGGTGATGTCGGCGGTCTGCACCGCGGTTTCGTCCGCGCGCATCCGGTAGAGCCGGCGCTGCACCAGGTCGTAGTCCCAGAACTGTTCGCCGGAGGCCCAGAGCGCCAGTTTCAGGCGTTCGTCGCGGTTGCGCAGGGATTCGCTGCGCAGCGGTTCGGGCGGTGCCTGGCGGCTTTCCAGCCAGGCCTGCCACCAGCGCCGCGTGCCGATCACGATCACCCCCAGCAGCACCACGCCCGCGAGTCCCATGGCCAGCCGGGACGACAGCGGGGACGCCGTTGCCAGGATTGCAGCGACAGAAGAGGCGTGCATGGAGGGAGGACAGGCGCCCGGAGCGGAGGCAATACACGAGTGTAGGCATGCGTACACATGCACAACAAGGAGGGGAACGGCTTTTCGTTGCTACACTTGCAAGGTTGTCCGAAACTCCTGACGGATTGCGTTCTTCTATGCCCGACCTTCCCGATATCGCCGACGTGGCGGCCGCTTCCCGCCAGCTTGGCCTGGCCATGGACGCCTCGGAACTGCATGGTGCGCTGTGCGGCTGGCTGGCCGGCGGCGGCACCGCCGACGACACCTGGCTGGCCCGTGCGCTGGCCGACGACCAACTGCCCGCCCCTGCGGCAGGCAGCGCGCTCGATCAGCTGCGCCAGTGCGCTGTCGCCCAGTTGGAGGACCGCAGTTTCTCCTTCGACCTGTTGCTGCCGACGGCGGACCGCCCACTGGACGAGCGTGCGGAAGCGTTGTTCGGCTGGTGCCAGGGCTTCCTGGGCGCGTTCGGTCTGGCCGCGGGCGCCTCACCGCCGTTGTCCGAGGAAGGACAGGAGGCGTTGCAGGACCTGGCACGACTGGCCCAGGCCTCGGCCGAGAGCAGTGACGACGAGGAAGACGAAGACGCATTGGCCGAACTGGAAGAGTTCGTCCGCGTCGCGGTCCTGCTGCTGCATGGCGATTGCGTGCTCGGGCCCCGGCACCGCCGGAGCCTGAACTGATGAAGGCTGTCGCCGGCATCGGCGCGGCGGAGTTCGCCCGCCGCCGCAAGCAGCTGATGCGGCTGGCCGGCAACGACGCGATCCTGGTGCTCCCCGCCGCCGCCGAGCGGGTGCGCAGCCACGACACGCACTACCCGTACCGGCAGGATTCGGACTTCTGGTACCTCAGCGGCTTTCCCGAGCCGGAGGCGGTGCTGGTACTGGTGCCGGGCCGCAAACACGGCGAGACCATCCTGTTCTGTCGCGAGCGCGACCCCGAGCGCGAGGGTTGGGACGGCCCGCGCGCCGGCCAGGACGGCGCGGTCAACGACTACGGCATGGACGATGCCTATCCCATCGACGATCTCGACGAGATCCTGCCCGGCCTGCTGGAAGGGCGTTCGCGCGTCTACTACCACTTCGGCCGCGACGCCGACTTCGACCTCAAGCTGATCGGCTGGGTGCGCCATGTGCGCGCGCACGTGAAGCAGGGCGCGCAGCCGCCGCACGAGTTCCTCGAACTCGGCCACCTGCTGCACGACCTGCGCCTGTTCAAGTCGAAGGATGAGATCAAGCTGATGCAGCGCGCCGCCGACATCAGCGTCGAGGCACACCGTGCCGCGATGCGTGCCGCGCGCGCCGGCATCCGCGAGTACGAACTGCAGGCCGACCTCGAACGCGTGTTCCGCGCCAACGATGCCTGGCCGGCCTACAACAGCATCGTCGGTGCCGGCCGCAATGCCTGCGTGCTGCACTACCGCGCCAATACCGCGCAGGCGCGCGACGGCGAGCTGGTGCTGATCGATGCCGGTGCCGAGTATCGCGGTTATGCCGCCGACATCACCCGCACGTTCCCGGTCAACGGCCGCTTCACGCCCGCGCAGCGCGCATTGCACGATCTCGTCGGCGAGGCGCAGAAAGCCGCGCTGGCCTGCGCGCACGTCGGCATCCCGTACGAGGCCGGGCATGTGGCCGCGGTCGAGACGCTGACCGAGGGCCTGCTGAAACTCGGTCTGCTGAAGGGCAAGCTGGAAAAAAACCTCGCCGAAGGCACCTACCGCCGCTTCTATCGCCACAAGACCGGCCACTGGCTGGGCCTGGACGTGCACGACGTGGGCGACTACCGCATCGATGGCCAATCGCGCCTGCTGGAAGCCGGCATGGTGTTCACCATCGAGCCCGGCCTGTACATCGGGCACGACGATGAAACGGTGGACGCGAAGTGGCGCGGCATCGGCATCCGCACCGAGGACGACGTGCTGGTCACCGCCGGCGAACCGGTCGTGCTGACCGATGCGCTCGCGCGCAGTGCCGACGAGATCGAAGCCGCGATGGCGAAGTGACGCGGCGAGGAAGTTTTCCTCGCTTCCGGACCTCCGGATCACGCTGCTGCACCTGGTTGGTTCGTCGTTAACCGATGGCACCTCGCGGCCGAACCGCAGGTCCTCGGCGGCAAGGGTGTTTTCTTCGACACCTCGAACCAGAAAGGCTCGATGCCAAGGCGGATTGCCTTGTCGCCGACCCCGGGAGGTTCGCAATCAAGCAACCATTCCTCGTCGGCTCACGGAAATACCTTGCGATGCGAGGAAAGTTTCCTTGTCATCTCACTTCAGTGCACCGCGCCCGCACCTTTCTGGTTCGCTGCCGGGTCTTTGCAGGTTGCGGGTGAAGCTGCGAACCCCGGCCTGCCGGATCGACGAGGAGCCGTGGGGCTTCGACGGATGACGATGTTGGCTTTTTGCTTCGCTCACCCGCCTGATGCCGCAACGACGGTCTACGCGATCTCCACGCGCACGTCGTGGATCCACAGTTGACGCCATCGTGCGACTTTCTCGGCCGGCGCCAGCGCCTGGGGTGACGCGGCGACGGCCGGCGCAAAGGCGTCGCGTGCGTCCAGGCATCCCGCGTTGACGGCGGCATGGCGTTGCTCGCCTTCTTCGAACACCACGGCCACCAGCACGCCGCAGTCGCTGCAGAGCAGGAACTGTGCGGCTTCCGATCCCTGGCGGTAGCGGCGGAGAACATCCGGACGAAGCACGTGGACGACCAGTTGTCCCGCAGGGTCCGATATCCACGCGGCGCCATGCGCGCGGCAGAAGCTGCAATCGCAGGCGCGCGGTGCCGTGTCGGCGGGGACGAGGGACGTGGCGAAGTCCACGGTGATCGCGCCGCAGTGACAGCCGCCGTGCAGTCGCGATGATGTCGCCGCCATGGCGAGGTCAGCCTTCTTGCGAACGCCAGGTGGCCGGCGTTTCGTTGGTGGCGACGTCCGCGCGTGCCCGTGCGGCTTCCAGTGGACGGATCTCAAGCGTCAGGCCGAACGCGAGGCAGGGATTCTGCGCGGCGATCTGTGCGGCGTGATCGAGCGAGTCGGCGACGATGAACCAGTAGCCGCCGACCAGTTCCTTCGCCTCGGCGAACGGACCGTCCGTAATGCCACTGCGTGATACCTGACGGCCGCGATTCTCCAACCGGCTGCCTGGCTTCAGCACACCGTCGGCCAAACCCTTCTCGTACCAGACGTAGAAGCGGTCGATGGCGTCCTGCACGTCCTCTTTCGAGGCGGATTCTTCCCACTGGCCGCGGGAGATGAGGAGGTAGTCGGAGGACGACATCGTGAGGAATCTCCGGGGTGACGGTCAGGGTGGGCTCGATATTGCGACGGCAGCATCAGGCCTGGGGTCGCCAAGCGCCGTATGTGGACAACATGTGCGCTTCGAACTCGGGTGGACCGGAGACCTCCCAGAAAGTCGAGTCGAAGGCGCTGAGTTTGATCACCTTCTGGCCGCTCGATAACCCGATGAATTCACCGTCGATGGTTTGGTGGATGCCGCGATACAGATCGCGGAAAGCGTGATCGGTCAGAACCAGACCAGAGGCGCTGCGCTCTTCGATCTCCAGTGCGTTCTCGCCAGTACACCAGAGGACTTTGATATCCCAGCTGTCGACACTGAAAAACCTGTCGATATCCGCCAGGAAGCGAGCCATATCGAACAGCGCTTGATCATCGCCGTGTTGTCGGATCGTCACCATGACGCGTGCTCAAGCGCGACCTGCAACAGCAGGCTCCACAGACCAAGCACGGCGAGGAAGTTCACGGTGAACACCAAGCCACGCAGGCGCACGTTCGTCGTGAATACCTGGATGCCACTGTGCAATACGCGGCCACCGACGAAGACCCAGGCCAGCACCATGGCCGTCGTGCCGGTGCCTAGCACCATCAGCAGCATGCAAGCGACGTGGAAGAACAGCGGCCACTCGAACTGGTTGGACAGGTTGGCGCTGATGCGCGGTTCTACCGTCGCCCACGGGTTGCTGCCGTCCGCGCGACGGCCGATGCCCCAGATGGCGGGCGCACGCGCGATGGTCAGTAGCACGTAGAGCAACGCCGCGAGCGCGACATGCGCCGTCATCGGCAACAGCAGGGCGGTATCCAGGGGCGCGATGGGGGACGTCATGGCAGCGGCCCGTTCGCCACGTAAGCCGCACCGAGCGCCGCGAACAGGCCGAGCAGGAGGAACAAGCCGTAGCGCAGGCGGAACGGGATTGCTGGTTTGCCGTAGCGCTGCTCGGCCTCCCGTCGATCCAGCCGCCAGCCGTGGTTGCACGCCGGACAAGCCAGTTGATAGCGCCTGCCGTAGACGAACCCGAACAGCAGGTCGAACTCGCCGTACTTGTAGGCGAGCTGCGGCTGGAAGTCGCGCTCCTGGTCGCAGCGCGGGCAATGCTGCGGCTCGGGTTCGCCCACCGGTACCACGCGCTCGCCCTGGCCGATCATGAACATCATGCGTGCAGTCCCCTTGCCGGCATGCCGAGTGCGCTGGTGTCGACGGGATTCTGTGTGCGCGCCGCAGTGGCGTCAAACCGTGGTCGGCGAAACGGGGGTCGGAGTACGTTTCCCAGCCTGCGGCGATTGAGGGATGGCTCTCGGACCCTTGCTTTCCCCCATCAGTGACCGTCGTGATCGAGGCCGGGACTCGTGACGGCATTCTCGGCAAGCGCCTCCGTGATCGCGGACCAACGCCTGCGCAGCTTGAGTGGGATGACGACGGCCGCGATGACGCCGACGACAATCAGCATGATCGACGTGCCTTGACCGGCGGCGACGAAGATCCCCTTGGCCAGCGTCACGTAGCCACGTCCGTGCAGGTCGGGGGCGATGAATATCTTGAGGGTTTCCAGCGGCAGCAGGAGGGCGCCCGTGAACATCACCACGCCATAGGTCAGCAGGAGGCACGTGAACGCGAATGAGCGCCGCTGCGTCCTGCACATCCTGCTGCGCCACGCGATCCCCCAGGCGATCCAGGCCGGCAGCAGCACCGCGACGACCATGCCCAGCGCGGTCAACAGGGTAAGTGCCGTCATCACGATCAGGTCTGCGTCCATGGAGGTCCTGTACGACATCGAATGAGGGGAGCAAGGGGCGCGCGTCGCAGCCCGCGTGCGGTCAGCCTGCTTCCGCGAACGCCGGCCGCGTCAGGTTGTCGGCCTCGCCGTCGGTGCACAGCACTTCGTCCTCGATGCGGATGCCGCCGTACGGACGGAACGCGTCGACACGCGCCCAGTCGATGCTGGCGGCGTGGCCGTTCTTCTTCACCTCGTCCAGCAGCATGTCGATGAAGTACAGGCCGGGCTCGATGGTGACCACCATGCCGGGTTCCAGCACGCGGGTCATGCGCAGGTAGGGGTGGCCGGCGGGGCGCTCGATGCGGCCACCGCGGTCGCTGGCGGCGAAGCCAGCGACGTCATGCACCTGCAGGCCGATCGGATGGCCCAGGCCGTGCGGGAAGAACGCCGCGCTGACGCCGGTGACGACCGCCGCTTCCGGCGACACCGTGATCACGCCGAAGTCCTTCAGGATGCCCATCAGGGTGTGGTGCGCGTCCACGTGCAACTGCTTGTAGTCCACGTTGGCGCGCACGCCGGCGCACATGCGCTGCTGTGCGGCGTCGACCGCGTCGATCAGAGCCTGGAACTCGCCGCCGGTGTCGTAGGCGTAGGTGCGGGTGATGTCGCTGGCATAGCCATGGAAGCTGGCGCCGGCATCGATCAGGAAACTGCGCAGCGGATCGGGCGCGACGCGCTGCAGTTCCATGTAGTGCAGGATCGCCGCGTGCTCGTTGAGGCTGATGATGTTGCCGTAGGGCAGCTCGTTGGCGTCCTGGCCGACCGCGGTGCAGTAGGCCATGTGGATGCCGAACTCGCTCTGGCCCGCGCGGAACGCGGCCTCGGCGGCGCGGTGGCCGCGCACGGCCAGGCGCTGCGCCTGCCGCATCAGGGCGATTTCATACGGCGTCTTGTACGAGCGCTGGTATTCCAGGTACTGGATCACCGGTTCGGGATTGTTCGGCGTGTAGTCGCCCAACGCGCTCTGCGGTTCGCCGAGGATCGCGCTGCGCGCGGCAGGCGGCAGCAGGGCGGCGGCTTCGTCGGGCTGGCGGATGATGTGGACATCGACGTGGTCCACCCACCAGCCGCTGGGGGCGTCCGGCACGACATGCCAGTAGTCGAATGGCTGGTAGAAGATCACCTTCGGCCGCTGTCCGGGCGTGTACACCAGCCAGCTGTAGGGCAGGCGCGTCAGCGGCAGCCACGCCTTGAACTGCGGGTTCACCGCGTACGGGTAGTCGCGGTCGTCGAAGACCTGCCAGTGCTGCGTGCCGCTGGGGACGACCAGATGGTCGAAGCCGCCGCGTGCGAGCGCTTCGTCCGCACGCCGCTTCATCGTCGCCAGGTGGTCGGCGTACAGCGGGACGAGGTCGGTATCGAAGGAGGCAGGTGCGTTCATGGCGGCGGCTCGTGCGGGAGAACCGCCATTTTGCCGCAATCGTCCCGGGTGGGCGTTGCGCAGCCGGGCGCCTTGCGCGTTATTCGGCCTCGGGGCCGGCGTTCACCCAGTTGCGCAGGCGTTCCAGTGGCTCGCGGTCGATGGTCAGGAAACGCAGGCCGGCGAAGGCCTGTCCCGGCGTGTTCGCTGCCGCGGACCAGACCAGGTGTGCGCCGACGTCGATGGGCAGGTCCTGGCCACGCGCGTCCTGCAGATGGAAGCGCAACTGGTACAGCGCGTCGTCGACCACCGGCTCGGTCGCGACCAGCAACATGCCGGATTCGGAGAGATTGCCCAGCCGGCCGATGACCTGTTCGGTCATCAGGTCGAACACCGGGACCGGCTTGGGCACGGCGCGCCGGCGGGCGCGGCGGAACTCGCGCATCATGCGGCGTCTCCTGCGGGTTCGCCGCTGCGGCCGGTCAGGCTGCGCAGCGCGTTGAGGGTGGCGTTCCAGGCGCGGTCGATCAGGCGGCCGCGGTCCTCGGTGACGACCTGCGCCTGGCCCTTGGCCATCAGGTGCGCCAGCGTGTCCAGCGAATGCTCGCCCACGCGCTGGCCGCGCTGGTTGACGAACAGCGCATTGCCGGTGACCGGGCTGAACCACGACAGGCGCTGGCGTTGCACGTCGCCCTGCTGGTTGCGGGTGAACTCGAACCACGTGCCGAACGGCAGTCCGCGCAGGTAGTCGTAGCACTCCTGCTCCTGCGGTGTCCGGGGTTGGGCGATCTTCTTCTTGACCTCGCCCTGGCCACCGAGGCGCGCGCGCGCCTTCAGGCGTGCGGTCAGCTCGGTGCGCGAGGTGGTCTCGTCTTCCTCGGCGCTGGACAGGCGGCGCGAGATCGCGGCGGCTTCGTCCTCGTGGTAGCCCACCTGCACCAGCGACTTCTCGATCTTGCCGGCCAGCTCCGGGCTGGCGGACTGCGAGGAGGTGGTGGCGGCGATGATTTCCAGCGTGGTCTGCAGCTGGTCGGCCCATTCCGTGGACGACTCGCCGTTGCGCAGCTGGGTAAGCGTGAGCACGTCGGCCCACGCCTGGCTCAGCAGCGCCTGCACGAATTTCTGTGGCTTGGCCTCGGCCATCGCCGATTCGATGGTATCGGCGGCCTTCTGCTTGGCGATCTCGAGCCGGTCCTTGCCGCGCGCGGCCTCGATCTGCCGGCGTTCGGCCAGTTCGGCCTTGCGCGCCGCCGCCTGCAGGTGTTGCTGCACGTCGCGGTTGGCGTCCTCGAAGACGGCCTCGTCGCCCTCGTAGGTCTCGACGACGGTTTCGACGGCCTTGTGCAGGCGCTGGACGAGATGCGGATCCACATCGTCATCGCCCAGCCAGGTCGCGCCGGATTCGGCGACCGTGTTGAGCAGGTCGCGCGCCGGATGCTGCGCACGCAGGAAGAAGTTGCGGTCGCGCAACGCGGCCTGCACGACCGGCACCTGCAACCGCACCAGCATGTCGGCAGCCGGCGCATCGTGCTGCACTTCGCGCTCGATCTCGTTGTACAGCAGGTCGAGCAGTTCGAACGTGTCCGAATCCGCACTGGCCAGCGCCGCGCCGGGACCATGTTTGGCGCGCACCTCGGACAGCATGAGCTGTTGCAGGTCGGCGACGGTGCGGCGTGGCTGGTCCGGCGTGCGTACCGGCAGCGGTGCCGCCTGCAGGGCCTGCAGCGTGGTGAGGACATCGGGCGTGGGCAACAGGCGACGGGCGTGGCCGCCCGCGTGCGGACCACCACCACCGGCGTGGTCGCCCGCCGCGCCCGCGGTCGTGCCCGTGGCAGCGCCACCGCTTGAGTCCGCCCCGGTATCCGCGGCAATCGCGTCGATCTCGCCCGCCCGGGCAAGCGCATCGGCCTGCAGGCCGCCGCGCCGGATGGACAGCAGTTTCTGCAGGACCTCGAACGAGCCGGCCGCGTCCTGTGTCGCGGCCGCTGCGGTCGCTCCGGTTTCCAGCGTGGCGGCGGGGGTGGCCGCCGCGGTCGGGCCGGTGCCCGCCGGCGTGCCGGTCAATGCACCCGCGACCGCCTGCAACTGCTCGGGGGTCAGCGTCGCCCAGTGCGCGCCGGCCTGGCTCTGCCAGCCGGTCATCGGGCGCGGCCCCGGACCCGCTTCGTCGCGCGGCGGGCGCACGACCTCGAGGTTGCGCACGCGCCGCGGCATGTAGGCCAGACCCGGCAGGATGCCTTCGCGGGCGAGGAACTGGTTCACCGTGTTCGCCCACTCGGTGTAATTCAACATCACCTTGTGGTCGAAGCTGCGGTACAGCAGCAGCTGCGCGTCGATGGACAGTTCGAGGCACGCGGCGGCATCTTTCAGCAGGTGACTGAGGCGGTTGGGGCCCAGCGGCAGTGCCTCGGCCTCATACGCCGGCTTGCAGGCGAGGACGCCGAACCGCTGGCCCAGCATCAGGATCTGCGCGTTGCCGCGCTGCTCGTGCCGGCGCGCGACTTCGCGCAGCACGATCTCCTGGTCCATCGCTGCGTCCTCGACCAGCGTGAGCGTCTGGTAGTCCAGTCGCACCTCTGGCTGCTCGCCGCTGGACCGCGCACTGCGGATCGCGGCCAGTTCCGCTTCCAGCGCGAACATGTACTGCGGGACCAGTTCCAGCCGGTTCTTCTGCAGCGTGCGCACATCCACGAAGACCTGCGTCTGCGCGTGGTTGCTGCGTGCCTGTTCGGCCTGCTTGAACAGTTGCTGTTCGAACTCCACCAGCATGCCGTTCAACGCGGCGACGAAATCGGTGGCGATGTGGTCGAACAGGCTCTGCAGCACGCGCCGCACGCGCGGCGGCAACGCCGACGAAGCGATCGTGGTCGGCGCGGCAGCGGACGTTGGCGGTCGTGTCGCGGTCATCGGTACGGCAGGCTCCCCTCTTGCCCCATCATTATCACACCCGGCATCGCCTGCGCATCCGTCCGTCGCCGTGCCGCAGGCGACGGGTGTCAGGTATCCAGGAACAGTTCGATCACGTCGTTGGTGAACCGGCGGCCCAGCGCGGTGGGCCGCGCATGGGTGTCGGACACCTCCAGCCATCCCGCCTGCAAGGCCTGTTCCAGCGCCGGTGCGATGCTCGCCAGCGCCAGTCCCGTGGTGGCGGTGAAATCGGCCAGCGCGAAGCCTTCCTGCAGCCGCAAGGCGTTGAGCATGAACTCGAACGGACGGCGTTCCGGCGTGATGTCGTCATCGCCGCCGATGGCCTGCGGCGTGCCCGCCGAGGCCAGATAGCTCGCCGGATGCTTGACCTTCCAGCGGCGCAGGATCTGTTGCGTCGCACCCACGGTGATCTTGCCGTGTGCGCCGGCGCCGATGCCGATGTAATCACCATAACGCCAGTAGTTGAGGTTGTGCGCGCAGCGGCGACCCGGGCGCGCATAGGCGCTGACTTCGTAGTGGCCGTAGCCGGCGTCGGCCAGCATGGCCTGGCAGTGGTCCTGCATGTCCCAGGCGTGGTCGTCGTCGGGGATGCCCTGCGGCGGCCGGGCGAAGAACACCGTGTTCGGCTCCAGCGTGAGCTGGTAGTGCGAGATGTGCGCCGGCTGCAGGGCGAACGCGCGCTGCAGGTCGTGTTCGGCCATCGCCAGCGTCTGGCCGGGCAGGGCGTACATCAGGTCCAGGTTGAAATTGTCGAAGCCGGCATCCTGCGCCAGCTTCACCGCATGCTCGGCTTCCTGGCTGTCGTGGATGCGGCCGAGTTTCTTCAGGCTCTCGTCGTCGAAGCTCTGGATGCCGAAGCTGATGCGGTTGACCCCGGCGGCAAGATAGCTCTCGAAGCGGCCGTGTTCGGCGGTACCCGGGTTGGTCTCCAGCGTGATTTCCAGCCCCGGCGCGAAGCGCAGCCGGCTGCTGGCGCCCTGCAGGAAGCGGTCGATCGCCTCCGGCGGGAACAGGCTGGGCGTACCGCCACCGAAGAACACGCTGTGCACGGTGCGTCCCCAGACCAGGGGCAGGTCGTGGTCGAGGTCGCGCAGCAAGGCATCGACATAGTCGTCGAACGGCAGCTCGCCCTTGCCCTGGTGCGAGTTGAAATCGCAGTAAGGACATTTGCGCACGCACCACGGCATGTGCACGTAGAGCGACAGGGGCGGGGGGATGAGCATGGGTCAGGGCAGGTCGATCAGCCGCTGCTTGAGCCCGGCCAGTGCCTTGCCGCGGTGGCTGATGCGGTTCTTCTCCGCCAGCGGCATCTCTGCCGCGGTCTGTCCGCGTTGCGGATCGAAGAACACCGGGTCGTAGCCGTGGCCGCCGCTGCCGCGGCGCTCGTGCAGGATGCGGCCGCGCCATTCGCCTTCGACGATCAGCGGCTGCGGGTCGTGCGCGTGGCGCAGCAGCACCAGCACGCAGTAGAAGTGCGCACCGCGCTGGTCGCCGGCGACGTCCTTCAATGCGTCCAGCAGCTTGTCGATGTTGCGCTGCGCATCGCCGTGACCACCGGCATAGCGCGCCGAGTACAGGCCGGGCGCGCCGTTGAGCGCGTCCACGCAGATGCCGGAGTCGTCGGCGAGTGCGGGCAGGCCGGTCTGCAGGCTGGCGTGGCGCGCCTTGATCAGGGCGTTCTCGACGAAGGTCGTGCCGGTCTCGTCGGCATCCTCCACGCCCAGGTCGGACTGCGCGACCAGTTCGATGCCGGTGTCGGCCAACAGGCCGCGGAGTTCCTCCAGTTTGCCCTGGTTGGAGGAGGCGAGGACGAGTTTCATCGTGGATCAGCCCTTGGGTTGCAGCAGGTCCCAGCGGTTGCCGTAGGCATCGCGGAACACGGCGACGGTGGCGTAGACCTCTTCGCGCGGCGTCTCCAGGAATTCGACGCCGGCGGCCGTCATGCGTGCGTGGTCGCGCCAGAAGTCGTCCGTCTGCAGGAAAAAGCCGACACGCCCGCCGGTCTGGTCGCCGATGCGCGCGCGCTGCTCGTCCGTCGTCGCGACCGCCAGCAGCAGGTCGGTGCTGCCGTCGCCCTTCGGCGCCACACGCACCCAGCGCTTGCCGCCGCCGAGGTCGGTGTCCTCGCGCAGTTCGAAGCCGAGCGCATCGCGGTAGTGCGCGATGGCGCGGTCGTAGTCGTCGACCAGCAGGGTGACCAGGCTCAGCAGGGCCATGATCAGCCCGCCAGCGCGGCGCGCTGCGCCGCGAACAGCTCGCCGATGCCCTTCTCGCCGAGGGCGAGCAGTGCATCCAGTTCGTCGCGGCGGAACGCATGGCCTTCGGCCGTGCCCTGCAGCTCGATGAAGCCGCCGCCGTCGTTCATCACCAGGTTCATGTCGGTATCGCAGTCGCTGTCTTCCGGATAGTCCAGGTCCAGCACCGGCACACCGCGGTAGATGCCCACCGAGACCGCCGCGACGGCGCCGTGCACGACGTCGCGCTTGATCTCGTTGCGGCCCTTCAGCCAGTTCACCGCGTCCACCAGCGCCACGTAGGCCCCGGTGATGGCGGCCGTCCGGGTACCGCCGTCGGCCTGCAGCACGTCGCAGTCCAGGGTGATGGTGCGTTCGCCCAGCGCCACGCGGTCCACGCACGCGCGCAGGGTGCGGCCGATCAGGCGCTGGATCTCCAGCGTGCGCCCGCCCTGCTTGCCGCGCGAGGCTTCGCGGTCGCTACGGGTATGCGTGGAGCGCGGCAGCATGCCGTACTCGGCGGTCACCCAGCCTTCGCCCTTGCCGCGCAGGAAACCCGGCACCTTGTTCTCCACCGTCGCCGTGCACAGCACGCGGGTGTGGCCGAAGCTGACCAGTACCGAGCCTTCCGCATGGCGGGTGTAGTTGCGCAGGATGCCGACGTCGCGCATCTGGTCGGGCTGGCGGCCGCTGGGGCGGGAAAAGGACATGGGGGCATCCGCAATGAGGGGGGCGAAGTTTACCAGTCCGTCCCGCCGGGCCCGGCCCGCGCCGCACGGGCTGCTAAGATGCGCCGCTCACTGGTCCGATGGGCACCTGCATGATCCGCAGCATGACGGCGTTCGCTACCGCCGAACGCGCCACCGACGGCGGCACGCTGGGGGCCGAACTGCGCGCGGTCAACCACCGTTTCCTGGAGCTGGGCGTCCGCCTGCCGGACGAACTGCGCGTGCTGGAACCGGCGCTTCGCGAGCGCGTCGCCTCACGGGTGTCGCGCGGCAAGCTGGACCTGACCCTGCGTCTGCGTGCGCCCGAAAGCGGCGGCGCGCTCCAGCTCAATGCCCGCGTGGTGTCGCAGTTGTCCGAACTCGCAGCGGACCTGTCGCTGCGCGTCCCCAACCTGCGCACCGAGCTGACCGACCTGCTGCAGTTCCCCGGCGTGCTGCAGACCAGGGGCGTGGACATGGAAGCGCTGCAGGCCGAGGCGCTGGCGTTGCTGGACGGCGTGCTCGACCAGTTCGTCGCCGCCCGCGAGCGCGAGGGCGGCAAGCTGGTGGCGGCGATCCTGGAGCGTGTGGACGGCATCGCCGCACTGGCGGCCGAAGTGCGCACCCTGATCCCGCAGATCCGCGCCGGCCAGCGGCAGAAACTGGAAGCGCGCCTGGCCGACGTGGCGCAGAACATGGAGCAGGGCCGGCTGGAGCAGGAACTGGTGCTTTGGCTGCAGAAGCTCGACGTGGACGAGGAACTCGACCGCCTCGACAGCCACGTCAAGGAAATCCGCCGCGTCTTCACCCAGAAGGAGCCGCAAGGCCGCCGGCTGGACTTCCTGCTGCAGGAGTTCAACCGCGAGGCCAATACGCTGGGCTCCAAGTCCGTCGACATCCGCACCACCAACATCGCGGTGGAGCTGAAGGTGCTGATCGACCAGATCCGCGAACAGGCGCAGAACATCGAATGAAGCGCGGAACCCTCTACATCGTCGCGGCGCCGTCGGGCGCGGGCAAGAGCAGCATCGTCAATGCCGTGCTGGCGCGCGACAACGACATCGCGCTGTCCATCTCGTTCACCTCGCGCGCCGCGCGCCCGGGCGAACGGCATGCGCAGCACTACCACTTCATCAGCGCCGACGAGTTCAAGGCGATGATCCGCGCCGGCGACTTCTTCGAGTACGCCGAGGTGCACGGCGACTGGAAGGGCACCGCTCGCCAGTCGGTCGAGCCGCAGCTCGATGCTGGCAAGGACGTGCTGCTGGAGATCGACTGGCAGGGCGCGCGCCAGGTCCGCGACAAAGTGCCGGACGCGGTCAGCGTGTTCATCCTGCCGCCCTCGCGCGCTGCGCTGGAACAGCGCATGCGCAACCGCGGACAGGACAGCGAGGAGGTCATCCAGCGCCGTCTGGCCGCCGCCCGCGAAGAGATGTCGCACTACGACGAATTCGACTACGTCATCGTCAATGACGTATTCGACGAGGCCGTGGCGCAGATGCACACCATCTTCACCGCCAGCCGGCTGCGCCGGGAGGCGCAGGACGTGCGCCACGCCGACCTGATCGCCGCGCTGCTGGCCGAATGACCCGCGGCGGAGGCCCGGGCGCCGCCGGTTGGCGCCCAGTGGCGCCTTAACCGATTGATTTTCAAGGAAAGGCTTGCATTGCCGGGACCGGCTGCCTACAATCCCGGCCCCTTTCCGTATTCACTGGGCGGCCAGCCGGTCGCCGGGAGCCCGCATGGCCCGCATCACCGTCGAAGATTGCCTGGAAGTCGTCAACAACCGTTTCGATCTGGTCACGATGGCCGCCAAGCGTGCCCGTCAGCTCGCCAACGGCGTGGACGCGCAGATCGACAACACCGAAGCCCAGGACAAGCCCACCGTGCTGGCGCTGCGCGAGATCGCTGCGCGCAAGATCGACAACGAGCTGATCGACCGCGTCGAGAAGGCCGAGCGTGAGCGCGCCGAGCGCGAAGCGCTGGAGTGGGCTGCCGCTGAAGTGGTTGCCGACGACGACCTGTCGAAGGGCGACGACTGATCCCGTTCGTCTAACGTTCCCATCGGAACGGACGATCGACGAAAGGCCCGCGCAAGCGGGCTTTTCGCGTTCCAGGGCCGTCGATCCGCGTTGCCGTGGCGACGTGACTGGCATAGTCTGGCGGCATGAATTCAGGCCGTACCGCCAAGGCGCTCCGCAACCCCGCTTCGTCGCGAGATGAGGGGGTGCCGGAGTACGTCAGCCAGTTCGAGCGGCTGGTGACATACCTTCCGAAGGAGCAGCTGCCGCTGCTGCGGCGCGCCTGGGAAGTCGGTGCCGCCGCGCACGCGGGCCAAACCCGCAAGTCCGGCGAACCCTACATCACCCATCCGGTGGCCGTGGCGGGTGTACTGGCCGAACTGGGCATGGATGCGGAGACGCTGATCGCGGCGATCCTGCACGACACCATCGAGGATACGCCGCTGACCGGAGCGGACATCGCCGCCGAGTTCGGCGAGTCGGTCGCGGAACTGGTGGAAGGCGTCACCAAGCTGGACAAGCTGAAGTTCCGCGATCGCCAGGAAGCCGCCGCCGAGAGCTTCCGCAAGATGCTGCTGGCGATGTCGCGCGACCTGCGCGTGATCATGATCAAGCTGGCCGACCGCCTGCACAACATGCGCACGCTGGGCGCGCAGAGCGCCGAAGCGCGCGGGCGCATCGCCCGCGAGACGCTGGAGATCTACGCGCCCATCGCGCAGCGGCTGGGCATGAACCTGGTCAAGTCGGAGCTGCAGGATCTCGGTTTCCGCGCGCTGCATCCGTGGCGTCACGCGGTGGTCGACAAGCACATCCGCAGCCAGCCGGTGATGCGCCGCGAGTCGATGGCGCAGATCGAGGCCCACCTCTCTCAACGACTGGCGAAGGAGGGCATCGAGCATCGCCTGGTCAGTCGGGTGAAGACGCCCTGGAGCATCTACAACAAGATGCGCGGCGAAGGGAAAAGCTTTGACCGGGTGATGGACGTGTTCGGCTTCCGCGTCGTCGTCGACTCGGTGCCGGCCTGCTACCACGCGCTCGGCGCCGTGCATGCGCAATACAAGCCGCTGGACGGGCGCTTCCGCGATTTCATCGCCATCCCCAAGGCCAACGGCTACCAGTCGCTGCACACCGTGCTGTTCGGTCCCTACGGGTCGCCGATCGAAGTGCAGATACGCACCACCGAGATGGACCTGGTCGCAGAGCGCGGCATCGCGGCGCACTGGACCTACAAGTACGGCACCGATGCGCCGAACAGCGCGCAGAACCGCGCGCATGCCTGGATCGTGGAGCTGATCGACAACCAGCGCGCCGCCGGGTCGTCGCTGGAGTTCCTCGACAACGTCAAGGTCGACCTGTTCCCGGACGAGGTCTATCTGTTCACGCCGAAGGGCAAGATCCTGTCGTTGCCACGCAACGCCACCGCGCTGGATTTCGCCTACGCCGTGCACACCGACGTCGGCAACCAGGCGGTGGCCTCGCGCGTGGACAAGAAGCTGGTACCGCTGCGCACGAAGCTGGTCAGCGGGCAGAGCGTGGAGATCATCACCGCCAAGTCCGCGGCGCCCAAGCCGCAGTGGCTGGAGTTCGTCGTCACCAGCAAGGCGCGCACCGCCATCCGCCACCAGCTGAAGCAGCTGGAGCACGAGGACGCCGTGCAGCTCGGCCACCGCATGCTCGACCGTGCGCTGGAGGATCTGGACAGCTCGCTGGAAC
The DNA here is from genome assembly GCF_964252945.1 of Pseudoxanthomonas sp. LjRoot143. Taxonomy (NCBI): domain Bacteria; kingdom Pseudomonadati; phylum Pseudomonadota; class Gammaproteobacteria; order Lysobacterales; family Lysobacteraceae; genus Pseudoxanthomonas; species Pseudoxanthomonas sp. LjRoot143. The sequence continues at coordinate 3,101,327 of NZ_CAXUPM020000001.1, read as the reverse complement.
GGCTGCCGCAGCAGCGTCTCGAGGCCTTCCTCACCGAACACAAGTACCCGCGCCTGGAAGCTTTCCTCGCCGACGTGGCGCTGGGCAACTGGATGCCGGCGCAGGCCGCGCAGGCGCTGACCGCGTTCGCGGAACTGCGTGCCGGCGGGCACTCGAAGCATTCGCAGGAGAAGATCCTGATCACCGGTGGCGAGCGCGGCGTGGTCAGTTTCGCGCAGTGCTGTCAGCCGATCCCGGGCGACGAGATCATGGGTTACCACACCGCCGGCAAGGGCATCGTGGTGCACCGTCTCGACTGCCCGAATGTTACCGAGTTCCGCAAGTCGCCCGAGCGCTGGGTGCCGATCGCGTGGGATGCGAAGGTCACCGGCGACTATGACGCCGCGCTGCTGATCGACGTTGAGAACCGCCCGGGCGTGCTGGCGCAGGTCGCCGCCGCGGTCGCCAAGAGCCAGTCCAACATCGAACGCGTCGAGTACCTCGAGCGCGACATCAACGTCGCCGTGCTGCGTTTCTCGATCCAGGTCCGCGACCGCAACCACCTGGCGGAAGTGATGCGCCGGCTGCGTCGCCTCAACGTCGTGCACGGCGTGCGTCGCCAGTAATCGCGGCGCGCTCCCCCCCTCCCCGCCGCGATCCGATCGCCCGCGATGGCGGGCCTGGGCCCGCCCTACGTAGAATCACGGGTTCTTACTGGAGCCCGCCCATGACCAAGCAGATCATCCATACCGAGCAGGCGCCCGCCGCCATCGGACCCTATTCGCAGGCCGTGCGTGCCGGCAACACGGTGTACTTCTCCGGACAGATCCCGCTGGATCCGGCCACCGGCAACCTGGTGGATGGCGACATCACCGCGCAGGCGCGCCGCGCCTTCGACAACCTCAAGGCAGTGGCGGAAGCGGCGGGCGGCTCGCTCGACCGCATCGTTCGCCTCGGCCTGTACCTGACCGACCTGTCGCAGTTCGCGGCCGTCAATGCGGTGATGCAGGACTACTTCGCCGCGCCGTATCCCGCGCGCTCGACGATCGAGGTCTCCGGCCTGCCGAAGGGCGCCGCCTTCGAGGTCGATGCGGTGATGGTGCTCGACTGATCGCGGGTCCCCGTAGCGCCGAGCTTGCTCGGCGCCGCACGCCGTCCGATACGTTGGTGCGGGAACGAAGAGCAGCGGAGCAAGCGCCGCTCTACGAGGGCGTGCGTCGGGTTTCGCTCGGCGTATGCCCGGTCCAGCGCTTGAACGCACGGCGGAACTCGCGCACGTCGTTGAAGCCGATCTGGCTGCCGACGCTGGCGATGGTCATTTCCGCGTCCTGAAGGAGTTCGAGCGCACGCTCGGTGCGCACGCGATCGTGCACGGCACTGAAGCTGGTGCCTTCCTCGGCGAGCTGGCGGCGCAGCGTGCGTTCGCTCAGGTGCAGTGCCATGGCGACATCCGTCATCTGCGGGTTGTCGCGCAGGCGCGGCCGCAGCTGGCGCTCGACCGCGGCGGTGGTCTCACCGCGCAGCGACATCGCCGTGAGTTGCGCGCGGCACAGGGCCAGCGCCTGCCGCGAGGTCACCGGGTTGTAGCTGGCGAACGGCAGCTCCAGCCAGCGCCGGTCCACCACCATCGCATGCTGCGGCTGGTCGAAACGCACCTCGCAGCCGAATAGGTCGGCGTAGCGCGCGGCGTAGCGCGGCGCCGGATAGCCCAACTCGAGGCGCACCGGATGGAACTCCGGACCTGCCAGTTCGCGCGCCAGCATCAGCGTGCTGGCGAACATCTCCTCGCACAGGAACGGCAGCAGGTCGGCGGCTTCTTCCGGTGCCGTCGCGACCACCGCCAGGCTACCGTCGTCGCGGTCCTGCATGTCGAGGTCCATCAGTGGACCGAGGTTGCGCTGGTACTCCAGGCCGATCTGCACGGCGTCGCCGAACGTGGGCGCGGTCTTCATCGCCAGGCCCAGCAGGCCGAAGTTGCCGCCGTTCTGCTTCTCGCCCATGGCCAGGCCCACGCCGTCGATCGGCAGCGTCGGCAGGGCACGGCGGATGATCTCGCTGGCCTGGCGGTAGGAGACGCGCGCCAGGGGATCGTGGATCTCCTGCACGTTCATGCGCATGCCGGCGAACCAGCCTTCGGCGTTCACGCCGAATTCGCCGGCCAGCAGCACCAGGCCGCACAGCATGTTGGTGGGCAGGTTGGCGATCGAAAGGCGATTGCCCAGTCCGGTTTTCCAACGCATCGGGGGCCTCCAGCTTGTCCGCTTTGCCCCCCGTAGTATGCCGCTCCCGCCCTCCGTGTCACATGGGCCGGCGCACCAGACTGCGGGCACTACGCAGGCGTATGGGAGGGGAGACTCATGCAGCGCACCATTTCCGTGGCAGTGGTAGGCGCCCTGGCGCTCGTGGCGGCCGCATGCCAGCCCAAGGCGCCCGAAACCGCCAGCGCGCCGGCGGCCGACGCCGGCTTCGCCGCCAGCCTGCAGGAGCGCCTGCTGGACGCCAAGCCGGGTGACGTCATCGACATCCCGGCCGGCCGCCACAGCTTCGACCGCAGCCTCAGCCTGCGCGCGGACGGCGTGACGATCCGCGGGGCCGGCATGGACAAGAGCGTGCTGAGCTTCAAGGGGCAGAAGGCCGGCGCCGAGGGCCTGCTGGTCAACGGCGACGACTTCACCATCGAGAACCTCACCATCGAGGACTCCAAGGGCGACGGCCTGAAGATCAGCGAGTCGTCGAACATCACGATCCGTGGCGTGAAGGTCCAATGGACCGGCGGGCCGAGCACGAAGAACGGCGCCTACGGCATCTACCCGGTATTGACCAAGAACGTGCTGATCGAGGACACCGTGTCGATCGGCGCGTCCGATGCCGGCATCTACGTGGGCCAGTCGGACGGCGTGATCGTGCGCCGCAGCCGCGCCGAACAGAATGTGGCCGGTATCGAGATCGAGAACACCATCAACGCCGATGTCTACGAGAACGTGGCGACCGGCAACACCGGCGGCATCCTCGTCTTCAACATGCCAGGCCTGTCGCAGCAGGGCGGCAACATCCGCGTGTATGCCAACAAGGTGATCGCCAACAACCACGAGAACTTCGGCGCCAAGGGCACGCCAGTGGCCAGCGTGCCGGCGGGGTCGGGCATCGTGATCAACTCGAACGACGACATCGAAGTGTTCGGCAACGAGATCCGCGACAACGCGACCGCCAACATCATCGTCTCCAGCGTCTATTCCACCGGCTACAAGGACAGCAGCGCGTCGCCGAACTTCGATCCGTACCCGGAGCGCATCCACATCCACGGCAACACCCTGTCCGGCGGCGGCGACTCGCCGGACGGCTTCGACCTGAAGGCGCTGAAGGTGGCCACCTACGGGCTGCGCGGCAACTTCCCCGACGTGCTGTGGGACGGCTACTTCAACAAGGACCGGGTGGTGGACGGGAAGAAGGTGGGGCCGCAGATCTGCCTCCGAGACGTCAACGGCGTGGTCAACGCCGACGGCCCGGGCGGCTACAAGAATCCGAACAAGGACGCGAAGATCCATGACTGCGAACTGCCGCGCCTGCCCGCGGTCGACCTGAAGCGCGGTTGAGGCCGTCGCGCATGCGGTATCGCGTGGTGATGCGGCTCGTCGCCCTGGTGGCGTGCATGGCGCTGCCCGCGTGCACGCAGGCGCCGAAGGTGCATTTCTTCGCCGAAGGCCAGCCGGCGACACTGGACGAGTGGGGCGTGCTGCGGATCGACGATGGGCATCTGCGCCTCAACGAAGGCGTGGTGCCGTACGATCTCAACACACCGTTGTTCAGCGACTACGCGCACAAGCTGCGCACCGTGTGGATGCCGGCGGGCACATCGGCGACGTACCAGGCGGAGCAGAGCTTCGACTTCCCTGTCGGCACCATCCTCAGCAAGACGTTCTACTACCCGCTGCCGGCCGGGCAGGTCCGGGACGGCAAATCAGTCGCACGCACACCGCCTTCGCAATCGCCGTTGGAAGGCGAGGCGCTGGACCTGGCCAAGGTGCGGCTGATCGAAACGCGCCTGCTCGTGCATCGGGCGGACGGGTGGGTGGCGCTGCCGTACGTGTGGAACGACGCGCAGACAGCGGCGACGCTGAAGCGTACCGGTGAACTGGTCCCGCTCGAACTCGTCGATGCCGAGGGCGGGCGCGAGGCGGCCGACTACCAGGTGCCCGACCAGAACCAGTGCGGCGGCTGCCACATCACCGACAACAAGTCGCGCAAGCTGCTGCCGATCGGACCGAAGGCGCGGCACATGAACCGCGACTTCGACTATGCGGATGGCAGGGAGAACCAGCTGGCGCATCTGGTGCGTATCGGTTACCTGGCCGGCGTGCCCGCGTCGCCGCCACGGCTGGCCGACGCCATGGACGCCCAGGCGCCGCTCGACGCGCGCGCGCGCGCCTATCTGGACGTCAACTGCGGCCATTGCCACAGCGCCACGGGTCCGGCGATCACCTCGGGCCTGTGGCTGGACGCGCACACGCAGGACCGGCTGAAGCTGGGCTTCTGCAAGCAACCGATCGCGGCAGGCAAGGGCACGGGCAACCGGCGCTACGACATCGTGCCGGGGCATGCGGCCGATTCCATCTTCGATTACCGGTTGGACAGCGACGACCCCGCGATCATGATGCCGGAGCTGGGGCGCTCGGTCGTCCATCGGGAAGGGGTCGCGCTGATCCGGGCATGGATCGATGCGCAGGCCGGCAGTTGCGATACGGCAGGCACAGGCAGTGAATCACCGCCGGCCACCTGAGGCCGGTTTCCGCACAACGCTTCCGGGAGGGCGTGATGAGAGTGATGCAACGGAATCTGGTCGTGGGGCTTCGGCGCGCGCTGTTCGGCAGTTGCGTGGTGTTGGGAGCGAGCGGAACGGCGTGGGCGCAGGCGACGCCCGAGGGCGAGCAGCAGGCCACCAACCTCGACACCATCACCGTCACCGCGCAGAGCCGCCAGCAGGAACTGCAGGACGTGCCGATCGCGCTGCAGGTCGTCGACCAGCAACTGCTCGATGACGTCGCGGCGGAGAACCTGGGCGACATCGATGCCTTCGTGCCGGGCCTGGTGGTGGATGCCGCCCAGCCGACCCAGCCCTCGTTCCGGTTGCGTGGCGTGGAAACCAACGACTTCGGCATCGGCACCGACCCGGCGGTCGGCATCTTCGTCGACGGCGTGTACGGGGGGCGTGGCGGCGGCGTGCTGCTGCCGTTCCTCGACGTCGAGCGCATCGAGGTGTTGAAGGGGCCGCAGGGCACGCTGTTCGGCCGCAACACCGCGGCCGGTGCGATCTCGCTGGTGACGCGGCGCCCGCAGGACGAGACCGAGGCGAGGCTGCGCCTGCGGCTCGGCAACTACGGCAAACAGTATGTCGATGCGATGTGGAACATCCCGGTCAGCGACGTCTCCGCCTTCCGCATCAACGCGCTGTTCAACCACAGCGACGGCTGGTTCCAGGATGGCGCCACAGGCAAGGACCTGGGCGGCGAGAACGTGTGGGCTGCGCGCGCGGCATGGCAGTTGCGCATCGGCGACAACACCACCGCGCTGCTGAGCTGGGACCATGAAAGCCTGGACCAGAACGGTCGCGTCACCACCGGCATCGTGCCGCTGCCGGCGTATCCGCAACGGCCGCCGGTGCCGGTGGATCCGGACGACTACCTGGATCCGCGCAAGGTCCCGACCTACAGCGACGCCGAGAACGCCGAGTGGCGCACGTTCGATGGCGTCACCCTGATCGTCGACCACGCCTTCACCTGGGGGAACCTGACCTCGACCTCGTCGTGGCGCGAGTACGACTCGATGAACCAGACCGAGGAGGACGGCACCAACCGCGCCGACCTGTACATCGACTCGGTCAACACCGAGAGCAACGAGACTTTCTACCAGGAGTTCAAGTTCGCCGGCAGCAATGCGCGGCTGGACTGGGTGGCCGGCGCCAGCTTCTTCAAGGAAGACGCGCGCCAGACCAGCGAGGTGAACACCAATACCGAAGCGGTGGACAACATCGTGCGCAACCTCGGCATCGCGCCCACGCCGGACGGCAGCCTGTTCGGATTCACCTCGCTGCTGGCGCAGATGAACGGCATTCCGGTGTCGCTGGTGGGCGACCGCTGGAACGAGCGCTTCAACAACACGTTGTCGACCACGGCGTATGCGGCGTTCGGCGACGTCATCTGGCGCGCGACCGACAAACTCAACCTGACCTTCGGCCTGCGCTATACGCGCGACGAGAAGGACTTCACCTGGCTCAACACGCCGCGCAATGCGCCGGAACTCGAGGCCAAGCTGGCACTGCTGGAATCGCTGGGCTTCTTCGCCGCGCTGGGTCAGATGGGCATTCCCATCACGCGCGAGCTGTTGACGTTCGACATGGCCTTCATCGATCCGCCGGCGATGGTCAACAAGGGCGTGCTGGTGCGCGACAAGCGCAGCTGGAGCGACGTCAGTCCGCGTTTCGTCGTGGATTACCATCTGGACGACAGGACCATGGTGTTCGGCTCGTTGGCCAAGGGTTACAAGGCCGGCGGCTTCAATGCGCTGCAGATCGGGCCGGCGTTCGAGAACGAGGACGTCTGGAACCTCGAAGCCGGCATCAAGCAATCGTTCGGTCGTTTCGCCTGGAATGCGTCGCTGTTCCACTACCGGTACGACAACCGGCAGTCCGTGCGGCTGATCGATCCCGACCCGAACAATCCCGTCGACATCCCGCGCTTCGTGTTCGATACCGGCGATCTGGAAGCCACCGGCATCGACGTCGACCTGCGCTGGAAGGTGACCGACGGCTTCACCCTGGATGCGCAGGCCGAGTGGATCGATTCCAAGTACAAGGACTACGTGACGCCGGAAGGCGTGGACCTCGACGGCGAGCCGACCGGCGAACCGCGTTTCAGCGCATCGATGGGCGCGGCCTACAAGGTCGACTTGGCCGGACATGGCGAACTGCGCTTCTCGGCGCGGCATGCCTACCGTGGACGCAGCCGCTGCAACGCCGGCTCGGACCTGCAGGGCGATTGCGGCGTCAACGCGCTGCTGGACATCGGTGAAGCGCGTGATCGCACCGACCTGCGCATCGGCTGGACCGCGCCGCAAGGGCATTGGAGCTGGGCGGTCTATGGCAACAACGTGTTCGACAACCAGTATGTGAAAGGCTTGAACACCTACGGGCGTGGCCCGCTCGGCCTGGTCGGCGCCACCATCACCGAGCCGCGGACCTACGGCATGGAAGTGGCCGTGAAGTTCTGATCCGCACGGCGACGTGACGGACGTGGGCCCCGGCATCGTGAGGTGCCGGGGTTTTTGTTTGGCGGCGTTCCCGGCATCCTTGCGCCATGCCCGCACGTCGCGACACGCCGTCCATCGATCTTTCCTCCGAACCCCTGAGTCGCCTGCCGGGCGTCGGTCCACGCGTGGCGGAGAAGCTGGCGGCCCGCGGTCTGCTGACGATGCAGGACCTGTGGTTGCACCTGCCGCTCCGCTACGAGGACCGCACCGCGATCACGCCGATCCGGTTGCTGCAGCCGGGCGTGCCGGCGCAGATCGAGGGGCGCGTCGAGGCGGTCGAGCGCGGTTTCCGTTACCGGCCGGTGCTGCGGGTGGCGGTCGGCGACGAGTCCCGCGGCACGCTGGTGTTGCGCTTCTTCCATTTCCGCGCCGCGCAGGTCGCGCAGTTCGCGGTGGGCGCGCGTATCCGCTGCTACGGCACGCCCAAGCCGGGACAGCACGGACTGGAAATCGTCCATCCCAGCTATCGCGTGCTGGGGGATGACGATGACGCCGCGCTGGGGGATGCACTGGATCCGGTATACCCGGCGGTGGAAGGCCTCGGTCCGGCGAGCATCCGCAAGCTGATCGGCCAGGCCTTGGAGCGCTTGCCCGACAACGACAGCCTGGAGCTGTTGCCTGCCGCCCTGCTGGACGGTCTGCAGCTGCCCTCGCTGCGACAGGCGCTGCTGACCATGCATCGGCCGCCGCGCAATGCCGACGTTGCAGCGCTGTCGCTGGGCACGCATCCCGCACAACGTCGACTGGCGATCGAGGAACTGCTGGCCCATCACCTCAGTCTCCGTCGCCAACGGCTGGCGCTGCAGCAGCATGGCGCGCCGGCGCTGAAGGGCAAGGGCACGCTGGTCAAGGCGCTGGTCAAGGCGCTGCCGTTCACGCTGACGGGGGCGCAGCAGCGCGTGTTCGCGCAGATCCGCGAGGACATCGGCAAACCCTCGCCGATGTTGCGGCTGGTGCAGGGCGACGTTGGCACCGGCAAGACCGTGGTGGCCGCACTGGCGGGCATGCTGGCGGTCGAAGCCGGCAAACAGGTGGCGCTCGCCGCGCCCACCGAATTGCTGGCGGAGCAGCACCTGGCCAACCTGCGCGCCTGGCTGGAGCCGCTGGGCGTGCGCGTCGCCTGGTTGGCGGGCAAGGTCACCGGCAAGGCGCGCGCCACGGTGCTGGCACAGGTGGCGTCGGGCGAGGCCCAAGTGGTGGTGGGTACCCATGCGCTGATGCAGGAAGCGGTGACCTTCCACGACCTTGGCCTGGCCATCGTCGACGAACAGCACCGGTTCGGCGTGCACCAGCGCCTGGCGTTGCGCGACAAGGGGGCGGGCAAGAACCGCGTCCCGCACCAGCTCGTGATGACGGCGACACCCATTCCACGCACGCTGGCGATGGCGGCGTATGCGGACCTGGATGTGTCCGCCATCGACGAGCTGCCACCTGGGCGTACCCCCGTGCAGACCGTCGCGCTGAGCGCCGAGCGACGGCCGGAGCTGGTCGAGCGGATCCGCACCGCCTGCGCGGAAGGCCGACAGGCGTACTGGGTCTGTACGCTGATCGACGACAGCGACGAGGTCGTGGCGCAGGCCGCGCAGACCACGTTCGAAGCCCTGTCTGCCTCGTTGCCCGATGCCCGCATCGCGCTGGTGCACGGCCGGATGAAGGCAGCCGACAAGCAGGCCACGATGCGCCGCTTCAAGCAGGGCGACGTCGACCTGCTGGTCGCGACCACGGTGATCGAAGTCGGCGTGGACGTGCCCAACGCCTCGCTGATGATCATCGAGAACGCGGAGCGACTGGGCCTTGCGCAGCTGCACCAGCTGCGCGGCCGCGTCGGCCGCGGCGCCACCGCGTCGACCTGCGTGCTGATGTACCAGCCGCCGTTGTCGATGATGGCCAAACATCGGCTGGCGACGATGCGCGAGACCAACGATGGCTTCGTCATCGCCGAGAAGGACCTGGAGTTGCGTGGCCCCGGCGAGCTGCTGGGCACGCGGCAGACCGGTCTGGCGGCGTTCCGGGTCGCCGACCTGGCGCGCGACGCCGGTCTTCTGCCGCAAGTGCATGCATTGGCGGAACGGTTGCTCGCCGACGATCCCGCAGCGGCGGATCGCGTGATCCATCGCTGGGTGGGCGGCGCAGCGCGATACGCGTCCGCATAACGCTCTCTGCCCTGGAGCGCCCTGCGCTTCCATGGGGCCGCCAGCGGTGCGAGACTCGGCGGCCGAGAAGACGAAGAGAAGAAGATGACGGACAGGATTCCCCTGCTGATCGACACCGATCCGGGCGTTGACGATGCGCTCGCTCTGTTGATGGCGTTTAACGATGCACGCCACGATATCGTCGGCCTGACCATCGCAGCCGGTAACGTCGGCCTGCAGCACACCGTGCGCAACGCGCTGAAGTTGTGCGAGGTGGCAGGCCGCGACGACGTTCCCGTGTTCGCTGGCGCACCGGCGCCGCTGCTGCATCCCTCGCCGGACGCGGGTTACGTGCACGGCCAGGACGGCTTCGGTGACGTCGGCTTTCCGCCGGCCGCGCGCCAGGCGGACGCGGAGCACGCGGCGCTGGCGCTCCTGCGGCTGTCGCACGCGCATGCCGGCCGCCTGGTGCTGGTCGCGCTCGGGCCGCTGACCAATGTCGCGCTTGCGCTCAAGCTGGACCCGACGCTGCCGCAGCGGATCGCGCGTCTGGTGGTGATGGGCGGCGCGGTCACCTGCCACGGCAACATCACGCCGGCGGCCGAGTTCAATTTCTACTTCGATCCGGAAGCCGCACACCTGGTGCTCGAGGCCTTCGACCGCTACGACCTGGCCGACTGGGAAGCCACCATCGCCCATGGCCTGCACCATGAGCGCGTGGCGGGCTGGTTGCGGGCCGATTCGGACCGTGCCCGCTTCTACGATCGCATCTCCGAAAAGACCCGGTCATGGTCCGCCGACCGCCGGGGCGACCACTGGTTCGCCGCCGATGCCTTGGCCATGGCCTTCGCACTGGCGCCGGAGGGCGCACTGGAACTGGCGGAGCGCCCGCTCGCGATCGAACTTCAAGGCGCCCACGCCCGGGGCGCCTCGGTCGTGGACTGGCGCCGGGAAGGGGGGCGGCCGGACAGGGCCAACATCCTGCTGCGCTATGACCAGGCCCGTTTCGAGGCCCTGATCGAGGCCGCGCTGGCCGCCGGTTGAGGGGCGGGTTGCGCGGGACGGGCAGGGCGGTCTACAATGCCGCTCTTCCATTCCCCGCTACACGGTGTTCCCGCCATGAAGGCCGACATCCACCCGAATTACCGCGAAGTCGTCTTCCACGACGTGACCTCCGATTTCAAGTTCCTGACGCGCTCCACGCTGGGCAGCAAGGAAACGACGAAGTGGGAAGACGGCAACGAGTACCCGCTGATCAAGGTCGAAATCTCCTCGGCCTCGCACCCGTTCTACACGGGCAAGCACAAGGTCATCGATACCAGCGGCCGTATCGACAAGTTCCAGAAGCGCTACGCGCGCTGATCGAACCGTCGTTCGTCTGATCCGCCTGCGGCCGCGCCTTGTGCGCGGCCGTTCGCGTTTGTGCGCATCCGATCGTGCGCTTGCCGGAACGCGCGGTTGCGGTCCCGGCCTTAGTCTTTGGTCTGACGTTGGTACGGTATCGAGCGACGGCTCCAAATGCCGTGTGCGATAATTCGACGCATCCAAGGGTCATTCCCTGGACTCCCGTCACGCGCCGTCCGGACCTCTGGCCGGTGTTACCCCACGAAGGAGCGCACACTGTGTCCGAACTTGACCAGGTCACGCTGAATGCGGGCGACAAATCCGTCGTCCTGCCAGTCCTGAAACCCACGCTTGGCAACGATTGCGTCGATATTTCGAAGCTGACCAAGGAAACGGGTCTCTTCACCTACGACTCCGGTTTCACCGCCACGGCCAGCTGCAAGTCGGCCATCACCTACATCGATGGCGACAACGGCGTCCTGCTGTACCGCGGCTACCCGATCGAACAGCTGGCCCAGCACTCGAACTTCCTGGAAGTCTCGTACCTGCTGATGAACGGCGAACTGCCGACGCCGGCCGAGTTCGCCAAGTTCGAGCACGAGGTCACGCATCACACGATGATGCATGAGTCGCTGAAGAACTTCCTGCACGGCTTCCACTACGACGCGCATCCGATGGCCATGCTGGCCGGCACGGTCGCCTCGCTGTCGGCGTTCTACCACGATACGCTGGACCTGGAAGATCCCGAGCAGCGCCGTCTGGCCGCCATCCGCCTGCTGGCGAAGATGCCGACCCTGGCCGCCGCCGCGTACCGTTATTCGATCGGTTGGCCGATCCGCTATCCGCGCAACAACCTCGACTACGTCGACCGCTTCCTGCACATGATGTTCGAGGTGCCGAGCGAGCCGCTGGAGCTGAACCCGGTCGTCGCCAAGGCGCTGGACCTGCTGTTCATCCTGCACGCCGACCACGAGCAGAACGCGTCGACCTCGACGGTGCGCCTGGTCGGTTCGACCGGCGCAAACCCGTATGCGTCCGTCGCCGCCGGCATCACCGCGCTGTGGGGTCCCGCGCACGGCGGCGCCAACGAAGCCGTGCTGAAGATGCTGGAAGAGATCGGCGATGCGAAGAATGTCGCGTCGGCCGTCGCCAAGGCCAAGGACAAGGAATCGGGCTTCCGCCTGATGGGCTTCGGCCATCGCGTCTACAAGAACTTCGATCCGCGCGCCAAGATCATCCGCGAGATGACCCACAAGGTGCTGGGCGAACTGGGCGTCGACGATCCGCTGCTGGAAGTGGCGATGCGGCTGGAAGAGGCGGCGCTGAAGGACGAGTACTTCATCCAGCGCAAGCTCTACCCGAACGTCGATTTCTACAGCGGCATCATCTACAAGGCGCTGAAGATCCCGACCGAGATGTTCACCGTCATGTTCGCGATCGGTCGCACTGCCGGCTGGGTCTCGCACTGGCTGGAGCAGCAGGTCGACCCGGAAGCCAAGATCGGTCGTCCGCGCCAGATCTACACCGGTTACGCGCCGCGCGACTACGCGCCGAACGACAAGCGCTGATATCGCAAGCAGCAAGAAGAAAAGGCCCCGCAAGGGGCCTTTTCCGTTGTGCCGTCAGGCGTCAGGCTGCACGTCGACGCGTGTCGTCAGGGCATGCAGGGCGAAACCGTGGATCGCGCCATCGGTGGTGGTCGTGCAGTCCGACAGGACGCTCACCTGGTAGCGGTCCGCGGCTGGCGAGAGCGCGGTGAACACCACGCAGTTCTGCGTCATCATGCCGGCGATCCGCAGGCGGTTGACGCCGAGGTCGGACAGCAGATCGGTCAGCCCGGTCTGGTGGAAGCTGTCGGCGTACCGTTTCACGATGACCGGGGCGTCGGATGCCACTTCGTGTATGCGCGGATGGATCTCGACGCCGTGGGTTCCGGCGCGGAACAGGCTGCTGTCCGCCGACGCGGCCACGTGCTGGACCAGGATGACGGGCTCGCCACGCGAGCGGGCTCGCCCGATGGCGGCGACGATGGCGTCGAGGGTGGCGTCGACGTTCCAGAGCGGAAGTTCGCCATTCGGGAAGTAGTCGTTCTGTACGTCGATGACGAGCAGGGCGGTGGTCATGGGATACCTTGCAGCGGATGGGATTGCCTCATCGTAGTGATGGGGTGCACCGGCGATAATTGCAGGCTGCAAGAAGCCGCGCCTTTTTCCTTGAGGATCGAAAGACATGTCCCTGGACAAGATGGATCGGAGCATCCTGGCCTGCCTGGCGCGGGATGCGCGCATCACCTGGCAGGCCCTGGGCCGCCAAGTGCACCTCACCGGGCAGGCTGTCGCCACGCGGGTGCAGCAGATGGTCGACGACGGCACGATCCGTGGCTTCACGGTGCTGCGTGGCGATCTGCGCCGCTACTTCATCACGGTGTTCATGGATACGCCGCAGTTCGATGCCTTCGAAGCGTTCCTGCAGTCGCAGGCGGACGTGGCAAGCGCCAGCAAGATCGCCGGCGAGGGTTGCTATCAGGTGGTGCTGGCCTGCGAGGACGATGCAGGGCTGGAGGCCTTCACGCAGGCCCTGCTGCGATATGGCCGCTACAAGGTGGCCAGCGAGATCCGGTGCGTGAAGGCGTAAGGCGCTGCTTCAGCGGCGCGCAACGTCCAGCTCGTAGCCTGCGATGTCTTCCTCGGCAAGCAACTGACGGAGCTGGGGGGCGGAGGCCCGCTTCATCGGCTTCTCGTCGATGCTGGAGAGCGGCGCCTGACGCAGGGCATCGTGCGGCAGCACGGTCAGGTCGAAGCTCAGTTCCTCGGCGCTGAACACCCAGACCGGCACGTCGGCCACGCGCTCGCGGTCGATACGCAGCCGGCGCTCGCGCGATTCGGCCGGCACATGGTGGTCTTCCAGCCACCGGGTGACGGCGTCCGGATCGTCGCTGTGGACATGCAGGTGAACCGGCGTGTTGGCGTCGGCTGTACCCTCCAGCACGGGACCGACGAGCCGTGGCGAGAAGGCCGACAGGAACTCCATCGCACGCAGTGCGGCCTCGCGCCGCTGCCGCAGGCCGGTCGTGTGCGCCTCGCCGGCGAACAGGCGCTGGTACTCGCGCAGCGCATCCTCGATCTCGCGGTTGCGCGGAAGGGACGCGTCGTCGTGGATGCCCAGCCGGCTGGCGGCCTTGAGCTTGGCCTGGTGGAAGTCGCGGATGCCGCCTTCGGCCATCAGCCGCGCGGCTTCGTGAGCCAGCCGCTGGCGGCGTTCGCGGGTGCGCGTTTCGGCATGTTGGCGGGCGTGGTGCATGGCAGGCCTCCGCGTCGAAACTGACCGCGAATGTACACCATGCTGTCGACGTGTCCATGACGGCGCCGGGGCACCGTCATGGGAGCTTGATCGCGAGACCGCGATCAGAAGATGTCGAACGCTTCCTCGTCGGGCACCGCGTCCTCGGGTCCGTAGAGGTCGTAGTCCTGGATGCGTTCCATGTCCTCGACCTTGACCCATTCGGTCACACCGTTGAGCGTGGCCTGCACCATGCCTTCGGGCGGATCGTTCTGCGCGACCGGCGTGTCCTTCAATGCGGCGCGCATGTAGTCGATCCAGATCGGCAGGGCCGCCTTGCCGCCGTACTCGCGGTAGCCCAGCGACTGGAAGTTGTCGCGACCGACCCACACGACCGTGGCGTAGGTGCCGCCGAATCCGCCGAACCAGGCATCGCGGTGGTCGTTGGTCGAGCCGGTCTTGCCGCCGACGTCCTCGCGGCCCAGTACCTTGGCGGCCGTACCCGTGCCGCGCTGGACCACGTCGCGCATCATCGACACCATCTGGTAAGCGGTACGCTCGTCGATGGCGCGCGGCGCCGTCACGGCATTCGGATCGGCCGGCTTCTCTTCGGCCTTGGCCTTCGGCGCCGAGGCGGTCGCCGGCTTGGCGGCTTCGGCGGGGCCGAAGTTGAATCCGTCCACCACCTGCGAGGCCGGCGTGCCGGTACCGTGCTGTCCCGCGCCGCAGCCGCGGCAGGCGACGGCAGGATTCTCCTTGAACACCACGTTGCCTTCGCGATCCTTCACCTGGTCGATGAACCAGGGCGTCACGCGCGAACCGCCGTTGGCGAACACGGCGTAGCCGCGGGCGACCGACAGTGGCGTCAGCGAGGCCGTACCCAGCGACATCGACAGGTTGGGCGGCAGTTCCGCCTCCTCGAAGCCGAACTGGCTGATGTAGGTGCGCGCGAACGGCACGCCGATGCCGTCGAGCAGGCGTACCGACACGAGGTTGCGCGACTGCACCAGCGCTTCGCGCAGGCGCATCGGGCCGCGGAAGCCGCCGCCGTCGTTCTGCGGACGCCACATGTGGCCGCGACGGTCGCGGAACACGACAGGCGCATCCAGCACGATCGACGCCGGGTTGAACCCCTTCTCGAACGAGGCGGCGTACAGGAACGGCTTGAAGCTGGAGCCGGGTTGGCGGCGTGCCTGCGTGGCGCGATTGAACTTGTTGCCGGCGAAGCTGTAGCCGCCGACCAGTGCTCGCACCGCGCCGTTGTTCGCGTCGAGCGAGACCAGCGCCGCCTGCGCGCGCGGAATCTGGTCGATCACGTAGCTGCCTTCTTCCTTGCCTGCCTTGATACGGGTCAGGTCGCCGCGCTTGAGCAGCTTGGCCGGCGAGCGTCCGGTCCACTTGCTCGCGCTGACCGGCAGAACGACCTCCTTGCCGTCGGCCAGCACCACCGTCGCACTACCGTCGTCCGCGACACGTGCCACGATGACCGGCAGCAGGCCGTTCTGTGCGGGAATCGCCCGCAGGTGGACGGCCAATGCCTTGGCATCCGCGTCGGCCGCGACGTCGAAATGCTGCTCGACCCCGTTCCAGCCGTGGCGGTGGTCATACAGTCCCAGGCCATCGCGAACGGCGTCGTTGGCGGCGCCCTGCGCCACCGCGTCCAGCGTGGTGGTGACGTGGTAGCCCTTGGTCAGCGCCTCCGGCCCGAAGCGCGCGATCATCTCCTGGCGCACCATTTCGGCCACGTAGGGGGCGTAGACCTCGATCGGCCGCTCGTGCGGCTTGGCGTGCATCGGCTCGGCCTTGGCCTGCGCGGCCTCGGCGGCGGTGACGTAGCCGTCCTCGCGCATCCGCTCCACGACATAGGCGCTGCGTTGCTGGTTGCGGCCGGGGTTGCTGATCGGGTTGCCGCTGGAGGGGAACTTGAGTGCGCTGACCAGCGTGGCGGTCTCCGCCAGGGTCAGCTGGTCCAGCGTCTTGCCGTAGTAGTACTCGGCCGCGGCGGCCACGCCGTAGGACCGGTTCCCGAAGAAGCTCTTGTTGAGGTACAGCTCCAGGATCTCGTCCTTGGTCAGCATGTTCTCGATGCGCATCGCCAGCATCATCTCGACCAGCTTGCGCGTGTAGCTGTACTCGGAGCTGAGGAACCACTGCCGGGCGACCTGCTGGGTGATCGTGCTGCCGCCGGCCACGCGACCTTCCTTGCGGCTGACGATCTGCCAGACGGCGCGGGCGATGCCGGTGGGATCGATGCCGTTGTGCTCGTAGAACTTGCTGTCCTCGGCCGCCACGAAGGCCTGCTTGACCCGGGCCGGGACCTTGTCGATCTGCACCGGATAGCGGCGGATCTCGCCGTACAGGCCCATCAGGCGGCCGTCGCTGGCGTAGATATAGAGGGGTTCCTGCAGTTCGACGTTCCGCAGGGACTGGACGTCCGGGACCTTGGCCGAGACCGTGTAGTACAGAACCCCCAGGCCGATAGCGCCGGCCAGGGCAAGTATCAGGAACGTGATGAGGGTCCAACGGAGAAGACGACGGAACCGGGACATCCAGTGCTTTCCGATTGCAGAATTCGTAGCGGCAGAGTATAGATGACCGCCGGGATCGCCACAGGTGATTCCAAGGGGAACAGGGACTTGGGGCACAACCCTCGTGAAACGTGACAAGCCGCACAGCCACGTCATCGGCGGTTGCCAAGCGTAAAAAGTTGGTTATTAATGTCGGCGCACGTTGTGCGTCCAGTGCCCGTCGGAAGGGGAAAGACCGTGGGGCTAATCCCAAAAAGCCAGTCGCCGCTGATCGGCGTCGACATCAGTTCGACTGCGGTGAAACTGCTGCAGCTGTCGCGCGTGGGCAACCGTTACCGGGTTGAACACTACGCTGTCGAGCCGCTGCCGCCGAATGCCGTGGTCGAGAAGAACATCGTCGAGGTCGAGGCCGTCGGCGAGGCCATCCGCCGCGCGGTCAACCGGGCGGGCAGCAAGGCGAAGCACGCCGCTGCCGCCGTGGCCGGTTCGGCGGTGATCACCAAGATCATCCCGATGCCTGCCGACCTCGACGAAAGCGACCTGGAAGCCCAGGTCGAGCTCGAGGCCGTCAACTACATCCCGTATCCCATCGAGGAAGTGAACATCGACTTCGAGGTGCTGGGCCCCATGCCCAACAACCCGGAGATGGTGCAGGTACTCCTCGCTGCGTCGCGCTCGGAGAACGTGGAGCTGCGCCAGTCCGCGCTGGAGCTCGGCGGACTGACCGCCAAGGTCATGGACGTGGAAGCGTTCGCCGTCGAGAACGCCTTCGCCCTGATGGCCACCGACCTGCCGATCCCGCAGGATGGCGTGGTCGCGCTGGTCGACATCGGCGCCACCATGACCACGCTCAATGTCCTGCGCCGGGGCCGCAGCCTCTACAGCCGCGAACAGGTGTTCGGCGGCAAGCAGCTCACCGACGAGGTGATGCGTCGCTACGGCCTGACTTATGAGGAAGCCGGGCTGGCCAAGCGCCAGGGCGGCCTGCCCGAAAGCTACGAAATCGAAGTGCTGGAGCCGTTCAAGGAAGCCACGGTCCAGCAGATCAGTCGCCTGCTGCAGTTCTTCTACGCTGGCAGCGAGTTCAACCGCGTCGACCAGATCGTGCTCGCCGGTGGCTGTGCCGCGTTGCCCGGCCTGCCCGAAATGGTGGAAGAGCAGCTGGGCGTGCCCACCGTCGTCGCCAACCCCCTCGCGCAGATGACCCTCGGCCCCCGCGTGCAGGCGCACGCGCTGGCGCAGGATGCCCCCGCGCTGATGATCGCCACCGGCCTGGCTTTGAGGAGCTTCGACTGATGGCAAGAATCAACCTACTCCCTTGGCGCACCGAACGCCGTGCGCAACGCCAGCGTGAGTTCTACGTCATGCTGGGCGCGGCGGCGATCGCCGGCCTGCTGCTGTCCTTCCTGCTCTGGTTCCACTACGACCGTCAGGTCGCTGGCCAGACCGAGCGCAACGATTTCCTCAAGGACGAGATCGCCAAGGTCCAGGCGCAGAACAAGGAAATCGAAAAGCTGGACGAGCAGAAGCGTCGCCTGCTGGCACGCAAGGACGTCATCGAGAAGCTGCAGGCCAACCGCTCGCAGATGGTCCACCTGTTCGACTCGCTGGTCCGCACCATCCCCGATGGCGTGATGCTGGCCAACATCAAGCAGGAAGGCGAGGTGCTGACGTTGCAGGGTCGCGCGCAGTCCAACGCCCGCGTCAGTGCCTACATGCGCAATCTCGAGACGTCGGGCTGGATGACCAAGCCCGAGCTGTCGATCATCGAAGCCAAGCCGGAAGAGGTCAAAACGCTGACCAATACCGGTGCGGGTAGTGCGCTGCCGTACGTGTTCACGCTGCAGGTCAGGCTGGCGAACCCGACCGCGGAACAGGAGGCCGAAACGGCCGCCGGTACCGCGCCCGCCGATCCGAGCGCACCGCCGGCGGCACCGCTGGAGGGCCAACCCGCTGCCCCGGCACCTGCGGCACCCGCCCCCGCGACGCCACCCAGCAGCCCCACTCCGGCCTCCGGGAGCAACTCATGAGCCAGAAGACATCGCTCAAGAACCTGGACATCAACAACATCGGCGCGTGGCCGCAGAACGCCAAGGCAGGCTTTTGCGTAGTGCTGGCGATCTTCATCCTGGCGCTGTCGTACTTCCTTGTCGTCAGGGGGAAGACGCAGACCCTGGATTCGCTGGAGCAGGAGGAAGTCCGCCTGCGCCAGGACTTCGAGAAAGAGCAGGCCAAGGCCGCGAACCTTGAACCCCTGAAGCAGCAGCTCGCACAGATGGAACAGGTGCTGCAGCAGATGCTGCGGCAGCTGCCCAGCAAGACCGAGATGCCGGATCTGATCATCGATATCTCGCAGACGGCGCTATCGAGCGGCCTGACCAACGAGTTGTTCCAGCCGCAGCCGGAAACGCTGAAGGAGTTCTACGCCGAGAAGCCGATCCAGCTGCGCATGGTGGGCAACTACCACCAGTTCGGGGCCTTCGTCAGTGGCGTCGCGTCCCTGCCGCGCGTGGTCATCCTGACCATGCACGACATCTCGCTGCAGCCGAAGGAAGGCAAAGGCGGCGTCAACCGTGGCGCGCTCGAGCTGTCGGGCACGGTCAAGACGTACCGTTACCTCGATGAAACCGAGGTGGCCGAGCAGGAGGCCGCTGCGGCCGAGGCGGCCAAGGCGGCCCGCAAGAATAATGCCCCCGCATCGGGAGGAGCCCCGTGATGCGCAGCAACTGGCATTGGATGATTCTCGCCGCGGTGGTCGCGACATCGGGCTGCGCGCGAGGAATCAGCAGCACCCCGGGCGACGCGCCCAATCTCGAGAAGTGGGTGGAGGACGTGCGTGCGCGCCCCGCGCCGCCACTCGAGCCGTTGCCGGTGATGCAGCAGTTCGAGACCTTCGAGTACGCCGCGCAGACGCTGCGCGACCCCTTCAGCAACGCCTGGAGCAACGCCGATACGGGTGGGCTGCGGCCCGATCCGAACCGGCGCAAGGAAACACTGGAGCAGTACCCGCTGGACAGCCTGGACATGGTCGGTACGATCGGAAAGGGGGCAGGTCTGGTGGCACTGGTGATGGGACCCGACAAGGTCACCTACCGGGTACGTCCGGGGAACTACCTGGGCCAGAGCGACGGCCGGGTGACCTCGGTCCGCGAAGATGGCGTCGAACTTGTCGAACTAGTGCCGGATGGCGCGGGTGGCTGGCTGGAAAGGCCGGCGTCGCTCTCGCTTGAAGATCAATGATTGGGGGATACACGATGACCGCAACGAATGCCTACCGCCCGCGGCCGTCCCGGCGCCTGGCCACCTTCCGGGTCTGCTCTCTGGGGCTGGCCATCGGCCTGCTCGCCGCGGCAAGCGCCGCGGGCGCCACGTCACCCGCGCCGCAGGCCGCATCCCCTGTCGCCGCCGTTCAGCCGGCGTCGGCGGTGTCGGTGTCGAACATCGATTTCCGTCGGGGTGAAGACGGTTCCGGCCGCCTGGTCATCAAGTTCGATGGTCAGGGCGCGGCGCCGGACCTGCGCAACCAGGGCGACAGCGTCGTGGTGAACGTAGGCAACGCCACGCTGCCGGCCTCGTTGCAGCGTCCGCTCAACGTCATCGACTTCGCGACCCCGGTCCAGCGTGTCGACGCCCAGAGCAAGGGCGGCGGCACCGAACTGGTGATCAGTACGCGCGGCGACTTCGAATCGCTGGCTTACCAGTCCGGCAACGAATACGTCGTCGAGATCGTGCCGAGCGCCGGCAAGAAGGCAATGGGCGCCGCGAATGCGACATCCGGCACCAGCGCTTCGGCCGTCGTGGCCGCCGCGCAGAAGGTGGCCTCCGAAGCGCGCCGCTACAGCGGCCGCCCGGTGACGTTCAACTTCCAGGACGTGCCGGTGCGCACCGTGCTGCAGCTGATCGCCGAAGAATCCAACCTCAACATCGTCGCGTCCGACACCGTGCAGGGCAACGTTACCCTGCGTCTGGTCAACGTGCCGTGGGACCAAGCGCTCGACATCGTCCTGCGCGCCAAAGGCCTGGACAAGCGTCGTGACGGTGCGGTCGTCTGGGTCGCCCCCCAGCCCGAATTGGCCAAGTTCGAGCAGGACAAGGAAGACGCCCGCATCGCGATCGAGAATCGCGAAGACATGATCACCGACTACGTCCAGATCAACTATCACAGCGCCGCCGCGATCTTCAAGGCGCTGACGGAAGCCAAGGGCATCGGCAACCAGGGCAGCGGTGGCGGTGGTAGTGGCAACCGGGAAAACGAGAACGGCTTCCTCTCGTCACGCGGTCGTATCGTCGCCGACGAACGCACCAACATGCTGATGATCAGCGACATCCCGAAGAAGGTCGCGCAGATGCGCGAGCTAATCTCGATGATCGATCGCCCTGTCGACCAGGTGCTGATCGAAGGCCGCATCGTCATCGCCAGCGATACCTTTGCGCGTGATCTGGGTGCGAAGTTCGGCGTGCAGGGCAGGCGCACTGGCGACCGTCGGCAGGGCATCGGCGGCTCGCTTGGTGGTAACGCGGGTAACGTCGGCACCATCGGCACGCCTGTTCAGCCGATAAGGCCGGGCGCGCTGAACGTCAATCTGCCGGCAGCCGGTTTCACGGACTCACCCGCGGGCGCGCTGGCCTACACGTTGCTGGGCCGCAACTTCTCCATCGACCTCGAACTGTCGGCGATGCAGGAGGAGGGGCGCGGTGAAGTGATTTCCAATCCGCGCATCGTGACGGCGAACCAGCGCGAAGGCGTGATCCGTCAGGGCAAGGAGATCGGCTACGTCACGATCACAGCGGCCGGCCAGGGTGGTGTTTCCACACCGAATGTCCAGTTCAAGGAAGCCTTGCTCGAGCTGAAGGTGATGCCGACCATCACCAACGACGATCGCGTGTTCCTGAACCTCAACGTCAAGAAGGACGAAGTGGCCGAGCTGATCACGCTGGAGGGCTACGGCACCGTGCCGACCATCGACAAGCGCGAGATCAATACGGCCGTGCTGGTCGAAGACGGGCAGACGGTCGTGATCGGCGGCGTGTACGAGTTCGCCGATCGCAGCAGCGTAGCCAAGGTGCCGTTCCTGGGCGACATCCCCTTCCTGGGCAACCTGTTCAAGAAGAAGGGTCGCAGCAAGGAAAAGGCGGAGCTGCTGATCTTCATCACCCCGAAGGTACTGTCGGTCGCCAAGCGCTGAGACGAACCGAATTGAGTTGCATGGGACGGGCCGCTTCTGCGGCCCGTCTTCATTTGGGGCAACCTGTCGGAAACTTCCGCTGAACCCCTGCCGTTCCTCACGGGGCTCCCGGGAACCCGCGTGGCACACTGGCGGTCCCACGCGCACCCCGCACTTCCCGGAAGCCCATGGACCGCATCTCCCCGGATGTCCGCCTGTTCGATCGATTCGCCACTCTCCGTGAAGACCTGTCGCAGACCATCGTGGGGCAGGCGGCGCTGGTCGAACGCCTGTTGATCGCGTTGCTGGCCGATGGCCACCTGCTGGTGGAAGGCGCGCCGGGACTGGCGAAGACGACCGCCATCCGCGCGCTGGCGTCACGGCTGCAGGCAGAGTTCGCACGTGTGCAGTTCACGCCGGATCTGCTGCCGGCTGACCTCACGGGCACCGAGGTGTGGCGGCCCCAGGAGGGGCGTTTCGAGTTCCAGGCCGGGCCGATCTTCCATCCGCTGTTGCTGGCCGACGAGATCAACCGCGCGCCCGCCAAGGTGCAGTCTGCGTTGCTGGAGGCGATGGGCGAGCGTCAGGTCACCGTGGGCCGGCATACCTATCCGCTGCCGGCGCTGTTCCTGGTGATGGCGACGCAGAATCCGATCGAGCAGGAGGGCACGTTCCCGTTGCCGGAAGCGCAGCTCGACCGGTTCCTGATGCACGTGAAGATCGGCTATCCCGAAGCCGCTGCCGAAGCCGACATCCTGCGCCTGGCGCGTGATCGCGCCCGCGAGCAGATGCAGCCGATGCATGCCGCCGTCGCACGCATGCCGCTGGAGGACGTCTTCGAGGCGCGCGCGCAAGTACTGGACCTGCATCTGGCGCCTGCGCTGGAGCGCTATCTGATCGAGCTGGTGCTTGCCTCGCGTGACGCCTCGCGATATGACGCTTCGCTCGCCAGACGCATCGCCTGGGGCGCCAGTCCGCGTGGCTCCATTGCGCTGGAACGCTGTGCGCGTGCGCGTGCCTGGCTGGCGGGGCGCGACTACGTCACGCCCGACGATATCCGTGCCATCGCGCCCGACGTGCTGCGCCACCGTGTCCTCCCCAGCTACGAGGCGACGGCGGAAGGCTGGGACGGCGATCGCCTGGTGAAGGCGTTGCTCGACGTGGTTCCGCTGCCCTGATCCCGGTTGCACCGGACCATGAGCGAAGGCATCACTCCCACGTTGGCCGAACTGATCGCGCTGCGTGCCAGCGCGCAGCGGCGACCGCCCGCGCGCCGAGGCCGGCACTCGGTCACCGGTCCATCCGCATCGCCGCTGCGTGGGCGCGGCATGGAGTACGCGGAATCACGCGAGTATGTCGCCGGTGACGATGTCCGCCACATCGACTGGCGCCTGACGGCGCGCAGCGGTCGCACACACACCAAGTTGTTCCAGGCCGAGCGCGAACGGCTGACGCTCCTTGTCGCCGATACGTCGCCCCTGCTGTACTTCGGCACGCGTACACGGTTCAAGTCGGTGCAGGCTGCGCGTGCAGGCGCCGTCGCGGCATGGCAGGCGGTCCGCGAAGGCGATCGGCTCGCCATCCTGCGCGGCAGCATGACGGAAGCGCCGGTTCCTCCTGCCTCCGGCACCCGGGGTGCTTTGCGCGTGCTCGACGCGTTGGCGCGCTGGTACACGTCACCGCCATCGGACGATCTCGGCCTGGCGTTCGCGCTCGATCACGCCGCGCGCCTGCTGCGGCCGGGGTCACGACTGCTGGTGCTCGCCGATCCCCATAGCCTGGCCGCCGTTCCCGAGTCGCGCTGGCCGGCACTCGCGGCACATCATGATGTCGTCGTGCTGTTGTTGACCGATCCGCTGGAGACGGCGCCACCGCCGCAGCGCTTGCCGTTCGTCGTGGGCAGCCAGCGCATCGAGCTCGACCTTGCCAGCGACGTGCAGCGCGACGCGTGGCGCACCGAGTTCCAGCAGCCGCTCGATCGCGCGCTGGATCGATTGCCTGCACGCGGCGTGCAGGTGCGCACGCTGTCGACGGATGCGCCCAGCGATGCGTGGCTCGTCGCGCTGGGTCGCGCGCAGCCCCAGGTGGCCTGAGATGGGCATGGCGACGCTCGTGTTGCGCGATGTACATGTGCCGGCGTCGCCGTCGTGGTGGCCGCCTGCGCCGGGCTGGTGGCTGGCGCTCGCCGTCGTGTTGCTGCTGATCGCGGGAGTCGCCGCGAGGCGCATCGTCGTCCGTCGCAGGCGGCAGGGATGGCAGCGCTGGTTCGATGCGGCGGAAGGCGCGCCTTCGCCGGCGGAGCGGGTCGCCTTGATGTCGGAACGCCTGCGTCGCGCGGCGCGCCGTCTCGATCGGTCGGCAGATCGGCTGGAAGGCGAGGCCTGGCTGCGGTTCCTCGATGGCAAGCGCGGTCATGCGTTCTCGCAGGGGCCCGGTCGCCTGCTGCTCGATGGCGGCTATCGCCGCGATGTGCCGCCGGAGGAGCTCGCCGCCGCCACTGTGGTCGCACGGGCCCGCTTCCTCGAACTGATGGCGGGTGTGCGGTGAGTGTGTCGCTACCCGCGTTGCAGTGGCTGCAGGACGGCTATGCGGGATTCGCGTGGCCATGGTTCTGGCTGGCATTTCCACTGCCGTGGCTGGTGCGCTGGCTGATGCCTGCGCGGCGCTCCGATGCCGATGCCCTCAAGGTGCCCTACGGTCCGGCCATGCAGGCCATCGCGCAACGGGGCGGGCGCGGGTTGCCGCGTCGCGCCGCCGCCCTCGCGTGGCTGGCGTGGTTCCTGCTGTGCGCCGCGGCGGCACGCCCGCAGCAGTTCGGCGATGCGGTGACGCCTCCGGTGAGCGGACGCGACCTGATGCTGGCCGTGGACCTGTCGGGCAGCATGACCGAGCCCGACATGGAGCTTGGTGGTGCGGTGGTCGATCGCCTGACCGCGGCGAAGGCGGTGCTCGCGGATTTCCTCGATCGCCGCGACGGCGACCGCGTCGGGCTGCTGGTGTTCGGGCAGCGTGCCTATGCGATGACGCCGCTGACGCGCGACCTGCACACGGTGCGCGAGCAGCTGCGCGACGCCGTGGCCGGACTGGCGGGGCGCGAGACCGCCATCGGCGACGCCATCGCGCTCGCGGTACGCCGCCTCCGCATGCAGGAAGACGGCCAGCGCGTGCTGATCCTGCTCACCGACGGCGTCAACTCCGCCGGCGTGCTGACACCGCAGAAGGCGGCCGAACTGGCGAAAGAAGAGCGCGTGCGCATCCATACCATCGCCTTCGGCGGCGATGGCGGCATCAGCGTGTTCGGCATCCCGTTGCCGATGCCGGCCAGTGCGCCCGAGGCCATCGACGAAGCGACGCTGCGCGCTGTGGCGGAACAGACGGGCGGGCGCTTCTACCGGGCGCGGGATACCCGCGAACTCGTGGGCATCTATGCCGAACTGGATCGGCTGGAGCCCGTCGAGCAGCCCGGCAAGGCGGTGCGCCCGCGCATCGAGCGCTATGCGTGGCCGCTCGCTGCCGCGCTGGCGATTTCACTGATCGCGTTCGTGTTGCCGCGGAGAAGGACATGAGCGTCGACTGGATGGCACTGCATCTCCTGCGTCCTCATTGGCTGTGGGCGTTGCTGGCATTGCCCGTGCTGGCGTGGGCGTGGCGCGCGCAACGGCAGCGCCGCAGTGCGTGGCGGGGACATGTCGATGCGCACTTGCTGCCGCATGTGCTGGTGCGCGGAGGCGCCGCCGCGCGCAGCGGCCTGATCGCCGCCATCGCGGCATTCACGCTGGCCGTGCTCGCGTTGGCCGGGCCGAGCTGGCGCCAGGCCGAGCAGCCGCTGTGGCAGGTGAAGCGGCCGCTGGTGATCGTGCTGGACCTCTCCAGCCGCACCACGACCAGCGACCTGCCGCCTTCGCGCGTGCTGCAGGCGCGCGCGAAGCTGGCGCAGGTGCTGGAGGCTCGCGCCGGCAGCCCGGTCGCGCTGGTCGCGTACGCCGACGACGCTTTCACCGTCACGCCATTGACCGACGATACCGCGAACATCCGCCTGTTCCTCGATGACCTGGCGCCCGACATCATGCCGGTGGACGGACAGCGCACGGATCACGGTATCGCGTGGGCGGCGCGCCTGCTTACGCAGGCGAAGGCGCGCAGCGGCGACATCCTCGTGCTGACCGACCGTGCCGATGCCGCGGCAACCACGGCGGCTGCAGCCGCGCGTACCGGAGGCTACACCGTTTCCGCGCTTGGCCTCGGTACCGCGGCGGGAGCGGCCTACCGTGGCGGCGATGGGGCCATCGGGCACGCCGCACTCGATGCCTCCTCCCTGCGCAGCCTCGCGTCGGCCGGCGGCGGTCGCTACCACGCGTTGACGGCCGGCGAAGACGACCTCGCGGCGCTGGGACTGCGGACACCCGGCACCACCGGCGAGGCCGCCACGACCGGCGGTGGCAAGGCGTGGCGCGACGAAGGCTACTGGCTGCTGATTCCCCTGATGGCGATCGCCTTGCTCGGCTTCCGCCGGGGCGCGGCGCTGGTGCTGGTCGGTGCCCTGTGGCTGCCGATGGCGCAACCGGCAGCCGCGACCGGCATCGACTGGTGGCAGCGGCCGGACCAGACCGAACACGCACGCGTCGTGCGAGGCGCCGACGCTTACCGGCAGGGCGATTACGCTGCCGCGGAACAGGCCTTCACCGGTATCGACACCGCCGAGGGCTGGTACAACCTGGGCAATGCGCTGGCGAAACAGCAGCGCTACGACGCCGCCATCGCTGCTTACGACCGCGCCCTGCGCGCGCGTCCCGGCATGCCCGATGCGGTGGCGAACCGCGCCGCCGTCGATGCCGCGCGGAAGCGCCCGCCGTCGTCGGGCGAGGGTCAGGGCAAGTCCGGTCCGCAAGGAGACGGGAAACAGGGATCCGCAGGCTCGCAGGGTGATGCCAAGTCGCAACCCGGCGAACAGAAAGATGCTTCAACCTCGCAGGCGAAGAGCGAGCCATCCTCGCAGGGCCAGGGAAAGACACCGCCTGCGACGACGCCTGCCCGTACCCCTTCTTCGTCACCGGCGGATGCGGCAGCGCAGTCGGCTGCAGACGCCGCGCAACGCGAACGCATGCGCGAGGCGGTAGCGAAGGCGGCCGCGCAGCGCGCGGAGCAGAAAAAGCAGGGCGAGCCGGCCGTGCAGGCCGAGTCCGCAGAACAGCGCGAGCGCCGTCAGGCGGTGGATGCGTGGCTGAAACGCGTGCCTGACGAGCCGGGCTCGCTGCTGAAGGCGAAGTTCCGCCTCGAACAGGAACGGCGGCAGAGGGAAGGACGATGAAACACCGTGCATGGCTGTTGCTGTGTCTGCTTCTGGCGTGGCCACTGTCGTCGCTGGCGGCGACCCGCGCGTGGCTCGAGCAGAGCCAGGTCTCGCTCGGCCAGGCGGTGACATTGAACGTCGAAACCGATGCGGTATCCGCCACCCCCGACCTGACGCCGCTGATGCGCGACTTCGAGGTGGAAGGGCAGTCCGACAGTCGCAGCGTGCAGCTGGTGAACGGGCGCATGAGCAGCCGCACGACGTTCGCGCTGACGCTGCGCCCCCGTCGCGCGGGAACACTGACGATTCCCGCCCTGCAGGTGGGCAATGAGCGTTCCGTGCCGCTGGTACTGGAGGTCACCGCAACGGCTACGGCGAGCGCTGCGTCCAATGGTCTGGTGTTCGTGGAAACCGAGGTCGACGCTGCCCGCCCCTACGTGCAGCAATCGGTGGGCGTCACGGTGCGGCTGTTCTATGCGACACCGCTGGTGTCCGGCCAACTGGATCTGGATCCACCCGATGGCGCGCTGCTGCAACGGGTCGGCGAGATCGTGCAGTCGAGCCGCGAGATCGACGGACGCCGCTACAACACCGCCGAGCGCCGCTTCCTGCTGGTGCCCGAACGCAGCGGCCCGCTGACGTTGCCGGGCGCACGTTTCAGCGGACGCGGGGCGGGCGGCTGGATGGACGATCTGCTGGGCGGCAACAGTCGCGAGGTCAACATCACCGGTACGCCACGCGTCCTGCAGGTGCGTCCGCAACCGGCGGATGCCGGCCAGCCGTGGCTGCCCGTGCGCGACCTGCGCCTGCGCTACACCGCCGTGCCCGAGCAGATGCGCACGGGCGAAGCCGCCACCTTCGCGATCGAGACGACGGTCGTCGGCGCGACGCAGGCGCAGTTGCCGGAGTTGCCCGCACCGGCAGTGCCGGGAGCGCAGGTGTTCGCGGAACCGCCGCAGTACGACGAGACCTTCGTCGGCGGCACGCCGCAGGTGAAGCTCACGCGCCGCTATTCGATCGTGCCGTCCACGACCGGCACGCTCGCGGTGCCGGGCGTGGCAATGGCGTGGTGGGACGTCCGTGCCGGCGCGAACAAGCGCGCGACGCTGCCGGACCTGACGATTCCGGTCGTCGCAGGCAGTGGACAGGCCCCGCGACCACCGGTGCGGGACGGCGCGGCGCCCGCCTCGCTGTCGCCTCCGGGCGATGGCGTCATCGCACTGGCCGGCGAACGGCGCATACCCGCCCATCTGTGGCCCTGGCTGGCGGCCGGGTTCGCGCTGCTCTGGCTGGCCACCCTCGTGTGGGGCCTGTCGCGTGGGCAGCGCGGCACGGCGGTGTCGCGTGACCGGGCAGCCGCGGCCGGATCCGAAGCGTCGGTGTCGTTCGCGACGCATACGGCCGCCGACCTCAAGCGCGTGCTCGACACCGGTGACCTCGATGACATCGAAGTCGTGCTCTGCGGCATGGCGCGCCCCGTCGCCATCGATCTCGACGACCTGGAACGTCGTCTCGCCGCGCCCTCGCAACGCGCAGCGGTGGACCTGCTGCGCCGTGCCCGCTGGGCTGACGGCGATCCCGCACAGGCCCGCCTCGCCCTGCGCGAGGCCTTCCGTGGCGGTCCCCAGTGGCAAGCCAGGGACGCCGGCGTGGCGGACGAACCGTTGCCGCCGCTCTACCCGCGATAAGGGAAACCGGGTCGACGTTCGTCATTCCCTGGGTGCGCGGACGATGCCCGCACGTGGCCCGGGCCGGCCTGTCGTGCAAGGACGGGACGTCATGCCGGGTTTGCTAAGCTCCCGATCTTGTCTCCGCAGGACCCGCCGATGACCGACGCCACGCCCGCCACCCGCACCAAACTGCCGCTGCACTGGAAGATGGCCATCGGCTTCGGCATCGGCCTGCTCGTCGGCCTGCTGGTGCACGCGACGGGGCAGGGCGACGCGGGCTGGGTGCAGGACGTCACCAAGTACGTCACCACGCCGTTCAGCAAGGTCTTCCTCAACCTGATCTTCATGCTGATCGTGCCGCTGCTGTTCTCGGCGCTGGTCTGCGGCATCGCCGAGATGGGCGACATCCGCGCACTGGGCCGGATCGGCTGGAAGACGCTGGCCTACACCATCGTGCTGTCGGCGGTCGCCGTGTTGATCGGCCTGGTGCTGGTCAACGTGCTGAAGCCGGGCGTCGGCGTCGATCCGGCGCTGGCGCAGCAGCTGATCGCCGAGAACGCCGAGCGCACCAAGGAAATCGTCGCCAGCGTCGGTACGCAGGCGACCGGCATGGACATGCTGCTGTCGATCGTGCCGGACAACGTGATCAGTGCGGCCTCCAGCAACGCCGCCATCCTGTCGCTGATGTTCTTCGCAGTGATGTTCGGCATCGGCCTGGTGCTGACGCCGTCGGAGAACACCGGCATCCTCAAGCGCGGTATCGAAGGCGTGTTCGAGATCTCGATGACGCTTATCGGCCTGGTCATCCGCCTGGCGCCGTACGCGGTGGCCTGCTTCATGTTCAACCTAGCCGCAATCTTCGGCTTCGACCTGCTGGTGCGGTTGGGCCAGTACGTGTTCGTGGTGGTGTTGGCATTGGCGTTGCACCAGTTCGTCAGCTATTCGGTCGCGCTGAAGCTGGCCGGCTACTCGCCACTCAGTTTCTTCCGCGGCGCGCAGGAAGCGATGGTGATGGCGTTCTCCACCGCGTCCAGCAATGCGACCCTGCCGACCGCGCTGCGCGTGGCCGACGAGAAGCTGGGCCTGCCGCGCACGGTCTCGCGCTTTGTGCTGACCGTGGGCGCCACCGCCAACCAGAACGGCACCGCGCTGTTCGAAGGCGTGACGGTGATCTTCCTGGCGCAGTTCTTCGGCGTGGACCTGTCGCTGGGCCAGCAGTTCATGGTGATGCTGGTGTGCATCCTGGGCGGTATCGGCACGGCCGGCGTGCCGTCGGGCTCGCTGCCGGTGGTGGCGCTGATCTGCGCGATGGTGGGCGTGAACCCCATCGGCATCGGCCTGATCCTGGGCGTGAACCACTTCCTTGACATGTGCCGCACCACGCTCAATGTCACCGGCGACCTGACCCTGGCCTCGCTGGTGGCCAAGGGCGAGAAGGGCGACGTGAAGCTGCCCGGAAACCCCGGCTAACACCCCGGGCGGGGACCCGCAACCGCGACAGGGCGGGCAGGGGGTGGGACAATGGGCGGCCCGCAGCCCGCCGGGCGCCGCCCCCTCTGTCCCGATCCCCATGACGACGCCCACCCGCCGCCAGCTCGCCAACGCCATCCGTTTCCTCGCCGCCGACGCGGTGCAGGCCGCCAATTCCGGCCATCCCGGCATGCCCATGGGCATGGCCGATATCGCCGAAGTGCTGTGGAACGATTACTACCGCCACAGCCCGTCTAACCCGCACTGGTTCAACCGCGACCGCTTCATCCTGTCCAACGGCCACGGTTCGATGCTGCAGTACGCGCTGCTGCACCTGGCCGGCTACGACCTGCCGCTGCAGGAACTGAAGAACTTCCGCCAGCTGCACAGCAAGACCGCCGGCCACCCGGAACGCCACGAGACGCCGGGCGTCGAGACCACCACCGGTCCGCTCGGTCAGGGTTTCGCCAACGCGGTCGGTTTCGCGCTGGCCGAGAAGCTGCTGGCGCAGCGCTTCAACCGCGAAGGCCACGCCATCGTCGACCACCGCACCTTCGTGTTCATGGGGGACGGCTGCCTGATGGAAGGCGTCTCGCATGAAGCCGCCTCGCTCGCCGGCACCTGGGGCCTGGGCAAGCTGGTCTGCTTCTGGGACGACAACAAGATCTCCATCGACGGCAACACCGACGGCTGGTTCACCGATGACACGCCGGCCCGCTTCGAGGCCTACGGCTGGCAGGTGGTGCGCAACGTCAACGGCCACGATCCGGTCGAGATCAAGACCGCCATCGACACCGCGCTGAAGGCCACCGACAAGCCGACGCTGATCTGCTGCCGCACCACGATCGGCTTTGGTTCGCCGAACAAGGCCGGCAAGGAGTCCAGCCACGGCGCCCCGCTGGGCAAGGACGAACTGGAGGCCACGCGCGCCGCGCTGGAATGGCCGTACGGTCCGTTCGAGGTCCCCGCCGAGATTTACGCCGGCTGGAACAAGGTCGACGCCGGCAAGGCGCTGGAAGCCGACTGGAATGCGCTGTTCGACGCCTACACCGCACAGTTCCCGGAACAGGCCGCCGAGCTGAAGCGTCGCGCCTCGGGCGAGCTGCCCGCCGAGTTCGCCGCGCAGGCCGATGCCTACATCGCCAAGGTGCAGGCCGAAGGTCCGGTCATCGCCTCGCGCAAGGCCTCGCAGAACGCCATCGAAGCGTTTGCGCCGCTGTTGCCGGAACTGGTCGGCGGTTCGGCCGATCTGGCGCACTCCAACCTGACGCTGTGGAAGGCCAGCAAGTCGGTCTCCACCACCGATCCGAACGCCAACTACGTGTACTACGGCGTGCGCGAGTTCGGCATGACCGCGATCGCCAATGGCCTGGCGCTGCACGGCGGCTTCGTGCCGTTCGATGCCACGTTCCTGGTGTTCAGCGACTACGCCCGCAACGGCGTGCGCATGAGCGCGCTGATCCCGGCGCACGCCATCCACGTGTACACGCACGATTCCATCGGCCTGGGCGAAGACGGCCCGACCCACCAGCCGGTCGAGCACCTCGCCTCGCTGCGCTACATCCCGAACAACGACGTGTGGCGTCCGTGCGACGCGGTGGAATCGGCGGTGGCGTGGAAGCAGGCGATCGTCCGCCAGGACGGCCCGAGCTGCCTGGTGTTCTCGCGCCAGAACCTGCCGCACCAGCCGCGTACCGACGCGCAGGTCGGCGAGATTGCGCGCGGCGGTTACGTGCTGGCCGATGCCGACGGCACGCCGGACGTCATCCTGATCGCCACCGGTTCGGAAGTCGGCCTCGCCACGCAGGCGAAGGCCACGCTGGACGCGCAGGGCATCAAGACGCGCGTGGTGTCGATGCCGTCGACCGACGTGTTCGACCGCCAGGACGCCGCCTACCGCGAAGCAGTGCTGCCGAAGGCCGTGCGCAAGCGCGTCGCGATCGAAGCCGCCATCGCCGACTTCTGGGGCAAGTACGTCGGCCTGGACGGCGCGGTCATCGGCATGACGACCTTCGGCGCCTCCGCACCGGCGGACGCGCTGTACAAGCACTTCGGCATCACCGCCGATGCGGTGGTCGAGGCGGCGAAGTCGCTCTGAGGCGGACTACGTCGAGTGGATGAGAAAAGCCGGGCATCGCCCGGCTTTTTTCTTGCGCCGGACTTAGCGGGTCTCGCGCAATCCCAGCGCCAGCAGCTTGGCTTCGATGCGCTCGCCCAGGCTGCCGGGTGCGTCCAGCCCCATCCGCGCCATCGCCTCGGCATCCTCCACGCGTGCACTCAGCGCACGCAACACGGTGCCGATTTTCTTTGCCGGCGTGGCGGTACTCGCCTTCAGCCAGCCCAGCGCCTTGACGATGCGCTGCTCGACCCCGGTGAAATCGCTGCCCAGCGGGTAGTCGGGCAGGGTGCCGTCGTGACGGAACGCGCGCAGGCGTGCGGACAGGTGTACGGGTGTGTTGTCGATCCAGTGGGTGGGTGCGTGGAAGGTCGCGCGCAACTTTCCGGCCTGCTGCGCCTGCGCCATCAGTCCTTCCTGGAAGCGCGCATCGGTGATGCCGCCCATCGCGATGATGCAGTCCTCGTCGTTCTTGCCGCGGACATCGGCGATGCCGTACTCGTTGACGTACAGGTCGCGCAGGTGGCGCGGGATGGTCGTGTGACCGTAGTTCCAGCGCACGTTCGATCCGGCGGCCCCGGCATCCTCGCGTACCGCGCGGAACATCAGCACGCTGCGCGCGCCGTCCAGCGCATTCGACATGTCGACGAAGTTGTACTGCCCGCCGACGCCGGACACCACGCGACCATCTTCCAGACCGTCGGACACCGCGGCACCCAGCACGGTCGCCATCATGCAGGAGTTGAAGAAACGCGCGTCGTGGCGTTGCAGGCGCGCCAGCGATTCCCGTCCACGCTCCAGTTCGTTGATCAGGCTGATGCGGCGCATGCCGATCGCGCGGCGCTGGTCGTCCGGCAACGCGCGCAGCCAGTCGTAGAACGCCGGCGAGCCGAGGTAGAACGCACCATGCAGGTATTCGCCATCGCGCTCCAGCCTTGCCTGGTCGCCGAGGTTGGCGGTGCCGTCGGCGAGCCGCTGCATCAGCGCTTCGTCGTCCACCACCTTGCGGCGGATCACGCCGGTCTCGACCAGTCGCTTGAAACCTTCGTTGACCATCTCGCTGCAGCCGTACAGGCCGACGGCGAAGGCATCCAGGCCGCCGCTGGCGATCACGGCAGGGTGCCGTTCCAGTTCCGGATCCAGCGCCGCCAGCACGCGGCGGTAGGTCGCGTTGTCGGTGTGGCGCAGCACCAGCGCGTGACACAGCGCATCGGCCAGCGCACCGATGCCGATCTGCAGCGTGCCGCCGTCGCGCACCAGCGCACTGGCGTACAGGCCGATGGCGTAGTCGACATCCGACACCGGCTGGCGCGGTAGTCCGAACAGGCGGGGATAAGGGCCCGACGGCGAGACGACCAGGTCGAAGTAGTCCTCCTCGACCGCGGCGGTACCGCCGATCCAGGGCAGATCGGGATCGACTTCGGCCACCAGCATCGGCCGCGGAAGTCCTCGCGCGACGATGGCATTCACGGCGTCCTGCGTCAGGTCGTTGTTGCACGAGAACGACAGCCGGGTGCCGTTCGGCTCGCGTGCGACCTTCTGCACGATGACGTTGAGTTCGCGATCGGCCAGCACACGGGCGACGTGGGTGTAGTTGAGGCTGGCGTAATGGCGTTGCGCCGTGGCCGAGCGCAGCAACGCACCGCCCTGCATGTAGAACTCTTCCACCTCGATGTTCGCGGGCAGTGCGTCGCGCTTGATCGCCTGTACGTAGGCGAGTCGCGGGAAGTCCCCGCCGAAATGCCGCGCGGCGAAGGGCTTCACGAAGCGCCCTTCCAGTCCCTTGCCGCCGCCCGGCGGATCCAGCGACAGCGCCGTGTACAGCGTCCACGGGCGCGACGGATCCGCGGCGATGCGCGCGTACAGCGCATTCAGCAGCCGGTGCGGCTTGCCGATGCCCAGCGGCGCGCCCATGCGCAGCGGCCCATAGGTATGGGACAGGATGAGGTCGACGGCTTCTTCGAGGTCGTTGAGGTGCTTGGCCATGCGCGCAGCGTACCCAGCCGGGCGTTAACCGGCCATGGGCCTACTGCTCCAGCATGTCCGGCCGGAACAGCCGGCGCCGGGATACCTCACGGCCGGACACCATGAAGCGGCCATCGCCCCGGTAATGCACGGTGCGCGGCAGGCGGGGCGAGGTGGCGACATGCGCGTGGACGATGCGCCATACGAACAGCGGGTAGTCGGCGGTGATGCGGGTCTCGTGCAGGCGGCATTCGAAGCGCGCATGGCACTCCCCGATGCCGGGTGCGTCCACGTCGCGTGAGGGCAGCGCGGTCAGGCCGAAGCGCTCGAACTTGTCCTGCTCGGTGCTGCTGCAGTTGCCGATCCGCACCACCGTGTCCAGCAGGTCCTCGGTCGGCAGGTTGATCACGCACTCGCGGCTGGCGCGGGCCAGGGCGTGGCTGCGGTTCGCCTGCCAGAGATACGTGCCGACCAGGTCGTAGCCCAGCATCATGTGCCAGCCCAGCGTCATGATCGCACGCTCGTCCCGGTGCGCCGTGCTGAGCAGCACGACAGGGCCGGGCTCGAGGTAGCGCCGTGCCTGGTCGGGCGGAAGGGTCTTCCAGCGCTGTTTTCTCATGCGGCGGCTCCGATGTCCGGCAGCAGCCTACGCGCAGCTCAGTCGAGAGCGTGTATGGAGTCGGCGACGCGGCGGACTTCGTCAGGGTGGTGGCTGACGTAGACGATGGGCAGGCGGATCTCGTCGCGCACGCGCTGCAGGTAGGGGATCAATTCCTCGCGACGCGCCTGGTCCAGCGCAGACAGCGGCTCGTCGAACAGCAGCAGCGACGGTTGCGACAGCAGCGCACGGCCGATCGCCACGCGCTGCGCTTCGCCACCGGACAGGTTGCGCGTGCGGCGATCCAGCAGGGGGGTGATACCCAGCAGGTCGACCACGGTGTCGAAGCCGAACTGCGGGGTACCGCGCCCGCCATGGCGTCCGTACTGCAGGTTGCGACGCACGTCGAGGTGCGGGAACAGCCGCGCATCCTGGAACACGTAGCCCACGCGCCGGCGATGCACGGGTTCGTCGATGCGCGATGCGCTGTCGAACAGGCAATGCCCATCCACTTCGATGCGCCCCGCGACCGGCGTTACCAGGCCGGCGATGGCATTGAGCACCGAGGTCTTGCCGGCGCCCGAGGGTCCGACCAGCGCGATCACGCGGGCGTCGTCGTCGATGCGGACATGACGATGGAAGTGGCCGCGGCGGAGTTCGATGTCGAGCTTCAACATCAGCTGTCTTCCCCCTGGCGCGTGTAGTGGCGTCGCACCAGCCACTCCGAGAACAGCAGCGCCGCCAGCGAGATCACCACCGCGACCGCCGCGAGTCGCCAGATGCCGGCTTCGCCGCCCGGGACCTGCATCAGTCCGTAGATGGCGGACGAAAGCGTCTGCGTTTCACCGGGGATGTTCGATACGAAGGTGATGGTCGCGCCGAATTCGCCCAGCGCCTTCGCAAACGCCAGCACGCTGCCGGCGACCAGACCGGGCCACGCCAGCGGCAGGGTGACGGTGAAGAACACGCGCCACGGACCTGCGCCGAGCGTGGAAGCCGCCTGCTCCAGTCGCCGGTCTGTCGCTTCCAGCGACAGACGGATCGATCGCACCATCAGCGGAAACCCCATCACCGCGCAGGCCAGCGCGGCGCCAGTCCAGCGGAACGCGAACACGATCCCGAAGTGTTCCTGCAGGAACGCACCGACCGTACCCTGCGTGCCCAGCGTCACCAGCAGCGCGTAACCCATCACCACCGGGGGCAGCACCAGCGGCAGGTGCACGACCGCATCGAGCAATGCCTTGCCGGGGAACCGCGTGCGCGCCAGCAGCCAGCCCACCAGCACCCCGAACGGCAGGATGGCGAGCGCCGCCACCAGCGCCACCTTCAGGCTGAGGCGGATGGCAGTGAGTTCTTCCGGCGAGAACGCGTCGAGCATGTGCCGGTCAGTTCTTCACTGCGAAGCCGCGCCGCTGGAAGATCGCATCGGCGGCAGGTGAGGCCAGCCACTGCACGAAGGCCGTGGCCTGTGCAGAACGCGTGCCGCGCAAGGCCGCTACCGGGTAGACGATGGCGGGATGCGAGTCCTCGGGGAACGTCGCAACGACGCGCACGGCCGGTTCGGCCTTCGCGTCGGACGCGTACACGATGCCCAGCGGTGTCTCGCCACGTGCCACCAGCATCAGCGCGGCGCGCACGCTTTCCGATTCGGCCAGGCGTGCCTTGACGCCGTTCCACAGCGACAGCGATTCCAGCGACGCCTTGGCGTACTTGCCGGCCGGTACGGTCTGCGTCTGTCCCACGGCCAGGCGGCCATCGCCGAGCGCGGCGAGGAAGGTTGCCGGGCGCTTCAGGTCCACCCGCGCCGTGCTCGCCTTCGGCGCGACCAGCACCAGCTGGTTGCCCAGCAGGCTGCGGCGTGTGGCCGTCTCCAGCTTGTTGCGTTCCTGCAGGTAGTCCATCCATTCCAGGTCGGCGGAGAAGAACACGTCGGCCGGCGCGCCCTGTTCGATCTGCCGTGCCAGCGCTGAACTGGCGGCATAGGACACGCGCACGGGAGTGCCGGTCTGCTTCTGGTAGGCGGCGGCGGCTTCGTCCAGCGACTCCTTCAGGCTGGCGGCGGCGAAGACGGTGAGGCCTGCATCGTCCTGTGCGTGCACGACGGTGGGTGCGAACGCAGCGGCGAGCAGGAAGGCGACGGCAACGACAGGGCGGAGCAACGCGGACAGGTTCATGCGAACGACTCCTGTGATGAAGAGAGGACTACTCGATGACGAAGGTCTGGATCTGGCGCGCGCTGCGGGCAGGGCGTGAGTCGCCGGGAATCAGCAGCCGGGCTGGACCGGCCTCGGCCGGCAGCGGCCTGCCATCGCATTCGTCGGCCACATAGACGCGCTGCTTGCCGAGGGTCGGATCCAGTTCGCCCAGCGAGAACACGACCGTGTAGCCATCACGCGCGCGCACTTCCACGCGGCGGGCGAGGTGCGCGCCGCGCAGCGGATCGGTGGGCATCGCACCGGCGCGCCGCAGCACGTCGACAAGATCCACGCCACGGCACTGCAGCGGCGTACCGTGCACGTCCATGCTGACCGCGTGACGTGGCAGGCCCTGCAACAGGTCCGCGTGCCATGGCAGCTCCACGCGGCCGGGCGATGGTGCGGAGGGCGCGTGCGCGGCATGCGACTGTGCGCGTACGGACAGTGCCGGGGGAACGAGGCAGATCGCCATCAGGAGCGGGAGACAGGGGCGGAGCGTCATGTGCGATCTCGCGATGTCGAGGGGAAGGTCAGTGCCGGTCCAGCGCCTTGTTCAACACCGCCGCCAGCGCCACACCACCGGCACGCAGCTGGCGCTCGGCGATGGGCAGGTGCTTGTCCACGTAGCTCTGTTCAAGCTTCGCGCGGCGCGGATAGAAATCCGGTTGGGTCACCACACGGCACGACTGCTCGGCCCAAGCTTCCGCGGGTGGCGGCAGGGCGATCGCGTCCAGCGACGGCCGCGGCAATGCGCGCAGGTGACGCAGGTAGTCGGCTTCGCTGCGGCCGTTCGTCACCAGCATGCGGCTGTCCCACAGCGTGTGCAGGTTGGTGCCGCGGCCATTCCAGTTGACCTGCACGTCGTTGCCGCCCTTGTCGCGGCCGTAACCCGCATGCAGCGGCTGGTGCACGTCGCCGACGAAATGCACCACGAATTTCAGCGCCTGCAGGCGTTCGGCACGCGTGCGCTTCGTATCCGCCAGGATGGTCGCCTGTGTCCGGATCGCTTCGACCACGCAGTTGCCGCCCGGGCAATCGCGCGCAGGCTGGTAGTCGCAGTCGTGTTCGCCGATGTTGACGAAGTGCCAGCGCGCCGTCTTGCGGCCGAGCACGGGGTCGCTCTCGCGCAGGTCGTCCGCCCAACTCGCGATCCCGGCCAAGGTGGGGTCGGATTCGCCTTTCAGGAGCGTCTCGATCTCGCGGCGTGCGTGTGGGGTCAGGTCGTCCCACGCCAGCAGCGCGACCAGGCGATGGCCGAGCGGGCCCCACGCGTACGCGGGCATGGGCGCAAGGGCCATGGCAAGGGAGACGACGAGGGCGAGTGAGAAAAGAAGGGAACGGACCATGCCGGTACTGTAACCGACACGGGCCGTTCCCCAATTTACCGCAGGCGCTGGATCGACGGCCTGCTCAGAACTTCAGGACATAAGCCACGCCGTACACCAGCGGGTCGATGTTGGCGGTGCCCAGCTTGGCGCCTTCGACTTCGACCTCGGTGTCGATGTCGGCCCAGCGCACGTCCACGCGCACCGCGCTGCGCTCGCTGACCTTGAAATCCAGGCCGGCGTGAGCGGCGAGGCCCCACGAGTCGTCCAGCTTCAGCTTGGCGCCTTCGAGCGCGCCGGTGGTGTCTTCGCTGAAGAACGTCGTGTAGTTCAGGCCCACACCGAGCAGCGGCGACACCTTGCCCTTGCTGTTGAAGTGGTACTGCAGCGAGACGGTCGGCGGCAGGTGCTTGGTTTCGCCCACCTTGCCCACGCCCTTCACCGAGATGTCGTGCTTGAACGGCAGCGCGGCCAGCACTTCCAGGCCCAGGTTGTCGCGCAGGAAATACTCGAAGGTCACGGTCGGCTTGACGTCGCTGTCGATTTCCAGCGGCAGCGTGCCGGCCGCGATGGTGCCGTTGTCCGACTTCGGATTGACCTGGTGCACGCCGACGCCCAGCGTCCAGTCGCCCTTGGACTGGGCGAAGGCGGGAACGGCGGCGCCCAGGGCGAGGGCGATGGCAATCGGGATCAGGGTCTTCTTCATGGTGGTGACGCTCGTTGGAATGTGGCGCCAGTCTCTGCCCCGGTTTCCCGCCATGCCTTGATCCTGATCAATGCCCACGGGGCTTCGCGGCGGGGGCGGCCTGTTAGAATGACGGCCCCCGTCAACCCCGCCGCGCCGCGCGCGGCCGCAGGAGTCCTGAGCAATGTCGATCAAGGTGGGTATCAACGGCTTCGGCCGCATCGGACGCAACGTGCTGCGTTCCGCCGTGCAGAATTTCGGCAACGACATCGAGATCGTCGCCATCAACGATCTGCTGGAGCCGGACTACCTGGCCTACATGCTGCAGTACGACTCCGTGCACGGCCGCTTCGATGGCGACGTGAAGGTCGAGGGCGGCGCACTGTTCGTCAACGGCAAGAAGATCCGCCTGACCCAGGAACGCGACCCCGCCAACCTGAAGTGGGATGAAGTCGGCGCCGACATCGTCATCGAATCCACCGGCCTGTTCCTCGACAAGGCCACCGCGCAGAAGCATCTCGATGCTGGCGCGAAGAAGGTCGTCCTGTCGGCGCCGTCGAAGGACGACACGCCGATGTTCGTCTACGGCGTGAACCACGAGACCTACAACGGCGAGGCCATCATCTCCAACGCCTCGTGCACGACCAACTGCCTGGCCCCGATCGCGAAGGTGCTGCACGACAAGTGGGGCATCAAGCGCGGCCTGATGACCACCGTGCATGCGGCCACCGCCACGCAGAAGACCGTCGACGGCCCGAGCAACAAGGACTGGCGCGGCGGCCGCGGCATCCTCGAAAACATCATCCCGTCGTCCACCGGTGCGGCCAAGGCCGTCGGCGTGGTGATCCCGTCGCTCAACAAGAAGCTGACCGGCATGTCGTTCCGCGTGCCGACCAGCGACGTGTCGGTGGTCGACCTGACCGCCGAGCTCGAGAACCCGGCCACGTACGACGAGATCAAGGCCGAGATGAAGGCGCAGAGCCAGGGCGCGTTGAAGGGCATCCTGGGCTACACCGAGGACAAGGTGGTGGCCACCGATTTCCGCGGCGACACCCGCACCTCGATCTTCGACGCCGAGGCCGGCATTGCGCTGGACCCGACCTTCGTGAAGATCGTCAGCTGGTACGACAACGAGTGGGGTTATTCCAACAAGTGCCTGGAAATGGTCCGCGTGGTCGCCGGCAAGTAAGCCGCACCGTTCCCGCTGTGCTGCACGGGCGCCGTTGGGCGCCCGTGTCGTTTCCGGGTATCGCCATGTGATACGAGCCGGGCCGGATCCCGCCACCGGCGGCTCGGATTCTTGCAAATCCCGGCGCGTTGCCCGAGGCTGCGGCGAGGCTGAATGGACGGCCCGGGGGACGGAATGCCCCTTCTTGCACCGAATACGCAGAGACGGGGTAGGCGATGGATGATCTGGCGGGAATCCTGGTGTTGCTTGGCCTGGCCGTGCTGGCGGTGCCGGTACTGCTGATCGTGGCGTTGGTCGCGATCAGTGGACTGAAGCGCCGGGTCACGGAGCTGGAGCGGCAGGTGGACAAGCTGCACAGCGCCCACCTCGCACCTGCGGTGTCGCCGGCGCGGCCCGACGCGGCCGCTGCCCCCTCGGATCCCACACTGGCGGAGCTGGTGCGGACGGCGCCTCCGCCGGTGTCACGCGCCGAGGCCCCGCGACCGCCGCAGGCCGCAGCGCCGCCGCCCATCCCGCCACAGCGGCCCGCGCCCACGCCTCCTCCTCCTGTGGCTCCCGCGGCGCCCGCTCTTCCGTTGCCGCCGCGTCCGCCGCGCGCCGAGACGCCGTCCCGTCCCGCGACACCCGACGTGTTCACCCTTGCGATCCGCGCGGTGCAACGCTGGTTCACCGTGGGCAACGTGCCGGTCAAGATCGGTGTGCTGGTGTTGTTCGCCGGTGTGGCCGCGTTGCTGAAGTACGGTGCAGACCAGGGCTGGTTCTCGCTGCCGCCGGAGCTGCGCCTGGCAGGCATCGCCGCCGCGGCGCTGGGCGCGCTGGTGTTCGCGTGGCGCAAGCGCGAAAGCAATCGCACCTTCGCGTTGAGCCTGCAGGGCGGTGCCATCGGCGTGCTGCTGCTGGTGGTGTTCGGTGCGTTCAAGATCTTCGGCGTAATGCCGGCCGGGGCGGCGTTTGCACTGAGCATCGTGCTGGTCGCCGGTGCCGGCATGCTGGCCGTCCTGCAGGATGCGAAGTCGCTGGCCGTGTTCGCGCTGCTCGCCGGCTTCCTCGCGCCGATCTGGTTGTCGACCGGCAGCGGCAATCACGTGGCGCTGTTCTCGTACTACGCGGTGTTGAATGCGGCCATCGTCGGCATCGCCTGGTACAAGTCGTGGCGCGTACTGAACCTGCTCGGCTTCGTCTTCACCTTCGGCATCGGCACGGCGTGGGGCCTGTTCGACTATGGCCCGCAGAAGTACGCCAGCACGCAACCGTTCCTCGCCCTGTTCTTCGTCTTCTACCTGCTGATCCCGCTGTTGTTCGCGCGGCGCCAGCCGGCCAGTCGTCGCGACTTCATCGATGGCTGCCTGGTGTTCGGCATGCCGCTGGTGGCGTTCTCGCTGCAGGCGGGCCTGATGCAGAGGGGCAGCTTCGAGGACAGCCGCCTGCCGCTGGCGTTCTGCGCGCTGGGCCTGGGCGTGCTGTATGCGGGACTGTCGTGGGCGTTGCGCCGTCGCGCGAACTACGACGTGCTCGCGCAGTCGTACGCGCTGCTGGCGGTCGGCTTCGCCACCCTGTCGGTACCGCTGGCGCTGTCGGCGCAGGCCACGGCGTGCGTGTTCGCGCTGGAAGGTGCGGCGCTGGCCTGGCTGGGACTGCGGCAGTCGCGCCTGTTGCCGCAGCTGACCGGCGCCGGCCTGCAGCTCGCCGCGGCGGTCGCCTTCTTCATCGCGCGCGTCGACGTGGTGTCGTGGCATGAGACGACAACGGTCGCGCCGATGTTCGCCAACGCGTCTTTCATGAGCGCGTTGCTGATCGCGGTAGCGGGCTTCGCCAGCGCCTGGGCTTACCGCGCACGCAGCCCTGGCGTCGCGCTGGCGTATTACCTGTGGGCGCTCGCCTGGTGGCTGGGCAACGGCATGGTCGAGATCGTCGAGTATCTCGCACGTCGTGACGAGCCCGACGCCATGCTGGTGTTCATCGCGCTCACCGGCTGGCTTGCCGCGGAAGTCCATCGCCGGCGTCCGGCCACCGCGTTGGCCTGGACCACCCTCGCCGGGTTGGCGTCCGCCGGGCTGTTCGCGTTGTGGCAGTCCGACGTGCACCAGCAACCCTTCGCCGGATACGGTGCCTGGGCATGGCTCGCCTATGCCGTGATGGGCGTACGCAGCCTGATGTGCCTGCGCGACAGCGAACACCGTCTCGCCGGCGCCGCGCAGTTCGTGTGGTGGCTGGTGTGGCCGCTGGTGGCCAGCCTGCTGCTGGCCTGGCTGCCGGATCATGTGGAGGGCATGGGCGATGGCTGGCAGGCGGGCCTGATCGCGCTGCCGTGGCTGGTGGTCGCCGCGCTCGCCCTGTTCCGCTGGACGTGGCTGGCTGCGCCGCTCGGCGAGCGCTTTGGCGGATGGCGCACGCCACTGCTGGGCGTGCTGTTCGCCGCACTCGGCCTGTGGTGGCTGGTGTCGCTGTTCCTCGCTGGCGATGCCACGCCGCTGCCCTGGATTCCGGTGTTGAATCCGCTGGAGCTGGCCCAGCTCGGCACGCTGGTGCTCCTGTTGTGCTGGTGGATGCCGGAGGAACGCGCGTTGCCGCCGGCGCGCATCGTCCTCCTGTCGTCGCTGGCCTTCGTGTGGATCACCTCGGTGGTGCTGCATGCCGTCCACCACTGGGGCGACGTGCCGTGGAACGACAGTCTGGTCTCCGGCAGCCTGGCGCAGACCAGTCTGACGGTCACCTGGAGCGTGTTGGGCGTGTTGGGCTGGGTGATCGGCTCGCGTCGTGGCCAGCGCATGCTGTGGCTGGGCGGTGCGGTGCTGATGGGCGTGGTGCTGGCGAAGCTGGTGTTCGTCGATCGGCAGCATCTGGGCAACCTGCTCGGCATCGGTTCGTTCATCGCCTATGGCCTGCTGTGCACGGTGGTGGGGTATCTGGCTCCGGCCCCGCCGCGCCGCGTCGAGAACGAGGAAGTGTCCGCATGAAGAAGTTCTTGTTGCTACTCGGGCTGCTGCCCACGCTCGCCGCCGCGCAGGCGCCCGCACCGGCGCCGTATGCGAAGCGCTGGCCGCTGGCGTTGTCGACCGAACAGGCGGGCGCCTACCGTGTGGTGCTGGATCGTGATGTCTACACGACCACCGCGTGGCCCGACCTGCGCGATATCGACGTGCTGGATGCGAACGCAAAGCCGGTCGCCGCCGCGCTGTTCGGACCGGAACAACCCACGGCGTTGCCGGCACGACGCATCGTGGTGCCGTGGTTCCCGCTGCCTGCCTCGCCGCAGGATGACGATGGTCCTTCGCGCGTATCGGCGCAGTTCGGCGAGAACGGGCGCATCGTCCGCATCGAAGCCGATGGCGGCGGCAGCAGCGCGGCGGGTCCCGCGCGTGCGTTCCTCGTAGATCTCAGCGGCATCCGCTACAACGCCGAAGCGCTGGAGTTCACCTGGGACCCGGGGACGCCGCGCGAAGCCCGCTACCGCGTGGAAGGCAGCCAGGACCTCCAGGCGTGGGAGACGGTGCAGGAGCGCGTGACGCTGGTGGAGCTACAGCGCGGCTCGCAACGCCTGCTGCGCGACGAAGCGCCGATCCGTGCCGGACTCCGCTACATCCGCTTCGTGCCGCTCGACGCCTCGCCGGCCTTGCCGATCCGCGAGGTGCGCGTGCGCCTCGACGAAGTGCACCCGCAGCAGTCCGTGCTGTGGTCGGAACTGCGGGGCCGCCGTGTTTCCGAGCAGGGCGTGGACGGTTTCGCCTACGAAAGCGATGGACGTTACCCGGTGGCGCTCGCCGACCTGGCAGTCGACGACTACGCCGTCGGCGAGTGGACGCTGGAAAGCCGCGATGCGCTGGATGCGCCGTGGCGCCTGCGCGCGGGTCCCTGGGTGGCCTATCGGGTGGCCGGCCAGCAGCCCAGCAGTTCGGCCGCGCAGCCGCTGTCGAGCGGGCCTGCGCGCGATCGCTACTGGCGGCTGCGAAACAGGGGCGCATTGCCGGACCAGGTACCGACGCTGCGGCTGGGCTACCGGCCGGAGGTCATGGTGTTCCTCGCGCAGGGCACGCCGCCCTACGCACTGGTCGCGGGCAGCGCGCGGGCGAGTCGCGCGACCGTCCCGATGCCGGCCCTCGTGGATGCGCTGCGCCGCGACCGGGGTGAAGACTGGCAGCCTGCGCCGGCGTACCTGTCGCCGGCCTCGGTACTCGCCGGGGATGCCGCGTTGATTCCACCGCCCACGCCGCGCGACTGGAAGACCTGGCTGCTGTGGGGGCTGCTGGTGCTCGGTGCGGCGCTGGTGGCGGCGTTCGCCTTCAGTCTGTTGCGCAACCGTCCCTCCGCGTAGGTCGCCCGTCGTTTGCGGCAGGGCAGGGCAGGCGGGACAATAGCCGTCTTTCCCGCTGCCCAGGACCTCCCATGCCCATCGTCCGCATGACCGACCTCGACCTCGCCGGCAAGCGCGTGCTGATCCGCCAGGATTTGAACGTGCCGATCGACGCGGGCCGCATCACCTCCGAGCAGCGGATCACCGCGTCCCTGCCGACGCTGAAACTGGCGCTGCAGAAGGGCGCGGCGGTCATGGTGACCTCGCACCTGGGCCGCCCGAAGGAAGGCGTG
Source organism: Pseudoxanthomonas sp. LjRoot143 (assembly GCF_964252945.1). Lineage (NCBI taxonomy): Bacteria > Pseudomonadati > Pseudomonadota > Gammaproteobacteria > Lysobacterales > Lysobacteraceae > Pseudoxanthomonas > Pseudoxanthomonas sp. LjRoot143. The sequence goes on along the minus strand of NZ_CAXUPM020000001.1, from coordinate 3,056,511 downwards.
TGGAGCGAGGCGGATTCGCTGGCGCCGGTCGCCGCCCGCTTGTCCGAACTGCTTGGCGTGGACGTGCCGCTGGTGAAGGACTGGGTGGATGGTGTGGACGTGCAGCCGGGCCAGATCGTGCTGCTCGAGAACTGCCGCATGAACGTCGGTGAGGGCAAGGACGATGAGGGGCTCTCGAAGAAGTACGCGGCGCTGTGCGACGTGTTCGTCATGGATGCCTTCGGCACCGCGCACCGTGCCCAAGCCTCCACGCACGGCGTGATCCGCTTCGCACCGGTCGCCGCCGGCGGCCCGTTGCTGATGGCCGAACTGGATGCGCTGGACAAGGCGCTGGCCAACCCCGCGCGTCCGCTGCTCGCCATCGTCGCCGGCAGCAAGGTGTCCACCAAGCTGGAGCTGCTGACCAGCCTGGTCGGCAAGGTCGACCAACTGATCGTCGGCGGCGGCATCGCCAACACCTTCATCGCGGCCGAAGGCCATGCCGTCGGCAAGTCGCTTTACGAAGCCGACCTGATCGATACCGCGAAGAAGATCGATGCCGACGCCAAAGCGCGCGGCGCCGAGATCCCGCTGCCGACCGACGTCGTGGTCGCGACAGCCTTCGCCGCCGATGCGCCGGCGACGGTGAAGAACGTCGATGCCGTCGCCGCCGACGACCTGGTCCTCGACATCGGCCCGCAGACCGCGCGGCGCTACGCCGAGCTGATCAAGTCCGCCGGCACGGTGGTGTGGAACGGCCCGGTGGGCGTGTTCGAGTTCGATGCCTTCGGCAAGGGCACCGAGACGCTGGCGCACGCCATCGCGCAATCGAAAGCGTTCTCGATCGCCGGTGGCGGCGACACGCTGGCGGCGGTGGACAAGTACGGCATTGCCGACGACGTCAGCTACATCTCCACCGGCGGCGGTGCGTTCCTGGAATTCCTGGAAGGCAAGACGTTGCCGGCCGTGGCCGCGCTGGCAGCGCGCGCCAAGTGAGCCGCGACACGCTGTTCTTCGACCTGGACGGCACGCTGATCGATTCGGCGGTCGGCATCACCCGTTGCATCACGCATGCGCTGACGCAACTGGAGCACCCGGTGCCGACGGAGGCCGAGCTGCGGGGCTGGATCGGTCCTTCGTTGCGGACCAGCTTCATGCCGTTGCTCGGCGATCCGGCGAAGGTCGAAGCGGCGGTCGAGCTCTACCTCGAGCGCTTCGAATCGCACGGCTGGCTCGAGCACCAGGTCTACGCCGGTATCGGCGACGCCATCGAGGCGTTGCATGCGCACGGGCACCGGCTTGCGGTGGTAACGGCGAAGAACGAGCCGCATGCGCGCAAGATCCTTGCGCACCTGCCGTTCGGGCATTGCTTCGAAGACATCATCGGCGCCACCGCCGATGGCCGCCTGAGCCACAAGAAGGACCTGATCGGCGAAGCCTTGCGGCGACTGTCGTTGACGCCGGACGCGTGCTGGATGGTCGGTGACCGCCATATGGACATCGATGGCGCGCGTCACCACGGCATGCGCAATGTCGGCGTGCTGTGGGGATTCGGTGGTGAACAGGAGTTGCGTGATGCAGGCGCAACCCATCTCGCTGCGACACCGGACCAATTGCGGCCACTGTTCGCCTGAGCGTAAAACGCGCGCAGTCAAACGCGCGTTTCATCGCCGCCGTTTTTGCGCAGTCGGGTGTGCGCGCGCAGCATTCGACGTGCGCGCAGAGACCAAAAAAATACCAGTCCATCGAAGTCGCGCATGCGTTCGAAAGTGCTAGAAAACAGCGCTTTCACAAGGTCGCGCCAACAGGCATCGCTGCTGTCCCGGGACAGCTTGATGACATGGGGATTGTCGGTCGCAACGGTCCCGTTTCGCTGTGGTAGCGTTTGCGCGATCACAGGGAATCCGTACCATGACCGAACGCCAGCGCCGCACCAAGATCCTCGCCACCCTCGGACCGGCGACCGACCCGCCCGGCGTGCTGGAGGACCTGTTCCGCGCCGGCGTCAACGTGGTGCGCCTGAACTTCTCGCACGGCGATCCTTCCGGCCAGGCCAAGCGTGCGGCGGCGGTGCGTCTCGCCGCGCAGCGCGTGGGTGCGGAAGTCGGCATCCTCGCCGACCTGCCGGGCCCGAAGATCCGCGTCGAGCGCTTTGCCGAAGGCAAGGTGGTACTGAAGACCGGTGACCGCTTCGACCTGGTAGCCAATCCCGCTGCCCCCCCGGGCGATGCGTCGCAGGTGGGCGTCAGCTACCTCGGTCTGCCGGGCGACGTGGAAGCCGGCGACGTCCTGCTGCTCGACGACGGCCTGATGCAGCTGAAGGTGGTGTCGGTCGAAGGCGAACGCATCGTCTGCACCGTGCTCAACGACGGCGTGCTGTCCGACCGCAAGGGCCTGAACAAGCAGGGCGGCGGCCTGTCGCTGGGCGCGCTGACCGAGCGCGACCGCGAACTGATCGCGTATGTGGCGGAGAACATCGGCGTCGACTTCATCGCCGTGTCGTTCTGCCGCAATGCCGACGACATGAACGAGGCGCGCCGCATCGCGCGCGAACATGGCTGTGACGCCGCGCTCGTCTCCAAGATCGAGCGCACCGAGGCGATCGAGAACCTCGCCGAAATCGTCGATGCCAGCGACGTGGTGATGGTGGCGCGCGGCGACCTGGGCGTGGAAATCGGCGACGCCGAGCTGCCAGGCCTGCAGAAAAAGATCATCAGGGAGTCGCTGGCGCGCAACAAGGTCGTGATCACCGCCACCCAGATGCTGCAGTCGATGGTCGACAGCCCGATCCCGACGCGTGCCGAAGTGCTCGACGTCGCCAACGCCGTCATCGATGGCACCGACGCGGTGATGCTGTCGGCGGAAACCGCGGCCGGCAGCTATCCGGTGCGCGCGGTGGAAGCGATGGCGCGCATCTGCCTCGGCGCCGAGAAGCAGTTCGAGATGGATACCGATTTCGAGAAGGCGCCGCGCAACCTGGAGCGCGCCGACCAGGCCATCGCGATGGCCACGATGTTCCTGTCCGAGCACATCGGCGTGCGCGCGATCGTCGCGATGACCGAGTCCGGTGGCACCGCGCGGTTCCTGTCGCGTTTCCGTTCCAGTGCACCGATCTACGCGTTCTCGCGCCACGACGGCGCGCGCCGCAAGATGGCGATGATCCGCGACGTGTTCCCGATCGCGTTCGACAGTCGTGGCCTGGCGCCGCGCGAGGCCGCCCGCGATGCGATGCGCGTGCTGCACGACCGCGAACTGCTGGCCGAGGGCGACCGCGTGATCTTCACCAGCGGCGACCACATGGAGAAGCACGGCGCCACCAATACGCTGCGCCTGCTGCAGATGGGCGAGCGCGGCAAGGCCGAGGGCCTGGGCGAGCTGTAATCACCGGAGTCGCGCATGACAAGGACGAACGCTTACACCCTGCTGTGCATCGCGATCCGCGCTGTGATCGTGTGGGTCGCGGCGAATGCGCTGGTCGGCGTTCCTTCGCTGTTGATCGCGATCCGGCGGGGCGAGATGCCGCTGGGCAGTGAAGGCACATCGCTGATCATCGTGGCGTCCGTGCTCGGTCTACTGGCGCTGGCTTGGCTGTTCGCCGACAAGCTGGCGCGACTGACCCTGTCGAGCCCCAAAGAGCAAGTCTTCGAGAGCGACCTGGAGCCACGCGTCTGGCTCGGACTCGCCATTTCCGTCATCGGCGCGTGGTTTCTGTTCGTCGCCCTGAAAGACGCGGCGTACCTGCTGGTGCGCTGGGTGATCTTTTCGCGTGCGACGCCGGGGTCGCTGACGCTGGACAACGGATTGGACCAGTTGTTGCCGGATGCCATCGCTACCGCGTTCGAAGCCGTGCTCGCGACGGTGTTCCTGCTGCGAGGCCGGGGTATCTCCAACATGATCCACCGTTGGCGCTATGGCGATCTGAAAGCGGAACCGTCGGATCCGGCGATCTAGCGCTCTTGAAACCGGTTGCAACGCTCCTTCATCGCCAAAGCCGCTTGGTCAGTGGGCTATAATTGGTATCTTTCCCGCCGCTTCCCCAGGAACCCCATGAGCATCGAACAGCTTGCCGAAACCGCCCAGGCCATGGTGGCCGCGGGCAAGGGCATCATCGCGATCGACGAGTCCACCACCACCATCGCCAAGCGGTTCCAGGGCGTGGGCATCGAGAACACGGAAGAGAACCGTCGCGCCTACCGCGAGCTGCTGCTCACCACGCCGAAGCTGTCGGACTACATCTCCGGCGCCATCCTGTTCGACGAAACCCTGCGCCAGTCCACCAAGGACGGCGTGCCGTTCGCCAAGTACATGGCCGACCACGGCATCATTCCCGGCATCAAGGTCGACAAGGGCACGCATGCCCTGGCCGGCTGTCCGGGCGAGGTGGTCACCGAAGGCCTCGACGGCCTGCGTGACCGCCTGAAGGAGTACTACAAGCTGGGTGCGCGCTTCGCCAAGTGGCGTGCGGTCATCACCATCGGCGAGGACATCCCCTCCGGTACCTGCATCGAAGCCAATGCGCACGCGCTGGCCCGCTATGCCGCGCTGTGCCAGGAATGCGGCCTGGTGCCGATGGTGGAGCCGGAAGTGCTGATGGACGGCGACCACAACATCGAAGTCTGCTACGAAGTGACGGAAGCCGTGCTGCGCTCGCTGTTCGGCGCGCTGTACGAGCAGAACGTGCTGCTGGAAGGCACCATCCTGAAGGCCTCGATGGTCATCGCCGGCAAGGACTGTGAAGAGCAGGCCGACGTCGACGAAGTGGCCGAGTCCACCGTGATGTGCCTGAAGAGCACCGTGCCGGCGATCCTGCCGGGCGTGGTGTTCCTGTCCGGTGGCCAGACCGACGAGCAGTCCACCGCCCATCTCAACGCGATGAACCAGCTGGGCAGCCTGCCGTGGCCGCTGAGCTTCTCCTACGGCCGCGCCATGCAGCAGGCCGCGCTGAAGCTCTGGTCGCAGGACCTGAAGGGCAACTTCGCCAAGGCCCAGGCCGTGGTGTACGAGCGCGCCAAGGAAAACGGCCTGGCCGCGCTGGGCAAGTGGGAGGGGTAAGCCGCCTCGCCCCCACGAAGTGACTTCGACGCCGGCCTCGTGCCGGCGTCGTCGTTTCCGGCGGTCCTGAGCCACCCGGTTCGCCGTTCCGCGAGCCCGGCGGGGCGTCGTTGTTCAGGATGTGCGCTGAATTCCCTTGAATAGCAATACTTTGGGCATTCCCAAGACTGAACGGGATTTCTCGCCATGAACATTATTGCTTAAGCAGCTATATCATAGGCACCCATGAAGACACCTGCCGGCCAAAGCACCATCGGATACCTGATCGCGGACCTCAGCCGGTTGTTCGGCCGGGTCTTCGACCGCCGCGCCGCCCATCTGGGCCTGACCCGCGTGCAGTGGCGTGCGCTCAAGCGCATCCACACGAGTGAGGGCATCACCCAGTCCGAGTTGGCCGATCTGATGGACATGGAACCGATCGCCGTCGGCCGCGTTGTCGACCGCCTGCAGAAAGCAGGCTTCGTCGAGCGCCGCAGCGATCCGGACGACCGCCGCGTGTGGCGCCTGCATCTGCTGCCGCAGTCCGATGCGGTGATGCACGACATCGAGGCCGTAGCCACCTCCGTCCGCGAGGATTGCCTGGCCGGTATCGATCCCGACGAACTCGCCACGGCGCTGAAGGTGCTCGGCCAGATCCGCGAAAACCTCTCCCTGCTCGACCGCGCCAGCCGCGGCGACTCCTCTCTCCGCAAGAGCTGATACCCACCATGACCAGCAAGATCAACGAGGCCGCCGAGAACGCGGCCAAGACTCCCGCTCCCAAGCGTCGCCGTGTGCCGGTGTGGCTGTGGGTTGCCGGCCCGCTCGCCGTCGCCGGCTTCTTCGGCTGGGAATACGTCGCCTCTGGCCGCGAGGTCAGCACCGACAACGCCTATATCAAGGCCGAGCGCATCCTGATCGCGCCGCAGGTCGGCGGCCGCGTGGTCGAAGTCGCCGTGCAGCAGAACCAGCCGGTGAAGAAAGGCGACCTGCTGTTCCGCATCGACGCCGATCCGCTGACCATCGCGGTGACGCAGAACGAAGCCCTGGTTGCGCGCATGGCCAACAGCGCCAGCGCCAGCCGCGCCAAGGTCGTCGGCACGGGTACCTCGATCCAGGCTGCGCGCGAGACGTTGGCGTGGGCGCAGCGCGACTTCCAGCGCATGCAGCAGCTCGCCGGCCAGCAGCTGGTCTCGCGCAAGATGCTGGACGACGCGCGCCATGCCGTCGCCGAAGCGCGCACTGACCTGGCCGACGCCATCGCCACGCAGTCCGAAGCCACCGCTTCGTTGAGCGGCAGCCCGGGCACGCCGACGCAGGACCTGCCGGAGTATCGCGCCGCGATGGCGATGCTGGCCAAGGCCAAGCTCGACCTGGCGCATGCCGAAGTCCGCGCGCCGGTCGACGGCATCGTCGGCCTGCACGACCTGCAGGTGGGCGAGTACATCAACGTCGGCCAGACCGCGATGCCGTTGGTCGCCACGTCGCCAATCTGGGTGGAAGCCAACTTCAAGGAAACCGAGCTGACGAAGATGCAGGTCGGCCAGGTGGCGACCATCGAAGTCGATTCCTATCCTGGCGTGAAGTGGAAGGCGCACGTGGCCTCCATCGCACCCGCCTCGGGCGCCGAGTTCAGCGTGCTGCCGCCGCAGAACGCCACCGGCAACTGGGTGAAGATCGTGCAGCGCATCCCGGTGCGCCTGGAGATCGACAGCGCCGCCGCCGACGCGCCGCAGCTGCGCGCCGGCATGAGCGCCGACGTGCATGTCGAACTGCGCGACGGCGGCACCGCCTCCAGCCGCGCCACCGCCGCACGCTGAGGTCCTGTTTCCATGTCATCCCGGGCGTGTGCGGACGCGGGCGAGGGCACTGTGGTGGGGCCCGGCCCCGCTGACGCCGCGCCCCGGGTGACCTCTGGATCGCCGTGCATCGCGCACGGCGGTCCCTTCCGGAATTCCCCATGAGTACAACCACCGCTCCTGCCGCCACCGCGCAGGAAGACACCGGCAAGCGCACGCTGCTGGTCGGTTCGGTGATGCTGGCCACGCTGATGCAGGCGCTGGACACCACCATCGCCAACGTCGCGCTGCCGGACATGCAGGGCTCGCTGTCGGCCACCCAGGACCAGGTGTCGTGGGTGCTGACCAGTTACATCGTCGCCGCGGCGATCCTGACGCCGGTCACCGGCTGGCTTGCCGGCCGCCTCGGCCGTCGCCGCCTGCTGATCATCGCGGTCAGCGGCTTCACCGTCGCCTCGCTGTTGTGCGGCATCGCCAGCGGCATCGGCGAGATGGTCGCGTTCCGCATCCTGCAGGGTGTGTTCGGCGCCTCGCTGGTGCCGATCTCGCAGTCGCTGCTGCTCGACGCCTTCCCGAAAGAGAAGCATGGCGCCGCGATGGCGATGTGGGGCATGGGCATCATGGTCGGCCCCATCCTCGGGCCGCCGCTGGGCGGCTTCCTGACCCAGAACTACAGCTGGCACTGGGTGTTCCTGATCAACCTGCCGATCGGCATCCTCGCGCTGCTCGGCATCATGGCCAGCGTCAAGAAGGACGTGCCGCACGAACGCCCGCTCGACGGCATCGGTCTGGGCCTGCTCGCGCTGGGCATCGGTGCGCTGCAGCTGTTCCTCGACCGCGGACAGAGCGAGGACTGGTTCGGCAGCGTCGAGATCCAGATCGAAGCCGCGCTCGCCTTCCTCGCGCTGTATATGTACGGCCTGTGGTGGTGGCGCAAGCGCGACCATGCGCTGCTCGACCTGGGCCTGCTGAAGAATGCGAACTTCGCTGTTGGCTGTGCGCTGATCTTCGTCGTCGGCATCGTGCTGTTCGCCACGCTGGCGCTGCTGCCGCCGTACCTCAGCACGCTGATGAACTACCCGGTGCTGACCATCGGCCTGGTGCTGGCACCGCGCGGCGTGGGCACGATGTTCAGCATGATGATCGTCGGTCGCCTGCTGGGCCGCATCGACGCGCGCTGGCCAATTCTGGTCGGCATGGCCTTGATGGTGGTGTCGCTCCACGGCATGACCCAGTTCGGCCCGAACGCATCGATGGAATCCATCGTCTGGCTCGGCGTGGTGCAGGGCATGGGCCTGGGTCTGGTGTTCGTGCCGATCTCGACCGTCGCCTACGCCACGCTGGAACCGCACCAGCGCACCGAAGCCGCAGGCCTCTTCAGCCTGGTGCGCAACATCGGCTCGTCGGTCGGCATCTCGGTGGTGATGACGATGCTGTCGCGCGCGATGCAGGTGAACCATGCCGAGATCGGCGCGCGCATCCCGGCGTTCGGCGCGGAGACGACACTGCTTCCTGCGGCGATGGATCCGTCCACCGCCACCGGTCTCGCTTTGCTCAATGCCGAGGTCAACCGGCAGGCGGCGGCGATCGGCTATCTCAACGACTTCAAGCTGATGATGCTGTTGACGCTGGTGTCGATGCCGCTGGTGCTGCTGATGCGTGGTGGCAAGGCGCCTTCGGGTGGCAATGCCGGCGCGGATGCCGCGGCGGCGCACTGACATGCGCCTCGCCGGCCTGCACCACGTCGCCATCATCGCGTCGGACTATGCGCGTTCGAAGCGTTTCTACACGGACGTGCTTGGCTTGCGCGTGGTCGCGGAGCATTACCGCGATGAGCGCGACTCCTGGAAGCTCGATCTCGCGCTGCCCGACGGCACCCAGGTCGAGCTGTTCTCGTTCCCGTCGCCGCCACCCCGCGTCTCGCGGCCGGAAGCCTGCGGCCTGCGCCATCTGGCGCTGCGGGTGACCGACCTCGACGAAGCCGTCGCGCATCTGAATGTCCATGGCGTGGCCACCGAGCCGGTGCGCGTGGACGAGTACACCGGCCGCCGCTTCACCTTCTTTGCCGATCCGGACGATCTGCCGCTGGAGCTTTACGAGCAGTGATCTGCTCGTAGTAGGAGCGACGTGAGTCGCGACCGCACTCTATCGGCGGCATCGATCCATGGTCCGTCCCTACGTTGACATGTATCCCGCTCGCTCTTGGGCCTTGGATGTTCAAAGCTCGCGGTTGCGACTCACGTCGCTCCTACATGGGTGAGGAGGTCGCCTGTCTGACCCGACGCCTGCTAAGGTCGCACCACGCGTGATCCGCGGCAGCGAGCGGCCTTATGAAGCACCTGGCGACGTCCTTACTGTTCCTGTCCACCTTGTCGACGGCCGCCCCGGCGTCCGCCAGTGACCTCGACTGGCTGGCTGGCCACTGGTGCGGGCAGCAGGGCAAGACCTTCAGCGAGGAAACCTGGATGGCGCCGCGCGCCGGGCTGCTGGTCGGCATGCACCGCGATACGCGCGACGGCAAGGCGATCGGCTTCGAGTTCATGCGGATCGCGCAACAGGACGGGCGCTGGGTGTTGCTGGCGCAGCCGGGCGGCGCGGCGGTCACCACGTTCCACGCGGCGCGTGTCGAGGAGAATCGCGTGGTGTTTGCGAATCCCGCACACGATTTTCCGAAGCGGGTGATCTATGCGAGGCCGGATCCCGACACGCTGAAAGCGCGCATCGACGATGGTCACGACGACGGCCAGGCGATGGAATGGACGTGGCGGCGCGATTGTGTCGCGCCGCCGTCCAGCTGATCGGTTACGGCAGTGCGGCGTCGCCCAGCGAGGCCAGCCATTCGTCGTCGGAGCCTTCGTTGACGCCTTCGAACAGCGGCGTGGAGAAGTAGCGCTCACCGGTATCCGGCAGCACCGCCAGCAGCACGTCGCCGGGCTTGGCCTTCTGCGCGACCTGCAATGCGGCGGCGACGGTGGCGCCGGCGGAGATGCCGACGAAGATGCCTTCCTCCGCCGCCAGCCGGCGCGACGTGGCGATGGCGTCGACGTCGGTGATCGACAGAATCTCGTCGGCCACTTCGCGGTTCAGCACGTCCGGCACGAAGTCCGGCGTCCAGCCCTGGATCTTGTGCGGCTGCCATTCCTTGCCCTGCAGCAGCGACGCGCCGGCCGGCTCGGACGCAGTGATGCGCACTTCCGGACGCGCGACCTTGAGCACTTCGCCCACGCCGGTCAGCGTGCCGCCCGTGCCCCAGCCGGTGACGAAATGGTCGAGTCGGCGGCCGGCGAAATCGCGCAGGATTTCCGCCGCTGTTGTCTGGCGGTGGTATGCGGGGTTGGCGGGATTGGCGAACTGGCGGGCGAGGAACCAGCCGTGCTGCTTCGCCAGTTCCTCGGCGCGCCGCACCATGCCGCTGCCGCGCTCGGCGGCGGGCGTCAGGATGACCTTGGCACCGTAGGCGCGCATCAGCTTGCGGCGTTCGATGGAGAAGGTTTCCACCATCGTGGCGACGAACTTGTAGCCGCGTGCCGCAGCCACCATCGCCAGTGCCACGCCGGTGTTGCCGGAGGTCGCCTCGACGATGGTGTCGCCGGGCTTCAGCAGGCCCTTGGCCTCGGCGTCGAGGATGATCGCCAGCGCCAGGCGGTCCTTCACCGAGCCGCCCGGATTGAACGATTCGACTTTGGCATACAGCGTGACGTGCTCGGGCGCGACGCGGTGCAGCTTGACGACCGGGGTGCGGCCGATGGTGTCGAGGATGCTGTCGTAAACGGCCATGGGATCTCCGTGGGGGCGTGGGCTCAGGCGGCCTGCAGTGTGGGCGCCGGAAGGTTGCGGGAATGTGTTGGGTGCGGGGCGCCGACCGGCGGCGCGCCGAACCAGTGCAGCGTGCCGGCGAGGGCGGTGACCTCGCCGAGGATCAGCAGCGCGGGCGAATGCACCTGGTGGAAACGCGCGGTTTCGGGAAGATCGGCCAGCGTGCCAGTCACCACGCGCTGGTCGCGACGCGAGCCGTTCTCCACCAGCGCGAACGGCGTGGAGGCGGCGCGGCCGTGGGCGACCAGTCGGTCGCGCAGGCCTTCCAGTCCCGCCACGCCCATGTAGACGGCCAGCGTCTGCCGCTCCTGCGCCAGCGCTTGCCAGTCGAGCGTGTCGAACGAATCCTTGCAGTGCGCCGTCACCAGCCGCACTGCCTGGGCGTGGTCGCGATGGGTCAACGGGATGCCGGCATAGGCGGCGCAGGCGACGGCGGCGGTGATGCCGGGAACCACTTCATAGGGAACGCCATGCGCGTGCAGGAATTCGAGCTCTTCGCCGCCACGGCCGAACACGAAGGGATCACCGCCCTTCAGGCGCACGACGCGCTTGCCGGCGCGTGCGTGTTCGAGCATCAGGGCGTGGATGTCTTCCTGCCGCGTGCTGTGGCCGGAGGCCGATTTGCCGACTTCGATATAGGTCGCGTCGCGGCGACCGAGGCGCAGCACGTCTTCGCTGACCAGACGGTCGTGCAGGATCACGTCGGCTTCGTTCATCGCGCGCAGTGCATTGAGCGTCAGCAGACCGGCATCACCGGGCCCGGCGCCGACGACGGCGACGCTGCCGCTGCGCGTGTTCGCGACGGGCTCGTCCAGCATCGCCGTGAAATGCTGTTCGGCCTGCGCATGCAGCCGCTGCCGGTACAGGCGCGGTAGCGGTCCCGCCAACAGCCTCTCGAAGAAGCGGCGTCGTTCCGCGGGCTGCGGGAAGCGCTGGCGGATGCGCCGGCGCTGGCGGGTGAACAGGTCCGCCAGCGAGGCCCACGAATCGTCCAGCAGGGTTTCGAGCTGGCGTCGCAGGTGGCGGGCCAGCATCGGCGCGCCGCCGCCGCTGGAGATGGCGACCTGCAAGGGGCCGCGTTCGACGATGGCGGGGACCTGGAAGGAGGAGAGTTCGCCATCGTCGACGACGTTGGCGAAGACATGGCGCGCTTCGGCCGCGGCCGCCACCGCGCGGTTGACGCTGGCGTCTTCGGTCGCGGCAACCGCCAGCCAGGCGCCCGACAACCAGGGGGCGTCGAAACGCCCGGCGATCCATTCGATGCGGCCTTCCTCATGCCAGGCCTGCAGGCGCGGCGTGAGGTCGGGCGCGCCGACACGGGGGCGGGCGCCGGCATGCAGCAGGGCCTGGGTCTTCCGCTCCGCCACCGGACCGCCACCGACGACCAGGACCCGGCGGCCTTGCAGGTCGGCGAACAGGGGAAACAGCGGAGCGCTCACGGGCGTCGGGGATTGGCGGCTGGGCTGTCGACCGTACCGGCCCCTCATGGTGGTCGGAAATGACATCCCACCAAAACCATATGCCTTGCAGTTATAAGCAGCGCCCGCTACGGTCCGGACAAATCCTCTACAGTCCAAGGCCCCCCTCCCGTGGGCCCCACGCCCCCGCGCCGATGACGCTGACCCAACTCCGCTATCTGGTGGCGATCGCCGATGCCGACCTGAACATCACGCTGGCGGCGGCGCGCGTGCACGCCACCCAACCGGGCCTGTCCAAGCAACTCAAGCAGCTGGAAGACGAACTCGGCTTCCTGCTGTTCGTGCGCAAGGGCCGCAGCCTGGAGAGCGTGACCCCGGCCGGGCAGGAAGTGATCGACCGGGCGCGGCTGGTGCTGGCCGAGGCCAACAACATCCGCACCTACGCCGCCAACCAGCGCCGCGAGAGCCAGGGCCAGCTGGTGCTGGTCACCACGCACACGCAGGCGCGTTTCGTGCTGCCGCCGGCCATCGCGCAGATCAAGCGCGACTTCCCGCAGGTCAGCGTGCACCTCCAGCAGGCGCCGGAGAGTCAGGCGCTGGACCTGCTGACGCAGGGCGATGCCGACATGGCCGTGGTCAGCACGGCCGGCGACCAGCCGCAGGCCGGCATCGCTGTGCCGCTGTACCGCTGGCGGCGGCTGGTGCTGGTGCCGCGCGGGCATGCGCTGGAACAGCTCGGGCGCGTGCCCGGCATGGCCGACCTCGCCGACCAGCCGCTGATCAGCTACGAGTCGTCGACGCGACCTGGCTCGTCGTTGCAGCGTGCCTTCGCCAAGGTGGGGCTGGAGCCGAACATCGCGCTGACCGCGCTGGATGCCGACCTGATCAAGACCTACGTCCGCGCCGGCCTCGGCGTGGGCCTGTTGGCCGAGATGGCGGTGAATGCCACCGACACCGACCTGCGCGCCTGGCCGGCGCCGGTGGAAGTGAAGGAGTGCATCGCCTGGGCGGTGCTGCCGCGCGAGCGCGTGCTGCGCGACTACGCGCTGGACCTGGTGCGCGCGCTGGCGCCGCAGATCGACCGCCGCGACCTGCGCCGGGTGATCGACGGCAACCAGGACCCGGACTGGCCAGAGCCGCCCACCTGGCAGTCGCTGACCCAGACGATCACCAGCTGAGCGTCCCCCGGCGGTGTGATTGACGCAGTGTGCCTGCGGGAGCGAGTCTGCGCGCATCGCCCCCCGCATCGTGCCCCATGAACCGCATCTCCCGGATGGTCGCCCGCATGTACGCCCCGGCCGTGGTGCTTGCGGTCGGCGGTTTCGCCACGGCCGAGGTGGTGACGCGCACCGAGCGCGCATTCGGCGATCTCACGCCGCAGCGGCTGGCCTCGCTTTCGTTCCTGTTGGCGATCCTGCTGGGTACGGCGTGGGCACTGCATTCCAGCTGGCGCCTCTACCGCTGGGCGCGCGGTCGCGAACTGCGCTGCGCCTGCGGCGGCATGATGTCGCGCATCCGCTACAACCGGCAGCGGCAGAAATACCGCAAGTGCCTCGCGTGCGGCGGCAAGAGCCTCGAGGGCGCACATTGCGGCAGCGCGTGAGGTGGCGGTTCGATCCGGCCGTGGCCGGATGGGCGGCGGGCCTGTTCGTGCTGCTTGTCCTGCTGGCGACCGTCGGCGCGGGATTGGGCTGGCTGCGCAGTTTTGCGGGTGACATCATCGCGGTCGTCTGGGTGTATTGCCTGCTGGCCAGCGTCGTCTGGATGCGTCCGCCCATGCGGCCACTGCTGGCGCTCGTCGCAGGACTGGCGGTGGAGGCGATGCAGTACGTCTGCCAGCAGACGGGCTGGCAGGTGGCTTCGCCGGTATTGCGCATCGTGCTGGGCAGCACGCCCGACTTGCTGGACGTGGTCGCCTACCTGATCGGCTTCGCGCTGGCCTGCCTGCTGGAACGACGAGGTGCTGGCGCGCCGGCAGGCTGAGCGCTCACGAAGGGCAGCGCTCGCCGACCGCCTGCTGCGCGACGCACTCGCGGTAACCGTCGGGCAGGCCACGGATCTCATGCGTCTTGCCTGGCGACAACGCGAAGTCTTCCAGCGTCGTGCGCGCGCAGGCAGCCGGGTTATCGCCCGGTGCGGGCGTCGGGCATTGCTCCGTGTACACGCGGTAATGGCACTGGCCGCTCTCGCTGGCGAAGCATTCGAACTTCGCCACGCCTTCCTTCAGCGTGCTCTTGCTGAAGAGCGTGTCAATCCCGTTTTCGGTGCTGTGGTGGATGGTGGTGACGCTGGGCTTATCGTCGCATCCTGCCAGGGCCAGCAGGCAGGACATCAGGGACGTGATGATGCGCATGGCGTTTTCCTTGGGTGTTCCGTTGGGCAAAGGCATGCCCTCCACGACGCAGGTGCGTCGTGCCGGCGATGCCACGTTGGATGCCGCGCGGGGCGGGCGGGTTTAGAGCGGCGCTACATGTTGCGGAACAGCGTCATGAAGGGCTGGCTGACGGTCAGGACTTCCGGTCGCGTCTTCAGTTTCAGCCGGCCGCGGCCGGTGTCGTCGCGACTGACCGAGGCGACGGCCTTCATGTTGACGATGGTGGAGCGGTGGATCTGCTTGAAGGTGTTCGTGTCCAGCGAGTCGAGCAGCTCGCGCAGCGGCGTGCGCAGCAGCGACTCGCCGTCGGCGGTCATCACGGTGGTGTACTTGTTGTCGGCCTGGAAGTAGGCCACGTCGTCCACCATGATCAGCTTGGTGTCCTTTCCGGCGCTGGCGGTGATCCACACCAGCGGCGGCTTGCTCGGCGTGCCCTGGCGCGCCGACAGGTGGCGCAGCAGTGCGTCCAGCGTGGCGCCATCGGGATGGCCTGCGGCCGCGCGCGCCTGGATGCGCTGCACGGTGGCGAGCAGGCGTTCGCGCGTGATCGGCTTCAGCAGGTAGTCGATGGCGCCCTGTTCGAAGGCATCGATCGCGTACTGGTCGTAGGCGGTGACGAACACCACCTGCGTGCGCGGGCTCGCTTCAGCCAGACCACGCGCGACCTCGATACCGGTCAGGCCCGGCATGCGGATGTCGAGGAAGGCGACGTCCGGCTGCAGCTCGGCGATCGATTCCAGCGCGCTGGCGCCGTCCTCGCATTCGGCCACGATGTCGAGCTGCGGCCAGGCTTCCTTCAGCAGCGAGGACAGCGCGGTACGCAGCAGTTCCTCGTCTTCGGCGATCACGCCCCGGAAGTTCATGCGGCACCCGTGGTGCCGTCCAGCGGCAGCGTCAACGTGGCGGCGACGCCACTGGGGAAGTTGGACACGATGGCGAACGAGGCGTTGCCACCGAACGTCAGGCGCAGGCGTTCGCGCAGGTTCTTCAGGCCGATACCGGTGCCCGTGCTCTGGCCACCGAAGCCCTGGCCATCGTCGGCGACGGTCAGCGTCGCGTGGTCGTCGTGCTGGCGCGCCAGGATCCAGATGGTGCCTCCGCCGGTCTTCGGTTCAAGCCCGTGCTTGATCGCGTTCTCGACCAGCGTCTGCAGCATCATCGATGGCATCGGCACCGACTTCAGCGCCTCCGGCACCTCGATCTGCATCGACAGGCGGCTGCCCATGCGGATCTTCAGGATCTCCAGGTAGGCCAGCGTGAGCTGCAGCTCCTCGCCCAGCGTCGACAGGCTATCGTCGGTGCGCGGCAGTGAGCTGCGCAGGTACTGGATCAGATGGCCCAGCATCACGTCGGCGCGCGGCGGATCGGTGCGCGTCAGCACCTGCGCGCTGGCCAGCGTGTTGTAGAGGAAGTGCGGTTCCACCTGCGCGTTGAGCAGGTTCAGGCGCGCCACCGTCAGTTCCTTCTCGCTGACGGTCTTCACCACATCGGCCTGCTCCTGCCGGCGCTGGTCGGCGACGCGGCGGGTGATGGCGCGGGTGACGGCCTCGGCGTTCTCCACGTTGACGCCGTCGTCGAGCACGAACAGGTCCAGCCAGGCGCTCGCATCCGGTCCCACCATCAGGGTGATGCTGCTGGTGCCGTTGCCGGGCGTGACCGTGGCCTGCACCAGGTCGCGCTTCACCGCGAAGCGGGCCATGATGTTGAAGCGCGAGGGCTGGCTGGGGCCGTCGAAGCTGTCCACGCGGCGCACCTTGACCCGCACCTGCAGGCTGTCGGGCGCGCTTTCCGCTTCTTCGGCGCGGGGGAGTTCGCGTAGCGCGCCTTCGATCAGCGCGAACGCGGCGGCGGTATCCAGTGGCACTTCGATCTGCCGGCGCTGCCGGCTCGACAGCGCGGCGCTGTCCAGGCGGCCGGTGATCAGCCAGATGCGGCGCAGGTGGCTGATCAGGCCGATCAGTACCGAAATCATCACCAGCGTCGCGGCCAGGTTGAACAACCAGCTCGCGCCGCCCGCCAGGAAGGTCCGGTCGAAGAGGCCGTTCCAGACCAGGCCCGCCATCAGGATCGCGACGAACCAGGCGATGAGGATGCGGATGATCAGGAGCAGGCTGGGGAACACGTCGGACACCACGGCTTCGGGAGTGCCGTGGAGGATAGCCCGCTGGTCCGCAGAGGGAAGGGGGAGCGCGACGGACCCCGCGATGCGGCGACGAAACCGGGGTGGACCGGTGCGAACGGATCAGCCGGGCGGCCGCCGTCCGCGCATCAGACGTCGATGTGGATGCCGCACTCGCGCTTGAGGCCGTTGAAGCGGGTGTCTTCCTCGCGCATGCCGGGCTCCCAGCGCCGCGTGGTATGGAAGTCGCCGATCGACACGTAGCCCTGCTCCCACAGCGGGTGGTAGGGCAGGTCGTGCTGCTTCATGTACTGCCAGACGTCGCGGTCGGTCCAGTCGGCGATCGGGTTGACCTTCCAGCGCTCCTCGCGCCGCTGCAGCACCGGCGTGTTGGCGCGGCTGGTGGCCTGGACGCGGCGCAGACCGGTGAACCATGTGCCGACGCCCAGTTCCTTGAGCGCGCGCTTCATCGGTTCGACCTTGCGCAGGCTGTTGTACTGCTCGATGCCGACCAGGCCCTGTTCCCATAACCGGCCATGGCGCGCTTCCATCCAGGCGCGGCTGACCAGCGGACGGAACACCTGCAGGTTGAGCTGCAGCCGTTCGACCAGCTCGTCGGCGAAGCGGTAGGTCTCGGGGAACAGGTAGCCGGTGTCGATCAGCACCACCGGGATGTCCGGCTTCTGGCGCGTGACCATGTGCAGCAGCACCGCGGCCTGCGCACCGAAGCTCGACGACATCGCCGCTTCCGCCGGCCCGTGCTTGAGCGCCCAGGCGACACGCTGCTCGGCGGTCTGTGCTTCCAGCGACGCGTTGTGCTCGGCGATCTGGTCCGTGTCCAGGGAAAGGGCGAGGGCGCTCATGCGTGCAGTTCCAGTGCGATCTGTCGGTGTGTGGGATAGGCGGGCAGGGCGACCACGCCGCTGCGGTGCAGGAAGTCGCCGAAGCCTTCGTCGCCGTCGCGTTCGCCGGCGTAGCGGGCGAACAGGCCGTCCAGCGTGTCGAGGATGGCGGGCTCGTCGATGTTCTCGCGGTACAGCGTGTTGAGGCGCTGGCCGCGGGCGTCGCCGCCGAGCATCAGGTTGTAGCGGCCGGGCGCCTTGCCGACCAGGGCGATCTCGGCGAGATAGGGGCGCGAGCAGCCGTTCGGGCAGCCGGAGATGCGCAGCACGATCGGCGCGTCGCGCAGGCCGTGCTTGTCCAGCAGCGGCTGCAGGCGTTCGGTGAAATCGGGCAGGTAGCGCTCGGCCTCGGCCATCGCCAGCCCGCAGGTCGGCAGCGCCACGCAGGCCACGGCGGCGCGTTGCAGCGCCGTGCCCAGGCGTTCGCCGGCATCCAGTCCGTGCGCCTTCGCCAGCGCGTCGATGCGCTCGCGCTCGCCGGCGGGCACACCGGCGATGACGAGGTTCTGGTTCGCCGTCATCCGGAATTCGCCGCGGTGCACGTTGGCGATCTCGCGCAGGCCCGTCAGGTGTGTGGCATGCGCGGTATCGGCGATGCGACCGGCGTACAGGTGCAGGGTCAGGTGCCAGCGACCGTCCTCGCCTTCCACCCAGCCGTAGCGGTCGCCGTTGTGTTCGAAGCGGAACGACCGTACCGGCTGCAGCGTCACGCCGCTGCGGCGCTCGATCTCGGCGACCACCGTAGCCAGCCCGTGATCGTCGATGGTGTACTTGAAGCGCGCACGCTTGCGCTGCACGCGGTTGCCGAGGTCGCGCTGGGTGGTGACCACGGCGGTGGCGACGTCCAGCAACTGTTCCGGGGTGATGAAGCCGACCACGTTGCCGACGCGCGGATAGGTTTCGGCATCGCCATGGGTGGCGCCCATGCCGCCGCCGATGACCAGGTTGAAGCCGGCCAGCGCACCGTCTTCCAGCACGGCGATGAAGCCGAGGTCGTTGGCGAACACGTCCACGTCGTTGACCGGCGGCACGGCAAAGCCGACCTTGAACTTGCGCGGCAGGTAGGTGGCGCCGTAGATCGGCTCCTCTTCCTCGCCGCTGCCGGCGACGCGCTCCTCGTCCAGCCAGATCTCGTAGTAGGCGCGGGTGTTGGGCAGCAGGTGTTCGGACAGCTTCGCCGCCCAGGCCTGCACCTCGGCATGCGCGCGCGATTCCAGCGGGTTGGCCGCGACCAGCACGTTGCGGTTGACGTCGCCGCAGGCGGCCAGCGTGTCGATCAGCGCGGCGTTGATGGCCTGCATCGTCGCCTTCAGTTCGCGCTTGATCACGCCGTGGTACTGGAAGGCCTGGCGCGTGGTGATGCGCAGCGAATGGTTGGCGTACTGCGTGGCGATGGCGTCCAGCTTCAGCCACTGCTCCGGCGTGACCACGCCGCCCGGCGTGCGCGTGCGGATCATGAACTGGTAGGCCGGCTCCAGCTTCTGCCGGCGTCGCTCGTCGCGCAGGTCGCGATCGTCCTGCTGGTAGCTGCCGTGGTACTTGATCAGGGTCTGGTCCGACTCGCGCAGCGCGCCGGTGACCGGATCGGCCAGGCTGTCGAGCAGGCTGCCGCGCAGGCGGTTGCTCTCGGATTTGATGTCTTCGACGGAATGGCTGCTCATGTTCGGATTCCGTCAGTACACATCGCGGCCATAGCGGCCGTCGGTCTGCAGGGTGGTCAGGTAGTCGCGCGCGGCGTCCTCGTCCACGCCGCCGTGCTCCACCACGATGGCCTGCAACGCCGCGTGCACGTCCTTGCCCAT
Organism: Pseudoxanthomonas sp. LjRoot143; assembly: GCF_964252945.1. Lineage (NCBI taxonomy): Bacteria > Pseudomonadati > Pseudomonadota > Gammaproteobacteria > Lysobacterales > Lysobacteraceae > Pseudoxanthomonas > Pseudoxanthomonas sp. LjRoot143. Next base: position 3,037,271 of record NZ_CAXUPM020000001.1, on the reverse strand, counting down.
CGCGATGGCGCCGCAGACATACAGGTGCGCGCCGTTCTGCAGCCAGTCGTAGACGTCGCGGCCGCGCTCGCGCAGGCGGTCCTGCACGTAGATCTTGCGGGCCTGGTCGCGTGAGAACGCCAGGTCCAGGCGATGCAGTTCGCCGCTGCGCAGCGCGTCCTGCCATTCGCTCTGGTAGAAGAAGCCGTGGTTGAAGTGCTGCGCGCCGAAGAACAGCCAGTTGCGGCCGCGTGCGCCGGTTTCCGCACGCTCCTGCACGAAGCCGCGGAATGGCGCGACGCCGGTACCCGGCCCGATCATCAGGATGTCGCGGCTGCCGTCGGCCGGCACGCGGAAGCGCTCGTTGGCCTCGATATAGACCGGCACCTGGTCGCCTTCCTCGCGCGCGGCCAGGAAACCGCTGGCCGCGCCGCCATGGGCGTGGCCGAACGCGTCGTAGCCCAGCACGTCGACGGTCAGGTGCGCTTCCTCGCCCACGCGCTTGCGGCTGGAGGCGATGGAATACAGGCGCGGCGCCAGCGGACGCAGAGCGGCGACCAGTTCCTGCGCGGACCAGCCCGCCGGCCAGCGGCGCAGCACGTCGACCAGCTGGTGCGTGTTGAACAGCTGCGCCAGGCTGGCGTTCTGCGCGGGCGCGAGCAGGGCGTTGAGGTCGTCGGCCTGCGCATGCGCGGCATGGGTGGCGAGGAACGGGCGCGACAGGCGGGTCAGTTCGCGGCGCGCAGCCAGCCATTCGCGCAGCGGCAGGGTGTCGCCGCCGTCGCTGACGCCGGTCTCGCCGTCCAGGCGCAGCGCCTCGAGCACGCCCTCGACCAGCGCGCCGGGATTGCGGTGGCGCACGCCGAGTGCGTCGCCCGGCTCGTAGTGCAGGCCGCTGCCGTCCAGCGACAGCTCGATGTGGCGCACATCCTTGTCGGCGGTGCCGTGTTGTCCGAAGCGCGGGCCCTTGAAGTCACGTCCGCTGATGCGCTGGTTGAGCAGCAGCTCGGCCGGGAAGGGGTGTTCGTGCGACCACACCGCCGCCTGGCCGGGGCGCAGCGGCGTGACCGTCGCCAGCGCCGTCGTGGCGGCCGGTGCCTTCAACAGCTCGCGGGCCTGGGTCAGTGCCTGCTCGCGCCACGGGGTGGCGACGGTATCGATGTCGAGATCGGCCGCGCCGGCCGGAATCAGGCGGGTCGCCCCCAGCTCGGCCAGGCGGGCATCCAGGCGCTGCGAGATGCCGCAGAAGTCCGCATAGCTGGAGTCGCCGAGGCCGAGCACGGCGTACTTCAGCTCAGGCAGCTTGGGCGCGCGCTTGCCGGCGATGAATTCGACCAGGCCGATGCTGTCGTCCGGCGGATCGCCTTCGCCCTGGGTGCTGATGACGATATAGAGCAGGCGCTCGCTGGCCAGTTCGCGCTGCGGGTAGGTATCGGCGCGCAGCAGACGGACCGACAGGCCGGACGCTTCGGCCTGCTGGGCCAGCGCTTCGGCGGCCCGGCGGGCGTTGCCGGTCTGGCTGCCGTAGACGATGGTCAGGCGCTGGGCGGCCTGCGTGGCCACCGCGGGAGCGACCGCCTTCGTCGGCGGGGTGGCGGGCGAGGCCTGCGGAGCCAGTTGCGCCTGCGCAAGCCCGGCGGCGTAGCCGGAGACCCACCACAGGCTGGCGCCGTCCAGTCCGGCCACTGCCTGGGCCAGCAGCGCCCGCCGTTCCTCCGCGAGGGGGATGGGGGCGAGGACAGGCTGGGTGGCGGACATCGGCGTGGCCCGTGGGCGCGACTGGGACGACCGATGTTAGGAAGGCGTTGCGCCGGCCAGAAAGGACGCATGGTTATGGGCTTATGTCGCCCGCTTATTTCGTCCGCATGAGCGCCCGGCCGAATACTGGCCTGCCTCCCGGACCCCGTGGCGACGCCTGCTAGGCTAGCCCGTCCGGTCCACCGTCCCCGCTGCCCGCCTCGATGACCGCCGTACCCCGCCTGTCCCACCTCGACCGCCTGGAAGCGGAAAGCATCCACATCCTGCGGGAGGTCGCCGCCGAGTTCCGCAATCCCGTGCTGCTGTACTCGGTGGGCAAGGACAGCTCGGTGCTGCTGCACCTGCTGCTGAAGGCGTTCGCCCCGGCCCGCCCGCCTATCCCGCTGCTGCACGTGGACACCCGCTGGAAGTTCCGCGAGATGATCGCCTTCCGCGACCAGCGCGCCGCCGAGACCGGCGTGGACCTGCGCGTGCACATCAACCCCGACGGCATCGCCCGCGACATCGGCCCGATCAGTCACGGCGCCACCGTCCATACCGACGTGATGAAGACCCAGGGGCTGAAGCAGGCGCTGGACCACTACCGGTTCGATGCCGCCATCGGCGGCGCTCGCCGCGACGAGGAGAAGTCGCGCGCCAAGGAGCGCGTGTTTTCCTTCCGCAACGACAAGCACCGCTGGGATCCGAAGAACCAGCGCCCCGAGCTGTGGAACCTCTACAACGCGCGCATCAACACCGGCGAGAGCGTGCGGGTGTTCCCGCTGTCGAACTGGACCGAGCTGGACATCTGGCTCTACATCTACCGGGAGAACATCCCCGTTGTGCCGCTGTACTTCGCCGCCGAACGGCCGGTCGTCGAGCGCGACGGCGCCTTGCTGATGGTCGATGACGAACGTCTTCCGCTGCGTGCGGGCGAAGTGCCGCAGCAGCGCCGCGTCCGCTTCCGCACGCTGGGCTGCTATCCGCTGACAGGCGCGATCGAGTCCGAGGCCGACTCGCTGGAAAAGATCATCGCCGAGATGCTGGTGACCACCAGCTCGGAACGGCAGGGGCGCGTGATCGATCACGATCCCGGCGCGTCGATGGAGAAGAAGAAGCTGGAGGGCTATTTCTGATGAGCACGCTTGTCGACAGCGCCCCTACCGATATCGCCAGCTACCTCAAGCAGCACGAAGACAAGCCGCTGCTGCGCTTCATCACCTGCGGCAGCGTGGACGACGGCAAGAGCACGCTGATCGGCCGCCTGCTGTACGACAGCAAGCGCCTGTTCGACGACCAGCTGGCTGCGCTGGAGAAGGACAGCCGCAAGCACGGCACGCAGGGCGAGCGCATCGATTACGCGCTGCTGCTGGACGGGCTGGCCGCCGAGCGCGAGCAGGGCATCACCATCGATGTGGCGTACCGCTACTTCGATACCGACCGGCGCAAGTTCATCGTCGCCGACTGCCCGGGCCACGAGCAGTACACGCGCAACATGGCCACCGGCGCATCGACCGCGGACCTGGCCGTCGTGCTGGTGGACGCGCGCAAAGGGCTGCTGACGCAGACCCACCGGCACAGCTACATCGTCTCGCTGCTCGGCATCCGCCACGTGGTGCTGGCGGTAAACAAGATGGATCTGGTCGATTTCGACGAGGCCGTATTCGAGCGTATCGCCGCCGACTACCGCGCGCTGGCGCAGCGGCTGGGCATTGCCGAGGTCACCTGCATCCCGCTGTCGGCGCTGGAAGGCGACAACCTGTCGTCGCGCTCCACGCGGACGCCTTGGTACTCCGGCCCCGCCCTGCTCGAACACCTGGAGCAGGCACAGGTCGACGCACAGGAAAACGAAAGCGGCCTGCGCCTGCCGGTGCAATGGGTGAATCGCCCACACCAGAATTTCCGCGGCTACGCAGGCACGATCGCCGTCGGCGAGGTGAAGCCGGGCGACGAGGTCATCGCGCTGCCATCCGCGCGACGCTCGCGGGTGGCGCAGGTGTTCGGCGCCGATGGCGAGGTGGCCTCGGCATCCGCAGGACAGGCCGTGACCCTCACGCTCACCGACGAGATCGACATCAGTCGCGGCGACGTCATTGCAGCCGGCGGCGATCCGCCGGAGGTGGCCGACCAGTTCGCTGCGCACGTGCTGTGGATGTCGGACGCGCCGCTGCTGCCGGGGCGGCCGTATTGGCTGAAGATCGGTGCCCGCACCGTCGCGGCCACGATTACGGACATCAAGCATCGCATCGACGTGAACACGCAGGAGCACCTGGCCGCCAAGCGCCTGGAACTCAATGAGGTGGGTTACTGCAACCTCAGCCTGGACGAGCCGATCGCCTTCGAGGCCTATGCACGCAATCGCGCGCTGGGCGGCTTCATCCTGATCGACCGCTACGACAACACCACGGCAGGCGCGGGTACGCTCGACTTCGCATTGCGTCGCGCCGGCAACGTGCACTGGCAGCACGTCGACGTCGACCGGGCCGCGCGGGCACGCCAGAAGGGCCAGGCGCCGAAGGTGCTGTGGTTCACCGGCCTGTCCGGCGCGGGCAAGTCGACGATCGCCAACCTGGTCGACAGGCGCCTTCACGCGTTGGGCTACCACAGCTTCCTGCTCGATGGCGACAACGTGCGCCACGGCCTAAACCGCGACCTCGGCTTCACCGACGAGGACCGCGTGGAGAACATCCGCCGCGTCGCGGAAGTGGCGAAGCTGATGGCCGATGCCGGCCTGATCGTGCTGGTCAGCTTCATCTCGCCGTTCCGCGCCGAGCGGCGGATGGCGCGCGAGCGGTTCGCTGAAGGCGAGTTCATCGAGGTCTTCGTCGACGTGCCACTGGCGCTGGCCGAGGCGCGCGACGTGAAAGGCCTCTACAGGAAGGCACGCGCTGGCCTGATCCCGAACTTCACCGGCATCGATTCGCCCTACGAAGTGCCCGAACAGCCCGACGTGCACCTGCAGGCGGGTGAGCACGATCCCGAGGCGCTGGCGCTGCAGGTGCTGGCGAAGCTGGGGCTGGAGTAACCTGCCGACCGGCCTGCCATGGCCGGCAAGGGTCATTGGTCATGGTCCGGCGTGTGCACCACACGCCCTTTGGCGCGTTTCAGGCACCAACCGCCGCATCCGCTGCGCTTTGCGTCATGCGGGCCCGGTAAACTGCCTGAATAACGACGATTACGGGATGGTCCATGCTCAACCGATTCGCCCCCCGCGCCCTGTTGGTCGCGCTGCCCCTGGTGTTGCTCACTGCCTGTGGCGGTGACAAGGGCGCACAGGCGAGGGCCAACGGCAATGCGGGTGAGCGTCCGATCCCGGTCACCACCCAGGTCGTGCAGCCGGGCGCGTGGAACGACACCCTGCAGGCGCTGGGCACGGCGAAGGCCCGTGAGTCCGTCACCCTGACCGCCAAGGTCAGCGAGATCGTGCAGGACGTGCATTTCGAAAGCGGCCAGCAGGTCGCGGCGGGCCAGACGCTGGTGACGCTGAAGGGCGACGCCGCGCAGGCCACGCTGGTGCAGGCGGAGGCCACCTACGCCGAAGCCGAACGCCTCTACCGCCGGCAGAAGGAACTGGCCGACCAGCAGCTGATCGCGCGCTCGCAGCTCGACACCCAGCTGGCCCTGCGCGATGCCGCCGCCGCACGCGTGCGCCAGGCGCGCGCCGACATCGGCGACCGCAGCGTGCGTGCGCCATTTGCCGGCGTGCTCGGCATCCGCCAGGTCTCCCCAGGCTCGCTGATCACCGCCAACAGCAGCATCGCCACGCTGGACGACATCTCGCGCATGTACGTGGATTTCCAGGTACCGGAAGCGGCGTTGGCCTCGGTCGCCGCCGGCAACGCGGTCACCGCCGGTGCGACGGCGTATCCGGGCGAGACCTTCGAAGGCACGGTCGAGACCGTCGATGCGCGCATCGACACGGCCACGCGTGCGGTAACGGTGCGCGCGGTGTTCCCGAACCCCGACCGCAAGCTGCGCCCCGGCATGCTGCTGGACGTGCGCCTGTTCCGCCCGGAGCGTCAGGCACTGGTGATCCCGGAGATCGCGGTGGTGCAGGTGGGCCGCGACTCCTTCGTCTACCGCGTGAAGGCGGATGGCAGCGTCGAGCAGGGGCCGATCACTGCCGGCGTGCGCCGTGATGGTCGCGTCGAGATCGTCAAAGGCGTGGAAGCCGGCGACCGCCTAGTCATCGACGGCACCGGCAAGCTGCGACCTGGCGTGAAGGTCGCCGACGCCGCGCCGGCGGCTCCGGCGAAGCAGGACGCGCCCGCCGCCGACGGCCAGGGCTGAGCGTCATGAAGCTCTCCGATCTGTCGATCAAGCGCCCCATCTTCGCGGTGGTGGTCAGTCTGCTGCTGGTCGTGCTGGGCGTCATGTCGTTCATGCGCCTGACCCTGCGCGAGTTGCCCAACATCGATCCGCCCATCGTGTCGGTGGAAGTGAACTATCCGGGCGCCTCTGCGGCCGTCGTCGAGACGCGCATCACCCAGATCCTCGAGGACGGCCTGTCCGGCATCGAGGGCATCAAGACCATCCAGTCGAGCAGCCGCAACGGCCGCGCCGACGTCACCATCGAGTTCAATCTCAGTCGCGACATCGAGGCCGCCGCCAACGACGTGCGCGACCGCGTCAGCCGCGTGATGAACCGCCTGCCGGACGAAGCCGATCCGCCGCAGATCTCCAAGGTCGAGGCCGACGCCGACGTCATCATCTGGTTGAACATGCGCTCCACCGTGATGGACACGATGGAGCTGACCGATTACGCCGACCGCTACGTGCTGGACCGCCTGTCCGCACTGGACGGCGTCGCGCGCGTGCAGCTCGGCGGCGGGCAGCGCTATGCGATGCGCATCTGGCTGGACCGCGAAGCGATGGCCGCGCGCGGCGTGACCACCAACGATGTCGAGACCGCGCTGCGCGCGCAGAACGTCGAACTGCCTGCCGGCCGCATCGAATCGCAGACGCGCGACTTCACCCTGCGTGTCGAGCGCGGCTACCAGCGCCCCGAGCAGTTCGCCCAACTGCCACTGCGCAAGGGCACCGACGGCTACGTGGTGCGGCTGGGCGACGTGGCGCAGGTCGAGCTCGGCGCCGAGGAGCGCCGCTCCTACCTGCGCAGCAACGCCGTGCCGAACGTCGGCCTGGGCATCGTGCGCACATCGACCGCGAACGCGCTGGATGTCGCGCGCGCGGCGCGCGCCGAGGCCGAGGTCATCCAGCAGACGCTGCCGGAAGGCACCGACATCTTCGTCGCCTTCGACAGCACCACCTTCATCGAAGCCTCCATCGAGCGCGTGTACTGGACGCTGGCCGAGGCGATGGTGCTGGTGTTCCTGGTGATCTGGCTGTTCCTCGGCAGCCTGCGTGCCGCGCTGATCCCGGCAGTGACGGTGCCGGTCTGCCTGATCTCCGCGTTCATCGCGCTGTATGCGTTCGGCTTCTCGATCAACCTGCTGACCCTGCTCGCGCTGGTGCTCTGCATCGGCCTGGTGGTCGACGACGCCATCGTGGTGCTGGAGAACGTGCAACGCCGCGCCGACCTTGGCGAGCCGGCGCTGGTCGCGGCGCGACGCGGCACCACCCAGGTGGCGTTCGCGGTGATCGCGACCACCGCGGTCCTGGTGGCGGTGTTCCTGCCGGTCGGCTTCATGGAAGGCAATACCGGCCGCCTTTTCCGTGAACTCTCGGTGGCGCTGGCGGCGGCGGTGGCGATTTCCGCCTTCGTCGCGCTGACGCTGACGCCGATGATGTCGTCCAAGCTGGTGCGCCCGCATACCGAGCCGCGCGGACTCAACGCCTGGACCAACCGCACGCTGACCCGCGTCAGCGACGGCTATGGCCGCCACGTCGAGCGGCTGGTCGGCCTGACCGGCAAGCGCATCCTCGGCCTGGTGCTGGCGGCGATGGCGCTGTGCGGCATCGCGATCGCCGTGCTCGGCCTGCGCGTGCCCAGCGAACTGGCGCCGGCGGAAGACCGCGGCCGTTTCTTCGTCATGGTCGACGGTCCGGAAGGCGCGGGCTTCGACTACATGGTCAACCAGATGCAGCAGGTCGAGCGCATCGTCATGGGCCAGGTCGGCGGCGACAAGCCGATCGAGCGCGCCAACTCGCGCGTGCCGCGCGGTTTCGGTGGCAGCGAGGATATGCATACCGGCCAGGTGATCGTGTTCCTGCAGGACTGGCACGAGCGCGAGGCCACCACCGACGACGTGGTCAACGGTCTGCGCGCCGAGCTGTCCAAGTTGCCCGGCGTGCAGGCGCGCGCCAACGTGGCCGGTGGCCTGGTGGGCAGCCGCGGCCAGCGCTACCAGCTGGTGCTGGGCGGCCCCGACTACGCGGAACTCGCGCAGTGGCGCGACCGCATCCTGCAGCGGATGGAAGGCAATCCCGGCATCCAGGATCCGGACTCGGACTACAAGGAAACACGTCCGCAGATGCGCGTGAACATCGACCGCGATCGTGCCGCCGACCTCGGCGTGTCGGTGCAGGAGATCGGACGCACGCTGGAAACGATGATGGGTTCGCGCCAGGTGACCACGTACGTGGACAACGGCGAGGAATACGACGTCATGCTGCAGGCCGGCCGCGACAAGCGCGCCAATACCGAAGACCTCGCGCAGACCTATGTGCGCGGCAGCGACGGCGCGCTGATCCCGCTGTCCAATCTGGTGACGCTCAGCGAGATCGCCGAGCCCGGTACGTTCAACCGTTTCAACCGCCTGCGCGCCATCACCATCAGCGCGGGCCTGGCGCCCGGCTACACGATGGGCGAGGCGCTGGAGTGGACGCGGCAGACCGTATCCGAGGAGCTGCCGGACTACGCGCAGATCGACTGGAAAGGCGAGTCGCGCGAGTACCAGGAAGCCGGCGGCGCGATCCTGCTGACCTTCACGCTGGCGCTGCTGATCGTCTACCTGGTGTTGGCGGCGCAGTTCGAGAGCTTCATCCACCCGCTGATCATCATGCTGACCGTGCCGCTGGCGGTGCTGGGCGCGTTGATCGGCCTGTGGGTCACCGGCGGCACGCTGAACCTCTTCAGCCAGATCGGCATCGTGATGCTGATCGGTCTGGCGGCGAAGAACGGCATCCTGATCGTCGAGTTCGCCAACCAGCTGCGCGACGATGGCGCCAGCGTCGCCAAGGCCATTGCCGAATCCGCACGCGTGCGCCTGCGCCCGATCCTGATGACGTCGGTGGCCACCGTGGTGGGCGCCATTCCGCTGGTCGTCGCGGGCGGTCCCGGCTCGGCGAGCCGCGCCACCATCGGCATCGTGGTGATCTTCGGCGTGACCTTCTCCACGCTGCTGTCGCTGTACGTGGTGCCGGCGTTCTACGCGCTGCTCGCGCCGTTCACGCGTTCACCGGAAGCGGTGGCGCACGAGCTGAGCAAGCTGGAGGCGGAAACGCCTTCCGTCGGTGGCCATGGCTGATGCCGGCGCGCGCCCGTTCGACGGCGTGCGCATCGAAGGCGAGGGGTTCCTGCTGCGCGCATGGCGGCAGGATGATATCGAGGCCCTGCTGCGCCATGCGGACGATCCGCAGGTGCCGCGCGGCCTGAGCGACCGGTTTCCACACCCCTATACGCGGGCCGACGGCGAGGCGTTCCTCGCCGGTCGCGTGGTGGATTTCGCGCATCCGGTGTTCGCCATCGAGATCGGTGGCGAGGCCTGCGGTGGCATTGCCGTGCGTCCCCATGCGGGCGAGAAGGCGCACAGCGCCGAACTGGGCTACTGGCTCGGCAGGGGGCGTTGGGGGCAAGGCCACATGACCCGCGTGGTGGCGGTCTACCTCGACTGGGTGGCGCCCGCGCTGGCGCTGCACCGCGTCGAGGCCAACGTGCTGGATACCAATCCCGCCTCGGCGCGCGTGCTGGAAAAAAACGGGTTCGCCGAAGAAGGCCGGCGACGCGATGCCATCCGCAAGCCGGACGGACTGCACGATCTGCGGCTTTTCGGAAGGATCTGGCCCGGCTGACCGTTTCCGGGGACTGCGCGAAAGGGCAGGTTGCGGTTATCTTGCAGGGGTCCGGCGGCGCATCCGCGCACAGCCTTCCCGCCTCCCGCCCCTCACTGTCCGGAGATCCCTCTCTGTGGAAGCCTTTTTCAACTGGTTGAACGGCATCATCTGGAGCAATGCGCTGATCGCGCTCTGCCTGGGTGCCGGCCTGTGGTTCACCCTCCGCACCCGCGTCATGCAGGTGCGCGGCTTCGCCGAGATGTGCCGCCTGACCGTCACCGGGCAGAAGTCCGAGGCGGGCGTGTCCTCGTTCCAGGCGCTGGCGATCTCGATGGCCGGCCGCATGGGCATCGGCAACATCGCCGGTGTCGCCACGGCGATCGCCTACGGTGGTCCCGGCGCGGTGTTCTGGATGTGGGTGATGGGCTTCCTGGGCGCGTCGACCTCGTACATCGAGTGCACCCTGGCGCAGATCTACAAGGAAAAGGACGCCGAAGGCCGTTACCGCGGCGGTCCGGCCTACTACATCGAAAAGGCGATGGGCCTGAAGTGGTATGCGGTGACGTTCGCACTGGCCACCGTGATCGCCGCGGGCTTCCTGCTGCCGGGCGTGCAGGCCAACGCCATCGCCGACAGCGCGACCAACGTGCTCTGCGGCACAGCGGGCTGCGAGTCGCTCGGTGGCGTGGGCGGCATGAAGCTGTGGATCGGCCTGGCCGTGGCGGCACTGCTGGCGGTCATCATCTTCGGCGGCATCAAGCGCATCGCCACCTTCGCCGAGGTCGTGGTGCCGTTCATGGCGCTGGGCTTCATCCTGATGGCGGTCACCGTGATGATCGTCAACGCCGGCAAGGTGCCGACGATGTTCGCCGACATCTTCTCCAGCGCGTTCGGTGCGCATGCGGCCTTCGGCGCGATCATCGGCCAGGCCATCATCTGGGGCGTCAAGCGCGGCATCTACGCGAACGAGGCCGGGCAGGGCACCGGCCCGCACGCCGCCGCCGCCGCCGAGGTCTCGCATCCGGCCAAGCAGGGCTACGTACAGGCGTTCGCGATCTACTTCGACACCATGCTGGTCTGCACCTCGACCGCGTTCCTGGTGCTGTCCACCGGCATGTACAACACCTTCAAGAGCGTCACCGAAAACGGCAAGGACACGCTGGTGGAGATCTTCTCCGGCGTACCCGGCGTGCAGCCGTCGGAGGGCGCCAAGTTCACCCAGGCCGCCGTCGAGTCGGTGCTGCCGGGCTGGGGCGCGGGTTTCGTGGCACTGGCGCTGTTCTTCTTCGCCTTCACCACCATCATGGCCTACTACTACATGGCCGAGACCAACCTGACCTATCTGGCCGGCGTGAAGAAGACGCATCCGCTGGCGACGCTGCTGCTGCGCCTGGGCATCGTGGGCATGGTGGTGTTCGGCGCGTACCACAACGCCGCGATGGCGTGGACGCTGGGCGACATCGGCGTGGGTCTGATGGCGTGGTTGAACGTCGTCGCCATCCTGTTCCTGCAGAAGCCGGCGCTGATCGCGCTGCGCGACTACGAACGGCAGAAGAAGCTCGGCCTGGATCCGACCTTCGATCCGGATGCACTGGGCATCCGCAACGCCGATTTCTGGAAGACCAAGGCCTGACGTGAGCAATCCCTGGAACAACCGCCCGCCGCGAGGCCCCGGCAACCCACCCGACCGGCGGCGTCCGCCGCGTGCGCCGGACGAGCGCGCGCCGCGCAACGAGGCGCCGCGTGAGGAGCGGCCTGCGGGAGCTTCGCGCAGCGAGCTGCGGTTGTATGGACTCAATGCCGTGCACGCGGTGTTCGCACGCCGACCCGAGGCGATCCGCAAGGTCTATCTGATCGAGTCGCGCATTCCGGCGCTGAAGCCGCTGCTGGCCTGGTGCGTCAAGCAGCGCGTCGGCTATCGCGTGGTGGAGGAAGGCGATCTAGACCGGCTCGCCGCCAGCACGCACCATGAAGGCGTGGTCGCCGATGTACTGAAGGTCGAGCCGGCGCCGATGGGCGACTGGCTGCGCACGCTGCCAGAGGGAAAACCCGTGGCAGCGCTGTGGCTGGACGGCGTGGGTAATCCGCACAACTTCGGCGCGATCCTGCGGTCGGCCGCGCATTTCGGCGTGGCCGGGATCCTGCTGCCGCGCGACTCGACGCTGGCGATTTCCGGCGCGGCCGCGCGCGTCGCCGAAGGCGGCGCCGAGCAGGTGCCATTGGTGCGCATGGGGCAGACCGACAATGCGGCGGCACAACTGCGGAATGCGGGATTCTCGCTGGCCGCGACGGTCGTACGTGGTGGTGACGATCTGTTCGCGGCCCAACTGCCGCAGCGCCTCGTCTACGTGATGGGTGCGGAAGGCGAGGGCATGGATGCACGCCTTGCCGACGCCTGCGATGCACGCCTGTCGATTCCCGGCAGCGGCGCCGTCGAGAGCCTCAACGTCGCCGCCGCGACCGCGGTGTTCCTCGCCCAGTGGAAGCAGCGTCTGTAGAGCGGAGCTTGCTCCGCTGCTCTTTCTCGCGATCCGATAGCCGAGCAAGCTCGGCTCTACGCCTCATTCCTTGAGCTGGCTGCCGAAGTCACCATCGGCCTCTGCCGCCAGATAGGCGAATACGGTGTACGCGGCGACGTTCTGCGCCAGTGCGGCGGGATCGATCTTGTCCAGCGTGTCGTCGGCGTTGTGGTGCAGGTGGAAGTAGTCGCTCCCATCCTGCGCCAGCCATGCCCACGCCATGCCTTTCGCCGCGAACGGACTGATGTCCGGGCCGGCGCTGCCCTTGCCGGGCGCGTACTCGATGCCCAGCGGCGCCAACGCCTGCGCGATCTGCTCGGTGGCCTTGCGCGCGTGTTCCGGCGCGCCGGTATTGAAGGCATAGATGCGGCCCGCGCCGAAGTCGCTCTCGGCAGCGATCTGGTGGCGGGTGATGTCGGCCAGGTGCTTCTCGGCATAGGCCTTGCCGCCATAGAGGCCCTGCTCCTCGTTGGCGAAGGCGATCACGCGGATCGTGCGCTTCGGCGCCTGCTTCAGTTTGCCGATCAAATGTCCGGCGGCCATGGTGATGCCGATGCCGGCGCCATCGTCGATCGCACCGGTGCCCAAGTCCCACGAATCCAGATGGCCGCCGATCACCACGACCTCCTTCGGCAGGCTGCGCCCGGTGATCTCGCCGATAACGTTGTGCGAGGTGTATTCGCCGTCCCAGCCGCAGTCCAGCGCCAGCGACACCCGCACCGGGCCGCGCTGCAGCAGGCGCGCCAACTGGTCGGCATCGGGAATGGTCAGCGAGGCCGACGGCACCGGCGTCAGGCCGTCATCGAAGCGGGTGATGCCGGTATGCGCGACGCGGTGATTGTCGGTGCCGGCCGAGCGCATCAGGAACGCCAGCGCGCCTTTGCGGATCGCCGCCGACGGCCCCTTCGAACGGATCGCGCCGCCGTTGCGGTAGTCGCTACCATCGCGTGCGGCCTTCATCTGGTAGTCGACGAACGCGATCTTGCCGGCCAATGAACCCTCCGGCGCGGCTTCCAGTGCGGCCAGGTCGGCGAAGCGGACGATCTCCGCCTCCACCGTGCCGGCCGGGCTGCCGCCCAGCGCGGTAATGGTGATCGGCTGGGCGTGCGCACCGACGATGGCGGCGTGTTCGCTGCGGCGCACCCACTTGGGGAACGTCACCGGCTCCCGCCATACCTTGTCGAAGCCGAGCGCCTTGAACTTCGCTTCTGCCCATGCCACGGCTTTCGCGTCGGCTTCGCTGCCCGCCAGGCGCGGGCCGATCTCGGTGGTCAGCGACTCCACGACTTTCCAGCCGGTGTCGTCGGCCAATGCCTGTTCGCGCAGCGTGGCGGCCGTCGCGAGAGCGGCGTCGGGGATGCGGGTTTCGCGCTGGGCGGCGAAGGCGGGAACGGCGAGGGTCAGTGCGAGCAGCAGCGGAGCAAAGCGCATGGCGTATCCCGGAAAAACGAAGGCCACGAGCTTAGCAGCCCGCGGCCTCGCGGTTCCTTTGCCGGTGTTGCCGGTTAGGAATGCAGCGTCCGCTTACTTCTTCAGCGAATCGCGGATCTCGCGCAGAAGCAGCACGTCTTCGGGCGTCGCGGCGGGTGCGGCCTCCGGCTTGCGGTGCAGGCGGTTGACTGCCTTGACCAGCAGGAAGATCGCGAAGGCGACGATGACGAACTGGATGACCGTATTGAGGAACTCGCCGATGCCGATGACGACGGCGGGGACCTCCTTGCCGGCTGCATCGATGGTGGCCTCCTTCAGCGTCCAGGCCCACTTGGAGAAGTCGACACCGCCGACCAAAAGACCGATGGGCGGCATGATGATCTTGTCGACCAGCGTGGTGACGATCTTGCCGAACGCGGCGCCGATGACGACACCGACCGCCAGGTCGACCACGTTGCCGCGCGCGATGAACTCCTTGAACTCGCTGACCATGCCCATGCCGGTTTCCTCATCCATCGACGCCATCGCGCCATCGGGAGCGACTATAACGCGCGTGGCGTGGCTTGTTGACTGACATTGGCGGCACCGGCCACCGCGCTCGCCTCAACCGACGATGCGTCCCTGCAGCGTCACCACACCATCCAGCGACGCAGCGAACGTGTCGCCCGGCGCCAGCGCAGCCACGCCCGCCGGCGTGCCCATGAAGATCAGGTCGCCGGCCTTCAGCGCGTAGAGCTTCGACAGTTCGATGAGGATATCGGGCACGTCCCAAATGAGGTCGTGCAGCGCGCCGTGCTGGCGCGTCTGGCCGTTCACCTGCAGTGTCAGCGTGCGGCCGTCGAGGTCGCCCGCCTGGTCCACGGCCACCAGATCGCTGATCGGCGCGGAATGATCGAAGCCCTTGCCGGTGTCCCAGGGCAGGCCCTTGGCCTTGGCGGCGGCCTGCAGGTCGCGTCGGGTCAGGTCCAGGCCCACGCCGTAGGCGACCACCAGCGAGGTGGCGGCTTCGCGGCTCAGGTCGCCGGACGGTGCGTCGGTGCCAAGGGCCGCCACCAGTTCGACCTCATGGTGGAGATCCTGCGTGCCGGGCGGATAGGGGACGTCGGCATCGCCGGTGACGATGGCGTCGGCCGGCTTGTGGAAGAACACCGGTGTACCGCGCTCGGCTTTCGAGGTCGGGGCGCTGGCGCCCATCTCTCGCGCATGGTCGGCGAAATTGCGGCCGACGCAGAAGATGCGGCGCACCGGAAACGTGGCGCCGCCGCGCACGGGCACGCGGGGAACGGGGGGAGCGGGAATGAGGTCGGTCATGGCGGCCGGACGAGGAGCAGACGGCCGCTGAGTGTAGGCGGGAACCGGGTTCCCGCGAATGACATCAGCGCGGCAGCGGCAGCACCGGCTTGCGGACCACGTGGTATTCGGCATCCACCACGCGGGCGTCGCGCGCCTGCGGTTTGCCGCGCTGGCGCACCAGCTTGTACACCAGGCCGGCCGCGATCATGGCGGCGCCGACGAACACGCTGAAGAACACCAGCACGCCCAGCAGTGCGACGCCCAACAGGCCCAGGCCGACCCGCAGCAGCGGATGGCGCGGCTTGCGCGGAGCGAAGGCGTGGCGGAAGGCGTTGAACTGGAAGTGGCGTGCGTACATGGCGTTGCGTCGTGCAGAATGCGGCGGGGGCCGGTGCCGCAGTATCGGATGACCGTTATGTGACCGTGTGAGGACTTCGTTAAACGCCATGCGACTGAGTGCACTGAATGACATCGTCGACGGTGGTTTTGCCGAGGTAGAGGCCACGATCGGCGACGATGCCGAGTCATTGATCCTCTTCCGGGACGGCGAAGACGTCCGCGCCTGGCTGAACGTCTGCCCGCATGCGGGCCGTCGACTCGACTGGGCGCCGGGCCAGTTCCTCAAGAGCAAGGAGGGCCACCTGGTCTGTGCGGCCCACGGCGCTTCCTTCGAGCTGGTTCGCGGCGATTGCGTGGCGGGGCCGTGCCGCGGCGACTCGCTGCGTGCGGTCGCCGTGCAGGTGCGCGACGACGGCGTCTGGCTGGCCTGAGCGGCAGCCTCAGTCGACGCCCTGCACGATCACGCAATGCCAGCCGGTGCGGTAGGTCTCGTAGCCCGGTGACGCGGCATGCGCGACGCAATGCGCGCGGCCATCGATGACCAGGTCGACGGCCGCGCGCGACTGGGCTAACAACGCGGCACGGCCGGGAAAGTCCAGGCGAGGTGACGTCGCGTCACCGCCCGCCGTATCGGCCAGCACGTGCCCCTGCCCATCGACGATGCAGACCCGGCTGCGACGCCACTCGGCCTCCGACAGGGGCGTGCGTTCGACGATGGTCTGCGCGAGCGCGTCCCAGCGGAACACGATGCCGAGCACGCCGAGCGGGCGACCCGTCACGCGACCGCCCTCGCGCACCGTGCAGGCGTACACGAGCACGCGCTCGCCGCCCGCCAGCGGGCTGGCATGCATCGACTGGAAGCCGAATGCCTCGCCACTGGCGGTGGCCATCGCCGACTGGAACCAGACCTGCTGCGCCACCGACTGGCCCGCCGAGCGGTACTGGCGCGGCCGTCCATTGGCGGTGACGTTGCCCTGCAGATCGGCGAGTACCAGGTCGAAATAGACGGTGTACGAATCGAGGATCTGGCCGAGGCGCTGGCTCGCGTGGGCGAGCGCTGCCGGGCGCGGGTCCTGCACGGCCGCCACCATGGCGGCGTCGGTCGCCCACCAGCGTACGTCGCAGCTGCGCTCGTACAGGTTGCGGTCGATCAGGTCGATGTTGGCCAGCGCCAGATCGGTCAGGCGGGTACGACGGACATTGGTCTGCAACTCGTCCAGCCGCTCGCGCAGGTCGGTGCTGGTGCGACCCGCCATCTGGTCGATCTCGCGCGCCGTATCGCTGACCCGCCGCGACAGCGTATCCATCTCTTCCGCGATCACGCCGAAGCTGCGCCCGGCCGTGCCGATGCGGACGGCCTCGATGCGGGCGTTCATCGAGATGATGCGGGTGACGCGGTTGATCTCGTCGATCTTCTGCAGCGACTGGCGCAGCTGCTTCAACAGCGAGTCCGACAGTCCGGACACGGACTGGATGTGGTCGTCGATGCCGGCGTCGGATGCGGAAGCGGCGGGGCATGCGTTCATGGATCTCCTTGCGCGGAAGGGCGGGCGGTGCGGCGTCGCAGGCGGCGGTACGCGATCGATCCCGTGATTGAGGCGCTATCGGCGAGCGCGCGGACCGCTTTAATCGGCACCTTGGCGGTGCAGGATTTCCCCGTCATGGGGCAGTGCACCGAGATCGACTGCGATGGCACGCGCGCGCCGTGCGACCATGGAGACCCCCGACGGCACCTGGCGTGACCGGCATGATGATCCCCTCGCTGCTCGACACCGACCTCTACAAGCTGACGATGATGCAGGCGGTGCTGCACCAGCACCCGGGCGCGCAGGTGCTGTACCGCTTCAAGTGCCGCACGCCGGGCGTGGACCTGGTGCAGCACCTCGACGCGATCTCCGCGGAGATCGACCGGCTCTGCACGCTGCGTTTCAGCGACGACGAACTGCGTTTCCTGTCCACGCTGCGCTACATCAAGCCGGACTTCGTCGACTTCCTGGAGCAGTTCCAGCTGCGCCGCCGCCATGTGCACATCGCGCCCTCCACGCAGGTGCCGGGCGAACTGGACCTGACCATCGATGGTCCGTGGCTGCAGACCATCCTGTTCGAAGTGCCGGTGCTGGCGATCATCAGCGAGACCTGGATGCGCGCGCAGCCGGACGGCGACGCGCAGGAAGGCGAGCGCCGCCTGCGCGCCAAACTGGGGCGGCTGCGCGATGTCGCGCCGGACTGCACCATCACCGACTTCGGAACGCGGCGACGCTACTCGCACGACTGGCACGCCCGGCTGCTGCCCATCTGCCAAGAAGTGCTGGGCGGCCAGTTCGTCGGTACCAGCAACATCCACTTCGCGCGCCTGTACGGCATGACGCCGCACGGCACGATGGCGCACGAGTGGTTGCAGGCGTTCCAGCAACTGGGCCCGCGCCTGCGCGATTCGCAGCGGGCAGCCTTCGAGGCATGGGCGCAGGAGTACCGGGGCGACCTGGGCATCGCGCTGTCGGACGTCGTGGGTCTGGACGCGTTCCTGCGCGATTTCGACCTGTACTTCAGCAAGCTGTTCGACGGCATGCGCCACGACTCCGGCGACCCGTTGGCCTGGGGCGATCGTGTCATCGCACACCTCGAGTCGCAGCGGATCGACCCACAGGGCAAGACACTGGTCTTCAGTGACGGCCTGGATATCGACGCTGTGCTGCGCATCCACGCCCACTTCCGTGGGCGCTGCAAGGTGGGCTTCGGCATCGGCACCAACCTGACCAACGACCTCGGCCCGAAACCGCTGCAGTTGGTGCTGAAGATGGTGCGCTGCCAGGGACAGCCGGTCGCCAAGGTCAGCGATACGCCCGGCAAGGGCATGAGCGACGATCCCGATTTCGTGGCCTACCTGCGCAAGGTGTTCGGACTGCCGATGGAGTGAGGCGGCCGCTGCTTTCCCAAACGCAGGTGCTCCGCTCTAGAATGCGACGCTTTGCAGCCATGGGGATGGCGATGTCGGATACGGGGAAGTGCGCCAACTGCGCACGGGCGATGGATGGTCACGAGCAAAAGTTCTGCCCTGCCTGCGGTCAGCCGACGCCGGCGCATCGCATCGACTGGCATTTCCTGGGGCACGAGCTGGAGCACAGCGTGCTCCACATGGATCGGGGCATCCTCTATTCGCTCAAGGAGCTGATGCTGCGGCCGGGGCATCTGATGCGTGCCTATCTGGAAGGGCGACGGGCGAACCAGGTCAAGCCGCTTTTGCTGCTCATGATTTCGGCTGCCGCGGTAGTGGTGCTGGGGAAGTACCTGCTGGGAGGCGATCTGGTGGGATCGGCGATGCAGGCTGGCTACTCACAGGGGCGTGCCATGGGCGGTGGCGACGTCGCCGATCCTGTGGTGGTAACGAGCACGTTCGCGATGGTGAGGGATTGGATCAACGGCCATCTCACGGCCTTCACGCTGCTGTGCCTGCCGCTTGAAGCTGCCGCGTTCCGACTGGCGTTCCGTGGGCGCGGGCTGAACTATCCCGAGTGGCTCGTGGTGTCGGCCTTCCTGACGGTGCAGACATTCGTTTTCATGGCGGTCGCCGTATCGGTGCAGCGTTGGGTGCCGAGCGTGCAGGCGTGGATTCTGCCTGTCGTCTTCGTGTATGCGGTCTTCTCCTTGATCCAGCTGTTCCAGCATCACTCGCGTTGGGCAACCGCATTTCGTGCCTTGGTGGGTCTGGTGATGTTCGTGCTGGCCCAGAGTCTGTTTACCGCACTGATCGTTGCCGTCCTGCTGGTGGCATCCGGCTTGCGCTGATCGAGCACAAAAAAACGCCGGCCTTCGCCGGCGTTTCCAGGGCGGGGCGAGAAGTGGCTTACTTCAGCGCCTTGAAGCGCAGACGGTGCGGACGCGCGCCTTCTTCGCCCAGACGACGCTTCTTGTCTTCCTCGTACTCGCGGTAGTTGCCCTGGAAGAACTCCACGTGCGAATCGCCTTCGAAGGCGAGGATGTGCGTGGCGATGCGGTCCAGGAACCAGCGGTCATGCGAAATGACGAAGGTGTTGCCGGGGAATTCCAGCAGCGCGTCTTCCAGCGCACGCAGGGTTTCGATGTCCAGATCGTTCGACGGTTCGTCGAGCAGCAGCACGTTGCCGCCCTGCAACAGCGTCTTCGCCATGTGCAGGCGGCCGCGCTCACCACCGGACAGCGAGCCGACCATCTTCTGCTGGTCCTGGCCCTTGAAGTTGAAACGGCCGATGTAGGCGCGCGACTGGATCTCGACGCCGTTGATGTTGAGGATGTCCAGGCCGCCCGAGATTTCCTGGAAGACGTTGTGGTTGCCTTCCAGCTTGTCGCGGCTCTGGTCCACGTAGGCCAGCTGCACGGTCGGGCCTTTGACGATCTCGCCGGAGTCCGGCTTCTCCTGCCCGGTGATCATCTTGAACAGCGTCGACTTGCCGGCGCCGTTCGGGCCGATGATGCCGACGATGGCGCCGCCCGGGACCAGGAAGCTGAGGTTGTCGATCAGCAGGCGGTCGCCGAACTTCTTGGAGACGTTCTTGAACTCGATCACCGAGTTGCCCAGGCGCTCGCCCGGTGGGATGAAGATCTCGTTGGTCTCGTTGCGGCGCTGGTAGTCGACCGACTGCAGTTCTTCCAGGCGGGCAAGGCGGGCCTTGCCCTTCGAGCGGCCGCCCTTGGCGTTCTGGCGCGACCACTCCAGTTCCTTCTGGATCGCCTTCTGGCGGGCCTTTTCCTGGTTGTCTTCCTGCTTCAGGCGCTCGTCCTTCTGCACCAGCCAGTCGGTGTAGTTGCCCTTCCACGGAATGCCGCGGCCGCGGTCGAGTTCGAGGATCCACTCGGCAGCGTTGTCGAGGAAGTAGCGGTCGTGGGTGACGGCCACCACGGTGCCGGTGTAGCGGGCGAGGAACTGCTCCAGCCACTCGACGGACTCGGCGTCCAGGTGGTTGGTCGGTTCGTCGAGCAGCAGCATGTCCGGCTTCTGCAGCAGCAGGCGGCACAGCGCGACGCGGCGCTTCTCACCGCCGGAGAGCTTGCCGACGATCGCATCCCACGGTGGCAGGCGCAGCGCATCGGCGGCCACGTCCAGCTGGTTTTCCAGCGTATGCGCGTCGCCCGCGGCAAGGATGGCTTCCAAGCGTTCCTGCTCCTTGGCCAGCGCATCGAAGTCGGCGCCTTCTTCCGCATAGGCGGCGTAGACGGCTTCCAGCGCGGCCTGCGCCTGCAGCACGTCGCCCACGCCTTCCTCGACGGCCTGGCGGACGGTGTGCTCGGGATTCAGTTCCGGCTCCTGCGCCAGATAGCCGACCTTGATGCCGGGCTGCGGGCGGGCTTCGCCTTCGAAGTCGGTGTCCACGCCGGCCATGATCTTCAGCACGGTGGACTTGCCCGCGCCATTCAGGCCCAGCAGGCCGATCTTCGCGCCCGGGAAGAACGACAGCGAGATGTCCTTGATGATCTGCCGCTTCGGCGGGACCACCTTGCTGACCCGGTTCATGGTGTAGATGTATTGCGAGGACATGCAGGCTCCGGTACGCAGGCCCCGGCGCCCGGCCGGGCAGCGGCGGGCGATGGGGCAAAGGGGAAGGCGGCGATTATAGCCGTTCGGGCCCGGCCGACCGGCGGCTGAATACATTTCCTCTACCTGGCGTTGACGCGGCCGTAACCGTTTTCCAGCGGGAATCGGTTCAGATGTGATCGGCATGATGGGCTCACGTGCCACACAGAGGGCTTTCCATGAACACCAAGCGTCTTTTCCAGAGCATGGCCTGCGCCGTCCTGGCCTTCGCGGTCACCGCTCCCGTGCTGGCGCGCGACGACCGCGGCCACGACCGGGGCCGTTCGCATCACTACGACCGCCGTGACGACCGTCGCGATGATCGCCGCGACTGGCGAGAAGATCGTCGGGACGACCGCCGCGACCACCGCGACCAGCGCCAGGCCTATCGCCATGGTTACAACGACGGACGCCGGGATGATCGCCGCTACGACCGTCGTTACGACGACCGCCGCTACTACGCCCCGCCACGTGTCGTGTACCGCCCGGCGCCGAGCTACCACCGCTGGGCCCGCGGCCAGCGCTACCGCGACCATTACCGGGGTCCGGTCTACGTGGTGAACGACTACGGCTACTACCACCTGCGTCGTCCGCCCCGTGGCTACCACTGGATCCGCGACGACCGCGGCAACATGCTGATGGTCGCCATCGCCACCGGCATCATCGCCGACCTGCTGCTGCACCACTGAGCCGGCCGGCCCGATGTCCCCGAAAAGCGCGCTCCGGCGCGCTTTTCCTTTTCCGGGCCCGGGTGGACGGGGCCGGCGGAGGCCTGGCGGGCTACAATCGGCCATCCCGCCCGCCCTTGCCCCCGGAGACCCGATGTTCCCGCGCGACGCCCGCATCGAAACCTACGATCCCGAACTGGCCCAGGCCATCGCCCATGAGGCGCGCCGGCAGGAGGATCACGTCGAGCTGATCGCCAGCGAGAACTACGCCAGCCCCCGCGTGCTGGAGGCCCAGGGCAGCGTGCTTACCAACAAGTACGCCGAGGGTTACCCGCACAAGCGCTACTACGGCGGTTGCGAGTACGTGGACATCGCCGAGCAGCTGGCGATCCACCGCGTGAAGCAGCTGTTCGGCGCCGATTACGCCAACGTGCAGCCGCATTCCGGCTCGCAGGCCAACCAGGCCGTGTACTTCGCCCTGCTGAATCCCGGCGACACCATCCTGGGCATGAGCCTGGCCCACGGCGGCCACCTGACCCACGGCGCCAAGGTCAATGCGTCGGGCAAGATCTTCAACGCGGTCCAGTACGGCGTGAACGATCAGGGCCTGATCGACTACGACGAAGTCGAGCGTCTGGCGCTGGAGCACAAGCCGAAGATGGTCGTGGCCGGCTTCTCGGCTTATTCGCAGATCGTGGACTGGGCGCGCTTCCGCGCGATCGCCGACAAGGTCGGCGCCTACCTGTTCGTCGACATGGCGCACGTGGCGGGCCTGGTCGCCGCCGGTGTCTACCCGAATCCGCTGCCGCACGCCCACGTGGTCACCTCGACCACCCACAAGACGCTGCGCGGTCCGCGTGGCGGCATCATCGTCGCCAAGGGTGCCGGCGAAGAGATCGAGAAGAAGCTGCAGAGCATCGTCTTCCCGGGCATCCAGGGCGGTCCACTGATGCACGTGATCGCCGCCAAGGCGGTGGCCTTCAAGGAAGCGCTGGAGCCCGACTTCAAGACCTACCAGTCGCAGGTGGTGAAGAACGCACAGGCGATGGCGAAGACGATCATCGCGCGCGGCTACAAGATCGTGTCCGGCGGCACCGAGAACCACCTGATGCTGGTCGACATGATCGGCAAGGACGTCAGCGGCAAGGACGCGGAAGAGGCGCTGGGCAAGGCGCACATCACCGTCAACAAGAACTCCGTGCCGAACGACCCGCGCAAGCCCTTCGTGACGTCGGGCCTGCGCATTGGTACGCCCGCCGTCACCACGCGTGGCTATGGCGAGCAGGACTGCGTCGACCTGGCCAACTGGATCTGCGATGTCCTCGACGCGCCCAGCGACGAGGCCGTGCTGGCCAAGGTACGCGACAGCGTCACCGCGCAGTGCCGGAAGTACCCGGTCTACGGCTGATCGATAACGATGCATTGCCCCTTCTGCCAGCACACCGACACTCGCGTGATCGATTCGCGCGTGTCCGAGGACGGCGCCACGATCAGGCGCCGTCGCGAGTGCGAGGCCTGCGGGGAGCGGTTCTCCACGCTGGAGAACATCGAGATCAAGCTGCCGGCGGTCATCAAGGGCGATGGTCGCCGCGACACCTTCGATGCGCGCAAGCTGCGCGCCGGGTTTGACCGCGCGCTGCAGAAGCGTCCGGTGTCGGAAGAGCAGATCGAGGCCGCGGTGCGAGCGGTCATCCATGCCATCCGCATGAGCGGCGAGCGCGAGATCGCCTCGCGCAAGATCGGCGAGTTCGTCATGAGCGAGTTGCGCAAGCTGGACCACGTGGGTTACGTCCGCTTCGCCTCGGTCTACCGCAGCTTCGAGGACGTGGCCGATTTCCGCGACGAGATCGAGAAGCTGGAGCGCGACCTGCCCGCCGCCGGCCAGTTGTCCCTGCTGAGCGGCGACGTGGTCCCGTTCGACAAGCACGCGGACAAGAACAAGAAGCGCTGAGTCGTGCGCATCGAGGGGATCGGTCGGCACCCGCAGCATGTGGCGGCGCTGGCCGTACGCCATCACGCCGAGTGGGGCGCCCTGTACGACGATTGGACCTTGCAGGCGGCGACCGACGAACTGGTCGACCACACCACGCGGACCTCGCTGCCGACGACCTTGCTGTTGCTGGACGGCGAGACGTTGCTGGGCTCCGTCAGTCTGCTGCTGGAGGATGCGCCCGCGCTGCAGGACCGCGGCAGTCCGTGGCTGGGCAGCCTGTATGTACTGCCCGATGCGCGTGGCCGCGGTGGCGGCCGTGCCCTGGTGGATGCAGCAGTGGCGCACGCGGCACGGGAAGGCGTGTCCTTGTTGCGGCTGTTCACGCTGTGGCACAAGGACTTCTACGCGTCGCTCGGTTGGCAGGTAGAGGAGCGCACCACATTGCACGGTACGCCGGTGGTGATCATGTCGATCCGGCCGGCGCAGCGCGTGGCGCATACTGGCGCCCTTTCCGACGCTTGGACGACGCATGACTGATACCGCCTTCTCCGCGTTCGACCACCGGTGCATGGCGCGCGCGCTGAGGCTGGCCGAGCGCGGCGCGTACACCACGCGACCGAACCCGATGGTCGGCTGCGTGATCGTGCAGGGTGGGCAGATTGTCGGCGAAGGCTGGCACCGGAAGGCCGGCGGCCCGCACGCGGAGGTGTTCGCGCTGCAGGCGGCGGGCGAGCGCGCGAAGGGCGCGACCGCCTACGTCACGCTGGAGCCGTGCGCGCATACGGGCCGCACCGGGCCGTGCGCGGAGGCGCTGGTGGCGGCAGGCGTCACCCGTGTCGTCGCGGCGATGCGCGATCCGTTCCCGCAGGTCGATGGCGCGGGCTTCGACCGCCTCCGTGCGGCGGGCATCGCCGTGCAGTCGGGATTGATGGAGGCCCAGGCGCGGCGATTGAACCGTGGGTTCCTGTCGCGCGTGGAGCGCGGCCGGCCGTGGATGCGGGTGAAGCTGGCCACCAGTCTGGACGGCCGCACCGCGATGGCGAACGGCGATTCCAAGTGGATCAGCGGCGAGGCCTCGCGCCGCGACGTGATGCGCTGGCGCGCGCGCGCCGGGGCCATCCTTACCGGCGCCGGCACGGTGCTGGCCGACGATCCGTCGCTGACGGTGCGTTTCGGCGATGACACCGCGTTCGAGCCGCCGCTGCGCGTGGTGCTCGATCCCGGCCTGGCGACCGTGGCGCGCGGCAACGTGCGCCAGGGCACGGCGCCGACGCTCTATATCCATACGGCCGATGCCAAACCGCCGCGCGATGTCGACGTGCAGCGTGCGATCGCGCCGGCGACGGGCAGCAACTTCGACCTGCAGGCGGTGCTGGAATTGCTGGCCGCGCGCGGCATCAACGAAGTGCATGCCGAAGCGGGCGCCACGCTGGCCGGCGCGTTCCTGGCCGCGGGGCTCGCCGACGAGGTCCTGCTGTACGTCGCGCCGGTGCTGCTGGGCGAACAGGCGCGGCCGCTGTTCGGCGGCTTGGGCATCCAGGCGATGGCCGATCGCCTGAAGCTGGCGATTGTGGACAGCCGCGCGATTGGCGAAGATCACCGCCTCCTGCTGCAACCTGCCCGCTGAACGCACGCCATGGTGGCCTTCAAGGATCATTTTTCCGGCGTCGCCGACGTCTATCTCGCTTCGCGTCCCACCTATCCGGACGCGCTGTACGACGTGATCGCCTCGGCCGTGCCGGCCACCGCCCAGGTCTGGGAACCCGGCTGCGGCAGCGGACAGGCCACGCGTGGGCTGGCGGCGCGCTTCGCCCATGTGCATGCCACCGATCCCAGCGCCGCGCAGGTCGAGCGGCACTGGGCTCAGGGCAAAACCGGCGGCAACGTCAGCCTGGCCGTCGAACCCGCCGAGACCACCGCGCTGGCGGACCACAGCGTCGACCTGGTAGCCGTAGCGCAGGCGCTGCACTGGTTCGACCGCTACCGCTTCTTCGCCACCTGCGAGCGCGTGCTGCGCCCGGGGGGTGTGCTGGCCGCGTGGACCTACCAGGACATCATTTTCGAGGACGATCTGGCCGAGGTGGCGGAGAAGGTCCGCGACGACATCGATCCCTACTGGCCGCCCGAACGCGCCGACGTGGACATGGGCTACGGCGACTACGTGTGGCCGTTCGAGATCATTCCCACGCCGCGGCTGTGGCTGACGGCGGAATGGAACCTGCCCACGCTGCTGGGCTACTTCGGCAGCCTGTCCGCGACCGGCAGTTATCGCGCGGCCACCGGCGAGGACCCGGTCTACGCCCACACGCCGGCACTGGCCGAGGTCTGGGGCGATCCGCAGCGGGTGCGCACGATGCGCTGGCCGCTGATCCTGCACCTGCGCCGCAAGCCGGCCGCCTGAGCCGGCGGAACGCTCCGTTCAGAGCCGTCGCCGGACCTGGCGTGTAAAATGCGCGGGCCGGTCCGCCGGCACACCACCAACGACGTCTTCAGGGCGGGGTGCAATTCCCCACCGGCGGTAGGTGGCGCATCTTCCAGGATGCCCACGAGCCCGCGAGCGCCTTGGACGGCAGGCGAGTTCCTCGCCATCGCCGCCGAAGGGTCAGCAGATCCGGTCCGATGCCGGAGCCGACGGTCATAGTCCGGATGAAAGAAGACGGCACCGCCGAACCGCGCGCGAGCGTGGGGTCGTGCGCCTGCCTTCGCGCCCGGAGGCGTCTCCGCCCGTTCCTGCGAGAGACGCTCCATGCCTTCCACGAGTTTCCGTGCTGTCCCCGTCCTCCTTCCGGAGGTGCGCTGATGTTCACCGGCATCATCGAAGGCGTCGGCCGCATCGCCGCGCTGGATTCCGTAGGCGGTGATGTTCGCCTGACCGTGGCCGTCGGCTCGCTGCCGTTCGACGCCGTGCAGCTGGGCGAGAGCATCGCGGTGAATGGCGTGTGCCTGACCGTGATCGCGTTCGATGCAGCCAGCTTCCAGGTCGATGCGTCCACCGAGACGCTGTCGCTGACCACGCTCGGCGGACTGGCCGAGGGCGCGGTGGTGAACCTGGAGCGCGCGATGCGCCCGACCGACCGCCTGGGCGGCCATCTGGTCAGCGGCCACGTCGATGGTGTCGGTCGCGTGCTGTCCGTGCACGATGACGCGCGCGCGCAGCGTTGGCGTTTCGCCGCGCCGGCGTCACTGTCGAAGTACATCGCCAAGAAGGGATCGATCTGCGTGGATGGCGTCAGCCTCACCGTGAACGAGGTCGATACCGAAGGCTTCGAGGTCGCGCTGATTCCCCACACCGTCTCGAACACGGCATTCGCCGCCACCGCGGTCGGCGATGCGGTGAATCTGGAGATCGACCTGGTGGCGCGCTATGTCGAGCGCCTGCTGAGCGACAGGAGCGGCGCATGAACTTCGCCCCGATCCCCGAGCTGCTGGAAGAGATCCGCAACGGCCGCATGGTCGTCATCGTCGACGACGAGGACCGCGAGAACGAAGGCGACCTGATCATGGCGGCCGAGCTGGTCAAGCCGTCGGACATCAACTTCATGGTCACGCATGCGCGCGGCCTGGTCTGCCTGTCGCTGACGCGCGAGCGCTGCACGCAGCTGGGCCTGGCGCCGATGGTGCAGACCAATACCGCGCAGTTCCATACCAATTTCACCGTCAGCATCGAGGCGGCCGAAGGCGTCACCACCGGCATCTCCGCCTACGACCGTGCGCATACCGTGCGCACCGCCGTGCGTCCGGACGCGAAGGCCAGCGACCTCAGCCAGCCGGGCCACATCTTCCCGCTGATCGCCCAGCCGGGCGGCGTGCTGACGCGCGCCGGGCATACCGAAGCGGCGAACGATCTGCCGCTGCTCGCCGGCCTGGAGCCGGCCGGCGTGCTGGTGGAAGTGCTCAATCCCGACGGCAGCATGGCGCGCCGCCCGCAACTGGAGGTGTTCGCGCGCGAGCACGGCCTGAAGATGGGCTCGATCGCCGACCTGATCGCCTACCGGCTGGCGACCGAGCACACGGTCGAGCGCATCGACGAACGCGACATCGAGACCGAGTTCGGTCCGTTCCAGCTGGTCACCTACCGCGACCGCATCGCCCACGACCTGCACTTCGCGCTGGTCCGCGGCGCGCCGGACAAGGCGACGCCCACGCTGGTGCGCGTGCAGGTGGAAAACCCGCTGAGCGACCTGCTGCACTGGCGGCGTGACGACTTCGGCGTGCACGCGACCGATGCGCTGCGCGCGATCGCCGCCGAAGGGCAGGGCGTGATGGTGGTGCTGTCCGAGCCCCGCAACGCCGAGGCCCTGCTGGCGCGTCTGCGCAAGCAACCCGAGGTGCGCGCCAACGCCAAGGACGTCGGCCAGTGGCGGCGCAACGGCGCCGGTGCGCAGATCCTGGCCGATCTCGGCCTCGGCCGGCTGCGGGTGCTGGGCACGCCGCGCCGGCAGGTCGGTCTGGCCGGGTTCGGCCTCGACGTGGTCGAGTACGTCCAGCCCTGACCGGCCCCGGCAGACCGGCCGGTCGCGCCGGCTGGTAGACTTCCCCACCCCTAAGGAACCCGCCATGTCCCACTACGAAGGCGATCTGCGCGCGCCCGACGGCGCCCGCTTCGCGATCATCGCCAGCCGCTGGAATCCGCGCATCACCGATGTGCTGGTCGCCGGTGCGCGCCAGAGCCTGGCCGGCAACGGCGTGGGCGAGGATGCGATCGACGTGGTTCGGGTGCCCGGCGCGTGGGAAATCCCGCTGGTCGCCGCGCGCCTGGCCGCCTCGGGCGACCACGCCGCGGTGATCGCGCTGGGCTGCGTGATCCGGGGCGATACCCGCCATTACGAACATGTCGCCGACCGCTGCGCCGAGGGCCTGATGCGCGCGCAGCTGGACACCGGCGTGCCGGTGCTGAACGGTGTGCTGGCGGTGGAGCGCATCGAGGATGCCGAAGCGCGTGCCGGTGGCAGCCATGGCAACAAGGGCGAGGAAGCCGCGCTGGCCGCCATCGAGATGGCCCAGCTGCTGGAACAGTTGCCGTAACCCAAAAATTGCAGGAGCCGACGTGAGCCGACAACAACATCCCCACCGCAAGGACGGCGTCGATCCGGTCACGCGCGCGCGCGCGCGCCGCCGTGCGCTGCAGGCTGTCTACGCGTGGCAGATGTCGGGCGGTGAAGTGGGCCAGGTGATCGCGCAGTTCGCGCACGAGCAGGCGCACGAGATCGCCGATCTCGAGTACTTCGAAGATCTGGTGCGCGGCGTCGTGAGGCATCGCGCCTCGCTGGACGAGGCGCTGCTGCCGTTCCTCGACCGCACGGTGGAGGAAGTCGATCCCATCGAGCGTGCCGTCCTGCGCATCGCCGCCTACGAACTGATCCATCGCCTCGACGTGCCGTACCGCGTGGTGCTGAACGAAGCCATCGAAACCGCCAAGCGCTTCGGTTCCGAGCACGGCCACACCTACATCAACGGCGTGCTCGACCACGCGGCCGTGGAATGGCGGCCCGCCGAGGCGCAGGCGCGCCGCTGACGTGTCCGGCGGCGACGCACGCTTTCCCGCGGACGAACGCGATGCGCTGCTCGCCGTGAAAGGCGTCGGTCCGACCGTCGTGCAGCGCCTGGAGCAGATGGGTATCGCCTCGCTGCGGCAGCTGGCCGCCGCCGAGCCGTCGGAGATCGTCGCCAGTGCCGCCGGTCTGACCGGGTCTTCCTGCTGGAAGAACAGCCCGCAGGCGCGCGCTGCGGTCCAGGCCGCCATCGATCTGGCGCGTTCGCGCGCCTGACCCGGTCATGGGCACCGGCGAGTTCGACCTGATCGCCCGTATCCGCGCCCGCGTGGGCACGCGCGGCGATGTCGTGCTCGGCATCGGCGACGACGCCGCGCTGCTGGCGCCGCCGCCGGGAAAGCAGCTTGTCGTCACCGCCGACACGTTGAACGACGGCGTCCATTTCCCGCACGACACTGCGCCGGCCGACCTCGGTTGGAAGGCGCTGGCGGTGAACCTGTCCGATCTCGCCGCGATGGGCGCCGAGCCCGCGTGGTGCACGCTGTCGCTGTCGTTGCCGCAGTCCGATGCGGCGTGGATCGATGGCTTCCTCGACGGTTTCCTCGACCTGGCGGCACGCCACGGCATCGCGCTGGTCGGCGGCGATACCACGCGCGGGCCGCTGTCGATTTCGGTGACCGCGATGGGGCTGGCGGAGCCCGGTGAGCCGCTGCGCCGCGACGGTGCACGTATCGGCGACGACATCTGGGTTACCGGCACACTGGGTGATGCGGCCGGCGGCCTCGCGCTGCTGGATCGTACTTCTGGAGGCGCTTTGCGCGAGCGGTTGGATCGGCCGACACCACGCGTGGTGGCGGGTCGCGCGCTGCGCGGTATCGCTTCCGCGTGCGTCGATGTCTCCGACGGCCTGCTGGCCGATCTCGGTCATATCGCCTTGTGCAGCGGCGTGGGCGCGCGCGTCGATATCGATGCACTGCCGGCATCGGATGCCTTGTGCGACGCCTTCGATGGGCCGACGCGGATCGCGCTGCAGGCGGCTGGCGGCGACGACTATGAGCTCTGTTTCACCGCGCCGGCCGATGCATGCGCCCTCGTCGAGGAGCTGTCATCGAAACTCTGCCTGCGGATCACGCGCATCGGCCGCATCGTGGCGGATGAGGGCGTGCAGTCCGTGCGCGCGGATGGCGAGCCATGGACGCCGCCGCGTCGTGGCTACGATCATTTTGTGACGTCCTGAGGCTGTAGCAGCGACAAGCGTCGCTCCTGCGGGGATCACGACGGCGGCAGCACCTTGCCGGGATTGAGGATGCCGTCCGGATCGAGCGCCGCCTTTACCGCACGCATCGCGTCCAGCGTGGCCGCGTTGAATGCATCCGTCATGAAATCGCGCTTGCTCAGGCCGATGCCGTGCTCGCCCGACAGCGTTCCGCCCAGTGCCAGCACCCGTGCGAACACCTTCGGCAGTGTCGCCTGCGCGCGTGCGGTTTCATCCGCGTCGCCGTCGTCGTACATGATGTTGACGTGCAGGTTGCCGTTGCCGGCGTGACCGAACACGACGATCGGCAATGCCGCCTCGTCCGACAGGACTTCCATGGCGGCCACGAGATCCGGAATGCGCGAAACCGGCACCACCACGTCCTCGTTGATCTTGCCGGGCTTGATCGTGCGCAGCGCCGGCGACAGCGCGCGCCTCGCCGCCCACAGCCGGTCGCGCGCGGCACCGTCCTGCGCGACATCCAGCGCGAGCATGCCGTCACCCTCGGCCGCGTCGGCCAACGCCTGCAGCGCATAAGGCAGCGTGTCCTCGTCGCCGTCGGCTTCGACCAGCAGCATCGCGCCGGCATCGGGCACGTCGCTGCCGTTGCGGCGGATCAGCGCGATCGCACTGCGGTCCATGAACTCCAGCATCGCCGGTGTCGCCGGCCGCGCCATGATGCGCGACACCGCGGCCGCCGCGGTGGCCGCGTCGCGGTACAGCACGCGCAGGCCGGCCTGCGCACGCGGTCGTGGCGCGAGCTTCAGTGTCGCCTCGACGATGATCGCCAGCGTGCCCTCGCTGCCGACGATCAGGTGGGTGAGGTCGTAGCCGGTCGCGTCCTTGGTATACGCGCCGCCGCAGCGGATCAACTCGCCCGCACCGGTCACGGCGACCAGGCCGAGCACGTTGTCGCGCGCGGTGCCGTACTTCACGGCGCGCGGCCCACCCGCATTGGTGGCGAGATTGCCGCCCACGCTGCAGGCATCCGCGCTCGACGGGTCCGGTGGCCAGAACAGGCCGTGCGGCGCGAGCGCATGCTGCAGTCCGCCGTTCAGCACGCCCGGCTGAACCACCACGCAGCGGTCCGCGGCGCGGATATCGACGATGCGATCCATGCGCGCAAACGACACCACCACGCCGCCCGGCATCGGCACCGCCGCGCCGGTCGTGCCGGTGCCGGCGCCGCGCGCGACGATCGGTACGCGATGCTCGCGGCACGCGCGAACCACGGCGACGACATCGTCCTGCGTTGATGGCAACGCGACGGCTGCCGGCATCGCCCATCGCCGCGAATCGTCGCCGCCGAAGGAACGGCAGGCCTCGCCGGTCAGCCAGCCGTCGCCGAGACGGATCGACATCGCATCATGCAGTGCGGGGGGCAGCGTTCCATCCATGCGGACATTGTACGGATCGTTCGCTCGCTGTCCTGCCCTGATACTGCGCCGGCATGTGCACATGCCGCTTCGCTATGTCCATCCGGGATCCCGTGTCAGCGCCGGTAAATCAACGTCTTCGCGCGCAGCGCGATCGTCCGGCTTCCCTTGTGCGTGTCGCGCTAACCGATTCCTTACATCCGTCTGAGACGCGGCTGCTAGAAATCGGCCGGCCCAATCGACCGGAGACATACATGCGCATCACCATCGTGGGAGCGGGTTTCAGCGGCAGCGTACTGGCGACGCAGTTGGCATCGGCAGAAGAAGGCGCACCGGAGATCTGCCTGGTCGGCGTGGGCGAGACGTTCGCGCGCGGCATAGCCTACGGGCAAGCGCGTCCGGAACACCTGCTCAACGTGCGCGCCGGCCTGTTGGGGACGCATCCGGACGGACCGGACGACTTTGCGACGTGGCTCAGCCTTGGCCCGCGCGGCCGCGACGAATTCCTGCCGCGCGTCGCATACGGCGACTATCTTGCCGAACGCCTGCGTGAGGCGCATGAAGCCGCCGGCAATCTGTCGCTGATACGGCAGGAAGCCATCGCGATCACACGCGTCGGCGAGGGCTATCGCGTGCACCTGGACGATGGCGGCTACTTCGCCAGCGACCGCGTGGTGCTGGCGCTGGGTGCGTTGCCGCCGCAACGTCTGGCGGGCATCGGGCCGCGGCTCGCGCAGAGTCCGCGCTACATCGGTTGGCCCTGGCAGGACGACGCGCTGGAACGCATCGAGACGGACGCACGCGTGCTGATCGTCGGTACCGGGCTGACCATGGCCGATGTGGCGGCGACGCTGGCCGCACGCGGACATCGGGGCGGACTGACCGCGATCTCGCGCCATGGGCTGTTGCCGCGCGCGCATGCCGCCGTGCCGGGAGCGGCCATCGAACTGCCGCCGAGCATCCGCCAGGCGCTGGGCGGACGCTACCTGCGTGCATTGCTCGCTGCCGTCCGCTCGCTCGTCCATGTCGCGCCGGACTGGCGCAGCGTGGTGGACGGTCTGCGACCCCACACGCAGGCGTTCTGGCGCAGCCTGCCAGACGCGCAGCGCGCGCGGTTCCTGCGCCACCTGCGGTCGCACTGGGAAGTGGCGCGGCATCGCATCGCACCGCGCGTCGCCGAGGTGATCGAGGGGCTGCAGGCGAGCGGGCAGCTTCAGGTGCGCGCCGCGCGCCTGCTGCGCGCCGGCCTGCGCGCGCAAGGAGCGGAAGTGCTGTTGCGGGGGCGTGGCGAAGAGCAGGCGGATGTGGCGCAGTACGACTACGTCATCCGCGCCACCGGGTTGGACACCGACATCGTGCGCACGACGCATCCGCTGGTGTCGCACCTGCTGGAATCGGGCTTGCTCGCCGCCGACCCGCATGGACTGGGCGTGGAGGTCGGCGACGACCTGCAGGTGCGGGATCGCCACGGCGCGCCCGTGCGCGGGCTCTACTGTCTGGGTCCGCTGCTGCGTGGGCATCTGTGGGAAATCACCGCGGTGCCCGAACTGCGCACGGCGGCCGCCGCGCTGGCGACCACGCTGAGGGCGGGGACGTCGTCATCGCAGCGCCGGCACGGGCTCGCGCGCGAACTGCTGCTGTCGGCCGGGCTGTAGCGGTCAGACCTCGTCCGCGCGGAAGGCGTCGCGGATCCACTCGAACTGCGGCGCGTCGGGATCGCCCTGCGCGTCGACCACGTCGAAGCGGCATGGTGCGTCGACGAGCGTGGGATGGTCCTGCAGGAAGCGCTGCGCCGCATGCACCAGCCGGCGGCGCTTGCCGGCATCGATCGATGCGGTGCCGCCGCCGAACGCCTGCGAGCGGCGGTAACGCACCTCGACGAATACGACGGTTGCCGCACCGGGCCGGCTGGCGTCCTGCATCACCAGGTCGAGTTCGCCACCGCGGTAATTCGCGTTGGTGGCGAGCTCGGCCAGTCCTGCTCGCCGCAGCAACTCGCGCGCGGCGACTTCGACGGCGCGCCCGCGGGCGCGCCGGTCAACCGCCATCCGCGATGGGGGCAGGGCGGCCAGCGGTGAAGGTGGACCACGACGGCGTGCGCACCACGTTGCCGAAGCCGTCCAGCTGCAGGCGGCCGGTGGCGCCGCGCAACTCGGTGTTGGCGCCCAACGCCAGCTTCTCGAGATACGCGGTGAGCAGCCAGGCGTCGTAGCCGAACGCGAACAGGCGCGCGGCCGGACCGCGGGCGGTCGGCACGCGCTCGCCGGTGACGCTGGCGGCGGGCAGGGCCGGCACGCCACGCGAGGTCCAGGCTTCGGTCGGGAACGCGATGCCATCCAGTGCCATGTCTTCTTCGGGTTTTCCGGTGCCCGAGGTCAGCTGCGAGGTGCCCACGCGCGTCTTGCCGCCCAGGCCGGCCAGCGCCAGCTGCGGCGTCAGCGCGCGCGCGGTATTTCCGCGCACCGCCAGGAACACCGCATCGGCGCCTTCCTGCGCGGCGGTGGCAAGCACGGCCGACAGATCGCCCGGGACATCCTGCACGCGGATCACGCGCGTGACCTTGCCGCCGCGTTCGGCGAAACGTTCGGCGAACGCCTGCGAGGCGCGGCGTCCGTTGTCGTCGCTGCCTTCGATGACGAGCGCCGTCCGCCGCTCGCGCGCGAACAGATACTCCGCTGCGGCCAGGCCGTCGTCTTCGGGCGCCAGCGAGAAACCGGCGTTGCCCTCCGGCACGGCCACCATGCCGCGGTTGAGCACCAGCAGCGGGGTGGCCAGCTGCGGTTGCTGGAACAGTGCGCTCACCTCGTCGCGACCGAGTGGACCGATCACGAAGTCGGCGCCCTCGGCGGTGGCGCGCGCGTAGGCGGCGGTCGCGCCGGCGGCAGTGCCGGTGGTGTCGTAGAACTGGATGTCGGGGCGGCGGCGGCGTTCGCCGTAGTAACCCGCGAGCAGCCCGTCACGCACGGGTGCGGCTGCGGTGGCGAGGTTGCCCGACAGCGGCAGCAGCACGGCCAGCTTCACCGGCGGCCGGTAGCCGTCGGACTCGGCAGGCGGGCGATTGGCGGTATCGAAGCGCCATTGCGTGCCGCGGTCGAACGGACGCGGCAGCGGCAGGCCGCGGCGTTGCAGCGCACGGCCGGCGAAGTTGTACAGCGGGTCGCCCGAGGGCAGGGCCGCGGCATCGCGGGTGAGGGTGGCGTCGTCCAGCGTGGCCAGCAGGCGGTCGATTTCGCGCGCGTTGTCGCTGCGTGCCTGGCCGGTGAGGGCGGCATCCTGGCGAGCCAGCGTCGCGGCGTTGGCGAACGCCGGCGCAAAACGCGCCGCCGAGGGGGTGGGACCTGCGCCCGGCGTGGTCGCGCAGCTGGCCAGGAGGGCGAGCAGCAGCAGGGCCACCAGGGTCCGGGCGGGACGGATGCGGGCAGAAAGCGTGCGGGCGACAGGCAGGTCCAAGGGCATCGTCGGTGTTCAGGCAGGGGAACCGGCTACGATTCTACCCCCAGCCACCGAGCCCCACTGGAATGCCAGCCGGAACCCTGTTCATCGTCGCCACCCCGATCGGCAACCTGGGCGACCTGACGCCGCGCGCGCTGGAGACCCTGCGGGGCGTGGCGGCGATCTGTGCGGAGGACACGCGCCGCAGTGGCCAGCTGATGTCGCACTTCGGCGTGTCCACGCCGTTGCTGGCCCTGCACGAGCACAACGAGGATGCCCTGGCCCAGCGCGTGGTCGAGCGCCTGCTGACCGGCGACTCCCTCGCCCTGGTCAGCGATGCCGGTACCCCGCTGGTCAGCGATCCTGGCTTCCGCCTGGTCCGCGCCGCGCGTGCGGCGGGGATCAAGGTCAGCCCGTTGCCGGGCGCGTGTGCCGCCATCGCCGCGCTCAGCGTGGCGGGGCTGCCCAGCGACCGGTTCACCTTCGAAGGCTTCCTGCCAGCCAAGGCCTCCGCGCGCCGCGAACAACTGCAGCGACTGGCCGGCGAGACACGCACGCTGGTGTTCTACGAGTCCTCGCACCGTATTGCCGAATCGCTGGCCGACATGCGCGCGGCTTTCGGCGATGAGCGCCCGGCGGTGCTGGCGCGCGAGCTGACCAAGCTGTTCGAGACCGTTCTCGACGGCACGCTGGCGGACCTGCACGCGCAGGTCGAAGCGGACGACAACCAGCGCAAGGGCGAGTTCGTGGTGATGGTGCAGGGCGCCGGCGACGACCTGGAGGCGCGCCTGGTCGAAGGCCGCCGCGTCTATGCGCTGCTCAACGAGCATTTGCCGCCCTCGGCCGCCGCCAAGCTCGCCGCCGAGATCACCGGTGCGCCGAGAAAAGCCTTGTATGGAAGCTAGGGAAGGCAATCCCTATCGGCCACCGCTAGCTCATGAACTCGACGTTCCGGTGGGGAGCGCGTCGAGATGGGTTCGCGTGATCTTCCAGGCGGTGCCGCTGCATCTGCTGGCCTCTGCCGTTGCGATGGCGGTGACGCTCGGGCCACTGGGCCTGCTGCCGATGTTGCCGGATCGTCCATCCGCATGGGGGCTGGCGGCATTCATTGGGGCGTGGTTGATGCTGCCGTTGCTGGTCCGACCCCTCATCGTGCGTTGCTGGCGACGGGCGCGCCTACTGTCGCGGTAACGTCGTGCCGTCCGGCATGAGACAATGTGCTCGGCGGAGTCGGCCAGACAGTCGCGTCATCGATCGTGCTTGCCATGATGGATGCCGAGGAAAGTCCGGGCTCCACAGGGCACGGTGCCAGGTAACGCCTGGGCGGCGCGAGCCGACGGAAAGTGCAACAGAAAGATACCGCCGAACGGTTCTTCGGAATGCGTGGCAAGGGTGAAATGGTGCGGTAAGAGCGCACCGCGAGTCCGGCAACGGACCGGCACGGCAAACCCCACCGGGAGCAAGACCAAATAGGGAGGCTATGCTGCGGCCCGCAGTGTCTCCGGGTAGGTTGCTTGAGCGTAACGGTGACGTTGCGCCTAGAGGAATGACTGTCCACGACAGAACCCGGCTTACCGGCCGGCTCCGCCGCTTTTCAAAGCGCCACCGGCGCTTTGAAAAGCCCCAAGGTTTGCGGCGCAAACCTTGGGCCCCGGGCCGTTGGCCTCCATACCCCCGCTCGCGCTGCGCGCTCGCCGCCCCCTGACTCAGGGGGCTCAGAAGAGCGTGGGACGCGACAGTTTCTACCGTAGGAGCGACGTTAGTCGCGACCGCGGATCTTCAGGGCCGAGAGACTCGGCTATGCGCCGCGACCGATCCGCAGCGTCGTCTCTCCCTCGAACGCCCCGTCCGGTCCGAATCTCCGCTCACTGATCCATCCATGCCCCGCATGGTCGATGGCGATCAGGGTGCTGGCGCGGGTGCCGTAACGGTCGCCGCGGATGAAGGCGGGGGACAGCATGCGCTCCAGTTCGATGCCGACGCCCGTATCGGGCAGGTAGTCGTCGGGCGCCTGCGTCTCGTCCGCCAGCGCCTGCCAGAGCGGCGACACGTCCTCATCGTCCGAGGTCAGCCAGGCGGCCAGGCGTTGCTTCAGCGCCATCGTCTTCGGCCAGGGTTCGTCGAGGTCGCCATTGGAAAGACCGTGCACGCCCGGGGCGAGCGAGAGCCGGCGGGGCGTGGGGTAGTTGCTGAGGTACTCGCAGTCCTCCGTGTCGGCCAGCAGCAGGTTGAAGGGCGCGAAGACCTCTGCGGCCACCAGCAGGCCGGTGGCGCGATGGTCGGCACTGTCGGGCGATTGCAGGAACCCCGCCGCCAGCTGGCCACGGGACGGGGCGCCCGGCACCTGGATGGCCGGGTCGCGCACGTTGGTCACCACCGCCATCCGGCCGCCGGCGTCCACGCCGGCCCAGGTTCCGCCCGACTGCAGGTCCTGCCCCGCCATCAGGCCCGGCGACGTCACCCAGTGGGCGAGCGGTGCGGTGGGGCGGCCGTGGAACTCGTCGCGGTTGCCGGCCAGCAGCAGGCGCCAGCGTGGGTGGACTTTCCAGGCGAGGGCGACAAGGCACATGGGCCGATTCTGGGCTCCCGGTTTGCGCAGTTCCACTCCTGCCGAGGCGCCGATGCCAGCGTTCGTGTGAAACGACGGTCACCTCACTGAATCATTCCTCAATCTCAAAATTTGAGACGAAACAGCAACTTGTGGATAAGGCTTGAACAAGTCTCTGAAGTTTGCTGCAAGCCATTGATCCGCCAAGTGATTTCAGGTCGTTCTTCCTGTTGACAACCCTGTGCGCGCTGCTAAGGTGGGCAACAGAGGGAAAACCGGGTTTTCAGTGGTTTTTCGTGGTTCAATTGATCGCTCAATGAGCGTCGGGAAGGCAGGGGCTGTGTTTCAGGGTGAGACCGCCATCACAGTGGACGACAAGGGACGGCTCGCGGTGCCCACCGCGTACCGCGACCTCGTCGCGCGCGAGTGCGGCAATCGCCTGGTGATCACCTACAACCCGTTCGAAGGCGGCAGCCTGTACCTGTACCCCGAGAAGGTCTGGCAGCGCGTCCGCGACGACGTCAGCAAGCTGCCCAGCACCCAGAAGGCGCACCGCAGCCTGCAGCTGAAGCTCATCGGCGCGGCATCACCGGTCGAACTGGACGGCAACGGGCGCATCAGCATCCCGGCCAGCCATCGCAGCGCGGTGGGCATCGAGAAGAAGGCCGTGCTGCTGGGCATGGGCGAGAAATTCGAACTCTGGAGCGAGCAGGCGCACCACGCGCAGATCCGTCAGACCCTCACTGACGACGATCTGAGCGCACACATGCTCGAGCTGCGCTTGTGAGCACCGGTGACGGCAAGCGGCAGTCCGCGCCGGCCGGTCACCTCCCAGCGCTGCACTTGCCGGTGTTGTACACGCAGGTCATGGAAGGGCTGCAGGTGAAAGAGGACGGAACATACCTGGACGGCACCTTCGGGCGCGGAGGCCACGCGCGCGGCGTGCTGCAACAACTCGGCCCGGGAGGCCGGCTGCTGTTGATGGACAAGGATCCCGACGCGATCGCGCATGCCGAACAGACGTTCGCGGGCGATGCGCGCGTGTCGATCTTCCGCGGCAGCTTCGCCTCGCTCGCGCAGTGGAACGAAACCGCCGCAGGGCTCGACGGCGTGCTGCTGGACCTGGGCGTGTCGTCGCCGCAACTGGATGTCGCCGAGCGCGGTTTCAGCTTCGGCAAGGACGGCCCGCTCGACATGCGCATGGATCCGGAGTCCGGCGAAAGCGCCGCCGCGTGGATCGCGCGCGCCGACGAGCGCGAGATCGCCGACGTGCTGTGGACCTACGGCGAGGAGAAGCAGAGCCGCCGCATCGCGCGCGCGATCGTCGCCCGTCGTGCCACCCAGCCGTTCATCCGCACCGGCGACCTGGCCGCCGTGATCGCGTCGGTGATGCCGCGTGGCGAGAAGATCCACCCGGCCACGCGCAGCTTCCAGGGCATCCGCATCCACATCAACCGCGAGCTGGCCGACCTCGAAGCCGGGCTGGACGCGGCGCTGGCGCGACTGAAGGTCGGTGGCCGGCTGGCGGTGATCAGCTTCCATTCGCTGGAAGACCGTATCGTCAAGCAGTTCATCAACAGGCACGCCAAGGCACCGCCGGCCAATCGCCGCCTGCCGGTGGCGATCGACTTCACCCCCACGCTGCGCGCCATCGGCAGTGGGCAGAAGGGTGAGGCCGACGAGATTTCGTCCAACCCGCGCGCCCGCAGCGCCGTGCTGCGCGTGGCGGAGAAACTGGAGGTGGCCGCATGAGCCGCTTCCTGATCATCGTGCTGGTGTTGGCCAACATCGCCTCGGCGATCGGCGTGGTCTACGCCCGCCATCGTCATCGCGTGCTGTTCGACGAAGTGACGCGGCTGGAACGCGCGCGCGACGAGCTGAACGTCGAGTTCGGCCGGCTCCAGCTCGAACAGGCCACGGTCGCCGAGGCCACGCGCATCGACCAGGTCGCGCGCGTGCGCCTGGGCATGAAGTCCCCGGAAGCGGCCGACGTGGTGGTGATCCGCCCATGAACGCCGCGCCCACGAAGAACCGCAACCGCGCCCGCTTCAACCTGCGCGGCCGTCTGGCGCTGGTGCTCGGCGCGATGGGCCTGTGCTCGGTCAGCCTGGTCGGTCGTGCGGCCTACGTGCAGCTGATCAACCACGATTTCTACCAGCGGCAGGGCGATGCGCGCTTCCTGCGCGAGATTCCGATTCCGACCTCGCGCGGCATGATCACCGACCGCAACGGCGAGCCGGTGGCCGTGTCGTCGCCGGTGGAATCGGTGTGGGGCAATCCACAGGAACTGCTGAAGACCCCGGATCGCCTGCCCGAGCTGGCGCAGGCGCTGGGCGTGCCGCTGAACCATCTGACCAATCGCCTGTCGCAGAAGGCCGACAAGGAATTCCTGTACCTCAAGCGCCGGATCAATCCGGACGAGGCGCAGAAGATCCTTGCGCACAAGATTCCCGGTGTGTTCTCGCAGCGCGAGTTCCGTCGTTTCTATCCGCAGGGTCCGGCGATGGCCCACGTGCTGGGCTTCACCAACATCGACGACCGCGGCCAGGAAGGGCTGGAACTGGCCTTCGACGAATGGCTCAGCGGCACGCCGGGCGCGCAGAAGGTGATCCGCGACAACCGCGGCCGCATCGTCGAGAACGTCGACCTGATCCGCTCCGCGCAGCCGGGCAAGGAGCTGACGCTCAGCATCGACCGCCGCATCCAGTACCTGGCGCACCGGGAGTTGCGCAATGCGCTGCTCGAGCACCAGGCCAGCAGCGGCTCCATCGTGATCATGGACGTGGCCACCGGCGAGGTGCTGGCGATGGTCAACCTGCCGACCTACAACCCCAACGCGATCGATCGGGTGAAGCCGGACGCGCGCCGCAACCGCGCGCTGACCGACATGATCGAGCCGGGCTCGACCATGAAGCCGCTGACGGTATCGACGGCCTTGAAGGCCGGCGTGGTCACGCCGTCGACGCTGGTCAACACCAATCCCGGCTACATGGCGCTGAACAGCCGCTACACCATCCGCGATGTGCCGCGGAACAACGGCGTGCTGACCGTCACCGGCGTCATCACCAAGAGCTCCAACATCGGCTCGATCAAGATCGCCGAGAAGCTGCCGAACGCCTACTTCTACGAGAGCATCCACAGCTTCGGCTACGGCCAGAAGCCGGGCAGCGGCTTTCCGGGCGAGTCCGCCGGCATGCTGGCGCCGCCGGATCGCTGGAACGGCCTGCAGAAGGCGACGATGTCGTACGGCTATGGCCTGGCGGTGACGCCGCTGCAGATCGCGCGCGCGTACTCGGCGCTGGGCAACGGCGGCAAGCTCGTGACGCCGACGTTCGTGAAGGGCCAGCGCGGCGAAGCGCCGCAGGTGCTGGATCCGGCGATCGCGCACGAAGTGGTCGGCATGATGGAAACCGTGGTGACCCAGGGCGGTGCCAAGCGTGCCGGCGTGCTCGGCTACCGCGTGGCCGGCAAGACGGGTACGGCGCGCATCGCCTCGGGCGGCGGCTATGCGAAGGGCCGCTACGCCTCGTTCTTCGCCGGTCTGGTGCCGGCCAGCAATCCGCGCTTCGCCGCCGTCGTGGTGATCAATGATTCGCAGGAAGGCGGCTACTACGGCGGTCTGGTGGCGGCGCCCGTGTTCCATGACGTCATGGACGGAACGTTGCGCCTGATGGACGTGCCGCCGGACGACATCGAGTCCTGGCTCGCCGCACAGGCCAAGAACACGCACAAGCCAGGCGCGGCCGCGCCGGCTGCCGTGCCGACCCCCATCGCCGATGATGTCATCGACACGACGGACCCGTCCGCGTTCGATGCGCCGCAGGCCGCGCTGCCGGCGACGGGGGCGACGCGATGAGGCGGATGATGGCGCTCGCCGAACTGCTGCCGGACGTCGACGTGCCGCGCGACATCGTCGTGCGCGGACTGACGCTGGACAGCCGCAGCGTGCAGTCCGGCGATGCCTTCGTCGCCATCGCCGGTTTCGGCGCGCACGGCCTGAACTTCGCCGCGCAGGCGAAGGAAAACGGCGCCAGCGCGATCCTGTTCGAAGCGCCGGTGCCGGATGGGCTGGAGGCGCCGCGCGATGCGATCGCCGTGCCCGGCCTGCGCGCGCGCATGGGCACGATGGCGGACCGCTTCCATGCGGCGCCGTCGCACGACATGAAGATGGTCGGTGTCACCGGCACCAACGGCAAGACCTCGACGGTGCAGTTGCTGGCGCAGGCCTGGCACCTGCGCGGCGTACGCTGCGCGACCGTCGGTACGCTGGGCGCCGGCATGTACGGCGAAGTGGTGCCGACCGGTTTCACCACGCCGTTGGTGCTGCAGATGCACGCGCTGCTGGCGCAGTTCCGCGACGCCGGCGCCAAGGCCGTCGCGATGGAAGTCAGCTCGCATGCGCTGGACCAGGGCCGCGTGGACGCCGTGCACTTCGATGTCGGCGTGTTCACCAACCTCACCCGCGACCACCTGGACTACCACGGCGACATGGAGCGCTACGGCGCCGCCAAGTCGCTGCTGTTCGCGCGCGAAGGCCTGAAGGCCGGTGTCATCAACCTTGACGATGCCTACGGGCGGGATCTGTTCGGGCGCCTGCCGCACGGCCTGCAGCGCATCGGCGTGAGCTCGCGCGGGCAGGGCGAGGCGGTCGTGCGTGCGGATGCGCTGCGGCTGGACGGCAGCGGCATCGCCTTCGACCTGGTCATCGGCGAGGACTCGCAGCCGGTGCAGTCGCGCCTGCTGGGCCGCTTCAACGTGGACAACCTGCTGGCGGTGGCTGGCGTGCTGCATGCGCTGGGCGACACGACCGCCGAGATCGCGCGCACGCTGGCGCGGCTGGCGCCGATCCATGGCCGGATGAACCGGCTCGGTGGTGATGCCGACGCGTCCGGCAATCGTCGCCCGCTGGTCGTCATCGACTACGCGCATACGCCGGACGCACTCGAACAGGCGCTGGCCAGCCTGCGCGACCACGTCCAGGGCCGGCTGTTCTGTGTGTTCGGCTGCGGTGGCGATCGCGATACCGGCAAGCGTCCGCAGATGGCCGCCATCGCCGAGCGTCTGGCGGATGTGGTGCTGGTCACCGACGACAATCCGCGCACCGAGGATGGTGACCGCATCGTCGCCGACATCATGGCCGGCTTCGCGAAGCCCGACGCGATCCTCGTGCAGCGCGACCGCGCGCAGGCGATCGCGCAGGCGGTGGCGCAGGCCGGACCCGACGACATCGTGCTGGTGGCCGGCAAGGGCCACGAGCCGTACCAGGAAATCCACGGCGTGAAGCACCCGTTCGACGACACCGCCGTCGCCCGGCAGGCACTGGAGGACCGTCGATGAAGCGGCTTCCCCTTTCCCTGCTGGCGCACTGGGCGGGCGGTGAACTGATCGGCGACGACCTGGTGATCGGTTCACTGACCCATGACACCCGCACGCTGGTGCCCGGCAGTCTGTACGTCGCGTTGCGCGGCGAGCGTTTCGACGGCCATGATTTCGCCTACGACGCCTCCATGCGCGGCGCCGCCGCGGTGCTGGTCGATCATGAAGTGAAGGTCGATGTGCCGCAGGTGGTGGTGCCGGACACGCAACTGGCGCTGGCGCGGATCGCCGCGGGCCTGCAGCGCGACCGCGTCGAGAAGACGGTCGCCATCACCGGCAGCAACGGCAAGACCTCGGTGAAGACGCTGGTGGTCTCCATCCTGCAGCGTGCGGGCGTCACCTACTTCAATCCCGGCAACCGCAACAACGAAATCGGCCTGCCGATGGCCGTCATCGACGGCCCGGACGATGCCGACTTCTCGGTCTACGAGATGGGCGCGGGCAAGCCGGGCGATATCGCCTACCTGACCGACATCGTCACGCCGGAAGTCGCGCTGGTGAACAACATCGCGGCTGCGCATCTCGAGCGCATGGGTTCGCTGATGGGCGTGGCCGAGACCAAGGGCGCGATCTATGACGCGCTGCCGGCCGACGGCACCGCGGTGATCAACGCTGACGACGCCTTCGCCGAATACTTCGCCAGCCGCGTGCCCGACCGCCGCATCCTGCGCTTCGGCCTGGACGCGACCGCCGACCTGACCGCGCGTGACATCCGCGCGACGGCGGACGGTTCGGATTTCGTGCTGGTGGCGCCGCATGGCGAAGTCGCCGTCGAACTGCAGCTGCCGGGCCGCCACAACGTACTCAATGCACTGGCCGCGGCCGGCGTCGCGATGGCCTGCGGCGTGTCGCTGGCGATCATCGCCGACGGCCTGTCGGCTGCGCAGCCGGTCGCCGGCCGCCAGGTCGCGCGCACGTTGCCGAACGGCGCGGTGGTGATCGACGACAGCTACAACGCCAATCCCGGCTCGCTGATCGCCGCCATCGACACGCTCGCGGCTGCCAGCAGGCAGGCGGGCGGCGAGGGCTGGCTGGTGCTGGGTGACATGCGCGAGCTGGGCGCCGACGAACAGGCGCTGCACGCCGAGATGGGCACCCGCGCGAAGGCCGCCGGCCTGCGTCGCCTCTACACGCTGGGCCCGCTCAGCGCCGCCGCCGCCGCCGCCTTCGGCGAAGGCGCGCATTCATTCCAAGACCACGCCTCGCTGGCCGACGCCCTGCGCGCCGACCTGCGGGCCGGCGTGCGCTGTCTGGTCAAGGGTTCGCGCGGCAGCGCGATGGACCGGATCGTCGCCGCCCTGCTGTCCACCGGGGAGGACGCATCGCATGTTGCTTGAACTGGCTCGCTGGCTGCAGAGCCTGGAAAACTTCTTCGGCCTGTTCGGCTACCTGACGTTCCGCGGCATCCTGGCCGCGCTGACGTCGCTGGCGCTGTCGCTGTGGCTGGGGCCGGCGGTGATCCGCAAGCTCGGCCAGCTGAAGGGCGGCCAGCCGATCCGCAAGGACGGCCCGCAGTCGCACTTCTCCAAGGCCGGCACGCCGACGATGGGCGGCGCGTTGATCCTGATGACGGTGCTGCTGTCGGTGCTGCTGTGGGGCGACCTGCGCAACAAGTACGTGTGGGTGGTGCTGCTGGTGATGCTGACCTTCGGCGCCATCGGCTG
The DNA here is from genome assembly GCF_964252945.1 of Pseudoxanthomonas sp. LjRoot143. Lineage (NCBI taxonomy): Bacteria > Pseudomonadati > Pseudomonadota > Gammaproteobacteria > Lysobacterales > Lysobacteraceae > Pseudoxanthomonas > Pseudoxanthomonas sp. LjRoot143. The sequence goes on along the minus strand of NZ_CAXUPM020000001.1, from coordinate 2,992,725 downwards.
GTACGACGACTGGATCAAGATCGTCAAGCGCGACCCCAACGGCCTGAAGTCGCGCTGGAAGTACCTGCTGCAGTCGATCTTCGGCCTGGCGGCTGGCCTGTACCTGTACCTGTACGCCGACGTGCCGGCGGCGACGACCTTCTACGTGCCGTTCTTCAAGTCGATCGCGTTGCCGCTGGCGGGCATCGGCTTCGTGGCCATCGCGTATTTCTGGATCGTCGGCTTCTCCAACGCGGTCAACCTGACCGATGGCCTGGACGGCCTGGCGATCATGCCGACCGTGCTGGTGGCCTGCGCGCTGGGCGTGTTCGCCTATGCCTCCGGCAACGCGGTGTTTTCCAACTACCTGCAGATCCCGCCGGTGCCGGGCGCGGGCGAGCTGACCATCATCTGCGCGGCGATCGCCGGCGCGGGCCTCGGCTTCCTGTGGTTCAACACCTATCCGGCGATGGTGTTTATGGGCGACATCGGCGCGCTGGCGCTGGGCGCCGTGCTGGGCACCATCGCGGTGATCGTGCGCCAGGAACTGGTGCTGGTGATCATGGGCGGCATCTTCGTCATCGAGACGTTGTCGGTGATGATCCAGGTGGCGTCGTTCAAGCTGACCGGCAAGCGCGTGTTCCGCATGGCGCCGATCCACCACCACTTCGAACTAAAGGGTTGGCCCGAGCCGCGCGTGATCGTGCGCTTCTGGATCATCTCCGTCGTGCTGGTCCTGATCGGCCTGGCCACGTTGAAGGTGCGCTGATGAACGACACGCCGCGCCAAGCCACGCGACTGGAAGCCATCGGGGGCCGCTTCGACCCCTGGTTGCTCGGCGCCATGCTGGCGCTGGCCTCGCTCGGCGTGGTGATGGTGGCGTCGGCGTCGATCTACCAGCACGGCAATCCGTTCTACTACCTGATCCGCCACGGCATGTTCCTGGTGGCCGGCGCAGGCCTGGCATGGTGGGTGACGCGCACCGAGCTGAAGAGCATCGAGGCGCGCAACCATTTGCTGCTGCTCGGCTGCGTGGTGCTGCTGCTGATGGTGTTCGTGCCCGGCCTGGGTGTCAGCGTGAAGGGCGCGCACCGCTGGATCAACCTGGGCGTGTCGAACTTCCAGGTGGTCGAGGTGGTGAAGGTGTTCTTCATCGTCTGGCTGGCCAGCTACCTGGTGCGCTTCCGCGATGAAGTGAATGCCACCTGGGCGGCGATGCTGAAGCCGCTGGGCGTGGTGGTGCTGCTGGTCGTGCTGCTGTTGCTGCAGCCCGACTTCGGTTCGTCCTCGCTGCTGCTGGCGATCACCGCCGGGATGCTGGTGCTGGGTGGCGTGAACATGCCGCGCATGTTCGGCCCGGTGCTGGTGGGGCTGCCGATCCTCGCCATCGTCGCGATCGCCGAGCCCTATCGCATGCGCCGCCTGACGTCGTTCTCGGATCCGTGGGCCGATCCGTTCGGCAGCGGCTACCAGCTGACCAACGCGCTGATGGCGATCGGGCGCGGCGAGTGGGGCGGCATCGGCCTGGGCGGCTCGGTGCTGAAGCTCAACTACCTGCCGGAAGTGCATACCGACTTCATCTTCTCCGTGATCGGCGAGGAACTCGGCTTCGCCGGCGTCTGCCTGGTGGTGGCGCTGTACGCGCTGCTGGTTGGCCGCGCCTTCGTCATCGGCCTGCGCTGCGTGGAGATGCGCCGTCACTTCGCCGGCTACGTCGCCTTCGGTGTGGCGCTGTGGATCGGCATGCAGAGCTTCGTGTCGATGGGCGTCAACCTAGGTCTGCTGCCGACCAAGGGCCTGACCCTGCCGCTGATTTCCTCCGGTGGCTCCAGCATCCTGATGACCTGCGTGGCGATGGGCCTGCTGCTGCGCGTGTCCTACGAACTGGAGCGCACGCAGCGCCAGGTCGCGCTGCGCGGCGAAGCCGTCCAGGGCGCCGGCGATGCGCCGCGCGTGCCGACCGACCCGCGCCCGGCTCCGGCCGCATCGGCATCGGCCGCTGCATCGTTGTCGCAGACGCTGCGTGGCACCAGCCGCCCGCAGCAGCGCATCGAGCCGACCTTCGAGAGGCTGGCATGAGCGCGACGATGGCGGCTCCTGTGATGATCATGGCCGGCGGTACCGGCGGCCACATCTTTCCTGCGCTGGCCGTGGCCAAGGTGCTGCGCACGCGTGGCGTGCCGGTCGTCTGGCTGGGCGCGGATGGCGCCATGGAAACGCGGCTGGTGCCACAGCACGACATTCCGCTCGACACGCTGGCGATCACCGGCCTGCGCGGCAAGGGCACACTGGCGCTGCTCGGCGCACCCGTGCGCGTGCTGCGTGCGATCCGCGCTGCCGGCTTCGTGCTGCGTCGTCGCGCGCCGCGGGCGGTGGTCAGTTTCGGTGGCTTCGCCTCGGGACCGGGCGGCGTGGCCGCGCGGCTGATGGGATTGCCGTTGCTGGTGCACGAACAGAATCGCGCGGCCGGTTTCACCAATCGCGTGCTGGCCAAGGTGGCGCGCCGGATCATGTCGGGCTTCCCCGGCGCGTTCCCGGGTCGCGAGGATGTGGTCGGCAACCCGGTGCGCGACGAGATCGCGGCGGTCGCGCCGCCGGCATCACGCCTTGCCGGTCGCGAAGGCCCACTGCACCTGCTGGTGCTGGGCGGCAGCCAGGGCGCCCGCGCCCTGAATATGGCCGTGCCGCGTGCGCTGGCCACGCTCCCGGCGGGCAGCATCGACGTGCGCCACCAGTGTGGCGAAAAGCTGCGCGACGAAGCCGCCAAGGCGTACACGGATGCCGGCGTGACCGCGAGCGTGGAGGCTTTCATCACCGACATGGCCGCGGCGTACGCGTGGGCGGACCTGGTGGTCTGCCGCGCCGGCGCGTCGACGCTGGCCGAATTGTGTGCAGTGGGTGTCGGCAGCGTGCTGGTGCCGTTTCCGCAGGCCGTCGACGACCACCAGACCCGCAACGCCGAATACCTGGTCGAGCGCGATGCCGCCGTGCTGCTGAAGCAGGACGACGCACTTGCCGACGGCCTGACCGCCACGCTGCGCCGACTGACTGACGACGCAGGCGCACGCCTGTCGATGGCGGAAGCGGCGCGCACGCTGGCAAAGCCCGATGCGGCCGACCGCATCGCCGACATCATTCTCGAGGAAGCAGTCAAGATGAGGACGCAGGCATGATGATGGCCGCCGCACGCGAGCGCCGCCTGCAGCACACCGGCAACCTGGCCCAGGCATTCCGCCGGGTCCACTTCGTCGGCATCGGCGGCTCGGGCATGAGCGGCATCGCCGAAGTGCTGTGCACGCTGGGCTACGAAGTCTCCGGTTCGGACAATGCCGACAACGCGTCGACCCGCCGCCTGGCGTCGCTGGGTGCGCGCGTGATGCGCGGGCACAACGCCTCCAACGTGCTGGGCACCGACTGCGTGGTCGTCTCCAGCGCCATCAAGCACGACAACCCCGAACTGATGGAAGCGCGCAGCCAGCGCATTCCGATCGTGCCCCGCGCGGCGATGCTGGCCGAGCTGATGCGCTTCCGTCGCGGCATCGCGGTGGCCGGCACCCACGGCAAGACCACCACCACCAGCCTGGCCGCGGCCGTGCTGAGCGAGGGCGGGCTGGACCCGACCTTCGTCATCGGCGGCCAGCTGCTCGCCGCCGGTGCCAACGCCAAGCTCGGCGATGGCCAGTGGCTGGTGGCCGAGGCCGACGAGAGCGACGGCAGCTTCCTGCGCCTGAACCCGCTGATCTCCATCGTCACCAACATCGATGCCGATCACCTGGAGAACTACGGCAACGACTTCGAGCGCGTGAAGGCCGCGTTCGCCGAATTCCTGCAGCGCCTGCCGTTCTACGGACTGGCAGTGCTGTGCATCGACGATCCGGAGGTCGCCGCCATCGCGGCCGAGACGCCGCGCCACGTGATGAGCTACGGCTTCGCCGAGAACGCCGACGTGCGTGCCGAGGATGTCGAGCAGGAAGGCGGCCGCATGCACTTCACGCTGCGCCTGCCCGAGGACGCCAGCATCCGCGTCAGCCTGGCGCTGCCGGGTCGCCACAACGTGCAGAACGCGCTGGCCGCCGCCGCCATCGGCTGGCAGCTTGGCGTTTCGCCGGAGAACATCGCCGCCGCGCTGGAGAAGTTCGCCGGCATCGGTCGCCGCTTCAACGACCTCGGTGAGATCGTCACGCCGCAGGGTGCGCGTGTGCAACTGGTCGACGACTACGGCCATCATCCGAAGGAGCTCGCCGCGGTGTTCGCCGCCGCGCGCGGCGGCTGGCCGCACAAGCGCCTGGTGGTCGCCTTCCAGCCGCACCGCTACAGCCGCACGCGTGACCAGTTCGATGCGTTCGCCGCCGTGCTGTCGGAAGTCGATGCGCTGGTGCTGAGCGAGGTGTATCCGGCCGGCGAGCAGCCGATCGCCGGCGCCGATGCCAAGTCGCTGGCGCGTGCGATCCGCGCGCGTGGCCGCAATGAACCGGTGGTGGTCAGCCAGGTCAGCGACCTGGTCGACGTGCTGCCCGATGTCCTGCAGGACGGCGACCTGTTGCTGCTGATGGGCGCCGGCGACATCGGCCACATGTCGCAGCACCTCGCAGCGCACGGTTTCGCCGCAAAGGATTCCGCATGAACGCGATGACCGTGCCGCCGCTGCGCTTCACCGACGCATCGCGTTTCGGTCGCGTCGCCGTGCTGCTGGGCGGCGTGTCCAGCGAGCGCGAGGTATCGCTGAATTCCGGGCAGAACGTGCTCGACGCGCTGCTCGCGCGCGGCGTGCAGGCGTTCGCGGTGGATGGCGTGCCGGCCCTGGTCGAAGCGATCCGCGCCGGCAAGGTCGATCGCGTGTTCAACATCATGCACGGTGGCGACGGCGAGAACGGCGTGCTGCAGGGCCTGCTGCAGTCGCTCGGCGTGCCGTACACCGGCCCCGGCGTGCTGGGTTCCGCGCTGACGATGGACAAGATCCGTACCAAGCAGGTGTGGCAGGCCGCCGGCCTGCCGACCGCCAGCTTCGTGCGCATCGCGCCGGGCGACGATCTGGAGGCTGCGGCGCGCTCGCTCGGTTTCCCGGTGTTCGTGAAGCCATCGGCGGAAGGCTCCAGCGTCGGCGTGTTCCAGATCCAGGGCGAAGACGACCTGGCGCCGGCCGCCGCGTTCGCCTCGTCGTATCCCGGCGAACTGTTGGCCGAGCAGATGCTGACCGGTGGCGAGTTCACCGTCGCCATCCTCGGCGACCTGGCGTTGCCGTCGGTGCGTATCGTGCCGGCGACGGGCTGGTACGACTACCACGCCAAGTACATCGCCGAGGACACGCAGTATCTGTGCCCCGGTCTGGAGGATGCCGGCGATGAAGCGCAGATCCGTGCGCTGGCGCTGGCCGGTTTCCGCGCCGCGGGCTGCAGCGGCTGGGGTCGCGTGGACGTGATGCGTCACGCCGACGGCCGTTTCCTGCTGATGGAAGTGAACACCGCGCCGGGCATGACCAGCCATTCGCTGGTGCCGAAGGAAGCGGCACAGGTCGGCATCGGGTTCGAAGAACTGTGCTGGCGCATCCTCGAGCAGACGGTGCCGGAGGTGGCGGGCTGATGAACGCCGCCCTGCGCATCCTGACCTGGCTGATCGCGCTGGCGCTGGTCGCGCTGCCGGTCGTGGCCGTGGTCAACGGCTGGATCGGCGCCGATCGGTGGCCGCTGTCCCGCCTGCGTGTGCAGGGCGAACTCGCGCGTGTGGACGCTTCGCAGCTGCAGGCGACGGTGCTGCCCTACGCGCGTCGCGGCTTCTTCGCCGTGCGCCTGGAGGATGCCAAGCACGCGGTCGAGAAGCTGCCGTGGGTGGAGCGCGCGGAAGTTCGCAAGCGCTGGCCGGACGTGCTGGAAGTCCGCATCACCGAGCACAAGCCGTTCGCACGCTGGGGCGACGACAAGCTGCTGTCCGAGCATGGCCGCCTGTTCCCGATGCCGAAGGAACTCGCCGGCCTGGCGCTGCCGCAGCTCGGTGGTCCCGAGTCGCAGGTGCAGGAAGTCACCGCGCTCTACAACGAGTCGCGCCAGCTGTTCGCACCCATGGGCCTGGACGTCACCACGCTGGTGATGGACGCCCGCGGCAGCTGGTCGCTGCTGCTGGGCAATGGCACGCAGGTGGTGGTGGGGCGCGCCGATGCGCGACCGCGCCTCGGCCGCTTCGCACGGATGCTGCCGCAGCTGCTTGCTGCACAGGCACAGCCTTTGGTGCGTGCCGATCTGCGCTACACCAACGGCTTCGCGCTCAGCTGGGGCGAAGCGCCAAAGGCGCCGCCGCCGGCTTCAACACCGACTCCATTGCCTGCGCCGATCGCGGTTGCAGGTCGTCTTCTGCAGGGCACTACATGAATCGCAAGGGTGACAAATCGCTGATCGTCGGACTGGATATCGGCACGTCCAAGGTGACGGCGCTGGTCGGCGAATACGCACCGGGCAATCCGATCGAAGTGATCGGCATCGGCTCGCACGAGTCGCGCGGTCTCAAGCGCGGCGTCGTCGTGGACATCGAATCCACCGTGCAGTCGATCCAGCGCGCGATCGAGGAAGCCGAGCTGATGGCCGGCTGCGAGATCCGCTCCGTCTATGCGTCGATCTCGGGCAACCACGTGCAGTGCCGCAACTCGCCCGGCATCGTGCCGATCCGCGACGGCGAAGTGACCTGGGGCGATCTTGATCGCGTGCTGGAAGCCGCCAAGGCGGTCGCGATCCCGGCCGACCAGAAGATCCTCCATGCCATCCCGCGCGAGTACAAGCTGGACAACTCGCAGGAAGGCATCCGCAACCCGGTCGGCATGACCGGCGTGCGCTTGGAAGTGGACGCGCACCTGGTGTTCTGCGCGCAGTCCGCCGCTGCCAACATCAGCAAGTGCGTGCAGCGTTGTGGCCTGCAGATTGACGACCTGATCTTCTCGTCGCTGGCCTCCAGCGTCGCCGTGCTGACCAGCGACGAGCGCGAGCTCGGCGTGGTGCTGGTCGACATGGGCGCAGGCACCACCGACCTGGCGGTGTTCGTGCAGGGCGCGATCTGCCACACCGCGTCGCTGCCGATCGCCGGCGACCAGGTGACCAACGACATCGCGCACATGCTGCGCACGCCGACGCCGGAAGCCGAGCAGATCAAGGTGCGCTACGCCTGCGCGCTGGCGCAGCTGGCCACCGCCGAGGAAAGCATCCAGGTGCCCAGCGTCGGCGACCGTCCCCCGCGTCGCCTGCCGCGCCACGCGCTGGCGCAGGCCGTGCAGCAGCGCTACGAGGAGATCTTCGAGATGGTGCAGGCCGAACTGCGCCGTTCCGGTTTCGAGGAGCGCGTGCGCGCCGGCATGGTGCTGACCGGCGGTGCCGCGAAGATGGAAGGCGTGGTCGAGCTGGCCGAAGAGATGCTGCAGATGCCGGTGCGCGTTGGCATCCCGCAGCACGTGACCGGCTTGGGCGAAGTGGTCGGCAATCCGGTGCATGCCACCGGCGTCGGCCTGCTGCTGATGGGCAGCCAGATCGAACACCCCCGGCGTCCGTCGTTGCCCACGGGCAAGGCGGGCAGCTGGTTCAAGAAACTGCAGAACTGGTATCGCGGCGAGTTCTGAGTGAGGCGACATCCTCCGCGAAGTTGAAGGCGTCACGACGTTCGTTCCACCCAGCAGCACATAACTAAATAAACGAGGACAAGGACATGGCACATTTCGAACTGGTTGAAAAGATGGCCCCGAATGCGGTGATCAAGGTCGTGGGCGTGGGCGGCGGCGGCGGCAACGCCGTGGCGCACATGGTCAACGGCAGCGTGGATGGCGTGGAGTTCATCACCGCCAACACCGACTCGCAGGCGATCAAGAACTGCGGCGCCAAGTTGCAGCTGCAGTTGGGCAGCAACGTCACCAAGGGCCTGGGTGCAGGCGCGAATCCGGAAGTGGGCCGCCAAGCCGCGCTGGAAGATCGCGAGCGCATCATCGACGCGCTGGACGGCGCCGACATGGTGTTCATCACCGCCGGCATGGGCGGCGGCACCGGCACCGGCGCCGCGCCGGTCGTGGCGCAGCTGGCCAAGGAAATGGGCATCCTGACCGTCGCCGTGGTCACCAAGCCGTTCCCCTTCGAAGGCCGCCGCCGCATGCAGGTCGCGCTGAAGGGCATCGAGGAGCTGAGCCACCACTGCGACTCGCTGATCACCATCCCGAACGAAAAGCTGATCACCGTGCTCGGCCGCAACGCCACGATGATCCAGGCCTTCCGTGCCGCCAACGACGTGCTGCTCGGCGCCGTGCAGGGCATCGCCGACCTGATCGTCCGCCCGGGCCTGATCAACGTCGACTTCGCCGACGTCCGCACCGTGATGAGCGAGATGGGCCTGGCCATGATGGGCACCGGTTCCGCCCGCGGCGACGACCGCGCGCAGGCCGCCGCCGAGGCCGCGATCCAGAACCCGCTGCTGGACGACGTCAACCTCAACGGCGCCAACGGCATCCTGGTCAACATCACCGCCGGCCCGGACTTCACCATGGCCGAGTTCGACGAAGTGGGTCGCACCATCGAAGGCTTCGCCTCGGAAGACGCGACCGTGGTCGTCGGCACCGTGCTGGATCCGGACATGCAGGACGAAGTGCGCGTGACCGTGGTGGCCACCGGCCTGAACCGCAATGCCGCCCGCCAGCCGGTCGGCCGTGGCGGCGACCTGCGCGAGCCGATGCGCGCGCCGATCAAGCTGGTCCGCGACGCGACCACCGGCATGCCGATCGACGACGGTTTCTCGATGGATCCGATCAGCGCCGCCACCAGTGGCCTGGGCCTGCGTCGTGGGTCGGCCTCGCCCGCGCCGTCGGCACCGGCGTCCGCGCCGGTCTCGGCGGAACTGCCGTCCGACTACCTGGACATCCCGGCGTTCCTGCGCCGCCAGGCCGACTGATGTGACGTACCCCTTCCTCCGCTTGCGGGGGAAGGAGGGGATGGGTGTCGAGCAACGCGGGCTGACGTCGACAAAGCAACGACAGCGCGAGGTCAGTCTTCGAGGCGCGCCCACCCCCACCCTCTCCCATCAACCGGGGAGGGCGCAGATGATGTGCCGTTTCATCGCCATGTCCCTTCGCTGCCGGACCTTCGCCGGTCCGGCAGCCCTTTCCCGACGGCCCTGGCAGGCCGTTGTTGCAGGGGTGGGACAGACCGGTTCTTCCGTTAAGATTCAGTGGTCTGCGTGATATTCTCGCTGCCCGCTCAGGTCCCCCCCACCTGCGATTCCTATCGATGGCCCAGCAACGCACCCTCAAGAACGTGATCCGCGCGACGGGCGTGGGGCTGCACAGTGGCGAAAAGGTCTACATGACCTTGCGTCCGGCCCCCGTGGATACCGGCATCGTGTTCCGGCGCATCGATCTGGCACCGGTGGTGGAGATTCCCGCGAGTGCGGAGCTGGTCACCGAGACCACGCTGTGCACCGGCCTGACCTGCGAAGGCGCCAAGGTGCAGACCGTCGAGCACCTGATGTCGGCCATGGCCGGCCTCGGCGTCGACAATGCCTATGTGGAACTGTCCTCGGCCGAGCTGCCGATCATGGACGGCTCCGCCGGTCCGTTCGTGTTCCTGATCCAGTCCGCCGGCATCGCCGAGCAGGACGCCCCGAAGCGCTTCATCCGCATCATCCGCCCGGTGGAAGTCACCGAGGGCGACAAGGTGGCGCGCTTCGAGCCCTACGACGGCTTCAAGCTGGGCTTCACCGTCAAGTTCGACCACCCGATGATCCCGGCCTCGCAGTCGCGGGCGGAAGTGGACTTCTCCACCGGCGCCTACATCAAGGAAGTCGCGCGCGCGCGTACGTTCGGTTTCATGCGCGACCTGGAGTACATGCGCGAGCGCAACCTCGGCCTCGGTGGCTCGATGGACAACGCGATCGTGCTGGACGAGTTCCGTGTCCTCAACGAGGACGGCCTGCGCTACGCGGACGAATTCGTCCGCCACAAGATCCTCGACGCCATCGGCGACCTGTACCTCGCCGGCAAGCCCATCCTGGGCGCCTATGAGGGCTTCAAGTCGGGCCATGCACTGAACAACAAGCTGGTCCGTGCCCTGCTGGCCGAGACCTCGGCCTGGGAAGAAGTGACCTTCGAAGAGGGCGCCAGGTCGTCCCCGGTCACTTACGCGACGCCTGCCCTGGCCATCTGAGACCGCCGTCCCGTCGGGACGGTGACCTTCCTGTCGACCGGTTTCCCATCCCCGTCACGCGCTGGCATGGGAATGGTTACGCTTGTGCGAAAGTGTGACCCGAGTCGGATTCCGGTCCGAATCCTAACGACTTGTTAACTTCTGACTAACGCCCCGACCGGCGGTGGCCGGTACCATGCCCCGTCCTTCGTGATGGCCGGGTCAATTTTTCCGCCGCCCACGATGACCGCCCCGCGGGGTGGAGGCGCCGGCGGAGTCTGGCGCCGACAGGAGGTCGAGGGCCGCTTGCAGCCCTCTGCGGGAAGCCTCCGATACGGGTACGACCGGGTCCTGCGCAGGCTTCATCAGCGGCGCGAGGCTCGTCTTGGCGGTGACTTCGGTGACCGCCAGTCCGATGGATTGGGCCACGTTGATCAATTCGGGTGCCGCCAGGCGAAGCCGGGCGTTCCACACGGGGGAGTCGACGATAAAAACGAGCCGCTTGCCTGCCACGTTCGCCAATCGGCAATGCGGCGCCAGGGCGGGCGGAAGGCAGGGGCGAAGCTGCTGTTCCAAGGCGTCGAGCCATAGGGCGCGACGCACCGGGTCGGTGGCGGCATCCGTCAGGGCAGCCTGCAAGGCAGGTTGCGCGATGCCGGTACGGCGCGGCTTGGACTTCGAATCAGACATCGGTATCTATGAGCTTTAAGACCATCGTAAACAATTCGCGTACCTGGTGGGCCCATGCGTCCGCCCATGGTGCTTACCGCATCCGCCTCGCGTTCCACGCACGTCCGCTGGCCAGTGCCGCGGTGCTGGTCGCGGCCGGCCTGCTGGTCGGCGCGGCGGGCCGCAGCGCCGCCGGCATGGGCCAGGTGTCGCTGCTGCAGGCCAAGGCCGAGCAGCGCAATGCGGAACTGGAGCAGGTGCGCCGTGGCGCCCAGCAGGAAATCAACGCGATGGCCGCGCGCCTGGGCGAGCTGCAGGCGCAGGCCAACCGCCTGAATGCCCTGGGTGAGCGCCTGACCCGCGTAGGCCAGCTGCAGGACGGCGAGTTCGACTTCAACGAGCCGGTCGGCGTCGGCGGCAACGACGTGTCCTTCGACATGAAGCCCGCCGATCTGAAGGACGGCGTGGACAACCTGGAGCGGCAGTTCGCCGCCTCCGGTCGCCAGCTGTCGGTGCTGGAAGCGTTGCTGTTCAACCGCGAACTGGACAAGAACGCGACCCCGGGCCGCATGCCGATCGCCAACAGCTACATCACCTCCGGTTTCGGCGGTCGCGCCGACCCGTTCGGCGGCGGCGGCCAGAACCACAAGGGCATCGACTTCAAGGCGCGCGTCGGCGATCCCGTCCTGTCGGTGGCCGACGGCGTGGTGAGCTTCGCCGGCGTGAAGGGCGGCTACGGCAACGTCATCGACGTCGACCATGGCAACGGCTACGTCACCCGCTATGCGCACAACTCGCGCCTCAGCGTGCGGGCCGGCGACCTGGTGCGCGTGGGTCAGGAAGTGGCCAAGGCCGGCTCGACCGGACGCTCGACCGGCGCGCACGTGCACTTCGAAGTGTGGGAAAACGGGCGCGTGGTCAATCCGCGCAAGTTCCTGGGCGAAGGCCCGACGCCGGTGGGCCAGGTCAAGCGCGGCTGATCGCGCGGAACCAACCGGGAGCGGGGCGGTCTGACGGCCCGCCTTGATTCCCCGGGCGGCGCCCCAAGCTACAATATGGTGTTGCCAGACAGGGCGCCTTGCGCCCTGTTTCGTTTTGGGGGCGTACACGCTGCGCCACCCCGGCGTTCCCTTCCTTTCCGGTTCCCTACATGATCAACAACCTGCTCACCCGTGTCTTCGGCAGCCGCAACGAGCGCCTGCTCAAGCAGCTGCACCGCTCCGTCGACAAGATCAACGCGCTGGAAGCGGAGCTGCAGAAGCTCACCGACGAGCAGCTGAAGGCAAAGACGCCGGAGTTCCAGCAGCGCATCGCCGGCGGAGAAGCGCTCGACAAGATCCTGCCCGAAGCCTTCGCGGTCTGCCGCGAGGCCAGCCGCCGCGTGCTGGGCATGCGCCACTACGACGTGCAGCTGATCGGCGGCATGGTGCTGCACCTGGGCAAGATCGCCGAAATGCGTACCGGCGAGGGCAAGACGCTGGTCGCCACCCTGCCGACCTACCTCAATGCGCTGGAAGGCAAGGGCGTGCACGTCGTCACCGTGAACGACTACCTGGCCCGCCGCGACTCGGCCTGGATGGGTCGCCTGTACAACTGGCTGGGCCTGACGGTCGGCGTGGTGTACCCGGGCATGCCGCATGGCGACAAGAGCGCTGCCTACGCGGCCGACATCACCTACGGCACCAACAACGAATTCGGCTTCGACTACCTGCGCGACAACATGGCGATGTCGCGCGCCGACCGCTTCCAGCGTGGCCTGCACTACGCCATCGTCGACGAAGTCGACTCCATCCTGATCGACGAAGCGCGTACCCCGCTGATCATCTCCGGCCCGGCCGACGAGTCGCCCGAGCTGTATATCCGCGTCAACCGCATCGTGCCCCAGCTGATCAAGCAGGAGAGCGAGGAAGGCGAAGGCGACTACTGGGTCGACGAGAAGGGCAAGCAGGTGCACCTGTCCGAAGCAGGCATGGAGCACGCCGAGGAGCTGCTGCTGCAGGCCGGCATCATCAGCGAAGAAGAACCGCTGTACGGCGCCAACAACCTGTCGGTCGTGCACCACCTCAACGCCGCGCTGCGCGCGCACGCCATCTACCAGCGCGACGTCGACTACATCGTGCGCGACGGCGAAGTGGTCATCGTCGACGAGTTCACCGGCCGCACGCTGACGGGCCGCCGTTGGTCCGACGGCCTGCACCAGGCGGTGGAAGCGAAGGAAGGCGTGCCGGTCCAGCGCGAGAACCAGACGCTGGCCAGCGTGACGTTCCAGAACCTGTTCCGCATGTACAACAAGCTGTCCGGCATGACCGGTACGGCCGACACGGAAGCCTTCGAGTTCCAGAGCATCTACGGCCTGGAAGTCATCGTCATCCCGACCAACCGCCCGACCGTGCGCAAGGATTCGCCCGACCAGGTGTTCCTCAACCGCCAGGGCAAGTTCAAGGCGGTGCTGGCCGACATCCAGGAGTGCTACCAGCGCGGCCAGCCGGTGCTGGTCGGCACGACCTCGATCGAAACGTCGGAAATGCTGTCCGACTTCCTCAACAAGGCAGGCGTGCCGCACGAAGTGCTCAACGCCAAGCAGCACGAGCGCGAAGCGCACATCGTCGCGCAGGCCGGTCGTCCGGGTGCGATCACCATCGCCACCAACATGGCTGGCCGCGGTACCGACATCGTGCTGGGCGGTTCGCTGGAAGCCGAGTACGAAGCGCTGGGCGAAGAGGCCGATGACGCTGCGCGCGCCGCCGTCAAGGCCGAGTGGCAGAAGCGCCACGACGAAGTGAAGGCCGCCGGCGGCCTGCACATCGTCGGCACCGAACGCCACGAATCGCGCCGCATCGACAACCAGCTGCGTGGTCGTTCCGGTCGCCAGGGCGATCCGGGTTCGTCCCGCTTCTACCTGTCGCTGGAAGACAACCTGATGCGCATCTTCGCCTCGGACTGGGTCCAGAAGGCGATGAAGCTGATCGGCATGAAGGAAGACGACGTCATCGAGGACAAGCTGGTCAGCCGGCAGATCGAGAAGGCGCAGCGCAAGGTGGAAGCGCACAACTTCGACATCCGCAAGAACCTGCTCGACTTCGATGACGTCAACAACGACCAGCGCAAGGTGATCTACGCCCAGCGCGACGAACTGCTCGACGCCGAATCGGTGAAGGACAACATCGACGGCATCCGCGGCGACGTGGTCGCCGAGACGGTCGCCCGCTTCGTGCCGCTGAATTCGGTGGACGAACAGTGGGACCTGCGCGGCCTGGAAAGCGAACTGGGCGAGGAGATGGGAGCGGAAATCCCCGTGACCCGCTGGCGCGAGGAGACCGACGACCTCGACGCAGAGACCATCGAGCGCCGCGTGCAGGAAGCGATGGATCAGCACTTCGCCGACAAGGAAGCCGTGGTCGGCGGCGAGACCATGCGCGCACTGGAAAAGCACATCATGCTGACCGTGCTCGACAAGAACTGGAAGGAGCACCTGGCGCGCATGGACTACCTGCGCCAGGGTATCCACCTGCGCGGCTATGCGCAGAAGCAGCCCAAGCAGGAGTACAAGAAGGAAGCCTTCGAACTGTTCTCCAGCATGCTGGAGCGGGTGAAGAGCGAAGTGGTCACCCTGCTGTCGCGCGTGCGTATCCGCAGCGAGGAAGAGGTCGCCGCGCTGGAAGCGCAGGAGCGCGCCATGGCCGAGGCGCAGGCCCGGCAGATGCAGTTCCAGCACCAGGACGCCGGCGGCTACGGCGCCGACGAAGAGGCCGAACAGGCCCAGCAGGTCGCCGCGGCGCAGGGTGGTTACGTGCAGTCCGGCCCCGTGCAGGCGCACCGCGATGCGCCCAAGGTCGGCCGCAACGACCCGTGCCCGTGTGGCAGCGGCAAGAAGTTCAAGCACTGCCACGGCCAGCTGGCCTGAGGCTTCGCCGCATCGCCTGACGGAAAAGGCCGCGCACTGCGCGGCCTTTTCTTTGGCCCTCGGCGGGCGGGGACTATTTGCGTCTACCCGCCGGTTCCCGGCAAGCTGCTTCCATGCTCACACCCCTGCGCTCCATCCACGTCATGGCGGCCGTCATCACCGACGCGCGCGGCCGCATCCTGCTGGCCCGCCGTATGGAAGGGCGCGACCTGGCCGGGCGCTGGGAGTTTCCGGGCGGCAAGCAGGAGCCGGGGGAGAGCGCCGAGGACGCGCTGGTGCGCGAGCTGCGCGAGGAGCTGGGCATCGAGGCGCGGGTGGGCGACCACGTCATCAGCGTCCCCCAACAGTACCCCGACAAGCGGCTGTGCCTGGAAGTGCGGCACCTGACGGGCTGGACGGGTACGCCGCGCGGGCATGAGGGCCAGGCGCTGGCGTGGGTCGCGCCCGACAAGCTGATGCGCTACGACATGCCGCCTGCCGACCGCCCCGTGGTGGCGGCACTGCGGCAACCGGACCGTTATCTCGTCACGCCCGAACCGGCGGCGGTCGCGCCTTGGCTGGCCGCCCTGGAGCAGGCGCTCGCCGACGGTATCAGGCGCGTCCAGGTACGCGCGCGCAGCCTGGACGAGGGTCCATGGAAGGCGTTGGCGACGCAGGCCGTCGCGCGGTGCCGGGAGGCGGGCGTCGAGGTGCTGCTCAATGGCGATGTCGAGCTGGCGCGCGCGCTGCAGGTCGGCGTCCATCTGCGCGCTTCGCAGCTGCACGAGCGGTCGGCGCGCCCGCTGCCGGAGGGTTTGCCAGTCGCGGCGTCCTGCCACGTGGCAGCGGACGTGCGTCAGGCGGAAGCGCTGGGTTGCGATTTCGCCGTCGTGGGCAGTGTCTATCCGACCCAGACCCATCCCGTCGGCGAACCGCTGGGGTGGCCCGGCTTCGCCGGCCTGCGCGAGGGCGTGTCGTTGCCGCTCTATGCCATCGGCGGCCTGGTTCCGACGGACATCCCGCAAGCGCGCCGGCACGGTGCACAGGGGATCGCCGCCATCCGGGGACTCTGGGAGCGTTAGGTCGTCGGCACGGGCGCGGCCAGCGCCAGGTAGCGCCGGTGCAGCGCATCGGCCGCACGTTGCAGGTGGGCGATGTCGCCATCGTTGACGATGATGTCGTCGGCCAGCGCAAGCCGGTCCGCACGCGATGCCTGCGCGGCCATCATCCGCTCCGCCAGATCGGCGTCGATGCCGTCGCGCTGCATCAGCCGCGCCTTCTGCACGGCAGCGGGCGTATCGACCACCAGGATGCGGTGCAGCCACGGATAGGCCGCACGGCCACCGCCTTCGGTCAGGAGCGGGACCATCGCGATGGCGTAGGGACTGGTCGCGTTCCGACAGATCTCCTGCAGGCGCACGCGGATGGCGGGATGCAGGATCGCTTCAAGCGCACGCCGTTCCCCGTCGTTGCCGAACACCCGCTGGCGCAGGGCGGCGCGGTCCAGCTGGCCATCCGGCAGCAGCACGTCGCGTCCGAAGCGTTCCGCCACCTCGGCCAGCGCAGGCGTGCCCGGTTGCACCACCTCGCGGGCCAGCAGGTCGGCATCGGCCACGACGATGCCGTGCGCGGCGAAGGCCCTCTCCAGCGCGCTCTTTCCCGACGCGATGCCGCCGGTCAGTCCGATGAAGTAATCGCTCATGGGCGGAGTATGGAGCAGAGCATGCAGGCTCAGCCCCGAAGCGGGCCTACTGCAGGCCCGCGAAGCGCAGATACGTGTCGACCATCTGGGCCGGGCCCCAGAAGAACACGATCAAACCCGCGATCGCGAGGTAGGGCCCGAACGGAATAGGGGTCGCGCGGTCGCGACCCTTGATGGCCAGCCAGGCTGAGCCCACCACGGCGCCCACCAGCGAGGAGATCAGGATGATCGGGAGCACGCCGCTCAGACCGACCCAGGCACCCAGCGCCGCCAGCAGCTTGAAGTCGCCGCGGCCCATGCCTTCCTTGCCGGTGACCTGCTTGAAGATCCACCACACCAGCCACAGCGATACGTACCCGGCGATCGCGCCCAGCAGTGCGGGCTTGGCGGGCATGTAGAGGTTATCGAGGCTGCCGATCAGGCCCAGCCACATCAGCGGCAAGGTCAACTGGTCGGGCAACAGTCGCGTACGCAGGTCGATGCCGCTCAGCGCCACCAGGTAGCAGCTCAGCAGCGCCGCACCGAAGCCCTGCCAGCCGAAGCCGAACCGCCACACCGAGGCCACCGCCAGCAGGGCGGTCAGCAGCTCGACGAGGGGATACTGCGGCGAGATCGGTGCCTTGCAATGCCGGCACTTGCCGCGCAGCGCGAGCCAGCTGAACAGCGGGATGTTCTCGTACCAGGACAGCGCGGTCTTGCAGTGCGGACAGTGCGAGCGCTCGACCACGATGCCGGGCGGCGGCGGGTCGTAGAGCTCCGGTTCCTCCAGCACTTCACGCGCGTCGCGCTTCCACTCCCACTCCAGCCGCCGCGGCAGCCGCAGGATGACCACGTTGAGGAAGCTGCCCACCAGCAGGCCGAGGCCTGCGACTACCGGGTATCCCAGTTCAGGGTGTTGATCGAGGAACGCCACGTATCAGCCGACCACCGTCGCCGCGATCTTGAAGATGGGCAGGTACATGCCGATGACCAGGCCGCCGACCAGCACGCCGATGATCACCATGATGAAGGGCTCGATCAGGCTCGACAGCGCGTCGACCGCGTTGTTGACCTCCTGCTCGAAGTACTCGGCCACCTTGAACAGCATGGTGTCCAGCGCGCCGGCTTCCTCGCCGATGGCGGTCATCTGCACCACCATGTGCGGGAACAGCTGGGTCTGCTTCATCGCCATGTTCAGCGGATAACCGACCGACACGTCGTCGCGCATGCGATGCACGGCCTTCTCGTACACGGTATTGCCGGTGGCGCCTGCCACGGTGTCCAGCGCCTCGACCAGCGGCACGCCGGCCTTGAAGGTCACCGCCGTCGTGCGCGCGAAACGCGCGACCGAGGAGTTGTGCATGATCTGGCCGATCACCGGTACCTTCAGGACCATCTTGTCGACGGCATGCTGGAAGGCGGGGGACCGCTTGAACATGAACAGGGTCAGGAAGATGGTACCCACCACCACGATCAGGATGAGCCACCACCAGCTGACCATGATGCGGGACGCCCCCATGATCATCTGGGTGAAGGCGGGCAGTTCGGTGCCGAAGCTGGCGAAGGTCTTCTCGAACTCCGGGATGACGAACATCAGGATCACCGAGGTGACCAGGATGGCCACCGCGATCACCGCCGCCGGGTAGAACAGCGCCTTCTTGATCTTGCCCTTGAGGGCTTCGATGTTTTCCTTGTAGTTGGCGACCGTTTCCAGCACGGTCTCCAGCACGCCGGCCGACTCGCCCGCGCGGACGAGGTTGCGGTAGAGCTCGTCGAACTGCACCGGGAACTTGCTGATGGCTTCGTGCAGCGAGGAGCCGCCTTCGATGTCGAAGCGGATCTGCTCGACCATCTTCTTCATGCGGATGTTCTTCTGGCCGCTCTCGATGATCTCGAGCGACGACACGATCGGCACGCCGGACTTCATCATGGTCGCCATCTGGCGACTGAAGAACGCGATGTCCTTCGGCGTCACCGGCTTGCCGGCCGCGCCGAACAGCGGCTTGCCCTTGGGCTTGACGATGGTCGGCGTGATGCCCTGCTTGCGCAGCTCCGCACGCAGGAAGTTCGCGTTCTTGGAGTTCTGCTCGCCCTTCATCTTGACACCGCGCTTGTCGGTGCCTTCCCAGACGAACAGGCTCAGCGGGTTCTCGCGAACGGGCGCGGTTGCGGTCTTCTTCGCGGCGGAACGGGTCACGGCCATCGGTAGTCCCCTGTCCGGATTTCCCCACCCGGACTGTCAATGCCGCATGGTAGCCGGTAATCGGCCCAATGGAAGCGCCGCGCCTGTGACGGCGGCCGGGTTTCGGTGACGTGAACAACCCGCAGCGGGCGAAAGCGGCCCGCGGCAGCGGTTCGCCCGGCGTTCGGGTCGCTCGCCCTCAGTCCTTGGTGACGCGATTGATCTCGGCCAGGCTGGTGACGCCGTTGCGCACCTTGAGCAGGGCCGACTTGCGTAGGTCGTTGATGCCGGCCTTCTGGGCGACCTCGGCGATCTGCAGGGCGTTGCCGCCTTCCAGCACGATTTCCTGGATCGCCTCGCTCATCGGCATCACCTGGTAGATGCCGGTACGGCCCTTGTAGCCGCTGGTGCACTCGTCGCAGCCGACAGCCTCGTAGATGGTGAAGCCGGCCTGCACCTCGGCTTCACTGAAACCCTCGGCCACGAGGGCGTGGGGCGGGATATCCATCGGCCGCTTGCACTTGCTGCACAGGCGGCGGGCCAGGCGCTGGGCGATGACCAGCGTCACCGAACTGGTGATGTTGTAGGGCGCAATGCCCATGTTCATCAGGCGTGCGATGGTCTGGGGCGCATCGTTGGTATGCAGCGTGGACAGCACCATGTGGCCGGTCTGCGCCGCCTTGATGGCGATCTCGGCGGTTTCCAGGTCGCGGATTTCGCCGACCATGATGATGTCGGGATCCTGGCGCAGGAAGCTGCGCAGCGCGGCGGCGAAGGTCATGCCGCGGCGGTTGTTCTGCTGCACCTGGTTCACGCCCGGCAGGCGGATTTCCACCGGGTCTTCGGCGGTGGAGATGTTGCGGGTCTCGTCGTTCAGGATACCCAGCGCCGTGTACAGGCTGACCGTCTTGCCCGAACCGGTCGGTCCGGTCACCAGCACCATGCCGTAGGGCTTGTGGATGGCCTCCTCGAACAGCTTCTGCTGGTCGGGCTCGTAGCCCAGCTTGTCGATGCCCAGTTTGGCCGCACTGCCGTCGAGGATACGCAGCACGATCTTCTCGCCGAACAGCGTCGGCAGCGAGCTGACGCGGAAGTCGATCTGCTTGGTCTTGGACAGGTTCAGCTTGATGCGGCCGTCCTGGGGGACGCGCTTTTCGGCGATGTCCAGCTGCGCCATCACCTTGATGCGCGCGGCGATGCGGTCCTTCAGCTTGGTCGGCGCCTTGGCCACCTGCTTGAGGATGCCGTCGATGCGCAGACGGACGCGGTAGTCGGTTTCGTAGGGTTCGAAGTGGATGTCCGAGGCGCCGCGCTTGATCGCATCCACCAGCACCTTGTTGACGAACTTCACCACCGGCGTGTCGTCGCCCTTGGCGTCCACGGCATTGTCGCTGGCGCCGTCCTCGTCGCCGGCATCCACGTCCAGGTTCTCCAGCCCGTCCTCATCGTCGCCGAAGCCGCCGCTGAGGCTGGCCGCGGCGCTCTGCCACTGGTCCAGCGTGCGCCGCAACTGGTCCTCGTCGACCAGGATCGGCTCGACGATCAGGTTGGTGTGGAACTTGATCTCGTCCAGCGCCGAGTGGCTTCGGGTGGGGTCGGCCACGCCGACGAACAGCTTGCCGCCGCGCTTGAACAGCGGCAGCACTTGGTGCTTCTGCACCAGCTCCTCGCTGACCAGCTTGATCGCATTGTGAGCCGGGTCGAACGCGGAGGCGTCCAGCAGGGACATGCCGAATTCCATCGCGTTGGCGGCCGCCAGCTGGGGGGCGGTGACCAGGCGCTTCTCCGCGATCCACTGCGGCAACGGCATCTTGGCCTCGGTGGCGTTGGCCATCGCGTTGCGGGCGGCGGTCTCGTCCAGTGCGCCATCCTGCACCAGCCGACGGGCCAGGCCGGTGATACCTACGAGATTGGGGGCGGCGACTGCATTCATGGTGGAGGCTTCCCAAACGACAGAATCAACGATGACAAGGATATAGCGCCCGACTGCATCCCGGCGCGCCGGGTATCCCGACGATGGTCGGAGCCGTAACGGACACGGCGATGCAGCGACAGCCTACCGCAGCCATCCGGATGACGCGGTGATCAAGCCAAGCAAGGAATGCGCCAATCAATGTGCGACCGAAGCGCGCGCTCCCGGGGCGCAGCGGCAGAAACGTGATGGCGGGCGCTTTCCGGGCGTGCTTCCCGGACGCTGACAGGAAGACGCTTCGCCCCCGCATCGATGCGCGCGCACCTCCTCGCGCGAAGGGGGCATGCGTCGGGATTCCCGCACTCCCTGCTTCCGGCTAAGCTTGCCGTAAAGGGGACGAACATGACCATTTCCGTCATTCTGCCTGCCAAGAACGAGGCAGAAGGGTTGCGCCGCACGTTGCCGGCACTGCTGGCGCAGGTGCCGAGCGCCGAGATCATCGTGGTCGACGATGGCTCGACCGACGACACCGCACAGGTCGCGGCGTCGCTGGGTGCGCGCGTCCTCTCCTCCCCGTACTCGATGGGCAACGGTGCCGCGATCAAGCGCGGTGCCCGCGCGGCCGCAGGCGACATCCTCGTCTTCATGGACGCGGACGGCCAGCACGACCCCGCCTGCATCCCGGCCCTGCTCGCGAAACTGGACGAGGGATACGACATGGTGGTGGGGGCGCGCGACTGGTCCGGCCAGGCCGGCGTGCATCGGGGTGCGGCGAATGCCTTCTACAACTGGCTCGCCAGCCGGATGACGGGATTCGAGGTCAAGGACCTGACCTCGGGATTCCGTGTGGTCCGGGCAGGCAAGTTCCGCGAGTTCATCCACCTGTTGCCCAATGGCTTCAGCTATCCCACCACCAGCACCATGGCGTTCTTCCGCAGCGCCTACGCGGTGGCCTACATGCCCATCCCGGTGGCCAAGCGCGTCGGCAAGAGCCATATCCGCCCGATCCGCGATGGTGTCCGCTTTCTATTGATCATTTTCAAGATCGCCACCTTGTACTCGCCGCTCAAGCTGTTCGCGCCGACGGCAGGCGTGTTCTTCCTGACGGCATTGGGCTACTACGTTTACACCTTTGCCACGCAGGGGCGCTTCACCAACATGAGCGTATTGTTGTTCAGTGCGGCGGTCATTGTCTTCCTGATCGGTCTGATCTCGGAGCAGATCACGTCCCTGACCTATCGGCGGGACGATTGACACGCTGCGTGATGGTCTCATGAAGTACAGGCCGGATATCGAGGGTCTACGCGCCGTTGCGATCCTGCTGGTTGTAGCTGCGCATGCCGGAATACCGGGATTCGAGGGGGGCTTCATCGGTGTCGATGTCTTCTTCGTCATTTCGGGCTACCTGATCACCGGCCTTCTCATTGGCGAGCATGCGCGAACGGGTCATATTGAGATCGCCGCTTTCTATGCACGTCGGTTCAGGCGTTTGCTTCCGGCATTGTTGCTGATGTTACTGGTGACCGCGATCGCCGTCCGTCTGGTACTTCCATCGGAAGAGCGGGCGTATCAGGCGGAGGCAGGTGCAGCCGCTTCCGTCTGGGCCAGCAACCTGTACTTTGCATTCGCGCGGATCGACTACTTCGGTGCGGCATCGGAGTCCAATGCGTATCTGCACAGTTGGTCGCTGGGTCTTGAGGAGCAGTTCTACCTGGTCTGGCCGCTGCTGCTCTTGCTGCTGTTGCCGCGGAGGTCAGAGAGACGTGCGCGCTGGCTCAGTTGGGGATTTGCGATCATCGTGGTTGTCAGCCTAAGCACGTGCCTCTGGATGACAGGCGTTTCCAGCAGGCATGCGTTCTACCTCATGCCGTTCCGCGCCTGGCAATTTGCGATGGGCGCGTTGGCGTGGCTGCTAACCACAAGATTGAGCGTGCTGGGTCTGTCTCACGCCCGGCTGGCTTCGGCATTGGGTGTAGGTAGCGCTGCGCTGATCGTGTTGTCGCTGATCCTGATCGACAAGGAGGTCGTCTATCCCGGCGCATGGGCAGTGCTTCCTTCGCTGGGTGCAGCCGGTCTGTTGTTGGCCGCAACGACCGGAAGCTCCCTCGTGTCGCGCGTACTCTCGGTCGCGCCATTGCAGGCGCTGGGTAAGGTGTCCTACAGCTGGTATCTCTGGCATTGGCCGGTGCTCGTCATCGGTGCTGTACTGATACCTGCGCCTGATCTTACGCGGCGACTACTTCTGGTAGCGTGGGCGCTGCTGTTTTCGGTCCTGTCGTATCGTCTGGTGGAACGGCCGTTGCGTGAGAGCGACGTACTCGTCAAGGTGCCGCGTTACACGATCCTGGCGGCAGTGCTGATGATGCTCAGCTCAGTGTTGCTGTTTGCGCGGTGGTCGGACTCTGAAAAGGATGCCGGGAGTACGCCTTCCGGCCAGTCCAGCTCGCATTCGAGTTCAGTGCCTGTCATCTATGCGATGGGCTGCGACGACTGGTATCACAGCGATAAGTTGGTTCCTTGCGTGTTCGGCGACGAAGCGGCTCCGAGGACAGCGGTCGTCATCGGCGACAGTATCGGTCTGCAATGGTTTCCGGCGTACGCAGAGGTCTTCTCGCGCCCGCAATGGAAGTTGATCGTGCTGACCAAGTCGTCGTGTCCGATGGTCAACAGGCCTATATTCAATCACCGGATCGGGCGTGAGTTCAAAGAATGCGCGTCATGGCGGGAGAAGGCACTCGATCATATCGCCTTGTTGCGACCGGATGTTGTTGTCATGGGAACGACCCATACGGCAGACTTCGACAAGGATGCTTGGGTGGACGGAACCAGCGAGGTGCTTGCACGCATGGCCCCTGTCGCCGGCAAGGTATTCATCATGCGATCGACACCCTTGTTGCCATTTTCCGGTGCGCAGTGTGTCCAACGCATCAGCCCCGGGGCTGAGATCGACTGGGAGCGCGCGGAGCACGAGTGCTCGGCACCCGCCTTTGACCCGCGGAACGACGAGGTGGATGGTTGGCTCCGGACGGCGGCGCATCGCTGGGCAAACACTGACGTCGTCGACATGAACGATGCAGTATGCCCGGAAGGGATTTGCAGGGCGGCTCAAGGCCATGCGCTTGTCTATCGCGATAACCAGCATCTGGACGCGACGTTCGTCAGTGTGCTGTCAGGCAGTCTTCGCGAGAAGATGGGAACTGCCGTGAGTGGTTGGCCGGAACTTCAGGCGGAGGACAAGTGACCGTGAGCCTGGAGAAGAATTTGATCAAGCGGACGGTCCTGGTTCTCGCATCCACCTATCCGCGATGGGTAGGTGACCCGGAGCCGGGTTTCGTGCATGAGCTGGCGAAGCGTCTGACCGATCGGTTCCGCGTAGTCGCCTTGGTGCCACATGCCTTGGGCGCCCCGACGCGCGAGGTGATGGATGGCGTCGAGGTCTATCGCTACCGATATGCGCCTGAGCGCTGGGAGACGCTTGTCAATGGCGGTGGCATCGTGGCTAACCTCAAGCGCGGTCGATGGAGGTATTTCCTCTTGCCAGGTTTCTTACTGGCGCAGACCTGGCATGCATGGCGTCTGCTGCGTCGTGAGCGGGTCGATGTCGTCCATGCGCATTGGTTGGTACCACAAGGGTTGATCGCTGCACTGCTACGGAACATGCCGGGATGCCACGCTCCCTTCGTCGCGACATCACATGGTGCGGATTTGTTCGCGCTGAAGGGACGTCTCCTGGGGGCAATGAAGCGCTGGGTAATCCGGCGGGCACGGGTTGTCACCGTCGTCAGCGAAGCCATGCGCACCGAGGTGCGGGGACTCGTGGGCGACATCGCCAATCCGAGCGTCCAGCCGATGGGCGTCGACCTGCAGCACCGGTTCGTCCCAATACCGAGCGATCCACGGACAGAAGATGAACTCCTTTTCGTTGGAAGGCTGGTGGAGAAGAAGGGACTTCGGCATCTGCTCGACGCCTTGCCTGAGGTTGCCGCGCAAAGGCCGAATGTACGGCTCCGTATCGCTGGCTTCGGGCCTGAGGAAGCCGCGCTCAGGCAGCAGGTGGTTGCGCTTGGGCTGGATAAGCGCGTCGTGTTCCTGGGCGCCGTGCCCCAGACCGAACTCCCGATGCTGTACCGGCGTGCGTCTTTGTTCGTTGCCCCATTCGTGGAGGCGGCGTCGGGCGACCAGGAGGGACTGGGGCTGGTGCTGGTGGAGGCGATAGGCTGTGGCTGTCCGGTGATCGCAGGTGATGTCGGCGCTGTTGAAGACGTGCTGGGCAAGGAGTCGTTTCAAGTGGTTCGGGCGGAGGATGTCGAACA
The DNA here is from genome assembly GCF_964252945.1 of Pseudoxanthomonas sp. LjRoot143. Taxonomy (NCBI): domain Bacteria; kingdom Pseudomonadati; phylum Pseudomonadota; class Gammaproteobacteria; order Lysobacterales; family Lysobacteraceae; genus Pseudoxanthomonas; species Pseudoxanthomonas sp. LjRoot143. The sequence continues at coordinate 2,967,970 of NZ_CAXUPM020000001.1, read as the reverse complement.
GCTTTCGTCCAGGATCATCGCGTCGCTTTCGGACCCGGCCACGGCCGTTCTTCGCGCTGCCCGCCTGCGGGAGCGCGTGATAGACAGGTTCGAATGGACCAGGGTCGCAAAGCGCTACGGGGACCTGCTCGATGAGGGCTTGGAATGAACATGGAACTAGAGCGAAAGCCACATGCTGCGCTGGACCTAGATAGCCGTGTCCTGAAGGGCAGAAAGATCGAGCGTCTTCTGCGCCTCGAATCCTCAAGGGACGTGCGCAGACTGCTCGAGGTCGGTACCGGATCCGGCGGCATCAGTCACTACTTCGCACGCCATGCCGGGCATCGGTTCGACGTCGATTCCGTGGATGTGACTGACAGTCGTCAGGTGACCGGGACCTATCGTTTCCACGTCGTCGAAGATGTCCTGCTTCCTTTCCAGGACGAGACGTTCGATGTCGTTGTGACCAATCACGTCATTGAGCATGTGGGCGACGACAGTCGACAGGATGCGCACTTGGCCGAGATTCGCAGGGTGCTGAAGCGGGACGGCGTCGTCTACCTGGCCGTACCCAATCGCTGGATGCTGGTCGAGCCGCACTACAGGGTTCCCCTGCTGAGCTGGTGGCCTGAGCGATGGCGGAGTGGATGGCTCAGGCTATGGAAGAAAGGGCATTTCTACGATTGCCGGCCATTGCAGTTGGCCGATGCCGAGCGCCGCCTGCGGGCAGCTGGCTTCGAGTTTCGACAGGTCCACGCCGAAGCGGTGAGGGCGCTGGTGGAGATCGAGTTTCCGCAATCCTTCGGCTGGAGAGCGGTCGTGGGCCTTGTTCCCGACGGACTGTATCGCTTGCTTCGTCCTATGTTTCCGACCCTGATATGGATCATGAGGAAAACATGACCCGGATCAGGCGTCCTTTGGACAGCGACTATGCAGGGATCGGCGTGTGGTTTCCCACCGTGCGTACCGGCACGGGCACGGACGTGTTTACCGAACGATTGTGCAAAGGCCTAAATGCAAGTGGCGTTCGTGCCGAGATTACGTGGCTGCCCCATCGGGCAGAGTACCTGCCCTGGACGTTGCCGGTGCCAGTGAAGCCGGCATGGGCAGACATCGTCCACGTGAACACATGGCTGCACCCTCGTTTCATACCGGATGACGTGCCCGTCGTCGCCACCCTGCACCACTCCGTCCACGACCCGGTCTTGCGTCCGTACAAGGGGCCTGCGCGCGCGGCATATCACCGTTTCTGGATCGCACCCAACGAACGGCGCGTGATGGCTCGTGCGGATCGCGTGGTAGCGGTCAGTCGGTTCGCTGCGGACATGGCCCGCCAGACGCTACGCGATGTGCCGACGCAGGTCATCCACAATGGGATCGATACCGGCCGCTTCCGGCAAGCCCAAGGCAGCGTGAAGCCACACAGCCCGTTCCGGTTGCTGTACGTGGGAAGCTGGATGGCGCGAAAAGGTGTCGACCTGTTGGCACCCATCATGCGTGAGCTCGGCGAGGGCTTCGTGCTGCACTACACGGGCGGCCCCGCAGCGGAGAGTGACAAGGTCACGATGCCTCCCAACATGATTGATGTGGGTCGCTTGTCGGGCGATGGCGTGCTCGCCGCGATGCAGCAAGCGGATGCTCTTCTGTTTCCAACGCGCAGCGAGGGGTTTGGGCTCGTCGCTGCCGAAGCCATGGCGTGTGGGCTGCCTGTGATCGCGACAGATGCGGCATCGATACCGGAGGTGGTGGAAGCCGATGTCTCCGGAATACTGTGTCGACAGGATGACGTGCAGGCATTCGTGGCAGCTGCGCGCAGGCTTGCCAGCAGTGCGAGACTACTGCGTATGATGTCCGGCTCGTCGGCGGCCATCGTTGCCTGGTGTTTCGACCATGACGGCATGGTGGAGGCCTATCGATCCGTCTATGAATCCCTGATGAGTTCGCAAGCATGACGGCTGCCATCACTATCCATTTCAGGAAGCCAGAATTGACGAGCAAGTGTGTCGACAGTCTTTTGGCGGATGGTTGGGATCCGATTCTGGTCTGGGACAATTCCGCCGACGGAGGCGAGAGCCTGAAGGCGCTGGAGGCACAATATGCACCAGAGCCGCGTGTGCGACTTGCGCGGAACGCCGTCAATCTCGGCTTTGGCAAAGGCATGAATGCGGGCCTGGCCCTGCTGGGCAGGCAGGGTTATTCAGGTCCGGTACTGTTGGTGAACAATGATGCGCTAGTGGTGCCAGGCATGCGGCTTGCGCTGGGAGAGAAACTCTCTGGTGGTACGGCGCTGCTGGCTCCGCGCTTGATGCAGGATGGCCAGGAGCAGGGTTGGCTCTATTACCAGCCATGGCTAGCACTGGTGACACGTCGCCCGCTGCCCGGAAGTTTTGCTTATCTGAGCGGCTGTTGCCTGCTGGTGGAGCGACCCGACAATGCGCTGCCGCTGTTCGATGAGGATTTCTTCATGTATGGCGAAGATGTTGAGCTTTCATGGCGGATGTATGGAATGACCGCGCGCCTTCATTTGCTCGACCGCAGCTTCGTCCTGCATGAGGGGTCGGCCAGCAGCGGGCCGGCGAGTGCGGCATACGAACGATTTCTCGTCCGCTCGCACTGGCTGTTGGCAGAGAAACTCGCGTCGAATGCGCTAGAGAAACTGCTGATGTACGTGCTGAGGGTTCCGGTCCTGTTCGCGCGCGCCAGCGTTCGGGCATGGCGATATCGGTCAATGATGCCGCTGCGTGCGTTGTCGACCTTGGTTCACGATGGATGAGCGGGATCGACGCAGCTCACCGGACGACCGGACCAAACTTACCTTTTACGATCCAGCTTAGTTTGCGATATCCGCGTGTGAGATAACGGGGCGCAACCATTGCCCATTGCGCTGCGAGCATATGGTCGGCGAGCCATGGATGATCAAGGAACAACGCCTGGGCTGGACGTGCACTTGAGTCGATTTCTTTTGCCCGACGAATGGCATCGCTCAGGAGAACAGGGCATGAAGGAAAGGCGGAGTGGGCATGAGTCAGAAGTGCGGATGCGACTGCACTCGCTCTTTGCGGGGAAAGGCGGTCTGATTCAGCTAGGCTGTCGTGGAGTTTCAGTATCGCAGTAACCAAGGGCTGCGAGTTGTGTTCGGAGCGTGATATGCGGGAGAGCCTGCTTCCATAGTGCTGGGTGTATGCGCCTACGACCTTCTGCGTCTTGAGCCAGTCGATCTCCTCTCTTTCAGCCAAGCCCAGCATCCACAAGTAGTCATCGTAGAGCGCGATATCATCTTTCCAAAAGAAATCCTTGATTAGAGATCGTTTGAAAATTGATCCTTGGGTGAATCCACTGATCGCGATGGAAAGCAGGGCGGCGGTTGGGTAGTCATCCGAGTCAGGTAGTTGAAACCTCCCCGCTGGCGTGCCGTCCTCTCGGACGTTCTCAAGCGGAGCGGAACATAGATCCGCATTTTTCAAGTCGATAAGCGTCAGCTGGTCCGCAGCTGCGGGATACAGATAGTCATCATCGTCAAGAAATCTAATGTACTTTCCACTTGCTTTCGCGAGGCCGTGGTTTCTGGCAGCACAAGCATGGCCGACTTTCAAACAGTGCCACGAGATACGCGCGTCGTTTTTGTAGGTGGTTGCCACAGCTTTCCATGAGTCGTCGGGGCCGTTCGGTACGACCACAACCTCCACATCACTAGTTGGAGCTGCGCTCAGGGCGCTTTCTATCGCACGACCCAGATAATGGGGGCGACGAAACGTGGGAATGATTGTCGAAAGTATGAAGGACATGCCTATGATCCAAGCCGCGACGGGACTGCCAGCAGGTCTGTCCACAGGGGATGTTCCGCATACTGGGCGGCGAGTGCATCGAGGCTTGTCTCGCGTGCCCCGGCGCCCTGCTTCAGGTCGTAGATCCGACGTCCTTGCAGGGCGTGCCTAAACCATTCCATTCCGCCGGCCTTTGACAGGAGCCGGGGATTGAACTCGCATACCACCGGAACGCCCAATGCCAGCAAATTGGATGCGCCGTGCAGGGCATGTCCCTCGTATCCCTCGATATCCATCCACAGCAGTGCGCCCTTGCAGGGTAGTTCCAGATCATCCAACTTTGAGGATGGCGTGGCGATACCAGTATCCCCGATCGCATGAATACTACTGTCGACAGGTGATTCGTCCAGAAGTAGCATCACTCCAGACTCCGCACCGACAGCCTGAGCCAGGACGCGTGTGCGATCCAGTACGCCATTCAGGGCGAGGTTCGTGTAGAGCAGCCTAACGTTTTCAGGGTGTGGCTCGATGGCGGTCGCGGATTTCACGAGACCACGGGCGATTGCGGGTATCACGATGATTCCAATGTTGGCCCCCACATCTATCAGATGATGGGGAGTAGCGAATCCCTCTCTTGCCAGGAGGTTTATGGCAGTGACGAGCTTCTGGAACTCGATCTCACCGTGCTGGAACAGTAGGCGCCCGGTGCCTTTGTCTTTCGTCGATACCACGTACTTCTCAGGGTCGCCGACTACAAGGTATGGATTGGGGTATACGTCGTACGCTGCACGCTGTAACAACGGGATGCGCGACGCCAGTGGGCTGAGGCATAGGCGTGTCAGTGCCAGCAGCGGCGCGCGCAGTAGGTTGGATGTCTTGATGGCAGGATGCAGGGGCATACCTAGTTCCTACGTTTGAGTAGAAGAATGGAGAGGAGTGCTATCACCTCAGAGACGTAGCAGGCCCATATGGCGCCGTTTGGTCCAAAGCGCGGAATTAGCCATCCGCTGAGCACTACCGCAGTGACGCCGCCCGTAGTTGAAACCCAAGCGATTCGCTGGGTTCGCCCCATTGCGATCAACTGGAAGCAGCCGATATTTCGCAAAACTGCAAGCAGCGGTAGTAGCGCCAGCCACACCATAAACTCTGATGCCGAACGAAATTCTTCGCCGAGCACTACAGGTATCAGTCGAGCACCTGCGATCACGACGGCGGCGCCGATCAATGACATCACTATGAGGGCCGCACCGGCAGCCAGCAGGCGCCGGCGGTGGTCCGCATCGGCGTACAGTCTTGGCCACAGTGCTTCCTGCAGTGCCAAGATGGGTAAGCTGACTAGATCCACGGCGCGCTGGGCGATATTGAAATTGCCTGCATGGGAGAAAGCCGTATGTGCGAGTAGTGGCTTGTTGTATTCGGCTTGCACGCGGGCTGATATGCCGCTCGCCGTGAAGGGAATGCCCTCCCGAACCATCGCCCACATGTTCCTGTTGCTTGTTTGCCAGCCGATGCGGCAATGGGTGAACCATGCCGCGCATCCCATGTAGCCCAAGGTGACCACGATGTACGCAAGCAGCCAGGTGGTCAGGTCGGCATGCGCGAGTCCCCATAGACCGGCGAGCGCGAGCAATCTTGCGAGCGGAAGTCCAGCCTGAAGCGCGCCATAGATGCGCGTCTTTCGTTGAGCCTGGAAGGCGCGCCCCAGCAATTCGATCAACGAGACGCCGACGATTTCCGCGAAGATCATTCCGTGGACGGCGAACACGGGCGCGGCGACAGTAGGCAGCGTCCAGGTTGCCAGGAGTGAGGTCAACAGTGCGAACACCAGCACGCTGCGCCACCAGACGCACAATGCGCGTCCCAGCAGCAGCGGCAGTTCGGCTGGCTGCCTCGCGCCGTCTCGCAACACCACGCTGGGTAGCCCGAGCCCGGCAATGGAGGCCGCGATGCCTGCAATCGCCATCACGGCCACGAAGGCGCCGTAGTTTGTCGCGCCCAGGACCTTGGCCATCAAGAAAATGCAGCTGGCCTGAGCTGCGGCGCGCAGGAAGAACCAGCCGGTCAACTCGATGCCCGACCACGCCAGCGTGCCGGGACGCCAGTTCGCTAGGTTTCGCCAGGAGAGCGACGTCTTCATCGTCGAGTGTGGAGCTTCAGTTTCCTCGGATCGGCATCGGTCAATGCGGTGCCAGTGCGCTTGAACTTCTGGCATGGGCAAGCTGTTCCATCTGTGCAGCCAGATCGGGCCTGCCGATGGCGCGGAACTCGCCGGCCAGTCTGTATGGGTAAGGATCGTTTACAGGAATGGCGTTGATGGCGTCAATGAAGTAAGGAAGCGAAAGATCCGGCTCTTTCATGTCGGTCATCACGAAGTAGCCCATGGCAACTATCTCGTGCGGCCCGATGGTGGTCCTTTGGCGCAAGGTCGCCAGCGTCTTTAGTACTTGATCCTTGTCCAGCTTGACCCCGTTCTGCATGTGTTCCATGAAGATCACGGGCCCACGCTTGTTTTCCCAGCTCATTCGCACGGTCTTCAGTCGTTGCTGGAACAGAGCCCAGTCGCGTGACGTGTCATCCCCCCGGAGGGTTTTCAGCACGATCAGCAATCCCGGATTGTTCAGAGCCTCGGGCGCCAGCATCGATCCTTTCTCACAGGCGGCGATGGCTTCATCAAGCTGCGTGTTGCCGTAAACCGCGCCGCCCCCTGCCTGGAAGTGGCTGACGCATAGTTGAAACCAGGCCCGCGCTGACGCGGGGGAACTTTCCGCACTCGCGTGGGCCAGCGTCAGATTGCTGCGCCAGTCGTATGCACGCACGATCGTGGTGCAGGCCAGTACGAGCAACAGCCCACTGTACATCCCCTCCTTGATGGCAGGACGGACCAGCCATCGCTGGGTGATGCTTGCCAGCAGGCTGCCCACGGCAAGCACGACGCCTATCAGAGCAAGGTGGTTGCGATGCTCGAAGGCCAGTTCCAACCCAACCACATTGCTGGTAATGGCATGTGCGCCGAAGAAAATGAAGACGCCGAGAGAGAAAAGCGGCGCGCGCGCGCGTTGCCACCATGCAGTGGCCAGCAGGGCGACAAGCAGGATGATTGAGGGCAGTGTTGTCCATGGCTGCAGAATCCCGCGAGATGGCTGCAACCAGTCGTAGTAGAACGGCATGTGCTGTGGCAGCGGCAGCAGGATCTGGCCCAGGTACATGCACAGCACCCTGGCCTGGGTCAGCAGACGCTCCGGCGTTGAGAAATCGCGTGCGGCATAAGGCTCCCAGGACCAGTGACGCGGAATGACGTAGAAGAGGAAGATAACGATGCCTGACCACGCCCCCATCAGATAGACGAGCCTAAGGCGCTTGGCGACGCCGGCGTCGTTCGCCGCAAACCGCAGCAGGGTCAGTTCTAGGGCCAGGGTGTAGGCGGGTAGCAGGATGGAGTCTTCCTTGCAGCCCAATGCAAGCGCCCAAAGCAACCCCGTGAGCAGGAGGCCCGTACTGCCACGGCCCCCTTCGATCTGCGTCTTGCGCGCGGTGACGTAGGTGCAGAGGGCGAGCAGCAGGAAGAGTGTGCCCATGGTCTGGAAGCGCTGTACCACATACAGCACAGAAGAGACCTGCAGGGGGTGCGCGGCCCAAGCGAAGGCCAATGCCGGCGCTAGCCACGTAACTCTGGTGGCCGGTACGCGTGCGAGTAGCAGCAGGCTGCGGAACAGCCAGGCCAGCACGCAGGCGGTGAGTGCGTGCAGGACGATGTTCGTGGTCTTGAACGTGGCGGGCTCAAGGCCGCCCCCTCGCCAGAAGTCCAGCGCGAACGTCAGCGTGGGCAGCGTCCGCATGTCGCCCGAGATCTGCCGTGTGGTCACCACGTTGAGCAGTGCATCGCCGTCCAGTCGCGACAGGTGGATGGCGCTGTTGTTGACGATGCTGGGGATGTCGTCAAAGACGAACCCGCCAGGCAGCCCGGCGATGAACAACAGTCCGGCGATCAGTGCGATGACGATGCTGGAGACCAGGAACCGACCGGTAGGCGCGGACATGTACGCTCGTATGGGAGGGGCAGGCAACGGATTATCGGTGATTGGGCGCGCCACAGGTGCGTCATGCACCGTGGCCGCAGCGCAAGTCTGGGTCGCCCGCTCTAGTGCGTGGATCTGCTCACTGGGAGATCAGTTGAGCGCGCAACTTGCGGTGTTCATGTCGCAGGTGGTGGTCCGGACGCCCGGCGAGCGGGGCGAACCGGTGATGGGCGTGGCCATGTTGGTGACGGCCTGAATGGTCGCGCAGGCGCCTGGATTCGGTGTGGGAACCGAGCTGTTGTTGTAGATCGACACCAGCGAGAAGCTGGCGTAGTTCTTCATCTCGGCCTGGCAGGCAGACTCTGCCGAGCGGATCCGGTAGTTGTTGTAGGCCGGTAGCGCGATCGCCGCCAGGATGGCGATGATCGCCACCACGATCATCAGCTCGATCAACGTAAAGCCTTGTGCCTTGCGAGACATGGTGTTCAACCCTGTAATTCCCCGGGTGGAACCAGCAAATAACAGGCCAATCGAGTAGGGGTTTTGCTGCCCCGCGCCGCCACGTGTGAAAACTGTGATGCCGCGCTTGCTTTGGCCGCTGGCCACCTTGCACGGCGACGCAGGCGCCAGACGGACGGTGCGAAGTGTGAAAAAAAGAAAGCCCCTCCGGAGAGGGGCTTTCGAATCGAGCGTGACGCCTTGCTGCTGGAGCTTACGGCAGACGGCAGGTTGCGGTCGAGGTGCTGCAGGTGGTCGTGCGCGTACCCGGGTTGGCCGGAGTGAACGTGCCGGGGGTAACGCCAGTGGCGCTGGCAGCAGGCAGACGGCAGGCGGACGGCGTCCACGCGGGGATGGTCATGCTGGAAACCGAAGCCGACAGCCAAGCGTTGGCGTAAGCCTTGGCTTCGCCGAGGCAGGCGTTCTCGGCCGAGCGGATGCGGTAGTTGTTGTAGGCCGGCAGCGCGATGGCGGCCAGGATGGCGATGATGGCGACGACGATCATCAGTTCGATCAGGGTGAAGCCCTGGGCGTTCTTCTTCATGGTATTTCCCCTTTCAGGATTGGCTTGATGGTTAGGGACACAAGCCCCGTGTCCCTACATGGACCGTGGGCGCCGCGTACAGCATTACGACGCGTGCAGGGATGTAGAGCAGGATGCGTGCCAACTTCTGATACCCCCAGCGATTCCCCCACACTTCCCCGGGAGGAAACCCTGACACCGAAGTCGGGCGGGACTATCGCATCATTCCTTGACGTTGTGTATCGGGAAATGCGGTCAATCCCGGTTCGTGTCACAGATTGGGATATGCGGCATTTCGCGCCGAGCAGAACCCATTGCATGACGCTCGATTGGTGACGTGACCGCTAGCGTCATAATGTGACGCTTCGCGTCACCCGGGTCACTGTGCGATGCCGCGCACGTTTGCATGGAGACATATATATAGGTGTGGCGTAAGGCCTTGAACGGCCTACTCCATGCCCAGCTTCTTCAGCTTGTAGCGCAGCGCCCGGAAGGTGATGCCCAACTGGGCGGCCGCCTTGGTCTTGTTCCAGCGGTTCTCTTCCAGCGCCTTCTGGATGGCGGCGCGCTCCAGTTGCTCGATGTAGTCGGGCAGGGCGCCACCGGCGGCCGGGTCCACGTCCACGGCGCCGGGCGCATCGCGGACCACCTCGCCGGGGCTGAAGTCGCCACCGAACTTCTTGCCGGCCGGCGCCTGCGGCAGGTAGAGGTCGTCGATCTCGATGCTGTGGCCCTCGGACATGGCCAGCGCGCGCTCCAGGATGTTCTCCAGTTCGCGCACATTGCCGGGGAACGGATAGCGGCCCAGCGCCTCCATCGCCTCCGGCGACACCGACGGCGCCATCCGGCCGTGCTGGGCGGCGAGCCGCTCCAGAATGGCCGTGGTCAGCTGGGCCAGGTCGCCGGTGCGCTCGCGCAGCGGCGGCACGCGCAGCTCGATGACGTTGATGCGGTAGTACAGGTCATGGCGGAAGCGGCCGTCCGCGGCCAGTTCGCCCAGGTCCTTGTGGGTGGCCGACAGGATGCGCACGTCCACCTGCACCTCGCCGGAGGCGCCGACCGGGCGCACGGCCTTCTCCTGGATGGCGCGCAGCAGCTTCACCTGCATGGGCAGCGGCAGCTCGGCCACCTCGTCGAGGAACAGCGTGCCGCCATTCGCCGCCTGGAACAGGCCCTGCTTGTCGGCATGCGCACCGGTGAAGCTGCCCTTCTTGTGGCCGAAGAACTCGCTCTCCATCAGTTCGGCGGGGATCGCGCCGCAGTTGACCGGAATGAAGGGGCCGGACGCGCGCGCGCCCTGTTCGTGGATCGTGCGGGCGACCAGCTCTTTGCCGGTACCCGACTCGCCCATGATGTAGACCGGCGCCTGGCTGCGGGCGACCTTGCCGATGGTTTCGCGCAGGCCGTCCATCGCGGCCGAGGCGCCGAGCAGGCGGCTGGCCTGTTCCGGCGGTGGCGGCGGTGGCGGCGCGCGATCGCTGTTGTTCAACTCCAGCGCATGCTTGACCAGTCCGCGCAGGACGGCCAGGTCCACCGGCTTGCTGACGAAGTCGAAGGCGCCGGCCTTCAGCGCTTCCACCGCCAGTTCGATGTTGCCGAACGCGGTGATCATGGCCACCGGCGTATGGGGGTAGTTGCGCGAGATTTCGCCGACCAGATCGATGCCGTTGCCGTCGGGCAGGCGCATGTCGGTGAAGCAGAGGTCGTAGGTGTTGCGGCCCAGCAGCTCGCGGGCCTCGCCGAGATTGGCGGCGGTGTCGATGCGCAGGCCCATGCGGCCCAGCGTCAGCGTCAGCAGTTCACGGATGTCGCGTTCGTCGTCGACGATCAGGGCGCTACGGCTTTGATTCATGCATCTCCCCTCGTGCCCCTGTGCCGCCAGTGTAACCACTGAATGTGAATCATGGTACGCGAGGTGCCGCCGGGGCGGAAAACCGGGCGGCGGCGGGGACGTCAGGCCGGCAGCAGTGCGTGCGGGCCGGGCAGGGTGACGCGGAAGCAGCTGCCGCCACCGGGGACGGGCACGTATTCCAGCGTGGCCTGGTTGGCCCGGCACAGCTCGCGGGCGATATACAGGCCCAGGCCGGTGCCGTGTTCGGACGTGGTGAAGAAGGGCCGGAACAGCTGCGCGGCCACGGCCTCGGGGATGCCGGGACCACGGTCCATCACGTCGATGGTCGGACGATTCTCGGCATTGAACACGCGCACGCGGATGCGTGCGGATTCGCCCGGCAGGCGGCCGTAGTTCAGCGCGTTCTGCACCAGCACGGTCACCACCTGCTGCAGATGGCGCGGATCGACCAGCGCCGGCACCGCCTTTGCGCCGATGATGGTCTCCAGCGTGTCGGTCTCGATGGACAGCGTCTGCTGGTAATCGTCGACGAAGCGCCGGACGAAGGCATTGAGGTCGACGTGCTCGGGCGTGGCGCGCTCACGGCGGGCCAGGCCGAGCACGCTTTCGACGATGCCGTTGGTGCGCTGGCACTGCTGGTGGATGATCTGCAGCAGGCGCCGGTCGCCGTCGTTGACCTGCTGGGATTCCTCCAGCAACTGCACGGCGTAGTTGATGGCCGCCAGCGGATTGCGGATCTCGTGCGCCAGGCTGGCGGAGAAGCGGCCGAGCGCGGCCAGGGTCAGCGATTCCGCCCGGCGCGAGACCACCGTGGCGTCGTCCAGGAAGATCAGCGAGGTCTCGCTGTCGGCCAGCAGCCGGGCGAAGCGCGGCTGCACCTCGGGCTGGTCGGGCGAGAACTGCATCGGCGTCTCGTCGGTCTGCCAGCCGTTGCGCCAGCGCTGCAGGCGGCGGGCCAGTTCCGGCGCGGCGTGCAGCAGGGACACGCCCTTGCCGTCGGCGCCCTGGCCGTCGCCGCCGTCGCCCAGCAGCAGGCTGGCGGCCTCGTTGGCCAGCTTGATGTGGTTGTCCGCGTCCACCACCAGCACCCCGGTGCGCATGCGGCGGATGATCAGTTCGTTGACTTCGAACAGGTTGGCGACTTCCTCGCCGCGCTTGTCCGCCAGGGCCTGACTGGTGCGCGCCTTCTGGCCGGCCTGGTGCGCCAGGTACGCCAGCGCCAGGTAGCTCACCGCGAACATGATGACCTCGGCGGCCGAGCGTGCCGTGCCGCCGTCATGGAACTGGGTGAACAGGTACTCCCCGAACAGGGCGCCGATGGCCAGCAGGGCCACCGCCAGCGCCATCCGCGTACGCGGCAGCAACAGCGCCGCGGCCGACACGTTGAACAGCAGCATCATCGCCACGCCGGCGGTGGCGCCGGGCAGGGCATGGGTGATGAGCGCGGCGACCAGGATGTCGATGCAGACGCTGAGGAACACGATCCAGACCAGCCACTGCACGCTGCGGCCGACGAAGAACAGCACCAGCGCGAGCACCAGGTAACCCACGGCCACGACCATGCCCAGGTCTTCGTGGCGCGGCTGCCCCAGCACCTCGCCCAGCGGGCTGAACATCAGCGCGGCCAGGATCCCGGCTTCCAGCAACCGGTACAGGGCGAAGAAGTACAGTTCGCGGCGCGGTACCGATTCGAGGCGGGACAGGAGCGACTGGGCCTGGCGCAAACGCGTACTTCCCCTGTAGGCGAGGCCCACAGTATAGGCATGCGGGCCGCCGGATCGCCCAGCCGCCCCTTTGCCACCAAAGGCTTAGACACCGGGTTTTGCGCCCCCCGGCCGCGTCGGCGACAATAGGGGGCTTGCCCGGCCTCTGCCCCCACGGCCCCGGCCCGGGCAGTGTCTTCTGTTCCCTACCCACGGTGACGCATGAATTTCCACGAATATCAGGCCAAGCAGCTGCTGGCCGAGTACGGCATCCCGGTCCCGGCCGGCAAAGTCGCGGCCACGGCAGATGAAGCCGTCGCAGCCGCCCAGTCCCTCGGCAACGGCCCCTGGATGGTCAAGGCCCAGATCCACGCGGGCGGCCGCGGCAAGGCCGGCGGCGTCAAGTTCTGCAAGACCACCGACGACGTGAAGGCGGCCGCCGCCAAGATGCTCGGCACCAAGATGGCCACCTACCAGACCGCCGGCGTCGAGCTGCCGGTCAACCTGGTGCTGGTGACCACCGCCGGCGAGATCGTCAAGGAGCTCTACCTGTCGGTCCTCGTCGACCGCGGCACCAAGACCATCACCTACATCGCTTCTTCGGAAGGCGGCATGGAGATCGAGCAGGTCGCGGCCGAGACGCCGGACAAGATCCACACCCTCAACGTCGACTTCGTCGAGGGCGTGCAGGGTTACCAGGGCCGCGAGTTCGGCTTCAAGATGGGTCTGACGGCCAAGCAGGCCGGCCAGTTCGCCAACATCATGGTGAACCTGTACCGCATCTTCAACGAGAAGGACCTGGCGCTGGTCGAGATCAACCCGCTGGCGATCCTGGATGACGGCAACCTGTACGCGCTGGACGGCAAGTTCAACAGCGACGACAACGCCAACTTCCGCCAGAAGGCCCTGGTCGCGATGCGCGACAAGAGCCAGGAAGACGAGACCGAAGTGACGGCCTCGGAACTGGACATCAACTACGTGACCATGGACGGCAACATCGGCTGCATGGTCAACGGCGCGGGCCTGGCGATGGCCACCATGGACGTCATCAAGCTCAACGGCGGCGAACCGGCGAACTTCCTCGACGTGGGCGGCGGCGCCAACAAGCAGCGCGTGATCGAGGCCTTCAAGCTGATCCTGTCCTCGGACAAGGTCGAAGGCATCTTCGTCAACATCTTCGGCGGCATCGTCCGCTGCGACATGATCGCCGAGGGCATCATCGCCGCGGTGAAGGAAGTGGGCGTCAAGGTGCCCGTGGTCGTGCGCCTGGAAGGCACCAACGTGGAAGAAGGCAAGCAGCTGCTGCGCGACAGCGGCATGGCCATCATTCCGGCCGACAACATCAACGACGGCGCCAAGAAGGTCGTTGAAGCGGTCAAGGCCGCCGCCTGACCTTCCAGGGATCCGGGACGCCGGCCGCTTTTCCAGCCCCCTTGAGTCAAGGGGGCGACATCGGCGCGAAGCGGCGATGTCGGGGATGTGGCGGCATACCTGAGGCATGTTTCGCGATGCGGAACATGCCGTGGTCCCGGAGCCGATAAACAACACGCAATTCAGAGGACTAAAACGAATGTCCGTTTTGATCAACAAGAACACCAAGGTGATCGTGCAGGGCTTCACCGGCCAGCAGGGCACCTTCCACGCCACCCAGATGATCGAGTACGGCACCCAGGTCGTCGGCGGCGTCACCCCGGGCAAGGGCGGCACCACCCACATCGACCTGCCGGTGTTCGACACCGTCGCCGATGCGGTCAAGAGCACGGGTGCCGACGCGTCCGTCATCTACGTCCCGCCGCCGTTCGCGGCCGACGCGATCCTCGAAGCGGCCGCGGCCGGCATCAAGGTCATCGTCTGCATCACCGAAGGCATCCCGGTGCTGGACATGCTGCGCGTCAAGAACGTGCTGACCCGCGCCCATCCGGACACCGTGCTGGTCGGTCCGAACTGCCCCGGCGTGATCACCCCGGGCGAGTGCAAGATCGGCATCATGCCGGGCCACATCCACAAGCCGGGCAAGATCGGCATCGTGTCGCGTTCGGGCACGCTGACGTATGAAGCGGTCAAGCAGACCACCGAAGTGGGCCTGGGCCAGTCGACCTGCATCGGCATCGGCGGCGACCCGATCAACGGCCTGAACTTCGTCGACTGCCTGAAGCTGTTCAACGAAGATCCGCAGACCGAAGGCATCATCATGGTCGGTGAAATCGGCGGCGACGCCGAGGAAGCGGGTGCCGAGTACATCAAGCAGTTCGTGAAGAAGCCGGTCGTCGGCTTCATCGCGGGCGCCTCGGCCCCGGCCGGCAAGCGCATGGGCCACGCCGGTGCGATCGCCAGCGGCGGCAAGGGTACGGCGGAAGGCAAGTTCGCGGCGATGGAAGCCGCGGGCGTGACCACCGTCCGTTCGCCGGGCGACCTGGGTGCGGCCATCGCGGCGCGCCTGAAGAAGTAAGTAGAATCGCCTGAGGCACACGAAAGGCCGCCGCGTGCGGCCTTTCGCTTTTCTGGAGACGGTATGACGGCTTCGTTACGCATCGCCATGGCGCAGTTCGACTTTCCGGTCGGCGGCGTCGCGCAGAACAGCGCCAGCATCCGGCGCATGATCGCCGAGGCGCGCGACGAGTACGGGGCGGATGTGGTGCTGTTTCCCGAACTGGCGGTCAGTGGCTACCCGCCGGAAGACCTGCTGCTGCGGCCGAGATTCCTGGCCGACTGCGAAGCGGCGCTGGCGGAGATCGCGGCGACCACGCATGGCATCGTCGCTGTGGTGGGCTGGCCGCAGAGCGCGGGCAGCGTGGTGTACAACGCGGCCAGCGTGCTGCGCGACGGTGTGGTCGAAACCACCTACCGCAAGCGCGAGTTGCCGAACTACGCGGTGTTCGACGAGCGTCGCTACTTCGATGTCGACCCGGATGGCGGCGCCTGCAACTTCGAGGTCAAGGGTGTGCCGCTGGGCCTGGTGATCTGCGAGGACCTCTGGTTTCCCGAGCCGCTGGCCGACACGGCGGCGGCGGGCGCGGTGCTGACGCTGGTGCCGAATGCCTCGCCGTTCGACCGCGACAAGCATGCGCAGCGCGATGCCTTGATCGCAGAGCGCACGCGCGAGACCGGCATGGCGCTGGCTTACCTCAACGTGGTGGGCGGGCAGGATGCGGTGGTGTTCGATGGCGCGTCCGTCGTCGCCGACGGCGACGGCACCGTGCATCCGGCGGCGGCGGCGTTCACCGACCAGTGGCTGGTCGTGGACTTCGACGTGGCGACGCGCAAGTTCAGCCCCGTCGTGTGGATGGACGACGGCGACGAGAGCCGCGACGCGCTGGCCTGGCGCGCCATCGTCCGTGGCCTGCGCGACTACTGCGGCAAGAACGGCTTCTCCAAGGTCTGGCTGGGCCTGTCCGGCGGCATCGACTCGGCGCTGGTGCTGGCGCTCGCCGTCGATGCGCTGGGTGCGGACAATGTCACCGCGGTGCGGCTGCCGTCGCGCTACACCGCCGGCCTGTCGAACGACCTGGCGGCCGAGCAGTGCGCGGCCCTGGGGGTGAAGCTGGAGGCGATCTCGATCGAGGCGCCATTCAAGGGCTTTCTGGAGGCGCTCGGTCCGGTGTTCGGCGACAAGGCGGCCGACACCACCGAGGAGAACCTGCAGTCGCGCAGTCGCGGCGTGATCCTGATGGCGCTGAGCAACAAGTTCGGCGGCCTGCTGCTGACCACCGGCAACAAGAGCGAGTATGCGGTCGGCTACGCCACCATCTACGGCGACATGTGCGGCGGGTACGCGCCGATCAAGGACCTGTACAAGACCGAGGTGTTCGCGCTGGCGCGCTGGCGCAACACGGTCGGCGGGGCGCCGGTGATCCCGCCGGCCGTCATCGATCGCCCCCCGTCGGCGGAATTGCGCGAGAACCAGAAGGACCAGGATTCGCTGCCGCCGTACGACGTGCTGGACGCCATCCTGTTCCGCTACGTCGACCTGGAGCAGTCACGCGACGAGATCGTCGCCGCTGGCTTCGACGCGGCCACTGTCGACCGCATGCTGCGGCTGGTGCGCATCAACGAGTGGAAGCGCCACCAGGCCGCGCCCGGACCGAAGGTCTCGCGCCGCGCGTTCGGCCGCGAGCGTCGCTATCCGATCACCAACAAGTACGCGCTGTGACCTCGGCCGCGCGCCGCGCCCGGCCGATACGGAGAACGACATGAGCAGGAAGAAGAAGCGCACCGCGCACCGCGACCGACCCGCCACGCCCGCGATGCGTCCGGCAACGCCGCCGGACCGGGTGATGCTGGCGCTGGCGATGCTGGGGCTGCTGATCACCGGCTACCTGACATGGACGGCGGGCAGCGGCTCAGCATCGGCGTTCTGCACCGCCGGTCGCGGCTGCGAGGCGATCCAGCGCAGCGGCTGGTCCACGCTGCTGGGCCTGCCGATGGCGTTGTGGGGCTTCGGCCTGTACGCCGTCGTCGCGCTGGTGTCGCTGGCGCGCAAGGCGTCGCCGCTGCTGCGATGGCAACGGCAATGGCGGCTGGTGCTGCTGGGGCTGGCGATCAGCCTGTACCTGACGGCCGTAGGCAAGCTGGTGCTCGATGCGTTCTGCGTCGGCTGCCTCGCCTCGCTGGCGGTCCTGGTGGCGATGTTCGTGTGGCTGACGGTGCGTCGCCCGGCATCGGCGCCCGGCCAGGCCTGGGGACGATGGTGGGCCGTGCAGGCCGTGCCGGTGCTGCTGATCGTGGCCGTCCTGCACGTGCACCAGAGCGGCCTGTTGCACCAGCGGCCGGAAAGCCGCCGTGCGGCCGCGCTGGCGCAGCACCTGACCGACTACGGTGCGAAGTTCTACGGCGCATCGTGGTGCGTGGAATGCAGCCGGCAGAAGCGGCACTTCGGCCATGCGGCGGAACAGCTGCCCTACATCGAGTGCTCGCCCGGCGGCCGCAACACCCCCATGACCTCCGCCTGCGCGGCGGCGGGCATCACGGTGTTCCCGACGTGGGTGATCGATGGCATCGAACACAACGGCGTGATGGAGCCGCAGCAACTGGCCGTGCTCACCCGGTTCGAGTGGGACAAGGCCGGAGGCAAGGACTGACCACCCCCGGCGGTACACAGGCAAAGAAAAACGGCCTCGCGGCCCTTTTTCGTTCCTGCGACCGGCTGGACGGTCAGTCGTTCTTGCGCTGTTCCACCGTGTTGCTCGACTTCTCGCCGGCGAACGGATTCAGGCGACGCACCATCCACGGATAGTCCGGGAACTTGCCGGCCAGCCAGGGGTGCTTCGGGTCGTTGAGTTCCAGCACGCGCTTGGCGTCGGCGGCCAGTGCCTGGTTGCCCAGGTGGGTGTAGGCCTCGGCGAGCACGGCGACGGCATCGTACTGGTAGCTGCTCTGCGGGTAGGTTTCCAGCAGGTAGCGCGCGCGGCTGGCGGCCGACACCCACGCGTCGCGGCGCAGGTAGTAGATCGCGGTATCCAGCTCGTGCAGCGCGAACTGGTCGCGCAGCAGGATCATGCGCTGGCGCGCGTCGGCGGCGTAGCGGCTGTTGGGATAGTTCTCGGCGACGCGGGCGAAGTCGTTGTAGCCCTGCATCGGCGTGGCCAGGTCGCGGCGGCTGGCGTCGAGGCGCCACACCTTCTGCAGGAACACCGTGTCGCGGTTGGAGTTGGCCAGCCCGCGCAGGTAATACATGTACGGGATGTGGCGGTGGGTCGGGTAGGTGCGGATGAAACGGTCAATCGTGGTCACCGCGTCGTCCAGCCGGCCGGCCTTGTACTCGGCATAGGCCGTTTCCATGAGTGCCTGCTCGGTGTACGGGCCGTACGGGTACTGGGCGATCAGGCGGCGGAAGTTCTGCAGGCCGCGGTCCCAGTTGTTGTTGACCATCGCCCGGTGGGCTTCCTCGTACATCACCTCGACAGGCTGGTTCTCGGCGGCGTCCTTCTTCTTGAAGATCTTGCCGCAGCCGGTGCCGGCGAAGGCGACGACCACGGCCAGCAGGACGAGGCGGGAGGTCGCGGAGGAGCGGGAGAAGCGGGAGAAGGCACGCTGGGTCATGGGCTGGCGGCAGGCCGCGGCAGGGAAACAGGCCGTCGATGATAGCCTAGGCGCCGCCTTCGCCATGAACATTCGGCCAATACGGACCGGATCCTGGCCTCCCTGGACGTCTTTCCGCATGACCGAACCCGATTCCCCCGATACCGCTGTCACCCCCCGTACGGCCATCGTGCCCGCCAGCGCCGCTGGCCGGCGCTTCGATGCGGCCCTGGCCGAGCTGTTTCCCGAATTCTCCCGCTCGCGCCTGACCGAGTGGATCAAGTCCGGCAATGCGCTGCTGGACGGCCAGACCGTGCGGCCTCGCGACCCCGTCCGTGGCGGCGAGACCGCCAGCCTGGACGTGGTGCTGGATACCCAGACCCATGCCGAGCCGGAAGACATTCCGCTGGACATCCTGTACGAGGATGAGCACGTCTTCGTGCTGGACAAGCCGGCGGGCCTGGTGGTGCACCCGGGTGCGGGCAATCCGACCGGCACCCTGGTCAACGCGCTGCTGTTCCGCGACCCGTCGCTGTCGGCCCTGCCGCGCGCGGGCATCGTGCACCGCCTGGACAAGGACACCTCCGGGGTCATGGTGGTGGCACGCACGTTGCCGGCGCACACCTCGCTGGTGGCGCAGCTGGCCTCGCGCGATGTGCACCGCCAGTACCTGGCGGTGGTGGTCGGCGCGATGGTGTCCGGCGGCACCGCCAATGCGCCGATCGACCGCCATCCGCGCGACCGCCTGAAGATGGCGGTGCGCGAGGATGGCCGCGACGCCGTCACCCACTACCGCCTGCGCGAACGCTTCCGTGCGCACACCGCGCTGGAATGCCGGCTGGAAACCGGCCGCACGCACCAGATCCGCGTGCACATGGCGCACATCAAGTACCCGATCATCGGCGATCCGCTGTACGGCGGCCCGTTGCGGCTGCCGAAGGGCGCCAGCGACGAGCTGATCGCGGTGCTGCGCAGTTTCCGCCGGCAGGCGTTGCATGCCGAGACGCTGGAGTTCGCGCATCCCGTCAGCGGCGAGCCGGTCCGCGTCACCGCGCCGGTGCCGGCCGACATGGTGGCGTTGCTGGCGGCACTGCGCGCGGACAGCCAGGCCAAGCGCGGATGAACCGCGCGCCGTCGGTGCCCGCCGACTGGCCGGCACCCGCCGGCGTGCATGCCTTCACCACGCAACGACACGGCGCCGGGTTCTCCGCGGCGCCGTTCGATACGTTCAATCTCGGAAACAGGTACGCGGCCGACGGCGATGATCCCGCGGTCGTCGCGCGCAACCGCGCGCAGCTGGTCGAGCTCGCCGGCGTTCCGTCAACGCCGCACTGGCTGAGGCAGGTGCATGGCACCGACGTGCTGCGCGTGGAGACGCCGGCGGTCTCCGATGCCGCCGAGCCCGTCGCCGACGCGCTGGTGACATCGACGCCGGGCGTGGTCCTCGCCATCCTCACGGCCGACTGCCTGCCGGTGGTGTTCGCCGCGAAGGACGGTCGCGAGATCGCCGCCGCGCATGCCGGCTGGCCCGGCCTGTCGAAAGGCATGCTGGAAGCCGCGCTGGATGCCATGACGACGCCCGCAGCCGACGTGGTCGCGTGGATCGGCCCGGCGGCGGGTCCGACGCGCTACGAAGTGGGTAAGGACGTGTTCGACGTCTTCGTCGCCCACGATGCCGGCGCTGCGTCCTGCTTCATCCCGACGCGTCCCGACCACTGGCTGGCCGACCTGCCGGCATTGGCGCGTCGTCGACTGGTGGCGCGAGGCATGGCGGCCACCGACATCCATGGTGGCGACCTCTGCACGATCAGCGAGCCCGAACGCTACTTCTCGCATCGCCGCGACGGCCGCAGCGGCCGCATCGCCACGCTCGCATGGATGCAGCCGTAAGGTCGCTGTTCGCGCAGGTGCTGGGGCCGGCGTTCGGCACGCTGGCCGCGCCGGTGCACGCACTGCACGTGGCGCAAGGGATGAACCGGTACCGGGGCGAGGTCCAGGTGGAGCGTGGAAGCACGCTGCTATCCCGACTCGTGGCGGCCACCACGCGCCTGCCGCCTGCGGGTAACGGTCCGCTGTGCATGGAGATCGATGCCTCGCCGCTGCAGGAACGCTGGATCCGCTTCATCGGTGGCCGTGCGATGCCGTCACGCCTGTGGCGCGAGGGCGACATGCTGTGCGAACGCCTCGGCCTGGCGACGTTCGGATTCCGGCTCGACGTCACGGACGGCACCATCACGTGGCGCGTCGCACGTGTCCGCGTATTCGGCGTGTCGCTGCCGGCGCGCTGGTTCACCGGCGTGGGGGCGCGCGAATCCGCCGACGGCGATCGCTACCGCTTCGACGTGTGGGCATCGCTGCCGATCGCCGGCCTGCTGGTGCACTACCAGGGGTGGCTGGATGTCGGGTGATCCCGCGCGCAAGGAGGGGCCGGTCATCGTCTTCGATGGCATCTGCGTGCTGTGCAACGGCTGGGTGCGCTTCCTGCTGAAGCACGATCGTGAAGGGCGCTACCGTTTCGCGGCGATGCAGTCGGACGCCGGACGCGCGCTGTTGGCCGGGCATGGCCTGGACCCCGACGATCCAGCCTCGTTCCTGCTGGTGGAGGGCGCGCAGGCCTGGACCGACAGCGATGCGATCCGTCGCGTGCTGACCGGGCTGGGTGGCGTGTGGCGCCTGGCGGCGGTGATCGCCGTGGTGCCGCGCGTCGTGCGCGATCCGTTGTACCGGTGGGTGGCGCGGAACCGCTACCGGTGGTTCGGCACGACGGAGTGCCGTGTACCGACGCAGGAAGAGTGGGCACGGTTCCTGGAATAGACACACGTATCCGGTCGGCCCCCATGATCGTCATCCCGGCGCATGCCGGGACCCAGCGACTCTTTTGCCCGCAGAGAATTCGCTGCCGCATGCAAGAACCAACGGCACTGGGTCCCGGCCTACGCCGGGATGACGGGGCTCACGGAACTCAGAACGTGTAGCGCACCCGGGTGTAGTAGTACGCGCCGTTGCTGCCGATCGGCGAGAGCACGTCGTACGGCAGGTTGCCGAAGTAGTAGATGTCCTCGTTCGACAGGTCCGGATACTCGTCGGTCAGGTTCAGGCCGCCCAGCGCCACGCTCCACTTCGAGGTGATCTTGTATTCCACCTCGGCGTCGAGCTGCCATTCGGCGCCGTAGCGCTGTTCCGGTTCGAAGCCGCCGCCGAAATTGAACACGCGCTTGGCACTGCCATGGCGGCTGACGCGGCCAAGCAGGTTCCAGTGGTCGTTGTTCCAGTTGGCGGTGAATTGCGCGCGGGTGCGCGGGGCCGCGTCGGTCAGCGTGTTGCTCTCTTCCACGCCGAACAGCTGGTAGGACGGATCCAGCGCCAGCAGCTGCGCCGGCGTGGCGACGATGTTCTTCAGCTCGGTCTTGGCGTAGCTGTAGGTGCCGGTGAGCAGCAGGTTGCCGCCGGCCAGCGCCTGGCGCCAGTTCGTCACCAGTTCCACGCCCTGCGTGCGGGTGTCGGCGGCGTTGGTGAAGAAGTTGACGCTCTGCACGCCGCGCACGCCGAACTCGTCCTCGACGAAGTCGGTCAGTGCGTCGCCGGTGATGCTCTCGGACAGTGCGATGCGGTCGTCGATCTCGATATGGAACACATCCAGCGACAGGTCGAAGTGCTCGCCGATCCGGCTGGTGAAGCCGAGGCTGGCGTTGATCGACTTCTCCGGGTCCAGCGCCTGCGCACCCAGTGCGCGGGCGATCGGGTTGTTGACCGACAGCAGGCGGCCCTGGGTCAGCTGGCCGGCGGCGCTGTAGCCGGTCGAGGTGGACTCGTAGCCGATCTGCGCCAGCGACGGCGCGCGGAAGTTGTTCGACAGCGCGCCGCGCAGCGCGAACGCCGGGGCGAATTCGTAGCGCGCGGCGACCTTGCCGGTCAGTTCGCCACCGAAGTCGCTGTAGTGCTCGTAGCGCACGGCGATGTCGGTGGTCAGCTTCTCGCCGAAGCTGCTGGACAGCGCGGCGTAGACGCTGGCGACATCGCGGTCGAGGTTGGCCACGTCCTGCGGGGTCAGGCCGCCACCGGCCTGCGAGCCGGTCGGGCGGTCGATGTACGGGCCGGCCGCGTAGCTGGCGGGATCGCCGGCACCGGTCTCGTATTCCTCGAAGCGGAACTCCGCGCCGAAAGCGACGTCATGCGTCGTGTCGCCGCTGCCGAAGCCGCGGCTCAGGTCGAGGTTGGCCAGCGTCTGCGAGGACTCGTAGTCGCCGGTCTTGAAACGCGTCGGGCTGCTCGGGCCGAGCGAGGCATTGAGCGAATCGCGCAGGCGGTAGGTGAAGCTGTTGCCGCCGTGGTTGACGCTGGCGTCGTAGTCCCAGTCGCCCCACTGGCCACGCACGCCGCCGACGAGGGCGACGTCCTGGTTCTCGCCCAGCGAAACCGGGCGATAGCCGTTCGGATACACCTCCGGCCAGTTGGATACGCCATCCGGATAGCGGAAGTAGTTGGCGCCGACGGTGTCGCGCTTGTTGTACGTGCCGAAGACGTAGAACTCCGACGCTTCGCCCACCGGCACGCCGGCGTTGATCCAGGCATTGATGTCCTTGGATTCGCCATCGCCCAGGTGGTA
This sequence comes from Pseudoxanthomonas sp. LjRoot143, assembly GCF_964252945.1. Lineage (NCBI taxonomy): Bacteria > Pseudomonadati > Pseudomonadota > Gammaproteobacteria > Lysobacterales > Lysobacteraceae > Pseudoxanthomonas > Pseudoxanthomonas sp. LjRoot143. The sequence continues at coordinate 2,945,011 of NZ_CAXUPM020000001.1, read as the reverse complement.
GTTGCGCTGGCCCTGCACGGCCAGGTTGGCCGGCGACTGGTCCCACGGCGGCACCTGGTCGAAGCCGGCGCGATTGGTCGCCTCGCGGTTCTTCAGCTCGAAGCCGACGCGGAAGAAGCCGCCATCGCCGACCGCGGTACCGACTTTGCCCGACAGGAAGCTGGTCTGGCCGTCGGTCAGCGTCTGGCCGATCGGCTCGACGTCGGTGTGATGCAGGCCGAAGCTGGCTTCCCACGCACCGCCCTCGGGCGCGTCGTCGAGGATGATGTTGACCACGCCGGCGACCGCATCGGAGCCGTACTGCGCGCCCGCACCGTCGCGCAGCACTTCGATGCGCTTGATGGCGGTGACCGGGATCGCGTTGAAGTCGACCGGCGTGGTGCCGCGTCCGATCTTCGAGCCCGTCGACACCAGCGCGGTGGTATGGCGGCGCTTGCCGTTGACCAGCACCAGCACCTGGTCGGGCGCCAGGCCGCGCAGCTGCGCCGCACGCACGTGGTCGGCGCCGCCGGAGTTGGACTGGCGCGGGAAGTTGAACGACGGCAGCAGCGCCTGCAGCGCGCTGCCCAGCTCACCGTTGAGCACGCCGGCCTTGCTGATGTCCTCGGCCGTCAGCACGTCGATCGGCGAGGTCGATTCCAGTGCCGTGCGGTCGCTGGCGCGGGTACCGGTGACGATCACCGCGTCCAGGTCGGTGGTGCCGGCGGCGGGGGCCTGCTGGGCGAACGCGGGGAAGGCGAGGGCAAGCGCGATGGCAGCGCCGAGCGGCGCCACGGTGGGGCGGGACATGGAAACTCCTGACGGGTGGGGTACGGGAAGGTGAAGCGGACGACGGTGGCCGGATCAGCGGCAACGACAGCCGCAGCCGCCGGTCCCGTGCGGGGAGAGACCAAGGGGGACGTAGGCGGCTGCGGGTCGTGCGGTCGGCATCGGGACAAGGTGTGTCGTGTGGGTCGTCGTCCCCGGTCATTGGGCGGTGCCGGGGTGACGGAACCTTACCGTGCCGGTTCGCCTGCATGACCGTCCAAGGCCATGGCGTGATCCCATGTCCTCATAACCAGCAGTTATTTCGATGCGCGATCATGTGCGCCGACAGTACCTGTCCCCATCGGAGTGCCCCCATGCTGTTGAGAAGTTTCTTCCTGGCCACCGCGTTGCTGGCCGTGTCCGGATGCGCCAGCGTCCGCCCTGCCGACGCGCCGTCGGCCACGACCGCGTCGCTGCAGGGCGATGCACTGCGTCCTGCGCAGGCCGCCGGCTGGGTGCGTAGCGAGCTGTACTTCGGTGTGGGCAAGGAAACTGGACCCGCCGACCGCCCGCAGACCGAGACCATCACGGAAGACACGTGGCGCGCTTTCCTCGACAAGGAAGTGACCGCGCGCTTCCCGGACGGCCTGACCGTGTTCGACGCATACGGCCAGTGGCTGTTCCGCGGTGCCGCCGAGCCGAACCGGCTGAAGACCAAGGTGCTGGTGGTGCTGCACGAAGACACGCCGCAGCGCCGTGCCGACATCGAGGCGATCCGCCTGGCGTGGAAGCAGGCGACCGGCCACCAGTCGGTGCTGTGGTCGCGCCACGCGGTGGACGTATCGTTCTGACGCGATCTGCTCCTTCCCCTGCTTGCGGGGGAAGGCTGGGATGGGGGCGAGCGCGTGGACATACCGTTTCTGCGTTGCGTTCCCGAGCGTGCGGTTCGGCACTCGATATGCCTCCAAGCCAGCGAATGACGGGCTCCGTCGCCCCCACCCCAGCCCTCCCCCGTGAACGGGGGAGGGGGCTTATCCTGTCGCACTCGGTTCCCTCCTTTTCCTTCTCCTTCCCTTGCCTCCCATGACCGCATCGGCTACTCCCGTGCGCCGCTGGTTCGTTCCCGGCGACCTCAACGGCTTCTTCGGCCTGGTGGTGGACAACCTGTCCATCCTCGGCTTCATCGCCGCCGCGCTGATCGGCATCTTCCAGTTCCCGGCCGAGGTGGTGTTCACCCGCATGTTCCCCGGCACCGCGCTGGGCGTGCTGGTCGGCAACCTGATCTACACGTGGATGGCGCACCGGTTGGCGGCGAAGACGGGGCGCGACGACGTCACCGCGATGCCGCTGGGCCTCGACGCGCCCACCAGCATCGGCATGGCGCTGCTGGTGCTGGGTCCGGCGTTCGTCGGCTTCAAGCAGGCGGGGCTGGACGAACAGGCCGCAGCGACGGCCACGTGGCAGCTCGGCATGGCCTCGCTGGTGGTGATGGGCGTGCTAAAGCTGGTGCTGTCGTTCTTCGGCGATGCGGTGACGCGCGCGGTGCCACGTGCCGGCCTGCTCGGCTCCATCGGTGGCGCGGCGCTGACGCTGCTCGGCTTCCTGCCGCTGATCGAGACGCTGCGCCAGCCGGTCGTCGGTTTCGTCACCTTCGGCCTGCTGCTGTACGTGCTGGTGGCGAAGGGCAAGCTGCCGGTGAAGATCCCGGGCGTGCTGCTGGCCTTCATCGTCGGCACCACGCTGTATTACGCGCTGGGCCTTGCCGGCCTTGGCGCGCCTGGCTTCAAGGTGCCCGATGCCGTGCCGCTGGCGGTGACGCTGCCGCTGCCGACGCTGGGCTGGCTGGACGGCCTGGCCTACACCGTGCCCTACCTGCCGCTACTGCTGCCGTTCGGCCTGCTGATGGTGGTGGGCGGCATCAACGTCAGCGAAAGCGCGCGCGCGGCCGGCGACGACTACCGCACGCGCGACGTGTTGCTGGCCGAAGCGGTGTCCACGCTGGTCGCCGGTTTCTGCGGCGGCGTGGCGCAGACCACGCCCTACATCGGCCAGCCCGCGTACAAGCACATGGGCGCGCGCAAGGGCTACACGCTGCTGACGGGCCTCTTCATCGGCCTCGGCGGCGTGCTCGGTTACGTGTCGGGCCTGGTGCAGTGGCTGCCGGTCGCGGTGCTGGCGCCGATCATCGTCTACGTCGGCCTGGACATCACCGTGCAGGCGTTCACCGAGACGCCGCGCAAGCACGCCATCGCGGTGGCGCTCGGCTTTCTGCCGTCGGTGGCCTACCTGCTGACGATCAAGTTCGGCAATCCTGCGTGGATCGCACCGGATCACTTCGCCGGCCTGTACGAAGGCGTCGATGGCCACGGCCTGCCGGACCTGGCCACGATCGTGACGCTCGGCAACGGCTTCATCATCACCGCGATGATCTGGACGACGGCGCTGGTGGCGATGATCGACGGACGCAACGGCCGCGCCGTCGTCGCGCTGCTGGTGGGTGCCGTGCTGACGCTGTTCGGCATCATCCACTCGGTCGACCCGCGCGGCGGCATCTACCTGCCGTGGGACGTCGAAGGTCTGCGCGCGACCATCCTGTGGCAGTTCGCCGGCGCGTATGCGGCGCTTGCGGTGCTGCTGGGGTTGTTGTCGCTGCAGAAGCAACCGACTCCCGCCGCGGACTGACCGTCCCGGCATAGGCGGGCGCGGTGGGCCAAGGCCCACCCTACGGTGAATCCTGGTTTCACCCGGTCTTGAAACACCGGCGCTTAACCGCATCTGGGTAGCATCGGCTGGCGTTCGCCGGCCCCTACTTCCTTGAGGTTCTTCCGATGCGGATGGACAAACTGACCTCGCGTTTCCAGCAGGCGCTGGCCGACGCGCAGTCGCTGGCCGTGGGCCGCGACCACACCATGATCGAACCCGTCCACGTGCTGACCACGCTGCTCGAACAGCAGGGTGGCAGCTCGCGGCCGCTGCTGGCGCAGGCCGGCGTCAACGTGCCCGTGCTGCGCGAACGGCTGACGGAAGCGCTCGACAAGCTGCCGAAGGTGACCGGCCAGGCCGGCCAGCTGTCGATCGGCAACGACCTGTCGCGCCTGCTCAACGTCACCGACAAGCTGGCGCAGGACGCCGGCGACACCTACATCGCCAGCGAGTGGTTCCTGCTGGCCGCACTGGACGACAGCGGCGCGGCGGGCCAGGAGCTGAAGGCCAGCGGCGCCGACAAGCAGAAGCTGCGCGCCGCGATCGAACGCTTGAGGGGAGGCGAGAAGGTGCAGTCCGAGAACGCCGAAGACCAGCGCCAGGCGCTGGAGAAGTACACCATCGACCTGACCGAGCGCGCCGAGATCGGCAAGCTCGACCCGGTGATCGGTCGCGACGAGGAGATCCGCCGCACCATCCAGGTCCTGCAGCGCCGCACCAAGAACAACCCGGTGCTGATCGGTGAGCCCGGCGTGGGCAAGACCGCCATCGTCGAAGGCCTGGCCCAGCGCATCGTCAACGGCGAAGTGCCCGAGGGCCTGCGCGGCAAGCGCGTGCTGTCGCTGGACATGGGCGCGCTGATCGCCGGCGCCAAGTTCCGTGGCGAATTCGAGGAGCGGCTGAAAAGCGTCCTCAACGACCTGGCCAAGAACGAAGGCCAGATCATCCTGTTCATCGACGAACTGCACACCATGGTCGGTGCGGGCAAGGCCGAAGGTTCGATGGATGCCGGCAACATGCTGAAGCCCGCGCTGGCGCGCGGCGAACTGCACTGCATCGGCGCGACCACGCTGGACGAGTACCGCAAGTACGTCGAGAAGGACGCCGCGCTGGAGCGCCGCTTCCAGAAGGTGTTCGTGGGCGAACCCAGCGTCGAGGACACCATCGCCATCCTGCGCGGGCTGAAGGAAAAGTACGCCGTGCACCACGGCGTCGAGATCACCGACCCCGCCATCGTCGCGGCCGCGCAGCTGAGCCACCGCTACATCGCCGACCGCCAGCTGCCGGACAAGGCCATCGACCTGATGGACGAGGCCGCCAGCCGCATCCGAATGGAGATCGACTCCAAACCGGAAGAGATGGACCGCATGGAGCGCCGGCTGATCCAGCTGAAGATCCAGCGCGAGGCACTGAAGAAGGAGAAGGACGCGCAGTCCAGGCAGCGCCTGGCCGATCTCGAGCGCGAGATCGAAGCGCTGCAGCGCGAGTTCAATGACCTCGAAGAGATCTGGAAGGCAGAGAAAGCCACGCTGACCGGCGCCACCAGGATCAAGGAGCAGATCGAGCGGGTGAAGCTCGAACTGGAAGCCGCGCAGCGCAAGCAGGACTACGCGCGCATGAGCGAGCTGCAGTACGGCCAGCTGCCGGAACTGGAGAAGCAGCTCTCCGCCGCGCAGGAAGCCGAGCAGAAGGGCTTCAAGCTGCTGCAGGACAAGGTGACCGACGAGGAGATCGCCGAAGTCGTCAGCCGCTGGACCGGCATTCCGGTCAGCAAGATGCTGGAGGGTGAGCGCGAGAAGCTGCTGCAGATGGAACAGTCGCTGCGTGGCCGCGTGATCGGCCAGGAAGAGGCGATCAGGGTCGTGTCCGATGCGGTGCGCCGTTCGCGCGCCGGCATTTCCGATCCCGACCGCCCCAGTGGCTCGTTCCTGTTCCTGGGTCCGACCGGCGTCGGCAAGACCGAGCTGTGCAAGGCGCTGGCCGAGTTCCTGTTCGACAGCAGCGACGCGATGATCCGCATCGACATGAGCGAGTTCATGGAGAAGCACGCGGTCAGCCGGCTGGTCGGCGCGCCTCCGGGCTATGTCGGCTACGAGGAAGGCGGTTACCTGACCGAGGCCGTACGCCGCCGTCCGTACAGCGTGATCCTGCTGGACGAGGTGGAGAAGGCGCATCCGGACGTGTTCAACATCCTGCTGCAGGTGCTCGACGACGGCCGCCTGACCGACGGCCAGGGCCGCACGGTCGACTTCCGCAACACCGTCATCGTGATGACCTCGAACCTCGGCTCCAGCCTGATCCAGGAGATGTCCGAGAGCGACGGCTCGGTCGACAGCCCGGAGCGCTACACGCAGATGAAGGCCGGCGTGATGGCCGTGGTGCAGGCGCACTTCCGGCCGGAGTTCATCAACCGGCTGGACGACATCGTCGTGTTCCACCCGCTCGACAAGGCGCAGATCCGCGAGATCGCGCGCATCCAGACGCGCTACCTGGGCAAGCGGCTGGCCGAGCGCCAGATCGCGCTGGAGCTGGACGATTCGGCGCTGACGCTGCTGGGCAACGTCGGCTTCGATCCGGTGTACGGCGCACGGCCGCTGAAGCGGGCCATCCAGGCGCAGCTGGAAAACCCGCTGGCGCACAAGATCCTGTCCGGCGCATTCGCTGCGGGCGACACGGTGCGCGTGCGCGCGGAAGGCGGGCAACTGGTGTTCGACGTCGCGCGCTGACCGGTGGTCGGCGCAGGCGTGTCCTGCTTTCGTCCGTCATCGCGTAGTAGTACGTTATGGTGCAGCCCGCGATGGGGCAGGGCTGCACCACGTCGAGCATCCGCTGGCGGCGAGTACTTTGGGGCAAGGACCGACCGATGGCCGATCATGCAGGGCAACCGGTGCGTGGCCTGGGCGGGAGCATGCAGGTGCTCGTGCTCGGGGGCCTGTGCCTGTTGCTGCAGCAGGTGCCCATCCGCTACCGGATCGATTTCTTCGGCGAGATCGCCGACGCCTCGCTCATCCATCTGCATACCGGGCTACTGCTGGCCATCGCCATGCTGGTGCGCGACCGTCGCGTGGTGGCGGGCTGCTTCGCGCTGACGTTCGTCGGCTGGACGCTGCGCCAGCTGTACCTGTTCGACGACGGGCAACCGACATGGATGCTGGCGTGGGGTGCCGCGACCTACCTGCTGCAGTTCGCCTGGACCCTGGCGTGCGCACGCTGGATGGGATGGCCTCGCAACGCGGGCGCGCGCCTGCAGCGGGGCGACCTGGTGCGGTTCGCGGCGATCGGCCTGCTGGTGTTCCCGCTGGTGATGGCCCTGCTCGGGCTCAGCATCGTGCTGGTGTCGTCGCCGGCCGATGCGCTGAGCGCGGCATTCCAGATGTTCTTCGCCAAGCAGTTCGGCGTGGTGGTCGTGACCCTGCCGCTGGTCATCGGCTGGCTGGAGCGCAGCGAACCCACGCCGCGCGCCGGCACCGGTACGCACTGGTTGTGGCCACTGACGTTGGGCCTGGGACTTGCGATCAGCCTGTGGGCGGCGGTGCAGGTGCGCCACGCCTTCAACGGCTTCGCCACGCTGCTGTCCGGGCCCGTGCTGATGGACTACCGGTTCGCGGTGCTGGTCGTGCTCGCCTGGTGCATGCTGAGGTTGTCTCCACGCTGGGCCATGCTGTCGCTGTCGCTGACCCTGCTGCTGCTGGTCGGCATGGTGGCCGGCACGGCCGAGTACGCCAACACGTCCGTGGGCTTCTTCAACCTGCTGCACATCGCGGTGGAGATGAATATCCTGCTGCTGGCGATGCTGTACCTGTGGCTGACCAACCGCGACCGGTCCGCACTGGCCGAGCAGCTGTCGGAAGAGACGCAGAGCGACCAGGTGACGGGCCTGCCCAACCTCAAGGCGCTGCGGGAGCGCACGGGCCGCCCCCTGCCGCGGGCCGAACTGGGTTACCTGCTGCTCGACCAGACCGATACGCTGGTCGCCGGCTTCGGCCTCGATACGCAGGCGCAGGCGATGAACGCGACGGCGCGCCGCCTGGAGGATCTGGTCGAGACCTATTACGTGGGCACCGGCCAGTTCGCGCTGCTGCCCCGGCCCGGACGCGACGCGGACCTGTGGGAGCGCGTGATGGCGCGGGTGGAGCATGCCGAGATCGATGTCGGCGGCGAACCGATCCGCCTGCTGCCTTATCTCGGCGTGGCAGCGTTCAGCGGCACCCACGCCAGCGTGATCGACGGCGCCGTGCTGGCCGCGTCGCACTTGGCGTTCGAAGCCCGCCAGCACGGCGAACTGCGGCCGCGCTACAGCGAGGTCGGTGACACGCAGGTACGTCGCACCCATCGTCGCCAGCTGCATGACGCCACCGAGGCGCTAGCCAGCCTGCGCAGCGAGCGCGTGGCCTTGTACTTCCAGCCGATCCGCGACCTCACCGCCGACATGGGAGCCAGTGCCGAACCGCGGATGCTCGCCGGCGAAGTGCTCTGCCGCCTGCTGGACGAGCGCGGCGAGATCATGTCGCCCGCACGCTTCATGGCGCCGCTCGAAGCAGCCGGGCGTGGTGCGGAACTCGACCTGGCGGTCATGCGCGCATTGTTCCGGCTGTTGCGGAAATCCCCCGGCGCGCTGCCCTACTGCCGCGAGATCGCGATCAACCTCACTGGCCAAAGCCTGGCCTCGATGAGCTTCCAGGTCGAATTGCGCACGTTGCTGGCCGGGTCGCCGCTGCCGATGAGTGCGCTGTGCTTCGAGGTCACCGAAACCGCCGCCATCTCCAACACGGCCGCCGCCAGCCATCTGCTCACCGACCTGCGTGCGCTGGGCTGCCACATCGCCATCGACGATTTCGGCACCGGCATGCAGAGCTTCGCCCGTCTGCGCGAGCTGCCGGTCGACGTGATCAAGATCGACGGTTCCTTCGTGCGCAACGTTGCCCAGCTCGGCAAGGACTATGCGGTCGTGCAGGCGTCGGTCGCGGTGGCCAAGGCCTTCGGCGCGACCACGGTGGCCGAGTTCGTGGAGGACGAGGACACCGAGTTCTGCCTGCGGCGCCTCGGCGTGCACCGCGTGCAGGGCTATCTCTATGGCGCACCGCGCCCGCTGGCGGAGGTCCTGGCGGACGTGGCGGCCGAAGCGCAGGCCGCGCGCGACTGAGTCCGGCCTCAGGCCGTCGCGCGTTGCGGGCGGTAGGGGGGCGTGGACATCACCATTTCCGCCAGCGAGAACGCCAGTTCGCGTTCGGCCAGCACCGCGCCGTCGGCGCCGTGTTCCAGCAGGTGTTTCACCTCGCCCTCGCTGTGCGCCCGTGCGAGCAGCGTCAGGCCGGGGTTGATGGCGCGCAGCTTGGCCAGTGCCTCGCCGGCCTCCAGCGGTTGCGGAATCGCCAGCACCGCGATCTTGGCGCGCTCCGGGTGCGCTTCGGCCAGCACGCGATCGGCGGCGGCGCTGCCGCGGATCGCCGGGATGCCGGCATCGTGCGCGCGCGCGACGTGGTCGCCGTTGTCGTCGATCACGATCAGCGGCACGCCGCGGTCGCGCAGGACGCGCGCCAGTTCGCTGCCCACGCGGCCGTAGCCGATGATGATGGCGTGGTCGGTAACGTCCAGCGACGGGCCCGGCGGCACTTCGGGTGCAGCCGGTGCGGGGGCCAGGGCTTCCTGCTTCTTCTGCCAGCGGTCCAGCCAGGTGAACAGGAAGGGGTTGGCGATGATCGACAGCAGCGAGCCGGCGAGGATCAGGTCGCGTCCCTCGGGCGGCAGGATCTTCAGCGAAACGCCCAGTGCGGCGAGGATGAAGGAGAACTCGCCGATCTGCGCCAGGCTGACCGAGATCGTCAGCGCCGTGCCGGTGGGATGCTTGAACGCCTTGACGATGTAGTAGGCGGCCACCGACTTGCCCAGCACGATGATGCCGAACGTGGCCAGCACCTGCCAGGGATGCGCCACGACGATCGCCGGGTTGAACAGCATGCCCACCGAGACGAAGAACAGCACCGCGAACGCGTCGCGCAGCGGCAGCGAGTCGTTGGCGGCCTTGTGGCTGAGTTCCGACTCGTTGAGCAGCATGCCGGCGAAGAACGCGCCCAGCGCGAACGACACGCCGAACAGCATCGCCGAGCCGAACGCCACGCCCAGCGCGATGGCCAGCACCGACAGCGTGAACAGCTCGCGCGAGCCGGTGGCGGCGATCTTCTCCAGCGTCCACGGGATGGCGCGACGGCCGACCAGCAGCATGAAGGCGACGAAGGCGCCGAGCTTGATGAAGGTCCAGGCGATCTCGACGGCGAAGCGACCGAACGTCGCCTGCTCGCCGCCGTTCTCGGGTCCGAAGGTGGAGGCCAGCACCGGCAGCATCACCAGCGCCAGCACCATCGCCAGGTCTTCGACGATCAGCCAGCCCACGGCGATGCGGCCACGCTTGGTTTCCAGCAGGCGCCGCTCCTCCATCGCGCGCAGCAGCACCACCGTGCTGGCCACCGACAGCGCCAGGCCGAACACGAACCCGTTGAGCGGCGTCCAGCCCATGCCCCACGCCAGCGCCCAGCCGAGGCCGGTGGCGACCAGTATCTGCACGATCGCGCCTGGAATGGCGATCGCCTTCACTTCCAGCAGGTCTTCCAGCGAGAAATGCAGGCCTACGCCGAACATCAGCAGCATCACGCCGAGTTCGGACAGCTGGGTGGCGAGTTCCTGGTCGGCGACGAAGCCGGGGGTGAACGGACCGACGAAGATGCCGGCGACCAGATAACCGACCAGCGGCGAGAAGCGCAGCTTGTGGGCGATCGCCCCCAGCACGAAGGCCAGGGCCAGGCCCACCGCGATGATGTTGATCAGGTCGGTGTCATGATGCATCGACGGGCGTTCTTCCTCTGCATGGGGGTCGAGTGTCGCCGATGCGGACACCCTGCGGCAAACGCTGGTCGCGCGCGTCCATCGCGGCGCACAGCGCATTCCGCTGCCGCCACAACGGAAACGCCCCGCGCGGGGCGGGGCGTTCCGGAGCGCTCAGGCGATGAGGCCCGTTACCACCTGTAGGCGATGCGCCCGTAGACGTACGCGCCGTTGAAGCCGCCCGGCGACTGGCTGCTGTAGGGGAACTGGCCACTGTTCGCGTTCGGGAAGATGGTGCGGTCCGGGTACTCGTCCAGCAGGTTGTCCGCACCCAGCGTCAGCGTCCAGTTCTCGCTCGGACGGTAGCTGGTGGACGCGTCCAGGATCCACTTGGCGCCATAGGTCTGGTCGTTGGCGGGATTGCCGGTCTCGCTGATGCGCGTGGTGAACTCGCCGTAACGGGTGGCGCCGAAGGTGAAGTCCCAGCGGGCCAGCTTCCATGCTGCCGTCAGCGTGGTCTTGTCGCGCGGATAGCCCTCTTCGATGCGGCCCTGTTCGTCGCGGCCGATGCGCCACAGGTTCGCGCCCAGCGCGGTCAGTTCGGCGGGATTCGGCGCGATGCGCTGGATCTCGGTCTTGTTATGGTTGTAGCCCGCGGTCAGGGCGAGGCTGCTGTTCTCGAACGGCACCGTGTACTGCGCGATCACGTCGATACCGCGGGTGCGGGTGTCGGCGGCGTTGGTGAAGTAGCGCGCGCTGGTGACGCCGTTGACGCCCAGGCTGGACAGCAGCGCCTGCGCCGCGGCGTTGCCGCCCAGCAGCAGGTTGGAGGACAGCACGATGCGGTCGTCGATGTCGATCTGGTACGCGTCGATGGTCACGTACAGGCGATCGATCGGCTGCAGCACCAGGCCCACACCGTACGACAGCGAGGTCTCCGCGGTCAGCGGATCGGCGCCCAGCGCCTGCGCGACGGCGCCGGTCGCGGGGAAGGTGCCGGATTCGAAAAAGCGGTCGAGCGAGGCGTTGTACTGCGAGGTCACCACCTGGTAGTACTGCTGCGCGAGCGCCGGTGCACGGAAGCCGCTGGCGACCGTGGCGCGCAGCGCCACCGCATCGGTGAAGGCGTAGCGTGCGGACAGCTTGCCCGACACCTCGCTGCCGAAGTCGGAATAGTCCTCGTAGCGTCCGGCGATGCCGGCGGAGAACTTCTCGGTGAGGTCGGCTTCCAGGCCCACGTAGGCCGCGTAGCTGTCGCGATCCGAATGCACGGCGTTGGCCGGGGTGAAGCCGGCGAAGCCCTGTGCGCCGCTGCCGGTGTAAGAATTAAGCTCGCCCGGCGACTGGTTCCACTTCTCCTGGCGGTACTCGGCGCCGAACGACAGCGTCGCCGGGTAGGCCAGTCCGATCTCCAGGGGCTTGCTGACGTCGGCATTCAGCACGTTCTGGGTGTACTCGAGCGCGCCGTCGTAGAAGCGTCGCGGGCTGTTCACGCCCAGGCTGTAGTTGATGCTGTTCTGGGTGTAGAACTTCAGGTGGTTGTAGCCGTAGTTGTAGCTGACGTCCCACTTCCAGCCGCTTTCGGTGTCGCCCTTGATGCCGGCGACCAGCGAGCGGTCCTGCGACAACTGGTTGATCTCGGGCACGTAGCCGTCCGGATACACCTGCGGCACGAGTGCGTTGTGGCCGATCGAGCGGTAGAAGGCGAACGAGACGATGTCGCGGTTGCTGGCGATGGCGGTGGCGTAGGCAGAGACGTTGTCGCTGAAGTCGAAACCGGCGTTCGCCGACACCGCGCCCGCGTCCACCTTCGGATCGCCGTAAACGAAGGCGACCTGGCCGATCGCCGGGTTATTGCCGGTGTTGGGCGAGGTGCCCTGGTACGGCCCGGCACGATCGGTCTTGTCCTGCTGGGTCAGCTGCCCGGCGACATGCACGAAGCCGCGGCCATCGCCGAACGACACGCCGGCATCGCCGGAGAGCTGCGTATTGCCGCCGTCGCCGGCGGAGTAACCGCCCACGTCGACCGCCAAGCTGCCGCCCTTGCCGGCGCCCTTCAGCACGATGTTGACGACACCGGCGATGGCGTCGGAGCCGTACTGCGCGGACGCGCCGTCGCGCAGCACTTCCACGCGCTCGATCGCCGACACCGGGATCGCGTTGAGATCCACCGCGGACGAGCCGCGGCCGATGCTGCCGTTGACGTTGACCAGCGCCGAGATGTGGCGGCGCTTGCCGTTGACGAGGATCAGGACCTGGTCGGGCGACAGGCCGCGCAACTGCGCCGGGCGCACGCCGCTGGTGCCGTCGGTGACGGCCGGACGCGGGAAGTTCAGCGAGGGCAGGGCGCGGGCCAGCGCGGTGGCCAGTTCCGTGGTGCCGGTCGACTGCAGGACTTCCGGCGTGATGATGTCGATGGGCGACTGGGATTCGGCGACCGTGCGGTCGGAGACGCGGGTACCCGTGACGATCAGGGTGTCCAGCGTGCGGGCGTCGGCGGGGGCCGATTCCTGCGCGAAAGCGGCGGGGGCGACCAGGGCCAGGCTGATGGCGAGGGTCAGGGGCGACAGCGTGCGGGTCATGGGGGAGCTCCGGGAAGGACTGCGAAGTGCGACTTCAAGTGGATCAGGGCTTGCAAAGTTTCCTTTGAAACCATGGACTTAGGTGCTACCTGTTCTGGTTACAGGGGTGGAAAGGGCATGTCAATGCTTTGTTAACAAGTGTGAGAAGGTGCGCTATCGATAAACTACGCGGCCGCGTCCCCCCAAATCCCCGTAGGTTGTTTCTTGATTGCCCTTCGTAATTTCGCGCTCCGCCGCGGCGAGCGCCTGCTGCTGTCCAACGTCGACCTGACCCTGCACGCCGGCTATCGCGTGGGCGTGGTCGGTCGCAACGGCGCGGGCAAATCCAGCCTGTTCGCCGCCGTCCAGGGCGAACTGGAAGCGGACAAGGGCGATCTCGACCTGCCCGGCAAGGTACGCATCGCCAGCGTGGCGCAGGAAACCCCCTCGCTGCCCGATCCCGCGCTGACCTTCGTGCTCGGCGGCGATACCGAAGTCGCCGCAGTGCTGCAGGCCGAAGCCGACGCCAGTGCGCGCGAGGACTGGGAAGCGGTCGCCAACGCGCACCAGAAGATGGCCGAACTCGGCGCCTACGACGCCGAAGCCCGCGCGGGCAAGCTGTTGCACGGCCTCGGCTTCCCGGCCGATACGCATTCACGGCCGGTGTCGTCGTTCTCCGGTGGCTGGCGCGTGCGCCTGAATCTGGCGCGCGCGCTGATGATGCCCAGCGACCTGCTGCTGCTCGACGAACCCACCAACCACCTCGACATGGACGCGGTGCTCTGGCTGGAGCAGTGGCTGCTGAAGTACCCCGGCACGCTGCTGCTGATCTCGCACGACCGCGAGTTCCTCGACAACGTCGCCACCCACACGCTGCACCTGCACGGTGGCGGCGCCAAGCTGTACACCGGCGGCTACACCGACTTCGAACGCCAGCGCGCCGAACAGCTGCGCCAGCAGCAGATCGCGCACGAGAAGGAACAGGCCGAGCGCGCCCACCTGCAGAGCTTCATCGACCGCTTCAAGGCCAAGGCCTCGAAGGCGGCGCAGGCGCAGAGCCGCATGAAGCGCCTGGCCAAGCTCGCCGGTACCGAGGCGGTGCGCGCCGAGCGCGAGTTCCGCATCGAGTTCGCCGAGCCGGCCAAGCTGCCGTTCTCGCTGATCCGCCTGAACCACGTCGAGGCCGGCTACGGTCCCGGCGCGGTGATCCTGCACGACGTCGGTTTCGGCCTCGAGGCCGGACAGCGCATCGGCCTGCTCGGCCCGAACGGCGCCGGCAAGACCACGCTGGTGAAGACGCTGGTGGGCGAACTGGCGGTGATGGCGGGTGATCGCATGGCGCATCCGGACCTGCGCATCGGCTACTTCGCGCAGCACACGGTGGAGTCGCTGCACGAGGGCCAGTCGCCGATGGACCATTTCCGCGACCTGTCGCCGGACGCCAGCAACCAGTCGTTCCGCGACTTCCTGGGCAAGTGGAACTTCCCGGGCGACCGCGCGTTCGAGCCGGTCGATGGTTTCTCCGGTGGCGAACGCGCGCGCTTGGCGCTGGCGCTGATCGCGTGGCAGCAGCCGAACGTGCTGCTGCTCGACGAACCGACCAACCACCTCGACCTGGAAATGCGTGAGGCGCTGGCCGAAGCGCTCAGCGATTTCGACGGCGCCATCGTGATGGTGTCGCATGATCGCCACCTGATCGGCCTGGTCTGCGACACGTTCTGGCGCGTGGCCGACGGCGTGGTCGAACCCTTTGCCGGCGATCTCGACGAATACGCGGCCTGGCTGCGCACGCGCGCCTCGGCGCAGGGCAGCAAGCCGCTGCGCAGCGAACCGGCACCAGCACCGAAGACCGCGCCGGCCCCTGCGCGCAAGGTCAATCCGGTGAAGCTGGCCGCCGCGGAAGCCAAGGTCGCCGAACTGGAAGGCAAGCTGGCCGATCTCGACGCGCAGCTCGCGGACCCGAGCAGCTACGCCGATGCCGACCTCGCCGCACGCTTGGGCCGGGACCGCGAAGCGCTGCAGCAGCAGCTGTCCAAGGCCGAGGAGGCCTGGTCGGCGCTGTACGACGAGGCTTGATTCACGCGCGCCCCAACCCCACAACAGCCCACGCTTATCCAGGTTACCGATCGACCGCCATGCCCATCTACGCCTTCGAATGCACCCAGTGCGGCCACAGTTTCGACCGCCTGCAGAAGTTGTCCGACCCGGACCCCGATACTTGCCCGGCGTGCAGCGCGCAGGCGGTGAAGCGGCAGCTGACCGCGCCGTCGTTCCGTCTGGCGGGCAGCGGCTGGTACGAGACCGACTTCAAGAAGGACGGCGACAAGAAGCGCAACCTCGCCGATGGCGGCGAGGGCGCCAAGCCGTCGGGCGACTCCAAGCCTTCGACCGAGTCGGCGCCTGCGGCCAAGAGCGAACCATCGAAGACCGACGCCAAGCCCAGCGCCGCGAAGCCGGCAGCCGAGTAAGGACGCCGGAGAGCGCCGCGCATCAGGCAGCGCGCATGTGCGGTCAGGAGCGCGGACGGCCCGAGACGCGGGTCATGGCGATGCCCTCCAGGGGCATCTCCTCCGTGTAGTCCAGCCACGCGCGGATCACCAGGTCGTCCACGGCGGTGTCCAGCCACATCGGCAGGCGGATCTGGCCGCCGGCACCCGGCACCACATTCACCCACTCGCGGGCATGGATCACCTTGCCATCCGCCGACACGGCTTCCAGCCAGAACGGGTGGCTGGGCAGCCGCTGCGGGCGCAGCCGCACCTGGTACTGCCCCGCCAGCATGCGGCGCGATTCCTGGCTCAGCGTGAGCGGCCGGCGCGGTCGCGGGCGCGGTTCGTTGCTGACTTCGAGCGGCGTATCGATCTTCACGCCGCGCGCGAGATCCGCATCGGCATACAGCTTCAGGTCGTTGTTGCGATCGACCAGCAGCGCACACCATTCGCCCAGCGGCAGGGCGTCCTCGAACGCCGTGCAGCGATCGATGTAGGCGAGCACGTTGTCGGGGTCGCGCATGAACTGGCGCGGCGCATCCTCGAGCACGATCGAACTGATGTTCCAGGTCTTGTCGTACTCCAGCATCACCGGCGGGCGGATCTGCTGGTCGCCCACCACCACGTGGTCGCCTTCCATGCGCAGCGTGCCGGTGTCGCGCCCCATCCACAGCTGGCGCGCGTAACCCAGGTAGGGGCGATACCCCGACGCATCGCCATCGCGGGCGGCGAGGCTCGCACCATCCCTCGGCTGATCCGCCAGCAGCGAACGGCCGAAGCCCAGCGCGGTCTGCTGCGGATGGAGCATCTGCAGGACCGTCGCGCCGGTGTCGAGCGTGCTGCCGCCACGGTCGATCTGGCCGGCGGGCAGGTCGGGCGCCAGCATCAGCAGCAGGTTTTCACGCGGCATGTCCGCCAGCACGCCACTGAGGTCGTTCGGCATGGCCAAGTGGTCGGACGCGATGACGATGAGGGTGTCCTGCGCATACGGGCTGTTGCGGATCCTGTCGACCAGCGAAGAAATCAGCCGGTCGGTGCACTTGAGTGCGTTGAGCAGGCCGACGTCGCCATGACGGCTCTCGTAGCGCTCACCCTTGCACGACACCGGCAGGTGGCCGGCGGGGTGGTGCGTATCCATCGTCAGCGTGGTGAGCATGAAGGGCGCGCCGCGCGCCGACAGGCTCATGAAATCGGCGAACACGTCGTCGAGCAGCACGTCGTCGTGGATGCCCCAGTCCGAGAAGTGCTCGCGCGCCACGCCCGCCTTCTCGTAGTAGCCGCGTTCCTTGATCCGGTCGAAGCCGTGGCTGGCGAGGAAGCTGCCCTTCGCGGCGAACGAGGCATCCGCACCGCCACTGAAATGCAGGCGGTAGCCCTGCTGTTTCAGGTAGTCGCCCAGGCAGTACGCGCCGGGCAGGAATCGGCCCATGCGGCCCATGCTGTTCTCGTCGCCGCGCGCGGTCGTCAGCGGCACGCCGCACATCGAGGACACCAGCCCGGCGATGGTCCAGCCGCTGCCTTCCGGCGATGCGATGCCGCGGAAGTCGGCTGCCTGTCCCGCCAGGCGCGAGAGATGCGGCATCAGATCCGGAAAGACCTTCTGGTCCAGGTACGTGCGCTCGAGGCTCTCGCCGTAGATCCAGACGATGTTGCGCGTGCGCTCCACGGGGGCGTGTGGGATGACGTATTCCGCCGACACGGCGGTGACGTCGGTCGGCAGCGTGGCCCGGTAGAGTCGCAGGCCATCGGCGAAGACGGGGCTGCCCACGACCGCTGCGATGAAGGTGGCGGCGAAGGCTGCCGACAGCCATCCGCCGTGACGGCGCATCTGGAAGCGGCGTACGCGCAACAGCAGCAACGAGGCCACGGCGAGCGCGGCGAACACGGCGAACACCGCGATGACGTTGCGGAATTCCGCGATGCCGGCGCCTTTCAGGCCGGTCTGCAGGTGGTAGAGCGTGGCGGCATTGATGCCGTCGCCGCTCAGGCGATCCACCAGCCACCACACCGCCAGCGACAGCAGCCACACACAGAATGCTGCTGCCTTGACGCGGCGCCGGCGCGGCGACGCCATCAGCAGGCAGGCGAGCAGAAGCGAGCACGGAACAAGCCAGAGGGACATCGTTCAGCCCTCCCGCATCGTTGCGCGGCTCCTTGCCCGCGAGGGCGCGTGCGGTCGCAAAAACGTCATGAGTCGGTCAATCCCCTGAAACATGGATGTGCCGACGCTGCCATGGGCAAACTGAACATGATGTCGTCATGCACGCATCGCGTCCGGATGCTCAGCGTCGTTCGCGCCTGTGACGGGCCTGCATCGCGCGGTATAAAGGGACATTGCACCAGCGTGGGGAAACTGAATGAAGCGGACCGTGTGGATGAAAGGTGGATATGCATTGCTGGCCTTGAGCGCAGCAGCATCGGCGCATGGCAAGGAGGCGCCGCCGCCGTCGGATGCGTTCCTCGCATCCCTGGCCGCGCATTGCGGAAAGGCCTACGCCGGCCGCATCACGGCGAACCAGCCCGCATCCACGACACCCGATCCGTTCGAAGGCAAGACGCTGGTCATGCACGTGCGCGGCTGCGATGCGCCCACGCGGGAGATCCGCGTGCCCTTCCATGTGGGCGACGATCATTCGCGCACCTGGGTGCTCACGCGCACGGCGAACGGTTTGCGGCTCAAGCACGACCATCGCCATGAAGACGGCAGCCCGGATCCGGTGACGATGTACGGCGGCGACACGGCGGTGGCGGGAACGCCGCAGCGCCAGGCATTCCCCGTGGACGCCGAATCCATCGCGATGTTCGAGCGGGAAGGGTTGGCGGCCTCGGTGACGAACACCTGGGCGATGGAGCTGGTGCCGGCGAAGACCTTCGTCTACGAGTTGAGTCGCCCCAACGGCCGGTTGTTCCGGGTGGAGTTCGATCTCACCGCGCCGGTCGCGTTGCCGCCGGCGCCGTGGGGCGCCGACGACGAGGGTTGAGCCCAGGCGTCAGCGCGGCCCGAAGCGGCCGCGGCAGCCACGGTCCACCCACACCTGGTTGCCGGCATAGCCCCAGCTGTAGCCTTCCCGGCAGCTGTTGTTGGACAACTGCTGCAACAGGATCGGCCGACCCTGGCGGGCATCGTAGGCGCAGGTCCTGCGACGGTTGTCGTCGCTGCTGCAGGTGACGCTGTAGTCGCTGTTGCCGCCCCCCCAGCCGGTGCCCGAGTCGCGGAACTCGGCGCGGCAGCCGCTGCGCACCCAGACCATGCCCTGGCGCTGGCCCCAGTTCTGGTTCTCGGTGCAGCGCGTCGAGGACAGGTTGCGCTGGATGACCGCACGGCCGCGGAAGCTGGTGCGGCACTCGCGATAGGCGCCGTTCGCGCTCTCGCACTTCACCACGCCGCCGTTGCCGCCGCCCCAGTCACCGCCCGAGTTGCCTTCGGCGAAGCGCCCACGGCAGCCGCGGTCCACCCAGACCGTGCCGTTGCCGCTGCCCCAGTTCTGGCCTTCGACGCAGCGCGTGCCGGACAGGTTCTGCACGAGCACGGCATTGCGGCGGAAGCCGGTCTGGCATTCGCGGCGGCGGTTGTCCTTGCTTTCGCAGGTGACCTGGCCGCCGGAGGGCGGCGGGTTGGGGTTCCAGCCCCCGTTGTTGCCGCCCAGCGACTGGGCGATGTCCTGCTTGATGCGGCTGAAGGTCCAGTTGGAGCGGTTGACCTGGTCCAGATAGAACCGCAGTTGGTCGTCCGGAATGCGGCGGCCGCGGGATTGTTCCGAGTACTCCAGGCTGATCACCCGGGTCTGGTCCTGCACCGACAGCGTGCGCAAGTTCTCCGGCGCGTAGGCCTTCGGCGCGATCTGGGCGGTAGCGCTGCCGGCCGCCAGGGCCAGCAACAGTACGAAAACGGACTGCAACAACGGCTTCTTCATGGCGGCACCCTCCTGGGGAGGCGCCAGCATACGCCGGGAATGTTAATCCGGAGCGGAGGCGGGCCGGGGGACCGGGTAAACTAGCCGGCTAGGACGGCCGATGGCCGTCGCACCCCTTCCGGCGATGCCGGATGACCCCCTGGAGTTCCCATGCGTACCCATTTCTGCGGCCTCGTCGACGAGGCCATGATCGGCCAGACCGTGACCCTGTGCGGCTGGACCGACGTCGCCCGCAACCTCGGCGGCGTCTGCTTCATCGACCTGCGTGACCACGAAGGCATCGTGCAGGTGACGGTGGATCCGTCCAACGCCGAGGTCTTCAAGGTCGCCGCGTCGCTGGGGTACGAGGACGTGCTGCAGGTCGAGGGTGTCGTGCGTGCGCGTGAGGCCGTCAATACCAAGATCCGCACCGGCCAGGTGGAAGTGATCGCCACCGGCATCACGGTGCTCAACAAGGCCGAGCCGCTGCCGTTCCACCACCACGAGAACCCGGGCGAAGACGTTCGCCTGAAGTACCGCTATCTGGACCTGCGCAGCCCCGACATGCAGCGCAAGCAGCGCACCCGCATCCGCCTGGTGCAGGCGCTGCGCCGCTGGCTGGACGCACGCGGCTTCCAGGACATCGAGACGCCGATCCTGACCAAGGCCACGCCGGAAGGCGCGCGCGACTTCCTGGTGCCGGCGCGCATGCATCCCGGCGAGTTCTACGCGCTGCCGCAGTCGCCGCAGCTGTTCAAGCAGATCCTGATGGTGGCCGGCTTCGACCGCTACTACCAGATCGCGCGCTGCTTCCGCGACGAAGCGCTGCGCGCCGACCGCCAGCTCGAGTTCACCCAGCTCGACATGGAGTTCGCCTTCGTGCGCGAGCGCGACGTGCAGGACGCGGTCGAAGGCATGATCCGCGACATCTTCAAGGAAGTGATGGACGTCGAGCTGGCCAACCCGTTCCCGCGTATGACCTGGGCCGAGGCGATGCGCCGTTACGGCTCGGACAAGCCGGATCTCCGCATCGCGCTGGAGCTGGTCGACGTGGCCGAGCTGGTGAAGTCCAGCGAGTTCGCCGTGTTCACCGGCGCTGCCAATGATCCGGACGGCCGCGTCGCCGCGCTGCGCATCCCGGGCGGCGCGTCGCTGAGCCGCAAGCAGATCGACGAGTACGCCGCGCATGCCGCCAAGTACGGCGCCAAGGGCCTGGCCTACATCAAGATCGACGACGCCGGCGCGGTCAGCTCGCCGATCCAGAAGTTCTTCGCCGAGGACGCCTTCGCGGCGCTGGTGAAGCACGTCGGCGCCGGCAACGGCGACATCGTGTTCTTCGGCGCGGGCGGCTACAACAAGGTCAGCGACTTCATGGGCGCCTTGCGCCTGAAGGCCGGCAAGGACTTCGGCCTGGTGCAGGACGGCTGGACGCCGCTCTGGGTCACCGATTTCCCGATGTTCGAGTACGACGACGAAGCGCAGCGCTACGTCGCCCTGCATCACCCCTTCACCGCGCCGGCGGTGGACGACATCGCCGACCTGCGCGCCAACGCGAAGACGGCCGTGTCGCGCGGTTACGACATGGTGCTGAACGGCAACGAGATCGGCGGCGGTTCGATCCGTATCCACCGCCCCGAGATGCAGAGCACGGTGTTCGAACTGCTCGGGATCGGTGCCGAGGAAGCGGAAGCCAAGTTCGGCTTCCTGCTGGACGCGTTGCGCTTCGGCGCGCCGCCTCACGGTGGCATCGCGTTCGGCATCGATCGCATCGCCGCGCTGATGGCCGGCACGGAATCGATCCGTGACGTCATCCCGTTCCCCAAGACCACCAGCGCGCAATGCCTGATGACCGGCGCGCCGTCGCCGATTCCGGATGAGCAACTGGCGGAAGTGCACATTCAAGTGCGCCCCAAGAAAGACTGATCGAGAGAACCAAGAAATGACCGAAGTTGCTTTTTCGCTGGAGTGGGAACGCCTGGGCAATGAAGGCGCCGATGCGGCGCTGGTGACTGAGCGTGCGCGCGTGTTCGGTGGCTGGCTGGTGCGCGTCGGCACGTCGCCGGCGGCGATGGCCGTGACCTTCGTGCCGGATGGCCAAGGCCGTTGGGACGGCGAGGACTTCGGCGAAGACGATTACGAAGAAGAAGACGAAGAAGAGTACGAAGAGGAAGAAGACGAGGACGCCGACGAGGAAGACGAGGCGGACGAAGACGAAGAGGAAGAAGAGGAAGAAGAGGACGCGTAAGCGTGCGGATCCGTCGTGCCACCGTCGATGACGCCACGGTCCTGTCGGATCTGGCGTCGCGCACGTTCACCGAGACCTTCGGTCACCTGTATCCGGCCGAGGATCTGGCGGCGTTCCTCGCCGATGCCTATGACGTCGACAAGCAGCGCGTCATCCTTTCGCACCCGGATTACGCGGTCTGGCTGCTGGAAGACGATGGCGTGGCGGTGGGTCACGCGGCTGCCGGGCCGTGCGGGTTGCCGCACGCTGAGGTGGTGAAGAACGATGGCGAGTTGAAGCGGCTGTATGTGCTGGGTTCGCACCAGAACGGCGGGTGGGGCGGCAAGCTGTTCGCCGAAGTCGAGCAGTGGTTGTTGAAGGACGGGCCGCGGACGTTGTGGATCGGGGTGTGGTCGGAGAATTTCGGCGCGCAGCGGTTCTACGAGCGGCAGGGATTCTCGCGCGTGGGCGGGTACAAGTTCGCGGTCGGGAAGACGCTGGATGACGAGTTCATCCTGAGGCGCCCTGCGTGAGGCCGCCGGCAGGCGTCGTCGTGAGACGTTGCCTGCTTGCCGTAGCGGTGTGCGGTTTCGTCGTGTTTGCGATGCTTTGGACGTTGTCGATGGTGCGCCCGCACGTGATCGAGGCATCCGCCCGCACCTTGCTGGTGGCGGAGGTCGAGCGTCGTACGCAGGCGCGCCTCGATGCAGCGTCCGACAGCGCGTTGGCCGGACTGGCGCGCAAGGCAATGGCCACGCATGCCGACGAAACCGCGCAATTGCGCCGCATGAAGGAAGCCTTGTCGGAACGGGTGTCGTCCACGGTCGATGCCATGGCGGATCCGGCTTGCGCCTGCCGTGCTCGCGCGAGGGATCAGGCCGTCGCCGGAATCGATGCCCGACTGGAGCGCCTCGCGAGTTGGGATCTTCGCCTCGAGGCGCTGATCCAACGCGCTTACATGCATACCGCCGACCACCTGCAGCGCGAGGTGCGGATATTCGCCGGGACCAACGCGTTGGTCTTCCTGATGTTGGGCGTGGTTGCGTGGCGAAAAGCCTCGGCGACGTGGCAGTTGCTCGTGCCTGCCGTCATCTTGCTGGCATCCGTCGGCATCTCGACATCGTTCTACCTGTTCAACCAGGACTGGGTACGGACTATCGTTTTCAGCGACTACAGCGGCTACGGCTACGCGGTCTGGCTCGGCATGCTGTTGGCCTTGCTCACCGACATTCTGGCCAATCGGGCGCGGGTGACGACGCGTATTCTCAATGCGGTGCTGCACTCTGCTGGCAGCACGCTGACGGCGTTGCCTTGTTGACCTGCCGCGCATGCGCGGAAACGGTCGCGTCGCTACGACTGTGCTCTTCGTTCGCTGGGTATTGGAGACAAGGCTTCCGCTAGCCCTTCGGTCTAGCGGGTAACTTTTCTTTGTCTGGCCAAAGAAAAGTCACCAAAAGAAAGGCCACACCCCGACGAAGCAATCCCATGACTCGGGTGCTGTCGGGATTCTCCGACTCGCCTTCCTGGCGAGGTGGAAAACGGCGGACATCCTTGTCCGCCGCCCTTCGGGTCTGGGGGACTCGCTGGCGCATCGGGATGGAGCGAAACCAAAAGCAAACGGCCGCGTGAGCGGCCGTTGCTGTTTGTGCGTCTGTTCTTACTTCTGCAGGAAGTCGAGCAGGTCCTGGTTGACGCGGTCCTTGTGGGTGTCGGTCAGGCCGTGCGGGGCGCCGGGGTAGACGATCAGCTTGGCGTTCTTGATCTGCGCGGCGGAGGCTTTGCCGGCGGCGTCGATGGGGACGATCTGGTCGTCGTCGCCGTGGATGACCAGGGTGGGGATGTCGAACTTCTTCAGGTCGGCGCGGAAGTCGGTGGCCGAGAACGCGGCGATCGAGTCGTACGTGTTCTTGTGGCCGCCCTGCATGCCCTGCGCCCACCAGCTGTCGATCAGGCCCTGCGAGACCTTCGCGCCCGGACGGTTGAAGCCGTAGAACGGGCCCGAGGCGATGTCCTTGTAGAGCTGCGCGCGGTTGTCCAGCGAGCCCTTGCGGATGCCGTCGAAGACTTCGATCGGCAGGCCGCCCGGATTGTCGGCGGTCTTCAGCATCAGCGGCGGGACAGCGCTGATCAGCACGGCCTTCTTGACCCGCGCGGTGCCGTGGCGGCCGATGTAGCGCGCCACTTCGCCACCGCCGGTGGAGAAACCGACCAGGGTGACGTCCTTCAGGTCCAGCGTGTTGATCACGGTGGCCAGGTCGTCGGCGTAGTGGTCCATGTCGTTGCCGTCCCAGGGCTGGCTGGAGCGGCCGTGGCCACGGCGATCGTGGGCGACCACGCGGTAGCCCTTGGAGGCCAGGAAGATCATCTGCGATTCCCAGCTGTCCGAGGACAGCGGCCAGCCGTGGCTGAAGGTGACGACCGGGCCGTTCTTCGGGCCCCAGTCCTTGTAGTAGAGCTGCACGCCGTCGGCGGTGGTGAGCGTGCTGGCGGTGCGCTCGACCGCGACCGGCGCGGTGGCTGGCGCCGCGTGGGCGGAGAGGCTGGCCTGGGTGGCGACGGCCAGCAGGGTGACGGCGAGGGTGCGGGAGAAGACGTTCATGATGGTGGTTCCTGCGAAAGGTGGTGGGTCAGGAAGGAGAGGGGTCAGTCGGCGATCACCAGCGTCACGTCGATGTTGCCGCGCGTGGCGTTGGAGTAGGGGCAGACGATGTGGGCGGCGTCGACCAGGGCCTGCAGCTGCGCGCGGTCCACGCCAGGCGCGGCGATGGTCAGTTCGGCCTGGATGCCGAAACCGGTGGGAATCGGGCCGATGCCGACCTTGCCGGTGACGGTGGTGGTCGAAGGCAGGGCGACCTTCTGCTTGCCGGCGACGAACTTCAGCGCGCCCAGGAAGCAGGCCGACCAGCCGGCCGCGAACAGCTGTTCCGGGTTGGTGCCGTCGCCGCCGGCGCCGCCCAGCTCGCGCGGGGTGGACAGCTTGACGTCGAGCACGCCGTCGGACGAGGTGGCCTGGCCTTCGCGGCCGCCCGAGGCGGTGGCGGTGGCGGTGTAGAGAATCTTTTCGATGGACATGGCGGTTTCCTGGGTGGGTTGGGGGGTGGTCCGGCGGGTGGCCGTCCGGTGAGGTGTACTTTGCGCCGCCACCACGTACGTAAGGTGATATAGAATCCTGAAAACTTGATCGGGAGTACTTCCGTGGTCGATCGCCTTGCGGTCCTGCTGGAACGCTTTTCCGTCAGCGCAGCGGTGTTCCATGCCGGTGCGCTGTGCGGCGTCAACACGCTGGAGGCCGAGCCCGGCGTCGGCCAACTGCACCTGATCCAGCGCGGGCCCCTGGAGGTGTTCCATGGCACGACGTCGCTGCGCATCGATACGCCCAGCCTGCTGCTCTATCCGCGCGCGCTGACGCACCGCTTCGTCAGTGACGAGGAGCGGGGTGCGGACATGGCCTGCGCCAGCGTGCGGTTCGAGGGTGGTGCGCAGAACCCGATCAGCGCCGCGCTGCCGGATGTGGTGTGCGTGCCGCTGGCCAGCCTGCACGGCGCCCAGGACGTGCTGGCGCTGCTGTTCGAAGAGGCCTTCACCCAGCGTTGCGGGCGCACCGCGCTGGTCAACCGCCTGTTCGAGGTGGTGATGATCCAGGTGCTGCGCCAGCTGATGGAAACCGGCGAGGTGAAGGGCGGCATGCTGGCCGGGTTGTCGCACCCACGCCTGCGCAACGCGATCGTCGCCATGCACGAAGCGCCGGCGAAGGACTGGACGCTGGAGGAACTGGCGCGCGTGGCCGGGCTGTCGCGCACGGTCTTCGCCAACACGTTCCGTGATGCGCTGGGGCTGACGCCCGGGCAGTACCTGCAGGGCTGGCGCGTGGGCCTGGCGCAGCAGGCGCTACGGCGCGGCAAACCGCTGAAGGTGGTGGCGTCGGACGTGGGTTACGGCAGCGAGGCGGCGCTGTCGCGCGCCTTCAAGGCGCATAGTGGGCTGTCGCCGCGCGAGTGGAAGCGCCAGCAGGCGGTGCACTGAACGCGGCTGGCAAGTGCATCCCGCTTCGTCGACACTCCGTCGCATGACAGGACGATCGACCTCTCTCCCACGCGTGGTGCTGGTGCATGGCATCTGGAATGCGAAGTCATGGTTGGCGCCGCTGGCGCGCCGCCTGCGGCAGGAGGGCTTCGAAGTCGAGGCGTTCGGTTATCCGAGCATTCTCGGTGGGCCGGAGCCCGCCATCGCCGCGCTTACGACGCGACTGAAGGCCGGGGCGGCGGTGCATCTGGTCGGCCACAGCCTGGGGGGGCTGATCGGCCTGGAGGCGCTGCGCCGCACGCCGGGCCTGCCCGTGCAACGTCTTGTATGCCTCGGTTCACCCCTGTGCGGCAGCAACACGGCACGCAGCCTGGGGCGCTCGCCCTGGACGGCACCGGTGCTGGGGCGCAGCGGTGCGTTGCTGCAGGCGGGTTGTCCGCCCTGGAGTGGGCGCGTGCCGGTCGGCATGGTGGCCGGCAATGTCGCGCGGGGTATCGGACGGCTGCTCACCCGCTTCGATGGCGAATCCGACGGCACGGTGGGCCTGGACGAGACGCGGCTGCCGGGCCTGGCGGACCACTGCGTCGTGGCGTCCAGCCACACGGGCCTGGTCTTCTCCGCGGAGGCAGCCCGGCAGGCGGCCTGCTTCCTGCGCGAGGGCCGCTTCCGGGTCGTCGACTGACGTCCGTGTGCGGGCGCGTATAATCCGCGCCCTCGTCAGTGCACTCCGGAAGTTCCCATGGGCAGAGGCCCGTCGATCGAAGCCCGCAAGAACGCCACCGATGCCAAACGGGGCAAGATCTTCACCAAGATCATCCGTGAGATCGGCGTGGCGGCACGCGCCGGTGGCGGTGAGCCCGCCAACAATCCGCGCCTGCGCGTGGCCGTCGACAAGGGCCTGGCGGCCAACATGTCGAAGGACGTCATCGAGCGCGCCATCAAGAAGGCGACCGGTGAACTGGAAGGCGTGGTCTTCGAGGAGATCCGCTACGAAGGCTATGCGCCCGGCGGCGTCGCCGTGATCGTCGACTGCCTGACCGACAACCGCGTGCGCACCGTGGCCGAAGTGCGCCACGCCTTCGGCAAGCACGGCGGCAACATGGGCACCGAGGGCTCGGTAGCCTTCATGTTCAAGCGCCTGGGCGTGCTGAGCTACGCGCCCGGTGCGGACGAAGAGAAGATCACCGAGGCCGCCATCGAAGCGGGCGCCGACGACATCGTCGTCTACCCGGACGACGGCTCCATCGACGTGGTCACCACGCCCGATGCCTTCCAGTCCGTGAAGGATGCGATGACGGCAGCCGGCCTGGCTCCGGACCATGCCGAGACCACCTACCGCGCCGACAACGACATCAGCGTGGAAGGCGAGACCGCGCTGCAGGTGAAGAAGCTGCTGGACATGCTGGAAGACCTGGACGACGTGCAGGACGTCTATTCCAATGCCGACCTGGGCGCCGACGCGTACGCGTAAGCCGATCCTGTGACCCGCATCCTCGGCATCGATCCCGGCTCGCAGCGCACCGGCATCGGCATCATCGATGTCGATGCAGCGGGCAAGGTCACGCATGTCCACCACGCGCCGCTGGTGCTGCTGGGCGCGGACGATTTCCCGCAACGCTTGCGCCGCCTGCTGGACGGTCTTACCGAGGCCATCGCGACCTGGCAGCCGGACGAAGTGGCCATCGAGAAAGTCTTCATGGCGCGCAATCCCGATTCGGCCCTGAAGCTGGGGCAGGCGCGCGGCGCCGCCATCAGCGCGGTGGTGCTGCGCGACCTGCCGGTGCACGAGTACGCCGCCAAGGAAGTGAAGCTGGCCGTGGTCGGCCGCGGCAGCGCCGAGAAGTCCCAGATCCAGCACATGGTCGGCATCATGCTGAATCTGCACGGCAAGCTGCAGGCCGATGCCGCCGATGCGCTGGCCGTCGCCATCACCCACGCACATGTACGCGCCACCGCCAAACGGCTGGGCGTGAGTTCGCAACTGGCCTGGAGCAGGAAATGATCGGACGTCTGCGCGGCATCCTGGCGTACAAGTCGCCGCCCTGGCTGGTGATCGATGTCGGCGGCGTGGGCTACGAGCTGGAAGCGCCGATGAGCACTTTCTACGACCTGCCGGACGTGGGGCGCGAGGTGTTGCTGTTCACCCACTACGCGCAGAAGGAAGACAGCGTGTCGCTGTACGGCTTCCTGCGCGAAGGCGAGCGCCGGCTGTTCCGTGACGTGCAGAAGGTCACCGGCATCGGCGCGAAGATCGGGCTGGCCGTGCTGTCCGGTGCCAGCGTGGACGAGTTCGCGCGCATGGTGCAGGCCGGCGACATCACGGCGCTGACGCGCATCCCCGGCATCGGCAAGAAGACCGCCGAGCGGATGGTGGTGGAGCTGCGTGACCGCGCGGCGGACCTGATGGGCACGGGCGTGGGCGGCATCACCGCGCTGCCGGTCGACCCGCAGTCCGAGGCGACCATCGCCCTGCAGCAGCTCGGCTACAAGCCGGCCGAAGCCACGCGGATGGCGCGCGACGCCACCGCGCCAGGCGACGATACGGCGATGATCATCCGCAAGGCCCTGCAGGCCGCGCTGCGCTGACCGTCGCTCTAGAGCATCCCTTCACTTCTCCAGCGCTACCCTGCCGGCCGCCATGTCCACCCCTTCGCATTCCGCGTCGTCCGCTCCCCATGGGCATCACCACGGGCACGGCAACGCCAGTCTCGCCACCCTGGTCATCGGCGCCATCGGCGTGGTGTTCGGCGACATCGGCACCAGCCCGCTGTACACCCTGAAGGAGGCGTTCTCTGGCCACTATGGTCTGGTCGCCGACCACGACACCGTGCTCGGCGTGCTGTCGCTGGTGTTCTGGGCGCTGACCATGGTGGTCACGGTGAAGTACGTGACCATCATCATGCGGGCCGACAACGAAGGCGAGGGCGGCATCATGGCGCTGATGGCGCTCGCCCAGCGGAGCCTCGCGAAGGGGTCGCGCTCGGCCTACCTGGTCGGCATCCTCGGCATCTTCGGTGCCTCGCTGTTCTTCGGCGACGGCGTCATCACGCCGGCCATCTCGGTGCTGTCGGCCGTGGAAGGACTGGAAGTGGTCGCGCCGCAGATGCACAGCTGGATCGTGCCGATCACGCTGGTGGTGCTGGTCAGCCTGTTCGCCACCCAGCGGTTCGGCACCGCCAAGGTGGGCAAGGTATTCGGCCCGATCACGGTGACCTGGTTTCTGGTGCTGGCGGTGCTGGGGGTGATCAACATCACCCACGAGACCGAAGTGCTGCATGCGATCAATCCGGTGTGGGCGGTCAACTTCTTCCTTACCCACCACTGGCACGGCATCTTCATCCTGGGCGCCGTGGTGCTGGCGGTGACCGGCGGCGAGGCCATCTATACGGACATGGGCCACTTCGGTGCGCGTCCGATCCGGCTGGCGTGGTACTGGTTCGTGCTGCCGGCGCTGATGCTGAACTACCTGGGGCAGGGCGCGCTGATCCTCGAGAACCCGGCCGCAATCAAGAATCCGTTCTACATCGGCGTGCCGGAGTGGGGGCGCATCCCGATGATCGTGCTGGCCACCGCGGCCACCGTGATCGCCTCGCAGGCGGTCATCACCGGCGGCTTCTCCATTGCGCGCCAGGCGATGCAGCTCGGCTACATCCCGCGCATGCACATCAAGCACACCTCGCACGACACCATCGGCCAGATCTACATCCCGGGCATCAACTGGATGATGATGATCATCGTCATCGGCCTGGTGCTGGCGTTCCGCAGCTCCTCGGCGCTGGCGACCGCGTACGGCATCTCGGTGTCGGCCACCATGCTGATCGACACGCTGCTGCTGGCCATCGTGGCGCGCGCGCTGTGGCCGAAGTGGCGCCGCTGGGTGTTGCCGTTGTGCGCGCTGTTCCTGGTCGCCGACGTCGCCTTCGTGATCGCCAACGGCGCGAAGATCCTGCAGGGCGGCTGGTTCCCGGTGGTGCTGGGCACGATCCTGTTCACCCTGCTGCGCACGTGGCGCCGTGGCCGCGAGTTGCTGACCGCCGAGATCCGCAAGGACGGCATCCAGCTGGATACGTTCCTGCCGGGCCTGATGCTGGCGCCGCCGGTGCGCGTGCCGGGCACGGCAGTGTTCCTGACCGCGCAGACCGGCATGGTGCCGCATGCGTTGCTGCACAACCTCAAGCACAACAAGGTGCTGCACGAGCGCAACGTGTTCCTGACGGTCGAGACGCTGACGGTGCCGTACGCGCCGCCGGCGAAGAAGCTGAAGATCGAATCGATCGGCGACGACTTCTATCGCGTAATCGTGCGCTATGGCTTCATGGAGACGCCGGACGTGCCGGCGGCGCTGATGCGTTCGTGCGACAAGGGCGGCATCTACTTCGATCCGATGGACACCACCTATTTCGCCAGCCGCGAAAGCGTGGTCGCCATCCGTCGCCGCGGCATGCCTATCTGGCGCGACAAGCTGTTCGCGGTCATGCACCGCAACGCCGCGCCGGCGACCGGCTTCTTCCGGATTCCCGGCAATCGGCTCGTGGAATTGGGCGCGCAGGTCGAGATCTGACCCCGCGTCGCGCGCAAGGCGGTGCCGTACACTCGGTCACCGCTCACGCAAGGACGCCGGATGCCACCGCATGACCGCCTGATCGTGCTCGATGTCCTTCGGGGCATCGCGATCCTCGGCACGCTGGGCACCAATATCTGGATCTTCATGTACCCGGGTGGCCTGCTCGGCTATCTCGCGACAGGCTGGGGCCAGTCCGACGACATGCATTGGGGCACGTTGGCCCTGCAACAGCTGACCCAGGGCAAGTTTCTCGGCCTGCTC
Organism: Pseudoxanthomonas sp. LjRoot143; assembly: GCF_964252945.1. Classification (NCBI taxonomy): domain Bacteria; kingdom Pseudomonadati; phylum Pseudomonadota; class Gammaproteobacteria; order Lysobacterales; family Lysobacteraceae; genus Pseudoxanthomonas; species Pseudoxanthomonas sp. LjRoot143. Next base: position 2,914,727 of record NZ_CAXUPM020000001.1, on the reverse strand, counting down.
GCGCTGATGTTCGGTATGGGCATCGTCCTGCAGCAGCGGTCCGCGCTCGCCGCGGGCATCCGCTGGCCCGGCCCCTATCTGGTGCGCGCCGCGCTGCTGTTCGTCGACGGCGTGCTGAACTACCTGTTCGTCGTCGAGTTCGACGTGCTGATGGGCTATGCGATCACCTCGGTGGTCGTGGCCTTCATGCTGCGGCTGGGAAACCGTGGCAGGACCGCATGGCTGGGGGTCGCCGCCGGCGTGCATTTCCTGTTCCTCGGCCTCGTGGTGCTGGTGCTGGCGTTCTTCGATGGCGACATGCCGAGCGGGGTGACGGCCGCCACCGGATCGGGCTGGTGGGACATGGTGCAGTCGCGCGTCGATAACGTCTGGTTGTTCCGCGAAGAGATGTTCTTCATCGCACCGATGAGCGTGGCGCTGTTCCTGCTGGGTGCGCGGTTGCTGGAGGCGGGGGTGTTCGAAGCGCGGGGCGCGCGCCTGCGCCGTTGGCTGATCGTGCTGGGGCTCGGCGTGGCCTGGCCCATCGACATGGCGCTGGGCGTGTTCGGCGGCGATGCCGGCATCATGGCCGGCCGCTACGGCACGGCGCCGTTCGTCGCGATGGGCCTGTTTGCGGCGGTGGCGCAGGCCTTCCATCGCCGTCCACGGCCGGGCGCACTCGGGCGCCGCCTCGCCGAGGTGGGTCGCATGGCCCTGAGCGGCTACGTGCTGCAGAACCTGCTGGCGTCGGCGCTGTGCTACGACTGGGGCCTGGGTCTGGCGCGCCGTGTACCTGAGGCCTGGTCGGTTCCCGCCACGGTGGGGATCTACCTCCTTGTCGCCGCCTGCGTGATGCTGTTCGCCCACCTGTGGCAACGACATGCGAAGCGGGGTCCGCTGGAATGGCTGTGGCACAGGTCATACCTGCGACTGACACGCGGGTCGAGGGCCAACGATGCCGTCGCGGCCTGATCGAGCGGCCGCGGGACGAATCCGTCCGTCATAATGGGCGCATGACCGCCGACCGCATCATCGATTCGTCCGCCACGCGCGAAGACGACGCCATCGAGGCCAGCATCCGCCCCAAGCGACTGGACGAGTACCTCGGCCAGAAGCCGGTCCGCGAACAGTTGGACATCTATATCCAGGCGGCGAAGGGACGGGGCGAGGCGCTGGACCACGTGCTGATCTTCGGGCCGCCTGGGCTCGGCAAGACCACGCTGAGTCATGTCATCGCCAACGAGCTGGGCGTGAACCTGCGGGTGACCTCCGGCCCGGTGATCGAGAAGGCCGGCGACCTGGCCGCGCTGCTGACCAACCTGCAGCCGCACGACGTGCTGTTCGTCGACGAGATCCATCGCCTGTCGCCGGTGGTCGAGGAAGTGCTGTACCCGGCGATGGAAGATTTCCAGATCGACATCATGATCGGCGAAGGTCCGGCCGCGCGTTCGATCAAGCTCGACCTGCCGCCGTTCACCCTCATCGGCGCCACCACGCGTGCGGGGTTGCTGACCGCGCCGCTGCGCGACCGCTTCGGCATCGTGCAGCGGCTGGAGTTCTACTCGCCCGAGGAGCTCACCCGCATCGTGCAGCGCTCGGCCCGCATCCTCGGCATGGACTGCGTGCCGGAAGGCGCCGCCGAGATCGCCCGCCGTGCACGCGGGACGCCACGCATCGCCAACCGCCTGCTGCGGCGTGTACGCGACTACGCCCAGGTCAAGGCCAGCGGCCATATCGACGTGGATGTCGCACAGGCCGCCATGCAGATGCTGAAGGTGGACCCGGAAGGCTTCGACGAGCTGGACCGCCGCATGCTGCGTACCATCATCGACAGCTTCGACGGCGGACCGGTGGGCGTCGAGTCGCTGGCGGCGGCGCTCAGCGAAGAGCGGGGCACGCTGGAAGACGTCATCGAGCCCTACCTCATCCAGCAGGGGTTCCTGATCCGTACCGCACGCGGCCGCATGGCGACCCGCAAGGCTTACCTGCACCTCGGGCTGACGCCGAAAGGGCGGGTGCCGGAGGCCGGCGAGGCATCGGGCGAACTGTTCTAGACCTCACTGGTTACAGGTTGGTATGCATCACACCGTGTGGGAGCGCATGCTTTGACGACTGATTCGAAGACGATCGCCGGGGATGCGGCTCCGTTCATCTTTCCGACACGCGTCTATTGGGAAGATACCGACGCCGGTGGCGTGGTGTACCACGCGCAATATGTCGCCTTCCTGGAACGGACCCGTACCGAGTGGTTGCGGGCCGGAGGTTACGCCCAAGAGCGATTGCGCCAAACCCACGACCTGGTGTTCGCCGTCCGTTCGATGCGCCTGGATTTCCTGCGCCCCGCACGGCTGGACGATCTGCTCCAGGTCAGCGCGCGCATCCACGAGTGCAAGCGGGCCAGCGTGGTCTTCGCCCAGTCCATCGAACGGGACGGCGAGGTCCTGCTGACCGCGGAGGTGAAGGTCGCTGCGCTCCGCGCGTCGACGTTCAAACCCGTCGGGCTGCCCGATACGTTGTACCAGGAGTTCCGTCGACTCGAATCCCCGGGCCGGCCGCTTTAACCCGATACGCACCACGAACCGAGACACGAGGAACGACGGATGATCGCAACGCTGCTGGCCTTCCAGGAAGTCGTGACGGAGGCATTGCCGCCCGAGACGGCTGCCGCCGCTGCCGAGGCCGCCGCTGCCACCACGCACAGCGGGATCAACTACATCGACCTGATGCTCAAGGCGAGCCTGCCGGTGCAGCTGATCGTGCTGTTGCTGCTGGTCGGGTCGGTGATCAGCTGGGTGATCATTTTCCGCAAGGGGCGTGTGTTCAAGACCGCCAACCGCGATGCCGACGAGTTCGAAGGCCGCTTCTGGTCCGGCGCCGAGCTGCACAAACTCTACGCCGGCGCCGCCGACCGCAACCGCATGGTCACCGGCCTGGAGGCCATCTTCGAAGCGGGCTTCCGCGAATTCACCCGCCTGCGCGACAAGCGCGGTCTCGATGGTCGCGCGCAGCTCGAAGGCGCGCAGCGCGCCATGCGCGTGACCTACACGCGCGAAGTCGACCAGCTGGAACGCAACCTGGAACTGCTGGCGAACATCGGTTCGACGGCACCCTACGTGGGCCTGGTCGGTACGGTGTTCGGCATCATGGTGACCATGCACGACATGCTCAACAGTGGCGAGCAGGCGGGTATCGCGGCCGTCGCGCCGGGCATCTCCGAAGCGCTGTTCGCCACCGCCATCGGTCTGTTCGTCGCCATTCCGGCCGTGTGGGCCTACAACCGCTTCACCACCCGCGTCGAGCGGCTGGCCGTGCGCTATGAAAGCTTCGCCGAGGAGTTCAGCTCGATCCTCCAGCGCCAGAATTCGGGCGAGTAAGCGGGGCACGCCATGGCCGGAAGCATCATCCATCGCAAGCGGCGCAAGCTGAAGTCCGAGATCAACGTCGTGCCCTATATCGACGTGATGCTGGTACTGCTGATCATCTTCATGGTGACCGCGCCGCTGCTCACGCTGAGCGTGGACGTGAAACTGCCGTCATCCAACGCGAAGGCGGTCGAGACGCGCAACGAGCCCGTCATCGTCATCGCGTATCCCGACGGCCGCTATGGCCTGAAGTTGCCGGAAGCCAAGCAGCCCGAGGTGCTGGATGCGGCCGCGCTCGAGGCCCAGGTCGCCGCGATCCGCGCGGAGCAGGGCAACGAGCTACGCATCATGGTGGCCGCCGAAGGCGCTGCGCCGTACCAGAAGGTGCTCGATGCCATGGACGTGCTGCGCCGTGCCAAGGTCAGCAACGTCAGTCTTATGACCAACGCGGGTGGCAATGCACGCTGAGGTGCTCCAGCGCCAGCGCCCCCCGCAGGACGAGGGGTTGGGCCGGGCGGTGGCGTGGGCCATCGGCCTGCACCTGCTGTTGCTCGCCGTGTTGTTGCTGTCGCCGTACTTCAAGTGGGATCGCGACCGGCTGAATGCGGCGGGATCGCAGTCGATGGAAGCCACGCTCGATGTCTCGGCCGCCGACCAGCAGGCGGTCGAGCGCGCGCTGGATTTCCAGCCGGCGCCGATGCCGGAGCCTGTGCAGGAGCCGGCCCCTGAGGACACCGTTCCGCCGCCGCAGCCGATTCCCGAGCCGGCACCCCAGGACGCACCGGTCGAGCGCCAGGCCAATGCCCAGGAACGCATCCCGGTGCCGGACGATGTCGACCAGGACGAAGCGCGCCGCGATGCGATCTCGCAGGAAAAGGCGCGCCAGGAGCAGGAGGCCAAGCGCCGCCAGGAGCAGATCGACCTGACCGAGCGCAAGCGCCAGGAGCAGGCCGAGCAGCAACGCCGGCTGGCCGCGCAGCAGGAAGAAGATCGGCAGAAGCGCATCGCCGCCGAAGCCGCGCAGAAGGCCGAGGCCGATAAGAAGCGTCTGGAGGAAATCCGTCGTCAGCGCACCCAGGCGCAGCGGGAGCAGCAACTGGCCGAACAGAAGCTTCGTCAGCTGGCGGATGCCCGTGCGCGGCAGGCGGCGAGCGCGGCGGCGCCCTCTCCGACTCCCGCCGCCGGTCCGGCCGGCAACGGAGGCACCGATGATGGTTTGCTCGCGCGCTACCGGGAGGCGATCCAGCAGTCTGTCTCCCGTCAGTGGACGCGTCCGGAGTCTGTTCCTGTCGGTACGCGTTGCAAGCTCGTGGTCAGGCAGCTCCCCGGTGGCGAAGTCGTCAGCGCAGAGGTGCAACCTGGCTGTCCCATGGACGAATTGGGGCAGGATTCTCTTGAGCGAGCGGTCCTGAAGGCGCAGCCGTTGCCCTACCGTGGTTACGAAACGGTCTTCAATCGGACGCTGATCTTTACTTTCGAAGCCCGGGACCGTTGACTTCACACGACGTTTCGCCGCCCTCCGTTCACAATTGTTAAAACGTTCACGCGCGGGCTGGTATCCCTTTGCCGCCCCCGTTCAACCCCAGAGCCGTTGCCCATGAAGAAACCGCTGCGCTGGTTTGCCCTGTTCCTGCTCGCTCTCGTCCCGGCATTGGCGTCCGCCCAGCAGCAGGGGCTGGAGATCGATATCGTCGGCAGCAACACCTCAGCCCTGCCGATCACCATCGTGCCCATGCCTTACCAGGGCACCACCGCGCCGCCGACCGACGTCTCGGCCGTGGTGCGCGCCGACCTGGAGCGCTCGGGCGCCTTCCGTACCCTGCCCGAAGCCCGCATCACCGAGCGCCCCACGCGCGGTAGCGAGATCCAGTACCCGACCTGGCGCGCGCTGCGGCAGGACTACATCGTGGTCGGCCGCGTCGCCGATGCTGGCGACGGCAGCTACCGCGTGGAGTACGAACTGTTCGATGTGGCCAAGCAGGAGCGGCTGCTCGGCGAGGTGAAGACCGCGCGCGCCAACGCGCTGCGCGATGTCGCCCACCAGATGGCCGACGCGATCTACGAAAAGATCCTCGGCGTGCGCGGCGCGTTCTGGACCCGCATCGCGTACATCACCGCCGCCGGCACCGGCAAGGCGACGCGCTACGCGCTGATGGTGGCCGACTCCGATGGCTTCAACCCGCAGACCGTGGTGCGCTCTGCCGAGCCGCTGCTGTCGCCGTCGTGGAGCCCGGATGGCCGCAAACTGGCCTACGTCAGCTTCGAGACCGGCAACTCGGCGATCTACATCCAGGACATCTCCACCGGTGCACGCGAGAAGGTGGCCAGCTTCCGTGGCATCAACGGTGCGCCCTCGTTCTCGCCGGACGGCCGCCAGCTGGCGCTGACGCTGTCGCGCAGCGGCAATCCCGAGATCTACGTGATGGACTTGGGCAGCCGTTCGCTGCGCCAGCTGACCACCACGTCGGCGATCGACACCGAACCGGTGTGGAGTCCGGATGGCAGCAGCATCTACTTCACCTCCGACCGCGGCGGCCGTCCGCAGATCTACCGCGTGCCGGCGGGGGGTGGCAGTGCCAGCCGGGTGACCTTCGAGGGCAACTACAACGCCACGGCCAGTGTCGGCTTCGATGGCAAGAAGGTCGCGGTGGTGCAGGGCAGCGGCAACAATTACCGCATCGCCCTGATGGACACCAGTCTGGGTGGTGCGCGCTGGACGTCGCTGTCGCCGGGCTCGCTGGACGAGTCGCCGAGCTTTGCGCCGAACGCCAGCATGGTGCTGTATGCGGCGCGGGAAGGTGGACGCGGCGTGCTGTACGCCGTGTCGGCCGATGCGCGCGTGCGCCAGCGTCTGGTGGTCGCCAACGCCGACGTTCGCGAGCCGGCGTGGTCGCCCTACCGCACCCAGCGTTAATTTTCTGTCTACAATGTGACCCCCGGTTCCACCGATCCCCCGTTCCAACGACGCAAGGAATGATCATGAACAAGACCACCCGTGTTCTGCTGCTCTCCATGATGTCCGTCGCCGTGCTGGCTGGCTGTAAGAAGGACGTCAAGCCGACCCCGCCGACCGACACCACGACCACCACCCCGACCACCCCGACGACGCCGACCACGTCCGGCCTGTACGGCCCGAACGATCTGGACACCGACGCCTGCCTGCGCCAGCGCGTGGTGTACTTCGATCTGGACCAGGACGCCCTGAAGCCGGAGTTCCAGGCCATCATGGGTTGCCACGCCAAGTACCTGCGTGACCGTCCGTCCTCGCGCATCACGCTGGAAGGCCACGCCGACGAGCGCGGCAGCCGCGAGTACAACCTGGGTCTGGGCGAGCGCCGCGGCAATGCCGTGAATTCGGCCCTGCAGGCGAACGGCGGTTCGGCCAGCCAGCTGACCGTGGTCAGCTACGGCGAAGAGCGCCCGGTCGCGACTGGCTCGGACGAAGCGTCCTGGTCGCAGAACCGTCGCGTCGAGATCGTCTACACGGCGAAGTAAGCCGTCGTCGACACGATGATCGCGAAGAAGACCTATCTGCTGGTCCTGGCGGCGGCCCTCGTGGCCGCCGCTCCCGCCTACGCGCAACGCGTCAGCCTGGCCGATCGCGTGGCCGCGCTTGAGGCGAAGGCCAACAACCCGCAGCAGAACCTCGACCTGCTCAACAAGGTCACCCAGCAGGAAGCGGAGCTCCGCGAGTTGCGCGCCCAGCTGGAGCAGCTGCAGAACGAGAACGAGCAGCTCAAGCAGCGCGGCCGCGACCAGTACCTCGACCTGGACGGTCGCCTCAACCGCCTGGAAGGCGGCACCGCACCCGCCCCGGCCGGCACGACGCCTGCCGCGCCCCCCCTGGGCAGTGCCCCCGTCGTTGCGCCGGCCACCACGCCGGCGCCCGTTGCAGGGGCGACCGCCGAAACTCCGCCCAGCGTCCATGGCGACATGGGCGCGCTGTCCGCCGCCGGCGACGAGCGCACCGCCTACAACGTCGCGTTCGACCGTCTCAAGGCCGGCGAGTACGCCGATGCGGCGCAGTTGTTCACCAGTTTCCTGCAGCTTTACCCCAGCGGCGTGTATGCGCCCAACGCGCTTTACTGGCTGGGCGAGAGTTACTACGTCACCCAGAATTACGCACTGGCCGCGGAACAGTTCCGCGCGTTGCTCGTACAGTACCCGACCCACGACAAGGCGCCCGGCGCCCTGCTGAAGATCGGCTTGTGCGACTACGGACTGGGCAAGCTGCCCGAAGCCGAGCGCACCCTGGGCGAGGTCATCGCCAAGTATCCCGGCACCGACGTCGCCCGCACGGCCGACGACCGGCTGCGCGCCATCCAGCTCGGTCGCCTGCGCTGAGGCGACCACGTCCGGCGCGCCTGGCGGAGATGCCGGGCCGCCAGGGCGTATCATGCGCACCCCATGAATGACGCCGCCCGCCCCAGCGAGATCGTCCAGTCCCCGCTGGAACGCCTCAAGATCACCGAGATCTTCCTGTCCCTGCAGGGCGAGGCGAACGCGGTCGGCTGGCCCACGGTCTTCGTCCGCCTGACCGGCTGCCCGCTGCGCTGCCAGTACTGCGACACCGCCTACGCCTTCCACGGCGGCGAGTGGCGCGAGATCGACGACATCGTCGCCGAAGTCGCGCGCCAGGGCGTCCGCCACGTCTGCGTCACCGGCGGCGAGCCACTGTCGCAGAAGCGCTGCCTGCTGCTGCTGAGGAAGCTGTGCGATGCCGGTTTCGACGTGTCGCTGGAAACGTCGGGCGCGTTGGACATCACCGATGTCGATCCGCGCGTGTCGCGCGTGGTCGACCTGAAGACGCCCGGCTCGAAGGAAGTGGCACGCAACCGGCTGGAAAACCTGCCGCTGCTCACCGCGCGCGACCAGGTGAAGTTCGTCCTGTGCGGCCGCGCCGACTACGAATGGGCGCGCGGCATGCTCGCCGAGCACCGGCTGGCCGAGCGCTGCGACGTGCTGTTCTCGCCCAGCAAATCCGAACTGTCGCCGCGCGACCTGGCGGACTGGATCGTCGAGGACCGCCTGCCGGTGCGCTTCCAGATGCAGCTGCACAAGCTGCTGTGGAACGACGAGCCGGGGCGCTGACGCAGCGCCTGCGGTAGCCTACCTTTCACCCCACGAAGCATCGCCCCATGAAGAATGCCGTCGTCCTGCTGTCCGGAGGCATGGACTCCGCCGTCGTCGTCGCCATCGCCCGCGAACAGGGCTTCGCCGTGCATGCGCTCAGCGTGCGCTACGGCCAGCGCCATACCTCCGAACTCGACGCCGCCGCGCGCGTCGCCACCACGCTCGGCGCCGCCGCGCACAAGACCGTCCACGTGGACCTGCGCAGCATCGGCGGCTCCGCGCTGACCGCCGACATCGACGTGCCGGAAGCCGGCGGGCCGGGCATCCCGGTGACCTACGTGCCGGCGCGCAACACCATCATGCTGTCGGTGGCGCTGGGCTGGGCCGAAGTGCTGGGCGCCAACGACATCTTCTGCGGCGTCAATGCGGTGGACTATTCGGGCTACCCGGATTGCCGCCCTGAGTTCATCCAGGCCTTCGAGATGCTCGCCAATGTCGCGACCAAGGCGGGCGTGGAAGGCGCGGGGCTGCGCATCCAGGCGCCACTGCTGCGCATGAGCAAGGCCGACATCGTGCGCGAAGGCGTGCGGCTGGGCGTCGATTTCGCGCAGACCGTGTCCTGCTACCAGGCCGACGCACAGGGCCGCGCCTGCGGACACTGCGATGCCTGCCGCCTGCGCGCTGCCGGCTTCGCCGACGCCGGCGTACCCGACCCCACGCATTACGTGTGAGGCAGGATTTCGCCCCTTCGCGGACGATGCGCTAGAATGCGCATCCCGGTGCAAGGCCGGGATGCGTTTCCGGGCCGTTAGCTCAGTCGGTAGAGCAGAAGACTTTTAATCTTTTGGTCGAAGGTTCGAATCCTTCACGGCCCACCACGCACATCCCGCCGCCGCGCCATCATGCGCTGCGTTCGCGTCGGCGCCCGGCAGGAAATCTTCCGCGTGACCACGGCAGCGCGTGACTGGACGGCGCAGGCGATCCAGCGCATCGAAGCGGACTACAACCGGTCCGCCGACACCCACCTGATCCCGCTGCCGCTGCACGGCTTTCCCGGCATCGACGTCTACCTCAAGGACGAATCCAGCCACCCGACCGGCAGCCTGAAGCACCGGCTCGCGCGCTCGCTGTTCCTGTACGCGCTGGCGAACGGCTGGCTGCGTGAGGGCGCGCCGGTCATCGAGGCATCCAGCGGTTCCACCGCGGTGTCCGAAGCCTATTTCGCGCGCCTGCTGGGCTTGCCCTTCATCGCGGTGATGCCGTCGTCTACGTCGCCGGACAAGATCGCCGCGATCCAGTTCCAGGGTGGCCGCTGCCACCTGGTCGAACAGGCGGCGGCGATCAATGAGGTTTCCCGGCAACTGGCGCAGGAGAGCGGGGGCCATTTCATGGACCAGTTCACCTACGCCGAGCGGGCCACCGACTGGCGCGCGAACAACAACATCGCCGAATCCATCTTCAAGCAGATGGAAGCCGAACCGCATCCGGTGCCGGCATGGATCGTCTGCAGTCCGGGCACCGGCGGTACCAGCGCCACCCTGGGGCGCTACGTGCGCTACCGTCGCCACCCGACGCGTGTGCTGTGCGCGGATCCCGAGCATTCGGTCTTCTTCGACCAGTACCGGGGCGCCTGCGACGGCTACGAAGACACGACGCTGACCTGCGCGCGCGGTTCCGGCATCGAGGGCATCGGGCGTCCGCACTGCGAGCCCAGTTTCATCCCGGCCTGCATCGACGCGATGGTCAAGGTGCCGGACGCGCTGAGCCTGGGCGCCATGCGCCACGTCAGTGCGGTACTCGGGCGGCGCGTCGGCGGGTCGACCGGCACCAATTTCGTCGGGATCCTGGCGGCGGCCACGCGCATGCGTGCGCAAGCGCAGGCCGGCTCGATCGTCAGCATCCTGTGCGACAGCGGTGAACGCTATGCGCACAGCTACTACAACCGGGACTGGTATCTGCAACGCGGCATCCCCATCGTGGAAAGCGACGACGCCATCGCCGCGGCGGTCGCCGGGCGCGGGTTGCCCGCGCTGGCCCAGGCCGATTGGCCGAACTGAATACCCCCTTCTGAACGAGACGCCCCCATGACCAATCCGTTGCTCGACTTCGGCCTGCCGCATTTCGATGCGATCCGTCCCGAGCACATCGCCCCTGCCATCGACCAGTTGCTGGCCGAGGCCGAGGCGGCGGTGAAGACGGCCGAAGCCGTCGCGCCGGTCAGTTGGGATGCGTTCGCGGTACCGCTGGACGATGCCACCGAGCGCCTGGCACGTGCCTGGAACCAGGTCACCCACCTGGAAGCCGTGATGAACAGCCCGGCGCTGCGCGCTGCCTACAACGCGCAGTTGCCGAAGGTGACGCGCTTCTGGAGCGCGCTGGGACAGAACCTCGCACTATACCGGCAGTACCGTGCACTGGCCGATGCGCCCGAAGCGGCGCAGTACGACGAAGCGCGTCGCAAGGTGCTGGACAACGCGTTGCGCGATTTCCGGCTCGGCGGTGCCGAGTTGCCGGAGGAGCAGAAGGTGCGCTTCGCCGCGGTGAAGGAAGAGCTTGCCGGGCTCTCCGCCAAGTTCTCGCAGAACGTGCTGGATGCGACCGACGAGTACGAGTTCTGGATCAAGGACAAGCAGCACCTCGGTGGCCTGCCGGCCGACGTGGTGTCGGCCGCGCGCGCGGCGGCCAAGGCCGACGACGAGCCGGGCTGGAAGTTCACCCTGCAGATGCCGTGCTACCTGCCGGTGCAGGCCTATGCGGACGACCGCGCGCTGCGCGAGACGCTGTACCACGCGAATGCGGTGCGCGCGTCCGAACTCGCCGACAACGCGGCGCTCGACAACTCCGCGCTGATCGATCGCATCCTCGCCCTGCGGTCGGAACTGGCTGTGATGCTGGGTTTTGCCAGCTACGCGGACTATTCATTGGCCACCAAGATGGCCGACACGCCCGATGACGTGCTGAGCTTCCTGCGCGACCTCGCCGCACGCGCCAAACCGCATGCGCAGCGCGATCGGGCGGAGCTGGAAGCGTTCGCCCACGAACAGCTCGGCCTGGAAACGCTGGAGGCTTGGGACCTGGCCTACGCCAGCGAAAAGCTCAAGCAGACGCGCTACAGCTTCTCCGCGCAGGAAGTGAAGCAGTACTTCACCGAGCCGGCAGTGCTGGCCGGGCTGTTCGGCGTGATCGGCGATCTCTACGGGCTGCGCGTCGAACAGGACACCGCGCCGACCTGGCATCCGGATGTGCGTTTCTATCGCCTGATCGACAGCGACGGTGCGCTGGTCGGCCAGTTCTATCTCGACCTGTACGCCCGCGAAGGCAAGCGCGGCGGCGCCTGGATGGACGACTGCCGCAACCGCCGTGAGACGGCGCGCGGTACGCAGACGCCCCTGGTCTATCTGGTGTGCAACTTCGGCAGGGGCATGGACGGCAATCCGGCCACCTTCAGCCACAACGACGTCACCACCCTGTTCCACGAAATGGGTCATGGCCTGCACCAGCTGCTGACCCAGGTCGGCGAACTCGGCGTGGCCGGCATCAACGGCGTCGAGTGGGACGCGGTGGAACTGCCCAGCCAGTTCATGGAGAACTTCTGCTGGGAGTGGGCACGCGTGCAGGCGATGACCGCGCACGTGGACACCGGCGAACCGCTGCCGCGCGCACTGTTCGACCGGATGGTGGCGGCCAAGAACTACCAGAGCGGCATGGCCACCGTGCGCCAGCTCGAATTCGGCCTGTTCGACATGCAGCTGCACAGTGGCTTCGATCCCGCCGACGACAGCGTGCTCGCCTTGCTGGACCGCGTGCGTGCCGAGGTGGCGGTGAACATCCCGCCGGACTGGAATCGCTTCCCCCACCAGTTCAGCCATATCTTCGCCGGCGGCTACGGGGCGGGGTACTACAGCTACAAGTGGGCCGAGGTGCTGAGCGCCGACGCCTATGCGGCCTTCGAGGAGGCCCCGACCGACGTCGCCGACACCGGCGCGCGCTTCCGTCGCGAGGTGCTGGCGCGGGGCGGAAGCCGGGCGGCCGCCGACAATTTCCGCGCCTTCCGCGGCCGCGCGCCCCGGATCGACGCGCTGCTGCGCCACTCCGGCATGGCCGGATAAGCATCGCGGCGGATCCTGGAGGGCAGGGCGGAACCCGCTCCCAGTGGGTTTGACCCCGCCTGTAAACGTTTTCATAATGGCTCCCCCGTAACACCGGCGTTCCCGGGAGGACCGCTTACATGCCGCATCAGCGAAGGATCGAAGGCCTGATCGCCGGGATGACGCTGGAGGAAAAGATCGGCCAGCTCGGCGCCTTCGCCGATGCGTTGCGGCCGTTCGCCTTCGAGGTCAATCCCGAGACCTTCGCCCGTGATGCCGAGCAGGTACGCGAGCAGATCCGCAGTGGCCGCGTCGGTGCACTGTTCAATGGCGTAGGCGCGGCGGAAGGCCGCGAGGCGCAACGCATCGCGGTGGAAGAGAGTCGTCTCGGCATCCCGCTGTTGCTGGGCGCCGACGTCATCCACGGTATGCGCACGGTGTTCCCGATCCCGCTGGGCGAAGCGGCCAGCTTCGAACCCGAGCTGGCCGAGCGCACCGCGCGCGCCACCGCGAAGGAGGCCACCGCCGCCGGCATCCACTGGACGTTCGCGCCGATGGTCGACATCGCCCGCGACCAGCGCTGGGGCCGCGTGGCGGAAACCTCCGGCGAGGACGTCCATCTGTCCTGCGAACTGGCCGCCGCCCGCGTGCGCGGTTTCCAGGGCCCTGACCTGACCGCCGCCGATTCGCTGCTGACCACGCCGAAGCACTTCGCCGCCTACGGCGCGATCTCCGCTGGCCTGGATTACAACTTCGTGGACATGGCGCCGCAGACGCTGCGCGACGTGCACCTGCCGCCGTTCAAGGCCGCGATCGATGCCGGCGCGCTGACGCTGATGAGCTCGTTCAACGACATCAACGGCGTGCCGGCCTCGGCCAATCGCGAACTGCTGACCGACATCCTGCGCGGCGAGTGGAAGTTCGAAGGCTTCGTCGTCTCCGACTACACCTCCGACCTGGAGCTGATCGCGCACGGCTACGCCAGCGATGAAGCCGACGCGGCGCAGAAGGCGCTGTCGGCCGGCCTGGACATGAGCCTGCAGAGCGGCATCTACGCCGGCCACGTCGCCACGCTGGTCGCCGAAGGCCGGCTGAGCATGGACGAGGTCGACGAGGCCGTGCGCCGCGTGCTGCACGTCAAGGCCGCGGTCGGCCTGTTCGACGATCCCTACCGCTGCCTCGACGCCGAACGCGAAGCCGACCAGTCGCACATCGCCGCGCACGATGCGCTGGCGCGCGACTGCGCGCGCCGCTCCATCGTGCTGCTGAAGAACGAGGGCGACCTGCTGCCGCTGAAGAAGACCGGCCAGCGCATCGCGCTGATCGGGCCGTTCGCGCAGGACACCGCCAACCTCGGTGGCTGCTGGAACATCTTCGGCGACGCCTCACGCATGGTGGACGTGGAAACCGGCGTGCGTGCCGCGCTGGACGATCCGTCCGCGCTGGTCGTCGTGCCGGGCAGCGGCATCGAGGAGGCGATCGACGGCGGCATCGACGCCGCGGTCGCAGCCGCGCGCGCGGCCGATGTGGTCGTGCTCGCCGTCGGCGAGCCGCACGAGTTCTCCGGCGAAGCACAGTCGCGCACGCAGATCGTGCTGCCTGCCGCGCAGCAGGCACTGGCCGAGGCGGTCGCCGCCACCGGCACGCCGGTCGTCGTCGTGCTCCGAAACGGCCGTGCGCTGGCGCTGGAAGGCGCGGTGCGCGAGGCGTCGGCCATCCTGGTGGGCTGGTTCCTCGGCACGCAGACCGGTCCGGCCATCGCCGACGTGGTGTTCGGCGACTACAACCCGTCCGCGCGCCTGCCGGTGAGCTTCCCGCAGGACGCCGGCCAGCAGCCCTACTTCTACAACCATCCCGCCACCGGCCGTCCCAACGTGCCGGGCACGCCGCGTTTCTTCCAGACACGTTGGCGCGAAGTCACCCACGCCGCGCTGTATCCGTTCGGCCATGGCCTGTCGTACACGCGCTTCGACTACGGCGTGCCGCAGCTCGATACGCAGACGCTGGGCTGGGACGACACGCTGACGATCCTCACGCGCATCACCAATACCGGTGCGCGTGCGGGCGAAGAAGTCGTGCAGCTCTACCTGCGCGACCGTACCGCCAGCCGTGTGCGCCCGGTGCGCGAACTGAAGCGCTTCCGCAAGATCGCGCTCGCTGCAGGCGAGTCGCAGGACGTCGAATTCACGCTGACGCGCGCTGATCTGGAGTTCCATGGCGTCGACAACCGCCCTGTCGCCGAGCCCGGTCTGTTCGACCTGTGGGTCGCGCCGTCCAGCGCGGTCGGCGACGCGGTGCCGTTCGAACTGCTGGCGCCCTGAGCCGCATGTCCGTGAGTGACGCCGCGATGCCGGCCCCCGGCGCGCGCGAACGCATCGCCACCCGCATCGCCTTCTTCATCGGCGGCTTCGCCATCTCGGCGTGGGCGCCGCTGATTCCGTTCGCCAAGCACAAGCTTGCCCTCGATGACGGCCAGCTCGGCCTGATGCTGCTGTGCCTGGGTGTCGGCTCGGTGCTGATGATGCCGCTGGCCGGCGGGCTGGCGGCACGGTTCGGTTGCCGTCGCATGATCCTGGCGGCGGGCGCGATGATCTGCCTGTGCATGCCGGCGTTGATGCTGGCGCCCAGCATTCCCGTCCTCGCGCTGGTGCTGGCCGTGTTCGGCGCCAGCATGGGCGTGCTCGACGTGGTGATGAATGTGCAGGCGGTGATCGTCGAACGCGCCAGCGGCCGCGCGATGATGTCGGGCTTCCATGGCATGTACAGCGTCGGTGGCATCGCCGGTGCTGGTGGCGTGGCCGGTGCGCTGGCGCTGGGCGCGCCGCCGCTGCTGGCGATCGGCGGCATGGCGGTGGTCGCTGCCCTGCTGCTGGCCGGCGCGCGGCGCGGGTTGCTGGAAGAGGGCGGCGATGCGGATCAGCCAGCGTTCGTGTTGCCACGTGGACGTGTGTTGCTGGTCGGTGCGGTGTGCTTCGCGATGTTCCTGTCCGAAGGTGCAGTGCTGGACTGGAGTGCGGTCTTCCTCACTTCGGTACGTAACGCCGATCCGGCCACCGCCGGGTTCGGCTATGTGGCGTTCGCGGTGACGATGACGATCGGACGGCTGACCGGCGACCGCATCGTGCAGGCGCTGGGTGCGTTCCGTGTGGTTGTGTGCGGTGCGTTGATCGCGGCGGCAGGCTTCACGCTGGCGATACTGGTGCCGTCCTCGCTGGCCGGTCTGGCCGGCTTCGCGCTGGTCGGTGCCGGCGCCGCCAACGTGGTGCCGGTGATGTTCTCCGCCGCCGGGCGCCAGCGCAGTATGCCCACGCACCTGGCGGTCGCCGCGGTCACTACCATGGGTTACGCAGGGGTGCTGCTGGGGCCGGCGGCGCTGGGCTTCATCGCCAAGCTGACCTCGCTGGCGGCGGCGCTGGGCCTGCTGGTCGTACTGCTGGTGGCGGTGGCCCTGGTCGCGCGCGTCGCCACGCGCGACTGAGCGGCTTACGGGCGCGGTGCGCCGCGCATCATCGGGCCGCCGGGGTAACCGTATGGGCCGTAGTAGCCACCGGGCCCGTCGTAACGTTCGACGTTGATGTTGAAGTTGAACGTACGCGGCTTGCCCTCGTCGTCGTACGTGGTCTTGCAGAGATTGAGGTTGGCTGCGTTGTAGGTGCTGCGGCCATGGCCCTTGCTGTAGCCGATGCCGGTGGTCACGCTGCCCGACACGCCGTCTCCGTCATCGTCGCCGTAGTACACGCAGGGATCGATGGGGGCAGCCGGTGCCGTGTCCTTCGTCCGTGCCGGCTGGCGGTCGCCATACCAGGTGCCCGGCGGATCCTTGGCATAGGTCGCCTCCCGCGGCACGCTCAGGTCGAGTGCTTCCGCCGTCGGCTGCGCGAGCGCGGGCGCGGTGGTCAGCAGGGCCAGCAATGCGATGGGCAAGGTCTTCATGGGACATCCCGGGAGGAGGGCGCGCCGGCTGGCGGACCTGAAAGGCAACCTAACAGCCGCGGATTGAACGTCGGCTGAGATCGGCGCGTGCGGGCAGGGAACTTCATCCCGCCGCACCCAGCACGTCCAGCACGCGCTGGCCGTAGCGCTCCAGCTTGGCGCCGCCGATACCGCCGACCCGGGCCAGTTCGTCCAGCGTGGCGGGCTGCTGCTCGGCGATGTTGCGGAGCGTGCTGTCGTGGAAGATGACGTAGGCGGGGACGTTCTGTTCGCGCGCGAGTTGCGCGCGCAGGTCGCGCAGCACCTGGAAGCGCGGCAGGTCGGCGGCCTGGACCGGCACGCCGCTGCGCGATCCGCGGTCGCGCTCGCGCTTTTCGCGTTGCTCCTTGCGCAGCTGCAGGCGGCGCTCGCCGCGCAGCACCGCGCGGCTGCCCTCGGTCAGGCGCAGGCTGCCGAACTCGGCCTCCACTTCCAGCAGGCCGCAGGCCACGAGCTGGCGGAACACGCTGCGCCACGCCGTGGCGTCCAGGTCCTTGCCGATGCCGTAAGTGGTCAGGTGGTCATGGCCGCACTGGCGGATGCGCTCGCTCTCGCTGCCGCGCAACACGTCGATGACATGGTTCACACCGAAGCGCTGGCCGCTGCGGTACACGCAGCTCAAGGCCTTCTGCGCGGCCTGGGTGGCGTCCCAGGTCTCGGCCGGGCTCAGGCAGTTGTCGCAGTTGCCGCACTCGTGCGGATAGGTTTCGCCGAAGCCGGCCAGCAGCACCTGCCGCCGGCACTGGGTGGACTCGCAGTAGCCCAGCAACTGGTCCAGCTTGCGCCGCTCCAGCCGCTTGCGCTCCTCGCCGGCCTCGCCCTGTTCGATCATCTGCTTGAGCAGCACCACATCGCCCAGGCCGTAGCAGAGCCAGGCTTCGGCGGCCTCGCCGTCGCGACCGGCGCGACCGGTCTCTTGGTAATAGCCCTCCATCGACTTGGGCAGGTCCACGTGCGCCACGAAGCGCACATCCGGCTTGTCGATGCCCATGCCGAAGGCGATGGTCGCCACCATCACAATGCCTTCCTCGCGCAGGAACCGCCGCTGGTTGTGGGCGCGCACGCTGGCATCCAGGCCCGCGTGGTAGGGCAGGGCATTGAAACCCTGCTCGGCCAGGTAGTCGGCGAACTGCTCCACCCGCTTGCGCGACAGGCAGTAGACGATGCCGGCCTCGCCACGGTGCTTGCGCAGCATGTCGCGCAGCTGGTGGCGTGCGTTGTCCTTCTGCACCACGGTGTAGCGGATGTTGGGGCGGTCGAACGAGCTGACGAACTTCTCGGCCTCGACCAGGTTCAGCCGCTCGGCGATCTCGCGCTGGGTGGGCGGATCGGCGGTCGCGGTCAGCGCGATGCGCGGCACGTCCGGCCAGCGCTCGTGCAGCAGGGTCAGTTCCAGGTATTCGCGGCGGAAGTCGTGGCCCCAGGCCGAGACGCAGTGCGCTTCGTCGATCGCGAACAGCGCGATCCGGCTGCGGTCCAGCAGCGACAGGAAGCGACCGGTCAGCAAGCGCTCGGGCGCGACGTACAGCAGGTCCAGCTCGCCCGCCAGCAGCGCCTGTTCGACCTGCTGGGCCTCGTCCGCCGCCAGTGAGGAATTCAGGAAGGCCGCACGCACGCCCAGTTGGCGCAGCGCATCCACCTGGTCCTGCATCAGGGCGATCAGCGGGGAGACGACGATGCCGGTGCCGTCGCGCAGCAGTGCGGGCACCTGGTAGCACAGGGATTTGCCAGCACCGGTCGGCATGAGGACCAGGGCATCGTGGCCGGCGGCGAGGTGTTCTACGATCGCCTGCTGGTGGCCACGGAAGGCGCTGTAACCGAAGACGCGCTGCAGTGTTTCAAGTGCGGGGGACGACATGGGCACAGGATAACCCGGCCCCCGGGCGGGCCGGTCGCGCCCACGGCGGCGATGCGTGTAGGAAAACCCCGATCCGGGCGCGAAAAGCAGGACGCCCGGCAGGGGCCGGGCGTCGGTGCGTCACGGAAGCGTGGATTACTGCAGCAGCGAGCGCAGCATCCAGGCGTACTTCTCGTGGGTCTGCAGGCGCTGCGTCAGCAGGTCCTCGGTCGGGGCATCGTCCGCGTCGTCGGCGATGTCGAGCACCTTGCGCGCGGTACGGCAGACGGCTTCGTTTCCGATCACCAGCTGGCGCACCATCTCGCGCCAGTCGGCGCTGTCGCTCAGGCCCGGCTCTTCCGGGATCGAGGTCAGGCTGACGAACTCGCGGTACGAGCCCGGGGCGTTGAAGCCCAGTGCGCGGATGCGCTCGGCGATTTCGTCCAGTGCGGTCCACTGCTCGGTGTACTGGGTTTCGAACATCGTATGCAGCGAATTGAACATCGCGCCGGTGATGTTCCAGTGGAAGTTGTGGGTCTTCAGGTACAGCGTGTAGCTGTCGGCCAGGAAGCGCGACAGGCCGTCGGCGATCTTCTTGCGTTCGCCGCCACTGATCCCGATATCGATGTTCGGTGCCGACGGGGCGGCTGCGAGGGGCGCAGCCACGGAGGTGGCCTTGGTCTTGGCGGGCTTGGTCTTCGGCTTGGCCATGCGGATTCTCCTGTAGGTGGGTTGAGGCGGCACAATAGACACACTAGAACATGTGGCGTGAGCGAAAAGTTTCAACGCCGTGCTTAAAGAATGATGACCCCCCGCCATCCCACCCCCGACCGTACCCCCGAGCGCGCCGCCCTCGACCAGGGGCGGCGTGCGCTCGACGGTGCACTGAGCCGGGACCGTGGCCGGCTGCACGGGCTGTGGTCGCGCTGGCAGGGCAAGCCGGCCGATGCCGGCGCGCGGCAGGCCTTCGAACAGGCATTGACGGCCTCGATCGCCAGCCGCGAACGGCGCCTATCGACCGTGCCGGCGGTGACCCTGGATGAGTCGCTTCCCATCGCCCGCGAGGGCGAGCGCATCGTCGAGCTGATCCGGAACCACCAGGTCGTCGTCATCGCCGGCGAGACCGGCTCCGGCAAGACCACCCAGCTGCCCAAGCTGTGCCTGGCCGCCGGCCGCGGTGTGGCCGGCATGATCGGCTGCACCCAGCCACGCCGCATCGCCGCGCGCGCGGTGGCGCGACGCGTGGCCGAAGAGTTGAACACCGAGCTCGGCCGCGGCGTCGGCTTCCAGGTGCGCTTCAACGACCAGGTCGGCGAAGACACCCACATCAAGTTCATGACCGACGGCATCCTGCTGGCGGAGATCGCCAGCGACCGCTGGCTGTCGGCCTACGACACGATCATCGTCGACGAGGCGCACGAACGCAGCCTCAACATCGACTTCCTGCTCGGCTATCTGAAGCAGCTGCTGCGCAAGCGCCGCGACCTGAAGGTCATCGTCACCTCGGCCACCATCGATACCGCACGCTTCGCGAAACACTTCGACGACGCCCCGGTGATCAGCGTGGAAGGCCGCACGTATCCCGTCGAGGTGCGCTACCGCGCGCTGGAAGGCGAAGGCGAACAGGAAGGCGAGCGCACGGTCAACGACGGCATCGTGGCGGCGGTGGACGAGATCACCCGGCAGGATGCGCGCGGCGACGTGCTGGTCTTCCTGCCCGGCGAGCGCGAGATCCGCGATGCGCACCAGTCGCTGGAGCGTCGCAAGTACCGCAACACCGAGGTGCTGCCGCTGTACGCGCGCCTGTCCAACCAGGACCAGGACCGGGTGTTCAATCCGGGGCCGAACCGGCGCATCGTGCTGGCCACCAACGTCGCCGAGACCTCGCTGACGGTGCCGCGCATCCGCTACGTGGTCGATCCGGGCTTCGCGCGCGTCAAGCGCTACAGCCCGCGCAACAAGCTCGACCGCTTGCACATCGAACCGGTCTCGCAGGCCAGCGCCAACCAGCGCAAGGGCCGCTGCGGCCGCATCGCCGAGGGCATCTGCTACCGCCTGTATGCCGAAGCGGACTTCCAGGCGCGCGCGGAGTTCACCGATCCGGAGATCCGCCGTTCCAGCCTGGCCGGGGTGATCCTGCGCATGCTGCAGCTGGGCCTGGGCCGGATCGAGGATTTCCCGTTCCTGGAAGCGCCGGACGAGCGCGCGGTGGCCGATGGCTGGCAGCAGCTGGCCGAACTCGGTGCGATCGACGGCGAGCGGCGCATGACCGCCATCGGCAAACAGATGGCGCGGCTGCCGGTCGACGTGAAGCTGGCGCGCATGCTGGTGGCCGCGCAGGCCGCCGGCTGCCTGCGTCCGATGCTGGTGATCGCCTCGTTCCTCGGCATCCAGGACCCGCGCGAGCGGCCTGCCGACGCGCGTGGCGCGGCCGACACGGCGCACGCGCAATTCGCCGACGGGCGCTCCGAGTTCGTCGGCGTGCTGCGCCTGTGGGATGCATATCGGCAGGCGCATGAAGACTTGACCCAGTCCAAGTTGCGCGACTGGTGCGGGCGGCATTTCCTCGGCTTCCTGCGCATGCGCGAATGGCGCGAGCTACACCGCCAGCTGCGCCTGCTGTGCGAGGAGCTGGGCTGGAAGGAAGAAGCCAGCGAAGCCTCGATGGCGCCACTGCTCGCCGGCAGCAGCGCGCCGCCCGCCGCGCGCGATGACGCCGCCGCGGTGAAAGCGACGCGTGGCCAGCTGCATCGCGCCGCGCGTCTCGCACGCGAGGGCAAGACCGAGGCTGCACCGGCGCCGGTCGCCGTCAGTGCGCAGAAGCAACAGACGCCCGCCGCGGGCGGCTTCAGCGAGCGTGTACGCGCCGCCGCCTACCAGACCCTGCACCGCGCGCTGGTCGCGGGCCTGCCGACGCAGATCGGCCATCGCACCGACAAGGGCGATTTCCAGGCGCCCCGACAACGCCGCTTCCTGCCGTTCCCGGGCTCGCCGTTGTCGAAGCGCCCGCCGCCCTGGCTGCTGGCCGCCAATCTGCTGGATACGCAGAAGGTGTGGGGCATGACCCTGGCCGCGATCGAGCCCGACTGGGTGATCGCGGAGCTGCCACACCTGCTGCTGCGCAAACACTTCGATCCGCACTGGTCGCGTGTGCAGGGGCAGGTGCTGGCCTCGGAGCAGATCAGCCTGTTCGGCCTGGTGCTGGCGCCGAAGAAGCCCGTGCACTACGGCCGCATCGCACCGGGCGAGGCGCACGACATCTTCGTGCGCCAGGGTCTGGTGACCGGCGAGATCAACACGCGCGCGTCGTTCGTCGCCGACAACCTCAGGACGCTGGAACAGGCGCAGGAAGAGGAAGCCAAGCTGCGCCGCGCCGGCCTGGTCGCCGACGAGGACTGGCAGGCGCGCTGGTATCTGGACCGCGTGCCGGCCGATCTCCATTCCGCTGCGGGGCTGGATACGTGGTGGAAAGCCTTGCCGGCCGACAAGCGCCGCGCGCTGCACTGGTCGCTGGCCGACCTGCTGCCGGGCGAAGGTAGCGAGGAGGACCGCTATCCGAAGTATTTCCCCTTGGGCGATGCGCGACTGCCGCTGCATTACAAGTTCGAGCCCGGATCCGTCGATGACGGCGTGACGCTGGAAGTGCCGCTGCACCTGCTCAATGCGCTCGACCCCGCACGTCTGTCGTGGCTGGCGCCGGGCTTCGTCGCCGACAAGGCGGCTGGACTGATCCGCAGCCTGCCCAAGGCGATGCGGCGCAACTATGTGCCGGCGCCGGATTTCGGCCGCGCGTTCTTCGAAGCGTTCGCCAAATCCACTGCCGACGACATCCGCGGCGAGTTGGCGCGTTTCCTGTCGCGGGCGACCGGCGTGGCGGTCAGCGCGCTTGACTTCGACGAGACCGCGCTGGAGCCGCACCTGCGCATGAACCTGCGCTTGCGCGAAGACCCGCGCGGCGGAGGCGAGGGCAAGGTGCTGGCGGAGTCGCGCGACCTCGACGAACTGCGCGCCCGTTTCGGCGCGAAAGCGGGACAGGCGTTCGCCGCGCGCGCGGGCCGCGAGATGGCGGCCACCGGATTGCGCGACTTCCCTGCGCAGCCGATCCCGCGCGAGGTACCCGGCGAAGCCGGCGTGCCGGCGTATCCCGCGCTGCGCGATGACGGCGAGACGGTAGCGCTGCAGGTGTTCGCCGACCGCGCAGAGGCCGCTGCCGCGCATCCTGGCGGCGTGCGCCGCCTGCTGGAGGTCGCGCTGGCCGACAAGGTGAAGCAGGCGCGCAAGCAGTTGCCGGTATCGCCGAAGACCGGCCTGCTCTATGCGGCCATCGAATCGCAGGAGCGGTTGCGCGGCGACATCGTCGATGCGGCGATGAACGCGGTGCTTGCAGACGGACTGGAGGCGATCCGCGACCGCGCCGCGTTCGAGCAGCGGCGCGACGACGCCAGCAAGCGTCTGTTCGGCGAGGCGATGGAGCGGCTGAAACTTGCCGAAGCGATCCTGTCCGCGGTGGCGGAACTGAAACCGCAGCTGGACGCGCCGCTGATGGGCTGGGCGCGCGGCAACCTCGACGACCTGCTCGCGCAACTGGCGGCGCTGGTGCATCCCGGTTTCCTGCGCGACACGCCGGCCGATGCGCTGGCGCAGCTGCCGCGCTACCTGAAGGCAATGACCCTGCGCGCCGAACGCGCCAAGCGCGATCCCGCGAAGGACCAGGTACGCATGCTGGAACTCAAGCCGTTCGCCGACGCGTTGGCGCAGGCGAACGAGGACGGCATCGCGCAGGCACCGGACTGGCAGGCGCTGCGGTGGGACCTGGAGGAACTGCGTGTGTCGGTGTTCGCGCAGGAACTGGGCGCGAAGAGCGGCGTGTCGCCGAAGAAGCTCGCGCAACGCCTGCAGGCGCTGCGCGGGTGAGGCATCGTGTGCGCGTCAGTCGGCGCGCTGCACCTTGGGCCGCGGATTGTGGCCTTCGACCTGCAGGTACCAGCCGCTGATCTTGCCGGGCGACACCGTGACCTTGGCGTTGCCGAGCGGCTTGCCCGCGTAGTACTCGCCGTCGATCACCCGCCAGCGCTGGCCGTTCTCCAGGGTGAACACGGTGCCGCGCGACCAGCCCTTGAGGCTGTTAGCGGCCAGCGCACTGGCGACCGGCTGCAGTCCGTCGCTGCCGAACAGGGTGCCCGTCACGCGCGGACCATCGTCCCTGCGCTCCTTGCGGACTTCTTCAACGACCGCTTTCCTGTCCTCATCGAGCAGGCTGTTGAGCAGTTGCAGCTGCTCGCTGCTCAGCTGGTCCAGGCCGGTGGCCTTCATCTGTTCCGGCGTGAGGCGATTCTGGATGTCGACGTAGTCGCGGGCGTGCAAGGGCAGGGCGACGATGCACAGGGCGGCAAGGGGCAGGAGGCGTTTCAGGCGCATGGATGTTCTCGGTCGGTCATTTGATGCGGCGGACGGGTGCGGCGGTGTTGTAGCCGTCGATCTTCAGGAACCATGTGTTGCCGAAACGCGACGGCGTGATCTTCACCACGGGATCGGTGCGACGGACGCCTGCGAGCGATGCCGGCTCGACCTGTTCCCACACCTGGCCATTGGCGAGCGTGTACTGGCGTCCCTTCGCGAAACCGTTGAACGCGCCGACGATCGTGCTCTGTATCGGCTCGGTGGTGCCGAAATCGAAGAACCCGCGGGTCTCCTGTTCGACCTCCTTGCGGCCCTCCTGCTTCGCCTGCGCAGCCGCCTGCGCGGTCTGCTGGCCGACGCGTTGCTGCAGCCACGCATCGAGCGCGGCGAGTTCCTCCGCGCTCAGCTTGTCCAGGCCGGCGGCCTTGAACTCGCTGTCGCTCATCGCGTTGCGCAGCGGCTCGAGAGAATTCTGCTGCGCGACGGCGCACGTGGATGCGACCAGCAGCGCGACGGATAGAAACAAGCGGCTCATCTTCATGGTTGTTCCGGCGGTCGACTGGCCGGTAGTGTAGTCATTCCGGCGGCGCTTGACCGCCCAGTCCCGCGCCCATGCCTTCCCCCGTCCAGGACATCGCCACGCTGCTGCAACGACCCGCGATCCAGGGGTTGCCGGCACCGCTGCGTCGCGCGCTCGCCGGAGCGGTGGACGCCGCGGCGCCGACGGGCGACATGCCGGACACCATCGGCGTGCTCGCCGACACGCTCGACACGCTGGTGACGCTGGGAGCGGATGGCGATGTCGTGCTCGCCGCCCTGCTGCATGGCGTGCCGGCACTGGCCGAGCCGGTGGGCAGCCAGGTTCCCGGGCTGGCGGCCCTGCTGGAGGGGCAGGTGGCGGCGGCCCAGGTCTGGGCGCTGCATGCGGAACAGGTGCGCGGAGTGAACACGGAAGGCTTGCGCCGGCTGCTGCTGGCGATCGTGCGCGACCTGCGCGTGGTCACCATCCTGCTGGCCCGGCAGCTCGCCCGCATGCGCGCCGCGGGCGCCCTGCCCGAATCCGAACGGCAGGCGCTGGCGCGCCTCACCCGCGACATCCACGCGCCGCTGGCCAACCGGCTGGGCATCTGGCAGCTGAAATGGGAGCTGGAAGACCTCGCATTCCGCTACCTGCAGCCGCAGGTGTACAAGCAGATCGCCACGCAGCTCGACGAGAAGCGCATCGGCCGCGAGCGCTACATCGGCGAGGTCATCGACGCGCTGCGGGCGGCACTGGCCGAGCATGGCATCCGGGCGGACATCAGCGGCCGGCCGAAGCACATCTACAGCATCTGGCGGAAAATGCAGCGCAAGCAGGTCGGCTTCGACGAGCTGTACGACCTGCGCGCGGTCCGCATCGCGGTGGACGACGTTGCCGCGTGCTATGCCGCGCTCGGCATCGTGCATGCGCTGTGGGTACCGATCCCCAGCGAGTTCGACGATTACATCGCGCGCCCAAAGGCCAACGACTACCGCTCGCTGCACACGGCCGTGGTCGGCCCGGAAGGGCGCACGGTCGAAGTGCAGATCCGCACGCACGAGATGCATGCGCAGGCCGAACTGGGCGTGGCGGCGCACTGGAAGTACAAGGAAGGCAAGGGTGGTGGCGATGCCTTCGATCGCAAGATCGCATGGATGCGCCGGCTGCTCGATGGTGCGGCAGAGGGTTCCGGCGGCGAAGGCAGCCTCGCGGGCGAACTGGATGCGGAACTGGTCGAGGACCGGATCTACGCGCTGACGCCGAAGGGAGAAGTGGTCGACCTGCCGCGGAGCGGCACCGTGCTCGACTTCGCCTACCACGTGCACACCATGGTGGGTCACCGCACGCGCGGCGCAAAGGTCAACGGCCGCATCGTGCCGCTCAGCCATGTGTTGCGCAGCGGTGACCGGGTCGAGATCCTGACCTCGAAGGAACCGGAGCCGCGGCGCGACTGGCTGCTGCAGGCCAACGGCTTTCTCGCCAGCGGGCGCTCGCGCGACAAGGTGCGCGCGTGGTTCCACAAGCTGGATCGCGCGCGCAACCTGCAGGCCGGTCGCGACCTGCTGGAGAAGGAGCTGAAGCGGCTGGGGCTGCACCACGCCGACCTGACGGGCGCGGCGAAGAAGTTCCATGCCGACAGCGTCGAGGAGCTCTACATCCAGGTCGCGCTGGGCGACGTCGGCCCGCACCAGGTCGGGCGTGCGCTGCACGAAGAGCAACGTGCCGCGGCCGAGCCGGATACGGTTTCGCTACCGGTGCTGCGACCGCCGCGCAAGGTCGCCAAGCCGGGCAAGTCGAAGTTCACCGTGCAGGGCGTGGGCAACCTGTTGGTGCAGCTGGCCAAGTGTTGCCAACCGGTGCCCGGCGAACCGATCGCCGGCTACCTGACGCGGGTCCGCGGCGTGACCGTGCACCGCGCGGACTGCGTGGCGTTCGCACGCCTGGCCGCGACCAGTCCGCAACGCGTGCTGCCGGTGGAATGGGGCCAGGCCGGTGGGGGGTACGAGGTGGACGTGCAGGTCACGGCGCTCGACCGGAAGTGGCTGCTCAAGGACATCACCACGCTGATCGCGCAGGAAGAAGCCAACGTGCTGGACATCAACAGCCAGAGCAACCGCACCAGCGGCCGCGTGCATCTGCGGCTGCGGCTGAAGGTCGCCGACTTCGGACAGCTGTCGACGCTGCTGGGCAAGCTGGATGCGCTGCCCGGCGTGGAAGACGCACGACGTTCAGGCTGAGTGGTTATGCTGCGGGCGTGACCCGCGAAGACCACCATGGCGCCGGACGGGGCCGACGCATCGAACCGCGCATCGACTGGACGCTTACCGCAGGGCCCGACGCCGGCCCGCGCCGCGCTCCCGGCCCGGTGTGGCGTGATCGGCGCCATTGGCGATGGGCGGTAGCGGCCGCCATCGGCTTCATCCTGCTCGTCATCGTCCTGCGCCAGCCGCTGGCTGACATGGTGTGGCCGCAGACCCGCATCCAGTCGCTGCTCGACCAGGCGGACCAGGCGTTGCGCGCCGGGCGGCTGGACGCGGCCGACGGCAGTGGTGCGCGCCAGCTGTACGAAGCGGCGCAGGCGCTCGACAACGATCGTACCGAGGCGGCCGACGGCCTGCGCCGCGTCGCACTGGCCGCGCTGCAGTCGGCGGACGCGGCCCTGCAGCAGAACCGGTTCGACGACGTGCGTGCCCGGCTCGCGCTCGCCCGCGACCTGCAGGTGCCGCGGCCGCAGGCGGATGCGCTGGCGGCGAGACTGCGCGCGCGCGAGGTCGAGCATGCGGGTATCGACGGCCTGCTTGCGGCGGCGGCGCGTGCACACGCGGACGAGCAGCTGTGGGGCGGTGAGGACACGGCCCTGCCGCTGTACCTGCGCGTGCTGGCGCTGCAGCCGACACGCATCGAGGCGTTGGAGGGCAGGGAAGACGCGTTGTCGGACCTGCTGCAGGAAGCCGGATCGCAGCTCCGTCGCGGCGAGCTCGGCGAGGCGGCGGTCAGGATCGCGGCGGCGCGGACGTTCGACGCCGGCCATGTCGATCTGCCGCAAGCCGAAGCCGCGCTGGCGGCCGCAGTGGATGCGCAGCGTCGCGCAGGTACGCGCGACCTGGCGCGAGGCCGGCTCGCCTCCGCACGCGCGGCCTATGAGGCGGTCGCGTCGGCCCTGCCGGACGATGCTGCGGCACGGCAGGGTCTTGAGCAGGTCGGTATCGCGCATGCCCGGCAGGCGGAGCGCGAGGCCGGCGATTTCAATTTTGCGCAGGCGCAGCAGGAGCTGCGCCTGGCGCGCGAGCTGGCGCCACAGGCGGCCGGCGTGGCGCAGGCGGAGCAGGCCGTCGCGCGGGCACGACAGGCGCGGCAGCGCCAGAACGCGGCGCCGTCGATGACCGCACGCGAGCGGGACCGCCGGGTCGGTGTGCTGCTCGCACGGATGGCGCACGCCGAGGCGCAAGGCCAGTGGCTGACGCCACCGGGGGAGAGTGCGTACGACACGTTGCGCGCGGCGCAGGCGCTGTCCCCCGAAAGTGCGGCGGTGAAACAGGCGGCGATTCGCCTGATGCCCGCCGTCCGCACCTGCTACGAAGACGAACTGCGCGCCAATCGCATCCGCCGCGCGCAGGCCTGCCAGCAGGCCTGGCAGACCCTGGAGCCGCGCGATCCCGCCTTGCAGGACGCACGCCGACGGTTGGCGGAAAAATGGATCGCGGTGGGCACGGAACGCCTGGGTGCGGGCGATCTGGCGTTCGCGGGGCAGGCGTTGCAGGAGGCGCGGCGGCTGGATGGCGCGGTCGCCGGCCTGGACGACTTCGCCTCGCGTGTCCGCGTGGCGCAGGCGGCCATCGCTCCCTAGTGCAGGAAGACGCGGCGCACCGTGTCGCGGGCGGCGTCCATCGAGAAATGGCGGGCGATGTTCTCGCGACCGTTGTCGGCGAGCCGCTGCCACAGCGCCGCATCGGCGTACAGTCGCAGTACCGCTTCCGCAAACCCCGCGGCGTCGTCGGCCACCAGCACGTCGTGTCCGTCCGTCAGGTGCATGCCTTCGATCGCGCACGAGGTCGCCACCACCGGTTGCCCGTGCGCCATGCTCAGGTTGACCTTGCCCTTCACGCCGGCGCCGAAGCGCAGCGGCGCCAGCGCGATGCGAGCGCCGGCCATGTAAGGCTCCAGCTCCGCCACGTGCCCGTGCACGATAATGCCCGGCTGCGACTGCAGGGCGAGCACCTCGGCGGGTGGCGCCATCCCGATGCAGTGGAAGCGGATGCCGGGTTGCCGTGCGCGGATCAACGGAAACACCTCGCCGCCGAACCAGCGCACCGCATCGACATTGGGCGGATGACGGAAGCCGCCCACGAACACCAGATCGTGCCGTTGCCCGAAGGGAAGCCCGCTATCGGCCACCTCGTGGAGGTTCGCCACCACCTCCACGCATGCATCCGGCAGCAACCCGGCCAGCATGTCGCGCTCCACCGGACTCACCACCAGCGTGGCATCGGCCTGGCGGATCAGCGTGAGCTCGCGGTCGCGCGTGCGTTCGGCGGCGCGTTCCAGGCCTGCATCGCCCGCCAGTTCGGCGCCGCGCCGTTCGCGCAGGAAGTGCAGGTCGACCGTGTCGAACACCACCTTGGCCTGCGGCGCGAAGCGCCGGACCAAGGGCAGGAACTCCGCAGCCACGTAGTGGCGCGACAGCATGACCACGTCGAAGCGGTGGCCGTGCTCGCGCAGCCACGCCGATGCGCGTGCCGCGAACGGTGCGTGCCAGGCCTCGATGCCATGGCGTCGCAGTCGCGCGGTATCGTCGCCTGCGTGGTGAAGGTCGGCGGGCAGGAACACGACATGGGCCCCGTCTTCCACCAGCATCCGCATCAGGTTGACCAGGCGCAGGGAGGCGGAGTCGTGCAGCGGACGCGGCGTTTCCGCATCGACGACGAGGATCTGCCGTCGCGGACGTACGACCGAGCCGGCGGTCGGCACGGTGCCGGCGCGCGGCTGTCGCGCGAGCGCTTCCCGCCATTTTTCCGCGAACACGCCACGGTTGCGCACCTGGTAGGCCTTGGTGCCGCTTGCGGTGTCGGTGCCGGAGGTGATGCCTTCCAGATGCACCACCCGCGATGCGGGCTGGTAGAGCACGCGAAGACCGCGCGCGCGCACGGCGAAGGCGAGGTCGGTGTCTTCGTAGTAGGCCGGCGCGTAGCGCGTGTCGAAGCCGCCCAACTCGCGGAACAGAGGGGTAGGCACCGCGACGGCGGCGCCCGAACAATAGTCCGCGTCGCGCAGGCTGGCGTAGCGGGGATCGTCCGGCGAGTCGAAGCGTCCGTAGTTCCAGGCCGAGCCGTCGTCGAACACCACGCCGCCGGCTTCCTGCAGGCGTCCGTCCGGGTAGATCAGCTGCGCGCCGACCAGGCCGGCATCCGGGTGGGCTCCGAACGTATCGAGCAGCGCATCCAGCCAGCCCGGTTGCGGCACCGTGTCGTTGTTGAGGAAAACCAGATGGGCGCCGTTCGCCAGCGCCGCGCCGTCGTTGCACGCCGCGATGAAACCGCCGTTGGCGGGGCGGCGGTGGTATCGCAGTCCGGCGATCTGCGGCATCCATTCGCCGGTCTCGTCGCTGGACCCGTCGTCGACGACGAGGATCTCGCAGGTCGCGGCCGGCGGGTATTCCGCCAGGGCGCGCAGGCAGGCGAGCGTGTAGGCCGCCTGGTTGTAGACCGGAATCACGATGCTGGCGCGCGGGGCATCGTTCGCCGGTACCGCGAACGGCGCGAACGGTGCCGCCGCGGGAACATGGAGCGGCGCGGAGGCCGGAAGCACGCGACGCGCGAACTGCCGCCGTACTCGCGCCCACGTGGGGCCCAGGCCCCGCGTGCGCAGGCTGGCCAGTCCTCGCCGGACCAGGCCGCGCATGCGTTCCAGCATGAAGCGCACGTCGGCCCACGACATCGACATTCCGTTGCAACTCCAGCTGAGCAAGGGGGAAACGGGCCGGGCGCACCGCGGATGGCTGCGCTAGACTCGCCCGAATTCCCATTGTCGCATCCCCTGTGGCCCGCAACGACTACGACGACGAAGCACTGGACGAAGACGACATCGACGACGGCGACGGTCCCGTCTGGCGGCAACGCCTGCTGACATGGGGCCTGGCCGCGGTGGGTCTGGGATTGGGCTTCCTGATCCCGTACACGCTGTACCTGAACCACCAGGTCACCGAACGTTTCGGCGAGTTGCGCTGGCAGATCCCTACCCGCGTCTATGCGCGGCCGCTGCAGGTCGCGCCGGGCCTGGCGATGGATGCGCAGACGCTGAAGACCGAACTCGATGCCGCGGCGTACCGCGACGACGGTAGCGGCGAGAGCCCGGGCACCTACACGCGCGAGGGTGGCCGCTTCACCATTTCCAGTCGTGGCTTCATCGACGTGGACGGGCGTGTGATACCGCGCCGGTTGCAGGTCAGCCTGTCCGATGGCCGTATTGCCGCGGTGCGCGACCTCGGCCGCAAGCAGAACCTCAAGGCGGCGCGGCTGGATCCGGCGCGCATCGCCACGTTGTACGGACAGAAGCAGGAAGAGCGTCGGCTGGTGCGGCTGGAAGAGGTGCCGGAACTGCTGGTGACCGGCCTGCAGGCGGTCGAGGACCGCGATTTCAAGGACCACCACGGCATCGACCTGTCGGGCATGGTGCGCGCGGCGTGGTTGCTGGTGCGCTCCGGCGGCGACACGCGGCAGGGCGCCAGCACGCTGACCCAGCAGCTCGCACGCAGCGGCCTGCTCGGCATCGGCAAGGAACAGACGCCGACGCGCAAGTTCAACGAGATCCTCTACGCGCTTATCCTGGAGGCGCGCTACGACAAGCGCACGATCCTGGAGGCGTACTTCAACCAGGTGTACCTGGGGCAGCGGGGCAGCCAGGCGATCCACGGCGTCGCCGCCGGCGCGGAGTTCTGGTTCGGGCGCGACCTCGACAGCCTGACCACCGAGCAGATCGCGCTTCTCATCGGCATGGTGAAGGGGCCGTCGTACTACGACCCGCGGCGCAACCCGGAACGTGCGAAGGAGCGCCGCGACTACGCGCTGCTCAAGCTGCACGAGACCGGCCTGCTCGACGATGCCGAGTACAAGCGTGCGCTTGCCGCGCCACTGGGCGTGACCAAGACGCCGGGCATGGCCGCCGCCAACCGTTTCCCCGCCTACGTGGACCTGGTCCGCCGCCAGCTGGCGCGCGACTATCCCGAGAGTGCGCTGCAGGGAGCAGGCCTGACGGTGCTCACCGGCATGTCGCCGTCGGCGCAGGCGTACGCCGAATCGTCGGTGACGCGCACGATCAAGGCGCTGGAGAACAAACGCCGGCCGACGCTGCAGGCCGCCATGGTGGTGACCGACGTGCACGACGGCGACGTGCTGGCCGTGGTCGGCAGCCGCAACGTGTCCGAAGTCGGCTTCAACCGCGCCGTCGAAGCGCAGCGGCCGGTCGGCTCGCTGTTGAAGCCATTCGTCTACCTGCTCGCGCTGGCGCAGCCGGACCAGTATTCACTGGCGTCGTGGGTCGACGATTCGCCGGTGACCGTGCAACTGGGCAAGAACCGGCGCTGGACGCCGGCCAACGCCGACCGCCGCAGCCATGGCACCGTGCGCCTGGTCGACGCGCTGGCGCGCTCGTACAACCAGGCCACCGTGCGCGTGGGCATGAAGGTCGAACCGGACCGCCTGGCGCAACTCATCCGGGTGCTGGCCGGCATCCAGGCGGAACCGAACCCGGCCTTGATCCTGGGCTCCACCGACCAGAGCCCGTACGCGATGGCGCAGCTGTACCAGTTCCTCGCTTCGGGCGGCGAGATCCAGCCGCTGCACGCGGTGCGCGGAGTGCTCGATCCCGATGGCAAGCTGCTCAAGCGCTACGACAAGACGCCGGCGCCGGCGCAGGAAGGCGATTCGATCGCCGCCAACCTCATCACGGTGGCGTTGCAGCAGGTCGTATCGAACGGCACCGGCCGCCAGCTGATCGGCGATGGCCTGGGTCGTTTGCAGTCCGCGGGCAAGACCGGCACCAGCAACGACAGTCGCGACAGCTGGTACGCCGGCTACACCGGCGATCACCTCGCGGTGGTGTGGATGGGCAATGACCAGAACGAGCAGACCGGCCTGTACGGCGGCACCGGCGCGATGCGCGTGTGGTCGGGCCTGTTCGCGCGGTTGCCCAGCGCACCGCTGAAGGTGTCGGGCAAGGGCCTGGACTGGCAGTGGGTCGCCGGATCCAACACCACCGATGCCAGCTGTCCGGAAGCCCGGCAGCTGCCGTTCGTCTCCGGCTTCGCACCGGCCTATGCGCCTTGCGTCATCGAACAGGCGCCGGTCGAGGGCGAGGAATCCGAAGGTGGCGGCTGGCGCAGCTGGTTCGGCCTGGACCGCAAGGAAGAACCCGCACCGCCGCCACAGGAAGCGCCTCCGCAACAGCCATGACCATGAAGTACGCATTCCCGCTTTCCCTGATCCTGCTGGCCGGCTGCGTCTCCGCGCCGGTGCCCGATGCGCCGGTCGTGCGCGATCCGGTGACGCCGGACCAGCGCGTCGCCGCCATCGATGCCGCCGCCGGGGACGACGACCGCGAGCTCGCCGTGCAGCCGCTGCGCGATCCGCAGGTCGAGGATCTGCGCGAGACGGCGCAGCAGGCGCGCGCGGCGCGCGACGTCGCCAGGGCGGCGGACGCGTTGAACCAGGCCTTGCTGCTGGTGCCGGAAGATCCCGCCGTGCTGCAGGAACGGGCCGAAGTGGCGATGCTGCAGGGCGACTACGCGCGCGCGGACACACTGGCGCAGCGCGCCTTCCAGCTGGGCTCGCAGGTGGGTCCGTTGTGCCGCCAGCACTGGGAGACCGTGCGTCAGGTGCGCCAGCATGAACTCGCTGTGCATCAACCTCTGCCCGCACGGCACACGCCGGAGGACGCGGCCCAGCATGCCGCGCGCGCGGCGACCCTGCAGGCGGCGATCATCGAGGCGGAGAGCAAGCGCGACGCCTGCACCGTGCCGGTCATCGAGCGGATGTGAGGCGCATGCCGCGTCCGTGACGCGGTACCCTTGCCGCTGCACGCCGCCTCCTGTTTTCCTGATGTCCCAGCTAGCCCAGGCCAGCCGCGATGCCCTCAGCGAGGGCGGTGCGCTGGCGGAACGACTCGATGCCTTCGCCCCCCGCGACGCCCAGCAGCGCCTGACCGCGGCGATCGCCGACGCCTTCGACGCGCGCGACGTGCTGCTGGCCGAAGCCGGCACGGGCACCGGCAAGACCTTCGCCTACCTGGTGCCTGCGCTGCTGTCGGGCCTGAAGACCATCGTCTCGACCGGCACGCGCGCGCTGCAGGACCAGCTCTACCATCGCGACCTGCCGCGTGTGCGCGATGCGCTCGGCGTGGCCGGGCTGAAGTCCGCGCTGTTGAAGGGACGCAGCAACTACCTGTGCCGCTACCGCCTCAACCAGGCCAAGGGCGATCCGCAGGCGCTGCGCACCACGTTCACCAGCCGCGAGCAGGTGGACCAGTTCCAGCGCATCGTCGCGTGGGGCGGACGCACGCAATACGGCGACATGGCGGAACTGGCCGCGTTGCCGGACGACTCGCCGCTGCTGCCGCTGGTCACGTCGACGATCGACAACTGCCTGGGCAGCGAGTGCCCGTTCTGGGACGACTGCTTCGTGGTGCAGGCGCGCCAGCGCGCACAGGCGGCCGACATCGTGGTCGTCAACCACCATCTGCTGCTCGCCGACCTGGCGCTGAAGCAGGAGGGCTTCGGTGAGATCCTCCCGGGCGCGCAGGCGTTCGTCATCGACGAGGCGCACCAGCTGCCTGAACTCGCCGCCAATTTCTTCGGCGAAGGCTTCGGCATGCGGCCGCTGCAGGAACTGGCGCGCGATTGCCTGACGGAGTCGAAGGACGCGGCGGGCGCACTGGCCGCCTTGCAGCCGCCCGTGCGTGCGCTGGAACAGGCGTTGCGCGAGGCGCGCGCGGCCATGGAGGGCATGCCGGCGCGCGGCACCCGCGAGCGCCTGCTGGCCAGGCCCGAGGTCGGCGCGGGGTTCGATGCCATCGAGCATGCGCTCGCCGACCTGTCCGCGGCGCTCGCACCGCTGGCGCAGGCGTCGTTGGGGCTCGAAGCCTGCGCCGCGCGCGCCACCGAATTCGCCAAGCGCCTGTCGCGCTGGCATGCCGCGCCGTCCGGCGCGGGTGCATTCGACGACACGGAGGAGGCGGCGCAGGCCGACGATGGCGACGTGCTCTGGTACGAACTCACCCCGCGCGCGTTCCGTTGCCAGCGCACGCCGCTCGATGTCTCCGGACCGCTGCGACAGCATCGCGAGCAGTCTCGCGCGGCGTGGGTGTTCACCTCGGCCACGCTGGCGGTAGGCGGTCGCTTCGACCATCTTGCCGTGCGGCTCGGCCTGGACGATCCGCCGACGCTGCTGCAGCCGAGTCCATTCGATTGGCCACAGCAGGCGCTGTGCTACCTGCCTACCGGCCTGCCCGATCCGAATGCACCGGGCTACGGCCAGGGGCTGATCGCGACCTTGCGGCCGGTGCTGGAGGCATCGCAGGGACGCGCGTTCCTGCTGTTCGCCTCGCACCGTGCGTTGCGCGAAGCCGCGGAGGCGCTGCGGGGTGGTCCCTGGCCGCTGTTCGTGCAGGGCGAGGCGCCGCGCGGCACGCTGCTGCAGCGGTTCCGCGAGTCGGGCAACGGTGTGCTGCTGGGCGCGGCCAGTTTCCGCGAAGGTGTCGACGTGGTCGGTGATGCGCTGAGCGTGGTGGTGGTGGACAAGCTGCCGTTCGCCGCGCCAGACGATCCGGTGTTCGAGGCGCGTCTTGAAGCGGTGCGCCGAGCCGGCGGCAATCCGTTCCGCGACGAACAACTGCCGCAGGCGGTGATCGCGCTGAAGCAGGCGGTCGGCCGCTTGATCCGCAGCGAGACCGATCGCGGCGTGCTGGTGCTGTGCGATCCGCGCCTGACCGGCAAGCCCTACGGCCGCGTGTTCCTCGACTCGCTGCCGCCGTTCCGCCGCACCCAGCGCGTGCAGGACGTACAGCGCTTCTTCGGTGCCGAGGTCGAGGAGGCGGCGCCGTCGCCGGCACGTGCCGGCGATGCGGACGACTGGTTTGCGGACGCGCGCTTCTGACCGGACCGGATCCGACGCCTGACACGGGTATCGGGTTGGGTTAAACCCTCTGCCTGTCTGTTGCATCTGACGAAGGACTTGCCTTCGTCTGGTCCAGGAGTTCGAGATGGGTTTTCGCGTGTCGTGGTTCTCACTGGTGTTGCTGTGCGCGGCGGGCATACCGGTACAGGGGCGCGCCGCCGAGCCTGCGCCGGAGCCTGCGAAGGTCATGATGCTGGGGGTGTTCCACTTCGCCAATCCTGGTCGGGACGTGGTGAAGGCGGACGTCATCGACGTGATGACGGCCGCCAACCAGGCCTATCTGGCGGGGCTGGCGTCACGACTGGCGGCATTCCGGCCGACCGATGTGCTCGTCGAATGCGAGCGATCGGCGCAGGCGCGGCAGGATGCGGCCTATGTGGCGTACCGTGATGACGGCGCGACGCTGGGCATCAACGAAATCCAGCAGATCGGCTACCGCGTGGCCAAGCTGGCCGGCCTCGATGGTGTGACCTGCTTTGACGAAGATGAGGTGCACTGGAAGGGGGAGGCGTTGTTCGCCTACATCGCCGAGCGCGAGCCTGACCGGAAGGCGGCCATGGACGCGGTGTTCGCGGCATTGTCCGCACGCGAGGCGCGAGAGCAGGCGACGCTGCCGTTATCCGAACTGCTGCGGCTGGCCAACAGTCCGGAGCGGGATCGCGAGAACAAGGACCTGTACATCGCCACGAATGCGGCGGATGCCGGCGGCGGATTCGTGGGCGCCGATGCATCGGCCAGCTGGTGGCATCGCAATTTCCGCATGTACGCCAACGTGCAGAAAGCAGCCGCGCCCGGGCGCCGCGTGCTGGTGATCGGTGGAGCAGGCCACACCGCGATCCTCCAGGATCTGCTGGCGATAGACCGGCAGCGAAAGGCCGAGCCTGTGGCGCCATACCTGACGCCTTGAAGACGAGGCCCGCAGCGGGAGGCAGGTAATCAGGCAGTACCCGACGTCCAGAGAGCAGCGGCGGGGTTTCCACCGATGCGGGGTGGCGATCGCGCAAACGCGCCAGCGTTTAAGCTAGCCCCCTTTCCCCGTCCCGTCCGTCCTATGAATCTGCTCGCCTTCGAAACCGCTACCGAAGCCTGTTCCATTGCCGTCTATGTCGATGGCGAGGTGCGCGAGCGTTTCGAAATCGCGCCGCGACGGCATGCCGAACTTGCGCTGCCTTGGGCCGAGCACCTGCTGGTGGAAGCAGGCATCGTGCGCAGCCAGCTCGATGCCATTGCGCTGAGCCGTGGTCCCGGCGCCTTTACCGGCGTGCGCCTGGCCATCGCGCTCGCGCAGGGCATCGCGTTGGCGCTGGACCGGCCACTGGTGCCGGTGTCCACGCTCGCCGTGCTGGCCTCGCAGGTGCCGCCACCGTGGGTGACGGCGGGCGAAGGCGGCTGCGATGTCGGCACCGCGCACCCCATTCTTGCGGCGATCGACGCGCGTATGGGCGAGGTCTACACGGGCACCTTCGTGCATCGTGGCGACCGTC
The DNA here is from genome assembly GCF_964252945.1 of Pseudoxanthomonas sp. LjRoot143. Classification (NCBI taxonomy): domain Bacteria; kingdom Pseudomonadati; phylum Pseudomonadota; class Gammaproteobacteria; order Lysobacterales; family Lysobacteraceae; genus Pseudoxanthomonas; species Pseudoxanthomonas sp. LjRoot143. Next base: position 2,877,847 of record NZ_CAXUPM020000001.1, on the reverse strand, counting down.
TCGAGGCAACGTCGGGCGAAGCGGTGATCGCACCGGCCGATTACGCGCTGGCGGGTGATGACGCCGGCTGGATCGGGGTAGGGACCGGTTTCGCGGCGGGCGAGGGTGTGCTGGCCGCGCGCCTGTCATCCCGCTTCGTCCGCATCGATGCACAGGCATTGCCGCATGCGGCGGATCTCGCGCGACTCGCGGCAGACGCGTTCGCCCGGGGCGAGATGGTGGCGCCCGAGCTCGTCGAGCCCGCCTACCTGCGCAACAACGTCGCGCTGACGCTGGAAGAGCAGAAAGCCTTGCGCGCCTCACGCTGAGGCGGGCGCCTGCGTTACTCGTCGCGCACTTCGCCGCCCGGCAGGAAGCGCCAGGTGCGGGTGACGTGCAGGACGTCGACGTTTTCCGCCGTTTCCGGCAGCGGCGGGAACGGCGAGGACAACTGCACGATGCGCTGCGCCGTCGAGTCGAGCAACGGCACGCCGCTGGACTGGATGATGCGCGTCTGCTCGACGCTGCCGTCGCGGCGCACCGCCACGCTGATCACCAGCGTGCCGGCCAGGCGCCGGCGGCGCGCTTCGTCGGGATAGTTGAGGTTGCCCACGCGCTCGGCGCGATCCACCCAGGCGCGCAAGTAGTTCGCGTAGACGTATTCCTTGGTGCTGGCCGAGACGAACTTGCGCTTCGGCCGCTTGGCGTACAGCTCCGAGCGCAGGTGGTACTCCGCCGCCAGTCGTGCCATCTCGGCATCGCGCTGCACTTTCTGCTCGCCCTGCGGCAGTTCGGGCTGGTCCGGCTGCGGGCGCGCTTCGGCGGCAGGCGCGCGCGTCTCGCTGTCGCGCGTGGTCACCACGCGGCTCTCCGGCGGCGGCACCGGCGCGGTGGTCTGCGCACGCAGCGGCTGCGGCGCCAGGCCGGTGTCGGGTTGGGGGATCCAGCCGGCCTGGCTGTCGCGCGGGCGCTTGGCCTGCTCGCTTTCGCCGCCGCCTTCCTGGTTGGCGGCGGCGAGGAAGTCGGCTTCCTTCGGCGTCAGCGGCGTGCTGGTCTGGCTCAGGATCACGTCCAGCGTCGGCATCACCGGCGCGGCGTCGTCTAGGGCGAAGCCCACGCCGAGCACCAGCAGGCCGTGCACGATCAGCGACAGCGCCAGGGTGGCGCCGAGGCGTTCGTTCGCGCCGATCTTCGGCGGTGGAACGGGGACGGCCGACATCTCAGGCGGCCAGCTTCTTCTCGATGGCGTCGAACAGCTGGCCGGCGATGTTCAGGCCGTACTGGCCGTCCAGCTCGCGCACGCAGGTGGGGCTGGTGACGTTGACCTCGGTCAGGTAGTCGCCGATCACGTCCAGGCCGACGAACAGCATGCCGCGACGCTTCATCTCCGGGCCGACCTGCGCGGCGATCCAGCGGTCGCGCTCGCTCAGCGGACGGCCCTCGCCGCGGCCGCCGGCGGCCAGGTTGCCACGGAACTCGTCGCCCTGCGGAATGCGCGCCAGCGCGTAGTCCACCGGCTCGCCATCGACCAGCAGTACGCGCTTGTCGCCGTCCTTGATGCCGGGGATGAAGCGTTGGGCCAGGGTGAAGTTGCCGCCGCCGATCAGCGTTTCCAGAATGACGTTGGTGTTGGGGTCGCCGGCCTTCACGCGGAAGATCGAGCGGCCGCCCATGCCGTCCAGCGGCTTCAGCACCGCCTCGCCGTGCTCGGCCACGAAGGCCTTGAGCGCGGCCGGGTCGCGGCTCACCAGGGTGGGAGGGCAGCATTGCGGGAAGAGCAGCGCCGCCAGCTTCTCGTTGAAATCGCGCAGGCCCTGCGGATCGTTGACGATCAGCGCGCCGGCCTGCTGCGCGACGCCCAGCACGTGCGTGTCGTAGAGATACTGGTCGTCGACCGGCGGATCCTTGCGCATCAGCACGACCTGGCCGGGGCCGAACGTCAGCGTGCGCGTGTCGCCGAGGGTGGACCAGCCGGCCTTGTCGTCCTTCACCGTCAACGCCGCGACCTGGGCCTGGGCCACGCCCTCGCGCAGCGACAGGCGGCCGGGAATAACGTATTGGAGGCGGTGACCGCGCCGCTGGGCTTCCAGCAGCATGGCGAAGGTGGTGTCCTTGGCGATCTTGATGGACCCGATCGGGTCCATGACGACGATGACGTCCAGCGGCATGGGGGCGGTTCTGCGGGAGACGCCGCATGGTATCAGGGCGGACGCGGCCGCCGGTCCGGACGCCGGTGGAACACCGCGTCCGTCCGGTGGCGGAAAATTGAGACGTGGATCGCATGATGCCGTTCAGCGACGCGCACCGGAAAGGCGCGGCTTGACAGTGCGCGCCGGGATGGGGGATATAAGCAGCAACGCAGCGTGGCCGGTTCGTCAATGAAGCCACGCGCGCATGGGGAAATCAGGTAATGACGCAGAACGAAGGCCAGGCCGGTGGACTCCACGGCCTACGGGTCATGGTGATCGATGACTCGAAAACCATCCGCCGCACCGCGGAAACCCTGCTGAAACGCGAGGGTTGCGAAGTCGTGACCGCGACCGACGGGTTCGAGGCCCTGGCCAAGATCGCCGACCAGCAGCCGCAGATCATCTTCGTGGACATCATGATGCCGCGCCTGGACGGGTATCAGACCTGTGCGCTGATCAAGAACAACCAGGTGTTCAAGTCCACGCCGGTCATCATGCTGTCGTCCAAGGACAGCCTGTTCGACAAGGCGCGCGGGCGCATCGTCGGCTCGGAGCAGTACCTGACCAAGCCGTTCACGCGCGAGGAACTCCTCGACGCCATCCGCGCCCACGTCAGCACCTGAGGGGCTGGCGCCATGGCGACCATTCGCACTGAGTGCACAGGGGGCGGGCGATGATCCGCACACCGTTCGATACGCTGGCCGAATACGAGCGCCGCAGCCTGGCGCATGCCGTGCTACAGCCGGCGCGCGAGATCGCGCAGGACCAGTACCGTGGCGTCGGCTACCGCGTCGGCAAGCGCCGGCTGATTTCCAACTTCGGGGAAGTGGTGGAAATCGTGCAGATGCCGCCGGTCACGCCGGTGCCGGGCGCGCAGCCGTGGCTGCTGGGGATCGGTAACCTGCGCGGCAACCTGTTTCCGGTCGTGGACCTGAAGCAGTTCCTCGAAGGCGAACGCACCGTGCTGCACGAGGGCCAGCGCGTGCTGGTCATGCGCCAGGCCGGTGGCGATGTCGCGCTGACCATCGACGAGCTGTACGGCCAGCGCAGTTTCCACGAATCGCAGCAGGTCGAGCCGGGGGATCTGGCGGACGGCCGCTACGGGCATTTCATCGATCGCGCTTTCGCCAGCGACGATCAGCGGTGGGGCGTTTTCGCGCTGGGGCTGTTGGCGCGCACGCCGGAATTCCGCCAGACCGCGCTCTGAGCGCGGACGACAAGAACAATCAGGGGTTGAACGATGAGCACTGCGACGGATTCTCCTAGCGCCGGCAAGGTCGGCAGTTTCGGCAACAATTTCTGGCTGTTGCTGCTGGCGCTATCGGTGCTGGTCTTCGGTGCCAACACCGGTGTGGCCACCTACCAGGGCAGTCGCCTGTCCGGCGCCAGCACCGGCGCATCGGACATGCGCGTGCTGTCGCAGCAGTTGACCAACCAGGGCCGGGAAGCCGTGGCCGGCAACGCCGAGGCGTTCAAGGCGTTCAAGGAGACCAAGCAGTCGGTCGAATCCACCGTCTCCGACCTGCAGACCCGCTTCGGCAACGAAGGCGCCATCTCCGGCCCGCTGGCCAAGCTGAGCGCCACCTGGGCGCCGCTGGGCAAGAACGCCGACCAGATCGTCGCCTCCGAAGCCGCCGTACTGGCGCTGGCCGGCAACGCCGACCGGTTCGCCACCCAGGTGCCCAGCCTGCAGGCACAGCTCAACGAAGTGGTGCGTGCCATGTCCGCCGGCGGTGCGCCGTCGTCGCAGATCTACAGCGCGCTGCAGCAGGTCGTGCTGGCCGGCACCATGGCCCGCCGCGTGACGGAAATCCGCGCCGGTGGCGCCGGTGCCGCCACCGCTGGCGACGCGCTGGGCCGCGACGCCGTGCTGTTCGGCCAGGTGCTGGACGGCCTGCGCGAAGGCAATCCCGACCTCGGCATCGCCCCGGTCCGCAATGCCGCCGCGCTGTCGGCCCTGCAGAACTCGCAGACCCTGTGGACGGCGATGAAGAAGGACCTGGACGCGATCCTGGCGAGCTCGCGCAACCTGTTCGCCGCGCAGTCGGCCGCCGCCGCGCTCACCAACGGCTCCGGCCAGATGCTCCAGGACAGCACCAACCTGTTCCAGGCGTTCTCGGCGTTCGGCTCGGTGCGCGACACGCGCCTGTTCCCGAACTTCTGGCTGGGCATCGCCTCCGGTGCCGCGGCGCTGATCTCCATCATCGGCCTGCTGTACTCGCTGTACCGCACCCGCCAGCGCGAGCAGGAAATGCGCTACCAGACGCAGGTGGAATACAACAGCCGCAACCAACAGGCGATCATGCGGCTGCTGGACGAAATTTCCTCGCTGGGTGAAGGCGACCTGACGGTGAAGGCCTCGGTGACCGAGGACATGACCGGCGCGATCGCGGACGCCATCAACTACGCCGTGGACGAACTGCGCAACCTGGTGACGACGATCAACGACACCTCGGTGCAGGTGGCGGCGTCGACGCAGGAAACGCAGGCCACCGCGCTGCAGCTGGCGGAAGCCGCCGGCCACCAGGCCGACCAGATCACCACCGCCTCCGACCGCATCAGCGAGATCGCGACCAGCATCGACCAGGTGTCGAAGAACTCCACCGAGTCCGCCGAAGTGGCGCAGCGCTCGGTGCAGATCGCGACCGAGGGCGCGGGCGTGGTGCGCGAGACGATCCGCGGCATGGACCAGATCCGCGACCAGATCCAGGAAACCTCCAAGCGCATCAAGCGCCTGGGCGAGTCGTCGCAGGAAATCGGCTCGGTCGTGGAACTGATCAACGACATTTCCGAACAGACCAACATCCTGGCGCTCAACGCGGCCGTGCAGGCGGCCTCTGCCGGTGAAGCGGGGCGCGGTTTCGCGGTCGTGGCCGACGAAGTGCAACGCCTCGCCGAACGCACCTCGGGCGCGACGCGCCGCATCGAATCGCTGGTGCAGACGATTCAGGCCGATACCAACGAAGCGGTCAGCTCGATGGAGCAGACCACCGCCGAAGTGGTGTCCGGTGCGCGCCTGGCCGAGGACGCGGGCACCGCGCTGGGCGAGATCGAGCGCGTGTCGAACGACCTCAACAACCTGATTAAGGGCATCTCCAGCGCCGCGCAGCAGCAGTCGTCGGCGGCATTGGACATCACCCAGACGATGGGCGTGATCCGCCAGATCACCTCGCAGACCTCGCTGGGCGCCGGCCAGACCGCCGAGTCCATCGGCCACCTGGCGCAGTTGGCCGCGGACCTGCGCCGCTCGGTCGCCGACTTCAAGCTGCCGGGCTGAGGACGGGACGCACTGCATGAACTTCCTACGCCATCCCGCCTGCCAGCAGCGCAAGGCTGACGGTCCTGCCGTCGCCGCGGGAGCACGCCCATGAGTGCGCTGCGCGAAGCCATGAGCCACGCCGTGCTCGGCTGGGTCAAGCCCGAACTGGACGAAACGCTGCGCCTGGTCCGCCAGGAGATCGAAGCGTTCGTCGAAGCCCCGGCCGATACCAGCCGCATGCGCTTCTGCGCCGGTTACCTGCACCAGGTGCAGGGCACGCTGCGCATGGTCGAGCTGTACGCGCCGGCGATGGTCGCCGAAGAACTCGAACTGCTCGCCAAGGCGTTGCAGGACGGTGCCGTGGGCGATCGCGACGAGGCGTGCGCCACGCTGATGCGCGGCGCGGTGCTGCTGCCGGATTACCTGGAGCGCCTGCAGGAAGGGCATCGCGACATCCCGATCGTGCTGCTGCCGCTGCTCAACGAGATCCGTGCCTCGCGCGGTGCGCCGGGCCTCAACGAAAGCATGCTGTTCCCGGGCGGCGCCCGCGACGAAGCGGCCCCGAGCGAAGCCGAGATCGACCACGCGCGCAGCAGCCTGAGTGGCCGCAATCGCGAGCTGCTGGACACCGTCGGCAACGCGGTCAAGGAAGAACTGCTGCGCGTGAAGGACGCGCTGGACCTGCACCTGCGCACGGGCAGCGACGCGAACGAGCTCGACTCGCAGGTCACCGAACTGGGCAATGTCGCCGATACGCTCGGCATGATGGGGCTGGGCGTGGCGCGCGACGTCGTGCTGCAGCAGCGCGACACGTTGCGCGAGGTGGCCTCCGGGTCGCGTCCGGCCGACGAGGGCACCCTGCTCGACGTCGCCGGTGCGCTGCTGTACGTCGACGCGTCGCTGGACGACCAGGTCGCGCGGCTGGGTAGCGGCGATGCCGAACAGGACCCGAGCGCGGCGGAATCGCAGCGCACGGTCGAGGTGCTGGCGCAGGAAGCCATCATCAACTTCGCTGGTGCGCGCGAGCGCTTCGTCGCCTTCATCGAAACCAACTGGGACCACGCCGAACTGGCGGATGTCCCGCGCCTGCTCGACGAAGTGGCGGGCGCGCTGCGCATGCTCGAACTCGGCCAGGCCGGCGACTACGTCGTCGGCGTGAAGCGCTACGTGAGCGGCGAACTGATCGGCAAGAAGCGCGTCCCCGGTGGCCAGCAGCTGGACACCCTGGCCGACGCGATGGCCAGTCTGGAGTATTACCTGGAGGCGCTGCGCGAGCGGCGTCCCAACCGCGAGGACATCCTCGAGATCACCCGGGGCAGCCTGGAAGCGTTGCGCTACTGGCCGTTGCCGGCGGAAACCGTCGCGCCGTCGGAAGCGCCCGTCGTCGAAGCGCCGGTGACCGTGGCGACGCCCGCCGCCGAAGCGGTCTCCGAACCTGTCGCCGAAGCACCTGCGCCGGCGTCGTTCGGCACGCTTTCGCTGGAGCCGCTCGATGCCGCGCCGGCGCCGCCGTCGAACGCGGGTGCGAACCCGTTCGATCCCGTGGGCTTCGAGGAGGAAGGCACCGCTTCGCCGGCGACGATCGAGGCGGAGGTGCCTGCATTCGACCTGCCGATCGAGGCTGGCGATAGCAATGCAAGCGATACCGCGGTCGACACTGTCGACACCACGGTGATCGACACGGCGGTTGACGCGCCGGTCGACGCGCCGGTCGACGCCGAGGCGCCCGCGCCGGTGGTCGAGGCCGATACGTTGCCCGACCTGCGTCACGAGATCGCAGCGGCCGCGGCCGCCGTGCCTTCCACCATCATGGGGGGGTTCGATGGCGACAGCACCGACATCGACGACGACATCCGCGAGGTGTTCCTCGAGGAGTTCGACGAAGAGATCGTCAACCTGCGGCAGCTGCTGCCGGCCTGGCGCAGCAACACCGAAGACCTGGAGCGCCTGCGGCCGATCCGCCGCGTGTTCCACACGCTGAAGGGCAGCGGGCGCCTGGTGGGCGCCAAGACGCTCGGCGAGTTCAGCTGGAAGGTCGAGAACATGCTCAACCGCGTGCTGGACCGCACGCGCGCTCCCAGCCACGCCGTCGAAGTCCTGCTCGAACAGGCCTGCGACACGCTGCCTCAGCTCAATGCTGCGCTGCGCGGCCAGGGCAGCGTCACCGCCGACCTGGCCGGCCTGCAGGACGTGGCGGACCGCCTGGCCGCGGGCGAGGACGCGTACTACAGCGCCGAGCCGACCGTGCTGGAAGAGCAGACCGACTTCGTCGAGCCGACACCCGTGGCGCCTGTCGCCTTCGTCGACGACGCGCCGGCCGTATTCGAACCGGAAACCGAAGGCACGCCGGCGTCGGTCGACGCGGTGCTGCGCGAAATCCTCGAAGCCGAGGTCGACAATCATCTCGATACGGTAGACCACTGGCTGCAGAAGGCGCAGGTCGAAGCCACGCCGGTCACCGAGGAATTGCTGCGCGCGATCCACACGATGAACGGTGCGCTGGCGATGGCCGACGTACCGGAGATCACCCACGTCACCTCCGCGGCCGAGCAATACACCAAGCGGCTGCTGGCGGCCGGCGAAACGCCGACGCCGGAAGGCGTGTCCGCGTTCGCCGATACCGCGCAGGCGATCCGTCGCAGCGTCGCGGCACTGCAGGCGCCGTCGCCGCGCATCCCCGTGTTCGCTGCCCTCGCGGGCCAGTTGCGTGCGCTGACCGACAGCCTGCCCGACGTGCGGCAGGGTGCGCAGATCGTGGACGACACGCGCCAGGGCACCTACGTCGGCCAGACGCCGATCGCGCCGCCCGTCGGCCCGTCGGACGTCGAGCTGCTGGCGATGGACCTGTCGGCCTACCTCGATGCCGAGGCGGCCAACGGCGCCGGTGGATTCGAAGCCGCCGTGCCCGTCGAGGATTCCGTTCCCGATGCGGCTGACGGCGTGGTGATCGAAGAGGCCACGCACGACGCGGCGGAGACAGCATCGGTCGATGCGCCCGTGGTGCCGGAAACCCCGGCGCCCGTGGACCAGAGCGTCACCTTCTACGACATCGATTACCGCATCCTGCCGCGCACGCAGACGCCGGATGCCGAGGCTGCGGCACCGGCGGGCGGCGACGTCCAAGAGGAAGAGGCGCCCGCCGAGGCGGAGGAAATCGTCGTCGCCGAAGCCGATACCGGCCTGGTCGATGTCACCGAGGACGCCTCGACGGCGATCGAGGAGCCCGTTGTGGTCTCCGATGCGGACGTCGTCGGGTTGGTAGCCGACGAAGCGGCCTCCGACGCCGACGAAGATGCGCTGGTGGTCGATGGCGACCTGCCCGCGTTCCTCGCCGAGGCGGAGGACGCATCGATAACCGACGCTGGCGGCAGTGACGTGGCGACCGAAGCGGATCTGTCCGTCCCGGCCGATGACGTCGCGGCGCAGGACGAAGCCGCTCCCGCGGAACTCTCCGACGACGTGTCGGAGACCGCCGCCTGGACGACAGACGTCGCCGACGCCGTCGAAGAGGTCACCGTCGAAGAAATCACCGTCGAGGGCGATACCGTCGACAGCCTCGACGCCGTGCCGGTCTTGGCGGAAGACGAAGCGGTGGCGGCGGAAGTGCTGTCCGTTGTCCCGCAGGACGACGCATCCGCCAGCGAGACCGCTTCCGCGGATGACACCGACGCCTTGGGTTCCGTCGAGGATGCGGTTGTCGAGGACGCCGTGCCGGAGCCGGCCGCCGTCGACGAGACCGTCGAGATCCAGGACATCGTGAATGTTGTGGATGTCGAAGATGCACCTGCTGCGGAAGTCCCCGCACTGCAGGAAGTCGAAGTCGAAGCCGTTGCCTCCGTCGAAGTCGAGGAGTCTGCCGTGACCGCACCTGCCGACATGCCGGAGCCGGAAGACGCGCTCGACCTGACCGGGCTCGACCTGGACCTGGTCGAGATCTTCGTCGAGGAAGGCAACGACCTGCTGGACCACTCCGACGACCTCATCGCCAAGCTGCGTGAAACGCCGGAAGACCGCACGCTGCTCACCGGCCTGCAGCGCGATCTGCACACGCTGAAGGGTGGCGCGCGCATGGCGGGCATCCATGCCGTCGGCGACCTGGGACACGCGATCGAGTCGATGCTGGAGTCGATCGCCGGCCAGCGCACCGAGCTGGACCGCCGCGGCATCCAGCTGCTGGAACGCGGCTTCGACACCCTGCATGCGCAGCTTGCGCGTGTCACCGCGCGCCGCACCGTCTCCATCCCGGACGGCATGGTCGCGGAGTTCAACGCGCGCGCCCGCGGCATCGAACTGCCGGATGCGCCGGCGACGACGGATGCGCCCGCCGCACCGGTCGAGCTCGCGCCGCTGTCTGCGCCGATCGACACCGAAGCGGCCGCACCGGTCGAGGAAGAGTTCTTCCCCGTCGGGCAGCAGGAGCAGGTGCGCGTCCGCGCCGATCTGCTGGACCGTCTGGTCAACAACGCCGGCGAAGTCGCGATCTACCGCGCCCGCCTGGAACAGCAGCTGGGTGCGTTCCGCGGTGCGATGGCGGAACTGGACCGCACCAACATCCGTATGCACGACCAGCTGCGTCGCCTCGACCTGGAAACGGAGGCGCAGATCGTCGCCCGTTACCAGCGCGAACACGACAAGCAGGACCCGACGTTCGACCCGCTGGAACTCGATCGCTTCTCCACGTTGCAGCAGCTGAGCCGCGCGCTCGCCGAATCGGCGGCCGACATCAGCGGCCTGCAGGGCGTGCTGGACGACCTCGCGCGCCAGTACGACAGCCTGCTGCAGCAGCAGTCGCGCGTCAGCTCGGAACTGCAGGACGGCCTGATGCGCGCGCGCATGCTGCCGTTCGAAGGCATCGTGCCGCGCCTGCGTCGCGTGCTGCGCCAGGCCGCGACCGAGACGCACAAGCAGGTCAGCCTGCAGTTCTCCGGTACGCACGGCGAAATGGACCGCAACGTGCTGGACCGCATGACGGCGCCGCTGGAGCACTTGCTGCGCAACTCGATCGCGCATGGCCTGGAGACGCCGAAGGAACGCCGTAAGGCAGGCAAGCCGGAAGAGGGCACGGTGCATGTCGCCCTGCGCCGCGAAGGCTCGGAAATGGTGCTGGAGGTGTCCGACGACGGCGCCGGCCTGAACCGCGACGCCATCCGCAAGCGCGCCGAACAGCGCGGCCTGCTGCAGCCGGGCGCCGTGCTACCCGACACCGCGCTGGACCGCCTGATCCTCGAGCCCGGCTTCAGCACCGCCGACAAGGTCAGCCAGCTGGCCGGCCGTGGCGTGGGCATGGACGTGGTCTACAACGAAGTCCGCCAGCTGGGCGGTTCGCTGGAAATCAGCTCGGTGCCGGGCAAGGGTGCGACCTTCACCCTGCGCCTGCCGCAGACGCTGGCCGTCAGCCAGGCCGTGTTCGTGCAGATTGGCGAGACGCAGTTCGCCGTGCCGGTGGCAGCGGTCAGCGGCATCGGTCGCATCAGCCACGCGCGTTTCAGTGCGGGTGCGGGCAGCTACCACTACGCCGGCGAAGACTACCCGCTGTACAACCTGGGCCACCTGGTCGGCCAGGGCGCCGCCAAGGCCGAAGGCCAGCCGCAGGTGCCGCTGCTGCTGGTGCGCTCGGGCGACCTGCGCGCCGCCGTGGCCGTGGACCAGGTGCTCGGCAACCGCGAAATCGTGGTCAAGCCGGTCGGTCCGCAGATTGCGTCGATCCCCGGCATCTACGGCGCCACGATCACCGGCGACGGCAGCGTGGTGGTGATCCTGGATGCCGCACCGCTGGTGCGTCGCCACCTGGCGCAGCCGCAGGAGCCCGCGCAGCAGGCACCCGTGGTCGAACAGCGCCGCGTGCCGCTGGTGATGGTGGTCGACGACTCGCTGACCATGCGCAAGGTGACCAGCCGCGTGCTGGAGCGCCACAACTTCGAGGTCACCGCCGCGCGCGATGGCGTCGAGGCACTCGAGAAACTGGACGAGCGCGTGCCCGACCTGATGCTGCTCGACATCGAAATGCCGCGCATGGACGGTTACGAGCTGGCCACGGCGATGAAGGCCGATCCGCGCTTCAAGGACGTGCCCATCGTCATGATCACCTCGCGTACCGGCGACAAGCACCGCCAGCGCGCCTTCGACATCGGCGTGCAGCGCTACCTGGGCAAGCCGTACCAGGAGCTCGACCTGATGCGCAACGTGTACGACCTGCTGGGAATCGCCCGTGTCCGTGAGTGAAGCCAAACGCGTCGCCCTGCTGGCGCGCCCGGGCGAGGCGCGCGAGCGCCTGCGCGTGGCGCTGCACGAGGCCGGCGCCGAGATCGTGCTGGAAGACGACCCCAATGCGCTCGATGCCGAGGCGCTGGGCAACAGTGCACCACAGGTGGTGCTGGTGGCGCTGGAACCGGCCATCGAGGACAGCCTGGAACGCTTCGACAGCGTGCTGCACGATCCCGCGGTCGCGGTGATCTTCGACGAGGCCGAACTCGCCGCGCGCCGCCAGGGCTGGGACGCCCAGCGCTGGGCGCGCCACCTGGCCGCCAAATTGCACGGCCACCGTGACGTGCTGCCGCCGGGCCGCGAAGAAGACGTGGCCCTGCAGCTGGAGCCCGGCCTGCCGGTGACGCCGGCCCAGTTGCACGAAGGTGCGGAGATCTCGCTGCACCTCGAGGAGGCCGCCGGCATGGCGCTGGAACTCCCGAGCGACGATTTCGCCTACACCGGCAGTTTCCAGGCGCGCGACACGGACGAACAGGTCATCGATGCGGATGCCTGGCTGCGGTCGGCGTCCGCACAGGCGGAGGCTCCGGCCGTTCCGCCGCCACTCCCCGAATTGCCGACCGGGGGACCGCCACCGCTGCCTCCCGCACCGGCCGCGACCAGCACCGGTCACGCCGGCTTCGACCTGTCGAAGCTGGAGCTGGAACCGCTGGAAGCAGGTAGTCTCGCGTCGGCGCGCGTGCAGGGCGCGGTGCTGGTGTTCGCCGGCATCGGCGGCCCCGATGCCGTGCGCAAGCTGCTGGCCGACCTGCCGACGGGTTTCCCGAAGCCGGTGATGGTGCACCTGCGCCTCGATGGTGGCCGCTACGACAACCTGGTCCGGCAGATGGAGCGCGTGTCGCACATGCCGGTGCTGCTGGCGGAAGCCGGCAAGGCCGCCGAGGCGGGGCATGTGTACGTGCTCCCAGGTGACGTGGTGCCGTTCGTCGATGCGGGCGTAGTGAGTTTCCGCCCCGGTGCGGTGATCCACACGATGATCCCGCAGCTGCCGCCGGCCGACAGCGCCGTGTTGCTGCTGAGCGGCAGCGACACCGCGCTGGTCGATGCCGCGGCCACGCTGGGCAGTGAAGGGGCGCTGGTCATGGGCCAGTCGCAGGAAGGCTGCTACGACCCCGCCGCGCCCAAGGCGCTCGCGGCGCGCGGCGCCGACCTGGGCTCCCCCGCGCAGATCGCGCAGCGCCTGACCGACCGCTGGTTCTGAGGAACATACGATGGCCCATTCCAACGACGAAATCCGCGGCGTCCTGATCCAGGCCGGCGAGTACCGCCTGCTGCTGCCCAACGCCACCGTCGCCGAAGTGCTGACGCGCGCGCCCGTGGAGCCGGTCGCGGACATGCCCGACTGGCTGCCCGGCCGGATCGACTGGCACGGCTGGCTGGTACCGCTGGTCGCGTTCGGACGCCTGACCGGCAACGCCGGCGAACCGGTGGCGCTGAACAGCAAGATCGTCGTGCTGAAGGCGCTGAGCGGCGACAAGGATCGCCCTTATTTCGCCCTGCTGACGCCGTCGTTCCCGCGCCTGGTATCGGTGCCGCGCGACGGCCTGCTTGCCGACGCGACCGAGGAGGATCTTCCGGTCGGGGTGAAGGTCCGCGTGCTGCTCGGCGACGAAGCCGCCGTGCTGCCCGACCTGGAGCTCGTCGAGACGATGATCGGCGACGCGCTGGCCAACGCGGCCTGATGCTGCGTAGGGTGGGCCTTGGCCCACCACTCAATCCGCAAGGACTAAGAGCGCCCTGGTCTGCCGCTGCGTGGACCCGACGCCGTGCGATGGCGGGCTTGAGCCCGCCCTACAGGTCTCCGAATCTCGACTGCAATGCGGCGATCGCCGCCAGTCCGGCGGTTTCGGTGCGCAGGATGCGCGGGCCGAGGCGCAGTCCGGTGAAGCCGGCGGCCGACAGGATGTCGCGATCACGCGGCGACCAGCCGCCTTCCGGTCCGATCGCCACCACCACGCCACCTGCGGCGACCTCGACCGTGGACAGCGCGACGTCGCCGGTCGGGTCAAGCGTCAGCTTCGTGGCCCCGTCGTCGACGGTGCGCACCGCATCAATCAAGGCGGCGGGTAGCGCCAGCGTCGGCAAGCGTGCGCGGCCGCTCTGCTCGCAGGCCGAGGCGATGACGCTGCGCCAGTGCGCCACGCGTTTCTCCGCCCGCTCGGCGTCCAGCTTCACTTCGGTGCGCTCGGCCATCACCGGAATGAACGCCGCCACGCCCAGCTCGGTGGCCTTCTGCAGGATCAGGTCCATCTTTTCCCCGCGCGCGATGCCCTGCAGCAGGGTGACGTGCAGCGGAGATTCGTTGTCGACGGTGCGCGCGCCGACGATGTCGGCCAGCACGCCGCGCTTGCTGATCGCGGTAATGCGCGCGTCGAAGTCGCGCCCGTCGCCGTTGAACAGCACGCAGCCGTCGCCTTCGCGCAGCCTCAGTACGCGTGCGAGGTGGTTGGCGGCGGCATCGGGCAGCGCGAGCGAGGTGCCGACGGCGAGCGCGGCATCCACATGGCAGCGGGTCAGGCGCATGACGTGGCCTCGTCGATGGCGTGGCGGGTGACGTCGGCGAGCATCCGCAGGGCGTCCTCGTCCACGCAGTAGGGGGGCATCCAGTACAGCACGTCGCCAAGCGGGCGCAGCACCACACCACGCGCCAGCGCCGCGCGGTACGCCTTCAGGCCGATGCGCGCGGTGGCGGGGAACGGCGTTGCCTTGTCGCCGTCCTGCGTCAGTTCGAAGGCCAGCATCATGCCCGCCTGGCGCACGTCGGCCACGTGTCGATGACTCGCCAGGGGCTCGGCGAATGCTGCCATCGTGCGCGCCGTGGCGCGATTGCGTGCCAGCACATCGTCGGCGCGGAGGATATCCAGCGACGCCAGCGCTGCCGCACACGCCAGCGGGTTGCCGGTGTAGCTGTGCGAATGCAGGAACGCGCGTTCGCGCGAATCATCGAGGAAGCCGTCGTAGATCGTCTGCGTGGCAAGCACCGCGGCCAGCGGCAGGAAGCCGCCGGTCAGTCCCTTCGACAGGCACAGCAGATCGGGCATCACGCCGCTCTGCTCGCTGGCGAACAGCGTGCCGGTGCGGCCGAAACCCACCGCGATCTCGTCGGCGATCAGGAACGCGCCGCTGGCGTCGCACAGTTCGCGCACGCGCGCCAGATAGTCGGGGTGATGCATGCGCATGCCGCCGGCGCACTGCACGCGCGGTTCGACGATGACCGCGCAGACCTCGTCCGCATGCCTGTCCAGCAGCGCCGCCAGCGCATCGGCGGCACGGCGTGCGCAGTCGGCCGGTGTCTCGCCGGGCTGCGCCAGGTAGGCGTCGGGCGAGGGCGCGAACAGTGCTTCGGTCAGCAGCGGCGCATACACCCGCCGGTACAGCGGGATGTCGCCGACCGCCAGCGCACCGAGCGTCTCGCCGTGGTAGCCGTTCTCCAGCGCGATGAACTTCGTGCGCCGGTGCTCGCCGCGGTTGTGGAACCAGTGGAACGCCATCTTCAGCGCCACTTCCACGCCCGCCGAGCCATTGTCGGCGTAGAACACCTTGGACAGCGGCGCACGCCCCGCCTGCCGCGGCGCTACCGCCAGCAGCCGCTCGGCCAGTTCGACCGCCGGTGCGTGGGTGAAGCCGGCCAGCATCACCTGCTCGAGCGACCCCGCCTGTGCGGCGATGGCGGCGCCGATGCGCGGTTCGGCATGACCGAACAGATTGGTCCACCAGCTGCTTACCGCATCCAGGTAGCGCGTGCCGTCGTGGCCTATCAGCCACGCGCCTTCGCCGCGGGCGATCGGCACCAGCGGCAAGGTGTGCGGGTGTTCACGCATCTGCGTGCAGGGATGCCACAGCACGGACAAGTCACGGGCACGCCACTCGTCCGCCTCTGCTAGCATTCCCTTCTGATGATCCTGTTGTCGCATCCCCCCATGATATCGGGCACCGCCCCCTGCCGTCGCCGCGCATCGCGTGGCGTGGGCGGACAACGCTCCGTCGCATGAGCCGCCTGCCCACCATCCACGGGATCACCCAGCGCACCGACGGGCCGGACCGCCACGTCGAAGAGCTGGACCTGGAATTCAGCAACGGCGAGCGCCGTCGTTACCACCGTCTGCAGTCGCATGGGCATGGTGCGGTGGTCGTGGTGCCGATGCAGGACGAGGAAACCGTGTTGCTGGTGCGCGAGTACGCCGCCGGCATGCACCGCTACGAACTGGGTCTGGTGAAAGGCCGCATCGACGCCGGCGAGACGCCCGAACAGGCTGCCGACCGCGAACTGAAGGAAGAAGCCGGCTTCGGCGCGCGCCGCCTCGACGTGCTGCGTGCCCTGACCCTGGCGCCCACCTACATGAGCCACCAGTCCTGGCTGGTGGTGGCAAGAGACCTGTACCCCGAGCGCCTGCCGGGGGATGAACCCGAGGAGTTGGAAGTAGTGCCCTGGAAGTTGCAAGACCTCGACCAGCTGATGCTGCGCGAGGATTTTTCGGAAGGCCGTTCGCTGGCAGCGCTGTTCATCGCCCGCGAATGGTTGAACACGCGTACATGAGCCGGATGACCGCCGACCTGCACGAAGCCGTCATCGTCATCGCCCGCGAAGCGGGCCAGGCCATCATGGCCGTGTACGAGGGTGCCTTCGACGTGCAGCGCAAGAACGACGACAGCCCGCTGACCGCCGCCGACATGGCCGCCCACCAGGTGATCACCGACGGCCTGCGCCGGTTGACCCCGCAATGGCCGGTGCTGTCGGAGGAAGCCGCGGACATCCCGTGGTCCGAGCGCAGCCAGTGGCCGACCTACTGGCTGGTGGATCCGCTGGACGGCACGCGCGAGTTCATCAAGCGCAACGGCGAGTTCACCGTCAACATCGCCTTGATCGAACAGAACGAGCCGATCTTCGGCGTGGTGCATGCGCCGGTGACCGGCGAGACGTGGCACGCGCGGCAGGGCCGCAATGCCTACCGCCGCGTCGGCGACGTGGATGCGCAGATCCGCACGCGCGCACCGGCTACCGGTGCGCTGAAGGTCGCCGCCAGCCGGTCGCACCGCGACGCCCGCACGCAGGCCTTCCTCGACGGCATGGGCGACATCGAAACGGTCGCGCTCGGTTCGTCGCTGAAGTTCTGCCGCATCGCCGAAGGCACATTGGATGTCTATCCACGCTTCGGCCCGACCAGCGAGTGGGACACCGCCGCCGCGCAGTGCGTGCTGGAAGCCGCCGGTGGCGCGCTGCTGGCGCCGGACGGCCGCGCCTTCCGCTACAACCGCCGCGAAACGCTGCTCAATGGCGATTTCGTCGCGCTGGGCGACATGACGCTGCCGTGGCGTGTGTGGCTGGCGCAGACGCAGGACGATGCGAATGGACATGCCCGCAGCGCCTGACGGCGACATCGGGCGACTGCTGGCCATCATGGCCCGCCTGCGCGATCCGGACGGTGGTTGCCCGTGGGATCTGGAGCAGGACTTCTCCACCATCGCGCCGTATACGGTGGAAGAGGCCTACGAGGTCGCCGATGCGATCGATCGGGGCGACCTGCCGGCGCTGAAGGACGAGCTGGGCGACCTGCTGCTGCAGGTCGTCTTCCATGCACAGATGGCGCAGGAGCAGGGCGCCTTCGCGTTCGGCGACGTCGTCGACGCGATCTGCGACAAGATGGTGCGTCGCCATCCGCATGTGTTCGGTGACGCCTCGTTCGCCGATGCGGAAGCGCAGACGGTCAACTGGGAAGCGATCAAGGCCGCCGAGCGCAAGGCGGCGGGCGAGGAAGATTCGTCCGCGCTGGCCGGCGTCTCGCGCGGGCTGCCCGAATGGCAGCGTGCGATCAAGTTGCAGTCGCGCGCGGCGCGGGTCGGCTTCGACTGGCCGGATACCGCGCCGGTGATCGACAAGCTGCACGAAGAGATCGACGAAGTGCGCGTCGAACTCGCCGCATCCCCGTCGCCCGAGCGCGATGCGCGGCTGGAGGACGAGATCGGCGACCTGCTGTTCGTCGCGGCGAACCTGGCGCGCCACGCCAAGGTGGACGTGGGCGGCGCGCTGCGCCGCGCCAACCTGAAGTTCGAGCGTCGTTTCCGCGCGATGGAGGCGATCGCTGCCGCCGAGGGCACGACGATGGCCGCGCTGTCGCTGGCGCAGCAGGAAGCGTTGTGGGCGCGGGTGAAGCAGGGCGAAGTTCCGTAGAGCCGAGCTTGCTCGGCTGCGCCGACTCTCCCGGGAAAAGCACCGGAGCAAGCTCCGCTCTACGGTTCATGGGTGCGCGGGTTGTCCAGCGGAGCAAGCTCCGCTCTACTGGCGACATGAAGACCCTGCTGCTGTTCCTCGTCACTGCGCTGGCCGAGATCGTCGGCTGCTATCTCCCCTACCTGTGGCTACGCAAGGAAGGAAGCGCCTGGCTGCTGGTGCCCGCGGCGGCCAGCCTCGCGTTGTTCGCGTGGCTGCTGACCCTGCATCCGACGGCGTCCGGCCGCGTGTACGCGGCCTACGGCGGCGTCTACGTCACCATGGCGATCGCGTGGCTGTGGGCGGTGGATGCGGTGAAGCCGACGCGCTGGGACCTGCTGGGCGCCGGCTTGTGCCTGGCCGGCATGGCGGTGATCATGTTCGCGCCACGCGCCGCCTGACCCTGTGGGAGAGGACATGAGCCGCTTCGCCAGCTTCCGCGAGTTCTATCCGTTCTATCTCAACGAACACAGCAACCGCACCTCGCGGCGGCTGCACTTCATCGGCAGCTGCGGCGTGCTCGCGCTGCTGGTGCTGGCCATCGTCGAACGCAACCCGTGGTGGCTGCTCGCCGCGCTGTTCTGCGGCTACGGCTTCGCCTGGGTGGGCCACTTCTTCTTCGAAAAGAACCGGCCCGCCACCTTCAAGCACCCGTTCTACTCCTTCGCGGGCGACTGGGTGATGTTCAAGGACATCCTCATCGGCAAGATCCGGTTCTGAGTTGGCTGCTCACTCGTAGAACATCAGGAACGCCGCGCCCACGATCAGGGCGAAGGCGGCGTAGTGGTTCCACTTCAGCGGCTGGCCCAGGTACCAGGTGCTGAAGCCGGCAAAGACCAGCAGGGTCAGGATTTCCTGGATCGTCTTCAGCTGCACCACCGAGTAGACCGCACTGCCCATGCGGTTGGCCGGCACCATCAGCATGTACTCGAAGAAGGCGATGCCCCAGCTCGCCAGGATCACGACGAACAGGGGCGCTGACTTGTACTTGAGGTGTCCGTACCAGGCGAACGTCATGAAGACGTTGGACGCCAGCAGCAGGAAGAGGGGCAGGACGCGGTCGATCATGGCAGGGCCGTCGGAGGAGGAGGGCGAAGCGTAATCCCAACTGCCGGCTGAATGGAGAGGGCATCTTCACGCGGTGTCTACCGGTCGACCGGTAGTTTCACAAACCTGAAGCCTCTCAAGGAGTCGGTATGCGACACAGTCAGGAAACCGCGGGTCTGGTGCTGGTGGTGGAAGACAACCGCAACATTTCCGAGATGATCGGCGAGTATCTCGAAGGGCGGGGGTTCGAAGTCGACTACGCCACCGACGGCCTGGACGGCTACCGCCTGGCGGTGGAGAACAGCTACGACGTGCTGGTCCTGGACCTGATGCTGCCGCGGCTGGACGGCATGGAAGTGTGCAAGCGCCTGAGGAACGAGGCCCGCAAGTCCACGCCCGTCCTGATGCTGACCGCACGCGACACGCTGGACGACAAGCTGACTGGTCTGAGTTCCGGTGCCGACGACTACCTGACCAAGCCGTTCGCCATCCAGGAACTGGAAGCCCGGTTGCGCGCCCTGATCCGCCGGGAACGGCGCCAGGTGGGCGCCGAGGTGCTGAAGGTCGCGGACCTGGTGCTGGACCCGGTCAGCATGCGCGCCACCCGCGGCGGCACCGAGCTGATGCTGTCGCCCATCGGCCTGCGGCTGCTGACCATCCTGATGCGCGAATCGCCGCGCGTGGTGACCCGCCAGGAGATCGAGCGCGAGATCTGGGGCAACGGACTGCCGGACTCGGACACGCTGCGCAGCCACCTGTACAACCTGCGCAAGGTGATCGACAAACCCTTCGACAAGCCGCTGCTGCACACGGTGCAGAGCGCGGGCTACCGTATCGCCGATATCGGCTGACCCGGCCGTCGGCGCAAGGCATACTCCCGCCTTCGCCCGACGAATCCCCATGCGCCACCACGGCCTGCCCCGCAAACTCAGGATCGCCTTCATCCTGCAGGCCGTGATGGTCAGCCTGGCCATCGTGCTGGGTGTGTACCTGATTTCCGCGGTCATCAAGCACAGCCTGATGAACACCGCGCTGCAGGAAGAAGCCACCCACTTCTGGCAGCTCTACAGCGCCAGCACCGCGCAACCGCCGCCGAACACGCACAACCTGCGCGGCTACCTGGTGGTGAAGGGGCATTCGAACCTGGTGTTGCCGGAAAACCTGCGCGAGCTGCGGCCCGGCTTCCACGAACTGAAGGACGACGATCTGCTCGTGCTGGTCGACGAGCAGCCCGAGGGTCGCCTGTACCTGGTGTTCCTGCGCTCGCAGGCCGAGCGATTGGCGTTCTATTTCGGCACGGTGCCGATCATCATGACGCTGGTCGCGATCTATCTCGTGTCGTGGCTGACGTATCGCGCTTCCAAGCGGCTGGTGTCGCCGGTCAGCTGGCTGGCGCGGCAGGTCGCGGAGTGGGATCCGCGACGTCCGGACGTCAGTGCGCTGGCCCCCGACCGGCTGCCGAGCGACGTGCAGGGCGAGGCGCGCCAGCTGGCCGCCGCGCTGCATGGGCTGGCCCAGCGCGTCAGCGCGCACGTGGCCCGTGAGCGCGACTTCACCCGCGATGCCAGCCATGAACTGCGCACGCCGTTGACGGTGATCCGCGTGGCCACCGACATGGGCATGGCCGAGGATTCGCCGCCGCGCGTGGCGCGTGCACTGCAGCGCATCCAGCGTGCCGGCCGCGACATGGAAGCGGTGATCGATGCGTTCCTGATCCTCGCCCGCGAGGCCGAGGTCGAGCCGCAGAGCGAGGACTTCGACGTGGCCGACATCGTCATGGACGAGGCCGAGAACGCGCGCACGCTGCTGCTCAACAAGCCGGTCGATCTGGAAGTCACGCTGCACGCGCGTCCGCGCCTGCATGCGCCGCCGCGGGTGTTCCAGGTGGTCGTCAGCAACTTGCTGCGCAACGCCTGCGCCTATACCGACCGTGGCCGCATCGACGTGCTGCTGGAACCGGACCGCGTGGTCGTGCGGGACACCGGCATCGGCATGTCGGCCGAGTCGATGGTGCGGGTGTTCGAGCCCTTCTACCGCGCCGATCCCACGCGCCCGCACGGCAGCGGCCTGGGCCTGTCGATCGTCAGCCGGTTGTGCGACCGCTTCGGCTGGAAGATCGAGCTGGACAGCGAGCTGGGTCGCGGTACTACCGCGACCATCCGCTTCGTTCCTTAATCTATACGGGAACTGACCGGCGCCGCAGGCTGTCAACGCCGCGGCCTCGGGCGCGTTCCCGTTCCCGACTTCCCACTCTCCAAGCCGACTCACTGCATGAGCCAGCCAGCACGCACCGCTCCCCGCAAGACATCCCCGCTTCCCAAGATCCTGCTCGGAGTCGCTGTCGTCGCGATCCTCGGCGCGGGGGCCTGGTACTGGACCGCGCGCCAGGCCGACGGCGCCGAGAGCGCCTACCGCACCGCGACCGTCGAACGCGGCGACATCCGCGTCGCCATCTCGGCCACCGGCACGCTCAGCGCCATTTCCACGGTCACCGTCGGCAGCCAGATCTCCGGCCAGGTCACCGACGTACTGGTCGACTACAATAGTGAAGTGAAGAAGGGTGAGGTGCTGGCCCGCATCGACCCGAGCACCTACGAGGCCCAGATCGAACAGGGCAACGCGCAGATCGCCAATGCGCAGGCCAGCCTGAAGCAGGCCCAGGCCACGCTGGCGAACGCCGAGCTGGACTACACCCGCAAGGCCGATCTCGGCACGCAGAAGCTGGTCGCGCAGAGCGACGTCGACCTGGCCCGCGCCGCGCGCGACCAGGCGCGCGCGCAGGTCAACGCCGCGCAGGCGTCGATCCGCCAGCAGACCGCATCGACCCAGACCACCCGCGTCAACCTGGACCGCACTGTCATCCGCTCGCCGGTGGACGGCGTGGTGCTGACCCGCAGCATCGAGCCGGGCCAGACCGTGGCGGCCAGCCTGCAGGCGCCGGAACTGTTCACCATCGCCGAAGACCTGTCGAAGATGAAGATCGAACTGGCCGTCGACGAGGCCGACATCGGCCAGGTCAAGGTCGGCCAATCGGTCTCGTTCACCGTCGATGCGTTTGCCGACCGCCAGTTCCGTGGCGAGGTGCAGCAGGTGCGCCTGTCCGCCACCACCACCAGCAACGTGGTGACCTACCCGGTGGTGGTCAGCGTGGACAACAGCGACGGCACGCTGTTGCCCGGCCTGACCGTCAACGCCGAGATCGAGGTCAGCAAGCGCGACGATATCCTCAAGATCTCCAACGCGGCGCTGCGCTACAAGCCGACGGGCGAGGAAGCCAACGCCGCCGCCGGCGCGCAGGCCCCGCAGGGCGGCCAGAACCGAGGCGGCAGCGGCGTCAGCGACGATCTGGTGCGAGTGGCCGGCAGCCTGCAACTGAAGCCGGACCAGCAGGCTGCGTTCGATACGGCGCTGGCGGCATTGCGCGAACGCCAGGCCGCGCGCGCGGCGCAGGCGCAGCAGCGCGGTGGCGCGAGCATGTTCGGTGGACCGGGCGGTGGCCCGCGCCCCGGCGGCAACAGCAGCGGTGGTGGCGGCGCGATGCAGGCACAGATCCGCCAGCGCATGGCCGAGCGCATGCAGCAGGATTTCGCGCCGTTCCGCGCGACGCTGGACGAAACGCAGAAGCAGCGCTGGGATGGCGAACTGCGCACGCTGCTCGGCGCCAAGCGTGCGCCGCTGTACAAGCTGGTCAACGGCAAGCCCGAGCAGGTGCAGGTGCGCGTGGGTGCCAGCGATGGCACCAGCACCGAGGTGTCCGGCGCGGTGAAGGAAGGCGACGTGATGGTCGTGGGCGAGCGCGCGAAGGAATGAGCACGCCGTCCGCGACCATCGACGACCGCATCCCGGTCATCCAGACGCACGCGCTGGGCAAGGTCTACTCCGCCGGCACGGAGGCGGAAGTGATCGCGCTGCGTGGCGTGGACATGCGCGTGGACCGCGGCGACTTCGTCGCCATCATGGGACCGTCCGGGTCGGGCAAGTCCACGCTGATGAACCTGATCGGCTGCCTGGACACGCCCAGCGACGGCCGTTACCTGTGCGACGGTATCGACGTGGCCACGCTGGACGCCGAGCAGTTGGCGATCCTTCGCCGCGAGAAGATCGGCTTCGTGTTCCAGGGCTTCCACCTGCTGCCGCGGATGACGGCGCTGGACAACGTGGCGATGCCGCTGGGCTATGCGCAGGTGCCGCCCGGCGAGCGCGCCGAACGCGCGCGCCAGGCGCTGGCCGCGGTCGGGCTGGCCGAGCGGGCCGGTCATCGTCCCAATGAACTGTCCGGTGGCCAGCAGCAGCGGGTCGCCATCGCGCGCGCGCTGATCAACCAGCCGCCGATCCTGCTGGCCGACGAACCGACCGGCGCACTGGACAGCAAGACCGGCGAGGAGATCCTGGCGCTGTTCAAGCGCCTGCGCGACGACGGCCATACCGTCATCCTGATCACACACGACGCGGAAGTCGCCGCGCACGCCGACCGCATCCTGGTGATGCGCGACGGCGAACTGCACGAAGACACGGACCACGCGGGAGGCCGGTCATGAAGTTCTCCGACATCCTTCGCACCGCGCTGCACGCGCTGCGTGGCAACTGGATGCGCAGCGCGCTGACGTCGCTGGGCGTGATCATCGGCATCGCCGCCGTCATCGTCATGGTGTCGGTGGGCCAGGGCACGCAGGCCGAGATCGACAAGCTGGTCTCCGGACTGGGCTCGCAGCGCCTGGATATCAGCCCGGGCGCCGGCCGCGGTCCCGGCGGCGGTGGCGTGCGCATGAGCTCCAGCAGCTTCTACACGCTGAAGGAAGGCGATGTGGATGCCATCCGCAACGAGATCCCGGAAGTGCAGTACGTGGCCGGCGCGTTGCGGGGCAACACCCAGATCGTGTTCGCCGAGAACAATGCCTCGACCAGCTGGCAGGGTGTGCAGGCCGACTTCTTCGACATCAACAGCTGGGTCATCGCCAACGGCGAAGGCTTCGATGCGCAGGACTATTCCAGCGCCGACAAGGTGGTGATCCTGGGCGAGACGGTCCGGCGCACCCTGTTCGGCGAGGACAGCGGCATCGGCCAGACCGTGCGCCTGGGGCGCGTGCCGTTCACCGTCGTCGGCACGCTGGCACCGAAAGGGCAGGGCGGCTTCGGCCAGGACCAGGACGACGTGATGATGGTGCCGCTGGAGACCGCGCGCCGCCGCCTGATGGGCTCGATGGGCCTGCCGCCGGGTGCCGTGCAGCAGGTCGCGTTGACCGTGGCCGACGCCAAGGACCTCGGCTACGTGCAGGGCGAAGTGGAAGCGCTGCTGCGCCAGCGCCACAAGATCAGTCCGGGCGAAGAGGACGACTTCAACGTCCGCAACATCTCCGAGATCGTCGCCACGCGCACCGCCACCACCAAGCTGATGTCGCTGCTGCTGGGCGCGGTGGCGACCATCTCGCTGATCGTCGGCGGCATCGGCATCATGAACATCATGCTGGTGTCGGTGACCGAGCGCATCCGCGAGATCGGCCTGCGCATGGCGGTGGGCGCCGGGCCGGGCGACGTGCGCCGGCAGTTCCTTGCCGAGGCCATGCTGCTGTCGCTCGGCGGCGGCGTGCTGGGCATCGTCATCGGCGTCGTCGGTGCGCTGCTGGTGGGGCAGTTCAGCGAACTGCCGGTCGCGTTGAACGGGCAGGTCATCGGGCTTGCCGCGGGCTTCTCGATCGCCACCGGCCTGTTCTTCGGCTACTACCCTGCACGCAAGGCGTCGCAGCTCGATCCCATCGAGGCGCTGCGCTCGCAATAGGCCATCCGCGGGGCTGGTGCGGCGCGACGGCGGGAGTATGCTGAAGTCCCGTCGCGCCTTCCGGTGGTGCCTGCGCCATGAGCCCGCATTCGTCCCGCCGGCCGCTTGCACTCGCCATCCATGGGGGTGCCGGCGTGATCGAACCGGGCAGCCTGGGCGCCGACCTGGAAAACGCGATCCACGCCGAACTCGCGCGTGCGCTCGATGCCGGCCATGCCATCCTCGCCACGGGCGGTGCCGCGCTCGACGCTGTGGAAGCCGCGGTGGCCGTGCTCGAGGATTCGCCGCATTTCAACGCCGGGCGCGGGTCGGTGTTCACCGCCGAAGGCCGGCACGAACTCGATGCCTCGATCATGGACGGACGACACCGTCGCGCCGGCTCGGTCGCGGGCGTGATGACCGTGCGCCATCCCGTGCGGCTGGCACGGCGTGTGCTGGAGGATTCGCCGCACGTGTTCCTGATCGGCGACGGCGCCGAGCAGTTCGCCGACACCCAGCCGGCCATCGAGCGCGTGCCGAACGGCTGGTTCTCGACCGAGGCGCGGCGCGTGCAACTGCGCGATGCGCAGCAACGCGAGCAACAGGCCTGGCACGCCAACGACGACCTGCGCGGCAAGTACTTCGGCACGGTCGGTGCGGTGGCCCTGGACAGCCGCGGACACCTGGCGGCCGCGACCTCCACCGGCGGCATGACCAACAAGCGCTGGGGGCGTGTCGGCGACTCGCCGGTGATCGGCGCCGGCACCTGGGCCGATGCACGCTGCGCGGTATCGTGCAGTGGCTGGGGCGAGTTCTACATCCGCAACGCGGCGGCCCACGACATCGCCGCACGCGTCGCCTACCGCGGCGATCGTCTGCGCGATGCGGTGGAAGACGTCATTCTCGGCGAGGTGCCGCAACATGGCGGCGACGGTGGTGCGATCGCGGTGGACCGCGACGGCAATCTCGCGCTCGTGCTCAATACGCGCGGCATGTACCGCGGCTGGGTGCGGCCGGACGGCACGCGCGGCACCGCCATCTACCAGGACGTCTGAGTGACGGCATCGTCGGAAGGCCGAGGAGAAGCACTGACGCTGGCGGTCTATCGCACCCTGCGCGCGCAGGCGTTGCGGCTGTGCCGTCGTGCGGACGAGGCGGAGGACCTGGTGCAGGACACGCTGCTCGCCGGCGTGGTCGCCGGACGGCATGACCTGCCCTGGCTGTCCGGCGTACTCCGTCGCCAAGCGGCGATGGCCGCACGCACGGCGGTCCGTCGGCGCCGGCGCGAAGCACAAGCGGACCTCGACGTGGAGGATGCCGCCGATCCCGCGACGCTCGGAGAAGCTGCACATCCGGTGACGCAGCTGCTCTGGCTCAGGACGCTGCCGCCTTCCGCGCGCCGGCTGGTCGTGCTGGCGCTACACGGGCTGTCGGCGGACGAAATCCGCTGGATCCTGCGGATCGAGCCGACGGCGTTCCGGCAGCGCCTGACCCGCATCCGCAAGACGCTCGCCGCGCAGTCCCCGACGGTGCGCGCCGACAGCATCGCGCTGGCGCATATGCGCGATCCCGCCCGCCGCGTCGACCTCGCCTTCGGCCTGGCCCGGCGCGCGCTGAAGGCCGCGATGCAGGCGGGCGAGGGCCTGGGAACGCACGACCCGGACGGGCATCTGATCCTGATCGATGCCGGTGCTCACACATCGCCTTCCCGCGGCAACGGACAGAAGGGAATCACACAGGAGGACATCCCATGCTCACGCACTGCAAGGTAGGCGCCATCGTGTTCTTCGTCTCCGACCTGGCCCGGTCGGTGGCGTTCTACCGCGACACCCTGGGTCTGCCCATCGACGCCATGGACGGGCACGACGGTCCGTTCGCGATGGGCGAAGTCGGCGAACTGGCGCTGGTGTTCATCGCGCGCCCGGCGCGACCAGGCGAATCGCCGGTCGTCGTCTTCAGCCTCGACGGCGGCATCGACGACCATGCCGAGGCGCTGGCCGCGAAGGGCGTGGAGATCGTGGTGCCGGTCAGCGAATCGCCCGATGGCGGGCTGTCGCTGGACTTCCTCGATCCGGACGGCAACGTGCTGAGCCTGCACCAGAACGAAGGCGCGCCGCGCCGACGGTGATCCGCCGGCGCGGGCGGGTGGTCACTTCACGTAGGGGGTGATCACCCGCTGCCAGATGTCGTAGCCGGCGGCATTCATGTGCAGGCGGTCGTCGATGAAGAGCGCCTCGTTCGGCTGGCCGGCGGTGTCCAGCATCGGCGTGAAGACGTCGATGTAATCCACGCCCAGACGTTTCGCTTCCGCGGCTACCAGCGCGTTCGCTTCACGTTGCGCGGGCAGCAGCTGCGCGCGCGACGGGCTGGGCTTGGTGCTGATATAGGCGATCTCCGCCTTCGGCAGGTCGCGGCGCACGCGTTCGACGAAGGCGATGAAGTCCGCGCGCAGCTGCTGCGGCGAGCGGCCCGAATTCAGATCGTTGTCGCCGGCGTAGATCAGGATCTGCCGGGGCGCGTATCGCACGATGGTGCGGTCCGCGTACCAGGTGCTGTCGCGCAGTTCGGATCCGCCGAAGCCGCGGTTGATCACCGGCACACCCGGGAAGTCCTGCGCCAGCGTGTCCCACAGGCGGATCGACGAACTGCCGGTGAACACCACACCGCCCCGCGGCGGCGGCGACTGCGCATCTTCGGCTGCGAAGCGCTGCATGTCGGTCTCCCAGGCCGCGTTGGAGACCTGGTCCGGAATGCGGGGGGCGGTCTTCGCGGGGGGGGCGGACGGCGCGTCGGAGGTCGCGAGCGGGCTGCCCGCGCAGGCGGCCAGCACGGCGACCAGGGCGAGCGCGGACAGGGGCAGGCGAAGGGAGTTCAGGAACGTCACGGGGGAAGGGCTCCTCGGGGGCAGGTCGCACCTAGTGGACCAGCCGGGGACGGGTGATGCAAACCGGCGCGGGGGCACCTTGTGGCAAAATCGCCACCTTGGCGCGCCACCTGCGCCGGTTCCACCCGATCCGACCCCTGCTGGCCCAGGCACCACCTGGCCGGCCGGGGACGATGCGGGGCCTCCTTCGCATCGACCTGCCCATGGCTGACGAAATCGGACATCTCCCCCGCGGCCCGGGCCGCATCCTCAAGGCCGCCGTCTGGTCGCTGCAGGGACTGCGTGCGGCGTGGGTGCACGAATCCTCGTTCCGCCTGGAGGTGTACCTGCTGGTCGTCCTGGCGCCGCTGGCGCTGTGGCTCGGGGGGAGCGGGCTGGAACGCGCCGTGATGATCGGCAGCTGCCTGCTGGTGCTGGCGGCCGAACTGTTGAATTCCGCGGTGGAAGCGGTGATCGAGCGCTACGGCCCCGAGCACCACGAACTCGCCGGTCGCGCGAAGGACATGGGCTCCGCCGCCGTCTTCGTGCTGATGATGAACGTACTGCTGTGCTGGGGTCTGATCCTCGCACCCCGCTATCTCTGACTTTCTGATCTGAACCAAGGTACTCCCCGATGATGGAACTGCTTTCCGATCCCCAGGTGTGGATCACGCTGGTCACGCTGAGCGCGATCGAGATCGTGCTGGGCATCGACAACCTGGTCTTCATTTCCATCGCGGTCAGCAAGCTGCCGCCTCACCAGCGCGAGGTCGCGCGCAAGTTCGGCATCGCGGTGGCGTGCATCACCCGCATCCTGCTGCTGCTGACGCTGGCCTGGCTGGCGGGCCTGACCGCCGACCTGTTCACCGTGTTCGGCCAGGGCATCTCGGTGCGCGACCTGGTGCTGATCATCGGCGGCCTGTTCCTGCTGGTGAAGGGCACCAAGGAAATCCTGGAACTGGTGAAGGGCGAGCCGGATTCGGAAGACGTGCACACGCGTCCGGCCGTGTCGTTCGCCGGCGTGATCGCGCAGATCGCCGTCATCGACATCGTGTTCTCGCTGGACTCGGTGATCGCGGCGGTCGGCATGGCCAATCACACGCCGGTGATGGTGGCCGCGATCCTGCTGGCGGTGATGGTCATGCTGCTGGCGGCCAAGCCGCTGGGCCAGTTCATCGACAACAACCCGACCATCAAGATGCTGGCGCTGGCCTTCATCGTGGCCGTCGGTGCTTACCTGCTGCTGGATGGCTTCGAGCTGCACATCGAGAAGGGCTACCTGTACGGCGCGATGGGCTTCTCCGCCGTGGTGGAGTGCCTCAACCTGTGGGCGAAGAAGCGCGCCAACCAGCGCATGCTGCGCGAGTAAGCGCACGCGGCGGAGATCGTGCACGAAGGGCTCCCGACGGGAGCCCTTCGCTTTTCACGATCCGGTAACAACCCTGCGCGGCCATGACGGTGCTTGCACGGTTCCGGGCGAGGTGCTGCAATCGGCGCGTCCTTCAATGGAGTGCCGTGCCATGCGCCAGGTGTCGCGTCTGTGGTTGCTCGTCGTGCTCGTCGCGTTGCTGTCCGGCTGCGGCTACAACGCCATCCAGCAGAAGGACGAAGCGGTGAAGGCCGGCTGGTCCGAGGTGCTCAACCAGTACAAGCGCCGTGCGGACCTGATTCCGAACCTGGTCAAGACCGTGCAGGGCTACGCCCAGCAGGAGCGCCAGGTGCTGACCGACGTGACCAACGCACGTGCGCGCGTCGGCCAGATCCAGGTCAACGCCGACGATGCCGCGTCGCTGCAGCAGTTCCAGCAGGCGCAGGGCGAGTTGTCCGGCGCGTTGAACCGGCTGTTGATGGTCACCGAGAACTACCCGAACCTGAAATCCGACCAGTCTTTCCGCGACCTGCAGGCGCAGCTGGAGGGCACCGAGAACCGCATCACCGTCGCGCGCGGCCGCTACATCCAGCTGGTGCAGGACTACAACACCTACATCCGCCAGTTCCCGCAACTGATCACCGCCAAGATCACCGGCGCGAAGGAAAAGCCGAACTTCTCCGTCCAGAACGAGGCGGCGATCTCGGAAGCGCCGGCGGTGGATTTCGGCTCGCCGCCGCCTGCACCGGCCGCGCCGCAGCAACCGACACCGCCGCCCGCGCCGTCGCCGGACAACTGAGCGGCGACGTAGCCTTCCCATGCTCCGCGCGCTGGCGTTCTGCCTGCTGCTGATCGTCGTGCCCGCCGGGGCGCAGTCGCTCGCGCCCATCCCCGCACTCGATTCGCCGGTGGTCGACACCACCGGCACGCTGGATGCCGCACAGAAGCAGCAGCTGGAAGCGCAGGCGCTGGCCTTGCAGCAGCGCAAGGGCAGCCAGCTGCAGGTACTGATCGTGCCCAGCACGCAGCCGGAAGACATCTTCGACTACACCCAGCGCGTGTTCGACCAGTGGAAGCTGGGGCGCAAGGGCGTGGACGACGGCGTGATCCTGGTGGTCGCCAAGGACGACCGGCGCGTGCGCATCCATCCCGGTTACGGTCTCGAAGGCGCCATCCCCGATGCCGTCGCCAATCGCATCATCCAGGAGTACCTGGTGCCGAAGTTCCGCGCGGGCGACTTCGCCGGCGGGATCGGCGACGCGACCGCCGTGCTGGTGAAGCTCGTCGATGGCGAAGCGCTGCCGGCACCGGTCAGCACCCACCGGGGCGGCGATGGCGAAGCGCCCGCGGGCAGTGGCGGATTGTTCGCCCTGTTCGCGGCGTTCGTTGTCGCCACGCTGGTCCGTGGCGTGTTCGGCAAGGCGCCGCGCCTGTTGCGCAGTGCATTCACCGGCGGCGCGGCCGGAGGCGTGACGATGCTGCTGTCGTCGGTCATTCCCCTGGCGGCCTTCGCGGGCATCATGGGGCTGTTCTACGGCCTGTTCTTGGTCTCGTCCGGGCGCTACGCGCGCCATGGCGGCTGGGGCGGATTCGGCGGAGGCGGGTGGGGAGGTGGCGGATTCGGCGGCGGCGGTGGCGGCTTCGGAGGAGGCGGCGGCTGGGGCGGCGGTGGCGGCATGTCGGGAGGCGGTGGCGCCTCGGGGAGCTGGTGATGAGGCTGCTGCGCCATCTGTTCGCGCCGTCGTCGCGCAGGCTGTTCCCGGAGCACAGCCTGCAGCGCATCACCCAGGCGATCGCCGACGGTGAACGCAGGCATCGCGGCGAGGTCATGTTCGCGGTGGAGTCCAGTCTGCCGCCCGGCGCGTTGCTGGCCGGCACGCAGGCGCGGGAGCGCGCGCACGAAGCGTTCGTCCGCCTGCGCACCTGGGACACCGACGCCAACAATGGCGTGCTGATCTACCTGCTGCTGGCCGATCACCGGATCGAGATCGTGGCCGACCGCGGACTGACCGGGCGCGTGAGCGACGCGGAATGGGCTGCGGTGTGCCGCCTGATCGAGGCGGAGATGCGGGCAGACCATCCCGAGCAGGCGATCCTGGAAGGCATCCGCGCCGTGTCGGATCACTTGGCGCGGCATTTCCCGCAGCCCGACGGACAGCAGGATGAGGATGAATTGCCCAATCGGCCCCATCTGCTGGATTGAGGGGCGTCGGTGCGGTCCGTGGTCATCCACGCGCGGACCGGCTGGGGCAAAATAGCCCATCTCCACCGGCCACGCCGAGGCGCATGATCTACCTCCACCAGATCGATCCGATCATCTTCTCGCTGGGTCCGGTCAAGCTGCACTGGTACGGCCTGATGTACCTGCTCGCGTTCATCACGGCCTGGTGGCTGGGGCGCCTGCGGGCGTCGCAGGGCCGGCTGCCTGGCGTCAACGCGGACGCGTTCTCCGATCTGTTGTTCTACGCCATGCTCGGCGTGGTGCTGGGCGGACGCATCGGCTACGTCTTGTTCTACGGCTTCGGCACCTTCCTCGACAATCCACTGTCGATCTTCAAGGTGTGGGAAGGCGGCATGAGTTTCCACGGCGGTCTGCTCGGCGTGATGGCCGCAGCGCTGTGGTGGTCGCGCAAGCACCGGCTGCATTTCTTCGACACGATGGATTTCGTGGCGCCGCTGGTGCCGCCGGGGCTGGGCTTCGGCCGCCTCGGCAATTTCATCGGTGCGGAGCTGTGGGGCAAGCCGACAGACGCGGGCTGGGGCGTGATTTTCCCGACCGATCCGGCGCTGCGTTCGCTGGATGCCGCCCAGTTGCAGGCGCAGTACGCCGCCGGCGCGCTCGACCCGTTCGCCCGCCATCCCTCGCAGCTCTACCAGGCCTTTCTCGAAGGACTGGTGATGTTCGCCGTGCTGTGGCTGGTATCGCGCAAGCCGCGTCCGCGCTATCTCGTCTCCGGCCTGTTCGCATTGATGTACGGCGTGTTCCGCTTCCTGGTGGAGTTCGTGCGCGTGCCGGACGAAGGCCACTATGTCGCGTGGGGCTGGTTGACCAAGGGCCAGATCCTCAGCCTGCCGCTGGTGCTGCTGGGCCTGTACCTGCTGTGGCTGTCGCGTCGCGCACCGACGCTGCAGCCTGTCGTGCCTGCGCCGGCCGCCGGCAAGGAAACCGCATGACGCCCTTCACCGGAGCCAAGCCATGAAGCAGTATCTCGACCTGTTGCGCCACGTGCTTGAGCAGGGCGCCGAGAAGTCCGACCGCACCGGCACCGGCACGCGCAGCGTGTTCGGCTGGCAGATGCGCTTCGACCTCAACGAAGGCTTCCCGTTGGTCACCACCAAGAAGCTGCACCTGCGCTCGATCATCCATGAACTGCTGTGGTTCCTGAAGGGCGAGACCAACATCGCCTACCTCAAGGACAACAAGGTCAGCATCTGGGACGAGTGGGCCGACGAGCATGGCGAACTGGGGCCGGTGTACGGCAAACAGTGGCGCAGCTGGGAAGGCGCGGATGGAAAGACCATCGACCAGATGCAGTGGCTGGTGGACGAGATCAAGCGCAACCCCGACTCGCGCCGTCTGGTGATCAGTGCGTGGAACGTGGCCGAGCTGCCGAAGATGGCGTTGATGCCGTGCCATTCGCTGTTCCAGTTCTACGTGGTGGACGGCAAGCTCAGCTGCCAGCTGTACCAGCGCAGCGGCGACATCTTCCTGGGCGTGCCGTTCAACATCGCCAGCTACGCGCTGCTGACGCACATGGTGGCGCAGGCGACGGGCCTGGGCGTGGGCGACTTCGTGCACACGCTCGGTGATGCGCACCTGTATTCCAACCACTACGAGCAGGCGCGCGAGCAGCTGTCGCGCACGCCGCGTGCGCTACCGAAGCTGCACCTCAATCCTGACGTCACCGACCTGTTCGGCTTCACCTTCGACGACATCGAGATCCATGGTTACGACCCGCTTCCGGCGATCAAGGCGCCGGTGGCGGTCTGAGCCGCGATGCGGATCTCGCTGGTCGTCGCGCTGGACCGTCACCGCGCCATCGGTCGCGACAATGATCTTCCCTGGCGCCTGCCCGACGACCTGAAGCGCTTCAAGGCGCTGACGCTCGGCAAGCCGGTGCTCATGGGGCGCAAAACGGCCGAGTCGCTCGGCCGTGCGCTTCCCGGACGACTCAACCTGGTGCTGACCCGCAGCGGTCGCGTGCCGTTCGACGGCATGCAGGCGGTGATGTCGGTCGATGAGGCGATCGGTATCGCAGCCGGACAGGAGGCGGAAGAGCTGTGCGTGATCGGCGGTGGCGAGGTCTATGCGCTGACGCTGGACCGCGCCGACGTGTTGCATGTGACCGAGGTCGACACGATCGTCGACGATGCCCACGCGTTCTTCCCCATGTTCGATCCTGCGGATTGGCGCGAGGTCGCCCGAGAACCCCACGGCGTCGATGCGAAGCACGCACTGGCGTTCGACTTCGTGGAGTACCACCGCGCGCGCTAGCCGCGCGACAGCGCCGCCGGTGGACGATAGTGGCCGATGATCGCGTGCTGGAACAGCAGGTCGTCTTCCTGCGTGCCGGCGTTGATGTTGTGCAGGATCAGCGGTGTGCCATCACGACTGCGCCGGTCCGACACGATGCCGATATGCAGCAGGCCGCTGCCCGTGAGCTTCCAGACGACGATGTCGCCGGGCGAGAAATCGTCCGCCGAACCGCCAATGGCCTGCTGCCATCCCTGTCGTTCGAACCAGAGCATCTGGTTGGGAACGCGTCGATGATCGATGTTGCGATCTGGACGGACCAGCCCCCACAGATTCGGGTATCCATCGAAGTGAATACGCATGTCGTCGTGGATCGCCTGCTGCAGGTCCAGTCCCCGTGTGCGTAGCGCGCGTATGACCACGTCCGTACAGACGCCGCGATCGGACGGCACATCGCCGCCGGGGTACGACAGGCTGAAGTAGGCCGGGTCGTACACGCGGACCACGCCGATCTGCGCACGTGCCGCGGCGACCAGCGGGGGCGAGGTGGCGGGAGGCGCATCCGGAGCGGTGTCGACGGCGACCGGCGTCTCATCGCGGCAGGCCGTGAGCGCCAGCAGGATCAGGCACAGCGTCGATAGCCGCGCCCGTCGCATGCTCAGTCCTTCGGCAGTTCGCCCTTGGGCGGTGGCGGGACGTCGCGACCGGGCACCTGCACGAGGCGGACATCGTCCGTATCCAGCTGCAATGCGGTGAGCTTGCCGCCCCACACGGCGCCGGTATCGATCGCATGCACACCATGCCCGATCATCAGGCCCAGCGTGGACCAGTGGCCGCAGACGATCTTCAGATCGCGCTCGGCACGGCCTGGCACTTCGTACCAGGGATACAGGCCCTGCGCCTGGCGGCCGGGTGCGCCCTTTTCCTCGATCGCCATACGGCCACGCGGCGTGCAGTAACGCATGCGGGTAAGCACGTTGATGATGGCGCGCGAACGGTCGTGGCCCGACAGGTGCGGCGCCCAGTTGGGCTTGTCGCCGTACATGTTGCGGAACAGCTTGCGATAGGCGTTGCCGTGCAGTTGCTGCTCGACTTCGCGCGCATGCTTTTCGGCCAGTGCGGTGGTCCATTTCGGCGCCAGGCCGGCATGCACCATCATCCAGCCCAGCTCACGGTCCACGTGCACCAGCTTCTGCATGCGCAGCCAGTCCAGCAGCACGCGTGCGTCGTCCGCGAGCACCACGCGTTGCAGGTCGGGATTGACCTTGCGCTGTTCGTCCGGCGAGCGTTCGCCGATGGCCAGCAGCGACAGGTCGTGGTTGCCCAGCACCGTGGTGCTGTGTTCGCGCAGCGAATACACCAGCCGCAGCGTTTCCAGCGACTGGCCGCCGCGGTTGACCAGGTCGCCGCAGAACCAGAGACGGTCCTGCGCGGGATCGAAGCGGATCTTCTCGAGCAGCCGCTGCGTGGCGTCGTAGCAGCCCTGCAGGTCGCCGATGGCCCAGACACTCATCGCGCCGCGGCCTCAGTGCAGCGTCCGCGGGACGGACAGGGTGAAGGTGGCGATGGGAGCGTCGAAACGGGTGCCGTCGTCGGCGAGCATGTCGTAGCGGCCCTGCATGGTGCCCAGCGAGGTCTCGAGGATGGCGCCGGACGTATAGTGGAAATCCTCGCCCGGCCTCAGCCAGGGTTGCTCGCCTACCACGCCCTCGCCATCCACGGTTTCCACCTTGCCGTTCGCATCGGTGATGACCCAGTGACGGCGCAGCAACTGCGCGGGCACACGGCCGCGGTTGTGGATGCGGATGGTGTACGCGAACACGTAACGCCCGTCCTCGGGCGTGGACTGATCGTCCAGGAAGCGCGTCGCGACATCGACGTCGATGGCGTAGTCGGGGGAATCCATGCGGGAAGTGTATGCAAAGGCGTGTAAAAGCGGAAACGACGCCGTGGTGGAGCGTGGGTCAGCCTTCCGCCGGCAGGTTGGCAAGACGGACGAAGCCCTCGACCTCGATCTGTTCGGCGCGCGCATCGGGACGCAGGCCGGCGGCTTCGATCTGGTCGGTCGAGCACGTGCCGCCCAGCGCATTGCGCAGGGTCTTGCGGCGCTGGCCGAACGCCGCACGCACCACGTCGCCGAAGCGCCGGTGGTCCGCGATGCCGACGGCGGACGCATCGCGCGGTACCAGTCGCGCCACCGCCGAGTCGACTTTCGGCGGCGGACGGAAGGCGCCCGGCGGCACGACGAACAGCGAATCCACGCGACAGTAGGCTTGCAACATCACGCTGAGGCGGCCATAGACCTTGCTGCCGGGTTCGGCGGCCATGCGGTCCACGACTTCCTTCTGCAGCATGAAGACCATGTCGTGGATCGACGCGGCGTGTTCGATCGCATGGAACAGGATCGGCGACGACAGGTTGTACGGCAGGTTGCCCACCAGGCGCAGCTTGTCGTCGCCGGCGAGCTTGCCGAAGTCCACGTCCAGCACGTTCTTGTGGATGATCGTCAGCCGGCCGACGCCTTCGGACGCCTCCATCAGCGGCGTGATCAGGTCGCGGTCGAACTCGATGGCGGTCAGCTCGCCATGTTTCCGCAGCAGCGGAAAGGTGATCGCGCCCTGGCCAGGTCCGATCTCCACCAGCCGGTCGCCGGGCTGCGGGTTCACTGCCATCACGATCTTGTCGATGTAGCTGCGGTCGGTCAGGAAGTGCTGGCCGAGGGACTTCTTGGGGGGAGCCTTGAAATGCGACATGCGGGAATTATGCGGGAAGGCCGCATCGCACGCCCGTGGCGATCCTCAGCGTGCGCGACGGGCCGCCATCCGCGCGCACGTGGCGACCGCCGCGAACAGGCTGGACGGGTCGGCGATGCCCTTGCCCGCCAGGTCGAGCGCGGTGCCATGATCGACCGCCACCCGCGGATACGGCAGGCCCAGCGTCAGGTTCACCGCCTGCTCGAAACCGCTGTACTTGAGTACCGGCAGGCCCTGGTCGTGGTACATCGCGACCACGGCATCGAAGCCCTGCAGCTTCTGCGGCAGGAAGGCGGTATCGGCGGGCAGCGGACCTTCCAGGCGCATGCCGTCCGCGCGCAACGCGTGCAGCAGCGGTTCGATGACCTCGATCTCCTCGTGCCCCAGATGCCCGGCTTCGCCCGCATGCGGATTGAGGCCGAGTACGGCGATGACGGGATCGGCGATGCCGAAGTCGCTGCGCAGCGCGGTGTGCGTGATGCGCAGGACCTGCTCCAGCGCCGCGGATGTGATCGCATCGGGGACAGCGCGCAAGGGCAGGTGGGTCGTCGCCAGCGCGACGCGCACGATGTCGTTCGCCAGCATCATCACCACCGGCCGGCCGGCATGGTCGGCGAGCAGTTCGGTGGTGCCGCTGTAGGCGATGCCGCCCGCATTGATGGCGGCCTTGTGCACCGGGCCCGTCACAACGCCGTCCAGCCGACCCTGAAGGCAGGCATCCGCCGCGTGCGTCAGCGCATCGATGACGGCCCGTGCATTCCCGGGTTCGGTCTTGCCGAACGTAGTGGCCACCGCGTTCGGAACAGGCCGCAGGCGGAGGTCGCCAGGCTGGGTGGCGACATCGTGTTCTGCAAGCAGGCGGAGCGGGAGGCCCAGCACGTCCGCCGCGGCGCCCAGGGTGGCGGCGTCACCGAAAGCGAGCAGGGTGCAGTCCTGGCGGAGCACCTGCGCCAACCGCACGCAGAGCTCCGGTCCAATGCCGCCAGGCTCGCCCGGGACCAGCGCCAGCCGGGGCGTCATGTCAGCCGCCCGGCGTGGTCTCGGCGCGGTCGCCGCTACGGAAGTTCACGTAGGCTTCGCCACGCAGTTCCTGCAGGTAGCGGTTGTACTCGTCTTCCGCCTTGCGGCGGCCGATGGTGTCGCGGACCTGGGCACGGCGGTTCTGGTCGGTCACGTCGGTCTGGCGGGCACCAACGCGCTGGACGATGTGCCAGCCAGCGTCCGTGCGGAATGGTGCGCTCACCTGGCCATCCTGCAGGCCGGTCACTTCCCTGCCGAATGCCGGACCGAACGCATCGGCCGGGAACCAGCCCAGGTCGCCACCGTCATCGCGGCTGTTCGCATCCTCGGTGGATTCCTTGGCCACGGCGACGAAATCGGCACCGCCGGCGATGCGGGCGCGCAGCGTGTCGATCTTGGCCTTTGCGGCCGCGGCATCCTGGGTCGGGGTGATGCGAACCAGGATGTGGCGTGCGTTGTACTCCTCGACGGAACGCTTCTCGGCCTGCGCGGCGTCGCGCGTCTCCACCAGCTTCAGCAGCTGGAAGCCGCTGGGGCCGCGCAGGGGACCGACGACCTGGCCCGGGCTCATGCCCTTCAGCATCTCGACGAAGGCGGTCGGGATTTCATCCACGCTGCGCCAGCCCAGGTCGCCGCCTTCCAGCGCGTTGGGGCTGTCGGAATAGCGCACCGCGGCGGCGGCGAATTCGATTTCGCCCTTGTCGACCAGCGCCTTGACGCCGTCGATCTTGCCCTGGCCCGTACTGATCTGTTCGGCGCTGGCGCCGTCGGGCAGCGCAACCAGGATGTGGGCCAAGCGGTACTGCGTACCGCTGGCGGCCTGGGCGGCCAGCGCGGCATCGACTTCGCCCTCGCTGACGTTCACGCGGGTCTGCGCGAAGCCCTGCTTGAGGCGCTGGATGGTGATTTCGTCGCGCAGCGAATTGCGGAACTCCGGGAACGACATGCCATCGGCTTCCAGCCGCTGACGCAGACCGTCCGGGGTGGTGCCGTTCTGCTGGGCAACGGCGTTGACCGCGTTGTTGAGGTCGGCGTCATTGACGCGTACGCCGGTCTCCGCTGCACGCGCGACCTGCAGCTTGACCAGCACCAGGCGCTCGAGTACCTGGCGTTCCAGCACCGCGCGCGGCGGCAGCTGGCCCGGCTGGTTGGCGTACTGGGTCAGCACGTTCTGCACGGCGCGGTCGAGCTCGCTCTGCAGCACCACGTCTTCGTTGACGACCGCCGCGATACGGTCCAGCGGCTGGAGGGTCTGCGCCAGGACGGGCACGGCAGCCGTCGACAGGGTCAGCAGGCCGGCGATAAAGAGGCGGGAAAACGGCTTGGTCATGGCATCGGATCCGGAGCGTAGGAGGTGTCGTCCGGACGCGGCGCGATATTGCTCGGTGGGACGAGATAGAGGTCGTCTCGGTAGTAACCGAGGATAGCACGGCGCAGCGTACGGTCCGTGTCCTGGCCCGCCGAGCCCAGGCCCTTCAGGACGAACTCGAGCTGGAAGCCGGTGTTCATGTCGCCCTCGCGGTTGCGCACGTAGCGGCGCACCAGTGCGCGCACGGCGAGGCAGCAACTGTCCCACTGGACGCCGGCGACGCCTTCCAGCAGGCCGGGCTCGATGCCGCGCTGCTCGTCGCGGTAGAACGAATGGTAGTAGCGGCCGACGACGCTCCAGGACGGCGTCACCGGATAGAGGAACGAGAAATCGGCCTGTTCCAGCACATCGCGGCGACGGCGGTAGCTGATGTTGACCACGCCGTCATCCGGCAGCAGGTAGCGCGCACGCACGCTCGCCAGATCTTCCCGGCGGAACTTCGGGTCCCACTGGTAGGAGGCGCCGATGGTCCAGCGATCGGTGGGGGCATAGTTGGCGTCCACCACCCAGGCCGACTTGCCTTTTTCCAGCGGGACTTCGTTCGGCGCCGTTACCCGCACGTCATCGAAATAGCGGATCTGGCCGATGCTCGCCGACAGGCGCTCGAAGCCGTCCTTCTGGCGCAGGAGCCGGGTGGTCAGCGCCAGCGTCAGCTGGTTGGCATCGGTCTGGCGGTCCGGGCCGGTATAGCGGTTGTCGCGGAACAGCTGGCCGTAGCTGAAGTTGAACGGGCGCGTATCGAAGATCGGCAGGCCGCCCTGATCGCGATAAGGCGCATTGAGGTAGAACAGTCGCGGCTCCAGCGTCTGCAGGAAGCGGTCGCCCTTGATCTCGGTTTCGCGGTCGAAATACACGCCGGCATCCAGCGAGCCGATCGGCAGGCTGCGGCTGGGGGAGCGGTCATAGAACTCGGCGATCATCGCCGGCGTCACCTGGTTGGCAGGTACGCCATACGCCGCACGTGCCTGACGAACGGCGGTCTCCTGTGCGAGATCGGCTTCAAGCCGGTACTCGGTGTGCCGGTATGCCAGCGTAGGCGTGACATACCAGGCCGCGCCCTGGATCGGAAAGGAAATCGTCGGTTTGATGTCGAGGCGGCTGCCGCCGGCCTTTTCATCGTGCTGGAACCTGACGGCCTCCACATGCCCGCCCACACTGATCCAGCGGCTCAACGGCTGGTTCCAGTTGAGGTACGTGCGCGGCAGGCGGTTGTACGGGAGCGAACCTTCGCTGCTGAGGTAGTCCGACAGCTGCCAGTGGTCGGCCATCAGGCCCGCGGTCCAGTATTCGCCTGCGCCGTAGACGCCCGCCGTGCTCGTGACTGAGGAGAATGCCTGGCCATAGAGCGAGTTGCCGAAATCTTCCTGATAACGCGCATCGCTGAGCCAGATCAGGTTGGCGCGTGCCTGCCAGTTCCGGTTGAAGCGGTGGGAGCCGACGTACGACAGGAATCCACGCCCATCGTCCGGATCGGGATTGTTCTGGTTGTCCGGGTCATAGGTGGACTCGCTCATCCGGTCCCGGACCAGGTCGTCCTTGTTCATCCAGCTGCCCTGGATTTCGCCGCGGCCCTTCTCGTAGAGGTAGCGGAACTCGGCGCCGAGCTGGAAGCCGCGCTCGGTCATGATGCGGGGCTCGAGCGTGGCGTCGTAGTTCGGCGCCAGGTTCAGGTAGATGGGCTGCTTCCAGTCGAAGCCGTTGCGCCCCGACAGGCCGATCGCCGGGTACAACAGGCCGGTGTGGCGCTGGTCGTCGATCGGGAACTTCAGGTAGGGCACGTACAGCACCGGCACCTTGCCGAGGCGGATCGTCGCGCCGCGCGCCACGCCCCAGCCATCATCGGTGTTGATGTCGATGCGCCGCGAGCGGAGTTCCCAACGGCGGTCTTCGGGATCGCACGTGGAATAGGTCGAATGCAGCAGGCTGCCTTCCGGCCCCTTCATGTCGATGCGATCGGCGCCGCCATTGCCCCGGCGGGAGACGAGCTGGTAGCGGACGTTGTCGATCTGGTGGGTATCGGCCTCCTGGTTGCCGCGCGCCGTGTCGGCGATCAGGCGGATGCCGGTGTCCTGGTAACGGATGTGACCGTCGGCGACGTAGGTGTCCTTCTCCTGGTCGTACTTCAGGTTGTCGGCACCCAGGAACTGGTCGCCACGGCTCAGGGCCACGTTCCCCTGGTACTCCAGATTGGTCTCGGTTCCCCCGAGGCTGTCGCCCTCGATGGAGGTGGCCTGTTCGGCACGCTGGTCGCGGGTTGCCTGCGGGCTGCCCGCAGCGGAAGGCTGTGGCGCGCCGCCAAAGGCCGGGATCACATCCTGGATCGGGCAGAGCGCCCAGCTTTCAGGCTTCTCATCGTCCGCCAGTGCGGGCAGGCACAGGGCGATGCTGAAGGGCAACGGGAGCAGGCGGAGGGCGGTGCGCACGCGGTGCTGGGCTCGCTGTCGGACGAAAAACGGTCGTTAGCTTGCCGCATCCCATGCATGCGGGCAATGAAGGCCTCCGGGCGATGACGGGCAGGGTTCAGCGACCGGCCCGTGGGCCTTCCGGGTCAGCGAAGCTCGTCCACGTGGACCTTCGCGCAGTCGCGCAGAGCCTCCAGGTCGTACCCCCCTTCGAGCATCGAAACGACCCGGCCACCGGCATGGCGTCGCGCCACGTCACGCAGCTTGCGTGTCAGCCAGCCGAAGTCCTCGGTCTCCAGCATCAGGTCGGCCAGCGGGTCGCGCATGTGGGCA
This sequence comes from Pseudoxanthomonas sp. LjRoot143, assembly GCF_964252945.1. NCBI lineage: Bacteria > Pseudomonadati > Pseudomonadota > Gammaproteobacteria > Lysobacterales > Lysobacteraceae > Pseudoxanthomonas > Pseudoxanthomonas sp. LjRoot143. The sequence continues at coordinate 2,836,563 of NZ_CAXUPM020000001.1, read as the reverse complement.
TCGAAGCCGGCGGAGATCAGCAGCAGTTGCGGCTTGAAGTCCTCCAGGGCGGGCAGCAGTTCGTCGGCCCACGTGTTCTGGAAGCGGAAGCCGCCGCTGCCCGGCGGCAGCAGGGCATTGAACATGTTGCCGACGCCGCGCTCGTACGGGGTGCCGCTATGCGGGTAGATACCGGATTCGTGGCTGCTGAAATAGGCCACGCGCGGGTCGTTGTAGAAGATGGCCTGGGTGCCGTTGCCGTGGTGGACGTCGAAGTCGATCACCGCCACCCGCTCCAGCCCGTGCTTGTCGCAGGCATAGGCAGCCGCCACCGCGATGTTGTTGAACAGGCAGAAGCCCATCGCCGCCGTGCCGGTCGCATGATGGCCCGGCGGGCGAACGGCGCAGAACACCGTCCGGTCGTCGCCGTTCATCACGGCATCCACCGCCGCCACGCCCGCGCCGGCCGCCCGCAGCGCTGCCGCGCGCGAGGCCGGGCAGATGACCGTGTCCGGATCTAGCATGCGGTAGCCGGCGATGTCGGCCTCCAGCACGTCGCGCACCAGGGTCTCGTCGTGTACGCGCCGCAGGTCGCCCAGTTTCACGATCGGCGCTTCGCGCCAGTCGGCGTCGGCGTGATGTTCGCGCAGGGCCTCGAGCACGACTTCCAGTCGTGCAGGACGCTCCGGGTGCTCGGGACCCGGATCGTGCAACAGGCAGGCAGGGTGGGTGTAGATGATCAAGGTGCCGGCGTTGCCCCGTCAGGGCGGGAACCGCCTCTCCCGATGGATGTCGGGGACCATTCTATGCGCGGTGCCGGCCGCGCCGTCACTCGACCTTGGGGGAAGGCCCCGCGGTCAGGAATGCCGCCGCTCGTGCTTCCACAGCACTTCGCCCTGGCCGTCGGCGCGGGCCAGCACGCGGGCCAGCACGAACAGAAGGTCGGACAACCGGTTGAGGTAGCGGATCGCCTCCGGCCGCACCGCATCGTGGCGGGCCAGGGTGACAGTCTCGCGTTCGGCGCGGCGCACGATGGTGCGGGCCAGGTGGCAGCGCGAAGCCGCCTCACCGCCGGCCGGCAGGATGAAATCCTTCAGCGGCGGCAGGTCGTCGTTGTAGTGGTCCAGCTGCCGTTCCAGCGCGTCGACGTCATCGCCGGTGATCGCGGCATGGCCGGGGATGCACAGCTCGCCCCCCAGGTCGAACAGCTGGTGCTGCACGGTGGTCAGCAGCGCGCGGATGTCGTCCTGCACGTTGGGCACCGCCAGCAGCACGCCGATGGCCGAATTGGCTTCGTCCACCGTGCCGTAGGCGGTGACGCGCGCGGAATCCTTGCCCACGCGCGTGCCGTCGCCCAGCCCGGTGCTGCCGTCGTCGCCGGTACGGGTGTAGATCTTCGAAAGGCGGTTGCCCATCGGCCGGATCAGTCGGCGGTGCGGCCGTGCGGCTTGGCGAGGCGCACGACCTGCTCGACCACCACGTGCACGATGACCGCCAGGCCCACGTAGATCGCGGCCACGCGCAGGTAGGGCACGTACCAGTCGCTGAAGTTCTTCCACCAGCCGGCGACGGTGGGCTCGCTGACCACCGGGCTCAGCCAGTAGAAGCTGCCCTGGCTCAGCAGGTGGCATACGGTGACCGAGGCCAGCAGGCTGCCGACCAGCAGGGCCAGCGTGCGGCCGTGGTTGGCGGACTGGTAGCGACGCAGCAGCGCGCCGCCGGCCCACATCGCGCCGTAGGCCGGCAGAAGGAACCAGTACGCCGGCGACACGCAGTAGTGGGTCCAGAAATTGATGCCCTGGCCACTGATGACGATGTAGTCCACGACGACCGCGGTGGCCATGAACAGCGGGAACGCCCAGCGCGACCACGTGCGCAGGTAGTAGCCGCCGATGAAGAATGCGGCCCAGCTGGCATCGGGCAACGGGCCGATGTGGCCGAACGTGGTGGGCAGGTGCAGACGGGTCAGGACCAGCAGGGCGGCGACCAGCGTCAGCACGAGGACGCGTTGGGAAGTGGTGTTCATCGGCACGTTTCCGGAGACTCAGCCCCGCATTCTACCGGAGCCTGCGTGCCGCATGCCGACGGACGGGAGGGTCGGAGGCGGGGCGCTATCATGGACGCATGAAAGAACGGCATGACGTGGTGATCGTGGGCGGGGGACTGGTCGGCGCCAGCCTGGCCATCGCCCTGGACCGGCAGGGACTGGACGTGGGGCTGGTGGAAGCCAGTCCTGCCGGGCAGATGCCCGCCGTGTTCGACCAGCGCAACCTCAGCTTCGCCGCCGCGACGGTCAATGCACTGACGGCGCTGGGCGTGATGCAGCAGTTGCGCACGCCGACCGGGCCGATCCGCCGCATCCACATCAGCCGTCAGGGCGACTTCGGTCGGGTGCGCCTTGATGCCGACGACTACGGTCGCGCGATGTTCGGCCAGGTGGTGGTGGCGCGCGACTTCGGCGAGGCGCTGGAGGCCCGGCTCGACGGGCTGATCCGGCTGACACGGTATCGGCCGGCGCGCTTTGTCGGGTTCGGAAAGGACGAAGCGGGGCACCGTGCGTTGCGGATCGCCGATGCCGATGGCGAACGCACGCTGCACGCCCGCCTTGTCGTTGCGGCCGACGGCACCCGCAGTGCCGTGCGCGAGGCGCTCGGCATCGGCGTGGAGGAACACGACTACGGCCAAACCCTGTTCGTGGCGCGCGTGCGCGCCACGCAGGCGCCCGACGGCACCGCCTACGAACGCTTCTGCGATACCGGCCCGACTGCACTGTTGCCGCGCGGGGACCGCCATTGGGGCGTTATCCACGGCGTAGCCCGTGATGAAGCCGATGCCGTCGCCGCACTGGACGAAGCGGCCTGGCTGGCACGGCTGCAGCATGCCGTGGGCTGGCGCATCGGCCGCCTGACCGGCAGCGGCGACCGCAGTGCGTATCCGATCGTCCGTGTCGTCGCGCAGCGACTGGTCGCCGACCGTGCGGTCGTGCTGGGCAACGCGGCGCAGACGATCCACCCGATCGGTGCACAGGGTTTCAACCTCGGCCTGCGCGATGCGCTGACCTTGGCCGAGGAGATCGCCCGCCGCGACGATCCGGGTGATGCGGCCAGCCTGGCTGCCTACGCCACGCGCCGGCAGGAAGACCGCGAGCGCACGCTGGCCTTTTCCGACGGCCTGGCGCGACTGACCGCCAACCCGTCGCCGTTGCTGAAGCCGCTGCGCAGCTTGGGCCTGGTGGCGGTGGATGCGCAGCCGTCGTTGCAGTCGTTCCTGGTGGGCGGTGCGATGGGCTTCCGTGGCGATGTGCCGGCGCTGTGCCGCGGGGAGGCCGCATGAAGCGGCGTGGACAGATCGATGTCGCCGTCGTCGGTGGCGGCGTGGTGGGTGCCGCCTGCGCGCTGGTGCTGGCGCGCGAGGGACTGGACGTCGTGCTGGTCGAGGGGCGCGAGCCTCTGTCCTGGTCACCGGCGCAATCGGACCTGCGTGTCTATGCGTTCGCGCCGGACAACGCGGCGCTGCTCGACGAAGCAGGTGCGTGGAGCGCCGTGCGCGACGCGCGTGCGCAGCCCTATCGGCGCATGCGGGTATGGGATGCCGGCGGTGGCGACGAACTGCGCTTCGATGCCGATGCGCTGGGCCGCACGCAGCTGGGCTGGATCGTCGAGAACGCACTGCTGGTCGACCGGCTGTGGGCCGCGTTGCCGGCGGCCGGCGTGCAGGTCCGCTGCCCGGCACGCGTGGAGGCGATGGAGCAGGACGACACCGGCGTGACGCTCCGGTTGGACGACGGATCGCGCCTCGATGCGCGGCTGGCGGTGGCGGCCGATGGCGCTGATTCCACCTTGCGCCGTCTCGCCGGCCTGGAGGTCGCCGCGCATGACTACGTGCAGCGCGGCGTGGTGGCATTCGTGCGCACCGGCATGCCGCACGAAGACACCGCCTGGCAGCGCTTCTTGCCGACCGGGCCACTGGCCTTCCTGCCGTTCGCGGACGGGCTCAGCTCGATCGTCTGGACACTGCCGGACGATGAGGCGCAGCGCGTGCTGACGCTGGACGATGCCGCGTTCGGCCGGGAACTGACGCTGGCAATGGGCGGCAAGCTCGGCCAGGTGGAAGCGGCATCGCCGCGCGCCGCTTTCCCGCTGAAGCGGCAGCTGGCGAAGGACTACGTGGCCGGCCGCATCGTCGTCGCCGGCGATGCGGCGCATGTCGTGCATCCGCTGGCGGGGCAGGGCGTCAACCTCGGCCTGCGTGACGTGGCCGCATTGCGCGATGGCATCCGTGCCGCGCAGGGCCGTCGTGTCGACTGGGCCGCGATGCACCGGATCGAGCGCTGGGCACGCCAGCGCCGCAGCGAGAACGCGACCGCCGCCTACGCTTTCGAGGGTATCAACCGCGTGTTCTCCAACGACGAGATGCACCTGACCCTGTTGCGCGGTCCGCTGCTGGGCCTGGCCGGCAAGCTGCCGCCGCTGATGGATTTCTTCTGGCGGCACGCTGCGGGTCAGCGCGCGCGCTGAAACGCCGCGCTCGCTGATGCGGTAGCCTCGTGGTTCCCGCCCGAGGCATCCGCGATGGCCGTCGAACACGCATCCCCCGATCGTTTACGCCGACGCCTGCTCGCTGCCCTGGGTGCCGCGGGCGTGGCTGGCATGCTGCCGAACGCACGCGCCCGGGGACGGCGCCCCATCGGCGTCGCGCTGGTGGGATTGGGCTACTACAGTCGCGATCTGCTCGCGCCCGCCCTGCAGATGACGCAGCACTGCCGGCTGGCGGGCATCGTCACCGGTACGCCGACCAAGGCGGAGACATGGCAGCGTCGCTACGGCATTCCTGACCGAAATATCTACGACTACGCAAGCTTCGACCGCATCGCCGACAACCCTGACATCGACGTGGTCTACGTCGTGCTGCCCAACCACCTGCACAAGCCGTTCACCCTGCGCGCCGCCGCGGCCGGCAAGCACGTGTGGTGCGAGAAGCCGATGGCGATGGATGCGGCCGAGGCGCGCGCGATGATCGACGCCTGCCGGACGCACCGCGTGCAACTGGCGATCGGCTACCGCATGCAGCACGAACCGAATACGCAGGCGGTGATGGAGCTGGCGGCGTCGCGGCCGTTCGGTCGCCTGCAACGCATCCGCGCCGAGGCCGGGTTCCATGGGTTCGACGGCGGCAGCGGCGACAACTGGCGGCTGGATGCTGCGCGGGGCGGCGGTGCGATGTACGACATGGGCGTGTACGCACTGAATGCGGCGCGCTACACCGCAGGTGCCGAACCCATCGCGGTGACGGCGACGCCGTCCGTGCAGCGGCCTGACATCTTCCAGGGTGTCGACGAAACGATGCGCTTCCGTCTCGAATTTCCCCATGGCGCGACGGCGGATTGCGCCACCAGTTTCGGCGAAAACATGAACCGGCTGCGCGCGGACTGCACGGACGGCTGGTACGAACTGTCGCCGTTCCAGGCCTACGAAGGCGTACGAGGCGAAGCCAGCGACGGCCGCCGCTTCGATGCGGTGATCGGCGCGACGCCCGCGCAGCAGGCGCGGCAGATGGATGCCGATGCGTTGGCCATCCTGGAGCGCCGTCCGCCACGCGTGCCCGGCGAGGAGGGTTGGCGCGACATGCTGGCCCTGGACGCGATCTTTGCCTCCGCGCGCGCCGGCGGGACGCGCGTTGAGATCGCCGCGGCTTGATCCCGGTCAGCCCGGGATGAAGGGAAACACGATCTTCAGCAGTCCCTTCAGTCCACCTTCGGCGGTGCTGGCCACCGCCTTGGCGCCGAGACTGTTGAGCGCGTTGCGCGCGTCCTGCCAGCGCAGCTTGGTGACGTCCTTCTTCAGCAGGTCGGCGACTTCTTCGGACGTCGGCGTCAGCTGCTTCAGTGCCTCGGTGACCGCCGCGGGATCGGGCTGCAGGTAACCCCAGCGCTCGGCGATCGCCAGCAGCGTATCGAAGCGGACCGCCACCACTTCACGGTTGCGCTCGTAGACCGGCAGCGCCCCGACGTCGAGGATGGCCTGCTCGAACTGCTGGTGGTCGTCCGGGTGTTCGACGCGGATGGCGAGGAAGCCGTCCTTGCGGCTGCGTTCGCTGACATGCTTCGCGCCCGACTTCAGGTTCGCCTCGGTCAGCGCGCTGGCGACGATGCGTTGCAGGGCGGCGTCGCGCTCCTCCGGCACCAGCGCGCGCCAGCGGGCATAGCCGTCGCGACGCAGCGCCTTGATCTTCGCCGGCGTCACCCGCAGCTTGCCGGCGACGGTGAAGTTGGACTCGTCGCGGCCGATGGCGCCATCGCGCTCCAGCAACACGAAGATCAGCAGTTCCAGGTCGCGCTTGGTCAGCGACTGGAAGCCCTGCAGCAGGGTCAGGCGCAGGAACTCGGTGCCGAACGCGGCAGGGTCCTTGAGTTCGATGGGCAGCATCGTCGGTCTCCGTATCAGGGAGGCATCTTGCCACGCCGGGGTGTCACGGCCTGAGACGCCGGGTGCCTGCGGTCACAGGCCGGCTTCGCGACCGGGATGCTCGGTGCGGAAGGCCTCGATGGCGCCCCGGTCCTGCAGGGTGACGAAGACCGTGCGGCCGTCCTGGCCGCCGAAGGCGACGTTGGTGGGCTTCTGTCCCTTCAGCTTCACTTCGCGCAGCAGCCTGCCATCGGGGGATATCACCGCGACCACGCCGGCGCCGTAGCGGGCGATGTACAGATTGCCCTTGATGTCGGTACGCATCCCGTCCATGCCGTGATCGTCGAAGGCGATCAGCAGGCGCTTGTTGCCGACGCTGCCGTCTGCGCGGATGTCGTAGACCCACACGTTGCGCTGCACGCTTTCGTTGACGTACAGGCGCTTCCCGTCCGGGCTGACTTCCACACCATTGGTCGTGCCCATGCCGCTTTCCAGCAGATGCGGCGTGCCGCTGCGGTCGATCCGCCACAGCTGGCCGGTGTTGTCGGCCCATTGGGGGTCGCTGGCGTAAAGCGTCCCGTCCGGGGAGATGGCGATGTCGTTCGGCTGGTTCGCCTGCGGCATCGAGGCATGCACCTCCACCCGCTGCGTGCCGTGCGGGATACGCAGGATGTGGTGGCCGCTGTAGTCGGCGATGTACATGGTGCCGTCGACGTCGAAGCGGATGCCGTTACCGGTGCTGCCTTCCGGCAAGGTGACGAACAGCGCCGCCTTGCCGTTGCCCTGTGCATCGAACGTCACCCGGCCGATGGTGCCGTCGCGACCGAAGCTGACCGCGTACAGCGCGCCGTCGGGGCCGACCGCAGGCCCCTCGATGCCGGCGCTGAAGACGCCATCGCCGATGACGTCGTGCACGAAGTACAACGCGTCCGTCGCCGTGTCCGCAGGCTCCGTCGCGGCGTGCGAACACCCTGCGAGTGCGAGTGCGAGCGCGAACGCGAACGCGAACGCGAGGAGGGCCGACAAGCTGGTGCGGTGCGACGTCATCCGTTTCCCCTCGGGTGGCGTGGGTGTCGATCGCCGGGGATCAACCCGGCGTGGCGAATACCGTGATCTCTTCGCGGTCGTGGTAGAGCTGGCGCGCGCTGACCCGCAACGGCCGTTCTGCCTGGTCCGCGAACAGGTCCAGGCACAGCTTCGTCTCGTCCCAGCGCTTCTTCATCGGCAGCTTGAGGTTGAACACCGCATGCCGGCACCAGCCTTCGCGGAACCACTGCGCCATCCGCTCGGCCACGCGGCGCGGCTGCTCGACCATGTCGCAGACCATCCAGTCCAGCGACTGCGTCGGCTTCCAGTGGAAACCGTCCGCACGCAGATGTTCGACCAGTCCAGTCGCCAGCACGTGTTCGCGCAGTGGCCCGTTGTCCACGCTGGTCACGCGCAGGTGATGGCGGGTCAGCACCCAGGTCCAGCCGCCGGGCGCAGCGCCAAGGTCGGCGGCGGTCATGCCGGGCTTCAGCAGCGTCTCGCGCTGGTGGTCGTCGAGCAGCGAGAGAAAGGCTTCCTCCAGCTTCAGCGCCGAGCGCGACGGCGCGTCCGGCAGCAGCTTCAGGCGCGGGATGCCGAGCGGCCAGGGCGCGCTGTCACGGCCGTCGGCCACGCACAGGAACAGGTGGTCGCCCTGCACGAAGACGACATGCAGGCGCGGCAGACGCGCATCGTCCTTCTCGGTCAGAAAGCCCGCCTTGCGCAGCGCGGGACGCAGCGCATTGCCGAAACTTCGCGCCAGGCCGGCCAGTGGCTTGGCGCTGTCGGAATCCGGATGCTCGACCCACAGGTCGCCGTAGCGCCCGGCACCGGACAGTGCGGCGAGGATCGGCGTGATGCGGTCCTTCGGATCGATGCCGCGCAGTTCGGCGAGCAGGCGCAGCTTCTGCCGGGCGAAGATCAGGTCGCGCCACGGCAGCGCACGGTCCAGTGCCTCGGCCTGGTCGCAGGCAAAGACGACGTGACCGTCGTTGCGTTGCGCGCGGGCATAGCCGGCGAATCCGGCCAGCGCGGCGCGCTCGCTCAGTTCGGCGGCAAGTTCGGGTTCGAATCCCTGGCGGCAATAAGCCAGCAGGCCGGTCGTCGATGACATGGCGATGGGCATGGCGGGTGGCTGCGGCTCCTGCCGCACCGACAGGGTACAGGAGAAGCCGGGGGCGATGGCTTCTCCTGCGCAGGATCAGTACTTGTCGCCGCCCTGCTCGCCGTAGCGCTTCAGAACCGCACGTGCATCTTCGCGGCGCACGTCGCGCACGACCTCGATGCCGCGCCGGTTGAGTTCGCCGATCCAGTCGGCCGGCAACGGGCCTTCGTCGAACTCGGTCAGTTGCATCACGTCCTCGGCGCGCGCACCGATCAACAGGCGATCGATACCGGCCCAGATGGTGGCGCCGTAGCACTGGCAGCAGGGCTGCGATGAAGTAGCCAGCACCACCGGCGCCAGCACGTCGTTGAGGCGCGGCGTCTGCAGGCGTTGCTGCGCCAGCATGTAGGCCATGGTCTCGGCATGCGCCAGCGAGCAGGTATGCGGCATCACGCGGTTCACGCCGAGGGAGATCACGCGGTGGTCGGGGCCGAATACGACGGCACCGAACGGCCCGCCGCTGTTGGCGTCCACGTTGCGGCGCGACAGGTCGATCGCCAGCGCGACCTTGTCTTCGTCGCTCGCGTACGTCGCGGCGGGATCGACCAGATCGTGGGTCCAGGCGGGCAGGGTCAGGTGGATCTGTTGATAGAGCATTACTGGGCTGGCAACTTGGCGACGGAGGAATCGGATTCGCAGCGGCCGCTGACGCATTGGCAGGCCGTCACGTCGGCGAAGCCGCAGATGCCCATGCGGCCGCTGGCGGCGCATTGCGCCTGCACGCCCTGCGGATCGGTGGGGCTGTTCTTGTTGACGCAGGCCGGCATGGCGCCGCAACAGTTGCCGACGTTCTTCACCGCGCAGTCGGCGCTGGTCTTGCAGGCGTAGTCGACGGTGACCGCACCGGCCTCGCGCGGCGGCTGGTTTCCTCCGGTCGGCTTGGGCGAGGGCGTCGAGGCCGGGGGCGGATCGCCTGCAGTGCCATCGGAGGAGGCGGGCGCTGCGCAACCTGCCAGCGCGACTACAAGAAGGCAGGACAACAGGGCGAACGACAGACGCAGCACGGTGCGGGACATGGCGGACTCCTTCCTTCGGTGGTGGTGCGCCAGCCTGCCGGCCACCGCCTCAACAGGCGGTGAAAGCCGCCGGTGTCAGGCCTTGGTGGCCCAGGTGTCGCGCAGGGTCACGCTACGGTTGAACACCGGACGCTCCGGCGTGTGGTCGTAGCGGTCGGCGACGAAATAGCCGGTACGTTCGAACTGGAACGACTGTTCCGGCGTGGCGCTCGCTGCGGCAGGCTCCACGTAGCCGGTGACCGTGCGGCGCGATTCCGGGTTCATGTAGTCGCGGTAGGTCTTGCCTTCGGATTCGTCGTCCGGGTTCGCCACGGTGAACAGGCGGTCGTACAGGCGGATTTCCGCCGCCACCGCGTGTCGCGCGCTGACCCAGTGGATGGTGCCCTTGATCTTGCGTTCGGCGCCGGCCATGCCGGGACGCGATTCGGGATCCAGCCAGCCGCGCAGCTCGACGATCTCGCCGGCGTCGTTCTTGATCACCTCATCGCAGCGCACGATGCCGGCGCCGCGCAGGCGCACTTCGCCGCCCGTGGTCAGGCGCTTGAAGCCCTTCGGCGGGACCTCCTCGAAATCCTCTCGCTCGATCCACAGCTCGCGCGAGAACGGCACGCTGCGCTGGCCGAAGGCTTCGTCCTTCGGATGGTTGGAGAACGTCAGCGACTCCTCGTGGCCTTCCGGCAGGTTGACCAGCACCAGCTTCACCGGGTCGACCACGCCCATCCGGCGTGGCGCGGCGGCATCCAGGTCCTCGCGCAGCGCACCTTCCAGGATCGAGATGTCGAGCAGCGAGTTCTGCTTGCTGATGCCCACGCGGTCCACCATCAGGCGCAGCGCGGCCGGCGTGTAGCCGCGGCGGCGGATGCCCTGCAGCGTCGGCATGCGCGGGTCGTCCCAGCCATCGACCAGCTTGTCGTTGACCATGGCCAGCAGCTTGCGCTTGCTCATCACCAGGTAGTTGAAGTTCAGTCGCGAGAATTCGATCTGGCGCGGCTTGCTGGCTTCCTTCGGCAGGCCCTTGGCCAGCAGCGGTGCGATCAACTCGGGCGAACCGGCAAGGTCCACCCTGTCGACGCACCAGTCGTACAGCGGACGATGGTCCTCGAATTCCAGCGTGCACAGCGAATGGGTGATGCCTTCCACCGCATCGCTCAGCGAGTGCGCGTAGTCGTACATCGGGTAGATCGGCCACTCGTTGCCGGTGTTCTGGTGCTCGACGTGCTTGATGCGGTACAGCGCCGGATCGCGCAGGTTGATGTTGCCGCTGGCCATGTCGATCTTGGCGCGCAGCGTGCGCGCGCCGTCCGGGAACTCGCCCGCGCGCATGCGGCGGAACAGGTCCAGGTTCTCCTCGACGCTGCGGTCGCGGTACGGCGAATTGCGGCCCGGTTCGGTCAGCGTGCCGCGGTACTCGCGCACTTCCTCCGCGCTCAGGTCGCAGACGAAGGCATCGCCCTGGCGGATCAGCTTCTCGCCGGCCAGGTACAGCACCTCGAAATAGTCCGACGCGTGGCGCAGGTCGTGCCAGTCGAAGCCCAGCCAGCGCACGTCATCCTGGATGGCGCGCACGTACTCCGGGTCTTCCTTGGCCGGATTGGTGTCGTCCAGGCGCAGGTTGCAGACGCCGCCGAACTCGCCGGCGATGCCGAAGTCCAGGCAGATCGCCTTGGCGTGGCCGATGTGCAGGTAGCCGTTCGGTTCGGGCGGGAAGCGGGTCTTCACCGACGTGTGGCGGCCGGCGGCCAGGTCCTCGCGCACGATCTGGCGGATGAAGTCCTTCTTTTCGGGAAGGGCGTCGGGGGCGGGGGCGGCGTCGGACATCGGAGGCGTTGGGACGTGGAAAACGGCAAGTTTAGCCGGTCCCGGGGGCCGGCTGGTCTATCCTGAACAGCCTAGGCGCGCGTGGAACCCGGCATGAGCCTCCCGGTCCTGGTCATCGGCAACAAGAACTACTCGTCCTGGTCGCTGCGTCCCTGGCTGCTGCTGCGCCATTTCGGCGTCGCCTTCGAGGAGGTCCGGCTGCTGCTGGACGCGCCCGACTTCACCGCGCAGGCACGGCGGCATTCCCCCACCGGCAAGGTGCCGGCACTGCACGATGGCGGGGTCCATGTGTGGGATTCGCTGGCAATCTGCGAGTACGCCAACGAGCGCTGGCTCGATGGCCGTGGCTGGCCTGCAGACCTGGCAGTCCGCGCCCTGGCTCGTGCCGCCGCCGCGGAAATGCATTCGGGCTTCGTCGCGCTGCGCACGCAGCTGCCGATGAACAGTCGGCGCACGCCGGACGCCTACACCTGGGACGAGGCCGCCCAGTGCGATATCGACCGCGTACAGGCACTCTGGCGTCAGCTGCGCGCTGCGCATGGGGCGGGCGGGGACTTCCTGTTCGGCGGGTTCGGCATCGTCGACGCCATGTATGCACCCGTGGCTATTCGCTTCGATGGCTACGGCGTCGACGTCGATGACACGGCACGCGCCTATATGCAGGCCCTGTTCGCGCTGCCTGCGATGCGGGAATGGCGCTCCGCGGCAGTGGCGGAAACTGAATCGGTGGCGGACACGGACAGGCTGCGCAAGCCGCTTTAGGCGGGCAGCGGTGTAGTCTGGCCATGGAGGACGAATCCATGCGCGTGATCTACCTGGCCGACAACCTGTTCGACGCCCATCTGGTGAAGCACGCGCTGGAAGAGGTGGAGATCCCGGCCTTCGTGTTCGGCGAGTCGCTGCTGGGCGGCATGGGCGAACTGCCGCTGTTCGGCGTGCTGCGGGTCTGCGTCCCGGACACAGCGTTCCCCGAAGCGCAGGGCATCGTGCAGGCGCTGGGACTGGAATCGCGCGACGACGACCCCATCTTGGAAGGCGACGACGAAGGCATGGGCATCCTGCCCGCCTGATCCGTCGTTCCATCACCACGAGGTTCGCCATGCTGGGTATCGGAGCCTACAAGCAGCGCATGCCGCGCGCGGAAGACATGCTGTCGGGACGCAGCGCACCGCTGCCGCTGCATAACGTGCATTTCGTCAACGGACACCCGCTGCGCGACGCGTTCAACGGGCTGGAGCAGGTCGAGTTCGGCCTGGGCTGCTTCTGGGGTGCCGAGCGCAAGTTCTGGAATGTGCCCGGCGTGTACAGCACGTCGGTCGGCTATGCCGGCGGCGGCACGCCGAACGCGACTTACGAGGAAGTCTGCTCCGGCCAGACCGGACACAACGAAGTCGTGCGTGTCGTCTACGACCCGGCGCAGGTGTCGTTCGAGCGGCTGCTGCAGGTGTTCTGGGAAAGCCACGATCCGACCCAGGGCATGCGACAGGGCAACGACGTCGGGACGCAGTACCGGTCCGGTATCCATGCCCATACGCCGGAACAGCAGGCGGCTGCGGACGCCAGCCTGCAGGCTTACCAGCAGCAGCTGCAGGCTGCCGGCTACGGTGCCATCACCACCGAAGTCGTGTATCCGGCGCCGCCGTTCTACTACGCCGAGGATTACCACCAGCAGTACCTGGCGAAGAATCCGAACGGCTATTGCGGGCTCGGTGGCACCGGCGTGAGCTGCCCGATCGGCCTCGACGCGTGAGGAGGCTGGTTGTGGGAGCGACGTGAGTCGCGAGGCTGTTTGAACCGACCGTGGCAGTGTCGCGACTCACGTCGCTCCCACGGCGTGCTTCTTTCTACAAACGCGTGACGCCGCAGACGTAAACGACTTCGCAGGCGCCGCCGCCGGTATCGGTGCGGCGCGTCGAGCTGCGCCAGCGCCAGCCGTCGTCGGCTTTCGCTTCCACCAGCCAGCCCTCGATGCGGATGCGCTCATCCTTGCGCACGTCGGCCAGCGCCTGCGCGATGGCGTCGTTGCCGGGGATCATGTGCATGTTGGCGCTGCTGCGGGCGATCTCGTCCTGCGGCAGTGGCGGCCGGTCGCGCCAACGGTAGTGGTACCAGCGCGAGGACTGGCGGATATCGAGCGCAGCGATCACCGCGTCCTCTTCCATGCGTTGCCAGCCGAGCGCGAAGTCGACCGGCGACAGATCCGCCTCGCGCCCGCTGCGATAGTCCTCGCGCGACAGCACGCGCGCCTCGATGCTGAAGCCCGCCAGCGGCGTGAGCGTGGCCGCCTGCAAGGCGAATGGCGTCACGTCATCGGGGACGTCGGTTTGCAGGGGCGGCTCGCCCGCGGACACGCGAGGTGGCAGCGGGCAGGCGGTTGGCGTGGCGCCCGCCGTCGCGGGAGCACGCGGGCCGCGACGATGATCGGAGAACCACCAGCCGGCGATGCCGGCCAGCAGTGCGATCACCAGCAACGTACGCAGGCTCATCCGCGAAGTGCGGGCGAGGCGTCAGGCGGCCAGCTTCTCGCGGATGGTCGCGCGCAGTGCGGCCAGGTCCTTGGCGAAGATCTCGATGCCGGTGGCCAGCTTTTCCTTCGCCATCGGATCGGCCTCGATCGCGGCGGCGAAACTTTCCGCCGTCACCGGTGCGGCATCCACCGATTCCCTGGTGCCGGCGGTCAGCTTGCGCGGCAGGTCGCCATGGTCCTGGTCGAGCTTTTCCAGCAGGTCGGGCGAAATGGTCAGACGGTCGCAGCCGGCCAGCGCCTCGATCTGCGCGGTGGAGCGGAACGACGCGCCCATCACCACCGTCGGCGAGCCGCGGCGCTTGAATTCGGCATAGACGCCGCGCACGAACACCACGCCCGGGTCTTCGTCGATGGTCGCCGGCGCCTGGCCGTTGGCGACGTACCAGTCGAGGATGCGGCCCACGAACGGCGAGATCAGGAACGCGCCGGCTTCGGCGCAGGCGATGGCCTGGGTCGGGTTGAAGATCAGGGTGAGGTTGCAGTCGATGCCTTCGGCCTGCAGCTGGCGCGCGGCTTCCACGCCTTCCCAGGTGGAGGCGACCTTGATCAGGATGCGGTCGCGGCCTATCCCCTGGTCGGCGTACATCTGCACGAACTTGCGCGCCTTGGCCACGGTGGCGGCGGTGTCATAGGCCTGGTCGGCATCGACCTCGGTCGAGACGCGGCCGGGGATCAGGCCGGCGAGCTTCGCGCCGACGCCGATCGTCAGGCGGTCCACGACCTCATCCACCAGTGCTTCGCCACCGCCCTGCGCGCTTGCCCAGGCCAGTTGCTCTTCGATCAGGTCGGCGTACACCGGCAGGTCCAGCGCCTTCTTCACCAGCGTGGGATTGGTGGTGCAGTCCACCGGCTTGAGGCGCTTGATGGCGTCGTAGTCGCCGGTGTCGGCCACGACGACGGAGAGTTCGCGGAGCTGCTGCAGCTTGGAGGAGGACGTATCGGACATGGGATTCGGGGCAGGGGGGCAACGGGGCGACAAGTATGCCCTGTCCCGCGCGGGCGGACCCGGCACGGGACGATGGTTTTCGTGGATTGAGGCGATAGCGCGGACGCGGGTCAGCGATGCAGGGCGCCGCTGGCTTCGGGCTGGTAGCCGATCGCGGTGACGCGCAGCCGCAGTGGCCGGTTGCCGGACGCCTGCCAGTCGATCGTCTGGCCGATCGAGAGTCCGAGCAGCGCGCTGCCGACGGGGGCGAGCACGGAGACCAGGCCGGTCTCGACGTTCGCTTCGTGGGGGTACACCAGGGTCAGGCGATGGTGTTCGCCGGTGAGCTCGTCCTCGCATTCCACCCGCGAGTGCATCGTCACTACGTTGTCCGGCATGTCGGCCGGTGCGCGCACGTCGGCGCGGTTCAGTTCGTCCATCAGCGCGAGCGCGGCCGGATGCCGGCGCAGCACGGGTGTATCGAGCAGGGCCTCCAGGCGGGACAGGTCGCGGCTGGAGACCACAAGCGGCGGGAGCGAAGGCGGCAGGCCGCTGGTGCGGGTGTTGTTCATCGTGTGCTCTCTGGTTTTGGGGTCGCGCAAAAGGAAACGGGCGACGCGTTGCCGCGCCGCCCATCGGTTTCATTTTTTGCGCGCCTACCGTAGCCCGGAAGCGCGATGGCTTCAAGCTGCGTGCGTGCTGGAGCGTTCCGTCGTCGCGGATACATGGGGCAGGGGGGCGTCCGGCTCGAACAGGCCGGGCGGAAGCTCGCGGAACACCTGCGCCAGTTGCTGCAGGAAGTCGGCCATCGCCGAGCTCTTGCGCCACACCATCGCGATCTGGCGGCTCGGATGCGAGTCGCTGAAGCCGAGCAGATGGATGTTCTCGGAGCGTGCGACCGGCGGCTTCACCGCCAGCGTCGGCAGCAGCGTGATGCCGACATCGGCGGCGACCATCTGCCGCAGCGTCTCCAGGCTGGTCGCGCGGAACTCGGACTTCTCGTTGGCGCCGGACAGGCGGCACACGTCCAGCGCCTGCTCGCGCAGGCAATGGCCATCTTCAAGCAGCAGCAACTGCTGTTGCGACAGCTCGGCCAGGCTCAGCGAGTCGCGCCGCGCCAGCGGATGCGATTCCGGCACCGCCAGCACGAACGGTTCTTCGAACAGGAACTCGGTGTGCAGTTGATCGTCCGTCACCGGCAGCGCCAGCAGGCCCGCATCGAGCCGGCCCTCGCGCAGGCGCGACAGCAGCACATCGCTCTTCTCTTCGACCAGCAGCAGTTCCAGCTGCGGAAAGCGTGCGCGGATGCGCGGCACGACATGCGGCAGCAGGTACGGGCCGAGGGTGGGAAAGATGCCCAGCCGTACCGTGCCGGCTTCGGGGTCCTGGCTGCGGCGTGCGGCTTCCTTCATCTGTTCGACTTCGGCGACGATGCGGCGCGCGCGGTCGGCGGCGTCTCGTCCGGCGGGCGTCAGCATGACCTTGCGCGGCGCGCGCTCCACCAGCGGCACGCCCAGTTCGTCTTCCAGCTTCTTGATCTGGGTCGACAGCGTGGGCTGGCTGACGTAGCACGCCGCCGCGGCGCGGCCGAAATGCTTGTGGTCGGCCAGGGCCACCAGGTACTTGAGATCGCGCAGGTTCATCGGACTCCTCCCTCAGGGAACCGCCTTGCGTGCGACTGGCGCGGACCGGCGTACGGCCCGCACCCCTGCATCATGCCGCGACCGCGTCCGGGGTTTCCACCGGTGCCGACGTGCGGATCAAGTGGTCGAACGCGCTCAGCGCGGCCTTCGAGCCTTCGCCCATGGCGATGACGATCTGCTTGTACGGCACCGTCGTCGCGTCGCCGGCGGCGAACACGCCCGGCACACTGGTCTGACCGCGATCATCGACGATGATCTCGCCGCGCGGACTCAGGTCCACCACGCCCTTCAGCCATTCGGTGTTCGGCAGCAGACCGATCTGCACGAAGACGCCCTCCAGTTCCACGCGGTGCGTGTCGCCGCCCGCGCGGTCCTTGTAGACCAGGCCGTTGACCTTGGTGCCGTCGCCGAGCACTTCGGTGGTCTGCGCGCTGGTGACGATGCGCACGTTCGGCAGGCTGCGCAGCTTGCGCTGCAGCACGTCGTCGGCGCGCAGCTGGCTGTCGAACTCGATCAGCGTCACGTGCGCCACGATGCCGGCCAGGTCGATCGCGGCCTCGACGCCGGAGTTGCCGCCGCCGATCACCGCCACACGCTTGCCCTTGAACAGCGGACCATCGCAGTGCGGGCAGTAGGCGACGCCCTTGTTGCGGTACTCGTTCTCGCCGGGCACGTTCATCTGCCGCCAGCGCGCACCGGTGGAGAGGACGACGGTCTTCGATTTCAGCGACGCGCCATTGGCGAGCTGCACTTCGACCAGCCCGTCCTTGCCCGCGGGTAGCAGCTTTTCCGCACGCTGCAGGTCCATCACGTCGACCTGGTAGTCCTTGACGTGCTGTTCCAGCGCGGCAGCCAGCTTGGGACCTTCGGTGTACGGCACGGAGATGAAATTCTCGATGGCCATCGTGTCCAGCACCTGGCCGCCGAAGCGCTCGGCGGCGATGCCGGTGCGGATGCCCTTGCGGGCAGCGTAGATCGCCGCGGATGCGCCGGCGGGACCGCCGCCGACGACGAGCACGTCGAACGCGTCCTTGGCCGCGATCTTCGCCGCCGCACGTGCCGCCGAGTTGGTATCGAGCTTGGCGAGGATCTCGGGCACGCCCATGCGACCCGCACCGAACACGGCGCCGTTGAGGAAGATGAAGGGCACCGACAGCACTTCGCGCGCCTCGACTTCCTGCTGGAACAGGGCTCCGTCGATGGCGACATGCTGGATGCGGGGGTTGAGCACGCTCATCAGGTTCAGCGCCTGCACGACATCCGGGCAGCTCTGGCAGGTCAGCGAGAAATAGGTCTCGAAGCGGTAGTCGCCGTCCAGGCCACGGATCTGTTCGATCACGTCCTGTGCGAGTTTCGACGGGTGGCCACCGACCTGCAGCAACGCCAGCACCAGCGAGGTGAACTCGTGACCCATCGGCAGGCCGGCGAAGGTCAGGTGGATGTCGTGGCCCGGCGACGTCAGCGCGAACGATGGCGTGCGCTCGCCACCGCGCTGTTCGGTGACGCTGATCTTGTCGGAGGCGTCCTGCAGGTCGCGCAGCAATGCCTGCAGCTCGGACGAAGCGGCGCTGTCGTCCAGCTGCGCAGTGATGTGGATGGGGCGCACGGCCTTTTCGAGGTAGGCCTTGAGCTGCGTCTTCAGATTGGCGTCCAGCATGGCGAACGTCTCCGTGGAGGAAATCGGGGGAAGGAAAGGTCGGGCGTTTGCAGGAGCGGCATGCGCCTGGGGGAGAGAGGCGCCGGTCAGGGAGGAGGGAACCGGCTGGCGGCGCATGCCGCTGCTGCAAGCGTCCGGATCAGCCCCCGGGCCAGCGGGCCCGGAGGTGACGTGATGCGGGTCGAACGGGCGCATCCGGAAGGCGGATGCGCCGGTGATGCGATGCGGCTTAGATCTTGCCGACCAGGTCCAGCGACGGGGCGATCGCCTGCGCGCCTTCCTTCCACTTGGCCGGGCAGACCTGGCCGGGGTTGGCGGCGGTGAACTGCGCGGCCTTCAGCTTGCGCAGGGTCTCCGACACGTCACGGGCGATCTCGTTGCTGTGGATTTCGGCGGTCTTGATGACGCCCTCCGGGTTGATGACGAAGGTGCCGCGCAGGGCCAGGCCTTCTTCTTCGATGTGCACGCCGAAAGCGCGGGTCAGCTGGTGGGTCGGGTCGCCGACCAGCGGGAACTGGGCCTTGCCCACCGCCGGGGAGGTTTCGTGCCACACCTTGTGCGAGAAGTGCGTGTCGGTGGTGACGATGTAGACCTCGGCGCCGGCCTTCTGGAACTCGGCGTAGTTGGCGGCGGCGTCTTCCACTTCGGTCGGGCAATTGAAGGTGAAGGCGGCGGGCATGAAGATCAGGACCGACCACTTGCCCTTCAGGGTGCCGTCGGTGACTTCGACGAATTCGCCGTTGTGGAAGGCGGTGGTCTTGAACGGCTGGACCGCGGTGTTGATCAGGGACATGGAAGATCCTCGTGAGTGGAGTGGGTGTGGTGAAGCGATGGGGCCATGGTAGGCAGCGACTATTGATATCTCAAATCGATTGATGGAATTGGATAGATAGTTTTTCCCTATCAAAAAGGTAATCCATCCGCATCGAGGGCAAGTAAGCCAGGTTTAGATGTGGGTGAAGTTGTTATTTTTCAATGGCTTGATGGATTTCGGATGTGGCGGTCGGCGATCCGATTGCTCTATGGATTTAAGCCGGGTGCCCAGATCCAGATCCTTGTGCCGCCAATTGCATGGACAGCTGCGCCATCAGGTGTCCATACGCCATAGAGCACCATGATGGTGCGTCGCGGCGAGACGGCTGCGTCCGGAGGGGCGCAGCCCGGTACCATGCGCGGCGATGCCTGCTGACCTGCCCACCCCCCGCCTCGACCTGACCCTGCGCGCCGCGTCGGCCCGCCTGTCCGGTCCCGATGCCCGCCACGAGGCCGAGCACCTGCTGCTGCATGTGCTGGGGCGCGACCGGGCGTGGCTGTTCGCACATGGCGACGACCCGTTGTCCGAACCGGAGGCGTCGGCCTTCGGGGCGTTGCTGGCACGGCGGGAGGCAGGCGAGCCGTTGGCCTACCTGCTCGGCCGGCGCGGGTTCTGGACCCTCGACCTGCAGGTGTCGCCCGCCACACTGATCCCCCGTCCCGAGACCGAACGCCTGGTCGAACTGGCACTGGAGCGGTTGCCGGCCGACCATCGCTTGCGCGTTGCCGATCTCGGCACCGGCACCGGCGCGATCGCCCTGGCCATCGCCAGCGAGCGTCCGCAGGCCGAAGTGGTGGCGACGGATGTCAGCGAGGCGGCCTTGCAGGTCGCGCAACAGAACGCGCGCAGCAACGAGGTTGCGAACGTCGTGTTCCGTTACGGCAGCTGGCTGGCGCCGCTCGCGCGCGAAAGTTTCGACCTGATCGCCAGCAATCCGCCCTATATCGCCGACGGCGATCCCCACCTTGGGCAAGGCGATCTGCGCTTCGAGCCACCCTCCGCGCTGTCATCGGGTGCCGACGGGCTGGACGCGATCCGCGAGATCGTGGCGACGGCGCCGTCGCATCTGCTTCCCGGCGGCTGGTTGCTGCTCGAGCACGGCTGGGAGCAGGGTGAGGCGATCCGGGGTCTGTTGCAGGCCGCGGGTTTCATCGATGTCGCGACGGAAGTCGATCTCGAGCAGCGCGACCGCGTCACCCTGGGCCGCGTAACGGAAGGGCAAGGCCGCAGCCGCTAGACTGTCGCTTTCGTCCAGGACATGCCGCCCATGCGCACGCTGTACCCCGAGATCGAGCCGTTCGACACCGGCACGCTGAAGGTCGACGACCGCCACACGCTGCACTACGAACAGTGCGGCAACCCGGACGGCAAGCCGGTGGTCCTGCTGCACGGCGGACCCGGCGCGGGCTGCAGCCCGAAGATGCGCCGTTTCCACGACCCGGCGAAGTACCGCATCGTGCTGTTCGACCAGCGTGGCTCCGGCCGCTCCACGCCGCATGCCGATCTGGTCGACAATACGACGTGGGACCTGGTGGCCGACATCGAAAAGCTGCGCGAGACGCTCGGCATCGAGCGCTGGCAGGTCTTCGGCGGCAGCTGGGGTTCCACGCTGGCGCTGGCGTATGCCGAAACCCACCCGCAGCGCGTGACCGAACTGGTGCTGCGCGGCATCTTCATGCTGCGTCGCTGGGAACTGGAATGGTTCTACCAGGAGGGCGCCAGCCGCCTGTTCCCGGATGCGTGGGAGCACTACATCACCGCGATTCCGCCGGTCGAGCGCCATGACCTGATCTCGGCCTTCCATCGTCGCCTGACCTCGGAGGACAAGGCGACCCGCCTGGCCGCCGCGAAGGCCTGGAGCGTGTGGGAAGGCGCGACCAGCTTCCTGCACGTGGATGCCGATTTCGTCAGCGGGCACGAGGAGCCGGAATTCGCGCTGGCCTTCGCGCGAATCGAGAACCACTACTTCGTCAACGGTGGTTTCTTCGAGGTCGAAGACCAGCTGCTGCGCGACGCGGCGCGCATCGCCGACATCCCGGGCGTGATCGTGCACGGTCGTTACGACGTGGTCTGTCCGATCGCCAACGCGTGGGAACTGCACAAGGCGTGGCCGAAGGGCAAGCTCGAGATCACGCCGGCCTCGGGCCACTCCGCATTCGAAGCCGAAAACGTCGACGCGCTGGTGCGCGCCACCGACAGCTTTGCCTGAGGGCCCGTTTCCAGGACAGCACAGAGGACGCAGGACATGGACGCACAACGCAAGCGAGCTTCCGCCTTCGACCAGCGCGTGCTGGACCTGTACGACGATTACGTGCACGGGCGCGTCGACCGGCGCGGCTTCCTGTCCGGTGCCGCGCAGTTCGCGGTGGGCGGCACCACGGCGGCCGCGCTGCTCGCGGCATTGACGCCGCAGTACGCATTCGCCGCGCAGGTCGCCGCGGACGATCCGCGCATTGCCACGGTCTACCGCACGTTCCCCGCGCCCCAGGGCCATGGCGAAGGTCGCGGGCTGCTGGCGATGCCGCGCGCGGAAGGCCGGTATCCGGTGGTGCTGGTCGTGCACGAGAACCGCGGGCTCAATCCCTACATCGAAGACGTGGCGCGCCGGCTGGCGGTGGCGGGCTTCATCGCGTTCGCGCCCGATGCGCTGTATCCGCTGGGTGGCTATCCGGGCAACGACGACGCCGGTCGCGCGATGCAGGCGAAACTGGATCGCGACAAGGTGTTGGCCGATCTGGAAGCCGCCGCGCGCTTTGCGCACGCATTGCCGCGCAACAACGGCAAGCTTGGGGTGGTGGGCTTCTGCTTTGGCGGGCTGGTAACCAACCTGCTCGCCTCACGGTTGCCCGAGTCCGTCGACGCCGGCGTGCCGTATTACGGTGGCCAGCCGACCGCGGAAGAGGCGGCACGCATCAGGGCGCCGCTGCTGCTGCAGTTCGCCGAACTGGACACGCGCGTCAACGCCGGCTGGCCGGCCTATGAGCAGCACTTGAAGGCGGCGGGCGTCGCCTACACGGCGTATGTCTACCCGGGCGTGAACCATGGCTTCCACAACGACACCACCCCGCGCTACGACCAGGCAGCGGCGGAACTGTCGTGGCAGCGCACGCTCGCCTTCTTCCGCCAGCACCTGACCGGAAACTAGCGGCACGTCACAGCGCGACATCGGTGCCCGGGCCGAGCTGTCCGGTCGATGCGCATGCATGCGAACAAGTCGGGTGGATGCCACGCCCTGGGTGCGTGGCGGCGACCAGACGATGAGGCGAGTGCGGCGATGACGGATGCAATGCAGGCGGGTGCGGGCACGGTGGGGCTGGAAGACGTCGACATCACGCGGCTGGGCATGGCGGCGATGCGCTTCATCAAGGCCATCGAGCAGGGGCAGCACGATGTGCTGTGGGACGCGGCATCGAAGGCGGTGCGGCAATCCATGCCGCGCGACGCCTTCATCGACTCGCTCACCCATCGCCACGGCGTGCTGGGCCGCGGCACGGGCCGGCGCTGGACGGCCATCAGGGTCGATCAGCCGGAGATGCAGGTGCGCTGGCTGCCGGGCACGTACGCACGGCTCGAGTTCATGGTGTCGTTCGGCGCGACCGATGCGCCGCATCGCGAAGTGGTGACGCTGCGGCACGAAGAGCAGGGCGTATGGCGCCTGGCGGGTTATGGCGTCAAGGCGGCTTGAGGGTTCAGTCGCGAGGCGTGCCGTCGAGGGTGTGGTCGATCATCCACAGCCCGGCCCATAGTTTGGCATCCAGTTCGTAGCCTTCGCCCATCTTCTGCGCCAGCCACGCGGCGGCACGCATTCGGGGAATCGTGTGCACGGTGATGTCTTCATCGCTATCGCCGCCGCCATCACCGACCTTGCGCAGACCGGTAGCACGGACAAAGGCGATCTTCTCGCTGCTGCTGCCGGACGACGTGGGGCCGATCATCAGCACTTCCGCATGGTCGGCGGTCCAGCCGGTTTCCTCCTCCAGTTCGCGGATCGCGGACACCTCGATCGACTCGCCAGCGTGGATATCGCCCACCAGGCCGGCCGGCATCTCGATGGTGCGCGCCTGCAGCGGCACGCGGAACTGTTCGACGAACAGTACGTTGTCGTCCGGTGTCACCGCGATGATGATCGCCGCCAGGCCGCCCGCGTGCGCGCGCTCGACGTACTCCCATGTGCCGCGGACCATCATCCGCTGGTACTTGCCTTGCCAGACGATACGGGCGGGTTGCTGGTCCAGCTCAGTCATGCGCAAGGCTCCTTCACATTTGTTAATTATATGGAAAGGTCACAGGTCGAAGCACGGATCTGTCCTACAGGGTCGTTGTATGACGAACCTTCGGTAAACATTGTTACACTTCACCGTCGGGGAGGATGCCCCGCACTTCCGGGGAGCACGGGGCGCCATTGACGGTCGGCCCGCAAGAATCATGTCTTTGCGTTTTTGGCGATCTTCCTGGATAGCACCTGTGAGTGCCCGTCTGACTCCTCTGCTGCAACTTGCGGCCCACGCGGTGTCATCCGAGGCGACAGAGTACGTGGCCGAAGGGGACGACCCACAGTTCAGGGTGGATCCCGACCGCGGCATCCATGCGCTGGCGCCGGGCTGGTACGTGATGGACATTCGCCTGCAGATAAAGGGGGGCGACATACAGCGCCCCTGCCTGTATCCCGACTACGGTGGCGGCTGCAGTGAAGCGACACGCATTCCTTTGCCGCAGCCGGATGCACAGGGTGACATCAGGGGACTGGTCCTGATCAGCCGACCTCTGCGTGCACTCAGGTTTGATCCGAGCATCAGGCCCGCCCGCTTCCTGATCGGCGCTATGAAGTTCCGCCGCATTACCCGCCCGCGTGCGCTCTGGATGCTCTTGCAGGGCGCTCAAGACGCTGGCGAGTCCCGTGAAGATCAGGTTCGTCCGTCGATGGCGTTCCTGACCCGCCTCGGGTTGTTTCTCAAGGATGTCAGGCGACAGGGCTTGAGCCCTGCTGTCGATCAACTGGTGCACCGCTACTACGGCGCATCGCGCCATGCGTCAGGCGGCTACCTGCAGTGGCTGGACCATTTCGACCCTCTCAAAGGAAGCGGACTGGAGCAGGCGCGTGTCAATGCGCGCCAGTTTACGAGTGGCCCCCTGATTTCGGTGGTGCTTCCCGTCTACAACACGCCGTTGAACTTCCTCAAGCGGTGCATCGACAGCGTTCGTGGGCAGACCTACCAGAACTGGGAACTCTGCATTGCAGACGACGCTTCGCCCGATGCGCGGGTTGCCGAGTGTCTTGCCGCCTACGCGAGAGAGGATGTGCGGATCAAGGTGGTCGTGCGCGAACAGAACGGCCATATCAGCGAGGCCACCAATAGCGCGCTTGCCTTGGCTTCCGGCAGCCATGTGGCATTCCTTGATCATGACGATGAACTGAGCGCGGATGCGCTTCACCAGGTCGTGGTGGCACTCGCCGAGCACCCGCACGCCAGGCTGCTTTATAGCGACGAGGACAAGATCGATGCGGCGGGTCGCCGCTTCGAGCCACATTTCAAGCCAGGCTGGAATCCGGAACTGCTCCGCTCCCAGAACTACATCTGTCACCTGATGGTGGTGGAGACCAGTCTGCTCGCGCAGGTTGGCCTGTTGCGCGCGGGCTTCGAGGGTTCCCAGGACCACGACCTGGTTCTCAGATGCACAGAGGTGCTTCTTCCCGAACAGATCTGCCATATCCCCCGGGTGCTGTACCACTGGCGCGCCATCGAAGGATCGACAGCGCTCGGCGGAGACCAGAAGAGCTACGCCTCGGAGGCTGGACGGCGCGCGGTGAGCGAGCATTTGCAGCGCATCCGGCGGGACGGCGCTGTGGAGATAGTAAACCCCGGTTGCTACCGCACCCTGCTGGCACTGCCTGCAGCCGCGCCAAAGGTCAGCATCATCATCCCCACGAAAGACCGTGCGGACCTGCTCTCCCTGTGTGTTCGAAGCGTACTGGACAAGACCGACTACCCCGACTTCGAAGTCATCGTGGTGGACAACGGCAGCCTGGAGCCCGACGCGCGCTCGTTGCTGCGGGAGCTGCGCGAAACGCCTTGCGTTCGTGTGCTGGACTACCCGATCCCCTTCAATTTCTCGGCGATCGTCAACCAGGGCGTCCGGCACGCCGCAGGCGACGTGCTGTGTCTGTTGAACAACGACACCGAAGTCATCAGTCGTTCCTGGCTGCATGAGCTGGTGGGACGCGCCGCGCAGCGCGATGCGGGTGCGATCGGCGCGATGCTCTATTACCCGGATGACACCATCCAGCATGCAGGCGTCGTGCTGGGGTTGGGGGGCGTCGCGGGCCATGTCTATACCAGGATGGTGCGCGGCGCACCGGGATACATGGCGCGTGCATGGGTCGCACAGAACATGAGTGCCGTGACGGCGGCCTGCATGGTGGTGAGGAAGGAGGTCTTCGAGGAAGTGGGAGGGTTCGACGAAGCCTTGCCCGTCGCCTTCAACGACATCGACTTCTGCTTGCGCCTGCTGCAAGCCGGCTACCGCAACGTATGGACCCCGTACGCCGAGCTTTACCATCACGAATCGGCGAGCCGCGGCAGCGAGGACTCGCCCGAGAAGCAGGCACGCTTTGCCGCGGAAGTGCATGCCATGAAATGGCGCTGGGGCGACCAGCTGCACGACGACGCCGCCTACAACCCCAACCTCACGCTGGACCAGGGCGACTACGGCCTGGCCTTCCCGCCACGCTCGCCCAAGCTGCGCGTCGCCGGCGTATCTCTCCGACACTGAAGTTCCAGGTACCGCACGATGAGTCTTCTTTTCCGGCATCTCGCCGAGAGTTTCCGCAAGCCCGACCATTGGCTGTACGCCAGTTGGTTGGACGTGATCACCAAGTACCGCAAGAACGCGCTAGGACTGTTCTGGATCTTCTTTCCGCCGATCGTTTACATCTGGGGTCTGGGTCTCTTCTTTCGTGCGATCCGGGGGACGACGCCCGAGGAGACCGGATTTCTGGCGCATATGGGTTTCGGCTTCATTTTGTTCAGGCTGATGTCCACCGTGATCATGGAAGCGGGCTCGAACTTCAACGCCTATTTGCCCTACATCTATGAGGGGCATCTAAGGCTGACCGACTACATCCTCCGTCCGCTCGCGCGCGCGGTCATCTATTTCTTGTTTGCCGTTCCGTTGCTTGTGATCGTCCTGGTCGGTGATGCCCCTGTGATGCCGCTCGGCATGCTCGGCGCGCTGCTCGGATTCATCGTTGTGCTGGTCAATTTGTTTGTTTACGGAGTGCTGCTCGCATTCATCGGCGCACGGTTTCCCGATATCAACCAGTTCTTCAGCAGCGTAATGCTGGCGTTGTTCCTTATCACGCCGATCGTCTGGTATGCCAAGGACGCTCCCGACGATACAGCCCACGGCATGCTGATGCGGGCCAATCCCTTCCACCACATGCTCGCGGTCGTGCGTGGTCCGGTGCTGGGAGAGGCCATTGAGCCCATGACGTATGCCTATCTGGGCGCGATGACCTTGGTTGGAGTTGTTGCGGCTATGGTGGTTTACGGGCGGCTGGCCAAGCGCATGCCGGCCTGGCTGTGAGGGAGACTGTCATGACTGCAATGTTGCGTGCCTACAACGTATCGCTCGAGTTGCCAACCGAGGTCCATAAGACCGGACGCAAAGGCTACAGCGACCTTCTCGCCACCTTGTCGGGCTCCGTGCGCTACAGGACTACGATCCTATCCGGCATCAATTTCGAAGCTGTCGACGGCGATCGCATCGGCATCATGGGCTTGAATGGCGCCGGCAAGACGACGCTGCTCAGAGTGCTCAACGGCGCCTATACGCCCACCGCAGGCGTAGTGCGCACTGAAGGTGCCAGGCAGTCGCTGCTCAACCCTTTGCTCGGTTTTGCGGAGTACGCTTCGGTAGCCGAGAACATATTCCTTCGTGGCACCGCGATGGGGCTTCGCTATCGTCAGTTGAAGGCCATCGCGTCTGACATTCTGGAGTTCGCAGGACTGACCGATCGCGCCGAGTACCCGCTGTATACGCTGTCCAGCGGTCAGCGCATGCGCTTGGGCTTTGCCATCACCACCGCCGTGCAGCCCGATATTCTGCTGATGGACGAATGGCTGTCCACGGGTGATGCTGCGTTCGTCGCGCGTGCACGTAAGCGCATGAAGGATCGCTTCGAGGGTAGCCGCATTGTGGTCCTCGCAAGCCACAGCACCAGTCTCCTGCGCGACACCTGCAACAAGGCGCTCGTGTTGGATAAGGGGCGTATGCATTTCTTCGGCGCCACGGCGGATGCCCTTGAGGCTTACCGTGACATCGTCTCGCAGGCCTCCTCGGAGGAGCGCGATGCAGCCATGAAATCCGATCCCGTGCTGTTCGGAAGCACGCAGGGTGTCGTGGAGCGCGTCCGCGCCACCTCGGACAGCCTGGAGGTGGTCGGGTGGGCGATGGACGATCAAGGGCGTGAAGCGGCAGTTGTGTGCCTGGAGTTCGCCGGCCAGAAGCACCTGCTCGAGTCCTTCGAGCGTGTGCAACGAGACGACGTCAACGACTATCTCGGCAAGCGAGGAGGCAAGTACGGATTCCGGCTCGCCCTGGCACTGGAGCAGCCAGTCGCTGCGCGTGAGCTTGTCGAAGAGCTTCGCGTGAGCGTGGGGCGTAATGTGTCCCGCCTGGGCACACCGCTATCGCTGGTCCGAGCCAGTATCGTCGAAACCGAATAAGCCAAGCGGCGCCACAGTCGCCATTGCCAGCCAACGGAGTGCTACAGATCGTCATGAAAAATCCATTGGGACGAAAGGCCCTGCTGTCGAAGGTGGCGAGCACCTTGGGTGTCCCCTCTGTCGATGTCCAGCAGGTACCTCTTGAACTGCCTGACGAGTCAGGCGGAACGCCGGTCCGCATCAAAGTGGATGTCGCCGTCCGTCTCGCGGGGCGAGTGCTCGTCGGCGGTTGGAGCACGGGTCCTGTCCAGTTCGCGCTGCAGGCGGATGGCCGAACCGTGTCCACCAGCGAGACCCGTTTCAGTAGGCAAGATGTAGCCACGCATTTGAGCCTGCCTAAGGACGCCCAGACGGGCTTCGTGCTGATCGCGGAAGCCGCAGCAGGCGCTTCCATCGGTCTGTCGTGGGCTGTGAATAGTGGCCGAGCGGGCAGTCAGCCACTCGTTCTGAGGCCTGCAAGCGAGCTGACTGCGGGAGACTCGGGCATGTTGGGGCCTTCAGCGGGTCTGCTGACCAGCGCCATGGCGCCGCATACGCCCGAATGGCGAGACGCGATCACCCGTTTCCCTGCGGCGAACACGGAATGCCTGGACGCCAAGGCGCATGTTGAAGCTGCGCACATCATTCGCGGAACAGGGCAGGTCGTAGTGGTCGGTTGGTTGGCCACCAAGCCAGGTACGCAGGTTTGGGGTGAGGACGACGCGGGAAATACCTACGAACTGGAGGGGTCTTATCGGCTGGTACGTAATGACGTGCACCAGTTGTTCGGCGCGTTGTTCGGTGCATCTGCCCGCATGTCTGGCTTTATCTTCCACGCGGCGGTTTCCGGCGCACCCACGGTCTTCCGGATCAAGGCACTGTCCGAGCAGGGCGTACACCTGCTATCCGAAGCAGGGCTCAGCCCGCTGAGCGAGGATCCTGCGACGTTCGCTCGCTGGTTGTTCGGTGTCGGAGCGGGGGGGGAGGATTGGGCGCAGCGTGTCGAGAAGCTCGATGCGCCTCTGGTGTCTGGGATGATCGAACGTTCACGAACGCAGTGGAACGACTATCCCGTCTCGTTGCGCGAATGCGGGACTACCCCGGTCTCCCCAGAGGTCAGCATTGTCGTACCACTGTATGGCCGCGTGGATTTCGTCGAGAGTCAGATGTTGGCTTGGGTACGGGATGGCTGGCTCCGGGAGAACGCGCAACTGATCTATGTCCTGGACGATCCCGGTATCGTCCCCGGCTTCCGCCAGATGGCGGAAGAACTCTACGCCTTGTACCGGGTACCGTTTACTTGGGTTTGGGGGGGCGTCAATCGCGGCTTCTCCGGTGCCAACAATCTCGGCGCGGAACATGCAAAGGGCAAGCGCCTGTTGTTCCTCAACAGCGATGTCTTTCCCCGTGGTCCAGGTTGGCTCCCGCGCATGATGGAGGTGCTGGACGCACGGACCGATGTCGGCGCTGTGGGGCCGCGGCTACTCTTTGCCGATGGCGGTATCCAACACGCGGGTATGCGCTTTGCCTGGTTGCCGGAACACGACGTCTTCATCAACGAGCACCCAATGATGGGGCTGGATCCATCATTGGATCGGCGCACCGGTATCATCGAAGTGCCAGCGGTCACCGGTGCATGCCTGCTGGTGAGACGAGAAGATTTCGATCGTATCGGCGGCTGGGATACTGGATACCTGATCGGCGATTTCGAGGACTCCGACTTCTGTCTGAAATTGAGGGCGGAGGGTCTTTCTTCCGCTTACCTGCCCGAGGTTGAATTGATACACCTCGAGCGGCAGTCGATGACCGCGCTTGGTAGCCAGGATTTCCGCGGAAGGGTCACGCTATGGAACGCACTGCGGCATCAGTCACGCTGGCGCGAGCAGATCGAATCATCAATGGAAGCCGCCCCGTGAACGCAGTCGAGACGTTACCGATGTCCAACAAGCCACGCATATTGGTGATGTCGCATCGCCACCCGGATTTCAGCCTCGGGGGCGGCGAGATCGCTGCCTACAACCTGTATAAGGCCTATCGCGACAGCGCTGATGTGGAAGAGGCATGGTTTCTGGCCAGCGCAGATCGTGGTCGTGGCGCTAATGGCGCGATTACGCCAAGGCGTGCCAACGAGTACCTGTGGGAGCAGAGCATCGGCGATTGGACCATGCTCAAGGCGCAGCACCGCCGGTCGCTGGTAAATGGCTTCCTCGACTTGCTGCGCGCACTGCGTCCCAATGTCGTGCACACGCACCACTACGCGCATCTGGGTGTGGAGTTTCTGCGTCTGATCAAGGAGTTCGACCCGAGCATCAAACTTGTGTTGACGCTGCATGAGTACATGGCGATCTGCAACAATCAGGGGCAGATGATCAAGACCAATGGCCGGCTCTGCAGTCGAGAGTCGTACGACGATTGCCGTCTGTGCTTCCCACAATACTCGGTGCAGGACTTCTGGCGTCGCAAGGATTTCATCCAGAGCCACTTCGCCTACGTTGACCAGTTCGTGTCGCCGTCCGAGTTCCTGCGCCAGCGTTACATCGCGTGGGGTATCCCGGCCGACAAGATCGTGGTGATCGAGAACGGTCAGGATGACGTCCAGCCGCTACCGCCGCGACCGCTGGCCGAAGGGGAGACCCGCAACCGGTTCGGCTATTTCGGGCAGATCAATCCGTTCAAGGGTCTGGATGTGCTGCTGCGTGCGCTGGCGCAGATGCGCAAGTCCGAGCGCAAGCAGATCGTGCTGGAAGTGCATGGCGCCAATCTGGAGACGCAGAGCGGCGAGTTCAGGGACAAGATCAAGGAATTGGTGGATCCGTTGATCAAGGAGGGCGTGGTCCAGTGGGTGGGGCCCTACCAGCCGCATGAGATCGCCAGCCGCATGGCCAACATCGACTGGGTGGTGGTGCCGTCCGTCTGGTGGGAGAACTCGCCGATGGTGATCCAGGAGGCATTTCTCTATGGTCGACCTCTGTTGGTGAGCAACATCGGTGGTATGGAAGAGAAAGTCGTCGATGGGGTCAACGGCCTTCATGTGCCGGTGGCCAATGCCGATGCGTGGGCGAGATCTTTGGTGCGTGCCAGCAGTGTCGAGCAATGGTCAATTTGCCGCCAAGGTGTTCATTCCCCCGCATCGCAGGCTGAGTGTTCGACGCAGCATCTGAACGTGCTGTGGAGTGGTGCGCCAGGCTTAGGCGTTCCAGAACTGCGCTAAGCATCAAGGAGCGCTTCAATGATTTCCAATGCGACGCCTGCCAGCGCAGGGCTGACGTTTTCGAAGGCGCCACCGCGCCTCGATCCAAGAAGTTGGTTCGAGGCGCCGCTAGTCATTCAGGCCGAGCTGGCGCCACTCAACCTGATTCAGGTGGGCGCATTCACTGGCATCTACGGTGGAAAGCTTGGTGTCTGCAGAATCGGCAGGTTCTGCTCGATCGCCCCCGGGGTGGATATCGCATCCGATCAGCATCCGACCAGCTGGCTTTCAACTTCCATGATGCAGTACGTGCGCGATGTACATGGCTGGTCTGCCTGGCTCAGCGCGCGCGGTTACGAGAATCTGCCGCCAGAAAAGGGCTTCACGTCTAACGCTGTAGTAACTATTGGAAATGATGTCTGGATCGGCAAGAACGTGATTGTCCGGTCGGGTGTGACCGTAGGCGATGGCGCGATCATCGCTGCGGGGGCAGTAGTCATAGATGATGTACCGCCGTATGCGATCGTCGCGGGGGTTCCCGCGAAAATTAAAAAGTACAGATTCAACGAGTCCATCATCAAGCGATTCGAGGCAGTCCAGTGGTGGAAATACAATGTATTTGGACTTGCGGGGCTTGATTTTTCCTGTGTCGAGGAGTCGCTTGGTCGAATTGAAGCGGCGTTGACAGCAGGTGAATTGGCGCCGTTGATCTTGGAGCGATATATGATCGATCAGGGTGAAATCAGACCCATCGAGGCGGAGGCCCGGTCGTGAGCGTAGCGATCATGGTTTTGGCGCATTCTTGTACGAGTGCGTTGGAGCGATACGTGCCGCTATTGGACCCCGAGCAGTTTGAGGTTTATCTGCACGTGGACAGAAAGGCGGCGCTAGACGGTTATGCCCCGCTTAGCCAGTCGCGAAACGTCAGCTTCGTGCCAGACCGCCGTTCCGTTTTTTGGGGGGGCTTCAGCATGGTTCAGGCTACCTTGTCTCTACTGCGATGCGCCCTGCAGCGCCCGGAGAACACCCACTTCTTGCTGGTGTCTGACGATGCGATCCCTACGCTGCCTGGGAATGATCTTTATCGCCGCATATCGAGTGCAGGCATCAGAATGACTTCGCACGTCTGCTTGCCAGGAAGTGAGCCCCACGCGAGGTATGCTAACTATTTCCACTTCGATTCGTCGTTCACTACGCCTCGATGGTTGCCGGCGGAAAGCCGGTACATCGACGAGGGCTCATTGGCATTCGTGAATGAGCTCCAGGTCCTGCGTCGGCGTGGAAAATTTCCAGTGCAGATCTTTGCGGGCCCGCAGTGGTGGTGTCTGCCGCGGGATGTCGCCGAATTCTGCCTTGAGCAGTATGACAACAATGATTGGCTGATCGAGTCTTTTAGATTCTCTGCAATTCCGGATGAGATCTATTTCCACACTCTGGCCGCAATGCATTCGGGCGCAGCACAGCCTTCGGAACCCTGTCCTGTCTATGCGGATTTTTCTCGTGAGCCAAAACCCTACGTGTTCGGTGCTCTCGAAGACATTCCTGCCTTTGGTGACAGCACCCTGTTCCTCCGAAAGGTGAAGCAAGACGGCCCATTCCTTGATCTTTACACTGAAAAATTCCTGAGAGGCTAAATGGAAGATCCCGTCGATTTCATTAAGAAAAAGTACGGTGACAACGTCAGGGTCCTGTATATGCCAAATGGAGGCAATCAGGGGGACAACCTGATCGCAGCCGCGACGATCCAGGCGTTTAATAGGAAGGGGCTCAAGTGGCAGTTCCTTACCGGCGGTGCAGAGCAAGTCCGCGATGGAGATGTATGCGTTTACGGCGGCGGCGGGGCTCTGGTGGACATGTACGAGGGTGGTGTCGCTTGCTTGCGTTTCCTTCAGTCGCTGGGGCGCCCGGTACTGGTGCTGCCACACACTGTTCGGGGTCACGAGGATTTCTGGCGTGCTAGCTCTGGCATGACGGTGTTCTGCAGGGACGCATTGTCGTTAGAGTACTTGTCCGGTATGCCGGGTGTAGAGGCGCACGGCGCTTGCGATATGGCATTCGGCTTATCGTTTCAGGACGACTGCTTGGCGGCGGTTAAGAGCTTCCGGGACGCGATTGGAGAGCGATCCTCTTTGGTGCTAGACATATTTCGCGGAGATGGTGAGGCGGGACGCCGACCTAAAGGTGTGAAAAGTTGGGTGGATCTATCCGCGATCTACTATCCCAAGCTCAATTCGACTCAAAGCATCATGGCCAATGCCGCGTGTTTCCTGACGGCCCTCGCCCCCGCCAGGCTTGTACGGACAGACCGATTACATGTAGCCGTGGGGGCGGGACTGCTTGGAATCGAAGTTCACTTGTACGACAACAACTATGGTAAGAATTCGGCCGTCATGGAGATGGCTGGTTTCAGGTTGTCTTCTGTCCGGCTGATGGAATCTTGATGGGTTGGGGGGCGGGCAGGCCTTGCAGCGCATCCCAGTGCCGGTGAAGAGCGAACTCAAGTCGACTGCGCGAGTGCTGATCGGTCACTTGGCTTAATATTTCGTCCCGCCAGGACTCGAGATTTTCCTTCGAAATGGTGGCGATCACTGCTTGTAGGTAGACTTGATTCGCTCTGATGTAGTCCACGGGAAACAAGAGTTTCGCCAGAAGCAACAGTGAGGCGCGCCCCAGTCCTTCTTGAGTTTCTAGCCAAGCGATGGCTGCTTCTGGCCCCGACTCTGCCAGTATGCATGTGCCGACGAGATGGATCACCTCTTGGTTTCCGGGGTCATCGTGCAGCAGCTGCAGAGCGGCATGTTGCGCGGATTGATACTCGCCTCGCGCCAGCCAAGCCTTAACTAAGCGTAGTCGAAGTCCAGGAGTGTCCTTGGTCTGCGCTGCGAGTTGGT
Organism: Pseudoxanthomonas sp. LjRoot143; assembly: GCF_964252945.1. Classification (NCBI taxonomy): domain Bacteria; kingdom Pseudomonadati; phylum Pseudomonadota; class Gammaproteobacteria; order Lysobacterales; family Lysobacteraceae; genus Pseudoxanthomonas; species Pseudoxanthomonas sp. LjRoot143. Next base: position 2,802,803 of record NZ_CAXUPM020000001.1, on the reverse strand, counting down.
ACGGGGCAAGGGCGAGCTCGGCCCGGCTCAGTCGAAGCAGCAGGTCGCCATAAGTAATATTCAGATCGACGCTGTCAGGCGTGGAGCTCAAGCCGTGCTTTACAACGGCAAGAGCGTCCTCCAAGCGTCCAGCGACCATGAGCTTGTGGGTTTCCGCCAATGCTTTGATGGCGCGATTTTCCACTGGGCGTTGCTCTACGTCGGCTAGTATCTTTGCGACGTCTAGAGTCCCGTCTCCGTTCCGGGGTGCTGCATTAGTTTCCGGCAGCGACTTGGCGGGAGTTGTGGCTGTATGTGTCTCGTTGATTAAAGTGAATGCGGTGTAGTCGCGCTTAGTGAGATCAGCGGGGGATTTCAGTTCTGTAAGCGCGGTCAGTTCGTCCCACAATCCATCAAGCTCTAACAAGAGAGCAGGGTCTAGTGCATGGTGGTACTGCGACATTGGGGCGTCGCGCAGAAGCCCCTGCAAGATTCGCGGCTTATCGTTGGCAGTGAGCGCAACCTTCCGCCCGTCACTCAGCAGCAGTTCGACACAGTTCGCACTACGGAGAAAGTCGGCGGTGACAATTGAGCAGCTCTGATTGGTGCTCGCGAAATGAAGTAGGGCTCGATTGGCGCTTAGCCATGCTTGGTACGCAAGCTGAGGCTGGACCCACAGTCGGAGATGCTGGCGCGCCCCTTCACCACGCGGGAGGTGGTAGGCCAGTTCGCGCGAGTGGCGGAAGAGGAGGGACTGAGCACACTCCGTCCAATGCCTGACGACCAGAAGGTAGTGGGCTTTATGTTGTGTGGCAGTTTCCCATGCCGGTAGACATAACGTGGCACGCGGATCCTTAATGGCCCACGCCGCGGTCTCTTTCGTGCGATTAGCGGCATAGGCCTGAATATCTGATATCAGTTCCTCATCGATGGCGGGCGGCTCGCTGGAAGCATGGATCCAATCGGTACATTGGCGAGCCAGCCATCGGTCGTGTAGAGCCACCACATCTTCATCTTCGAAGTGTCCGTCGGGGTTGGATGGGTGAGGGGGTACGAGTCGTGCCCCGAGGTCGAAGCCTGTCTTGTGAAGCCACTGCGCTGCCAACGAAGTGCCACTTCGATGGAACCCTGTGCATACAATCGGACTGGGTAGCTTAGTCATGGTGAGGGAGTTCGGGCAGCCCGAGGACGCAAGCCGACTGGCCCAAGCTACCCTCACTTCTCATTTCACGACCATCATCCCACCGGATCAACTGATCGAGGGGTATGTAGTTCCTGTCGCCATCCAGAATTTGGTTGACCTCCAGACCCAAGTGTCGCGCCCACGCCTGGATCCCATCCCGATCCATGAACTGGTTCAGCACCTTGTCCGGGCGTGTGTCCTGCAGCGAGGCTTCGAAGATGTTCCAGTGCGAAGGGATGCGGAACTCCAGGAACGAGAACACGATCTTGCCGCCGGGCTTGAGTACCCGCTTGGCGTCCTGGAGGTAACGGTAGGTTTCCTCGAACTGCAGGTGCGTGAACACCGAGAAGAACGTGATGAAGTCCGCCGAGGCATCCGGCTCCGGGATCACCGTGCCGGGTGCTGAATAGAAGCGCCAATCGTCCCGCCCGCACTTGCGTTGCGCGTACTGGAACAGCTCCGGCACCACGTCGATACCGACGTACGGCCCCGTCAGATAGTCCTTCAACTGGTAGGCAAGCCGCCCGCTGCCGCAGCCCACGTCCACGACCGTGTGCTCCGGTCGCAGCCCCAGATGCTTGAGCAACTGGAACTCCAGCATCCCCACGGCCTCGTAGTCGCCCCCCACCGCCAGCGACATCGCCTCGCCCTCGTCGTGCGAGTCCATCAGGTCCTTGCTGTGCTTCAGGTAGCTGGACAGGAAATGCGGAAGCTTCATCGTGGATCCTCTTGCGTACAGGGCGCGTGGCCCACTCAGAATGCCGGAGCGCGGTGCCAATCCCAGGCGCTGCGCAGCACGGCTTCGATGTCGGTAAAGGTCGGCGCCCACCCCAATACCTCGCGCGCCCGCCGGCTTGCCGCCACGAGCACGGGCGGATCACCGGCACGACGTGGCGCGGCCTCGAACGGCACCGGCAACCCGGTGACCTGTTCGGCCGCACGGATCACCTGCATGACACTGAAGCCCGTGCCGTTGCCCAGATTGAAGGCGTGCGCACCCGGCGTGTCCGTCATGTAGTCCAGCGCCCGCACGTGCGCATCCGCCAGATCAAGCACGTGCACGTAGTCCCGCACGCAGGTGCCATCCGGTGTCGGGTAGTCCTGCCCGAACACCTTCAACGGCGCCGCAGGATTGATCAACGCGCGCAGCAGGTTGGGGATCAGGTGCGTTTCGGGTTCATGGGACTCGCCGATGCCGTCCGCAGCGGACGCCCCGGCCGCGTTGAAATAGCGCAGGCACACCGAGCGCAATCCATAGGCCTGCGCCGCATCCGCCAGGATGCGCTCGACCATCAGCTTGCTGGCCCCGTACGGATTGATCGGCGCCTTGGGGTGATCCTCGTCAATGAGCGCGCTGACCGGATTGCCGAAGACGGCGGCCGTGGAGGAGAACACGATGCGACCCACAGCGTGGCGGCGCATCACGCGCAGCAGGTTCAGCGTTCCCACGACGTTGTTCTCGTAGTAGTCGTAGGGCGCACTCATCGACTCCCCGACCAGGGAGCGGGCGCAGAAATGGAGCACGGCGTCGTAGTGCTGCCCCTGGAAGGCCGCCTCGAGACTATCGGGGTCGAGGAGGTCGGCCCGGATCAGCGGCCCCCAGCGGACCGCCTGCTCGTGACCGGTGCTCAGGTTGTCCAGGACCGTGACGCGATGACCGCGGGCGCCCAGCACCTTGGCGACATGGGAGCCGACATAACCGGCGCCGCCACAAACAAGCAAATGCATCGAGTTCTTCCTTGAGAGCCGAGCCGGCATTGTATCCGCCGCACAAGGCGAAGGCAGGGCGCGACTCACTCCAGGCCGGCCGCCACGCGCAACCGCCGCCGCGTCATCGGGCCGAAGCGCAGGGCATCGGAGAGTCCGGCGAGCATGTCGCCGTCGGCCTGTCCACGCGCGTGCTGGGTGGCGATGTCGCCGAGCGGTGCGTCCAGTGCGATGGTGGTGAGCTGGCGCCAGAGCAGGGCGTGCTCGCGTTGTTCGCGCAGGCGCGTGGCCAGGGTCGCGGCGCCACGCAGGCGGAGGAAGGCCACTTCGTCCACCCGAGAGAGCAGGGTGTCGAGATCGCCGAAGTGCGCCAGCAGGATCGCGGCCGATTTTGCCCCGATGCCGCTGACACCGGGAATGTTGTCCACCGCGTCGCCGGTCAGTGCCAGGTAGTCGGCGATCTGCCGCGCTTCCACGCCGAGGCGCGCCTTGACCCCGGCCATGCCCCAGCGCTGGCCGCGCGCGAAATCCCATTGCTCGTCGTGCTCGCCGAGCAACTGCGACAGATCCTTGTCGGCGGAGACGATGACGCCGCGGAAATCCTGCGGCCGCGCCGCATGCAGCGCGCTGCCGATCAGGTCGTCGGCTTCGTACTCGCCATGCGACAGCACGCTCAGCCCGAGCGCGGCACAAAGCGCCTTGCAGTGGGTGAACTGCCGGCGGAGTTCTTCCGGCGCAGGATCGCGGTTGGCCTTGTAGGCCGGGTACAGGCGGTTGCGGAAGCAGCTGTCCAGCGCTTCGTCGAAGGCGATCGCGATGTGCGCGGGGCGCTCCTTCTCCAGCAGTTCCAACAGGAAGCGCGCGAAGCCGTGCACCGCGTTGGTGGGCCAGCCGTCGGCATCCTGGAACTCGTCCGGTATCGAGTGCCAGGCGCGGAAGACGTACAGGCTGGCGTCGACCAGGTAGAGCGGGCGCGGGTGCGGCGCCTCAGGCATCGGGTGTCCACTCGCTCAGCAGGGCGGCGGGATCCGGGCGTTCCCGCTCGGGCGCCTGCAGCCGCGGCGTGCCGATGTGGATGAAACCAGCGACCTTCTCGTTCGCGGCAAGGCCCAGCAGCTGCGAGACGTGATCGTCGTAGGCCATCCAGCCGGTCAGCCACTGCGCACCGAAGCCGCACGCCTGCGCCGCCTGCAACAGGGCAAAGCAGACGCTGCCGGCAGTGAGCAGCTGTTCCTGTTCGGGCACCTTGTGGCCGGGCGTCAGGCGCGCGACCACCGTGATGATGTCGGGCGCACTGGAGAAGCGGCCACGGTCCTTTTCCACGGCGGCATCGGGTGCATCCGGGTCGAGCGCGCGCGTGCGCGCGGCCAACCGGTCGCCCAGCGCGTGGCGTGCATCGCCGCGGATATGGATGAAACGGAACGGCACCAGCTTGCCGTGGTCCGGCACGCGCACTGCAGAGGCCAGCATGCGGGCCAGCGTGGCCGCATCGGGGCCGGGTTCACCCAGTTGCTTCGATGGCACGGAACGTCGCGCGTCCAGTGCCTGCAGCAGGCTTTCAGTGGGCATCGAGTCGCCTTATAGTGGGATGCAGTACACAGTATCGATGCACGAGTTTAATCGCAGCGGACGCGTTACGGTCCGCTGGTACGCACGGAACCGTGAGTCGATACGGGCCGCCGTGGACAACCTGGCCGACCGAACGACGCAATGCCTGCCACGCCGCCGCCTCTTCCCACGTCAGGCCATCCGCTCGTCGAGTTGCTGCGCGAGGCGATGCAGGCGCCGTTGGAGGCGGCGTTCACCGATGTGGTGGACGGACTGCGGCAGCCGATGCTGGACCGGCTGGAACGCATGGAGCTGGATCGCGGCCCTTACCTGGATGGCCTGCTGGCGCTCAAGGAGCGCAGGGAGGCGATCCTGCGCGGCTTCCGCGACGACATGGCCTCGGCTTGGCGCGCGGCGTCGGCGGGCGAGGCGCCCACGGTGCGGTTCGGGCAGGAGCGCGACGAGGCGGGGCTTGGCCTGGTCGAAGAAGACGAACTGGACGTTCGGCTGGCGACCGAGCAGTTGGCGGATGTCATCTCACGGGAATGGCAGTCCGAACTGCTGCGCCTCAACGGTTACCTGACCTGGCTGGACATGGGGATCCGCCTGTCGCCCGACAGCGCGCCGTATTCGCCGGCGCGCATCGCGATGGCGGTGTATCGCGGCCTGTCGGATGGGGCGCTGCCCGGCAACGTCCGCGCCCTGGCGATGCAGTGCTGCGCGCGCGAGTTCGTCGAGCTCATCGGTCCGATCTACGAATCCATGCATGCGCGCCTGGTGCGTCGCCTGGGGCCGCAGGACAGCGCCGGCCCGCGCCTGCGTCGCGCGCAGGCGCTCCCCAGTGCGGGCGACGAAGCGACGAGCGAGCCGGACTGGATGACGCGGTTCTTCGTGGCGTGGGACAACGGGGATGCCGATGCACCGGCTGCGCCATCGGAGGCCGGCACGCTGCCGCCGGCACTCCACCAGTTGCTGGAGGCGTCCCGGCATCGGCACGCGCGCGGCCCGGGTGCCACGGCGTCCCCGGCGGCGCAGACCTCGTTGTCGCAGCGCGAACTGGTGGTGGCGCTGACCCTGTTGCAGATCGCCGCGCCGGAGGTGCATGCCGAGGTGCTGGCCACGCCCGAGAAACTGAAGGCGGCCTTCAAGCGGCAGATCTTCCTGCACGCGGCGGGACTGGGCGTCGCGCCGGAAGCAGTAGCCATCTCCGATGCCGACGAGAACGTGGTCGACCTGGTCGGCATGCTGTTCGAGGTGATCTTCCGCGAGAGCCATCTCGGCCAGGACCAGATCCATGTACTGGGGCGGCTGATGGCGCCGATGACCAAGGTCGCCCTGCAGGACCGCAAGCTGTTCCTGCAGGCCACGCATTCGGCGCGCCGCCTGCTCAACGTGCTGGTCGAAGCCTGCGACGGGAACCCCGGCGAGAACGAAGCGCAGCGCCTGCTGCTGGACAAGGTAAGGGACACCGTATTGCGGCTGGTCGCGGATTTCGACGAAAGCCAGTCGGTGTTCCGCGTGGCGCGCACGGAGTTCAATGACTTCTACACGCGCTATCGCAGCGAAGCGGACAAGGTCGAGCGCGCGCTGGCCGCCGAACAGCAGGCGAAGGATGCCGAAGCCGCGGTCGTGGCGCAGTTCGCCGCAGACCTCGAGGCCAGGTTGCAGGCGCACGACATGCCTGCGGCGATGCGGCGCGTCCTGGCGGAGGGTTGGCCGGCGTACGCGGCGCGCATGCAGGGCCTCAACAAGCCGCGGGCGGCGCCGATGATGCTGGACGGTCTGCTCGAGGCGGTCGCGGTGGCGAACGATCGCGATGACGTACGCGCCTGGCATGCGGCGCTGGATTGGCTGCAGCCGATGTGGATGGCCTCGGGTCAGGCGAAGGATGTCGTCGCGCGGCAGCGCGAGCAGCTCTTTGCTGCGCTTGTCGCGCCGCGGGAGGACGCGCCGGCCGCCGCGGATGCGCCGCTGTCGCCCGCCGCGCCCGCGCCGTTGCTGCCCGGCTTGCTGGAGTCGCATGAACTGCAGGAAGGGCTGGGGCGGCAGGATCCAGTGATGACGGATTATTTCCAGCAGTTGCGGGAAGGCAGCTGGCTGGATTTCGTCGACAAGGACAATCGCGTGCAGGCCGGCAGGCTGAGCTGGATCAGCCCGGTGTCGGGCCGCATGATGTTCGTCAATCGCGCAGGCGCGCGCATCTGCTTGGCATCGGTCCAGGAACTGGTGGTGATGGGGCAGCTCGGGCGCGTGCGGATGCACCGCGACGAGGATGCGTTCTACAGCGCCATGCAGGGGGTGGTGGACCGTCTGGTGGTCCCGGCGTCGCCCTGACGCGGGCACGGCCGGGCGCCATGCAAGCCCTGTGCCGCAACGCTCTCCGATGAGGTAACGTGTTGCGCAGCATCAAACTGCCGAGGACGTCACGGTTGCCTGTCGGCCGGATTTCCTACGATGTCATCACGGATCCCCGTCCGTATCCCCCACCTTTCTTTCGCCCCCCCGGGCGGGGAACCCTGCGCATGTCGAATGTCCCGAACATCGCCGACCGCCCCGGGCGCGACACGCGCCTGCTGGAGCAGGCGCGCGACGCCGCCGTCCCGCCGCTGGTCGATGCCTTCGCGGTGGCGCTGGGGCGATTCGACGATGCCTTGTTCGACCGCGCCGAACGCGCCGGTCCTTCGCAGATGGCCTTCCTCGATGCGATGCGCGAACTGCGCCGTCGCCGCGAGGACATCATCGGGCGGTTCCGCGCCCAGTTGCAGCGGTCGTGGAAGGCGCTCGAGGCCGGCCAGCCGTCGCCCGCCGAACGCGTGTTCGTGGAATCGGCGGACGACACCCTGAGCCTGGTGTCCGAGCAGGAGCTGGAGTCGCGCCTGGCCGTGCGCAATTTCGCCAGCGTCATCCAGCGCGAATGCAAGCCTGTGCTGGGGCGACTGGATCGCCGGCTCGGCTGGATCGCCGGCGATGTCACCCTCGACAGCGACCTCAACCCGATCGGTCCGGAGCACATCGGCGTCGCCGTCCACCAGGCTTTCGTGGCCTGCGATCTGGCGCCCGACGTCCGGCTGGTGGTGATCAAGCTGTGCGAGCGCGACCTGGTGCCTGCCATCGCCCGCATCTACGCGTCGCTGGACCAGCGCCTGATGCAGGTCGGCGTGATGCCGGAACTTCCTGCGCGCCGTCCGCCGGCCGCCGCCGCTGCATCGGTCGGTGAGGCCGCCCCGGACCTGGATGCCACGGGCGATGGCGAAGACCCCGGTGCGCCCGCATGGGCGGCCCGGTTCCTCAACCGCATGGCAGGCGTCAGCCGTGGTCTGCAGGCCACCCAGGCCGCGCCGGCTGCCCCCGGCTTCGGCGACGTGCCGCCGGGCTACGGGTCCGCGCCCGGCGCACAGGGCGTGCTGCTGGAAGCCCTGCATCACCTGTTGCAGGAGTCGCGTCGCGGCCGGGATACCGGTGAAGCCCCAGAGGCGCGTGCCGTCGATCCCCGCCAGCGCGATCTGTCGCAGCGCGAGATGCTGTCGGTCCTGTCGCTGCTGCAGGCCTCGCCCAGCGCCACGCTGCGCGCGGCGATCGGCGACACCGGCGAGTCGCTGTCGCAGCGGCTGAAGAACGAAGTGCTCAGCAGCGCCACCCAGTTGGGCGTGGACCCGTCGCAGGCGCGCCTGGCGCCGGTCGACGAGGACGCGATCGACCTGGTCGGCATGCTGTTCGACGTCATGCTCGACGAGCGCGACCTGGAAGGCCGTCCGCGCGAACTGATCGGTCGGCTGGTGGTGCCGTTCGTGAAGGTGGCACTGCTCGACCGCCGCATGTTCGTGCAGAAGACCCACCCGGCGCGCCGCCTGCTTAACGTGCTGGCCGAGGCCTGCGAGGGCAACAACGGCGAGAGCGCCGCCGAGCGCACGCTGCTGACCAAGGTCGAGGAAGTCGTCGACCGCCTGGTCGCCGAGTTCAACGAGAACCTGGCCATCTTCCTGACCCTGGAAGAAGAATTCCGCGCGTACCTGGAACAGCACCGCCGCCGTATCGAGATCGCCGAGCGCCGTGCTGCCGAGATCCAGCGCGGCCAGGAGCGCCTGGAGGCCGCGCGTGCGCGCATGACCGCAGAACTGGACGAGCGCCTGGCCGACCGGCGCGTGCCGCAGGCGATCGAGGACTTCCTGCGCCAGCCCTGGGCCCACCACGTCACCATGGCGGTGTTGCGCGAGGGCGACGAAGGCGAGAGTCTGCGCGAATCGCTGGCCCTGGCCGATGGCGTGCTCGAGGAACTGACCGAGGCGCAGCGGCACGTGGTCGGCAAGCCGTGGTTGCAGGCATGGCGGTCGCAGATGCTCAAGGTGTTCGCGAGCGTCGGCATGAACCAGGACGCCGCCGCCGGTGCGGTCGATGCGTTGCACGACACGCTGCAGGCCGTGGCCGCCGCGCGTCCCGACCTGGAAAAAGCGCTGCCGGAACTGCCGCAGGTGGTGCTGCCCAAGCCTGTCGTCGACGAGGAGGCCACACCCATCCACCTGGTGGCGGGGGCCGACACGCTCGATTTCGACCACAGCGACGCGGACCATTTCCGCGGCCTGCCGATCGGCACCTGGCTGGACTTCATCGACAAGGACAACCGCGTGCAGGCGGGCAAGCTGTCGTGGGTCAGCCCGATCTCCTCGCGCCTGCTGTTCGTCAACCGCCGCGGCGTGCGGTTCTGCGTCGCCTCGCCGGAAGAACTGGCGGCGATGGTGCGGCTGGGCCGCCTGCGCACGCACCAGAGCGAAGACGCGTTCGACAGCGCCATGCAGGGCGTGATCGAACGCCTCGAACCGGTTCCCTCGGCCGCCGCGCCCGCCTGACCGGATGGCCTCCGCGCGGCGCGGCCGCGCTCTGTTAGCATCGCCCCACGGACGACCTAACGACGAGGGGCGCAATGGCGGTCGAAGTTCGGGTACTGAAGGAAACCGCTGCCGGCGAACGCCGCGTGGCCGCGACGCCGGAAACCGTCAAGAAGCTGATCGCCGCCGGCGCGCGCGTCGTCGTGGAGCATGGCGCCGGTGCCGACGCCGGCTTCGTCGACACGGCCTACACCGACGCGGGTGCCGAACTCGGCGACGACCAGGCACGAGGCAGTGCGGACCTGGTGCTGTGCGTGCAGCCGCCGTCAGCGGAGGCGATCGGTGGTTTGAAGTCCGGCGCGACGTTGGTCGGTGTGCTGCAACCGTCGGCCGATCCCGCGCGCACCGCTGCCCTGCAGGCGAACGGCATCCAGGCATTCCCGCTGGAACGGTTGCCGCGCACGACGCGCGCGCAGGCGATGGATGTGCTCAGTTCGCAGGCCGGCATGGCCGGTTACAAGGCGGTGCTGATCGCCGCGCAGCTCGCACCGCGCTTCTTCCCGATGCTGACGACCGCCGCCGGCACGATCCGCCCGTCGAAGGTGCTGATCGTGGGTGCCGGTGTCGCAGGCCTGCAGGGCGTGGCCACGGCCAAACGCCTCGGTGCGCAGGTCGAAGGCTTCGACGTGCGTCCGGAGACGCGCGAACAGATCGAATCGCTGGGCGGCAAGTTCCTCGACCTCGGCGTCAGTGCGGCGGGCGAGGGCGGCTACGCGCGCCAGCTGACGGAAGAGGAACGCGCGCAGCAGCAGCAGCGCCTGGCCGATCACCTGAAAGGCATCGACGTGGTGGTCTGCACCGCGGCCGTGCCGGGCCGGCCCGCGCCGAAGATCATCACCACCGCGATGGTCCAGGGGATGAAGCCGGGCAGCGTCATCGTCGATCTCGCCGCCGAGACCGGCGGCAACTGCGAACTGACGCGACCGGGCGAGACCTACGCGCACGACGGCGTGACGATCGCCGGTCCGCTCAATCTCGCCAGCCTCGGCGCGGTGCACGCCAGCGAGATGTACGCGCGCAACGTGCTGAACTTCGTCGCGCTGTTCGTCAAGGAGGGCGCGCTGCAGTTCGACTGGGACGACGAACTGCTGGCGAAAACGGTATGGCCGGAGCGCACAGTCGCATGACGCGGTGGACATGGCCATTGATGGCCGTGCTTCTGGTCGGACAGGCTGTCGCCCAGGAGCCGCGCTACGTCGACCCGGATCCCGCGGCGTCCTACCTCGGGTATCCGCCAGGCGGGCGGGTCAAGTTCCGGGCGATGATCCAGGCTGCGTTGCAGAAGAATCCGCGCAATGTCTCCGCGCTGGTCCATCGTGCCCATCTCTACGGCGAGATGGGCGATCGCGAGCGGGAGCGCCGTGACTACGACGCCGCGCTCGCGGCAAGCGAGCCGGCAAGCCCCCAACGACGACACGTGCATTGGTCTCGTGGATGGTCGCGCTACGACCAGGGCGATATCGAGGGCGCGTTGTCTGACTGGGCCGAAGCCGAACGCTTGCACGGCGGTCGGCCGGGCTGGATCACCTACACGCGGGCGCTTGCCTACTGGAGCGCGAACGACCCTGTCGCGGCGCTGCACTGGTATGACCTGGCTGTGGACGGGAATCCGGAGTGGGGCGCCGAGGAAGGCATGGCGAAGCGCATTAGCTACTGGAGCGATCCCCAGCAGGTACAGATGCGCGCGCTGTACCTGAGGTGGAAGGCCGAGCGCGGCTGACCTGCGCCGCGACGGCGTGCGTCAGCGCTCCTGCCGCCGGTCGCGGTCGCGCGGTGGCCGCGCGTTGTCGCGCATCCAGGCCTCGCGCTGTGCCGGCGTCATCTTCTTCCATTGCTCGCGCAATGCGTCCCGCTGCTCGGGCGTGAGCGCCTTCATGTGGCCGTAAAGCGCGCGCGCCTCGCGGCGCTGGTCGGGGTTCATGTCCTCGAAGCGCTTCATGCCATGGCGGGCCTGCGCGCGCTGCTCGGGGGTCATGGCCTGCCAGCGCTGCGCGCGTTCCAGCATGCGGGCACGATCTTCCGGTTCGCGGTTCCAGCGGTCGCGCACGGGTGCGATCAGCGCCTCGCGCTGCTGCGGCGTCAGCTTGTCCCACGCCGGCAGGGGGGCAGGGGATGCCTGTGCGAACGCTTGACCGGCTGCGAACACCAGGCCGAGGGCAAGGATGCGAAGGACAGGGACCTTCATCGGGTCGACTCCATGGCAAGGGGCTGTGCATCGGCGGATGCCAGCCACAGGTAAAGATCGGGATCTTCGTCGAACGTACCGGCGACCCCCAGTTCGTCCACGATGGCGTCGCCATCGGACGGGATGGCGGCGACAGGCACCGACGCGGGAACCGTAGGCGTGCGGGGCAGCCATTGCAGGCCGATGCCCACCGCCAACACCGCCGAGAACGCGGTGGCCGTCAACCAGCGCCACGTACGGCCATGGCCGACCGGCGACGCCTGCAGGCCGGCCTCATGGCGCGCGGCGCGCAATCGCATCAGCGTCTGCGGCGATACCTGGGCCAGGGCGGCCTGATGCAGGCGCCGGGCCTGCGGGTCCATGCCATGGCCGTTGTCGTGGTTCATCGGAATTCCTCCAGTTGCCGTTGCAGGGCGTCGCGCGCGCGGGACAGGTGGGTCTTCACCGATCCTTCCGAGCAGCCCATCGCGCGCGCCGTGTCGGCGACGTCCAGTTCTTCGAGTACGCGCAAGGTGAATGCCTCGCGTTGCCGGTTGGGCAGGGCGCGCAGGGCCTGCACCAGTCGTGCGTAGGCTTCGCGCTGGTCATGCGCCTGTGCGGGGCCGGCACCGTGGTCCGGTGCCCAGTCCACCGGGCTTTCTTCGCCGCGGTCGCCGGTCGGCAGCAGCCAGCGCAGCCGGAAACCGGCGCGACGCTGCATGTCGATGATGCGCCGGCGCAGGATGCTCCAGAACAGCGGCGACCACTCGGCCGCCGGATGCTCGCGGTAGGCCAGCATCTTCATCATCGCGTCCTGCACGGCATCCAGCGCATCCTCGCGGTGGCGCAGGCCGGCCTCGGCGAAACGGAACGCGCGGGGTCCGATGTCGGCCAGGAACAGGTCGATCGTCGCCGCCAGCGGCGCGGGCGACGACGTTTCCGGCAACGGACTGGACGGGCTGCTCACCAACATAGCTTAAGGGCCGCTGCCGTGAATCAGCCGCGACGGTCGAGGCGACGGTCGATGCGGTCGCCCCGACGATCCCAGCGCGCTTCGGCACGATCACCCTTGCGGTCAAGCCGCGCATCGACACGGTCGCCCCGGCGCTCCAGGCGGTTGGCGAGGTGCGGACGGCCATGCTGGTCGGCCCACTGCGCACGGCGGTCGAACTGGCGCTCGATGCGGTCGCCACGCGCGTCCAGCCGGTGTTCGATGCGCTCGCCCTTGCGGTCCAGGCGCTGGTCGATGCGATCGCCCCGGTCGCCGGCAACGGCGGTCCCGGTGGCGGCCAGCAGCAGGATGGTCAGGCCCAGCAACGACATGCGCTTCATGGTCGGCTCCTTCGTGGGGTGGGTGGTGCAGGCACGGAAACGCCCGAGGTGGCCGCAGGTTGACGTCCTGACCCCACCCACCGCCGGGTTCAGGTGCGGTTATGATGCGGAAGCACCGGGCAGCGCCCGTGCATCGACAACGTGGACAGGATGGGGGAGCGGATGAGCGACGGGTTCGTGGCGCTGTACATCTTCATGCTGGCGGCCATCGCCGGCCACGTGATCATTTCCCGGGTGCCGGTGATCCTGCACACCCCGCTGATGTCGGGTTCCAACTTCATCCACGGCATCGTGCTGATCGGCGCGATGGTCGTGCTGGGCCATGCCGATACCACGCTGGAGAAGGCCATCGGCTTCATCGCCGTGCTGCTGGGCGCGGGCAACGCCGCCGGCGGCTACGTGGTCACCGAGCGCATGCTGGAGATGTTCAAGAGCAGCAAGCCGCCGGCGGGTGGCAAGTGAGCAGCGCTGCCCTGATGCCTGCACGCCAGCGTTGGTCGGTCCGGGATGTCTTCCAGTGGGGGAGCTATCTGCAGTACCCCGCGTTGCTGGTCGCACTGGGCTACATGGCCAAGTCGGCCTGGTCGATCGCGGCCGTGTCCACGGCCAGCTGGTCGCCGGTCTACGACGACTGGAACTACGCATTGCTGTATGCCGGCGTCGGCATCGGCCTGTCGTCGCTGCAGGACCCCACGCGCACCCAGAACGAGATGTCGCGCCGCGTCTGGCAGGACCCGCGCAAGGGGCGCTGGATGCTGGCACTGCTCGCGTTCTATTCGTTCGGTGCGATGGCGGGCGGGCTGGCAGGGGCTTACCTGGCCGATACCACCGCGGTGAACCAGCTCTCGCTCGGCCTGGTGGCCTTCGGCCTCGGCATGATCGGCCTGCTCAAGACAGCCATCGAAATGCGTGAACACCATCGGTTGGACAAGCAATCCGCGTCGTCGTCGGAAGGGAGCCGGGCATGAGTGCGTTGACACTGGTGAAGCTGAGCTATTTCGTCGCGGCCACGCTGTTCCTGCTCGGCCTGCAGCGCATGGCCAGCCCCAAGACCGCGCGCAGCGGCATCCAGTGGGCGGGCGCCGGCATGTTGATCGCCACCATTGCGACGTTCTTCCTGCCTGGGCTGCACAACATCGGCCTGATGATCGCGGCCATCGTGATCGGCGTGGGCCTCAACTGGATCTGGGGCAAGAAGGTCGCCATCACCGACATGCCGCAGATGGTCGCGCTGTTCAACGGCATGGGAGGTGGCTCGGCCGCGGCCATCGGCGCGGTGGAACTGGTGCGCTACTCGTCGGGCGAACCCGCCCCGTCGACGTTCACGCTGTCGCTGGCGGTGATCGGCGCGCTGATCGGCGCGGTGTCGCTGACCGGTTCGGTGATCGCCTGGGCCAAGCTCGACGGGCGCATGGACAAGCGCTACACCTTCCCGGGCCAGCAGTGGTTCAACGCGCTGGTCGCGCTGGCCGCCGTCGTCTGCGGCGTGATGGCGCTGACCACGCTGGCGATGCCGTGGATCATCGCGTTCTTCGTGCTGTCGCTGGCGCTGGGCGTGCTGATGACGCTGCCCATCGGCGGCGCCGACATGCCGGTGGTGATCTCGCTGTACAACGCGTTCACCGGCTTGGCCGTCGCGTTCGAAGGCTATGTGCTGGGCAACGAGGCGCTGATCATCGCCGGCACCATGGTCGGTGCGGCCGGCATGCTGCTGACGCGGCTGATGGCCAAGGCGATGAACCGCAAGATCACCAACGTGCTGTTCTCCAACTTCGGCGGCGGCAGCGCGGCGATGCAGGAGATCGGCGGTTCGATGAAGCCGATCGAAGCCGCCGACGTCGCCGCGATGATGGCCTACGCCGAACGCGTGGTGATCGTGCCCGGTTACGGCCTGGCGGTGGCGCAGGCGCAGCACAAGATCTGGGAGCTGACGCAGAAGCTGATGGATCGCGGAGTCAAGGTGAAGTTCGCCATCCACCCGGTCGCCGGCCGCATGCCGGGTCACATGAACGTCCTGCTGGCCGAAGCCGGCGTGCCCTATGACCTGATCGCCGACATGGACGACATCAACCCCGAGTTCGCCAACACCGATGTGTCGCTGGTGATCGGCGCCAACGACGTGGTGAACCCGGTGGCGAAGACCGATCCGGCCTCGCCGATCTACGGCATGCCGATCCTCGACGTGGTGAACTCCAAGAACACCATCGTCATCAAGCGCGGCAAGGGCACCGGCTTCGCCGGCATCGAGAATGCGCTTTTCTATGCCGACAACACCCGCATGCTGTACGGCGACGGCAGCGAGATGGCGAATGCGCTGGTCAGCGAACTGAAGGCGCTCGACGGCGGACACTGAAGGCGCGGCGGATACTGTCCGCCGGCCACGCTCAGTATCGCCGCGCCTTGCGTGCGAACCAGGCGCAGAGCACGCCGATGAGCGCGTGGGCAACGACACTGCTGGCCACCCATGCCGTGTCCGCGAAGCTCGGCGCGCCGGCGGCAGACAGCGGCAACACGATGAAGTTCATCGCCAGGTACAGCGCCACGCCGTAGGCGCTGCCGCAGATCCAGGGATGGCGGAGTAGCGCGGGCCGCCGCCCCGCCGCCGCCCAGTAGGCGAGTACGAAGGCACTGGCGATCAGGTAGTGCGACAGCGCGCCCACGACGGCACTATGCAACCCCATTTCGCGGCTCTGCGCGCCGTACCAGCCGGCGGCGATCGAGTGCAGGATGCCGGTGAAGGTGGCGCCGCGCGGTGCCCAGAAGCCGAAGGCGAAGAGCAGGTCCAGCGTTCCGATCAGCAAGCCGCCACCGACCAGCAGGGGAAGCGCGGGGGCGAGCCGATGTTTCATGCGTATGTCCCTGCGACGGAGGATGGCGAAGGGCGTGGTGCGAATTCCGGCACTGCCCTCAGCGCGTCCACCATGCCGCCAGCAGCGGGGCCGCCACCAGTGCCACTACGTCCAGCGGCGTAGTGGTGAGGGAGATCAGCGTCCAGCCGTGATGCGCGCCCAGCCGCAGGGCGGATTCCCATGGACTGAGTCCGAGCGCGAACCCGAGCTGGGTCGCCGGCACCGTCCACAGCGCCATCGCCGAGATCGCGGCGGTGACCGCTGCGGCCAGCACCGCGCGGCGCGTGCCGGCAGCCATCCCGCCCAGGCGCAGCACCAGCACCACGTCGAGCGCGACCAGCAGGGCCATCCAGCCGGTCTGGCGCTGCAGGTAGAGCGCCAGCGACACCCAGATCACCAGCACGCAGGCGCTGGCCACGACGAGCATCACGGGGAGCAGCCAGCGGGGGATGCGACGCGGGGCGGGGGACATGGAGACTCCGGCAGGGCCGCCAAGGATACGGCCTGAACGCGACCGCCGGGGTGCGGGGGCTACAATAGGCCGTCTTGCAGCGCCCCACGCGCGCCCCCATCTGGTCTGGCATGTACTCCCGCAGCAGCGAACCCGTCCAATTCTCCCGCGACTGCGCCGCCGTGCTGGTGCCGCAGGGCGAACTCGTCACCCTGCCGGCCGGCAGCTATGGCTACATCACCCAGGCACTGGGCGGCAGCTACACGGTCTTCGTCGAGGGCAACCTGTTCCGCATCGCGGGCAAGGATGCCGACGCGATCGGCAAGGAACCCACCGAACCGCTGTCGCTGCCCGACAACGCCAGCGACGAAGAGGTCGAGGCGCTGGTCTGGAACCAGCTGCGCACCTGCTTCGATCCGGAGATCCCCTTCAACATCGTCGACCTCGGCCTGGTCTACGAGGCCAACCTCACGACCCGCGACGACGGCCAGCGCGGCGTCGAGGTGAAGATGACGCTGACCGCGCCCGGCTGCGGCATGGGCGAGATCCTGGTCGACGACGTGCGCAGCAAGCTGGAGATGATTCCCACCATCGCCGAGGCCGACGTCGACCTGGTGTTCGATCCGCCGTGGGGCCGCCACATGATGTCCGATGCCGCCAAGCTGGAAACCGGCATGCTCTGAGCCTCCGGCTCGTCCCTTGCAGAACCCGTCAGGAAGGAAGAGATGAACGTGATGAACGCCGCCCCGTTGACCTACCGCGTGAACCGCTCCGACAAGGCCCGCACCCAGGCCGAGCGCGACGCCATCCTCGCCAACCCCGGGTTCGGCCTGCACTTCACCGACCACATGGTCGCCATCACCTGGGACAAGGCGCAGGGCTGGCACGACGCCGAAGTCCGCGCCTACGGCCCGCTGTCGCTCGACCCGGCCGCGTCGGTGCTGCACTACGGCCAGGAGATCTTCGAAGGCATCAAGGCCTATCGCCATGCCGACGGCTCCATCTGGACCTACCGCCCCGATGCCAACGGTGCGCGCCTGCAGCGCTCGGCCGCACGCCTGGCGCTGCCGCAGCTGCCGGTCAACGAGTTCGTCGAATCGCTGCGCCAGCTGGTCGCCATCGATGGCGACTGGGTGCCGTCGGCGCCGGAGACCAGCCTGTACTTCCGTCCCTTCATGATCGCCACCGAGGCCTTCCTCGGCGTGCGCGCCGCGCAGCAGGCCGGTTACTACGTCATCGCCAGTCCCGCCGGTGCGTACTTCGCCAAGGGCGTGTCGCCGGTGGCGATCTGGTTGTCCGAGGACTATGCGCGCGCCGGCAAGGGCGGCACCGGCGCGGCCAAGTGCGGCGGCAACTATGCCGCCTCGCTGCTGCCGCAGCAGGAAGCACAGGCGCAGGGCTGCTCGCAGGTGCTGTTCCTCGATCCGGTCGAAGGCAAGTACCTGGAAGAGCTGGGCGGCATGAACGTGTTCCTGGTCTACAAGGACGGCCGCATCGCCACGCCGGAACTGTCGGGCAGCATCCTGGAAGGCATCACCCGCGACAGCATCATCCAGATCGCGCGCGATCGCGGCCACACCGTCGAAGAGCGCAGGATTTCCATCGACGAGTGGAAGCAGGGCGTCGCCTCGGGCGACATCGTCGAAGTGTTCGCCTGCGGCACCGCCGCGGTGATCACGCCGATCGGCCAGCTGAAGGGCCGCG
This sequence comes from Pseudoxanthomonas sp. LjRoot143, assembly GCF_964252945.1. Taxonomy (NCBI): domain Bacteria; kingdom Pseudomonadati; phylum Pseudomonadota; class Gammaproteobacteria; order Lysobacterales; family Lysobacteraceae; genus Pseudoxanthomonas; species Pseudoxanthomonas sp. LjRoot143. The sequence continues at coordinate 2,785,003 of NZ_CAXUPM020000001.1, read as the reverse complement.
GTTTCGAAGTCGGCGACATCAACGCGCCGGCCGGCGAGGTGACGATGGGCATCCGCAAGGAACTCACCGACATCCAGTACGGCCGCCTGCCGGATCGCCACGGCTGGCTGGTGAAGCTGCGCGACTGATCCGCAACGCGTCGCAGAAAAAAGCCCGCTGACAAGCGGGCTTTTTTTATGCAGGAAAGAAGCAGTGGTGCGAATAAAAAATTCGCGCTCATCACGCGCACGACACGTAAATGAATCTACGCGGCGATGTCTACCGGTGACCATCGCTTCATGCATGTATTCCGATGATTACGTTTGCAACATGTCGTTACGAACTGTGTCTTTCATCGCTGATTCACGTGGTCGCAAACCGATAGCGTCGCTGTACGCCCTGCATCGCAGCGCGTTCATCCGGTCGAACGCAACAGCCTGTCCACCCCCTCGTACCTGCCCAGCGCCCTCGACCGGGTTATTGCCGCATTGGCGGCTTTTCATTTCATCTTTGAGGGAGAGTCTGATGTCCGGATTTGCAAAGCGTGGTTCGCGTGTGCGCCTGCTGTGCCTGTCGTCCGCCGTGCTCGCGTCGTTGTACGCGCTGCCGGCGATGGCCGGCCGCGTCGACATGAGCGGCTTGCAGGTGGAAGAACCCGGCGGCTACGACCGTTTCATCGTGAAGTACCGCGACGGCAGTACGGAAAGCACCAATGCGGCGCAGCTGCAGCGCTCGCTGAGCACGGCGGCCAGCACGGGCGTCGCCAAGCGCGGCGGTCGCGCGCTGGGGCTGGAGAAGCTGCGCCGCCTGGCTGCCGGCGGGGCGGACGTCGTGCGCGCCGACCGCAAGCTGGACCGCGTGGAAGCCGAATCGCTGATGCGCCAGCTGGCTGCGGATCCGAATGTCGAATACGTGGAAGTCGACCAGCGCATGTACGCCGTGCTGACGCCGAACGATGCGCGCCTGTCCGAGCAGTGGGGCTTCGGCACGACCGCCTCCGGCATCAACGTGCGTCCGGCCTGGGACAAGTCCACCGGTGCGGGCGTGGTGGTCGCGGTGATCGACACCGGCATCACCAACCATGCCGACCTCAACGCGAACATCCTGCCGGGCTACGACTTCATCAGCGACACGTTCGTCTCGCGCGACGGCAACGGCCGCGATTCCAACCCGAACGACGAGGGCGACTGGAACCCGGTGGCGAACGAGTGCTACAGCGGCTCGCCGGTCAGCAATTCCAGCTGGCACGGCACCCACGTGGCCGGCACGGTGGCGGCGGTGACCAACAACAGCACCGGCGTGGCCGGTACCGCATTCGGTGCCAAGGTCGTGCCGGTACGCGTGCTGGGTCGCTGCGGCGGCCTGACCTCGGACATCGCCGATGCGATCACCTGGGCCTCGGGCGGCACGGTGAGCGGCGTGCCGGCGAACGCCAACCCGGCCGAAGTCATCAACATGTCGCTGGGCGGTGGCGGTACCTGTTCGGCCACCTACCAGAACGCGATCAACGGCGCGGTCGGCCGTGGCACCACGGTGGTGGTGGCGGCGGGCAACAGCAACGCCAACGTGTCCACGGCGGTGCCGGCGAACTGCCCCAACGTCATCGCGGTGGCAGCGACGACCTCGGCCGGTTCGCGCGCCAGCTTCTCCAACTACGGCACGGGCATCGACATCTCTGCACCGGGCGCGAGCATCCTGTCCACGCTCAACACCGGCACCACCACGCCGGGCAGCGCCAGCTACGCGTCGTACAACGGCACGTCGATGGCGGCGCCGCATGTGGCGGGCGTGGTCGCGCTGATGCAGGCCGCGGCGCCGTCGCCCCTGACGCCGGCGCAGGTGGAGACCATCATCAAGAACACGGCGCGTCCGTTGCCGGGCACGTGTTCGGGTGGCTGCGGGGCGGGCATCGTCAATGCGGACGCGGCGGTGGTCGCGGCGCAGGGTGGTACGCCGCCGGTGGGTGGCGTGCAGACGTACACCAACGGCACCGACGTCAACATCCCGGACAACAACACGACGGGCGTGACCAGCACCATCGCGGTGTCGGGCCGGACGGGCAATGCGCCGAGCAATGCGCAGGTGGCGGTCAACATCGTGCATACGTACAAGGGCGACCTGATCGTCGACCTGCTGGCGCCGGACGGGTCGGTGTATGTGCTGCACAACCGCACGGGTGGCAGTGCGGACAACATCAACCAGACGTACACGGTGAACCTGTCCAGCGAAGCGCTCAATGGTTCGTGGCGCCTGCGTGCGCGTGATCGTGCAGCGGCGGATACCGGCTATATCAACAGCTGGAGTATCACTTTCTGAGGATTGCCCTCTGAGGGAGTGCGCAGGGATGTGCAGAAAGAACCCCGGCCTTGGTCGGGGTTCTTTTGTTTGGGGCGACGCAGTACTGCCGCGCCAGGCGCCCATCGGTGAAGTTTTCTTCGCGGCCGTGGTCGCCGGGCTTCGCGGGCGCACCTTGTTGGTTCGACGCCGAAGAAGAGCGCTCTAGGCTGATGCCTAGCAATTCATCCAGGCCGAGGCCGCTTCGCAGCGCGGCTTAATTCGGACGTTAGGCCACAAGTGCACGCATGATAACCAGGGGTCCGAAAGAGGGATCAGAGCGCCAATCCATTTGGGGTCCTTTATTGAAGAAATGTACTCTGCCCCCCGCCTGTAGGCCGCAACCTTAGCGCCGGGTGGCGCCCGCAGTGCGTAGCGCCGCGCATGCGGTCGGCACCACCCGGATGTCTCGCCGACAGTTCGCGCCTACGGTCCGGGCAGGACACGCACGACGAACCTGTCGCGGCCGCCCAGCTTCGCTTCGTAGAGTGCCTCGTCGCTCGCTTGTATCAGGTGCTTGGGTGATTCAGTGACGGACAGCGACACCACAACGCCGCCGCTGATCGAAAGACGTCCCGTCGGCGAGTCCTCGTGCGGGATCGCGAGACCCGCCACGGCATCCAGGAACCTGTCCATGGTCACCGTGGGATCCGCGGTGCCGGCGAGCACGAACGCGAACTCCTCGCCACCGTAGCGTGCCACCAGGTCGGTTCGCCGCGCCACGCCCTGGAGGGCCTTCGCGATCCGCTTGAGCGCGGCGTCGCCAGCCAGATGGCCGTACCGGTCGTTGAACTGCTTGAATCTATCGACATCGATCATTCCCACGCTGAGCGGCTGGGCCGTCTCGTTGGCGTGCACCCAGACCCGCGCGAGTTCGCTGTCCAGATGGCGGCGATTGGAAATGCCTGTCAGCGGATCCTCCAGCACCTTCCTGGCCAGCGAGGTCTTCTCTTCCTCGAGCGCACGATTCGCATCCCGGAGCGCCAACTCGCCGCGCCATGCATCGGTGATGTCGGCGACGAACCCCACCGCGCGGACGGCACGGCCCTCCTTCTGTTCCAGATACGCCAGCGACCTTACCCATCGGATATCCCCGTTGGGGCGGACGACACGGAACGTGATGGAGTAGTCGAGGTCCTCGGCGAGCAGATCCGAGGCGGTCCTGCCTACGTCCGTCGCGCGGTCGACGTCTTCCGGGTGGATCAGCGGACGAAACTCGGCAATGGTCTGGATCGTATCGCTCGGGTCCCGCCCCATGATGCGATACCAGGACGCGTCGCAATGAAGCCGGTCACCGGCGATGTCGTAGTCCCAGATCCCCAGTCCGCCGACCTTGGCGGCCATCGCGAGGCGCTCTTCGTTCTCCCGCAGTGTCTGTACCGCGCGGTGTTCCGCGGTGACTTCCCGGGAAACGCACAGGACCGATCGTGTTCCGCCGTCCTCGTCCAGTACGGGTGTCAGCAGGTTGTCCCAGAACTGCTCGCCCATCGCGTCGGAGACGCTGCGGCCGGGGAACCGGCTGGTCCTGCCCGCCATGGCGTCGGCCAGCGACGCTTCCGCGCTCGCCCGGATTTCTTCGGGAAGGAGGGACGACCAGCGCTTGCCGACACTTTCTTCGGCCGATACGCCCAGCGCCAGGCAACCGGCCTTGTTGATGTGGAGGAGGCATCCGTCCGGGGCGATGAGCTTGATGCAATCCACGCTGACGTCGAGCATCTTCGCCTGGAGGGAGGCTTCATCGTTGAGCCGCGTTTCCCGCCGTTTGAGTGCGCCGATGTCCGTTGCGTAGCAGAGCCAGCGAACGGCCTCGCCCGATGCCACGAGCCGCTTGCCGAGCTGGTGCCAGCGCATCGCGCCGGAGGCGTGGGCAAGCGGGCATTCGAGAGCGGGCGCCTCTCCTTCGCATGGCATGCGTGTCAGCCATGCGCGCAGTGCGTCCAGGTGGGACGCCGGCACGAGACGGTCCCACGCCATCCCGCCCGCGGTTTCGTCCAGTGCGGCGAATTCCCGCCACGTCCGGCCAAGTCCGATGATCCCGCCGTCCTCGGTCGTGATGGCGGCGGGGATGCCGAGCGTATCCAGGGCCGCCAGCAGCGCGTCCGGCCCCATGTCCTGCCTGTCTGTGGAATCTGACATCGCCCTGCTTCAAGCGGCCTTGCTGGTGGCGACTCTAGCGGCGCGTTCGGCCCGCGGAAAAGACTTATCGCGCCTGCCCCCGATGTGCTATCAATGAGTGTCAGCGGGTAGTCTGGAAACATGGGGTGCCCGCGTCCGATCTCGATACGTTCTTCGGCAGGCACGATGGCCTCATCCACACCAGGCCCTGGACGTGCTGAGGTTCTATCCATGCCGCATGATGGCTGCCGACGCGGTGATGGAGCGCCACGAGCACCAATCGCAATCGCAGATGCCGACGGGAAGTCGAAGGGTCGGGTGCGGCGCCTCAATGAATACTCGATCCCCGTCTTCGCGGACACCGCACGCGCGCAGAATGTTTCAGTGCCGGGTGGGGCGGCCGGCAAGGTTGTAAAGCCGTAAGGGGCGGTGGTAAAGGCTTTCCGTCGTTGACCTATGCCGCCCTGTGGCCGAATACTCGGCGGTATCACTCCGGAGGTGGGGTCGCTGGGTGTTAGGCGCTATGAAACAGTACTGCCAGTCAGATCTCGTGAGCGATCTCGCGCTGATATTTCCCAGCTTCCCCGCATATTGGGCCAAAGACATTGAAGATGACGGGCAGCCATCTTCTAGTCTGCATTACGTCTACATGTCGCTCATGCCATTCCTAAAGAAGGCTCAACCTACGCAGAAGCAGTGGCAACTTCTTGCCGACCATCTCAGTCGTGCGGTGGCCGCGGGAGGCGATCAGGAGAATGCAGCAGATACTTGCGTGCTCGAGCACCTTCATCAAGTGGGACTTAATCGAATCCTGCGTCCAATGCTCAGTCAGGAAGCGCGTGCTTATGTGCGGCGCGCCTAGCAATTCATTCAGGCCGAACTCACTTCACGGGTCGACTTGTTTCAGGCGTTAGACCCGCTTTCATCATGCCTCGCAATCGGACAGAACTTGAGCGCGCAGTGGGAAAGTTGATCTCCTCCATTCAGAAGGAGTGGGGAGAGGTGCTAGGCGAACCCGGCGCGACGGTTTCGGAGGAGGCTATGCATAACTGCCACGATCTGTTGGGCGCTGCGTCAACCGGAACGCTTAAGGAATTCCTTGCAGGGCGATCCGTCGAGGAGTACATCGGTCGGCACTGGGTTCGAGCTCATCCTGCTGTTCGCCCAGATGTCCGGCATCTCCAAGGCTTACTTGATATGGGCCAGAATGAGCAGGTCTAACGATTCATTCAAACCGAGCCCACTTTGGGGCTTGGCTTAACTCAGGTGTTGACCGGAAGAATCTCTCTATGACAGGTCTAGAAATCTTGTTCGCAGCCCGTGATGGCGGGACTGTCTCTGCGCTGGAAACCACTCTTGTTGATTTGGCACTCTCGTCACTCGATCAATCGGAGATTCCCGACGACCAAGTTGAGAACGTTCGTGGCTACATAAGCGCTCAGTTGCTGTACAACCAGGAGGCAATCTCAGTCGAGCACAGGCCTGCTCTAGAGAAGCTACTTCAGGATCTGGAAGGCCGTGCCTAGTGAGGGCTAACCATTTATGCAAGGTGACGGAGCTTAGCGGCGCGGACTAGTTGAGGTATTAGGGCTCATATTCGAAATGTTCAGCCAGCCGAGCTTTCATGAAGTTCTGATATTGGGGAGGTAGCTGTGGCTCACTTACGTGGACTTCTACCCGCCGCACTCGTGGCCATGCTTGGTGCCACGGGATGCTCCGGGCAATCAAGCACGCCGCCCACCCCTCCGGCGCCGTCGGGCGCATCGCAGGCGGCACAGCCTCCGCAGGAGAAAAACCTCTTCAGGATCTACGACGAGTTCGTCGCCTCGAAGGCCGTCGCAGCAGCCTGCGGCGTGTCCACGCCCAAGCTGGACGAAGCGCACGACGCGAACTTCCGGAAAGTCGCCCATGCCGTCAGGATCGAGCTGGTGCAGAAGCATGGAGCGCCTGCGTCCGATCTCCAAGCGTTCTTTGTCGGGCATGACGAAATCATCCGTACCAGGACCCTGGACGTGCTGAAGTCCCATCCATGCAGCACGCCGGCGGCCAACGCAGTGATCGAGCGCTACAGGCGCCAATCGGAATGGCAGTTGCCGGCGGGCGGTTGACGGGTCGGGCGAGGGGCTGCGTGGAAGGTGCTCTCGCGCCTTTTTCGCCCTTCACTCCAGCCTGCAGGACGTTCGCAGAAGCTCACCCCTTGCAGTGACCGTCACGCGGCATCATCTCGAACACCTCGGGCTGGCTGCGACTGAACTCGGCGTGCGCAAGTTCTCTCCCGTAGTTCACCATCGTCTCTTGGAACTGGGCAGAGGTACCCTCGAGTTACGCATGAATTGCCTCTGTTCGATGAAGAACATCGGGCGACGACGCCGCGTGCGGTGCTCGAACCATGATCTCCGGGAACGCCGGGCGCGATCAAGCAACGCGGGGAACGGAGTACGGAGAACAGGGGTCAACGTCTGAGTTGCGCCGTACATTTATTTACCGGCGGAGTTGTATTGACACGAAATATCCTGAGATATCTACTGCCTTCGCACTCACTTACGAGTGCGAACACGAGACAAGGACGATCTTATGAAAGCAAAGTTTGCTCTTACGTTGGCAGTGACGTTGATGGTTGGCAGCATCGGTGCAACCGTCCCGGCGCCGGCCAAGGCCGGTGAGGGTGCGGTCTGCACTGAGACAGGGTGCTTCACGTGGGTGTGCGTGTCCTCCGGATGCGCGTGGGTTTGGGTGCCAAGGACGGGAAATCCGAATCCGACAAAGCCGTACAACTGATGTCGAAAGCAGGGTCAGAGACCTATTCCCTGTCTGAAGAGCACAAGGCCCGCATGAGCGGGCCTTGTCGTTACTGAGGTTCGGGTGATCTTACAACCTAAAACCGCCTCGAACCTGTTCGCACCACGTTCTTCCCCACCTTCGCCGGATCCCGGATCGAATGCGGGGTCGGAGTACATCTCCGAGTGCCTCTGCCCTCGACGGAATTCTCCGGTTACGCGCGATTGGTCTGCAGCTTCTTCTCGATGCTCGCGCGCATCTCCGGTGTGATCCGTCTCACTCCACTCGTCAGGCACAAGGCCTGCGTCTGCGTCGATCGCCTGCTCTCGGTTGCCGCCGGTATGCTCCCGCGCAGCTGTTCAGCCAGGGGCTATTCCCCATGGATTGATGTCCAAGCCAATGCCTAGCTTGACAAGGCGGTGTGTCCGCGTTCGGACGCCCGTCTGACGATCAGGTGAATAGTGAACAACCGACTTGAGAGCGGTGCTCTGACCCCTGTTTCCAAGGTGCGCTAGAATCCGCGCCCGCACGCCGGCCCTGCGCAACGCAGGCGTCAGGCCTTTGTCGCCCAGCAGGACATTTTTGAAACCGAACCATCTTCAACTGAAAGCAGACTGGCGCTTCGATGAGAGCGGTCAGCGGCGCCACTATGTCGTCGAGCCGTGGCTCGATGGCCGCCGGGTAGGTCGTGCCCATGGCTGGTTCGAACCCGGCGCCAGCTTTGTGCTGGAGAAGATCGAAATCGATTCAAGGCAGCGCTCACGTGGCTACGGCAGCATCGTGGTCGAGCGGTTGCGGCAGAAGGCGCGCGACAAGGGGTGCCGGGAACTTGTGGTCAACAACGTGCGCTCCAGCAATCACAGGGCAATCTCGCTCTACGAGGGCATGGGTGCAAAGGCCGTCCCGACGTCGGCAAGCCTCTGCGCCTACGTCATCTCGCCGCCGTAGGGGTAAGAGACGGCGGTCAGGATAGGGTTACGACCGAAGAATTCGGATCACGAACAATGCCTTCTTCCTTAAAGCACAAGGCCCGCATCAGCGGGCCTTGCCTTTGCTGGCCGGCAGCACGACCGAAGTTTCAGGACACCCGAGCAATCGGAGAGGCACTCTGATCCGCGTCCCCAAGAAGAAAAGGCCAGCCTGTTGGGCTGGCCTCACGTGCATCAGGCGTTATGGTTCAATTTCGTCATACATACCTTTACGAGGCGCGTAGTAGACCTCTTGATCCCACTTTCCTGTTTCGTAGTTGAAGAAGGTGCGTGTGCAAACATTCCATCGGGAATTGTAGGGCTCACATGCGACACCGGGGGTCACGGCTTGAGCGTGAGCATCGCTGGAAACTGCCATGATGCCGCCCAGGACAAGAAGGCCAATGCCGACCATTTGCATAGCGTGTTTGTAGAGCATGTCATTCTCCATTGACAATGTTCTGAAAGCGAAAGAGAGGAGTAGTTCGCTTGCCGAAGGACTCGGCAACCAGAATCTGCGCGCCGCTCGAGGTAAACGCAAATATCCCTATCGCGACCTGTTTGGGGCGCTGGGCGGAGTGAGGAAGAGAAGGGGGAGAGACCAGTTCCCTTCCACATAGAGCACGAGGCCCGCATCTGCGGGCCTCGTCTTTCTTATGCTGTCCAAACCGAATTGCCGTCTCGAGTGCCTCTGCCGTCAATCGACGGAATCTTCGGGTCTGGCGCGATAGGTCTCCAGCTTCTTCTCGATGCTCGCACGCATGTCCGGCGTGATCTGACGCACGCCATCCGTCAGGCGCAAGGCCTGCGTCTGCGCCTCGATCGCCTGCGGCCGGTTGCCGCGGGCATGCTCCAGCGCGGCGATGTTCAGCCAGTTGAGCACGCCACCGTAGCCGGCGGGATCGGCGCGCAGTCCGCGCTGCAGGTAGGACATCGCAACCGCTTGTGCGTGTGGCGAGGCCTTCGGATGGCGCGCGATGACGCTGCCGAGACTGCCGGCGATGACCTCGGCCCGGTCCTCGAATTCACCGCCTTTCAGCGCGTCGAGTTCCTGTTCTGCGAAGGCGAGGGCGTCCGCCTCGTCGAGGTGCAGCATGGCGCCGAGCCGGGTGTACGCCGTGCGCAACCGGTAGTCCGGGTGCGCGGCGATGACGGCATCCGCGGCGGCCAGCGTCGCCGCATGATCGCCGCGTACCTGCGCCGCATCCATGTCGGCGAGGATCTCGCGGTCGCGCAGGTACTCGGCGATCTGGGCCGATGTCTCCGCATGCAGCTTGCGTGATCGATCGAGATCCACGCCATCGCGCAGGGCATCGGCCAACGCCTGTTCGAAGGGATAGGAATTGCCGTCATCGATGGCGATGCCGATCCATGCCACGCGCCCATCGCGCCCGATGATGAAGGCGGTCGGGATGGCGTACATCCCGGCGCCGCGCATCCAGTGGGTGAACAGCGGCGTGGTCTCCGGTGCATCCATGGCCACCGAGTACGCGAAGCTCTCGGGGCGTTCGGTGACGAAGCGCGACACCGCGTCGATCGTGGCGGTGCCACGCTCGGATTCGCGCACGTTCACCCCGACGATGGTCAGCGCCGGGCCGTGTTCGCGCGCCATCCGCGACATCAGCGTCATCGACTCGCGGGAAGCCCCGCACCAGGTGGCGAAGAAGTTGACCACGTGGACCTGGCCGGGAGCCAAGGGTTGCATCGGCTTGTCCTTGATCCACGCCAGGGGTTCGAGCGCAGGGGGGGCGTCGCCGATGCCGAACCGTTGCGGCCCGGTGGCGGTGGCCGCGAGGGCAGGCAGGGTCACGAACAGGAAGAGGCTGACGACCAGCCAACGGCAGGCATGAGAAAGGCGCATGTGGGCGTCTCCCTTACCAGCGCTTGGCGACTTGCAGCGACACCATCCGGCCGAGCGGGCTGGCATTGGCCGGGTCGTAATGCGCACCCCGCCCGCTGGACGTGATGTAGGGCGGCTGCTCGTCGAACAGGTTGACCACGTTGAGCGAGAGCGAGAGGCCATCGAGCAGGCCGCGCGCCTCGGGCGCAAAGGCGTAGCGGGTCACCAGGTCGACGGTGGTGTAAGCACGGACGGGCCGTTCCACAAGCCCCGTGGTGTCGGTGTAGGCGTCGCTGAAGTTGACGTTGAGGCTGGTCGACAGGTCGAGGTACGTCCAGGAAAACGAACCGCGTGCCCGCCACTTGGGGGGATTGCCGAACGTGCCGACCACGTCGTAGGGCGGTGCGGTCTGGTTCAACCGGGTTTCGGTCGTGTGGATGTAGCTGGCATCGAGGCCGATGTCGAAGAAATGGTCGTTGCGGCGAAACGGGTAGCGCACCCCGAGGTCGAAGCCGCTCATGTCCACCCTCGCGGCATTCGTCCACATATAGCTGAAGGCCGTGGTGGTCTGCGAGAGGGGGTCGTCGCCGAATTCGCCGAACGTGTAGTCCATCAGCCGGACACCATCGGCGATGGCGGCGTCGACCAGCGCACGCAGCTGCTCCGGACTGTCGTAGCGCTGGACGAAGCCCTGCAATGCCGGATCCAATAGCGCCGTCATCGTCAGCGGAGGCAGCACGATGCGGTCGGTGTAGCGGATGTCGTAGTACGTCAGCGCGATGCTCATGCCGTCGGCGAAGGCGGGCTTCCAGTCGATGCCGACGCTGCGGTTGCGCGCGAGTTCCGGCGTGAGGGGCTCCGAGCCCAGCCACATCAGTACCGGCACCCACTGGTTGCCTTCCGGGTCGATCGGGAAGCTGCTGATCTCGGCGCCGATCAGGCCATTGCTGCTGAAGCGGGCTTCTTCGCCGATCGCCGGTGCGCGAAAGGAGGTGCTGTAGCTGGAGCGCACGGTCAGGCGCTCGGTCGGCGACCAGGACAGGCCGATGCGCGGGTTGTTGGTGCTGCCGAAGTCGGAGTAATCGTCATGGCGCGCGGCCAGCGACAGGTCGAGCCGGCGCACGCCGCTGCGTGCATTGCCCTCGCCGACCAGCGGGATGTGCACCTCCGCGAAGGCCGAGGTGTTGCGGCGGTCGGCTTGCTGGTGGGTGCCGTAGAGATCGATGCTGCGGTGGTAGTCCTCCTCCTTGTAGCCCATGCCGAGCGCCAGCCGCATGCTGCCGCCGGGCAGTTCCGCCACCTTGCCGGAACCCTTGATCTCGGTGCCGCGTTGTTCCTGCGTGCGGATGTGCAGGTAGTCGTAGTCCGGGTCGCCATTGGGCCGGAATGCATTCAGGCGGCTGCGGGCCTCTTCTTCGCTGGCGAACACGTCGAGCGACATGTTCCAGTCGTTGGACAGGGCGTAGTCGAGGGTAAGCGCCGCGTTCTTCCGGATCGGGGTGATGTCGCTGTCGCTGCGCCCGATTCCGCTGGTGGTGGTGGAGAAGCGACGGGCGCGCGAGTACTGCAGATCGCCCTTCAGGGTGAGTGCGTCGCCCAGAGCCTGTTCGCCACTGAACACCAGCGAAGCCATCTTGTTGGAGGGCATCAGGGTCGTCGGTGCGGGAACGTTGCTCGTGAAGGCGCGCTCGCTGGCCATCAGCTGGCTCTGGTGCAGGTAATCGGCGGTCAGCAGCATGCCGCCGTTGCGCCAGCGCTGGCCCATCGTGTGCGAGACGCGGTACTCGTCGCGTCCGTCGCGCGTGGTGGCGCCATAGGAAAGACGGGTTTCCGCGCTGTCGTAATCGGACTTGAGGATGATGTTGACCACGCCGCCCACGGCATCGGCGCCATACACGGCGGAGGCGCCGTCGGTCAGCACTTCGATCCGCTCGATGGCATCGAGCGGGATCATCGAGATGTCGGTGAACGTACCGCCGGACGATGCCGAGATGCGGCGTCCGTTGATCAGCACCAGGGTGGCATTCGCGCCGAGGCCGCGCAGGTTCACGCCCGAGCCCGAGGTCATGTTGAAGCCGCGTTGGGAGCCCGTGCTGAAGTTGACGTCCGCCGAGGCACCGGCGTCGCCGCCGCGGAAGTTCTGCGGCAAGGCCTGCAGCAGTTGTTCGGTGCCGGAGTAACCGCTGCGCCGGATGTCCTCGGCATCGATCACGACCACCGGCGAACCGGTGGGCGCGACGTCGCGGATGTGCGTGCCGGTGACGACCACGGCTTCCAGCGAGGCAGGATCCTGTGCGGCCGACGGGGATGGCGTGTGGGCCGGCTTCACCAGCCAGACGCCGCGGCGCCCGCGGGTGGCTTCCACGCCGCTGCCTTCCAGCAGGCGATGCAGCGCGTCGTCGCTGGTGTAGTCGCCGTGGAGCGCTTGCGACCGGCGTCCGGCCAGCTGGCCGGCATCGAACGACACCTGCTGGCGCGATGCCCGTGCGAACGCCTGCAGCGCGTCCGGCAACGGTTGTGCCGGTATGTCGAAGCGGATCGGCGCGGGTTGCGCCGTGTTCGGGGCGTCGATGGCCTGCTGTGCGAATGCCGGCGTACTGGGCAGCGCGAGAATGGCGGCGATGGCGAGGCAGAAACGCGTGCGGTGGAAGGAGCGCAGTGGCGTGGCAGTCATGGAATCCCCGTGGCGATGGCGTGCAAGGTGGTGGTGGCGTCCATGGGTAAGACGCACCAGCTGCGCGATCGCGTCACTGTGTTGTCATCTTCTCCTCTGGCGTTGACGTGCCGGGGCGTTGGACGAAGACATAGCGCGGGCCTTCTTCGCGGACCGTGACCGGGAAAACGCCGGTGATGCCTTCCACGAAGGCCTCGTTGTCTCCTGCCGTGAATGTCCCGCTGATGCGCAGCGAGGCGCTGGGAACGTCGCCCGTGGCGAGCACGTGCGATCCGGCATAGCGGTTCATGCGTTCGATGGCCTGGCCCAGCGGCTCATCGTTGAACGACAGCTGCCCGCTCTCCCAGCCGCGCGTGCGTGGGGCATCGACCTCGCGGATGCGGGCGTCGGCCGCGTCGATGCCTGCGACCAGTTCCTGGCCGGGCACGAGGCGCATCTCCCGGGCGCGGTGGACGGTGGACGGAGACGGGGGCGATGCTGACGGTGGCGGGGAGGTGGCGGCATCCCGGGGCAGCACGTCGACGCTGCCTTCGTAGAGCACCACGTGCACCTGTGCCGCCAGCAGTTCGACGCTGAACTCGGTGCCGGTGGCGACCACGGTGCGATCGCCTGCGGAGACACTGAAGGGGCGTAGCGGATCACGCATGACCTGGAAGCGCGCGCGACCCTGGCGCAGCACCAACTGGCGGCGGTCATGGTTGTAGCGCACCTCGACCTGGGTATCGGCATCCAGCGAGAGTTGCGAGCCGTCGTCCAGGCGCACGAGCTGGCGCTCGCCGAGACCGGTGCGGTAGACGTCGGGCTGCGCCTGGATCCATCCCCATCCTGCGACGGCAAGCAGCAGGCACGCCGCCACCGCGGCGAGCATCGGGCGGCGCATACCGGCCGGGCGTCGCCAGCGACGCGACTGGCGGCGTGCGTAGTGGGACAGCGCCTCCTCGCGCATGGCCATCAACGACGGCGCGGCGGGCGAGGCATCGAAGGCCTGCCAGGTCCTGGCCACCGTATCGAAGGCGGCGCGGTGGCGCGGATCCTCGTCCAGCCAGGTCTGGAAGCGGGCGAGCGCATCGCCCTGCAGGCGGCCATCGGCCAGTTGCAGGCACCAATGGCTGGCGACATCGATGGGGTCGGCGTCCATGTCGTCGATCGGGTTCATGCGTCCCCCATCCTGCGGGCAAGGTGGGCCATGGCGCGGGCCAGGTGGCGGTCGACCGTGCTGGCCGACGTCTCGAAGGCGGCGGCGATATCACGCCGGTCCAGGTGTTCCAGCCGATACAGCACGAACATGATGCGGGTGTCCTCGGGCAGTTCGCGCAGGGCCGTGGCCACGCCTTCCAGCGACTGCCGGCTGGCCGCGACGCGCGAGGGGTCGAGCAGGTCGAGATTGGCGTCTTCGTCGGCCTGCGCGGTCGCGCGGTAGTCGAAGCGCACCTTCTCGCGGCGGCTGCGATCGCGGAGCAGGTTGGCGGCCATGCGGAAGATGTAGGCCTCGCTCGAATCCATGCGGTCCGTATCCACGCTGGCCAGCCGCACGAACACCTCCTGGGTCAGGTCCTCGGCTTCGGCGTGGTGGCCGAGACGGCGCAGGAAGAACGCCATCAACGCTGGGCGGAAGCGACGGTTGAGCTGCTCGAACGTGGGGTGCGAGGGCGTGGCGGACCGGCTTGGCATGGGCGCTCCTGTGGGTCGACGCAGGATAAGACGCACGAGGGCGCCAATCGCGTCATCGCATACGCTGGCCCTGGCACGGCGGGGCATCCTTGTGCCCGGATTCCGATTCGGGTGCGGGCCGCCACGGGCACGGGGGCGGCGACGAGTCGCTCCGGCCCTTCAACGACAAGGCCCGCATCCGCGGGCCCCGTCGCTCATGATGTTCAGCCGCTTCGCAGCGTCAAACGGCCTCGAACCGGTTCGCCGCCACGTTCTTCCGCACCCTCGCCGGATCCCAGATCCGTCCGTTCATGGCGATGTATACGCCCGACGGCAGCGACTGCACCGCGCCGATGGCGCAGCCGATGTTGAACTCGGCGTCCGAGCCGCGGAAGCGGGCCGGGCTGAGCGCGCCGGTCATCACGATGGTCTTGTCCGGGATCGACGCCAGCACATGGCCCGTCTGCACCATGCTGTCGGTGCCGTGCGTGACCAGCACATGCTTCGTCGATTGCGCCGCAATGGTCGCGCGCACCAGCTCGCGGTCCTCGTCGGTGATGTGCAGCGAATCCTTGCGCAGGATCGGGATGACCGTGAAGCGGAACGTCACCCCCAGCTCGCGCAGGATCATGCCGATCTGCGGGTCGCCGATCTGGTAATCGGACTTGTCGTCGAAGTAGATCTTGTCGATCGTGCCACCGGTGGTGACGATCAGCAGCTCGTCCATCTCAAGGCTCCTGCCGGCGCTCACGGCGCGCCAGGCGTTGTATCGGGGGAAGTCAGCTCGTAGGCCTCGCCGTAGTGCTCGCAGATCCGTTCCAGCGCGCGCGAGGGCGGGGCCACCACCTGCGAATTATCGCCGCTTTGCCGGATGAACGTGCACACCACGCCCTCGACCGTGTCCGCGTCGCCGCTGGCGCCCACCTGCACCATCAGGTCCATGTTGTCGTACTCCAGCGGCAGCGCGTGCGGTGCATCCAGTTGCCACAGGTGGAACTCCCAGCTGCAGCAGCTGCTGCGTCCAGCCTCCACCAGCCAGCCGTCGATGACCTGCAGCTCGTAGTAGCCGCCGCTGAAGAAGTGCTGCAGCGTCCGCGTGGCCGGGTCGATCCGGTAGACGTTGCCCTCGCAGTTCGGTCCGGCGCCGCACATGCCGCGGACCTCGACCTCGTGCATCCCGTCCTCGTCCAGGTCGGTCAGGCCGAT
This sequence comes from Pseudoxanthomonas sp. LjRoot143, assembly GCF_964252945.1. NCBI lineage: Bacteria > Pseudomonadati > Pseudomonadota > Gammaproteobacteria > Lysobacterales > Lysobacteraceae > Pseudoxanthomonas > Pseudoxanthomonas sp. LjRoot143. The sequence continues at coordinate 2,769,459 of NZ_CAXUPM020000001.1, read as the reverse complement.
GTTCCCCATGCTGTTGTAGACCACCTCTTGGGTGACCTCCAGCCGGTCGCACACGCGGCCCGCATCGCAGGTGAGGGTGGCGACATAGCGGCGCAGCTCGGGCGATGCACATTCGGTCTGCACGGTCAGCACGCTGCCGTCGCGATTCTCCGCGCGCTCCGGTTCGCCGGGCTCACAGACCGCGTCTTCCTGCGCCCACGCGCAGGGCGCCAGCAGGCAGCACAGCAGCGCGGCGACGAAGCGCATCAGCCCTTCCTGCCGAACCGTTTGGCGAACGCCGGCCAGCTGGTCGCCAGCACGATGCCGATCGACAGCACGATGCCCACCCAGGCGAACTTCGCCTTCACCGGATCGGCCCACGCCACCATCACCGCATGCGAAAACCAGAACAGCGCGAACACGCCGGCCCAGAACGCCGCCGTGCGCCGCCGCGCCATCACGCCGATCATCAGCAGCACCGGCGGCAGCGAGAACACCAGCAGCGCCAGCGTGTACTGGCGGTCGCCCCAGAACCACACCGCATACAGGATGGCCAGCAGTTGCAGCAGGCCGGCGAGCAGCAGGCGCGAGCGGTCCATCAGCGCGGCTCCAGCCGACGCGCGATGTCGGCGACGCGACGGCCGAGCGCACGCGCGAGCGCGGCTTCTTCATCGCTGGGCTGCGGATCGTCCTCGCCACCGGCCACATGGCTGGCGCCATACGGCGTGCCGCCGGTGCGCGTGGTGCTGAGCTGCGGTTCGGTGAACGGAATGCCGACGATCACGCAGCCGTGGTGCAGCAGCGGCACCTGCATCGACAGCAGGGTGGATTCCTGCCCGCCGTGCTGGGTGGCGGTGGAGGTGAACACCGCCGCTGGCTTGCCGACCAGCGTGCCGCTTGCCCATTCCGCGCCCAGGCCATCGATGAAGTGCTTGACCGGCGCGGCCATGTTGCCGAAGCGGGTGGGGCTGCCGAGGATCAGGCCACTGCACTCGGCCAGGTCCTGTTTGTCCACGTAGGGGGCGCCATCCTCGGGCACCGGAGGTGCGGCCTGCTGCGTCACCGCCGCCACCGGTGGCACGGTGCGCAGGCGCGCGGACATGCCGTCCACTTCGCCGATGCCGCGCGCGATCTGCCGCGCCAGCCGCGCCACGGACCCGCCGCGGCTGTAGTAGAGCACCAGGATCTCGGGCATCGGGCCATCTTCATTGCGTGGAAGGCGCCTAGTATCGGCGATGTCGGACCCGTGACGCATCGGTTACCCTTCCGCCCATGGAGCCCCTGGATACGTTGAACCGCTGGACCGACCGCGTGCGCGACCGTGCGCGGATGGGCACGTTCTTCCGCTTCCTGGCCAAGCGCTTCCTCGACGACCGCCTGTTCCAGGCCGCCGGTTCGCTGGCTTATACCACCCTGTTCGCGCTCGTCCCGCTGGCGATGGTGGTATTCGGCGTGCTGTCCGCATTCCCGGTGTTCCAGGAATGGAGCGCGCAGTTGCGCGACTACATCTTCGCCAACTTCCTGCCCGGCGCGGCGGTGAGCCTGAAGGAGCGGCTGGACGGTTTCCTGGCCAACACCGGCAAGCTGACCGCAGTGGGCGTGATCGCGCTGGTGGCGTCGCTGCTGATCACGCTCAACAGCATCGAGACCACTTTCAACCGCATCTGGCGCGTGCACAGCGCGCGGCCGAAGCTGTCGCGCTTCCTGGTGTACTGGACCGTGCTGACGCTGGGGGCGCTGATGGCGGCGGCGTCGCTGGCGCTGTCGGCGCGCTTCTATGCGCTGCCGGTGTTCGCGACCAGCGGCGGCAAATGGCTGCAGGCGCTGTCGCTGAGCGTGGCACCGGTGCTGATCGAACTGGCGGCCATCGTGGTGATCTACCGCGTAGTGCCGCACCGGACCATCAAGTGGCGCTATGCGGTGGCGGGTGCGCTGCTGGCGACGGTGCTGCTGGAGCTGGCGAAGTGGGGTCTCGGTCTCTATCTGGGCAGCTTCAATTCCTACCAGAAGATCTATGGCGCGGTGGCGGCCGCACCCATCCTGCTGCTGTGGATCTTCCTGTGCTGGGTCGCGGTGCTGCTGGGCGCGTCGCTGGCGTCGGGCATGGCCGCCTTCCGCTACCAGCCGGTCGCCATGCGCCTGCCGCTGGGCTACGAACTGTATGGGCTGCTGCGCATGCTCGGCCGCTTCTCGCAGGCGCGCGAGCAGGGTCGCGGCCTGCACAGCGACCAGATCCTGGCGATGGAACCGATGCTGACCGATTCGCTGATCCAGCAGATGCTGGGCCAGCTGTCCGGCATCAACCTGCTGCGTCGCGACGAGGAAGGCGAATGGCTGCTGTCGCGCGATCTTGACGACCTGACGTTGTGCGATCTCTATGAAGCCTGCCAGCTGCGCATCCCGGTCGCCGAAGCGCATCTTCCGTTCCATGACGATGTGCTGGGTCGCGCCGCGCGCGCCGCGCTGGACGACCTACGCATGCCCTTGCGCGAACTGTTGAAGAAGCGCGTCAGCGACCTGTTCGTCGAATCCAACCAGGAGCCTGCATGAAGTCCGTTTCCTCCCTGTCGCTGGCTGTCGTGCTGACGCTGGCGGCCTGCAATGCCGGCTCGGCGCCTGCCGAGGTCGCCGGTCCGGCGATCGAAGCGCACGTGCAGGCCATCGATCCCGCCGCGCAGAAGCCGGCCGATCGCACGGCGGAGATCCCCACGCTGCAGCTGAAGACGCTGGACGGTGCCGAGTACGCGCTGGCCGACCGGCGCGGCAAGTGGGTGGTGGTGAACTTCTGGGCGACCTGGTGCGCACCCTGCCTGAAGGAAATGCCCGACCTGTCCGCGCTCGACAAGGACAACGAGCATATCGAGGTGATCGGTCTCGCCTACGAGGAAATCGAAGCGGACGAACTGAAGGCGTTCCTCGCCGAACGGCCGGTCGTGTATCCGATCGCCATCCTCGACGTGTACAACCCGCCGGCCGATTTCGCCACGCCGCGCGGCCTGCCGCTCACCTATCTGATCGCGCCGGACGGCAAGGTCGCCAAGCAGTTCCTCGGCCCGGTGACCGGCAAGGAGATCGAAGCGGCCATTGCGGCTGCCGGTGGTCCGAAAGCGAAGGCCTGATGGCGGGCGCCCGCTTCCTGGTCAGCGGCAAGGTGCAGGGCGTGTTCTATCGCGCCTCGACACGCGAGCGTGCGTTGGATCTCGGCCTGTCCGGTCGTGCGACCAATCTTCCGGATGGTCGCGTGGAGGTGATCGCCGAGGGTGATGCCGTGGCGCTCGATGCGCTGGAAGCGTGGTTGCGCCTGGGGCCTCCTGCCGCGCGCGTCGATGCGGTCGTGCGCGAGGCGTGGACGATGCCGGTGAACGAAGGTTTCGTCACCGGCTGACGCGCCTCACCGCGGCTCGCCGGCGTCGTGCAGGCGCAGGGCGCGGGCCTGCTGTTCCTCGTCCAGCGGTGGCGGCCTTGCGACGACGGCCTGCATCGGCTCCTTCCAGCCGGGGATCTTGCGCGCGCCGGCCTGGATGCCTTTCGCGGCGAGTCCGGCCAGTACGGGCACGATGCCGCCGTTCTTGCCCAGCTGCTCCAGGCTGGTCGGTTCCTTCCAACTGCGTCCGAACGCTGTCGGCTCGACATCCACCGGATTCTCGAAGCGGTAGAGATCCAGCACTTCCTCCGGCTCCGGGCGCACGACCAGGGTATCCAGTGTGGTTGCGGATGCATCCTCCTGCGGCGGCACATCCTGCGCCAGTACGGGTGCAGCGAGCAGCCACAGCGTGGCCATCAGGGGTAACCGCATCGATCAGCCTTCGCGCTGCGGCTTGATCGGCTTCAGCACGCCGTAGCGCTCCTTGTGCAGCTTGCCCTTCAGCGGCGGCAGGCCCAGCGGTTCCAGCGGTACCTGCGTGTCGGGCAGGCGATCGAGCAGGTCACGGATCAACGTCAGCCGCCCGCTGCGCTGGTCGTTGAAGTCGACCAGCGTCCACGGCGCGTGCTTGGTGTGCGTGGCCTTGAGCATGGTCTCGCGCGCAGCAGTGTAGTCGGCGTACTTCTCGCGCGCCTTCAGGTCGATCGGCGACAGCTTCCAGCTCTTCAGCGGCTCTTCGGCGCGCTCGGCGAAGCGTTCCTCCTGCTGCGCCTGGTCCACGCACAGCCAGTACTTGAACAGCAGGATGCCGTCGTCGGTGATGCCGCGCTCGAACACCGGCGCCTGTTGCAGGAAGCGCGCGTGCTGCTCGTCGGTGCAGTAGCCCATCACCTTCTCGACGCCGGCGCGGTTGTACCAGCTGCGGTCGAACAGGACGATCTCACCGGCCGCCGGCAGGTGCGAGATGTAGCGCTGGAAATACCACTGCGTGGCCTCGCGTTCGCTCGGCTTCGGCAGTGCCACCACGCGGCACTGGCGTGGGTTGAGATGCTCGGTGATCGCGCCGATCGCGCCGCCCTTGCCGGCGGTGTCGCGGCCTTCCATCACCACCACGATGCGGGCGCCGCAGTGCGAGGCCCAGCGCGCCATCGCCGCCAGTTCCAGTTGCAGCGGCTTGAGCCGGGCTTCGTAGTCCTTGCGCTTGAGCGGTTTCATCGCGGCATCCTGTGCGGTGGTGGGGAATCAGCGCTTGCGGCGGGCCTTGTGCCCGGCCATGCCGCGGGCGACTTCCAGCAATGCGCCTTGCTGGCGCGTGTTGAGCGCGCGGTAGGCGGCGAGCAGGTCGTGTTCGCCCTGCGTGCGGGCGGGGTCCAGCGTCGTGGCCAGTTCCGACAGCAGTGCGCCGGCCGGGATGCCGAAGGCACGCGCCAGTGCGGCGAGCTGGTCGCCGCCGGGCATCTTCTCGCCGGCGAGCCAGGACTTCACCGTGGCCACGCCGGCGCGCGGGATGGCGGCGGCGAGATCGGCGGCGGTCAGGCCGCTGGCCTTGGTGAGCAGACGCAGGGTGGCATCGAGGGACATCGCAGGCTCTCCTTGCTCATTCCTTCAGGCGGGGACGCAGCGTGGCCAGGTTGCACGGTCGCGTGCGCGCATCGAGTTGCGCACGGATGATCTTTTCCCACGCCGTGCGGCAGGCTGAGGTGGAACCGGGCAGGCAGAAGATGAACGTCTGGTTCGCCAGTCCGGCGAACGCGCGCGACTGCAGCGACGACGTGCCGATCTCTTCGACGCTGACATGGCGGAACAGTTCGCCGAAGCCCGGCATTTCCTTGTCGAGCAGCGGAAGCAGCGCTTCGGGCGTGGAGTCGCGCCCGGTGAAGCCGGTGCCGCCGGTCACCAGGATGCCGTCGACGGCGGGATCGGCGATCCACTGCGAGACCTGCGCGCGCAGGCGGTAACGGTCGTCGGGCAGCAGGGCGCGCTCGTGCAGCTGATGACCTTCCTGCGTGAGGGCGTCGATGAGGTAGTCGCCGGAGCGGTCTTCGGCGAGGGTGCGGCTGTCCGAAACGGTCAGCACGCAGAGGTGCAGCGGGATCAAGGCATCGGCATGGCTCATGCCGGCAGGGTAGCGCAATCGCGGGTCAGTCGAGTGGCGCGGGCGGCAGGCCCTTGCGGTGCCGGTCAGCCATGCGCCGGGCGATGCCGGCGAAGCCTTCCGCGAACCGGGGCATGTCGAACAGCGGTGCGTGGGTGATCGCGGTCTGCAGGCGGGTGCGCAGGGCGGCGCGCGCATCGGCATCGCGACCCAGCCGGATGGCGGTGGCGACGAACGTCGCATCATCGGGCACGTTCATGTCACCCAGGCCGAGATGATGGTTGAGGCTGCCGGCGACGCGCGCGGCGAACGTCATGCCCGGGCAGGTCAGCACTGCACAGCCCGCCCACAGCGCATCGGACGCGGTGGTGTGTGCGTTGTACGGATGCGTGTCGAGGAACAGGTCGACGTGCCGGTAGCGCGCCACGTACTCCGCATGCGGCAGCTTGCGCATGAACACCAGTCGCGCGGGATCGATGCCGCGCGCCTGCGCGGCTGCGCGCAGGCGCTCGTCGGCCCGGCCCGGTCCGGACAACAGCCACAGCACGCTGCCGTCGACGTTCGCCAGCACATCGAGCATGCGCGACACGCTGCGTGGATTGAGCTTGTAGCTGTTGTTGAAGCAGGCGAAGACAACGCCGGTGGCGGGCAGGCCGCAGGCCTCGCGCGAAGGCGGCGTGTCGATCGAGCGGCGCGTGTCCGACGGCTGGAAGGCGCCAGGCAGATACGCGACGGTTTCGCTGTACGACGGCACCAGCGTATCGGGCAGGGCGAAGCGGTCCGCCAGCACGTAATCGATCCACGGCGCCCCGGACGTGCCGGGATAGGCCAGCCAGTTGACCTGCACGGGTGCGGGCCGCATCGCCAGCACTTCCGGCGTGCCGCCGCCGCCCCAGCCGCGCAGGTCGTACAGCACGTCGATGCGCTGGTCGCGGATGGCCTGCGCGATGCGCGCATGCGATTGTCCGGCGACGTCGTGCAGCTGCGTCGCGGCGGTCAGCCGTTGCCGGATGGGGCCGCCGTCATCGGGTGTAAGCGCGAACAGGTGCGCGGACACCGCTTCCTGCACCTGCACCGCCTCGAAGAACGCCACCGTCAGCAGGCCGGTGGGATGCGCACCGAAACCGTTGGACAGGAAGCCCAGGCGCAGCGGTGCGTCTTCTGCTGCGCGAGGTGCGAGCGGCAACGGACGGATGACGGCGGCTATCGCTTGCGCGCGCTGGCGGGCGCAGGCGAGTTGCTCGTTCGCGCTCGCGTCTTCACTGAGGAACGCGAACGGTTCGACGACGCCATGCCCCTCACGCACGGCGCGACGCACCTGCGCCGACAGCGTGTCGAGGTCGCGCCAATCGCATAGCTTGCGGCGCCAGTTGAGCAGATGGGCGGCGAACATCGGTTCGCCGGGCATCAACCGGTAGGCGTGTTCGTAAGCCTGCGCGGCGGCTTCGGCCTCGCCGGCGTCTTCCAACGCGTGTCCGAGCCACAGCGCGATGCCGGGATGCTGCGGCGCCTGCGCGGCGGCCTCGCTCAATGCCTGCGCGGCCTGTACGTGCTGGCCTGACAGCCAATGGCTGCGGCCGAGTCGCGCGAGCGCTTCGGGATGCCGTGGCCGCAGGTTCAATGCGCGCTGCGCGGCGCGAAGTCCGGCCTCGGCATCGCCGTGGTCGAGTTCGGCATCGGCCAGCATGACCCAGGCGATGAAATCCTGCGGTTGCGCACTCACGGCCTGCCGCAGGCGATCACGCTCGCTGACGGCCGGACCGACGCGGCTCATCGCAGCGGCAGGCGGAAGCGCAGCGTGCCGTCGTACGCGGTCCAGCCCATCGCGTGGTACAGCGCCTGCGCGGTCGCGTTGTCGTGGTCGGTTTCCAGTTCCAGCCGCAGCGCGCCGTCGTCGCGCGCGAAATCCGCGGCCGCGACCAGCAATGCACGGGCCACGCCGCTGCGCCGCGCTTCCGGCACTACCAGCAGGTCGTTGAGGATCCAGGTGCGGGTGGCGCTGACCGACGAGAAGGCGGGATAGAGCTGGGTGAAGCCGACGGCATCCCGCCCGATCTCCGCCAGCAGGATCACTGATTCGTTGCGCGCCATGCGCGCCTGGATGAAGTCGCGGGCCAGCGCCGGATCCGACGGCTTGCCGTAGAACACACGGTACAGGTCGAACAGCGGGGCGACAGTGTCGAGGTCGTCCGGCGTCGCTTTCCTGATCGTGGCGGTCATGCGGCCTCCGTCAGCCGTGCGAGTTCGTCGGCCAGGTGCTCGCGGCCGAGGCGGTCGATCAGTTCGTCCAGGTCGCCCTGGATGATGTTGGGCAGGTCGTACAGCGTAAGGCCCTCGACACGGTGGTCGGTGATGCGGCCCTGCGGAAAGTTGTAGGTGCGGATGCGCTGGCTGCGGTCGCCGCTGCCGACCTGCAGCTTGCGGGTCTCCGCCTGCGCCGCCTGCTGCTTGCTACGTTCTGCGTCGAGCAGCTGCGCCTTCAGGCGCTTCATCGCCTTGTCGCGGTTGGCATGCTGGCTGCGCTCGGTCTGGCATTCCACCACCACGCCACTGGGCACGTGGGTGATGCGAATCGCCGACTCGGTCTTGTTGACGTGCTGGCCGCCGGCGCCGGAGGAGCGGAAGGTGTCGACTTTCAGGTCGGCCGGATTGATGACGATGTCGTCGACCTCGTCCACGTCCGGAATGATCGCCACCGTCGCCGCCGACGTGTGGATACGACCCTGCGATTCGGTTTCGGGCACACGCTGCACGCGATGGGTGCCGGACTCGAACTTCAGCTTGGAATACGCGCCGCGGCCGACGACGCGCGCCACCACTTCCTTGTAACCGCCGTGTTCGCCGGGGCTGTCGGATTCGATCTCGACCTTCCAGCCTCGGCGCTCGGCATAGCGGGCGTACATGCGGAACAGGTCGCCGGCGAAGATCGCGGCTTCGTCGCCGCCGGTGCCGGCGCGGACTTCGAGGAACAGATTGCCCTCGTCGCGGTTGTCCTTCGGCAGCAGCAACAGCATCAGTTCGTCGTCGAGCTGCGCCAGGCGTTGCTGGGCAGCGGCGATCTCCTCGTCGGCCAGTTCGGCCAGCTCCGGGTCGTCGCGCATTGCCTGCGCGGCGGCCAGGTCGGCCTGCGCGCGCTTTTCTTCCGCCATCGCGGTGGCTACGGGTTCCAGCTGCGAAAACTCGCGCGAGAAGGCGCGGAAGCGATCACTGTCGCCGATCACGCCGGGATCGGCGAGCAGGCGTTCGAGTTCTTCCCGGCGCTCGGCCAACGCTTCGAGCTTACGGCGCAGCGTCGGCGTCATCGTCTTTCTTCAGATGGGAGTAGGGCGGCTGCGCGGGGAACAGGCGGTCGGCGGCGCGCGCCAGGTCGCCGTCGCCACTCATGGCGGCTTCGCGCAGCGCCGCGGTCGGCGGATGCAGCAGGCGGTTGGTCAGCGTGTGCGCGAGGAACTCCAGCACCTGCTCCGGTTCGCGGCCGTTGGCGAGTTGCTGGCGCGCCTTGGCCAGCACGTCCTCGCGGGTGGATTCGCCCAACGCACGGAGGCGCTTCAGCGGCTCCTGGCGGGAGCCGGCAAGCAGGCTTTCCATGAAGCGCCCGACCTGCACATCGATGATCGCTTCGGCGGCGTCGGCGGCTTCGCGACGCCCGCGACGGTTGTCCTCGACCGCGCGCTCCAGGTCGTCGACCGTGTAGAGGTAGGCATCGGGCAACTCGGCCACGGATGCCTCGATGTCTCGCGGCACCGCCAGGTCGAACAGCAGCATCGGCTTGTGCTTGCGCTTGGCCAGCGCGGCCGCGACCTGGGCCTGCAGCACGACGGGCTCGCGCGCCGCGGTGGCGGAGAACACCACGTCGGCTTCGGCCAAATGCCGTTCCAGGTCGGTCAGCGGCAGCGCGTAGCCGCCGTGGCGCGTGGCCAGTTCCTGTGCGTGCGCCAGCGTGCGGTTGGCGACCAGCAGTCGGCGCACCTTGCCTTCGCTCAGGTGCTTGGCGGCCAGTTCGATGGTTTCGCCGGCGCCGACCAGCAGGACGGTGGAGTCACTGAGGCGGGCGAAGGAGTTCTGCGCCAGGCGCACCGCGGTGGAGGCGACCGATACCGGGTTCGCACCGACGCGGGTATCGGTGCGCGCGCGCTTGGCGACGGCGAAGGTCTGCTGGAACAGGCGGTCCAGGCGGTTGCCGAGCGCACCGTGTTCGCGCGCCGTGGCCCAGGCGTCCTTCACCTGGCCGAGGATCTGCGGTTCGCCCAGCACCATCGAATCCAGCCCGGTCGCGACCCGGAACAGATGGCGCACGGCGTCCGCATCGCGATGGCGGTAGAGGTAGCCCTCGAGGCCCTCGGCATGGGTGGCCAGCCAGCTCGCCAGCACATCGCCGTCCTCGGCCACCGCGTACAGCTCTGTGCGGTTGCAGGTCGACAGCAGGGCGGCCTCGACCACGTCGGGCAGCGCCCGCAGCGACGACAATGCGTGCGGCACCGTGCCGGCGTCGAACGCCACGCGTTCGCGCAGATCGACCGGCGCGGTCTGGTGGTTCAATCCGAGGACCCACAACGTCATCGTTCAGGCGCTTGCAGTAAGCTGCTGGCTCATATCAGGGCCGCCATTTTACGGCCGACGTGACGTTCATGCCCGAAATGATTCGCAGCTGGGTTGCCGCGCTGGTCCTCGCGGCCGCTGTCCCGTCCGCCATGGCGGCGAAAGCGGCTCCGCCCGCCGACCAGCCCGACGATGCGCTGGGCACGGTCATGGCCGGCGAATTCGCCCTGCAGGCAGGACAGCTGCCGGAGGCCGCGCGCTGGTATCTCGACGCGGCGAAGCGGGGCGACGACGCCGGGTTGGCCGAGCGCGCCACCCGCATCGCGCTGCTGGCCAAGGACGATGCCCGGGCAGCCGAGGCGATCAAGCTGTGGCGGGCGCGGGGACCGCGCACGCTGGCCCTGCGTGGTGCGGAGGCCACGTTGGCGCTGCGCCAAGGTCAGGCGCGGGTCGCACGCCGGGAACTGTCCGCCTTGATGAAGGATGCCGATGACCTGGGCTGGCGCTACGCGCTGACCGCACTGGGAAGCGGGGGCAAGGATCCGGCGCTGGCGCCGCGATTGCTGCGCGAACTGGTGGACGACGGCGCCATTCCGAACAAGCTGCAGCCGTGGCTGGCATTCACCGGCCTTGCGCAACAACTGGAGCAGCCTGCGCTGGCCGAGCGCATGGTCGGCGATGTCGTGAAGCGATTCTCCGGCGAGCCGTTGGTGGCGCTGCTGCAGGCCAGCCAGTTGCTGCAGGCCGACCGCAAGCAGGAGGCGCGCGTCGTACTGGATGGCCTGCTGCCCAAGGCGGCGACCGATCCGGCACTGCGGCTGAAGCTGGCCGAGGAGTACGACCGGCTGGGCGATCCCGCCGCTGCCTCGCACGCCATGGGGCAGGGCCCCCAGGACACGCTGACCTACGGATTGCGTGCGCAACTGCTGGCCAAGGCCGACGACAAGGCCGCCTTGAATGCGCTGTACGAGGAACTGAAAAAGGTCGGCACGGACCAGCCGACGGAGTACAGCCCGGACCGGCGCCTGCTGCTGGGCCAGATGGCGGAGTTCCTGGAGAAGCGCGAGGAAGCGCTCGCGTGGTACCGCAGCGTCCCGGCGGGAGACCAGCGCGCCGATGCCCGCCTCCGCACGCTGAAGGCGTTGTTCGACCTCGGTCGCAAGGACGAAGCCTTCGCCGAGGCCCGGGCACTGCAGGGCGACGCCAGCGTCGAGGATGGCACACGACGCGACGCCTATCTCATGGAGGCCGAACTGCGTCAGCAGGCCGAGCAGGACGAGGGCGAACTGGAAGTTTTCGCGCGCGGGCTGGCCGCCTATCCGGACGATCTGGCGCTGCTGTATTCGCGTGGATTGGCGTGGGAGCGACGCGACCGCATCGACCATGCGGAGGCGGATTTCCGGCGCATCCTGGTGATCGAGCCTGACAATGTGGCGGCGCTCAATGCACTGGGTTACACGTTGGCCGACCGTACCACGCGCTACCAGGAGGCGCTGGAGTTGATCGATCGCGCGCGCACCGCGGTGCCGGACGACGCGGCCATCATCGACAGCTACGGCTGGGTGCTGTACCGGCTCGGCCGCAATGCGGAAGCACTGGTCGAACTGCGGCGTGCCTTCACGCTGCAGAAGGACCCCGAGATCGCCGCGCACGTGGCCGAAGTGCTGTGGGTGATGGGGCAGAAGGACGAGGCGCGCCGGTATTTCGACGAGGCACGCAAGCTCGACCCCGACAATCGCTCGCTGCTGCGGGCGCTGGAGAAGACAGGCGCATGAATGTTTCAGGTTTCCTGCTGGCGGGGCTTGCAGCCCTGTCGATGGCGGGCTGCGCCACGCGTGGCCCGGCCGTGGATTCGCCGACGCTGAGCGATCCCGAGGCGCTGGCTGCGGCACAGGCAGCGCAGGCCACCCGTGCGGCATGGCTGGCGTCGCAGCCGGACTGGTCGTTTGCCGGGCGGGTGGCCGTCAATGCGAACGGGAAGGGCGGCAGTGGCCGTATCGACTGGCAACAGACGGGCACGGCTTACCAGGTGGCCCTGAGCGCGCCAGTCACCCGGCAGAGCTGGCGCCTGGGCGGCGACCTGCAGACCCGGGCGGCCCGCCTGGATGGGCTGGAGGGCGGACCGCGCGAAGGCCTCGATGCCGATCGTCTGCTGCGCGAGGCCACCGGCTGGGATATCCCGGTCGCCTCGATGGTGCACTGGGCCCGCGGTGTCGCCGATCCCTCCGCCGCCGTGGAGGGCACGGAGTACGCCGCCGATGGCCGGGTGCGGAGCCTGACCCAGCAGGGATGGCGGGTGGACTATCTGGACTGGTTCCCGGCCGAGGGTACCCAGCCAGTCATGCCGCGCCGCATGGAGGCGCGTCGGCAGGGGGCTACCGTCAAGGTCGCCGTCGATCAATGGCAACTGGCGCCGCAGTGAGCGCGTTCCCGGCGGAGGAGGGCTGGTCGGCCTGGCCAGCCCCGGCCAAGCTCAACCTGGCCCTGCAGATCGTCGGGCGACGTGCGGACGGCTACCACCTGTTGCAGACCGTGTTCCGGCTGTTGGCGTGGGGGGACACGATCCACCTGCGGGTTCGGGCGGATGGCGAGATCCGACGGGTGGGGGAGTCCGCCCCGGGCGTCCCGGAGGCGGAGGACCTGGTCGTTCGTGCCGCCAGGCTGCTCAAAAAAGAAGCCAATGTCGCTAAAGGTGTCGACATCGGTGTCGAAAAGCGCATTCCGGCCGGCGGCGGTTTCGGCGGCGGATCGTCGGATGCCGCGACCGTGCTGGTCGCCCTGGACCAGATCTGGGGCTGTGGCCAGGCGACAGACCGGCTGGCGTCGCTGGGGCTGCAGCTGGGTGCGGACGTGCCTGTCTTCGTCCGTGGTGAGAATGCGTGGGCCGAAGGTGTGGGTGAGATTCTGGCGCCCCTGACCCTCGCGCCAGCCTGGTATCTGCTGGTGGATCCGGGTGTCCACGTGCCGACGGCAGCCCTTTTCGCGTCGCCGGATTTGACGCGTGATGCTGCACCCGCGAAAATATCGGACTTCGTTTCGGGATCACTGCTCGGCAACGCGTTCGAGCCGGTCGTGCGTCGCCGGGAGCCTGCCATCGAGGCAGTCTTCCAGGCCCTGTCGCAGATCGGTGCGCCACGTTTGACGGGTTCCGGCGGCGGCTGCTTTGTCGAGTTCGCTGACCGGACCTCTGCCGAGGCCGCACTGGCGTCACTGCCTGCCGGGCTTCATGCCTGGGTGGTGGAGGGCGCAGCGCGCTCGCCGCTGCTGGATGCGCTGGCGCAGGTTCGCGGGACGGAGAAGTACGCCTAGGGGCGTCGCCAAGTGGTTAAGGCACCGGGTTTTGATCCCGGCATTCGTAGGTTCGAATCCTTCCGCCCCTGCCAATCCAGTCCAGCTGCATCCGCCGAGACGACCCATGCAAGACGAACGTAACCTGCTCGTGTTCTCCGGCAACGCCAACAAGCCGTTGGCGAACAGCATCTGCCGCGAGCTGGGCGTGCGTCCCGGCAAGGCGCTGGTGTCCCGGTTCTCCGACGGCGAAGTCCAGGTCGAGATCCAGGAAAACGTGCGCCGGCAGGAAGTGTTCGTCGTGCAGCCGACCTGCGCGCCGAGCGCTGAGAACCTGGTGGAGCTGCTGGTCCTGATCGACGCGCTGAAGCGCGCCTCGGCCAGCAGCGTCACCGCGGTGGTGCCGTACTTCGGCTACGCCCGCCAGGATCGCCGCATGCGCTCCTCGCGCGTGCCGATCACGGCGAAGGTGGCGGCGAAGATGTTCGGCGCCGTCAGCGCGGACCGCGTGCTGACGGTCGATCTGCATGCCGACCAGATCCAGGGTTTCTTCGATATCCCGGTCGACAACGTGTACGCGTCTCCGCTGCTGCTAGCCGACATCTGGCGCGCCTACGGCACGGAGAACCTGCTGGTGGTGTCGCCGGACGTGGGTGGCGTGGTGCGCGCCCGTGCGGTGGCCAAGCGCCTCGACGACGCCGATCTGGCGATCATCGACAAGCGCCGCCCGCGCGCCAACGTCGCCACGGTGATGAACATCATCGGTGACGTGGAAGGCAAGGACTGCGTGCTGGTGGACGACATCGTCGATACCGCCGGTACGCTCTGCGCCGCCGCCGCGGCGCTGAAGCAGCACGGCGCCAACAAGGTGGCGGCGTACTGCACCCACCCCGTGCTCTCGGGCCCGGCGGTGGACAATCTGAACAACTCGGTGCTCGACGAACTCGTCGTCACCGACACGATCCCGCTCTCGCCGCAGGCGCAGGGCTGCAGCAAGATCCGCCAGCTGTCGGTGGCGGAACTGCTGGCGGAAACGATCCGCCGCATCGCCTTCGGCGAGTCGGTCAGTTCGCTATACGTGGATTGAGTCTCCGCTGCGCGCCGGACCATCGGCGGGCGGCTCTCCGGGTTCATCTGGTCGCGGGTGAACCTTTCATCAGATCGCCGAAGGGCGGTCCAACAACTAGGTAGTGAAGAAAATGGCTAAGACGCATGAAATCAAGGTCGAGCGCCGCGAAGACGAGGGTAAGGGTGCGAGCCGCCGCCTCCGTCACGCGGGCACCGTGCCTGCCATCGTTTACGGTGGCGAACTGAAGCCGGTCAGCATCCAGCTGAACCACAACGAAGTCTGGCTGGCCTCCCAGCACGACTGGTTCTACTCGTCGATCCTGGACCTGAGCCTCAACGGCGACATCCAGAAGGTGCTGCTGCGTGACATGCAGCGCCATCCGTTCAAGCAGCAGATCATGCACCTGGACTTCCAGCGCGTGAACGAGAACGAGACGCTGCGCACCGCGGTGCCGCTGCACTTCCTCAACGAAGACAAGTCGCCGGCCGGCAAGTCCGCCGAAGTCGTGGTCACCCACGAGCTGAACGAAGTCGTCGTCGAGTGCCTGCCGAAGGACCTGCCGGAATTCATCGAGATCGACCTGGCCGACCTGGCCATCGGTGCGGTGATCCACCTGTCCGACGTCAAGCTGCCGGCCGGCGTGACCATCCCCGAGCTGAAGCTGGGCAAGGAACACGACGTCGCCGTCGTGATCGCCAAGCACGGCAAGGAAGAAGCCGAAGAAGCGCCGGCCGAGTCGGCCGACGTGCCGGCTTCGAAGGTCGCCAAGAAGGACGACAAGTAATCGCGTGATCCTGCGCCCGCCTCGGCGGGCGCAGGCGCGTGATGCGTCTCCATGGCAGGCTTGCGCCTCATCGTCGGACTGGGCAATCCCGGTGCCGAACATGCCCGAACCCGGCACAACGCCGGGTTCCATTTTGTCGACGCCCTGGCGGAACGGCAGGGTGAGCGGTTCGGGCTGGACTTCAAGCTGTTCGGCGAGACCGCCAAGGTCGTGATTGCGGGTCAGCCGGTGTGGTTGCTGAAGCCGGCCACCTACATGAATCTCAGCGGCAAGTCGGTAGCCGCCGCACTGCGCTTCTGGAAGATCGCGCCGGAAGAGGCCCTGCTCGCGCATGATGAGCTGGATCTCGCACCGGGCGCCGCACGACTGAAGTTCGATGGCGGCCACGGGGGCCAGAACGGTCTGCGCGACACCATCCAGCATCTCGGGCACGGCAAATTCCACCGGCTGCGGATCGGTATCGGCCATCCGGGGCACAAGGATCGGGTGACCGGCTGGGTACTGGGCAAGCCGGGCAAGGACGATGAAATCCTGATCGCGCGGGCGATCGACGATGCGGTGGACGTGCTGCCGCTGGCAGTGGCCGGCAACTTCATGGATGCGATGACACGGCTGCACACGCAGAAGACGTGATGGGTCACTGGTGATTGGCGATTTGCGGGCGACATGCGTCGCGAATCGCCAATCACGAGTGAAGAATCACGAATCCGGGAAGTAGACATGGGCATCAAATGCGGCATCGTGGGTCTGCCGAACGTCGGCAAGTCCACCCTGTTCAATGCGCTGACCAAGGCGGGCATCGCCGCGGCCAACTTCCCGTTCTGCACTATCGAGCCGAACGTCGGCGTGGTGCCGGTGCCGGACCTGCGCCTCAACCAGCTGGCCGAGATCGTCAAGCCGCAGAAGGTCATCCCGACGGCGGTCGAGTTCGTCGACATCGCCGGTCTGGTGGCGGGTGCGGCCAGTGGTGAAGGCCTGGGCAACAAGTTCCTGGCGCACATCCGCGAGGTGGACGCGATCACCCATGTGGTGCGCTGCTTCGAGAACGACGACGTCATCCACGTCAACAACCGCATCGATCCGATCTCGGATATCGACACCATCGATACCGAGCTGGCCTTGGCGGACCTCGATAGCGTCGAGAAAGCGCTGAATCGTGCAGAGCGCTCGGCCAAGCAGGGCGAGAAGGACGCCATCGCCCGTAAGCCCGTGCTGCAGAAGCTGCAGGCCGGACTCAACGATGGCAAGCCGGGTCGCGCGCTGGGTCTGGATGACGAAGAGAAGGCGCTGGTCCGCGACCTGTTCCTGCTGACGCTGAAGCCGGTGATGTACGTGGCCAACGTGCTCGAGGACGGCTTCGAGAACAACCCGCACCTGGACGCCGTGCGCGCGCGCGCCGCGACCGAGGGCGCCCAGGTGGTGCCGGTCTCGGCGGCGATCGAAGAAGAGCTGTCCCAGCTCGACGACGCCGACCGCGATGCCTTCCTGGCCGACCTGGGGCTGGACGAGCCGGGCCTGAACCGGGTGATCCGCGCGGCCTACACCCTGCTGGGCCTGCAGACCTACTTCACCGCGGGCGTGAAAGAAGTGCGGGCCTGGACGGTGCGGGGTGGCTCCACGGCTCCCCAGGCAGCGGCGGTGATCCATACCGATTTCGAGAAGGGCTTCATCCGCGCCGAGACCATCGCGTTCGACGACTTCCTCAAGTACAAGGGCGAAGCCGGTGCCCGTGACGCCGGCCGCCTGCGCCTGGAAGGCAAGGAATATCGCGTGCAGGAAGGCGATGTCCTGCATTTCCGGTTCAATGTCTGAGAAAAAAGTGTCCCGGACGCGTTGACAGACGTGTCGGCACACGCCAAAATCTCGGGCTGTTTCACCCTGGTTTGATTTGGCCTCCCGGCCGGGTCAGTCCGGTGATCCCGGAGGGATACCCAAGCGGCCAACGGGGGCAGACTGTAAATCTGCTGGCTTACGCCTTCGGTGGTTCGAATCCACCTCCCTCCACCAGTTTTCGTTGTTGTTTCGAGTTGTAGTGGTCTCCCGGTGCGGGAGTAGTTCAATGGTAGAACTGTAGCCTTCCAAGCTACTAGTGCGGGTTCGATTCCCGTCTCCCGCTCCACTGAACACCCGTGCAGGACCAGCGGCAATCCAGGCAACACAACCGGTTTCACGCTCACGTAGCTCAGTCGGTAGAGCACCTCCTTGGTAAGGAGGAGGTCGAAGGTTCGATTCCTTTCGTGAGCACCACTTCCATCCATTTGATCCACTCGAGAACCAGCAGCCATGGCAAAGGGTAAGTTCGAACGCACCAAGCCCCACGTGAACGTGGGCACGATTGGTCACGTTGACCACGGCAAGACGACGCTGACGGCGGCGCTGACGAAGATCGGCGCGGAGCGTTTCGGTGGCGAGTTCAAGGCCTATGACGCGATCGACGCGGCGCCGGAAGAGAAGGCGCGCGGCATCACGATCTCCACGGCCCACGTGGAATACGAATCCGCCTCGCGCCACTACGCGCACGTGGATTGCCCCGGCCACGCCGACTACGTGAAGAACATGATCACCGGTGCTGCCCAGATGGACGGCGCGATCCTGGTGTGCTCGGCCGCTGACGGCCCGATGCCGCAGACCCGCGAGCACATCCTGCTCTCGCGCCAGGTCGGTGTGCCGTACATCGTCGTGTTCCTGAACAAGGCCGACATGGTGGACGACGCCGAGCTGCTCGAGCTGGTCGAAATGGAAGTCCGTGAACTGCTGAGCAAGTACGAGTTCCCGGGCGATGACACCCCGATCATCTCGGGCTCGGCCCGTCTGGCGCTGGAAGGCGACCAGAGCGAAATCGGCGTGCCGGCGATCCTGAAGCTGGTCGATGCGCTGGACACCTGGATCCCGACCCCGGAGCGCGACGTCGACAAGCCGTTCCTGATGCCGGTGGAAGACGTGTTCTCGATCTCGGGCCGCGGCACCGTGGTGACCGGCCGTATCGAGCGCGGCGTGATCAAGGTGGGCGAGGAAATCGAAATCGTCGGTATCCGTCCGACCCAGAAGACCACGGTCACGGGCGTGGAAATGTTCCGCAAGCTGCTGGACCAGGGTCAGGCGGGCGACAACGCCGGTCTGCTGCTGCGCGGCACCAAGCGTGACGACGTGGAGCGTGGCCAGGTGCTGGCCAAGCCGGGTTCGATCACCCCGCACACCGAGTTCGAAGCCGAAGTCTACGTGCTGAGCAAGGACGAAGGCGGCCGTCACACCCCGTTCTTCAAGGGCTACCGTCCGCAGTTCTACTTCCGCACGACCGACATCACGGGCGCCGTGACCCTGCCGGAAGGCGTGGAAATGGTGATGCCGGGTGACAACATCAAGATGGTGGTCACCCTGATCAACCCGGTGGCGATGGACGAAGGCCTGCGCTTCGCGATCCGCGAAGGCGGTCGTACGGTCGGCGCCGGCGTGGTGGCCAAGATCATCAAGTAAGCCCCTGCGGTCCCGGCGAGGACTCGCCGGACAGCGACAAGGGCGGACCGGAACCTCGGTCCGCCTTCGCCGTCTAAGGGAAGGTTGTAGCAAATCGATACGCCAGTAGCTCAATTGGCAGAGCAGCGGTCTCCAAAACCGCAGGTTGGGGGTTCGAGTCCCTCCTGGCGTGCCACTTCCTTCCTCGCGGAGCCCGGGTCCCCGGTGCTCCCCAAAGCAAAGAGCGACAATTGACTTGAACAGCAAGGTCGAACAATCCAAAGCCGGCACGCCTGCAGCCGACATCGCCAAGTACGTCCTGGCGCTTGCGCTGGTCGTGGCCGGGCTGGTCGCATGGTGGTGGTTCAACGGCCAGTGGGCCACGCCGGTGCGTGCGCTGGCGGTGGTGGCTGGCCTGGTGCTGGGTGTGCTGGTGTTCCTGCAGACCGGCAAGGGTCGCGATACGCGCGAGTTCCTGTCCGAATCCCGCTTCGAGCTGCGCAAGGTGGTGTGGCCGACCCGTGAGGAAGCGACCCGCACGACCTGGGTGGTCGTCATTGTGGTCATCATCCTCAGCCTGATCCTGGCTGCCTTCGATTTCGGCATCCAGAAGGCGATCGAGCTGTTCCTGAATTTTGGCCGTTGAGGAGAGTGCCACAGTGAAGCGTTGGTATGTCGTCCATGCCTACTCGGGCTTCGAGAAGTCGGTGGCCCAGGCCCTCCGCGACCGCATCGTCCGCGACGACATGCAGGAAAAGTTCGGCGATGTCCTGGTCCCGACCGAAGAAGTCGTGGAAATGCGCTCCGGCCAGAAGCGCCGTTCCGAGCGCAAGTTTTTCCCGGGCTACGTGCTGGTCCAGATCGAAACCCATGATGAGGCGGGTATCCCGCGCATGGACAACGAGAGCTGGCACCTGGTGAAGGACACCTCCAAGGTTCTCGGCTTCATTGGCGGCACCGCGGACCGTCCGCTGCCGATCCGCGACGAAGAGGCTGCCGCCATCCTCGATCGCGTCCAGGAAGGCGTCGAGAAGCCCCGGCCCAAGGTGTTGTTCGAGCCGGGCGAGATGGTGCGCGTCACCGACGGCCCGTTCAACGACTTCAATGGCGTGGTCGAGGAAGTCAATTACGAGAAGAGCCGCCTGCGGGTCGCGGTGCTGATCTTCGGCCGTTCCACCCCGGTGGAGCTGGAGTTCGGTCAGGTCGAGAAGGCCTGATCCGGCGGCCCGGCAGGTTCGGCCGGAGCCGTAAAACCCTGATATACTGCGCGGCTCCCTGACGGCGATGCCGGGCAGGAGCCATGGCCGCCTTCGGGCGGCCATTGGTGCGTTCAAGAAAACGCGATGCCGGGACGCGTGATTTTCCCGGTCCGATGGGGAGCCTGTTACCCAGGCGCTAGCACCCGGAGAGTACTCACATGGCAAAGAAAGTTGTCGGTTACATCAAGCTGCAGGTGAAGGCCGGTCAGGCCAACCCCTCGCCGCCGGTCGGTCCTGCGCTGGGTCAGCGCGGCCTGAACATCATGGAATTCTGCAAGGCGTTCAACGCCGCCACGCAGAAGCTGGAGCCGGGCCTGCCGATTCCGGTGGTCATCACGGCCTATTCCGACCGTACGTTCACCTTCATCACGAAGACGCCGCCGGCGTCGATCCTGCTGAAGAAGGCCGTCGGCATCACGTCCGGCTCCAAGCGCCCGAACACCGAGAAGGTGGGCAAGGTCACCCGCAAGCAGCTCGAGGACATCGCCAAGGCGAAGGAGCCCGACCTGACCGCGGCCGACCTGGACGCAGCGGTGCGCACGATCGCGGGTTCGGCCCGCTCCATGGGCCTGACGGTAGAGGGTTAAGAGATGGCACAGAACAAGCGACAGAAGGCCATCCTGGCCGCCGTGACCCCCGGCAAGGCGTACGCCATTGACGAGGCCCTGAAGATCATCAAGACCGCGGTCAAGTCCAAGTTCGTCGAGTCCGTGGACGTCGCCGTTCGCCTGGGCGTGGACGCCAAGAAGTCCGACCAGCAGGTGCGCGGTTCGACCGTGCTGCCCGCCGGTACCGGCAAGTCGGTCCGCGTGGCGGTGTTCGCCCCGGCCGGCGCGAAGGCTGACGAAGCCGCCGCCGCTGGCGCCGAAGCCGTCGGCATGGACGACCTGGCCGAGAAGATGCTGGCCGGCGACATCAACTACGACGTGGTCATCGCCACGCCGGACGCGATGCGCGTGGTCGGTAAGCTCGGTACGGTGCTGGGCCCGCGCGGCCTGATGCCGAACCCGAAGGTCGGCACCGTGTCGCCGAACCCGGCCGAGGCGGTCAAGAACGCCAAGTCGGGCCAGGTGCGTTACCGCACCGACAAGGCCGGCATCATCCACTGCACCATCGGCAAGGCCAGCTTCGAGGACGAAGCGCTGAAGTCGAACCTGCAGGCGCTGCTGATCGACCTGGTGAAGGCCAAGCCGGCCACCTCGAAGGGTCAGTACCTGCAGAAGATCTCGGTCAGCTCGACCATGGGCCCCGGCGTGACCGTGGACCAGTCCTCGCTGTCCCTGAAGTAATCGCATCACCCCTGTCCCGCGACGCGGGACAGGGCGCAACGAATTTTGAGGGCAGTCGCCCAGGCCGGGGTCCCGGTGCAAGCGACAGCCGTCAAAGACCGCAGGTGCGGTCAGCGCGCAACGACGACGGGCACGGAGGCTCGTGTTGGCAGGGAATCGCCGTCGTGGCTAGCGGGATCGCTTAATCCATTCCCGTCAGGGAGTGCGCCTGCGCAGATGGTGCCGCCTTCTGGAAGTTTTCTGGTGCTGGCCGCAAGGCCGGCCAGTCAGACAGGCCACCGACGGGACCGCAAGTCCCCGGCATCCAGGATGGACGCCGTCCAGGACCGCGAGCGGCAGGAGCCGCGAGCGGAGTCAATTAGTGAGGAGTGTATGGCTCTCAATCTGTCCCAGAAGCAAGAAGTAGTCGCCGAACTGGCAGACGTCGCCTCCAAGGCGCACTCCCTGGTCGCTGCCGAATACGCAGGCACCACGGTCACCCAGATGACCGCGATGCGCAAGAAGGCTCGCGAGACCGGCGTGTTCTTGAAAGTTGTCAAGAACACCCTGGCCGTGCGTGCCATCGCCGGTACCGAATTCGAGGTTGTCCAGGACAAGCTCGTCGGTCCGCTGCTGTATGCGTTTTCGACCGAGGAGCCCGGCGCTGCCGGTCGCCTGATCAAGGAATTCGCCAAGGGTAACGACAAGCTGCAGCCGAAGGTCGTCTCCGTGGGTGGCCAGCTGTATCCGGCCAGCCATGTGGAAGTCCTGGCATCGCTGCCGACCCGTGATCAGGCGCTGGCCATGCTGGCCCGCGTGCTGGCCGAGCCCGCCACGATGTTCGCCCGCGCCGTCAAGGCCGTGGCCGATCAGCAGGGTGGTGGCGATGCACCGGCGGAAGCCGCTGCAGAAGCCCCGGCTGAAGCCTGAGTTCGACGTCTTTACGGTTCTACGAACCCTAATCCCAGATAATTTCCAAAGGTAAACACAATGTCCCTTTCCAACGAACAGATCGTCGACGCCATTGCCGGCAAGACCCTGATGGAAGTGATGGAGCTGGTCAAGGCCATCGAAGAGAAGTTCGGCGTTTCCGCCGCCGCCCCGGTCGCCGCTGCTGCCGGTCCGGCCGCTGCCGCCGCCCCGGTCGAAGAGCAGACCGAGTTCACCATCGTCCTGAAGGACGCCGGTGCCAAGAAGGTCGACGTCATCAAGGCTGTCCGCGCAATCACCGGCCTGGGCCTGAAGGAAGCCAAGGACCTCACCGAGGCCGGCGGCGTGCTGAAGGAAGGCGTGTCGAAGGAAGACGCCGACAAGTTCAAGAAGGAACTCGAAGCCGCTGGTGCGAGCGTCGAAGTCAAGTAAGTCGTATCCGTCGCCGGTTCACCCAGGCGACAACCCGAGGCCGGGGGCGAAAGCCCCTGGCCTTCGGTCGTTTCAAGACGTAGCGATGTAAACGCGAGTTTGTAGTTGGAAGTAGCGGCAGAAGGCGTGCTGGTGCCGGCAATACCAGCGACTTCCAACTGAAAATTCCCCCGTTCGAAAGAATGTCCCCCGTGTGGTCGCGGACGCGCGCCCCACGCTGCCAAAGGCACAGTCAACATGACGACATATTCGTTCACCGAGAAGAAGCGCATCCGCAAGGATTTCGGCAAGCAGCGGTCGATCCTCGAGGTCCCGTTCCTGCTGGCCATCCAGGTCGACTCCTACCGTGAGTTCCTGCAGGAGCACACCGATCCCGCCAAGCGCGAAGACCGTGGCTTGCACGCTGCGCTGAAGTCGGTCTTCCCGATCGCCAGCTACAGCGGCAACGCCGCGCTGGAATACGTCGGCTACAAGCTCGGCGAGCCCGTGTTCGACGAGCGCGAGTGCCGCAATCGTGGCCTGAGCTACGGCGCCCCGCTGCGCGTCACCGTGCGCCTGGTGATCTACGACCGCGAGTCGTCGACCAAGGCCATCAAGTACGTGAAGGAGCAGGAGGTCTATCTGGGCGAAATCCCGCTGATGACCGACAACGGCACCTTCATCGTGAACGGTACCGAGCGCGTCATCGTCTCGCAGCTGCACCGTTCGCCGGGCGTGTTCTTCGACCACGACCGCGGCAAGACGCACAGCTCGGGCAAGCTGCTGTACAGCGCCCGCATCATTCCTTACCGCGGCTCCTGGCTGGACTTCGAGTTCGACCCGAAGGACGCGCTGTTCACGCGTATCGACCGTCGCCGCAAGCTGCCGGTCTCGATCCTGCTGCGTGCGCTGGGCTACTCCAACGAGGAGATGCTCAACGAGTTCTTCGACGTCAACACCTTCCACATCCTGCCGGAAGGCGTGCAGCTGGAGCTGGTCTCCGAGCGCCTGCGCGGCGAGACGCTGAACTTCGACTTGGCCGATGGCGACAAGGTCATCGTGGAAGCCGGCAAGCGCATCACCGCGCGTCACGTGAAGCAGCTGGAACAGTCCGGCATCGCCGCGCTGGCCGTGCCGGATGAGTATCTGGTTGGCCGCATCCTGTCGCACGACGTGATCGACGCGAACACCGGCGAGCTGCTGGCCGCCGCCAACGACGAGATCACCGATGACCAGCTGGCCAAGTTCCGCAAGGCCGGCGTGGACGCCGTGGGCACGCTGTGGGTCAACGACCTGGACCGTGGTCCGTACCTGTCCAACACCCTGCGCATCGATCCGACCAAGACCCAGCTGGAAGCGCTGGTCGAGATCTACCGCATGATGCGTCCCGGCGAGCCGCCGACCAAGGATGCTGCGCAGAACCTGTTCCACAACCTGTTCTTCACGTTCGAGCGCTACGACCTGTCGAACGTCGGCCGCATGAAGTTCAACCGCCGCGTGGGCCGCAAGGAAACCACCGGCGAAGCCGTGCTGTACGACAAGAAGTACTTCGGTGCGCGCAACGACGAAGAAGCCAAGCGCCTGGTCGCCAGCCTGGGCGAGACCTCGGACATCCTGGACGTCATCAAGGTCCTGACCGAGATCCGCAATGGCCGCGGCACCGTCGACGACATCGACCACCTGGGCAACCGTCGCGTGCGTTCGGTCGGCGAAATGGCCGAGAACGTGTTCCGCGTGGGCCTGGTCCGCGTCGAGCGCGCCGTGAAGGAACGCCTGTCGATGGCGGAGTCCGAGGGTCTTACCCCGCAGGAACTGATCAACGCCAAGCCCGTGGCCGCCGCGATCAAGGAGTTCTTCGGCTCCTCGCAGCTGTCGCAGTTCATGGATCAGAACAACCCGCTGTCGGAAGTCACGCACAAGCGTCGCGTCTCGGCCCTCGGCCCGGGCGGCCTGACCCGCGAGCGCGCCGGCTTCGAAGTCCGCGACGTGCATCCGACCCATTACGGCCGCGTCTGCACCATCGAGACGCCGGAAGGCCCGAACATCGGCCTGATCAACTCGCTGGCCGTGTACGCGCGCACCAACAGCTACGGCTTCCTCGAGACGCCGTACCGCAAGGTCGTGGACGGCACGATCACCGACGAGATCGAGTACCTGTCGGCGATCGAAGAGAACGAGTACGTCATCGCGCAGGCCAACGCGCTGCATGACGCCAAGAGCCGCCTGACCGAGCAGTTCGTGCCGTGCCGCTACCAGGGCGAGTCGCTGCTGAAGCCGCCGAGCGAAGTGGACTACATGGACGTCTCGCCGATGCAGACCGTGTCGGTCGCCGCGGCGCTGGTGCCGTTCCTGGAGCACGATGACGCCAACCGCGCACTGATGGGCGCCAACATGCAGCGCCAGGCCGTGCCGACGCTGCGTGCGCAGAAGCCGCTGGTCGGTACCGGTATCGAGCGCGCCGTGGCGCGCGACTCGGGCGTGACCGTGAACGCCCGTCGTGGCGGCGTGGTCGAGCAGATCGACGCCGGCCGCATCGTGGTGAAGGTCAACGAGGTCGAGATCTCCGGCGAAACCGATGCCGGCGTCGACATCTACTCGCTGATCAAGTACACGCGCTCCAACCAGAACACCTGCATCAACCAGCGTCCGCTGGTGAACGTGGGTGACGTGGTCGCGCGCGGCGACGTGCTGGCCGACGGTCCTTCGACCGACATCGGCGAGCTGGCGCTTGGTCAGAACATGCTGATCGCGTTCATGCCGTGGAACGGCTACAACTTCGAAGACTCCATCCTGCTCTCCGAGCGCGTGGTGGAAGAGGATCGCTACACCACGATCCACATCGAAGAGCTGACCTGCGTCGCGCGCGACACCAAGCTGGGGCCGGAGGAAATCTCCGCCGATATCCCGAACGTCTCCGAGCAGGCACTGAACCGCCTCGACGAGAGCGGCGTGGTGTACATCGGTGCGGAAGTGCGCGCCGGCGACATCATGGTCGGCAAGGTCACGCCGAAGGGCGAGAGCCAGCTGACCCCGGAAGAGAAGCTGCTGCGCGCGATCTTCGGCGAGAAGGCTTCGGACGTGAAGGACAGCTCGCTGCGCGTGCCGCCGGGCATGGACGGTACCGTCATCGACGTGCAGGTCTTCACCCGCGACGGCATCGAGAAGGACAAGCGTGCGCGCCAGATCGAGGAAAACGAGATCAAGCGCGTCAAGAAGGACTTCGACGACCAGTTCCGCATCCTCGAAGGAGCCATCTACGCCCGCCTGCGTTCGCAGCTGGTCGGCAAGGTCGCCAACGGCGGTCCGGGCACGCTGAAGAAGGGCGACGCGATCTCCGACGCCTACCTCGACGGCCTGAAGAAGTCCGAGTGGTTCACCCTGCGCATGAAGGACGATGACGCGTCCGACGCCATCGAGCGCGCCCAGATGCAGATCCAGGCGCACGAGAAGGAGTTCGAGCGTCGCTTCGCCGACAAGCGCGGCAAGATCACCGCCGGCGACGACCTCGCCCCGGGCGTGCTGAAGATGGTCAAGGTCTACCTGGCCGTGAAGCGCCGCATCCAGCCGGGCGACAAGATGGCCGGCCGCCACGGCAACAAGGGTGTCGTGTCGACCATCGTGCCCGTCGAGGACATGCCGTACATGGCCACCGGCGAGACCGTGGACATCGTGCTGAACCCGCTGGGCGTGCCGTCGCGTATGAACATCGGCCAGGTGCTGGAAGTGCACCTGGGCTGGGCCGCCAAGGGCCTGGGTCGCAAGATCCAGGAGATGCTGGAAGCCCAGGCCAAGGTGGCCGACCTGCGCAAGTTCCTGACCCAGATCTACAACCACGACCAGAAACTGGGCGAGGACCGCGTGGACCTGGACCAGTTCAGCGATGCGGAACTGATCGCGCTGGCGAAGAATCTGACCGACGGCGTGCCGATGGCCACCCCGGTGTTCGACGGTGCCGCGGAAACCGAAATCAAGCACATGCTCGAGCTCGCGGACCTGCCGATCAGCGGCCAGACGCAGCTGTTCGACGGCCGTACCGGCGAGGCGTTCGATCGCCACACCACGGTCGGCTACATGCACATGCTGAAGCTGAACCACCTGGTCGACGACAAGATGCACGCGCGCTCCACCGGCCCGTACTCGCTCGTCACCCAGCAGCCGCTGGGCGGCAAGGCGCAGTTCGGCGGCCAGCGCTTCGGTGAAATGGAAGTCTGGGCGCTGGAAGCCTACGGCGCGGCGCACACCCTGCAGGAAATGCTGACGGTCAAGTCGGACGACGTGCAGGGCCGCAACCAGATGTACAAGAACATCGTCGATGGTGCCCACGAGATGGTCGCGGGCATGCCGGAATCCTTCAACGTGCTGGTGAAGGAAATCCGCTCGCTCGCCATCAACATGGAGCTGGAAGACTGATCGATGTGGCGCGGCGGCACTGACCTGCCGCTGCGCCGATCGACCCTGGTCAACCCGCCATCGACAAAGATTCCTCCTGACGGAGAAACACCATGAAAGACCTGCTCAACCTCTTCAACCAGCAGCGCCAGACGCTGGACTTCGACGCGATCAAGATCGCGCTGGCCTCGCCGGACCTGATCCGTTCGTGGTCCTTCGGCGAAGTGAAGAAGCCGGAAACCATCAACTACCGTACCTTCAAGCCGGAACGCGACGGCCTGTTCTGCTCGGCCATCTTCGGCCCGATCAAGGACTACGAGTGCCTGTGCGGCAAGTACAAGCGCATGAAGCACCGCGGTGTGGTCTGCGAGAAGTGCGGCACGGAAGTGACGCTGGCCAAGGTGCGCCGCGAGCGCATGGGCCACATCGACCTGGCCAGCCCGGTCGCGCATATCTGGTTCCTCAAGTCGCTGCCGTCGCGCATCGGCCTGATGCTGGACATGACCCTGCGCGACATCGAGCGCGTGCTGTACTTCGAAGCCTATGTCGTCACCGAGCCGGGCCTGACCTCGCTCGAGCGCCGCCAGCTGCTGACCGAAGAGCAGTTCATGCAGGCGCGCCAGGAACACGGCGACGACTTCGACGCCGCCATGGGCGCCGAGGCCGTCTACGACCTGCTGCGCACGATCGACCTGCAGGCCGAGATGGTGAACCTGCGCGAGGACATCGCCAGCACCGGTTCGGAAACCAAGCTCAAGCGCCTCACCAAGCGCATCAAGCTGATGGAAGCGTTCCTGGAGTCGGGCAACCGTCCGGAATGGATGGTCATGACCGTGCTGCCGGTGCTGCCGCCGGACCTGCGTCCGCTGGTCCCGCTGGACGGCGGCCGCTTCGCGACCTCCGATCTGAACGACCTGTACCGCCGCGTCATCAACCGCAACAACCGCCTGCGCCGCCTGCTGGAACTCAATGCGCCGGACATCATCGTGCGCAACGAAAAGCGCATGCTGCAGGAGTCGGTTGACGCCCTGATGGACAACGGCCGTCGCGGCCGCGCCATCACCGGCACCAACAAGCGTCCGCTGAAGTCGCTGGCCGACATGATCAAGGGCAAGCAGGGTCGCTTCCGCCAGAACCTGCTGGGCAAGCGCGTCGACTACTCCGGCCGTTCGGTCATCGTGGTCGGTCCGACCCTGCGCCTGCACGAGTGCGGCCTGCCGAAGAAGATGGCGCTGGAGCTGTTCAAGCCGTTCGTGTTCGCCAAGCTGCAGCGTCGCGGCCTGGCCACCACCATCAAGGCCGCCAAGAAGCTGGTCGAGCGCGAAGAAGCCGACGTCTGGGACATCCTGGAAGAGGTCATCCGCGAGCACCCGGTGCTGCTGAACCGCGCACCGACGCTGCACCGCCTGGGCATCCAGGCGTTCGAGCCGGTGCTGATCGAAGGCAAGGCCATCCAGCTGCACCCGCTGGTCTGCACCGCGTTCAACGCCGACTTCGACGGTGACCAGATGGCCGTCCACGTGCCGCTCTCGCTGGAAGCCCAGCTTGAAGCGCGCGCGCTGATGATGTCCTCCAACAACATCCTGTCGCCCGCCAACGGCGAGCCGATCATCGTGCCGTCGCAGGACGTCGTGCTGGGCCTGTACTACATGACCCGCGCGCTGGAGAACAAGAAGGGCGAGGGCATGGCGTTCGCCAACATCGCCGAAGTCAAGCGCGCCTACGACAACCGCGCCGTCGAGCTGCACGCGAAGGTCAAGGTCCGCATCAGCGGCACCGTGATCGACGAGGAAGGCGGCCGCAGCCAGCAGACCAGCATCGTGGAGACCACGATCGGTCGCGCGCTGCTCGCCGAGATCCTGCCGGAAGGCCTGCCGTTCGCGCTGGTCAACACCGAGTTGAACAAGAAGGCCATCAGCCGCCTGATCAACTCCAGCTACCGCATGCTGGGCCTGAAGGACACGGTCGTGTTCGCCGACAAGCTGATGTACACCGGCTTCGCGTACGCCACGCGCGCCGGCGTCTCCATCGGCATCGACGACATGCTGATCCCGGCCGAGAAGAAGGGCATCCTGGGCGAAGCCGAACAGGAAGTGCTGGAAATCCAGGAGCAGTACCAGAGCGGTCTGGTCACCGCCGGCGAGCGCTACAACAAGGTGGTCGACATCTGGTCGCGCACCAACGAGCGCATCGCCAAGGCGATGATGGACACCATCGGTACCGACAAGGTGCAGAACGCCAAGGGCGAGACCATCAACGAGAAGTCGATGAACTCGCTGTACATCATGGCCGACTCCGGTGCCCGTGGTAGCCAGGCGCAGATCCGCCAGCTGGCCGGCATGCGCGGCCTGATGGCCCGTCCCGACGGCTCGATCATCGAGACGCCCATCAAGGCGAACTTCCGCGAAGGCCTGAACGTGCAGGAGTACTTCAACTCCACGCACGGTGCCCGTAAGGGTCTGGCCGACACCGCGTTGAAGACGGCGAACTCCGGTTACCTGACCCGTCGCCTGGTCGACGTGGCGCAGGACGTGGTGATCACCGAGGTCGACTGCGGCGGCACCGAAGGCCTGACCATGACCCCGATCGTGGAAGGTGGCGACGTGGTCGAGCCGCTGCGCGACCGCGTGCTGGGCCGTATCGTGGCCGAGGACGTGTTCCTGCCGGGCAACGACGAGGATCCGATCGTCACCCGCAACACGCTGCTCGACGAAGCGTGGGTGCAGAAGCTGGAAGATGCGGGTGTGCAGGCCCTGAAGGTGCGTTCCACCATCACCTGCGAATCCAACTTCGGCGTCTGCGCACACTGCTACGGCCGCGACCTGGCCCGTGGCCACATCGTCAACATCGGTGAAGCGGTCGGCGTCATCGCCGCGCAGTCGATCGGCGAGCCCGGCACCCAGCTGACCATGCGTACGTTCCACATCGGTGGTGCCGCATCGCGTGCCGCTGCCGTGGACAACATCACCGTCAAGACGACCGGCTCGATCAAGTTCAACAACCTGAAGTTCGTCGAGCACGCGAACGGCAGCCTGGTCGCGGTCTCGCGTTCGGGCGAACTGTCGGTACTCGACGGCCATGGTCGCGAGCGCGAGCGCTACAAGCTGCCCTACGGCGCCACCATCAACGTCAAGGACGGCGACCAGATCACCGCCGGCCAGGCCGTGGCCAACTGGGATCCGCACAACCACCCGATCGTCTCGGAAGTGGCCGGTTTCGTGCGCTTCGTCGACTTCGTCGACGGCGTCACCGTTATCGAGAAAACCGACGACCTGACCGGTCTGGCGTCGCGCGAGATCACCGATCCGAAGCGTCGCGGTTCGCAGGGCAAGGACCTGCGTCCGATCGTCCGCATCGTGGACAAGGACGGCAAGGACCTCAGCATTCCCGGTACCGACCTGCCGGCGCAGTACCTGCTGCCGCCGCGCTCGATCGTCAACCTGCAGGACGGCGCGCCCGTCGGCGTGGGTGACGTGGTCACCAAGGTGCCGCAGGAAGCGTCGAAGACCCGCGACATCACCGGTGGTCTGCCGCGCGTCGCCGACCTGTTCGAAGCCCGCAAGCCGAAGGATCCCGCGATCCTGGCCGAGCGCTCGGGTGTCATCAGCTTCGGCAAGGACACCAAGGGCAAGCAGCGCCTGATCATCAAGGACACCGATGGTTCGGAGCACGAGGAGCTGATCCCGAAGTTCCGCCAGATCATCGTGTTCGAAGGCGAGCACGTGGCCAAGGGCGAAACCATCGTGGACGGCGAGCCGAGCCCGCAGGACATCCTGCGCCTGCTGGGTGTCGAGCCGCTGGCGGCCTACCTGGTCAAGGAAATCCAGGACGTCTACCGCCTGCAGGGCGTGAAGATCAACGACAAGCACATCGAGGTCATCACCCGCCAGATGCTGCGCAAGGTGGAAATCACCGACGCCGGCAACAGCAAGTTCCTGGCCGGCGAGCAGGTCGAGAAGCAGCGTTTCATCGAAGAGAACGCCAAGCTGCTGGCCCGCAACGAGCTGCCCGCGAAGTACGATCCGGTCCTGCTGGGTATCACCAAGGCCTCGCTGGCGACCGAGTCGTTCATCTCGGCGGCGTCGTTCCAGGAGACCACCCGCGTGCTGACCGAGGCGGCCGTTCGCGGTACCCGCGACACGCTGCGCGGCCTGAAGGAAAACGTCATCGTCGGCCGGCTCATCCCGGCCGGCACCGGCCTGGCGTACCACAACCAGCGCCGCCGCAATGCTTCCGGCCTGACCGAGGCGGAAGTGAATGCCCTGTCGGGCGGCAGCACCGAGTCCGCTCCGGCGGCCGCGGCCGTGGCCACCGACGAAGCCGGCGAGGAGTCCAGCGCCAGCTAAACCGTACTACCTGACGGCCCTCGGGCCGTCCCAGACCACGAAAAGAGGCGCAGGACGCGCCTCGTTTTCGGCCCAGGAAGGGCGGGATCGCAGTCAGTTGGCAGGCACCTACCTCCGTCGCGTTGACGGTCGGGCGGGTTGCCGGCTATACTTTTCCGTCTAGGTGGGCCGTCATACGGCCTGCCTTCGTTTTCATGTCAAACAAGGCTCCGGCCTTCACACGAAGAATCCACTATGGCAACCGTCAATCAGCTGGTCCGCAAGCCGCGGCAGGCCCCCACGTACAAGAGCCAGTCGCCCGCGCTGGACAACTGCCCGCAGCGTCGCGGCGTGTGCACCCGTGTCTATACGACCACCCCGAAGAAGCCGAACTCGGCGCTTCGCAAGGTCGCCAAGGTGCGCCTGACCAACCAGGAAGAAATCATCAGCTACATCGGCGGTGAAGGTCACAACCTGCAGGAGCACTCCGTGGTGCTCGTGCGTGGCGGCCGTGTGAAGGATCTGCCGGGCGTGCGCTACCACACCGTGCGCGGCTCGCTCGACGCCTCGGGCGTCGCCAAGCGTCGCCAGGGCCGTTCCAAGTACGGCGCCAAGCGTCCCAAGGCTTAAGGAAAAAGAATCATGTCGCGCAAAGGCTCTGCCCCCCAACGTGAAATCCTGCCGGACCCCAAGCACGGCAGCCAGACGATTGCCCGCTTCATCAATATGGTGATGCTGAGCGGCAAGAAGTCGGTCGCCGAGAAGATCGTCTATGGCGCCATGGACGTCATTGGCGAAAAGAACCCCAACGCCCTCGAGCTGGTCGAGAAGGCGCTGGACAACGTGTCGCCGGCCGTCGAAGTGAAGTCGCGCCGCGTCGGCGGTGCCACCTATCAGGTGCCGGTCGAAGTGCGTTCGTCGCGCCGCATGGCGCTGGCGATGCGCTGGCTGATCGAGTCCGCGCGCAAGCGTGGCGAGAACACCATGCCGCGCAAGCTGGCCGCCGAACTGCTGGATGCCTCCGAGAACCGCGGCGGCGCCATCAAGAAGCGTGAAGAGACCCACCGCATGGCGGAAGCGAACAAGGCGTTCGCGCACTACCGCTGGTAACGGCCTCCGGACCCTTGCAAGCAAGGGTCATCGGCACCATCTAGGTGCCACTTGGGGCGCGCATTCCGCGCCCCGCACCGAAGGCCGCCGAAAGGCGGCATTCGGCCATCTGAAGATCCGCCCTCCACGGAAGGCCCCCGCATCCCGCTGGCCCTCCATCAGAAAAGAGAGACTGTCGTGGCTCGCACCACTCCCATCGAGCGTTACCGCAATTTCGGCATCATGGCGCACATCGACGCCGGCAAGACCACCACGTCCGAGCGCATCCTGTTCTACACCGGCGTCAGCCACAAGATCGGTGAAGTGCACGACGGTGCCGCGACCATGGACTGGATGGAGCAGGAGCAGGAGCGCGGCATCACCATCACGTCCGCCGCCACCACGGCGTTCTGGACGGGCATGGACAAGTCCCTGCCGCAGCACCGCTTCAACATCATCGACACCCCCGGCCACGTCGACTTCACCATCGAAGTCGAGCGTTCGCTGCGCGTGCTCGACGGCGCGGTGTTCGTGCTGTGCGCCGTCGGCGGCGTGCAGCCGCAGTCCGAGACCGTGTGGCGCCAGGCCAACAAGTACGCTGTGCCGCGCCTCGCGTTCGTCAACAAGATGGACCGTACCGGTGCCGACTTCTTCAAGGTCGTCGACCAGCTGAAGACGCGCCTGGGTGCGTACCCGGTGCCGATGCAGGTGCCGGTCGGTGCCGAAGACGGCTTCGAGGGCGTCATCGACCTGCTCAAGATGAAGTACATCCACTGGGATGTGGCTTCGCAGGGCACCAAGTTCGAGTACCGCGACATTCCTGCCGAGCTGGCCGACAAGGCCGCGGCGGACCGTGCCTTCATGGTCGAAGCGGCCGCGGAAGCCAGCGAAGAGCTGATGGACAAGTACCTCAATGAGGGCGACCTGTCCGAAGCCGAAATCATCGCCGGCCTGCGCGAGCGCACGCTGAAGGTGGAGGTGATCCCGGTCTACTGCGGTTCCGCGTTCAAGAACAAGGGCGTGCAGGCCATGCTCGACGGCGTGATCCAGCTGCTGCCGTCGCCGACCGATCGTCCGCCGGTGCAGGGCATCGACGAGAACGAGAAGGAAGACAGCCGCAAGGCGGGCGACAACGAGCCGTTCTCGGCGCTGGCGTTCAAGATCATGACGGATCCGTTCGTGGGTTCGCTGACGTTCTTCCGCGTCTATTCGGGCGTGCTGAACTCCGGCGACGCGGTGTACAACCCGGTCAAGTCGAAGAAGGAGCGTGTGGGTCGCATCCTGCAGATGCACTCCAACCAGCGCGATGAAATCAAGGAAGTGCGCGCCGGTGACATCGCCGCAGCCGTCGGCCTAAAGGACGTCACCACCGGTGACACGCTGTGCTCGCTGGACCACATCATCACCCTGGAGCGCATGGTGTTCCCGGAGCCCGTCATCTCGATGGCAGTGGAGCCGAAGACCAAGTCCGACCAGGAAAAGATGGGTCTGGCCCTGGGCCGCCTGGCACAGGAAGATCCCTCGTTCCGCGTCAAGACGGACGAAGAATCCGGCCAGACGATCATCTCGGGCATGGGCGAGCTGCACCTGGAAATCCTGGTGGACCGCATGAAGCGCGAGTTCAACGTGGAAGCCAACGTCGGCAAGCCGCAGGTGGCCTACCGCGAGACCATCCGCAAGTCGGTCAAGCAGGACGGCAAGTTCGTGCGCCAGTCGGGCGGTCGCGGCCAGTACGGCCACATCGTCATCGAAATGTCGCCGGTCGAGCGTGGCGTGGGCTTCTCGTACGAGAGCGCCATCGTCGGCGGCGTCGTGCCGAAGGAATACGTTGCCGCTGCCGGTAAGGGCATCGAAGACGCCATGAAGAGCGGCCCGCTGGCCGGCTTCCCGGTGGTCGACATCGCCATCAAGGCCGTGGACGGTTCGTTCCATGACGTCGACTCCAACGAAATGGCGTTCAAGGTCGCCGGCTCGATGGCCTTCAAGGAAGCTTTCAGCAAGGCCCAGCCGGTCCTGCTGGAGCCGATGATGAAGGTCGAGATCGTCACCCCGGAAGACTATCTGGGCGACGTGATGGGCGACGTGAGCCGTCGTCGCGGCATCCTGCAGGGTCAGGACGACAGTCCGTCCGGCAAGGTGATCGCCGCGATGGTGCCGCTGGGCGAAATGTTCGGCTACGCCACCACGCTGCGTTCGATGTCGCAGGGTCGCGCCACGTTCTCGATGGAGTTCGACCACTACGCGGAAGCGCCGGCCAACATCGCCGACGCGGTCGTCAAGAAGAACTAAGAGTTTGGGGCAGGGCATCGCGGTCGCGATGCCCTGCATTCCCGTCACGAATCACGCATAACAAGGTAGAAGACAATGGCAAAGGGTAAGTTCGAACGCACCAAGCCCCACGTGAACGTGGGCACGATTGGTCACGTTGACCACGGCAAGACGACGCTGACGGCGGCGCTGACGAAGATCGGCGCGGAGCGTTTCGGTGGCGAGTTCAAGGCCTATGACGCGATCGACGCGGCGCCGGAAGAGAAGGCGCGCGGCATCACGATCTCCACGGCCCACGTGGAATACGAATCCGCCTCGCGCCACTACGCGCACGTGGATTGCCCCGGCCACGCCGACTACGTGAAGAACATGATCACCGGTGCTGCCCAGATGGACGGCGCGATCCTGGTGTGCTCGGCCGCTGACGGCCCGATGCCGCAGACCCGCGAGCACATCCTGCTCTCGCGCCAGGTCGGTGTGCCGTACATCGTCGTGTTCCTGAACAAGGCCGACATGGTGGACGACGCCGAGCTGCTCGAGCTGGTCGAAATGGAAGTCCGTGAACTGCTGAGCAAGTACGAGTTCCCGGGCGATGACACCCCGATCATCTCGGGCTCGGCCCGTCTGGCGCTGGAAGGCGACCAGAGCGAAATCGGCGTGCCGGCGATCCTGAAGCTGGTCGATGCGCTGGACACCTGGATCCCGACCCCGGAGCGCGACGTCGACAAGCCGTTCCTGATGCCGGTGGAAGACGTGTTCTCGATCTCGGGCCGCGGCACCGTGGTGACCGGCCGTATCGAGCGCGGCGTGATCAAGGTGGGCGAGGAAATCGAAATCGTCGGTATCCGTCCGACCCAGAAGACCACGGTCACGGGCGTGGAAATGTTCCGCAAGCTGCTGGACCAGGGTCAGGCGGGCGACAACGCCGGTCTGCTGCTGCGCGGCACCAAGCGTGACGACGTGGAGCGTGGCCAGGTGCTGGCCAAGCCGGGTTCGATCACCCCGCACACCGAGTTCGAAGCCGAAGTCTACGTGCTGAGCAAGGACGAAGGCGGCCGTCACACCCCGTTCTTCAAGGGCTACCGTCCGCAGTTCTACTTCCGCACGACCGACATCACGGGCGCCGTGACCCTGCCGGAAGGCGTGGAAATGGTGATGCCGGGTGACAACATCAAGATGGTGGTCACCCTGATCAACCCGGTGGCGATGGACGAAGGCCTGCGCTTCGCGATCCGCGAAGGCGGTCGTACGGTCGGCGCCGGCGTGGTGGCCAAGATCATCAAGTAAGCCCCTGCGGTCCCGGCGAGGACTCGCCGGACAGCGACAAGGGCGGACCGGAACCTCGGTCCGCCTTTTGTTTGCAGAAATCCATTCGTAACGGGATGGAAATGCTGCAAAACGGCAAAATATGCGCTATGATGCGCGCCCCTTGAAAGCCGGTTGGCCCGATAGGAATCGCTTGATCCGCCAGCGCCCCCTGGGAGGCCGTTGGTTCTACCGCGAAAAGAGGTGCAGGAAGCGCCTCGTGTTCGCCAGACACGGAGTGTCGCGTGCCTTCCTGCAGGCCTTCGGGTCGGGCGGGGTGCCTCGGTGGTTGACGGGGTGCGTCACGCGTCCTATACTTTCATGTCTGGGCGGGCCGGTTTACCGGCCTGCCTAGTTTTTCAGGAAGATCCCCGGCCGATTCCGGCACTTTCCGTCCGTGGAGTTCACGCGGACGGTGGGGAACTGGAACAGCTTGGACTAACCGGGGCAAGGCATCCCAGAGGCCGCGCCCGTCGCTCTTTAACGAAGGAACACCGTCATGGCGGACCAAAAGATCCGAATCCGGCTCAAGGCGTACGATCATCGTCTGATCGACCGCTCGGCCAGCGAGATCGTCGAGACAGCCAAGCGGACCGGCGCGCAAGTGCGCGGCCCGATCCCGCTGCCGACCAAGATCGAGCGCTACACCATCCTGGTTTCCCCGCACGTCGACAAGGACGCGCGTGACCAGTACGAAACCCGCACGCACAAGCGCGTGCTCGACATCGTCGATCCCAACGACAAGACCGTGGACGCGCTGATGAAGCTCGAGCTCGCGGCTGGCGTCGACGTGCAGATCAAGCTGACCTGAGGCCCACGACCATGACCGCGAAGAAATATTCGTTGGGTCTCGTCGGCCGCAAGGCTGGCATGACCCGCGTGTTCACCGAAGATGGCAAGTCCATTCCGGTGACGCTGATCGAAGCTACCCCGAACCGCATCACCCAGATCAAGACCCCGGAAGCCGACGGCTACAGCGCCGTGCAGGTCGCCGTGGGCAGCCGTCGCGCCTCGCTGATCACCAAGCCGGTCGCCGGTCACCTGGCCAAGGCCAAGGTCGAAGCCGGTCGTGGCCTGTGGGAGCTGCGCGTGGAAGCCGACAAGCTGGGCGACTTCGCCGTCGGCGGCGAGATCAAGGCTGACATCTTCGAAGTCGGCCAGATCGTCGACGTCCAGGGCGTCACCAAGGGCAAGGGCTTCCAGGGCACCATCAAGCGCTGGAACTTCCGCATGGGTGACGCTACCCACGGTAACTCGCTGTCGCATCGCGCGCCGGGTTCGCTGGGTCAGCGCCAGACGCCGGGCCGCGTGTTCCCGGGCAAGAAGATGTCGGGCCACATGGGGGCCGTGCAGCAGAGCACGCAGAACCTGGAAGTCGTCCGCGTGGACGCCGAGCGCGGCCTGATCGCCGTTCGCGGCGCCGTGCCGGGTGCGCCGGGTGGCGACGTGATCGTGCGTCCGGCGAGCAAGGGTTGAGGAGAACGACCATGGAACTAGCCATTACAGGTAGCGCCAACAAGCTGTCGGTCTCCGACGACGTGTTCGGCCGCGAATTCAGCGAAGATCTGGTCCACCAGGTCGTCGTTGCCTACCGCAACGCCGGTCGTGCCGGCACCAAGGCGCAGAAGACGCGCGCCGAAGTGAACGGCACCACCAAGAAGTCCAAGAAGCAGAAGGGTGGCGGTGCTCGTCACGGCGCCCTGACCGCGCCGATCTTCGTCGGCGGCGGCGTGACCTTCGCGGCCAAGCCGCGCAGCTTCGCGCAGAAGGTCAACCGCAAGATGTACCGCGCGGCCATCAGCTCGATCCTGTCCGAGCTGAACCGCCAGAACCGCCTGAAGGTCGTGGAAGCGTTCGACGTGGACGCCACCAAAACCAGCGCCCTGGTTGAAAAGCTGAAGGGCCTGGACCTGGGTCGGCGTCCGCTGATCGTCACCGAAGATGCCTCCGAGCACCTGTACCTGTCCGCCCGCAACCTTCCCTACGTGGAAGTGCGCGACGTGCAGGGCTTGGACCCGGCGGCGCTGGTCGGTGCCGACTCCGTGCTGATCACGGCCGACGCCGTCAAGAAGATCGAGGAGTGGCTGGCATGATCAGCAACGAAAAGATTTTTGCCGTGCTGCGTGCTCCGCGCGTCTCCGAAAAGACCGTGCGCCTGCAGGAACTCTCCAACCAATACGTCTTCGAAGTCTCGAACGATGCCACCAAGGCCGATGTGAAGGCCGCGGTCGAGCAGTTGTTCGACGTCAAGGTCGAGACGGTCAACGTGGTCAACGTCAAGGGCAAGAACAAGTCCTTCCGTAACCGCGCCGGCCGCCGCGGCGACTGGCGCAAGGCGTACGTGCGTCTGGCCGATGGTCAGGCCATCGACGTGTCGGCCAAGGCCTGAGGTAGACCCACATGCCATTGATGAAATTCAAGCCCACCTCCCCCGGTCGCCGTTCGGCGGTCCGCGTGGTGACGCCCGACCTGCACAAGGGTGCTCCGCATGCTGCGCTGCTCGAGAAGCAGAGCAAGTCCGGCGGTCGCAACCACCACGGTCGCATCACCACCCGTCATATCGGCGGTGGCCACAAGCAGCATTACCGCATCATCGACTTCAAGCGCGACAAGGAAGGCATCCCGGCGCGTGTGGAGCGGATCGAATACGATCCCAACCGCACCGCGCACATCGCGCTGCTGTGCTACGTCGATGGCGAGCGTCGCTACATCATCGCCCCGAAGGGCCTGAAGGCCGGTGACCAGGTCATCGCCGGTAGCGATGCCCCGATCAAGGCCGGCAACACGCTGCCGCTGCGCAATATCCCGGTCGGTACGACGATCCACGGCATCGAGCTGAAGCCCGGCAAGGGCGCACAGATCGCCCGCGCCGCCGGCGCCGCCGTGCAGCTGGTCGCCCGCGAGCAGGGCTTCGCCACGCTGCGCCTCCGCTCCGGCGAAATGCGCAAGGTGCAGGTCGAGTGCCGCGCCACGGTTGGCGAAGTCGGCAACGACGAGCACAGCCTGGAGAAGCTCGGCAAGGCCGGTGCGAAGCGCTGGCGTGGTATCAAGCCGACCGTCCGCGGTGCGGCCATGAACCCGGTCGACCACCCGCACGGTGGTGGTGAAGCCAAGGCCGGCCAGGGTAATCCGCATCCGGTCACCCCGTGGGGTGTGCCGACCAAGGGTTACAAGACGCGCAAGAACAAGCGCACGCAGCAATTCATCGTCCGCGATCGTAGGGGCTAATCGACCATGGCACGTTCACTCAAGAAGGGCCCGTTCGTCGATCACCACCTCGTCAAGAAGGTGGAGGCCGCGGGCGGCAGCAAGAAGCCGATCAAGACCTGGTCGCGCCGTTCGATGATCCTGCCGGAAATGGTGGGCTTCACGATCGCCATCCACAACGGCAAGAACCACGTTCCGGTGCTGGTCAACGAGAACATGGTCGGCCACAAGCTCGGCGAATTTGCCGTCACCCGTACCTTCAAGGGTCACGGTGGCGACAAGAAAGCCGGCGGCAAGAAGTAAGGAGAGATGACCATGGAAGCGAAAGCCATCCTGCGCACTGCGCGCATCTCCCCCCAGAAGGCCCGCCTGGTCGCTGACCAGGTGCGTGGCCTGCCGGCCGAACGCGCCGTCAACCTGCTGAAGTTCTCGGACAAGAAGGCTGCCCACCTGATCAAGAAGGTCGTGGAGTCCGCCATCGCCAACGCCGAGAACAACCAGGGCGCCGACGTCGACGAGCTGAAGGTCAAGACCATCATGGTCGACGAAGGTCCGATGCTGAAGCGTTTCATGGCCCGCGCCAAGGGCCGTGGCACCCGCATTCTGAAGCGCACCAGCCACATCACCGTGGTCGTGGGCGAGGGCAAATAAGTATGGGTCACAAAGTTCATCCGACCGGTATCCGCCTGGGCATCGCCAAGGACTGGAATTCCAAGTGGTTCGCCAACAAGCGCGACTACGCCGACTACCTCGCCGCGGACCTGAAGGTGCGCGAGATGCTTCGCAAGAAGCTGGCGCAGGCGGGCATTTCCAAGATCCTGATCGAGCGTCCGGCCAAGACCGCCCGCGTGACCATCCACACCGCCCGTCCGGGCGTGGTGATCGGCAAGCGCGGTGAGGACATCGAGAAGCTGCGCAAGGAAGTGAGCGACCTGATGGGCGTCCCGGCGCACATCAACGTCACCGAAGTGCGCAAGCCCGAGCTGGACGCCCAGCTGGTGGCCGAATCGATCGCGCAGCAGCTGGAACGCCGCATCATGTTCCGTCGCGCCATGAAGCGCGCCGTGGGCAATGCGATGCGCCTGGGTGCCCTGGGCATCAAGGTCAACGTCGCCGGCCGCTTGAACGGTGCGGAAATCGCCCGTTCGGAGTGGTACCGCGAAGGCCGCGTGCCGCTGCACACGCTGCGTGCCGACATCGATTACGGTTTTGCCGAGGCGAAGACCACCTACGGCATCATCGGCATCAAGGTGTGGGTCTACAAGGGCGAAATCTTCGATTTCAGCCAGGTGGGTCAGGAGAAGCAGGACGACGCGCGCCCCGAGCGCAGCGAACGTCCGTCGCGCCCGGCTCGTGACCGCGACGCGAGGTAATCAGTCATGTTGCAACCCAAGCGAACCAAATACCGCAAGATGCACAAGGGCCGTAACGAAGGCCTGAGCTGGAGCGGAAACCTCGTCAGTTTCGGCGAGTACGGCCTGAAGGCCACGGCGCACGGTCAGCTGACCGCGCGCCAGATCGAAGCGGCCCGCCGCTCGATCAGCCGCTACGTCAAGCGCGGCGGCAAGATGTGGATCCGTGTGTTCCCCGACAAGCCGATCACCAAGAAGCCCATCGAAGTCCGAATGGGTTCGGGTAAGGGTAACGTCGAGTACTGGGTCGCCCAGATCCAGCCGGGCCGCATGATCTATGAAATCGAAGGCGTCAGCGAGGAAATCGCGCGCGAGGCGTTCCGCCTGGCCGCGGCCAAGCTGTCGGTCACCACCACTTTCGTGACCCGGACGGTGCGCTAATGGAACTCAAGCAACTCCGCGAGAAATCGGCTGACGAGCTGAAGGCCCACCTGACCGAGCTGCGCAAGGAGCAATTCTCCCTGCGCATGCAGAAGGTGACCGGCCAGCTGCCGAAGACGCATGAAACCCGCCGGGTCCGTCGCGAGATCGCTCGCGTCAAGACCCTGCTGGGCAGCCAGAAGTAAGGAGCGACCAAGATGAGCGATAACAAAGACAAAGCGCAACGCACCATCGAAGGCCGCGTCGTCAGCAACAAGATGGACAAGACGGTCACCATCCTAGTGGAGCGTCAGGTCAAGCACGCCCTGTACGGCAAGTACATCAAGCGTTCCACGAAGCTGCACGCGCACGACGCGGACAACAGCTGCAAGGAAGGCGACGTGGTGCGCGTGACCGAGATCGCCCCGATGTCCAAGACCAAGAACTGGCGCGTGGTGGAAATCATCACCCGCGCGGCTGAATAAAGGAGATCTGACTCATGATCCAGATGCAGAGCTACCTTGATGCAGCCGACAACTCCGGTGCCAAAGAACTGATGTGCATCAAGGTGCTGGGCGGCTCCAAGCGCCGTTACGCCGGCATCGGCGACATCATCAAGGTGACCGTCAAGGACGCCATCCCGCGTGGCAAGGTCAAGAAGGGCGAAGTCTACGACGCCGTGGTCGTGCGTACCCGCAAGGGTGTCCGCCGTCCCGATGGCTCGCTGATCCGCTTCGATGGCAACGCCGCCGTCCTGCTGAACAACAAGCAGGAGCCGATCGGTACCCGTATCTTCGGGCCCGTGACCCGCGAGCTGCGTTCCGAGAAGTTCATGAAGATCGTTTCGCTCGCGCCTGAAGTGCTCTGAGCGGAGGACATAGAAATGGCAAACCGTATCAAGAAGGGCGACCAGGTCGTCGTCACCGCCGGCAAGGACAAGGGCAAGAAGGGTGATGTGGTGCGTGTGGATGGCGACCGCGTGGTCGTGTCCAACGTCAACGTCGTCAAGCGCCATACCAAGCCGAACCCGCAGGCCGGTGTCGCGGGTGGCGTGGTTGAGAGCGAGCGCTCGATCCACATCTCCAATGTCGCGCTGTTCAACCCGGCAACGGGCAAGGGCGAGCGTATCGGTTTCAAGGTGCTGGAGGATGGACGCAAACTGCGTGTGTTCCGCTCCAGCGGTGAGGCGCTCGACGCCTGAGGAATGAGGACATGACCACCCGTCTCGAAAAAATCTACAAGGAAGAAGTGGCGCCGGCTCTGATGAAGAAGTTCGGCTACACCAATCCGATGGAAGTGCCGAAGATCACCAAGATCACCATCAACATGGGTGTGGGTGAAGCGGCGACCAACAAGAAGATCCTGGAAAACGCCGTGGCCGACCTGGCCAAGATCACCGGCCAGAAGCCGATCACGACCAAGTCCCGCGTGTCGGTGGCTTCGTTCAAGATCCGCGACGGCTGGCCGATCGGCTGCAAGGTCACCCTGCGTCGCGCCAAGATGTACGAATTCCTGGATCGCCTGATCAGCATCTCGCTGCCGCGCGTCCGCGACTTCCGTGGCGTGTCCGGCCGTTCGTTCGACGGTCGCGGCAACTACAACATGGGCGTGAAGGAACAGATCATCTTCCCGGAAATCGACTTCGACGCCGTCGACGCGATCCGCGGCATGGATATCGCCATCACGACGACCGCCAAGAACGACGCCGAAGCCAAGGCGCTGCTCGAAGCGTTCAAGTTCCCGTTCCGCAACTGATTCGCTAGGAAAACGACATCATGGCAAAGACCTCGATGGTCAACCGCGACATCAAGCGGGAAAAGCTGGCCAAGCAGTACGCTGCGAAGCGTGACGCGCTGAAGAAGATCATCTCCAGCCAGAACGCCTCGTACGAAGAGAAGGCCGACGCGGTCGTCAAGCTGCAGAAGCTGCCCCGCGACTCCTCGCCGAGCCGCCAGCGCAACCGCTGCGAGCTGTCCGGTCGTTCGCGTGGCGTGTACCGCAAGTTCGGCCTGGGCCGCAACATGCTGCGCAAGGCCACCATGAACGGCGACGTCCCCGGCCTGCGCAAGGCCAGCTGGTAAGGACGCCAAGGGCGTCCGACAAGGGCTCCCCCGTGGATTCAAGGACAAGTCCGGCACATGCCGGACTTGTTGTTGTACAATGTTCGGCTCCCGCGGCTTGGCTGGGGGAGGGTCGGGGAACCGGCCGCCCGCCTGGGGGATTCCAGGGACAACGCAAGATTTTCGCGAAAGCGGATATCGGTGCTACTCATAAGGCAGACTCTAATGAGCATGACTGATCCCATCGCCGACATGCTGGTGCGCATTCGCAATGCCGCCGCTGTTGGCAAGCCGACGGTGAAGATGCCGTCCTCCAAGATCAAGACCTCGATCGCCAACGTCCTCAAGGCGGAAGGCTATGTCGGCGACGTCCGCGTGACGAAGACCGAGAACAACAAGGCCGAGCTCGAGATCGTCCTGAAGTATTTCGAAGGCAAGCCGGTCATCGAGAAGCTGAGCCGCGTGTCCCGTTCGGGCCTGCGCCAGTACCGTGGCAAGGCTGAGCTGCCCAAGGTCCTCGGTGGCCTGGGCGTCGCCATCATCTCCACCTCGAAGGGCATCATGACCGATGCGCAGGCCCGTGCGGCCGGCGTGGGTGGTGAAGTCCTGTGCTTCGTGGCCTAAGCGAAGGAGCCCAGACATGTCCCGCGTAGCCAAGAAGCCGATCAATCTCCCCAAGGGCGTCGAACTGAATGCCCAGGGTGAAACCCTCAACGTCAAGGGCCCGAAGGGCACCCTGTCCATCGCCAAGCCGGCCGGCGTCGAACTG
Source organism: Pseudoxanthomonas sp. LjRoot143 (assembly GCF_964252945.1). NCBI lineage: Bacteria > Pseudomonadati > Pseudomonadota > Gammaproteobacteria > Lysobacterales > Lysobacteraceae > Pseudoxanthomonas > Pseudoxanthomonas sp. LjRoot143. Next base: position 2,725,836 of record NZ_CAXUPM020000001.1, on the reverse strand, counting down.
AACGTCGACAACGGTACGGTGAACCTGTCGCCGGTCACCCCGGCCGACGACGCCATCACCGGCACCATCCGCGCGATCCTGGCCAACATGGTCAAGGGCGTGTCGGACGGTTTCGAGCGCAAGCTCGAGCTGGTCGGCGTGGGTTACCGCGCTGCGATGCAGGGCAAGGACCTGAACCTGTCGCTGGGTTTCTCCCATCCGATCCTGTTCAAGACGCCGGAAGGCATCACCATCGTCACCCCGACCCAGACCGAAATCCTGGTGCAGGGCGCCGACAAGCAGCGCGTTGGTGAAGTTGCCGCCAAGATCCGCGGTTTCCGTCCGCCGGAACCCTACAAGGGCAAGGGCGTGAAGTACTCCGACGAAACCATCATCCGCAAGGAAGCGAAGAAGGCCTAACCGGGCTTTCGGCTTCGAGGAACCAGATCATGAGCATTAAGAACACCGCCCGCCTGCGCCGTGCCAAGTCGACCCGCGCGCACATCCGCGAACTCGGCGTGCCGCGCCTGTCGGTGCTACGCACCGGCCAGCACATCTACGCCCAGCTGTTCACCGCCGATGGCTCCAAGGTCATCGCGTCGGCAAACACGCTGCAGGCCGATGTGAAGGATGGCCTGAAGAACGGCAAGAACAGCGATGCCGCTGCCCGCGTGGGCAAGGTCATCGCCGAGCGCGCCAAGGCCGAAGGCATCGAGAAGATCGCATTCGACCGTTCGGGTTACCGCTACCACGGCCGCATCAAGGCCCTGGCCGATGCGGCCCGCGAAGGCGGCCTGCAGTTCTAATCTTGAAAGGCATGGGGGCGACCCCATGCCTTGTCCTGCCGGCGCAGGTTGCGCCGGGCGCGGTCGCTCTTCTGCAGCGGCCGTTGCGTCACCGCTCCACACAACAACCATAAGCGGCAAAGCCGTACATACCTCAACAACATAGGAATTCAAGCAATGGCAGAAGAACGTCAGTCGCGGGGTCGCGATCGCGACCGCAACCGCGAAGAGAAAGTCGACGACGGCATGATCGAGAAGCTGGTCGCGGTCAACCGTGTCAGCAAGACCGTCAAGGGCGGTCGCCAGTTCACCTTCACTGCATTGACGGTGGTGGGTGACGGCAACGGCAAGATCGGTTTCGGTTACGGCAAGGCGCGCGAAGTGCCGGTCGCCATCCAGAAGTCGATGGAATACGCCCGGAAGGGCATGCTGAACGTCGATCTGAACAACGGCACCCTGTGGCACCCGGTGAAGGCCGGTCACGGCGCGGCGCGTGTGTTCATGCAGCCGGCGTCGGAAGGTACGGGCGTCATCGCCGGCGGCGCCATGCGCGCTGTGCTGGAAGCGGTCGGCGTGAAGAACGTGCTGGCGAAGGCCGTCGGTTCGCGCAACCCGATCAACCTGGTGCGCGCCACGCTGAAGGGCCTGAGCGACATGCAGTCGCCGACCCGCATTGCGGCCAAGCGCGGCAAGAAGGTGGAGGAACTCCTCAATGGCTAACGAGTCCAACAAGACCGTCAAGGTGCGCCTGGTGCGCGGCCTGCGTGGTTCCCAGTCGCGTCACCGCCTGTCGGTGAAGGCGCTGGGCCTGAACAAGCTCAACGATGTGCGTGAACTGAAGGACAGCCCGCAGGTGCGCGGCCTGATCGCCAAGGTTCACTACCTCGTCAAGGTCGAGGAGTAATCAACATGCGTCTCAACACACTGAAGCCCGCCGACGGCGCCCGTACCGAACGCACCCGCGTCGGTCGCGGTATCGGTTCCGGTCTGGGCAAGACCGCAGGCCGCGGTCACAAGGGTTCGTTCGCGCGCGCCGGTAAGGGCAAGATCAAGGCGAAGTTCGAAGGTGGCCAGATGCCGCTGATCAAGCGTCTGCCGAAGGTCGGTTTCCGCTCCAAGCTGAAGCTGGATTGCGCCGAAGTGCTGTCGTACCAGCTCGAGAAGCTGGAAGCCGGTGAGATCGACTTCGCTGCGCTGCGCGCCGCCAAGCTGGTGCCCAGCACCGCCAAGCGCGCCAAGATCGTCAAGAAGGGCGAGCTGACCAAGAAGTTCGTGCTGAAGGGCGTGGCCGCCACGGCCGGTGCCAAGGCCGCCATCGAGGCTGCCGGCGGCAGCGTGCAGGAGTAACGGACGCATGGCGCAGGGTAATGCCGCCGGTGCACTGGCAGGCGCAGGCAAGTTCACTGAACTCCGCCAGCGCCTGCTGTTCGTCCTGGGTGCGCTGATCGTCTACCGGATCGGCTGCTTCATCCCGGTCCCGGGCGTCAATCCCGATGCCATGCTTGCGATGATGCAGGCGCAGGGCGGCGGCATCGTGGACATGTTCAACATGTTCTCGGGCGGCGCCCTGCACCGTTTCAGCATCTTTGCGCTGAACGTCATGCCCTACATCTCGGCATCGATCGTGATGCAGTTGGGCGTGCACATCTTCCCCAGCCTGAAGGCGCTGCAGAAGGAAGGCGAGTCCGGTCGCCGCAAGATCACCCAGTACTCGCGCATCGGTGCCGTGCTGCTGGCGATCGTGCAAGGCGGCAGCATCGCCACCGCGCTGCAGAACCAGGTTGCGCCGGGCGGCATGCCGGTGGTCTACGCGCCGGGCATGGGCTTCGTGCTGACCGCCGTCGTGGCGTTGACCGCGGGCACCATCTTCCTGATGTGGATCGGCGAGCAGGTGACCGAGCGCGGCATCGGCAACGGCGTCTCGCTGATCATCTTCGCGGGCATCGTCGCGGGCCTTCCGGGTGCGGTCATCCAGACCGTCGGTGCGTTCCGTGACGGCACGCTGAGCTTCATCTCGCTGTTGATCATCGCGGTCGTGGTGCTGGGCTTCACGTTCCTGGTGGTGTTCGTGGAGCGGGGGCAGCGACGGATCACGGTGAATTACGCGCGCCGCCAGGGCGGTCGCAACGCGTACATGAACCAGACCTCGTTCCTGCCGCTGAAGCTCAACATGGCCGGCGTGATTCCGCCGATCTTCGCGTCCAGCATCCTGGCCTTCCCGGCCACGCTGGCGATGTGGTCCGGCCAGAACAGCGGCGCGACCACGTGGTTGCAGCGCATCTCCAATGCGCTGGCCCCGGGTGAGCCGCTGCACATGATCGTGTTCGCCGCGATGATTATCGGCTTCGCGTTTTTCTACACGGCCCTGGTGTTCAACTCGCAGGAAACCGCCGAGAACCTGAAGAAGTCGGGCGCACTGATCCCGGGCATCCGTCCGGGCAAGGCGACGGCCGACTACGTCGACGGCGTGCTGACCCGCCTGACGGCGATCGGTTCGATGTACCTGGTGGCGGTCTGCCTGTTGCCGGAAGTGATGCGCACGCAGCTGAACACCTCGTTCTACTTCGGCGGTACGTCGCTGCTGATCGTGGTGGTGGTGGTGATGGACTTCATCGCGCAGATCCAGGCGCACCTGATGTCGCATCAGTACGAGAGCCTGCTGAAGAAGGCGAATCTGAAGGGTGGTTCGCGGGGCGGTCTTGCCCCCCGCAACTGAGATATAATCGCGGGCTTACCGCACCAGTCCAGCCCTCATGGCTGGCTGACTTAGATGGGCGGCCCCCGCAGCGATCCGGTGCGGGGGTGCGAACCGGCCAGTCCCTGCGCCAGAGTAGCGCGGGCGGGGCGGGACCAGGGGAGACCCCGGTCCTGCGCCAGGCAGGTTCCGGCGCCGGAGCATGGGCACACTCCCCATGCCGGTCCGAAACCGGCTCTGCCGGCTCGGGCTTCCCGTAAACACCGGATCTTGTTAGAATTTCCAGTTCACTCCGCCTGTCTGCGCGAATCCCGCCCGGGATGACCGTACACGGGCCAATACTCACAGTTGGAGAACCGCGTCATGGCGCGTATTGCAGGTGTCAACCTGCCTGCCCAGAAGCATGTCTGGGTCGGTTTGCAAAGCATTTTCGGCATTGGCCGTACCCGTTCCAAGAAGGTCTGCGAAGCCGCTGGCGTCGCCTCGACCACCAAGATCCGCGACCTGTCGGAGCCGGAAGTCGAGCGCCTGCGCGCCGAAGTCGGCAAGTACGTCGTCGAGGGCGACCTGCGCCGTGAAGTCGGCATCGCGATCAAGCGCCTGATGGACCTGGGTTGCTACCGCGGTCTGCGCCATCGTCGCGGCCTGCCGCTGCGTGGCCAGCGCACCCGCACCAATGCCCGCACCCGTAAGGGTCCGCGCAAAGCCATCAAGAAGTAAGGGGCGACCATCATGGCCAAGCCAGCTGCTGCCAAAGTCAAGAAGAAGATCAAGCGCGTCATCACCGACGGCGTCGCCCACGTCCACGCTTCTTTCAACAACACCATCGTCACCATCACCGACCGCCAGGGCAATGCGCTCTCGTGGGCGACCTCGGGTGGTGCCGGTTTCCGCGGTTCCCGCAAGTCCACGCCGTTCGCGGCGCAGGTCGCAGCCGAAAAGGCCGGCCGTGCAGCACTGGACTACGGCGTGAAGTCGCTGGAAGTCCGCATCAAGGGCCCGGGTCCGGGCCGTGAGTCGGCCGTGCGTTCGTTGAACAACGTGGGCTACAAGATCACCAACATCATCGACGTGACGCCGATCCCGCACAACGGGTGCCGTCCGCCGAAAAAGCGTCGCGTCTAAGGGGGCGATAAGAAATGGCTCGTTATATCGGTCCTACCTGTAAGCTCGCGCGCCGCGAAGGCGCCGACCTGTCGCTCAAGAGCCCGGCCCGTGCGCTGGACTCGAAGTGCAAGCTGGAGCAGAAGCCCGGCCAGCACGGCGCGACCGCCCGCAAGGGCAAGCTGTCCGACTACGCCACCCAGCTGCGCGAGAAGCAGAAGGTCAAGCGTATCTACGGTCTGCTGGAGCGTCAGTTCCGCAACTACTACAAGAAGGCCTCGACCAAGAAGGGCAACACCGGCGAGAACCTGCTGCAGCTGCTGGAAACCCGTCTCGACAACGTCATCTACCGCATGGGCTTCGCCGTGACCCGTCCGGCCGCCCGCCAGCTGGTCTCGCACCGTGGCGTGCTGGTCAATGGCAAGCCGGTCAACCTGCCGTCCTACCAGGTCAAGGCCGGTGACGCGATCGCGCTGTCGGAGAAGGCCCAGAAGCAGCTCCGCGTGCAGGAGTCGCTGACCGTTGCCGAGCAGCTCGACCTGAACCCGTCGTGGGTTGAAGTCGACGCCAAGAAGTTCAGCGGCGTGTTCAAGGCGGTTCCGGCGCGTTCGGACCTGCCCGCCGACATCAACGAAGCGCTGATCGTCGAGTTGTACTCGAAGTAATTCATTCACGCACCCCCGGGCGACCGGGGGACCGCAGGAGACAAAGCAACATGACGGGTATTACTCAGCAAGTGCTGCGCCCCCGCGGCCCGCAGATCGAGCGCCTGACCGGCAATCGCGCGAAAGTGGTCATCGAACCGCTGGAGCGTGGTTACGGCCATACGCTCGGTAATGCGTTGCGCCGCGTGCTGCTGTCGTCGATCCCCGGCTTCGCGATCACCGAAGTCGAGATCGATGGCGTGCTGCACGAATACAGCACCATCGAAGGCATGCAGGAAGACGTGCTGGAAGTGCTGTTGAACCTGAAGGATGTGGCCATCCGCATCCACAGCGGCGACTCCTCCACGCTGAGCCTGGCCAAGCAGGGCCCGGGCGTGGTCACCGCCGGCGACATCAAGACCGACCACAACGTCGAGATCCTGAATCCGGAACTGGTCATCTGCAACCTGACCAAGGACACGGCGCTGAACATGCGCCTGAAGATCGAGCGTGGTTTCGGCTACCAGCCGGCCGCTGCCCGTCGTCGTCCGGACGAAGAGACCCGTGCGATCGGCCGCCTGGTGCTGGACGCCTCGTTCTCGCCGGTCCGTCGCGTCGCGTACGCGGTGGAAGCCGCACGCGTCGAGCAGCGCACCGACCTGGACAAGCTGGTCCTGGACATCGAAACCAACGGCACGATCGATGCCGAGGAAGCCGTGCGCACCGCCGCCGACATCCTCAGCGACCAGCTGTCGGTGTTCGGTGACTTCACGCACCGCGACCGCGGCGCGCCGAAGCAGGCTGCCAGCGGTGTGGATCCGGTGCTGCTGCGCCCGATCGACGACCTGGAGCTGACCGTGCGTTCGGCCAACTGCCTGAAGGCCGAGAGCATCTACTACATCGGCGACCTGATCCAGAAGACGGAAGTCGAACTGCTCAAGACCCCGAACCTCGGCAAGAAGTCGCTGACCGAGATCAAGGAAGTCCTGGCGCAGCGCGGCCTGTCCCTGGGCATGAAGCTGGAGAACTGGCCGCCGGCCGGTGTCGCCCAGCACGGCATGCTTGGTTGATGAAGTGATACGGAACTCCCGCGTTCGCGCGGGAGTTCTGTTGTTTCAAAGGTTCTACCTCGTCGACGGACCTGAAGGCCCGCGACGCTCCGGTCAAGGATGGCCGGTCCGGACCACCCGCAGTCCACTGCTTCAACGCCAGGACGGCGACAGCGAAATCCAACGTCCCATCATTCAACAGGAATCCAATCCATGCGCCACCAGAAAGCCGGTCGCAAGTTCAACCGCACCAGCGCCCATCGCGAAGCGATGTTCCGCAACATGGCCGCCTCGCTGATCAAGCACGGCCTGATCAAGACCACCCTGCCGAAGGCCAAGGAACTGCGCCGCGTCGCAGAGCCGCTGATCACCCTCGGCAAGATCGATGGCGTGGCCAACCGCCGCCTGGCGTTTTCGCGCCTGCGCGACAAGGAAGCCGTCGGCACGCTGTTCACCACCCTCGGCCCGCGCTACCAGTCGCGTCCGGGCGGTTACCTGCGCATCCTGAAGTGCGGCTTCCGCGCCGGCGACAACGCCCCGATGGCGTACGTCGAGCTGGTCGACCGCCCGGAAGCGGCGGCCGAGTAAGCCTCGCGCCCTGCAGGACACCAGAAACCCCGGCGAATGCCGGGGTTTTTGTTTTCGGATGGGTACCGACGTGTCCCGGTGGATGCGGCAGATCGCCGCAAGGTGACGTACGGCCCATTACGCGTGGATAATGCGGGCAAGACCTTACGCCACCGGTGCCGATGAATCCTCTTCGCTGGAGTTTCCGCGCGCAGTGCTTCCTGGGTTTCGCGATCTGCGCGGGCCTGCTGGGTTATGCGCTGTACGTGCAGTTCGTTCACCAGTTGGAGCCGTGCCCGTTCTGCATCTTCCAGCGTCTGGCCTTCGCGGCGACGGGTGTGATGTTCCTGCTCGGGGCGCTGCATGGCCCGCGGCGGCCGGGCGGGCGCAAAGCGTACGGTGTGCTGACCTTCCTCGGCGCGGCGACCGGCATCGGCATTGCCGGCAAGCACGTGTGGGTCCAGCTGTACCCACCACTGATGCCGAGCTGCGGTCCCGGCTGGGACTACATGATCGAGAACAACACCTGGCTCGGTGTCGTGCAGAAGGTGCTGGCGGCCAAGGGCGACTGCAGCACGATCGATTGGAGTTTCCTCGGCCTGACCATGCCCATGTGGAGCCTGGTGTGGTTCGTGCTGCTGGCGGTCTGGGCGCTCTGGATCGGCTTTCGCGCTCGCAGGACCTCGACCTTCCGCTGATTTGACGCGGCGCACCAATCTGGCACGATGGTGGGCCCCCAGGAGTCCACCATGAACCCGTCCGACCGCAACCTGCGCGCCGTCTCCCTGCCGCCGAACTGGGCGCCGGACAGCTGGCGCGCGCGGCCTGCGATGCAGATGCCCACCTATCCGGATGCCGCCGCGCTGGAGTCCGTGCTGGGCGAGCTGCGCCAGCTGCCGCCGCTGGTGACGTCGTGGGAGATCTTTTCGCTGAAGAAGCAGCTGGCCGAGGCGCAGGAAGGCAAGCGCTTCCTGCTGCAGGGCGGCGACTGTGCCGAGAATTTCAGCGACTGCGAGTCCGGGCTGATCTCGAACCGTTTGAAGGTGCTTCTGCAGATGAGCCTGGTGCTGGTGCACGGGCTGCGCCTACCGGTCGTGCGCGTCGGCCGCTTCGCCGGGCAGTACGCCAAGCCGCGTTCGGCGGACACCGAGACGCGCGATGGCGTGTCGCTGCCCAGCTACCGTGGCGACGTGGTCAACGCGCCGGAATTCACCGCCGAGGCGCGTGTGCCCGATCCGCGGCGCATGATCAAGGCGCATGCGCGCTCCGCCATGACGATGAACTTCGTGCGGGCGCTGATCGACGGCGGCTTCGCCGACCTGCACCATCCCGAATACTGGAACCTCAACTGGGTCGGTTACTCGCCGCTGGCGGCGGAGTACCAGCAGATGGTCGCCTCCATCGGCGATGCGGTGAGGTTCATGGAGACCCTGTCGGGCTCCGAAGTGCACAACCTCAACCGGATCGATTTCTACACCTCGCACGAGGCGCTGCTGCTGCCTTACGAGGAAGGGCTGACCCGCGAGGTGCCGCGCCAGTGGGGCTGGTTCAACCTCAGCACGCACTATCCGTGGATCGGCATGCGTACCGCCGCCGTCGATGGCGCGCACGTGGAGTACCTGCGCGGCGTGCGCAACCCGATCGCGATCAAGGTCGGTCCCTCGGTCACCCCGGACCAGCTGCTGCGGTTGATCGACGTGCTGAACCCGGAGGACGAAGGCGGGCGCCTGACCTTCATCCACCGCATGGGCGCGGCGCAGATCGCCGACAAGCTGCCGCCGCTGCTGGACGCGGTGCGCCGCGATGGCCGTCGCGTGCTGTGGGTCTGCGACCCCATGCATGGCAACACCGAAAGCACCAGCAACGGGTTCAAGACGCGCCGCTTCGACAACGTGCGCAGCGAGGTGGAGCAGTCGTTCGACCTGCATGCCGCCGCGGGAACGCGGCTGGGTGGCGTACACCTTGAGCTGACCGGCGAGGACGTCACCGAATGCACCGGTGGCGCGCGCGAGCTGACCGATGCGGACCTGGAGCGGGCGTACCGCTCGACCGTCGATCCGCGACTGAACTACGAGCAGTCGCTGGAGATCGCGATGAGCATCGTGCACAAGCAGAACCAGCTGGCCGCTCCCGCCGCGCGCTGAGCGGTCGTCGCGTCGCTTTTACCGCGCCGGGTTGTCGGCGCCGGTGGCGTTCTGCGGGATCTCCCAGATCGTGTCGCGGGCGTAGAGTTTCGCGAACTCCGTGGCTGGCAAGGGTTTGCTGAAGTAGTTGCCCTGCAACTCGTCGCAGCCGTTGGCCGCAAGCCAGGCCGCCTGTTCCAGGGTTTCGACGCCCTCGGCGATGGTGCGGCATTGCAGCTGCGCAGCGAGGCTGATGATGGCGCGCGTGATGGCGGCCTGGTTGGGCTCGGACACATCACGGACGAACGACTGGTCGATCTTCAGCACGTTGAAGCCGTAGTTGCCCAGATAGCTGAGGCTCGAGAAGCCGGTGCCGAAGTCGTCGATGGCGATGCGCACGCCCAGGGCCTTCAACGCCCGCAGCGTGCGGTCGGTGCGTTGCACGTCGCGCATCAGCGTGGTCTCGGTGACTTCGAGCTCGAGGAACTCGGCAGGCAGCCCGCTGTCCTGCAGTGCCTCCACCACGGTGTCCACGAGGTCGTCCGTATCGAAGTTCGCGGCGGCGACGTTGACGGAGACGCGGATCGGCGGCAACCCCGCCTGTTGCCAGATCCTGTTCTGCCGGCAGGCGGCGCGGATCGCCCACTGGTCGATATCGACGATGAGGTTGGTTTCCTCGGCGATCGGCAGGAACTCGCCCGGCATGATCAGGCGGTCGCCGCGCTGCCAGCGGGCCAGGCCCTCGACACCGACGATGCGACCGCTGACACGATCGACCTGCGGCTGGTAGTGCAACGAGAGATCGCCGTTGCGCAGGCTGCGGCGCAGGCTGTTCTCCAGTTCGATGCGCGCGTCCACGCTGGTGGCCAACTCGCGCGTATAGAAGCGCGTGGCATTGCGGCCGTTGCGCTTGGCCAGGTACATGGCGGCGTCGGCGCGCATCATCAGCGTGGCGGCGTCGTAGCCGTCCTCGGGGAACAGGCTGATGCCGATGCTGAATGCCTGGTGCAGCTCGTGCGAGGCTACCGTGTACGGCGTACCGGCGAGGGCCAGCAGCCGGTCGGCGATCTGCAGCACGCTGTCGCGCGACAGGATGTCGGGCAGCAGCACGACGAACTCGTCGCCGCCGGTGCGGTACACGGTGCCGAGATTGCCGATGTTGCGCTGGATACGACGCGCCACCTGCTGCAGCAGTTCGTCGCCGGTGTGGTGGCCGAGCGCATCGTTGACGTGCTTGAACAGGTCCAGGTCGAGGAACAGCACCGCGATGCCGTTGCCATGGTTGGTGGCGTGCGTGATGGCCTGCCCGAGGCGCGCGTTGAGCTGCAGCCGGTTGGGCAGGCCGGTCAGTGCGTCGTGGTGCGCGAGATAGGTCATGCGCGAGCTGAGGGCACGCGACTCGGTGATGTCGCGCAGGACCATCACCGTGCCGACCATGCGCTCATCGCGATCGTGGATGGCGGACAGCGAACGTTCCACCAGCAAGCGGCTTCCGTCGCGGCGCACCAGCTGCAGGTCGCCCGGAAGCCCGGTCGGATGCAACCCGTCCTCGTCCTCGGATGACGCGATGCGTGCCAGCGATGCCACCTGGTCCAGCGGCTCGCCGAGTGCCTGTTCGAGACTCCAGCCGCAGAGCGCTTCGGCGGTCGGATTCATGTACGTCACGCGGCTCGCCACGTCCACGGTGATGACGGCCTCGCTGATGGAGGTCAGCGTGACCTCGGCCAGTTCGTTGGCGTCGTGCAGCGCGTGTTCGAGGCGGGTCTTTTCGGTGACGTCGACCGCCATCACGAAGAAGCCCGAGACGGTGCCTGTGTCGTCGACATCCGGCGTATAGAAGCTGTGCATCCTCCGGGTGCCGTCGGCGGTGGAGAAGCTGCTTTCGAATTCGCCTTCGCGTCCGGCGAGCGCCGCCTCGATATGCGGCGTGCGCCGCTGGTAAGCGTCTTCACCGAACAGGTCGCGCATGGTCGTGCCTGCCCGGGGAGGCGTCCGCCAGCGGACCTGCTCGGCGAACGCGCGGTTGTGGAAGACCAGGCGTTGCTGCGTATCGAACTGCGCAATCAGGGCGGGCAGGCGATCGGTGACGCGCTTGAGGTGGTCGCGGGCCATGGCAAGCTCGCGGTGCGCCTGCACCTGCTCGCTGACATCGTTCCCCATCAGATACCAGCCAGCGATCTTCCGGCCCGACGCGACATCCGGCACCAGGTACAGGTGGACCGCGCGCGCGGGCTGCCCCAGCTCGGTTTCCCATGCGATCCAATGGTCCGGCGTGCAGTCCCGCATCGCGCGCCTGAGCGAGGCGAGGAAGCCCGGGGCATCGGCGTGAACCTCGTCCACGGGGCGATCGTTCCAGCCCTCGGGCGATCCCGACCACGCACGGCAGGCGCGATTGGCGAAGCCGTAGCGGCCGTTGCCGTCGATGTAGGCGATCAGGGCAGGGAGGTGGTCGGCCACGGCGTCCAGCAGTGCGCGGCTGCGGCGCTCGGTGCGCGCGAGATTGTGCAGCAGCAGGAACAACAGCACGCCCAGGCCGATGCCGCACAACGTCAGCAGTGCGATGGAGGCCAGCCCGGGCAACGCCTCGCGCAAGGGGGGCGACTGCAGGACGAGGCGCCAGTCGCTTCCCAGCAGGCGGAGTTCGCGCTGCGCGGTGAAGGCGGGCTGCCAGCCTTCGCCGTGGCGGGCCTTCAGCGTCCCGGACTGGAAGATCGGCGCGTCGCCGGAATCGCGCGCGAGCAGCTGGAGATCGAACTCGCCGCTGCCCGCGTGGCCCACCGCGTCCTCCATCACGCGCTGCCAGCCGAAGCCGGCGGTGGCGAAGCCGCGCAGCAGGCGCCGCCGGGCCTCCATGCTTCCGCGTGCGTCGACCGGATCGGCGTAGACCGGCGCGTACAGCAGGAAGCCGGCGAGGCCGGTGCTGCCTTTGGCAGCGTCGCCCAGCGCAACCAGCGGCGCCGAAGCCAGCTCGCCGCTGTCGCGCGCGGACTCGATGGCGCTGCGACGCGAGGCCTCCGCCATCACGTCCTTGCCGAGCAGCGGCCGCATGCCGGGTGCCGCCGGATAGAGCAGGTCGATCACCACGTACTCGGCACGATCGCCGGAGGGGTGGATGGCGAACCCATCGCCATAGTGCGCACGTTGGGCGGCGACGTAGGCGTCGCGCTCTCCCAGCTGCACGCGGCGGGCGAAACCCAGTCCATGCACGCCGGCATGGCGGGTGGGCACTTGCAGCTTCTCGACGAAGGCCAGGAACTCGTCCTGCCCGATGTCCTCACGCCCCTCGAGCACCGCGGCGGCGGCGCGCACGGTGTCTTCGTAGGCGTTCATGTGCGTGGCGACAGCGGTGGCTACGGCGTCGGCACGGGCGTCGAACTGCGCACGGGCGTGTTCCCGTGCCTGCTGCCAGGCCGTGGCGCCGGCCCACAGGGAGAGCAGGCAGGCGATGACCAGTACGCCCCACGCCAGCGAATTCAGATTGCGCTGCCGTCGGCGGGCGGTGGACTCCGATCCACTGAACGCCCGCAGTTCCGATGCCCGGTCCGCGCCTGACTCCACGCGTGAGATCCCCGCCTGCTGGTTGGCGGTTATGACGCCACGAACGGAGATCGCCTGCAAGCGCTTCCGTGCACAAAATGGCTCACACTTATCTACGCGACCTCAGCGCCGTGGCGTGCGCGGTGGCAGAGTGGGCCAGTACTCCGGTGGCTTGCGTGCCCGCGTGCGTTGTTCATAGTCGTAACCCAGCGCGATCAGCTGAGCCTCGCTCCATGCCGGACCGATGAACACGACGCCAAGCGGCAGGCCATCGCTGTGGCCCATCGGGATGGTGAGGCTGGGATAGCCGGCCACGGCCGCTGCACCGTAGCCGGCGCCGGGAAAGTGATCGCCTGCCTTGTGGTCGGTCAGCCAGGCCGGTCCGGTGGTCGGCGCGATCAGCGCGACCAGTTGCTGGGCCTTGAGCGCGGCATCGATGCCTTCCGGCCCCGCCAGCCGGCGCGCACGGCTGCGGGCGGCGATGTACTCCGCATCCCCCAGTCCGCCCTTGGCATTGGCCTGTTCGAACAGTTCCTGGCCGAAGAACGGCATCTCGGAGACGCGGTACTGCTCGTTGTAACCGATCAGCTGCGTCAGCGTCGTGAGCGGCGCACGGCGCTCCGTCAGGTACCGCTCCACGCCGTGCTTGAACTCGTACAGCATCAGCTGGAGTTCGTCCTCGTTCCATTGGCCATCGGTGGGGATCTCCGCATCCACGATGATCGCGCCGGCTTCGCGCATCACCTGGATCGCGCCTTCCAGTGCGGCCGCCGCGTCGGGGTGGATCGCCGCCTTGCTGCGCAGCACGCCGATACGGGCGCCCTTGAGCGCACCTGGTTTCAGGCGCGCGCTGTAGTCGAGTGTGGTGTTCCAGGCGGCCTGGGTGGTCGCCGCATCCGCGGTATCCCGGCCGGCCAGCGCGGCGAGCAGCAGGGCCGCGTCCGACACGCTGCGGGCCATCGGGCCCGCGGTGTCCTGGCTGTGCGAAATCGGCAGGATGCCTTGCCGACTGATCAGGCCAACCGTCGGCTTCAGTCCCACGATGCCATTGATGGCTGCCGGGCACAGGATGCTGCCGTCGGTTTCGGTGCCTACGCTGATCGTGGCGAGGTTGGCCGACACCGCCACCGCACTGCCCGAGCTCGACCCGCAGGGGTTGCGGTCCAGGGCGTAGGGGTTGCGGGTCTGGCCACCGCGTCCGCTCCAGCCTGAGGTGGAATGCGTGGAGCGGAAATTGGCCCACTCGCTCAGGTTGGTCTTGCCGAGGATGACCGCGCCGGCGTCGCGCAGCCGGCGGACCAGGAAGGCGTCCTGGCCCGGACGGAAATCCTTCAGGGCCAACGAGCCGGCCGACGTGGCCATCGGCACCGCGTCGATGTTGTCCTTCAGCAACACCGGGATGCCATGCAGCGGCCCGCGCACGGTGTTGGCGCGCCGTTCGACGTCGCGCAGCGCGGCTTCCTTCAGGGCATCGGGATTCAGCTCGATGACGGCATTCAGTTGCGGCCCGGTCTTGTCGACGGCGGCGATGCGGTCCAGGTAGGCCTGGGTGAGCTTGCGGCTGTCCAGTTCGCCCGACTGCATGCGCGACTGCAGGTCGGCGATGTCGAGCTCGGCATAGATGAAGTCGGTCGGCGCGGGTGCCGTCGCGGCCGGTGGCGTCGCCGGCTGGCAGGCGGCCAGGGCGAGCGTCAGGCAGAACGGCAGCAGGAGTCGACGCATGCAGTCACCTTCGCGGGGTTGCCGCAGGCTACGCAGCGGCCGGGCCGTGCGTCAAATGTTCTTGCGGCGGCGGATGTCGCGCCAGAGCACCCAGACGATCACGAGGTTGACGACCAGCAACGCCGCCGTGGGCCAGCCGGGGTGGCGGTACAGCGCATTGACCTCCAGCGGCAGGTAGGCGGCCGAGCCGATGCAGCCCAGCCACGACGCCCAGGCGCGCGCGCGCCACAGACCCCACGCCTCCAACAGCCGCATGGCGGCGTAGACAGCGATGATCAGCACCGCGATATGGACGGACTCGGGGTTGATCTTGTCCAGCCACTGGCCCATCACGCCGGGACCGGCGCTGGGAACGAAGCGGCTGATGATCGCCTGCACGCTCTCGCGCAGGCGATCCGGGCCCAGCGCCAGCAGTCCGCCGGCGAAGGCCAGGGCCAGCACGCCCTTGGCGCCCTCGAACAGGGCGATGGCGTGCAGGCCGGGATGCGCCCTGGGATCCGGGTTGTACGCGGAGGTCTCCAAGGCGCGGTGCGGCGATCAGGCGGCGCGCGAGGCGCGCTTGCGGTCGCTTTCCGTCAGGAACTTCTTGCGCAGGCGGATTTCCTTCGGCGTGATCTCGACCAGCTCGTCGTCGTCGATGAAGTCCAGTGCCTGTTCCAGCGAGAACTTGATCGCCGGGGTCAGCTGGATGGCATCGTCCTTGCCCGACGCGCGCATGTTGGTCAGCGGCTTGGTCTTGATCGCGTTGACGGTCAGGTCGTTGTCCTTGGAGTGGATGCCGATCAGCTGACCTTCGTACACGTTGTCGCCTTCGGCGGCGAACAGCTTGCCGCGCTCCTGCAGCGGGCCCAGCGAGTAGGCCGGCGTGGCGCCCGGCGCATTGGCGATCATCACGCCGTTGAGGCGCTTGGCGATGGCGCCCTGTTCCTTCGGGCCGTAGTGGTCGAACACGTGGAACAGCAGGCCCGAGCCCTGGGTCAGCGTCTTGAACTCGTTCTGGAAGCCGATCAGGCCACGCGCCGGGATCTGGTAGTCCAGGCGCACGCGGCCCTTGCCGTCCGGCTCCATGTTCTTCAGCTGGCCCTTGCGGACGCCCAGCTTCTCCATCACGCCGCCCTGGTGGTTTTCTTCCACATCGACGACGAGCTGCTCGATCGGCTCCATCTGCTGGCCGTCGATTTCCTTGATGATTACTTCCGGACGCGACACGGCCAGTTCATAACCTTCGCGGCGCATGTTCTCGATCAGCACCGACAGGTGCAGCTCGCCACGGCCGGAGACCAGGAACTTGTCCGCGTCTTCCAGCTGCTCGACCTTCAGCGCCACGTTGTGCACGGTCTCGCGCTCCAGGCGCTCCTTCAGCTGGCGGCTGGTCAGGAACTTGCCGCCCGACAGGTCCTTGTTGCCGGCGAACGGCGAGTTGTTGACCTGGAAGGTCATCGAGATCGTCGGCTCGTCGACGGTCAGCGCCGGCAGCGCTTCCGGGGTGTCCAGCGCGCAGACGGTGTCGGAAATCGTCAGGTCCTGGATGCCCGAGATGGCGACGATGTCGCCGGCCTCGGCGCTGTCCTGCTCGATGCGCTCCAGGCCCAGGAAGCCCAGCACCTGCAGCACCTTGCCCTGGCGCTTCTTGCCTTCGCGGTCGATGACGGCGACCGGCATGTTCTTCTTCAGCGTGCCGCGCTGGATGCGGCCGATGCCGATGACGCCGACGAAGTTGTTGTAGTCCAGCTGGCTGATGCGCATCTGGAAGGCGCCTTCCGGATCCACTTCCGGCTTCGGCGCGTGCTGCATGATCGCTTCGTACAGCGGGGTCATGTCGCCACCGCGCACGCTGTCTTCCAGGCCGGCGTAACCGTTCAGCGCCGAGGCGTAGACGATCGGGAAGTCCATCTGCTCGGGCGTGGCGCCCAGGCGGTCGAACAGGTCCCACACCTGCTCCACGACCCATTCCGGACGCGAGCCGGGGCGGTCGACCTTGTTGATCACCACGATCGGCTTGAAGCCCATCGCGAACGCCTTCTGGGTGACGAAGCGGGTCTGCGGCATCGGGCCGTCCATCGCGTCGACCAGGATCAGCACGGTGTCGACCATCGACAGCACGCGCTCGACCTCGCCGCCGAAGTCGGCGTGGCCCGGGGTGTCGACGATGTTGATGCGGTTGCCCTGCCAGGTGATGGCGGTGTTCTTGGCCAGGATCGTGATGCCACGTTCCTTTTCCTGGTCGTTGCTGTCCATCACACGCTCGGCCAGCACGGTGCGCTCGGAGAGGGTGCCGGACTGCTTCAGCAGCTGGTCGACGAGGGTGGTCTTGCCATGGTCGACGTGCGCGACGATCGCGATATTGCGGAGGTTTTCGATGGACATGGATTCTGGGATCGGAAAAGCGCACCCGGATACCCCCTTGCAAAGGGGCAGGGCGCGAGGACGTGGGCGGAAAGAAGCGGCGTATTATAGCGGGCTGCGGTGCGCTAAGCACCTGATTTATCGAAAAACGCCAGAATGAACGCCGCCGTGGGGGCCAGCCCTTGAAATCCCGGTCCGGCGCCGTGATCTGGCAACAGGGCCGGACCTGCCTGGCAGACCCGGCGCTCCCCCTTCGCCATCCCGGTCGTCGCCGACCGGGCTGACGGGCCCGCTGCATCCGCCCCGCGAGTGCCCCGCGCACGCAGGAGGCTGCCGGCAGTGCCCCGCCGTTCCCTCAATCACCCTTGGAGAACCGTTCCATGAGTCAGCTGACCGCCACCTTCGACACCTCGCGCGGCCCGATCACGATCGAGCTTTATCCCGACAAGGCCCCGCTGACGGTGGCCAATTTCGTCAACCTGGCCAAGCGCGGCTTCTACGACGGCCTGAACTTCCACCGCGTGATCCCGGACTTCATGATCCAGGGCGGCTGCCCCGAGGGCTCCGGCCGCGGCGGTCCGGGCTACCGCTTCGAGGACGAGACCAACAACGGCGTACGCCATGAGCGCGGCGTGCTGTCCATGGCCAATGCCGGCCCGAACACCAACGGCAGCCAGTTCTTCATCACCCACGTGCCGACTCCCCACCTGGATGGCCGTCACACTGTGTTCGGCAAGGTCCTGGAAGGCCAGGACGTCGTGGATTCGGTGAAGCAGGGCGACCTGATCACCAAGGTGACCATCGCCGGCGACACCGAGGCCGTGCTGGCCGCCAAGGCCGAGCGTGTGGCGGAGTGGAATCGCTTCCTGTCCGCATGATGGAATGAAAGGGCCGGTCACTGACCGGCCCTTTCTCTTTGGGAGCACCACCATGAAGGACCATTGCCTGCGCCTGATGCGCGCGGCCCTGCTGCTCGTGACCGTCGTGATGGTGGCGTCGTGCCGTCAGGATGCCGATGACTCCATCGAGGCGGTGCCGGAACTGGAGGCGCCCTCGTCGGAAAGCTTCCAGCGCAGCCTGGAAGGATTGTGGAGCACCGAGAAGAGCGAGGGCGATGATGCGGAAACGCTCTATCTCTTCGAATGGCAGGCGGCCGGCGGGCTGCGCGTGGTGCGCGACGGCGCCTGGCTGGATGGCAAGGTCGAGGACGTCGACCTGGACAACGGCACGCTGGCCCTGCACGTGACCTCGGACAGCGGGCCGAGCGAAACCGTCACGGTGCGCAAGGTGCCGGACGCCACGACGGAAGATGCATTCACCCTGCGCATCACCTGGGGCGGTGGTCAGACCGAGGACTTGGGATTCGTGCGCCGGCTGACCGCGCGCGACCGCGAGCATGTCGCCGAGGCGATCCGGACGGCCGGG
Source organism: Pseudoxanthomonas sp. LjRoot143 (assembly GCF_964252945.1). NCBI lineage: Bacteria > Pseudomonadati > Pseudomonadota > Gammaproteobacteria > Lysobacterales > Lysobacteraceae > Pseudoxanthomonas > Pseudoxanthomonas sp. LjRoot143. Next base: position 2,707,860 of record NZ_CAXUPM020000001.1, on the reverse strand, counting down.
CAGGCTGAAGGCGGCCCCTGCGACACCGACGCGCCCGCGGGCAGCGTGCGCGCGGCGCTGGTCTGCGGTCACGAGGAGTTCGGCGCGCTGGATGCCGGAATGCGCAGGGAGTTCAAGGAGCTGGCCGACCGGTATCCCGACGGCGACCGGACGGTGGCCGCCGCGACCCGGCAGCTGGATGCCTGCGATTCGCCGTCCTGCCTGCGCGCGGCCTACGCCCAGTGGCAGGCCTATTTCGACGAGAATTACGACCTGGGCGACGTCGTCGACTACCAGTGAGCGACTCCTGTTGAACCCGGCGGGCTAGACCATGGGCTAGTCGGTCGCGGTGGGGTGCCGTGATACCATTTTGCGCCGCAAAAACGACGGCGGCGACGCTCCTTAACCGTTCCCACGCGAGGTTGTGCAATGCCCCTGCTTGCCCGGCGCATCGGTCGCGCCAAGCCAAGTGCGATCATGGCGGTGGCCGAGAAGGCCAAGAAGCTGAAGGCCGACGGCCGCGACATCATCAGCTTTTCGATCGGCGTTCCGAATTTCCTGCCCGGCGACCACGTCTACCAGGCCGCGCGCGACGCACTGGCGAAGGACTCCGGCCAGTACGGCAGCAACCGTGGCACCGATGCGTTGCTGGATGCCTTCCTGCAGCACATCGAAGCGCTGGGCCTGACCGGCTACACCCGAGCCAACCTGTCCACCGGCATCGGCGCGAAGCACATCCTGTACAACCTGGCCGAGTCGCTGCTCGACGAGGGCGACACCATCGCCTATCCGTCGCCGTACTGGACCACGTACGCCGACATCGCCGACATCGTCAATGCCAAGGCCGTGCCGCTGCCGTGCCCCGCGAGCCAGGATTACAAGCTGACGCCGTCGCAACTCGACGAAGCACTGGCGACGCACGCGCCGAAGGTCTTCCTGTTCAACAACCCGTCCAACCCGACGGGCATGGTCTATACGCGCGATGAAGTCGCCGCGCTGGCCGACGTGCTGGTGAAGTATCCGGATACCTGGATCATCACCGACGACATCTACAACCGCATGCTGTTCGACGGGCTGGCCTACACCAACTTCGTGCAGGCGCGGCCGGAACTGCGCGAGCGCACGGTGTTCGTCGACTCGCTGTCGAAGACCTATGGCATGCCGGGCTGGCGCGTGGGTTTCATGGCCGGTCCGGAGTCGGTCGCGAAAGCGCTGACCACGATGAACTCCAACCACATCACCAACGTGCCGGAAGTGGTCAACGCCGCCGCGATCGCCGCGCTGACCGGTCCGCAGGACGTGCCCGCGCAGAAGAACGCCGAATTCCAGGCCAAGCGCGACCAGGTGCTGGCAGCGATGGAGGCGATCCCGGGCGTGGTCTGCCCGCGTCCGCAAGGCGCGTTCTACGTGTTCCCCGACATCAGCTGCGCGTTCGGCAAGTCGCACAATGGCGTGAAGATCGAGAACGACGTCGACTTCTGCAACGTGCTGCTCGAGGCGAAAGGCGTGGCCTGCGTGCCGGGTTCCGCGTTCGGCGAGCCGCGCGCGCTGCGCATCAGCTACACCTGCCCGACGCCGCAGCTGGCGCCGGGCCTGCAACGCTTCCAGGAATTTTTCGCCGAGTTGAAGTAACCGCACTGTGGGCCGCGGCCCACGCTGTCCCCACGCGGCGGGCCGCTGCCCGCCCTACGAAAACCCGAGGATCCGCATCATGAAAACCCCCGTCCGTGTTGCCGTCACCGGCGCTGCTGGCCAGATCGGCTACGCGCTGCTGTTCCGCATCGCCTCCGGCGAAATGCTGGGCAAGGACCAGCCGGTCATCCTGCAGCTGCTCGAGCTGCCGCTGGAGAAGGCCCAGGCCGCGCTGAAGGGCGTGATCATGGAGCTGGAAGACTGCGCGTTCCCGCTGCTGGCCGGCATCGTCGGCACCGACGATCCGGAAGTCGCGTTCAAGGACGTCGACGTGGCCCTGCTGGTCGGTGCGCGCCCGCGCGGCCCGGGCATGGAGCGCAAGGACCTGCTGCTCGAGAACGCCAAGATCTTCACCGCCCAGGGCGCCGCGCTCAACAAGGTCGCATCGCGCAACGTCAAGGTGCTGGTGGTCGGCAACCCGGCCAACACCAATGCCTACATCGCGATGAAGTCCGCGCCGGACCTGCCGTCGAAGAATTTCACCGCCATGCTGCGTCTGGACCACAACCGCGCGCTGTCGCAGCTGGCCAACAAGGCCGGCGTGGCCGTGGGCGATATCGAGAAGCTGGTCGTGTGGGGCAACCACAGCCCGACCATGTACCCGGACTACCGCTTCGCCACCGTCAACGGCAAGTCGCTGAAGGACAGCATCAACGACGCCGACTGGAACGCCAACACGTTCATCCCGCAGGTCGGCAAGCGTGGCGCCGCGATCATCGAAGCGCGCGGCCTGTCGTCGGCCGCGTCGGCCGCCAACGCCGCCATCGACCACGTCCGCGACTGGGTGCTGGGCAGCAACGGCAAGTGGGTGACGATGGGTATCCCGTCCGACGGCAGCTACGGTATCCCGGAAGGCGTGATGTTCGGCTTCGCCGTCACCACCGAGAACGGCGAGTACACGATGGTCAAGGATCTGCCGGTCGATGCCTTCAGTCAGACCGCGATCGACAAGACGCTGGGCGAACTGGAAGAAGAGCGCAGCGGCGTGGCGCACCTGCTGGGCTGATCCGCCAGCATCTGCCGTGAGTCCAGGAACGCCGGGCATGCCCCGGCGTTCTTGTTTCGATCCGTCCGGTTGAAGGGAGTCGACATGATCGTTCCGAAGTATTGGGCCGAAGGACGGCTCCAGCACCGCGCGAAGGGAAGGCAGATCACGGTCCGCCGCTTTGGCTGGTCCGACCTCAGCCTGGATGACGCGCAGGCGTTGGCGGATGCGCGTACGCGCGAAGCATTCGAGCGTGTGCTGGCGGGTGAGCCGTTGCCGCGCCGCGAAGGCAAGCAGCCGTACAACGGCGCGGTGGGCGTGCCGATCCGCGAGGAGATCGTTTCGCGGGAAGGCGACTGCGTCATCACCCGCAATTCCTATGGTGCGCTCTGCCTTAATACGCCGAACGCTTTGTTCGTGGATATAGACCTGCACGACCCGGGACCGGAGCCGGCGCTCAGGCGCAAGGTTCGATGGCCGCTGCTGGGCCTGGCAGTGGTGATCGGTCTGGCAGCCTCATCGTGGCTGGTCGGCATCGTGGCGGTCGTCGTCTCGCTGTGGCTGGCCGCATGGATCAGCCGTCGCATCCACGCATCCCGCATGGGCAGGGACGGTGGTCCGGAGGCACGGGCGGATCGTCGGATCGAGGCCTTTGTCGAGCAGCATCCGGACTGGCAGCTGCGTCAGTACCGCACTCCCGCGGGTATCCGGCTGCTGGCGATGCATCGCGCGTTCGATCCGCACGAGCCGGCGGTCGAAGCCTGTTTCACCGCGTTGCAGACCGATCCGGTGTACGCCGTGATGTGCGTGCGCCAGCATTGTTTCCGCGCACGCGTCAGCCCGAAGCCGTGGCGCATCGGCATCAATCGGCATATGCGGCCACGTCCGGGCACCTGGCCGATCAACCCGGAGCGCATGGCCGATCGCATGCAGTGGGTGGCCGACTACGAGCGGCGTTCAGATGGCTTCGCGGCGTGCCGCTATGTGCGCACGCTGGGCGACGGGCGCACCGACGCCGGCATCGACACCGTGCGCATCGTGCACGACCGCCTGTGCCGCGCGGACAGCGCGTTGCCGCTGGCGTGATGGACGGCCGGCCGCCGCGCCTGCATGCGACCGCGTGTCCCATGCGACCAAGGTAGGAGGGCCGCTGCCACAGCGCGGGACTATGCTCGTCCCAGTCGCTGCATCTGGGAGGATCGCATGGCATACGAAGACGTCTATCGGCGCTCGATCGAGCAGCCCGAGGCCTTCTGGGGCGAGGAGGCCAAGGCGATCCACTGGCACGTCCCGCCGCAGCAGATACTGGACTATTCGACGCCGCCGTTCCGCCGCTGGTTTGTCGGTGGGCAGACCAACCTCTGCTACAACGCGATCGATCGTCATCTCGCCGAGCGCGGCGATCAGTTGGCGCTGGTGGCGGTATCCACCGAAACCGACGTCACCCGCGAGCTGACCTACCGCGAGCTGTATCGCGAGGTGAATGCGTTCGCGGCGGTGTTGAAGAAACTCGATGTCGGCCGCGGCGATCGTGTCGTCATCTACATGCCCAACATGGCCGAAGCCGTGTTCGCCATGCTCGCCTGCGCGCGCATCGGTGCGGTGCACTCGGTGGTGTTCGGCGGTTTCGCTGCGCACAACCTGGCGCTGCGCATCGACGACGCACAGCCCAAGCTGCTGATCGCCGCCGATGCCGGCAGCCGGGGCGGCAAGGTCATTCCCTACAAGCCGCTGGTCGATGAAGCCTGCGCGAAGGCGCTCACGCCGCCACCGAAGGTGTTGATCGTGTCGCGAGGGCTGGATCCCGCCGAGCCGAAGGTCGCCGGGCGCGACGAGGACTACGCCACGCTGCGCGCCGAGGTTGGCGATGCGGAGGTGCCGGTGGAATGGCTGGAGTCGAACGAACCCAGTTACCTGCTCTACACCTCCGGCACCACCGGCAAGCCGAAGGGCGTGCAGCGCGATGTTGGTGGCTATGCGGTGGCGATGGCGCTGTCGATGCGCACGGTGTTCGATGTCGGGCCGGGGCAGGTGATGTTCTCCACCTCCGACGTCGGCTGGGCCGTCGGCCATTCGTACAACGTGTACGGGCCGCTGATCGTCGGTGCGACGTCGGTGCTGTACGAAGGGCTTCCGATCAATCCGGATGCCGGCATCTGGTGGGCGCTGTGCGAGCAGTACGGCGTGCGCACGATGTTCTCGTCGCCGACGGCGGTGCGTGTGCTGAAGAAGCACGACATCGATTTCATCAAACGCCACGATCTGTCCGAACTGAAATACCTGTTCCTCGCCGGCGAGCCGCTGGACGAACCGACCGCGCACTGGATCACCGATGCGATCGGCAAGCCGGTGATCGACAACTACTGGCAGACCGAAACGGGTTGGCCGGCGCTGACGCTGCTGCCCGGCCTGGACATGAAGCCCGTGCGGTTCGGCTCACCCGGCTTCCCGAATCTCGGCTACCGGATGAAGGTGATCGACGAGGCGTCCGGTGAGGAAGTCGGTCCCGGACAGAAGGGCGTGCTGGTGATGCAGCCGCCGCTGCCGCCGGGCTGCATGACCACCATCTGGAACGACGATGCGCGTTTCCTGTCCAGCTACTTCAGCCACTTCAAGGAGCTGCTGTACAGCTCGCTGGACTGGGCGATCCGCGACGAGGACGGCTACACCTTCATCCTCGGCCGCACCGATGACGTCATCAACGTCGCCGGCCACCGCCTGGGCACGCGCGAGATCGAGGAATCCGTCTCCGGCTTCGCCGCGGTGGCGGAAGCGGCCGTGATCGGCGTGGCCGACGAGCTGAAGGGGCAGGTGCCGGTGGTGTTCGCCACGTTGCGCCAGGCCACCGACGAGCCGCACGAACGCGTGCAGGCCGCCGATGGCATGCGCCGCACCGTCGAGCAGAGTCTCGGCGCGGTGGCGCGGCCGGCACGCGTCTACATCGTCAACGCGCTGCCGAAGACGCGGTCGGGCAAACTGCTGCGGCGTTCATTGCAGGCGCTGGCGCAAGGCGCCGATCCTGGCGATCTCTCGACGCTGGACGATCCGAACGCGCTGGAGGAAGTGAAGCGCGCGCTGCTGCGCGGACCAGAAGTCGGCAGCTGAGACGCGTCAGCGGACCGGCGGCGAGGGCGTCGCCGGATCCACGTCGCCGTCCAGCGTCCACACCACGTCGCGGCCTTGCGGGTCGCGGCTGAGCACGAAGCGCGCCGAAGCGCCTGGCGTAAGCGGCATCGGCGAACCTACGTCTTCATCGTTGTCGTCATTGGCTTCGATGACGGTGCGTTCGCCCGTATGCCCCGCAATCGGCACGATGAACAGGCCGCGTGCATCGATGCTGCGGCGCGCCTTCTTCTTGCCGAGGTCGCCGACGTCTGCGATCGCGCCACCGGTCTCGGTCAGCGGATTGCGGAAGTTGACCAGCACGTCGGCGCGCGTCGGCGGATGGCCCGGCACGGAAAGGATGCCGCCGCGCAGCATCAGATCCGGCCATACGTCGCCGTTTTCAGGAAGATCGCGGTACAGCGCATGCGACACGCCGGCATGGCGGCCGGTGGCGATGCTGTCGAGCGCCGCCACCAGGCCGAGGAAGTAGAGCTTGCGCAGGCGCTGCTTCTGCACGTCGCCTTCGATGCCGCCGGCTTCGATCAGTACGGTGCTGGCACCCCACTGCGTGGTCAGGTCGCCGAACGCGCGGGGATCGAACTCCTCGTCCCAGCGTGCGATGTGGCCGGCCAAGTACGGTTCCAGCGCGATGCGGATGACCCCGGCCACTTCGATGGCGCGCGTGCGCACGTCGTTGACGTCGGCGGCATGGTTGTAGGGCGGCGACAGCAGCGCGATGGCCGTGCCGCGATCCGAGTCGCCTGCGCGATAGCCGACGCGCTGGTCGTGCAGGTTGAAACCATAGGTCGGCTTCACCTGGTCGAACAGGGCTTTCAGCGTGCGCGCCTCGGGCGTCGCCAGCATCCGCGCATCGCGGTTGAGGTCGATGCCTTGCGCGTTGCGGCGCTGGAAACGCGCGGCACCGTCGGGGTTCACGATCGGGAAAAAATGGAGCGTGGTGTTCGCCCGCAATTGCTTCACCAGTGGATGGTCAGCGTGTTCGCCCAGGAAGCGGAACAGGTCGGCCAGCGCCATCGACGCCGTGCTTTCGTCGCCATGCATCTGCGACCACAGCAACACGGAGGTCTTGCCGGTTCCCCAGCGCACGTGGCGCAGTGGACGGTCCTCGACGCTGCGTCCGATCTCGTCGATGCGGAAGCCATGGCGTTTGTCCAGCAGCGGCGTGGCGATCGACCACCAGTGCTCGGCATTGAACGTACGGTCGTCCAAGCCGGCCGCACGCAGGTCGGTGTCGTACAGCGCATCCAGATCGGACAGCCAGCTCGGTGGCGGTGGAACGGGCGTGGTGGCGCGCGACGTCGCGGTCACGTCGGGTGCTTCGGTGTTCCGGGCGATGGTGGTGGGGGTCATCATCGTCAGCAGCAGGCACAGGGCAAGGGCAGGGCGCATTGCATCAGCGGGTGGAAAGCGGACGACCGCAGGGTCTCCGCCTGGGCCGGTGATGTCAAACCGGCATGCCGGATCGGCGCCAGTGGATCACACCGATGTTGTCGGCGGCGTGACACCGGTATAGCTCGCACGTGGGCGGATCAACCGGCCCTGCGCCTGCTGTTCCAGCGCATGCGCCAGCCAGCCGGCGAGACGGCCGGCGGCGAACATCACCAGCGCCGGCGTCGCCGGCAGGCGGTTGAGGTGGCAGATCGCGGCGAGCATGAAGTCGATGTTCGGACGCAGCCCGCTGATCTCTTCGGTGGCGGCGACCAGCGTTTCCAGTGCGGCCATCTCGCGCGTGCCGGCATGGCGCAGGCGGGCGCGCGCCAGCAGCTCCGCGCCGCGCGGATCGCCGTTCGGATACAGCGCATGGCCGAAGCCGGGCAGGTCGTCGCCGCGTTGCCAGCGCTGTGCGATGAAGGCACGTGGCGAACGGGCTTCGTAGGCGTCGCCGATAAGCGCGTAGGCGCGGGCGGTCGCACCGCCGTGGCGCGGACCGGAGAGTGCCGCCAGACCGCTGCACACGGTCGCGTGCAGGTGTGCGCCCGTGGAGGCCACCACGCGTGCGGCGAAGGCGGATACGTTGAGTTCGTGGTCGGCGCAGACGACCAGCGCGGCGCGCACCAGTTCGGCGAAGCCGTCATCTCCCGGGTGCCACGCCTGTGCGAGCACGCGATGCACGGGCGCGTCGGAGGGTGGCCGCGCCACCAGCAGCGCCGCGTTGTGGCGCAGCAGCCCGGCGGCGATCTCGTGGCGCACGCGCGGCGCCGAGCTGAAGGAGTGGCGTACGTCGAGTGCGAGCAACGGGATGGCTGCCATCGCGCGTTCCAGCGGCGGCAGCGAGGCGTCGCCGGCGAGCGGTGCGACGACCGTCGGCCATCGTGTCAACGACGGCTCGGCGAACGGATCGTCCTCGCCGCCGCCCCAAAGCTGACGGGCAACGTCTTCCAGCGTGGCGCCTTCGTGCACCATCGCGATCGCCGAGCGGCCGCGGTAGTAGGGGCCGTCGGGACGGATCAGCGAAATCCGCGTCTCCAGCACGGGCAGGCCGCGGTCCAGGCTCTGCGCCGCACCGCGGGCCGCGCCGCGCCCCACCTGTTTGCGCTGCGCCAGCCGCTCCACGTCCTGCAGCAGGTAGAGGCGGCTGCGATGGTCCTTGCCCGGACGCGACTCCAGCAGGCCGCGGCTGACATAGGCGTACAGCGTGGCCTGGCTGATGCCCAGCAGGCGGCAGGTCTCGCGCGCGGTCAGCAGGTCGGTGGAGGACGCCATGCGAAAGTATTGATTGATTCGATCAAGATTGATCAACCCTGCGGATAGTGCCAGATTTGCGACCCGAAGAGGGGCGTACCCTTCACGCACCTCCGGCGGCCGGCACGTCCGGGCGCCAGATCGACAGGAGTTCCCATGAGTTCCGTTTCCGCAGGTGCGAAATTCCGCGCCGCCCTCGCCGCCGAATCGCCGCTGCAGGTGATCGGCGCCATCAACGCCAACCATGCCCTGCTGGCCAAGCGCGCCGGCTACAAGGCGATCTACCTGTCGGGCGGCGGTGTCGCCGCGGGCTCGCTGGGCCTGCCCGACCTGGGCATCAATACGCTGGAAGACGTGCTGATCGATGTCCGTCGCATCACCGATGTTTGCGACCTGCCGCTGATGGTCGACATCGACACCGGCTTCGGCCCCAGTGCGTTCAACATCGAGCGCACGGTGAAGTCGTTGATCAAGGCCGGCGCGGCCGCCTGCCACATCGAGGACCAGGTCGGCGCCAAGCGCTGTGGCCATCGTCCCGGCAAGGAGATCGTGTCGGCCGGCGAGATGGTCGACCGCGTCAAGGCCGCCGCCGATGCCAAGACCGATCCGGACTTCTTCCTGATCGCGCGCACCGACGCCATCCAGGTCGAGGGCGTCGATGCTGCCATCGAACGCGCCATCGCCTGCGTCGAGGCCGGCGCCGACGGCATCTTCGCTGAAGCCGCCTACGACCTGCCGACCTACCAGCGCTTCGTCGACGCGGTGAAGGTGCCGGTGCTGGCCAACATCACCGAGTTCGGCAAGACGCCGCTGTTCACCCGCGACGAGCTGGCCTCGGTCGGCGTGGCGATCCAGCTGTATCCGCTGTCCGCATTCCGCGCCATGAACAAGGCCGCCGAGAACGTCTACCAGGCGATCCGCCGCGACGGTCACCAGCAGAACGTGGTCGATACCATGCAGACGCGCGAAGAGCTGTACGACCGCATCGGCTACCACGCCTTCGAGCAGAAGCTCGATACCCTGTTTTCCGCAAAGAAGTGAGTAGGGAGTCCACCATGAGCGAAACCACGCCTGCCCCCGGCTTCAAGCCGAAAAAATCCGTCGCGCTGTCGGGTACCGCCGCCGGCAACACCGCGCTGTGCACGGTCGGCCGCAGCGGCAACGACCTGCACTACCGCGGTTACGACATCCTCGACCTGGCCACGACCAGTGAGTTCGAAGAAGTCGCCTACCTGCTGGTGCACGGCAAGCTGCCCAACCGCGCCGAACTGGCCGGCTACAAGGCCAAGCTGAAGTCGCTGCGCGGCATCCCGGCCGCAGTGAAGGCCGCGCTGGAAGAACTGCCGCCGTCGGCGCACCCGATGGACGTGATGCGCACCGGCGTGTCCGTGCTCGGCTGCGTGTCGCCCGAAAAGGACGACCACAACCATCCCGGCGCACGCGACATCGCCGACAAGCTGATGGCCTCGCTGGGCTCGATGCTGCTGTACTGGTACCACTGGAGCCACAACGGCCGCGCCATCGACGTGGAGACCGACGACGATTCCATCGGCGGTCACTTCCTGCATCTGCTCCACGGCGAGAAGCCGAAGGACAGCTGGGTGCGCGCGATGCACACCTCGCTGATCCTGTACGCCGAGCACGAGTTCAATGCCTCGACCTTCACCTGTCGTGTCATCGCCGGCACCGGCAGCGACATGCACTCGGCCATCGCCGGCGGCATCGGCGCGCTGCGCGGTCCGAAGCACGGCGGCGCCAACGAGGTCGCGTTCGAAGTGCAGAAGCGCTACGAAACGCCGGACGAAGCCGAGGCCGACATCAAGGCGCGCGTGGAGCGCAAGGAAGTGGTGATCGGCTTCGGTCATCCGGTCTACACCACCGGCGATCCGCGCAACGACGTCATCAAGAACGTGGCGAAGGAGCTGTCGGTCGAGCAGTCGAGCACGAAGATGTACGACATCGCCGAGCGGCTGGAGTCGGTGATGTGGGACATCAAGAAGATGTTCCCGAACCTCGACTGGTTCAGTGCGGTCAGCTACCACATGATGGGCGTGCCGACGGCGATGTTCACGCCGCTGTTCGTGATCGCCCGCACCAGCGGCTGGAGCGCGCACGTCATCGAACAGCGCATCGATGGCAAGATCATCCGTCCCAGCGCCAATTACACGGGCCCGGAAGACCTGGCCTTCGTGCCGATCGACCAGCGCTGAGCCGCGCCGACAGGTGTCCGCGGGGCCGCTTCGACGAAGGTCGGGCGGCCCCGTGTCGTTTGTGTGACCCGCGTGGCAGCCCGGAACGGGTCCGGCGCGGTACTACTGGCGGACGCTAGGGGTGCATCGCGACCGTCGGGAGGGGCCCGTCGTGCGATGCAGGGGGACGCCATGCAGACGATGTGGTGCAAGACCGAGGCCGGACGCAACGAGATCCAGCAGCGCACGCGCAAGCTGCCGGCGGTGCTGCGTTCGATCCTGTTGCTGGTGGATGGCCAGCGCAACGACGATGAACTGCGGACGATGATGAGCGGGCTGCATGCGCCCGACGACGCCCTGCAACAACTGGAAGCGGAAGGACTGATCGAACGGCGTTCGGGCGCGGCGTGGGTGCTGGCCGCCGTGTCCGCCCCCAAGCCGGGCGATACGCTGCAGGCGGCCACGCGCACGGCGGCCGACCGCTACAACCTGCTGTACGCGCGCATCACCGACGACATCCGTTCACATATCGGGTTGAAGGGGTACTTCCTGCAGCTCAAGGTCGAGCGCTGCGCCGATGCCGACGAGCTGGTGGCGCTGCTGCCGGACGTGGCGACCGCGCTGACGAAGGCGCGCGACCATACCTTTGCCACGCGCTGGCTGGAAGAGGTGCGCGCGTCGGTGGCATGACGCGCGCGCGTCGCGGTCAGTTCAGGCCTTCGGCCTTCAATGCGGCCTGCACGCCGGGATCCGCCTCCATGCGCTGCGTGAACGCGGCGATGTTCGGCAAGCCGGAAAGATCGACGCCGGTGCGTGCCGCCCAGCGCAGCGTGATGTAGAAGTACGGATCGGCGAAACTGCGGAAGCCGGCCAGCCAGTCGCGGCCTTCCAGCTGCTTTTCCGCACTTTCGAACAGACCGCGCAGGCGCTTGCGCGCGGCGTCCTTCACCGCGTCGAACTGCGTTTCGTCGCCGATGAAGCGTGCCGGCCCGAACAGCGGGTGGAACGCCGGATGCAGGTCCGAATTGACGAACGCCAGCCACTTGGCGGCCAGCGCGCGCTGCTGCGGCGAACCGTCGCCGGCGAGCTGCGCCTGCGGATACGTGTCGGCGATATAGCCCATGATCGCGGCGTTCTGGGTCAGTACGAACTCGCCATCGACGATGGCCGGCACCGCGCCGGTCGGGTTGATCGCCAGGTAGGCGGGTTCCTTCATCTCGGTCGCGGTCATCACCTGCACCTCGAACGGCTGTCCCGTCCATTGCAGCGCGATGTGGTCGGCGGTCGAGCAGGCGCCCGGCTTGGTGTAGAGCTTCATGCGATGTCCCCATGGAAAAAGAAAGGCCCGCGATTATCGCGGGCCTTCAATGCTTGCAGCGTGATGCGAGGTGCAACGGATCGTCGCGCCGTCGCGGCTTGCCGTCTCAAGACCGCGGCTTGAGCTTCTGCACGCGCAGGAACGTGTGGTCGCCGATCGTGGCCACGTGGTACGCGTTGCGCCAGCTCGGGCTGGCGATCTGGTGCGCCATGAAGTGGCTGGCGCCCGGCACGATCTCCTTGCGCTGGCCGGGCGGCAGGGCCCAGTTGCGCTCGGCGTTCAGGGCGACGCTGACCGACTTGGCCCAGGCGTCCGGGTTCTTCAGTCGGGTGTTCGGGCCCACGATGGTCGGGGCGAACTGCTTGCGGGCGGTGACCACGGAGCAGACGGAGTCGCCCCACAGGCCGCTGTCGCGACGGCGCAGGGCCACTTCGGCGACGGCTTGCTGGCCACGAAGGGTCTGGTCGCGGGCTTCCAGGTAAACGGTGGTGCTGAGGCAAAGCGAATCGGCGGCCGGCTGCGGCAACATCTGCGACAGCCATAGGATCCAGGCCAGTTTCATGGGAACTCCTTGCTCCGTCTTTCCCGCACCCCTGCCTCTCCCGTCACGATGGGAGCGGCAAACCTGGGACATGCGGCAGGGCGTCATGGGGAGGCAGCCTTCACACGGGCTGCCCGGGGACCGGCAAGGCCGGACCAAGAGGGGGTCCGAGCGCCGGGCTCAGCCCGCCTGAACTGGGCGGCGGGCCGGAAAGTCGGCGCAAGGTAGGGGGGGCAGTCCCAACTCGGCCTGAACGGGTCGGCTTGACGCAGGGGCCTCCGGTCTGGCTGGAAACTGTGAGGGGAGTCGCAGCGCCGGCCCCGTCCGGACCTCCGGATCCGCCTACCAGCACCGCGTTCTAGAGGGCGGCGGCGAGCCGGCTGCCTTGGTCGATGGCGCGCTTGGCATCCAGTTCCGCGGCCACGTCGGCGCCACCGATCAGGTGCGGCGTCTTGCCGGCGGCGATCAGGTCGGCCTGCAGGTCGCGGCGCGGCTCCTGGCCGGCGCAGACCACCACGTGGTCGACCGGCAGCAGCTGCTCGGCGCCGTCCACCTTGATGCGCAGGCCGGCGTCGTCCACGCCCAGGTACTCCACGCCACCCAGCATCTTCACCTGCTTGGCCTTCAGCGTGGCGCGGTGCACCCAGCCGCTGGTCTTGCCCAGGCGGGCGCCGGGCTTGCCGGCACTGCGCTGCAGCAGCCAGACCTCGCGCACCGGCGGTTCCGGCTGCGGCTTCACCAGGCTGCCGCGGGCCTCGAAGGTCGGGTCGACGCCCCATTCGGCCATCCAGCGCTTCGGATCCAGCGAGGGCGAATGGCCTTCGTGGGTCAGGTATTCGGCCACGTCGAAGCCGATGCCGCCGGCGCCGATCAGCGCCGCGCGGGCGCCCACGGCGACGCGACCGGACAGCACGTCCACATAGCTGACGACCTTGGTGTGCTCCGCGCCCGGGAACGCGACCCTGCGAGGGGTGATGCCGGTCGCCAGCACGACCTCGTCGAAGCCGGTCAGCTCGGCGGCCGTCACCGGCGTGGACAGCTTCACGTCGACGCGCGTTTCCTCCAGCCGGTGGCGGAAATAGCGCAGCGTCTCGTGGAACTCCTCCTTGCCCGGGATCCGCTTGGCGTAGTTGAACTGGCCGCCGATCTCGTCCGCCGCATCGAATAGGGTCACCCGGTGGCCGCGCTCGGCGGCGACGGTCGCGCAGGCCAGGCCGGCCGGTCCTGCGCCGACGACGGCGACCGTCTTCGGCGCGAACGTCTTCTTATAGGTGAGGTCGGTCTCGTGGCAGGCGCGCGGGTTGACCAGGCAACTGGCGAGCTTGTTCTCGAACACGTGGTCCAGGCAGGCCTGGTTGCAGGCGATGCAGGTGTTGATCGCCTGCGGCGTGCCGGCGCGGGCCTTGGCAGCCCACTGCGGGTCGGCCAGCAGCGGGCGTGCCAGCGACACCATGTCGGCCTTGCCGGCGGCGAGGATGCCCTCGGCCACGTCCGGCATGTTGATGCGGTTGGTCGCCACCAGCGGCACGCGCACATGCGGCTTGAGCTTGGCGGTGACGTCGACGAAGGCCGCGCGCGGCACCGAGGTGACGATGGTCGGCACGCGCGCCTCGTGCCAGCCGATGCCGGAATTGATGATCGTCGCGCCGGCCGCTTCCACGGCCTTGGCCTGCTGGACGATCTCCTCCCACTGGTTGCCCTCGTCCACCAGGTCCAGCAGCGAGAGGCGGTAGATGATGATGGAATCCGGGCCGACCGCTTCGCGCACGCGGCGGACGATCTCCACCGCGAAGCGCATGCGCTTCTCCGGCGTGCCGCCCCAGGCGTCGTTGCGCTTGTTGGTGCGCGGGGCGGTGAACTCGTTGATGAAGTACCCCTCCGAGCCCATGATCTCGACGCCGTCGTAGCCGGCGTCGCGCGCCAGCTTGGCCGCGTTGGCATAGGCGCTGATCTGGCGCTCGATGCCGCGGGCCGACAGCGCACGCGGGGTGAAGGGGTTGATCGGCGCCTTCAGCTTCGACGGCGCCACCGTCAATGGGTGGTAGCCGTAGCGGCCGGCGTGCAGCAGCTGCGCGCAGATCTTCGCCCCGTGCTCATGCACCGCCGTCGTCACGAACTTGTGCGGTCGCGCCTCCCACGGCCACGACAGCTTGCCGCCGAACGGCTTCAGCCAGCCCACCAGGTTCGGCGAGAAGCCGCCGGTGACGATCAGCCCCACGCCGCCCGCCGCGCGCTCGGCGAAGTAGGCCGCCAGCCGCGGGAAATCCTTCGCCCGGTCCTCCAGTCCCGTGTGCATCGACCCCATCAGCACGCGGTTGCGTACGGTGGTGAAGCCCAGGTCCAGCGGGGTGAACAGGTGCGGGTAGGCGGAAGAGTCGGTGGCGGCGGCGGTCGACGTCATGCGGGCTAGATACGCGTGCGTATGGAAGGAGCGAACGATGCCGCGCCCGGGCGTCCGGCGCAAGCGGCATCCGCGGCGCGAAGCAGGGCACAGACCCGCCCGCCTTGCAAGAGTTGTCCGGCGCGGGCGGCTCGGGGACCATGGGGGTACCCAGGTTCCCGGCCTTTCATGGACACCGCCTCACCGCCCCTGCACGACTACCTCCGCGCCGGCTTCGCCGCCGCCGATCTGCCGGACCTCCACCCCCTGCTCAACGCCCGCGACCTGCTGCGGGCCTTCTCGACGCTGTTCCACGGCGGCGAGGAGAGCGTCATGGTGCGCCTGCTGGTCCTGCGCACCCTCGGCGAGCGCGGCGAAGCGCCGGATTGGTCTCCGCAGGAGCTGCGCGACCAGTTCGCCTACCTGGACCCGGTCAAGTTCGACACCGTGCTCGGCCGCCTGCGCGAGAACGGCCTGCTGCTGTGGGACGCCGCCAGCCAGCGCTACCGCATCAGTCCGGTCGGCCGCCAGGCGCTGGCCTCGATCGGCCTGCTGCTGCAGTTCCAGCGCGAGGGCGACGAACTCGCCTACGTCACCGCGCAGCTCGCCGCCGGCCAGGCAGTTGGCCGTGTCAAGGCGGACGACCTGCAACACCTGTTGTCGCGGTTGAACGAGTTGCGCGAGGACTTCGACCAGGCCGTGCTCAGCGGTTCGGAACACCGCATCCAGCGCGCCGCCGACACGCTGCAGTCCGTGTGGCAGTGGGTGGAGAAGGGCACCGAGCTGATCCGCGACATCGCCTCCGATGGCGAGTTGGACACCGCCACCCACCGCGTCGCCCAGCAGATCGGCCGCGCGCAGAGCGCATTGCTGCGGCAGGCCTCGGTGTTCCAGCGCGCGCTGAACCAGCTGGACCGCCACCGCGTGCACCTCGGCGCGAGTGGGTTGTCGTCGTCCGACGTCAACCGTTACCTGCGCGTGCTCGATACCGCCGCGTTGACCGCACTGGCCGACGATGTGCTGGCGCGCATGCCGCAGCCGGCGTTCGCGCTGGGGCCGATCGCGCTCGACGTGGCCGAGTACGAACTGGTCGAACGCGAGCGCGCGGCGCAGGACGATGCCTCGCTGCCACCGTCGCAGGCCGCACCGATGGAAACGCAGGCGCCCGTCGTGCAGAACGACTACGGCCACGCCGAACAGTGGTTCGACCAGCTCGCCGCGCTCGACACCGAAGCGCCGCTGTCGGACTGGGTGCCGCAGGACGGCTTCGCGGTCAGCGCCTACCGCCTGTCGCTGCTCGGCCTGATCGGTGATGCCGGCGCGGAGAACCGCAACGGCGTGGCGGCCTCGCTGGCACAGCTGCCGATGCAGTGGCATGTCGATGCCGAATTCGAATCCGTCCAGCGCGCCGGCGTGGCCTACATGAGTCGCGGCCGCCTGCTGCCGCAGAGCCCTGAGATGCAGGCCGCGCCTGCGCCTTCCCGCAAGAAGAAAGTCCGTACCGCATGAATGATCCCATCGCTTCCCTGATCGCCCGGCTGCTGGCCGAGCGCTGGCTGCCGCGCGACGACCGCGCCGTGCGCCAGGTGCTCGTCGACGCCGAACTGCGCGACGACCTCGATCGCCGCCTCGCCGCGGCCGGCCTGCGCCTGCTCGAACATCCCTATGCCGCGCACGTCGCAGTCGGCATCGCGCGCGCGCAGGAGAGCGAGGTGTTCGGCCATGGCGATGCGTGGGCGGCCAGCAACCTGTCCCTCGGCCGCGACACCATCGCGCTGCTGGTCGTGCTGTGGGCGCTGCTGGTGCTGCCGAAACGCCAACGCCAGATCGCACGCCAGGAGGGCGATCGCCAGCACGAGCAGGAGCAGATGTTCGCCGAGCTCAAGCCGGTGCCGGTCGGCGCAGAGCTGATCGAGCCGATCAACGAGCGCACGCTGCTGGCCGACTTCGCCGACAAGCTCGGTGGCAAGGGGCGTTTGCAGATGAATCTCGGCACGCTGCAGCGGCACGGCTTCATCGTGCGCCGCCGCGAGCGCATCCAGGAAGGCCCGCTGCTCGACCTGGCGTTCGACTACGAACGCATCGCCAGCCGCGTGATGGACGGTGCGCTGGCGTACGTGATCGAGGAGGCGCGCGCCTCGCAGGCGAGTGCGCCTGCGTTGCCCGCGGACGACAGCCTGGACGAAGTGAACGAGGAGCCGGCCGATGTTTGAGTTCCGCAGCCTGGAAGTCGTCCACTGGGACTACTGGCAGCGCTACACGCTGCCGCTGGACGCGTCGGTCATCACCGTGGTCGGGCCGAACGGGTCCGGCAAGACCACCCTGCTTGATGCGCTGCGCACGCTGCTCGCCATCGACGACCGCGACATGGCGCGCGACTACAAGACCTATCTGCGCCACAACGGAAAACCGTACGCTTGGCTGCGCGCGGTGGTCAGCAATCCGGTCGACCGCCGCGGCAAGCGCGCGTTCTTCCCGCACATGGACGAGCAGGTGACCATCGCCTGCCGCATCCGCAAGCGGGGCGGCGACTGGTCGCGCGACTACCAGATCGTCGCCGGCGACGTGCCGGTCGAAACCCTGGACCAGGGCGGCGATTGGCTGGGCGTGCGCGACTACCGCGTGCGCCTGGCGGGTGCCGGTCTGAGCCGCGCGATCTGCCGCGTGCTGACGCTGGAGCAGGGCGCGACCGACAAGCTGTGCCAGCTATCGCCGCGTGAGCTGCTGCAACTGGTGTTCGACGTGTTCGAAGACAAGGCGGTGCTAGACGACTACCAGCGCGCCCGCAGCGAGCAGTTCGACGTGGAGAAGGAGATCGGTCAGCTGCAGCAGGGCTTGGCCGAGTTGCACGTGAAGCTGGAGTCCGCACGCGCCGACGTGCGCTCGTTCGAGGATGGCCTGTCGCTGCGCTCGCAGCGCAACCGTCTGCAGACCGAGATCGCGCCCAAGGTGGAACTCGCCGACCTGCGCGCCACCGTCGAAGGCGCGCGACCGCGCCTGACCGGCCTGCGCCGCGCGCTGCGTGAGCGGGAGCGCGCGCATGCCAGCCTGCTGGCGCAGGAAGTGGCCGCCCAGTTGCAGCGCGATCGCGCCGGTTCCGATCTGGTCGACACGCGCGCGCAGCTCAAGCAGGCCGAAGCCGCCTTCACCCAGGCGCGCGACCATGCGCGCGATGCCGAATCGCTGGTGCGCCGCCATGATGAGCTGGCGAAGCTGCAGGCCGAACGCGGCGGCGCCGATGTCGACGCCCTGAGTCGTGAACTGGAGGACGGTCGCCGTCGCCAGGCCGAACTGAAGCTGGAAGCCGAGCGTGACCGCCAGCGAACCGGCGAGATCGTCGCGCAGGTCGCTGCGCTCAGCGGCGGTGGCCGGGTGATCGAACCGTTCGAGCGCGACTTCCGCGCTGCGCTGGACCGGCAGGGCATTGCGCATCGGGTACTGACCGAGCTGGTCGACGTGGTCGATCCCGACTGGGCGACGGCCGTGGAAGCGGTGCTGGCGCCGTACCGTCACCTGGTGCTACTGGAACATCCGAAGGATGCGCGCGAGGCGTGGCGCCTCGGCGAGCAGCTGCAGTACCGGCATTTCGTCGTCGCCGACCGCGCACCCGTCGAGAAGGCGACCCGGGGTTCGCTGCTCGAAGTCGTGCGCTTCTCCGACGATCCGCCCGCGTGGCTGCCGCGCCATCTGGACCGCATCCAGCGCGTGGCCGACGTCGAGGCCGGTCATCGCTTGTCGAAGGGCCAGGACTGGATCACCGCCAAGGGCTACCTGCGCGAACAGCGCGGTGGCCGCCACATCGGCGGTGGCGCGCATCACTTCGGCGCCGGTGCGCGTCAGGCGCATCTGGCATCGCTGCGGTCGGAGCAGGCCATGCTGCAGGACCGTGCGCAGGTTCGCGAGGACGCCCTGGCGACCTTGCGCCGACAGCTGGACGGGGCGCAGTCGCGCCTGCTCGGTCTGGACGCCGGTCAGGAACTGGTCACGCGCGCGGCGGAGTTCGCCGATGCCGCCGAGCGCCTGCCTGCCTTGGCGGATGCCGCCGCCGAGGCGGCCGCGGCACTGGCAGAGGCACGTCAGCGGCTGGATGGTCTGGAAGCACTCGACAAGGCGGAAGGCATCGCGGCCGCCAGCCGTGCCGGCGAAATCAAGGCGCTGGCCGGCGAGCTGAAGGAGCGTGGCCAGCAGATCGGGCAGGAACGTCTGGCGCTGGCGCAGCGGATCGTCGACTTCCGTCGCCGTCGTGCGCAGATGCCGGCGGCGTGGCGCAGCGCCGCCGTGCTGCGCGCGGCACGCGAGGAATACGAAAGCAGCAGTGCCGTGCGCCGTGAACTCGAGCGCATCGATGAGCGCATCGCACGCGGTGGTTATGTCGAGGACGAAGGCTGCGTCGCCCTGCGCGACAAGTTCGGCGCCGACCATGCGGGATTGGAAGCCGCCATCGGCAAGCGCGAAACGCATCTGCATCGTGCCCGTCGTCTGACCGAGGAGGCGCGTGGCGCGTACATCAACGTGCTGCGCGCTACGGTACGTCGCTACAAGCGCAACCTGGCCGCCCTGGGCGATCTCGCCGGCATCGGCGTGGACGCGGAACTGCCCGAACTGGTCAACGATGACACGGCGCTGGCGCAGGCCGGCCTGACCGTGCGCTTCGACTTCGACCGCAAGGGCTGGATCGGCCTGGACGACGGCGAAGCCTCGGGTGGCCAGCAGGTCATGAAGTCGCTGCTGCTGCTGGTGGCGCTGCTGCGCGACGAGGAGCAACCGGGCGGCTTCGTCTTCATCGACGAACCGTTCGCGCACCTCGACGTCGCCAACATCGAGAAGGTCGGCCGCTTCCTGCGCTCGACCGATGCGCAGTACATCCTGACCACGCCGATCACGCACAACGTCAACGTGTTCGAGCCGTCCGACCTGGTGCTGGCGACCAGCAAGCGCCGCGCGGCGAGCACGTGGGCCGAACCGGTCGCGGTGCTGAAACGCGACCGCAGCGGGGATGCCGCAGCCGCGTAAGGCAACATAATGCTGTGGGAGCGACGTAAGTCGCGATGGAGTCGTCAGGAGATGAAGATGTCTCCGCCGTCCAGTCGCGACTTACGTCGCTCCCACAGCTCTTTTCGCCTTTACCAGCCGGCGAGCACCAACTTGCCGATGGTGGTGCCGGATTCGAGACGGCGATGTGCTTCGCGCAGGTTCGCCGCGTCGATCGGTGACAACGTGTCGGTGAGTGTGCCGCGCAGCTGACCGGCATCGATCAGGTCGGCGACGCGATCCAGCAGTGCGCCCTGTTCGCCCATGTCGGCGGTGCGGAAGCGCGGGCGGGCGAACATCATTTCCCAGTGGATGCCGATGCTCTTGGCCTTGTAGGGGTCGCCGATGCGCAGCTCGCCGCGCGGTTCGACGATCAGGCCGACATGGCCGCGCGGCGACAGCAACTCGCCCAGCTCGGTCCAGTAGCGGTCGGTGTCGGCAAGATTGAGTGCCGCGTCGATGGTGTCGAAGCCCAGCGCCTTCAGCTGCGGGCCGAGCGGTTCGCGATGGTTGATCACGTGGTCGGCACCGAGCGCCTTGCACCAGTCGATGGTGTCCTGGCGCGAGGCGGTCGCAACGACGGTGAAGCCCGCGCGCTTGGCCAGCTGGATCGCGATCGAACCGACGCCGCCGGCACCGGCGATCACCAGCAGCGACTTGCCGTTGCCGCCGCCCTCGATGGCGTACGGCATGCGGTCGAACAGGAGCTCCCAGGCGGTGATCGTGGTCAGCGGCAGCGCGGCGGCCTGCGCGAAGTCCAGCGAGGCGGGTTTGCGCCCGGCGATGCGTTCGTCGACCAGCTGGAACTGCGCATTGCTACCGGAACGGGTGATGTCGCCCGCGTAGTACACGGTGTCGCCGGGCTTGAAGCGGGTGACGGCGTCGCCGACCGCTTCGACGACACCGGCGGCGTCGTAGCCCAGCACCTTCGGCTGCGCTTCGACCTGCGGCTTGGGGGAACGGACTTTGGTATCGACCGGATTCACTGACACCGCTTCCACGCGCACCAGGATGTCGTGGCCGGTGGCGGTGGGTGTATCGAGTTCGACATCGACCAGTGACTGCGGATCGTCGATGGGCAGGTAGCGGGTGAGGGCGACGGCTTTCATGGTGGATCCTCGTGGGAGAGTCGGGAGGCGTGTCGCGATGATGCGGCGCGCGCAGTAAAGAGGCGATGCGACGAAGGGCGGATCAGGCGCAGTCCGCTTCCGGAACCAGCGGGAAACGCTGGC
The DNA here is from genome assembly GCF_964252945.1 of Pseudoxanthomonas sp. LjRoot143. Taxonomy (NCBI): domain Bacteria; kingdom Pseudomonadati; phylum Pseudomonadota; class Gammaproteobacteria; order Lysobacterales; family Lysobacteraceae; genus Pseudoxanthomonas; species Pseudoxanthomonas sp. LjRoot143. Next base: position 2,686,705 of record NZ_CAXUPM020000001.1, on the reverse strand, counting down.
GACGCTCGAGCGCCAGCGCCCAAAGCGCGAGGGCGAAGGCTGACGCAGGCACCAGCGCGGCGACCCAGGGCAGCGCCGAGAGGCCCAGGCCTTGCGAGATCACCACGCCACCGAGCCAGGCGCCCAGTGCATTGCCGAGATTGAAGGCGCCGATGTTGAGGCTGGACGCGAGGCTCTGTGCGTCGCTGGCCTTCTGCAACACCCAGAGCTGCAGCGGCGAGACCGTGGCGAACGCGGCCGCGCCGAGCAGGCCGGTGAACGCGATCATCGCCCACTGACTGTGCAGCACGAAGGTCATCGCGCCCATCACCAGCGCCAGCAGCGCGAGCGTGCCGAGCAAAGCAGGCGCCAGTCGACGGTCGGCGAAGCGGCCGCCGAGCAGGTTGCCGACGATCATGCCGACGCCGAACACCAGCAGGATCGGTGAGACCGCCGCATCGGTGAAGCCGGTGACCTGCGTCAGCAACGGCTGGATATAGGTGTACACGGTGAACATGCCGCCGAAGCCGAGCACGGTCATCAGCAGTCCCAGCACTACCTGCGGACGCGCGACCACGCGCAGCTCGTCGCGGAACGGTAGTGGCGCGGGCGCGCTGCGATCGGCTGGCACCAGGGTGGCGATGATGATCGTGGCCAGTACGCCGATGGCGGTCACCGCCCAGAACGTCGCGCGCCAGCCGAACTCCAGGCCCAGCCACGCGCCCGCCGGCACACCGAGCAGGGTGGCGACGGTCAGGCCGGTGAACATGATGGAGATGGCCGAGGCCTTGCGGTCTTCGCTGACCATGCCGGTGGCGACCACGGCGCCAACGCCGAAGAAAGTGCCATGCGCGAGCGAGGTCACCACGCGCGCCGCCATCAGCAGTTCGTAGTTCGGCGCCAGCGCGCAGGCCAGGTTGCCCAGGGTGAACACGATCATTAGTGCCACCAGCACCGCCTTTCGCGGCATGCGGCTGGTCGCGGCGGTCAGCAGCGGCGCGCCGACGAAGACACCGAGCGCATAGCCGGAGATCAGCAGGCCAGCGGCAGCGATGGAGACGTGGAGATCGGCCGCGACCTGCATCAGCAGGCCCATGATGACGAACTCGGTGGTGCCGATACCGAAGGCGCCGGCGGTCAGCGCATAGAGGCCCAGCGGCATCCGGGAGGAAGAGGAGGCGGGTGACATGGGAGAGGAGGGGTGGGGAAGAAGGCGTGCAGGGTGCCGCTTCCTTCGCTGGCGAAAAACCGAGAAGATGGCGAATCACTTTCAATGGAAAATTGAAAATGGACCGCGTCGGTGACCTGACCCTGTTCCTGCGCGTGCTCGACCTCGGCTCCATCACGGCGGCGGCCCACAGCCTGGACCTGTCGGTGGCGGTGGCCAGTCAGCGCCTGAAGCGGCTGGAGAAGGAGCTGGGCGTGCGGCTGCTGCACCGGACCACGCGTAGTCTGCATCCCACGCCTGAAGGGCTGGCCCTGGCGCAGCAGGGGCGGGTACTGGTCGAGGAGCTGGAGTCGCTGGGCAGCGGCCTGCGCGAGGCCGCCAATGAGGTTGCCGGCACGCTGAGGGTCACCATGTCGGCCTCGTTCGGGCGCCAGTACGTGTCGCCGCTGCTGCCGGCCTTCCTGGCGCGCCACCCGAAGGTGCGGCTCAGCGTCCACCTCAGCGACAACGTGGTGGACCTGGTGAGCGAGGGCTTCGACCTCGCCATCCGCATCGGGGCGTTGGACGACTCACGGCTGGTCGCACGGCGCATCGCCCCCAACCGTCGCGTGCTGTGCGCGTCGCCGGACTACCTGCGCCGGCGCGGCACCCCCCGGACGCCCGAACAGCTGGCCGACCATGATTGCCTGTTGCTGTTCGGCAGAGGTGGACGCCAGGACGTCTGGCGGCTGAGCACGCCGGAGGGCGGCGAGGTCGCGGTTCGCGTGCACGGGCGCTTCGAAAGCAACTTCGGCGAGGTGCTGCGCGATGCGTCGCTGGCGGGGGAGGGCATCGTCGTGCATTCGCTGTGGCACGTGGCGGACGACCTGCGTGCAGGGAGGCTGCAGGTCGTGCTGCCGGACTTTCCGCTGGCCACGACCGCGATCAGTGCGGTCATGCCGCAGCGCCGACTGGTGCCGCCGCGGGTGCGTGCGTTCGTGGAGTTCCTGACCGACCAGTTCGGTGACGATCCGCCGTGGGAACGCGGACTGGCGGTGTAGTCAGGCTGTGTCGAACGCGAAGGCGTCCAGCGCCAGTCCGCCCATTTCCACGTCGCGATGGAGCAATCGTCCCTTCGCGCCCTCGCCGCCTGCACCGAGCGCCACGTAGAGTGGGTAGAGGTGTTCGGTGGTGGGATGGTTCTGGGCCGCATGCGGCAGCGAGGTCCAGTCGAGCGCGGCGGCCGCGTCGCCTTCCAGCAGCGCAGCGCGCAACGGATCGGTGAACGCCGTCACCCACGGGTATGTGTTGGCTCGCGCGTGCTGCCAATCCAGTGCGCGCAGATTGTGGGAAAAGCCGCCGGAGCCGACCACCAGCACGCCCTCGTCCCGCAACGGCGCAAGTGCCCGGCCCAGCCGGTAGTGCCACTCGGCGCTTTGGGAGGGGTTTACGGACAGCGCGACCACCGGGATGTCCGACGCGGGATACATCCGCCTCAACGGGACCCAGACGCCATGATCCAGCCCATGGTGGTCGTCTTCGTGCGCTTCGAATCCAGCGGCGTTCAGGCGCGCTGCGATGTCGTGGGCGAGTGTCGGCGCACCGGCCGTCGGATACTGGATCCGGTAAAGCGGTGCCGGGAACCCACCGAAGTCGTGGATCGTCTTCGGTGCGGGCGTGGCCGTGAGCGTCGGGCGAACGTGGACGAAATGCGCAGAGGCCACCAGGATGGCGCGAGGCCGGGGCAGGAAGCCTCCCAGCTGGTCGAGGAATCGGCCGGTGGGCGAGTCCTCGATCGCCAGCATGGGGGAGCCATGCGACAGGAACAGGCTCGGGAGACGGTGTACGGCGGGAGCAGGCAGGTTCATGATGCGAGCATCGGCCCCCGAGGGAGACTTACCAAGGGTCTTGGATGGACCGGTGTGTTGCCGTTACTGGACTTGCCCGGCTGCTGTGATGGTCGGCGGCCACGGCGGCTGGAACAGGACGGATCTGCGCGAGTTCTCTTACAGAGTGTTAACCTTGGCCAACTTGTTATGGTACCGTTAACACAGTCTTCACATACCCCCGCATAATCTGTTCAGCAAGGCGACGGCAGCCTGTCGCCTCGAATAACAACTAGAACTGCCGTAAGCGAAGCACTTCGGTTTCTCTACTACTGAACTTTTACAAGGAAAGGAGCTGCAAATGAACAAGAAGATTCTCTGCGCCGCGCTGCTGGGCGGCCTGAGCCTCGCGAACCACGCGATGGCGCAGGAGTTCGATGACCGCTGGTACCTGACGGGTTCGGCTGGCTTCAACCTGCAGGACGATGACCGCACCACCCGCAATGCCCCTTTCCTGGGCCTGGGTCTGGGCAAGTTCATCAGCCCGAACTGGTCGCTGGACGGTGAGCTGAACTATCAGAACCCGAAGTTCGAAGACAACCGTGATGCACTGTGGAGCCAGTACGGCATCTCGCTGGACCTGCGTCGCCACTTCGTCCAGGAAGGCCGCGGCTGGAACCCCTACATCGTGGCGGGTCTGGGCATGCAGCGTTCGGAAGAAGAGTCGCTGATCAACGCGTCCAACCAGCGTCGTGACAACAACCTCGCCGCCAAGCTGGGCGTCGGTCTGCAGACCACGCTCGACAAGCGCGTCGGCGTGCGCGCCGAAGTTGCCTATCGTGCCGACTTCGACGACCAGAGCGCTGCCGCTCCGCAGGAAGACTGGTTCGGCGACGTGCTGGCTTCGGTCGGCGTCGTGATCCCGCTGGGCCCGAAGGCCGAAACCGCTCCGCCGCCGGCCCCGCCGCCGGCTGCCCCGAGCTGCGCCGACCTGGATGACGACGGTGACGGCGTCAACAACTGCGACGACAAGTGCCCCGGTTCGCAGGCTGGCCAGACCATCGGTCCGGACGGCTGCCCGGTGCAGGTCTCGATCGACCTGAAGGGCGTGAACTTCGACTTCGACAAGTCGACCCTGCGTCCGGACGCGATCGCGATTCTGAGCGAAGCCGCCGAGATCCTGAAGCGCTACCCCGACCTGCGCGTCGAAGTGGCCGGCCACACCGACCTGTGCGGTGCGGACGCCTACAACCAGTCGCTGTCGCAGCGTCGTTCGCAGACCGTGTACGACTACCTGACCAACAACGGCGTCAGCGCCTCGCGTCTGGTGGGCCCGATCGGTTACGGCGAGAGCCGTCCGCTGGAGCCGACCGCGCAGACCCTGCCGGGCTGCAAGAGCGAGCGCAACCGTCGTACGGAACTGAACGTCCAGAACTGATCGGACGCTCTTCCCGCAACATCCGAAGCCCGGCCTCGTGCCGGGCTTCGTTTTTTACGGCACGGTGCGCGGGTTTTGCGTGACCGCGCTTCCGTCTTTCCGCATTGAGACGTCACGCAGCGGGCAATTTCTTGCCATGCCCTGGCGCGCTGCCTACACTCCGGGCACGTCCAGCTGTGAACCGTCAGGAGTTGTGCCGATGCGTCGTCATGTGTTCGCCAGTGTGCTGTGCATCGCCGCGATTCCCGCCGCCCATGCGGCCCCGGACTGCAGTGGCAGCCTGGTGCCGCCGCCGCTCAAGACGCCCGCCACGGTGATCGCACCGGTCGCGCTGGAATTCACCGCTGCTGCCACGCAATTGGGCGCGCCCTCGGGCGTGCTGGCGTCGCATGCCTTCGACGAATCGCAGTCGGTCGAGCGCGTGCTGATGCGACTGCGCATCGAAGGTTGCCGCAACATCGCCAAGGCGTTGCCGGCTGCGCCGTCGGCTGCGGCCGCCACGTCCAGCTCGGCGGCGTACCAGCCGAAGACCGCGCACGACAACACGCCGTGGCGCTTCGACATGAGCCAGAACGGCAAGCGCATGACGGCCGACGAGTTCGACGCGTGGATGAAATCGCGCGGCGTGCGCGTGGTGAAGGCGCCGGGTGCTCCGGCGGCAGCGCCCGCACCGGCACCCGCCGAGCCTGCCAAGAAGAACTGATCCACGAACGGCCGGTCTCCCGGCCGTTCTCCTGTCGGTGCCCGATGAGTACGCGCAGACCTCCTTTTCGCGAAACTTCGCGTGCCGCGAGCTCCCGTGTGCCGTCCGGACAGGGAGTGCGTCATGGGCTGGCCCGTGTGCTGTCCAAGCAGGGCGTGTGTTCGCGTAGCGAAGCCGCGCACTGGATCGTCGACGGGCGGGTGTCCGTCGATGGGCGCATCGTGCGAGATCCAGAGTTTCCGGTGGTCGTCGGCCGGGCCGTGATCCGCGTAGACGGCGTGGCGAGCGCTGCGCTGGAGCGCTACTACCTGATGCTCAACAAACCGCGCGGCCTGGTGACCACGGCACGCGACGAACAGGGACGCGACACCGTGTACCGATGCCTGGATGGCGGGGAGCTGCCCTGGGTCGCGCCGGTCGGCAGGCTCGACAAGGCCAGTGAAGGCCTACTGCTGTTCACCAACGATCCCGAGTGGGCGGCCCGCATTACCGATCCCGCGCTGGGGCCGGACAAGACGTACCACGTGCAGATCGACACGCTGCCGGATGATGCCCTGATACACCGATTGAAGACCGGCGTAAGCGCCGATGGCGAGCATCTTTCCGCCCGCTCGGCGCAGGTGCTCAGGAGTGGCGAGCGCAACGCATGGCTGGAAATCGTGCTGGACGAGGGGCGCAACCGGCAGATCCGACGCCTGTTGGCCGCGTTCGACATCGGGGTTCTGCGGCTCGTACGCGTCGCCATCGGACCACTGGCGTTGGGGGGGCTGGGCAAGGGCGCATGGCGCATGCTGGAACCGCACGAGCGTGACGTGCTCGCGCCGACGACCGGCCGCTGATTGCGAGACGGCGGTCCGGGTTCGCGGCAAGGGGGCTGCCTACACTCGTCCGCGCTGACCTTGGGGAAATCACCATGCACCGTTCGATCCCGCGCCTGCCGTTGTGCTGCGCCGTGCTGCTCGTCTTTGGCCTGTCGACAGGCTGCGCAACAAAACCCTCATCCACTGCGGCAAAGCAGGCCGCCCCGGACGAGGTGGTCACCGTGAAGGTCGGTCCGCACGGGCACCGTTTCGACATGCAGCAGAACGGCCGCAGCATGACCGCCGAGGAATTCGATGCGTGGATGAAGGCCCGCGGCATCCGCGTGGCCAAGGGTGCGCCGGCGAAACCGAAGACCGCCAGCACCGCCAAGCGCGCCCGCTGATACGCAGGAGCGCGGGCGTCGCGATCAGGCCTTCACCACGCCCAGTTCGCGGCCGATGCGGATGAAGGCGTCGATCGCACGGTCCAGGTGTTCGCGCGTATGCGCGGCGCTGATCTGCGTGCGGATGCGCGCCTGTTCCTTGGGCACCACAGGGAAAAAGAAGCCGATCGCGTAGATGCCTTCCTCGAGCAGACGCTCGGCGAAGCGCTGCGCCAGCGGTGCGTCGTACAGCATCACCGGGCTGATCGGGTGCAAGCCCGGCTTGATGTCGAAACCGGCGGCCGTCATCTTCTCGCGGAAGTAGCGCGTGTTCTCCTGCAACTGCTCACGCAGGTGGCCTGCGGCGGACAGCATCTCGAACGCCTTGATGCCCGCAGCCACCACGTGCGGCGGCAGCGAGTTGGAGAACAGGTAGGGCCGTGAGCGCTGGCGCAGCAGTTCGATTACTTCCCTGCGCGCCGTGGTGAAGCCGCCCAGCGCGCCGCCCATCGCCTTGCCCAGCGTGCCGGTGATGATGTCGATGCGGTCCAGCACGCCCTTCACCTCGGCCGACCCGCGGCCGGTGGCGCCAAGGAAGCCGGTGGCATGGCATTCGTCGATGTGCACCAGAGCGTTGTACTTCTTCGCCAGCGCGGTGATCTCGTCCAGGGGCGCAATGAAGCCATCCATCGAGAACACGCCGTCGGTGGTGATCAGCTTGGTCTTGCAACCTGCTGCGTCGGCCGCCTGCAGCTGCGCCTCGAGGTCGGCCATGTCGCAGTTGGCGTAGCGGAAGCGCTTGGCCTTGCACAGGCGCACGCCGTCGATGATCGAGGCGTGGTTCAGTGCGTCGGAGATGATGGCGTCGTCTTCGCCCAGCAGTGGCTCGAACAGGCCGCCGTTGGCGTCGAAGCAGGCGGCATAGAGGATCGTGTCTTCGGTGCCGAAGAAGTCGGCGATCGTCTGCTCCAACTGCTTGTGCAGGTCCTGCGTACCGCAGATGAAGCGCACCGACGCCATGCCGAAGCCGTGCGTGTCCAGCGCGTCCTTGGCCGCCGCGATGATGTCCGGATGGTCGGCCAGGCCTAGGTAGTTGTTGGCGCAGAAGTTCAGCACCGTCCGTCCGTCGGCCAGGGTGATCTCCGCCGACTGCGGGCTGGTGATGATCCGCTCGGCCTTGAACAGGCCTTGTGCGCGGATCTCATCGAGGGTGGTGGCGTAATGGGCGGTCAGCGGGTTGGCCATGGCAGTGCAATGAGCGGGAAAGGCGCCATTCTACCCGTCGCTCGCAACACCCCTGCCGCGTCATGCGGATACGGCATAAGCGACCCCCGTTTCGTCATTTCCCTGCCCGGATGTGCGCACGCAGCATCGCGTCTCCGGCCCACGACGGGCCTTCACGCGGGGAAATGCGGTCATGCGGACACACTCGGGCCCACGCAAGCGGAAAGGCAGCGGCGTCGCCATCCTCGGCGCGTTGGCCTGTTCGCTGGCCCTCCCCGTATCCGCACAGAGCCAGCCCAGCGTGCAGGAACTGCTGCAACGACTGGAAGCCCTGGAGCGCCGCGTCGGCGACGCGCCGGCGCCCGTGGCGGCGGAGGGCGAGTCGGGTCCTGCGACCCTGGGCGACCTGGACCAGCGCCTGCGCATCCTGGAACGTCGTCTCGAACTGCAGCAGGAGGAAACCGCCGCCAAGGCCAAGGACGCGCCGGTGGTCGCGGTGAACGACAAGGGTGCATCGCTCAGGTCGGCCAACGGCGAGTTCGAGTTCAAGCTGCGCGGGCTGGTGCAGGGTGACGCGCGCTTCTTCCTCGACGACGACGCTTTGCCGCAGAACGACACGTTCCTGTTCCGTCGCATCCGCCCGACCATCGAGGGTTCGCTGGGCAAGCTGGTGTCGTTCCGCCTGACGCCGGAGTTCGCCGGCGACAGTGCGACGATCGTCGACGCCTACGTCGACGTGAAGCTGGATCCGGCCTTCACGCTGCGCGCGGGCAAGGTCAAGGGCCCGATCGGGCTGGAACGGCTGCAGTCCGGCAGCGCGATCGGCCTGATCGAGCGCAGCTTCCCCACCGAACTGGCGCCCAACCGCGACTTGGGCATCCAGGCGCAGGGCGAGTTCGCCGAAGGACGGGTGAGCTACGTGGCGGGCGTCTACAACGGTGCGCCCGATGGCCGCGATGCCGCGACCACCAATCCGGACAACGAGTTCGAGTACGCCGGTCGCATCTTCTTCGAGCCGTTCAAGAACACCAGCAGTTCGTGGTCCGGCCTTGGCTTCGGCATTGCCGGCAGCATCGGCGACAAGCAGGGCGCGGGCAACAACTTCCTGCCGCGCTATCGCACGCAGGGACAGGCGCAGTTCTTCAACTACCGCAGTGCGATCGCGGCGGATGGCGAGCACAGCCGCTTCTCGCCGCAGGGGTATCTCTATCGTGGCCGTTTCGGCCTGCTGGCCGAGTACATCGCCTCGAAGCAGGAACTGCTGGTCACCAGCGGTGCGGCGGCAGGCACGCGTGCGGACCTGGAGAACACGGCGTGGCAGGCAACTGCCAGCTGGGTGCTTACCGGCGAAGACGCCAGCTATCGCGGTGTGGTCAAACCGTCGAGCCCGTTCAGCCCCGGCGGCGGTTGGGGTGCATGGGAACTGGTAGGCCGTTACGGCGAACTCGACATCGACGATGGCGCATTTCCGCTGTTCGCTGATCCCGCGGTGTCCGCCCGTCGAGCAAAGGCGTGGACGGTCGGCGTCAACTGGTACCTCACCAGCAACCTGAAGCTGGTCGTCAACTACCTGGACACGCAGTTCGAGGGCGGTGCCGCGGCAGGCGCGGATCGCGAAGACGAAAAGGCCGTGTTCTCGCGACTACAGGTCGCCTTCTGATTCCCGGAGACATCGCATGAAGACTTCCATCCGACGCCATACACGCAACGCACTGCTCGCTCTCGGCCTGACCCTGGCGGCGGCGGCGGGCGCCAAGGACATCAAGCTGCTCAACGTGTCGTACGACCCGACGCGCGAGTTCTACCGCGAGTTCAATGCCGCGTTCGCCGCCGACTGGCAGAAGACGAAAGGACAGAAGGTCAGCATCGAGACCTCGCACGGCGGTTCGGGCAAGCAGGCACGTTCGGTCATCGACGGCCTCGAGGCCGACGTGGTCACGCTCGCGCTGGCGTACGACGTCGACTCCATCGCCCAGCGCGCCAAGCTGTTTCCGGCGAACTGGCAATCGCGGTTACCGGAGAACAGCGCGCCGTACACGTCGACGATCGTGTTCCTGGTGCGCAAGGGCAACCCGAAGAAGATCCGCGACTGGCACGACCTGGTGAAGCCGGGCACTTCGGTGATCACGCCGAATCCGAAAACCTCCGGTGGTGCGCGCTGGAACTACCTGGCGGCATGGGCCTACGGCCTGAAGATATTCAAGGGCGACGAGGCGAAGACGCGCAACTTCGTGCGTGGGTTGTTCCGCAATGTGCCGGTGCTCGATACCGGGGCACGCGGCTCGACCACCACCTTCGTGCAGCGCGGGATCGGCGACGTGCTGCTGGCGTGGGAGAACGAAGCCTTCCTGTCGATCGAGGAACTGGGTCCGGACAAGTTCGACATCGTGGTGCCGTCGCTGTCGATCCTCGCCGAGCCGCCGGTGGCCCTGGTCGACCGCAACGTGGACAAGCACGGCACGCGCGAGGCGGCGCAGGCCTACCTGAAGTACCTGTATTCGCCCACGGGCCAGCGCCTGGCCGCCAAGCACTACTACCGTCCGCGCCATCCGCAGTACGCCGCGCCGGAAGACATTGCGCGGTTCCCCAAGCTGGAGCTGGTGACGATCGATGGCGTCTTCGGCTCCTGGGCGAAGGCGCAGGCCACGCATTTCGCCGACGGCGGCGTGTTCGACCAGATCCAGGCGAAGTAACGTGGCGGCAGTGCATCCCTGGCCGGGAAAGGCGCGCGCCAAGCGCGTCATTCCCGGTTTCGGCCTCAGCCTGGGCTATACGCTGGCCTGGCTGGGGCTGATCGTGCTGATTCCGCTGGTGGGGGTGTTCGCCAAGGCCAGCGGGTTGGGGCCGGCCGGCATCTGGGCGATCTGGAGCGAGCCGCGCGTGCTGGCGGCGCTGCGCATCAGCTTCGGCACCGCACTGGCGGCGGCCGCGTTCAACGCAGTGATGGGTACGCTGGTCGCGTGGGTGTTCGTGCGCTACCGCTTCCCGGGCAAGCGCGTGTTCGACGCGATGATCGATCTGCCGTTCGCGTTGCCCACGGCCGTAGCCGGCATTGCGCTGACGGCGCTGTACGGACCGACCGGCTGGATCGGGCAATGGCTGGAAGCGGCCGGCATCAAGGTCGCGTACACGCCTCTGGGCATCACCGTGGCGCTGGTGTTCATCGGCCTGCCGTTCGTGGTGCGGGTGGTGCAGCCCGTGCTGGCCGAAATCGAAACCGAACTGGAGGAAGCGGCCGCCACGCTCGGCGCGAGTCGCTGGCAGGCGGTGCGCCATGTGGTGTTGCCGACGTTGTGGCCTGCCGTACTGGCGGGTTTCGCGCTGGCGTTCGCGCGCGGCGTGGGCGAGTACGGCTCGGTGATCTTCATCGCCGGCAACCTGCCGGGCGTCTCGGAGATCGCGCCTCTGCTGATCACCATCAAGCTGGAGGAGTTCGATTACGAAGGCGCCACCGCGATCGCCGCGGCGATGCTGCTGCTCTCGTTCGCGCTGCTGCTGCTTATCAACACCCTGCAAGCGCGCCTGCAGCGCACCGGCAAGCGGGCAGGGGGCTAACATGGGCGACACCATCTCCGCCGTCATCGCCATTCCCCCGGAGTCGTCCGCCGTGGAAGTGCCCGCACGTCCCGTCCGTCGCCATGCCGCCACCACCGAGCCTGTGTGGGTGCAGGTGCTGCTGGTGCTGGGTGCGCTGGGGTTCCTGCTGTCGTTCCTGCTGCTGCCGTTGGCACTGGTGTTCGTTGAAGCGCTGCGGGGCGGTTGGACCGCGTTCGTCGCCGCCATTCTCGAAGCGGATGCGCTGGCGGCGGTACAGCTGACGCTGCTGGTGACCGCCATCGTCGTGCCGCTCAACCTCGTCTTCGGCGTGGCCGCCGCCTGGGCCGTCAGCAAGCACGAGTTCCGCGGCAAGCGCTGGCTGGTGACGCTGATCGATCTGCCGTTCGCGGTGTCGCCGGTGGTGGCGGGCCTGATCTACGTGCTGATCTTCGGTGCGCAGGGCTGGGCGTACTCGCTGATCGACGAGGGCTGGCATGTCACCTTGCCGCTGCTGGGCGATCTGCACCTGCAGTTACCGAAGATCATCTTCGCGCTGCCGGGCATCGTGCTGGCGACGATCTTCGTAACGTTCCCGTTCATCGCGCGCGAACTGATGCCGCTGATGGAGCAGCAGGGCACGGACGAGGAGCTGGCTGCTCTCAGCCTGGGCGCCAACGGCTGGCAGACGTTCTGGCGGGTGACGTTGCCGAATATCCGCTGGGCGCTGCTGTACGGCGTGCTGTTGTGCAGTGCGCGCGCACTGGGCGAGTTCGGCGCCGTATCGGTCGTGTCCGGCCACATCCGTGGCCGCACCAACACGCTGCCGCTGCACGTGGAGATCCTTTACAACGAGTACGCGTACAGCGCCGCGTTCGCGGCCGCGTCGCTGCTGGCGCTGACCGCGCTGCTGACACTGGTATTGAAGACTTGGCTGGAATGGCGCCACGGCGAAGCGCTGGCCGCCAACCACCGTCACTGACAGGGCATTTCATGGGCATCAAGATCGAACACCTGGTCAAGCGCTTCGGCAGCTTCGCCGCCTTGGACGATGTATCGCTGGACATCCGCAAGGGCGAACTGCTGGCGTTGCTCGGCCCGTCGGGCTCCGGGAAGACCACGCTGCTGCGTGTGATCGCCGGCCTTGAGCAGGCGGACAGCGGGCGCGTGCTGTTCGATGGCGAGGATGCTACACGCCTCACTGTGCAGGCACGTCGCGCAGGCTTCGTATTCCAGCATTACGCGCTGTTCCGTCACCTGACGGTGGAGGAGAACATCGCGTTCGGCCTGCGCGTGCGCAAGGGACGTGACCGCGTGCCCGACGCGACCATCCGTACGCGCGTCGCCGAGTTGCTCTCGCTGGTGCAGCTGGAAGGCTTCGGCACCCGCTATCCGGCGCAGCTCTCCGGCGGCCAGCGGCAACGTGTGGCATTGGCCCGCGCGCTGGCCATCGAGCCGCGGGTCCTGCTGCTGGACGAACCCTTCGGCGCACTCGACGCGCAGGTGCGCCGCGATCTGCGCCGCTGGCTGCGCGAACTGCACGACCGCACGGGACTGACCACGATCTTCGTGACCCACGACCAGGAGGAGGCCCTCGAACTCGCAGATCGTGTGGCCATCCTGAACCGCGGCCGCATCGAACAACTGGGCAGTCCCGCCGATGCCTACGATATGCCGGCGTCCCCCTTCGTCTACTCGTTCGTGGGCGCGGTGAACCGCGTGCCGGCGCAGTGGGACGGAGGAGCCCTGCATGTTGCGGGACTGCCCCTGCGGTCGCGTGGCCAGGCGGGGCGGGGGGAGGCGGAGGTCTACGTGCGTCCTGAGGATCTCCACCTGGTGGATGCGACCAATCCTGAAGCGTGGCCGGCAACGATCATCGGTGCCCAGCGCACCGGGCCCCGTCTGCGTCTACGCACACGTGTCGCCGGCAGTGAGGTCGAGCTGGATGTCGAGCTGCCGGCCGAGCGCGAGGGACCCACCACCGCGCCGGGGCAGACGGTCCGCTTGGCACCAAAACGGTTCGGCTGGTTTCCCCGCGACGGTGCAACGGCACCAGCGTGATGCGACGTAACCTGCTGAATTAATTGAAAAAGAAACCAAATTCAGGGAAAGTCAACCAGCACTTGACGCGAGCGATTGGTGCGGCGCACTATCGGGGCGCAGTTAAAAAACCGTGAAGTCGTGATGACGGTTTAACTCACGGCCAACGCCCCAACCGCCCAGGAGAACCCCGGATGACGCCCGCCAAGCTCTGCACCGCCCTTGCCACCGCCCTGCTGCTGTCCCTGCCCATGGCGGCCTTTGCTCAGGACGCGGAAGAAGAAACCCCGCTGATCAACTGGTCGCTCGCGGCGACGTCCGACTACGCCTGGCGCGGTGTGTCGCAGTCGGACGAGAACCCGACCGCCCAGGCCGGTCTGACCTTCAACATCCCCGGCGGTTTCTATGCGGGCGCGTGGGCTTCGGGTGTCGATTTCGGTGGCAACAAGCCGGACTTCGAAGTCGACTACTTTGTCGGCTATAACGTGGATTTCAGCGAGAACGTCAACTTCGACGTGATGGTCAATCGCTACACCTATCCGGATGCGGCCGATCTCAACTTCGCCGAGCTGATCACCAAGACCACGTTCGCCGAGACCTACAGCCTGACCGTGGCCTACAGCGACGACTTCGGCGGTACCGATGAAGACGCGTGGTACTTCAATGCCGGTGGCGAGTGGGGCCTGCCGAATGACTACAGCTTCAACGCCGGCGTGGGCTACAACAAGACCGAAGACGCGCTGGGTGAGAACTACGTGGACTGGAACCTGGGCTTCAGCAAGAGCTGGGGCGTGGTGTCGGCTTCACTCGGCTACGTCGGCACGAACGGCAAGGGCGACGACCTGTTCGGCAAGTTCGCCGACGATCGCGTGGTACTGACGCTCAGCGTCGGCAACTGATCGCAGCTGCATTGCAACGGAAAAGGGCGCCGCAAGGCGCCCTTTTCTTTTCGCCGGGAGGTGGCGGAATCAGTTCCAGCTCAACACGACCTTGCCGGCCTTGCCCTGTTCCATCAGGTCGAAACCCTTCTGGAAATCGTCGATCGGCAGCTGGTGGGTCAGCACCTTGCCCAGCGGGAAGCCGCTCAGCACCAGTTGCGTCATCTTGTACCAGGTCTCGTACATCTTGCGGCCGTAGATGCCCTGCACCGTGAGGCCCTTGAAGATGATCTTGTCCCAGTCGCAGCCGGCGCCCTTGGGCATGATGCCGAGCATCGCGATCTTGCCGCCGTGGTACATGCAGTCGAGCATGTCGTTGAACGCGCGCGGGTTGCCACTCATTTCCAGGCCCACGTCGAAGCCTTCCATGTGCAGGTCGGCCATCACATCCTTCAATGAGGTGTTGGCGACGTTGACCACGCGGGTGGCGCCCATGTCGGCGGCCAACTTCAGGCGGAAATCGTTGACGTCGGTGACCACCACATTGCGCGCGCCGATGTGCTTGCAGATGCCCGCGGCGATGATGCCGATCGGGCCAGCGCCTGTGATCAGCACGTCTTCGCCCACGACGTCGAACTCCAGCGCGCAGTGCGCGGCGTTGCCGTAGGGGTCGAAGAACGCCGCCAGTTCCGACGGGATCTGGTCGGGGATCGGCCACAGGTTGCTGGCCGGCATCACCATGTATTCGGCGAAGGCGCCATTGCGGTTCACGCCGATACCGACCGTATTCGGACACAGATGCTGGCGACCACCGCGGCAGTTGCGGCAATGGCCGCAGACGATGTGGCCCTCGGCCGAGACCCGCTGGCCGACCTCGTAACCGGTCACCGCCGAGCCCAGCTGGGCGATGCGGCCGACGAACTCGTGGCCGATGGTCAGGCCGGGCTTGATGGTGCGCTGGCTCCACTCGTCCCACAGGTAGATGTGCAGGTCGGTGCCGCAGATGGCGGTCTTTTCCAGCTTGATCAGCACCTCGTTGGGGCCGGGCTGGGGAACGGGCAGTTCCTCCATCCAGATGCCTTTGCCGGCCTCGCGCTTCACCAGCGCCTTCATCGTCTGTGCCATCGGGCGTCGATCCAGGGAATGAGGGCGCGGATTATACGCCCCGGTCCCACGCGCCCCTGCTGCGGCGGTCCTTGACAGCCCACGCGCCCGCAGCGTCCCGCCAGCCTAGGACATTAGTCATGGTCGGGCGGGATGACGGGTTCATTACAATCGTGACTTTCCTGTCCGTCCCGGGGTTTCCATGCGTCCGAACCTGCTCGCCGCCGCCATCGCGGTTCCCTTGTCCCTGCTCGCCGCCCAGCTCGCCCATGCCGGCGAGGGTATGTGGGTGCCGCAGCAGCTGCCCGAAATCGCCGGGCCGCTGAAGAAGGCGGGCCTGAAGCTGTCGCCGCAGCAGCTGGCCAACCTCACCGGTGATCCGATGGGCGCCGTGGTCGCGCTGGGCGGCTGCACCGCCAGTTTCGTGTCGCCCAACGGCCTGGTGGTGACCAACCACCACTGCGCCTATGGCGCGATCCAGCTGAACTCGACGGCCGAGAACAACCTCATCAAGAACGGCTTCAATGCGCCGGCCACGACGGATGAAGTCAGCGCGGGCCCGAATGCACGCGTGTTCGTGCTCGATGACATCACCGACGTGACCAAGGATGCGCAGGCCGCCATTGCGGCTGCCGGCGGCGATGCGCTGGCGCGCACGAAGGCGCTGGAAGCGTTCGAGAAGAAGCTGATCGCCGATTGCGAGGCCGATGCCGGTTTCCGCTGCCGTCTTTACAGCTTCTCGGGCGGCAACACCTACCGCCTGTTCAAGAACCTGGAGATCAAGGACGTGCGCCTGGCGTACGCGCCCCCGGGCAGCGTGGGCAAGTACGGCGGCGACATCGACAACTGGATGTGGCCGCGCCACACCGGCGACTTCGCCTTCTATCGCGCCTACGTGGGCAAGGACGGCAAGCCGGCGGCGTTCTCGAAGGACAACGTGCCGTACCGGCCGAAGCACTGGCTGAAGTTCGCCGACCAGCCGCTGGGCGAGGGCGACTTCGTGATGGTGGCCGGCTATCCGGGTTCGACCAACCGTTACGCGCTGGCGGCCGAATTCGACAACACCGCCGCGTGGACCTACCCGACCATCGCACGCCACTACAAGAACCAGATCGTGATGGTGCAGGACGCCGGCAAGAAGAACGCCGACATCCAGGTGAAGTACGCCAACACGATGGCCGGCTGGAACAACACCAGCAAGAACTACGATGGCCAGCTGGAAGGCTTCAAGCGCATCGATGCCGCCGGCCAGAAGCAGCGCGAGGAAGCCGAGGTGCTGGCCTGGCTGAAGGGACAGGGCGCCAAGGGCAAGCCCGCGCTCGACGCGCACGCCAAGCTGCTGGCGCTGCTCGAGCAGAACAAGGCCACGCGCGAGCGCGACCTGACGCTGGCGATGTTCAACAACACCGCGATGGTCGGTTCCGCCGCCCAGCTGTACCGGCTGTCGATCGAGCGCGAGAAGCCGAACGCCGAGCGCGAGTCCGGTTACCAGGAGCGCGACCTGCCATCCATCGAAGGTGCGCAGAAGCAGCTTGAGCGCCGTTACGTGGCCGCGATGGACCGCCAGTTGCAGGAGTACTGGTTGAACGAGTACCTCAAGCTCCCGGCCAACCAGCGCGTGGCTGCCATCGATGCGTGGTTGGGCGGCAACGATGCCGCCGCGGTGAAGCGCGCACTGGATCGCCTCGCCGGCACCCAGCTCGGCAGCACCGATGAGCGGCTGAAGTGGTTCGCCGCCGACCGCAAGGCGTTCGAAGCGAGCAAAGACCCTGCCATCCAGTACGCGGTCGCCGTGATGCCGACGCTGCTGCAGCTGGAACAGGAGCGCAAGACGCGCGCCGGCGAGAACCTGGCCGCGCGCCCGGTCTTCCTGCAGGCGCTGGCCGACTACAAGAAGAGCCAGGGCGAGTTCGTCTACCCGGATGCCAACCTGTCGCTGCGCATCACCTTCGGCAACGTGATGGGCTACACGCCGAAGGACGGCGTGGAGTACACCCCCTTCACCACGCTGGAAGGCGTGGTCGCGAAGGAAACCGGACAGGATCCGTTCGATTCGCCGAAGGCGCTGCTCGACGCGGTCGCGGCCAAGCGCTACGGCGGGCTGGAAGACAAGCGCCTCGGTTCCGTGCCGGTGAACTACCTGTCCAACCTGGACATCACCGGCGGCAATTCGGGCTCGCCGGTGCTCGACGCGCACGGCAAGCTGATCGGCCTGGCCTTCGACGGCAACTGGGAGTCGGTCAGCTCGAACTGGGTGTTCGACCCGAAGATGACCCGCATGATCGCCGTGGACGGCCGTTACCTGCGCTGGATCATGCAGGAGGTCTACCCGGCGCCGCAGCTGCTGACGGAAATGGGCGTCGGCAAGTAACACCTGCAACCGAGCAGGCAGGCACGGGACGGGAGCGGTTATCATCCGCTCCCGTCTTCGTTTCCGGCCGTCGGAACAGACACGGACTCGTCTTACCCACCGGAACACTCCGCATGCGCATCCTGCTTGCCCGCCATGGCGAAACGCCGTGGAACGCCGAAGGCCGTTACCAGGGCCAGATCGATATCCCGCTGTCGCCGGTCGGCGAAGGCCAGGCCAAGGCGCTGGGCCAGCGCTTGAAGGACATTCGCATCGACCGTGCGGTGGCATCGCCGCTGTCGCGCGCGCAGCTCACAGCGAAGCTCGCCCTGGGCGACGCGCGCGCCGAGATGCTGCAGACGGATGCGGACCTGCAGGAAATCGCCCACGGCGAATGGGAAGGCCTGCTGGCCAGCGAGATCCAGGACAAGGATCCCGCGCGCCTGCTCGCCTGGCGCGAAGAGCCTGACACCGTGCTGATGCCGGGCGGCGAATCGCTGCGCCAGGTGCTCGACCGCTCGTGGCGCGGCCTCGCGCGTGCCGCCGAAGGCCTGGGCGACGACGATACGTTGCTGATCGTCGCGCACGATGCGGTCAATCGCGTCCTGCTGTGCCGCATCCTGGGCCTGCCGATCGCCAAGCTGTGGACGTTCCGCCAGGCGCCGACCACGCTCAACCTGCTGGAAGGCACGTCGGTGGACCAGCTTGAGGTCGTGCGCCTCAACGACTGCGCGCACCACACGCCGTTCTTCGGCGAAGCGAAGCATCGGGCGCTGTAAGGGCGTCGGGGTTTACGGTCCACGAGGAATGACGATGAGGCGACTGGCGATGCATCGCCTGCTCCTGCTGGCCGCCATGCTGACCGCCGTGCCGGTGGCGTGGGCGGTCGAAGACGTCTTCCCGGGGGTGATCGAATCGCCACCGCCGCAGTATCCCGCCGAGGAGTTTTATCTCGGCATCACCGGCACGGTGGTGCTGATCATGGACGTCGGCCTGGATGGCGCGGTTGAGCAGGTGTTCGTGGAGCAGAGTTCACGCAACCGCGCGCTCGACAAGGCGGCTATCGATGCCGCCAGGACATGGCGCTTTTCGTCTGCGGTCGTGAATGGCGTTCCAGCGCGGGGCAGGGTACGTATTCCCGTGTCGTTCGCGTGGGAGCCCGGCGATGCCGAGGATGAAGCAATGCGGGAGCGCGCGCTCACCCTGCCGTCGCGGCTGCAGATGCCTGCATCGTCGGTGGAGCTCGATGCCGATGGTACGGTGCCGGGATACATCGAGGATCCGGTTCCGCTTGAGGTGGGTAACGTGGCGGACGCCATCGCCATGCTGAAGGCGCGCGGTAGCCAGCGCAGTACGGCAGGCATGCCGCCTGGCGTCGCCATCTACACGCTCGATGGCGAGAACGACAGGACCCGTTGGCTCGTATACGAAGGCGCGCACTACTATGCGCCGGCCCTGGTCCGTAAGCGCGTGGCGCACGATGGGCGCCATGCCTATCTGGTGACGCGTGTACTGTGCGAGGCGATGGAGGCCGACGTATGCGCGCGCCTTGACCGCGGCGTGCAGCGCCCTTACCGGCAACGTGCTGTTCCGCTGGCGCCCGGACCCGGGCGATGAGGAGCGCATCGCGCCGTTCCTCGGCGCAGTGCTGAACGGAATACGTTGCGAAGCTTGTCGCGTCACTCCAGGGGAAAGGAATGAAGATTGCTGCACCGGTGTGTCTGGGTCTCGTGCTGATGTTCGGACGGGTGGTGTGCGCGACGGCCGAGGCGTTGCCGCCCCTGCCAGCGGAATGCGCCGGCCGCGAAACAGTCGAGCCGCGTCCGCCTTCGCTGCCCGAGGGCCTGAAGGAAGGCGACCGCGGCATCGTCACGCTGGTGATCGACCACGACGCATGCGGCATGGCGACCCGGGTGACGGTCGAAAAGAGTTCGGGCATCCCTGCGCTCGATGCCGCCGCCAGTGACGCGGCCCGTACCTGGCGCTTCACTCCTGCGGTGCGCGACGGCAAGGCGGTGGCGGGCAGGGTGCGTGTCCCCGTCGACTTCAACACCGATGCGACGTACTCGCACTCGCCCTCGCGTTCGGCCGGTTTCGAGCGCGATCTGGAGCAATGGCGTCGCATGCAGGTACCGGAGGTCCAGGCCGACGCGGATGCGACCGTACCGTCGTACTTGCCGGATCCCCAGGCGATGCCGGTGGACAGCGTCGATGAAGCCGTCGCGCTGCTGTCGTCCAAGGGCGAGCAGGTGCAGGCGCCGTCGAACGGCGTCAGCGTCCATCGGCTCCACGATGGCCTCGATATCTCGACCTGGGAACTGCATCAGGCCGGTTCGGCGCTTGCGCCGTCTGTGATTCGGCGCAGGCTCGTCAGCGATGGCAAGAAGGCGTTCTGGGTCAGCAGTGGGCTCTGTGGCTCCCAAGAGGCGTCGGTATGCGAGCGCTTCGATGCCGCGATGCGTGCCGAGGGCAGGCAGCGCATCATCCCGCCACCGCCGACACCGCCGGGCGAACACCGCTGATCCGGACCCGCCGTAGGGGATAATGCGCGCCATGCGCACCCTCGACGACTGGCTTTCCCATATCGAGCAGCAACATACCAGGCCCATCGAGATGGGCCTGGACCGCGTGCGCGCGGTCGCGACGCGGTTGCCGCTGGGCAGGCCGGGCGCCCGCGTCATCACGGTCGGTGGCACCAACGGCAAGGGCTCGACCGTGGCCTTCATCGATGCCATCGCGCGCGTCGCCGGCTGGAAAGTGGGTGCCTACACCTCGCCGCACCTGCTGCGCTACAACGAGCGCGTGCGCATCGATGGCAAGGAGGCCGATGACGCGTCGCTGGTGGCCGCATTCGAATCGGTCGAGGCCGCGCGCGGCGACACGCCGCTGACCTATTTCGAGTTCGGCACGCTGGCGACGCTGTGGCTGTTCGAACGTGCCGGGCTGGACCTCGCGGTGCTGGAGATCGGCCTGGGCGGGCGCCTGGATGCGGTGAACATCGTCGACCCCGATGTCGCCGTCATCACCACCGTCGACATCGACCACACCGACTGGCTGGGCAACGACCGCGAAGCCATCGGGGCCGAGAAGGCCGGCATCGCCCGCGCGTGGAAGCCCCTGGTGCTGGGCGAAGTGGACTCGCCGTCCAGTGTGCTGCGCCATGCCTACGCGCTGGGCGCGAACGCATTGCGGCTCGGCAGCGACTTCTTCCACGAGCCGATCGACAGCCAGCGCTGGCGCTGGCGTGAAGTCGGTGCCGAACTCGAACTGCCGTCGCCGGCATTGTCCGCGCCGTCGCAACGCACGAACGCGGCGACGGCGATCGCCGCGCTGCGCGCCTTGCCGGGCGCGCCGGTGCCCGACGGCGCGTTCGCAGAAGGCGTAGCCGGGGCGGCATTGCCAGGGCGACTGCAGCGATCGGAACGCGACGGCGTGGACGTGGTGCTGGACGTCGGCCACAACCCCCAGGCGGCACGCGAACTGGCCGCGTGGTTGCAGGCGCACCCGATCGCGGGCGCGACCCGCGTGGTGTTCGCCGCACTTGCCGACAAGGACGTGGTCGGCGTGGTGGAAGCGTTCGCCGGTGCGCCGGTGCACTGGTTCCTGGCTGGCCTGGCGCTCGGACAGCGCTCGCAGACCGCCGAACAACTAGCCGCCCGCCTGGAGGGCGCACTCGAGCAAGATGCGCCGGAGCTGTACGCCACCGTGTCCGACGCACTGCAGGCGGCGCGCGACGCGTCGGTACCGGGCGACCGCGTGCTGGTGTTCGGCTCCTTCCACACGGTGGCCGACGCAATGCGGGTCCTGCATTCAGGTCGATGACGGAAAGCGCGCGAGGGCGCGCCGTATAATCGCCGCGGCATTCCCGCCGCAGCAGCCGTGGACCTGGATGGATACTGCCCTGAAACAGCGCCTGATCGGCGCGGTCGTGCTGGTGGCGCTGGCCGTCATCTTCCTGCCCATGCTGGTCAAGGGACCCGCGCCCGACAGCGGCGTGTCCGACGTGCCACTGGACGTACCGCCCGCTGCCGGTGGCGAGTTCGAGACGCGCGAGCTGCCGCTGGTGACGCCGGGCAATGCGCCCGCCACCGGTGCGGTGGGCCTGCAGGGCCAGGTCGCTGCGCCTGCCGCGGAGCCGGCACCTGCCGACGGCGTGCTGCAGCCGGCCGCGACCGCAGGGGGCAACTTCGCTGTCAGCTTCGGTGCCTACGCCACGCAGTCCGACGCGGACGCCGTGCTGGTCCGCGTGAAGCAGGCGAAGCTTCCGGGCTTCGTCGAGCCGGCGACGATCAATGGCAAGCCTGCCTTCCGCGTTCGTGTCGGCCCCTACGTCGACCGGCCGCAGGCGGAAGCCGCGCGCCTGGACGCGATCAGGGTCCGTAGCGACGTCAACGCGCAGGTGGTGACGCTGGACGTTCCCGCCGCGGCGCCGACGGCAACGGCGCCCGTGCCTGCGGCGTCTGTCGCCGCGCCCGCCGCACCGGCGGTCACCACCCAGGCACTGCCGCCGGAGCCGGCCAAGCCCGCACCGAAGCCCGCCGCAACCGAATCCAGGCCCGTCGCCACGACGACGGCCGAGACCAAGCCGGTGCCGCCGCCCGCGGTCAAACCGGCAGCCCCGGCGCTCAAGCCAACCGAAAGCGCCAAGCCGGCAGCCTCCGGTACCGGTTTCGCGGTGCAACTGGGCGCCTTCTCGAATGCTGCCGATGCCAACGCCTTGCGCGATCGTGCACGTGGCGCCGGGTTCAGCGCCTTCGTCGAGCAGGTCCGCACCGACAAGGGCACGCTCAGCCGCGTGCGCATAGGCCCGGTCGCCAACCGTGCCGATGCGGACCGGTTGAAGACGCAGGTCGCGTCGAAGATCGGCGTCGACGGCATGGTGCGCCCGCACCCTTGATGGCATCGCCCGAGCGCATGACGGATAGCCCCGGGCGCGCTGCGTGAGCGCGCTCGACCTGACGTTGCTGGCCATCATCGGCGTGTCGACCCTGTTCGGCCTGATGCGGGGTTTCATCAGTGCGCTCGCCTCGATGGTCGCCTGGTTGCTGTCGGGCTGGGTGGCGTTCCATTACGGCGGCGATGTCGCGCACCTGCTGGCCAGCGATGGCCAGCCATCGGCGAGCGAGCTGCTGGGCGGCTACGTGCTGAGCTTCGTCGGCGTGATGATCTTCGTCGGGCTGACGGGGTGGGCCATCCGCCATCTGGTCAAATCGGTCGGCCTGTCGGGCCTGGACCGTGTGCTGGGACTCGCGCTAGGGCTGGCGCGCGGGGTGCTCGTCGCCTGCATCGTGCTGCTGCTGACCGCATTCACGGATCTGCCGCGCGAACCTGAATGGCAGCGTTCATCCGTCGTGCCCGTCCTGCTGCCCGGCGCGCAATGGCTGTCGCAGTGGCTGCCGGAATGGACTGTGCAGGAACTGGACTTTGGCAACGGCCGGCCGGCGGGCGATAATGCGCGCCTGCAAAACCTCCTGCCCCTGCCGCTGGAAGAGACCAGCGCACCGCAGGAGCACGTCCCACCGCCCGCCTCGCCCGCGTCGAAACCGGAGTAGATCCCCCATGTGCGGCATCGTCGGAATCGTCGGCAACCAGAACGTTGCCGGCCAGCTTTATGACGGGCTGACCGTCCTCCAGCATCGTGGACAGGACGCCGCCGGCATCGCCACCGCCGACGGCACGCGCCTGCGCGTGCACAAGGACAACGGGCTGGTGCGGGACGTGTTCAACGCCAAGGCGATGAGCGTGCTGGAAGGCCGCGTGGGCATCGCCCACTGCCGTTATCCGACCGCCGGCTCCGAAGGCATGGACGAGGCGCAGCCGTTCTACGTCAATTCGCCGTACGGCATCGCGCTGGCGCACAACGGCAACCTGATCAATACCGAGTCGCTGCGGCAGGATGTGTTCGCGCAGGACCGCCGCAACATCAACACCGACTCGGACAGCGAAGTGCTGCTGAACGTGTTCGCGCACGAGCTGGACCTGCAGCGTACGCTGACCCCGGAAGCGGCGATCCGCGCTGTCGCTGGCGTGCACCGTCGCGTCAAGGGCGGCTACGCCGTCGTCAGCGTGGTGCTCGGCCTGGGCCTGGTGGCGTTCCGCGATCCGCACGGTATCCGTCCGCTGGTGCTGGGGAAGCGAGAGCACGGCGAGGGCACCGAGTACATCATTGCGTCGGAATCCGCCGCGCTCGACATCCTCGGTTTCGTGCGCATGCGCGACGTGCAGCCGGGCGAGGCGATCGTGATCACCGCGCGCGGCGAACTGTTCAGCGAGATCGTCGCCGACGCGCCCGAGCATGCCCCGTGCATCTTCGAGTACGTGTACTTCGCGCGCCCGGACTCGATGATCGACAACGTGTCGGTGCACAAGGCGCGCATGCGCATGGGCGTGAAGCTGGGCGAGAAGATCCTGCGCCTGCGTCCCGACCACGACATCGACACCATCATCCCGATCCCGGACACCTCGCGCGATGCCGCGCTGGAAATCTCCAACGTGCTGGGCGTGAAGTACCGCGAGGGGTTCATCAAGAACCGCTACGTCGGCCGCAC
Source organism: Pseudoxanthomonas sp. LjRoot143 (assembly GCF_964252945.1). NCBI lineage: Bacteria > Pseudomonadati > Pseudomonadota > Gammaproteobacteria > Lysobacterales > Lysobacteraceae > Pseudoxanthomonas > Pseudoxanthomonas sp. LjRoot143. The sequence continues at coordinate 2,662,751 of NZ_CAXUPM020000001.1, read as the reverse complement.
GTTCATCATGCCGGGGCAGGGCGAGCGCGTGAAATCCGTGCGCCGCAAGCTCAACCCGATCAACCTGGAATTCCGCAACCGCGTGGTGCTGCTGGTCGACGACTCCATCGTGCGCGGCACCACCTCCAAGCAGATCGTGCAGATGGCGCGCGATGCCGGTGCGCGCAAGGTCTACCTGGCCAGCGCCGCGCCGCCGGTGCGTCACCCGAACATCTACGGCATCGACATGCCGGCTGCGGACGAACTGGTCGCGCACAACCGCACCGTCGAGGATATCGAGCGCGAACTGGGCTGCGACTGGTTGATCTACCAGGATCTCGAGGATCTGGAAGCCGCCGTGCGCGAGGGCAATCCGAACCTGGCGGAGTTCGATTCGTCGTGCTTCGATGGCAAGTACGTCACCGGCATCGAGCCGGGGTACTTCGAGCGCATCGAGCAGGCACGCTCCGACGAAGCCAAGCGCAAGCGCCGCGTCGGCTGACGCGGCACCAGAGCGCATGACCACGTTGTTCGAGGCCGCGCGCATCTGCCTGGATGCGGCGGACGTCGATGCGAAGGTGGCACTGACACAGCAGTACGCCGATGCGTTCGCGCGCGGCGAACTCGATGTTCCGCCCGATGCGCCGTCGCCCGAGCCCATCCGCGCGCCCGGCCGTCCGTCGAAGCCGACGCTGGTGCATCCGCGGGACCTCCCGCGCCGCGGATTGGGCAGCCTGCAGGGCAGGGCGGCCTTCATCCATGCCATCGCGCACATCGAACTGAATGCCATCGACCTGGCGTGGGACGCGGTCTATCGCTTTCGCGATCTGCCTCAGGCGTTCTACGCCGATTGGGTGGGCGTGGCGCACGACGAGTCGCGCCATTTCGTGCTGTTGCGCGATCGGCTGCGCGAGCTCGGCCACGACTACGGCGACTTCGATGCCCACAACGGCCTGTGGGAGATGACCGAGAAGACCGCGCACGACGGTCTGGCGCGGATGGCGCTGGTGCCGCGTGTGCTGGAGGCACGAGGCCTGGACGTGACGCCGGGGATGATCGTCAAGCTGCGTGAGTTGGGCGACGAAAGCACGGTTGCCATCCTCGACCTCATCCTGCGCGAGGAAGTCGCGCATGTCGCCGCCGGGTCCCGCTGGTATCGCTGGTACTGCGCGCAACGCGGCATCGAACCGCGCGCACGCTTCCGCGAACTGCTGAAGGAGTACGCCGGCGGCTACCTGCACGGCCCGTTCAACATCGAGGCGCGCCTGCTGGCCGGGTTCGATGAGGACGAACTGGCGGCGCTCGAGGCGCCATGACGTCGACGGTGGGGTCGGTGTGGGAGCGACGTAAGTCGCGATGAACTGCCGCGGCGCCCTCATCGCGACTTACGTCGCTCCTACAGACGACATTCCTTCCGAGCCGGCGCTCAGAGCGAGTCCAGCGCCATCCCGTCCGGCTCCACGCGCAGCACCGATCCCTGTTCGTACCAGTCGCCCAGCACAATGCGCCGACAGGCATGGGTGCCGACCGTGAGGTCGTGGATCGCGGGCCGATGCGTATGGCCATGGATCATCGTGTCGATGCCGAACTGCGCGAACGTTGCGTCCACCGTGGCCGGCGCCACGTCGGTCAGCATCTCGAACTGCGTCTTGTCGTTCTGCTTCATGCCGCCCTGGTGGGCGGCGCTGGCCGCACGTGCCTGGGCCGCGAAGGCCAGTCTGACCGCGAGCGGCTGCGACAGGAACTGCGCCTGCCAGGCCGGGTTGCGGGTCTGCGCGCGGAACGCCTGGTAGGCGGTGTCGCCGGTACACAGCAGGTCGCCATGCATCAGCAGGGTCGGCTTCCCGTACAGCATGACCACGGCCGGGTCGGGCAGGATGCGCATGCCGGCGCGCCGCGCGAATGCATTGCCCAGCAGGAAATCGCGGTTGCCCCGGATGAAGAACACCGGTACGCCAGCGTCGGCGACCTCACGGATGCGGGCGGCCACGTAGGCGCCGGTATCGGACGGATCGTCGTCGCCGACCCAGGCCTCGAACAGGTCGCCGAGGATGTAGAGCGCGTCGGCCTGCGTGCCTTCCTTCTGCATGAACGCACCGAACAGTTCGGTCACGGCCGGCCGTTCGGCGTCCAGGTGCAGGTCGGAGATGAAGAGCGTGGTCATGGCCGAATTCTAAGCCCTGCCCCGGAGCGGGCAGGGAAATACGGCCCATGCAGGTTAAAATTGGCGTCATACCGTTCATCGAGTCCACCATGGCCTGCCGCACCCGCTTCGCCCCCAGTCCCACCGGCTACCTGCACATCGGCGGAGCCCGCACGGCGCTGTATTGCTGGCTGGAGGCGCGCCATCGCGGCGGCGATTTCATCCTGCGCATCGAGGACACCGACCGCGAGCGCAGCACGCAGGCGGCCATCGACGCGATCCTCGATGCGATGGACTGGCTGGGTCTGGGCTACGACGAAGGCCCGATCTACCAGACCCAGCGCGTCGACCGCTATCGCGAGGTCGCCGAACAACTGGTGGCATCCGGCAAGGCCTACTACGCCTACGAGACGCGTGAGGAACTGGACGCCATGCGCGAGGCCGCGATGGCGAAGCAGGAGAAGCCGCGCTACAACGGTGCCGCGCGCGAGCAGAACCTGCCGCACCGCGACGATCCGAACCGCGTGATCCGCTTCAAGAATCCGCTCGACGGCGTGGTCGCCTTCGACGACCTGATCAAGGGCCGCATCGAGATCGCCAACAGCGAGCTCGACGACATGGTGATCTTCCGTCCGGACGGCTACCCGACCTACAACTTCGCCGTCGTGGTGGACGATTGGGACATGGGCATCACCGAGGTGATCCGCGGCGACGACCACATCAACAATACGCCGCGCCAGATCAACATCTACGAGGCGCTGGGCGCGCCGGTGCCGAAGTTCGCGCACATGCCGATGATCCTGGACGAGGAGGGTGCCAAGCTGTCCAAGCGCACCGGCGCGGCCGATGTAATGCAGTACAAGGACGCCGGCTACCTGCCGCATGCGCTGATCAACTACCTGGCGCGCCTGGGTTGGTCGCACGGTGACCAGGAGCTGTTCTCGCGGCAGGAGCTGATCGACCTGTTCGACGTGAAGGACGTAAATTCGAAGGCCGCACGCCTGGACATGGCCAAGCTGGGCTGGGTGAACCAGCATTACCTGAAGACGGATGCGCCGGCAGACGTCGCGCCGCACCTCGTCTACCAGCTGGAGAAGCTGGGCGTCGACCTGGCGGCGGGTCCCGCGCCGGCCGATGTGGTGGTCGCGCTGCGCGACCGCGTGCAGACGCTGAAGGACATGGCTGAGAAAGCCGTGGTCTGGTACCAACCGCTGACCGTGTATGACGACGCGGCCGTGGCGAAGCATCTGGGGGCCGCCGCCCGGGCTCCATTGGCCAAGGCCCGCGAGTGCCTGGCGGCGCTGGCGGAGTGGACCGCGGAGAACGTGTCGGCGGCGCTGCACGAAGCCGCGGCGGCGCTGGAACTCGGCATGGGCAAGGTGGCGCAGCCGCTGCGCGTGGCCATCACCGGCACCCAGGTCAGCCCCGACATCTCGCAGACCGTCTACCTGGCCGGTCGCGACGAGGCCTTGAAACGCATCGACGCCGCACTTATCAAAGTAGGCACGTCCGCCTGAATCCGGATCGCCCATGCCGTCTTCCCACGCCTGTACCGACCCGCACCACCACGTTCACGACGCCCAGGCGTTCGTGGCCGCGGTAGAGCACGCGTGCCAGGAACGCGGCCTGCGCCTGACGCCGATCCGCGCGCGCGTGCTGCAGCTGATTGCCGAAGCCGGCAAGCCGGTGAAAGCCTATGAATTGCTCGAGTGGGTGCGCGCCACCAAGGGCGTTGGCGCCGACGCACCGCCGACCGTGTACCGCGCGCTGGATTTCCTGATGGCCAATGGCTTCGTGCACAAGCTCGAATCGGTGAACGCCTTCGTCGCCTGCCATCACCCCAACAGCGCCCAGCATTCGGTGCCGTTCCTCATCTGCGACCGCTGCCACAGCGCGGTGGAGCTGGAGGACCGCGAGGTGGTGGCGGCCCTCGATGCGCGCGCGAAGGCGCTGGGCTTCCAGCCGCAGGCGCAGACACTGGAAGTGCATGGGCTGTGCGCGCGGTGCGCGGCGGCGTAGCACATTCGTGGGTGTGGGAGCGACGTAAGTCGCGATGACACGCCGCGGTGGTCTATCGCGACTTACGTCGCTCCCACACCAACCTGTTTATGCTGCTGTCGGCACCGGTCTCGGCGAGCGTTCGCGGATCGGCAGGTTGGCGACCGCGGCGATCAGCGCCAAGCCCATGTCGAGATACCACATCCACGTGTAGTCGCCTGACTGCTCCAGTGCCAGGCCGCCAAGCCAGGCGCCGAAGAAGCCACCGATCTGGTGCGACAGCAGCGTCAGTCCGAACAGCGTCCCCAGGTAGCGCGGGCCGAACAGTTTGCCCACCAGTCCCGCCGTCGGCGGGACGGTCGCCAGCCAGGTGAAGCCCAGCGCGGCGGCGAATACGTAGAACGTCAGCGGCGTGGGAGGCGCCATCAGGTACAGCGCGATCATCACCGCGCGGCTGGCGTACATCACTGCCAGGATCCACTTCATCCGCACACGCTGGCCCAGTGCACCAGCGATCAGGCTGCCGGCGACGTTGAACAGGCCGATCAGCATCAGCGCAGCCGCCGACACGCTGGCTGGCAGGCCGCACAGCGCGACTTCGCCCGGCAGATGCGTGACCAGGAAGGCGATGTGCACGCCGCAGGTGAAGAAGCCGAGATGCAGCATCCAGTAACTGCGATCGCGCAGGGCGATCGCGATCTGCTGCTTCAGGCTGATGTCGCCGATCGCGGTGGCCGTCGGCGTGCCGGATGCCGCCACGGCCTTCTTGCGCAGTGGAAAGGCGAGCGGGATCGCCAGCAGCGAGGCGACCGCCAGCGTGTACATGGCGCTGGCCCAGCCGGCGAACGCGATGACCGCCTGGACCAGCGGTGCGAACACGAACTGTCCCAACGATCCGCCCGCGTTGATGAAGCCGGCGGCGAACGAACGTTTCTCCGGTGCGAGCTGTTGCGCGGTGGCGCCGATCAGGATGGAGAAGCTGCCGGCGCCCGCGCCTGCGGCCGTCAGCAGGCCCAGCGTGAACATCAGACCCCAGGGCGAGGTCAGCTGCGGCGTCAGCGCGAGGCCAAGCGATAGCAGGATGGCCCCGAACACCAGCACGCCAGTGGAGCCGCGCTTGTCGGCAAGCGCGCCGAACACCGGCTGCACCGCCCCCCAGGTGAACTGGCCGATGGCGAGCGCGAAGCTGATCGCCGCGATGCCGATGCCGGTGTCCTGGTGGATCGGCGCGACGAACAGGCCGGTGGTCTGCCGAGCGCCCATGGTGATCATCAGCGTAGCCGAGGCTGCAAGCAGGAGGCCCCAGTGCATGCGTGGGGCAGGCGCGGCAACAGTGGCGTTCATGGGGCCTCTCCCAGGTGCTGGCGCAGCCGTTCGTCCAGGCGATCGAGATCCCCATGCAGGGTCTGGATGCCGGTTTCGCCCAGCATCGTGTCGATGAGGTCCTGCGCACGCCGCCAGTACGGCTTCGCGCTGGCGAGCCGGTCGCGACCGGCCTGGGTAAGACCGACCATGCGCTGGCGGGCATCGCGTCCGCGGACCGTTTCCACCAAGCCAGCGTCGACCAGCGGCGACAGGTTGCGGGTGAGCGTGGTGCGGTCCATGCCCAGCTCATCCGCCAGCCCGCCGAGCACGCGGGGCTCGCGCTCGGTGCGGCGCAGGATCGAGTACTGGTTGAGGCTCAGCCCGGCGGCGGCGAGTTCATGGTCGTACACCTGGGTCACCCGGCGACTGGCGCGGCGCAGGCGGAAGCAGGTGCATAGGCTGGACGTGACGGGGGCGGTAGGCGGCGTCATGGGGCAGGGCAGGAGATGGCGTGGTGATTATGTGTATATGCACATAATTGCTGTCAAGAAGGGCGGCTGCCATGCCGGCCAGCCGCCCCGGGGGAGGAACTCAGACGTGGATCAGAAGTAGGCGCGGATGCCGAACGCCACGCCGCGACCCGGCAACGGTGCGTAGTCGCGCAGCAGCGAGGTGTGCGGGCGCGCTTCTTCGTCGGTCAGGTTGCTGCCGTCCAGGAACACCTCCCAGCTCGATGCCGTGCGATCCCAACGGTAGGCCACGTGCGCATCGACCAGCGTGTAGCCGTCGCTGGTGTGCTCGTTCTGCGCCACGTCGTCCTGCTTGCTGTAGCGCACCGCGCCGAGCGAAGCGCGCCAGCCACCCAGGGACCAGCCAAGGTCGGCGCCCACGCGCATCGGCGAGATGCGGGGCAGGTAGCCGCCCTGTGCGATATCAACCTCATAGCCATGCGTGTGGTCGCCGTGCGGCACTTCGAACGCGACCGTGCGCAAGCCGCTGCCGTCGAGTTTCGCCCGCACGTAGTCGCCATAGAGGCGAAGGTCCCACGCGCCGGCCGCCGTGTCGGCGAGCTGGATCTTCGCCTCGGCCTCCGCACCGGTGAAGGTCGCATCGTCCTGCGTCCACAGGCGTACCGGGTAGCCATGCTCTTCCACGCCGGTGTCGGTGAGGTAGATGAAGTCCTTGAACTTCGTCTGGTACACCGCGAGCTTCAGGTCCACGCGGTCGGTGTGCCAGTGCGCGCCGATCTCGGCACGCACGCCCTTCTCGGTATCGAGCGCGGTATCGCCGATCTCGATCGACTGCGTGGCCACGTGCGTGCCGCCCGCGAACAGTTCTTCGTTCGTCGGTGCGCGCTCGGAGCGATCCAGGCCGAATCGCAGGTCGAAACCCTCGCTCAGGCGCCAGATGGCAGCGGCCGACAGGTTGATCGCGTCGAAATCGGTGGAGGGGCGGTCGTCGGGCTTCAGCTTGACCTGGTCGTAGCGACCGCCAAGTTCCAGCTTCCAAGGGCCGAAATCCTTTTCCTGCACGACGAACAGGCCCAGCGTGTCGGTGATGGTGGCGGGTACGAAAGCCTCGGCGCCGACTGCGTTGAAATCGGTGCTGCCGAACTGCAGGCCGAACGCGCCGCGCCAACCGTTCCACGTCTTCTGTACCGCTTCCAGGCGTGCGTCGTAGCCCTCGTTGGTGAAGCGCGTGCCGATCTCGTCGCCTTCCAGTTCGAGGTGCTCGTAGTCGTTCCAGGCGGCGCGCAGATTGATGCTTTCCAGGAACGACACCGGGTTGTAGATGCCTGCTTTCATGTCCAGCCGGTTCTGCACCATGTCGATGCGCACGGGGCCTTCCTCGTGCTCCTCGTGGTCGTGGTCTTCTTCACCGTCATGGTCGTGATCGTGGTCTTCCTCGCCATGCACGTGCGCGCCGGCGGGAATGCCGTAGTTGCTGCGGTACGTGCTGGCGGCCAGACCGAAGTAGCCGCGGTCGCCCAGATAGGTCGCACCGATCGCGCCGGCCTTGGTGCGGACCGAGCTGTTGGGCAGCGTGCCGTTGGGCTGGGGCTCTTCTTCGTGCTCCTCGCCTTCCTCGTGGTCGTGCAGGATGGCGACACCAGGGATGTCGTAGTCGTCGGTATCGCGCACCAGACCGTCGACATGCAGTACCCAGTTCCCGTTCACGCCGTCGAGGCGGAACATGCCGGTGCGCTCGTCGTTCACCGTGCCGCCACGGACTTCGGCGCGGCCGCTCAGGGGCTGGTCGGGAATCGACTCGGCAAGCCGTCCATCCACCACATTGACCGCGCCGCCAATGGCGCCGCTGCCGAACAGCAGGGTGGCTGGGCCCTTCAGGACTTCGATCTGGTCGGCGAGGAAGGGTTCGATGCTGACCGCATGGTCGGCGCTGACCGTGGACGCATCCATCGAGCCGATGCCACCGGACAGCACCTGCACGCGCGGGCCTTCCAGGCCGCGGATGATCGGGCGGCCCACGCCGGTACCGAAGTAAGTGGTCTGCACGCCGGGCAGCTTTGCGACGGTCTCGCCGAGGGTGCCGGCCTTGGCTTTGTCGAGGTCTTCGCCGTACAGCACGTCGACCGGGGTCGCCACGGATTCGGCATTGCCCTTCAGCGGTGAAGCGGTCACCACCACAGCGTCCAGATCCTTGGGGGTCGCGCCGGAGGCGTCGTCGGCCGACGCCAGCGGAGAGATCAGCGCAAGGGCGAGGGCAACGGCAAGGGTCGAGGGGACAGGAGACAGGCGGTGTGCGTTGGGCATGGGGGTGGTGCGCTCGTGAGGGTGAAGAATGATGTTATAATATACCAATAGTGACAATATAACCCTCCCAGAAGTCATACTTGTCCCCCATGAAGTCCTCTTTCCGCTCCCTGCTCGACCGCTTCGCCGCTGCCGGTTCACTGGTCTGCGCGTTGCATTGCGCCATCACGCCGTTGCTGTTGGCCGTCATCCCGTCGCTGGGGTTGTCGGTCTGGCTGGGCGATGGCTTCGAACGTGCCTTCGTGGTGTTCGTGACCGTGCTTGGCCTTTTCAGCCTGGTCTGGGGCTATCGCCGCCATCGCGCCTTCCGCGCGCTGGGCATGTTGCTGTTCGGCCTGGCCGCGCTGTGGGCCGGCGTGCTGTATGCGCCGCTGCACGAGTCGGTGGTGCCCCACGCCATCGTGATGACGGTCGGTGGCATGCTGGTGGGCCTTGCCCATCTGTTGAATCTGCGCCTGAACCACTGGCACGTGCACGACGCCAGCTGCGCGCACTGACCCCGTTCCGGGACTCGGCAGCGGCCGGGAAGGCCCTGCTGTGATAGGCTTTGCGGCCTCGCGCGCGGTCCCCGAACCGGTGGACGCCCGCGCAGCCGCCCAGACCCGGGCGGACTTTTCATCGAATCAGGAGAACAGAGATGGGCAAGGGTGATCGCAAGACGGCCAAGGGCAAGCGCTATTCGTCGAGCTACGGCAATGCGCGCAAGAGCACCGTCGCCAAGGCCGCCGTGGCTGCTACCGCCACCGCCAAGAAAGCCGTGGTGAAGGCGCCGGTCAAGAAGGCCGTCGCCAAGAAGGCCGTCGCCAAGGCGTAAGCCATCCGCGCCGGCTCGGCCGGCAGCGAACACGGAACCCCGGCCCAGGCCGGGGTTTTCGTTTTTTACAGGCCCGTCGTCGCCACGCGTCCGCCCGCGTGCACGGCAGACACCAGGTCGCCGCCGAGCCAGTACGCCAGCTGCGCAGGCTGGCCGATGCGCCAGCGCACGAAGTCCGCGCGCTGTCCGGCGACCAGGCGTCCGCGATCCGGCATCCCCAACGCCTGCGCCGCATGCACGGTCGCGCCGCGCAGCGCTTCCTCGGGCGTCAGACGGAAATGCGTGCAGGCCAGCGACATCGCCAGCCGCAGCGACTGCAGCGGTGAGGTGCCCGGATTGCAGTCGGTAGCCACCGCCATCGGCACGCCGTGCGTACGGAACGCGTCCAGCGGAGGCAGCGTCGTTTCGCGCAGCACATGGAATGCGCCAGGCAGCAGCACCGCCACGCTGCCGGCCCGCTTCATCGCGGCCACGCCGGCCTCCGAGGTGTATTCGACGTGATCGGCGGACAGGCCACCGAAGCCGGCGACCAGCGCGGCACCGCCGCCATCGCTGAGCTGGTCCGCATGCAGCTTCACCGGCAGTCCGAGTGCCCGCGCTGTTTCGAACACACGCTGCGTCTGCGCCGTCGTGAAGCCGATGCGCTCGCAGAATGCATCCACCGCATCCACCAGTCCTTCCGCATGCAAGGTGGGCAGCCACGCGCAGACTGCAGCGATGTAGTCGTCTGCGCGGCCGGCATACTCCGGCGGAAGCGCATGGGCGCCAAGGAACGTCGTGCGCACTGTGATGCCGAGTTCTTCGCCGATGCGGCGCGCCACGCGCAGCATCTTGCGCTCGTTCTCCAGGTCCAGCCCGTAGCCGGACTTGATCTCCAGCGTGGTCACGCCATCGTCGCGCAGTGCGCGTGCACGCGGCAGCGACTGGGCGAACAGTTCGTCTTCATCGGCCTCGCGGGTGGCACGTACGGTCGACACGATACCGCCGCCGGCGCGTGCGATCTCCTCGTAGCTCGCCCCTTGCAGGCGCTGCTCGAACTCGCCCGCGCGGTCGCCGCCGAACACGACGTGCGTATGGCAATCGATCAGGCCGGGCGTCACCCAGTCGCCCTGCGCATCGACCACTTCGTCCGCCAGTGCGTCGGGTGCTGCCGGCAAGGTAGCGCGAGGGCCGGCGAAGGCCAGCATGCCGTCGCGCCAGCCCAGCGCGCCATCCTCGATCACGCCATACCCCGTATCACCGGCGAGGGTCACGAGGCGGGCGTTCACCAGTACGCCATCCCACCGCACGTCCACTGCTTCAGTCGCCACCGCCGCCTCCATCGCAACCACCGCCGCTGTCCACACCACAGCCGGCATCGCTGTGCTGGCCGGTACTTCCTTCGCTACCGCCCGCACTCCCTGCTGTCGCACGCGCGTTCTTCTTCTGCGCGTGAACGGCGATGGCTGCCACCGTCAACGAAACCGCGACGGCGGACAGCGCAAGGGCGATCGCGATGAACGGTGTGGACGACGGATCCATGCAGGTGCCTTGGCGGTGGCGACGCGGTAGCCTAACGCACCCCTGTCGCCGGCCGTAAGCACCGCCATGTCGAACCCCGATTCCACCGCAGGCTTGGCTACCGCTGTCGAAGGCGGCTGGCGTGTACCGGGCATCGCCAATCTGCATTCGCATGCCTTCCAGCGCGCCATGGCCGGTCTGGCGGAGCGGCAGACGCATCCGGAGGACAGCTTCTGGACCTGGCGCGAGATCATGTACCGCTTCGCGGCGCGGATGGATCCGGACAGCACGTACGCCGTGGCGACGCAGCTCTATGCCGAAATGCTGGAGGCCGGTTACACGGCCGTCTGCGAGTTCCACTATGTGCATCACCAGCCCGACGGCACGCCATACGCCGATCGGGCCGCCATGTCGAAGGCGCTGACCGCCGCTGCGCGCGACACCGGCATCCGCATGACGTTGTTGCCGGTGCTGTACATGACGGGCGGTTTCGACGGGCGGGCGCTGTCGGCACGGCAGCAGCGCTTCGGCCACGGTGTCGGGGATTTTCTCCGGCTGCTGGAGGACCTGCATCCGCTGCAGGACGCGCAACTGCGCATCGGCTGCGCGTTCCACAGCCTGCGTGCGGTACCGGAAGCCGCGATGCGCGAGGTGCTGGCGGCGCTGCCGGCCGACGCGCCGATCCACATCCACATCGCCGAACAGGTGGGCGAAGTCCAGGACAGCCTGGCGGTCCGCAACGCGCGCCCCGTCGAATGGCTGCTGCGGGAGTTTGCCGTCGACCGCCGCTGGACGCTGGTGCACGCCACCCACCTGACGCAGGAAGAGACGCGCGGCATCGCATCCAGCGGCGCCACCGTCGCGATCTGCCCGACCACGGAGGCCAACCTCGGTGACGGCCTGTTCCCGTTGCGCGACTACCTGCAGGCAGGCGGCCGCTGGGGCATCGGCTCGGATTCGCACGTGTCGGTGTCGCCGGTCGAGGAGTTGCGCTGGCTGGAGTACGGCCAGCGCCTGTTCACGCGTCACCGCAACATCGCCGTGACCACGCACTCGCCGAGCGTCGGCGAAACGCTGCTGGGGGGCGTACTGGACAGCGCATCGGATGCCACGGGCTTCCAGTCCGTCAGGGAAGACGCGGTGCTGCTGGATGCCGCCGCTCCGGTGCTGGCGGGCGCCGCGGTCGACGACGTCGTCGACCGCTGGCTGTTCGCCGGCAATCGGCCGCTGGTGAAGCAGGTCCGCGTGGCGGGACGCACCGTCGTTTCCGAGGGACGGCATGCGGACGGCGAGGCCATCGCGCGCCGTTACGGCGAAACACTCCGGCGACTGCTGCGTGATTGAGGCCGGCCGGCGATGACCCGCCTGCGCCATCGGTCATCGGCCGGATCGGGGGTTCCATCGCCGGCATTCCAGGTCCCATCCGATAGGCGCATACCGGTTGAGCGCCTGCGGCAGCATGGCTCTTGTCCCTACAGGAGCTTCGCCATGCCCTACGCGCACACCCTTGCCCTGACGCTGGCAGTCGCCAGTGGTTCCGCCCATGCCATGACCGACGCCACGCTGGCCGACACGGTCGCCAGGCGCCTGCAGGGCGACCGCACCGGCGCCTGCATGGCGGTGGCGGTGATCGAGAACGGATCCGTGGCCCGCACGTTCCAGTGCGCGGATCCGAAGGATGCCGCCCGCATCGGGCCGGATACCGCGTTCGAGATCGGTTCGGTCAGCAAGACCATGACCGCCGCGCTGCTGGCCGATCTGATCGGGCAGGGCAAGGGGTCGCTGGACGATCCGCTGTCCGCCTGGCTTCCCCCGGGCACGAAGCTGCCGGACTACCAGGGCAAGCCCATCCTGCTGCGGCACATCGTCACCCATACCTCCGGCCTGCCGTCGTTGCCCTCGCGCATGGGCGCGCCGGACATGACCGACCCGTACGCGAAGCTGGACGAAGCGGCGTTGCTCGCGTCGCTCGGCGACGTCACGTTGGCGGCCGCACCGGGCACGACGTTCGAATACTCCAACTTCGCCTCGATGGTGCTGTCGTATGCCGTCGCACGACGCGCCGGCACGGACATGGAAACGTTGATGAAGCAGCGGCTGTTCGCGCCGCTCGGCATGCAGCACGCCTATATCAACACGCCGCCGGCCGGCGTACGCGCTGCGGTCGGACACACGCCGAATGCAAGGCCAACGCCTGCGTGGCACTTCCAGACCAATCTCGCCGGTGTCGGTGGCGTGCGCGCCACGCTCGATGACATGGTCCGCTACGTGCAGGGTCAACTGGGTGCGGAAGCGAGCATCATCGCCCCGGCGCTGAAGCTGTCGCAGCAGAAAGTGTCCGATGCACCGCCGATGGCGATGAACTGGATGCTGATGCCGGTCGGCGGCCGCACGGTGCACGTGCATGAAGGCGGCACGGGGGGCTTCTCGTCGTTCGTCTCATTCGACAAGGACCAGCGACGCGGTGTGGTGATCCTCTCGGATACGACATGGAACTCGATCGGCAGCCTGGGCTCGCTGGGGTTGCACCTGGTCGACGCCAGCTTCCCGCTGGGAAAGCCGCGCGTCGAAGTCAAACCCGATGCTGCGTTGCTCGATGGGCTGGTCGGCGACTACGCGTTGGCCGGCGGCATGAAGATGACGCTGCGCCGCCAGGGCGACGCCCTGGAGATCCATCCCGCCGGGCAGGGCGCGTACAGGATGGGCCACGACAGTGCCGGCGATTTCTACCCGCGTGATGTCGATGCCGTGCTGCGGCCGCAGCGTGGTGCGGATGGCTACACGTTCATCTGGATGCAGATGGGAGCCGCAGTGCCGGCCACGCGCATCGACAAGGCGGCGGCCCGGCCAGCCTTTGCCGTCGAGGCCGCCACGCTGCGCGACTACGAAGGCGAGTATCCGCTGGTGCCGGGCTTCGGCCTGACCGTCAAGGTGCAGGATGATGCGCTGACGGTGCAGGGCACGGGTCAACCCGCCTTGCCCGTGAAGGCGGTGCAACGGGATGTCTTCGTGATGGACGCGGTGGGCGCCGAGATCAGCTTCGAGCGTGATGCGGCAGGCAAGGTGGTGGCACTGACGCTGAAGCAGGCGGGCCAGCAGCTGCGGGGTGAAAGGAAGTGAGCGGATCGCGCGACAACTACCTGCTGGGTGAGCCGCTGCCTGCGGACGTGCTGGTGGGTGGCACCACCGTCCTCAGCCGCTATCGCCAGTATCCGGTGTTCGGCCGTCGCTGGTTGGCAGGACGCAGCCTGCTGTTCTGCAGTGTCATCGCCGTGGTGGCGGTGTTCATCGGCATGGGCACCGGGATCGCCGTCCGCGACGTTGCGGTCGCGTCGAAGGTCACGGTCATCCAGTTCATTGCGTTCAGCCTGATGGCGACCCTGGGCCCCGCGCTGGCCACGGCGGTGCGCCATGCACGCTGGCCAGAGGCGCGTGAGCGCAAGGCCGTGGTGATGGCGGTATTGGCAGGCATGGTGTTGAGCTTCTTCGTGGACCGCGTTGCTTCGTCATACATCGAGCAGCTGATCAGGCCGGGCATGGTGGCCGCCGGCCTGCCGATGGCCGAACAGATGGCGCCGGTCGCACCGCTGCTGAAAGCGATCGGGCTGGCAATCAATGTTGCCGCGCTGGTGCTCATCTACGGCCTGTTCGGTGGCGGTCTGGCCTTGCGCGCCTATTTCAGCGAACGGCGCCGCTGGGACGATCACCACCATGCGCGTGAAGTGCACGCCCTGGAAAGTCGTGTGCACGAAGCCGACCTGCGCCTGGGCGTACTCCAGGCACAGGTGGAACCGCATTTCCTGTTCAACACGCTGGCGTCGGTGCGCGCGCTGGTGCGGCAGGATCCCGCGCAGGCCGAGGCCACGCTGGACGCGCTGGTCGATTTCCTGCGCGCGACCATTCCCAAGCTGCGCGACGACCGCGGCCTGCATGCGACGCTGGGCCAGCAACTCGATATCTGCGCGAGTTATCTCGTGCTGATGCAGGTGCGCATGGGCGGGCGGCTGACGTACACCGTGCGGGCCGACGAGCTACTGCGTGCGTTGCCTTTCCCGCCTTCACTGTTGATCACACTGGTGGAAAACGCGATCAAGCACGGCATCGAGCCGCGTCCCGGCCCGGGCCGGATCGAGATCGACGCGTCCCGTGATGACGGCGTGCTGCGCGTCCAGGTGCGCGACGATGGCGCCGGCCTGCAGCCCGGTCTCAGCACCGGCGTCGGCCTGGCGAACGTGCGCGAACAACTGGCGGCACGTTACGGTGCGAGTGCCGCCTTCGCGTTGACGCCCAATACGGCCGGTCGCGGGGTTTGCGCCGAGATCCGGGTGCCGGTAGGTTCACCGGAATGAATACCGTGACCGCCCTGATCGCAGAAGACGAGGCGCCGCAGCGGCGCGCGCTGCAGCAGCAGTTGCGCGCGGCCTGGCCGGAGCTTGACGTGGTCGCGGTCTGCGAAGACGGCGTGTCCGCGATGGAGGCGGTCGCGCAGCATCGGCCGCAGGTCGCCTTCCTCGACATCCGCATGCCGGGTGTCAGCGGACTGGATGTCGCACGCCAGGTCGTCGCGCAGGGCGGGCTGGTCGTCTTCACCACGGCCTACGAGGACTACGCGATCCGCGCGTTCGAGGCGGGCGCGGCCGACTATCTGCTGAAGCCGGTACAGGATGCGCGACTCGAACAGGCGGTCGCCCGCGTGCGCGAACGGCTTGCCGATGCGCGTGCTCCGGATCTGCGCACGCTGATCGACGATCTGGAGGCGCGCCTGCGCCCGCAGGGCGACCGGCTGATCCGCTGGATCACCGCCAGTGTCGGCGACAGCGTGCGGATGATCGCCGTCGACGACGTGCTGTTCTTCCAGGCACAGGACAAGTACGTGCGCGTGGTGACCGCCACCGACGAGGCGATCATCCGGATGACGCTGAAGGAGCTGCTGGGCGGGGTCGATCCCGACGTGTTCTGGCAGGTGCACCGTGGCGTGCTGGTGCGCGTGCAGGCGATCGATCGCGTACGCAAGGACGAACTCGGCCGCCATCACCTCAGCGTCAAGGGGCGCACCGACGTGTTGCCGGTCAGCGCCGCGTTCCAGCAGCGCTTCCGCGGCATGTAGGTGCGTCAGCCGAACAGGTCGTCGGCCTTCTTCAACGCGCCTTCGAGTTCCAGCAGGAACTGCTTGGTCGTCAGACCGCCGCCGAAACCGGTCAACGAGCCGTCCGCACCGATCACACGATGGCAGGGCAGTACGATCGGCAACGGGTTGCGCCCGTTCGCTGCGCCGACCGCGCGCATCGCCGTGGGTTTGCCCACACGCTGCGCCAGTTGCGCGTAGCTGATCGTCTCGCCATAGCCGATGCCGGCCAGCGTCATCCATACCGTTAGCTGGAATTCTGTGCCGCGGGGCGCCAGCGGCAGGTCGAAGGCATGGCGTTTGGCTGCGAAGTATTCGTCCAGTTGCCGAGCCGCCAGGCCGATCAACGCGTGGTCGCCTTCGGTCCAGCCGTGCCGGTCGGCAGGATGCCGATTGCGCGGGAACTCGATCGCATGCAGGCCGACATCGGTCGCGGCGACGGTGAGCAGGCCGACGGGGCTGTCGAGGTGGCGGTAGAGGATCATGGGGGCAGGCAGGATACGTGGGCTTGAATGTAGGAGCGACGTAAGTCGCGACCGCTTGAATGAAGCATTTTTATGGACTGAAGGATCCCGGTCGCGACTTACGTCGCTCCTACAGCAGCGGAAACTTTCGGTGCCGCCATGCTGCCCTTCCACACATGGATCACCGCATACGCGCGCCACGGCCGCCAGGCTTCCGCGCGAGCGGTCAGCGCCTTCGCGGTTATGCGTACGCCATCGGCGGGTACGGCTTTCTGCAGCACCAGGTCGTCGGCGGGGAAGGCATCCGGATGGCCGAGCGCGCGCAGCGCCATGTAATGCGCGGTCCATGGGCCGATACCGGGCAGCGCGACCCAGCGCGATGTGAAATCCTCCAGCGTGCGTTCGGGATGGAAGTCGACGCGACCGTCCAGCAGCGCGCGCGACAGTCCGCGGATCGTGTCGGCCCGCGCGCGGGTCAGGCCGATCTCGGTCAGGTCGACATCGATCAGCCGGTCCGGCGTCGGGAACAGGTGCGTCAGCCCCTCCGTTCCCATGTCCAGTGGCGTGCCATGCCGTTGCGCCAACCGTGCGGTCAGCGTGCGCGCGGCCGCCACGCTGACCTGCTGGCCGATCACCGCGCGCACCGCAATCTCGAAACCGTCCCAGCCGCTCGGCAGCCGCAGGCCGGGACGCGCCTCCAGCAGCGGACGCAGGCGGGGATCGCCGCCGAGCGCCTGCGCGATGACGTGCGGATCCGCATCCAGGTCGAACATGCGACGCAACCGATGCACGATGCCCAGCAGTTGCGCCGGTGCGGCGCCATGCAGTTCCAGCTTGAGCGCATGCGTATCCGCCCCCCACGCGCTGACGCGCAGCCAGCCCGGCGCATCGGCCGTGCCGATCACGCGCAGGTAGCTGGCGTCATCGACCACTTCCACGCCCGGCAACGCGCGCCCGCGCAGGAAATCCAGCATCGCAGCCAGATCGTAGGGTGGGCGATAGCCCAGCCGCAGCGTCATCACGTCATGCGAAGGCATCGCTTCGCGCTTGCGCAGTTCGCGCGGCGCCATGCGGTACTCCTCGCGGAACGTGGTGTTGAAGCGGGTCAGGCTGCCGAAGCCGGCGGCGAGTGCGACCTGCGTGATCGGCAGCGCGGTCTCGGTCAGCAATTGCTTGGCGAACAGCAGCCGGCGCGTGCCATGCACTTCGGTAGGGGTCGCGCCCAATCGTTCGCTGAAGAGGCGGCGCAACTGCCGTTCGCCCAGCCCCACCTTGTCCGCCAGGCTCGCCAGCGGCGCATCGACCAGTGCGCCCTGATCGATCATCTTCAGCGCACGCGCGACCACATCGTCGCCGCGCCGCCATGCGCCGTCGCCGGGCGCGAGCTCCGGTCGGCAGCGCAGGCAGGGACGGAAGCCGGCCGCTTCGGCCGCCGCCGCATGGCGGTAGTAGACGATGTTGGACGGCTTCGGCGCCGGCGCCGGGCAGACCGGCCGGCAGTAGATCCGCGTGCTGGTGACGGCGGTGAAGAACAGCCCGTCGAAGCGGGCATCGCGGCTCAGTCGGGCCTGTTCGCAGACGCGCGGATCGGGCAGGGCGGTGGCATCGGTGACCATGGGGGCAGGCTAGCACCGCCCCTGCGCACGGACTCACCGGTTCCGGACATCAATGGGCGGCGCCTGTCCGCGGCGTCAGCGCGGGCGTGAACACGTCCGTCGAACCGTCGTTGTGCGCCGGCGTGATGCCCAGCAGCGTGGCCAGCAGCGGATAGACGTCCACGTTGTCGAACGCGGGCAACGTGATGCCGTGGCGAAAGCTCGGGCCTGCGGCCACGAACACCGCGCGCATGGAGGGCAGCGTGTTGTCGTAGCCATGCGAACCGCGGTTCAGACGGTCGGTCGGCACCCGCGCCAGTTGCTCGGCGGGCACACCGTTCCAGCCCTCGTCGAACTGGCAGACGATCGCCGGCACGCGCGGATGCGCGCCGTAATGCCAGCGGGCCGGCAGGTCCTGCTTGCGCCAGCATTCGTAATGGTCGTGGCGGCCGAGCAGGCGCTTCGCGGTGGACGCCTCATGACCCGCACGCGGGTTGAAGCCGATCACCTGGCCGGTGCTGACCGCTTCGGCCTGCTCGATCGTGGCCATGTCCTCGATGGCGATGTACTGGTCCGGACGCACCGGCGCCATGCCGTGGTCCGAGACCACCACGATGTCGGTCGATGCCCTCAGGCTGTGCGCGTCCAGTGCCTGCACGATGCGGCCGACGGCCGCGTCCACTTCGCGGATCGCCGCGCGCGTCTCCGGTGCATCGGGCCCCTTTTCGTGGCCGACGTTGTCGACGCGCTCGATATACAGCGCGGCCAGGTGCGGGCGGGTGGCCGGTGGTTCGGTCATCCATGCCGCGACCTGGTCGGCGCGCGCGGCGGAATCGATCTCCGGTGAGTACGGTACCCAGCGCGTGGGGCGCAGGCCGTTGATCGGTGCGGCATTGCCCGGCCATGCCCAGACGGCGGTGCGCAGGCCGGCCTGGCCGGCGGTGTTCCAGATCGGCTCTCCCTGCCACCAGCGCGCATCGGCGCCGGCCGCCTTGTCGGTCACCTTGAAGCCGCCGACGGCGTCGTCGCGCATGCTGTTGTGGATGATCCCGTGGCGGTCCGGGCGCAGGCCGGTGACCAGGGTGAAGTGGTTCGGGAACGTCAGCACCGGGTAGGAGGGATTCATCCAGTCGGCGCGCACGCCCTCGCGGGCGAGCCTGTCGAGCGTGGGGGTGTTGCCGCGGCCCAGGGCGCTGGCCGGCAGGCCGTCGATGGAGATCAGGACGACGCTGTGCGGTGCGGGCGGCGTCGTGGAGGGAGCGGAGGGGGTGGTGGTGCAGCCGGCCGTCCACAGCAGGGCGGCCAGCACCGTCACCCTGACCAATGGCAGGCGCATGCGGTAGGTGCAGAAGCTGAAATCGCGTACAGCTTGGCAGACTCAGGGAGCATCCGCATGACACAGGTCGTCCGACTTTCGTCCGTGCTGCTGCTGGCGTGCGCCATCGCGCCTTGCGGCGCAGGCGCCACCGATGCCATCCGCGAGGCCGAATGCGCGGTCTGGCAGCGTGAACGTAGCTTCGCCCGCTCCGTCGCCGAGCACGACGCCGCCGCCTTCGCGGAGCACCTGCACCCGGATGCCGCGTTCGGCGTCAGCGGAAAACCGACCCGTGGCCGCGAGGCGATCGCTCGCGAGTGGGCTGGCCTGATCGACGGCACCGCACTGGTCCTGCGCTGGTATCCCGCGGTCGTCACGCTGGGCGGCGATGGCCGCACCGTCTATTCGAGCGGTCCCGCGCTGTACGAGGACCCGAAGACCGGGGCCACCCGGCTCGGGCGGTTCGGCTCGGTCTGGCAGCGTGGCGACGACGGCATCTGGCGGGTGCTGTTCGACGATGGCATCCCGCCGCAACCGGCCGACGCCGTGGCCGTGCAGCGCTTCCGCGACGGTGAAGGCGCCGCCTGTCCCGCTGGCTGAGGCCGGCCTAAACGCAGCGCGTTGCCGGGGTGCTGCCCGCAGGCGGGAGGCGTATCGTGAAGTCACATTCACGCCCGGGAGCCGCCCATGAAACGCCTTCCCCTGATGCTGGCCCTGGCGGTCAGCCTGGCCGCTGCGACCGCACAGGCGCAGACCACCACCGAACAGGTGCCCACCGCCGCGCCGGCCCCAGCGGAGCAGGTTCCGCAGGCGGCCCCCGACGGGCAGACCCCTGTGGCAGCCGATGGCAGGAAGCGTCTGTCCGAGGAGAACTGCCTGCGCCACACCGGCAGCCGCATCACCCAGCGTGACGGCAAGCCGCGCTGCACCGGCCAGCCTGGTCGCGTCTACAGCAAGGACGACATCGACCGTACCGGCCACACCAACCTCGCCGATGCACTGCGTGCGCTCGATCCGGCGATGAACTGACCGCCGGCCCGAGCCCTCCTGCTTTTCGCGCGACGCCGCCTCAGCAGTCGTCCGAACGTCCAGCCGCGTAGCGCAGCCCGCGCGCCAGCTGCGCCGTGACATTGGCGTCGCCGTAGACCTTCGCCTCGTGGCCCAACCCGGTGTACCAGCTGCGGCCCCCATCGAAAGCGTGGCACCAGGCGATCGGGTGGTCGTCGCCCATCTGTCCGCCCTCGTATTCGCGCTCGTCCACCGTGGCGATGACGCGCACCTGCGCGCGCGGATTGGTGCGGTAGTTGTACAGTTCGTCGGTGATCGGCCAGCGTGCGCCGACGGGCTGTCCGTCATGCTCCGGCTGCACCTGCGTGGATTGCAGTCCCGGTGGGTGGTTCTTGAAGTAGGCACCTACCAGCCGCCCGTACCAGGGCCAGTCGTACTCCGTGTCTGCGGCGGCATGCACGCCGACGAAGCCGCCGCCGCCGCGCACGAACCCTTCCATCGCCGCCTGCTGGGCCTCGTCCAGCACGTCGCCGGTGGTGCTGGCGAACACCACCACGCGGTAGCGCGCCAGATTGGCGGCGGTGAACACGTCGGCGTCCTCGGTCGCATCCACCGGCATACCCTCGGCAGCCGCCAGGCGCTGCAGCGTCGCCACGGCCACCGGAATGGACTCGTGGCGGAACTTCGCCGTCTTCGAGAACACCAGTACGCGGTCCGGTGCTGCAGCGGCCAGGGGCGCCGTGACCAACAGGCCGGCAAGCAGCAGGGCAGGGAAGCGGAGGAGCGTCATGGCCCGATTCTGCCATGCCAGCGATCACGCACTGCAGCATCGCCCCGGCTCGCGCCCGACCGCGGGCCGCCGCGATAATGGCGGCCAATCTGCATCTGGAACCCGCCATGTCCGATCCCCGCCACGACCCGTCCCGCGTCATCCGCGCTCCGCGCGGCGCCACGCTCACCTGCAAGTCCTGGCTCAGCGAAGCGCCGTACCGGATGCTGCAGAACAACCTGGACGCGGAAGTGGCCGAGGATCCCACCGCGCTGGTCGTCTACGGCGGTATCGGCCGCGCCGCCCGCGACTGGGCCTGCTACGACGCCATCCTGACGTCGCTGCGCGAGCTCGACGACAACGAGACGCTGCTGGTGCAGTCGGGCAAGCCGGTCGGCATCTTCCCCACGCACGCCGATGCGCCGCGCGTGCTGATCGCCAACTCCAACCTGGTGCCGCACTGGGCCACGTGGGAGCACTTCAACGAGCTCGATAAGAAGGGCCTGGCGATGTACGGCCAGATGACCGCCGGCTCGTGGATCTACATCGGCAGCCAGGGCATCGTGCAGGGTACCTACGAGACGTTCGTCGAGATGGGTCGCCAGCACTACGGCGGCGACCTGACCGGCAAGTGGATCCTTACCGCCGGTCTCGGTGGCATGGGTGGCGCGCAGCCGCTGGCCGCGGCGCTGGCCGGCGCCAGTTCGCTGAACATCGAATGCCGCCAGTCGAGCATCGACATGCGCCTGCGCACGCGCTACGTGGACGAGCAGGCCACCGACCTCGATGACGCGCTTGCGCGCATCGCGAAGTACACCGCGGCAGGAGAAGCGAAATCCATCGCGCTGCTCGGCAACGCCGCCGAGATCCTGCCGGAACTGGTGAAGCGCGGCGTGCGTCCGGATGCCGTCACCGACCAGACCAGCGCGCACGATCCCGTGCACGGCTACCTGCCGATCGGCTGGACGGTCGAGCAGTGGCTGGCCGCGCAGAAGGCCGAACCCGAGCGCGTGCGCGACGCCGCCAAGCAGGCGATGCGCGTGCACGTCGAGGCGATGCTGGCATTCCAGCAGATGGGCGTGCCGACGTTCGATTACGGCAACAACATCCGCCAGATGGCGTTCGACGAAGGCCTGCAGAACGCGTTCGATTTTCCCGGCTTTGTGCCGGCCTATGTGCGGCCGCTGTTCTGCCGCGGCGTGGGTCCGTTCCGCTGGGTTGCGCTGAGCGGCGATCCGGAGGACATCTACAAGACCGATGCCAAGGTCAAGGAACTGATCCCCGACGATGCCCACCTGCATCGCTGGCTGGACATGGCGCGCGAGCGCA
Organism: Pseudoxanthomonas sp. LjRoot143; assembly: GCF_964252945.1. Lineage (NCBI taxonomy): Bacteria > Pseudomonadati > Pseudomonadota > Gammaproteobacteria > Lysobacterales > Lysobacteraceae > Pseudoxanthomonas > Pseudoxanthomonas sp. LjRoot143. Next base: position 2,640,633 of record NZ_CAXUPM020000001.1, on the reverse strand, counting down.
TCAGCTTCCAGGGCCTGCCGGCGCGCATCTGCTGGGTCGGCCTGGGCCTGCGCCACAAGCTCGGCCTGGCGTTCAACGAGATGGTGCGCAACGGTGAACTGAAGGCGCCGGTGGTGATCGGCCGCGATCACCTGGACAGCGGCAGCGTGGCCTCGCCGAACCGCGAGACCGAAGCGATGAAGGACGGCAGCGATGCGGTTTCTGACTGGCCGCTGTTGAACGCGATGTTGAACGTCGCGGGCGGCGCCACCTGGGTGTCGCTGCACCACGGCGGCGGCGTCGGCATGGGCTATTCGCAGCACTCCGGCGTGGTCATCGTCTGCGACGGCACCGAGGAAGCGGACAAGCGCATCGCCCGCGTACTGTGGAACGACCCCGGCACCGGCGTGATGCGTCATGCCGATGCCGGCTACGACATCGCTGTGCAGTGCGCGAAGGAGCAGGGGTTGAAGCTGCCGATGGTGTGAGACTGTGGTCAATGCGTCAGGCAAACGGCCCGCGATTGCTGGCCGTTTGCGTATATGTCGTTTCGATCGCGAGTCTGCTGTCGTCCCGAAGCGGATGTCGACACAAACCGAGTCGCTGGAAAGATCGGGTCCCTACCTTCCCAGGGGGCCAGGAGAGAGGGTTCTGCTCGGTCCGCGAGCGAAGGCCTCCCGATGCAGCCTGGTCCGACCGACTCCAGACGTGATCGTCGACTCGGTCGACCAGCGCCGCCAGTTAAGGATTGGACAGAGTGGGGCCAGAAGAGGGCAGCATCCCCTTTCGCTCCAGTGGCCCTTGCCTTGCCCTACAAGAGATGGCCAGCCAGCATGTATCCACATGTCATGGCTACGACGAGAAGGGCGCCCTCCAGCCGCGGCGGCGCCGGAACCGGAATGTCCAGCCAACGGCAGGCGATTCCGATGCAGAGCGCCAACAAGATGCCTACCAGGGCAGTGATCATGGCGCATCGCTCCTCGAGGTCCGTCCGGTAGGGCCGCCGCAATCGCGCCGATGCTGCGCTTCGCGGCGAACGAGCAGGCGATCCGCCAGCATATAGCCGCTGGTCATCGCGACCACCAACAGGGCGCCGACCAGTACCGGCGGCGCGGGCACCGGCACGCCGAAGGCGCGGCAACCGAAACCGATGCCAAAGCCGAGCAGGAGCCCTGCGATGAATTTCCCTTTCATGCGAGGCGCCCCTGGTTGGAGGGGGCGGCGGGCGGTGCGGTCCCCGGTGCACCGCCGATGAAATGGCGCACCTGCGGCCGCTGCGTGGGATCGGCCAGCGTCTCCAGCAGGGCGTCCTGGATCGCGCGTTCGTCTTCGGTCACGCGTTCGTGCTGGCGCAGGTGTTCGCGCCACGAACTGTCGACGAAATACTCCAGGTAAAGCCCGGGCTGGGTGCTGTCCTCGGCCACGCCCCACTGCAGCGCACCGTTGCGTCGGCGCGCGTGTCCGAGCGGCTGCAAGCGGCGCAGAAATTCCTCACGCTGCGTCAGCGCGACCCGGTACTCGATCGTCACCAGCACCGGGCCACGGTCGTCGTGGATGTCGTCGGCGATCACCGGTTGCGGCCAATGGCCGGAAGGCGTGACGTTGACGTGTGCCGCCGCCCCCAATTTGAACCCGATACTGGCCAGCGCAGCCACAGCAGTTCCCACGGCGGCCGCCACGAGTGCCTGTGGCGAGCCGATGGCCTGCGCCAGCCAGCCCCAGCCGAGGCTGCCGATCGCCATGCCGGCGGAAAACACCACGATGTACAACGAGAGCGCGCGGGCGCGCACCCAGGCGGGCACCGCGGTCTGCGCGGCGATCTGCAGCGACGACAGCACGCTGATCCACGCGAAGCCGGCCAGCAGCGCCACGGCATACAGCAGCGGGATCCAGCGCAGCCAGGCGATGGCCAGGATGCACAACGCATAGGCCAGCGTCGCCACCATGACCATGCGGTCGGGATCCATGCGTGCGCGCAGTCCGGGCAGCAGCATCGCGCCGCCGATGGCACCGGCACCGATGCATCCGAGCAACAGGCCGTAGGTGCCGGCGCTCGCGGCCAGGTCCTGTTTCACGACGATGGGTAGCAGCGCCGTCAGCGCGCTGGCGAACGTGAAGAAGCAGGCGGCCTTCACCAGCACCGCCTGCAGCACGCTGGCCTGGGTGGCATAACGCAGCCCAGCGCGCAGGGCGACGCCGAAGGTCTCGGGCGGCAGCACCGACACCGTCGGCGTGCGCCGCCAGCGCCACAGCACGACCGCCACGGCAAGGAACGTCAGTGCGTTGACCGCGAATGCCCAGGCGATGCCGGCCTGCGCCACGATCAGGCCGCCCAGCGCGGGACCGGTCGCGCGCGCGATGTTCATGCTCAGCGAACCCAGCGCCACGGCCGGTCCAAGCATGGGTTTGGGCACCAGCTCCGGCGTGGTGGCCTGCTGCGCCGGCATCGCCATCGCCGCGCCGATGCCGAGCGCGAACGTCAGGGCGATGAGGGTCCAGGGACCCAGTGCGTCGAGGTGCGCGAGCACCGCCAGCGTGCTGGCCACCAGCAGCATCCACAGTTGCGCGACGATCAGGTAGCGGCGACGGTCGACGATGTCCGCCAGCGTGCCGGCGACGATGGCCAGCACCACCACCGGCAGGGTGGTCGCCGACTGCACGGCGGCGACCATCAACGGCGAGTTCGTCGTTTCGGCCATGATCCAGGCGGCCGCGACATCGTGTACCCAAGTGCCGATGTTGCCGACCAGGATCGCGAGCCAGAGCGCGCGGAACGTCGGTTGTCCCAACGGGGACCAGGGGCCGTGCGGAGCGGGCGTGGACATCGTCAGAACGCGAAGCAGGCGCAGCCGAGCGTGCCCCAGAACGCCTGCAGGTCGCGCGTCGGCACGGCGTGATGGGCCGCGTGGTGGTGGCCGGCAGGGTCGTGCGCGTGCACGCGGCATGCCGGGCCGTGCGCATGGGCCAGTGCCGCACTGGCCTGCGCCAGCGTACCGCCCTGGTAGCCGCCGAAGCGGTTGACCGGCGACCAGTCGGGCATCGGCGCCGGCAGCGTCGGTGCGTGCGGTGCGAACGGCCCGGTGCCGTGCACGATGCGGCCGCCCACCACCGTCAGCACGCTGGTGATGTCGGGGATGTCGTCTTCGGCCACGGCCAAGTAGTCGGCCGACAGCAGTGCGCAGTCGGCGAACTGGCCGGGCGCCAGTCGGCCCTTGCGTGCCTGCTCGGTGGAAAACCACGCGCTGCCGTGCGTCCACAGTTGCAGGGCTTCTTCGCGTTCCAGCCGGTTGTCGTCGCCGTACATCTGCAGGCCGCCGAGCGTGCGTCCGCTGACCAGCCAGTACAGGGCCACCCACGGGTTGTAGCTGGCGACGCGGGTGGCGTCGGTGCCGGCACCGACCGGCACACCGGCCTGCAGCATGCGCCGCACCGGCGGCGTATGTCGCAGCGCGTCCTTGCCGTAGCGCGCAGCGAAGAACTCGCCCTGGTAGGCCATGCGGTGCTGGATGGCGATGCCCCCGCCCAGCGCGCGCACGCGGTCGATGTTGCGCGGCGAGATGGTTTCCGCGTGATCGACGATCCAGTGCAGGCCGTCGAACGGCACCTCGCGGTTCACCTGCTCGTAGACGTCGAGCACGCGGGTGATGCTCTCATCGTAAGTGGCGTGGATGCGGAACGGCCAGCGCTGTTCGGCGAGGAAGCGCACCACGTTCGCCAGGTCGCCCTCGAGTGTCGCCGGCAGGTCGGGGCGTGGCTCGCGGAAGTCCTCGAAGTCCGCCGCCGAGAACACCAGCATCTCGCCGGCACCGTTGTGGCGCAGCAGATCGTCGCCCTGGCCAGGCTTCAGCATCGTCGACCAGCGCTGGAAGTCGGCCAGCTCCTCGCCCTTCTTCTGGGTGAAGAGGTTGTAGGCGATGCGCACCGTCAGCTGTCCGTCGGCGTGCAGCTGCTCGATGATCCGGTAGTCCTCCGGATAGTTCTGGAAGCCGCCGCCGGCGTCGATCACCGAGGTGATGCCCAGCCGGTTGAGCTCGCGCATGAAATGCCGCGTGGAGTTGAGCTGGTAGTCCGCCGGCAGGCGTGGCCCCATCGCCAGCGTCGCATAGAGGATCAACGCGTTGGGCTTCGCCAGCAGCAGGCCGGTGGGATTGCCGGCCTTGTCGCGCTGGATCTCGCCGCCGGGCGGGTCCGGTGTGTCCTTGGTGTAGCCCACCGCGCGCAATGCGGCGCGGTTGAGCAGGGCGCGGTCGTACAGGTGCAGGATGAAGACCGGCGTATCAGGTGCGGCGGCGTTCAACTCCTCCAGCGTCGGCAAGCGCTTTTCGGCGAACTGCGATTCGCTGAAACCCCCGACCACGCGCACCCATTGCGGCGCCGGGGTGACGGCGACCTGCGCCTTCAGCATCGCCATGGCATCGGCCAGCGAGCGCACACCGTCCCAGCGCAGTTCCAGGTTGTAGTTCAGGCCGCCGCGGATCAGGTGCGTATGGCTGTCGTTGAGGCCGGGCACCAGCCGGCGGCCACCGGCGTCGATCACGCGGGTGGCATCGCGGGCGTGCGCCATCACCTGCGCCTCGTCGCCCACCACCAGCACGCGACCGTCGGCGAACGCGATGGCGCTGGCGGAAGGCCGGGCGACATCCAGCGTGGTGATGCGCGCGTTGCGCAGGATCAGGTCGGCCATGCGGGGATCTCCGGGTCGGGCGTTGCCAGGCAGCGCCGCGAGCGTGGCGGCGGCCGCCATGCCCTTCAGCAGGTGGCGACGGGCGTCATCAATGTCCATCAACGTGCTCCGGGCAAATGGAGACGAGTGCCCGCGATGCTGAACGGCACTGATCGGTTTCCATACCGCGTCTCAAGCGAGGGGCTCAATGCCCGCCTTCTGAGGCGCCGAACATGCTCTTCGCATACTGGATGCCCAAGCCGTAACCGCCGCCATGAACCTTCGCGATTCCGGTGGTCAGGTCGTATGTTTTTCCGCGGGCCCAATCCCTTTGCAGCTCCAGCAGGTACTGCATGCTGGTCATCGGGCGCACGCCCGCCTGGATCATGCGTTGCATCGCGCGCTCGTGAGCTTCGGCGGTAACGTCGCCACAGGCATCGGCGATCACGTAGACCTCGAAACCCTGGTCCAGGGCAGAAAGGGCGGGACCGACAATGCAGACACTGGTCCAGAGACCGCACAGGACAATACGTCCTTTGCCTGCGGCGTTGATGGCAGATACGACAGCGGCATCCTCCCAGCAATTCATGGTGGTCCGGTCGTGGACCTGTGTGTTCGGCAGGGACGGAAGAACCTCGGGAAACAGCGGCCCAGAGAACGATTTCTCAGCCACGGTCGTCAGTATCGTAGAGACGTCAAAGCCGGCAGCCCCTTTCGCGAGCAAGGCTACGTTGTTGCGCAGCGTCGCGACATCAATGGAATGGGTGGCAAACGCCATTTGCGACTGGTGATCGATGAGGATCAGGGTGTGGTCGGTCGGCGTGAGCAGTGACTTTCCGGCAGCTACGGTAGCGGTGGGCATGGGGAGCTCCTTCGTCATGGGAGCCTTAACTTCGCTCAGTGAACCACCCTTTGGCTTGGATTGCCGTGCGCTGGCGTCTGATGTCCTCTTCTGACCGATAACGGACCACCTAACCCGCAGGACGCAGCGGCCCAACGCCCGTCAGCGTGCGCCACTTCCCGAAAAGCAGTCCAACGTTCCCTCTTACTCGCCTATTCTTCCCGCCCGGCGTCAGTCGGTGTCGCTTCGCGGACCGGGCCCGGGTCTTGGGGCGGGCGGCTGGAGCGCAGGTGGTGCTCGCCGGCAGTCCGGCGGGATTGCCTTTCGACGCGCATACCGGCCGTCGATGGATGTGTCATGCTCGCCGCCGTCGCAACGACCATGGGAGTGCACGTGATGGCGAAGGGCCTGGACAAGAAGAAAGAGCAGAAGAAGAAGCCCGCGAAAACGCTGAAGGAAAAGCGTGCGGACAAGAACGAGAAGAAGGCGACGCGCGGCTGACGTCTACGATGGTACGGCGGCCGGCCTTCACGGGCCTGCCGCCTGCCTGCGGGGCGGGTCGCCGCTGCGTCGTCAGTGCGGCACGCGCCGGAGCTTCGAGATGTCGTACCCCATCGCCTCGATCTGCTTCACCCGCATCTGGTAGTCCGACTCCGGGATCCGTGGCGTGCGTGCCATCAGCCACACGTAGTCGCGCTTGCTGCGCCCGACGATCGTCTGCCGGTAGTCGGCATCGACCCAGGCGATGACGTACTCGGCCTGGATCGGCCAGACGAACTGCATGCCCCAGACCGCGCCACCGCCCTCCGGACGCACGGTGCCGACGGGGTGCATCGTCTTCTCCGGACCGTCGAGTGCGCCCTTGCGATAGCGGAACGTGGTCTGGATGCGGCCATCCGGTCGCTGTGCATACGATTCGACCGCCGCGTAGGCGTCGCGTTCGGGAAACGACGGAATATGGGCGATGACGTACCAGTCGCCCATGAAGCGCGCCACGTCCACCGGCGCCGCGGTGGCGATCGATGGTTTGACGTTGCCCTGGCGGCAGGCGGCGGTGGTGGCGACCATCAGCGCCAGCAGGGCAAAGGGCAGGGTGCGCATGTCAGTGTCCTCCAGGCCGCTGGAACCGGTAGTGTGCGACCAGCCATTCCTGACCGTCGCGGTAGCCGAACAGTTCGGCGCAGGCCATCCAGAACATGCGCCAGCGCTGGTTCCACAGCGGTGCCGCATCGCCATAGGCCTGTCGCAGCACCGCCATCACGGCGTCGCGGTTGGCGTCGTGATTGTCCAACCAATGGTTCGCGGTGCGCTGGTAGTGCGTGCCGTCCAGCAGCCAGCGCTGCTGCAGGTGCAGATGGTCCTGGAAAAACAGCAGCAGGTCGGCCGACGGCATCATGCCACCGGTGAAGAAGTGCCGGCCCATCCAGTTGTCCTCGCCCTGCGTCTCGAACGGATACATCAGGTGGCGATGGACGAAGATGTGCACGAACAGCGCGCCGCCCGGGCGCAGCGCATCGTGGATGCGCCGCATCAGCGCGGCATGGTTGCTGACGTGTTCGAACATCTCCACCGACACGCAGCGGTCGAAGGCCTGCTCGTCCAGCTGCAACTGGTTGACGTCGCAGGTGATGACGCGGACGTTGTGCAGGCCGCGTTCGTCGCACCGCGCTTCGATGAACCGGCGTTGCGAGTGCGAGTTCGATACCGCGGTGATGCGTGCGTCCGGATACCGCTCGGCCATCCACAGCGTCAGCGAACCCCAGCCGCAACCGAGCTCCAGGATGTCCTGTCCGTCGGCCAGGCCGGCGCGTTCGCCGTACAGCGCCAGCATCGCGTCCTCGGCCTGGTCCAGCGTCTCGTCGCCGGTGGGGTAGTAGCAGCTGCTGTACTTAAGACGGTGGCCGAGGCACTGGCGGAAGAAATCCGCAGGCAGTTCGTAATGCTGGCGATTGGCCTCATCGGTGTGTATCGCCAGGGCGCCCTGGCGCAGTGCCCGCAGCCGGTGGGCGAGCTGCGCCGACTGTGCGGCCTGTCCGCCGGCGCTCTCGTCGCGCAGCCGTTGTGCGCAGAGTTGGCGGATGCCGGCGCGGATCAGCGCATCGGGCAGCAGTCCGCGCTCGGCCAGGCCGAGCAGGCCCGGGGCCGCGCGGTCGGCGGCGAGTTCTTCGACCATGGCATTCATCGCGTCGCCTCCCGGGCGGCAGGTTTGGGAAACCAGGGGAACAGCATCGGCGTGGTGCGCTGGTAGTCGCGGTAGTCCTCGCCGCGCGTGCGCAGCGCCTGCGCTTCGGTGAAGGGAATGCCGCTGATCCAGCGCAGGAATACGAACATCACCAGCGGACCGCTCAACGACAGCCAGAACCACGGTGAACCCGCCGCCAGCGCGATGTAGGCGAACCAGTGCAGCCATTCGAAGAAGTAGTTGGGATGGCGCGAGTAGCGCCACAGCCCTTCGCGGCAGGTGCGGCCGCGGTTCGCCGGATCGGCGCGGAAGCGGGCGAGCTGGCGGTCGGCGAGGGTCTCGCCCACCACGCTGACGATGCCGAGCAGTGCGGCCAGCGTGATCCACGGCCAGAACGTCGCCACCGGGCTGCGCGCCACAGCGGCGAACGGCAAGGCGAACAGCACCACCAGCAACGACTGCCCGGCGAAGAACAGGTAGAACTTGCCCTGGTGGCCGCGCCAGTGCGCGCGCAGATACTGGTAACGGCCGTCTTCCGGTTCGTGGGTGACGCGCTGCCACAGGTGCAAGGCCAGGCGCAGGCCCCAGCTGCCGCCCAGCACCGCCAGCGCGACGCGCGCCTGCCAGGCGCCGTCGCCGCACGCGGCCAGGAAGATCGCGGCGAATCCGACGCACGCCGTCCACACCACATCGACCATGCCGGCATTGGTGTGGCGACGTTGCCACCCCCAGCCGACGGTCATCGCCAGCAGCGACACGCCCCAGACGATCGCGATCGCAGGCAGCGCGTTCATCGTGCCCCCTCGCCGGCGTGCGGCGGGCGTTGCATCAGCAGGTGCGACACGCCGATGGAACGCTCCAGGAAGCCGCCTTCGCAATAGGCCAGGTAGAACTCCCACAGGCGGATGAAGCGTTCGTCGAAACCCTGCGCGCGCACGTCGTTCAGGCGGGTCAGGAAGCGGCGGCGCCACGCGCGCAGCGTGTAGGCGTAGGACAGGCCGAAGTCCTCCTGGTGCAGCACCTGCAGGTCGCTGGAACGGGTCTTTGCGCCGTACATGGCTTCCAGCGATGGGATGAAGCTGCCGGGAAAGACGAAGCGCTTGATGAAGTCCACCGAATCGCGCGCCTGCACGTAGCGGTGGTCTTCGATGGTGATGGCCTGCAGCAGCGCCTGGCCGCCCGGCCGCAACAGTGCGCCCAGCTTGCCGAAGAAAGTGTCCAGGTACGGCGCGCCGATGGCTTCGATCATCTCGATCGACACCAGCTTGTCGTACGTGCCCTGCAGGTCGCGGTAATCCTGCTGCAACAGGGTCACACGGTCCTGCAGGCCCGCTTCGGCCACGCGCTGGCACGCGAGCGCGTGCTGCTCCTGCGAGATGGTGGTCGTGGTGACGTGGCAGCCGTAGTGGCGCGCGGCATGCAGCGCGAAGCCACCCCAGCCGGTACCGATCTCGATGACGCGGTCGTCCGGCGTCAGCGCCAGCTTGCGGCACACCGCGTCGAGCTTGCGGAACGAGGCCGTCTCCAGATCGTCGTCCATCGAGGCGAACATCGCCGACGAGTACATCAGGTCCGGCGACAGGAACAGCGCGAAGAAATCGTTGCCGAGGTCGTAGTGCGCGGCGATGTTGCGGCGGCTGCCTTCGCGCGTATTGCGGTGCAGCGCATGCCAGCGCCGCAGTGCCCAGCCGCCGAGCCGGGCGAGGCCGGTTTCCATGCCGTCCAGCAGCGCACGGTTGCGCACCAGCAGGCGCACCAGCGCGACCAGGTCGTCGCAGCGCCACTGGCCCGCGATGTACGCCTCGCCTGCGCCGACACTGCCCTGCGCGGCGACGGCGCGGTAGAAGGCGGGCTCGTCCACCCACAGGTGCACGGGAGGCAACGCATCGCCGCTCGCATTGCCGAAGCGGTGTTCGCCCAGCGCGTCGCGTACCACCAGCGTGCCATGGTCCAGGTCGTCGAGACGGGCGAGCAGCTGCGTGCGCAGCCAGCGGTCCAACGCGCCGAAGACAACGGGGGAGGAAACGTGGGCGATCTCGTTCATGGGGTTTCGCGGGAGAGGGAAGGGTGGTCGTGGACCGGCGTGCGCTTCAGCCACAGGCGCAAGGCCTGCCAGTGGATGCCGCCGACCACCCGCGCGGTCATCAGTGGATATCGCCACAGCACGCGCGCGAGCGAGGTGCCCTGCAAGGGTCGCCTCACCAGCGTCAGCGTGGCGTCGAAGGCGCGCCGGCCCTCGCGGTCCACCTGCATGTGCACGCGCAGTGCGTCGTCGGGCGTGCCGAAGCGCCAGCGGTAGGCGCAGTCCATCGGCAGGAAGGGCGAGACATGGAAGGCCTTGTCGAAACCCCATTCCCAGCCATCGCCATGCGGCACGCCCTCGCTCACCGGCAGCACGTAGCTGTGCCGCTCACGCCAGGGCGTGTTGGTGATTTCCGCGACAACCGCGTCCAGCGTGACGCCGTCGGGCTGGAAGCAGTAGTAGAAGCTCACCGGGTTGAAGGCCAGGCCGCCGTAGCGCAGATGCGTCAGCAGACGGATGGGGCCCGCCGGGCGCCGGCCCAGCTGCCGCGCCACGCGGTCGCGCACGGCATCGGCGAGTGGCAGGTCGTGCGGCGCGAGATAGTCGCTGCGGCGGAACTCGGCCAGGTTGCGACGGTCCACCGACCACAGCCAGCGCCGGTCGAACACGCGGTCCAGTTCGTCCAGGTCCAGGTAGAGCTGCGCCATCCGGTACCGGAACGCATGCGGCCGCGGCGTGTGCCGGCGATGGCGCACCCAGCCTTCGTAGACGGCGCTGGCCAATGGTACGGTCATGCCGACGCGAACTCGATGCCGAGATCGACGCCTTCGCCGTGATGCCGGGTAAGAAAGGCGTCGACCAGGTCGTGCGCGCTGCGGATGCCGTCCTCGTGGAAGCCCCAGCCCCAGTACGCACCGGCGAACCAGGTGCGCCGGTGGCCCTGGATTTCGGCCTTGCGGCGCTGCGCCGCCACCATCGCGTGGTCGTGTACCGGATGGCGGTACTGCATGCGCCGCAGGACGCGCGCGGGATCGATCGCTTCGCTGCGGTTGAGCGTGACGATGAAGGGCTCGGGCGCGTCAACGCCCTGCAGCAGGTTCATGCAGTAGCTGACGGTGCACGGCGCGTCCGGATCGCGGGGTATGTGCGCATTCCATGCCGCCCAGGCCTTGCGCCGGCGCGGCAGGAGGGACGCGTCGGTATGCAGTACGGTGTCGTTGGTCTGGTAGCGCATCGCCCCGAGGATCTCCCACTCGCGCGCGTCGGCATCGCCCTGCAGCAGGGCGAGCGCGGTGTCGCTGTGGCAGGCGAGCACGGCGTGGTCGTAGCGCTCGCGCCCGTGCTCGCTGACGACTTCGACGCCGCCCGCATCGCGCCGCACGGCATAGACCGGGCACGACAGGCGTTCCTGTACGCGCCAGCGCTCGCGCAGTGCCCGCACATAGGTGGCGGACCCGCCGCTCACCACGCGCCACGGTGCGCGCCGCCCCAGCGTCAGCATCCGGTGATTGGCCATGAACTGCACCAGGTAACGCGCAGGGAAATCGAGGATCTGCTGCGGCGGCGACGACCACAGTGCGGACGCCATCGGGATCAGGTGTTCGTTGCGGAACGCCGCGCCATAGCGGCCGGTCTGCAGGTAGTCGCCGAGGGTCGGGCCGGGCTCGTTGGTGGTGAGCAGGGCAGGCGCCTCGCGGTAGAAGCGCACCAGGTCCCGAAGCATGCCGAGGAAACGTGGCGACACCAGATTGCGGCGCTGGCAGAACAGCGTGTCCAGGGTGGTGGCGTTGTACTCCAGGCCGGTGCGCTCGCTGTGCACGGAGAAGCTCATCGTGGTGGGCTGCGAGGCCACGCCGAGGTCGTCGAACAGGCTGCAGAGACGCGGATAGTGGTCCTGGTTGAAGACGATGAAGCCGCTGTCGATGGCATAGCGCCGGCCGGCCTGTTCGACGTCGTGCGTGTGCGTATGCCCGCCGAGATAGTCGTTGGCTTCGTACAGCACGACATCGTGGTGGTGCGACAGCCACCAGGCCGATGCCAGCCCGGCGATCCCCGATCCGATGACGGCGATGCGCATGCTCAGTGCCTCGCCTTCGCCAGCACCCAGGCGGGCACCGGCTTGAGGTCGTGTACCAGCCCGAGCATCGCCAGCAGGCGCAGGCCGTACCAGGTGAGGTCCACTTCCCACCAGCGGAAGCCCTGGCGCGCAGTGCCCGGGAAGAAATGATGGTTGTTGTGCCAGCCCTCGCCGAACGTCAGCAGCGCCAGCCACAGGTTGTTGCGGCTGTCGTCGCGCGTGTCGAAGCGACGCTTGCCGAAGCGATGCGCCAGCGAGTTGATGGTGACGGTGGCATGGAACAGCACCACCGTCGAGACGAAGAAGCCCCACACCAGCAGTTGCGGACCACTGGTGCCGAGCGCCGGCGTGAAGCGCTCAAGTAGCTCGCCGAGCAGGTAGAGGCCTGCCGCGAGCATCACGGGAATCACCGTGTCGTAGCGGTCCAGCCAGCGCAGTTCCGGATAGCCGGCCAGGTCGGGAATGCGCGACCAGTCTGTGCGGAAGCCCTCACGCGTCAGGAACCAGCCCGCATGGCTCCACCAGAAGCCGTGCACGTTCGGCGAATGCGGATCCGCCGCGGTGTCGGCATGGCGGTGATGGTTGCGGTGGTGCGCGGCCCACCACAGCGGTCCGCGCTGCACGCTGGCCGCACCGATCAGCGCGAACGCGAACTGCACCACTCGCGAGGCGCGGAACGTGCGGTGCGAGAAATAGCGGTGGTAGAACGCGGTGATGGCGAACATGCGCAGCGCGTACAGCGCGACCGCCACGATCACCGCGATCGGCGATACGCCCACCCACAGCACCGCCACGCAGGCCAGGTGCATGCCGAGGAACGGCACGGCACGCAGCCAGTCGATCCGCTGCGCGCTCGCCGTCGCGTCCTCTTCGCGCACCTGCGTATCGAACCATCGGCGCAGCGCGGCCAGGCCACGGTGCACGGACGGGGGGGAGGAAGCGCCTGCCTGCATCGCGTGGATCTCCGCTGCGTTCAAGGGGGCATACGCGGCAGCCGCGCGATTGGATGCAGCCTTCCGTAATCAGGTGCAGCGGCGCACCAGCGGGATCGCCAGCGCCTGCTGCAATCCGCGGTCGTCCGCGGGCGACGGCGCGTCGGGAAAGACGATGCGTACGTCCTGGTGTTCGCCGCGTTCGTCGCGGATAGTCGCGATGCCGGCGAACTCCAGCAGGCGCTGGTCGGTCGTGGCGTAGGTGAGCTGCATCGTCGGTGCGACGAAGCCGTACCAGCGGTCCAGCCGCATCGACAGGCGCCGCGCGGGGATGCCGTTCCAGCGCACGGCAGGCCCCGGCTCCAGTCGCACCGGCTCGAACGCCATGCGGCTCGGCAACAGGAAGGGCTGGGTCACCGGGCTGCCGCCCTGCAATGTCGCCCAGTGCAGGCGGACGCTGGCGTCGAAGCCGGCATCGATCACGCCGGCGGCCGGCACCGCGAGCGGTCGTTCCTTCAGCAGGGATGTCGCACTCGCCCGGACATAGACCACGCGTCCCTGCGATCCGCTGCGCACGCCTTCGCGGTAACCATCGCGTGCGTCCTCGAAGTCGAAGTCCGGGGCCTGCGCCGTCGTCCGTTCGACCACGGTCTTGCGTGCGAACGCGCGTCCGTCCGGGCAACGGTACAGCACCAGCCGACGTGCATTGCCGTCCTGCCGGTAGCGCCAGTGGGATTCGCGGTACAGCAACGCATCGCCCTTGCGTGCGTAGGCACGGGCTTCCTGCTGCTGGATCTCGGTGGTCGCCATCGCGGCGTGGCTCAGGGCGATCAGGAGGGCCGCACCGATGAGCGCGGACGGGGAGGAACGTGCGGGCATGCGACCGGTCTCCGGGGGCTTGGTCCGGCATACGGCGACATCCCGCGTCCGGATGCAGATCCGGTCGCGATCCGTCCTGCATCCAAATCGCCCGGTGCCCCGTAGAGCCTGCCGTCACGAGCCACAACAGGAGCAGGCCTTACCATGCCGTCCGACTTCACCAGGAGACTGTCGCCCCCCGGGGCGGCCCGGACGGTGTCCACGCCTACGCCCGCTCAGCGCGATATCCATGACTGGACCAGCGAGATGGTCGCCGTCGCGCGGCTGCGCGACCGCGCCAGCTTCATGCGCCTGTACGACCACTTCATGCCGCGCCTGTGCCTGTACCTGCGCGGGCTCGGCAGTCCCGAGGCGGTCGCGGAGGAACTGTCACAGGAGGCGCTGCTGCGCCTGTGGCAACGCGCGTCGATGTATGACCCGCAGCAGGGGGCGGTGTCGACCTGGCTGTTCCGCATCGGCCGCAACCTGCATATCGACCGGGTGCGTCGCGAACCGGGCTGGGTGCAGATACTCGAAGAGGCGCTGCCTGCGAGCGACGAGGAACTGGCGCGCCCCTTCAGTTCGGCCGAGGACTATGCCGAACACGCCCACCTGCAGCGTCGCATCGAGGAACTGCCCGCCGTGCAGGCGCGGCTGATGCGCATGTCGTATTTCGAAGCCAAGAGCCATCAGGACATCGCCGACGAGTTGCAGATGCCGCTGGGCACCGTGAAGTCCCACCTGCGGCGCGCGTTCCTGCGGCTGCAGGGTCTGGTAAGAGGTCAGTCGTGAATCCGCACCATCATCTCGATGCGTCCACCGTGGTCAGCTACGCGGCCGGCGCGCTGGCGGTCGAAGTGGCGACCGTGGCCGCCACCCACCTGGAGACCTGCGCGCATTGCCGTGCGCGGGTGGAGGAAGCCGAGCGCATCGGCGGCCAGCTGATCGAGCACCAGCAACCGGCCGGCGTCGTCCCGGACCGCTTCGCCGACCTGCGTGCCGCCATGCTGCAGCGGCTGGACGACGCGGCGCCATCGGTCGCCGCGCCCGCACCGCGCGTTGCCCCTTACGAGGACGACGATCGGCTGCCGACGCCGCTGCATCCGTACTTCGGCAGTTCGTACCGCGCATTGAAGTGGCGCTGGATGGCACCCGGCGTGCACTGCATCCGCGCGCCCAACACGAAGACCGGCACCTTGCTGTTGCTGAAGATCGGTCCCGGCCGCAGCATGCCGGTGCACGGCCATGGCGGTACCGAGCTGACCCAGATCCTGCGCGGCGCGTACCACGATGCGTTGGGCCAGTTCGCCCCCGGCGACGTGGCCGACCTCGACAGCGACGTCGAGCACCAGCCAGTGACCGTTCCGGGCGCGGCGTGCATCTGCGTCTCCGCGCTGGATGCACCGCTGCGGTTCCCCGGCTGGCTGGCGCGGCGGCTGCAGCCGTTGTTCAAGCTGTAGCGACGGGCTGCATGGTGCGCGAGGTCTGTCTGCATCGATTCGTTGAGGACAGACTTCTCCGCTCTCTGTCCTCGGTATGCAGGCGACGGCCACGAGCCCGGAACGTCGCGCTGTCGCCGTCTCACCTCCTGCACGGCGCGCTGCCTAGAATCGTCGCATGCAACTGAAAGACAAGCTCGCGATCCTCGCCGATGCGGCCAAGTACGACGCATCGTGCGCGTCCAGCGGCGCGGGCAAGCGGCATTCGCTGGGCAAGGGCGGGATCGGCAGCACCGAGGGCATGGGCATCTGCCATTCGTACACGCCGGACGGACGCTGCGTGTCGCTGCTGAAGATCCTGCTGACCAACTTCTGCATCTACGACTGCGCCTACTGCGTCAACCGCGTGTCGAGCAACGTGCCGCGCGCGCGCTTCGCCACTGCCGAGGTCGTGCGGCTGACGCTGGAGTTCTACAAGCGCAACTACATCGAAGGCCTGTTCCTCTCCAGCGGCATCATCCGCAACGGCGACTACACGATGGAACAGATGGTCGAAGTCGCGCGCAGCCTGCGCGAGGACCATCGTTTCGCCGGCTACATCCACCTGAAGACCATTCCCGAAGCATCGCCCGAACTGCTCGCCGCCGCCGGCCGCTACGCGGACCGCCTGAGCATCAATGTCGAACTGCCGACCGAGGCCGGCCTCAAGCAACTGGCGCCGCAGAAGGAGGCGCAGGGCATCCGCGATGCGATGGGCGAGCTGCATTGGCGCATCCAGGCGGCGAAGCCCGACAGGAAGGAGGCACAGCCGAAGCGGAAGCGCCCCCCCAAGTTCGCACCCGCGGGGCAGAGCACGCAGATGATCGTCGGCGCGGATGCCGCCGACGACCGCGCGATCCTGACCAGCAGCGACGCGCTCTATCGTCAGTTCCGCATGCGCCGCGTCTACTACTCCGCCTTCAGTCCGATTCCGGACGCATCGACGCAGCTGCCGTTGCGCGCGCCGCCGCTGCAGCGCGAGCACCGCCTGTACCAAGCCGACTGGCTGCTCCGCTTCTACGAGTTCGACGTGAAGGAAATCGTCGAAGAGACTGGCACGCAGGGCGGCATGCTCGACCTGGACATCGATCCGAAGCTGGCCTGGGCGCTTCGCCATCCAGAGCGGTTTCCGGTCGACCTCAACAGCGCACCGCGCGAGATGCTGCTGCGCGTGCCGGGCCTGGGTGCACGCAACGTGCAGCGCATCGTCGATTCGCGTCGGCAGGGCAGGTTGCGCGTCGCGGATCTGGCGCGCCTGCGCGCGCCGCTGCAGAAGGTCCTCCCGTTCGTCATCCTGCTGGACCACCACCCGCGCCAGCGCCTCGACGATCCGGTGCGGCTGCGCAGCGAACTGGCGCCGGCTCCGCGCCAGGCCGACCTGTTCGGCTGAGGCATCGGCATGTTCCGCGCCACCGTGATGCCCGCATGGGATCTGGATGCCTGGCGTGCGCAGGCGCGTCACGCGTGGGAGGCGGAACTGCCACCGGAGTCCGTGGAATGGCAGGCCGATGCGCAGGGTGAATTGCTCGCGGCAGCGGCCGTGATGGATCAATCAGCGCGTCGCAAGGGACTGTCGGTGCCGGCGGAGTTCATGGCGTTCGCGGCATCCGTGCTGTGTCATCGCGATGTCGGCAGGCACGCGTTGCTCTATCGCCTGCTATGGCGGATCGGCAACGGCGAGCGTGCGCTGCTGGATCGCGCCACCGATGCCGACGTGCATCGGGCCACCCGCTGGTCACAGGCGGTGCGCCGCGACACCCACAAGATGAAGGCGTTCGTGCGCTTCCGCCAAGTGGACGGCGAGGACAATACCTATATCGCCTGGTTCGAACCCGACCACTACATCGTCGATCGCGTGGCGCCATTCTTCATGCGCCGCTTCGCCGGCATGCGCTGGGCGATCCTGACGCCTTATCGCAGCGTGCAGTGGGACGGGACCGATCTGTGGGCGGGCGAGGGCGCGCAACGTTCCGATGCACCGGCCGACGATGCCGAGGATGCGCTGTGGCGCACCTACTACGCCAACATCTTCAATCCCGCGCGGCTCAACACGCGGATGATGCGGCAGGAGATGCCACAGAAGTACTGGAAGCACCTGCCGGAGGCCCATCTGCTGCCGGACCTTATCCGCGAGGCCGGCCGCCGCGTGCGCGAGATGGACGAACGCGAAGCGCAGGCCCCGCGTCGTCGCATCCCGGAACGCAAGCCGCCTTCACGCTAACCAAGGCGACCGCGGTCCGCCTCACTCAGGCGCCACCCGGCAGCGGCGCGTCGGCATGCACCAGGCCCGCGCTGCGCAGGTCGCGCCAGAAGCCGGCGGGGACGATTTCCTTCAGTGCCGCGCTGTCCTCGGCGATGCGGTCGGGTTTGCTCGCGCCGGGAATGACGGCCGCAACGGCGGGATTCGCCAGCGCGAACTGCAGGCCGGCGGCTTTCATGCTGATGCCGTAGAGGTCGGCAAGCGCCTTGATGCGGGCCACCTTGTCGAGGATCTGCGGCGTGGCAGGTGCGTATTCGAAGTTCGGACCGCCGACCAGTGCGCCCGAGCTGTAGGGGCCGCCGACCACGATGCCGAGGCCGCGTTCCGCCACCTTGGGCATCACCCGCTGCAACGCACGCGCATGGTCGAGCAGCGTGTAGCGCCCGGCGAGCAGGAAGCCATCGGGTCGCGGCCCTTCCAGTTCCAGCAGCAGTTCGATCGGCTCAACGCGGTTCACGCCCAGGCCCCACGCCTTGATGGTGCCTTCATCGCGGAGACGATCGAGCGCCCTGAACGCACCGGTGCGCGCCTGCTCGAACATCGACAGCCACTCGTCGCCGTAGAAGTCCTGCGCGATGTCGTGCACCCAGGCGATGTCGATGCGGTCGGTCTTCAGGCGCTTCAGGCTGTCGTCGATCGAACGGAGTGTGGCGTCGTACGCGTAATCGTTGACGATCTTGTTGGGGCGACCGTACTTGAAGACGTCGCCTTTCTCGCCCAGGTCGCGTGCGCTGATGTCCTCGACGTCATCCAGGATCAGCCGGCCGACCTTGGTGCTGATGACGTACTGGTCGCGTGGCTTGTCGGCCAGCGCATCGCCCATGCGGATCTCCGCCAGGCCGGCGCCATAGAAAGGGGCGTTGTCGAAGTAGCGGATGCCGTCGTTCCAGGCGGCCTCGACGGTGGCGCGCGCTTCGGCTTCCGGAATGTCGCGGAACATGTTGCCGAGCGGTGCGGTGCCGAAACCGAGCTTGCCGGGAAGCAGGTCGTGGAGGGACATGGTGGACTCCTGAGGGATCGAGATGGAGGGGATAGGGATGTCGGGATCAGGCCGCGTGCGCCTGCGGGGCAGTGAACTGCGTATAGCCTTCCGAGCCGCCACCGAAGTAGCCGGCCGTCGGCGCGTCGAACAGCGGCGTGTCGTGGCGCAGGCGGTCGACCAGGTCGGGGTTGCCGATGAAGGGCTTGCCGAACGCGATCATGTCGGCGTGGCCGTTGGCGGTGGCGTCGAGCGCGCGCTGGCGGTCGTAGCCGTTGTTGGCGAGGTAGGCGCCGCCGAACGCATCACGCAGCGCCTTCACATCGAAGTCGTCGGCGCCGTTGCCGGCATGCAGCTGGCCTTCGACCACATGCAGGTAGGCCAGGCCCATTTCGCCGAGACGGCGTGCGACGTAGAGATGGGTCTCCATCGTGCGGCTGTCCAGCGGCGTGTCGCCGACCGCGGTGGACAGCGGCGACAGGCGCAGGCCCACGCGATCCGCGCCCCAGACGTCGGCGACCGCAGCGGTAACCTCAAGCAGCAGCCGTGCGCGGTTCTCCAGCGAGCCGCCGTAGCGGTCGTCGCGATGGTTGGTGCTGTCGCGCAGGAACTGTTCCAGCAGGTAGCCGTTGGCGGCGTGCACTTCCACGCCATCGAAGCCGGCGTCCTTCGCCCGCTGTGCGGCCTGGCGGTAGTCGCCGATGATGCCGGCGATCTCGTCGGTGGCCAGGGCGCGCGGCATCGACGGCGGCACGTGGCCCGCTTCGGTGAAGACGCTGCCGCCGGCCTGGATCGCCGTGGGGGCCACCGGGGCGGCGCCACCTTCCTGCAGGCTGCTATGCGACATGCGGCCGACGTGCCAGAGCTGCACCACGATGCGCCCGCCCCGGGCATGCACGGCGTCGGTGACCGGCTTCCACGCGGCGACATGGGCATCGCTGTACAGGCCGGGCGTGTAGGCGTATCCGCGGCCCTGGCGGGAGATGTTGGTGGCCTCGGTGATGATCAGCCCGGCCGAGGCGCGCTGGCCGTAGTAGTCGATGGCCAGCGGCGTCTGCACGCCATCCATGCCGGCGCGCGAGCGGGTGAGCGGCGCCATGGCGATGCGGTTGCGGACCTCGATGGCGCCGAGGCGGGTGGGGGAGAACAGGGCGACGGATGACATGGCGGGCTCCAGACGGGCGGTGCAGTGATGAGAGCGGAGGCGCCTTCGCTTGCCGGTCCGACGCCTCGCCGGGATGGACACAGCCTGCGCGCCGCCAAGGCATTCGGCCAATTTATTTGTTGAATTCCAGATATATGGAATTCAATATGACTGCATGCGCTACGACCTCAACCTGCTGCCCGTGTTCCTGGCGCTGATGGACGAGCGCAACGTCACCCGCGCCGCCGAACGGCTGGGCATCACCCAGCCCGCGCTGTCGAACGCATTGGTGCGCTTGCGCGAGATGCTGCAGGACCCGTTGTTCATCCGTGAGCGCTACGGCATGCAGCCGACGCAGAAGGCCGTCGAGCTGGCGCCCGGCATCGCCGCGGCGCTGGCGCAGCTGGATGCGGCGGTGCTGGGTCAGCGCCACTTCGATCCGGCGAAGGAAGAGCGGCTCTTCACCCTGGCGCCGAACAGCTACTTCGAGTTCGTGCTGGTGCCCGCCATTGCGGCGCGGCTGCGCGAGCGCGCGCCGGGGATCCGCCTGCGCCTGGTCCCGTTCGGTACCGACCTGGCCGAGACAGGGGCGATGTCAGGCGAAACCGCGATGGTGCTGGGGCGGTTCGTCGAGCCCCCGGACAATCTGGTGGTGCAGCACCTGGGCGACGATGGTGTCGCCTGCGTGGTGCGGGCCGATCATCCGGTGGTCAACAAGCGCCTGTCGAAGGCGCAGTACGAACAGTTGCGGCACGTCAACGTGGTACCGCCGGGCAAGCTGCGCGCCGGCCTGTTCCAGGCCCTGGAAAAGCAGGGGCTACGGCGCGACGTCGCCGTGTCGGTGACGCATTTCCTGTCGATTCCCGAACTGGTGGCGGCCACCGACTACTGCGCCACGCTGCCGAAGCTGATCTGTGCGCAGCTGGCGCGCGATCCGCGCCTGAAGGTACTGCCCACACCGGTGGATCTGGGCACGTTCCCGCTGGAGATGGCGTGGCATGTGCGCTACCGCCACGATCCGGCGCACCAGTGGCTGCGCGCGCTGGTCGCGGAGGTGGCGAAGGATGTCGCGCGAGGGGCGACGCCCGGCTGATCCGGAAGCCGGTGCCCACGCGGACACCGGCTCCGGTCTACTGCATTGTCAGAACTTCCAGCCCACGCGGGCGTAGTAGAAGCCGCCGTTGAAGCCGTACGGCGAATGCACCGGATACGCCGCGCCCGCGACCGCCGCGCCCCACGGATTGTCGTCCGGGGTCTCGTCGAACAGGTTCTGCGCACCGACGTTGACGTACAGGCCCGACGGGAACGTCCAGCCCACCTCGGCATCGACGATCACCTTGCTGTCTTCGTAGATCGGCAGGCCGCCGTCTTCGACCAGGATGGCGCCGCTGTCCAGATGATCTTCGTACCACGAGCCGTAGTAGCTGAGGCGCAGGTTGGCGTGGAAGACCTCGCGCTGGTGGTTGACGCTGAAGTAGCCCTTGGTCTTCGGCAACGACTCCTCGATCTTGTAGACGCGGGCCTCGTTGATGAAGTTGGCGTCGTAGCGGTCCACCTCGGACTTGTTCCAGTTCGCCGCCAGCGCATACGTCGTCTTGCCGCCGAAGTGCCCGGTCTCGACGCTGGTCACCACGTCGACGCCGGTGGTGGTGGTGTCGAAGGCGTTGCCGAAGTAGGTCACCGAGTTGAGCGAGGCCGCTTCCGGATTTCCCGAGGCCACCAGTGCCGCGCGCTCCGCGTCGGTCAGCTCGAAGCTGGTGCTCAGCGCGATGCGGTCCTCGACTTCGATGTGGTAGCCGTCCACCGTCACCAGCCAGTCGCCGCTGCTCCACACCAGCCCCAGCGATGCGCTCCTGGATTCCTCGGGGGTGAGCGCACGGGATCCCTTCAGCTGGGCGATGGGATTGGTCGGCGGCAGCGTGGCGATGTCGATCAGCGCGCTGCCTTCGAACGCCGTGGTGATCTGGCTGATGTTGGCCTGGCCGGGCGTGGGCGCGCGGAAGCCGGTGTTGAGGGCGCCGCGCAGGGCGAACGTGTCGGTGACGTCGAAGCGACCGGTCAGCTTGCCGTTGGTGGTGCTGCCGAAGTCGTCGAAATCCTCGCGACGCACGGCGGCGGCCAGCAGGAACTGCTCGGTGAACTGCGCTTCCAGATCGAGGTAGACCGCCCAGTTCCTGCGATCCCATTCGCCGGCCGTGCGCGGGCTGAAGCCGTTGAAGCCGTTGGAACCCAGCGCGAAGCCCTGCTGCGTCAGCGGGCCGATGGCGGTGGACGGACCGTCGCCGGCCTTCACCTCGAAGCTCTCCTCGCGCCATTCCGCACCGGCCGACAGGCGCAGCGGTTGTGCGGTGAACGTGGTCTCGATGTCGGTACCGACGTCGAAGTTCACGCCTTTCTCGGTCTGTGTGTTTCCGCCGGGATGGAAGCGCAGGCCGTCGGACTGCGCCGCGCCGAGCGACGCGTTGACCGTGTTGTAGATGGTGAAGTCGATGTCGTTGCGACCGTAGGTCACGCTGGCATCCCAGTGCCACGCGTTGCCCCACGTGCCCTTGACGCCGCCGACCACCGAGACGTCCTCCAGCGAGCCGCCGAAGCGTGGCGTGAAGCCGCCCGGCAGCGACGACAGGAAGGTGAAGCAGTTCGACGGCAGGGTCGCCACGGCCGCGCTGACCGTGCTGTACGGGATGAGGTTGCCTGCGCCGTCGCGCAACGCAATGGTCGGACAGGTGCCGACCCCCGTGGTGTTGCCGATCAGCAGCGTCTCGCCGCCATCGTTGGAGTACACGCCGGAACGCGCGGTCGGGTCGCGGAAATAGAAGCCGCCATCGACATCGCGCTTCGCGTAGTTGCCGAACAGGTAGACATCGACGCTGTCGCCGCTGATGCCGAGATTGGCGACGAACTTGATGTCGTCGTTGACCTCCGGCGAACCCCAGATCTGTGCAGGGTCCGGTACGCCCGGATAGCCCGCGGCGATGGCGGCCGCGGCGTCGTTGCGCTGCACGCTGCGCGAGGTGTCGTCGGCATTGCGCCATTCGGCCGTCAGCGTGGCGTAGCCGCGTGCGGTCAGCGGCAGGCCGATCTGCGCGGTGTACTGGGTGGTGAAGCCGTCGCCTTCGTAGTACTGGCCGGCGAATGCCTCGAACGCGCCACCCTCGCTGATCTTCTTCAGGCCGAAGTTGATGACGCCGGCAATGGCGTCGGAGCCGTACTGCGCCGCCGCGCCATCGCGCAGCACTTCCACCTGTTCCAGCGCCATCGACGGGAACACCGACAGGTCGGGACCCTGCGAACCGTCCGACAGGCCATGGCCGAGGAACGTGATGACGGCCGAGCGATGGAAACGCTTGCCGTTGACCAGTACCAGCGTGTTGTCCGGCGGCAGGCCGCGCAGGTTGGCGGGGCGCACCAGGCTGGCGGCATCGTCGATCGGAATGGTACTGACGTTGAACGACGGCACCAGCACGCGCAGCTGGTCGAGCGCATCGGTCGCGCCCTGGTTGCGGAATTCCTCGGCGCTGATGATGTCGATCGGCACCGCGGACGTGGACACCGAACGCGGCAACCCACGGCTGCCGAGCACGGACACCGTGTCGAGCGTGGTGGCCTCCTCGGCCGGTGGCGTGGCGGCTGGCGCGGCCGCCGGTTCCGCCGTCTGGGCGGCGGCATGGCTGCTGCCGACCACGGTGGCGGCGATCAGGGCCCATCTCACTGCGGACGCCAGCGGCGTCCTGGAAACACGTGCGTACGGCTTCTCTCTCTTGCCCATGCGTTGCGCCCCTGAATAGTGCGTTGGAAGTGGTGGATCTCTCTTGTGTGCGGGCAGCAATGGATGGCGTGCTGTCCCAGGCACAGCGGTAACCGTCGTAACGCCGTCGTACGACGGCGTCGCGTTACCGCAATCACCTTAGGCGGCAGCGAAGTGCTCGAAGTGAGTCGACGATCACAGGGCGAGGCGCAACGACGCGAAAGTAATTCGCGTTATGTCCTGAATGTCGAAGTTTCCATACGCTTTTTGCGTTGCGCACTGGCGTGGTGCGCGATGCGCCAGCATCGTGCATGTGTCAGGAAATGCATGGATACACGTGTA
Organism: Pseudoxanthomonas sp. LjRoot143; assembly: GCF_964252945.1. Lineage (NCBI taxonomy): Bacteria > Pseudomonadati > Pseudomonadota > Gammaproteobacteria > Lysobacterales > Lysobacteraceae > Pseudoxanthomonas > Pseudoxanthomonas sp. LjRoot143. The sequence goes on along the minus strand of NZ_CAXUPM020000001.1, from coordinate 2,617,127 downwards.
CGCAAACGTGTGCAGCGATGGTGTCGGCCGCGAGCGACATGCGACCGACGTGATGACAGCGTGAAGTTTCTACGCGCGAGCACCACCGGGAATGCCGGGGCGCATCGGCACCCCGGCATCTTCAGGTCATGCGTGCAGTTCGACTACCGGCGTGAAGCCGCCGAAGATCATGCGCTTGCCATCGAACGGCATCGGTGGGTTGTCCTGGTTGGCCGGATCCATGCGCGGGTCTTCCATCATCTTCTTCATGCCGGCATCGCGCGTGGCCTTGTCGGGCCATTCGACCCACGAGAACGCCACGGTCTCGTCGTCCTTCGCCTGGACGGCACGATAGAAGTCGGTCTGCTTGCCGCGCGGCACGTCATCGCCCCAGCCCTCGATGATGCGGGTCGCGCCGAAGTCCATGAACACCTTGTCGAACAGCGTGGCGTGCTCGGTGAACGCGGCCTTGGCCTGGGTGGGAACGGCAAGCACGAATCCGTCCACATAGGGCGAGCGCGCACCGTTCTTGCCCAGTTCCAGCGCCGGCACGAAGCCGCCGTAGATCAGCCGCTTGCCGTCGAACGGCATCGGGTTGTTTTCCGGCGACATGCGCGGGTCGTCCATCATCTTCTTCATGCCGGCGTCGCGGGTGGCCTTGTCGGGCCATTCGATCCACGAGAACACCACGCTTTCGTCTTCCTTCGCCTGCACGGTCTTGCGGAAGTCGGTGACCTTGCCGTCGGGTACGTCCTCCTCCCAGCACTCCATCACGCGCGTGGCGCCCTGCTCGATGAACACAGGATCGCCGAGACTCGCGTGGTCGATGAACTTCTGTTTGTTGGCGGTGGGCACGGCGGCCACGAAACCATCGATGTACGGCATGGAAACCTCCGGGAATGCGGCACCGGAATGGCGCCTTCCTGAACGCGACGAGCGGGCGGCGCGGAATTCGACAGGCGGCTGTCCGGTGCCGGTCCGGCGGGGCGTTCAACCTGCCACGATCAACAGGAAGGTGGCGTGATGGCGGTTTCTGCAGCAGGCGCGGTCCCGCGCAGGCCGGGTCTTTGGGGCGTCGGCAGTGGTGTGTGGATGTGGGGCCTGCTCGCGCTGGCGGGACTGGGCTTCTGGAAGACGTACTTCAGCCGGCTGGGCCTGGCCGATGCGGTCACCCACCTGCATGCCGGCCTGATGCTGGCATGGATGGCGATGCTGCTGGTGCAGCCTTGGCTGATCCGGACACGGCGCGTGGCGCTGCACCGGCAGATCGGCCAGTTCTCCTATGGGGTGATGCCCGGCGTAGTGCTGACCGCGTTGTGGCTGTCGCATCTGCGCATGGCGGCGGCGCCCGCGGAGATGTTCGGATTGCAGGCCATGTTGCTGTACCTGGGCATGGCGGCGTCGCTGATGCTGGCGCTGTTCTGGGGGCTCGCCATCCGCCATCGGCGCGACCCCGCACGGCACGCGCGTTACATGGTCGCCACGGCGCTGGTGATGATCGATCCGGCGATGGCGCGCCTGATGCTCGCGCTGTTGCCGGAAGGGGTGCGCTTCAATCCTTCATGGGGCGGCTACGCAGTGACGTTCGTTGTGCTGGGGTTGTTGATGTGGTTCGAACGCCGGGCACCACGTGGGCGCGGCGTGTTCCCGTTCGTCACCGCGGTCTTCGCGATCAACTTCGTCCTGATGCACCTGGTGCCCGGTACGCAGGAATGGCAGGCGTTCGCGCGCTGGTGGGGGACGTTCGGCGGCTGACGCGCCCTCAGCGTTGCAGGCAGTTCCGGTAGCGTTCGTCCACCCGCGTGGCGAACCAGGCGGTGGTCAGTTCGCGGGTGATCTTGGGGCTTTCCAGCCGGATGCCCGGGATGATCGCGCGCGGCAGCGGTTTTCCTGCGCGCGCTTCGGCCAGGGCGTACACCCGCGCGTACAGATCGGTGTCGTCGAAATCGAGCCGGCTGCCGCGCTCCAGTGCGTCGCGGATCGCGCGCTCGTCCATGCGCAGTGCGCCGGCCAGCCGGCGTACGGCACGCTCGGTCTGGCCCGGTTTGTCCAGCGGCGCACCGGGCGCGAGCAGGTCGCCATCCAGCGCGAGCGTGGCGCCGGTCGCGATGCCGACCGCGCTCTGGAACGCCGCATTGCGGCTGGCGTACCAGCCGGCGTTGTAGTCGGCGAAGCGGTGCACCTTGCGCGTGTAGGGCGTCTCGTAACCCAGCAGATGGGCGATGCCGAAGTACAGGCCGCCGCGCCGGGTGAACACTTCGTCGCGGATGCTGCCGTCGACCGGATAGGGATAGCCGGCGGCCTTCGATTCGGCAAAAGGAATGCCCACCTGCATCGGTCCGCCGGTCTGCACGGGGTTGTAATCGGCGAACAGGCGCTTGCCCAGCGGCACGCTGCCGATCATGTCCTCGTAGATGTCGCTGAGGTCGCGCTCGGTGCGCACCACGCGCAGGCGTTCCGCGTACGTGCGTCCGTCCGGTGAGCGCAACGCCAGCGCGGCGTCGACGAGGAACCTCGGCACGTGCATGGCCGCGGCGCGACGGTCGATCTCGCCGCGCGCGATCTTCGGCAGGTTGGCGACGGCGGGATTGGCGACGTAGCCCGACTCCTGTTCGGTGACCGCCAGCACCGCGCAGATGTTCTCGCTGTTCGGTGCGATCCGCTGCGCGGCAAACGCGGTCTCGATGTCGGCCGCCCACCGTTCGCGATCAGCGACCTTGGCGGGCATACGCCGCACGATCTCGCTGCGGGTGTCGGCAGGCGGTCGCGTGGGTGCAGGCGGGGCGGTCACGCAGCCGGCCAGCAACAGGGCCGAGGCAATGGACGCGGCGCGAAGGGACCGGAGAACGGGCGAGGTCGTCATGCGCGCAGCATACGGAGCACCATCGCCGGATGCACCACGGGTCCACGCGTGGATAATCGTGGTTCCCCCGGCACACACGCCCATGACCACCGCCCTCGACAACCCGTTCTGGTCCGCTCTGGATTCCATCCACAGCGACATCGCCCTGCATGCCGGTGACGTGGCGCGCTACCCGGCCGCCTATGCCCCGTTCCTGGGGGTCGCGTCCGCCGACGTCCCGACGGAACGCGCGCTCGACATGCTGGTTGCCCCGGGCGAGTCGGTGTACCTGATCGGGGTCGCGCCATCACGACACGAAGGCTGGAACCTGCAGGCCTTCCGCCCGCTCGCGCAGATGGTGTGCGACGCGCCACTGGCGGTGGGCGAGGGTCCGGACATCGTGCCGCTCGGCGATGCGCAGCGCGACGAGGTGCTGGCGCTGACCGCGCTGGTCTATCCCCACTACTTCCGCGAACGCACGATGGAACTGGGGCGCTACTTCGGCATCTACGATGACGGCCGACTCGCGGCGATGATCGGTGAACGACTGGGCAATGCGGACAGCCGGGAGATGAGCGCCATCTGCACGCATCCGGACTTCAACGGCCGCGGCTATGCGCGCCGCCTGACGACGTGGCTGACCAATGAAACGCTGGCGCGCGGCGTGCAACCGTTCCTGCACGTCAGCCACGAGAATCCGCGCGCGAAGACGCTGTACGAACAGCTCGGCTACCGGGTGCGTCGCGATATCGGCTTCTGGTCGCTCACGCGCGAGGAGCGCTAGCGCGTGCCGGCACGGTGCAGCTTCGTGAAGCGGATTTGACGCACGGTGCCGCCGGCACGGGCTAAGGTCGCGGCTGGTTTTCATGGAGCCCGCGCATGATCGACATCCTGGCGAGCCCGCCGCACGTCGCGGCATACCGGTTTACCGACGAACTCACCGGCGCAGATTACGACGCTTGCATCTCCGACATCGAATCGCGGCTGGCGCGCTTCGAGCGCATCGCCGTGGTCAGCGACATCAGCGATCTGCATGGGCTGGCGTTGGAAGTCATCGGCAAGGACCTGCGCTACGCGCTGTCCAAGCGCGGCGAATACGACCGCTTCGCGCGCGCTGCGGTGGTCACCGACAAGCGCTGGCTGGTGACGGTCACCGGACTGGCCGACAGGGTGATGCCGAGGACGGAGATGCGGACCTTCGCGCCCGAGGAGCGGACCGTGGCCCTGGCGTGGGCGGCGGAGCTGGATCCCGCGGCGCCGGCGTCCTGACAGCTCAGGGAAATAACGCCCCGCTGAGCACCGCAAGCGTCATCCCCAGGCCCATGAAGGCCAGGCGGTGCAGCAGCGAAAAAGGGGCAGGGGCGCGGTGCATGGTGCTATCCAAACCTGAGTGGCGCGAACGCGCCGTGAAGCCCCTGTGACCACTTGAACGCGGCGACCACGAAGGACCGGCCAACAGGCCTCAGCCCGGGATCGCACAACCCTTCGCGTCGCAGCCGGCGTCCGCCCGCGGGGGCGATTGCGTCTCTTCGCTGGCTGCGAAAGCTTCCGCCTCGTGCACCAGCGATGCGATCTGCGCGCCCAGCACCAGATCGCTGACCTGGCCGAAATGCTGGTGGCGTAGGCGGCCCTGCGCGTCGATCACCAGCAGGGTCGGCGTGCCGCGCATGGCGTAGGCCTCCATCGTCTGCGGAATCGGTCCGCGCGTGCCGGGCCGATCCACGCCGACGGGGAACGCGATGCGGTACTCGTGCAGGAAGGCTTCCAGGGCGACCGGCGTCATCGCCGCGTGGTGCTCGAAGACGGTATGCAGCCCAATGACGGCAACCTGGTCGTGCGGGAACGTGGCGTGCACGCGCGCGGCCTGGGGCAGGCCGTGCGCGACGCATCCGGGGCAGAGCATCTGGAAGGCTTCCAGCACGACGACCTTGCCGCGCAGGGACTCCAGGGTGATGGCGTGGGGCGTGTTGAACCAGCGGTCCACCTGCCAGGGTGGCGCCGGACGATCGATGAGGTTCATGGGGGGTGTCCCGTAGGGTCGCGCCGGCCCTGTGCAGGCCGGCGCGGGAGCGGTTACTTGTTCGGCTTGCCAGGCAGGCTGAGGTTGCCGGAGGCGACCTTGAACACGTCCACCACGCACAGCAGCGGTGCATGCACGCTGGCATTGACGCGCAGGCCGGAGGTGACGCCGTCGAAGCTGCCGGCGGTGACCACGCCGATGTCGTCGAACGGCACCTTCACTTCCACCGTCTCCGCGTTGAGCGTCGGGCTCCAGCCCGGGCTGTCGAGCAGGATGGGGAAGCCCGGCCACGTCTTCGGCAGGCGCGGCTTGCTGCCTTCCGGAATGTCGACCACGCCCAGCGCACCGGGACCGCAGGCCTCGTTCGGCTGCAGCACGACCCAGTGGCTGTGCCAGAGGTCGCCATCGTTGTCGAGCTTGCCGTCGCCGTTCTCGTCGTACAGCGGCGTGTCGTCGAAGTCGGGATGTGCGGTGACCGCCATCGCGAGGATGCCGGCGCCTTTCTCGAAGCCGACTTCGTACGGGTCGATGGTGGTCGGCCACACGTAGGAAAACACATCGCTGCCGGCCAGTTTGCCGGTCGCCGCCGGCGTGGTCTTGCCGGCCTTGCCGGAGACGGCCATGTGGAAGGTGGCGATGTTCTTTTCGGTGGTGATCTTGGTGTGGACGATGTCGAAGTCGGCCGTCACGGCCTTGTTCGCGGCGGACGCGATGCCGCCGGTGTGGGCCTTGCCGTCGTGGGCGTGCACGCCGCCGATGGCCAGCGCGAGTGCCGCGGCCAACGCGAAACGTCGGGAGATGTTCTGGCGCATAATCGAATTCCTCTTGCTTGCTCTCGTAGGGTGGGTGGGGGGTACCGGGCGGCGTCCGATGGCAGTCGGGCGCCGCCCTTCTTGTTTCCGCCTAGGGCGGAGTCGGTTGCCGGAAGCGCAGCACGCGCTCCTGGCGGGATTCGTCGTCGGGCTGCTGCTCCGCGCAATCCACGCGCAACTCCGCGTCGCCGAACGCCTTGTCCAGGAACGCGCAGACATGCGGTGCATCGCGCTGGCCGGAAGCGAAGGGGCGGAAAAAGGTGCAACCCAGGCAGGTGCGCAGGCCGGTGGCCAGGCCCTGTTCCTGCGCTTCGTTGACCAGCAACTGCGTCACGCGCAGCAGCGCGCCGAGATCGGCTTCGCCCAGCGATTCGACCAACGAACCCATGCCCTGGTCGGGGCGCTGCAGCTGCGTGGCCATGCGCGAGCCGGACGAGGTCAGGCGCACGCGCGCGGCGCGGGCATCGTCGGGATCGGGCGTGCGGCGGATCCATTGCTTGCCTTCCAGTGCCTTCAGCGAATCGCTGAGGCTCGCCGCCGACACGCCCAGACGCTCGGCGATCTGGCGCGCTCGCAGGCCGTCCTGTACGCCCTGCAGCATGCGCAGCACCGCGGCCTGGGTCGGCGGCAGCGACGGCGTGCCGTCCTGGCGCCATGACTGCGCACGGACCAGCGAGGACAACTGCTCGAGTCCGCGCGTGGCCTGCCTGCGTTGGAAGGGGGTATCGATCATGGCGAATAAGTTAGGAGTCCTAACTATATAAGTCAATGACCGTCCGTCGGCGCGACCCAGGGCGATCCCCATCGTCACCACCGCATCATCGGCAGGGGCGAGAGCGGGTGTCGCCGCAGCCGCTGCAAGGTGAGATGCAGCAGTCGACGATGGAAGCCCGCGTCGGGGAACGCTGCCCTGACATCGCGGACGACGTCGCGGGCCAGGCCGAAACGCAGCACGCCGTTGCTGACGTCGATCCAGTCCGCGCGCCGGAACGTCTCCACGCTCGCATGCGTCTCCGGTGGCATGCGCCGGCACCGGTGGTGGTGGGCGATCATCGCGTCCACATCGCGCTGCCATCCCGCCCGGCCGATCGCGCGCAGGTGGTCACGCGCCAGCGCGCGCGAAGGCGGCAGATAGTCGAACGTGCCTGCCGTCCAGATGCCGAGATCATGGAAAGCCACCGCGATGCTCAGCTTCTCCAGCATGTCCGCATTGCCGGGCAGCAACCGCCAGTAGAAGTTCGCCACCCGGTAGGCGTGATTCCGATAGCCCATGGCATCACCACCCAGCGACGACGCGTGCGCGTCGAGCAAGGTGTCGAGCAGCGGCAATGCGGTGAGCATCGCGCCAGGAATTCCTCAGGCTCAGGTCGCAGGATGCGGCACGTGGAGGCGGCCGCGCCGCAGATACCTCACCTGCAGGATCATGCCCACCAGGAACACGAGGAACGTCGCGCCTACCAGCTTCTGCAGCAGCGGATCCTGCGGACCAGACACCAGCGGCGCGCCGATCGGCACGCGCGTCAGCGTTTCGGTGAAGCCCGGGATGAAGTGGAAGTACACGGTCAGCGTGAAGGCCAGCGAGGCCGCGACATGCCGCCACGAAGCAAGCACGGCGTTGCGGCCCAGCAGCACCGCGGCGGCCAGCACGATCAGCGTCAGCACGGTCAGCCCGTGCGCTTCGCTCAGCTTGCCGGTTCGCATCAGGAAAAAACTGGTCAGGCACGTGGCGACGGTGAACCAGGTGTAGGTCTTGCCCAAGGCGGTCGCGTAGCGGATGTCGTGGTAGCGCAGCAGCGCGTACAGGCCGCCGAACAGCGAGACCAGGCTGATGGCGGTATGGAACCAACCGAACGGGGTGATGTTGAGCATGCGATGTTCCTCACGGGGCAGGCGGTGGCGGATCGGGAAGATCGAACTGCATGAGGTTCCAGCGGGTGACGTCCTCCTCCCACTCATCGCCGACGGCAGGCGTGAGCGGCAGGGCGAGATTGGCGACGATCATGCGATGGCCCTGCACGGCGCTCGCCGCCGGAAACAGCAAGCCGCGCGGTGCGCCGTCCGCGGTCACGCCGAGGAAATCCCCCGCGCGGTGGCGCACGCGTCCGCGCTCGTCGAGCGCGACGAGAGTGTCGATCTGGTTCGCCGCCACCCACAGCAGTCCCTGGTGGAACAGCAGGCCGTCGGCGCCGTAGACGCCGTCGGCAAGGATCTCGATGTCGCCCTGCGGCATGCGCCGCCGCAGCACGCGGCCGTCGCCGGCATTGTTGATGTACAGGATCGATTCGTCCGCGTTGAACGCCAGTCCGTTCGCACCGAACGGCAGCGCACCGGTGGTCGCCAGCAGCGGATCGCGCGCGAACACCTCGACGTGGCACGGCGTGCAGGTCGCGGCCTGGGCGATGCGGTAGATGGCGCCCTGGAACGAGTCCGACACATAGAGTGCGCCGGTACGGTCGAAGACCAGCCCGTTGATCGCCGGAAATCCCTGCGACCCGTAGGTGACCAGGTCCTGGCTGCCATCGGGATTGGCGATGGGCCGCGGAGGTGGTGCCGCAGGCGCCAGCGCGGCGAACGTCGCCAGGTCCTCGATCGGCGACGTGGCGGTGAACGCGGCGTCGAGCCGTTGCAGCGTCGACGCGCCGAAGTTCAGCACGTACAGCTTGCCCTTGAAGAATCCGATGCCCGTCAGCGGCGTCGCGCCGAAGCTGCGTTGCGCAAGCAGGCGACCGTCGGCATCGAAGCGCAGCAGCTGGTTGTTGCGCGACGACGCGGGCTCGCGTGCGTCGAACGTGCCGACATAGACCTCGCCGCTGGCCGGGTCGACCGTCAGGCTCTCCGGATGACGGACATCGGCGGGCAGCGCGGCGAACGGTGTCACCGGCAGCCGCTCCATCCCCGTCGCCGATGCCGCGGCCGCGCAGGCGAACGGGCCCGAGAGACACAGAAGGGGAAGAAAGCGGCCGGGCATGCTGGACTCCAGCGGCGGGGGCAGCCTGCACGCTCGCATACCCCTGCCGGTGGGGCTTGTACCGGCGTGCGGGCCGCGCCCGTCGCGGACACGGAGACGCCGGCGCAAGGCCGGCGTTTCCGTGATTCCGGGTGAGGTGCTGGATCAGCGGTTGTCGACGCTCCAGCCGCCGGCGCCGCGCGCCGCCAGCGTGATGAAGCCACCGGCGATGGCGATGTTCTTCAGGAACATGATCTGCTGGATCTGGTCGCCGAGGTTGCTATGGAACAGCACCGCACTCGCAATCGAGAACGCGGCGAGCAGGCTGGCGACGATGCGCGTCCGGTAACCGGCGATGATCGCCAGGCCGCCGACGACTTCCAGTGCGATGACCAGCGGCAGCAGGGCGCCGGGGACGCCGACGGATGCCATGTAGCCGGCGGTGCCGGCATAGGCGGCCAGCTTGCCGAGGCCGGAAATGACGAACAGCGAGGCGAGCAGCGTGCGGCCGGTCAGGTCGGCCGCGCCACGCAGGGCGGGAACGCGAAGAGTGCTGGGGGTAGCGGTAACGGTGGACATGGTGGGCTCCGGGGAATGGGGTGGGTGCAGCAGGTACGGAGCGCAGGTTAGGTCGTCGCCATCTATGGCGGAAGCCTATATATTTCGATGAAATCCATCGTCTGGAGCGATATATGCTCGACGCCGTCACCCTCGACCAGCTGCGCACCTTCATCGCGGCGGCAGAGCATGGCAGTTTTTCCGCAGCGGGACGCAAGCTGCGACGCGCGCAATCGGTGGTCAGCCAGACGCTCGCCAACCTGGAGTTGCAACTGGGCGTGACGCTGTTCGACCGCAGCGCCCGTTATCCGCAACTCACCGATGCCGGCCGCGCACTGCTGGTGGAGGCGCGCGCGGTGGCCGAGCACATGGACACGTTCAAGGCGCGCGCCCGTAGCGTGGCCGAAGGCCTGGAGCCGGAACTGTCGGTGGCGGTGGACGTCATGTTCCCGATGCAGGCGCTGACCCGCGCCGCCGCGCACAACGGCACGGCGTTTCCGCACACGCCCTTGCGGCTGTACGTCGAAGTGCTGGGCGGCGTGATCCAGCCGGTGCTGGACGGCACCTGCCGCATCGGCGTCGTCGGCTCGTTGCCGGAGCTGCCGGACGAGCTCGATACCGAGCCCCTGCAGCCGGTGCCCTTCGTCACCGTCGTCGCTCCCTCGCACGCGATGGCGGCGGTGCGCGGCGCCGTGCCGGCGAAGGTGCTGGTGAAGCAGGTGCAGCTGGTGCTGACCGACCGCACGCCGTTGACCTCGGGCCGCGACTTCGCGGTGCAGTCGCCGCTGACCTGGCGACTGGCGGACCTCGGCGCGAAACATGCCTTCCTGCGCGCCGGCCTCGGCTGGGGCCACATGCCGCTGCACATCGTCGAGGACGATCTCGCCGCCGGCCGCCTGAAACGCCTGCGCGTCGCGGAGGCGGACCCACGCTACGCGCAGATGCCGATGCGCGCGGTGTGGCGCAAGGACACGCCGCCCGGTCCCGCCGGCCGCGCGTTCGTCGAGCAGCTGCGCGACGGCGTGCGCTGACGCAGGGCGCCGGCCGCGCCTTCAGGCCTGCGCGTGGCGCAGTTCGCCGCGCGCCAGCGTGGTGGCCTCGTCGACCTCCATCGGGCGGCCGAAGAAATACCCCTGCATCTCGTCGCAGCCCATCTGCTGCAGTGCATGCATCTGTTCGGAGGTCTCCACGCCTTCGGCGATCGTGCGCATGCCCATTTCGTGCGCCAGCACGAGGATGGTGCGCGCGATGGCGCGGTCGGTGCTTTCCGCCGCGATGCCGTCGACGAAGCTGCGGTCGATCTTGAGGATATCCAGCGGCAGACGCTGCAGGTACGCCATGCTGGAGTACCCGGTGCCGAAATCGTCCAGCGCCAGCCGTACCCCGAGCGCATGCAGGGTCTGCAGCATCTGCTGCGCGGCGCCCATGTCCTCCACCAGCACGCTTTCGGTCAGCTCCAGGGTCAGCGCGTCGGGCGGCAGGTCGTGGCGTTGCAGGCAGTTGGCGATCCACGGCGCCAGCGTGGGCTGGCCGAGCTGGCTCGGCGACAGGTTCACCGCCATGCCCAGCGTGCGCAGGCCCATGGCGCGCCATCGCGCCAGCTGCTGGCAGGCCTGCTCCAGGACGAAGTGGCCGATGTCTTCCATCAGCCCCGCGCTTTCCGCCAGCGGAATGAAGACCGACGGCGGCACGTCCCCCCAGGCGGGATGGCGCCAGCGCGCGAGCGCCTCGAAGCCGGTGAGCTGTGACGAGTCACCGGCCACTACGGGCTGGTAGACCAGCCTCAACTGGCCCCGGGCGACGGCCTCGCGCAGGGCGGTGACGCGGCTCAGGCGGTCGCTGGTTTCCTGCTGCGTGGTGGCCGACGGCAGGCGCACCTGGTTGCGCCCCGCGCGCTTGGCCAGGTGACGGGCGTCGTCGGCGCAGCGCAACAGCGTCTGCAGGTCGGCACCGTGTTCGGGCGCATGCGCCAGGCCGATGCTGGCGGTGACGGTGAACGACGGATGGGTGGAGTACAGCGCGACCGGCTGACCCACGGCGCGGCGGATCTCTTCCGCGCACCGGCTGAGCTGGTCGATGTCGATGTCAGGGAAAAGCACCAGGAACCCTTCGCCGCCGTAGCGGTACACGGCACCCTGGCCCTCGCACGCCGCGGAGATCCGCTGGCCCATCCTGCGCAGTACTTCGTCGCCGCCGTCGTGCCCGAAGGAGTCGTTGACCATGCCGAATCCATCGAGGTCGACGATCGCCAGGCCGTGACCGTGCGCCGACGGCGCGGCGATCCGTTCGGTGATGAGGCTGGCCTGCGCCGAGAAGCGCGGCAGGCCGGTGGCGCTGTCCATCGCGGCGGCGTCGTTGAGGCGCCGCTGCGCATCGAGGCGGCGCTCGGTTTCCAGCAGCAGCGAGCGTGCGGTTTCCGCCGCCTCCGAAGATCGGCGCCGCGAGATATCCAGCAGGAACAGCACGAACGCGATCAGCAGACCGCTGCTGAGGCCGCCGACGACGAGCGCGCGCGGCAGCGTGAACGAGTTCAGGGCTGGCGGCGCCCACAGTTCGAGTTGCACGTCATGGCCGGGCAGGGGCACGCGCTCCACCGACAGCGGCGATCCCTGCGGCTCGCCCTGCTCCAGCGTGTCCATGCCGTCCGCGGTCGCGCGCACCGGGCGATCCGAGAGCACCGCCTTGACCAGCGTCTTCACGAAACCGTCCAGCGCGATGAACCCCTGCGTGCGGCGGCCCGCGGTATCGACCGTCAGCCACCACCCGCCCGGGACCGCGTGCAGATGGCCCGTCTGCGCGACCGGCACGGGCGGCGAGGGTGCGACCGGGGCGTCGAAACCAGGCTCCACCCAGCGGAACTCGCCGCCGTCGCCCACGCTGCGGACCACGCGGAAGCCGGCGTACGCGCTGACCATGTCGTCGACGTAGTGATGGAACAGGCCTTCGGCGGCGTCGGGTGCCGCAGCGGTCAGCGACGCGGACAGCTGGCGCAGGGCGCCGCGGCGGAGTTCCATGCCACGCAGGAAGGTCGGCGCCGCGCTGGCCGTCTGCGTCTTCATGACGTTGCGCGCCATCGCATCGCGGTCGGCAGTCGCGGCCCCCCAGTACATGCCGCCCAGCATCAGCGCCGCCGCCATCGGCAGTACGCCGAACAGGCGTTCGCGCAGGGAGTTCTCGCCGGCGACCGCCAGCGCCAGGCCCATCGCCACCAGCTGCGCGGAGGACGTCAGCGAAATCTGGTAGATCGACAGGCCTTCGCGGTGGTAGGGCAGCTGGATCAGCAAGCCGAGCGTCGCCATGCCGGCGACGGAGGCCAGGGCGATACCGAAGCCGCGGGTGATGCCCCAGCGGATGCTTTCCCAGCGCTGCAGCGCCTGCGGCAGCACCGCCACGGCCAGCCAGCCGGTAAGCACCGCATAGTCGGTGTAGCCGCCGATCAGCGGTGTCGAGGCGCGCGGCAGCCAGCCCAGCTGATGCAGCAGCGCGTTGACCGGCGTGGTGACGCCGCCCAGCGTCTGCAGCAGTGTGAGCAGCAGCGGCACCGCGATGAGCGCGAGCAGCGCCCATGCCGGGCGTTCCCGGTCGCGCTGGCGCAGCAACAGCGCCAGCGCCACACCGGCGACGCACAGTGTGGAGAGGGGGCGCATCGGCGGAAAATTCACGCCCATCTTGCCGACCAGGCTGCCGGGGACATGCCAGCCGACCAGCGCGATCAACGCGAAGGCCATCACGAAGGCGACCAGTTCGGTACTGGTGTCCAGCGTGCGTCCTTCCCGTAGCGCGGGGGTGTAGACCAGCAGGAACATCGCCAGCGCCGACAGCGACAGCGACCAGCCGATCTCGGGCTGGACCGTGCCGGGTTGCAGCGCACCCAGCACCGGCTGCACGGCGAGGAGCAGCAGGGTGGCGGCGAAGATGCGCATGACGAATTCCGGCCAGAAGCCGCGCCAGACCCGCATCCAGGCGATGACGGTCGCCGCCGCCAGCACCAGGCAGATGCCGAGCGCGTGGAACTGCCACAGGTGCATGAGGAACAGGCTCGTCAGCAGGCCCGCCACGGCCAGCCGGACCGGACGCTGTGTGCTGCGCCAGGTGGCGATGGCCACCAGCACGCCGACGACCGGCACGCTGTCGTCCAGGAAGTGGCCGCTGCCCGCATCCACCAGGGTCAGCGTGGCGGCCAGCAGCCACGCAAAGGCGGCCGCAAAGCGCTGTGCCCACTGGACAGGCCGCCAAAGGTCCTGGTGTATCGCCACTGCATTCCCCTGCGGAGCCGACACTCCGTAGCACTGTGATACCGAAATCACCGACAGGCCGCAAGCGCGGCTGCTTCGTTCAGGGAGCGCCGTCGTAGGTTTCCGTATGTACGTCATCGTTCGTGCTGCGAGCACCAGAACGACGCTGGAGCGGGCTTCGCGCAGGGGCATGCGGGCAGCCGGGGCGGAGGCCGCACCCGCCACGCGCGTGATGGCGCGATCGGCGAGGCAAGCAGGATGCATGGCTCCATACCTGCGGCACGCAGGCCGCGTGCCGGCTGCGCTAGAGTGCACGGCACCATCCGCGGGGAGTCGTCGTCATGCCGGTCGAACTGAAGATGCTGGCCTGGTCCATTGCCCTGGGCCTGGTGCACGTGCTGGTCGGCGCCGCACTGACCACCCACCAGCGCGGGCTGAAGTGGAACGTCGGCGCGCGCGATGCCGCGTTGCCGCCGCTGACGGGCGTCGCCGCGCGGATGGACCGCGCGTTGCGCAACTTCCTGGAGACGTTCCCCTTCTTCGCTGCCGCCGTTCTCGCGGTGGTGGCGCTCGGGCGCGGCGATGCCAACACCGCGCTCGGCGCGCAGTGCTACTTCTGGGCGCGACTCGCCTACGTACCCGTGTATGCGGCGGGCATTCCGTACCTGCGCACGGTGATCTGGGCCGTGTCGCTGTGGGGGCTGCTGCAGGTGCTGTGGGCGCTGCTGTGAGGCGGAATGCGGCCCCGGGTTCATCGCACGGTGGGCCCCCGCGCTCGATTTGACCCTAGACTAGGCCGACCCCCTCCAAGCCAGGCCCTTGCGGCCTGGCGTCGTGCTGTGATCGACCGGATGCTGTCCCGCAATCCCCACCTTCCCCTTGCTGCGCTGCTGATTGCCGTCCTGCTGGCTGCCTGTGGTCCGGGCGCTCCCGAGAGCGCGTCCGATGCGGTGGCCGAAGCGCCGCCCGCGCTGCCGGCCGATACGCCGGCCAGGCAGGCCGAGCGCGGCGATGGTGCCGTGTCGACCGGACCGGTGGTGTCGCCGCCGGCCGACGCCCCGGGCGAGGGCATGCCGACCGACTGGCCGGTGTCAAAAGTGACCTCCGGCCAGGCCTGGGTCAGCTGCCAGGCCGAATACAACACCGGGGAAGGCGATGGCGCCGCACTGGAGTCGCTGGCGTTCTTCAGCGTGGTCGACGCGCTGTCGCCGTGCCAGAAGGGCGGCGTGCTGCGCCTGCGCTACCAGGGCAAGATCGCCTCCGATTTCACCGATCTGGTCGCACGGGTCGCCGACATCGCCGGCCGCATGGGCATCCACAAACGCATCCTCGACCTCGATTCCGCCGGTGGGCAGGTCGAAGACGCGATCAAGGCCGGCGATGTCATCGGCGCCGGCGGCTGGACGATCTGGGTGCGTGAGGGCTCGGTCTGCCACAGCGCCTGCGTGTTCGTGCTGGGTGCGGGCGACAACCGGATGATCTCCGGCAAGGTGGGCGTGCACCGCATCATCCGCATGAGCTCCACCGCCACCACGCGTGCCGAGCTCAACGAGGAACTGCGCGGCGTCTACGGGCGCGTCAAGGACTACCTGGAGCGCAACGGCGTGGCCGTCGCGGTCGCCGACCTGATGATGACCGTGCCCAACCGCCGCCTGCGCCTGCTGAGCAAGGACGAACTGCAGGAATACGGCCTGGATGGCACCAACGCGGCGCAGGACGACCTCGACCGCCTGCAGTTGATGCGCCGCTGCGGGGGCGATTTCGTGATGCGCCGCGATGCCTTCATGCGCAGCTTCGACAGCACGTGCAAGAAGGCGGGTGCAGGGCTGGACGACATGCAGTCCTGCGGCCTGGAGCTGCGTACGCAGTTCGGGTTCCCGGATACCAAGTGCCCGGCCGACAGCCCGCTGTCGGAGTTCGATCGCATGGCCGATGTGGAAGCCGTGCCCGATGACGCGGGTGCGACGCCGGATGCAGCGCCGTTGGACGCCGGCGCCGCACGCTGAGCGCCGGCTGCGCTAGGCGGGGTCTCGCGCGCCAGGCAGGACGATGGAATGGCGAGTGCCCGCGCCAGTCCCGCCACTCTTTTTCACTGGCGCGGGAGGCAAAACGACTCCACATCGAGTCCTGGTGTGAGTAGAACGAGGCGATGCCGTTCGCGCGCCACCCGGATTCCGTCACGGGCGAGTCTCTGTGTGAGCAGAGCGGCGTGCTGCATTCACGCGATAGGCGGGCTGGCTCCGTCAGCCCTGCACCCGGATCTCGGTGTCGTCGATCCGCACCACCTGGCCGGCGCGGATCTTCGCGGTCTTGCGCAGTTCCACCGTGCCATCCACCGATACGTCGCCGCTGGCCACGATCGCCTTGCCCTGGCCGCCGCTGTCGGCGATGCCGACCAGCTTCAGCAGTTGGTTGAGTTCCACGTACTCGTGGCCGGCGTCCAGATCGAAGTCGATGCGTTGCATGCGCGCAGTGTAAGCCAGGGCCGGCGTCATTCCTTTTCGAAATGCGCGATCTGCTCCAGCAGCGTGCGGCTGCGGCGGACCCCGACGCTTTCCTCCCATGTCGCTTCGGTGCGTGGATGGCGGTGGCGGTGCCAGTACACCGCCGCGAGCGTGCCGACGAACCCGGCGACGCTGATGAAGAAGCTCCAGGCGATCCATGCCGGCGTGCCTGCGGCCGGATCGACCGGGCCCAAGCCGGCGAAGCCGACGATCACCAGCAGCCACATGATCCACCACGGCGCGCCGCAGACCATCGCATTGAGGCCGTAGAAGCGCTGCAGCAGGGCGAAACGCTTCTGGATCTTCAGCACCGGCGCGGTGTAGTCCATGGTGCCGATCAGGCTCATGGTGATGAAAGCCATGACCATGGTGACCACGCCGAACGCGTGCAGGGCGATGCCGCTGGCGAGCAGGCCGGGTACGTCGGTGTTGCGCGTCCAGCACGCCACGCCGAGGGCGAGCAGACCGGCGCCCAGCACCGCCTGCAGCGCCTGCGCCCAGAACAGCGGGCGCACCGTGCTCTTCACGGTATCGAGCTTGCGGTCGCGCAGCAGTTCCCACTGGACCGCCTCCTGCCGTTCCAGTCGTTCACCCAGCGTGCGCCAGGCGGATTTCAGTTCATCCGGTTCCATCGTGTGTACTCCCGTCGTGGAGGGGTGATCAGAGTTCGTCGCGCAGCCGCTGCTTCAGCCGGCCGATCTTGGTGGCGACGTTGGTTTCGCTCAGGCCGAGCACGTCGGCCATCTCGCGGTAGCTGTGGTCTTCCAGGTAGAGCAGCAGCAGGGCGCGGTCGAGCGGCGGCTGCGCCTGGATGAAGCGGTACAGCAGGTCGACCTGCTGGCGGCCTTCGTGGTCGTGCGCGCGCGGGTCGGCCACGTCGTGGTGATCCTCGTGCCAGGCCTCGGGCTGCACGCCGCGGGTGCGGCTGCGGACGTGCGAAATGGCCACGTTCAGCGCGATCCGGTACATCCAGGTGGAGAACGGCCGCGCCGGGTCGTAGTCCGGCCAGGCGCGCCACAGCTGGGCGGCGATCTCCTGTACCAGGTCGTCGCGGTCGTCGGGGTGCCAGGCGTAGGTGCCGGCGACCTTCATCAGGACGCCGCGGTGCTGCCGCAGCAGGCGCGGGAAGTCCGTGAAGGCGTCCGTGGAGGCGTCCGTGGAGGCGTCCTTGGAGGCGTCCTTGGAGGCGTCCTTGGAGGCGTCCGTGTCCGTCTGGGGGTTCATGATCGTGATCGTTTCCATCCCGGCACCCGTCGATTGTGCGGTCTGGAAGGTGATTCGCCGGGGTGGCGGAAAAATCACGGCCGCGGCCCCCGGATCGTGCTGCAACGCGACAGGAGCCGCCCGAAAGCGCACAATATGCGGCTCGGCGTGCGGCTCCGCGACGCCCCGGAGTGTCCGCATGTCTACCGAATCCCCCTCGCCAGCCCCCCTCCTGTTCGCCGATCTCGGCCTGCCCGCGCCTGTCATGGCGGCGGTCACCGAGGTGGGCTACGAGAGCCCGTCGCCGATCCAGGCGGCCACCATCCCGGCCATGCTGGCCAAGCGCGACGTGCTGGGCACGGCGCAGACCGGCACCGGCAAGACGGCCGCGTTCGCGCTGCCGGTGCTGGCCAACATCGACCTGAAGGCCGGCAGCCCGCAGGCGCTGGTGCTGGCGCCGACGCGCGAGCTGGCGATCCAGGTGGCCGAGGCGTTCCAGAAGTACGCCGGCAAGATCCCCGGCTTCCACGTGCTGCCGATCTACGGCGGCCAGAGCTATTACCCGCAGCTGCAGGCGCTGAAGCGCGGCGTGCACGTCGTGGTCGGTACGCCCGGCCGCGTCATCGACCATCTGGAGCGCGGTTCGCTGGACCTGTCCGGCCTGACCACCCTGGTGCTGGACGAAGCCGACGAAATGCTGCGCATGGGCTTCATCGACGACGTCGAGACGGTGCTGAAGAAGACACCGGAAACGCGCCAGGTGGCGCTGTTCTCGGCGACGATGCCGCCGGCCATCCGCCGCATCGCGCAGACCTACCTGAAGGAACCGGTCGAGGTTAACATCGCCTCGAAGACCACCACCTCGGCCAACATCCGCCAGCGCTACTGGTGGGTCAGCGGCATGCACAAGCTGGATGCGCTGACCCGCATCCTGGAAGTCGAGCCGTTCGACGGCATGATCATCTTCGCCCGCACCAAGGCGGCGACCGAGGAACTGGCCGACAAGCTGCAGGCCCGCGGCCTGGCCGCGGCGGCGATCAACGGCGACATGCAGCAGGCGGCGCGCGAGAAGACCATCCAGCAGCTCAAGGACGGCAAGCTCGACATCCTGGTCGCCACCGACGTGGCCGCGCGCGGCCTGGACGTGGAGCGCATCAGCCACGTGCTGAACTACGACATCCCGTACGACACCGAGAGCTACGTGCACCGCATCGGCCGCACCGGCCGCGCCGGCCGCGCCGGTGACGCGATCCTGTTCGTCACCCCGCGCGAGAAGGGCATGCTGCGGTCGATCGAGCGCGCCACGCGCCAGCCGATCGAAGAGATGCAGCTGCCCAGCGTGGAGGCGGTCAACGACCGTCGCGTGGAGAAGTTCCTGGCGCGCATCACCGACACGCTGGCGTCCGGCAAGGCCGGCGAGTTCCGCGCGCTGATCGAGCGCTACGAGCGCGAGCAGAACGTGCCGGCGGTCGACATCGCCGCCGCGCTCGCGCAGCTGGTGCAGGGCGACACGCCGCTGCTGCTGTCGCAGGAGCGCACGCCGCGCGAACAGCGCCCGGTGCGCAGCGAGACCTACGGCAACGCGCCGCGCCGCGAGCGCGACGAGCGTCCGCGTCGCGACGACGGCCCGGGCGAGCGTCCGGCACGCAGTTTCGACAAGCCGGAACGCTCGAAGATCGAACGCCCCGACACCGACCGTCCGCGCGCCGACAAGGCTCCGCGCAGTGCGCCGGACGTGGGCATGGAGACGTACCGCATCGAAGTGGGCCACGCGCATGGCGTGAAGCCGGCCAACATCGTCGGCGCGATCGCCAACGAGGCGGGGCTGGAGAGCCGCTACATCGGCCGCATCGACATCCAGCACGACCACACCACGCTGGACCTGCCCGAAGGCATGCCGCGCGAAGTGCTGATGCACCTGAAGAAGGTCTGGGTGTCCGGCCAGCAGCTGCGGATCCACAAGCCGGGCGAGGGGGGGGGTGCCGGCGCAGGCGCGGCGCCGCCGCGCAAGTTCGGCGGCCCGGGCAAGGGCAAGCCGCGCGGCGACAAGCCGTTCGGCGCCGGCAAACCGCACCGCAAGGGGCCGCCGCGCGAGTGAGGGCGGCAGCCCGGCGCGGAAGCGTCGGCGCAATGAGGCAGATCCGGCGTGGGATGCCGGCACGTGGCACGGATATTGCATTTCGCAGACGCAAGCCAGCACACCGGATGTCGGGACGCGGCGACGTATCGGAGTGTTGGTGAAGTCGATAGGGGGACGGGCAGGCGGGATCGCGGGGTGGCTGTTGCTGCTCGTGGCCCTGTCGTGCCCGGCACTGGCGGCCCCGCAGGTCGGCCGTGACTACCTGGTCACCGGCGAACCGACGTCCGAACAGGCCCCGCAGCGTCACTGTACGCCCGGGATGCAGGCGGAACTGACCGAACGCGTCGAGATTCCCGCGCCGCCCGAGGGCTGGTCGGGCGCGCCGCAGGCGATCAATGTCTTCAACATCTTCGCCGGCGAAGTGCGCGTGCACCACGGCGACCGCGAGATCTGCGGACGCATGCACGATGCGCGCACGCGCGACTCGCGCTTCCGCGCCGGCGTCGGCATGGTGGTGGTACCGCCGGCCGGCAACCGCGAACCGATCCAGGTCGCGTGGGAAAAGCCGCTGAAGCCGGGCTGGATACCCACCGTGCGCATCGGCGCACCGAGTCCCGTGCAGCAGTTCGACACCGCACGCCTGCTGGTGCGTACCGCCTGCGTGGCCATCGCCATCGCGCTGGCGTTCATGGCCTTGATGGGCTTCCTGAGCACGCGCGACCGCGTCTTCTTGGGCTACACCCTGCTGTGCGCGTTGAGTGTGCTGGGGCAGTCCGTGCTCAGCGGCCTCAGCGGCTACCCCGAACCCTGGCTGCCGGTGGACGGGCAGGAATCCCGCTGGCTGGTGGCGTTCTCCTGCGTCGGCTTGCCGATCCTGCTGTACGTGATGTGGCTGCTGGTCGGCGGTGCACGCATCTGGCCGAAGACGCAGCGCTGGCTGCCCTGGTTCACCGCCGGCCTGTGCGCGCTGGCCGTGGCGACGGCGTGGTTGCCGACCGCCGGCCTGTCGCAACTGGCGACGGCGATGGACAGCGGCTTCGTGATGGGCTGCGTGGTGGTGTTCGCGCTGGGACTGGGCCTGCTGCGCCACCACCGTGCCGATGCCGTGCCGGCGATCGCCGCCGTGCTGCCGTTCCTGGCGATGGCGGCGATGGACCTGGCCGACAGCTGCCTGCTGATTGAGTACCGCGTCGAGGCGATCCAGCTCTCGATCACCTGGTTCCTGACCGTCAGCGCCTACGTGCTGAACCTGCGCCTGGGCCAATTGCGCCGCCAGCGCGACGAGATGCGCGCACTCGCCGACACCGACGAACTGACCGGCCTGCCCAACCGCCGTGCCGGCCTGAAGCGGCTGGAGCAGCACATGCGCGACGCGCGCACCGGCGACGACACGCTGGCGGTGGGCTTCCTGGACATCGACCTGTTCAAGCGCATCAACGACGTGCACGGACACGAAGCCGGCGACCGAGTACTGGTCGCCGTCGCGGCGACGCTGACCGGTGCCGTACGCGATCCGGCGGACGTGATCCGCATGGGCGGCGAGGAGTTCCTGGTGCTGCTGCCTGGCATCGGCGGTGCGACCGCGCGTGCGCGGCTGGAGGCGATGCGGGGCCAGGTCAGTGCCGCGGGCGCGGACCTGGGTATCGATGGCCTGACCGTCACCGCCAGCATCGGCCTGGCCACCCTGATGCCGGAGGATGCCGATCCCGCGTCGCTGCTGCGCCGGGCCGATGGCGCCATGTACCGCGCCAAGCACGCGGGACGCGACCGCGTGGTCGACGCCGGGACCGTCGACGACGGCGATCTGGACCGCTGACGCGGCACGACCATTGGTCGGCAGGACATCCCCGGACCGGAGCGTGGTCCTCAAGCCATGCGCTCCACGGCCGATGAACGACGGCAGAGGCCGGCGCGGATGCCTTCCTTCCGCGCGGACCGACAGGAGCGATACGTGGACAACGGAGTAGCCAGGGCACGGGGACGACCCGGCCGTCAGGACGACGACCGCGGGCTGCACCGGCTGCCCGCGCGGGTGGCCGCGCTCATCCTGCTGTCCGCGTTGGGTGCGCTGCTGACGGCTGCCGTGCTGGAAACCCAGGCCGGCGCCACCGCCTACATCATCGGCGAGAGCCATTGGTCGAAGGCGCACCAGCGCGCCGTCCTGGCGCTCTACCGATACGCCGGCCATGGGCGCCAGGCCGACCTGGAGGCCGCGCGCGAGGCGTTGCGCGTGCCGCTGGGCGACCGTGCCGGCCGGCTTGCGCTGGAGCGGGATCCGGCGGATGTCGATGCCGCACGCGCAGGCTTCCTGCAGGGAAACAACGCGCCGGACGACATCGACCGGCTGATCTGGATGTACCGGGCGCTGGGACAGGCGCCGTACTTCCGCGACTCCGTCCGCCTGTGGCGTGAAGCCGAGGTCGAGGTCGACCAATTGGTGGCCATGGCCGATACGCTCGAGGCGCAGGTCGCACGGGGCCCGCTCGATGCGGCCAGCGTGCAGGCCCACCAGCGGCACCTGCTGGCCATCGATGCCCGGCTGCGGCCCAAGGAACTGGCGTTCTCGCGCTCGCTGGCCGAAGGCGCGCACTTCATGCGGCGGATCCTGCTGGGTCTGAGCGCGCTCGTCTTCGTGGCGCTGTGTGCCTACGCGTTGCGGGTGATGCGCGGGACCCTGCGCCACGTGCGCGAGACCGAGAGCGAGTTCCGCATGGCGTTCCACCAGTCGGTGGTCGGGATGCTCAAGCTGGACCGGGAGGGGCGGTTCGCGCAGGCCAACGAGGCGCTGGCGCAGATCCTGTCGCAGCCGTTGCATGACTTGCGCGAACTGCGCCTGCAGGACGTGCTGCATCCGGACGACCTGCACCGGGACGCGGCCGGCGCGATCGACTGGACGCGCATGCGGGAGCCGGGCGAACGCCGCTTCCTGCGCCCGGACGGCGAAGTGCGCTGGGTGCGCTGGACCGCCTCCGTGGTCGACGCGCGGGCGGGACGGGGCGAGCAGGTGTTCGTGCTGGCGGAAGACGTGTCCGAGGCGCACGAACTGGCCTGCGAGATCGCGTACCAGGCCAGCCATGACGAACTGACCGGCCTGATCAACCGCCGCGAGATCGCGAGGCGGCTGGGCAGCGCCCTGGGCAGCGCGCGTGGATGCCGCCAACGGCACACGCTGTGCTTCATCGACCTCGACCAGTTCAAGCTGGTCAACGATACCTGTGGCCACGAGGCCGGAGACCGCTTCCTGTGCGAGTTCGCGCAGCGCGTGGCGGCGCAGCTGCGCCGCGGCGACTGGGTGGGGCGGCTGGGGGGCGACGAGTTCGCCGTGCTGTTGCACGACACCACGCTGGAAGAAGCGGAAGCGGCGATGGCGCGGATCCATGCCGCGCTCGGCGAGGACGCGTTCCGCTGGAACGGCCGCATGTTCGGCCTGAACTGCAGTATCGGCGTGGCCGAGATCAACGACGACGCGGTCGACGTCGACTGGTTGCTGCGTGCCGCCGACGCGGCGTGCTACGTGGCGAAGGAAGAGGGCCGCAACCGCATCCGCTGCTACCGCGATTCCGACCCCAGCCTGTCGCGCCGGCGGCGCGAACTGGAATGGGTCGCCCACACGCAACTCGCCATCGCCGAACAGCGCCTGCTGCTGTACGCGCAGCGGATCGTTCCGCTGGCGGGCGGGGAACGCCTGCAGTACGAAGTGCTGGTGCGCCTGCTCGATCGCGAGGGCGAGGTGCATGCGCCGGGCGTCTTCCTGCCGGCGATGGAGCGCTACGGGCAGGGCATGGCGGTGGATCGCTTCGTGGTGGATGCGGTGTGCGGGTTCCTCGCCCGGCACCCCGGCCATCTCGCGCAGGTCGAGCTGTGCCACGTCAACGTGTCCGCGCAGTCCATCGCCGATCCGGCGTTCCTGGAGCACGTCGGCCTGCTGCTGGACCGGCATCCGGGCGTCGCGACGCGGCTGTGCTTCGAGATCACCGAGACCGCGGTGATCGCCAATCTGGACGATGCCTGCCGTTTCATCGATGCGATGCGCGCGCGTGGTTGCCGGATCGCACTGGACGATTTCGGCAGCGGCCTGTCGTCGTTCGCCTACCTCAAGCGCCTGCCGGTGGACATCCTCAAGATCGACGGCGCCTTCATCCGCGATCTCGCCCGCGGCGAGTCCGACCTGGCGCTGGTCCGTTCCATGAGCCAGATGGGCCAGGCACTGGGGAAGGTCACGGTGGCGGAATGGGTGGAGAACGACGCGGTGCTGGCGCAGCTGCGCGAGGTGGGTATCGGCTATGCGCAGGGCTATGCGGTCCATGCCCCGTGCCCGATCGGTGAACTCATGGCGGGCGCGAGCGTGGACGTGATGTCCGCCGAGGCGTTGGCCGAACCCGCCTGACGCGCACGCCGGGCGGCCGATCCCGGATAATGGCGGCATGACCACCCGCCTCAACAAACACATCGCCGAGACCGGCTTCTGTTCCCGCCGCGAGGCCGACCGCCTGATCGCCGAGCGCCGCGTGACCGTCAACGGCATTGCCGCCGGCATGGGCGCGGTGGTCGGCGAGGGCGACGAGGTGCGCGTCGACGGCCAGTCGATCAAGGTGCGCGCCGCCAAGGCCGGCAAGCGCAAGCACGTCTACATCGTGCTGAACAAGCCGGTCGGCGTGACCTGCACCACCGAGTCGTCGGTGAAGGACAACATCGTCGACTTCATCGGCCACGAGCAGCGCATCTTCCCGATCGGTCGGCTGGACAAGGATTCGGAAGGGTTGATCCTGCTGACCAGCAACGGCGACATCGTCAACCAGATCCTGCGCGCCGAGAACCGCCACGAAAAGGAATACCTGGTGGCGGTGAACAAGCCGGTGACCGACGAGTTCCTGCGCGGCATGGCGCGTGGCGTACGCGTGCACGGGCAGATGACGCTGCCGTGCCGCACCAGCCGGATCGCCAAGTTCGGTTTCCGCATCACCCTGACCCAGGGCCTGAACCGGCAGATCCGCCTGATGGCCGCAGCCTTCGATTACCGCGTCACCCAGTTGCGGCGTGTGCGCATCGACAACGTGAAGCTGGGCGACCTGAAGGCCGGGCGCTGGCGCAACCTCACCGACCAGGAACTGCGCGGTCTGCTGCCACAGCAGGAGACCTGGTAGCGGTAGCGTGACCGACGTCGCGTCAGTAGTGCTTACCTGCTAAGCGGACGCGGGCATACTCTGCCCATCCCCGGTACAGGACTGCCGGCATGAGCCGACCGCCGAAGCCCGACAACGAAGAAGCCCGTCTGGCCGCGCTACGCAGCTTCGACATCCTCGACAGCGGACCCGAGCGCGCGTTCGACGACTTGGTCCGCATCGCCGCCGGCATCTGCGGCGTGCCGATGGCGGCGGTGACGCTGATCGACGGCGACCGCCAGTGGTTCAAGGCCCAGGTGGGCATGGAAAGTCCGGATCCGTCGCTGGACACCTCGTTCTGCGCACACACGGTGCTGGATCCGGGCGCCGCGACGGTGGTGCCGGATGCCACGCTCGACCCGCGTTTCTCGTCTAATCCGCTGGTGGCCGCGGCCAACGGCATCCGCTTCTACGCCGGCGCGCCGCTGGTGACGCAGGAGGGGTTCGCGCTGGGCGCGCTCTGCGTGGTGGACGACCGCCCGCACGCGTTGGCGCCGTTCCAGTTGCAGGCGCTGGATGCGCTGTCGCGGCAGATCGTGCAGCTGCTCGAACTGCGTCGCGTCAGCAAGCAACTGCGGCACCAGCTGCACGAGCGCACGTGGTACGAGCAGCAGATGCAGCGGTACCAGGACGAGCTGGAGCAGCAGAATGCCGATCTTTCGGAACAGACCAGGACCGATCCGCTGACCGGGCTTCCGAACCGCCGCGCGTTCGCGGCGGCGCTGGACGGCGCCATGCAGAAGGCCGCGCAGAGCGGCGATCCGCTCGCCGTTGCGGTGCTCGACGTGGACCACTTCAAGACGGTCAACGACCTCCACGGCCACGACGAGGGCGACCGCGTGCTGGTGGCGCTGGGCGACATGCTGAAGGCGCAGGCGGCGGGCCGTGGACTTGCGGCGCGCCATGGCGGCGAGGAGTTCGTCATCCTGATGCCCGGGGCCACGCTGGAAGAGGCGCGCCTGCAGTGCGAGTTCATGCGCCAGAGCGTGGGCCTGCTGCCGATCGGCCTGCCGGTCTCCGTCAGCATCGGCGTGGCCGCCCGGCAGCGGGACGACAGCGCCGAGGCCATGTTCCGTCGCGCCGACCAGGCCCTGTACGAGGCCAAGCGCAGCGGGCGCGACCGGGTGGTGGTGGCCGCCTGATTTGATCGCGATCAATGCGCGCTGCGACCCGCGGACGCATCGTGTCCGTGTCGGCGGCGCATCGTGCGCTCGCCCTGCATACGGAGCACGACGATGAAGATCCTGGTGGCAGTGGATGGAAGCGAGGTCGGCCTGGCCGCCGTGCGGCAGTTGGTCGAATTCAGTGCGGCGCTGGCGGAACCGCCGGACATCACCCTGTTCTATGCCGATCCGCCGCTGTTGCGCTCGGTCGCACTGAATCTGGGCAAGGACGGCGTGGTGAGTTACCACGCGGAGAACGCCGCGTACGCGATGAAGAAGGCACGCACCGCGCTCAAGCGCGCGCGGCTGCCGTTCCGGGAGACCTATCTGGTCGGCGAGCCCGCGGAAAGCATCGTCAAGCAGGCGAAGGCATCGA
Source organism: Pseudoxanthomonas sp. LjRoot143 (assembly GCF_964252945.1). Taxonomy (NCBI): domain Bacteria; kingdom Pseudomonadati; phylum Pseudomonadota; class Gammaproteobacteria; order Lysobacterales; family Lysobacteraceae; genus Pseudoxanthomonas; species Pseudoxanthomonas sp. LjRoot143. The sequence goes on along the minus strand of NZ_CAXUPM020000001.1, from coordinate 2,591,246 downwards.
AGGCCGATCTGGTCGTCGTCGGCACGCATGGCCGCGGCGCGCTGAAGCAGCTGTTCGTGGGTTCGGTCGCGCTGAAGGTCATCGCGCTGAGCCCGGTGCCGGTGCTGGTCGCTCGCTGACCGGCTTCGGTCGACGATGCTTCAGTCGACGACGTTCTTGGCCTCGGAGGTGCCCAGCATCTCCGGGTGCTCGATGCGCTTCGGGCGCTGCACCAGCGGGTGCAGGAACACGGCGGCGAGGATGATGCCCACGCCGAGGTAGAACAACGGCGTCAGTTCGCGCTGTTCTCCCAGCAGCACGATGGCCAGCACGATGGCGTAGACCGGCTCCAGGTTGGTCACCAGCTGCACGCCGTACGCGCTCAGATGTTTCAGCGCCACCAGCGACAGCGCGAACGGCAGCAACGTGCAGGCCAGCGACAGCACCACCAGCAGCGCGCCGTCCTTCAGGCCGGGCAACACGAACAGGTCGCCGGCGAAGGCGGGGAACAGCATCGGCATCAGCGGCGCGAGCAGGGTCAGCAGCAACGTGCCGGCGCCCAGTTCCAGCCCGGTGATGGTCAGCGGTTCGCCATGGTCGATCAGGCGCTTGTTGAGCGGGCCGAACACCGCCACCAGCAACGCCGAGATCGCACCGACCAGCACGCCCAGCCGCATGCCATCCGGGATGCCGCCGACCACCAGCGCCACGCCCGGCAGCACCGCGACGCCGAACAGCAGCTCGCGCCACGAGAAGGGCCGCCGCGTCAGCCAGGGCTCGATCACCGACGTGAAGGCCGGCGCCAGGGCGATACAGGTCACCGCCACCGAGGCATTGGACAGCTTGATCGCGCCATAGAAGGTCAACCAGTGCAGGGCCACGATCACTCCGATGCCGCAGTAGGCCAGCACCAGTTTCGGCGACATCGCGCGCAGCCCGCGCCACACGCGCGGCAGGAAGGCGAGGGCGACCACCACGATCAGCATGCGCCACCACACCAGCGGCAGGGCGGACAGGCTGATCAGCTTGCCCAGGATCGGGGTGAAGCCCCACAGCAGCACGCACAGGTGGATCTGCAACTGGGCCTTGGCGGTCGGGGTCATCGGCATCCGTGCATTGTCGCCGAAGCCTTGCGGGGCTGGCGATGGGACCACTCGCGACCACCGGGCTCGGAACCTGTCTTGTGGGAGCGACGTAAGTCGCGAGCTTTTCCCGGCTTCGACCGCAATGCCCTTCGCCCTCGACACCTTGCCCTTGGGGGCTTCACGAGGCCGGCCGGCAATCGCGACTTACGTCGCTCCCACAGGAAAGTGGCTGGCTCCTACCGGAAGGATGGCAGAGGCTGGACGCCTACCGCGCGCCATGCGATGGTCGCGCGCCATGGCCGTACCGGGCCGCAGGATTCCCCCATGAGCACCGGCGACGCACTGCCCCCATCGCAACGCCCTTTCGACCGCCGCGATGCGAAGACGCTGGGCCTGTCGGCGCTGGGCGGGGCGCTCGAGTTCTACGACTTCGTCGTGTTCGTGTTCTTCGCCAAGACCCTCGGCGTGCTTTTCTTTCCGCCGGGCACCGAGCCGTGGCTGGCGCAGCTGCAGGTGTACGGCATTTTCGCGGCAGGCTACGTGGCGCGGCCACTGGGCGGCATCGTGATGGCGCACTTCGGCGACCGGCTGGGGCGCAAGCGCATGTTCACCCTCAGTGTCTTCATGATGTCGGTGCCCACGCTGCTGATCGGCCTGCTGCCGACCTATGCGCAGGTCGGCGTGCTGGCGCCGGTGTTGCTGCTGGTGATGCGGCTGGTACAGGGCATCGCCGTGGGCGGCGAGGTGCCGGGCGCCTGGGTGTTCGTCGCCGAGCACGTGCCGCGCCGCTGCGTCGGCATTGCCTGCGCAACGCTGACGGCGGGACTGACGGCGGGCATCCTGATCGGCTCGCTGCTGGCAGCGTGGATCAACGCGAACTACACCCCGGACGAGGTGCAGGCCGGGGTCTGGCGCGTGCCGTTCGTGTTGGGCGGCGTGTTCGGCTTTGTGGCCGTGTGGCTGCGTCGCTGGCTGGAGGAAACGCCGGTCTTCGTGGAGATGCGCGAGCGCAAGCAGCTGGCACGCAGGCTGCCGGTGAAGCAGGTGCTCGGCGAACACCGTCCGGCCGTCGTGCTGTCGATGCTGGCGTCGTGGCAGCTGACGGCGGCCATCGTGGTCATCGTGCTGCTCACGCCGACGCTGGTGCAGACCAGCTTCGGCATCGATGCCGCCATGGCCTTCCGCGGCAACAGCCTGGCGACGCTGGCACTGATCGCCGGCTGCCTGGTGGCGGGCTGGGCGGTGGACCGTTTCGGCGTGGGACGCGCGCTGTTGGCCGGTTCGCTGGGATTGGGCCTGTCCGCCTATGCGCTGTACGGCGCACTGGTGTCGGGTAACCACGATCAGTTCGTCGCGTGGTACGCGCTGGCCGGCTTCTGCTGCGGCGTGACCGGCGTGACGCCGGCGCTGATGGTGGCCGCGTTCCCGCCCGAGGTGCGCTTCACCGGCCTGTCGTTCTCGTACAACGTCGCGTACGCGGTGTTCGGTGGGCTTACGCCGCCGATGATCGCCTGGCTGTCGACGTCATGGGGCGCGATGGCGCCCGCGCACTATGTCGCCCTCACCTGCCTGGTGGGCGTAGGCGTTGCGGTGTTCGTGCTGATGAAGCGCCCGCTGCAGTACTGAGCGTGGACGTCAGCTGCCCAGCCGGTGGATCAGTTCCATCGCGGCAGCGGGATTGCGTTCCTTCGCACTGCTGATGAAGTACACGAACACATCGCGTCGCGGCAGCGCCGGTGCGGGTTCGCCCACGTGCGGCAGCCCGGCGATGTCTTCGCCGCGCGACCAGGCGCGTGCGCGTTCGGCCCACAGCGCGAGTTCCTTCGGCGGGTAGCCGGTGTCGATCGGCTGCGAGCGCATCAGCCGCGCGTAGACGAAGTCGGCGGTGAGGTCGCCGAACGATGGATAGTCGCCGGAATCGGTGAAGACGGTGGCGACCTGGTGGCGTCGCGCCAGATCGACCAGGTCCGCCGTCACGGCCGCCGGATCGCGCACTTCCAGCGCATGCCGCAGCGGACGTCCGTCGATCTCGCGCGGCAGCAGCGAGAGGAACGCATCCAGTTCCTCCGCATCGACGCGGCGGCCGGCCTCGAACTGCCAGACCAGCGGCCCCAGCTTCGCGCCGAGTTCGGCGATGCCGCCGACGAAGTCCTCCACCTGCGCCCGTGTCGACGCCAACGAGCGCGATTGCATGATGCGTTTCGGTGCCTTGGCCGAGAACACGAAGCCGTCCGGGGTCTGGTCGCGCCAGCTGGCGTAGGTCGCCGGCTTCTGCGCGCCGTAGTAGGTGCCGTTGATCTCGATGGCGGTCAGCTGGCGGCTGGCGTATTCCAGCTCGCGCCGCTGCACCAGACCGGCCGGATAGAAGTTGCTGCGCCAGGGCGCGAAGGTCCAGCCGCCGATGCCGACGCGGATGCCGGCGGTCGCGGTGGAGGGAGCCGAAGCGAAGAGATCGTCCATGTCGGCAGCATAGCCCGGCCGTCGTCGCGGCCGCGTTACCATCGGATCATCCCACGCCGGAGACCTCGCATGACCTGGACCACGCCCGACCTCTGCGATCAGTTCCCCGACGTGCAGGTGGCCGAACCGGTGTTCCGCAACTTCGGCGGACAGGTACGTTTCGCCGGGCCGGCGGTGACGGTGAAATGCCTCAACGACAACTCGCGCGTGCGCGAACTGGCGATGACGCCGGGCGAGGGCCGGGTGATCGTGGTCGATGGTGGCGGTTCGCTGCGGCGCGCGCTGCTGGGCGACCTGATCGCGGGCAATGCGGTGAAGAACGGCTGGTCCGGCCTGGTGATCTTCGGCTGCGTGCGCGATGTCGAGGTGCTCGCCACGTTGCCGTTGGGTGTGCAGGCATTGGCTTCGCATCCGATGAAGACGGACCGGCGCGACCTGGGCGAGGTCGACGTGCCGGTGTCGTTCGCCGGCGTCTCGGTCACGCCGGGCGACTGGATCTACGCCGACGCCAATGGCGTGCTGATCGCCCACGCCCGATTGCACGACGCGTGAAAAAAGAAGGGCAGGCGATGTGCCTGCCCTTCGTCGTTGAAGCGTAAGTCGCTGGATCCCCGCGTTCGCGGGGATGACGTCCCGGCAAAGGCGCTGCGCGCGCCGGGACGTCACTTGATCGGTTCGTCCAGCATCAGCTGGCGCACGAACCTCACCGGCGGGGCGCCGTAGGACAGCACCTGGTCGTGGTAGGCCTTCAGGTTGAACTGCGCGCCCTGCTTGGCCTCGGCGGCCTTGCGCAGGTCGAAGTGTTCCTGCACGCCGACGAAGTAGGTGGGCAGCTGCGCCGAGGTCAGTTGCGCGCGCGTCCACTTGCCCGCGGCTTCGCGCTCCTGCTGGAAGGTCTGGCGCACCATCAGGTCCATCGCCTGTTCGCGCGTCCAGCCGTCCACCTGCACGCCCTGGTCGAGGATCGCGTTGGCGATCGTGCGCAGGTAGAACTTCATCTGCACCAGGTGGAACAGCGGATCGTTGTCCAGGTAACCGGCGTCGGACATCATCTTCTCGGTATAGACCGCCCAGCCTTCGGCGAACATGCCCGAGCGCAGCACGGCGCGCAGCGTCGACGGGAACTTGGCCGAGTGCCAGCCTTCCAGGTAATGCCCCGGCGTGCCTTCGTGGATGCTCAGCAGGTGGATCATCCGGCTGTTGTATTCGCGCAGGAACGAGTCGACCTGCGTCTGGTCCCAGTCTTCCGGGATCGGCGAGACGGCGTAGAACGTCTTCAGGTGCTTGTCGAGCGGGCCCGGCGAATCGCAGTAGGCCACCGCCACGCCGCGCTGGAATTCCGGCATCTCGATGATTTCCACCGGCGCGTCGGGCAGCGTCACCAGGTCGTGCTTGCGCACGAACTCGGTGGCCTGCGCGAGTGCGGCTTCCGCGTCCGGCACCACCTTGTCGCGCGCGGGTCGCTCGGCGTAGGCCAGTTCCAGCGCCGCTTCGATGGCCTTCTGTTGCTCGTCCGCCGTCGGCGTCTCGGGCAGCGCCGGGGCGCCGGGCTTGTCCTTCAGCACGGTGCGGGCGATGCCGTACATCTCTTCGCGCACGCGCTTGAGTTCGCCTTCCGCGCGCTGCTTGATGTCGGCGCGCGACAGCGACGAGAGCAGGGCGAACTGCAGCTTCTGGTCATACAGCGTCTGGCCGATGCGGAAGTCGCCCTTCGCGTTCGGCACCAGGGTCTTGTCCAGCCAGGCCTGGTGTTCGGCGACCGCCTTCTTCAGGCCGTCGATGGCGGCCTGCGCCTGCTGGCGGTCGGCCTCGGGCAGGTCCTTGAGGTTCGGTGTGATGAACGTGTCGACGATGCTGAGGATGCCGGCGTTCTGCTTGGCGACGGTCTCGGCGTGGATCTTCGGCACACGCGCCGGGTCGAGGTTCTCGCGTGCCTGCGCCAGCAGCGCGGGGATCTTCTGCATGCGCGCGGTGGCGGACTTCAGGCGCTCCGGCAGCGGGGCGAATTCGCGGGCCATCAGCCCGTAGATCGCGCCGCCGGCCACGTTGTTGTAGACCTGCGGGTCCCACGCCCAGCTTTCCAGCGTTTCCGCGGTCCAGATGTCGTACTGCAGCTGGTTGCGCAGGATGGCCGCATCGACCTGGTTCTCGCGCGACAGCGCGGTGACATCCATCGCGTCCAGTTCGCCGAGGGTCTTCTTGCTGAAGGCGAGGCTCTTCTGGCGGCCGTCGGCGCTGAGGTCGTCCAGCTCACCGTCGTACTTGTGTTCGCCGATCTGGGTGGCGCTGACCGGCGACAGCTGCAGCCAGCCCTCGAGCGCGCGCTTTGACAGGTCGGCGAAGGCGGCGTCGGCCTTCGCGGTATCCGTGGCCGTGGCGGCGGTTTCCGCACCGGAGGCGGCGACGGGAGCTTCACTCTTCTGGCAGGCGGACAGCGAGGCCAGCAGGGCGGCGGCGAGCAGGGTCTTGCGCATGGGAATCCTGTTGCGGTGCAAGGTGGTCGGGAACGACAGCATAGGCCGAAGGTCATGCCCGGACCCGTGCCATTCGATATACGCTGGCGCCCCCGGGGCCAGGAACCGCTGTCATGAAGCATGAAGGAAGCTGTCATTGCGGACGCGTCGCCTTCGATGTCGAGGGCGACATCGGCGACGTGATCGATTGCAATTGCTCGCTGTGCCGTCGCCGTGGCGGCCTGCTGTGGTTCGTGCCGCGCGAGGCGCTGGTGCTGAAGACGCCGGAGGGCGACCTGTCCACCTACACGTTCAACAAGCACCACATCCGTCACCACTTCTGCGCCGTGTGCGGCATCGCACCGTTCGGGGAAGCCGCCCATCCGAAGACCGGTACGCAGATGGCGGCGGTGAACGTGCGTTGCCTGCCGGAGGTGGACCTGGCTTCGCTGACGGTCGTGGCGTACGACGGAGCTGCGCTGTGAGGTTGCCGGGCATGCTGCGGATGGCCGTGGTGGTGCTGGCCGCGGGCGGTGCGCTGACGGGATGCGCCAAGCAGGAGAGTGGCAGCCGGCCGCGTGCCGCGCTGGTCATGAAATCCTCCGCAGGCGAGTTCCTGGCCTACGAGCACGACGTCACGCTGCGACTGGAGGCGGAGCGGATCCCCGCGCGCGTGCAGGCGCTGCAGGAAGCTTGCCTGCGCAAGCAGCACGGCGACTGCACGGTACTGGAGGTAAGCCAGCGCGGAGGCGACGAGCCTCGCGGCATGCTCACGGTCCGTATCGTGCCGTCGGGCGTCGAGCCGCTGATCGCGGCCGCCAGCGAGGGCGCCGACCTGGGAGACCGCAGCACGCGCGCGGAGGATCTGGCGGAAGCGGTGCGCGACAACGCGTTGACGCGCTCGCGGCTGCAGAAGGAGTTGTCCGGTCTGCAGGCGTTCCAGCAGCGCCGCGACCTCTCGGTGGCGGACATGATCGCGCTGTCGCAGCAGGTCTCGAAGCTGGAGGCGCAGGTGGAGGCTGCCGACCAGGAAGCCGCGCAACAGCAGCGCAGGATCCAGACGCAGAAGCTGTCGTTGCGTTTCGAAACGCCGGGCGGAGAGAGCGGTCGCGGCGAAATCCGGCAAGCCGTCCGTGACTTCTTCTCGACGCTGGCCAGCGGCACCGCGTGGACGATCCGCGCCGTCGCGTTCCTGATCCCCGTGCTGATCGTGCTTGCGATCCTGATCGCGGGATGGCGCCGGTTGCGCCGACGCCGCACGTGATCGCTCCGCCGCGCCTGCCGTGTTACGGCACGGCAGGCGCGGCGCGGCCGAGGAAATCGTCCGGCATCGGCGGCAGCGGCGTACGTTCGTCGCGAGCCTCTTCCTTCAGCCAGTCGATGAAGGCCTGTGCGGCGGCGCTGGGCGGCCGGTGCGCCGGATGCACGGCGTAGTAGGCGAAGCGGGCTTTCAGCGCGGGGCCGGGTAGTCGCACCAGTTCGTAGCGCTGCAGGTACGGTTGCGCCACGTGGCGACGCGCCAGTGCCGCGCCCACGCCATAGACGGCGGCGCGCATCGCATCGGTGCTGTCGTTGAAGCTGTGCATCGGCGGCAGGCGCAGGCCACGCACGCCGGCGGCGCGGAACCAGTCGCGCCAGCCCTGCAGGGCCAGGTCGGTGACCAGCGGCAACTGCGCGATCTGGCGCGGCGCCTGCACCGCATCGAGTCCGGGCAGCGCGGGCGAGGCGACCGGGAACAGTTCGTCGTCCATCAAGTGATGCGACGTCAGTCCGGTCCACTGGCCGGGACCATGGCGGATGCCGAGTTCGGGGCCGTCGTCGTCGAAACGGGTCAGCGCGATGCCGGTGTCCACGTGCAGGCGCACATGCGGATGGCGCGCGCAGAAACGGGGTAGCCGCGGCAGCAGCCAGCAGTACGCCAGCGAGTGCAGCGTGGTGATGCGCAGGGTCGCGATCCTGCCGGCCAGCCGCAGGTGCGAGGCGACGGCATCGATGTCGCCGAGTGCTGCATTGGCGGCGTCGGCCAGCTGCCGACCTTCGGCGGTGAGCTTCACCCCGCGCGCATGGCGCTGGAACAGCACCACCCCGAGCAGTCCCTCCAGCTTGCGCACGTGGTGGCTGACCGCGCTGGCGGTGAGGTGCAGTTCGTCGGCGGCGTGGGCGAAGTTCTGGTGGCGCGCGGCGGCGGCGAAAACACCGAGGGCGGGCAGCAGGGCGGGGCGCAGGCTCATGGTCGTTCCAGGCACAAGCCAGATTTGTGGCTTACCCGCATGCTACGCGCTTGTAGGCGCCCCCGGGTGGTCCAGAATGGCCGCAGGCACGAACGAGGGCTGCCGTGATGGCGCAGGGAGACAGCATGGCTATGACACCGCCGCAAGCGCTGGAGCGCGACTGGCGCACCCCGCTGGAGTTGCTGGTGCTCGGTGCGATCTGGGGCAGTTCGTTCCTCTTCATGCGCATCGCCGCCAATCCGTTCGGCCCGTTCGCGCTGGTCGAGGTGCGGCTCGCGCTGGGCGCCCTGGTCCTGCTGCCGTTCCTGTGGCGCGAGCGCGCGCATTTCCGTGCCGGCCTGTGGCCGAAGCTGGCGATCATCGGCGCGATCAACTCGGCGATCCCGTTCCTGCTGTTCGCCTGGGCCGCGCAACGCTCGCCGGCCGCGATCGGTGCGATCTGCAATGCGATGACAGTGCTGTTCGCGGCGATGGTCGGCTTCCTGTTCTTCGGCCAGAAGATCGGCCTGCGCCGCTCGCTGGCGCTGCTGGTCGGTTTCATCGGCGTCGTGGTGCTGGCGACCAGCAAGGCCGGCGGATTGAGCGTCGGCGGTGCGGTCATCGCCGGCTCCACCGCGGCGCTGTTGTACGGCGTGGGCGTGAACCTGGTGCGCAAGCACCTGGCCGGTATCCCGCCCGCGGCAGCGGCCGCCGCCACGCTCAGCTGCGCGGCACTGCTGGTGCTGCCGTTCGCGGCCACGCACTGGCCGACGCATGCGATCGGCGCAGGCGCGTGGGGCGCGGCCATCGCCATCGGCGTGGTCTGCACCGGTTATGCCTTCCTGTTGTACTACCGGCTGATCCACCGCATCGGCCCGGCACGCGCGGCGACGGTGACCTATCTGGTGCCGCTGTTCGGCGCCGGCTTCGCTTGGCTGTTCCTCAACGAGCCGGTCACGCCGGCGATGCTGGCGGCGGGTGCGCTGATCCTGGGCAGCGTGGCGGTGAGCCAGCGGGCGGCGTGACGATGGTTGTGGGAGCGACGTCAGTCGCGATCACGGCGTCATGGCAGCGTCATCGCGACTGACGTCGCTCCCACAGGAAGATCAACGGCTCAGCGCTTCGCTTCGCGCACTGGCAGCGGCACGTTGCACAGGTCGATGTGGCCGGCTGTCCGCACGTACCAGTCGTCGCGACGGTTGCGGCGCGCTTCGGTGGCGGCGGCGAAGGTTTTCGAATCGGTGCGCAGCACCTGCAGCGGCACGCGCTCGCTTTCCGGGACGTCGCGGGCCAGGCGGATGGCGGTGATCGGTGTGCGCTGCTCGGCCTTCTCGTAGAAACCCATCGGTTCCGGGCCACGCGGGATCGCGCTGAGCAGTTCCATGCCCTTCACCACGCGACCGACCAGGGTGATGTTGCGGTCGAGCTGGCGCGGCGACTGTCCGGTGACCACGTACAGCTCGCTGCCGTTGCTGCTGTCCGGCGGGCCGCCGCGGCCGGCGCCGAGCGCGCCGTAACAGTGCGCAAGCCAGGCTTCGCCGGCCTTCCGGTCGCGGGCCGCGGGAAAGCCATCAACGAAACCCACCTGCCGCGCCCAGCCGTCCACGTCTGGCAGGCGGGTGAAGTTCAGTCCAGCTGCCTTGCGCGCGAACTCGGCCGGCAACTTCGTCTTCGCCGTGCCGAGCGACTTGGCCTTGGCCGCGTCTTCCGCATCGGCATCGCCGAACTGCACGACGAAGTTGTCGTGCGAGCGGTAGATGCCCAGGCCGTTCCAGAAACCTTCGTGCGCGAGCGTGCGGATGTTGGCGACGTGCTCGGGCGCGAACGCCGGTGCCAGCTCGATCACCACGCGGCCGCCGGGCACGTCCATGTACAGCGTGTTCGCGGGATCCAGCGTGCGCCAGTCGGCGTCCGGCGAAGCGTCGAGGATGTCCTTGGCCGTCAGCGGCTTCGGCGGTTCGGCCGCATGGGCGACGGGGAGGGCGAGCAGGCAGGCGAGCAGCAGCGGCAGACGGCGCATGGACACTCCGGGGCACGGGATGCCCCGATTGTAGTGCGCCTGGCGTGCGGGTAGCCGGCCCCGGGCTACGGAGCCGAGGCCGATCAGGTCTTGTAGTTCTTCGCGCGGTTGATGCCCAGCGCGATCAGCGTGCCCAGCGCGCCGGACAGCAGGTAGGCGCCCAGCCACGACAGGCCGAAGTTGGCGCACAGGCCCAGTGCGACCAGCGGCGCGAAGCCGGCGCCGATCAGCCACGCCAGGTCGGAGGTCAGCGCTGCGCCGGTGTAGCGGTAGCGGCGGCCGAAGTTGGCGGTGACCGCGCCCGCGGCCTGGCCGTACGACAGGCCGAGCAGGGCGAAGCCGATCAGGATGAAGGCGCCTTGTCCGACCGGACCGCCTTCCATCAGCGTGGGCGCGAAGCCGCTGAACATCGCGATGCCGACGGCCAGGCCGCCGAGCGTGCGCGCACGGCCGACACGGTCGGCGATCAGGCCCGACACCACGATGGCACCGGCGGCGATGAACGCGCCAAGGATCTGCACCAGCAGGAAGCTGACGACCGACTGCTGCGAATACAGCAGGATCCACGACAGCGGGAAGATGGTGACGATGTGGAACAGCGCGTAGCTGGCGAGCGCGGCGAACGCGCCGATCACCACGTGGCGGCCCTTGGCCTGGAACAGCTCGCGGATCGGCGTGGGTTCCAGTTCCAGCTCGCCCATCTTGTCCTGGTATTCGTCGGCTACCACGATGCGCAGGCGCGCAAACAGCGCCACCACGTTGATGGCGAAGGCGACGAAGAACGGATAGCGCCAGCCCCAGGTCAGCAGGTCGGCTTCTTCCAGGCTGGCGTACAGGAAGGCGAACACGCCGGCGGCGACGATGAAGCCCACCGGTGCACCCAGCTGGCCCAGCATGGCGTACCAGCCACGGCGCTCCTTCGGTGCATTCAGCGCGAGTAGCGACGGCAGGCCGTCCCACGAACCGCCCAGCGCCAGGCCCTGCAGCACGCGCAGGATGGCCAGCAGCACGATCGAGACCACGCCCAGCGAGCCGTAGCCCGGCAGGAACGCGATACCCGCCGTGGCGGTGCCCAGCAGGAACAGCGACACGGTCAGCTTGAGCCCGCGGCCCCAGCGCGACTGGATCTTCATGAACAGCATGGTGCCGAACGGACGCGCGACGAACGCCAGCGCGAACAGCGCGAACGACCACAGCGTGCCTTCCAGGCGATCCACGAACGGGAAGAACACCGACGGGAAGATCAGCGCCGAGGCGATGCCGAAGACGAAGAAGTCGAAGTATTCGGACGCGCGCCCGATCACCACGCCGACGGCGATCTCGCCCGGGGCGACATCGGCATGGGCCTTGGTGCCATGGTCGTGGGTGGAAGTCGTGGGGCTGATGGACGCCATGGGAACGGGGCTGCCGGGTCGGACCAGGGGAAAGGTACGCCCATAGGGTCGCAGACCGCACCCGCCGTCGCGATAGGACAAAACGTCCAATACTCCGCGCGGGGCCGGCCGACTACATTGATCCAGATCAATCTGTAAGCCCCACGCCCATGTCCCTCATGCGCAGAGCCCTGCAGGCCGCCGTGGCGATCTCCGCCGCCGCCGTGCTGTCGGGGTGCAACCTGCAGGTCCTCAATCCCGCCGGCGACATCGCCGCCCGCCAGGGCAACCTGATCCTGGTGGCGACGGCGCTGATGCTGATCGTGATCATCCCGGTGATCGCGCTGACGTTCTGGTTCGCCTGGCGCTATCGCGCGTCGAACACGCAGGCCACCTACAAGCCCGACTGGGACCATTCCACGCAGCTGGAACTGGTCATCTGGGGCGTGCCGCTGCTGATCATCATCGCGCTGGGTGCGGTGACATGGATCGGCACGCACCTGCTGGATCCGTACCGTCCGCTGGGCCGCATCGCCGAAGGGCGACCGGTGCCGGAAGAGGTCAAGCCGCTGGAAGTCCAGGTGGTCGCACTCGACTGGAAGTGGCTGTTCGTCTACCCGGAATACGGCGTCGCATCGGTCAACCAGATGGCCGCGCCGGTCGACCGTCCGATCAGCTTCCGCCTGACCTCGTCGTCGACGATGAACGCGTTCTACGTGCCGGCGCTGGCGGGCATGATCTACACGATGCCGGCGATGGAGACCAAGCTCCACGCGGTGATGAACAAGGAAGGCGATTACGAGGGTTTCTCGTCGCACTACAGCGGCGAAGGCTTCTCGCACATGCGCTTCCGTTTCCATGCGCTGTCCGATGCCGGCTTCGACCGCTGGATCGAAGAAGCTCGCGCCGACGGCAAGGCACTGACCCGCGCCGAGTACCTGCAGCTCGAAGTGCCGAGCTCCCGCGAAGCGGCGCGCCTGTATGCGTCCGTCGATCCGGGCCTGTTCGAGGCGGTGGTCAACCGCTGCGTCGATACCGACCGTCTGTGCATGGACCAGATGATGGCCTATGACGCGATGGGCGGACGTGGCCTGGACAGCACCGACCCGTTGCAGCGGCCGCGTCGCGGCAACCTCGCAAGCGGTCCCTTCGTGCGTTCCGACCTCTGCACGGTCGAGACCGCGCAAGCGGCGGCCCGCGTTTCACCCGTTCCGACCGCTGGCGGCCTGAAAGCGCCCTGACGCGCCCTGCCGCCACACCCCTGGATACACCGGATTCGCCCGATGGCTTTTGATACCAGCAGCGTCACGCACTCTCCGATTACCGGTCGTCTGGCCTGGGACGCGATTCCCATGCTGCACGACCCGATCATCGCCGCGACCTTCATCGGCACCTGCCTCGGTGGCCTCGCGCTGCTTGCGGTGATCACCAGGTACAAGCTGTGGGGCTGGCTGTGGCGCGAGTGGTTCACCAGCATCGACCACAAGAAGATCGGCATCATGTACATGGTGCTGGGCCTGGTGATGCTGCTGCGCGGCTTCGCCGACGCCATCATGATGCGCCTGCACCAGGCGATGGCCTTCGGCGACAACATGGGCTATCTGCCGCCGCACCACTACGACCAGATCTTCACTGCCCACGGCGTGATCATGATCTTCTTCGTGGCCATGCCGCTGGTCACCGGCCTGATGAACTACCTGGTGCCGCTGCAGATCGGCGCGCGCGACGTGGCGTTCCCGTTCCTCAACAACTTCAGTTTCTGGATGACCACCGCCGGTGCAGTGCTGGTCATGCTGTCGCTGTTCCTGGGTGAGTTCTCGACCTCGGGCTGGCTGGCGCTGTCCAACCTCGGCAACCAGGATCCCGGGGTAGGACTCGACTACTACATCTGGGCGCTGCAGATAGCCGGCGTCGGCACCTTGTTATCAGGCGTCAACCTGCTGGTGACCATCCTGAAGATGCGTGCGCCCGGCATGGGCATGATGAAGATGCCGGTGTTCACCTGGACGGCGCTGTGCACCAACGTGCTGATCGTGGTGTCGTTCCCGGTGCTGACCGCCGTGCTCGCGCTGATGACGCTGGACCGGTACGTCGGCACCAACTTCTTCACCACCGACCTTGGCGGCAACGCCATGCTGTACGTCAACCTGATCTGGATCTGGGGCCACCCGGAGGTCTACATCCTGATCCTGCCGCTGTTCGGCGTGTTCTCCGAGATCGTGTCCACGTACTCGGGCAAGCGCCTGTTCGGCTACTCGTCGATGGTCTACGCCACGGTCTGCATCACCGTGCTGTCGTACCTGGTGTGGCTGCACCATTTCTTCACCATGGGCTCGGGCGCCAGCGTCAACTCGTTCTTCGGCATCACCACGATGATCATTTCGATCCCGACGGGCGCGAAGATCTTCAACTGGCTGTTCACCATGTACCGCGGCCGCATCCGCTTCGAAGTGCCGATGCTGTGGACGATGGGCTTCATGGTCACCTTCGTGGTGGGCGGCATGACCGGCGTGCTGCTGGCGGTGCCGCCGGCGGACTTCGTGCTGCACAACAGCCTGTTCCTGGTCGCGCACTTCCATAACGTCATCATCGGCGGCGTGGTGTTCGGCCTGTTCGCGGCGATGACGCACTGGTTCCCGAAGGCCTTCGGCTTCAAGCTCGACGACTTCTGGGGCAAGGTCTCGTTCTGGTTCTGGCTGGCCGGCTACTGGTTCGCGTTCACCCCGCTGTACGTGCTGGGCCTGATGGGCGTGACCCGCCGCATGAGCCACTTCGACGATCCGTCGCTGCAGATCTGGTTCCAGATCGCCGCCTTCGGCGCAGTGCTGGTGGCCATCGGCATCGCCGCGTTCCTGTTCTGCATCTACATCAGCTTCCGCCGCCGCGAGCAGCTGCGCGACCACACCGGCGACCCGTGGCAAGGCCGCACGCTGGAGTGGTCGACGTCCTCGCCGCCGCCGGACTACAACTTTGCCTTCACTCCGGTCGTGCACGACACCGATGCGTGGACGGACATGAAGCAGCGCGGGTTCGAGCGTCCGAAGAGCGGCTTCAAGGCCATCCACATGCCCAGCAACACGGGTGCAGGCGTGATCCTGTCGGTGCTGAGCACGCTGTGCGGCTTCGCGATGATCTGGCATGTCTGGTGGCTGGCGGGCGTATCGCTGCTGGCGACGATCGTCTACGCCATCTGGCACAGCTTCGACCGCAACCGCGACTACTACATCCCCGCCGACGAGGTCGCCAGGACCGAGCAGGCGCGCACTGCGCAGCTGGAGCAGGTCCATGTCTGAGTCCATCGCCCTGAACCGACCCGATGGCTCGCCGGTGTTCCTGGACACCGAGGGCAAGCATCAACCGGAGAACGGCACGCTGCTGGGCTTCTGGATCTACCTGCTCAGCGATCTGATGATCTTCGGCAGCCTGTTCGCCACCTTCGGCGTGTTCTCGGGCAGCTATGCCGCCGGTCCGTCCGGTCGCGACCTGTTCTTCCCGAACCTGCACCTGATGGCGATCAACACCGCGATCCTGCTGGTGTCGTCGATCACCTACGGCTTCGCCATGCTGGCGATGATGAAGCGCAACAGTCGCGCCACGATCGGTTGGCTGCTGGTCACCGGCCTGCTGGGCTTGGGCTTCCTGTCGATCGAGCTCTACGAGTTCCACCACCTGATCCACATCGGCGCGGGCCCGCAGCGCAGCGCGTTCCTGTCGGCGTTCTTCACGCTGGTCGGCACGCATGGCCTGCACGTGCTGTTTGGCGTCATCTGGCTGGTCGTGCTGTGCTTCCAGGTGAAGAAGTGGGGCCTCAACCGCACCACCACGCGCCGCATCGCCTGCCTGTCGATGTTCTGGCATTTCCTGGACGTCGTCTGGATCGGCGTCTTCACCTTCGTCTATCTGATGGGCGTGCAGTGATGAGCCATCCTTCCTCCGATTCCCACCACGACGACGACTTCCTCGAGGACGGCATTCCGCACGTCAGCGTGAAGGAGTACGTGACCGGCTTCGTGCTGTCGGTCATCCTGACTGCGATCCCGTTCTGGCTGGTGATGGGCAAGGTGTTGCCGACGCCCGCCATCACGACGCTGGTGATCCTGGCCTTCGCCATGGTCCAGGTGGTGGTGCACATGGTCTACTTCCTGCACATGAATCCGAAGTCGGAAGGCGGCTGGAACCTGTTCGCGCTGATCTTCACCGCGGTCCTGCTCGTCATCGTGCTGATCGGTACCCTGTGGGTCATGCACAACATGAACACCAACATGATGCCCGGCACGCACGACATGCATCAGATGCAGGAAGCGGCGCAGAGCCTGCCGTGACCGAGCCGGCCGCCGCGACGCCGCTGCATGCGCCGCGCAGGCGGTGGCGGGTCGCGTTCGGCGCGTTGT
Source organism: Pseudoxanthomonas sp. LjRoot143 (assembly GCF_964252945.1). NCBI lineage: Bacteria > Pseudomonadati > Pseudomonadota > Gammaproteobacteria > Lysobacterales > Lysobacteraceae > Pseudoxanthomonas > Pseudoxanthomonas sp. LjRoot143. The sequence continues at coordinate 2,575,275 of NZ_CAXUPM020000001.1, read as the reverse complement.
TGACCGTCGCCTTCTGCGGATTCATCGCGCTGGGGGTCTGGCAGCTGCAGCGGATGGCGTGGAAGCACGACCTGATCGCCCGCGTCGACGCCCGCACCCATGCGAAGGCCGTGGCTGTGCCCTCGCGCGCGCAGTGGCCGGCGATCACCGAGGCGACCGACAGCTATCGGCGTGTCGCGGTGACAGGGCGCTTCGTGCCCGACAGTGAAGCGCGCACGCAGGCGGTCACCGAGCTCGGTGGCGGCTTCTGGGTGCTGCAGCCCCTGCAGACCGATGAAAGCGACTACGTGCTGGTGAACCGGGGGTTCGTACCGATCGGGGGCACCGTCGCGCCAGCGCCGGTAGATCGCGTGGTGGTGGAAGGCCTGCTGCGCATCAGCGAGCCGGAGGGCGGCTTCCTGCGCCACAACGTGCCCGACCAGGATCGCTGGTACTCCCGCGACGTCGCCGCCATCGCGCGGAAGCAGGAATTGCCTGTCGGGCGGGTTGCGCCGTTCTTCATCGATGCCGACCGCGACCAGGCCTCCCGGGACTGGCCACTCGGCGGCATGACGGTGGTGAAGTTCCGCGATTCGCACCTGTCCTATGCGCTGACCTGGTTCGGCATGGCCGTGCTGACGCTGCTGGCGGGCGGTTATCTAGTCGCGTCGGAGCGCCGATTGCGCCATGATCGGCGCCGGAAAGGCACGCACCCCGATCATGCACGCACCCACGAGCCAGGATGAGGTTGCCGCCAGCGCACGCAGGATCTTTGCGGTGAGCAGCTCCCGCGACCGCGCAGGCGTTCGCAACATGCAGCAGCTGATCCAGCTGCGCTGGATCGCGGTGGTGGGGCAGGTGGCCACCATCCTTGTCGTGCAGTACGGCCTGGACATCGCCCTGCCGCTGGGCCTGATGTGCGGCGTGCTGGCCGCACTCGCCGTCTTCAACCTGGTCAGCCACCTGTGGTGGCGACGCAGCGAGCAGGTGTCGAGCGTCGCATTGCTGATCGGCCTGCTGGTCGACGTGGCCTCGCTGACGATCCAGTTGTACCTGTCCGGCGGCATCACCAATCCGTTCGTCTTCCTCTACCTGCTGCAGGTCGTGCTGGGCACCGTGCTGCTGCGTGCACCGCTGAGCTGGGTGATCGCGGCGGCGGCGGCGGTGTGCGTGACCGGGCTGACGCTGGTGCGCACGCCGCTCGAACTGACGGTGGAGCCCGCGCGCGGGCTGGCCGACCACTACGTGCAGGGGCTGCTGATCTGCTTCCTGCTGATCGCGAGCCTGCTGGTGGTCTTCATCACCCGCATCGGCCGCATCCTGCGCGAGCGCGATGCACGCCTGGCGGAGCTGCGCCAGCGTGCGGCGGAAGAAGACCACATCGTCCGCATGGGCCTGCTGGCCTCGGGTGCGGCGCACGAACTGGGCACGCCGCTATCCACGCTCTCGGTGATCCTCGGTGACTGGCAGCACCTGCCAACGATGGCGTCCGATGGCGAGCTGCACAACGACGTGCTGGAGATGCAGGCGCAGGTGGCGCGCTGCAAATCGATCGTCACCAACATCCTGCTCGCGGCCGGTGGGCCGCGCGCCGAGGCGCCGACCGAAACCACGTTGCACGCGATGCTCGACGACCTGGCGGACGAATGGCGCGACGCGCGCAACCCGCCGTCGTTCCGTTACAGCAACCGGTGCGACGTGGATCCGGACATCGTCTCCGACGTCGGCCTGCGACAGATGGTCTTCAACGTGCTGGACAATGCATTGGAATCGTCACCGCACTGGGTGGCGATGGACGCGCGCTGCGATGGCGACATGCTGGTGATCGAGATCAGCGACGCGGGCACGGGCTTCGTGGCGGACGTCCTGCAGCGGGTGGGCACGCCCTATAACACCAGCAAGGGCCGGCCGGGCGGTGGCCTGGGGCTGTTCCTCTCGGTGAACGTCGCGCGTACGCTGGGTGGCAGCCTGACGGCGAAGAACCGGCCGCAGGGTGGTGCCATCGTCACGCTGGCGCTGCCGCTGGCGGCCATCGCGATCGAGGAGGGCGACGATGATGATGAGCAAGACTGATCGCCGGTTGCTGATCGTCGAGGACGACGCTGCATTCGCGCGCACGCTGGTCCGCTCGTTCGAACGCCGCGGTTACCAGGTGCGTCATCTCGCGGGCGAAGACGGCATGCCGGCGTTGCTGGAGGAATTCGCCCCGACCCACGCCGTCGTCGACCTCAAGCTCGCCGCCGGTGCATCCGGCCTGTCCAGCGTGAAGCACCTGCACGCGTTCGATCCGGAGATGGTCATCATCGTGCTGACCGGCTACGCGAGCATCGCGACCGCGGTGGAAGCCATCAAGCTCGGCGCCCGCCACTACCTGGCCAAGCCGTCCAATACCGACGACATCGAGGCCGCCTTCCAGCGCGCCACCGGCGACACCGACGTCGAGCTGACCGAGCGCACCACCTCCATCAAGACGCTGGAGTGGGAGCACATCCACGAGGCGCTGGCCGCCAGCGACTTCAACATCTCCGAAGCCGCCCGCCGCTTGGGTCTGCACCGGCGCACGCTGGCGCGCAAGCTCGAGAAGCGTCGGGTCAAGTAGCGCCACGTTTCTGTCTGTCCCCACGCTCGTTCCGCGGGCGGTCCGTGCCATCGGCACCGTCGGCCGTCTGCGTCCGCGGCCAGCCCGACGGTCAGAGTGACTACTGGCACATTCGCTATATCAAAGTTCGTAATAGCATCCTCTCCAACCTAGCGGGGGTCCCGCAGAGGGGGAGCGATGAACGAGCCCGACATCCACCTGAAGAAGTTCCAGAAAGAGCTCAGTGCCGGCACCGTGTCGCTGGCGCTGCTGGCGGTCCTGGCCCGCGCCGGCGAGCCGCTGTACGGCTACCTGATCGCCAAGCAGCTGGAGCGCGTCGGCGACGGCGTCCTCAGCGGCAAGCAGAGCGCGCTGTACCCGGTACTGCGCAATCTGGAGGGCGGCGGGCTGCTGGACAGCTTCGTCGAACCGTCCGTCGCCGGACCGCCGCGCCGCTACTACCGCATCACCGAGGCAGGGCGGCAGACCCTGCAATCCTGGGCCGCCGCCTGGCGTGCCACCCGTGATTCCGTCGATTCCGTGCTTGAGGGGATTCCTGCATGAACACCACCACCGCCCCGGGCAGCCGCCTGCCCACCTCCATCCCCGAATACCTGGATCAGCTGCGCGCCGCCCTGCTGGGCGCCGACAAGGCGATGATCCAGGACGCCGTCTACGACGCCGAGGAATACCTGCGCTCGGAACTGGCGGAGAACCCCGGCAAGTCCGAAGCCGAGGTCATCGCCTCGGTCGCCGGCAGTTACGGCGCGCCGGAGGAAGTGGCCGACATCTACCGCGAAACCGAAGTCACCGTCGCCAAGGCACTGCGTCCGCCCGTGCCGCCGAAGCGCAAGTCGCTGCTCGGCCGGTTCTTCGGCGTCGCCGCCGATCCGCGTACGTACGGTGCGCTGTTCTACATGCTGCTGTCGCTGGCGACCGGTACGTTCTACTTCACCTGGGTCGTGACCGGCGCCAGCCTGTCGGCCGGCCTGCTGATCCTGATCATCGGCATTCCGCTGCTGCTGCTGTTCCTGATGTCGGTGCGCATGCTGTCGCTGGTCGAAGGGCGGGTGGTCGAAGTGCTGCTCGGCGAACGCATGCCGCGTCGTCCGCTGTACACGCAGCGCGACAAGCCGTGGATGACGCGCCTGAAGGAACTGTTCACCGATGGTCGCACCTGGACCGCGATGCTGTACCTGCTGCTGCTGCATCCGCTGGGCATCCTGTACTTCTCCGTCGCCATCACGCTGCTGGCGCTGTCACTGGGGCTGATCGCCGCACCTGTGGCGTTCTTCCTGCCCTACGGCTACGTGATGAATTTCGGCGACTGGAACCTCGTCATCGAGGCGCCCTGGCTGCTGCCGCTGGCGTCGGTGGTCGGCATCGTCCTGCTGTTCGCCACGCTGCATCTGGCGCGCGTGGTCGGCCTGTTCCACGGCTGGCTGGCCAAGCACCTGCTGGTGCGTATGCCGGTGGTATGAGGTCAGGTGTGGGAGCGACGTCAGTCGCGAACGAAAAGGCCGCCTGTGAGGGCGGCCTTTTCATTGCGCCGGTGAGCACGCGGCGGTGCAGGTAAAGCATCGCGACTGACGTCGCTCCCACATGAGGGACTGCGTCAGCCCGCGTACTTGGCGATGAAGTCGCGTACCTGCGGATAGACCTGCTCGCGCCAGCGGCGACCGCTGAAGATGCCGTAGTGGCCGGCACCCTCGACGGTCAGGTGCCTGTGGTGCGCCTTCGCGATGCCGGTGCACAGGTCGTGCGCGGCGGCGGTCTGGCCCTGGCCGGAGATGTCGTCGAGTTCGCCCTCGATGCTCATCAACGCGGTCTTCTTGATCGCCGCAGGCGTCACCAGCTCGCCGTTGACCTTCCACTTGCCGCGCGGCAACAGGAACTCCTGGAACACGGTGCGGATGGTGTCCAGGTAATACTCCGCCGGCATGTCGAGCACGGCGTTGTACTCGTCGTAGAATTTGCGGTGTGATTCGGCGTCCTGCTGGTCGCCCTTCACCAGATCGGCGTAGAAATCCCAGTGCGACATGAAGTGACGACTGGGGTTCATCGCGATGAAGCCGGCGTGCTGCAGGAAGCCGGGATACACGCGGCGGCCTTCGCCCGGGTAGGGCGTCGGCACCGTGTGGATGACGTTGTTCTCGAACCACGACAGCGGATTGCGCGTGGCCAGGCTGTTCACTTCGGTGGGGCTGCGGCGGGCGTCGATCGGGCCGCCCATCATCACCAGCGAACGCGGCGTGGCTTCGCCGCGCGCCGCCATCAGCGAGACGGCGGCCAGCACCGGCACGGTCGGCTGGCAGACGCTGATCACGTGCAGGTTGTCCGCGCCGATGTGGCGGATGAACTCTTCGACGTAGCCGACGTAATCGTCGAGGCTGAAAGCGCCTTCGCCCTCCGGCACCATGCGCGCATCCACCCAGTCGGTCACGTAGACCTTGTGGTCGCGCAGCAGGGTGCGCACGGTGTCGCGCAGCAGGGTGGCATGGTGGCCCGACAGCGGCGCGACCACCAGCACGGTGGGATCATCCTTCAATGCCGTGATGGTGCCGGCATCGTCGGTATAGCGCTTGAAGCGCAACAGGCGGCAGAACGGCTTCTTGACGATCTCCTGCTCGACCACCGGCACGGTGCGGCCTTCGACCTCGACCTCATGGATCTCCCACGCCGGCTTCTCGTAATCCTTGCCGATGCGGTAGATCAGTTCGTTGCCGGCGGCGATGCGCTCGGCACCCGGCACGTTGGACAGCCAACTGGTGGGCGCGGAGAAGATGCGCGCGTTCGCTTCGGCCATGTAGGCCAGCGGCGCCATCCATGCGCGTCCAAGTTCGTGCAGTTGGTACAAGGTCATGGCGGTCCTGAATCCCACTTTTGGTGCGCGGTGCTGCGCCGCAGCATACCGGAAAGCCGGGGTCACCGCGCGTAGCCTGTTCAGGTTATCGGCCGATAGTCCGCCGCCTCCAGTACGGCGACGTCGCCCGCCAAACGCGGACCCAGCCAGCAGTGGTTGCCGATGGACTGGAAGCCCTCGCCGTTGAAGGCCTGCCGATACCACGCCGCCTTGCGGGGCTGGAAGCCGTCGTGGTCACCCTCGAACTCGTCTTCCTTCGCGAACGTCTCCAGGAACGCCACGCCGCCGCACAGTTCAGCCAGCCCGGGCAGACCGCGCTTCAGCTCGCGCGTCGGCACGTAGTGCAGCACGTCCGAGCACACCAGCAGGTCGGCGGGCTCGCAGGGGCGCAGGTACTCGAAATCCTCGAAGCGCGCGTAGTGCAGGTTGCGCGTGCGGCCGAAGCGGCGGACGGCATACTCGCTGGCATCGAAGCCGAGGTACTGCAGCTTCGGCCGCAGCTTCAGCAGCGGTGCGCGCCACGCGCCTTCGCCGCAGCCGATGTCCAGCACGGTGCGGATCGGACGCTCCAGGTGGTATTCGGCCACCGCGACCGCCAGCGCCACCTTGCGCGCGAGGCGCGGGGCGCCGCCGATGTCGCCGTCGCGGTACCAGCGCTGGAAGTAGTCGGCGTCGTACTGCTTGGTCATGCGTGTGTCCGGCGTGCGGAAAGGCGGGAAGCTTACGCGATGCGGCGCGCTATCCTATGCGCCGCACGCCATCCTGCGCAGCCAGACGGAGCCAGCCGCATGTACCTGTGGGTCAAGACCTTCCATCTCGTCTTCGTCATCGCCTGGATGGCGACGGTGTTCTACCTGCCGCGCATCCTGGTCAACCTGGCCGAGACGACAGGGCAGGCCGATGTGCAGGCACGGCTGCTGCTGATGGGTCGCCGGCTGTACGGCTTCGGCCACAGCATGTTCGGGATCGCGGTGATCCTCGGCGGCGTGCTGTGGTTCCACTTCGGGATCAGCGGTGGCTGGCTGCACGCCAAGCTGACGCTGGTCGCGCTTATCCTGGCGCACTTCATCGTCACCGGCCGCTGGCTGAAGGGCGCGGCGAAGGGCAAGTCGCTGCCTTCGCCGACGGCACTGAAGTGGTTCAACGAACTGCCGCTGTTCGCGTTGATCGCGGTGGTGTGGCTGGTGCTGGCGAAGCCGTTCTGAAGCCGGTCCGTTAGCGCGGGGGCACCCCGGCGCGTTGCGACGCGTTTCCCATCGCGGCGCTTCCTTTCGGTCGGGGCGCGGTGCTGGCGAAGCCGTTCTGAAGCAGACCCGTCAGCGCGAGAACGCCGATGACAACGACGACGCGCGAAGGGCGAGGCGTCAGCTCGCGCGTTCTTCCCTGCGCGTAGTTGCAGCGTCCATCGACTCGTACTGCAGGACAACCTGCAGACGTGCTGTTGTTGTCATGCGTCTGAAGGCGGCGAGCAGGCGACGTTCGAGTTCGTCGTAGACCAACTCTCCCTCTACGGCGGGAGCCTCTTGCTCATTGTCCGCATGGTTGATGACGCCGCGCCCCGTGGCCAGCCACTCGATATTGACGTGAGTGAGTTCAGCGAGCTTGACCAGTCTCGCGGACGCGGGAACCACGCCATCGGCGCATTCCCAGTTGGCGACGGCGCTGCGGGTGACGCCGAGATGCAGGGCGAGGGCTTCCTGCGAGAGTCGTGCACGTTGGCGCGCGATCCGGATGCGCATCGAGAGTTTCATCAAAATCCATGAAGTGCGTGGTGCGCCTGCAACGCTACGCGCAACCCCTGCTGTGATTCAAGTCACATCGAGAAGGGTGCCAGCAATACTGGCGCGGATCTGTTCAATCTGGCTGGCGGTCGGAGGCAAGTGATTGATTCGACGAGCGACGAAAAGTGTGATTGCCAGTGGTGCTGACGCGCGTTGAGGCGGAGCCGATTGATGTGCGCAACGTCATTGCGACAGGATCGCCCCAAGCGTCGAGGAAAGGCCGTGCATCCAGTCAGATGAGCGGCCGAGTGACTTGATGAGCCGCACACAAGGACGATCCATTGCGATGACGGAATCGCTGTTCCGCCCCGAAGTCATGCAGGCCAAGCGCGGTAGCTGGCTGGGCGGCATCTCGTTGGCCCAGCCGCTCCGTCTCTGGGTGTTGACGACGGCGGCCGTGGTCGCGGCGACAGTGATCATCCTGTTCGTGACGCTGGCGACCTATACGCGGCGCTCCACGGTGACCGGGCAGTTGGTGCCCACCAAGGGGCTCGCCACGGTGTTGTCGCCGGCAACCGGGGTGCTGACCCAGGTGGATGTCGGCGAGGGCGGGCATGTGAAGGCGGGCGGCGCGCTGGCGTTGGTGACCGTGCCGCGAGCGACCGCAGGCGGCGCCGATACCCAGGTGGTGCTGGAACAGCGATTGCGCGAGAAGCAGGACGGGTTGCGGTCGCTGCAGCAAGCACAGCAGGAGCAGTTGCAGGCGCAGTTACAAGGCGTGTCGATGCAGTGGGCGGTGGCGCAGCGTGAGTTGGCGCAGATCGAATCCGAAGTCGCCACCCGCCAGGATCAGATCCGGATCGCCCACGAAACGCTGGAGCGCCTGCGCAAGCTTGAGGGGGGGCAGTTCGTCAGCGTGCTGCAGATCAAGCAGCAGGAGGCGACGGTGCTGGAGTACACCGGGCAGATGCAGGCGCTACAGCGCCAGGCGATCGGGACGCGCAGGTTGATCGCGCAGTTGCAACAGGCCAGGCAGGAGACGCCTGGACAGTTGCAGGCCAGCGAAGCGGATTACCGGCGGGAACTGGCCCAGTTGGAGCAGGAGCGCGTGCAGACGCAAGCCAGCGGGGCGCTGGTGGTCAAGGCGCCAGTCGCCGGAGTGGTCGCCGCGCAGGTGGTCAAGCCGGGGCAGGCAGTGCAGGCGGGCCAACCGTTGATGACGCTGCTGCCGGGCGATGGTCGGCTCGAAGCGGAGCTGCTGGTGCCCAGCCGGGCGATCGGCTTTATCGCGCCCGGGGATCGCGTGCTGCTGCGCTACCAGGCGTTCCCGTACCAGAAGTTCGGCCATCAGGAAGGGCGCGTCGCGGCGATCAGCCGCAGTGCGTTGAGTCCGGGAGAGCTGGGCGCACTGGTCGGCAACGCGGAGCGAGGGGAGCCGCTCTATCGGGTGACGGTGTCGCTGGCGCGACAGGCGATTACCGCGTATGGGAGGCCCGAAGCATTGAAGCCGGGAATGCTGGTGGATGCGGATGTGCTGGGTGAGCAGCGGACGCTGATCGAATGGATATTCGAGCCGCTGTATTCGCTGGGCGGAAAGGTGGCCAGCAGTTGATTCGATGCGAGGCAATGAAATTGCCCGGACTGATTCCGGCCCCATGGCGCGGGGAGCGCGCCAAACTCAACAGGAGAAGCACCATGCGTGGATTGAATGCGGCGGAACTGGATCTGGTCAATGGCGGTAGCGACGCGCCTTATCCCGGTCCGAGCCGCGAAGAAGTGGAACGCCAGATCGAGCAGTTTCTGGAGATGCTCGAAGAGCGGGAACGTCAACGGGCGATTCGTGGTTTCTGATCGCTCGATCCGTCGGGCATGGCTGAGCGTGCTCGGGTGGTTGCTCGCGGTGGCACCGGCGCTGGCGGAAGAATCGTCGGTGCCGCTCTACTCACGGGAGGAAGCCCTAGCGCTGGCCCTTGAGCCGCGATCGCGGATGCTGGATGACACAACGTGCGAGCACATCGAGGGCCACAGCGCAGGCGGCAGAGAACTGCGTCCCGGCGCCCGTGCCGTGCTGTTCCGAAGGGAAACGCCCAACGCTCCCTTTATGCGAGTGGTGGCCCGACGGGATGGCGTTTCCATCGCGCGGTTCCAGGCAACGGCAGGCGAAGTGATTGTTTCGCGCGGTATCTACCACGTACCAGGATCGCGGAAGCCTCATTACACGGCGCCGACGTTTTCCACCTGTGTGGCAGGCAACGTTCAGGTCGGGGAAGCCTTGCCGGTAGCGGATGAATAGACGCGTCACGTGCCGTCTTCGCGAAGGACGTCTTCTCCGTATGCATGCGAAGCCCGTGGGGCGACGACGGCCCGGTGGACGGGCACGGGGTGTTGAGACACAAAGATTCGTTCTTCCGGAGTGTCCGGGCCCGGCCGCAGGGTGTGCTGCGGCAAATCAAAAGGAGATGGAAAATGCGGGAGATGTCCGATAGCGAAATCGAACTGAGCAGCGGCGGTGAAATCAACACAGGCGGCGAATTGGCGGCCGGCATCATCATGGCGGCGGGAGCGGGCATGGTGGGAGCGCTGCTGGGTGCCGCAGGCGGTCCTGTGGGCATGGCGGCAGGCGCCATGACGGGTGCGCGGCTTGGTTTCATGTTCGTGGACAAGGTCGCCACCAAGTAACCGAATCACGTCAATCGACAACTGAGTCAGGAGGATCTGACGTCATGAGAACCATCGATAGTGAAGAACTGGAGAACGTATCGGGCGGCATCCCGCCGGTTATCATCGCGGCGGGTGCGGTGGTCGGTGCCGCGCACCTGGGCTGGATGATAGGGTCCGCCATCCACCGGACCTATGGCGACAAGATACAAGCCGCCATCGAGAAAGTAGTCGGGTGATCATGATCCCCTGAATGATGAATTCAGGGGATTTAACGTCTCGGATCCATATGAAGAAAATTCTGCACGTGTCTGCGTTGCTGTGCTTCCTACTTGCGTTCGTCCTGTACGTTGCGTACGACCGCTCCGGAGTGACGTATGTCTTTGTCTCGGGCTTGATTCTGGAAGTCGTCGCTTGGTCGCTAGGTCTCTTCGACAAGAAGTCGGGCCGTGGAAAGTAAGCTTGTCAGGATAGGTTTCCGCCACGCATCGCCCACTGCATCGATATCACATCGGACAGTGGCATGAGGCCGATCATGCAGTCCGAGGCCGCCGAGTGCGGTCTGGCGGCATTGGCCATGGTGGCGCGCGCCAACGGCGTGCCGATCGGACTGTCGGAGCTCCGTCGCCGCTTCCCGCTGTCCCTCAAGGGCGCCAAGCTCAGTCAGTTGATCCTGATCGCTCAGCAGCTCGGTCTTCCCACACGACCGCTCAGGCTCGATATAGAGGACTTGGACAAACTCAAGCTGCCCTGCATCCTGCATTGGGATCTCAACCATTTCGTGGTGCTGGCGAAGGTAGGCAAGTCTAGGGTCACGATCCTTGATCCGGCCAAAGGCGAGCGCAAGCTTTCACTGTCCGAGGTCTCCGATCACTTTACCGGCGTGGCGCTCGAACTGACGCCCACGGCCGAGTTCAAGCCGCAAAAGGCAGCGCCTGCGGTAACCGCACGACAACTGACCGGGCCCATCCGTGGCCTGTGGCGCGCGTTGGCGCAGATCCTGCTGCTGTCCGTGGCGTTGCAGGTGTTCGTGGTGCTGGCGCCGTTCTACATGCAGTGGGTGGTGGACCAAGTGCTGGTCTCCGCCGATCGCGACCTGCTGACGGTCCTGGGACTGGGCTTCGGACTGGCGTTGGTCTTGCAGATCGGCATCGGCCTGCTGCGCGGCTGGTCCGTCGTCTACCTGTCGTCGCGACTGGGCCTGCAATGGATGGGCAACGTGTTCGCCCACCTGCTCAAACTGCCGCTGGACTACTTCGAGAAGCGGCATCTCGGCGACATCACCTCGCGTATGTCGTCGGTGCAGGCCATCCAGCGCACGCTGACCACCAGTTTCGTCGAGGCCATCATCGATGGCCTGATGGCCGTGGTTACCCTGGGATTGATGCTGTTCTACAGCTGGAAGCTCGCGCTGGTGACGTTGCTGGCCGTCATCCTGTACCTGGGTATCCGTGCCATCGCCTACGGGCCTGTGCGAGATCGTACCGAGCAGCAGCTGGTGGCGGGTGCCAAACAGCAGACGCACCTGCTGGAGTCCCTGCGCGGCATGCAGAGCCTGAAAGTCGCGGGAGAGGAGTCGCAGCGCCGCAGCACCTACGACAACCTGATGCACGACACCGTCAACCAGGAGGTTCGGCTGGCGCGGATGGGGCTTGGGTTCAACAGCGCCAGCCAACTCGTCTTCGGCATCGAACGCATCGCGGTGATCTGGATCGGCGCGGCATTGGCCCTGCAGAACGTATTCTCGGTGGGCATGCTGATCGCCTACCTGGCCTACAAGGACCAGTTTGCGGGCCGCATGGCGGCCTTGATCGACAAGTGGATCGAGTTCCGCATGCTGCGCCTTCATGGCGAGCGACTGGCGGACATCGTGTTGACCGAGCCGGAAGATCATTCGGGCCGGCACGAGGCATTGCCACCCGCAGATACCCGCATCGTGGTCGAGAACCTGTCGTTCCGCTACGGCGACGGTGAGCCATGGGTACTGAAGGACTGCCGTTTCACCGTCGAGCCTGGCGAGTCCGTCGCCATCGTCGGTGCTTCCGGTTGCGGCAAGACCACCTTGGTCAAACTGTTGCTGGGGCTGCTGCCGCCGAGTGAGGGTGTCATCCGCATCGGTGGCCATGACCTGCACAGGATCGGCCCCAGGAATGTCCGCGCCATCGTCGGCGCGGTGATGCAGGACGACCAGTTGTTTGCCGGCAGCATGGCCGACAACATCAGCTTCTTCGACCCGGAGATGGACCAGGCGCGCATCGAGTCCGCCGCCCGCCTGGCGGCGGTCCACGACGAGATCGCTGCCATGCCGATGGGGTACCACAGCCTGATCGGCGACATGGGAAGTTCACTGTCCGGCGGGCAGAAGCAGCGCGTGATCCTGGCGCGCGCGCTGTATCGCAACCCCAGGCTACTGTTCCTCGACGAGGCGACCAGCCACCTGGATGTGATGAAGGAGCGGCTGGTCAACGATGCGGTCAAGGCCCTGAGCCTGACCAAGGTCATCGTCGCCCATCGCCCCGAGACCATCGCCAGTGCTGATCGCGTGTTGGTGATGGAGGGGGGGCAGATCGTGCAGGAGATCAGGCCGCACGCGGCGGCCGAGGCCGTGCCGGCCTGACGCCTGCCCTGTAGGAGCACCGCCAGGGCGCGATGCTCTTTCCCGGAATGGGGGGAAAGGAGCATCGCGGGCATGGCCCGCTCCTACAGAAACGCTACTGATCCCAGCGGGATCACTTCTTCTCGAAATCCCGCGGCTTGGGCAGTTCCACCGGCACGCCGTTCGCATCACACGTGCCTGCGGCGCACAGGCGGGCGCGCAACGCGGGTGTCGCCTGTACGACGAAGTGGTAGATCGTGTTCTGCTCGACGGTGCCGCGCACCGCGTCGCTGCCCGGGCCGATGGCCCAGATGCCGACATCCTCGCCGCCGTGCGATTCGGACTTCAGCGGCACCAGCGCTTCCTGCAGGTAGTCGGGATGCTCGGTGTCGACATGGCTCAGGTCCGGGCGGCCTTCCGACGGTTCGACGCTGCTGGGCGCATGCAGGAAATGCTTCGGGCCTGCGGGCTGACGGTTGCTTGCGCCGGTGTAGCCGGGACCGTTGGCGTAGGTGAGCGTGGTGAAGGTCTGGCCATTCTGGTCGCGGGCGAGATCGCCCGGCGTGTCGTCTTCGCCGCCCTGACCACGGACCTTGCCGAGGATGGGGTTGCCGCGCACCGGGTAGCCGACGAAGTTGAGCGTGTGCGAGTGATCGGCGGTGACCAGGATCAGCGTGTCGTCGCGCGAGGTCGCATCCACTGCCGCCTGCACGGCGTCCGACATCGCGACCGTCTCGTCGAGGGCGCGGTAGGCGTTGCCGTAGTGGTTGGCGTGGTCGATGCGCGCGCCTTCCACCAGCAGCACGAAGCCTTCCTTGTTGTGCGACAGGTTGCGGATGGCGACGCGCGTCAGTTCGGCCAGCGACGGCTCGCCCTGGGCGTCCTTGCGGCGATCGTGCTCGAACTGCATGTGGTCGTATTCGAACAGGCCGAGCAGCTGCGGCGCACCGGCCGCGGCCTCAAGCTGCTGCGTGTTCCACACATAGGCGCCCTGCGGATGCGCCTGCTGCCATTCGGCAACGAGGTTGCGGCCGTCGAGGCGCTGGCCGACCTTGTCGTCCTCTTCGGGATCACGCACGTCGATGGGCAGGAATTCGCCGCGACCGCCACCCAGCGCGACGGTGGGGCCATGGCCGAAACGCGCTGCGGTCAGCAGCTGCTGCGCGATGTCCTTGCAGCCCGCCTCGATGGCTTCCGGCGGCAGGTCGGTATCGTTTTCCCAGTCGCGATGCGAGACATGCGCGTAGGTGGCGGCCGGCGTCGCGTGGGTGATGCGTGCGGTGGTGACGATGCCGGTAGCGAGCCCTGCGCTGTCGGCGAGCGTCAGCCAGCTGAGCAGGTCCTTGCTGCCGTCGGGCGTGCATTCGCCCTTGCGGCCGGCGGATACGCCGATGGCGCCCATATGGGTCTTCACGCCAGTGGCGACGGCGGTCATCGTGCCGGCGGAGTCGGGCGTCTGCGAATCGGTGTTGTAGGTCTTGCTGAAGGCGGTATGCGGGAAGCGCTCCCAGCTCAGCAGGTTCTCCTCGCCCGGCGTGCCCTTGCGCTGGCCTTCGAAGATGCGCGCGGCGGCCACCGTCGTCAGGCTCATGCCGTCGCCGAGGAACACGATGACGTTCTTCGCGCGACCCTGCATCGCACCGTTGGCGGCGGCCTTCGCCGCACCATTCCGATACCACCACTGCGGTGTTTCACCCTGCGGGTGCGCGACCGGCGGGACGTCGACGTGGAGCGCGGAAGCCGGGGAGGGCGAGGTGCTGGCGCAACCGGCCAGTGCAGTGAGCAGGGTCATGCCGACGAGCGGCGAAACGAAAGAACGCAAGGGCATGGCAAACGGGGGGAATGATGGACGCGCCATTATGACGCCGGCGCAGTGTCCTGTTCATGACACCCGGCATTCCGCGTGAAGGCTCGCTGCACGAGGGGCCTTGGGCTAAGGTGTCGCGTCCGCTTATGTGAGTCGTCTGGATGAAGCTGGTCTCGGCCTGGTTGAAGATCCCGTTCTGGCAGCGCGTCGTCGCCGGCTTCGTGCTGGGTGCGCTGGCGGGCTGGCTGATGGGAGCGGACGCGGAAGTCTGGCTCAAGCCGCTCGGAGATCTCTACGTCACACTGATCAAGATGATCGCGGTGCCGCTGGTGTTCTTCGCGGTGATCAACGCCGTGTCCAGCCTGCACGGGCAGAAGTCGGTGGCCGCGCTCGGTGGACGCACCTTCATGTGGTTCGCCATCACGGCTGCGCTCGCGGTCTGCGTGGGCCTGGCGGTGGGCTGGATCGTGCAGCCCGGCAAGGGAATCACGGGCTTGATGACCGCGCCCGACTATCAGGTTCGCGAAGTCCCCACGCCCGTGCAGGTGTTGCTGGATATTGTGCCGGCCAATCCGTTCAAAGCGCTGACCGACGGCAAGATCCTGCAGGTGATCTTCTTCGCCGGCCTGCTCGGCTTCGCGCTGGTCAAGCTGGGCGAGCGCAGCGCGGGCTTGCGCAAGCTGGCCGGTGAGGCCAGCGACACCATGGTGCAGGTCACGCGCTTCGTGCTGGAGATGACCCCGATCGGGACCTTCGGCCTGATCGGCAGCCTGGTCGGCACGTATGGATTCGAAAAGTTGCTGCCGCTGGGTAGCTACATCGGCGCGCTATACGTCGCCTGCGCACTGCACATCGTCGTGGTCTACGGCAGCCTGCTGCTGGCGCATGGCCTGAACCCGTGGAAGTTCTTCCGCGGCGCCGCGCCCGGCATGCAGGTGGCGTTCGCCAGTTCGTCCAGTTTCGCGTCGATGCCGGTGGCGCTGCGCAGCGTCACCCACAACCTGGGCGTGGACAAGGATTACGCCGCGTTCGCCGTCCCGCTCGGCGCGAGCATCAAGATGGATGGCTGCGGGGCGATCTATCCCGCACTGACCTCGGTGTTCGTGGCTCAGTATTTCGGCCTGGACCTGTCGGTCAACCAGTACTTCCTGATCCTGCTGGCCTCGGTGCTGGGCAGCTTCGGCACGGCCGGCGTGCCGGGCACGGCGACGGTGATGGTCACCGTGGTGCTGACCGCGGCCAACCTGCCGCTGGAGGGCATCGGCCTGCTGGTGGCGATCGACCGCATCCTCGACATGATGCGCACGATGACCAACGTCACCGGCCAGATGCTGGTGCCCGTCCTGGTGGCGAAGGAAACCGGCCTGCTGGACCGCGAGGTCTATGAGCGTGCGTCCAGCAACGTGGGTCTCGCGGATGAAACCGCTCCGTCGCCATGAGTGACGCCGCGACGATCGAACTGGTCGCCTCGTTTCCCGACGCAACGACCTATCGCCGTCTCCGCATCGAGACCGGCCTGTCACCCAAGTCGCCCGAAGCCGCCGCGCGCGGCCTGGCGAACACGCTGTACGGCGTCAGCCTGGTGAAGGCGGGCGAGGTCATCGGCATGGGACGGGTGGTCGGCGACAACGGCACGGTGTTCGTCGTCGTGGACATCGCCGTGCAACGGGAGCACCAGGGCCAGGGACTGGGCAGGCGCATCATGGCGGCGCTCGATGCCTGGCTGCGCGCCAACGCGCCGCCCTCGGCCTACGTCATGCTGGTTGCGGACGGAGGAGCGAAGCACCTCTATGCGCAGTTCGGTTTTGCCGACACGGCGCCCGCGTCGATCGGCATGGCCTATGTCGCGCGCGGACCCGGCGCCGACCGCTAGGCGCTGGCCTCGCGCGTGCCGCGCGACACCCACCAGGCGAACACCGCCGCGGTGACGAACATCAGCAGGCTGTAGACCGCCGCCGGTACCGAGACGGTCGGGTTCTGCAGCACGTTGAGCGCGATGAAGATCGCCAGCGTGCCGTTGTGGATGCCGATCTCCATCGCGATGGCGATGGCCTGCTTCTTCGGCAGCCGCAACGCCAACGGTGCGGCGTAGCCGAAGCCCATGCTGGCGAGGTTGAACAGCAGGCAGGCCAGGCCGACGATGGCGAAGTAGCTGGTCAGCGTCTTCCACTCCTGCGCGACTGCGGCCACCACCAGCAGGGCGAGCACCAGCACGGAGAGCAGGCGGATCGGCTTCTCGGCCCGCGCGGCGAAGCCGGGCGCCTTCGCGCGCAGCAGCATGCCGATGGCCACGGGCAACAGGATGATCGCGGCGACCTCGACCACTTTCTTGGTCGGTGGTGGGACGTACTGGCCGGCGCCGAGGAAATACTCCAGCGACAGGTTGAGGATCACCGGCAGCGTCAGCAGGCACAGCAGACTGTTGATCGCGGTGAGCGTGATGTTCAGGGCCACGTCGCCGCGGGCGAGGTGGCTGTAGATGTTGGCGGTGGCGCCGCCAGGTGAGGCGGCCAGCAGCATCAGGCCCACGGCGAGTTCGGCGGGCAGGCCGAATCCGATCGCCAGGCCGAACGCCACCCATGGCAACACCAGCGTCTGCAGCACGAGGCCGATCAGGACGGCGCGCGGATAGCGTGCGACGCGACGGAAATCCTCCAGCGTCAGTCCCAGTCCCAGCCCGAGCATGATGATGCCCAGGGCCAACGGGAGCAGCAGATTGGTCAACAGTGAAGCCTGCATCGCGTACGACTCCCCTTCGGCGCAACGGTCAGGTGATGCGCGAAGATCGACGCGCCCCCGGAGAATGGCGGCAACGCGCCGCTCGACGCAAGCTGCGGCGCACCGCGATCACCGGAAAACACGAAGGCCGCACGAGGCGGCCTTCCCTTGGTGCAGCACCGGCGTGCGGCGCGTTACATCGCGACGCGGCGGCCGCTCAGGTAGCGGTTGGCCCAATAGCCGGTGATCAGGCTGTCCACGCGAACGTCCTTGCCGCTGCTCGGCGAATGCAGGAAGCGGCCTTCACCGACATAGATGCCGACATGGTTGATGCGGCCCTTCAGGCCGAAGAACACCAGGTCGCCCTGGCGCAGTTCGTCGCGTGCAGCGACCAGTTCCGCGTCGGCCTTGGAAGCCATGTCGCGGGACACGCGCGGCAGTTCGATGCCCAGTGCGGTGCGGAAGACGTAGCCGACCAGGCCACTGCAGTCGAAGCCGCTGTCGGGTGAGGTGCCGCCCCAGCGGTACGGTGTGCCCATCAGCGCGAGCGCGCGCTGCAGGACGGCCTGGACCTTGCCACCCTGCTGTTCCTGCGAGACCACACCTTCCTTGCTCAGGTCGTACGCGGCCAGCAGCTTGCTGATGTCGCCGGCCACCATCGCCGAACGATCGACCAGCGGCAGCGTGTCGCTGGCCGCCAGGCGCGGGAGCAGGGCGGAGAGCGTCGCGGTGGCGGCTTCGGCTGCCTTTTCCTTGACGCTGGTGATGACGGGTTTGCTGGCCGGTGCCGGCGTGGTCGCCACGACATCGGGCGAGGCCGGGATTGACGCCGCGTCGACGTCGGCAGGCGCAGTCTGGGCCTGCACAACGGACGCCATGGCGCACAGGCCAAGGCTGATGAGGAGTCGGGAAACCCTCCGCGGCAGGCGGTGGGTGGCGGCTGGCTGGCCTGTCGGCAGGTCGTCGGTCGTCACGCGCGGGTAGGGTTTAACAAGTCAGGGGCGATAATGCCGGCTGATCGGCCCGATTTGGTTCATAAATCGTTATTTATTCGTTAAGCGTGAATGTTCGCTGTCACAGACTTGACCGAATCCTAACGAAGCACGCGTTTCGCGCCGCTGTAATGGTCCCGCCAGTAGGGACCGTCGAGTTGGTCCAGCCGGACTGTCCCTCCGGTGCTGGGGGCGTGGACGAAGCGGCCTTCCCCCACATAAATGCCGACGTGGGTGACGTTGCCCTTGCTGCCGAAGAACACCAGGTCGGCCGGTGCCAGGCGGCGTGGCTCGATCTTTGGCCCCTGCACCTGCGCCAGCTCGCGCGAGGTGCGCGGCAGGCGCAGATCCAGCATGTCCCGGTACACGTAGGTCACCAGGCCGCTGCAGTCGAAGCCCGATTCCGGCGTGTTGCCGCCGTAGCGGTAGGGCGTGCCGACCAGGCCGATCGCGCGCATCAGGACGGAGGTGGCGGCGGCCGGATCATCGGCCTCCACCACCGGCCAGGCGCGTTGGCTGGGTGGGGGCGATGGCTTGTGGGCCTGCGGCTTGGAGCCGCCGCAGCCGGCCAGCGCCAGCAGGCCGGCGCAGAGCAGGGACAGGGCCCAGGGCCGAAGTGGCGCGGGCGCGGGCAAGCCGGGATAATGTCGGGCCTTCATCGCGGCGCATCTTCGCCGCATTCCCTTGCGGCCGACAAGCCGCGCCTGTCCTGCCGCCTGGCAGGCCCCGTCCAGAGTCCCGCATGAAAATCGCAAAAGACAGCGTCGTCCGTTTCCACTACACCGTGTCCGAAGCCGGCCAGGAGCCGATCGAAAGCTCGAAGGACCGTGAGCCGCTGGCGATCCTGATCGGCCACGGCAACATCATCCCGGGCCTGGAGAACGCCATGCAGGATCGCGAGGCAGGCGAGAGCTTCGGCGTGGACGTGTCGGCGGCCGACGCCTACGGCGAGCGCCGCGACGGCCTGGGCCAGCGCGTGCCCAAGAAGCATTTCGGCAACCAGCGCCTGGTGCCGGGCCAGCAGGTCGTGCTGCAGACCAACTTCGGTCCGCGCGCGGTGACCATCCAGAAGGTCGGCATGAGCGTGGTGGACGTGGACCTCAACCACCCGATGGCCGGCAAGGATCTGCACTTCGACGTGGAGATCGTGGAAGTGCGCGAAGCCAGCGCCGAAGAACTCGAGCACGGCCACGTGCACGGCGACGGTGGCCACCACCACTGAGCCGCACGACATCGTGTGATCCGGACGGCCCGCGCAAGCGGGCCGTTTCTTTTGGCACGCAGGAGGCGGCAGCACACGTGGTCTAATCGGACGGACCAACTCGGGGGAAAGGAATGACGGCGACGATCACGGAGAACCTGGCACCGATCGCGGTGACCGAACGCATTGAAGCGATGGACGTCCTGCGTGGATTCGCGCTGCTGGGCATCCTGCTGATGAACCTGGAGGGTTTCGTGGGGCCGGTGATGGCCTCCGGCAGCGGGTTGGATCCGGCGCTCACCGGCATGGACCGCACTGTCGACCTGCTCATCTACGTGCTGGTGCAGGGCAAGTTCTACACGCTGTTTTCGCTGCTGTTCGGGATGGGGTTCGCCGTGATGTCGCAGCGCGCCGAGCAGGCGGGACGCCCGTTCGCCGGCGTGTATTGGCGTCGCGGGCTGGTGCTGCTCTGCATCGGCGTGATCCACGCGCTTTTCATCTGGGCGGGCGACATCCTGATGATGTACGCGCTGTGCTCGTTCCTGCTGCTGGCGTTCCGCACGTTGCCGTACCGCTGGTATGTGGGGATGGGACTGGTGGCCTACGTGATGCCGATCGGGTTCATGTACCTGATGGGGGCGATGGGATCGCTGATGGGCGGTACCGAGGGATGGGACAAGATGATGGGCGAGATCGGCAAGCAGATGCAGGTGCTGATCGAGGCCGAGCGGACCGCCTACGGCAGCGGCACCTACGCCGAGGCCACGCTGCAGCGCCTGAAGAGTACCGGCATGGCGCTCAGCAACATCACCATGTTCGGTTTCATCGTATTCGGCATGTTCCTGATCGGCGCGTGGTTCGTGCGCAGTGGCGCGATCGCGCGTCCGCAGGAGCTCCCGCGCCTGTATGCCGGCCTGCGCTGGGTGGCCTTGCCGGTGGGCCTGCTGGCGATGCTGGGGTCGGTGGCGCTGGAACCGACGATGGACTTCGCCTCGTTCGACCTGCGCATCGCCACCGCGTTCGCGCTGCAGATGACGGCGAGCCTGCTGATGTGCCTGGGCTACGCGGCCTGGGTAGTGCGCGCGCTGGGCTCTCCCCTGTGGCGGCGGCCGCTGTCCGCACTGGCGCCGGCAGGGCGGATGGCGCTGACCAACTACCTGATGCAGTCGCTGGTCTGCACCTGGATCTTCTACGGCTACGGGCTGGGCTATTTCGAGCAGTTGCCGCGCGCGTGGCAGCCGGCGTTCGCATTGGCGCTGTTCGGCCTGCAGGTGCTGGTGAGCCATCTGTGGCTGGCGCGATTCCGGTTCGGTCCGATGGAATGGCTGTGGCGGTCGGCGACGTATCTGAAACCGCAGCCGCTGCGGCTGCGCACGGCGTGATCCGCCCGGGGCGCGTCACCGCTCTTTGATCCAGGTCAGGGGCCAAGAGCGGTGACAGGCCCTAGACTATCGGGGTGACTTCTCCCCACGACGACGTCCTCATCATCGGCGGTGGCGCCATCGGCCTGGCGACCGCTCTGGCGCTGCTGGAAGCCGGACGCGGTGTACGTGTGCTCGACGCCGGCGCCGCGGGTGGCGGTGCCTCCCATGGGAACTGCGGCACCATCACGCCCAGCCACGCGCCGCCACTCGCGGCGCCCGGCGTGGTGGCACAGGCGCTGCGCTGGATGTTCACCCCCGACGCGCCGCTCTACCTCAAGCCCCGCCTCGACCCGGCCCTGTGGCACTGGTTGCTGCGTTTCGCTGCACGCTGCAATGCGCGCGACTGGCGGCAGAGCACGCGGGCGCGGGCGGCGCTGCTCAACGATTCGCGGACCCGGCTGGCCGATTGGGTTGGGCGATATCGGTTGGCATGCGAGTTCGAGGAAGAAGGGCTCGATTACGTGTTCCGCGATCCGCGCAAGTTCCAGCAATACGTGGACGAAGCAAAGGTGCTGGCGGAGTTCGGCATCGCGACGCAGGTGTTCGACGGCACCGCCTACCCGCTTGAAGAGCCTGCAATGCTGCCCGGTGTCACTGGCGCGATCCGCTTCCCCGGCGATGCCCGCCTGCGGCCTGATCGCTACGTGGCCGAACTCGCGCGCGTGGTGCGCGAGCGTGGCGGCGTCATCGAAGAGCACTGCCGCGTGGATCGGCTGGAGACGACGGCGGCCGGCGTGCGGCTGACGACGGCGCAGGGTCCGCGCGAAGGCCGCGATGCGGTGATCGCGCTGGGCGCCTGGACCCCCGATTTCGCACGCAGGCTCGGCCTGCGCGCGCCGATCCAGCCGGGCAAGGGCTATTCGATCACCTATTCGCGCCCGGCGGTGGTACCGCGGCACCCGATGGTGCTGAAGGACCGTTCCGTGTGCGTGACTGTCTGGGAGAGCGGATTCCGGCTCGGCAGCACGATGGAATTCTCCGGTCGTGACGACACGCTCAACGAAACACGGCTGGCCGCGTTGGAACGGGGCGCGCGCGAGTTCCTGCGCGAACCCGTCGGAGCCGAGGTGCATGAGCGCTGGTGCGGCTGGCGACCGATGACGTGGGACGATCTTCCCCTGTTGGGGCGTGCGCCGGGCCACGCGCATGTCTGGATGGCCGCCGGCCACGGCATGCTGGGCATCAGCATGAGCAGCGCCACCGGCCAGCTGATGGCCGACCTGATGACGGGCCGTGCGCCGGCCTTCGATCCTTCGCCGTACCGACCGGAGCGATTCGCATGAACCCCCAGGCGTTCGACCTCATCGTGATCGGCGGCGGCTCGGGTGGCCTGGCCGGTGCATTCCGCGCGGCGTCGTACGGCGCGAAGGTAGCGTTGCTGGAACCGAAAGAGCTCGGCGGCACCTGCGTCAACGTCGGCTGCGTGCCGAAGAAAGCGATGTGGCTGGCGGCGGAGCTGTCGCAGAGGATCGCGCTGGCGTCGTCGCTGGGCTTCGACACGTCACTGCCCACGCTGGACTGGAAAGAGTTCATCGTCCATCGCCAGCGCTACATCGCCGGCATCCATGCCAGCTACATGAAGCGGCTGGACGAGAACGGAATCGTATTGATGCCATGCCGCGGACGACTGCTGGATGCGAACACCGTGGTCAATGCGGACGGCGTTCCGCTCAGCGCCAGGCATCTGCTGATCGCCACCGGCGGGCACCCGGTACGCCCGGACATCCCCGGTGCCGAGCTGGGAAAGGTGTCCGACGATTTTTTCAACCTGTGTGTCGCGCCCGCACGCGTGGCGATCATCGGCGGCGGTTACGTCGCGGTCGAGCTGGCGGGCGTGCTGCAGGCGCTGGGCAGCCAGGTGGAGATGTTCGTGCGCGGGCCACGCGTGCTGGACGGCTTCGACACGCAGATCACCGACGAACTGGTCGCCGACATGCGCCAACACGGTGTGCGGCTGCATTTCGGCCATGCGGTGGCCGCGCTGGAGCGCGCGCCGGACGATGGCGTGGTGATGCTGGCCGAGGATGGCACGCGCACCGGGCGTTTCGACACGGTGATCTTCGCAACAGGCCGTCGCGCGTCGACCCAGGGCATGGGGCTGGAAGCTGCCGGCGTGGCGTTGGACCCGAACGGCTTCGTGCAGGTGGATGCACACCAGGACACCGGCGTTACCGGTATCCATGCCGTCGGCGACGTCACCGGGCAGGCGGCGTTGACGCCGGTCGCCATCGCGGCGGCGCGCCGGTTGATGGATCGGCTGTTCGGCGGGCAGGCCGACGCCCGATTGGACTACACGCAGATCCCGACCGTGGTGTTCTCGCACCCGCCGGTTGGACAGGTGGGGCTGACCGAGGCCGAGGCGCGCGAGCGCCACGGCGATGACGTCCATGTGCTGACTGCGCGCTTCCGCCCCATGCTTCATGCATTGGCCGATTCGCCGCAACGCAGCCTGTTCAAGCTGGTCCTGGTGGGCGCGGATAAGCGTGTCGTCGGCCTGCATCTGCTGGGCGAGGGCGCGGACGAGATGCTCCAGGGCTTCGCGGTGGCGCTGAAGAAGGGCATCACCCTGGCCGACCTGCACGACACCGTTGCCATCCATCCCACCAGCGCCGAGGAAGTCGTGCTGATGCGGTGAGCCGGCTTCTGTGGGCACGGCGATACAATGGCGGCATGGAGACCTTCACCCTGCATCGCGGCACGGCGCCGCTGTTCATCAGCCTGCCGCACAACGGCACGTCGGTGCCTGACCACATCGCGGCGCGCCTGACGCCGGAGGCGCGGCGCGTGCCGGATACCGACTGGCATGTCGCCGAGCTGTACGACTTCGCGCGCCAGCTGGGCGCCTCGATCATCGTGCCCGCGTACTCGCGCTACGTGGTCGACTTGAACCGGCCGGAAGACGACGTCTCGCTGTATCCGGGCCAGAACACCACTGGCCTGTGCCCGATCGTGCGCTTCAGTGGCGATCCCGTGTATCTGCCGGGACGGGAGCCGACACCCGACGATATCGCGTCGCGCGTGGACACCTACTGGCGGCCGTACCACCGCGCGCTGCAGGAAGAACTGGCGCGCATCCATGACGTGCATGGGCGTGCAGTGCTGTGGGAGGGTCACTCGATCCGCAGCGTGGTGCCGTTCCTGTTCGATGGTCGCCTGCCGGATTTCAATCTGGGCACGGCGGCCGGTGCGAGCTGCTCGCCCGCGCTGCAGCAGGCGCTGGAAGACGTGCTGGCCTCGCAGACGGACTTCAGTTCCGTGGTCAACGGACGCTTCCGTGGTGGTTACATCACCCGTCACTACGCCGATGTCGAACGTGGTATCCAGGCCGTGCAGCTGGAGCTCGCCCAACTCAACTACATGGACGAGGACACGTTCGCGTACGTGCCGGACCGCGCAGCGCGTACCCAGGTGCTGATCCGGCGCCTGCTGGAATGCACGCTGGCCTGATGTCGCCGCAATGACGCGCCCGCAGGCGGAAGACGAACTGGCGCAGCCGCTGGACGTGGCGCCGGCCGAAGCGGTAGATGCGCCTGCGTCGCGGCCGGTCCTGCAGATGGTCAGCCGCTCCGGCCTGGTGCTCGCGGCGTTGGGCGCCATCGCGTTTTCGGGCAAGGCGATCATCGTCAAGCTCGGTTACCGGTACGGCACCGATGCGGTCACGTTGTTGGCGCTACGCATGCTGGTGGCCTTTCCGTTCTTCCTGCTGATGGGGTTCTGGGCCGCCCGCCGCAGCGCGCCGTTGTCGAACGCGGACCGCGTGCGGATCCTGCTGCTGGGTTTCCTCGGCTACTACCTCGCGAGCTTCCTCGATTTCGCGGGCCTGGCCTACATCACCGCCACGCTGGAGCGGCTGATCCTCTATCTGACTCCGACGCTGGTGGCACTGATCGGCTGGCTGGCGTTCGGCAAACGCATCTCGCGCCGCCAGGCGATCGCGCTACTGGTCAGTTATGCGGGCGTGGCGTTGGCCTTCGGCCACGATCTGCAAGCAGGCGGATCGAACATTCTGCTGGGCGCTGTGCTGGTCTTCGGTAGCGCCTTGGCCTATGCGCTCTATCTCGTGGGCAGTGGCGAACTGGTCGCACGCGTGGGCGCGGTGCGGCTGACCGCGTACGCCAGCAGCGTGGCCAGCGTACTGTGCCTGCTGCAGTTCGTGGTGCTGCGCCCGATGCAGGCGATGGTGCTGCCTTGGGAGGTCTACGCGCTGTCGCTGGTCAACGGCACGCTGTGCACGGTACTCCCGGTGCTGGCCGTGATGATGGCCGTGGCGCGCATCGGCTCCGCGCTCGCCGCGCAGGTCGGCATGATCGGCCCCGTGTCGACCATCGTACTCAGCCTGCTGCTGCTCGGAGAGCCGATGGGGCCCTGGCAGGTCGCGGGCACCGTGCTGGTGATGGCGGGCGTGTTCGTGGTCTCGCAGCAGAAGACCATCGCGCGCTGACGGGCCGGTCAGGCGACCACGCTCGCGTCGGCAAGCCACTGCACCACCTGCGACAACGCGTCGGCGTGGCTTTCGCCGGCCTGCCTGCATGCGCGATACCGCTCCAGCTGTCCGTGCGCGCTGGTGCCATTCTCCAGGATCTTCCATACCCGCTCGACCTGCAGCGTGCAGTCGAGCGCGCGGATGTCGTCGTCCAGCGCCTCCAGCGTGTTCTCCAGCATCTCGCGCACCGACACCAGGCGACGGCTGCCCAGGTCGATCAGCCCGGCATCGAATCCATAACGCTGCGCCCGCCACAGGTTCTCCGCCACGATCGCCTGGTCGCCCGCCTGCAGGCCGGCATACAGCGTGGGCCTGCGCTCGAGGTGCCGCACCAGGCAACGGTAGACCTGTGCGATGGCCAATGCATCGCACAGGTCTGTACAGGCGTCGGTGACGCGCAGCTCCAGCGTGGGAAACGCGAGCGACGGTCGCAGCGCCCACCAGAGGAAGCTCGCATCCTTGATCGCGCGACCATCGACCATGCGCTGCACGTAGTGTTCGTACTCGGCCTGGTGGCGGAACAGCGGCGGCAGCCCGGTGCGCGGGATCTCCTGGTAGGCCGTCTGCCGGTAGCCCATCAGGCCGGTCGCATGCCCCATCCAGAAGGGGGAGGAGGTGCTCAACGCAAGCAGCAGCGGAAGGAACGGCTGCATGCGCGCCATCAGGGCAACACGCTGGCCGGGATCGGCCGGCTGTACATGCACGTGCAGGCCGCACAGCAGGTTGCGCTGGCCCAGCATCTGCAGCTCGCCCATCACCTGGTCGTAGTGGGGCTTGTCCGTGCTGCGCTGTCCGCGCCATTGCGCCGAGGGGTGCGTGCCGGCCGACAGGATGCCGAGCCCGTGCCGATGCGCGATCTCGCCGACCGTACGGCGCAGCGTGCGCAGGTCGGTTTCGGCGGCTCGCGTGTCGTCGTGCACGCCGGTCTGCACCTCAACCTGGGTCTGCAGCATCTCGCTGCCGAAGCGCTCGCCCAGCGCTTCGCGGCAATCACTGAAGAATCGCCGCGGCATATGCCGCAGGCGACGGCCGTTGCGGCGGACGAGGAAGTACTCCTCTTCCAGCCCGAAGGTATAGGGGTGCGCGTCGCGATCCGTTGCCATGCGCCGGTTATCGCATCGGGGAAGTGAACGATGCGTTCAACCGCGCCCCGCGAAAAATCCGATCCTGTCATGGCGAGGCCGTCGCATCGGCCCCATGCAACGAATTTCCGCTATCAGGCTTCCAATGAAGCCAGGTCGCCCTTCGTCTCCAGCCACGCCTTGCGGTCCGACGCGCGCTTCTTCGCCAGCAGCATGTCCATCAGTCCTCGGGTCTGAGGCTCGTCGTCCACTGTCAGCTGCACCAGGCGTCGCGTATCGGGATGGATGGTCGACTCGCGCAGCTGCGACGGGTTCATTTCGCCCAGGCCTTTGAAGCGGGTGACGTTGACCTGGCCACGGATCTTCTCGCGCTCGATCTTCTCCAGCAGCAGGCGCTTTTCTTCCTCGTCCAGCGCGTAGAACACCTGCTTGCCCACGTCGACGCGGAACAGTGGCGGCATCGCGACGAACACGTGGCCTGCATTCACCAGCGCCGGGAAATGGCGCAGGAACAGGGCTGTCAGCAGCGTGGCGATATGCAAGCCGTCGGAGTCCGCGTCGGCGAGGATGACGACCTTGCCGTAGCGCAGTCCGCTGATGTCGTCCTTGCCTGGATCGCAGCCGATCGCGATGGCAAGGTTGTGGACTTCATCGGAGGCGAGCACCGACGTGCTGGCGACTTCCCAGGTGTTGAGGATCTTGCCGCGCAGCGGCAGGATCGCCTGGAAATCCTTGTCGCGCGCCTGCTTGGCGCTGCCGCCCGCCGAATCGCCTTCGACCAGGAACAGCTCGGTGCGCGACAGGTCCTGGCTGATGCAGTCGGCCAGCTTGCCGGGCAGGGCGGGACCCTGGGTGACTTTCTTGCGGACGACCTGTTTTTCCGTCTTCAGGCGCGCGCTGGCGCGCTCGATGGCGATCTGCGCGATCTTCTCGCCGAGGTCGACATGCTGGTTCAGCCACAGGCTGAAGGCATCGTGTGCGGCGCCCTCGATGAAGCCAGCGGCCTGGCGCGAGGACAGGCGTTCCTTGGTCTGGCCGCTGAACTGCGGGTCGGTCATCTTCAGCGACAGCACGAAGGTCACGCGGTCCCACACGTCCTCCGGCGCCAGCTTCACGCCACGCGGCAGCAGGTTGCGGAAGTCGCAGAACTCGCGCAGCGCATCGGTCAGGCCACTGCGCAGGCCGTTGACGTGCGTGCCGTGCTGGGCGGTGGGAATCAGGTTGACGTAGCTTTCCTGCACCAACTCGCCGTCCGGCACCCAGGCCACGGCCCAGTCGACGACCTCGCTGTCCTTCTTCAGCTGGCCGACGAACAGCTCCGGGGGCAACAGCTCGCGGCCGGCCATCTCGCCGCGCAGGTAGTCGCGCAGGCCGTCCTCGTAGTGCCAACTGTCGCGCTCGCCTGTGGCTTCGTCGAACAGAGTGACGTTCAGGCCCGGACACAGCACAGCCTTGGCGCGCAACAGATGCCTGAGCGCGCGCACGTTGAATTTCGGCGTGTCGAAGTATTTGGGGTCGGCCCAGAAGCGCACGCGCGTGCCGGTATTCTTCTTGCCGACGCTGCCGACCACTTCCAGCGGCGTGGCGCGATCGCCGTTGCGGAAGGTGATGCGGTGCTCGCTACCCTCGCGCTTGATGTGCACTTCCACCAGCGTGGACAGCGCGTTGACCACGCTGACGCCCACGCCATGCAGGCCGCCGGAGAACGTGTAGTTCTTGTTGCTGAACTTGCCGCCGGCATGCAGGCGGGTGAGGATCAATTCGACGCCCGGAATCTTTTCCTCGGGATGGATGTCGACCGGCATGCCGCGGCCGTCATCGCTGACTTCGCAGCTGCCATCCTTGTACAAAGTGACCTCGATGCTGCCGGCATGCCCGGCGAGCGCCTCGTCCACCGCGTTGTCGATGACTTCCTGCGCCAGATGGTTGGGGCGCGCGGTGTCGGTGTACATGCCGGGCCGGCGCTTGACGGGGTCAAGGCCGGAGAGGACTTCGATGTCGGCGGCGTTGTAGCGGCTGCTCATGGTGCGTGCGTGTTCTCAGCGGGGCTGCGCGGAGTCCTGCAGGGCTCCGCCGGTGTAGGGATTGTAGTGATAGTCGCCGGGGAAGCTTTCACCGGTCTTCGGGTCGTGCTGGGGCGGCAGCACGCTGCCCAGCGGCGTGCGGAACGGGTAGCTGTTGTTCGCGGTGCGCACCTGAAGACGGCCGTCCACCAGAGGGTCGAACAGTTGCTTGCCCTTGGCGTCGCGCGCATTGAATACAGCGAAGTGCATGTTGTCGCCCATCGGGCCAAGCATGTTGGCCATCACCGGCCGCAATACGGCGAGCAGGTTCTTCAGTTGCGACGGAATGCGCGCCGGCGAAAGGGGGGAATACGAGGTGCCCGCGGCGTCGACGATGCGGAGGTCTTCCAGCAGTGCGTCCGAACCCGCGAACTCGTCGATGCCCATCAGGCCGACTTTGCCACGCACGGCGGCGATCAGCAGGTAGTCGTCCAGCTGCCCCAGGAAGCGCTTCCTGTCGCCCTCGCTCAGCTCCTGCTGCTGCGTTGCGGACACCTGCCAGTAGAGCGACGGGATCAGCCAGACCAGTTCGATGGTGTCGTCGTCGATCTTGGTGCGCTGGGTGTCCTGCGCCATCTGGTCCAGACGGATGTCCTTCAGGGGGAGCGGCACGCGCTGCGCCCATGCCGCCGCAGGCAGCAGGGCCAGAACGACGAGGGGGGGGGCGAGCAGCCGGAGGGAGAAGCGCATGCGACGTCCTCTGTCGGAATCGAAGGGTGCGGCAGTGTGCCGCCTGGGCCAGATTTTTGCCATGTTCAGTCGCACAGCCTGAAACTGCGCGCGTGGACAGGGATGCCCTTGGAATGCGCCGACCGGCGCCCCATGTTTCCATCATCCTCGAGGAGCATCGCCATGAAGTCCCGCAACCTGTTGCTGCTGTCCGCCGCCACCGTGGCTGCGCTGTTCGCGGTCCAGGCCTTCGCCCAGTCCCGGACCGGCAACGATGCCGACAAGCCGAAGCAGGACCAGTCCCAGACCAGTGATCCTTCCGATCCCGAGGCCAAGGCGCGCCGTCGCGCGGCCAACGAGGCCGCCGCCAAGCAGCGCAAGGCCGCAGAAGGCCAGCAGAAGAAGGCCGGCGACGAGGAAGAAGAGCGCAAGCCCTGAGTCCCGGAGGTATGCTGGAAGCCCGGCGTTACAAGGGTTTTCGGCGACAAGGCCACTGACAGACGCCCCGCTTCGGCGGGGCGTCGCGCTTCCGGGCGACACGCGTTGCCTGTAGACTATGGCTTTCCGGAGCCCCGCCCATGACTCCCCTGATTTTCGTTACCGGCGGCGTTGTGTCCTCGCTAGGCAAGGGCATCGCCGCCGCTTCGCTTGCGTCCATTCTCGAAGCACGTGGCCTCAAGGTCACGATGATGAAGCTGGACCCCTACATCAATGTCGACCCGGGCACCATGAGCCCGTTCCAGCACGGTGAGGTGTACGTCACCGACGACGGCGCCGAGACCGACCTGGACCTGGGCCACTACGAGCGCTTCGTTCGCACGCGCCTGAGCCGCAAGAATTCCGTCACCACCGGCCGGATCTACGAGAACGTGATCCGCAAGGAGCGCCGCGGCGACTACCTGGGCGCCACCGTGCAGGTGATCCCGCACATCACCGACGAGATCCGCCGCTGCATCGACGAGGCCACCGAAGGCTTCGACGTGGCGCTGGTGGAGATCGGCGGCACCGTCGGCGACATCGAGTCGCTGCCGTTCCTCGAGGCCATCCGCCAGATCCGCACCGAGCGTGGTCCGGAGAAGGCGCTATTCATGCACCTGACGCTGGTGCCGTACGTCGCCGCCGCGGGTGAACTGAAGACCAAGCCCACGCAGCACTCGGTGAAGGAACTCCGCTCGATCGGTATCCAGCCCGACGTGCTGCTGTGCCGTTCCGAGCAGCCGATCCCGGACTCCGAGCGTCGGAAGATCTCGCTGTTCACCAACGTGCCGGAGCGCGCCGTCATCAGCGTGCCGGACGTGGACGTGCTGTACCGCATCCCGATGGGCCTGCATGGCCAGGGCCTGGACGAGATCGTCCTGCGCCAGTTCCGCATCGAGAACGCGAAGTCTGCGGACCTGTCCGAGTGGGAAGCCGCGGTCGACGCGACGCTCAACCCGCTGGACGAAGTGACCATCGCGGTCGTCGGCAAGTACGTCGATCACCAGGACGCCTACAAGTCCGTCGGCGAGGCGCTCAAGCATGGCGGCCTGCGCCAGCGCACCCGCGTCAACCTGAAATGGATCGAAGCCCAGGAACTCGAAGACACCGACATGGCCCTGCTGCAGGGCGTGGACGGCATCCTGGTGCCGGGTGGATTCGGTGATCGCGGTTTCGAAGGCAAGGTGCTGACCTCGCGCTTCGCCCGCGAGCAGAAGTTGCCGTACTTCGGCATCTGCTATGGCATGCAGGCGGCGGTGGTCGACTATGCGCGCCATGTGGCGGGCCTGGACGAGGCCAACAGCACCGAGAACGACAAGCAGTCGCCGCATCCGGTGATCGGCCTGATCACCGAGTGGCGCACGGCCAGCGGCGATGTCGAGAAGCGCGACGAACGTTCCGACCTCGGCGGCACCATGCGCCTCGGCCTGCAGGAGCAACGCCTGAAGCCCGGCACGCTGGCGCGCGATCTCTACGGCAAGGATGTGGTCGCCGAACGTCATCGCCACCGTTACGAGTTCAACAACCGCTACCGCACGCAGCTGGAAGACGCCGGCCTGGTGATCGCCGCCAAGTCGATGGACGACCTGCTGGTGGAAATGGTCGAACTGCCGCGTACCGTGCACCCCTGGTTCCTGGCCTGCCAGGCCCACCCCGAGTTCCTGTCCACGCCGCGCGACGGGCATCCGCTGTTCGTCGGCTTCATCCGCGCCGCGCGCGAGAAGAAGGCCGGCGGCAAGCTGTTGAAGGAAGCGCGGGCCTAACTGTCATGCATCGGCGCCGCGGTATGCGGCGCCCGCAACGAAGGAGTGAGGAATGAAGCTCTGTGGTTTTGACGTCGGCCTGGATCAGCCCCTGTTCCTGATCGCCGGCCCCTGCGTGATCGAGTCGATGCAGTTGCAGATCGACGTCGCCGGCCGCCTGAAGGAAATCACCGGCAAGCTGGGGATGAACTTCATCTTCAAGTCCAGCTTCGACAAGGCCAATCGCACGTCCGGTACCAGTTTCCGCGGTCCCGGCATGGAAGAAGGCCTGAAAGTGCTCGACGCGGTGAAGAAGCAGGTCGGCGTACCGGTCCTCACCGATGTACACGAATACACGCCGATGGACGAAGTCGCCGCCGTGGTCGACGTGCTGCAGACGCCGGCGTTCCTGGTGCGCCAGACCGACTTCATCAAGAAGGTCTGCTCGGCCGGCAAGCCGGTCAACATCAAGAAGGGCCAGTTCCTGTCGCCATGGGACATGAAGCCGGTCGTCGAGAAGGCCAAGGCCACCGGCAACCAGGACATCATGGTCTGCGAACGTGGCGCCTCGTTCGGCTACAACAACCTGGTCAGCGACATGCGCTCGCTGAGCGTGATGCGCGATACCGGTTGCCCGGTGGTGTTCGACGCGACCCATTCGGTGCAGTTGCCGGGCGGGCAGGGCAGCAGCTCGGGCGGCCAGCGCGAGTTCGTGCCGGTGCTGGCGCGCGCAGCGGTCGCCGTCGGTGTCGCCGGCCTGTTCGCCGAGACCCACCCGGATCCGGCCAAGGCGCTGTCCGATGGCCCGAACGCATGGCCGCTGGACAAGATGGAAGCGCTGCTGGAAACGTTGCTGGCGCTGGATTCGATCACCAAGAAGAACGGGTTCCTGGAGTCCACGGTTTGAAGACCAGCTCGATTGCGGCTGCAATCGGGTTGATATCGCTGGCGGCAACCAGCCGTGTTCTGGCCTGTTCGCCGGCACCCGATCGCGATATGAGCGTTGAAGGAGCCGTTGGACGCTCCGAGCAGATATTTGTCGCACAAGTCATCAAGGCAGAACTGCTACCGAAGAGCGCCAGCAATCGCAATGCCAACCACGTGGTCGCGACCTACCGGTTGAACAAAGCGCTGAAGGGTCGCCCGCCAGCGGTCGGGGTGGTCGTTACAAGCACGAGCAATTGTGGCGCCTTGCTCCAAGTCGGCTCACAAGTACTTTTCTTTGTAGACTTGCAACGCACCAAATTCGGCATTCCCGAGGTTGATGGCATTCCAACGGGGACGCAGGATTACTACGAGTCTGTCGAGCCACATCGTCGACTGATGGCGGAACTGCAGAACGCTCTTAAATCCCAACCTTCGACTGTCCAATCAACCCCATGACCAATATCGCCAAGATCCACGCCCGCGAAATCCTCGATTCCCGCGGCAATCCGACCCTCGAAGCCGAGGTCACGCTGGAAGACGGTTCCTTCGGCCGCGCCATGGTGCCGTCCGGCGCCTCGACCGGCACCAAGGAAGCGGTCGAGCTGCGTGATGGCGACAAGACCCGCTATCTGGGCAAGGGCGTGCGCAAGGCGGTGGAGAACGTCAACACGACGATCGCGTCCGCGCTGAAGGGCTTCGATGCCGCCGACCAGGAGGGCCTGGACCGTCGCCTGATCGATCTGGATGGCACCGAGAACAAAGGCCGCCTGGGCGCCAACGCGCTGCTCGGCGTGTCGATGGCCAACGCACATGCCGTGGCCGCTTCGAAGAAGGTCCCGCTGTGGCAGCACCTGGCCAACGGCAACGACGTCACCCTGCCGGTGCCGATGATGAACATCATCAACGGCGGTGCGCATGCCGACAACAACGTGGACTTCCAGGAGTTCATGGTGCTGCCGGTCGGCTTCGACTCCTTCGCCGAATCGTTGCGCGCCGGCACCGAGATCTTCCACTCGCTGAAGTCGGTGCTGAAGGGTCACGGCCTGAGCACGGCCGTCGGCGACGAGGGCGGCTTCGCCCCCGATTTCCGCAGCAACGTCGAGGCCCTGGACACCATCCTGGAAGCCATCGGCAAGGCCGGCTACACCGCCGGCGAAGACGTGCTGCTGGGCCTGGACGTGGCCTCCAGCGAGTTCTTCGACAACGGCAAGTACCACCTGGTCGGCGAGAACAAGCGCCTGACCAGCGAGCAGTTCGTCGACTTCCTGGCCGATTGGGCCGCGCAGTACCCGATCATCACCATCGAGGACGGACTGGCCGAAGACGACTGGGCCGGTTGGAAGCTGTTGACCGATCGCATCGGCGGCAAGGTGCAGCTGGTCGGCGACGACCTGTTCGTCACCAATCCCAAGATCTTCAAGGAAGGCATCGAGTCCGGCACCGCCAACGCCATCCTGATCAAGGTCAACCAGATCGGCACGCTGACCGAGACGCTGGAAGCGATCGCGATGGCGCACCACGCGAACTATGCCGCCGTGGTGTCGCACCGCTCGGGTGAAACCGAAGACACGACGATCGCGGACATCGCCGTCGCCACCACTGCGACGCAGATCAAGACCGGCTCGTTGTGCCGCAGCGACCGCGTGGCCAAGTACAACCAGCTGCTGCGCATCGAAGAGGCGCTGGGCGGCAAGGCGCGCTATGCCGGTCGCAACGCCTTCGTGTCGCTGAAGAAGTAAACCATGCGCAAGGCGCCCTGGCTCCTGCTGGTGCTGGTCCTGCTGCTGGGTTGGCTGCAGTACAAGTTCTGGTTCGGCGTCGGCAGTTCGGGCCAGGTCGTCGCGCTGGAGCAGCAGGTCGAGGTGCAGAAGCGCGAGAACGCGGGCCTGCAGGAACGCAACGACGCCCTGGCCGCTGAAGTCGAGGATCTCAAGTCCGGCGAATCGGCGGTCGAGGAGCGTGCGCGCAGCGAGCTGGGCATGATCAAGCCCGGCGAGAAGTTCTACCGCGTGGTCGAACCGGTCCCTCCGGTGGCCGCCGCCAGCGAAGACGGCGGCGACAGCGATGTCGCAGAGCCTGCACCCTGATGGCCCGTATCTGGGCCGTCGTGCCCGCGGCGGGACGTGGCACCCGCTTCGGCGCTGAACTCCCCAAACAGTATCTGATGGTGGACGGCGCGCTGTTGATCGCGCACACCCTGTCGGCGCTGTTCGCGCATGATGCGGTGGAAGGTGCGGTCGTGCCGGTATCGGAGAACGATCCCGACTGGCCCGGCTGGGTGTCATTCGCCGACAAGCCCGTGCAGGTCTGTGTGGGTGGCGCGACCCGGGCGGCGTCCGTGCTGGCCGGCCTGCGCGCACTGCCCGAGCACGTGCGCGCGGACGACTTCGTGCTGGTGCACGATGCGGCACGTCCGAACCTGTCGCTGACGGACCTGTCCCAGCTGCTGGAGCGGGGTCGCAATGATCTGGTCGGCGCGATCCTCGCAGCCCCGGTCCGCGACACCCTGAAGCGTGCCGGCGACGATGGCGGCATCGACGGCACCGAGCCGCGCGAGCGGCTGTGGCGCGCCTTCACGCCGCAACTTTTCCGCCGCCTGCAGTTGACCCGCGCGCTGGAAGCCGCGACCGCCGACGGCGTCGAGGTCACCGACGAGGCGATGGCGATGGAGCGCCTGGGCCTGCGCCCCTTGCTGGTGGAAGGCTCCGAAAGCAACTTCAAGATCACCACGCCGGCGGACCTGGCGCGGTTCGCCTATGAACGTGCGCAGCGGACCCGCTGACGCGACAACGGAAGAAGCATGTCCGACCCATTGAACATCCGTATCGGCCAGGGCTTCGACGTACACGCCTTCGGCGACGGCGACCACATCATGCTGGGCGGCGTACGCGTGCCGCACGAGCGTGGCGTGCTGGCGCATAGCGACGGTGACGTCGTGCTGCACGCGTTGTGCGATGCGATGCTGGGTGCGCTGGCGCTGGGCGACATCGGACGGCACTTCCCGCCGTCCGACGACCGCTGGAAGGGTGCAGACAGCCGAGCCTTCGTCCGTCATTGCGACGCGCTGATCGGCGAGCGTGGCTGGCGGGTTGGCAATGTCGATGTCACCGTGATCTGCGAGCGGCCGAAAGTCGGCCCCCACGCCGACGCCATGCGCGCCTGCGTGGCCGAGGACCTGCGCATCGACCAGGATGCGGTCAGCATCAAGGCGACCACGACTGAAAAACTGGGTTTTACCGGGCGGGGCGAAGGTGTCGCGGCACAGGCCGTGGTGTTGCTGGTGCGCGCATGAGCGAGGCGTTGCCGCGTGCGTTCGGCGCCCCCGTCCTGTCCGCACGCATACGCAGCGCGCCGGAGGACTTCGTCGTCGAGGAGTTGCCCGGCTTCGAACCTTCCGGCGAAGGCGAGCATCTGCTGCTGACTGTCGAGAAGCGAGGCATGAATACGGCATTCGCTGCCAAGCGCATCGCCGCGTGGGCGGGGATCGCCGAGATGGGCGTGGGCTATGCCGGCCTCAAGGATCGCCATGCGGTCACCCGGCAACGGTTCAGCGTGCACTTCCCGCGCAAGGTGGCCCCGGATCTGGCAACACTCGTTTCCGATGACCTGACGGTGCTGGCGTCGACCTGGCATTCGCGCAAGCTGCCGCGCGGCGCGCTTGCCGGCAACCGGTTCGAACTGGTGCTGCGGGGCATGGAAGGCGATGCCGGAACCATCGAGGCGCGGTTGCGCGATATCGCCGCACATGGCCTGCCGAACTGGTTCGGCGAACAGCGCTTCGGGCGCGACGGCGGCAACGTGGCGGCCGCACTGGCGATGTTCGCGGGACGGCGCGTGCGGCGCGAGCAGCGCTCGTTGCTGATATCGGCCGCGCGATCGGAGCTGTTCAACCGGGTACTGGCCGCGCGGCTGGCCGATGGCAGCTGGAATCGTGGCATCGACGGCGAGGTCTGGATGCTCGCGGGCAGCCGCAGCGTGTTCGGGCCCGAACCGTGGAGCGAGCAACTGGCGCAGCGACTCGAAGACTTCGACATTCATCCCACCGGACCTCTGTGGGGTGCCGGCGAGCCGCGCACGCAGGCAGTCGCCCGCGAGCGCGAGGTGCTCGCGCTGCAGGATGACGATGCACTGGCGTTGCGGCAGGGGCTTGAGCGGGAAGGGTTGCGGCAGGAGCGCCGTGCGCTGCGCCTCCGGCCCGACGGGCTGGCGTGGTCGTGGCTGTCGCCCGATGCGCTGCGCCTGGTGTTCTCGCTGCCGCCGGGAAGCTACGCCACCGCGGTGCTGCACGAGCTGGGAGAGGTTGCCGACGCATCGCAGGGCGACCGTCCGTCGGAACACCGCTGACGGCACTGGAAGCGTCCCACCGCAGGCGTATAAGCGAGATCAGGCCCGCCGCGTGGCCTTCTTCGAAGTGCATCGGCGGGGCCGGACCATCTTCCCCTGTGTCGGAGGGATCGCCATGAACGTCGTGATGCGTCTTGCCGTCGTCGTTTCCACCTGTGGCCTGCTCGCTGCGTGCGCCAGCACGGGCGGAGCGGCCTCCGCACCACCGCCGGAACAGCGCACGCTGACCGCCGAGCAGCAGTACATCGCCTATGTGGAGCGCATCGCCAAGCGGCGCGGCATCCAGCTGACGTGGGTCAATCCGCCCCGCATCGAAGAAAAAGCCGGCAGCCAGCAGTAGGCACGCTGGCGTCGCGGGCGCGGTCCAACGCAGGCCGCGACCGCGTCAGCGGTGCGCCAGCAGCACCAGCACTGCGCCCGTGCCGCCCTGCGTGGGCGGTGCCGAGTGGAAGGCCATCACGTCGGAACGCTGACGCAGCATCCGGTCGACCAGGTTCTTCAACACCGGCGCCTCGCTCCCCGACCGCTGCCCCTTGCCGTGGATCACACGCACGCAGCCATGGTCGTGCGCATGCGCGTCCGCGAGGAACCGCCGCAGCAATCCTTCCGCCTGCAGGGC
Organism: Pseudoxanthomonas sp. LjRoot143; assembly: GCF_964252945.1. Lineage (NCBI taxonomy): Bacteria > Pseudomonadati > Pseudomonadota > Gammaproteobacteria > Lysobacterales > Lysobacteraceae > Pseudoxanthomonas > Pseudoxanthomonas sp. LjRoot143. The sequence goes on along the minus strand of NZ_CAXUPM020000001.1, from coordinate 2,538,332 downwards.
TGTTGCGCCGTGCAGGTCCAGTTCGTCCTGCACCGAGAACTGTCCGCGCTTGAGGCGCTGGAACGCGCGCGGCGACAGCGCTTCGCGGCGATAGCTCAGCACGTCGCCAGCCGCATGCGGATCCAGCGTATCCAGGCCACGGTGGAACTCGCTGCGCGCATCGTGTTCGTCTCGATCGGCCATGCGCGCGGCCGGCCGGGGTGGCGCCTTGCGCGGCGGCGGGGGCGCCTCCTGCAGCCTGCGCACGTCGCCTATCGCGTCGCGGAACAGCGCGGCGTCATCGTCATCGGGCGGCATGGAGCGGGACATGCCCTCAGCGTAGCGGCATCGCGACGTGACGCAAGCGCGGGAAGCCTCGGCGCGGTTCCGGTATCATGGGGCCGTTCTCGAGGAAACCCATGCGCGTACTGGTCAGCAACGACGACGGCGTCGACGCCCCCGGCATCCGAATCCTGGCAGAGGGCCTGCGCAGCGCGGGCCATGAAGTGTACGTGGTCGCACCCGACCGCGACCGCTCCGGTGCCAGCAACTCGCTGACGCTCGACCTGCCGATCCGGCTGAAGCGCATCGATCACTACACCTGCAGCATCGCCGGCACACCGACCGACTGCGTGCACCTGGCATTGACCGGCATGCTGGAGTTCGAGCCGGACATCGTGGTGTCGGGCATCAACAACACCGCGAACCTGGGCGACGACGTCATCTATTCCGGCACCGTGTCCGCGGCGATGGAAGGCCGCTTCCTGGGGCTGCCGGCGGTGGCGATGTCGCTGGTTACCAAGAACCACGATGCGAAGCATTACGAAACCGCAGCGCGCGCCGCCGTGGAGATCGTGGCGCGACTGAAGGCCGATCCACTGCCGGCCGACACCATCCTCAACGTCAACGTGCCGGACTTGGCATGGGCCGACGTGCGCGGCTTCGAGGTCACGCGTCTCGGCAACCGGCACCGGTCAGAGCCCTGCGTTCCGCAACCGGATCCGCGTGGCCACACTGTGTACTGGATCGGTCCGGCCGGGCGTGAGCAGGATGCGGGGCCGGGCACCGACTTCCATGCGGTGCGCACCGGCCACATCTCGATCACGCCCATCCACGTCGACCTGACCCGCTACCAGGCGCTGGAAAAGGTGGCGGGCTGGGTCGGTGGCCTGACCGCCGCGCTCGAGGGCTCGGCATGACGCCACGGTTGCGGTTGCAGCCCGAGGCGGTAGGCATGGGCATGACCTCGCAGCGCGTGCGCGATCGTCTGGTCGAGCGCCTCCGTGAGTCAGGCATCGCCGACGAGCGCGTGCTCAATGCCATTCGCACGCTGCCGCGCCACCTGTTCGTCGACGAAGCGCTCGCCACGCGCGCGTACGAAGACACCGCACTGCCGATCGGGCACAGCCAGACCATCTCGCAGCCCTGGGTGGTGGCGCGGATGACCGAGGTGCTGCTGGAGACCGAACCCAAGAAGGTGCTGGAGATCGGCACGGGCTCGGGTTACCAGGCTGCGGTGCTGGCCGTGCTGGGGCTGGAGGTCTACACCGTCGAGCGCATCGGCGACCTGCTGCGGCAGGCCCGCAAACGGCTGCGCCAGATGGGCATGAACGTGCGCAGCAAGCACGACGACGGTCGGATCGGCTGGGCCGAGCATGGCCCTTACGACGCCATCATCGTCACCGCGGCCGCGCCGGCGCTGGTGCCGGTGCTGGTGGAACAGCTCGCTGTCGGCGGGCAACTCGTCGCGCCCGTCGGCGGCAGCGGCTCGCAGTCGCTGGTGCGGCTGGTGAAGCGCGCCGATGGCAGCGTCGAGGAAACCACGCTGGCGCCGGTGGTGTTCGTGCCGCTGCTGTCCGGCACGCTGGATTGAACGACGTGACGAATTCCGCGCAACACGATGGGCTTCCCAACAGCGCTGTCTCGCTGGGCGAGCAGGTGGCCGGCATCATCGAACGGCTGCCGCCCGACAAGTTGAGCCTGGGTGAACTGCTGGATGTCTTCAGCGACGAAGGTCTGCTGCTGCTGACCATCCTGCTGACGCTGGTGTTCCTGATCCCGGTCTCGATCCCTGGCGTGAGCACGGTGTTCGGTGCGGCCATCCTGCTGGTCGGCGTCAGTCGCCTGTTCAACCGGCCGCTGTGGTTGCCGCAGCGGATCAAGGACAAGGCCTTGCCAGCCGATCGCCTGCGTCCGGGGCTGACGGCGGGTCTGGTCTGGGTGCGTCGCATGGAGAAGATCAGTCGCCCGCACCGGCTGCGTTTCTTCGTCGACGGTCCAGGGCAGGGCGTCATCAACAACCTGGCTTTCATCCTCGCGGCGCTGCTGTTGATGGCGCCGTTCGGATTCGTGCCATTCAGCAACACCCTGCCAGCCTTGGCGCTGCTGCTGTATGCCATCGGCTTCATCCAGCGCGACGGGGGGGCGATCCTGCTGGGCCACTTGGCCAACATCGGCACGATCATCTACTTCAGCGTGCTGATCGGCGGTGGCGGTGTCGCCGCCCGCGAGCTGTTCCAGCGACTGACCGGTTGAGCCTTGCGGTTCCGCCTTGTTGAGGAAACGACCGAACGCATGACCACGACGCTCCGCTCCGGCCATCGCATCACGCGCGCCTTCCTGATCGGCATCGCCATGGCGGTGCTCGGCGCCTGCTCCACCACGGTGGTCCGCGAACCTTCCGGATCGTCGCCGCCGACGCGACAGACATCGCAGGGCAAGCCCGGCGCCACGGTGCGCGTGCAGCGCGGCGATACGCTCTACGGGATCGCGTTCCGCAACGGCGTGGACGTCAACGACCTGGCCCGCTGGAACAACCTGGCGGCGCCGTACACCATCTATCCCGGCCAGTCGCTCAAGCTGTTTCCGGGCGGCAGCGGCAGCCGGCCTCCGGCGACCACGGCCACCACGCCGACGAAGCCAGCCACCGGCACGCCCACGAGGCCGACGCCGCCTCCGGCAACGGTCACGCGCCCGACCACCACGCCGGTGCCCGCAAGCAGCGGATTCTCCTGGCGCTGGCCGGCCGATGGTCATCTGATCGGCCGCTATGTCGCGGGCGACGCCACCAAGCAGGGCGTCGACATCGCCGGCAGCAGCGGACAGGCGGTGCGCGCCGCGGCGGACGGCGTCGTGGTGTATTCCGGCGCAGGCCTGGTGGGCTACGGGGAGCTGATCATCGTCAAGCACAGCGAGGCCTGGTTGTCGGCGTATGGCCACAACCGCAAGCGACTGGTGAACGAAGGCCAGAGCGTCAAGGCCGGGCAGCAGATCGCGGAGATGGGCAGCAGCGGCGCGTCGCGCGAGATGCTGCACTTCGAGATCCGCCACAACGGCAAGCCGGTGGATCCGCTGCTGTACCTGCCGGCGCGCTGAGCGGCATGATGTGTGGGTGGGGCGTTAGGGGAGCCGTCCGCTGGCGGGGCTGCCGGTGCGATCCTGGGGTCTGACGCACAGCGACGTACCTCTGCGGTAGTCCGTACCCCATGTACGGTGGCCGGCGGTGTCGATGTGGATCCTCGTCGGCGTGTAGAAGCCCAGCCCCATGTGCAGCGAAGGACCCTGCTTGCGCCAGAAATCGCATAGCACCTCGGTGCGCGTGTCGTCGGCCAGGTCGAAATCCAGGGCGTTGTTGCGCAGGTGCCGGCTGCGGGTGCTCCCGCCGGCGCACTGGTTCACTTCGGCCGAACGGTAGCCAGAGCGCACGTTACCGCCCTCGACGATACCCATGCGCTCCAGCTGCGCGACCAGGCGCAGCGTAGGCACGATCCCGCCCGCATGCTCGCGTGGTGGTAGCAGGAACTCGGGGCCGCACATGCGCCAACGACGGTTGGACCGCAACAGGGCAGACATCGGAACCACCCCGCCAACACCGGCCCGGGCCAGCATGCGTTCGTAGTCGTCTAATGCCTCGGCGTCGCTGCTGCGTCGCCACGCCTCGTAACGCTGGGTGGCATCCGGCAGAAGAGGGGCGCAGGCGGTGGTGGACAGGACGATGAGCAGCAGGAGCAGGCGCCGCATCGTCACGCCGCGGTGGTCAGCGTGGCGCCAGCAGGAATCCGGCCACGACCTTGCGCGACTCACTGGCCAGCACATTGAACGTGCGGGCGGCGGCCGCATTGGTCATGACTTCCAGGCCCACGCCTTGGCGCAGGCAGGCGGCCATCACCGCGGCAGGCGGGAAGACCTGGCGCTCGCCCGTGCCGAGCAGGATCACTTCGGGCTGCAAGGCCAGCAAGGCCGTCAGGTCGTCAGGTGTCAGCGCGGCGCTCTCGCGCACCGGCCAGTCCTCGACGAGCTGCTGCGGTGACAGGATGAAGCTGGCCGAAAGCGTCCGGTCGTTCACCCGGGCCGTGACGCCGTCGGCGGCCCGCAGGGTGAAGGCGTAGTCGGGAAGTTCGTGGTTCAACTGCACGGCGGGCGGCCTGCGCGCCGGGCTCAGCCGCGCGGCAGCACGATCTGCCGGCGTTCCTTGCTGGGACGGTACAGCACGGCGGTATGCCCGATCCGCTGCACGAGGGCGGCATCGGCCTGGTCGGCCAGTTCCCCGATCATGGCGTCGCGTGACTCTCGGTCTTCGCCGGCGACCTTGACCTTGACCAGTTCGTGCTGCTCCAGCACGGCGTCCAGCTCGGCAATGAAGGCCTGCGTGATGCCCTTGTTGCCGATCTGCAGCAGCGCCTTCAGGTCGTGGGCCTGGCCGCGCAGGAAACGGGTCTGGGCAGCGGTCAGGACTACAGGCATGCGGCACGGTACGGGTCGAAAAGGGGGATCAGGGTATCATGGCAGCCCCCACGAACGGCTCCGGCGGCTCCCGTCGCAGCGTGCCCGGAGACCTCGCCGACATGGCCACCCGCAGCAAGAGCAGCCAGCGCTGGCTGAAGGAACACTTCTCCGATCCTTACGTGAAGAAGGCCCAGGCCGAGGGCCTCCGGTCCCGTGCCGCCTACAAGCTGGAGGAACTGCTGGAGCGCGACCGCCTGCTCAAGCCGGGCATGGTCGTGGTCGACCTGGGGGCCGCGCCAGGTGGCTGGTCGCAATTCGTCCGCCAGGCGCTGGGCGACAGCGGGCGGGTGGTGGCGATGGACATCCTGGACATGCCACCGCTGGCCGGCGTGGAGTTCCTTCATGGGGATTTCAGGGAGGACAGCGTCCTATCCCAATTGGAGGCCATGCTCGACGGCGCGCCGGTGGACCTTGTGCTGTCCGATATGGCCCCCAATAAGAGTGGTGTGGATGCGGTGGACCAGCCGCGGATGATGCATCTGGCGGAGTTGGCGATGGAGTTCGCCGACGCCCACCTGAAGACGGGCGGGGCGTTCCTGATCAAGCTGTTCCAGGGCGCCGGCTCCGACGACTACATCCGCGAGCTTCGCCGCCGCTATGACAAGGTGGCGATCCGCAAGCCGGACGCGTCCCGCAAGCGCTCCCCCGAGGTGTATGCCCTGGGACAGGGCAAGCGGGCCCAGATCAAGTAAGGTGACGTAACGTGCGAATGAGCAAAGAGGAACAGCGGAGCCGATGCGGATGAACGACCTGACCAAGAATCTGCTGCTGTGGGTAGTCGTCGCCGTCGTGCTGATGGTCGTCTTCCAGAGCTTCTCGCCGAAGGGTGGCAGCACCGCGGCCATGGCCGGCGGCACCACCTATTCGAACTTCCTCGACCAGGTCGATAGCGGCAACGTGCAGCGCGTCGAGTTCGGTGGCGACGCCCGCAGCGGCGTGGGTGAAATCACCTACACCCTGCGCAACGGCGAAGCCAAGACCATCAACGCGCCGTTCGACCGCGACCTGATCAACGACCTTCGCACCAAGAAGGTCGAGATCATCCAGAAGGATCCGCCGAGCGGCCTCAGCCTGACCACTATCCTGCTGAACTTCCTGCCGGTGCTGCTGATCATCGGTTTCTGGATCTTCATCATGCGGCAGATGCAGGGGGGCGGTGGCGGCGCGAAGGGCGCGATGTCCTTCGGCAAGTCGCGCGCCAAGCTGCAGGGCGAGGACCAGGTGAAGGTGACCTTCGCCGATGTCGCGGGCTGCGATGAAGCGAAGGAAGAAGTCGGCGAGCTGGTCGAGTTCCTGCGCGATCCCGGCAAGTTCCAGAAGCTGGGCGGCAAGATCCCGCGCGGCGTGCTGATGGTCGGTCAGCCGGGTACCGGCAAGACGCTGCTGGCCAAGGCCATCGCCGGCGAGGCCAAGGTGCCGTTCTTCAGCATCTCTGGTTCGGACTTCGTCGAGATGTTCGTCGGCGTCGGCGCCAGCCGCGTGCGCGACATGTTCGAGCAGGCCAAGAAGCACGCGCCGTGCATCATCTTCATCGACGAGATCGACGCCGTCGGCCGCCATCGTGGCGCCGGCCTGGGCGGCGGTCATGACGAGCGTGAGCAGACCCTCAACCAGCTGCTGGTCGAGATGGACGGTTTCGAGGGCGGCGAAGGCGTCATCGTGATCGCCGCGACCAACCGCCCCGACGTGCTGGATCCGGCGCTGCTGCGTCCGGGCCGTTTCGATCGCCAGGTCGTCGTGGGCCTGCCCGACGTGAAGGGCCGCGAGCAGATCCTGCGCGTGCACATGCGCAAGCTGCCGCTGGCCGATGACGTCGAGCCGATGGTGATCGCCCGTGGCACACCTGGCTTCAGTGGCGCCGATCTGGCGAACCTCGCCAACGAAGCCGCGCTGTTCGCCGCCCGCGAGAATGCGAAGGAAGTCCGCATGGACCACTTCGACCGCGCCCGCGACAAGATCCTGATGGGTGCCGAGCGCCGTTCGATGGCGATGAGCGAGGACGAGAAGACGCTGACCGCCTACCACGAGGCCGGCCACGCCATCGTCGGCCGCCTGGTGCCGGAGCACGACCCGGTCTACAAGGTCACCATCATTCCGCGCGGTCGCGCGCTGGGTGTGACCATGTACCTGCCGGAAGGCGACAAGTACTCGCTGAACCGCGTGGCCATCGAATCGCAGCTGTGCTCGCTGTACGGCGGCCGTGTCGCCGAGGAGCTTATCTTCGGTGCCGACAAGGTCACCACCGGCGCGTCCAACGACATCGAACGTGCCACCAAGATGGCCCGCAACATGGTCACCAAGTGGGGCCTGAGCGACGAAATGGGCCCGATCGCCTACGGTGAGGAAGAGGACGAAGTCTTCCTGGGCCGCTCGGTGACGCAGCACAAGAACGTCTCCAACGAAACCGCGCGCAAGATCGACGAAGTCGTGCGCCTGATCCTGGACCGCGCGTACGCACGGACCAAGACGATCCTCACCGACAACCTCGACAAGCTGCACACGATGTCCAACCTGCTGCTGCAGTACGAGACCATCGATGCGCCGCAGATCGACGCCATCATGGAAGGCCGCGATCCGCCGCCGCCGATGGGCTGGAACAAGAGCGGCAAGGACGACGACAAGTCCGAGTCGCGTCCGCTGCCGCCGATCGGGGGGCCTGCCGCGCAGACCTGAGGCGCGTTGCCAGTGCGATGACGAAAGGCCAGACTGATGTCTGGCCTTTTTCTTTGCGCGGGGTTCCATGGCAGACAACGACAAGCGTCCGAAGTACCCGATGCTGCCGGTCGGCATTGGCGCGGGCGTCGCGATCGGTATCGCGATCGGCACGGCGATGGACAACCTGGGCGCGGGCATCGCCATCGGCCTTGGGCTGGGTGTCGCGTTCGCCGTGGGCTCGGGCGTCGCGTCCCGCGAAGACGATCGGGATGGGAAGAAGTGATGTTCGACACCACCCCAACGCTGGACTGCGCCGGCCGTGTGCTGAAACTGGATCGCCCGCAGGTGATGGGCATCGTCAATGTCACCCCGGATTCGTTCTCTGATGGCGGTGCGCACGACACCGCCGTTGCCGCCGTTGCACATGCCCTGAAGCTCGTGGAAGAGGGCGCCGACCTGCTCGACATCGGCGGCGAATCGACGCGGCCGGGCGCCGGCGAGGTGTCGCTGGAAGAGGAACTGCGTCGCGTGGTCCCCGTGATCGAGCAGCTCGCCGCCCGCGTGGCCGTCCCGATCAGCATCGACACCTACAAGCCCGAGGTGATGCGTGCCGCCGTGGAGGCGGGCGCAGGCATGATCAACGATGTCTGTGCGCTGCGCCGCGAGGGTGCACTCGACGCGGCGGCTGCGCTCGGCGTGCCGGTGGTGCTGATGCACATGCAGGGCGAGCCACGTTCGATGCAGGTCGCGCCGGAGTACGGTGACGTCGTCGGCGAGGTCCACCGTTTCCTCGCCGAGCGCATCTTCGCCGCCGAGATGGCGGGTATTCCGAAGAAGCGCATCGTCGTCGATCCGGGTTTCGGCTTCGGCAAAGACACCGCGCACAACCTGCAGTTGCTCGCGCAACTGGAGCGCTTCGTCGAACTGGGGGTGCCGGTGTTGGCTGGCCTGTCGCGCAAGCGCAGCATCGGCCAGCTCACCGGCCGCGACATGCCGGCGGCGCGGGTATCCGGCTCCGTGGCCGCGCACCTGATTGCCGCGCAACGCGGCGCCCGCATCGTGCGCGTGCATGACGTGGCTGCGACGGTGGATGCACTGAAGGTCTGGAGCGCCGTCGCCGCGGTGCCGCTACCGCGACAGGCGACCGCCGCGCCAACGATCCGCTGGCCCGACGACGACTGACAGGCGCCCAACAAAAACCCGCCAGGGCATGCGCCGCTGGCGGGTAGGGTTGGAGATCCCCGGCGGCAAGCGCCGGGTACCGTTCAACGGGTCAGGCTTGCGCGGGCCGTGCGCTGCGGCGTGCCGGCGGTACCACGGGACAGCGGACGCGTCTGTTCGATCACCGCCGTGGACAGCGTGGAAACCGTCGGGGTGACGGCAGCGCTGCCGGCCGCGACCGGCTGCGATGTCGCGCTCGTGCTGCGGGTCGGAGTCAGGGGCTGCGAACCGTTGACGAGCGTCGGGCTGCCGCCCGTCGCCTGCTTCCACTGCCGCAGCAGCGCACGCAGGGCCTCAGGCTTGTTGGTGGCTTCCGCGCCGTTGGCCTGGTTCACGCTGTTCTCGCCATGGCAGCCGGCGCAGGTGCGGATTTCGCCGGGCTGCATCGTCACCCACACGCGCTCGCGCACGATGGCTTCGCCGTTGGCATCCGTGGTCTGCCAGGTCAGCGCGCGATTGGCCGGCACGAACACGGCCGTCGAGCCGTCGGCGGCGATCTTCACGCTGCCCGCCGGACCGCTGGGGTTGGCGACATTGTTGCTGTTCGCCGCCATCGGCTGCGCGATCACCCGGCGGCCGCTGTTGAAGTTGCTGTAGGCGCGGACCTGGTTGCCCTGCAGGACCTGGTAGTGGGAGATGTCGTAGACGCGCCCGCTGGCCTTGGCGGTCTTCGCACCGCCGGGGACCTGCAGGTTGAACGGCTGCTGCGTGTCGCCGCGATCTCGGCTGGTCTGGTTGCGGGTGACGATCAGCGACAGATTGTTGGTCTTCAGCCACTGGCGCAGGGCCGCCTCGTTGACCTGCTCTTCGGCCAGCACCGCGCGTTCCGGCGCTTCCAGCGCAGCGGCGGCCGCACTTCCGGTCGGACGCGTACGCGCCACCACCTCGACGGCCTCCAGTTCCCACAGCACGCCGTTGAAGGACGACAGCGAGTCGGGATTCCACCAGGTGATGGACTTGCTGATGCCGGGCGTCAGCGGGCTGCCGGCGATCAGCATGCCGGACGCGTCCGTGCGCAGCTGGTACAGGCGGAACGAGGTGTTGTTACCGGTGGTCGCGCTGGCCGTGTAGGTGGACACCATGTGGCCGGTGCTGGTCGGCAGCGGATTACGGAACCGGCCGCCGGACAGGCTGTTGTTGACCGCGGCGGGCGAAGCGTCTTCGACCTTCATCTGCTCGGCGTTCAAGGTGGGCGCACCGGTGAAGCGCACGATCTGGTCGCTGGTCATCGAGCCGAACTCGCGCGCATAGATGCCGTAGTACGTGCCCGGCGTGCGAGGATCTTCGCGGATCTGGAAGATGCCGCCGTCGTTGCGGATGTACTTCTTGTTGGCGATGATCGAGGTGTTCGTGTTGTCCGACAGCGCCGAATCGGTGGCGAACGAGCGCGTCAGATAGCCGAACGACAACTCCTGCCGGCCGATATGGTTGAGCGTCAGCTCTTCGGTGCCGTCCTGGTTCATCTGCCAGGGAGAGAACAGGTTGAAGGTGAAGCCGTTGATGCGGCCGTAGGCCGCTGACGTCATGCCGTTGCGGGACTCGGGGAAGACTTCCGCCTGGCGCCCGACGTTGGCCGCGCCCACGGCTTCGCTGGCGTAGTTGAAGTCGCCGAAACTGCCGGCGTCCGCCTGCTGGTCGCGCTGCAGGTGGTCCCAGCGGGTGAAGATCACGCGGCCATAGCTGTCGATGGTCGGCGAGAACGCGCCGCTCGGGGCATGGTTGAGCAGGCGCAGTTCGCCGGTGGACGGCGTGAGGCTGTAGATGCCGACGACGGTGGGCGTGCTCTCGTACTCGTCCAGCTGCGGATACAGGTGCGCCTCGCCGCTGCGGGGGCGGTCGGAGGTGAACAGGATGCGGTCGTCGCTGCTGTAGAGCGGCGAGATGTTGTTGTAGCCGGTGGGCTGGTTGGCCACCTTGGTGATCACGGCCGTCTGGCCCTGGGCGAGGTTGGTTACCTCGTACAGCTGCCACTTGACGTTGACCGTGCCGTACTGGCGCGTCGGCGCCCCGACCACCATGCTGAAGACCGCCTTGCGGCCATCCCAGTGCACAGTGGGTTCGCGCACGGCGATCGCGTTGGCGCCCTGCTGGCCTTCCATGCCGTAGCCGGCTTCCTTCGTCAGGTTGCGCAGCGAACCGTCCGGGTAGCGGATCATCAGGTCGCCGCCACGGGGCGCGGATCCGAGGTCGCCCATATGGTTGGCGAACGCGGCAAGACGGCTGGAGAAGCGGTCGGCGCCCGCGGTCGGCACCTGGGTGACGAACATGACGGGTGTGGACACTGCCGAGGATTCCACCGCGGCGGCCGCGACGGCCGATGCGGTCACCCGCGCGGCAGGCGCCGGTGAGGTCAGGGCGGCGCTGTCGGCAGTGACGGCCGATGCATCCTCAAGGGAGGACTGGCTACCGTCGCAGGCGGACAGCAGAAGGCCGAATCCCAGAGCCAGGGAAGGGATACGGAAAGTGCCGAGGGCATTTCGGATCATGCGGATGTGCGTCTTCGGGGGAATGACGTGCATGCCTCCAGCGTCCGCGGCCATGCCATGCGGCACGCCGGAGATGCAGGTCTCATGCGGTGGGTATGCGGCGGATCGTCACGCACCCCGCAGGGCGCCCCCGTCGATCCGTGTGGAGAAATCCAAACATCGGACCCTTCACGCGCGATGGAAGGATATCCGGGTTCATGGAAATAGCCAGACGCAGTTTTCGATATCGAGTACTGCGCCACACTTAATCGACACGGGTATCCCGGTAGTGCGACGACAGTTCGATTGCAGGGCTGCGCGTCCTCACACTGCATTAAGCCAGTCACCTATGCGGATCTTGCGTCGCCCGCATGACAACGGGATGTTCCGGTGATTCCATCGCGCCCCCGGTGAGGCGTGGTCGCGCTGGCGCAAGGCGGGGGCCGAATGTGCGACACGATGACGCGGGTCTCGCACGGCACACCCCGAAGGGGGATGCGAGAATGCCGCATGCCACTCGACCTTCGTCCGCCTGCCATCGCCATCATGGGTCCGACCGCCTCGGGCAAGACGGCGTTCGCACTGGAGGTCGCCGAACGTTTCGGCGGCGAAATCGTCAGCGTGGATTCGGCGCTGGTCTATCGCGGCCTGGATATCGGGGCTGCCAAGCCCACCGCCGACGAGCAGGCCCGCGTGCCACACCATCTGCTCGACGTGCGCGAACCCTGGCAGGCGTACTCCGCTGCCGAGTTCGCGCAGGACGCACGACGTGCACTGGACGACATCGCTGCGCGTGGCCGCCTGCCCATCCTGGCGGGCGGCACCGGCCTCTATTTCCAGGCCCTGCTCGAGGGGTTGGCGGCGATGCCAGCGGCCGATGCTGCCGTGCGCGCCGACCTTGCTGCGCAGGCGGCGACCCGCGGCTGGCCTGCACTGCATGCCGAACTGGCCCAGATCGATCCTGTGGCGGCGGCCCGCATCCATGCCACCGATCCCCAGCGCATCCAGCGGGCGCTGGAGGTGTATCGGCTGACCGGCACGCCGATCAGCCAGTGGCAGCGCGAGTCGCGCGGCGCACGCCTGCCGTTCCGGGTGATGAAGCTGGTGTTGGCACCCGGCGATCGCGCCGTCCTGCATGCACGCATCGAGCGGCGCTTCGACCTGATGCTCGGACAGGGCTTCCTTGACGAAGTCCGTCGCCTGCGCGCCCTGCCCGGCATGCAGGCCGTGGTCGGGCCGCTCGACCTGCCCGCGGTGCGCGCCGTGGGCTATCGCCAGGCCTGGGAGTTTCTGGACGGGCAGGGCGACGCTGCGGCGTTCCGCGAGCGCGCCATCGCCGCCACGCGCCAGCTCGCCAAGCGTCAGCTGACCTGGTTGCGTGGGGAACGGGACGCGCGCTGGTTCGACCCTGCCGTCGATCGCGCCGGCCTGGACGCGGCATTGCGGTTGTTCCTGCCGGCATCGTGAGCCCTTCGGGGCGCATTCTCCGGAATTGGGACCAGTTGCCTGACTTGGCACGCCCCGCGGGGCCGATGTTGTGTAACATCGGGGTTCCGGGACGACAGGGGAGCAGGTCGTCGGCCCGGCACGGCACCACTACATACCTATAAGAACGCAAGGCGGGAGTACGTCATGTCCAAGGGGCAATCCCTGCAGGATCCTTTCCTGAATGCACTGCGGCGCGAGCGCGTCCCGGTGTCGGTCTACCTGGTCAACGGCATCAAGCTGCAGGGCACCATCGAATCCTTCGACCAGTTCGTGGTCCTGCTGCGCAACACGGTCAGCCAGATGGTCTACAAGCACGCCATTTCCACCGTGGTGCCGGCGCGCAACGTGCGCGTGGGTCCGGGTGGCGGCTACGTGCAGCAGGGTGACGAGGACGCGGAAGGCGGCGAAGACGAAACCGCGTGATAATGCGTGCCTCGCTTGAAGAGGCACGACCCCATTGTTTGAAAGATCCCGCAAGGGCGAGCATGCGCTGCTGATCCAGCCGCATGCCGGCGGCCGTCCCGACGACGGCATCACCGAGGAATTCAGCGACCTGGCGCGCTCGGCCGGCGCCACCGTCGCCGCGCTGCTCACCGCGCGCATCGACCGGCCCAATCCGTCCACGCTGATCGGCAGCGGCAAGCTGGAAGAGGTGAAGGCCGCGGCCGACGCCACTGGCGCCGACTTGATCCTGGTCAACTTCCCCCTGTCGCCGGGCCAGGAACGCAACCTGGAGAAACTCCTGCAGCGTCGCGTGCTGGACCGCACCGGGTTGATCCTCGACATCTTCGCCCAGCGCGCGCGCAGCCACGAAGGCAAGCTGCAGGTCGAACTGGCACAGCTGCGCCACATGGCCACGCGCCTGGTGCGCGGCTGGACCCACCTCGAGCGCCAGCGCGGCGGCTCCATCGGCCTGCGGGGTCCCGGCGAAACGCAGTTGGAAACCGACCGCCGCCTGCTGCAGAAGCGGGTCGAGCAGTTGCAGAAGCGACTGGAGAAAGTGGAAGTGCAGCGCACCCAGATGCGCCGCGCCCGCGTGCGCAGCGAACTGCCGCGCGTGGCGCTGGTCGGCTACACCAATGCCGGCAAGTCCACCTTGTTCAACGTGTTGACCGGTGCCGAGGCTTACGCGGCCGACCAGCTGTTCGCCACGCTGGACCCGACCGTGCGCCGCATCGACCTGCCCGGCGGTGCGGTGGTGCTGGCCGATACCGTCGGCTTCGTCCGCGACCTGCCGCACGAACTGGTGGCGGCTTTCCGCTCAACGCTGAGCGAGGCGCGCGAGGCCGATCTGCTGCTGCACGTCATCGATGCCGCCGACCCGCACCGCGAGGAGCGCATCGCGCAGGTCGACGAGGTGCTGCAGGAGATCGGCGCCGGCGACCTGCCGCAGATGCTGGTCTTCAACAAGATCGACCGTATCGAAGGCGCCGCTCCGCGCCACGACCAGCCCGATCCCGGCGTCGACGAAGGCGAGGCGCCCAGTGCCGGCATGGGACGCGAGCGCGTGTGGCTGTCCGCGCGCGATGGCGTCGGCATCGACCTGCTGAAGGGCGCGCTGGCGCAGCGGCTGGGTTTCCAGCGCGTGCGCGGTGAACTGCATCTGCCGGCGAACTCCGCGCGCCTGCGTTCGCGCCTGCATGCACTGGGCGCCGTGCTGGCCGAGGATTTCGAAGAAAACGGCTGGCGCGTCACCGTCGACCTCGCCCTGGCCGACGCCCAGCGCCTGGCCTCGCAGGCCGGCGGACACCCGCTGGAAGCCCTGCTGCCGCAGGCGGAGCGGGAGGAGTGGCAGTAGGGGGGCATCTGTAGGAGCGACGTCAGTCGCGACCGCACGGCTGGATTACCTGCGTCGATTGCCCCGGCACGGAATGTCCACGGTCGCGACTGACGTCGCTCTTACAAAGGTCGGAGGCATGACCTCCCGGCCTTGCCTCCCGGCCAGGCCGCCCCTATCTAGTAGAATCGAAACCTGCGCCGGCCCCGGCCGCGCGAATCTTTCAGAATGGAGTGGGCATGGCCTGGAACACCCCTGGCAGCGGCAGCGGCGGATCTGGCAACAACGGCAACCGGAACAACAGTTGGAAGCCGCGCAACCCGCAGGGAGGCGGCGGCATCGGTGACGTGATCGAACGTCTGCGCAGCCTGTTCGGCGGTGTCGGCGGCGGTGGCAATCCGCTGCGCTGGGTACTGCTTGGTATCGGCCTGCTGGTGCTGTTCTCCAGCTTCCAGCTGATCGGCGAACAGGACCGTGGCGTCGTACTGCGCTTCGGCCAGTACGCGCGCACCATGCAGCCGGGCCCGAACTTCAAGTTCCCCTGGCCGATCGAGAGCGTCACCAAGGTCAACGCCACCGGCGTGCGCACCTTCAGCAACAGCCTGCCGGTGCTGACGCGCGACGAGAACATCATCACCGTATCGTTCAACGTGCAGTACCGCGTCGGCGACCCCAAGCTGTTCCTGTTCGGTACCACCGACGCCACCCGCGTGCTGGAACAGACCGCCCAGAGCGCCGTGCGCGAAGTGATCGGCCGCTCCGACCTCGACGCCGCACTGAACAACCGTGGTCCGCTGTCCGCCACCGCCGGTACCGCGCTGCAGGCCTCGCTCGAGGCCTACCGCACCGGCCTGGTCGTCACCGAACTGAGCCTGCAGGACGCGCGTCCGCCGGAAGCCGTCAAGCCGGCGTTCGACGAGGTCAACAGCGCCCAGCAGGAAAACGAGCGCCTGGTGTCGCAGGCGCGTGCCGTCGCGGCCCGCATCGTGCCGGAGGCGCGCGGCGACGCGCAGCAGATCCGCACGCAGGCCGAAGGCTACAAGACTGCCGCCATCGCCAAGGCGACCGGTGACGCGACCCGCTTCAGCCTGCTGCTGGACGAGTACCGCAACGCCCCGGAAGTCACCCGCAAGCGCCTGTGGCTGGATACCGTGCAGCAGGTGCTCGCCGGCAACCGCAAGGTGGTCGGCGGCGACAGCCGTCAGCTGATCTACGTGCCGATGGGCAACGCGCCGGCCACGGCGCAGCCGCCGGCCGGCGTCATTCCCACCGAAGTGCTGCCGCAGGTCGAAAGCACTCCATCCAGTTCCCGCAATTCGGCGCGTAGCCCACGCCCGGCCGGCCGTGAGGAGGCGCAGCCATGAGGAATTCCCTGATCGTCGGCATCCTCGTGGCCGTGCTGCTGGGCCTGATGGGTTCGGTGTACGTCGTGCGCGAAGGGCAGGTGGGCCTGGTGCTCAACCTCGGCCGCGTGGTGCGCAGCGAGATCGGCCCCGGCCTGCATTTCAAGCTGCCGCTGGTGGAAACCGCGCGCGTCTTCGACCGCCGCTTCACCGCCAACGAGTTCCCGCCCGAGCGTTCGCTGACCTCCGAGCGCAAGGACGTCAGCGTCGACTTCATCGCCATCGGCTTCATCGTCAACGCAGCGGATTTCTACCGCGCGACCGGCGGCCAGGCCGAGCTGGCCACCGAGCGCCTGGCGCCGATCATCAAGGAGTCGCTGCGCAACGAGATCAACTCGCGCACGCTGACCCAGCTGGTGTCGGGCAACCGCAACGAGCTGATCGAGAAGCAGCTGCCGGGCATCAACGCCGGCGCCAAGAACCTGGGCATGCAGGTGGTCGACATCCGCTTCAAGCAGATCGACCTGCCCACCGACAGCGAAGTCATCGACCAGGTCTACAACCGCATGCGCGCCGAGCGCACGCAGGTGGCCAGCGCGTTGCGCGCGCAGGGCGCGGAGCAGGCGCGCATCGTCGAGGCGCAGGCCAACCGCGATGTCGCGGTGCTGCTGGCCGAGGCCGAGCGCGATGCGCAGAAGCTGCGCGGCGAAGGCGATGCCGAAGCCGCCCGCATCTACGGTGCCGCCGCCGGCCGCGATGCGTCGTTCTACGCCTTCCAGCGCAGCCTCGAGGCCTACCGCACCTCGTTCAAGGACGGACAGGGCGTGATCGTGCTGGACAAGGACGATCCGTTCCTCCAGTACATGCGCAGCGATCGCTGAGCAGTCCCGCACCGGCCGCCCACGAGGCGGCCGGTGCCGTTTCAGCCTCCTGTCTTCATCGCCTCGCCGTTGCTGGCACGCCCGGAACCCCACTCATGTCCGAACTCTGGTCCGCTCTCTGCCTGGTCGCCATCCTCGAAGGCCTGGTGCTGTTCGCCATCCCGGCCAGTTGGAAGCGCGCCGTCGTGCAACTGCTGCGGATGTCCGACGGCCAGGTGCGCGCGGTGGGCGGTTTCATCCTGGTCTTCGGGCTGACGCTGCTGTGGTGGGTGAAGCACTGACGATCGTTTGAACGTCATCGTCCGCCGACAGAGGCAAGCGCGATGGTGATCGCAATCAACACCGCCTCGGTCTCGCGCAACACCTGATCGTTCCAAAACCGCAGGACATCGAAGCCCGCACGTTTCAGGCAGGCGGTGCGCGCTGCGTCGTGTGCCACGCAGTCCAGCTGCTGGCTTCCATCCAGCTCGATCACCAGCCCCGCTTCCAGGCAGGCAAAGTCGGCAAAGTAGCGTCCGATACGATGCTGGCGGCGGAATTTCCACCCCAGCAGGCGACGGTTCCTCAGCTGCCACCACAGCGCACGCTCGGCTTCGGTCTGTTCGCGACGCAGGTGGCGTTCGCGCTCGTGATCAAGGGTGCTGCGCATCGGGCGATCTCCATGCAGGAGGATCAGCCTCGTTGGGGAACGTTGTAGGCAGAATCGGGAAAGAGCGCGTTATCGGATAGGAAGGCGCCCCTCATCCGCCCTCCGGGCACCTTCTCCCCGCGTTGCAGGGAGAAGGGAGGGCGCCAGGCTGTTCCCTTCGCCCGGCGTGCGGGAGGAAGAGGCCGAAGGCGGATGAGGGGTCGCCTTTCGCGCCATTCCTGAACACCCAAGGCGCCAGGGCCGGCAGGGTAGCCCCCGTCCCCATAAACCCGGATAATGCACAAAAGCCGGACGGGCTCCCTGCGTGGGAAGACCGCCGGCTTTTTCCGTGTCTGGGCCCGGCGTGGCGGGCGGCTCCCCGATGGAGCCTGCCGGCAGCAACGGCGCTGCGGACCAGCGCGACCCCTTCCGGCGGCCCCGATGGCCGCCAACAATCGAGGAGTTACCCGTCATGGGTCAGTCAGTCGTCGTTCTCGGCGCCCAGTGGGGCGATGAAGGCAAGGGCAAGATCGTCGATCTGCTCACCGAGGAAATCGGTGCCGTCGTCCGCTTCCAGGGTGGCCACAATGCCGGCCATACGCTGGTCATCGGTGGCAAGAAGACCGTTCTCCACCTGATCCCGTCCGGCATCCTGCGTCCCGACGCGCTGTGCCTGATCGGCAACGGCGTGGTGCTGTCGCCGGCCGCGTTGATGAAGGAAATCGCGGAGCTGGAAGCGGCGGGCGTGGAAGTGCGTTCGCGCCTGAAGATCTCGCCGGCCACGCCGCTGATCATGCCGTACCACATCGCCCTCGATCAGGCCCGCGAGAAGGCCGCCGGCGGCAAGGCCATCGGCACCACCGGCCGCGGCATCGGCCCGGCGTACGAAGACAAGGTGGCGCGTCGCGGCATCCGCGTGGCCGACCTGCATTATCCGAAGCAGCTGGAAGAGCTCCTGCGCACCGCGCTGGATTACCACAACTTCGTGCTGACCAAGTACCTCAACGTCGAGCCGGTCGATTTCCAGAAGACCTACGACGAAGCGCTGGCCTTCGGCGAGTACGTGCAGCCGATGAAGTCCGACGTCGCCGGCATCCTGCACGACCTGCGCAAGCAGGGTAAGCGCGTGCTGTTCGAAGGCGCGCAGGGTGCGCTGCTGGACATCGACCACGGCACCTATCCCTACGTCACCAGTTCCAACACCACGGTCGGCGGCGCGTTCGCCGGCACCGGCGTGGGCGCGGACGCGATCGACTACGTGCTGGGCATCTGCAAGGCCTACGCCACGCGCGTCGGCGGCGGTCCGTTCCCGACCGAACTGGACGACGAAGTCGGCCAGGGCATCCGCGACCGTGGCCAGGAATACGGCGCCTCCACCGGCCGTCCGCGCCGCTGCGGCTGGATGGACATCGTCGCGCTGAAGCGCGCCGTCGCCATCAACGGCATCTCCGGCCTGTGCATCACCAAGCTCGACGTGCTGGACGGCATGGAGAAGCTGAAGATCTGCATCGCGTACGAGTACCGCGGCAAGCGCACCGAGTACGCACCGCTCGATGCCGCCGGCTGGGAAGAGTGCACGCCGGTGTACCTGGAGTTCCCGGGCTGGGAAGAGAACACCCACGGCGTCACCGAGTGGGACAAGCTGCCGCCGGCCGCGCGTGCCTACCTGCGTGCGCTGGAGGAACTGTCCGGTTGCCCGCTGGCCATCGTCAGCACCGGTCCCGACCGCGACCACACCATGGTGCTGCAGGATCCGTTCGCGTAACGGAGCGTACGTCCGGGCGCAGGGTGTCCTGTCGCCGCGTGGCAACGCGACATAACAGGGGTGCACGGATGCACGCCGCATTGAAAGGAAGCCCCGCGGATGCGGGGCTTTTTTTATGCATCGATGGCGGGCCGCGTGAAGCGGCGCCACGCCGCTGGAGATCCCTTTCCCTGGTTGTGCCTGCGTCGGCCGCTCCGTGCCGTCCGTGCGTGCGCGCGCCTGTTTTCCATGGAGCCATTCCCATGCTCGACCCCAACGACCGCGCGCACGACGACCTGGAGACGGAGGATGCCGCGACCGCGGCCACCCTCCTCGATCGTCGCGACGACACGTCTGCGAACGACCCCATCGCCCTGCGTTCGGGCCTGTCGCGCGCGCAACTCGATACGCTGGAGACGATGGAAAGCTTCCAGTGGCGCCTGGGATTCGTGCGCTGGCCCGTGTTCAAGGCCGCCATCCCGGTGCTGTTCAACCGCACCGGGACCCGTTACGTGGTGATCCGCGAAGACGGCAGCATCGACGAACACCCCACGCTGACCTTGCGCCAATGAGCGCATTCGCCGACCTGCGGGTCCGGCACACGTCTTGCATCGTCATCACGACCCTAAATAGCGGCCGTCCGCGGCCGTTACGGATACCAGGTGTCGCCAGCCATCGTTGGAGTTTCCCCCATGTACCGTAGTGCCGCCCGAGCCGCCGTCATCACCGGCCCCTGGTCTTCGCCCGCGCCGGCGAAGGCGTCCACCCCCGCCGAACGCCGCAAGGCCGTGCCGGCGCCGGACACCGATGCGTTGCGCACGGGCCTGACGCCTGCGCAGCTGATGACGCTGGAAGCCCTGGAAATCTTCCAGTGGCGGCTGGCCTTCGTGCGTCGCCCGCTGTTCCAGGCGCCCATTCCGGTGCTGTTCGACCGCGAGGACACGCGCTACGTGGTCATCGAGGAAGACGGCACGCTCAACGAACAACCCACGCTGCAACTGCGGGCCTGATGCCGCGTCGCTGAACCGGACCTAGCTGTCGCATCTCCGCCCTCACGTTTTGTTCCTGTCGGCCGATACAGGGTGTAACCCTGCGTGCGCCGGTGGCGCGCGTGTTCGTCCACGCCATCAGGAGCCCCCCACCGGATGTCGGATCCGCAACGCCCCCGCGACCCCTCCGAGCCGGATACCGCCGGCACCGCCCCCCGCACGCCCGAGCGCCGCAAGGACGCCCACGCGATGGACGACGCCACGCTGCTGGCCGGCTTGACGCCGGAGCAGCAGGCCACCGTGCAGACGATGGAAACCTTCCATTGGCACCTGAAGTTCGTCCGTCGTCCGCTGTTCAAGACCCCGATCCCCGTGCTGTTCAATCGCGCAGGCGACCGCTTCGTCGTGGTCAACGAAGACGGCACCATCGATGAGAATCCCACGCTGACGCTGCGCGACTGAGCCTGCGTCGCGTCGTCGCACCGCGCGACATTCCCACGACATCCCCCCTCCATCATCCGCCGCGCACACGCCATTCCGCGTGCTGCCGCGGCGCGTCGATGCGCGCTGTGGAACCGGAGTCCGAGGAATTCCTTCCCCATGAAGCGCGGTCGCATCGCTCTCGTCCTGGTCGTGGCCGTCGTCGCGGTCGTCCTGATCGCCCTCGGTGTCGGCCGCGATGACGCCTCGGCGGCACCGGCCGACCCCGCGCCGGTGCTGTCGGTCAGCCTGACCCGACCCAGCATCGACACGCTGCCCGTGCGCGTGCCGGCCAGCGGCAGCATCGCCGCCTGGCAGGAAGCCAGCATCGGCGCCGATACCGATGCGCTGCGCCTGACCGAGGTGCGCGTCAACGTCGGCGACAGCGTCCGTCGCGACCAGATCCTGGCGACGTTCGATCCAGCGCTGGTGGAAGCCGATGTGGCCGAAGCCGTCGCGGCCGTCGCCGTCGCGCAGGCCCAGTCGCTGGAGGCGGCCGGCAATGCACGGCGCGCGACGCTGCTCGACGGCTCCGGCGCGATGTCCAGGCAGCAGGTCGAGCAGTACGTCGCCGCGTCCGCGGTGGCGCAGGCGCGGCTGCAGGCGGCGCGCGCCACCGAGCAACGCCAGCGCAAGCGACTGGCGCAGACGCGTGTGCTCGCGCCCGCCGACGGCATCGTCACCGTGCGCACCGCCACCGTCGGCGCGGTGGTGCCGGCGGGGCAGGAGCTGTTCCGCATGATCAAGGACGGCCGGCTGGAATGGCGCGCCGCGGTCGCCGTCGCCGATCTCGACGCGCTCGCCGTGGGCCAGGACGTGCGGATCCGCCTGCCCGGACACGACGAGGTGCGCGGCACGCTGCGGATGATCGCGCCCGACATCGACACGCAGACCCGCAGCGGTCTGGTCTACGTCGACCTGCCGCGCCACGACGCGCTGCGTGCCGGCGCGTTCGTCACCGGCCACATCGACGTGCGCGAGGCCGCCACGCTGACGCTGCCGCAGGGCGCCGTGCTGCTGCGCGACGGCTTCCACTACGTGATGCGCGTCGGTCCGGCGTCGGACGTGGTCGCGAAGAAGGTCGCCGTGGGCCGCCGCATCGGCGACCGCATCGAAATCGTCTCCGGCCTGGCGGCCACCGATGCGGTGATCGCCGCCGGCCTGGGCTTCCTCAGCGAAGGCGACACCGTGCGCGTGGTCGACGCGGCGCCGGATGCCGCCGATGCGCGCGTGTCCCGCGCGGCGCGCACGAATGCCGAAGCGCTGGCGCGGGGCGCCCTGTGAACCTCAACGTCTCCACCTGGTCGATCCACAACCCGGTCGCCACCACGCTGCTCTTCATCCTGCTGACGCTGGCCGGCATCGGCGGCTTCCTGGCGATGAAGGTGCAGAACTTCCCCGACATCGACTTCCCCGTCATCACCGTGACGGCGGCTCTGCCGGGCGCGTCGCCGGCGCAGCTGGAGAACGATGTCGCGCGCAGGATCGAGGACTCGCTGGCCAACGTGCAGGGCCTCAAGCATCTCGTCACCACGCTGACCGACGGCGTGGCCACGATCACCGCCGAGTTCCAGGTCGGCAAGCCGGTGCAGGAGGCAATGGACGACGTGCGCGACGCCGTCTCCGCCACCCGCGCCCATCTGCCCGCGGACCTGCAGGACCCGATCATCAGGAAGCGCGAACTGGCCGCGGCGCCGGTGCTGACCTACACCGTGTCCTCGGCCACGCGCGACGACGAAGCGCTGTCATGGTTCGTCGACAGCCAGGTCAGCAAGAAGCTGCTGGCCGTGCCCGGTGTCGGCGCGGTCTCGCGCGTCGGTGGCGTCGACCGCGAAGTCCGCGTCGAACTCGATCCGGTGCGCCTGCTGGCGTTCAACGCCACCGCCGCCGATCTGTCGCGGCAGCTGCGCGAGCTGCAACAGGAAGCCTCCGGCGGCCGCATCGATGTCGGCGGTGCGGAGCAGTCCGTGCGCACCATCGCCACGGTCGAGGCGGCGCAGGACATCGCGCGGCTGGACGTGTCGCTGAGCGACGGTCGCCGCCTGCGCGTGGACCAGGTCGCGGACGTGTCCGACACCGTCGCCGAGCCGCGCTCGATGGCGCTGATGGACGGGCGTCCGGTGGTCGCCTTCGACGTGCTGCGCTCGCGCGGTGCCGGCGAACTGGATGTCGCCGAGGCCTCGCGTGCGGTGATCGACGAACTGCGCACCGCGCATCCGGAGATCGTCTTCGCCGAGGCGGTCGACCACGTCACGCCCATCGCCGAGAACTACCACGGCTCGATGATGCTGCTGTACGAAGGCGCCGCACTGGCGGTGCTGGTGGTGTTCTGCTTCCTGCGCGATGGCCGCGCCACGCTGATCGCCGCGGTGGCGCTGCCACTGTCGGCCATCCCGACGTTCGCGGTGATGCACCTGATGGGCTTCAGCCTCAACACGGTGTCGCTGCTGTCGCTGTCGCTGGTGGTCGGCGTGCTGGTCGACGACGCCATCGTCGAGATCGAGAACATCGAGCGCCACCTGCTGATGGGCAAGACGCCGATGCGTGCGGCCACCGAAGCCGCCGACGAGATCGGGCTGGCGGTGGTGGCCACCACGTTCACCCTGATCGCGGTGTTCCTGCCCACCTCGCTGATGGGCGGCGAGGTCGGCATGTACTTCGTGCAGTTCGGCTGGACCGCGGCGGTGGCGGTGTTCTTCTCGCTGGTGGTGGCGCGCATGCTGACCCCGACCATGGCGGCCTACCTGCTGAAGGCGCCGAAGAAGGTGCACGCGCCGCCGCGCTGGCTGGCGCGTTACCTGGACCTGGTCGGGCTCTGCCTGCGCCATCGCGCGGCGACCGCCGCGGCGGCGGCGCTGCTGGTGGTCTCGGGGCTCGGCGTCGCCGCGCTGCTGCCGGGCGAATTCATTCCCGCCGACGACGGCAACCAGGCGCAGGTGACGCTGACCCTACCGCCGGGCAGCACGCTGCAGGACACGCGTGCGCTGGCCGAACGTGCCCGCGACCTGATCGCCGCGCATGCCGAGGTGGTCTCGGTCTACACCGCCATCGGCGCGAGCAGCGGCGGTGGCGGACCCGGCGAGGACGCGCAGCCCGGCACCGTCACCCGCGCCACGCTCACCGCCAACCTGGCGCCGCGCGGCGAGCGCGACCTCACGCGGCAGCAGATCGAAGCGCGCCTGCGCGAGGATCTGCTCGACCTGCCCGGTGCGCGCATCCGCGTCGGCGGGGGCGACGACGAGGGCTACGAACTGGTGCTGACCTCGGAGGACGGTGCCGCGCTCGCGCGCCATGCCGCGGTGGTCGAACGCGAACTGCGCGGCATTCCCGGCGTCGGCGCGGTGACCTCGTCGGCCAGCCTGGTGCGTCCGGAACTGGTCGTGCGGCCCGACTTCGCCCGCGCCGCCGACCTCGGCGTGACCTCCGCCGCCATCGCCGAAACGCTGCGCATCGCCACCGCCGGCGACTATCGCCAGGACCTGGCCAAGTTGAACCTCAGTGAGCGGCAGGTGCCGGTGGTGGTGCGGCTGGCCGATCGTGGCCGCGACGATCTCGACACGCTGCGCCGCCTGCCGGTGCCCGGCGCGCGCGGACCGGTACCGCTGGAGAGCGTCGCCGACCTGCAGCTGCTGACCGGCCCGTCGGAGCTGACGCGCTACGACCGCATGCGCAACGTCGAGTTCGCGGTCGAGCTCAACGGACAGCCGCTGGGCGATGTCGAAGCCGCCGCCGACAAGCTGCCCAGCCTGCGCAACCTGCCGCGCGGCGTGGCCCATGCCGCCACCGGCGAGGCCGAGGTGATGGGCGAACTGGTGGTCGGGTTCGCCGTGGCGATGCTGGCCGGCATTTTCTGCGTCTACGCCGTGCTGGTGCTGCTGCTGAAGGACTTCGCGCAGCCGCTGACGGTGCTGGTGGCGCTGGTGCTGGCCATTCCCGGCGCGTTCCTGGCGCTGTTCCTGACCGGCGCCTCGCTGTCGATGCCGTCGATGATCGGGCTGATCATGCTGATGGGCATCACCAGCAAGAATTCGATCCTGCTGGTGGACTACATCGTCATCGCGCGCCGCGACCACGGCATGGCGCTCGGCGATGCCATCGTCGATGCCTGCCGCAAGCGCGCGCGTCCCATCGTGATGACCACGCTGGCGATGGGCGCCGGCATGCTGCCGGTCGCGCTCGGCATCGGTGCCGATCCGAGTTTCCGTGCGCCGATGGCGATCGTCGTCATCGGTGGGCTGATCACCTCCACCGTGCTGTGCCTGCTGGTGGTGCCGGTGGTCTACAGCCTGGTCGACGACGCCATCGGCCGCGTGCGTCGTGCGGTCGCCGCGCGTCGTCCCGCGGACGCGGCGGCGGTGGAGGCGGGTGCATGAAGACGATGGGCGGGACGCGCATCGGGGCAGGTCCTTCTTGCGCGGCGGGGGTCAGGCAAGCGCCCCCGTCCGCGCCTTTTTACTTCGGGGATCTGTCATGAACGTCAGCACGCTCGCGCTGACCGCGCTCGCCCTCTACGCGGTGGCGTCCGTCGCCTACGTCTACCGCTGGCGTGGCCGCCTGCGTTACGCCGGCTTCGGCGAATACCTGCGCAAGAGCTGGCCGGTGTTCGCGCCGTTCAACTGCCTGCTGTACCTGGCCACGCACCGCGCCGCGCGGCGGCCGGTGATCGACAGTGCCTACCTGGATGGTATCTCCATCCTGCGTGCGCACTGGCCGCGCATCCGCAGCGAGGCGTTGGCGCTGTACGCCAGCGGTGCGCTGGAGGCGACCAGCCAGCCCGGCTCGGCCGGCTACCACGATCTCGGTTTCCGCACGTTCTACAAGCGCGGCTGGCGCAAGTTCTACCTGCGCTGGTACGGCACGCCGCACGCCTCCGCGCAGCGGCTGTGCCCGGAAACGCTGTGGCTGCTGGCGCAGGTGCCGGGCATCCGCGCGGCGATGTTCTCGGTGCTGCCGCCGGGTGCGGAACTGACGCTGCACTCGGATCCGCTGGCGTGTTCGTTCCGCTACCACCTGGGCCTGGTCACGCCCAACGACGATGCCTGCTTCATCAACGTGGACGGGCAGGCGCTGTCGTGGCGCGACGGCCGCGACTTCGTGTTCGACGAAACCTATCCGCACTACGCCCGCAACGACACCGACACGCTGCGGCTGATCCTGATGTGCGACGTGGAGCGTCCGATGAATCCGCTCGGCCGCGCCTTCAACCGGCTGTACTCGCAGCTGGCGCGCGCGCTGGCCGTGCCCAATACCGGCGAGGACCGGCGCGGCGTGCTGACCGCCGTGTTCGCGTCGGTTGCGCCGCTGCGCACGCGTGCCGTGGTGCTGAAAGCGCAGCATCGTGGCCTGTACGTGCTGCTGAAGTATTCGTTGAACGCGATGCTCCTGCTGCTCGCCTTCCTGCCCGTTTTCGCCGTGCTACAGTGGATCGAGCGCGCGGGCCTCGCGGCGGTGTACTGAACCATGCGCGACTTTCTGCCAGCCCATCCCGAGGCGCACGAGCCATGAGCAGGGACTCCCTGTCGATCCTGATCATCGAGGACAACGCGCAGCTCGCGGCCAACCTCTACGACTACCTGGAAGGCTGCGGCCACAACCTGGATGCCGCGCCCGATGGCCTGTCCGGCCTGCACCTGGCGGCATCGAAGGATTACGACGCCATCGTGCTGGACTGGAACCTGCCGCGCCTGGACGGCCTGACCGTGCTGCGCCGCCTGCGCGGCGAGGCGAAGAAGAAGGTGCCGGTGATCATGCTGACCGCACGCGACCAGCTGAGCGACAAGATCGACGGCTTCGAGTCCGGCCTGGACGACTACCTGGTCAAGCCGGTGGCGCTGCCCGAGATCGAAGTGCGCCTGCGCTCGCTGGTAGCGCGCCTGCGCCAGTCGGCCGCACCGGACGATGTCCTCACCGTCGGCGACCTGCAGTTCCACATGGGCACCATGGAGATCCACCGCGGCGATCGCCGCATCGTGCTGACGCGCACCGGCCGGCGCCTGCTTGAGCTGCTGATGCGCGAGAGCCCGCAGGTGGTGTCGCGGGCGAAGCTGGAACGCGCGGCGTGGGGCGACGAAGTACCCGGCACCGACCTGTTGCGCTCGCACATGTACGTGCTGCGGCGTGCGCTGGAACAGGCGCCGGAAACCACGCTGCTGCATACGGTGCCCGGCACCGGCTACCGGTTGTGCGTGCTTGAATAGGTTCTTCGCCCGCGTCCTCAAGCCGCGCGGCGTGCACGGGGGCATCACCGTCGCGCTGGTCGTGTTCGGGCTGATCATGATGACCTCGCTGACGTTCCAGAACTTCAGCAGCCAGGGCCTGATCGAGCACCGCTACTGGGCCGACCTGTTGCGTGAAGTGTCGGACGAGCACGCGGCGCGGGTGCGCGCGGGCGACGCGCTGCCGCAGGAGGGGCTGGTGCGCTCGTGGTACATCGCGCCCGGTGCGTCGACCTCGGCGCCGGACTACCTGGCCGACCTGCCGCCGGGCGAATACTCCACCGAGAACGGCTTCCGCAACTTCACCGAGCTCGAAGACTTCGATGGCCACGGCAGTTTCCATGCGGTGGTCGTCGACCTGCCGCCGGGCCGGCTGGTCACCGAACTCGACATCGGGCCTATCGAGGACCAGCAGAACCGCACGTCGTGGTGGAGCCTGGTGTGGGCGTTGTCGTTCGCGCTGATGATCTGGGCGGTGATCGCGTGGCTGCACGCCAACCTGGTGCGCCCGGTCCGCGACCTGGCCGACCGCATGCAGGCCATCGATCCGCGCGACAGCACGTCGCGGCTGCCGACCACCTACCTGCGCGAGGAAATCCAGGTCATCGCGCAGGCCAGCAACGTGCACCTGGAGCGCGTGGGCCAGTTCATCGAACGCGAGCGCAGCCTGCTCGACCAGGCCAGCCACGAGTTCCGCACGCCCATCGCGGTGATTGCCGGCGCGGTCGACGTGCTCAAGCAGATGTCGCTGCCCGACACCTCGCAACCGGCGCTTGCGCGCATCGAGCATGCGGTGGAAGGCTTGTCCGAAACCATGGTGGCGCTGCTGTACCTGGCGCGCGAGCCGGAGAACGGCAGCGAGCCCGCCGAGGTCACGGCGTTGCACGAGTGCCTGCCGCGGATCGTCGAGGACCACGAGCACCTGCTGGCGGGGCGGGGCGCGCAGCTGCGGGTCGGTGAGTTGCCGCCGACCTATCTGGCCGCGCCGGAAGCGATGGTGCGCATCGCGGTCAGCAACCTGATCCGCAATGCCATCGAGAACACCGAGGCGGGCTATGTGGAAGTGACGCTGTCGCACGGCGTCATCGCGGTGGTCGATTCGGGCAGCGGCTTCAATCCGGTCGAAGCCGCGCGCCGTTACCGCGAGAGCCTGCGCCATGCGGCGCCCACGCGCGGGCAGGGGCTGGGCCTGTTCCTGATCGGCCGCATCTGCGAGCGCTTCGGCTGGCGCCTGGCCATCGACGCCGGCACCGTCGCCGGTACGCGCGCGCACCTGGACGTGTCGGCCAGCGTCATCCCGCTGTAAGTCCACGCGTCCGACCTGCATCGACGCCTGCCGCGTTGTCGGCAGGCGTTGTCGTTTCTGCGCGCTTCGCGTTCGCACGCCGGTGCGGTGACGCGATGGGTGGGGCAGGGGCGGGCGACAGGATCCGTTCAGCGCCGCGCCGCCAGGTACGACATTGCAGCGACATCGCCTCGCCATTCTGGGTTGGACGTTCGCACCCTGCGTTTTCGCGCGCAGGTTCCCCCACGCGGACGCCCCATCCCACCCAAGACGAGGTCCTGCATCCCATGAAGAAGCTCCTGTTGTCCGTGCTGCTGTCCGGCATGTCGTCCGTCGCGTTCGCCCAGGCCGGCGATGGCGACGGTCCTCCCGAAGGCGGTCCGCCGCGCTGGAGCGTGGGGCTGGGCGCGATGATCAAGAACGGCCAGTACGCGGGCGAGGGTTCGGACGTGATGCCGATCCCGCTGGTGACGTACAACGGCGAGCGGTTCTTCTTCCAGGGCATCACCGCGGGCTGGAAGTTCATCGACAACGATGCGTTCGAGTTGGCGGCGATCGGCAAGTTCCGGTTCGACGGGTTCGACGTGAAGGATCTGGGCCGCGTCGAGCTGGCGCGCAACGGCATCGACTACCGTCAGCTGGAAGACCGCGACAAGGGTTTCGACGTGGGCATGGCGGCGAAGTGGAAGGGCCGCGGTGGCGAGCTGGACGTGGAGTTGCTGGCCGATGCGACGGGCACCAGCGAGGGCCAGGAGCTGTCGCTGCAGTACGGGTATCCGTTCCAGATCGGCAAGGGGCAGTTGACGCCGCAGGTGGGCGTGACCTGGCAGTCGGACGATCTGGCCAATTACTACTACGGCACGCTGAAGGAGGAGGTGGCGCGGGGGGTGGTGAACTACAAGCCGGATGCGGTGACGGTGCCGCACATCGGCTTCAGCTACTTCCGCCCGATCGGTGAGAAGTGGTCGATCATGAGCTTCGCCAAGTACAGCCGCCTGCCCGACGAACTGTCCGACAGCCCCCTGCTGGAGCGGGACACCGACAGCAACGCCTCGATCTTCATTGGGCTGTCGCGGGGGTTTTGAGGCGCACAATCTACTTGTAGCAATCGGTGAGGGGCTGCGTAAATGTCGCCCCTCATTTGCCCTTGTTGTTGATGCGCTTTGATCGCCCCGGAGCAGTACGGATGTACGCGCCGCACGCTTATCCTAGGAATCCAGTTCGGACGTACCAGTCTGAACCTGCAAGTGCTTCACAAAGCGCCGCACGCCAGGTGGTACGCCCCCGCTTTCGTAGACGGTTAGGGGCTTTGTTTTGAGTTAGCCGCCTCAAACATCATTGGGGCAAGGCCTCCCAGATGTCCATGGCGGCGCTGTCGATTGTAGAAAACCTCGATGTAATCGAACACGTCGCTGCGCGCTTCTTCGCGACTGCTATAGACCCTGCCGCGTACGCGCTCCTTCTTCAGGCTGCTGAAGAACGACTCAGCCACTGAGTTGTCCCAGCAGTTGCCACGACGACTCATGCTGACTTCCAAGCCGTGCTCGCGGCAAAAGCGACGCCAGTCGTCGCTGCCGTATTGCACGCCCTGGTCGGAGTGGATGACGACCTCCGATGTGGGTCGACGACGCCAGATAGCCATCAGCAAAGCATCCATCGCCAGTTCGCGCGCCAAGCTGGATTTCATCGACCAACCAATGACCGCGCGCGAGTAGAGGTCGATCACCACGGCCAGATACAACCAACCTTCGGCGGTGCGCAGGTAAGTGATGTCGGTGACCCAGGCAAGGTCGGGTTGCTTGACCGTGAACTGTCGTTGCAAGCGATTGGGCGCCACGACTGCAGGCTTACCGCCCTTGTATCTGCGACGCAGCGGAGAGCGCACCGAGCGCAGTCCCTTCTGCCGCATCAATCGCTCCACCCGCTTACGGCCAATACGTTCGCCGGCTTCGGTCAGATCGCGGTGCACATTACGACTGCCGTACACGCCACCGGAGGCCAGGTAAGACTCCTCGATGTACGCCAACAGGCGAGCATCTTCTTTGGCACGTGCCGACTGCGGACACTTCAGCCATGCGTAGTAACCGCTGCGCTCTACCTTGAGCACCCGGCACATCGTCACGACCCGAAACTGCTGCTGATGGGCCTGCATGAAGGCGTACCTTGCCCTTACCCCTTGGCAAAGTACGCGGCGGCCTTTTTTAAGATGTCGCGCTCCTCTTCGGCGCGACGCAGCTCGGCACGCAGCCGGGCGTTCTCTTGGACAAGGTCCACGCTCTTCTTGGCCTTGCGCACTTCGCGACTTATCCCGCGCTCACGAAGCCAGCCGTACAGACTGTGCGATGACACGCCGAGTCGCTCGGCAACTTCAGTGACGGGGTAACCGCGCTCGCTGACCTGCTTGACCGCCTCGGCCTTGAACTCGTCTGTGAATCGCTTGCTCGCCATAGATCCTCCGATCCTCAAAAGACACTATCAGGTGTCTACGGAATCGGGGGCGTACCATCCGGGCCAATGATCACTCCCACATAGTCCAGCTCCAACCCTTGGCAGGTGTGAATGCACCCAACCTGCTCAACGGATTTATCGGCGGTGATCCATAGGCTCCCGTCCACACTCAGGTTCCATTGCGCCCGGTAGCCGAACTCCGGGATCTCGATGTCGTATGCGTTGGGATCCTTCTTGCTCTTCCAGTCCCAGCAGTAGCCCGCGACGACCCGCGACTTGTTGTTAATCTTGTTCTTCTCGCGGATCAGGTCGTGTAACTCCACCGGGGAGTCCACGATCCGGAAGTCGAAGCTCTCGCGATCGAAATCGGTGTTGGCGGTCTCGCGGATGCCGAGCCAGTTGTCCAGCCAGGCCACGTACCCATCCGAGCCGTTGCAACGGAACTGCGAACTCAGCTCCAGCATGGTGATGTCGGCGCCAGCGGCGTTCGCCCAGTGGATCAGCTCCTTCGTGTGGCCGATGTCGGCCAGCGTGACGATCTGGTCGTCGTCCACGAAGAAGATGGTGCACTTGGCACTGCGGATAAGCTCCATGACCTGGTTCTCGCCCAGGTTCCCGTACAAGCCGCTCTTTGCGTTGAGCCGGTGGGCCTCGTCGACGACCAGCGTGTCGAACGTGTTCGGCGTCGCTTCGTGGAAGCCCCCGGAACCAGAGAACATATTGCTGACTTCCACTCTCCGGACCTGTCCCGCCAGCTTCTTGGCATAGACAGCACGGGGCGCGGCATTCTTGGAGACGTACTTGGTGACCTGCCCACGCTTGGTCAGGGCGACCAGCAGGTTGACGGCCACTACCGACTTGCCCGTGCCGGGGCCGCCCTTGACGATGACGACCTGCTTCCGGGTCTCGCTGGCCTGCTCGGCGCGGGCCAGGCACGTTTCGTAGACGACCTTCTGGTCGTCGATCAGGATGAACTCCTGATTGCCCTTGAGCATCTTGCCCAGGCTGTCGGCCAGCATCTTCGAGGGCCGGATGCGGCCGTTCTCGATCTTGTAGAGCAATTCGCCCTTGTCGCCCTTCTTGACGTGCTTCTTGATGAAGTCACGCAGCAGCTTCAGTTCTTCCTCGCCCTTCAGGAAGACCGGTGCCTTGTCGAGATAGGGGGTATAGCGAGCATCGCGGATGATGCCGTCATCCCGATAGTTGTGCAGATAGGCGCAGGGACGAAGCCCGGTGCCTGATTCATACACGGCCTCGTTGAAGCCGTTGAGCAGCGCGGCGTAGGACCAGGCCTGATAGCTGGGGTGGGGGCCTTCGGTCTCGGACCGCCCGCCACGGTTGGCGACGATGAGGCCATCCTTGTCGCTGAGCTTCGAGGTCGACCATTGCTTGAGTTCCACGATCACGACGTGGGGTGTTCCCGTGTCGTCCTCGCCCGAAAGAATGAAGTCGATGCGCTTGGCCGTCTGCGGGATGCCGAACTCAATGCCGACGCCGATGTCGTCGGGAATCTGCGGGTCGCGAAGAACCCGCGACATCTCGCGCAGTGAGGCAGCCCACGACTTGAACTCGGCATCGGACGCGTATCGACCCGTCTTCTGGACGTAGGCCGCATTGATGACGTCCTCGATGTTCCGGTTGTCGTTGTCGTCTAGGAACGTGGTCTTTGTCGCTTGGTAAACGATCACGCGTGCCTTCCCCTTGGCGGTGCGGTCAGAGTTCCGTGTACTTCTTGCTGCTGCCCTTGGCTTTCTCGACCGGGTACTTGGCGGCGTTCAACGCCAGCTTCCGCTGGGCGGCCTCTACCGGATCGATCTGGAGCTTGTCGGACAGTTGCAGCAGGTAGAGCAGGACATGGGCGATCTCGAGCGCCACCTTCTCCCGTTGCTCCGGGGAAAGATCCTGGCTCTGCTGGTCTGTTAGCCACTGGAAATGCTCCAGCACCTCGGCGGCCTCGATGGACAAGGAAGCCGCCAGATTCTTGGGGGTATGGAACTGACCCCAGTCCCGTTCCTCCGCAAACTGGCGAAGGGCGGTTTGCAGCGCCTGCACCTCGTTGCTCATGTCCACCCCTTCCTTTGCCCCCCTGGAATGTGAGTATATGGTGCTAGGGGCGTACGCCAGTAATACCGTGGCGACCAAGGAAGGAGGGGGCATTGAAGGCGAACCTGATCATGTTGGCGGTCTGCGGGATGTCGCTGGCATTCAGCGTGTTGACCGTGTTCTGTATCGGGCTATGGAAGGGGCGCGTCGAACGGCGCTCGCCTCTCTATGGACGGCAGGTGGGGCATGTGCCGGGCCAGCAACTGGTCAAGCGGCACAGCGAAGCCGGCGATGGCATGCTGGTATCGGGCTTGCTGATGTATCTGTCCGCACCCCTGATGCTGCTGGCATGGGCCATGGTGCGCGTGCCTCCAGAACGCCTGCGTCCGGATGGCGCCACCTGGATCTTTGTCGCGGGCGCGCTCCTCCTGTTTGCCTGGGGTGCCTATGGCTTCGTGAAGCATTTCAGGCTTTCACAGGCCGCCAAGGATGGCCTGCTCGCCGAGCGCGTCACCGGGATGCAGCTCAATCGACTGGTGGCGGAAGGGTGTGTCGTGATGCACGACCTGCCCGCCGAGAATTTCAATATTGACCACATCGTCATTGGCCCGCGTGCGGTGTATGCCGTGGAAACAAAATCGGTCCGGCGGCCGAAGGGGAAGGGCGAAACTGACGTGCATCGCGTCAGCTATGACGGCAAAACGCTTCGCTTTCCCGACTTCGTCAGTACGGACGCATTGGCCCAGGCCGGCCGACAGGCGCAGTGGTTGAAGCGGAAGCTGCACGAAGCGCTTGGCATGGAAGTCCCTGTCGTGGCGGCGCTCGCGCTGCCGGGTTGGTTCATCGATCGCACCGAGGCAGGCAAGGGCGCGGACGTGGTGGTGTTTACGCCGATGGGCAAGGGCGCGGACTTTCTGGCACGAGGCCAGGAGCGCTTGGCGCCGGAGCAGCGCAAGTTGATTGCACAGGCGTTGGCCGTCAGATATCCAGCGCTGTAGTTTCGAGGCTTCCGATCGCTTTATACGGCGGGCTTGAGTGCATAGGTTGGGAAAACAAAGAACCCCAATATCGGTATCCGCGAGATGAGATGTTGGAGTTGGCGAACACTGCCCCGCCTATGAACTGGCCAGCGGGGTGAAGCTCGAACCATAATCTCGCTCTACACGCATCAGGGCAGATGCATGAAGAAGTGGTCTGTGGGGCTCGCCAGTGGGATGCCCTTGGCATGCTGACGACGATCAGCAAGAACAAGGCGGGTCGGGTTCAGCTGCCCGGCAGTGATGCCAGCTTGAATTGGCGTGAAGTTTTCCGCCGAAACGAGGACTTGCTGACAGGCGTCGTGTTCGGTCGGTTCCGCTACCTGTCCAGGGATGCGCTGGTTGCCGTGATGGGCTGCCTGCTCAAGGAGACAGCGTCGAGCACGCTCGGCGAACTTCAGGCCATCGATTTATGGCCGCGGCTGAAAGGTCTGGAAGGCCGCTCTTTTGTAGAGCCGGATGTCCTGATGACGTTTCAGGCGGGTGCCGTGCTGATCGAAGTCAAGCCGCCTTATGGCGGTGATCAGTATGTGGGCCAGTGGAGGGCAGAGATCCAAGCACTCGCTGCGGAATATCGTGCGAAAGAGCGAGACCCGATGTCTGCTGTCCATTTCGTCGCGCTGGGAAGGAGTCTGAGAGCCCAGCGTTCTGGAGAGATTGAGAAACTTCAGGACGAGCTTCATGGCGAGTTCTCCTTGACCATCCAGTGCCGCGAGTGGGAAGACCTCATCGAGTTCGTGTCCACGTGGCAATCCGCGGGCGTTGCGTCCGACGATGCGGTGTTCGATGACTGGATGCAGGCCTTCGACTTGTTCGGCCTTGTGCCGAAGGCATCCCCCGCGGCGATGTGGCCTCCCCTGGTTGCCTGGCCCGGCAATCGCGACCTGTTGCTGGAATCTTTGGCTGCGTGGCCTGCGCGCTCCCATGGCGGCAAGGGTGCGGATGCACCCTCGGCGCTTCCATCGACTAAGCGCGTGGTGGAGTGGGGCGCACTCATTGAATTTTCAACCAACCATCCATTGAGAAGGACGTATGAATCCAAGTAAGGAACAGGCAGTTGAGCTGGTCGAGAACGTCAGGATTGCCCATCGCCTGTCGGTAGGCTTTTATCAGCGGATGATGCCTGCGCTGGACGCGGCTGCTGAGGCGCTCGATAGCGAGTTCTGGTATTGGGAGCCGGTGTTCACCGCGAGACCTGCGGCCAGCGGGACGCGGCCGACGCGCAAGTGGCTGTGGGACATGGTGCCGTTGTTCGCCTCGCGCCACGTCTATCGGAAAGTAGCCGGTGGTCCGCTCCAGAAGGGCGATATGGCGGTGTCGTTCTGCCTGTATCTTGACGACGCCTTCAAGCCTGAGAAGCGGAAAGCCGCGGGGGTGAAGGGCGACCCCGATCCTGTCCTGCTGCCGGCGGGAGCTGCGGTGCTTGAGCTGGAACTTTACCGGGCAAGCGCTGACGCCACTGACTCGTTTGATGCGGTATGGGACAAGGCCAACGCGCCGGATACGGAGCAGACCGCTTGGCACCAGGTTCACGAGAGCCTCCAAGGCTACTGGCGCTCCATGCCGCTCCCGGATGTCGTGCACAACCCGGATGATCTCGTCAGTGTCATCCGCCAACAGCTGGCCCTGCCTTGAGCGAACGGATAGTGGGGTCGATGGTCATCGAACCGTCGGCCTCTCTCGTTCTCTCTACTCACACAAATACTCATCGCCCAGTCTTTTTCACCGGTTCTACTCACACCAAGACTGGCGCGTGAGTCTTTTCCGCTGATCGCTGAGTCTTTCTCGCTGTTTCTACTCACACAAAGACGCGTCGTTGAGTCTTCGCCACTGGATCCACTCACACTAAGACGGGTGCGCCAGTCTTTTTCACTGGTCGCCGAGTCTTCCTCTCTCATCGCCCAGTCTTTCCCGCTGGCGCGTCAGTCTTTTCCACTCAACCGCCACGTCTAGTGTGAGAACTACTCCATTAGAAAAGTGACAGGTCGCAGCAAGGGTGTGCAGCGGTAGGCTGCGAGTGCCGGCCGGATCCGGCCGGTACAACCTGAAAGGATGCAATCACCATGACGCAGAACCGCTTCAGTACCAGCATCGATGGCGACCGCCTGGAACGCATCGATGGCTCGTTGAATGCCCTCGAGGCCGACCTCGACATGCTCATCGCCCTGACCGTCGAAGAACGCAGGGAACTGTTCAAGATGGGCACCAAGTCCCATGCCTTCTGCACGACTGCGCTCGACGTTGCCCAGCAGCATGCCGGCCTGATGCCGCGCGACTTCGACATCGACGAATTCCGCCGCGACCACATGGCGCTCGAGATCCTGCGTCCGCGCGCCATGCGGCTGGCCCACCTGGCCCAACGCATGGCCGACACCGAACTCGCCCTCGGCAGCGACCTGATGGCCGCCGCGCTGGAGGTCTACGGCGTGCTGAAGGTGGCGGGGAAGGACAAGGGCGTGGACGAAGCCCGCCGCGAACTCGCCTCGCGCTTCAGCCGCCGCCGACCTGCGGACGGAACGCCACCTCCGAAGGTCTGAGCCTCCCTGTTCCAAACGACGAAGGCCCCGCATCGCGGGGCCTTTCTCATGTCAGCCGCGGCCGCAGCGCACCCCTCACCGCGATTCCACCGGCGCCTCCAGCCACGCGATGAACGCCTCCAGCGGTACCGGGCGGGCGATGTAGTAGCCCTGCACCTGCTCCACGCCGTGGGTGGACAGCCAGGCCAGTTCCTCCGCGCGCTCCACGCCTTCGGCCACGATGCTCAGTTCCAGGCCCTTGCCCAGCGCGATGAGCGCCCGGCAGATCGACGCGTTGCGCGGGTCCTGGTCCACGTGGTCGACGAAGCTGCGGTCGATCTTCAGGTGGTCCACCGACAGGTCGCGCAGGTAGGCCATGCTGGAGAAACCGGTGCCGAAATCGTCGATCGACACGCACACCCCGTCCTGCTGCAACTCCTCCATCGCGAACTTCGCCGCATCCGGCCGCCGCAGCATCGCGCTCTCCGTCAGCTCGACGTGCAGCGCACCGCGCGCCAGCCCATGGCGCCGCGCCGCCTCGCGGATCTGCCGCGGTACCGCGCCCGACATGAACTGCACTGCGGACACATTGATGGCCACCGCGACCTGCGGAAAACCCGCCGCGACCAGCCGCGCCTGCGCCTGCGCCGCCTGCTCGATGACCCATTCGCCGATCGGGACGATCAGCCCCGATTCCTCGCTCAGCGGAATGAAACTCGACGGCGGCACGTAACCGTCCGGCGTGCGCCAGCGCAGCAGGGCCTCGGCGGCCACCACCGTGCCGTCGCGCATGCGCTGGATGGGCTGGAAGAACAGCTCGAACTCCCCGTTCGCCAGCGCATGCCGCAGCCGGCCGACGATCGCCATGCGCGCGCTCGCCTTTTCCGCCAGCAGGTCCGTGTAGTGCATCGTCGGCACGTTCTCGGTGCGCGCCTGCAGCGCCGCCAGCGCGGCGTGGCCGATGACCTCTTCGCCACTCTGCTCGGGCTGCTGCTGGAACGCCACGCCGATCCAGGCTTCCACCCGGTGGCTGCCGGTCTCCGACACCACCGGCGCGGCGAACAGTGCGTGCAGGTCGTCGACCACGCGATCCCACTGCGCGGCCTGCGGCACCGCGATCAGGAAGGCATCGGCCGGCACGTAGGCCACCGGGCCGGCCCCGCCGTCCGTCGCGGCGATGCGGCGCGCGATGGCGGCGATGATCTCGTCGCGCGTGCGCCGCCCGAACATCGGCGACACCAGCTCCAGGTCGCGCAGCTGCACGTACACCACCGCGTACGTGGCCTCGGGATCGTGCCGCGTCAACTGCTCCACCCGCTCCACGAACGTGCGCTGGTTGAGCAGGCCGGTGTTCTCGTCGTGCGCCGCGCGCCAGGCCAGATCGTATTCGTAGGCGACCCGCTCGCTGACGTCCTCCGCCAGCACCAGGCGCGCATCGTGCCCGTCGAAGCGGATGCGGCTGCTGTGGATGCGCACGTGGATGCGCTTGCCGCTGCGCGTGGCGTGCAGCCACACACGCAACCCATCGTCGGGTTCGGTGGCCTCCTCGACGCTCGCCAGCACCGCGGCGTGTTCCTCCGGCGGACGGATCTGCAGGATGGTCATGCCGAGGAATTCCTCGCGCGAGTAACCGTAGCGGCGGATCGCCGTGCCGTTCACCGCCAGGAAGCGCAGGGTGTGCACGTCGTAGACCCAGAACGGCAGCGGGTTCAGTTCGAACAGCTCGCGGAACTGGGCTTCCGCCCGCGCCAACTGTTCCTGCTGGTCGCGGCGCTCGCTGACATCGACGATGGTGCCGCTCATGCGCGGCACCTGGCCCGGGTCGTGGGCCGGCGCGCCCTTGGCGTCGATCCAGCGCTGCCGGCCATCCGGCAGGAGGATGCGGTACTCGGCATGGAACGGCGTGCCGTTCTCCCATGACGCCGCGAAGGCCTGCTCAACGCGCGCGCGGTCGTCGTCGTGCATCCGCGCGAAGAACTCGCCCAGCGGCAGCATGCCGGGCACCGGCGGGAAGCCGAACAGGCGCGCGGCATGCGCCGAGGCGCGCACGCGGTCGCTGTCCTGTTCCATCGCCCACACGCCGGCCTGCGAGGCCTCCTGCGCCTTGGCCAGCCAGTCCGCGTGCCGCTGCAGTTCGTCGTGGGCGAGGTCGCGCGCGGACTCCGAACTGGCGGTCCTGCGCATCAGGTAGAGCGTGCCCAGCCAGTACAGCGCCAGCAGCACGATGGCGGTCACCGCGTAGTTCCGCCACGGCGCCAGCGCCTCGCGTTTCGAGATGCCGGCGGCCACCACGAACGGATAGCCGCTGGTGCCGGCGAAACTCGCGAAGCGCTCGACGCCGTCCAGCCGGCTGACCACGTCCACCTGTGAGGTCTCGCCCGATGTCAGGCCGGCGGGCACCGGGACCTGCCGCCCCACGTGCGCCCCGCTGGCGCCGCGTCGCGCCAGCACGATGCCGTCGTGGCTGAGGATGCCGACGCTGCCTTCCTTGCCGACATCCAGGTCTTCCAGCATCCGCTGCAGCTCGGCCGTGCGCAGGCGCGCCACCAGCCAGTGGCCTTCGGGGGTACGCAGCATCAACGGCACGATGGGTTCCGCCCGTCCTTCGACGATCAGCCTGCCGACGTTGAGCGCACGCGGCGGTGCGCGCTGGATGTCGAGAGGCAGGGTGTCCTGCCCGTAGGTGCTGACGCCGCGATAGATCGCCTGGCCGTCCCGGCCGTACAGGTCGATGTCCTGCAGTTCCGCATGGCGGGAGACGACGCCGCGGATCTCGCCGGGCAGGTCCCAGCGGCTCCGGTCCTCGTGGTCGTTGGCGTAGCCGTCCGCGATGGTGGCCATGCCGCGCATGGCGCGTTCCAGGTTGCGGATCTCGAAATGCAGCAGCCGGTCCACGCCCATCGTCACCGCCATGCTCTGGCGGCGCGCGGCGTCGGTCCGTGCCGAACGGTCCAGGAAGATGGTGAACAGCAGGCCGGCGCTGATCACGATCCCCAGCCAGATGCCGATCCAGCGCACGAACGTGGTCCGTGCCGTGGCGGCGTCCGATGCTGCTGCCTTCATCCGGTCCCCCATCTGCTGCGGCGTCCGCGGCCGGCGCGCGACGGATCGTCGCCGGCCGGCGCGGCCGTCCCGTGTCCTGTCCCGCCAGGGTCGCCCCCCACCGCGACGACCGCGACCTCGTACCGGTCGCGCCCCTTCTGCTTGGCTTTGTACAGGGCTTCGTCCGCCGCCGCCAACAGGTCGTCCTCGCTGGCGGGCCCGGCGGTGAATGCGACGCCGATGCTGGTGGTCACGGTGAGCGTGGTGTTGCCGATGCGCATGGGCGC
Source organism: Pseudoxanthomonas sp. LjRoot143 (assembly GCF_964252945.1). Taxonomy (NCBI): domain Bacteria; kingdom Pseudomonadati; phylum Pseudomonadota; class Gammaproteobacteria; order Lysobacterales; family Lysobacteraceae; genus Pseudoxanthomonas; species Pseudoxanthomonas sp. LjRoot143. The sequence goes on along the minus strand of NZ_CAXUPM020000001.1, from coordinate 2,499,024 downwards.
CCGCACGGCCACCAGCAGCTTGCGCGCGACCTTGGCGGCGGACGCCAGCGTCACGTCGCCGTCCAGCAGGATGACGAACTCGTCGCCGCCCAGCCGGACCACCAGCGCGTCGGGGCCGGCATGCGTCTGCAGCCGCTGGGCGAAGGTGCGGATCACGCCGTCGCCGCTGGTATGGCCATGGGTGTCGTTGATGCCCTTGAAGTAGTCGATGTCGAGGAAGAACAGCGCCATCGCGCTGCCTTCCTCGCCCAGCCGGGAGATCGACAGCGACAGGCGGTGTTCCAGCTGGCGCCGGTTGGCGATGCCGGTGAGCGCATCGATCATCGACAGCCGCTGCAGTTCCTGGCGGCTGGCCTCCAGCGCCTGTTCGGCGGCGACGCGCTTGCTGATGTCGCGCCCGGACAGGATCAGGTCGCGCGCGCCGTCGTCGCCGTCGCGCGGTGCCGAGCGCATCACCACTTCCGTCCACACGTAGCGGCCATCGCGATGGCGCACGCGGTAGCGGTGCGTCTGCGGCAGGCCGGAGGCGACGACTTCCAGCATCGCCTGCCGTTGCGCCTCGCGGTCGTCGGGGTGCAGCAGGTCCCAGCGCGTGCCCAGCATCTCCTCGGGCGCCCAGCCCAGCATTTCGCGCGACGACGGCGACACGTAGGTGCGTTCGCCGGCCGCATCCAGCCGCACCACCAGGTCGCCGGAGAAGTCGGCCAACAGCCGGTAGCGCTGCTCGCTGTCGCGCACGCGCGCAGTCAGGCGGTCGCGCTCGGCCATCGCCAGCACCACCGGCAGGGTGATGAGGCAGGCACCGGCGAGATACAGCTGCAGCAGTACCGTGCGCCAGGCATCGTCCAGCGCGGGCAGGTCCGCGAGCGGGCCGTGGCCCGCGGCGGTGAACCCCACGCCGATGACGGCGAGCAGCGACACGCCGACCGCGACGCCGCCGAAGCGGTGGCGGAACGCCGCGAACAGCACCGGCGGATAGGTGACGAAGAGCAGCGCGTAGTGGGTCATGAACGCCAGTCCCGCCATCAACGCCACCAGCGCCATGCCCAGCAGGAAGCCGACGCGCCGGCCCGGCGGTGCGAGCGAGCGCAGGCCTTCCACATGGACGATCAGCGCGGTGGTGCCCACGATCACCAGGCCCAGCACATGCGCGCCGTACCACGGGGCGAACGTCATCAGCGGATCCGCGCCGGGCAGCAGGCGGGCCAGTTGCGACACCACCGCCCCCGAGATCGCGCAGGCCAAGACGGTACTGGCGGTGGCGACGCCGCCCAGATGCACCCAGTGCCGCGGATCGCTGATGTCGGGAATGCTGCGGCGGATGAAGAACGCGACGCAGAACGATTCGAAGAGATGGCAGAGGGCCAGCGGCAGCGCGATGGCGGTCGGCGTGCCGGCCAGCCATTGGCCCGCGGCATCCGCCACCAGGCCGGCGACACCGTAGCGCCACCACGTGTCGCGTGGCCGCACCAGCAGCCACGCGCACAGCAGGCCGGCCGGCATCCACACGGCCGGCAGCGCGCCGGGCCCGACGGCCCAGCGGATCGACAACCAGGCACCCGCCACCATCAGCAAGGCGACCAGGACGATGTCCGACCCTCCCATCCTGCGAGGCCACGTGGACATGCCAACATCCTGTCAGTGCGACATGCGGCCATCCTCTCGCCGGACATGTTTGCATCGCGTGGAGGCGAGGCCTGCGTTGCTGTCGCGTAGCGCGCGCGTAAGGGCTGCTCACTCTGCGTTAGCACCGCGAAACAGCGGAAAAACAGAGGTTTGTCACGGATATGCATTTACCTGCCCGGTCGGCGTGTCGCGCCCTCAAGGCAGGGTGCGCAGGGCCGTTATGCAGGTGCGGTGCGATCGATGTGAGCGCGCCGGCGCAGCGCCAGCCGCCCTGTCGATCCGACCGGGTACGCCATCGCGAACACACCCAGGAGCATCACCATGACCACTGCCGCCACCTTCTCGCCCGACCACGCCCGGCCCGCCTTCGAGTGGCGCTCGTGGGTCGCCCGGCTGGCCGGCGGCGGACAGCGGGTATCGGCCAAGGAGGGGCAGCGCCTGGCGCGGCTGGCCGAACTGCAGGCGCAGGTGGATGCGCTGCACAAGGTGCAGGCCGTCATCGAGTTCGACCTGGCCGGCAACATCCTGACCGCCAACGCCAACTTCCTCGGCGCGCTGGGCTACACGCTGCCGGAGATCGTCGGCCGGCACCACCGCATGTTCGTCGACGGCGACTATGCGGCGAGCGCGGACTACCGCGATTTCTGGGCGCGGCTGGGCCGCGGCGAATTCGACGAAGGCCAGTACCGGCGCCTCGGCAAGGGCGGGCGCGAGGTCTGGATCCAGGCCTCGTACAACCCCGTGTTCGATCCGCACGGGAAACCGTACAAGGTCATCAAGTTCGCCACCGACATCACCAGGGAAAGGTTGCAGGCCGCCGACTACGCCGGTCAGCTGGCGGCGATCGGCAAATCGCAGGCGGTGATCGAATTCGACCTGACCGGCACCATCCTGTCGGCCAACCGGAATTTCCTCGATGCGATGGGCTACACGCTGGAGGAAGTGCAGGGCCGGCACCATTCCATGTTCGCCGACGCGGCCTACCGCGACAGCGCCGAGTACCGTGCGTTCTGGCAGAAGCTGGGCCGCGGCGAGTACGACGCCGGCCAGTACCTGCGCCATGGCAAGGGCGGGCGCGAGATCTGGATCCAGGCCTCGTACAACCCGATCTTCGATGCCTCCGGGCGCCCGGTGAAGGTGGTCAAGTACGCCACCGACGTGACCGCGCAAGTGCGCGCCACGCTGGCCATGCAGGCCGCGCTGGCGCAGAGCCGGCAGGTGGTGCAGGCGGCGCAGTCGGGCGACCTGACCGCGCGCGTGCCGACCCGCGACAAGGACGGCGCGGTGGCCGAGCTGTGCCAGGGCATCAACGCGCTGGTGGAGATGATGGGCAGCCTGGTAGGCGACATCCATGGTGCGGCCGAAGTGGTCAATGCCGGCGTGCGCGACATCGCCGCGGGCAACAGCGACCTGTCCGTGCGCACCGAACAGCAGGCCGCCTCGGTGGAGGAAACCGCCTCGTCGGTGGCCGAGCTGAGCGCGACCGTGCGCCACACCGCCGACAATGCCCGCATGGCCGCCGACCTGGCGGTGGGCGCGACCGATGTCGCCGCACGCGGCGGGCAGGTGGTGCATGGCGTGGTGGACACCATGGCGCAGATCAACGCCTCGTCGCGGCGCATCGCCGACATCATCGGCGTGATCGACGGCATCGCGTTCCAGACCAACATCCTGGCGCTCAACGCCGCCGTCGAAGCGGCGCGTGCGGGCGAGCAGGGCAGGGGATTCGCGGTGGTGGCGAGCGAAGTGCGCTCGCTGGCCCAGCGCTGCGGTGGTGCGGCGCGCGAGATCAAGCAGCTGATCGGCGATTCGCTGGCGCGGGTGGAAGCGGGCAGCCGCCAGGTGGAGGACGCCGGCGCCAACATGGAAGAGATCGTCGCCAGCGTGGCGCGGGTGAGCGCGCTGATCGGCCAGATCAGCCAGGCCTCGCAGGAACAGAGCCTCGCGCTGGACCAGGTCAACCAGACCATCAACCACATCGACCACAACACCCAGCAGAACGCCGCCCTGGTGGAGGAAGCCTCCGCCGCCGCGCACAGCCTGCAGGACCAGGCCGCACAGCTGCTGGAAGCGGTGGAGCGCTTCCACGCATAAGGCGGCGCACGCAAGTAGGGCGGGCTCAAGCCCGCTGTCCGGATGCCGGCAGGCGTCGTGTGGATGGACCGCGCGGGAACCTGTGTTCGCCCCTTTTCATGCGACGTGACGTCGTGCAACGGCCGCGTAGGGCGGGCTCAAGCCCGCCGTCCGGATGCCGGCAGGCGTCGTGTGGATGGACCGCGCGGGAGCCTGTGTTGGCCGCTCTCCACACGACGTGACGCCGTGCGACGGCCGCGTAGGGCGGGCTCAAGCCCGCCGTCCTGCGGCAGGCGGCGTGTGGATGGATCGCGCGGGAACCCGTGTTCGCCGCTTTCTCCGCGACGTGATGGCGTGCGACGGCGGGCTTGAGCCCGCCCTACGGAGCAGGCATCGCGTAGGCTGATGTCCCGTCCTACACCTGGTGCGGCATCGATGCCATTCCTCAAGTTCCTGAGAAGCCTGGTCATCGGGCTCGGCAAGATCGCGCTTGCGCTGGTCGTTCTGTTTGCCGTGTTTTCCGCCTACGGCCTGTATGCCGACCGTGTGGCGGCGCGCAAGGCAGCGGCCATGTGTGCGTCGATCCTTCCCGGTTCGGATGCCGCGCCGCTGATCGAGCGGGCGCTCGAGGACGGTGCCAGCACGCGCAGCGCCCGCTGGTCATCGTCGGGCGGCTTCGACAGTCTCGCCATCATGTACGTGGGCATGACGCCATTGTCGCGATTCCTGTGCATGGTCAAGGCGAAGGACGGACGCGTCGTGTCCGCCGAGCAGGCCTACATCGACTAGCGCGTAGGGCGGGCTCACGCCCGCCGTCCTGCCGGCAGGCGCCGTTGGATGGATTGGATCACGCGGGAGTCCATGTTCGCCGCTTTCATGCGACGCGATGTCTACGCGACGGCCGCGTAGGGCGGGCTCAAGCCCGCCGTCCTGATGCCGGCAGGCGTCGTGTGGTTGGACCCCGCGGGAACCCGTGTTCGCCGCTTTCCACGCGAGGTGACGTCGTGCGACGGCGGGCTTGAGCCCGCCCTACGGGTGGCCGCGGGCCGGGTATGATCGGATCACGGGGCGCCTTGAACGTCACGCGGGTACCCGGACGCATCGCGAACGTTTCCACACGGACATGGAGCAGGGGCATGACGCAGCAATCCCGGCCTTCCTCGCGCATATCGCCACTCGCCCGGGTGGCGTACTTCTGCATCGCACTCGTGCCGATCTACCTGGCGATATCGCTCGACCTTCGGCACCCGCTGCAGCTGGCCATGGATGTGCTGGCGCCGCTGTCCTTCCTGCTGCTGGCCGCCACCGACTCCTATCGAAGCCCGACGGCGAAGCTGGCGCTCGTCGCGGCCTTGCTGCTGTGGGCGCTGATGATCGCGCAACCCTTCCTGCATCCGCAGCCGTGGCGGTTCTAGGGCTCAGGCATCAGGTCGGATAGGAGCGTCGCATGCAACTGGCACTGACGATGGCCCAGAACGCGGGATGGCTGGCGGCGCTCGCGGGCCTTCTGTTGCTTGCCTGGCGCGCCGGCAGGTACGCGGGTGGCGCGCTGGTCGCCAGCATGGCTGCGATCGCGATATGGGCCGTCTGGAGCGAATCCATCGTGACGTGGTTGGATGTGTTCCTGTTCGGCACGCCTCCGCCGGTCCCCGCGGCGACAGACAGCAGCAACGCCGCGGCCGTGCTTGCGGCCATGGGGTACACGCATCGGATCGGACGCGCGTGCGAGTCGCTGCTCATCCTGGGGTTGGGCCTGTCCTTCCTGTTCGCGGTGATGTCGGTGAAGCGGAGTGGAGAGCCGCCCGACCGCCCCACGCCGGATCCGCTTCACGGATCGGACAGGCGTTGAACGGCATGTGGAAGACATCCTCCAAGGCCATGCGAAAGCGGCCGCCGCGCGTCGTTGTCGCGTTCGGTGTTTTCCTGGGCCTTGTGCTGGTGGGCTATGGCTCCATCATGCTGTTTCTGCGTCCCGACGGGACGGGGCCATGCGGTCGCACGTGCGGCCTGGAGCAAGCGCTGCTGACACTCTTCGGCCAGCCGCTGTATAACCTGGTCTTCGGTCTGGTGTGGGTGGCGCTCGGCCTGTCCTTGATGGTGCTCATGATCGCCTTGCGGGTTCGCAGGTGACGTGTCGCTCGTGCGGCGTGCGGGGTCATCCGGCTTGTGGCCGTTCCTTCCGTCCTCGTGCCTGTCGTCCCTAAGGTTTCTGGAGAGTGCGCAGATGATCAGTAGCGTGTTCCTTGTTGCCCTGCTGCAGGCGAGTGCAAGCACGCCCGCGACGCCGGTCGCGTTCGCGCCGAACAGCGACGACTGGGGTGTCGGCGCCACCGCGGCCGGCACGCTGGCCGTGTCCGGGCGCGACATCACCATCGCGCTCGACGACGTCACCCTGACCGCCAACGCCGACTCGCCCGACGGGCGCAGGATCGTGGGCTACAGCGTGTGCCTGGCGTACCAGAAATCCGTGGAGGTCTGGAGCCTGGGGACGTGCTCGTCCACGATCGAATACAGGACCACGCTGAAGGCCGGCGAGTCCGTGTCCCTGGGGGCGTCGACCCCCAGGGTTCCCACGCAGGGGCCGGCGTCGCTGGGCGGGTACTGGCTGGTGCTGCGCGTGCATGCTGCGCAGAAGGGCGGCAGGGTCGTCTACGCATTCGCGGATAGCCAGAAGGGTCTTTTCGCGCCGCCGGTCCCGGCGCCGGACGCGCGTTGACATCATCGAACGACAAGGACGGCATCGTGAGCATCCGCTTCAGGGGTTTCCTGCAGTTCGCGGCATCGGGCACCGTGTTCGGCTTCATCATCGCGTGGTATTCGGCGCAGCGTGCCGCCAGCCCCGACTTTGCGTTGCCGGGCGGACCGTTCGGTCTGCTGGCGATGGTGGTGCCCGGCGGATTCGCGCTGGCGGGTCTGGTGCAATCGGTCACGGGCGTGCCGTTCGCCGACCTGTCCGATCGCTGGAATGCGCTGAAAGGCTGGCAACGCGGCGTGATCGGGACCGGTGTGTTCGCGCTGGGCCTGCTGCTCCTGTTCGGGGGGCTGGTGGCGTACGGACTGCTGACGGAGGCCCGCTGAGGGCAGCGTCGGAGCGCATCGACACGCGAATCGACGGTGCCGGCGTGTCGACCGCGGCATCGGGTTATCCATCGCGATCGTCATCGTCGTCGGCAGGCTGTGTTTCGCGAAGGATTAACCGCAGGTATGTGGCGCACGTGGTTTCACGGGTTGCCGACACGCGCGGACGATAAGCTGAACGCGTTGCAGGTGGGCAAGGACACGCGTGGACAATCCGTTGATGGCAGCCGGACCGGCGGCTCCGTTGGAGCAGCGGGCCCGGCTGTACGAAACCCTCCTGCAGGTCACGCCCGACCTGGTCTACATGTGGGACCTGCAGCACCGCTTTACCTACGCCAATGCCGCGCTGCTCGCCATGTGGGGCATGACCTGGGACGAAGCGATCGGCAAGAACTGCCTGGAGATCGGCTACGAGCCCTGGCATGCGGCGTTGCACGACCGCGAGATCGAGCAGGTCGTCGCCACCCGCCAGCCGGTGCGCGGCGACGTGCCGTTCAACGGCACCAACGGCCGCCGCATCTACGATTACCTGCTGATGCCGGTGATCGGACCGGATGGACAGGTCGAGGCGGTCGCCGGCACCACCCGCGACGTCACCGACCGCAAGCTGCACGAAGACGCGCGCCGTCGCAGCGAGGAACGGCTGGCGGCGATGGTCGACGCCACCACCGACCTGGTCTACCGCACCAACGCCGACTGGAGCGAAGTGGACATCGTCGGCGGCAGCCTGCTGCTGGGCCGGCACGGGTCGCTGACACCGGACTGGCTGGAGGTGCTGATCCACCCCGACGACCGCGACCGGGTCCGCGACGCCATCGCCCATGCGCGTGCCACCCAGACGCCCTACGAAGCCGAGCACCGCGTCCGCAACGACGATGGCGGCTGGTCGTGGGTGTCCTCGCGCGCGGTGCCGATCCGCCCGATCGGCGGCCAGATCACCGAATGGTTCGGCGCGGCCACCGACATCAGCGAGCGCAAGCGCCACGAGGAGCACCAGCGCCTGCTGCTCGCCGAACTCAACCACCGGGTCAAGAACACGCTGGCCATCGTGCAGTCCATCGCCCTGCAGACGCTGGGCACCAACGGCGATGCGTCGCCCGCCTACGACCGCTTCGAGGCGCGCCTGCACGCGTTGAGCCAGGCCCACGACATGCTGACCCTGAAGCAATGGGTGAACGCGCCGCTGGAGGCGATCGTGCGCACCGCGATCGCGCCGTGCACGCAGGGCGACAACCACCGCTTCACCCTGCAGGGCTTTCCCATCGAACTGGAACCGCAGCGCGCGCTGGCGCTGACCATGGCGCTGCACGAGCTGTGCACCAACGCGATGAAGTACGGCGCGCTGTCGGGCGAGCACGGCCATGTCGACATCCGCTGGACGCGCGAGACGCGCGATGGACGCGACTGCCTGGTGCTGCGCTGGGAAGAACGCGACGGGCCGCCGGTCGCGACGCCGGAGCGTCGCGGCTTCGGTTCGCGCATGATCGAACGCGGTCTGCGCCATGACCTGGGCGGCCACGTCTCGCTGGAATTCCTGCCCACCGGCGTGGTCTGCGAGATCACCGCCCCCCTCGCCAACACAGGAGCCGTCGCATGACCCCGGATGCCGCCAAGCGCGTTTTCATCGTCGAGGACGAATTCATGCTGGTCATGCTGATGGAAGAGCTGCTGCCGACGCTGGGCTACGAAGTGGCCGGCACCGCCGCATCGGTGGACCAGGCACTGGAGCAGCTGCAGGCGCTGCAGATCGACCTGGCGGTGGTGGATGTCAATCTCGCCGGCACGGAGTCCTTTCCGGTCGCCGATGCGCTGCGCGAGCGCGGCACCCCGTTCCTGTTCACCACCGGCTACGGGCAGCAGGGATTGCCGCCGCGCTTCGCCGACGCGCCGGTGCTGGCCAAGCCGTTCCGCCGCAACGACATCGAAGCGGCGCTGGCGCGGCTGCAGCCAACGCACTGACACCCTTCCGCCTCACGACGACGGCGCGGCATCCCCGCCGTGTACGTACGCCACGCCGAGATGGCGCGAGAGGGCGTGCAGGCGACGCAGCACGGCCGAGCGCAGGTGCATGGGCGCCTGGTCGTAGACCTGCGTCCACAGGTTGCGCAGGAACAGCTGCGGATCGCCGATGTCGGCATGCGCGCGGACCAGGCTTTCGGCGTCGGAGAGACGCGCATCGATGCGTTCTTGGCAGAGCATGACTGACATGCTGCTGACGCATTCGTAAAGACGCCGTGCGCAGACGATGCGCGGGTTCAGCGTCCAGTCGATCAGGACGCGTCGGGTGACTGCGGGCTGAAAACCTGCACGCGCTCATCACGCATCTTCAACGTTTTGCCGGCCACGCTGGCCGCTCGCAAGCGAGGACCCGCCATGGATCGCAAAACCCCTGATGCCACGCCCGTGGCCCCGAATGCATGGGAGCGGCAACGCCGTCCCGACGGCCCGATGACGCGCGGCGAATCGCCCGGAAAACGTACCAACGAGGAACGCAACGATCCGGCTGTGGAGCCCGGCGCTGCGGAAGGCCAGCTCCGCGACCATCCCGCACAGATATAGGACGCACCATGACCCCTCTCGACAAGGCGCTGCGGCGCGAACTCACCATCGGCGAACAGGCGTACACGCTGACCATCGATCCCAACGGCCTGAAGCTGGTCGAAAAGGGACGTCGCAACGGCGTGGAAGTGCGATGGGCCGATCTGGTCTCCGGCGATGCCGGTGTTGCCGCCGCGCTGCAGGCCTCCACCGCGAAGGACTGATCGCGCCACCGGCGCGCAGGAGATACGCATGCAGATCCCCGTTACTGCCCACGGCACGCCCAAACCCAGCGAGCCGGGCAAACCCACGCCGCCGGGCACGCCGACGCCGCCCGGTGAACCGACAGAGCCCGGCAAGCCGAGCGAGCCCGGCACGCCCAGCGATCCGTATCGCCCGGAAGATCCGCAGGCGCCGCCGATGCCACGCGATCCGTCGGATCCCGACGACGTACCCGGCGGGCCCGATCAGCCGCCGGACCCGCAACCCCATATCGACGATCCGCGCGATCCGCGCAGCATCGCCGACTGATCACCGCCCCTGTGACGCGACGGAAGGAACACGAATGACCGCAGACGTCACCCCACGACTGGAGCAGGAAGGAGTGCTCATGCGACTTGCCGACTTCATCCAGGCGAACACCGAGCGGATCCTCGATGACGCCGTGGAGTTTGCGACCACCCAAACGCCGGACGGCGTGACGTTCGACGTCAAGACCTTGCGCAACGACATTCCGCTGATCCTGCGCGCGATCGTACTGGACCTGCGCACCGCGCAGAGTCCCGCCCAGCAGCGCGCCAAGGCGGAGGGACGCGCGCCCGAACGCGCAGGCCCGGAATCGGCCGCTACCAGCCACGGCCGTAGCCGCGCGGACGACGGCTTCGGCGTCAACCAGATGATCGCCGAGTACCGTGCCCTGCGGGCCTCGGTGCTCCGGCTGTGGGCGGCCGATGAGGCGCTGGTCACCGCGTCGATCGAGGACATGATCCGTTTCAACGAAGCGATCGACCAGGCGGTCGCCGAATCGCTGGCCGAGTTCTCTCGCACGGAAGAATCCTGGCGCAACGTCTTCTTGGGCGCGCTTGGGCACGATCTGCGTGGCCCATTGCACGCCGTCATCGGCACGGCGGAACTGTTGGCGGACAGTACGCGGGATACACCCTATGCGCGTCAGGCCGAGCGCATCCTCAAGGGGGCCGTGCAACTGGGGCAGCTCGTGGACAGTCTGTTGGATTACTGCAGGAGCACGCTGGGCGCCGGCATGGGTTTAAAAAAATCGGTGTGCGATCTTGGCAAAGCGGTCGCCGAGGAGGTCGATCTGCTACGCGCTGCGTTGCCCGAAGCGCCGCTGACGCTTCAGGTGACGGGGACGGTGCATGGCGACTTCGACGAGGTGCGTATCCGCGAAGCGGTGCACAACCTGGTGACCAATGCGGCGAAGTACGGCGACGAACGTGGTGAGATCGACGTATCCGTCACGGGCGAGGACGGGCAGGTGCGCGTCTCGGTGAGCAATACCGGCGAGCCGCTCTCGAGCGATACGATCAACGCGCTGTTCGATCCCTTGCGGCGGGGATCCAGTAGCGCCCACAAGGGCGAACACGCGAGTTTGGGCCTGGGGCTGTTCATCGTGCGCGAGATCGCACGAGCCCATGGCGGCGAGGTGACGGCGCATTCCGGCGGCCGCATCACGACCTTCGCGATCGTGCTTCCGCGCCGCTCGGATGCAGCGGCCACGATGTTCGATGCACGGGACAGCGTCATCGTCGGCATCTAGCAAACGCTTGCCGCGCTGGGCGACAGCCATTCACGCCCGGTTGTCGGAAAACGCACCTTTCCGTCACGATGCACTCACCAACATGACGCGAGTGCACATCGCTGTCACCCCGGATGCGGAACATCGAATGCATTCCCTGCACTCGCCATGGCGGCGCGTGCGCAGAATGACGCGATGCATGTCGCATGGCGTCCGCATTCGGAGGACTTTCCAGATGACACGCGATACTTCACAACGCGATGCGAACCGCGATCCCATCAGTGGCGCACCGGGTTCGCACCCGGTCGGCATCGGCGTCGGTGGCGCCGCCGGTGGCCTGGCCGCCGGTGCCGTGGCCGGCACGGTGTTCGGTCCCATCGGCACACTGATCGGCGCCGCTGCCGGTACGGTGCTAGGCGCCGCGGCAGGCAAAGGCGTGGCCGAACGCATCGATCCGACGGGCGAGGTCGACTACTGGCGCGAAGCCGCACCCACGCGTCCGTACTATTCGGGCGAGCACGATTTCCAGCGCGACTACGCAGGCGTCTACCAAGCCGGCGCGGTGGCGCGCGGCGAGTATCCGGAACAGTCGTGGGACGAGACCGAGCGCCGCCTGCAGGCGGGCTGGGAAGCGCGCCGCGGTGAGTCGCGCCTGGACTGGGAGCGCGCGCGTCCGGCGCTGCAGGATGCGTGGGAGCGTGCCGACCGCACGTACGATGCGTACGCGCGCACCGACGACACGTTCGCCCAGCGCTTCCAGACGGCACCGTACCGGCAGGACGGCGACGAGTTCGACGACTACCGTTCTGCCTACCGCTACGGCACTTACGCGCGCAGCCAGTATGCCGAGCGCCCGTGGGACGACAGCCTGTCGAACGACCTGGAACGCGGCTGGGGCCGCTTCAAGGGCGGATCGCGGCTGACGTGGGATCGCGCCAAGCATGCGGTCGCCGACGCATTCACCCTGGACAGGCAGAAGCCGCACTGACGAACCGCGCGATGTGCTCCGTCGTGAACGGCGGGGCGCATCGCGCATGGGCTTACCTTCCGAGGAGATCGATATGAATGCTCTGCCCGTGGATGCGCTGGTGGTGGTCGCCGACGGCGAGGGTGCGCGGATCTTCCGCAACCGCGGCGAAGACGGCGCGGTGTCGTTGCACCAGTACGACCTGCTCGAACTGATGAACGCGAACGACGATGGACCCTCGGGCAGCGTGCCCGGCGAAGCCACCAGCCGTCAGATCGACGAAGCGACGTTCGCGAAACAATTGGCGCAAGGACTGAACGACAGCGCGCTGAAACAGCAGTACGAACACCTGGTGCTGGTCGCCGATCCTGCCACGCTGGGCCGCATGCGCCCGTTGCTGCATAAGGAAGCGGCGCAGCGGATCGTGGCGGAGATCGGCAAGGACCTGACCAACAGCCGGCTCGACGACATCGAGCGGCTGATCGCCAAGGCGTCGTGACGTACCGCGCCGATTACGCGGCCGTGGAGCCCGCGCGTACCGCCGTGGACGCCATGCAGGGCGCGGTGGTGATCGAGTTCGGCGCGCCGTGGTGCGGGCACTGCCGGCTCGCCCAGCCCCTGCTGCGCGACTGGCTGGCCGACGAGGCCGGTGCCACCCACATCAAGATCGAGGACGGCAAGGGGCGGCCGCTGGGACGCTCGTTCGGCGTGACGCTGTGGCCGACGGTGATCGTGCTGGAGGACGGTCGCGAGCGTGCCCGCCTGGTGCGCCCGACGCGGGCGTCTGACCTGGATGGACTGCGCGCGGCACTCGACGCCTAGGCGCACGGACGCGATGGGCACGCGTTGCGGATGCCGATGTCGGCGCCTGCCGGATGACCTGACAGCCTGTCAGCGGGCGTAACGTGCCGGCGGTTCCTGCACCTTGCCGGTCGCCGTCATCCCGATGCGAGGGCGAAGCCAGTCGGCGAACTCGGTTTCGCTGATGGAGCCTTCGGCAAGGCCCAGTGTCATCGCGTACTTCTCCTCATCACTGGCTGCGAGATCGCCACCGTTGAGCCGGAGGAAGACGCGATAGCAGACGTGGGCGGTACGCTTGTTGCCGTCGATGAAAGGATGGTTGCGCGCGAGACCGAACGCGAGGCTTGCTGCGAGATCGGCAAGATCCGGAGGCGGGTCGCCGTAGGCATGGCGTTGCTGCGGACGCGCCAGGGCCGCCTCGAATAATCCGTCGTCGCGCACGCCAGTGCCCCCACCATGCTCGGCGAGTTGGCGGTCGTGGATGGCCAAGGCCAGTGTCCTGCTGATCCAGATGATCATGGCGCGCTCTACTGCGCCAGCTTATGCAGGACCTGGCGATCCTCCCGCATCACCTGCTCGGCGATCTCCATCTGCTCGGCCAGCGTGGGGTCGTAGACGGTCAGGCGGATGCCGTCGGCGGTTTCCAGCGCGTGCAGTTCGTCGCCCTTCTCCAGGCGCAGGCGTGCCAGCAGCTCGCGGGGCAGGATGACGCCGGCGGAATTGCCGATGGCGGTGATCTTGAGCTTCACGGGGTGTCTCCAGACGTTATAACGGTCGTTATACGCGGGGGCGGGGGCGGGAGCAAGGACAGCGCCCACACGCCCGGCATCGGCGCCGTCGAGCCCTACGCGGCGGCTGTAATGTGACAGCATCCGCACAATCGATCACGCCGACGCCGGTGGTCGGCGCACGGCTTCATTCTTGAATGGCCACGCCGTTGTAGCTGTCAGAAGAGGAGTGCCAGGGACGTTCCATGGAAGCAGGGCTTGTTGCGACCTATGTGCCGGAACTGGTGGTCACGTCTGTCGTCGTGGCCGTCGTGGCCTCGTATGCCGCGCTGAAGACCACCGGACGCATCCGCGCCAGCGACCCGGTCGCCCGTCGCTGGTGGCTGGCCGGCGGCGCGCTGGCGATGGGCATCGGCGTGTGGTCGATGCACTTCATCGGCATGCTCGCGCTGCGCCTGCCCATCCGGCTGGGCTACGACATCGGCATCACCCTGTTGTCGCTGCTGCTGGCGGTGGCGGCCAGCGGCTATGCGTTGTGGCTGGTCACCCGCGACCACGTCACCCGGTTGCGCCTGGTGAGCGGCGCGGTGGTGATGGGGCTGGGCATCGCGGCCATGCATTACATCGGCATGGCAGCGATGCGGATGGACCCGGACATCATCTACAAGCCGCTCTGGTTCGCCGCCTCGTTGCTGATCGCCATCGTCGCCGCCGGCGCCGCGCTCGCCATCGCCTATCGCCTGCGTGACAACGCGCATCACGAATGCTTGCACCGCCTGCTCGCTGCGGGCGTGATGGGCGTGGCCATCGTCGGCATGCATTACACCGGCATGGCCGCGGCGCACTTCCCCGAAGGCTCGATCTGCAGTGCGGCGCTGCGCGACGGGCTGTCGCCCGATTCGCTGGCCTGGTTGGTGGTGGTGGTGAACACCGCGGTGCTGGGCACCGCGATAGGTGCGAGCGCGCTGGACCGGCTGCTGCACGAACGCACGGCGCGGCTGTCGGATTCGCTGCAGCTGGCCAACCGCCAGTTGACCCATCTGGCGATGCACGACGCGCTCACCGGCCTGCCCAACCGGATGATGCTGACCGACGAGTTGCAGGAGCGCATCCTGCGCGCGCAGTTGCAGGGCGAGCGGTTCGCGTTGCTGTTCATCGACCTGGATGGCTTCAAGGGCGTCAATGACGCTTTCGGCCACCACGTGGGCGACGCGCTGCTGGTCCGCGTGGCGGACACGTTGCGGCGCATGGCGGCCGCCGACGATACGGTGGCGCGGCTGGGCGGCGACGAGTTCGTCATGGTCACGCGCGTGACCGAGGTGGGCGAGGCCACGGCGCGCGGCGAGCGCCTGCTGGCGGCGCTGCTGGAATCGACCCGCTTGCAGGAGAACGACGACGTCACGGTGAGCGCGAGTATCGGCATCGCGCAGTATCCCGGTGACGGCGAGGATGCGCAGTCGATGATCGCGCACGCGGACGTGGCGATGTATTACATCAAGCAGGCCGGCCGCAACGGGCTTGCCCTCTACGCGCCGTCGATGGGCGACGAGGTGCAGGGGCAGCTGCAACTGACCTACGAACTGCGCAAGGCCCTGGAACGCGGACAGCTGGTGCTGCACTACCAGCCGCAGGTGCGTGCGCAGGACAACGGCATGGCCGGCATGGAGGCCCTGGTGCGCTGGCAGCATCCGCGCCTGGGCCTGGTGATGCCGGACCGCTTCATCGCCCTGGCCGAGCGCGTCGGCCTGATCGTGGAACTGGGCCAATGGGTGCTGGATGAAGCCTGCCGCCAGTGGGCGGTGTGGCGTCGCGCCGGCGCGCGCGTTCCCACGGTGTCGGTGAACCTGTCGCCGGTACAGGTGCGTGGCGACTATCTGGTGGCGCAGGTCGCCTCGGCCATGCGCCGGCACGGCCTGCCGCCGGGCGCGCTGACCCTGGAGATCACCGAATCGATGGCGATGCTGGAGCCCGAGCGCACGGTGGAGGTGCTCACGCAGCTGGAGGCGGTGGGCGCGCGCATTTCGCTGGACGACTTCGGTACGGGCTATTCCAGCCTGTCGTACCTGGCCTACCTGCCGGCGCACGAACTGAAGATCGACCGCCAGTTCGTGCGGCAGATGACCACCGGCTCGCGTCACGCCGCCATCGTGCAATCGGTGGTGATGCTGGGCCAGCAACTCGGCCTGGAAGTGGTGGCCGAAGGCGTGGAGACGCTCGAGCAGAAACAGATGCTGGCGGCCATGGGGTGCAGTCGGTTGCAGGGCTACTACATCGGCAAGCCGCGCGCGGTGGAAGACATGCCGGCGCTGGTGTCGCAGGAACCGCCCGTAGCCTGGCGTACGCACGGGTAGCGCGCGCCGAGGTTGATGCTGCGTGTAACCGCCGTTATGGTGCACGGAGCCGGGACGGGGGTGCCGGCGCAGACCGGGGGAATGCGTGGCGGAGCAGGCCACACCGCAGGGAAAGGACACGCCGCCTGGCGCGGACGCGCGCGGGGATGGGGTGGGGCTGTTTGCGTTCCTGGCCGGGCTGGGCAAGCTTCACCCCTGGCTCTCGCCACTGAAGAAGCTCAGCGGGCGCCCGACCAGTCTTGCAGGACGGTTACTCGACGCGAGCGCGCTGGTGTTCCTGTGCGTGTTCCTGCTGGGCCTGCTGATGAACTGGCTCGAGCCGTTCGGCCTGGACAACGCCAGCAAGGCGCAGTCGCAGCGCATCACCGCACGCGTGCTGGCACCGTTCTACGGCAGCGATGCGCAGGACCACGTGGCGGTGGTGATGATCGACGACCACACGCTGGCGGCACGTGGCGTGGGGTGGCCGCCGCAGTACACCTATTACGACGAACTGCTGCGCCGCATCCTGGCCCAGCGTCCGCGCGCGGTGTACCTGGACATCCTGATGCAGCAGCGCCGCGACTACGACGACAGCTACGAGGACGCACGCCTGGGCATCGGCGAGGAAATCGCGGCGGCGGGGATTCCGGTGTATTTCGGTGTGGCCGCGCCGGGCGGACGTTCGATCTTTTCCGGCGCGGGCGGCGCGCGCGACGTGGTGACCAGTTGGCAGGGGGCGGGCAGCGATTACCCGTTGAGCATCCGCGGCGACTACATCAATGCCCAGGGCGCGGCGATGCGCACGGACGCGGGCGGAACCGGAGGCGCCGACGCGTGCAGCGTTGCCCTGGCGCTGTACGACGCAGCGTGCGCCGAGCGCGGGACGGGATGCAGCGCGCCGGCCTCGGCACTGTCCGCGCAGGCGCGGGCGCAACCGATGGTGGTGCGCTGGGGCAGCACGCTGCCGCAGAGCAGCAGCGGCAACGGCGCTTGCACGCGCACCGGTGACGTGGCCCTCGGTACGCGGCTGGCCGCTTCGGCGCGGCTGCTGTGGGACAGCTTCAACAGCGGCCGCGACGAGCAGGTGGAGGACCGCCACCGCGCGCAGTGCGCGTATACGTTCACTGTGTTCGAAGAACAACTGGACGATGAGGCGATGCGCGATGCATTGACCGATCGCGTGGTCCTGGTCGGCACCCATCTGACCGGTCTCAACGACCGCGTGCTGTCGCCGGTGCACCAGCAGATTCCCGGCGTCTACCTGCATGCGATGGCGCTGGACAACCTGATGACCTGGGGCGAACGCCGCACGCACCGCACCGAGGGCGCGAACAATCGCCTGGCGTTGCTCAACGCGGTGCTGTTGTCGTTGGCGGCAGGCATCGTCCTGGTAACGGTGCGCGGCACGATCAAACGCCTGGTGTTGATGGCGGCGCTGTCGGTGCTGCTGGGGCTGGGTGTGGCGGTGTTCGCGCAGGTCGTGCTGCACCAGCCGCCGCAGGACTGGATCGGTCTGCTGGGACTTGCGCTGGCCGTGACGTGGTACGTGGCAAACCTCGGGCCGCAGGGCCCCGACAAGTGGGAGCAGGGCGATGGACAAGGCGAAAGCGAAGATGCGCCGGGCGTGGGCGCTGCTGGTGGTACTGGTGGCGGCGACAGCGACAGCGTGGGCGGGGAACGGCGGCACGCCGCTGAAGGCGAAGGTGATCCAGGCCACCAGTGAGCAGGTCGCCACGTTCGAGCAGGACGGCGAGCGCTTCAAGCGTACCGGCCAGAGCGTAGCGGGGGCGTCGCTGGCCAACGCGCCGGTGCTCGATGTGTCGCGCAAAGGCTATGTGCAGGTGCAGACCGCCGCAGGCCCGGTGTGGGTGGACAAGTTGAAGCTGCGCATCGAGGGCGACCTGAGCCTGGCGCCCGGCGTGCGTTGTGCCCCCGCGCGCACGGGCAGCGGCGTCACCGCCAGCCGCGACGCGGCTACCGCCGGCGTGCGCGGCGCGGGCGAGGGCTGTCCGTGAACGCGCGCCGCGGCGCCTGCGCGCTGCTGGTGTTCGCACTGGCCTGCGCGTCGTCGGCCGCGCAGGCGGGCAAGCCGCTGATCAGCGACAAGGACCTGGAGCGATTGAACCGCAACGCGCAGTTGCTGGGAGGCGTTCTGCAGTCGTTCCGCCAGAACCGCACGATGACGCCGGTGGAACGGCAACGGTGGGCTTATGGCGTGGTACAGCAGCCGCAGCTGGACGGCGCGCTGGACCGGGTATTGCAGGAGATCCGGCGTGCCGCAGGGCCCAGGGCGCCGGCGGCGCGCGTCTACGTGATTCCCGACCCCACCTTCCAGGCGTATGCGGCGGAGGACGGGTCCATCTTCGTTGCGGCCGGCATGCTGCAGAGCCTG
Organism: Pseudoxanthomonas sp. LjRoot143; assembly: GCF_964252945.1. Lineage (NCBI taxonomy): Bacteria > Pseudomonadati > Pseudomonadota > Gammaproteobacteria > Lysobacterales > Lysobacteraceae > Pseudoxanthomonas > Pseudoxanthomonas sp. LjRoot143. The sequence continues at coordinate 2,480,732 of NZ_CAXUPM020000001.1, read as the reverse complement.
GAGAGCCAGGACGAGATCGCCGCGCTGCTGGCGCACGAATACGTGCATGTGCTGCGCAAGCACCCGGGCAAGAGCGCGCTGGAAACCGCGAAGGGCGTGGGCGCCGGCCTGACCTCGATCTACCTGGACCGCGAGTACGCCGGCGTCAGCACCTCGCGCCCGAGCACCGACTACGTGCGCCACGCGCTGCTGCGCGAGACGGCGATGCAGTCGGTGCAGGCCGGCATCGTGCCCACGCGGGCACGCGCGCAGGAGGATGAAGCCGATCGGATGGGGACCGACCTGATGGTCGCTGCCGGTTACAACCCGATCGCCATGATGGACATGCTGGGCCGCATGGAACTGTGGGAGCAGCAACGCCGGCAGGCGGGTACGCCGTCCACCGCCATGCAGCAGGGTGTGGCGGCGACGCTGGGCCGTTACCTGCAGAACAGTGACCAGGCGCGCTCGGCCAAGCGTCGGCTCGACGACAACAAGGGCGTGGACAATCTGATCACCGCGCTGGTCGGCGCCACCCAGCAGCGTGTGCAGCAGGCCGGCGGCAATACGCACCGTGATTCGGCACAGCGCATCGAACGGGTGCGTGCGCACATCGAAACGAAACACGCCGACCTGGAACGGCCCGACATGCGCGCGCTGTCGTGGGCGGGGGACACGCAGGTGGATGCGATGTTCGCGTCCATGCAACTGGCGCACCAGGTCCTGGCTGCCGATGCCACACGCCTGACGCGTCCCCAGCAGGATGCGGTGCTGCAGGCGCTGGTGCGCAGCCCGGCCGCGGAAACGCCGCTGATCCGTTACACGGCGATGCGGTTGATGGAATCGCAGATGGATCGCGACAAGGCATTGCCGGTACTGCAGGGCGAGATCGGGCGCAACGACTCGCTGTTCGCGTTGCACCAGCTCACGCTGGACATGGCCAGCCGCAGCAGCAACCGCGAGCAGGCACTGCAGGTGCTGGAAACCAGCCGCAAGAGCCTGGGCGATCCGCCGGAGCTGCTGCCGTACGGCGTGCGCCTGAACCGTCGCGCAGGCAAGGCCGACGCGGCACGCCTCTATGCCGCCCGCTGCGCAGGCAGCGGCGACGACAGGCTGAAGCGGGCGTGCCAGGACGAACTGTGACGATGTACCGACGCGGCGGCGATGACCGCAGTCAGCGCGAGAAAAAAGCGCCTGCGGCCTCGTCACCGCAGGCGCCCGGTGCGCCTGTCCCGGGGGCAGGCGCACTTAGCGGTAGATGCGCTCGCAACGACGTTCGACGATGCGGTCGCCCTTGTTCTCCTGGCTGTTGCCCTGCACCTTGCGGCCGATCGCGCCGCCCGCGACGGCGCCGCCGACGGTAGCGACCTTCTTGCCGTTGCCGCTGCCGACCTGGTTGCCCAGCAGACCGCCGACGACCGCGCCGATGGCGGTGCCCGCAACGCGGTTGGGATCGCGGCTGTTCTTCTGCACTTCCACGTTGCGGCATTCGATCTTGCTGCCATCGCTGAAGCGGCGGCCCTCGTCTTCCGGACCATACGTCTGTGCGGCCGCCGCGGACATGAGCGACATCAGGCCCAGCGACAGCAGGAGTGGGGAGGTTTTCATGGCGGATCTCCTGATGGGAATCGCCGGGCCAGCGTGCGCGGAGGTTCGCGAACGCGCGGTGAAATCGACCGGTGTCGTTCATGTGCCGGTGCGTCGCCCGTGACGCCGGCGCGACAAAGATGACGCACGGCTGAAGAACGCGGCCGCGGTTGACGGCGCGGCGACGCCGGTCGGCCTAGCGTGCAGATATTCCAGACCAGGAGCACGCCATGCATACGCCCGAGGAACTCGAGAAGAAGCTGTGGAAGGCGATCAAGTCCGATCGCACGATGATGCTGGGCCTGGACGGCGCCGAGGACGGGCATACGCGGCCGATGACGGCATTGCTGGAACACGAGGGGCGCGGGCCGCTGTGGATCTTCACTGCCACCGACAACCTGCTGGCGCAGCGCACGTCGGCGCCGCAGCGCGCCATCGCCACGTTCGCGTCGATGGGACACGACATCTTCGCCAGCCTGCAGGGGTCGCTGGTGCGCGACGACGACCGCGCAGTGATCGAGCGGCTGTGGAACCCGTTCATCGCCGCGTGGTACGAAGGTGGCAAGGACGACCCCAAACTCGCGCTGCTGCGCTTCGATGCCGAACACGCGGAGATCTGGCTCAACGAGCAGAGCCTGCTGGCCGGCGTGAAGATGCTGCTGGGCGTGGATCCCAAGGAAGACTACGAAGACAAGGTCGCCGAAGTGAATCTGCGCGGGTAGGCCACAAGTCACGTTTTCCCTAACGGTGCATGACTCGCGCGGTGGCGGCCCTGGCCGCCGCCGCATCGCCTGCGCGTGATCAGGGGAAACCGCAGCCGGAACAGGGGCCAGGACGCGGTGATCACGCACCGGACGCTTGCCCCATGCTGTTGTACACACAGACCCATTTGCATTCCCTGCTGGAAAGACTGGAAACCAGCGACGCCCGCGCCACGGGGCAACTCGAAGCCCTGACCGTATGGGTCGCCGCACTGGTGCAGACCCATCCCGACGGCGAACGCCTGCGTGCCTCGGCCCAGGCGCTGTCGGCGCGCAACCCGTTCCGCGCGCTTTGCCAGTACCAGGAAGAGGTCGCCGCCTACGACGCCACCTTCTGCCAGATGCAGTCGCTGGCGTCGCCCGCCGACGTCACCCCGCGCGTGCGCGTGCCGCTGCCGCCGAGGAACGTATGAAGCGCTTTTCACCTGATGCTGGACGCCGGCGCGTGCTCCGGCGCGAAGCGATGACCTCCATGGACCTGGTGCCGCACTGCGCCACGGGGCTGCTCGCCGCGGCCACGCTGGCGGTGGCGACATTTACGGCACCCGGTTCGTTGTCCGGGTCGAACGCGTCCGTCGAGACGCGTTGCGATGTCCGCGCTTCCCACGAGCCACAGAAAGACGGAACGCGCGGCTGAGGCCACGCGTTCCGTCTTCCCTCTGCGATGAAGCAGGTACCGCGCCAGCGATCCTTCGGACGGGGACGCACTTGCAGCCAGGCTGGACGAAGCTAGGGCTTCGTACAACGGTACCGGTGTGGCCGCCGTGGCTGTTTCACCTGGATCCGGCACGCCGCGGTTGCGGCATCGACCACACGCGAAGTGTCGCGTGCGTTTCGCAAAGACCGCGTCAACGCATGGCGCGCCGACGGCAGGAACTGCGGGCCGGATCACACGCGGGCGTGAACACGCGCTGTCTTGTGCTCAACGTGCAGGGCGTTGCGCATGTGTGCCGGCGGTGTCGATGAACACCGGATTGGAATAGAACCACAGGTCCTGCCACGGATCCTCGCCGGGCACGTCGGCCAGCGGCGCCGCTTCCCCTGTGTTGCTGCCGCGTGCACGCACGAAGGCGCCGCGTGCCGGGACAGGCAGTTCCCACGTGGCGACGCGCCAGTCGCCGTCGCGACGCCACTGCTTCGCGGTCCAGCGTCGGGTCTGCATCACCGGCGCGCCGTCATCGCCGGGCGAGCCGACGATCACTTCCATCTGCGCCAGTACCGGATGGTCGCCGTGCGTGTTGGGTTGAGTGGGCTGGTGCACGCGCAGTTCGATGCGCACCGTGTCGCCGGCGTCCACGCCCAAGGTCTCGCCGAGCGTAGCGGCGCGCGGGTGCTTGCCGGTGGCGTGCACCTTCAGGTCGAGCCGATCGACCAGGTCGCCGGTCACCGCGAACATGCGTCCGTTCCGAAGACCGTCCAGGATGTCGTCGGCGTCGTGGCGCGCCCACACATAGGTCTTGCTGTACTCCCCCGGATCGTAATCACGACCGCCATCGCGCAGGTTGACGTGCGAGTCGGACGTGGCGGTGATCCAGAAGCGGCGTCCTTCGGCGAGCAGCGTGTCCCATACGCCGCCGACCTGTGCGGTCATCTGGTCGAAGCCGCCGAAGGTCGGTGCCGCGGCGTTGCGGTACAGGCCGCGCTCGCTGCGGATGGCCTGGTGGCCGGGTGCGCCTTCCATGCCGACCAGCACGCGCGGCGCGGTGTCGTGCCAGGCGCGCAGTTCGGCCGGCTCCACCTCGCCCCACTGGCCGACACCGGTGGCGGTGCGCGAGGGATGGTTGACGAACACCAGCGGCGGCGCCGGCAGGGCGCGCATGTGCGCCAGCGCATCGAGCATGGTCTGGCCATCGTCGCGCGGCACGCCGTCCACCGGCTCGCTGCGGCCGAAGCGGCGTTCGATCTCGACCAGCTCGTCGCGTTCGCGTGGCGTCGGCGCGATGATCAACGACGCGTGTTCGGCAGCGGGCACGTCGAACTCCGCACCGTTGAACTGGATCAGCGCGGGCACGTCGCGGCGCGCCTGTTCCAGCGCCGGCCAGGCGTGGTCGCGCGTCACCACCGAGTGGCCGGGGCCGCCGTGATCGGTGTGCACCATCCAGGTCAGACCGAACTTCGCTGCCTGGCGCGCATTGTCGCTGCGCGTATACGGTGAATCGCCGCCGCGGATCGGCGTCGGCGGCGAAGTGGTGCGGTCCCAGTCGACGCTCCATTCACTGTGTACGTGATGGTCGCCGGGCTGCCACGCGCGGCCGGTGTCGTCTTCGACGGCAAGAACGGAGGGAGGAGCCGCCAGCAAGGCCAGCAACAGGAAAGAGCGCATCACGAACCTCGCATGGCACGGCGATGCCGCCGCGTTCACGGCGGGATCGCAGGAAGAAGAAGCGCGCCGCGGTGGTAGCCGGCGACGCGCGTGGGATCAGAAGTCGGCGCGCAGCCCCAGGCTGACGCGGCGGCCCGACTTCTCGTACATGGTCGGGAACGATGGATCCATGGTGTAGCCGCTGGTTTCCTCGTCGGTCAGGTTGATGCCCTTCAGGCTCAGCTTCAGGTGGTCGCTGATCCGGTAGCCGATCGACACGTCGAGCTGGCCGTAGGCATCGCGCCAGATCGGGTACATGTTGTAGCCGATCGACTCGACGTACTCGTCCTTGTGGTTGTACGACACGCGGGCGTCGAAGCGCGCGTTCTCGTAGTACGCGGTCAGGTTCCAGGTCTTCTCGGCCAGGCCCGGCATCGGCGTGCGGATACCGAGATCGGATTCGCCGGCCAGCGAGCTGTCCAGCATCGTGTAGTTGGCGTTTATGCCGAAGCCTTCGAGCACCGGATGGAACGTGGCCAGCGGCAGGTTGGCGATCAGCTCGATGCCGTCGACATCGTAAGAACCCTTGGCGTTCACGGGCTGGTAGACGTCGAAGTCGTAGTAGCCGTTGAGCGTGCCGTTGGCGTTGTACACGGCCACGTCCTCGACCACACCGGTCAGCGCGCTGACCACCACGCCGTCGATCTTCTTGCGGAAGTACGACGCCGCCAGCAGGCCGCCGTTCTCCAGGTACTTCTCCAGGCCGACTTCCCACTGCTTGGCGTAGGTCGGCTTCAGGTCCGGGTTGCCGTCGGTGAAGCGGAACGAGCTCCAGCTGGCCGTGCGCTTGTAGGCCACGTCGCCCAGGGCCGGGCGGATCAACGTTTCCGAGCCCGCGGCGCGCAGCAGCAGGCCATCGGCCAGTTCTGCGGTCAGGTTGAAGCTGGGCAGCACGTCGGTGTAGCCGCCATCCTTCGACACCGGCGTGTCGGTGTAGCCGGTGCTGCCATCCGGGTTCTGCACCGGGTGGTAGCCGAACGAGGTCACCGATGTATCGACGTAGCGTGCGCCCGCGTTCACCGTCACCGGCACGCGGCCGAGGGTGAAGTCGAAGTTGGTCATCGCGTACAGCGCGGCGACTTCCTCGTCGACGCGGTAGTACTGGGCGTCGTCGAACGGCGTGGAGAAGCCGGGATAGCGGAAGTAGCCGCGGGCGAAGTCGTTGGAGACCTGTCGCCAGTCGAGATCCTTCACGCTGTAGTTGCCACCCGGCACGATGTCGCCGATCCACTGCAGCGGGCTGTCGGCCAGCGTGCGGACGTTCACCCACGAGGTGTCGCCGGCGGACGGGCCGGTGATCTTCAGCTCGCCGTACTGGCGTTCCTTGCTGCGGTCGGTGTAGCGGCCGCCGAACTGCACGCTGCGCAGCGCGGGGAGGAACGGCAGTTCCAGCCTGCGCGTCACGTCGACCTTGGCGGCGTACTTGTCGTCGTTGATCTTCTCCAGCGTGGTCTCGTAGGCCTCGAACAGGTAGCGCTCGGGCGAGCCGTACATGTCGAAGCCGCCGGAGGTGGCGCTGGGAAGGGTCTCGCCGCTGCGGCCGGTCCAGCGTGTGCGCGACGGTGCGTAGGCCACATGCTTGAGATTGGAGTAGTCCAGCGTCTTCTCGGCACCCGAGTAGCCGGCCATCGCCTCGACGTCCCACAGGTCGTTGTTCCAGTCCAGGGCCACGCTGTACTGGCCGTAGTCGGTCTTGTTGATGCGCTCCTTGCTCAGGAACTCGTGCTGGGTGGCGGTGTAGGACACATCGCGCAGCACCAGCATGCCGTAGTCGGATAGCGTGGTGTCGTCGTACTCGTGGATCGTCTCCAGCGTGCTGCGGCTGGACGCCGAATAGGCCGCGGCGTCGTACTCGTCCTCGATGGTGTCGTAGCCGCCGACCATCGCGTCGAAAGTCAGGCTGAAGGTGCGGCTGGGCCTGTACTGCAGCGAGGCGGTCGCGCCCCACTTGTCCTGGTCGTTGAGGTAGACGCGGTCGCCGACCTTGTCCTGGAACACGATCAGGTTGCTCTCGGCGGTGTTCGCCCGGTTGTCGATGACCCAGCCGGTATCGCGTTCGATCACGGCTTCGGCCTGCGATCCACGGGTGCCCGACGCACCGAGGAAGCGCGACATCGGACGGAAATTGATGCCGGACGTCGAGTCGGTGCGATTGGTGCGCTCGGCATGCGAGAACGACACCAGTGCGCCCCAGTCGCCCCAGGTGTCGTTGGCGAGGAAGGCGAACTTCGGGTCGGTCTCTTCGGAGATCGAGTTGTGTGCGCCCTCGGCCGAGAACACCAGCTTGCGGCCGCTGTAGTCGAACGGGCGCGCGGTGGAGATCTTCACCGAACCGGCGATGCCGCCTTCCTCGTCGGCCGCGGTGGGCGATTTCTGCACGGTGACCTGCTGGATGATCTCGGAGGCGAACAGGTCGAACTCGACGTCGCGGCCGCCACTGCCGGAGGCCGTCGCCAGGTCGTTGATCGACACATGGGTGTACTCGGACGGCAGGCCACGCACGTTGACCTTGCTGCCCATGCCCTTGTTGCGCTCGATGGTCACGCCGGGCATGCGCTGCAGCGCCTCGGCGAGGTTCTGTTCGGGGAAGTCGGCGACGTCGGTGGCCACGATGGAGTCCGAGAAGCCCACGGTGTAGCGCTTGATGTCGACTGCCTGCTCCAGGCTGCGGCTGTAGCTGCCGACCACTTCGATGCTTTCCAGCTCCTGCGTGTCCACCGCTTGTGCGGTGGGTGCTGTGGCGGCAGGCGCGCGGGCAGGTTCCGCAGCAGGCGCGGCGGGCGCAGCCGGTGCCGCGTCGGCTTCGATGGTGACGGTGCTGGCGTTGAGGTAGCGGTAGCGCAGTCCGGTGCCGTCGAGCAGTTGCGTCAGCGCCTGTTCGGACGACAGCCCGGCGGGCACGGCGCGCGTGCGCGGGTTGCCGGCCTGCGCGTTGTAGACGAACTGCAGGCCGGTCTGGCGCGACAGCGTGTTGAGCGCGGTATCGAGCGACTGCGGCGGGATGGCGTCGGTCGCGACGTTCGCCTGCTGGGCCGCGACATTGGCGGTCGCGGCCTGCAGCGCGAGGGCGATGGAAAGAGCGAGGAGTCGGCGCATCGGGGAGTCCAGTGGGGTGGGGTGGCGGCAGCGCGATCAACGCGTGCTCACCTCCCTACGATTCCCGACGAAGAAGATCGGGCACCGATTTCTTCGTGAATTTTTTCTTACAGCAGCTGGATCAGTACGCGCCGGGCACCAGCACGTGGCGCGAACGCACGCGGATCTCGCGCGCGTCCGCCGTCGTGGCCAGTGACGGTTGCTCGTCGAGGAAGGCGCGCAGCGAGGCGAGATCGTTCGCCTGCAGGTTGCCGGTCAGACGCAACGCACCGGCCACGTTGTCGTCCACGTGCAGGCGCACGCGGTTCATGCGGTTGAAGCGGTCGGCAATGTCGCGCAGGGGCTCGTCGCGGAACACGACGCGCCGGTCCCACCAGGCGGTCAGCACGTCGCTGTCTTCCTGGCTGATGTGTACCCGGCGATCCGCCTGCGCGATGCGCGCGGCCTGGCCCGCCTGCAGGTCGGCCAGCAGCCGTCCGGCGCCGTCCTCATCGACCACGTGGATGCGGCCTTCGGTGACACCGAAGCGCGCCTGGTCGCGTTGCAGCGAAACATCGAATGTGGTGCCGATGTCGCGCACCTCCATGCCGGCCGCGCGGACGGTGAAGGGTCGTCGGCCGGGCGCGACCACGAAGCTCGCCTGGCCGCGGGTCAGCGCCACGCGGCGGTGGAACAGGCCGAGCGAGACACTGGCTTCGCTTTCCGCATTGAGGTGCAGCACGGTGCCGTCATCCAGCGCGAAGACGCGCGGCTCGCCATGCGGCGCAAGGTAATGGCGCGGCGAAGGCGATACCGCTTGCCAGCCGGTGGTGACCGCCAGCAGCAGCGTCGCCGCGGCAGCCGCGCGCGGCAACCAAGTACGGCGCGTCGCGCGCGCGGGCGGATGCTCGATGGCTCGTGTACGGCCCAGCGGGATGATGTTGGCGTGATCCGCCGGACGGCCGGCAATGAGTGCATCGGTCTCCGCATCGGCCGGCAGGGTGCGCAGGGCTTCCCCCAGCTCCGCGGTCACGCGTGCCATCGCGAGGTATTCGCGCAGATGGTCGGGCGACGCGACCAGCCAATCCATGAAACGCTGCTGGTCGGTCGCGCTCAACGCGCCCTCGCGCTGCAACAGATGCCAGTGCGCGGCTTCCTCGGTGGCGCTCATCCTGCCGAAGCGGCGGTCGCTCATCGGGCGTCCCCGACCGCGCGGCGGCACACCGCCAGCCCGCGCACGACGTGCTTCTTCACCATGTGTGGGGAGACACCCATGCGGTCGGCGATCTGGCGGTAGGTCAGGCCGTCGCGGTACTGCATGACCAGCACGGCGCGCGTGCATGCCGGCAGGCCGGCGAGCAGGACGTGCATGTGCTGCTGGCGCTGCGCGCGCTCGGTCGCGTCCTCGACGCCTTCCGGATTCGTCATCAGCGCGGCCACCTGTTCGACGTCTTCGATCGGCACCGGCGAGCGCTGCCGGCGCGCAGCCTGTTCGCGCGCCAGGTTGGTGGCGACGGTATAGAGGTAGGCCTCCGGATTGGCGATGCGCTCGCCACCGCCCTGGTGGGCACGCAGCAGGCGGAGATAGGTTTCCTGCACCAGGTCTTCGGCCTCGTCGTTGGCGCCGCGACGCGCGAAGAAACCACGGAGGGCGGGCGCCTGGTCGGTGAAGACGCGTGTCAGCGCCCGGATCGCCTGCTCGGCCAACGTGTCGCCCCGCCTGTCGGAAAACCCGGCAACGTACGCGAGCGGGATGACGCCGGCATGACAGGGGATCAGAGGCGTGCGATGCAACGCAACCGGATCGCGCCCGCGTCTACCTCGTGCATGTAAGCAGCCTGTTGGCGCAACGACGCCACCACGTCTGCCGCGGTGGCGTCCGCAGCGTTGCGCGCGCGGTACGTCACCTGGCCCCAGGCGACGGCATGACCTTCCTGGTACACCTCGTAGTCGGCGAAGTACTCACGCGGCGCGTCAGGTGCCGACGTGCACATCGCACTCGCACTCGGCGCAGCCCAGTTGTTCCAGCGCGATCTCCAGCGCCAGCGCATAGCTGCGTGCGCCGTAGCCATCGACCACCGCGAGGCGGCGTCCGGTGGAGGCAGGAAGGGAAGGTTCCTGTTCGCCCAGGCCGTCGTGCACTTCCACGTAGGGATGCGTCAGGCCCTGCACCGCACGCTGCAGCAGCGGATGGTCGGACAGCGTGCCGGGATCGAGCAGGGTGGCGCGGACGCCCCATTCGTTGGCCAGGCGCAGGGCGGTGAGCACTTCGGTGGTGGAACCGCAGCTGCGCACGGCCAGCGTCTGGCCTGCGCAGCCGGCACGCTGCACGAGTGCACCCAGCACGGACGGCGGCAGCGGGGGCGGTGGCGAGGTCAGGCGGTCGTGGTGTTCGGGGCCACGGATGACGAGGATGGACATGAGGGGCTCCGGCTCAGGCATGGAAGGCGTCCGCCGCGGTCGCACGGTCGAGGCGACGCAGGGCGATGGCGAGCGCCATCGCATAGGCGCGCGACAGGTCGTCGCGCAGGATGACGGTGACCAGCGGGGCGTGTTGCGGCTGCACGCGCGGCTCCAGTGCATGCGCGGCATCGTCGTGCACTTCGATGTAGGGCGACGGCAGGTCGTCGAGCGCAGCGCGCAGCGCGGTGGCCTGTGCGGTGTCGCGCAGGGCGAGGTCGCCGATGTCGAGCAGCAGCAGGTCGGTGCGTTCGCGGCGTGCGCGCCGCAAGCCGGCGATCAGCTCGCGGACGCTGGCGAAGGCGCGGCAGTGCAGCGCCTGTCCGGCGGCGCGGGCACGCTCACGCAGCGGACGGTAGAAAGTATGGGACGACGCGGAGAACGGCGGGATGGCGGCATGCGGGCCGCGCAGGATCAGGATGGACATGGGAGCGATGAAGCGCACCGGAGTGCGGTGACGCCACGATAGGGGGCGTGCGCGTAAAGCCTCTACCGCGTCCCGTGCCGCATCCCGTAAAGAACGCGTAGTGCGAGGACTATGCCGCTTCCAGTTCGCGTCGCATGCGCGCGTAGTCGCGCCGGTACTGGCGCGCCAACTGCGCCTTCTTCGTCGTGCTGAGGATGCGGCCGGATACCTGGAAGAACTTCTTCTCTTCCTCGCGCAGGTGGTGGTGCACCTTTTCCGACAGCTCGCGCGCTTTCTTCAGCCAGGACGCGTAACGGGGGTCGAGCGACTGGATGTCTTCCACCAGTTCGTCGATCTCGTGGTGCTCGTGAAGTGCATGGCGCGAGGAGTTCAGGCCGCGGTCGTCCATCAGGATGGGCACGTAGAGGAACCGTTCCTCCGCGGCGGCATGGGCGGCCAGTTCGATGCGCAGCGCGGTGAACAGGTCCAGCCGCTCGCGGGTGCCGGGTTTCGAGCGCAGCAGGCGGCGGCACAGCGAGCGCTGCGCCTCGTGGCTTTCGTGCAGGGCGTCGTAGATGGACTCGGGCATGGCGCGCTCGCGATGGCTGGCGGAGCGACAGCGTCCGTCACGCGATGTCGAAGCCGCGTTAACGGCGCATCGCGGACACTCGCTGTCCACAATCGGCACGGATACTGCCGCACCACCACCGGAGAGGCATCCATGGAAACCAACGAACTGCATCGCGGTCGCCTGATCGACCATATCCAGCTGGTCGTGCGCGACTTGAAGGCCAGCAAGGCGTTCTACAGCGCTGTGTTCGACACGCTGGGCGTACCGATGGGGGGCGAGGACGAAGGTTACTTCTGGGCGGACGAACTGTTCGTCTCCACCGCCGACAGCGAAGCGGCGCAGGGCACGCTGACCGGCCGGCACCATCTCGCGTTCCAGGCCAGTGACCGGGCGGCCGTTGAGGCATTCCACAAGGCCGCGCTGGCGAACGGTGGCACCGACAACGGCGCGCCGGGCGAGCGGCCTTACCACCCGGGTTACTACGCCGCCTTCGTGCTCGACCCCGATGGCAACAACATCGAAGCGGTCTACCACGGTGAAGCGAAACGCAGTGCGGCATCGGTGAAGATCGAGTTCTGATGTCATGACCCTTCTCCCCGCGTCGCGGGGAGAAGGTGCCCGCAAGGCGGATGAGGGGCAGCGCGCCGAACGTGGCAGCATCGCGAAACCTGATTCATCTCGCCTCCGTTCGCCCCTCACCCGGCTTCGGCACCCTCTCCCCGTTGCACGGGGAGAGGGGACGGTCATGGCTTACAGGAACATCCCGCCCGACGCTTCGATGCGCTGCGCGTTCACCCACCCCATCGCGGGCGACAGCAGCGAAGCGACCACGCCGCCGATATCGTCCGGCTGGCCGACGCGACCGAGCGCGGTCTGCGAAGCGACGAAGGCATTGAGCTGGGCGTTGTCGCGGACGGCACCACCGCCGAAGTCGGTTTCGATCGCGCCGGGCGCGACGATGTTCACGGCGATGCCGCGCGCACCGAGTTCCTTGGCCTGGTAGCGCGTCAGCACTTCCATTGCGCCCTTCATCGCCGCATAGGCGGCGTAGCCGGGCAGGGCGAAGCGCGTCAGGCCGGACGAGATGTTGACGATGCGACCGCCGTCGGCGATCAGCGGCAGCAGCGTCTGGGTCAGGAAGAACGGACCCTTGAGATGCACGTCGACCAGCGCGTCGAACTGCTCGCGCGTGGTCTCGGCTAAGCCGGCGTGCACGCCCATGCCGGCATTGTTGACCAGGTGGTCGACGCGATCGCGATGCCATGCGGCGAGCTGCGCACGCACCGCCTCGGCGAAGGCGTCGAAGCTGCCGCTCTGGCCGACATCCAGCGGCAGCGCCGCGGCGCGCTGGCCGAGTGCTTCGATCTCGGCGACGACGGCCGCGGCCTCGGCCTGCTGGCTGCGGTAGGTGATCAGCACATCGTGGCCCTGGCGGGCGACGGCGAGGGCCATGTTGCGGCCCAGCCCGCGGCTGCCGCCGGTGATCAGGGTGAGGGGGGAAGGGGTTGTGGTCATGGCAGGGCTCCAGTGGGGACGGGCGGTGGATTCACCGTAGCGCCACTGTATTGGGCGGCGATGGGCGGATAAATCGGCTTAAACTGATTGGACCGTTCGTCATGTAAGAACAATTGCTGGAGCCGTCATGAACCGCCTCGACGCCATGCAGGCCTTCGTCCGGGTCGCCGAGATGGCCAGCTTCACCCGCGCCGCCGACAGCCTGGGCCTGCCCAAAGCCAGCGTCTCGACGGCCGTGCAGCAGTTGGAGGCCTGGCTCGGCACCCAGTTGCTGCACAGGACCACGCGACGCGTGCAGATGACCCAGGACGGCCAAGCGTTCTACGAGCGCTGCCGCGACCTGCTGGCCGACATGGACGAGGTGCAGCATCTGTTCGCGCGCACGCCACAGGCACTGCGCGGCCGCCTGCGGGTGGACATGCCGGCGCGCTTCGCCCGCCACTTCGTGCTGCCGCATTTGCCGGACTTCCTGCAGGCGCACCCGCAACTGGAACTGGAACTCAGCTGCACCGACCGCCGTGTCGACGTGGTGCGGGAAGGTTTCGACTGCGTGCTGCGGGTCGGCACGCTGGCCGACACTAGCCTGGTGGCGCGACCGCTGGGCGAGCTGCGCGTGGTGACCTGCGCCAGTCCCGCATACCTGCAGCGCCATGGCGTACCGTCGTCCCTCGACGACCTGCAGGGGCATCGGCTGATCCACTACGCCAGCACCTTCGGTGGCAAGCCGGACGGCTGGGAGTACTGGGACGGCACGCAGTTCGCCAGCCTGCCGATGACCGGTGCACTGACGGTCAACAGTTCCGATGCCTATGAAGCCGCGTGCATGGCGGGACTGGGCCTGATCCAGGCACCGATGGCCGGGCTGCGTACGTTGATCGAACAGGGGCAGCTGGTGGAAGTGCTGCCGCAGTACCGCGCCGAACCGATGCCGGTGACGCTGCTGTATGCGCACCGCCGCCACCTGCCGCAGCGCGTGCAGGCGTTCATGGGCTGGCTGACGGAAACATCGCGTCCTTATCTGGACGCGTAGACCTCAGGCGGGCTGACGGCCGTGCGCGTCCGCGGTCGCGTGGCGCTTCACCAGCGTGCGGAAGAACGGACCGGTCAGCAGCGTCGACAGCACGGCCAGCGTGACGAGTGCAGCGAAGGCGTGCTCGGACAGCAGGCCGTGGTCGCGCAGGATGGTGGCGGCGACGATTTCCATCAGGCCCTTGCATTGCAGCAGCGCACCGACCGCGAGCGCTTCGCGCCGCGACAGCGTGGAGGCCGGCGGGCAGAGCATCACCGCGACCAGCTTGGCGACCACCGCCAGCACCAGCAGCACCAGCGAGGCCTGCAGCGACGCCCAGCCCAGCACGCTGCCGTCGATCTTCAGGCCGCTGTGGCCGAAGAACAGGGGCGCGAGGCCGATCAGGGCGATCTGGCCCAACCGTTCGACCGGCAGGCGCTTCGTCCAGGACGGCGGCACCATCGCGCCGCCGAAGTACGCGCCTAGCAGCGCATGCAGGCCGAGTTGCGAACTGGCCCAGGCGCCGGCGACGAGGAACACCGGCAGCGACAGCCACACAAGCCAGGTCGGCGGCGTACGCAGGCGCGACGCCAGCGATCCGGCCGCGGCGAGCACGATGATCACGCCCACCGCGAACACATGCGTGGTGGACGCGCCGGCCAGCAGCGAGCCGCCTTCGGCCACCAGCAGCAACAGCGCCAGGCCGGTCCACAGCACCGCGTCGTCGATCACTGCGATGCGCAGCGCGAGCTGGGTCAGCGGTCGATGCAGCGGACCGAGTTCGCGCACGATGCCGATCAGCACCGGCAGCGCACTGACCGCGATGCACAGGCCGATCGCCAGCGCGCCCATCCAGGCGCCGCCTTTCGGCGCTTCCCATCCCGGCAGGCCGGTGAAGTAGTAGTGCGCGGCCAGCGTGCCGAGCGCGAACGGCAGCAGCAGCGCCATGCCGGCGCTGGCGACGAAGCGCAGTGCCTGCGTGCGTGGCAGCGGCGTGGCATCGGCGGCGGTCGGCAGGTGCGCCGACTGGCGCGTCTCCAGGCCCGCGGTGAACGCGAGCAGCAGCACGCCGAGGAAGCCGATCTGGTCGCCGAGCTTCGACGGTACGCCCCAACTGGCCGGCAGCACGCCGATGGCCGCCAGCAACAGGCCGATGATGATCGGGATGACCGCGATCGGAATCGACCGCCCCAGCGCACGCCACGCGACCCAGGCAAGGCCAATGAAGATCAGGGCGTCGAGGGCGAGGGCGGCAAGATCGGGCATGGGCGGATGATAGCGGCGATTCCGCCGCTCGCCTCACATCCGGCGCGGACCGTGGCCCGGGTGTCGATCAGGGACTTGCGGGAATGCAGGTCAGTTCGACCACGATGCGGCCGCCGGCAGGCAGTGTGGGCAGCACGACGCCGCCGGTGGACTGCAGCGCCGCGACGGACACCGGCCCGCTGGCCACGCCGCCGGGGCACAGCGCGCCTCCGGTGCCCTCGCAGGTGGCGCTGCCAGGCGCCGGCGCGGCCAGGCATTCCAGATTCGCCACCGCGGGGTCGCGCAGCACCGTGCCGTTGGCGGCAGCAGGGCCGGCGTTGTCGATGGTCAGGGTGAATTCCATCGGTTCGCCGGCGACGACCTGTGCCGCACTGGCGGTCTTGGTGATGGACACATCCGCCTGGTTGGACACCGTGACCGATACCGTGTTGGAGGTGGCCGTCTTCGCTTCGTTGAGCGAGGCCGACACATAGGCGGTTTCCGCAGTGTTGGGGATGGTGGTGTACTGCGGCGCCGTGGCATTGACCTGCACGCGGAAGCGCACGCTGCCGCTGGTGCCCGGCGACAGCGTGCCGCCGACCAGGCCGTTCGCGCCCGTGCCCAGGCGGAACACGACGCGGTTGTTCGCGCTGTCGAAGTTGGCCTGATCGTCGCCGACGGCATCGCTCTTGGCGCCCGCGTTGGGGCCGGCGACGATCTGCAGCGAGCCGGGCACGTAGGTGGTGTTGGGAGGGATCGCATCCGTCACCACCACCTGCAACGCACCATCGTTGCCGGTGTTGCCGTAGGCGAGGGTGTATTCGAGGATGTCGCCCGTGCCCACGGTGCCGCCGTTGAGGTCGGTCACCGACTTCCTGAAGTTGGAATCGATCACCGGCTCGAACACCAGGGTCGAGAAGAGGATGGCAGCCGGGAAATAGGTTTCGCCGCCGGTGGTGAACGTCAGCGTGGCGGAGGTCGCGTTGTTGGGCAGCAGGGTGGTGTCGAACAGGTCGGCATCGAAGCCGAGCTGGTTGAGGTAATGCGGGCTCTTCGCGGTGAAGTGGGTGCCGCCGCTGCTGATCGTCGAGTTGAAGGCGTTGTTGGTGGGGTTGAGGCCGTTGCTGAGGTTGGTGCCGTTGACCTGGAAACTGTCGCCGGTGCTGTCCAGGTCGCCTTCGTAGGCGATGAACCCGACCCGCGATGCGACGGTACCGGTCGGTGGCGTGCGGAAGCCGGCGACCGAGGTGGTGATGGCGGTGGGCGCGCTGCTGTTGATCGTGGCGTAGCCGTCGAACACCACCATGTTGCGGGGCGGCAGGGTGGGATTGGTCACCACCACCACCAGCGACCAGCCCGCATAGCGGTCGGTGCCGCGGCCGGCCTGGATGCCGGCGACCTTGTAGACGCCGGAGCCGCCGGCCTGGACGCGCGAGGTCACGTCGGCCATCGCGGAGAAGCGGGTGCCGCTCACGTCCACCGTGGTCGCCGTGGTGTTGGCATAGCCGGATGCCGGCGTGGCGAAGCGCACCACGTTGCGACTGGCGGGTGCCGGCGCGGCGGCGGCGCCACTGCCGCTGGTGTCGGCACCCCAGTACAGGCCGGCGAACACCACCGTGCTGCCGGCCGGGATGGTCAGGGTGGCGGTCGAGGAATTCTGGGGCGAGGTGGTGACGTTGTCCGCATTCACCCAGTCCATCGAGAAACTGTTGTTGTTGAAACTGCTGCCGCCCTGGGCAGCCGTGCAGTTCGCCGCGGTGGCGGGGCAGGTCATCAGCGTGTTGCCGATGACCAGCAGGTCGCCACGCGCAGTGACGCTGTAGCGCGGGGTGTAGCCCCGGACCAGGGTGGAGGCGTCGGCGACAGCGGAGGCCAGCAGGCTCGCCAGACAGGCGAGAACAATCCAGAAAGGGCGGGGCCACGATCCCGTCGTCTGCATGCCGGCCGTGCGTGCTTGCGGAGCCAATCGCCCCATTGACGTGATATCACAGTGTGGCGTGAAGACCTCTTTACGCGCCCGATGGCGCAGGCGGCATGGCGCGATACGGGCCCGTGAAAAAAACGAGGCCCCGACATGCGGGGCCTCGCCGGACTAGCGGGGAGAAGCGGGTGCTTACGCTTCCACTTCGTCCTTGTACGCATCCACGGGGATGCAGGCGCACATGACGTTCTTGTCGCCGTAGACGTTGTCCACGCGCGAGACCGGCGGCCAGTACTTCTGCAGCTTCAACGTGGCCAACGGGAACGCCGCCAGTTCGCGCGGATAGGCGTGGGTCCACTCGCTGGCCATCACCATCGTGGCGGTGTGCGGCGCGTGCTTCAGCGGGTTGTCCTCGCGGTCCAGGCGGCCGTCCTCGACCGCGCGGATCTCTTCGCGGATCTCGATCATCGCGTCGATGAAGCGGTCCAGCTCGTGCTGCGATTCGCTTTCGGTCGGCTCGACCATCAGCGTGCCGGCGACCGGGAAGCTCAGCGTCGGCGCGTGGAAGCCGAAGTCGATCAGGCGCTTGGCCACGTCCTCGGCGCTGATGCCGGTGCGGTCCTTGATCGGGCGCAGGTCGAGGATGCATTCGTGCGCCACCAGCCCGTTGCGGCCGGTGTACAGCGTCTCGAAGTGCGGTTCCAGCCGCTTGGCGATGTAGTTGGCGTTGAGCAGCGCCACCTGGGTGGCCTTGCGCAGGCCGGCCGCGCCCATCAGCGTGATGTACATCCAGCTGATCGGCAGGATGCTGGCGCTGCCGAAGCTGGCCGCCGACACCATGCCCACGTCGCCTTCGCCGCCGAGCTTCTTCGGCAGGTACGGCGCCAGGTGCGCCTTTACCGCGCAGGGACCGACGCCGGGACCACCGCCGCCGTGCGGGATGCAGAAGGTCTTGTGCAGGTTGAGGTGCGAGACGTCCGAGCCCCACTTGCCGGGCTTGGCCACGCCGACCAGCGCATTCATGTTGGCGCCGTCGGTGTACACCTGCCCGCCGTGCTGGTGGACGATGTCGCAGATGGCGACCACGTCCTCCTCGAACACGCCGTGCGTGGACGGGTAGGTGATCATGATCGCGGCCAGGCGGTCGCTGTACTTCTCGGCGGCGCGGCGGATGTCCTCCACGTCGACGTTGCCGTTGGCATCGCACTTGGTCACCACCACGGTCATGCCGCACATCTGCGCGCTGGCCGGGTTGGTGCCGTGCGCGGACTCGGGAATCAGGCAGATGTCGCGGTGCGCTTCGCCACGCGCGCGGTGGTAGGCGCGGATCGCCAGCAGGCCGGCGTACTCGCCCTGCGCGCCGGAGTTCGGCTGCAGGCTGACGGCGTCGTAACCGGTGCATTCGACCAGCATCGCTTCCAGCTCGTCGATCAGCTGCGTGTAGCCCTGCGACTGCTCGGCCGGCGCGAACGGATGGATGTTGCCGAACTCCGGCCACGTCACCGGGATCATCTCGGCGGTGGCGTTGAGCTTCATGGTGCAGCTGCCCAGCGGGATCATGGTGCGGTCCAGCGCCAGGTCCTTGTCGGAGAGCGCGCGCATGTAGCGCAGCAGTTCGTGTTCGCTGTGGTGCGTGTTGAACACCGGGTGGGTCAGGAAATCGCTGGTGCGGCGCAGGGCGGCCGGGATCAGCGACGGTGCGCTGGCATCCAGCGCATCGACCGACGGCAGCGTGGCGCCTTCACCGGCGAACACGCCCCACAGCGCCTCGATGTCGGCGCGGGTGGTGGTTTCGTCCAGTGCGATGCACAGCGAGCCGTTGCCGCGCACGCGCAGGTTGAGGCGCGCGGCGCGGGCGCGGGCCAGGATGGCGTCGCGCGCATCGCCGGGTTCGACGCACAGCGTGTCGAATGCGCTGGCGTGCACGGCCGGATAGCCGATCTTGCGCAGACCGTCGGCGAGGATGGCGGTCAGGCGGGCGACGCGGCCGGCGATGCGCGCCAGGCCTTCGGGGCCGTGGTAGACGGCGTACATGCTGGCCATGACGGCGAGCAGCACCTGCGCGGTGCAGATGTTCGAGGTGGCCTTCTCGCGGCGGATGTGCTGCTCGCGCGTCTGCAGGGTCAGGCGATAGGCCGGCTTGCCTTCGGCGTCGACCGACACGCCGATCAGGCGGCCGGGCATGCTGCGCTTGTAGGCATCGCGGCATGCCATGAACGCAGCGTGCGGACCACCGAAGCCGAACGGCACGCCGAAGCGCTGCGAGTTGCCGACCACGATGTCGGCGCCCATCTCGCCCGGCGGCTTCAGCAGGGTCAGCGCCAGCAGGTCGGTGGCGACGACGAACAGCGCGTGGTGTGCGTGGATCGTCTCGGCATCCTTCGACCACTCTTCGACCCAGCCACTCGATGCGGGGTACTGCACCAGCACGCCGAAGTAATCACCGGCGGCGAGCTTCTCGTGGAAGGCATCGGTGGAGCGCACGACCTCGACGGTGATGCCGAGCGGTTCGGCGCGGGTGGCCAGCACTTCCAGCGTCTGCGGGTGGGTGTCGCCGGCGACCAGGAAGGTGTTCGACTTCGACTTGGCCGAGCGCTTGGCCAGCGTCATCGCCTCGGCGGCGGCGGTGCCTTCGTCCAGCAGCGAGGCGCTGGCGATCTCCATGCCGGTCAGGTCGGTGACCATGGTCTGGAAGTTGATCAGCGCTTCCATGCGGCCCTGCGAGATTTCCGCCTGGTACGGCGTGTAGGCCGTGTACCAGGCCGGGTTCTCGAGGATGTTGCGCAGGATGACCTTCGGCGTGTGCGTGCCGTAGTAGCCCTGGCCGATGAAGCTGCGGAAGACCTGGTTGCGGTCGGCGACGGCGCGGATCTTCGCCAGCGCTTCTTCCTCGTTGATCGGGGCGGGCAGGGCCAGCGGCTGCGCGGACTTGATGCTGGCCGGCACGATGGCGTCGGTCATCGCATCGAGCGAGGCGTGTCCGACCACGCGCAGCATGTGCGCGATCTCGGCGTCGTTGGGGCCGATGTGGCGTTCGAGGAACGCGCCGTGGTGCTCGAGCTCGCGCAGGGAGGGGGTGTTCGACATGGAAGGCATCCGGGAAGGGCAATGGGGACCGGCGCGCGGAAACCGCGCGTGGGATGCCCCTCTGTCCTTTTGCCTGAGAGTTTGGAAGCGCGCCGACGAGGAGGTCGCGCGCTTCGTGCCCCTTCGGCGCCGGCGCTGCCGCATGGGCGGCCGGTCTCTCCAGAGTGTCGTTGCAGTGGTGGTATCGGGCCTGAGCGATTACGGGCGTTTGCGCCTTCGGCAGCACGTCGCGGGCGACGGACTTCTCCCACCGGGTCTTGCCCGCGGAGTATAGCCCGGCGGGACGGCCGGCCGGCGGTTTGGGCGTACCATGGGCCGCCCGGCGCGGCCTGTTCATGAAGCCGCACCGCGCCCGTCCGGAGTTTTCCCGCAATGAGTGCCCCCCACACGATCTCGAACCGGCGCCTGGCCCTGCTGCTGGGCGGACTGGCGATGTTCGGCCCGTTCTCCATCGACACCATCTTTCCGGCGTTCCCGGCCATGGCCGCGCAGCTGGGCGCCGACAAGGTGGCGATGCAGCAGACCATCAGCGTCTACCTGCTGACCTACGCGTTGATGAGCCTGGTGCACGGGCCGCTGTCGGACACGTTCGGCCGTCGGCGGGTGATCCTGGGCGGACTGGTGGTGTTCCTGCTGGCGTCGGTGGGCTGCGCGATGGCCACCGACATGGGCACGCTGCTGCTGTTCCGTGGCGTGCAGGGCCTGTCCGCCGGCGTCGGCTTCATCGTCGGGCGTGCGGTGATCCGCGATGCGCGCGATGGCGACGACGCCCAGCGGCTGATGAGCCAGGTGTCGATGATCTTCGGCATCGCGCCGGCCATCGCGCCGATCGTGGGCGGCTGGATCCTCGGCTGGAGCGCATGGCCGATGATCTTCTGGTTCCTGGCCGGCTTCTCGCTGCTGCTGATCGTCGCGGTGGTCGGCTGGCTGCCGGAGACGCATCCGCCGGAAGTGCGCCACCGGGTCTCGCCGCGCCATCTGCTGCGCGACTACGTGGGCATCGCACGGAACCCGCGCTTCCTGCGGCTGGCGCTGGCCGGTTCACTGAGCTTCGCCGGCCTGTTCCTGTACATCGCATCGGCACCGGCGTTCGTGATGGACCTGCTGCACCTGGACGAGCAGCAGTTCGCCTGGCTGTTCCTGCCCACGATCGGCGGCATGGTGTTGGGCGCGTTCCTGTCCGGGCGCGCCGCCGGGCGCATCGAAGGCACGCGGCTGGTGAAGATCGGCTACGCCTGCATGGCATTGGCCATGGTGGCCAACGTGGGCTACAACGCCTGGGCCGGCGACGACATCCGGGTGCCGTGGGCGGTGCTGCCGATGATGCTGGCGGCGTTGGGCGTGGCCCTGGTGTTCCCGATCCTGACGCTGGCCATCCTCGACATGTACCCGCGGCAGCGGGGCGCGGCGTCGTCGCTGCAGGCGTTCAGCAATCTGATCGTCAATGCCGTGGTCGCCGGTGTGCTGTCGCCGCTGTTGAGCCATCATGGCCTGCACCTGGCGCTCGGCATGGCGGGATTCACGCTGCTGGGCTGGCTGATGTGGCAATGGGAGGCGCAGGCCCATCGTCGGCGGCTGGCCTGCCCGAAGAACGCCGCCGCGCTCGAACCCACCGATCAACTCTGACCTTCCGCGAGAACTCCCATGTCGATCCAGTCCAAGGCCCGCCGCGAAGCGAAGAAACGCAAGGCGATCAAGGCGCACAACCAGGCGCGCGCGAATGCGCCCGCCATCGAGCCGCATGCCGAGCTGCGCAATCCCCAGGGCGAACTGCTGGCGGGCGTAGTGCGCCAGGCGGGCGTGTGGGTGCTGGGCATGGACGGCCGCATCGCCGGCAGCTCCGACAGCGCCGCCGAAGTGCTGGCGATGATCAAGCAGGCCGCCGCGTTGCACGAGGCGCAGGGCAATGCGGTGCGGCTGGTGTATTCGGACGAACTGCGCGACACCGCGGTGATCGAGGCGGCCGCGCAAGGGCTGACGCTCGAGCAGTTCGAGGAACAACTGGCCGCACAGATGAAGGACCGCAAGCCGGAGTCTGCGCCGGACGTGAACTGACGTTCGGCGCTGAATGCGGATGTGGGAGCGACGTAAGTCGCGATCATCCGAGACCGAAAATTCTCAATCGTTCAAGTGGCTCATTCGCGACTTACGTCGCTCCCACAGACAGCCTTCATTCTGCAGCGTTGCCACGCAGCCAGTCCCGCCAGCGCCAACACCGGCAACCACACCCAGCGGAACTCCGACAGCAGCACGGCCACGCCGCGCGCGCTGAAGAAGCGGTTCGCGAACGGCGACACCTCGATCACCCGCCACGGCGCGAAATGGCGGGCGTCGGACCAGGGCCACAGCAGCGCGACGCCGAGGCCGCCGTCGGTCAGCATATCCAGCAGCGGATGCGACACGGCCGACAGCGCGATGAACAGGAAAGCCGTCAGGGCCGAGGTCCGGAGCCCGCGTGCACCGGCGCCGGCGAGCGCACCGCAGGCCAGCGCGAACACCAGGGAATGGCTGGCGCCCCGATGGCCGAAGGCATGCGCGTAGTCGATGCCCAGCTTGAACGCCAGGACATCCGCGTCCGGCAGCATCGCGGCCAGCATGCCGGCGCCGACCAGACGGGGCGGGATTCGTCTGCTGCCGAGCGCGACGCCCGCCGCCAGCGGGATGAGCGCGTGAGTGAAGATCGTCGGCATGGGCAGGTCCGCAGGGTGTCGTGCGCAGGTTCGCTGCGTTCCGTGTGCGCACGATGAAGCGGGTGCGTACGCAGAAAAAAGGCCGGCGGGTGCCGGCCTTGTCTCTTCGCGTGCGTGCCCGGCTCAGCGCTCGAGCGTGCCGGCCCGCAACGGCACCGCCTGCGACTGACGTTGGCGTACGGCCGGATCGGTTACGGCGGCAGGTACCGGTGCAGCCGTGGCGGGCGAGGTCCGTGCGCCCTGGCCCTGTGCGACCGCGCCGGCGGAACGCACCAGGGGCTGCGTGCCGTGCTCGCGGACCGGATCGGCGGCGAGCCACTGCTTGATCTGCGGGAACACCAGGTCGAGACGGGAGTAGTGGTCGCGGTTACCCGGGTTGGAGAGGTTGCCGGCATTGGCGCAACTCGCGCTTCCACCGTACAGGCCGCCGCGCAGGCGGTAACTGTTGTCGCGATACAGGGTGAACAGGCCGGAGCCGCTGCTGCCGCCCTCCGTGGTGCCCTCCTGCCAGCCGACGGTGAAGTTCTCCGGATAGACGTCGGTGAGATGCTGGCCACGCGAGTACTTCTTGGCATCGCCGGACGGATGGTGCAGGGCGATCACGCTGGCATTCGCGGCCAGCGGACTGGCATCCCAGCCGGCGAACGTCGCCGACGTCGGCGGAGCGTTGCGAAGACGCAGCAGCAGGGCGTCGACGTTGGCGTCATGGAACATGACGTCCGCGCCGCCGGTCAGCGGATTGGCGCGCACGCCATTGTTGGTGCCGCAGACCGAATTCTCGTAACCCCAGTAGGTGTTGAGGCTGAGCGCGACCTTGGCGCGGTCCTGCACCGGTACGCCGTCGCTGCCACCGGCGAAGCAGTGGTCCGCCGAGTAGAACCACGGCACCTGCGTGCCGGGCGTGGTGTCGTTGAGCAGGGTGCCGGTGCAGATGTAGGTGCCGTAGATGCCGCCTGCGGTGGTGTAGACATTGAAGACCATGTGCGCCACGGCATTCTTCGCTTGCACGTAGGCGGGGCCCAGGCTGTCGACGCGGCATACCGCATCGATGTTGCAGCTCGCGGATTCGCCGATCTTCTCGACGATCTTGAAGTTGTTTTCACTGTTGGCCAGCAGGTGCGACACCTGCGGCGCCTGCAGCCGCGCCTGTGCCGCCGTGACGTGCGCCGGACGATAGACCTCGATGACCTGGCTGATGCCGTCGGTCGCCGGGCTCCAGTAGATGCCCTGGGCGTCGGCGGCCTGGCGGGCCTCGGCCGCGGTGATTGCGGCAACGACACGCGTCGGCGCGTCCGAGCCGCCGAATCTCAGTTCGACATGCGGGTGCAGTCCCGCCACCTGCAGGCCCACGCGCAATCCCAGCGCATCCGGCGAACTGACCTGCAGACGCGCGACGGCGCCGCCGGATGCCAGAGGTACCCAGCGCAAGGCCGGTGTCGTCCTGCCGATGCCTTCACCCGCGAGCTGGCGACCGATGCCGATCTGCATGGCCTTGGGGCGGGCGGAGGCGTTGTACTGCTGCAGTTTCACCAGCCGTTCCAGCGCCATCTCGCGGTAGCCAACGTGGGTGGCGGTGCGTGCGGGGAACTGCGCCAGCTTCCAGCCGGGCGCGGTCTGGACCGGCGTACGACTGGCCTCACCCGCCACCTGGGTGACGGCGGCGCTCGCGGCCAGCGGCACGGCGAGCAGCAGGCTCGCCAGCAGGCGGAAGGTCATGGGATGTGTCATCGGTAGGACGTCCTTTCCAAGGTCTGGTGCCGGGGAAGGGCGGGCCGTCATCGACCCGCCCCTCGCGTTCGCTTACGACTTCGTGGGCGCGGCGGCCGCGGGCGCGGGCGCTGGCGTCTGCCAGCCGCAGGTCTGGCCCTCGTTCTGCTGCTTCAGCCAGTCCTGCAGCGGGGCGAAGTATTCCAGCACCGCGCCGGCATCCATCTTCTCGGTGCCGGTCAGTTCCTTCAGCGTGCCCTGCCACGGCTGGCTGGCGCCCTTCTCGAGCATCGCCCAGAACTTCTGGCCCGCCGCCTTGTTGCCGTAGAAGCTGCAGTTGTACAGCGGGCCCTTGTAACCGGCCGCATCGCACAGGCCCTTGTAGAACTGGAACTGCAGCACGTGCGAGAGGAAGTAGCGCGTATACGGCGTGTTGCCCGGCACGTGGTACTTCGCGCCCGGATCGAAGAAGTCCTCGCCGCGCGCAGTGGCTGGCGCCACGCCCTGGTACTTCGCCTTCAGTTCCCACCACGCCTTGTTGTAGTCGGCCGGCTTGATGCTGCCGTCGAACACGCCCCAGCGCCAGCGGTCGATCATCAGGCCGAACGGCATGAACGAGACCTTGGCCAGCGCCATGCGCATCTGGTTGTTGATCAGCGCTTCGTTGCTTTGCGTCGTGGCATCGATCATGCCGATCGACTTCAGGTAGTCCGGCGTCATCGCCAGCACCATCGTGTCGCCGATCGCCTCGTGGAAGCCGTCGTGCGCACCGGTTTGGAACAGCGGCGGCAGCTTGTTGTAGGCCAGGTAGTAATAGACGTGGCCCAGCTCGTGGTAGATGGTGGTGAAATCTTCCTCGTTCGGCTTGATGCACATCTTGGTGCGCACGTCGCCGGTCATGTTCATGTCCCAAGCGCTGGCGTGGCAGACCACGTCGCGGTCCATCGGCTTGATGAACTGCGTCTTCGACCAGTAGCTCTCGGGCAGCTTGGGCATGCCGAGGCTGGTATAGAAGTCCTGCGCGCGCTCGGTCATCTGCCGGGCGACCTGCAGCTGCGCGTCGCGTTCGGCCTTGAACAGCGTATCGGTGTTCGGGCCGGGGCCGGCCTTCGCCAGCGCGGCCTGGTAGTCCGCCTGGTACTGCTTCTCCAGCGCGGCGGTGATGTTGAGGTCGCCGGCGCCCTTGTACGGCTCCAGCACGTCCCACAGGTTGCCCCAGTCCTGCTGCCACATGTTGCCCATCAGGTGCGCCGGCAGCAGGCCATTGACCTGGCCCTTCTCCACGCCGTAGGTGGTCTGCAGTTTGGTGCGCGTGTAGCAGTGCAGCTGCTCGTACAGCGGCTTGACCTGGCCCCACAGGCGGTCGGTCTCGGCGGCGATCTCGGCGGGGGTCATGTCGTAGCCGCTGCGCCACATTTCGCCGGCGTCGGCGAAGCCCATTTCCTTCGAGCCTTCGTTCACCAGTTCGACGAAGCGCGTGTAGTCCTTGCGCATCGGCTGGGCGATGGTGTGCCAGCCCTGCCACGCATCGAGTTGCGCATCGTAGTCGCGGCTGCTGCGCAGCACGTCTTCCAGTTCGCCGAGCTGGCGGCACTTCTTCGCATCGCCTTCGCCGGTGCAATAGCTGCCCGCACCGTAGGTGCCTTCCATCCTGGTGGCGATCTGGGTCAGCTCGGCGAGCTTGGCGGGATCCTTCGGTGCCGGCATCGCGGTGGCCAGCTTCAGCAGCTGGATGGCGCGCGCCGTTTCAGGTGACATCTGCTGGCCTTCGAACTTCTTCGCCTGTTCGATCCAGCTGTTGAGCTGGGTCAGGTAGCGCTCGTTGCCCTTGGCCGCCAGCAGCTGGCTGTCGTCGTTGATGTAGGTGCTCGACAGCCACTGCGCGGCGGTCAGCTCCGGATACATCTTCTTGAATTCGTCGTTGACGCGCGCGATGAACTGGTCGGCGGTCTCGCCCTTCGGTGCGGCTGGTGCAGCGGCCGTATCGGCGGCAGGCTCGTCCTTCTTGCAGGCGGCGAGCGTGGCGACACTCGCGCCGACGGCGAGGGCGAGCAGGAGGTGGCGGTGCTTCACGGGACGTCCTTCAGGGTGCGCGGGCGCAGGAACCGGAAGGGTAGTGAGAGCGGGGCAGGGGGTGCAAGTGCGACAGCGCGACCTCCGGCAGCGGAGCGGTCTCAGCAGTGGGGCAGGCCACGTTCCCTGAGGAAGGTACGCGCGTCCTCGGCGTCCTGCTCGAACCACGCCTGCGTCGACCCAAGCCGATACGTGTACCCCCACGCATCCATGTCGGTCATCAGTCGTCCACGGCCCACGCCCGGCAGGTCGTCGGCCAGGATGATCTGCAGGCAGCAGGTGGCGTCTTCTTCGATCACCGAGTCGGTGGCGTCGGTGTGTACCTGCGCACGCCGTTCCGGCGGCAGCACGATCAGGTGGCAGGCTTCGTGCAGCATCGAGTGCACGGGCGTGTCGCCGCGCACATAGACGTTGTGTGCGATGACGCCGGCTTCGGGTTCCCCCCAGTAACTGCCGGGGATGGACGCGCCATCATCGACGCGATGCAGCATCAGGCCGTAACGGGACAGCAGGGTCGCCGCCGCGGCAAAGGGCAGCGCGTCGACGCGCATCACCTCGGCGTCGATGCTGTCTGCGACGACGTCCATGGTCGAACCGTGCAAGGGCGGAGCAGGGCTCCGCCCCCGCGGTCAGGCGCTGCCTTCCTGCAGCGACACCGAGATATCCAGCACGTCGTGCTCGCCTTCCTTGATCAGCTTCACGTTGACCGCTTCGGCATCGACATTGACGTACTTCTTGATCACTTCCAGCAGCTCGCGCTGCAGCATCGGCAGGTAATCGGGCGCGCCACGGGTGGTGCGCTCCTGCGCGACGATGATCCGCAGTCGATCCTTGGCGATGGAGGCGGTTTCTTTCTTCGGCTTGAGGAAATCGAACATGCCCATGCTCAGGCTCCGAACAACTTGCTGAAGAAGCCTTTCTTCTCCACGGTGGTGAAGCGCAGCGGGCGGTCTTCGCCCAGCAGCCTGCCGACGGCATCGTCGTATGCCTGGCCGGCGGGCGATTCCAGTTCAAGGATCACCGGCTCGCCCTTGTTCGAGGCATTGAGCACGTCGCCGGATTCCGGGATCACGCCCAGCGTCTTGAGCCCCAGCACCTCTTCCACGTCCTTGATGCTCAGCATCTCGCCGCCTTCCACCCGCGACGGGCTGTAGCGGGTGAGCAGCAGGTGCGGCTTCAGCAATTCGCCGTTCTCGGCCTTGCGGGTCTTGGAGTCCAGCAGGCCGAGGATGCGGTCGGAGTCGCGCACGCTGGAGACTTCCGGGTTCACCACCACGATGGCGGTATCGGCGAAGTACATGGCCAGGAACGCGCCTTTCTCGATGCCGGCCGGCGAGTCGCAGACGATGTAATCGAAGCCGTCGGCGTCCAGGTCCTTCAGCACCTTCTCCACGCCTTCCTTGGTCAGCGCATCCTTGTCGCGCGTCTGCGAAGCGGCCAGCACGAACAGCGTGTCGAAGCGCTTGTCCTTGATCAGTGCCTGCTTCAGCGTCGCCTCGCCCTGGGTGACGTTGACGAAGTCGTACACGACGCGGCGCTCGCAGCCCATGATGAGGTCGAGGTTGCGCAGGCCGACGTCGAAGTCGATGACCGCGACCTTCTTGCCGCGGCGCGCCAGGCCGCAGGCGATGCTGGCGCTGGTGGTGGTCTTGCCGACGCCGCCCTTGCCGGACGTGACTACGATGATTTCAGCCAACGGTGTTCTCCTTGGTCGTTCTTATGTTCGGTCGGCGCCGCGCGTCAGTCCTGCGCGACGATCTTGAGTTGGTCCTGGTCGAGCCAGATCTGCACGGCCTTGCCACGCAGTTCCTTGGGTACTTCTTCCATCACCTTGTAGTGGCCGGCGATGGCGACCAGTTCGGCATGGAATTCACGGCAGAAGATGCGGGCGTCGGCATTGCCGCGCGCGCCGGCGAGGGCGCGGCCTCGCAGGGGGCCGTAGATGTGGATGGAGCCATCGGAAATGACTTCGGCGCCGGCGCCCACGGTGCTCAGCACGGTCAGGTCGCGGTTCTCGGCATACAGTTGCTGGCCCGAACGCACGGGGGTCTTCTGCACCAGCCCGGGTTTCGTCTCCGCCGTTTTCGCGACCGGCGCGACGGGCGCCTTGGCCGGGGCGGGTTCCGGCGCCGCGCGCGAAGGCGCGGGTGCGGACGTGGCCACCGGCTCGTACTGGGCGCGGAACTTGGCCAGCAGCGGCAATCCGAGCTGTTCGGACAGCGTTTCGGTTTCGCGGGTGCCGTAGGCCAGCGCGACCGGGATGACGCCTGCGCCGCGCAGGCCGTCGATCAGGGCGCGCGCGGTGTCCGCATCGGGCAGACGGGTCAGGCCGCCGAAATCGACGATCACCGCCGCGCGGCCGAACAGCTTGGGCGCGCGCTCGACGCGTTCGCGCATCTCCCGGATCAGCTGGTCGACGTCGAGGGTGCGGATGCGGAGGTTGGCGATACCGACCTGGCCGATCTTCAGTTCGCCGGCCTGCTCGTAGTCCATGGAAGCCCGGGTCACGCTCATGTACCGGTCGGCCGTTGTGCGCTGGCGTCGGCCAGCAGGCGGGTGCGGGTCCACGCGAGGTCGGGCAGGGCATCCCCGTAGGTGTCGCGTACCCACGGATAGCTGCAGAGTTCCTTCATCAGCATGCTGGCGCGGACTTCCGCCTCGGCCATGACGTTCTGGCCCACTTCGCGGAAACCGAAGCTGCCGTGGAACAGCAGGGCCGGGTCGGCGCCGTGGTCGAGGAAGACTTCGCAGGCCAGGTGCGGATAGCGCAGCTCGGCGAAGCTCTGCACGTCGGCGTAGAACGCACGGCCCACACCGCCGCCGCGGCGGCGACTGGCCACGACGATGCGGTCGATGTAGAAGAACTGCGGGTAGCGCTCGCGGAACCAGGCGAAGTTGCTGCTGTCGTGCGCGGTGCCGGAGCCGAAGCCGACGAGGAAACCGGCGAGGTTGCCGTCGCGCTCGGCGACGCGGAAGTATTCGGCCGTCTCGTAGAAGCGGCGGACCTTGGCCGAATCCAGCGGCAGGATGGCCAGGCCGGCATTGTTGTTGAGGGCTAGGACGGAATCCAGCTCGTGCTCGCGCACGTCGCGGATGACAATCGACATTACCTGACTCCGAACGGGTCTTGCAGGGCGGCGCGTGGCCGAGGGCGGATTATCGCATGGCGCTGCCGCGACCGGTGAGGCGCGGGTGAGCCGGGGATGAACCCGGCCGTCCCTTGCTTCAACGCCGGCATGACTTTAGTTGGGCCATGGATCCGGACGATTCCGCCTAAGATGCCCGGATGTTGGGACGACTCAGCCATACCCGCCTGCTGCGCGCCGCCGGGCTCTATACGTGGGCCCTGGTGGGAATTCCCATCATCCTGAACGTGTGGGTGCTGCCGCCGTCAAGCGGAACCGACGGGCAGGGCGTGAACCTGCCGCTGACGGCCCTGTGCTATTTCAGCTTCGGCGGCGTCTACTGGCTCGCCACGCGCGCCCTGGACGGACGGCGCGACGGCCTGCCGGTGGCCTGGAACGTGCCGCTGGCGATGGTGCTGACGGCCACCGCGATCGGCGTGGGCTTCTATACGCAGACCGGCCTGGGCGCGGTGCTGCTGCTGATCATGGCCGGCGTGCTGCCCTGGCTGCTGGAACTGCGCTTCGCGGTGGCCTGGCTGCTCGCGGCGCACGTGTTGCTGGTGCCATCGTTCATGGCGCGAGACGACTTCAATTTCTGGGAGGCGCTCTTCCAGTCGATGTTCTACGTGGGCTTCGCCGCCTTTGTGCTGATCACCACCTACGTGGCGCGCCAGCAGGCCCAGGCGCGCGAGGAGCAGCGCCGGCTCAACGCGGAGCTTCGCGCCACGCGGGTGCTGCTGGCCGAAAGTGCCCGCGTCAACGAGCGCACCCGCATTTCGCGCGAGTTGCACGACCTGCTGGGCCACCACCTGACCGCGCTCAGTCTGAACCTGGAAGTGGCCGGCCACATGACGGAAGGGCGTGCGCAGGAACACGTGCGCCAGGCGCATACGCTGGCCCGTCTGTTGCTGACCGACGTGCGCGAGGCGGTCAGCCAGCTGCGCGACAGTGGGGCGATCGACCTGGGGGCCGCCCTGTTGCCGTTGGCCGAGAAGGTGCCGTCGCTGGCCATCCATATGGACATCGAAGAGCCGCTGACCCTCGAGGATCCGCACCGCGCCCACGTGTTGCTCCGTTGTACCCAGGAGATCATCACCAACGCCGTGCGTCATGCCGGTGCCCGGCACCTCTGGCTGCACTGCCGGCGCGACGGCGCCCGGATCCTGATCGACGCCCGCGACGACGGTGCCGGCAGCCAGCAGGTGGTGGCCGGCAACGGTCTGACCGGCATGCGCGAGCGCCTGGCCCAGTACGGCGGCGAACTGCGTATCGAAACGCAGCCGGGGCGCGGCTTCTGCCTGCATATCGCCCTGCCCGTGACCGAAACGCCCGCGCTCGCGCCCCTTTCCGCTCCCCAACCCGTACCCGAACCCACACCCGAGCTCAGCTCCGGAGGAACCCCGTGATCCGTGTCTGTCTGGTCGACGATCAAACCCTGGTGCGCCAGGGCATCCGCTCCCTGCTGGCGCTGGACGATGGCATCGAGGTCGTGGCCGAGGCCGCCGACGGCAAGCAGGCCGTGGACCTGGTCCCGCAGGTCAAGCCCGACGTGGTGCTGATGGACATGCGCATGCCGGTGATGTCGGGCCTGGAGGCCCTGCAGGCGCTGGCGCGCGCGGGCCAGTTGCCGCCCACCATCATCCTGACCACCTTCGACGACGACCAACTGGTCCTGGCCGGGCTGAAGGCGGGCGCGAAGGGGTATCTGCTGAAGGATGTCTCGCTGGAACAGCTGGTCGGCGCGATCCGCACGGTGGCCGACGGTGGTTCGCTGGTGCAGCCGGCCGTCACCCAGCGCCTGCTGTCCGGGCTCGAACACATGCGCAACGAGTTCGTCAGCCTGGACCGGCCGGACCCGCTGACCGACCGCGAGACCGAGATCCTCCGCCTGATGGCCAGCGGCTTTTCCAACAAGGAGATCGCCAACTCGCTGGGCGTGGCCGAAGGCACCATCAAGAACCACGTCTCCAACATCCTCTCCAAGCTCGGCGTGCGCGATCGCACCAGGGCAGTACTGAAGGCGTTCGAACTGCAGCTGGTCTGAGGCGAGGACATCCACCCGACCGGGTGCGCCGGGCGACGCCGGGGTCGTAGCGAAGGCCCCCGGCTGGATGGCGGAAACGCCCGCCGTTGCAGCGCAACAGGGCTTCCGGCAGCCACTCGGCATGCGCCCGCGTACGTCCCGGAGAGGGGCGGCCAACCGGTGTCAGATGGGCTGCCCGAAGCCCTGCAACCCTGCTAGGATGCGCGGTGCATTTTTTTCACGGCCGAGGCACCGGCCCCCGGAGACTCCTGAATGACCCGTTTGATCGAGTTCGTGATTGCGTTGGCGCTGGTTCTGGCGCTGTTTCTGGTGATCGGCCTGGTCCTGCCGTCCTCGCGCCAGCTGCAGGAAAGCATCGAGACCAACCGTCGCATGACCATCGTGTTCGACACGCTGAACAACGTGCGTCGTCTGAAGGACTGGAATCCGCTGATTCCGAGCGCGGCCAACGAGCTGAGCTACTCCGGCGGCGAAGACAACACGGGTGTCGGCGCCAAGGTGGACTTCAATTCCGCCAACGCGGCCTGGGGACAGGGCAGCTGGGAAATCACCGAGAGCGAGCGCCCCGCGCCGACCGGCGGCCCGGGCAAGATCGTCTACTCGATCGTCGACAAGCGCATGGGCACCGACAAGCGCAGCACCTTCGCGCTGGAGCCGAGCGGCAAGAACAACCGCAACGTCAAGGTCACGCAGAGCTATGAGGTCTCGTACGGCTTCAACCTGATCGGCCGTTATGCCGGCATGTACGTCAGCCGCCACGTCGGCGACGCCGTCAAGGCCGGCCTGGGCAAGCTGAGCAACATGCTCGCCACCGTGCCGAACATCGATTACCGCGAAGCGGGCAGCACGCTGAGCGACCTCAAGATCGTCGACGTGCCCGCCGAGGACCTGCTGGTCGTCAACGCCGGCAACATCGACCGCAACAACGACGCCATCAAGGGCTCGATCAAGTCGAACCAGGAATGGATCAAGCGCGTGATGGACGCCAACGGCCTGGTCGCCGCCGGCCCGCTGCGCATCATCACCACCGACTTCGGCACCGAGAAGTACGCCTTCGATGTCGCCCAGCCGGTCCGCAAGGGCAGCGCCGCGCCGAAGGCCGACGCCGCCGCCGAGGGTGCCGCTCCGGTCACGCCGCCGCCGGCGCCGGTCGCCTCCACGGGTGAACTGAAGGTCACCATCCCGTCCGGTGCGCCGGTGGAGTACGTCCGTACGCAGGCCCGCAAGTCGGCCTACGGCAGCTACACGGGTTATATGTCGCAGTTGGACAACCAGCGCAATGCACTGCGTGCCTGGGCGGTCACCGCCGGTCACGAAGTCGTCGACCGTCCGTACGAGTCCTGGAAGTCCGGCGTCGATGGCGCGTTCCTGGAAGACGGCAAGTTCGACGTCTACTGGGCCGTCAAGCAGTAAACCTTCCCGGACGCCTGTCCCGGATGACCCGCTCCACCCCAACGCGCCGCTTCATGCGGCGCGTTGTGTTTGTGGGGTTGCGACTCCCGGATCGCACGTCCTTCCCCTGGCAGGATGCCCGCCCGATCCCGGGACCCGCGAACCGATGAACTACGACCGACGCCAACGCAAACCCTCGTTCCTCGCTTTGAGTGGCGGCCTGCTGGCGGCCGTCGCGGTGGGTCTATCCGCCTATGCCTCGCACGGGATAGCGGTTGCCCAGGCGCAGTCGCATGTGCAGATGGCTGCCTTGTTCGCATTCGGTCACGGGCTGGCGCTGGCCGCACTGGCGCCCGGTACGACCCGGCGTCTCGGAACCGGGGCGCTCTGCCTGCTGCTGCTGGGCACGCTGCTGTTTGCGGGAAGCCTGGTGGGCGGGGCGCTCTTCGGCCTGCCGACCCGGTTGGCGCCCGCCGGCGGCATCACCCTGATGCTGGGCTGGGTGTTGTGGGCGGTCGACGCCATCCGTCGCTGACACCATGCCCCGGCACGCACGCGGCTTCGACACGGAGCACGCCTGGGACCACCTGACCCGGCGTGACCGCAAGCTGGGTGCGTGGATGAAGCGGATCGGCTACATCGAGCCCCAGGCCACCTGGAAGAAGACCTTCGATCCGGTCGACGCGCTGGCCAGGGCGATCCTTTACCAGCAACTGAGCGGCAAGGCGGCAGCGACCATCGTCGGTCGCGTCGAAGCCGCCATCGCCAGCGCGCGCCTCCACTTCGACACCCTGGACCGCATCGACGACGCGGCGCTGCGCGCCTGCGGAGTGTCCGGCAACAAGACGCTGGCGCTGCGCGATCTGGCGGCGCGCGAGCGGCGTGGCGAAATCCCCACGCTGCGGCAGATGTCGACGATGCACGAAGACGAGATCGTCGCCGCGCTGGTGCCCGTGCGCGGCATCGGCCGCTGGACGGTGGAAATGATGCTGATGTTCCGGCTGGGTCGCCCGGATGTGCTGCCGATCGATGATCTGGGCGTGCGCAAGGGCGCGCAGTTCGTCGACAAGCTGGACGCCATGCCGACGCCGAAGGAACTGGCGGCGCGCGGCGAGACGTGGGGGCCTTACCGCACGTATGCAGCGCAGTACCTGTGGCGTATCGCCGATGCCGGCACCGAGGCGAAGACGCCGACGAAGCGGTCGCAGGACTGAGTCAGACCTCCCGCGACGCGCGGCGGACGCGGGCGTCCTGCTGCATGCGCCACAGGCGCCGGACGATGAACAGCAGGGCCAGGCTGAGCAGGATGTTGCTCGCGTCGCTGGCGAGCATCGCGATGTTGCCGTCGATCTCGTCCTGCGCATCCGCGACCGTCAGCCCGGTCCGCATCGCGGCCCACGACAGGACGCCGGTCACCAGCCACAGTGTCCACCACAGCGGGATTATCGGATGACTGCGTGCGTTCGCCACGTCATGCGGTGCCGCACTGGCCTTCCATGTCTCGCGCATCGCCACAAAAGGCATCCACAGATTGGCGAACGGGATGAAGTACCAGAGCACCGACCAGCGGGGCGTTACCGTCATTTGCCGGGTACCGGCCAGGCTGTGGGCGTTCCAGCACATGCGGTAGAGCCACATGCCGATCACGATGTAGGTGGCCAGGGTGACCAGCAACTGCAGAAGACCGATTCCCATCATGGCGATCAGCAGGGGGAATGGCATGTCGTCGTAGTCGCGCATGCCCGCCACCACTTCGCCAAGCACGATGTTCTGCACGAGATAGACAACGATCGCTGCGGCTGAGGTCGCCGCGCCGGCCAGCAGCAGGCCCGTGGCGGTGCGGGTAAGCGTGGTCGCATCACGGAAAACGCGACCGCGCGTGCCGTCGTCTACGTGTGTGAGCTCCGCATCCGGCGGCTGGTACGGTTGGTCCATCATCAAACCCCTGGTGGGTGCGCGGCGTCAGTTCGCGACATGGCACCAGTGCCACGGTTCGTAGACGATGCCGTGCGGATTGTCGCGCGGATAACTCATGGCGAAGCCGAAGTCGCCGGCGTGCCGCGTGAGCCAGGCGAAGGCGGGCGTATTCTCGAAGGACGTTTCGGCCGGCGGCTCGCCGGGCGTGCCGATATCGAGCGCGCGACCGCCGTGGTGTTCGCTGTAGCCGGGCGCGGCGTTGACAGTGAGGATCTCTTCGACCGTCTGCCCGCGCGCCAGCTTGCGGGTGAAGATGCCGAGCTGGTAGTCGTGGCTGCGGTAGCCGGAGATTGCGTCGAGGACGATGCCTTCCCCGTAAGCCGCGCGCTGCATGGTGAGCCAGGCGCGCGCGGCGGCGGCGGTCAGCCACAACGGCCTGCGATAGCGGTCGCGCCCGGCGAACGCCAGCGCGGCCGGCTCGGCGACCAGGGCGAGGCCGCTGCGCTCGCCGTAGCTGTCGTCGAGCCCGAGGGCGTGCAGGCGTTCGTGCAGCGCATGCAGCGGCAGCACGCCCTGTGCATCCGCATCCAAGCCGCGTGAGGCGCCCTCGAGCCGGTCCAGCGCGTCCCACGCGTCGTCGAGCCCGGGCTCGCGGCGCAGGCCCGGTACCAGCGGAAGGACGGCGTGTGCCGACACGGCAGCCAGGTAGCGTCCATCCTGCTTGCGGCGCAGTACGGTGTGCGCGCCGGCGAGCGCGCGCGCATCCGCATTGCCGCGTGCGCGCAGCAGGTCGGCGGGCCACAGCTCCACCTGCGGCGTGTTGAGCAGCAGCGTCGTCAGGACGCGGGCGGGCAGGCGGTGCATGGCGGCAGCTTAGCGATGCGGCGTGGAGGCCGCCAGTTCGCGCAACCGGGCGAGCAGATCGGCGGGGCGCGCTGGACTCAGCAGCACCATGCCACCGTCGCGCAGCGGCAGGGTAAGCACGCGGGTGCGATCGGTCACCAGGCAGAAGGCCTTGCCCAGGTTGCGCAGCCGGAAGTGGCCGGCCTTGAAGCCCGGCAGGCTGAAGCCATTGGTCTTCAACATGGGCGCCAGATCGGTGTGCTCCTCCAGGCTCAGTACCCGGGCCTTGTCCACGTCGATGGCTTCCACGGGCAACGTCTTCGAGTAGAACGTCGCGCGTACCCGCAGCGTCCGGTTGTCGAGAGCGATCTGGCGGCGCCGAAGCGCCAGCGTCAGCACGATGCCGACCAGCAACACGAACGGCACGACGAGCCAGGCGGCCACGGGAGGAGGGGTATGCGAATCCATGCTGATCGCCGCGACGGCCGCACCGATGGCGACCAGCATCGGGATCCACAACCACCAGGTGGTATGGGAGGGCAAGGGTGCGACGTCGAATTCGTGCTTCTGCTGCATGGCGGTTCCTACGGCGGAGTCGATGAGGGGTGGCAGGCGGAAAGGGTCGTGGCCGCGAGCAGCCGGCGGACTTCTTCGGTCAGTCGACGGTGTTGACGCTCGCGAGGCAGTCGTGCGAACCGATCCCCGGGCTGGAACCCGTAATCCCCGAACTGCGAGTGGTTGGCACCCGGGAGGTCGACCCAGCGCGTGGTCGATGGCAGCAGGCGACGGTTTCGAGCGACGCGTTCGGGCGTAGCGAGGCCGTCGCGATCGCCGGTCAGCTTGGCGACCGGTATCGTCAGCGCTGAGAGGTCCACGTCGCGGGGGTGCGAGGTGCCGATCAGCAGCAGGGCCGCGACAGCATCGGGATAGGCAAGCACGTAACGCGACGCCACTTCGCCGCCGCGGGAGTGTCCCCCGATGACCCAGCAGCGCACCTCGGGCAGGGCCGCCATCGCATCGCGGCCCCGCTGCAGGACGGGCGATCCTTCCGCACCGCCCAGCGCACCGCGCCTGGGCAATTCGACCACGACGGCGGGGTGACCCGCGGCGGCGGCATCGCGTGCCAGCCGGGCGTAGGCGCGCGGATCGACCAGCGCGCCGGAGAACAGCAACAGCCCCGTTGCCTGCGGCCGCATGCTGCGCGGGCGGAACGTCCACCGGTGATCGCCATGCACGACGTCGACGCGGTCATCGGACATCGATGCGCGGATGCCGTCCGCATTGGCGCGATAGGCCAGCAGGCACCAGGCGGTGAACACGACGGTGGCCGCCACTCCCAGCGCGATCCAGAGGCGTTTGATCCGTCTGAGCAGGCCGGCCATCGCTGCCGCTCAGGCAGGCTTCTTGAAGAACAACCGCACCGAGACCTCGTGTTCGATGAAGAGGGTGCTGACCAGCTCCCATCCCTGCGTGCTCATCTTGTCCAGCTCCTGCTGGATGCGGTCAGTCAGCTTGCCCGCGAACATCCTGTAGGGAATCTCGACGACCTTGTGGCTCCAGCGGTGGTTCATGGCGATTCCTTGTTGTCTTTGTCCTGGGCGCCCCCCTTCGGAAGCCGCCCGGCCTTGCGCAGCGCATCGCGCAGCACGTATTCGATCTGGGCGTTGAGCGACCGCAGTTCGTCGTCCGCCCACCGTTGCATCGCCGCCAGTACCTCGGCATTGATGCGCAGCGGATAGGCCTTCTTGTCCTGCTTCTCGCTCACGGGTTCTTCCTGTTGCGGCGCAGTCGCAGCACCATCGATACGATCAGCGCATTCACCAGCACCACCATCGCGATCACGATGCCCTGCGCGATCCTGTCGTCATCGCCCGCCCAGTAGACGCCAACGGCGCCGGCCTGGATCGCCAGGCCTACCAGCACCCAGTGCAGGGCCAGGGCACGCGAGCGCGCGTCGGGCTCGCGGCTCATCCATGCGCCGATGAGCAGGGCAGGGAGGCCGGAGATGGCCAGGACCAGCGGGACGAGGGCATGCATGCCGACGTGCCCGCGTCAGTAGATGGAGCCGGTGTTGACGATCGGCTGGGTGCCGCGCTCGCCGCACAGTACGACCAGCAGATTACTGACCATCTGCGCCTTGCGCTCTTCGTCCAGCTTCACCACGTCGTTCTTCTGCAGCTCCGCCAGCGCCATCTCCACCATGCCGACGGCGCCGGCGACGATGCGCGTACGCGCGGCGATCACTGCGTTGGCCTGCTGGCGCTGCAGCATCGCCTGGGCGATTTCCGGGGCGTAGGCCAGGTGGCTGATACGCGCCTCGATCACGTCCACGCCCGCCTTGCCCAGGCGTTCGGCAATCTGTTCCTGCAGGTGCTGCGAGATCTCCTGCGGATGGCTGCGCAGGGCGATCTGGCCCTCTTCGTGCTGGTCGTACGGATAGCTGGAGGCCATCGCACGCAGCGCAGATTCGGACTGGATGTGCACGAAGCTCTCGTAGTCGTCGACGTTGAACACGGCCTCGGCCGAATCGACCACCTGCCACACGATCACCGCGGCGATCTCGATCGGGCTGCCATCCAGCTCGTTGACCTTCAGACGGCTGCTCTCGAAGTTGCGGATGCGCAGCGAGATCTTGCGCTTGCTGAAGAACGGGTTGTTCCAGCGCAGGCCGTTGTCCTTCACCGTGCCCACGTACTTGCCGAACAGGCTGAGCACGGCGGACTGGTTGGGCTCTAGCTTGTACAGGCCGGCCATGATGAAGATGGCGATGATGCCGAGCAGGACGGCGAGTATCAGCCCGGCAGGCAGCTTGCCCGCGGCGGCGGTCACGAAGATGGCGAGCGCCCCCGCGCCCAGCAGCAGGACACCCAGCAGGACCGGAATACCGGGCAACGACGACTTGGCGTTCTCTCTCATGGCACTTTTCCTTGGTTGAGGCTGAAAGATATCAATTTGATATCAGATGTCAACGGGCGGTTGGCGCCGCCTGTCGGCAGCCCCGTTAAACTGGCGCCCCCTTTTCCGGACGCCTGCGCATGACCACCCTTGGAACCCCACTGTCGCCTCATGCCACCCGCGTCCTGCTGCTGGGGTCGGGCGAACTGGGCAAGGAAGTGGCCATCGAACTGCAGCGCCTGGGCGTGGAAGTGATCGCCGCCGATCGCTACGCGGACGCGCCGGCCATGCAGGTGGCGCATCGTTCGCACGTGCTCGACATGCTGGACCCGGCCGCGATCCGTGCGCTGATCGCCCGCGAGCAGCCGCACCTGGTCGTGCCGGAGATCGAGGCCATCCACACCGAAACCCTGGTCGCGCTGGAAGCCGAAGGCGCCGCGCGGGTCATTCCCACCGCGCGCGCCGCACGACTGACGATGGACCGCGAAGGCATCCGCCGGCTGGCCGCGGAAACGCTGGGCCTGCCGACGTCGCCATACCGCTTCGTCGACACGCGCGAGGAGTACCGCGAGGCGGTGCAGGCGATCGGCCTGCCGTGCGTGGTGAAGCCGGTGATGTCGTCCTCCGGCAAGGGCCAGAGCACGTTGCGCAGCGAGGCCGATATCGATGCGGCGTGGGACTACGCGCAGACCGGCGGCCGCGCCGGCGCGGGCCGCTGCATCGTGGAAGGCTTCATCGACTTCGATTACGAGATCACCCTGCTGACCGTGCGCCATGCCGGTGGCACCTCATTCTGCGATCCCATCGGCCACTGGCAGAAGGATGGCGACTACCGCGAAAGCTGGCAGCCGCAACCGATGTCGCCGCGTGCGCTGGAGCGCGCGCAGCAGATCGCGGGCGCGGTCACCGACGACCTCGGTGGCTGGGGCCTGTTCGGCGTGGAGCTCTTCGTGAAGGGGGACGAGGTGTGGTTCAGCGAAGTCTCGCCGCGCCCGCACGACACTGGTCTGGTGACGCTGGTATCGCAGGAGCTCTCCGAATTCGCGCTGCACGCGCGCGCCATCCTTGGCCTGCCGATCCCGGCGATCCGCCAGAGCGGTCCGTCCGCGTCCTGCGCCATGCTGGCGCACGGCCACGGCGTGCCGGTGTTCGGCAACGTCGAAGGTGCGCTGGTCGCGCCCGATACCGCGCTGCGCCTGTTCGGCAAACCGCGCGTGGAGGGCCATCGTCGCGTGGGCGTGACGCTGGCGCGTGCCGCAGACGTCGATGCCGCACGCGCGGTAGCGCGCGATGCGGCCGCCGCCATTACCATCGATCTGGCGTGAGGCGCGCACCGTGAACGGGAACACCGGCTACGCCGTCTTCTTCTTCCCACAGGCGCTCGAAGCGTTGGGCGACGCGATCAAGCCCTATCTGACCAACCAACCGGAAGGCCCGCACATCTTCTGCAAGGAGATCGACACCGGCGGCGCCTTCACCGAAATGACGCTGGTCGGCAAGGACGCCGAGGGTCATGAGGTACAGGTGGAACTGATGGTGCCCGGCAGCATGATCCGGATGATCGTGTCGGCGCAGAACGAATCGCTGTTCGGCTTCGGACCGCGCATGAGCGCGGCGCCGTCGACCGCTACAGCGTAAGGTCCACCCACACCAGGTGATGGTCGCTGCCGTCGGCGATGGCGGCATCGGGCTGGTCCTTCTTCGGCCAGAACACGCCGCTGCCGGTCAGGCGGAAGCCGGTGGACGGCAGCACGTAATCCAGCCGCAGCGCACCGTTGCGGCGGCCGAAATCGCCCGTGACATGCGCAGGTGAGCCACGACGCTGCAGTCCCTTGGCCGCGTAGGCGAGCGCGGTCTCTTCGCCGCCTTCGCTGCGCGGCGTGGCCATGCGCATCACGCGCGGGTGTTCCAGCAGTTCGATGATGGCCTCGTGCTGGCCGTCGCCATCGGCCGGATCGTTGTTCAGGTCGCCGGCGATGACGAAGCGCGCATCGGCCGCCAGTCCGCCACAACGGCCTTGGTCGTCGCAGAGCCACGGCGCATCACGCGACGTCAGGTACTCGCGCCACAGCCGGATCTCGTCCGCATTGCGCAGGCCGTTGCGGTTCTCGGGACCATCGAACACCGGCGGCGTCGGATGCGAGACGAGGAAGTGGACCACGCCGCCCGGCGTCCTCACCGGCACGTCCCAGTGCGACTTCGATGAAAGGCGCAGCTGTTTCCAGATCGCGTCGGGATAGAACGCCTGGTTCGACGTCGGGTCGACGGGGTTGGTGGCGCCCGGCAGCGTGCTCCAGCGCAGCAACTGGAACGAACGCACCTGTGCTTCATCGATCGGGAAACGCGACAGCACCAGCATGCCGTACTGGCCGGGATGCAGTCCGTAGCCCCACGCATCGTTGCCGCGTTCGCGGCCGCTGGTGCCGACCGAGCCGTTGCGATCCAGGTCCAGGCCGCTCGGAACGCCGGTGTTCACCGGTGCGAGATAGCGATAGGGGTACCGCAGCGGTTCGCCGCCCCCGGGTTGGGCAATCTCGAGATAGCGCTGCTGGAACAGGTCGGCGGCGCGATGCGCGTCGTCGTAGTCGAACTCGTTGAGCAATACCAGGTCGGGACGCACTTTCTGCAGTACCGCGGCGATCTTGCGCGCGTGCGGGTCATCGCCTTCAAGCTGCCGGATCACGCCGCCCGCATCGTCGGAAAAGAGCGACGTGTTGTAGGTCGCCACACGCAGCGGCATGGCCTGCCTGCTGGCGGGCTCATCCATCTTGGCGGGCGAGCTGCAGGCGGCGAGGGTCATCGTGAACAGGAGGAAGAGGGTACGCATGCGTGGATTTTGTCA
Organism: Pseudoxanthomonas sp. LjRoot143; assembly: GCF_964252945.1. Lineage (NCBI taxonomy): Bacteria > Pseudomonadati > Pseudomonadota > Gammaproteobacteria > Lysobacterales > Lysobacteraceae > Pseudoxanthomonas > Pseudoxanthomonas sp. LjRoot143. The sequence continues at coordinate 2,439,226 of NZ_CAXUPM020000001.1, read as the reverse complement.
CGTCACGATGACAGGCGTAAAAAAGCGCCCCGGAAAACCGGGGCGCTGCAGGCTAACGACGAGTTAGCCCGGGAAACGCTTAGAACGTGCAGCCCATCGCCGCGTAGGCGGTCTTGGCCTGGTCCATCGCGGTCTTGCACTGGGCGGCCAGTGCCGTCTTGTCGGTCAGGGCCGACCAGCCGGCTTTCGACTGCTCGATGCCCTGTTTCATCATCTCGCGCTGCGCTTCCGGCACCTTGTCGCTGATGCACGCGTAGACCTTTTCCAGGTACTGGTCGCACTCGGGCACACCGGTGCCGGCATCGACGGTGCCGGTCGTGGCGTCTGCGGGAGCAGCGACGATGTCACCGGAGGCAGCAGGGGCTTCGACGGTCGGCGCATCGGCACCAGGCGCGGCATCGTCGGCCGGTTTGCAGGCGGCCAGCGCCAGGGTGGTCAGCGCCGCGAGGGCAAGAATGTTGAACTTCATGAAAGCTCCAAGCGATTGAGTGGATGTTCCAGCGCCGACACGCAGTCGCGTCGGTGGCACATTCTGTGCACTCAATCACGGAGTTGCCATTTACATTTACGCCTCACATTAGACGCCCGGATGCAACGCTCGACTCACAGATCGGCCGGCACCCAGCTCCGTCCGTTGAAGCATTCCAGCGGCGCGAACCGGCGCTTGTAGTCCATCTTGCGATGGCCATCGATCCAGTAGCCGAGATACAGGTGAGCGTAGCCGTCGCGTCGCGCCCATTCGATCTGGCGCAGGATGGCCAGTGTGCCCAGGCTGCGCGATTCAAGTGCGGGATCGTAGAACGTGTAGACCGCGGACAGCGCACCGGGAATGACGTCGGTCACCGCGACCGCCAGCAGGCGACCGTCTTCGCGCAGCTCGACGAAGCGCCCGCGCGACCAGCTGCCCACCAGGAACTGGTCGAACTCGGTCGCGCCGTGGTCGTCCATGCCGCCGAGCGGATGGCGCGCGGCGAGATAGCGCTGGTACAAGGCCAAGTGTTCCTCGTCGCGCAGCGCAGCGACGATCCGCGTGTCCACGTGCGCGTTGCGTGCCGCGCAGCGCCGCTGGCTGCGGTCGGGGACGAAGTCGGCCACCGGGATCCGCACGGCGACGCAGGCGCGGCACTGCCGGCAGTGCGGCCGGTAGACGATGTCGCCGGAGCGGCGGAAGCCCCAGCCCAGCGCATCCGGATAAAGCTGCGGCAGACGCGGATCGCGTGGATCCAGCACCAGATCGCGGGCGACGCGGTCGGGCCAGTAGCCGCACGGATGCTCGCCGGTATGGAACAGGCGCAGGTCGTCGATGGGCTGTGTGTTCTCGCCCATGTCAGTGCGTCCAGTGGGCAGCCAATGGCCAGAAGGCGAGGCCCGCGAGCGTGCCGGCCACCGCGCCGGCGACCAGGTCGCGATGCGTATGCCGCTGCAGCGCGAGACGCGACCAGGCCACGGCGGCGGCGAAGAGCAACGCCGCGAGCATCCACACGGTGCCGAGTTCGCGCAACAGGCATGCCGCGAAGACGACGAATGCCAGATGCAGCGACAGCTTGCACCAGCGCGCCGTCAGCATCGCGACCAGGATCATGGCCGCGGACAGCGCGAGTCCCAGTGCGAACAGCGGCTGACCGCCGCGCCACGCGACCAGGACGGCACCGGCGGTGAGGGCCACCAGCAGGAAACGGTTCAACGCGCTGCGTTCGTGTGTTGCGCTGGCATCCACGTGGCCCCAGCGCCCACGACGCACTTGCCACCACGAGTAGCCCATCACCAGCGCAGCGAATGCGCCGAAGCCCGCCGCCGACCATGCGGCTGTCCGCGCATCGCCCTGGGCCAACGCGATCGCCAGCACGGCCATCGGCAGCACCAGCATTGGATGGCCGAAGATCGACAGGGCACGGGCGAGCGGAAGTGACATGCGGCCAGCATACTGCGGCGCCCCGGTCTCGGGCATCGCGACCGTCCGCTGCCTGAACGCGTCCGTCCGCGCGTCAACCGCCGGGGTGCAGGCGCGTTTTCCCTGCCAGTGGCGCAGGTGGCGCCGCGTCTTCAGGAGAACACGATGAACCGCAAGACCCTGCTTTTCGTGGCCGTGCTGGCCGCCCTCGGCGCCGGATCCGCGTTCGCCGCCACGCAGACCGGCGATGCCGCGAAGCCGGCGCGCGCCAGCCTCGACAAGAACAACGACGGCGCCATCGACAAGGCCGAAGCCGTCGCGCATCCGCGTCTGGCGGAGCGTTTCGCCGAACTGGACAAGAACGGCGACGGCAAACTGACCGCCGACGAGCGTCCGCAGCGCAAGGGCATGCGTGGCCATGGCCGTCATGGCGGCCCGCGCCACGGCGACGGCGTCGGGAAGCTCGATACCGACGGCGATGGCCGGATCAGCAAGGCCGAGGCCGCCGCGAACCCGCGTTTCGCCGCACGCTTCGATACGCTGGACGCGAACAAGGATGGTGTGATCGACCGTGCCGACCGCGAGTTGCGCGGCAAGCAGCGTCGTGACGAATGGTTCGCCAAGGCCGACGCCGACAAGGATGGCAAGCTGACGCGTGCCGAGATCGACCAGGCCGATGTCGCACGCAGTGCCGAGTTCCAGCAGCGCATGCAGGCGCGCATGGACGAGCGCTTCACGGCGCTGGATGCGAACAAGGACGGACGCCTGTCGCGCGATGAGGTGAAGGACAAGGGCCGTTTCGCCGCGCGCTTCGATGCGCTCGACACCAACAAGGATGGCTTCCTGTCCAAGGACGAGCTGGCTGCGGGCCGGCCGACCCGTCGCTGAGTAGCGCATCATCGCGCACCGGTCCTTCGGGGCCGGTGCGCGCGTGTTGGCTAGAAGACCAGGCGACCCGTGCGGATGAGGACGAACACGACAGCGCCTACGGCGAGCACGCTGCTGAGCACGATCGCCTGTTTACCGATCAGGTAGCCGTAGCCGCGGCGCCGCCGCTCGTTGACGGGGTAGGCGAGGATCGGGTCCATGATCTTCGGCAGCATGACGAGGTACTGGTAGTTGACCGCTGACAGTCCCGCGACCGTGATGATCGCGAGGGCCTGCCAGCCGGTTGCCAGCAGCGATGCCAGCATCAGGCAGAACAGCCAGGCCGAGCCGGTGATGGTGTTGAGCGCCATGAAACGCCGCACCTGCTGCCGCTCCTGCGCGGTCTGGCAGAAGCGTGCCAGGTACCACCAGGTGAAGGCATAACCGATCAGGCCGCCGAGTACGCCGCCCATGGCGCCCCACAGTGCGGCGGGATGCTGGGTGACCTGCTCGAAGATCACGCCCAGCGAACCGCCGGCTACGCCGCCGGTGACGCCGCCGGTGGTGAGTCCCCCCGTTCCCAGCTTGCCGGCCAGGCCACTGCCCAGGACACCGGAACCGATCACCGTTGCCGCGCTCGCGGCCGGCATCGCGCCGACCAGGCCGCCCAGCACGATCATCGTGAAGGCCGCGGTCGGCGCGGTGGATCGCGCGAACTCGCCGAAGCGCTGCAGCAGTTCGTCGCGGACCATCGCACGGGCGCGCGACAGGCGCTTGCGCACGGCGGCATCGCTGAGGCCCAGCAGGTCGGCGACCTGCTGCGAACTCTGGCCTTCGCGGTAGAACAGCAACAGCGTCTCGCGGCTGTCTTCCGGCAGCGACGAGATGATCTCGGTGGCGACGATTTCCTCTTCCGTCTGCAACAGGCGTTCGGCCGGCGTCGGACCGGGATCGGCGGCCATGCCGATGGCGATCTCGGCCACCTCGCCCGACATCGGCCGGCCATGCTGCGCGTGCAGCCAGTCGCGTGCCAGGTTGCGGGTGATCTGCCGCAGCCACGGCAGGAAGCTGGCGCTGTTCTTCAGCCGGTCGAGTTGCTGCCAGGCCTTCAGGAACGCCTCCTGCGCGATGTCCTCGCTGGCCTGCACGTCGCGGGTGATCGCCAAGGCGATGGCGGTGACCGTGTTCTGGCAGGCGTGGACGATGCGGCCATAGGCTTCCTGGCTGCCGCGGGTGGCGGCGGGCAGTTCGGTCTGCAGCATCAGGTCGAGGGCGATCGCGTTCATGGCGTCGGAGTCATCGATGGGAGTGATGACCGAGACGGTCCTGCGAGCAGGATGTGACCGGACAGCGCAACGCGCCTTTGCATGCCACCCCGGTGCTCAGCCGCCGGTGGCGGGCTGGATACGGATGCGGTCTTCCTCTTCCTCCGCCGGGGCAGGCTGGACGGGCGGTGCCTGCTCCAGCTGCGGCACGGCGGCCGGTGGCGGCACCGGACGGCGCATCCACATCACGACGGCCGCCAGGGCGATCAGTGCCAGCAGGACGAGGCGGATGCGCCAGGCCCAGGGCCGCTGCGCGGTGGCCTGTTCCTGAGGGCTGTTGAACGTCAGCGTGGACGCATACCCGGGCCGCGTGGTTTCCAGCAGGCCGGCCTCGCGCAGCAGTTCGCGCGCGCGCGGCTGGTCATCGGCGTGGCGCACCCAGACCGAGGGTTGCAGCTGTGCCTTCACCGGTTCGGTATAGCTGAACTGCCCGCCGCGCTTGCTGTGGTACGAGCGGCCGTTGCTGATGTGCACGGGAATGCCGGCATCGATCAGCAGCTTGGCCACGCCCTCGACGGTCTCGATCCGCTGGCTGGAAAACACCTGGCGCATGCTGGCTCCTCAGTCCTTGGCCGGAACGGCCGATGCCGCTTCGGCATCGGGCACCACGCGGATCAGGCCTTCCTGCGCGGTGCTGGCGACCAGCCGGCCCTGGCGGTCGAAGATCTGTCCGCGCGCGAGTCCGCGCGAGCCGCTCGCGCTGGGGCTGTCGATCGAATACAGCAGCCAGTCGTCGGCGCGGAAGGGGCGGTGGAACCACAGCGCGTGGTCGAGCGAGGCCATCTGCACGTTCGGCTGGTAGTAGCTGATGCCGTGCGGATAGGTCGCCGTGCCCAGCAGCTGGAAATCGGACGCGTAGGCGAGCAGTGCGCGATGCAACTCCGGCGAATCGCCGACCGGCTCGCTCAGGCGGAACCACACCTGCTGGAACGGCGGACGCTTGGGCGGATTCAGTTCGTCGCGTGGATAGACGTGGCGGAACTCGAACGGACCGCGCCGCGACATCCAGCGCTGCACCTTCGGCGGCAGCGTGGCCATCACCTCGGCCGGTACGGGCGGAGCGGGGGCGATGTCCTCCGGCTGCGGCACTTCCGGCATCGACAGCTGGTGTTCCGCGCCTTCTTCCTCGGCCTGGAACGAGGCGGCGCAGAAGAACACCACGCGGCCGTGCTGGATGGCGGTCACGCGCCGCACCGAGAAGCTGCCGCCGTCGCGCGTGCGGTCCACTTCGTAAACGATCGGCGCCTCGATGTTGCCCGCGCGCAGGAAGTAGGCGTGCAGCGAGTGCGCGCGTCGGCTGCCGGAGCCACCTTCCACCGTCGCTTGGGCGGCCGACAGCGCCTGCCCCAGTACCTGGCCGCCGAACACGTACTTGGTGCCGATGTCGCGGCTCTGGCCGCGGAACAGGTTGTCTTCCAGCCGCTCCAGCGACAGCAGTTCGATCAGTTCGGAGACGACGGGTTCGGGAGCGGGCACGGCAGGGCCTGAATGCGTGGCGAGCGGCGATTATAGCGGCCCGCCGCGTGCGGCCCGGTCAGGGCAGCAGGCGCTGCAGCGGCGTGGTACGCAGCACTACGTCCCAAGGGAACAGCGGGCCCGGATCCATCTTGCGGTGGACGAGCACGTCCGCATCGTCGCTGGCCGGCTCGCAGGCGGTGTCGAGGTCCTCGTGGCCGGCGATGAAGCGCAGCGACGGCAGTTCGCGCTGCAGGTCCGCCAGCAGCGCGCCCAGCGAAGCGATCTGCGCGTCGGTGTAGGGCTCTTCCATCCTCTGGCTGCCGGTCGACAGCCAGTGCGGATAGCGGCCGGTGTTGACCAGTTCGATGCCGACCGATCGCGGGTTGTAGCCGCGTACATGGTGGGCGACGCGCTCCGACCGCACGTAGACATGCACGCTGCCGTCGCGGTCGACGTAATAGTGGCCGCAGTTGCCTGTGCCTGAGGCGTGCAGGATGCGCTCGCCGTACTCGCGCGCGGTCGCCAGGTCCGGCAGTTCGGTGCAGTGGATGACCACCAGATCGATCTGGTCCAGCGTACGCGCCTCGAGTCTGTCCTCGTAGGGCAGCGGATCGACGATACGTGCGAAGGCGGTGCGTTCGGTGCTCATGCGCCGATGCTAGCAGGCGCGGCGGGCCCCAGGCCGGTCCAGTAAACTGGTGACCTTCCACGTCGCGTGCGGTCGCCCATGCCACTGAATCCTGAATCATCGTTGGCCAAGCTGATGGCGACCCTGCCGCGCGCCGGCAAGGTCGAATGGATCGGCCTGCGTCCCGCACGCGATGAGGTCATGGTCGCTGCCGAGGCCGTCGAAGCCGTCACCGGCGGCGGTCTGGTCGGCGACCGCTACAAGGGCGGCAGTGGCAAGCGCGGCATCACCCTGATCCAGGCCGAGCACCTGCCGGTCATTGCGGCGCTGGCGCAGCGTCCGGATCTCGCGCCGTCGCTGCTGCGCCGGAACGTGGTGGTGTCGGGCATTCCGTTGGTCGCGCTGAAGGGCCGTCGCTTTCGCATCGGCGATGCAGTGTTCGAAGGCACGGAGGACTGCGATCCCTGTTCGCGCATGGAAGACGCGCTGGGTCCGGGTGGCTACAACGCCATGCGCGGCCACGGCGGCCTGTGTGCACGCATCGTCGAAGGCGGCACGTTCCGCCTGGGCGACACGGTGGAGGCGCTGTGATGCGTGGCCACTGCATCCTGTCGCACGGCTTCGAGAGCGGGCCGGACGCGACCAAGGTCACCGCGCTGGCCGACGTGGCCGAGCGTCTTGGCTGGACGCACGAGCGGCCGGACTTCACCGACCTGGATGCGCGCCGCGATGTCAGCTCGCTGGGCGACGTCGTCGCGCGCCAAGAGCGCCTGCGCGGTTTGGCGCAGGCGGCGGCGTCGCGCGGACCGGTGGTGCTGGCCGGTTCCAGCTTGGGCGCCTACATCGCCGGGCGCATCTCGCTGGAGGTGCCGGTGCGCGGCCTGTTCCTGATGGCGCCGCCGATCACGATGGGGCCGCTGCCGGAACTGGACGCCGCCGCGATCCCGGTGTCGATCATCCATGGCTGGGACGACGAGCTGATCCCCGCACAGGCCGTGGTCGACTGGGCGTTTCCGCGTCGCGCGCGCCTGCTGCTGGTCAACGATACGCACCGCCTCTCCGACCATGTCGAGGCATCCGCTCGCGCGTTCGGCCAGTTGCTCGCGTCGCTCTGAACGCACGGCGGGCGTGGCGTTCAGACCACGTCCTGGCTTGCGTGTAGAATCGCGGCCTGCATTCGTCCCAGGTGTTCACGCCCATGCGCCATTGATGCCGCCGTCGCCTGACGGCCCAGGTTCCTCCCGGTCTTCGCGCCGGAGGCATTCCTATGGCATCCCGTGGAATCCGCATGACGCATCCGTTCCTGACGCTCGACCGCGCGTCGTTGTCCCTGCCTGACGGCAGGATCCTGTTCTCCGATCTCGACCTGCATCTGGACGGCCGCCCCACGGGGCTGGTCGGCCGCAATGGCGTGGGCAAGAGCGTGCTCGCGCGCCTGCTGGCTGGCGAGATCGCGCCGAGTTCGGGCAAGCGCAGCGCAAGTGGCTGCGTCCACTACCTGCCGCAGCAGGTCCACGTGCCGCCGGGCGCCACCGTCGCCTCACTCGCCGGCGTGGACGCTTGGCTCGATGCGCTGGCGCGCATCGAAGCCGGCAGTACCGATGTGCGCGACTTCGAGGCGCTGGGCGATCGCTGGGACATCCGCCAGCGGCTCGCGCTGGCGCTGGACGCGCAGGGCTTGCCGGATCTGCCACCCGGGCGTCGCGCCGATACGCTGAGCGGCGGAGAGGCGATGCGTGTCGCGCTGGCGGGCGCGTTCCTGTCCGAGGCCGATGTCCTAATTCTCGACGAACCCAGCAATCATCTCGATGCCCATCAGCGGCAGCGGCTGCATGCGCAACTGGCGCAATGGCCGAACGGGCTGCTGGTGATCAGCCATGAACGCCGCCTGCTCGACACCGTCGTGCGCATCGAGGAACTGTCGCCGCGCGGTCTGCGCACGTATGGCGGCAATTACCGTTTCTACGCGGACAGCAAGACGGACGAGCGGCAACAGACGCAGCGCGAACTGGCGCAGGCCAAGGCTGCGGTGCAGCGGCAGGCACGCGCGCTGCATGAGCAGCGGGAGCGCCAGCAACGGCGACAGGCACGCGGCAACCGCGATGCGCGCGACGCCAACCTGCCGCCGATCCTGCTCGGTCTGCGCAAGTCGCGCAGCGAGGAGAGCGCAGGCCGCTTTGCGGTCCGCCAGCAGGCGGCCCGCGAGCAACTCGCGCTGCAGCTACGGGAAGCCGCACACAAGCAGGAGACGGCGGTCGAACTGGCGATGTTCACGCCGCCGGCCGCGGCGCAGGATCGTGTCGTGGTGCGGATGGAGCGCGCCGTGCTGCCGTTCGTGCCGGCCACGGTCGGCGGGATGGACCTGATTGTCACCGGCCGGCAGCGCATCGGTGTCACCGGTCCCAATGGCAGCGGAAAATCCACCCTGCTGCGGGCGATGGCCGGGCACGTGCTGCCGCTGGCCGGAAGCGTTACCACCCACGTGCCCGTAGCCTGGCTCGACCAGCGTCTGGCCGGACTGGATCCCGACACCAGTGTGCTGGCGCAACTGCGTGAGGCGAACCCTGGGGAGGTCGAATCCGCCCTGCGCACGCGATTGGCCCTGCTGGGGCTGGATGCCCGCCTTATCGAAGACCCCAGCGGGCGCCTGAGCGGCGGCGAGCGCCTGAAGGCTGCGCTGGCCTGCGTCCTGTATGCCGAGCAACCGGCCGGCCTGCTGCTGCTCGACGAGCCGGGCAACCACCTGGATCTGGATGGACTGGAGGCGCTGGAGCGCATGCTGCGGCAATACCGCGGCGCGTTGGTCATCGTGTCCCACGACGAAGCGCTGCTGGAACGGCTGGACCTGACCCACCGGCTCGCCCTGTCGCGTGAAGGTGCGCGGCTGTCGCCCTGCTGAGGTTCCACGGGCGGGGTTTTCCGTGTGTTCCTGCCTCCGGTCCGGCAAAATTGCGCCCGTCCACGCGCTGCCGCCCCGAATTCCGGAGTTTTCCCTTGAAGTTCTTTGTTTCCTGCGCGAAAGGCCTGGAATACCTGCTTGCCGACGAACTGCTCGCGCTCGGCGTGCCCAAGGCCACCGCCACCGTCGCCGGCGTCAATGCCGATGGCGAACTGGCGGATGCGCAGCGCGCCGTGCTCTGGTCGCGGCTGGCGAGCCGCGTCCTGTGGCCCATCGCCGAGTTCGAATGCCTCAACGAGCAGGCGCTGTACGACGGCGTGATGGCGATCGCGTGGGAACAGCACACGCGGTCCGAGCTGACGCTGTCGGTGGATGCGCATGTCTCGGGCGACGCCATCACGCATGCGCGCTTCGCCGCGCAGCGGGTCAAGGATGCCGTGGTGGACCGCCTGCGCCAGCAGGGCCTGGAACGTCCATCGGTGGACGTCGAGCAGCCGGACGTGCGCATCAACCTGTCGCTGCGCAAGAACCGCGCGACGATCTCGATCGACCTGGGCGGCGGCCCGATGCACCGGCGTGGATGGCGGCAGGCGCAGAACGATGCACCGTTGAAGGAAAACCTGGCGGCGGCCGTGTTGATGCGCGGTGGCTGGCCGGCGCTGTACCACGAGGGCGGTGCATTGCTCGACCCGATGTGCGGCAGCGGCACGCTGCTGATCGAGGGCGCGCTGATGGCGGCCGACGTCGCGCCGGGCCTGCAACGGCACGGCAACGTGCTGCCGTCGCGCTGGCTGGGGTTCGACGTCGACGCGTGGCGCGCGCTGTTCGCCGATGCGGTGCAGCGCGAAACCGACGGGCGGAAGGCGTTGCGGCCGGTGTTCTTCGGCAGCGACATCGACCTGGGTGCGATCCGTGCCGCGCGCGACAATGCCGTGCTCGCGGGACTGGCCGGACAGTTGCAGTTCGATGCGCGCGATGTGGCGCAGTTGCCGGTGCAGGAAACGCCGCGCGGTCTGGTGGTCTGCAATCCGCCGTACGACGAACGCCTCGCGGCCGACGCCGAACTGTACCGCACGCTGGGCGATGCATTGCAGCGCGCCGTGCCTCAGTGGCGCGCCAGCCTGCTGTGCGGCAATGCCGATCTCGGGTATGCGACGGGTCTGCGCGCCGGCAAGAAGTACCAGCTGTTCAATGGCGCGATCGAATGCGCGCTGATCGTCTGCGATCCGGTCGCCACGCCGGCGCGCGAGCCGCGCGAGGCGAAGCCGTTGTCCGATGGGGCGCAGATGGTCGCCAACCGCCTGCGCAAGAACCAGAAGAAGTTCAAGAGCTGGCGCACGCGCGACGGCGTCACCTGCTATCGCGTTTACGATGCCGACCTGCCCGAGTACGCCGCCGCGATCGACGTGTACCAGGATGAGGGCGGCCAGGCACGCACGTTCCTGCATGTGCAGGAGTACGCCGCACCGGCCACCATTCCCGAGCACGACGTGCGCCGTCGTTTCAGCGAGCTGCTGGCCGCCACCCGCGAGGTGTTCGGCGTGCCGCAGGAGCAGATCGCAGTGAAGTCGCGCGAGCGCGGCAAGGGTGGGTCCAAGTATGGCCGCATGCAGCAGCGCGACGAGTTCATCGTCGTGCAGGAATCGAATGCGCGGCTGCGGGTGAACCTGTTCGACTATCTCGACACCGGCCTGTTCCTCGACCACCGGCCTTTGCGCCGTCGCATGGCGCAGGAAGCGCGCGGCAAGCGGTTCCTCAACCTGTTCTGCTACACCGGCGTGGCGAGCGTGCAGGCGGCGGTGGCCGGTGCCGCGACGACGACCAGCGTCGATCTGTCCGCGACGTACCTGCAATGGTGCGCCGACAACCTGGCCGAGAACGGCCTCGGCGGCGCGAAGCACCGGCTGGTGCAGGCGGACGCCGTGCGCTGGCTGGAGGCCGAGCAGGCCGAATACGACCTGGTGTTCTGCGATCCGCCGACGTTCTCGAACTCCGCGCGCGCCGACGATTTCGACGTGCAGAAGGAACAAGTGCGTCTGCTGCGCGCGGCGGTCGCCCGACTGGCGCCGGGTGGCGTGCTGTACTTCAGCAACAACTTCCGCCGCTTCAAGCTGGACGAGAATGCGATCGCCGAGTTCGCGCGCTGCGAAGAGATCAGCGCGGGCACGATCCCGCCGGACTTCGAACGCAACGCCCGCATCCACCGCGCGTGGCGGCTGACGCGGGCGTAGCGCCCACCCCCGTCGGTCAGCCGACGATCAGGACGAAATCGCCGCGCTGCGACGCCATCGACAGCGCCAGTGTGCTGTCGCGCGCGGCGAGATCCGCGGCGGAGAGCGCGGTGCTCGGCGGATGCGCGCGGTAGCGGGCGTCGTCGGGCAGGGTATCGCGTACCACGTAGCCCATCAGCACGTTGACCAGTTCGCCCAGCGCATCCACGGCGAGTTCGTCGTCGCATTGCGCGGGTGCGATGGACAGCAGGGCGCAGGCGATCGCCTGCATCGTGGCGCGGCCGCAGCCGATGCCGATCAGCAGTGAGTCCGTACCGGCGTCGATACGCACGTGCGCGGTGACTTCGCAGGCCTCGAGCGTGGCGGCATCGGCGATGCCCGACGCCTGGCACTGGCTTCCGACCAGACGCGGGAACAGGCGGTTGCTGACGCGGATCGCGCTGGTGGCAGTGTCGGCCAGCGCGTGGCCGGCGATGCCGAGGGCGAGGGCATGGTTGGCTTCGTCCAGATCGCGGCGGTGCGCGACCAGTTCGCTTTCCAGCTGCTCGGCGGTCAGCGTGCCCTGGTCGATCAGGACCTGCCCGAACAGCTTGCGGCCCTTCTTCTGCGCCGCCAGCAGCACGTCGAGCTGGCCGGCATCCAGCAGCCCCATTTCCAGCGCGATGTCGCCGAACCGGCGGTCCTCGGCGCGCTGGCGATCGTTGATGCGGCGGGCCTGCGCGGCATCCAGCATCTGGTGGTGCACGGCGAGTTCGCCGAGCAGGGGATTGGAGGCGCGCTGCGCGTCGAGTGCGGCCAGCAGTTGCGCCGAGGTGATGGTGCCGCGTTCCAGCAGGAACTGGCCCAGGAATTTCGCTGCCATTGTGTGGTCTCGTACTGAAGAGGAAGGAGGACGTGCGCGCGGTCAGGCGACCGCTTCGTGCAACACGCGATCCATCACCTCCGGATCGATCGGTTTCTGCAGGTACGACCTGGCGCCCAGCTTGAGGCATTCCTCGATGTCCGCCTGTCCGCCCAGCGAACTCAGGATCACCACGCGGGCAGCCGGGTCCAGCGACAGGATGCGGCCGAGCGCCTGCTTGCCGTCGCACTCGGGCATCACCAGGTCCATCAGTACCACATCGGGCTTGAGCGCCTGGTACTGGCTGACGGCCTCGAGGCCGTTGCCGGCTTCGCCGACGACATCGAAACCGCAGTCTTCCAGCTGGCGTGCGGCCAGCATGCGCAAGGCGCGCGAATCGTCGCAAAGCAGGACGGTAGGACGTGACGTCATGGTGAAGGATCCCCCTGTTGGATCGTAAGACGCCCGCATCGTCGATCGACGCGGGCCGACATGTAGGCACTATCGGCCGGTACAGGGAGATCTTGAGCGGACCGTGTCGCGTCAGGGCGAGGGCGGTCCGGAGGCGAGCGTTTCCTCGATGCGGCTGAACGCGGAATGCGCACCGCCGCGCGAACCGCCGGCATCGGTGGCGAAGTAGGCCACGCCCGTGCCGGACGCACGGTCGACCCACAGCCCGGAACGCAGACCGTAGGCATCGCCGGAATGGCCGACGCGGGCGACGCGGTCGCCGAACGGATCGTCGCCGCAGCCGTCCACGGGCGTCGCCAGCGTCTGCACGGCGAGGCCGTAACGGCAGAAGAAGGCCTTGTTCTGCCCGTCGCCGGTGTCCTCTTCATGGGTCACGCCGTTGCGGCCGTCGAACGTCCACTGCGGCGCCATCATCGCGTCGACACTGGCCGGGGCCAGCAGGCGTGTGCCGTCGACCTCGCCGCCGTTGAGCAGCAGGCGACCGATCTTCGCCAGGCCGTTCGCCGAGATGCGCAGGCCACCCTGGGGCGAGAACAGCGCGCCGTTCTCGCCGGCCTTCCAGCGGGCCAGATCGCAGTCCGCGCCATCCTCGACGACCACGGCGCACGCAGGTTTGCCGGTGCGGTTGTCGTCGCGCACGGGCTGGGCATCGCGGTAGAGCACGACGGCGCGCGTGGCGGTGGCGGCGTCGCAACTTTCCCAGTTGAAGCAGGCATCGAGCTTCAGCGGCTCCAGCACCAGACGGCGCATCAGCCGGTCGAAACGCTCGCCGGTGACGTTCTCCATCGCCATCGCCACCAGCGGGAAGTTGAGGTTGGTGTAGCGGAAGTGCGTACCCGGCGCGTGGATGTCGTCCCAGGCCTTGGGGTCGTCGAGGATGCCTTTCAGAGGCTGTCCCAGCGGCGTGGCGTAGTAGCCGGCGGCATCGGTCAGGCTGGAACGATGCGACAGCAGCAGGCGCAGGGTGATCGGCGTGTCGGGAAAGCGCGGATGGCGCAGCGTCCAGCCCAGGTAGGTCGAGATGTCGGCATCGAGATCGAGCTCGCCCGCTTCGACCAGTCGCATCACCCCGATCGACGTCACCAGCTTGGAGATCGAGGCGACGCGGACGGGATCGTCGGCGGTGATCTTGCGTCCGGTGGCCAGGTCGGCCATGCCCTCGGCGCGCGTGGCGACAATGCCGTTGCGATCGAAGGCGACGCGCACCTGGGCGACGGGTTCGCCCGCCGATGCGGCCATCGACGAGGCCAGGCAGGCGAGTGCGGCGAAAACGCGGAGACGACGTGAACACATGGGCCAGTACCGTGCAGGAACCGGCCCCGACTTTACTTCATCGTCGGCATCACGAACTCGGCGGAATGCGTCTCGGGCCAGCGGGCGGTGATCGTCTTCAGGCGCGTATAGAAGCGCACGCCATCCGGGCCGTGCACGTGCAGCGGCCCGAAGATCGAGCGCTTCCAGCCGCCGAAGCTGTGGAAGGCCATCGGCACCGGGATCGGCACGTTGATGCCGACCATGCCGGCCTGCACGCGATGGGCGAACTCGCGCGCGGCACCGCCGTCGCGGGTGAACACCGCCGTGCCGTTACCGTACTCGTGCTCGTTGACCAACTGCAGTGCGGCGTCGAGATCCGGCACGCGCATCACGCACAGCACCGGGCCGAAGATCTCCTCGCGGTAGATCGTCATGTCCGGCGTGACGCGGTCGAACAGGCAGCCGCCGAGGAAGAAGCCATCCGCGTGGCCGTCGACCACATGGCCGCGTCCGTCGACGACGAGGTCGGCGCCTTCGGCCACCCCGGCATCGACATAGCCGCGCACCTTGTCGCGGTGCGCAGAGGTGACCAGCGGGCCCATTTCCGGATCGAGGCAGCCGGGACCGATCTTCAGCGCGGCGACTTTCGGTGCCAGCGCCGCGACCAGTGCATCGGCGGTGGCATCGCCCACGCAGACGGCCACCGAGATCGCCATGCAGCGCTCACCGGCCGAACCGTAGCCCGCGCCCAGCAGTGCGGACACGGCGCCGTCGAGATCGGCGTCGGGCAGGACGACCATGTGGTTCTTCGCGCCGCCCAGCGCCTGCACGCGCTTGCCGTTGGCGCTGCCGCGCGCGTAGATGTACTCGGCGATCGGCGTGGAGCCGACGAAGCTCAGCACCTGTACGCGCGGCTCGTCGAGCAGCGCATCGACGGCCACCTTGTCGCCGTGGACGACGTTGAACACGCCGTCCGGCAGGCCAGCCTGCTTCAGCAGGTCGGCCATGAACAGGGCGGCCGACGGGTCGCGTTCGGAGGGCTTCAGCACGAAGGTGTTGCCACAGGCCAGCGCCACCGGGAACATCCACAGCGGCACCATCGCGGGAAAGTTGAACGGCGTGATGCCGGCGACGACACCCAGCGGCGCGTACTCGGTCCACGAATCGACATCGCGACCGACGTTCATCGAATGCTCGCCCTTGAGCAGATGCGGGATGCCGCAGGCGAACTCCACCACTTCCAGTCCGCGGGTGACTTCGCCGCGCGCGTCGGACAGCACCTTGCCGTGTTCCGACGTGATGATTTTCGCCAGATCGCCCGCGTGCGTTTCGAGCAGCTCCTTGAAGCGGAACATCACCCGCGCGCGATTGAGCGGCGTGGTGGCGGACCAGCCCGGAAAGGCGGCGGACGCAGCGTCCACCGCCTGTTTCACGTCATCGACCGAGGCCAGCGGCACGCGCGCGGTGACGGTGCCGGTGGCGGGGTCGAACACATCGCCGAAGCGGCCGCTGCCGCCTTCCACCCGCTGTCCGTTGAGATGATGGTGCAGCGGGTGGCTCATGCGATGTCTCCTCGGGGATGGATCAGGCCAGCGCCTCGCGCGCCGGCACGTAGGCGTAGCCGAGATCGTCGGCGACCGCCTTGTAGGTGACCTTGCCGGCATGCACGTTCAGGCCGTTGAGCAGGTGCTCATCGTCCAGCAGCGCCTGCTTCGCGCCCTTGTTCGCCAGTTGCACGGCGAAGGGCAGGGTGGCGTTGGTCAGTGCGAACGTGGATGTGCGGGCGACGCCGCCCGGCATGTTGGCGACGCAGTAGTGGATGATGCCGTCCACTTCGTAGGTCGGGTTCTGGTGCGTGGTGGCCTTCGAGGTCTCGAAGCAGCCGCCCTGGTCGATCGCCACGTCCACCAGCACCGAGCCCGGACGCATCAGCTTCAGCTGGTCGCGCGAGACCAGCTTGGGCGCGGCGGCGCCGGGGATCAGCACGGCACCGATCACCAGGTCGGTCTCGGGCAGGCGCTCTTCGATGGCGTCGCGGGTCGAGTAGATGGTGGTCAGCTGGTGGCCGTACAGTTCATCGAGGTACTTCAGGCGGTCGAGCGAGCGGTCGAGGATGGTGACGTGCGCGTTCATGCCCATCGCCATGCGCGCGGCATTGATGCCGACCACGCCGCCGCCGATCACCAGCACTTCGGCCGGCTTCACGCCGGGTACGCCACCGAGCAGCACGCCGGAACCGCCCTGCGCCTTCTCCAGCGCATGCGCGCCGGCCTGGATCGACATGCGGCCGGCGACTTCCGACATCGGCGCCAGCAGCGGCAGGCCGCCCTTGCGGTCGGTGACGGTTTCGTAGGCGATGCAGGTGGCGCCGGAGGCGACCAGCGCCTTGGTCTGCTCGGGATCGGGCGCGAGGTGCAGGTAGGTGTAGAGCACCTGGCCGGGGCGCAGCATGGCGCACTCGTTCGGCTGCGGCTCCTTGACCTTGATGATCATGTCGGCGCGGGCAAAGATCTCCGCGGCCGTGTCGACGATTTCAGCGCCGGCCTTGACGTACTGCTCATCGGTCAGGCCGATGGCCTTGCCGCCGTCGCGCTGCACGATGACCTGGTGGCCATTCGAGACCAGCTCGCGCGCGCCCGACGGGGTAAGGCCGATGCGGTATTCGTGGTTCTTTATTTCCTTGGGGACGCCAATCAGCATGTTGCTCTCCAGTAGCGGGAAGGGGCTTCGCGCGAGGGGGAGCGCTGGGGCCGTTGATCCGTAATTTTACGCGGTTGCCCGTATGGTGTCCGCCAGGACATTCACGATCCGGTCGATGTGGTCCTTTTCCACGATCAGCGGTGGGGACAGGGCGATGACGTCGCCGGTCACCCGGGTCAGCACGTGGCCTTCGTGGAAGGTACGGGCGAAGACGTCATAGGCGCGGGTACCCGGGGCGCCGGGACGCGGGGCCAGTTCGATGGCGCCGACCAGGCCGAAGTTGCGGATGTCGATGACGTTCGGCAGCCCTTTCAGCGAGTGCAGGGCCTCCTGCCAGTAATCGCCCAGCTGCAGCGCCTTGTCGAACAGGTGTTCCTCTTCATAGGTATCCAGCGTGGCCAGCGCGGCCGCGCAGGCCAGAGGATGGCCGGAGTAGGTATAGCCATGGAACATGTCGATGGCGTTGTCCGGCCCGCTCATGAAGGCCTCGAACAGGCGCTCCGAGACGAAGGTGGCGCCCATCGGCACACAGCCGTTGGTGATGCCCTTGGCGGCGGTGATCATGTCCGGCGTCACGCCGAAGCGTTGCGCACCGAAGGCGTGGCCGACGCGGCCGAAGCCGGTGATCACTTCATCGAAGATCAGCAGGATGCCGTGCTTGTCGCAGATCTCGCGCAGGCGCTGCAGGTAGCCCTCCGGCGGGATGACCACACCGGCCGAACCGGAGATCGGTTCGACGATGACGGCCGCGATGGTCGACGCGTCGTACAGCGCGATCTGACGCTCGAGGTCCTCGGCCAGTTCGAGTCCTTGCGGCGGCAGGCCCTTCGAGAAGGCGTTGCGCGGTACGTCGAGCGTGTGGCGGATATGCGAGACCGCGGGCAGGCCGGGGCCGAACCACTTGCGGTTGTTCGGCAGGCCGCCGACCGACATGCCGCCGAAGCCGACGCCGTGGTAGCCCTTCTCGCGCCCGATGAAGCGCGTGCGCTGGCCTTCGCCGCGCACGCGGTGGTAGGCCAGGGCGATCTTCAGGGCGCTGTCCACGGCCTCGGAGCCGGAGTTGCTGAAGAACACCTTGTTCAGATCGCCCGGCGCCAGTGCGGCCAGGCGCTCGGCCAGCTTGAACGGCAGCGGCGAGCTCATCGAGAAGTTGGGCGCGAAGTCGAGCGTGCCGATCTGCTGCTTCACTGCTTCGACGATGCGCGGACGCGCATGGCCGGCGTTGCAGCACCACAAGCCTGCGGTGGCATCCAGCACCTCGTTGCCGTCGACATCCCGGTAATACATGCCCGAGGCACTGGCGAGAAGACGCGGCTTGGCCTTGAACTGCTTGTTGGCCGTGAACGGCATCCAGAAGTTGTCCAGCGAACCGGGCGCTTCCAGGTTCTGGCGCGCGTAGTGGTCGGCCAGGGCGGAGGGGGTGTCGTCAGCGCTCATCACGGCTCCGGGGCAAGGACTGGGCGCAGCTTAGCGCGTTGAAAAAACTTTACAACCGTGCCGAAGGTAGAATCCGCGCCGCCTCCGCTGCCTTGGCCCGCCGACGTTCATCCGGCTGGCGAATCGCCCGGAGAACGCGGATTGACCCGTCTGCCCCGGGGTGTAAAGTATCCCGCAACACATCGGTCTTCCGGCAAGGGTGGTGATGGACATCGGCGCACGCCTGCAACTGGTCCGCAAATCCAAAGGCCTCAGCCAGCGCGAGCTGGCCAAACGCGTGGGCGTCACCAACAGCACCATCTCGCTGATCGAACAGAACAAGGTCAGCCCCTCGGTCAGTTCGCTGAAGAAGGTGCTGGACGGCATCCCGATCTCGCTGGCCGACTTCTTCACCCTCGACCTCGAGAAGGGGCTGCCCGACAGCCCGTTCTACGGCGCCGGCGACCTGCCCGACGTCGGCAGCAACGGCATCCACTATTTCCTGCTGGGCCAGCACCGGCCACAGCGGCAGATGTGCATCCTGCGCGAGGTGATGCCGCCGGGCAGCGACACCGGCGACAGCATGCTGGCGCACGACGGCGAGGAGGGCGGCGTGGTGATCGCCGGTGAAGTCGAGGTCACCGTCGGCGACCAGGTCCGCGTGCTGGTGGCGGGCGAGGGCTACTACTTCGAAAGCCGCATGCCGCACCGCTTCCGCAATGTCGGCGACACCGATGCCGTGATCGTCAGCGCCAATACACCGGCGACGTTCTAGATGATTTGAGCCCCTCTCCCGTCGGGAGAGGGGTTGGGGTGAGGGTCCGGCGAAGCCAGTGCGTTACCGGCATCGTGGACTCCGCCGAACCCTCATCCGGCGCTTCGCGCCACCTTCTCCCGGTGGGAGAAGGGGACAAACCCAACCTGGAGCCCCCATGAGCAATCCCCGTACGCAACAGGACTGGCAGGCGATGGCCGCCGGCTTGTCGATCCGCACGCAGGCGTTTATCGACGGCAAGTACGTGGATGCTGCCGCCGGCAAGACCTTCGACTGCATCAGCCCGATCGACGGGCGCGTGCTGGGACAGGTCGCCGATGGGCAGGAAGAGGACATCAACCGGGCCGTCGCCGCGGCGCGTCGCAGCTTCGATGCCGGCGCCTGGTCGAATGCGCGGCCGACGCAC
This sequence comes from Pseudoxanthomonas sp. LjRoot143, assembly GCF_964252945.1. Classification (NCBI taxonomy): domain Bacteria; kingdom Pseudomonadati; phylum Pseudomonadota; class Gammaproteobacteria; order Lysobacterales; family Lysobacteraceae; genus Pseudoxanthomonas; species Pseudoxanthomonas sp. LjRoot143. Next base: position 2,420,064 of record NZ_CAXUPM020000001.1, on the reverse strand, counting down.
CGCAAGAAGGTGCTGCTGAAGTTCACCCAGCTGATCGAGCGTTATGCGGACGAACTGGCGCTGCTGGAGTCGCTGGACATGGGCAAGCCGGTCAGCGATGCGCGCAACGTGGACATCGCCGCGACGATCCGCTGCATGGGCTGGACCGCCGAAGCGCTGGACAAGGTCTACGGCGAAGTCGCCGCCACCGGTCCGGACGAGCTGGGACTGATCACGCGCGAACCGCTGGGCGTGGTCGGCGCCATCGTGCCGTGGAATTTCCCGCTGCTGATGGCGTCGTGGAAACTGGCGCCGGCGCTGGCGACCGGCAACTCCATCGTGCTGAAGCCCTCGGAGAAATCGCCGCTGACGGCGATCCGGCTGGCTGAAATCGCCATCGAGGCGGGCATCCCGGCCGGCGTGCTGAACGTGGTGCCCGGCTTCGGCAAGACCGCCGGTGAGCCGCTGGCGCTGCACATGGATGTCGATGGACTGGTGTTCACCGGCTCCACCGCGGTCGGCAAGCGCCTGCTGCAGTGCGCGGGCGTGTCGAACATGAAGCGCGCGTACATGGAGTGCGGCGGCAAGAGCCCGAACATCGTCTTTGCCGATGCGCATGATCTCGACGTCGCCGCGAAAGCGGCGGCGGGCGGCATCTTCTACAACCAGGGCGAGGTCTGCACCGCGGCGTCGCGGCTGCTGGTCGAGCGCTCGATCAAGGACGAGTTCGTCGCACGCGTTGTCGAGGCGGGCAAGGCGATGCGGCCGCGCCATCCACTCGATCCCGGCGCGCCGATGGGGGCGATGGTCGATGAAGGGCAGACGCAGCGCGTGCTGGACTACATCGAGAAGGGCAAGGCCGAGGGTGCCCGCCTGGCGCTGGGTGGAACGCGCGCCGAGGTGGAAGCCGGCGGCTGCTACATCGAGCCGACCGTGTTCGACGACGTGGCGCACGAGCACACGATCAGCCGCGAGGAGATCTTCGGCCCGGTGCTGTCGGTGATCGGCTTCGACCGTGAAGAAGAAGCGCTGCGCATGGCCAACGACAGCGAGTACGGTCTCGCCGCTGGCGTGTGGACACGCGACATTAGCCGCGCGCACCGCGTCGCGCGCAAGCTGCGCGCCGGCAGCGTGTGGGTGAACTACTGGGATGGCGGCGACATGACCGCACCGTTCGGCGGCTACAAGCAGTCCGGCAACGGCCGCGACAAGTCGCTGCACGCCTTCGACAAGTACACCGAGATGAAGGCGACCTGGATCAATCTGGGAAGTTGATGATGCTTCCTGTGGGAGCGACGTCAGTCGCGATGCCGATGTCCACCACCTCGGACGGAGGTCGCGACTCACATCGCTCCCACAGCATCCCAGCCTGTTCTGCCAGAATCGCCCCGTCCCATCGACCGGCCCGTCCATGACCGCCACCGCCGTTGCTCCCGCGCCCGCGAACTCCCCCGGCCGCGTGCTGTTCGCCAGCCTGATCGGCACCACCATCGAGTTCTTCGATTTCTACATCTACGCGACGGCGGCGGTGCTGGTGTTCCCGCACCTGTTCTTCCCGCAGAGCGATCCGACCACGGCGACGCTGCAGTCGTTCGCCACCTTCGCACTGGCGTTCATCGCACGACCGGTGGGTTCGGCGTTGTTTGGCCACTTCGGCGATCGCATCGGCCGCAAGGCGACGCTGGTGGCGGCACTGCTGACGATGGGCATCTCCACGGTGCTGATTGGCCTGTTGCCGACCTATGCGCAGGTCGGCGTCGTGGCGCCATTGCTGCTGGCGCTGTGCCGGCTGGGGCAGGGCATCGGCCTGGGCGGCGAGTGGGGCGGGGCCGTGCTGCTGGCGACCGAGAACGCGCCGCCCGGCAAGCGCGCGTGGTACGGCATGTTTCCGCAGTTGGGCGCGCCGCTCGGGTTCCTTTGCTCGACCGGGATCTTCCTCCTGCTGACCGAGGTGATGAGCGATGCGCAGTTCCTCGCCTGGGGCTGGCGCATTCCGTTCGTTGCCAGCGCGGTGCTGGTGTTCGTCGGCCTGTGGGTGCGGCTGAGCATCGCCGAGACGCCGGATTTCCAGAAGACGCTGGACAAGGACGAGCGCGTCAAGGTGCCGATGCTGACGGCCATCCGCGAGCATCCGTTCGCGCTGGTGACCGGCACCTTCGCGCTGGTCGCCACGTTCGTGCTGTTCTATCTGATGACGGTGTTCGCGCTGAGCTGGGGTACGTCGAAGCTCGGCTACACGCGCGAGCATTTCCTGATGCTGCAGATGGTCGGCGTGCTGTTCTTCGCGCTGACCATCCCGGTGTCGGCGCTGTATGCGGACCGCTTCGGGCGGCGCAACGCGATGATCGTCGCGACGCTGCTGATCATCGGTTTCGGTTTCGTGTTCGCGCCGCTGCTGGAATCCGGCAGCGACCTGGGCGTGCTCGCGTTCCTGGCGCTGGGATTGGCCGCGATGGGGCTGACCTACGGTCCGTGCGGCACGATCCTGGCAGAGATGTTTCCCACGGCGGTGCGCTATACCGGCGCGTCGCTGGCATTCAACCTGGCCGGCATCCTCGGTGCGTCGCCCGCACCGTACATCGCGACGCGGTTGGGCGAGCGCTACGGCCTGGCGTCGGTCGGCTGGTATCTGGCGGCGATGGCTGCGATGACGCTGCTGGCGTTGCTGGTCATGCCGCGACGCGGTACGTCCCGTTAACCGAACAGGCGCCTCACGGTGCGGCTGAGCCAGCCGCCCTGCTGGTGTTCGCGCACGAACTGGTTGAGGTGCCGTTTCACCGAGTCCGCATAGGCCTTGTCGTCGTTGCGGATATGGTTGAACAGCCAGCGCGACAGCATGCTGCGCAGATCATCCACGATGTCCTCGCCGGCCTCGAAGCGCATGCGGTATTCGGACACGCGCTTGGTGAAGACCTCATGCACGCGCTTGTGCGCGGCGCTGAACGGATAGCCGGCCTCTTCCATCAGTTCTTCTTCAAAAGCGAAGTGGGAGAGGGTGTAGTCGACCAGCTCGTCGATCACTTCGCCGACGGCGAAGCGCTCCATCGATTTCTGGGTGATGTGCAGATGGTTGATCATCTCCACGATGCGGCGGTGCTGGCCATCGATGATGTCGATGCCCGTATCCATGTCGTCCTGCCAGATCAGCAGTGTCATGTGCGTATCCCCTGCCGGCGGATGCCGGAATGCAGGGGAAATCTAGGTGCGCGCCCGCGTCGCGGCATTGATCGGGATCAATGCTGCGGCAGAGGGTCGCAGGGAGCTGCCGTGATGACAGGTGTGGGAGCGACGTAAGTCGCGAGCTTTTACCTCAGCGACGGCAAAGCTCGCGACTTACGTCGCTCCCACAGGAGAGGGCTTCAGCCGCTCGACACCACCCGGTTCCGCCCACCCGCCTTGGCCAGGTACAGCCGACGATCCGCTTCGCTGATCAGATGGTTGAGGGTCTGGCCTGGAAAGCGCGTACGGAACACGCCGATGCTGACGGTCATGCGCAGCTTGTGGCTGCCGACATCGACCTCCAGCGCCTCGATCGTGGCGCGCAGCGACTCGAAGTAGTCGACGGACTCGCTCTCGCCCAGGTACGGCACCAGCGCGCAGAACTCCTCGCCGCCGAAGCGGGCGATCAGGTCCTGCGAGCCGGCATGGCGCGCGATGGCCTGCGCGACCGCCTTCAGCGCGACGTCGCCGGCCTCATGGCCGTAGCTGTCGTTGATGTGCTTGAAGTGGTCGATGTCGATGATCGCCGCGGTAACGGCCTGCTGGCGTCCCAGGGTGTTGGGCAGCAGCGCGTGGCACTCGGCCAGGAAGTGGCGGCGGTTGGGCAGGCCGGTCAGGAAGTCGCGGGTGGCGAGGTCCTGCAGGGTGCCGATCAGCTCCAGCTGGTCGATGTTCTGCGAGACGCGGCAGAAGAACTCCTCGCGCGAAAAGGGTTTATGCAGGAAGTCGTTGGCGCCGCTCTTCAGGAAGCGAGGTACCAGGCTGCCGTCGCTGGTGCCGGAAATGCCGATGATCGCCAGGTGGTCGCGCGCGTGGCGCGCGCGCAGGCGGCGAGTGAACTCATGGCCCTTCATCCCCGGCATTTCCTGATCGACGATGGCCAGGCGGATGTCGGGGTTCGCGTCCAGCATCGCCAGTCCGGCTTCGCCGTCCGCCGCTTCGACCACGCGGAAACCGTACATCGACAGCAGGGCGGCCGCGTGTTGGCGGGCGGAGCGGGAGTCGTCGACGATCAGCGCGGCGATGCGGCGGTTGCGCTCCAGCCGCTGCACCAGCCAGACCAGATAATCGATGCTGCCCGGGGTGTTCTTCAGTACGTAGTCCACAACCTGCCGGCGCAACACCTGCTCGCGTAGGGTGTCGTCGTAGACGCCGCTGACCACGACGGTCGGTAGTTGGCGCGACAGGAAGAACTCGACGACCTCGTCGTGGCTGCCGTCGGCCAGCACCAGGCTGGTGACCACCATGAACCAGTCGGGATGCTTTTCCAGCGCCGTGCGTGCCTCGCCCAGCGTGGCGGCATAGACCACGGGCAGGTTGAGCTTCTGCTCGATCGCCTCGCCGATCAGGCGCGCGTGCGTGCGCGAGTTCTCCACCACCAGGATGCGCTGGGGGAGAGGCGGGGCGTTGGCGATGGTGGGGGCGACGCGTTGCGGGCTGGACATGCTCGGGGAGGCCGAGGGGGGTTCCTGTCACTTCTATCGGCCGCCATCGCGTGGACTTGAGAGCTCTGTCACGAAACAAGGGCGCCCTTCCGGGGCGCCTACCAGAGCGCGTCGCGCAGCTTGTACCAGGCCATCGCCGCGACCAGGATCGGGGTGCGCAGGGCGCGGCCGCCGGGGAACGGGTGGTGGTGGATCTTGGCAAACAGGTCCAGACGCTCCGATTGGCCGCGGATCGCGTCGGCCATCACCGTGCCCGCCAGTCCCGCGGCGATCAGGCCATGGCCGGAGAAGCCCTGCGCGAAGTACAGGTTGGGCGACAACCGCCCCCAGTGCGGGGCGCGGTTGAGCGAGATGTCGATCATTCCGCCCCACAGGTACTCGATGCCGACATCGCGCAGCTGCGGGAACACCCGGTGCATGCGCCGCGTCATCACGCCGCGCAGGTTGGGCGGGGTCATCGTCGAGTAGCTGGCGCGGCCGCCGAACAGCAGCCGATGGTCGCGGCCGAGACGGAAGTAGTCCAGCGCCCAGTTGGTGTCGGCCACCGCCATGTCGTTGCGGATCAGGTCGCGCGCGCGCTGCTCGCCCAGCGGCGGGGTGGCGGCGATGTAGGTGCCGACGGGCATCATCCGCGACTCCAGCTCCGGCGCGATGCCGCGCAGCAAGGCATTGCCGGCCAGGATCGCGGTGTCGCAGACGACTTCGCCCTGTGCGGTCTTCAGTACGGGACGCGCGCCGCGTACCAGTTCGGTCACGCGGGAGCTTTCGAAGATGCGGACGCCCGCCTCCAGCGCGGCGCGCCCGAGGCCGAGCGCGTAGGCCAGCGGATGCAGGTGGCCGCTGACAGGGTCGTACATCGCGCCCAGGTAGCGGTCGCTGGCGAGTTCGGCGCGCAGGCGCTCGCGATTCCACCACTGCACTGGATGTCCGTAGCGCGTGTTGAAATCCTCGACGGCGTGTTCGACGTCGCGCTGCTGCCGTGGCTTGATCGGCACGGTGGCATGGCCGTCGCGCCAGTCGCAGGCGATGCCGTGCCGGTCGATCCGGCCGCGCAGCCAGTGCAGGCCGTCCACCGACAGGTCGAACATCTTCTTCGCGTCGTCGAAGCCCACCAGCGCTTCCAGCTTGGCTTCGCCGCAGCCGAAGCCGGCGATGGCCTGGCCGCCGTTGCGACCCGACGCGCCCCAGCCGATGCGCTCGGCCTCCAGCACGACGACCCTGTAGCCGGCTTCGGCCAGTTCCAGCGCTGCCGACAGGCCGGTGTAGCCTGCGCCGAGGATGCAGACATCGGCGTCGATCCGGCCTTCCAGCGGGGGCTGGGCGGGCAGGGGCGTGGTGCTGGCGGCGTACCAGCTGTCGGGGTAGGTGCGCGGGGAGGGCGGCGACGTCATCTGAAAACTGCCCCGCTTACACCGACCGCAGGTACCACGCGTACTCCAGATCGGTCACCTCGGTGTAGAAGCTGTGCATCTCCTTGAGCTTCTGCTGGCCATAGATGTGCTGGAACGACGTGCCGAACTGTTCGCGGATGAACTCGCTGCCCATGAAGGATCCAATCGCCTCGCGCCAGAACGGCGTGCGGATCTCGGTCTGGTCGTAGGCGTTACCGGTGATCGGCGGGCCGGGGTCGAAGCCCTGCTCGATGCCATGCAGCATCCCGGCCAGCACGGCGGCGGTGACCAGATAGATGTTGGCGTCTGCGCCGGCGATGCGGTGCTCGATGCGCGTGTTGGCCTCGTCGCTGTGCGGAATGCGCATGGCGACGGTACGGTTGTTGTAGCCCCACACGTCGTTGAGCGGTACGAATGCGTTCAAAACGAAGCGCCGGTAGCTGTTGGCGTGCGGCGCGAACAGCAGCAGGCAATCCTGGTCGCTGCGCTGCAGACCGCCGATGGCATGCTTCAGCGCATCCGCCGGTGCGGACGGCGGTGAGGCGAAGATGTTGCGCCCGTCGGCATCCAGCACGCTGGCGTGGATATGCATGCCGCTGCCGGCCTGTTCGGCGAACGGCTTGGCCATGAAACTGGCCATCAGGCCCTGCTGCTGCGCGACCGCCTTGATCGCGCGCTTCAGGTAGATGGCGTCGTCGCAGGCGAGCAGGGCGTCGTCGCGGTGCTTGAGGTTGATCTCGAACTGGCCCGGCGCGTATTCCGCCACGGCCGTGTCGGCGGGGATGCGTTGCGCGCGGCAGGCGGCGGCCACGCCATCGGTGAAGCCGCGATAGTCGTTGAGGTCTTCCATGTAGTAGACCTGCGTACTGGTGTTGCGCTGTCCGGTGACCGGATTGATCGAGGTGCGCGGGCGCCCGGCGTCGTCCATGCGCTGGTCGAACAGGTAGAACTCCAGCTCCACCGCGACCACCGGCTTCAGGCCGCGCGCGGCGTATCGCGCCAGCACGCGCTTGAGCACTTCGCGCGGGTTGGCGTCGAACATGCCGCCTTGCGCGTCCTCCATGCTCAGCAGCAGCTGTGCGGCGGGGCGCGGCGACCAGGGCACCGGCCGCAACGAGCCTGGCACCGGACGGCAGATGCGGTCCTCGTCGCCGATGTCGTAGCCCAGCCCGGTTTCTTCCACGGTGTTGCCGGTGATGTCGGTCGCGATCAGCGACATCGGCAGACAGACGCCGTCGCGGTAGACCTTCTCCAGCGCGTCGCGGGTGACGCGCTTGCCGCGCAGCAGTCCGTTCATGTCCGGCAGCAGCAGATCGATCTGCTCGCAATCGGGAAGTGCAGCCAGCGTGGCGGCATCGTCATCGGGCAGGGAAGGCGCAGCGGAATCGGGGCGCATGGTGGTCATCCAGGAGGCTGCGGGGCAGCTTAGCAGAGCAGTCGATGCGTCAAGAATACTCAACGGAAGGATTTCCGTAACTGGCAGAATTGCCCGTATTTGGTGCCGCGGCGCACCATATCAGCGCTGAAAACGTCATTCGAAGGCGTCGTGTTGTAAAAATAAAACGGCCGGGTTAACGTGCCTGCAAGCCATTTCGGGCTTCCTGCATGACCCCGCTGCCGCGGGTCGGTCTGCCGACCGACCACAAGCAAATCGGTGCGCATCCCTTCCTTGCCGTTGGCGAGAAGTACGTGCGCGCGGTGGTCGACGGGGCGGGCTGCCTGCCGCTGCTGATCCCGACGCTGGATCCGGTGTTGCCGTTGCGGCAGGTGCTCGATGGCCTGGACGGGCTGTTGCTGACCGGTGCGGTCAGCAACATCGAGCCGCACCACTACAGCGACGAGTCCAGCTACGAAGGCAACCTGCTGGATCCGCGCCGCGACGCCACCAACCTGCCGCTGATCCCGCTCGCCATCGAGATGGGGGTGCCGGTGCTGGCGATCTGCCGTGGCTTCCAGGAGGTCAACGTGGCGTTCGGGGGCAGCCTGTACCAGAAGGTGCACGAGCAGCCCGGTTTCATGGACCACCGCGAGAACAAGGACGATCCGCTCGACGTGCAGTACGGGCCCGCGCATGACATCGCACTGGTGCAGGGCGGCGTGCTGGCCACGCTGGTCGGTGATACGCAGGCCACCGTCAATTCGCTGCATGGGCAAGGCGTACGCCGGCTGGGCGACGGCCTGGTGGTCGAGGCACAGGCACCGGACGGTCTGATCGAAGCGTTCCGCCACGACGGTGCCGCCTTCATGCTGGCCGTGCAGTGGCATCCGGAATGGAAGGTCGTCGAGAACCCGTTCTACCTGGCGATCTTCCAGGCGTTCGGCAACGCGTGCCGTGCCCGTGCGGCACGGCGTGGAGTTGCCGCATGAAGCGGCGGCATCCCCCGCCATGGGAGGGCGGGCGCTGACGCGCCCGTGCCGCATGCGACCGGCGCAGTGCGCCGGCCTTTCCCTCCCAGGACCGTCCTTCCATGAGCCAGAAACAATCCCAGCGAAAAAAGAGCAAGACCGACACCGCCGAGCAGTCCGAGAGCTCACTACGGCGCTGGCTGAAGGAGCGCAGCATCACCGAGGTCGAATGCCTGGTGCCGGATATCACCGGCAATGCGCGCGGCAAGATCATCCCGGCCGACAAGTTCAGCCACGACTACGGCACGCGTCTGCCGGAGGGCATCTTCGCCACCACCGTCACCGGCGATTATCCGGACGACTACTACGAACTGACATCGCCGTCGGATTCGGACATGTTCCTGCGACCGGACCCCGACACGGTGCGGATGGTGCCGTGGGCCGCCGATGCGACCGCGCAGGTCATCCACGACTGCTACACGAAGGACGGCAAGCCGCACGAGCTGGCACCGCGCAACGTGTTGCGCCGCGTGCTGGCCGCGTACGAGAAGGAGGGCCTGCGCCCGGTCGTCGCGCCGGAGCTTGAATTCTTCCTGGTGCAGAAGAACACCGACCCGGATTTCCCGCTGCTGCCGCCTGCCGGCCGTTCCGGTCGGCCCGAAACGGCGCGGCAGTCGTACTCGATCGACGCGGTCAACGAGTTCGATCCGATCCTCGACCTGATGTACGACTACTGCGAGGCGATGGAGCTGGACGTGGACACGCTGATCCACGAATCCGGCGCGGCGCAGCTTGAAGTCAACTTCACCCACGACGATGCGCTGTCGCGCGCCGACCAGGTGTTCCTGTTCAAGCGCACGATGCGCGAGGCCGCCCTGCGCCACGGGGTGTACGCCACGTTCCTGGCCAAGCCGATGGAGAACGAGCCGGGCAGTGCGATGCATATCCACCAGAGCCTGCTGGACATCAGGACCGGCCGCAACGTATTCACCGGCAAGAGCGAGGGCAAGGGCAGCAAGCTATTCGGGCACTACCTGGCCGGTCTGCAGAAGTACGTGCCGATGGCGATGGCGTTCTTCGGCCCGAACGTCAATTCCTACCGACGGCTGGCACTGGGCCAGGTGGCGCCGATCAACGTGCAGTGGGGCTACGACAACCGCACCTGCGGCCTGCGCGTGCCGATGGATACGCCGGAGAACATGCGCGTGGAGAGCCGCTTCGCCGGCTCCGACGCCAATCCCTACCTCGCCATGGCCGGCACGCTGGCCTGCGGCCTGCTTGGCATCCGCGAGCAGCTCAAGCCGACCGAGCCGCTGGCAAGCAGCGCGCAGGACATCGGTTTCGAACTGCCGCGCTCGCTGGGCGAGGCGCTGGACGAACTGGAAGGCAGCAAGGCGCTGCAGGAACTGATGGGCGCACGCTTCGTTCGCGCCTACGTGTCGGTCAAGCGCAAGGAATACGAGACCTTCTTCCGCGTGATCAGTTCGTGGGAGCGGGAATTCCTGCTGTTGAACGTCTGATAGATGACCTTTCCCAGATTCTTCCTGTGGGAGCGACGTGAGTCGCGATGAAGCTCTACCGGTAGCCCATCGCGACTCACGTCGCTCCCACAACCGATCCTGATGTGGAGCTTCACATGACCCAACTCGACACCCGCACCCTGCAGAAGCTCGACGCCGAGCACCACCTGCATCCGTTCAACGACAACGCCGCGCTGGCGAAGAAGGGCACGCGCATCCTGACCAAGGGTGAGGGCTGCTATGTCTGGGATGCCGACGGCAACCAACTGCTCGACGCGTTCGCCGGCCTGTGGTGCGTCAACATCGGCTACGGCCGCAAGGAGCTGGGCGAGGCCGCGTCGAAGCAGATGACGCAGCTGGCCTACTACAACAGCTTCTTCCAGTGCACGACCGAGCCGACTATCGCGCTCGCGGCCAAGCTGGCCGAACTCGCGCCCGGCGACCTCAACCATTCGTTCTTCGTCAATTCCGGTTCGGAAGCCAACGACACCATCCTGCGCATGGTCCGCCACTTCTGGGCGGTGCAGGACCAGCCGCAGAAGAACATCTTCATCGGCCGCCACGACGGCTACCACGGCACCACGATGGCCGGCGCCAGCCTGGGCGGCATGAAGGGCATGCACAAGCAGGGCGGCCTGCCGATCCCGGACATCCACCACATCGATCCGCCGTTCTGGTTCGCCGATGGCGGCGACCTGTCCGAGGACGAGTACGGCCTGGTCGCGGCGCGCCGGCTGGAGCAGAAGATCCTCGAACTGGGGCCGGACCGCGTGGCGGCCTTCATTGCTGAGCCGATCATGGGTGCCATCGGCGTCTACATCCCGCCGATGACCTACTGGCCGGAGATCGAGCGGATCTGCAGGAAGTACGACGTGCTGCTGGTGGCCGACGAGGTCATCTGCGGCTTCGGCCGCACCGGCGAGTGGTTCGGCTCGCAGTACTTCGGCTTCCAGCCGGACATCATGCCGGTCGCCAAGGGCATCACGTCGGGTTACATCCCGCTGGGTGCGGCGATGTTCAACGACCGCGTGGCCAAGGTGCTGAAGGAGCAGGGCGGCGAACTCGCCCACGGCGCGACGTATTCCGGCCATCCCGTCTGCGCGGCCGTGGCGCTGGAGAACATCCGCATCCTGCAGGACGAGAAGATCGTCGAGACAGCCAAGAACGAGATCGCGCCGTACCTGGCGCAGCGCTGGGCCGAGCTCGGCGAACACCGCCTGGTCGGGCAGGCGCGCATCGCCGGCATGGTCGGTGCGCTGGAACTGGTGCCGGACAAGGGCAAGCGCGCGTTCTTCCCCGAGCGCGGCACCGTGGGGCCGCGCTGCCGCGACCACGCGCTGAAGCACGGGCTGATCCTGCGCGCGACCTGGGACGCCATGCTGCTGTCGCCGCCGTTGATCATCACCCGTGCGCAGGTCGACGAACTGTTCGACAAGACGTGGAAAGCGCTCAACGACACCGCGGCGGATCTGGGCATGTAACGGCGCCGGACCGACCGTGCGCTGCGTCACAGCGTCGCGGCCCGGGCGTATGATGCTGGCATCCCCCCGATCCTGTTCATGGAGAACCCGATGAAGCTCAAGACCCTCACCGTCATGCTGGCTGCCGCCGTGCTGGCCGCCTGTGGCGGCAAGGACGGCCAGGCCGCCGACGGTGCGCCGGCGAAGGCGCTCAATGTCTACAACTGGTCCGACTACATCGCCGAGGACACCATTCCGAACTTCGAGCAGCAGTCGGGCGTCAAGGTGACCTACGACGTGTTCGACAGCGACGAGATGGTCGAGACCAAGCTGCTGGCGGGCAGCAGCGGCTACGACGTGGTGGTGCCGTCGCTGAGCTTCCTCGGCCGCCAGATCCAGGCGGGCGTGTTCCTGCCGCTGGACAAGAGCAAGATCCCCAACCTGAAGAACGTTGACCCGAAGATGCTGGAGCGCATCGCGCTGCAGGATCCGGGCAACCAGTTCGCCGTGCCCTACCTGTGGGGCACCAGCGGCATCGGCTACAACGTCGACAAGGTCAAGGCCGTCTTCGGCGACACCGCCGTGACCGGCAGCTGGGACGTGGTGTTCAAGCCGGAGAACGCGGCCAAGCTGAAGGACTGCGGTATCACCGTGCTCGACACGCCGTCGGAACTGATCCCGATCGCACTCAACTACCTGGGCGAGGATCCGCACAGCTTCGACCCGGCCGTGATCGACAAGGCCGCGGCGCTGCTGAAGACGATCCGCCCCTACATCCGCAACTTCCACTCGTCCTCGTACATCAACGACCTCGCCAACGGCGACGTCTGCCTGGTGGTGGGCTGGTCGGGCGACGTCATCCAGGCGCGCGACCGTGCCGCGGAGTCGGGCAATGGCGTCAACATCGCGTACTCCATTCCGAAGGAAGGTGCGCCGCAGTGGTTCGACATGCTGGCCATCCCGAAGGACGCCAAGAACGTCGACAACGCCTATGCCTTCATCAACTACCTGCTGGACCCGAAGGTCGCCGCGGCCAACACGAATTTCGTGACCTACCCGAATCCGGTGCCCGAATCGAAGCCGCTGGTCGACAAGGCCATCGCGGACGATCCGACGATCTATCCGCCGGCCGACGTGGACGCGAAACTGTTCACCTTCGCGGTGCTGCCGCCGGAAGTGGATCGCCAGTACACGCGCATCTGGACGGAACTGAAGACCGGGCGCTGAGAACACAGGGGCGCGTGCCGTGACGGACGCGCCCTTCGTCATCGTGGCATCGCCCGTGGGAGCGGGTGGCGCCACCGGGGAGGGGTAGGGGAGCACGACGGCACGGAACCGGCCACAGCAATGACAGCACGCCCGCGGCGGCCCATGGCCGGTCCGGGACCACATCAAGGCGCCCTTGCGGGCCGAATGGAGAGAGATTGATGAAACTGCGCGTACTGGCAACCACCCTGGCCCTGTGTACCCTCGCCGCCTGCGGCGGCAAATCCGGCAGCGATGGCGGCGCCGATACGGGCGGCGCCAAGCAGGTCAACGTCTACAACTGGTCGGACTACATCGCTGAGGACACCATCCCGAACTTCGAGAAGGCCACCGGCATCAAGGTGACCTATGACGTGTTCGACAGCAACGAAGTGCTGGAGACCAAGCTGCTGGCCGGCAGCAGCGGCTACGACGTGGTCGTGCCGACGATGAATTTCCTCGGCCGGCAGATCCAGGCCGGCGTGTTCCTGCCGCTGGACAAGAGCAAGATCCCCAACTACGCCAACCTGGACCCCGCCATCATGAAGCGGCTGGAGAACCAGGACCCGGGCAACCAGTACGCCATCCCCTACATGTGGGGCACCACCGGCATCGGCTACAACGTCGACAAGATCAAGGCCGCGTTCGGCAACACCGACATCGCCAACAGCCTGGACATCGTGTTCAAGCCGGAGAACATCGGCAAACTGAAGGACTGCGGCGTGACCTTCCTCGACACGCCGTCCGAGATCATCCCGATCGCGCTGAACTACCTGGGCGAGGATCCGAACAGCCAGGATCCGGCGGTGATCGACAAGGCGGCGGCACTGCTGAAGACGATCCGTCCCTACATCACCAACTTCCATTCCTCGCAGTACATCGACGCGATGGCCAATGGCGACACCTGCCTGGTGGTCGGCTGGTCGGGCGACATCATCCAGGCGCGCGACCGCGCGGCCGACGCCAAGAACGGCGTCAACATCGCGTACGCCATCCCGAAGGAGGGCGCGCCGCAGTGGTTCGACATGCTGGCCATCCCGAAGGACGCCAAGCACCTGGACGAGGCGTACGCCTTCATCAACAACCTGCTCGATCCGCAGGTGATGGCCAACAACTCCAACTTCATCAGCTACCCGAACGCCATTCCCAAGGCCAAGGAACTGATGGACAAGTCGATCACCGACGATCCGACGATCTACCCGACGCCCGAGGTGGAAGCCAAGCTGTTCACCTTCGCCATCATCCCGCCGGAAGTGGACCGCCAGTACACCCGTATCTGGACGGAACTGAAGACCGGCAAGTAAGCGCCGCGACCGGGACGGACGGCGTCCGTCCCGGGACAGGCGATCGCATCCACCCACATCCACGCCGGCGCCCATGCAGCCCGGCGACCAGGGGATCTCCATGGCGGCAGAACAGGGCAATGGCGCGGCACAGAACGGCAAGGCGAACGCGCAGGAGTACTTGCGCATCGTCGACGTGCGCAAGGAGTTCGACGGCTTCGTCGCGGTGGACGACACCAACCTGACCATCCGCAAGGGTGAGATCTTCGCGCTGCTGGGTGGCTCGGGCAGCGGCAAGTCCACGCTGCTGCGCTGCCTGGCGGGGTTCGAGAAGCCCTCGTCCGGCAAGATCTACCTGGACGGGCAGTTGCTCAACGACCTGCCGCCGTACGAGCGGCCGCTCAACATGATGTTCCAGTCGTATGCGCTGTTCCCGCACATGACAGTGGAGCAGAACATCGCCTTCGGCCTGAAACAGGACGGGCTGTCCAAGGACGCCATCAAGAAGCGCGTCGAGGAGATGCTGGCGCTGGTGCAGCTGGGCAAGCTGGCCAAGCGCAAGCCGCACCAGCTCTCCGGTGGTCAGCAGCAGCGCGTGGCGCTGGCGCGGTCGCTGGCCAAGGGGCCGAAGCTGCTGCTGCTCGACGAACCGATGGGCGCGCTGGACAAGAAGCTGCGCTCGCAGATGCAGCTCGAGCTGGTCAGCATCATCGAGAAGTCGGGCGTGACCTGTGTGATGGTCACCCACGACCAGGAAGAGGCCATGACCATGGCCACCCGCATCGCGCTGATGGACCAGGGCTGGATCCGCCAGGTCGGTACGCCCGACGAGATCTACGAACAGCCCACCAGCCGCTTCGCCGCCGAATTCATCGGCTCGGTGAACCTCATCGAAGGCGCCGTGGAGGAGGACGAAGCCAATTACGTCACCATCCGCTCGCCGCAGCTGCCGGACCCGATCTATATCGGCCATGGCATCTCCGGGTTCGAAGGGCAGGAAGTCGGCTTCGCGGTGCGTCCGGAGAAGCTCGGCATCGGCAAGCAGGAGCCCTCGCAGCCGCACAACAAGGCGAAGGGCGTGATCGAGGACATCGCCTATTTCGGCAGCCATTCGGTCTACCACGTGCGCCTGCCCAGCGGGTACAAGTTCATGGCCAACTTCGCCAACGTGCAGCGCTGGGCCAGCGAAGGGCTCACCTGGAACGACGAAGTCTGGGTGTGGTGGGGCGACAACGACGGCGTGGTGCTGACCTCATGAACATCCTCCGCTCGCTGGGCAAGCGCCTGCCGGGGCCGCGCTGGGGCGTGATCTCGGTGCCTTACGTGTGGCTGCTGCTGTTCTTCGCCATCCCGTTCCTGATCGTGCTGAAGATCTCGTTCTCCAAGCTCGCGATCGCGATGCCGCCGTACACGCCCATCCTCGAGTACATCGACGAGGCGCTGACGCTCAAGCTCAACCTGGGCAACTACGCGGCGCTGTTCACCGATTCGCAGTACGTGGCGGCTTACCTCAGCTCGATCAAGATCGCGGCCATCTCGACCTTCCTCGCGCTGCTGGTCGCGTACCCGATCGCCTACGTCATCGCGCGCCTGCCGCCCTCCACCCGCAACATCGCGATGATGCTGGTGGTGCTGCCGTCGTGGACGTCGTTCCTGATCCGCGTCTACGCCTGGATCGGCATCCTCAAGAACAACGGCCTGCTCAACAACCTGCTGATGAAGATCGGCATCATCGACGAACCGCTGCAGATCCTGTACACGCCGTTGGCGGCGTACATCGGCATCGTCTACTGCTACCTGCCGTTCATGGTGCTGCCGCTGTACACCAACCTGGTGAAGCACGACCACCGGTTGCTCGAAGCGGCCTATGACCTGGGTGCGAAGCCGTGGAAGGCGTTCTTCACCATCACGCTGCCGCTGTCCAAGGCCGGCATCATCGCCGGCTGCATGCTGGTGATGATCCCGGCGGTCGGTGAGTTCGTGATCCCGGAACTGCTCGGCGGCCCGGACACGTTGATGATCGGTCGCGTGCTGTGGGGTGAGTTCTTCAACAACCGCGACTGGCCGGCGGCATCGGCCGTGGCCATCGTCATGCTGATCCTGCTGCTGATCCCGATCCTGATCTTCAACCGGGTGCAGCAGCGCGAGATGGAAGGGAGGCTGACATGAGCCGCGCCGGACAACGCGCCGTCAACTGGACGGTGCTGGGGCTGGGATTCGCCTTCCTCTACATCCCCGTCTTCATCCTGATGGTGTATTCCTTCAACGAATCGCGGCTGGCCACGGTGTGGTCGGGCTTCTCGTTCAAGTGGTACGTCGAACTGTTCCGCGACAAGCAGATGCTGCAGGCCGCGTGGATCAGCATCAAGGTGGCGTTCTGGACCGCGTCGGCAGCGGTGGTGCTGGGCACGATGGCCGCGTTGGTGATGACACGCATGCGGCGCTTCCCCGGCAAGACGCTGTTCGGTGCGCTGATCACCGCCCCGCTGGTGATGCCCGAGGTGATCATCGGCCTGTCGATCCTGCTGATGTTCGTCTCGCTGGGGCAGGTGGTGGGCCTGCAACCGCGCGGCATCCTGTCGATCTGGATCGCGCATGTGACCTTCACCCTGGCCTTCGTCACGGTGGTGGTGTCCTCGCGCCTGTCCGAACTGGACAAGTCGCTGGAAGAGGCGGCGATGGATCTGGGCGCGAACCGGATCAAGGTGTTCTTCCTGATCACGCTGCCGATCATCGCGCCCGCGCTGGTCTCCGGCTGGCTGCTGGCGTTCACGCTGTCGCTGGACGACGTGGTGATCGCCAGCTTCGTCGCCGGTCCGAGTTCCACGACCTTGCCGATGAAGGTGTTCTCGTCGGTACGCCTGGGCCTGAGCCCGAAGATCAACGCATTGGCCACGCTGATGATCCTGGTGGTGAGCGTGGCGGCATTCATCGGCTGGTGGTTCATGGCCCGCGAGGAGAAACGGCGCCAGCGCGACATGCAGCTCGCGTTGCAGGACAACGGGTAGCGCCCGCACGTACCGCTAACGCCGCCATGCCGACAATGGCGGCCTTCCTTTCGCCTTGCGTGAAGCCATGACCGTCGAAACCATCAATCCTGCGACCGGCCAGGTCGACTATCGTCACGAGCTGATGACATCCGCACAGGTGGATGCCGTATTGGCGGCATCGCAGCAGGCGTTCCCGGCCTGGTCTGCGCTGTCGCTGGCCGAGCGCGGCAGGATCCTTCGCGCGATAGGCGCGGAACTTCGCCGCCGCCGCGACGACATCCAGCGCATCATGACCGCCGAGATGGGCAAGCTGCGCAAGGAGGCGCTCGCCGAAGTCGACAAGTGCGCGGGTGCCTGCGACTACTACGCCGACCACGCCGCCGATTACCTGCAGGACCAGCCGGTCGCCACCGATGGCCAACGCAGCTACGTGCGCTACGAGCCGATCGGCTGCGTGCTGGCGGTGATGCCGTGGAATTTCCCTATCTGGCAGGTGTTCCGCTTCCTCGCACCGGCCTTCATGGCCGGCAACGTCGCCGTGCTCAAGCACGCCAGCAACGTGCCGCGCTGCGCCGATGTCATCGCTGAAGCGCTGGCGGCGGCCGGCCTGCCGGACGGCGTATTCGGCGTGCTGCACATCGACAACGACCAGGCGGCCGAGGTGATCCGTGATGCGCGCGTGGCGGCGGTGACGCTGACCGGCAGCGAGCGCGCGGGGCGGTCCGTCGCTTCCAACGCCGGCAGCCAGTTGAAGAAGAGCGTGATGGAACTGGGCGGCAGCGACGCCTTCATCGTGCTGGACGATGCCGACCTCGAGAAGACGGTCGCCGGCGCGGTGGCCTCGCGCTTCGGCAATGCGGGGCAGACCTGCATCGCAGCCAAGCGCTTCATCGTGCAGGACGGCATCGCCGACGAGTTCGTGAAGCGCTTCGTCGATGCGGCGGGCAAGCTGCAACTGGGCGATCCTCAGGATGACGCGACCACGCTCGCCCCGATGGCGCGCCAGGACCTGCGCGACGAGCTGCACAAGCAGGTGCAGGCCAGCGTGTCCAAGGGCGCGAAGGTGCTGCTCGGCGGCGAACCCGACGCTTCCCACGCCGGCTATCCGGCCTCGATCCTGGACGCGGTCGTGCCAGGCATGCCGGCCTACGAAGAGGAACTGTTCGGTCCGGTCGCCAGCATCCTGCGGGTGAAGGACGACGCCGAGGCGGTGCGTGTGGCCAACGACACCACCTTCGGCCTGGGCGGCAGCGTGTGGACGAAGGATGTGGAACGCGGCAACCGCATCGCGCGCCAGTTGGATGTCGGTGCGGCCTTCGTCAACGCGATCGTGCGCAGCGACGTGCGGCTGCCATTCGGCGGCACCAAGCGTTCCGGCTTCGGGCGCGAACTGGCCGAGCATGGCATCCATGAGTTCATGAACATCAAGTCGGTCTATATCGCCTGATCCCCTGACCAACGGCGGTCGCGCCCGGGTGGCGTCTGCGACATAGTGCGCGGGCCGCACGATGCGGCTGCCTGCGGGGACGCTTCGATGCTCGTGCGCCGTTTCGCCTGGGGCCTGATGGCCCTGCTGGCTTTCGCCGTGGCCGGTTACGCCATCGCCATCTCGCTGGTCGACGACCTCCGCACGCCGCTGGTGCGCCAGTTGTTCGAGCTGCAGCCCTGGTCGGCATGGGGGCACTTCCTGGGTGGCGCGGTCGCCATTGCCGTCGGCGCCCTGCAGACGCACACCATGCTGCGCAATCGCTGGCCGGCCCTGCATCGATGGATGGGGCGTGTCTATGTCGTGGCGGTCGCGGCGGGTGGACTGGCCGCGCTGGCGATGGCGCCGCAGGCCTCCACCGGCGTGGTGGCTGCGTTAGGTTTCGGCGCGCTGGCGGTGTGCTGGCTGGGCACGACCGCGCTGGCGGTGATCGCGATCCGCCAGCGCAGGATCGCCGACCATCGCGACTGGATGTTGCGCAGCTATGCGCTGACGCTGGCGGCGGTGACGTTGCGGCTGTACCTGCCGGCCAGCCAGATCGCCGGCATCTCCTTTCTCATCGCCTATCCGGCGATCGCCTGGCTGTGCTGGGTGCCGAACCTGCTGGCCGCGGAATGGATGCTGCGTACGCGCCATGCGCGGACGATGCTGCCCCGCACCGCCTGACCGGTACCGGCGTGCGCATGTGGGGGCGTCGCGAACCTGCGCCGGCCGCGACGGGCCACAATCCGCGCTGCACCCATGCATGGAACGGATGGTTACGGCGGTCGCCGTTCCGAAGCGGCGGCGTCGATGCCATCTTGTCCGCAGTTGAATAGGAGGCGCCATGAGCACCCTGACCGATACCACGCCCGCCCGCGTGATCCGCACGATCCGCGGCCGACTCACGTCCGATGGCGCCGGCGTCAAGCTGACGCGCGTGATCGGCGGTCCCGATCTGCCTGACCTGGATCCGTTCCTGCTGCTGGACGAATTCGGTACCGACAAGGCCGAGGATTATCTCGCCGGGTTCCCGGAGCATCCGCATCGCGGCTTCGAGACCGTTACGTACATGCTCGATGGCCGCATGCGCCATCGCGACAACCATGGCAACGAGGGCCTGCTGACGCCGGGTGCGGTGCAGTGGATGACCGCCGGCCGTGGCCTGGTGCATTCGGAAATGCCCGAGCAGGAGTCCGGCCGCATGCGCGGTTTCCAGCTGTGGGTGAACCTGCCTGCGCGCGAGAAGATGACCGCGCCGAAGTACCAGGAATTCGTGCCGGAGAAGATTCCGGTCGCGCATCCGGCCAAGGGCGTGGAAGTGAAGGTCATCGCCGGCACCGTCGGCGACACGCAGGGCCCGATCTCGCAGCCGGCCACCGATCCGGTGTATCTGGACATCGCGCTGCAGCCGGGACATGCGTGGGAGTACACGCTGCCGGTTGGGCACAACGCGTTCGCCTACGTGTTCGAAGGTGCGCTGACCGTGGGCGAGGGCGACGAGGCGCGTCCGCTGGACACCCACGAGATGGGCGTGCTGGGCGGTGGGGATACGCTGCAGGTGCGTGCCGGCAGTCAGCCTGCGCGGCTGATCCTGGTGGCGGGGCGTCCGTTGCGTGAGCCGGTGATGCGCCACGGTCCGTTCGTCATGAACACGCGGCAGGAGCTGATGCAGGCGTTCGTGGATTTCCAGGAAGGCCGGTTCTGAGGTGGTGGTGCGGGCTCGGCCCGCACCGGCATCACCGCGTCAGTTGCCCGCGGAGAGCAGCGCGCCCGTGGCACGCACGTCGAGTTGCTGTGCCAGCGAAATCAGCGACCCGAGTTCTTCCGGCGAACCCGCGTTGATCCAGACCTGCGCGTAGCGGTCGTCGTCGAACTCGACCACGGCGATGCGGCGTGACGCCATGGCGGGCGAGGTTTCCTGTCCGCCCAGGTTCGGCCGGTACCAGTACATCTCCTCGCCGGAGAACGTGCTTTCCTCCTGGCGCAGGCGGCGCTCCAGGCTGATCCGGGGGTCGCGCGCCGTGAGCATCACGTTGAGTACCTGCCTGCCGTCGGTGGTGACCGCCTTGCACGTGATGAACGTGGTATCGATCCGCTGTTCCCAGGTCAGGCCGGCATTGGCCGGCAGGGTGGGGCAGGCGGGCGGCGACTGCGCCCACGCGGTGGCGGCAAAGAGGCTGAGGCCAACAGCAATCACGGTCTTCATGTCATCCCCTGGATCGAATGCCCGAACGTGGGCAGTGCAGCGTCATCCGCACACCGCAGTGGGCCAAGCTGGCCCTGGCATCATCCCCTTGCATTCCGCGGTGCCGGCTGCCGTTTTCCCCCGGCAGTCGTCCCGACCTTAGCCCATGCTGCGTCGCAAAACAACGCGGTACGCGTGCGAACGGCGACCCCAGTCACATCGAACCTGCCGGCGCCCGGCCGTGCCGGGCACCGGACGCAGGGCTCAGTCGCGGTCGCGACCCAGCCAGCCGTAGAGCATGCCGCCGATCAGGCCGCCGAGGATCGGTGCCAGCCAGAACAGCCACAGCTGACCGACGGCGGCAGGGCCGGCAAACAGCGCCACCGCCGTGGAGCGGGCCGGGTTCACCGACGTGTTGGTGACCGGGATGCTGATCAGGTGGATCAGCGTCAGTGCCAGACCGATCGCGATCGGTGCGAAGCCGGTCGGTGCGCGACCGTGGGTCGACCCCATGATGACGATCAGGAAGAACGCCGTCAGCACCACCTCGGTCAGGAAGGCGGCCGCGACGGTGAAGCCACCGGGCGACATCGCGCCATAGCCATTGCTGGCGAACGCGCCGGCGGCATTCGGATCGACCGCGAACGCCGGACTTCCCTTGGCGATCTGCCACAGGATGAAGCCTGCGGCCAGGCCACCGACCACCTGCGCCACGATGTACGGCAGCAGATCCTTCGCCGGGAACCGCCCGCCCGCCCACAGGCCGATACTCACCGCGGGATTGAAATGACCACCCGAGACGTGGCCGAACGCGTAGGCGCCGGTCAGCACCGTCAGGCCGAACGCGAGCGATACGCCCAGCAGGCCGATGCCCAGCGGATTGCCGTCGCCACCGAAATTGGCCGCCAGCACCGCGCTGCCGCAGCCCCCCAACACCAGCCAGAAGGTCCCCAGGAACTCTGCCGCGAGCCTCTTCACCATACTCATGCCAGCCCCCATCGCTTTCGTGCGCCCCGTCACATGACGGTGCGCGCACGATAGCGGAAGCCCGGCGCGGCAGATGTTTGCTTTGCGTTACGGCGCACGCATCCGGGTGCTAATGAAGTAGATGTCACATTTAGGTGCCGACGGGCGGTGCGCTCAACGCTCCGGCAAGGGGATGAACTCGGTTTCGCCGGGCACGTGGCCGAATCGGCCTTCCTGCCAGTCCTGCTTGGCCTGTTCGATGCGCTCCTTGGAACTGGAGACGAAGTTCCACCAGAGATGTCGCGGCGCGTCCAGCGGCTCGCCGCCCAGCAGCATGCCCTTCACCGGCGTCTTCGCGCGCAGCACCGCACGGCTGCCGCGGTCGAACACCACCAGGTGCTTCTCGGGGATGTCGGCACCATCCACCTGGGCCTCGCCTTCCAGAATGTAGAGCGCGCGCTCGACGTGGCCGCCATCGATCTCCAGTTCGGCGTCCGGTTGCAGGTCGACCGCGACGTTGAACGTGCCGCTGAACACCTTCACCGGCGATTCCTCGCTGTACGCACGGCCAGCGATCACGCGCAGGCGCGCACCGGCGCGCTCGATCAGCGGCAAGGTCGCCGCGGTGTGATGGTGGAACTCGGGGGCGACTTCCTCGGCGGACTTCGGCAGCGCCACCCAGGTCTGCATGCCGTGCACGTCGTGGCGGCCGGCGCGCACGTCGCCGGGGGTGCGCTCGGAGTGTGCGATGCCGCGGCCCGCGGTCATCCAGTTGACGTCGCCGGGCGTGATCACCTGTTCCGAGCCCAGCGTGTCCTTGTGGTGGATGGCGCCGGACCAGAGGTAGGTCACCGTGGCCAGGCCGATGTGCGGGTGCGGGCGCACGTCGATGCCACGCCCGGGTTCGAACACCGCCGGGCCTATGTGGTCGACGAACACGAACGGTCCCACGCTGCGGGCCTGCAGGCTGGGGACGGCGCGGCGGACGTTGAAGCCGCCGCCAAGGTCGTGCACACGGGGCGCGATGAGGGTGGTCATGACGGATCCTCGGATGGGTGCGTGCAGCATCGCACGGCATGTCGGGCGGCCGGTCCACGATACGGAAACGATCCGTTGCGCCGCATCCCCCATCGTGGGCGGAGGCGGCGCGTGTCAGCCGCGCCGCGATGCCAGCCGGTCGGCCAGCCGCGTCGGCTCGGGCAGGCGGTAGCCGCGCAGCGTGCGCAATACCCAGTCCAGCGCGCCCTGCATCGAGACGCGATGACCGGGCGACACGATCAGCGGATTGCAGCGCGGCTTGCTGCGCAGCACCCAGCCGATGTGGTCGCCGCGATGGATCAGCGACATGCGTTCGCCTGCGAGGGCGCCAAGTGTTTCGTGCTTACCGCACAGCACGTTCTTCGCCACGCCGATGCTGGGTAGGCCGGTGACCACGCCGAAGTGCGCCGCGATGCCGAGCCGGCGCGGATGGGCGATGCCCTGGCCGTCGATGAAGGCGAGGTCGGGCGCATGCGGCAGCCGGCCCAGCGCGGCGACCAGCGCAGGCAGTTCGCGGAAACTGAGCAGGCCGGGCACGTACGGCATGGACGTCGGCATCCGCACGACATCGGAGGCTATAGGTTGCAGCGTGTCGGCCGCCAGCAGCACGGCGGCCGCACGGGTGGTGGCGCCTTCGTCCTCGAAGCCGACATCGAAACCCGCGAGCCAGCGTGGCGTGTCCGGCACGTCGTCGCGCAGCGAGACTTCGGTCGCCAGTCGTTCCTGCAGGCGGCGGGCATCCGCGATGCTGCCGTCCCAGTCGCCGAACATTGCGCTCACGGAATCGGGGAGGAGCCGTAGCGTCCGACCTCCAGCGTGGCGCGGCCGTCGCCGCCGATGCGCACGATGGACAGGCGGTCGTATTCGCTGTCGTCCATCGGCGTCGTCACGCAGCCGCATAGCGCTGCCACCAGATCGGGCACGGTGTTGCTGTGGCCGACGACCAGGACCGTACCGGTGGCATGCGCCTGCTTCCACTGCGCGGCGATCTCGCTGGCCGGGCCTCGCGCGTAGTACGCCGTGACCGGCAGCGTGCGAGCGTCGGCGCTCGGCTGTGCAGTCTGCTGCGTGCGGCGGTATTCGGTGGCGTACGCGGCCACCAGCGGCGCATCGCGCAGGCGCTCGGCGAGTGCGGCGGCACGCGCCTGCCCGAGGGCGGAAAGACTGGGATTCTCGGGGTCGTCGGTCGCCTTCTCCGCATGGCGGACCACGACGAAGGTCAACGGCGCGGACACATCGCGCGAAGGTGCGGTGCTGCAGGCGGCTGCCAGCGAGGCCAGCAGCAGCGCGAAAGGAAAGCGGAACCGGTGCGGCAGGCGCATGGTGATCCTGGTGGCGGAGGGACGGGAGCCGAGCGTGCAACGGCCGCCATGGCGGCGCAAGCAGCGTCCTCACGGGACTGCCGCTACGATAGGACCGGACACGTGAAGAAGGGGACATCATGCGCAAGTGGCTGCGCCGACTGGGGATCGCGCTGCTGGTGCTGGTGGTGGCCTCAGGCGTGGCGCTGTACAGCTACGGCCGGTTCGCCGAAGGCGCACGGGGGACTGCATCGCAGTCGCTGCCCACCGCCGCCGACGCCACCGCGCTCGACCGCGCCGTTGCGCCGCTGCTGCGCGAACGCGGCAGACAGAGTGGCATGGCGCTGCTGTCGGACAACCTGGATGCCTTCACCGTGCGCGCCGCCACCGCACGCGCTGCCGGTCGCAGCCTGGACCTGCAGTACTACATCTGGAACCACGACTTCACCGGCAACCTGTTGAGCTACGAAGTCCTGCGCGCTGCCGATCGCGGTGTGCGCGTCCGTCTGCTGCTGGACGACATGACCGCGCACGGCAAGGACTCGCACCTGGCCGCGCTGGACGCGCACGCAAATATCGAAGTGCGGCTGTTCAATCCGTCGCGCAGCCGCGCCGGCGTGCTCGGCCGCGCGACGGAAATGCTGCTGCGGCCGATGGCGATGAACCGCCGCATGCACAACAAGGCCTGGATCGCCGACGGCCGCGTGGCGGTGGTCGGCGGACGCAATGTCGGCGACGAGTACTTCGACGCCGCTGCGCAGACCAACTTCATGGACCTGGATGCCGTGCTGCTCGGGCCGGCCGTCGCGCAGACGGCGACGATCTTCGACGACTTCTGGAACAGCGCCTCGGTGATTCCGCTATCGGCCCTGTCGACGGCGGAAGCGGGCGCCCTGGAAAGGCTGCGCGAGAACGGCGACGCCGGTTACCGGTCCACGCAGGCGGCGGACTACGTCGCGCGGCTGCGCAGCACGCCCGGCGTGCGCGCGCTGGTCGGCGGCAATGCGCTGCACTGGCTGGACGAGGTGGGTGTGTACTCCGATCCGGCCGCCAAGGGCCAGGGCGAAGGGCAGGCGCAGTGGCTGGTGCACCGGCTGGGCAGGGCGATGGGCGAAGCGAAGCGCGAACTGCGGGTGATCTCGCCGTACTTCGTGCCCGGCGACGAGGGCACGCGCTGGCTGGTCGGCAAGCGGGCGGAAGGCGTCGACGTCAGTGTGCTGACCAACTCGCTGGCGGCCAACGACGTGATGGCCGTGCATGGCGGCTACGCGCCGTACCGCATGCCGCTGCTGCAGGGCGGCGTGGAGCTGTTCGAACTTATGCCGCATGGCAAGCAGGACAGCAGCCTGTTCGGTTCCAGCGGCGCCAGCCTGCACACCAAGGCGTTCGCCGTGGATGGCGAAGCCGGCTTCATCGGCTCGTTCAACCTCGATCCGCGCTCGGTGAACCTCAACACCGAGATGGGCATTCTGTTCCGTGATCGCAGCGCGGCCGCCGCCCTGTTGCGCAGCTACGAGGCGAAGATCGCCGCCGACCGGAGTTACCGCGTGCGGCTGCAGGGTAGCGCCCTGCGCTGGGAGGATGCATCGCAACAGCCACCGCGCATCTGGGACCGCGAGCCGGAAGCCAGCGTCTGGCGCCGGTGGACCGCGCGTGCGATCGGCTGGCTGCCGGTCGAATCGCAGTTGTAGCGCTCAGGCCTCGCGCAGCGAGGCGTCGCGCATCAGCCGTTCGAATACGCGGAACACCTCGGCATCGACCTTTTCGTCCTGCTCTGCATGCAGGATGCGCATCGCCGTCTCGTGCGCGCGTCCTTCGGCATAGGGGCGGCGCGTCGTCATCGCATCGTAGCTGTCGGCCACCCGCAGGATGCGGGCCCCCAGCGGGATCGCCGCGCCGGTCAGCCCGTCGGGGTAGCCGCTGCCGTCGATGGCTTCGTGATGATGGCGGATCAGGGCGGCGACGGCGATGGCATGGCGATGCCCGCTGGCCAGGAAGATCCGTTCTCCGAGTTCGCTGTGCGCCTGGATCGATGGCCAGTCCTCGTCGGCCACCGGCCCCGTGTGCAACAGCACACGGTCGGGTACGCCGATCTTGCCGACGTCGTGGAAATAGGCGGCCAGCTCGAGTTGTTCCAGCTGGTCTGCGTCCAGGTCGAAGCACTGGCCCAATGCCCTTGCAATGCGGCCGGTGCGGTCGCAGTGCCCCCGCGTGTATGCATCGCGCACTTCGATGGCCAGGGCCAGCGACTCCAGGGAACAGGCGATATCGCTGAAATCCGGTGCGGGGTCGAAGGTCATGGGCAATCTCGACGGAGGAGGGGCAGGGACGTGCACATGTTCAACCCGGCGCCAGCGTGGTCAGCAACGCCTTGGCCGCGTTGAAGCGGTCGGGCGCGTCCGGTAGCGGTACCTTGATGCGCAGCTTGTCGGGGCCGTCCATGGTGTAGAGCCTGGGCTGCTTCTGGATCAGCTGTATCACCGCCATCGGGTCGATCTTCGGCTTGGCTTCGAACACGATGCGGCCGCCGTGCTCGCCGAGCTCCAGCTTGCGGATGCCCATGTCGTTGGCCGCCAGCTTCAGTTCGGCCGTGGCGAACAGGTACTTGGCCGGGTCGGGCAGCAGGCCGAAGCGGTCGATCATCTCCACCTGCAGGTCACGCAGCTCTTCCTTGTCGCGCGCGCTGCTGATGCGCTTGTACAGCGTCAGGCGCGTGTGCACATCGGGCAGGTAATCGTCGGGAATCAGCGACGGGACGTTCAGTTCGACCTCGGCGCCGCGGCGCTCCTGGCCCAGGTCGACGTCCGGCAGGTGGCCGGCCTTGATCGAGCGCACCGCGCGCTCCAGCAGCTCGGTGTACAGGCTGAAACCGACCTCGGCCATCTGCCCGCTCTGGTCTTCGCCGAGCAGTTCGCCGGCGCCGCGGATCTCCAGGTCGTGGGTGGCCAGGGTGAAGCCCGCGCCCAGCTCGTCCATCGACGCGATCGCCTCCAGCCGGCGCTGCGCATCGGCGGTGATGCTGCGCTTGTCCGGCACGACGAGGTAGGCGTAGCTGCGGTGGTGCGAACGGCCGACGCGCCCGCGCAGCTGGTGCAGCTGCGCCAGGCCGAACTTGTCGGCGCGGTTCATGATGATGGTGTTGGCGTTGGGGATGTCGATGCCCGACTCGATGATCGTCGTACACAGCAGTACGTTGAAACGCTGCTTCTGGAAATCCAGCATCACCTGTTCCAGCTCGCGCTCTGGCATCTGACCGTGCGCCACGCCGATTCGCGCCTCCGGCACCAGCTCCTGCAGCTCGCGCTGCATGCGGCCGATGCTCTCCACGTCGTTGTGCAGGAAATACACCTGGCCGCCGCGCGACAGTTCGCGCTGGAAAGCCTCTTTCAGCAACGCCGCGTCCCACGGGGTGACGAAGGTCTGCACCGCCATGCGATTGGCCGGCGGGGTAGCGATGATGGACAGATCGCGCAGGCCGGCCATCGCCATGTTGAGCGTGCGCGGGATCGGCGTAGCGGTCAGCGTCAGCAGGTGCACGTTGGCGCGCAGCGCCTTCAATGCTTCCTTCTGGCGCACGCCGAAGCGCTGCTCCTCGTCGACGATCACCAGGCCCAGGTCCTTGAACTTCACGTCCGGCTGCAACAGGCGATGCGTGCCGACGATGACGTCCAGCTTGCCCTCGGCCAGCTTCTCCAGCTCCGCCTTGATCTCCTTGGCGGTCTTGAAGCGCGACAGCACTTCGACTTTCAACGGCCAGTCGGCAAAGCGGTCGCGGAAGTTGCGGTAGTGCTGCTCGGCCAGCAGCGTGGTCGGCACCAGCACGGCCACCTGCTTGCCGGCGCTGGCGGCGGCGAAGGCGGCGCGCACGGCGACCTCGGTCTTGCCGAAGCCGACGTCGCCGCAGACCACGCGGTCCATCGGCTGGCTGCTGGCGAGGTCACGGATTACCGATTCGATCGCATGGTGCTGGTCGGGCGTCTCCTCGAACGGGAAACCGGCCGCGAACGGCTCGTACATCGCGCGATCCAGGTGCAGCGCCAGGCCGGCACGGGCCTGCCGGCGCGCCTGGATCTCCAGCAGTTCGGCGGCGACGTCGCGGACCTTCTCGGCGGCCTTCTTCTTCGCCTTCGCCCACGCCTCGCCACCGAGCGAATGCAGTGGCGCGGTTTCCACCGACGCGCCCGAGTAGCGGCTGATCAGGTGCAGTTGCGCGACCGGTACGTACAGGCGGTCGCCCTTGGCGTATTCGATCTCGAGGAACTCGCCGGGCATGCCGCCCACGTCCATCGCGATCAGGCCGCGGTAGCGGCCGACGCCGTGGTCCTCATGGACGATGGGCGCGCCCTCGGTCAGTTCGCCGAGGTCGCGGATGATGGCTTCCGGCTCGCGGCCGGTGCGCTTGCGCCGGTGCGCCTGCGTGGCGCGCTCGGGGAACAGCTGGCGCTCGGTCAGCACCGCGATGCGCGGGTCGTCGAGCGCGAAACCGTCGGCCAGCGGCGCGACAGCGATCGCGAAGCGTGGAAGCCCCTCTCCCTCCGGGAGAGGGGTTGGGGTGAGGGTGCGGGACGTGCGCGGTGGCTCGGCTGTCGTCGTCTTCGTCGCACCCTCATCCGGCGCTGCGCGCCACCTTCTCCCGGAGGGAGAAGGGAGGAATGCGCTGAAGTCGGCGACGACCACCGGCTTCAGCTCCGCCGCCTGAAGCACTTCCAGCAACGCCTCGCGACGGCCGGGCGAGTCGGCGGCGATCAGCACGCGACCCGGGTAGTGGCCGAGGAACGACTTCAGTGCGTCGCCGGCGGGCGCGTCCTTCGCCGCCACCGGCAGCGGCGGCAGGGGTTGTTCGCCCAGCGGCAGCGCATCGGCGTGCCGGCTGTGCTGCGCGCCGCAGACCTCGATGCGTGCGCGCTGGTTGAGCTGTTCGCGCAGACCATCCGGAGACAGGTAGAGCTCGTCCGGCGGCAGCAGTGGACGTTCGATGTCGTGGCGGCGCTGCTCGTAGCGGTTGCGGGTCTGCGCCCAGAACGCTTCGGCGGCCTCGCCGAAGCCGTCGGTCAGCAGCGGCAGTGCGCTCCGCTGGAGGTAGTCGAACAGCGTCGAGGTCTGGTCGAAGAACAGCGGCAGGTAGTACTCCACGCCGGCCGGCGCCAGTCCGGATTTCAGGTCCTGGTACAGCGCGCTGCGACGCGTATCGACGTCGAAGCGGTCGCGCAGCAGGGTCATCGCACGCTCGACGGCGCGTTCGTCCAGCGGGACTTCGCGGCCGGGCAGCAGCTGCACGGCATCGGTCCTGTCGAGCGAGCGCTGGCTTTCCGGATCGAAGTGGCGGATCGAGTCGATGGTGTCGTCCAGCAGCTCGATGCGCAGCGGCGCGTCCGCGCCCATCGGATAGACGTCGAGCAGGCCACCACGCACGGCGAAGTCGCCCGGGTCCAGTACCTGCGGCACATGGCGGTAACTGGCGGCTTCCAGTCGGCGCTTCTCGGCATCGAAATCCAGCCGCTGGCCAACCCGATAGTCGAAGCTGCCGCCGACGATGTGGCGCAGCGGCGAGAGCCGCTGCATCACCGTCTGCACCGGCACGATCACGATGCCGCGCGCCAGCGTGGGCAGGCGGTGCAGGGCGGCCAGGCGCTGCGACACGATGTCAGGGTGCGGGCTGAACTGGTCGTAGGGCAGCGTTTCCCAATCCGGGAATGGCACGACCGGCAGGTCGTCCGCAGGGCCGAGCAGCGTATGCAGGTCGGCTTCGAGCTGGTGCGCTTCATGGTTGTCGCGAGCGACCACCAGCAGCGGGCCGTCATGCGCCTGCGCGGCAGCGGCGATCGACCACGCCAGCGCGGTCGGCGAGGCGGGCGCACGCCACCAGGCGCGGGACTGGCCGCCTCGGGGCAGCGGGGGAATGGGCAGGGAGCTTTTCTTGGTGTCGGTCATGGGCGCACAAAACAACGGCAGCGCCGGACACCATGGGGTGCCCAGCGCGAAGGGACGCGCAGTTTACCAAGCGGGCCAGCAGGGGCCCGTCATGCCCCGGAACGGATCATTCCGCGGTCAGCGGATCGATCACGTCGGCGACAAGGGAAATGCGGTCGACAGGAAAGCCGCCGCGGCGCGAATGCTCGAGCACGAGATCCTCGCTCGGCGCGCGGTACACGCAGTAGATCCGGTCGTCGGTGACGTAGCTGTGCTCCCATTGCACCTGCGGACCCAGCTCGTTCAGTACGCGGCACGAGGTCTGTGAAACGGCCTTCAGTTCGGCCGGCGTCATCAGGCCGGCGCCCTGGACATCGCGTTCGATCACGTATCGGGGCATGACGGCCTCCGCTGGCGTGGCGACAGCCACGGCCTTACCCGGGAAGACGAGGGAAGTGGCCGCAGCGGGCCGACCGCCGGTCGGCAGTGCTCAGGGACCTTCGTTCAGATCCAGCACCACGCGGACCAGGCCCGAGCCGTCGTTCTCGCGCACGCGCTTGAACCCCAGCGACTGCGCCAGCGCCAGCATCGGCTGGTTGGTGTCGAGCACGTCGCCGTACAGGCGGTCGAGCTTCTTCGAGCGAGCCCACTTGGCCAGCTTGCGCATCAGGTGGCGGCCCAGGCCCTGGCCGGCGATGAAGTGGCTGACCAGGATCGCGAACTCCGCGTCGCGGGTCCGCGGCACCAGGGCGGCGCGCGCCACCGCCCCCACCAGCGCCTCGCCCGGCGGCAAGGCTTCGGCCGCGACCAGGGCGAACTCGCTGTTGGGGTCGGGATGGGTCAGGCGCTGCGCCATTTCAGGCGTCAGTTCCTTCAGCGCGTACATGAAGCGGTGACGGATCTCTTCCGGTCCCAGCAGGCCGAACGCGCCCTGGATGGGGCCGGCGTCTTCGGGACGGATCGGGCGGATCAGCAGTTCGCGCCCGCTGGGCAGGCGGAAGTGTTCATGCCAGGGCGGGAGGCGTTTCGGCGCGGTCATGGCGTGATGCTCGCATGAAATCCGGAGGCGCGGCGAGAGCGGGGAAGGACCGGGTTCAGGCGCCGTGGCGTTTGCCGCGCAGGCGAGAGACCAGCGTGATGACGGCGACGATCACTGCGCCCGTGAGCACGCCAACGGCGGCATTGAACAGGCTGCCCCACAGCCAGCCGAGCTCGCCTTCCGCATACGGCTGGATGAAGTGGTGCAGCGCCGGGATGCTGTGGACGAGGATGCCGCCGCCGACCAGGAACATCGCGGCGGTGCCGGCGATCGACAGGAACTTCATCAGGTAGGGCGCGCTGTACAGGATGCCGCGGCCGAAGGCGCGCTTGAATCGGGCCCAGCCGCTCTCCCGCTTGTCGGCCGCGAGTGCCAGGCCGGCGTCGTCCAGCTTCACGATGCCGCCGACCAGGCCGTACACACCGACGGTCATGATGGCCGAGATCGCCACCAGCGTGAGCACCTGCTCGACGAACGTACGACCCGCCAACGTGCCCAGCGAAATGACGATGATCTCGGCCGACAGGATGAAGTCGGTGCGGATCGCGCCGCGCACCTTGTCCTTCTCGAACGCGACCATGTCGACGTTCTCGTCCTGGATCGCGGCCACGCGCTCGGCATGGCGCTGGTCGTCCTCGCCCTTGTGCAGGAACTTGTGCGCCAGCTTCTCCACGCCCTCGAAGCAGAGGAACGCGCCGCCCAGCATCATCAGTGGCGTCACCAGCGGGACGTTGTAGCCCTTGCCATGCAGCCAGGTCTCCAGCGCACTGATCGCCAGTGCGGCCGGTACCAGGATGGCCTTGTTGACCACCGAGCCCTTCGCCACCGCCCACACCACCGGCAGTTCGCGGTCGGCTTTCACGCCGGTGACCTGCTGCGCGTTCAGCGCGAGGTCGTCGCCCAGCACGCCGGCCGTCTTCTTCGCCGCCACCTTGGTCATTACCGACACGTCGTCCAGCAGCGTGGCGATGTCGTCGATCAGGGCGAACAGGCTGGATCCGGCCATGGAAAGGGGGGTGTCTAAGGGAGGAGAGCGCGATTCTCGCACAGCACCCGACGGCGTCGCGTCGTTGTCGCGAAGGGGGTCAGACGGGGTCCCGCAACCAGTCCAGGCGATGGCTGGCGCCGGTTTCGCCCAGGGTGGAGGCCAGCACCGGCAGCACCGGCACCAGCGCCTGGTCGAGCTGCCACGGGGGATTGATCACCAGCATGCCGCTGCCGTTGAGGCGCAGTGGGGAATCGTCCGGGCGCACCTGCAGTTCGGCGACAAAGGCGCCCTTCGACGGCAGCGCCGCGGCCTTGCGGAAGAACGGCAGCAGGCTGCGTCGCTGCTTGATGGGGTACCACACCATGTAGGTCGCGGCCGGCCACCGTTCCAGCGCATCGCGCAGCGACGCCAGGATCTGCGGGTACTCGGCATCCTGCACCTCGTAGGGCGGATCGATCAGTACGATGCCGCGCGCGATGCGCTGTTCGCCCACGCGCGGCGGAAGCAGCGCCTTCATCGCGGCGTAGCCATCGCGGGCATGCACGACGACGCGGTCGTCGTCGGCGAACACCTCGCGCAGCGCCTGCGCTTCATCGGGTTGCAGCTCGCATGCCGCCAGCCGGTCGTGCGATCGCAACGCCTGCGCGACCAGCAGGGGTGAGCCGGGATAGGTGATCAGGGCGCCGACCGGGTTGTTGGCCACCACCGCGCGCAGGTAGCGCTCGGCCGGGTCGGGCAACCGGGCGGCCCCCATGAGCTTGAACACGCCGCCGGCGGCTTCCGAGGTCTTGCGGCTTTCCGCGCCGCCCAGCATGTAGCGGCCGCGCCCGGCATGGGTGTCGAGCACGAAGAACGGCGTGTCCTTGCGCTTCAGTGCATCGATGCAGGCCAGCACGACGATGTGCTTGAGGACGTCGGCATGGTTGCCGGCGTGGTAGGCATGGCGGTAATTCATGGCGCGCAGCATATATGCTTGCGCCATGCCCCGTGTACTGATTGCCGAAGACGAAACCGCCATCGCCGACGCCGTGCTGTATGCGCTGCGCAGCGAGGGTATCGAGGCCGACCACTGTCTGCTGGCGCGCGAGGTCGCACCGCGTGTGCGTGCCGGTGGCGTCGATGTGGTGGTGCTGGACGTGGGCCTGCCGGATGCCAGTGGCTTCGATGTCTGCCGCGAACTGCGCGGCTTCAGCGACGTGCCGGTGATCTTCCTGACCGCGCGCAACGACGAGATCGACCGCGTGCTCGGGCTGGAACTGGGCGCGGATGATTACGTCACCAAACCCTTTTCGCCCCGTGAGCTGGTGGCCCGCGTGCGCGCGCGTCTGCGGCGCGCCGTTGCGCCCAAGGCGGACGCCGGGGCATGGCGGGAGCGCGGCGACTTTGCCGTCGATCGCGACGGTCACCGCATCCGCTTCCGCGACCAGTTGCTCGATCTGACCCGTTACGAATACGCGCTGCTGGACGCCCTGCTGCAGCGTCCCGGCGCGATCCTCAGCCGCGCGCAACTGATGGACCGCGGCTGGGACAGCGACGCCGACAGCGCCGATCGCACCGTCGACACCCACGTGAAGACCCTGCGCGCCAAGCTGCGCGCCGCCGGTGCCGACCCCGACCCGATCCGCACGCACCGCGGACTGGGCTACGCCATCGAGACCTGACATGCGGCTCGGGCTGAAGCTCGTCCTCGGCTTCTTCCTGATCGTCGGCATCGCCGCGTTCTTCGTGATGCGTGTGTTCGTCAACGAAGTGAAGCCGGGCGTCCGTCAGGCGATGGAGTCCACGCTGGTCGACGCGGCCAACATGCTGGCCGAGATGGCCGCCGACGACCTCAAGGCCGGCCGCATCGCCGATGGCGTGTTCGCCGGCAATGTGGCGGAGGCGCAGCAGCGGGATCCCAAGGCTTGGGTGTGGCGTTTCCAGAAGCGCAGCGTCGACTACCGCGTGACCGTGACCGATGCGAAAGGTACGGTGGTGTTCGATTCGCAGGGTCGCGACGTCGGCCGGGACAACTCGCGCTGGAACGACGTCTACCGCACGCTGCGCGGCGAGTACGGCGCACGCTCCAGCGCCGAAGTGCCCGGCGACAAGACCAACACGGTGATGCACGTGGCCGCGCCGATCTACGACCCCGCCGACCGCACACGATTGATCGGCGTGCTGACGCTGTCGCAGCCGAACCGCAGCATCGAGCCCTTCATCGTCGCCAGCCAGCGCAGCATCCTGCTGCGTGGCGCCTGGCTGATCGGCATCTCCGCACTGATCGGGGTGTTGATGACGTGGTGGCTGATGCGCGGCATCGGCGGCCTGAACCGCTATGCGCAGGCGGTCAGCGCGGGCGAACCGGTGCCGCCGCCGCGCCCGCGCACCGACGAGATCGGCGACCTCGGGCGTGCACTGGAAACGATGCGCCGCAAGCTGGAAGGCAAGGCCTACGTCGAGCAGTACGTGCAGTCGCTGACCCACGAGATGAAGTCGCCGCTGGCCGCCATCCGCGGAGCCGCGGAGCTGCTGCAGGAGCCGTTGCCGGAGGCCGAGCGCCAGCGCTTCGCACGCAACATCCAGACCCAGGAGCAGCGGCTGACCGAGACCATCGACAAGCTGCTGGCCTTGGCCGAGGTGGAGCAGCACGGCTGGCTTCAGCGGCGCGAGCGCATCGATGTCGCGTCACTGGCCGATGAGGTGGTGCGCGACCTCGACGCGAAGCTGACGCCGCAGGGGGTGGTGGTCGAGCGCCTGCCGCAGGCGGGTAGCTGGGCGGTGGAGGGCGATGCCTTCCTGTTGCGTCGCGCGCTGGCGAACCTGCTCGACAACGCCATCGCGTTCTCACCGGCGGGCGGCAAGGTGGAACTGGCCGTCGACGCGTCGGACGGGGAGGTCCGCTTCATCGTGCGGGACCGCGGTCCCGGCGTACCCGACTACGCGCAGGAGCGCGTATTCGAGCGTTTCTACTCGCTGCCACGGCCCGACGGTGGTCCGCGCAGCTCCGGACTGGGCCTGCCGTTCGTGCGTGAGGTCATGCGACTGCATGGTGGCGAAGCCTCCCTGGGTAATCGCCCCGACGGTGGCGCGGAGGCGGTGCTGTCGCTGCCCAGGGTGTAGCGAAAGCTCGAATCGTCATCCCGGCGAAGGCCGGGACCCAGCGACGTGATTGCATGGGAAGCAGAGGCACTGGGTCCCGGCCTTCGGCGGGACGACGGGGCGCACTTCACACAGCCTTCAAACACGCTTCCTGCCCGTTGCACCGACGGGCAGGACGATGCGCCGCGTATCCAACCGGGGCATCGACATGAAGTCATTGAAGTTGCTGTTGCGTTTTCTCACCGTCGGCGGGCTGGTCCTGCTGTTGCTCATCCCGCTGATGATGATCCGCGGCACCATCCAGGAGCGCGAGGCGTACCGCCAGCAGGCGGTCGACCGCGTGGTCCAGGGCACGGCCGGCAAGCAGCGGCTCACGGGTCCCATCCGCGTCGTACCATGGTCAGAGACCCGCCGTTCCGAGTGGATCGACGACAAGGGCGTCAAGCGCCAGCGCGAGGACAAGACCAGCGGCCATCTGCTGCAGATGCCCAAGACCCTGCAGGTCGCGGGCCACATGGCGCCTTCCGAACGTAGCGTGGGCCTGTACAAGGTCCGGGTGTACGAGTGGCATGCGGACCTCGACGCTACGTTCGAACCCTCGTTGCCGGGGCCGTCGGCCACCGGCGCGGAACGCCAGTACGGCACGCCGTATCTCGTGTTCGGCATTTCCGACGTGCGCGGTGTCGCCGGCACGCCGGAGCTGAAGGTCGATGGCGCGACGCTTCCGCTGAAGTCCGGTACCGGCTACCTGGGCGCCCGCCTGGATGGCATCCATGCCGAGTTGCCTGCCGTCGCAGCCGGCCGTGCGGCGGGCCAGCAGGTGAAGATGAAGCTGTTGCTCAAGGGCACCGAGGCGCTGTCCGTTGTGCCGCTGGGCGACAACAACGACATCCGGATCAAGTCCTCGTGGCCGCATCCGAAGTTCGAGGGCTATTCCCCCACCAGCGACGTCGGTGGTTCGGGTTTCAATGCCACCTGGAAGATCTCCTCGCTGGCCAGCAATGCGCAGAAGCAGT
The DNA here is from genome assembly GCF_964252945.1 of Pseudoxanthomonas sp. LjRoot143. Taxonomy (NCBI): domain Bacteria; kingdom Pseudomonadati; phylum Pseudomonadota; class Gammaproteobacteria; order Lysobacterales; family Lysobacteraceae; genus Pseudoxanthomonas; species Pseudoxanthomonas sp. LjRoot143. The sequence continues at coordinate 2,384,194 of NZ_CAXUPM020000001.1, read as the reverse complement.
TGCGGGGCGAGGACGGTGGGGCGTCGCAGTCGGACCGCATCGTCGAAGGCCGCGTGCTGGCCGCGCCGTTGAACGGTGGCGTGGATGCGCTGCACGTCGGTCTGGTCGACCCCATCGACGTCTACACGCAGGCCGATCGCGCCAGCAAGTACGGCATCCTGTTCGTGGTGCTGACCTTCGTCGGCTTCGCCCTGTTCGAACTGATCAAGCGCTTGCCGATCCACCCGCTGCAGTACCTGCTGGTGGGCCTGGCGCTGGCGATCTTCTTCCTGTTGCTGCTCAGCCTGTCCGAGCACATCGCCTTCTGGCTGGCCTACCTCGTCTCGGCCGTCGCGTGCATCGGGCTGCAGTTCGTCTACCTGTCCGGTGTGCTGAGAAGCTGGATACGGGCGGCCGGCTTCGCCACGATGCTGACGATGCTGTATGGCGTGCTCTACGGCCTGCTGGTGTCCGAGGACAATGCACTGCTGATGGGCTCGCTGCTGCTATTCGGCATCCTGGCCGCGATCATGTGGGTCACCCGCAAGGTGGACTGGTATGCGCTCGGCACGGAACTGCGCTGAGCCATGCGTCCGGCATCGCGCCGATCGTCCTGGAAGGCCGCGCTTGCGGCCTTCCTGCTCGTACTTGCCGCGGGGTGGGCGATGAACCGTGCACGCATCTACCATCGCGCGCAGCAGGTGCTGCCGTCGGTGATCGAGACATCCGGCATGCAGCGCTTCGCGATGTCGCAGGGACAGCTGGAATGCATGCTGTTGAGCCTGCTGGTGCGATGCGAAACGCATGGCGCGGTGGTGCTGCAACTGTCCGACGATGCGGCGGACGCCATCCGGCGCGATGGCCTGGCCTACTTCGAAGGGGCAACGGTCGCGCGCGGCGCGCTGTCCCGGCGAGGCCCGGCCCGCTACGCCGCGTGGCGGCGTTCGCCATTGCCGGAGGAATGGGGACGGGCTGAAGCGGCCCCCGGCCTGTGGCCCGGCGTGGGGCATGTGGACGTGGGGGCCGGCATGGGCCGTCGCCTGTCCAAGGCATGGCAGGACGGTGCCTACTACACGCAGGAGAGCGCGGGTGGTGCCTGGCTCGTGGTGCTGCCGGACGAGCGGTTGGTGGTCTACAGCTGGTGGGACTAGGCGGAGCAGGGAGCGGCCCTCGTTGAGTGCACTTCTCACCGCACTGTCGATCCTGTGGGTGCCGTTCTCCCTGTTCGCGGTCGCTGCCGCGCTGTTGGGGTTCCTCTGTCGCCCCCTGTTCCTGCCGATGCTCGCTGCCGCAAGCCTTGCGATGTTCTGGGTCTGCAAGGCATTCGCGACGGGTGAACGTTTCGCTCCACTGTTCGTCCTGCCCCTGATAGTGGCGCACTTGTCGGCCACGCTCGCCAGTGTGTGGCTGCGGAGGTCGATGGAGGAAGGATTTCGCCGGGAAGGGGCCGCAATGCAGGAACGTCGTGATGCATGAGCGGACGCCTGTACGGAATAAGCACATGAGTGCTGGTTATCAGTCCAAAGGTATGAGTACCACGGAGGCGTGGGATGCGACGCGTAAGCTCGCGATGATCTCTTCCCGGAGCCTCGCATGCGTGTCCTATTCCGTCTTCTGGTCCTCGGTTTCGCTTGCCTGGCCACGCCCGTGTTCGCCGCCGATGTCGCCGCACCCCGCATCACCGTCATCTACGACGCCTTCGGCGACGATCCCGCGCAGGAGAAGGACTGGGGCTTCGCCGCGCTGGTGGAGGCCGGCGGCAAGCGCATCCTGTTCGACACCGGCAACGATGCGGCGATCTTCGCGCGCAACGTCAAGGCGAAAGGCATCGACCTGTCGCGGCTGGATGCGGTGGTGATGTCGCATCGCCACGCCGACCACATGGCCGGCCTGGTCGAGGTGCTGAAGGTCAATCCGCAGGTGCCGGTCTACGCGCCGCAGGAAGGCTTCGGCATCTACGGCTCGTCGCTGCCGTCCGGCTTCTACCGCAAGGACGCCTCGCTGCCGGCGCGCATGCGTTACTACGATGGCGAACCGGCCGAACGGCTGCAGTTCGGTCGCGCCTGGCCCACGGGCAACTTCAAGCCGCTGGCTGAAACTACCGAGATCGCGCCGGGCGTGTGGACGATCGCCGCCGTCTCCGATGCGCCGGGGACGCGCGAACTGCGCGAGCTGTCGCTGGCCATCCGGACCGACAAGGGCCTGGTGCTGGTGGTCGGCTGCTCGCATCCGGGCATCGCGCACATCGTCGATGCGGCCGCGAAGCTCGATCCGCAGATCCATCTGGTGATCGGCGGCTTCCACTTCGTCAACGCCGACGATACCGCCATTGCCGGCCTTGTCGATGCCCTAAAAGCGCACCGCATCCAGTACATCGCGCCCGGCCACTGCACTGGCGAACCGACATTCGCCGCGCTGTTGAAGGCGTTCGGCGACCGCTACCTGTACGCCGGTGTCGGCGCCGTGCTGGATTTCGGCAAGGACGGCGTGGCCTCGCGTCCGCGCGGCGTGGACCTGGGCGATGCCGACCGGGTGCATTACCGGCTGCTGGCGCAGGATGGCGAGCACGCGCACCGGCACGTGGCGCACGCACACTAGGCCAGCGCCCATGCCGCTACACTGGCGGCATGACTGCCGGTTACACCATCGGCCTGTATCGCGGGCCAGAAATCACACCATGGCTGGACGACGTCGCGCGCCTGCGCGTGGCGGTGTTCCGCGACTGGCCCTATCTGTACGAAGGCGACCTCGACTTCGAACGCGATTATCTCGACGCCTATGCACGCTCGGCCGAAAGCGTGTTCGTGCTGGCGATGGATGCGGGGCAGGTGGTCGGCGCGTCCACCGGCCTGCCGTTGGCGGACGACACCGAGGCCTTCCGCCAGCCGTTCGTGGACAGCGGCATGGACCCGGAGGACATCTTCTACTTCGGCGAATCCGTGCTGCTGCCGGCTTACCGCGGCAACGGCATCGGCCATGCCTTCTTCGATCATCGCGAAGCGCATGCGCGTGCGCTGGGGCGGTTCGGCTGGACGGCGTTCTGCGCGGTGGACCGTGAACCCGGCGACCCGCGTTGGCCCGACGGGCACCGCGGCAACGACGTGTTCTGGGACAAGCGCGGCTACACGCGCCAGCCCGGCATGACGATGCGGTTGGCCTGGAACGAAATCGGCCGGGGCGAAGTCGATCACGCGTTGACCTTCTGGCTGCGCGGCCTGGAGCCGATGCGATGAAGGTCGCGGTCGCCAAGTACGCCATCCAGGCGCCGACGGATTTCGCCGCGTTCGCCGAACGGCAGGCGAGGGTGCTGGGCGACGCGACCGCACAGGGCGCGCGCATCGCCGTGCTACCGGAATACCTGGCGCTGGAACTGGCTGCCACGTTCGATGCTTCCATCCAGGCCGACCTGCACGCCTCGCTCCTGGCGATCCAGCGATACCGCGACGACTGGCTGTCGCTGTACGCGCGGCTGGCGAAGGAACTCGACCTGCACATCATCGCCGGCAGCTTCCTGTTGGCGCACGGCGCGGGCCGCTACCGGAACCGCAGCGATGTTTTCACCCCGCACGGTACGCATGCCTGGCAGGACAAGCTGCAGTTGACCGGGTTCGAGAAAGGGCTCGGCGTCATCGAAGGCGGCGATGCGCTGAAGGTGTTCGACCTCGACGGCGTGCGCTGCGGCGTGTCCGTCTGCTACGACAGCGAGTTCCCGTTGCCGGTGCGTGCGCAGGCGGAGGGCGGTGCGCGCCTGTTGCTGGTGCCGAGCTGCACGGACACCGAGGCCGGGGCGACCCGCGTGCGCGTCGGGTGCCTGGCACGCGCGCTGGAGAACCGGATCTTCGTCGCGCAGGCGGTGACCGCAGGCGAGGCGCCGTGGAGCCCCGCGCTGGACGTCAACACCGGCGAAGCCGCGATCTTCGCGCCAATGGATCGCGGTCTGCCCGCCGACGGCGTGGTAGTGCAGACGACGGGCGACCAGCGGTGGGCAATCGCCGATCTCGACATCGACGCACTCGACCGCAGTCGCGCCGAGGCGCAGGTAGCGAACGATCGAGACTGGGTGGGGCAGCTTCAGCCCGCCCTGGTGCGCGCACGCGTCGAACGGTTCGACTGAGCGGCCAGGCCGCTCAACGCTCCCAGCCGAACACCTCGGCCAACGGTTTGTCGAACACATCCGCGATGCGGAACGCGCACTCCAGCGTGGGCGAGTATTTGCCGGCCTCGATCGCGGCGATGGTCTGCCTTGTTACGCCGACGCGCTTGCCGAGGTCGGCCTGCGTCATCTCGCCCGCCAGGAAGCGCAGCGTACGGATCTGGTTGGTGAGCCGGGCGTCAGACACGCAGGCCTCGACGGTAACCCAGGATCACCAGGCTGGCATGGACGCCTTCAGCCACGGCGATCGCCAGCAGCGTGGCGTGCACGATGGTCCAGCCGCCGGAGGTGAAGGGCATCACGCAGCCGACGATGATGATGCCGGCCATCAGCACGTAGTACGCGTACACCGACGCACGCGAATCGATCCTCCGGTCGCGCTCGTCGATGGGCGTGGGCGAACCGTCTTCCTCGCGGTCCCGTCCGAGCAGGAAGGTCAGGGCGGCGATGACGCCCAACGATCCCAGCGCCACGGCGAGCACGAGGATCCGCTGCCCCATGTGCATGGCGGCAACCGCATCGGCATTGACCGACAGATAGGTGAAGTAGGCGCCGAAGACGACGGCCAGTGCGCCGAGCCAGACCCAGGCGAAACGTTCGCGCGACAGCATGGTGCTCTCCCCGTTGGTGATTGGACGGGGACAAAGGTATCCATGGCTTTACTCAATGTCAATAATTTATAACATTGAGTTATTTGAACGTAACTGTGAGTTCGTAATTCTTTGCCTGTCGTGCTCAGCCCAGCAGGCTGACGCCCGGCACCAGCCAGATCGACAGCCCCGCCAGGGTGGTGCCGATCACGGTCGCGGCCAGCACGTCACTGGGGTAGTGCAGGCCCAGGACCACGCGCGACGCGGCCACGCAGGCGGCGAACGGAATCAGGAGCGGCGCCAGCACCGGGTAGTGCGCCAGCGCCACCACCGTGAACGCCACCGCGTGCAGCGTGTGGCCGGAGGGGAAGCTGAATTCGTCCAGCGGCGCGATCCAGGCGCGGATGCGCACGTCGGAGGCGAAAGGGCGTGGCCGCCGGGTCCAGCGCTTCAGTGCCTTGTACAGGGTCAGCGCGATGACGCCGGTCGCCGCCAGGTGCGCGGAGGCGGCCAGCCCATCCAGGCCGTCGGCCACGATCAGCGCCGCCATCAGTACGTACCAGAACACGCCGTCGCCCAGCCGGCTGACGATGGCGAAGAAGCGGCGCACGCCGCTCCATTCTCCCCAGCGGTTGGCGAGCAGGCACCAGCCGGTGTCCCGGCCGATCAGGGCGTTACGCGGCAGCAACGGACGCATGGTGGCTTCTCCGTGTCAGGGCGAGGTCGGTCAGCAGGGCATCGAAGTCGGCCGCCACGCGGTCCGGGTGCAGGTCGCGCATCGCCGCGCTGGCGGCGTCGCCCTGGCTCCGTCGCAGCGTGGCGTCCGCGGCCAGCCGCAGTGCGGCGGCGAGGAAGTCGTCATCGGTTTCCACCGCCGCGCCGTGCACGCCGTCGACCAGGTGCTCGCGCGCGGCGCCGTAGTTGAACGCAACCGTCGGCACGCCGCTGGCCATCGCTTCCAGGGTGACGTTGCCGAAGGTTTCGCTGTGGCTGGAGAACAGGAACAGATCACCGCTGGCGAAGTGCCGCGCCAGCGCTTCGCCGCGCTGCACGCCGCAGAAAAGGAAGTCCGGGTGTTCCTGCGCCAGCCGCTCGCGCACGGGGCCGTCGCCGACCCAGATGAACTTCGCGGTGGGCTGCACCTGCTGGATCGCGCGGAACGCGCGGATCGACAGGTCCAGGTTCTTTTCGGCGGCGATGCGGCCCACGTAGATCACCGCCAGGTCATCCGGTCCGATCCCCCATTCCTTGCGCAAGGCGTCATCGCGTTGCGCGGGACTGAAATGGCGTGCATCGACCGCACGCGCCAACCGCACCACGTGATGGAAGCCCTGCGATTCCAGGAAGTCGGCCAGTTCGCGCGTCGGGACCAGTGTGGCATCGGCACCATTGTGGAAGCGGCGCATCCAGCGCAGCGCCGTGTGCTGCAGGAAGCGCACGCCGTAGTCGCGCATGTATTCGTCGAAGCGGGTGTGGAAGCCGGTCGCCGCCGGAATGCCCAGCCGTCGCGCCGCACGCAGCGCCGACCAGCCAAGAGGGCCTTCCGTGGCCACGTAGATCGCGTCCGGTGGAGAGGCTTTCCATTGCGCCAGCAGGCGGCGCGTGGCGGGCAGGCCGAACTTCAGGCCCGGATAGCGCGGCAGGCTGGCGCCGCGGACCAGCAGGGTGTCGTCGAGGTCGCGGCCGTCGCCCGGCTGGCGTGGCCGGATCACGGAGACGTCATGGCCGCGCTGGCGCAGACCGGCTTCCAGTCCCTGCACGGTCAGGGCCACGCCGTTCACTTCCGGCGGATAGGTCTCGGTGACGATGGCAAAGCGCATGCGCAGCTCCACGTTTTGCGCATGCTGGGGCTGGGAGGTGTCGCGCGTGTTGCGGTGCGATGACCGACAGATGACGCCATAGAGCTTCTTTACCGGCCGAGGGCGCGCAAGGCCCGGTGACCGGCATTGCGCGCCTGCGGATGTGCATGCGCCACGCACAGCGCCGCGATGGTCGCCAAGGTGGGATCCGGCCGCTTCGCGATCTCGGCCGCCACGGCTTCTGCTAAGAAGAAGTCCTCATGCACGGCCAGGTGCGAGAGCAGGCCGTGGTCGGCAAGATCCAGCGATGGGATCAGTGCGAGTGCCACTTCGATCTCGTCCTGGTCGACGCAGGCCTGGACCAAGGCACTGAGCCCGGGCTGGTCCGCCGGCACAGGGGCTAGCGAGGGATGAAGCTCGGGCAGCGCAATGCCATCAGCCAGGGCGGCATCCGCAGCCGCCATGAGCGCGTCGAGCGACGAGAACACCACTCGGGTCTCCCCGTCGTGGGAGAGGAACAGCACGTGTCCTTCCAGTGGGGCGCGTTGCAGCAGCACGTGGTGGTTGCTGGTGTCGGCGTCGTCCAGCACCAGCCCGTCGAGCAACTTCACGACCGGCTGCCAACGAAAGTCGGCGGTGATGGCTATGGCGGCATCGTTGTGCAGGAGATTCAGTTCCAACGCGGCATGGCCCGTGTAGTGGCCCCTGTCCAAGCGCTGGAAGTAGAGTGAGGTGGCGTGGTGCATGGCTTGGTTACCTGCGGAGTGGGCATCACAGTAGTCAATCGCTTGCGCCGCGCATGCCTGCGGGGTCAGCGCGACGTGCGCGTGCGTCGGGTCCCGGCATCCTTGCGCACGCGCGTCTCGTAGGCCTTGTCGACCAGCGCCTTGACCACTGCGGGCGTGGCCTTGGCCAGGTCCACGCGCAGCCCCAGCACCTTGCTGCCCCAGAACAGCTTCTCGACGGCATCCGGATACATCGCCAGCGCCTGCTCGCGATCCTCTTCGCCGACGAAGACGTGCAGGTGGGTCTCTTCCGGCGGAATGGTCACGAAGATCTTGCCGCGCACGCGGAACGAGGAATACGTGTGGTGCGGTTCCTCGGTGACGGCTTCCCGCGAAAGAGCGTGCAAGCGGATGGCGGACAACTTCACCGCAGGCATCCTGCTATGCGTTGAGCGTCAGCCAGCGCCAAGCGGCCAGCATGGCCACCCACAATGCCGTGCCCAGCACCAGCGAGACGCTCAGCAGGGTGCTGTCCCATCGACGAGCGAACGCCAGCGAAATCATCATCAGCGGCGCGAGCACATCCATGGCCAGTTCCAGTGGATGCCAAGCGCGCCACGGTGCTCCGATCATGACGCACACCACCGCACAGGCGCCTGCGCCCAGGCGGACCCACATGGGCACCGGACCTGATCCGGACATCAACAGTCGGATGTCGCTGCGGTTCATGCCGGGCGTCCTCCACGGGAAGCGAGTCGATGTCCCAGCCAGGCCATCGGCAGGTAAGCGAGGAGCAGGTCCACGACGGTGAACCACACCGGCGAGGGCAGCAGGGCGACCGCGGCGATGCCGCCCAGCAGGAAGCAGGCCCCGACCACCCACGCAGGGCCGCGGGTCCGCCCGGGCGTGATCAGCGTGGCGACGACGGCGCCGACCAGCGTGCCCATCGCGTGCGCAAGGAGGGGAAACAGGAAATGCCTTGGTTCGAACAGCGGCATCGCCGCTTTCAGGCCTTCGGTCGTCGTGGTGTCGACGCCGGCGGGCGGTGGGACGACATGGCCCCCCAGCGTGATCAACGCCATGTTGGCGACACTGCCGACCACCACCCCGACGACGACCGCCAGGATCAGACGGAACACACGCTTCATGACAACCTCCGGCAAGGATGCGAGGGACTGCCCGTCGGCGTGGGGCCGGCCGTGACGGCGATGACTATAGCGGAGCTCCGCAGAGCGGGCGCGACATTGTCAGCGCGGGTACGCGCACGGCACCGCCCAGGAGGAGCGACTCACCAGGCGACCCCGTCCTTCCACTCGTCCGGCGGCAACCATGTGGTCTGGCCGGACGACGGGGCATCGACGCGGCCCGAGGCCACGCTGCGCGCCACGCTGGGTTCGATGTCGGAAAACCGGGGCACACGCGATCCGATGGCAGCGCCGATCAGGTTGTTGTGGATATCCATGGCGTTGGCCCGCGTGCCGCGCCCCTCCATGACGCGGTTGACCACGCGGACGGCGCGTGCGTCCAGCGTGTAGGCCACGACGGCGCTGGCCAGCGTGTGCCTGTAGGCGTCGAGTGGACCGTGACGCCCACCCGGGAGCGGGCTCCGAAGGACATGGGACCACGTGTACGTCAGCACGACGGATGGATAGGCACCCAGGATCAACACGATCCATGCCAGCCTGCGCCACCATGAGCGACGGCGGCGCTTCGGCAGCGGCGTGGACGAGGTGGACATGGCGGGCGCGAGGGTCCCGTGGCTCAGGTATCGCGTGGTTCGACCACCACCGCGGTTCCGTAGCACAGCACCTCGGTCAGGCCTGCCATCACGTCGGTGGCGTCGTAGCGCACGGCGATGATGGCGTTGCCACCGAGCATCCGCGCGTGCTGCACCATGTCGCGGTAGGTCGCGCTGCGTGCCTGTTCGCACAGTTCCGTGTAGATGGTGATGTTGCCGCCCAGCATGGTCTGCAGGCCGCCGAGGAAGTTGCCGATGATCGACCGCGACCGCACGGTGATGCCGCGCACCAGGCCCAGGCTGCGGACGACGCGGTAACCGGGCAGTTCCATGGCGGTCGTCACCATTGCATCGGTCAAGGGCAGCGCCGGGTTGCGCGTGGGCGCAGGGACCGGCGTGTAGGCGGAAGAAGAGTTGTAGGGATCTGCCATGGGTTCTCGTCGGGTCGTGTGTGGCGTGGGCGGGGGTATCAGGGCGACATCGTAGGGTCAGGCCTGCACCTGCTGCGCGAGGTCCGTCACCGCCGCCTGCCAATCCTGGAAATCCTCCGTGTCTTCCCAGAGCTCCCTCAGCTCCGAATGCTCGGCGAGGATGCGGTGCAGGGCGCTTCCCGCTTGCTGGCGCAGGTCGTCGTCGACCGTGGGGCGGATGCGTGCCAGCCAGTCGGCCAGTCCTTCCTCCTGCTGCGCCGCCAGCGTGGCACGGCCCTGCGCGGCGGCGGCGACTTCCGCCGCCACGATGGCCAGCACCGCATCCGGCGCTTCCACGTATTCGGTCGACGTCAGCACGTTGTCCAGCACTTCGCGGATCAGCGACAGATCCCCGCTGTCCAGCACGTCGATCAGGAAGTCCGCCGCGCCGTCGTTTTCGAAGGACCCGATGCCCCAAGTGCCCATGTGAGGTCTCCCGTTCGGAATGTGTCGCCAGGCGTGTACGAAGCCCGGATGTTTCAACGCAGGCCGTGCGAGGCCTTGAAACGGTCGAGCAGGTCGAAGAACAGCGTCATGGCCTCGCCGTCATCCTGTTCGGTACGGGTGATGGCTGCCTGCCAATGGAGTTGCCCGATATCCAGGATGCCCTCCGGCGTGGTGAGCGAAACCCGATCGTCCTCGTGTCCGATCACGGTCCGCACGAAGTCCGAAAAATGCATCAGGAACAGCGTGTCGTGGTGGTCGTGGGTCCCGTGGTCCATCAGGGCCGACTCGTATCCCTCGATGAAGGCGCACAGCGTGACGAAACCCGCGGGTTGCAGATGCATGCCCGGACGTCTCCGGACACGTTCAAGTACGTCGAAAAGAGGCATGGCGTGGTCCTTCACTGGTCGGGGGTTGAACGGTATGCGTCATGCCGGTGGCGGGGACTCCGACCGGGGAAACCAGGGAGCGCGGCGCTTTCGCGATGGTCACACCCATACATCATTCCTGGCGGTATAGGCGCCGCCAGCATCGCCGGTGTTCACCACGCCACGCGGCTCCACCAGCATGATGCTGCATTCGTGTTTCGCGACGGGGCGATGCTCGGTGCCCTTCGGTACGACGTACATTTCGCCGGCCGACAGCGGTATCACCTTGTCGCGGAACTCCAATGTCAGCTCGCCCTCGATGACGATGAAGACTTCGTCGGTATCCGCGTGCGCATGCCACACGAACTCGCCCTGCACCTTGGCGAGCTTGAACTGGTAGTCATTCATCTCGGCGATGACGCGACGTGACCAGTGATCCGAGAAGCGGGTCAGCTTGTCTTTCAGGTTGATGGCGCTGTCTGGCATGGCATCCCTCGGTCGCGGGGGCCGGCGGTCCGCCGTGACGACGATGATAGGCGGGAAATGGCGGGTGGTGCGGCGAGATGCGAACGGCGCGTTCCGATGTGCGTGCCGTGGGCTACATGACGGCGTGCCGTTCCCGTCTCATGTCATCGCATGTCCCTGCTGTTGGACGGTGCCTGCATCGCCGCTGTCCCGCGCCCGGTAGCCTGCGTCCGCCGAAGCCGATGATCCTCGTCCGCAAACCGTTCTGTCCATGAAAGAATGCGTGCCGGGGTATTCGACAAGGAGAGGACATGCGGCGGGTCTGCGTGATGTCGGGGCTATTGCTGATGACGACGCCGGCGCTGGGCCTCGGTGATGATCCGGTCGCGGGGGAGCTGACTGTCGTCTATTACCCCGTCAGCGGCAGTACGGCACGGCAGATCCATCGGGAACTGGAGGCGAAGGGGCCACGTGACGAAGAGGGGCGTCGATACCACGGCCTGGCGGAGTGGCAGGTGGACTGGTCATACGGACTGACGCAATCGGGCGGTGACTGTGTGCTCACCGACGTGCAGGTCGATCTGCAGGGGAAGATAACGCTGCCGGCGTGGACGCCGGGAGCCAAAGCTTCGCGTGGTCTGGTCGACGAATGGACACGCTACATCGAGGCGCTCCGCCGGCACGAGCATGGTCATTACGCCCACGGCATGCGGGCTGCGGAGGAAATCCGTGCGTTGCCTGGTTCGCTGGCATCCTCCGATTGCGGGGCGATGGGGCGCAGTTTCAACAGCAAGGCCATGCGGATCCTCGACAAGTACAGGCTCATGGACCGCATGTACGACGAGCGCACGGAGCATGGCGCAAAAGAGGGCGCGCTGCTCCAGGGGAGCTGACGGGAGCTGCTCGCTGGGGTCAGTCTTTCCTGCGCAGGTAGAACCAGCGCCAGGCCAGGGGGCCGGTCACGATGCAGGCCAGGCCGAGTGCAAGCAGTGTCGCCATCATCCATTCGGGTATCGCATCGAGGCCCAGCAGGCGGGGGCCCAGGAAGGCGAGTCCGACCGTCAGCGGCAAGACCACCACGAACGTCATGGCGGCGATCTGGTAAAGCGGTTCGTTGTACCGGTTTGTCATGGTTGTCCTGCCGGCATGGCCGGTTGTCCCGCTTGTGCAGGGTACTGGTGCTGGAAAGCGCGCGCGGCCGGCGCGGCGCATTTCGCCAGGCTGTCGAGGGCCATCGCAAGCGCATCCTGCAGCGGATGATCGATCCCGACATACGACCAGTCCATCCGGTTGCCGTGACCATCGCGCGTGCTCAGGAAGTACTGGGTGCCGTGTGTAACGGTGGGGACGAGGGGGGCATCGAAGGCATGACCGATGGGAATGCTCCGTTCCGCCAGGTCGCGATAGATGGCCGCTGCGGCGGGACAGGTGTCAGCGTCGATGAGGAGGGAGCAACTGTTGTTCCAGCTGCCGACGGCCATGAAGAGCTTCGGTGGCTCCGCGCTCTGTGCGAAAGCGCCGGTCCGACCCTGTCTGAAGTGGACCAGCAATCCCGGGCCGTTGCCGGTATCGGGAATGCGCCCGATCAGGACATCGGTTGGATACAGCTGCACACCCACGTCCTCCGGCCAGATAACCACTTCGGGCAATCCGCTCGCCCGACAGCCATCGGACATGGTCGACCAATCGGCGGTCGCGGGTGGGGCCCCGGTGGCGCAGCCGGACATTCCCATCGCCAGGAGCACGGTCGTCACGCACGAGGTGCGCCCTTCGCGACTCACGGCACGCGGGTCCCCCGTGCCGCCGTGAACAGCGCATACCATTCTTCCCTGCTCAGCGTGACGCCATCGGCCGCGCAGCAGGCCGCGAGCCTGACCGGGTCGGTGGTGCCGACGATGGGCTGGATACCGGCGGGATGGCGCAGCAGCCAGGCGAGCTGGATCGCTTCCGGGGCGACGTTCTTCGCTTCCGCCAACCGGCGAAGCAACAGCGACGTGCCGCGAACGACGGGATCGGCGAACTCCGATGTGGCGGCGAGCTTGCCGCCGGCCAGCGGCGACCAGGCCTGAACGCGGAGATCGTGCAGGCGACAGTAATCCAGCGTACCCGCGGCGGAGGCGTAGGCATGCCCGGTGGTATTGGCGACCACGCCGTCGTCGATCAGGTGATGGTGAAGCAGGCTGACTTCCACCTGATTGGCGACGAGCGGCTGTCGCACGTAACGGCGGAGCAGGTCGATCTGGGCTGGCGTGTGGTTGCTGACACCGAAATGCCGCACCTTGCCACTGGCATGCAGGTCGTCGAAGGCGCGTGCGACCTCTTCCGGTTCCACCAGCGCATCGGGACGGTGCAGCAGCAAGACATCCAGGTGGTCCACGCCGAGCCGCGACAGGCTACCGTCGACCGACGCCACGATGTGCGCGTGGCTGAAGTCGTAACGCCCCGGCGTGCCGGACGGATCGTCGGCGAAGCGGATGCCGCACTTGGACTGCAGCACCATGCGGTCGCGCAGCGCCGGCGAGGTGCGGAGCACGTCACCGAAGATCTGCTCGGACTTGCCGCGCGCATAGATGTCGGCGTGGTCGAACAGGGTGATGCCGCCGGCCAGTGCGGTCTCCACCAGCCGTTGCGCCTGGCGGCGCTCGTCCGCAGTGACCGGCGAGGCATCCCAGGCGCGGCTGAGCTGCATGCAGCCGTACGCGATGCGCGAGGCGGGCAGGCCGTCGGCCAGGAGGTAGGTCTTCATCGTGTGGTCGCGGATTCCGGAGAACGGATCATGATAGGGCGGCGACGTGGCTCAGTATCGCCGCCGCTCCGCCGCCAGCCGGCGGGCGAGGGCGTCGACCTCGAGCGGACGCGCCAGGTGATAACCCTGCACGTCGTCGACGCCGAGCGCCTGCAGCGCTGCCAGCTCCGTCGCGGTTTCCACGCCTTCGGCCACCACGTGCGACTGCGTCTGGCGGGCGAACTCGATCAACGCCGCCGCGAGCGCGCGGCGCGGCGAGTCGCTGTCGATGTCACGGGTCAGGCTGAGGTCGAGCTTGATGATGTCCGGATGGATCGCCAGCACGTGGCGCATGCTGGCGTAGCCTGCGCCGGCATCGTCCACCGCGATCCGCACGCCCGATTCGCGCAACGGCACCAGCCGTTCGTTGAGCAGCTTGTAGTCGTCCACCAGCGAGTGCTCGGTGATCTCCAGCACCACGCGGTGCGGATCCAGGTCGTCGATGTAGCCGTCGATGCCGCCGCTGATGATGGTCTGCGGCGACACGTTCAGCGCGACATAGAAGTCGCCCTTGACGTCGCGCAGGCCGTCCAGCGCGGACAGGATGGCGTTGAGCTCCAGCCGCACGCCCAGACCGATCTCGCGCGCCTCCGCGAACCAGATATCCGGCGTGCGACGCGGCTCAAGCTCGAAGCGGGACAGGCACTCCACACCGATGATGCGACGTTCGCTGCTGCGGTAGATGGGCTGGAACACCATGTGCGGCTGGCCCATTTCCAGCACCGAGGTGATGCGGGCGACCTTTTCCTCGTGGGCCTGCACCGCATCCAGGTCGCCGTCGATCTGGTAGGCGAGCAGGTCGGCGAACGCGCGCATCATGTGCAGGTCGCGCTCGCCCAGCGACAGGTTGGCGGCCAGGCTGAAGCAGCAGAACGTGCCGTAGACGCGGCCGTCGCGCAGCTGGATGGGCACGCTGAGATGCGAGCCGATGGGGACGGCGGCCGTCTCGGGGATCTGCACGACCGCTGGCACCGCCGACGTGTCGGGAATCAGCTGCGGGATGCTGCCTTCGACCACCCGCATGCAGTAGCCCTCGTCGAGCGGACTGGAGTCGCCGGGCCGGATCGGCGCACGGTCGAGGCGGGTGACGACATGGCGGAACACGCGGTGGCTGCCGTGGAATTCGCTGACGAACGCCACGTCCATGTCGAGGTGGCGGCGCACCGCATCGAGCAGGCGGTCCACGTTGCGCGCAATGGCCACGGCACCCGGTCCGCCTTCGAGCCAGGCGTCGGTCAATGCGTGTTCTGGACTCCTACTGTCGATCACGGACTTCCTCCTGAAGGCAGGTACGCGACAAATAGTCGGCCTGGGGTCCTGCTCCCGCCGCAACGACGGACGGGAAGGATGGCGTGGGGCAAGTCGGGTAGACCACGCCGCAGAACCGGGGCTGGTCCGAGTGTAATCTCAAGTCACACTAACGTACATCCGCTTGCTGCGGCGCAGCGGTACCTGCCCCAGCGAGACATCGAACTTGCAACAGTCCTGCCCGCGTCAATCTTGAGCCGCGATTGTCGCTTGCCGGCTCTGCAGCAATTGAAGGATAAACAGGCCGCTGGCGTAGGAAACGACGGGTGCCTTGAGGTTCAAGTTTAGATCGAGCTTCACTTTCACCTTGTCGTACAGGAGGGAAAGCAGGCTTTGCCCCGTCATCTGGCCGGAGGCCATGTTGCCGACCTGGTAGGTAAGGACGGCCGGATTGCTCCAATTCAGCACGACCTGCGTCACCGACCAGACATCGCTCACGTAGCTGAGTGCCCCCGGGCTTGATTCGATTACATCCCAGTCCAGCGATTGGATCCACTTCGGTATGTTCTCGTGGTCGCGTAACCAGTCCATCAAGCGGTAGACGTCGGTGAGCGAAATACTCGTTTCGCCATCGCGTTTCTGGGACACAGCATAGACACGCGCGAAAGTTCTAAGGTCCTGCAGCCAGAAGTCCTGAAACGTGCCATCCGCAGTGATGTCTTTTTGATGGAGCAGCAACGTGCGTGCACGCTTTTCGTTCAAGGTGATGAATACGTCAGGGTGCCTGATCTTCACCAGGTCGACCGCAGCGGGCGCGCGCGTCAGCAGCGATCTTCCTCTATCCACTGTCAGCTTTGCGATCCCTGCAGCACGGTCAAGGATCCCAGTCTCTTCGACGGCCTGCGAAGAGTGTTTGTTCCAGATCCTGAGAATGCATGGCAGGCACAAGCCTGTCCCTTCGCATTCCTTGCGTTCGTCCGGCTTTCCCTTAAGTCGCGGCTGGCCTACCAATGTTGGGAATCTCGCCCTCGCATCCGAGTGGATGTCCAAGTCCTTGCTTAAGATGAGATGGCCGGAGCAGAAATGGTGATGACAGCTTTCGCAGTAGTACCGATTGACAGTTCCGACGAAGGCGAGTGCCGGCTTCTTGCCGAAAGATGCATCGCAGGTCGTGCATTTCATGTTGGGATATCCGGAAGAGTTTCAATCGTGTTCACGCCACGAACGGCTTGAACGCGACGCCCAACCCCTGCATGTCCTCGGGTTCACCGACCAGGTCGGAGCGGAGCAGGGGGCGGGAATCGATCCACTTCTTGCTGACCACCAGGTCCAGGCGGTCGCCGCTGGCGGTCGCATCGAGCTGCGGAATGGCTTCGGCGTCGTGGGAGCGGTGCAACAGCACGGCGAGGCGCAGCAGCGCAGCCTTGCGCTTGGCGCTCAGCAGCAGGCGGTCGGGCAGCGCGTCGAAGGCGGTCTTCGGTATGCCGCGGCGGTGCGTGCGCACCAGCGCCGACAGCACCTGCTGTTCCTGCCGCGAGAAGCCTTCGATGTCGGAGTGCTCCAGCACGTACGCGCCGTGTACGTGGTACTGACTGTGCGCGATGACCAGGCCGATCTCGTGCAGGCGTGCGGCCCAGCCGAGCAGGCGTGCATCGTCGTCGTCCAGGCCCCAGCGGTCCTCGACCTGCTCGAACAGGCGCATCGCGGTGGCTTCCACCCGCGCGGCCTGGAACTCGTCGATGCCGTAGCGCTGCATCAGCGCCGCCGTGGACAGGTCGCGCGGATCGTTCTCGCTGCCGCGGCCCAGCATGTCGAACAGGATGCCCTCGCGCATCGCCGCCTTGCTGACCATCAGCCGTTGAAGGCCCAGCGCTTCGAACGCCGCCTCCAGCACCAGCACGCCGCCGGCGATGATCGGGCGCCGGTCGTTCGACAGGCCGGGCAGCTCGATGTCCTCGATGCGGTCCGCCTGCAACAGCTTGTCGCGGACCTGCGGCAGTGCTTCGGCGGTCACCGCACCCTTGGTCAGCTTCATCGCCGCGCAGATCTCGCCGATGGCCTTGTTGGTGCCGGACGAGCCGATGGCTTCCTGCCAACCGAGATTGCGGTACAGGCCGGCGAACTGCTGGAACTCCGCGCCGATCTCGGTGAGCGCTTCCTTCCAGCGCTTGCGCGAGAGCTTGCCGCCGGGGAAGAAGCGGCGCGTGCTGGCGATGCAACCGGCCTGCAGGCTTTCGCGTTCCAGGGTCTCGAAACCGCGGCCGATGATGAATTCCGTCGAGCCGCCACCGATGTCGATGACCAGTCGGCGCTGGCTCGTCTTCGGCGGTTGCGCATGCGCCACGCCCAGGTAGATCAGGCGGGCTTCTTCGCGGCCCGAGACCACTTCGATCGGCTTGCCGAGCGCGGCTTCCGCCGCCGACAGGAACTCCTGCGGGTCGCGCAGCTGGCGCACGGTGTTGGTGGCCAGCGCGCGAACGCGCATCGCGGGGATGTCGCGGATGCGTTGACCGAAACGCGACAGGCAGTCGAGCGCGCGCTGGCGTGCGGCGGCGGACAGGCCGCCCTTGCTGTCCAGGCCATCGGCCATGCGCACGGTTTCGCGCAGACGGTCGACCACGCGCAGCTGACCCAGCAGCGAGCGCGCGACGATCATGTGGAAGCTGTTGGACCCCAGGTCGATCGCGGCCAACAGGTCCCCGTCCTGGAGTGGCGGGGAGGTGGGGGAGGTCAGGGGCGCCATGCGACCAGTTTAGCCAATGGTGGCGCGCAATGCCTCAACGCGATGACGACGCATGCCATCGCGGGATGCGTCCAATGGTCGCATCACACCTTCGCCAGCAGCGTGCCCTGCGCGGAGTGCGGCGCGTCGTCGCCGGGCGTCAGCTTGACGTAGCTGCCATCGGCCTGCAGTTCCCACGCATTGCAGTTGTCGTCCAGGTAGTTCTGCAGGCCATCCTTGAATACGCGCGCGGCAAGATCCTTGTCGAGGATCGGGAAGCAGGTCTCCACGCGGTGCAGCAGGTTGCGCTCCAGCCAGTCCGCGCTGGCGCAGTACAGCTCCGGCGAGCCGTCGTTGCCGAACCAGTAGAGGCGGCTGTGTTCGAGGAAGCGCCCGACGATGGAACGTACACGGATGTTGTCCGAGATGCCCGGCACGCCGGGGCGTACGGCGCATGCGCCACGCACGATCAGGTCGATCCGCACGCCGGCCTGCGACGCCGCGTACAGCGCGCGGATGATGCGCGGCTCGTTGATGGCGTTGATCTTGGCGATGATGTGCGCCGGCTTGCCTGCCCTGGCCAGCTTGGCTTCGCGCTCGATCTTCTTGATCAGTCCCGGATGCAGGGTGAAAGGCGACTGCAGCAGGCGCTTCAGTTTGGTGGTGGGCGCCAGACCCGACAGTTGCTGGAACAGCAGGTGCACGTCGTTGCCGATGTCCGGATCGGCAGTGAGCAGGCCGATGTCGGTGTACGCACGCGCGGTGCCGCTGTGGTAGTTGCCGGTGCCGAGGTGCACGTAGCGGCGCAGCTTGCGGCCTTCGCGTCGCACGATCAGCAGCATCTTGGCGTGGGTCTTGTAGCCCACCACGCCGTACACGACCTGCGCGCCGGCTTCCTGCAGGCGGTCGGCTACGCCCAGGTTGGCGTCCTCGTCGAAGCGCGCGCGCAGTTCCACCACCACGGTGACGTCCTTGCCGTTGCGCGCGGCCTGCACCAGCGCCTCGACGATGGCCGAGTCCTTGCCGGTGCGGTACAGCGTCTGCTTGATCGCAAGTACGTCCGGATCGACCGACGCCTGCTTGATCAGGTCGAGCACGGCCCCGAACGAATCGAAGGGGTGGTGCAGCAGCACGTCGTCGTCGGCGATCTTCTCGAAGATCGCCTCGCTGTCGCGCAGCGGACGCGGAGTGAAAGCGGGGTACTTCAGCTCGGGGCGCTGCACCAGGTCGTACACCTGGATGACGCGGTTGAGATTGACCGGGCCGTTGATCGGATACACCGCGTTGTCGGGCAGTGCGAAGTTCTGCAGCAACTGCCGCACGATGGGCTTGGGGCAGTCGTGCGCGATTTCCAGCCGCACCGCCGGCCGGTAGCCGCGGCCGACCAGTTCGTCGCGCAGCGCCAGCGCCAGGTTCTCGACTTCCTCTTCGTCCACCACCACTTCGGAATTGCGGGTCACGCGGAACTGGTAAGAGCCCTTCACTTCCATGCCGGGAAACAGCTCGTCCACGAAGACCGACAGTACCGACGACAGCAGCACGAAATCGTTCTCGCCGCCCGACACGCGCTGCGGCAGGTGGATGATGCGCGGCAGCGAGCGCGGCGCGCGCACGATGGCCAGGTGGCCGGCGCGCCCGAACGCGTCCTTGCCCTTCAGCACCACCACGATGTTGAGCGACTTGTTGAGGATCTTCGGGAACGGATGCGCCGGGTCCAGGCCCAGCGGCGACAGCACCGGCATGATCTCGTTGCGGAAGTAGGCGCGCAGCCAGCGCGTCTGCCGCGCATTCCAGCTGTCGCGACCGAATACGCGCACACCGGCTTCGGCCAGGCCAGGACGCAGCACGTCGTTCCAGCACTTGTACTGCGCATCCACCAGTTCGGCGGCGCGGTCGTGGATCTTGTTGAGCACCGTGGCCGGGCTCATGCCATCCGCGCCCGGGGGCAGGCCGAAGTCGAGCGCGTGGCGCACGGTGGCGGCGCGGATCTCGAAGAACTCGTCCAGGTTGGTGCAGGAGATGCACAGGAAACGCAGGCGCTCCAGCAGCGGCACCGACGGATCCTGGGCCTGCGCCAGCACGCGGAAGTTGAAGTCCAGCTGGGACAGCTCGCGGTTGAGGTAGAGCGACGGATCGCGCAAGGCGTCTTCGCCGGTCGCGGTCGCGGATGTCGTGTCCAGGGCGGCGTTCATGCGATCTGGCTGTCCGTGGTGTGTGGCGTCGTGACGTCGAGGCGTGGCTCGACGCGTTCGGCACCGAAATGGATGGAGAACACGCTGCCCTGGCCGACCTCGCTTTCGATCTCGAGGCGGGCCTGGTGGAGGTTCAGCACGTGCTTGACGATCGACAGGCCCAGGCCGGTGCCGCCGCTTTCGCGCGACCGGCTGGTGGACACGCGGTAGAAGCGTTCGGTGATGCGCGGCAGGTGCGAGGTCGGGATGCCGTAGCCGGTATCGCGCACGCTCAGCACCGCGCCGTCGCCTTCGCGCGCGAAGCGGACGGTGATGGTGCCGCCGACCGGGGTGTAGCGCACCGCATTGCTGACCAGGTTGGAGAACGCGCTGTGCAGCTCCTTGTTGGAGCCGGACAGGTCCAGGTTGGCTTCGTCCTGCACCACGATGGTATGGCGACGCTGGCTGAGCGCTTCGGCCTCGCGCCGCAGCGTCGCCAGCATCGGCGCCATCGCCACGTTCTCGTCGGGCAGGCTGTCCTGCGCTTCCAGCCGCGACAGCGTCAGCAGGTCTTCCACCAGCTGCGTCATGCGCTGCGACTGTTTCTGCATCTCGCTGAGCATCGGCGCCCAGTCCGGATACTCCGTGGGCTCCAGCATGTCGAGGTAGCCGTGCACCACGGTCAGTGGCGTGCGCAGCTCATGCGAGACGTTGGCGACGAAGTCGCGCCGCATCTGCTCCAGCCGCAGCATCTTGCTGACATCGCGTGCGACCAGCAGCCAGTACTCGTCGGAGTAGGGAATCAACCGCAGGTTGAGGCGCAGGTGCGGGTCCACCGGAGACGCGGCATCCAGCATGGGTTCGGCATTGCGACCGGCGGCCAGCCAGTGCGACATCGGCAAGGGCTGCAGGCGGTCGCCGACGGGGGTGCCGATATCGGTCGGATACTGGAGTCCCAGCAGGCTGGTGGCGGCCTTGTTGAACCACTGCACACGCTGGCTGTTGCGTTCCACTACCACCACGGCATCGGGCAGGGCGGCGGCGGCGGCGCGGTAGGCGCGCAGCATGTCGAGCAGGCGCCGCTTGCGGGTACGCATTTCCGCCTGGCCGCGGAACAGGAGGCGATCCAGTTCGTTCCAGACGCCCTTGCCCTGCGCCGGCTCCATGCGCTGGCGTGCCGTCAGCCGTAGCAGGACCTTGCGCAAGCGCCAGTAGTGCCACGCCACCACACCGAGCGCGGCCAGCGTCACCACCGGCCAGACCTGGCCCAGCAGCAGGCCGACCACGATCGCCGCCGCCAGGATCAGCGCCAGTTGGCCGAGCGTCTTGAACCAGGCGGTGCGGATGTCGTGGGGCATGGATCGATTGTGTCAGATGTGTGTGACAGCCTGCGCCGGCCGCGCTTCCGCGCAACCCGCAGGGTCACATCGCCGCGGAGAAGCGGTAACCCGAGCCGCGGACGGTCTGCACCATGTTCTCCAGCGCGTGCGGTTCAAGCGTCTTGCGCAGGCGGCGGATATGCACGTCGACGGTCCGTTCTTCCACGTAGACGCTGCCGCCCCAGACATGGTCGAGCAGCTGCGTGCGCGAGTAGACGCGCTCGGGGTGGGTCATGAAGAAGTGCAGCAGGCGGTACTCGGTGGGGCCGATGGCGACGGGGGTGTCGCCGGCGAACACGCGGTGCGCGGCCCCGTCGATGCGCAGGTTGCCGACAGCGACGCTGCCGTCCTCGTCATCGTCGCGCGAGCGGCGCATGACGGCGCGGATGCGCGCCAGCAGCTCGCGGGCGGAGAACGGCTTGACAACGTAGTCGTCGACACCGGCTTCCAGCCCGCCGACGCGGTCGTTCTCCTCGCCACGGGCGGTCAGCATGATGATCGGCACGTCGCGGGTCATGGCGTCCTTGCGCCAGCGGCGGGCCAGTTCCAGGCCACTGGTGCCGGGGAGCATCCAGTCCAGCAGGATCAGGTCCGGGACGCGGTCGGCGATGGCGTTCTGGGCTTCGCGGGCGTCGCCGGCGTGGATCGGTTCGTAGTCGCCCTTGCGCAGGGCGAAGGCCACCATGTCGCGGATGGCGGGCTCGTCGTCGACGATCAGGATGTGCTTCTGCACGCAGGGTCCGGGGAGGGGAGGAGGGACCGCGCCAGTAGACGACAATTTTGTGACGTTTACATGACACGCCGCAGGACTGTCATGCAGGCGGCCCGATCGCCGGTCAGCGGCGTTCCATGTCGGGGTCGCGCACGCCCTGGCGCCTGAGTTCCAGCACCTCGGGCGTAATGCTGGCGATCCGGGCATCCACCCGGGCGCGGGCATAGAAATCCAGGTCGCCCTGCTTCTTGAGATTCTGCAGCTGGATCAGCGCCTGCTCCGGCCGGCCGTTCAGGTAGGCGGCCTCGGCATAGGCTTCGCCGGCGCGGGCGGTGTCGCCGGCCAGCTCGTTGGCCCGGGCGAACTGCTGCTGGAACACCGGGTCATCGCCCGAGCGGGCCATCAACGGTCGCAGGACGGCCTGCGCGCGCTGGCCGGCCTCGCGGCCCCCCTGTTCGTTCAACACCTTGGCATAGGTCAGGGCGACCGGACGGTTCTGGGGGTACCGCTGCATCAGCGCATCGAAGCGATGGTTGGCCGCCGCTGCATGGCCGGTGCGCGATTCGGCTTCTCCCAGCGACAGCAGGACCCAGAGGTTGTCGTCGTGCTCGTCGGCCAGCCGTTGCAGCTCGGTGAACGCGGTGCGGGTGTCGCCACCCTGCAGGTGGGCCACCGCCAGGCCATAGCGCTGCGGGCCGGTCAGCGGCTTTCCGGCCTGGCGGCGCAGCGTCTCGTACTCGCGCACGGCGGCCGAAGGCGTGCTTGCGCTGAGGGCGCGCAGCCGTTCGCGGGCCCAGTCGAACTGCCCCGAGTCGCCCTGGCGGAACACCTGCGAGGGCAGGGTCACCGGGATGGGCAGCAGGGGATTGTCGCTGCGGGTTTCAGGCAGGGTGATGGCGTTGCGGTCGAAGCGCTCCACCCGCTCGCCGCCGGGCACGCTGGTAGTCGCCGTGACCTGGCTGCCCCGCATCTGGTCGGCGCGCTGGCGCGCTTCGCTGATGCGGGTGGTGGTGACCGGGTGGGTCTGCAGGTAGTCCGGGACCGATTCGCGGCCGCTGCCGCGGGCGACCCGGGTGGCCTGCTGCAGCTTGGCGAAGAAGCCGGCCATCGCATCGATGTCGTAGCCGGCACGGGACAGGGTACGGATGCCGACCCGGTCGGCTTCGGATTCGTTGGAGCGGGTGTAGTCGATCTGCCGCTGCTGCATCAGCCCCATCGCCGAGGCGATGGCCGCCTGCGAGGCGTCGCCGCTGGAGCTGCCACCGGCGGCCTGCGCCAGCACGATGGCGCCGAGCATGCCGAGCAGGATGGGAACCTGGTCGCGTTGGGCGCGCTCGACGCCACGCAGGACGTGCTGCTGGGTGACATGGGCGATTTCGTGCGACAGCACCGCGGCCACCTCGTCCTCGCGGTCGGCCGTCAGCACCAGGCCGGCATTCATGCCGATGTACCCGCCCAGCGTCGCGAAGGCGTTGATCTGCCGGTCGCGCATCATGAAGAAGGTGTAGGACTGCTGCGGATTGTCGCTGTCCGCGCCGAGCCGGCCGCCCACGCCCTGCAGCCAGTCGGTGACCAGCGGGTCCTCCAGCAGGTAGCCGTAGTTGCGCAGTTCGCGCAGCATCATGCCGCCGTACTGCGCCTGCCGGGCGGGCGTCAGCAGTTCGCCCGCCGAGGAGCCGATGTCGGGCAGGCGGCTCTCCTGCGAGGAAGCCAGGGGCGCCGCGAGGGCCAGGGTCAGGACGGTGGCGAGCAGCAAGGGACGCAAACGTGGCTCCGTGGCGGATAATGGGCGTCATCATCAGGATGACCGGTCGCTGCCCCGGGCGAGTGAATACGTGGTTAATCGGACCGATGACGGTCCGCACTGTTCCGCGGCCTTGACTGGAAGTCGACCCGATACGCCCGATATTGGCTGACACCGCAGCCTGTTCCTTTCGTTCCGGAGAACTCCCTTGAGCGACATCCCACAGGGCGCCGCCGCGCCCGAGATCACCCTCTACAGCACCGCCATCTGCCCGTACTGCGTGGCGGCCAAGAATTTCCTCAAGAGCAAGGGCCAGACCTGGACCGAGGTGCGGATCGACCTGGACCCCGCCGAGCGCGAGAAGATGATCGCCAAGGCCAATCGCACCAGCGTGCCGCAGATCTTCGTGGGCGATGTGCACGTGGGCGGTTACGACGACATGATCGCGCTGCACCGCGCCGGCAAGCTCGAGCCGCTGTTGGCCGGAGGTGCCGCATGAGCGCGCAGGACGACAGCCAGGACCGGGTGAAGGCCTTCACCGAGTTCCGCCAGCGGATGAACAAGCGGATCCTCGACGAGCCCAACCAGGTCGTCCGTCGCTTCTTCGCACTGGATACGCAGACCTACCAGGAAGGCGCGCTGGACGTGAAGACCAAGGAGCTGCTGGGCCTGGTCGCCTCGATGGTCCTGCGCTGCGACGACTGCATCAGCTACCACGTCGCCCAGTGCAAGGAGGCCGGCGTGACGCGCGAGGAGTTCTTCGAGACGTTCTCGGTGGGCCTGGTGGTGGGCGGCTCCATCGTCATCCCGCACCTGCGCCGCGCGGTGGATTTCCTCGATCAGCTGGAAGGCGGGCAGGCCGATGCGCCTGCCGTCCACGACCACGGCTGAGCGTGTCCGGCGGCCCCGCCACGGGGTCTCCGACCATCGTCGATTTGGGCCCGCATGGGGCCCTCGGGCATAATGGCGCGCAAACCTCTTCCCCTTTGCGCCCGTCGCGACCCCGTCCGACGCGTGCCCCTGTTCGGAAACCCCACTCAATGACCCAGACGATTACGGTCATCCGCGGCGACGGTATTGGCCCGGAGATCATGGACGCCACCCTGTACGTGCTCGACGCGATGAAGGTCGGCCTGACCTATGAAGACGCCGACGCCGGCCTGGTGGCGCTCGAAAAGCATGGCGACCTGCTGCCGCAGGCCACCCTGGACTCGATCCGCAAGAACGGCGTGGCCCTGAAGAGCCCGCTGACCACGCCGGTGGGCGAGGGCTTCAGTTCGATCAACGTGGCGCTGCGCCGCCACTTCGACCTGTACGCCAACGTGCGCCCGGCCAAGTCGTTCCCGAACACCAAGTCGCGCTTTGCCTCCGGCGTTGACCTGATCACCGTGCGCGAGAACACCGAAGGCGCCTACATCGGCGAAGGCCAGTCGATCTCGGAAGACGGCGAAACCGCCCTGCTGACGCAGAAGATCACCCGCAAGGGCTCCGACCGCATCGTGCGCTACGCCTACGACCTGGCCCGCAAGACCGGCCGCAAGAAGGTCACCATCGTCCACAAGGCGAACATCCTGAAGACCACGTCGGGCCTGTTCCTGAAGGTGGCGCGCGAAGTCGCCGCGCAGTACCCCGACATCGAGACCAACGAGATGATCGTGGACAACACCTGCATGCAGCTGGTGATGCGTCCGGAGCAGTTCGACATCATCGTCACCACCAACCTGTTCGGCGACATCATTTCCGACCTGTGCGCCGGCCTCGTCGGCGGCCTGGGCCTGGCCCCGGGCGCCAACATCGGTGCCGATGCGGCGATCTTCGAAGCGGTGCACGGTTCGGCGCCGGATATCGCCGGCAAGGGCGTTGCCAATCCGTGCGCGCTGCTGCTGGGCGCGGCGCAGATGCTCGACCACCTGGGCCAGCCGGACAAGGCCGAGCGCCTGCGCGCGGCGATCATCGCCACGCTGGAAGCCAAGGATTCGCTGACGCCGGACCTGGGTGGTAGCGGCACCACGATGACGTTCGCAAAGGCCATCGCCAGCCGCGTCTGAGCCTTTCGGACGGGCGGTACAGTAACGGGACGCGCAGCGTCCCGTTTTTGTTTGCGTATGTCCCATCCATGAGGTTGGATGCGAGGCGAAGGGCACGCACAATCCGCGGCCCACGCAGAAGGCCCTGTTCATGTCCGTCCGTCCCAGCGCCCTCGCGCTGACTCCGCTGCTGCTGTTCCTGGCGCTTTTCTTCGGCGCCGGTCTGTATTACACCGAGCAGGGCGATGCGATGGGGTTCTATCGGCTGCATGCGCCGGTGGCGATCCTGCCGGCCATCGCGCTTGGTCTGTGGATCGCGCACCGGGCAGGCGTCAAGGCGATGGACACGCTGCTGCAGGGCATCGGCGACAGCAACATCGTGCTGATGTGCCTGATCTTCCTGCTGGCGGGCGGCTTTGCCATGGTCACCAAGCAGATTGGCGCCGTGGATGCGGTGGTCGCACTGGGCGTGGGAGCGCTGCCGCCCGCGCTGATCCTGCCGGGACTGTTCCTGGTGGCTGGCTTCCTCTCATTGGCGGTGGGTACGTCGATGGGGACGATCGCGGCCGTCACCCCGATCGCACTGGGCGTGTCCGATGCCGCCGGCATCGATCGCGCGCTGGTGGTGGGTGCGGTGATCGGTGGTGCGACCTTCGGCGACAACTTGTCCGTCATCTCGGATACGGCCATTGCCGCCGCCCGTACCCAGGGCTGCACGGTGCGCGAGAAGTTCCGGGAGAACATCAAGATCGCGCTGCCCGCCGCGGTGGTGACGCTCGCGCTGCTGGCCGTGGTGGGCGACGCTTCGCCCGTCGAGGCGGCCGAACCGGCCTCGCCCTGGCTGGTGCTGCCCTATGTGCTGGTGCTGGCGCTGGCGATCAGCGGGCTCGACGTGCTGGTCGTGCTGACCGTCGGGCTGGTGGTCGCGGGGCTGTTCGGTGTGTTCTTCGGGCCGCAGGATTACGGATTGCCCACCTTCACCGACGACATCTACGCCGGCTTCGAAAGCGTGGTGGAAATCACCCTGCTGGCGCTGTTCATCGGCGGCCTGGGTGCACTGATGAAGGCCAGCGGCGGTCTGCACTGGCTGGCGGCCCAGATTTCTCGGCTTGCCCGTGGCAACACCGGGCGTCGCACGGGCGAGTGGTGCATCGCGGCGCTGGCGTCGCTGACGGATGTGTTCACCGCCAACAACACGGTGGCCATCCTGATCAGTGGCGGCGTGGCGCGCGATATTGCCGAACGCCATGACGTACCGCCCGCGCGTGCGGCCAGCGTGCTCGACATCTTCGTCTGCATCGTCCAGAGCCTGTTGCCGTACGGCGCTCAGATCCTGCTGGCGGCCTCACTGGCCGGGCTGTCGCCGCTGGCGCTGATGGGCAAGGTGCACTACTGCTGGCTGCTTGCGATCGTTACCGTGCTCTTCATGGTGTGGCCGTCGCGTCGGCATCGACAGGCGAGCACGGCGAACGGCTGAAAAGAAAAGGGCGCCGGAAGGCGCCCTTTTCATGAAGACCGGAGTTGTGTTCAGTCGCGCGACTGCAGCTTCGACAGCAGGCGCAGCAATTCCAGGTACAGCCACACCAGCGTGACCATCAGGCCGAACGCGCCGTACCACTCCATGTACTTCGGTGCGCCCTGTTCGACACCGGTTTCAATGAAGTCGAAATCCAGCACCAGGTTCAGCGACGCGATGACCACGACGAACAGGCTGAAGCCGATGCCGATGAGGCCGGATTCGTGGATCAACGGAATCTTGATGCCGAAGAAGCCGAGCGCGATGGTCGCCAGGTAGACCAGTGCGATGCCGCCGGTAGCGGCGACCACGCCCAGTTTGAAGTTCTCGGTAGCCTTGATCAGGCCGCTGCGGTAGGCGAACAGCAGCGCGAACAGGATGCCGAAGGTCAGCATCACCGCCTGCATTACGATGCCGCCGAACTGCGCGTTGTAGACCGCCGAGATTGCGCCCAGGAAGAAGCCTTCGACCAGCGCGTACAGCGGCGCAGTGACGGGCGACCAGGTCTTCTTGAAGACCGTGATCAGCGCCAGCACCAGGCCGCCGATGGCGCCGCCCCACATGTACACCGCGAAGCCGGGAGCGGGCAGGCCGTCCGGGCCCAGCGCCTGGTTCCAGGAGAACGCGGCGGTCAGCACCGTCAGCAACAAGAGGAT
Organism: Pseudoxanthomonas sp. LjRoot143; assembly: GCF_964252945.1. Taxonomy (NCBI): domain Bacteria; kingdom Pseudomonadati; phylum Pseudomonadota; class Gammaproteobacteria; order Lysobacterales; family Lysobacteraceae; genus Pseudoxanthomonas; species Pseudoxanthomonas sp. LjRoot143. The sequence continues at coordinate 2,356,503 of NZ_CAXUPM020000001.1, read as the reverse complement.
CCCGGTCTTGTTGATGGTGCCGTTGAGCGTCATCGCCTCGCCGTCGCGCGCAACGACCGCGCCGCTGCCAAGGTCGAGGAACGTCGATTCCTTCAGTGCCGGATTGCCGCTACGCATGGTGGTCCCCTCAGGTGGTTGCTGGACATGCTGTCCCCAGACCGGGAGCATATCGCAGGCCGGGGTCGATCACGTTTCGTTTGACAGTCGGGCCGCGGATTCCGACAATACGCGACCTCGTTGACGTCCAGACGTCACGCCGGGACCCTCGTCGGGGTATAGCGCAGTCTGGTAGCGCATCTGCTTTGGGAGCAGAGGGTCGGGGGTTCGAATCCCTCTACCCCGACCAGTCTGATGTGCCGCCAGGGTGTGTTCCGGAAGGGCGGGATGCGACAATCCGGACAGAGCGCCCGTAGCTCAACCGGATAGAGCACCGGCCTTCTAAGCCGGCGGTTACAGGTTCGAGTCCTGTCGGGCGCGCCACGTGTGGCAAACTTCGGCAGGAGCAACAGGTTTCAGTGGTGGATGTAGCTCAGTTGGTTAGAGCACCGGATTGTGATTCCGGGGGTCGCGGGTTCAAATCCCGTCTTCCACCCCATCGATGCAAGAATCCTGCTTCGCAGGGTTTGTAACAAGCAAGGGATGCGGGTACACTACGCGCCCAGTTTTTCGGGGCTGTTAGCTCAGTTGGTAGAGCAGTTGACTCTTAATCAATAGGTCCAAGGTTCGAATCCTTGACAGCCCACCAAAGCCGAAAGCGCCCGGTCACCCCGGGCGCTTTTTTCTTGCCGGGTCCGGCGGGCCGATGCGTACAATGCGGCGACCTGCGAAAGTGGCGGAATTGGTAGACGCACTGGATTTAGGTTCCAGCGGGTAACCCCCGTGAGGGTTCGAGTCCCTCCTTTCGCACCATGCCGGCGCCGAGACGGCCCCGCCGATGCCCGTGAGCGGCCGCGATGGCGGCTCCGCAATCCTGACATCCCGTCCCCGCTGGCAGCCTGCGGCGGAATCGGCGAAACTAGCAAGTTCCGCCGGGACGGGCTTTGTGCCTGCGTCCCAGGCGTCCCGGATTATCAACATCGCCCCGGCTGAGCCGTGGCCGCAGGAGTCAGTGAGTATGCAAGTTTCGGTCGAATCGGTCGGCAATCTCGAGCGCCGCATGAGCTTCAGCCTGCCGGCGGAGCGTCTGGACACCCACATCGGCGGCCGCCTGCGCGAGCTGTCGCGCACCGCGCGCATCAAGGGCTTCCGCCCCGGCAAGGTGCCGGCCAAGGTCATCGAGCAGCGCTTCGGCGACCAGGTGCGTGCCGAAGCCCTCGACGGCCTGCTGCGCGAGACCTTCAACAATGCCGTGCGCGACCAGGAGCTGCAGCTGGCCGGCAACCCGCGCATCGAGAAGCAGGGCGAAGGCGAGCTGGACTTCGTCGCCACGTTCGAGGTGGTGCCGGACTTCGGCGACGTCGACGTCGCCAAGCTCACCGTGGTGCGCAATACCGCCGACGTCAGCGACGCCGACATCGACCAGATGATCGACAACCTGCGCATGCAGCGCCGCACCTTCCAGGTCGTCGAACGTGGCGCGCAGGAAGGCGACCGTGTTGCGCTGGAGACGTGGTCGCAGGCGGGCGATGAGCGCATGCCGGCCGAAGGGTCCGAAAAGGGCGCCACCCTGATCGGGTCGGGCGTGATGTTCGGCGAGATCGAACAGGCGCTGGTCGGCCTGACGAAGGGTGACGAGAAGACGGTGTCGGTGACGTTCCCGGCCGACTGGCGTGTGCCGCAGCTGGCGGGCCGCCAGGTTGACGTGCACGTCAAGGTCACCGACGTGGCCGAATCGGTGCTGCCCGAGGTCGATCGCGAGTTCATCCGCAGCTTCGGCGTGAAGAGCGGCGACGCCGAGCAGTTCCGCTCGGACATCCGCAGCAACCTGGAGCGTGAGCTGAAGGGCGCGTTGATGACCCGTCTGCGCCGTGAAGTCGGCGAGCAGCTGATTGCCGCCTACGCCCATGTCGAGATGCCGCCGCGCCTGGTCGAGAACGAGGCCCGCGTGATGGTCCAGCAGGCCGCCGAGCAGGCTCGCCGCCAAGGCCAGAACGTGCAGATCCCGGACAACGCCCACGAAGGCTTCTTGGATGCTGCCCGTAAGCGCGTCCTGGTCGGCCTGCTGGTGGGCGAGGTGGCCCGTCGCAACCAGTTGCGCCTGGACCCGAAGCGCCTGAACGAGACGCTGCGCCTGATCGCCTCGACCTACGAAGAGCCGGAACAGGTCATTGAGTTGTACCGCAACGACCCCCAGTTGATGAACAGTCTGCAGGGTCGTGTGATGGAAGAGCAGGTGATCGACTGGATCGCCGAGCGCGCCCAGCACACCGAGCAGGCGCTTTCCTTCCAGGAAGCCATCCGCAACTGATCCGGGCGTCCGCCCGGGCAGAAGGTCCGGCTATCCTAGGCCGGACCTTCCCATGAACGACAGGCGCGAGAACCGATGACCATTCAAACCCAAGCCCTCAACCTGGTGCCGATGGTGGTCGAACAGACCAGCCGCGGCGAGCGCGCCTACGACATCTATTCCCGTCTGCTGAAGGAGCGCGTGATCTTCCTGGTGGGCGGCGTGGACGACCACGTGGCGAATGTCATCGTGGCGCAGATGCTGTTCCTCGAGGCCGAGAACCCCGAGAAGGACATCAGTCTGTATATCAACTCGCCGGGCGGCGTGGTGACGGCCGGCATGGCCATCTACGACACCATGCAGTACATCAAGCCGGACGTGAGCACGATCTGCGTGGGCCAGGCGGCCAGCATGGGCGCGCTGCTGCTGGCGGCGGGCGCGAAGGGCAAGCGATATGCGCTGCCGAACTCGCGCGTGATGATCCATCAGCCGCTGGGCGGCTTCCAGGGCCAGGCCACGGATATCGACATCCACGCCCGCGAGATCCTGACGCTGCGCGCCAAGCTGAACGCCATCCTGTCCCACCATACGGGCCAGTCGCTGGAAACCATCGAGCGCGATACCGAGCGCGACAACTTCAAGAGCGCGGCGGATTCGCAGGCCTATGGCCTGGTCGACCAGGTGCTTGAGCGTCGCCCGGACGATTCCATCCAGTCGGCCTGATCCCCGGATTGAGCGGTTTTCTGGCCCAAATCCCCCTGTTCACGGACCCGGCTGACACGCCGGGACCGTGTGCTATTCTGCGACCGCAAGCCCTCCCGGGCAGGTTGAGCGACCGAGTAATACCAGCATGAGCGAAGATCGTCAGGGCCGTTCCGGCGACAGCACAAAAATCCTGTACTGCTCGTTCTGCGGCAAGAGCCAGCACGAGGTCCGCAAGTTGATCGCGGGCCCGAGCGTGTTCATCTGTGATGAATGCGTGGAGCTGTGCAACGACATCATCCGCGAAGAGCTGGAAGAGAAGGCGCAGTCCGCCCGCAGCCACCTGCCCAAGCCGCGCGAGATCCTCGAGGTCCTGGACCAGTACGTGATCGGCCAGAACCGCGCCAAGCGCACGCTGGCGGTGGCGGTCTACAACCACTACAAGCGCATCGAGAGCCGCAGCAAGAACGACGAGGTCGAACTGGCCAAGTCGAACATCCTGCTCGCAGGCCCGACCGGTTCGGGCAAGACGCTGCTGGCGGAGACGCTGGCGCGCCTGCTCAACGTGCCGTTCACCATCGCCGATGCCACCACGCTGACCGAGGCCGGTTACGTGGGCGAGGACGTGGAGAACATCATCCAGAAGCTGCTGCAGAAGTGCGACTACGACGTCGACAAGGCTCAGCAGGGCATCGTCTACATCGACGAGATCGACAAGATCTCGCGCAAGAGCGAGAACCCGTCGATCACCCGCGACGTGTCCGGCGAAGGCGTGCAGCAGGCGCTGCTCAAGCTGATCGAAGGCACGGTCGCCAGCGTTCCGCCACAGGGCGGCCGCAAGCACCCGCAGCAGGAATTCCTGCAGGTCGACACCAAGAACATCCTGTTCATCTGCGGCGGTGCGTTCGCCGGCCTGGACAAGATCATCCAGCAGCGCAGCACCGAGGCCAGCGGTATCGGTTTCGGTGCCAAGGTGAAGAGTTCCGAGAAGAAGCCGGAAGTCGGCAAGGTCTTGTCGGAAGTCGAACCGGAAGACCTGATCAAGTTCGGCCTGATCCCCGAGTTCGTCGGCCGCCTGCCGGTCGTCGCCACGCTGGAAGAACTGGACGAGACCGCACTGGTCAAAATCCTCACCGAGCCGAAGAACGCCATCACTAAGCAGTTCAAGAAGCTGTTCGAGATGGAAGGCGTCGAACTCGAGTTCCGGCCCGACGCGTTGTCGGCGATCGCCCGCAAGGCGTTGAAGCGCAAGACGGGCGCACGTGGTCTCCGCACGATCGTGGAGTCGGTGCTGCTCGACACGATGTACGAGTTGCCATCGCTGGAGAACGTCAGCAAGGTGGTCGTGGACGAGTCGGTGATCGAACACAAGTCCGAGCCGTACCTGATCTACCAGAATCCGCCGGCACCGAAGGTCGCCTCGGCGGAGTGATCCGGCCGCAAAACTTCTCCTGACAGGCGCCCTCGTGGCGCCTGTTCAGTTTCTGGCGCTCGCCTGCAAGTCGCCGGTTCCATTGGGGTTTTGGCGACGCTCTTGCATCCCCCCGGCGATGGCCCCATAACGGGCCCATTGGTGCGCACGCACCTCCGTATTCCGACCTTCGCTGGAGCCCCCATGCCCCGCCGTCCCCAGACTGAAATCCTCGACCTGCCGGTCCTTCCGCTACGTGACGTGGTGGTGTTCCCGCACATGGTCATCCCGCTGTTCGTGGGGCGTGACAAGTCCATGCGTGCGCTGGAGCAGGCGATGGAGGCCGACAAGCGCATCATCCTGCTGGCGCAGAAATCCGCCGAGACGGACGATCCTGCCGCGGCCGATCTGTACACCGTCGGCACGCTCGCGCAGGTCCTGCAGTTGCTGAAGCTGCCGGATGGCACGATCAAGGTGCTGGTCGAGGGCACCACGCGCGTGAGCGTGTCGAATGTCGTCGAGCGTGATGGCTCCCTGTATGGACAAGGCGAAGAGGTCGATTCCACTGACGCCCGCGAGCCGCGCGAGATCGAGGCCGTGGCCCGCTCGCTGATGGGCCTGTTCGAGCAGTACGTGAAGACCAATCGCAAGCTGCCGCCCGAACTGCTGCAGACTCTGGCCGGGATCGACGAGCCGAGCCGGCTTGCCGACACGATCGCCGCGCACCTGGGCGTGCGCCTGAGCGACAAGCAGCGCCTGCTGGAAACCGTCGAGGTCGGGGAGCGGCTTGAGCTGCTGGTCGGTTTCGTCGACGGTGAAATCGACGTGCAGCAATTGGAGAAGCGCATCCGCGGGCGCGTGAAGTCGCAGATGGAGAAGAGCCAGCGCGAGTACTACCTCAACGAACAGATGAAGGCCATCCAGAAGGAGCTGGGCGAGCTCGACGAGGCGCCCAACGAACTGGAAGAGCTCGCACGCAAGATCGCTGAGGCCGGCATGCCGAAGCCCGTCGAAACGAAGGCGCGCAACGAACTCAACAAGCTCAAGCAGATGTCGCCGATGTCGGCGGAGGCGGCGGTCGTCCGCAACTATCTGGACTGGCTGCTCGGCGTGCCGTGGAACAAGCGCACCAAGGTGCGCAAGGATCTCAAGGTCGCGCAGGACACGCTGGACGCCGACCACTACGGTCTGGAGAAGGTCAAGGAGCGCATCCTCGAGTACCTCGCGGTGCAGTCGCGCGTGAAGAAGCTGCGGGGCCCGATCCTGTGCCTGGTCGGCCCGCCGGGCGTCGGCAAGACCTCGCTGGGCCAGAGCATCGCCAAGGCGACCAACCGCAAGTTCGTACGCATGTCGCTCGGCGGCGTGCGCGACGAGGCGGAAATCCGCGGACATCGCCGGACCTATGTCGGCTCGATGCCGGGCCGCATCGTGCAGAACCTCAACAAGACCGGCAGCAAGAACCCGCTGTTCGTGCTGGACGAGATCGACAAGATGTCGATGGACTTCCGCGGCGATCCCTCGTCCGCGCTGCTCGAGGTGCTGGATCCGGAACAGAACAACGCCTTCAACGACCATTACCTCGAGGTCGATCTGGATCTGTCCGAGGTGATGTTTGTCGCGACCTCGAATTCGCTGAACATTCCGGGTCCGTTGCTGGACCGCATGGAGGTCATCCGCATCCCGGGTTACACCGAGGACGAGAAGGTCAACATCGCACAGCGTTACCTCGTGCCGAAGCAATTGAAGGCGAATGGCCTGAAGGCTGACGAGCTGAAGATCGCTGAAAGCGCGATTCGCGACCTGGTGCGCTACTACACGCGCGAGTCCGGTGTGCGTAATCTCGAGCGTGAAGTCGCCAAGATCTGCCGCAAGGTGGTCAAGGAGATCGCGCTGGCGGGGCCCAAGCCGGCAAAGAAGAAAGCGGCTGCGATGCAGGTCAGCTCCAAGAATCTGGAGAAGTACGCCGGCGTGCGTCGCTACGACTTCGGCCGCGCCGAGGAGCAGAACGAGATCGGTCTGGTCACCGGGCTGGCGTGGACGGAAGTCGGCGGCGACCTGCTGCAGATCGAAGTCGCGCTGGTGCCCGGCAAGGGCAACATGCTGCTCACCGGACAGTTGGGCGATGTGATGAAGGAATCGGGTTCTGCGGCGATGTCCGTCGTGCGCGGCCGGGCGGTGAGCCTGGGCGTCGATGCGGAGTTCTTGCAGAAGCACGACGTGCACCTGCACGTGCCCGATGGCGCGACGCCGAAAGACGGTCCGAGTGCGGGCATCGCAATGGTGACCGCACTGGTATCCGCGCTGACCAAGAACCCCGTGCGCGCGGACGTGGCGATGACCGGCGAGATCACGTTGCGTGGCCGCGTCACCGCGATCGGTGGCCTCAAGGAAAAGCTGTTGGCGGCCCTGCGTGGCGGCATCACTACCGTCATCATTCCTGACGAGAACAAGAAGGACCTGGCCGACATTCCTGCGAATGTCACCGACGGCATCAAGATCGTGCCGGTGAAGTGGATCGACGAGGTGCTCGATCTCGCGCTGGAGCGGCCATTGGCGCCGGTGCCCGCCGCAGGCGGTACGGGCGGCGAGCGGAAGGTACCGGCGACCAAGAAGGAGCGCAGCAAAGGGTCTCAGCAACCCGGCGTGAAGCATTGAACAATGCGACGGGCGGTGCTTGTCATCGCCCTGAAACCCGCGTCATTGCTGGGTTTTCGGCTTGCGTGGCATTTTTTGCACTGGTATAACGACGTCACCCGCATGCACGAGGCTGTGCCTTGATGCGCGTGGACATAACGGACGGTTCCAGTGAGGCAAGTGAAGCCCGCGGTTCCGGCCACTCATTCCGCGGTTGTGCCGCACAGGGAGTTACTCAATGAACAAAACCGAATTGATCGATGCCGTCGCCGACGAAGCCGAAGTGTCCAAGGCCGAAGCCGGCCGCGCCGTCGACGCCGTCATCTCCAGCATCACGAAGGCCCTCAAGAAGGGCGACAGCGTGACGCTGGTCGGCTTCGGCACCTTCCAGGTCCGCAAGCGCGCCGCCCGCACCGGCCGCAACCCGAAGACCGGCGACACCATCAAGATCAAGGCGTCCAAGAATCCTGCGTTCAAGGCTGGCAAAGCCCTGAAGGATGCCGTAAACTAATCGACTCGCTGCCGATGGCAGGGTGCGATCACCCTGGGTGCTTAGCTCAGCGGTAGAGCGTCTCCCTTACACGGAGAGGGTCGGGGGTTCGAAACCCTCAGCACCCACCACATCGGGGCGGTGCAAGGTTAAAAAAATTGTTGGATGGTCTAGCGGAAAGCGCTGAAATCGTCTTACAATGTTCGTCTCAGCGCGGAGTGGTAGTTCAGTCGGTTAGAATGCTGGCCTGTCACGCCGGAGGTCGCGGGTTCGAGTCCCGTCCACTCCGCCATTTCACCCAAAAAGCCCGCGAAAGCGGGCTTTTTGCTGTCCTCGTCTTGTGGGACGTCTCGGCCGGCCTGCCTCGAGGGTTGCCGCAGGATGGCGAGACGCCGCCTCCATGGCGCGCTAAACTTCGCGGCTGAACGAATTCGGGTCCCGTGCGCACATGCTGCAGAAACTCCGCGACAAAACCTCCGGCTGGATCGCCAGTCTCATCCTGGGTCTGCTGATCATTCCGTTCGCCTTCGTTGGCGTGAACGAGTACATGACCGGTGGCACCGCCAGTGACGTGGCGCTGGTGGAAGCGCCGCCGACTTGGTGGGAGTCCGCGCCGCAGTGGTGGCCGGCGTCGATGCTCTGGCAGCGGGAAGAGGTTACCCAGGAGGACTTCCGCGCGGCGTTCGAGCAGGCACGCCAGCAGCAGCGCCAGGCGCTGGGTGATGCGTTCGATCCGCGCGAGTTCGAAAGCGCGGACAACAAGCGCAAGGTGCTGGAGCAACTGATCGACCAGAAGGTGCTGGCGCTGGGCGCGAAGCGTGCCGGTATCGTCGTGGGCAACGCGGCCGTGCAGGAGATGATCGCGAGCGAGCCGGCGTTCCAGGTCGACGGCAAGTTCAGCCCCGAGCAGTACCAGATGCTGCTCGCATCGCAGGTGCCGGCGGTCTCGCCGCTGCAGTTCCAGGAACAGCAGCGCGAGCGCCTGCGCATGCTGCTGGTGCCGCAGGCCATCGGCGATTCCGACTTCGTGACCGAAGGCGAACAGACGCGCATGTGGAAGCTGTTGGGCGAGACGCGCGACATCGGCGTTGCGCTGCTGCCGCCGGTGGCGGAGGACACGGCGCCTGTCACCGATGCGCAGGTCAAAGCGTGGTACGACGGCCACAAGAACGATTTCAAGCGACCCGAGCAGGTGTCGTTGGAGTACGTCGAGATCAATGGCGCGACGCTGCCGGTCGCGGCGGCGGCCGACGATGCAGCGCTGCGCAAGCGCTACGAGGCCGAGAAGTCGCGCTTCATGTCGCCCGAGCAGCGTGTGGTCGCGCACATCCTGATCGCGACCGACGCCGGCGCGGACGCCGCCACGCAGAAGAAGGCCGAGGAAAAGGCCGCCGCACTGGCCAAGCAGGCGCGCGAAGGCGCCGACTTCGCGGCATTGGCGCGCGCGAATTCGGAAGATCCTGGTTCGAAGGACGCCGGCGGTGAGCTGCCGCCGTTCGCGCAGGACGGTTCGATGGTCAAGCCCTTCGAGGACGCCGCGTTCGCCATGCAGGACGGCGAGATCCGCGGTCCGGTCAAGAGCGACTTCGGCTATCACGTGCTGCAGCTGAAGCGGATCGATGCCGGTACGGGGCGCAGCTTCGAAGAGGTGCGCGGTGAGCTGGCGACGGAAGAGGCCAACAGCGAGCGCGACCGGGCGTTCAATGATCTGGCCGGACGCCTGGTCAATGAAACATTGAAGAACCCGACCGCGCTGGCGCCTGCGGCCGAAGCCACTGGCCTGTCGCTGCAGAAGCTGGGTCCGTTCTCGCAGGATGCGCCCCAGGGCATTGCGATGGTGCCGGCGGTACTGCGGGCGGCGTTCTCCGACACGCTGGTGCAGGACGGCACGATCAGCGATCCGATCGAAATCGCACCCAACCACAGCGTCGTCATCCGCGTGGCCCAGCACACGCCGGAGCAGGCGTTGCCGCTGGACAAGGCGCGCGATGCCGTGGTGCTCGCCATCCGCGCCGATCGTCAGGAAAAGGCGGCATTGGCCGCGGCCGATGCGCTGGTCGCCCGCGTGCAGAAGGGCGAGTCGCTGGCGACGGTCGCTGCGGCCGATGGCCTGCGTTTCAACGAACTGCCGGGTCTGCGCCGTGGGATGCCGATGCCGACGGCCGAGGCCAACGACGCGATCTTCGCGGCGGGTCGACCGGCGGACGGCAAGGTGGTCGCTGGCAGGGTGGCGTTGGGCGACGGCGCCTATGCCGTGTTTACCGTGAACAAGGTGACCGATGGCGCGATCGCGGACATGCCAGCGGAAGAGCGCGCGGCCATGCAGCAGCAACTGGCGCAAATCAATGCCGGTATCGCGACCCAGGCCTACGTTGACGCGCTGCGCAAGCGCTTCAAGGTGAAGGTGTTCGAAGAGCGCCTCTGAGTCGCCTGCGCTGTCGAGTACGATCCGAATCCCGCCTCCCGGCGGGATTCTTCTTTTTGCGTGTCCTGGTCAGTCGGCGTCGCCGTCCAGCTTCAGCACCATGCCCGGCCGCAGCACGGCGTCCGCCGCCAGTCCATTGATCTGCAGCAGGCGCGCCGTCGTGATGCCGTGGCGACGCGCGATGGTCCAGGCGGAGTCGCCGCTCTTGACCGTATGCGTACGGCCTGCGGAGCGCGTGCCAGCCCGCGCATCGGGTTCCGTGGTCGGCGGTACCGCCGATGCTTCCGCTGGCGCTGCGGCGTCGGTGACCCCCGCATTGGTCGGTGCCAGCAGTTGCATCGGTTTGCCTGCCCGGCTGAAGCGACCGGCCAGCGCGGGATTGAGCCGCTTGAGCAGCGCGGCGGGCTGTTGCTGCGCCCTGGCCCAGGCGTCGAGGGTGGCGTCGCCGGGCAGGACATGCGCCGCCAGGCGCGGGACAGGACGGTCCATCTGTCGGAGCCAGGCGTCGCGGTCTTCCGCCTGCTGGAAGATGCACGCGAGGGCGTGCAGTTTCTCCACATAGGCGTAGGTGATGCCCGACAGGCCCGGCAATTCGGCCGGGCGGGCATTGCGCGCGTTCATGCCGGCGCGGCGCATCGATTGCAGCACCCGGTACTCGCCGGCGTTGTAGGCCATCACCGCCAGCCGCCAGTCGCCACCGAACATGCCGTGCAGCGTCTTCAGATAGCGGACGGCCGCCTGGGTCGAATCCACCGGCGACAACCGGCCGTCATACCCCTCGCGCATCGGTACGCCGTGGTTGCGCGCGGTGATGCCGATGAACTGCCACAACCCTGCCGGCCCCTGCGGATTGCGGGCACCCGGCTTGTAGCCGCTTTCGACGAACGGAATCAGGGCGAACTCGGTGGGCAGGTGCGCCTCGCGCAAGGCGTCGACCACGTAGCCGAACAGTGGCAGGACGTCGTCCTCGGCGCGGGCCAGCTGACCCGGCGCGTGGCTGAAATGCTTCTTCCAGCGGCCGTTGGTCGCCTCGCTGTCGCACTCTGGATCGGCGAGCCCATCGCGGAAGCGCTGGTAGATCTCCAGCCCGCTGCGCTGGTGACTGGCGGGAAGGCTGGCCGGTTCGATCGCTGGCTGGGCGGGGACGGCCTGCGTCCCCGCCTGCGCAGGCGGATCGGCGGCGACCGCTGCTTGCGTCGCAACGGCAAGCCCGGCAGCCAGCAGGGCCCGGTGAAGGCGCGTGCGCTGTTTCATGCGCGGAAGTCGTTTTTCCACTGCCGCAGCGTGGCGAACGTCTCCACCCGGTCGACGGGATTTCGGCCCAGGCGATGGGACACCGCAGCGCGGACCGCCTCGGTATCCACCCGCAGGAAAGGGTTGCTCGCGATCTCGCTGGCGAGCGTGACCGGCAGGCTGGGGCGGCCGGCCTGGCGCATGCCGCGGGCTTCCTCGATGCGATGGCGCAAGGCCGGGTTATAGGGGTCTACGGCGCTGGCGAACGCGGCATTGGCCAGCGTGTATTCGTGACCGCAGCAGACCAGCGAGGCGTCGGGCAGCGCTACCAGACGGTCGAGCGATGCGAGCATCTGCGCCGGCGTACCTTCGAACAGGCGGCCGCAGCCCAGGCTGAAGAGGGTGTCTCCGCAGAACAGGTGCGGTTGTCCGTCCGTGCCGCCGCCGTGGAACGCGATGTGCGAGCGTGTGTGGCCCGGCACGGCCAGCACGGACAGTCGCCAGTTCTTTACCGCAACAGTATCGCCGTCCCCGACGCGCTCGGTTGCATCGGGGATGCGGTCGTCCTCGGGCGCGAACACCGGCAGGGTGGGCCAGCGCGCCCGAAGGGCCGCGATGCCGCCGGCATGGTCGGGGTGGTGGTGGGTGACCAGGACCGCTGCCGGCCACAGGCCGTTGCCGGTGGCGGCCAGCACGGGGGCCGCGTCGCCCGGATCGATCACCAGCGCATCGCCCTCGTCGTCGACCAGCGCCCAGATGTAGTTGTCCTCGAAGGCAGGCAGAGCGAGCAGACGCATCGGGTAACAGGCTCCGGGCAGGGAACGGACGCCCGGGGGCGGCGTCCTCTACAATCCGAACATGCCTGCGTTCGCGTTTACCCGTCAACCCGATGCCCTGGCGTGGTTCGGGACGGGCCATGGCGGACCGCTGCTCGCGTCGGAATATGCCCGGGTCAGCCAGGCCCTCACCAGTCGGACCCCACAGCCCTGGTTGTGGGTGTCTCCGGCGGGAGCGGACCCCGCCCACGCCGCGCATGCCCCGGCCACTCGCGGCGTCCGGCTGCACGCGACGGCGGGTTCGCATCGTCTGGGGGGACACATCGAGTGCGGTCTGCCGCTGCCGCTGCCGACCGAAGCCATGGGAGTGATCGTGCTCCAGCACGTGCTGGATGCCGGCGATCCGCAACCCTTGCTGCAGGAGTGCTCCCGTGTGCTCGAGCCTGGTGGCCGCCTGTGGCTGTTCGTGCTGAATCCCTGGAGCCCCTACCGCCTGCGCTGGCGCGGGGCAGGGCTGGTACCGCGCGCACTGGACCAGTGGCGCCTGCAACTGGCGGCCGCCGGCCTGGTCGTCTCGGAGCACGTCCTGCATTACGGGCCGGTCTGGAAGGGCATCGCGGATGCGCCCGGCCACGGACCGGCGCCTTTCCGTGCCGCACGCCTGCTGGGCGCCGAGAAGCGCGTCGCCGGCCTCATTCCCCCCGCGCCGGTGGCGCGCGCGTGGCGCACCGCGCCCGCGGCCTGACTTTCGATCACGAGGACACATGAAGCACGTCAGCATCCATACCGATGGCTCCTGCCTGGGCAATCCCGGCCCCGGCGGCTGGGCGGCGCTCCTGCGCTACGGTGAAAAGGAGCGCGAGGTCGTCGGTGGCGAAGCGCAGACCACCAACAACCGCATGGAGCTGATGGCGGCCATCGCGGCGCTGGAAGTGCTGACCGAAGGCTGTGAGATCACCCTCCATATCGACTCGCAGTACGTCCGGCAGGGCATTACCGAGTGGATGCCGGGCTGGGTGCGACGCGGCTGGAAAACCGCCGGCGGCGACCCGGTGAAGAATCGGGACCTGTGGGAGCGGCTGCACACCGCGACCGGGCGCCACCGGATCGACTGGAAGTGGGTCAAAGGCCACAACGGCGATCCGGACAACGAGCGTGTCGACGTGCTGGCGCGCAACGCGGCCGTGCGTTTCCGCAACGGAGCGGTGGCGTGACGGTGGCGATAGCGCCTGGCCAGCTCATCGCCGAGACGTCCCGCCTGCGGCTGCACGCGATGTCCGATCGCGATGATGCCGATGTGGCGCTGATGCTCTCGCTGCTGAACGATCCCGCCTTCATACGTAACATCGCCGACCGCGGCGTCCGCACGCTGGAGCAGGCGCGCGGCTATCTGCGCGACGGCGCACTGCGCAGTTACGCGCAACATGGCTTCGGGATGTATGCGATCCGGCGCAAGGATACCGGTGCGCTGATCGGCAACTGCGGGCTGGTCCGCCGTGACGGGTTGGACGGCCCCGACTTGGGGTACGCATTGTTGCCAGCGCATGCGGGGCAGGGCTTCGCACTCGAGGCGGCGCGGGCGGTGATCGCCGATGCCGGCAGCCGGCTCTGCATCGACCGCCTGCACGCCATCGTCAATCCCGATAACGTCGCCTCGATTGGCCTGTTGCAGAAACTGGGATTCGAATTCGACAGAATGATCGTTCTCCCCGCGATCGAACATGCGGTGGACCTGTTCCATCTGCATCTCCCCAAGGAAGCCGCTGCCTGATGCGCCAGATCATCCTCGACACCGAAACCACCGGGCTTGAGTGGAAGAAGGGCAACCGCGTCGTCGAAATCGGCTGCGTGGAGCTGCTGGAGCGCCGTCCGACCGGCCGGACCTACCACCAGTACATCAATCCGCAGCGCGAATTCGAGCAGGGTGCGGCGGAAGTGACCGGTCTCAGCCTGGAGTTCCTGTCCGACAAGCCGCTGTTCGCGGCGATCGCCGACGAGTTCCTGGCTTTCATCGACGGCGCCGAACTGGTGATCCACAACGCCGCTTTCGACGTGGGTTTCCTCGACTACGAACTGTCGCGACTCGGGGAGCAGTACGGCCGGCTGGCCGACCGGGTCACGGTCGAGGATTCGCTGCTGCTGGCGCGACAGCGCTTCCCCGGTCAGCGCAATTCGCTGGATGCGCTGTGCAAGCGATTGGGCGTGGACAACACCCACCGCCAGCTGCACGGCGCGCTGCTCGATGCCCAGTTGCTATGCGACGTCTACCTCAACCTGACCGCCGGCCAGCGTGAAATCGGCTTCGGTGGCGCGGAGGAAGCCGCGCCGGGCGCGTCGGCGGCGGTGGTCCATCACTTCGATCCCGCTGTCGCGGGCGCCCGCCCGCGGGTCACGGCGTCGGCGGACGAACTGGCGGCGCACGAAGCCCGCCTGGCGACCCTGCGGAAAAAAGCGGGTGGCCGCTGCCTGTGGGACCCGCCAGTGCTCGAGGCCGGCTGACCGGCCCTCCTGCGACTCAGTGACAGCGCACCAGGATGGCGGTGACGTTGTCCGAACCGCCCCCATCCAGCGCCGCCGCGATCAGCGTGTCCACGCATTCCTGCGCACTGCAGTCGTCGTGCTTCAGCGTGGCGGCGATGCTGGGATCGTCCACTTCTTCGGTCAGGCCGTCGCTGCAAAGCAACAGCTGCATGCCGGGACGGAGCTCGCCGGTCATGGTTTCGACGTTGAGGTGGTTGGGATCGGTGACGCCCAGCGCCTGGGTGACGACATTGCGGTGCGGGTGGGTGCGTGCCTGCTCGGTGGTCAATGCGCCCTGGGCGATCAGTTCCTGCACATAGCTGTGGTCCTGGCTCAGCTGGGCCAGGTTGCCCTCGCGCCACAGGTAGGCGCGGCTGTCGCCGACCCAGGCGACCTCGAAGCGGTTGCCCTGGATACGGGCGGCCACGACCGTGGTGCCCATGGGCAGGGTGTCGTTGCGGCGACGGGAGGTGCGGATGATTTCCTCGTCGGCGATGCGGATCGCCTGGGCGAGCGGCGTGCCGTCGCGGATCTCGCGCACGATGGTTTCGCGCGCCAGGGCGCTCGCCACTTCGCCGCAGGCGTGCCCGCCCATGCCATCGGCCACCAGCCACAGGCCCAGCTCGCTGTCGCCGTAGTAGGTGTCCTCGTTTAGCTCGCGCCTGAGGCCGACGTGGGAGATGTGGCCGAATTCGATCATGGTGCCCTGTCTGTGCGGACGGCGTTTTCCTATCCGCTCATACGCAATGATCCGGTCGGACAGGACATCGGACAAGGTAGATGGTCCCGATGGAGCCAATCGGGGTTCATCGACGTGGAGGGCAGGTGATGCGGTGAACGGCCTGCGGGCGCGCCGCGCTTGTCCGGATGCGGTCCGCCACGTATCATGCACGCCCCCGGGGAAGCCCGGGGCCACCGGAGAGGTGGCAGAGTGGTTGAATGTACCTGACTCGAAATCAGGCATACGTTAATAGCGTATCGAGGGTTCGAATCCCTCCCTCTCCGCCAGTTTCAGGCAAGCCCCCGCAAGGGGGCTTCTGCTTTTCTGGGCCGCCTTCCTCGGGGATGCCCGCTGCGGCGGCGCTAGAATGGCCTTCTTTCGCCGGAGCCCCCCATGTCCGAGATCCTCGTGCCCGTGTCCTTCGGTGAGCTGCTGGACAAGATCGCCATCCTGCAGATCAAGTCCGAGCGCATGAGCGACCCCGCCAAGCTGGCGCACGTGCGGGACGAGCTCACCGCGCTGGAAAAAACCTGGATGGCCCATCCGGTGGCGGGCAACGACATCGTTGAGCTGCGTGCCCAGCTGAAGGCGGTCAACGAGCGGCTGTGGGTGATCGAGGACGACGTGCGCCTGAAGGAGAAGGCGCAGGCGTTCGACGACGATTTCGTCCGCCTGGCCCGCAGCGTCTACTTCGAGAACGACGAACGCGCCCGCATCAAGAAGGCGATCAACCTCGCGCTGGGCTCCGCCTACGTGGAAGAGAAGTCGTACCAGGACTACCGGGTCGCCGGCACGCCCTGACGAGCCGCGCTCAGTCCGCGACGTCGTCGCGGAAGCGCTCGAAGGCGGCGATGCCGTCGTCCACGGTGACCAGTTCCATCACGCCGTCGTGCTCGATCTTGGTGCCCCACTTCAGCTCGGCGGCCGGCCGACCCTTGTAGCGGCGCGCGGCGTCGTCGTAGCGGTCCACGCAGTAGCGCACCGTGGAATAGGGGCCGCTGCGGCGTGGATTGCTGGCCGCATGCAGGCCCAGCACCGCGGTGCCCATGGCATTGGCGATGTGCATGGGACCGGAATCGGGCGTCATCACCAGGTCGGCGCGCGCCAAGAGGGCGGGCAACTGCTTCAGCGTGTCCTTGCCGACCAGGTCCAGCACCGGTGCGTGCATGGCGGCGATGATGGCGTCCGCGGTCTGGCGCTCCAGTTCGCTACGCCCGCCACACAGCACCACGCGCCACCCCTGCGCTGCCGCATGGTCGGCGACGGCGGCATAGCGGTCGGCGAACCAGTTGCGGCGCAAATGGCTGGAGCAGGGCGAAATCACCAGCGTCCGCGTCGCGTCGGCAGGCCATTGCGCAGCGGCCCACGCGTGCGCGTCGGCGGGCACCGGCAGGTCCCATACGATCTCGGCCTGCTTCAATCCCAGCGGTTCGCAGAAGCTGCCCATCGCGTCCAGCACATGGATGCCCGGACGGTCGGGGATACGTTCGTTGATGACCAGGCCATGCAGGTCCTTCGAGCGGCTGCGGTCGTAGCCGATCCGTCGCCGGGCCGGGATGAAGGCCGACAGCAGGTTGGCGCGCAGCGCCACCTGCATCTGCAGCAGCGCGTCGAAGCGGCCGCTCGGCAGTTCGCGTCGCAGCGCTCGCATGCCGGCCAGCCCGGTCTTCTTGTCGTAGGTGTGGAAGCTCACGCCTTCCAGGCCTTCGAGCAGCTTGAAGCCACCCTTGTCGATCACCCAGTGCAGATGCAGGTGCGGCCAATGCCGCTGCAGGGTGCGTACCAGCGGCACGACGTGGGTCACGTCGCCGAGGGCGGACAGGCGCAGCAGGCACAGTGAGTGGGGAATCGTGGACAAGTGTTGTTAGACTCGCTGGATGGTCGGTTTTGACGCCTCGGAATCCCTGACGCCGTTCCGCGAAGGCAGCGGATACGGTGCGATTCTGTTCGACCGCAAACACCTGCGGCAAGCGGATCCGGACTGGTTCGTCCCGGAGAAGTGGGGCGAGCGCGCCCGGCCGGTGGACAGCGGTGGCCGTGGCAGTGCCTGGTTCATCGAGGCGCCGTCCAGCCAGTGCGTGCTACGGCACTACCGTCGCGGCGGGCTGGCGGCGCGTTTCAGCCAGGACCGCTACCTCTGGCATGGGCCCGACCGGACCCGCAGTTTCGCCGAATTCCGCCTGACGCGCGCGTTGCTGGCGCGCGGGCTGCCGGTACCGCGTCCGGTGGCGGCCAGCTACGTGCGCGACGGCATGTTCTATCGCGCCTCGATCCTGGTGGAGCGGCTGTTGGATGTGCGCACGCTCGCCGACATCGCCGGGCAGGCCGAAGGACATGCGCCGTGGGAAAGCACCGGTCGGCTGGTGGCGCGCTTCCACCGGGCCGGTCTGGACCACGCGGACCTCAATGCGCAGAACATCCTCTTCGACGCCAGCGGACACGGCTGGCTGATCGATTTCGACCGCGGCCGCCTGCGTATTCCCGCCACGGCCTGGCGCGAGCAGAACCTGGCGCGGCTGCGGCGCTCCCTGATCAAGCTGCGCGGCGCGCGCAGCGAGGATGCGGTGGGGCATGACTTTGCCCAGCTCCGCCGCGCCTACGACCACGCCTGGTCGCGAGGCTACTGAGATGGGCTGGACGCTGCGCTTCCTGGGCGTGGGCAATGCCGGCGCGGTCGAGCTGGGCTCGGCGATGGCGACGCTGGAGCGCGACGGCGCGCCATGGCTGACGATCGACTGCGGCGGGGAAGGGCTGACCGCCTACCAGGCCCGCTACGACGGCATGCCGAATGCGGTCTTCATCACCCACGTGCATCTGGACCACGTCGCCGGCATGGAGCGCCTGTTCGTGGCGAGCTACTTCGACGAGGCGCGACGCGGCAAGGTCCGCCTGTACGTGCCGGCGCCGTTGGTACCGTTCCTGCACCAGCGCATCGCCAGCTATCCGAACGTGTTGGCCGAGGGCGGCGCGAACTTCTGGGATGCCTTCCAGCTGATCCCGGTGGGCGATGCGTTCTGGCATGACGGGCAGCGGCTGGAGGTGTTCCCGGTACGCCACCACTGGCCGGACACGGCTTTCGGCCTGCGCCTGCGCGGCAGCGTGGTCTGGACCGGCGACACGCGCCCGATTCCCGAAATGCTTGCTCGCCACGCCGATGCCGGGGAGGTGATCGCGCACGACTGCGCGCTGCATGGCAACCCTTCGCACAGCGGCATCGATGACCTGGAACGCGAGTATCCGGCGGCCCTGCTGACCCGTTGCGTGCTCTATCACTACGCCAGCGCGGCGGATGCCGAGGCCCTGCGCGCGCGCGGCCATCGCGTCGCGACCGCGGGCGAGGGACTTCCGCTGGCTGAGCCGTTGCCGACCGCGCTGCCGTGAACCCGCTTCCGCTGCCGCATGACCTGCTGGGGCGTCCGCTGCACGACCTGCGCCTGTCGGTCATCGATGCCTGCAATTTCCGTTGCGGTTATTGCATGCCGGCAGATCGTGTCCCGGAGGACTACGGTACCGACGCGTCCCAACGGCTGTCCTTCGATGAAATCGAAACGCTGGTGCGTGCGTTCGTCCATCTGGGGACGCGCAAGCTGCGCCTGACCGGTGGCGAGCCGTTGCTGCGCAAGCGACTGCCGGCGCTGGTCGGCAGGCTGGCAGCCGTCCCGGGCCTGGACGACATCGCCCTGACCACCAATGGCATGTTGCTCGCGCAACAGGCGAGGGCATTGCACGACGCAGGCCTGCGTCGCGTCACCGTGAGCCTGGATGCGCTGGATCCGCAGGTGTTCGCCGAGATGTCGGGACGGCGTGGCCAGGTGGGTGATGTGCTGGCAGGCATCGATGCTGCTGTGACCGCCGGCTTTTCGCGGCTGAAGATCAATGCCGTCGTGCAGCGGGGCGTCAACGAAGACCAGGTGCTGCCGCTGGTAGAACGCTTCCGCGGCACCGGTCATGTCGTACGCTTCATCGAATTCATGGACGTGGGCGACAGCAACGACTGGCAGCTGGACCGGATGGTCCCGTCGTCGGCATTGCGCGACCGCATCGCCGCGCGCTGGCCGCTGCATCCGTTGCAGGCGGACTACCGGGGCGAAGTCGCCGAGCGCTACGGCTTCGACGATGGCGGTGGCGAGATCGGCTTCGTCAGTTCGGTCAGTACGCCGTTCTGCGGCGACTGCCACCGGGCACGCGTCTCGGCCGATGGCCGCCTGTTCACCTGCCTGTTCGCCTCGGATGGCCTCGCCCTGCGCGATGTCATCGCGCAGGGCGAGGAAGCCCTGGCCGGGCATGTCGCCCGGGCGTGGCGCGCACGCGGCGATCGCTACAGCGAACTGCGCGGCACCCCGGATGTGCGGGACCGCCGGCGTGTCGAGATGTATCTTATCGGCGGTTGAATCCCCCAGGATCCGCATGCCCCGCAACACCCTGACCCATCTGGATGCCGACGGCCGACCGGCCATGGTCGACGTATCTGGCAAGACGGCGACGCCGCGCGAAGCGCTGGCTACCTGCCGCGTGCGCTTCCCGGCAGAGGTCGCGCGCCAGCTGAAACGGAATGGACTGCGCAGCGCGAAGGGCGGCATCGTGGACACCGCCATCATCGCGGGCACGATGGCGGTCAAGCGCACGCACGAGCTGATCCCGTTCTGCCACCCGTTGCCGATCGACGGCTGCCGCCTGAACGTCGAATGGGATGGCGATAAGGCGCTGCGCATCGACTGCCAGGTGCGCACCACGCATCGCACGGGCGTGGAAATGGAGGCGCTGACCGGCGCCACCGTCGCCGCACTGACGGTTTACGACATGTGCAAGGCGCTGTCGCATGCCATCGTGCTGGGGCCGGCCAAACTGGTCGGCAAGCGAGGCGGCAAGCGCGACGTGGGGCAGGTCTGATGGCGGACGTCACGCTGCTGTACTTCGCCAGCCTGCGCGAGCGCGCAGGTGTCGACCGCGAAACGGTATCCACGGCGGCGGCGGACCTGGCGGGCGTCTACGACGAGGCGCAGGCGCGACATGGATTCTCCTGGCCGCGCGGACATCTCCGGGTGGCGATGGATGGCGAGTTCGCACGCTGGGACGATGTGCCGAAAGCGGGCAGCGAGATCGCCTTCATTCCTCCCGTGAGCGGAGGCTGAGCATGGCCGGCTTCCTGTTGTCGGACCTGCCGCTGGACATTGCGTCGCTGCGCGCGCAGGTGCTTGATCGGCGCGCCGGTGGCTACGCCAGTTTCGAGGGCTGGGTGCGCGACCACCATGCGGGACGCGCGGTGGACGGTCTCGATTACGAGGCGTACGCGACACTGGCCGAACGCGAGGGCGAACGCATCATCGCCGAAGCGAAGGCGCGCTTCGACGTGATCGAAGCCTGCTGCGCGCATCGCGTGGGGACGCTGGCCATCGGCGACCTGGCGGTCTGGGTCGGCGTGAGTGCGGCGCACCGTGGCGCGGCGTTCGACGCGTGCCGTTACATCATCGATGAAACGAAACGCCGCGTGCCGATCTGGAAGCGCGAACACTATCGCGAAGGCGACGCGGACTGGCTGCATCCGATGGCGGAGGAAGCATGATCACGTGGCGGGCGGCGCTGTTCGCGGCCGTGGTGACGGCTCTGCCGTTGCCATCGGTCGAGGCGGCGGAGCTGCTGGTCGGCAACAAGTCCGCGGATACGGTGTGGCGCCTGTCGTTGCGCGATGGTCGCCGGGTCGGCGAGTTCCGTACCGGCGAGGCGCCGCACGAAATCGCCGTCGCGCCGGATGGCCGCTCAGCGGTAGTGACGAACTATGGCGGGGCCAAGACCGGCAGCACACTGTCGGTACTGGACCTGGTCGGCGGTCGGCCGACCCGTTCGATCGATCTGGGGCAGCATGGTGCGCCGCATGGCCTGCGCTTCCTGCCCGACGGTCAGCGCGTGCTGGTGACGACGGAAGCTTCCGCGAGCCTGCTGCTCGTGAATGTAGCGTCCGGTGAGATCGAACGCGCGATCGACGTCGGTGGCGGCACTGGCCATATGGTCGCCGCGTCGGCGGATGGCAAGGTCGCCTGGCTCACCAAGATCCAGGCCGGCACGCTGAGCCGTATCGACCTGCAGACTGGCATGAAGACGGTGGAGCGGCCGGCAGGCAAGGGCGCCGAAGGCGTGGCGGTGCGGCCGGATGGGGCCGAAGTCTGGGTCACGAACCGCGAGGACGGTACGGTCACCGTGCACGATCCGCGCACGTTGGCGGTAAAGCGCCGCATGAGCAGCAAGGGGTTCCCGATCCGCGTGGTGTTCTCGGCGGATGGCTCGCTGGCCTTCGTAACCAACGCACGTGCCGCGACGCTCGCGGTGTTCAATGCACGTACCAAAGTCCCGGTGGCGACCGTGCCGTTGTCGCGCGAGGACGTGACCTACCAGCCCACGATGCTGGGCAACGCGGCGCTGCCGATCGGTGTGGTGGTCGCGGCGGATCGTCCGCGCGCCTACGTGGCGATCAGCGGAGGCGACAGGATCGCCGTCGTCGATACGCAGCGTTGGCAGGTGATCGACTATTGGGTCACCGGCCGCGAGCCGGATGCACTGGGCATCGTCGCTGACTAGCGGTTCGCTGTATCGGGAGCGGGAGACAGTGAATAGTCGATGCCGCGCCCCGCGATACTGCCGTCGCAATGGCGATGATGCCGTCGCAACGGCAGGCGACAGTGAATAGCCAGTGCCTGAAAAGGCGGTAGCCCCGCCGGCTGACCTCGGCGCCCGCGTCGATCGATACCGTTGCTGCCGCGCCCCGCGATACTGCCGTCGCAATGGCGATGATGCCGTCGCAACGGCAGGCGACAGTGAATAGCCAGTGCCTGAAAAGGCGGTAGCCCCGCCGGCTGACCTCGGCGCCCGCGTCGATCGATACCGTTGCTGCCGCGCCTCGCGATGCCCCCGTCGCAATGGCGATGATGCCGTCGCAACGGCAGGGGGTAGTGAATAGCCTGTGCCTGAAAAGGCGGTAGCCCCGCCGGCTGACCTCGGCGCCCGCGTCGATCGATACCGTTGCTGCCTTCCGGCCCTGGCGGGATTTTCGACCTAGCGTCGCGAGGGGCCGACGGGGCCACCATAGACGAGGGCCGCGCTGCGCGCGGCCCAGAAACTGGCGGAGAGAGGGTCTGCCCGAAAGCTGTTCGCCTCTATTCGCTACCGTTCAATTTTGCCCGAGAAACCCGGGGAATTCCAGCCTTTCGCGTCCGTCACCGTTCGCCTTTATTCGCTACAATCCGCGTCGGGAGTATGGGCGAGAGTATGGGCGGATGGCGCGTGCGCTGAACCGGTTGAACGCACGTCAGGTGGCAACCCTGACGAAGACAGGATATCACGCAGACGGCGGCGGCCTTTACCTCAGGGTCGCACCCGACACGAAGGCGTGGGCCTTCCGATTCCGCCGGCACGGCCGGCTTCGAGAGATGGGGCTCGGTCCCGTCCACTCCCTGAGCCTCGCCCAGGCGCGCGAGGCCGCCGCTGACGCCCGCCGCGTTGTTCTGGCCGGCGCCGATCCCATCGAATCCCGCAAGGCCGCCAGAGCGGCAGAGGCGGGCATTCCGACATTCGAGGCCGCCGCTGCGGCCTACATCGCCGAGCACCGCGGCAGCTGGAAGAACCCGAAGCACGCCGACCAGTGGGGCAACACGCTCGAGGCGTACGCCTACCCGACGCTGGGACGGATGCGCGTCGACCAGATCGATACCCCCGACGTGCTCGCCGTGCTGAAGCCCATCTGGTCAGAGAAGACCGAGACAGCCACCCGCGTCCGCCAGCGCATCGAAGCGGTGCTCGATGCTGCCGCCGCCAACAAACAGCGCAACGCCGAGAACCCGGCACGCTGGCGCGGCAACCTGGCGAAGCTGCTCCCCAAGCCGGAGAAGCTCAAGCGGGTGAAGCACTTCCCGGCCATGCCCTTCGCCGACCTCCCCAATTTCCTGAAACTGCTGCGCGCCCGGCCAGGCAATGACGCCCGCGCGCTGGAGTACCTGATCCTCACCGCATCGCGCACCGGCATGGTGGTGACGGCGCACCGCGACGAGATCGAGGGCGACACCTGGAAGGTACCGGCGGAGCGCATGAAGGCCGGGCGGGAGCACGTGGTGCCGCTGGTGCCCGCTGCGCGCGCGCTGCTCAAGGGGCAGCCCGAGGCCGGCTTCATCTTCCCCGGTGGCCGTGGCAAGCCCCACTTGTCGACGGGTGCGATGGATGCCCTGCTGGAGCGCATGGGCTTCGACCAGTTCACCGTTCACGGCTTCCGATCGACGTTCAAGGATTGGGCAGCGGAGACGACGACGTTTCCGAATATCGTCAGTGAGGCCGCGCTGGCGCATACCATTGGGGACAAGGTCGAGGCGGCGTATCGGCGGGGGGCGCTGCTGAAGAAGCGGCGGGAGCTGATGGCGGCCTGGGCGAAATTCTGCGGCTACTAGGGAGGGGATATGTCAGATCAGGAACACACAGTAAGCCGCGGCCTGCTGGTCGCCGCGTGCATCACCTGCGCCGGCGTTGGGGTGCTGCTCGGCGCACTGTTCTGCATGCCGATCGTGCCCTACACGATCCCCGAGTCGAGCGCCGCGCTGCTCGGTGCGGCAGTCGGCTCGCTGGTGACGGTCTCGGCCGCGTGGTGGCTCTCGACGCACAAGGAACGCCAGGCGCGAGCGGAGGGCAGGGAACTCATTCGCCGGCAGCTGTGGGCGTTCCGGACAGAGTTCGCGCAGGCAATGGACGACGTTGCTGCAGCCCTCTCTGAAGGCCAGGACAGCGAGCGATGGGAGCCCCTGAGGAAACGTCTCGAAGGGGTGTCCGGTCAGGCGCCTGCGGCGATGGGTTCGATCGACGATCTAAGGCCGCTCTTCGTCACGCTGGGGCCGCATGGCGTGCTTTGCCGAGCTGGCCTTACGCGGGCAATCACGAACGCCAGAGATCGGATCGACGACGTGCTAAACAGGGGCATGGGCTTTCTAGCTGCGGAAGAGGAGCACCTGCTCCGCAACCTGCACGAGATCAATCGAGAGCTCGCGCGGCTTTAGGCCGCGCGCTGGCGCTTCAGCCCATCGATCCAGGCGTCGACCTCCGTCTCGACCCAGCGAGACAGCTTGCCGATTTTCACCGGCGCCGGGAACGTCCCCGCGCTGATCGCGGCGTAGATCGCCGTTCGCTTCATGCCGACCTTGTCCGACAGCTGATCGAAGTCGAGAAGGCGATCGCTCGGCGCCGAGCCTGCAGGGCGCTGTAGTTCGGTGGTCATGTCCTCTCCGGATATGCGCCGTGCTGCACGCCATCCAGAAGGCGGCCTGCAGCTTTCTTGCCGACGCGAGCCAGGCGGTGCGCGCCCACGTCCTGCGGAACAACATCGTGCGAGCACTCCGAGCCGTCGAGCATGATCGCGGTCTGCCGCTCGAACTTTCCGCCGCCCTGGTGCCCGGTCCATTCCTCGCGCGGCTCCCACTCGCCCCATTGCTTGAACAGGAACGCGACTCCGTTCGCCGCGCATTGATCGCGCAGGGTGCGGCACCACTCCGGGTGCATGGGCCGTGCATCGCGACCGCTCTCACCGCCGACCACAACCCAGTCCAACGCCGCCGGCGCCTGGTAGAACCGGTCCTCGTCGTCTCTGGTCAGGGCGTTGAATTTGTAGCCGTCCAGATCCCAAGGGCGCCGCAGGTTGTCCTGATCGAGCGGCACGGCGACCAGCTGCAGGTCGACGGGACCGAGCAGCGGTTCAGCACTGATCCAGCGCACCGCCGCCGGCGATGTCAGGAGAAGCGGAATGCGGGTGTCTGCCGCGCGCTGGTCTTCGACGCTCACGCCTACCCAGACGTTCGGAAGCGGCCAGGCGTCGGCCTCCGCAGGCTGTCCCGAAGTGGCGTACCACTGAGCGTAAATCCGCTCCAGTCGGTCCCGCGTGCTGAGGTAGCGATGCATGCGCTCCGCGCGCTTCGTGAGCACCTGGAACGTATGTCGCGGGTGCTGCGCCATCACCGCGAAGATCATATCGATGGTCTCGAACGGCACCGACTCGTGGAAGAGATCGGACATGCTGTTGACGAAGATCCGCCGCGGCTTCGACCAGCGCGCCGGCACGCCGAGCGCTTCCCAGATCAGGCGAACCGTGCCGTTCCATCCGCGCGTGGTCGGATGGATCAGGCCGGCGTAGGGCTGTCCCTCACCGCTGAAGCGCGCCGCGACCGTCTCGGCGTAGCAATGCCTGCAGCCGTCCGATACGCGAGAGCAGCCACGGAGCGGATTCCACGTCGCGTCGGTCCATTCGATCCCGGTGCGATCACCCATGTCCGTCTCCTTCGAGCGCGTCCCAGCAGTCACGGCATAGCGGCATGCCGTCGGAATCGTGGTGCTCCACGGGACCGCATTCGGGCTGGCCGCTCTCGCAGCGTTCGATGTTCTCGCCGCCGCGCTTCTCGTGAGGATCGAAGCCGAAGCGCCGGCAGAGCTCGATCGCTGAACTAGAACCCAGGCCGGTCGCTTCCATCACATGCGACCAGCGAGGGGCGCGTTCACTACTCAAGCGCCCGGCGTTCGCCACCACGCCCCACAAGATCCGGTCTTCTGTGGCCTGGGCCTCCGCACCGCGCTTCGCCGCTGCGATCGCCCGCTTGACTGCCTCGCGGAGCCGCCAGATGCGATTCCGAATCCACTGCCCCTCACGGTTGATCGTGACCAGCCTCCGACGGCTGTTGGACTTGTAGGACGGCGGCCAGAAGAGGCTGACCTCATAGTTCAGCGGATTGAGCCAAACCCGCAGCGGGATCATTGCGCGCGGAACGTCTCGCCAGTAGAGCCAGATCCACAACAGCGGCGATCCGAAAACCTTAAATTCAGGGCAGTTCATGGTGATGCTCCGGGTTGCGTTTGCGGGGCCACCACGGCGCGGCGGCAAGGATCAGGGGGGAGAAGACGCGGCGCGTCCAGCGGCGCCACCACGGCTCGGCGAGCGCGCGCTGGAGCCGTTCGTTCTGCTCCAGTGCGGTGACCAGCTGCGCGCGCAGAAACGCCTTCGTCGGCTGTTTCATGCGGCGCGGGGGTTTGGGGAACAGGTCGGCCACGTCAGAACGCCTCTACCGGGTCGCCCAGGTGCGCGGCGCGCGGATCGGCCAGACAGTGATCGGGCACGTGGAAGAACCCCAGCTGGCCGCGGAACGTCACCAGCGGCAGCGGACGCGCGTCCTCGAGCAGGAATCCGAACGGGCCGTGGAACCAGCTGGAGTTCATGCGGGTGATGCAGTCCACGATCGAGGCGACGCCGACAATCCCGCCCTTCGGAAAGTCCTCCGGGCGCGGCATCTCGATCTCGGGATAACAGTCCCGCACCAGCTCGTAACCGGCCTGGTCGAACTTCTGGCCGGCATGCACGAGGAACTGCCCGCGGTACGCGGTCGCCCAGGTGCGGTTCTCGACGGGCTTGTGGCCGTTGACGATGAGCCAGGCCCACGGCTGCATGATGCTGAGCGCTTGCATTACGCGGCCATCCTTTCCGGCACGCCGGCGGGGTCGAGGTTGGCAATGACGATCGCGCGCAGCGGCGGCGGGCTGACGCTGTTCCCGACCATGCTCACGCTGCGGCTGGCGCTGAGCGGCGTGCCGTCGGCGGTGCGATCGATGACGTACTCCGGCGGGAAGCCCTGCGCGCGGAAGAGCTCGTGGCGCTGAAGCATGCGCAGGCCGATGTCGACGATCACGTGCGGCACGCCTTGCACCGCGACGGTGACCAGCGCCAGCCGGTCCTTCGTCGTGATCGTGGCGACCGGGTCGTCGAGTTCGCCGTGCTGGCCGCCCATGCCGTAATAACGCATGAGAAACGCGGCCACGCGCAGCGCGCCGGCTTCGTGCTCCGGGGAGAGCGTGCAGGCCACGACGCCGTGGTGCTCGCCGCCGGCGGTGATCGTGCGCAGCGGAGCGCCTGCGTCCGCGCCGACGTTGTCGCCGCGCATTGTGACCATGTTCGCCGCGACGAGGCGCTGCTGGCTGCCGCTGCTGGTGATCGTCGACATCGGCTCATCTGCACCGCGCGGGCGGCTGGTGTTGCTGTTCGGCCCGCCTGCTGCCTGCTCCAGGTGCGCAGCGATTACGCCCAGGGCATGCGCCGCGCCTGCAGGACGAGCTGCACCGGCGCCGCTAGTGATCGTGGGCAGGGGAGCCGAGACCGGGCCGCCGTCGCTCTTGCCGCGGAACTTCGCCAGCGCCGCCGCCGCGATCGCGTGCTTCACGCCGCCGCCGACCACCACGCCGAGCGGCTGGGCCAGATCCAGCGAGCGGGGCGCCTGGCCGGCGCGTTCGCCGTACCCGGTCTGGACGAGCACCGGCGCTGCCAGCGCGTAGCCACCGCTGCCGCTGGCCGTGACGGTGCCCGCCGGCTCTTCGACGGACCTGGTGCCGCTGCCCCAGCGCTGGACGCCGTTGGGCTTGCCCTCGCCATGCGCGACCTGCACCAGCACCGGCGCGGCGACCGCGTGAGCTCCGCCCTTCGGCCAGGCCGTGATGGTTCGCAGCGGGACGTCGGCGCGGGTGACGCCATCGGCGGAAGCATTCGCGCACTCGACCAGCGTCGGCGCGCAGACGCAGGCGTCGGCCTTCGCCGTGAGCGTCTGCATCGGCGTGCCGGTGCTCCGCTCGGCCGTCTGCCCCATGCGACCACCGACGCCAACGATGAAGGGCTCGGCAGCGTCCAGGACGTAGCGGCGCACACCGCGCGCGATGCGGCGCAGGGTGGCGTCTGCCAGCGGACGACGGCGCTCGAAGATCGACGGGCAGGGAATGCCCCAATCGATGCTGTCCGCCGCCGTGACGTAGGGCGTCTCTCGACCCGGGCCGTGCGAGGGGGCGGGCCAGCAGATCGGCTCACCGTCGCAACGCGCGACCATGAAGAGCCGCTGGCGGGTGGTGCCGGCGCCGAAGTCGCAGGCGCGCAGCTTCGACCACTCGACCGCGTATCCGAGCGCACGCAGCGCACGAACGAACTGCCGCCAGGTCTGACCCTCGCGACGCTTGTCGGGTACGAGGAACTGCTGGTCGAGCGGCACACGCTCGCCGCGCGCTGCCACGGTGCCGTCCAGCTTCATCACGCGGCCGGTCGTCTTGTCGCGCTTCGCGATCAGCGGACCCCACTTCAGGATCTGCTCGACGTTCTCCAGGCTGATCACGCGGGGCTGCAGGCCGCGGCGCTTCAGGCGGCCCGCCCACTTGAGCACGACCCAAGACAGGGAGCGCGTCGCGCGGTCGCGCGGCTGGCCGCCCTTCGCCTGGCTGAAGTGCGTGCAGTCCGGGGAGGCGTGCAGCCAGCCGACGCGGCGGCCCATGACCTCGCGCACCGGATTGGCTGCCCAGACGTCCTCGCAGAGGTGACGGGTGTAGGGATGGTTCGCGGCGTGCATGCCGATCGCCCACGGGTTGTGGTTGATGGCGATGTCGACGGCGCGGGCCAGCGCGGTTTCGAGCGCATGCGATGCGCCACCACCGCCGGCGAACAGGTCGACGACGATCTCGCCCTGGCGCAGGCGCGAGGTCGCGGTCATGTTGGGGAAGTGGAACGCCTGCTGAGGCGATCGGGAGCCGTCGGCCATGGAGAGTCCAGGAAGAAAGGGGAGCCCGGCGCCGGCCGGGACGGTAGGGGGAGAGAGAGGCCGGCGCCGGAACTCCAAGGGGAGCGGTTACGCCTTCAGGGCGAGATGCGGATTGAACGTGCCGAGGGTGAGCGTCGCGGCATCGCCGATGCCTTCGGCCAAGGCTTTCCGGAAGTCTTCGGCAATGGCTTCGGTGATGGCTTCGAGGTTGACGATCCGCAGCGCGAGCATCGGCTTGTCGTGGCTGGTGATGACGGCCACCCGCAGCGGGAAGTCGCGAGCCGGCAGGCCGGGATACGGGATGCAGCGGAAGACGATGCGGGTCGGCAGCTGGCCGGCGCCCCGCGCCTCGACCTGCTCCATCGCGGTCCGCTCGGCGCGCAGGGCTTCGGTCGTGTGCGTGGTGTTCGTCTTCGAGGCGATCTCCAGGCGGCGGATCGCAGCAAGCGCTGCAGGCAGGGCGACGGCCGCGCCGGCTTCGTCGGCGAGCGCGACGATGTTCGGCTGCCAGTCTTCGAGCCATTCGATCAGGTCGACCTGCTTCAGCTGGCGGCCGTTGACCTGCAGCACGGCGGCGTGCTCGGCGGTCTTCTTCAGCGACAGCACCGCGGCGTGCAGCGCGTGACCGGGCTGGGTGACTTCGTCCGCGTCCTTCACCAGCAGGTCGAAGAAGATACGGGCCGACATGGAATCGACATCGACGAAGCCAGGCGCGGGGCCGGGAGCCTTCGATTCATCGGCGCGCGCTGCTTCGCGCTTCGTGTAGTCGGCGAAGGCTTCGAGCGAGCTGGTCGAGAACGTGCCGCGGAAGTGCGAGCGGTGGAACTGGTATTGCTCCAGGTCGTGCAGCAGGTAGTCGTTCGGCAGCGCGATCGTCGGCCGGAAGGTCGGCGGCATGCGGTTGCCTTCGGCGTCGACTGCGGTCTTCTGGATGAGGGAGATGGCTTGTGCGTCCATTACTTGTCGGATCCGTTGTTGGCGAAGGGGAACTTGGTCTGGGTGTCGGGCATGAGGGTGAGCCGGCCGCCCGCGTTGACGTGCAGCGGGGTATCACCGGAGAGCTCTTCGCCGCGCTTGCCCTTCGAGGTGGGGCGCTTGAACGCCAGGGAGTGCGTGAGGGCGACCTGATTGCTTTCGCCGATCCGCGCCAGCTTGAATTTCACGGTGACTTCGCCGGTCTTGCCCTTGTCGCCGAAGTTCACGGTGCCGAGGGCGACGTCGGAGAGCGCGGTGCCGAGCTGCTCCATGAAAACGCCGCCATTGAGATCGGCCAGCATCTCGGCGACGTTCGTGGCGATCGGGGACAGGGACGCACGCCCCTGATCCGCCGCCGGCTTCGTTTCACTGCTCATTGCAGGTTTCCTTGTGGTTGCGGTTTGCGGTGGTGCCGCCAGTGAGCGGCGGGGTGTAGCGCTCCACGTGACCGCCACGGCTGAGCGCGGAGATCTCGAAGGTGCGGAGTCGGGTGGCTTCGTCGACGAAGTCGCGGTGCTCGTTCGGCGGAGCGGTGATGGCAGGCCGCGGCGGCGTGCCGCGGTGCGTGCGCTCGATGCAGGTGGCCGCCAGGTTCACGAGGCACCGCCTTTCGCCAGTGCAATCGCCTCACGTAGCCGCGCGGCGGCATGCGCCTGTTCGCGCGAGCAGCCGGTGCAATCTCCGCGCGTGTCGTTCGCCTCGAACGTGTCGTCGGCTTCGTCCTGGCAATAGCCGCGGAAGTAGGCGTCGGCTGCCTCGATGAGCTCGGCGACGGTGGCTCGGGCTTCGCGCAGTTCGCGATCAGCGCAGTCGCGGAGTTCTCGCGTCAGACGCGCCGCCCGGAAGCGGTACTGCTGCAGCTCGATCACGCCGAGCACGTCGACGCCGGAACTCACGCGGCACCCGGAGGCGTGGTGGTGGGGCGCGCGCTGTCCATGGCGCGCAGGCGCAGCAGTCCGGCGACGTGCTGACCGGAACGACCGGCGCGGCGCTCGTCGGCGACCATGCGGACGGCGGTGCTGCGGGAAAGGCCCAGGCGTGCAGCCTGGTCGCGCGCTGTCTCATACGCGCGGAAGTCGGTTACCTGACTCATGGCGTCTCCGGGGTGGTGGCGGGTGAGGATTGCGGCGCGCTGGCCCACCAGCTGCTCCGCTCGATGTCGCGGTTACCGGTGAGCAGGCCAGCGACGGGGAGGATCTCGACGGTCACTGCAGGCGCGAAGTGCGCGCGTGCGCGGCGATCGAAGCGGCGATCAGCACCGGACATCGCAGGGCGCTCCGTGTGCGATAGAAGCGGCGGCGGCGATCGCTTCCGCGTTCTCGATGGGCAGCGCTTCCGGCTGGTCGGCCAGGCGCATGACGGCGCGGGGCGGCGGGAGCTCGGCCAGCCAGCTCTCGATCGACTGCAGCGCGGCTTCGGGGATATCGATGCAGAACGTCTGCCCCAGCCAGAGCGTCGGCGAGATGTTGTCCCGCGTGACGCGGATGCTCGGCCCCCACGCCATCACCAGCGCGGAGTACACCCCTTCGCGATACAGGCCCAGGCGGAAGCGTTCGACGGCGCTGTCGCCTTCGATCAGGCGCAGCTCCAGGCCGTCGAAGTGGACAGAGACGGACGGGGGCGCACTGCGGCGGACGGTCTGGATGGGCATGGGCTTCGACTCCGGGGCCGGGATGGCTGGCGGAGAAGAAGTTACCGAAATGGTTATGGAGTGTCAATACCGAAACGGTAAGTTTTTCGGCAGGGAGCCCCAGAAACGAAAAACCCCCGGCGGGCCGGGGGCTTCGGAAGGGGCAGGGCGGGCCTCAGTGTATGCCGATGCGGTTCCCGTCCCGGTCCTGTATTTCGGCGACGCGACACTTGCCCGCACGGGTGGCGCGCGAGTAGACGGTGGCGCTGGCGCGCGAGCCGGTCGGTATGGTCGTGGGCCGCAAGAAGCTGTCCTCGGCAGCAGCGACGCGCCCGCCGCCGTCGACGAACTCCACGTAGACCTTCGCGAAGCGCAGCTCGGGTCCATTGTTGATGATCGTGACTTTCGCGCTGTCGATCGGCGAGCCGCTGCAATCGAGACTGACAACGGAGACGTTGTGCGCCGGCTCAGCTGTCGAGCCGCCGTCTAGCTTCGCCTGGCCTCGCTTCCACGCAGAGCCGACGATCCCGAGACCGCAGAAAAGCAGCACCAGCACGATGAAGCCGAGCACGATCCATCCGATGATCTTCCAAGGGTTCATGGCTTCTCCTATGCAACCCAGGTGCAGACCGCACCTTTCACGAGACCGCGTTCGACGAAGGGCACGCCGTCATGTATGCACTCGACGGCGATGTCGAGACGGGACAGCAGGCCGGTGAGCTCGGCATCGGTGAGGCATTCGAGCACGCCCATCACGTGCATGGTGTCCTGGCGCACCAGCCAGCCGAGGCCGTACTGCGATGCCAGGTCGGTGATGCGGCCATAGAACACATCGCGCTGCAGGGCATTGAGCCCGTCGCCCGCGTCCTCCGCTTCACTGTCGACCACCGTTAGGCGGGGCTTCGGCTTCGCCTTGCCCATCGTCGCGGCCACCTGTGACGCCATCTCCCGCAACTGCTTCTCCGTCATCCCCATGCCATCACCTCACTAGCCAGATTTGCCCGCCGCTGCGCGCGCCAGCCTGACCATGTCGAGCTCCGACGCGCTATCCGAAATCCCGAACTCTTGAACCGCCTTCATGGCGTCATAGAGAACGTCGGCATATGTCTCGTCGGTGACTTCACGGAAGCCGCCCTCCTTGATGATCGCCACGACTCTCACGCCGAGGCGGACGATGTCACGCGTCTGTCCCGCAACTTGAGACGCCTCAGCGGGCGGGCGATCCAGCTCGCCGTGATCGAGTCCCATGGCCCGCTCGAGGTCGCGAGCCAGCCTCCCGCCGATGCCCTTCGGGTTCGTTTCGGAGATCCATTGGCTCACCTGGGCCTGCACCCAGCGGGTGCCCCCGTACTGGCGCGTCCACTCAGCCGGGCCGTTCGCCGCAGCGACAAGCCGGCGCATGTTCAGGGTGCGGGCGGTGTTGGCGTCCATAGCCCCGAATGGTGCGCCGTCGTTACCGTTGCGGGAAATTCCCGAAACGGTATTGCATTGAGATAACCGAAACGGTAATGTGTGGGCATGAACCTCGCCGACTACATCACCGCTCAAGGGGGCGCCGGCACCATCGGCTGCCAGGTCATCGCCCGAGTCGCCACCGCCGCAGGCTGCAGCGCGGGAACGCTCTACATGATCGCGAAAGGCCACAAGCAGGCCGGCCCGAAGCTCGCGCCCCGGATTGAGGCGGCGACGAGCGGTGAAGTCACCCGTAACGACCTGCGCCCCGACGTGTTCGGCGTCCCGGAGGTGAGTGATGCCGCATAGCCCGTTCTGGCAGACGTACTTCAGCGTCCCCTCGCGCCTGGCGAGTGAGGCCGGCTCCTCGAGGTTTGAGCCGATCAGCTCTGATCCGCTGCGGCTTGAGCAGACCGTCGAAAGGGCAATTCGAGCTGCGAGAGCGACCAGTGGAATGCGTCCCGAAACGTCGGGCTCTCGTAGAGAGGCGTGCCCATGTTGTGGTCGATCTCCGCTTCTTTCACGACTTCCCACGCTGCTAGCGCGGCTGCTGGGGCGTGGTGGGAGGCAATGAGGGTGGTCGCCAGCACTTCCAACGCCTTGACCTGCCCGTACAGCTGGGCGATCGCGAATTCCTGCCGCTGCACGGCCTTGCACAAGGCGTCGTGTGACATCTCGCCGAGTAGTTCGGCCATCTCTGTCTCCGGTGTGGGTGAGGTCGGTTTGCACTGCCGATCCTACGCCGGAGGCGCCTTCGTCACTTAGTTCCATGGTCTCGCTCCCCCTGTGGACGAGACCAGATTGCTCCGCCCGCCATCCACAAAAAACGTTCAGGTCACCGCCAAGTGAACATCCAAGACGCCGCCCATAAGACCGTGAAGGAATACCCCGGAGGCAGCGAGTCGCTCGCGCCGCGCCTGGGCATGTCCGCTGCCGTGCTGCGGAACAAGGTCAACCCCAACACCGGGACGCATCACCTGACGCTGGCAGAAGCCGACGAGCTGATGTCGGTCACCGACGATTTCCGGATCCTGCACGCCATGGCCGCGACGCACGGCTTCACGTTGCAACGCGCCGACGCCCCGGAAAGCGGCTCGCTGATCCAAGGGATGCTGGCTGCAGCCGCGGGGCAGGGCGACCTCGCACACATCGTCGCGCAGGCGATGGAAGACGGCCGCATCACGCCGAACGAGGTCGCCCAGATCGAGAAGGCATGCACCGGCCTGCAGCACGTTTTGGCGCACGTCGCCTCGCACGCAGCTGCAGCGTCCCGCGCGGGGGCACCCGATGGCCGCTAACCCCGAGGTGGTGCGCGCGCTGCTGGCGAAGGCCGAGCGGGGCGATCCAATGTCGTTCGAAGAGATGGCCGAGTTCAACACCCTGCGCGCCCGTGAGATGGCGCGCGCTGAAGCACGGCGCAACCCCCAGCGCGAGCCGGACCTGCTGGAGGACGCGCCGGATGGCCGCTGAACACTGGCTCCGTTGGCACCACGGCACCGCCACCGATCCGAAGTGGCGGGTGGTGGCAGCTCGTGCCGGAAAGGCACTGTCACGCGCTGTCACGGTCGGTCACGTGCTGTCCGTGTGGGCGCTGATGCTGGAGTGCGCGTCACAGTCGAAGCCGCGCGGCGAGCTGTCGGGATGGGTCGACGAGGATGCCGCCGCCGCCCTGGGCTACGACGAGGCAGAGGTGGCCGCCATCCGCGATGCGATGCAGGGCAAGACGCTCGACGGCGACCACCTGACGGGCTGGGAACGTAGGCAGCCCAAGGCCGAGGACAGCACCGCAGCCGACCGGAAGAGGGCGCAGCGGGAGCGAGAAAGGTCACAACCCGGCTCAGGCCGATCCAGTGACTCGAACGGAAGTCACGCCGCGTCACGCGCTGTCACGACAGAGACAGAGACAGAGACAGAAGAGAGGGAAGCTACATCCTCGCTTCGCTCGGATGAGTCGACCGCTTCGCGGGTCGACCCCGCCTCGACCCCTGTCGATCTCAGCCAGCGCAGGGCGGAGAAGGAGCAGCGGCTCGCCCAGGTCACCGACGACGCGGTCAAGGCGTACAACGCCGCTCTGGGCAAGCCGCACGGCCTGCTGGTAGCCGTGAGCGCGACCATCGGCCGCGACAAGCGCCAGCAGCAGGTGAAGCGCTGCATTGTGCTGGCCCGCCAGATCGCGAGCGAGAAGTACGAAGCCGACCGCATCCCGCCCCAGCTGTGGGAGGACTACTTCGCCGAGTGCGCGGCCGACCCGTTCCGCAACGGTGCAGGCCCGTACGCGCCGCCGCATGAAAACTGGCGCCCCGACTTCGAGTTCCTGACCCGGCCGGCGGAGATGCTGAAGGTCTTCGACCGTGCCAGCTCCGAAGATTCCGCGGAGGTGGGCTGATGCGCGTCGTCACCATCGGGAGCGCCACCCTGTACCACGGCGAGGCGCTGGACGTGCTCGACCAGCTCTCCCGCGACCCCGTCGTCGACGCCGTCATCACGGACCCGCCTTACAGTAGCGGCGGCCAGTTCCGCAGCGATCGCACGCAGGACACCAAATCGAAGTACGTGCAGAGCTCGAGCGGTAATCAGGACGCCCTGCAGAACTTCAGCGGCGACAACCGCGACCAGCGCTCGTCCCACTTCTGGTCGGCGCTCTGGGCCGCTCGCGCGCTGGCCGCCTGCAAGCCTGGTGCCGTGGCCTGTTTCTTCACCGACTGGCGCCAGCTGCCCATCTCGACCGACTACCTGCAGGCCGGCGGCTGGGTGTGGAGGGGCGTGGTGCCGTGGGCGAAGATCGGATCCCGCCCGCAGATGGGCCGATTCGGCGCGGCATGCGAGTTCGTCGTGTGGGGCAGCGCTGGACCCATGCCCACGGAGCGCGGCGTCGGATGCCTTCCCGGGTTCTTCCAGTACGGCTCCCCGCGCGAGCGTGAGCACGTCGCCCAGAAGCCGATCGAGCTTATGGCCGATATCGTCCGCATTGTGCCGCCCGGTGGCGTGGTGCTCGACCCGTTCATGGGTTCCGGCACCACGGGCGCCGCAGCCGTGGCGAACGGATATCAGTTCATCGGCGTGGAGCAGGACGCGCACAGCTTCGAGGTCGCGTGTCGACGCATCGAGGAAGCGCAGGCCCAGGCCATGCGCGCGCTGCCGGCGATGCCGACGGAACAGCCGGAGCTGCTGGCATGACGCCCGAAGACCACCTGCAGCAGCTCCGGGTACCGCCCCACAACATCGACGCCGAGCAGGCAGTACTCGGCGGCGTGATGCTGTCGCCCGAGGCTTACGACCTGGTCGCGGACCTGCTGGACACGGACTTTTATCGCCGCGACCACCAACTGTTGTGGCGGTCGATTCAGTACATGGCCGAGCGCAAGCGTCCGTTCGATGCGGTCACGCTGGGCGAGTGGTTCAACGCGCGTGGCCACGGTGAGCTGATCGGCGGCGGCGCGTACCTGGTCGAGCTGGCGAGCACCACCCCGTCGGCCGCCAACGTGCGGGCCTATGCCGAGATCATCCGGGAGGCAGCGCTGCGGCGGGGCATGATCGACGCCGGCACTCAGATCGTCGCCGACGCCTTCGCTCGTGACGGTCGGGAAGCGACCGACGTGCTCGCCGAGGGGCAGGCCAGGCTGGGCGACCTGCTGAAGTCGCAGCCGTGCGAGCTGGAACCGGCCGGCGTCGTGTTGAAGCGCGTCGCCGAGGACATTCGCCGCCGCTACGAAGCCGGCGCCGGAGAGATCACCGGCCTGCCGTTCGAGTACGAAGAGCTGAACGAGGTCATTGCCGGCATGCAGGCCGGCGACCTGATCGTGATCGCCGGCCGCCCAGCTATGGGCAAGACGACCCTCGCGCTGAACATCGCCGAGCACGTCGCGGTCGCGCAGGACAAGCGGGTCGCGGTGCATTCGCTGGAGATGACCGCCGAGCAGCTCATGACGCGCGCCATCTGCTCGAACGGCCGGATTTCGCACGACAACGTGAAGCGGGCCGACCTCACCGACGACGATTGGGAGCGCTTCACGACGGCTTTCCGGGTGCTCAAGAACGCCCCGCTGGTGATCTCCCGCCCGCGCAGCGCCCGCGTTCAGCAAATCATCGCCCAGACGCAGCGCGAGCACGCCGCCAATCCGCTGGCCCTGGTGGTGATCGACTACCTGCAGCTGCTCGAGACCATCGGCGCCGAGAACAAGAACGTCGGCATCGGCGAAGCGACGCGCCTGCTCAAGCTGATGGCGGTGAATCTGGGCATCCCCGTGATCGTGCTGTCGCAGCTGTCGCGCGAGTGCGAGAAGCGCACCGACAAGCGCCCGGTGCTGGCCGACCTGCGCGACTCCGGCTCGATCGAGCAGGACGCCGACGTGGTCATCTGCCTGTACCGGGACGAGGTCTACAACCCGCAGAGCACGGACAAGGGCATGACGGAGGTCATCGTGCGGAAGCAGCGCAGCGGCCCGCCCGGCACCGCCCGCCTGAAGTCCCGCCTCGATATCTGCCGCTTCGATCCGCTGGGCGACTGGACGCCTGCCGAGGCTGCGAACGAAGACAAGCCGGCCAGCGCACCGCGCCGAGGGTGGCGTCGTCGTCCTGGGCAATCTCCGCGCGACGCCGCGGCTGGGGGGAGCTGATGGCCCGCGCACCTGGAAAGACCTTTCCCGTTCCTACCGGCTGGGCAGAGGCCGCCGCCGCCGTGCATCACCGGCTGCAGGCCCGGAGTACCTATGACGTCTATCTCAGCCCCGACGGCGTGCTTTGGATGCGCCAGATCCACCGGCATTTCAACAGCGTTCTTCCGGACGCTTGGCTGGTCGGTCGGTACCGCCCGGCCGCACCGCTGCAAGCCATCGAGGACGACATGATCTGTCGCATGCGCGAGATCACCGAGGCCGCACTCCGAAGGGGGGCTGCAGCGTGAGCCGAAACGCACTCAGGTTCTCCAGTCCGCAGCACATGCCGGAGGGCATGCGGAAGCTCTTCGAGCAGGCCCAGGCCAGGCACGCCGGGTGCCCGGTAAGCCCGCAGGTGGCCCGCGCTGTCGACACGATCGCAGAGGGCGGCACGAAGCAGGGCAGGGAGCGGAAGTACGGGAATGAGATCACCACCGTCGACGGCATCCGGTTCGATAGCAAGCGGGAGGCGCGCTACTACGAGCAGCTGAAGCTGCGGAAGGCCGCCGGGGAGGTGTCGCACTGGCTGCGACAGGTGCCGATGCATCTGCCCTGCGGCACGAAGTACGTCCTGGACTTCCTCGTGTTCTTCACCGAGCCGGGCCGCGCGCCCGATTACGTCGACGTGAAGGGGCGCGAGACGAAGGAATTCCGAATCAAGAAACGGGGTGTAGAGCACCACTACCCCGTCCGAATCAAACTGGCCTAAGGGGGCACCATGAAGCGGATCGCATCCACGATCTTCGAGCTGATGATCGAACACGTAATTTCGCGCCGGTCCCCGGACTTCACCGTCGGGGCCAGGCATCCCGAAGGCGCCTACCTGCACCGCTGGTATCTCACCCCCTGGCGTCGCCTGTTCCGGGACGTGGACGCACCGGCCCGCACGCGCTGGCAGCGCCTCGCCGTGTGGCTGTCCAGCATGGCGCCGAATATCTACCTGCACGAGTTCCTGCGGGACGACGACGATCGCGCGCTGCACGACCACCCCGGCCACTTCTGGAGCCTGATCCTGTTCGGTTCGTACGTCGAGCACACGATCGAGCAGGGCGGCGTGCATGTGCATCGGCAGTACGACGCGGGAACGCTCCGCTTCGTGCCCCGTGGCCGCGCGCACCGGATTGAGCTGCTGCGGAAGATCGTCGACAACGGCGACAGCATCGTGCGCAGGGAAGACCCGCCGGCGAAGTGCTGGACGCTGGTGGTGACGGTCTGCTGGGTGAAGCCCTGGGGCTTCCATTGCCCGGAGCGCGGGTGGATTCCTTTCCAGCGATTCACGG
This sequence comes from Pseudoxanthomonas sp. LjRoot143, assembly GCF_964252945.1. Lineage (NCBI taxonomy): Bacteria > Pseudomonadati > Pseudomonadota > Gammaproteobacteria > Lysobacterales > Lysobacteraceae > Pseudoxanthomonas > Pseudoxanthomonas sp. LjRoot143. The sequence goes on along the minus strand of NZ_CAXUPM020000001.1, from coordinate 2,317,636 downwards.
CGAAGGACAACACCGGGGAGCTCGGCGCGGGGTGCGACGGATGAGCACGACCCAAGCAATGCGACCGTTCGAGCTGATCGGGTACCCGGCACTGGCGCGGGCGATGAAGATCCTCGCGTGGTTCGACTCCCAGCCCGTCTTCCCGACGGCGGAGCAGTTTCAGGAGCGCTTCGGGGGCAGCCGCGCGACGGCACATCGGATCTTGAATGCGATAGAGCTGGAGAAGGGCGTGGATCGGCCGCGCCGCGGTACCGGCGGAAGGGGAAGGAGGGCACATGGGGCAGGTTGATACCTTCGGCCTGTACGTACGGGCACGGCTGGAGGATTGGGGAAGGGAGTTCGCGCTGCACCGGGACTGCGAATACCTGGGCCATCGTTCGAAGGACATGCTGCAGGTGCTCATCGAACACCGGGGCGAGCTGCCTCCGAAGGTGACGGGGTTCAAGCCGCTGGAGACGGACCCGCTGGCGCAGCAGATCGAAGACATCGTCCGCGACATCGCGAAGCACAGCGTCGAGCGCGCCTGCATCCTGCGTGGCTACTACTGCGGCATGGGGCGAAAAGGCGTCGAGCGACGGGAGGTAACGGAGGGATTGGTACGCCGCGCGCTGGAATTGCCGACGTATCGCCTGGCCCGACAGAGGTTCTTCGCGGAGGAAGAGCTCGGCAGGGCGGAGGTGCGTGGCTTCCTCACGGCACTAGCGATCGCGGCATAGGTTGCACGCATCCCCATTCGCGTTGACAGTCCGGACTTGCGGACCTATCTTTTCAGGCACGATGCAATAGAAGCCTCCGGGGAAACCCGGGGGCTTTTTTGTTGCCCCGAATAGCGGGCGTGGGCAAGAGGCATGCCGCCGGTCTCATAAGCCGGAAATCCCGGGTTCGACTCCCGGCCCCGCTACCAATCCCGGTCCCTTCGTGTGAAGGCCAGTCGTGGCATGCCGTGAGGCACTCCCGGCCGCGCCGCCAAAAACGATCGACGTACTCTCAAAAGTGGATGGAAGAAGCCGCGTGCCTTTGGCGGGCGCGCGCTGGCGGCTATCCAGCGAGGGGACCGGCTCTACACCTGGAACGGTCATGCTGCCTTCGGCGGAAACCCTGATAAAGGCCGTCGGCTGCACGCCGGCGCTCGCTTCACGCTACGTCGGCCCGATCCGGGAAGCGTGCGAAGCGTACGGGATCACAACGCCGAAGCGCCTGGCCGCTTTTCTTGCCCAGACTGGGCACGAAAGTGCCTCATTTGGGCAGGTTTCCGAGAACCTAAACTACTCGGCACAACGCCTGCGCGAGATCTGCGCCGGTGCTCCGCTGAAGTCGCGCTGGCGCTCGCTGCTGCCGCGCGTCGAGCAGCTGGCACGCAACCCGGAGGCGTTGGGAAATGCAGCTTACGGCGGACGCATGGGCAACCGCGCCGAGGCCACCGGTGACGGCTATCGGTTCCGCGCCCGCGGACTGATCGGCAACACCGGCGCCGCGAATTACGAGGCGATCACCGAGCTGCTCGCGAAGAAGTTCGGCGGCGTCCCTGACTTCACCCTCCACCCCGAGCTGCTGGAGTCGCCCCGCTGGGCGGCGCTCGCTGCCGGCGCGTTCTGGGATGCGCAGGGCTTAAACAAGTTCGCGGACGCGGACAAGTTCGACGAGATCACCGAACGGGTGAACGGCGGGCAATACGGAAAGGCGGACCGACGGACGCGCTACTCGCGCGCGCTGAAGGTTCTCAGCGCGTAACAGGGGGAAACGATGAACACCGAAACTGCTGGAATCGCTGCGAAAGCCATCGCCACCGCCGGTGCGGCTGTCGCGGTGTTCGGACTCACCTGGTGGGCGCTGGTCGCCGCTCTGATCGGAGCCGCGGCGAGCTACCACTTCGAGCCCGAGCAGGTTCCCAGCAAGGCGTCGCGACTGGTGTTCGGCATCGTAGCGATGGGCTTCGCCGCCGCGCTGGCAGCCGTCGCTATCCAACACTTTCCCGGGCTGGGCTGGACCGACAAGATCCAGATCGAAGTACGTGCCGGCCTGCTGGGACTGTCCATCCGCTTCCTGCTCGAGTTCGGCAAGAAGGTGCTCGCCGGGCGAAAGCTGAAGCAGTCCGGAGGCTAGGCATGACCGCGATCTTCCTGCTGGCAGCGATCGTCACCGCGCTTTGCGCGTTGGCGTCCAACCTCATGACGCCGAAGCCGGCAACCTGGCGCGCCTGGGCGCGCGCGTGGGCTCGGCTCGGCGTCTTCGCCTCGTGCCTCGCCGCAGCGGCGCGCGTCATGACGGAAGGCGCTGGCGTGGACGCGGAGCGCGTCGCGCTCATGGTGTGTCTGGCCGTGTTGTACCTGGTGCAGGTGCGATGCGAGGTGCTGAGGCACCAGCGAACGATCGACGAAACCGATCAGGCAGGTGCGTGATGCCTCTCGATCCTGTCTCTCGCTCGATCCTGAAGATCTGCGGCCTGCTGCTCGTCCTGCTGCTGGTGTGGTTCCACGGCCACGGCAAGGGCGCGGCGCTCTGGGAAGGGAAGTACGACGCCGAGAAGTCGGCGCACAAACAGACCCGCGACGACAACGCCCGCGTGCTGCGCGGCCTGGCCGACCTCACGAAGAGGGCGCAACAGGAAGCGAAAGACCGGGCCACGGCGTACAGAGATGCCACGGCCCAGAACGACGCCACCAACCGAACGGAGATGGCCCATGCCCTCGCTGCGAAAGACCGTGTTATCGCTGACCTGCGCGCTGGTCGTATCCAGCTGCGCGACTTCTGGACCCCAGCTCTGTCCTGCCCCGGTGACGCCGCAGCTCCGGCCATTGCCAGTCGAGAGGCTGAGTACGCCGGACTTCGAGAGCAGAGCCTCGCGGAGGGCGTTCAAGACGGCGCCCTCGCCGACGGCTGGATCTCCTGGCTCCAGCGAGAACTGATCGCCACGCGCGCGGCCTGCACGGCGCCCGTGGTGGTCGAGTGAAGCGGGCACCCAAGCACAACCCGTTCCGCGGCCACGTCAAGCGCTACGTCGCACCGGAGCCCAGCCGACAGGCTCGGCGAGCTCTGGCGACGAACAGCTCGGCGTGGCGCAAGATCCGCGCGGCCAAGCTGGCGCGCAACCCGTTGTGCGAATGCTGCGAGCGTCGCGGCTGCCCGAAGTGTGCGAAGAGCGGCATTCGGCCAGCCAATCAGGTCGACCACGTCGACGGCGACGACAGCAACAACGACGACACCAATCACCAGAGCCTTTGTGCCTGGTGTCACAGCTACAAGACGAGCACCGAGAATGGCGGATTCGGAAACGATCGAAAGGCTGCTGCAGGCCATCGGCCAGCAACAGGTCACGGCCGAGAAGCTGACGCGCGCGATCGCCGAACAGGCACAGATCACCGCCGGCCTCGTGGCCGCGGTGGCTGAGCTGCTGGGCGAAGAGCTCGGGACGCCGGTCGACGACGCAGGCGCAGCGCCAGCGGCCCCGGCGGACGGCGTCGAGCGGGATTGGGACGGCAACCCGGTCTGACCCGCGAACCTGAACGAAAAAGGGGAGGGGGAGGGTAAAAGTCCGAGCCCCCTCGCCCCCGACACGTGCGCCCAGGCAAATTTTCGCGCGGTCAGTTCAGAAAAAACGGTTTTTTCATGGCGGGGGAGCCCGCCGCCCAGGTTCCCAGGCCATGCCGAATCCCCGCAAACCTAACCCGCTGAAGGTGATCGCGGGAACAGAGCGGAAGGATCGCGCGCAGCCTACGGACGCACCGGTGGTCGAGCTGCCGCTGGTCGACGAGGTTCCTGCGGCGCCGGACTGGCTGCCGAACCCGCACGCGGTGAAGGAATGGAATCGGCTGGCGCCGATCCTGCACGCGAACAAATTACTGACCGAGGCGTCGCTCTCCACGCTCGGCCAGCTGTGCGCGCTCCACGGGAAGGTGGTGCAGCTATACGCGGCCGGCGAGGCGCCGGTCGCATCGATGGTGGCGCAGCTCCGAGCGCTGTCGAACGACTTCGGGCTCACGCCGGTGGCGCAGGGCAAGGTGAGGCCCAACGGTGGCAAAGAAGAAGACGCCGGCAACAAGTTCGCCAGGAACGGACGACGGCCCACGTGACTACGTAGCGATCGCCGAGGCGTACGCCCGGGAAGCGATCGCGGACAAGAAGGGGAAGAAGTTCGGCCGCCTCATGCGGCTGGCGGCTCGCCGCTTCGTGACGGACCTCACGCGAGCCAAGAAGCGCGGGGCGCCGTTCTACTTCGACGAGTGGCATGCGTGCGACGCCTGCGACTTCATCGAGAAGCTCCCGCACGTCGAGGGCGTGTGGAAGAACCCGGACGGGACGCTGCAGCCGGAGATCCGGCTACACCCCTCGCACGTGTTCTTCGTGGTGCAGCTGTTCGGGTTCCGCAACCCGGACGGCACTCGCCGATTCACGTCGGCGCTCTTCGCGGTTGCCCGCAAGAACGCCAAGTCGACGCTGGCGGCGGCGATCCTGCTTTATTGCGAGTGCTGCGAGGACGAGCCAGGCGCGCAGGTGATAAGCGCGGCGACCACGTTCCCGCAGGCGTCGATCATCTTCAACGTCGCGAAGCGCATGGCCGAGAAGACCGCGGATCTCCGCGAAGCCTTCGGCCTGCAGATCTTCGCGAAGTCGATCGCGCGGCTGGACACCGGCGGCAGCTTCAAGCCGATTCACGCGAAGGCGAGCACGCAGGACGGCCTCAACCCGTCCCACGTCGGGCTGGACGAGATCCACGCCCACAAGACGGCGGACCTGCTGAACGTGCTCACCTCCGCGGCTGGTGCGCGTAGCAGCCCGCTCTGGCTCTACACGACGACGGAGGGCTACACGAACCCCGGCCCCTGGGCCGAGATTCGGCAGTTCGCGAAGCAACTACTGCAGGGCGTGTTCGGCAACTCGGCCGATCACTTCCTCGCACTGTTCTACGCGGTGGACGATGATGACGACGAATTCGACGAGGCCGCATGGGTCAAAGCGAACCCGCTCATCGACAGCAATCCGCATCTTCTGACGGCGATCCGAAAGGAGGCCGTCGAAGCGAAGGCCATGCCGAGCAAGCTGGCCGAGTTCAAGATCAAGCGTCTGAATCGGCCGGCCAGCTCCGCGCAGGCGTGGGTCGACCTGCTGAAGTGGAAGAAGTGCAAAGGCGACGTCTTCCTGGACGAGCTGGAGAAGTACCCCTGCACCGCGGCGCTCGACCTGGCGTCGACGACCGACATGGTCGCGTGGCGTCTGGTGTGGGAGGTCGGAGATCTCCGGGTGACCTGGGGTCGCCGCTGGGTTCCGGATAACGCGGTAACCCAGCGCACGGCGCGCGGAACGGTCCCCTACGCGGGCTGGGTTGCGGCTGGGCTGCTGACGGTGACCGAGGGCGAGGTGACCGACTACGGCGTCGTCGAGGCGGCGATTCGCGAGGACATCGAACGGTTCAAGCCGTACGCCATCGCCTACGACCGCTGGAACGCGCAAGAGCTGGCGAATCGACTCATCGAAGACGGGCACCCCCTGCTCGAGTTCGTGCAGGGAACGAAGTCGTACCACCCCGCGATGAAGGAGCTAGAACGGCTCTACCGGTCGCGCAAGCTGGTGCATGACGCGGATCCGGTGCTCGAGTGGTGCGCCTCGAACATGGTCGCGAAGAGCGACCAGAACTTGAACACGGCCCCGGACAAGAAGAAGTCCGCGGACAAGATCGACGACATGGTTGCTCTCTTGATGGCGGTAGGCGTCGGCCTCGCCCCAGCTGAGAGCGAAGAACATTCCCAAGGCTTCGTGGTGCTCTGATGTCCAATTCCGCTCAGATGGCCCGCGAACGCCTGTCCGTGGTGGTCGCCCTCGATCATGCCGCCCGCGCTTCCATTCGCGCGGATGGCGCGGCGACGACCCTGTCGTCGGACCGGGAGGGCATGGCGCAGATCTTCCGCGACCCGTTCAACACGGTGGCCGGTGCGGTGGTGAACGAAAGCACGGCCATGCGCGTCTCGGCGGTCTACGCCTGCACCCGGTTGATCTCCGGCGCGATCGCTGGCCTTCCGATTCCTGTCTACCAGCGGGGCGTCGAAGGCCGGCAGCGTGTCGAGCATGACTACTGGTGGATGCTGAACGAGCAGCCCTGCGCCACCTGGAGCGCTTCAGCATGGCGCGAGTTCGCCCAGCTGCAGGTGTTGCTGCGCGGCGATGCGATCGCGTACCTGCTGCGGAACCGCGCGGGTGTCGTGACGGCCGTCGTGCCCTGGGCACGGTCGAAGGTGCGCTGGGAGCTTGTGAAGCAGTCCGCGCGCGACCCGGGCCGGCTGAAGTACTACTTCCTCTCCGACGAGGGCACCTTCGGCGCCGATCAAGACGACGTGCTGCACTTCCCGGGCTTCGGCTTTAACGGCGTGCATTCCATGTCCGTGATCCAGTGGGGCGCGCGGAACGGCATCGGCATCGCGATCAAGGGTGACGACATGGCCGGCAATTTCTTCTCGTCCGGTGGCAAGCCTGAAATTGCGATCACGTCGGCGAAGTCCATGACGCCGAAGATGCAGGGCGAGTTCCAGCATGCGTGGAACGAGAAATATCGCGACTATTCCGACAACCGCGTCCCGCTCATCCTGACGGAAGGGCTGGACGTGAAAGAGCTGACGATGTCGGCCGTCGACGCTCAGCTGATCGAGACGCGGAAGTGGCAGGTAATCGATATCGCCCGCGCCTTCGGTGTTCCGCCCTTCCTGATCGGCGAGACGGAGAAGCAGACCAGCTTCGGGTCGGGTGTCGAGAGCCTGGGCATCGGCTTCGTCAAGTACACCCTGAAACCCCACATCACGCGATTCGATCACGAGCTGAATCGAAAGCTGTTCCGCACGTCTCGGCATTTCGTCGAGCACAACGTGGACGGCTTCCTCGAGGGCGACGCGAAAGCACAGGCGGAGTACTTCGCGAAGGCACTCGGCGGCCCGGGTTCGCAGGGCTACATGGCCGTCGACGAAGTGCGCCGGATCAAGAACCTGCCGCCGATGGGTGGCGAGTTCGCCAAGGTCATGAAGGCCGGCGGCGAAGCCCCGGAAGAACCGAAGCCGCTGGAGGCGGACGACCCCACCGACGACAACAAGCCCCAGGAGGGCGACGACGATGTTCAAGAATAAGATCGGCAACCTGGCGCGCCTGATCCTCGACAACGCAGCCAAGCCGCGCGACTTCCGGGTCGTGAACGAGAAGGACGACGAGGCCACCGTCTACGTCTACGGTGTCATCGGCGGCTATTGGGGAGACGTGGACGCGCAGAGCTTCGCGAGTGCGCTGGCCGCGATCGATGCCAAGGTGATCCATCTTCGGATCAACTCGCCAGGCGGCGACGTGTTCGACGCGCGCGCCATGATGGCCGCGATCAAACAGCACAGCGCCAAGGTCGTCGCACATATCGACGGTATGGCTGCTTCCGCCGCTACCGTGATCTGCATGGCATGCGACGAGGTCGAGATCGTGAAGGGTGGACGTTTCATGATCCACAACGCATGGACGCTCGCCATCGGGAACAAGTCCGACCTCCGCGAGACCGCCTCGATTCTCGAGGGCGTCGACAACGACATCGCCGACGACTACGTGGCCCGGACCGGCCGCGAACGCAGCGAGATCGTCGGCTGGATGGACGCCGAAACCTGGATGACCGCCGATCAGGCCGTCGAGCGCGGTTTTGCAGCGAAGGTCGTCGAGGTCGTGTCCGGAACGAAGAACGTGGCCGATTGGGATCTGTCCGCGTACGCGAACGCACCCAAGCCCGAAGAGAAACCCCAGCCCGATCCCGAGGCCGTCCGTGCCTCGCTCGAGCGGCGCTTCCGCCTGCTGGCACAGCCGGCGGCAGCGTGAGTCGTTCTGTGTAGGGATCGCTCCCGCACGCAGTAACAGGGCCGCCATTCGGCGGCCTTTTCATTTTCAACCCCTCAGGAGATACCCCAATGGGTGAGTCCATCCAAGCCATGCGGGAGCGCCGTAACGCGCTGGCGAAAGAAGTCCGCAACGTGCTCGACCAGAATGGTCCGTCGACCTGGAACGCCGAGCACCAGAAGAAGTACGACGAGAACCTCGAACAGATCGAGCGGATCGACGCCGCGCTGGATCGCGAGCAGCGCCTGCTCGACGCTTCGGCGGAGCGGACCTTCCACGACGCCGGCGGTAAGGTGCAGGACGGCCAGCAGGGCAACCGCAACCCGCTGCTGAGCAAGTGGCTGCGCGGTGGCGACAACGCACTGAACGCCGCGGATTGGGAGTCGGTGCGCGCCGCCACCAGCACCACCACGCCGGCCGAGGGTGGTTACACCGTGGATCCCACCGTGGCCGCCGAACTGCTGAAGGCGCAGAAGGAGTTCGGCGGCATGTTCGAGTCGTCCACCGTCTTCTCGACCGCGAAGGGCGAGGCGATGAGCTGGCCGACGATGGACGACACCGGCAACGAAGGCGAGATCGTGCCGGAGAACACCACCGCGACCGATCAGGATCCGAGCTTCGGCACCGTGTCGCTGAACACCTTCAAGTTCAGCTCGAAGGTCGTGACCGTGCCGATCGAACTGCTGCAGGACAGCTCGATCGATATCGAGTCCGTGGTGTGGGCGCTGCTGGGCGAGCGCCACGGCCGGATCAAGAACCGCATGTTCACCGTCGGCACCGGCACGGGCCAGCCGCGCGGCATCGTGACGGCCGCGTCGCTGGGCAAGGCTGGCACCACCGGCCAGACGCTCACGGTGACGTACGACGACCTCGTCGACCTGGAGCACTCGATCGATCCGGCGTACCGCAAGGCACCGGGCGTCGGCTGGATGATGAACGACAGCAGCCTGAAGGTGATCCGCAAGATCAAGGACACCGAGGGTCGCCCGATCTTCGTCCCCGGCTACGCCACCGGCGCCCCGGGCGGCGCGCCGGCGACGCTGCTCGATCGCAAGATCCAGATCAATCAGGACGTGGCCGCGATGGCGGCCAACGCCAAGTCGATCCTGTTCGGCAACCTGAAGAACTACCGCATCCGCCAGGTGCTCGCCGCGACGCTGCATCGCTTCACGGACTCGGCCTACGCGAAGAAGGGCCAGGTCGGCTTCCTCGCGTTCTCGCGCGAGGGCGGCAACCTGCTCGACGTGAGCGGCGCCACGGTGAAGTACTACCAGAACTCCGCGACCTGATCCCTCACGGGAGCAATCGCGGTCCCACCGGCGCCCGGTCACACCGGGCGCCCACTCTCAGAGGAATGCAGCAATGACCGAACCGAACAAGGACGGCCAGGGCGCAGGCGGCGAGAACGGCGCCGGCAACAACCCGAACCCGAATCCGAACCCGAAGCCCGCCGACAGCAAACCCCCGAAGAAGACGAAGGCACGCGCCCTCGTGGACTTCGACCTGGGCGGCAAGCCGGTGAAGGCGAACGACGTGCTTTTGCTCAGCGAGCGCGAGCTGAAGGCGTACGCCGGCAACGTGGACCCGAGTCCCGAGGCGGTGAAGTACGCCGAATCGCTGGGCAAGGGCGGCGAAGACGAAGAAGCCCTCGAAGCCTGATCGCAGGGGCCGGGCTTCCGGCCCCTGTCGTGAGTCTTCTGGAGCAATCCCATGCGTCTGCGCCTCATCACCGCCCCGAGTGCCCCGGTCGTCACCACGGCCGAAGCACGCGCGCAGGTGAACGCCTACGGCACCGCCAGCGACCCGCAGCTCGCCGCCATGGTCGCGGCAGTGGTGTCGGGCCTGGACGGAAGCGCCGGCGAGCTGGGGCGTGCCCTGGTGGAGCAGGAATGGGAACTGGCCCTCGATGCGTTCCCGTCGTCTGCGATCTGTCTGCCGCTGCCGCCGCTGCTGTCAGTCGAGTCTGTGAAGTACGTCGACCCGGAAGGCGTGCAGCAGACCATGGATGCGGCGGGCTACACGGTGGAGCCGGGCGAGCACGGCTTCGCGATGCCCGTTCACGGCACGCGCTGGCCGGCCACCCGTGCCCAGCCGCTCGCCGTGCGCGTGCGCTTCAAGGCCGGGTACGGAAGCACGGGCGACAAGGTGCCGGCGGCGATCCGCTCGGCGATCCTGCTTCGCGTTGCCGATCTGTTCGAGAACCGCGAGTCCTCGATCGTCGGGAAGTCGGTCGCCCCGAACCCGACGTCGGATCTGCTGCTGTTCCCGTTCAAGCTGGTGCGGCCGTGAGCGCTGGAAAGTACCGGCACCAGATCCGCCTGCAGGTGCAGACGGAGACCACCGGTCCGCTCGGCCCCCAGCCGGCAACCTGGACCGATTGGGAGCCAGAGCCGGGGCAGGGCGCCGATATCCCCGCCGAGGTGGTGCCGCTGTCCGGGCGCGACTTCATCGCCGCCGGCGAGAAACAGTCGGAGGTGTCGGCCCGCATCGAGATCCGGTGGCTGCCGGGCGTGCTCGACACGATGCGCGTCCTGTTCGACGGTCAGGTGTACGCGATCGCCGCCGTGCTGCCGGACCCCACCGCTCGACGGCACCTCACGCTCATGGTGAGCGCGGGCGTCACCGATGGCCGATAGCCGCTACGTCCAAGGGCTCGACGGCCTGCTGGGGGCGATGAAGCAGCTCCCCGCGGAGATTGTCTCGAAGAACGGCGGCCCGGCCCGTGCGGCGCTGGCGCGCGGTGCGCGCCGCATGCGCGACGAGGTGAGGGCGAACGCGCCGAAGCGATCCGGCTTTCTGGAGACGCAGATTGTCGCCATGCGGAGCCGGCAGCCGCAGGCATACGGGGGCAGTGAGCTCTACTCCGTCGGCGTGAAGGGCGGCGCGCGCGCGCGCTACGCCAACACGCGCCGGAACAGGGGCAAGGGGCGGGTCGGCCAGACGTACGAGAAGCCGTCGAACGCCTACTACTGGCGATTTCAGGAGTTCGGCGTGCCGTCCCGAAACATTCAGCCGCTCGCGTTCTTCCGTCGTGCGCTGCGGAAGCTGGCGGATCCGGTAATAGATCAATTCGCGGTCGACCTGCGCCAGGCGCTCGATCGCATCACGCGCAAGCTGCGGAGGTCGTAAGTGTTCCCACCCATCCACGCGCTGCTCGCCGGCGATACAGCGTGCAAGGCCGCGATCGGTGACCCGGTGCGCTGCTACTTCGGGCAGGCGAAGGAAGGCGCGGCCCTGCCGTATGTCGTCTGGCATCTCGCCGGCGGCAACCCCGAGAACGTGATGGACGGGCCGCCGCCGCACGACCACTTCGCCGGCCAGGTCGACATCGTCGCGGAAGATCAGACCACGTTCATCGCCGCGATCCGCGCCGTGCGCGACGCGGTCGAGCGTGTCGGCTATGTCACGTCATACAACCCCGGGGGAGTGAACGACGTTACCGGACGTTACGAGTACTCCTTCGACGCAGAGTTCCACGTAGTGCGCTGAACCCGCGCTGCAGGAAAGTCCCGCCCGCCTTGTGCGGGCTTTTTTTGGCCCCTCACAAGGAACACCACCATGGCAAGCACCAAGACCAAGCACACCACCATCTACGTCGTCACCGGCGCGACGGAAGCGACGAAGATCGTCGGCGTCCGCCAGGCCGGCGTCCCCGACGGCCAGGCTTCGCAGATCGACGTCTCGAGCTGGGATGACGACTTCGACAAGTTCACCTCCGGTCGCAAGTCGACCGGCTCGGCAACGATCGAGGTCATCCACGACACCGCGGCGCACGAGAAGCTGGAAGCGCTCTACCAGTCGGGCGAAGAGACCGAGTTCCTGATCCTGGCACCCGCCAGCGAATCGGCTGCGGCAACCGCTCCGACCGTTGCGGCCAGCGCGTTCGCCGCCGTGACCAGCGTCGATAACGTCAAGTTCCGCGGCTACGTCGCGAACTACGCGGTCTCGATGGCCGACAACGACGTGTGGCGCTCGACCCTGACGGTTCAGGGCACCGGCCCCCGCGTGTTCACCGCGAAGGCGTAACCGCGAAGAACGGCGACATCACTTCACGCCCGGACGTGCGGGGTCTCCCGCGTGTTCGCCGTGCGCGTCCCGCGCGTCCGGGCACCAATGGAAAACGGCCATGAAACAGAACGACACCCCCAACACCGCCACGCCCGCGCCGACGACCTTGCTGGGTGCCCTGCAGTCCGGCGGCGCTTTCGCGTCCACCGAAGCCCAGACCCGCCAGCTGAAGCTGGGCAAGGACAAGACCGCCGACGTGCTCGTGCGCGAACTGCCCGACGCCGAGTTCCGGAAGAAGGTCGGCGCGCCCTACGATCGCTCGAACCTGATCGCCGCCTGCGTCGTGGACGAGGCTGGTAATCCGGTTCTCACCGTGGAGCAAGCGGCGGCGCTGAAGGTGAGCGTCGCCCGTGATCTTGAGCGCATCTGCTTCGAGGTCAACGGCGCCGGCGATGCGACGGCGGAAGCGGACGAGAACGCGGGAAAGTAATCAGCCGAAAGGGCGAGGTGTGGTTCTGGCATGTGCTGGCGCTGCACCTGGGCTGCACAGTCGCGGAGCTCCGCTCGCGCATGTCGCGGGCAGAGTTTCGACGCTGGTGGCAGTTTCACCAGCGCAACCCGATAGACCCGATCGGCATGCACATACGACCGGCGGCGCTCGGCGCCTTCTACACCGCGAAATATGGGATGGCGAAGACGAGCGAGACCTTCGACGACGTGTTCGGTCTGCTGGTCCCGCCGCACCCCGACGACGAAGCCTGGTCCGTCTTTAACGCATTCCTCTGAAACCCACCCCCGCTTCGGCGGGGGTTTCTTATTATCTGGTGACCTATGTCCGTCCGTTCGCTCGGCCAACTGACGATCGACATGCTGCTCAAGACGGGCAGCCTCGAAACCGACATGGGTCGCGCGGCGCGCATAGTCGACAAGAACGCGAAGCAGATCCAGCGCTCGATCTCGAACGCGGTCTCCGCGTCGGTGCGCGAACTGGCAGCCGTAGCTGGCATCGGTTACAGCATCGCCCAGGCATGGAACGGCTTTAACGGCGCGATCGATGCCGCGGACAAGGTCGACGAGCTGAGTGCGCGGCTCGGGATCAGCACCGAGACGCTGTCCGGCTATCGCTACGCCGCGCAGCTGACCGGGACCAGCCTGGATTCGCTGGGCGGTGCCATCGGCAAGCTGTCGAAGAGCATGGCCGCTGCGCTGGACCCGACCAGCAAGCAGGCGAAACTGTTCAAGACCTTGGGCGTCGACGTGACCGACGCACTGGGGCAGCTCCGCCGGGCGGAAGACGTCCTGCCGGAGCTCATGACCCGGTTCAAGACGCTCAATAACGAGACGCTCGAAACCGCGGTAGCAATGGAGATCTTCGGGAAGAGCGGCGGCGAGCTGCTCGAATTCCTGAACCTGGGCTCGGATGGCCTGGACCGCATGAGCGACAAGGCTCGCACCCTGGGCGGCATCATCGATGGCGAGACCGCCGCCGCTGCCGCGAAGTTCAGGGACGAGACCGACAACATGACCCTCGCGATGGAGGGGCTTTATCTCGGCCTTGCCGAGCAGCTCCTCCCCACCATGACGCAGGCGACGCAGTCGTTCACCGCATTTGTGAGCGATGGCGAGAAGGTGGCCGAGGTCGGCCAGCAGATCGACAACGTCATGGACGTGCTCGGCGGCACGCTGGACTTCGTCGGCGGCTACTTTAAGGCAATCGACGACGTCATTGTCGGCACGACGTGGGGCTTTCAGGGTCTGGCCGAAGCGGCGCAGGGCGTGATCGACCTGGATTGGGACCGGATCAAGCGAGGCATGGATCTCGCGAACGAAGGCTCCAATCTGGCGTATTACGGCGAGGCGGGCGCTATCGAACGCGGACTGTTGGACGCTCCGAAGAACCCGGGCAACGGGCGACAGTCCCGCGGGGGCCGGCGCGGTCAGAGGGTCGAGGTTCGAGACGTTTCCCAGGCAGACGTCGACCGCTATACCCGCGAGCTGCAGGGGCTTCTGGGCGACAACGATGGGCGTGCGGACAAGGCCCGAAAGGACGCCGCCGCGCGGGCCAAGGAAGCCGAGCGCGAGGCAAAGCAGCGGGCGGACGCGCTGGAGAAGCACGCCGCGCAGGCGCGCCAGGCTGCAGCGGACCTTGAGGGTCCGTACGCCAGTGCTGTCGAGAAGGCGCGCCAGCAGGACGCCGCGTGGCGGAAGGAGCTCGAAGCCGGCAACATGACCCAGGCCGACTACGCCGCGCTGGTGAAGCAGCAGACGGCGCAGCTGGCCGCGCGTCGTGTCGAGCTGGAGAAGCAGCAGAAGGCGCCGCAGGCGCTGCTGGACACCATGACGGGCGAGCTGCGGCTGCTCGGCATGATCGGCCCGGCCCGTGAGCGCTACCAGCGCCAGCTGCAAAACGAGAACGACATGCGCCGCGCGATTACGGAAGCGATCGAGGGCGGCAATACCGCGCTTCGCGACTCGCCCGACATGCAGGCCAAGCTGATCGCCGAGGCCCGCGCGTTCGCCGACTGGTCGATGCAGGTCGAGGAAGCCGCGGCGCGGGCGGAAGAGTGGGCAGGAATCGTCGTCGGCGGCGTGGCCGATGCGTCGAGCGCGTTCGCTGACTTCGTCGCCAACGGTGCCGACGACTTCGGCGACTTCTGGGACGACCTGAAGGACATCGCCAAGCGCGGCGTCGCCGACCTGATCCGGCAGTTCCTCAATCAGAAAATTGTTATCCCAATCCAGACCCAGATCCTCAACGGGATGAACGGCCAGAGCAGCGGCGGCGGCTTCTGGTCGTCGCTGATGGGCATGTTCAACGGCGGCGGGCAGGGCGGCGGCGGCTTCTGGAGTTCGCTGGCCGGGCTGTTCAAGGGCAACGGCTTCGCGGGTGCCGGCCAGAACGCGGGCAACTGGGCCTCGATGATCGGCGGCAACGGCGGCGGAGGTTTCCTGTCCGCGATCGGCAGCCTGTTCGGCGGAGGCACCAGCGCTGCCACCGGTGCCGTCTCCAGCGGCGGGACCACCTGGGGCGGGCTGGTCGGCATGGCGAATGCGTCGACCGGCACCAGCGCGGTGAGCGGCGCAACAGGCGCAGCGTCCGGCATGGCCGGTGCTATGGGTTCGGTCGCATCGTTCATGCCATGGGTCGCGCTCATCATGGCCGGAATGAAGATGGCGGACAAAGCCTACGGCGAAGGCTTTGGGCTGCAGCACCAGAACCGCGGCGAACTGCTCATGCGCGGCAACTTGGCGACGGGCGGCCTCGCGACGCCGCTCATGCTCGACAGCATGTCCCTCGACGTGATCGGTCGTGCGCTCGGCATGGACAGGCGCACCGCGGCGATCTTCTCCGGCTCGTCGCTGCTGGGCAAGGCGTTCGGGCGCAGCGCGCCGAAGGCTACCGGCAGCGGCATCACGGGCAGCTATGGGTTCGACGGTTTCAGCGGGCAGAGTTACGTCGACTGGAAGCAGAAGGGCGGCTGGTTCCGTAGCGACAAGCGCGGTACGCAGTACTCCGCACTCGACAGCGATCTCGATCAGGTGCTCGATCGCGCGGGCACGACTCTCAGGAAGGGCGCGGAGAGGCTGGCGAAGCAGCTGGGCATCGATATCAGCAAACAGCTGAGCGCCGTCCGCGTGAACATCGGCAAGCTCCAGCTGGACGCAGATCCTGACAAGGCCCAGCAGCAGATCGAGGCGCTGATCGCGACGATGATCGGGCAGCTCTCCACGGAGAGCGTCAAGATCCTGGGCTTCGGCAACCTGCTGAACAAGGGTTTCGAGGCCGGCGACGTGATGTCGGCACTGGCCGCCAGCATCTCCCTCGTCACGGGTAGCGCTGAAGGGCTGGGCCGCGCGCTGGAGAAGTGGGAGCTGGGCAACATCACGAAGGGCGTCGAGTTCTTCATGAAGCTGGCCCAGGAAAACGGCACCACGCTCGAGGAAGAGATCTCGCGCGTCACGGGCGTGCTCGGCAACTACGGCGCGCTCATGGCCGACGTGCAAGGCGAGCTGCTCACCGCCGGACTGAACGACTACCAGCGCGCCGCGTTGGGGATTGAGACCACGTACCGCCAGCAGGTCAACGCCGCGAATGAGTACGCGCGCGCGCTGGGGCTCAGCGGCGCTCGTGCCGAAGATCTGGCGAAGATCGAAGAGCTGCGGGCGCACAACATGGCGGCACTCCAGCAGGCGATCGAGAAGGAGCGCGACGGCATCCTGGGCGGCCTGGCGCTGTCGCAGTACTCCCCCCTCACGGATCAGGAGAAGCTGACCGAGGCGATGAAGCAGCTGCAGGACGCGGTGTCGGCCGGCGATCTGTCCGGGGCGTCCGCCCTGTCTCAAACCGTGCTCGGCCTGGGCCGCAACCTGTACGCATCGGGCAACGACTACAACGCCCTCTATAAGCAGGTGACGGGGATGATCGGCGGCATGGGCTTGCCCGATCTCGACATGGACGACGGGACCACCATGGGCGACCTGGCCGGCATCCTGATCGATCTCCCGCAGAACATCGCGCGCCAGCTGTTCGCGCTGGCGAGCGGTGCAGAAATCCCGCTTCCGGCCGGCGGCACCGCTGGCCGCCCCACCGGCGGCAACTCCCAACCCGTGCCGGTCGTTGGTGCTGCTGGGGGTGATGGCGGAGGTGGTGGCGTGGGCATCGGCGGCGGTCGCGACGAAACGACCACGCTGCTGCAGGAGCTTGTGGACCTGGCACGCCGCCAGCAGTCGGTTTCCGACATGATCATGCTTCGCAGCGGGCAGGCCGTGCTGTGAGGCGGATCTTGCTCGTCGACGTTGGGGCGCCGCCGCTGCCTGTCGTGGTACCGGTCAGTGCGGTCAATGCGTCATGGTTCCCGCGGCCGTACACGCCGCCGCCATTGCCATCGCCGATGGACGTCGCGGTGCAGTCGGTCGTCGACGGGGCCGTCATCTCGTGGACGCGCGCTGCACTGCAGGGCGTGCTGACGCTGGTGGAGATCGCGCCGGATGTTTCGGGCGAGCCTGGCGCGTGGACGCGTGCCGCCTTGACCGAGGAGTCGAGCCACCAGCTCACGCTGCCGGCGGCGTCGCGATGGGTTCGCTTGCGGACCGTGCTGCACGGGCGTACGTCGGCATACACGACGCCGGTTCTCGCGAGCCGAGTGGTGGCGCCGACGCAGGCGGAAGTGCAGCAGGCGCAGGACACGGCGGACCACGCGGACAGCCTCACGCAGCCGGGGAGCGGCGTGCAGCTGGGCGATCAGCGCAACCTCATGCCGGTCACGGTGGCGTCGACGCGATCGCTGTGGGATGGACTGACGTTGTCGGCGACGTTCGACACCGGATCGCCGGCGACGGTCACCCTGTCCGCATCCGCTGCAACCCTGCGCGTCGGCAGCGCCACGGTCAGCTATGCCGCCTCGTCGACGAACGTGACCCAGGCGCGCGACACCACCGCGCGCTACTACGGCTACTACCTGGACGAGGCGTGGCAGGGCGGCGACCGCACGCTCAACGTCACAACGAATGTCGCGACGCTGGCCGATACGGATGGCGTTGTCTGGGTCGGCGAGTTCGTCGTGGTGATCGGCGCCAGCGGCGGTGGTAGCGGCAGCGGTGGTGTCGGCGGTGGTGGTGGCCGGCCCCCTGGAACATTCGAGGATCTGATCCAGTGAGCATGACCATCGAACCCGTCACCGTGGCGGGCAAGCAGGCGTATTCGATCAACGGCACCACGCTCTGCGTCGTGACGCTGTCCCGCCCACAAGGCGCGGCCGTGACCATGTACGGATGCCTCGCAGTCGCGCACCAGATCGACGCGAACGGAGAGGTGCAGAGCGGACCGGAGGGGCGCCACACCGAAGCCGTCTTGAAATCTGCCCTGATCGCTGACCCCGCAGCTGTCGCCGCCGAGGTCGCCGCGCGTGCGACGACGGCCGCCATCGAGGCGCTCGCCAATGAGATCGCGGTAAGGGCAGCGAATCAGGCGGTAGGCATCTGATGGCACGCACCTTCTCCCGCTTCGACGCCGCTGTGATCGGCGACGGCCAGATGATCGCGAATGCCGGACTCGAGATCGTGAGCGTCGGCGAAGAGCTGGCCGGGCACGCTCGGGCCGATCTCCCGGGCACATCCGATGTTCGTGGGGCCGAGTTCGTCTTCTACGGGGATACGGAATACACCGGCGTCGTCGGGTTGGTCGACGACTCGCAAGACGCGGACGCCATTCCAGGCGTTGCGGCGGGCACCGTGGGGTGGCGGCTTCCCGAGGGCGCCATCGCAGCCTCCGGCACCGTGATCGCTACGGAGCTCGAGATACCAGAAGAGCAGACGATCGTCGGAATGGTGCTGGACGAGTCGTTGACGCCGCCACGCCTGCGCTTCTACATCGAGGCTCACCTGGTCGGCTACGTCGACCTACACCCCGGCGCATTCGCCGCTCACCCCTTCG
Source organism: Pseudoxanthomonas sp. LjRoot143 (assembly GCF_964252945.1). NCBI lineage: Bacteria > Pseudomonadati > Pseudomonadota > Gammaproteobacteria > Lysobacterales > Lysobacteraceae > Pseudoxanthomonas > Pseudoxanthomonas sp. LjRoot143. Next base: position 2,299,350 of record NZ_CAXUPM020000001.1, on the reverse strand, counting down.
CATGCCTCGCGGACGTGGACGCGGCGCTGATTCTCTCGCCTGAGGGCGAGGCAATTTCACTTCTATGAGTACCGAAAAGATGAACGATCTTGTCGTGAGGCCGGTCCACACCATCCCGATCGAAGCTGACCCCGAGGGGGCGTTCGTTGTTGGCATGAAAGAGCGCTCCAGGCGGATCGCTGTGGGCGGGGCGAAAGGCCTCATGGTGGCTTCCGAAGATGGCCTGCTGCCGGTCGACAAGCTTCCCTTGAACATCCCGAGTCGCATCTCTGCGGTGGAGGCTGGGCAGGCGGCAGGACAACTCGTGTTCAGTACGTGGGCGCAGCTCTCCCCTGTGGTCGGCTCGGCCGGCAAAGGGGCTCAAGTTCTCAACGACGCCGGAACCCATACCGACCCGGTGAGCAGCACGACGGTGCCCAACGCGGGGCAGTACGCATGGAGCACCACCGCGAACGCATGGCAATGGGTTCGCGCCGACGGTCTCGCCCTGAAGGCCGATCAGACCTCGCTCGACGCCCTCGAGCTTGAGCTCGAATCGCGCGTCGGTAATACGGGGGCGGTGGTGTTCGCAGTCACGGACCCTTCCGGGTTCAGTGCCTTCGAGGTGCGAGACGATGAGATCCGGGCGAAGAACGTCTCGGTCTCGACGGAGGGCATCGTATTCGGAAGCCAGAGGTTTGAGAGCACCGAGGACTACGCATTCGCTGTGGTCGACGACCACGGCTTCATCGGCTTGATGCTCGGAGCTGACGGGACCGCGAAGCTCCCCCTCGGTGATGACGGCGCCTCTGCGGCCGACGACCTGGTGGGTGAACTGAACACCACCGCGCTCGCATCGAGCTTTAAGGTGGCGAACAGCTACAACGCGGAAGTGGCGCGGCCGGTGTGGGACTTCAATCACTTCATCATGTACGGGCAATCGCTCTCGACGGGACAGGAGGGATGGCCGGCGCTTTCCAAGGTGGCGCGCTACGGGAATGTGATGCTCGGCGACTGCACGCGGCCACTGTCTGGCTCGGCGGCGTCCTGGACTTCGGTCGGTGGCTCCGATGCCTTCAAGCCGCTGGTCGCCGCCGTGCAGGATGGGTCGGGCGCAGTGATGGCACCGGCCGCTGTCGCCGCGCTCGCGCCCGGTGCCCAGAATCTCGGCGAGGATCCTGTTGTCGCCTTCGTCAACTTCGCCAAGCACCAGCACAACCAGCGCTGGCAGGTCGCCAACGATGAGGCGCGGGTGTTCGTTGCCACGAGCTGCGGTGTCTCCGGCAAGACCATCGAGCAGCTCTCCAGTGGCGCGAGCCCCGACCTGTATCAGCGGATTACCCAGGCAGCGACCAAGGTGAAGGCGCAGGCCACCGCGGCGTCGAAAAGCTACGGGATCACGGCGGTCGCGTTCTTGCAGGGCGAATACAACTACGTGACCGACTTCGGCGGCAGCACGAGCAAGGCGGCATATCGCGCCGCGCTGCTTACGCTGTACAACGACCTCGAGGAAGACGTCGTCTCGGCGATCTCGGGGCAGAGCGCGCCGCCGTTGTTCATCACTTACCAGACCGGTGCGTCGTACACGCGCGACACGGATGCCCTGAGCATCGGCATGGCGCAGTGGGAACTGTCGGAGGAAAAGCGGAATTGGGTCATGGCATGCCCGGTGTATCCGTACACCGACAAAGGCGGGCACATGGACCCGAACGGCTACCGCTGGATTGGGGCGCAATTCGGCAAGGTCTGGCACCGGGTGGTCGAACTCGGCCAGGACTGGAAGCCGCTCTCGCCGCTGCGTGCCGTTCGAGATGGTCTGCACGTGTACGTCTCTTTTCACGTGCCTGCGCCGCCACTTCAGTTCGGTATGCCGTACGTGTTGCTTGCCGAGACGAACTACGCGAACAAGGGGTTCGAGGTGCTCATCGATGGCGTGAGCGCCACGATCGCGAGCGTGACCATCGTGGCCGACTGCGTTGTGAGGCTGTCGCTCCTGACCATGCCGACCGGCGCGCTACAGGTGCGCTATGCCGGAAAGACCGTCTACAACGGGAACGGCTGCCTGCACGACAGCGACACGACGGTGGCCGACGCGAGCTACGAGTACGAGGCCGGAACCGGCCAGTACGCAAGCGCGAACATCCCCGCACTGGTTGGGAAGCCTTATCCGCTTCACAACTGGTGCATTGCATTTCAAATTGGCGTGGAGGGTTGAACGATGGGAGTGATTCTGAAGGCAAAGGATGTGAGCTTTGCGGACAACGCCGTGGGCTTCATTCCGGCGGTCGGGTTGGGTCTTGAATACCTGAACTTTTTCGGAGTGAACGCTGCAGTCACCGCGCGCAACCTCGCTCCGGGAAAGCCGAGCGGCGTCATTGTGGGGGCACCGACCTACGACACGGCCTATGCCAGGCTGGGCCAGACGGCATACGTCATCACCCAGGCGCCGAACACCCCAGATCAAACGCTGGTCGCGGTCTTTCGAAATCCGACGGAGGTCGCGGCGCAGATCATCGGCAACAATCCATCGCCCAGAAAGGCCCCCCTGACGGGCAACACCTTCGGCGCGTCGCTGTGGAACATTGTGGGCACGACCGGGGACGGTTTGGTAAACATTAGCTTCAACCAGAATCAGTTCGACGGCACCAGCGCACACGCTGGTGCTACGACTCTGGTTGGCTCCCTGAACTCGCAGGCGATCAACACGTGGAGATGCATCGCGGGCGTCCACGATGAGGCGGCGAACCAAGCCACGATCCGTAACCTCGCCACGGGCGCATCCAACACCGGCACCGCATCTGCTCCGAACAATCAGGCAGACGTCGGCTCGTCGCCGTTCCGCATCGGCTATGGAAATTCGAGCAGTCTGGGTGCGGGTCCGTCCGACATCGCATTCGCTGCGATCTACAGCCGCGCACTGTCGGCCGGTGAACTGGCGGCGGTGTACGCCCAAGCCAAGGCGTTCCTTGCCACTCGCGGACTGGCTGTGTGATGGCATACCGGTTCGCCGTCTCCATTGCGTCGGACACCACCGTCCGGTGCATCGTCAATGCTGGACGATGGCCGGCACGCGGCCCAGCCGCGCGCGCTGGGTGGTTCAGTGGGACCGTCCACCATGACCTCGCCAAGCTCTCCGACGTGGACTACCTCAGCTCGGGATCGGATACGCCGGCGCACGCGCGCTATGAGGGATTGATCGCGGAAGGGGTGACGACCTTTCAGTCGGTGAGCTTCTGGCCCTGGGCGGGGTCGGAAGAGGTGCCGGTAGCGGGGGCGAGCCTGCGGGTTCTCGACTCCGCCGGCCTGCTCGATGCGTTGGCGCTCGCGGACGTGAACGGTGCAGACGTGGTGGTTCGCCAAGCGGAACAGGGTGGTACCGCTGCGTCCTCCCTTCCCGTCGGCCGGTACAGGTTGGAACGTGTCGAGGTGCTCGACAACCTGACTAAGGCGCTCACGCTGCGCGGTTCACGCGCGACGCTCGATGAGCCGATCACGCGGGCAGTCTTCATGCCCAATGTACCCGCGCTTGCGTGGAGTTCCGTCCCGGTGGTGATCGGTGCTGTCGGCAGCGTGCCAGCCTTGCCGGTGAACAGCGATGGCACCGTGAGCTGGCTTTGCGACACGCCTGTTGCAGAGCTCGGCGCCGTTCTCGACCGTGGCGATGCGATGGAGCCAGGCACGTTTGAGCTTGCGCCGGACAGTCAGCAGCTCATCATGGTGAGCCCGCCGGTTGGGCCGGTCGTGTGTGACGTGTCGAGCGTCGGCCCTGACATGCAGCCTGCCACGCTTGTGCAGGCGCTTCGCGAGATCTTCCGGCGTGCCGATGAGGGCGCCTGGTCTCTGGAGGATGCAGCGGCGATCGATGCGGCGACTGGATATGCCGGGATCGGCTATTACACGCGCGAATCGGTCAGCGTCCGCGAGGTGCTGTCGGCCATCCTGCCGAGTTATGGCGCCTGGTGGTGGGAGGACGCCGAAGGCGTGCTGCGATTCTCTCGGGTCACAGACCCGGCCGCCCATGTCGGAGATCTCGCGTTCGACCTGTCGGAAGATGATCTGGAGGGAGACCTCGTCGTCACCCCTGACCTTGCGCCGAACCTCACGCGCCGTATGGCGTATCGACCGAACGCGCAAGCGCTTGGCGCGGGTGATTTCGTGACCGACCTGGTCGACGTTCCCGCTTCGCGGCGCGCGGAGCTGTCCAGCCTCTACCGGGGGCAGGTCTACTCAGCACTGCCGCTCGCACCGCAGTACGCGCATGCCGACGCGGCCGACCCATTCTCCAGCGTGTTCTGGCGGAAGGAGGACGCGCAGGCGGAGATTGATCGGGTCGTCGGGCTGTACGCGGTCCCACGCATGGTCTGCCAGGTGCGAGCCCGCGACGTGGATCTGTCGATCAGTCCAGGCCAGGTCGGCAAGTTCACGCATTCGCGGTACGGCCTGCACGCCGGGCGCTTGATGATTGTCCGGTCGCTCCCGCGCAACCCCGTCACCGGGGAAATCTCGATGGTTCTTTGGGGGTAGGGATGATTATTGGATATGGCGCGCCCGCAGTGGAGTCCGTCGTCCTGGGCGCCGGCGCTGCGTGGCTCACGAGCGACGAAGGTGCCGCCCTGGTCGACGGCAAACCGGGCCGAGCTGCACGAGTGCAGAGGATCTCGGGGCCGCTGGCGATCACCCTCAATTTCCAGTCGCCGATCGTGTTGGGCGTTGTTGCGCTTCTGGGTCTCAATCTGCCGGAGGGTGTGACGATCACAGCCGCCGGCGCGGCGGGGGTCACCCGAAGGCTTGCTGACGGTTCCGTCGGCTGCTGGCTGCTCGCGGCGCCGGCTGCACCTGTGGCTTCGCTGGTGGTCGTGATCGATGCCGCGCAGACGGTGGTCGAGATCGGGGAAATCGTCGCCATGAAGTCGGTCACCGTGCGCCTGTCGGAGGGGTGGTCTCTCCAGCGAGTCGACACCAGCGTCCACGCGCGCAACCGCGGCGGGCAGGTCTTCACCGCTGCCGGCGCCAGCTACCGCCGCTTCACCGGCTCGCTGGCGGGCGTGGCGACCGCAGAGGCCCGCGGAGGCGGACTGGCGAATGGCGAGGATTGGGAGACGATCGCTGCAGCGCTCACTGGCGGCCGTCGGTGCGTCGTCATCCCCCAGTACCGCACGCTGCCGGGCGGAGTGTTCGACGCGGCGCTGTGCAACCGGACGGCGCTCTACGGCATCGCCCTCGAGGTGCCCGGTCCCCAGAACATCCAGCGGCAGTACTTCAGCGGCACCATGACCGTCGAAGAGATCCCGCCCTGATTCGGGAAGCCAGTCTCAGCGCGTGAGCCGGGCGGCGGTACGATGGCCGCCGGAGGTCGCTCGCGGTGGCAGGTTCGGAGTTCAAGTGGTCGGCGCTGAATCCGGGATACCCAGGCCCGGAGGTGCTCTACAAACACGGCATCACGCCCGTTGCGCGTCTGACCGAGCGGCTCGGCGGCACGTGGCTCGCGCATCTCGACTATCACCAGCCAGGCTCCAGCCGAACGCGCGCATGCACCAGCTACGAAGCGGGGCGGCGCGGCGTCGAGCTGTGGGCGGAGCGGCATGCGGACAGGCTTCGCGCAGAGCTGGCCGCTATGCATGAACAGTGGCTGCAGAAGCAGCACTGGCGCCCCCGCGACGACTCGACAGGCGCAGCCAGCGAGACCCGGGCCGGTCACGATCCCGGCCATGAAAAGCAGACGCCCCCGATTCCCGACCAAGGCTGGGTGGGCCGCCGCACAGGCCGCCGACGCAAGAGCTCTCGCCACCGATCTCCGATATAGGTCGTCGGCCGGCTCGTCGATCAAGGCCCGCCGGAAGTTCGAACGCATCGCTCACCTGGAAGCCGAAGCGGCTCGCTTCGATCGCATGGCCGCGCGCTTCGAGGAACGGGGTCTGTAGGCGCTCGCCGTCCGAAGTATGGGCGGAAGTGTGGGCGAGCCTACCCCAGAAACACGAAAACCCTTGCAGGGCAAGGGTTTCGGTAAATCATCTGGCGGAGAGAGGGGGATTCGAACCCCCGAAGCGCGGTTTAGACGCTTACACACTTTCCAGGCGTGCTCCTTCAACCACTCGGACACCTCTCCGGGACCTGAACGCGACCGGGGCCGCTTTCAGGGGCGTGAATTCTAGCCTTCGCAGGGGTGCCGCCACAAGCGAGGCCGTGCATAGGCCGTGGGGCGGAGGGAGGACGGGCGGAGCGTGGCACAATGTCGGCATGTCCTACCTCGTCCTCGCCCGCAAGTGGCGTCCCAAGCGTTTCGCCGAGCTGGTGGGCCAGGAACACGTGGTCCGCGCGCTGACCAACGCGCTGGACAGCGGTCGTGTCCACCATGCCTTCCTCTTCACCGGCACGCGCGGCGTGGGCAAGACCACGATCGCCCGCATCTTCGCCAAATCGCTGAACTGCGAGAAAGGCACCAGTGCCGACCCTTGCGGCCAGTGCCCGGCCTGCCTGGACATCGATGCCGGCCGCTACATCGACCTGCTGGAGATCGACGCCGCGTCGAACACCGGTGTGGACGACGTGCGCGAGGTGATCGAGAACGCGCAGTACATGCCGTCGCGCGGCAAGTTCAAGGTCTATCTGATCGACGAAGTGCACATGCTGTCGAAGGCCGCGTTCAACGCGCTGCTGAAGACGCTGGAAGAACCGCCGGAACACGTGAAGTTCCTGCTCGCGACCACCGATCCGCAGAAGCTGCCGGTCACCGTGCTGTCGCGCTGCCTGCAGTTCAATCTCAAGCGCCTGGACGAGGAGCAGATCCGCGGCCAGATGACGAAGATCCTGGGCGCGGAAGCGATCGAAGCCGACGCGCCCGCCATCGCCCAGCTCGCACGCGCGGCCGACGGTTCGCTGCGCGATGGCCTGTCGCTGCTCGACCAGGCCATCGCCTACGCCGGCGGCGCGCTGCGCGAGGAGGGCGTGCGCACCATGCTGGGTACGGTGGATCGCACCCAGGTCAACGCCATGCTCGGCGCGCTGGCGCAGGGAGATGGCGACGAACTGCTGCAGGTGGTCGCGCGGCTGGCGGAGTTCTCGCCCGACTGGGCCGGTGTGCTGGATGCCGTGGCGGAAGCGCTGCATCGCATCCAGGTGCGACAGCTGGTGCCGTCGGCGAGCGTGGAGGCGGAGGGCGTCGATGTGGAGGCCTTTGCCGGCCAGCTGCGGCCCGAAGTCGTCCAGCTTTGGTACCAGATGGCGATCAACGGCCGTCGCGACCTGCACCTGGCGCCGAGCGGTCGCGCGGGATTCGAGATGAGCGTGCTGCGCATGCTGGCGTTCCGGCCGGCACAGGCCGGCGAGATGCGGGGCGAAGCACGTGGGTCATCGGTAATGGCATCCCCGGTCGCGACGCCTGCCGCATCCGCCAGTCCGGCCGTGCCACAGATGCAGGCGGCTTCCGCACCGCAAACGGTGATGCCACCCCAGCAGATGGCCCGAGAGGAACTGCCTGCACCCTCGCGTCCCGTGGCGCCGGCGGTCGATGATGTGCCGCCGTGGCGCCCGGCAGAAGCGGCACCTGTCGCTGCTGTGGCCCCCGTCGCCGCTGCAACACCCGTCGCGTCGACGATGCCTGTCGACATCGGCATCACCGACGCGGAGACCTGGCTGCACTTCGCCGGTAGCTGCGGGCTTAAGGGCGTGGGCAAGCAACTGGTCGACAACGTCGCCTTCGCCGGCTACGCGAACGGAACGTTGACGCTGGCGCTGGACAGCGGTTTCGACTACCTGCGCTCGGAGCGCACGCTGGGCGAGCTTGGCGAGGCCATTGCCAGCCGCTACGGCGTGGCGCCGCGGCTGGCTTTCGCCGCGGCCGCGCCCACTGGCGAGACGTTGAAGGAGCGCAGCCATCGGCAGCGCGACGAACGCCAGAACGTCGCCGAAGAAACCTTCATGAACCATCCGGACGTGCGGCAGCTGATGCAGCAACATGGCGCCAGGCTTGTGCCGGACTCCATCCGACCTTACGAAGAGTGATCACGACATGCGTGGAAACATCGCCCAACTGATGCAGCAGGCGCAGAAGATGCAGGAGAACCTGCAGCGCGCCCAAGAAGAACTTGCCAAGCTCGAAGTCACCGGCAACGCCGGCGGCGGCATGGTCAGCGTGACGCTGACCGGCGCCAAGGAATGCCGCAAGGTCCGCATCGATCCTTCGCTGCTGTCGGATGCGGAAATGCTGGAAGACCTGATTGCCGCCGCGTTCAACGATGCCTCCAACAAGGTGGACGCGGAATCGAAGTCGCGGATGGGTGCCGCCACGGCCGGGATGCCGCTGCCGCCCGGCATGAAGATGCCGTTCTGAGCGCATTCCGGATCGGGTGACGGCGGTCCATCCGCCTTCGTCCTGAGACGACATGTCCAGTCCGCTGCTCGAACAGCTCATCGAAGCGTTGCGCGTGCTGCCCGGCGTCGGGCAGAAGACCGCGCAGCGCATGGCCTACCACCTGCTCGACCGCGAGCGGGAGGGCGGCAGGCGTCTGTCCGGCGTGATGGCCGAGGCGTTGGATCACATCGGCCACTGCGAGCAGTGTCGTGATTTCACCGAAGGGGCGATCTGCACGCTGTGCGCGAGCGCCAGCCGAGACCGGCACCAGCTGTGCATCGTGGAGTCGCCCTCGGACCGTCTCGCGATCGAGCAGGCCACCGGTTACCGCGGCGTCTATTTCGTCCTGCACGGCCGGTTGTCGCCGCTGGATGGCATCGGGCCGCGTGAGCTCGGACTGGATGCCTTGTCGGCGCGTCTCGCCCAGGGCGAAGTCACCGAACTGATCATCGCCACCAACCCGACCGTCGAAGGTGAGGCCACCGCGCATTACCTGGCGCAGCTGGCGCGGCAGCAGGGCGTGCGCCCCAGCCGCCTGGCGCACGGCGTACCGCTGGGCGGCGAGCTGGAATACGTGGACCGCGGCACGCTGGCGCATGCCTTCGGCGGCCGCAGCGAAATGACCTGACCGTACGAGCACGAGGACGCGCACCGCCATGACCGACACCATTTTCGCCAGGATCATCCGCCGCGAGATTCCGGCCACCATCGTCTACGAGGACGACGACGTCCTCGGTTTCAAGGACATCGCCCCGCAGGCGCCGGTACATGTGCTCTTCATTCCCAAGAACGAGGCGATCCCCACGCTGGACGACGTGCGCCCGGAGCAGGCGCACCTGATCGGCAAGCTGGCACTGGCGGCGGCGCACTACGCGCGCGACGAAGGATTCGCGCAAGACGGCTACCGCATCGTCATGAACTGCCGGGAGGACGGTGGGCAGACCGTGTTCCACATCCATCTGCATCTTCTCGCTGGCGCCTCGCTCGGACGCTTCGGCACGCCGGGTTGAGTGTCGTCCGGGCAAAAAAAAGCCGCTCATCGAGCGGCTTTTTTCTTTCATGGCGATGGATTCACCACCAGCCCCAACGACCCCAGCGCGGCCCCCAGAAGGGGTCGTAGTACGGGTAGGGGCGGACGACTTCGACTTCACGCACTTCCGGCCAAAGGTAGACCACGTCGGCGGCGACACGCGGCAACTGGTAGTCGTAGTCGCCAATGCGGGTGCTTTCATAGCCCTCAATCTTGCCGACGAACGTCACCTCGCGACCCTCGGCGAACACGGCCGGATCATAGAAGCCGGCCCGGCAGGCGACGAAGCGGCCGTCGGTGGCGTCGGGTGCGGACGACAACGGTCGGCCGGTACCGGCGAGGGGCCGCGAGACGAGCTGGAAGCAGGTCGAGTTCTGGCCGGGCGTGGTGCTGATGATGCGGCCACCCCAGCGGACGGGGGCACCCACCTGCGGTGCGCCGACCGAATCGCGCGGATTGACCTGGGTAAAGGCGCCCTGCAGTGGCTTGGGTGCCGTGGCGCAGGCGGAAAGCAGCGCGGCGGTTGCGACGACGACGGCGAAGCGAAGGTTCATGGCCAGTCTCCAGCGGGTTATGGGCGGTGCCGGCGCAGGTCTTCGATCAGTGCGCGGTGGTCTCCCTCACCCGGAGCGTAGCGCGCATCGGCGAAACGGTGGCTGAGCGAAAGCAGTGCCTGGGCGGCCCGCGGTCGTCCGGCAGCGGCACGGCGTGCCCAGTCGGCGGGGCTTTCATGCGGCAACCGGCCAAGCCCGAGCCGTGCATACCGCGCGCCGAGCCGGTGCCAAGCGCGCAGCAACGGGTCGCGCTGGTGCTCACCCCGCGCGAGCAGCCAGGCCATCCACGCCAGCGCGGCGATGGCGAAGATGCCGAACAGCGCCGTCAACGCGCCGCCACCCAGGTGTTTCGCACCGAAGCGCTCCAGCAGGCGTGCCTGCCGCCGCGCATCGAAGCCCAGCACGAGGTCGTTCCAGCCACGACGCAGCCAGTCTCCGACCTGGCCCAGGTTGTCGACACCGATCAGGTTGGCGACGGCGCCTACGGCACCCACTGCGCCGAGACGATCCTCGATCGTGTCGTAGATGCGTTCCGGCGCCACCGCCGCCGTCGGGTCCACGCGTACCCAGCCTCGTTGCGGCATCCATACCTCCGCCCAGGCATGCGCGTCCAGATTGCGGACGATCCAGTACTTGCCGAGCGGGTTGTATTGCCCGCCCGAATAACCGGTGACCACGCGGGCGGGGACGCCCGAAGAGCGCATCAGGAAGACGAAGGACGAACTGAAGTGCTCGCAGAATCCCTGCTGCTGGTCGAACAGGAACTCGTCGACGGTGTCGCGCCCCGGGAACGGCGTATCCAGCGTGTAGGCGAAGTCGGAGCGGATCCATTGCAGGGCGCGCGCCACGATGGCGGCATCGTTGTCGCCGGCCTCCCTGCGCCACTGTGCGCCTAGCGCCCGGGTACGCGGGTTGAAGCCAGCGGGCAGCTGCAGGGCTTGCTGTCGGAGGGAGGGCGACAGGTCCGCTTCGAACTGGACGGGCGCCGAAGACTGCAGTCGCCAGCGCGTCAGCGACACGAGGGGTGTCGGGGTCGACATGCTGTAGTCGCGCGCCACCCGCACACCGTCGGGCGTCGACGCAGGCAGATCCAGGGCGACCAGGTCACGACGGTCGCTGGGTTCCACGTCCATCTGGTAGTCCCAGGTTGCCGCGCTGCGGGTGGTGCTGGCGGCTGGCATGCCGGTCAGGCGGTGGCCGCGCGTCCAGGTGCGGCCGTCGAAATCCGACAGCACCGGCCCACGCCAGTACATCTGACTGGTCGGTGGCGTAGCGCCGAAGAACTGCACGCGCAGTGCCGGCGCTTCGTCGGCGATCAGGTCGAGATAGCTGCCAGGCGACATGTCGTCGCTGAGGCCGGGCTTCGACAGCGCCCGCTCCGGCACACCCCACAAGGGTGACGGGAAGCGCGGGAACAGCCAGAAGGTCGCCAGTACCAGCGGGATACCGAGGGCGACCAGTTTGCCGATCTCCCGCACCTGCTGCAGCGGTCTCGTCGAGCCTGCCAGGGCGGTTGCCTCGGCATCGGCCAGACGGTGCAGTGCGACCAGTGCACACAGCACGCCGGCCAGGCCGAGCGCCATGCTCAACGGCCCCTGTTCGAGCAGGAACGCGGCGAACGGCGCGAACAATGCGAAACCGAGCAGGCTGCGGTTGTCGCGCAGGGTGCGGGTCTCGGTCGGCTTGATCGCCAGCATCCCGGCGAGAAGGGCGCAGCCGGTGTCGCGACCGAACTGCATGCCGGTGACGGACATCACCGCCGCGACCAGCGCCAGGGCGAGCAGGCCACGCAACAGCCCCGGCAGCGGGCGCCGCCAGGACGCCAATGCCAACAGCACGCCGGTGATGCCTATACCGGAGGCGAGCATCGGCGGCAGCTGGATCAGCAGGGCCAACAGGCATACCGCGGCCGCCGTCAATGTCCATCGGCGACTGAGGCTGTCGAGCGTGGGGACGTCAGGGCGTGGCATGCGGGAGCAGGGCGAGGGCGCGGAGGCACTGGTGGCGGTGCGCCGGGCCATTGGCCGGCCCCAATGCGGGCTGGTCCGGCAACCGCAGGCGGTAACGAAGACCCTCGCGCTCGGCAGATTCGATCCAGTGCGCCAGCCGCTGGATGCGGTGCTCATGGGAAAGCGTCGTCAACGTCGCCCAGTCCAGGTCGACATCGCGGCCGAGCGGTTGTTCGTAATCGCGCACCAGCAACTGGCTGCGGCGTGCGGAGGGTTTCCATGCGATGGCACGGCGCGCATCGCCTGCGCGGTAGTTGCGCAACTGGTGGACGTCTTCGCCCGCAGGATCGAGTCGCGCCTTGGTGCCTCCGTTCTCCGCCAGCGGAAGTGGTGGCCCCTGGACTTCCGCCGCGGGATAGACGAGCAGCGGCGAGTGGGGCCATATCCAGGACCAGGCGCGCGCGATGCCAAGCGGCTGGGTGGTGGACACGCGCACGCGGTCGAGGTCGTACCAGCCGCGCTGGTGCGTCGGCAACGGCAACTCGACCACGACGCCTTCGCCGGCCGGTAGCAGGGAGAAGGCGTGCGTTCCACCTGCATCGAGCCTCAGGCCATGGCGTACGCGCGCATCGCGCGAGGCCAGCGCGACATGCAGGAGCAATGGTGATCCCACCGGGACAGGATCGGCGGACATCGCCTCGACACGCAGGCCCGCCAGCTGCAGGTGCGCGAAGATAAGGCTGGCCAGCGCGGTCGCGCTCAGCAGCAGCGCGAGCAGCAGCGCGGGGTTGTTGTTGTAGTTCAGCGCACCCAGCAGCATGGTGAACACCAGTGCGGCGAAGAACAGTCCGAACCGCGTGGGAAGGACGTAGATGCGTTTGCGATCGAGCGCGACCGGGAGCGATTCCGGCCGGCGGGGCCGCGCCAGCAGGGCGAAGCGGCGTGCCAGCGAGGGCGCCATGTTCAATCCACCGGTACCGCGTGCAGGATGGCCTTGGCGAGCGCGCCGGCCGACGCGGCCTCGGCTTCCGGCACCAGGCGGTGCGCGGCAACGGCGGCGAACAGCGCCTGCACGTCGTCCGGCAGTACGTGGTGGCGGCCCAGCAGCAGTGCGTAGGCGCGCGCGGCGCGCAGCAGCGCGATGCCGGCGCGTGGCGACAGGCCGACGCGTACCCCGGGATGCTGGCGGCTGCGCGTCAGCAACGCCTGCACGTAGTCGATCAGCGCATCGCTGGCGTGGACGTCGCTCACGGCGCTGCGCAGGGCGAGTACGTCGTCGGACGACAACAGTGGCATGGCCTGCGCGATCATCGTGCGCCGGTCGCTGCCGGCCAGCAGTTCGCGTTCGGACTCCGGGCTGGGATAACCCAGTGCCAGCCGCAACAGAAAGCGATCCAGCTGCGAATCGGGTAGCGGGTAGGTGCCCGACAGGTCGACCGGGTTCTGCGTGGCGATCACGAAGAACGGCGCCGGCAGCGCGTGCGTCACGCCGTCCAGCGTGACCTGGTGCTCGGCCATCGCTTCGAGCAGTGCGCTCTGCGTGCGTGGCGGTGCGCGGTTGATTTCGTCCGCGAGCAGGACATTGGTGAACACAGGGCCGGGATGGAAGGTGAACGCGCGCGTCTGCGCGTCGTACACCGACACGCCCAGCACGTCCGCAGGCAGCAGGTCCGAGGTGAACTGCACGCGCTGGAAGCCCAGCCCCAGCGTGGCCGCAAGTGCATGCGCCAGTGTCGTCTTGCCGAGGCCGGGCAGATCCTCGATCAACAGGTGGCCGTCGGAGAGCAGCGCGACGAAGGCGAGCCGCACTTCGTGCGACTTGCCGAGCACCAGGGAATTGACCTGCGCCTGGGCACGCGTGAGGGCATCGGCCAGGCCTTCGGATAGCATAGGGCGGTTGCTGGGGATGGCGGACATCGCGCTCTGGGTTTCCGATCGTGGGTAGAGGGCAGTGTAGCGAGATGGACGAAGAACGACGCGCGCGGCAATGGTTCCTGGCGGTGTGGGCAATCGTGACGGTGGTCAAGGTCGTCATCGCCGCCCGCCTGCCGCTGTTCGTCGACGAGGCCTTCTACTGGCAGGAGGGGCGGCATCTCGCCGCTGCCTACTCCGACCTGCCGGGATTGACGGCGTGGTTGACGCGGCTGGGCACCGACATCGGTGGCCACCATGTAGTGGCGGTGCGTGCGCCGTTTCTGCTGATGGCGGCACTGTTGCCGTGGCTGGTCGCGCGGAGCGCGGCGCACTGGTTCGGTGCGACGGCAGGCTGGCAGGCGGCGCTGCTGACCGTGCTGATGCCGTTGTCGGGCACGCTGGGACTGCTCGCGCTGCCGGATGTGCCGATGGCGCTGGCCACGGTGCTGTGTGCGGACGCCGGTGCGCGCCTGCTGCGCGAGGTCGATGCGATGTCCGCCACCGAACTGGCGATCGGCCTCATGCTGGGTGCGCTCAGCCACTACCGATTCATCGGCGTGATCGGTGTGGGGCTACTCGCATTGCTCTGGGTGCCCGCAGGAAGGAAGGTGCTGCGTGACCCGCGCGTGTGGGTTGCGCTGGCGGTGGGCGTACTGGCGTGGGCGCCTTTGCTGGCCTGGAACCTGGAATACGCTGACGCCGGCCTGCGTTTCCAGTTGCTGGATCGCCACCCGTGGAGCTTCCACGGCGATGGTTTCCGCTTCTTGCTGGTGCAGGCGGCGATGGCGACGCCGCTGCTGTTCTGGGCCATGCTCGTGGTCTGCATGCGGGGCGTCCGCAGCGATGGCAGCGCCGATACGGCGTGGCGCTATTTCGCGTTGCTGGGTGCGGTGTCGACGTTCGGCTTCTTCGCGCTCGGCTTCTTTGCCGACAACGAGCGCGTCAGCTTCCATTGGCCGTTGCCGGGCTATCTCGCGTTGCTCGTGGTGGTGCCGCTGCTGCTGCGGGAGTGGTCGCCGGCGCGTCGGCGCGCGACCTGGAGCATCGCGGCACTCGGTACGGTGCTGATGCTGGGTTATTACGTGGCCGTCTCGCTCCCCGGCCTGAGGACGCAGATCGCAGGCAGCAAGTACTACCCGGAGAACTTCGCTGGCTGGCATGCATTGGCCGAAAGCGTGCAGGCGGTGCGCGTGACCTTGCCGGCGGACACGGTACTGCTTGCGGACAACTTCAAGACCGGCGCCGAGCTGGGCTTCGCCCTGGATGACGCTGACATCCCCGTGCTCGACCACCCGCTGAACCGCAAGCATGGGCGCGCGCCACAGCTCCAGTTGTGGGGCCTGCACCATGACGGCGCGCGTGACGCGCCCACGCTGCTGGTCGTCGGCGCGACCGACGTCAAGTTCAGTGCACTTCTGGCGCACTACCAGCAGTTGTGCCGGGTCGTCGGTCCGCTGCCGCCGCCGCGCGTGGTCAACATCGACCACGGCGCACGGCGGTTCCTCCTGTTCGCGCTACCCGCGGCGCGCGCGCAGGGTGAATGCATCACGCCGGTAGTCGCCAACATCGACGTGCCCGAAGCGGGTGCCCGCGTGGGCAGGCGCTTCAGCGTCGGCGGCTGGGCGGTGAAGGACGTCGTGGGCGTGGCGAAGGTCGAGGTGCTGCTCGATGGCCGGGTCGTCGCCGTGGCCGGCGACGCGGGCGCCAACGAGTGGTTGCGCGGCTTCCTGAAGGACGCATCGCGCGATCCGCGCATGCCGCGGGTCCAGTTCACGGCCGAGGTCGATGCCGGAGACGTGCCCGCCGGCCGGCATTGGCTGGGCTTGCGGGTGACCGGCGGCGACGGCAGCGTCGAAACCTGGGCCGAACAGCCGGTCGAGGTACGCTGACGCCCCGGCTCAGGGAAGCTCGAAGCCCGCTTCGCGCAGCATCCTGGACACGGCGATCAGCGGCAGGCCGACCAGCGCCGTGGGGTCCGTCGACTCGATGGCGTCGAACAGGGCGATTCCGAGCCCTTCCGACTTGAAGCTGCCGGCGCAGTCGAAAGGCTGCTCGGCGTCGACGTAGCGCTCGATTTCGGTGGCCGAGAGGGTGCGGAACCGGACGGTGGTGACGTCCTGGGCCTGCAGCGCGTCGCCGTCCCTGACCAGGCAGACGGCGGTATGGAAGCGCACCTGCCGGCCCGACATGGACGCCAGTTGGGCGAGGGCGGCCTCGCGGTGGCCGGGCTTGCCCAAGGGCTGCCCATCCAGTTCTGCTGCCTGGTCGGAGCCGATGACCCAGGCCCCGGGGTGCTGCCGGGCGATGGCCTCGGCCTTGGCATGGGCCAGGCGGGCGGCCATGGCGGGCACCGACTCGCCGTCCTGGGGGGTCTCGTCCACCTCGGGCCGCGCGATGTGGAGCGGCAGGCGCAGCCGTTCCAGCAATTCACGCCGGTAGCGGGAGGTGGAGGCGAGCATCAGCGGCATGGGTGGGGCACCGGCAGGGACAGGGCGGGGGAGTCTGCCCGCCGGCAGGGGCGGGGGCAAGCCATCCTCGTCGACGGAGGTTGTTTGACAGTTCGGTCTTTCATCCTTAACATTCAGCGGCTTATGTCCGCGAATACGCCCGAGATGTTGGATGCTTGGCGCATGGTCGCGACCCGGCGCAGCTTTGAAGGCCGCCTGCCGTTGTCCTCGATGACGCGCTTGCAGGGCCTTCTTGTCGATACCGAAGGCGAAGTACGTTACGCGATCGAGTTCGATCACGATGCGCTGCGGGTGCCTTACGTCGGGCTGCGGATCGAAGCCGAGCTGCCGCTGGTGTGCCAGCGCAGCCTGCGACGATTCGTACTGCCGGTGACGGTGGAGCAGCGGCTCGGGTTGGTGCGCAGCGAGGATGAGGAATCCGCGCTGCCGCCGGGCTACGAGGCCTTGCTGGTACCTGAGGACGGTATGCTTCGCCCCGCCGACCTGGTGGAGGACGAACTGGTCCTCGCCGTACCGGTGGTGCCGGTGGACCCCGCGTCCGAGGCCGTCGAAAGCGAATGGGCCGCGGACGAAGAAGAAGTGGCGAAATCCAGTCCGTTCGCGGCGCTGGCCTCGCTGAAGAAAAACTAGCCGCTAACGCGGTCTGGCAACACGAACCGCAAGGTTCACCAACAGATAGAAGAGCTGGAGCAATCCCATGGCTGTGCAGAAATCCCGCGTCACCCCGTCCCGTCGTGGCCAGCGTCGTTCGCACGACGCGCTGACCGCCAAGCAGCTGTCGACCGACCCGACCACGGGCGAGATCCACCTGCGCCACCACGTGACCGCCGACGGTTACTACCGCGGCAAGAAGGTCATCGCCACCAAGACCTCGGCGGTCGAGGAAGATTGATCCGTGCGGCGCGCCCTCGCGAAGGGCGCGCTTCCCGCATGATCGATGACAACCAGGGCCCGTCGTCGGGCCGGCAATGGGAGCGTGCATGAGCGAGCCGGGTAACAAGGGGCGCATTTACGCGCGCATCGCCGGAACGGGCAGCTATCTGCCCGAAAAGGTGCTGACCAACGAGGACCTGTCGAAGCTGGTCGATACCAGCGACGAATGGATCCAGTCCCGCACCGGCATCCGCGAACGCCACATCGCCGCCGAAGGCGAAACCGCTGGCGATCTGGGTTACCAGGCCGCGCTCCGCGCACTCGAGGCCGCCGGCGTCGACGCGTCCGAGATCGATCTCATCGTGGTGGGCACCACCACGCCCGACCTGATCTTCCCGTCCACCGCCTGCCTGATCCAGGCGCGCCTGGGCGCGGCCGGCTGCGCGGCGCTGGACGTCAATGCGGCCTGTTCGGGCTTCATCTATGCGCTCAGCGTGGCGGAGAAATTCATCCGCTGCGGCGATGCCAAGACCGCGCTCGTGATCGGGACCGAAACCCTCAGTCGCATCGTCGACTGGACCGAGCGCACCACCTGCGTGCTGTTCGGCGACGGGGCGGGCGCGGCCGTGCTCAAGGCCGACACCGAGACCGGCATCCTCAGCACCCACCTGCATGCCGACGGCAGCAAGAAGGAACTGCTGTGGAATCCGGTCGGCGTCTCCACCGGATTCAAGGCGGACGAGCCGAACAACGGCATCCGCATCGAGATGAAGGGCAACGACGTCTTCAAGTACGCCGTCAAGGCACTGGACAGCGTCGTCGACGAAACGCTCCACGCCAACGGCCTGGACAAGCACGACCTGGACTGGCTGATTCCGCACCAGGCGAACTTGCGCATCATCGAAGCCACCGCCAAGCGGTTGGACATGTCGATGGACCAGGTCATCGTCACCGTCGACAAGCACGGCAACACTTCGTCCGGCTCGGTGCCGCTGGCGCTCGATACGGCGGTCCGCTCGGGTCGCGTGGAGCGTGGACAGCTGCTGCTGCTGGAGGCGTTCGGTGGCGGCTTCACCTGGGGCTCGGTGCTGGTGCGTTATTGAAGCGGCTGCGACACGGTTAAAAATGGAAGGCGATGCTGCAGAGCATCGCCTTCTTCGTTTCGGGGATCGATCGTCCCGATGGTCGACAGCGTCGTGCGCGTTCGAGCGCGCACGGATGCAGCGCGCATGCGACAGTGCTACGCATGCGCATACGCCCCGGTACAGACAATCCGGCGGGTTCGCCCGTATCATCGCCGCCTGATTTCACGCAGGGTGTCCGAGTGACTTCCACGCAACTCGCTTTCGTGTTCCCGGGCCAGGGCTCGCAGTCGGTCGGCATGCTGGCCGAACTGTCGGAACTGCATCCGGTCGTGCGCGAGACGTTCGCCGAAGCATCCGAAGGCGCTGGCGTCGATCTGTGGGCGCTGTCGCAGGGTGGCCCCGAAGAAATGCTCAACCGCACCGAGTACACGCAACCCGCGTTGCTCGCGTCCGGCATCGCCGTCTGGCGCGCATGGCAGCAGCAGGGTGGCGTGCAGCCGTCGCAGCTGGCGGGCCACAGCCTGGGCGAATACACCGCACTGGTCGCTGCAGGGGCGCTGTCGTTGAAGGACGGCGCGCACCTCGTGCGCCTGCGTGGTCAACTGATGCAGGATGCCGCGCCCGCCGGCGTCGGTGCGATGGCGGCGGTGCTCGGCGCCGAGGATGCGATGGTCGCGGAAGTCTGCACGCAGGCGTCCGACAGCAAGGTCGTCGTGCCTGCGAACTACAACTCTCCTGGCCAGATCGTGATCGGTGGCGATACCGAAGCCGTCGATCGCGCGATCGCGATGCTCACCGAACGTGGCATCCGCAAGGTGGTCAAGCTGGCGGTCAGCGTGCCGTCGCACACGCCGCTGATGCGTGAAGCCGCCAACCGTTTAGCCGAAGTGATGGCAGGCCTCGCATGGCAGGCGCCGTCGTTGCCCGTCGTGCAGAACGTGGACGCGCAGGTGCATGTGGGCGCCGACGCGATCCGTGATGCACTGGTGCGCCAGCTGTACTTGCCGGTGCGCTGGACGGAGTGCGTGCAGGTGCTGGCGTCGAACGGCGCGGTGCGCATCGCCGAATGCGGCCCCGGCAAGGTGCTGGCAGGTCTGGTGAAGCGCATCGACAAGGGCCTGGATGCACGTGCCATCGGTGGCGTGGGCGATTTCCAGGGCGCGCTCGCGGACTGGCAGGTCTGACGCACGCTGCGTCCGTTCCCTTATCCTGATCCGCCGCGCGCGGAACGTTCCGAGGACATCATCATGAGCAAGCCACTGCAAGGTGAAATCGCACTGGTCACCGGCGCGAGCCGCGGCATCGGTGCCGCCATTGCCGACGAACTGGCCGCGCAGGGCGCGACGGTCATCGGCACCGCGACCACCGCGTCGGGCGCGCAGGCCATCGGCGAGCGCATGGCGGCGGCGGGCGGGCACGGTCGCGAGTTGAACGTTACCGATGCGGCGGCGGTCGATGCGCTGATCGACGCGATTACCAAGGAATTCGGCGGCATCTCCATCCTGGTCAACAACGCCGGCATCACCCGCGACAACCTGCTGCTGCGGATGAAGGACGAAGACTGGCAGGCCATCCTCGATACCAACCTCACCAGCGTCTACCGCACGTCCAAGGCGGTCATGCGCGGCATGATGAAAGCGCGCAAGGGCCGCATCATCAACATCGCCTCGGTGATCGGCGTGACCGGCAACGCCGGACAGGCCAACTACGCCGCCGCCAAGGCCGGCATCATTGCGTTCTCCAAGTCGCTGGCGAAGGAGATCGGCAGCCGTGGCGTCACCGTCAACGTGGTCGCCCCCGGTTTCATCGCCACCGACATGACCAAGGACCTGCCCGAAGAGACCAAGAAGGCGCTCGGCGAGCAGATCGCACTGGGTCGCCTGGGCGAACCGGCCGACATCGCGAACGCGGTCGCCTTCCTCGCCGGTCCGGCCGCCGGCTACATCACCGGCGAGACCCTGCACGTCAACGGCGGCATGTACATGCCGTAAGAATTAGCTGTAAGTGGTTGATTCGGTGGCGTTTGGCGATACCTGCCCGCCGTCGCCGGTTTCCACTACACTATCCCCGGTTTGCCTTCGCCCCGCGTCGGCAGAATCCAACAAGTCACCCATCTCCGTCTGGAGCGAATCCATGAGCAGCATCGAAGAACGCGTCAAGAAAATCGTCGTCGAACAACTCGGCGTTAAGGAAGAAGAAGTCACCACCAGCGCATCGTTCGTCGATGACCTGGGCGCCGACTCGCTGGACACCGTTGAACTGGTGATGGCGCTGGAAGAAGAGTTCGAGTGCGAGATTCCGGACGAGGAAGCCGAGAAGATCACTTCGGTGCAGCAGGCCATCGACTACGTCAAGGCACACGTCAAGGCGTAAGTCCGGCAGTTGCAGCAAACCGTGTCGGGGCCGCGCATGCGGCCCCGCGCGTATCCGGCCCCATCCGCCCGCGTACTGCAGGGCAGGGCCGTCAAGATCCAAGAGGAATCCGATATGAGCCAGCGTCGTCGCGTCGTCGTCACCGGCATGGGCCTGGTGTCCCCCCTGGGCAATGACATGGCCAGCAGTTGGGACGGCATCGTCAACGGGCGTTCGGGCCTGGGCCCGATCACCACCTTCGATACCGAGGGTTACAGCACCAAGATCGCGGGCGAGATCCGCGGGTTCGATCCCACCGCCTTCGTGTCGCCGAAGGACGTGAAGAAGATGGACTCGTTCATCCACTACGGACTGGCCGCTTCGCTGATGGCGATGGACGACGCCGGCCTGGAAGTGACCGAGGCCAACGCCGAGCGCATCGGCGCGATCATCGGCGCCGGCATCGGCGGCATCCTAGGTATCGAGGAAACCGCGGTGAAGCTGCATGAAGGCGGCCCGCGCAAGATTTCCCCGTTCTACATCCCCAGCACCATCATCAACATGCTGCCCGGCCACCTGAGCATCATGAAGGGGCTGAAGGGTCCCGGCTATTCGGCGGTCTCGGCCTGCGCCACGTCGAACCATTCGATCGGCATCGCCATGCGCACCATCCAGTACGGCGACGCCGACGTGATGGTCGCCGGCGGTGCCGAGCGCGGCTCGTCGCCGACGTCGGTCGGCGGCTTCTGCGCGATGAAGGCCATGTCCACCCGCAACGACGATCCGACCCGGGCCTCGCGCCCGTGGGACAAGGACCGCGACGGTTTCGTGCTGGGCGACGGCGCCGGCATCCTGGTGCTGGAGGAGTACGAACACGCCAAGGCGCGCGGCGCGCGCATCTATTGCGAACTGGCAGGCTTTGGCGCGTCGCAGGACGCGTTCCACATGACCGCGCCGAGCGAGAACGGTGAAGGCCCCGCGCGCTGCATGCTGTCGGCGCTGAAGGATGCCGGCCTGAATGCGGACCAGGTCGAGTACCTCAACGCGCACGGCACTTCCACGCCGCTGGGCGACCTGGCCGAAACGCTGGCGATGAAGCGCGCACTGGGCGACCACGCGTACAAGATCATGGTCAGCTCCACCAAGTCGATGACCGGCCACCTGCTGGGTGCGGCCGGCGGTGCGGAAGCGATCTTCTCCGTGCTGGCCATCCACCACGGCATCATCCCGCCGACCATCAACCTGGACACGCCGGGCGAAGGCTGCGATCTGGACTACGTGCCGAACATCGCGCGCGAGAAGAAGATCGACGTCGCGGTGTCGAACGGCTTCGGCTTCGGCGGCACCAACGGTACGCTGGTGTTCAAGCGGATCTGATCCGCAGACCCGCAGGATCGACGTCACCCCGACGCAAGCCGGGGCCCAGCGTCTTACGTTCCATTCGCACAGCAAGCCACTGGGTCCCGGCCTGCGCCGGGATGACGAGTTCATGATCGAAACCCGCGCGCTTCCGCCCGACACCGACCTGCTGTCCCTGCATCGCCTGGACCCGCGGCGCTATCCCGTACTGCTCGAGTCCGTAGCATCGGGCACCGCGCAGGGCCGCTGGGACTTCCTGCTGGTCGCCGACGGCAGCGGGCTGATTCTGGGCGCCGACGGTGTCACCCGGGACCTGCAAGGCGGCGTGGAGGCGGACGATTTTCTCGCCGTGCTCGATCGCCACTGGCAATCGCAGCGCACGCCGCGCGAAGAGCCGCGCTGGCCGTTCCGCGGTGGCTGGGCGTTGCTGCTGGCGTACGAACTGGCGCAGCAGGTGGAACCGGTCCTGCGGCTGCCTCACGGGCCGGCGACACAACCCGTCGCGCTCGCGCTGCGCTGTCCGGCGGCGGTGCTGCGAGATCGCAGTACCGGCGATTGCGTGATCGTGGCTGAAGCCGGGCAGGGCGACCTGATCGCTCGAACCGCTGCCGACGTCGCGCGTGTCGTCCAGATGGCGCCGCTGCCGGCCTGGCAACCGCCGGCCCGCATCGACGAAGACGAACCGTCGCGCTTCACCGATGGCGTGGACCGCATCCTCGACTACCTGCGCGCGGGCGACATCTTCCAGGTGAACCTGTCGCGCGCGTGGCGTGCCCATTTCGATGCGCCGCTCGATCCCGCCGCACTGTACGCACGCCTGCGCACGGCCAATCCCGCGCCGTTCGCTGGCCTGTTCGCCACGCAGGACTGGACCGTGGTCAGTTCCTCGCCCGAGCGCTTGGTTTCGGTGCGCGGCGACGTCGTGGAGACACGGCCCATCGCCGGCACGCGCCCGCGTTTCGAGGGCGACGACGACGCGGCACGCATCCGCGAGCTGGTCGGCCACCCGAAGGAGCGCGCCGAGCACGTCATGCTGATCGACCTGGAGCGCAACGACCTGGGGCGCGTCTGCACGCCCGGCAGCGTGCAGGTCGACGAGCTGATGACCGTGGAGAGCTACGCCCACGTGCATCACATCGTCAGCAACGTGCGCGGGCATCTGCGCGACGATGCGACACCGGGCGATGTCATCCGCGCCACCTTCCCCGGCGGCACCATCACCGGCTGCCCCAAGGTGCGCTGCATGCAGATCATCGCCGAGCTGGAACAGGTCCCGCGCGGCGCCTACACGGGCGCCTTCGGCTGGCTGAACCGCGACGGCGACCTGGACCTGAACATCCTGATCCGCAGCGCCGAGGTCGTGGCGGACGGAGCGGGCAGCGTGGCGCGCTTCCGGACCGGGGCAGGCATCGTCGCCGACTCGATTCCCGACAGAGAGCTGGACGAGACCCGCGCGAAGGCCCGGGGCGTGCTGAAGGCGCTGGAAGGCTGACGTCGGCCCTCCGCCGCCGCGCGCCTACGCCCTGAGACGGCGACCGGGTATCCTGCACGGCCTGCTTCACACCCCGAGGATTGCGTGGCGTCAGCACTCAAGCGCGGTTGCCGCTTCATCGTCATCACCTTCGTCCTGTTGCTGGCCGTGGCGGTCGCCGCCGGGCTGTGGCTGTGGCAGGGCCATCGCGGCTTCGGCGACACACCCCTGGACGGTGTCGTGGCCGGTAGCACGGTGGAGGTCGCCCGCGGCGACGCGTTCCCCACGGTGTTGCGCAAGCTGCGCGAGCACGGGGTGACCCAGGGTTCCGATCTGCAGTGGCGCCTGCTGGCGCGCGAGACCGACACCGCCAGCCAGCTGAAGGTGGGCGAGTACGCGCTGGAGCCGACCCTCACCCCCCGCGAACTGCTCAAGCGCATGCGCGAAGGCCGCACGCTCCAGTACCGCGTCACGATCGTGGAGGGCTGGAACATCCGTCAGCTGCGCGCCGCGCTGCGCAGCGCCACGCCGCTGCAGCAGAAGACCGCGCAGATGAGCGATGCCGAGCTGATGGCCGCGCTGGGTCATGAAGGCCAGCATCCGGAAGGCCGCTTCCTGCCCGAGACCTACGTGTACACGCGCAGCGAAACCGACCTGGACGTGCTCAAGCGTGCGTACGCCGCCATGGAGAAGACGCTCGACGGCGTCTGGCAGGCGCGCGCACAGGACGTTCCGCTGCAGTCGGCCGAAGAGGCGCTGATCCTGGCCTCGATCATCGAGAAGGAAACCGGCATCGCCGAAGAGCGGCCGGCCATCGCGGGCGTGTTCGCGCGCCGGCTGAAGCTCGGCATGCCGCTGCAAACCGATCCCACCGTCATCTATGGCATCGGCAGCAGCTATGACGGCAACATCCGCAAGCGTGATCTGCTGACCGACACGCCGTACAACACCTACACGCGAAAGGGCCTGACCCCGACGCCGATCGCCATGCCGGGCGCCGACGCGCTGAAGGCCGCGGTGAATCCGGCCGACGGCAACACGCTGTTCTTCGTCGCCGTCGGCGATGGCAGCGGGCGCCATATCTTTTCGGCCACGCTCGCGGAGCACAACGCCGCCGTGGCGCGTTATCTCGTGACGCGCCGGGAAACGCTGCGCAAGGCGGAAGCGCCGTGAGCGAGGCCCTGCTGTCGCAGCCGCGGCTGATCACGCTGGAAGGTGGCGAGGGCGCCGGCAAGACCAGTGCCATCGCGGCCATCCGTGATCGACTCCAGGCCGCCGGCCATGATGTCGTGCTGACGCGCGAACCGGGTGGCACGCCATTGGCTGAGCGCATCCGCGAGCTGCTGCTCGGTGCGCAGGACGAACCGCTCGCCGCCGAGACCGAATTGCTGCTGATGTTCGCCTCGCGCGCGCAGCATGTGCGCGAGGTGGTACGACCGGCGCTGCGGCGCGGATCGTTCGTCATCAGCGACCGCTTCACCGACTCCAGCTACGCCTACCAGGGCGCCGGCCGCGGACTGGATCCCGAATGGATCGCCGCATTGGAACGTCGTGCGGTCGGCCTGAAGCCCGGCCTGACCCTGCTGCTCGACCTGGACGTGCGTGAGGGCCGCGCGCGCACCGCCGGCCGTGACCTGTGGCCCGACCGCATCGAGAGCGAGCAGGACGATTTCTTCGAACGCGTGCGTGCGGGTTTCCGTGCGCGTGCCGCGGCCGAACCGCAGCGCTTCCGCGTGATCGATGCATCGTTGCCGCCCGCGGGTGTCGCCGCGGCCGTCGATACCGCCATCACCGCCTACCTGCGTACCCTGACGGACAGCGATCTGGCATGAGCACTGCGTTCTCACCCTGGCAGCAGCGCGCCTACGACCATGCCGTCGCGGCGCTGGAGTCCGGCCGTCTCGGTCATGGCCTGCTCGTGTGCGGTCCCGCCGGCCTCGGCAAGCGCGCGGTGCTGGACCGTCTGGCGCGGCGCGTGCTGGCGCAGCAGCGCAACGCGGAGGGTGAGCCTGCGCCGGATGACCGCAGCACCCGCCTGATCGACGCCGGCACGCATCCGG
Organism: Pseudoxanthomonas sp. LjRoot143; assembly: GCF_964252945.1. Lineage (NCBI taxonomy): Bacteria > Pseudomonadati > Pseudomonadota > Gammaproteobacteria > Lysobacterales > Lysobacteraceae > Pseudoxanthomonas > Pseudoxanthomonas sp. LjRoot143. Next base: position 2,273,906 of record NZ_CAXUPM020000001.1, on the reverse strand, counting down.
ACCTGCAGGTCATCTCGTTCGTCGCCACCAAGGATGGCAGCAAGCTGCGTACCGAGATCGTCATCGACCAGATCCGCGAGGTGTCGCAGAAGCTGGCGCTGACGCCGCAGTACGGCGGCGCGCAGGTGGCGCTGATCGATCCGGCCGACGCGATCAACCGTTCGGCCTGCAATGCGTTGCTGAAGACGCTGGAAGAACCGGCGCCCAACCGCTACCTGTGGCTGGTCAGCGCGCAACCCGCGCGCCTGCCGGCGACCATCCGCAGCCGCTGCCAGCGCATCGAATTCCGCCTGCCACCCCGCGACGAAGCGCTCGCCTGGCTGCAGGCGCAGGGGCATGCGGCGACCGACGCAGTGCGCGCGCTGGACGCCGCGCGCGGCCATCCCGGCCTGGCCGACGACTGGCTGCGCAACGATGGCCTGGCGCTGCGCGAAGCCGTGGCACGCGATTTGCAGCGGCTGGAGAAGGGCGAGATCGGCGTGGTCGAGACCGCGCAGCGCTGGGCCAACGACGAACTGGCCGATGCGCGACTGCGGCATGCGGCCGACTTGGCGCTGGCGCAGGCCGGCACCGTCGGCTTGACCGATCCGGCCCGATTGAACAAGCTGGCCACCTGGTTCGACGCCGCCAACCGCACCCGCGACCTGTTGCGGACGACGGTACGCGGCGACCTGGCCATGGTGGAGCTGCTGCTGGCCTGGGCCGGCAATGATCGCGGACGCGCTGTCGGGGCGCGCCGCTGACGGAAACACGGAGACAGTGATGAATGCAGCAGGTGGACGACAGGGCATCCTGTCACTGGCAGTCAAGGACAAGGCCGCGCTGTACAACGCCTACATGCCGTTCGTGAAAGGCGGTGGCATCTTCGTGCCCACGCCCAAGCGCTACTTCCTCGGCGACGAGGTCTTCCTGCTGCTCACCCTGCCCGAATCCAGTGACCGCCTGCCGGTGGCCGGCAAGGTGGTCTGGGTGACGCCGGTCGGTGCGCAGGGCAACCGCGCGGCCGGCATCGGCGTGCAGTTCGCCGAGAATGGCGAGGGCGAGGCCATCAAGAACCGCATCGAGACGATGCTGGCCGGCAGCCTCAACGGCGAGAAGCCGACGCACACGATGTAAGCGCACACGGCCCGCGACCGGGCCGTTGCGACCGCCATGGGCTCAAGGCGGCGCTCCCGACGGAGGAACCGATGCACGGAATCAGGTCTGGCCTGCTGTGCCTGCTGCTGCTCCCGGCGACGGTCGCGCTGTCGAAGGACATCGACATGAGCGCATGCCAGTACGAATTCGACGCGACCAACGCGGCGCTCGGCATGCGCGACCACGGCAAGACCAAGGCGGACCTGGAGGCCACGCTGCCTCCGCGCGCAAAGACCCGGAACGATCCGCGCGCGATCCTGCTGCACGCGATCCTGGACGATATCTACGCCAGACCCGATGTCGCTGCGTTCCCGTATTTCCACTACAGGGGCATGGTCTGCCTGACACGGGCCCAGGGAATCGATGTCCGCATCCCTTTCCGCAGGATCGCGGACGATCTGGTCGCGTGCCAGGACCGTCACGGAACCGACAAGTCCGAAGCGCTGGGCGACTGCATTTCCGAGGCGGTCCAGAAGCACCTGTGAGGGATGCGGCGGGCCGTCGGCATCGATGCCTTGCCAGCGCGATGGTCTGTGCGCCGCCGTTCAGACTATCGCGGCGGCTGGATGGCTGGCGCATGCTGCGCCATCAGCTCGACGATCCAGTCGATGAACACCCGCAGCTTGCGGCTGACATGGCGGTTGGGCGGGAACGCCACGTACATCGGCATCGGATCCAGGCGCCAGTCCGCGAACAGCGGCACCAGTTCGCCACGCGCCTGCGGTGCGCGCGCCATGTACCGGGGCAGCCACAGCACGCCCAAGCCCGCGATGCCGGCGGCGAGGTAGGCATTGCCGTCGTCCACCGACAGCACGTGACGGCCCTGCACGACATGCGCCTCATCGTCGCGATGCATCGGCGTCATCAAGGGACTGCCGGTGCGCGAACTGCGATAGCCCACGATGCGGTGCGCGGCATCCTCCAGTGCCGACGGATGCGCGGGCGTGCCGGCACGCGCCAGATAGGCGGGCGAGGCGTACACGCCGAGCAGCAGGTCGCCGACGTGTCGTGCACGTAATGATGCGTCGGTGAGTTCGCCGCCGCGCACCACGCAGTCCACGTTTTCGTCGATCAGGTCGATCTTGCGGTCGCTGGCGCCGAGGTCGAGCTGGATGTCCGGATAGCGCGCGTGGAAACCGGGCAGGGCGGGGACCAGGATGTGCAGGGCGAACGGGGCGGGCACATCCACGCGCAGCCGGCCGCGTGGCGCCTCGGAGGCGGTCGACAGGCTGGTCTCCGCATCGTCCAGGTCGGCCAGCAGGCGGACGACGCGCTCGTAGTACGCGGCGCCGTCGGCGGTGGTGTTCACCTTGCGCGTGGTGCGGTGGAGCAGCTTCACCCGCAGATGCGTTTCGAGCTGCTGCACCAGGTGCGTCACCCGCGTCCGGCTGGCCTGCAGCGTGTCGGCCGCCTTGGTGAAGCTGCCGGTTTCCACCACGCGGACGAAGGCCTGCATCGCGTCGATGCGGTCCATGCGGGCTCCTGGAGGAAAGGGAATTGTTTGGATTCTACAAACAGTGATACCGGGATGGCCGTGTATATCCCGCCGCATCGGGCACCTAGAGTGATCGCTACCCCATCGGGGCCGCCGGCCCCTCCAGGAGATTCCCATGAGCACGCGCGACGTCGTTTTCCCTGCTGGCCGACAGGCCCTGTATGACCATCACCGCTACTCGGCCGCCGTGCGCTCGGATGGCTTCCTGTTCGTGTCCGGGACCGTGGGTAGCCGCGAGGATGGCTCGCCGGAGCCGGACTTCGAACAGCAGGTCCGGCTGGCCTTCAAGAACCTGCAAGCGATCCTGCATGCCGCCGGGGCCAGCCTGGACGATATCGTCGACGTGACCAGCTTCCACACCGACCCCGAGCGCCAGTTCGAGACCGTGCTGGCGGTGAAGGACGAGGTCTTTCCGGCGCGGCCCTATCCGAACTGGACTGCGATCGGCGTGAACTGGCTGGCCGGGTTCGACTTCGAGATCAAGGCCATCGCCCGCATCCCGGCGTGAGCGTGCCGCGTCACGCCGCCAGTGCGGCCTCCATGGCCGCGGCGGCATGCAGGGCCGTGGTGTCGAACAACGGGACGCGCGCATCCTGCGCCGTCACCAGCAGGCCGATCTCGGTGCAGCCGAGGATGATGGCCTCCGCACCGCCGGTCACCAGGTCGTCCATGATGCGGCGATAGCGGTCGCGCGAGGCATCGCGGACCACGCCGCGGCACAGCTCGTCGTAGATCACGTCATGGACGACGCTACGGTCGTCCGCGTCCGGCACGATGACCTGGAGGCCATGCCGTTCCTGCAGACGCTGCCGGTAGAAGTCCTGCTCCATGGTGAAGCGGGTACCGAGCAGGCCGACGCTGCGATGGCCGGCCGCCAGGATGGCCGCGGCGGTGGCGTCGGCGATGTGCAGCAGCGGAATGGGCACGGCCGCTTCGATCTGCGGCGCCACCTTGTGCATGGTGTTGGTGCACAGCACCAGCAGGTCGGCGCCGGCCGCGTGCAGGCGGCGCGCGGCGTCGGCCAGCCGTTCGCCAGCGGCGTCCCAGTCGCCGTCGCGCTGCAATTGCTCGATCTCGTGGAAGTCGACGCTGTACAGCACCACCTTCGCCGAATGCAGTCCCCCCAGCCTCGCCTTGACGCCTTCGTTGATCTGGCGGTAGTACGGCACCGTCGATTCCCAGCTCATCCCACCGATCAGTCCGATCGTCTTCATGCGCATGTTCGCCGTGTCTCCATGACGCGATTATGCGGGGCCGAACGCGCGCGTGTTGAGCCGTTGGCAACGCGTACCGCGACGTGCGGCAACTGGCGCGGCGTTGCCCATCGCGTGCGTGGCCCCTACGATCGGGAGGGTCACGTTCCAGGGAGTCCGTCCTGCCATGAAGCGCCTGTCCCGCCTCGTCGTGTCGTGCGTTGTGCTGTCCGGCCTTGCCGCCTGCGGATGCGTGGACGAACCGGTGTACGCACTGCCGTCCCCCGATGGCACGTTGAAGGCCGAACTGCGCCACTGCGGCTGCAGCCTCACGACCTACCGTCGCACGCAGGTCACCGTGCTGGAATCGTCGCGCAAGGCCGAATGCATGGCGTCCACCGGCGTGGCCGGCTTCGACGCGCCCCTGGACCACGCGCCCCTGGCACTGCAGTGGCTGTCCGGCGATACCCTGCACGCGAGCTATCCCGGCTATCCCGACTTCCCGCAGACGCAGTACAGCGCGGGCGACCCCGCGCGTCCGACGGTGAAGCTGGTCTTCGGCGACGCAACACCGGCGCCTTAGCGCACATGGGGACGCCGGACGGCATCGCCGGGCGGCCTGTCATCACGCGGGAGTAACAGAACGGGTCGCAGTGTCTGCGGCGCCCGTTCCGAGCACGCGCCCGTTCCCGCTTCCGCGCCTGCCCGCCGACGGCCACGCCACTCCACCGAGATGCCGCGCGTCGCGGTATCAACCCCCGGATGGTCCCGTGATCCTGGATGCGAACAGCGCCCCCTTGCCGAGCCGTATCGATGCGGACCTCTGCATCGTGGGCGCGGGCCCCGCCGGCATCGCCCTCGCGCGATCCTGGTTGAATACCCCAGTCAACGTCTGCCTGGTCGAAGGCGGGGGCCACCGTCCCGAATCGCTCAGCCAATCGCTCTACGAAGGCGCCGCCGTCGGCGACGGGCGCTTCGATCCCGTGCGCAGCCGCCTGCGTGCGCTCGGCGGCAGCACCCATGTATGGGGCGGCGGCTGCATCCCGCTGAGCAATGGCGATCTCTCACGGCGCACCTGGGTGCCTAACAGCGGCTGGCCGCTGGCATACGAGGCGTTGCAGCCGTTCTATGAGCGTGCGCGCGAGACCTTCGGCATCGGGCACCACGCCCTGGCGGATGGCTCGTTCCTGCAGCAGGACGGGCAGGAAACACGCGCCGTCGTGAGCGAACTGCTGGAGCACCGGACATTCGTCAGGAGCCCGGTCTTCTTCGGCGAAGCGTTCCGCGACGAACTGGCGCAGGCGCGCAACGTGACGCTCCTGCTGCACGCCAACGTCACCTCGCTCGATGCCGGTCCGGAGGCGACGCATGTGGAGTCGCTCACCATCCGCTCGCTGTCCGGCCAGACGACACGACTGGTGGCGCGGCAGTACGTCCTGGCCTGCGGCGGTATCGAGAATGCGCGGTTGCTGCTGCTCTCGAACGACGTGGCGCCCGAAGGTCTGGGCAATCGGCACGGTCTGGTGGGCCGCTACTTCATGGACCATCCGACCTGCCGGCTGGGCACGCTGCAGGGCGGCGTACCCGAACGCGTCACCCGGCCCTACGACCGCACCGGGGGCAGGGGACCGACGCCGTCCTATCCGGAGCTGTGCCTGTCCGACGCTGCGCGCGCGCACTACGGCCTGCTCAATGCGCGGGTCAGGCCGTTCGCGGTGGAAGGCGCCGTGCCCGCAGGCGTGCGTGCATTGCGGGAACTTCGGCGGGCCTTCCGCAAACCCACCCACGACGAGGCGATGACGCTGGATGGACAGCTGGAATCGGCGCAGCCCGCCGTCGATGCGTCGCGCACCGACCGTTCGATCACTGCGCTGGGCAAGGCGGTGGCCACGGCGGGCCTGCATTCGGGACAGGTGGCGCGGGCGTGGTACCGCAAGCGTCATGGAAAACTGCCGGTCGCCGCGGAGCGGGTGGATGTGGTCGGCTACTTCGAGCAGGCGCCGAATCCGGACAGCCGCATCCGCCTGGGAGACGAACGGGATGCGCTGGGGCAGCGCAAGGTGGTCGTCGACTGGCGGCTGACCGATCTCGACTGGCACACGTATCGGATGTCCGCGACCATCTTCGGTTCGGAACTGGCGAAGGCCAGCGCAGGACGCTTCACGCCGGACGCATGGCTGGCGGACGATGCACGTTCCGACGCGCCGATCCACGGCACCGCACACCACATGGGCACCACGCGCATGGCGTCGTCTGCGCGCGAAGGCGTGGTCGATCTCGATGCGCGGGTGCATGGGGTCGCCAACCTGCATGTGGCAGGCAGTTCGGTCTTCCCCACGGGTGGATGGGCATTTCCCACGTTCACTATCGTGGCCATGAGCCTGCGGCTGGCGGAGCATCTGCACGTCATCCTGTAGTGATTCCATGCCGGCCCGGAATGATTCGAAACGGATATCGCGTGCGCGCTGCGGGCGTGGTGCGGAACGCGACGATGTCGACGATCTGATTGCAGCCAGGCGCGTGTGTAGTGCGCCTTACTGATGAAAGGGGCAATGCGTCATCGAGATCCGTCAGTGAAACATGGCGCGATTATCAAGTCCGCGTGTTCATATCTGTGATTGCGGTCAAGGCCAACCGCGTCGGATGAATGTCGAGCCCTCCGTAATGCCGACAACGCGCATAAAACCGTGTTTCTTCACGCGTTATCGACGTACTCCAATCTCAGGTAAAGGCGGTTTATGACGGTCAAAACTCCGTCAAAAAGGCCGTTATATTTCGACTCCCCAGCCGAAGGAGGATTCGAATGTTCAAGAACCAACAACACCTGTCGATGGCGCGTACGCTCGGCGTGGCGCTCGTGGCCGCCCTGAGCCTTTCCGCCTGCGCCACCTACGACGATGAGTTCGCAGGCATCAACTCGCGCCTCGACCAGCTCGACACGAAGGTGCAGGGCGCAGCGCAGAGCGCGGAATCCGCCAACCAGTCCGCACAGCAGGCCAACCAGCGCCTGGACCAGATCGAAGGCCGCGTGCAGCGTCTTGAAACCGCGCCGCGCCGAGTGCCGCGCGGCTGATCGCGCTTGCACGATCTGCGATACACCGTGTGAACCCGAGACCCGGTGGCCCTGCAGGGCCACCGGTCTCCTTGTTTGATCCGATCCCCGTTCCGAGGAGCTGTCCCATCCGCACGTATATGCACCCTGCGATCCGGACCTTTGGTGGCGCGCTGGTACTCGCGCTTGCGTTCATCAGCTTCAGTGCGGCCAGCGCCGAGAAAGCCACGGGCGGGAAGGCCGCCGCCGAGAAAACCGATGCCGAGAAAGCCACTGCACACGTGGACACCGGCGCCGACCAGCTGCCGCAAGGCCAGGACGTGTCCGACACGGTGATCGCGCTCGCGGGCTGGGTTGTCGCCAGCAAGGACAACCAGGGCTATCCGTTCGTGATCATGGACAAGACGGCTGCACAGATCCTGGTGTTCGGTGGCGACGGCCGGCTTCGTGGCGCGGCGCCCGGGCTCTTCGGTTCGGCGGTCGGCGACCACACCGCACCCGGCATCGCCGGACTCGCGCTTCGCGAGATCCCGGGCCGGGATCGCACCACGCCTGCGGGCCGCTACGTGGGCGGTTACGGTCCGTCGATAGACGCCGGACGCGTGCTGTGGGTGGACTACGATTCCGCCGTCTCCATGCATCCCACCGCGACGGTCCCGGGCGAACGGCGCGCCGAGCGCCTCGCCTCGGCATCGCCGGACGACAACCGCGTGACCCACGGCTGCATCAATGTGGCGCCCGGGTTCTACGAGCAGATCGTCCGTCCGACATTGGAAAAGGGTGGGGTGTTCTACATCCTGCCGGAGAAGGATTCGATGGTGGAGACCTTCCCGGAATTCGAGCAGAGCCGTGCCGCCGCGAAAGGCGGCGGTGGAAAGCGCGCACGCTCCGCCCGCCGGTAAACGGCGCAACGCCCGCCTGGGCGTGCGCATGCCGCCACCACCGCATGTCACTCGAAGGTAGCCGCGCACGGCGCGCGCACCTTCCACGTCGTTCCCTTCAAGACCAGGATGCGGTTCCTGCCCGCCGTGGTGTCGAGCGGCGATGGCAGGAATCCGTGCCGGCTTGGCACGTGAGGTACTGGAACGCCATCGACACCAGGCGCGTGCGAAAGCGCCCGCTTTGCCACTGCGTGCTCAGCACGGCGGCGGCGCGGCGAACATCCGGCCCGCCACTTCGGGCGTGTAGAAGCTGAGGTAACGCTGCAGGCCGTGCGGCGGCAGCACTTCCAGCATGAAGTGGTTCTCCACCCACACTTCAACCAGGTCGAACACACCGCCGCGCTCGCAGTAGACGCTGCGCCAGCCTTCGGCATCGCCGATGGCGAGGATCTCCTCCGCGCTCAGCGGACTGCTCAACGCCACGTGGAAACCGCTGTGGTCCTGCAGGCGGCCTTCCTGGCGGATCTGCACTTCCCACGGCATCACTTCGGGACCTTGCGCCACGCGTGTGGGATCACGGTCGCCGGCACCGGGCGTGTGCGCGGACGCGTGGGGCAGCACTTCGACACCGCAGCCGGAGCCATCGCGGGCGATGGCCACCCAGGCGCCGGGGACGACGGGGAACGGCATGGCTTCGCCGTCGATCAGGCGGGCGAACACGCGGGCGACGCGTTCGGGGTTGCGGGCGGGGAGGGAGAAGTGGGCAATCATGGGGAGGGTGTCTTCAGGGGTTGGTCGAGGGGCAGGTCGCCGCGCATGCGGAGATCCTGGGACAGGGTTTCCAGGGCCCAGCCGACGGCACGCGCCGTGTCGGCGCCGTTCAATCCCCACTGTTCACGCAGGGAAAGCCAGGAATAGGCCGAGTAGAGCAGTTGCAGGACGGCGGCCGCCTGCATGCGGTCGGTGTCCGCCAAGTGAGGATTTTCGGACTGCACGGCCTGCAGGAAGGCCGCGCTGCGTGCAGCGTTCTGGCTGCTGCGCATCTCGCGGCCGGTGGCGCTGGTCAGCGTGTTGAGGATGTGCGCGGGGGTGGCGTCGAATGAGGTGAACAGTGGCAGCAGGCGCGGCGGCATCTCGGAAAGCCGGGTGGGGAATCCGCCCGCGACGCCCTGCTGGTTGTTCATGTGTTGCCAGAGCGCCTGGTTGAGGTCTGTCCGGCTGGGGAAATGCCGGTACAGGGTGACCTCGGTGATGCCGGCCTCCTCGGCGATGCGCTTGGTGGTGACGGAGGCGGCACCGTCCGGGCTGGCCTCCAGCAGGGCGGCGGCGGCGTCGAGGATGCGGGCGCGGGTAGCGTCCGCCTGTTCCCGTCGCAGGTCGGACTTGTAGGCACGTGTCGGCTTATTCATGTAAGTAAGACTTACATTAAATATCTGAGTGGATGGTGAACTGTCCTCTGTCCGCCCATGCCGTCGTCGATGGCATCGCGGCGAGCAAGGGCGTGGATGCGACGCGATGTCGCAGTACACCGTGGCGGCCTGATTCCCTACACTCCGCGGCGCCGTGTCTCCTGCAGGCGAGGTTTCGCACCGCGCAGGGTGACGGCGAGCCCACCAACCCTTGCCTTCGCCTGCCCGTGGCAGCGGGGCGCAGCCTTCGACCAGGAGTTCCATGAAGACACGTTGCTTGCGTTTGTCCCTCGCTCCCTTGCTCGTCACCGCGGTGCTGGCCACTGGCGGTTGCTCCGCACCCTCGCAGGACGAAGCGGCGGCTCCGGTCGCCGCCGATGCCACGGCGGTGGCCCCGGCGGATGCAGCGCCCGCGCAGGCGGCGGTTGCACCCGCATCGACGGACGCACTGGTCGCCTGCGGCGAAGGGGATGCGCGCTCGGGCGTATTCCTCTATCGCGCCACGGCGGATGCCGAGGGCGTGGTGCGCGAGATGCCGCCGCCGGTGGACGATGGCGATGTGGTGCGTGTGGAGGTGCGCGCGGCGGCTGGTTCGGCGGCGTGCACCGGCAACGGACCGCATCGCTTCACCTGGACGGATCCTGACTCCCCGACGCCCGCAGGCATGTACGCCGTGATTGCCGGCGCCGCGGGGGCGGACTGCACGTTCTCGGGTTACTACCAGAGCGAAACCCGGTGGGGCGATGACGAGAACTGGGGCGAGACCCACTACACCCCGCAGGACGCCGCGCAGATCGTCGCCTCGGGCAAGTACTGCGCTGCCGACTGAGCGAGTGATCGCTGACGCCTTCCCCTGCGCCGCACCGCGCTCCCGGTGGCATGTGGCGCAGGGCAGGGTGCGGTGAATGAAGCGTTGCGCCGTGGCAACCCGGTGGCCATGGCCGTGGGGTTGGCAGGGGCACGCACAATCTGCGCGCTATTTTTCGTCTTCCGATGTACTGCGACCGGAGGGTTGCCCGGATTGGTTCTGCAGGAGGCGGATGACGGCTTCCGCTACCTGCTTCGCAGAGAGGTAGTTTTGTCCCGTTATCAGTCTGCCGTCGACCACGACGTATCCCTTGTCGCGTGCCGACGTGAGGAACGTGCCGCCGCGCGCCTCGACCGTCTGCCGGATGAGGAAAGGGAACTCCTTGAAGTATGCGGCGTCCTGCCTTTCGAACTCCTCGGGATAGCCGCTGACGCGCTTCCCGCCCAGCAGGTATCGGCCGTCGGACAACTTGAGGTTCACCAGCCCCGCCGTGCCATGGCACACAGCCGACACCACGCCATTCTGCTCGTAGACGTGCATGGCGATGTCCTGCAGCAAGGTGTTTTCCGGCACGCCGTAGACGGCGTTGCTGCCTCCGACGAAGTACACCGCACGGTAGCGCGCGGGGTCGATCTGGGAAGGCGAATGGGTGTGCTCCAGCGCGTACATCAGGTCCGCGTCATAGAACCTGCTGCGGAATTCCCCCGCTTCGGTCACGTTGATCGGCACGGCGCCGCCATCGGGAGATACGAAGTCCATCGTCAGGCCGGCGGCAAGAAAAGCATCCCAGGCCTCTACGACCTCTCCGAAACTCACCCCTGCGGGCAGTGTCGAATCCCCGTGGAACTTCGCACTGGACAGGATGAGCAGCACACGATCCCCCGTGCGAGGGGTCGACTCGCGGGTGGCCGTCTTGGAGACGATTCGCCATTCGCCCTCCAGTTTTCGGAGCAGAAACAAGTCGATGAACCGTGCCCCCTGGCTGGGAACCAGGATCTCGGCCTTGACGGTTGCGGTGTCCGCCTCGACGTCAATCGACAGCACGTTTCCGATCCGTCCGGTTGGCTTGCCTTCCTTGGGCCCAGAGAACCAGCCGACGTACTCATCGACGCTGACCGGCCAGTAGGCGGTGTCAGGCCGGCTGAGCAGCAGGCGTGCGTCAGGATGAAAGGCGCGCCGCAACTGCTCAGGCCGCGCGTAGGCGCTGCCATCGATGTAGTCGGTCAGGGTGCGGGTGATGGCGATCCGGTCGGCGGTCTCATCAGCCGCGTGGGCGCCGGGCAGGATCGTCAGCCAGGCCAGAGGCAGGACGACGTATCGCAGGAATCGAAATGGGGACATGACGCATGCTCGGAGTGGAAAGACGCCGCGAACGCTACAGGCGCCTTTTCGAATCAATGCGTTGGAATCTGCTTCAGGACTCTAGGAATCGATTCCCGGAGTCGGGACGCTTTGTCGGAACGCCGCCGGGGTGGTGCCTTCCACCTTCTTGAAGGCACTGTAGAAGGTCGACATCGATTGGAAGCCCGCTTCTTCGGCCACGACGTCGAGCGGCTTGGGGGGAACATGTCGCAGCAGCGTCTTCGCCTCGCCCACGCGCAGTTGCGCCAGGTACTGCTTGAACGAGGTCTGGTTGTTGTCGTTCAGGAGCTGCGACAGGCGGATCTGTGGAACGCCGAGCCGGCGAGCAAGGCGGGGCAGGGTCAAGGCAGGGTCAAGGTACAAGCGCTCGCGCGCCATCAACTCCGCCAAGATCTCCAACTGCGCGACGGCCTCGGGCTGCGGAATCCGCCGATCCTGATAGGGCTCGATCGTGGCTTGGCCGGACCGGAGGCGAAGGTAGACCAGGACGCTCGCCGCCAGAACAAAGGTGAAGGACAGCGCTCCCACGATGTAGGAGGTGTAGCCGGACGTGTAGTAGGCGATCCAGATCAACCAGATGCTGCCTACGACCCCCAGCAGCAACGTGCCGGATGGCGCACGTGGAAGTCGTGTGCGGTGGAGGTACACCTGCGCCGTGGCCAGCAGCAGGTAGCCCAGCCACGTGTAAGTGATCGTCGGCACGATGATGTGTCGCCAAAGATCGAGATGGTCGGCATAGGGCAGAAACATGTTCACGGCGGCGGCAATGATCAGCAAGCCGACGATATGCCAACGGTCGGCTCGCCCGGGTGCGGGACTGTCGCCCTGGCTCGAACGCACCAGGAAGAACAAGCAGGGCCCGATCATGAAACAGGCGGTCAGGCCGATCTGGAGGACGATCTTGGGAACATGTGGCCAGAAGTAGAACGCCACGGACTTTCCTGCCCGCACACTGACCGCCAGGATCAGCAGCGACAGCCAACGCTGCGTCGGCCTGCCGTTCGCCTGCCACCAGAGAAACGCTGCTGCAGCGATGCCGTTGAAGGCGCCGAGCATGGCGAAGAAGAACAGGAAATGTTGGCTCAGCATGATCGTCGCATCGAGAACCGGGCTCCACCCACTCTGCGAAAGCACTCCATGTCCCAAACGAAAAAACCCTGGAGGTCCAGGGTTTGATCTTGGTGCCGGAGGTGGGACTCGAACCCACACGCTTTTAAGGGCGGCGGATTTTGAGTCCGCTGCGTCTACCATTCCGCCACTCCGGCGCGGACGCGAAGTATAGCCGAGCCCGGCTCCCGGCCGACAGGGGCCGGGCCAGCGGCCTCAGTTGACTTGGTCCGTGCCCAGCAGCCGCTCGCCGCGGCGCTGCCAGCCCTCGGCGCCGGCCTCTTCCTCCGGCGTGAAGATCCCGCAGCGGACCATCGTGCGCTGGTACACATGCAGACTGACCGCGATCGCCTTGTCGCTCGGATTGCGGATCGTGTGGTACTCGTGCGGCGGAATCAGACTGCCCGCCGAGCCCGTACCGGCCTCGATCGTGCCGGCCGGCACGAAGCGGTACCGCACATCGTCGTGCTCGGCCAGCTCGTACTGCGTGATTTCCAACCGCCCGCGCCACACGCCCTCCACGCACCACATGCCCGAATGATCGTGGATCTTCGTGCCCTGGCCCGGACCCCACGTCATCGCGATCACGCTGTAGCCATGCTCCGGACTGGTGTACAGCTCACGGCGTGCGTAATGGTCGGAGATCGGCTCCAGCACACAGGCCGGCAGGCTGACCTCCTCGTCGCAGATCAGTTCGCACAACGACTTGCGCAACGCATCGGTGACGGCACGGTCGTCGCCCAAGGTGACGGCGGCGTCCAGCGAGGCGACCAGCTTGTCGGCGCCGGGGAAATCGAGGGTCATGGCACGGCCCGCTTGAGAGAGTGGGGCCATTTTAGCCGGCCGGGGCGTGGAGGGGGTCGTGCGGTGCGGGATGGCCAGTGTTTCCCCTCGCCCCGCGTGCGGGGAGAGGGTGCCGAAGGCGGGTGAGGGGCGAACGGAGTGGGAGCGCTTCGGCGCATGGGCAAGTACCGCGCTTGCCCCTCATCCGCCCTCCGGGCACCTTCTCCCCGCCTAGCGGGGAGAAGGGAGCAATCCACGCTCAGATCGAGCCCAGGAACTCCGCCACCGCCGGCCCGAACCGCTCGAAATCCACCAGGAAGGCGTCGTGCCCCTGCGGCGACTCCAGCGGCAGGAACTCCGCCTGCGCCCCGCCGGCCGCCAGCCCCTCGGCGATCTGTTGTTGCTGCTGCAGCGGGAACAGGATGTCGGTGGTGGCGCCGATCGCCAGCGCCCGCTGCACGCGGATCTTCGCCAGCCCCTTCTCCACGTCACCGTCCGCCCGCTCTTCACCGGCATAGTCGGCAAGATCGAACCAGTCCATCGACCGGCTCAGGTAGAGATAGCAGTTCGGATCGAAGCGGCGCACGAACCGGCGCGCATGGCCTTCCAGATAGCTTTCCACCTGGAACTCCAGGCCGAACGGCTCCTCGTCCGGGCGATCCGATTCCAGGCGCACGCGGCCGAAGCGGCCATCCCATTCCAGCGCCGAGCGGTAGGTGATCACGCCCAGCTTGCGCGCCATGCGCATGCCGGATTCCGGATATGTCTCGTCGTCGTACTGGCCGTGGTTCCAGTTCGGATCCAGCCGGATCGCCTCGCGCTGCAGCGAGCGGATGGCGATCGAGAACGGCAGCGCCTGCGCGCTGCCGGAGATGTTGATGTGCGTGCGCGCCGCACCCGGATGCAGCAGCAGGTAAGCCAGCGCCGTCATCCCGCCCATCGAATTGCCGATGATGCAGGCCAGTTGCTCGATGCCCAGTCCGCGCACCACGTCGAACGCCGCGTTCGCGCCGTCTTCCACCGACAGCTCGGGGAAGTCCAGGCGGTACAGCGCACCGGTATCCGGATTGATCGAGGCGGGGCCGGTCGAGCCCTTGCAGCTGCCCAGCGAGTTCACGCAGACCACGAACCAGCGGTCGGTGTCGATCGGCTTGCCCGGACCGAGCATCGCTTCCCACCAGCCCTCGGCCTCGTTGCCGGCGTTACGTGCGGCATGCGCATCCGGCGACAGCCCGGTGACGATCAGCACCGCATTGTCGCGGCGTTCGTTCAACGTGCCCCAGGTCTCGTACGCCATCCGCGCCCCGTGCAGCTCGCCGCCGCGCTTCATGCGGAACGGCGAGGGCAGGGGATGGAAGCGGGTACCGGGGGGGGTGAATTCGGTCATCCGCCAAGTGTAGCGATCCGGGCGCCGCTATTCGCCCCGCCACCGCAGCCCGGCACGCACCGGCAGGTGGTCCGAACCGATGTCGGGCCCACGCTCCGCGCCCGTCTGCGCGAACCCTGACGAGACCAGCACGTGATCGATGCCAATGCTGAACAGACCTTTGCCTTCGTTCGGATACGTCGGTGTCCAGCCTGTGGCACGTCTCAGCGACCGCAGATCGGTACCCAGCAGCGCGCTGGACCAAGGCGTCGCATTGAGGTCGCCGGCGACGATCATCGGCGTCTGCTGTGCCGATGCCGCCAGTTCGCGCAACAGGTCATCGCGTGCGCGGTACTTGCGCGTGGCCATTGGCGGCTTCGGGTGCGCCGCGACGAAGCGAACGCGACGTCCTTCAATGTCCAGGCCGATCTCCATCCGCAATGCGCCGAGACGGTCGGCCACCACGCGCACATCGTGCAGGGGACGGTCGGACAGGATGCCCAGGCCCGGCGGCGATGCGAGCGGATGCAATGCCCGGTGCGGGAACCCGCCGTATCCCTGCCGCGCCAGCGCCTCCGCGTAGTCGGGCGATAGCTCGGTCAGCACGACGATGTGTGCCGGCTGGCGATCCAGCCAGTCGAGCAGTGCCATGGGGTCGCGCTGGCGGATGTTGACGTTGGCGACGGCGATGACCAGTTCCGGTGGCCCGTCCGCGTGCGGTGCGACGGGACTGGCGGTGAACCATGGCAAGGCGAGCAACGGCAGCGCCAGCAGCCAGCGCCTGTCGCGCAGCGCGCCGAGCGCGCAGGCGAGCAGCCATGCCAGGGCGTAGAGCGGCTGCCAGTGCGCGAACAGGTCCAAGGCCCAGCCGATCGATCCCTGGCCCGGCATCCACGCGCGCTGCAGCGGCAGCAGGAGTCCGAGTAGGGCGGGTGCGGCGATCCACGGCGCGAGCCGGGAAACGAGGCGTGCGCGGCTCATGCGACAGGCGGGAAATGGATCATCGCCGGAGTGTAGGCATGGCGCAGAGGCGATGCCATGTCATGTAGGTGCCGCGCACGACGACCCGCGCGCGATGTCGGGTCGACACCCCTCGCCCTGCGCAGCGGGGAGAGGGTGCCGAAGGCGGGTGAGGGGCGAACGGAGACGGGAGGGATCGGCGGATGTATCGGCACCGCGCACGGTCCCTCATCCGCCCTCCGGGCACCTTCTCCCCGCTCCGCAGGGAGAAGGAGCTAGACCAAGCAGGCGATGACGCGCCTTACGGCACCACGCGATCGATCGTCAGCGTGTAAGTCTTGCCGGCGTTGACGTCGGCGGTGACGGCGTCGGCTTCCAGGTCGCCGGACTGCGCGGCCGGACCGCTGCCCTTGGCGACGCGGGCGACCAGCTGCACCTGCGGCAGCTGAGACAGCTTCAGCGTCGGCATCGGGCTGTCGCCATCGCTGAGCGGCACGGTCACGGGGAAGGCGGACACCGGCAGGCGCTTGGCGGCGACCGGCATCGGCGGGCCGCCCATCTGGCGGGCGAACACGAACAGCGTGTCGTCGGGCGCCAACTTGCTCTTCAGCGCGGGCGCCAGGTCCACGGTCACCGTAAGCAGCGCAGGCGCGGCATCCGCGGCGGGTGCGGGTGCCGTCTCCGCCAGCGGCGGCAGGCCCGCCTCGGCGCGGGCTTCGTTGATCTGCGTGCGCAGGGTCGCGGCGGTGTTGGGATCGACCTTGGCCAGCAGCGGCTCCCAGGTCTTCGCGGCGTCGGCGTGCTTGCCTTCCTGACGTTGCGCCAGGCCGACGAACCACAGCGCGCGCTGGTGGTCGGGATTGATGGCGATGGCCTTGTCCAGCAGGTCGATCGCCTCGGCATCGAGCTTGCGCTCGGGATTGGCGAACAGCCGGGCCTGTGCGGCTTCGACCAGCAGGTCGGCATCGGTGGGCAGCAGCTGTACCGCGCGTTCGAACGCCTTCTGCGCATCGCCGTAGCGCTGCAGCGCGGCGTACGACTTGCCGAGCAGGCGCCAGCCTTCGGGTTCGTTCGGCTGTTTCTTGAGTTCGGCTTCCAGCTGCGCGACGGCTTCGTCCAGCGTGGCGGGCATGCCGGCGGTCGTGGCTTGCGGCTCCAGCGCGGCGGGCGTGCCGACCACGCGGTACAGCGCGAACGTGGCGATGCCGAGCGTCGCCACGCCGGCGATCACCAGGCCACGCGCCTCGCGCCACAACGGCCACAGCACGGCCAGCAGCACGGCCAGGGACAGCACGATGGCGAGGATCACGAAGGGGGTCATCACCACTCCTGGTCGGTGTCGTCGGTGGCGGGTGCGGGCTGTCGCGCGCGCTTGGCCACGATGCGGCCGACCCACACGCCGCCTGCCAGCAGCAGGAACAGCGGGCCGAACCAGAGGATGTAGGTGCCGGGTGCGACGTCGGGCTTGTACAGCACGAATTCGCCGTAGCGGTCGACCAGGAACTGCTTCACCTGCGCGTCGTTCTTGCCCTGGCGCATCAGGTCCAGCACTTCGCGGCGCAGGTCGTGCGCGATCTGCGCGTTGGAGTCGGCCAGCGACTGGTTCTGGCACATCACGCAGCGCAGTTCCGCGGTGAGCGTGTGGAAGCGTGCTTCCTCCGCCGCGTCGGTGAACTGCAGCGGGGTGGGGTCGCTGGCCTGCGCGAACGCAGCGAAGCTACAGGCAGCCAAGCATAACGCGAGCAACCACCGTAGAGCCGAGCTTGCTCGGCTGTTCTTCGTTCCGGCATCGCGTAGCCGAGCAAGCTCGGCGGCTCTACGGTGGAGCACTGATGTCGGGAATGCGCTCATTGGTCGGCTTCGATCTTGTCCAGCGCCGGGATCAGCTGGTGGTCGATGATGGCCTGGTCGATCGCGCCGACGTGCTTCCAGCGGATTACGCCGTTGCCGTCGACGAGGAAGGTTTCCGGCGCACCGTAGATGCCCCAGTCGATCGCGGTGCGGCCCTCAAGGTCGGCAACCACCATCATGTAGGGATTGCCGAACTGGTCCAGCCAGCGCAGCGCGTCCTCGCGTTCGTCCTTGAGGTTGTAGCCGATGAAGCGCACGCGCTTGGTCAGCGCGAACTGGGTGAGGATGGGGTGCTCGACGCGGCACTCCGGGCACCAGCTGCCCCACACGTTCATCACGTAGGGCTGGCCGGCGAGGTCGGCGTTGGTGACGCGTTTGGCGGGGTCGTGCAGCAGCGGCAGGTCGAACGCGGGTGCGGGCTTGCCGATCAGCGGCGACGGCAGCGCATCGCGACCGGCGCGGTCGGACTGCGACACGCCGTAGTACAGCAGGCCCATCAGGCCGACGAAGAACAGGCCGATGATGACCAGCGCGAACGTCAGTGCGCCACGCGAGCGCGGCGGCGAGGGTGGGAGTTCGGAAGCGTTGTTCATGCGGGACGCGCCTCGGCTTTCTTGTGGTTCCGGAACCGGCGGTCGGCGGCGGTGA
Organism: Pseudoxanthomonas sp. LjRoot143; assembly: GCF_964252945.1. Taxonomy (NCBI): domain Bacteria; kingdom Pseudomonadati; phylum Pseudomonadota; class Gammaproteobacteria; order Lysobacterales; family Lysobacteraceae; genus Pseudoxanthomonas; species Pseudoxanthomonas sp. LjRoot143. The sequence goes on along the minus strand of NZ_CAXUPM020000001.1, from coordinate 2,255,854 downwards.
CGAAGCCGCCCAGCGCCATCAGCGCGGCGCCGAGCCAGATCCAGCGGATGAAGGGTTTGATGTGCACGCGCAGCGCCCACGCCCCGTTGCCGAGCGGCTCGCCGATGGCGACGAACACATCGCCCAGAAACCCCGGTTTGATGCCGGCCTCGGTCATCACCTGGCCGCCGCTGGCGTAGGCACGCTTCTCCGGGTGCAGCAGAACCACCGGCTTGCCATCGCGCAGCACCTGCACGTGGCCGCGGTCGGACAGGTAGTTGGGGCCCTGGGTTTCATCGACGCCCTGGAAGTGGAAGCCCCAGCGGCCGACCTCGACGGTCTGGCCGGGCTTCACCGCCAGTTCGCGCTGCACGTTCAGCGCTTCCACCAGCAGCGCACCGACCAGGAACACCGCGATGCCGGTATGCGCCAGCGTCATGCCGAGCATTTCCGGGGTGAAGCGGCCGTTGGCGCGCAGGCGCTGCCAGATGAAGCGCAGCGTGCCCAGCCCGACCCAGGCCGCGCCCAGGATGCCGGCGGCGGCCTTCAGCTTGCCCTGCGGCGCCATGAAGTACGCGATGGCGGCGAGCACGAGCGCCAGGCCGGCCCATGGCAGCAGCATTGCCATCAGCTTGCCGGGCGTGTCGCGCTGCCATTTGGTGAGGGGCCCGAACGGCACCAGCGCCACCAGCGGCGCCATCAGCACGATGAAGAGCAGGCTGAAGTACGGCGGGCCGACCGAGATCTTGCCCAGGTCCAATGCATCGGCGATCAGCGGGTACAGCGTGCCCAGCAGCACCATCGCGCAGGCCGCGGTCAGCAGCAGGTTGTTGGCCAGCAGCAGCGTCTCGCGCGAGCTGGCGGAGAAGTAGCGCTTCTCGCCGTCGGCATCGGCCAGTTGCGGTGCGCGCAGCGCGTACAGCAGGAGCGAGCTGCCGATGACGATGCCGAGGAAGATCAGGATGAACACACCGCGGGTGGGATCGGCAGCAAAGGCGTGCACGCTGGTGATCACGCCCGAGCGCACCAGGAACGTGCCGAGCAGCGACAGCGAGAACGCGGCGATGGCCAGCAGCAGGGTCCAGCCGCGGAACACGCCGCGCTTCTCGGTGACCGCCTGCGAATGGATCAGCGCGGCACCGACCAGCCATGGCATGAAGCTGGCGTTCTCGACCGGATCCCAGAACCACCAGCCGCCCCAGCCCAGTTCGTAGTACGCCCACCAGCTGCCCAGCGCGATGCCCAGGGTCAGGAAGCCCCAGGCGACGTTCGTCCACGGCCGCGTCCAGCGCAGCCAGCGCGCATCCACATGGCCATCCAGCAGCGCGGCGATGGCGAAGGCGAACGGCACCACGAAGCCCACGTAGCCCACGTACAGCAGCGGCGGATGGATGATCATCCCCGGGTCCTGCAGCAGCGGATTGAGGTCGCGGCCTTCGCCGGGCGAGGGCAGCAGGCGGACGAACGGGTTGGAGGTGAAGATCAGGAAGGCGAGGAAGCCGACCGTGACCACGCCCATCACGCCCAGCACGCGCGCCATCACCACCTCGGGCAGGCTGCGCGAGAACAGCGCCACCGCGCCGGTCCACAGCGCCAGCACCAGCGCCCACAGCAGCAGCGAGCCTTCGTGCGACCCCCACACCGCGGTGTAGCGGTAGACCATGGGCAGCAGGGAATTGGAGTTGCCGGCTACGTACTTGACCGAGAAGTCCTGCTGCACGAAGGCCGCGGTCAGCGCGATGAAGGCCAACGTCAACAGCCACACCTGCGCGTAGGCGGCGGGGCGCGCCACCTCCATCCAGGCGGCCTTGTTGCGGTGTGCGCCGGCCAGCGGCAACACCGACTGCAGGATGGCGACGAGCAGCGCCAGGATCAGCGCGATTTGTCCGATTTCAGGGAGCATCAGAAGTCCATTGCCTCGTCCCGGAGCGGGAGTGGGTGAAAACGCAGATCGGGCGAGCAGCGTGGCCGATGCCCAGGCGCAGGCGCGGGACAGGCGCGACGATCAATACGCCGACTCCGCAGGCGCGGCCGGCACGTCGTGCTTCTGGTGCGCCTTGCCCATCTTGTCGGCGACTTCCTTCGGCATGTAGGCCTCGTCGTGCTTGGCCAGCACGTCGGTGGCGACGAACACGCCGTCCTGCATCGAGCCGGTGGCGACCACGGCCTGCCCCTCGCGGAACAGGTCGGGCAGGATCTTGTCGTAGCGCACGGTCAGCTGCGCATCGCCGTCGGTGACGCCGAACTGCGAGGTCAGGGAACCGGGTTCGCGCTTGAACGAGCCTTTTTCCACCATGCCGCCGAGGCGGAAACGGGATTCGCCGGCTTCGCCACGCAGCACTTCGGCCGGGGTGTACAGGTAGGCCACGTTGCGTTGCAGCGCCATCGCGATCAGCGTGGTGGCGATGCCGGCCACCACGACGGCGAGCAGCACGAACAGCAGGCGGCGGCGGCGCACGGGATTCATCGGTCAGCGTTCCAGGTCGACGGGGGCGGCGCTGCGGCGCGCATCGCGCGCCACGCGCTGGCGGACGGCGCGCAGTTCGCGGCGCACCTGCAGGCGCGGGGCCAGGAAGTCCCAGCCCAGCACGACGGCGAACACGGCGTAGGCGCCGATGACGTATTCGAGGTAGCTCACGGTGTGGCCTCCTTCGCGGCGGCGAGCTTCGCCACCCAGTCCTTGCCGGATTCACGGCGCAGGTTGTCGGCGCGCGCGCGTGCCAGCAGCGAACCGGCGAACCAGAACTTGGTGGCGACCACCATCAGCACCAGCGGCAGGATCATGCTGTCGTCCATGCTGGACTCGCCGAACACGCGGATCGTCTGGCCCTGGTGCAGCGAGTTCCACCACACCACCGAGTAACGGATCACCGGCAGGATCGCCACGCCGACGATGGCAAGCAGCCCGGCCGCGCGCGCGGCGTTGCGGCGGTCGTCGATGGCGCCGTACAGGCCCATCACGCCCAGGTAGAGGAACAGCAGGATCAGTTCGGTGGTCAGGCGCGGATCCCAGTCCCACCAGGTCCCCCACATCGGCTTGCCCCAGATGCTGCCGGTGGCGAGGGTGATGACGGTGAACGCAGCGCCGGTGGGCGCGCACGCCATCGCCAGGATCTCGCAGAGCTTGATGCGCCAGACCAGCGCGATGGCCGCGTAGAACGCCATCAGGCCGAACACGAACATGCTCATCCATGCGCTGGGCACGTGGATGTAGAGGATGCGGAAGCTGTCGCCCTGCTGGTAGTCGGCCGGCACCACGAACAGCGCCTGCCACAGGCCCAGCCCGAGCAGTACCACCGCCGCCAGGTAGCACCACGGCGTCCAGCGCGCCGCGAAGCGGTCGAAGTAGGGCGGTGAACCAAGTTGGTGGAACCAGCGGACGAGAGGATTCATGCGGCGGCGGTCTTCAGGTCAGGGCGATGCGGATCGCCGCCGCGGCGGCCAGCGGCGCCAGCAGCAGCGAGAGCAACAGGCCGGCGGCCAGCCAGAGGAGGGCGCCGGAGGCATCCAGCCCTTGTGCGCTGGCGGCGACGGCACCCGCGCCGAACACCAGCACGGGCACGTAGAGCGGCAGCGCCAGCAGGGCCACAAGGATACCAGAGCGCCTCATGCCGACCGTCAGCGCCGCGACCACCGCACCCAGCAGGCTCAACAGCGGCGTGCCCAGTGCGAGCGTGGCCAGCAGCATCGGCAGTTCGCTGCGCGGCAGGTGCAGCATCTCGCCGAGCAGCGGTGCGGCGAGCACCAGCGGCAGTGCGGTGGTGGCCCAGTGCGTCAGCACGCGCACCAGCACCAGCCAGGCCAGCGGCACTGGCGCGAGGATCCACTGTTCGAGCGAACCGTCCTCGGCATCGCCACGGAACAGCGTGTCCAGCGACAGCAGGCCGGCCAGCAGCACCGCCACCCACACCACGGCCGGCGCCACCTTCGACAGCACCAGCGGCGCGGTGCCCAGGCCGAGCGCGAACAGCACGACCACCAGCAGCGCGAACAGTGCCGGTTGCAGCGCATCGCCACGGCGACGCCACAGCAGCTGCACGTCGCGCGCTACCAAGGCGCGGGCGGTCTGGAAGAGGGATGGCGCGGTGTTCATGCGGGGCGCTCCATCACCAGCATGCGCGTCTGCACCGGCGGCGCGGCATAGGCGCCGTGCGTCGTGACCAGCGCGGCGCCGCCTTCGCGCAGGTGCGCGGAGATCATCCGGTTCACCAGGGTGATGCCGTCCAGATCAAGGTTGGCGTAGGGCTCGTCCAGCAGCCACAACGGCGAGGGCGAGAGCCACAGGCGTGCCAGCGACAGGCGTTTCTTCTGGCCGGCGGAGAGCTGGCGGGCGAGGGCGTCCTCGTAGCCGGCCAGGCCGACCATCGCCAGCGCGTTGCCCGGCATCTGGCGCGCGCGACGGCCATGCAGGCCGCAGAGGAAGTTGAGGTTCTCCAGCGTGTTCAGGTCCGCCTTCAGCGCCGGCAGGTGGCCCAGGTAGGCCATCGCGTGCGCGCGGCGCGAAGGGCCGGCGGGCTGGCCATCGATGTCGATCTGGCCGGCATCGGCCCGAAGCAGGCCGGCCAGCACCCGCAGCAGGGTGGTCTTGCCGACCCCGTTGCCGCCCTGCACCAGCAGCGCCTCACCGGCGTCCACGGCGAAATCCAGCGGTCCGAACACCGGCTCGTCATTGCGCGAGAACGCCAGGGCGCGGGCGGCCAGCAACGGCGGGTGGCGGGGAGCGGCGTCGGTCATCGGATCGGGCGTTCCCGCGAGGGAGGCTGGGGTGTCCTGGAGGCTCAGCCGCCCATTCTAAACGGAGGCGCCGGTCCGGCTGCCTGCGACATACGGTCGCGGCGGCTCAGCCCACCCAGTCGGTATGCGGATCGCCATCGGCCTGCGGCGGCCGCGGCCACATCATCCGCAGGCGCACGGGTGCATCGGCGTGCCAGAACAGGGTGCCGCCCTGGCCGAATTCGCGCGCCAGGCTGTCGGCCTGCTCCAGCGTGGCGTCTAGTACCAGGCAGCCGTGTTCGACCATGCCGCCCTGGTTGTTGCAGCCCAGCGCGGGGTGGAACGCCAGCCCCAGCGTGTGCAGGCGGGCATGCAGGCGCTCCTGCGCATCGTCGTTGAGATGCCGCGGCGTGTCGCCGGGCGGGGGATTCCATGCGGTGATGAACAGATAGCGGCTGGCCATGACCTGCCGCTCGACGTCCTCGGCGGTCGTGCCGGTGCGGAACAGCCACTCCTGGCGACCGACGCTGACGAAGTAGTGCGCGGCGGCCCAGGCGGTGGCCAGCCGCGCGCGTTCCGCGTCGGGGACATCCCCGGTTCCGGTGCCATCGGCGGGAACGCTGTGTTCGGCCATGGCCGCATCATCGCGCGTAATGCCGAGCGCGTACACTCCACCTCCCCCCTCATCGAGTGCCTGACCCGGGATGTTCCAGCCCCAGACCAAGCTGCCCAAGGTGGGCACGACCATCTTCACCGTGATGTCGCAGCTGGCCGCCGAGCACGGCGCGGTCAACCTGGGGCAGGGTTTCCCCGATTTCGCGGTGCCGCCGCGGTTGGTGGACGAACTGGACGCGGCCATGCGCGCCGGGCACAACCAGTACGCGCCGATGACGGGCGTGGCGCCGCTGCGCCAGGCCATTGCCGAGAAGGTGCTGCGCTGCTACGGCCGCGAGGTGAACCCGGACACCGAGATCACCGTGACCAGCGGTGCCACCGAGGCGCTGTTCAACGCGATCCATGCGGTCGTACGTCCGGGCGAAGAGGTCATCGTGCTGGACCCGGCCTACGACAGCTACGAGCCCGCCATCGACCTGGCCGGCGCGCGTGCCGTGCACGTGCCGCTGGACCCGCAGACGTTCGCGGTGGACTGGGACCGCGTGCGTGCGGCGATCACGCCGAAAACGCGCCTGCTGATCGTCAACAGCCCGCACAACCCGTCCGGCGCGATGTTCGACGCGTCCGACATCCGCGCGCTGTCCGCGCTGCTGGAAGGCACCGGCATCTACCTGATCTCGGACGAGGTGTACGAACACATCGTCTTCGACGGCCGCCGCCACGAATCCATCCTGCGCTACCCCGAACTGGCCGCGCGCGCCTTCGTGGTGTCCAGCTTCGGCAAGACCTACCACTGCACCGGCTGGAAGATCGGCTATGCGATTGCGCCACCGGCGCTGAGCGCGGAATTCCGCAAGGTGCACCAGTACAACGTGTTCTGCACGTTCGCGCCGGCGCAGCACGCGTTCGCCGCGATGATCCGCGACGAACCCGAGCACTACGAGCAGCTGGGTGCGTTCTACCAGGAAAAGCGCGACCGTTTCCGCGAGCAGTTGCTGGGCACGAAGTTCAAACCGCTGCCGGTGCCGGGCGGTTACTTCCAGCTGGTCGACTATTCGGCGGTCAGCGACCTGCCGGATGCCGAGTTCGTGAAGTGGCTGACCATCGAGCATGGCGTCACTGCCATTCCGCTGTCGCCGTTCTACGAGACTCCGCCGGCCGGCCAGCGCCTGGCGCGCCTGTGCTTCGCCAAGAACGACGCGACGCTGGATGCGGCTATCGAACGCTTGAAGACGCTGTGATGAGCGAGTCCGGTCCGGCGAAGGATCTCCGCATTTCCCTCGTCCAGGGAGAAACCCGCTGGCACGATCCGGCGGGCAACCGCGATTACTACGGCGGCCTGATCGCGCCGCTGGCCGGGCAGACCGATCTGGTGATCCTGCCGGAGACGTTCACCAGCGGCTTCAGCAACGAGGCCATCGACCAGGCCGAAGGCATGGACGGCCCGACGATCACGTGGATCCGCGAACAGGCGGCGAAGCTCGATGCGGCAGTCACCGGCAGCGTGCAACTGCGCACGGCGGAGGGCGTGTTCAACCGCCTGCTGTTCGCGACGCCGGATGGTGGGTTGCAGTATTACGACAAGCGCCATCTGTTCCGTTACGCCAATGAGCACAAGCGCTATGCCGCCGGTCGTGATCGGCTGACGGTGGAATGGAAAGGTTGGCGGATCAATCCGCTGGTCTGCTACGACCTGCGCTTCCCGGTATTCGCGCGCAACCGCTACGACGTCGAGCGCCCCGGGCAACTCGACTTCGATCTGCAACTCTTCGTCGCCAACTGGCCAGCGCCGCGCGCGTACCCGTGGAAGACGCTTCTGCGCGCACGCGCGATCGAGAATCTGTGCTACGTGGCGGCGGTCAATCGTGCGGGCACGGATGGCAACGGGCATGAGTACAGCGGCGACAGCGCGGTGATCGACATGCTCGGACAGCCGGTGGTGGAGTTGCCGGCGGGCGAGGGCGTGACGACGACGACGATCTCGGCCGAGGCGCTGGCGGCGCACCGGGAACGGTTCCCCGCGATGCTGGATGGGGACCGGTTCGAGTGGCGTTGAGCTGTTGAGCCCCTCTCCCTGCGGGAGAGGGGTTGGGGTGAGGGGCGACGAAGCCCGTTTCTTCAGGTTGCTCCGCCTGGCACAACATCCACGATGTCGTTGGTTTGACGGCCTTGCGGGATGGGTCTTCTTTTTCAGGCATGGCGCCGCTCGCCGCGGGGGCGTCCCTTTCTTTGCTCTTGCAAAGAAAGGAACCAAAGAAACACGCCCCAGGCGGCACGCCCTGCGCTTCGCTTCGGGTCCGCGAGCGGGTCGGGAATTTCCGTAAGGCACATCCATGTGCCATACGGAAACGCCGTCATCCATGACGGCGCCCTTCGGGTTTTACCCGCCCCACTCACCGTGCCTCATGGGGAACCTGAAAAGCCAGATCAAAGGCGTGCACCCAGGATCTGTCCGTGTCTGCTTTCGGGGGCCCTGAGGTCCGGCAGTCACGGTGCGTAAAACCCGAAGGGCGGCGCACAAGGATGTGCGCCGTTTTCGTACAGGGCAGGATGCCCTGCACGAAAATTCGCGACGGGACTGCGCACCCGCCGCATGGCGGCGGGCGGACCGCCGGGGTGTGCTTTCTTTGCCTACTTTCTTTGCACAAGCAAAGAAAGTAGGGCCCCCGCGGCGAGCGGCACCATGCATCCAGAGAGAAAGTCCATCCCACAAGGCCGTGAAACCCAAGCCAATCGCGGGTGTGGTCGATGCCAGGAATCGGAGAGGGAAGGGACTTCGTTGCCCCTCACCCCAACCCCTCCCCCGGTGGGAGAGGGCTCAAACGGATCAGTCGCCTTTCTGCGGCAGGATCTGGCATACCGCCTGGCACATCACCAGCACGCGTCCCGCGTCATCGCGCACTTCGCCGGCGAGGAACAACTGGTTGCGCGTGCGCTCCACCAACTTTGCATGGCAGATGATGTGCGGCATTTCCGGCGTGACCGGCCGCAGGTACTGCGTGTTGAGCGACGTCGTCACGCTCGGCGGCGCGATCAGGTACGAGAACGGGCCCAGCGTGTTGTCCAGCGCGGCCACGATGAAGCCGCCTTGCATGTGCCCGATCGGATTCTGGTAACGCGGCAGTACCGGGAACCGCATCGCCAGCGACTGGCCTTCCACGTACTCGACCGGTTCGCCCTGCATGTCGAGCAGGCAGGGCGGCGGGATCTGCAGCGGTGCGCCGGCGGGCAGCCGGGCGCGCAGGAGCGCATTGATGTCGGCGGTCGTGTCGCTCATCGGGTAAAACTCAGCTCGAACGAAGTGAAGAACGGTGCGCGCGGCGGCGCCGACAGCGCGCTGCCGGCGATCTGCTTCTGCACGCAGATCGCCAGCGGCGTGCTGCCTTCGCGCCAGGTGCGCACCACCTTGCCGGTGGCATCGAGTTCCGCCACCACCACGAACGGCGACGTATCCGCCGTGGGCGTAGCGCAGCCGGCGATGGCGGCGTCCAGCGCAGCGCCCTGTGCGTCGCGCATGGCGCTGGCGGCAGCGGCGGGCAGCGAGGCCTCGTCCGCGTCTGCCCGGGCCTTGGCTTCCGCGTAGTCGATGGGCGATTGCGCATGCGCCAGCGATGCGCAGCACAGGGCGCTGGCGAACAGGAGGCGTCGCATCGCCGTACTCACGGCGCCTGCGGCGGTTCGATGCGCCAGACCTTGCCGTCGTCCTCGTCGGTGACGACATAGACGCTGCCGTCGGCGGCCACGCGCACATCGCGCACGCGTTCGCCGATCTCGTTGAGCAGGCGTTCTTCGCCCAGGATCTTGTCGCCGTCCAGGGTCAGCCGGATCAGGTTGCGTTCGGCCAGTGCGCCGACGAACAGGCTGTCGTTCCACGGACTGTCGGGCTTGCCGACGAGGAACGCCATGCCGGAAACACCCGGCGATTTCTCCCACAGGTGATAGGGCTGTTCCATACCCGCCTTCACCTTGCCTTCGGCTTCGGGAATCGGCTGGCCCGAGTAGTTGATGCCGTAGGTGATGGTGGGCCAGCCGTAGTTCTTGCCGGCTTCGGGCAGGTTGATCTCGTCGCCGCCGCGCGGGCCGTGCTCGTTCTGCCACAGCTTGCCGGTACGGGGGTCGCGCGCCATGCCCTGCATGTTGCGGTGGCCGTAACTGTAGATCTCGGGGCGCACGCCCTTGCGACCGACGAAGGGATTGTCCTGCGGCACGCTGCCGTCCAGGTTCAGGCGCACCAGCTTGCCCTGCAGCTTGTCCAGTTCCTGTGCGGTCGGACGGTGATTGCGCTCGCCCTGGCTGATGAAGAGATGACCCGCGTCGTCGAACACGAGGCGCGAACCGAAATGGTTGGGGCCTTCGAGCTTGGGTTCCTGGCGGTAGATGACCTTGACGTCCGCCAGCGTGTCGCCCGACAGCGTGCCGTAAGCGACGGCGGTGCCCGCCGTGCCGCCGCTGCCCGCCTCCGCGTAACTCAGGTAGATGCGCTGGCTGCTGGCGAAGTCGGGTGCGAGCACGACATCGAGCAGTCCGCCCTGGCCGGTGGCGTATACCGCGGGCACGCCTTTGATCGGAGCGGACACCGCGCCATCGGCACCGACGCGGCGCAACTGGCCGCTGCGCTCGGTGACCAGCAGCGCGCCATCGGGCAGGAACGCCAGGCTCCACGGATAGTCGAGGCCGCTCGCCACGCGGGTCACGCGGATCTGGCCCTTGGCGCTGGCCAGCATCTGCGACGGCTGGCTGGCCGGGGCGGCCTGTGCGGCGGCGGGTGTGGCGCCCTTGGCGGTGTCGCCGCTGGCGGAGGAATCGCAGGCGGCCAACGGCAGCGCGAGGAGGAGGGCGGTGGCGAGTCGATGGTGGGCGTTGCGCAACGTCGTGTCTCCTGTGGGGGAAAAATCAGCGGTAACCCGCGGCCTGCAGTTCGAACAGTTCGGCGTAACGGCCGCCGGCGGCCATGAGTTGTTCGTGGGTGCCGCTGGCTTCCAGGCGGCCCTGGTCGAGGACCAGGATGCGGTCGGCCATGCGGACGCTGGAGAAGCGGTGCGAAATGAGCACCGCGGTCCGATTGTCCGACAATTCCTTGAAGCGTTGGAAGACCTCGAACTCCGAACGCGCGTCGAGGGCGGCCGTCGGTTCATCCAGGATCATCACCTGCGCATCGCGCATGTAGGCGCGCGCGATGGCGATCTTCTGCCATTGACCGCCGGACAGATCCACGCTGTTCTTGAAACGGCGGCCCACCATCTGGTCGTAACCGCGCGGCAGGCCGTCGATCACCTTGTCGGCCATCGCGCGCGCGGCGGCGGCGCGGATGCGCGCCTGGTCCTGCATCGCCTCGATGCGGCCCACGCCGATGTTCTCGCCGGCGGTGAGGTGGTAGCGCACGAAGTCCTGGAAGATCACGCCGATGTTGGCGCGCAGGTCGTCGATGTCGTATTCGCGCAGGTCGCGCCCGTCCAGCAGGATGCGGCCTTCGTCCGGGTCGTACAGGCGCGCGAGCAGCTTCACCAGCGTGGTCTTGCCGGCGCCGTTCTCGCCCACCAGCGCCAGCACTTCGCCGGCCTGCAACTGGAAGTCGAGGTGGCGCACCGCCCAGCGCTCGGCATCGGGATAGCGGAAGCCGACGTTCTCGAACACGAAGCCGTGCGTGATCGGGCGCGGGATCGGCGCGGCGTTGGCGGGCGAAGCGATCTCCGGCTCGATTTCGAAGAACGAGAACAGGTCGTCCAGGTACAGTGCCTGGCCGGCGACCTGCGAGAAGCCGATCAGCAGGCCTTCCAGCAGCTGGCGCAGGCGCAGGAAGCTGCCGGCCAGGAAGGTCAGGTCGCCGATGCTGAAGTCGCCGCGCACCGTGCGCCATGCGATGTAGCCGTAGGCGACGTAGTAGCCCAGCGTGCCCAGCGCGGCGAGCACCGTGCCCCACAGCGCACGCCGGCGCGCGAGTGCCCGGTTGGCGAGGAAGAACTTGTCCGCCAGCGTGCGATAGCGCTCGATCAGGAAGCGGTGGAGGTTGAAGATCTTCACCTCTTTCGCTGTTTCCACGCTGGCGCCCATCTGGCGCAGGTACTCCAGTTGGCGACGCTCGGGCGTCCACTGGAAATTGAGCGAATAGCCCAGCGCGTTGAAATGCGCCTCGCCGACGAAGGCCGGGATCAGCGCCAGTGCCAGCAGCGCGATCAGCCACGGGGCATAGACCAGCAGGCCGGCAGCGAAGGCGACCACGGTGATCGCGTCCTGTACCTGGCCGAACAGCTGGCTCATCAGGTTCATCCGCCCCATCGTCTGGCGGCGGGCGCGGTCCAGCTTGTCCTGCAGGTCGGGGTCTTCGAAATCCTCCAGGTCGAGCGTGGCCGCGTGCTCCATCAGCCGTACGCTGGTCGCGTTGGTGAACAGTTCCGACAGCAGCGCGTCGGCGTAGCTCACCAGCCGGCCGAGCAGGTCGGAGCCGATGGCCAGTGCGAACTCCAGCGCCAGCAGGGTCGCCAGCGTGTCGAGCTGTCCGCTGCGCCAGGCATCGCCCAGCGAGCCGAAATCCAGGCCCAGTCCGACCAGGCGGATGGCCTCGTCGATGATCAGCTTCGCGATGTACAGCGTGACCACCGGCATGAACGCCCGCAGCAGGCGCAGGCCGAGACTGGCCAGCGTCAGCGGGCGGCTGGTCTGCCAGATCTGGCGCAGGAACGGGCCGAGGTTGCGCATCGCATCGAAGCGCTCGCGCAGGTTGGGCGTGGGATTGCGTGCGGGCGCGGCGTGCGGGGAGGGCGACGGCATGCCCGGATTGTGCCCGTTTGCGGCGTCGCCGTCAGTGAAGGCACGGGGCCCGCGTCAGCGCATCGCCACCGTCGGGCCGAGCGGCTGGATGTCGAGCGATTGTCCGGGCTCGATGCGTTCGCCACCGCGCACAATCAGGCGGTCGCCTGCGGCGACTTCGCCGCTGACTTCGACCAGTCCATCCAGTTCGGCACCGGTCTTCACCGGCACGCGCTCGGCCTTGCCGGCCGTGTCCACGCGCATGACGAAGTCGCCCTCGCGGCGCAGGACCACCGCATCGCGCGGCACCGCGACCACCATGCGCGTTTCCGCGCTGGGCAGGCCCACGTCCACGGCGGTGCCGACCGGGATGTCCAGGCCCTGCACGGCGATCCGCAGTTCCAGCTGGCGCGAGGCTTCGTCGCCCACGGGGACCAGCGCGCTGACGGGATAGGTGCCTTCTCCGCCCGCGCTGCGTACGCGCACTTCGGTGCCGGTGCCGAGATGGCGGGCGAGGTCGACCGGTGCGCGCACACGCACTTCCTGTGCGCCGGTGTCCACCAGCCGCGCCACCGAGCCGCCGGTGATCAGGTACTCGCCCAGTTGCGTGTGGCGCTCGGCGACGATGCCGTCGAAGGGCGCGCGCACGACCATCTGCGTGCGCTGGTGGCGCGTCTGCGCGAGTTGCGCCAGCACGCGCGCGCGCTCCTGCGCCAGCACATCGCGGTCGGCGCGCAACTGTTCGTACTGCGCGCGGGCGATGTTCTGCTGCGCGGCGAGTTGCGCGTAGCGCTGCTCCTGCCGGTTTGCCAGCGCCAGCTGCGCCTGGATGCGGGCGAGGTCTGCCTGGCCTTCCTGTTCGCGAAGCCGCAGGGCGGTATCGTCCAGCACGGCCAGTGCCTGTCCCTTGCGCACCCGCTGGCCGACCTCGGCCACCTCGACGACGCGACCGTCCTGTTCGCTGGCCACGCGGGCATCGCGGCGGCTGACGATACTGCCCGGCGACCAGTGCCGCGGCGCGAACGCGGTACTGACGGCGGGTGCGACGCTGACGATGGCAGGCGGCGCGTCGGCCTTGTCGGCAGGCGCGCTGGCATCGGCGTCCAGTTTCACCAGGGGGAGGGCGAGGACGCCGGCCAGCGCAGAGGCGATCAGCAGTTTGGGCAGGGGACGCATGGGATTCTCCGGAGGAGGGGTCAGGAAACAGCAGGGGAAAGGGCGGCGTCGGCATCGCGTGCCGGACGTGGCGTGCGCTCGCCGGCCAACCGGAGCAGCGCGGGCACCAGGACGACGGTGAACAGCAGGCTCAGCGCCACGCCGCCGACGGACACCGCGGCCAGCCCGCGGTAGATCACCGCGCCCGGGCCAGGGTTGATCGCCATCGGCAGCGCGCCGAGGACACCAGTGAGAGCGGCGATCAGGATCGGCCGCAGGCGCTGGTCCAGCGCCTGCTTCAGCGCGTCGTCCAGCGAAGCGCCGGCGGCCTGCGCTTCGCGGGCCTGCGCAACCAGCAGGATGGCGTTGTTGATCACCATGCCCAGCAGCATGATGAAACCGATCATCGACAGCAGGTCCAGCGTCTGCCCGGCGGCCAGGTCGAGCACGCGCAGGCCCGCGACGCCGCCCAGCACCGCCATCGGCAGTGTGGCCATGACGAACGCGCTGTCGCGCAGCGACTTGAACATCGCCGCCATCAGCATGAACAGCACGACCAGTGCCAGCACGAAGTTCATGCCCATGCTGCGCACCACTTCGCCCAGCCGGTCCGCGCTGCCGGAGATGCGGATGGCGGCGTCGGGTGGCAGTGCGTCGCGCAGCGACGGCACGATTTCGTCGTTGACGATGTCCAGCGCCTCCTCCAGCGACATCGCCGCGGGCGGGTCGACCGTCAGCGTCACCGTGCGGCGGCGGTCGATGCGGCGCAGCTGGTTCGGTGCCAGCACGGTGTCCACCTGTGCGAGCGAGGCCAGGCCCAGCACGCCGCCCTGAGGCGTCGCCAGCGGCGCGGCGCCGAGGCGTTCGACGTCATCGCCGCGGTTGCTGCGCAGGATGATGGCCAGGCGGCGGTCGCCGTCGAAGTACTCGCCCAGCCATTGGCCATCGCCGAGCACGCGCACCACGGTCCCGAGTTCCGGACGACGCCAGCCGACTTCGGCCAGCCGGCGGTCGTCGGGCCGGATGCGCAGTTCGGGCGTGCCCGCGTCCGCATTCGGCCATGCCTGCACGTTGGCGCCGGCGAACCGCTCGGACAGCAGCTTGCGTCCGGCTTCTGCCGCACGCGTCAGTGCGTCGCCGTCGCCGTGCTGCAGGTGGATGGCGATGGCGCGGGCCGAACCCCCGAAGCTGCCGAACAGTTCGCCTTCGCTGGCGAACGCGCGCGTGTCCGGGAAGCCGACGACGATCTCGTCGCGGACGATGCGTTCCAGTTCGCCGATGTCGTCCGGGTCCACCACGCGCGCGCCCAGCGAGCCGCCGCCCGGCCACACGTTGAGGTACCAGTTGCTGAGCTGCGGGCCCTTCTCGCCGTCCATGTAGGGGCGCATGCGTTCCAGGATGACCGGCGCGATCTCGCGGTTGACGCGTTCCGGGCTCATGCCGGGCGGGAAGTTGAAGAACGCATCGACCGCGGCACGCTTCACTGGCGGCAGGTAGTCGATCTGCGGCATCAGCAGGGCGGCAAGCAGCGCCGGCGCCAGCACCAGGCCGCCCACCCACGCCCACTGGCGCTTGCGGCCTTCGGTCACGCGCAGCGCCCAGTCGCTGATGCGCGACCAGGCGCGATGCTGGGCGACGTCGCCCGGGCGCGTGCGCAGCCAGCTGCCGGCGGCCGCCGGCAGTACGGTGACCGCGACCAGCAACGAAATGCCCACGGCGATGGAAATCGTCAGCGCGAGGTCGGCGAACAGCTGGCCTTCCACATCGTCCATGAAGATCACCGGCAGGAACACCGCCACGGTGGTCAGCGTGGATGCCACCAGCGCGCCGCCAACCTGCCGGGTGCCTTCCAGCGCCGCCCGTGTCGCTGGCATCCCTTCCTCGCGCAGGCGGACGATGTTCTCGGCCACCACGACAGCCGCGTCCATCACCATGCCCACGGCGAATGCCAGGCCGGCCAGCGAGATGACATTGAGGCTGCGGCCGGTCAGCTGCAGCACGATGAAGGTGGCGAGCAGCGAGATGGGAATCGCGCAGGCGATCAGCGCGGTGGCCCGAACATCGCGCAGGAACCACCACAGGCAGCCGATGGCGAGCAGTACGCCGGCGGTCAGGCTGCCCGACAGCAGTCCGAGCGCGCGGTTGATGAACACGGAAGCATCGAAGCTTTGCGCGATGTCGAGACCGAGCGGCTTCAATTCCTCCTCGCGCACGTCGGCAACCACGCGCTTCACTTCGTCCAGCGTATCCAGCACGTTGGCGCCGCTCTCGCGCAGGATGCGCAGGCCGATCGCCGGGTTGCCGTTCTGGTAGGCGAAGAAGCGTTGCTCCGGACGCTTCACCTCGACCGCGGCCACGTCGCCCAGCCGCACCGGACGTCCGTCGCGCCAGGCCAGGATCAGGTCGCCCATGGCGTCCGGCGAATAGCGGCCCGCGAAACGCAGCACGTACTCGCGGCGGCCAGCCTCCACCACGCCGCCGGAGACGTCGGTGGCGCGCGCGGCGACGGCGGCGACATCCGGGACCTGGATGCCGAGCGCGGCGGCACGCTCCAGGTCGAGGGTGATGGTCAGCTCGTCCTCGGCGCCGCCGTTGATCTCGACGCCGGCCACGCCGTCGACGGAGGTCAGGCGCGGCACGATGCGGTCCTCGATCAGCTGCCGGTAGTCGAGGATGTCGCCGCTCGTGCCCGGCAGTTTCTGGATGAAGAAGAACGTCAACGAGTTGTTGGCGTTGTCGGCGCCGGCCTGCACGACGGGTGGGGTCGCATCGCGCGGCAGCGGCTGCAGGCGGTTCATCCGCGACAGCACTTCCACCAGCATCGCGTCCATGTCGCTGCCGACCGCGAAGGTCAGGTTGATGAAGCTGTTGCCGGCGTTGACGTTGGAAGCGATCTCTTCCAGCCCCGGCAACCCCTGCATCACGGCTTCGATGGGTTCGACGATCTCCGACTCCATTTCCTGCGGCGAGGCGGCGCGCCAGGACGTCTGGATGGACATCTGCGGACGTTCGATGTCGGGAAAGAGCTGCAGCGGCAGCTTGCCCAGGCTCATCAGGCCGAATGCGCAGACCATCGCCACGACGACCGCGACGGCGGCCGGATTGCGCAGGGAAGCGTCGGTGAGTTTCATCGTGCGGGTCCGCGTGGTGGTCGGCGGTGCGCACGATGCGCGCGTCTTCTTGTGCGGTTATGGCCCGGAAGTCATGCGCTGCCGCGGATTGCGGCGAGCGGAGAAAGCGGTACGACGAACCGAGGATCGAGAATCCGGGTTACGCAGGCAGGGTCCGTTGTTGTAGGAGCGACGTCAGTCGCGACCGCACGCGCTGAATATGCATGAGGCTCGATGTCGCATCGATGGTGAAGTGCGCTTGTCGCTGGCGATTCGCACGGGAGCATCGTTCGAAGAACATCCGGGCGTGCGGTCGCGACTGACGTCGCTCCTACAGGAACCGGATACCGCTACAGCAGCATCGCCAGCTTGTCGCGATGGCTGCGCGACAGCTTCAGTTCCTGGCCACAGTCGAGCAGCAGGAAACTTTCGCCGTTGGTGTGCGGCCGCATCTCGACGACGCGGCGCGCATTGACGATGGTGGAGCGATGGATGCGCGGAAAACGTTGCGGGTCGAGCTGCTTTTCCAGCTCACGCATGGTCGCGCGCAGGATCAGGGTGTTGCCGTTGGGCGCGTCACCATCGGTGTGGATGCACATGTAGTCGCCGGCCGCGTCGATCCAGCGGATGCTGTGCAGGTCCACGCGCACGGTGCGGCCGCCGTCGCGCACGGCCAGCTTTTCCTCGCGTCGCAACAGGTCCAGGGCGTCGGGCTTGAGCGCCTCGTCCAGGTCCAGCGGCGGCCGGCCGCTGAGCTCGCCCAGCAGGCCGAGCAGGTGGGCGCAGTGGCCACTGGCCTCGCGCTGCGCGCGCGCCTGGCGGACCCGCACCAGGGCTTGCGCCAGCCGCGACTCTTCCACCGGCTTCAACAGATAGTCGGTTGCGGAAGCCTCGAAGGCGCGAATGGCGTAGTGATCGTAGGCGGTCACGAAGACGACCAGCGGCATCTCGCTGGCGGGGATCGTGCGCAGGGTTTGGAAGCCGTCCATGCCCGGCATCTGCACGTCGAGGAACATCAGGTCCGGCCGGTGCTCGCGCAGCCCGTCGATGGCCGAGGCGCCGTCGCCGTAGTAGCCGACGATCTCCACGTCCGGATGGGCGGCCAGGCGGATCTCCAGGCCGCGACGGGCCAGCGGTTCATCGTCGACAATGATGGCGCGCAGCGGTGCGTGGGCACTGGCCTCCATGCGTCAGTCTCCCAGCGTCTGCGAGGTTTCGAACGGCAGGCGCAGCGTCACCTCGATGCCGCGTTCGAGATTGCGCACGAAGAAGCCGCTGGCCTCGCCGTACAGCACATGCAGCCGTTCGCGCGTATTGCGCAGGCCCACGCCCTTGCCGGGCGGCAGCTGGTCGCCGGCCAGGGCACTGCAGCCCGGGCCATCGTCGATCACGCGCAGCACCAGCTGGTCGCTATCGCGCTCCGCCTCGATCCGCAGCAGGCCGCCGGCGACCTGCTTGGCGACCGCGTACTTGATGGCGTTCTCCACCAGCGGCTGCAGTAGCAGGCTGGGCAGCAACGCGCGCCAGCAGTCCTCGTCGATGGCGGTCTCGATGCGCAGGCGTTCGGCGAAGCGGATCTTCTCTATGTCCAGGTACAGCGTCAGCGCGTCCAGTTCTTGCCGCAGCGTCACGCGCTGCATCGGATCGTTGTCCAGCGAGTGGCGCAGGAACGACGACAGGCCCTGCACCATGCGGTTGGCGGTGGCGTTGTCGCGGTCCAGGATCAGCGTGGAGATCGCGTTGAGCGTGTTGAACAGGAAGTGCGGGTTCAACTGGTAGCGCAGCATCTTCAGCTGCGCCTGGTGCGCCATGCTGCGGGCGGCGAGCGCGCGCGCGGTTTCGTCCTGTAGCTGCTGGTAGTACTTGATGCCCATGTAGGCGCCCACCCAGGCCAGCAGCACGTAGATGTAGCCCAGCGAGTAGGCGATGAATTCGAGCTGCGTGGTCGGCTTGCAGGTCTCGCAGAAGTCGACCAGCACTTCTCGGGTGACGAAATCGATGACGGCCGAACTGGCCAGGATCAGCGGGACCATCAGCGCCAGCAACCGGCGCGGCGGCAGGCTCCAGCAGCTTTTCAGCACGTAGCGCAGGCCCAGCGTAACCAGTGCGCCCATGGTCGCGGCGGTGGCCGGCACCACCCAGTAGCCGGACGGCTTGCCGTGGGCGACCGCATACAGGCAGCCCTGGGCGACGTAGGCGCCCCAGCCGGTCAGGTGCAACAGCCAGAAGACGTGCTGGCGCGGCAGAGCCAGCGGATGGGAGGTGGCGATGGCCATGGTGTCGATCAGAACGCAGGTAGCGCCATGCTACCGCCCCCGTCGCCGGGTGCCCTCACGACTCGTCGGCGGCCCGGCACGCTTGGGCGCATCGGCGGGTCACTTGAGCGGCCCGGGCGGTTCGCCGTCGCCGCCGGACTGCAGGGCGATCGGCAGATGCCAGCCATAGGTCACGGCCATCATGCGCAGCCCGAAGCAGAGGCCGGCGCCGACCAGGGCGCAGGGCAGGGCGGGCAGGGCCAACCATTGACCCGCGGCGACGACCAGCGCGCCCGCCAGTGCAGCCACCGCGTAAAGCTCGGCACGCAGCACCAGCGGCACCTGCGCCAGCAGGACGTCACGGGCGATGCCGCCCCCGATGCCGGTCAGCATGCCCATGGCGGCAGCCATCGGTGGCGAGATGCCGTACTCCAGCGCTTTCTGCGTGCCCGCGACGGCGAACAGCGCCAAGCCCATCGCATCGAACAGGCGCACGGGGTGGTGGAGCTTCTCGATCAGCGGCGCCCAGAAGAACGTCACGATGCCGGCCGCCAGCGAGGTCACCGGGTAGCGCCAGTCGCTGAGCGCCGCCGGCGGCGTGGCGCCGATCAGCAGGTCGCGGGTGATGCCGCCGGCGGTGGCCGCGATGAACGACAGCACCAGCACGCCGAAGATGTCGAGGCGGCGACGCACGCCCAGTGTGGCGCCGCTGAGGGCGAAGACGAACGTACCGACCAGGTCGAGGATGAGGACGAGGGTATCCATGCCGGCATTGTGCCGCCGGCATGGCGGGCCCGCGAGCGTTGGGCGGTCAGGGCAGGATCGGCTGCATGCCCACGCCCAAGCGGTTCCAGGCGTTGATCGTCGCCACGGCCATGGTCAGTTCGGCGATGCCGTGTTCGTCGAAGTGTTCCTTCAGTGCCTCGTAGGCGGCGTCGGTGGGCGCGCCCGACGGCAGGGTGGTCAACTGCTCCGCCCACGCCAGTGCGGCGCCCTCGCGGGCGTCGAAGAAACGGCTGTCGCGCCAGCCGGCCAGCGTGTGCAGCTTGCGTGACTCCACTCCGGCTTTGACCAGGGCACTGCTGTGCATGTCCACGCAGTAGGCACAGCCGTTGATCTGCGACACGCGCAGGAAGACCAGTTCGAGGAACTCCTTGCCCAGTGCCCCGTTGTGGAGCGCGGTGCTGAGGGCGTACAGGCTGCGGAAGGCCTCGGGGACGTGCTTGGGATAATCGACGCGATGGAACTTCATGCTCATGGCAGTGCCTAAATGGCGGCCACGCTGGCCACCTTCACTACCAGGACGCACCACCGCTGCCGGCCGTGACACTGGCGCCCAGTTTGTCCGGATTCGCCACCGTATAGAGCTCGCTGATGCGGTCGCCATCGCTCACCGCGACCATCACCGCGACCAGTGCGCCGTCGCGGTAGCGCAGGATCGCGGGCTCGCCGTTGACCGTGCCCATGCGCCAGGCGATGGCCGGGTCCTGCCGGCGATAGGCGGCCCAGAACAGCCGCGCGATGCGCACCGCGCCCAACAACGGGCGGATGACGGCCTGCCCCTTGCCACCGCCGTCGGAGACGAGTTGCGCGTCTTCGCGCAGCAGGGCGGCGATCGCGGGCTGGTCGCCGCGCCGCGCCGCCTGCATGAAACGCTCCAGCAGGCGGCGATGGTTCTCCGGCGGCACGTCGAAGCGGGGGCGTCCCGCCTGCACACGCTCGCGGGCGCGATGGACCATCTGCCGGCAGTTCGCCTCGCTCTGGCCCAGCAGGGGCGCGATCTGCGCGTAGTCGTAGTCGAAGGCTTCCTTCAGCAGGAACGCGGCACGCTCTTCCGGCCCCAGCCGCTCCAGCAGCGCCAGAAAGGCCAGCGAGACCTGTTCGGCCACCTCGGCCGTGTGTTCCGGTGATGGAGATTCGTCTATTTCGGCCGGTTCCGGCAGCCACGGGCCGGTATAGCGCTCGCGCTGGAGACGTGCGGCGCGAAGACGGTCGATGCCCACGCGGGTGGCGGCGGTGACCAGCCAGGCTTCCGCGTCGCGGATGCCGCTGCGATCGGTCTGCTGCCAGCGCAGCCAGGTGTCCTGGACCACGTCCTCGGCATCGCTACGGCTGCCGAGCAGGCGGTAGGAGAGCCCGAACAGGCGGGCACGGTGGGTTTCGAAGGTGGTTTCGGCGTTCATGCGACCAAAGACGGGGCTGGGCGGCGTGGCGTGACAGCCGGGCGGGGAGTCACTTTGGCCTAAAATGGGGGCTTCCGCCCGCTACCCCACCGGCAGCCCCCGGCTTTACGTCCCATGACCTCGATCAAGCAAGAAGACCTCATCCAGTCCATCGCCGACGGCCTGCAGTACATCAGCTACTATCACCCGGTCGACTACATCAAGAGCCTCGCCTCCGCGTACGAGCGTGAGGAATCGCCGGCGGCGAAGGACGCCATCGCCCAGATCCTGATCAATTCGCGCATGTGCGCCGAAGGCCACCGCCCGATCTGCCAGGACACCGGCATCGTCACCGTCTTCCTCGAGATCGGCATGGACGTGCGCTGGGACGACGCCACGATGGGTGTCGAAGACATGGTCCACGAAGGCGTGCGCCGCGCCTACAACCATCCGGACAACAAGCTGCGCGCCAGCGTGCTGGCCGACCCGGCCGGCAAGCGCACCAATACGAAGGACAACACGCCGGGCGTGGTCAACGTCAAGGTCGTCCCGGGCAACACCGTCGACGTGATCGTCGCCGCCAAGGGCGGCGGTTCGGAGGCGAAGTCGAAGTTCGCGATGCTCAACCCGTCCGATTCGATCGTCGACTGGGTGCTGAAGACGGTGCCGACGATGGGCGCCGGCTGGTGCCCGCCGGGCATGCTCGGCATCGGCATCGGCGGCACCGCCGAGAAGGCGATGCTGCTGGCAAAGGAATCGCTGATGGAGCCGATCGACATCACTGACCTGCAGGCGCGCGGTGCCTCCAATCGTGCCGAGGAACTGCGGCTGGAGCTGTACGAGAAGGTCAACGCGCTCGGCATCGGCGCGCAGGGCCTGGGTGGCCTGACCACGGTGCTCGACATCAAGGTCAAGGACTACCCGACCCATGCCGCCAACCTGCCGGTGGCGATGATCCCGAACTGCGCCGCCACCCGCCACGCGCACTTCACCCTCGACGGCAGCGGCCCGGTGATGCTGGATCCGCCGTCGCTGGAAGACTGGCCGGAACTGACCTACGACGCCTCGAAGGGCCGCCGTGTCGATCTCGATACGCTGACCCAGGCAGACGTCGCCAGTTGGAAGCCAGGCGAGGTGCTGCTGCTCAACGGCAAGCTGCTGACCGGCCGCGACGCCGCGCACAAGCGCATGGTCGACATGCTCAACAAGGGCGAGCCGCTGCCGGTCGACCTGAAGGGCCGCTTCATCTACTACGTCGGTCCGGTCGATCCGGTGCGCGATGAGGTCGTTGGCCCGGCGGGTCCGACTACCGCCACCCGCATGGACAAGTTCACCGAGCAGGTGCTGGCGCAGACCGGCCTGCTGGGCATGGTCGGCAAGGCCGAGCGTGGTCCTGCCGCCATCGACGCGATCCGCAAGCACCAGTCGGCCTACCTGATGGCGGTCGGCGGCGCAGCCTACCTGGTGTCCAAGGCGATCAAGGCGGCGAAGGTCGTCGGTTTCGCCGACCTGGGCATGGAGGCGATCTACGAGTTCACCGTGCAGGACATGCCGGTGACCGTCGCCGTCGATTCGCAGGGCACGTCGGTGCACCAGACCGGACCGAAGGAATGGCAGGCGCGGATCGGGAAGATTCCGGTGGTGGTCGCCTGATCCGCAACGTCGACACGGCGCCGTGATCACGATCAGGCCCGCCACCGCCTTCGACCATCCACGTCTGTTGGCGGTCTGGCTGGCGTCCGTACGCGCGACGCACAGCTTCCTGACCGAAGCGGACATCCAGTCGTTGTTGCCGGTCGTGCGCGATGTGGCGTTGCCTCAACTGGAGGTGTGGCTCGCGGAATTGCCGGAGGACATCGCCGCGTTCGTCGCGCTGACCGATGCACACGTCGAGGCGCTGTTCGTCGATCCGGCGTTCTTCCGGCGCGGCTGCGGCCAGGCCCTGCTGGCGCATGCGCGCCACCGCAAGGGGGCGTTGACGGTGGACGTCAACGAGCAGAATCCCTCCGCACTGGCGTTCTACCAGGCCAATGGTTTCGAGGTGGGCGGACGCTCACCCATGGACGCCAGTGGAAACCCTTTCCCGCTGCTGCACCTGCACGAACGTCGTCCTGCTCCTCATCTGTGATCGTTCCGGAGTCCGCCATGCCGAACACCACGCTCTACTACTCCCGCAGCACCGCCAGCCTGGTCGTGCACTGGCTGCTGATCGAACTCGGCATTCCGCACGAACTGCACGAGCTGGACTTCGACAAGTGCGACCAGAAGTCGGACGACTACTTGAAGCTCAACCCCGCCGGCGTGGTACCCACGCTGGTGATGGACGGACAGGTGATTACCGAGACTGCGGCCATCCTGATGCACCTGGCCGACACGCATCCGCGCGCCGAACTGGCGCCGGCGGTGGCCAGCACGCAACGGGCGCAGTACTACCGCTGGATGCTGTTCTGCGCCAACACGCTGATGCCCGCCTACCGTGCATGGTTCTACTCGGACGAGATTGCCGGCGAGGCGAACATCCAGGCGACGCAGGACCATGCGCGGGCGAAGCTGGAAAAGGCCTGGGGACAGGTCGCGGACCACCTGGACGGGCACGGTCCGTACCTGCTGGGTACGCAGCGCAGTGCCGCCGATTTCCTGCTGACCATGTTGATGCGCTGGTCGCGCAACATGCCAAAACCGACCGACACCTGGCCGGTGCTGCAGACCTACGCGCAGCGCATGAAGTCGCTACCGAGCTTCAAGGAAGTCTATGCCCGGGAAGGGCTGACCGACTGGACGTGATCGGACGCTGCTTTCCGTAGGAGCGACGTGAGTCGCGACCGCGGACGCTGAGCGGGCATCGGCCCGCGTTCGCGAATGGGCAGTGACAGGCAGGCAGCGCACGAGATGGCGCTGCCAGTTGCTATGGCGTGCGGTCGCGACTCACGTCGCTCCTACAACGGGCCACAGCGCCCTCGCTCATTCCACGTACTCGTCGAACTTCTTCCCGCCCTGGAACGGCATCAGGTGCTGGCGCAGGATGCCGCGCGGCACCGTCTCCAGCTTCATCACGCCATACTCCTCCGGCCATTCTTCCTGTTTGGGTGGCAGCTTGAACGTACCCATCAGCATGTCCACCAAAGGCAGATGGATGGCGTAATTCACGTCCAGGTAGTCCTTGTGCCGTGCGTGATGCCAGTGGTGGTAGCGCGGCAGCACCAGCAGGTACTCCAGCCAGCCGAAGCGGATGCCGAGGTTGGCGTGCGCCAGTACGGCCTGCAGGCCGACCAGGATCACGTACGCATTCACCGCCGGTGTAGAGAAACCCAGCACCAGCAGCGGCAGCAGCACGGCGCTGCGCGTGAGCACGATCTCGACGATATGGATGCGCGACCCGGCCAGCCAGTCCATCTCGCGGCTGGAGTGGTGCACGGCGTGGAAGCGCCAGAGCCATGGGATGTTGTGGTACGCGCGGTGCAGCAGCGCCTGCGCCAGGTCAGCCACGAAGACCGCGATCAGGAACTGTGCCCACACCGGCAGCGACTGGATCGCATTCTTCAATGCCGGGAACGCGGCCAGTCCGGCGATCGTCGAAGTGGATGCAGTCACCAGGATCAGGATGAACTGCACCAGCATATGGCTCATGAAAAAGTAGGTGACGTCGGTACGCCAACCAGGGCGCAGCGGCGAAATCCGGCGCTTGCCCAGGTAGTGCTCCATCGGCACGAACACCAGCGCCGAGAAGAACAGCGAAATGACGAACCAGTCCAGTCCCAGCGAGTACGGGGTCTTGCCGATCTCATCGAACTGCACGTTGGTGCCGCCCAGCAGCACGGCAAACGTGGCGCTGCCCACGCCGATCATCGCGATGCGCTTGTTGCGGTCGCGCAGGATCGCCCACGTACCCATCACGAAGGCTGCGGCCAGGCCAACGAGCAGCAGGTGGCGGGCGAACTGTTCGTTGTAGGCCGCGCGGAACTCCTTGCTCGTCAGCAGTTCCGGGAAATGGAAGCAGGCCACGGCCATCAGGCTGAGCAACCCGAGCAGCGCGGAGGAATAGGCGAAGAACGAACGGCGCGGACGTGACATGACGCTTTCCCTGGCAGGCGATACGGGTTCCTGCGCCCGATCTTACGTCAGCCGATGCGGTTTCCGGCCGCGTCGACGACCGGCTCGCCGTCTTCCTTGCTGAAGGCGCCGCGCTGCGGCTGCGGCAGGATGTCCAGCACCTGTTCCGAGGGGCGGCACAGTTTCGTGCCCCGTGCCGTGACCACGATCGGCCGGTTGATCAGCACCGGATGCATCAGCATCGCAGCGATCAAGGCCTCGTCATCGGCATCGGCGAGGCCGAGTTCGCCGTAGAGGGCTTCCTTGGTGCGGACGACATCCCGCACGGGGACCGCCATCGCTTCGACCAACGACACCAGGGTGGTACGGTCCGGTGGCGTCTTGAGGTACTCGATGATGTTCGGCTCTATGCCGGCATTGCGGATCAGTCCCAGCGTGTTGCGCGAGGTGCCGCAGGCGGGGTTGTGGTAGATCGTCACATCGTCCATCAGTACCAGTCCAGCAGGGAAATGCCGAGGCCGATATAAGTGGCCTTGTGGTTGTAATCGATCAGGCTTTCGCCGTAGCCATGGAAGACCTGCACATGGCCGCGGAACGCGCGGTTGATCGGGAACCCGTAGTCCACCTGCAGCGCGCCGTGCGATTCGTCGCCACCGCGCAGCGAGTGCCGGCCGAGCACGGTAAAGACATGGCCGTTGCGCGCATAGGTCAGCATCGCGTCGCCGCGGCCGATGTAGTTCTCGATGTCGGGATTGTCATCGTCGTTGCCGTCCGGCACGCGATACCAGGGTCGCACCACGAAGGCCCAGTTCTCGCGGTCGAGGCCGATGGTGGCGATGACGCGGTTCCAGCTGCGCGACAGCGGATCGCTGCGGCCGTTGGACTGGTGGTTGATGCCGATACCGGCCATGCGTCCCTTCCAGCCGGCGAGGCTGTAGTTGTTGCGGAACACCAGCATCACTTCCGGCTCGTAGTTGGTCTCGCGGAACGGCCGCGATTCCTCGCCGTTGTAGACCTGCCAGCGCGAGCTCTGGGTGTAGGCGCCCCAGATATCGCCGTTGTCGCCGAACACGTTCTCGGCGAACTTGGTCTTGAAGCTGAGCTGGAACTTTGCCTCGATGTCCTGCAGCTCCTGAGGCTCGGTGACGGTGTTGTCCGGGTTGGGGGACGACGGCGTTTCATTGACCTGACTGGTCCAGAACGCCGGCAGCAGGTACATCGGTTTGTAGGCACGCAGCTGGAACACGCCCAGTTTCGAGTCCTTGGCCAGCTCCCAGCGGCTGTCGAGCAGCGAGCCGCGGCCGGCATTGGCGATCAGGTCGGCTTCGGCCGCTTCGTCGACGCGGAACCAGGCGCCCATGCGGCGGCGGGTGCGTTCGCTCAAGGGCAGGTCGGCCGCCTTGGCTGCCTCGGCGGCGGCGCGGGCCTCCGCCCGTGCCTTGGCGCGGGCCTGAGCCTCGGCCTCCTTCGCTGCCATCGCATCCTCGTCGGCACGACGGGTGTCGGCGGCGGTACGACCGAGGGCGTCGTCGTAGCAGGCCAGGCGGGCGGCATCGTTCTCCAGCAGGAAGCAGGCTTCGGCGGGCGTCGTGGCCGGCGGGTTCTCTTGCGCCTGGCCGGAGAACGACAGGCAGAGGCCGATGGCCAGCGGCAGCAGTCGGGTGCGGTGCGTCATGCAGGGGCTCGGTCAGGGGGAGGCGACATTCTGCCAGTCGAGAGGGGCGCAGCGTGCCGGCTGCCTTTCAGAAGATCCAGGCGAACACGAACAGGCCCAGCATCGCGAATGTCAGGCCCAGCTTCAGCACGATGCCCAGCACGATGCCGAGCCAGGTGCCGAGGCCGACCTTGGCCGCCTGGCCCAGTTCGCGGCCGTGCCAAAGTTCTCCCACCAGTGCACCGACGAAGGGGCCGGCCAGCAGTCCGATGGGCATGAAGAACAAGCCTGCGAACGTCCCGATCACCGTGCCCCACAATGCCTTGCGGCTGGCCCCCACGCGCTGCGCCCCGACCGCGGTAGAAAAGAAGTCCGCGGCGAAAGAGAGCACCGTCAGCAGACCCAGTATCACCAGCGTGATCCAGCCGATCTGCTGGAAATCCCCGGCCCATGCCGCCAGCAGCATGCCGGCGAAGACCAGCGGCAGGCCGGGCAGGGCAGGCAGGATCACGCCTGCGACGCCCACCAGGATCAGCAGCACGGCCAGGGCGTAGTAGAGCATCTGGATGTCCAATCAAATCTCCTAGGGAATCAAAGGGTTGCCGGGGGCTTGACTTTTCCGTTCAAGCGTTTGCATTTTGCCAAATGCCGGGTTACTGTGCGGCCGCTGCCGTTGCCAAGGTCACCGTGAATCGTGGCCTGATGGGGTAGATCCATGATCCGCTGCATCGTTGTACCTCGCTTCCTCCTTGCAACCAGCCGCCCAGCAGGCGTAACCACCACCCGTTTCAAGGAGCAAGTAGATGTCTGATCGTGAAACCGGAACCGTCAAATGGTTCAACGATGCCAAGGGCTTCGGCTTCATCAGCCGCGAGAATGGTGAAGACGTGTTCGTGCATTTCCGCGCCATCCAGACCCAGGGCTTCAAGAGCCTGAAGGAAGGCCAGAAGGTCAGCTTCACCGTCGTCCAGGGCCAGAAGGGCCTGCAGGCCGACGCCGTGCAGCCGGTCTGATCCCGGAAATCGCCGAACCGCGCTACGGCGCGTGCTCCGCAAAAAAAGCCCGGCTCACGCCGGGCTTTTTCTTTGATGCGGAACAGGCAAGGATCAGCGGATCACTACGCGTCCATTCTGGATGCGGACATAAGTGTTCTCCCGTACGCCCGCCAGGTCGTGCTGGTTGATCGTCACCCGGCGACCGTCGTCCATGCGAACGGTGACGTTGTAGGTGTCGCCGGTCGTGCGGTTCTGGATCGCGTTGCCGGCCGCTGCGCCCGCCACTGCACCGGCCACGGTGGAAACGTTCTTGTTGCCCTCACTGCCGCCGGTACGGTCGGAGATCTGGCGGCCTGCGACGGCGCCGACGATGCCGCCCAGTACCGCACCGGTAGCCGACGGTGCGCTGCGGCCGGATGGCACCACGTCGATCCGCTCGACGATGCCGCAGTCGCCGCAGTAACGGTTGGCCGGGGCGCTGTTGTAGCCGCCACCGTTGTAGCCACCGCTGCTATAGCCGGGAGACGTGCTGGCGCAACCCGCGAGAGCGACGGTGGCGGTCAGGCCGATGGCGAGCAGACGCATGTTCATGGGTGCCTCCTGTGGGTGTATGGGACCGTCGTGCCGTGCGGTCCCTTGGAGGCGCATGCTCTACATCGACGCGTGAACATGACGACAATCGGGCCGCTTGCGCGGCCCGATTGTCAGCAGCGATTCAGTCGCGCAACGCGCGTCACCCACGGAAATCCTGATGACAGGCTTTGCAGCTTCCGCCCAGCTTTTCGGCCAGCGCTGCGGCGGCGGCGCAATCGGTCGGCGGCGCGCTCAGGGCGGCGTCGAGGTCGGCCCGGAACTGGCTGGTGTGGGTCTTGAAGCGCTGGTCGTCGGCGATGCCGGGGAAGGCCATCTCAAGATCGTTCGCCATCGCCCGCAGCGTACGAACGTGGGGGATGGTGTCGGTGGCGGCGCAGCGGTTCTGCTTGACCTTGTCGGCCAACTGACCGGAGTGCTTTGCCATCACGTTCATCACGCTGTCCGGGAATGGATCCTGGCGTGCCTGGATGGCGCGTAGCGCCATGACCGTGCAGATGGCGCCCACCACCAGGCCGATGAGAAACAGGAACAGGTAACGCGAGGCGGCGGAGGGTTTCTTGGTCTCGGGTTGGCTGGCCATGCGGCGGGCTCCTTGTGAGTGACGCCGCGATGGTACGACGCCCGTCACGGTTCGCGCCACGGCTTACACTAGTGACATGAAGAAAGAACTGAGAGACCGGTTCGCCGGTATCGATCGTCTGTACGGCGTGGGCTCGGTGGAGCGGCATGCGGCCGCACGTGTAGCGGTGGTGGGCATGGGCGGCGTGGGCTCGTGGGTCGTAGAGGCGCTGGCACGCTCCGGCATCGGCCATCTGACGCTGATCGATGCCGATGACATCTGCGTGTCCAACACCAATCGCCAGTTGCCCGCGCTGGAGGGTCACTACGGGCAGAACAAGGCCGAGGCGATGGCCGCGCGTTGCCGCGCGATCAATCCGCTGATCGAGGTCGAGGTCGTGCCGCAGTTCCTCACCTCGAGCAACATGGTCGAACTGCTTGATCGCGGATTCGACCTGGTACTCGACGCCTGCGACAGTTTCAGGGTCAAGGTGGAGATGATCGCCTGGTGTCGCCGGCGCAAGCTGCCGATCGTCGTATCCGGCTCGGCTGGCGGCCGCACCGACCCTACCCAGATCCGCCTGCGGGATCTTTCGCGCACCGAGCACGACGCGCTGCTCGCACTGGTGCGCAAGAAGCTGCGCTCGGACTTCAACTTCCCGAAGAACAAGGATCGCTACTTCGGCGTACAAGCCGTGTACTCGCTGGAGAACGTCAAGTATCCGCAGGCCGATGGCAGCGTCTGTGGCCTGCGCCCGCAACTGGGCGCGGACGCTGCGCTGAAACTGGATTGCGACGTCGGCCTCGGTGCGGCCACCCACATCACCGGCGCGTTCGCATTCGTGATGGTGAGCAAGGCGCTGGAATTGCTGGCCAAGCCGTCGAAACCGGCCGTCAGTCCGACGGCAGGCTGAAGAGACGCTCGGCGTTGCGCGTCGTCGCCGCGGCGATCTCGTCAGGCGACTGGGCGCGAAGTTCCGCGATCATGTCACGGACCGCGGTTAGCCGTGCTGGCTCGTTGCGCTGCCCGCGGATGCCCGCGTCGGGCTGGTCGGGCGCGTCGGTTTCCAGCAACAGGAATTCGAGTGGCATCGTGCGGGCGAGCGTGCGCAGTCGATTCGCGCGCTCATAGGTCACCGGTCCGCCCAGGCCGATCATGAAGCCGGCTTGCCACAGCTGACGCGCCTGCTCCGGGCTGCCGGAGAAACTGTGCACCACGCCTCGCAGGCGGCCGGTACGCTTGACCGATGCGATCACCGCATCCACCGCGCGCCGCGCATGCACGATCAGCGGCAGGTCGAACTCTCTCGCCAACTGCAGTTGACCGTCGAAATAGCGCTGCTGTTCGTCGGCATCCAGACCGTCGACGAAAAAGTCCAGCCCGCACTCGCCGATGGCCACCGGTCGCTCGCGCTCGATCCAGATGCGCAGATCATCGAGATGCGCGGGACGGTGTTCGGCGAGATACATCGGATGCAACCCGTAGGCCGGGAACAATCCCGTATCGCTCGTGCACACCTCGCGCAGCTTCGACCAGGAAGACGCCGTGACGGCGGGCACCACCTGCCGGGTCACCCCGGCCGCACGCGCCCGCGCCAACGCCTCATGACGGTCTGCGTCGAACTCCGGTGCGTCGAAATGGCTGTGGCTATCGATCAGCATGCGTCAGTGCTTGGAGGGTTCGATCGCCGACGGCGGTTCCTTGCGCCGTTTCCAGTTGGCCAGCAGCAGCGTACCGAGGCCGAACAGGATCTCGTCCACGAGCGGGAACGGATCGGGCACGAACAGGGTGACCAGGAACAGCGCCGCCGTGATCTTGAACAAGGTCGGGTAGCGCAGCTTTCGTGCCCACTCAAGCAATGGC
Source organism: Pseudoxanthomonas sp. LjRoot143 (assembly GCF_964252945.1). NCBI lineage: Bacteria > Pseudomonadati > Pseudomonadota > Gammaproteobacteria > Lysobacterales > Lysobacteraceae > Pseudoxanthomonas > Pseudoxanthomonas sp. LjRoot143. Next base: position 2,225,403 of record NZ_CAXUPM020000001.1, on the reverse strand, counting down.
AGCAGCAGTGGGTTGGGCATGGCGGGATCTCTGTCATTGGAGGTGGAACGCGCGCCACGCTAGCATGATCGGCGCGTCATTGAAGCGTTCATTTTTTGTTCGTTTTCGTGGGCCTTCGCAGGTGCTTTGTTCAGGTTGGCAATGGTGCAATGATGACCAAGATGAATCGGGGACCGCCCGACTTGGAGGCAGCGATGAAGAGCAATACCACTACGATTCTGGTCGCCGTAGGCGCGCTGCTGGTGGGTGGCGTAGCCACCGCCGCATTCCTCAAGGGGGGCGACAAGGGCCCTGTGGAGCAGGGCGGGTTGGTCACGGCGACCGATGGCACGCTGGTTGCGGACGACGTGGCGGCCACCGGCAACGAGATCCCGACGGGTACGCTGCAGTACGCCACGGTCGTGAAGGCTGATCCGATCACCAGCTCCGAGAAGCTCTACGCAACGGTCATCGGCACCGAGGCTGTGCGCGAGACGACGAGCACCAGCACCCCCCGTGAGGTCTGCCAGGACGTGGTCGTGCAGGAGCGACTGCCCGAGCGCGATGGCAACGTGGGCGGCACCGTGGCGGGTGCCGTGATCGGCGGCCTGCTGGGCAACCAGGTGGGCGGCGGCAACGGCAAGAAAGCCGCGACCGTCGCCGGTGCGGTGGCCGGTGGCGCCATCGGCAACCAGGTGGACAAGCGCCACGTGGGTGGCCGGGTGGTCAACCGCACGGAGCGTCAGTGCCACACCGAGAACGCCACGTCGGAGTCCTCCCGGGTCACGGGTTACAACGTGACCTACCGCAATCCGGATGGCACCACCGGCACCATGCGGATGGACAGCAAGCCGGGTAGCCGCATTGCGATGGGCACGACGGACAAGGTGATCGGTTACGACGTGACCTACCGTTTCGATGGCCAGGACAAGACCATTCGCCTGGACCAGAAGCCGGGTGATCGCCTGCCGGTGATCGATGGGCAGGTGGTGACGCAGACCGCCAGCGTCGACGCGCCCGGCAAGGGCTGAGGCACCGGCCCCGCGTGGGCCTGCGTTTCAACGTGGCACCCCCCAAAGGCCGGCGTTTCGCCGGCCTTTGCTTTGCGGAGTGGCGCTTACCGGCTCCGAGGGCCACCGCATACAATGCGGAACAATGACTCCCGCCGGTTGAAGCGCAATGGCCCTGAACCCGTATGACCTGTTCGATGTCCGATCCCTCCTGAGCGAAGAGGAGCGTGCCGTGCAGGATGCGGTGGCGCGCTTCACCGACGAACGCGTGCGCCCGATCATCGGCGACGCCTTCGACCAGGGCCGCTTCCCGAAGGAACTGGTGCCCGAGATCGCGGAACTGGGCCTGCTCGGCTCCTCGCTGCCCGAGAAGTACGGTTGTGCAGGCCTCAACGCGGTCAGCTACGGTCTGATCTGCCAGGAACTGGAGCGCGGCGACAGCGGCATCCGCAGCTTCGTCAGCGTGCAGTCTTCGTTGTGCATGTACCCCATTTACGCCTACGGCAGCGAAGAGCAGCGGCAGCGCTGGCTGCCCGACATGGCCGCCGGCAAGGTCATCGGCTGCTTCGGACTGACCGAGCCGCATGGTGGCTCCGACCCGGCCAACATGAAGACGCATGCGCGCCGTGATGGTGATGATTGGGTCATCAACGGGTCGAAGATGTGGATCACCAACGGCAACCTTGCCGACATCGCCATCGTCTGGGCGCAGACGGATGACGGTATCCAGGGCTTCCTGATCGAGAAGGGCACGCCGGGTTTCACCGCCCAGGAAATCAAGCACAAGATGAGCCTGCGCGCCTCGGTCACCAGCGCGTTGTTCTTCGACAACGTACGCCTGCCCGACAGCAGTCGCCTGCCGAACGTCAAGGGTCTGAAGGGGCCGCTGGGCTGCCTGACGCAGGCCCGCTACGGCATCACCTGGGGTCCGATCGGCGCCGCGATCGCCTGCCTGGATGAAGTGCTGGCCTACACGAAGGAACGCATCCTGTTCGATCGCCCGGTCGCCGCCACGCAGAGCGCGCAGATCAAGATGGCCGAGATGGCCCGCCGCATTACCCTGGCGCAGCTGCTGTCGCTGCAGCTGGGTCGCCTGAAGGATGCGGGAACCATGGCGCCGTCGCAGGTGTCGCTGGCGAAGTGGAACAATTGCCGCATGGCGATCGACATCGCGCGCGAATGCCGCGACCTGCTTGGCGGCGCGGGCATCACCACGGAGCACGCGGCCATCCGCCACGCGTTGAACCTGGAATCGGTGATCACCTACGAAGGCACGGAGACCGTGCACCAACTGGTGATCGGCCGCGAGCTGACCGGTATCAACGCGTTCTGAGTCGGTCACTCCCGGCGCGGGAGTACGGGTGCAGGGGAGGTCGAGCATCGCCCCTCGCTATGTCCGGTTTTTCTGGTGGGATGGTGCGGTACTGATGGACCTGTCCAATCTCCAGCTTGAAACCCCGCGCCTGCTGCTGCGCCTGCCGCGGCGTGAAGATTACGAGGCCTGGGCAGCGTTCGGCGCCGACGAAGAGGCGACGCGCTACATCGGCGGTGTCCTGGCGCGCTCACCCGCCTGGCGCAGCCTGGCGGCGACGCTGGGCAGTTGGCATCTCCAGGGTTTCGCGATGTTCTCGGTGATCGAGAAAGTGAGCGGACGCTGGGTCGGTCGCGTAGGGCCATGGCAGCCGGAGGGCTGGCCGGGCACGGAGGTGGGCTGGAGCATCGCCCGCGAGGCGTGGGGGCGGGGCTACGCGCCGGAAGCCGCCGCGGTTTGCATCGATTGGGTCTTCGATCACCTGGGCTGGGATGAGGTGATCCACACCATCGATCCGGAGAACGCCAAGTCGAAAGCGGTCGCCGCCAAACTCGGCTCGACGTATCTGCGGATGGACCGCTTGCCTGAGCCTCATCATGAGAAGCCGGTCGAGGTCTGGGGGCAGACGCGTGCGGCCTGGCAGGCACGCAGGGCCGTGCATCCGTGAACGCGACCTCCGCGCTGCATGCAGGCCTGCAACAGGCCTTGCCTGAACTGGCGCGGACCTTCTGCGATCCTTGGTGGATCATCGGCAGCGCCGCGATGGGGCTCGCTGGCGTACCGGACACCGCGCCGCAGGACATCGACGTGCTGTGCAGCCGGGAGGATGCACTGCGGCTGCAGGGCATCTGGTCGTCGCACGTGGATGCGTCGTACCAACCGCAGGACGAGACTCTTTTCCGGTCGACGTTCGCACGCTTCACGCACCTGCCGATGCCGCTCGAAGTGATGGGCGGTCTGGAGGTGAAGGCGGCTGCGCACTGGCAGGCCCTCCGTGTGCTGGATGATGCCGTCCTCGATGCCGGGGGGCATGCCGTTCGCGTGCCGACCTTGACCGAACAGCACCGCATCTTCCTGCTCTTCGGTCGCGCCAAGGACCGGGCCAAGGCCGCCCGGATCGCCGCCTTCCTGGAGGATCGCCATGTCGCCTGAGCCCGTCACCGTCCATGGGATGTCCACATCCGGCAACTGCCACAAGGTACGCCTGCTGCTGGAACAGTTGGGTCGTCCCTACGCATGGGTCGAGGTCGACAGCGCACAGGGTGCAACGCGCACGCCGGCGTACCTGGCGAAGAACCCCAACGGCAAGGTGCCGATGCTGGAACGCGCCGATGGCAGCGTCCTCGTCGAGTCCGACGCGATCCTGTACTGGCTGGCAGAAGGGACGCCGATGCTGCCCGTCGATGCCTGGCAGCGGGCGCAGGCGTTGAGCTGGCTGTTCTTCGAGCAGTACAGCCACGAGCCCTACATCGCGGTAGCACGCTTCATCCGCGGCTGGACGCCTGTCGATTCCCCACGCAGAGCCGACCTGCCGCGCCTGATCGAGCGCGGAGGACAGGCGCTCGCAGTGATGGAGAACCACCTGCAGCACGAGGCGTGGTTCACCGGCGCTGCGTACGGCGTGGCCGACATCGCGCTGTTCGCCTACACGCACTGTGCGGACGACGGCGGCTTCGACCTGTCCGTCTATCCCCGCATCACCGACTGGCTGGCGCGCGTGCGCGCCACGCCGGGTTTCGTTCCCATGCCGGGTGTGAGCGACGACGTCGCAGCACGTCTGGCGTTTTCCCAAGCCTGAGCAAACACATGACCGCCAACCCGATTCCGGCCCGCATGAAGGGCCTCAACCGTGCCGAGATCTGCGACCAGAACTTCATCGAGTTCGTGAAGGAGTGGAACGGACGGGTCGGCGCGACGCCGGCGACCGGCGACGCCATCCTGCCCGGCAGCGCGCTGGATGCGGGCGGCTTCATCGAACTGCTGGAATCCCAGTTGATCTCGCGCCACCTGGACCTGATGGCACGCGTGCTGCGCGTGCAGAACAAGGTCTTCTACACCATCGGCAGTTCCGGTCACGAAGGCAATGCGATGGTGGCGCGGCTGACCCGGCATACCGACCCCGCCTTCCTGCACTACCGCAGCGGCGGCTTCATGGCCGAGCGCTTCCGCAAGTTGCCGGGCATGGATCCGGTGATGGATTCGGCGCTGAGCTTCGCGGCGAGCGCCGAGGATCCCGCGTCGGGCGGCCGCCACAAGGTCTGGGGCAGCAAGCCGTTGTGGGTGCTGCCGCAGACGTCCACCATCGCATCGCACCTGCCGAAGGCGCTGGGCACGGCGGTGGCCATCGAGCAGGCGCGCCGCATCGGCCATGCATCGCCGATTCCCGAGGACAGCATCACGATCTGCTCGTTCGGCGACGCCTCGAGCAATCACGCCACTGCGCAGACCGCATTCAATGCGGCGGCGTGGACCGCCTACCAGAAGCTGCCGGCACCGGTGCTGTTCGTCTGCGAGGACAACGGCATCGGTATTTCGGTGAAGACGCCGGAAGGCTGGATCGGCCGCAACTTCCGCGACCGCAAGGATCTCGACTACTTCCACGCCGATGGCCTGGACTTGGCCACCGGCTACGGCCAGGTGCAGGCGGCGGTCGAGCATTGCCGCCGCACGCGCCGCCCCACCTTCCTGCACCTGCGCACCACGCGGATCATGGGGCACGCCGGTACCGACTTCGAGATCGAATGGCGTCCGCTGGAGGAGCTGTGCGCGGTGGAGGCGACCGACCCGTTGCTGCGTTCGGCGGCGATCGCGCTGGAATCCGGCCTGCTGTCGAAGGATGCGCTGCTGGCACTGTACGAAGCCACGCGCAAGCGCTGCTTCGCCGCCGCCGAGGATGCCGACAGTCGTCCGCGCATCGGCACGCTCGAGCACGTGATGGCACCGCTGGCTCCTTACACGCCCGATGCGGTGGCAGCAGAGGCGGCGCGTGTCGCGCCTCACGAGAAGCGGGTAGCCGCCTTCGGTAGCGAGGACAAGCTGCCGGAGAAGCTGCCGCCGCGCCACCTGGCCATCCAGATCAACAATGCGCTGCACGACCTGTTCTGCAAGTACCCGGAGACCCTGCTTTTCGGTGAGGACGTGGCGCAGAAGGGCGGTGTCTACACGGTGACCAAGGGCCTGCAGAAGGCGTTCAAGGGCACCCGTGTATTCAACACGCTGCTCGACGAGACCATGATCCTGGGCCTGGCGCAGGGTTACGCGAACCTGGGCATGTTGCCGATCCCGGAGATCCAGTACCTGGCCTACTTCCACAACGCCTGCGACCAGATCCGTGGCGAGGCTGCCAGCCTGCAGTTCTTCAGCAACAACCAGTACCGCAATCCAATGGTGGTGCGGATGGCCGGACTGGGCTACCAGCGCGGATTCGGTGGCCACTTCCACAACGACAACTCGATCACGGCGCTGCGCGACATCCCTGGGCTGGTGGTCGGTTGCCCCTCGCGCGGCGACGATGCCGCCGCGATGCTGCGCACGCTCGCGGCACTGGCGAAGGTCGATGGGCGTGTCAGCGTGTTCCTGGAGCCGATCGCGCTGTACATGACCAAGGATCTGCACGAGGCCGGCGATGGCCAGTGGCTGTTCCCGTATCCCGCGCAGGACGAGGCGATGCCGCTGGGCGAAGGGCGCGTCTACGACGCGGAGGCGGACGATCTGGTCATCTTCACCTACGGCAACGGCGTGCCGATGAGCCTGCGCGCCGCGCGCAGTATCGGTAAGAAGCACGGCTGGAAGGTGCGCGTGGTCGATCTGCGCTGGCTGGTGCCGCTCAACGCCGCCTTCATCGCCGAACAGGCGAAAACGGCGAAGCGCATCCTGGTGGTCGACGAGGGCCGGCACGCGGCCGGCGTAGGCGAGGGCGTCATCACAGCGATCGCGGAGGCGGGCTACCGGGCGCGTCCGTTCCAGCGCGTGGTGGGTGCGGATACGTACACGCCGCTGGCCGGCGCGGCCTTCCTGGTGCTGCCGGGGGATGAGGATATCGTCGCAGCGGCCGACCGACTGGCATGATGACCGCCCCCACCCGCTGAGGAACGGACATGTCCACGCCCCGCATCGGCCTCATCGTCGGCAGCCTGCGCGCCGGCTCGTTCAACCGCCAGCTGGCCGGTGCCGTGCAGGCGTTGGCGGGTGATCGCTTCGTATTCGACGAGATCGGCATCGCAGACCTGCCGCTGTACGACCAGGATGACGACGCGGATTTTCCTGCGGCGGGCCTGCGCTTCAAGCAGCAGGTGGAAGCCTGCGACGCGTTGCTGTTCGTCACCCCGGAGTACAACCGGTCGATTCCAGGCGTGCTGAAGAACGCGATCGACATCGGTTCGCGACCGGGCGGAAGCAATTCCTTCGCCGGCAAGCGCGCGGGCGTGATCGGCACATCGCCGGGCGCGCACGGCACGGTGTCGGCGCAGCAGCACCTGCGCAACGTGCTGGCGGCGGTGGATGTCGCTGTGCTGCCGCAGCCGGAGATCGCCATCCAGTACCGCGAAGGCCAGATCGACGCCGATGGCGTCATCGCCGACGAGCGGCTGCGCAGGCGCCTGCAGTCGTTCCTCGATCGTTTCGACGCCTGGCTCGGCGCGTAGCCTGCGCCACGCGCGCGACCTCAGGGCAGCGCGTAGGGTCCGGATTCGCGCGCGGCGCGCGCTACGGTCGGAGCAGCGCCAGGCCATCGCGCAGGCGCTGCAGCGGATGCCGATCCAGTGGGCGCTCATCGGCCAGCGTACGCGCCAGCATGCGCCGGAACGGCGTGAGTCGCCGGCCGGCCCGCAGGACGGTTTCGCGCACGATGCGCGCGGGCGCGCGGTCGTTCGTGTAGAGCTCGACGATCGCGCGGGTCGCCAGGTAGAGCGGGCGCGACCCGCGGCGGTGACGGCGCTCGTAGCGGGCCAGCCCTTCCACGCCTCCCAGGTCACCACCACAGCGCAGTGCTTCGCGTGCCATGTCGACCAGCCGCTCCACGCTGCCGAGCCCCAGGTTGAAGCCATGCGCCGTCACCGGGTGCATGCCCACCGCCGCATCGCCCGCCAGGGCGAAGCGGCGGCCGACGAAGCGGCGTGCGTATACGCCGACCAGTGGATATACGTGCCGGCTGCTCTCCAGCCGCATATGGCCGAGACGATGCCCGTAGCGCTGTTCCATCTCGCGTGCGAAGGTATCCACGTCGAGTGCGGCGAGTCGCTTGGCGGCGCTGTCGGGAAGGGTGACCACCACGGAGGCCTGGTGCTCCTGCAGCGGCAGCAGCGCGAGCGTCTGGCCGTGGCCGAACCATTCCCATGCCACGCCCTGGTGCGGTTGTTCGTGATGCATGCGGCAGACCAGCATGCTCTTGCCGAAATCGTACTGGTCGGCGCCGATGCCCATCGCGCGACGCGTCTCGGAGAAGCGGCTGTCGGCCGCGACCAGCAGCGGCGCCTCCAGCCGCAGGCCATCGCCCAGCGTCACGCAGGCATGGTCGTCGGTGGTGCGGACCGCGTGGATGCGCGCGCTGTCGAACAGGTCCAGGCCGGGCAGGTCGCACACGGCGTTCCATGCGGCTTCGCGGATGCGGTGGTTGGGCACCAGCATGCCCAGCTCCGGCGTGCCGGCGAGGCCGGCATCGATGCGCATGTCGTGCAGGCAGTCGCCTTCCATCACGCGTGCCGCGCGCAACGGTGAGCAGGCATCGTCCGGCAGGTGCTGCCAGATGCCGAGGTCGCGCAGCAAGCGCATCGAGGCATGGGTCAGCGCGATCTCACGGCCGTCGAAAGCGGGCTCGGCGATCGCGGCGCGCGGTTGGCGCTCCACCACGGCGACCTTCAGTTCGAGGTCGCACAGGGCCTTGGCCAGGCAAAGACCGGCCGGTCCGGCGCCGATGATGATGACGTCATGGTGCATGCGCATGCCTCCTGCTCGGGTATCGGGGCAGTCTAGGTCTGCGCGCGCGTGCGTCATTGACGTGGATCAATCGACGCGCGGAAAGGCTCAGCGGCGCAGGCCGTCCAGCAAGGGCTGCCGTGTCAGCAGGTGGCCATCAGCAACCACATCGTGACCCGCATGTTCCAGCGGCATCACGGCCAGCATCACGCTCCCCGTGCCATGGGACGTGGCGCAGACGACTTCGCCCACGTCGCGATCGTTCTCGCGCACCGCCACGCCGTCGGCAACCGGGTTATCGGAGACGAAACACTGCAGCGAACGCTTCGCCTTGCCGAGGAAGTGCGTACGGGCCACGATTTCCTGACCCGGATAACAGCCCTTCTTGACGCTGTAGGCGGCCAACCGGTCCAACGCGAGCTGTTGCGGTGTCCACTGTTCGCGCTGCGAGGCGGGCAGGCGGGGTAGGCCATGGCGCAGGTCGGCGACCTGCCAGGCGGCCTGCGAGGTCGCATCTTCTGCTGTGGCGGGACCGATGCGCCAGGTGCGCGGGCCACCTTCGCCGCCGACGTCGAGTTCCATGGCGTCTCCCGTCTCGCCCAGCACGGCGCCCTGCGCGCGTGCGGATTCGGCGAACGTCGCGCTGACGGCGATGTTGGTCGGGACGACGATCTTCAACTTTCGTCTAAATACGAACCGGCGCAGTGCTTCCGCGAAATCGCCCGCGGGGTGGTCGGGCAACACCAGCCACAGGCTGTCGTCGGTCCGCCTGGCGAGCGCAAACACCGCAATCACACGTCCTTTGGGCGTCAGCCACGCATTCCACTGCCAATGACCGGGCGCGAGCGAAACGACATCGTTGGCAAATTGCGCCTGGGCGAACGCCACGGCATCCGGGCCTTCCAGCACCACCAGGGCGTGGTCGGGCAGGGCGAAAACCGGTGGACTGGTACGGGAAAGGTTGTCAGCCAAGGGGGCGGGGATTAAAATTTTGTGCGTTGCGAGACCGACATGATAGGTCAAACTCCCCCGATTCCCGACCCCGATCCCGGAACACAGCCGTCCGAAACCACGCCGCCGACCGCGGGCGAAGGTGCCGGAGCCGCGGCCGTGCAGAAGGAGATCGGAGGCCGCGACGGGCCCGAGCCCACGCGTTACGGGGATTGGGAAAAGAACGGGCGCTGCATCGATTTCTGAGCAGTACACCCAAAAGCCAACGCGGTCCGACCGCCCAGCCGAGACAACGAGCGCAACGAATGGCGACTCCACAACGTCCGCTTTCCCCCCATCTCCAGGTCTACCGGTGGCAGATCCAGATGGCGACGTCCATCCTGCACCGCGCCACGGGCATCATCCTCGCCGGCGGCGCCCTGGTGATCACCGCGGGCCTGGTGGCGCTGATGATCGGTCCCGATGCCTGGAACTGCGTCACCGGCCTCGCCGGCGCCTGGTACGGCCAGCTGTTCCTGTTCGGCTGGACGTGGGCCTTCGCCTACCACCTGTGCAACGGCCTCCGCCACATCGTGCAGGACTTCGCCATCGGCTACCGCATCGCCACGTTCGTGCGCACCAGCTGGATGTCGGTGATCGGCAGCCTGGTCATCACCGCCCTGATCTGGGGCTACGTACTGTTGGGAGGTGGCGCATGAGCAACTTCCGTACCCCCATCAAGAACGCACGTGGACTCGGCTCGGCCAAGACCGGCACCGAGCACTTCGTGCATCAGCGCCTGACCGCCACCGCGCTGGTCGCGCTGACCATCTGGTTCCTCGTGTTCGTGCTTAGCCTGATGGGTGCCGACTACGTCACCGCCACCGCCGCCATCGCCAGGCCGTGGAACGCCATGCTGCTGGTCGGCTTTCTGGTCGCCATGTTCTGGCACGCCCAACTCGGCCTGCAGGTCGTGCTGGAAGACTACGTACACAACTCGCTGCTCGCCCTCGCGGTGCAGACCACCGTCAAGTTCATCGCCGTGCTGGGCGCCATCGTGAGCGTCTTCGCCGTGGCCCGCATCGCGCTGGGGAATTGAGCCACATGTCCGCTTACAAGATCACCGAACACAAGTACGACATGGTCGTGGTGGGCGCCGGCGGCGCCGGCCTGCGCGCGACCTTCGGCCTGGCCGCCAAGGGCCTGCAGACCGTCTGCCTGACCAAGGTCTTCCCGACCCGCTCGCATACCGTGGCGGCGCAGGGCGGCATCTCCGCCGCGCTGGGCAACATGGGCGAGGACGACTGGCGCTACCACTTCTACGACACCATCAAGGGCTCGGACTGGCTGGGCGACCAGGACGCCATCGAGTACATGTGCCGCGAGGCGATCCCGGCGATCATCGAGCTGGAGCACTACGGCGTGCCGTTCTCCCGCACCGAGGAAGGCAAGATCTACCAGCGTCCGTTCGGCGGCATGACCACCAAGTACGGCGAAGGTCCGCCGGCGCAGCGCACCTGCGCGGCCGCCGACCGCACCGGCCACGCCATGCTGCACACGCTGTACCAGCAGTCGCTGGCGCACGATGCGCGCTTCATGGTCGAGTATTTCGCGTTGGACCTGATCTTCGACGAAGAGGGTGCCTGTCGCGGCGTGCTGGCGCTGGACATGGCCACGGGCACGTTGCACCTGTTCCGCGCCCATGGCGTGGTGCTGGCCACCGGCGGTTACGGCCGCGCGTACTTCTCGGCGACGTCCGCCCACACCTGCACCGGCGACGGTGGCGGCATGGTGATGCGCGCCGGCCTGCCGATGCAGGACATGGAGTTCGTGCAGTTCCACCCGACCGGCATCTACGGCGCGGGCTGCCTGATCACCGAAGGTGTCCGCGGCGAAGGCGGCATCCTGCGCAACAGCAACGGCGAGCGCTTCATGGAGCGCTACGCGCCGCACTACAAGGACCTGGCCTCGCGCGACGTGGTCAGCCGTTCGATGACCATCGAGATCCGCGAAGGCCGCGGCGTCGGCGAGCACAAGGACCACATCCTGCTCGACCTGACCCACCTGGGCCCGGAAGTCATCAACGAGAAGCTGCCCGGCATCGCCGAGAGCGCCCACATCTTCGCCGGCGTGGACGTGGCCAAGCAGCCGATCCCGGTCATCCCGACCGTGCACTACAACATGGGCGGCATCCCGACCAACTACCACGGCGAAGTCGTGCGCAAGGTCGGCGACAACCCTGACGCCGTGGTGCCGGGCCTGTACGCGATAGGCGAAGCGGCCTGCGTGTCGGTGCACGGCGCCAACCGCCTGGGCTCCAACTCGCTGCTCGACCTGGTGGTGTTCGGCCGTGCGGTCGCCAACCGTTGCGCCGAGACCATCAAGAGCGGTGCATCGCACAAGCCGCTGGCCGGCGATGCCTGCGAGAAGGCGCTGTCGCACCTGGACAAGCTGCGCAACGCCAACGGCGACACGCCGACCTCGGTGATCCGCGACAACATGCAGCGCACCATGCAGGCCGACGCCGCCGTCTTCCGCACCAGCAAGACGCTGAAGGAAGGCTGTGACAAGATGGCCGACATCTTCTCCAGCTTCCAGGACGTCAAGGTCAGCGACCGTTCGCTGATCTGGAACTCGGACCTGATCGAAACCTACGAGCTGCACAACCTGCTGCTGAGCGCGGTCGCCACGATCAACTCGGCCGAGCAGCGCCACGAGAGCCGCGGCGCGCACGCGCACGAGGACTTCCCCGAGCGCGACGACGTCAACTGGCAGAAGCACACGCTGGTCAACGTCGCCGAAGACGGCAAGTGCAGCTTCGATTTCCGCCCTGTGCACATGTACACGCTCAGCAAGGACGTGGATGTGGTGCCGCCCAAGCCACGCGTTTACTGAGCCGGGAGACCTGACACATGGCCGAATTTTCACTCCCGAAGAACTCGCGCGTCACCAAGGGCAAGCACTTTCCCGCGAAGGGCGCCAAGAACGTGCGCACCTTCAAGGTGTATCGCTGGAACCCGGACGACGGCGCCAATCCGCGCACCGACACCTACGAGATCGATCTCGAGAAGTGCGGTCCGATGGTTCTGGACGCGCTGATCAAGATCAAGAACGAGATCGATCCCACGCTGACGTTCCGTCGCTCGTGCCGCGAGGGCATCTGCGGTTCGTGCGCGATGAACATCGACGGCACCAACACGCTGGCCTGCACCAAGGCCATCGGCGACTGCACCAAGGCCGAAGTGCCGATCTATCCGCTGCCGCACATGGAGGTGGTGAAGGACCTGGTACCGGACCTGACCCACTTCTACGCGCAGTACGCGTCGATCAAGCCGTGGATCCGCACGCAGACCCCGGCACCGCCGGACCGCGAGCGCCTGCAGTCGCCGGAAGACCGCAAGAAGCTGGACGGCCTGTACGAGTGCATCCTGTGCGCCTGCTGCTCGACCAGCTGCCCCAGCTACTGGTGGAACGGCGAGCGCTACCTGGGCCCGGCGATCCTGCTGCAGGCCTACCGCTGGATCATCGACTCGCGCGACGAGGACACCGGTGCCCGCCTGGACGATCTGGAAGATCCGTTCAAGCTGTACCGCTGCCACACCATCATGAACTGCGCGCGCACCTGCCCGAAGGGCCTGAACCCGGCGCTGGCGATCGCAGAGATCAAGAAGCTGATGATGGCGCGACGCGCCTGACCGCATGACCGACGCATCCGCCACCGCGATCCTCTGGCCAGCCGTGGCGATGGCCGGCCTGACCTTCCTCGTGTGGGTCAGGCTGTACCACCTGCGGCTGGGCGAAATGGCGCGCAAGCGCATCGATGCCCAGGACCTGGCCAACGCGGCCGATTCGGTCCGCCTGCTGGTCGACACGCGTGCGTCGGACAACTTCCGCAACCTGTTCGAACTGCCGGTGCTGTTCTATGTCGGCGTGCTGCTGGCCGCGCAGATCGGGGTGGCCGATGCCGTCTCGCTCGCACTGGCTTGGGCCTTCGTCGGCCTGCGCGCGGTGCACAGCGGGGTCCACTGCAGCTACAACCACGTCATGACGCGCTTCGTGGCCTATGCGCTGGCGACGCTGGTGTTGATCGCTTTCTGGGTGCGGCTGGCGCTGGCCCTGGCGGCCGCATGACCGACGATCCCGAACTCAAGCGCATCCGCTGGCGCTGCCGCCGCGGCATGCGCGAACTGGACCAGCTGTTTGGCCGTTATCTCGACCGCTGCTGGGCGACCGAATCCGAACCGCAGCGCGTGGTTTTCCTACGCCTGCTGGATTGCGAGGACGATAAGCTCTGGCGCTGGTTCATGGGCTACGAGCAGTGTCCCGATGCGGAACTCGCCGCGCTGGTCGAACGGATCCGTCAACTGCCGGCTTGAGTGGCGGCCCTCGCGCCTGCTGCAGGCGCTGCTGATGCTGTTGGGTGTACTGGGCGCGGTCTCCGTGCTGGCCAGCGAGATGCCGCGTCCTCTCGCGTGGGTCGTCGCCCTCGGCGCGCTCGCGTACGGCGCGTGGCGGGCGCGCAGGGAAGGGCGGAAGGCGCGCCGCGCGTTCTGGTTCCCCGGCAACGACCGCACGTCGAACGTGGACGGCGAACCGATGTTCGAGGCGCGCCTGCACTGGCGTGGCCCGCTGGCCTTCCTGCGCTGGCGGGCGCGTCCTGGCGGGCGCTGGCAGCACGCCGCGTGGTGGCCGGACACGCTGCCGGCCCGGCAGCGGCGTGAACTCCGGCTTGCTGCGGGCGACGGGGACGCTGGGCGGCATCGGAGGGATCGGGCACCATAGGCCCATGTTCAAACCCATCCCTGTCGCCATCGGCCTGCGCTATCTCCGCGCCAAGCGCCGCAACGGTTTCATCTCTTTCATCTCGCTGGCGTCGGTGGTCGGCATCGCGTTGGGCGTGATGATCCTGATCACCACGCTGTCGGTGATGAGCGGCTTCCAGCGCGAGATCCGCGACCGCCTGCTGCAGGCCACCGCGCACGCCACCGTGATGGGGGCGGGCGAGGCGATGCACGACTGGCCGCATGCGACCAGGATCGCCATGGACGATCCGCGCGTCTCCGGCGCAGCGCCTTTCATCAACGTACAGGCCATGCTGACCGGCAACGCCGATCCGCAGGGTGCACTGGTGACCGGCATCCTGCCGGGCGAAGAACCAAAGGTCTCGGTGATCGGCGACAAGATGAAGCAGGGCAAGCTGGATTCGCTGCAGCCGGGCGAGTTCCACATCCTGCTCGGTCAGGAACTGGCCGCGTGGCTGCGCGTCGGTGTTGGCGACAGCGTCGTGGTTACCGCCGGCGATTTCCAGGGCACGCCGATGGGCGCGATGCCGAAGATCAAGCGCTTCACCGTCAGCGGCATCTTCTCGGTCGGCCACAACGACGTCGACCGCAATCTGGCACTGGTCCACATGGGCGACCTGCAGCGCGTGCTGCGGATGGGCGAGGGCGTGACCGGCGTGCGGCTGAAACTGCACGACATGTACCAGTCCTGGGACGTCGCGCGCGATCTGGCGCTGCGACTGCAGGGACCGTACCGCATCAGCGACTGGACCAGCGAGAACGCCAACCTCTACCACTCGCTGAAGATGGAGAAGACGGTGATGGGCATCCTGCTGTCGTTCATCATCCTGATGGGCGCGTTCTCGCTGGTGAACTCGCAGGTGATGCTGGTGACCGACAAGCAGGCCGACATCGCCATCCTGCGCACGCTGGGCCTGACGCCGCGCGGGGTGATGCAGGTGTTCATGGTGCAGGGCGTGCTGATCGGCGTGATGGGTACGGTGATGGGCGTGATCGGCGGCATCCTGCTGACCATCAACCTGCAGTACATCCTCGCGGCCATCGAGTCCGTGTTCAAGGTGACGCTGCTGCCGCCGGACGTGTACTACATCACCGGCTTGCCTTACGAATTGAGCGGCAGCGAAGTCGTGGTGATTGCGGCCGTCGCCTTGACGATGAGTTTCCTGGCCACCCTGTATCCCGCGTGGCGCGCTGCCCGCACCCAGCCCGCGGAGGCGCTGCGCTATGAATGACGCTATCCGTTCTGCTGTCGTCCACGCCGAGGCGCTGGGCAAGACCTACGCCGAAGGCAAGCTGCGCACGCCGGTGTTCGACGGGCTGGAGCTCAACGTGCAGCCCGGCGAGACCGTCGCCATCGTCGGTGCGTCCGGTGCCGGCAAGAGCACGCTGCTGCACCTGCTGGGCGGGCTCGATACGCCGACCTCGGGCGAGGTCTATGTCGCCGGGCAGAAGATGTCGTCGCTGTCCGATGCCGCGCGCGGTCAGCTGCGCAACCGCTCGCTCGGCTTCGTCTACCAGTTCCACCACCTGCTGCCGGAATTCACCGCGCTCGAGAACGTCATGATGCCGGTGATGCTGGGTGGTGCGGGTGCGGAGTCCGCGTCCGGCAAGGCGAAGGCGTTGCTGGAATCGGTGGGCCTCGGCCATCGCCTGGCGCACAAGCCGGGTGAACTGTCCGGCGGTGAACGCCAGCGGGCGGCAGTGGCGCGTGCCCTGGTCACCCAGCCGGCCTGCGTACTGGGCGACGAGCCCACCGGCAATCTGGACGAGAAGACCGCGGCGACCGTGTTCGACCTGATGCTCGAACTCAACCGTGCACAGAAGACCAGTCTGGTGATGGTGACGCACGATCGCCGTCTGGCGCGCCGGCTGGATCGCGTGTTGGAACTGCACGAAGGCAAGCTGCGCGAACTGGCGCACGACGCCGTCTGAGTCACGGCGACACGATCTCACCCCAGGCCGGCGCGTCCGCAAGCTGGCGCCTGAAGGCAGGCGTGTCGCAGTCCCTCGATGCTGGTCGCCGCAGTCCTGCTCTGCTGGCCCAATCGTCTGGAGAAGCGTGGCGCCTGGGCCGGGCCGGTGGGCAGACCCGGTTTGAATGGCAGGTCGGGCCACGACCTGCCATCAGCGTTGATCGTCGTAGATGGCGGCGATCCTGGCGGTTTCGTTGCCGTACTGAATGAATACATCAACGGCATATCTGACCCTCACGTCATGAGGGTCTGACTCGTCGACGTATCGCTTGATGAGTCGTGTCGGCAGGATGCGGACGACCACGCCGTTGCCTTCATAGGTTCCTGCGTACCTGACGTAGCGATGAGGTTGTTGGGCTTCCCGCCGGACATGGTGTGTTTGGCCATTGAAACTGATATAGGCGCCCTCGTCCTCGGCATTGCACCTGTCGGTGAAGAACGGGATGGATTTGTCCTTGTCCGCTGATGCGTTCGACAGGCAGCGAACGTAGGCGGCGGGATCCTCGTTCACGGAGCAATGGATCTCATCGTACTTGCGGTTGCCCATGGTCCAGTCCGCATAAATGGCGGCTGCGACGCAATCGCTTCCAGGGTCGCTTGTGGGAACAAGCGATCCTGATGCGAGCGCGGCGGTGCTTGCAGAGATGACGAAGATGCCAAGAATAGTTCGCATTGATCTGATGCCTGGATGAAGTCCGCCCGCGATGCGGTATCGGTTTGAATGAATTGTTAGGCCTCGGCCAAGCAAAGGCACGATTGGCTGATGAACACGTCTTGGCCTGAGCCAAGCTCGACGAGGTGACACGGATCCTCACCCAACTCATCCAAACCGACGATAGATCCGGAGTTGCCGGCATAGTCTCCACCAACGATATCAACGGCATCGTTGTGCTTGAAGGTCACGCCAGACAGTGGACGGTGCGCGAAGAACTCGTTGTGCTGGTAGGAGGATGGCTTCATGAGGTCTGGCGCCTGAGTCAATTCGTGCCGCGAAGCGGCGTCGGCTTGAATGGATTGTTAGGGCGCATGGTCGATCGGCCCAACTAGTTCGGCTGTGGATCTGAGTGCAACAGCCGAGGCCACATTGGCAAACACGAGAATCAGCATGAGGCATGCGAAAGCGGGCCATCCGGTCATGCGTTGATCGTCAGAGAAGTCGAGAGAGATGCGCAGCGCGAACACCCCTAGAAAGATGGAAGCCACAGTGGCACCCAAGGCGATCCTTCTGGATCTGTCCGAGAAAGCAAACCACTCATGACAGGTACGGCACCAGTAGAGGTCGCGCGCTAGTTTGAGTCCCGGTGCGAAGTCCCACGGCCTTGTCGGAGTCTGCTTCTGGCACGCCGGACAGAAGATCTCTTTCATGTGCTCCAAGGCCTGAATTAAGCCGACATGGCCGCGCAGCGGACAAGTTCGGCTTGAATGAATTGTTAGGCATCTGGCCCGTTTGCTAAAGGGAAGAGCCTGAAGATATAGCCTGCCTCTTGCCACTCCGGATCATGATGCATGCGGTACTCCCAGAACCGAGTATGTGGCTTGTCTGCTAATAGTGACTGCAAAGTGTCATTGGCCAGCTCAGGATCATGTACGCGAAAGGATAGCTGCCGAAGGCCATCCCAAGTGCTGCGCGCGAGGAACAGGGAGTTCCTGCCTTCAACGGCGGATTCAATCTTGTCGCCGATCTCAAACAGAAGCTGACTTTCCTCCGGGGTTGGCATGCCCTTGTCAGCCAAATCCTCGGCTTGGATACTCACCTCAAGGTGCCAAGGAAAGATCTCATGGTGCTGGAAGGCTAGCAATGCGTCATTGACCACAATGACCTCTGGCAGGTCATTGCGAGTGCTGTTGAAGAGCGTGTAGTGCGGCTCCGGAACAGCTATGTGGACGCGACTATCTGTCACAGATGCCTAATGCCTGGATAAAGCCGTGCCGCGAAGCGGCGTCGGCTTGAATGAATTGTTAGGCGCCGCCACCCGGAGTGGATGCGCTGGATTGTCACGGATGAAAGCCTCGACGTCAGCCAACTTGTCCGGAAGCGGTGGTCCGGAAGTGCTGCGATAGCTGAAGAAGCGGAAGCCCGCCGCGAACAAGGCTTGCACCTTTGTCCATTGCGCCAAGTCTTTAGCGGGAGGCGCTTTGAACGAACGGCCCATCTCGTGGATTGTCCCGCCGCAACTGGGGCAGACAGCCGACAGGTCTTGGCGGGGCGCAACCTTGAAGCTCTTGCGGCACTCAAAGCAGGCGTGGGCAATCAAGTACTTTGGACTTGGCATGCGATTCACCTGCTAAGGCGCCTAACGCCTGAGTTAAGCCGACCCGCGAAGCGGGTTCGGCTTGAATGAATTGTTAGGGGGCTGCTACGGCGCGTTGAGCTCGGAAAGCTCAACCATGTACGAGCGTCCCCCGGACGTAATGAACTCTACGCGGCAATCGTACGCTACGTTGCCGCCGGGCTCAGGCAAGGGGCCGTGAACCCGGTAGTGGGCGACGGCGGAGGACAGCAGGTTAGTCTCGAAGCCTTCCTTGACCAGCAGGGCCGGAAGAGCAGAAGCCAGCTGCTGCACACCCAAGGCGCCTTCTCCGGCTAAGGGCGGCCGCGACGTGCCAGCAAGGAGATCCACGGCGACGGAGCCGCCGGCAGCAACGACCGATCGCGCGAAGTGATTAATGCCGTAATCGCCGGCCCAGTAATTGAGCGTGCTGGCGAACTGATGGCAGACGTTGTGCGCCACTGATTTCAGTGGCTTCAGCGACGATGACACTCTCCAAGCCCCCTAACGCCTAATAGACCCCATTTCGGGGTGATAGCGCCGAGTATTCAGATTGCGTGCGGGCGCGTCAATCGGGATTTTCCCATGTGGTTTCAGTGACTTGTCCGATGGTGGGGCGCGATGGTCCATGCGAGTTTGGCTGCGTTATTCGCATGGAATGCGGTGGTCATGGATTATCAGGGCAGGGATGGGGTGGTATCGGAAGCCGCTGCGGTGGTGCGGCGTCCGGGCTTGCTGGAGGAAGTGGCCCGCAGGTTGCGGGCAGGGCATTACAGCCTTCGGACCGAGCGGGCCTACCTGGGCTGGATAAGACGGTTCGTCGTGGCCAATGGCAGGCGTCATCCGCGCGAACTCGGGGCGGGAGAGGTCGAGGTGTTCCTGACCGGCTTGGCGGTCGAGGGAAACGTCGCCGCCAGCACGCAGAACCAGGCCTTGTCGGCGTTGCTGTTCCTGTACCGCGAGGTGCTGGGCCTGAAGCTCGCGTGGATGGACGAGGTGGTCCGCGCCAAGCGACCGCAACGGGTGCCGACGGTGCTGTCGCAGACGGAAGTGCGGGCGTTGCTCACGCAGATGGATGGCCGCATGGCCTTGCTGGCGAAATTGCTGTACGGCACCGGCATGCGCTTGATGGAGGGCGTGCGGCTGCGCGTGAAGGATCTGGACTTCGCCCGCAACGAGATCACCGTGCGCGAGGGAAAAGGTGGCAAGGACCGGCGGACGGTGTTGCCCGCATCGCTGGTGGCCGGCCTGCAGGCGGAGGTGCAGCGGGTCCATGACCTGCACCGGCAGGATCTCGCACTGGGCGCGGGTGAGGTGTGGCTGCCGCATGCCATGTCCCGCAAGTATCCGAATGCGGCGCGTGAACCGGGATGGCAGTACGTGTTTCCCGCGCAGCGCCTCAGCCACGACCCACGCGAGGGCTGTTGGCGACGCCATCACCTGGATGAGGCAATGCTCTCACGCTCGCTCAAGCGCGCGCAGCACTTGGCAAGCATCGCAAAGCCGGTGACGGCGCATGTGCTGCGCCATTCCTTCGCCACCCACCTGATCGAAAGCGGCTACGACATTCGCACGGTGCAGGAACTCCTTGGCCACAAGGACGTGGCCACCACGCAGATCTACACGCACGTCCTCAACCGCGGCGCAGGTGCCGTGCTCAGCCCGTTGGACCGCTGACATGCGGGCACGTTGGCAGGCGTCTCCGCCGCCCGCGGGCCTGGCATGCGTGGCGGCGCTGCTGCTCGGCATGGTCGGCATGCTGTGGCAACCACGATTGCCTGCGTCCTGGGTGCTCTGGCTGCTGCTGGTGATGGGCCTGTCCGCGTGGTGGTGGCCCTCTCGCGGGCGCTGGGTCGGCGCATGGCTTACGGGGCTGGCATGGGCTGGCCTGCACGCGACGTGGAGCCTGGGCGTCCAACTACCGACAGCGTGGGAAGGGCGCGAGGTGATCGTGGTCGGACAGGTGGTCGGACTGCCGGAACCGCAGGCGCGACGCACGCGTTTCCTTCTGCATGTCGATGACGAGTCCGGTCAGCCGGCGCCGCTGCGGGGGCGGCTGCTGCGGCTCGCCTGGTACGACGATTTCGGTGCGATCGAGCCAGGACCAAGAATGCAGCTGCAAGCCGGTGAACGTTGGCGGTTCCGCATCCGTGTGCGGGCGCCGCGCGGGTTGGCGAATCCGGGGGGCGTGGACGCCGAACGCTACGCGGCAGCGCAGCGCATCAGTGCCACGGGTTATGTGCGTGACGGAGGCGAAGTAAACAGGCTGTCGGCAGGCCGGGGCATCGATGCCTGGCGCAGCGGCATGTCGGACCGCATCGTCGCGGGCGTTCCGGATGGCCCGGCACGCTTCGTGCGGGCATTGGCGCTTGGCGATACGCGAGGACTCGACGATCGGGACTGGCAGGTGCTTCGTGCCACCGGGCTGACCCATCTGGTCGCGATCTCCGGCTTCCATGTCGGCATGGTGGCCGGCGCGTGTGCGTTGGCAGCGGCCGGGCTGTGGTGGCTTGTTCCGGCGTTGGCCCGTCGTGTGCCGCGCCCGCAGGCGGCGGGTGCCGCCGCCCTGATCGGTGCATTGGCCTACGCGGCGGTGGCGGGGTTCGCGTTGCCGACGGTGCGGACGGTACTGATGATCGCGGTGGTGGTACTCGCACGCTTGGCCCGCCGCCATGTCCGCATCGTGGATGTCCTCGCGCTCGCCATGCTGGTGGTTCTGCTCTTCGATCCCCTGTCGTTGCTGGCGGCCGGCTTCTGGTTGAGCTTCGGCGGCGTGGCGTGGCTGGCGTGGTGCCTGCCGTCGTCGCTGCACTGGGCGAAGGCGTTCCTGCCTGCGCAGGGCGTCGCTACCGTGGGGCTGCTGCCATTCACCGCGGTGCTGTTCGGACAGGCATCGCTGGCCGGACCGCTGGCGAACCTGGTGGCGATTCCGTGGTGGAGCCTGGTGGTCGTGCCGCTGTCGCTGGTGGGCTCCGGTCTGGAAGCCGTGCATCCCGGTGCGGGCATCTGGGCATGGCGTGCGGCGGCGGCCTGCTTCGCGCCGAGCTGGCAGGTGTTCGAACAGGTGGCGCAGCATCGCTACGCCTTGTGGTGGCTCCCCGAGAGTCCGTCGTGGGCCCTGTGGCTGGCGCTGGCAGGCGGCTTCTGGCTGCTGTTGCCGCGCGGTGTGCCAGGCAAGGCGCTTGCGCTGCTTTTGTGGTTGCCGCTGCTGTGGCCCGACCGCGAGCGGCCGCGTGAGGGCGAGGTGGAACTGGTGGTGATCGACGTGGGACAGGGCTTGTCCGCGCTGGTGCGCACGGCCAACCATGCCCTGCTGTTCGATGCAGGGCCCGCGGTGGAAGAGGGATTCGATGCTGGCGAGCGCGCCGTCGTGCCAGCCCTGCGCGCGCTCGGTGTATCCCGGTTGCACGCGCTGGTGGTCAGTCATGGCGACAACGACCACGCCGGCGGCGTCGACGCCGTGCGCGACAGCTTGCCGGTGCGCACGGTGCTGGCCCCACCGGGTAGCCCGGTGGATGCGCGGGCGGCCTGCGTCGCCGGCGCATCGTGGACGTGGGATGGCGTGCGCTTCCGTTTCCTGCATCCGGGCCTGCATTTCCCCTATCTGGGCAACGAAGCGAGCTGCGTGCTGAAAGTAGAGACACCGCAAGGCGGCCTGCTGCTGCCGGGGGACATTGGCGCCATCGTCGAGCGCGGGCTGGTCCATCGTGATGCGGACGCGCTGCGCTCCCAGGTGGTCGTGCTGCCGCACCACGGCAGCGCCGGGTCCTCCGATCCGGCCTTCATTGCCGCCACCTCGCCCCGGTTGGTACTGAATGCCAGTGGCGCAGGCAATCGCTTCGGTCACCCACGGGCCGACGTGGTGGTGCGCTGGCGCAGGCAGGGGGCCGAGGTGCTGGATACCCAGTCCGGTGGCGCGCTGCGCGTGTGGCTGGGCGAGGGCGGGCTGCAGGTGCGTGAACGGCGTCACGACCGGGCGCGCTGGTGGGACGCCGTGCGGCGCCGGCAGGCCGGTGGGCTATCCTATCGGCTGGAAGAAGGACGGCCCGATGCGCCGGAGGACTGAACGTGCTGGAACTGGTGAAGGCCGGCGGTTGGCCGATGATCCCGCTGCTGCTGCTCGGCGTGCTGGCCCTGGCCATCGTGGTGGAACGTTTCTGGTCGCTGCGCCGCAAGGAGATCCTGCCGCCCGGGCTGGGCGAGGAAGTCCGCGCCTGGGCCGGCCGTGGCCAGCTCGAACCCGCTCACATCGAGTCCCTGCGCCGCAATTCCCCACTGGGTGAACTGCTGGCCGCGGCGCTGGACGTCCGCAACAAGCCGCGCGACCAGATCCGCGAGCGCATCGAGGACACCGGACGCCACGTGGTCCACCGCATGGAGAAGTTCCTCAATGCGCTGGGCAGCATCGCCTCGGCCGGACCGCTGCTGGGCCTGCTGGGCACCGTGGTCGGCATGATCCAGATGTTCCTGGGTATCCAGGACAGTGGTGTGGGTGACGTCAATGCGCTGGCCGGCGGCATCGGCAAGGCGCTGGTGTGCGCGGCGGCCGGCATGATCGTCGCCATCCCGGCTCTGCTGTTCCATCGCTACTTCCGCGGCAAGGTCACCGGCTATGTGATGGAGATGGAGAAGGAAGCCACCGCGCTGGTCGATGCGCTGGAAGCCCGCCATCCGCGTCCCGCCGCCCGTCCGTCCGGCGCAGTCGCGCCGGCAGCGGCGCCGACCAACGCCTGAGGCCGGCGCATGCGCATCCGCGACGACCGTTCGCAGGAAGAACCCGAGATCAACCTGGTGCCGTTGATCGACGTGATCCTGGTGCTGATCATCTTCTTCGTCATCACCACCACCTTCGATGCGCGCTCGATGCTGCAGCTGCAGTTGCCGAGCGCGACCGGCGAACCGGTGGCCGCGCAGGTGAAAGCGCTCAGCGTGCTGGTCAATGCCGATGGCCGCTACTTCGTCGACGAGCATGAAGTGCTCCGCCCCGACATCGATGCGCTGAAGCAGACCGTGCAGCAGGTCGCCGGCAGCGACCGCAGCCGGCCGGTACTGTTGCGCGCCGATGCCCGCACGCCGCATCAGGCGGTGGTGACCGCGCTGGATGCGCTGGGCCAGCTGGGCTTCCGCAAGATCAACATCGCCACCGCGCCGGAGGCGCAGAAGTGACCGCGACGGATTCGCCCTGGCAGGTCTACAAGCGACTGCTCGGCTTCGCCAAGGCGTATCGCGGGCTGCTGGCGCTGGCGGCGCTGGGCGCCCTGCTGGAGGCGGCCGCGGGCAGCGGCTTCCTGGTGCTGATGAGCCCCATCACCAACAATCTGGTGACGCCGCAGGACATCAACCAGTGGATGCCGCTGGCCATCATCGGGTTGTTTGTCGTCCGCGGCATCGCGGGTTACATCACCGACATGAGCATGGGCAAGGCGGCCCGCAGCATCTCGCGGGACCTGCGCGTGAAAGTGCTGGCGAAGTACCTGCGCCTGCCAGGCCAGCGTTTCGACAGCGAACCGGTGCCGTCGATGCTGGTGCGCCTGGGCTCCGACAGCGACCAGGTATCGCAGGCCGCGATCGACGCCATGAAGGTGATGGTCCAGCAATCGCTGCAGGTGATCGGCGCCCTGGGCGTGATGCTCTGGTACAGCTGGCAGGTGACGCTGACCATTCTGGTGCTGGCACCGCCGCTGGCGTGGGTCATGGACAAGGTGGCCAAGCGCTACCGTCGCATCAGCCACCGCATCCAGGAGAGCGCGGGGCACATGTTGCAGGCGGCCGACCAGACGCTGTCCAACCAGCAGGAAGTGAAAGTCTACGGGGCCCAGTCCGTCGAGATGGCGCGCTACTCCTCGTTGGCCAACACCAACCTCAGCCTGTCGATGAAAGTGGAATCCACCCGCGCCATTTCGTCGGCGACGGTGCAGCTGATGGGCGCGACGGGACTGGCGGCGCTGTTGTTCATCGCCGGGCGGGAGGCGATGGCGGGCCGACTGACCGCCGGCGATTTCGTCTCGCTGATGACCTCGATGATGGCGATCATCCCCGCGCTCAAGCAGCTGACCAACGTGCAGAACATGTTGCAGCGGGGCGTGGCCTCGGCGCAGCGGCTGTTCTCCGTGCTCGATGCCGATGACGAGAACGATGCGGGCACGCGTCCGCTGGATCGCGCGCAGGGTCTGCTGGAATTCCGCGACATCACCACCCGCTATCCCGGCCAGAGCCGGCCCGCGCTGGAAGGCATCAGCTTCATTGCGCGGCCCGGCACGGTCACCGCCATCGTCGGCCGCTCCGGCAGCGGCAAGTCGACGCTGATCAAGCTGATCCCGCGGTTCTACGAGGCCGAATCCGGCCAGATCCTGCTGGACGGCCATCCACTACAGGACTATCGGCTGGCCGACCTGCGCCGGCAGATCGCCCTCGTGGGGCAGCAGGTCATGCTGTTCGACGGCACCGTCGCGGCCAATGTCGCCTACGGCGAACTGCAGGATGCGGCGGCGGCCGCCATGGAGGACGCGGTGCGCAGCGCCAACGCGATGGAGTTCGTCAGCGAACTGCCCGAGGGCATGCAGGCGCCGATCGGCAACAAGGGCGGGCGGCTCTCGGGCGGCCAGCGCCAGCGTCTGGCGATCGCACGTGCCATGCTGAAGGACGCGCCGATCCTGATCCTCGATGAAGCCACCGCCGCGCTCGACAACGAATCCGAACGCCTGGTGCAGAACGCGCTGCAGAAGCTGATGCCCGACCGCACCACGCTGGTCATCGCGCACCGCCTGTCGACCATCGAGCACGCCGACCAGGTGCTGGTGCTGGACCAGGGACACCTGGTCGAGCAGGGTACGCATGCGGAACTGCTGGCGCGTGGAGGGCTGTACGCCCACCTGTACCAGATGCAGTTCCGCGAGGGCGAGGCGGGGTGAGTCGCCGCATGATGCCCCAGCCCCCGGCCTACTGGTTCGGCGATGGCCCGGTGCCGGCGTGGGCGCGTGCGCTGGCGGGCCTGTACGGTGCTCTGGTCGCATTGCGGAGCCGTCTGTACCGCATCGGCGTGCTGCGTCGGCACCGTGTCGGCGTGCCGGTCGTCGTGGTCGGCAACATCACGGCCGGCGGCACCGGCAAGACGCCGCTGACGATCGCCCTGGTCGAACGACTGCGTGCCGCCGGTTTCAAGCCTGGCGTAGCCAGTCGTGGCTACGGTCGCGACGATGACAGTCAGGCGCGCTGGGTGGATGCGGCGACGCCGCCTGCCGACGGCGGTGACGAGCCCGTCCTGATTGCACGCCACACCGGCACCCGCGTACGCGTGGATCGCGACCGCGTCGCGGCGGCGAAGGCGCTGGTCGCGGCCGGATGCGACGTCGTGATCTGCGACGACGGCCTGCAGCACTACCGGCTGCAGCGCGATGTGGAGATCGAAGTGATCGACGGCGCGCGCCGTTACGGCAACGAGCGCATGATGCCGGCCGGTCCATTGCGCGAACCCGTCGCGCGGGCGGCGGCCTGCGACTTCCGCGTGGTCAACCTGCCGGAACCCGACAGCGCCGCGGAATTCGGCGAATGGCCGATGCGCCTGCAGGCCGACGATGCGTTGCCCCTGCGTGGGGGGCGGCCGAAGCCCTTGTCGGCGTTCGCGGGTCAGCGCGTGCACGCGGTGGCCGGCATCGGCAATCCCGGCCGCTTCTTCACCATGCTGCGCAACGGGGGGCTCGGGGTGGTGCCGCATGCCTTCGCCGACCACCACGATTACCGCGCGGAGGATTTCGCATTCGGCAGCGAGTTACCCGTGCTGATGACCGAGAAGGACGCGGTGAAGTGCGCCGCGTTCGCCAATGCGTGGTTCTACAGCGTGCCGGTCACCGCAAAACTACCCGAAGCGTTCTGGATCTCCCTGCTGGAGAAGCTTGGGTCGTCCGCGAACGTCGTTGCGAAGTAGCACCCACTCTCCGACCCGGATACGGATTCCGATGACCGATTTCATCGTCGCCATTCCCGCCCGCTATGCGGCGTCCCGTCTGCCCGGCAAGCCGTTGCGGCTGCTCGGCGGCACGCCACTGGTCGTGCATGTCGCCCGGCGCGCGCTGGCCGCCGGCGCCCGCGAGGTCTGGGTGGCCACCGACGACACGCGCATCCTCGACGCCTTGCAGGGCACCGAGGTACGGGTGGCGATGACCTCCGAGCGGCACGCCTCCGGCAGCGACCGCCTCGCCGAGTGTGCCGACATCGCGGGTTGGGCCGACGATGCGCTGGTGGTGAACCTGCAGGGCGATGAACCGTTCGCGCCCCCGGCCGGTATCCGCACCGTCGCCGACACGCTGGCCGCCAGCGGCGCGGAGATGGCGACGCTGGCGGTGCCGGTGGATGACGCGGCCACGCTGTTCGATCCCAATGCGGTCAAGCTGGTGCGCGCGGCCAATGGCGATGCGCTGTACTTCAGTCGTGCGCCCATTCCCTGGCACCGCGATGCGTTCGCGCAGTCGCGCGACGCGCTGCCACCCGGGCAATGGTTGCGGCATATCGGCATCTACGCCTACCGCGCCGGGTTCCTGCGTCGCTTCTCGGCGATGCCACCGGGCCGGCTGGAGCAGATCGAATCACTGGAACAGTTGCGGGTACTGGAAGCAGGGCATCGCATCGCGGTGGCGCTGACGCCGGAACCGTTCCCCCCTGGCGTCGATACGCCGGAAGACCTCGCGCGCGCCGAGGCGATCCTGCAGGCGCAGGCGTGAACCTGCTGGTCGTCTGCCTCGGCAACATCTGCCGTTCGCCGATGGCGGAAGGCGCGCTGCGCGCACGACTGGCGGCCTCGCCGTTTGCCCGCCAGGTGCGGATCGACTCCGCGGGAACCGGCGGTTGGCATGCGGGCGAGCCGCCGGATCCGCGCGCCATCGCCTGTGCCCGCCGCCATGGCGTGGATATCAGCGGACAGCGCGCGCGCCAGCTGTCCGTGCGCGATTTCGAAACGTTCGACTGGATCCTGTGCGCCGACCATGCCAACGTCCGTGACGTCCTGCGCGTGGCGCCGGTGCCGCCGCGCGGGAGCGTCGGCCTGCTGCTGGAGTGGGCCGGGGTTGAGGCGGCCGGTGAGGTGCCGGACCCCTACACGGGCGGGCCGGAGGACTTCGAGAGGGTGTGGCGACTGGTCGATTCCGCGGCACAGGCGGTCGTGGCCAGACTCGCCGTGAACTGAGACTGCGGCATAATCAGGGACGATGACCGACATGACCATGGCTCCCGAACTGCCGCGTGGCCTGCAGTGGCTGAATGCGCCGTCGACCTCGCTTCACGAGCAGCGCGGACGCATCGTCGCGCTGGCCTTCGTCAACAGCGCATCGGCCTGGTGCGCGCAGCGGCTGAACGACCTGGCCGTGCTGCAGGCCCGCTATCTGGGCCGCCTGCAGGCGCTGGCCGTCCATGTGCCGCGCTTCGACAGTGAGCGCGATCCACAGGCCGCCCTCAAGCGTCTGCGCCGCCATGGGCTGTCACTGCCGCTCGCACATGACGGCGATTGGGTCGCCTGGCAGCGGTTCGGTGTGGAGGCCTGGCCGACCGTCCTGCTGATCGACGGCGAGGGCCACGTGCGGCACCGCGCCGTGGGGGCCGAAGGACTGGCGGACCTGGAGCGCCAGGTGGCCCGCCTGTGCGATGGCCTGCATGCGCCGCCGGACGATGACTTCCGCACCTTCCGCGAGGCTCACCCGGAGCCGCGCATGCCGCTGTGCTTCCCGACCGGACTGGTCGCCACGCCCGACCGCCTGTTCGTGGCCGACAGCGGCCATCACCGCGTGCTCGAATGCAACCACCACGGCCGGGTGATCCGGCAGTTCGGCATGGGCACACCGGACTTCGCCGATGGCGAGTTGAACCATGCCGCCTTCCGCCGCCCGCAGGGTCTGGCACTGGTGCGCGAATCGCTCTATGTGGCCGATACCGGCAACCATGCCCTGCGGCGCATCAATCTGCCGACCAGCACGGTCGACACCCTGTGCGGCAACGGTCGCGCGGGCGAGCCGACGGAGGGCGTGGTCACGTCGCCGCGCGATGTGGCGCTCCACCAGCCCCAGGCGATCGTGGTGAACAACAACCAGATTTTCCTGGCGATGGCAGGCGACAACCGGGTATGGAGCTACGACCTGGGGACCCGCGAGATCCGCGCACGCGCAGGTTCGGGGCAACTCGACGTCCGCGACGGCAGCGGTCCGATGGCGGCATTCGCGCAACCGGCCGGTCTCACGGCCGCGCTGCAGACCCTGTACGTGTGCGATGCCGTGGGTTCGGCCGTGCGGTCGCTGCAGTTGCGCGGCGACACGGTGCAGACGCTGATCGGGCAGGGAGCGTGGAGCTTCGGCGACGAGGACGGCCCACGCGACCGTGCGCAGCTGCAGCACCCGCAGGCGCTGGCCTTGAGCCCGGATTCGCCGGTCATGTGGATCGCCGACAGTGGCAACGGCACGCTGCGCACGCTGCGGCTGGGTGGCGGTGAACTGACCACCATCACGTTGCCGCGGCGCCTGCAGGGTCCGGCCGGCCTGTCCGTGGCGGCGGGCGCGGTGTGGATCGCCGAGACCGATGCGCATGCCGTGCTGCGCTACGATATCGCCACCGGCGAGCTGAGCCACGTTCCGATCGACGAATGAGCGGCAGTCCCCAGGCGGAATTCGACGGCAAGGTCTTCGCGGCCGGCCTGAGCACCGCGCCAGGCGTGTACCGCATGTATGCGGCCGGCGACGCACTGCTTTATGTCGGCAAGGCCGGTGCGCTGCGCAAGCGCGTGGCCAGTTACTTCAACAGTTCGCCCAAGTCGCCGCGCATTCTCTCGATGCTGTCGCAGGTCGTGCGGATGGACGTCACCGTCACCCGCACCGAAGCCGAGGCGCTGCTGCTGGAAAACCAGCTGATCAAGTCGCTGACGCCGCGCTACAACGTGCTGCTGCGCGATGACAAGAGCTATCCCTACGTCCTGCTCACGCGTGAGGAATGGCCGCGCATCGCCTTCCATCGCGGTGCGCGCGCGATGCCGGGCCGTTACTTCGGCCCGTATCCAAGCGTCATCGCGGTGCGCGAAACGCTGAACCTGATGCAGAAGCTGTTCCGCATCCGCAATTGCGAGGACAGCGTGTTCCGCAACCGGTCGCGGCCCTGCCTGCAGTACCAGATCGGTCGCTGCAGCGGACCGTGCGTCGGTCTGGTGCAGGAGACGGACTACGCCGAATCCGTGCGCCAGGCCACGCTGTTCCTGGACGGGCGCAGCGACGAACTGACGCGCGAGCTCGGCAGCGCGATGGAGCGGGCCAGCGCGAACCTCGAGTTCGAACAGGCCGCCCGGCTGCGCGACCTGGTTGCCTCGATCCGCACGCTGCAGGCGCGGCAGTACGTGGACGGCCACGCGGCCGACCTCGACGTGCTGGCCTGCGCCATGCAGGGCAGCCAGGCCTGCGTGCTGCTGCTCGCCTTCCGCGACGGCCGCAACCTGGGGACGCGCACGTTCTTCCCGAAGACCAATGGCGAGGATTCGGCCGAGGAAGTCCTCGGCGCCTTCGTGTCGCAGTACTACGCCGAGCAGCCGGCGCCGCAGGAAATCGTCCTCGATCGCGAGATTCCCGACGCGGAGCTTATCGAGCACGCGTTGGCCACTGCTGCGGGACGCAAGGTGCAGCTCAAATGGAACGTCCGCAGCGAGCGTGCGGGTTACCTTGGCCTGGCCCGTCGCAACGCCGAGATCGCGCTGGTCACCGAGCTCGGCAGCCGCAACGCTCAGACCGCGCGCAGCGAAGCGCTGAAGGAACTGCTGGGCCTGCCCGAGGTGGCCAAGCGCATCGAGTGCTTCGACATCAGCCATACGATGGGCGAGGCGACCGTCGCGTCCTGCGTCGTGTTCGATGCCAACGGTGCGGTGCGCTCGCAGTACCGTCGCTACAACATTACCGGGATCACCCCGGGCGACGATTTCGCCGCCATGCACCAGGCCATCGAGCGGCGTTTCCGGCGCGCGGTGGAGGAGGGCGGCGTGCTGCCCGACGTGCTGCTGATCGATGGTGGTGCGGGGCAATTGGTGCAGGCACAGGCGGCGCTGGCGGACCTGGGCGTGGATGGCGTGACCCTGGTGGGCGTGGCCAAGGGTGTGGAGCGCCGGGCCGGACACGAGACGCTGGTGTTGCCCGACGGCCGCGAATTGCGACCAGGCGCCGCTTCGCCGGCACTGCAGTTGATCCAGCAGGTGCGCGACGAAGCGCACCGGTTCGCCATCACCGGCCATCGCGGCAAGCGGCAGAAGGCGCGCATGACCAGCAAGCTAGAGGATATCCCCGGCATCGGGCCGCGCCGGCGCGCAAGCCTGCTCAAGCATTTCGGCGGACTGGCGGGCCTGAAGGCGGCGGGTGCCGACGAGATCGCCCGCGTCGACGGGGTGAACGCCGCACTGGCCGAGCGAATCTACGCTAACCTGCACGGGCTGCCGTCCCCCGAGGCAGGAAAAGAGTAAGCCTGCGATGAAGTTGACCGTCCCGACCTGGCTCACGCTGCTGCGGATCGTGCTGATCCCGGTGCTCGTGCTGGTGTTCTACCTGCCGTACTCGTGGACCAACTTCGCCGCCGCCTTCATCTTCGTGCTGGCAGCGGTCACCGACTGGCTGGATGGCTGGATCGCGCGCCGTTACCACCTGTATTCCGCATTCGGCGCCTTTCTCGATCCGGTGGCCGACAAGCTGATGGTGGCGGTGTCGCTGTTCCTGATCGTGCAGGACAACCCGACCATGTGGATGGCCATTTGGGCGGCGGTCATCGTCGGTCGCGAGATCGCGGTCTCCGCATTGCGCGAATGGATGGCGGAACTGGGCCAGCGCGCGACGGTGAAAGTCGCCGCGTTGGGCAAGATCAAGACCATCGTGCAGATGGTGGCGCTGTCCTGCCTGCTGTACGCCTCAACACCGGGCGACCAGGCGCTGGGCGATATCTGGATGGGGCGCTGGGTGTTCCTGCTGGGCGACTGGCTGCTGGCCATCGCGGCGTTGCTGACGCTGTGGTCCGGCATCCAGTATCTGCTCGCGGCGTGGCCGATCCTGCGCGAGGGCGAGAAGAAGAGTGTTGACATGCCCAAACAAGACGCTACAATTTCGTCTCTCTCGACGCGGGAATAGCTCAGTTGGTAGAGCACGACCTTGCCAAGGTCGGGGTCGAGGGTTCGAGTCCCTTTTCCCGCTCCAGTTTTTCGTCCTGAGAGGGACGGTCCACCAAACCCCGTTCGCGGGGTTTTGTGTTGTAGGGCGCCTTGAAAACGCGTCCTGATTGCGCCAGTCTGGCGCGGTCGCCATCGGCCTGGTGGCAGAGTGGTTATGCAGCGGACTGCAAATCCGCGTACGCCGGTTCAATTCCGACCCAGGCCTCCAAACCAGAAGGACCACCATGTCCTTCCACGCGGGAATAGCTCAGTTGGTAGAGCACGACCTTGCCAAGGTCGGGGTCGAGGGTTCGAGTCCCTTTTCCCGCTCCATACATGCTCCTCGTCGAGCACGCACGAAGCCCCGCTTGCGGGGCTTCGTCGTTCCTGAGGGTGCGATGTGCCGCCGCTTTCCAAGGCGGCGGGACTGAGGCAGGCTATCGCCGGGCCCGGATGGCGAAACTGGTAGACGCATCGGACTTAAAATCCGCCGGCCGCGAGGCCATGCCGGTTCGATTCCGGCTCCGGGCACCACCGCGTCGCTGTCGCCTCAGCGGCGCTGCTTCTTCTCTTCCTCGCGCACTTTGCGGCGTACGAACAGCGCAACGAAGACGCTGATCCCCACCATGACGATGCTGCCCCCGATGGCCAGCCAGCCCACCGGCTCCATCAGGATCTCGCGCAGGATCGGATGCATGTCGTGTTCTCCCCGTTTGTGGTGGCGCCAAACTCGCATCGTGTGCATCGAGCGGCATTGATCCGGATCAACCGTGCAATGGCGACCCGAAGGCGCTGCGGCGTGCGGTCGCAGGGCATGGCTTAGAATCCACGCTGGCCCACGGGAGACTGCCGATGCAGCGTTACCTCGCCTACGCCGCCAGCATCATGTTGGCTTTCGCTTCATTGCTGCTGGCCCCGGCGTGGCCTGCCGCGTGGTGGGGGGTCGTCGCTTTCGGTGCGCTGGCGCTGCTCGGGACCTGGGACGTACTGCAGACGCGCAGCACGCTGCGCCGCAACTATCCGGTGCTGGCGCATTTCCGTTATGGACTGGAGTCGGTCGGTCCCGAGATCCGTCAGTACTTCATCGAAGGCGATACGGCGGAAGTGCCGTTCTCGCGACAGCAGCGGGCGCTGGTGTACCAGCGTGCGAAGGGCGTCAGCGACGTGGTGCCGTTCGGCAGCCAGCAGGACGTCTATGGCGTGGACTACGAATGGATCAACCATTCGATGGCGCCCGCCAGCGTGGATTCGCATGACTTCCGCGTGGTGATCGGTTCGGGCACGGCGCAGCCGTACTCGGCGAGCGTGTTCAACATCTCGGCGATGAGTTTCGGTTCGCTGTCGGCCAACGCGGTGCGTGCATTGAACGAAGGGGCGCGGCGCGGCAACTTCTACCACGACACGGGCGAGGGCTCGATTTCGTCGTACCACCGCGAGAAGGGCGGTGACCTGGTGTGGGAAATCGGCTCCGGCTACTTCGGGTGCCGTGACGACCAGGGGCGTTTCAGCGAGGAACGCTTCATCGAGAACGCGCACTCTCCGCAGGTGAAGATGATCGAACTGAAGCTGTCTCAGGGCGCCAAGCCCGGCCACGGCGGCGTGCTGCCGGCCGCCAAGGTCAGCGCGGAAATCGCGGTGACCCGCGGCGTGCCGATGGGGCACGACTGCGTGTCGCCGGCGAAGCATTCGGCGTTCTCCACGCCGGTCGAACTGCTGAAGTTCGTCGCCAGATTGCGCGAGCTGTCGGGCGGCAAGCCGACCGGCTTCAAGCTGGCGATCGGGCACCCGTGGGAATGGTTCGGCATCGCCAAGGCCATGCACGAGACCGGGCTGCTGCCGGACTTCATCGTGGTGGATGGCGCGGAAGGTGGCACGGGTGCCGCGCCGGCCGAGTTCATCGATCACGTAGGCGTGCCGATGCACGAGGCGTTGTTGCTGGTTCACAACACGCTGGTGGGCCTGGGCCTGCGTGACCGTATCCGGATCGGTGCGGCCGGCAGGATCATCAGCGCCTTCGACATCGCCCGCACGATGGCGATGGGGGCCGACTGGTGCAACGCCGCCCGCGGCTTCATGTTCGCGCTGGGATGTATCCAGGCGCAAAGCTGCCACAACGACCGCTGCCCGACCGGCGTCGCCACCCAGGATCCCAAGCGCTGGAATCACCTGGACGTGCCCGACAAGTCCGTGCGCGTGCAGCAGTTCCACGACAACACGCTCAAGGCGCTGCGCGACATGCTGTGCGCGGCAGGGCTGGAGCATCCGCAGCAGGTGGGCCCTGAACACATCCTGCGGCGGGTGTCGCCGATCGAGGTGCGTTCGCTGTCCGCGCTGTACAAGTTCCTGGAGCCTGGCGAACTGCTGGACCGTGTGCCGTCGCACGCGGTGTTCCGCGACTTCTGGCCGGAGGCGCGCAGCGACGCATTCGCGCCGCCACGGCGGGTCAGCGCCCTGTGCGACACCAAGGACCGCTGACCGGTGATGCGTTGACCCGCCCCCCGGTCCACGGCTATCATTCGCGCCCCGATGATTTCGGGCGGTTAGCTCAGCGGTAGAGCACTGCTTTCACACGGCAGGGGTCACAAGTTCGAAACTTGTACCGCCCACCAGTTCCAGCGAGAAGCCCGGCCTTGGCCGGGCTTTTTCGCGTCTGGAGCCCGGGTGGCCGGAGACCGGTCGGGGGCGATGCCTGCGGTCATCCGCCGCGGGTTCAGATCAGGGGCTTAAGTGCTTGTTTCTCGGGCCGAAACGGCCCGGCCAGCGTGGCCGCTGTGATACACTCGGCAGGCTGCAGAACCCGCCGGAATCCCCGCCTGTCGCTGCCTCGCCGGCCCCCGCCGGCTAGGCCCGTTTTGGCCGCGATTCCGGCCCGAGACAACCTGAGAAACACGGAACCCGAATGGCCGATACCGCCAAGGAAATCATCCCCGTCAACCTCGAAGACGAGATGCGACGCAGCTACCTGGATTACGCGATGAGCGTGATCGTGGGGCGCGCGCTTCCGGATGTCCGCGACGGTCTCAAGCCTGTTCACCGGCGCGTCCTGTTCGCGATGAACGAACTGGGCAACCACGCCAACAAGCCGCACGTGAAGTCAGCCCGTATCGTCGGTGACGTGATCGGTAAGTACCACCCGCACGGCGACCAGTCCGTCTACGACACGCTGGTGCGCATGGCGCAGCCGTTCTCGCTGCGCTACATGCTGGTCGACGGCCAGGGCAACTTCGGTTCGGTCGACGGCGACTCCGCCGCTGCCATGCGTTACACCGAAGCGCGCATGGCCAAGCTCACCCATGAGCTGTTGGCGGACATCGACAAGGAAACCGTCGATTTCCAGCCCAACTACGACGAGAAGGAACAGGAGCCGACGGTCCTGCCGACGCGTTTCCCGAACCTGCTGGTCAACGGTTCGGCCGGCATCGCGGTGGGCATGGCCACCAACATCCCGCCGCACAACCTGTCGGAAGTGGTCAACGGCCTGATCGCGCTCATCGACAATCCCGAACTCGATGTCGACGGGTTGATGCAGTACATCCCCGGCCCGGATTTCCCCACCGGCGGCATCATCAACGGCACCGCCGGCATCGTTGCCGGCTACCGCACCGGCCGCGGCCGCGTGCGCATGCGCGCCAAGGCCGACATCGAGGTCAACGACGACAACGGCCGTGAGTCGATCATCGTCACCGAGATCCCGTACCAGGTGAACAAGGCACGGCTGATCGAGAAGATCGCCGAGCTGGTGAAGGACAAGAAGCTCGAAGGCATCAGCGAGCTGCGCGACGAGTCCGACAAGGACGGCATGCGCATCTACATCGAGGTCAAGCGCGGCGAATCCGCCGAGGTGGTCCTCAACAACCTGTACCTGCAGACGCCGATGGAATCGGTGTTCGGTATCAACATGGTCGCGCTGGTCGACGGCCGTCCGCAGCTGCTCAACCTGAAGCAGATGCTGGAAGCCTTCGTCCGCCACCGCCGCGAAGTGGTGACTCGCCGGACCATCTTCGAACTGCGCAAGGCGCGCAACCGCGCCCACATCCTGGAAGGCCTGACGGTCGCGCTCGCCAACATCGACGAGATGATCGAGCTGATCAAGACGTCGGCCAATCCGCAGGAAGCGCGCGAGCGCATGCTGGCCAAGACGTGGGAGCCGGGCCTGGTCGGTTCGCTGCTCGCCGCCGCCGGCGCCGAGGCGTCGCGTCCGGAAGACCTGCCTGCCGCGATCGGTTTCGTTGACGGCCGCTACCAGCTCAGCGAAGCGCAGGCCACGCAGATCCTGGAAATGCGCCTGCACCGCCTGACCGGCCTGGAGCAGGAAAAGCTGACCGAGGAGTACCGCCAGCTGCTGGAAACCATCGCCGGCCTGATCCGCATCCTCGAGAACCCGGATGTGCTGCTGCAGGTGATCCGCGACGAGCTGCTGAACGTCAAGGCCGAGTTCGGCGACGAGCGCCGCAGCGAAATCCGCCACAGCGAGGAAGATCTCGACATCCTCGACCTGATCGCGCCGGAAGACATGGTGGTCACGCTGTCGCACGCGGGTTACGCCAAGCGCCAGCCGGCCAGCGCCTATCGCGCCCAGAAGCGCGGCGGCCGCGGCCGCAGCGCAGCGGCGACCAAGGAAGAGGATTTCATCGACCAGCTGTGGCTGGTCAACACGCACGACACGCTGCTCACCTTCACCAGCAGCGGCAAGGTGTTCTGGCTGCCGGTGTACCAGTTGCCGGAGGCCGGTTCCAATGCGCGCGGTCGTCCGATCATCAACTGGATCCCGCTGGAAGCCGGCGAGAAGGTCCAGGCCGTGGTGCCGGTGCGCGACTACGAGGACGGCAAGTTCGTCTTCTTCGCGACCAGGAACGGCACGGTCAAGAAGACCCCGCTCACCGAATTCGCGTTCAAGCTGGCGCGCGGCAAGATCGCGATCAACCTTGACGAAGGCGACGCCCTGGTCGGCGTGGCCCTGACCGATGGCGAGCGCGACGTCATGCTGTTCGCGTCCAACGGCCGCGCCGTGCGCTTCTCCGAGGGGCTGGTGCGCGCCATGGGCCGTACCGCCACCGGCGTGCGCGGCATGCGTCTGGCCGAGGGCGCGGATGCGGAAGCCGAAGGTGAGCAGGACGAAGGCGAGACGGCCGACGGCGAGGGGACGGCGGCGATCGCCGACACCGGCTCCGAGGTGGTCAGCCTGGTCGTGGTCGACGGCGATGGCGACATCCTGACCGCCAGCGAGCGCGGCTACGGCAAGCGCACCCCCGTGGCCGACTACCCGCGCAAGGGGCGCGGCACCCGTGGCGTGATCGCGCTGAAGACCACCGAGCGCAACGGTCGCCTGGTCGGGGCCATCCAGTTGTCCGACCATCACGAGGTCCTGCTGATCTCCGACGGCGGTACGCTGGTGCGTACGCGTGCGGCGGAAATTTCGCAGGTCGGCCGCAATACCCAGGGTGTCACCCTCATGCGCCTGTCCGACGGCGAAGCGCTGCAGGCGGTGGAACGCCTGGATGCGTCGCTGGACGAGGACGAGGTGATCGACGGCGTCGCCGGTAGCGCGGCTACCACGGCGGAGGCCACCGACACGCCGCCGGAGGCCTGACGGTCGACTCGCATGAAAGCGTGCGGGGTGTGACCCCGCCGCTTTCATCCCTGCGTTCTATACTGCCGATACGACCACGGCAGGGAACGGCACATGGGATCGGTACGTCGGAATTCGAAGAGCGCGCGCAGCCACTGGATGCGCGCGTTTTTTATTGGCCTGATCGCGGCGGCGGCGCTGGCCGGCTGCAAGCGCAACGAGTCCGGGCAGCTGCCTGAAGCGAGCGGCGATCCCATCAAGGCGCAGGCCGCCAAGGTGGAAGGCTTCGCCCTGGTCGGCGCCTTTCCCGACCAGCATGACGGCGACCTCGCCATCGCGCTGGAATTCAGCCGGCCGCTGGTGAGTTCGCAGGACTTCGACACGCTGCTGGTGGTGAAGGACGCCAACGGCGCCGCCGTAAAGGGCAGCTGGGTGCTGGACGACAAGGGCCTGGTGCTGCGCTTCCCGTCGGTGGAGGCCGCCAAGGATTACGAGGTCACGCTGAAGGCCGGCCTGTCCGCCGCCGACGGCACGCGCCTGGGCAAGGACGAGACCCGCAAGGTGCATACCGGCGAACTCGACCCGGCGGTCGGCTTCGCCTCGCAGGGCAGCGTACTGCCGGCGCGCGAGAGTCGGGGCTTGCCGGTGGTGTCGATCAATGTGCCGGAAGTGGACGTGGAGTTCCTGCGCGTCACCCAGAAGCAGTTGCCGAAGTTCTTCGCCGAGTACCAGCGCGGCGGCCGCCGCGGCAGCTGGGATCTCGACAGCGAGTACGGCGACAGCACGCCGCTGGGCAAGCTGGCCGAACCGGTCTACCTCAACCGCTTCGTGCTGGGCGGCAAGCCCAACGAGCGCATGCTGACCTACCTGCCGATCCAGGACATCCGCGAACTGCAGGACCCGGGTCTGTACTTCGCGGTGATGAAGCGCACCGGCAAGTTCGCCGGCGAGTTCGAGACCGCCTTCTTCACTGTCAGCGACATCGGTCTGCACACGCGCGCGTACAAGGACAAGCTGTTCGTCCATACCGCGTCGCTGCAGGATGGATCCGCCACCGGCAGCGTCGAACTGAAGGTGCTCGACGCACGCGGCGAAGCCATCCTGAGCGGCAAGACGGACGGCAACGGCAATGCGCTGCTGAACTACACGCTGGACGCCGGCCACGTGCTGGTCGCTACGCGCGGCAAGGACGTGTCGATGCTGCCGTTCAACCAGCCGGCGCTGGACCTGTCCGAGTTCGCCGTCGCCGGCCGTGAGCAGGCGTGGTTCGACGTGTTCGCCTGGTCGGGCCGCGACCTGTACCGCCCCGGCGAGACGGTGCGCATCTCCGCGCTGCTGCGCGACAACGACGGCAAGCCGGTCCCGGCGCCGAAGCAGGGCGGTGGCCAGCCGGTGTTCCTGCGCCTGAAGCAGCCGGACGGCAAGGTCTTCCGCGAAACGCGCCTGCAGCCGGGTGCGCAGGGTTATTTCAGTTTCGAACAGGCGATCCCGGTGGAGGCCCCCACGGGCCGCTGGCAGGTCGAGTTCCGCACCGATCCGGCGAGCAAGGAAGCGGTACAGGGCATGACGCTGCGCATCGAGGAGTTCCTGCCCGAGCGCATGAAGCTGGACCTGGACGCGTCGCCGGTACTGAAGCCGGGACAGCCGCTGAAGCTCAAGGCGACGGCCGCCTACCTGTATGGCGCACCGGCCAGCGGCAACCGCTTCACCGCCAAGCTGGCGGTGGCGGTGGAACAGCATCCGCTGGAGAAGTTGCCGGGCTACTTCTTCGGCGACCCGACGATGGAGTTGCCGAAGGAAGCCAAGGACGTCATCGACACCACGCTCGCCGACAGCGGCGTGCTGGAAGAAGAGATCGCGCTGCCGGCGGAAGCCAAACCGCGCAGCCCGATCGCCGCGATCGTCTCCGGCAGCGTCTACGAGACCGGCGGACGCACGGTCAACCGCACGCTGAAGCGCGTGCTGTGGCCGGCCGAGGCGCTGGTCGGCATCCGTCCGCTGTTCGACGACAAGGACGGTGCCGACGCCAACGCCAACGCCGGCTTCGAGGTGGTGCGCATGGACGCCGCCGGCAAGCCGCAGCCCGGCAAGGGGCTGAAGGCCACGCTGGTGCGCGAGCTTCGCGATTACCACTGGAACCATTCGGACGATGGCGGCTGGGACTACGACTTCACCCGCCGCTTCGAGAACAAGGACACGCGCACGATCGATGTGGGGACCGGCGCGTCGAAGATCGATTTCCCGGTGGAATGGGGCGAGTACCGGCTGGATGTGTTCGATCCGGCCACCGGCCTGACCACGCGCTACCCGTTCCGTGCGGGCTGGAGCTGGGATGACCAGAATCGCGGGCTGGATGCGCGCCCCGACAAGGTCAAGCTGTCGCTCGACAGGACTGGCTACAAAGCGGGCGACACGCTGAAGGTCACCGTCACCCCGCCGCATGCCGGCAAGGGCCTGCTGATGGTCGAGAGCGACCGCATGCTGTACGTGCAGGCGATCGACGCCAAGCCCGGCAGCACGTTCTCGATTCCTGTCACCAAGGACTGGGAGCGACACGACGTCTACGTCACCGCGCTGGTGTTCCGTGGTGGCTCGGCACCGAGCAAGATCACGCCGGCGCGCGCTGTCGGCGTGGCGCACGTGCCGATGGACCGTCGCGACCGTCGCGTCGCCGTCGGCCTGTCGGTGCCCAAGCAGATGCGTCCCGAGCAGAACCTGCCGGTCACCGTCAGCGTGCCCGAGCTCGCGGGCCAGACGGCGCATGTCACTGTGTCCGCGGTGGATGTGGGCATCCTCAACATCACCCGCTTCCCGGTGCCGGATGCCAATGCGCAGTTCTTCGCCCAGCGCCGGCTGGGCGTGGACGCCTACGACATCTACGGCCGCGTGATCGAGAGCTTCGAGGGCGGCAGCGCGAAGATGCGCTTCGGCGGCGACATGGCGTTGTCGGCCCTGCCGCAGGCGAAGCGGCCGACCTCGCGCGTGCAGACCGTCGACCTGTTCTCCGGCCCGGTGAAACTGGACGGCAAGGGCAATGCACGCGTCGCGTTGAAGGTGCCGGATTTCAACGGCACGCTGCGCGTGTCGGCGCTGGTGTATTCGGATACGCGCTATGGCAACCGCGACCGCGAGACCGTGGTGCGCGCGCCGATCGTCGCCGA
Organism: Pseudoxanthomonas sp. LjRoot143; assembly: GCF_964252945.1. Classification (NCBI taxonomy): domain Bacteria; kingdom Pseudomonadati; phylum Pseudomonadota; class Gammaproteobacteria; order Lysobacterales; family Lysobacteraceae; genus Pseudoxanthomonas; species Pseudoxanthomonas sp. LjRoot143. Next base: position 2,185,340 of record NZ_CAXUPM020000001.1, on the reverse strand, counting down.
AGCCAGCCTGCCGCGCGTGCTGGCACCGGGCGACAGGAGCACGGTGACGCTGGATGTGCAGAACTTCACCGGCAAGGCCGGCGCGTTCAAGGTGCTGGTGAACGGCGAAGGGCCGCTCAACATCGGTGAAGGAAGCAGGACCGCCGATCTGTCGGTCGAGGCCAAGCGGACGCTGACGTTCCCGATCACCGCGGGCGAGGGCTATACCACCGCGCAGGTGCGCGTGCGCGTGGAAGGCAACGGCTTCAAGGTCGACCGCCGCTACGACGTGCCGGTCCGTGCGGGCTGGCCGGCGGTGCTGCGCTCGCGCACGCAGGTGCTGGACAGCCTGGTGCCGGTCGAGATGGGCGCGGGCTTCGCCGACGGGCTGATGCCGGGTTCGGTGACCGCGCGCATGACGGTCAGCGCGCTGCCGCCGATTCCGTTCGCCAGTGCGTTGAAAGGCGCGCTGGAGTATCCGTACGGTTGCGCCGAGCAGACCACCAGCAAGGGCTACGCCGCGCTGGAACTGGACGAGGGCACGGCCAAGCTGCTCGGCATCGACGGCCTGGAGGTCAAGAAGCGTCGCGAGCGCATGGAAGGCGCCTTCGGACGCTTGGCATCGATGCAGGTCGCGAACGGCCACTTCTCGATGTGGGGCGACGACGACTACGTCAATCCTGGCCTGACGCCCTACATCGCCGAGTTCCTGCTGGACGCGCGCGAAGGCGGCTTCGCCGTGCCGGACACGGTGCTGCAGAAGGCGCTGACCCGCCTCAGCGAGGACCTGCTGGCCGGTGGCGCGCAGTTCTACGGCTACGACCGGCGCGACCATCTCAAGTTCGCCAACCAGGCCTACGCCGGCTACGTGCTCGCGCGCGTCAACCGTGCGCCGCTGGGTACGCTGCGCGCGCTGTACGACAACGAGCGCGGCAAGACGCTGACCGGCCTGCCGCTGGTGCACCTGGGCATCGCGCTGTCGCTGCAGGGCGACAAGACACGCGGCGCGAAGGCGATCGCCGAGGGCTTCGCCAGGACCGGCGACCGTCCGGAATACCTGGGCGACTACGGCACCCGGCTGCGCGACGATGCGCTGATGATCGCGCTGGTGCATGAGCGCAAGCTGGCCAAGCCCGATTACGACCGCCGCGCGATCTCGCTGGGCCGCGAACTGGATGCCCGCCGCAGCAGCGGCTGGATGTGGCTGAGCACGCAGGAGCAGGTGGCGCTGGCGCGCTTGGGCAAGGCGCTGATGGTCGACCAGAAGAAGCTGGTCTCCGGCCAGTGGAGCGTCGGCGGCGATGCCGAAGCGATCGCGCCGGTGCGGCTGTTCGGCCGCAGTGTCGACCACGCGGCGCTCGCGCGCGGCCTGCGCTTCACCCCGGAAGGCTCGCCGCCGCTGTACGCATCGCTGGACGTGGCCGGCATCCCGCGCAGCGCACCGGCACCGGACGACCGCCAGATCGGCATCGAGCGCCGTTACTACACGACCGACGGCCAGGAGTGGAAGGGCGGCACGCTGAAGGAAGGCGAGGCGCTGATCGTGCGCGTCGGTATCACCGCCAACGTGGCGATCCCGGATGCCCTGTTCACCGACCTGCTGCCCGCGGGCCTGGAGATCGAGAACTTCAACCTGGGCGATGCCAAGCAGTGGGCCGAGGTCGTGGTCGATGGCATCTCGATCAGCGACCGCGGCAGCGCGGCGGACGTCAAGCACGAGGAGTTCCGCGACGACCGCTACGTGGCCGCGCTGAAGCTGGAGCGTCGTGATACCGCCAAGCTGTTCTACCTGGTGCGGGCGGTGACGCCGGGCACGTACACGGTGCCACCGTCGCTGGTGGAGGACATGTACCGTCCGGACATCCGCGGTGTCGGCAAGGCCGCGCCGGCGACGATCACGGTGGTGCAGCCATAACGCGCAGGACCCATGCCGTCATCCGGGCCTGCGCCGGGGTCCATCTTGATCCTGGGAGTCCCCGGTCGTGAAGCTGTGGGGCAGGAGCAAGGTGGATGCCAGCGGACGCCGGAATGACGGCCATCGACGGGGTCGCTGGCTGTCCTGGCTGAGATGGTCCACGGCGGGCCTGCTCGTCGCACTGTTGGTGGCGGACCTCGCCTTCCCGCCACCGCTGCCGAAGACGCGCGACACCAGCACGCTGGTCGTGGCACGCGACGGGTCGCCACTGCGCGCGTTCGCCGATCGCGACGGCGTGTGGCGTTACCCCGCGTCGCCCGAGACGGTATCGCCGCTTTACCTGCAGGCGCTGCTGAACTACGAGGACCGCTGGTTCTGGAAGCATCCCGGCGTCAATCCGTGGGCGCTGGTGCGCGCGGCCGGGCAGTTCGTCCGCCATGGGCGCGTGGTATCCGGCGGGTCCACGCTGACCATGCAGGTCGCCCGCATGCTGGACCGTCACTCGCGCACGCCGTGGGGCAAGGCCAAGCAGATGCTGCGCGCGGTGCAACTGGAAGCGCATCTGTCCAAGCGCGAGATCCTGACGCTCTACCTGGAGCGTGCGCCGTTCGGTGGCACGATCGAAGGCGTGGACGCGGCGAGCTGGGCCTACCTCGGCAAGCCGGCGTCGCGTCTGTCGCACGCCGAAGCCGCGCTGCTGGCGGTGCTTCCTCAATCGCCGAGCCGATTGCGCCCGGATCGTCACCCCGACGCGGCCCGCGTCGCACGCGACAAGGTGCTGCAGCGGATGGCGGATCTGGGTGTCTGGTCGATGGCCGAGGTCGACGATGCGCGCATCGAGCCCGTGGTCGCACGCAGCCTGCAGGCGCCGTTGAGCGCGGCGCTGCTGGCCGAACGGCTGCGCCGGCAACAGCCGCGCGCTTCGCGGATCGCCTCCACGATCGACGCCGGCCTGCAGCGCACGCTGGAGGAGCGCGTGCAGAGCTATTTCTCGACGTTGCCGGCCCGCACCTCCGCCGCGTTGCTGGTGGTCGACAACGCCACCATGGAGGCGCGTGCCTACGTCGGTTCGGTCGCATTCGGTGACCGCGAACGGTTGGGGCACGTCGACATGGTGCAGGCGTGGCGCTCGCCGGGATCGACGCTCAAGCCCTTCCTGTACGGGTTGGCGCTGGACGATGGCCTGATCCACTCCGAAAGCCTGCTGATCGATGCGCCGCAGTCGTTCGGCGGCTACCGGCCGGGCAATTTCGATGCCGCGTTCAACGGTCCGGTCAGTGCGTCCGATGCGCTGCGGCTGTCGCTCAACGTGCCGGCGGTGGACCTGCTGGATCGCGTAGGACCGGCGCGGTTCTCCGCACGGCTGGCGAACAATGGTCTGGTGTTGCGCTATCCACGCGGCGCACAACCCAACCTGTCGCTGATCCTTGGCGGGACCGGCGCACGGCTGGAGGACCTGGTGGGTGGGTACGCAGGCTTGAACCGCGGCGGACTGTCCGGCCGCGTGCGCTACACCGCACAGGATCCGGCATCCGACCGTCGCCTGCTGTCGCCGGGGGCGGCGTGGATCATCCGCGAGGTGCTGGAGGCGCATCCGCGACCGGGCTACGGCAGCGGCGTGCTCGACACCGGCAACCGTCCGCGCGTGGCGTGGAAGACCGGTACCAGCTACGGCTTCCGCGATGCGTGGGCGCTCGGCAGCACGCGACGCTACACGGTCGGTGTATGGGTGGGCCGGCCCGATGGCACGCCACTGCCGGGCCAGTATGGTGCGGTGACCGCGCTGCCATTGATGTTCGAAGTGATCGACAGTCTGCCGCGCGCGCAGGGCGATGCCGGCCCGCTATCGCCGCCAGCCGACGTGGCCGCGCACGCGATCTGCTGGCCGCTCGGAACGCTGGCCGAAGCAGAGGCGCCCGCGTTGTGCCAGCGCAAGCGGGAGGCGTGGACGCTGGGCGGCAATGTACCGCCGACCTTCGCCGAGCGCGATGCGCGCCTGTGGAGCGCGGGCCGCGAGCGTTTCGAGGTGGATGCCCGCACCGGGCTGCGCCTGTCGGGCGAGTGCGCACGCACGCACGAGGCACGCAGTACCGAGATCGCCCGCTGGCCCGCGCTGGCGTCGCCCTGGTTGCCGCAGCGCGAACGCATCGCGTCGCGACTGCCCACGCTGTCGCCGGACTGCCAGCCCGACGGTCGCGATGCGACCGAGGAACTCCGCATCGAAGGCCTCAACGACCTCGCCACGTTGGCCCGCGTGCCCGGAAGCGAGCACGGGGTGCGGCTGCAATTGCGCGCGCTCGGAACCGAGACGCGCGTGCAGTGGCTGCTGGACGGCCGCTGGATCGCGGAGACGCAGGGGGCGCAGGCGTTCCAGCAGGAGTTCGCCGAAGCGGGCGAGCACCAGCTCACTGCACTCGCCGACAGCGGCGCATGGGCGAGGGTTCGGTTCAACGTGCTGCGTTGACGCTCTGCCTGAGGGGCGTCGTCTCGAAGGATGTCCGCACTGGACAGTGGCGCATCGGGCGTCGCGGTATCGAATGGCGCCGTCGGGTTGCACCGGCCCGGACGTCAGGCTCCATCGGGTTGAAGATTGCGTCCGGGGGTGGATTCAGGCCATCTGGACAATAGACGTGCACTCTCCCGTCGTCGCGTCGTGGAAGACGTAGACCGCTGCAGTGTCGTGGAAATAGTCGTCGACGGCCAACTGGCCAAGAAAGATCATCGGACCCTCTTTCCCCATCGGCCAATTGGGTGCCTGAATCCAGCGAGGCGGTCGGCTTGCGTACCGGAACCGTTCCAAGATACGGGTTCGCAACCATTTCTTGAGCGCCGGCTCGGGAAGCTCGGGGGCGGTGGCAAGGAGGGACGAGAGATACGTCATGTCCGCATCCAGCCATTTTGGCTGCGCCGACAGTAGCAACCGATGGAGCCTGCTGGGGTCCTTCGATGGAACGACAGTCACGCCTGCGTTCTTCAGGAAATCCCGCAGTGCGCCGTGGGCTGTGAGGATATCGCCCGGATCGTCATAGTGGAGAGCGATCAGGTAGTGGAAAAGCGTGTGACCGGTGTGGCTGTATCGCGGCGCTTTCTCCTGCGCAAGAAGCGTCTCTATCGCTGGATTGCGATAGAGCGCCTTCTCGAACTCGGATGCCGGCGTCTCGCCGGATACGAACGCTTTGATCGCGATGACCGCATCTTGCTCGATGGACATGGTCGCGGCTCCATTTCTGACTCGTTCCATGGGTCGGTTGTCGCGCGCCTGGCACCTCGGGGATGCACAGATCGGCGGCCGCGATGTCGGGGCTGAAGCCCCGTCTGCAGGAAAGCCGCGTCAGCCCAGCTGTTCCAGCATGTGCTCCGCGCCGGACACCTTGTACTCGCCCGGGGCTTCCACGAACACGTGCTTCACCACGCCGTCTTCCGCATACAGCGAGAAGCGCTTGGCGCGGATGCCCATGCCGTAGGCGCTGGCGTCCATCTCCAGGCCCAGCGCCTCGGCCAGGTCGGCATTGCCGTCGGCCAGCATCTGCAGGCCGTCCGGCACGTGCTGGGTCTTGCCCCAGGCCTGCATGACGAAAGGATCGTTGACCGACACGCAGAAGACCTCGATGCCGCGGCTGCGGAAATCCTCGAAGTGCTGCACGTAGCTGGGCAGGTGCTTTTCCGAGCAGGTCGGCGTGAACGCGCCGGGGACCGCGAACAGCACGGCCTTGCGGCCATCGAACAGGGCGGCGGTGTCGACCGTCTCGACGCCTTCGCGGATGCGCTTGAGGGTGACTTCGGGGATGCGCTCGCCGACCTGGATGCTCATGGGACCGCCTTGTGTGGGGTAGGCGGGCAGTTTAGCGCGTGCCGCTGACCGTCCGTATCGACGCCGCCCGCACGGGCGGCGATTAGAATGGCCGCATGGCGCGCGCCGGCACGGGGCGCCCCCGATGATCGCGGAGAGCGCATGCAGTTCAAGGATTACTACGCGGTGCTGGGCGTCGAGCCCTCTGCCGGCGATGCGGAGATCAAGACCGCGTACCGGCGGCTGGCCCGCAAGTACCACCCGGACGTCAGCAAGGAGCCGGGCGCCGAGGACCAGTTCAAGGCCGTCAACGAGGCCTACGAGGCGTTGCGCGATCCGCAGAAGCGCGCGGCCTACGACCAGTTGCGCGCGCGCGGCTATCGGCCGGGCGAGGAGTTCCGCCCACCGCCGGATTTCGGGCGCGGCGGGCCGGGCGGGCAGGATTTCGACTACGAAGAGATCTTCGGGGGCGCCGGTGGCGGCAGTGGCGGCTTCAGCGACTTCTTCGAGGGCCTGTTCGGCCGTCGTGCGCGGGCGGAACAGGCCGCGCCGCGCGGTCCGCAGCCTTCGCGTGACTCGCGCGCCAAGCTCGCCGTGCCGCTGCAGGCGGTGCATGACGGCGGCAGCGTGCGCGTCAACGTCAACGGCAAGCAGCTCGACGTGAAGGTACCGAAGGGCGTCAGGCCCGGACAGGTGATCCGCCTGGCCGGGCAGGGCACGCAAGGGGGCAACCTGCTGCTGGAAGTGGAGTACGCGCCGCATCCGCAGTTCGAGGTGGACGGCCGCAACATCATCCACGTGCTGGCGCTGGCGCCCTGGCAGGCCGCGCTCGGCGCGACGCTGAGCGTGCCCACGCTGGGCGGCGCGGTGGAACTGAAGATCCCGGCCGATTCGGATACCGGCCGCAAGCTGAGGTTGCGGGGACGCGGCTTGCCGGGCACGCCGGCGGGCGACCAGATCGTCGAACTCGAAGTCACGGCGCCACGTGCGGAAACCGACGCGCAGCGCGAGGCCTATGCGGCGCTGGGCAAGGCCTTCGATGCCTGATCGCAGGGTCCGCCAAGCCGGACCCGATGCCGTGCAGCGGTGGCGAAAAATCCGCCACCCTTCTTGACAGGCCCGCGGCACAAGGCCGCGCGGCGGTTATCCACAGGTTCGTGCAGCGTCCATCCACATGCCCTGTGGAAAACCCGCGACGTCCTGCGCACGTCTGCGACCTCCTGAAACAGCCACGCCACCCGAAGGTGGCGTGGCGGACGATCAACGAGGTGTCGCGGTGACGATCAGCGGGTCGTCTTCGGCGCGGTTGCCGGTGCGGCGCTGGCCGGTGCGGTCAGGCCACGCTTCTCCAGCAGCGGCTCGATCTTCGGGTCGTGGCCGGCGAAGTCGCGGAACAGCTTCATCGCATCCTGGCTGCCGCCCTGCGACAGCAGCGTCTTGCGGAAGTGGTCGCCGTTCTCGCGCTTCAGGCCGCCGTTGTTCTTGAACCATTCCACGCTGTTGGCGTCCAGCACTTCCGACCAGATGTAGGCGTAGTAGCCCGCCGAATAGCCGCCCATGATGTGGCTGAAGTAGGGCGTCTTGTAGCGCGGCGGCACCGGCGCGTAGTTGATGCCGTCGGCGGCCAGCGCGGCGGCCTCGAACTTCATCACGCCGTCGGCGGCGGGCACCTGGTCGGCGGTGATCTGGTGCCAGCGCTGGTCCAGCATGGCGGCACCCAGGTACTCGGTGGTCTTGAAGCCTTCGTTGAACTTGGAGGCGGCGATCACCTTGTCCAGCAGCGCCTGCGGCAGCGGCGCGCCGGTCTGGTAGTGCTTGGCGTAGTTGGCCAGGATCGACGGCCAGTCGGCCCACATCTCGTTGACCTGCGACGGGTACTCGACGAAGTCGCGCGGCACGCTGGTGCCACTGAAGTAGGGGTACTTCACGTCGGAGAACATGCCGTGCAGCGCGTGGCCGAACTCGTGGAACGTGGTGGTCACTTCATCCCACGTCATCAGCGTCGGCTCGCCGGCCGGCGGCTTCGGCACGTTCAGGTGGTTGGCCACCACCGGCTTGTCGCCGCTCAGGCCCGACTGCGAGACATACGAGTTCATCCACGCGCCGCCGCGCTTGGAGTCGCGCGCGTACGGATCGAAGATGAAGATCGCCAGCTGCGACCCGTCGGCGTTGAACACGTCGTAGGTCCAGGTGTCGGCGTGGTACTTCGGCAGGTCGGTGCGCTCCTTGAAGGTCAGGCCATAGAGCTGGGTGGCGGCGAAGAACACGCCGTTCTCCAGCACGTTCTTCATCTCGAAGTAGGGCTTGAGCTGCGATTCGTCGAAGTTGTACTTCGCCGCGCGCACCTTCTCGCTGTAGAACGCCCAGTCCCACGGTTCCAGCTGGAACGTCGGCTGACCCTTGGCCTTCTGTTCCTGGTCGATCATCGCCTGCAGGTCGGCGGCCTCGCGCTTGGCGTTGGCCACGGCGGCCGGGGCCAGCTTGCCCAGCATCGCGTTGACGGCTTCCGGCGTGCGCGCGGTCTGGTCTTCCAGGCCGTAGGCGGCATGGTTGGGGTAGCCCAACAGCTTCGCGCGGTCGGCGCGCAGCTTCATGATGCGCGAGACCAGCGCGGTGGTATCGAACTCGCCGCCGCGGCTGCCGCGTGCGACCGAGGCCTCGTGCAGGCGCTGGCGCAGCGCACGGTTGGTCAGCTGCGACTCCGGCGGCTGACCGGTGGTGTTGAGCAGGGTCAGCACGTACTTGCCTTCATGGCCGCGCTTCTTGGCGGCTTCGGCCGCGGTGGCGATCTGGCCGGGGGTGAAGCCGTCGAGCTGCTTCACGTCATCGACCACGATGGCCGAGGCATTGACTTCCTTCAGCACGAAGTCGCTGAACTGCGTGCCCAGCGAGGCGAGTTCGGCGTTCATCGTCTTCAACGTCGCCTTGTCGGCATCGTTGAGGTTGGCGCCGGAGCGCACGAAGCTGGTGTGGTAACGCTCGATCAGGCGCACGCCCTGCGCGTCCAGGCCCAGCGTGGTGCGCTTGTCGAACAGCGCCTTGATGCGGGCGAACAGCTTGGGATTGAGGCTGATGGCGTCGCCGTGCGCGGCGAACTTGGCGGAGTAGTCGGCGCGCAGCTTGTTGCGGGCGTCGTTGGTGTCGGTGCCGACCAGGTTGAAGAACACCGTGGTGGCGCGGTCCAGCACCTGACCGGACTTCTCCAGCGCGATGATGGTGTTGTCGAACGTCGGCGCCGCGGTGTTGTTGGCGATCGCGTCGATCTCCTTCAACTGCTCGGTCATGCCGGCGTCGAAGGCGGGGGCGAAATCGCTGTCCTTGATCTTGTCGAACTGCGGGTAGTGCAGCGGCAGCGGGCTTTCGGCGAAGAAGGGATTGGCCGCCTGGGCGGTCTGGGTGGCCGGCGTGGCGGCCTGGCTGTAGGCGGGCATGGCGAGTCCGAGGGTCGCGGCAAGCGCGATGGCGAGGCGGGTGGTCATGGAGCGCTACGTCCTTACAAAGGTGGATTCCCAAGGGTAACCCAGGGGGGAAAGCGGGGACCCATGACGAAAGGCATGGGCGAGCGGCCGGGAGGCGCCCCCAAGCTGCGGCAGAATGGCGCTTTCGCCCCTGCCGGAGAGTCCTGTGAAGCCTGTCCTTGCCTTCTGTTGCGCGTTGTTGCTGGCCCCGTCGGCGCTGGCCGCCGAGACCCTGAAGTACGTCGCGCTGGTCGACGGCGGCAAGCAGGCCGGTGAGCAGACCGTCAGCGTAGGCGACGACGGCACCACCCGCGTGGACTTCATCTTCAAGGACAACGGACGCGGGCCGGAATTGAAGGAGGAATTCCGGCTGCGGGCGGATGGCACCTATGATCGTTATCAGGTCAAGGGCGCCTCGACGTTCGGTGCGCCGGTGGATGAGACGTTCACGCGCGACGGCGACACCGGCACGTGGAAGAGCACCTCCGACAGCGGCAAGCATGCCTTCACCGGCACCGCGCTCTACACGCCGCTGGGCGGCACGCCGGCGTCGATGTCGGTGGCGCTGGCAGCGCTGGCCAAGCGGCCCGACGGGAAGCTGCCGCTGGTGCCGAGCGGCACGCTGACGCAGCGCATCGTCGCGTCGATGGACATCACCAGCGGCAAGAAGATGCAGACGGTCGACCTGCTGGCGCTCACGGGCATCGGCTTCACGCCCAGCTTCGTCTGGGTCACGCGTGGCGCCGAACCGCGCCTGTTCGCCTACATCTATCCCGGGTTCCTGCAGCTGATCGAGGATGGCTGGCAGGGCAGCGCCAATGCGCTCGAAGCGCGCCAGAAGACCGCCGAGCGCGAAGCGCTGGTGGCGCTGCAGCAGCGCCTGGCGCATCCGTTGCCGGGTACGACGCTGATCCGCAATGCCCGCGTGTTCGACAGCGAGAAGGCCGTGCTGGGCGCGGCCTCGGATGTCGTCGTGCGAGACGGCAGGATCCTGTCTGTCTCGCCGGTCGGCCAGTCGAGGGTTGCTGCCGACAACGTGGTCGATGCGGGCAATCGTGTACTGCTGCCGGGGCTGTACGACATGCACGTGCACGCCGGCGCCTGGGAAGGCGGGCTGCACCTGGCCGCAGGCGTGACCAGCGCGCGCGACATGGGCAATGACAACGCTACGCTGCAGCAGCTGATGGCGGAAGAGAAGGACGGTACGTTGATGCATCCGCGGGTGATCCCCGCCGGCTACATCGAAGGCCAGAGCCCGCATTCCTCGCAGGGCGGGTTCGTTGTGAAGGACCTGGCCGGCGCGAAGCAGGCGATCGACTGGTACGCCGAGCACGGCTATCCGCAGATCAAGATCTACAACTCCTTCCCCAAGGAGATCCTGCGCGACACCACCGCCTACGCGCACCAGCGCGGCATCCGCGTCAGCGGCCATGTGCCGGCGTTCCTGCGCGCGCAGGACGTGGTGGAGCAGGGCTACGACGAGATCCAGCACATCAACCAGGTGATGCTGAACTTCTTCGTCACCCCGGAGACCGATACGCGCACGCTCGCGCGCTTCTACCTGGTGGCGGACAGGACCGACGCGCTGGATTTCGACAGCAAGCCGGTGCAGGACTTCATCGCACTGCTGGCGCAGAAGCAGATCGTCATCGACCCCACACTGGCAACCTTCGAGTTCATCCACCAGCGCGAAGGCCAGTTGTCGCCGATCGTCGCCGATGTCGCCGACCATCTGCCGCCGGACGTGCAGCGTGGTCGCCGCGCAGCGGAGATGGACATCCCCGACGATGCCACCGGGGCGCGCTACAAGCGCAGCTTCGACAAGCTGGTCGAGTTCACCGGTCGCATGTACCGCGCCGGCGTGCCGCTGGTGGCGGGCACCGACGAACTGCCCGGCTTCACCCTGCAGCGCGAGCTCGAACTGTACGTGCAGGCGGGACTGACCCCGGCGCAGGCGCTGCAGGTGGCGACCTGGAATGGCGCGAAGTACAGCCGCACGCTGGACGACGCCGGTTCCATCGTGGCCGGCAAGCGCGCGGACCTGGTGCTGGTCGACGGCGATCCGACCAAGGACATCGCCGACATCCGCAAACTGGCGCTGGTCATCAAGGACGGTCGCGCCTACTACCCGGCCGAGATCCACGACGCGCTGGGGATCGCGCCGTTCGCGCCGGCCATCAAGGTGCAGCCGGCGCGGTGAGTGAATGATGTTGTGGGAGCGACGTCAGTCGCGATCGGGTATCCACTGCGGCGGGTTCGCGACTGACGTCGCTCCCACAACGGCGGGAACAACTAGACCAGGATCTCGTAGCGTCGCCAGATCCACGACAGTTCGTACAGCAGCGCCGTCACGGCGAACACGCCGTGGAAGCGCGGGTTGCGCGTGGCGGCGGCAACCAGACTCGCGAGTACGAACACCGTGTTGCGGACCCAGTACTCCGGCCCGAGCTGCTGCAGGTAGGCCGTGCCCTTGATCAACGTGTCGCCGACGTCGACCACGAACATCATCGCCAGCAGGCCGAAGAACCAGCGCCGCCGTCCGTAGTAGTAATCCCGGTAGCCGACGCCGTCGGTCAGCGATTCGGGGAACACCAGTGCGCACAGCAGGTACAGCAGCAAGGCGTAGAGGGTGACGTACAGGTACAGATTGAAATTCCAGTGCGCCTGGTGCGACAGGCTGAACTGCCACCACCAGAAGTGCAGCAGGTAGACGAACATGAAGCCGGCCCAGAGCAGGTGCACTGCGTACACCGCATGCGCGCGCGGACGCTCGATGATGCGCGCCGCATGGCGCAGCAGGTGGGTCAGGCCGAGGCCCACGACCATCCCCAGCAGGATGCGGACGTGGATGTAGAGGTTGGCGTGGCTGGCGGGATCGGCGGCTTGCATGGAGGCGTCCATGGACCGGTACGGGCGCCACGTTAGCCGATCGTCAGCCGCCTGCCCATCCCGTCGGAGGAACCTTGCCCTGTCGGCGCCGTGGGTGTCTGATAGCGCCTTTCCGGGAGAGCCTGATGACCACCGCCTACGATTTCTCCGCCCAGGACCTCGATGGTCGCGAGCGTTCGCTGTCCGAGTACCAGGGCAAGGCCCTGTTGATCGTCAACGTGGCGTCCAAGTGCGGCTTCACGCCGCAGTACACCGGACTGGAGGCGTTGTGGCGCGAGTTCGGCCCGCAGGGCCTGGTCGTGCTGGGCTTCCCCTGCGACCAGTTCGGGCACCAGGAGCCGGGCGACGAGGCCGAGATCCGCAGCTTCTGCTCGCTGAACTACGACGTGACGTTCCCGATGTTCGCCAAGATCGACGTCAACGGCAACGACGCGCATCCGCTGTGGAAGTGGCTGAAGCAGGAGAAGAGCGGGCTGCTGGGCATCAGCGCGATCAAGTGGAACTTCAGCAAGTTCCTCGTCGGCCGCGACGGCAAGGTGATCAAGCGCTATGCACCCACGGACACGCCGGAATCGCTTGCCGGGGATATCCGGTCCGCACTGGGCTGAGCGCGACGGCATGGGCGGTGCGGAGGCGCGGTTGTTCCATATCGAGTTCGGCACGACCGACTACGGCCTGCGCGCCTGGGTGACCGGTACCAACGGCACGTTGGAGACCACCCTGGCGTACTGGCGGACCATTGCCGAAGAGGTTCGCAGGCTGTCGCCATCCGGCCTGCTGGTGGTCGACGACATGGATGGCTTGCCGCCGCCCCCCGAGCAGTTGCTGCAGTTCGTGCAGGCCATGCGGGGTCAGGGCATGGAAGCGGTGCGCATCGCGTATGTCGAGAAGCACGCCGAGCAGCTACCCGAAGTGGAGTTCGCGGGTCTGCTGGCCAACGAGAACGGATTCGATGCCCGCGTGTTCCCAGATGAAGACGCTGCCGTCCGCTGGCTGCGCTACGGCGAGCGTTGAGCGTCCAGGCGCATCGGGCCCGCCGTCGTGAGCATGCGCTGGGTCAACGGTGACCACACCGTCCATGCGTGTCCGCCTTCCGCCACGACCACATGGTCTTCCGGCAGCAGCCCGGCCAGCGGCGGCATCGCCTTCGCCAGCCGATCTCCTGCACCGTAGCCCAGCCAGACCGAGCGGGTGCGCGCCGGATCGTGGCGCCAGCCTTGCAGGTGGCGCCACAGTTCGCGCTGGTAGTTGCCGGCATCCACCTCGGCGGGCACCGGGCCCGCATCCCACTGTGCCAGCCCGCGCGCGCTGATTTCTTCCACCAGCGTGCGATCGCCCAGGTAGGGGGCAAGCAGCACGAGGCCGTCGGCATCGCCGGGATAGGCGCGGTCGTACATCAGCGCGCCCATGCCACCCATGGAGGCACCCGTCAGCCAGATCTCGCGATAGCCGCGCGCACGTGCCGGCACGATCACTTCATCGTGAAGCCGCTGCGGCGCGCGTCCCTGCATGTAGTAGCCGAAGCCAAGCCCGGTGAGGACGACATCGGCATCGGGCCAGGCCGACTGGATGGCGTCGGCGATGCCGCTCTCGCGCAATGCCTGGATGTCGTCGCCGCGCCCCGGCAGCACCACGACCAGGCGCGAGGGTGTTTCATCCGCCGGGAGCAGCGCTTGCGGCACCGGCGCCTGCGGATTGACCGCGGCCAGGCAGCCGGCGAGCGCGACCGCAACCAGTAACGCCATGGCCCATCTGCGCACCGCCATCGTCATTTCCCCTTGCTGATGCGCCGAGACTACCCGCGACCGTGCGAGGGGCGCGTGTACGCGCGCGTTGGCCAGGCTATGGGCTGCGCGGCGGCGCGCGGCCCTGCAACGCCTCTTCGGGCAACAGGGCGAGCAGTTCCTTGGCGAAAGACTCCAGCACCGCTTCGGAATAGCCCCGGTGGGTGCGGACGATCAGGCCGTCCTGTCCGATGATGAACATGTTGGGCAGGGCGGTGACGCCGTAGCGGTCGGTGACGATGCCGCGGACGTCGTGGACGAAGGTGAGGTCGAGGTCCTTGTTGGCGCGCAGCACGCTCGTATAGTCTTCGCGCGACTCCTTCATGTTGATCGCGATGACTTCCAGGTGCTCGCGGCCGACCAGCTTCTGTACGTGTCCGAGCATCGGCAGTTCGCGCCGGCACGGTCCGCACCACGATGCCCAGAACGTCACGACGACGACCTTGCCTTTGAGCGCATCGAGGTCGACGGCGTTGCCCTTGCGATCCTTCATGGCGATGGGCGGAGGCACGTCGCCGATGCCGGGTTGTTTGACGGCATCGCCCGCATACGCGCAGGGCGCCAGGGCCAGCAGTGCGGCCAGCAGCAGATTCCGGATCACGGTGTGTCCTCCCCAGGACGTCGTGGGCGCAGCGTAGCACCCGCCGCATCCATGGGGCGAGCGGCAACTACTTCTCGACGAATGCCCGTTCGAACACGTACTGGCCAGCCGTGCCGATGCGCGGTGCGGCGGTGAAGCCGCGGCCGTCCAGCAGTTCGCGGAAATCGGCCAGCATCTGCGGGCTGCCGCAGATCATCGCGCGGTCGTGTTCCGGATCCAGGGCGTCGATGCCGAGGCTGTCCATCATCGCGCCGCTGGCCATCAGGTCGGTCAGGCGACCCTGGTGGACGAAGTCCTCGCGGGTCACGGCCGGGTAGTACAGCAGCTTCTCCCGGATGGTCTCGCCGAGGAACTCGTGCTGCGGCAGTTCCTTCTCGAAGTAGTCGCGGTAGGCCAGGTCGTCGGCATGGCGCACGCCGTGGGTCAGGATGACCTTGTCGAAGCGCTCGTAGGTTTCCGGGTCCTTGATCACCGACAGCCACGGCGCCAGGCCGGTGCCGGTGCCCAGCAGGTACAGGTTGCGGCCGGGGTGCAGGTCGCTGATCAGCAGCGTGCCGGTGGGCTTGCGCCCGATCAGTACGCTGTCGCCGGGTTTGATGTGCTGCAGGCGGGAGGTCAGCGGGCCGTTCTGCACCTTGATGCTGAAGAACTCGAGCTGCTCTTCCCAGTTGGCGCTGGCGATCGAGTAGGCGCGCAGCAGCGGCTTGCCATTGACCTCCAGTCCGATCATCACGAACTGGCCGTTCTCGAAGCGGAAACCGTCGTCGCGGGTGGTGGTGAAGCTGAAGTAGGCGTCCGTCCAGTGACGGACGTCGAGCACCGTCTCGGTGCCGAACGCAGAGGACATGGGGGATGTGGGCGATTGAAGCGACGCGCCATTGTAGCCGACCGGCACCGGCCGGCCCTTGATCGTGCTCAATGCCTGTCTGCCGCATCGGGCGCCGTGTCGCCGCGCTGGTGGAAGCACAGTTGTTCGACTGCGCGACGCACGGGACGCGCCGTCAGCAGCAGATCCACGGGCAGGTCGAACTGGCCATGATCGAACGCCCAGCGCAGCAGGCGCTTGAAGCCGAAGCCGGGTACCGCCGACGGCCATGCCGGTGCCGGCGTCGCGTCGTGCAGCAGCCGGCGCGCGAGCATCCGACCCACGCCGGCACCGTGGCGCAGGCCGGCATGGATGCCGCCCGCCGTCAGCGGCGACACCATGCCCGCTGCATCGCCGGTCAGCACCACGTCGTCGCGCTGCGCCGGTCGTACCGGACCGCCGCAGGGGATCAGGCCGGCGCGGATGCTGTCCGGCGCGCGGGCGGTCGGCAGCCCGGTCATCGAGGCGACGTGGTGCAGGAAGCCGGCCATGTCGGGGGCGATAGCCTTGCCCGGGCGGTGCCGACGCGCGAGCCCCGCTTGCACGCCGGTCGGCGTCTGCGCCACCCAGCCCAGATAGCCGGGGGCGAAGCGCTTGCTGATGAAGCAGTGCAGGGCATCGGGTTCGCGCAACGCCATGCCGTCGAATTCGTACTCCACGCCGTAGAGGAACTGCGTCACCTGGCCCAGGCCGAGCCGTTGTGCGACCCGCGATCGCGCGCCGTCCGCACCGACGAGGATCCGTGTGTGGCCCACACCATCCGCCGCCCAGCCTGTCTGCGTGCGTACCGCGTTGCGGAACGCCTGTCCGCGCCGCAGCTCGACGCCGCACGCTTCCACGCGCTCACCCAGCCAGCGCATCAGTGCGGGCGTGTCGGTGGTGTAGAAGCGGTAGCCTTCGGCGCCCAGTCGGACGCTGCGCAGGTTCGGGGCGTACAGGCGGACATGCGGAACGGCGCGCAGCAAGGAGGGCGGCAGCCCTGCAAGCAGCGGTGCATCGCAGGCTTCTTGTACCAGGATGCCGGTGGTGTGCATGCGTTCACCGAGGTCCTGCTTGCGGTCGATGACGCAGACACGAAGACCTTGGGTGGCGAGTTCGTACGCGCAGGCGAGACCGGCGAATCCGGCGCCGACCACGATCACGTCATAGCGGTTGTCCTGCATCTTCGGGCATGCGCTCCATCAGGGAATGGTGGGCAGCGTGCCGGCGATGCGGGGAGTCGCGATGAAGTCGCCATGAAGTCAGCGGCGATCCGTATCCATAAAGAAAGAAGGCGCCCATGGGCGCCTTCCGTGTTGCTCAGCCGTGGCCGCCACCGCGTGGGCCGCGTTGTCCGCCGCCACCGGGCCGGCCACCGCCGCCCGGACGACCGCCGGGACCCCGTCCACCGGCAGGACGGCCGCCGGGACCGGGACGCGGACCTGCATGCTGCGGACGATTGCCGCCGCCACCGGGACGTCCCTGCGGACGCGGGCCGCGCGGCTGCTGGCCGTACGGGTTGAAGCCGGGGTTGGCGTGGTCGGAGGGGAAACTCGGTGCACTGGCGGGATGACCGTACGGACGCGCCGCACGCTGCGGCTTGCCGGCACCCTGGCCACCACGCGGACCACGCTCGGCACCGAAGCCGGCACCGGCACCGCGATCATTGCCGAAGCGGTCGCCGCCAAAGCCGCCCTGGCCGCCGCCCGGACCGCGCTTGCCCGCGCCGCCACCGCCCGGCTTGCCACCGGCACCAGGACGACCGCCCGGCTTGCCGCCATAAGGCTTCTTCGGGCCGCCGGGGCCGGCGTTGCGGTGGCCGGCCGGGCCGGTATCGACACCGTCCGGCACGTACCAGCTGCGGAATGCGGCCGGGTTGCCATCCGGCAACGGCTTCGGACCCTTCGGCGTGCGCTGCTTGAACGGGCGCTGCGACTGCTTGGCCGCCTGTTCGCCGCTGACGGTCAGGCCGCCGTGCGGCTTCTTGCCGCGGCCGCGGCCGCGGTCTTCGCGCACGTGGTCGAAGCGGCGCAGTTCGCGGCCTTCGTCGGCGCTGTTGTGGCCGTTGACGTAGGCACTGCCGCTGCGGCCGCCACCGACGTGCACAGTGGACTTGGCGGCCTTGCGCTGGCCGATCACCGGCTGCAGCGTCAGCGCGGCGGGTGTGCCGACTTCGAGGCCCAGGTCCTTGCGCAGCGCTTCGACCTGCGCGTCCGGCAGTTCCTGCGTCTGGCCGCGGAGCAGCGGCTGCGGCAGGCTGACCTTGCCGTAGCGCACGCGCTTCAGGCGGCTGACCTGGCAGCCCTGCGATTCCCACAGACGACGGACCTCGCGGTTGCGGCCTTCCTTGACCACCACGCGGAACCAGTCGTGCGAATCGGTGCCGCCGATGCGTTCGATCTCGTCGAACTTGGCCGGGCCGTCGTCCAGTGCCACGCCGCGGCGCAGGCGGTCGACGATGTTGTCCGGCACGCTTTCCTGGCCTTCCGGCGCACGTACGCGCACGACGTACTCGCGCTCGACTTCGTACGACGGGTGCATCATCGCGTTGGCGAGTTCGCCGTCGGTGGTCAGCACCAGCAGGCCGGTGGTGTTGATGTCCAGGCGGCCGATCGCGATCCAGCGCGCGCCCTTGAGAGCCGGCAGCGCTTCGAAGATCGTCGGGCGGCCTTCGGGGTCTTCGCGGGTGGTGACTTCGCCTTCCGGCTTGTTGTAGATCAGTACGCGCGAGGGCTCGGTCAGTGCGCTGGCGACGAAGGTCTTGCCGTCCAGCTCGACGCGGTCGCCGCCCTTGACCGACATGCCGGTCTGCGCGGTTTCACCGTTGACCTTGACCAGGCCGTCGGCGATGCGCTGTTCCAGCGCGCGGCGCGAGCCCAGGCCGGCCTGCGCCAGCACCTTGTGCAGGCGCTCTTCCAGGCGGGTGGTGTCCGGCGTCTCGGCGCCTTCGCCGCGCTTCAGCGACAGCTTGCCCAGGGTGGTTTTCTTGGTGGGGGTGTTGCTCATTGTTTCTGCTCCGACGGTGCCCGGTCTTCCTGGTCGGAAGCAGCGGCGTCGTCATCTTCGGGTTGAGGTTCATCGTGATCGTCGGCGTCGCCGCCGGCGTCATCAGATGCGGTGTCTTCGTCGGCATCGCCCGATGCCGGGGTGCTCTGTTGTCCGTCGTCCGTGTCGTTGCCGTCATCTGCGGCGTCCGTGCTTTCGTCCGGCGTGCTTTCGTCCTGGGCGCCGTCGACGGCATCGCCGCTGGCGATGCTGACCGGCAGTGGCGCGCCATCCAGCGGCAGCTGCGGTTCCAGTTCGCCGATGTCCTTCAGCTCGGACAGCGGCGGCAGTTCGTCCAGGCGCTTCAGGCCGAAGTAGTCGAGGAAGCCCTTGGTGGTACCGAACAGCGCGGGCTTGCCCGGCACGTCGCGGTGGCCGACCACGCGGATCCATTCGCGTTCTTCCAGGGCCTGGATGATGTTGCTGCTGACCGCCACGCCGCGGACCTGTTCGATCTCGCCGCGGGTGATCGGCTGGCGGTACGCGATCAGGGCCAGCGTTTCCAGCGTGGCGCGGGTGTACTTGGTCTTGCGCTCCGTCCACAGGCGCGCGACCCAGGCATGCACGTCGGCCTTGACCTGGTAGCGGTAGCCGGAGGCCACTTCGACCAGCTCCACGCCACGGTCGGTACAGGCGTCCGTCAGCTGCTGCACGGCGGCCTCGACGCTGCCTTCCGGTGCCGGTTCCTCCTCCGGGAACAGGCCATGCAGCTGCGCCAGCGTCAGTGGCTGGGTGGCGGCCATGAGGGCGGCCTCCACGATGCGGTTGATGAGCGATTGATCCATGCGGTCCTGTCGTTCGGAAAGGCGGCGGGCGTGTGGCCCGGCCGCGTCACGGGCTGTCGTTGGCGGCGTCGCTGTCGTCGAACTCGCTGGAGAACTGCAGCGGCTCGTTGGTGTTGTTCAGCGCCAGCGACTTGATGTAGATCGGGGCGAGCGGGGCTTCCTGCACGATGTCGAGCAACTGTTCCTTGGCCAGTTCCAGCATGGCCAGGAAGGTCACCAGCACGCCGAGCTTGCCTTCCTCGGGCGTGAACATGCTTTCGAAACGGTGGAACCTGCCGTCCTCCAGCCGCGTCAGCACGTCGCCCATACGCTGGCGCACGCTGAGCGCCTCGCGCTTGATCGCGTGGCCGGTGAACAGCTCGGCGCGCTTGAGCACGTCGTGCAGCGCCAGCAGCATCTCCTTCAACTCGACCGGCGGCGGCAGCTTGACCGCGGCCCGGTCGGGTACGTCTGCGCTCACCGGCGTGGTATCGCGGTCCTGGCGGGGCAGGGCGTCCAGGTCCTCGGCCGCCTGCTTGAAGCGTTCGTACTCCTGCAGGCGGCGCACCAGCTCGGCGCGCGGATCGCCTTCCTCGCCGTCCTCGCTGACCGGCCGCGGCAGCAGCATGCGTGACTTGATCTCGGCCAGGATGGCGGCCATCAGCAGGTACTCGGCGGCCAGTTCGAACCGCAGCTCCTGCATCACGTTGATGTAGTCCACGTACTGCCGGGTGATCTCGGCGACGGGGATGTCCAGGATGTCCAGGTTCTGCCGGCGGATCAGGTACAGCAGCAGGTCCAGCGGACCTTCGAACGCGTCGAGGATGACCTCCAGCGCGTCCGGCGGGATGTACAGGTCCTGCGGGATCTGCAGCACCGGCTGGCCATGCACCACCGCCAGCGGCATTTCCTGCTGCTGTGGGTGGGTGGTCGGGGTTTGTGGGTTCGCGTCGGACGCGAGTTCTGGGCTCATCAAGAAACAGCCATCGTGCGGATCATCATGCGGGCCTGCGCGCGGCAGGGACGGCGCGGCACCGGCATTGCACCAACCAAGATCATCATGCGTCGCAGGGCGAACGCTTCCCTTACAGCAACCAGCAAAGCTCACCGCAGGGATGCGGTGGCGGACAGCGAGAGGTCGTCGGGCGCGGGCGGGTGGGGGCAGCGAATCGAACGTCCCGGTGATCCCTCGATGGGGCAGGGAGGTCGGCGTGGCCGGGTCTTCCCCTGGACGGGCCGCTGCTTCCGGCCGTGCAATGGAGGACAGGGTAAGCCCTGTCCCATACGGTGTCCAGCGCCGGGTGGCGGGACCGCCAGTACAATTCAGACTTCGCCTGCGGAGTGAACACCATGTGGTATGCCATTGAAGGCCATGATGGCCCCGACGTCCTGGCCCAGCGACTGGCCGCGCGCCCCGAACATCTGGCCCGGTTGATTGCCCTCCGCGACGACGGCCGGCTGCTGTTGGCCGGGCCATGTCCGGCGATCGACGCCGAGGACCCGGGTCCGGCCGGCTTCAGCGGCAGCATCGTGATCGCCGAATTCGACTCCCTGGAGGACGCGCGCGCCTGGGCCGACGCCGACCCGTACGTGGCGGCTGGCGTTTACGTCCGCGTCGACGTCCGTCCGTTCCGCAAGGTCCTGCCGTGAGCCGGGCGGAGCGGATCCGAGCGGCGCTGGAATCCGCCCTGCAGCCGCTGTCCCTGGATGTGCTGGACGACAGCCACAAGCATGCCGGGCATGAAGGCGCCCGCGATGGGCGGGGCCATTTCACCGTCCGGATCACCAGCGCGGCGTTCGCGGGCAAGGCGCCGCTGGCCCGCCACCGTGCGGTCTACGCCGCCCTGGGCGAGATGATGCAGACCGACATCCACGCCCTGGCCATCGAGGCGCGTACGCCCGACGAGGCCGGCTGACCGGAGACGTCCGATCTGGCGCTGCGGCATGCAGCGCCAGATGAAAACGTTTACATTCGCCCCCTTTCGTTACGCCGGGAGGGCGACATGAACCGGGAAGTCCCCACTTTTTCGTCGCGGCCACTGCTGGTCGGCATGATCGCTGTCCTGCTGGCGGCGCCAGCCGCCGCCAAGCCGCCGGTCTACGCGACCCCGGCCGAGAAGGCCTTCGTCGACGCCCTGATGGCGAAGATGACGGTGGAGGAGAAGCTGGGCCAGCTGAACCAGCCGGCCGGCGTGGGCAACAACACCGGCCCGGCGGCCATGACCGGCAACGAGGACCAGATCCGCAGGGGCGAGATCGGTACCTATCTGGGCACCCAGGGGGCGGTGCTGACCTGCCGCCTGCAGCGGATCGCGGTGGAGCAGTCCCGGCTGGGCATCCCACTGATGTTCGGCTACGACGTGATCCACGGTCACCGCACGGTGTTCCCGGTGCCGCTGGGCGAGTCGGCCAGCTTCGATCCGGTCGAAGTGCAGCATGCCGCCCGTGTCGCGGCGATCGAGGCCTCGGCGCACGGTATCCATTGGACCTACGCACCGATGGTCGACATCGCACGCGACCCGCGCTGGGGTCGCGTGGTGGAAGGCGCGGGTGAGGATCCGTATCTGGGGTCGGTACTGGCGGCGGCGCGCGTGCGCGGCTTCCAGGGCGACGACCTGCGCAAGCCGGATGCGGTGCTGGCCACGGCCAAGCATTTCGTGGCGTACGGGGCGGCCGAAGGAGGCCGCGACTACGACGTGGCCGACATCTCCGAACGCACCCTGCACGAGGTCTATCTGCCGCCGTTCAAGGCTGCGGTGGACGCCGGTGCGCAGTCGATCATGGCGGCCTTCAACGAGGTGGGCGGCGTCCCGATGCATGCGCACCGGCCGCTGATCGAGGACCTGCTTCGCAAGGAGTGGGGCTGGGACGGCCTGCTGGTCAGCGATTACACCGGCGTGATGGAACTGATGCCGCACGGCGTTGCCGCCGACCGCAAGCAGGCGGGGGCGCTCGGTCTTCGTGCGGGCGTCGACGTCGACATGGTCAGCCAGATCTACGTGAAGGACCTGCCGGCCGAAGTGAAGGCGGGCCGGGTGCCGATGGCGCAGGTGGATGCGTCTGTGCGCCGTGTGCTCAACGCGAAGTACCGGCTGGGCCTGTTCGAAAATCCCTATCGCTCCTGCACCGACGACGGTGCCCACGAGCGTGCGATGACGCTGACGCCGGAGCATCGTGCCGACGCGCGCCGGATGGCGCAGAAGTCGCTGGTGCTGCTGGAGAACGACAACGACGTACTGCCGCTGTCGAAGTCGGTCCGCACGCTGGCCGTCATCGGCCCACTGGCCGACCATCGTCGCGCGATGTTGGGCAACTGGGCGGTGGCCGGTCGCGAAGAGGATGCGGTCACGCCGATCCAGGGACTGAAAGCCGCGCTGGGCGAGCGCACCCGGCTGGTGGTGGCCAAGGGCGCCGACATCGACAGCCAGGACACGTCCGGCTTCGCCCAGGCCGTCGCGGCGGCGAAGCAGGCCGATGCGGTGGTGATGTTCCTCGGCGAACACCCGGACATGAGTGCGGAAGCGAACAACCGCACCTCGCTCGACCTGCCGGGCGTGCAGGAGCAACTCGCGCTGGCGGTGGCGGCCACCGGCAAGCCGGTCGTGGCCGTGCTGTTGAACGGACGCCCGCTGTCGATCGGCGGCTTGAAGGGCAAGGTGCCGGCGATCCTCGAAGCCTGGTTCCCGGGCGTCGAGGGCGGTCATGCGATCACCGACGTCCTGTTCGGCGAGGTGAATCCCTCGGCCAAGCTGCCGGTGACGTTCCCGCACAACGTCGGCCAGGTGCCGATCTACTACGCGCACAAGAACACCGGCCGTCCGCCGAGCGTGGAAGAGAAGTACACCAGCAAGTACCTCGATGCGCCGTGGACGCCGCTGTACGCGTTCGGCCATGGACTCAGCTACACGACGTTCCGCTACGACGCGCCGACCATCGCATCGCCGACGCTGGCACTCGGGGCGTTGCAGCAGCGGGTCAGCGTGCGTGTCACCAACACCGGCAAGCGGGAGGGCGTCGAGGTGGTGCAGCTGTATGTCCGCGACGACGTCGCCAGCATCACCCGCCCGGTGAAACAACTGCGCGGCTTCCAGCGCGTGGCATTGAAGCCGGGCGAATCGCGGGTGGTGACGTTCGATCTCGGCTTCGAGGATCTGGCCATGTACAACGACCGTATGCAGCAGGTGGTGGAGCCGGGCACATTCACGGTGTTCACGGGTGGCAGCTCCGACCGGACCCGCGACGTCGCCTTCGAGGTCGTGGCCAAGTAAATGTGCGGCGTTGCAGTAGGTGTGAATATGCTGCGATGCAAAATATCCGCAGATACTCGCGATCTGTGCAAGTGCATGATTTTCAGGTGTTTTCGGAGTGGAATAACGCGGGCTTTACACGTTTCCGTGAAAACGGTTACAGTCCGCGCCACTTAAGGCAGTCATCACCGCGGAGGGGCGGGGAATGGCGCGAACCTCGGTCACCATCAAGGATGTCGCACGTGAGGCACGGGTTTCCGTCGCCACCGTGTCGCGTGCCTTGAACGGTCACGAGAACGTCGCCGAATCCGTCCGTCAGCAGGTCCTGGCCACGGCGGATCGCCTCCGCTACCAGCCGCACGCCGCCGCGCGCAGCCTGAGCAGCCGGCGCACCCAGACCATCGGCGTGGTGCTGCCCGACCTGTACGGTGAGTTCTTCTCCGAACTGATCCGCGGCATCGACCAGATCGCGCGTGCACGGCGCCAGCACCTGCTGGTGTCCAGCTACCACGGCCATCCGGAAGAACAGGGCGAAGCCCTGCGCGCGATGCGCGGCCGCGTCGATGGCCTGCTGGTGCTGTCGCCGTATACCGATCGCCCCGGCTTCCTCGTCGACAACCTGCCGTCGTCGCTACCGGTCGTCTTGATCAATACCGATGTGCAGGATGCGTCTTACCCGGCATTGACCATCGATAACTACGGCGCGGCCGTGGCGATGGTCGAGCACCTCGTCCAGGCAGGGCATCGCCGCATCGCCTTCATTGGCGGACCCGAGGGCAACTTCGATGCACGCGAGCGCCTGCGCGGTTACCGCGATGCGATGGCGCGCCTGGTGCCAGGCACGCCGCCGCAGGAGTTTGCCGGCGACTTCAGCGAATCCTCCGGTTACGAGGCAGGCAAGCGCATCGCGCAGTCGTCGGACAAGCCGCAGGCCGTCTTTGCCGCCAATGACATGACGGCATTGGGCTGCCTCTACGCCTTCAACGAAGCCGGTGTGCGCGTTCCGCAGGACGTCGCGCTGGCCGGCTTCGATGACATCCCGCTCGCGCGCTTCGTTCACCCGACCTTGACCACGATGCGGGTCAGTATTGCCGAGCTCGGTGGGCAGGCGATGGGCCGGCTGCTGGACGCGATCGACTCCGATGGAGCGCGCGTGGCGCCGTCGGCGATGCTGGTTCCCGAATTGATCGTCAGGGCTTCAAGTGTGGGAGAGGGTCGCCACACCGAAAAACAGGCAAAGGCGTGACCGCTTTTTTTTGGGCGGAGATGTAATCGATTACAAGCGGCACCAAGCCGACAAGCAGTATTTCTATCTTTGGAGGGAGAGCCAATGAAACAGCGCAACCGCACCATGTTCCGCCCCAATCGCAAATTACTGTCATGCGCTCTGGCCAGTTGCCTGGCCATGGCCGCGCCGCACGTGATGGCGCAGTCGACGTCCGCCACGCTGCGAGGCGTGGTGACGGCGGATTCCACCGTGACCGTCACCAACGTGGACACCGGCCTGACCCGCACCACCAAGGCAGCGAACGGCAACTACAACATCGGTGGTCTGCCGCCGGGTACGTACCGGATCGAAGTGAATTCCGGCGGACAGACCAGCAGCCGTGCGGTGACGCTGGCGGTGGGTCAGACGGCCACGCTCAACCTGCAGGATGCGCCGCCCGTGTCCGCGCCCACCGGCGATGCGACCACGCTCGACACTGTGCGCGTGACCGCACCGTTGCTTGTCGAGACCAAGACGTCCGAACTCGCCACCTATGTCACGCAAAAGCAGATCGATGCGTTGCCCCAAGGCAATCGCAATTTCCTGGCATTCGCCGAGCTCGCGCCTGGTGTGCAGTTCCAGACGGGTACCGATGGTTCTACGAAGCTGAGGGCCGGCGCGCAAAGCGCGAACGGCATCAATGTCTACATCGATGGCGTCGGTCAGAAGAACTACGTGCTGCAGGGTGGCGTCAGTGGCCAGGATTCGACTCGCGGCAATCCGTTCCCGCAGTCGGCTATCGGCGAATACAAAGTCATTACCCAGAACTACAAGGCCGAATTCGATCAGGTCAGCAGCGCGGCCATCGTGGCGACGACGCGTTCCGGCACCAATGAGTTTGAAGGCAACTTCTTCTGGGACCGCACATCGACCGACTGGCGCAAGGCGACAGAGTTCGAAGAGCGCTCTGGTAGCAAGGCTGAATCCAAGGACGAACAGTACGGTGTCTCGTTCGGCGGCCCCATCATCCGCGACACGGCGCACTTCTTCGTCGCGTACGAAGCCAAGGAAATTTCCTCGCCAAGGACGATCATCCCCGGCCGTGGCTACACGTACGACGAGTTGCCAGCGGCAATCCAGGAGCAGATCGGTTCGGGCCTGTTCAGCGCGCCGTTCAAGGAGGATCTGTACTTCGGCAAGATCGATTGGCTGTTTGGTGAGAACCACTATTTCGAACTGACCGCGAAGTACCGCGAAGAGGCCGAAGTCACCAGTTTGGGCGATCAGAACCTCCCGAGCTATGCGACCGACAAGGTAAACGACGAAACTCGCGTGGACCTGAGGTACCAGCTCACTTCGGGAAACTGGCTCAACGATGCGCATCTGACATACGAGGACACTAGTTGGGGTCCGCGTCCGCGCACGTCCGGACTGGGTTACATCCTGAGCGACATTACCGATACGGATCCGTCGGACGGCGTGAACTGGCGCGACTCGATCATCCGCACGGGAGCCGGTCCCGACTACCAGAACAAGGGCCAGGAAGGTTACGGCTTCCAGAATGACCTGACCTTCACCGGTTGGACGGGCCACACGCTGAAGATGGGTGTGAAGTACAAGCGCGTGGAGGTGAGCGCCCAGGAACAGTCACCCTACAACCCGGCGTTCTACTACGACATCAATGGCAGCCTGACTCAGCCGATCCATGTGGTCTTCGGCAGCCCGGTGGCCGGTGTCGGCGATGGTAGCGCGAAGTCCCGCAACAACCAGTTCGGCATCTATCTGCAGGACGACTGGGAAGTCAACGACAAGCTGATCCTCAACTTCGGCGTTCGTTGGGACTACGAAGAGAGCCCGACCTATCTCGACTATGTCACCCCTGCGGATGTCGCCGCGTCGCTGCGTTCGTCCACCGCGATCAACAATCCGAACTCCGGTGTGAATGTCGAGGAGTACATCAGCAACGGCAGCGACCGGAAGGCAGACAAGAACAACTGGGCGCCCCGTCTGGGCTTCTCCTACGACTTGAACGCCGACCAGCGCCACGTGATCTACGGTGGTGCCGGCCGCTCCTACGACCGGAACCTTTTCGACTGGCTGCAGCTTGAAGTCACCAAGGCCAGCTACACGACCGTCGACTTTGCGTTCGCTCCCTCGTGCACGACGCCGGGCGTAGGCAACTGCCTCGCCTGGAACCCTGCCTACTTCGATCCTGCAGTGCTGGCGACGCTGGCATCGACCTCGGGCACGGGTCGTGAGGTGTTCATGCTGAACGACGAAGTCCGGACGCCTTACTCCGACCAGTTCAGCATCGGCATGCGAAATGCGCTCGGCAGCTGGCATACCGACGTGACGCTGTCGCGCGTCGTCAGCAAGGATGGTTTTGCCTTCCTGCTCGGCAATCGCCGCCCGGACGGAAGCTTCTTCCCGCCGGGAAGCACGTGGGATCCGAAGCCCTGGGGTCAGGGTTTCCCGGGCTTCGGCAATCTGATCCTTGGTACCAACGGAATTGAAACGCGTGCCAACTCGCTGTTGCTGAAAGTCGAGAAGCCCTACACCGCGTCCTCCGGCTGGGGGGTGACCTTCGCTTATACGTATACCGATGCGGAGGAGAACCGGCAGTCAGGCGAGGTGTTCTCGCTCGATAAACCCACCATCGCCGACTATGGGTGGAAGAAGGCCGGCGGTGTCGCCGACCATCGCTTGGTGGCGTCGGGCATCTACGACGCACCGTGGGGCATCACGCTCAGCGGCAAGCTGATCTTGGCAAGCCAGGCCCCTCGCTATGCGACCAACTGCCTGGATGCGCCGGACTTCAACAACTGCTTCTTCGATCAGTACGAGCCGGATGGAACGCTGGGCTTCAAACAGTTCGACCTGGCGGCGAGCAAGGAGTGGGACACGGGTTCCGACATCAAGCTGCGGGTCCGTGCAGACGTCTTGAACGTGTTCAACTGGGTGAACTACGCCGGCTACGACGATTGGTTCGGTGGTCCGGGTAGCCCCAACGCGAACTTCGGTACGCCCAATAGTCAGTTCCTCCCGACACGTACCTTCAAGCTGTCGTTTGGTCTGAGCTGGTAAGTCCCAACGAATCGCCCGGCCATCGTACTGATGGCCGGGCACTTCTATCTCCGCTCTAGTAGCGGATTTATTTGAAGCCCCTCTGTAATCGGTTACAACGGGAAAAACGTTTTGAACAAGATCACCCCAGCCCCGCGCGCGTCCTGGTTCATCGGCGTTGCGCTGACTCTGTTGATCGCCGGTTGCCAGAAGGCGCCGGAAGAGAAAGCGGCACCTGTTGCCGCCAAGCCCGCGACGCCCGCCGTCGCCGCCAAACCGGAGCCACCGGCGAAGCCGGAATTGCCGCCGCTGTTCCGCGACATCGAACGCCGCACGTTCCAGTTCTTCTGGGACACCACCAATGAAGTGAACGGCATGACGCCGGATCGCTATCCGTCGCGTCCGTTCGCCAGCATCGCATCCATCGGTTATGCGCTGACCGCGTATCCCATCGGCATCGAGAACGGTTGGGTCAGCCGTACGCAGGCGGTCGACCGCACGCTGACGACGCTGAAGTTCCTGCGCGACGTGCCGCAGGGCCCGCAGAAGGATGGCAAGGGCGGCCACAAGGGCTTCTACTACCACTTTCTGGACATGAACACCGGGCAGCGCTTCAATTCCTGGGTGGAACTGTCCAGCGTCGACACCTCGCTGCTGCTGATGGGCGTGCTGTTCGCGCAGTCCTACTACGACCGCGACGACCCGCGCGAAAGGGAGATCCGCTGGATCGCCGACACCATCTACAAGCGCGTGGACTGGACCTTCCTGCAGCAGAACAAGCCGTTGATCTCGATGGGCTGGTTCCCGGAGAGCGGCACCATCCCGCACGACTGGAAGGGCTACAACGAAGCCATGATGGTGTACATCCTGGCGATGGCCTCGCCGACGCACCCGGTGGGCCAGGACGCGTGGGAAGTCTGGACGCGCAGCTACAGCGAATTGTGGGGCGTGTTCCAGGGCCAGGAATACCTGACGTTCGCGCCGCATTTCGGCCACCAGTACAGCCACGTCTGGATCGACTTCCGTGGCATCCAGGATGCGTACATGCGCGAACGCGGCATGGACTACTTCGAGAACAGCCGTCGTGCCACGTATGCGCAGCGCGCCTACGCGACCGAGAATCCGATGAAGTGGAAGGATTACGGCGAGAACGTCTGGGGCCTGACCGCTTCCGACGGTCCGCAGCAGACCTTGCAGGAATACCGCGGTGAGCAGCGGCCGTTCCGCCACTACTCCGCACGCGGCGCCGGCTTCCGCGAGAATTTCGACGACGGCACCATCGCACCGACCGCCGCCATCGCGTCGCTGCCGTTCGCGCCGGAGATCGTCATCCCGGCGACGGAGGAGATGCATCGTCGCTACGGCGACTACCTGTACTCGAGCTACGGCTTCCTCGATTCGTTCAACCCCAGCTTCGACTACGACATCCCGCTGAAGACCGGACGCATCGTCCCCGGCAAGGGCTGGGTGGCCAGCGACTACATCGGCATCGACCAGGGCCCGATCCTGGCGATGATCGCGAACTACCGGAGCGACTTCGTCTGGAGCGTGATGAAGAAGAATCCGTACATCCGCGATGGCCTAAAGAAGGCGGGCTTCCAGGGCGGTTGGCTGGACGCGAAGCCCGATCAGCAGGCGACGGCGGGTGGCGCCACGGCGCCGATCGCGCCGCCGGACCTGGATGCGGCCGCCGCGCGCGCGCTGGGCACTGCGGAATCGCGCGCCAACCAGGCGTCACAGCCCGAGGCGGCGCGACCGCAGCAGCCCGAGTAAGCTGTCCGCATGGAACGGCGTGCGCCAGCAAGGGTCTCTCCGGCACGCATCAGGGTCTTCTCCGGTGGAAGGAGGGCCCTGATGCGCTGCTGTTCTCTTGCGCTTCTGGTGTCGCTCGCGCTGGTGATCGCCGGTTGCGCGCGTACGCAGGATGACCGCACCACCGTGCGTTTCTGGGTGATGGGTTATGAAGGCGAGATCGTCGCCAAGCTGTTGCCCGAATTCGAACGCCAGCACCCCGGGATCCACGTCGATCTGCAGATCGTGCCGTGGCTGTCCGCCCACGAGAAACTGCTGACCGCGTTCGCCGGCGAATCGCTGCCGGACGTCAGTCCGATCGGCAACACCTGGATTCCTGAATTCGCGGCACTCGGCGCGCTCGAGCCGCTGGACGACGAGATTGCGGCGACACCGGATTTCGACCAGCCGGATTTCTTTCCCGGTGTCTGGGATACAGGCGTGATCGATGGCCGTGCGTATGCGGTGCCGTGGTATGTCGAGACGCGCCTGCCGTTCTACCGGCGCGACATGCTCGCCAAGGCGGGCGTGAAGGCGCTGCCGGCGAGCTGGGACGAGTGGCGCGTCGCGATGCGCGAGGTGAAGCAGGTCGCAGGGCAGGGCAACTATTCGATCCTGCTGCCGCTCAACGAGTTCGAGCCGCTGCTGAGCCTCGCCATCCAGCAGCCGGAGCCGCTGCTGCGCGACGACGGCCGCTACGGCAACTTCCGCAGTGCGGGCTTCAGACAGTCGCTCGGGTTCTACAAGGAGATGTTCGACCAGCAGTGGGCGCCGGTCGTCACCAACAACCAGATCTCCAATGTCTGGGATGAGTTCGGCAAGGGCTTCTATTCGTTCTACATCTCCGGCCCCTGGAACATCGCCAAGTTCAAGGAGCGCTTGCCGGCCGCGCAGCAGAAGGACTGGATGACGATGCCGCTACCGGGTCCGAACGGCCCCGGTGCGTCGCTGGCCAACGGCACCAGCTTCGTGGTGTTCAAGGATTCGCCCAACAAGGACGCCGCCTGGCAGCTGATCGCGTGGCTGTCGTCGCCTGCGGTGCAGGCCGAGTTCCATGCGCTGACCGGCGACCTGCCACCGCGCCGCTCGCCGTGGCTGACACCGGCGCTGGCGGATGATCCGTACGCCAAGGCGTTCCGCGAGCAACTGGAACGCGCGGTGTCCACGCCGAAGGTACCGGAGTGGGAGCGCATCGCGACCGAGATGCGGCTGGTCGGCGAGCAGGTCGCCAACGGCCGGTTGAGTGTCGACCAGGCGGCCGAAGAACTCGACCGCCGCGCCGACCGCATCCTGGAGAAACGTCGCTGGATGCTGGATCACCCCGCCAAGCCCGGGGCCGCGCCATGAAGTCGACACATACGCTCGCCGGCTGGCTGTTCGCCGCGCCCGCGCTGACCGTCATCGTGGTGTTCTTCGGCCTGCCAGTGCTGGCCGCGCTGGCGCTCAGCCTGACCGACTTCGACATCTACGCGTTGGCCGACATCGGCAACCTGCGCTTCGTCGGCGTCGACAACTACATCGGCCTGCTGCAGAACCCGATGTTCTGGAAGTCGCTGGGCAACACCGTCTACTTCGTCGTGGTCGGCGTGCCGCTGTCGGTGGCGCTGTCGCTGGGCGCAGCTTTGCTGCTGCATTCCAAGCTCGGCCGCTTCAAGGGCTTCTTCCGTACCGCGTTCTTCGCGCCGGTGGTGACCACCGTCGTCGCGGTCGCGGTGATCTGGCGCTACCTGTTCCACACCAAGTACGGCCTGGTGAACTGGGGACTGTCGTGGGTCGGCATCGATCCGATCGACTGGCTGGGCGATCCCACCTGGGCGATGCCGACGATCATCCTGTTCGCCGTGTGGAAGAACTTCGGCTACAACATGATCATCTTCCTGGCCGGCCTGCAGAGCATTCCGGAAGACCTGTACGAAGCCGCGCGCATCGACGGCGCCTCGCGTTGGGCGCAGTTCCGCCACGTCACCCTGCCACAGCTCGGCCCGGTGCTGCTGCTGGTCGGCATCCTGACCATGGCCGGCTATTTCCAGCTGTTTGCCGAACCTTACGTGATGACGCAGGGCGGCCCGCTGGAGAGCACCAAGAGCGTGCTGTACCTGATGTACGAAGAAGGCTTCAAATGGTGGAACCTCGGCAACGCGTCCGCGGTGGCGTTCCTGCTGTTCCTGCTGATGACGGCGGTAACCAGTGGCTTGCTGTGGTTCGCGCGCAAGCGGGGTGTGGAATGAACCAGCGTTTCGCCGCCATCATCGTCAACGCGCTGCTGGTCGCGCTGGCGGTCGTCAGCATCGGTCCGTTGCTGTGGATGCTGTCGGTGTCCTTCATGCAGACCGGCGAGGCAGGGCACTTCCCGCCGCCACTGCTGCCGTCCGCGCCGACGCTGGACAACTACCGCGAGCTGTTCGTGCGCGCGGGCATGGGCCGCTACCTGCTGAACAGCTTCATCGTCTCGACCAGCGTCATGCTGCTGTCGCTGCTGTTCAACACGATGGCGGGCTACGCGTTCGCCAAGCTGCGCTTCAAGGGCCGCGACGGCACGTTCCGCGCGTTGCTGGCGGCGCTGGTCATCCCCGCACAGGTGGCGATGATGCCGCTGTTCCTGCTGCTGAAGCAGATGGGTCTGGTGAACACCTACGCTGGCGCCATCGTGCCCGGCATGGCGGCGATCTTCGGCATCTTCCTGGTGCGCCAGTACGCGCGTTCGATCCCGGACGAACTGCTGGAAGCCGCGCGCATCGACGGCGCCAGCGAGGCGCGCATCTTCTTCCAGATCGTGCTGCCGGGGTTGAAGCCCATCCTGGTGACGCTGGCGATCTTCAGCTTCCTCGGCGCATGGAACGACTTCATGTGGCCGCTGATCGTGTTGAGCGACGATTCGCTGCAAACCCTGCCGGTCGCGCTGGCGGGCCTGTCGCGCGAGCACGTGATGGACTACGAACTGATGATGGCCGGCTCGGTCGTCACCATCCTGCCGGTGCTGCTGCTGTTCCTGGTCTTGCAGCGCTACTACATCCAGGGCCTGTTGCTGGGTAGCGTGAAGGGCTGACGCCTTCACGCTGCGGCCCTTAGCCGGAGACGAAAACATGAGGTTGCCTTTCCCCCGCATCGCGCTCGGGCTGATGCTGCTGCCAGGCGCGGCCCTGCATGTCGCCGCCGCCGAACCGGTGCGCGTGCTGGACGCGTTCGACGACGCCTCCACCTGGCGCGTGGTGACCTCCAACCAGGTCAGCGGTGCGCTGCGCCAGGTCGATGGCGTGGACGGCAAGGCGATGTGCCTGGACTACGATTTCAACGGCGTGTCCGGCCATGCCGGCATCCAGCGCGACCTGGCGATCGACTATCCGCAGAACTACCAGTTCGGCTTCCAGCTGCGTGGCGATTCGCCGCGCAACGACCTGCAGTTCAAGGTCATTGATGCCAGCGGCGACAACGTATGGTGGGTCAACCGGCCGAAGTACGAGTACCCGGCCGCGTGGACGCCGGTGCGCTACAAGCAGCGCCACATCGACAAGGCCTGGGGCCCCGATCCGGACCGCGTGCTGCGCAAGAGCGTCAAGCTCGAATTCACCGTCTACAACAACGTCGGCGGCAAGGGCTCGGTCTGCTTCGACCAGCTGACGTTCCAGCCGCTGCCGGTCGATGACGGCGCGCCGCTGACCGGCAAGGCCAGTGCCTCGGTCGCGTTCCCGGCCGGCGCCGCGGCGCTGGCGGTGGACGGCAAGCCGGACACGGCCTGGTCGGCCGACCTGCACGACGACAAGGATCCGCAGCTGAACCTGGATCTGGGCAAGGTGCGCGAGTTCGGCGGGCTGGTGCTGCGCTGGAAGCCGGACCAGCATGCATCGGACTATCTGGTGCAGTTCTCCGACGACGGCGTACGCTGGCGCGATGCGCGCACGGTGGTCGATGGCAATGGCGGCAACGATTACCTCGCGCTGCCGGAGTCGGAAGCGCGCTACGTGCGGCTGACCGTCGGCGACGGACCGGGGCGTTCGTTCGCACTGTCAGAACTCGAAGTGAAGCCGCTCGCGTTCGCCGCGCATCCCAACGATCTGATCAAGGCGATGGCGGCGGAATCGCCGAAGGGCTGGTTCCCGCGCGGCTTCAGCGATGAGCAGCCGTACTGGACCATCGTCGGCCTCGACGGTGGCCGCGAGCAGGGCCTGATCGGCGAAGACGGCGCCATCGAGATCGCCAAGGGCGGCGTCAGCGTCGAGCCCTTCGTGCAGGTCGACGGGCGCTGGATCGGCTGGTCGGACGTACAGGCGACGCAGTCGCTGCAGGACGGTTACCTGCCCATCCCGACCGTTGCGTGGACGCATGCGGATTTCGCGCTGGCCACGACCGCGTTCGCCGCGGGCAAGCCTGGCGATTCGCGCGTGGTCGCGCGTCATCGCCTGACCAACACCGGCAAGACATCGCGCGAGTACGTGCTGGCACTGGCCGTGCAGCCGTGGCAGGTCAATCCGCCCAGCCAGTTCCTGAACACCACCGGTGGCTTCAGCCCGATCACCGATCTCGCCGTGCGCGATGGCGTGGTCAGCGTGAACGGACGCGCCAGCCTGCGCTTCGCCAGGCCCGACGCGGCACTGGCATCACGCTTCGATGAAGGACTGGTGCGCGAACGACTGGCGTCGATCGACGCGGTGTCGGGTAGCACCGATGCGCAGGTGGCCGGTGAAGCGGGCGGGCTCGCCTCCGGGGCCGTGCTGTACCGGATCACGCTGGCCGCCGGCGAAAGCCGCGACATCGACTGGGTCGCGCCGCTCGAAGGCGCGCTGCCGGCACGCATCGACGCGGCACGCGACCAGGACGCGACTGCGGCTCTCTGGCGCAGCAAGCTCGGCGAAATGAAGCTGCAGGTGCCTGCCGAAGGCCAGCCCGTGGCCGATACGCTGCGCACCGCGCTGGCGCACATGCTGATCTCGCGCATCGGCCCGCGCCTGCAGCCGGGCACGCGCTCGTACTCGCGCAGCTGGATCCGCGACGGCGCGATGATTTCCGAAGGCCTGCTGCGGCTGGGTCGCCCGGAAGTGGTGAAGGAATACGTCGAGTGGTACGCGCCGTACCAGTTCAAGAACGGCAAGGTACCGTGCTGCGTCGACGACCGCGGCAGCGACCCGGTGCCGGAGAACGACAGCCACGGCGAGCTGATCTTCAACGTGGCCGAGTACTACCGCTACACCGGCGACAAGGCGTTCCTGCGCAGGATGTGGCCGCACGTGCAGGGTGCGTTCGCCTACATGGAAGAGCTGCGCCTGAGCGAACGCACCGAGGCCAACCGCGCGGTCAACGCGGCGTTCTACGGCATGATGCCGGCGTCGATCAGCCACGAAGGCTATTCGGCCAAGCCGATGCATTCGTACTGGGACAACTTCTGGGCGCTGCGCGGCTACAAGGATGCGGTGGAGGTCGCCGATGCGCTGGGCGAAACCGCTGCGTCGAAGCGCATGGCCGCCTCGCGCGACCAGTTCCGCGATGATCTGTACGCCTCGCTCGACGCGGCGACCAGGTTGCACAACATTACCTACCTGCCGGGCGCGGCGGAGATCGGCGATTTCGATCCGACCTCGACGACCATCGCGCTGGCACCGGGCGGTGAGCAGGGCAAGCTGCCGGCGGACCTGTTGAACGGCACGTTCGAGCGCTACTGGACCGAGTTCGTGCAACGCCGCGACGGCCAGCGCGAGTGGAAGGACTACACGCCCTACGAGTGGCGCAACGTGGCCGCGTTCGTGCGGCTGGGGTGGCGCGAGCGTGCCTGGGACGTGCTGGACTTTTTCTTCAAGGATCGCGCGCCGCAGGCCTGGAACCAGTGGGCGGAAGTGGTGTCGCGCACGCCGCGCAAGCCGTTCTTCGTCGGCGACCTGCCGCATGCGTGGGTGGCCTCGGACTTCGTCCGCTCGGCGCTGGACATGTTCGCCTACACGCGCGAAGTCGACGACAGTCTGGTGCTGGCGGCCGGTGTGCCGGCGAGTTGGCTGGATGGGCAGGGGATCGCTATCGACGGCCTGCGCACACCCAATGGCGTGCTCGGCTATACGCTGCGCAAGCAGGGCGACGAGGTGGTGCTGGAGGCGAAGGCCGGATTGAAACTGCCGGCCGGCGGCCTGGTGCTGCCGTGGCCTTACAAGGATGCACCCGGCGAGACGCGCATCAACGGTAAGCCCGCGCAGTGGAGGGACGGCGAGCTGCGCATCACGACGCTGCCGGCGAAGGCCAGCATCCGGACGCGCTGATACGCGCCACGCTTCACGGAGCCGTCGACAGCCGTGCTCCGTCAGGCGCACGCGGACGGTTCCCGCATGGCCCACGCGCGTCGGTGGACAGGACGCGCCCACGGGTCTCCGAGACGGGCTCTACTCACACAAAGATTCATGCGTGAGTCTCCAGGACTGGCGCGCCAGTCCCGGGGACTGGTCTCGCCGGCGAACCGCCGCACGTGCGCTGAAGACAGTCGGCGCCGGGGAGGGGCGGGTGCGCGCTACCCTAGGACCGGCTTCCGCCACGTTCGACGCCATGTCCGCCCACGACGCCCCGCGCCACCCGCTGTGGCCGCTGCCTTTGCTGATCACGCTGCTGTTCGTGGTCGCCGCGCATGCGGCCTACCTGCTGTCTATCCACGGCGGCCACGTGCCTGCCTGCATTCCCTATCTCGACGGCTGCGTGTCGATCAGCCGTGCCGTGCGGTACGGGTGGGGCAATCACCTGTTCCAGCTGCTGGTCATTCCGTGCGCGGTGCTGCATGCGCTGGTGTGGTGGCTGGCGATGCGTTGGCTGCGCGGCGGTCGCGCGATGCTGGTGCTGGGCGTACTGTCGGCGATCGCGCTGGCGGTGTACGCGACGTTCCTGGGCATTGAGGGCGAGGCGTATCGCTTCCTGCGGCGCTACGGCGTGGTGGTGTACTTCGGGTTCGGCTACCTGGCGCAGCTGGCGCTGATGCGGCGCGCGTCGTTGACGAAGGCGCTGGCCGCGGGCGTCGTCGCGTCGATGTCGTGGATTTCGATCGCGATGCTGGGCCTGGGCGTGGCGAACGTCGTGGTCGGGCTGGTCGTCGACGAGCCGTCAGCGAAGGACCGTTGGGAGAACGTCTTCGAATGGTGGCTGGGCCTGCTGATGGTCGGCTGGTACGCCGTGTTGGCGTCAGGGTGGCGACGACGGCATGTTGCGATCGCGCTGCAGACGGATGCCTGACCTCCGGTTGTTCGGCGGGAATGAGCCGTCAGGCAGTACTTCCTTATAGCGAGAGGTTTCCGCCGGGAGCCACATCGCGTCCGTATTCGAACGTGCGCTCCGCGACCAGGGCTCCACTACAG
Organism: Pseudoxanthomonas sp. LjRoot143; assembly: GCF_964252945.1. Lineage (NCBI taxonomy): Bacteria > Pseudomonadati > Pseudomonadota > Gammaproteobacteria > Lysobacterales > Lysobacteraceae > Pseudoxanthomonas > Pseudoxanthomonas sp. LjRoot143. The sequence continues at coordinate 2,148,647 of NZ_CAXUPM020000001.1, read as the reverse complement.
GTGAGCGTGACGCGATGTCCTTTGCGCGACGGGTTGATCAGAACGCGCTGTTCGAAGTTGCCTGACACAGTCCACGTCCTTGGAGCGCTGCTGGAATCGGTACCGCCGACAGATAGCACGCAAGCGCTGCTCTCCGGCGTGAAGCCCAGCACGCTGAAGGTGCCGTGTGCGGGGCCGAACCAATGTGCGCAGCCTGCCAGCAACATCAGCGTTGCTGCCGACGCAAGAAACTTCACGGCTGAAGAATCTGCGTCAGCCGCGAACGCGCTGCACGATGCCCGCTGCCTTGGCCGAGCTCTCGGTGACCTTGTCCCACTCGCCGTTTTCCAGCCAGTTCTTAGGCACCATCCACGAGCCACCGATGCAGACCACATTCGGCTGGGACAGGTAGTCGGCCGCGGTGTCTTCGATGATGCCGCCGGTCGGGCAGATCTTCAGTTCCGACATGGGGCCGGCCAGGCCCTTGAGCATCGCCAGGCCGCCGACGGCGGTGGCGGGGAACAGCTTGCAGACGCGGAAGCCGCGCGCCATCAGCGACAGCAGTTCGGTCGGCGTAGCGGCGCCTGGCACCACCGGGATATCGGCGGCGGCCAGCGCATCGGCCAGCGCCGGCGGCGTGCCCGGCGTGACCAGGAAGTCGGCGCCCGCATCGATGGACTGCTTCATCTGCTCGGTCGTCAGCACCGTGCCGGCGCCAATCACGATGTCGGGCAGCTCCTTCTTCAGCATCGCCAGCGCTTCCATCGCCACCGGCGTGCGCAGCGTCAGCTCGATCGCGGGCAGCCCGCCCTTCAGCAGCGCTTCGGACACCTTGCGCGCCTCGTCCAGCGTGTGGACGGTGACGACCGGCAGGATGCCGGCGGCGCGGAGGAGGGATTCGGCTTTCTGCTGGCGGGCTTCGATGGTCATGGTGTATCGGTCGGTTGGAGTGAGCCCCTCTCCCATCGGGAGAGGGGTTGGGGAGAGGGGCGACGAAGGTCAGGATAGTTCACCCTCACCCTGACGCTCGCCCCTCATCCGCCCTTCGGGCACCTTCTCCCGAAGTGAGAAGGGAAAAGCTCAGGCATCCTTGGCTTCATGCGGCGCTTCGGCGGCATGCGCCGCGTCGCCCAGTTCGTACTCGGCATCGTACTCCCACGTGCCGTCGTGGTACGGCAGGCCGCAGGAAATCGACATCGCGCCGCGGTCGGCCGGCGTGACCACATCGCGGCTCACCGCGAACAGGTTGCGACCCAGGTCGAGCGCGGCGGCCGAGGTGTTCGGGGCGATCTCGCGCGAAGCCCATTCCTGCGCATCGACCAGCGCTTCCAGCGTGCCGGCTTCGGCGTCGAGACGGATGATGTCGCCCTCGCGCAGCTTCGCCAGCGGACCACCACGCGCGGCTTCCGGCGTCAGATGGATGGCGGCGGGAATCTTGCCGGACGCACCGGACAGGCGGCCGTCGGTCACCAGCGCCACGCGGCGGCCCTGGTTCTGCAGCAGGCCGAGCAGCGGGGCGAGCGAGTGCAGTTCCGGCATGCCGTTGGAACGGGGACCCTGGTAGCGCACCACGGCCACGAAGTCCTGCGGTAGCGCACCGGCCGCATGCAGCTTGTTGAGCGCGCGCGGATCGTCGACGACGACAGCGGGCGCTTCGATGTAGCGGTATTCCTGTTTGACGGCCGAGGTCTTGATCAGCGAGCGGCCGAGATTGCCGCGCAGCAGGCGAAGACCGCCCTGGGCCTCGAACGCGCGCGACACCGGACGCGCGACGTCTTCGTCCGCGCTCTCGGCGATGCCGGGCGCATAGGCGAGCTTGCCGTCGTGCAGGCGCGGCTCGTCGCAGAACGCGCGCAGGCCGCCGGGCACGATGGTGGTGATGTCGTGCATCAGGCCAGCGTCGAGCAGTTCGCGGAACACGAACTGCGTGCCACCGGCTGCCGCGAAGCGGTTCACGTCGGCTTCGCCGTTCGGATACACGCGCGCCAGCAACGGCACGGTCTGCGACAGCAGGTCCATGTCGTCCCAGGTCAGCACGATGCCGGCCGAACGCGCCACCGCGATCCAGTGGATGGTGTGGTTGGTCGAACCGCCGGTCGCCATCAGCGCCGCCATCGCATTGACGATGGCACGCTCGTCGATCAGGCGTCCGATCGGACGGTAGTCGTCGCCCAGCGCGGTGATCGCCAGCGCACGCTCTGCCGCGGCGCGCGTCAGCACATCGCGCAGCGGCTGGTCGGGATTGACGAACGAGGTGCCCGGCAGCTGCAGGCCCATCGCTTCCAGCAGCACCTGGTTGGAGTTGGCGGTGCCGTAGAACGTGCAGGTGCCGGCGGCGTGATAACTCGCGGCCTCGGCTTCCAGCAGTTCCTCGCGCGTGGCTTCGCCGGCGGCGTAGCGTTCGCGCACCGCGGCCTTTTCCTTGTTCGGAATGCCGGGCGACATCGGCCCGGCCGGCACGAACACCGCCGGCAGGTGGCCGAAGGCCAGCGCGCCCATCAGCAGGCCCGGCACGATCTTGTCGCACACGCCCAGGTACAGCGCGGCGTCGAACATGTCGTGGCTCAGCGAGATGGCCGTCGCCTGCGCGATCACGTCGCGCGAGAACAGCGACAGTTCCATGCCCGGGCGGCCTTGCGTCACGCCGTCGCACATCGCCGGCACGCCACCGGCGACCTGCGCGGTGGCGCCGAGATCGCGCGCGACCTGGCGGATGATCTCCGGGTAATGCTCGAACGGCTGGTGCGCCGACAGCATGTCGTTGTACGCGTTGATGATGCCGAGGTTCGGCGTCACGTCCGCGCGCAGCCGGCCCTTGTCGGTCGGACCGCACGCGGCGAACGCATGGGCGAGGTTGCCGCAGCTCAGGCGCGCGCGTTGCGGGCCATCGCGATGGGCTGCATCGATGCCGTCGAGATAGGCGCGACGCAAGGGTGCGCTGCGCTGGCGGATGCGTTCGGTGACTTCCTGGATGCGGGGGTGCAGGCTCATGGGCGTAGGGCTAGGCTGCAGACGCGGTCATTCTGCATGGCGTGGCGATGGAGGGCCGTGATGCGCAACCTTCCTGCGACTCCAGCGCGTGGAGGGGAAGGGCGGTGAACGACGGCGACGGCATGATGCTTTCTACCGCCTTTGCGGCACGCGCGAAAGCGACCAAAGTCAGACCAGTCGGGGTGCGGCGGCGCTGCGTGTGTTGCGTTGCAGCGCGCATCTGCGCAAAACCTCAGGCGTGCGCGGGGCTTTTCGGTCCGAACAGTTCGACCGCATACGCGGCGGCACCGAGCAGGCCCGGACGTGGATGCACGTTGGCGAGCGTCGGCACGCGGCCCATCGCGGGCGAGAAGCGGCCCTTGTGTTCGAAGCGCTGGCGAAAGCCCGAGTGCTGCAGCGAGGTCAGCAGTTTCGGCACCAGTCCGCCGGTGAGGAATACGCCGTCCCACGCGCCGGTGGTGAGCACGAGGTCGCCGGCGATGGCGCCGAACACCGCGCAGAACACGTCCAGCGTGCGCACGCAGCGTGGATCGCCTGCCGCCGCGCGCGCGGTGACGTCCTTCGGTTCCAGCGGACCGCCCGGATCTTCGCCCGCGATCTCGCTGAGCGCGCGATACAGATTCACCAGGCCGGGACCGCAGATCAGGCGTTCGTTCGACACGCGGCCGAACTGCGCGGACAGGATCTCGAGGATGCGGATTTCTTCCGGCGTACCGGGCGGAAAGCTCACGTGGCCGCCTTCGGTTTCCAGCGGATACGCGCGGCCGTCGCGGATGATCAGCGCCGCCACGCCCAGGCCCGTGCCCGGGCCGATGACGGCGTAGGTGCGCGATTCACTGAGCGGAGCAGGGCGCCATTGCGCACCGCCGATCGCCACGACGTCTTTCGGCGTCAGCAGCGACACCGCCATCGCCTGCGCAGCGAAGTCGTTGACCAGTTTCAGGCCCTGAAAACCGAGTGCCTGCCGCGTGCGGTTCACCGAAATCACCCACGGGTGGTTGGTGATACGGGCCTCATCGCCATCGACACGGCCGGCGACGGCGAATACACCGTTCTGCGCGGTCGCGCCCGTTTCATCCAGGTAGTGCTGCGCGGCGTCCGCGAGCGACGGGAAATCGGCGACCACGAACTCGCGCACGCTGTCGTCCAGCAGCGGCACGGAGGCGGACGTATCGGCCAGCGCGAAGCGCGCATTGGTGCCGCCGATGTCGGCGAGGAGGACGCGATCGGCGCTGCTCATGCGGCAAACATCCTGTTCGATGCGGGGTGACTTCCAATACGGGTCCGCTGCATTCGCCTGGTCGATCCTGTGCTGCCGTGAGGGGGCCACGTCGCGTGGGCGGCGCATGATAGCGCGCACCTGCGCCGACGGCGTGCAAGCCCGCACGCGCATGCGCCATCCGTATACGTATGCGTCATTCCGGAATAGGTGGCTGCGAGGGAAGCCGGGTGGATGGTCGTCGGGCAGGGCATGGATGGCGTGGCGGGTGCGGGCGCTCCGCGTTGCGTGGGCACACGGTCCGCTTGCGTTGTGAAAACGGTTACATGGCAGAATAGCGCAGCCGCCCGGACCAAGGAACGGGAAGCTGCATGCTCGTCCGTACGGGCATGCCTGCACCCGGGAGGGCCGGGCCGCAGCGAACACACACGGGCCTCGCCCGACCGGAGCAATGATGGCCAGCGTCAAACTCGACCGCGTGCGCAAGGTGTACGACAACGGCCAGGTGGCCGTGCACGGGGCCAGTTTCGAGATCGCCGACGGCGAACTCATGGTGCTGGTCGGTCCCTCCGGCTGCGGCAAGTCCACGCTGCTGCGGATGATCGCGGGACTGGAGGAGATTTCCGACGGCAACCTGCTGATCGGTGACCGCCGCGTCAATGACGTTGCGCCGAAGGACCGCGACATCGCGATGGTGTTCCAGAGCTACGCGCTGTACCCGCACATGACGGTCGCCGAGAACCTCGCCTTCGGCCTGAAGCTGCGCGGCGTGGCGCGCGCGGAGATCGACCGGCGCGTCAACGCCGCCGCCGAGACGCTGGGCATGACCCACATGCTGGGCAAGCTGCCGCGCGAGATGTCCGGTGGACAACGCCAGCGCGTCGCGCTGGGCCGCGCACTGGTGCGCGAGCCGTCGGTGTTCCTGCTCGACGAGCCGCTGTCCAACCTCGACGCCAAGCTGCGCCATTCCGTGCGGACCGAGATCGGCCGCCTGCATCGCCAGCTCGGCGCCACCATGATCTACGTGACCCACGATCAGGTCGAAGCGATGACGCTGGGCCAGCGCATCGTGGTGCTTAAGGACGGCGAGATCCAACAGATCGACACGCCGATGGCGCTGTACGAGAAGCCGGCCAACCTGTTCGTCGCCGGCTTCCTCGGCAGCCCCGCGATGAACGTGTTGCACGGCACGCTGAGCGATGCCGATGGCCTGCAGCTGGTGCTCGATGACGGCGCGCTGCTGCCGCTGGGTCACGCGCAGGTTCCGGACGCGTGGCTCGGCAAGCGCGTGGCACTGGGCCTGCGCCCGGAGCATCTGCTGCCGGCCGGCATCGGCAAGCCGGCCTTCGAGGCGCAGGTGGAGTTGATCGAACCGGTGGGCAACGAGGTCTTCGTCAACCTGACCTACGCGGGTCACGCCCTGGTCGCGCGCATGCCGCCCCAGCGGCTGCCCGAGCCCGGCCAGCCGTTGCGCATCACGGTCGAAGGGGCCGCGCTGCATGTCTTCGATCCTGACAGCGGCCTGCGTCTGGGCTGAGGTTCGCGGTGTCGCAGAAAGAAAAAGGGAGGCCGAAGCCTCCCTTTTTTCCTTCCTGACGACGCCGCAGATCAGCCGCGGCTGACGGTGCGCACCGCGTCCGCCACATAGGCCAGGTTCTGCTGGTTCAGCGCGGCCACGCAGATGCGGCCGGTGCCGACGGCATAGATGCCGAACTCGTCGCGCAGCCGGTCCACCTGCGCCTTGCTCAGGCCGGAGTACGAGAACATGCCGGCCTGCCGCTGGATGAAGGCGAACTCCGGCGCGCCGAGGGCCGCCAGCTTGTCGACCAGGCCGGCACGCAGGGCATGAATGCGCTCGCGCATGCCGCCCAGCTCGCTCTCCCACAGCGTGCGCAGCTCGCTGCTGGCCAGCACGCCGGCGACCAGTGCGGCGCCGTGCGTCGACGGACTGGAGTAGATGGTGCGGATGATGCGCTTGACCTGCGACTGGACCGCCTTGGTGTCCGCGGCATTCGGGCCGACCACCGACAGCGCGCCGACACGCTCGCCGTACAGCGAGAACGACTTGGAGTACGAGTTGGCGACGATGAAGCTGTCGATCCCGGCCTCGGCGACGATGCGGACCGCGGCGCCGTCTTCGGCGATGCCCTTGTCGAAGCCCTGGTAGGCCATGTCGATGAAGGGGAACAGGCCGCGCTCCTTCAGCAGTGCCGCGACCTGCTTCCACTGGTCGACGGTCAGGTCGGCGCCGGTGGGGTTGTGGCAGCAGGCGTGCAGCAGCACGACGGTACCGGGCTTCAGCTTGCCCAGGTCGGCGAGCATGCCGGCGAAATCCAGGCCATGCGTGGCGGCGTCGAAGTAGGTGTAGTCGACGATGTCGAAACCGGCGGCGCCGAACACGGCGCGGTGGTTTTCCCAGCTCGGGTTGCTGATCGCGATGGTGGCGTGCGGCAGCAGCTTCTTCAGCAGGTCCGCGCCGACGCGCAGCGCACCGCTGCCGCCGACGGTCTGGGTGGTGGCCACGCGACCGGCGGCGACCAGTTCCGAGTCCTTGCCGAACACCAGTTCGCGGGTGGCGGCGTCATAGGCGGCCAGGCCGTCGATCGGCAGGTAGCCGCGCGGTTTGCCTTCGGCGGCCAGCGCCTGTTCCACCTGGCGGACGCAGTCGAGCAGGGGAATGCGGCCCTGCTCGTCGTAGTAGATGCCGACGCCCAGGTTGACCTTCTGGGTACGGGGATCGGCGTTGTAAGCCTCGGTCAGCCCCAGGATGGGGTCGCCGGGCACCAGTTCGACGGATGCAAAAAGAGACACGGAGTGGGGACCGTTGATGTGAGAGGGAGGGGGGTGAAGCCGCCCGCGATGCTAACAGGCGCGGGCCGTCTCCGTACGCCCCCGGCCCATCGGCGTACGGCGCCTGCAAGGCCCGGGCATGGCGTGTCACGGGCGGCTATACTCATCCGTTGGCGTGCCTGACGGCAGGCCTGATTGCCACGGAATCAATGACTTGGCAGTCGAAGCTGATCCCACTTCACACTTGCGGCAGCGCGTCGGACCGGTCCGGTCGCGGTGCCCGGAAGACACCGCCGCATGCGCCTTTCCACCATCAAGCTGTCCGGTTTCAAGTCGTTCGTCGATCCCACCGTGCTCCACCTGCCGACCAACATGACCGGCGTGGTCGGGCCGAACGGTTGCGGCAAGTCGAACATCATCGACGCCGTGCGCTGGGTGATGGGCGAAAGTTCGGCCAGCCGCCTGCGCGGCGATTCGCTGACCGACGTGATCTTCTCCGGCTCGGCCGCGCGCAAGCCGGTGTCGCAGGCCTCGGTCGAACTGATCTTCGACAACAGCGATCACACCATCAGCGGCGAGTTCGCCGCCTTCAACGAAATCTCGGTCCGGCGCCTGGTCAGCCGCGACGGCCAGAGCAACTACTACCTCAACGGCACCAAGTGCCGCCGCCGCGACATCACCGACCTGTTCCTCGGCACCGGCCTGGGCCCGCGCAGCTACTCGATCATCGAGCAGGGCATGATCAGCCAGATCATCGAGGCGCGCCCGGAAGACCTGCGCGTGTACCTGGAAGAAGCCGCCGGCATCTCCAAGTACAAGGAGCGCCGCAAGGAAACCGAGACCCGCATCCGCCACACCCGCGAGAACCTGGACCGCCTCAACGACCTGCGCGAGGAGATCGGCAAACAGCTCGAGCACCTCAAGCGCCAGGCCAAGCAGGCCGAGCAGTACAAGGCGCTGCAGGAAGAGCGCCGGGTCAAGGATGCCGAGTGGAAGGCGCTGGAATACCGCGGCCTGGACGGCAAGTTGCAGGGCCTGCGCGAGGCGCTGTCGCAGGAAGAGACGAAGCTGCAGCAGCTGATCGCCGAACAGCGCGAAGCCGAGCGCCTGCTGGAAACCGACCGCGTCCGCCGCGAGGAAGCCGCCGACGGCTTGAACAAGGCGCAGGGTGAGGTCTACCAGGTCGGCAGCACGCTGGCCCGCATCGAACAGCAGATCCAGCATCAGCGCGAACTCGGCGACCGCCTGAAGAAGGCCCGCGACGAAGCGCACAACGCGCTGCAGGAACTCGGTCAGCACATCAGCGGCGACGAGACCCGCCTCACCGTGCTGCGCGAATCCGTCGCCGATGCCGAACCGCAGCTCGAACAGCTGCGCGAGGAGGACGTGTTCCGCCAGGACGCGCTGCGCGAAGCCGAGACCGTGCTGTCCGACTGGCAGCAGCGCTGGGAAACCCACAGCCGCGATTCCGCCGAAGCCTCGCGCGCCGGCGATGTCGAGCGCACCCGTGTCGATTACCTCGACCGGCAATCGCTGGAAGCCGACCGCCGCCGCGAGGTGTTGGCCAACGAGCGCACCGGGCTGGACCTGGACGCACTGGCGACGGCCTTCGAGCAATTGCAGCTGCAGCACGACACCCAGAAGGAATCGCTGGAGACCCTGACCGAGCAGGTCGAGGCACGCAAGCAGGGCGCCGCCGACGTGCAGGAACAGCAGCGCGCCACCCAGACCGAGCTGTCCGACGTACGCAAGCGCGCACAGGAAGCGCGCGGCCGCCTGTCGTCGCTGGAAACGCTGCAGCACGCCGCGCTCGGCCAGGAGCAGGGCGCGGCCATGAGCTGGCTGAAGGCGCGCGGCCTGGACAACGCCTCGCGCGTCGGCGAGAAGCTGACCGTCGAGGCGGGCTGGGAAAACGCCGTCGAAGGCGCGCTCGGCCAGCTGATCGAAGGCGTGCTGGTCGATGCACCGGAGGCCTTGGTCGATGCGCTGGGCGAACTCGGCGACGGCCGTATCGCGCTGGTCTCCGACGACCGCAGCGAGGTCGCGTTCGCGCCGACCTCGCTCGCCGCCAAGGTGCAGGGCCCGGCGGCGATCCGTCGCCTGCTCGCGCGCCTGCACGTGGCCGAGGACCTGACGGACGCGCGTCGCCTGCAGGCCACGCTGGGCGATGGCGATTCCGTCATCACCCGCAATGGCGAGCGCCTCGGCGCGGGCTGGGTGCGCGTGCTGCGCTCCGGCGCGGCCAAGCAGGGCGCGCTGCTGCGCGAGCGCGAGATCCAGTCGCTGCGCGGCGAGATCGAAACGCTGCAGGCGCGCGAGGCGGAGCTGGAAGAACGCCTGGCCAGCCTGCGCGACCAGTTGCTCGCTGCCGAACAGCAACGCGAAGACGCTCAGCGCACGCTGTACATGGCGCACCGGGGCGTCTCCGAACTGGCCGGCCAGCTGCAGAGCCAGCAGGGCAAGGTCGACGCCACCCGCACGCGCCTGGAGCGCATCGACGGCGAACTCGCGCAACTGGTCGAGACGCTGGACGCCAGCCGCGAGCAGGCCCGCGAAGCGCGGGCGAAACTCGAAGACGCGGTCACCCGCATGGGCGACCTGGAATCGAACCGGCAGGCACTGGAGGGCGAGCGCCGCCAGCTCGTCGAGGCCCGCGACCAGGCCCGCGAAGCCGCGCGCACCTCACGCGATACCGCGCACGCACTGGCGCTGACGCTGGAATCGCAGCGCGCCCAGATCGTCTCGCTGAGCCAGGCGCTTGAGCGCATGGGTGGCCAGCGCGGGCAGCTGGATTCACGCCTCGAAGAACTGACGTTCCAGCTCAGCGAAGGCGATTCGCCCGTGCAGGAACTGGAAGCCCAGCGCCAGGCCGCGCTGGAACATCGCGTCACCGCCGACCGGCAACTCTCGGAGGCGCGTTCGCTGCTGGAAGGCATCGACAACGAGTTGCGCAAGTACGAACAGACCCGCCAGCAGCGCGACGAACAGGCTGTGGCGCAGCGCGAGCGCATCTCGCAGCGCAAGCTCGACCAGCAGGCGCTCGCGCTGAAGGCCGGGCAGTTGTCCGAAGGCGTGGTTGCCGGCGGTTTCGTACTGGAAGACGTCATCAACACGCTGCCCGAGGTGGCCGACGTCCGCGAGTGGGAACAGGCGGTCACCCAGATCGATGGCCGCATGCGCCGGCTGGAGCCGGTCAACCTGGCCGCCATCCACGAGTACGGCGAAGCCAGCCAGCGCTCGGAGTACCTGGACGCGCAGAACGTCGACCTGACCACCGCGCTGGAAACGCTGGAAGAAGCCATCCGCAAGATCGACCGCGAGACCCGCGGCCGCTTCAAGGACACCTTCGACCGCGTCAACGCCGGCGTGCAGCAGCTGTATCCGCGCCTGTTCGGCGGCGGCCATGCCTATCTGGAACTGACCGGCGAAGACCTGCTCGACACCGGCGTGGCCATCATGGCGCGCCCGCCGGGCAAGCGTGTGTCCAACATCTCGCTGCTGTCCGGCGGCGAGAAGGCGATGACCGCGGTCGCGCTGGTGTTCGCCATCTTCCAGCTCAATCCGGCGCCGTTCTGCCTGCTGGACGAAGTCGATGCGCCGCTCGACGAGGCCAACGTCGGCCGCTTCACCAACATGGTGAAGGAGATGAGCGAGAAGGTGCAGTTCCTGTTCGTGTCGCACAACAAGGCCACGATGGAAGCCGCACATCAGCTCAGTGGCGTTACCATGCGGGAACCCGGTGTCAGCCGGCTGGTGTCGGTCGACCTGGAAGAGGCCGCCCGCCTCGCCGGTGCCGCCTGACGCCCACCCACATTCCACCTTGCCGGAGAAACCCCTGTGTCCGACATGGCCATCCTTCGCATCGGAATCCTCGTCGCCGGCGTCCTGCTGCTGGCGGCGATCTTCCTGTTCGGCCGTCCCAAGAAGCCCAGCCAGGGCCGCCGCATCGAGACCACCGAGCGCGACACCGCGCGCGTGGAACCCAGCCTGTCGGGCGACGACACCAGTGAGCAGGTGCAGGACTACAGCGGCGAGCGCGTCAGCCAGCCCGAACTCGGCCTGCCCGGCGGCACGCCCGTCGCGGGCGTGGAAAGCGACCTGGGCAAGCGGCCCAACCAGGACTTCGACAAGATCGTCTCGCTGTACGTCGCGGCCAAGGCCGGGCAGGTGCTGCGTGGCGAGGACATCGTGGTGGCGGCCGAGAAGACCGGCCTGACCTTCGGCCACATGAATGTCTTCCACCGGCTGGTGGAAGGGCATCCGGAACGCGGCCCGGTCTTCAGCATGGCCAACATCATGCAGCCGGGCAGTTTCGACATGGCCAACATCCGCACGCTGGAAACCCCGGCCATCGCGTTCTTCCTCACGCTGCCGGCGCCGATGACGGCGCTCGAGGCGTGGGAGAAGCTGGTCCCCAACGTCGAGCGCATGGCCGAACTGCTGGGCGGCGTGGTCCTCGACGACAGCCGCAACACCCTCGGTCGCCAGCGCATCCAGCACATCCGCGAGGAGCTGCGCGCGTACGACCGCCAGCATGAGGCGCCGCCGCTGACGAAGGCGCCGCGGTGGTGAGGATGTGGGCGCCGTAGAGGCGGGAAGCATGGGTGGATTGCCGCGCGCCACTTTACCTGTGACGCTGAAACTCCGCTGACAAGTCGATGGGGTGACGCATGTACTCATGCAGTTCGATGGCCGCCATCTTCCTTGGACTGGCAGTGACCCTTCCGCAGCCGGCAACGTCGGCGGATCCCGCTTTCACGCCTTCGCAGGGATGGATCCTGGTACACCATGGCTCGCCGGCCGAAGTGCAGAAGGCAATCGCCGAGTACGACGAGATAGCGCGCGAGATACACCCCGGCACCTTCCGGATAGAGCTGCACCCGCAGCCCGATGGTCGGACTGCTGTGTTGCTGCCTGATGGGTTTCCTGCTTACGATCTCGTCAACATGACGGGATGGCTGGACACACCGCCTGAGGAGATCGATGCCTACGGTGCGAACGGATGGATCGTGTTGCCCACGAGCGGGATCAAGTACAGCCTCATGCCGGAAGTCGAGAACGCGTGGGGCGATACGATGCTGGGCGCCTCCTCCGAGGGCGTCTCGATTCGGGTCAGGATCCCGGAGGGCGCAGCGTCGGAGATCGCGCAGCGTGTTCCGTATCAGGTGGAACCACACATCGACCTCGTGCCTGATCCCGTCAGGATGGAAGTGACGCTCGATACCAACACGAAGTTCGGCAACCTCGGTTTCGTCGTCGACAAGTAGGATGGGTGGAGCCGAAGGCGATACCCATCGCTTCCGCGGTTGAGAAACACGGAGAGAGTTTCATGGTGCGATGTGTGTGTATCGCCGCGTTGGCTGTGCTACTCGTGGGCTGTAATCCCGAGCGCGTCACCGTCAGCGACGAGCAGCAGGAGGTGTTGGCTCTGTTCGGCTGTCCGGATGCTCACGGAACCTATGAATCGGCCACGATCGAACAGGTGATTGCCGACCCCGCCAGGTTCCACGCGAAACCCATCAAAGTGTCCGGCTTCTACCACGTGTCCTTCGAGAACTCCGCGATCTACCCGGCGCCATCGGCCGTGATGGACTTCAAGCGTGGCCTCTGGCTGCTGGGCCGGAGCGGCGATGACCTGATTGGTCGACGCGTGACGGTGCGTGGCGTGTACGATCCGGGGCAGAACGATGGCCGGCATAGATGGCCCATCGGTGGTCATCTCGGCCAGTGGCCCGGCGCGATCTGTGTCCACTCCATGGAAGCAGCAGATTAGTGCGGATAGGTGGAGCAGAAGGCGATGTCCATCGCCGCCGGTAAGGATGGCTCACGATGGGTATCGCCTTCGGCTCCACCCATCCTACGATGACGTTTCATTGCTTCATCGCGTGCCCCTTGAGGAATGACGATGTCCGCCCACCGCATCTTCACCACCTCCTTCGCCAGCGTGTACCCGCTGTACGTGCAGAAGGCCGAGCGCAAGGGGCGTACGCAGGCTGAAGTCGACCAGATCATCCTCTGGCTGACCGGTTACGACGCGGCCGGGCTCGAGCGGCAAATCCGCGACAAGGTCGATTTCGATACGTTCTTCGCCCAGGCGCCGGCAATGAATCCCAATGCTGCGTTGATCAAGGGTGTGGTCTGCGGCGTGCGTGTCGAAGACGTCGACGACCCGCTGATGCAGAAGATCCGCTACCTCGACAAGCTGGTCGACGAGCTGGCGAAGGGGAAGGCGATGGAGAAGATCCTGCGCTGATGCCGCGACACGGATGGTGCCCGCAATAACCAGTTGCCCCAACGGAGGTGGAGCATGCGACGTTGTCTTCTGATGATCCTTCTTGCATGTGCAGGGCTGGTGTCCGAGGCCGATGCCCAGGACCGCGATCCCTCGTTCGTGCCGGCCCACGACTGGATACTGGTGAAGGAGACGGTCGAGACGGTGCAGGCCGACATCGCGGCCTATCTCGCGCGCTGGCCGGCTGGAAGTCGCCCCGACACCTTCAGGATCGAACTCCACCCGCAGCCCGACGGGCAGGTGGCATTGCTGTTTCCGGAAGGCGTTCCGGCGCCCCAACTCACCCGATTGGCGGCCTGGATAGGCTCGCCCTGCCGGAAGCGGGTTCCCCCCGTCGCTGCCGCGTGGGTCGTGGCCCCGGATGGCGTTGCCTACTACCTCGAATCGGAGCCGGCGCTGGACACGGTGGAGGAGGGCCAGGACCCGCGGGACGACTGCGACGCGGAGGGCGGCCTGCTGACCGGCGCGTCGCGCGCCGGCCAGTCCGTGCGGTACGACGTCCCGAGGACGCGCCTGGTGAAGTCGGACGCAGGGCGCCCCTACCGCGAGGCGCCTGCACTCCGGCGGTCGGACGCCGCGACCACGGTCCGCGTGCCGCTCGACGTTACGATCGAACGCAGCGATGCGCTGGTCCTCGATACGCGCAGCGAACCGGAACTGGTGGATGAGGCCATCGGCGATTGCCGGGTCCTCAACGGTCCCGATGCCGCCATCGGATCGGTATGGTTCTGGCATCAGGCCCATCGTGCCGACGTATCCAGGAAGCTGTGGCACGAAGCGGGCCGCGCCGCCATCGCCGCCAGAATGACCACCGCCACCACGGACGTCGACAAGGCCTGCCTGCGCCGCCTCGCGCGTGAGGCAGAGATCTTCGACATCGTCCGCGAGTAGGCCGCATGCCACGCAACGTCCTCTTCATCTGCACCCAGAACCGCCTGCGCAGCCCAACGGCGGAGCAGGTGTTTGCCGACTGGCCGGGCATCGAGACGGCATCCGCAGGGTTGGGCAACGACGCCGAAGTCCCCGTGTCGCCCGAACTGCTGGCGTGGGCGGATATCGTCTTCGTGATGGAAAAGGCGCATCGCAATCGCCTGTCGGCGAAGTTCGGCAGCCATCTCAAGGGCGCACGGGTGATCTGCCTGGATATCCCGGACGAATACGAATACATGGACCCGGATCTGGTCCGTCTGCTGAAGCAGAAGGTCACACGCTTCCTGCCCACCGCCTGAGATCATCCTCGCTCTCTGCAACGGACACCGCCATGACCCCGACATCCGGCCCGGAAGCCGAAGCCCTCGAACGCGCTGTCAGCGAAGTGCTTCATTACGTGTGGGACCCGATCGGCGTCGCCGGCGTGCCCGGGGCGCGCGACGAGTACGACGGCTACGTGGGAGATGTCTGCGCGCTGTTGTGGCGTGGCGCCGATGCGGAGGGATTGGCTGCGCACCTCGTCGGCATCGCCGATGCGTCGATGGGCCTGCCCGCGACGCAGGCGCGTGCCGAACGCGCCGACGTCGCGTCTTTACGGGAGCCACACCATGATCGACCTGAACCTCGCCGACGTCCGCCCCTTCATCGGCAGCAAGGACTTCGACGTCTCCAAGGCGTTCTACGAAGCCCTCGGCTGGACGACCGAGTATCTCGACGACCAACTGGCGCTGATGGCCAACGGCGATCACCGCTTCTACCTGCAGCGCTACTACCAGAAGGACTGGCTGGAGAACACGATGCTGCACCTGACCGTCGCCGATGCTACCGCCTGCCACGCGAAGATCGCCGCCGTGCTGGCGAGCGGTGCCTACGCTGACGCCCGCGTCGCGCCGCCGAAGCAGGAGGACTACGGCGCGCTGGTGACTTATGTGTGGGATCCGGCGGGCGTGCTGCTGCATCTCGCGGAATGGAGGGAATGACGATGAGCCGCTACGCATTCGCACTCGGCATAGCGCTGTTGGCATGGTCGGGCATCGCGGTGGGACAGCAGACCACCGCGTCGGTCGACAGGGAGGCCTACGTGCGCGCGCGTCTGGTCCTGGTCGAGCCGAACGGGAGCTGCGGCTTCCAGTTTACGGGCTCCCGTGCGCTCTACATGGTCCAGGAAGGGCCGGATGGTTTGCAGGGCGAGCCTCTAGAGGTAATCGTGGGTTGCATCGAGGGACCGATGACCCAGTGGGAGGGCATGGGGGACCTGAAGGCTTTCGTCCCTGGCGATACCCATTACCTGCGCATCAGCAGGGACAACCTTCGCGGGGTGGGGACCTACGACGACAGGGGCGGTCGCGCATGGCATCTGTTGGCGGCATCCCTCAAGCCGCTGGTGATCCCGAAGGCGTCCGCGCCGCATTGATCACCGTGGCGTCTTGTTCGTTTAGGCTGAGCGCCCCGCCAGGACTGTGCAGCCCATGTCGTCACGCCCCCTGCAGACCTACACCGGCAGCTGCCACTGCGGCGCCATCCGCTTCGAGATCGACACCGACTTCCCCGAGTTGACGCAGTGCGACTGCTCGATCTGCCGCAAGAAGAACGCGTTGATGGTGAAGGTGCACGAAAGCGCCTTCCGCCTGCTGGCCGGCGCCGACGCGCTGGCCGAGTACCAGTTCCACACCCACACCGCGCACCACCACTTCTGCAAGGTCTGCGGCATCTATCCGTTCCACCGCAAGCGCGTCACCCCGGACTACTACGGCATCAACGTCTACTGCCTCGACGGCTTCGATCCCGCCGGCATCCCGGTGCGGATGACGGTCGGGGCGGGCATGCCGTGATCGCGACCGGATAGACTCCGGCCATGTGCCGCTTCGTCACCGCCGTCCTTCCCGCCAACGCGCCGCATGAAGCGCTGGACGTGTTGGCGCGGGCCTACGGTCGCCGATTCCTCAGACTGTCGAATCCCTCGGTGATGCGGCAGCTCGCACCAGACGAAGCCTGGTTCCTGACGACGCTGGGTCATTGCGATTGTGATGAGCCGCTGGGTGCGCGCCGTACGCAGGAGGGCGATTGGGAAGAGATGGCCCACAAGCTGGCACGCAAGGGCTGGGGAGAAGGCAAGATCGCCCGCGCCATCGCGCAGAAGCGCGAGCAGGCGGAGGCCGCGGACGGCGTGCGGCGGAGACGCGCAGACGATGAGCTGACCCGCTGGCTCGCCTTCGTGGATGCCGTCCTGACGCCCGGTCACGTCCGAGAACTTGGCCTGCTGCTGCACTTCTATGGCGGCGGGCCTGAGGACGAAGAGGTGACGATCCGACAGCGCCGCAGAGTAGGTCGTTCGGAAGATCGCGCCGCGCTGCTGCACGGTATGGAACAGGACGTGCTGTACCTGTTCCACGCCTGACCAGGCCCGCATCAGGCGTTCCACGCACCGCACTTCTCACATTCCCAGCAGGAGATGGCTCTCGGAGCCCCATCGATGGCCCTCCGAGCCCCATCCGCGAGGCTCGGATTCCCAACGATGGAGCACGGGAGTGCCATCGATGGGTCTCCGGAAGCCATCGATGGCTTTCTAAGACCCATCGATCGCTTTCCGAAACCCATCGATGGGATTCCAGATGCCATCGATCGCTTTCCGAGAGCCATCGATGGCTCTCGGAATGCCATGCCATCGCTCCCGGAAAGCCATCGATGGCTCTCAGAGACCCATCGATGGCTTTCCGAGCCCGGGACATCACACTCCGGACCCGATCGTTGGCATTCCGGGCTCCATCTGCCCTCGGACCGCGGGCAGGGCCGGCCCTCGATGCCCCGGTGTTGCACGCCCTGTCACAGTCGTCGGCCTTAGAATTCCCCCATGACACCCACGCCCGCCGCCCGCATCGCCGACCTCCGCCGCCAGTTGGAGGACGCCAACTACCGCTACCACGTGCTGGACGAACCCAGCATTCCGGACGCCGAGTACGACCGCCTGCTGCGCGCGCTGGATGAACTGGAAGCCGCGCATCCCGAGCTGGTCACCGCCGATTCGCCCACCCAGCGCGTGGGCAGCGCGCCGGCCGGCAAGTTCGCCGAGGTCCGCCACGCCATCCCGATGCTGTCGCTGGGCAATGCCTTCAGCGACGAGGAGGTGCACGACTTCGTCCGCCGTATCGCCGACAAACTTAAGCGGCCCGCGCTCCGCTTCTCCGCCGAGCCCAAGCTCGACGGCCTTGCGATCAGCCTGCGCTACGAGGACGGTGCTTTCGTGCAGGGCGCCACCCGTGGCGACGGCGCCACCGGCGAGGACGTCACCCTCAACCTCAGGACCGTCAAAGCCATCCCGCTGAAGCTGCGTGGCAAGGACTGGCCGGCGGTGCTGGAAGTGCGCGGCGAGGTCTACATGCCGCGCGCGGATTTCGAGAAGTACAACGAACAGGCCCGCCTGCATGGCGGCAAGGTGCTGGCCAACCCGCGCAACGGCGCCGCCGGTTCGCTGCGCCAGCTCGACCCGCGCATCACCGCGCAGCGGCCGCTGGCGTTCTTCGCCTACGGCACCGGCCTGGTGGAAGGCGGCGAACTGCCGGATTCGCACTCGGCCACGCTGGCGCAGCTGCGTGCGTGGGGTTTCCCGGTCAGCAGCCTCAGCGACGTGGTGGAAGGCGCCGACGGGTTGCTGGCGTATTACCACCGCATCGGCGAAGCCCGCGACGGGCTGCCGTTCGACATCGACGGCGTGGTCTACAAGCTGGACGACGGCGAAGGGCAGCGCGAGATGGGCTTCGTCTCGCGTGCGCCGCGCTGGGCGATCGCACACAAGTTCCCGGCGCAGGAGCAGGCGACCACCGTCGAGGCCATCGAGATCCAGATCGGCCGCACCGGTGCCGCCACCCCGGTCGCGCGGCTGACGCCGGTGCATGTGGCCGGCGTCATCGTCACCAACGCCACCCTGCACAACGCCGACCAGATCGCACGGCTCGACGTGCGCGTCGGCGACAGCGTGATCGTGCGCCGCGCCGGCGACGTCATCCCGGAAGTGGCGGGCGTGATCCTCGAACGTCGCCCCGACGGCACCGTGCCGTGGCAGATGCCGACGCACTGCCCGGTGTGCGGCGCCGAGATCGTGCGCGAGGAAGGCGAGGCGGTGTGGCGCTGCTCGGGCGAACTGAGCTGCCCGGCGCAGCGCAAGGAATCGCTGCGGCACTTCGCCTCGCGCCGTGCGATGGACATCGAAGGCCTGGGCGACCGCTATATCGAGGACCTGTCCGATCTGGGTTACCTGACGTCCATCGCCGATCTCTACAAGCTGACGCTGGACGACCTGCTGGAGATGAAGCGTCGCGTGGACGAGCGCGACGGCACCACGCCCGAAACGGTGAAGGCCGGCAAGGTCGCGACCAAGTGGGCGGACAACCTGATCGAGGCCATCGACCGCAGCCGCGCTACCACGCTCGAGCGCTTCCTGTTCGCGCTCGGCATCCAGCACGTCGGCGAGAGCACGGCCAAGGCGCTGGCACTGTGGTACGGCGACCTGCAGCGCATCCGTCACTTGCCGTGGCCGCTGTTCAAGCGCGTACCCGACATCGGCGGCGAAGTCGCGCGCTCGCTCGGCCATTTCTTCGACCAGCCCGGCAACCAGCAGGCCATCGACGACCTGCTGGCGCGCGGCGTGGTGATCGGCGATACGCATCCGCCTTCCGGCAAGCTGCGCGCGGAGCTGGATCTCGCGACGGTGCTGGTCGACCTGGAGATTCCCAAGGTCACCCGCATCCGCGCGGAGCAACTCGCATCGGCGTTCCCGTCGGTCGACGCGCTGCTGGACGCCCCTGCGCACAACTTCGTCACCGCCGGCCTGCCGAGCGAATCGGCGAATGCGTTCGCCGCGTGGCTGGAGGATGAAACCAACGCCAAGTTGCTGTCGCGCAGCGGTGCGGCGCTGGATGAACTGCTGGCCATCACGCCGGAAGACGTCGCCGTCGCCGCCGGCCCGCTCGACGGCAAGACCGTCGTGCTCACCGGCGGCCTGGCCGCGATGAGTCGCGATGAAGCCGGCGAAAAGCTCGAAGCTCTCGGCGCCAAGGTGTCCGGCAGCGTGTCGAAGAAGACGCACATCGTGGTCGCCGGTGAAGCCGCCGGCTCCAAGCTCGCCAAGGCGCAGGAACTGGGCATCGAGATCTGGGATGAAGCGCAATTGCTCGCGTTTCTGGCGAAGCATGGGAGTGGCGCGTGAGTCGCTGGCGACCGGGACCGACATGGACGGACGGTGTCGCCGGTCTCGCCTGGGCACCCTCCGGTTCGCGTGATGCGCTGCGCCTTCGTGCCTGGGTGAACCGTCTGGTACGCGAGTTCTTCTTCGCGCGGGACGTGTTGGAGGTCGAGACGCCGATCATGTCGCGGGCGGGCAATACCGATCCGAACATCGCCTCGTTCTCGCTCGACTTCTCGGGTCGCACTGATGGCGCGCCGCGTACACGCTGGCTGCGCACCTCGCCGGAGTTTCCGCTGAAGCGCCTGCTCGCAGCGGGCGTGGGCGATTGCTTCGAACTGGGCCGGGTATTCCGCGATGGCGAGGCGGGGGGGCGGCACAACCCGGAGTTCACGATGCTCGAGTGGTACCGGGTCGGCTGGACGCTGGAGCCGCTGATCGAGGAGACGGTGGCGCTGGTGCAGGCGGCGCTCTCGATGATCGGGCGGGAGGCCACGGTGTCGCGGATCAGCTTCCGCGAGCTCTATCGGCAGCGCCTCGGCTTCGATCCGATGACGGCCGACCTGGACGTGGTGCGCAACGCCGCGGCCGGCATCGCCATCGACGGCGAGGGCCTGACGCGCGACGACTGGCTGGACCTGTTGATGACGCATGCGCTGCAGCCCACGTTCGGGCGCGACGAGATCTTCGTGGTCCACGACTATCCGGCCACGCAGTCGGCGCTGGCGCGCGTGGTGGAGCGCGATGGCATGCCGGTCGCGGAGCGCTTCGAGCTTTACCTGGGCGCGCTGGAACTGGCCAACGGCTATCACGAGCTGACCGATGCGGTAGAGCAGCGGGCGCGGTTCGAGCGCGATGTCGCGATGCGGCAGGCGCGTGGCGACATCGCACCGCCGATCGATGCCGCCTTGCTGGACGCACTGGCGAACGGCATGCCGGCCTGCGCCGGCGTGGCGCTGGGCGTGGACCGGCTGCTGATGGCGATGCTGGATACGCCGCGCATCGCCGATGTAGTGGCGTTCGACTTCGCGCGCGGCTGAAAGCCAGCCAAACATTGCGTGCGGGTCGAGCGGACTGCAAACGGTTTCGTGAGGCCGCGTTCATTTTCGCTGCGTAGATTGCGAATCAACACCGACGAGGACGCTGCCATGGAACGCCACCTGATCGCTTCGCTGATGCTGGGAACCGCCGCACTGCTCGGCACCGCTGCGGCCAAGGCCGCGCCGCAGTACGACGATCGCTACGGCGGCAACGGGCAGACGGTCCGCTGCGAGTCACCGAGCAATCGTTACCGCGAATGCCCGATGGATACCCGCGGCGGCGTGCAGCTGACGCGCCAGCTGTCGAGCACGCGCTGCGAGGAAGGTCGCAACTGGGGGCAGGGTCGCAACGGGGTGTGGGTCGATCGCGGTTGCCGCGCCGAGTTCACCAGCCGTCGCGGCGGCGGTTGGGGCAATGGCGGTGGCTGGTCGGGCAATGGCCAGCGCATCCGCTGCGAATCGGACAATGGCCGTACGCGGACCTGCGCGATCCCGTCGCGCGCCGACGTCAGGCTGGTGCGCCAGCTGTCGAGCTCGCGCTGCGTCGAGGGCCAGACCTGGGGCCAGGACCGCAACGGCTTGTGGGTGACGCAGGGCTGCCGTGCCGAGTTCGAGGTGTACGGACGTGGCAACGGCGGCAACTGGGGCAACAATGGCGGCAATTACGGACGCACCTTCCGCTGCGAGTCCGACAACGGCCGCACGCGCACCTGCGGCGTCGACGGGCGCCGGGTGGAGCTGGTCCGCCAGCTGTCGAGCAGCGCCTGCATCGAGGGCCGCACCTGGGGGCGCGACAACCGGGGCGTGTGGGTGACGTCGGGATGCCGGGCCGAGTTCCGCAGCTGGTGAGTTCCACGAGGGGAACGGCCCGCCCACGGCGGGCCGTTACAATGCGGGCATGAACGACGCCATCGACTACGCCCGTTACGACCGCATCCGTCCGATCCGCTGGACCGGCACCGCCCTGGAACTGCTGGATCAGCGCAAGCTCCCGTTCGTCGTGGAGTACCTGGCCTGCACGACCAGCGACGAGGTCGCGACGGCCATCCGCGACCTGGCCGTGCGCGGCGCGCCTGCCATCGGCATCGCTGCCGCCTGGGGCGTGGTGCTGGCTTCGCGCGAGGTGCTGGCGGCGACGCCGACCGAGGCGCTCGAAAAGCTCGAACCGGCCTTGCAGCGCCTCAATGACGCACGCCCCACGGCGGTCAACCTGGCCTGGGCGCTGGCGCGCATGCGGGCCGCGCTGCGCACCGCCGGCAGCGACTGGCGCGGCGTGCTGGAACTGGAAGCGCTGGCGATCGCCGAGGAAGACCTGGCGGCGAACCGCCACATGGGCGAGCTCGGCGCGGCGCTGATCGGCGAGGGCAGCGGTGTGCTGACCCACTGCAATACGGGTTCGCTGGCGACCGCCGGCTTCGGCACCGCGCTGGGCGTGATCCGCGCCGGCGTGGCGCAGGGGCGCATCGGCAAGGTGTACGCCGGCGAGACGCGACCGTGGCAGCAGGGCGCGCGGCTGACCGCGTGGGAACTGCAGCAGGACGGCATTCCCGCCACGCTGATCGCCGACTCCGCCGCCTCGCACCTGATGAAGACCGGGGCCGTGCAGTGGGTGGTCGTGGGTGCAGACCGCATCTGCGCCAACGGCGATACCGCCAACAAGATCGGCACCTACCAGCTGGCCATCGCTGCGCGCCACCACGGTGCGAAGTTCATGGTGGTGGCGCCGTCGTCGACGGTGGACATGGCCACGCCGAACGGCGAGGCCATCCACATCGAGGAGCGCGACCCGGCGGAACTGCTCGGCATCGGCGGCACGCGGATCGTCGCCGACGGCGTGGCGGCCTGGAACCCGGTGTTCGACGTCACCCCGGCCTCGCTCATCGACGCCATCGTCACTGAGAAGGGTGTGATCGAGCAGCCGGACGAAGCACGCATGCGGGCCGCGTTCGGCGGATGACACCGGCCGCCCGCGCGTCCGTCCTGTCCAACAGCGACGCAGCGCGTCAGCGGCTTACGGAGGCGGGCATGCGGGTGGCAGGGGGGGCGCCTGAGGCGCGCCCGCCGCATACGGGACGGCGCCACGGACGGTGGCGTGGCACGCAGGTTGCATCGCGGGAAAGGTCCCGTCCAGGAATCGCGCATGCGCGCCCAGACCGTCCACGCACCGATCGTCGCCCCCGGCTTGCGCCATAGCCTGCGAACGCTGTTGTCGCGCCGGTCGACCCGGGCGCTGGATGCCGCCGAACGCGAAGACCTTGCGGTCGCGCAGCTGCGCGCGACACGCCCGATCGTCAGCGGCGTGCTGCTGTGCGGCGCGGTGCTGCTGGCCATCATCGCGCTCTTCGAACTGGCGGAAGTGACGCCGTCGATCGGCTATCCGGTGTGGGTGCAGTTGCTGGCGTCGGTCGGTGTCGCGGGCTGCGCCGCAGGCGTTGCGCGGCTGGTGCAGTGGCAGCACCGGCTGATGCTGGTGCTGGCGGGCACGCTGCTGGCCGGCATCTTCATGAGCATGCCGCTACCGGGAGCCACCGGCCAACTGGCGCTGCGCACCGGCCTGTTCCAGTTGCTGCCGCTGGCGTTGATGGCGCTGATGGTGCGTCCAGTGTCGCTGTTGGCGCTGGCATTGCTGATCGTGGTGATGGCACAGCTGCGCATCGCGCTGTACGGCGCGCCGGGCACGGGCACTGCGCTGTACTGGCTGTACACCCTGACGACGATCGGCTTCGGCCTGGTGCTGGCGGGGTATCGCACGGACTTCGCGGTATCCGCGTGGCAGATGCGCCGCCGGCTGGTGCGGCAGGCGCACACGGATGAACTGACCGGACTGCTGAACCGTAATGGCTGGGGCGACCATGCGGTCGCCGCGCATGCGCGGGCCGTTGCCGCCGGCAATCCGGTGGCGGTGGTGGTGCTGGACATCGATTTCTTCAAGCGCATCAACGACGACCACGGCCACGATGGCGGCGACGCAGTGCTGCAGCGACTGGGCGGCATCATGCGTGCCCGCGTCGGTGCGACCGGTTGCGCGGCGCGTATCGGTGGTGAGGAGTTCGCCGTGCTGCTGGAAGGGAACGACGCGCTGGAGGCAGAGGCGTTCGCCGAACGTCTGCGCCGTGAATTCGGCAAGGCGCAGGGCGAGGTGGCGACGACGCTCTCTGCCGGCGTTGCCCACCATCGACCGGGCGAGTCGCTGGGTGACCAGATGCGGCGTGCCGATGTGGCGCTGTACGACGCCAAGCGCGAAGGGCGCGACCGCGTTCATGTTGCGGACGTTTCCTGAACGACCCAGATGTGATTCCAAATGTGACAACCCTGCGCTAGCATCCTTGCGATGTCGGCAGGGCACCCCTGCGACGCAGTGAATACCAGGGGATCATGAACGACGACAGCACCCGGCAGACCTGGGGACGATGGCGACTGCCCCTGCTGGGGCTGGTGGTCCTGCTGATCGTGGTCGGCCCGGTGATTCTGCTCCAGCGCCTGTCGCGCTCCAGCCAGGAAGCCATCGACGTCGTCGTGCACACGCACCAGGTGGAAGCCGCCGTCCTGGCGCTGGCGCTGGATGTCCGCGAGATCGAAAGTTCGGCCATGTTGATCGCACTGGGCGCGGACCATCCGCTGGCGCGCGATCGCCTGGTGAACGGGCGCCGCGCGTTGCCGGAGCGGTTCGACACGCTGGCCCGGTTGACCGCGGACAATCCCGAGCAGCTGGTGCGCGTCGGCAGGCTGCGCGAACTCGTCGATGCCCGCATCGACGTGGTCGATCAATTGATCGAGGCGCCCGAAGCGTATCGGGGCAGTGTGGTCTCGCCGCTGGCTACGCGGTTCCCCATCCGCGGCCTGCTGAACGACATCCTGGTCGACGAGCAGGCCCTGCTGGCCGAACGCAGTGGCGATGCCACCGAGCAACGGCAGCGCATGGAATGGATCCGGATGATCGCGCTGGGCGCGCAGTTGCTGCTGCTGTCTCTGGTGCTGATGTCGTTGGGTCGCCAGGTGGCGCGCCGGCTTACAGCGGAGAAAGGCACGCTACGGGCGAGCCAGCGCGCACTGGTGGTGCTGGACACGGTGCGCGAGCCCATCGTGCTGCTAGATGGCGAACAGCACATCCAGATGCACAACGCCGCCTTCGGCGAGCTGTATGGCGTCGAGAAGGGCAAGACGGCCGTCAGCCTCGACGAGTTGGGCGAGGCGTGGCAGGACAAGGTGATGCGCCAGCGGCTGGATGACGTGCTGGCGCGCGGTCGCGAACTGTGGGACTACGAACTGCAGCAGGAGACCGCCGACGGCCTGCGCCGCACGGTGCTGCTCAATGCGCGCCGCATGCCGCTTCCCGACAACGACGACCACGCCGTGCTGGTGACGGTCAGCGACATCTCGCTGCAGAAGACCGCGCAGCAGGAGATCGCCGCGCTGAACCGCCAGTTGGAGGGCAAGGTGGAGCAGGTCTCGGAAGTGAACCGCGAACTGGAAGCCTTCAGCTATTCGGTCTCGCACGACCTGCGTGCGCCGCTGCGGCACGTGGCCGGTTTCTCGGACAAGCTCGGCCGCCACCTGGGCGAGGGCATGGACGACAAGAGCCGCCATTACATCGGCGTGATCGGCGACTCCGCGCGCCGCATGTCGCAGCTGATCGACGATCTACTGGTCTACTCGCGCCTGGGCCGCAGCGCGCTGCGCCTGCAGGCGGTGGACATGCAGTCGCTGGTG
This sequence comes from Pseudoxanthomonas sp. LjRoot143, assembly GCF_964252945.1. Taxonomy (NCBI): domain Bacteria; kingdom Pseudomonadati; phylum Pseudomonadota; class Gammaproteobacteria; order Lysobacterales; family Lysobacteraceae; genus Pseudoxanthomonas; species Pseudoxanthomonas sp. LjRoot143. The sequence goes on along the minus strand of NZ_CAXUPM020000001.1, from coordinate 2,123,517 downwards.
GCCGAGGCCCGCGCGATGCTGGACGCCAACGAGGCCAACGACGGTCGCGCCGACCGCGTCGAGTGGCGCGTCTCGCCGATGCCCATCGTGCTGGCCGACGAGAATATGATGCGGCAGGTGTGGAGCAACCTGTTGGGTAATGCGCTGAAGTACAGCAGCCAGCGCGAGCGCTCGGTCATCGAGGTCGAGCACCGGTTGCAGGCCGACGGCAGTCATCTGTTCAGCGTGCGCGACAACGGTGCCGGCTTCGACATGGCGTATGCGGGTAAGCTGTTCGGCGTCTTCCAGCGCCTGCACAAGGCCAGCGAGTTCGCCGGCACCGGCATCGGCCTGGCGAGCGTGCGCCGCGTGCTGGGTCGCCATGGCGGCCGCATCTGGGCCGAGGCGGTGCCCGACCAGGGCGCGACCTTCTTCTTCACCCTTCCCGCGGCGCTCGATGCTCCGCTTTCCCGAGAGAGAGACGCATGAGCGACATCCGCACCATCCTGCTGGCCGAGGACAGCCTGGCCGACGCCGAAATGGCGATCGACGCGCTGCGCGAGGCCAACCTGGCCAACCCCATCGTGCATGTCGAGGATGGCGTCGAAGCACTGGATTACCTGTTCCGCCGCGGCGCGCACGCCGATCGCCCCGAAGGCATGCCGTCGGTGCTGCTGCTGGACATCAAGATGCCGCGCATGGACGGCCTGGAAGTGCTGAAGCACATCCGCGGCGACGACAAGCTCCGCCATCTGCCGGTGGTGATCCTGTCGTCCTCGCGCGAGGAAAGCGACCTGGCGCGCAGCTGGGACCTGGGCGTGAACGCCTACGTGGTCAAGCCCGTCGACATCGACCAGTTCTTCCAGGCGGTGAAGACGCTGGGCACGTTCTGGGCCGTGATCAACGAAACCCCGGCCAAGGGCTGATCCGTGCCACATTCCGGTACCCCGCTGGGCCGCGTCCACATCCTGCTCGTCGAGGATTCCGAGCTCGACGCCGAACTGTTGATCGAGCAACTGCTGGAGGCCGGGCTCGACGCCGAGTTCGTGCGCGTGGACGGCGCGGACGACATGCGGGCGGCGCTGGCGGGCGAGACATTCGATCTGGTGTTGTCGGACATGGACCTGCCGGGGTTCTCCGGCTACCAGGCGCTCGAGATCCTGCGGGGGCATGATGCGCGCCTGCCGTTCGTATTCTTCTCCGGCACCATCGGCGAGGAAACCGCGGTGAAGGCCTTGCAGGAAGGCGCCAGCGACTACGTGCTGAAGCACTCGCCCGCGCGGCTTCCGTCGGCGGTGGCGCGGGCGATCCGCGAAGCGCGTACCGAGCGCGAGCGCGAACACGCCGAGCGTGAACTGATGCGCTCGCAGCGGCTGGACTGCCTGGCGATGCTGGCGGCGGGCCTGAGCCACGACCTGCGCAACATCCTGCAGCCGTTGCTGATCGTGCCCGACCTGCTGTCGACCTACAGCGAGGACCCGAAGATCCTGCGCCTGGGCGCGGTGATCTCGGAGAGCGGCAAGCGCGGCCACGAGATGGCCGACTCGATGCTCTCGTTCGTGCGCGGTTCGCGCAAGGCCAGCGAGACGATCAGCGTGGCGGCGCTCTTCAGCGCGGTGCAGCTGCTGCTGCAGGGCAGCCTGTCCCGTCAGGTCCGACTGACGGTGGAGCAGCCGCCGGAAGACCTGTTGATCGAGGGCAATTACACCGAGTTCCAGCAGTGCCTGATCAACCTCTGCCTCAACGGCATCCAGGCGATGGCCGAGCGCGGTGGCCAGCTGACGCTGTCGGCCGCACCGACCGTCACACCGGACGGCAAGGAGTTCGTCGTGCTGCGCGTCACCGACGAGGGCAGCGGCATGGACGAGGCGACGCGGCAGCAGCTGTTCACCCCGTTCTTCACCACCAAGGCCAGCGGTACCGGACTGGGCCTGATGTCGTGCAAGCGCATCATCGATTCGGTGCAGGGACGCATCGAGGTGCGCAGCGTCGCGGGGCAGGGCACCACCTTCGAACTGCACCTGCCGGCGCCGCGTACCGACGAGTGGGCGGGCGCGGAGGACGCGTCGTATCTGGATGGCGAAGGCCGCAAGATCCTGCTGGTCGATGGCGATGCGACGCGCCTGTCGCTGCTCGGCAACGCACTGGCCGCGCAGGGCTACGATCCGGTGATGGCGCCTGACGGTGCGATCGCGCTGCAGCAGATCGCCCGCAACGGCCTGCCGGCGCTGGCGATCATCGACGACGACATCCTGATGCTGTCGGCGGCGGACGTGCTGGCGGTGTTGCAGGAGGCGGGATTCGACGGGCCGGTGATCCGTCTGCGCGAGCCGGGCACGCCAGCCGACCGCCATGACAGCGCGGCGACCGTGGTCAAGCCGGTGCAGGTGACGTCGCTGTTCGGTGCGATCGAGCACGCGCTCGGATTGCGCGCCTGACCCCGAACGCGGGTATCAGGCGTCGCTGGATGCCGCCTCAGGCGCGGCCCATCACGGGCTGCGGCTTCAGCCGCTGCCACACGGCACGCATGATCGGCTGCGCGCGGTACCAGCCGATCGGCGTGTCCGGGCAGTGGCGCTGCAAGCGGTCGCGCAGCGAGGGGGCGATCTCGTCGAACTCCTGCCGGTGGTGCAGCAGGTAGGCGTCGTAGCCGATCTTCAGGCATTGCTCCAGGTCGCCCACCGTGGCGCCGACGACCTGGAACGTGTCCTCGTTGAGGCGGGTTTTCCAGTACGCCAGTTCGGCATCGATATCGACGATCTGCGCGGTGGCGTGCGCGTTGCGGTTGTGCAGACTGCCCATGGTGACTCCCCCGTGTCGGTGTGTGGTGACGGGGTGAGTTTTTGATCGGCGCGGTGATGCTTAAGTGAAATAAAGGGCGTTTTAACCTGCATTTAACCGTGCGCCGGCCTTTTTGTTCACCTTTGCCTTCAGCGCGTGAAGCCATTGCCTGCGCGGCGTTGCATCGCCTCGGCGATCACGGTGCGTTCGTCCATCCCCGTGGCGACCAGAGGGGCGAACAGCGGAGGGTCCTGCTCCAGCGGTGCGTTGAGCCGCTCCCACACGCGTGCGATCACCATCGATGCCAGTGACCAGTCCAGGCGCGTGCCGCGCGACAACGCGGCTTCATAGCGCGTGGGCAGGGCGGGCAGTAGTTCCTGCAACGGACGGCGGCGGGAGAGCAGGTAGATGTCGTAGGCGAACTTCAGCGTGGGCACGTAATGGCGGAACGCCAGACCAGGGCGATGGAAGGCCTGGCGTGCATAGGTCTTTTCCCAGAAATGCAGTTCGGTCTGGATGTCGACGACTGCGCAGGGCATCGCCACGTCGTTCCAGGCATGGGCGGACGGATCGGGCTGACGGGACATGGATTCCCCTCCATGGCACAGCGCCTGGCGGAGAGGGAAACCTGCGGAGGGACCACCATCAGCGGGCACACGACGCGCATGTGCCTGCGGGCGGCGGCCGTCGTCGGGCCGCGATGCCTGTGGTGACGTGCCACGCCTCCCGAAGAAGGCGCGAGGTTCCCGCCTTGCCGGCGCTTGTCGTTATCGTTGCCCCTGCCTTCATGGACACGCAGGGGCACGATGCGAGCGGCCAGCCGTTCGTCGTTCGCGAGCGATGACCTTCAATGCATGCGGGGTTGTACCGCGCCGTGCTCGTCGAGCCAGCGCCAGGTCTCGCGCAGCAGGGTGCGGGCCACCGGCCATTCGGGACCCGCATCGCCACGCAGACGCTCCCAGTGGTCTTCCAGTTCGAGTTCCGTACCGAGATCCAGGTCCCCGGCGTGGTCGGCATGCGATGCGGCCGCGAATGCATACGCGCGGCAGGCGTCCTCCCAGGCGACGTCCGGATGCAGGCGACGCCGGCGTCCGTAGTCGTGCACCGTGAAGGCAGCGAAGGCATCCTGGGTCACGGCCGGTGCGCGGGGCGGCATCTGCCGGAGCGTGTCGAGCTGGTCGCGATAGAGCTGTCGGTCCATGGGGCCTCCGTGGGGGTAATGCCGTGGTATCGCGCGGGACGTTATCGACAGGTGAGAAATCCCTTTGCTGTCCTGTCACAAAGCTGAGGTCGCGGGCGGGCGATCAGCGGGCAGTCAGTCTCAGCCACTGAGACGCACCGCGCGTCAGATGGCGGCCTGCTTCCGAGGACCGCCATGCCCGCCCAGACCGCCCTGATCCGTCGCCATGCCGACGAGGCCTCCCTGCTGCCCGCGACCACGGCCGATGGCAGTGCGCTGGCCGAGCGCCTTGCCGGCAAGTACCACGATCGGGTGACCGGGCAATTCGTCATTCCCGCACGCGAAGGACGCTACGAGATGCTGCCCGACGACCTGCCGCTCGCATTGGCGGCTGCGTTGCGCCAGCGCGGCATCGAACGCCTGTATTCGCACCAGGCCGAGGCGTGGCGGCAGGCGCAGGCCGGCGATCATCTCGCCGTCGTCACCCCGACCGCCTCGGGCAAGTCGCTGTGCTACACGCTGCCGGTGGTCGCGTCGGCACTGTCCAAGCGCGGCAAGGCGCTCTACCTGTTCCCGACCAAGGCGCTGGCGCAGGACCAGGTGGCGGAACTGCTCGACCTGAGCAAGGCCGGCGACCTGGGCCTGAAGGCCTTCACCTTCGACGGCGACACGCCGGGCGACGCGCGCCAGGCGATCCGCCTGCATGGCGACATCGTGGTCAGCAATCCGGACATGCTGCACCAGGCCATCCTGCCGCACCACACCAAGTGGGCGCAGTTCTTCGAGAACCTGCGCTACGTGGTGATCGACGAAGTGCATACGTACCGGGGCGTGTTCGGCAGCCACGTGGCGAATGTGCTGCGCCGGCTGCGGCGCGTGTGCGCGTTCTACGGCGCCACGCCGCAGTTCATCGTCTGCTCGGCGACCATCGGCAATCCGCAGGCGCATGCGGAAGCGCTGCTGGAACTGCCGGTGCATGCGATCACCGAGTCCGGTGCGCCCAGCGGCGAAAAGCACGTGCTGCTATGGAATCCCCCGGTGGTCAATCCCGACCTGGGCCTGCGCGCGTCGGCGCGCTCGCAGAGCAACCGCATCGCGCGGCTGGCGATCAAGGCGGGATTGAAGACGCTGGTGTTCGCGCAGTCGCGCACGATGGTCGAGGTGCTGACCAAGTACCTGAAGGACGTGTTCGACAGCGATCCGCGGTTGCCGGCGCGCATCCGCGCGTACCGGGGCGGCTATCTGCCGACCGAACGCCGCGAAGCGGAGCGTGCGATGCGCGACGGCCGTGTGGACGGAATTATCTCCACGTCGGCGCTGGAGCTGGGCGTGGACATCGGCAGCCTGGATGCGGTGGTGCTGAATGGCTACCCGGGCTCCATCGCGGCGACATGGCAGCGCTTCGGCCGGGCAGGGCGACGCCAGCAGGCCTCGCTGGGCATCCTGGTGGCGAGTTCGCAGCCGCTGGACCAGTACGTGGTGCGGCATCCGGAGTTTTTCGCCGACAGCCCGCCGGAACATGCGCGCATTGCGCCCGACCAGCCGATGATCCTGCTCGACCACGTGCGCTGCGCCGCCTTCGAGCTGCCGTTCCTGGCCGGCGAGCCGTTCGGGCCGATCGATCCGTCGCCGTTCCTGCAGCTGCTCGACGAGGACAGCGTGGTCCATCGCGAAGGCGACCGCTACGAGTGGATCGCCGACAGCTATCCGGCCAATGCGGTCAGCCTGCGCTCGGTGGCCGACGGCAACTTCGTCGTCGTGGATCGCACCGACGGACGCCAGGCGATCATCGCGGAGGTCGATTTCAGCGCCGCACCGCTGACGCTGTACGAAGGCGCGATCCACATGATCCAGTCCACGCCGTACCAGGTGGAGCGGCTGGACTGGGAGGGCCGCAAGGCCTACGTCACCCGCACGCACGTGGATTACTACACCGACGCGATCGACTACACCAAGCTGAAGGTGCTGGAGCGCTTCGATGGCTGCATCGCCGGGCAGGGCACCTGCCACCATGGCGAAGTGCATGTGGTGCGGCGCGTGGCCGGCTACAAGAAGATCCGCTACTACACGCACGAGAACATCGGCTACGGCCCGGTGAACCTGCCCGACCAGGAGATGCACACCACCAGCCTGTGGTGGCAGCTGCCGCCCACGCTGCTGGAATCCGCGTTCGAATCGCGGCAGGAGGCCCTGGACGGTTTCCTGGGCGCCGCGTACGCGCTGCATGTCGCGGCTACCGTCGCGGTGATGGCCGAGGGCCGCGACCTGCAGAAGGCCGTCGGCGATGGTGATGGTGCGTGGTTCGCGCTGCCGGACACGCAGGGGCGGGGCCAGTTGCGCGGCACGGAGAGCCAGGTGCTGTCGCCGGTGTCGGGCGAGCGCTTCATCCCGACGGCCTATCTGTACGACAACTACCCAGGTGGCATCGGCCTGAGCGAACCGTTGTGGGGGCGCCAGCGCGAACTGGTGCAACGGGCGGTGCAGCTGGTGTCATCGTGCGACTGCCGGGGCGGCTGTCCTGCCTGCGTGGGTCCGGTGCTGGCGAACGACGAGGACGCCGAGACCACGCCGCGCGCGCTGGCCGCACGTGTGCTGCACCTGCTGGACGCGGCATGAGCGTCAGCCTGGAGAAACTGCAGCGGCTGCGGAAGCAGGCGGGCCATGCCGTGCCGGCGTCGCCATCGGCCGCGCTGCCCGTGGCGCACGATCCGTTGCCCGCGCTGCGCCGCATGCTCGGTATCCGCGAGCGCGCGCGCGCGCCGGTCGTCGCGCGTCCGTGCGATCGCGCATTGCCGGGCGACGAGATCGCGCCCGGTCTGCTGTCGCTGGAACAGGTGTTGCCGTTTGACGCGGTGTCATCGCAGGTCGACGGCACGTTCGCGCGGACGGGTGATTTGCCGACGGGGAACATGCTGTTCTTCGATACCGAGACCACCGGCCTGTCCGGCGGCACCGGCACGCGCGCCTTCATGGTAGGCGCGTCGGACTTCGTGCCCGATGGATTGCGCGTGCGCCAGTTGCTGATCACGCACCTGTCGGCCGAGCCGGCGATGCTGCGCGAATTCTCGCGTTGGCTGGCGGAGGACACGCGGCTGGTCAGCTACAACGGCCGCTGCTACGACGCGCCGCTGCTGGCCGCGCGCTACCGGTTGGCGCGGCAGGGCACGCCGTTGGCCGGCATCGAGCACCTCGATCTGTTGTTCCCGACGCGCCGGCGCTACCGCGGCGTGTGGGAGAACTGCCGGCTGGCGACCATCGAACGCCGCGCGCTCGGCATCGTGCGCGAGGACGACCTGCCGGGGTCGGAAGCGCCCGGTGCGTGGTTGCAGTACCTGCGCGGCGGCGATGCGGGCCTGCTGCGGCGCGTGCTGCAGCACAACTTCCAGGACGTGGTGACGCTGGCGCACCTGCTGCTGCATCTGTCCGCGCCGGACGAGGCGCGACCGGATGGAAGCGTGTTTACCTGCGCCCCGCCTTGACCTCGTGCGGGCGGCGGGCGGATGCTGGCCGTGTCGGAACCCCACCAAGACGCACTGCCTGTCCGCCCTGCCACAGGAGCCGTCCCATGCCTCGTCCCGTCGTCCTCTGCCTGCTGCTCGCAGCCACGTCGTTTACTGCTGTCGCGCAGGACACGTTGCCACCCGTCGACCGCTTCTACGTCGGGGCAGGGCGCTACTGGGCCGACCATGATCTCGACACGCGCTGGGATGCCAGCGATGGCGCGATGGGCACGCACGTCAATTTCCAGCGCGACCTCGGCTTCGTCGACCGTCAGGACGCCCTGGTCTGGAACATCGGCGGCAGTCTGGGCGAGGAGCGGCGGCACAAGGTCGATGCCTTCGGCTACGACTACGACGATGACACGACGCGCCTGCTGGACCGCACGCTGCAGATCGGCGACAACGCCTATCCGGTGGATGCGGACCTGGCCGGCACCCTGGACCTGAAGATCACGGGCGTGTCCTACACCTGGTTCTTCCACCACGATGGCCAACGTGCGTTCGGCATGGGCCTGGGCGCGATGCGCTACGACGTCGACATCGATCTCGATGCGACGGCGGTGGTGGCGGGCGCACCGGTCGCCTACGCCAACACGCTGTCCGAGGACGAGTGGGCACCGATGCTGCGCGCCGAGTATGCGCATGCGCTGTCGGCCCACTGGCGTTGGGGCGCTTCGCTGGCCTACACGAAGAAGACCGGTGGCAACGTCACCGGCGATGCGCGCGACGTCCAGGTGCGGCTGGAGTACTTCCCGTGGCAGCACGTCGGGTTCTCGCTGCGCTACAACTACAACGATGTCGACCTGGATTTCGAACGCACCCGCTTCGACGGGAACCTGAACCTCAACAACCGCGGACCGCAGCTGCTGGCGTTGTTGCGCTTCTGAAACCCCATATGTCGGGGTTCCACCGACAGTGGAGTGTGAAGCGCTGCGCATTCCCCGCATCGCGTCTCAAGAATGCCCCGGTGCTGCCGACACCCTTGCTAGATTCCATTGGTCCGTGCCTCCCCCAGCGGAGGGCATGCATTGAACTTGCAAGAAAAACAAAGGGGACGTGCCTTGCGCATTCTGTACGTTGGCGACACCGCCTGCCTGCCTGACGATCTGGCCGACTACATCGGCGACATGGGCGACGAGTGGACCGTCGAGTCGGTGGCCGATGGCAAGTCGGCCATGTTCGCGGTCTCCAACGGCCCGGTCGACGTGGTGATGGTGGGGCCGGCGCTGTCCGACCTGCCGCCGGCCACGCTGCTGGGACAGATCCGTACGCTGCGTCCGGAAACCATCCGCATCGCGCTGCTGGAAGGCAGCGCCGACAGCCTGGCCGCCCCGATCAAGCTGATCGGCGTGGCGCACCGATTCCTGCCGTTGCCGCTGACGTCGGAGACGGTGCTGGAGTCGATCCACAGTCTGGAAGAACTGCGCGACCTGCTGGACAGCCCGCGCCTGCGCCGTGCGATCGGCCGCGTCGAGCACCTGCCGTCGCCGCCGCACCTCTACTTCGCGCTGACGCGTGCGCTGGAAGAGGACGAGGGCACGGCCAACGATATCGCCAAGCTGGTCTCCGGCGATCCGGCCATCGCCGCCAAGGTGCTGCAGCTGTGCAACTCGGCCTACTTCTCCAATGGCCGTTCGGTCACCGACCTGCGGGCCGCGGTGACGCGGCTGGGCCTGGGGACGCTGCGCGACCTGGTGCTGGCCAGCGAGGTGTTCTCGATGAAGACCACCTCCGGCGTCGACCGTGCCGCCTTGCAGCACCGCGCGCTGCTGGCCTCGCGCCTGGCGGCGAAGATCCTGCCGCGCACCAGCTCCGAACTCGGCGCCACCGCCGCGCTGCTGGCCGACATCGGCCTGCTGCTGCCCGGCGTGCGCGACGAGCGCGACACGCCGGCCGCCGAGGACGACGACCGTCCCGGCCACACCGAGGCGGGCGCCTACCTGCTGGGCCTGTGGGGCCTGCCGATGCCGATCGTCGAGGCGGTGGCGTTCCACCGCCAGCCGCAGCGTTCCAGCCTGCGCAGCTTCTGGGTGCCGGGCGCCGTGCACGTGGCGGGCGCGCTGGCCAGCAACGAGCCGGTGGACGAGGGCTACCTGAAGTCGCTGGGCGTGCTGGACCAGCTGCCCAACTGGCGGCAGATGGCCGAGACCATGGTCGAGCGTGCCGAGGAACAGGCCGCCTGACGGCCTCAGCCGCGGGCCGCCGCTAGCCGATACACGGCGGCTCCGCCAGTCTCGCCCTGAGCGACGGAAGGGTGTACAAATGTACACCCATGAGCCCCGTCGACCTGCCTCCCCAACGTGCCGCCGTGCTGGCCTTCCTGCGCCGGGAGCTGGCGGCCGGGCGCGCGCCCAGCCTGGCGGACATCGCCGATGCGTTCGGCTTCGCCTCCCGCAACGCCGCGCAGAAGCATGTGCAGGCGCTGGTGGCCGACGGCCTGCTGGAGCAGGCGCCCGGCCAGAAACGTGGCCTGCGCCTGCCCGGTGGCATGGCGGACCTGCTGCCGTTGCCGGTACTGGGGCGCGTCGCCGCCGGCCAGCCGATAGGCGCCGACATCGGCCTGGACGAGCAGCTGTGGCTGGACCGCCGGCTGTTCTCGCCGCAGCCGGATTACCTGTTGAAGGTGCAGGGCGATTCGATGATCGACGACGGCATCGTCGATGGCGATCTGGTCGGCGTCCATCGCACCCCGGACGCGCGCGACGGACAGACCGTCGTCGCGCGCATCGACGGCGAACTGACCATCAAGCGCCTGCAGCGCGAACGCCGCCGCATCCGCCTGCTGCCGCGCAATCCCACGCACGCGCCCATCGACGTGCAGCCCGGACAGGACTTCGCCATCGAAGGCGTGTACTGCGGCCTGGTGCGACGCGGCTGAGATGGGCGCCGTCGTCGCCCTCGACACGTTGCTGGCGGCGCGCACGCTGTGGCATGCCGGGCGCAGCGCGGCCATCGCCGCCGACGGTGAGCCCACCGGACACGATGCGCTCGATGCCTTGCTGCCGCAGGGCGGCTGGCCACGACGTTCCCTGACCGAACTGCTGTTGCCCGCCGACGGTGTGGGCGAATTGGCGCTGCTGCTGCCCACGCTGTCGCGGATGACCCAGGCCGGCAGCACGGTGGCGGTGATCGCACCGCCGTATGTCCCGTATGCGCCGGCATGGCAGGCCGCCGGTGTTGACCTGTCGCTGCTGGAAATCGTCGACGCCGCGCCACGCGATGCGTTGTGGGCGTTCGAGCAATGCCTGCGCAGTGGCGCCTGCGCCGCTGTGCTGGGGTGGCCGGCGCATGCCGACGGGCCTGCGCTGCGCCGCCTGCAGGTGGCCGCCGACAGCGGCGAATGCCTGGGTTTCGCACTGCGCGACCGTCGCCATGCCGCCAATCCCTCGGCCGCCGCGTTACGACTGGAAGCCGTCAGCGATGCGCATGGCGGCAGTACCTGGCAGGTGCGCAAATGCCGCGGCGGGCCGGCGCCCGCGCAGTCGTTCGCGCTGGTCGCGCATTGAGGCGGGCGCATGCTCTGGGCCTGTGTACTGCTGCCGCAGCTGGCGCTGGACGCCGTCCTCCGGCGTCTGCCCGATCCTGACGCGCCGCTGGCGCTGGTCGGTGGTCCCCTGCAATTGCGCACCCTGCATGCGGTGAATGCATCCGCCGCACAGTCGGGCCTTCGTGCTGGCATGCGCCTGACCGCCGCGCACGCGCTGCTGCCGGAGTTCGCGATGGTCGAGCACGATCCGTCGGCGGAAGCGCGCTGGCAGCGTTTCCTCGCGTCATGGGCATACCGGCACAGCTCGCTGGTCAGTGCGCAGTGGCCGGGTTGCCTGGTGCTGGAAGTGCGCGCCAGTTTCCGCCTGCTGGGACCGTGGCCGCGCATCGAGGCGCGGCTGCGCGAGGAACTCGGCGCGCTCGGCTTCCAGCACCGCATCGCCCTGGCGCCCACGCCGCGTGCGGCGCACGTGTTCGCCGGCCTGCGCGACGGCTTGGCGATGATGCAGGCCGAGGGGATGGCGGACCTGTTGGATCGCGTGCCAGTGCGACGCGCACGATTGCCGGACGACAATGGCGAGCGCCTGCACCGCATGGGCATCCGCGACCTGCGGACGTTGCGCGGGCTGCCGCGCGACAGCCTGCGCCGCCGTTTCGGACTGCCGGTGCTGGAACACCTGGATCGGTTGTACGGGCAGGCCGATGATCCGCTGGCGTACTACGCGCCGCCGGATCACTTCGATGCGCGCATCGAGCTCGGCTACGAAGTCGAGAACCACATGGCGCTGCTGTTCCCGCTGCGCCGCCTGATCGGCGACCTGTGCACCTATCTGTCGATCCGCGACGGCGGCGTACAGCGCTTCGTGCTGCGGCTGGAGCACGAGGAAGGCCATACCGATGTCGAAGTCGGCCTGCTCGCGGCCGAGCGCGAACAGGCGATGCTGTTCGAACTGACCCGCAACCGGCTGGAACGCGTGCAGATCAACCATCCGGTCGTCGGCGTGCGCCTGCTGGCGCGCGAACTGCCGCCGTTCGTGCCGGCCGCGCGCGACCTGTTCGATACGCGTCCGCAACAGCAACTGCCATGGCCGCAGCTGCGCGAACGGTTGCGCGCGCGCCTGGGCGACGACGCGGTGCATCGTGTAGCACCGGCCGGCGATCCGCGTCCGGAGCGCGCGTGGCGACGCGTGCAGGGCGATGGCGAGCGCATGACGCAAGCGCCGTCGCGGCCGCCACGACCCGCCTGGCTGCTGCCACAGCCGATCCCGCTGCGCGATCCGCATCCGCGCATCGTGTCCGGCCCGGAGCGGCTGGAAAGCGGCTGGTGGGATGGCGAGGACGCGCGCCGCGACTACTACGTGCTGGAAACCTCGCAGGGCCAGCGCGCCTGGGCATTCGCGCCGCCGGGCGAGCAGGGCGGCTGGATGCTGCATGGGTGGTTCGCGTGAGCCGCGAAGAAGGACGCGGCGATCATCCCGGTGCGCACGTGCCGCGTGCCTGGGAGACCGCGCAGCGATTGCGCCTGCAGGTCGCGGCCAACGACGATGCCGCGATCGACGACGGCCTGCCGGCGTATGCCGAACTGCACTGTCTGTCGGATTTTTCCTTCCTGCGCGGCGCATCCGGTGCGGAGGACCTGTTCGCCCGCGCCCTGCAATGCGGGTACGAAGCGCTGGCGATCACCGACGAGTGCTCGCTGGCCGGCATCGTGCGCGGGCTGGAAGCCTCGCGTGCGACGGAACTGAAGCTGATCGTCGGCAGTGAATTCACCCTCATGTGTGGGCTGAAGTGCGTAGTGTTGGTGGAGACCCTGCGCGGATACACACGCCTGTGCGAGCTGATCACCACCGCGCGCCGTGCCGCCCCCAAGGGCACGTACCGGTTGACCCGGCAGGATGTGGAGCGGGTGCTGGGGGCCGATGATCCCGAGGCCGGCGGCCTGTTCGCCTTGTGGTTGCCGGCGCGCGTGCCGGACGAGACGCAGGGGCGCTGGCTGCAGCAGGTCTTCGGCGCACGTGCGCACCTGGCGGTGGAGCTGCACCGCGAGCAGGACGACACGGCACGGCTGCGGCAGTTGCTCGATCTGTCGTCGCGCCTGTCGATGACGGCCATCGCCAGCGGCGATGTGCACATGGACGTGCGTCGCCAACGGGCGTTGCAGGACACGATGACGGCGATCCGCCACACGCTGCCGCTGTCCGAGTGCGGTGAACATCTGTTCCGCAATGGCGAGCACCATCTGCGTACGCGGCGGGCGCTCGGCAACATCTATCCGGGGACATTGCTGGAGAACGCGGTCGCGCTGGCACGTCGCTGCGCGTTCTCGATGGAAGAGGTGAAGTACAACTATCCCGCCGAGCTGGTGCCGGACGGTCATACGCCAACCAGCTGGCTGCGCGAGCTGACCGAGCGGGGGATGCGCGAACGCTGGAAGGACGGTGTGCCGCCCGCCATCGCCGCACAGATCGACGAGGAGCTTGCCCTCATCGCGCGGCTGAAGTACGAGGCCTTCTTCCTCACCGTCGAGGACATCGTCTGCTTCGCCAAGTCGCAGGACATCCTGTGCCAAGGCCGTGGCTCCTCGGCCAATTCCGCGGTCTGCTTCGCACTGGGCATCACCGTGGTCAATCCAGCCGAGAGCCGGTTGCTGATGGCGCGCTTCCTGTCGGAGGAACGGGGTGAACCGCCGGACATCGACGTGGATTTCGAGCATGAGCGTCGCGAGGAAGTACTGCAGTACGTCTACAACAAGTACGGGCGCCGTCGCGCGGCGTTGGCCGCCACCGTCATCCGCTACCGCGGCAAGAGTGCGGTGCGCGACGTGGCCAAGGCCTTCGGGCTGCCGCCGGACCAGATCGGCCTGCTGGCCGAGTGCTACGGCTGGGGCAACGGCGAGACGCCGATGGAACAGCGGCTGCGCGAGGCCGGCTTCGATCCGGAGAATCCGCTGATCCGGCGCGTGCTGGCGGTGACTACGCAGCTGCGCGGCCATCCCCGGCATCTGTCGCAGCATGTCGGCGGCTTCGTCATCAACGACGGGCCGCTGTCCGAGGTGGTGCCGGTGGAAAACGCCGCGATGGACGACCGCACCATCATCCAGTGGGACAAGGATGATCTGGAGACGATGAAGCTGCTCAAGGTCGACTGCCTGGCGCTGGGCATGCTGACGTGCATCCGCAAGGCCGTGGATCTCGTCGAGCGGCATAGAGGCTTCAAGCTGGATCTCGCCAGATTGCCGAACGACGACGAGAAGACCTACGAAATGATCCAGGCGGCCGACACCGTGGGCGTCTTCCAGATCGAATCGCGGGCGCAGATGAGCATGCTGCCGCGATTGAAGCCGAACAAGTATTACGACCTGGTAGTTGAAGTGGCGATCGTGCGTCCTGGTCCGATCCAGGGTGGCATGGTCCATCCCTACTTGCGCAGGCGGCAAGGCAAGGAAGAGGTGACCTATCCGTCAGAGGAAATCCGCTCGGTGCTGGAACCCACCCTGGGCGTGCCTTTGTTCCAGGAGCAGGTGATGGAACTCCTGATGAAAGCCGCTGAATACACGGACAGTGAAGCGGATGGCTTGCGTCGGTCAATGGCGGCCTGGGGGCGTGGTGGCGATATGGAGCCGCACCGGCTCCGCGTACGCGAGCGCATGGCCAAAAAAAACTATTCGCAGGAGTTCATCGACCAGATCTTCGAACAGATCAAGGGTTTCGGTTCCTACGGCTTCCCCCAAAGCCATGCCGCCTCGTTCGCCAAGCTGGTTTACATCAGCTGCTGGCTGAAACGCCACGAGCCGGCGGCATTCGCCTGCGCGCTGCTCAACGCGCAACCGATGGGGTTCTATTCCGCCGGCCAGATCGTGCAGGACGCACGACGCAGTAAGGGCGGGCGCGTGGGCATCGACATCCTGCCGGTCGATGTACTCCACAGCGACTGGGACAATACGCTGGAGGGCGGGCATGCGCGGCGCGGCGTCGATGACGGCGGGCAGGCGGCCTTGCGGCTTGGGTTCCGCCAGGTCGGCGGGCTGTCGGAGGAGGTCGGCAAGGCGATCATGGCAGCGCGGGCGCGACGCATGTTCACCGACGTGCGCGACCTGTGCCTGCGTGCTCGCCTCGACGAAAAGGCGCGCAACGCACTGGCCGAAGCGGGTGCGCTGCAGTCGCTCGCCGGCCATCGCCACGCGGCCCGCTGGGCGGTCGCCGGTATCGAACGGCAACGTCCGCTGCTACCCGGTAGCCCCGACGAGGATGCGATCCTCCTGCCGGCGCCGATGGTGGGCGAGGACGTCACTGCGGATTACCGCATGACCGGACTGACCCTTGGCGAACACCCGCTGTCGTTGCTGCGCGAACGTCTGCGCCGGCATCGCGTGGTCGACTCGCGCCAGCTGCGTGGATTGCCGCACGGACGTGGTGCGTTCGCCGCCGGCATCGTCACCCAGCGACAGCGACCGGCGACCGCGAAGGGCACGATCTTCATCACGCTGGAAGACGAGCATGGCATGGTCAACGTGGTGGTGTGGTCGCACGTGGCGCTGCGCGACCGCAAGGCGCTGCTCGGTTCTCGTTTGATGGCCGTGCGCGGGCGCTGGGAACAGGTGGATGGGGTGGAGCACCTGATCGCGCGCCGGCTGGAGGATTTCAGTCATCTGCTGGGCGAGATCCAGCCTGGCTCCCGCGACTTCCACTGAGGCCATGATGCGCGCACTCGCTCCCCTGACCGACGACCTGTTCGCACCCGCGATGGTGCAGTTGGTGGACGATGCCGAAGGCGGGATCCGCTACTGGCCGGAGGTCATCGATCCGCTGACGGCACGTGCATGGTTCGATCGGCTGCGGGCAAGCGCGGCGTGGACGCATCTGCAGCGCCCGATGTACGACCGCATCGTCGACGTGCCGCGCCTGCTGGCGAACTATGCCGTGGACGCACTGCCGGACGACCTGCCGCTAGCCGCACTGCTCGCCTGCGTGCAGGCGAAGGCGCCGGCGCCTTACTCGCGTATCGGCATGAACCTCTATCGGGACGGTCACGACAGCGTCGCCATGCATGGCGACAAGCTGCATACCGTGGCGACCGGCCATCCGATCACACTGGTCTCGCTCGGCGCGCCACGGCGCATGTTGATCCGTGCCCGCGAAGGCGGACGCGATACGGTCGCGGTGGACCTCGCGCCCGGCAGCGTGCTGTCGATGAGCCATGCCTCGCAGAGCACGCACGAGCACGGCATCCCGAAGACCCGGCGCGCGCAGGGGGCGCGGATCAGTGTGGTGTTCCGGGTGAGGCCACCGTCATCTGTGGGACAAGGTGGGATGACAGGTGTGGGAGCGACGCAAGTCGCGATGGGCCGCCGGTAAAGCTTCATCGCGACTTGCGTCGCTCCCCCACCGGTTTTCCGGTTCCCTCCAAAAAAAGCGCCGCGAGGGCATCGCGGCGGGAGGGCAAGGACTGCTTGAAAGAGAGGGGGCCGTCGTCAGCCCATCAGTTTGAACAGCGACAGCTGCTGCATCTGCATGAAGACCGTCTGCGCGGCCTGGAGCGCGGTGTTTTCCATCTGGTAGCGGCCGATGGCCTCGGCCCAGTCCAGGTCGCGCAGTCCGGACAGGGTGTCCTTCAGGGTGATGTTGTTGGCTTCGCGCAGCGAGGCGGCGGTCTCGATGGCCGACAGCTGCGCGCCGCCACTGGCCCGCGCATCGATCATCCTGCCCTGCGCGGTGCCGACATCGCGCATCGCGGCCTGCAGACTGTTCTGCATGGCGGCGCGCTGTGCGTCCGTCGTCGGACTGGTGTCCAGCGTGTCGATCAGTCCTTGCACGGTGGCGAAGATGTCGCGGCTGCCGGACGGACCCAGCGTGAAGCTGTCGCCGTTGGCGGGCTGGCCATCGATCTTCATCTGCACGCCGGCGAAGGCGATGCTTTCGCCCTTGGCGTAGGTGCCCGACGTGACCGGATTGCCGCCGGCATCCACCACCTGGTAGGTATTGCCGGCGCCGAACGACAGCGTGTACGTACCGCCGTCCCATACGGTGGAATCGGTGACGCTGAAGCCCATCAGCAGGCCGGTGCCGGTGTTGCCGCTGGCGGCCGCGCCGTCGATGCGGCCGTCACCGGTCCGCAGGCGAAGGAAGACGTCGCTGCCGGGCAGGGTATCGGAGACGAACATGTCCGGCGCCACTTCCACCTGCCGCTGCGTCTGGTCGCCGCTGTAGATCACGTTGCCGCCGGCGATGGCGAACGGCGCGCTGCCGTCGCTGGTGCCGCCGAACAGGTAGCGGCCGGCGCCGTCGGTGCTGTTGGCCAGGTCCAGCAGGCCGGCGTAGATCGCCTTCAGTTCGGTGCTGATCGCCTGGCGGCTGTCGTCGCCCATGGCGGCATTGTTGGACTGGATGACGAGTTCGTTGACGCGCGCCATCGCCTCGCCGACGCGCGTCAGCGCGTTCTCCTGCAGGCCGAGGCGGTTCTGCACCGCGTTGGCGTTCAGGCCGAAGCGTTCCAGTTCGGCGACCGCACGGTCCAGGCCCACGGCGGTACCGGCGGCGACCGGGTCGTCCTTCGCTGTCACCAGGCGCTGTCCGCTGGCGAGCTGCTGCTGTGTGTGCGCCAGCTTCGCCTGCTTGGCCAGCATCGTCGAGATCGACTGCTGGTACATCATGTTGGTCGAGATGCGGTAGTTCATCGGCGGGTCGCAGCCAGGAGCGATTGGAAGAGCGTGTCGGCGGTGGCGATGATCTGCGACGCGGCCTGATAGGCCTGCTGCAGACGCATCAGGTCGGCGGCTTCCTCGTCCAGGTTCACGCCGGAAATCGCATCGCGCGAGGCCTGCGCCTGGTCGTGGATGACCTGCTGTGCCTGCGCGGAATAGTCCGCCTGGCGTGCCGCCGAACCGACCTGCGTGGTCAGTCCGCCGATGGCGCCGTTGAGCGTCAGCGTGCCGCCGTTGAGCACGCGCGCATCGTCCAGGTTGGACAGCAGCTTGGCGTTGCCGTTGTCGCTGGAGTTCGCGCCGGTGGGGCCCACGCGGAAGCTGTCGCCCGCGGCGGGCGCGCCATCCAGCACCACGCTCCAGCCGTTGTAGGCCACGGTCTGGCCCGGCGTGTAGGGGAACGGACCGGTGCCGTTGATCGTGTACTGGGTGGCGTCGATGAACTCGATGTCGACCGGCGCCAGCAGGTTGGTGTTGGCGGCGTCGGTGACCTTCAGGCCGCTGACCTTGCCGCTGCCGGTATTGGCGAGGTCGGTGTTGGCCTTGACCGGCGTCGCCGCGGCGATGCGCGCGGGATCGGTGATGGCCACGCTGAGGTTGCCGGCCGCGCCCGCGGTCGGCTGCAGCAGGAAGCGGTCGTTGGTGCCCGGTGTGGTGCCGGGCGCGAGCCGCACCTCGATCCCGTTGACCACCAGCGGATCGGTGGCCGTGCCGGTGCCGGTCATCGGAATGCTGGCGCCGGTGTCGGGATTCGTCGCCACCCAGGCGGCGCCGTCGAAGCGCAGCAGCACGTTCTGCGCGCTGAGCGCGCCCGTGCTGCCGACGGAGGTCTGCAGCGCCGCGTTGCCGGTATTGCCTGCATTCGATGAAATGCGCGGCGCCGGCAGGTTGAAGAAATCGGTGCCCAGCTGGCCGTACTGGTCCATACCGGCGCGGTGGCCGGCGTTGAACGTCTGCGCCAGCGAGGTGGCGACGCGGCCGAGCTCGGCCGCGGCCGGGTCCAGCACCGTGGTGCGGAATTCGAGCAGGCCGCCGATCTGGCCGCCGAGCGCACGCTTGTCCAGCGTGGTGCGCTGGCCATTGGTTTCCAGCGCCACCTGCAGGCGCTCGGGGCGGTACGGATCGGGCACGGTCACCAGCGTGCTGGCGGTGGCGCCCACCACCAGCGGCTGGCCGCCGGCGCTGAAGACGTTGACCAGGCCGCCGTCCTGCACGACCGCGTTGCCGCCGGTGTAGCCCACCAGTTCGCTGATCAACTGGTCGCGACGGTCCAGCAGGTCGCCCGACGGACTGCTGCTGCCGCCGATGCGGCCATTGAGCTGGGCGATTTCCTTGGCCAGCCGGTTCACTTCACCGGTGGCGGCGGTCAGGCCCGCGTTGACTTCGGTGTCGAGCCCATCGAGGTGCTGGTCCATCTGGCGGAAGCGGGTGACCAGCGCATTGGCCTGCGCCAGCACGCTTTCACGGTCGGCCGAACCGGCGGCATTCGACGACAGCGCGTTGACCGAATCGAAGAAGCTGGACCACGGCGCGCCGATGCCAGTCGCCTTCTCGGAGAACAGCTGGTCCATGCGCGTGGACAGCGTGGACAGCTGCTGCAGGCGCGCGAGTTCGCCGCCGCTGTCGAGCAGGCGCGAGGTGGCCAGCGAATCGGCCATCCGGCGCACGTCGACGATCTGCACGCCGTTGCCCTGGTAGCCGTAGCCGAAGTAGGTACCGTCACGCGCCTCGAACTCCACGCGCTGGCGCGAGTAGCCCGGCGTGTTGATGTTGGCGACGTTGTGGCCGACGGTGGACAGGGCGCGCTGGAAGGCGATCAGGGCGCTGCTGCCGGTGGCGAGTAGGTTCGACATGCGTTATCCCCAGGTCAGCGCCGCAGCGCGTTGCCGATGGCGTTGCCCACGACGTTGCCGACCTTGCCGCCGACGGTGTCGCCGATCGCCGACAGCACCTTGCCGAGGGTCGGGCCGTTGGCGATCGAGGCGATCTTGTTGGCGTAGGTGGGATCGGTGGCGTAGCCGGCGCGCTGCAGGCCGCGCGCGAAGCCGGCGATGTCCTTGCCGGCTGCGAGCGCCTGCTGGTAGCGCGGGTTGTTCTTCAGCAGCCGCACGTAGTCGGCGAAACTTTCGGCGGGCGAGGAATACGCGCGGAAATCCGCGGTCTCCGTGTGCTTCACACCGTTGGTGTATTCATGCGTGGCGGTGCGGGCGCGCTCGCCCTTCCAGCCGGTGGCCTTGATGCCGAACAGGTTGTGCGCGCTGTCGCCGTCGCCGGTCTTGATCTGGCGCTTGCCCCAACCGGTTTCCAGCGCGGCCTGTGCGACCAGCGCCCGCGGGTCGACGCCCAGTTCCTTCGCCGCCTGCTTGGCGTGGTCCCAGATCTCGGCGACGAAGCGTTCCGGCGTGTTGCGTGCGTACTTGGACGGATCGGCAGACGCGACCTGTTCCACTTCGTCGCACGCCGCGGCATCCGGGCGCACGGTGATGGTCTCCAGCGTGACGGTGCCGGGCAGGGCGCTGGTGTCGCGCGCACTGCTGCCGATGCCGCGGCCGGCGATGGCGTCGAGCATGGAATCGGCTTCGCTGCCGGGCAGCAGGCGCTTGTACGCCGACAGCGCGGTGCTGGCGGGGACGGCAGGCGTGGCGGCATCGGTGGCACCCAACTGGCGCGCGATCATCGGCGCCAGGCCCAGGCCGCGGCCTTGCGACATGGCGGTGGCGAGCTGCTGGTCGTACATGTCGCGGAAGACCTGGTTTTCGCCCGGGAACAGCGAATCACCGAAGCCCGCCTCGCGCATGCACTTGATCATCATCTGCGCGAACTGGCCTTCCAGCTTCTTCGCGACATCGTGGATGCGTGCGTTGTCCGGCTTGCCGCCGGCATCGGCCAGCGACAGCGAGGGATTCAGCGTTCCGATGGGCATGCTGGCCATGTCAGATCACCTCAAGCTCCGCGCGCAAGGCGCCGGCCTGCTTCAGGGCTTCCAGGATCGCGATCAGGTCGCCGGGCGCGGCGCCCACTTCATTGACGGCGCGGACGATCTCGTCCAGCGAGGTGCCGCCCTCGAACTTGAACATGCGGCTGCCTTCCTGGCTGACGGACACGCTGGACTGCGGGGTCACCACGGTCTGCCCGCCGCGCGAGAATTCGTTCGGCTGGCTGACGTTGGCCGATTCGGTGATCGTCACCGTCAGCGAACCGTGCGTCACCGCCGCCGGCATCACCTGCACCTGTGCGCCGATCACCACGGTGCCGGTGCGCGCATTGACGATGACCTTGGCCGGCGCGCTGCCCGGCGTCAGTTCCAGGTTCTCGACCTGGGCGAGAAAGTTGACGCGGCGCGAGATGTCGGCCGGCGCGCGCACGGCGACCGTCACCGCGTCGACGGCGTAGGCGCTGCCGCTGCCGAAGTTCTGGTCCAGCGCGGCGACCATGCGCGAGACGGTGGTGAAGTCGGCGCGATGCAGGTTGAGGGTGACGGTATCCGCGCCGCTGTCCAGCGCATTGGGAATGGCGCGTTCGACGGTGGCGCCGTTGGGAATGCGGCCCACGCTCGGCACGTTGACCGACACGCGCGAACCATCCTTGCCCTGCGCGCCGAAACCGCCGACGATCAGGTTACCCTGCGCGATCGCGTAGACCTCGCCGTCGGCGCCGCGCAGCGGGGCCATCAGCAGGCTGCCGCCGCGCAACGAGGTGGCGTTGCCGATCGAGGACACGGTGATGTCGATCGGCTGGCCGGGCTTGGCGAAAGCGGGCAGATCGGCGTGGATCGCCACGGCCGCCACGTTCTTCAGCTGCGGATTGACGTTGGCCGGGATGTTGACGCCCAGCTCGCCCAGCATGTTCTTCAGGCTCTGCACGGTGAAGGGCGCCTGGCTGGTGCGGTCGCCGCTGCCATCCAGACCCACGACCAGGCCGTAGCCGACCAGCGGGTTGCTGCGCACGCCACCGACCTGGGCCAGATCCTTGATGCGCTCGGCGCGGGCGGCGGGCGCCAGGCAGATCAGCACCAGGCCGATCCACGCCAGCAGGCCGAGCAGGGTGTAGGTGTCGATGCGGCGCGGCTTCTTCGTGTTCTGCGGCGCAACGCGATCGGTGTCGTTGGTGTCCATCACGCGAGGCTCAGTTCGGGAAGATCGGGGAGTTGAAGAAGCGGCCCAGCCAGCCCATCGAGTTGGACTGCGCGATGGCGCCGCGGCCGCCGTAGGCGATGCGCGCGTCGGCCACCTTGCCGGAGGAGATCGTGTTGTCCGGGTTGATGTCGGCCGGACGCACGATGCCCTGGATCTGCACCAGCTCGTCGCCCTGGTTCAGGCGCATGTTCTTCTGGCCCTGCACGACCAGGTTGCCGTTGGGCAGGCGCTGGATCACCGTGACCGTCACGCTGCCCTGCAGGCGGTTGCTCTGCGCGCTGTTGCCGGTGCCGTTGAAGCCGCGGTCGCCGTTGACCGTGGCGCTGAGGATGTCGCGGCCGTTCACCGTGACCGGCGCACCGGCGATATTCGGCGCGGCCAGGCTGATCTCGCTCTTCTTGTCCACCGACGTGGTGGCCGAGGTCTGCGCCGTGGTGTTCTCCACCAGATTGATCGTCAGCAGATCGCCCACGTCGCGCGCGCGGCGGTCGGCGTACAGGTTCAGGCCGGGGCCGGCGCGGTAGATGGAGCCGGCGGTGGCGGGGGCCGATGCGGCGACGACCGGCTGTATGGGCTGCATCGGCGCGTAGGGGCGCACGTCGCCGTAGTAGCGCGCACAGCCCGGCAGCAGCATCAGTGCGCAGGCGAGGGTGGTGGCGGACGTGGTGCGCTTCATGGCGTGTCTCGTGGCGTGACGTCAGGGGACGTCAGACGTTGTTGTTGAGGTAACCGAGCATCGAGTCGGTGGTGGAGATGGCCTTGGCGTTCATTTCGTAGGCGCGCTGGGTTTCGATCATGCTGACCAGCTCTTCCACCACGTTGACGTTGGAACCTTCCAGCGAGCCCTGCACCACGCTGCCCAGGCCGTTGAGACCGGGCGTGCCGTTCTGTGCGGGACCGGAGGCGGTGGTTTCGACGTAGAGGTTTTCGCCCTTGGCCTGCAGGCCGGACGGATTGACGAAGTCGGTCAGCGTCAGCGAGCCGATCTCCAGCGCCTGCGCCTGGCCGGCCATCGTCACGCTGACGGTGCCGTCGTTGCCGATGGTCAGCGACTGCGCGCCTTCCGGGACCTGGATGCCGGGTTGCACCGGATAGCCGCTGTTGGTGACCAGCTCGCCCTGCGCGTTGATCTGGAACGAGCCGTCGCGCGTGTAGGCCGGCGAGCCGTCGGGCAGCAGCACTTCGAAGAAGCCGCGGCCGTTGACCATGACGTCCAACGCGCGGCCGGTCTGCTGCGGGTTGCCCTGCTGGAAATCCTTGGAGGTCGACACGACGCGCACGCCGGTGCCGAGCTGCAGGCCGGACGGCAGCTGGGTCTGCGAGGAGGTGGAACCGCCGGGCTGGCGGACCTGCTGGTACAGCAGGTCTTCGAAGCTGGCGCGGTCGCGCTTGAAGCCGGTGGTGTTGGTGTTGGCCAGGTTGTTGGAGACCACGGACATGCGCGTCTGCTGCGCGTCCAGTCCGGTCTTGGCGACCCAGAGGGCTTGGTTCATGGCGTGGTTCCTCGCGGCTGGAAGGGGTGGAATCGCGTGGTGCGGTTCCTCGCCTCCTCTCAGGCAAGTCCTGTGCCGAAACGGGTGTCGTGGTTCTGGCGCTGAGTTCTGGGCCGATCTGGGACGGAGGTCATGGCCCCGGGGTCGGGGGCGGCATTTTTCTGGCGGCGGGTCCGGGAGGCTGGCTGGCGCCTTGGCATGGCGCCGCTCGCCGCGGGGGCCTTACTTTCTTTGCTTGTGCAAAGAAAGTAAGCAAAGAAAGCACACCCCGGCGGTCCGCCCGCCGCTGCGCGGCGGGTTCGCAGTCCCAGCGGGAATTTTCGGACGGGGCATCCTGCCCCGGCCGAAAACGGCGCACATCCTTGTGCGCCGCCCTGCGGGTTTTACCCGCTGTGACTGCCGGACCTCAGGGGCCCCAAGGGTTGTATCTGAGGGATCGGCGCGCGCTCTTGTTGTTGCTGTTGCCGTCGCTTTCGGGCCCCCATCTAGGCATGGCGAGTGGGCCGGGTAAAACCCGAAGGGCGCCGTCATGGATGACGGCGTTTCCGTATGGCACATGGATGTGCCTTACGGAAATTCCCGGCCTGCTCGCGGACCCGGCGCGTAGCGCCGGGCGTGCCGCCTGGGGTGTGTTTCTTTGGTTCTTTCTTTGCACAAGCAAAGAAAGAACGCCCCCGCGGCGAGCGGCACCATGTGTCCAAGCAAGAAAACCCATCCCGCAAGGCCGTACAACCCAAGCCAATCGCGGACGTGGACGACGCCACGGATCTCTAAAGGCAAGGACTCCGTTGCCCCTCATCCCAACCCCTCTCCCGGTGGGAGAGGGGCTCAGAATCGTCAGCCGCCGAGGCGCAGCAACTGGTTCGACGACTGCGCCATCTCGTCGCCGCTGCGGATCACCTTCACCTGCATCTCGAACTGCCGCTGCAACTGGATCATCTGCACCAGCGCACCGGCCGCATCCACGTTGCTGCCCTCCAGCACACCCATCGTCAGGCTGTTGCCATTGGCGACCGGCAGCGCCGGTGCCTGCGGATCCCTCGGACGCATCAGCCCGTCGCCACCGCGGGCCAGCTGCGACTGCGCCGCTTCCACGATGCGCATGCGGCCGACGATGGCCATCGTCTGCGGGCCTTCGCCCTGCGGAATGATCGACACCGTGCCGTCGGCGCCAATGTCGATCGACTGCGCCGGCGGCACCGCGATCGGGTTGCCGTTGTCGTCCAGCACCGCGCGACCACCGGCGGTGACCAGCTGGCCGTTCGGGGTGACGCTCAGTTCGCCGTTGCGCGTGTACGCCGTACCACCGTCAGCGGCCTGCACGGCCATCCAGCGGTTCGGTTGCAGCGAGATGTCCAGCGAGCGTCCGGTGACCATCTGCGAACCGGTGCGCCCGTCGAAGCCGGGATCGATCAGCACCGCGTCCACGCGCGAGGGAAAGCCCTGGCCCTGGATCTTGAACGCCTCGGTGCCGGCCAGTGCGGCCTTGAAACCCTTGGTGTCCACGTTGGCCAGGTTGTGCGACACGGTGCCCTGCGCCTGCAGCGAAGCGCGGGCGCCGGTCATCGCGACGTAAAGGGCCTTGTCCATGCGTCAGTCTCCGTCGGCGTCAGCCGGATCAGCGGATGTTGATCACCGCCTGGGTGATCTGGTCCTGCGTGGAAATGGCCTGCGAGTTGGCCTGGAAGTTGCGTTGCGCCACGATCATGTTGACCAGCTGCTCGGTCAGGTCGACGGTCGAGGCCTCCAGCGCGCCGGCAGCCACCTGGCCGAAATCCGACGTACCCGGGGCACCGATGCGTGGCTCGCCGGATGCATGGCTATGCGTCCAGGTGTTGTTGCCCTGCGACACCAGGCCTTGCGGGTTGCTGAAGTTCGCCAGCGCGACCTGGCCGATCGGGCGATCGACGCCGTTGGAGTAACGCGCGTAGACCACGCCGGTTTCGGACACGCTGAACTCGTTGAGCTTGCCGGTGGCGTAGCCGTCCTGGTTCTGGATGCGCTTGGAGAACTGCTCGCCGTACTGGGTGGTGCCGCTGATGTCCAGCGTCATGTTCAGCACGCCGGCGCCGGTGCTGGGCGTGAACGGCGCCAACGCGATCTGGCCGTTGGCGGGTGCGGTCAGGGTGCCGTTGTTGTCGAACTGCACGGTGGTCGGCGCACCCATCGAGGCGCCGTCCACGTAGGTGTGCATCTGCCACTCGTTCGGATTCGGCGTCTTCACGTAGTAGACGGTCTGCTGATGGGCCACGCCCAGCGAGTCGTACACGGTGACCGAGGTGGTTTCGTTGTAGCTGGCGCTGTCGGTCGGCGAGAACGGCGTGATCGTCGGCTGCGCGGCGTTGCCGGGCAGGGTGACGCCCAGTTCCACGTTGGTGGTCGGCGAGGGCGGGCTGTCGGTGGTCAGCAGGCGCAGGTCGGTCATGTTGCCGGTGTCGAAGCCGACGCCGTCGGCGCGCGGCGGGAACACCTGCAGGCGATAGCCTTCCGGCGTGGTCACGTAGCCGGCCGGATCGCGCTGGAAGTTGCCGGCACGCGTGTAGACGTTGGTGCCGTTGTTGTTGACGGTGAAGAAACCTTCCTTGTCGATCGCAAGGTCCAGGTAGCGCCCGGTCTGGTTGATGTCGCCCTGCGAGAACTGCTGGGCGACATTGGTCAGGCGCACGCCGGCACCGACGTTGTTGCGCGTCAGGCCGTAGCCCGTGGTGGAGAACACCTCGGCGAACTCCGCGCGCGACTCCTTGAAGCCGGTGGTGTTGACGTTGGCGATGTTGTGCGAGGTGACGTTGAGGTCGGCGTTGGCCGCCCTCATGCCGGACAGCGAGCTTTGGAATGCCATGGAAGACTCCTTGCGGAATGCGGTGGGAGCGTGGGTGTCAGGACGTCGACTTGCCGATGCGCAGCACGTAGTCGAGCGGGGCGGTGCCCAGGCCGGGCAGGTTGAGGTACAGGCCGTCGGAGCCGATGGTCACGCTTTCCACGGTGGCGTCGACGTAGGTGTTGAGTGCGGTGCCGGTACCGTCGGTCGCGGTATGGGTGGCCTTGATCGAGTACTTGCCGGCTTCGGCGCGTTCGCCGTTGGCCTTCAGGCCGTCCCAGGAGAACGCGGTCTCGCCCTTGCCGGTCGCTTCGACCTCGACGGTGTCCACGACCACGCCGCTGGCATCCTTGATCTCGAAGGTCACCTTGCCGGCGCCGGGCGACATCACCAGCCCGGTGGCGTTGCCGGAGGCGGGCAGGGCGATGGATTCGGACGGCACCACCACCGAATGGCCGACCAGCGCGGCGCCCTTCAGCACCTGGTCGCCGGTCAGCGCGGCGGTGAAGCCGTTGACGGTGCTGTTGAGGTCGCTGATGCCCTGCACGGTGGAGAACTGCGCCAGCTGGGCGACGAACTCGCTGTTGGACAGCGGCTTCAGCGGATCCTGGTTGCTCAGCTGCTCGGTCATCAGCCGCATGAAGTCGGCCTGGCCCAGCGTGTCGGCCTTCTTTTTCGGGGTCGCACCGGTGCCGCTGGTATTGAGGGCGGCAAACGGATCGCCGTTGACAGTGGTCATGCGCGTGCTCGGTCAGGGGAGGGACGCATCAGCGGCCCATCGTCAGGGTGGCCAGGGCGAGTTCCTTGGCGGTGTTCAACACTTCCACGCCAGCCTGGTAGCCGCGCGAGGCGGAGATCAGGTTGACCATCTGCGCGACCGGATCGACATCCGGTGCATAGACGTAGCCATCGCCGTCGGCCATCGGGTGGCCCGGCTCGTAGCGTTTGATCGGCGGTGCTTCGCTCTGCGTGATCTCCCTCACCTGCACCGAGGTCAGCGAGCCGTCCGCATTGAGCTTGCGCGCCTGGAAGATTGGCTCGATCGGCTTGTAGACCGCGTCCGGCGAGGAGGCGATGGAGTCGGCGTTGGAGAGATTGCTGGCGATGGTGTTCAGGCGCACGGACTGCGCCTGCAGCGCGGACCCGGCGACGTCGAAGATGGGCAGGTTGCTCATGGCATGCCTCCTTACTGGCCGGTGATCGCGGTGAGCATGGTGCGCACCTTGGATTCGATGAAGCTCAGCGAGGCGCGGTACTCCAGCGCCGCGCGGCCGTAGGCGGCGCGCTCGGTATCGGCGTCGACGGTGTTGCCGTCCAGGCTGGGTTGCACGCCGTCGCGCTCGAAGATGCGCGGCGAGGCGTTGAGCAGGGTCATGTGCTGCTCGCTGGTGCTCCGCAACGGGGCGGCCTTGGCAGCGGCCTGTTCCAGCGCGGCCTGGAAGTCCAGGTCCTTGGCCTTGAAGTTGGGCGTGTCCGCATTGGACAGGTTGCTGGCGATCAGTTGCATCCGCTGCTCACGCAACGGCAGGGCCGCCGCGTGGACACCCAGGTAATTGGAGATGGGATTGGACATGGCACCGCTCCGGCAGACCGTTGCCGGGGCAGGTGCAAGGCGTGTGCCAGAACGCGCGCTCAGCGCGAGCTTCTGGACAGGAAGCCGTAGAGTCGAGCCTGCTCGACTGCTCTACGGCCGGGCATGGGATCCGGTCCGACCGCCAGCGGAGCAAGCTCCGCTCTACGCCGTCAGGCGGCCATTCTCGCCGCCGCCACCTGGTTCAGGCGGAACAGCACGTGTTCTGCCAGCTCGTGCGGGCTGTACTTGGCCACGAAGGCATTGGCGCCCACCCGTTCGACCATGGCGTTGTTGAACACGCCCGACAGGGACGTGTGCAGCAGCACGTACAGGCCGGCCAGGCCGGGATGGCGCCGGATTTCCGTCGTCAGCGTGTAGCCGTCCATGGCCGGCATCTCGATGTCGGAGATGACCATGGCGTAGCGATCGGCCGGGTTCTCGCCGGCGGCGTGCACCTGCAAGAGATGGTCCAGCGCCTGGCGGCCATCGGAGAGCAGGGTGGCGGTGACGCCCAGTTGCTCCAGCACGCTGCGGATCTGCGAGCGCGCCACGCGGGAATCGTCGACCACCAGCACCTGCATCGGCGGGGCGTCGGCGGGCAGGGCCATTTCCGGCGCGAGCGTGGCGTCCATGCGCGACTGGCAGATGTCGGCCAGCACGCTTTCCACGTCGATCACCTGGATCAATTCGCCCTGGAACCGCGTCACTGCGGTCAGGAAGCTGTTTTCCGCGCCCAGCTCCGGCGGCGGATGGATGTCCTCCACCGCGATGTTGACGATGCGCTCCACGCCGCTGACCAGGAAGCCCTGCACCGAGCGGTTGAACTCGGTGACCACCAGGTAGTTGGGGGCATTCTCGGGATTCGGGTCGCGCTCGGGGTGGCGGATGCTCAGGCCCAGATCGAGCACCGGCACGGACCGCCCGCGCACGTCCGCCACGCCGACGAATTCGGAGGGCAGGCCGGGCAGCTGGAACAGGCCCGGGCGGCGCAGCACTTCCTGCACCTTGAAGACGTTGACGCCAAAAAGCTGACGCCCGCCCAGGCGGAACAGCAGCAGGGCGAGGCGGTTGTGGCCGGCCAGGCGGGTGCGCTGGTCGATGCGGTTGAGCAGGTCCTGGGTCATGCACAGCATATCGGCACCGGCGATCTGCGCTTGAGCAGAGGATGATTTCCCCTCTCCCCGCGTGCGGGGAGAGGGTGCCGAAGGCGGGTGAGGGGCGAACGGAGGCAGCGCGCCAGCGGCTCGCGGCGGCGGTCAACATTCGACCCGTAGATTGCGCGCCCCCGTCCGGACAGGCCTGCGCAAACAGCGGCCCCTCATCCGCCCTCCGGGCACCTTCTCCCCGCACGCGGGGAGAAGGGAATGTCAGCGGGCTTCTGGCACACCGCTTGCACCTTCCCCGCCGATGAACCGACGGAGCCCACCCATGCTGCTGCGCCTGACCACCGCCCTGATCGGCGGACTGACCGCGTGCGCGGTGCTGGCCGCGGATTTCCAGCCGGTCGACAGCATCAAGGCTGCTGCCATCGGCGCCTTGCCTGCCGGCAGCGAGGCCGATGCCACGCTCGATCCGGCCCTGCGCCTGCCACGCTGCGGCGCCGCGCTGGTCGCGCGCGTGCAGGGGAGCAACAGCGTGGAGGTCAGTTGCCCGCAGGATGCCGGCTGGCGCCTGTTCGTGCCGGTGCGTGTGCGCCGCAGCCAGACCGTTCTGGTGCTGGCGCGGGGAATCGCGCCCGGCGAAACGATCACCGCCGACGCCTTCGTCGCCGAGCGCCGCGACGCCTCGCGCATCGTCGGTGCCGCCGTCGCCGATCCGGCGCAGGCCGTGGGCCGCGTCGCCCGGCGCATGCTGCCGGCCGGCGCGGTGCTGGCGTCGACGGACCTAGTCGCGCAGCGCCTCATACGTCGCGGCGACAACGTGGCGCTGGTATCCCGCCGGGGTGGCGTGGAAGTCCGCGTGGCCGGCAAGGCGCTGGCCGATGCCGGCGAGAACGAGCGGGTGACCGTCGAGAACCTGTCTTCGCGCCGCGTGGTGCAGGGCATCGTGGGGGCGGGCGGCGACGTCTGGGTGAGTCGATGAAAAAAATCCACATTCGCCCTCAAGATGTCCTGGAGGGGGCGGATACCGACGCTGGGCGGAAGGACATCGGGCAGAATCCGGTGTCCCCTCGGAATTGTGCGATCCGTCACTAAAGTCCACCGGGTGGCGGCCGATAACTCCTATGAACCCTGTTACAGGTGACTGACATGAACCAGAAAATCGAAGGCACTCCCCCTGCCGCCATCCGCACCACGGGCCCTGTAAGTGGCCGTGTCGCATCCGCCGGCGCCGATCGTTCCAGCCCCGTGGAAGCCAGTGCGGCGGGCGACAGCCTGCGTCTGACCGGTGAAGCCACCAGCCTGCAGGCGATGCAGCGCGAACTGGCCACGGCGCCCGCGATCAACGAAGCCCGCGTGGCGGCCGTGCGCGAAGCGCTGCAGTCCGGCACGTACAAGATCAACGCCGAGGCGATCGCCGACGGCATGCTGGGCCTGGAAGACCAGCTGGGCGGCTGAGCACGATGAACCACGCGTCCCTCCAGCGACTGTCCACGGCCTTGGAAGAGGAGCGTCGCGCCATCGTCGAGCACGACGTGGAAGCGCTCGTGCGCTGTACCCAGGACAAGCTGGACGCGCTGCGCGCGCTGGAGACCGCGGCCGCCGGCTTCGGCTTCCCCGACGACCTGCGCGAAAGCCTGGCCGACCTGGCCGAGAAGAACCATGCGAACGGCATCCTGCTCGCGCGTCGCCGTCGCGAAGTGAACTGGGCGCTGCGCCACCTCGGTCGCACCGAAAGCCACGGCGCCTACGACGCGCAGGGCCAGACCTCGACGACCACCGCGCCGCGCCCGATCGCCGTCGCCTGAGCCCGGTGGCCGATCCGCAAACTGCGACACCGCACCTTGCCGCCCCTGCGGCCGCGCCGGATACTGGCGCCCCGTCGCCGCCACCCGATGCATCCGTGGCCACACCCCCAGCCCCGAATCCCCCCTCCGCCACCTGTACCGCGGACGATATCCCCAGCTTCGCCGATCTGAAGGCGCTGGCCGAACTGATGGACGATGGCTACCTGCTGTGCCGTGGCGATGCACGACCCCTGCACGCCAACGCCGCGGCCTGCGCGCTCGTGGGCGATGAAGCCGACGCACTCGATGCGTTGTCCCGCCTGCTACCTGCGGACGCGATCCGCACCGCCCGCGAATCCGGGCGCTGGAACGGCGACCTGACGCTGGCCGATGGCTTGGTGCTGCAGGTGCGCGCGTATTTCCATGACAATCCCGGCGGTGGCCACTGCATGGTGGTGTTCCACGACGTCAGCGAAGCGCATGCGCGGCAGCAGGAACTGCAGCGCCGCCACGCGCAGCTGCGCCAGACGCTGGTGCGACTGGCCGGTGCGCAGGAACAGCTGGTGCAATCGGAGAAGATGGCGTCGATCGGCCAACTGGCGGCCGGCGTGGCGCACGAGATCAACAACCCCATCGGCTACGTGCATTCCAACCTCGGCTCGCTGCAGGAGTACCTGCACAGCCTGTTCTCGCTGATCGAGCTCTACGAACGGGCGCTCCGCCTGCCCGATCCCAAGGCGATGCTGTCCGAGATCGAGGACCTGCGGGCGCGCGCGGACATCGACTTCATCACCGGCGACCTGCCGCAGCTGATGTCCGAGTCGCGCGAGGGCATCGAGCGCGTTACCGCGATCGTGCGCAACCTGAAGGACTTCTCCTATTCCGGCCGCGACGACAGCTGGAAATCCGCCGACCTGCACGCCGGACTCGACTCCACCATCAACATCATCTGGAACGAGCTGAAGTACAAGGTCACGCTGGAGAAGCATTACGGCAAGCTGCCGCTGGTGCAGTGCCGGCCGTCCGAGTTGAACCAGGTGTTCATGAACATCCTGCTCAACGCCAGTCATGCCATCGACGAGCGCGGCACGATCACCGTGAGCACGGGCGTGGAGGGCGACGAGGTCTGGATCGATGTCCAGGACAGCGGCCACGGCATTCCCGACGAGATCCTGCAGCGCATCTTCGATCCGTTCTTCACCACCAAGCCGGTCGGCAGCGGCACCGGCCTGGGCCTGTCGATCTCCTACGGCATCGTCAAGAAGCACAACGGCCGCATCGAGGCGCGCAACGTGCCCGGTGCCGGCGCCTGCTTCCGCATCACGCTGCCGATCCGCCAGCCGGCCGCCGACGCGGCTTAAGCGATCCGATGCTTGTGGGGGTGGGAGCGACGTAAGTCGCGATCATGAAACCCGGTCGTCATGAAACGTGATCCGTGCGACGGGCCTGAGGTGCGTTCGACGCCATCACAATAGTTCGGTTCTCGCGTTCGCGACTTACGTCGCTCCCACATCTGCATTTGCATCCACGTCAGCGCGATTCGAAAAAGGCGAGCTTCTTCGCCCTGGGCAACCGCTTCAGCTGCGCTTCCGCACGCGACGCCGCGCTACGGTCCGGATACGCGCGGCTCGCCAGCACGCGCACCGGCGGATTCGCGCGCGTGTACTTCGCGCCGGTGCCGGCGACATGCGCGGCGTAGCGCGCGTCCAGGCGATTGGTGATGCCGGCGTAGAAGGCGCCGTTGCGGCATTCCAGCAGGTACAGGCACCAGCCGTCCGGCGTCGTCGTGCCGCTGTCAGGCATGCGCGCGGTGGTGCGGCTGGTTCTCGTAGGTGGTGAAGGCCTGGCGGATGTGTTCGCGCAGGTCGTCGTCGTTCCACGGTTTGGTCAGGAAGCGGTAGATCTCGCCGCGGTTGATCGCCTCGGTCACTGTCGCCAGGTCGGTGTAGCCGGACAGCACCAGGCGCACGGTGTCGGGGTAGAGCAGGCGCACGCGGCCGAGGAACTCGGTGCCGCTCATGTCCGACATGCGCTGGTCGGACAGGATGACCTGCACGTCGTTGGTCGCCAGCAGCTCGAACGCATCGGTGAC
Organism: Pseudoxanthomonas sp. LjRoot143; assembly: GCF_964252945.1. Lineage (NCBI taxonomy): Bacteria > Pseudomonadati > Pseudomonadota > Gammaproteobacteria > Lysobacterales > Lysobacteraceae > Pseudoxanthomonas > Pseudoxanthomonas sp. LjRoot143. The sequence goes on along the minus strand of NZ_CAXUPM020000001.1, from coordinate 2,090,892 downwards.
GTTGCTGGCGGCGAGGATGCGGTAGCCGTCGCGGCGGAACAGGCGCACCAGCGAGCGCAGGATGTTCTCCTCGTCGTCCAGCAGCAGCAGCGTGCGGTCGGGCTTGGTGGCGGCGAACGCGTCCGCGCGCAGGTAGCGGCGGCGCAGCACGGCGCCGGCGTCCTCGGCCGACATCGGTTCACCGAACAAGTGGCCCTGGAACATGTCGCACTGGTTGCGGCGCAGGAAACCGAGTTGCGTGTCGGTTTCCACGCCGTGCGCGATGACTTTCATGCCCAGCTGGTGTCCCATCGCGATGATGGCGCAGGTGATGGCGACCTCGCGGTTGCCCGACGGCACGCCCTTCACGAAATTGCGGTCGATCTTGATCTTGTCCACCGAGAAGCGCACCAGCGAATCCAGGTTGGAGTCGCCCATGCCGAAATCGTCCAGCGTCAGCCGCACGCCCTCGCGGTGCAGCTGCGCCAGCGTGCGGTGGACCAGGTTCATGTCCTTGGCCAACGCGTTCTGGCGCACTTCCAGCACCACCATCTGAGGCGGGATGCCGGCTTCCTGCATCGACTCCAGCACCTCGGACACGAAGCTGGGCCGCAGCAGCTGCAGGGTGGAGACGTTGACCGCGATCTCGAAGTCGTCGAAGCCCCAGTCGCGCCAGACGCGCGCCTGCTTGAACGCGTTGCGCAACACCCAGTCGCCGATCTGCACGATCACGCCGAGCTTCTCGGCCACGTGCATGAAGCGCTCCGGCACCAGCAGGCCCAGGGCAGGCGAGTACCACCGCAGCAGCGTCTCCATGCCGACCACCCGGCCGTCATGCGCGTTGATCTGGGGCTGGTAGAACAGGCGCAGTTCGTTGTGGTGGATGGCGTTGACGATCTGCCGCGCGATGATGCTGTCGCTGCGTGCGGTGATCGCCGCGCCGCGCCGGTACAGGCGCACCAGGTTCATGCCTTCGTGCTTGGCCTGTTCCATGGCGCTTTCCGCGCATTGCAGCAGGCCCGAGGCGGTGTCCGCGTGTTCGGGACACAGCGCCACGCCGAGCGTGCCGGTGAGGAACAGCGTGTACGGCAGCACCGTCATCGGCAGTTCGATCTGCTCGCGCAGCAGGTCGCCGAAGCGCTCCGGCGGCAATGTGCCCGATACGCGCGGCACCGCTACGATGAACTCGTCGCTGCCGTGGCGCCAGGCGCGCGCTTCGGGTCCCAGCGCCTGCTGCAGGCGGTCGCTGAGGATCGCCAGCGCCTCGTCGCCGACTTCCACGCCCATGTTCTCGTTGATCGAGCGGAAGTGGTCGATGTCGATGTAGAGCAGCATCAACGGCGTGCCCTCCGACGTCGCCGCATCGATCATTCGCTGCAGGTCGGGTTCGCCGGCGCCGAGGCGCGGCAGGCGGGGCAGGTGGGCGTGCTCGGAGTTCACGCGGAATCGCTGGGGTCGGTGGACGTGGGTCCATAGGGTAGGCGAAGTCGCCAGTGCGTGCCCGTCATGGCGTTGAGCCTGCCATCCACCATGGCCGCCAATGCCTGCAGCAAGGGCAGGTTCGCGCGGTCGATGCCGGCATCCGCCTGCATGTCGAGAGTGATCGAACCCGACGCGCCCTCATCGCCAGTCAGTACCAGGATCAGCGGGTTGTCCGCCTCCGAGGCGACGCGCATCACGGTCTGCGCGATGCGGAACGCGACCAGTGCGCTGTCCGCCGCGAGGGAATGCGGCAAGGCCGCCAGTGCGATGGCTGCACCGGGAAACAGCCGCTCGTGTTCGGCACGCAGGGCGGCATCCAGGCCGATCGAGTCCAGTTGCGGCGGATGCAGCGTCGCGTGCAGGTCGCGCACGACGGCGACCGCTTCGTCGCTCGCGCGGATGATGTCCTGCAGGTCTTCCTGACGGATCTCCGGATCATCCTCGGACTGCACCAGATGCGCGCCCATGCGGATCGCCGACAGCGACTGTCCGACCTGGTTGTGCAGGGCGCGCCCGACGCGGTGGCGGTCGGCTTCCTGCAGGCGGAACAGCTGCAGCAGCAGTTGGGCGGAGGACGGCGGAGTCGGCATCGAGGCACACGTTGCGGGCGTGGCCGCAGTATGCCAGCGCGGCTTCCGGGTCGTGCACCCGAGGGCCCGAAACGCGATGGGGCGGCCCAAGGCCGCCCCATCAGCTTCAATCGTGTCCAGCGGGATGCGCGATCAGAACAGTTCGACCGTACCCGCGCCCATGTTCTGCTGCGCGACCGGCTTGTGCGGCGGACGCTCCCACTCGGTGCGCTGGTCGCGCAGGCGGTTGCCGATCAGGCGCAGTGCGCTGAGCAGTTCGTTGTCGGTGGCGCCGCCCGAACGGTGCAGCAGTTCCTGCAGGGCGAGCGCTTCCTTGTTGATGGCGGTCAGGCGGTCCAGATGCGTGGTCGCGCTGCCCAGCGACTGGGTGGCGATGTCTTCGAACTGCAGCGAGCGGACGGCTTCGGCGACGCTGGCGTCGATGGCGTGGCCGCACATCGAGACCTCGCGCATGCCGTCGCCCAGCGAGGCGTTGATCGCGGCGACCTGGTTCAGCATGCCGGCGGCTTCGCTGCGGGCTTCGCGTGAACGGTCCAGGTCGCGCGAGGCCATGTTCGACACGGTGTCGCGCACCTTGGCGATGGATTCCTTCGAGCTGTGCGCCAGCTTGCGGATCTGCTCGTTGAAGGCGGTGGAGCGTTCGGACAGATTGCGCACCTCGTCGGCGACCACCGCGAAGCCGCGTCCCGCTTCGCCGGCACGCGCCGCTTCGATGGCGGCGTTCAGCGCCAGCAGGTTGGTCTGGTCGGCGATCGACTTGACGTCTTCCAGCAGCGAGAAGATGCCATCCAGGTGCTGCGCCATGTCGTCGATGTGGTGCACGGTGGTGCCGCTCTGGCCTGCCACCTGTTCCAGCGCCTCGACCAGTTGCTCCATGCGCTGGCTGGCGTTCTGGGCGAAGCGCGCCACGTCCACGCCGGCACGGTCGCCTTCGCCGTTGCGGTCGATGATGCGGGAGATCGCCGCACTCTGTTCGCGCGACTTGCGGTTCATCGCATCGAAGCTGCCGCCCAGGTTGCCGACGGCTTCGCGGATCAGTTCGCGGGCACGGTCGATCTCGCTGCGCGAGCCCTCGATCTCGTTGTTGACGAAGCGGCGCAGCTCGGTCAGCAGGGCATCCTGTTCGCGCACGACGCTGGCGTGCTCGGGGGAGATCTGGTGCGAGGTCGTCACGGTCAGCCAGGCGAAGATCAGCCAGGCCAGGGTCAGCGACGTCAGCAGCGCCCATTGCAGGGCATTGGGCCAGTCGAAGCCGACCGACACCGGGAACAGCAAGGTGAGGATGAGGGGTGCCGCCAAACGAACCAGGATGCGCGAATACATGGGTGCTCTCTGCTGAAGCTCACTGATGAGTATCGGCCGTGCGGATCGGCTCTTTAGCCGGGAAATCCGCCTATTCTGGTATTGCAGGTGATCTGTGATGCACGTTCCCGCTTCCGCACTGGCTGGTGTGGGAGCGACGTAAGTCGCGATGCTATTGGCTCAGGCAACAGTGTCCCGTCATCGCGACTTACGTCGCTCCCACAGAATCGCAGCTCCACCGGAGAGATTACGGACGCTCAGGCGATCGCCGCCGCCAGGTCGAGCAGGCGCTGGGCGATGCGTTCCAGCGGCAAGGCTTCCTTGGCGGCGCCCAGGCGCATGGCGGCGCCCGGCATGCCCCATACGACGCTGCTGGCTTCGTCCTGCACCAGCGTCGGTGCGCCGGCCTGGCTCATTTCCAGCAGGCCGCGCGCGCCGTCGTCGCCCATGCCGGTGAGGATCGCACCCACCGCATTGCCGCCGGCGCTCTGCGCGACCGAGCGGAACAGGACGTCGACCGCCGGCTTGTGGCGGTTGACCGCAGGACCGTCGTCGATGCGGGCACGCCAGCGCGCACCGTCGCGGATGATCCGCATGTGCTGCCCGCCGGGCGGCAGGTACGCGTGCCCCGGCAGGATGGCTTCACCGTCGCTGGCCTCGCGCACGGCCATGGCCGAATGCCGGTCCAGCCGTTCGGCGAAGGCGCGGCTGAAGCCGGCCGGGATGTGCTGGGTCAGCACGATGGCGGGCGCGTCGGCCGGCATCTGCTCCAGCACCACGCGCAACGCTTCGGTACCGCCGGCGGACGCGCCGATGGCGATCAGGCGGTCGGTGGTGCGGAAGCGCAGGGCGGGCGGTGCGGGCAGCGCGGTGTCCAGGCCGACGCGCGGTGCACCGGTGCGCGCGAGCGGACGCACGCGCGCCTTCGCCGCGGTCTTGACCTTGGCGATGATCTCGTCGGAATACGCCTGCAGGCCGCTGGCGACGTCGAGCTTGGGCTTGGAGACGAAATCCACCGCGCCCAGCGCCAGCGCCTGCAGCGTCGTGTCGGCGCCACGCTCGGTCAGGGAGGAAATCATCACCACCGGCATCGGCCGCAACCGCATGACGTTCTCCAGGAACGCCAGGCCGTCCATGCGCGGCATTTCCACGTCCAGCGTCATCACGTCCGGATTGAGGCGCTTGATCTTGTCGCGCGCCAGCAACGGATCGGCGGCGGAGCCGACGACCTCGATGCCGGGGTCGCGGGACAGGATTTCGGTCAGGATCTGGCGCACGACCGCCGAGTCGTCGACGATCAGCACGCGGCAAGGGGACGTACTCATCAGAACAGCTCCACGCCCCCGGTGACGGGAGCCTTGGACAGGCGGGCGCGGGCCGCGGACTCGGCGGCCAGCACTTCGGCATCGTGGGCATGCGGCAGGCGCTGCACGACCGCACGGCCGGTGTCGGGGAAGTACCACACCTTGCGCGGATGGATGCCGCGCAGGTCCTCGGCCACCACCGGAATGCGCTCGGCTTCCAGGTAGCGGCGGACGAACTCGGCGTTGCGCGTGCCCACCGGATTGCTGGTGAAGCCCTTCAGCACGTTGGCGCCGCCGAACACCTTGGCCTGCAGCCGGCTGCGCGAGGCGCCGCGCTTTAGCAGGTCGTTGATCAGCAGTTCCATCGCGTAGCTGCCGTAGCGCGCCGGCGCGCCGTCGCCGACGTTGCCGTCGGGCAGCAGGAAATGGTTCATGCCGCCCAGCTTCAGCAAGGGGTCGCGGATGCAGGCCGCCACGCACGAACCCAGCACGGTGACCAGCGCAGTGTGATCGTCCACCACCAGGTACTGCGTGGGCAGCAGCTTGGCGGCTTCGGTCTTGAAGCGGATGTCGTGGTAGCGCAGCACGCTGCCATCGGCGAAGGCGGCCGCGGCGGCGCTCATGCGGCGCCCTTGGCACGGCGGTACAGCGTGCGGCCGCACGGTTGGATGATGTCGGCCGCGTGCAGGTAGTTTTCCGAATGGCCGGTGTAGAGCATGCCGTCGTCGGCCAGGTGCGGGACCAGGCGCGTGAGGATGCCGCGTTGGGTCGGCTTGTCGAAATAGATCATCACGTTGCGGCAGAACATCGCCACGAACGGGCCGGTCACGTCATAGCGGGGGGCCAGCAGGTTCAGCGGGCGGAACTCGATCAGCTGCTGCAGCGCGGGATGCACGCGGCACTTGCCTTCATTGGGGCCGCTGCCACGCTGGAAATAGCGTCGTTTCAGTGCGTCGCTCAGGCCGGCGATCCGCTCGACCGGATAGACGCCGCGTTCGCCGGTCGCCAGCACCTGCGTGTCCACGTCGGTCGCCAGGATGCGCACCGGTGGCGTCAGCGTGCCGTAGGCCTCGCAGGCGGAGATGGCGATCGAGTAGGGCTCTTCGCCCGTGGATGCGGCGCAGGACCAGATCTTCAGCGGGCCGTCGTGGCGGCGCTTGGCCAGTTCTTCCTGCAGACGTTCGAAGTGGTGCGGCTCGCGGAAGAACGAGGTGAGGTTGGTCGTCAGTGCGTTGGTGAACGCCTGCCATTCGTCGCCGCCGTCGCGTTCCAGCTGGTCCAGGTAGTCCTTGAAGCTGCGCAGGCCGAGCGCGCGCAGGCGGCGCGAAAGCCGGCCATAGACCATGTCGCGCTTGCCGTCGGCCAGGGCGATGCCGGCGCGCTGGCGGATCAGGTCGGCGACGCGGCGGAAGTCGCGGTCGTCGAACTCGAAGTCACGCGTGCCGCTGGCAGGTGCGTCGTCGGCGGGGAGCGGGGAAGTCCGTCGGGTCGAGGTCACCGGGGCGATGGAGCGGGTACTGACGGACATGGGCGTCTCGAGAGAGCGGGTACTGAGGGAGTACTCGACCGATGCACCGTCACGGGGACGGTGCATCGATCATCGGCTGGACTGATGCAAACCGCGTGCCTCAGAACTCCTGCCAGTCGTCGCCGTCGGCCAGGGCCGGTTCCAGCACCGCCTTGGCGGCGGCGCGGACGGCCTGCTTGGCCGGCGCGGCAGCGGGAGCCGCCTTGACCGCCTTGGCGGCGGGCGCCGCGTGGGCATGCAGCTTGAACACCGACACCGACTCGCTCAGGGCCTGCGCCTGTTCTTCCATCGAGCGGGCGGCGGCCGAGGCTTCTTCCACCAGGGCGGCGTTCTGCTGGGTGGTCTCGTCCATCTGGGTGATGGTCTGGTTGACCTGCTCGATGCCGGCCGACTGTTCCTGCGAGGCGGCGGAGATCTCGGCCATGATGTCGGTCACGCGCTGCACGCTGGCCACGATCTCGGCCATCGTCGCGCCGGCCTGGTTCACCAGCGCCGAACCATCGGCGACCTTGTCCACGGACGTCTCGATCAGACCCTTGATCTCCTTCGCGGCATTTGCGGAACGCTGGGCGAGGGTACGCACTTCCGAGGCGACCACGGCGAAGCCACGGCCCTGTTCGCCGGCACGGGCGGCTTCCACCGCGGCGTTGAGCGCCAGGATGTTGGTCTGGAAGGCGATGCCGTCGATGACCGAGATGATGTCGGCGATCTTCTTCGACGACTGCTCGATGTCGCGCATGGTCGTCACCACCTTGCCGACCACGTCGCCACCCTGCGACGCCACGCCGGCGGCACCGATCGACAACTGGTTGGCCTGACGCGCGGATTCGGCGTTCTGGCGCACGGTGGAGGTCAGTTCCTCCATCGAGGCGGCGGTTTCTTCCAGGTTGGCGGCCTGCTGCTCGGTACGGCGCGACAGGTCGGAGTTGCCGGAGGCGATCTCGCCGGCGGCGGTGTTGATGCTGGTGGAGGCATCCTGGATGCGGCCGACGATGTCGGTCAGCTGCGTGACGGTGGCGTTGGCGTCGTCGCGCATGGTGGCGAACACGCCGTGGAAGTCCCCTTCCATCCGTGCGGTCAGGTCGCCGCGGGCGATGGCCTGCAGCAGCTCGGACACTTCCGCCAGGTTCTCGTCGGTCGTCTCCATCAACTGGTTCAGGCCGTCGATCATGTCGCGGAAGTCGTACTGGTACTTGTCCACGTCGCCGCGCTGGGTGAAGTCGCCGGACGAGGCGGCCATGGCCAGGCGCTTGATCTCGCCGTTGATCGCCGACAGGTTGGCCTTGGTGGCGTCCATCGTCTCGGTCAGGTTGGCCTTCTCGCCGGGCAGCTTGGGCATGTCCTGGCTGAGGTCGCCGACCGAGTAGCGCTGCATGATCTTCAGCGCATCGCCGATCGCCTGCAGGTGCGAGGCGACCAAGGCGTTGGTGTCGCGCACCATGCGGCCGTACTCGCCCGGGAACGCGCTGTCGTCCATCCGGTAGCTGATCTGGCCTTCGTCGTGGCGCGCGGCCATGTCGCTCTGTGCGGCGATGACCGACTGCACCTGCGTCTGCATGCGCTGCATGGCGGTGAGCAGCTGGCCGACTTCGTCGGAGCGGCTGGTGTCGATCTTGCCGTCCAGCTTGCCGGCGGAGACGTCGTTGGCCACGCGCACGGCTTCGCCGACCGCATTGGCGATGGCGCGGGCGAAGAACCAGGCCAGGGCCAGGCCGCCGACGATGCCTGCCAGCAGCATGACGATCATCAGCGTGCTGGAGGCGGTGTAGGTGCTGTCGGCGTCGGCGCTGGCGCTCTTGGCCTGCTGGTCGACGACGTTGATCAGGGCGGTCAGGGCCCCGGTGGCCTTGCGGTGCTGGTCGCGCGTGGCGCCGATGAAGGTGTCCACGGCGTCGTCCGGCAGGCCGAGGTCGAGCATTTCCTGCACTTCCGTGTAGGACTGCTGGGCCGCCTTCCATTCCTTGGAGAAGGTGTCGTAGGCCTTCTTCTCTTCCGGGCTGGTGATGAGCTTGACGTACCCCTGCCTGGCGTCTTCGATACGCTTTTCGGTCTCGGCGGCCAGCTTCCTGGCCTCCGCCTTCACCGCGTCGCTGGCGCGCACGTGCTGGCGATAGGAGTTGGTGCGGTACTCGCCGAGCAGGCTCTGCATGTCGCCCGCGGCCTTGACGCTCGGCAGGACATGGCCGGTGACTTCGGTGGTGGCACCGTTCAACGAGTTCAGGCCCACGAAGGCCGCAATGCCCTGGACCAGCATCAGGGCCAGTACGACGCCGAAGGCGAGCATCATCTTCGTCGTCAGTTTGAGGTTCTTGATCCGCTGCATGGGATTCTTTTTCCTTTACCGGGGCGCGCGCCGCGCCGCTCTCAGTGGCAACCAAGACAGGGCAGGGCGTCGTGCCCTGCCCGTGGGACGGCTCAGCGGATCGTTGCCAGCTTCAGGTTCGACGGCGAGTTCACCACGATCTCGGCGCGCGACTGGTCACGCTCGATAGTGCCGATCACGCAGACGTCCTTGCCTTCCAGTTCTTCCGGCGCCGGCTTGAACTTGGCGCGGGCGTCGCCCGGGATGCGCGCGGTGAAGGTGTGGCGCGGGAAGTTGCCGCCCATGTACAGGAAGGTCGGCGTGCCTTCGGTGTTCTCGGCGAAACGGGCCTTGCCCACCTTGCCGCAGACCGTACCGGCCTTGCCGGCGAAGCGCGGTGCCATGTCGGCCGGGATCGCGTTGTCGACCTGCGACTGGCTGTTGGCGGGCGCAGCGGGCATCAGCAGGGCGGTGGCGGCGACGGCGATGGACAGGGTCAGGACGGACGCGATTTTCATTCCAGTAGCTCCGGATGGTCAGAAGGGATAAGGACTCTCCGCCTGAGATCGGCGCGGTGACGTGGAACTTGAGGTGATGACGCCCCGGAATGGCGCCGATGCGCGTGACTGGGAGCTGCATCACACTTCGGCCGGTCGCACGCCATTGCGCGCGCCGGCAGCGCGATGCGTCAGGACGTGGAGGCAGTGTCCGCGGTGGATTCCACGGCCGAGGCATAGCCGTGCGTCCCGAGCCAGTCTTCCAGCGTCGCGGGCGGCAGGGGCGGCGAGAACAGGTATCCCTGCAGCACGGGAAAGCGCTGCTCGGTGAGGAAGCGGTGCTGCGATTCGGTTTCCACGCCTTCTGCGACCACCTTCATGCCCAGGCTTTCGCCGATGCGCAACACGGACGATGTCAGCGTGCGCGCGATGGCGCTGGTGTCGATGTCGCGCACGAAGCTCTGGTCCAGCTTCAGTTCGCTGATCGGCAGGCGATGCAGGTGGCTGAGGCTGGAGTAGCCGGTGCCGAAATCGTCCAGCGACAGGCGCACGCCGAGCACGTAGATCGCCTCGATGTTCTCCAGCACATCCGGATCCGGGTCGAGCATGACGCTTTCGGTGATCTCCAGCGTCAGGTCCTCGGGGACCAGGCCGTGTTCGTCCAGTAGGTCGGAGATCTGCAGCGACAGCTGCGGGTCGCGGAAATTGATCGCGGACACATTCACCGAGACACGCGGGATATCGACGCCGCGCCGCCGCCAGTCGGCCATCTGCGCGCAGGCCTGGCGCAGGACCCACAGGCTGAGATCGGCAATCAGGCCGCATTCCTCGGCCACCGGCACGAAGCGCGACGGCGGGATGACGCCCAGATCGGCATGGTGCCAACGGAGCAGCGCCTCGACGCCGTACAGCTGGCGTCCGTCGCAGCCGCCGACCTGCGGCTGGTACTGCAGGTTCAGCTGGTTCAGCCGCAGCGCGTCGCGCAACGCCGTCTCCAGCGAGACGCGCTCCTGCGCCAGGCGGTTCATGTCGACGCTGAAGAAGCGGAAGCCGCTGCCGCCATCGCGCTTGGCGCGGTACATCGCCATATCGGCATGGCGCACCAGCAGATCGATGTCGCGGCCGTCGTCGGGGAACATGGCCACGCCGATGCTGGCGCTGGGATGCAGGGTCATCAGGCCGGCGGCGGTGGGCGCGGCGATCGCGCCCAGCAGGCGCTCGGCCACGCTGCCGGCCTGTTCGGCGCTGCACATCGGTAGCACTGCGACGAATTCGTCGCCGGCCTGGCGGCCGACGATGTTGATGCCGCCGAGTTCCTCGCTGAGGCGCGCGGCGACGTCGCGCAGCAGGCCGTCGCCGGCCGCGTGGCCCTGCGCGTCGTTGACGCGCTTGAAACGGTCCAGGTCGATGAACAGCACCGCAGCGGTACCGTTGCCCTGCGCGACGTTCGCCAGCGCCTGTTCGGCCTTGGCACTGAACATGATGCGGTTGGGCAGGCCGGTCAGCGTGTCGTAGAACGCGAGCTGGTGCACGCGCTCATTGGTCTGTTCGCGTTCCAGCGTCAGCGAGCACAGGTGCAGGCAGGTGTCGGCAAGGCGCTCGTGCAGCTCCTCGGGACCGCGGTTTTCCCGGTAGTAGAACGACAGCGTGCCGAGCACGCGGCCGCTGCTCGACTTGATCGGGTGGGTCCAGCACGCGCGCAGGCCGAGCGGCGTGGTCAGGTGGCGGGTGTTGGCGCACAGCGGATCGCTGGCGATGTCCTTGACCAGCACCGCGCGCCCGCGCCAGGCGGCCACGCCGCTGACGCCGGCGCGCGGGCCGATCGGCAGGCCGTTGATCTTGCGCGCCCAGGCTTCGGGCAGGCTCGGCGAAGCGAGGGCATGCATCAGTCCCTCGCTGTCGACGGTGATGATGGAGACCGTCAGCTCCGGCGCGATGTGCTCCACCTCGCGGCAGATCAGCGTCATCACGTCGGCGACGTTCCACTCGTGCACCAGCGCATCCAGCACCTTGTTGTGCAGCACCTGGTGCATCTTGGTCTGGGTGATGTCGCTGAGCACGCTGACCAGGCCCAGCAGCGAGCCGTCCTCGTCGTGCACCGGATTGATCGCCGTGGACAGCCACAGCGGACGACCGGCCTTGGTGTAGAGCAGCACTTCGGTCTGCAGGCCTTCGCCGGCAGCCATCGCCCGGCTGATGCGCTCGTCCAGCGAGCCATCGGTGTGCGGTCCGGACAGCAGCTCCGCCGGCTTGATGCCGCGCAGCTCCTCCAGCCGGTAGCCCAGCATGCGGGTGAAGCCGCTGTTGACGTAGACGACCTCGCGGTCGGCCGAACTGATGAAGATCGCGTTGTCGCTGCTGTCCACGACGATGGACAGCTGGCGCAGCCGTGCCAGTTGCCGTTGCTGGTCGCTCGTGTCGCGGACAAAGGCGGTATGGAACACGTGGTCGCCGATGACGACCTTCGACATCGAGACCGAACAGGCGCCTTCGCTGCCGTCGGGCCGCAGCAGCGTCGCATCGCGATGGCTGCCCAGCAGGGACGCCAGGGTGGATTCGGCGGTACCGCCGGCCGGTGTCTCGCCGAGCAGACGGGTGAACGGCAGGCCGTGCACGTCCTCGCGGCGGCAGCGCCACAGCGCCTCCGCGGCGGGATTGAACAGCACCACGCGATGGCGGCTGTCGATGACGAACGCGGCGTCGACGGATTGCTCCAGGACATGCCACAGGCTGTCCTGCGCCGGTTCGACCGGCGCCTGTGCGTCGCGCAGCGGCGTCAGTGCGTTCAGCGTACGGCGAAGCATGCGCAGTCCTTGCCGTGCACCGGGGGGCGGCGGGCGTCGTCGTTGGCGGTGGTTGCGACGGTCATCGGGAGCCGGGAAAGGAAGCCTTCTGGTGACATATCGGCCATGGTCCGGGTTACTTGAACGCGGTCACGGGGCAGGCGTGGAATGCGGCACGCGTTGCGTCAGAACTCCTGCCAGTCGCCATCGGCCAGGGCCGGTTCGGGCAGGCGTGCCGCCGGCTTGCGGGCCACGGCCTTGGCGACCGGCTTCGGCGCGGCGACAGCCTTGCGCACCGGCGCGCTCGTGGTGGCGTTCAGCTTGAACACCGCCACCGATTCGGTCAGCGACTGCGCCTGCTCTTCCATCGAACGGGCGGCCGCGGTGGCTTCCTCCACCAGCGCAGCGTTCTGCTGGGTCGCTTCGTCCATCTGGGTGATGGTCTGGTTGACCTGCTCGATGCCGGCCGACTGTTCCTGCGAGGCGGCGGAGATCTCGGCCATGATGTCGGTCACGCGCTGCACGCTGGCCACGATCTCGGCCATCGTCGCGCCGGCCTGGTTCACCAGCGCCGAACCATCGGCGACCTTGTCCACGGACGTCTCGATCAGACCCTTGATCTCCTTCGCGGCATTTGCGGAACGCTGGGCGAGGGTACGCACTTCCGAGGCGACCACGGCGAAGCCTCGGCCCTGTTCGCCGGCACGGGCGGCTTCCACCGCGGCGTTGAGCGCCAGGATGTTGGTCTGGAAGGCGATGCCGTCGATGACCGAGATGATCTCGGCGATCTTCTTGGACGACTGTTCGATGTCGGTCATGGTGGTGACGACCTTGCCGACCACATCGCCGCCCTGCGAGGCGACCGACGCGGCGCCGATGGCGAGCTGGTTGGCCTGGCGGGCGGACTCGGCGTTCTGGCGCACGGTGGAGGTCAGTTCCTCCATCGAGGCGGCGGTTTCTTCCAGGTTGGCGGCCTGCTGTTCGGTACGGCGCGAGAGGTCGTTGTTGCCGGAGGCGATCTCGCCGGCGGCGGTGTTGATGCTCAGTGCCGCGGTCTGGATGCCGCCGACGATCTCGGTCAGCTGGCCGACGGTGGCGTTGGCGTCGTCGCGCATGATGGCGAACACGCCATGGAAGTCGCCTTCCATCCGGGCAGTCAGGTCGCCATCGGCGATCGCGCGCAGCAGGGCCGACAACTGCGCGAGGTTGCGGTCGCTGGTGGCCATCATCGCGTTCAGGCCCTGCACCATCTGCAGGAAGTCGTGGCGGAAACCGGCCTCGTCGCCGCGCGCCGTGAAGTCGCCGGCCGCCGCGGCCTGCGCCAGGCGTTTGATCTCACCGTTGATGGCCAGCAGGCTCTGCTTGGCGGCGTCCATCGCCTCGTGCAGGAAGGCGCGCGTGCCGGGCAGGCGGCGCGCATCCTGGCTCAGGTCGCCGCTGGCGTAGCGCTCCAGGATGCCGATGGCATCGCGGAAGGCATCCAGGTGTTCGAACATCATGGTGTTGATGCCGCCGGCCAGTTCGCCGTATACGCCGGGGAAATCTTCCGGCATGCGGTGGCTGATGTCCTCGGCGGCATGCAGGCGGATCATGTCGCGCGTCTCGTGCGAGAAGCGCTCCAGCATGTGCACCATCTCGTCGGTGGCCTTCAGCATCTGGCCGACTTCGTCGCGGCCATGGTGGCCGGTGCGCACGCTCAGGTCGCCGCGCGAGACGCCCTTGATCGCGGACAGGGCGCGCGCCACCGGTTCCAGCACCGACTGGCCGATGACCCAGCTGATCGCCATGCTCAGCAGCACCAGCAGGCCGCCGACAGCGGTCATGATGAAGGTGAACTGCAACGCCTGTGCCTGGGTGTCGTCGATGTAGACACCGGTGCCGACCACCCAGCCCCACGGCTGGTACAGCGCGGCGTAGGAGGTCTTCGGTACCGGATCTTCTTCGCCGGCCTTGGCCCAGCTGTAGTCGACATGGCCGCCACCGGCGCGCGCTGCGCGCACGAACTCCGGGAAGATCCGCTTGCCGTCGGGGCTCTCGACGTCGCCCAACGGCTTGCCGATCAGGTCGGGCCGCGTGGGATGCATCAGCATCACCGGGGCTTCGTCGGTGACGAAGAAGTAGTCCACGCCTTCGTTGGCCTGCATTGCGGCGAGGGCGGCGAGCGCGCGCGCCTTCGCTTCGGCTTCGTCCAGCGTGCCGGCGTCGGCCTGTTTGGCGTAACTGCCGATCACGCCCAGCGCCATGTCGGTCTGCGCCTTCAATCCGGCCTGGCGCGTCGCGTTCAGATCCAGGTACTGCATGCGCGCCGCGATCACGGCGAGCGACACGACCCCCAGGGCGACCAGGGCCGTCTGGATCAGGAACCGGCGCTTGAGCGGCAGCGAGGAGAGGGTGGCGGCGATCTTGGCGGTGAACGTCATGGCGATCTCGGACGACAGGGGGTGGCGTGCGGGGAGGAGGACGGGAACAAGGAGGTCCCGCTGTTGTTATCGGCCGCGGCGTCGGAACTTTCAGTCATGTGAAGCGCCCTGCGACGAATGGCGCATGCCGGGGCAGGGCGGAAACGCGAAGACCGCGGGCCTTGCGGTCCGCGGTCTTGGGAGGGCGACGCCATGCCGGGTGTCCGGCAACGGATCAGGCGGCGGCCTGTTCCGGCAGCGGCTGGCCGAGGTCGGCGCTGTCGATCAGCGTTTCGATGTCGAGCAGGATCAGCATGCGCTCGTCCACCGTGCCGATGCCCGAGATGAAGCGGGTGTCGACGCTGGCGCCGAATTCGGGCGTGGGACGGATCTGCTCGGCGTTCAGCGCCAGCACGTCCGACACGCTGTCCACGACGATGCCGACCACGCGGTCTTCCACGTTCAATACGATCATCACCGTGAAGGCGTCGTAGCGCGCTTCCTTCAGACGCAGCTTCAGGCGCAGGTCGATCACCGGCACGATGGTGCCGCGCAGGTTGATCACGCCCTTGATGTAGTCCGGCGCGTCGGGCAGGCGGGTCACCGAGTCGTAGCCGCGGATTTCCTGGACCTTCAGGATGTCCACGCCGTAGTGCTCGTCTCCCAGGGTGAAGCTGAGGAACTCGTCCGCGCTCGCTGCTGCCTGGGTCTTCTTGTCGCTCATGGGTCGGGCTCCTGTTGCAGCCGGTAAGGGTTCGGGGTTCCCGGGGCGGAACCGGTCAAGGCCAAGATCGGCCCCGGGCGGGGTTTCTTTAGCGGGCTCAGTGGGCGTGCGGTGCGGACACCGGACGCGGGGCGCCGCCGGCGGCGATGCGGGTGACGCGTTCCTGCACCAGGCGCGCCACGCTGCCGTGGCTGTCCAGCCGGAAGCTGGACACGGCATCGTTCAGCGCCTGCGCCTGTTCTTCCATCGAACGGGCGGCGGCCGAGGCTTCTTCCACCAGCGCGGCGTTCTGCTGGGTCGCTTCGTCCATCTGGGTGATGGTCTGGTTGACCTGCTCGATGCCGGCCGACTGTTCCTGCGAGGCGGCGGAGATCTCGGCCATGATGTCGGTCACGCGCTGCACGCTGGCCACGATCTCGGCCATCGTCGCGCCGGCCTGGTTCACCAGTGCCGAACCATCGGCGACCTTGTCCACGGACGTCTCGATCAGGCCCTTGATCTCCTTGGCCGCATTGGCCGAGCGCTGGGCGAGGGTGCGCACTTCCGAGGCGACCACGGCGAAGCCGCGGCCCTGCTCGCCGGCACGGGCGGCTTCCACCGCGGCGTTGAGCGCCAGGATGTTGGTCTGGAACGCGATGCCGTCGATGACCGAGATGATCTCGGCGATCTTCTTGGACGACTGTTCGATGTCGGTCATGGTGGTGACGACCTTGCCGACCACGTCGCCGCCCTGCGAGGCGACCGAGGCCGCACCGATGGCGAGCTGGTTGGCCTGACGGGCCGATTCGGCGTTCTGGCGCACGGTGGACGTGAGCTCCTCCATCGAGGCTGCCGTTTCTTCCAGGTTGGCGGCCTGCTGTTCGGTGCGGCGCGAGAGGTCGTTGTTGCCGGAGGCGATCTCGCCGGCGGCGGTATTGATGGAGCCGGAGGCGTCCTGGATGCGGCCGACGATGTCGGTCAGCTGGGCGACGGTGGCGTTCGCGTCGTCGCGCATGGCAGCGAACACGCCGTGGAAGTCGCCGTCCATGCGCGCGGTCAGGTCGCCCTTGGACAGCGACTGCAGCACGCCGGAGACGGCCTCGACGCTGCCGGCGATCGCGGTCAGCAGGCCGTTGACCTGCTGCGACAGCATCAGCAGGAAGCCCTGCTTTCCGGTCTCGGCGATGCGTCCGCTCAGGTCGCCCTGCGCGGCGGCCTGCACGATGCGGGTGACTTCCTGCTCGACCATGACCTCATGGGTACGGTCCGCCCACTCGACCACGTAGCCGACGCGCTGGCCGTCGCCGTCGGTCACCGGGTTGATGATCAACTGCATGATGCGGCCGCCCACGGTGATCTGTGCGCGGTGCGTGCCCTGCAGCTGCGCCAGCATGCGCGCCTGGTGTTTGGGCTTCTTGTGGAAGATGTCGATGCTGCTGCCGATCACCGTGCGCACGTCGAAGGCGGGCAGGTCGCGGCGCAGGTCCTGCTCCACGTCGGCCAGCATCTTCATCAGCGGACGGTTGGCGTAGACGATGGTGCGGTCGGCGTCGGCGATCATGACGTTGGTGGTCACGTCTTCCAGCGCGGTACGGATGCGCAGGCTTTCCTTCGCCACCACGGCGTCGCGTTCGATGCGTTCGCGCAGATGGCCCTGCATGCTGCGCATGGCCTTCATCAGCGTGCCGATCTCGTCGTCGCCGCTGGCATCGATGTCGCTGTCCAGCTTGCCGCGGGCGATGTCGTCGGCGACGCGCACGGCACCCGCCAGCGGCCTGGCGACCTGGCGGCGCAGCAGCCAGAACACCGCACCGCAGAGCAGGGCGGCGCCAAGCGAACCGACGGCCACTACCGTCCACAATACGGCGCGGGCTTCCTTCATCAGGACGGCGCGCGGGACCACCACACCGAGCGCGAAGCGCTCCTGCGCGTCACCGATCTGCAGCGGCACGTAGGCTTCCATCACCGCGTCGCCGGCGGCATTGGCGGCCTCGCGGAACACGGATTCGCCGGCGGCGATCCGCTTGATCACGTCGGCGGCCTGGTCGCCCGCATACGGCTTGCCGACCGAAGCCGCATCCTGGTCGGCGATGACCACACCGGCCGGCGTCAGCAGGCGCACGAAGCCCGCGTCCATCGGGGTGAGTTTGGCGATGCGTTCCTGCAGCGACTGCAGGGCGAAGTCGACGGTCATGACGCCGACGTACTTGCCGTCTTCCAGCACCGGGGTGGACAGGGTCGTCATCAGCACGTCCTTGCCCGCGATCTTGTACACGTAGGGCTCGGCGACCACCTGGCGCTTGAGTTCGCGCGGACGCAGGTACCAGTCACCGGCACCGGGGACTTCGTAGTCGCGCAGCGCCTCTTCCAGCGGTACGCCGTCGCTCCATGCCCAGTAGCTCATGAAGCGGCCGGTGTCGTCGTGGCCGGCCGCGGACACGTAGTCCGCATCCTTGCCGTCGAACGCATCGGGCTCCCATAGCGTGCCCACGCCGATCCATTCCGGATGGGCTTCCAACTGGCGCTTGAAAATGGCGCTGGCCGCGGAGCGGCTGATGCCGTCGCCGTCGCCGTCGCCGTTGCGTTGGGCGAGCAGGGCATGCGCCAGGGCTGCATTGGTGTCGAAGGCGCCGGTCAGTTCGCCCGAGATGCGCTGCGCTTCCAGATTCGCCAGCCCTTCCATCGTGGTGCGGGCGCCGGCGAGCAGCGATTGGCTGCTGCGCAGGTAGCTGGCCGCCGCGGCGACGCCGAAGGCGAGCAGGGCGACGACGGCGGTGCCGTACATCACGCGCGTGGCGATGCTGCGGGAAGAGAAGCGGGCGGAAGCGGATGACATGGCGGCCTCGTGCGGATGGGGCGGTACGGCTGTCCCGGTGCACGGAGCGGCCGCCTGTGGGCCACACCTGTGTGTCAGGAGCGTTACACGGGTATCGGCGGGCGTGCGGCGGGATTGAGCGCAAGACGCTCAGAACCGACGGAAGGCGTTCGAAACGTCGACGCCGGTCACGCCGCGCCGCGCTCGCGGGCGCTGCGCTGGCGTTCCAGGCGGAAGATGTAGCGCTGGATCAGGGCGTCGCCACCGCGCGGCATCTCGGTGAACTGGCAGCCGGCACGCCAGCTCTCGCTGCCGTTCTGGTTGAGCTGGCGATGCAGGCTCTTGACCATCAGGCGCACGCACAGCGGCCCGCTCTCGGGCAGGTGCAGCAGGCTGCCGGGGAACTCCTTGTACGGCTGCAGCGTCGGCTCTTCCGCCTGCACGGCCAGCGCGATGCCGCCGCCGCTGATATCCAGCACGCGGTAGTTGCGGTAGGTCGTCTCGCCATCGGGGTGGCGGGTCGGGACGGCGCACTCCATCGGCTGCGTCACCGGCACCTGCAGCCGGTAGAACTCGCGGCGCTGCAGGCGCAGGACGCTTTCCGGCAGCGATGCGCGGAACGCGACCTGCCCGTCCTTCTGGACGCGCTGCAGGTCGTACAGCTTGAACTGCACGTGGATCCGCTCGAGCCGGGACACGCAGGTGACGTGGGTGGCTTCCTCGATGCTGCGGTTGATCGCCTCCGAGGCGCTGCCGTCGATCAGGACGCCGTCTTCGTCCTCCATCACTTCGACCACGGACGTGGGGAAGGTGTGGTTGCGCGGCATCGCGCAGCCGCTGACCAGCGCCCGCTTGTCGATCAGCGACTGCAGGATCTGGCGGATCGCGTACTCGCCATGCACCAGGTACTTGTCTTCATCGTCGTACCTGACGGGATCGGCCAGTGGGGAGTCGCTGGTCTCGGTCATTGCGGGCGGGAACGTCGGGGCAGGGAGGGCGTCACAGGCTGTATCGGCGTACGTCACAGCATCTTTAGTGGCGATGCCCGTGCATCCGGCGCCCCCTGGGCGGTACACCCTGCGAAGACGCGCCGGAGGAGCACGTTGGAGGCGACGGCGACACGCGCCGTCGTCGCCTCCGGAGGCGCTTACCTGGCCTGTCCGGCGGCGTCCTTCGCCGCGCGATCGATCGTATCGGCCACCACTTTGGGCTGGGTCATGAAGACCGCGTGGCTGGCGGAGACCTTGGTGATGCGCGCATTGATGCGTTCGGCCATGTGGATGAGCATGGCCTGGTCGAAGGCCTTGTCTTCGGTGGCGATGACGGCCCAGCTGGGCTTCGTGCGCCACGCCGCGTTCGTCAGCGTGGTGCCGAACACCGACATGTTGATCGGCACCTGCGAATCGCGCAGGAATGCCGCGTCGGCGTCCGTGGTGTCACCGGCGAAGCCCGCCTTGAACTTGGCCGGGTTGATGAAGCCGTAGCCATCGCGGCCGGTCTCGATCACGAACTCGGGCGTGGCTGCGAAACCTTCGTACTGCTGCGCCGTGGTTTCGCCTGCGTCGGGGGCCAGCGCCGACACGTAGACCAGGCCGGCCACCTTGTCGTGGATACCGGCTTCGGTGATCACCGTTCCGCCCCAGGAGTGCCCGACCAGGATGGCAGGACCGTCCTGGCGATCGAGCACGCGCGTGGTCGCGGCCACATCGTCGGCGAGCGACGTCAGCGGGTTCTGCACGATGGACACGCGGTAGCCGCGTGCGGTCAGGTCGTCGTACACCGGGCGCCAGCCGGCGCCGTCGGCGAAGGCGCCGTGCACCAGCACGACGTTCTTCACCTGGCCGCCATCGCGGGTGGTCTCGGCGGCATGGGCGGTGGGGGACAGGCTGGCGGCCAGGGCGGCGGCGAGCAGGGCGGGGATGAGCTTGAACATGGTCGTGTCCTCGGGGCAGTGGTGGGTAGCGTTCGGAGTGCGGCGTTGGCCGGCAGGGGTACTGTGCAGGCCCGTCAGGAACCATCGGTCACGAAACGTACTGATAACTTGATCCTTCGTACGGATCTGCCGCGAACGCCTCCCGGCCCGCCCGCCGGGTCGCCGGCGGGCGGGGAGGTCATCGGGGGCTTACGCTGTCGGCACAGTGCCGCCGTCGATCGTGTGTTCCGATCCCGAGATGGACGCGGCGCGAGGCGAGACCAGGAACGCGATGAGGTCGGCTACCTCGGACGGCTGGGCCGGGCGCCCCACCGGAATGCCGCCCAGCGCGTCCATGACCATCTGTTTGGCGCCTTCGTAGTCGGTGCCGGCGTTGGCCGCGATGCCGCCGAGGAAATCGATCGAGGCTTCGGTCTCGATCCAGCCCGGCGACACGCGGACCACCCGCACGCCCTGCGGCGTGACTTCCTTAGACAGTGCCTTGCTGTAGGTCGACAGCGCGGCCTTCGCGGCGGCATAGGCGATGGTGGAATCGTGCAGCGGCAGCAGGCGCTGGATCGAGGTCACGTGCAGGATCACGCCGGAGCGCTGCGCGAGCATCGCCGGCAGCAGGGCACGGTCCATCCGCACGGCGGACATCAGATTGAGGTTCAGCGCCTTCGCCCACTCGCCGTCGTCCAGCCTGGCGAAGCCGCCCGCGGGCGCCGACGAGCCGCCCACCACGTTGATGAGGATGTCGACGGTGCTGAGGTGGCGCTGGGCTGCGTCGGTCGCCATGCGAACACCCTCGGCGGTGGCGAGATCGGCGGCGACGTAGTGCACGCCTTCGGTGGGCTGCTTCGGCGCCGACAGCGCCGTCGCCACGACGCGTGCCTGCAGCGAGGCGAGCCGTTCGACGACGGCGGCGCCGACGCCGCGCGTGCCGCCGGTAACCAGCACGCGCTTGCCCGCCAGCGAGAGATCGAAGCTCATGGCGCGATCTCCAGCGTGGCGATCTTGCCGCGCTCCAGGGTGAAGCGGTAACGCAGGTCCAGCGGACTGCCCGGGAAGTCGCCGGACACGCGGCTGGTCACGGTGTAGCTGCGGCCCTGCGTCTCCAGCGTGTGGGGCGTGGCGGTGTAGGTGTACTGGGCGGACGAGGCGGTCTTCCAGGCCTCGATGGCGGCGAGGCCGGCATGGGTGTGGCCTTCGTCCAGGACCAGGCCATCCCTGGTGAAACAGCGGGCGACGGCCTGGCCATCCTGACGGTCGGCGTCGAAGTAGGCCGCGATGGGCTCGGGCAGGTTCAGGTCTTTCATGGCGGTGCTCCGGTGTGGGTACGGCGCTAGGTTGATCCGTCCACCCGGGTAAGAGAATCACCTATGATCCGATCAGGCTATGCAGGAATCCGTACACAATGCGCGGCGCCGAATTCGCGGAACTGAAGGCCTTCGTGGCCGTCGTCGACCGGGCCAGCTTCGCCCGCGCCGCCGATCACCTAGGGCTGTCGCGGTCCGCGCTCAGCCAGACCATCCGTCAACTGGAATCGCGGCTGGGGGTGCGTCTGTTGAACCGGACCACACGCAGCGTGTCGCCGACCGAGCCGGGCCGCCGGTTGCACGAGCGCCTGACGCCGATGCTGCGCGACATGGACGAGGCGGTGGCGCAGGCGGTGGGTACGAGCGCGCGCGCCGCCGGCACGCTGCGCATCAACACGCTGAGCATGGCGGCCAGGCGCGTGCTGGCACCGCGACTCGGAAGGTTCGCGAAGGCGAACCCTGACGTCGTGCTCGACATCGTGATCGACGATGCGCTGAGCGATATCGCCGGCGAAGGCTTCGATGCCGGCATCCGCGTGGGCGGTCGCCTGCAGAAGGACATGGTGGCGGTGCGGCTGACGCCGGACATCGAACTGCTGGCCGTGGCCTCGCCCGGGTATCTCGAGCGGCATGGCGAGCCGAAGACGCCTGCGGATCTGGACCGCCACGCCTGTATCAACTGGCGCTTCCCTGGCAGCGGCAAGATCGCGGGCTGGCCGTTCGCGAAGAAGGGCAAGACGGTCGAGGTTTTCGGCGAGGGCAAGGTGATCTCGAACCACCAGGACATCATCGTGCCCGCCGCGCTGCAGGGACTCGGCATCCTCTACGCATACAACGACGACGACA
This sequence comes from Pseudoxanthomonas sp. LjRoot143, assembly GCF_964252945.1. Classification (NCBI taxonomy): domain Bacteria; kingdom Pseudomonadati; phylum Pseudomonadota; class Gammaproteobacteria; order Lysobacterales; family Lysobacteraceae; genus Pseudoxanthomonas; species Pseudoxanthomonas sp. LjRoot143. The sequence continues at coordinate 2,069,131 of NZ_CAXUPM020000001.1, read as the reverse complement.
TCGCCGAGGCCCTGCGTGACGGACGCCTGAGGCGCGTCCTCGCCGACTGGTCACCGACCGTGCCCGGCCTCTACCTCTACTACTCGAGTCGCCGCTACATGCTGCCGGCGCTGCGCGCCTTCATCGACTGCCTGTTGGACCGCGACCTCGGCAATGAAGAGCCTGCAACGTCCTCAGGTTCCGGCTAGTGGTCTGCAGCGATAGGGGGGGGCTGGCGGCCTGCTCTGGTGCGACCGCGTCTTCGTGGCAGGCATTCCCGACGGTCGGTCGCTACCACTGGCAGTACGACACGTTCCGCGTGGACTGGGACGATGCCTCGGTCGAGCCGGCCTACATGACGTTTTCGCTCGACGCCGATGGGCGCGCCCGGCGCATCACGATGAAGGCGGTGTCTCCGTTGGCGGATTTCAGCTACGACTATCACGACCTTCTTTTCGAGGCCTCGGGGCCCTGATCCGAGCGGATGCCTCCAGCGCGTGTGACGCGGTGGGTGCAGGTGGCGGCCTCTTGCCGGCATGCGGAACGGTGACCGCGTTGCGCAGGTAGCCGTGCCCCCGTAACGCACACGGCCCGCGAGGTGCGGGCCGTGTGGTCGAAGCGGGCAGGCAGGCGCAATGGCGGATCAGAACTCCTGCCAGTCGCCGTCCGCCAGCGCGGGTTCCTGCAGGGACGCGGCCGGTTTGCGGGCGACTGCCTTCGCGGGTGCCTTGGGCGTCGTTGCGTGGGCGGCGGCAGGCGCCTTGCGCACCGGCGTGCGGACCGTGGCGTGGAGCTTGAACACCGCGACCGATTCGCCGAGTGCATGCGCCTGTTCTTCCATCGAACGCGCGGCGGCGGAGGCCTCTTCCACCAGCGCGGCATTCTGCTGCGTGGTCTCGTCCATCTGCACGATGGTCTGGTTGACCTGCTCGATGCCCGAGGACTGTTCCTGCGAGGCGGCGGAGATCTCGGCCATGATGTCGGTCACGCGCTGCACCGAGGCCACGATCTCGGCCATGGTGGTACCAGCCTGGTTCACCAGCCTGGAACCGTCGGCGACCTTGTCCACCGAGGTTTCGATCAGCGTCTTGATTTCCTTGGCGGCGTTGGCCGAGCGCTGGGCGAGCGTGCGCACCTCGCTGGCGACGACGGCGAAGCCGCGGCCCTGTTCGCCGGCACGGGCGGCTTCCACCGCGGCGTTCAAGGCCAGGATGTTGGTCTGGAAGGCGATGCCGTCGATGACGGAAATGATCTCCCCGATCCGCTTCGAGGACTGTTCGATGTCGGTCATCGTCGCCACTACCTTGCCGACCACGTCGCCACCCTGCGACGCCACGCCGGCGGCACCGATCGACAACTGGTTGGCCTGGCGGGCCGATTCGGCGTTCTGGCGCACGGTGGAGGTCAGTTCCTCCATCGACGCGGCGGTTTCCTCCAGGTTGGCCGCCTGCTGTTCCGTGCGGCGGGACAGGTCGAGGTTGCCCGATGCGATCTCGCCGGCGGCGGTATTGATGGACGCGGAGGCATCCTGGATGCGGCCGACGATGTCGGTCAGCTGGCCGACGGTGGCGTTGGCGTCGTCGCGCATGGTGGCGAACACGCCGTGGAAGTCGCCTTCCATGCGCGCGGTCAGGTCGCCGCGGGCGATGGCCTGCAGCAGGGCGGAGACCTCGGCCAGGTTGTTGTCCGTGGTCTCCATCAGCCGGTTCAGGCCGGACACCATGTCGAGGAAGTCGAACTGGTACTTGGTGACGTCGCCACGTTGGGTGAAGTCGCCGGAGGAGGCGGCATGTGCGAGACGCTTGATCTCCGCGTTGATGGCCGACAGGCTGGCCTTGGTGGCGTCCATCGTCTCGGTCAGCACCGCCTTCTCGCCGGGCAGACGGTCCATGTCGATCGACAGGTCGCCGATGGAGTAGCGCTGCATGACCTCGATCAGGCGCATCTTCACCGCGATATGGGCGGCGACCAGCGTGTTGGTGTCGCGCACCATGCGGCCATAGTCGCCCGGGAAGCCGGTGTCGTCGATGCGGAAGCTGATCTGGCCTTCGTCGTGGCGGCGCGTCATCTCGGTCTGCGCGGCGATCACCGACACCACCTGCGTCTGCACGTGGTGCATGGCGGTCAGCAGTTGGCCCACTTCGTCGCTGCGGGACGTATCGATCCTGCCGTCCAGCCTGCCTGCCGCAACGTCTTCGGCGATGGCGACGGCCGCGCGCAGCGGACGCGAGACCACGCGGCGGACGCCGAGCGCGGTCAGTACGCCGATCACGAGCAGCGCAAGCAGCGACAGCGATACGATCGCGATCATCAGTGCATGGCTGGCGGCGAGTACGTTGTCACGTGGCTCGACGGCCACCAGCGCCCATTTCCAGGGCGCGAACTGCTTTACCGCGACCAGCGCGGGCACCGCGTCGTCGCCCACCTTGGGGGCGATGTCGAGCACTGCATGTCCGCTGTCCTGCGCCAGCAATGCCTTCATCGCCGGCACCGAGGCCGCATCGACCACGGCGGTGTAAGGGGATTCCTGGCTGGCGGGATGCGCCGCGAGCATGCCCTGATGGTCGCCTTCGGCGAGATCGACCACGAAGAAGTAACCCGCTTCGCCCAGCTGCGTCGTGCGCAGCTTGTCCTTCAGCGCCGCCAGTCCGTCGCCGTAGTTCTGGCCGACGAACAGGATGCCGACGGTCTTGCCTTCGGCATCCTGCAGGGGCTGGTAATGGGTCATGTAGTCGCGGCCGAACAGGCGGGCGCGACCGGTGTACGGCTTGTCCTCCAGGATCAGCGCGTAGGCGGGATGCTTGTGGTCCAGCGCGGTGCCGATGACGCGTTCGTCCTGCGTGTTGCGCAACGAGGTGGTGGCGCGGATGAAGTCGTCGCCCTGGCGTACGAACAGCGTGGCGACCACGCCCGTCGCCTCGGTGAAGCGGTCGACGGCGGTGAAATCGAGGTTGATCGCCTGCCCGCCGAAGCGCAGCGCCGGCACGTCGACATCGCCGATCAGCGTGCTGTTGTCCGCGTCCACCGAAACGTCGCCGGAGGGCAGGGCGGCGCGGAAACTGCTGGCCATGCGCTGCGTGGCGTCCGTCAGGGTGCTGTCGTAGAGGGCGATGGATTCCTGCATGACCTGCGCCGCGACGTCCAGGTCGCCCAGTGCGCGCGCTTCGATGGCACGGCCCGACTGCCGTTGGACCACCAGCGCCAGGAGGGTGAGGACGATGGCCACCGCGACGGTAACCTGGAGCGAGAGTTTGCTGCCGAGCGACAGGCGCGCGAGTCGATTCATGGGACAGGGCGGAGTGTGGTGGTGGCCCCAGCGATATCGGCGTCGCCCTCGCGTCATTAAGTAAATGAACGTACTTTCCCGACGAACGGTCGGGCGGTCCCTGACAGGTCGCGGCCCTCCGAAACGAAGACGGCCCGGAAAGTCCGGGCCGTCGTTCGGTCACACAGGTGCGGGCGGTGCGTCAGAACTCCTGCCAGTCGCCATCGGCCAGGGCCGGCTCGGGCAGGCGTGCCGCCGGCTTGCGGGCCACGGCCTTGACCGGCTTGGGCGCGGCGACCGGGGCCGCGGCGACGGCCTTGCGCACCGGTGCGCTGGTGGTGGCGTGCAGCTTGAACACCGCCACCGATTCGGTCAGCGACTGCGCCTGTTCTTCCATCGAACGGGCAGCCGCGGTGGCTTCTTCCACCAGCGCAGCGTTCTGCTGGGTCGCTTCGTCCATCTGGGTGATGGTCTGGTTGACCTGCTCGATGCCGGCCGACTGCTCCTGCGAGGCCGCCGAAATCTCGGCCATGATGTCGGTCACGCGCTGCACGCTGGCCACGATCTCGGCCATCGTCGCGCCGGCCTGGTTCACCAGTGCCGAACCATCGGCGACCTTGTCCACGGACGTCTCGATCAGGCCCTTGATCTCCTTGGCCGCATTGGCCGAGCGCTGGGCGAGGGTGCGCACTTCCGAGGCGACCACGGCGAAGCCTCGGCCCTGTTCGCCGGCACGGGCGGCTTCCACCGCGGCGTTGAGCGCCAGGATGTTGGTCTGGAAGGCGATGCCGTCGATGACCGAGATGATCTCGGCGATCTTCTTGGACGACTGTTCGATGTCGGTCATGGTCGTGACGACCTTGCCGACCACATCGCCGCCCTGCGAGGCGACCGACGCGGCGCCTATGGCGAGCTGGTTGGCCTGGCGTGCCGATTCGGCGTTCTGGCGCACGGTGGAGGTCAGTTCCTCCATCGAGGCGGCGGTCTCTTCCAGGTTGGCGGCCTGCTGTTCGGTACGGCGCGAGAGGTCGTTGTTGCCGGAGGCGATCTCGCCGGCGGCGGTGTTGATGCTCAGTGCGGCGGTCTGGATGCCGCCGACGATCTCGGTCAGCTGGCCGACGGTGGCGTTGGCGTCGTCGCGCATGATGGCGAACACGCCATGGAAGTCGCCTTCCATCCGCGCGGTCAGGTCGCCGCGGGCGATGGCCTTCAGCAACTCGGACACTTCGGCCAGGTTCCTGTCGGTGGTTTCCATCAGCTGGTTCAGGCCGGCCACCATGTCGCGGAAATCGTACTGGTACTTGTCCACGTCGCCGCGCTGGGTGAAGTCGCCGGAGGAGGCGGCATGCGCCAGACGCTTGATCTCGGCATTGATCGCCGACAGGCTCGCCTTGGTGGCGTCCATCGTCTCGGTGAGCACCGCCTTCTCGCCAGGCAGGCGGTCCATGTCCACCGACAGGTCGCCGATGGAGTAGCGCTGCATGACCTCGGCCAGGCGCATCTTCACTGCGATGTGCGACGCGACCAGTGCATTGGTATCGCGGACCATGCGGCCGTAGTCGCCCGGGAACGCGCTGTCATCCATCCGGTAGCTGATCCGGCCTTCATCGTGGCGTGCGGCCATCTCGCTCTGCGCGGCGATGACCGACCGGACCTGCGTCTGCATGCGCTGCATGGCATTGAGCAGGTCGCCGGTCTCGCTGCGGTCGTCGACCGTGATCTGGCGATCGAGCTGGCCACGCGCCACGGCGTCGGCGACGCTCATGACGTCGCCGATCGGGCGCACGATCGAGCGCGTGATGAGGACCGCCGCCGCGATCGCCAGCAGCATCGCCACCACGACCAGCAGGCCGATGGCGCGGATGTTGCTGTTGTAGCCCGCCTGCTGGGCAGCCACCGCCTCGTCCAACCCCTTCATCTTGTCGTCGAGCATCCGCGCGACGGCGTCGGCCACGGCCTGGCGCAGGTCGCCGGCGCCACTGGCGGGCGTCAGGTCGCCGACCTTGACCGATTCGATCAGCTGGCGGCTGTTGTCGAAGTACAGCGCGGACTTGGCCAGCATCTGCTGGTACAGCTCCTGCTCCTGCTTGTCGGTGATGCTGTCGCCGTACGCCTTCGACAACGCGTCGAACGCCTTGTCGCCCGCGACCATCTCGCCTGTGTATTCGGCGACCTTGTCCGGATCCTCGTAGTTGGCGACCAGGCCGCGCTCGCTGACGCGATACTCGGCCAGCATGGTCGCCAGACGGCCCAGATCGCGGATGGCCGGGACCTCCTTGTTCGTGATCTCGACCACCACGCCCTGGGCGACGCCCATGCGCTGCGCGGAGAACGCGCCGGTGACGACGATGAGCAGGACGAGGACGGCGAAGCCGATGGCCAGGCGTTTGCCGATCTTGAGGTGCTTGAACATGAAGTGGTCTCGGTTGAGTTCAGCGGTTGGTGCCGGTGCGTCAGGCTGAAGCAAGGGTGGTCCCTATCCCTTGCTGCGATGTCTGCTCTGGAGTAGCGGCGTTGAGGGCCGCTTCTTTACCGTCGTCCGATGGATGGGTAAGCGCGCTTACCGAACTGCTGTCGCGCGCGCACCGGATTCGTGACGGGCTGCGCGCGAGGCGGCGACGCGCTCAGAAATGCATCTGCGCGCGCAGTTGGAACACGGTCGGATCGGCGGAGAAGGCGCCGCGCGTGGCGTCCGTCTTCACGACGTTGGCCTGGAACTTGAAGTAAGGCGTCAGGTACCAGTTGGCGCCCAGCGTCCAGTTGTGTTCGCGGCCACCGGCGATGCCGTCGCTGTCCAGGTCGATGCGGCTGTAGCGGGCCAGCAGCTCCAGCGCGCCGTACTTGCCCTTGGGCTTGGGGTTGGCGACGTTGCCGCCGCTGTAGCCACGCGACTCGCCGGTCGCCAGCCAGCTGGCGAACACGTAGCCGCCATCGGCCGAATACGACGGCAGGCCCAGGTCGCGCGTGGTCTTTTGCCGCAGGTATTCGCCCTGCAGCGACCACGGGCCGTGGATCCACAGCGCTTCCAGGCCGGTGCGGTCGATGCGGTCCACGCGCGTGAGCGTGCCCGAGTCGACCAGGCGCACGTCGGTAAGCGCAGCTTCGGGACGTGCGCGCCAGCGGACGCTGGGATGCACGGTCACGCCGAGGCCGTTGACGTCGCTGTCCGGACGCTCCTGCGAGCCGGCCACGCCCAGGTGCAGCACGTCGCCGGCCGCCTTGCGCGGCGTCCACGCCAGGCGTATCGCGGCCGTGTCGCCCTTGTTGTTGCCGAGCAGGTCGGATTCGAAGAAGTAGCCGGCGTTGGCGATGTAGCGATCGCGTTCGAACGCCCAGTCGATGCCGCTGCGGCGGTTTTCATAGAACGCCTGCGTGGGCAGGGCGTTCTCGAGGAAGCTCACCGTGCGCGTGGCGGTGTTGCCTTCGAAGCCGAGCGGCACCTTCATCTGGCCGATGCGCAGCTTGCCGAGGTCGCGGCCGAACAGGGCCTTGGTCTCGACACGCAGCGCCACGTCGTTCCAGCTCTTGGCGTGGAAGTCGTAGGTGACGCCCAGTTCGTAGACGCCTTTCCTGCGCAGGGTCAGGCCGAGTTCCTGGCGGCGCCAGGCATCATCGTCTTCCAGGTCGGCGCCGTTGTAGCCGTCGCCGGAAAAGTCGTTGACGTCGTACTGCAGGTTGCCGCCCAGGCTGAGTTCGGTGCCGCCACTGAAGGTGATCTTCGGCGGCCACGCGGTGGCGGCGGTCTTGCCGTCGTCGGCGTGGGCGCCGGCGTGCACGGCCAGCAGGGCGAGGGCGAGGGTGGAGAGGGCGTACTTCATGCGGATACCGGTAGTGTAGGCGCGTGCGTCACCGCGCGTCGCCTGTGGGAGGCGACGCGCGGGAAGGCAACGCGAGGGAATGGGGCGTCAGGCCGCCTGCTGCATCCGGCGCGTGCGCACCAGGCCGCCGACGTCGACGATCAGGGCGACGCGGCCGTCGCCGAGGATGGTGGCGCCGGAGATGCCGTCGATGCGGCGGTAGTTGTTCTCGAGGTTCTTCACCACGACCTGCTGCTGGCCGATCAGTTCGTCGACTTCCAGCGCAAGCTTCTGGCCATCGGCTTCCACCACCACCACCAGTTGTTCGGCGTTGCGGTTGTCGCCATAGCGGTAGTACTCGTTCAACGCGACGATCGGGAGGTATTCGCCGCGCACGCGAAGCACGCGTCCGTCGCCGGCCACCGTGCGCACGTCTTCGCCTTGCGGCTGCAGTGCTTCCAGCACGTAGGTCAGCGGCAGGATCAGGGTTTCGTCACCCACCGAGACGGCCATGCCATCGAGGATGGCGAGCGTCAGCGGCAGGCGGATCACCACGCGGGTACCGTGGCCGGCCGCGCTTTCCAGCTGCACTTCACCGCCCAGCGCCTGGATGTTGCGACGGACCACGTCCATGCCCACGCCGCGTCCCGACAGGTCGGTGACGGCATCGGCGGTGGAGAAGCCCGGCTGGAAGATGAGGTCCCACACCTGCGCATCGGTGGGATTCTCGGGCAGCGGCAGGCCGCGCTCGGCCGCCTTGGCGAGGATGCGGTCGCGGTTGAGGCCGCGGCCGTCGTCGCTGACTTCGATGACGATGTGGCCGCCCTGGTGCGAGGCCGCCAGCGTGATGGTGCCGGTCTCGTCCTTGCCTGCCTCGGCGCGCACGTCGGGCATCTCGAGGCCATGGTCGATCGAGTTCCGCACCAGGTGCACCAGTGGATCGGCGATGCGTTCGATCAGGCCCTTGTCCAGCTCGGTGCCTTCGCCGACGGTGCGCAGGCGCACCTGCTTGCCGAGGCGGGCGGACAGGTCGCGGACCAGACGCGGGAAGCGGCGGAACACGGCATCCACCGGCAGCATGCGCACGCCGATGACGGCTTCCTGCAGGTCGCGCGTATTGCGCTCCAGCAGGTCGAGGCCGGCGAACAGGCGCTCGCACTGGGCCTGGTCGAGCAGGCCGGAGACCTGCTTGAGCATGGCCTGGGTGATGACGAGTTCGCCGACCAGGTTGATCAGCCCGTCGATCTTGTCGACGCTGACGCGGATGGAGGTTTCGGCGGCATCGTTGGCGGCCGGTGCGGCGGCTGCGGCAGGCGCCTGCACGCCGGCGGCGGCGACTGCGGCCACCGGTTGCGCGGCGACGGCGACGGCCTCGACCGGCACTGCGTTGCGCTGCATCGGCTGGATGTCGAGCTCGCAGTCGTCGACGACCCAGGCGAACACGTCGTCCACCGCACTGCGCGGCACCTTGCCGATCAGGCCGAGATCCCACGCCAGGTAGGCTTCCAGCGGATCGATCTGCTCGAAGCCGGGCAGGCGTTCCATGCGGCACGCGATTTCCAGCGGACCGAGGTGTTCCAGTTCGCGCAGGATGCGCAGTGGATCATTGCCGCTCATGAACAGCGACGGCGCCGGGGTGAAGCCGATCTTCCAGCCATCGGGTTCGGCATCGGCGACCACCGCCGCCACGGGTGCGGCGGCGGCAGGTGCGTCCTGTCCGGACAGCACCGCATTGAGGCGATCCTTCATGGCCTGCACCGCGGCGGGATCGGCCGGCGTGCCGTGTTCGGCTTCGGCCAGCAGGGCGCGCAGCACGTCGACCGAGGCGAGCATCGCATCGACCGCTGGCGGGCTGACGGCACGCTGGCCAGCGCGCAGTTCGTCCAGCAGCGTTTCCAGCACGTGGGTCATGCCGGCGATGGCGTCGAAGCCGAACGTCGCCGAGCCGCCCTTGATCGAGTGCGCAGCGCGGAAGATGGAGTTGATCAGGTCGCCGTCACGGTTGCCCTGTTCCAGCGACAGCAGGCCGGCCTCCATGGCTTCCAGTCCTTCGCGACTTTCCTCGAAGAACGTGGCGTGGAAGCGCTGCATGTCCATGTTCATTGCGACGGTGCCCTGGTGCGGTCGAAGGGGAAGCGGGGAAAGGAAGGATCAGCCCAGGACTTTCTGGACGGTGGCGACCAGCTGTTCCGGGTTGAACGGCTTGACCAGCCAGCCGGTGGCGCCGGCGGCCTTGCCTTCGGCCTTCTTGTCGGCGGCCGACTCGGTGGTCAGCATCAGCATCGGGATGAACTTGTAGTCCGGCAGGCCGCGCAGTGCACGGATCAGCGAGATGCCGTCCATGTTGGGCATGTTGACGTCGGTGACGACGGCATTGAACTTCTGTCCCTGCGCGCGCCCCAGCGCCACCTGGCCGTCTTCGGCTTCATCGACCGAGAAACCCGCCGAGCTCAGGGCGAAGGCGACCATCTGTCGCATCGAGGCCGAATCGTCCACTACCAGAATGCGTGCGCTCATGCGGCGTTCTCCACTTGTTGCGTGTTGTGTTCGTTGTCGTTGTTCAGGCCCAGCTGCGGCGCGATGCCGAGCAGGCGCGCGGCGTCGCGGAAGCTCTGGCTGACCGCACTGAAATCGGTGGCCAGGCCGGCCTGTTCGCGCTGGCGCACGAAACTGCACAGCACCTGCAGGCTGGCGGTATGCACGCGCTGCACGGTGCCGGCGTCCAGCGCCAGCGGTCCCGGCTGCGCGACGTGCGGGGCCAGGTGCTGCTTGAGGTCGGTGGCGGCTTCGATACCGAGGTCGTCACCCAATGGCACAGCGCTCATTGTGTCTCCGGAAAGGCGGCTCTAGTCGGGTATCGGCGCGTGGAGGCCGCACTTGAGTGGGGGCGAACCAAAAACGGCACTGCCGTCACATCGCGGCGTTCGATCAGCGGCGGACTCACTGCAGGATCCGCGAGGCGTCCAGCAGGATCACCGCGCACTCGTTGAGGCGCGCCACGCCGCGGAACAGCGGGTTGGCGATGCGGCCGACCCGTGCGTTGTCGGGCGACTCGATCTGCTGGTCGGTCAGGTTGGCGACGTCCTCGACCGCGGTCACGCGCAGGCCCAGCGTCTCGCCGTGTTCTTCCAGCACCACGATGCGGGTGGTGGCATCGGACTCGACCGCGCGCCGGCCCAGGTACAGGCCCAGGTCGATCACCGGCACCACCTGGCCGCGCAGGTTCATCACGCCCAGCATGTGCGGGGCCGCGCCACGCAGCGGCAGCAGGGTCGCGGGACGCACGACCTCCTGCACCTTCAGCAGTTCCAGCGCGTAATGCTGCTGGTCGCAGCGCAGGCGCAGCCAACGGGTCTTGCGCTCGGTCGCGCGCCGACGCTCGCCGGTGTCGGTCGGCGTCAGCAGATAGGGTTTCGCCGGCAGCGGCGCCGTCGCACGCGGGGGCGGCGCCACCGGCACCGGTGCCGCGGCGGCGGGTGCAGGCGCGACGCGCGAGGTCGGCGCGGCCCCGCCGTGCAGGGTGTCGAGCAGGGCTTCGAATTCGTCGTCGCCGATCAGATCGCCCTCGGTGCCTGCGCGGACAGGGGCCACGGCCAGTGCGACCGGTGCCGGGTCGGCGGGTGCGGTCACCACGGCGGTCGGCACGCCGTTGCCATGCAACTGGTCGAGCAGGGCTTCGAACTCGTCGTCGTCGATCAGGTCGGCTTCGCTGCCGGCGCGCACGGGCGCGACCGCGAGGACAGGCGGCGGCGTCGTTGCGGGCGCGGGCGCCGCCGTGATGGCGGCCGGCGCGGCATCGCCATGCAGGGTGTCGAGCAGGGCCTCGAATTCGTCTTCGGTGATCAGATCGGCTTCGCTGCCGGCGCGCACGGGCGCCATGGCCAGCGGCGGCTCGGCGGCCGGCGCGGTATCGATGACGACAGGAGCGGTCGCCGCCGGCTCGGCGGCCTGCACGGGCGCCACGGCGGCATCGCCGAGCAGGTCGAGCAGGTAGTCGTCGAGGACGGCGGGGGTGGTCATGCGGCCTGCTCCGTGTCGCGGGCTTCGGTCAGCAGCAGCCAGTCCAGCGCGCGGCGGTAGGCCGACAGTCCACGGCCGGGATAGGCGGTGGCCGGGCTGGAACGCGTCAGTACGTCGACGCTGCAGATGCGGGTGTCGTTGGGAATGGCATCGTTCCAGACGCGCTCGCCGTACTCGTCCTGCATCGCCTTCAGCGTGTCGGCGCCAGTGCGCGTGCGCTTGTCGTGCAGCGTGGGCAGGATCGACACCGGCAGTTCGCGGTGGCGCGAGCGCTGGATCATCTCCGCCGTGCGGCACATGCCTTTCAGGCCATGCAGTGCCAGCGGTTCGGTCTGCGTCGGGATGATGACGTGGTCGGCTGCGGCCAGCGCGTTGACCATCAGCAGGCCGAGCGTGGGCGGGCAGTCGAACAGCACGTGGTCGTAGGCGTGGCCGCCGCGCGCCAGCGCGTTGGACAGCGCCAGGCCGAGGCCCGGCTGGGTGGCGCTGCGGCGTTCCAGCGTCGCCAGCGGCGTCTGCGCGGCGACGAAGGAGAGGTTCTCGATTTCGGTGCTGCGCGCCACGCTGGCCAGCGTCGGCGGCTGTTCGTCGAACAGGTCCAGCACGCCGGTCGGCTGCGGATCGGTGGCCAGGCCGAACGCGCGCGTCAGCGATGCATGCGGATCCAGGTCGATCAGCAGCACGCGATGGCCGCGCATGGCCAGGCCGCGCCCGAGGGCGAGGGTGGTGGTGGTCTTGCCGACGCCGCCTTTCTGGTTGGCGATTGCCCACACGCGCATCACTGGACTCCTTCATGGACCTGGGGCGCCGGCGGCGCTCCGGGCATGGGCGACGCGGCGTGGGCCGGCAGCGGCGGCAGCGAGATCACTGACGGCGGCGGCGGGGCCTGTTCCTGTGCCTGCAAGTTCGGTGCCGGACCGGTGGGGCTGGCCAGGATGATCAGCAGCACACGGCGGTTGGCGTTGCGGCCTTCCTGGGTGGCGTTGTCGGCGATGGGGCGGAACTCGCCGTAGCCGATCATCGCCAGCCGCTCCGGCGGAATTCCGTCGCGCACGAACAGGTGGACCACGCTGGCGGCGCGCGCCGACGACAGCTCCCAGTTCGAGGGGAACTGCGAGGTGCGGATGGGGCGGTCGTCGGTATAGCCCTCCACGCGCACCGAATTGGGCACGTTGCCCAGCACCGCGGCGAGCTTGCCCACGGTCTGCTGGGCCTGCGGGTCCAGCGCCGCCGAGCCGGTGGCGAACAGGATGTCGCTGTTGATCTGCACTTCCAGCCACAGTGCCGAGCGCTTGATGGTGACCAGCTTCTCGTCGATCAGTGGCGCGAGCGCGCGCTCCAGGTCGTCGGCGATGCGCTTGAGTTCGCCCTGCGCGGCCTGCAGGCCCTTGGCGTCGAGCGACATGTTCATCTGCGACGCCATCGCCGCCAGCAGGGTGACGTTGGGCGACGGCGAGGGCGCGGAGGGTCCTTTCTTGGCGCCGGACTTGATCGGCGACGGCCGATCGTAGTCCGCGCCCTGCAACTGGTGGTTGCCCACCTGCACCGGATTGATCGTGCGCGGTGCACCGCCGAAGGCGGCGGTCAGGGAATCGGCCACCACCCGGTACTTGCCCTCGTTGACGGTGGAGATGGCGTACATCACCACGAAGAAGGCGAGCAGCAGCGTCATCAGGTCGGCGTAGGGAATCGCCCAGGCCTCGTGGTTGGCGTGCTCTTCGTGCTTCTTCCTGCGTGCCATCGCCGTCGTCCCGCAGGCTCAGTGCAGGAAGCCGGCCAGCTTGGCCTCGATGTTGCGCGGGTTCTCGCCCTGCGCGATGGCGATCAGGCCCTCGATGATCATTTCCTGCTCGCGGCTGCGGCCGCCGATCACACTCTTGAGCTTGCTGGCGATAGGCAGGAAGAACAGGTTGGCCGAGGCGATGCCGTAGATGGTCGCGGTGAACGCGGCAGCGATGCCGTGGCCCAGCTTGCTGGGATCGGCCAGGTTCTTCATCACCGCGATCAGGCCGAACACGGCGCCGATGATGCCCAGCGTGGGCGCGTAGACGCCCATCGCCTCGAACACCTTGGCGGCGGCCAGGTCCTGGTGTTCCTGGCCGTTGAGGTCGATTTCCATCATGTGGCGGATCGATTCCGGCTCCACGCCGTCGACCAGCATCTGCAGGCCTTTCTTCAGGAACGGATCGTCGAGCTGGTTCACCACCGGCTCGAGTCCCAGCAGGCCCTGCTTGCGGGCGATGTTGCTCCATTCGACGATCTGCGCGACCAGCGCGTCGCCTTCGGTGCCGGGCGGACGGATGATCCAGCGCACGATCGCCAGGGCGCGCTTGAACACCGGCGGCGGCGTATGCACCAGGATCGCGGCGATGGTGCCGAGGATGACGATGACGAACGCGGCCGACGACCACAGCGATGACAGGCCCGCGCCCTTGAGGATGCTGCCACCCACCAGGGCGACCAGCGCCAGGAGAAGTCCGATGAGGCTGAAGATGTCCATGGTCTGATCTATCGGCCCCGTTCAGGTCTACTTGAGGCGTGCGTCCTGCAGGAGCGATGTAAGTCGCGACCTTGATCACATCCGGATATCCGGTGTGGGAGCGACGTAAGTCGCGATGGCCGCGAGACGGGGTGGAGCAGGGTGTTGATGTCTGAAGGAAAGAGCTCGCGACTTACGTCGCTCCCACAACAGCACCGGTCCCTCAAATCGTTAGCGCGTCACGCCGTCGCGCGCAGTCCGTCGACGTCGAGGATCAGCGCCATGCGGCCGTCACCGATCAGGGTGGCGCCGGCGTAACCGGGCAGGCCGCGTACGGCGCGCGGCAGGGGTTTGATGACGACCTCCTCGCGGCCACGCACCTGGTCGACGATCAGGCCGAAGCGCTGTTCGCCCATCTGCAGCACCACGATGGTGAGCAGCGGCGCCATCACCGGATCCACGCGCAGCCACTGCCGCAGGTCGACCAGGGGCAGGGTGTGGGTCTGGCGGTCCAGCACGGCCTGGCCGTCGAACCAGCGCAGGCTTTCCGACGGCGCATGCAGCACTTCCATGACGCGCGCCAGCGGCAGTGCGTAGACCGGATCGCCGGCCTGCACCAGCAGCGTGGGCAGGATGGCCAGCGTCAACGGCACGCGGATGACGAAGCGGCTGCCGCGGCCCACGTCGGAATGGATGGTGATCTGGCCACTGAGTTCGCGGATGCGCGACTGCACCACGTCCATGCCGACGCCGCGGCCGGAGATGTCGGTGACCACGGCCTTGGTGGAGAAGCCGGCCATGAAGACCAGCTGCAGGCACTCGTCGTGTGTCAGACGGGCGGCCGCTTCCGGATCGATCAGCCCCTTCTCCAGCGCCTTCGCGCGCAGGCGCTCGGGATCGATGCCGGCGCCGTCGTCGCGGATCTCGATGGTGACGAAGTCGCCTTCCTGTTGCGCCGACAGGCGCACATGGCCGGCGCGCGGCTTGCTGCAGGCTTCGCGCAGCGAGGGCACTTCGATGCCGTGGTCGATGGCGTTGCGCACCAGGTGCACCAGCGGATCGGCCAGGGCTTCCACCAGGTTGCGGTCCAACTCGGTGTCGGCGCCGACCAGTTCCAGGTCGACTTCCTTCTGCAACTGGCGGGCGACGTCGCGCGCGACCTTGGGAAAGCGCGAGAACACCTTGCCGACCGGCTGCATGCGGGTGCGCATGACCGCGGTCTGCAGGCGGGCGGTGGCGATGTCGAGGCTGCTGACGGCGCGGTCGAGTTCCTCGTCGCGGATGCGGGCACGCAGCGTCTTGAGGCGGTTGCGCGACAGCACCAGTTCGCCGACCAGGTTGACGATGGCATCCAGCCGCTTGGTATCCACGCGGATGGTCTGTTCGGCCTCGCCGCCGGCCTTTGCGGCCGGCTTGGGTGCCGTGGGTTTCGCCGGCGTCGGGGCGGCCGCGACGGGGGCGGGGGGCGCTACGCTGGTCGGTGCGCCGCCGCCATGCAACTGGTCGAGCAGGGCCTCGAATTCGTCGTCGCCGATCAGGTCGCCGCCGGCCTGCGCTGCCGGTGCGACTGCCGCGGCAGGTTTCTGTGCAGGCGTGGGTGCGCTGCCGTGCACGTCGAACTGCTCGATCAGCGTCTGCGGCGCGTGCGGCGGTTCCTCGCCGGCGCCGACGGCGTCCAGCATCTGTTGCAGCCAGTCCAGCGATTGCTGGGCGGCGTCGAAGTGTTGTGCTTCCAGTGTCGCCTGGCCCGCGCGCACCAGTCCGAGCGTCTCCTCGGCCGCGTGGCAGAGATTGACCATCGCCTGGATGCCGAGGAAGCCGGCGCCACCCTTCAGCGTGTGGAAGCCGCGGAACACCGCATTGAGCTGGCCGCTGTCGGACGGGTCGTGCTCCAGCGTCACCAGCTGTTCGCCCAGCCGGTCGAGGATCTCCTGTGCTTCGATCAGGAAGTCGGCGGCGATTTCAGGGGTGACGGCAGACATGGGAGGACGGGGTACCGTGGCAGGCGATCAGCGGAAGGGATCGGGCAGGTGCATCGCGTGGGCGTGGCGGCGGCGCAGGAGGCGCCCGACCACGACATCGCACACCAGCAGCAATCCCACGAACAGCAGGACGACGGGATGGCGGGAACGGCGGGCGGAAGCAGCGTGCATGGCAGGTCTCCGGTTCCGCAGCGCACGTCCCCCGGGGCTACAACCCCAGGCCGGACAGCAGGTCGTCGGCGTCGTCCTGCGAAAACGCGTTGCGGTCAAGACCAGCAACGGCCGGGCCGGCGAGTTCTGAACCCTTCTCCTGCTTTTTTTCAGGCGGAGGCAGGCCGAGCGCGCCGAAACCCTCGTGCACGCGGCGCACGATGCCGGCCACGCGACGGATGATCTGGCCGGTGAGGTCCTGGTAGCTCTGCGCCAGCGCCATCTCGGACAGGCCCTTGCCGATGCGCTCCACCAGCGCCGCCTGTTCGGCGGACAGCGCGGTGGCCTTCAGTTCGGTCGCGTAGCCGCGGCACTGCTCGGCCAGGTCGAGGGTCTTGTGGCTGGCCTGTTCGGTCATTTCGACCACGTGGTCCAGGCGCGAGCAGGCGTCGTCGAGTTCGCCGGCATCGGTCGGGGGCAGTTCGCCCAGCGTCTGCGCGAGCTCGCGCGCCAGGCGTCCGAGACCTTGCATCATCGGCTGCGTGCGCCAGGCGGCGATCGCATCCAGTTCCCGGCGCCAACCGGCTTCGTCGCCCTGTTCCAGCGCATCGAGCGCGTGCTGCAGTTTTTCCACCAGCGCCGCGCGCGCACCGGTGGCATCGGCGACGGCGTTCATCAGGCGGCGGCTCCCAGGCGTTCGAAGATCTTGCCCAGCTTCTCTTCCAGCGTCTGTGCGGTGAACGGCTTGATGATGTAGCCGTTCACGCCGTTCTGCGCGGCCTCGATGATCTGTTCCCGCTTGGCTTCCGCGGTCACCATCAGCACCGGCAGCGTCTTGAAGCGGTCGTCGGCGCGGATGGCCTTCAGCAGCTCGATGCCGGTCATGCCCGGCATGTTCCAGTCGGTGACCACGAAATCGAAGCTGCCCTGGCCCAGCGCGGTCAGCGCGGTGGTGCCATCGTCGGCCTCGGCGGTGTTGGTGTAGCCGAGGTCGTTGAGCAGGTTCTTGATGATGCGGCGCATGGTGGAGAAGTCGTCCACGATGAGGATGCGCATGTTCTTGTTGGCGGTCACATCGAACTCCGGTAAAGCGTGCCCGGCGAGGGGCAACGGCAAGGCAGGGGCTGCACGCGGCGGCCTACCGGGGCTTTATCGGCAGGCTGCGGGGATTCTTCAGTCTTGGTCTTCCAGGCCGGCATCGGCCTTCTCGAACACCTGCAGGCGACCGCGCAGGCGCACCATGGCCTGGCCGTGGATCTGGCAGACGCGGGACTCGCTGACGCCCAGCACCGCGCCGATTTCCTTCAGGTTGAGCTCCTGCTCGTAGTACATCGACAGCACCAGCTGCTCGCGTTCGGGCAACTGACCGATGCACTTCACCAACTGCTGGCGGAACTCGCTGCGCTCCAGGTGCTGCTGCGGCGACGGGCCGCCGGTGCGCGTGGTGTTCGGTTCGCCGTGGTCGTCGATATGCGACTCCAGGCTCAGCACCTGGCCGCGCGCGGCGTCTTCCATCAGCCGCAGGTATTCCGGCAGCGGCATCTCCATGGCACTGGCCACTTCGGTGGCGATGGCGGCGCGGCCGGTGCGTTGCTCGATCTCCCGCACGGTGGCGGCGGCCTGGCGGGCGCGGCGGTGCACCGAGCGCGGCACCCAGTCGCCACGACGGATCTCGTCGATCATCGAACCGCGGATGCGGATGGAGGCGTAGGTTTCGAACGAAGCGCCCTGTTCGGCGTCGTAGCTGCGCGAGGCTTCCAGCAGGCCGATCATGCCGGCCTGGATCAGGTCGTCGATCTCCACGCTGGCCGGCAGGCGCGCCGCCAGGTGGTGGGCGATGCGGCGCACCAGGTCGGCGTGCTGGGTGACGAAGTCGTTCGCGCTGCTGCGTTGCACGGCGCGGTACTGGGCGGCGGCGGTGTTCATGCGGCCACCCCCCGCTGGATCAGGCGTTCGACGAAGAACTCGACGTTGCCGCGTGCGCCGACCGGCGGCTGCCAGCGGGCGGTGGTGCGCGCGATGTCGGTGATGGCGCGGGCGGACGGGCTGCCCGGGTAGGCCTTCACGACGGGCTGCTGGCGCTGCACGGCGCGGCGCAGCCAGTCGTCCTGCGGCACGGCGCCCAGGTAGTGCAGGGCGACGTCGCCGAGGAAGCGTTCGCAGACGCGGGCGAGCTTCTCGTACAGCTTCCTGCCTTCGTTGGGGTCGCGGACCATGTTGGCGATGACGTGCACGCGGTCCAGGCCGCGCTCGCGCGCCAGCACCTTGATCAGGGCGTAGGCGTCGGTGATCGAGGCCGGCTCGTCGCAGACCACCACCACGGTGTCCTGGGCGGCCTGGCAGAACGTCAGCACGCTGTCGCTGATGCCGGCGGCGGTGTCCACCACCATGAAGTCGAGCGCGCGTTGCAGTTCGGAGAACACGTTGACCAGGCCGACATGTTCGGCCGGCGTCAGTTCGGCCATGTGGCGGAAACCCGACGAGGCCGGCACCACCAGCACGCCCTCGGGGCCTTCCAGCAGCACGTCCTCGAGTCCGCAGCGGCCGGCGATCAGGTCGGCCAGGGTGAACTTCGGCGACAGGCCGAGCAGTACGTCGACGTTGGCCAGGCCCAGGTCGGCGTCCATCAGCAGCGTGCGCTTGCCCATTTCGGCCAGCGACACGGCGAGGTTGACCGACACGTTGGTCTTGCCCACGCCGCCCTTGCCGCCGGTGACGGCGACGACACGCACGGGATGGAACGCGCCGGGCAACGGCGGGGTGCTGCGGGGATTGGTCTGCAGCGGGTGATCAGGCGACATGGGTGGCCTCGGTCGAGCAGGGTTCGTCGGCTTCGCGGCGCAGCTGGTCCAGCCGCAGCACGAGGTGGGCGCTGTTGGCGCGGTGGAGGTCGTCGGGGACGCGCTGGCCGTCGGTCACCCAGGTCATCGGCAACTGGTGGTCGACCACCACGCTCAGCGCGCTGCCCAGGCGTCCGGTCTCGTCCAGCTTGGTCAGCACCACGCCTTGCGGCTGCACGGTGCTGAAGCGGCGGACCACTTCGTCCAGGTCGGAGAAGTGCGAATTGGCCGGCAGGCACAGCAGGGTCTTCACCTGGCCCGAGGCGCGCAGCCAGTTGAGCTGGCCGACCAGGTTGCGGTCGCGCTGGCCCAGGCCGGCGGTGTCGATCAGCACCAGCTTGTAGTCGCGCAGACGCTCCAGCACCAGCGCCAGGGTCTGCGCGCTGTCGGCCTCGTGCACGGCGATGCCGAGCTGGCGGCCGTAGCCGTGCAGCTGCTCGCGGCCGCCGACGCGGACGGTGTCGGTGGTGACCAGAGCGACATCGCGGGCGTTGTGGCGCTGCGCGAAGCAGGCCGCCAGCTTGGCGATGGTGGTGGTCTTGCCGGCGCCGGTCGGGCCGACCAGGGCGATGACGCCGCCGGTGTCGAGCAGATCGGTGTCGAGCACCGGCAGCTTCTTCGACAGCAGGCCCAGCATCAGGCCGCGGCCGCGATGCAGTTCGGTGTCGGCGGGAATCTGCAGGGCGATGTCGCGGGTGATGCCGGCGTCGAAGCCGTAGTCTTCCATCAGCTCCATCGCCTGCATGCGCACCGGCGAGCCGCGCAGGCGTTCGTCGGTGAGGCGATGCATCTCGCGCTCGATCATCTCGCGCATGGCGGACAGTTCGCCGCGCATCTGCACCAGCTGCTCGTCGCTCTCCCGCGCTTCCGCGGCGTTGTCGGTGACGACCGTCAGCGTCGGCACGGTGATGGCGGCCGGCATCGGGGCCGGTGCGGCGGCGGTCACGCGGGTGGCGTGCAGTGCGGCGACCGGTGCCGGTTCGGGTTCCGGCAGCGACAGCGGCGGGGCGATCGAGGGCAGCAGGGCGTCCAGATCGAGCGTGTCGTCGATCTCGGCGCGGTGCGAGGCCGGGCGGCGCGGGATCGCGGCCGGCTCGATCCTGGCGACCGGTTCGTTGGCGGGCGCGGCCGGCAGGCAGGCGGCCAGCTTGGCCGCGAAGGATTCGGGTTCGATCAGTTGCGGTGCGATGTCGCGGATGACCGGCGCCGGGATCTCGTCGTGGATCGGCGCGGGCGCGACAACCACCGGTGCGCGCGGAGGTGCGATCGGCGCGGCAGGTGCGATCGGGGCGGGCGCCGGCTTTGCGGCCTCGGCACGCGGGGCGGCGGGAGCGGCCGGCTGGCGACGGGCGAAGTAGCTGGCCGCAGCTTCGGCCGGCGACAGCGCCGGGGCGTTGGCGGCCGGTGCCTGCGGCGCCGGGTCGAGCAGCGGATGCAGCGGCGCGGCGGGCGCGGCCGGGCGCATCGCGTCCAGCGTGCGCTGCACCAGCGCTTCGTCGTAGTTGCTGGCGGCGACGATCTCGACACCATCCTCGGTGACCCGGTTGGACAGGATCACCGCGTCCGGGCCGTGTTCCTGCCGGACCATCGCGAAGGCGGTGCGCATGTCGGGGGCGACGAAGCGTTTGATTTTCATGGCGTGCTATCCGGTTCCAGGTCGCGTCGGGTTCTGCTGCTCCGGGTATCAGCTGATCGTGCCGACCAGCTTCAACCGCTTGTCCTCGGGAACCTCGCTGTAGGCCAGCACCGACAGCGAGGGGACGCTGTGGCGGACCAGGCGGGCGAGGGCGGCGCGGACCGTTCCCGGTACCAGCACCACCGCAGGCTCGCTGCGGGCTTCCTGCTTGGTCACCACGTCGGCGAGGCTCTGGTGCAGGCGTTCCGCCAGTCCCGGTTCCAGCGCCGCGCCGGTTCCCTGGGTACTGTCCTGCAAGACGCGTTCCAGATTCGGCGCCAAGGTATAGACGGGCAGTTCCGGCGCCATCCCGGAGATCTCCTGCACGATGAAACGGCCCAGCGAGGTACGTACGGCGGCCGTGAGCGCGGCCGGATCGGTGTTCTGCGGGGCGAACTCGACCAGTGCCTCGGCGATGCGGCGCAGCTGGCGGATCGGCACGCGCTCGATCAGCAGGTTCTGCAGCACGCGCACCACGGTGGCCAGCGGCAGCGCCTTCGGGGTGAGGTCCTCGACCAGCTTCGGCGCGCTGCGGCCCAACTGCGCCAGCAGCTGCTGGACTTCTTCGTGGCCGAGCAGTTCCGGCGCGTGTTCGCGTACCAGGTGGGAAAGATGGGTGGCCATGACGGTGGCCGGATCGACCACGGTGTAGCCCAGCGATTCGGCGGTGGCCTTCTGGTGTGACTGGATCCACACCGCATCCAGGCCGAAGGCCGGATCCTTGCCCGGAATACCATCGATGGCACCGAACGCGCCGCCCGGGTCGAGCGCCAGCTCGCGGTCGGGATGGATCTCCGCCGACGCCACCGGCACGCCATGTACCAGCAGGCGATAACCGTTGGACGGCAGTTCCAGGTTGTCGCGGATATGCACCGGCGGCACCAGGAAGCCGAGGTCCTGGGTCAGCTTGCGGCGTACGGCCTTGATGCGCGACATCAGCTCGCCGCCCTGATTCTTGTCGACCAGCGGGATCAGCCGGTAGCCCACTTCCAGGCCGAGCGGATCGACCGGGCGCAGCTCGTCCCAGGTCAGTTCGGCATTGCGGTCGGGCGTACCCGGGCCGGGCAGGGCGGGCACGTCGCCGGCCGCGGCCTCGGGTCCTTCCTGGGTCCGCTTCCACATCTTCCATGCCAGGTAGCCGATGCCGGCCGCCAGCGTCAAAAAGGCGACGTTGGGCATGCCGGGGACCAGCCCGACCAGGCCCAGCACGCCGGCGGCCACTGCCAGCGCCTTGTGCTGGCCGAAGGCCTGGCCCATCACGGCCTTGCCCATGTCTTCCGAGCGCGAGGCGCGGGTGACCAGCATGGCCACCGCCGACGAGACCAGCAGGGCGGGCAGCTGGGCGACCAGGCCGTCGCCGATCGACAACAGGGTGTAGGTCGAGGCCGCTTCGGCGGCCGGCATGCCGTGCTGGAGCATGCCCACGGCGAAACCGCCGATGAGGTTGATGAACAGGATCAGGATGCCGGCGATGGCGTCGCCGCGGATGAACTTGTTGGCGCCGTCCATCGAGCCGTAGAAGTCGGCTTCCGCGCGGACTTCCTCGCGGCGGGCCTTGGCTTCCTCGCGGGTCAGCACACCGGCGTTGAGGTCGGCGTCGATGGCCATCTGCTTGCCGGGCATCGCGTCCAGGATGAAGCGGGCCGACACCTCGGCGATGCGGCCCGCGCCCTTGGTGATGACCACGAAGTTGATGATGGTCAGGATGGCGAACACCACGATGCCGACGGCGTAATTGCCGCCCACCACGAACTCGCCGAACGCCGCGATGACCTTGCCGGCCGCGTCATGGCCATTCTGGCCGTTGAGCAGGATCACGCGGGTGGAGGCCACGTTCAGCGCCAGGCGCAGCATCGTGGTCATCAGCAGGATGATCGGGAAGATGGTGAAGTCCAGCGGCCGCTTCACGTAGATCACCGCCAGCAGCACCACCAGCGAAATGGCAATGTTGAAGCTGAAAAGCGCGTCCAGCACCGGCGGCGCCAGCGGCACCACGATCATGGCCAGCAGCGCCAGCACGACCAGCGGCGCGCCCAGGCCGTTCTTCAGCATGTCCATCCAGCGCAGGCCGCCGGCCGGTTGCGCGCTCATGCCTTACCTCCGTGCTCGTCGATGTCGACGGCGGGCAGGTCGGGCAGCGCGGCTTCGCCCACGCGCCAGGCGCGCAGTTGATAGACGTAGGAGAGGATCTGGGCGACGGCGGCGTACATTCTCACGGGGATTTCCCGGCCAAGCTGACCTTCGCGATACAAGGCGCGTGCCAAAGGCGGCGCCGACACGATGGCGATGCGGTGGGCGTCGGCGACTTCGCGGATGCGCATGGCCAGTTCGTCCACGCCCTTGGCGACCACCGTGGGGGCGCCCATCTGGCCGGCCTGGTACTTCAGGGCCACCGCATAGTGGGTCGGGTTGACCACGATCACGTCGGCCTTGGGCACGTCTTCCATCATCCGGCGCTGCGACATCTGGTGCTGCATCTGGCGGATCCGGCCCTTTACTTCCGGGCTGCCCTCGCTTTCCTTCATCTCCTTGCGCAGCTCTTCGCGGGTCATCTTCAGCTTCCGCAGCCAGTTCCACTTCTGGTACGGGGCATCGATGGCGGCCAGCAGGATCAGCCCGCCGGTGGTGGCCAGCAGCAGCGTGCTGGTGAACTTCAGGCCGCTGCGCACCGCCTGCTCCAGCGGCATGGTCAGCAGTTCGCGCAGGGGGTTCAGGCCCATCTTCAGGCAGATCGCCGCCGCACCACCGATCAGGGCCACGCGGAGCAAGGACTTCAGCAGTTCGGCCACGCTCTCCGCGCCATACAGGCGCTTGAGGCCGCTGGCAGGGTTGAGCCGCTTGAAGTCGGGCATCAGCGACTTCTGCGAAAAGCGCAGGCCGCTCATCGCCACCGGTGCGGCCAGGCCCGCCAGCACGCAGATGGCCGCGACCGGCGCGATCGCGACCAGCAGCTTCAGCATCATCAGGCCGACGTAGCCGAACAGCTGGTCCGGCTGGCGCATCAGCATCGGGTCGGGGGTCAGGGCGATCTTCATCCAGCCCAGCGCGTTGCGCGCCAGTCCGGGGCCCATCGCGATGATCGCCAGCACGCCCGCACCGAACACCGCCGCCGTCGCCAGCTCGCGCGAACGCGGGATGTTGCCCTGCTCACGGGCTTCGCGAAGCCGTTTCTCGGTGGGTAATTCAGTGCGTTCGCCGCTTTCGTCCTGCTCAGACATGGCGTGTTTCCGACGGGGTCGGGAGCCTGTCGTGCAAGAGCTGTTCCAGTCGGGGACGGGAACCCGGCGTGGAATTGTCTAACGCGAGACCGGGCGGCTAGCATGTCGCTCCGATGCTCCGTTTCCTGCGCCACCGCCGTTTCTTCCTGCTGCGCCTGCCGGCGCTGGCGGTGTTGCTGCTGGCGGTGCTGGCGAACCCGGTCTTCGCCTCGCTCGGCGACCTGCATGAGCTGGGCAGTGGGAGCGAGCACCTGCATGCGGTCAGCGATCATGACGCGACCGGCAGCGGTCACGAGCACGCCGATGGCGACGCAGGCGAGGGCGACCTGCTGCATGCGCTGATGCATGCCAGTCACTGCTGCGGCCACCTGACCGCCATCGTCCCCTCGCCGCTGCTGCTGCAGGGCATGCTGTTGCCGTCCGTGGCCCTGGCGGCCGACGCGGTCCCGTTGCCGACCGCGCGTCCCGCATCCTTGCTGCGTCCTCCGATCGTCGCGTGATGGCCGTACCGGGCTGACGTCCTGTCGCCCGCGTTCCCTCACCGACGTTCCGGAGACTTCCCATGTGGTTGCGACTGGCGGCATTGGCCGCCTTCGCGATCGCGCCGTGCGTGCACGCACAGGCGCCATCGCCTGCTGTTCCCCCTGAAACACTCACGCTGGACGAGGCCATGGCGCGCGTCGCCCGTGCCCATCCCGACCTGCGCCTGTTCGGTGCCCGCACCGACACCCTGCTGGCCGAACGCGAGGTCGCGCTGCTGCGGCCGGCGCTGCGGGCCGGGCTCGACCTCGAGAACGTGCTCGGCACGGGCGACTCCAGCGGCGTCCAACAGGCGGAAGCCACGCTGACGCTGGCCGGCGTGCTGGAGCGCGGCGGCAAGCTGGATGCGCGCCGCACGCTGGCGCAGGCCCGTATCGACGCGTTGGCGATGCAGCGCGAAACGCAGCGTCTGGACCTGCTGGCCGATGTCGCCCGCCGCTACCTGGCGGTTGCCGGCGCACGGGCGCAACGGGCCATCGCCGCGCAGGACATCGCGCAACGCCGACGTACCGTTGCCGGCGCCCGTCAGCGGCTGCAGGCAGGCGCCTCGCCCGAATCGGTCGTATTGACCGCACAGGCGGCACTGGCGCGTGCCGAACTGGCGCTGGTGCGTGCCGACCAGCAGCAGGCCGCCGCACGCCAGCATCTGGCTGCACTGTGGGGTGAGCGCGCGCCGCGCTTCGAGGTGGTCGCCGGTGATCCGCTGGCGCTGCCTGCGATCGACGACATCGACGTCCTGGCATCCCTGCTGGACGGCACGCCGGAGCTGGCCCAGTTCGCCGACGAGCGCCGGATCCGCGAAGCGCGGGTGCGTCTTGCGCGCACGGCATCGACGCCCGATCTCGACTGGCAGGTCGGCGTGCGTCGGATGCAGGACAGCGGCGATACCGCGCTGGTCGGTGGCGTGTCGCTGTCGCTCGGTAGCGCCCGCCGCGCCGCACCGGAGATCCGCGCGGCCGAGGCGGACCTGGCGGCACTCGAGATCGAACGCGAATCGCGCGACATCGCGCTGTACTCCACGCTGACCGACGCGCACGGCCGCTACCGCGTGGCGCAGGTCGACGTGCAGCGCACGCGCGACGACGTGCTGCCGCGCCTGCTGCGTGCCGAACAGGCCGCCGAGCGTGCCTACCGCGGCGGTGCCATCAGCTACCTGGAATGGGCACAGCTGCAATCGGAAACCACGGCGACGCGTCGCCAGCAACTGGACGCCGCGCTCGACGCGCAGGCGGCCCTGATCGAAATCCAACGGCTCACCGGGCAGGCGTTCGTCGCCGCGCCGGCCGCTCCAGAAGAAGGAACGACCCCATGACCTTGCGTCCCCTGATGAGCGCGCTTGCCCTGTCCCTGCTGCTGGCCGCGTGCGGCGGTGGGAATGGCGATCACGCCGACGACCACGGCAGCGAGGCCGGCCATGGCCACGACGAAGCCGGCGGCCACGGCGAAGAAGAAGCGGCGCGAGGCGAACATGGTGGCCGGCTGCTGGAACAGGACGGCTATCGTGTCGAACTCGCGATTGCCGAGTCCGGTACGCCGCCCACCTACCAAGCCTGGCTGTATCGCGACGGCAAACCGCTGCCGGCGACGGCGGGCAGCGTGGAGGTCCGCCTGGTCCGCCTGGGCGACGTGCGCGAGAACCACGTACTGCAGCCGCAAGCGGATGGCAGCCTGCTGGCGAAGAGCGTGGTCGGCGAACCGCACTCCTTCGACGTCGAAGTGCTGGCCAAGGTCGAAGGCAAATCACTGCGCTGGACCTACGACAGCTACGAAGGCCGTACGACCATCGGAGCGAAGATCGCCGCGGATTCCGGCATCCGTGTCGCAGCGGTGCAGGCCGGCACGATCGCCGACGAGCACGAGGTGCAGGGTCTGCTGACGCCGGTCGAAGGCCGCGTCGCCAATGTCGCCGCGCGTTTCCCCGGTCCGATCCGCCGGCTTGCCGTCAACGTCGGCGATCGCGTGCGGGCAGGCCAGACGCTGGCGACGGTGGAAAGCAACCTGAGCCTGACCACGTATTCGGTCACCTCGCCGATCGGCGGCGTGGTGCTGGCGCGTAACGCCAGCGTCGGCAGCGTGGCCGGCGAGGGCATGACGCTGTTCGAGGTCGCCGATCTGTCCACACTATGGGTGGACCTGCACATCTTCGGCGCCGATGCGCAGCACATCGTGCCCGGCGTACCGGTCACCGTAACGCGACTGAGCGATGGCGCGACTGCGCAGACCACGCTCGAAAGGGTACTGCCCGGCACAGCGACGGCCAGCCAGAGCACGGTGGCGCGCGCGACGCTGGAAAACAGCGATGGCCTGTGGCGTCCCGGTTCGGCGGTGAAGGCGCGCATCACCGTGGAGCAACAGCCGGCAGCGATGGTGGTGCCGCTTGCGGCGCTGCAGACCTTCCGCGACTGGGACGTGGTGTTCGTGCGCGTCGGTGACGTCTACGAGATCCGGCCGGTCGAACTGGGCAAACGCGATGCGCAGCGGGTCGAAGTGCTGTCGGGGTTGAAGGCCGGCGACCAGGTGGTCGTCGAGCAGAGCTATCTGGTGAAGGCCGACATCGAGAAATCGGGGGCTTCGCATGACCATTGAGCGAGGCACTCCCGAGCCGAACGGGATGCTGGAGCGCATCCTGCGCTTCGCCATCGCACACCGCTGGTTGATGCTGGCGTTGACGCTGGCGCTGGTTGCGGTCGGCGTGTGGAGCTTCGGCAAGCTGCCGATCGACGTCACCCCCGACATCACCAATGTGCAGGTGCAGGTCAACACCGAAGCGCCCGGCTACTCGCCGCTGGAGGCCGAGCAGCGCGTGACCTTCACCCTGGAGACGGCGCTGGCCGGCCTGCCGGGACTGGACTACACGCGCTCGATCTCGCGCTACGGACTGTCGCAGGTGACCGTGGTGTTCAAGGACGGCACCGACGTTTACTTCGCCCGCCAGCAGGTGGGCGAGCGCCTCCAGCAGGTGAAGTCGCAGCTGCCCGCCGGCCTGGAACCGGAGATGGGCCCCCTCGCCACCGGCATGGGCGAGATCTTCATGTACACGGTAGAAGCCGACGCGAAGGCTCGCAAGGACGACGGCACGCCGTACACCGCCACCGACCTGCGCACGCTGCAGGACTGGGTGGTGCGTCCGCAACTGCGCAACGTGCCCGGCGTCACCGAGGTCAACACCATCGGCGGCTTCGCACGGCAGATCCACATCACCCCGGATCCGGCGCGGCTGGTGGCGCTGGGCTTCACCCTGCACGACGTGGTGCAGGCGGTGGCGCGCAACAACCAGAACGTCGGCGCGGGTTACATCGAGCGCAACGGCCAGCAGTTCCTGGTGCGCGCGCCCGGACAGGTCGCCGACCTCGATGGCATCCGCGACATCGTGCTGGATCGCCGCGACGGCGTGCCGATCCGCGTGCGTGATGTCGCACAGGTCGGCGAAGGGCCGGAGCTGCGTACCGGTGCCGCGACGCTGGACGGCAAGGAGGTCGTACTGGGCACCACGTTCATGCTGATCGGCGCCAACAGCCGCGAGGTCTCGCAGGCGGTGGCCGCGCGTCTGGCAGAGGCGAACCGCAGCCTGCCGTCCGGCGTGCGCGCAGAGCCGATGTACGACCGCACGTCGCTGGTCGATCGCACCATCCGCACGGTCGCCAAGAACCTGGTCGAAGGCGCGATCCTGGTCGTCGTGGTGCTGTTCCTGCTGCTGGGCAACTGGCGTGCCGCGCTGATCACCGCGGCGGTGATTCCGCTGTCGATGCTGTTCACCCTGACCGGCATGGTGCGCGGGGGCGTGTCGGGCAACCTGATGAGCCTGGGCGCGCTCGACTTCGGTCTGATCGTCGATGGCGCCGTCATCATCATCGAGAACTGCCTGCGCCGCTTCGGCGAATTGCAGCACAGGCTGGGACGCCTGTTGACGGACGAGGAGCGGCTGGACGCCACTGCGTCGGCGACGGCCGAGGTCATCCGGCCCAGCCTGTTCGGCCTCGGCATCATCACCGCCGTGTACCTGCCGATCTTCGCGCTCACCGGCGTGGAAGGAAAGATGTTCCATCCGATGGCGATCACCGTGGTGCTGGCGCTGAGCGGCGCGATGCTGCTGTCGCTGACCTTCGTGCCGGCGGCGATCGCGCTGTTCCTGCGCGGCCGCGTGCAGGAGAAGGAAACGCGGGTGATGGGCTGGGCGCGTCGCGCTTACGCGCCCGTGCTGGCCTGGGCATTGCGTGCGCGCCTCGTCGTGGCAGGAGGAGCATTCGCGCTGGTCGTGCTGTGCGGTCTGCTGGCCACGCGGCTGGGCACCGAGTTCGTGCCCAGCCTGGACGAAGGCGACATCGCCCTGCACGCGATGCGTATCCCGGGCACCAGCCTGGACCAGGCGGTTCGCATGCAGTCCACGCTGGAGGAGCGCATCAAGCAGTTCCCCGAGGTGCACCGCGTGTTCGGCAAGCTGGGCACGGCGGAAGTGGCGACCGATCCGATGCCGCCATCCGTAGCGGATACCTTCGTCATGTTGAAGCCGCGCAACCAGTGGCCGGACCCGCGCAAGCCGAAGGCGACGCTGGTGGCCGAGATCGAGAAGGCGGTCGCCGAGATCCCCGGCAACAACTACGAGTTCACCCAGCCGATCCAGATGCGCATGAACGAGCTGATCTCCGGCGTGCGTGCCGACGTCGCGATCAAGCTCTACGGCGACGATCTCGGCACGCTGGTGGAGGTCGGTGAACGCATCGAAGCGGCCGCCAAGGCCGTGGACGGCGCGGCGGACGTGCGCATCGAACAGGCGACCGGCCTGCCGCTGCTCACCATCACGCCGGACCGCCAGGCCCTGATCCGCTACGGCCTGAATCCCGGCGACGTGCAGGACACGGTGGCGACCGCGGTCGGCGGTGAAGTCGCGGGGCAGCTGTTCGAGGGCGACCGCCGTTTCGACATCGTCGTGCGCCTGCCGGAAGCGATGCGGCAGGATCCCGCGGCGCTGCACGACCTGCCCATTCCGCTGGGCGGTGCCGGCAACGAGGACGAATCGATGCGCGGGGCGAGCTGGCGTTCGGGAACGCCCGGCACGGTGCCGCTGCGCGAGGTGGCGAAGATCGAGACCACGCTCGGGCCCAACCAGGTCAACCGCGAGAACGGCAAGCGTCGCGTGGTGGTGACGGCCAACGTGCGCGGCCGCGACCTGGGCGGCTTCGTCGACGACCTCCGCGAGCGCATCACTGCCGAGGTCACGCTGCCAGCCGGCTACTGGATCGACTACGGCGGCACGTTCGAGCAACTGATCTCGGCCAGCCAGCGCCTCGCGGTGGTAGTGCCGGCGACGCTGGTGGTGATTTTCGCGTTGCTGTTCTGGGCCTTCGGTTCGGCGAAGGACGCGACCATCGTGTTCACCGGCGTACCGCTGGCGCTGACCGGTGGCGTGGTCGCGCTGGCGCTGCGCGGCATTCCGTTGTCCATTTCCGCTGGCGTGGGCTTCATCGCGCTGTCGGGCGTCGCCGTGCTCAACGGACTGGTGATGATCACCTTCATCCGCAAGCTGCGCGAGCAGGGCATGCCGCTGGATCAGGCGGTCGTCGATGGCGCGCTCGGTCGCCTGCGCCCGGTGCTGATGACCGCGCTGGTGGCCTCACTCGGCTTCTTGCCGATGGCGTTCAACGTCGGTGCCGGCTCGGAAGTGCAGCGCCCGCTGGCGACCGTGGTGATCGGCGGCATCGTCTCGTCGACGCTGCTGACGCTGGTGGTGCTGCCGGTGCTGTACCGGTGGTGGTGGGGTAGCCGCGAGAAGCGGTGATGGGGCGGGGAGTGAGTGATGAGCGCGCGCGCTTCCCTCACTCCCCACTCCTCTTCGTTGACTCCTAGAACAGGTCGTCCGCGATCACGTAGCTGTCGCGGCCGGCCATCTTGGCGCGATACAACGCGGCATCGGCACGCGAGAACCAGTCGTGCCAGGTCTTCTCCTGTTCGCGCAGCAGGGCGGCGCCCAGCGAGATGGTGATGCGGCCGCCCGGTCCGCGCAGCGCGCCGCGTACTGCCTTGCGCAGCCGTTCGGTCGTGGCTTCGAGGGCTTCCGTGCTGTCCAGCTCGAGCAGGGCCACGAACTCTTCACCGCCGAAGCGGAACACCTGGTCGTTGCGGCGCATCTCGAAACGCAGGATCGAGGCCAGGTCGGCGATGGCGGCATCGCCGGCCGCATGGCCGTACTGGTCGTTGACGTCCTTGAAATGGTCGAGGTCCAGCACGACCAGGCCGAAGCAGCACTCGCCACGCTGGAAGCGATCGACCGCATCGCCCAGCGCACGTTCCATGCTGCGCCGGTTCGGCACACCGGTCAGTGCGTCGATCGCCGCCAGCCGCTCGAGTTGTGCGCGGTCGTCCTGCGTGCGCGAGGCGAAGATGAGCGAGAACCCGGTGATGAGCCCGGCACTGACGAACACCGACACCGCATGCACGCCGTCATGGAAGAACCCGGGGATCAGCTGCATGCCCACGATCAACGCCACGTTGCAGCCTACGGCCAGCCAACGGTGACCGATGAAGAAGTTGGTCAGCAGCACCAGGTAGGTCCAGGTGAGCGCGGTATGCCCCAGCATCAGGCAGGCACCGAACGTCGCGCAGGAATTGAGCGCCGCCAGCACATTGCCGGCGCGCAGGCTGTCGCCGCTGCGCCAGGCGTAAAGCACGGGAGCCGAGACAGCTAGCACGACGATCAGGTCGAAAGCGGCCTGCGGCCAATGTCCCTGCCAGGCACGGTACCCACCGAACGACGCGATCGTCACCGCCGTGATGGAGCCCAGCAGGACGATGATGTCCAGGCGGAAGTCGCGGCGTGTCGGCTTCATCGAGAGGGCCGGGTGCGGACGCTGGGGGTCGGAAGGTGGCGTGCTCAAAGGAATCGGATAAGCGGACGGAACAGCGCCGCGAGGGCCCGCGCAGTGTAGGCCCTTGCGCGGAGTCGGGAGTGATGGAGATCACGCTTGGCGAGTGCCGGAACGGCGCGGTAATCCATGTTCTGCCGCACGTCATCCATCATTCACCGCGAGACCGGAAGACTCGCGCCCACCTTGGATTGAGGAGGCGGGACATGAGAGTAGTGAGGATGGTGTTTGTCGCGGCGTCGCTCGGCTGGGCGGTCGCATCGGCCGTGCCGGCGCAGGCGCAGACCGTGGGTTACAACGTCCGTACCGGTGACGTATGGGTCGATACGCGATTGGGCGAGATCAACGACTACGGACGCCGCTACCGCGATCCCTTCGTGTCCGAGATGACGGGCTATTACGGCGCGCCGCGTTCGCTCGTGCTGGAACTTCTGGACAGGAAGGGCTGGGCACCAGCCGATGTCTACTTTGCCTGCGCGATCGCGCGTGCGTTGGGTATTCCTTGTCTGGATGTCGTGCACCGCTATGAGCGGAATCCTGGCCAGGGGTGGGGCAATCTGGCCAAGCAGATGGGCATCAAGCCGGGCTCGCAGGCCTTCCATGCGTTGAAGAACGGCGCGGTCGGTACCTACGACCGTTGGGGTTATCCGATCCGTGTCGACCAGCGCGTCAGCGTCGATTGGGCGGAGCATGGGCCGGGGCGCGGCAAGTCTTCGTCTGCGGGCCATCGCGGCAAGCCCGACCACGCAGGCCATCCGGGCAAAGGCAACGGCAACAAGGGAAACGGGAAGGGCAACAACGGCAAGGGCAACGGCCGCGACTGAGCGATCTCCCGTCCCCATAAAACACGAACGGCCTCAACAAGGAGGCCGTTCGCTTTCGGGCAGTGCCTTTACGTCCGTGGACGCTTCAGGCCGACAACGCTTCCAGCGTCTTGAACACCTGCGGTACCGCCATCGCCGGTGTGCCGCCATTCACGGACACGGCACGCAGGCCATGCTGGTAGCTCTGCCAGATCATCTCGTCGGCATGCTGGATGTCCAGGCCACGGAACTCGCCTGCGCCCATGCCACGGCTCAATTCCAGACGCACCGGTTCGCGCATCCGGCGCAGCGCGCCGTTCATCTCGGCCTCCACGGCGGGCGACCAGCGGGCCGACACGCTCCACAGTGCGGGGAAGGCGATGAAGTTGGCCGCGTCTTCGCGGGCCATCCAGAAATAGAAGTCGAGGATGCGCTGCGCGTGCGTCGATCCCTGCGGACGTTCCACCATCGGCGCCTTGCGCCCGGTGTAGTCACGGATGAGCAGCGTGGCGATGATGTCGGCCTTGGTCTCGAAGTGCAGGATGACGCCGCGCGCGCTGAGACCGGTTTCCTCGCCCAGGTCCATCAGCGTGGTCTGGTCGAATCCCTTGGTGAAGAAGAGCCGGCGTGCGGCGGCGAGCACGGCCTCCCGCGTTTCCTGGCTGGTGCGTCGCTTGTGGGTAGGGCTGTGGCTCACAGGCAATCTCCGTTTCGCGGGGGGAGCGCTGCCGCGTCGGGCCGGAGGGTCTCCAGTCCGTTCGCAGGCGTATGTTGCAGCTCCCTCGTCCCCATTCTGCACAAATTCATGCATTTAGTGGAACAGCCCGCGCAAACGCGATGTGAAACGAGGCGCCAGCATCCGCCAAACGTGCGTTCCGACACCTTTTCACATAAGTAACGCGCGTTTCGTCAGGCAGTGATTTGCCGCGCCGCGTCAAACGAAAGGTCGAAGATGCGCTGCACCGGTGGTCCCAGTTCGCCGGCCAGCAGCGCCAGCAGGAACAGGCCAAGCAGCAGGGCAGTGGGCAGGCCGAGCTGGATCGGATTGAGCGCAGGGGCGGCGCGGCCCAGCACGCCGAAAGCGAGGTTCACCGCCAGCATCGCCACCATCACCGGCAGGGCCAGCCCCACCGCGGCACGCAAAATGTGGGTGAACAGCATCGGCGCGACCTCCAGCACCTGCTGCACGTCGGGCAGCGCCGTGCCGATCGGCAACGAGCGGTAGCTGTCCACCAGCAGCGACACCAGCGCCAGATGACCGTTGACGGTGAAGAACAGCAGGCCGAAGGCGAGGTAGAACCACTGGCCGACGACGCCCGAATTCACGCCGCGCAACGGATCGGACATCTGCGCGAACGCCAGGCCGGTGCCCTGCGAGATCAGTTCGCCCGCCATCGCGCCGGCTTCGAAGGCGAGCCGCAGCATGAACCCCATGCAGGCGCCGACGGCGAGCTCGCGCGCCACGTTGAGCACGGTGCTGGCGTCGAAGGCGATGCGATCGGGCGTACCCGGCAGCAGCGGTGCCAGCGCCATCGCGAGCGCACCGGCGATGATGACGCGCACGCGCACCGAGACTGCGCGCGTGCCGATCAGCGGGGCCGCCATCAGCAGCGCGCCGGTACGCAGCATCGTCCACAGGATGGCGTTGATCATGCCGAAGGCCTGCTGGCCATCGATCACCATCTGGGTGGCGGCGTCCATCGCGTCGTATCCGCCGCGTCAGCCGATCAGATGCGGCAGGCGCTGGAACAGCGTGGTGGTGTACTCCACGAGCACGCCGAGCAGGTAGCTGCCGGTGGCGAACAGCGCGGCCGTCAGCGCGATGGCCTTGGCGACGAACGCGATGGTGGGTTCGTTGAGTTGCGTGGCGGCCTGGATCACGCCGATGACCACACCGACGACCAGCACGACCAGCAGCAGCGGACCCCCGACCCAGAGCGCAATCTCCAGGCCACCACGCAGTTCGGTGAGGGCGGTTTCGGGACTCATCGCGTGCTCCTCAGACGCCGTTGAAGCTGGCGGCCAGCGAACCGACGATCAGCACCCAGCCATCCACCAGCACGAACAGCAGGATCTTGAACGGCGCGGACACCAGCATCGGCGACAGCATCATCATGCCCATCGACATCAGCACGCTGGCCACGACCAGATCGATGATCACGAACGGGATGAAGATCAGGAAGCCGATCTCGAACGCGGTCTTCAGTTCGCTGGTGATGAAGGACGCGACGACGATCGGGAACGGCACGGCATCCGGGCCGGTGTAGCTGCCGTGTCCGGCCAGGCCGGCGAACGTCATCAGGTCGGTCTCGCGGACCTGCGCCAGCATGAAGTCGCGCAGCGGGCCGGTGGTCAGCGTCCACGCGGTGGAGAAATCGATCTGGCCGTTGAGATAGGGCGCCATGCCTTCGGCCCACGCCTTTTCACCGACGGGCATCATCACCAGCATGGTGAGGAACAGCGCCAGGCCCACCAGCACCTGGTTGGACGGCGTCTGGCCGGTGCCGAGCGCCTGCCGCAGCAGGCCGAGCACGATGATGATGCGGGTGAACGCGGTCATCGCCAGCAGCGCGGACGGGATCAGCGTGATCGCCGTCATCAGCAGCAGCGTCTGCAGCGGCAGGCTGACGGTGTTGTCGCCGACCTGGCCCACGTTGACCTTCGGCATGGTCGGCAACGTCGGTGCGGTCGGCGCCGCGGGCGCTGCAGCGGCGGGCGCGGCTGCCGGCGCGGTCGCGGCCTGCGCAAAGGCGAGGGTCGGCGCGGCCAGCCACAGCAGGCAGATCAGGGAGAGAATGAAGCGACGCATCTCAGGACTCTTTGCGCAGGCGCTTGGCCAGCAGTTCGGCGAAGTTGGGCATCGTCGGCGCGGGCGCGACGACCAGGGGTTCGGGCAGGGTGTGCAGGGCGGTGATGCCACCGGCGGTCACGCCGATCAGCAACTGCTCCTTGCCGACCTCGATCACCATCACGCGCTCCTTGGCGCCGACCGACAGCATCGACACCACGCGCAGCTGTTCGCTGGGACGGATGCCGAGGCCGCCACCGGGCAGGCGCTTCAGCAGCCAGGCCAGGCCAAGGATCAGGCCCAGCACCAGGATCAGGCCGACCAGCGCGCCACCGATACCGGGCGTGGACGGTGCGTGCTGGCCGATCTTCTGGGCCGGGGCCGCGGCGGTGGCGAGCAGGGCGAAGGCGTGCATGGCGATCGGCTCAGCGCAGGCGGCGGATGCGTTCGCTGGGGCTGACCACGTCGGTCAGGCGCACGCCGAAACGGTCGTTGACCACCACGACTTCGCCGTGGGCGATCAGCGTGCCGTTGACGAACACGTCCAGCGGTTCGCCGGCGCCACGCTCCAGTTCCACCACCGAGCCCTGGTTGAGCTGCAGCAGGTTGCGGATGGGCATGCGCGTGCGGCCGACTTCCAGCGACAGCGTCACCGGCACGTCGAGGATGACGTCCAGGCTCATGTCCATGTCGTTGCCGACGTGGGCGCCGTTGCCGGCAAGCTCGGTGTCGCCGAAGGCGGTGGCGAGGGCTTCTTCGTTCTCGGGAATCATGGCGTGGCGTCCTGGAAGGCGACGGGTGCAAGGGTGGGGCGGGCGTTCGCGGTCTGCTGGTGGCGGCCGCCGGGCGGATGGTGGGCGATGATCTTCACGGCGTTCTGCCCGTTGGAAATGCCGAACTCGCCGGTGAAGACGGGCACCTGCTCGACGCACACCGGCACGGCCTTGGGCACGTCGATGGGCAGGATGTCGCCGACTTTCAGGCGGGTCAGTTCGCGCAGGTTGATGCGCTTCTCGGCCAGCACGCTGGAGACGGTGACTTCGGCGGTGCGCAGCTGTTCGTGCATCGTCAGGCGGAAGCTGTCGTCGTCGTGCACGCGGTCGGACTGGATGCCGGCGTCGAGCAGTTCGCGGATCGGCTCCAGCATCGAATAGGGCAGGGTGACGTGCAGGTCGCCGCCGCCGCCGTCCAGCTCCACGTGGAAGCGGCTGACCACGACGTACTCGCGCGGGCTGACGATATTGGCGAAGTGCGGGTTGACCTCGCTGGTGATGTACTCGAAGTCCACCGGCATGACCGGTGCCCACGCGTCGATCAGGTCGGCGAAGGTCTGCTTCAGCAGCAGCTGGATCACCCGCATCTCGGTGGCGGTGAACTCGCGGCCTTCGATCTTGGCCGGGTAGCGGCCATCGCCGCCGAAGAAATTGTCCACCATGGTGAACACCAGCTTCGGTTCGAACACGATCAGGCCCACGCCGCGCAGCGGC
The DNA here is from genome assembly GCF_964252945.1 of Pseudoxanthomonas sp. LjRoot143. Lineage (NCBI taxonomy): Bacteria > Pseudomonadati > Pseudomonadota > Gammaproteobacteria > Lysobacterales > Lysobacteraceae > Pseudoxanthomonas > Pseudoxanthomonas sp. LjRoot143. Next base: position 2,033,248 of record NZ_CAXUPM020000001.1, on the reverse strand, counting down.
TTGAACTTGACCAGGTTGAGGTTGGTGGGCACGTACAGCGAATGCAGATAGTCGCTGAACTTGACGGTCTCGATGCCGCGCACCGACAGTTCCGCCGAGCGGCGCAGCAGGTTGAACAGGCCGATGCGCCACGTGCGCACGAAGCGCTCGTTGATCATCTCCAGCGTCGGCAGCCGGCCGCGCACGATGCGGTCCTGGCTGGCGAAATCGTAGGTCCGCGCCACGGTAGGATCGTGCGGCGGCTCTTCGGTCTCGATCGCACCGGTGTCGACGCCGTTGAGCAGGGCGTCGATCTCGTCTTGCGACAGCAGGTCACTGGTCATCATGGCGGCGGGGTTCCGTCACTGCATCACGAAGCTGGTGAACAGGAGCGACTCGGCAGCGGGCTTGCCGGTCTCGGCGACGAGCAGCGCCTTCACTTCGCCGAGCGCGGCGTTCTGCAGACGCTCCTTGCCCTCGCGCGACATCAGGCTGGTGGCGTCCTGCTGGGCGAACAGCATCAGCAGGCGGGCGCGGATGGCCGGCGCATGCAACTGGATGGCGGTCAGCGCCTCGGGATCGCGCGTCATCAGCTGCACTTCCACCTGCAGATAGCGTGCGCCGCCGGCTTCACCGACGAGGTTGACGACGAAGGGCGGCTCCAGCGCGAAGTACTGGGCGGGCGCGGGCACCTGGCCGGGCTTCTTGGCCTCGGGTGCGTCGGCGTTTGCTTCCTTCGTGCCATGGTTGGCGAAGTACCACGCGCCGCCGCCGGCGGCACCGGCCGCGATGACAGCCACCAGGCCGATGGTCAGCAGCGACTTGCCGCCCTTGGGCTTGTCGCCCTTGTCGGCCTTGGATTTGCTTGCGGTCTTGTCGGCGGCTGCCACGGCGGTGGATCTCCTGAGGGGTCAGCCCAGGTGATGCAAGCGGTGTGCCGCGCCGGGAGGAAGGGCCCGACGGAGTTTTGACGGCGCTTCAGCCGGCACGATGTCCGGTGTGGGAGCGACGTAAGTCGCGAATGCCAACTGCGAACGTTCCGGCCCCACCGGGACCCAGGCTATCGGTCACACCATCGCGACTTACGTCGCTCCCACACCTGCCGTCAGGAACCATCACGCGTACGCGTCCACCAGCCCGCGCGCCGTCATGCGGACGCTGCGCGGCGCTTCAGAGACCGGCTCGCTGGCGTCACCGCTGCCATCACCGGTGGACGAACCGCCCCCCTGCGACGGCGGGGCGTGCTGCTGGCCGACGTCGGCATGGGCCAGCTGGAAGCCGTGCTGGCCCAGCATGTCGCGCAGACGGGGCAGGCTGCTTTCCAGCGCCTGCCGGACGTCGGCCTGGGCGCTGGCGAAGTCGGCGTGGATGCGGTCGCCTTCCAGGCGCAGGCGGATCTCCACCGTGCCCAGGTCGTTCGGGGTGACCTTGATGTGGGCGTGGCCGATCTTCTGGTCGGCCATCCAGCGCACGGCATCGCCGATGTCCTCGTCGAAGTGGCCGCCCTGCAGGTCGGCGCTCGGCGCTTCCATCGCGTTGACGGTCTCGGTGCGCGACAGGCCCAGCGCTTGGTTCGAGGCGCCCACGCCGGCCAGCAGGTTGCCGGTCGGTGCGGGCGCGTCGCCGTCCTCGCTGCGGAAGGCATCGACGAGGTCGCGGCCCAGGTTGATCGCGTCCGGCACCGCCGCCGCCACCTGGCCGGTCGCCAGGTGGGTGGCGAACGACAGCAGGTTCTGCAGCGGCGCTTTGGCCTCGCTCGCGTTCGGCGCCGGCGTCGTCGCCGTGTCGGTCGAGGCGGCCTGCGCGCCGTCGCCAGTCGTGTCGATCACCACAGCCGGCACCGCCGCACGGCCGCCGGCCAGCAGGGCATCGGAGGCGAGGGGCGTGTTGGGCGCGGGCTGGGCGCCACCGAGCAGGGGATTGCCGAAGGGATCGGTCAGCGCCGCGGCCGCCGCATCCGCAGGCAGGGCGGACGCGATCGGGGGCAATTCCATCAGGATGGGCGGCACGGCGGAGGTGGCGATGGCGTCCTCGGACTTGTCATCCTCGGTACGAGACTCGTCCTGTTTGCCGGCGACGGCCCTGTCGGGCCGCTGCCGCACGGGTTCCTTCGTTTCGCCGTTGCGCGGGTTCGTCGTGCGCGGCGCGTCGTCGCGCCGGGCGGGGCGGCGCACCAGGTCGTCGAATGCGGTCTTCTTCGCGGGTTCCTCGCTCGCGGTGGCGTTGCTGCCTGCCGCCGTCGGCGGCGGTTTCACGGCGAAGGTGAGGGCGGAGGTCGGCGACGGCATCAGGCGTCCTCGTTCTCTCGCGTAGTCGCGGCCAGGCGTGCACGGCGGGCGCCTACGTCGTCCATCTCGCGTTGGTCGCGGCGATCGACGATCAGCTTTTCCTGCACGCGGTAGCTGGCGGCCAGCTGTTCCAGCACCTGTTTGTCGCGGCTGGCCAGCAGCAGGCGGTCGCGTTCGATGTCGACGCTGGCGCGGCTCCGGTCCACGTTCTGCAATTGCTGCTTGAGTGCCTGGTCGATGCGGTCGAGGAACGCGCGGCGATTGGCCAGCTGCGCCGGACTGGTGGCGGCCATCTGGCTGTTGGCGTAGTCCTCGGCGTACTGGCGCAGCTCCTCCAGCCGGGATTCGTGCTGCGCCAGCGTGTTCTGGCGGTCGGCCAGGTCGCGGGCGACGGAATCCTCGTGCTCCTGTGCGCGGCGCAGCAGCGGGTCGATTCGGCGGGATTGCATCATGGCGCGGGGTTCCTTGCGTTACTGCGGGCCGGTCGGCAGCGGGATGCCGACGGGGGCGTTGCGTTGGATCAGGGATTCCAGGGCGGCACGGCTGCTCGGCAGGTCGGCGGCGCGCGCCACGTCCTGGCCGAGGAACTCGACGATCTCCGGCCAGCGCTCCAGCGCTTCGTCGACGGTCGGGTCGTTGCCGCGCTGGTAGGCGCCGATGGCGATCAGGTCGCGGTTGCTGGTGTACGCCGACAGCAGGCGCTTGAGCTTGCGGATGCGGTCGCGCCAGGTTTCGTCGGCGATCTCGGTGACCACGCGGCTGACCGACGACTCCACGTCGATCGCCGGGTACAGGCCGCTGTCGGCGACGCGGCGCGACAGCAGGATGTGGCCGTCGAGAATGGCGCGTGCGGCGTCGGCGATCGGGTCCTGCGGATCGTCGCCTTCGGTCAGTACGGTGTAGAACGCGGTGATGGAGCCTCGCCCCTTGGCGCCGTTGCCGGCACGTTCGACCAGCGCCGGCAGGCGCGCGAACACGGACGGCGGATAACCGCGCGTAGTGGGCGGTTCGCCGACCGACAGGCCGATCTCGCGCTGCGCCTGGGCGAAGCGGGTCAGCGAATCCATCAGCAGCAGCACGTTCAGGCCCTGGTCGCGGAACCACTCGGCGATGGCGGTGGCGCGGTAGGCGCCCTGCAGGCGCGCCAGCGGCGGCCGGTCGGCGGGACTGGCGACGACCACGGCACGCGCGAGGCCGGCCGGGCCCAGCGTGGTCTCGACGAAATCGCGGACTTCGCGACCACGTTCGCCGATAAGACCGACCACGATGACGTCTGCGGCGGTGTACTTGGTCATCATGCCCAGCAGCGTGGACTTGCCGACGCCGGAGCCGGCGAACAGGCCGACGCGCTGGCCGCGGCCGATCGGTAGCAGCGCATTGATCGCACGCACGCCGACATCGAGCGGCTGCGTGATCGGTTCGCGCGAGAGCGGATTGATCGCCATGCCGGCGAGGCTGACCGTGCCTTCGGCGCGGATAGGACCGCGACCGTCGAGCGGCACGCCATCGCTGTCGATCACGCGGCCCAGCAGGCCTTCGCCGACTTCCACGCCGCCGCGGCGGCGCGAGGGCACCACGCGCGCGTTCGGCAGCAGGCCGTGCAGTTCGGCGCTGGGCATCAGGTAGGTACGTTCGCCGGAGAAGCCGACGACTTCGGCGTCCACCCAGCCGCCATCGACGACTTCGACCTTGCAGGTGGCGCCCATCGGCGCTTCGCAGCCGATCGCTTCCAGGGTCAGGCCGACGGCGCGGCGCAGGATGCCCTCGCGGATCAGGCCGCGCCCGCCGAGTTCGGGATTGATCTGCGACAGCCGCGCCGACAGGCGCAGGTCGCGTGCGGTCAGCCATTCCAGCGGCTGTGCGCTCATGCGCGTGCTCCGCGGTTGAGGACGGTTTCCAGCGCGCCGCGCAGACGCGCTTCCAGCGTGCCGTCGATGCGGACGCTTTCGGCATGCACGCGCAGGTCGCCGCGACTCAGCGACGTGTCCGCGGTCAGGCGCGTGTGGGCCGTCATCGCCAGCACCGGCGTCAGCGCGGCGATGTCGTCGGGGTGCAGGCGCAGTTCGACCTCGCGCTGCGAACCGCCGACCGCATCCAGCGCGCTGGTGGCGAGTTCCTGCAGCAGGACCGGGTCGGTCTGGTAGGCGCGGCCGACCAGCGCGCCGGCGATGCGCACGGCGAGTTCGGACAGCGCGGCGACCACCTCGTTTTCCAGCCGGTCGAGCGGGCGCGAGAAGTTGTCGAGGATGCCCTCCATCTGCGCGGCGAGCCGGCGCACCTCGGCCTGGCCGTGGGAGAAACCCTCGGCATGGCCTTCGGCGTGGCCGCGTTCCAGCCCTTCGCGGAAGGCGGCCTCCTGGATGGACTGGATCTCCTCCAGCGTCGGCGGCACGAGCGGCGGCGCGTCCTGTTCGGCGGCGGCATTGGACAGCACCACATCGAGCGGCGCGGGCATCCAGCGCAGCGGCGAGGGCGTGCTCATACCATTTCCTCGGCGCTGGCGGTGAGGGCGATGACGCCCTGGTCAGCCAGCCGGCGCACGATGGCGAGGATTTCCTTCTGCGCGCCTTCCACGTCGGACAGGCGCACGGGGCCGCGCGCTTCCATGTCCTCGAGCAGGATCTGCGCGGCGCGCTGGGACATGTTGCGGGTGATCTTTTCCTTGACCTTGGCGTCGGCGCCGCGCAGCGCCAGGCCCAGGCGGTCGTTCGGCACTTCGCGCAGCAACGCCTGCAGTTCGCGGTCGCCGAGGTCGGCCAGGTTGTCGAAAACGAACATCAGGTCCTGGATGCGTGCGCCGAGGTCGGCATCGACCTGGGTGATGCTGCCCAGGATCACCTGGTCCTGGCCGGAATCCATGAAGTTGAGGATGTTCGCCGCGACCTTCACGCCGCCGATGCTGGATGCCTTGAGGTTCTGGTTGCCGGCGAACTGGCGCTCCATGATCTCGTTGAGCTCGTTCAGTGCGTTCGGCGGAATGCCGTCCAGCGTGGCGATGCGCAGCAGCACGTCGGTGCGGGTGCGTTCGGCCAGCAGCTTGAGCGTGTCGGCGGCCTGGTCGCTGTCCAGGTGCGCCAGCACGATGGCGATGATCTGCGGATGTTCGTTGCGCACCAGGTCGGCGATCGCGCGCGGGTCCATCCACTTCAGCGTGTCCAGGCCGGTGGTGTTGCGGCCCAGCAGGATGCGGTCGATCAGGCTGCCGGCCTTGTCCTCGCCCAGTGCCTGCACCAGCACCTTGCGCACGTAGTCGTCGGCGCCCATGCCCAGCGAGGTCTGCTTGTCCAGTGCATCGCCGAAGTTCGACATCACCTGCATCACCTGCTCGCGGCTGATGCCGGAGATGGTGGCCATGGCGATGCCAAGCTTCTGCACCTCCTTGGCGTTCATGTGCTTGAGTACTTCGGCGGCGTCTTCCTCGCCCAGCGAGAGCAGCAGCACGGCAGCGCGCTGCACGCCGGTCAGGGCGGCTTCGGGTGCGTTATTCATCGCTGGCCACCCAGTCCTTGACCACTTGCGCGACCTGCTTGGAGTCGGTCTTCACCGCTTCGCGCGCCTGGCGCAGGCGGTCTTCGTAGGCGTCGGAGGGCAGGGCGCGCATCGGCGGCGCGTGCTCGTGCGACAGCGTGGCGACCACGCCGTCGTCGTCGCGGTCGTCGACGATGTCGACGTCGATGCCGTCCTCTTCATCGCGCTTGTGCCTGGCGGCGGGGCTGATGATCTGGCGCATGGCCGGGCGCAGCACGCCGAACAGCAGCACGATGACCACCAGCGCGCCCAGGCCGTAGCGCGCGATGTCGCGCACCATCGGATTGTGCAGCCACGGGCTTTCCCAGAACGGGACGTCGACCGGGGCTTCGGCTTCGCGCACGAACGGGGCGTTCATGACCGACACCGAGTCGCCGCGGGCGGCGTCGAAGCCGACGGCTTCCTTCACCAGCGCTTCGATGCGGGTCAGCGTGGCGGCGTCCAGCGCGGTCATCACGGCCTTGCCGTTCTCGCCGGTGCGCGGCACGTGGTCGACCAGCACGGCGGCGGTGACGCGGCGCACGCGGCCGGCGGGCTGGCGGGTGTGCTGCAGGGTGCGGTCCATCTCGAAGTTGCGTGTCGCGCTGCTCGCGGTCTCCACCGGCGCGGCGGGATTGGGGGCAGCGGCGGCGGCATTCGGTCCCGGCGGGGTGTTGCTGGTCGCGCCGGGCACGCCTTCGGGACCGGTGCCGGCGTTGGTGGTGTTCTGGCTGATCTGCTCGCTGCGGATCTTGGCCGGATCATTGGCGAAGGTCTCGCGGGCTTCCTCGGTGACCGAGAAATCCATGTCGACGGCGACTTCGGCGTTGACGCGGCCGGGGCCGGTCAGCGGCTCCAGCAGTTCGCGGATGCGGTCGTTGAACGAGGTTTCCAGCTTGCGCACGCGTTCGAACTGCGCGGCGTTGAGCGCGGCTTCGCTGTTCGGATCGCTGATGGTCAGCATGCGACCGCTCTGGTCGACCACGGTGACGCGCTCGGGCGCCAGGTCGGGGATCGACGACGACACCAGGTGCACGATGGCGTCCACCTGGTTGCGTTCCAGCATGGCGCCGGAACGGAGGTCCAGCACCACCGAGGCGCTGGCCACTTCACGCTGGCGGGTGAAGGCGGACGGTTTGGGAATGGCGAGGTGGACGCGGGCGTCGCGCACCGGGCGCAGCGTGGTGATGGTGCGGACCAGTTCGGTCTCCAGCGCGTGCTGGTAGCGCGCGTTCTCGACGAACTGGCTGACGCCGAAGCCCGGGTCGCGCTCCATCATCTCGAAACCGAGGCGGCCGCTTTCGGCCAGGCCGGCGCCGGCCAGCTTCAGGCGGGCGTCGTGCAGGTTTTCCTCCGGCACGGAGATCGCGCCGGTGGCCTGGTTGAGCTGGAACGGGATCTGCGCCGCGCGCAGCATGTCGGCCGCTTCGGCGGTGGCCTTGGCGTCCAGCCCGGTGTAAAGCGGGGTGTAGGCCGGCTTCTGCGACCAGAAGAACACCATCATGCCGACCGCGACGGCGCCGGCGATCAGCAGCAGCGTGCCCATCTGCTTGAACACGCGCGCGTCCTGGATCTTGGTCAGCGCCGCGCCCGCCTTGTCGGCGGTCAGCGATTCCTTCAGGGCTTCCTTGGACAGCGTGAGGGCCATGGCGACGGGTCGGTTCTAGTGGAGAGGTGGAGGGGCGCCGCGTTACAGCGGCATGTTCATGACGTCCTGGTACGCCTGCACCAGGCGGTTACGTACTTCCACGGTGGCGCGGAACGCGACCTGCGATTGCTGGGCCGCCACCATCACCCGCGCCAGGTCCGCGCGCGGATCACCCAGCTCGAAGGCCTGCGCCAGCGCGCCGGAGGTCTTCTGCGCGTTGTTGACGCCTTCCAGCGCGTTCTGCAGGGTGTCGCCGAAGCTCGGCGCCTTGACGCCCGGCTGCTCCAGTCCCACCCGGTTCGGGGTGAAGGCCCCCGGATTCGGCATCGGCTCAAGCGCGCGGGTACCGACCTGGTGCTGGTAACTGCGGATCTGCGAGAGGATGGAGGTGACGTCGGACATGGGCGGGTGCTTCGGTCGTCGGGTGTCTTGCGTGATGTGTTGCAAGACCCGTGCCGGAAACCGCGCCCGCGGCCAGTCAGTTTTCCGTCGCCAGCGCGACTTCTTCGCGCTCGATGCCGTACTTGCGCAGCTTTTCCACCAAGGTGGTACGGCGCAGGCCCAGCAGCTGGGCGGCGTGCGCGACCACGCCACCGGCGCGGTCCAGCGCGTCGCGGATCAGGTTCAGTTCGATCTGGGCGATGTGTTCGCGCAGGTCGATGCCGGCTTCCGGCAGGCGGTCGGCGGGCGTCACCGCGGCGGCCACCACGGCCGTCGGCAGCGGCGCGGCGGCGACGGGCGCGGGCGCCGCGACGATGGGTACCGGGGTCTCGACGGCCAGCACGTCCACGCCTTCCGGCTGGTAGCGCTTGGGCAGATCGGCCACGCGGACCAGTCCGCCCGGATGCAGCACGGCGAGGCGCTCGACCAGGTTGGTCAGTTCGCGCACGTTGCCCGGCCAGGCGTACGAGCGCAGCGCCTGCAGGGTATCGCTGGCGAAACGCACTTCGCCGCGGCCGGTACGCGACAGTTGCGCCGCGATGGTCATCACCAGGTCGGGCAGGTCCTCGGCGCGCTCACGCAGCGCCGGCATCTCGATCGGGAACACGTTGAGGCGGTAGAACAGGTCCTCGCGGAAGTGGCCGTCGGCGATGCGCGTTTCCAGGTTGCGGTGGGTGGCGGCGATCACGCGGACATTGCAGCGGATGGTCTGGTTGCCGCCGACGCGCTCGAAGCTGCGCTCCTGCAGCACGCGCAGCAGCTTGACCTGCATCGGCAGGCTCATGTCGCCGATCTCGTCCAGCAGCAGGGTGCCGCCCTCGGCCATCTCGAAGCGGCCCTTGCGCGCGGTCAGCGCGCCGGTGAACGCGCCCTTCTCGTGGCCGAACAGCTCGCTTTCCAGCAGGTCCGGCGGAATCGCGCCGCAATTGATGGCCACGAACGGTCCGTCGCGACGCGGCGACTGGTCGTGGATGGCGCGCGAGACGACCTCCTTGCCGGTACCGGATTCGCCCAGCACCAGCACCGTGGTGTCGAAGCTGGCGACCTGCTCGATCATGCGGCGCAGGCGGACGACGGCCGGGCTGTTGCCGGTCGGGCCGCTGGTGCTGACCTGCTGGGCCTGGTGTTCGGTATCCAGTCGCTTGAGGCTGGCGCGGCGCAGGCAGGCTTCCAGTTGCGCGTGGCGGATCGGGCTTTCCAGGGCCCACACACCGGCCTCGTGCAGGCCATGCGCGGCGGCGAAGCCGGCGGTGTCGCCTTCCAGCAGCAGCACCGGCGGCGGCAGCTGGGCCTTGCCCAGCCAGGCGAAGAAGCTGTCGGCGGCCTTCTGGTCGTCGAGCGAGCCGACCACCACCGCCAGCCAGTCGTGCTGGCGGGCGCGGCGGACATCCACGTCACCGGCGCTGGAAACCCAGCGGGGCGTCAGGTCCATGAACTCGAGCAGTCCGGCCAGGCGTTCGGCACGGGTAGCGTCGGCGTCGATGACGAGGATGCGGGATTCACTCATGGCGGCTGTCTTTGAATTTTTCGAGGATGGGCAAGACTTCCTGGATGTAGGAAAGCTTGCTGACGAAGTCGTCGGCGCCGGCGCGCATCGCGTGTTCGCGGTGCTCGGCATCGTCGAAATGGCTGGCGATCACGATGAAGGGCGGTGCGTCCTGCGTCTTGATCAGGCGGGTGGCCTGCAGGCCGCCCATCTCCGGCATGGCCAGGTCCATCAGCACCACGTCCGGACGCAGGGTCTCGGAGCGTTCGATGGCTTCCAGGCCATTGCTGGCGCGGCCCACGACGTCCAGCCACTCCACCTTGCGCAGGTGGCGCAGGGCGGCGTTGATGAAACCTTCGTGGTCGTCCACCAGCAGTACGGTGATCTTGCTCATTGCGGTCGTGCTCCGTTATCCAGCCTTGGCCAGGACGGATACGGTAGCGCGTCGGCGTTCCCGGGCGGGAGCGATATCGAGCTGTTCCCGGTACTTCGCCACAGTTCGACGGGCGATGTGGATGCCCTGGCGGGCCAGCAGGCCGGCGATGGCCTCGTCGGCCAACGGCTTGCCGGCCGGCTCGGAGTCGATCAGGCGGCGCACCATCGCGCGCACGGCCGGGCCGGACACGTTGGCGCCTTCCAGGCGTACGGCGAAGAAGTGCTTCAGCTCGAAGGTGCCGCGCGGGGTCTGCATGTACTTGCCGGTGGTGATGCGCGAGATGGTGGACTCGTGCATGCCGATGGCGTCGGCGACTTCCTTCAGCGTCAGCGGGGCCATCGCCTCGTCGCCCTGGGTCAGGAAGCCGGCCTGGCGCTCGACGATGGCGCGTGCGGTGCGCAGCAGGGTGTCGTAGCGGATCGACAGGCCGCGGGTCAGCCAGCGCGCTTCCTGCAGCATTTCGCGCAGCTTGACGGCGCCTTCGGTCGGCTCGGCCTGGTCCAGCGCCCGTTCCTGCATCGCGTTCACGCGGATGCGCGGCGTGGTGGCCGGGTTCAGCGCGACGCGCCAGGCGCAATCGGCGTGCCAGGCGACCACGTCCGGGACGATGTAGCCGGTCGGCGCGGGGGCCAGCGAGGCGCCCGGACGTGCATCCAGCGACAGCACCAGGCGCACGCCTTCCATGACCTGGTCGAGATCGAGGTCCAGCAGGCGGGCGAGGGCGTCGTACTCGTGGGCAGCCAGCAGCGCCATGCCGTCGGTGACGATGCGGTGGGCGACATGGCGGGCCGGCACGCGGCCCTGCAGGCAGTCCAGCTGGACCTGCAGGCATTCGCGCACGTCGGCCGCGGTCAGGCCGGGGAATTCGCCGCGCAGCAGGCGGTCGCGCAGGGCGAGTGCCGCGTCGGTGGTCAGGTCGAAACGGGCAGAGGCCAGCAGCGCCAGCGCATCGGGTGCCTGCTCCAGGTAACCGGCGTCGTTGGTGTGCTCCAGCCAGAAGGCGACCACGTCGAGCGCGCGGTCGTCCAGTTCCAGCGCCAGGCGGTCGAGCACGCGCACGTGCGGATCGCTGGACTCGCCGGCCTCCACGCGCTGCATGCGGTCGTCGTCGCCGTCCTGCCAGTTGGCGCCGGGCACGTCCCACAGGTTGGATTCGGGCAGTTCGTCGAAGGCCGCGGTTTCGAGGGCGGCGGCTTCCTGCGCCGGCAGCACCTCGATGTCGCCGGCCTGGTCGGCGTCCTGCACCTCTTCCACTTCCAGCAGCGGATTCAGGTCCAGCGCGCGGCGCACTTCCATCTCCAGCTGCAGGCCATCCAGCTGCAGCAGCCGGATCGACTGCAGCAGTTGCGGCGTCAGGTGGAGCTGCTGCCCGAGTTGGGTGGAAAGTCCCGTCTTCATTCCCGTGGTCCCCGATTCGATGGCGTGCCGAGGCGGCTTCACATCGTGTTGACACTTTGCGGGGCGGGTGACGGAAAAAAAATCAGGGCGTTTCTGGTTGTGCTGCGGGCACGCCCCACGCGCCGTCAGGGTTTCCCCTACGACGTCGGTTCAATGGCGGGAATGGGCGCCTGGCGGGGCGCTGCGATCACGGAATTCCGTCACGGAAAGGGCGTCGCCCCCGGGGTACTGCAAGGCTCAGGCCAGTTCGTTCTGGTGGCGCGCGGCCAGCAGCAGCAGATCGTTGGCGCGACGGCAGCCCAGCGACTCCATCATGCGTGCGCGGTGCGTTTCCACCGTCTTGACGCTGATGCCGAGCTGGGCGGCGATTTCCTTGCTGCTCATGCCGCTGCCGAGCTGGCGCAGGATTTCGCGCTGCCGCGGCGACAGCGCCGCGATGCCGGTGGGACGCTGCGGATTGAGCATCGGCGCCAGCATCTTCGACGACACCTGCGGGCTGAGGAACACCTGGCCATTGGCGGCGGCGCGCAGGGCGAGTTCCAGTTCCATCGGCGCCGCTTCCTTGACGACGAAGCCGGCGCAGCCGCGGTCCAACGCCACCCGTACCTGGGTGGGATCGTTGTGCATGGACATCATCACCACGCGCGTCTGCGGCAGCGAATCGCGCAGCAGGGGCAACAGCTCCAGACCGCTGCGATCGGGCAGCGACAGGTCGAGCAGGATCAGGTCGGGGCGATGGATGGCCGCCATGTCCAGCGCCTGTTGCGCATTGCAGGCCTCGGCCACGACATCGACATCGGGCAGCGCCTGCAGCAGGCGTCCGATGCCGGCGCGGACCAGGGTGTGGTCGTCGACGATAAGTACACGCACGGGAGAAATCAGAGGCTGTCGCGTTGCAGGGTCAAGTCACGATAGCCGCGCCGGGTGCCCACGCCAATTCACAAACGCGATGGGGATGTGAAACATCGACGAGGGTCACACTTGTGACGTCGCGAGCGTCGGCAAAACCACGGATTCCGCAAGGCTGTCGCCGGCGCACGCTGTGCGGCAGACGATGCCGTCGCGTGTGACTGCGCGAAACGTGTTTACGTCCGCGTCGTGTGCAGCTGCTGCCGGGCTTCGGCCACCTGGCGGCGATGCAGACGGAAGAGGTGACGGTCCATCGCTTCGGCCAGGCCGGCATTCAGGCCCTCGAACTGCAACCACAGGTGGTGCGCGCCCTGCGTGCCTTCGACGTGGTCCAGCACCTTCACCGGCAGTTCGATCTGGTCGCTCAGCCAGGCGGCGGGTTGCAGGGTGACGACGCCGACGGTCTCCACCGCGTGCAGCACCGGCGCGACCGCATCCAGCCGTACGCCGCGGTGCGACCAGCGCAGCGCCGTGACAGGCAGACTTTCCTCGTGCCGGCGCGCCAGCCGGCCCAACAGCGACAGCACCAGGTCGAGCTTGGCTTCGATGCGCTGCTGGCTGGGCGTGGCTTCCTTGCGTTCTTCGGGATCGTCGCCGCGGACATCCTCGGCGACGGCGAGACCCTTCAGCAGGGCCTCGGACGGCGCCTGCATCACGGGACGCGCGCCGGCATCGAAACGCGCCGGCAGCACGACATCGCAGGTGAGCGCGCCGTCGAACAGCGTGTGCTCGGCAGGATGCTCCACCAGGATGATCGACGTGCCCATGGCTCAGCCCTCGACGACGGACAGGTAGGCGCGCGCGGCGCGATCCGCGCGCTGGGTGGCGTGCATGCGGACGCGCGCCTGTTCGCGCGCATCCTGCATGGACTTCTGCAGTTCGAGTTGTGCGCGCAGCAGCACGGCCAGCGCGTCGTAGCCGGCGGTCCTGCCGCCATCGGCATGCAGGAATGCCCGTACATCATGGTCGTGCCGGTTGAGCAGGCGCTCCACGTCCTCCAGTTCGCCGGCATGCAGCGCGTGCCGCATCCCGTCCAGCTGGGCGAACAGGTCGTCGAGGGCCGGGGCAGCGCTCATCCTGCGGCGGCCATCGCGGGAATCCGGCGCTGCTCGTTGGGGATCGCGTTCCAGGCCGATTCGATCTCGCCCAGCAGTTCCAGCGACTCGCGCAGGGCGGCGGCGTCGTTGTGCAGGTTGGCCTCGATCAGTCGCGTCTGCACGTAGTCGTACAGCGCCGACAGGCTGCCGGCGATCTCGCCGCCGGCTTCGTGGTCGAGCGAGCCGTTGAGATGGCCGATGATGGCACTGACTTCGCCGATCGCCTTGCCCTTGCGCGCGAGGTCGCCGCGGATCACGCAGGCTTCCGCCAGGCGCAGGCGCTCGCAGGCGCCGGACAGCAGCAGGGCGACCAGGCGGTGCGGATCCGCTTCCATCACGGCGCTGCTGAGGCCGGTGTTGCGGTATTGCGCGGCATAGGACTGAAGTGACATTCCATTTTCTCCTGGGGACCGGGGTGCACGCTGCGCCACGGACCCACGGTGTTATCCGGACTGGTTGGCGAGTGCGGCCAGTTGCTGGGACAGGTAACTGCTGGTGGTGCTCATCTGGCCGACCAGCGCATCCATGGCGACGAACTGCGCCTTGTAACGGTTGCCGACGGCTTCCATGCGGGCATCGAGCGCCGTGCGCTGGGTGGCGACATCCTTGATCTGCGCGTTCAGGCCATTGGTGCGCAGGGTGAAGGCACCCTCGCTGCCGATGTAGCTGCCGACGGCCTTCTGCAGGGTGCCGGCGAACGCGGTCTCGCCGGTGAACGCGGTGCGGATCTTTTCCGGGTCTGCGGCCAGGGCGGCGGTGAACTTGCTGCTGTCGAACACCAGCGTGCCGTCCGAGGACGGATAGCCCTTGGTCTGCAGGCCCAGCGTCTTCGCATCGAGGCCCTTCGAGGCGAGGTCGCCCAGCAGGTTGCCCATCAGGTTGCGCAGCTGCCCGGAGGCGCTGCGCATCTGCGCATCGCCGGTCAGCGCCGACGGCTCGTTGGTGTCCGCGTTGTACTTGGTGGACGCATTGATGGCGGTGATGGCGGTGTTGTACGCCGTCACGAAGTCCTGGATCAGTTTGCTGGCGGCCGCGGTATCCGTGGATACGGTGACCGTGGTGGTGCCCTTGGTTTTCAGGTCCAGGGTCAGGCCGGGGACGGCCTCGGTGATCTTGTTGCCGTTGGCGGTGACGGTCAGGCCGTCGATCTTCACTTCGGCATCCGTCGCCGGCACGCGTTCCTGCAGGCTGCCGACGAGCGACTGCAGGTCGCTGCCGCCGGAGGTGAAGGCGAGGGTGAAGCCGTTGGCGGCGCCGGTCTTGTCCGACGACACCGACAGGTACTGGCCGTCGTTGGAGGTCAGTACGCTGGCCTGCACGCCCTTGCTGCGCACGGCATCGTTGATGGCGCCGCGCACGTCCTGCAGGCTGGCGCCCTCGGCGATATCGATCGCCAGCGATTCGCCACCGACGGTCAGCGTCAACTGTCCGGCGCCGAAGGTCTGGCTGGCGGCGACCGGTGTGTTGGTGATCCATTTGTTGGCGGTGGCCAGTTCGACCACCTCCACGTTGTAGGTGCCGTTGGGCGTGCCACTGGAGACGCTGGCGCCGGCGACCGTGTCGGTGGCCGACTTGACCGTGCGCACGTCGAAGGCGGTGGCGGATTTCAGCGCCTTGAGCGCGGTATCCAGCGTGCTGAAAGCGGAGCTGACGGTGCCGATGGCGGACAGCTTGAACTTGGCCTGGCTCTCGATGCGGTTCAGGCGATTGTCGGCGGGCTTGCGATCGGCCGCGACCAGCTGTTCGACCATGCCGGTGATGTTCATCCCGGAGCCGACGCCGCCGTAACCCAATGAATAATCTGCCATTGCCCTGTCTCCTGTCTGGCCCTTTCCGCAAAAAGGGAGGCCGGGCGGGCCGCCATCCGATGACGAATGGGACCCGCCCGTGCACTACCAATAACGGCCCGACTGAGCCGTTCTTTAGCCGCATCTCTCCGTCTCCCACCGCCGCCGTGGGTCCGGCGTGCTGGTGAGAAATGCGGTCGTGCAGGGCGATGCAGGGTTTGTGCCAGAAAGCGGGTCGACGCATGGGGCATTGGCACAAAAAAAGACCCCCTCCACGGTGGAAGGGGGCTGGGGTACTGCCAAACGGAGGGAGACGAATCCGTCCGTGACGACAGGGAACTATCGAGATCGGTACGGCTGGCTGCGCATCAGCGCAGCAGCGACATCACGTTCTGCGGCACCTGGTTGGCCTGGGCCAGCATGGCCGTGCCGGCCTGTTGCAGGATCTGGGTGCGGGTCAGTTCGGCGGTTTCCTTGGCGAAGTCGGTATCGCGGATGCGGCTGCGCGAGGCGGCCAGGTTCTCGGAGCTGGTCTGCAGGTTGGCGACGACCGAGGTGAAGCGGTTCTGCACCGCGCCCAGGTCGGCGCGCGCCGAGTTCACGACGGTCAGCGCCTTGTCGACGATGGTGACCGCGCGGGAAGCATTGAGATACGAGGTGACGTCCAGATCGGACAGGCCCTTCACGTCGCCTGCACCAGGGACACCGCCATTGACGCCCACGCCGGAGGTGATGCCGGCGGCGCCGCTGGCACCGTAGGCGATGTTGATCGCGGCCGGCGCGCCGCTGGCGTTGACGGATTCGCCCACGGTGTAGAACGCGCCGCTGGTGCCGGTGGCTTCGGCCCAGATGCCGTGCTCGCCGACCTTGGCGTTGATCGCCCCTATCACCTTGGCGGTGACCTGGGCGCCGGTGTCGCCAGCCTTCACGTCGACATCGTCGATGGCGACGGTCTTGCCGGCTGAATTGGTCACCGAGATCGCGGTGATCTTGCCATCCGCGGTGGCCGTGCCGGTCATGACACCCGAACCGCCGGTCCAGCCGAACTGCGCCTTGCCCAGCGACGTGGATTTGGCGTCGACCACCTTGTCGATGGCGATGGCCTGGCCCGCATTGGCGCCGACCTGGAACAGCTGGCTGGAGAACGAACCGTCCAGCAGCTTGGTGCCGTTGAACTCCGACTGCTTGGCGACGCGATCGATCTCGAGCGTCAGCTGTTTGACCTCGGCGTTCAGCGCGGCGCGGTCGGAGGAGGAATTGGTCGCGTTGGACGATTGCACGGCCAGTTCGCGGATGCGTTGCAGGTTGTTGCCGATCTCGGTCAGCGAACCTTCGGCGACCTGGGCCAGCGAAATGCCGTCGTTGGCGTTGCGGACGGCGACATCCAGACCACGGATCTGGGTGGAGAAGCGTTCGGAGATCGCCAAGCCGGCGGCGTCGTCCTTCGCGCTGTTGATGCGCAGGCCGGACGAAAGACGCTGGATGGTGGTGGCGAGCGAGGCACCGCTGGTGCTCAGGTTGCGCTGGGCATTGAGCGACATCGTGTTGGTATTGATGACCTGTGCCATGACGCGAACCCGGGAAGAAGAGGGGAGCTACGACGGAGAAGGAAGGCCCGGCGCCCGCCACCAAACCGGTGGAAGGCGGAAGGAAGGCGAACCTTCCTTCCCGGCGCGAAACGGAGGGAGACGAATCCTTCCGGGGTGCCTGCGCCAGGCAACGATTCCTGTGAAGCGGTTTAGCGGAGCAGCGACATCACGTTCTGCGGCACCTGGTTGGCCTGGGCCAGCATGGCCGTACCGGCCTGCTGCAGGATCTGGGTGCGGGTCAGTTCGGCGGTTTCCTTGGCGAAGTCGGTATCGCGGATGCGGCTGCGCGAGGCGGCCAGGTTTTCCGAGCTGGTCTGCAGGTTGGCGACCACCGAGGTGAAGCGGTTCTGCACCGCACCCAGGTCGGCACGGGCCGAGTTGACCGACTTCAGCGCTTCGTCGACCACGTCCAGGGCCTGCTGCGCGCCCTTGACCGAGCTGATGTCCAGGCTGGAGATGACGGTGGCGCTGGCGGTCGCGGCGGCGGTCGTGGTCGCGGCCGTCAGGCCGGAGTTGGCCGGCGTGCCGCCGATGACCAGATCCTTGCCCGACTTCACCGACGACAGCGTGACCTGGTCGTTGTTGGTGCCACCGACCGTCGCGTAGACGCCGGTTTCACCCATCTTGGCGTTGATCGCGGTGGACAGGGCCTTGGCGATGTCGGTGCCGGTGGCACCGGCCTTGTACGACACGGTGTCGATCGCGACGGTGTTGATCGTCATGCCGGTGACGCTGCCGTCGGCGGCGGCGGTGGCGATGGCGGTGCCCTGCACGTCGGCGGCGAACTTGACGTTACCCAGCGAGGCGGCCTTGGCGTCGACGACCTTGTCGATGGCGATGGCCTGGCCGGCGTTGGCGCCCACCTGGAACAGCTGGCTGGAGAACGAACCGTCCAGCAGCTTGGTGCCGTTGAACTCGGACTGCTTGGCGACGCGGTCGATTTCGGCGGACAGCTGCTTGACTTCGGCGTTCAGCGCGGCACGGTCGGACGAGGAGTTCGTCGCGTTGGCCGACTGCACCGACAGTTCACGGATGCGCTGCAGGTTGTTGCCGATTTCGGTCAGCGAACCTTCGGCGACCTGGGCCAGCGAGATGCCGTCGTTGGCGTTGCGGACGGCGACGTCCAGGCCGCGGATCTGCGTGCTGAAGCGTTCGGAGATCGCCAGACCGGCGGCGTCGTCCTTCGCGCTGTTGATGCGCAGACCGGACGAGAGGCGCTGGATGGTGGTGGCGAGCGAGGCGCCGCTGGTGCTCAGGTTGCGCTGAGCATTGAGCGACATCGTATTGGTGTTGATGACCTGTGCCATGACGGGGTCCTGGAAAATGGGAGGGTGAAGATGGGGACGTGCGGTTGATGCGGGGAGGAATGCCCGGCGCCCGCCACCAAGCCGGTGGAGGGCGGAAGAAGGAGCAAGCCCTTCTTCCCGGCGTCAATCGGAGGGAGACGAATCCATCCGGGGCGCCTGCGCCAGGCAACGATTCCTGTGAAGCGGTTTAGCGGAGCAGGGACATCACGTTCTGCGGCACCTGGTTGGCCTGGGCCAGCATGGCCGTACCGGCCTGCTGCAGGATCTGGGTGCGGGTCAGTTCGGCGGTTTCCTTGGCGAAGTCGGTGTCGCGGATGCGGCTGCGCGAGGCGGCCAGGTTTTCCGAGCTGGTCTGCAGGTTGGCGACCACCGAGGTGAAACGGTTCTGGATGGCACCCAGGTCGGCGCGCGCGCCGTTGACCGAGTTCAGCGCCTTGTCGACGATCTGCAGCGCACGCTGCGCACCGGCGAAGGTGGAGATGTCCAGGTCGTCCGCGAACTTGGCGTCGCCGGCGGCGATGGCCGTGTTGGTCAGCGTGCCACCCGCCAGCGTGCTGGTGATCTGGTTGCCGACGGCACCTTCCTTCCAGGACGAGAACGTGACGGCGCCCGTCGTGGTGTTGACCTCTGCGGTCAGCCCCGTGTCGGCGGTCTTGGCGTTGACGGCGGCCGCGATGGCGCTGCCCTGCGCGACCTGGCTGGCGACGCCTGCGGCCGCGGCCGTGGCATGCGTGGCACCCGAGGCGGCGACGTCGATCGCATCGAAGCTGACCGTGTTGCCACCGTTGGTCACCGTGAAGGCGGCGATCGTGACGGCATTGTGGCTGTACGGACCGGAGCCGGTCGTACCCGCCGCCGTGGCGGTGAAGCTGGCGGTGGCGAACAGCGAGCCACCCAGCGCATCGGCCTTGGCGTTGACGACCTTGTCGATGGCGATGGCCTGGCCGGCATTGGCGCCGACCTGGAACAGCTGGCTGGAGAACGAACCATCCAGCAGCTTGGTGCCGTTGAAGTCGGACTGCTTGGCGACGCGGTCGATTTCAGCGGTCAGCTGCTTGACTTCGGCATTCAGCGCGGCGCGGTCGGACGAGGAGTTCGTCGCGTTGGCCGACTGCACCGACAGCTCACGGATGCGCTGCAGGTTGTTGCCGATTTCGGTCAGCGAACCTTCGGCGACCTGGGCCAGCGAGATGCCGTCGTTGGCGTTGCGGACCGCGACGTCCAGGCCGCGGATCTGCGTGCTGAAGCGTTCGGAGATGGCCAGACCGGCGGCGTCGTCCTTCGCACTGTTGATGCGCAGGCCCGACGACAGGCGCTGGATGGTGGTGGCCAGGGAGGCGCCGCTGGTGCTCAGGTTGCGCTGAGCATTGAGCGACATCGTATTGGTGTTGATCACTTGTGCCACGGGAGGTTCCTCAAGGCGTTGGGACGGGAAGGGCCGCTGGACCCGGGCGGATGGAGAGAGTCATCCGCCCGGGGAGATCTCCGCTTAGCGGAGCAGCGACATCACGTTCTGCGGCACCTGGTTGGCCTGGGCCAGCATGGCCGTGCCGGCCTGCTGCAGGATCTGGGTGCGGGTCAGTTCGGCGGTTTCCTTGGCGAAGTCGGTATCGCGGATGCGGCTACGCGACGCGGCCAGGTTCTCGGAGCTGGTCTGCAGGTTGGCGACGACCGAGGTGAAGCGGTTCTGCACCGCACCCAGGTCGGCGCGGGCCGAGTTGACCGAGGTCAGCGCCTTGTCGACGATTTCCAGCGCCTGCTGCGCACCCTTGACCGAGCTGATGTCCAGGTTGCTGGCGAACTGCCGGGCGGGCGCCGAGGCGGCGACGGTCGCGGTGTAGGTCTGGCCGATGTCGGCGGCGTTGGTGCCGGTCCAGGTGCCGACGGTGGCGGTGATCGCCTTGAACGAACCGTCCGCGTTGCTGCTGTCCTTGACCGAGGTCAGGGTCAGGCCGGTGGTGCCGTTGACTTCGGCATACACGCCGGTTTCGCCCATCTTGGCGTTGATCGCCGTCGCGACGGCGGTACGCGCCGCCGCGGCCGTTGCCGCACCGTCCGCACCCTGCGTGACCTGCACGGTGTCGATGGCGACGCCGTTGATCTGCAGGCCGGAGATGCTGACGTTGGCGTTCGTGGTCAGGTTGCCCAGCGTCAGTGCATTGCTGTCGAAGCGGGCACCGCCCAGGGCGTTGGCCTTGGCGTCGACGACCTTGTCGATGGCGATGGCCTGGCCCGCGTTGGCGCCGACCTGGAACAACTGGCTGGAGAACGAACCGTCCAGCAGCTTGGTGCCGTTGAACTCGGACTGCTTGGCGACGCGGTCGATTTCGGCGGTCAGCTGCTTGACTTCGGCATTCAGCGCGGCGCGGTCGGACGAGGAGTTCGTCGCGTTGGCCGACTGCACCGACAGCTCACGGATGCGCTGCAGGTTGTTGCCGATTTCGGTCAGCGAACCTTCGGCGACCTGGGCCAGCGAGATGCCGTCGTTGGCGTTGCGGACCGCGACGTCCAGGCCGCGGATCTGCGTGCTGAAGCGTTCGGAGATGGCCAGACCGGCCGCGTCGTCCTTGGCGCTGTTGATGCGGAGACCCGACGACAGACGCTGGATGGTCGTGGCCAGCGAGGCGCCGCTGGTGCTCAGGTTACGCTGAGCATTCAACGACATCGTGTTGGTGTTGATTACCTGTGCCATGAGAGTTTTCCTTAGGCGTGTGTCGCACGGGGGGTGGAGTGGTCAACGCTTCCCGGCCGTGCAACCCGGGACGTCAAAGGCTTAGTTCCTCAGCAGGGACATCACGTTCTGCGGCACCTGGTTGGCCTGGGCCAGCATGGCCGTGCCGGCCTGCTGCAGGATCTGGGTGCGGGTCAGTTCCGCGGTTTCCTTGGCGAAGTCGGTGTCGCGGATGCGGCTGCGCGACGCGGCCAGGTTTTCCGAGCTGGTCTGCAGGTTGGCGACCACCGAGGTGAAGCGGTTCTGGATGGCACCCAGGTCGGCGCGCGCACCGTTGACCGAGGTCAGGGCCTTGTCCACCACTTCCAGGGCGCGCTGCGCGCCGGCGAAGGTGGTGATGTCCAGGGCCTGGACGAACGTGCTGGCCGCTGCGAGGTCGCCACCGTTGGTGCTGGTCTCGGTCAGGCCGAGGTTGGCGGCCGTCGAGATGGTGGCGCCGGTCACGGCGGGGCCGGCGAAGGCGAGGTCGAACGCCTGGCCGCCCTTGATGCCGGTCAGGTTGATGACGCCGGCCTTGACCTCGGCGTAGACGCCGGTCTCGCCCAGCTTGGCGTTCAGCGCGGCGGCCGCGCCCTGGGTGATCGACTGGCCGGCCTTCACTTCGAAGGCGCCGATGTCGACGGTCTTGGTGACGCCGCCGGTGGTCGTGGTGACCTGCAGCTGCGAGAAGGTGGTATCGGCCGTGGCCGCATCCGCGCCAAGCGCGGTTCCGGTGTAGAGGTTGGCGAAGGTCACGCCGCCCAGCGTCTGGGCGCGGGCGTCGACGACCTTGTCGATGGCGATGGCCTGGCCGGCGTTGGCGCCGACCTGGAACAGCTGGCTGGTGAACGAGCCGTCCAGCAGCTTGGTGCCGTTGAAGTCGGCCTGCTTGGCGACACGGTCGATTTCGGCGGTCAGCTGCTTCACTTCGGCGTTCAGCGCGGCACGGTCGGACGCCGAGTTGCTGGCGTTGGACGACTGCACGGCCAACTCGCGGATGCGCTGCAGGTTGTTGCCGATCTCGGTCAGCGAACCCTCGGCGACCTGGGCCAGCGAGATGCCGTCGTTGGCATTGCGCACGGCGACGTCGAGGCCGCGGATCTGGGTGCTGAAGCGTTCGGAAATGGCCAGACCGGCGGCGTCGTCCTTCGCACTGTTGATGCGCAGGCCCGATGACAGGCGCTGGATGGTGGTGGCCAGAGAGGCGCCGCTGGTGCTCAGGTTGCGCTGAGCGTTGAGCGACATCGTGTTCGTGTTGATTACCTGTGCCATGTTCGTCTCCTCTTATTTGGATTCACGGCGTTGAAGGGAAAAAGACGCTGCCGGTTTGTTTTGTTGGGCTAGTCGTCTTCGTGTTGCGAAATGAATAACGGCGCTGCCAAAAAAACCTTTAGGGGGTACGCGAAAAAATGTGTTAGGTCGCGGAAACCCGCATGGAATCGACGTTTTCGCCGAATGCGAAAAGCGTGACGCAGGCCCTAAAGAAGGCCTGGTGGCTGCCGTTAAGGGCGCCCTTGCGGGCGCGGGAATGCACCGGCACGCAGGGACGGCGCATGCGATGGCATGCGTACCCGCGGGGATGAGGAAGGCGTGCGCGGAGCGCGCACGCGGGAGATCACGGCGTGGGCGTGCGCCACGCGTCGGCAGGATCGGCGAGAAGCGAAAGTGCCGGCATCCGGTATTCGCAACCGACGAGCGAGCGCCCTTGCAGTCCGGGATGCTCGCCGGGGTAGACGACCAGCGCATGCGCATCGTCCAGCGCCGCGGACAGCGGTGCGTCCCTGCTTTCTTCCAGCGCACGTTCCAGTTGCGCGCTCGCCTGTTCGATCGGGCTGTCCACCAGCAGCAGGACGCGATTGTCGGTGATGACCACGGCATCGCTGCGATGGCCCCACGCTTCCACGGGCGCGTCGAGCCGGTAGAGATCCATCATCGGCGCGCTGTACTGGCGCTCGGTCTGGATGAACTCCAATGGTCGCTCCCGTCGCAGGCGTTGCAGCAGCGCGGGCAGGTCGGCGGTCGCCGTGCGGCAGGTGAGCGCATCCCGCAGCGTGTCCGTCGGGCCGGTCGCCGGTGCGGGTGGCGGCCCGGCGACCGATTGAGCGGACACCGGGAACGTCGCGCCGGCCAGCCAGAGGGCGGCCAGCACGAGGGGCAGGGCCTTACTCGATCTGCGCATTCGCGTGGGCGGCGTCCAGCGCTTCCATGGCGTCGCGCGGCTTCAGCTTGCCGGCCTTCTCGAAGGAAGACGCGGCCGCGTCCTCCTTCTTGTCGCCATGCAGGAGCAGCAGCACGTTGGCGTACTCGACGTGCGCGATGGGCGAATCGGGCGTCAGCTTGAGCGCGGTCTTGATGTGCGATTCGGCCTCGGCGGCCTTGGCGCCATAGGTCAGGCCGCCGATCATCGCACCGATCTTGTCGATGATCTCGGCGTGGTACAGCGCCAGCGCGGTGTGCGCCTCGGCGTGCTTGGGTTCGCGTTCCAGCGTCGCGTCGAGGGCCGCCCGCACCTTGCCGGCGATGCCCTGCTTGAGCGCTTTGGCGATGCTCAGACCCTGGCTGTAGCGGCCCAGCGCGAACGCGTGGCGGTAATGGCTGTTGGCTTCATCGGGCAGGGCCTTGATCGCGGCCTCGGCCAGCTTCGCAGCCTGCTCGAAGCGCTTGAGTTGCTCGGCTTCGTCGTCCACCAGATAGGTGGCATGGATGCCCATCGCCTTGACGGCGACGGAGGCGCCGATCGGGCCGAGCGCTTCGCCG
The DNA here is from genome assembly GCF_964252945.1 of Pseudoxanthomonas sp. LjRoot143. Taxonomy (NCBI): domain Bacteria; kingdom Pseudomonadati; phylum Pseudomonadota; class Gammaproteobacteria; order Lysobacterales; family Lysobacteraceae; genus Pseudoxanthomonas; species Pseudoxanthomonas sp. LjRoot143. The sequence goes on along the minus strand of NZ_CAXUPM020000001.1, from coordinate 2,009,909 downwards.
GCCTCGTAGGCGGCCTGGAAGTCGCCGCGGTGGAAGGCGCGCCACGCATCCTGCAGGCGCTGCGCCAGGTCGGCGGGCTCGATGCCCTTGGCCGCCTTGCCGGCGGCAGCGATCAGCGCCTTGGCGCGTTTCTCGTCGGGGTAGGGCTCCTGATCGCCGGCATGCAGGGCGGGCCAGGCCTTCTTCAACGCATCGCCGGCATAGGCGTAGGCCTTGGCGTCGTGCGGAAACGGGGCCCACTTCGAAGATTTCGCTGCCATCGGTCGTCCCTCCCAAAGTGCGGCGAGCATCGCCGCGAACGCGGTCCGCAGGCAACCCCTACGCAATCCGTCCCGCCAGCGGCCAATAGTGTGATTGCTCGACGCAGGCCGGACAGCATCCCGTCATGGAAGCCGGCCATCGGGGTCGGCATGTGGACAGCCCCCATGGCCGCCAAGAAGACCACCCGCAAGACCCCCGAACCCACCCTCCGCCACGTCTGGCTCGCCGGCCTGGGATTGATCGCCGTCGCCCGTCGCGAGGCCGTGGCTGCCGCGACGGACGCCTCCGATCGCCTGCAGGCTGCACGCAAGCAGGCCGAGACGTTCGCTGGCCAGGCACAGCGCGATGTCCTGGGCCGGCTCGCCGAGGTGCGTGAACAGGGTGAAGCCAGCGTCGAGCGTTTCAGCGCCGATGTAGAAGCCCGTCTCGAGCCCGTGCTGACCAAGCTCGGCCTGAAGAAGCCGGCCCGCAAGGCGGCGCCGCGTGCGCGCAAGAAGCCGGCGGCCAGGAAGACGCGCTCCACGCCGGTTCGCAAGCCGGCGGCGAAGCGGACCGTCCGCCGCAGCCGCGCCTGACGCGTAAGGCGTCGCTCCGCCAAGCAGAACGCCCCGGCATGCCGGGGCGTTCCTGTTAAGGCGTTCCTGATCAGAGATGGCGGGTGACGGCGGGTTCGGAGAACCAGTCGTTGTCGCGCCCATTGGAGTACCGGATCGGAATCTCGGCCAGCGCTGCCGGTTCCACGTCGTCCAGGCAGGCCAGGTTCACCGAGTAATAGCGGCCGCCCAGCACCTCCAGCTCGCCGCGGCCGAACGATTTCACGCCGCAATGCCGGCAGAACAGGTGTTCCACCATCCCGGTGCCGAACGGATAACGGGTCAGCGCATCCTCGCCCTGCTGCAGGCGGAAGGCGTCCGGCTTGACGATGGCGCCCCAGTACCGGGTCTTGGCGCAGATCGAGCAGTTGCAGCGCCCGCTGCCGTGGGTGAGATCGAGGTCCACGTCGTAGCGGACGGCGCCGCAATGGCAGCTTCCACGGTAGGTCTGGACGGTCATCTGGCCTTGCTCCCTGCGGGATGGTGGGCGCCAGTGTCGCGGAGATCGAGGACAGGATCAGTCCTCAATCGGGGCGCATACTGGCCCCATGCTCAGCACCTCCAACCGTCTTCTCCGCCTGCTGTCGTTGATGCAGTCCCGTCGCCACTGGACCGGCGCGGAGCTGAGCCAGCGGCTGGAGGTCGACCGCCGCACGCTCCGCCGCGACGTCGAGCGCCTGCGCGAACTCGGCTATCCGATCGACGCCTCGCCGGGACTGGGCGGGGGCTACCGGCTTGGCTCCGGTTCGGCGATGCCGCCCGTACTGCTGGAGGACGACGAAGCGGTCGCGGTGGCCGTGGCCCTTCGCACGGCGGCGGCCAGCGTGGGACGGATGGAAGACACCGCGCTGCGCCTGCTGTCCAAGCTCGACCAGTGGCTGCCCGCGCGGCTGCGCAAGCGCGCCAGCGCGCTGTATTCGGTCACGCTGTCGCTGGCAGGCGGCGTACCGACGTCCGACGTGGACCTGTTGCTGCGGATCGCTGGCGCGTGCCGTGACGGCTTCCGCCTGCGCATGCACTACCGGGACCGCAGCCAGCGCGCCACCGAACGCCTGATCGAACCGTTGCGGCTGGTGCACACCGGCAGTCGCTGGTACCTGGTGGCCTGGGACCTGAAGCGTGAAGACTGGCGGACGTTCCGTGTGGATCGCGTGCAGTCGCTGCACGATACCGGTATGCAGTTCCCCCCACGCGAGTTTCCGGGTGATGTCGCGGACTACGTGGCCAAGTCGATCACCCAGCCGTTCACCCGCTACCAGATCCGCCTGCGGCTGCCACGCTCCATCGAAGAGCAGGCCACGCGCGTGCCGCCTTGGTGCGGCATCCTCGAAGCTGGCGATGCGCAGCACTGCATGCTCGAACTGGGCGCCGAGTCGATCGATGCGCTGCTGGCGCTCATGGCCCTGATCGGGCCGGACTTCGACATCGTCGACGATCGCGGGCTGTTGCCCGAGCTGCGCGCGGCGTCGGCGCGTTTGAGCGACGCGTTGGCGGTAGCCTGATCGGAAACCGTCCGGGGTGATGTAGAGCGGAGCTTGCTCCGCTGCTTTGGCTTCTGTTGCGTGCCGGACGGCACGCGGCGTCGAGCAAGCTCGACGCTACGAAGAATTCCCGTGGACACAGCGCCACGCGGTACGGCCCCTCATTCCGTATAGGCCTGGGTCAGCGTATTCAGGTGGACGCGCTCGGCGTCGCGCAGGAAAGGCGCCACCAGCATCATCACCTGCACGATGCCCTGACGGATGGCGGCCTGCTCGTCCTTCTCGCCACGCGTGGCGGCGTAGTTCAGCCAGAAGGTGGAGATCACCAGTACGTTGGTGGCGGTGGCGGCGAGTTCCGCCGCCGACGCGCGCATCACGCCGGCATGACCCATGCCGCGCATCACCGCGTGCGCACTGTCGTCGGCGCGTTTGAGGATGCGGGCGAAGCGCAGCCGCAGGCGGCGGTTGCGGCTGAGGATCTCGACCAGGTCGCGGTAGAGGAAGCGGTAGTCCCAGATGCATTCGAACACCAGGTGCAGCTGCAGCCAGATGTCCTCCAGCCCCGGCAGCCGGTCGGTCGGCGGCGTCAGGGCGGCATCCATGCGCTCTTCGTACCGTGCGAAGAGCTGCTCGATGATGTCGTCCTTGTTGCGGAAGTGGTAGTACAGGTTGCCGGGGCTGATCTCCAGCTCGTCGGCGATGTGGTTGGTGGTGACGTGCGGCTCGCCCTGCGTGTTGAACATCGCCAGGGCGGCGTCGAGGATGCGCTGGCGGGTGTCGCGTGCCACTACGCGATGAGCTTCTTCACCAGGTCCACGTACTTCTTCTGCGCGTCTTCCTGCGCCGTGCCCTTCAGCTTCGCCCATGCTTCGTACTTGGCGGTGCCGACGAAGTCGAAGAAACCGGGCTTGTCGCCCTTCACGTCGCCCTCCGATCCCTGCTTGTACAGCCCGTACAGCCGCAGCAGCGTGTCGTTGTCCGGGCGCTCGGTCAGCGTCTGGATGTCCTTGGATGCCTGCTCGAACGAACTCTTCAGATCTGCCATGGATGATCCCTCCCAGTGATCGCAGCCATCTGACCACGGGCGGTGGGGGCGGTCAATCCGTGACGGGATTGTCGAACGTGGGCGGCTCTGGCAAGTTAACCCGCAGGGCGGTCGGAGGGGCTGGCCCACACAATTCGAGGATTGGGTCGTCATGAGCTATTTCGTCACGGGCGCCACGGGATTCATTGGCCGCTACTTGGTCGGCAACCTCCTCAAGCGCAGCGGGACCGTGCACGTGCTGGTCCGCAAGGACTCGCAGAAGAAGTTCGACGCCATCGCCAAGAAAGCCGGCTGGGACATGAAGCGCGTGTCCGTGGTGCATGGCGACATGACCAAGCCCAAGTGCGGGCTGACGCCCGCCCAGTTGCGCGCCCTGAGCGGCAAGGTGAAGCATTTCTTTCATCTGGCCGCCGTGTACGACCTGACCGCGACCCGCGAAGCCCAGCAGGCCGCGAACATCGACGGCACCCAGCACGCGCTCGACCTGGCCGCCGCGCTGAAGGTCGGCTGCTTCCACCACACCAGTTCCATCGCCGCCGCGGGCCTGTATCCGGGCATCTTCCGCGAGGACATGTTTGACGAAGCCGAAGGCCTGGACGATCCCTACCTGCGTACCAAGCACGATTCCGAAGGCCTGGTCCGCAAGGAAACCCGCATCAAGTGGCGCATCTACCGGCCGGGAATGGTGGTGGGCCATTCGAAGACCGGCGAGATCGACAAGATCGACGGACCTTATTATTTCTTCACGCTGATCAAGAAGCTGCGCGAGCTGCTGCCGCAGTGGGTGCCGGTGCTCGGCATCGAGGGCGGCCGCATCAACATCGTGCCGGTGGACTTCGTCGCCGATGCGATGGACCACATCGCGCACAAGCCCAAGCTGGACGGCCACACCTTCCACCTGACCGATCCCGAGCCGATGCGCGTGGGCGAGGTGCTGAACACGTTCTGCCGCGCCGGCCACGCGCCGGAAATGACGATGCGCATCGACGCGCGCATGTTCGCCTTCGTGCCCGGCAGCATCCGCATGGCGGTGGGCAACCTGCCGCCGGTGCGTCGCTTCATCGGCATGCTGCTGCGCGACTTCAAGATCCCGAAGGAAGTACTGAAGTTCATTACCTATCCGACCCGCTTCGACAGCCGCGAGACCGAGCGCGCGTTGAAGGGCAGCGGCATTGCGGTGCCGCGCCTGGACGACTACGCCTGGCGCCTGTGGGACTACTGGGAGCGCCACCTCGATCCGGACCTGTTCATCGATCGCTCGCTGAAGGGCAAGGTCCGCAACAAGGTCGTGGTGATCACGGGCGGCTCGTCGGGCATCGGCCTGTCCACGGCCCAGCGTGTGGCCGAAGCCGGCGCGACCACGATCATTGTGGCGCGTGGCGAAGAGGAGCTGTTCAAGGCCCGCGACGACATGAAGAAAGCGGGCGGCAAGGTGTTTGCCTACACCGCCGACCTGGCCGACATGGCCGACTGCGACCGGCTGGTGAAGACGGTGCTGGACGAGCACGGCCACGTCGACATCCTGATCAACAACGCCGGCCGTTCCATCCGTCGTTCCATCGAGGCCAGCTACGATCGCTTCCATGATTTCGAGCGCACCATGCAGCTGAACTATTTCGGCAGCATCCGCCTGATCATGGGCTTCCTGCCGAAGATGACCGAGCGCCGCAAGGGCCACATCATCAATATCAGTTCGATCGGTGTGCTGGCCAACTCGCCACGCTTCTCGGCGTACGTGGCATCGAAAGCGGCACTGGATGCGTTCAGCCGTTGCGCACAGGGCGAACTGTCGGGCAAGGGCATCAGCTTCACCACCATCAACATGCCGCTGGTGAAGACCCCGATGATCGCGCCGACCAAGATGTACGACAGCGTGCCCACGTTGTCTCCCGAGGAAGCCGCCGACCTGCTGGTCAAGGCCATCATCGAGAAGCCGAGCCGCATCGCGACGCGCCTGGGTATCTTCGCGGCGCTGGTCAATGCGGTGGCACCGAAGGCCTACGAGGTGGTGATGAACACCGCGTTCGAACTGTTCCCGGATTCGGCCGCCGCCAAGGGCGACCGCAAGGCGCTGAAGGAAGCGGCGCCCAGTCAGGAGCAGATCGCGTTTGCCTCGCTGATGCGGGGCGTGCACTGGTAGGGACTTGGGGTGAATGCTCCACGGCCAGGCGCTGTTCTACGCATTGCCGGCAGCCTGGCCATCCTGCTTGTCTTGATCGCATCAGTGCCGTGGCTGCGGGAGTTGAGCGTCTCCGCAAAGGTCGATCGGGACATGCAGGCCGAAAGACAGTTCAATGAAGCGGCGTGGCCCATCGAGACGGCGCTCGGAGCAACCCTGATACCACGGACGGACTTCCAGTGTTCGCAGGGCGAGCTGAAAGTACTGATCGTATCCAGCGGATGTGCGTCCCGGACCGCCCTCCTGATTCAAGCGACGCACGAGGGAAGCGTCTACTACGATGGCCTCGGTGACGCGGGGTACTTCATCGATGGAACATTCAGCCGCAGACACCAGGCCTCCTTGGATGCGGCGACCGTCGAACACCTGAAAGCTGCCGCCAGCCGGCTGGTTGGCCTGGAAAGCGAATCGGAATTCAATTGCGGAATGCCTTGCTTCGAAGGCGGCACAATGGTCTGTGTCGATGGCAAGCGACGTGCTGCCTACTCGGCGGGCTTCGAAAGAAAAGTCGACGTCGGGAGCGAGATCTTCTATCAGTTGCTGTCGGCCGAACCGGGTCGTGATCCTGCTGCGCCGATGGGCATTTGCATCTGAGACGCCGGGTACGCGGTACTCAGCTACCTTCTGCCCATCGCAACGGCACCGCCTGCAGGTTGCGCATATGCAGCGCCAGCGGTTCGATGCGCGACCACATGACCTCGCGCAGTTCCGCGTCTTCGACGGTCTCCGTCATCGCGCCATGGAAGCAGGCCAGCCAGCCGCTGGCTTCCTCCATACCGATCCGGAACGGCAGGTGGCGCGCGCGCAGCATCGGTGAACCGTGCTTCTGCGTGAACAGCGGCGGTCCGCCCAGCCAGCCGCTGAGGAATTCGAACAGCTTCTGCTCGCTACCTTCGAGCGATGCGGGGTGCTGTGCGCGCACGGCAGCCGCTTCGGGCAGCGCGTCCATCAGCGCGTACATGCGCTGCGTCATCCGGCGCAGGCCGGCTTCGCCGCCGATGCGGTCGTAGAGAGTCGGAGCGTCTGTCATCAAGAGTACTTGCGGAAGGATCGCAGGATCATCCGACGGGACGTGCCACGCGCACAGCGACCGAACGTCGCGTCGCGCGTGCGCTCACATCGTCTTGCACTGGCGCCAGCGCACCGGCTCGCTGCTGCCCGGCGGCGGGTTGAGCTGCACGCGGCTGGCGCGTAGGGCCGGGTAGCGCTCCAGTTCCAGGCAGATCCACGGCCAGACTTCCTTCTCGCTGGCCACGCGGTCGATGCTCAGCGTCAGCCTGGTCTGCCAGACACCGCGGGTGATGCCCGGAGTCTTCGACAGCGCCTTCAGCACGTTGGCCATCTGGGCTTCCAGCTCCGCTTCGGTCGGTTCCTGAAAACTTTCCGGGGCCGCCGGAGGCGGTGCAGCGGGCACCTCGGGGGCCACCACAGCCGCAGGTGCCGGCGGAGATGCCGCTTTGTCGCTTGCCGGATGCGTGCCGGACCAGGCAACCATGGCCAGCGCTCCGAGGGTGACGGCACCCAGCCACGAGATGCTGGTATGGCGCTTGGCGCGACTGGAGGCGTAGTGGGTGATCTGGTCGAGCAGCGCGGGCTCGACCAGGTGCCGGACTTCGGGCCACAGGCGGGGGCCGTCGAGCAGCTCGATGCTGGTGCCCTGTGCGGCGTCGCGGCCTTCCTTTTCGACCTTGCCCTCGGTAGCCAGGATGCCGCCCTGGGCGGCGCCGAGCCGGATGCTGGCGGCGAGTTCCTGCACCGGGGCAGCGGCAATGCGGTAGGCCGAGCCATGCTTGCAGGACAGCAGCCAGCGTTCCTCGCCCCGGGCGAGCAGGAAGGTCGATTGCGGTTCGCGCGATTCCTGTTGCTCGGGCACCGCTTCCAGGCCCCGTTCGGCCATCGCCGCGAGGACGAGTTTGGAGAACTCGCGCCAGCGCAGCCCGGACAGCGCGTGCAGGCCGTAGGACATTTCGTCGTGGGGGCGGCGGACCAGCCAGAAGTAAAGGGTGGCGGTGACGCCGCTCACGAGGGTGACGGCCAAGCCGATAAGCCAGATGGACATGTTGCGCGGGCAGCGTTGTTGTTATTAGACCCGCGATTCTACCGGGCCGGCCCTGCGCATGTCTGTGAGGGGCCTGCACCACGCCCGCCGCGGGGCGTGGAAGCGCCCGCCAGTCCGAAGCCGTAAGGGGAGGGGAGCAAACGAACTTCGATGGACTGGCGGGCGGAATGATTGTTACGTCATTCGATGTTGCCGCGCAACAAAAAAATGTTCAGGAATGCGCACGAAACATCATGTGCCGCCTTATGGTGCAGCCTTCTTGCGCGATGCACGCTTGGCGGGCGTTTTCTTAGCGGCCGGTGCCGATTTCTTGACGCTGGCAGACTTGCGCGGACGCGCGGCACGGGCCGGCTTCGTCGCCGGCACGCCGCCCAGCTTGCGCAACTCGGCATTCAGCGCATCGACGCGGTCGATCAGCGTGGACAGATCTTCGCGGCTGGGGACTTCCAGTCGACGCAGCGCGCGGTGCACACGCTCCTCGAACACCTTCTCCAGGCGATCCCATGTATCGGAGGCGCGTTCGCGCGCCTGGCCAACCGTGGTCTCGACGGCATCGCGCATCGCCTGCGCCTTGCCGCCGGCCGCCTTGCGGGTGACATGCTCCAGCGAGAGGCCTTCCTTCACCAGCGTTTCGAACAGCTTGGTGCCCTCGGCCTGGGCGCGCCCGAAAGCACCGACGCCGGCCAGCCAGACCTGCTGTGCGGACTCGCCGAGGCGCTTGGACATCTGCTCGGCCTGCGCCTGCAGGTCTTCGTTCTTGGAAGCGGAAGCGGTCTTCTTCCGTGCGGATTTCTTCAGCGTGGCCATGGCGTTCCGTCGTGGGTGGGTATCGGGAGTGCGTGCAGGTTCGACGCCGCGTCTAGAGTTTTCACACCAGCGGGTGACGCGGCCGTGAGCGGATCAGGAACGCCGTGCCGCCCGGTGCCGCGAAACCAGCTGGTCCACGTCGTCGAGCGCGCGGCGCAGGCGGGCGGTGGTTTCAGTCATGCGCGGGGTCACGTCCAGCCCGTCCAGGATCGAGCGATGGCGATCGTTGACGATGTCCTCGTTGTAGCGGATGCCGTGCGCCGCCAGCATCGGCTTGAGCACGGCGGCGCGCTTGCGCAGGTCGGCCAGCGTGTTGCGGTAGGCCAGCTGGCAGACGCGATGACGGGAGGAAAAGCTGAAGAGGTTGGTGAAGAACAGTTCGCTGTCGTCCGCGTTCGGCTCGAACACCAGCTGGTCGATGTCCGGGTAACGGTGCGGGTACTTCTCCATGCCGATCTGCATGCGCGACTGCAGCAGCGTCCGCAGTGTCTGCGACAGCACCGCGGGCAGGCCGCCACTGGCCAGGCCGACCTGCTCGGCCTGGTCCGCCTGCGGGACGGCCTGGTTGGCGTCGAACGGCACCAGCGGGTTGATGCCGATCATCAGGTCGATGTCGCGGTCCAGCACCGTGCTGGCATGCATCGTGCGGCGCAGCGCGCCGTCGAGGAAATGGCGACCGCCGATCTCCACCGGCGGATACAGGCCGGGCAGGGCGGAGCTGGCCTGTACGGCGCGCGAGATCGGAACGTCGTCCCAGCCTTTCTCGCCGAAGCGCACCGCTTCGCCGCTGTCCAGGTCGACCGCGACCACGAACAGGTCGGCGTCGAGGCTGCGGAAATCGTTGCTGCGGCCGCGCCGGCTGAAGATGTCGCGCAGGAAGCGCTCCACTTCCTCGTTGTCGAAGATGCCGGTCGGCACCAGCCCGCCGAAGCGCAGGAACAGGTCGGACCAGCGCGTGGCGCGGCGCGGGTTGCGCATCAGCCGCGACAGCCAGTCGGCGTACAGGCCGGGCAGGCTGGCCGCCCGCCGCAGGTACTCGCCGACGTTGGGGCGCAGGAAGGTCTCGGGGCGGAACTCGGCGTCGTCGCTGGTGCCGGTGATGAAGATGCGGCACATCTCGGCCGTGCCCATCCGGTTGGCCAGTCCGGCGGCCAGGAAGGCGCCCGAGCTGACCCCCACATAGCAATCCATCCGGGTCAGGTCCAGGCCGTCCAGCGCTTCGTCCAGGGCGCGCAACGCGCCGAGCTCGTACATGCCGCCGATGGGGCCGCCGCCGGCGATGGCCAGCCCGATCTTGCCGTTGTGGCCCCGTTGCCGCGCGCTGTGGATCGAAAGCATGTACTACCCGTGATGACCTTGCCGCCGGAGTGTATCCGACCGGCCTGCGGGTTGCGGCGGCCGCGGCCTGCCCGGATCATCCCCGCCATGGCTCGAGCAAATCCGCTGATCGAGCGCGTCGGCAGGCGCCTGGCCTGGCATCAGGCCGCGCACGACCCGGCGCGCGAACCCCGCAACCGGCTGCGCTGGCTGCCCGAGGTGCGGCGCTGGCAGGCCGCGCGGCTGGAGGACAGCTTCGCGCACTTCCTCAACGACCCGACGCGGCGGGCAGCGGCCATGTTCTTCCTGACCGACGTCTACGGGGACCACGATTTCAGCGGGCGCGATGCCAACGTCGCCAAGGTGATGCCGATGATGCAGCGCCTGCTGCCCGGCGCCGTGCTGGAGACCGTCGCCCATGGCATCGAGCTGGGCGTGCTGACGCATGCGCTGGACATGCGCATGGCCGAGGCGCTGCACCGGATCGCGCCGAACCGTCGCAAGCTCGATGCCGACCTCTATGGCCAGGCTTATCGTGAGGTGGGCCTGTCGCGCCTGCGCCGGCACCAGATCGACCTGATCGCGGAGGTGGGCGTGGGCCTGGCGCGCGCCGTGAAGACCCCGGGCGTGGCCACGCTGCTCAAGCTGTCGCGCGGCCCGGCCAAGGCGACCGGGCTGGGCGAACTGCAGGGCTTCCTGGAGCGCGGTTTCGCCGCCTTCGCGGCGCTGGGTGACGGCAAGGCCTTTGTGCGCGACATCGAACGCGCGGAGCGTGCGGTGTCGCGCCGGCTGTTCTCGGGCGACCCGGATCCGTTCCGCGACTAGTCGAACTTCTCGCTGAGCACCCGGCGGATCTCGGCTTCGATCGGGCCCTTCATCGCCGACAGCAGGAAGCCCAGACTCGCGGTGACACGCAGCTTGTCGGCCAGCAACGCGATCTTGCCGTCCACGCCCGAGCGGCTGAAGTTCAGGGTGTCGCCGTCCCAGCCGTACTCCATGTCGAAGCGCTCGGCCAGTTTCTTCGCGACGCCTTCGATGGCCTTGCGCGCCTGCGCAGGCGTTTTGGAATGCGGGTGCTGGATATCGATGCTGGCCATGCGCGGACTCCTGTGACGTGAACCTATTCTGCGCGGCACCGCAGTGAGATGCCAAGCCGGGGCTGCCGGCCGCGCGCCAACCTGCTAGGCTCCCGTCGCGTGCAGAACCTCCGACTTCATTTCAGCAACCGCCCCGCGCCGGACCGTCCGCTGACTACCGGCGTGCACCGCATCGTGCGCGAGGCGGCCGGCACGATCGGGGTCGGCGACGCACTGCAGGGCGCGTTGCTCGCGCAGATCTGCGTGGACCGGCGCGGCCTGTGGTTGCAGGTCGCCAACGGCATGCGCGGCGTGCATATCAATGGCCGTCCGGTCAGGCGCATGGCGGTGCTGCGTCCCGGGGATGCGGTGTTCGTGGAAGGGGTGGAATTGCTGCTGCAGTCGGGTTACGCATCGGCGTCGGACCTGCGCGACAGCGATGCCGGCCAGGGCGACATGCGTGTGGTGCTGCGCGGCCTGGGCGGCAAGTACCACGGCAGGAGCGTGTCGCTGGAAGAACCGCGCGTGGTCGGGCGCGCCCGCGACGCGCACATCCGCATCGACGATCCTGCCTTCGCGGAGCGGCATGCCCGATTGGAACTGCGCGGTGAGCGTGTGCTGCTGCGCGACCTGGGCTCGTCCGAAGGCACGCGGGTCAACGGCGTGGCGGTGCGCGATGCGCTGCTCGTGGCGGGCGACCAGGTCGTCTTCGATGCCCAGCACCGCTTCGTGCTGGAGGTTCCGTGGGCGCCGAGCGCGAAGCTCGAGGATCCTGCCACCGTCGAAGATGCCGCCCACACGTCCGCCGAGCATGTGGTACCCGCAAAGCCCGCTTCCTCCGCGCTGCGCTGGCCCTGGCTGCTGCTCGCGGCCCTGCTGATGGCGGGTGCGCTCAGCGCACTGCTGCTGTTCGGCGCCGGCTGAGCGATTTCCAGACCCGCCAGCCGAGCAGGGCCGCCAGGATGGCCGCGTACAGCAGCGGCTCGCGGATATCGGACTTCACCAGCCACCAGAAGTGCAGCACGGCCAGCACGCCGATGGCGTAGACCAGCTTGTGCAACTGGCCCCAGCGGCGGCCGAGCCGGCGCATCCAGCCCTGCGTCGAAGTGATCGCCAACGGCACCAGCAGCAGCCAGGCCGTGAAACCCACGGTGATGTAGGGACGTTTGACGATCTCTTCGAAGATCTGCGTCCAGTAGCCGCGCAGGTCCAGGCCCAGGTACACGCCCAGGTGCAGCGTGGCGTAGAAGAACGCGTACAGGCCCAGCATGCGGCGGAAGCGCAACAGGACCGATTGGCCGGTCAGTTGCCGCAGCGGGGTGACGGCCAGCGCGATCATCAGGAAGCGCAGCGCCCACAGGCCTGTGCGGTGTTCGATTTCGGCGACCGGATCCGCACCTAGCGCGTCGCTGCCGGTCTGCCAGACGTCATGGAACTGCCAGGCGAGGATCGCGAGCGGTGTGAGCGCCAGCGCATGTACGGCCGCCTTGGCGGCGATCAGGCCGGCGGACGGCTTGCGTGCCGGTGCCATTCAGTACCACTTCTTCAGATCGAGTCCGGCATACATCGATGCCACCTGGTCGGCATAGCCGTTGAACATGCGGGTCGGGATGCGCTCGGCGAACAGCTTGCTCTGGGTGCCGGCGATGCGGCGTTCGGTCTTCTGGCTCCAGCGCGGATGATCGACGTTCGGATTGACGTTGGAGAAGAACCCGTACTCCGAGGGTTGCAGGTCGTGCCAGGCGGTCTCGGGCATCTTCTCGACGAACTTGATCTCGACGATCGACTTGATGCTCTTGAAGCCGTACTTCCACGGCACCACCAGCCGCAGCGGCGCGCCGTTCTGCTGGGGCAGCGGCTTCCCGTACAGGCCGGTGGCGAGCAGGGTCAGCGGATGCATGGCTTCGTCGATGCGCAGGCCTTCGCGGTACGGCCAGTTGATCGAGCCGTAGCGCACGCCCGGCATCTGCACGGGGTCGGCGAGGGTGGTGAAGGCGACGTACCTGGCCTTGGAGGTGGGTTGGAATTTCTTCAGCACCTCGCCCAGCGGCACGCCCAGCCACGGGATCACCATCGACCAGCCCTCCACGCAGCGCAGGCGGTAGATGCGTTCTTCGGGCGTCAGGCCCTTCACGAGGTCTTCCAGCGCGATTCTGCCGGGCTTGGCGCACTCGCCGCCGACCACCACGGACCACGGCGAGGTCTTCAGGGTCTTGCGCGCGTTGGAAGGATCTGCCTTGCCGGTGCCGAACTCGTAGAAGTTGTTGTAGCTGCTGACGTCCTCGAAACGGGTCAGCGTTTCGGTCGTGCGGAATCCCGAACGCGCCTGCTCGGGCGTCACGGTGATCTTCGGCGCCGGTGGCGGTTCTGCCTCGGCGCAGCCGGCCAGCGCCAGGGCCGGGGCCGCTGCCAGGGCTTGCAGCAGGCGACGGCGTTCCAGATAGACGCGCTCGTCGGTGATCTGGGCGGCGGGAATCCGCAGGGCATCGCGCAGGGACATGGGGGTATTCCTCTGGGGGCGGCACTTCGACCCGGCGGTGCTGGATTGGTTCACCGGTGGCGCTGTGCAGGGTAGTACGCAGCCGATGAAGAAAAGGATGCGGCCGGGCTGGTTGCCCCTGCAACTGATGCGCTGCGGCATACTAGGGATTCATTCTTCCGGGTGCCCCATGACGCGCGCGTTCAACTTCAGTGCCGGTCCCGCCACGCTGCCCGAATCGGTACTGCGGCAGGCCCAGGCCGAGATGCTCGACTGGAACGGCATCGGCGCGTCCATCGTGGAAATCAGCCACCGCAGCCAGGACTTCATCGCCGTGGCCGCGCAGGCCGAAGCCGACCTGCGCGCCCTGGTCGGCATCTCGGACGATTACGCGGTGCTGTTCCTGTCCGGCGGTGCGACCACCCACCAGGCGCTGCTGGCGCTGAACTTCGCCGCGCCCGGTCAGGTGGTCGATTACGTCGTCACCGGCCACTGGGGCAAGACCGCGATCAAGCAGGCCAGCCCCTACTGCACGGTCAACATCGCCGCCGACGGCGAGGCGGGTGGCTTCCACGACATCCCGGCACGCGATACCTGGCGGCTCACCCCCGATGCCGCCTACGTGCACATCACCGCCAACGAAACCATCCACGGCGTGGAGTTTCGCGGCGACACGCCGGACGTCGGCGGCGTGCCGCTGTTCGCCGACTTCAGCTCGTCGATTGCCTCCGAGCCGCTGGATGTGTCGAAGTACGGCGTCATCTATGCCGGTGCGCAGAAGAACCTAGGCCCCGTCGGCGTGGCGGTGGTCATCATCCGCAAGGACCTGTTCGAGCGCAGCGGCCAGCCGCGCGCCGACATCTTCGACTACCGCTCGCACGCCGCACGCGACTCCATGCTCAACACGCCACCGACCTGGAACTGGTACCTGGCCGGCCTGGTGTTCAAGTGGATGCTGGCCGAGGGTGGCGTGGCCGAGTTCGCCCGCCGCAATGCGGTGAAATCGTCGCTGGTCTACGGCGCCATCGATGCGTCGGGCGGCTTCTACCGGAACGAGGTGGCGCCGGCCGCGCGTTCGCGGATGAACATCCCGTTCTTTCTGCCGGACGACACGCTCAATGCGCGCTTCGTGGCCGAGTCCAAGGCCGCCGGGCTGCTGGCGCTGAAAGGCCACAAGGCGGTCGGCGGCATCCGTGCCTCGCTGTACAACGCGCTACCGGTGGAGGGCGCGCAGGCGCTGGTTGATTTCATGCGGGATTTCCAGCAACGCAATGGATAAGTAGCGCTGTTGTAGGAGCGACGTAAGTCGCGACCGCCAACTTTCCGGTCGCGACTTACGTCGCTCCTACAGAAGGCATCTTCAGGGAACACGAAACATGGCCTCCAAACCCACCAAGCCCACGAAAAAAGCTGCACCGGCGAAGGTCAAGAAAGTCGACGCCACCCCCGCACCAGCGCTGTCCGACGTACGCGCCAAGATCGACGGCATCGACCGCCAGATCCAGTCGCTGATCGCCGAGCGCGCGGGCTTCGCCCACCAGGTCGGCAAGGCCAAGGGCAAGCTCGCCGCGGCGGTCGATTACTACCGCCCCGAGCGCGAGGCGCAGGTGCTGCGCATGGTGGTGGACCGCAACGAAGGCCCGCTCAGCGACGAAGTGCTGGTGCATGTCTTCCGCGAGATCATGTCCGCCTGCCTGGCGCAGCAGGAGCCGCTGAAGATCGGCTACCTGGGTCCGGAAGGCACCTTCAGCCAGCAGGCTGTGCTCAAGCATTTCGGCCGCTCGGCGCATGGGCTGCCGCTGGCCAGCATCGAAGAGGTCTTCCAGGAAGTCGCCAGCGGCGCCGCCGATTTCGGCGTGGTGCCGGTGGAGAACTCGGGGCAGGGCACCATCCAGATCACGCTGGACATGTTCCTGACCTCGGACCTGAAGATCTGCGGCGAAGTCGAGCTGCGCGTGCACCAGTTCCTGATGTCGCGCACTGGCCGCATCGACGATATCGAGCGCATCTACGCGCACCCGCAGTCGTTCGCGCAGACCGCCGGCTGGCTGCGTGCCAACCTGCCGAAGGTCGAGAAGGTCCCGGTCTCCAGCAATGCCGAGGGCGCGCGCCGCGCGCGCGGCAACGACGACGCGGCCGCCATCGGTGGCGAGAGCGCGGCGCACGTGTACGGCCTGAAGAAGGTCGTCATGAGCCCGATCCAGGACGACAAGGACAACACCACGCGCTTCCTGGTGATCGGCCGCAGCATCTTCCCGCCGTCCGGCCACGACCGTACCTCCGTGCTGGTCTTCATCCACGACAAGCCCGGCGCGCTGTTCGACGTGCTCAGTCCGTTCGCGCGCCATGGCATCAGCATGAACAGGATCGAGTCGCGCCCGTCGCACCACGCCAAGTGGGAATACGGCTTCTTCATCGACCTGGCCGGCCATATCGACGACGAGGCGATGAAGCAGGCGCTGGCCGAACTGAAACAGCATTCCGCGCAGATCAAGGTGCTGGGCTCGTACCCGGTCGCCGTGCCGTAAGGCAGGTCCTTCCTCCGCTTGCGGGGGAAGGTGCCCGAAGGGCGGATGGGGCGAACCCGAAACGCCTGACCCCGCTCGCCCCCACCCCAACCCTCCCCCGCAAGCGGGGGAGGGGGCTGAACCCAGAGACACACGATGAGCAACACTCAAGACTGGATCGCCTCCGCCGGCCAACCGCTGCGCGGCACCCTCGACATCCCCGGCGACAAGTCGGTCTCGCACCGCGCAGTGATGTTCGCCGCGCTGGCGGACGGCACGTCGACGATCGACGGCTTCCTCGAAGGCGAGGACACCCGCGCCACCGCGGCGATCTTCTCGCGGCTGGGCGTGCGCATCGAAACGCCATCGCCGTCGCAGCGCATCGTGCACGGCGTCGGCGTGGACGGGTTGAAGGCCGCCGACGGTGAGCTGGACTGCGGCAACGCCGGCACCGGCATGCGCCTGCTCGCCGGTCTGCTGGCCGCGCAGCGCTTCGACAGCGTGCTGGTCGGCGATGCGTCGCTTTCCAAGCGTCCGATGCGCCGCGTCACCGGGCCGTTGTCGACCATGGGCGCGCGCATCGATACCGACGAAGGTGGCCTGCCGCCGCTGCGCATCCACGGCAACCAGCCGTTGACCGGCATCGACTACACGCTGGAAGTCGCCAGCGCGCAGGTGAAGTCGGCGGTGCTGCTGGCCGGCCTGTACGCCGACGGCGAGACCGTCGTGCGCGAGCCGCATCCGACCCGCGACTACACCGAGCGCATGCTCAAGGCGTTCGGCGTGGACATCGACTTCTCGCCCGGCTTCGCGCGCCTGCGTGGTGGCCAGCGCCTGAAGGCCACCGACATCGCGGTGCCGGCGGATTTCTCGTCGGCGGCGTTCTTCCTGGTCGCGGCCAGCATCATCCCGGGCTCGGAACTGCGCCTGCGTGCCGTCGGTCTGAATCCGCGCCGCACCGGCCTGCTGCAGGCGCTGCGCCTGATGGGCGCCGACATCACCGAGGAGAACGCCAGCGAGCATGGCGGCGAACCGGTCGCCGACCTGGTGGTGCGTCATGCACCGCTGCGCGGCATCGCCGTGCCCGAGGCGCTGGTGCCGGACATGATCGACGAGTTCCCGGCGCTGTTCGTCGCTGCGGCGGCGGCGCAAGGTCCCACCGTCGTCAGTGGTGCAGCCGAGCTAAGGGTGAAGGAATCCGACCGCCTCGCTGCCATGGCCAATGGCCTGCGCACGCTGGGGTTGCGCGTGGATGAAACGCCGGATGGCGCCACGATCTTCCCCGGCGAGCTGCAGGGTGGGGCGGTGGACAGCCACGGCGACCATCGCATCGCGATGGCGTTCTCGATCGCCGGTCAGCTGGCGAAGGGCGAGGTGCGTGTCGGCGACGTGGCGAATGTGGCGACGTCGTTCCCGAACTACGACGGGCTGGCGACCGGGGCGGGGTTCGCGCTGCGCAAGGCCTAGTGGGCTGTTGCCTTCTGTAGGAGCGACGTAAGTCGCGACCGCGCGCCTGCAGCCCCCATGCAAGCCCCTGCGCCAGTATTGCCGGAGCGGAAGCGTTCCTCTGGTGTCACTACTCTGGCGCCGATCATTCGCGGTCGCGACTTACGTCGCTCCTACAATAAGCAAAGAACGGCGCGCACAGAAAAGGGGCGCCTTGCCCGCGCCCCTTTTCCTTATCCTCGTCGGTGATGCGTGAAGCGGTTAGATCGGCTTGAAGTCGACCGGGACCTTCACGCTGGTGGCGATGGCCTTGCCATTACGCATGGCCGGCTCGAAGCGCCACTGCTTCACGGCGCTCAGGGCCGCACGGTCGAGGTCACGCTCGCCGCTGCGCTCGACCACGCTGACGTTGACCGGATTGCCCTGCGCATCCACCTCGGCCAGCACCACGACGGTGCCGCCGACGCCGGCACGCAGCATCGAAGCGGGATACTTCGGCTCGGCGTTGCCGGCCAGCGGGCGGGCATCGCGGCTGATCGGGGCCGGGCGGTTGGCGGCGGCACGCTCGGCGCGCGCCTTCTCGGCGCTGGCCGTCGCACGCTCGTTGGCAGGCGTGGTGGCGGCCGGATCGTCGATCACGTTGCCAGGCACGGTCGCGACCGAGGCGCCGGTAGGCGCACGCGACTGGCTCCACCAGATCAGGCCGCCGGCGGTCACCGCGAAGGCGAGCAACAGCAGCAGGACGGGCGAGGTGGTGCGGCGCGGTTCGACCGTGGTGTCTTCGATCGTATCGGTGGCGCGGTATTCGTTGTTGGTGGGCATCGACATGTGAACCTCCGTTTCGCGTTGTGGGTTCCGCGTTGGAACGGTGCCGAGTCTTTGCGCGACGATGTTTGCGATGCGTGATTGAGCGATGAAGCGGGCGGGATTGAGTTCAGGTAGAGAAACAAGCGTTCAGCAACGCAGTCGTCACGTCAAAGGACTTGCAGGCAAGTGTCGCCAAGTCGAAAGTAGAAGACGCGTTGCTTGCGCACCATGGTGTCCTGCGCGCGTGGAACCAGTACGTCGCAGCCACGCACCTTGTCGGGTGCCAGTTCGAGCACGACGGATCCTGCGGGATTTCGAAGGATGTAGCTCTCTCCGATTCTTTCCCATGTGCCGACACTCGGTCGTTCGTCGCAGACATCGCATTCTGTCGTCATCGAATAGTGCCCTGAGTCCGATAGCAGGATCTTGTGCAGGTAGCCCGGCCGACCCTGCATCAGCACGACGCCTGCCTCCTCGCTGATCGTTGTCGCTGGAGTCTTCATTGAATGCTGCCAAGCGACCAGTGACAGGCTGGCCGCAGCAACGATCAGAAGAAGCGCGCAGATCAGCTTCCAGCGCCGCTGCATGGCGTAACGATCACCGCATCTTGAAATCGATCGGCACTGTCACCGCGCCGGGCACCGGCTGCCCATCGCGCTGCGCCGGCTGGAAGCGCCACTGGCGCACCGCGGTGAGTGCGGCGCGATCCAGATCGCGCGAGCCGCTGCGCTCGGCGACCTCGACCGAGGTCGGGATGCCATCGGCGCCCACTTCGACGCGGACCATGACCGTGCCCTGGTCGCCGTTGCGCATCGCCGACGACGGATACTCCGGGGCCGGGGTCTGGCCGGGAATCGGTACCGGCACCTCGCCGGGGGCGAGGGCGACCGGCGCGGCCGGGGCCGTAGCGTCGCTGGGCGTGGCCGGCAGCGGGGTCTCGGAGACCGGGGCCGGCATCGGCGCTTCTTCCACCAACTGCGGACGCTCTTCCGCGGCCGGCCGCGGTGCCGGCTCTTCCATGCCGCTGGCGCCGGCGCCGTTGGCCAGCGGCTCCGGCAGCACTTCGATCGGCAGCGGCTTGCCCGGCGTGGTGGCCTCCGGGGTATAGAAGCCGTCGTCGCGGCCGGCCCACCAGACGATCACGAACAGCAGCAGGCCGATGCCGAAGGCGATGCCGGCGTTGCGCAGGGCAGTGCGGGGCAGGCGGAAGGTGAAGTGAGGGTCGTGCGGTTGCTGGGCCGACATGGGAGTCACCGGAAAAGTCGCGCCGATTCTTGCACAGCCGCGGTTAACCGCGCGGGCAGGCGGTCGCAGATGGGCGATAATGCCGGCTTCCCACGCCAGACAGCTGTTTCCATGCTCGATCCCGCCCTGCTCCGCACCCAGCCCGCCGAACTCGCCCAGCGCCTCAAGGAGACCCGCGGTTTCGACCTGGACGTGTCCCGCATCGCCGACCTGGAAGCCTCGCGCAAGCAGATCCAGAAGCGGACCGAGGAGCTGCAGAACCTGCGCAACACCCGCTCCAAGGCCATCGGCCAGGCCAAGGCCAAGGGCGAGGACGTAGCCGCGCTGATGGCGGAAGTGGCCGGCTTCGGCGACGAGCTGAAGGCCTCGGAAGTGAAGCTGGACGAGATCCGCAGCGAGATCGAGGCCATCGCGCTGGGCATTCCCAACCTGCCGCACACCAGCGTGCCGGTTGGCAGCGACGAGGCTGGCAACGTCGAACAGCACCGCTGGGGTACGCCGCGCACGTTCGAGTTCGACGTCAAGGACCATGTGGAACTCGGTGCCCGCCACGGCTGGCTGGATGCCGACACGGCCGCCAAGCTGTCCGGCGCGCGCTTCACCGTGCTGCGCGGCCAGCTGGCGCGCCTGCACCGGGCGCTGGCGCAGTTCATGCTCGACCTGCACACGAACGAGCACGGCTACGAAGAAACCAGCGTGCCGGTGATCGTCAACGCCGACTCGATGCGCGGCACCGGCCAGCTGCCGAAGTTCGAGGAAGACCTGTTCGCCACCCAGCTTGGCGAACACAAGCGCTACCTGATCCCGACCTCGGAAGTGCCGCTGACCAACATCGTCCGCGACGAGATCCTCGACGATGCCCGCCTGCCGCTGCGCATGACAGCGCACTCGATGTGCTTCCGCTCGGAAGCCGGCAGCGGCGGCCGCGACGTGCGCGGCATGATCCGCCAGCACCAGTTCGAGAAGGTGGAGCTGGTCTCCATCGCGCGCCCGTCGGAGAGCTACGACGAGCAGGAGCGCATGACCCGCGCCGCCGAGACCGTGCTGGAGAAGCTGGGCCTGCCGTACCGCCGCATGCTGCTGTGCACCGGTGACATGGGCTTCGGCGCCACCAAGACCTACGACCTGGAAGTCTGGCTGCCGTCGCAGGCCATGTACCGCGAAATCTCCTCGTGCTCGAACTGCGAGGACTTCCAGGCCCGCCGCATGCAGGCGCGCTGGCGCAATCCCGCCACCGGCAAGCCCGAGCCTGTGCACACGCTCAACGGCTCCGGCACCGCCGTCGGCCGCGCGCTGATCGCGGTGATGGAGAACTACCAGAACGCCGACGGCTCGATCACCGTGCCCGAGGTGCTGCGCCCGTACATGGGCGGCGCCGAGCAGATCGCCTGAGTCCTTCTCCCCGCACGCGGGGAAGGCGGCAAACATTCCTTCTCCCCGCAAGCGGGGAGAAGGTGCCCGAAGGGCGGATGAGGGGCAGCTGTTGGCGCAGAAGCCTCCGTCTTGCAGCCTGCGGCTGATCGAACGTTGGATGTCACCGCGAGCCACCGGCACGCTGCCTTCGCTCGCCCCTCACCCGCCTTCGGCACCCTCTCCCCGCTTCGCAAGGAGAGGGGAGTTTCAGACCTTCTTAGCGCGCCCCTTCGTCGCCTTCGCCACCTTGGCCCGCACCAGCGGCCGGCCGAGATCGCGCAGCGCGTCTTTGCCGATCCAGCGTCGCGTCGCGTCGTCGGACGCCGCCAACCGTTTCGCAAGCGCCGTCGCTTCGGCATGCAGTACCGCATTGCGATGGCCGATGGCCCGCAACGCCCAGCTCACGCCCTTGCTGACGAAGTTACGCGCATCGTCCGCGGCGGCATCGACCAGCGCGAGGCCGTCCAGGAAAGGCGCATCAGCGGTGCTGCGATCGTGCACCGCCAGCCCGGCGAGCAGGGCGAACGCCGCGCGTTTCTCGAACTCGTTCCGCTTGCGTGCCCAGGCGGACACCCGCGACCACGCCTGCGGGCTGCGGTCGAACAAATGCAGGCAGAGCGTGTCGCAGACCGCCCAGTTGTCGAACTGACGACACCAGCGGTCCATCTGCGTGACCGTCAGTTGCGCCGGATCGGCGATGAAGGCGACCAGCAGGCGGGCTTCGTAGATGCCGCTGTCCCACAGCGGTTGCGCCAGCGCGTGCTGGCGGCCGATGCGCTTGCCCAGCGCCTGGATGTCGCGCATCGGCACGCCCAGCGCATGCGTATCGGAAATCCCGTAACGCGCCAGCCCGGCGCGATGTATCGGGCTGGAGGTGGCTTTCAGCAGGGCGATCGCCTGTACGGCGTCGATCTGTTCCGGGGCGGACTTCCGGGCGGGCATCGGCGGGTCGCGGGGACGGGAGCCGGCAGCATACCGGTCCCGTCCCGCGATCCAGATGCCGGTCCGGCTGCCTCGTGCATGCACGTGGGCGGTCGCGCTTTTTACCCGCCCCAAAGAAAACGGCCCGCTTACGCGGGCCGAACGGAGAGGAGTGCGGTTTAGGGATAACTCAGGCGGCCTGGCGCAGCGGGGTAGGAATGCTGGCCAGCGCGGCTTCGATGGCCTGCGCCTTGTGCTCGGGCGAGTAAGCCACGCGCTCGGCGCGGATGAACTCGACGTCGGTGATGCCGAGGAAGGCGAAGACCTGCTTGATGTACGGCGCCACGAAGTCGATCGCGGTGCCGGCGTATTCGCCGCCACTGGCCTCGGCCACGATGACCTTCTTGCCGCCGACCAGGCCCACCGGGCCGTTCTCGGTGTACTTGAAGGTGCGGCCGGCCACGGCCACGCGGTCGATCCAGGCTTTCAGCGTGGACGGCACGCCGAAGTTGTAGCGGGGCACGCCCAGCACGATGACGTCGGCGGCCAGGAATTGCTGCATGGCGGCCTCGCTGGCTTGTGCGGCGGCGGCATCGCCCCCACCCAGTACGGCATTGGTCAGGTGGGCCAGCGGGTCGGCGTCGAGGTCGCGGTAGGTGACCTCCAGCCCGGGCACGCTGTCCTGCCAACGGGCTACGATGGCGGCGGTCAGTTGTCGGCTGACGGAGTTGGCGGCCAGCGCGCTGCTGTCGATGTGCAATAGTTTCACGGTGGTTCTCCAGTCGGATGCGGCCAGTGCCGCCTTGGAGATCACTGTAGGTCGTTGCATTAATGGGATAAACGTGGTCTAACGTCACTGATTGTTCTAAAGGCGGAATTATAGTCATGCAGCACGACCTCAACGACCTCTATTACTTCGCCATGGTGGTGGACCACGGTGGCTTCGCCGCAGCCGAGCGTGCACTGGGCATTCCCAAGTCCCGCCTGAGCCGGCGCATCAGCCAGCTGGAAACCGACCTGGGCGTGCGCCTGCTGCAGCGCTCGACGCGCCGCTTCGCGGTGACCGACGTCGGCACCAGCGTGCACCGCCACGCACAGACGATGCTGGCCGAAGCGCAGGCGGCGCGCGAAGTGGTCGATCGCCTGAGCGCAGAGCCGCGCGGCGTGGTGCGGGTCAGCGTGCCGGTGGCGGTGGCGCAGATGCAGTTGCCGAAGATCCTGCCGGCCTTCCTCGACAAGTACCCGAAGGTGCGGCTGCAGCTGCACGTCAACAACCGCCGGGTCGACATCATCAACGAAGGCTACGACGTGGCGCTGCGCGTGCGCGCCAAGCTCGACGACGACGGCAGCCTGGTGATGCGCAGCTTCGGCCAGATCCAGGAGTTGCTGGTCGCCAGCCCGAAGTACCTCAACCGCGCCGGCCGCCCGAAGGTGCCGGAAGACCTGGCCGAGCACGTCACGCTGAGCATCAGCGAGGACGAGGCGCGCCAGCGTTGGGAGCTGCATGGTCCGAATGGCGAGGTGCGCCGGATCGAACTGAATCCGCGCCTGGCCGGCTTCGATTTCCCGTTGCTGCAGTCGATGGCAAAGGACGGCTACGGCATCACGCTGCTGCCGGAGACGGTGTGTGCGGAGGCGGTGCGCAAGGGCGAGCTGGAGGTGGTGCTGCCGGAATGGAGCCTGCCGCAGGGCATCTGCCATGCGGTGTTCGCGTCGCGCCGGGGGCTGTTGCCGGCGGTGCGGGTGTTCATCGATTTCCTGGCCGAGCATCTGCCGCAGCAGATCGAGTCGTCGCGTCTGGATTGCGGTGGCAAGTGCGCCGAGGAGAAGGAAAAGGCCATCGCGATGGCCATCGATAACACCAAGGCCACCAAGGTGAAGAAGGCCTCGTAAGCCACGGCGGCGGGGTTCGTGCGAAAATGCGCCACGGCCTGCAAGGGGCCGGGCGCGCCGCCGGGGTAGGGCGGCGATGCACCGCGACGGGGTCGCGGACAGTTCCAGAAAACGGAGAGATGGCCGAGCGGTTTAAGGCAGCAGTCTTGAAAACTGCCGTAGGTGTAAGCCTACCGTGGGTTCGAATCCCACTCTCTCCGCCATTTAAATCAACAAGACATTGATTTTAAAAGATAATTTAATAGCCTCTTTCCTTGACCCATGCGTCTACCCATATGCGGGAGCGTGACGCTGTTGTTGTTCAACCTGAATGAGGTTTAGCCTTGTCTGGCGGCGAGGGGTTGTCGCAAGGGACTGAATAACCGCCGGGGGGCATATGGCTGACGCATCGCAGTTGGAACCGAAACTTAGCCGTTTCGGCGCAGTGGACAAGCGGTTGCTAATTCAACGAACAGAGTGGGGCAGCATAGATTTCAGTGCAGCAGCGGGCGACGTAGATTCGATTTACGAGATTGTTTCCATACTGCGCGATCTGCCGCTGTCGCGACTCCCATCCAATGCGATAACTGACATTGCAAATGTGCTTGACCAGGTATGGGTATGGATCGAGCGGAACAACAATTTTTCCCTTGGTGAGGGAAGCCCCGCAGACGCGCGAAACAACATCGTCAACAATCTCGCCGCCGTTCAGCAGCAGCTTTACGTCACCACACACCAATGGATCCCTTTCCTTGCTTACCTGAAGGGCGACATTCCCGCGCAGTTGGGTCAAATCACCACCTCTGTTTCGCAAGCGGGACAAGCGAAAGGAGATTTTGATAAGTACCTGACGGATCAAAGGGGTGAGCTTGATCGGATAATTCAAGCGACGCGAGAAGCGTCCGCTGAGGCCGGCGTAGGTCAGTTCACGCAAGATTTCGCGAATGAAGCGGAGTCGCGCGAGACGGACGCGGGAACTTGGTTGACACGATCCACCTGGGCTGCCGTAACTACGCTAGTCGCGGCCACCGCATTCTTTCTGTTTCGCCCCGATTTGAATGGGGCTGCGCTCGTTCAATACACGACTTCAAAGCTGGTGATCCTAGCGATGCTCATTGCGATCACCGCCTGGTGCGCGGGAAACTACAAAGCAAACAAACATCAGGCTGCCGTCAGTAGGCATAAAGCTCACGCACTGAAGACATTCCAAGCCTTTGTTCAAGCGAGCGATAATCCTGCGATCAAGGATGCCGTCCTCTTGGAAACGACACGCTCCATCTTTACGCACGCTCAAACAGGATTTTTGAAAGGCGAAGCTTCTTCGGAAGGGCCCTCTCGCATCTTAGAAGTTATCAAGCCTAGTGCCGAATGAAGAAATGGGCCTGCGTCTTCACGCAGGCCCATTCGTTACGCATCGAATTTGCTATCGGGAACACCATCAAAGCCCGCTGCGCGCCATGCCGCCATTCTCGCTAGTTTTCCAGCAAGATCGCGCGGCACCATCTGTACCAAGCGTTCGAGGTCCGGAAAGTAGTTCGGTATGACGGCGACGGCGTCGGTGGCCTCCTGAGTCCTGCTATCGACGATGGCTAGCGTTTCGCTGTCGACTATCGCGTTGTATCGCATGAAATCCCTGCTGTTTAGTGCGCACCCCTGCGGCGCGGTGAAAGCATCCGTCATCACAGCGCCGCAGGGAAATCGTTTGTCTGGATCATGGACAGCGGATAATTGAGGGCGTCAATCATCCTGTTTTTGTGTCGCTTTCTGTCCCTGTCATCCTGCACCGTCGACTAAACGACCGCGCTGGTTGATCGCGTCTTGTCGACGGCGCTCGGCTTCGAACCGGCGTGCAAGGTCTTCGCCGGACTCGCCGGGCTGCTGCGTGATGTTGTAATGGTGCTGGGATTGATCGGTCACGGTCACGGTCGGGCGCGCGGGATTCGCGGCGGCAGCGATCGGGGGCGCGGTACGGCCGCGCACAGGCGCAACGTTGACGGCCGGGGCAGCCTTGCCAGGCTCGCCGGGCTTGCCGGGCACGCCAGGGGCGGGCGCGGCGGCCTGCTTCGCAGCCGCGCCGGGAAGGCCGGGGGCGCCAGACTTTCCAGGTAGACCAGGAACTCCGGGAATACCAGGCTTCGCAGCCGCACCCGGTAGGCCAGGCTTGCCAGGTTCACCGGGGGCGGCGGGCTTCGCGGCCGCGCCGGGAAGGCCGGGGGCACCAGCCTTGCCGGGCATGCCGGGGGCGCCGGCCACGACGGTGACGGAAGGCGCGGAAGATGCGCGGGGAGCGGCGGAAGGGCCTGCGGTTGCGGGGGCGACCGTGGTAGCGGGAGGCGCGACCGAATCGCCGACCAGGCCGACAGCATTCGCCACGCCCGAAATTGCGCCACCGACCAGCGTCGACGCCATCAAGACCGGGCGAATCCGCTTCATGATCCAGTCGACAGCGGACCCGACGATTCCCTTCACCCGATCCCATGCGGAACTGAATGCGCCAACGATCGCACCAGTAGCGGTTCCGATCGCACTGCCGATACTCACGGCAACGCGCACGACCTGCGTCAGCACGCGAATCGCGCCCACCGCTGCGCCTGAAATGGCGTGACCGAACACCCGGCCGGCGTTCGTCGCTGCGGACAGCTCGCCCGACGTCATGTTCACGGGTTCCAGCAGCTTGACGATCCAGTTCCACGCCTTGCCGATGGACACCGACATGGCATCCCATACGGGCTTCAGCGGCGCGATCGCCGCGCCCAGCTCAGACAGGACGGGCGCCATCGCTTCGCGAACGCCGTCGAACATGCCCGACATGAACGCCTTGATCGGCTGCCAGTATTTGCGCACCACCAGAGCGCCAGCAGTCAACGCGCCAATCGCGAGGGTTACTGGCCCACCACTGATCGCCGCAATAGCTCCGCCAACCAGCCGCAAGGCGCCGGCTGCTCGCATCGCGGCAGGGCCGAACCGACCCATCGCCGCAAGGGCGCCGGTAGCGCGGAAACGCGCAATGAAACCCATGACCGACAGGACCGGCCCCTTCACCGCTGTCCAGGCGTAGGCGACGCCAGTTGTGACCACGCGCAGGCCCGACAGCGCCAGCGCGGAACCGACGATCCCCCTAATGAGTCCAGGATTCGCCCGCGACCAATCTGCGAAGCCTTCGATCATCGGCGCCGCAGCCTCCATCAGGCGTGAGATCGACGGAACGAGAGCGTTGCCAATCACGACTGACACTTCGCGCAACCGATTCTTCGTGATCTGCCATTGGGCAGCGGTCGTTCCCAGGCGCGCGGCAAACTCGCGCGACATGCTGCCGTTCGCCTGTTCGCCGTTCACAAGCTGAAGCTGTCGGCGGTACTCGTTCGCGCCGGTCGCGAGCTTCGCGACGTCGTCGCCATACTCGGCGCCGAATATGCGGGTCGCCGCAACCATGCGCTGTTCGTCATTGAGCGCGTTCAACGTGTCCAGCAGGCGCAGGATCGTTCCCGTCGCGTCCTTCGCCATGTCCGATTGAAGCCGCTTGGGATCAAGGCCGATAGAGGACATGCCGACTTGAACGCGCTTCGACTGCGCAGTCGCGGCGCCGAGAATCCGCATCATCGCGTTCGACGCGGTGCCGGCGACTTCCGCAGAGCTGCCTAGCGTCAGGAACGTAGAACCCAGGGCGGCCGCCTCGCGGGCTGGCATCTTCAGCGCTTGCGCCATGCCGCCGGTTCGACGAAGGACGTCGATGATTTCCGAGCCGGTTGCCTGGGACCTGTCGTCCAGGAAATTGATTGCGTCGGCTAGCTCGCCGATGCGGGGAATCGGGATATGGAACAGGCCCGCGATCTTGCCCATGTCGTCGGCGAGCTGGCCCGCCGGCAATTCGAAGGCATCGGCCATCATCGCGGCGGTTCGCGTGAACTCGACCACTTCATCGCTCGCGACGCCCATGCGCAAGCCGGCGGCGACCATATCCGCAAGCTCATTCGTCGCCAACGGGATTTCGCGCCCGAGCTGCTGCACCTGGCGGGACATGCTGAAGAAAACCGGCGTCAGGTTGCCGGCTTCGTCGCGCGCGCCTTCCAGTTGCTTCGCAACGCCGAGCATCGCGGTTTCGAAGTTGACCGCGCTTCGCACTGGCGCCAGGGTTGCGGCTGCGACAACGCCGAACGTCGCTGCGGCGGAACCCAGCTCGCCGCGCAGATGGCGGCGGCGATCGTTGTTCGCGTCGATGCGCTCTTGCACGCTCGCAAGCCGCGACTGTGCTGCGCGCAGCTTGTCCGTCTCACGGGTAAGGCTCGCGTACTCCTGCCGCATGCGGCCGACGTCCTTACCCATGCGGCCAAACTCGCCGATGCTGCGCGACATCAAACGCTGACGGCGCTCCACGTCGGCAATTGCCTCGCCGATGGCCTTCAGGCCCGACTTCGTCGACGACAGTGCGGAGCGGAATGAACCACTGATCGCGCCACCGATGACGATAGATGTTTTAAGAGTTCTTGACATGCTTAGGCTACCTTGCGAATCGACGTTGCTTTGGCAATCCGCCGAATATGCTGTTCCGTCAGGTCGAACTCGACGGCAACGGTACGGGTGCGGGCGCCTTCGGCGATCCGCTGGGCGATGGCGCGATTCCGGCCCCGAATGGAGGCCCTGGCAATGCAGGGGAACTCCAGGCGCTCGCCGCCGAACGCAGCGGCGAGCTTCAGGGCGTTCTCTGTACCGACCATGTCGACTAGGTTGCGACCGAAGAAGACGTTGATCGTCTTCGGAATGAAGATGACGCCGCGTCCGCCTCCATGCACAGAGCTTGTCGCGGTGCTAGATGGTGGGCGCTTCGCGTCCCAAACCTTCATGCCGAAATTGACCGCTGCATCCCAGCCGATGACCTCCGCGACTAGGTGATATGCCTGGGCGAGCGTGAAGCGCTCCGGGGCGGTAGCCCACCAGCTCTCATCGGACAAAGTTTCGCACCTGCGGAAGAATCGGGTAGTTCGGGTCAACGGACGTGGAGCGCTGACGAAGTCGTCGTTTGGCGGCTCTCCGGCTCAGTGGCGCAGGTTTCGACCGTGGTGGCGCCGGCTGTCCTGCCGCTTCGCTAATCATCCGAGCGATCCTCTCGTCTCTCGGATTACCCGTTTCGTAGTACAGCGCCCATGCCTCTGCGACGAGCGCTGACGCTTCTTTCGTAAGACTAGAGCGCGTCACCTTCAGCGGCCCCAAGTGGCAGCAGCGCGCCAGGCTAGGCCATCGGGTCCTGCTGGCTGGTCAATCGTGCCTGTAGCGACGATCGTCTCTGCGGACTCGACTTCGGCTTCTGTGGCCGGGACCGCTTTGCCGCGCCGGATCAGGTCGTTCGCTTCGTTGAGCGAAGCCTCGACGATTACACCCGGTCGACGGACCTCGCCGCCGATTGCGACGGTTCCGGTCATTCTCACGACCTTGTTCGTTACGATCAAACTGACAGTGCGTTCGATTTGCATGCTTAGCGTTCCTCGACCCAGCCCAAAGCCCAGGAATGGGCGCGGCGTCGGTCCTGCGTGATTAATTGAATTTCCGCGCGGATTCGGTCGTTCAGATAGCGAGCGGCAGCGCTCACATCGTCGAACGGAAGCTGGGGAAACTTCGCAAGGATTCGTCTTTCGACTTCCTCCCGTGAATGCATAAACATCCCGCCCAATGCTTCACAGCCGACAATGAAGCGCTCACCGTCAGTATCCGGCTGGCGACGCACCAGCGTCGCGCCATCAATGGCTGCAAGTAGCAACTGCATTTGAGTCGCTGGCGGCCGGCCCGACGCGTTGTCCTTCAAGGGAACTTCCGCACGACCGCCAGCGAAGATGGAGGACAGCCGCTTCACGCGACCGTCCAGAAGTAGGAGTTGTCTGGAACGAGAGGGACCATGCGAACGAATGCCGTGCATGCCAGGTGGCCGGCCTTGCCAAGGCGCTCAAACAGCACGGTCACTTCATCTTCGACGATGATGCCGGCACGGTCCCATGCGCCCACGAGGATTCCCGGCATGTCCGGCGTCAGCTCAGCGGGAACTCCGGCGGCACGGAGGGTGCCATCGGCACCGATGAAAGTGCCCGCGCCAGATGCGCCCGCGATTGCCCGCAACTCTTCGAAGCGAATACCCGCCGATGCCGCTTTTGCGAGGGTGAATGGGGTCAGGGAGCCTGCGGCCAGTGATGCAAGCAGGGTTTCATCGGCGGCCCGTGCTACACCCAGGGACAGTGCGGTAGCAATTTCGGACTCCAAGTCTTGCGGATCGTGACGACGACGCTCCGACCGAGGGATTTCGAATCGAGTAGCAAGGGTGACAGCGTCCTCCCACTTCATGGCCGCCGCCGCAACGGGTAGCTCAATGATCGGCGCATCATCTTCCGCGTCGACATCGACGACACCGAACTTCGCTGGTTCGATCAATCGGAACTCGACCGGAACAGAGTGAGTAGCCACAGCGCCGGCATTGTCGACTGCGTGCGAGACTAGGTTTTGCGCCATGACTAGAACGTGCGCTCCCGCCCAACCCACCACGGACTGAGCTGAAACGGCACCCGAAAGCGTCGAGCTGACACCGGCAGGTGCGCCCTTGGGAGCGCGCCGCAAGCGGCCGGATTTGTCGAACAGCGGCGGCAGAGCGGACATGGTCATGCTAATGGTCGTGCCACGGACCATCGAAGTCGGGATCGGAGTCGGGTCCGGCCCCAAGTGCCGGTACTCAGCCGGCAGTCCGGAGTTGTAGCGCTCGCGATAGGGCTGCGCGGAGTCGGCGTCCCTCATCGCGTTAGCGATCGCATCGGCCAGTTTGCGTGGCGATTTCTGCATGCTTGTTCGGTTCCCGCGTCGGTGTATGGGAGTAGTGTCAATCGCGGAGATGCGCGATCCCATTGCAGGAATGTTCGCGACGGTCGCCGGCCAGGCGCCGCCGCGTAGAACGCCAGGTCGAACGGTCTTTGCTTTACTTCCGCCGACTCCGAGAAAGGGTTGTTTTCCGGCACGCTGATACGCCCGAAGTAAACATAAAAGTCACTTCGAAGGGGCACGCACAATTGAAACGGCGCGGTGTCGTCGACCCCGCAGGGGCCGTGGGGCCTCGGAAGGACCCTGAATTTGATAGGCTCGACCCAAATGGGGGGGGCGCCAAATGCCGAGGACTCACGACCGGGATAGCTTCTTCAAGCTCGCCACACGAGCCGTGGCTAAGATCATGATTAAGCATCGAACGATCCGGTGGCGAACACCGCTTCAGTTCAACGATCCTTTTGATACGCAGACTAGGCTAACCGCGAACGTTGACCCCGACAGGTTTGCGGATAGATTCGTGCAGCGTCTAGGCGAACTAGCGTTTTCGCCAGAAGTCCCGGAGTTCTACGATCCCTATAGTACGCTTCACCGGCTAGCCATGCAGACGCGCGCCAATACTCCAATCGAGAGGCGCGACGAATTTCTAGCATTTCTTAGGCCAGGTGCCATTCAGGCCGCACACACTCTAAGTGAAACTTTGGCCACGATGTCGGACGACATTGCGGCTCATATGCAGCATGGTCGAACGTTCTGTTTGACAGAGAAGATAAACAACGTGGTGATGTGGTCTCACTATGCGGAGGAACATAAGGGCGTAGGGTTCAAGTTCCGCGTCCTGGACGACATAGATCATCCATTTCGAATTGCGAAGCCAGTGACGTATTCGGATGATTACGTCTGCATTGGAGACTCGGTTCAGATGGCAGACCACTTCACCCGGGCAGCTCCTATCAATCTGACTGAGTTGGCCTGGAAGTTGGTTTACGTGAAACACTCTGACTGGAGTTATGAGAAGGAGTGGCGGTGTTACTGGCCTCTACTCAATGAGCCAGTGGGTACCGGCTACATCGACCCAGTGCAAGACCCGCGTTTGTTCGAGGCGATCTATCTCGGCTGCAACATGGGTGAGAACGACGCGGATGAGATTGTCCAGCTCGCCAGACTACACCTGCCCGACACCGAGATTTTCAAGGCGCGTAAGAGCCGAACTTCGTTCGATCTCGTTTTCGATCGCATTGAGTAGCGGGTACGGCGGGTACGGCGGGTACGGCTTTTCCCATATAGGCAAATCGCCTCCCTGATGCCCCACCTCTGCTCTTCTAGACTTTGTATGTAATAGCCATGCCCCTATACCCGCTTGGTGAATAATTGTAGCGATATCAATAGGTTTACCAAGAGCACTAGGCGGGTCCTAGGCGGGTTTAGGCGAGCACTACTTCTTTCCTATCCGTAAACTTTCTTGAAGCCTGGCAATCTTCCGGCTAGAGCAGCGGGCGCACGAATCTGTCTGGCGCAAGAGAAAGCCCCGACATTGCCGGGGCCTTTGACTACACGATTCGCCAGATGCGATAGCCCTCGTCGACCTTCCTCGACGCGAATTTCCGTCCCTTTCCCAAGCTTGATCGCGTGAAGTACCACAGTGTCGCCTTTGCTCGCTCGCGGTCTTGCTTTGTGGGGACCGCAAAGCTGTCACCGACTTCCATGTCGCGAAATGGATACTTCGGGTTTCGCGGGCCGCCTCGGTGCGTAGGATCGCAGAGCGGAATGCCTTTTTCGATCTTCAAGCGGCCACCCCCATACTCCTGGCAACGAATCGCTGAAGTTCGGACTCGGCAATCAAAGTGCGATGCCCGATCTTGAACGAGCGCAGCTGGCCTGCGGCTAGTAGGTTGTATACGCCGGATTTGCTAATACCGATGCGCTTGGCGACGGTGGCGATGGAGTTTGAAAGGGTGTCGTTTCTCGGTTCTGCTGTCTGCATGCGTAGTGGTCTCTATAGTGTCACCTGGTCTTAGGTGAGCGCGCATAGAATTGACGCGACAAGACTTGCATCCCATTGCAGGAATGTTCGCGATGAAGCGTTTAAACGCGATGAATGAAGTTGATTCAACTAGCAGCGCAGTGAGCAGCCCAATGCTCCATCATTTCGCGGCGCTTCTGTAGCAGGTCGCCTCGTTGGTATGCGGCTTCGACCTCACTCCGGACGGTATGTGCTAGAGCCTTCTCCGCAAGCTCCCTAGGAAAGCTGGTGGCCTCAGCGGCCCAGTCCCGGAACGTCGATCGGAAGCCGTGAACGGTCAGGTCGCTCCGCTCCATGCGCTTGAGCGTGTTGAGCATCGCCATGTTCGAAAGTGGTTTGCCATTCTTGGCGCCAGGGAAGATGTAATCGGTTGGCTGGCCTGGTGTTAGCCCGGCGAGCAGTTTGAGCGCGGCGCGCGATAGCGGCACGCGGTGTTCTTTGCCCGCTTTCATCCGGTGGCCGGGAATTGCCCAAACGGAGGATGCAATGTCGACCTCCGCCCAGGTCGCGCCGATGACCTCATTCGTGCGACAGGCGGTAAGAATCGCGAACCGTAGCGCCTTGGCGGCGGTCCCAGCTTCCGCCGCCAAGGTCGCCATGAAATCGGCGGCGTCGGCATAGGGCAGGGCGGCATGATGAGCGACATCTTTGATCGCGCCGGGCTTTGGCAGCAGAGTATCTAGGTGACCACGCCAGCGGGCAGGATTCTCGCCGGTTCGATAGCCGCGTGTAGTCGCCCACGCCAAGATACGCTCGATACGTCCGCGCAGCCTGGATGCTGTTTCAGTCTTGGCCTGCCATATCGGTTCTAAGGCCCGGATGACTTGGTGAGTGTCGACCTGCGACACGTCGATCGGACCGAAGACGGGGACAGCATAGGTGTCTAGGGTAGATTGCCACTGTTCCGCATGCTTCGGATTCGACCAGCCCCGGCGGTGCGCGGTGATGTACGCAGTTGCGCACTCGCTGAAGGTCATGCGGTTTGCGGCCTCGCGCCTGGCGGCCTCGCGTGTCGCGACTGGCTCCTGTCCCTGTCCCAGCGTGAGGCGCATCGCCTCGGCTTTCTTTCGGGCCGTGGAGAGCGGGGTCAGAAGTAGGGCGCCCAAGCCAAGCTCACGCGCTCGACCATTGCGTCTGTACCGAAACACCCACGACTTAGCGCCCGCCTTCGACACCTGAAGATAGAGGCCACCCCCGTCGCAGTAGTAGCCGGGACGGTTGGCTGTTTTGACCGTAAGGGCGGACAACCGCTGAAGCGTGCGAGGCATCCTGACCCATACTCCTACCCATACTTGGAGCCTGGATTGTATCAGTTTGCATTGATCTTCTGTGGATGGTCCGGGGCGAGTGTCTTCAGAAAAGTGCTTGTTTTAAGGCGTTTAAACGCTGTGCATTGCGACCAAATGTTCCCAATGTCATCATTGGAAAAGTTGGCTTGAGGGACACTCTCTCCGCCAAATTTGTTGATGTTCCGTAGCCTGGGAGATGGTTGTGGGGGTCTTCGATCTTTTCTCAAAACGTCAAAAGCGCGCCCGTGGTGAAGTGCCGGATGTGTACGTTTACAACGGTCTGCCGCAACCGTTGCGGGTGCAGATTGTCCACATAATTAGAGATGCTTTTGGGGAAGACGGATATAGCACCGCCCACGCTCGGGAGGCATATGAGTTTGTCAATAAAGCACTCTGTCGAGAACTCGGCGTTTTTCAACTGATTGAGCACCCGAAATCAGATCAGCATTCGGTTTTTAACTATTTCTTGCAAGAGAAGTCGACCGAGCGCGCGTTAGATGTCGTGGAGCTTTGTTTTAAGTTCATCCAACTTGTCATTCCAGAGAACTGGTCCTATGTGAACAATACTCGTCGAAGTATCGAGCCTGCTGCGGCCGTGGCGGAGCTTAACGAGCGCTTCAAGGAGCACGGAGTTGGTTACCAATTCGAATCTGGCGAGATCATCCGAGTTGATTCCCAGCTTCTGCATGCTGAGGCTGTAAAGCCGGCGCTGGCGATTCTGCGTGATAAGAACTTCAAAGGTGCTAACGAAGAGTTTCTGAAAGCTCACGAGCACTTTCGGCACGGACGCTACAAGGAATGCCTTGTCGACGCATTGAAGTCATTTGAGAGCGTGATGAAGACGATCTGCAAGCTTCGCGGCTGGCCGACACAGCCGGCGGACACGGCGAAGAATCTGATAACTACATGTATGGGAAACGGCCTGTTCCCCGCATACTTTGATTCGCAGTTTTCGTCCATCCGTTCACTGTTGGAAAGCGGTGTGCCGACAGTACGAAACAAGAATGGCGGCCACGGACAGGGGGCATCGCCGGTCGCAGTGCCCGAGTATTTGGCTCGGTACACGTTGAACCTCACTGCTACCACCATCCTTTTTATGGTCGAGGCGCATCAAACCAAAAAATAGGGTCTGCTCGTAGGTGCGTGCGTCGCTGCACTAATGCAAAGCCCGACTAGTTGAGCGCGGCGATACCTGTAGGCTGACTCACTGAAATCTGACTCGCTAGATTCCGCGAAAGTCCTATCCTTCTCTGGTTTCGTGGTCTATGGAAGTTTGTGATGATGGGTATCGCTGCGCTCCATCCATCCTGCGTTCTCGTGGCTTCTTGGCGCTGCTCTGGAGGTTGAACATGGTGTGGAGTACCAAGAACAAAGCGTTGGGTTTGGCAAAGGTAGTCGGTCACCCCTGCGGGACATACGGCGTTGTCGGGCGGGCGCCTAGCATAAGTAGTATGACCTTTGGGCCGTTAGAGCTGTTTGGGGCAATGGCGAGGTGTAGCTACCTTAATGTGATCAATCCCGTGATCGTTACCAATGAATCCCAGGTCATGGCTAAGCTGTTGGAGCAGCATGTTGATGACGTTAGCTCCAACTTCGCCATTCTGGGTACTGCCAACAACCTGAAGGACTACGCCAAGAGCTATTTCGCCGGTACGGTAGCGGCGGGTATTGCCTATCTAGCGA
Source organism: Pseudoxanthomonas sp. LjRoot143 (assembly GCF_964252945.1). Lineage (NCBI taxonomy): Bacteria > Pseudomonadati > Pseudomonadota > Gammaproteobacteria > Lysobacterales > Lysobacteraceae > Pseudoxanthomonas > Pseudoxanthomonas sp. LjRoot143. The sequence continues at coordinate 1,974,614 of NZ_CAXUPM020000001.1, read as the reverse complement.
TGGTCAAGGACGGTTACGTATGGTGCGATCACTTTGAAAATTTAGGTGGCGGAAAAACGGGCCTTAAGAAAAGTCCGGACTTCGTGTTCGCATGTCCAAGTCATGGGGTGGCGCTAGTGGAGGCGAAAGGTACACGGGGTTCAGCCTCCAAGGTGTTTGATGGCACTGTTAGAGGCGGATACGAAAAGCAGGTCGAGCCGCACCTTGGATTTGGTGTGGGTGGCGTAATTGCTAGTCATGGCTATTGCATAGGGGCTCACATGCGGTCATCGACCAAGGCAACGCTACACGTTCACCACACAGAAGTTTCCGCAGCGACTTCGACCGGATTCGGCAATGAAATTTCACCAGAAACAGCTGGATCGATTGAGTTGGTGCAACGGAACAACTACGCCACCGTACTAAATCTTGTCCATAGCGATGCTCTCGGACGACGTCTTCGATCAGGTCAAGGGAAAGGGTCTATTAATTTCACGCGATTTAGCTGGCGTGGTCGCGATTGGCTTGGTCCCCCTCTGTTAGCTAGGAGTTTGATCAATAAGCGGCGATTGTCACCGGGCGTGATGCCCGAGCACTTCTTCGCCTTGGATGAAGCCGTGGCGCATGAAGTGCTCACGAGGTTCCTGTATCGGTCTAGTCAGTCTCAGTCGACAAATGGAGAGTCGTTGCAAGCTCTTGATTTTGTGGGGCGCTCATTTGAGGTGCTATCCGACGGGGCGATTTATCCAGATGGAATGGCGATAGTATCTTTTGAGGCCGAATTCGAAGTGAGTCGCTCAGGATTGTTTGATGGGCTCTATGGGGGCAAGAGTACCTATGCGATGACAGCGGTGCCCGATGCTTATGTAGCCGATAAAACAGAAACCTCAGCTATTGAACGCGAACTTGTTCCAAACCTGATGCTTGCAAGAGTTCCTAGGCTGCCATCTTCTGACTGAAGACCGTACCTTTGACGTGCGTGTGATGGGTAGGCAGCCTCCGCTGAGGAAACTAACTTATGTAATCCATCCTGCGCCCTTCGGGAGGCGGTCCTTGCGCCTAGGGTCCGCTAGACTCCAACTACGCCCGAAACAGCCAATACCCATGCCCATCACCCCAACCCCCATCACCGCCGCCATCGCCGGCATTTTCGCCGGTGTCGCCATGCCGTTGATCTGGCCGAAGCTGGGGGACGAGACGATGTACTGGGTGTTCGCGTTCCTACTGGTGATCGCGCTGCCCATGCACGTGCTGGTCGTGGGCACCAAACCGATGCAGACCGCCGAGGGCAGGGCGGGCATCGACGGCGCCGTGCTCAAGCGCGTCGCCATCTGGCTGGTGGCCGGCATCGCCAGCGTGGCCCTGATGAAGATCGTCACCGCCTGACACCCCGCGTGCGCCCCGCACGCACACGAGATACGCAGCGTCCTGACCCCGCCGCGCCGCCCCGACTGGACGATGGGCCGCGCACCTGCCTATCATCGTCCTGCCTGATTACGCATGCATACGCAAAGGGCCCCTTGGAATCGAGGAGCCAGCCATGCGTGGGCACACCCCCGTCTCGACACATCCGACGCCGCAGAGCCTCGAAGGCCTTGCGCAGTGGCGCCGGCTGACACGGCAGGGCAACACCGCCTTCGCCGCCGGCCGGCTCGACCTGGCCGCCCTCGACTACACCCGCGCCCTCCAGCTCGCCACCACGCTCGCGTCCGGCGCCGCACTGACCGCCACGCCCGACGACTGCCTCGCCGCCCTCGTCGTGGCCCACCACAACCTCGCCGATACCTTCGAACGCCGCAGCGATCACGCCGCCGCGCTCGATCACCTGTGCGCCGCGCATGACGCGCTGATGCGCATCGCCTGCGATGCCGGCGCGCGCGACGACGTCCGCCTGCACGCCATCCGCCACCTGACCGAAGCTCGCATCGCGCTGCTGCACTGGCAGCGCACCCACGGCCAGTGCACGCGCACCGATGCCTTGCTATGCGCCAGCGCCACCGTCGCCTTCCCGCCGTTCGACGGCGCCCGCCACTGATCCCGACATTTCCCACGGAGACCCCGACCATGCCGCACACGCTGCCCGCCTTGCCTTACGCCTACGACGCCCTGGAACCGCACATCGATGCGCAGACCATGGAGATCCACCACAGCAAACACCACCAGACCTACATCACCAATCTCAACAACGCAGTGAAGGACACGCCGTACGAAAACACCCCGGTGGAAGAACTGATCGCCGACCTGTCCAAACTGCCCGCCGCGCTGCAACTGCCCGTGCGCAACAACGGCGGCGGCCACGCCAACCACAGCCTGTTCTGGACGGTGATGGCGCCGGCCGGCGAGGGCGGTGGCGGTGCACCGACCGGCGAGCTGGCCGCGGCGATCGACAAGGACCTCGGTGGCCTCGACGCCTTCAAGGAAGCCTTCACCAAGGCCGCGCTGACCCGCTTCGGCAGCGGCTGGGCGTGGCTGGTGGTCGGCCGCGACGGTCGCCTGTCGGTGGAGAGCAGCGGCAACCAGGACAGCCCGCTGATGGCCGGCATCGGCTCCGGCGGTACGCCCATCCTCGGCCTGGACGTGTGGGAACACGCCTACTACCTGAAGTACCAGAACCGTCGCCCCGACTACATCGCGGCGTTCTACAACGTCGTCCGCTGGGACGAAGTGGCGAGGCGTCATGCCGAAGCCGGACGCTGACGCGCCCTTGGGCGGCCTGAAGGCGCCGCAGCCGCTGCGCGCGCGCGACCTGCGCCGCGCACTCGGCATCGCCATCCTCGTGCTCGGCGTGATCGCGCTGGGCTGGAACTTCTGGCAGTTCGTCGACAGCTCGCCGGTCATTCGCGACGCCTTCATGGGCGGCTCGGTCGCGGCGATGGCGACCGCGCTCGGCGCGCTGCCGGTGCTGTTCTCGCAGAACCTGTCCACACGCACGCAGGACACGCTGCTCGGCTTCGGCGCCGGCGTGATGCTGGCTGCATGCGCGTTCTCGCTGATCATGCCCGGACTGGAAGCAGCGCAAGGCACGCCGCTGTTCGGGGGCGGCGAAGCGGCAGCGAGCGCGGTGATCGGGCTGGCGATCCTGCTGGGCGGCGGCGTGATGATGGCGCTCGACCGGCTGCTGCCGCATGAGCACTTCATCAAGGGCAGGGAAGGGCAGGTCTCGGAGAAACTGCGGCGCACCTGGCTGTTCGTGTTCGCCATCGCATTGCACAACCTGCCCGAAGGCCTGGCCATCGGCGTGGGCTATGCAGGCAACGACGGCGTGGCACGTGCGAACGCACTGGCCATCGGCATCGCGTTGCAGGACGTACCGGAAGGTCTCGTCGTCGCGGTCGCGCTGCTTTCGGCCGGCTACAAGCGTTGGCTGTCGGTGTTCATCGGGGCCGCGAGTGGCCTGGTCGAACCGCTGGGCGCGGTGCTCGGCGCATCGGTGGCCGCGCACTCGCAGCTGATGCTGCCGTGGGGCCTGGGCTTCGCCGCCGGTGCGATGCTGTTCGTCATCAGCCACGAGATCATCCCCGAGTCCCACCGCAAGGGCCACGAGAGCTTTGCCACCACCGGCCTGATGATCGGCTTCGTGATGATGATGGTGCTGGATACGGCGTTGGGGTGACCCGGCGCCGGCTGCCCTATACTCGGGCCACCCAAACGGACAGGGGAATCCCATGCGCAAGACCGCACTCTTCCTGGCATTGATGCTGGTCGCCGGCGTCGCTTTCGCCAATACCTACGCCTTCGGCAACCGCGTTGTCGCCAGCGGCGACAGCGTCGGCAGGCTGATCGAGATCGCTGGCAGGCCCGACATGGTGACGCCGCTGGAGAACCAGTACGGCGCGCGCGAGGGCGAGAACTGGACCTACTTCCGCGATGGCAAGACCATCGTCTTCACGGTGGACAACGCCGGCAAGATCCTGCGCATCTCGGAATCGCGGTGAGCCCAGCGAGCCGCGTGGGATGAGTGTAGCGAGGCGGCTTTCAACGGCGCAGCCGGTCTACCCATCACGCCCTCTCTCCGACGTCTCCGGCCCAGCCATCATCCTTGCCGACACGGCTCGCGCGAAGATGCTCGCCTTGCCGCAGGCCATGCGAGAACCGTGTCTTGATCAGGCGCCAACGCATCGGAAAGTCGGCATCCCCAGGCGGTAACGTCCAGACGGCATGCAGATGGTCCGGGAGCATGACCATGGCGTCGATGACGGCTGCGCCGTTGAAAACCGCTTCGCTCCACCTATCCTACAACCGCTTTTTCGGCCGATGCGCGGCCATGCACGTGGCCACGCTCGCCACCACGCAGCACAGCGCGGCGATCTCCAGCGTGTCGGGCCAGCGCTGCTCCCACAGCCAGCCATAGAGCAGGGCGAACAGGGTTTCGAACAGGATCATCTGTCCGACCAGCGTCAGCGGCAGCAGCCGGCTCATGCGATTCCACAGCGCATTGCCGGCGATCGACGCCAGCACCGCCACGCCGACCGACACCGCACCGAAGCGCGCCCACGCCTCGATGCCGTGCGCCGCGGAGCCCATCGCCAGCGCGAGCGGCACCAGCAGCAGGCTCTGCGCGCCTGTCACCAGCCCCGTCAACAGGTTCCAGTCGTGCGCCGAGACCTGCGGCAACCGCGCGAGTGCACGCGCATTGCCCACCGCATAGGCGGTCCACGACACCAACGCGCCGATCGCGCAAAGCAGCCCGAACACCTGCGTTCCCGCCGAGCCGCTGGCCGGCGCCACCAGCGCCTGCCATCCGATGCAGAGTGCACCGGTCGCGCACAGCAGCAGCGACGGCATCAGTCTGCGCAGCGGCACCGCACCGTGGTCGCGGCTCCCGATCACCGTGACCGCCACGGGCAGGAAACCGATCACCAGCGAGGTCATCGCGATGCCGCCCGACTGCACCGCGCTGGACAGCAGCAGGTAGTAGACCGTGTTGCCCGCCAGCGCCAGCCACCCCAGCGTCGCCCACTGGCGGCGCGGCAAGGCAACCACCAGTCGCTGCCAGCGCGGCAGCACCAGCGCGAGCGCGATCAGTCCGTACGCCAGGTAGCGGCCGATCGTGAGCTGCAGTGGGGTGAAGTCGCGCACCAGTTCCGGCGCGAGGAACACCAGACCCCACAGCGCGCCGGCACCGACACCACAGGCGAGGCCGGCCAGCGTGCCGTTCGAAGCAGAGGAGAGGGGGCGGGCAGCGGAAGCGGTATCCATGCGAGCAATCTACTCGCGGACCTGCGATGATCCGGCTCGATATCGGGCCATCAAACGCAACATTTACTCGATCATGCCGCGCAAACCCGCCATTCCCGCCTCCGGCCTGGATCGCTACGACCGCGCGATCCTCGACATCGTCCAGCGCGACAACAAGACGCCGCAGCGCGCCATCGCCGAGGCGGTGGCGCTGTCGACCGCCGCCGTGCAGCGCCGCATCGCCGCGATGGAGAAGTCGGGCGTGATTGCCGCCAACGTGGCCGTGGTCGATCCCGATGCCGTCGCCGCCACCATCACCGCCATCGTCGAGGTGAAGCTGAAGGACGAGCGCGCGGCCACCTCCGACCGCGCCAAGGCGCTGTTCCGCGAGACGCCGGAAGTGCAGCAGTGCTTCTACGTCACCGGCGGCATCAGCTTCGTGTTGATCATCGTCGCGCCGAACATGCCGACCTACGAGGCGTTGACCCGTCGCCTGTTCGCCGAGAACGAGCTGGTCGTCGATTTCCGTACGCTGATGGTGCTGGACCGGGTGAAGACGGGGACGGCCATCGTGGTGCCGTGAAGGCACGGTAAGCGCCGGCCCATCCACGTAGGGAGACATCTCATGCACAAGATCGGACTCCCTTCGTTGCTGACGTTGCTTGCCGGGGTGAGCGTCCTGGGCACGGCATTGGCGTCGGAGCCCTTCACGTCGGATAGCGCCCAGCTTTGCCTTGCGCCACTCCAACCCCAGGACTATCCCGGTGCGGCACTCACGATCTCGTTCAATGGCCAAGCGCGGATACCCGCGCCGGCGCGCGATGGCCTGACGTCGGTGAGGCTGTCGCGGTCCAAGCTGTACTCGGTGGTGGTAAGACGCGACCAGTCGGTGGTGCACGCATTCCGACTGGATTTCGCGAAACACCTCTCCGGCAATGTCTGTCTCTCCTACGTCGGACGAAAGAACCGGTGGGCACTGCAGGATCAACCTGCGGGCATGGATGGCTGTACCTGCGGGCTGAAGAGGGATGACGGGGAGGAATGGGATGCGGCGGCGCTGGACTGAGGGCGTCACCTGCGCGGTGCCGTTCGCTCGCATGACGTCTGGCGCTCGAGCCTACGCGTCTTGTCCGTGTGATCCGATCGGCGAGTACTTCGACAAGCCGCTCCGCGATTACCCGGAGGTCGTCGGATCGCATTGCCGGGCGAACGGATCGTTTCGATCCAACGTTCGATCTCGTTGATGGATCGGCCGATCATTTCGATCCAATGCTCGATCTTCGTGATGGATGAGCGCATCAATTCGATCCAACGTCCGATCTTCTTGATGGATGAGTGGATCAATTCGATCCAACGCTCGATCTCTTTGATGGATCAGCCGATCATTTCGATCCAACGTTCGATCCTGACGATGGATGGGAGGATCGTTTCGATCCAACGTTGGACCTTGCCGATAGGCGAGAGCCTCTTTCAGCCGCAGCGCGTCATCGTGCCGTGAGTACGGATTCGCCCTCTGAAGGCCGCGAGTAGCGCCGGCATGCGCAGAATGGCCTCGACGCGCGTCGATTTAACATTCTTAACATCACGTTGACCTCTCAATGTGAGATGCGGACTACAATGCTGCATCGCATCAGTCGATGTCCGCGTCCATGTCTGGGGACGGACGCGCATCTGTAGCGCTCCTGCGCGCAGCGTGCCTGGCACGCGACGACTCTCTTCCTGCGCCGCTTCGCGGCGTATTCCCGGTGCGTTTCCCCGCCTGCGTCCCTTGACGCTTCGCGTCGTGCCCTGTGCGCGGCCTGACCCGCGAACATGGAGTGCACCCGCATGACCCTGTTGAAAACCCCTTCGCAGCCGTTGCTGCTCGCCACCGACCTCGATGGCACTTTCCTCGCTGGCGATGCGGATGCCCGCAAGCGGCTGTACCACCTGGTCGATGCGCATCCGGACATCAAGCTGGCCTGGGTGACCGGACGTGGCCGCGAGGCAATCCTGCCGCTGCTCGCCGATCCCGGCCTGCCGACCCCCGATTACGTGATCTGCGATGTCGGCGCGACCGTGCTGCGCACCGCCGACATGCAGCCGATCCAGCCGCTGCAGTCGCAGATCGAAGCACGCTGGCCGGGCGAACACGTGGTCGCCGATGCGATGCGCCGCTTCCCGATGCTGGTGCGCCAGGAAGTGCCGCAGGAGCGTCGTTGCTCGTATTACTGCCATCCCGAACAGCTGTCGACGATCCAGGCCGATGTGGAAGCCGTCGCCGCATCGCTAGGCTGCGAAGTGCTGTACTCGGCCGACCGCTATCTCGATATCCTGCCGCGCGGTACGCGCAAGGGCAGCACGCTGACCGCGCTGGTCGACGAACTCGAACTCGCGCACGCCCGCGTGCTGGTCGCCGGCGACACGCTCAACGACCTGTCGATGTACGGCGAAGGCTTTCCCGGTGTCTGCGTCGGTGAATCGGAGCCGGCGCTGGTCGCCGCGACCACCGGCATGGACAACGTGCTGCATGCCGAGGCGCCGGGCTGCGGCGGCATCCTGCAGGCGATGGCGCATTTCGACCTGATCGAGGCCGAGGGCTATGCGCCGCCCACACACGCGCCCGGCAAGGCAGAACTGGTGATGGTCTACCACCGCCTGCCGTACGAGGAGCACATCGTCGACGGCCAGCGCCTGCGCAAGCCGCACACCTCGCCGAACGGAATCATTCCCAGCCTGCTGAGCTTCTTCGCCGATGGACGCCCGGGTTCGTGGGTGGCCTGGACGGTGGACGATCCGAAGGCGCCGCCGATCGAGCCGCGTGCGACCGTGGATGCCGAGCGCTATCCCGGCCTGACCGCGACCCATGTGCCGCTGACGAAGCACGAGGTGGACGTGTTCTACAAGCGCTTCTCGAAGGAAGCGTTCTGGCCGGTGATCAACAGTTTCTGGGAACGCGCGCGTTTCAACGAGGACGACTGGTCGCTGTTCAAGCGCGTCAACCGGCGCTTCGCCGAGGCCGCCGCGGCGGAGGCCGCGCCCGGCGCGACGGTGTGGCTGCACGACTACAACCTGTGGATGGTGCCGTCGGTGCTGCGCGAGCTGCGCCCGGACGTGAAGATCGCCTTCTTCCACCACACGCAGTTCCCGTCGGCGGACATCTTCGCGATCCTGCCGTGGCGCCGCGAGATCCTCGGCAGCCTGCTGGCCTGCGACTACGTGGGCTTCCACATCCCGCGCCACGCGGAGAACTTCACCGATGCGGTGCGCAGCACGTTCCCGGTGGAAGTGACCGCGCGTGCGTCGTGCGCGCCGCGCTTCCTGACCTTCGGCTGCGCCGTCGGGGTGGAGGACATGGCCACCGAGCTGCGCATCGACGGTCGCACCGTGCGCATCGGCGCACATCCGATCGGCACCGACGTGGGCCGCATCCGCGCCAGTCTCGAAACCGAGCAGGTGGCGGACGACATCGTGCGGATCCGCGACGAGATCGGCCGGCGCAAGCTGGTGCTGTCGATCGAGCGGCTGGACTACACCAAGGGCATCCTGCAGAAGCTGCACGCGTTCGAGCGCCTGCTGGATGAGTCGCCGGAACTGCGCGGCGAGGTGACGCTGGTGCTGGTGTGCGTGCCGGCCGCAAAAGAGATGACCGTGTACCGCCCGCTGCAACAGCAGATCGAGCAGGCGGTGGGGCGCATCAACGGGCGGCTGTCGCAACTGGACTGGACGCCGGTGCGCTTCTTCTCGCGCGTGCTGCCGTTCGCCGACGTGGTGGCGCACTACGCCGCGGCCGACGTCATGTGGATCACGCCGCTGCGCGATGGCCTGAACCTGGTGGCGAAGGAGTTCGTCGCCGTGCAGGGCCTGGAAGGCGGCGACGGCGTGCTGGTGTTGTCGGAGTTCGCCGGGGCGGCGGCGGAACTGAAAGGCGCGGTGCTGACCAATCCGCACGATCCGGCGGACATGGCGCGCATGCTGCGGCAGGCGCTGCTGATGACGACGGGCGAGCGTGAGGATCGCCAGCGCCGGCTGTTCGACATCGTGCGCCATCACGACCTGTCGCGCTGGGGCCGCGAGTTCCTGGCGGCGGCACGAGGCCGCGAGGACGAGGTCGACGCGGAAACGCCTACCGCTCAGGCGGCTTAATGCATTTACGTTTGACTCGCTCCATGTACGTCGCGATAGTCGAGCTGACACAGGGGGAGGAGACCCACGATGCGCATGTTGGTCGTGCGAAGCATGACGTGGTTGCTGATCGCGGCGACGGCGCTGGTGCTGTTCGGGTTGTTGCAGGCGCCCGAACTCTGGGCCCGCTGAGGCGGGCAAAAGAAAACCCGACCATGGGCGATCGGGTCTGAAAGGGGGAGTCCCCGGCTCCGGCAGTGCTGCTTGCTCAAGGCAGCGCCCGTGTTCCATTGCAGAGCGGCCATTCCTGGCCTGCGCAGGGCGTGCTGCCGGGGACGTGCGTATCGTCGCCCACGCCGTTCACATTCACAGTCGGGTGTTGTCCCGGCGTGCTGTAGGAAAAATCCTACCCACCTGTGCGGATCAACCGAACAGACCGTTGATCGCGCCGTAGCCCATCGCCTGCGGATCGGGCAGGGCCGTGCGGTCCTCGCGCAGGAACGTGCCGACCTGGGCGGCCAGTCGCCCGTACATCGACTCTGCCAGCGCCGAGCCGGTGCTGACGCGACGCACGCCGAGGGTTTCGAGCGCGGCGAGGTCCTGCAGTTGCGGGCGCAACATCACGTTGAGCGGCAGACCGCAGTGCGCGGCGATGGTGCGGATGGCGTCGACGTCGACCAGTCCCGGCACGAACAGGCCATCGGCACCGGCCTCGCGATAGGCCGTGGCACGCCGCAGGGTCTCGTCCACATGCATGCCTTCGGTGGCCAGACCGCGCAGGTAGACATCGGTGCGCGCATTGATGAAGACGTCGGCGCCCTGCGCCGTGCAGGTCTGGCGGATGGCGCGGATCTTCGTCGCCAGCAGGGCCGGATCGCCGGCGCCATCCTCGAGGTTGATGCCGGCGGCACCGGCGCGGACCACGCGCAGGACGGTATCGGCGACATGGGCCGGATCGTCGGAGTAGCCGCCTTCGACATCGACGGTGAGCGGCACGTCGATGACGCGGGCGATGCCGGTGACGGCGTGCAGCAGGGCGTCCACGTCGAGCGCATCGCCGTCGGGATAGCCCTGCGCCCATGCCAGGCCGGCGCTGGTGGTGGCGACGGCGGGGGCGCCGAGGTGTTCGATCAGGCGCGCGGTGCCGGCATCCCAGGCATTGGCGAGGCGGAGCAGGCCGTGCGTGTGCAGGGCGCGGAGGCGTGCGGCGGTCATGGCGTCACGGGTGTCGTCGGAATGGGGCGACAGGGTGCCACGCCGGTGCCGGGCGGACTCACCCCATGCGGTCATCGACCTTGCGCCGGTGACCTCGGCTCAGGCGCAGAGCCGCCAGCCTTCGAACAACCGCCAGCGGCCGTCGCCACCTTCGATGTTGATGGCGTAATCCAGACCCTGCCGGTGGCGCTGGTTGGCGAGCTTGACGGCGTACCCCAGTGCGGCGCCGCGACTGCTGAAATGCAGGGGCGGCGACTCGTTGACGGACAACTCGAAGGTGCCGTCGTCGGCCGGGGTGTGGAACAGGTCGAAGGTCATCATGGCGAGCGCTGAAGCATGGTGTCTGTGCGACAACGTACGGGGCGTTCCGTGACGTCGGTGCATACGCGCAGCATGCCGTTCGCCAGGGTTAAGCGGCGTGCACGCCGCGTGAGAAAACTGTGCGGTCGGACTGAACGGCCTACACGCGGCCTTCGCATTTCTGTCCGTACAACGACGGCAGTGGTCGGGCGGCGGATCCACCCCCTCTGCTTCCCGCGCAAAACCCTGCTTCCGAGTCGCAAGGCTGACACCCAGGGCACCACGAGAGAACCGAACGCAGCTTCTCCGGACACCCCCTGTTCCGTGCTGCGCCTGGCGGTGGACCGCGAGTCCGACATCGTCGCCGCCCGGAGAGCCAGGCGTGTTCTCGCCGCAAACGCAAACGGGCCCGCAAGGGCCCGTTCGTGTGTCCGGCGGCAGGAACGCGATCAGTGCGCGTTCTGGTGGTCCCAGGTCCGCAGGCCCTGTTCGACCACGCGCAGTGCGTCGTCCACGCGTGAGGCGTCGAGCTCGGCGGTGGTATCGCGCTCGCTGTGGATCACCTGCATCACCTTCGGCACCTGCGCCGGCTTGCCGCCGCCGAAGACCGCCAGGATCGGATCGATCTCGTCGCCGCCGACCAGCGAGAAGGACACCGCCGGCCAGCCCGCCTTGAGAAAGGCCAGGTGGTCGGTCGGTGGGTACTTGTCGCCGGGCGAGAAGCCGAGCTTCTCCTTCGCGCTGGCCTCGCGCAGTGTGGCGACCAAGGGCGTGCCGCTGTCGGGCGCCATCATCCATAGCGTGTCGCCCCAGCCGAACACGTCGAAGTTGACGTACAGCGCGGGCTGTTCGCGGCCCGCCGTTTCGACCCACGCATGCGCGCCCAGCAGGCCTTTCTCTTCGAGATCCCAGAACACCACCTGCACGCGATGGTGTTGCAGCGGCTTGGCCTTCAAGGCCTGCGCCAGTTCCAGCACCGCGGCCACGCCGGAGGCGTTGTCGGTCGCGCCATGGCCGACGGCGACCTTGTCGTAGTGCGCGCCGATCAGCAGCAGCGGAGCGTTGTCGGGGCCGCCGAGGTCGGCGACGAGGTTCTCGCCGGCCTGGTCGCCGCGTACGAACGCCTCGCGCTTCCACGCGATGCCGAGCGTGTCCAGGCGCGCGCCGATGGCGTCGCCGCGCGCGACGGTGCCCTTGCCCGCACTGATGGCTTCGACCTGCTGGTGCCAGCGGCCGGAGACGTCATCGGCCCAGGCCGGTGCGCAGGCGAGCAGCGAGAAGAAGAGGGCGCAGCGCAGGCTGCGGCGGCGATGGTGCATGGTGGAATCCCCGATGGAAAACGATGGAAACCTGAGTATGCCGCACCCCGAGCGCGGGCTCGATGGCGCTACATGCATGTAGGGCGTCGACACCCGATACAATGTTAATTGCGCGGCGACGGACGGCCCCCCTACGCTCGACCCGTCCCTCCAAGGCAGCCGTTTTCATGACCATCCGCGTTTTCCTGATCGACGACCACGCCCTGGTACGCACCGGCATGCGCCTGATCCTCGGCGCCGACGCGGACATCGAGGTCGTGGGCGAAGCGGAGACCGGCGAGGCGGCACTGCCGTTGATAAGGCAGCTCAAGCCCGACGTGGTGCTGTGCGACCTGCACCTGCCGGGCTACAGCGGACTGGAAGTGACCGAACGCATCGTGCGCGCCGACATCGGCGTGCGCGTGATCATCGTGTCGGTGCTCGAGGACGGCCCGCTGCCCAAGCGCCTGCTCGAAGCCGGCGCATCCGGTTACCTCGGCAAGGCCGGCGATGCGGCCGAACTGATCCGCGCCGTGCGTGACGTGGCGCGCGGCAAGCGCTACCTGGGCAGCAACGTGGCGCAGAACCTGGCGCTGCATACCGTCGGTGGCGATGCGTCGCCGTTCGATGCGCTGTCGCCGCGCGAACTGGAGGTGGCGATGCTGCTGACCCAGGGCCTGCGCCAGGAAGAGATCGCACGCCGCCTGAGCCTCAGCGCCAAGACGGTGAACACGCACAAGACGCGCCTGTTCGAGAAGACCGGCGTGCAGGACAACATCGCCCTGGCGCGGCTTGCCGCGCAGTGGGGCCTGATGGATCCGACGCGCGCGTTGTAGCGGGTAGTCGCGCCTGCGGCCGCCGTTCAGCGTGCAGGCGACGCAGGTTTGTCGGCTTCCGGTTTACTGGTTTCGAGTCTGGCCGTGCAGGTCTGCAGGGACGTCACCATGGTGTCCGCCAGACGGTCGGCGCGCGCTTCCAGTGCCGCGCGGCTTTCGCCCTCGGCAGGCACGGCAAGCACGGCGATCTCGTAGCGGTTGCCGCCATGCACGAACAGGCGATGGACCGAAAGCGAGTACAGCGTTTCATCGGGCACATTCAACAGGGGACGCGCAACCGGAAATGGCTCGTCCGGGTCATCCAGGCCGATGTTGAGCAACCTCACCCGCACGGTGGGGCCGAAGGCCGATGTTCCCGTATCGACGCGGTAGCGATCCGGCGAGGTGGCCGCGCCGATGCTGCGTGCGTTGTCCTGTTCGCGGCGCAACTGCAGGTTGTATTCGTCCGAGGGGGTGCGGTCCTTCGGAACGGTGGAGGTCACGACGAACGCGCTAGGGCCGTCCTGGTAGCGCAGCCGGTAGTACGAGATCGCGCCGCCTCCCAGGGTGCCGTAGACGACATCCTCGGCCGGGTGCAGCCGGGGCATGTCGATGCAGTAGACATCCAGGAACCGCCAGTCGAACAGAAGCGCCTGCGATCCTCCCGTGCCCTTGGCCTGGTAGGGGCCATCGGTCCAGCCACGGACGCTGCGTTGTTGGGCGTTTGCGCCACCAGGCGTGGTCAATGCCAACAGGAGGACCAGCACGACGCGTGACACGCACGCGGACAGGCAGATTCGACGCATGACCGGCATCCTTGCTGGGGAACGTAGGGCGACTGTACTTCTGCGGTCGCGGGTTCGCTAGTCGCCGTGGCGACAGCACGGGCTCCCGGAAACGACACTGGCCGCTTGCGCGGCCAGTGTGTTTTTCCCTCTGCGGAGAAACGCAGTACGTCAGGCGTTGCGTTCTTCCGTGCTGTCGTCGTCCTGCTTGTCGGCCTGGGCGATCTCGTCGACCGGCTTGACCGGCGTGACCACCGGCTCGAACAGGCTGCGGGTGACCGACGGCGGGGTATCCGCATCGGCGACGAAGAACAGCGAACCGGTGGCCGGTGCGGCGACCGGCTTCGGCGCGGCCGGCGGCGGGGTCGGCGCAGCGGCTTCGACCGGCGCTTCGGCTTCGGCAGTGGCTTCGTTCACGGCATCGACCAGGTCGATCTGCACGGGCTCGTTGCGCACGGCGGCGACCACCGGTGTCTCCACGACCGCTTCCACGGTCTCGACGGCGGTGACGACCGGCGCCGGGGTCGCGACCGTCTCGACGACCACGGGTTCGGCAACCACGGGAGCCGGTTCGGCGGCGATCTCGGCCTTGACCGTCTCGACGATGGCAACGGCCGCTGGCGCTTCGTGCTGCACCGTGACGGTCACTTCGGGCTGGACGCGCGCGGCTTCGGCCTTCACTTCCTCGATCACCTCGGCGGCCGCGACGGTTTCGACCACGACCGGGGCGGGTACGACGGCGGGCGTCGGATCGGCGGCGACCACCGGTTCCGGAGCGGCGACCACGGTCGCTACGACCGGCGCAGCGACGGCGGCAGCGGCAACTGGCGCGGCCGGTTGCGGCTTCGGTGCACGCGGTGCGGCGGCCACCGGCTCCTCATCGTCGAAATCGAACTCAGGCTGCGAACGGTCGGCGACCGGGGCGTCGTCGTCGCTGCCCAGATCGTCGGCCAGCATGCCTTCTTCGCCCGCGGCACCGGCTTCGCCATTGCCACGGCGACGGCGGCGGCCACCACGACGGCCACGACGGCGACGGCCGCCTTCACCCGTGTCGCCGTCAGCGGACGGTGCGGCCTCGCCATCGACCGCGACGACCTGCGTCGCATCGGTGTCGATCGCGGGGGGCACGTCGGTGGCCGGAACCGGCGTCGGTACGGCGTCGGCTGCCGTGCGCACGACGTCCTGCGTGCCGACAACCACGGCGGCGGCCGTCGTCACCACATCGGCGGCGACCGGTGCTGCCGGCTTCGCGGTGTCCTGCTGCGGGGCACGCGGCTGGCGCTGACCCTGGCCTTCCTGCTGCGGCTTGCCACCCTGCTGGCCCTGCGGCTGCTTGGGCGCCTTGGGTTGCTGCTGGGTAGCGCCCTGGGCGTTCTGCGGCTGGCCCTGCGGCTTCTGCTGCTTCTGGCCCTGCTGCTCGTTGCGCGGCTTCTGCTGCTGGGCGTTGCCGCCCTGCGTCTTGTCGCCCTTGTTGCGCTCGTCGCGGCGGTTGTTGTCCTGCTTGCCGCCGCGGCCCTGGTTCTGCTGGCCGCGGTTGTCGCCCCGGTTGTCGCGGTTCTCGCGACGGCCGTTGTTGCCATTGCGGTCATTGCGCTGACGGTTGTCCTGCTGCGGACGGGCCTGCGGGGCAGGTGCCGCGGCTTCGCCACCGCCGAACAGGCGCTTGAAGAAGCCGACCACGCCGCCCGAGGCGGGCGCGGCGACGGCGACCGGCGCGGCCACGGGGGCCGGCGCGGGCGCCGGTGCCGGGGCTTCACGCTCTTCGCGCACCGGAGCCGGCTGCGTGTGCTTGACGTGGGTGACGGCGGGCGCAGCCGGAATGTTGAGCTGCGCCTTGGTCAGCGCATGCACCGGCAGCTTGCGCTGGGTGCCGCGGTGGTAGCTGGGCTTGCTGCTTTCTTCGCCCAGTTCGTTCTCGCGGATGCGGGTGACTTCGTAGTGCGGCGTGTGCAGCGCTTCGTCGGCGACGATGATGACCGGCGCGTCGTGGCGCTGTTCGATCTCGCGCAGCGCGCTGCGCTTCTCGTTGAGCAGGAAGTTGGCGATCTCGAGCGGGGCCTGGATCAGCACCTGCCCGGTGTTGTCCTTCATCGCGTGCTCTTCGGCCACGCGGATGATCGACAGCGACAGCGACTCGACGCTGCGCATGCGGCCGTGGCCTTCGCAACGCGGGCAGACGATCTGGCTGGACTCGCCCAGCGAAGGACGCAGGCGCTGGCGGCTCATTTCGAGCAGGCCGAAACGCGAGATGCGGCCGATCTGCACGCGCGCGCGGTCGTACTTCAGCGCGTTCTGCAGCTTGTTCTCGACTTCGCGCTGGTGCTTGTTGCTCGACATGTCGATGAAGTCGATCACCACCAGGCCGCCCAGGTCGCGCAGGCGCAGCTGGCGGGCGACTTCCTCGGCCGCTTCCATGTTGGTGTGGAACGCGGTCTCCTCGATGTCGCCGCCCTTGGTGGCGCGCGCCGAGTTGACGTCGATGGCGGTCAGCGCCTCGGTCTGGTCGACCACGATCGAGCCGCCGGAGGGCAGGCGGACGTTGCGCTCGTACGCGCCTTCGATCTGCGATTCGATCTGGAAGCGGTTGAACAGCGGGATGTCGTCCTTGTACGGCTTCAGCTTGCGCAGGTTGTGCGGCATCACCTGCTGCATGAACTCGCGGGCGGTTTCGTACAGTTCGTCGGTGTCGACCAGGATTTCGCCCACGTCGCTGCGCAGGTAGTCGCGCAGGGCGCGGACGATCAGGCGGCTTTCCTGGTAGATCAGGAACGGGGCCGGCTTGGTCAGCGCGGCTTCGGCGATCGCCTTCCAGACGCTCAGCAGGTAGTCCAGGTCCCACTGCAGCTCTTCGGCGTCACGGCCTACGCCGGCGGTGCGGATGATCACGCCCATGTCGTCCGGGATCGCCAGGGCGTCCATCGCCTTCTTCAGCTCGGCGCGGTCATCGCCCTCGATGCGGCGCGACACGCCACCGGCGGTGGGCGAGTTCGGCATCAGCACCATGTAGCGGCCGGCCAGCGAGATGAACGTGGTCAGGGCGGCGCCCTTGTTGCCGCGCTCGTCCTTGTCCACCTGGACGACGACTTCCTGGCCTTCCTTCAGCAGTTCGCGGATGCCGGCCTTGTTGTGGTCGACGCCGGCCTGGAAGTAGTCGCGGGAGATTTCCTTCAGCGGCAGGAAGCCATGGCGGTCCGCGCCGTAATCGACGAAGGCGGCTTCCAGGGAGGGCTCGAGCCGGGTGATGCGGCCCTTGTAGATGTTGGACTTCTTCTGTTCCTTCGACGGCTGTTCGATATCGATGTCGTACAGGGTCTGACCGTCGACGATGGCCACGCGCAGCTCTTCGGCCTGCGTGGCGTTGATCAACATGCGTTTCATTGTGCGTTCCTCGCGCGCTGCTACCGCGCGGAACGCCATGGCGTTTCGCCTCTGGAACGTTGCACCGCCCCTTGCGCAGGCGCAGCGGGGCAGATTCGGGTTTCCAGCGCTACGACACCACGGCAGGCCGCGGGAGCGCTTTTCTTTCTAATAGGTGTTGCGGGGCCGGAGGCAGCTTCCCTGGGAAGGGGGCGCCACGCGGGACATGTTCAGCATCAGGTGCCGTCACGCACCCGGCGGTATCCGGGCCTGCCGATCAGCCGCTAACATGGCCGCCCCTGGGGCGGTGGCCGCGCACTTGCCGGAATCGCGGGGAGACGGGCTTCTGGCCCAACAGCAACTCCCTGCGAAATCAAACCCTTATCTCGCCCTCCGAGTGTAACAGAATGAATGGCTCCAACCCCAGCCCCCCCTCCGAGAAGCCGGCCGCAGGCGCCAAGACCGCCGTGCGGACGGTCACGGTGCCGGAGGACCGGGGCGGGCAGCGGCTGGACAACTTCCTGCTCGGCCAGCTGAAAGGCGCGCCGCGCAGCCTGGTCTACAAGCTGGTGCGCAGTGGGCAGGTGCGGGTGAACGGCGGGCGGGCGAAGGCCGAGCGCAAGCTGGAGGGCGGGGACGAGGTCCGCATTCCACCGGTGAGTCTCACCGAGGTGGGAGAAAAAGTGGCGCCGCCGGCCGGCTTCCTGAAGCGGATGGAGGCGGCCATCGTGTTCGAGGACGAGCGGCTGCTGGTCATCAACAAGCCCTCCGGCGTGGCCAGCCACGGCGGCAGCGGCATCAGCCATGGCGCCATCGAAACCATGCGTGCGCTGCGACCGAACCAGACGCTGGAACTGGTCCACCGGCTGGACCGTGACACCTCCGGCCTGCTGGTGATGGCCAAGAAGCGTTCGGCGCTGTCCGAACTGCAGGCGCTGCTCCGCGAGGACAGCGAGGACGGCACCCGCAGCATCGAAAAGCGCTACCTGACCCTGCTGGTCGGCCGCATGCCGGACGGCGTGATGAGCGTCGACGCCGCGTTGCACATCGGCCTGCGCCAGGGCGGCGAGCGCCATGTGCAGGTGCACCGTGACGGCAAGGAGTCGCTGAGCCATTTCCGGGTGCTGGAACGGCGTGGCGGGCATTCCTATTGCGAGGTTCGCATCGAGACCGGCCGCACCCACCAGATCCGCGTGCATGCCCAGCATATCGGCCATCCGGTTGCCGGCGACGACAAGTACGGCGATCCCGCGGTCAACAAGCGCCTGCGCGAGCAGGTGGGCCTGAAGCGCCTGTTCCTGCACGCCGCCTCGCTGCAGTTCGCGCTGGACGGGGGCAGGACGCCCTACGTGCTCAATGCGCCGCTGGCCGATGACTTGGCCGCCGCACTGGATCAACTGGGCTGAGCGTTCCCGCTCAGTGCCAGAGACCGAGGATCAGTCCGAACAGGGTGAACTGCAGCGTGTGGTAGCCCGCATCGATCAGCCACAGCGTCGTGCCGCGTTGCGCGAACAGGTAGTTGATGCCGAAGCTCGCGGCGACGAGGCCGATGCCTGCCAGTGCTCCCGTGCAAACCGCCGTCGCCAGGGCCGGCGCCGGTCCCAGCAGCCAGGCGAACACCGTTGCCGCGACAAGCGAGAACACGAACGCGCCGCCGAAGATTTTCCCGGGATGTCCCTGCTTCTGCGGATCCATGCCCGCGGCGGTATTCCATGCCTTGCCGAACAACGGCCCATACCAGATGCCACCCAGCAGGAAACTGGAGAGCGCGGCCGCCGTCACGGCCCAGAGGTTGATGCCGTCCATCACGAGCGAGTCAGCCCGCGCCCTGCCCGAAGCACCGCGTCGGCTTTTCCAGCACGGGCGGGAACGTCACCGGGACGTTGATCGTGTGCGTGACCGGCTTGCCGTTGCGCGTGGCGGCGCGGAATTTCCACGTCTGCACCGCTTCCAGCGCGGCCTTGTCGAGCGCGGCGTTGCCGCTGCTCTGCACCTGGCCCACCCGCGTCGGCACGCCATCCTGTTCGATGGTCACGCGCAGCACGGTGGTGCCACCGTCGCTGTTGCACTCGGCTTCGGCCGGGTAGGCGGGTGGCGGCGTGTCGATCGCGGCCAGTTCGGTCGGTGCGATCAGCGGTGCGGCGGATTCGTCCTGCTTCTTCGTGCAAGCCGACAGGGCGAACACGCCGGCGAGCAGCAGGACGGGCAACAGCAGGGTGCGACGTTCCATCAGGATTCTCCCAGCAAGGCGCTGGCCTTGGCCGCGCAGATGAAGTCGTTCTCGCTCAAGCCACCCACGTCGTGGGTCGAGTAACGCACGACAGCCCGGTTGTAGTGCACGCCCAGGTCCGGGTGGTGATCCTCGGCATGCGCGACGAAGGCGAGGGCATTCACGAACGCCATCGTCTCGTAGTAGTTGTCGAACGGAAACGTGCGCAACAACGCGTGGCCGTCTTCCACCACCTCCCAGCCGGGCACCTGGGGCAGCAGTTCCGCGATGCGGGCGGGCGGCAGGCGGTGCTCGCTGCCGCGCAACGGCACGCAGTGCGCGCGGGCGAGGGGGATGAGGTCGGACATGGCGCATCTCCTGCGGGGCGACCAGTCTGAATGAACCACGACGACCGGCCTATGGATGTGAATGCCCATGGGGCAGGGGGCTAGAATAGCCGCATGATCCAGATTTCCGACAGCGCGCAGGCGCACTTCCGCAAGCTGATCGAGCGCGAGGCCCTGCCCGGATTGGGCGTGCGCCTGAGCGCCGTCCATCCGGGTACCGCACAGGCCGACGCACGGCTGGAGTTCGCCGAACCGCGCGACCTCGCCGGTGACGAATGGGCCGTCGATTGCGACGGTTTCACCCTCTACGTGGATGCGGCCAGCGTGCACTGGCTGGACGGCGCCGACATCGACTACGTGATGAAGGGTGCCAGCACGCAGCTGACCATCAAGGCGCCGCGCATCAAGGGCGAAGCCCCTGGTGATGCCGCATCCCTGGTCGAGCGCGTGCGCTGGGTGGTCGACAATGAGATCAATCCGCAGCTGGCCGCGCACAAGGGGCGGGTGGCGGTGGAGGAAGTCGGCGGTGACGGGGTGGTGTGGCTTCGCTTCGGCGGCGGCTGCCACGGCTGCGGCATGGCCGACGTCACGCTCAAGCAGGGCATCGAGAAGACCTTGATGGCGCGCGTGCCCGGCGTCACCGCGGTCCGCGACGCGACCGATCACGGGACCGGTGATGCGCCGTACATCCCGCGCGGCAACGCGGCCTGACGGAGCCGAGCGCCGGTGACGAACGCCACCGACGTCATCGCACACCTGCTGCCGCGCAAGGCGGCACCCATCGTCGAACGCCAGACCGGCCTGCCTTTCGGGTGGGGCCTGTGGCTGCGCGCGCTACCCGAGCGGCTGGGCCGCATCACGCGCGAGAAGGCCGACGCCATTCTCGATCTGCTGGCCTCGCACACACCGAAGGCCAGGCGCGCCGCGCCGTTCCTGCCCAGCCGGTTCTACGCCCTGCGTTCGCTGTTCTACCAGGGGTGGGGGCCGCCTCCACGCGAAGAGCGATGGATGCGCTGGGCAGCGGCGTTCACCAGCAGCACGCTGCACCTGTTGTTCTTCCTGTTCCTGCTGTGGGTGGCGCTGGTACAGATCCCGCCACCGCCGGAAGAGGCCGGCGACAGCAGTCGCGTGCGTCTGGAAATGATCGGCGAGGGCAGTCCCGAGGCGATCGGCGGCGCGACCGAGGTGGGCGAAGCGGTCGCCGAACAACCGGCCAGCGCTGCCCCGGCCTCGCCACCTTCAGCGGCACCGTCGCCCAGTCCACCTCAGCCGGCCGCGTCGTCACCGCCATCCTCGGACGCTGCCGCGCCTCACGTCGCTGTGGACGTACCGCCGGTTCCCGCGCGCGATGTGCCGGTGCCCGAGATCGCGGACCAACCGCTGCAGGTGACCGAGGTGGCCGAACCCACTCGCGCCTTCGTGCGGCCGCCGCCCACGCCCAGGCAGCCGGAGATCACGCAACCCGCGATACGTGAAGTCGGCGTCCCCACCCGCGACATTCCAACGCCGATCACCGCGCCGGTCGTACGGCGCGACGTGCCTACGCGCAGCGTCGATGTGCCGACGATAGCCACGCGCGACGCTGAAGTGGAGGAGCGCGAGATGACCGCGCCCGCTCCGCAGGTGCGCGCGGTACCGGTCCCGTCGCGGGAAGTGACGCCACGTGCCATCGCGGCGCAGGAACGCAGCGTGCGGCAATCGGAAGTCCGGGAGCCGTCGCCCCGACCGGCACCCGCACCGGCGCCCGCCGCGCAAGCGCCCTCCAATGCAGGCACCTCGGCCGCTACAACACCTTCGAGATCGACCGCGCCGAGCACGTCCAGCAGCGCGACGTCACCGCGAGGGACGACATCGCCTGCGTCCCGTACGCCAGGCCCTGCTGCTGCAACGAGCTCCGGTGGCTGGAACACGCCCGCGCGCACCGATGACTGGGGCAATTCTCGCCGCAACGTGGCGGGCGACAGCGCCGCGGACGGACGCGATCAGGCTGGTCTGTACAACGCCGACGGCAGCCTGCGTGTGCCGGGCAATGCCGGCGACACCGCTGCCGCCGATCGCGGAGCGCCGGGCGGCGGCAACGATCAATGGACCCGCGAGCGGCTGGAGCAAGCAGGCACCTGGTTGCAGCGGCCGCCGTACGACTACGAGCCCACCAGCTTCGACAAGTACTGGGTGCCCAGCGAGTCGCTGCTGGCCGAGTGGGTGCGTCGCAACGTGCGCGAAGTGGACATTCCGATTCCGGGCACCAACATGAAGCTCAAGTGCTCGATCTCGGTACTGCAGCTGGGCGGTGGCTGCGGCCTGGGCAGCCTGTTCCCGGAACCGCCGAAGGCGCGTCCGCCGCCGGAGATCCCGGTCAAGCGGACGCCGATCCCGACCGACAGCTGATGTCCGGATGACGAAAGATGTATCGCGTGGCGTGTGAGCGACGTAAGTCGCGATAGGGCGCTGCGGTGGTTCATCGCGACTTGCGTCGCTCCCACAGAAGGCCAGGGTGTCGCCGCATACAAAAACGGAGCCTCTCGGCTCCGTTTTCGCATTCCCGACGAGGGCAGAAAGCGGCTTAGCGGTGCACCTTGTGCAGGTCGCGCAGCTGCGAGGGGCGCGAACCGAAGTAGGCGGCCAGGTCGGAAATGTCCTGGTCGCTCAGGCTCGCGGCCTGCGGCGTCATCAGCGCGTGCTGGCGGTCGCCGCTGCGGTAGGCCTGCAGCGCATGCGCCAGGTAGTCGCCGTACTGGCCGCCCAGCTTGGGATAGGTGTCGTCGATCGGCGCATTGCCCTCGGCGCCATGGCAGTCCACACAGCTCTGGCCGGTGGCCTGGCCCTTGGCCTTCGCCAGCTCCTCGCCCTTGGCGATGTGGCCCTTCGGCAGGCCTGCCGAAGAACTGGAGCCGTGCTGGCCGCTGGCATGGCCGGGATTCTCGGCCGAAGCCTCGGTGTTTTCCTTCGAGCAAGCCACCACGGTGAGGGCCGCAAACAGGACGATGGCTAGACGCTGGGCGTGCTTGGCGTTGGGCATGGTGGGCTTACTTGACGGTGGAGAGGAAAGCGGCGATGTCGGCGATGTCCTGGTCGGAGAAGCTCTGCGCCTGGGCCTGCATCGTGGGGTGCTTGCGGTTGCCGTTGCGGTACTCGATCAGCGCGTTCGCCAGATAGTCGGCCGACTGGCCGCCGATCTTGGGCACCTTGAAGCTGGGATAGGCGTTCTTGTAACCCTCGATGCCATGGCAGCCCTGGCAGGTATAGGTGAGGGTGCGGCCGGTGTCGGCGTTGCCGACCAGCGGCTTGGCGGCGGGAGCTGCCGCCGGTGCTGCGGCTTCAGTGGCGGCCGGCGCAGTGGCCGGGGCTTCCTGTTGGGCGGTCAGGGCGGCCAGCGGAAGGGCGGCCAAGGCAAGGCAAGCGGCGAGCGGCAGCGGTCGCATCATTCTCGGAGAACTCTCAGGTTGCGCGCGCCACGGACCACCGCAGCGCTTGGCTGAACGCAGTATAGCCTGCGACCGAATGTCGCGCACAGGCACGGCTGCCATGCAGCTCGCTATGCCGTGGTTTACCGCCGGATGGTTGCCGTGCGTGGGCGCATATCGACGTTGACGATGACGTGGGGCTCGCATCGTTCTGGCGCATCGTCCTCATCCCTCTCATGCCGACTCGCGGCAATCCTTCCAGGTACCGGTCCGCATGCAGCACGAATGCGGACGCAAGTCACCATGACCTTCGGCGCATGGAAGTCATTCAGGGGTGATATACCTTCATACAACACCACCACAACGCCACGACGGTACCGCCCCATGTCCCGACCCCGCCCCCACTCCGGCCGTTCCTACCTGCGCCTTGCACTGGTCCCCGTGCTCTGCGGCCTGCTGGTCCTGTCCGCCTGCAAGGGGGGCGGCCCCGCGGCCGAGGCCCAGGCCAAGAACGGCGAGGAGAAGAAGGAGTCCGAGGCCGTCCCGGTCGAGGTGGCCCAGGCCACCCGGCGCGCGGTGGCTGCCAGCTACAGCGGCACCACCACGCTGGAGGCGCTGGGCGAGTCCCAGGTCGTCGCCAAGACCTCGGGCGTCGCGCTGGCCGTGCTGGTCGAGGAAGGGCAGGTGGTCCGCGCCGGCCAGGCGCTGGTGCGGCTGGACCCCGACCGGCCGCGCCTGCAGGTCGCCCAGGCCGCAGCGCAGATGCACAAGCTGGAGAACAACTACCGGCGCGCCCAGCAACTGGTCGAACAGCGGATGATCAGCGCCAACGACGTGGACCAGATCAAGTACGACCTGGAGAACGCGCGCGCCGTCTACCGGGCCGCGTCGCTGGAACTGTCCTACACCACGATCACCGCGCCGATCTCCGGCGTGATCGCCTCGCGCTCCATCAAGTCCGGCAACTTCGTGCAGATCAACTCGCCGATCATCCGCATCGTCGACGCCTCGCGGCTGGAAGCCACGTTGAACGTGCCCGAGCGCGAGATCGCCAAGCTCAAGCCGGGGCAGGCCGTCGGACTGGCGGTGGATGCGTTGCCGGGCAAGCAGTTCACCGGCACGGTGGCTCGCGTCGCACCGGTGGTCGACAACGGAACCGGTACGTTCCGCGTCGTGGCTTCGTTCCCCGGTGATGGCGAATTGCAGCCGGGCATGTTCAGTCGCCTCAACATCAATTACGACCAGCGCGCCGATGCGTTGGTGGTGCCGCGCACCGCCCTGCTGGAAGACGGCGGCGAGCCTGCCGTGTATGTCGTGCGTAATGGCAAGGCCCAGCGCACCGTGCTGAAGCTGGGTTACAACGATGCCGGCTGGGTCGAAGTGCGCGAAGGGCTGAAGCCCGGCGAGCAGGTCGTTATCGCGGGCAAGGCCGCGTTGCGCGAAGGCAGTGCCGTGCAGGTGATCGGCCAGGACAAGAAGCCCGCCACCGTGGCCAAGGCGCCGGCCGCAGAGGCGAGCAAGCAATGAGTGCGCACGGACCTTCGTCCGGCGGTGGCTTCGACCTGATCGAGTTCTCCACGCGCCGCCGCGTCACCATCGCGATGATGACGCTCACCCTGGTGCTGTTCGGCCTGATCTCGCTGTCCAGCCTGAAGGTCGAGCTGCTGCCGGACCTGAGCTATCCGACGCTGACCGTGCGCACCGACTATGAAGGTGCGGCGCCGGCGGAAGTGGAAACGCTGATCTCGCAACCGGCGGAAGAGGCCCTGGGCATCGTCAAGGGCCTGCGCAAGCTCAAGTCGATCTCGCGCACCGGGCAGAGCGACGTGGTGCTGGAGTTCGCCTGGGGCACCGACATGCAGCAGGCCGGCCTGGACGTGCGCGACAAGATGGAAACGCTGCAACTGCCGCTGGAGGCCAAGGCTCCGGTGCTGCTGCGCTTCAATCCGTCCACGCAGCCGATCATGCGCCTCGCGCTGTCGTCGAAGCAGGAAGCCGGCAACGAGGCCGATGCGATCCGCCGACTGATGGAGCTGCGTCGTTACGCCGACGAGGACCTCAAGCGCAAGCTCGAACCCGTCACGGGCGTCGCCGCCGTCAAGGTCGGCGGCGGCCTGGAGGACGAAGTCCAGGTCGACATCGACCAGCGCAAGCTGGCCCAGTTGGGCCTGTCGCTCGATACCGTGATCCAGCGCCTGCAGCAGGAAAACGTGAACCTCTCCGGCGGTCGCCTGGAGGAGGGCTCGCAGCGCTACCTCGTGCGTACCGTCAACCAGTTCGCCACGGTCGAACAGATGCGCGAGATGCTGCTGACCACGGCGGCAGGGGCCTCGTCCAGCAGCTCGACCGGCACCAACCAGCAGCTGATGACGGCGATCCTGGGCAGCAGCGATCCCAACGTGATCGCTGCGCTGCGCAGCGACAGCAGCGGTGGCGCGCCCAGCGTGCGCCTGAAGGACGTGGCCGACGTGCGCCAGGGTTACAAGGAGCGCGAAGCGGTGATCCGCAGCGCCGGCCACGAGGCGGTGGAGCTGGCGATCTACAAGGAAGGCGACGCCAACACCGTATCGACCGCCGATGCGCTGGAACAGCGCCTGGAGATCATCCGCAAGGAGATGCCCAAGGACATCGAGATGACGGCCGTTGAGGACCAGTCGGTCTTCATCCGCCATGCCATCAAGGACGTCAAGGTCGATGCGGTGATCGGCGGCCTGCTGTCGATCCTGATCATCTTCCTGTTCCTGCGCGATGGCTGGAGCACCTTCGTCATCTCGCTGTCGCTGCCCATTTCGATCATCGCCACGTTCTTCTTCATGGGCCAGCTGGGCCTGAGCCTGAACGTCATGTCGCTGGGTGGTTTGGCCCTGGCCACGGGCCTGGTCGTCGACGACTCGATCGTGGTGCTGGAGTCCATCGCCAAGGCTCGCGAACGTGGCATGGGCATCCTGGAAGCGGCGATCAAGGGCACGCGTGAAGTGTTCATGGCGGTGGTGGCATCGACGCTCACCACGATCGCGGTGTTCCTGCCGCTGGTGTTCGTCGAGGGCATCGCCGGCCAGCTGTTCCGCGACCAGGCGTTGACGGTGTCGATCGCCATCGCGGTGTCGCTGGTGGTGTCGATGACGCTGATCCCGATGCTGAGCGCGCTGAAGGGCCGTCCACCGCTGGAATTCCCGGCCGAAACACCGCGTGAGGCGTGGCGTCCCGAGAGCCGCTGGAAGAAACCGGCAGCCTATGCAGGACGCGGCGTCGGCGCGCTGTTCCGGTATGGCTTCTTCTCGCTGGTGTGGCTGGTGGTGCGGATCTTCCGCGGCCTCGCCGCGGTGATCGGGCCGGTGATGCGCAAGGCCAGCGATCTGGCGATGGCGCCTTATGGCCGCGCCGAAGCCGGTTACCTGCGGATTCTGCCGGCTGCGTTGAAGCGTCCCGTCCCCGTCCTGGGTGGCGCCGCGCTGGCATTCGCGCTGACCCTCGCTGCATTGCCGATGCTGGGTGTGGACCTGATCCCGCAGCTGGCGCAGGACCGCTTCGAAATGACCGCCAAGCTGCCGCCGGGCACGCCGCTCGCACAGACCGACGCCCTGGTGCGCGAGGTGCAGCGTGCGCACGCGGGTGAAGATGGCGTGCGCCTGCTGTACGGCGTGTCGGGCACTGGCACGCGACTGGACGCCAGTCCCACCGAAAGCGGTGAAAACATCGGCAAGCTGTCGGTGGTCATGACCGACAACGCACGCGAGCAGGGTCTGATCGAAAGCCTGCGCGGGACGATGAAGCAGTGGCCCGAGTCCCAGGTCGACTTCGCCCGTCCGGAGCTGTTCGCCCTGGCTGCCCCGCTCGAGATCGAGATCGAGGGCAACAACCTGGAGTCGATCCGCGTGGCGGGCAACCGCCTGGCCGAGATGCTGCGGCAGAGCCCGCACTACGCCGACGTGAAGTCGACGGTGGAGCAGGGCTTTCCGGAAATCCAGATCGTGTTCGACCAGGATCGTGCCGCTGCGCTGGGCCTGACGACGCGACAGATCGCCGATGCCGTGGTCAACAAGGTGCGCGGCAACGTCGCCACGCGCTACAGCTTCCGCGACCGCAAGATCGACGTGCTGGTACGCGTGCAGGAGTCCGAGCGCGCCTCGGTCGACGACATCCGTCGCCTGATCGTCAATCCCAGCGGCAACAAGCCGGTGGAACTGATCTCGGTGGCCGATGTCATCGCCACCACCGGTCCGAGCGAGATCCACCGCGCCGACCAGCGGCGCGTGGCCATCGTGTCCGCCAACCTGCGCGACATCGACCTGGGCAAGGCCATCACGGAAGTGCGGGACATGGTGGCGAAGAACCCGCTGGGTACCGAAGTGGGCATGCGCATCGGCGGCCAGGGCGAGGAACTGGGCGAGTCGATCAAGTCGCTGCTGTTCGCCTTCGGCCTGGCGATCTTCCTCGTCTACTTGGTCATGGCGTCGCAGTTCGAATCGCTGCTGCATCCGTTCGTCATCCTGTTCACCATCCCGCTGGCGCTGGTCGGTGCGGTGGCGGCCCTGCTGCTGTCCCGCTCGCCGGTCTCGGTGGTGGTGTTCATCGGCCTGATCCTGCTGGTCGGCCTGGTAGTGAAGAACGCCATCATCCTGATCGACAAGGTCAACCAGCTGCGCGAGGAAGGCGTGGCCAAGCGCGTGGCGCTGGTGGAAGGCGCACGCTCGCGCCTGCGCCCGATCATGATGACCACGCTGTGCGCGGTGTTCGGCTTCCTGCCGCTGGCGCTCGCCTTCGGCCAAGGCGCCGAGGTGCGCTCGCCGATGGCGATCACGGTGATCGGCGGCCTGCTGGTGTCCACACTGCTGACGCTGCTGGTGATCCCGGTGGTGTACGACCTGCTGGACCGCAAGCCGGATGAGTTCTACGCCGAACGCGGTCGTCGCGCGCGACTGGTCGCCGCGCAGGCCGAACAGGTGATCTCGCACGAGGATGATCCCATCGGCGGCGTCGAGGGCTGATCCGGATGAACATCACCGAGCTGTCCATCCGCCGTCCCGTCACCACCATCATGCTGTTCGTGTCGATGGTGGTGATCGGCCTGATCGCCTCGTTCCGGTTGCCGCTGGAGGCCGAGCCGGAAGCCACCATTCCGTTCTTCTTCGTGTCGTTGCCGTATCCCGGATCGACCCCCGAAGAGGTCGAGCGCAACCTGCTGCGCCCGGTGGAGGAAGCCATCGCCACGATGCCGGGCATCAAGACGATGAATTCGCGCGCCAATGCCGAAGGCGGCCAGATCCAGGTCGAATTCAGCGATTGGGACCGGGACATCGCGATGGCCGCCTCCGAGGCGCGCGAACGCATCGATGCGGTGCGGGACGAGTTGCCGGATGATTTCCGCCGCTATTACGTGCAACGCTGGAGCACCAGCGACCAGGAGGCGATCAGCCTTCGCCTCAGTAGCCAGGAAGACCTGACGGCCCGCGCCGACCTGCTGGAGCGCAGCATCAAGCAGCATCTGGAGCGGTTGCCGGGTGTGGCGCGCGTCGAGGTCGAGGGCGTGGCAAGGCAGGAAGTGCTGGTCGCGCTGGACAAGGACCGCATCAGTGCTCATGGGGTCGCGCTCAACGAGCTGGTCAGCAAGTTGCAGGCGGCCAACTTCTCGGTGTCCGCCGGGCAGATCACCGAAGCCGGCCGCCGTCTGCGCGTGCAGCCGCGCGGCGAGTTGCTCGAACTGCAGGCCTTGCGTGACCTCCCGATCGATGGCCGTGGCACGCGCCTGTCCGATATCGCCGATGTCAGCCTGCAGCCGCAGCGCATGAGCTACGTGCGCAAGATGGAAGGCAAGCCCAGCGTGGGCGTGGACATCTACAAGGAGCGTTCGGCGAACCTCGTGGACCTGTCGAGGACGGTGGGCAAGGAAGTGGAGGCGCTGCGGCAGGACCCGGCGATGCACGGGGTCGACATCGAGGTCGCCTGGGATTCGGGCAAGGCGGTGACCAGTTCGCTGCTGGCGCTGGCGGAGGCGGGGGCGATCGGCCTGGTGCTGTCGGTGATCGTGCTGTACGCGTTCCTGCGCCATTGGCCGTCGACGCTGATGGTGTCCATGGCCATCCCGATCTGCTTCATCATGACGCTGGGCTTCATGTACTTCACCGGCATCAGCCTGAACATCATCTCGATGATGGGCCTGCTGCTCGCGGTCGGCATGCTGGTCGACAACGCCGTGGTGGTGGTGGAGAGCATCTACCAGGAGCGCGAGAAGTTCCCCAACCAACCCGAGGTCGCGTCGATCATCGGTACCCGCCACGTAGCCATCGCGCTGTCGGCGGGCACCCTGTGCCACTGCGTGGTGTTCCTGCCGATGATGTTCGGCGAGAAGAACATCATCACGATCTACCTGTCGCAGCTGGCGGTGACGATCTCGGTGTCGCTGCTGGCCTCGTGGCTGGTGGCGGTGAGTCTGATCCCGATGCTGTCGGCACGGATGAAGACGCCGCCTGCAGTGAAGTCGCCGCTGATCAGCCGTCTGCAGAACCGCTATGCGCGCGTACTGCGCTGGACGCTGGAGCACCGCGGCTGGAGTGTCGCCGGCATCCTGCTGATCTCGGCGATCAGCGTGTTCCCGATGATGAACACCAGCGGCGGTGGTGACGAGAACGATCCGGACGAGATCAACATCTTCTACCAGTGGAAGGGATCCTATTCGAAGGAGGAGATGGGCAAGGAAGTGCAGCGGGTGGAGGATTTCGTCAACGCCAACCGCAAGGAATTCCACATCAAGCGGGTGTACAGCCGCTACTCCGAGCAGGGCTGGGCGCAGACGCGGCTCTATCTGGACATCGACGATCGCGAGGTCAGCAAGAAGATCGAGGAGGAGGTCCGCAAGGGTCTTCCGCAATCGGCACGGGCCAAGCTCGGCATCGGCTGGCCGGGCGGCATGGGCAGCGAAGGCCAGGGCATACGCTTCAGCCTGATCGGCGACTCCAGCCAGACCCTGCAGGAGCTGGCCGAGGACATCATGCCCATCCTGGCGCGCGATCCGAAACTGCGCGACGTGCGCGTGGATGTAGGCGACGCCAATTCCGAGTTGGCCGTGCAGGTGAACCGGGAGCGTGCGGCATCCTACGGCTTCAGCGCGCAACAGGTCGCGCAGTTCGTCGGCATGGCATTGCGTGGCTCGTCGCTGCGCGATTTCCACCGCGACGACGTGGAGATCCCGGTCAACGTGCGCTTCGCCGGATCGGACCACTACGGCATCGAGGACCTGTCCTCGTTCATGGTGCGCAGTGCCTCGGGCCAGGAAGTCCCGCTGCTGGCGATGGTCGACGTCAACGTCAACCCCGCGGCCACGTCCATCCAGCGCCTGAACCGGCAGACGATGCTGCGGATCGAGGCGGGACTGGCCAAGGACGTGTCGATGGAGGACGCACGCAAGTCCCTGGAGGCCACGCTGGACGGCATGGAGTTCCCGCCGGGGTACGGCTACACGTTCAACGGCGCGGGCTTCAATATCAACTTCGACGGCATGGACCAGATGGTGACCGCCATCATGATCGCGCTGGTGTTGATGCTGGTGATCATGGCGGCGGTGTTCGAGTCGCTGCTGTTCCCCGTCGCCATCATGTCCTGCGTGCTGTTCTCGATCTTCGGCGTGTACTGGCTGTTCTGGTTGACGGGAACCGAGATGAACATCATGGCCGTGATCGGCATCCTGGTGTTGATGGGCGTGGTGGTGAACAACGGCATCGTGATGATCGAGCACATCAACAACCTCCGGCGCCGCGGCATGGCGCGAACGGATGCGCTGGTGGAAGGCAGTCGCGAACGCCTGCGTCCGATCATGATGACGATGGGCACCGCGATCCTCGCGATGATCCCGATTGCGCTGAACACGGATACGGCCGACGGCATGCCGCCTTACCACCCGATGGCGCGCGCGATCGCCGGGGGGCTGGCGTTCTCCACCGTGGTCAGCCTGCTGTTCCTACCGACCATCTACGCGCTGCTGGACGACCTGCGCAGCGGGACAGCCCGTTCGATCAAGCGGGCTCGCCAGCGCCGTGGCGAGGCGCCTGTCGTGGCGAGCGCCACCAGCCCGCACGGAGACTGACGCGGGCAGCAGAAGAAAAAGCCGGGCAATGCCCGGCTTTTTTTGGATCGGATCGCGGGCGGACTCAGCCGACCAGCTTGCCCAGCATCCGAAGACCGCCGGTCCACACGCCGATGGCGGTGCCGAGGCTGGTCAGGAAGAAATTCAACAGCACGCGCGCCACGCGGTTCTTCCACCAGCCACGCATCGTTTGCACGTCGTCGCGCAACGCCATGAAATCCGCGTAGGTCGGCTTGCGCAGTGTCGCTTCCACGAACGCACTGACCGTGCCCGACGCGAGCGCAGGATGCAGCGGCGTGAGCGGCGAGGAAATGAAGGCCGCCAGGATGCTGAGCGGATGGCCGCCCGCGATCGCGCAGCCGATGGCACCGAGGATGCCGGTCGCCAGCACCCATTGCAGCAGCAGGTCCGAGCCGACATCGACGCCACCCTGCCAGAAGCCCCAGGCGAAGCCACCGACGAGGAAGAAGCCGATGATGACTTCCATCCAGGGGAATCGCGACTTGGCTTTCACGACCTCAAGCGATTGACGTATTTCGGAAGGATCGGCGGTGTCGTCCTTCAGGTGCCGGGTCAGGCCGGGCAGGTGGCCCGCGCCGACCACCGCAAGCACGCGGTAAGGCGATGTCGAATCGGCGGGTTTGTCGGCGGCGACCTGGCGCAGCGCCGATGCCATGTACTGGTCGCGCTCGGCGATGATGGCCTGGTACAGCTGCGGGCTTTCGGCGGCGAACTCGCCGAAGCTCGATTCCATCAGGTCGCCCTGTTTGAGCTTCTCGATCTCGTCGTCGCCGACTTCCTCGTCGCCGAACATGCTGGCGAGGATGCCTGCTCCCACCTTCGTGCGCTGCCACCAGCCCAGCGACTGCAGGGCGCGCTTGAAGGTCAGCCCGACTTCGCGGTCGATCAGGTGGACCGGCAGTCCGCGCGCCTTTGCATCCAGTGCGCCTGCTTTCAGTTCTTCGCCCGGCTCGACATCAAGTTGTTCGGCCAGCCGGCGCTGGTACGCCGCGAGCGCGAGGTTGGCGGCGAACAGATGCGTCTTGCCTTCGCGGATGACCTTCACCAGGTCCAGCCGCGCCAGTGTGTCGGGATCGGTCAGCGACTGCAGGCGGCCGGCGTCCAGTTCCACCGCCACGCTGTCGTAGTCGCCACTGGCGACGGCAGCGCGGACGGCATCGACGCTGGCGCGCGACACGTGGGCGGTACCGAGTAGGGTGTAGCGCACGCCGTCGCGCTCGACGATCTCGAGGGGTTGGCCGTGCAGCGGGTCGGCGACGGTAGCGTTCGGTTCGGTCATCGTGTCATTCGTCTTGCGGGGGCGCGATGGTGCCGGCGCCAAGGGCGCGCTGCATCTGCACGGTGTCCAGCCAGCGGTCGTGCTTCCAGGCGATGCCGCGGAAGACGCCGACCAGGGTGAAGCCGAACTTCTCGTGCAGGCGGATGGAAGCGGTATTGGTGGGTTCGCCGATCACGGCGATCATCTGCCGGTAACCACGCGCTTCGCAGTCATCGATCAACGCCTGCATCAGCGCGGCGCCGATACCCTGGCCTTGCTGGCCGGGTACGACGTAGACCGAGTTCTCCACGGTCTTGCGATAACCGGCGCGGGCGCGGTAGCTGCCGGCGTAGGCGTAGCCGACGAAGCGGCCATCGAGTTCTGCGACGAGGTACGGATAGCCGGCGTCCAGCACTCCCTGCATGCGGCGCGCCATCTCGGCTTCGTCCGGCACGTCGTACTCGTAGGTGTTGACGTGGTCGCGGACTTCGTCGGCGTACAGGGCGGCGATGGCCGGCACGTCGGCCGGCGTGGCGTCACGGACGATCAGCGGCACGCCCGGACCTCAGTCGATGTAGCGCTTGAGCAGGTCGCCGTACGCATCGATGCGGCGGTCGCGCAGGAACGGCCAGATGCGACGGACGTGCTCGCTGCGCGCCATGTCGACCTCGGCCATCAGGATGGTTTCGTCGGTGCCGGCTTCGGCGATGAATTCGCCCTGCGGACCGAGCACGTGGCTGTTGCCCCAGAACTGGATGCCGGACGCGCCCAGCGGTGAAGGCTCGTGACCGACCCGGTTGCAGCTCAGCACGGGCAGCCCGTTGGCGACCGCGTGGCCGCGATGGCTCAGTACCCAGGCATCGCGCTGGCGGTTCTTCTCGGGTTGTTCGTCGTCCGGGTCCCAGCCGATCGCGGTGGGGTACAGCAGCAGGTCAGCGCCGGCCAGCGCCATCAGGCGAGCGGCTTCCGGATACCACTGGTCCCAGCACACCAGCACACCGAGACGACCGACGGAGGTGTCGATGGGCGTGAAGCCGATGTCTCCCGGGGTGAAATAGAACTTCTCGTAGAATCCCGGATCGTCGGGGATGTGCATCTTGCGGTACTTGCCCGCGATGCTGCCGTCCTTCTCATAGACGACGGCGGTGTTGTGGTACAGCCCGGCAGCGCGACGTTCGAACAACGACGACACCAGTACCACGCCATGCTGCTTCGCCAGCTTCCCGAGACGCTCGGTGCTGGGGCCGGGGATCGGTTCGGCCAGATCGAACTCCTGTACCGACTCGTGCTGGCAGAAGTACGCACCGTTGTGCAGTTCCTGCAGCAGCACGAGCCTGGCGCCTTGCTTGGACGCCTCGGCGACGCGCGCCTCGATCACCGACAGGTTGGCGTCGGCATCACCGTGGTTCTTTTCCTGGATCAGGGCAACGGGCAGGGTAGTACGGCTCATCGGGCGAGGCGGGGGCTATCGGGGGAGGGCGCATGGTACCGCGTCCTCCGTGATGGCAGGCGTCCCAGGGGTGAATACACGGATTCAGGGCGTGTCGCGCGAGGCTTCCAACTGCTTCTGCCGCCTGCCCAGCGCCACGCCGGTAACCGCCCATGCCACCGCCACACCGGCACCGATGAACATGGCGGCCGCGGGATGCTCCGCCAGCACGTCCAGTGCCCGCTTGACCCAGCCGCTCAGCGCATCGCCACCGCGATAGACCACGGTGTCGATGAAGTTCTTTGCCTTGTACTTCTGTTCCGCGAGGACGACGGTGTAGAGCATCTCGCGGCCGGGCCGCACGAAGGCGTACTCGCCCGCTCGCCGGACCACCATGACCACCACGAAGACCGCGAACACGGGCGACAGCGCCAGCCACAGGAAGCCGCCGGCCATGATCACCGGCACGGCCACCAGCAACACGCCCACGCCCAGCTTCTGCGCGATGCGGCCGGTGATGAACAACTGGCTGAGGATGGCCAAGGTCTGCACCACGGTATCGATCAGACCGAAAACCTGGGTCTGCTCTTCCTTGTCGGTGAACCGTTCGGCGACCAGCTTTGCCTGTTCGAAATAGAGGAACGTGGTGACCGTCGCCAGCAGCAGTACGAAGAACGCGATGCCGAGCAGGTACGGCGAACGGAACACCGCGGTCGCACCGGCGAACGGATTGCCGCCCAGCGGCCGTTGCCGCTGTTCGGAGGAACTGGCACCGGCGGGCAATGGATGGCGATCGCGCCAGCGGTGCAACCAGGTCGCCGTCGCGGCGCTGGCCCCGATAAGTACGGCAGAGAAGAGCATCAGGCCGCCGTGCCCCAGGGGCTTGACCAGCAGGGTGGTCAGCAGCGGCCCGGCCAGTCCGCCGAGACTCGCGCCAGCGGCGATCAGTGCGAACAGGCGTTTGGCTTCGTGGCTCTCCATCACGTCCGCCAGTACGCTCCACGCCAGCGAGATCATCAGCAGGTTGATGACCGACACCCAGATGTAGAACGTGCGCGCCAGCCAGACATCGTCCGGCGTCGCCAGCATCGCGACGCCGTACCCCAGCAGGCTGGCCACCACCATGCCGAACACCCATGGCACGATGCGCCGCCGCGCGACTTTCGACGCGATCCAGCCGTACAGCGGCAGCACGATCAATGTGGCGACGAAGGTACCGGTGAACAGCCATTGGAGGTTGTCGACGCCACCTGCGACGCCCATCGTTTCGCGGATGGGCCGCAGCATGAAATAGCCGGCAAACAGCAGGAAGAACATCGCCAGCCCGGCGCCGACCACGGGCGCCTCGTGCTCGCGGACATTGAACAGACGGGCGATCCAGCCGGCAGCGCCGGGCGCGGGGGGTGTCGACATCGGCTCAGGCCACCGCGGCGATCAGGGCATCGCGCTGCGCCGCCGTCAGATCGGGGCCGGTACCTGCTTTCAGGTTGTCGGTCTGGCGATCGGGCTTTCCGGTCGCCGGAATCACCGCGGTCACCGCCGGATGACTCAGGGCGAATTTCAGGAAGGCCTGCGCCCACGATGTCACGCCGGCCTCGGCCAGCGCGGGCGGCACGGGCTTGTCCTTCACTTGCGCGAACAGCTTGCCGTCCTCGAACGCACGGTTGATCAGCACCGCCACGCCGAGTTCCTGCGCCAGCGGCAGTACGCGTTTTTCGGCGCCGCGGCTGGCGACCGAATAGTTGATCTGCAGGAAATCCGGCTTCTCGGCCTGGACGATGTTGGCGAGTTCTTCCTGTGCACGCTCGACGTAATGGGTCACGCCGACGTACTTCACCTTGCCCTGCGCCTTCAGCTCGCGCGCGACGGCCAGTTGCGTCTTCAGGTCGCCCAGGTTGTGGACCTGCAGCAGTGCCACCTTGTCTGTCTTCAGTCGACGTAGCGTGTCTTCGAACTGCGCCATGCCGGCGTCGCGTCCGGTCACGCCTGAAAGCTTGGTCGCCAGCCAGGCTTTTTCGGTGAGGCCCTGCTCGGCGAGTAACGCGCCCATGACGTCTTCGGCGACGCTGTAGGTGGGAGCGGTATCGATCAGGGTCGCGCCGGCGGCGAAGAACCGCGCCAGCACTTCCTTCAGCGGATCCCGTTCGGCTGCGCTCTGGCCGACTTCGAAGCTCCCGGATGTCCCCATGCCGATGACGGGGACGCGTTCGCCCGAGGACGGGATGGCGCGGGTGTTCAGCGGTCCCAGCGCGACGGGTGCCGCGGCGTTCGCCGGCGAGGGGGCGGCTGGTGTCACGCCATTGCCGCCAGCCTGGGCCGCGTCGCGGCAGGCCGCCAGTCCGAGGCCGGCGGTGGCCAGCGCGGTGGTGGTCAGGAACTTGCGTCGTGAATACACGGCCGTCTCCTCGATCAGGGGGAAACGGTGGTTATCCGGGATCGTGTAAGGCGATATGTAAACGAAGCGTTCAATCTGCGCCCAACTGAAGTCACGGTGCTGCGAACCGTGCAGCCGGGTCGATACTCAGTCCAGCAATCCCGCAGGCAACTGCATGGTGATGCAGTGCAGGCTGCCGTTCTGCCAGATCAGCGACCGGCAGGGCACCTGTACGATCTCGCGGTCCGGGTAGGCCTGCGCCAGGACCGCGGCGGCGGCATCGTCGGCCGCGTCGCCGTAAGCCGGCATCAGCACCGCGCCGTTGATGATCAGGTAGTTCGCGTAGGACGCCGCAAGGCGGCGGCCGTTGTCGATCACCGGCTGTGCCCAGGGGAGCGGGAACATGCGGTAAGGATGTCCTTCGGCCGTGCGCAGGGCAGTGATGTCGGCAGCCATGGCCTGCAGTTCCGCGTAATGCGCGTCGCTGGCGTCATCGCAGGCCTGATAGACAATGGCGTCACCCGGCGCGAAGCGGGCGAGGGTATCGATGTGGGCGTCGGTGTCGTCGCCCTCCAGGTAGCCATGGTCCAGCCAAAGCACCCGGTCCTGCTTCAGCCAGCGCGCCAGCTTGTCCGTCAGCGCCTCGCGCGAGGCGTCGGGATGCCGCTCGTGCAGGCACTGCCATGTGGTCAGTAGCGTGCCGGCACCGTCGGTCTCGATGGCACCACCTTCCAAAGCAAAATCAATGCTTTGTACGAAATAGTTATGAAACAGCTGCATACCGGAGAGCTCGCCGACCAGGCGATCGTCCCGGCTCGCTTCGTACTTGCCGCCCCACCCTGTGAAGCGGAAGTCGAGCAGCTTGAAACGGTCGCCATCGCGCAGGGTGATCGGGCCGGAATCGCGCAGCCAGGTGTCGTCGTACTCGGCCGGCACGAAGCGCACGCGCGCCATGTCCACGCGAGCGGAGCGCAGGCGGGCTTCGGCGTAAGTCTGCAGGTCGTCGTCGGCGACGCAGATCGCCACGGACTGGAAACGGGTGATCGCAGCGACGAGGGCGACGTAGGTTTCTTCTACCTCGGCAAGGCGGTCGGCCCAGTCGGTCTCGGCGTGCGGCCACGCGATCAGGACCGCGGATTGGGGTTCCCACTCCGCGGGGAAGCGAAAGGCATCAGTCATGGCGTCAATGTCGCGGCCGAGCCGCGCGTGTGTCAGCGGATGGGGGGCTTCGGGCCGATTTCCTCGGCACTGGCCTTGTTGATCACCACGTCGATGACGCGGCTCTTCTCGAAGTATACGGTGAAGCCCGGATACACCCATCGGTGAATCACCGGCCATTGGCGCTTCTGGCCGCCGCGCGGCTCGAGTTTCTGCTGCGGGGCGCCGAAGCGGGCCTCCACGTCGGTCGTGGTCTGGCCGCGCACAGGCGCTGCGGCGGCAGGCGTTTCCTGCGCACGCTCGATCAGCAGGGTGTCGGCAAGCGCCGGGCCGGACAGGCCGAACAGGGCGATCAAGGGCAGGGCAAGGACGCGACGGCTCATGGTTGGGTTCCCCTAGGTGACTCGCCTTTTATAACAAAAGGCCGAAAACAAAAAACCGCCCGAAGGCGGCTTTCTGCGGATTGCCCGGATCGCCTTGCAGCGATCGGGCAGATCGGCCGTTCTCAGCGCTGACGCGCCTTGAAGCGGGGGTTGGACTTGCAGATCACGAAGACCTTGCCGCGGCGGCGGACCACCTTGCAGTCGCGGTGACGGGCCTTCGCCGACTTCAGGGAGGACAGGACCTTCATGAGTTGAAACCTCGGCGTAAATGTATGGGGTGAAACGAAGCCCGGCATTCTAACGGTAATTCCATAGCCGGATCAAGCGGTTGCATGGGTCGATGCGTAAGACCCGCTCGGACGTCGTCGGCGCGGGGTCGCCGAGCGCTCATAATGGAGGTCCTCTGACTCCTGGAAGCCCGTATGCCCGACCTCGCTCCCGTTCTGACCATTGATGGCCCCTCCGGCGCTGGCAAGGGGACAGTCAGTCGGATCGCGGCGTCTCGGCTGGGCTGGCACTACTTGGATTCCGGCGCCCTGTACCGGGCGGTGGGCGTAGCGGCGAGCTGGGCCGATCTGGACGTCTCCGACCCCGCCGCACTGGTCCGCTGTGCCTTCGATACCCGGGTGAGCTTCCGGGAGACCGAGGCCGGCTTGCGGGTGATCGTCGATGATCTGGACGCGACCGACGAGCTCCGTCTGGAAACGACCGGTGCGCTGGCATCCGCCATCGCCGCTATCCCGGAGGTCCGCTCGGCCCTGAAGGAACGCCAGCGGGCCTTCCGTCAGGCCCCGGGGCTGGTGGCGGACGGGCGGGATATGGGGACGGTCATCTTCCCGGACGCCCCTTACAAGGTCTTTCTGACCGCCAGTGCCGACGAACGGGCCGAAAGGCGCTATAAGCAGTTGAAAGACAAAGGGGTTTCCGTCACAATCGACGGTCTGCTGCGCGAGATCCTCGCCCGCGATGCCCGTGACGCCCAGCGCACGGTGGCGCCCCTGAGGCCGGCCGACGACGCCGTTCTCATCGACACCACCGGCCTTGGCATCGACGCGGTTGTCGAGCGCGTGCTGGCCCTGGTGCCCGCACGCGCAGGTT
This sequence comes from Pseudoxanthomonas sp. LjRoot143, assembly GCF_964252945.1. Lineage (NCBI taxonomy): Bacteria > Pseudomonadati > Pseudomonadota > Gammaproteobacteria > Lysobacterales > Lysobacteraceae > Pseudoxanthomonas > Pseudoxanthomonas sp. LjRoot143. The sequence goes on along the minus strand of NZ_CAXUPM020000001.1, from coordinate 1,935,822 downwards.
GAGCCTCGCGCTGCAGAAGGTCCGTGCGGAATCCTCCGCGCGGTTTTTCCAACCACAACACTCACGGCCATACGCATCCCGCGCAGGCCGACAACGGGTGGACCGTCCGTACTCGCGTGCGCCGGTCTGTGTCATCAACCGAGTATTTTTCAATGACCGAATCATTTGCCGAACTGTTTGAACAGAGCCAGACCCAACTGGCCAAGCTGAAGCCGGGCGCCATCGTCACCGGCGTCGTCGTGGAAGTCCGCAACGACGTCGTGGTGATCAACGCTGGCCTGAAGTCCGAAGGCATCGTGCCGATCGAACAGTTCCGGAACGACGCCGGCGAAATCGACGTGGGCGTGGGCGATGAAGTGAAGGTGGCCCTCGACTCGATCGAGAACGGTTTCGGCGAAACCGTCCTCTCGCGCGAGAAGGCCAAGCGCGCCATGGTGTGGGACGAACTGGAGCAGGCGCTCGAGAAGAACGAGACCATCACCGGCCGCATCAGCGGCAAGGTCAAGGGTGGTTTCACTGTCGACATCAAGGACGTCCGCGCGTTCCTGCCGGGTTCGCTGGTCGACGTGCGCCCCGTGCGCGACCCGGGCTACCTGGAAGGCAAGGAACTCGAGTTCAAGCTCATCAAGCTGGATCGCAAGCGCAACAATGTGGTCGTCTCCCGCCGTGCGGTGGTCGAGAGCGAGCATTCGGAAGAGCGCGAGCAGCTGATGGACAAGCTGCAGGAAGGCGTGGTGCTGAAGGGTGTGGTCAAAAACCTCACCGACTACGGCGCGTTCGTCGACCTGGGCGGTATCGACGGCCTGCTGCACATCACCGACATGGCGTGGAAGCGCGTGCGTCATCCGTCCGAAGTCGTGGAAGTCGGCCAGGAACTGGACGTCCGCGTGCTGAAGTACGACCGTGAGCGCAACCGCGTCTCGCTGGGCCTGAAGCAGCTGGGCGAGGATCCGTGGGACAACATCGCCCGCCGTTACCCGGCCAACAGCCGCGTGTTCGGCAAGGTCTCCAACGTCACCGATTACGGCGCGTTCGTCGAGATCGAGCCGGGCGTCGAAGGCCTGGTGCACGTGTCCGAGATGGATTGGACCAACAAGAACGTCAACCCGTCCAAGGTTGTGCAGGTCGGTGACGAAGTCGAAGTGATGGTGCTGGACGTGGACGAAGAGCGTCGCCGCATCTCGCTGGGCATGAAGCAGGTCGCCGCCAATCCGTGGGAAACCTTCGCGGCTACCCACAAGAAGAACGACAAGGTGTCCGGCCAGATCAAGTCGATCACCGATTTCGGCATCTTCATCGGCCTGGACGGCGGCATCGACGGCCTGATCCACCTGTCCGACATCAGCTGGAACACCACCGGCGAAGACATCGTGCGCAACTTCAAGAAGGGCGACACGCTGGAAGCCGTGGTGCTGGCCGTGGACCCGGAGCGCGAGCGCATCAGCCTGGGTGTGAAGCAGTTGGAGCAGGATCCGTTCGGCCAGTACATGGCCGCGCACCCGAAGGGTTCGAAGGTCGAAGGCACGGTGAAGGAAGTGGACGCCAAGGGCGCCACGGTCGAGCTCGCCGATGGCATCGAAGGCTACGTCATGGCGCGCGACATCAGCTACGACCGCGTGGACGACGCCAGCCAGCACCTGAAGGTGGGCGACAAGGTCGAAGCCAAGTTCATCGGCATGGACCGCAAGGGCCGCACGCTGCAGCTGTCGATCAAGGCGAAGGACGAAGCCGAGACCGCCGAAGCACTGGCCGAGTACAACAAGTCGGCCGCCGAGGCCTCCACCGGTACCACCAGCCTGGGCGCGCTGCTGCGTGCACAGCTGGACGGTGGCAAGTCCGAGTAAGCGGCTCGCGCCGTTGCAGTATCACCCGCAGTAACGTTCCCCACCGGCCCGGAGATCCCGGGCCGGTGCGGGTACATCCGCCCGAATTCCGCACGCGATGACCAAATCCGAACTCATCGAGATCCTCAGCCGCCGTCAGCCGCACCTCAAGGCAGAGGACGTGGACTTGGCCGTCAAGGCATTGCTGGAGATGATGGGCGGTGCCCTGTCGCAGGGCGATCGCATCGAGATCCGCGGCTTCGGCAGTTTTTCGCTGCACTACCGGCCACCACGCATGGGCCGTAATCCCAAGACCGGCGAATCGGTCGCGCTCCCGGCCAAGCACGTCCCCCATTTCAAACCGGGCAAGGAGCTGCGCGAACGCGTCAGCGACGTCACGCCCGTCGAAGAGGGCGGCGAGTAGTCCCGCTCCGGCGCGTGTCGTCCTGCGCCGACTCCGTTAAGCTAGGCGCCGTCCTGCAAGGAGTCGCCTGATGAACATGTTCCGCCTGGTCGTCGCACTGCTGTTCCTGGCCTACGGACTCATCATCGGCGTGCTCAACACGCAGCCGATCACGCTGAAACTCCTGTTCACCGAATTCCAGACCTCGTCCGGCGTCGGCATCATGCTGTCCTTGCTGCTGGGCGTGGTGGTGGGTGGCCTGATCGTGGTCGCCACGCTGGTGTGGCCGTTGTACGCGAAACTGCGCAAGGCGAACCGCTCAGCAGCTGCTGCAGTGAGCGACGGCGGCACCTCGACCGCCGACAGCGGTCGCTGAGCCATGGCCTTCCTTACCGAGTGGTTCTGGTTCTTCCTGTTCCTGCCGCTGGCCGCGCTCAGCGGCTGGATCATCGGCCGACGTGGCGGGCAACGGCATGGAGACACGCAGGTCAGCCGCCTGTCGAGTACCTATTTCCGCGGTCTCAACTACCTGCTCAACGAGCAGCCTGACAAGGCGATCGAACTGTTCCTGCATATCGCGGAACTGGACAAGGAAACGTTCGAAACCCAGGTCGCACTGGGGCATCTGTTCCGTCGCCGTGGCGAAGTGGATCGCGCCATCCGCCTTCACCAGGGCCTCGTGCAACGTGCCGACCTGAGCGACGCGCAGCGCGTGCAGGCCTTGCTTGCCTTGGGTGAGGATTACATGCGGTCGGGTCTTCTCGATCGGGCGGAAACCGTCTTTACGGATCTGGCACAGATCGATCAACGTGCGCCGCAGGCGCTCAAGCATTTGATCGGCATCTATCAAGCGGAGCGTGATTGGGAAAAGGCGATCGACAACGCCCGGCGCTACGAAGAGGTCACGACGGAGCCGATGGGCAAGCTGGTGGCCCAGTTCGAGTGCGAACTGGCCGAACGCCAGCGCACGGCGAACAATATCGAGGCAGCGCGTGCCGCTGTTGCGCGCGCTTACCAGGCGGATGCCGGTAGCGTGCGCGCCGGCATCATCGAAGGGCGTATCGAGGTGGACGCGGGCAATGCCGAAGCGGCAATCCGTGCCTTCGAGCGCGCCGCGCGGCACGATCCGGATTACCTCCCCGAGGTTCTTCCCAGTCTGCTGACCAGCTACGACCAGGTCGGCGATCTTTCGGGCGCTCGCGCGTTCCTGTCCGAGATGTGCGAGCACTATCGGGGTATCGCGCCGGTGCTCGCGCTGACGAAACTGGTGGAGCGTCAGGACGGCGTTGCGGCCGCGCGCGCCTATCTTGCGCGCCAGCTGAAGGACAGGCCATCGGTCAGGGGTGAAGCTTCACTGATCGATCTCACGCTGGCAGAGGGCGCCGATCCCGCAGCCACCCTGCATGATCTGAAGCACATCACCGATCAGTTACTGGTGCGTAATCCGAGCTATCGCTGCACGCGATGCGGTTTCGGTGCGCGGACGCACCACTGGCAATGCCCGAGTTGCAAGGAGTGGGGCACGGTGAAGCCGCTGTTGAACTACGCGGTGGTTTGATGCCGCCTCTGGCCGTCTGGCTGGCACTGATCGCATTGATTACCGCCGCAGCCACATGGTGCGCGCGGCGCTACGCCCTGCGCGGCAATCTGATGGACCAGCCCGGTGACAGGCGCAGCCATCAGGTCGCCACCCCACGAGGCGGCGGCATCTCCATCGTGCTGGTAGTGCTGGCCGTCGGGATCTATCTCATGTCGCGCGATACGTCCTTTCGCGCGCTGTGGATCGGTTTTCTACCGGGCCTGCTGATCGTGGCCGGTATTGGCTGGTGGGACGACCATCGGCCGCTGTCCCCTTGGTTGAGGCTGGCGGTCCAGGCGGTGGCTGCCCTGATGCTCGCCGCCGGGGCGGGGTGGCACAGCGGACACTGGCTACCGGCGCTGTTGGCCTTTGGGACCGCAATGGTGCTGGTCAATGTGTGGAACTTCATGGACGGCATCAACGGTCTGGCCACCACCCAGGCGGGGCTGACGGCGCTGGCATATGCGGGACTGTTGGCGGGCGAGTGGCGCTGGCTGGCGTTGGCGCTCCTGGCGGGTTGCCTGGGCTTTCTGCCATTCAATTTTCCGAACGCGCGGATATTCCTGGGGGATGTGGGCAGCGGTGCATTGGGTTTCGTACTGGCGGGGCTGGCCGCCGCCGCGTTGACCACGATGCCACCGGTTACCGCCCCGTTGTTGCTGATTCCGTTGTGCGCATTCCTTATCGACGCGGGCTTCACATTGGCGGGGCGCATGCTTCGTGGGGAGCAGTGGTGGTCGCCGCATGTGGGACACCTCTACCAGAGGTACTCAAGGCGCTTTGGACATACCGCTGTCACCTTGGTTTACATGGCGTTCGGTAGTATTAGCATATTGTTAAGCCTCGCATGGCCGTCGACCACATGGGCCGCCACCCTCCTGATCGTGGCGTTGACCTACGTTGTTGGCGGGACGCTCTGGGTTCTGTTGCGCCGGGGATGGCGTGATTAGTCGTTGGAGAAGGAACTGATGGAATCCTGGCGGGATCGATTGGGGGGCTTCATACCCCGTGCGCTCGTGGCGACCCACGATCTGGCCATGGTCTGGCTGTGTTGGCAGGTGCTGCACCGGCTGCGCTACGCCATGCTGCCGCACACGCCCGAGTTTCCGCTCTGGTCGAACGAGATCGCGGTCGTGCTGCTGGCCCAGGGGGCCGTGTTCTGGTGGATGGGGCTCTATCGCGGGCTTTGGCGCTTCGCCAGCCTTCCGGACCTGTGGAACATCGTCAAGGCCTGTGCGCTGGGCTTCCTCGGCGTCGTGCTGGGCCTGTTTTTCTACAATCGTTTCGGATCTACGCCCCGGGCCGTTCTCGGCTTCTACCCCTTTGCGCTGGTGGGATTTCTCGGCCTGCCGCGATTGGCCTATCGCGCCTGGAAGGACAGTCAGGTCCAGCGCACGACCGAGAGCGCATCTCGCGTACTCGTCCTCGGGGCTGGTCGCGCGGGCGAAGCGCTCGTTCGCGAGCTTCGGCGTACCGGTGTGTACCACCCGGTAGCCTTCCTGGACGACGCTCCACGGCTCCATGGATCGAAGCTGCTCGGTATTCCAGTGCTCGGTGGACTGGAGAATGCCGCCGCCGTCGCACGCGAGACCGCGGCACGGATGCTTGTCATCGCCATGCCATCGCTGGACGCCCCCGCAATGCAGCGCGTCGTGGCGATCTGCGAGAGCACCGGGCTCCCGTTCCGGATGGTCCCGCGCCTGGTCAATGTCCTGGAAGGACAGTCCATGCCGGGCGATTTGAAGGAAGTCGCGATCGAAGACCTGTTGGGCCGCAAGTCGGTCACGCCGGACTGGAAGCTGATACGCGGCTGGCTGGGTGGGCGCACCGTCATGGTGACGGGCGCCGGCGGCTCGATCGGCTCGGAGCTGTGCCGCCAGTGCGCGCGACATGGCGCACAACGGATCGCCCTGGTGGAGATCGACGAGTTGGCGCTTATCACCATCCAGGGTGATCTGCGGCGCGCGTTCCCCGATCTTGAGGTTCTTCCCGTGCTGGGCAATTGCGGTGACCCTGCCGTGATCGCGCATGCACTGCGTATCGCCGAGCCGGATGCCGTGTTCCATGCCGCCGCGTACAAGCAGGTGCCCTTGCTTGAAGGACACCTGCGGGAAGCGGTCGGAAACAACGTACTCGCGACGGAAACCGTGGCGCGGGCGTGCCGGGAGTCGGGGGTCGGCACGTTCGTGCTGATCTCGACCGACAAGGCGGTAGATCCGGTGAACGTGCTCGGCGCGACCAAGCGGCTTGCTGAGATGGCGTGCCAAGCGCTGGACGACGGTCGTTCCAGTACGCGTTACGTAACGGTGCGGTTCGGCAACGTCCTGGATTCGGCTGGCAGCGTAGTACCTCTGTTCCGCGAACAGATCCGAAAGGGGGGGCCGGTGACGGTCACCGATCCGGACGTCACGCGTTACTTCATGACCATTCCGGAGGCCTGCCAGCTGATCCTGCAGGCGGCATCCGGTGCGGCGCACGCATCGATCTACACGTTGGACATGGGGGATCCGGTGCCGATCCGGCTCCTGGCGGAGCAGATGATCCGCCTGGCCGGCAAGCAGCCGGGGCGCGACATCGCCATCGTCTACACGGGATTGCGCCCGGGCGAAAAGCTGCATGAGACGCTGTTCCATGCCGACGAACGTTACCAGCCCACGTCGCATTCCAAGATCATGAAGGCGCTGGCGCGCGACGTGTCGCCGGAGTTCCTGGAGCTCGCCCTGCAACGGCTGCGCGCCGCGTACACCCGTTACGACACCGCAGAGCTTGGCGAGGTACTCAGGGTCGCTGTTCCGGAATTCGCGCCTCTGGCGAGCGATCAGGATGAAGCGTCGGGTAATATCGTGGTCTTTCCCAGCCGTGACGCGCGTAGGATCCGATGACCCGAGCCAGAATCCGCAAGGCCGTGTTTCCCGTCGCTGGGCTCGGCACCCGCTTCCTGCCAGCGACCAAGACCGTTCCGAAGGAGATGCTGCCGATCATCGATCGGCCGCTGATCCAGTACGCCGTTGACGAAGCCGTCGAGGCTGGTTGCGACACGCTCATCTTCGTGACCAACCGCTACAAGCATGCGGTGGCGGACTATTTCGACAAGGCCTACGAACTCGAACAGAAGCTAGAGCGCTCCGGCAAAGCGGAACAGTTGGAACTGGTTCGCAACGTGCTGCCGCCGCACGTGCGTGCGGTATTCGTCACCCAGGCCGAGGCTCTGGGCCTTGGGCATGCGGTGTTGTGCGCCAAGCCGATCGTCGGCGACGAACCGTTCGCGGTCCTGCTCCCCGACGACCTGATCTGGAACCGCGGTCCCGGTGCGCTGAAGCAGATGGCCGATGCGGCCGAAGCCGGTGGCAGCAGCGTCATCGCCGTGCAGGACGTGCCGCGGGAGCAGACGGGCAGCTACGGCATCGTCGCGACCGAGGCCTTCAACGGCCGCGAGGGGCGCATCAGTGCCATCGTCGAGAAGCCGAAGCCCGACGTCGCGCCGAGCACGCTGGCCGTCGTGGGGCGTTACGTTCTTGACGCACGCATCTTTTCGCTGCTGGAGAGCACGACGCCGGGCGCGGGCGGAGAGATCCAGCTGACCGATGCGATCGCGGCGCTGCTTGCGGAGAAGCCCGTTCATGCCTATCGGTTCCAGGGCACGCGTTTCGACTGCGGCACCCACATCGGCCTGATCGAGGCCACGATCCGCTACGCACTCGACCATGAGAAGCTCAGCGACGCAGCGCGAAGCATGATGCAGAGTGCCCTGAACGAGTTGGGCGTGCAGGACCTGGGCTGAGCGGATTGCCGTGGGGTGGGTGCGGCGTAGTGCGCCGCGCGGCTGCCCGCGTTTGGAGGTGGCTCCGTGCAGATGGCATCGCGCAACTATTATGCGGAGACGGCAGGCACTGCTCCGGCGCTGCAAGTGCTGCAGTCACGCATCGAGGCTGAGATCTGCGTCGTGGGCGGTGGTTTCGCCGGTCTGAACACAGCGCTGGGTTTGGCCGAACGCGGTGTACGCGATGTCGTGCTGGTGGAAGCGGATACGCCGGCATTCGGTGCCTCGGGGCGCAATGGTGGCTTCGTGTTCGGCGGCTTTTCGCGTGGTGAAGCCTCGCTGCTACGCGATCTTGGGCCGGCGCGTGCGAACGCCTTGTACACAGGGACGACGCAGGCGGTGGAACTGATCCGTCGTCGTATCACCCGATATGGCATCGCCTGCGATGACACCCAGGCAGGGATCATCTGGGCGAACTGGTTCGACGACCGGGAGGTGCTCAGGCAACGGCAGGCGCTGCTCCTGGATATCTTCGGTCAGGACTGGCAATGGATGGATCGCGACGAGGTCCGTCACCAGCTGCGCACGACCCGCTATCACGACGCCCTGTACGAACCTCAGGCGTTCCACTTCCATCCATTGAAGTATGCCAACGGGCTCGCGCGCGTTGCGGCTGAGCAGGGCGTTTCGCTGTTCGCCCGGTCGCCGGCGGTGTCGCTGGACCGTACCCGCGACGGTTGGCGCGTCACGACGCCTTCGGGAAGCATCGATGCCAGGCAGGTAGTGCTTGCCTGCGGTGGGTATCTGGCGGGTTTGCACAGGCGGGTGGACGCCGGTGTTCTCCCCATCGCGACCTACGTCATGGTTACGGCGCCGCTGGGTGCACGGCTGGAGGAAGCGATGCGTACGCGTGCCGCGGTCTACGACACTCGCTTCGCGTTCGACTACTACCGGCCGCTGCCCGATTCCCGCTTGCTGTGGGGAGGGCGCATCTCCATCCTGGACCGCTCGCCACACGCGGTCAGACGCCTGCTGTACCGCGACATGTTGAAGGTCTTTCCGCAACTGGAAGGCGTGGGTATCGACTACGCCTGGTCGGGCCTCATGAGCTACGCCCGTCACGAGATGCCGCAGATCGGGCAGGTCGAGCCCGGTCTCTGGGTGGCGCAGGCGTTCGGCGGGCACGGTGTGGCCCCGACGACGCTGGCTGGCGAAGTCATAGCCTCTGCCATTGCGGAAGGCGACGGACGTTGGCGTGAGTTCGGTGCCTATGGCCTGGTATCGGCGATGAAGCCGGCAGGATTCCTGGGTGCCCAGCTCAGCTATTGGTGGGCTGAAGCGAAGGATGCGTGGAAGGCGCGGATGGAACAGGGGCAGCGACCATGAGCGGAGCTGCAGACTCGATCGGGTGGGACGACTTCATGCGTGTCCAGTTGTGCGCGGGCACCGTGCAGAGGGTCGAGCCGTTTCCGGAGGCGCGAAAGCCGGCGTGGAAGGTATGGGTCGACTTCGGACCGCATGGCGTTAAGAAGACCAGTGCGCAGATCCGGTCGCTGTATGCGCCCGAAGATCTGGTCGGACGCCAGATCGTGGGTGTCATCAATTTCCCGCCCAAGCAGGTCGGCCCTTTCATTTCGGAGTTCCTGCTGACCGGATTCCACACCGACGAAGGCGTGGTGGTCACGACGGTCGAACGTCCAGTGCCCGACGGCACGCGCCTGGCCTGACCACGCTCACCGAATGCAAAGGAATGGCGCCTCACGGCGCCATTCCTCGTTCTTGCGGGCGAACGACCCGCTTACAGCGATTCGAAGATGCCCGCGGCACCCATGCCGGTGCCGATGCACATGGTCACCATGCCGTACTTCTTCTGCTGGCGGCGCATGCCATGGACGATGGTGGCGGTGCGGATCGCACCGGTCGCGCCCAGCGGATGGCCCAGGGCGATGGCGCCGCCCAGCGGGTTGATTTTCGACGCGTCCAACTCGCTGTCGCGGATCACCGCCAGCGCCTGCGCGGCGAAGGCTTCGTTGAGTTCGATCCAGTCCAACTGGTCCTTGGTCAGGCCGGCCTGCTTCAGCGCCTTCGGAATCGCGGCGATCGGGCCGATGCCCATCACTTCCGGGCGCACGCCGGCGACCGAGAAGCTGACGAAGCGGGCGAGCGGCGTCAGGCCGTAGTCCTTGATCGCCTGCTCCGAGGCCAGCAACACGCCGGCGGCACCGTCGCTCATCTGCGACGAGGTGCCTGCGGTCACGGTGCCGCCGAACTGCGGATTACGGAACACGGTGCGCAGCTTGGCCAGGCCTTCCAGCGAGGTATCGGCGCGCGGGCCTTCGTCCTGTTCGACCAGCAGCTTCTTCAGGCGCACGGCGTTGCCGGCCAGGTCGGGCTGGCGCGAGACCACTTCGTAGGGGCTGATCTCGTCCTTGAACTCGCCGGCGGCCTGCGCGGCCAGCGCCTTCTGGTGCGAAGCGACGGCGAAGGCGTCCTGGTCCTCGCGCGAGATTTTCCACTCCTCGGCGACCTTCTCGGCGGTGATACCCATGCCGTAGGCGATGGCCACGTGGTCGTTGTCGAACACGCTGGGGGCCATGGCGATCTTGTTGCCCATCATCGGCACCATGCTCATGCTCTCGGTGCCGCCGGCCAGCATCAGGTCGGCATTGCCCAACCGGATCTGGTCCGCGGCCATCGCCACGGCCTGCAGGCCGGACGAGCAGAAGCGGTTGATGGTCTGCGCCGCGATCGTGTTCGGCAGGCCGGCCAACAGCAGGCCGATGCGCGCCACGTTCATGCCTTGCTCGCCCTCGGGCATCGCGCAGCCGATGATGGCGTCGTCGATGCGATTGAGGTCGATGCCCGGCGCCTGCGCCACGACCGACTTCAGCACGTGCGCCAGCATGTCGTCGGGACGGGTGTTGCGGAACACGCCCTTGGGCGCCTTGCCGACCGGGGTACGGGTGGCGGCGACGATGTAGGCTTCCTGTACTTGCTTGCTCATGTCTCTATGTCCTGTGTCGTCGGCGGTCAGTTACGCAGCGGCTTGCCGGTCTTCAGCATGTGCGCGATGCGGGCCTGGGTCTTTTCCTGCTGGGCCAGTTCGACGAAATGCTGGCGTTCCAGCTTCAGCAGCCACTCCTCGTCGACGAGTGCACCGCGGTCGACTTCGCCACCGCACAGCACGGTGGCGATGCGCACGGCGATCTCGTAGTCGTACGGGCTGATGAAGCGGCCTTCCAGCATGTTGACCAGCATCATCTTGAAGGTCGCGATGCCGACATCGCCGGCCACCTGGATGCGGCGGGCGGGCAGGGGCGGACGGTAACCGGTCTCGGCCAGCGCCAGCGCTTCCTGCTTGGCGATATGCAGCAGTTCGTAGGCGTTGAACGCGACCTTGTCGCCGGCACGCACCAGCCCCAGTTCCTTCGCCTCGACGGCGGAGGCGGACACCTTGGCCATCGCGACGGTCTCGAAGGTCTTCTTGAGTTCGGCGAACACATCACCGCCCGGGCCCGCCGCCTGCGACGCGCGCACCGCGATTTCCTTCAAGCCGCCACCGGCCGGCAGCAGGCCGACGCCGGCCTCGACCAGGCCGATGTAGCTCTCCAGCTGCGCGACGGTGCGTGCACTGTGCATCTGGAACTCGCAGCCACCGCCCAGCGCCAGCCCGCGCACCGCCGCCACGACCGGCACCAGCGAATACTTGATGCGCTGGCTGGTGGCCTGGAAGTTGGCGACCATCGCCTCGAAGTCGGCGATCTTGCCGGCCTGCAGGGCGCCCAGTGCGCCGGCGAGATCGGCACCGGCGGAGAACGGCTCCTTCGGCTGCCAGATCACCAGGCCCTTGAACTTCTGCTCGGCAATCGTGATCGCCTGTTGCAGGCCGTCCAGCACGGCGTCGGACACGGTATGCATCTTGGTCTTGAAACTGACCACGCCGATACCGTCGCCGTCGGTCCACAAGCGCACGCCGTCGTTCTCGAACACCGTCTCGCCCTGCGGGAAGGTTTCACCCAGCAGCGGATCGGGGAAGCGTTGGCGCTTGTACACGGCAAGCGAGGAGCGTGGCAGCTTGGCGTTCTTGACCGGGCTGTAGCTGCCCTCCGCCGCATGCACGCCTTCGCGGCCGTCGAACACCCAGTTCGGCAGCGGCGCGCTGCTCATGGCCTTGCCGGCCACGATGTCGTCGGCGATCCACTGCGCAACCTGCTTCCAGCCAGCGGCCTGCCAGGTTTCGAACGGGCCGAGCGACCAGCCGTAGCCCCAGCGGATGGCGAGATCGACGTCGCGCGCGGTCTCGGCGATGTCGGCCAGGTGGTAGGCGCTGTAATGGAACAGGTCGCGGAACACCGCCCACAGGAACTGCGCCTGCGGATGCTGGCTTTCGCGCAGCTTGGCGAACTTCTCGGCCGGATTCCTGATCTTCAGGATCTCGACCACCTCCGGTGCCGCCGTGCGGTCGGAAGCGCGGTAGTCCTGCTTCTCCAGGTCGAGGACGACGATGTCCTTGCCGACCTTGCGGAAGATGCCCGCGCCGGTTTTCTGGCCCAGCGCGCCCTTCGCGATCAGCGCTTCCAGCCACTTCGGCGACTTGAAGTAGCCGTGCCACGGATCATCCGGCAGGGTGTCGGCCATCGTCTTGATGACGTGGGCCATCGTGTCCAGACCGACCACGTCCGAGGTGCGGTAGGTCGCCGACTTCGGCCGCCCGATCAGCGGGCCAGTGATGGCGTCCACCTCGTCGAAACCCAGCTTGAACTCGCCGGTGTGGTGGGCGGTAGCGAGGATCGAGAACACGCCGATGCGGTTGCCGATGAAGTTGGGGGTGTCCTTGGCGTACACCACGCCCTTGCCGAGCGTGCTGGTCAGGAAGCTTTCCAGGCCTTCGAGCACCGAGGCATCGGTGGATTTGGCCGGGATCAGCTCGGCCAGGTGCATGTAGCGCGGCGGGTTGAAGAAGTGGACGCCGCAGAAGCGGTGGCGGAGTTGCTCAGGAAGCACCTCCGCCAGCTTGTTGATGCCCAGGCCCGAGGTATTGCTGGCCAGAACGGCATGGTCCGCCACGAACGGTGCGATCTTCTTGTACAGGTCCTGCTTCCAGTCCATCCGCTCGGCGATGGCCTCGATGATCAGGTCGCAGCCCTTCAGGTGCTCCAGGCCAGTCTCGTAGTTGGCCGCCGTGATGGATTCGGCCAGGGACTTGCTGGCCAGCGGAGCGGGGCTCAGTTTCGCGAGATTGGCGACCGCCTTGTGCACGATGCCGTCGGGATGGCCGTCCTTGGGGGGCAGGTCGAACAGGACGGTGTCGACGCCGGCATTGGTGAGGTGCGCGGCGATCTGCGCGCCCATCACGCCGGCGCCCAGCACGGCCGCCTTGCGAACAAGCAGGGGATTGGACATGGGATTTCCTTGGATTGCAGGGGTTTAGGTGCGGTCGGCGCGCAGGCCGGCCTCGGCGAAGCGGATCAGTTCACGGGCGGCACGCTCACGATGCGCTGCCTCCGTGACACCCGTGGGGCGCTTGATCAGGCCGAAATCGGCCATGGCGTAGGTCAATGCCCCGGAGAAGAAGTCGAGTCGCCAGTACAGCTCCTCCTTGCTGAGGTCGGGCACGCAGGTGGCGATGGCCTTGCCGAACTCGCGCAGCACGTGACCGTAGTGGTCGGAGAGGAACTTGCGCAGGCCGTCGTTCTTCTCGGCGTAGGCGCGCGCGATGACCCGGACGAAGGCACCACCGCCATGCCGGTCCTGGGCCAGAGCCAGGGCGGGCTCGACAAAGGCGGCCAGGATGGGCTCAAGCTCGCCGGGGCGGTCGGCCAGTGCCTTTTCCAGCAGCGAAAGGCGCGCCACGGTCATGTCGTCCATGCGCCTGCGGAACACCTCGTTGACGAGGTTCTCCTTGCTGCCGAAGTGATAGTTGACCGCGGCGATGTTGACGTCCGCGCGGCTGGTGACCTGCCGCAGCGAGGTGCCGGCGAACCCGTGCTGGGCGAACAGCTCTTCGGCCGCTCCCAGAATCCGCTCCTTGGTCGAGAAATGCGTGGTGTTGCCCATGATCCCCTCCGGGACTGAATCAAACGCTTGTTTGAGTCATTGTCTGTCTGGGCGGGTCGGGGTGTCATGCTGCGGAGCAGCAAATCTGCCCGTCCCCGGCTGCACACTTCCGTTGGATACGTTAGAATCTCGCTACGCTTTCTGGTCTAAGCCCGCGTTTCGACGCGGGTTTTTCATGTTAACCTTGGGCCTTCAGTGGCCCGCCCAACGGAGATAATCCCCATGGCGCTGGAGCGCACCCTGTCGATCGTCAAGCCCGATGCCGTTGCCAAGAACGTCATCGGCGAAATCTATGCCCGTTTCGAAAAGAACGGTCTGAAGATCGTCGCCGCGAAGATGAAGCACCTGTCGCGTCGTGAAGCCGAAGGTTTCTACGCCGTGCACCGCGAGCGTCCGTTCTTCAACGCGCTGGTCGAGTTCATGATCTCCGGTCCGGTCGCCATCCAGGTGCTGGAAGGTGAGAACGCCGTGCTGAAGCATCGCGACATCCTCGGTGCCACCAATCCGAAGGACGCCGCGCCGGGCACGATCCGCGCCGACTTCGCCGATTCCATCGATGCCAATGCCGCGCACGGCTCGGACTCGGTCGAGAACGCGAACATCGAGATCGCGTATTTCTTCGCTGCGACCGAAGTGTTCTCGCGCTAAGCGATAGACGATGAGCAGCCACGAACTGCCGCCGATCGAGTTGAAGCTGGCCACGGACGCTCCGTCCGTGGCTATCGGCGCGTCCGTGTCCGCGAAACAGAACCTGATGGACCTGGATCGTGAGGGTCTTGAGCAGTTCTTCGTCGGTAAGCTGGGCGAGCAGAAGTTCCGTGCGCATCAGGTGATGAAGTGGATCCATCACCGGTACGTCACCGACTTCAATGAGATGACCGATCTCGGCAAGAACCTGCGCGCCAAGCTGCAGGAGCATGCTGAAGTCGTTGTGCCGCAAGTGGTGTTCGACAAGCCCTCCACCGACGGCACCCACAAGTGGCTGCTCGGTATGGGCGTGGACGGCAAGAATGCCGTCGAAACCGTCTACATTCCCGACAAGAGCCGCGGCACGCTGTGTGTGTCCTCGCAGGTCGGTTGCGGTTTGAACTGTACTTTTTGCTCGACCGCCACGCAGGGGTTCAACCGCAACCTGACGACCGCCGAGATCATCGGGCAGGTATGGGTCACGGCGCGCCACCTGGGTAACGTGCCTGCACAGAACCGTCGCCTCACCAATGTGGTGATGATGGGCATGGGCGAGCCTCTGCTCAATTTCGACAACGTCGTGCGCGCGATGAACATCATGCGCGACGATCTGGGCTACGGCTTGGCCAGCAAGCGCGTGACACTGTCGACGTCGGGTCTGGTGCCGATGATCGACCGACTGTCCACCGAGACCGACGTATCGCTCGCGGTCTCGCTGCATGCACCCAACGATGCGCTGCGCGAACAGCTGGTGCCGCTCAACAAGAAGTATCCGATCGCCGAGCTGATGGCTTCGTGTGTGCGCTACCTGCGCGCCAACAAGAAGCGCGACTCGGTGACGTTCGAGTACACCCTGATGAAGGGCGTCAACGATCAGCCAGAACATGCGCGCCAGCTGGCGCAGCTGATGCGCAAGTTCAGCAATGCCGCGCAGCTGAAGGATGCCGGCAAGGTCAACCTCATCCCGTTCAATCCGTTCCCTGGAACACGCTATGAGCGTGCGCCGGAGGAAGATATCCGCGCGTTCCAGAAGCTGCTGCTCGATTCCCAGGTGCTGACCATGGTCCGCCGGACCCGGGGCGACGATATCGACGCCGCCTGCGGTCAGCTGAAGGGACAGGTCATGGACCGGACCCGCCGCCAGGCAGAATTCCGCCGGCAGTTGCAGGAACAGGGCATCGACGATGCGGCCTAAGGCGATCTGCCTGCTGCTGATCACTCTAGTGCTGGCTACGGCCTGCAGCCGCCTGACCTTCGTCCGACCCAAGGGCAAAATGGAGCCCATGTCCGGGCAGCAGACAACGCCTGAGTACTCGGTTGGCGACAGTCCTGAGGTGAAGCGCCGCCAAGCCTTGCAGACACTGCTGGCCCGTGCGGTGCAGCGACTGCAGGCGGGCGAGCCTGAGGCGGCGGAGAAGGACGCGCGCGCAGCGCTGAAGCTGGATGCCGGTTCGGCTGATGCGACGACCGTGCTGGCAGTGGTCGAAGACCAGCGCGGCAACAGCGACGCGGCTGGAAAGCACTACAAGCGCGCTGCGGAGTTGGCTCCTTCACAGGGCGCGGCGCTGAACAATTACGGTACCTGGCTGTGCGCAAACGGGTTTGCTGCGGAGTCGCTGGTGTGGTTCGACCGTGCGATCCAGGCTCCCGATTACGCCACGCCTGCCTCGGCCATGGCCAATGCGGGAAGCTGCGCGCTGAAGTCCGGTCAGGACGAGCGCGCGGCGCGCGACCTGCGTCAGGCGCTCGCGCAGGAGCCGGCAAATGCGGTCGCACTGGAAGCCATGGGCGAACTCGAGTTCCGCCAGCAGCAGTACATGTCGGCCCGCGCGTTCGTCGAACGCCGGTTGGCGGCGGCGCCCGCCAGCGCTGCTGTGTTGAAACTCGCATCACAAATCGAGGATAGACTCGGCGACAAGGCCGCTGCCAGTCGATATGTTCAGCGGATTCGGGCGGAGTTCCCCGACGCGCAGGACGTCACAATCGGGGGAAATGCAGGGCCATGATGCAATCGGTAGTCGGGGATGTGCCCACGCCGCAGGGGTGCGGCGTGGTCTTGAAGGCGGCACGCGAGCGGGCCGGCCTGTCGGTGCAGGAGATCAGTCAGCGGCTGAAGATGCCCGTGCGGGTGATCCAGTCGCTTGAAGCAGGGCAATGGGATCAGTCCGGGGGCGTGGTGTTCGTCCGGGGTCAATTGCGCAGCTATGGTCGCCTGTTGAAAGTGGATGTGGAGCCGTTCCTGCAGCAGGCGGAGACGGTGGTGGCAAGGCCGGCCGAGCTGGTCAGCCATTCCCACACCCCTCGTTTCCAGTACTTCTTCGAGAGTTTCAAGCGGCGTGCGGTCTATGTCGTGCTGACGCTCGTCATCGCCACGCCGGTATGGATGGCGTTGCGCCCATCATCCGGTCCCTCGCCGGATGCCGCCACCGCATCGCTGGACGTGGTGCCGGTCGCGCCGCGTGCGGGTCCGACGGCGGACGCACCGCCGCCTGCGGCCAAGCCTCAGGCGGCTCCTTACGTCGCCTCGATGGCGCCGTTGCCTCGTGCGGCGACGCCTTGGCTCTCGCTGTCGTTCAAGGGCGACAGCTGGGTAGAGGTCAACGCGCCCGATGGCCGCAAGGTCGAGCACGCGTTGCTGCGTGCGGGCGATGAGCGCCGCTACGCGCAGGGCGAGGTGGGTCGCATCAAGCTGGGCGACGCGACGGCGGTCGACGTTCAGCAAGCGGGTAGTACGGTGGATCTGGCGCCGTACCAGCGAGCGAATGTCGCACGCTTTACGGTATCCTCTGAGGGTTCCCTGGCGCCGGTCGTTGACTGACCCGCGTGCGGGTTTGTCCAACCTAGACCGAGACCCCGCCTGAGACGGGGCAAGAGAGCGCATGGCGATTGACGATCTGCTCGACGAGCACGAACAAAGCGAACGTGTCCGCAGCTGGCTGAAGAACAACGGTGCCGGCCTGTTGGGCGGCGTGGTCCTGGGGCTGGGTGTGATCCTCGGCTGGCAGTGGTGGCAGAAGGACCAGGCCGGCAAGAAGGAGCAGGCGTACCAGAGCTACCAGGCTGCCGTCGAAGGTCTCGCCAAAGGCGATCTGAAGCAGACCCAGGGCGCGGTGGATGCGCTGGTCAAGGAGGACGCGCTGTACGCCGACGTCGCCGGGCTGCAATTGGCCAAGGCGCAGATCCAGGCTGGCGAACGCGACGCCGCTATCGCGACGCTGCGCACCCTTACCCCCGACAATGCGTTGCGGCCGTTGGTGAATCTGCGGCTCGCACGCCTGCTGATCGATGCGGGCAAGCATGATGATGCGCTGAAGGTACTGGACAAGGCAGACGATGCCTCCAGCCTCGAAGTGCGCGGCGATGCGTTGCTGGCGGCCGGCAAGTCCAAGGAAGCGCAGGATGCCTATACCCGCGCGCTGACCACGCTGGACGCGGTTTCTCCGCAGCGCCGGCTGGTGGAGCTGAAGTTGATCGAAGCCGGCGGCACGCCGCCCAAGACCGGAGGTGCAGCATGAAGCGCGCTACCGGTCCCGTGGTTCGTCTGGTCGCGGCCGCCACGATCGTGGCCGCGCTCGGCGGCTGCAGCACGGTGAAGGGCTGGTTCTCCGGCAAGGACAAGGAAGGCGAAAAGCCGGTTGATCCTGCGGAGCTGGTCGACTTCACGCCTGCTACGTCGGTTTCCAAGCTGTGGAGCGCTAACGTGGGCAAGGGCGAGAAGCGCCTCGGCCTGCAGCAGGTGCCGGTGGTCGACGACGGTCGTGTCTATGCCGCAGCGGTGGAAGGCGGCGTGCGTGCCTTCGACCTGCAGACGGGTAAGCAGGTGTGGCAGTACAAGTCCGACCTGCGTCTTTCCGGCGGGCCGGGTGCGGGGGACGGGCTGGTGGTCGTGGGCACCCTCGACGGACAGGTCATTGCCCTGGACGCTGCAACGGGCGCGGAGAAGTGGCAGGCGAAAGTGCCCAACGAGGTCATCGCGGCACCGGCCATCGGTCAGGGCATGGTCTACGTCCGCACCAATGACGGACGAGTCACGGCGTTGTCGGTGGAAAGCGGCGAGCGTCGCTGGTTCTGGAACAACGAACTCCCCAGTCTCACGGTGCGCGGCAACGCGCCGGTCGTAACGGGTCCGGGCGTGGTGTTCGCGGCCAGCGACGACGGCACGGTCACGGCATTGGCCGGCAACGACGGTCGCCCGATGTGGACGCAGGCCGTCGGCATTCCGGAGGGCCGCAGCGAGCTGGAACGCATGGCTGACGTCGACGGCGCCCCCGTGCTGGAAGGCAGCACGCTGTACGTCACTAGCTTCAAGAAGGAAACGGTCGCCCTCGAAGGCCCATCCGGGCGTCCGCTGTGGACCCGCGACAATGGCGGCGCCGGTGGTCTGGGCGTGACCAGCAGCGCCGTCGTCGTGTCCGACCCGGCCGGTACGGTGTGGGGTCTGGACAAGTACAGCGGCAGTGCGCTGTGGTCGAACACCACGCTGGCACGCCGGTCACTCACCGCGCCGACGATCCATGGCGATTACGCGGTGGTCGGTGATTACGACGGCTACCTGCACTGGCTGAAGACGGACAACGGCGATGTCGCGGCGCGTGCGCGCGTCGGCGGCAAGGCCATCCGTGGCAAGCCGGTCGTGGCTGACGGCATCCTGCTGGTGCAGGATGTGGAAGGCGGGCTGACCGCATTCGGGTTCAAGTGACCCGATGAAGGAGCGGCCAGGCCGCTCCTTCGAGTTTCAGGAAAGGGCCGCATTGCGGCCCTTTTTCGCGAAGGGGGGCGTATTCCGCTACCATGGCGACCCCTTGATCGACCGGAGCGGTCGCGCCACCCGCGCGACGGCGAGCGTCCGGCGCCCCTTTTCTTCACGGTTGCCCCCTGCATGCTGCCCCTCGTCGCCCTGGTGGGCCGTCCCAACGTCGGCAAATCCACTCTGTTCAACGCGCTGACCCGCAGTCGTGACGCGCTGGTCCACGACCAGCCGGGCGTGACCCGCGACCGCAACTACGGTGTCTGCCGCCTCGATGAGGACGACCCGTTCCTGGTGGTCGATACCGGCGGCATCGCGGGCGAAGAGGAAGGTCTGGCCGGTGCGACCGCACGGCAGGCACGTGCCGCGGCCGAAGAGGCCGACCTGGTCCTGTTCATCGTCGATGGTCGCGAGGGCGCCTCCGCGCTGGACGATGACATCCTGGCTTGGCTGCGCAAGACGTCACGCCCCACGTTGCTGGTCATCAACAAGATCGACGGCATCAACGAGACCACCGCGATCGCGGATTTCGCACGCTATGGGTTCGCCGACGTCATTACGATCTCTGCCTCGCACCGCCAGGGCATCGATGACCTGCTGGAAGAAGTGCACCAGCGCCTGCCGGAAGAAGGCGGTGCTGCGGGCTTGGACAACGATCCGAACCGCATGCGCGTGGCTTTCGTGGGACGCCCGAACGTGGGCAAGTCGACGTTGGTGAACCGCCTGCTGGGCGAAGAGCGCATGATCGCGTCCGAGGTGCCTGGCACCACACGCGATTCCATCGCCGTTGACATGGAGCGCGATGGCCGCCAGTACCGTTTGATCGACACCGCTGGCCTGCGTCGAAAGGGCAAGGTGGAGGAGGCGGTCGAGAAATTCAGCGTGGTCAAGACGCTGCAGGCCATCGAGCAATGCCAGGTAGCCGTGCTGCTGCTGGACGCGACTGAGGGCGTCACCGACCAGGACGCGAGCGTGCTCGGTGCCGTGCTCGATGCTGGCCGTGCGCTGGTGGTGGGAATCAACAAGTGGGATGGACTGACCGCCTACCAGCGTGAGCAGGCCGAAGCGCTGCTCGCCCGCAAGCTGGGCTTCGTCGAGTGGGCCGAAGTGGTGCGCATCTCCGCCCTGCATGGCTCGGGCCTGCGCGAACTGTTCAAGGCGATCCACCGCGCGCATGCGTCGGCGACCAAGGAGTTCGGTACCAGCGAGGTCAACAAGGCGCTCGAGATCGCCTACGAGACCAATCCGCCGCCAAGCATCCGCGGACATGTCTCCAAGCTGCGTTACGTGCACCCGGGCGGCGCGAATCCACCGACTTTCATCGTCCACGGCACGCGCCTGAAGGTGCTGCCGGAGTCCTACAAGCGCTATCTGGAAAACTTTTTCCGCAAGCGTTTCAAGCTGGTCGGTACGCCGGTCCGTTTTGTCTTCCGCGAGGGCGCCAACCCCTACGAGGGCAAGAAGAACGTGCTGACCGAGAAGCAGATCGCCAAGAAGCGCCGCCTGATCCGGCACGTCAAGCGCGGCAAGTGACGGGTTACCCGACCCGCATCGATTTCGCCACCGCCGCGGAGATCATCCGCGACGTCGCTGCCAACCGGATGCTGAAGGCCGAACGCGTTCCCGTTGGCCGGGCCGCTGGCCGCGTGTTGGCCGAGGACATCACCGCACCGCTCTCGCTGCCGCCATTCGACAACAGCCGCATGGACGGCTTCGCTTTCGCCCATGCCAGCCTTGCGCAGGATGAAGCGACGACGCTGCGGCTCGCGGGTGAGCAGTTTGCCGGCCGCTTGCAGGATGTCCGCGTCGGAACAGGCGAATGCATTCGCATCACCACCGGTGCTCCGCTTCCGGCCGGTACCGATACCGTCGCCATGAAGGAAGTCTGTATCGAGGCCGATGGCCAGGTCCGTGTACCGGCAGGATTGCCGCAAGGCAACGATGTTCGCAGAGCCGGCGAGGACGTGGTCGCTGGCACGCACGTGCTCTCCGAGGGACAGTGGCTGACGCCGGCGCGCGTCTCGCTGGCCGCGGCGTTGGGCATCGCATCGCTGGCCGTCACGCAGCGCCCGACCGTGGCCGTCTTCACCACCGGCGACGAACTGGTGGAGCCGGGCCTGCCGTTGGCGCCCGGGCAGATATACAACAGCAACCGCGAACTGCTGATGGGTCTGCTGCGCGCGGAGGGTCTGGAGCCAACCGCGTGGCCGACGCTGCCCGACGATCCCGAACGGATGACGACCCTGCTCACCGACGCGGCTGCGGCGTTCGACGTGGTCATCACCTGCGGTGGCGTGTCCGCGGGCGAGAAGGATCATCTGCCCGGGCTGCTGGCCGCGCATGGCCGTACCCACTTCTGGAAAGTCCGCATGAAGCCGGGCATGCCGGTACTGTTCGGCGAAATGGACCGTGCGCTTTTCCTGGGCCTGCCCGGTAACCCGGTCTCGGTGCTGGCGACGTTCATGACGTTGGGCCGTGGGCTGCTGGATGGCCTGCAGCGCCGGCGCGAGCCACGGCCACGGTGGAAGGCGGTCCTCGGCACGCCGTGGCGGAAGACGCACGAGCGATTGGAGTTCCTGCGCGGCTGGCTGGACAGCGCCTCCGATGGCCGGTTGCAGGTCATGCCGAATGCGGCCGATGCTTCGCACCAGCTGCGTGCGGCGGCCGACAGCAATGCCCTGATCGTGCTGCCCGAAGGCGTGCGCGACTACCGCGCCGGAGACGTCGTGGACGTGATCGGTTGTTGAGAACGCTGACCCGGCGACTTGCGCGATAATCGACGCATGGCCATCCGCGAAATCGAACCCCGTGACGTTGCCGCGCTGCTCGCACAGGGGAGCGTGTTCATCGACGTGCGCGAGGAACACGAACGCGCCAGCGGCCAGGCGGAAGGGGCGCTCGGCATCGCGAAGGCGGAACTGGAACGCGATCCCGCAGCCCATTTGCCCGACCCCCATGCGAGCGTCGTCCTGATCTGCCAAAGGGGTGGGCGCTCGATGGACACGGCGCGCGTGCTGGAAGCCGCTGGCTACACCACGCTGGCTTCGGTCGCGGGTGGCACGTCTCGATGGAGGGAACAGCACCTTGCGATCGTCGTGCCGGCGCAGTCTGACGATGCGCGCGACTTCAACGAGCGCTATTCGCGCCATCTGCTGCTGCCCGAGGTGGGCGTCGCCGGCCAGCAGCGCCTGCAGCAGGCACGCGTGCTGATGATCGGCGCGGGCGGACTTGGCTCGCCGGCGGCGTTCTACCTGGCCGCGGCCGGGGTAGGGCACCTGCGTATCGCGGACGATGACGTGGTCGACCGCAGCAACCTGCAGCGCCAGATCCTGCATACCGAGGCGCGTATCGGCGATACGAAGGTCGCGTCGGCGCAGGCAACGTTGGCCGCGTTGAACCCGCGCACGCAGGTGGAGGCGGTGGCCGAGCGCGTCACCGCGGAGAACGTCGAACGTCTGCTCGACGGTGTTGACGTGGTGCTGGATGGAGCGGACAACTTCCCCGCCCGCTACCTGCTCAACGACGCCTGCGTGAAGCTGGGCAAGCCGCTTGTGTACGGCGCCGTACAACGGTTCGAAGGGCAGGTGAGCGTGTTCGACGCCGGGCGTCACCGTGGCGGACAGCCCTGTTATCGCTGCCTGTTCCCGGAACCACCGCCGCCGGAGTTCGCGCCGAACTGTGCCGAGGCTGGTGTACTGGGCGTGTTGCCCGGAGTGATCGGGCTGCTGCAGGCCACGGAAGTGATCAAGCTGCTGCTCGGTACCGGCGAGACGCTGGCCGGCAGGTTGCTGCACTTCGATGCGCTGGCCATGCGATTCCGCGAAACCCGCCTGCGCCACGATCCGGCGTGCCCGGTCTGCGCGGCCGATCGGCCGTTTCCCGGTTACATCGATTACGCCGCGTTCTGTCGCACGTCCTGATCAGTAGGTCGCGCGCATGCGCAGTCCGTCGCGGAACTGCCGCGGGGTGATGCCGGTGTCGCGCTTGAACGCTGCGCTCAGGTGGCTGTGGCTGGCGAACCCGCAGGTGAGCGCGATGTCGGTGATGTCGTCGTTGCCGTTGAGCAGGTACCAGCGCGCTCGGCGCAAGCGTTGCGCCAGGATGTACTGCGCCGGGGTCGTGCCGAAGGTGCGCCGGAACGCGATCAGCAACTGGTGCACGCTCATGCCGGCCAGTGAGGCGAGGTCGGCCAGTGCGATGCGCTGGCCCAGCGTGTCCTCGATGTGGTCGCTGAGCTGCCGCGCCGTGCGGGGTGCGAGCGATGCCGGAGCCGGCGCCGGTACGGCGGGCAACCGGTAACCGTCGTACAGGTGCTGGCGCAACAGCAGTTGCAACCGCTCGGCCATCATGGCCGACACATCGTCGTCCTGCTGGCTGAGCCTGCCCAGCCGCGCGACGCTGTAGTGGAGGAATTCGTCGCGATGGCCCAGCCTGGGCATGAGTCCCTCGATGGGGACGCGCCGGTCGGCACCGATGTCGACGTCCGCCGTCGGTGAGATGCGCAGTTCGGCGTAGGTGATGACCTGTCCCATCGCCTGGCTGGCGTAGCGCTTTCCCGCGGGCACCAACCAGATGTCGCCGGGAGAGGGCGGGGCATGCGTGGCGCCGACGCCGTCGATCTCGGTATCCAGTTCGCGCATCGTGCCGCCCAGGTGGACGATGACCGTATGGCGTGGCGCGTCGATCGCCCACAGCGTGCGCTGGCGGATGTCCTCCCGGCAGAGCACCAGTTCCACATCCGGCCAGTGTGCCTGCGCCAGCACCCGGTACTGCGGCGCAGCGCCGGACGCCGGATCGTTCGCGGGCGGCATCGCCTCATGCGGCTCACTAATGTGAGTTGACGCCGGAGAATTTGATAGCGGATGGGACATCGTGAAAGCCCGCCGGAACGCTTCCATCGCATCTTAGACGCGCCTCGCCGCGCTGCCCACTGCAGCGGCGGTGGGTGTCCTTCCCTGCCAGGAGCATTCCCATGACCGACCATTCCATCCGCGGCAAAGTCGTCCTGATCGCCGGCGGCGCCAAGAATCTCGGCGGCCTGATCGCCCGCGATCTTGCGCAGCAGGGCGCTGCGGCCGTCGCCGTCCATTACAACAGTCCGGCCAGCAAGGCCGATGCCGATGCGACCGTTGCCGCCGTCCAGGCTGCAGGGGCGAAAGCCGTCGCGCTGCAGGGCGACCTGACCACGGCGGCGGCCATGGAACGCCTGTTCGCCGATGCCATCGCCGCCGTCGGGCGTCCGGACATTGCCATCAACACCGTCGGCAAGGTCCTGAAGAAGCCGATCGCCGAGATTTCCGAGGCCGAGTACGACGAGATGTCGGCGGTCAACGCCAAGAGCGCGTTCTTCTTCCTGAAAGAGGCTGGCAAGCACGTCAACGACAACGGCAAGGTGGTCACGCTGGTCACCTCGCTGCTCGGCGCATTCACGCCGTTCTACGCGTCGTACGCCGGCACCAAAGCGCCGGTGGAGCACTTCACCCGCGCGGCGGCCAAGGAGTTCGGCGAACGCGGCATCTCGGTGACGGCGATCGGTCCCGGCCCGATGGATACGTCGTTCTTCTACCCGGCCGAAGGCGCAGACGCCGTCGCTTACCACAAGACCGCGGCCGCCCTGTCGCCGCACAGCAAGACCGGGCTGACCGATATCGAGGACGTGGTGCCCTTCATCCGCCATCTGGTCAGCGACGGCTGGTGGATCACCGGCCAGACCATCCTGATCAATGGCGGCTACACCACCAAGTAAGCCGTGCGGGAAGGCGGCCTCGTGCTGCCTGGCCCGTGTCGTACGGCGTGCGCTTGCGATAACGTGAGCGCACCGGACGACTAACGCAGAGGAAGAGCGTCATGCGCACCCTGATCTTCATCGCCGTCGGCGTGCTGCTGGTGGGTATTGCGATGTGGCTGGCCCGCCCCGGCAGGCGTCGCCCCGTGGCGGCAGTCTTCAGCGTGGGCTGGCTGGCGGCCGTGTGGTGGAACCTGCGGACTGGCATGTCGCACGGCTATTCGTTGCAGGAAGAACTGCCGATCCAGGCCGCGATCTATGTCGTGCCGGTCGCGCTGGCATGGTGGCTGGCGAGAAAGACCCGGCACTGAAGCATGTGCATACCCCAGGATAGGGACGGCAAGGCAGACACCATCCGGTAGACTTCCCGCATGAGTGCAGAATCCGGTGCCAGCCAACTGGTCAGTGTCGTCGCCCTGCTGGGCGCAGCGGTGGTTGCGGTGCCGATCTTCCGGCGCCTGGGTCTGGGGTCGGTGCTCGGGTACCTGGCTGCAGGCCTGGCGATCGGACCGTTCGGACTGAAGTGGTTCACCGATCCCCAGTCGATCCTGCACGTCGCCGAACTGGGCGTGGTGATGTTCCTGTTCGTCATCGGCCTGGAGATGCGGCCCAGTCACCTGTGGAGCCTGCGCAAGCAGATCTTCGGGCTGGGCGCGCTGCAGATCGGCGTGTGCACGCTGCTGCTGACCGGCGTCGGCCTGCTGTTCGGCTATTCGTTGCCGGTGTCGTTCATCGGCGGCATGGGCTTCGTGCTGACGTCGACGGCGGTGGTGATGCAGTTGCTCGCCGAACGCGGTGACGTGGCCCTGCCCAACGGGCAGAAGGTCGTGTCCATCCTGCTGTTCGAAGACCTGTTGATCGTGCCGTTGCTGGTGCTGGTGGCTTTCATGTCCCCGCAGGTCGTCGAACCGCAGGAGGGGTCGAGCTGGGCGGCGATCGGCATCGGCGTGGCCTCGCTGGCCGGCCTGATCGCCGCCGGCATCTGGCTGCTGAATCCCTTCTTCCGCATCCTCGCCGCCGCGAAGGCGCGCGAAGTGATGACCGCGGCCGCGCTGCTGGTGGTGCTGGGTGCGGCGCTGCTGATGCAACTGGGCGGCCTGTCGATGGCGATGGGTGCTTTCCTTGCCGGCGTACTGCTGTCCGAATCCACCTTCCGCCACCAGATCGAAGCCGACATCGAGCCGTTCCGCGGCATCCTGCTTGGCCTGTTCTTCCTCGGCGTCGGCATGGCGCTGGACCTGGCGGTGGTGGCTGCCAACTGGCCGCTGATCGTCAGCGCGGTGCTGGCGATGATGGTGGTGAAGGCCCTCTGCATCTACATCGTCGCGCGCGTGACCCGCAGTTCGCACGTCGAATCCCTGGATCGCGCCGTGCTGATGGCGCAAGGCGGCGAGTTCGCCTTCGTGCTGTTTGCCGCCGCAGCGGCGGCCGGCATCATCGATGCCACGGTCAACGCCAACCTGACGGCGATCGTCGTGCTGTCGATGGCGTTGACGCCGCTGTTCGTGCTGCTGCTGCGCCGCTTCACCCATCCCGAGAAGCCGTCGATGGAAGGCATCGAGGAGGCCAAGGGGCTCAGCGGCAGCGTGCTGATCATCGGCTTCGGCCGCTTCGGCCAGGTCATGAGCCAGTCGTTGCTGGCGCGCGATGTGGACGTGACCATCATCGACACCGACATCGAGATGATCCGCAGCGCCGAGGAGTTCGGCTTCAAGATCTACTACGGAGACGGTACCCGCCTGGACGTGCTGCGTGCCTGCGGCGCGCAGACCGCGCAGTCGATCGCGATCTGCATCGACGACAAGGAAGCCGCCAGCCGCATCGTCGAACTGGTCCGGCATGAGTTCCCGCAGGCGCAGGTGTTGGCCCGCTCGTTCGACCGCGAACATTCGCTAGCGCTGATCGCGGCGGGCGTCGACTTCCAGATCCGCGAGACCTTCGAGTCCGCGGTGGAGTTCGGCAAGGCCGCGTTGATGAGCGTAGGGACGTCGCAGGAAGACGCGGACGAGATCGCAGAGGAGATCCGGCGCCGCGACGCCGAACGTTTCGAGCTGGAGATCGCCGGTGGGGGCGACCTGAGGTCCGGTATCCCCGCGCTTTACAGCAACGCCCGGCCGGTCAAGCCCACGCCGACGCCCTTCACCAAGCCCAAGCGCGAGGCGAAGGCGTTGAACGAGGAAGCCGCCGAGGCGATCGGCGAGGAAGAAGAGGAGTAGCGGGCGGCGTCAGTCGTCCGCAGGCGCGAGAAAGCCGCGGATCGCGGACCAGTACGCAGGATCGTTGGACAGGTCGTCGTGGTTCGCGGTCGGGAAGTCGACCACCTGCGCGCGTCCCTTGAATGCTTGCAACAGCCGGTCCGTATGCGGCGGCGGCACGACGGCATCCCGGCCCGCCCGCAGCACCAGCAGCCGCCCGCCATAGCGAGGCAGGCGGGCGGCGGAGTCGTAGCGGTCCTTCAGCAGCAGGCGGACCGGGAAGGCCGGATAGTGCGATTGCGCGACGGCGGCCAGGCTGTCGAACGGCGTGACCAGCACCAGATTCCGGACGGGGCGCTCCGCCGCCACGTACGTTGCCACGCCACTCCCCAGGCTGCGGCCGATCACGGCCACGTCGCCCCCCGTATGGCGCCCCGCGATGTCGTCAAACACTGCGTGCGCATCGGCCAGCAGCGCTGCTTCCGAGGGTTCACCGTCGCTCGCGCCGTAGCCTCGGTGGGCTACCAGATAAACCGTGCGGGACGGCAGCCACTGGGCAAATACACCGCGGTTGGCCTCCACCGCTTCGGCATTGCCACCGAAGTAAAGCACCGCGTCCCGGTGACCGGGATTGACGGTCCAGCCCCGCAGGACGGCGTCGGGTCGGGAGATCGCGAAATCGGTCTGGTCCGCAGCGACCCGGGTGAACTGCGGGTAGTAGATCAACCGGCGCTGCTGCAGGTAGAGCAGGGCGCACAAGGCCAGATACACCGCCAGCAGGGCAAGGGCGACCCACAGGAGCATGCGGCGGACGCGGCGCTCAGCCATGGCGCTCCTGCGCGGCCTTGAAGGCGGCCAGCTGCTCCGGCGTGGCCTCGCGCTGGTGCTTCGCCTTCCAGTCCGCGAACGGCATGCCATAGACGCGCTCGCGCGCCTGCTCCTTGTCCATCGCGATGCCCGCATCCACCGCGGCGTCGCGGTACCAGTCGGCCAGGCAGTTGCGGCAGAAGCCGGCGAGGATCATCAGGTCGATGTTCTGCACGTCCGGACGGTCCTGGTTGAGGTGTTGCAGCAGGCGGCGGAACGCAGCGGCGTCGAGGGCGGTCGTGTCTGTCATGGGTGCGGGTCGCGCTGGGGTGGGGTAATCGGGGACAATACGCGCCGACTCTACACCGCCCCTTCCCATGACTGCCCGAATCCTGGACGGCCGCCGCATCGCCGAGAACCTGCTGGACGAACTGAAAGTCCGGGTCGACGTGCGCGTGGCGGCGGGTCTCGGCAGGCCGGGCCTGGCGGTGGTGCTGGTGGGCGGCGATCCGGCCTCCACGGTCTACGTGCGCAACAAGCGACGCGCGGCCGAGAAAGTCGGTATCGAGGCGTTCGACTACGACCTGCCCGCGGGCACGTCCGAGGCGCAATTGCTCGCGCTGATCGACCAGTTGAACGCCGACCCCAAGATCCACGGCATCCTGGTACAGCTGCCGCTGCCGGGCATCCCGGATGCCACGCGCCTGATCGAGCGGATCGATCCGCGCAAAGATGTGGACGGCTTCCATCCCGCCAATGTGGGCCATCTGGCGCTGCGCCAGTTCGGCCTGCGCCCGTGCACGCCGCGCGGCATCACGACCCTGCTGGGCTATACCGACCAGCCGGTCCGCGGTCGCAACGCGACCATCGTCGGCGTCAGCAACCATGTCGGCCGTCCGATGGCGTTGGAACTGCTGATCGCCGGCTGCACCGTCACCAGTTGCCACAAATTCACTCCGCGCGACGTTCTGCAGGCCCGGGTCGGCGATGCCGATATCCTGGTCGTGGCCGCGGGCAAGCCGGGCCTGGTACCGGGCGAATGGGTCAAGCCGGGCGCCGTGGTCATCGACGTCGGCATCAACCGGCTGGATGACGGACGGCTGGTCGGCGACGTCGGCTTCGATGCGGCGGTCGAGCGCGCCAGCTGGATCACCCCGGTGCCGGGCGGAGTAGGGCCGATGACCGTCGCCACACTGATGCAGAACACGCTGGAAGCGGCTGAAGCGGGGCTCTGAGCCCACTGGCCAGCGTTGCGGCCGCCGCACCGGCCCGTTCCATTCGCGACCACGGGACGCAGGCCCATGACCGGCGTTGTGCGGTACAATATCGCGCTTCCCCAACTATCCGGGCCCGCCGATGCTGCGCATCCAGGCTGAAGCACTGACGTACGACGACGTCTCCCTCGTCCCCGCCCATTCCACCGTCCTGCCCAAGGATGTCAGCCTGGAAACGCGCCTGACGCGCGACCTGCGGCTGAAGCTGCCGATCGTCTCGGCCGCCATGGATACCGTCACCGAGGCCCGTCTGGCCATCGCCATGGCCCAACTGGGTGGCATCGGCATCCTGCACAAGAACCTCACCGTCGAACAGCAGGCCGCGGAAGTGGCCAAGGTCAAGAAGTTCGAGGCCGGCGTCATCAAGGAGCCCTTCACCGTCGGGCCCGAGACGACGATCGCCGAGGTGCTCAAGCTCACCCGCGCGCGCAACATCTCCGGCGTGCCGGTCGTCGACGGCGGCCAGCTGGTCGGCATCGTCACCAGCCGCGACATGCGCTTCGAGACCAAGCTCGACGATCCGGTCCGCCACATCATGACCAAGAAGGATCGCCTGGTCACCGTGCGCGAGGGCGCCAGCGACGGCGAGGTGCTGCAGCTGCTGCACAAGCACCGCATCGAGAAGGTGCTGGTGGTCAACGACGCGTTCGACCTGCGCGGCCTGATCACCGTCAAGGACATCCAGAAGAAGACCGACAATCCCAACGCCGCCAAGGACAGCGCCAGCCGCCTCGTCGTCGGTGCCGCGGTGGGCGTCGGCGGCGATACCGACCAGCGCGTCGAAGCCCTGGTCGCCGCGGGCGTGGACGTCATCATCGTCGACACCGCGCACGGCCATTCGCAGGGCGTGCTGGACCGCGTCAGCTGGGTCAAGAAGCGCTTCCCGTCGTTGCAGGTCATTGGCGGCAACATCGTTACCGGCGACGCCGCGCTGGCACTGATGGACGCCGGTGCCGACGCAGTGAAGGTCGGTGTGGGTCCGGGCTCCATCTGCACCACCCGCATGGTGGCCGGCGTGGGCGTGCCGCAGATCACCGCGATTGACATGGTCGCCGAGGCGCTGCAGGACCGCATCCCGCTGATCGCCGACGGCGGCATCCGCTACTCGGGCGACATCGGCAAGGCGATCGCCGCCGGTGCGTCGACGGTGATGATCGGTGGACTGTTCGCCGGCACCGAGGAAGCCCCGGGCGAAGTCGAACTGTTCCAGGGCCGCAGCTACAAGAGCTACCGCGGCATGGGCAGCCTGGGCGCAATGGAGAAGGGGTCCAAGGACCGCTACTTCCAGGACGCCAGCGACGCTGACAAGCTCGTGCCGGAAGGCATCGAAGGCCGCGTGCCGTACCGCGGCTCGGTCGGCGGCATCATCCACCAGCTGGTCGGCGGCCTCCGCGCCACGATGGGCTACGTGGGCTGCGCGACCATCGAGGACATGCGGAGCAAGCCGAAGTTCGTCGTCATCACCGGTGCCGGCCAGCGCGAGAGCCACGTGCACGACGTGCAGATCACCAAAGAGCCACCGAACTACCGGATGGGCTGATCGTTGCCAGGGAAGGGAGACGCCAGCGTTTCCCTTCTTCGTTTACAGCTGCAGGACACCATGACGAATATCCATACCGACAAGATCCTCATCCTTGACTTCGGCGCGCAGTACACGCAGCTGATCGCCCGCCGCATCCGCGAGATCGGCGTCTACTGCGAAATCTGGGCGTGGGACCACGACCCGGAAGAAATCGCGAAGTTCGGCGCCAAGGGCATCATCCTGTCGGGTGGTCCGGAGTCCACCACCCAGCACGGCGCGCCGGCCGCGCCGCAGCAGGTATTCGACAGCGGCCTGCCGATCCTGGGCATCTGCTACGGCATGCAGACGCTGGCGGCGCAGCTGGGCGGCGCGACGGAAGCCGCCGATGCGCGCGAGTTCGGCCATGCCGAAGTGCAGCTGGTCGCGCATGACGCGCTGCTCGGCGGACTGAGCGACCATCAGGGCGAGCCGCGCATCGACGTGTGGATGAGCCACGGCGACCACGTCGCCCAGGCGCCGCCGGGCTGGACGATCACCGCCACCACCGACCGCATTCCGGTCGCGGCGATGGCGCTGGAAGAGAAGCGGTGGTACGGCGTGCAGTTCCATCCGGAAGTGACCCACACCAAGCAGGGCCAGACGCTGCTGCGCCGTTTCGTGGCCGATATCTGCGGCTGCAAGACGTTGTGGACGGCAGCCAACATCATCGACGACCAGATCGCCCGCGTGCGCGAGCAGGTGGGGTCGGACGAGGTGATCCTGGGCCTGTCCGGTGGCGTCGATTCGTCGGTCGTCGCCGCGCTGCTGCACAAGGCCATCGGCGACCAGCTGACCTGCGTGTTCGTCGATACCGGCCTGCTGCGCTGGCAGGAAGGCGACCAGGTGATGGCGATGTTCGCCGAGCACATGGGCGTGAAGGTCGTGCGCGTCAATGCCGCCGACCGCTATTTCAAGGCGCTGGAAGGCGTCGCCGACCCGGAAGCCAAGCGCAAGATCATCGGCAACCTGTTCGTCGAGATATTCGAGGAAGAATCGAACAAGCTGAAGAACGCCAAGTGGTTGGCGCAGGGCACGATCTACCCGGACGTCATCGAGTCGGCCGGCAGCAAGACCGGCAAGGCACACGTCATCAAGAGCCACCACAACGTGGGCGGACTGCCCGAGCACATGAAGCTGGGCCTGGTGGAGCCGTTGCGCGAGCTGTTCAAGGACGAAGTGCGTCGCCTCGGCGTCGAACTCGGTCTGCCGCGCACGATGGTCTATCGCCATCCGTTCCCGGGTCCCGGCCTGGGCGTGCGCATCCTGGGTGAGGTGAAGCCCGAGTACGCCGAACTGCTGGCCAAGGCCGATGCGATCTTCATCGATGAGCTGCGCAAGGCCGACCTGTACGACAAGACCTCGCAGGCGTTCGCGGTATTCCTGCCGGTCAAGTCGGTGGGCGTGGTCGGCGACGCGCGCGCCTATGAGTGGGTCATCGCGTTGCGTGCGGTCGAGACGATCGACTTCATGACCGCGCACTGGGCGCACCTGCCGTACCAATTCCTTGGCACGGTCAGCAACCGCATCATCAATGAACTGCGCGGCGTCTCGCGCGTGGTCTACGACATCTCGGGCAAGCCGCCGGCCACCATCGAGTGGGAGTGATGGGCGAGTCCGCCGACGAGCACTGGATGCGCCACGCCTTCGGGCTGGCGGATCGCGCGGAGCGCGAGTTCGACGAGATTCCCGTGGGTGCCGTGCTGGTCGACGCGGAGGGACGCATCCTCGGAGAGGGCTGGAACCGCAACATCCTCGACCACGATCCCACCGCGCACGCCGAGATCGTGGCGATGCGCGAGGCGGGGAGGGAGCTGGGCAACCACCGGCTGGTCGGAAGTACCTTGTACGTGACGCTCGAGCCCTGCGCTATGTGCGCGATGGCGCTGGTGCATGCACGCGTGGCGCGTGTGGTGTACGGCGCGTCCGATCCGAAGACCGGCGCCTGCGGCAGCGTGTTCGACCTGATCGCGGATCCGCGGCACAACCATCGGGTGGAGATCACCGGCGGCGTGCTGGGCGACGAAGCCGGACGCCGCCTGACCAACTATTTCCGCGCCAAGCGCGGACGCCCGCTGGTCTAGGGCGTCGGGAACTTCCGCTTCACCTTGCGGTGGTCCATCTCTTCGTTGATCGCGGTGACCGCCAGCGTGGATTCGCGCGCCAGCAGCAGGCTGGCGGCGAGCATCGCCACCACGCCCAGCGCCGCCAGCCACGTCGGCAGCGATCCGAGCCGGTGGCCGGTGAACGTGTCCACCGCCACCGCCAGGCTGGTGCCGACGAAGCAGCTGATCGCGGCATAGAGCAGCTGGCCCGCGCGCAGGATGATCAGGCTGCGCAGGCGCTGCAGCGCGATACGCTTCTCCAGCAAGGCGCGGTCGGTCTCGTCTTCGACATCCGCCAGCTCACGCAGCAGCGTGCGGGCGCGATCGATGATGCGCGCGAGGCGGTTGTTGGCCGACAGCAGCAACGAGGCCGTGGCCGTGAGGAAGAATGCCGGCGCGAGCATCGCGGTGAGTACGGCGTGATCGGTGGAAGGGTTCATGGGCCGGTCGCCGGAGTGGTCTGCGTTATCATGACACGATGCGGTACGTCCGCATTCCCGGTGTGGAACGGCCGGACCTCCTTCCCGTGATGGATTGCTGCATGGCCTCGAACAACGCGAACACCGACCGCCTGATCTGGATCGACCTGGAAATGACCGGGCTCGACACCGACCGCGACTCCATCCTTGAGATCGCCACGGTGGTCACCGATTCGAAGTTGAACGTGCTGGCCGAAGGCCCCGAGTTCGCGATCGCCCACCCGGTGGCGGTACTGGAAGCGATGGACGACTGGAACCGCAACCAGCACGGCCGCTCCGGCCTGTGGAAGCGGGTGGTGGAAAGCCAGGTCTCGCTGGGCCAGGCCGAAGCGCAGACGGTGGCCTTCCTCAACGAATGGTTGCCGGCGGGCGCGTCCCCGATGTGCGGCAACTCGATCTGCCAGGATCGCCGCTTCCTGCACCGGCTGATGCCGCGGCTGGAGAAGTACTTCCACTACCGCAACCTCGACGTCAGCACGCTGAAAGAGCTCGCGCGCCGTTGGGCGCCACAGGTGCTGGAAGGGGTGCGCAAGCAGTCCAGCCATACCGCGCTGAGCGACGTGCGCGATTCCATCGACGAGTTGCGCCACTACCGCAAGCACATGGCGGCGCTGGCGGAGTGACATGCAGAGCCGAGCTTGCTCGGCTGCATGGGGACTTTCAGCGGAGCAAGCTCCACTCTACGGCGTGGTCTTCGCCACGTCGCCGTCATCGGCGACACCCTTGGTGATGATGTCGGTCAGCGGCGTGCCATCGCTGTTGTGGTGGTACACATGCAGGTCGCGCTGCGGGTACGGGATGTTCAGCCCGTTGCCGATGATCTCGGTACGCACGGCCTCTGTCAGGTCGCTCTTGGTCTCGCCGAAGTCCTTGGTCTTGGTCCACGCCAGCAGGATCAGGTCGACGCTGCTTTCGCTCAGCTTGGACACGATGACGCTGGGCGCCGGCTCCGGCAGCACACTGGGATGGTCCTGCGCGATCTTCAGCAGGATCTGCTTGGCGCGCTTAAGGTCGTCGTCGTAACCCACGCCGACCGGGATGTCGATGCGGCGATGCGGCTTGGCGGTGAAATTGATGATCGGCGCTGTGGTGATCAGGCTGTTCGGCAGCACGATCAGGCGGTTGTCGAGCGTGCGCATGCGCGTCTGGAAGATACGGACTTCCTCGATTACGCCTTCCAGTCCGGCGGCCTGCACGAAATCGCCGTCGCGGAACGGGCGCAGCACGATCAGCATGACGCCCGAGGCGATGTTCGACAGCGAATCCTTCAGCGCCAGGCCGACCGCAAGGCCGGCGGCGCCGAGCACGGCGAGCATCGAAGTCGGATTCACGCCCAGCGACGTGAGCGCCGTGATGATGACCAGCACCATCATCGCGGCGTAGCTGGCGCGGCGCAGGAAGCCGCCCAGCGTGGCATCCGCGTGCGTGCGGCCGAGGACGCGCTCCAGCCCTGCGCTCAATCGCTTGGCCAGCCACATGCCGACCAGGAAGATGATCACGGCGGCCAGCAGCTTCAGACCCCACGTTTCCAGCAACTGCAGCCAGTCAATGCCGCGGAGCTCGCGCATCAGCGCGGCGGGTTCGGTCGGGATCTCGGTGAGGGCGGGCGCGGTGGCGGTTGCAGCGGGTGTGGGCATGGGCACTCCTGAAAAGCAGCACGCCCCATCAGGGGCGTGCCGGGTCTACAGGAAGATGGTAACCGCCTTTGCGTGAAGGCGGTTGCGGTTGCGTCAGCCCGCCTTGGTCTTCGCCAGCCGCAGCCAGGTGTCTACCACGGTGTCGGGATTCAACGACACCGATTCGATACCTTCCGCCATCAGCCACTCAGCGAGGTCCGGATGGTCGCTGGGACCCTGGCCGCAGATGCCGACATACTTGCCCTTGCTGCGCGCGGCCTTGATGGCCATCGACAGCATCTTCTTCACCGCCGGATTCCGTTCGTCGAACAGGTTGGCGACGATGCTGGAGTCGCGATCCAGGCCCAGCGTCAACTGGGTCAGGTCGTTCGAGCCGATCGAGAAACCGTCGAAGATGTCCAGGAACTCCTCGGCCAGCAGGGCGTTCGACGGCACCTCGCACATCATGATGATCTTGAGCCCGTTCTCGCCCTGGCGCAGGCCGTGCTTGGACAGCACCTCGATCACCTTGCGCCCTTCTTCCAGCGTACGGACGAACGGGATCATCACCCACAGGTTGTCCAGGCCCATGTTGTCGCGCACGCGGCGGACTGCCTGGCATTCCAGCGCGAACGCCGGCTCGAACGACGGATCGACGTAGCGGCTGGCGCCACGGAAACCGATCATCGGGTTTTCTTCGTGCGGCTCGTAGCGCGTGCCGCCGATGAGGTTGGCGTACTCGTTGGACTTGAAGTCCGACAGGCGCACGATGACCGGATGCGGAGCGACCGACGCCGTAATGGTGGCGATGCCTTCCGCCAGCCGGTCCACGTAGAAGCTCACCGGATCGGCATAGCCGGCGGTCTTGGCGTCGATTTTCTTGCGGACGTCGAGATCCTGGCGGTCGTACTCCAGCAGCGCCAAAGGATGCACGCCGATGTGGCTGGCGATGATCATTTCCAGGCGCGCCAGGCCGATGCCGGCGTTGGGCAACTGGCCGAAATCGAACGCGCGCTCCGGGTTGGCCACGTTCATCATGATCTTCAGCGGCGCCGGCGGCATCGCGGCGAGGTCGGTCGTCGTGCGCTCGAAGGGCAGGGCACCGGCATAGATGAAGCCGGTATCGCCCTCGGCGCAGCTGACGGTAACCTCGACGCCATCCTCGATCAGGTCCAGCGCGTTGCCGGTGCCGACGACGGCCGGTACGCCCAGCTCGCGCGCGATGATGGCGGCGTGGCAGGTGCGGCCGCCGCGGTTGGTGACGATGGCGCTGGCACGCTTCATCACCGGCTCCCAGTCGGGATCGGTCATGTCGGCGACCAGCACGTCGCCCGGCTGTACGCGGCTCATATCGTCCAGCGAGCGCACCACGCGGGCGACGCCGCTGCCGATCTTCTGGCCGATGGCGCGGCCCTCGGCGATCACGTCACCGCGCTTCTCCAGTGCATAGCGTTCGATCTGCGTGGCCTTGGCGCGCGACTTCACCGTTTCCGGGCGCGCCTGCACGATGAACAGCTTGCCGGTCACGCCGTCCTTCGCCCACTCGATGTCCATCGGGCGGCCGTAGTGCTGCTCGATGACCAGCGCCTGCTTGGACAGCTCGTGCACGTCCTCGTCGGTGATCGAAAAGGTGTTGCGCAGGTTCGCCGGTGTGTCTTCGGTACGCACGCGCTCGCCGGGGACGTCCGAATACACCATCCGCAGCGCCTTGCTGCCCAGCGCACGGCGCAGGATCGCCGGCTTGCCCTGTTTGAGCGTGGGCTTGTAGACATAGAACTCGTCCGGGTTCACCGCGCCCTGCACGACCATCTCGCCCAGGCCGAAGCTGGAGGTGACGAACACCACGTCGCGGAAGCCGGACTCGGTATCCAGCGTGAACAGCACGCCCGACGCGCCGACACCCGAGCGCACCATCAGCTGCACGCCGGCGGACAGGAACACGTCTTCGTGCTTGAAGCCGTGGTGCACGCGGTAGGCGATGGCGCGGTCGTTGTAGAGGCTGGCGAAGACTTCCTTCACCTTGTGCACGACATCGTCGGCACCGGTGACGTTGAGGAAGGTTTCCTGCTGTCCGGCGAAGGAGGCGTCGGGCAGGTCCTCGGCGGTGGCCGAGGAGCGCACGGCCACGGCGACGTCGCCGCCACCGTTTTCGGAGGAGAGTTTTGTGTACGCCGTACGGATGTCGGCGTCCAGGTCGGGCTGCAGCGGTGCGTCGATGACCCAGCCGCGGATTTCCTTGCCGGCCGCCGTCAGCGCGGGCACGTCCTCGACATCCAGCGTGGCCAGCTTGTCGAAGATGCGCTTGGACAGGTCGTTGTGCGCGATGAAGGCCTTGAAGGCCTCCGCCGTGGTCGCATAGCCTCCCGGGACCGAGACGCCGAGGTTGGCCAGATGGCCGATCATTTCGCCCAGCGACGAATTCTTGCCACCGACGCGGGCCAGGTCGGCCAGGCGCAGCTCATGCAACCACAGGATGTTCTCGTTCAAGCGCAATGCTCCGAAGCAGGCCGCGCCATGCCGATGACCATCGGCGTGGGGTGCCGTGTCCATGGGGAAAGAGGCGATATGATGCAGTGCATACCAATTGCAGACAAGCTTGATCTGACGGGGGTTTCCATGGTGAAGCAGGGAAGGGAAGGGCATGTCTGAGTTGCGCCCCGTGTTCTACGTCTCCGATGGCACCGGTATCACCGCCGAGACCATCGGCCACAGCCTGTTGACCCAGTTCGCCGGGATGCGGTTCCAGACCGACCGGCTGTCCTTCGTCGACGACGAAGAGAAGGCACGGGACGCGGCGGATCGCATCCGCCGGACCGGGGAGCGGATGGGTGCGCGCCCCATCGTGGTCAGCTCCTGCGTCGATCCGGGCCTGAGCGCGCTCATCGCCGAGAGCGGTGCGCTGATGCTGGATGTATTTGCGCCGTTCATCGAGCCGCTGGAGCGCGAACTGGGCGAGCAGCGGCAGTCGCGCGTCGGCCAGGCCCACGGTCTGGTCGATTTCGAGACCTACCACCGCCGCATCAACGCGATGAACTTCGCCCTGACCCACGACGACGGCATGGCGGTGAACTACGACGAGGCCGACGTGATCCTGGTGGCGGTGTCCCGCGCAGGCAAGACGCCGACCTGCGTCTATCTGGCGCTGCATTACGGCATCCGCGCGGCCAACTATCCGTTGACCGACGGCGATCTGGAAACCGACCGCCTGCCGGCCCGCCTGCGTCCGTACCGGCGCAAGCTGTTCGCGCTGACCATCGACCCCGATCGCCTGCACCAGATCCGGCAGGAGCGCCGGCCGAACTCCGGCTACGCGAAGATGGAAACCTGCAAGCGCGAGGTCGCGGCCGCCGAAGCGATGTTCCAGGTGGAACGCCTGCCCACGCTCAGCACGACCAACAAGTCGATCGAGGAAATTTCCAGCAAGGTGCTGTCCACGCTGGGTCTGCAGCGGGAAATGTATTGAGGCGAAGGGGATGGCGACCGGCGGGAAACGCACGCCTCGAACCCTTAACTTAGGCCGCACGCGACGGCGCGTCAATGCTGCCGCGATGGCGATCCGGCGTGTAGGATCGACCCATGTCTCAGGCCCTCGCACGAACCTCGCGCATTCCCCGGCTGGGCCGTTTCGGCTGGCTGATGGCGCTGTATGCGGAGAACCATGCTCGCCTCGTGCGTCTGTTCGCGCCTGAGCACCTGCAGGTGGGGACGTACGTGTCGAGCATCGGCGATGGGTTGGACGTGCGACTCGAGGTCATCGAGACGCATCGCTACACCGTGGAGCTGCGGTTGACCTACGGCATCTGTGATCCACTGACCGGTGAACCGGATCCCTCCGCGTTCGTCCGCCTGTATCGTGACGCGCACCAGGCCGAAGCGACGCACTGCTATGTCGGCAAGCGCTGGCAGGACGTGATCGGTCTGTATCCGCCGCCCGCGGAAGTCATCAGCCATCGCATGCGGATGAATACCTTCCTTGGCAAGTGGCTCGAGTACCTCGGTGAGCAGGGGCACGGCGTCGCCACCCTGCATCCGGTGGGGATCGCACGCGACGTGGCCTGACGCGCGCAGCGCGGTCGGTCAGGCCACGCGGGTAAAACGGATGGCGTTGAGCCGGCGCAGGCCGTGGCTGGCGTCGCGCGACATGTTCATCACGTCGACGGCGCCCGATGATTCCAGTTCGAGCAGCCGTTGCGCGACCGCGTCGAACGCAGCCTCGTCCAATCCAAGTGAGCCCGCCGTCCAGCGCGTATCGCGATGGAGGGGCAATTGCGCGACCAGTTCGTCGGCGAGGGTATCGTGCGTCATTGCGGCAACTCCGCGAAGGTCGGAATGCACTTCGACTGCGACAGCGACTGCAACGCTCGGCCGCGAGGTGGCGAGCGGGCGTTGCAGCAGCTTCTACGCTGGCACCGGTGAGGTTCTTGTAAAAATGAGCGCAAGCGCGCTCAGTCGCCAAACACCGGACAAAAAAGTGCCGGTGTCAATTCTTTCGCGCAAATCAAGAAGGACTTGAAACCGTATATGGGACAGTAGGTTAGCTCCTTTCGGGGCCGCTTAGAAGAAGAGCGGCGTTGTCGGCTAGGAGCGACATAGGAGCGTTGGGAGAGAAAGCCGCATCGCACTGTGTAGTGCTGGATTGCCGAGGAACGGCGGGCCTGTCGCATCATCATAGCCCAACAGGCTCGGCGGCATCCAGAATGAAGAACGCGCAGCCTGGGCTGCGCGTTCGATGGATGCCGTTGAATAGCATGCGGTGCAATCATGGCGGCTTCGGTGGTGTGCTGCGGGTCGCCGTGCCCTTCCTGAATCCTCGATCCCCCGCCATGAACGCTTCCAGCATATGCGGGATCAGCGTCGCCGCATCAACGGCCTCGCCATACGCCTGCGCGTGTAGCGCGGCGTAGCGGTCGAGGTCGACTTTCAAGCTGGTCGGGCAAACGAAAGTCAGCTTGGTGCTCTCGGTCTTCGGCAGCGGGCCGAGCCGCAGCTTCTTGGTCGTGCTCATCGTGAAGTCCCCCGGTTGAAGAACAGCGGCTGGTACGGCCGCAGCACCAGATCCCGGTTGACGATGATGCGAACCGGCAGGCCCGGCCGTTGCGTTAAGGTCGGCTGGATGTTGAGGTTGCGCCGGGTCATCTCCTGGCCGACCTGATTGATGCTGTCCTGCGCGCTGTCGCGCCCAGCGATGATGACGCGATCACCATCCTGCCGGTTCTCCGGCG
This sequence comes from Pseudoxanthomonas sp. LjRoot143, assembly GCF_964252945.1. NCBI lineage: Bacteria > Pseudomonadati > Pseudomonadota > Gammaproteobacteria > Lysobacterales > Lysobacteraceae > Pseudoxanthomonas > Pseudoxanthomonas sp. LjRoot143. The sequence goes on along the minus strand of NZ_CAXUPM020000001.1, from coordinate 1,895,725 downwards.
CGGCCAGCTCGGCACCGACGCCCAGCAGCGTGGTGAGTGCCGCACCGGCAAAGATGCGGCCCCAGTGGTAGTCCACATCGTCCTCCAGCCCGGCATAGCCGGCTGGGTCGGTGCCGGCCAGGTTGTCGAGCGTGAGCGAAGACGTGTCCGGCAGGATGATCCGGTTCCAGACGACTTGAACGCGGCTCTGCCCGTAGCTGACCTGGCTGTTGTATTTGCCCAGGATGCGCGAACCCTGCGGAATCAGCAGGAAGCGCCCGGTGGCTGTGTCATAGACCGGCTCCGTCACCGTGGCGATCACGTCGCCGGGCAAGTCCGACTTGATGCCCGTCACCAAGGCACCTGCGACCACTGTTCCGGCCATAACCTGATACGGCGAAATTGGCAGAGTCAGATTGCCGGAATTACGGGTTTCAGTGGGGCCAGCTTTCATGAAAGCCTCTTTCTGGTCTTGCCGGTTTTGCACCGCTGTCGGGTCAGCAGGTTGGGCCGCCGTGGAGGCCGGCCCGGCCGCCAGCGGGTCAAACGCCGCATTGGCGGCGAAGCCCGGCGCAGCGGCCACCTGTGTCTGCGCTACCGGCGCCGCATTCTGCCCACCCGAGCGGAAGAACACGGACGAGGCCGCGGCCGCCTCGGCTTCTTTTCGCAGGGCATCGTTCGGGTCGTGACCGGGGGCCGCGTAGGCAGCCGTCGCCGGTTGCTGCGACTTCACGATAGCCGGGCCAAGATCGCCCGGCAGCGGTGGCCCTAGTTCGGGAACGGCAGGCAGCAACGCCGGCGGCAGCTTGGAATAGTCCGTCGGCAGCGCATCCAGTCCTTCCGACTTTGACACGCGATCGACGTTGTAAAGCTCGGTCTGCTCGCCTGTGCTGCGTCGATGAGGTTGCAGCGACCACATCAGCGCGCCGAGCACGGCGACCGCTAGGACGCCGGCAAGGATGGCCAGCGAGCGCCGGTTCAGGCGTGTGACTGGACGCGGCTGGGCGCGCAGCGCCACTGCCTCCGGCGCCACCTTGTCCGCCTGCGGCGCGGCAAGGTCGGGAGTGTCATCCTGGCTCATGGTCAGTTCCTCCGTGCAACACCATCGGTGCGCTCGATCCGCACCACGTCGCCGCCATCGCCGCCCAGCCGCAGTTCGGCCGCGCCGAACAGGCGATCCACGACGTAGTACGGCGAGCGAAAACGGTAGTTCACCAGTTGCCCGTCGCCCTGCGCGCCGATGACAAACAGCGGCGGCAGCTCGCCCTGGGCGATGCCCGGCGGGAACTGGATATAGACCTTCTCTCCATCATCGAAGGCGCGCAGAGGCTTCCACGGCGGGTTGCTGCCCGATACCGCGTAGCGGAAGCGGATCTTGTCCAGCGACAGGCCCGTATCGACAGGCGTTGTTGCCTGCGCTGCCTGCGCCTGGCGCTGCAACGCGAGCATTCGGTCTTTCGGATAGTCCCAGGACACCGACGCCATCCATGCCCTCTCGGTCGAGGTCAGCTCCAGCAGGTAGGTGCGCCGACTGGTGGTGATGACGAGATTGGTTTTCAGACCGGAGCGGATAGGCTTGACCAGCACATTGACGCGCAGATCGGCCCCGCCGCCGCTGGACGTGTCGCCCACGATCCAGCGCACGGTATCGCCGGCGGCGACCGTTACCAGTTCCTCGCCCGGTTGAAGCGAAACCACCGTCACGCGCCCCGGCGACGCATAGACCTGATAAAGCGCGCCATCGGTGAACGGCCACACCTGAATCGCGTTGACGTAGCCCTCACGGGTAGGCGCGATACGCGCTTCTGCATTGGCACGGGAAACGCGCACCTTTTCGTCGGCCGGCTCCGGCGCAACGGGGGCCTCATCGAGTTCCGGCAGGGGCTTCAACTGCGCCGGCAGCGCCAGCGGTTCAGGGACGGCGACGACTTCGACGGGCTTGGGCGGTTCGGGCAACGGCTGGGCCAGCACCGTCTCGTCGAGCGAGATGGATGGCGGCGGCTTCCCCTGCGAGGCGCAGCCCGCGAGGGCCAGCAGCGTCAAAGGAACAACGTAAAGGCGGAAACGAAGTTTCATGGTTTGGCTCCTTCGGAAGAATCCAGTTCGCGGCTCCATGACAGGCCGTTGACGTAGATACCCAATGGGTTCTTGAGCAGGCGCTGTTCAGTACGCGGGGTTTGCAGGACGGTCGAAAGCACGGCGTTCCAGCGTTCGGTGCCGGCGGGCGCACCGTTGACATAGCGCTGCTCTGTCCAGCGCACGTTGAAAGACGTGTCGCTCGCGCGAACCACGCTGGTGATTTGCACCGTTACCGATTCCTTGCCGATGCGGGCGAATGGGTCATTGGTGCGGGCGTAGTCGTTGAGCACCGCCGCGCCCTTGTCGGTGGTGTAGTCGTAGGCATCGAGCCAGTTCTGCCGCACCACGATGGGGTCGATGGACAGCGAGCGAACCAGCGTCACGAAGCGCGCCAGGTGGTGCGCGATCTGCGCGTCGCCGGGCCGGTACGGCGTGGCGGCCTCTCCCACGGCGCGCACCTGCCCGGCTTGATCGACCTCGATGACATAGGGCGTCACGATGGACTGCGCCGAGCGCCACACCAGGCCGCCGGCCATCAACAGCGCGAGCACTAGGCAGCCGAAGGCCATCAGGCGCCAATTCTTCGCCTGCACGCGGGCGGAGCCGATACGGTCGTCCCACACCTGGGCGGCGGCTTGATACGGGGTGGCAGGCTGCGGCGTATCGGCGTAGCGCACCTGCGGTCGTTTGAATCGCATGGGTGTTCTCCTTGAAGGTTAGGTATCGGAATCCCGCAGGCTCGGGCCTTGCCCGGAGCCGCCGCCGTCGCCGCCGCGCAGCGTGTGGGCGGCAGTGGTCGCGGCATGGGTAGCCTGCTGGCGGCGGTGCATCCGCTTGGCCCAGGCCGGTTGCTGTTGCTTCTGCGAGCCTGCGGTGCCGTCTGCGGTCTGGCCGGGGCCAGCACCGTCGCTGCCGGCTTCTGTGCCGTTCCAGCCAGCGCGGAAGGAGTCGGCCACCTTCTGCCCAACAGCGGAAGCACCAGAGGTGACGCTGCGGCCTGCGGCTTGTGCGCCAGTCTTGGCGACATTGCCGAGGCCAGCCGCCGCGCCCTTGGCACCGCCGCCGGCCGCAGCGGAACCGGCCTGGAACGCCGATCGGGCACTGCCGGCCGCCGAAGTCGCGGCACGCGCACCGGCACCGGCCAGCTTTGCGGCCGCCGGGGCCATTCGTGCCCCGGCCATGACGGCGCCGCCCACGCCCGTTACGGCGGCGCCGATGGCAACGCCGGTGCCGACAGCCCCGACCGCAGCACCAGCCATCGCGCCCGCACCAAGCTGTGGCGCACCGGACACCAGGCCGGTGGCGATACCGGGGCCGAAAATGCCCAGCGCCAGCAGCGCGAGCGAGGCCAGCATCACGACCAGCGCGTGGTCGATGGATGGTTCGTCGGGATGCACCTGGAACTCGGCGAACAGGCCTGAACCGATGCCGACGATGACGGCCAGCACCAAGACCTTGATGCCTGACGACACCACGTTGCCTAGCACCTTTTCCGCGAGGAACGAGGTCTTGTTCCAGAGTGCAAACGGGATCAAGACGAAGCCGGCGAGCGTAGTCAGTTTGAACTCGATCAGCGTGATGAAAAGCTGTACGGCCAGCACGAAGAAGCAGAGGATCACCACCAGCCAGGCGATGAACAGAACCACGATAGGGTCGATGTTCACGAACACCTCGGGGAACCCAGCCATGTCCCCGATCTGTTCCAGAATCGGCGCGGCTGCGTCGATGCCGGTCTTCGCCAGCCGGCCCGGCTGAAGGAAGTTCTCCATCGTGATGGCCGAGCCGGTAGCGGTAATTCCCAAGCCGGCGAACGAGCGGAACACGATGCTCGCCAGCCAGTTGAAGTTGCCGATGATGTAGGCGAACGCGCCGACACAGAGCACCTTGCGCAGCAGCTTGGCGATCACGTCGTCGCCCTGGCCGGTGGCGTGGCTCATGGCCCAATACAGGCCAGCGATCGTCATGTCGATGACGATGAGCGTGGCGGTGAGAAATGCCACTTCGCCCTGCAATAAGCCGAAGCCCGAGTCGATGTAGCGCGAGAACGTATCGAGGAAACGGTCGATGATGGTCACGTCGTTCATGGCGAATCCTCGGGCGGAGTGAGCGGAACGGCGCCCTCTGGCAATTCATCTGCGGGCGTATCGAAGCTCGGCGGAATCGGCGGGAGTTCAGCCAGCGAGTTGTATTCATCCGGCCCGGTATGGCCGGCGAAGAAGCGCCGCCGGAAGGCTTCAGCGGCGGCGCGGCAGGCATCCTCGCCCACGGCCTGCCGGTCGGCCGCGCATTGCCCGCGCAACGCCTTGAGCCGCACCGGATCTGCGGCCAGGGCGTCGGCCAGGTTCTCGGCCGGCTGCTGGCCGCACGCGGTCAGCAGCACGGCCATCAGGACGGAAGCGCATCGCATGGCCGCCTCCGGTCAGTTGTTATAGAAGTTGACGGACTGCGGCGTGTACGGCGTGCCGGTGCCCAGAAAGCGCCGCCGCACTTCGCGGGCGCGCTCCATAGCCGCCGCTTGCCGCGCCAGTTCCAGTGAAGCGGCCCGGTCTTGCGTGATCTGGAGCTGCTGCGCCTGGATCGACTGCTTGGCCTGCAAAGCCAGGAGCTGGTTCGTCGCCTGCATCGCTTGCAGCGCGCCGGTGGCCGACTGGCTCTGGCTCACGAGATCGGCCAGCGCGCTTTCGTCTTGGGCGAGGTTCTGCGACACCTGCGCCTGCATCCGCATCGCGGTGTGCAAGCCGTTCAAGGTGTTCTGCCAGCGTTCGCGGGCGTCCTGTGCCATGCGGTCGCCGCTGATGGTGGCGGCGTACTGTTCCGGGTACAGGCGGGCGAACGTGGCATCCATGCTCTGCACGTCGTAGGCCAAGCCGCGCGCCTCGGCGATCAGGCGCTCGGTGGTGGCGAGCGTCGAGCGCAGGCGGTTGACGATGTTGAAGTCGAGATTTGCCAGGTTCCTGGCCTGGTTCATCAACATCTGCGCCTCGTTCTGAAGCTGGTTGATCTGGTTGTTGATCTGTTCCAGCGTGCGCACGGCGGTCAGCGTGTTCTGCACGAAGTTGGACGGGTCGAACACCGTCAGCGCGGATGCGGGCTGCACGGCCAGCAGCGATACCGACAGCACGGCAGCGAGTGAGACAGAGAGCAAACGGGGCTTGGTCTTCATGGTGAAACCTCCAGCGGTTGAGAAGCGAGAAAGGAAGCTGCCGCCGGAGCGGACGGCAGCAGGTCGGCGGCCCAGCCGAGGCCGCGATGGCGCAGCCACGCGCCGGCGAAGCCGGGAGCGCCGGCCTGCGTCAGCACGCGGTCAATATCGCGTTGGTCTTGAGGGGTGGATGCGCCCGCGAATGCGAGCGCGACAGGCCCCAGGTCGAGGTCGAACAGGCGATTGCCGAGGCGCGACTGGTAGTAGTAATCGCGCTTGGGCTGTGCGGTCGCCACGATCTCAATCTGGCGGCTGTTCAAGCCGAAGCCTTCGTAGATCGTGCGAATCTGCGGCTCGGTGGCCTGCGGGTTAGGTAAGAAGATCCTGCTCGCGCAGCTTTCGATGATGGCTGGCGCGATGGTCGAGTCCTTGATGTCGGCCAGCGACTGCGTGGCAAAGATGACGCTGACGTTCTTTTTTCTGAGCGTCTTGAGCCATTGCCGGATGCGGGCCGCGAAGGACGGCTCATCGAGGAACAGCCACGCTTCATCGAGGATCAGCAGCGTGGGCGCGCCGTCAAAACGTTCGTCGAAGCGGGCGAACAGGTAGCGCAGCACTGCTTGCACGGCGGCGGGGCTGTGCATCAGTTCTTCCATCTCAAAGCCCTGCACGTCGGCCATGCCCAGCCGGTCGTGGTCAGCGTCCAGCAGCTTGCCGTGGGCGCCGCCCAACACATAGGGCGCGAGCGCTTGGCGCAGCGCGTTGGACTGCAATAACACCGACAAGCCGGTCATGGTGCGCTGCTCCACTGGCGCACCGGCAAGGCTTCGCAGCGCCGACCAAATGGCAGCCTTCTCGTCCGGGCCGACCGTCACGCCTTCGTGCAGCAGCCGGCCCTCCACCCATTCGGCGGCCCAGGTGCGGTAGCCCTCGTGGGCTATTCGCGCGAGTGGCTGGAAGGCGATGCCGCCATCGGCACCGAGGTCGTAGTGCTCACCGCCAAGGCCGAGGATGGTGGCGCGCATCGAGCGCCCCATGTCGAAGGCGAAGATCCGCGAGCCGAAGTAGCGCCGGAACTGCATGGCCAATATGGCGAGCAGCACCGACTTGCCCATGCCGGTCGGCCCGGCGACAAGGGTGTGCCCCACGTCGCCGATGTGCGTCACCAGCCGGAACGGCGTCGCGCCATCGGTGCGGGTGACGATCAGCGGCGGGCCATCGAGGTGTTCGTTCTTCTCCGGCCCAGCCCATACCGCTGACATCGGCATCATGTGCGCCAGGTTCAGCGTCGAAACGATGGGCTGACGCACGTTCGCGTATGCGTTGCCGGGGACGGACGACAGCCAGGCATCGACTGCGTTGAGGGTTTCGGGGATGGTCACGAAACCCCGGCCCTGGATGACGCGCTCCACCATGCGCAGCTTCTCGTCGGCCACGGCCGGGTCGGCGTCGAGCACCGTCACCGTGGCGGTGAGGTAGCCGAAGGCGACTTGATCGCTGCCCAGCTCCTGCAAGGCGGCATCGGCGTCGGCGGCCTTGTTGCTGGCATCGGTATCGACCAGCGGGCTTTCCTGCTGAAAGATCGTTTCGCGCAGCAGCGCGATGACGTTCTTGCGCTTGGCGAACCATTGGCGCCGCAAGCGCCCCAATTCCCGTTCCGCCTCGGCTTTGTCCAGGCACAGGAAGCGCGTACTCCAGCGATACGCAAAGCCCAGGCGGTTGAGGTCGTCCAAGATCCCCGGCCAGGTCGAGGTCGGGAAGCCTCGTACCGACACCACGCGCAGGTGCTGATCGCCCAGCATGGGCGCCAGGCCGCCGACCAGCGCGGCATCGGCCAGCAGTGCGTCGATATGGAACGGCACGTCGGGCACGCCGACGCGATAGCGCCGCGTGGAGACTGTGGCATGCAGGTAGGTCAGCGTCTGGCTATCGTCCAGCCAGGCAATCTCCGGCATCACACCATCGAGCAGGTCGAACACGCGATCGGTCTCTGCCACGAAGGAATCAAGCCGACCACGCCAGTCCACACCCTCAGTGGGCCGGTTCTCGTACAGCATCCCAGCCGCACGGGCGCGAGACTCTTGCGGCGGTAGGTGTTGCAACGTGAAGTGATAGACGCTCTCGAAATGGCCATCCGACTCCTCGAACGCCGCGCGTCGCTCCTCATCCACCAGCCAGGACAGTGGTTCGGGAAAGGAGGATTGCGGATAGCTCGATGCCCGCATCCGCTCGGCCTCGATATAGAAGGCCCAGCCAGACCCGGTACGGCGAAGCGCGTTGTTCTGCCGCGCCGACGTGGCAATCAGCTCGCCCTGTGTCGCACTGTCCAAGTCGGGGCCGCGAAACTGGAACGTGCGTTGAAACGAACCATCTTTGTTCAGCACAACGCCCGGCGCGACCAGCCCGGCCCAGGGCAGCCAGTCGGCAAGCAAGGCCGGGCGCTGACGATATTCGGCAAGGTTCAGCATGGCGTCCTCCCCTCACACGTCCAGAAGCGGGCGGTGTTTGATATGCCGCGCGAAGACCTGCATGAACTGCGGATCGACGCGCGCACCCCATACGGCCAGCGAGTGGCCGACGATCCAGAGCACCACGCCGGGAATCCACAGTTGCAGGCCCAGCCCGACGGCGGCGGCTAGCGTGCCGTTGGCAATCGCCACGGTGCGCGGCGCACCGCCCAGCAGGATCGGCTCGGTCAGCGAGCGATGCAGCGGCACTTCAAAGCCCGGAAGATCGGTGGCCTTACTCATACGACGGCCCCTCCGGAGAAGCTGAAGAACGACAGGAAGAACGAGGACGCGGCGAACGCGATGGACAGGCCGAACACGATCTGGATCAGCTTGCGAAAGCCGCCGCTGGTATCACCGAACGCCAGCGCAAGCCCCGTCGAGATGATGATGATCACCGCCACGATCCGGGCGACTGGCCCTTGGATGGATTCGAGGATGGAGGTCAGCGGCCCTTCCCACGGCATCGAGGAACCGGCGGCCTGCGCCGTGCCCGCCAGCAACAGCATCAGCGCGGCCAGCAGCAGCCCTTGCCCTGCGGGACGGGCCAGGTGGCGCAGCCGCGCCATGCTGGACAGGCGAGAAATAGGATTTACGGAAAGACGGAAAGCATCAACGTGCGTCATGGCAGTTCTCCAGGTTGGTCAGGGGTCGAGGAAGGCGCAGCGGCAGCGGCTGCAAGAGGAACCGGCGGCAGCTCGGGAAACGGCGTTTCCAGCGCATCTGTCAGGCGATAGCCCGCACCGTCGAAGCCGACGACACGGGAGATGGTTTCGACGTGACGTTTGCGGCCACGGCCTGCGATGTGAATCACCACGTTGACCGCCTCGGCGATCAGGGCGCGGGGCGGATTCACTGCCACTTCGAGGATCAGTTGCTCCAGACGCAGCAGTGCGCCCAAGGCGGAGCCGGCATGGATGGTGGCAATGCCGCCGGGGTGGCCGGTGCCCCAGACCTTCACCAAGTCCAGGGCTTCGCCGCCACGCACTTCGCCGACGATCACGCGGTCAGGCCGCAGGCGCATCGTGGCCCGCACCAGCTCGGTCATTGTGACGACGCCGGCGCGGGTGCGCAGCGGCACATGGTCGCGGGCCGCGCATTGCAGCTCGATGGTGTCTTCGAGCACCAGCACGCGGTCGCCTGTGGCGGCGATCTCGGCCAGCAGCGCGTTCGCCAGCGTGGTCTTGCCGGTGCTGGTGCCGCCGGCGATCAGGATGTTCTGCCGCTCGCGCACGGCGCGGCGCAGGAACTCGGCCTGCCCGGCGGTCAGGATGCCGTCGGCCACGTAGCGATCCAGGCCGATGATGCTCACGGCCCGCTTGCGTAGCGCGAAGGCTGGCCCCGGGGCGGCCGGAGGCAGGATGCCCTCGAAACGCTCGCCGGTTTCCGGCAACTCGGCGGTCAAGAGCGGCTGGCCGCGATGCACCTCCGCGCCGACATGCGCGGCGACCAGGCGGATGATGCGTTCACCATCGGCCTCGGGCATCTCCACGCCCAGCGGCGAGCGACCCGACGACAGCCGATCCACCCACAGGGTGCGATCGGGGTTGAGCATGATTTCCACAACATCCGGATCTTCGAGCGCAGCGGCGATCAGCGGCCCCATCGCCGTGCGCAGCATCTGGATGCGGCGATCCTGGGACGCCGCGGCGGATGAGCGAGATTCAGGCGGAATCTGCGGAACGGCACTCATGACGCACGCTCTGCAGCTCGCTCATCGGCGGACGCCATCGCTGCTGCGTCATCCATCCGCATCGGATCGGGGTGCAGTTCCTCCACCACGTCGCGCACCAGACTGCGGCCACGCAGCAGGTGGCGACCCAACTGCTCGACGAACTGCTCGAAGCGCGCTTTGCCCTGGGCGCGGGCCGCGTCCTTGTGGGCTTCTGGCACCGGCGTGCTGATGGTCAAGAAATAGCGGATGAACAGCGCCAGCGTTTCGATCTGGATGTTCTGGTCGCGCTCCATGCGTTCGGTCTGCCGCGACAGTCGATCCAGCCGCTTGGCAATGGCGGCCTCACGCTGGTCGCCCGCATCGGGTGACAGCCAGGACGCCAAGGCCGCTGCGACGATGGAGGACTTGGACACGCCTTTCTTGGCGGCAAGTTCATCCAGGCGCTTGGCGTGCTCGGGCTGGATGAAAAGATTGAGGCGGTATTGGCTCATAGGTCGATTCCGTCGTTGGGGTCGAGAGAAGCCAGCCGGGCCGTGCGCTGCATGGCCGGGTCGAGCTGGCCGGGAAGCGGGAGCGCCAGGTCGTCGTCATCGAGCAGCTCCAGGTCGTTCGCACACGCGTCCAACTCGGGCTCGTAGGCGACGGTTTCGGAGAGTTCGAGCTGGCGGCGCGGGCCGCCGTCATCGGTGCCGCCCGGACCATCGGCGGATACCGAGGTCGGCGCCGTAGGTACGGCCGGGATCGCCAAGCCGCTCCAGTCGTCGGGGCGGGCTGGCGGCGCGTCGGCGTACCTCCCGACTGCGAGCACGGGCGGTGGCAGGACGCGATCCTTGAAATTGGCGTCGACGTAGTAACGCAGCTTCTTCGCGCGGATCGGGGCAACGCTGGACACCATGACTACGGCGTCCTCAGGTGGAAGCTGCATCACCTCGCCGGGCGTCAGCAGCGGACGTGCAGTTTCCTGACGCGACACCATCAGGTGCCCCAGCCACGGAGCGAGGCGGTGGCCCGCGTAGTTGCGCTGCGCGCGAAGCTCGGTGGCGGTGCCGAGGGTTTCGGAAATCCTTTTCGCCGTCCTTTCGTCGTTGGTGGCGAAAGTCACCCGGACATGGCAGTTGTCGAGGATGGAATGGTTCTGCCCATACGCCTTGTCGATCTGGTTCAGGCTTTGAGCGATGAGAAAGCTGCGGATGCCGTAGCCGGCCATGAAGGCAAGCGCGGACTCGAAAAAATCGAGGCGACCCAGCGCCGGAAACTCGTCCAGCATCAGCAGCAGCTTGTGCCGGCGCGCGATGCCATCGCTGCCGTCGAGCGATTCGGTCAGCCGCCGCCCGATCTGGTTCAAGATGAGCCGGATCAGCGGCTTGGTGCGGCTTATGTCGGAGGGCGGCACCACCAGATAGAGCGATACCGGGTGCTCGGCGGAAATCAGGTCGGCGATGCGCCAATCGCAGCGCGATGTGACTTCGGCCACGGTCGGGTCGCGGTACAGGCCGAGAAACGACATGGCGGTGGAGAGCACGCCCGATCGCTCGTTGTCCGACTTGTTGAGCACTTCGCGGGCAGCGGATGCGACAACCGGGTGAGGCGCATCGCCCAGGTGCTTCGTCGTCATCATCCGGTGCAGCGTCAGCTCGAACGGACACGCCGGGTCGCTGAGGAAGTTGGCGACGCCGCGCAGCGTCTTGTCCTCGCCTGCGTACAGAACATGCAAGATTGCACCGACCAGTAGCGCGTGGCTGGTCTTCTCCCAATGATTGCGCTTCTCTAACGCACCTTCAGGGTCAACCAGAATGTCGGCGATGTTCTGCACGTCGCGCACTTCATGTGCGCCGCGCCGGACTTCAAGCAGCGGGTTGTAGGCGGCCGACTGCCTATCGGTGGGGTTGAAAAGCAGGCAGTGCGAAAAGCGCGAACGCCAGCCCGCCGTGATCTTCCAGTTCTCTCCCTTAATGTCGTGAATGACGGCGGACGCCGGCCACGAAAGCAACGTAGGCACCACCAAGCCCACGCCCTTGCCCGAGCGCGTGGGTGCGAAGCTCAGGACATGTTCCGGCCCCTCATGTCGGAGGTATTGGTCGTCGTGTTGGCCGAGGAAGACGCCCGCCGGGAGGGTCAGTCCAGCTTTGCGGATGTCGACGGCATCGGCCCAGCGTGCCGAACCATAAGTCGTAACCAGCCGCGACTGCCGAGAACGCCATACCGACATGGCGATGGCGACGAGTAAAGCGAACAAACCGCTACCACCCGCAATCGCACCGCCTGTGTCGAAGACGTGCGGCGCGTAGGCATCAAAGAAGAACCACCATTCGAACAAGCGCCACGGGTGATAAACCGGTACACCTAGAAGATCGAACCAGGGCGATCCGAGGCGTACTTGATAGCCAAGGGTCGCTGCTGTCCATTGTGTGGCGCCCCAGACGCCGGCGATCACGATGCCGATTACCACAGCGATCTGGCCGAACAGAACGTTCGTCCCTTGCATGACCTGTCCTCCGATTTCTCCTGCGCTGGTGTCTCATTGAAAGCGTTGCACAGGGGGTGTCGCAGGCGTCAGGATCGGTTCTGGGCTAGTGCCGGTCAAAGACCGTTCGCAGCACAATGGTCGAGGGAAAAGAAAGAATGAGCGCGGTGGCGAGTCAAAGAAAAGCGCCGCAAGCGAAAGCGCACTGCGGCGCATACAGAGTTCCAAGCAAGTTACCCAAAAAAAGCCGTCAATGGGCCTTGCTTCCACTCATAGGCAATATTTAGATATCATGAAAAACGATGATATTTAAGATTGGAATAAAAATGAAAAATATCAAGAGTATGGATCTCAACTTGCTCAAGGCGCTGGACGCATTGTTAGACGAACGCAATGTGACACGGGCGGCGGCCCGTCTGGGACTAACCCAGCCGGCCTTGAGTGGCATGCTGACGCGGTTGCGCGAGAGCTTCGGTGACCCGCTTTTCGCGCGCTCGCAGCGGGGTATCGTTCCAACGCAGCGGGCGCTGGATCTAGGGATGCCTGTCAAGCAGGTGCTCGCCGAAATCGACGCGCTGCTCCAGCCACCTTCCTTCAATCCGGCCACCGCACAACTGACCTTCTCCATCGCCGCGACGGACTATGCGCTGCGTGCCGTTGCTGTCCCATTTCTATCGGCACTTAAACGGCACGCACCGCGTGTACGAGTCTCATTAGTGCCAGTCGAGAGCGGGCAGCTACAGAACCAGCTTGAGCGCGGTCAGATCGATTTAGCCCTCCTGACGCCAGAGATCACTCCGCCAAATCTGCATGCCCGAGAGCTGTTCAAGGAACACTATGTGTGTGTCCTGCGGGAAGACCATCCTGCGGCTATGGGGCGCAAGCTGACCGTTAAACAGTTCTGTGCTCTCGACCATGCGCTTGTTTCCTACGATGGTGGAGGTTTCCGCGGCGTCACCGACGATGCGCTAGAACAGTTGGGCAAACGACGCAGCGTCACACTGTCGGTCAAGAGCTTTCTGATCTTGCCAGACATCCTGCGTGCCAGTGACATGGTTGCGATCTTGCCGAGCCGCTTGGTCGCCGGTATGGACAAGCTGGCTATCTCCCTGCCGCCGGTGAAGATACCGGGGTTCACCAAGACGGCTGCTTGGCACGAACGCACCCATCACGATCCAGCACATCGCTGGATACGAGCACTGCTGTTCACTTCCTGTGCTAACAACAAGTAGGCAAGATCGCTCCTATCGTCATGCTCAGCACAACTCTACCTCGCACTACAAATAAGCAATCAGTCGGCTCAATTGGAGACGCGCCCTTTCGTAGCGCCGCTGCGAGATAGCCTAGTCGGTGGATGGCAGAACCTAGGCCTTGATATCATATTTTATGATATCAAAAATAGAAACTTAGGATTTCACTTATTGCAGATGGAGGCTCATGATTTGCTCCATGACCACTTGAATGACGCAGCCACCCCTGTTGCGTCATCGACATTTTGTGAAGGAGCTTCGATATGAGCAAGCAACAGAACGCCATCCTCTGGCCCGAAGGCTACACGCCGGGCTTTACTGAGAATTTCGCCTCCAATGAGATCATCGCCGCCGGCTTGAGCGCGGCCGACGTATGGCCTCTACTCGTCACACCATCGCTGTGGCCAAGCTACTACGCCAACTCGGCTAACGTGTGCTTTCATGACGGCAAAGGCCCGGTACTGGCCGACGGCGATCGGTTTTACTTCGAGACCTTCGGCTTCCCGGTAGAGGGGCAGTGCAACGAATACGTGCCACCTGCGGATGGGCAACCCGGCCGCGTGGCCTGGCACGGCTGGTCCGGCGAGGAAGGCACAGATACGCGCCTGGATGTGCATCACGCCTGGCTGGTTGAGAACCTGGACGGCAGGCGCGTGCGCATCCTCACGCAGGAAACTCAGAAGGGCAAACCGGCCGAGGAGCTGCACAACGCCAAACCCAACCCGATGATCAACGGCCATCAGGACTGGCTCGACAGCTTGGTCGAGGCAGCGCGCAAAGCCAAGCAGGCGTAGTGGTCTCCGGCCGCTTGATCCCAAGCGTCTGAACGGAGAAAACCATGATGAGAACTCCCCTCAGGATTCTGCTGGTCCTGACTTCGCAGGCAACGATGGGCGACGAACTGCTCAACCGCGAATGGTTCCGCAGTCGGACCGAAGCGAAGGTGCTGATCGAACGTTGGCGACAGTTCTACAACGAGCAGCGGCCGCATAGCGCGCATGCTTACAAACCGCCGGCGACGATCCGGCGCAACTGGATCCAATCCGATAGCATCCCCTCCGAACTCACTGCCTGACTGGCTACAAAGTTCGTACTCAGGTCACCTTGGCGCAGGCACTGAAGGTGGAGCCACCCGGAATGGGTGCTCCCACCGCCTTACGCGCACTGGCTCGAACTCTCCCGAGGCGCCGGCAAGCTCGTCACATAGCGACTAGAGAGAGGAGGTGACCGTACGAGTTCCCAGCGCCCGATCCACTCTGGGAGCTGGGTCGCCTAGCGACTACGCTACCAATGGAGCTAGCGATCAACTCGATAACTTGAGCGTGATAACGCCCAGGATGATCAACGCCACGCCAAGGTATCGCATCAGGGAGGTTGGGTCGCCATAGAAATGAATTCCGACTAAGAAAGTTCCCGCCGCTCCGATACCCGTCCACACCGCATAAGCAGTCCCAATCGGTATCTGACGCTGAGCAAGCCATAGGAAGGCGCCGCTAATTGTCATGAAAGAGACGGCTACTGCGACCCCACTCCAACGCGATGTTGGCTCTTGCGCCATTTTCAGCCCGACCGGCCATCCGATTTCAAACAATCCAGCCAAAACAAGATAGATCCAACCCATTGCGATTCTCCTTCAAATTTTTCATATCCGGCATACATACTCCGGCATGACCACCAGCTTAGAACTTCGGCGGCTCTTTAGGCGTGGTGTGGGGCACATCGCCATCTTCGTAAAAGCGCTTTCGCGTAGCCTCGGCAACCCGGTTACATAGTTGGTCGCCCAGCATTGGTCGATCCAACTTGCATTGCTTGCGCAACTCTTTCAGACGCTCAGGATTGAGCGCTAATTCATCGACTGTCGGAAGGTTGGCTTTATCTGGTTTCCCAGATGGGCTGCAGGCTGCCAATGTCGAGGAAAGCAATATGAGAGCAATCTTCTTCATGGTTAATTTTCTTTGGGAGATTGTGTGATGGTTTACCGCCGACCTTTGGCATCTGGAGATTTGATCGAATGAACGCGTTCCATGAAGCGAGTCAGCATTTCTGACGGCTCGCTGGCCGGCCGTAGTAGATAGGTCGTGAGCATTGGCGAACGTCCAGTCAGCGGCCGTGCGACCACCCCCTGTTCCCTGCTGGCTGTGATATGCGCGCCTCCTGTGAGGCCTAGTGCAAGTCCCGCCGAAACCAGGACCATCATTAGATCGCTGGAAGTCACGCGTTCGGCAATCAGTGGCTCTATGTCCACGCGACGTAGCACCCGTTCAACTTGCCGAGCATGGCCCTCACACGCCACCGCGTCGCAGAGCACCAGCGGATACCGCAACAGCTCTTCTAGGGGAATCTGTTTGTGGGATAGCAAGGGGTGCCGTGCGGGCACAGCTACCATCAGAGGGTCACTCCACACCGGCACGGCGATGATGCCTTCGCCGACTTCATCCGATTGAGCGAAGCCGAGATCGTACAGTTCGCCACACAATCCCTTGATTTGCTGTGCCAAAGGCACCTCGAAGAAGCGAACTTCCACTTCCGGCTCTTCCTGCCGGCAGAGCGCCAACAACGCAGGCAGGCGCGATGGCGTGATTCCATCAGACAATGCAATACGGAGCTGGCAATGAAAGCCATTGGCTGCGGCGTTCACACTGTCGCGCGCCTGCTGCAAAGCTGCGAAGACACGCGGCACGCTCTCAAAGAAGAGCCTGCCCGCACGAGTCAAGCGGGTGCTCCGAGTGGTTCTCGCAAATAGCGCTACGCCCAACTCTTCCTCAAGTTCCTTGATGGCGCGCGACAGCGGCGATGTCTCTATGTGGAGGCGCTCTGCGGCTCGGGCAAAGTGCAGCTCCTCTGCCACCGCCAGAAAGTAGCGCAGGTGTCGAATTTCCATGTTCGCATTCCTCATCACTCAGGCCTCACCACCTTCGCCTTGCGTCACGCTATTTAGCTAGCCTTCGCAAGCTGCTCCAGCATGTTTCTGCGATCAAACAGGAGAGCCGGATAATGCTTTTGCCAGGACGCCCCATTGCATGGCTGTCTCGGCCCGCGTGCGGATCAGCGAAGCCTGCGCTGACAGCACCCCGGCCTCAGCCTCGGCCACCACCGTGGCGTCCACTTGTCCCGCCTCGAACAGACGTCGGCTGCGATCGAGCTGACGCTCCGCGACTGCGACACCCTCGGCCTGATGCTCCAGTGCTGCGTGCTGCGTATGCCAACCGAGATATGCGTTCTCTACGTCCTGCAAAGCACTCAACAAAGTGCGCTCGAACTCCGCACGGGCAGCTCGGCTGCGCGCCTCTCCGGTCTCGATGCCGGCACGGATCGCGCCACCATCGAAGATCGGCAACGACACCCCGGCCCCAAGTGAAAAAATGTTTCCAGTGATGCGGGTTCCCACACTCTCTACGCGCTGCCGTCCGCCGCTCAGGTCCAACACCAGCCTGGGGAAGCGTTCGCCTTCGGCTGCGTTCCAGCGCGCGGTTTCGGCGGCGAACTTCGCTTCGGCGGCGCGCACGTCGGGCCGCTCACTCAGCAGGTCCGCAGGTATGCGTGTCGGTGTCCAGTCCGGGACGGCGAGCGACGCAAGAGTTGGGGAAGCTGCAGGCGCTCCGGGCGTTTGTCCCACTAGTACATCGAGTGCATGCGTCGCCTCGCCGCGCGCACGCCGCAGTTGCTCTTGCTCCACGCGCAGTGCGACGACGCCGGCGCGGGTACGCTCGATGTCGAAGCCGGTAGCTTGTCCGGCCTCGAACTTCCGTTGCATCAGCAAGACGAGTCGTTCTGCGGATGCCAGCCGCGCCGCGGCTAGCGCTTCGAGCTCACTGGCTTGGCGCTGCTGCACAGCCGCCGACACTGTTTCAAACGCGACCTGCCACCGCGTGGCAACCCACGCTTGTTCGGCTGCCACCGCATCCAGGCGCGCACCTTCTGCTGCCTGCGAAAGCCGTCCCGACAGGTCTGCCTCCCACGATGCGGACAACGTGGCGCGGCCATCATTGCCGATTGCAACGTTCTCTGAATAGTCGCGTCCTCGAGTTGCCTGCGTGCCCGCGGACAACGAGGGGAGCAGGGAGGCCCGTGCTCGCCGCGTGGCGGCCGATGCCTCGTCCACGCGCGCTCGCGCAATCGTCAGTTCGGTATTGCGCTCCAGCGCCGCCCGGACCAAGGCATTGAGGTGCGGATCGCCGTAGGCCGTCCACCAATCGACGGGAAGAGTACGGCGGGACGATTTGTCCAAGATGCCTTCACCTCCCTCTTCATTTGAGAAATGGGCCGGTACATCCAGGCGAGGTGGATCGGCAGAGTGCGGGGCATGGCTGCAGGCCGCAAGAAGCAGTAGCGGAGAAATCATGGCAATGAGGCGATAGCGTTCAAGAATTTGAGACATGGCAGCTCCTTGCGCTCCGAAAAAGTCTTGACGGACTGTTGTATGGCTTCTACTATACCGTCTGGACTGTATATGACTCAAGCTTTTTTGGAGCACGACCATGCCGCCCCGCGCGAAAACAAAGTTGCCCCCCCCGTCCACTGCCCATAGCAGCGCCGATGCGCAGCCCGGCCTCCAGCAAGGAGCCCAGCGAACTCGCGACCGCATCCTGCAGGCCGCCCGCGAACTGGTGCTGGAGGAAGGTGCCAGTCGCTTGACACTGGACGCCGTCGTTGTGCGGGCCGGGTTGAGCAAAGGGGCGTTTCTCTATCACTTCAAGACCAAACGCGATTTGTTCGTGACACTGATCGACGAGATGATCCGGGCGTTCGACGCGGTACAAGCCAATCACGAGCGCAGGTTTGCCGGAGATCCGGACCCCTGGCTGTCGAGCCAGGTGGAAGCGATGCCCGACGACGAGATGCAGAAGATGGGCGCAGCGCTGCTCGCGGCAGCTGCGGAAGATCCAACACTTCTCGACCCACTGCGCGAGTGGTACCGCGTGCAGTACGAACGCGTGCGTCGATCCCCGCGTGGCACCGAGACCGCGGCACTCATCATGCTGGCATTGGATGGCGCCCTGTTCGCCGATCTTCTGGGTTTGCCAATACTCGCACCCGCAGAGCGGCGGCATTTCTTTCGGGCGCTCCAGGATCTCGCCTGGGGCCATCTCGAACTTGTCCCGGCAAAAGGACGCACATGAGTCGCGTCCGTAGCGGTGTCATGACCGCGTGCGCACCGCGCTCCTTGGCGGTTGCTTGCACACTATCCATTTCGACTCTGCTCTCAGGGTGCGGAAACTCGCAATCCACCGTATCCGAGCCTCCGCGCGCAGTGAAGCTCGCCGCCGCGCAGTCGGATCTCCCGCATAGCTCTCGCATCGAATTGACTGGCTCGGCGCGAGCAACCGAGCGCAGCATCCTAGGATTTGAAACAGGAGGACGGATCGCCAAGTTGAACGTCGACGTGGGTGAACGGTTCTCCCGCGGCCAAGTCCTGGCAGAACTTGATGCGCAACCTGACCGGCTTCGCGTGACACAAGCGCAAGCATCCCTGGCGGCCGCCGAAGCCGGCCTGATGGATCGACGTGTACAGACAGATCAACAGCGCCGGTTGCTCGAAAGCGAAGTCATCTCCCCTGCTGCGTTCGAGAGCGCGAAGGCGCAGCTAGCGGTCGCAGAGGGTCAAGCGCGCACTGCCAAGGCGGCGCTTGGCCTGGCCGAACGAGCACAACGTGGCACGATGATCGTCGCTCCTTTCGATGGTGTCGTGGCGGAAAAGCTGGCTTTGGCGTTCACCGACATTGCTGCTGGTGCGCCGGTATTTCAGGTCGACGGCGTGCGCAGTGGCACTGAGATCATCGCGAACGCGTCTACTACACAGGCACCTCACATAGATGTCGGCCAACGCGCAGAACTGAGCTGGAGCGGAGCCGAACAACCAATCCGAGCGGTGGTACGTCGTGTCGGTCTGCGCGCCGAAAATGGCTCGCTCCTACCCGTGGTGCTAGTGCCTGAAGATAACGCGCAAGCGCGCGCACTTCGGCCAGGTATTCCCGTACAGGTCGTGCTCGACGCACCTGCGGCAACCTCCAAGACCTCTCGGCCCGAGACTGTATCCATACCTTATGCCTCGCTGGTGCTCGGCACGAAGCCGGGCGAGGCTTCCGTCTTCGTCTACACCCCTGAAGATAAGAAGGTGCACCGTCGCGCGGTGCGCTTCACGCCGGTACAGGAAGGAGACAGCGCGCGCGTCCTCGCTGGACTCAAGCCCGGCGAGACGGTGGTTGCCGCCGGAGGAGGATGGCTCACCGATGGACAGCCAGTGACACCACTGGAAGCCACCACTCAATTGACCAAGCGCTAACGCGATCCACCAGGTTACTTCATCATGAAGATCACCGAGATGGCGCTGCGCGCCAGTCGACTTACCTACTTTGTAGCGCTCATCATTTTCGTCGCCGGCATCGCGACCTTCCTGAATTTTCCTTCTCAGGAGGAGCCGACTGTCACGGTCCGCGATGCGATGGTCACGGCGTTGAACCCGGGGCTGCCCGCCGAACGCGTTGAGCAACTCATTGCCCGGCCGATCGAGGAGCGCTTGCGCGAACTGGCAGAGGTCAAGCGCGTGACGAGCACCGTGCGCGCAGGCAGCGCCATGATCCAGGTCACGATCTGGGACCGCTACACCGACTTGGCACCGATCTGGCAGCGCGTCCGGGCCAAGGTCGCCGATTCGAAGGATGCCTTACCACAGAGCACGATGGGGCCTTTCGTCGACGAAGACTTCGGCCGCGTCGCGGTTGCCTCGATTGCGGTCACTGCACCAGGTTACTCCATGAGCGAGATGCGCGTCGCGCTCAAGCAGATGCGCGACCGCCTGTACACCGTGCCTGGTATTGAGCGCATCACTTTCTACGGCCTGCAGGAAGAGCGCGTCTATCTCGAATTCGATCGGCCTAGGCTCGCGCGATTGGAGCTGACACCACAGGGGGTGATCGACCAACTCGTCAAACAGAACGTCGTCGCTTCGGGTGGACAAATTGTTGTCGGCGGCATCAATGCAACCTTGGCGGTCAGTGGCGAAGTGCGTGACGCTCCCTCCCTGCGAGCAATGCCGATCGCGCTGCCACGACCGCAAAGTAGTACGGCGCCCGTGCCGACGATCGCATTGGGTGAACTGGCGCAGGTGAGTGTGCGGCCAGCCGATCCGCCGGAATCTGCTGCCATCTACAAAGGCCAGCCCGCTGTCGTCATGGCGGTTTCGATGGCCTCCGGTCAGAACGTGGAGCAGTTCGGAAAAGCGCTCAAAGCACGGGTTGCAGACCAGGAGAAGCTGCTGCCGGCGGGTTTCGATCTGTCATACGTCACTTTCCAGGCCGATGTCGTCAAGCACGAGATGGGCAAAATGAACCACGTCATGATGGAGACGATCATCGTCGTCCTCGGTGTCGTCGTGCTATTTCTCGGTTGGCGCACCGGGATCATCGTGGGCATGATCGTGCCGTTGACGATCCTCAGTGCACTCATCGTCATGCGCGCGATGAACATCGAGCTTCAGAACGTCTCGATGGGCGCCATCATCATTGCGCTCGGCTTGTTGGTGGACAACGGCATTGTGATTGCCGAAGACATCGAACGCCGCCTGGCCGGTGGCGAAGATCGTAAGCATGCCTGCCTCGAGGCGGGGGCCGCACGCTCGCCATTCCGCTGCTCACGTCCTCGCTCGTGATCGTGATCGTGTTCTCGCCGTTCTTTTTTGGCCAGAACGCCACGAGCGAGTATCTGCACAATCTCGTGGTCGTGCTGGCACTGACGTTGTTCGCTTCGTGGCTGCTGTGCCTGACTGTCACGCCCCTATTGTGCTACCACTTCGCCAAACCCCATCACAAGCAGGAGCAGGGCGACGCCTATGACACCCGCTTCTACCGTGGCTACCGGCGCGTACTGGAGTGGGTGCTCCACCATAAGGCGGTCTATGTAGCGTCGATGATCGCGGCGCTTGCCATTGCGCTGTATGGCTTCACCACCCTGCCGTACGATTTCATGCCCAAGTCCGACCGGCTTCAGTTCCAGATTCCGGTGCAGCTCGCCCCCGGTACCGACTCGCGCGAAACGCTCGCCCGCGTGAAGCAGATCAGTGGTTGGCTGGGCGACACGAACATCAATCCAGAAGTCTCCGATCACATCGGCTACGTCGCCGATGGTGGCCCGCGCTTCATCCTTAGCCTGAATCCACCACTGCCGGCATCGAACATCGCGTACTTCGTTGTCACATTGAAGCCGAAGAGCGACATCGACGCCGTCCTCGCCCGCACCCGCAGCTACTTTGCGCAAGCACATGGCGACGTGCGCGCCGAGCCCAAGCGTTTCTCGCTCGGTGCGACCGAGTCAGGGACTGCCATTTATCGCGTCAGCGGTCCGGATGAGGAGGTATTGTTGGGGGCCGCGTCCAAAATCGAAGCAGCGCTGCGCAAGCTGCCCGGCACCATCAACGTCAAGAACGATTGGGATACGCGCGTTGGCCGCATCGACGTACGGGTCGACCAGGACCGCGCGCGTCGGGCGGGCGTGACGACTGAAGACATCGCTGGCGGGCTGGATGTCCGCTACAGCGGCAGATCGATCTCGGTTATTCGCGACGGTGACACCTCCGTCCCGATCGTCCTGCGCAGTATCGTAAGCGAGCGTCGCAGCACGGCAGACGTAGGCGCGACGCTCATCTATCCCACCAACGGCGGTCCAGCGGTGACGCTGGCTCAGGTCGCAGACGTATCGCTCGCGAGCGAGCCCTCGGTCATCCAACGGCGCAATCTCATCCGCACGATCACCGTGCAAGGACAGAACACCTCTTACACCGCCCAGGAGATCATCAACCGCCTGGCGCCTAGCGTCGCTGCCCTGGACCTGCCCGCGGGCTACTCGGTTGAACTTGGCGGCGAGATCGAGGAAGCCGCCGAATCGAACGCCGCGCTGTCGACCTACATGCCCCTCGCATTTCTGGCGATGCTGATGCTGTTCGTATGGCAGTTCAATTCTTTCCGCAAGCTCGGTGTGATCCTCGCGACGATCCCTTTCACGCTTATCGGCGTGGTATTGGCTCTGAAGCTGACCGGCACACCTTTCAGCTTCATGGCGACCTTCGGCGTACTGGCCCTGTTCGGGATCATTGTCAACAACGCCGTGCTCTTGCTGGAACGCATCGACCAGGGGCTAGCGGAAGGCCTGCCACGCCATGAAGCCTTGGTTGGGGCCGCGATACAACGGCTTCGTCCAATCGTGATGACCAAGGTCACCTGCATTTCGGGACTGGTGCCACTCATGCTATTCTCCGGACCATTATGGAAAGGGATGGCGATCGCGATGATCGGTGGGCTGGCACTCGGAACGCTGGTGACGTTGGGCTTGATTCCGCTGCTTTACGAAGTCCTGTTTGGAATCAAGCGAATTGGGCCGTGGAACCTGAGTGTCGCCACCGCGCATGGAGATCGCTCATGAGTCTCTTGCGAGCCGCCGCGTGCTGCGCATTCTCAGAATTCGTATGCACCCACGCTTCATGCGTATGTCTCGCTAGGCTTATGCGATTCAGCACCCATCCGCTGATCTGGAAATCCTGGTCGATTGTCATTGCCGCAGGGGTTCTAGGAGCGGGCTATCCACTGGGCCTGCGGGCCATCACGGCGGGCGGTCCGATGCGCTGGGTCGGCCTCTGTGTGGCAGTGACGTGCATGGCGGCCAGCGGCGCACTTTTGTGGTTCGCGCTCAAGCGGATTCCGATCAGCGCGGCCTCTGCAGCCTGGGCAGGAATCGGGCTACTTGGAAACTTGGGCGTCGGCGCCCTCCTACTAGGCGATGTCGCATCGGTAACGCGCTGGTCTGGCACCGCCCTCATCGCAGCAGGCATTGCCTGTCTTAGTTTCGTTTGATCAAGGAGACCCATTATGAAGAGCAAAACTGCATTGATCCGCGGCGGCATCTTTTTTTGCGTAGCAGGCGCGCTCTCTGGATGCGCGACCAACAGCATGACGCGCTCCGGATTTCTCGGCGACTACGAGAAGTTATCGCCGACACGATACGAGAACGTACTGATGTACCGCGCAGCGGGATTCGAGCCCAAGCGTTATGCCGCTGTCGTGGTGGAAGAAGCGCAGATCAAGACCGCCTCGGGTCGCATCGATGGGCTCGATGACGCGCAGCAGCGCGAAGTGCTAGACCATGTGACGAGCGAACTGAAACGCCAGGCAGGCAAAAGTCCCGCCCCCCCAGGTGGCGCGGGACAGGTTCGGGTGCGTGTAGCGGTCACCGAACTGCAGACACCGAATCGGGCAGTCAATGCAATGACGACCCTGCTGGTTGGACCCGTGACGACGGGTGGTGCCAGCCTAGAGTTCGAAGCAGTCGATTTAAGGACGGGACGCCGGGTTGCTGCCGCCAGTTGCTTCGAGCGCGGCAACGTCATTAAAGAGTTCGCCGGTTCGTACACATTGCTGGGTCATGCCAAAGCGGCGATCACGAACTGCATCGAGCGCATCGACAGCGCTTGGCGGGACACGCAGCCATGAGCAACGCTTCACAGGCTTGGCTCCGGCAGGATGCCATGGTCGGCGGTGATCACAAATGGCTGGCGGGTGGCGACTGGACGATAGAGCACTACGCCAGTCTGGCAAAATCCGTGTCCGCCGCCCGCATCAGTCATGCCGAGGGGTACGCCACTCCCTTACTCGACTGGACGCAAGTCCAGAGACTGGACACCGCCGGCGCGGCTCTGCTGGTGGAAATTCTCGGGCCAGACTCGATACTCGACCGGCCGGAGGCAGCTCCAAATCTGTCCTCGGATCGCCTCGCCCTAATGAGAGCGCTGGCCGCCGCTGCTACCGATCAGCAGAAGACGGAGAAAGCAGCGGTGAGCGGGAATCCTCTGCTCCGCGGTCTGGGACGCATAGGCCTGACCTTGGAACAGGGCTGTCGTGCGTGTCTTGGTCTGGCCGGGTTCGTGGGCCAGATCATCGAAACATGGAGCCGTACCGTTCGTCACCCGCGTCGCTGGCGCGCGACCTCGGTGATCGCTCAAATCCAGCGATCAGCGGTGGACGCCATTCCCATCGTGGCGCTACTGAGCTTCATGGTAGGAATGGTGGTGGCGTTCCTGGGAGCAACGGTGCTGGCCAACTTCGGTGCGAGCATCTTCTCGGTGCATCTGGTCGCCTTCTCGTTCATGCGCGAGTTCGGAGTGCTGCTCCCGGCCATATTGATTGCAGGCCGTACCGCAAGCGCGTACACCGCCCAAATCGGTTCGATGAAGGCAAATGAAGAGATCGATGCGCTTCGCTCCAACGCGCTCGACCCCATCGAGTTACTGGTGCTGCCACGCGTGCTGGCGCTTCTTGTGTCCTTGCCACTGCTCACCTTAGTAGGCATCTTGGCTGGCATTGCGGGCGGCGCCACCGTATGCGCACTGAGCTTGGAAATTCCTCCCGCACAGTTCCTTGCCATCGTGCAGGAAAAAATCGAGGTGCGCCATTTTCTTGTCGGAATGAGCAAGTCCCCGCTCTTCGCGGTGATGATCGCCGCTATCGGCTGCCATGAAGGGTTCAAGGTCGCCGGTAGCGCTGAGTCGGTAGGCGACCACACGACGTCTAGTGTCGTGCAATCAATCTTCATGGTGATCCTGATAGACGCCATCGCTGCACTGTTCTTCATGGAGATGGGCTGGTGAGCGCGGTGAAGCAAGACACCGACAACGGTGTGCGACACGCTATTGAAGTGCGCGGCCTGGACAACAGGTTTGGAACCCAGCAGGTCCATCAGGACCTAGACCTGGACGTGCGGCGCGGGGAAATCCTTGGCGTGGTGGGAGGGTCAGGCACCGGGAAATCCGTGCTCTTGCGTAGCGTCGTCGGGCTGCAGAAGCCGCATTCGGGCGTGGTCCGTATCGGGGGGCGCGACCTACTGCGAGCCCAATGGCTTGCGCGCGCGCGTATGGAGCGAAGGTTCGGCATTCTGTTCCAGAAGGGCGCGTTGTATTCATCGCTGACCGTCTTGGAGAACGTCGCTCTTCCTTTGATCGAGCATGTCGGTCTGGCGCGGCCTCTTGCCGAGCGTTTGGCAAGAAGCAAGCTGGGCTTGGTGGGGTTGCCTGCCGGAGCGGGAGACAAGTATCCGGCCTCGTTGTCCGGAGGCATGGTGAAACGAGCAGCACTGGCGAGAGCCTTGGCGCTTGATGTGTCCTAACCAAGACTTGATCTGACAGACACGTCACCTAAGCGGTTTGTACGATGGGCTTTGTCGGCATGATCCGATCCAGTTGCCTGTCGCGCGCCAATGACGCACTTTCTGCGAACGTCTGCATCGGCGTCTTGCCGTAGCAGTATTTCCCCGAGTGCGTGCGTTCGGTATTGTAGGTCTGCATCCATGCGTCGACATCGCTCTGCAGTTCGTTCAGATCGTGATAGAGCTTGCGCCGGAACGCGCTCGCATAGAATTCGTTCTGGATCGTCTGATGGAACCGCTCACAAATACCGTTGGTCTGCGGACTCTTGGCCTTGGTACGGGTGTGATCAATCGCCTCGATATCCAGATACAACTGATATTCGTGGGTCTCCCGGTTACCGCAGTATTCACTGCCACGATCGGTCAGGATGCGCAGCAACGGCACGTCGTGCTCCTCGAAGAACGGCAACACCCGATCGTTGAGCATGTCCGCCGCGGTGATCGCATGTTTGCGATCGTACAGTTTGACCATCGCCACCTTGCTGTAGGTGTCGATGAAAGTCTGCTGGTAGATACGCCCCACGCCCTTGATATTGCCCACGTAGTAAGTATCCTGCGCGCCCAGGTAGCCTGGATGCTCTGTCTCGATCTCGCCATGCGCGGCTTTTTCCTCCTTGGCTTTCTCAAGTGCGCGCAGCTGATCTTCGGTAAGAATCAGGCCTTCCTGCGCCACCTTGGCCGACAGCGCCTTCAGACGCTGCTGAAAGGTTTGCAGATCATGGCGCAACCAGATCGTGCGCACCCCTGCAGGCGATACCGACAAGCCCCGCTTGCGCAACTCATTGGCCACGCGGACTTGGCCGAACGCGGGTTGCTCCACGGCAAACGCCACAACAGCTTCCTCGATCTTTGGATCCACCCGATTCTTCAGGTTCGGCTTCTGCCGCGATATCTCCGCCAGCGCGGTTTCGCCGCCCGTCTCGTACAGCTCCTTGAATCGATAGAAGCTGTCGCGGCTGAAGCCCAGCACCTTGCAAGCCTGCGATACGCTGCCCAGCGTCTGCGCCAGTTTCAACAAGCCCAGCTTGTTGCGTATGATCTTCTGCTCTTGGGTCATCTGACACCTCCTTTGCTCTCGTTGAGCTAGATTAATGTCAGATCAAGTCGTAGCTTTTACACTTGATGCGAACATCCTGTTTCTTGACGAACCCACCGCAGGACTGGATCCAATCGGGGCTGCATCTTTCGACCAATTGATTCTGACCCTGCGCAATGCACTGGGCCTCACGGTGTTTCTGGTAACCCACGACCTCGATACGCTGTACACCATATGCGACCGTGTCGCGGTCCTGGCGAACCAGAAGGTACTCATCAACGACGGCATCGAGGCAGTCGAGCGCTTCAAGCACCCGTGGATACAGGAATACTTTCACGGCCCCCGTGGCCGTGCGGCCGCACAGGCCACTGGTGCTTCCAGCCAAGAGACGCAGCCATGAAACCCCTCCGCATCTGCATCATTCTTCCGTCGCGCACGCATTGGGCTGGGCGCACGCAATATTTAAACTCTGAGAACGAGGTGGTCTGATCATGGAACCACGTGCCCATCATGTATTCATTGGTCTGTTCGTCGTGCTGCTCGGTGCGATTGGTATTGGCTTCGCGCTTTGGCTCAGCGACACACGTTCCGACCACGATTACCAGTATTACCGGATTATGTTCGATGAGCCAGTGACCGGGCTTACGCCCGGCAGCCAGGTTCAGTACAGCGGAATCACGATTGGCGAAGTCGTTGCACTTTCTCTTTCACCGCGAGACCCAAGGCGGGCGATAGCGCGCGTACGCATCAATGCCACCATCCCGGTCCGGCAGGATACCCGCGCTGAATTGGTCATCACGGGAATTACCGGCAACGCGGTGATCGAGTTGAGCGACGGTGGGCCAAACGTGCCATTGCTGGATCGGAGAGAGGACGAGGAACCGTTGATCCTCGCACCACGTTCGGCGATGGCATCCCTGGTCTCCGGTGAGGGGAACAGCATGACGACACTCAACGGCATCTTGCTGCGCACGCAGGAGTTACTGTCGAAGGAGAATTTGGCTCTTGTGCACCGCAGTCTGGTGAATCTTGAACAGACCACGGGCGCGGTCGCTGACCAGAGGGCCGAGATCGCGACGTTAATCAGCAATCTGACCGAAGCAAGCAGAGAATCGACAGCTGCCGTGCGCCAAGCAAATAGCACTCTTCGCGATGCCAACCTGCTACTAAATAACGATGGTAAGCAAATCATGGTGAACACGCGTGATGCAACGGCATCCCT
This sequence comes from Pseudoxanthomonas sp. LjRoot143, assembly GCF_964252945.1. Lineage (NCBI taxonomy): Bacteria > Pseudomonadati > Pseudomonadota > Gammaproteobacteria > Lysobacterales > Lysobacteraceae > Pseudoxanthomonas > Pseudoxanthomonas sp. LjRoot143. The sequence goes on along the minus strand of NZ_CAXUPM020000001.1, from coordinate 1,868,185 downwards.
CGAACGCGCCGCTTTCAGGGTTGAGACGCTACTGCAAAACAATCAGGAATCGCTGAACCAGGGCTTGGCCGCCACAGGTCCTGCCATGCACGAACTCCAGCAGGCGCTGGCCAATCTAAACACCGTGCTGCGCCGACTGGATCGCAATCCGGCGCAATACCTGCTCGGTGGAGAGAACATTGAGGAAACCAAGCCGTGAACACTTCCGCCAGGATGATTCCCGTCGCTGCCGTGACTATGACGCTAGTACTCGGCTTGTCCGCGTGCAGTGTGCTTCCCAAAGCAGCTCCAATGGTCACCTACAAATTGCCCGACTATCACATCGCCCAGGCGGAGAGTACGCCGCGCGCCGTTCCGGGACCCGGGGCGCTGCGCGTCTACGCCCCTGAGAGTAGTCGCGTCCTGGATTCGGAGCGGCTGTTCATTGCGCAGCCCGATGGTCGCTTGTCGGCTTGGCAAGGAGTGCGTTGGGCCGACCCCGCACCGGTGCTGCTGCGTGACCGAATCGTCGAAGCCTTCATGCGCGATGGGCGGTCGACTTCCGTGATTACCGATAGCACCCCAATGAGCGCCGATATGGAGTTGCGCAGTACGCTGCGGGCGTTCCAGCTCGAATACCGCGGCACTGAAGCGATCGCCGCGGTTCGGCTCGATGTGCAACTGGTCGATCCGGCCAAACGGACTGCTATTGCCAGTAGACGCTTCGAAGCAATCCAAGCCACAGGCAGCAAGCGAGAGGCCGATGTGGTGAGCGCGTTCGGTGACGCCACGGATATATTGGCCGGGCAGATCGTTGAATGGGCAGTTCAGGTCGGGGCAGCGCGTTTGCGAGTTGCACCGGAATTGGCAAGCAACCATGCACCCACAGCGTCGTCGATAAGCACAGACTAGTCGTCTTAACGGAGCACAGAAGCTAGGGCCAAAACGCTGCTCGACACCTTAACTCGGTACGACAGCCTACGGCCCCGATCCAATCCCAGGACCTCTTTGCCGTCCAACCTCCCATGACACACCGCCGCCGCGTACAGTCGCGGCGATCTGCTGCCCCAGTCGTGGCTCGATTATCGGCCGCCAAGGCACCAGACTGAATCCCATGCCGTCATCGAGCAGCGCATAGCGACCGCTGGCGAGCATGACCGAGCGCCGGTAGATGCCGGCTACGCGCTGCCCGTCTGTGACGTGCCGATGCTCCAATCCGCTATCGGCGGCAATGTGCTGGGCGGCCTGCGCCAGCTCCCGATTGCGCAGCGTTTCCAGCAGATTCCGGGAGAGAATCAGCCGCTGCCCGCGCCGCTGGGCCAGCCCCTGTTCTTCGAGGAAGTCGGCGCGCTGCTGCAAGGCTTGCCTAGCATCGCCGCCAAAGCCCAGGTCGCCCAGTCCCTTGCCGCCGCCGATCAACTGCTGATCCAGCCAGGTCGCGCCGATGACGCGGGCCTGCCGTTCAATCGGCAGATGCGATTTCAGTTCGACCGCCACGCCGCCCAGCCGCTGCGCGTCGTACTGGCGGCCACGCTCGGCCAAGTCGTCCGGCACCTTCCATAACCCCTCGGCCACGCGCTCCACGATGCCGGCCCGCCGTAGGGCTTCCAGCCGGCGGATATGGGCCGCCACAGCCTCTTGCGGGTCGCGGCCGGGCTTGGCTCGGCCTTGCTCGATCGCCAGGTGGTGATCGGTGCGGTACAGGCCATTGCTCGCCAGCGTGGCGATGTTCTTGTCGGCCGCCCGCACCTCGGCGGAACCGCGTACCTCCACCACCGCGCCGATGGGATAGTTCGCCAGCTCGTCGCGGGCGTCCAACGCGACGTAGTGGGCTTTGCCGTCCAACCCGTCGATGACCAGATAGCCGCGGTCGTGCAGCTCGTCGGCCAGACCCTTAGCAGCCACGCGACCGACGATAGTGCGGCCGTCGTCGCCCGGCTCGAACACCGCCAGCTCGCGAGGCTTGCCGCTCATGGCCCGCTGCATCGTTCGGATGATGTCGCCACGCTCGCCCAGGGCACGCAAGGTCTTCTCCGCGTCCGCATGGACGGCCCAGGTGCCGGGCTGCACCTCGTCGGCCAGGCCCAGGCGCTGCAAGTGTTGCAGGCGGCCGATCAGCAGCAGGCGCTGGCGTTGCAGCCGGGGTTCGTTGAAGCGTTCGATCTGCACCCGGCCATCCTCGCCGGCCTCGCGCTGCAACGTGCGGTCGAGGCTCGTCCACCGCTCTTGCTCCACCTCGCGCTGCAAGGTCTGCTGGATCTCCAGTTCGGTGCGCGGCCCCAGCCATTCCGTCGCCAGCTCGGCGGCGCGATGGCGGAAGCCGTGGGCGATGTAGTCGCCCGCGATGATGAGGTCTTTGCCGGTATCGTCGCGTCCGCGCACGATCAGGTGCGTGTGCGGGTTGTCGGTGTTCCAGTGATCGACCGCCACCCAATCCAGCCGCGTCCCCAGGTCGGCCTCCATCCGGTTCATCAGGTGCCGGGTGTAGGTGCGCAGGTCGTCCAGCTCCGCACTGTCTTCAGGTGAGACGATGAAGCGGAAATGATGTCGGTCGTCCTGGCAGCGTTCCTTGAAGGCATCGAGGCCGGCTTCGTCGGTCTGCGGCCCGTAGGCACGGCCCGGCTCGCCGTTCCGGCCGGCACCGTCGCGCTCGATGTAGCGCAGGTGCTTGGCGAGCGACTGCGGACTGGCGTTGCGCTGGTTGACCAGCAGCGTCTTGATGGTCACGCGCCGTGACATAGGGGTCAGCTTTGCGCCTGCGAAGCGCGCCGCCGTATGGCCGCGTCCAAGCCGTGAGCCGGGCCGCTGGCCGGCGTGCTGGCCGCTCCCGCCAGCGGTAGGACGGCGCACCGCCGACTTGCCGCCGCTGGCCTTGCCAGCCTGCTTGAGCACCTTGGAAACGAAGCTCTGGCCCTGGCCTTTGCCTCGGTTCTTCGGCGCGCCAGGGCGCACCCAGAAATCATGGTCGCCGCGGTCGGTCATGGCTGTGCTCCCTGCAAGCTCCGGCGTGTCCGAGCGTGCGAAGCACGCGGACATGCCTGCATCGGCGCGTGCCTCGCGCCCCACGCGGCACGGCGGCGAAGCCGCGCCGTGCCGCGCCACCCCCACGTGCAGACTGGCTTTGCGGGCGGCAGAGTGCCGAACCCTTTTGTCTTGCCTTCCGCCTTTGCCCCTCGCTCCCGCTCCGGGCATCGGCGGCCCGGCGGCGCTGCTGCACGAGCAGCCAGCCCGCCGGCGAACACGCCAATGGCCGCAGGCCAGGCGCGTTCGAGGCAAGACGCCTGCACGTTGGGCGGCTGCGCCGAAGGCAGCGCGAAGTGCGGTGCGAATGCACCCGCACTGCACGCGCGACGACACGGCGACGAACAGTAGAACGACATGCCCGATGGCACGATGAGAGGCGCGGCAAAGTGCAGCGAATCGGCGGCCATCATGGACGTGTCTCCAGCCAGATCGGATGCGCAACGCCGATCACGGCGAACGCGCTGACCGGCCCGAAATAGCGGCTGTCGAACGACGCCGGGTTGGTCGCGCTCAACAGGAACAGTTCGCCCGGTTGGAGACGGCGGCAAAGCTGCAAGGATGGCAGCGGCCGGCCCAGCCGGTCGGCAGGCAGGGCGGCGGCCACCGGCACGCCGTCGATGCGAACCTGGCCGGCGACGATGCAAACGTGTTGTGGCGCGACTGCGCCCACACGTTTGAGCAGCGGAACGCGGGTCGGCAGGTAGCCGCGCTGCGCAGCCAGCATGGCGGCCCTGTCGGGCAGCGGCATCAGCACGATGCTGTCCACGGACAGCGGACGTGGCCGCGAGGCGGTGCGCGGGTCGAACGGTTCGATGCGATACCAACCGACCGCCACGCTGTCGGACGGGTTGTAGGCCATTCGCGGCAGGGGCTGCACGAACGCCGCCCAGGCCAGCGCAGCGAGGCCGACGGTGGCGAAGCCTGCCAGCACGAGGCGAGCGCGCAGGCGCGAGCGAGGATGCGGCACGGGGCCGGTCGTGGAAATCGTGGTCATGGCAATGCCCTCCCGGCCAGCCAGGCGGCGTGCCGTTCTGCGGTGTATGTGGGTAGCGCCGAGCGCGCTGCGAGCCGGTTCGCGAGCGTGCGCCAGTACGCGGGCGATGTGTCTGCGGCTGCGATGCCCAGCGCCTCGATGCCGTCGATGCGTTCCAGCACGGCGCGCACGTTGGCATCGCCTTCGGCGTGCAGCAGCAGACGCGCGCCCGGCTGCACGCCGGGGATGCGCTGCACGGCGTCCAGCGGCGTGGCGGTCTGCATCACCATGAGCTGCCAGCGGATCGTGCCGTAGTCGTTGGCCTGCCAACGGATGCGGCACAGAACCGCGTTCGGCAGGAACACGGCGCAGCGCCGCCAGCGGTCGAGCTGGAGCGTGCGCGCCGGTTCGCCGAAGCGCAGGTAGAGCTTGAAGCGCGGTTCGATGTAGGCCAGCGCCACGCGCGTCAGCGGCACGTTGCCGGCCTGGCCGGCGAGTGTCGAAGGCGCCGGCGGCGGCGCAGCCGTGGGCGCACTTGCTTTGGGGGTGTGGGCGGTCGAAGCGGATGCGTTCACGGCGTGCCCTCCGGGGGAAACTCCCGCTCCAGCAGGTCGCGCAGCAGTTCGGCTACGGTCACGCCTCGCGTGAAGGCCGACACCTTGATGCGCGCCCGCATGGCGGGCGTGATGTCGAGCGTCAGTCGAGCGGTGTAGAGGTCGCCTTTCTGCACGGCATCTGCGTCGCCCTGGCGAATCCACGCTTCGGCGTGCGGATTCGCTGGGGGACGCGCACCGATGCCGACGCGCTTGCTGCGTGGTGGTGGCTTCCCAGTCATGTCGGCCACCGCAGCAGTTCGTCGGTGAGCGCGGCGATCTCGCGGGCAGCGGCGCTGTCGGGCGCGGTTTCGCGGGCGAGCCGGCCAGCGGCTACGCTGTCGGCAAAGACGATGCGCTGGTGGATCTCCGAGCGCAGCGCGGGCAGCGGCTGTTCGGCCAGCGATTGCCGTGCCTCCCTGCCGATGATGGTGGTGCTGACGCGCCGGTTGATGACGAAGGCCGCGCGCAGCGCTGGCCGGAACACCTGTGCTTCGCGGATCAGTGCGACCATCTCGGCAGAAGCCCATACGTCGTAGGGGCTGGGCTGCACGGGGATCAGCACGCGCTCGGCCGCCAGCAGCGCGGAACGCGCGAGGGCGGCGATGCGCGGCGGGCCGTCGATGATGATGTGATCGGCCCGCCTGGCGAGTTCTGGCGCTTCCTGATGCAGCGTTTCGCGGGCAAGGCCCACGGCGCTGAACAGACGGGGCAGGCCCTGCTGGCTACGCCGCTGCGTCCAGTCGAGCGATGACCCCTGCGGGTCGGCATCCAGCAGGATGACATGCAGGCCGCGCATCGCCAGTTCGCCGGCGATGTGCGTGGCGAGCGTGGTCTTGCCGACGCCGCCTTTCTGGTTGAGAAACGCGAAGATCATGGCGCGGCCCTCCGAGCTGGAAAGCCGGCCTGGCCGTGCCGTTTCGTGGTTGTCCACCGAAACGGCGCGCTTCTACTAAAAGTTATGTATTTCTTGTTAGGTAAGTTAGAGGGAACGCAAACCCGCGCCGTTGTTGGCTTTCCGGCGTTTTCGTACTCCTGATAGCACGAGGGTCGTACTCCTGATAGCACGATACCCGGTACTCCTGATAGCACGAGGCCGTCCACAGGTTCTCCCGCAGTTATCCCCGTGCCGCGTGCGGCACGGGCCGGAAGGTCAGCAGCTCGGTGTTGTCGTCCGGCATCCGCTCGATGCCGAGGACGTAGCCGGGCAACGACTGCCGCGCCACCAGGGCGCGCACGTCGTAGGCGAAGTCCGAGAAGCGGGCCGCGCTGCCGGATTTGCGGTACAGGTGTCGGAAGTCGAATTGCCAGCCGTGCTCCTGCCGCCCGCCATGCTTGCGCACCAGGCGGTACAGCCAGCGTTCGATACCGCCCTTCAAGCGGAAATAGGCCGGGTCGATGGTCAGCACCAGGGCGGCGTCGAGCACGCCGGCATAGAACCAGTCCGGCAAGATCAGCTCGATGCCCAGCGGGGTGCCGCTGGCGTCGGCGAGTTCCTTCCACTCGTTGATCCACGAGAAGCGATGCAAGCGCCTTCCCGTGGTTTCGCGGATGGACGTGGCCACCGTGGTCGATTGCAGCCGGTCGAGGGCGGCCTTCAGGCGCTGGTAGTCGTTGAGGGACGTGCCGCGCCCGATGAAGCGCAAAATCTCGTAAGGCGTGGCGCGTATCCAGCGCGACGGGCGCAGGCCCGCGTCGCGCGCCTCCACGATCTGCGAGGCGGCCCATATCAGCACGTCGGCATCCCATATCGTTGCGATGCCGTGCTCCTGCGTGCCTTCCACGCGAATGGTGACGTTCCCGCTGCGGAAGTCGATCGGCGCCGTGCGCCGCGACTTGGCAAGCGAGAAGAACGGAAAGGCCATCAAGTCCTGGGAATCGCGTGGCGCCATGTCGCCCGGCAGCGCGCGGAACAGATCGAGCTGTTCGCGCTGCGGCAAGGCTTGCCCTGGCGGGCTGGACATGGCGAAGGCCACCCACGCGCCGACGATCAGCGGCCATCACGGTAGTCGCCCGCGTGGCGCTCGGCGTATTCGGGATCGGACGTGGCCTCGTAGCTGCGCTGGTCGGCCCAGGCATCGAGGTCGGACACCGCGTACATGACGCGGCGGCCGAACTTGCGGAACTTGGGGCCGCCGCCGATCACCCGCTGCTTCTCCAGCGTGCGCGGCGACAGCCGCAGGTAGTCGGCGGCTTCGTCGTTTGTCAGGTAGCGTTGAGGCTGCGAGGTCGCAGTGACGGCAGCGGCGGCAGGCCGCGAGGGAGCAGGTCGCATGGGATGTACCTCCATCAAGCCCGGCCACACCACGCGGCCGGATAGAGGCACTCTCAAGAAAGCAAGGCTTCTTGCTAAGGGACGATTCGCACGGGTCGAGAAACGTCCCCCCTAATGCGACGGGAACATTGGAAGCTGCGCTAGTCGGCGGTAGCCGCCGTGCATCAGCTCATCGCCGCGGCGTACCAGCCGCCGTACGCGGGCACGCAATGCACTGTCTTTGTGCCAGTCGGCCGCGACGGCATCCGCGCCGAACAGACCTTCGCCCACCTCGCGCAAGGAGGCTCCCGCGAGGGTCGCGTCGAGCGCTTGCAAGGTATGCAGTTCCAGCAGCGCGGCGGGCGTGGGGCGGGAGCGGGCTGTTGCCACAGGCGTGGCCACGGTTGCGGCAGATAGCGCATCCAGCTTCGCAGCGAGCGTGCGGTAGCGCGCACAGGGCGTGGCGCAGGCGCGTGTGGCGTAGAGATAGGCCGAACCATCTTCCAGGTCGGGTGCGAGTGCCAGCCGAACGCAGCAGCCTGGCCAATGCGATACGAGCACCAGGCGCTTGCCGTCGTGGGTCAGTTGCTTGCGCCCAGGAATGCGCCAGAACTCGAAGGTATGCGCATCGGGTGGTGGGTCGGCGTCGGGGTATAGCTGCACCACGGCATCGTGATCGGGGAACCAAGCAGGATGTGCGTCGCGCGCATCCAGGCCGGGATCTTCCAGCAGGCGCAGGCCCCAGGCCTGCGCCGCATCAGGCTTGCGACGCCGGCGTAGCCAGTCGCGCCGGTAGCTTGGATTCCTGCGCAAATACTCCCAAGCCAGCGCTGGGCCATCGAGGTGCAGCGTGTAGAGATACGCGGCCGTGGGATACCAGTGTTGGCTGCTGCGGTCAGTCATGGCGAAACCTCCCTGTTTCTGGGAACGTCGCCACAATTCCGCTGTGCGGGAGCTATCGAATCGCCATCAAGTGGTCATCAAACTCGGGTTACGCTTTAACTGCTGGTGTCAAGACAGATTCGCTCCAGTGCATTGCCGAAATCGTCTAAATGCGACGACTGCACCGCCCGGAAATGGGGTGCAGCATTGAACACCGTGCCGAATCTCGCGCCTGGCATCATGACTGTTTTGGTCAGGAGCGCACCACCCTGGTGCAAGCATGCGGATCAAGACTTGCCAGGTCTTGGCTAAGACCGAAATAGTCACAATGCGATACTTTTTGCCTGGTCGCGCTGGAATGCGTCAATCGGTGATCGAACCGTTTTCCTGAGCCAGTCGAACGTATTCCGACAGCGGCCGCGTCGGCTGGAAATACCGATCTCGTATCACGGGCTGCTTGAGCGGCCCGACGATGGACGCCAGATCGGACAGCTTCACCGTCGCCAGGGCAGGCATCCCGATCCCGAGGTCGATCAGGCCGTAGGCCGTATCGCCATCGGTCGGATCGAGCGCGGCCAATAGCCAGGTCGCATGTGCGTCCGGTGTGAACAGGCGCACCACGGGCAGCGGGTCACATTCCTGGCCTGCGGCGCGGGTGAGGCCGTGGGCCAGTAGGTGCACCCGGTCTTCCTCGGTGACAAGCGTGGTCAAGGCCGCGCCCCTTCCACGAACACACGCAATCGCCGAGGCGCATCTGTGCCTGCGGACGGATGCACGTATGCGCAAGCGCACGAAGCCGCAAAAGCGGAGAGGCACGAAGGCGTATTGGTGGAAGTCAGGAAAGACACGGATGCGGTTCCCTGGGTCTGAGGAAATCCGCAGATGCGGATCTCCGTAAAAGCACGGAAAAGGAAAACATCACCACCAAATGAACACTATAGATTGTAGTCCTATAGGGCGCAATGGGCTGTCATCTTGGTTTTTTGGGGAAACCATAGGTGGCAGCGAAGAACTCATTGGCAGCGGCGATTCGGACGGTAAGGAAGGCGCGTGGTTTGAGCCAGGAAGCGTTCTCCAACGTGTCCAGTCGCACCTACATGAGCACGCTGGAGCGCGACCTGAAAAGCCCAACCATCCAGAAGCTGGCCGATCTGTGCGAGGTCATGGAAGTGCATCCGCTCACGCTGCTCACATTGGCTTATGCCGGTGACAGCACCCGCGAAGCTGATGAATTGCTGGCACAGGTGCGCCAGGAACTCAGGGCGATATTGGAAGAGCCCGACACGCCTTAGCGCGTTGGCGTGTGGTACTGAATTGCAGCAAGCGGAGCGCGCAGCGCCGCAGGCGCGAAGGCGTGAGGGATTGAAGCCGGATGGCCGTGACGGCTTGCCGGCACGGGGCGAAGCCCGAAAGCCCGGCGGCGCTTACAGCGCCGACACGCCACACACCGCTCGTTGACACGGATTGCGAGCCACAAGGCACGCATGCAGGCCCGCCGTGACGGGCGTATCCAGCACGCGGCAGCAGCAGAAATCCTGCGCGTGCGGTGCTGCGATCAGCAGCATCGCGCCCCGCCGCAGTGGGCGGGACGCGGTAAGCGGCTGTCAGGCCGCCTTCGGCTTGTTGCGCGACCAGATCAGGTCGTGCGTGCCGTCCTCGTTCTCGATCAGGCGGGCATAGACCGTCGCCGGGAACGAAGGGTCGTCGATGGATACGGACAGGTATTCCCGCCCGGCCTCGCTGGTCTTCTTCCACGCTGCGCCGACTTCGTGGCCAGCCGCTTGCAGGTGGAAGTCGGGGGCGTTCTCGGTGTCGCCCTTGTCGTTGGGAACCAGCTTGACCTTGACGTTGAGCGTCAGGGTGCGAAGCGTGCCGGTGAAGCCGTCTTTCTCTGCGGTGAAGGTGCCGATGTTAGCCATGATGTTTCTCCTTTCGGGTTGAACAAGGTCGCGCCAGTGCGTCCTTGTTGTGATCCGGCCGGCGGGGGATGGGCTGGTCGCACCGCACAGCGGTCGCAACAACGTGGAGAACCTGGAAGCGAAAAGAATTTGTCCCGCGAGGAATGCGCGCAGCGCAGGGGAAATTGTTTTCGCTGCAAGGTTGCGGCCATCAAGCACAAGGCGCAGCCGCGCCACCGCCAGGATTCACAACAAGACAAGGACGCACAGGCCGCCCGCTCCCGAATGGAGACGTGGCCAACTCGGCATCCCCGCGTGACGGCTGCACCGGCTTGCGCCCTGACGCGGGCCAGGTCAATGCCCCGACGACAAGGCCAGAGCGCCCCTGCCGCAGCTCACGGCCACATACTGAGGCGTGGTGTGGAAGCTCCATAGAAGCGAGGCTGGGCGGCGTGTCGGTGAACCGTCTTTCGTGACGTACAGACAACGAACCGCCAGCGTCGGGGACGGCACGCTTTCGTGCAACCTGCCGCAGCAAGCCGGGGCGTAGCCACACCAGCCCCGCCCATTGCGGCGGGGCTCGGTCGAATCGTTGGCGGCGCGATGCGCCGCCACACTTGCTGGCTTCGTGGATTTCGCGCACGAGCGCCCTTGTGCGTGGCCCCATCGCCGCCTGTCCGAAGGCGGCGATGGGGCGTTTTGGCTTTGAGCAGTGAAACCGGGCGCGGCCACCGCCGCGCCCGGAGTTTTCGACCACCGGCCCCAAGGCGGCACGGCTTGGGGCCGGTGCGGCTCGTTATTCCTTGGTTTCGATGATCCACCACACGGCGCGCGGCAAGGCGCGGCCCGTGAGGGGATGCAGATCGGTCAGGTCGGCGCGGGCCGTCCAGCCACGCGGCGGACGGTAGCCGCGCACGTCGCCGTCGCCGTGCCAGCGGCGGGCGCGCACCGTGCCGGAGGCATAGGTCGCAGCTATGCGGGGGCGGTTTGCGGGTTGGTGGGTCATGGCAGGCATCCTCAACATGAAGCGCCCCGGCCGGAACCGGGGCGCTATCTACGGTGCGAAGTCACGCGGCCAAAGCCTCGGCCTGCGGCTGGTCATCCGCCACGGCGGCCACTTCTTCCTGTGCTTCGGCTTCGCCATCCGCCGGCGCGTCCTGCCCGGTCTGCTGCGGGCCTTCGGAGCGGAAGATGGCGGGCATCCAGCCGGTGCCAGCGGCCAGCCGTTCGGCTTCGCTGGCAATGTCGCCCTTCTTCAACTTCGCCAGTCGGGTGACGTGCGAGGGCGCGAACCCGCCAACGGCTTCCAGAATCGCGGCCTTCGGCACATGCCGGAAGTAACCCTCATTGGTGGGCTGCCACCACGCGGCCATATCCAGCCCCACGGCCTGCGCCAGTTCCGCGCCGGGCTGGTGCGGCGTGGCGCGAGGCGTCACCACGTCCACCGTGGAAGCTAAGCACACGGCCAACAGCCGCACCAGTTCATCCTGTGATTTCGCCAGCAGCGCGGCGAACAGTTCGGCGCTGTCCTCCGGCAAGGTTTCGCCTGCCACCTGTTGCAGTTCGCGCAGCGCCACGGCGGCGGGTGATTCCGGCCAGTCCGGGGCCATGCCTTCCAGCCGGTCTTGCACCGTGAGGCGCACACCCAGCGGCAGGTCGTGCCCGTAGTGCCTTTCCTGCAAGACGGTCTGCACCATGCCATGCACCACGGCGGCCAGCGCTGCTTGCGGATGCCGTGCAACTTCGATTTGCAGCGCAGCGGTACGGTGCGCGCTCAACCGCTGCGCCAGTCGGTCAGACATGGCGGCGGTCTTGGGCTGCTCGTCGTCCTCGCCTGCGTCCTCGTTCGCGGCTTCGCCTTCGCTGCCGAAACCCTGCCGCAGCCGCTCCAGCGTGCGCAGTGCCTTGGCCTCCGCTTCGCGCAGCAGCCCGCGATGAATCGCGGCCTGCCCGTCGCGGTCGATGGTGACAATGGCACCGGCTGCGGCCTTCACGTTGGCCGCATAGTCCAGCAAGCCATCTTCCAGCGCCTGCAACTGCTCGCCCAGGCGTTCGCCTTCTTCCTGCAAGGCATCGGCCTTTTCCTCGTCCTCGTCGTCCAGCGCGGCATCCACCGCCTCGGCCAGTTCGTGCAGCTTGGTTTGCAGCTTCTCGATGCGCTGCGCGTCGCGCTTGTTCGGACTGCGGCGTTCCCTTGGCGCACGCTGGAAGGCTTGCAGATCGGCATGGGTCATGCCCGGCGTGGCATCCACCCACGCCCAGCCCTCGGCCTGCACCTTGGCGGCGATACCTGCCAGCTTGTCCTGCGCCAGCCGTTCCAGCAGTGCGGCATCGGTCAGATACACGCCTTTGTCGCCCTCCGCGAACAGGTCGCGGCGGATGCCACCGCCTTCCTGCTCGTAGCCGTCCAGCCCGACAAAGCGCACCAGCGGATGCCGGTAGGCGTCGATTTCGCGTTCGGTCAGGCGGTCGCGCAGGTTGTGCGGGCCGCGCTGCCATGTGGGCGCATCGTAGAACGCGGCTTCCTGCGCAGCATGGTCGTCGGTGATGGCGAGGGCCATCAACTGGTCAAGGCTCACGGCCTCGGCCCGGTAGTCGGCCAGCAGGCGCGGCGACACGTTGGCGAGTTTCAGACGGCGCTGCACCACCAGCGGCGTGACGCTGAAATCCGCTGCAATGTCCTCGATGCTGCGGCCTTCGGCCACGAGCGCGGCGAACGCCTCGAACTGGTCGGCGGGGTGCATGGCTTCGCGCTGCACGTTCTCGGTGAGGCTGGCCGTGCGGGCGGTGCCATCGGCCACCAGCAGGCAAGGCACCTCCCATTCCTTGCTAATGCGGTGCTTTTTCGCCAGCAGCTTCAACGCTGCGAGGCGACGGTCACCGGCCACGACCTCGTAATGCTCGCCATCGGCGGCGGCAATCACGATGAGGTTTTGCAGCAGGCCGACACGCTGGATGCTGGCGGCGAGTTCGGGAATGGACATGCGCGGGGTCTTGCGCACGTTGCGGCCAGTGGGACGCGACACCAGCCGCGACAGCGGAACCAGAATCAGGTTCTTGGTCGGATCAGCGGCTTCCAGCGGGATAGCGGCGGCGGTGTTGATGGCGCGGGCTTCGGTTTGGGTAACGGCGTTCATGGTGATAACTCCTATCGGTTCAGGGATGCAGCAGCGAAGAAAGCGACAAGGGCTGCTGCCTGCCCCTGCCGCGTGGGGATTCAGGCTTTCAACTGGCGCATGCCATCGGCCAGCAGCCAGAGGGCGCGATTTAGTCGGATGTTTTGGTCGATGCCCTGCACCGGGCGGGTTTGCTGTCGGCGCCCGTTGGCGCTGCGGCCACGCAGCCCGCCTTGGGTCAGGTTTTCTTGGGTGCGGTTGAACACGCTCCACAGGTCGGGGCGGCGGTCGTCGAAGCGGCGCGGCATCAGGATTTGCGATTCCGTGATGGGCGCGGGCTTGTCGGGGTCGTCGTACTTGAGGGCGAGCGCGGCGCGGGCGAACACTTCGGATTCGCCATCGTCCAAGGTGATGCCGCGCATGGCATCGCGCGATTCCTTCACCCGATCGAAACCGCTCAAGACTTCGTAAGCCCCCTCAATGACCAGACCGGCCACGTCGCCTTTATGGGGCACTCGCACATCGGCCACGGTGTTGCCGCAGACAAGGCCATTGCTGCACACGAACCGGAACATTCCGGCCAGCATCTGATAGCTGCTGGTGCCGTCGTGCGAGTTCAGCAGCACGATTTCGTTGGCCTCCGCGCCGTTGATCTGGCTGGCATGGCGCAAGCGAATCATGTGTTTGGTGTGCTCGCGCTTGCCTTCGTCGCGCACGCGGGTTTGCGTCACCATGAAAGGCTGGAAGCCTTCTTTGCGAAGCTCGGTCAGCACGGCGGCGGTGGGGATATAGGCGTACCGCTGCGAACGGCTCTCGTGCGGGGCATCCGCGAAGATGGACGGGGCCACGCGGTGAATCTGGTCGTCGGACAGCGGGTAATCGCTGCGCAGCGAGGGGGAGCGGAAAGCGAAACGGGATGCGAGTTGCATGGTCTTTCTCCTGACAAAAGAGGTTTGCTGTTCACACCGCACACCGGATTTCTAGATTCGGAGCCCAGCCTTTCGGCTGTTTGGTGCGGTCGGCACGAGGAACCCGGTTGGCCCTGTTGCCACCGTCTTTCCTGAGTTCATCGCCCGCGCCCAAAGGAGCGCGCGGACGGGGGCCGTCAAGGAGCCAAGCGCAGGGTTGGTGCGGCCCGCAGGCGCAGCCGAGGACACGGCCCTGCGCGCCTTGACGGCACACGGTCGCGGGCTACGGTCGCGGGTAAGGTGATGAAGTCAGGGGAGACGGCTGGACAAGGCAACGGCCATCCCTTTGTGCTGACCGCACGCAAGCGAAGCGCGCAGGCCCGAAGCTGGAAGCCGGGCCGTAGGCGTCAGCGATGCGGAAGGCTGGCGAAGCCAGTCCCGCCAGGGATGAGCGACTAGCGAACCTGGAGCAGCGCGATCCGCGAAGCGGAGACGCAAGAGGACTCTTCGTTTACCATTTGTTTCGCAAGCAAATGATGGGAAAGCAAGAACACGGAGATATAGAGATGATTGTCTGCATCAACCGCCTCAAACAGTTCGGAATCTTCAGCGACTTCAATGGAACGAAGATCCAAAAGTTCGGCCGGTACAACCTGGTCTATGGTTGGAATGGAACAGGCAAGTCAACGTTATCGAATCTATTCTCTTGCTTTGAGCTTCGCTCGATGGTTCCCCGCTTCAGCACGGGCCAATTTTCAGTAGTTCTGGAGGATGGCTCAACGATCACGGAATCCACACTCCACTCATCCCAATTGAATATTCATGTTTTCAATCAACGCTTCGTGCATGAGAACATTGATTGGGACAAATCCGTAAAGAGCATCCTTCTTATTGCGAAAGAGAAGATTGATGACTTGCAGAAGCTGGAGAAGCTGAAGAGCGAGCTTCAGTCGAAAAAGAAGGCTCACGACGACAAGCAAAGCGATATCAAGAAGCAGCGTGAGGCATTAGAGAAGTTCCTGACCAATGCTGCCAAGAAAATGAAGCTTGGACTTCAGGCGATTGATACGAGCGACAGTTATTACTTGAATTACGACCGCCGCAAGCTCTTCAACTTCATACAGAATAACGGCGAGACAATTATCAAGGCGGAGTCGGTTCTTCCAGATGAGAGGGTTATCGACCTTACGAATGCCGCCAAGCCAGATCAGCTTCCAAGCATTGCTTTCGCCTCAACGGCCATTGAGCCGGACTACTTTAAGAAAGCGGCGGGCCGCATCAGAGATTTGATTGGGACTACGGCGGTCAATCAAGCAATCCAGCGGCTGACCGATAACCCGGAAATCCGCGAATGGGTTCAAGCAGGCTTGGAAATCCATAAAAACCACGACTCGCAATCCTGCGAGTTCTGCGGCTCTCCGTTCGCCCAGCTTCGTGCCGAGGCGCTTGCTGCCCACTTCAGCAAGGAGTTCACGGAGTTTCAGAGCCGACTTCAGAACGCGGCGACATGGATTGAATCTCAAGGCGCTCCAGCTAATCAGTTTCCCGCATCGACCGAGTTTTATAAAGAACTATCGGCCGAGGCAGAGAAGCTTCAAAAGGACTACGCAACTGCTGCTGAAAAGATCGACCAGCAAATCGACGCCTGGCGGGAAGCCCTGAAGGCCAAGATCACAGACCCTGGGAAGACAGACATTCAGATCTCGGATGTGGTTGAAGACGATGTCACCAATTTCAATGACATCCTGAAATCGATTGTTGCTCTCGTTGGAAAGCACAACAATAAGACTTCAAATTTCAAATCTGAGACCTCAAAAAGCAAGGTGGCACTGGAGCTTCACTTTGCTGCGGCTGAGGTGCAAGAGTTTGACTATGCTGGAAGTGAGAAGAAGTGCAATGACCTTGAGTCAGAAGCAAAGAACGACCATAAGGAAATTGAAAAAATTAGTCTAGAGGTCGGAGCCATAGAAGCGGCGCTCTCGAATGAAACGGTCGGGGCAAAGGAGTTCAATGACATCCTGCATCGCTTCATTGGCCGCTCTGAGCTTTGCCTGAACTTCAATCAGAAGAAGAAAGGCTATGAGATCATCAGAAACGGGGTTGGTGAGCACGATGGGAATTTGAGCGAAGGTGAGAAAACTGCGATTGCATTTGTCTATTTCATCACGAAGCTCAAAGAAAATGGAAATAACATCAAGGATACGATCGTCGTCGTTGACGATCCGGTCTCAAGCTTTGATTCTAATCACTTGTTTCACGCCTACTCGTTTTTGAGAACGCAATGCACTGAAGCCAAGCAACTTTTTGTGCTGACTCACAACTTCACTTACTTTAAGCTAGTGAGAGACTGGTTCACTGGCACCAATAGGAATCGAGTCAAAAAAGGCAACGCCGAGAATTGCTTCTTTTATCGCCTGGATGCGCCACCTGGCTCCCCTCGTCACTCCCTACTTGTGGATGCCGACGACTCACTCAAGAACTACGGTTCCGAGTACCACTATATCTTCAAGAAGCTCTACGAATATAGGGCGCACACAACACTCAATCGAGATGAGGCGTTCTTGACCGCCAACCTCGCCCGAAAGCTTGTTGAATCGTTTTTCACCTTCAAATATCCAAGGCGTCGAAGCGACATTAGTCAATTGATGGAGGCTGGCCTAAAAGATTGCACCATCACGACACCAGAGCTTAAAGAAAAAATCTACCGCTTTATCAATAAGTATTCACATAGCGACGTTATTGGGGGCGGTTGCAGAAGCTGAGTGCAACACGGTTACTGGATTGAAGCAGGTGCATCATGCTGCAACGCCACTACTTCTGTCATGACCTCAATCGGGCATTTCCAATTGAAGCGCTTGCGCGGTCGGATGTTCAGTTCGTAGGCAATGGCATCCAACTGCTCCTGGCTGTACACCGACAAGTCCGTGCCCTTGGGCAGGTACTGGCGGATCAGGCCGTTGATGTTCTCGTTGCTGCCGCGCTGCCAGGGGCTGTGTGGGTCGCAGAAGTAGATCGCCACACCGGTCTTCTGGGTGATTTCCGCGTGCCGCGCCATCTCTCGCCCCTGGTCGTAGGTCATGCTCTTGCGTACAGCCAGCGGCATGCGGTTCAGCGCCGCGCTGAAGCCCTCCACCGCCGAGGTCGCCGTCGCATCGTTCATCTTCGCCAGGATCAGGTAGCCGCTGGTGCGCTCGACCAGGGTGGCTACCGCCGAGGCGTTGGCCTTGCCCTTGATCAGATCGCCCTCCCAGTGACCGGGCATCAGGCGGTCTTCGATCTCCGGTGGGCGTACGTGGATGCTGACCATGTCGGGGATCTGGCCACGTCGATCCACCCCGCCGGAGCGCGGCCGGCGGGTAGTCTTGCCCTGCCGCAGACAGATGATCAGCTCCTTGCGCAGCTCGCCGACCGGCAGGGCATAGATCGCGTTGTAGATTGTCTCGCGGCAGACGTAGGCGTCTTCGAAGCTTGGGGATTTCATGGTTCGCAGCTTGCCGGCAATCTGCTCGGGAGAAAAGCGCTGTCGCAGCAGGTGGGCGACCAGCTCGAACAACTCGTTGCCGGGCACCAGCCGTTTTGCGGGTCGACAGACCACGCGGCGTGTATGCATCAAGCGCTGGGCATCGTCTGCAACGTACTCGCCTTGAGCATTCCGGTTGCGCCGGATCTCACGGCTGACCGTCGAGGGGCTGCGGTTCATCAGCCGGGCAAGCCTGCGCTGGCTGAAGCCATTGCACAGGCCGATCTGGATCGTGACGCGCTCTGTGGCGCTGAGTTCGTGATAGGACATGGGGCAACACCTTACCGAAATGGTCGGGTGTTGCACTCAGTTTTTGCGGCCGCCGAGATAACAGAGGAATCCGCAGAAAACTTGGCAGGCGAAAGCCACAGCGTCATCGGGAACATCTTCCAGTGGCTGGAAGAGGTGGACAAGAAACATTACGACGAGATGATTCAGGTTGCGACGGCCTGAGCATCAGGCCGCGAGGGCCATAGCTATGCCACCAGGCGCAGCAAAAAGGGGCCGAAGCCCCTTGGGCTAGATCAGCCCATGCTCGGCGAACGATGCCGTTTCGTTGCCCGCAACGATGATGTGATCGAGCACGCGCACGTCCACCAGACCCAACGCTTCCTTGAGCCGCTGGGTCAGCGCCCGGTCAGCCGCGCTCGGCTCGGGGTTTCCGCTCGGATGGTTGTGCGAAACGACGACCGCCGCCGCATTGAGCCGCAGCGCCTCCTTGACCACTTCGCGCGGATACACCGACGCACCGTCAATAGTGCCGTGGAACATCTCCCTGTATTCGATCAGACGATGGCGCGTATCCATGAACAGCACTACGAACACCTCATGCTCGAAGCTGGCCAACTTTGTACGCAAGTATTCCTTGACCGCCGCCGGCGAAGTGAACTCTGCTCCGCGCCGCATTTTCCGGTCAATGACCTGGCGCGCAGCTTCCAGAATGTCGTCGGCCGATGCCGGTAGATAGCGCCCGTGCGCGTCGCGCACCAGCAGACAGGAATCGAACGAGGGAAAGGACAGTTGCGACATGATCGTGCTCCGGTTGCTCGGGCGGAATTGCCCGGAACCGGCGGCAGCACGGCGCAGCGCAAGCAGTCAGGGGTCGCAGACGGCCGCCAGGACGCAAGCGCGCATGGCGCGCGCCGCCCTTGACGGCGAGAACGCCGTGATACGGTGAAGGGAACAGCAAGACCGCCCACACCCGCCCACTGCACAGAGTCGATTTTTGGCAAGCGGAGCGCGCAGGCCCGGATCAACGAGCCGGGACGGAGGCGTCAGTGATGGAAGCCCGACAGGGGCGAGACTCGCGCAGCGAAGCTCGATGCGCAGCACGACAGCGCGACGGCGGCACGCCGGGACGCCCGACTGCTTGGGACAGGACTACTCGTTGTCCGTCTTGCGCTGCTCGATTTGCAACTGCGCCCGTTGCGTTGCCTGTTGCAGCCGCTCCACCAGCACGCCCCTCGGCGGCAAGGCGGTCAGATACTCGGCAACGTGGATGCCGGACTTGTCCAGCTCCAGCAATTCGATCTGCTCGCGCTTCTTGCCGGTGCAAAGGATGATCCCGAGCGGCGAGGCTTCCTCCGGCTCCCGTTCGTGCTTGTCTAGCCACCGAAGGTAAAGCTCCATCTGCCCTTTGTAGGCCGCCTTGAAGTCACCTACCTTCAACTCCACCGCAACCAGCCGCCGCAGCTTGCGGTTGTAGAACAGAAGGTCAAGGTGGAAATCCTCGTCGTCGATCGGAATGCGCTTCTGCCGGGCGACGAATGAGAAGCCCGCGCCCAGCTCCAGCAGGAAGGACTCCATTTCACGGATGATCGCCGCTTCCAAGTCGCCTTCCTGCCAAGTGTCCCGCAGGCCCAGGAAGTCGAGGATGTACGGGTCGCGCATGACCAGGGCCGGCGACATGCGCTGCGCATCGCGCAGGGTCGCCAACTCCTGCGCTATGGTTTCTTCCGGCTTTTGGGAAAGCGCCGTGCGCTCGTACAGCATCGAGTCGATACGCTCGCGCAGCGTCCGCACGCTCCAGCGTTGGGTGCTGGCCATCTGTGCGTAGTAGTCCCGCTGGAGCGGGTCTTTCAGCGGCATCAGGGCGATGAAGTGCGTCCAGCTCAATTCTCGTATCAGTGATACGAGAATTCGCTCGTCGGGGAAGGTGGCGGCGAACTGCACCATGCGGCGCAAGTTCTGCTCTGCAAAGCTGCTGCCGTACTCCTCCACCAACTGCGCAGCCAAGGTGGGCAGAACTTCCTTGCCGTAGGCGCCCCGGCGCCTGTCCAAGACCTGCGTGTGGATGCGTTGGCCGATGCGCCAGTAGAGCATCGTAAGCTCGCTATTCACCGTCGAGGCGGCGCGCAAGCGCGCCGCCTCGATCAGTGCCCGAATGTCGCCCAGCAGCGCCGCGGGCGCTGCGAGCGATGCTGCTGATGGCCGGCGCCCGTTCATGCCACCGCCTCCGCAAGCTGCCGCGCGCCCGTGATGGCTTGGCGGCGGCTGGCCACCAGCTCGGCCGCCTCGCGCACCGGCTTGTCCTCGGTGTGGACGTAGTGCATGAACATCGCCACGGTCTTGTGGCCCGTCAGCTTCATTCCCACTTTGGTCGGCACACCGGAATTGGCAATGTCGGTGGTCGAGCGATGACGGATGCCGTGCGTGCCTACGTGCGGCACGCTGGCGGCCTTGAGCGTCCGGCACCAGCCGCCATAGTGCTCGCCAAAGGTCAGGTGCTTGGCCGGGTCGTTCGGCGACGGCAGGACGTAAGGGCAGCCTTCCAGACGCGGCGCCGTCGAAAGCAGCCGATAGGCTTCCTCGCTCATGGGCTTGGAAATGCCGCCAACCTTGCTGTCGGGCCACACCACGCGCCGGTTCTCGAAGTCCAGCCAGCTCCATTCGAGCGGGCAGATTTCGGAGCGCCGCGCCGCAAACTCGAATTGCAGCCGGATCGCCAACGGGATGACGTAGTTCTCCAGCCCCTCCGCCTCCAGTTTCTCCAACTGGCGGAAGATCCGCACCATTTCCTCGTCCACGATGAGCCGGGTTTCCTTGCCCGGCGGGTACATCGGGACGTGGCGGCACGGATTCGTGCCGTCCGGGCGGAAGCCCCAGACTTCGGCCAAGTTGAACATCTTGCGCAGCACGCCGAAGGTCTTGTTGGCCTCGGTCGGCTTGTAGGCCAGCTTTTCCATGAGCCCCGCAATGTCGGGCCGCTTCACGTCATGCACCTTCTTGCGGCCCAGCAGCGGGATGATGTTGCGGTCGATGACGCCCTGGTAGCCGTCCTGCGTGCTGACCTTGTTGCGCTTCTTGGAGTAGTCCTCCATGAACTTTTTGCACAACTCGGCCATCGTGGGCGCCTTGCGCGCCTCGGCCTTGGCACCGCCGGGATCACCACCCCGGCGAACCTCGGCCAGCCAGTCCTGCGCTTTGACCCGCGCCTGTTCGACGGTTAGCTCCCCGTAGAGTCCCAGCGAGGGCTTGCGGGGCTGGCCAGAGTTCGTGCGGTACTGGAGCATGAACACCCGGCGTCCCGTCGAGGTAATCTTGCAAAGGAAGCCGGGCACGACGGTATCCCGTAGTTCGATGTCCTTCGCCTGGGGTTGCGCCGACTCTACGGCGGTCTTGGTGAGCTTGATCTTTGCCATGATGACTCCTTGGAACGACCCGGATTCCAGGAGCCAGATAGGAGCGGCGCGAGGGAGAACCGGGTCAAGTTTCAGAAAGCACCGGCATATGATGGAAGCGCGTAAGCTATTGATAAACCTGCTGTATCGGGCTACGTCGCAGTCCAGCGAACTACCGGGCTGGAGTCATCGTGAAACAAAAAAAGGCCCGGTTTCCCGGGCCTTGAAGAGATTGGCGTCCCCACGGGGATTCGAACCCCGGTCGCTACCGTGAAAGGGTAATGTCCTAGGCCTCTAGACGATGGGGACGCACGAAAGTGTTGCCAGATTTTCTTTCCGGACGGCCTATTGTCCGGAAATTGGTGGAGCCAGGCGGGATCGAACCGCCGACCTCCTGCATGCCATGCAGGCGCTCTCCCAGCTGAGCTATGGCCCCACGTGCTGGCAGGAGCGGAATAATAGCCAGCCTCTTTCCGATGCGCAAGCATCCGTTACGAAAAATTTCACGACTGGCGAACGTCGGGGCAGGCGGGTTGAAATAGGCTGATCGGAATCGGCAAGGCATTGCGCTGCGAATGATCGGCTTTTCAGTGAGGGAGTGGTCGGCGTGGGCGCCGGGACTGGTGGATCGCGACGCATGGCGCGCGTGGGCCGCTGCGCCGTGGCTGCCGACGGGCGATGCCACGCCGGCGCTGGCCGAGGTGCCGGCCATGCAGCGGCGACGCATCGAGCGGCTCGGACGCATGGCGATCCAGACCGCGTTCTGGTGCCAGCAGGCGGAGGACAGTGGCCTGCCGCTGGTGTTCGCCTCGCGCCACGGCGATGTGGCGCGTTCGATGGAACTGCTGGAAGCCCTCGCGACGGCGCAACCGCCATCGCCCACCACCTTCGGCCTGTCGGTGCACAACGCGATCGCGGCGCTGTACTCGATCCTGCGGCGCGAGCGAGGCAACTATCTCGCACTGGCCGGCGGCATGGCGACGGTGGAGGCCGCCTGCGTCGAAGCGGCGGCACTGCTGGCCGATGGCGCGCCCGAGGTCATGCTCGTGGTGTATGACGCCCCGTTGCCCCCGGTCTATGCCGGTTTCGCGGACGAGCCCGATGCCGGCTTCGCGTGGTGCTGGCGGATCGGTGGCCGCGATGTTTCCGCTCCGACCTTGACGCTGGAATGGGAGGGCGACGACGGTGGCGGGAGCCCGCTGGCCTCCACGCTGCCGCATGGCCTGGACGTACTGCGTTTCCTCCTGGCGGGGGACGCATCGCTGCGCTGGCATTGCGACGGTTCGGTGTGGCAGTGGCGACGCGATGCGTGACCGCCTCGATCATGCGTGGCGTGTAGCGGGCACCGGCCTGAGCTTCCTCGCGTTCGGGGTGGGCGGTTTGCTCCTCGGGGTATGTGTCCTGCCGCCGATGCTGTGGCTGGTGCGCGACCCGGAACGGCGCCGGCGTTGGTCGCGTCGCATCGTTCAGCGCAGTTTCGCCGCCCATGTCGAGTTCATGCGTCGCATGGGCGTGATGACGTACGAGATCCGGGGGCGGGAACGGTTGGCCCGCGATGGCTTGCTGGTGCTGGCGAACCATCCCACCCTGATCGACGTGGTCCTGCTGGTGTCCCTGCTGCCCAACGCCGACTGCGTGGTGAAGTCCGCGGTGGCCCGCAATCCGTTCATGCGCGGGCCTGTGCGGGCGGCAGGCTACGTGGCCAACGACGACGGCGCCGGCCTGGTCGAGGACTGCATCGCCGCCGTGCGGGCCGGCGGTGCGCTGGTGATCTTCCCCGAGGGCACGCGGACCACCCCGGGGCAACCGTTGAAGCTGCAGCGGGGCGCCGCGAACATCGCCGTGCGGGGCGCTGGACATCACGCCCGTGCGGATATCCTGCTCGCCGCTGACGCTTGGGAAAGGGGAGAAGTGGTATCGTGTGCCGCCGGTGCGATTCCATATGGTGATCGATGTTCAGGAAGACCTGCCGATCGCCCCATTCCTGAACGGAGTGGCGGGGGCGGATCCATCGGCGGGGGGAGAGGCGCTGGCAGCCCGGCGGCTCACGGAACATCTGGCCAACTACTTTGCGGGAGATCCATCGCGTGCAGGCACTTGAGCACGAGATCAAGGAATTGATCATTTCGTCGCTGTCGCTGGAAGACATCACGCCCGACGACATCGACACCGGCGCGCCGCTGTTCGTCGAAGGTCTCGGGCTGGACTCGATCGACGCCCTGGAACTCGGGCTGGCGCTGCAGAAGCGCTACGGCGTCGCACTCTCCGCAGACTCGCAGGAAACCCGCCGGCATTTCGCCAGCGTGCGTGCCCTGGCGGATTTCGTCGCCTCGCAGGGCAAGGCCTGAGCAGGGACGGGCAGGACTGGCAAGATGACCAAAAACGAACTTTTCGACCGGATCGTCACGATCCTGCATGACAGCTTCGAGATCGAGCCCGCGCGCATCACGCCGGAGGCTCGGCTCTACGACGACCTCGACATCGACAGCATCGATGCGGTGGACCTGATCGTGCAGCTCAAGCCCTTGCTTGGGCGCAGCCTGCAGCCCGAGGCTTTCAAGTCGGTGCGCACGGTGCAGGACATCGTGGACGTGCTGTACGGCCTGATTCGCGACCAAGCTGCCTGAGCGTAGGCGCGTTCCCGTGTCCCGGATAGGCGCGGCCATCTTCGTGGCGTTGTCGGTGGCGTATCCCCTGGTGGTGTACTGGGCGATGGGCCGCTTCGAGCCGCGTTGGCTGGCGGTGCTGCTGCTGGTCCTCGCCGTGCTTCGTGCCATCGCGACCCGGCAGGCGATCTGGCTGGTCGCTGCGGCCGGCGCCGCGATGCTGGCGGCACTGGCCACGGCCTTCAATGAGGCGCTGCCGCTGAAGCTGTACCCGGCGCTGATCAACGCCGTGATGCTGGTGGTGTTCGCGACCAGCCTGGCGTTCCCGCCTTCGGCCGTCGAACGCATCGCGCGGCTGACCGAGCCCGATCTGCCGCCCGCTGGCGTGGCCTATACGCGCCGCGTCACCCAGGTGTGGTGCGGGTTCTTCGTCTTCAATGGCGCGCTCGCGCTGGTCACGGCGTTGTGGATGTCGGACCGCGCCTGGGCGCTGTACAACGGCCTGATTGCATACGCGCTCATCGGCCTGCTGTTCGGGGCCGAATGGCTGGTGCGGCAGCGCGTGAAGGCGGGGTACCGGCATGGCTGAGTGGCGCGCGCTCGCCGACGTCGCCGTGCGGCCCATGCCGGGACGCGCGTTCCTCGCTGCAGGCGCCGTGTCCGCGGACCATGCAGACTTCCATCGTGACGTGCTGCACTGGCAGGCGAGTTTCCGCGCGCGTGCCGGCGACATCTGGGCGCTCCATTTCGAGGACGCCGCGCGTTTCGCCGCAGCGCTGTACGGCGCATGGCACGCCGGCAAGACCGTGGTGCTGCCCGGCGATGCGCTGACCGGCACCCAGTCGCGCCTGCGGACGCGGGTGGACGGTTTCGTCGGCGACTGGATCGAGAGCGATATGCCGACGCCGGATCACGCGCCGGATAGCGATGCCGTCGTGGGAGCGCTCGATGCGGACGCCACGCGTCTGGTCGTGTTCACCTCGGGCAGCACCGGTGAGCCGGTCGCCATCGAGAAGCGGCTGCGTCAGCTCGACGCCGAGGTGCATGCGCTGGAGGCGGCGCTCGGCCGGTCGCTGGACGGCGTGGCCGTGCACGGTACGGTCTCGCACCAGCACATCTACGGGTTGCTGTTCCGCGTGCTGTGGCCGTTGGCGGCCGGACGCGCCATCGTGTCGCGGGCGTTCTTTCCCGAAGACCTGTTGGCGGCGATGGAAGGGCAGGACGCGGTACTGGTCGCCAGTCCCGCGCATCTGAAGCGCTTGCCGGCGCAGCTGCCGTGGGCATCGCTGCACGGGAAATTGCGTGCCGTGTTCTCCTCGGGCGGTGCGTTGCCCGCCGAGGCGGCGCACGAGGTTGCCCGCCTGCTCGGCGTGCCACCCACCGAGATCCTCGGCAGCAGTGAAACCGGCGGCATCGCCTGGCGTCGCTGGGAGACGGAAGTGCCGGTCTGGTGCCCGCTGCCCGGTGTCGACTGGCGCGTGCAGGACGGCGTGCTCGAAGTGCATTCGTCCCACCTGTCCGGCGATGCGTGGTGGCGCAGCCAGGATCGTGCGGAGCCCGACGGTGCCGGCGGCTTCCGCCTGCTGGGCCGGGCCGACCGTATCGTGAAGGTGGAGGAGCGGCGCGTGTCGCTCGACGCGCTCGAACGCCAGATCCAGACGCATCCCGCGGTGAGGGAGGCACGCGTGCTGCTGCTGGGCGGCGCGCGCAATGCCCTCGCGGCGGTCGTCGCGATGGCCGACGGCGTCCCCGTGCCGGACGATGCCACGGCGCGCCGTGCCCTCTCGCAGTCGTTGTCGCGGCATCTCGCGGCTACCCAGGATGCGGTGACGCGACCGCGTCGCTGGCGTTTCACCATCGCGCTGCCCGTCAACGCGCAGGGCAAGGTGACCGAGGCGGCGTTGGCCGCGCTGTTCCGTCCCGAACGCCCGGACGCGCACTGGACCTTGCGGGAAGCGAACCGGGCGCAGGTGGAGTTGTCGCTGGATGCGTCGCTGGCGGTGTTCGACGGCCATTTCAGCCAGGCAGCGATCCTGCCGGGCGTGGCGCAGCTCGACTGGGCCGTGCAACTGGCGAGCGAAGCTTTCGACGTGCCGTCGCGGTTCCTGCGCATGGAGGCCCTGAAATTCCAGCGGGTCGCGCGTCCCGGCGACCTGATCCGGCTGGATCTCGAATGGCAGGCGGAGCGGGGCACGCTGGTGTTCCGCTACACCTCCGTGCATGGGGCGCATGCGAGCGGTCGCGTGGTGTTTGCCGATGGCGAATGACCCTGCGCCGATGTCGGCCGGTTTCCACCCGTTGGTGGTGATCCCGGTGTTCGACCACGAGCATGCGATCGCCACGATGGTGGAGGGCGTGCTGGCGACCGGGACGCCGTGCCTGCTGGTGGACGACGGCTCGGGCGAGGCCTGCGCACGTGAACTCGACCGGCTGGCGGCGCTGCATGCGCCGCAGGTGAGATTGCTGCGGCTGCCCGTCAACCAAGGCAAGGGCGGGGCGGTACTGGCCGGTTTTCGCGACGCGGGCATCCGCGGGCACTCGCATGTCCTGCAGATCGATGCGGACGGCCAGCACGACCCGGCCGACATCCCGCGTTTCCTCGCCGATGCGCAGGCGCACTCGGACGATGTCGTCTGCGGCGTGCCGCTGTACGACGCGAGCGTGCCGAAGGGACGGCTCTACGGGCGCTATCTCACCCATGTCTGGGTGTGGATCAACACCTTGTCGTTCGGTATCCGGGATTCGATGTGCGGCTTCCGCGTCTATCCGCTGCCGCCGGTACTGCGGCTGATCGACGAGGAGACCATCGGCCGCCGCATGGATTTCGACGTGGAAGTGCTGGTGAGGCTGTTCTGGCGGAACATCGCGGTACGTAACCTGCCGACGCGGGTGACCTACCCGCTCGACGGCGTGTCCCACTTCGACGTGTGGCGCGACAACGTGCGCATCAGCCGCATGCACACGCGCCTGTTCTTCGGCATGTTGCGCCGGTTGCCGCGCCTGCTGGTGCGTCGTGCCCGGGTAGTCGCGGCATGAGCGGTCGCAGCGAACACTGGGCCGACATCGGCGAATCCACCTCGGTGCGCGGCATCCTGTTGCTCTGCGCGGTGCACCGCTGGCTGGGCCGCTGGCCGTTCCGTGTGTGCGTGTATCCGGTGGTGTTCGTCCACTGGCTGCTCAACGGCACGGCGCGACGCGCATCGCTTCAATACCTGCGGCGTGCGCACAACCACCTGGGCGTGCCGTCGCCGCGACCCGGCGCGCGGCAGAGCCTGCATCACTTCGCGATGTTCGCCGAGACGATGCTGGACAAGATCCTGGCGCTGGGCCAGCGCTATCCCGTCGACAAGGTGCGGATGCTGAGGCAGGACGTCTTGGCACGGGTGAAAACGGGCGAGGGCGGACTGATCGTCACTGCGCACCTCGGATGCCTGGAGCTGTGCCAGGTCATGGCCGACCAGGTGCCCGGTTTCCGCCTGACCGCACTGGTGCATACCGCCCATGCCGAGCGCTTCAACCGGCTGATCCGTCGCCTCGATGCGGGTAGTCGCGTCGAGCTGTTGCAGGTCACCGACCTGGGGCCGGCCGATGCGGTGAAGCTGGCCGAACGCGTGGCGCGCGGGGAGTTCATCGCCATCGCTGGCGACCGCGTGCCCCTGCGTGGCGGCCGCAGCGTCATGGTCCCGTTCCTGGGACACGACGCGCCGTTTCCCATCGGGGCCTACGTGCTGGGCTCGGCGTTGCGGTGCCCGGTGTTCACCATGGCGTGCACGCACGAGGGCGACGGCTACAGCGTGCGCCTGGAGGCCTTCGCCGACCGGATCACGCTGCCGCGCGGCTCGCGCGATGCGGCCCTGGCCGGCTACGCTGCGCAGTTCTCGACATGGATGGAGCGGCAGGTCCGCCTGTCCCCGTACGACTGGTTCAACTTTTACCCCTTCTGGGATCAGGTACCGCATGACCTCCGCACTGAATGAATCCGTGGCGCCGGTGTTCGGCGACGCACCGCTGCGTATCGAGGACGTGGTGGCGCTGGCACAGCGGAAGACCCATGCCGTGCTGTCCACGGACACCGTCTTCCGGGCGCGGATCGCGCGCGGCGCAGACTTCCTCAGCCGCCTTCTGGAAGAGGAGGGCGTCATCTATGGCGTCACCACCGGCTACGGCGACTCGTGCACGGTGAACATCCCGCCCGCCCTGGTCGCGGAACTGCCGCACCACCTGTACACCTACCACGGCTGCGGACTCGGCCGCTTCCTCGACGAAACCGAAACCCGTGCGGTGCTCGCCGCGCGGCTGGCGTCGCTGGTACGCGGCATGTCCGGTGTCAGTCTGCCGTTGTTGCAGGGGCTCGAGACGCTATTGTGCCACGACGTGCTGCCGCTGATTCCCGCCGAAGGGTCGGTCGGCGCCAGCGGCGACCTGACGCCACTGTCGTACGTGGCAGCCGTGCTGTGCGGCGAACGCGAGGTCATGCACAACGGCAAGCGTCGCGATGCGCGCGATGCGCTGGCCGAGATCGGCATGACGCCGCTGACGCTGCGTCCCAAGGAGGGCCTGGCGATCATGAACGGCACCGCCGTCATGACCGCGCTGGCGTGTCTGGCGTTCCATCGCGCCGAGTACCTGTCGCGGCTGGCGACGCGGTTGACCGCGTTCAACGTGCTGGCCAGCGACGGCAATGCCCACCATTTTGACGCCGTGCTGTTCGCGGCCAAGCCGCATCCCGGGCAGTCGCGCGTCGCGCAGCGCTTGCGCGAGGACCTGCACAGCGACCGTCCGCCACGGAACGAGCAGCGCCTGCAGGATCGCTATTCGTTGCGCTGCGCGCCGCACGTGATCGGCGTGCTGGAAGACGCGTTGCCGTTCCTGCGCCAGTTGATCGAAACCGAACTCAACAGCGCCAACGACAATCCGCTGATCGATCCGGATCGGGAGCAGATCCTGCACGGCGGCCACTTCTACGGGGGACACATCGCCTTTGCGATGGACTCGCTGAAGAACACGGTGGCCAACGTCGCCGATCTGCTGGACCGCCAGCTCGCGCTGATCGTCGACGCGCGCTACAACCATGGTCTGCCGGCCAACCTGTCCGGCGCCACAGGACCCCGCGCCGCCATCAATCACGGCCTGAAGGCGCTGCAGATCAGCGTGTCGGCCTGGACCGCCGAGGCGTTGAAGCTGACGATGCCGGCCTCTGTGTTCTCGCGCTCCACCGAATGCCACAACCAGGACAAGGTCAGCATGGGCACCATCGCCGCACGCGATTGCCTGCGCGTGATCGAACTGACCGAGCAGGTGGTCGCCGGCATGCTGATCGCCGCCCGCCAGGCGCTGGCGCTGCGCGAACGCGTGGGCCTCCAGTCGACGCTGGGCGAAGGGCCGGCGGCGATGTACGCCGACCTGCAGCACCGCATCGCGCTGGTCGAAGAGGATCGCGCGCTCGATGGCGAGCTGCGCCAGCTGCTGGTCGACATCCGTGATGGGCGCTGGGACGTCTATGCCGGCTGATGCGCGCGAGGACCTGGCGATCGAAGTCCGGCTCGCGCCGGCCTTCCATGATTGCGATGCCATGCAGGTGGTCTGGCACGGGCACTACTTCAAGTACCTGGAGATCGCCCGCTGCGCGCTGCTGCAGCGGTTCGACTACGACTACCCGCAGATGCAGGCGTCCGGCTACCTGTGGCCGATCGTCGACACCCGCGTGAAGTACATCCGGCCGCTGCTGTACGCACAGCCGCTGATCGTGACCGCGCGCATCAGCGAATGGGAAAACCGGTTGAAGATGGACTACGAAATCCGCGACGCGGCGAGCGGCGACGTGCTGACGCGTGCGCATACGATCCAGGTGGCGGTCGACGCCGCTTCAGGCGAGATGCGCTATCAGTGCCCGCCCGTGTTGTGGGAACGGTTGGGAGTCCAGGCACCATGAAGAGGCATCGCGTCGTACTGCTGCTCGCCTTTGCACTGGCCAGCGGCCTTGTTCCTTCCGCGCGCGCGGCCGATCCGCTGGCGCAGGTGCGCGCCCAGGTGGCTCAGGTGCCGATGCTGCGCGGCGAGTTCGCGCAGGAGAAGCAGGTCGCCGGGTTCAAGAACCCGTTGCGCTCGAGCGGCCGCTTCCTGCTGGCGCGCGAGAAAGGCGTGCTGTGGACCACCACCGCGCCGTTCCCGTCGGAGATCGTCATCACCCAGGACCGCATCCTCAGTCGCCAGCGCGACGGCAGCCGCCGGGTGGAAGTGGATGGCAGACAGCAGCCGGGGCTGCGCAGCGTCAACGCGATGATGTTCGCGTTGATGAGCGGCGACATGAAGGCGCTGACCTCGACCTTCGAGGTGAAGGAAGAGCCGGCCGCCACGGGCTGGAAGATGACGCTGGTACCGCGCTCGCGGCAACTGGCGCAGGCGTTCACCTCGGTACGGCTGTCCGGCGACCGCTATGTCCGCGAAGTGGAACTGCGCGAACCCAATGGCGACCTCACCCGCCTGCGCTTCAGCGGTATGAGCGAAACGCCCGCCACGCTGTCGCGCGACGAGGCGGCCCGGTTTGAGTGACTCCGCACTTCCCGTAACGCCGGGCCACCCGCTGCGTGGCTGGCGGTGGCTGGCGCTCGCGTGGCTGCTGGTGCTGGCCGCCGTGGCGTGGCACCAGTGGGGGTTCTGGCAATCGCCGCGCATCGATAGCGACGTGCTGGCATTGCTGCCGCAGGAAGCGGGCGATCCAACGGTAGCCGACGCCACGCGCCGCATCGCCGAGAACAGTTCGCGTGACGTCGTGGTCATGCTGGGAGCGAAGGACTCGGACGCCGCGCTGAAAGCGCGCCAGGCATTCGACGCCGCTCTCGCGCAACCCGCGGCACAAGCGCTGCTCGTGGCCGGGGGCTCGCCGGAGGACTGGTTCGCGCAGGCGCGCGATACGCTCGCGCCGTATCGCGATCGCTTGCTGACGCCCGCCCAGCGGGAGGCGCTCGCGCAGACCCCGGCGGATGCGCTCGCCGAGTCCGCTTTGGTGGCGCTGTACGGGCCGATGGGCGCGCCACGCCTGACCGAGTGGCGCAGTGATCCGCTGGGGCTGTGGCCGCAATGGTGGCAGGCGCAGGCCGCGGCCTCCGGCATGGCGCTGGATGGCGATGGCCTTCTGCAGGCCGAGGACCGCTATTGGGCGGTGATGCAGTTCACCCTGAAAGGATCGGCGTTCCGGCTGGATGGCGAACGCCATCTGCAGGATGTGCTGGATGGCGCGACGGCTGCCGCGATGGCCTCCACCCCGGATCTTCGCGTGCTGAAGGCTGGCGTGCCGCTGCACGCCGAATCCGCCGCCGTCCAGGCGAACCGCGAGGTCAACACCATCGGCTGGGGATCGCTGGCCGCGGTGCTGCTGCTGGTCTGGCTGGCGTTCCGCTCCCTGCGCCCGCTGCTGCTGGTGGCGATGTCGCTGCTGGTGGGCTGCGCGGTCGCGCTGACGGTGACGGTGCTGGTGTTCGGCAAGGTCCATCTGCTCACGCTGATCTTCGGTGCCAGCCTGGTCGGCGTGGCGGAGGACTACGGCATCCACTGGTTCGCGTCGCGCCAGGGCGTGGCCAGCGAGCGCCGCTGGTCGCTCCTTAGGTACCTGTTGCCGGGCCTGTGGCTGGCGTTGCTGACCAGCGCCATGGCCTATCTGGCACTCGGCCTCGCGCCGTTCCCCGGCCTGCGGCAGATGGCGCTGTTCTCGGTGGTCGGCCTGACGGCCGCCTTCTTGACGGTGATCTTCTTCTTCCCCTGGCTCGATGGCGGACAGGTCCGCACCACCGGCTTCTCGCGCTGGCTGGGCGGCACGCTGGCGCGCTGGCCGCGCCTGGGCAGCCGACGCGCCGGCATCGTGCTGGCGGTCGTCGTGCTGATCGTCGCCGTGCCCGGCCTGTTGCGGGTACAGGGCAATGACGACCTGCGGGGCCTGCAGTCGTCGCCGCCGGAACTGATCGCCCAGCAGCGCGACGTCGGCCGCTTGCTGGGCATGCCCAGCCCCGCGCAGTTCTTCCTCGTGCAGGGACGCGATGCCGAGCAGGTGCTGCAGCGCGAAGAACAGCTCGTCGCGCGCCTTCGCCAGGCCGAAGCCCAGGGCAAGGTGGGCGGACACCGTGCCCTGAGCGACTGGCTGCCCTCGCAGCGCCGGCAGGATGAGGACGCGGCGTTGACCGCGCGCGTCGAGCAGGACGTGCTGGCGCGCCTCTCGAGGGCGACCGGCGAGGCGCTCGCACGCGGTGAGCTAGCGCCGTCGGCGTTGGGCATCGACGCCTTCCTCGCATCGCCCGCCGCGCTTCCCGTCCGCCATCTCTGGCTGGGACAGGTGGGGCAGGGCGTGGCGTCGGTGGTGATGGTCAACGACCTGTCGCGGACGGATGCACTGGCCACGTTCGCGGCGCAGGCGGAAGGCCTGGAGGGCGTGCGCTGGGTAGACCGCACCGCGGATATTTCACGCCTGCTCACGCACTACCGCCACATGATGTCCTGGCTGCTGCTGGCCGGTGTCGTCGTCGTGTTCGCCGTGCTGGCGCTCCGCTATCGCGGCCAGGCGTGGCGCGTGATCACGCCGACCTTGCTGGCGGGCGTGCTGACGGTGGCGCTGCTGGGCTGGCTGGGCCAGCCGCTGCAACTGTTCAACGTGCTGGCGCTGATGCTGCTGCTCGGCATGGGCATCGACTACGGGATCTTCCTGGTCGAGCACCGTGGCGATGCCAGCGCGTGGCTGGCGGTCTGCGTCGGCGCGGCGAGCACCTGGCTCTCGTTCGGTCTGCTGGGCCTGTCGGCCACGCCGGCGTTGCGCGCGTTCGGTCTGACCCTGCTGTTCGGCATCGGCCTGGTCTGGCTGCTGTCGCCCCTGTTCCGGCCGCCGCCGGATGACTCCTCCTCGCATGGAAACACGGTTGCATGAAAACGGAACGCACTGACATCCTGATCATCGGCGCCGGCCCGGCCGGTTCCGTGGCCGCGGCGATGCTGCGGCAACAAGGACGCAAGGTCCTGATCGTCGAGCGCGAGCAGTTCCCACGCTTCTCCATCGGCGAGAGCCTGCTGCCGCAGAGCATGGAGTACATCGAAGCGGCGGGTCTGCTGCAGGACGTGGTGCAGGCCGGCTTCCAGTACAAGAACGGTGCGGCGTTCGTGCGCGGCGAGCGCACCACCGAGTTCGATTTCCGCGACAAGTTCTCGCCGGGCTGGGGTACCACCTATCAGGTGCAACGCGCCGACTTCGACCATGTGCTGGCGAAGGGCGCCGAGCGCATGGGCGCGGAAGTACGTTACCGCCATGAGGTGCTGTCCGCCGAGCCGGGCGAGACGCCACGCGTCACCGTGCGTTCGCCCGAAGGCGAGGAGTACGTGATTGAAGCGGACTTCATGCTCGATGCCAGCGGCTTCGGGCGCCTGCTGCCGCGCCTGCTGAAGCTGGAGTCGCCGTCGAACTTCCCGGTGCGCGGCGCCATCTTCACCCATGTGCGCGACCACATCCCGCACGACGCCGGTTTCGACCGCAACAAGATCCTGATTACCACGCATCCCGAGCATGTCGACGTGTGGTACTGGACCATCCCGTTCTCCAACGGCTGCTGCTCGCTGGGCGTCGTGGCGGAAATGGACTTCCTCAACCGCTACCAGGGCACCGATCTCGAGCGCCTGCAGGCCATCGTCGGCGAGGACCCCAACCTCACGCGCCTGCTGAAGAACGCGGAATGGGCGGTGCTGCCGGTGCGGCAGATCACCGGGTACTCGGCCAACGTGTCGTCGCTGTGGGGACCGGGTTATGCGTTGCTCGGCAACGCGGGCGAGTTCCTCGATCCGGTGTTCTCGTCGGGCGTGACCATCGCGTTCAAGTCGGCGCAGTTGGCGAGCGAATGCCTGCGCCGGCACTACGCCGGCGAAACCGTGGACTGGGAAGCCGACTATTCGGTGCCGCTGCGTGGCGGCGTGCAGACGTTCCGCCGTTTCGTGGAATCGTGGTACGCCGGCGGCTTCCAGAAGATCATCTTCCACCCGGACCCGCAGCCCGACATCCGCCGCATGATCTGTTCGATCCTTGCCGGCTATGCGTGGGACAAGAAGAATCCCTACGTGGCCGATACGCAGCGGCGGCTGCAGGTGCTGGAGCAGCTGTGCACCGGCTGATCGCCCTCCTGTTGATGGGCCTGGTACTGGCAGCGTGCGCGACGCGCCCGCCGCCATCTGCCTTCACCCTGCCTGCGCTGAGGCTGGCGCCGGCGTCGCTAGGTCACGAACTGGCGGCGCAGCAGCACCTGGTGTTCCGCTTCGGCGCGCACGTACGCGAGCTGGATGCACTGCTCGAAGTGGACGCTGGCGAAGTGCGCCTCGCCGTGCAGGCCATGGGACGGACCGGCGTGCGCCTGCAATGGGATGGCAAAGACCTGGTCGAGCAGCGCGCTGCATGGCTGCCGGCCGCGGTGCGAGGCGAACGCGTGCTCGATGACGTGCAGTTCAGCCTGTGGCCGGCAGAAGCCATCCGTGCGGCGCTGCCTGCAGGATGGGAGCTGGCCGAACGCGATGGCACCCGCGAGCTGCGCAAGGATGGCCGGACCTGGCTGCAGCGCGAACAGGTGGATGCCACCACCGTGCGCGTCCGCAATGAGGCGGATGGCTACGAGCTGACGATCGAATCGGTGGCTGGCGGAGTCCACGAGCCGTGAGCGACGCCCCGGTCTTCCTGAACCACCTGGGCATCGTCTGTGCGCTCGGCACGGACGTCGCCTCGGTGCGCACGGCGCTCTTCCGTGCCGATGCGCCGGCTGGCGTCGCCGTCGACGACACGCTCGTGCCCGGACATGCGCTGGCACTGGGCAAGGTAGTCGATACGCTGCCCTCGCTCGACCACCACCCCGTGCAGCTTCGTGGCCGCAACAATGCGCTGCTGCGCGCGGCCTACATGCAGATCCAGGACTCCGTGCAGCAGGCCATCGAACGATATGGCCCTGCGCGCGTGGCCATCGTGGTCGGCACCAGCACCTCGGGCATCGGTGAAGCCGAGCAGGCGATGGCGCACTGGCAGCAGCACCGCCAGTGGCCCGCAGGCTTCCACTATGTGCAGCAGGAAATCGGCGCGCCGTCGCGCTTCCTTGCCGCCGAGTCCGGCGCCCGCGGCCCGGCCTGGACGATCTCCACCGCCTGTTCCTCCAGCGCGAAGGCGATGGCGTCTGCCGCCCGCCTGCTGCGTGCAGGCCTGGTCGATGCGGTTATCACGGGTGGCGCCGACTCGCTGTGCGAATTCACCGTGCGCGGGTTCATGGCGCTGGAATCGGTCTCGGCCGAGCGCTGCAATCCGTTCTCCACGCATCGCCACGGCATCAACATCGGCGAGGGCGCGGCGCTGTTCCTGATGACGCGCGCGCCGGGACCGGTGCGGTTGGCGGGATGGGGGGAAACCGCGGATGCCCACCACATCTCGGCGCCCGAGCCGCAGGGCATCGGCGCCATCGAGGCGATCGGGCAGGCGCTGGCGCGGGCGAAGCTGTCGCCGGCGCAGATCGACTACGTGAACCTGCATGGCACAGCCACGCCGCAGAACGACGCGATGGAAAGCCGGGCCGTAACGGCGGCGCTGGGGAGCGGCGTACCGGTCAGTTCCACCAAGCCATTGACCGGCCACACGCTGGGCGCGGCCGGTGCGGTCGAAGCGGGCCTGTGCTGGCTGGCGATGACCGACAATCCCGCGTACCGCCTGCCGCCGCACTGGTGGGACGGGGCGGCGGATCCCGCGCTGCCGCCGCTGGCCTTCGTTGCGCCGGGCGACCGTGCGAAGGGGCCGCTGCGCCACGTGTTGAGTCAGTCGTTCGCATTCGGCGGCAGCAATGCCGTGCTGGTGTTCGGAGGGGAATGATGCGCGAGCTGTACGACATCGAACGCGTGGTGCCACATCGCGGAACGATGCGCCTGGTCGACCGGCTGGTCGACTGGGACGAGGACACCGTGGCCGTCGAACTGCGCGTGCCCGAAGAAGGTCCGTTCAGCCACGCAGAAGGCGTGCCTGCCTGGGTGGGCGTGGAATACATGGCGCAGACCATCGCGGCCTGGGCCGGCTGCCATGCGCGGGCCGCGGGACGTGAGCCGTCCATCGGATTCCTGCTGGGCACCCGCCGCTACGAGAGCCGCACCTCGTGGTTCCCGGCCGGGATCGTGCTGCGGGTGGAGGCGATCCGCGAATTGCTGGGCGACAATGGGCTGGGCATGTTCCGCTGCCGCATCCTGGGGGAGGGCGAGGAACTGGCGACCGCCAACGTGTCGGTGTTCGAACCACCGGACGCGATGGCTTATCTGGAGAGTACGCAGGAATGAGTGCAGAGAATACGGTCCTGGTCACCGGGGGGAGCCGGGGCATCGGGCGGGCGATCGCGCTGCGGTTGGCGCAGGACGGCTTCGATGTCGTCGTGCATTGCCGCAGCCGGGTGGACGAAGCGGAGGCCGTCGCCGGCCAGATCCGCGGGTTGGGCCGCGCTGCGCGCGTGCTCGCCTTCGATGTGGCCGACCGCGCTGCCGCTGCGCAGGTGCTTGAGGCGGACATCGGCGAACACGGCACCTATCACGGCGTCGTCTGCAACGCCGGCATCGCGCGCGACACCGCCTTCCCGGCGATGAGCGCGGAGGATTGGGACGACGTGCTGCGCACCAACCTCGACGGCTTCTACAACATCCTCAATCCGCTGGTCATGCCGATGGTGCGGCGGCGCAAGCCCGGCCGCATCGTCACGCTGTCGTCGGTGTCGGGCCTGGTGGGCAATCGTGGCCAGGTGAACTACAGCGCGGCCAAGGCCGGCATCATCGGCGCGACCAAGGCACTGGCGCTGGAACTGGCCAGCCGCGAGATCACGGTGAACTGTGTGGCACCCGGCCTGATCGATACCGAGATGGTCAGCGGCGAGGTCGTCGACGAGGCATTGAAAATGATCCCGATGAAGCGTGTGGGCAAGCCGGAGGAGGTCGCCGCCGTGGTGTCGTTCCTGATGTCGCCGCAGGCTTCTTACGTCACGCGCCAGGTGATCTCGGTCAACGGAGGACTGGTCGGATGAGTCGCAACGATCGACGCGTGGTGGTCACCGGTGCCGGCGCCATCAGTCCGCTCGGCCACGACTGGCCCAGCGTGCACCTGCGCCTGCGCGAATGCCGCAACGCCGTGCGCCACATGGACGACTGGGCGAAGTACGAAGGGCTGAACACCCGCCTGGCGGCGCCGGCCGAACCCTTCGAGTTGCCAGCGCACTACAACCGCAAGACCACGCGCAGCATGGGGCGCGTGGCGCTGATGTCCGTGCGCGCTACCGAACTGGCGCTGGAAGAGGCCGGCCTGCTGGGCGACCCGGTGCTGAAAAGCGGCAGGGTGGGCGTGTCGTACGGCTCGTCCGCGGGCAGCCATGAGGCGGTCGGCGATTTCGGCCGGATGCTCAACGAGTACACCACCGAAGGCATCAACGCGACCACCTACCTGAAGATGATGAGCCACACCGCGCCGGTGAACATCGGCGTGTTCTTCGGCTTGACCGGGCGCGTGTATACGACCTCCAGCGCCTGCACGTCCGGCAGCCAGGGTGTCGGCTGCGCGTACGAGGCCGTGCGCAGCGGCAAGCAGGTCGCGATGATCGCCGGTGGTGCCGAGCAGCTCGATGCGACAGCGGCGGCGGTGTTCGACACCCTGTTCGCCACCAGTGTGCGCAACCACGAACCGGAACTGACGCCGCGCCCGTTCGACGCGAACCGCGACGGCCTGGTGTTGGGCGAGGGCGCCTGCACGCTGATCCTGGAAGACCTCGAACACGCGCAGGCGCGCGGTGCGACGATCCTGGCCGAGATCGTCGGCTACGGCACCAACAGCGATGGCCAGCACGTCACCCAGCCCAGCGCCGACACGATGGCGCAGGCCATGCGGCTGGCGCTGGACGATGCCGGCCTGTCGCCGGACGCCATCGGTTACGTCAACGCGCACGGCACGGCCACCGACCATGGCGACATCGCCGAGACCGCGGCGACCGCGTCCGTGTTCGGCAGTCGCATGCCGATCAGTTCGCTGAAGAGCTACGTCGGCCACACGCTCGGTGCCTGCGGCGCCTACGAGTCGTGGATCACGCTGCAGATGATGCGCGAGGGATGGTTCGCCCCCACGCTGAACCTGGAAGCGCGCGACCCGCGTTGCGCCGACCTCGACTACATCACCGGCGAGGGCCGCGAACTGCAGACCGATTACGTGATGAACAACAATTTCGCTTTCGGCGGCATCAATACGTCGCTGATCTTCAAGCGCTGGTAAGCGAGCGGGCAGGGGTGCCCGCACCGGCGTTTTCACGACAACAGGGGGAAGGATGAGCAAGCGTTCCGTTTCATTGTTGCTGGCGGCCGTACTGGCTGCTGCCTGTGCGCCCGCCATCGCCGGCAAGCAGGACCCGATGGTGATCCCGGCGTACGAGAAAGTGGAATCCACCAACGGCATCGCGCCCACCGCCGCACGCATCAAGGCCGCGATCATCCACGCCGGCAAGTCGCGCGGCTGGACCGTCAGCGACAGCGAGCCCGGCAAGGTCACGCTGCGCTATGCGCCACGCACGCACGAGGTCATCGTGGCGGTGCGCTACGACGCCAATGGCTTCAAGATCGAGTACGTCTCCAGCAAGGAGATGAACTACGAGGTCAAGCGAGGTACGCCCGAGATCCACGGCAACTACAACCGCTGGATCCGCAATCTCGCCTTCGACATCCAGAACTCTCCCGTGTTTCACCAGCCTGATGCCGCCGCTACCGAGGCGGCCAGCCCGTGATGGCCGCCCGCTTGCAGGTCGTGTTCGCGCTGTGCCTGATCGCATTCGCAACGCCGGCGATCGCAGGCGACGTCATTTTCACCAACCCACGCATCACGCTTCGGGATGGTTACGTCGGCTCGCCGGAGTTCATGAAAGAGTGCGACTGGGCGGCGGAGCTTCCTTCCCATCTGGTCGAGTACTCGAAGGGTCTGGTGGAGCTGACCGATCAGGAACTCCAAAACCTGCCGGGTCGGACGCTGCGGCTTCGCATCATGCACATGCGGTCTGCGGACGGTGGTGGCTTCTCCGGACCCAAGTGGGCAACGGTGCGCGCGGAGTTGTTCCAGGACGGGAAGCTCGTCGGTCAGTACCAGCCTTATCGGCAGACGATGACGCTGTTTCGTGGCGGATGTTCGTCGCTGAGCAAGATCAGCGATGCGTTGGCAGGCGACATCGCAACATGGCTACGCCGCGGAAATTTCAGCGTGCAGTTCACGGATGAACAGAACAGGATCGAAATCGGCCCCGAAGAGGACGTCCCGCCGATCCAGTGACACCCTGTTATGGCGCCCGTGCGGCCCTCCACGCCACCCGAACATCCCGGTTGGCAAGCTTCACTCTTCAGCGGCCCGGCCGCCCATCCCCCAGGAGCTAGACCTTGAAACGACTTCTGACCACCGGACTGACCTGCCTGATGCTGGCGGCAACGCCCGCTTTCGCGGCCGATACCCGACTCGAACTGCCGCTGCAGGAGCTGATCAACTCGCCCGAAGCCAAGGCGGCGGGCATCGATGGCAGTGTGCGCTTCTATCTTGCCGGCCAGAAGACGCCGGCCGTGGTGTCCCGTTTCGGCGAAGACGTCACCAACAAGAAGACCAACGGTGTGGGCAAGTCCGATGCCGAGTCCTGCCGCTGGGTGGCGCTGTCGGCGCTCAAGGCACTGCAGGAAGGCGCCAAGGACCGCGGCGCCAACGCGGTCATCGATATCGTCAGCTACTTCAAGAAGAAGGAGTTCCGCAGTGCCACCAACTACGAGTGCCATGCGGGCGGCATCATGAGCGGCGTCGCGTTCAAGGCCACGTACGTCAAGATCAAGTAACGTCGCATGCGTTGCCACACAGGGCCACCGCAGGGCGGCCCTGTGCTTTTCAGCCATCGGCGAGCCGCGCATGCCGCAGGCGCAGCGCGTTGCCGACCACCGACGCGGAGCTGAGGCTCATCGCCAGGGCCGCCAGCATCGGCGACATCAGCGGGCCGCCGAACAGCCCCAGCACACCGGCGGCGACCGGCACGCCCAGGGCGTTGTAGGCGAAGGCGAACGCCAGGTTCTGCCGCATGTTGCGCACGGTCGCTTCGGACAAGGCCTTGGCACGCGCGATGCCGCGCAGGTCGCCTTTCACCAGCGTCACCTGGGCGCTGGACATGGCCACGTCGGTGCCCGTTCCCATGGCGATGCCGACATCGGCCGCCGCGAGCGCAGGAGCATCGTTGATACCGTCACCGGCCATCGCGACCTGCCGCCCCTCCTGCTTCAGGCGCGCCACCAGTGCGGCCTTGTCGGCCGGTCGGACATCGCCGTGAACCTCCTCGATGCCGAGTCGCGCGGCGATGGCACGTGCCGTGCGCTCACCGTCGCCGGTCGCCATGATGATGCGGAGGCCGTGCCTGCGAAGCGTGCGCAGCGCTTCCGGCGTGCTGGCCTTGATCGGGTCCGCTACGGCCACGCAACCGGCAAGGATGCCGTCCACCGACAGGAACATCACGCTGCCGCCTTCCGCGCGCAGGCGCTCCGCATGCGCCTGCAGCGCGTCCGTGGACACACTTTCTTCCCGCATCAGCGTGGCGTTGCCGAAGGCGAGGCGGTGACCCTCGACGCGCCCACGCACACCGATGCCGCTGCCGGACTCGAAATCCTCGGCCGTCGACAGCGACAGACCGCGGCGGCGTGCCTCCTGCACGACCGCCTGCGCCAACGGATGCTCGCTGCCGGCATCGAGGCTCGCCGCCAGCTGCAGCACCTGGTCCCCGTCGAACGGCGAGGATGCGTGCACCGAATGGAAGGCTGGACGCCCCTCCGTCAGCGTGCCGGTCTTGTCGACGATCAGCGTGTCGACCTTGCGCAACGTCTCGATGGCTTCGGCGTCGCGGAACAGCACGCCCGCCTGCGCAGCGCGGCCGCTGGCCACCATCACCGACATCGGCGTGGCCAACCCCAGCGCGCAGGGGCACGCGATGATCAGCACGGACACAGCGCTCAGCACGGCATGCGTCCACGACGGCGAGGGCCCGAACAGGCCCCAGCCCAGCAGCGTCGCCAGTGCTGCGGCCAGCACCGCCAGCACGAACCAGAACGACACCCGGTCGGCCAGTCGCTGCATCGGTGCGCGTGAGCGCTGCGCCTGCGCCACCAGATGCACGATCTGCGCGAGCACGCTGTCGCTGCCGATCTTCTCCGCGCGCATCACCAGGCTGCCGCTGCCATTGAGCGTGGCGCCGATGACCGGGTCGCCGGGCGTGCGCTCCACCGGCATCGGTTCGCCGGTCAGCATCGACTCGTCCACGTGGCTGCGGCCTTCCAGCACCACGCCATCCACCGGTACCTTCTCGCCCGGCCGGACACGCAGACGGTCGCCGACATGGACGTGCGACAGGTCGATGTCTTCCTCGCTGCCGTCTTCGCGCAGCCGGCGCGCGGTCTTCGGGACCAGCCCAAGCAGCGCACGGATGGCGGCCGAGGTCTGCGCGCGCGCCTTCAACTCCAGCAACTGGCCGAGCAGGGTCAGCGAGACGATCACCGCAGCCGCCTCGAAATAGACGCCCACCTGGCCATGTTCGCGGAACGAAGGCGGGAACAGCTGCGGCGTCAGCACCGAGACCACGCTGTAGCCGTACGCGGCCGCGACGCCGGTGCCGATCAGCGTCCACATGTTGGGACTGCGGTGCCGGATCGACTGCGCCCAGCGCTGGAAGAACGGCCACGCGGCCCACAGCACCACGGGCGTGCTGAGCACGAACTCCAGCCAGGTCCGTACGGTGGGCGGGATGACGGTGAGGTACATGCCGCCCATGGCCAGCACCAGCGTGGCCATGCTGAAAGGCAGCGTCCACCAGAAGCGGCGACGGAAATCCGTGAGTTCCGGATTCTCGCCTTCGTCCAGCGAGGGCAGCATCGGTTCCAGCGCCATGCCGCAGAGCGGGCAGATGCCGGGACCGTCCTGCACGATCTCCGGATGCATCGGACAGGTGTACTGCGCGCCTGGGAGTGCAGGTGCCTCGTCCGTCCCCGTGGGATGCAGGTAGCGGGACGGGTCCGCGATGAATTTCGTGCGGCAGCCGGCGGAGCAGAAATGGAAACGCGCGCCCGCGTGGTCGGCGTGGTGCGGCGTCGCGGCCGCGTCCACCTGCATGCCGCAGACCGGATCGATGGCCTGTGGAGTACCGGCGGGCAGCGAGTCCTTGTGACCACCGCAGCAGGCGGACTTCGCCGGTACGGCACCGGCATGGGCAGGGGAGTGCGAAGGACCGCTCATGCATCACCGCCCAGCGCGGACAGGATGGGGCACTGGCCCAGGGCGCCGTGTCCCGGGCACGCCTCGACCAGCGTGCGTAGGCCGTCACGCACGCGCGTCAGTTCCGCCAGGCGATGCTCCACATCGGCCAGCTTGCTGGCCGCCGCCGCGCGGATGGCGGACATGTCGCCATCGTGCGCCTGGCTCAACGCCAGCAGGTCGCGGATCTCTTCCAGCGTGAAACCGAGCGTCTTGGCGCGGCGGATGAAGGTGAGCCGCAGCACGTCGCCATCCTCGTAATGGCGGTAGCCGGACGCGCTGCGCACGGGCGCCGGCAGCAGGGCCTGTTTCTCGTAGTAGCGCACCGTATCGATGGGCACGCCGGTGCGGCGGGACAACTGTCCGATGTTCATGCGGGGACTCCTCGAAGTGCCTGCAGTCTGCACCCTGGAGCACACTCCAGAGTCAAGCCTCGGGGGCGGCGTCCCGGCCGCCCCTGGCTGCTCACGGCCTGTGCCGCGCGTAGGTGGACGTGGTGCCGTCATGACCGACGGCGAGCACCGTGTACGCCTCGGCGTCGACGCCCTCGACCTCCATGCCCGGGGAGCCCATCGGCATGCCGGGCAGGACGAGGCCGTGGAGGCGTGGGCGTTCCCTCAGGAGCCGGCGGATGTCGGATGCCGGCACATGGCCCTCCACCACGTAGCCGCCGACCTCGG
Source organism: Pseudoxanthomonas sp. LjRoot143 (assembly GCF_964252945.1). Classification (NCBI taxonomy): domain Bacteria; kingdom Pseudomonadati; phylum Pseudomonadota; class Gammaproteobacteria; order Lysobacterales; family Lysobacteraceae; genus Pseudoxanthomonas; species Pseudoxanthomonas sp. LjRoot143. The sequence goes on along the minus strand of NZ_CAXUPM020000001.1, from coordinate 1,825,816 downwards.
CGGTGTGGCAGGACGCATGCGCCGGCGCGATGCCCAGGCGCTGCTTCACCCGGCCCATGTCGTCCTCGACGCGGTCGTCCACCTCGAAGCCCTCCTTGCGCAGGTGTTCCACCCACAGGTGGCAGCAACCGCAGTACGCATCCCGGTGCACGGTGATGCGCGGCAGGGTTTCCGCGGGCGGCGGCGATGCAGCGACGGCCGTGCTCACCGGCGACGGTATCGCCTGCGTACAGGCACTGGCGACTGCGAGCAGCGCGATCGATGCGCCGCGGAGCAGGGGAGTGCGATATCGCATGGTGGCCTCCATCAGAACCAGAGCCTGACGCCCGCCACGAAGCGGGTGTCGCGGGGGGATTCGCCATCGGCGCGTCGATGGTCGGCGGTATCGCCAAAGACGCGTTCGTGCACCACGCCCACATACGGGGCGAAGCGACGGCGGATTTCGTAGCGGAGCCGCAACCCCGCTTCGATGCCGGAGACACCACGCCCGATGCCGTAGTCCAGATCGTCCTTCGCCGCGATGTCCACCTCCACCAGCGGCTGCAGGACCAAACGGTTGGTGATGCGCAACGTGTACTCGGCCTCGACGTTGGCGGCGACCTGGCCGTCTTCGCCGATGTACGCGGTCGCCGCAACTTCGAACCGGTAGGGCGCCATGCCCTGCACGCCGACGGCAGCCCAGGTACGCGCATCGCCGGGCTTGAAGTCGTGGCGGACACCCGCCACCACGTCCCACCAGGGCGAAACGCTGCGGCCATACAGCACTTCCAGGTCCGCGCTTTCGGTATGGCCGCCGATGCGTTCGCCTTCGCTGCGCAGCCACAGGCGATCGGTGTCGGTGCCGAACCAGGCGATGCCTTCCCAGGCCTGGCCGGTGCCTTCGTCGGCGTCCCAGGCTTCCAGCCGGTTGAAGGTCACCTTGTGGTTGAACGCCGGTGCGTGCTGCATGGCGTGGTGGTCGATGGCCGGGAACGCCGCCGCCAGATCGTCCGCAGTGATGGCGGGGATCGGCTCGCGCGGGGACGTCGCGATGGCCGCCGGTGCTGCATGCGACATCGCGCCATGGTCGTGCTGCGCGTGTTCGTCCTGCGTCGGCGAGGCCTGCGTTGTCGCGTCGTCGGTCGTGTGCTGCGCATGATCGTGATGCTGCGCGAAGGCAGGCGCAGCCACACCGAGCGCGGAGGCAAGCGCGCCGGCGAGAATGAGCGGGGCAGGGGAGAGGGTCTTCATGCCTCGATCCTCACTTCCCGCATCATCCCGGCTTCCATGTGGTACAGCAGATGGCAATGGAAGGCCCAGCGTCCTAGCGCGTCGGCACGCACCCGATAGCTGCGCCGTGTGCCGGGCGGCATGTCGATGGTGTGCTTGCGCAGATGGAAATCGCCGTCGGCATTTTCCAGGTCGCTCCACACGCCGTGCAGATGGATCGGATGCTGCATCATCGTGTCGTTGACCAGCACGATGCGCATGCGCTCGCCGTACTTCAGTTTCAGCGGTTCGGCGCTGGCGAATGGAATGCCGTCGAACGACCAGGCGAACTTTTCCATGTGCCCGGTCAGGTGCAGTTCGACGGTCCGCGAGGGTTCGCGACCATCGGGATCGTCGAACAGGCTGCGCATCGCGCCATAGGTCAGCACCTGGCGGCCGTTGTCGCGCAGCCCGATGCCGGGATCGTCGAGCTTGGGTTCACTGGCGGACGACTGCATGTCGACCAGCGGATTGCCGGTCTCGCTGGCGGGATGGTTCGGTGCGCCCGATGCCGATGCATGCGCGCCGTGGTCCATCGCAGCCATGTTCGCGCCACAGCCGCCTTCGCCCATCATCGCGCCGCATCCCCCTTCCATGCCCTTGTGGGTGCCATGGCTTCCCATGTCGTGGCCCATGTCGGCCATCGTCAGCAGTGGACGCGGATCGCGTGCGGGAATCGGTGCTTCCAGCCCGTCGCGCACGGCCAGCGTGCCGCGCGCATAGCCGGTGCGGCCCATGTCCTGCGCGAAGAGGGTGAAGGCGTCCTGGCCCACCGGTTCGACGATCACGTCGAATGTCTCCGCCACGGCGATACGGAACTCGTCGACGCTGACCGGGTGGATGTACTGTCCGTCGGCAGCGACGACGGTCATCTTCAGACCGGGGATACGCACGTCGAAATAGGTCATCGCACTGCCGTTGATGAAGCGCAGCAGCACCTTTTCGCCCAGCTTGAACAGCCCGGTCCAGTTGCCGTCCGGCGCCGCGCCGTTCACCAGGTAGGTGTAGGTGTGCGCGTTGATGTCGGAGATGTCGGTGGGCGTCATCCGCATGCGCCCCCACAGGCCGCGGTCCTCGATGGTCTTCGCCAGTCCGTCGCGGCGCGCATCGCGCACGAAGTCCACCAGCGTGCGCTGGTAGTAGTTGTCGTGCTCCGGCATCTTCTTCGTCCGCCGGTACAGTGCCGCCGGATCGAGGTCGGTCCAGTCCGACAGCAGCACGACATGTTCGCGGTCGTAGTGGTACGGCGCCGGTTCGCGCGGATCGATGATCAGCGCGCCGTACAGGCCGGCCTGCTCCTGGAACATCGAGTGGCTGTGGTACCAGTAGGTGCCCGACTGCTTCAGCTGGAAGCGGTACTGGAACGTCTCGCCCGGTGCGATGCCGTTGAAGCTCAGGCCCGGCACGCCATCCATGTTCGATGGCAGCAGGATGCCGTGCCAGTGGATCGAGGTCATGTCGTGCAGCCGGTTGGTGACCCGGACGGTGACGGTGTCGCCTTCCCGCCAGCGCAGCGTGGGGGCGGGCAGGCTGTTGTTGACCGTGATCGCGGGCCGCGTGCGGCCGGTAATGTTCACCGGCATCGCGCCGATGCTCAGTGCGAAGTCGGTGCCGGCCACCAGCGCGGCACCGCCGCGTCGTGCGGGGATCCCGGCGGAGGCGGGCATGCGGGCAAGGCCGAAGCCGAGTGCGACGCCGCCGGTCGCAAGGCCGGTAACGAACTGGCGGCGCGTAGGCCGGAACGCTCCCAGGCGCCCCGGTGTGGAGTCATCGTGTTTCATTCGAACCATCCTGTGCATCGACGGTACGACCGACCGCTGTCGGTGTAGTCCGGCGTGGTCGTGGGACCGGGGCGCGTCAGGCGCTGTCCGGTCCTGCGGCAAGCCGCAACGTGGCGGCGTCAGGCCGCCAGGATGGGAGGTCGGTGACGGTGCGACAGGCGCACGGAGGCATGGACATCGGCACGGTAGACCGGTGCATCGGCTGACGGATACCGCGGTGCTCCCAGCGGAGCCAGCCAGGTCAGCGCGGGCGCATGCTGGGCACAGAACCCGTCGCAGTTACCGGCCTTGCAACACTCGGGCAGGCCCGCGTCATCGTCATGATGGTCGGCCGTGGATGCACCCGCGTGGCCCATCGCCATGCCCATGTCCATGTTCTCGTGGCATGGCGGCATGTCGTCGTGGCCGGATTGTGCGGCCGCGGCCATGTCGCCCATCGCCATGCGCGTGGCGGCATGCGCATACGCCGTGCCGTTGAGCAGCAGCGCAAGGCAGAGCAGGGCACGGAGCAGGGCAGCGACGCGGGACATGCCGCCATCATACGCCATGCCGCCGGACGTACCGCGGCGTAGGGATTCCGCGGCGGCGAGACGATCGTCCACGCTGCCCAGGGACGTGGCGACGCGATATCCTTGCCGCGTTATTGAAGACTCCGGACAACGTAGCGATCGCATGGCGGGCACGGTAATGACGAGCAAGGTGCCGGCGGGCGTCCCGACCGATTCCTCCCAGAAGGATTCCATTTCCACCCGCATCATCGTGGCGGACGTGGGCGGCACGTATGCACGGCTGGGCTGGATCGAGGCCGACGGCAGCAACGAGATTCGCGACTACCGGCGCTACGCATGCGCGGAACACCCTGATCTCGCTTCCATCCTGCACGACTATGCAGCGGGCACCCCGTGCCATGGTGCGGTCGTGGCGATCGCGGGCGTGCTGGAAGGCGATCGCCTGATCAATTCCAACCTGCCATGGGCCGTCTCGGTGGAACAGACGCGTGCCGGTGCAGGACTGGCCTGGGTACGGCTCATCAACGATTTCGAGGCCGTGGCCAATGCGGTTCCCACGCTGTCGCCGGACACGCTGTCGCCGCTTACGCCAGCGACCGGCTCTGGTACGTCGTCACCGGCCCTGGTGATCGGTCCGGGCACCGGGCTCGGCGCCGCTGTCTGGATCGAGGGCCAGCCGCCGCGCGTGCTGCCGACGGAAGTCGGCCAGGCCTCGCTGGCTGCCGGCAACGCCCTGGAGCTGGATATCGTCCGCCGATTGCTGAAGGACCGCCCGTACCTGCATAACGAGCATGTGCTGTCTGGTCCTGGCCTGATGAACCTATACCGGTGCCTGTGCGAACTTCGGGGCGAGACGCCTGTGCACGGGGATGCCGGCGCGCTCGTGGCCGCCGCGGATGCGGATGATCTTGCGAAGGAAACGCTGCAGACGTTCTCTGGTTGGCTGGGCAGCGTCGTCGGCGACCTGGCGATCATCTTCGGTGCGCGGGTCGTCTATCTCGCCGGCGGCGTGACCGCGCACATTCCCCAGTTCCTGCACGACGGGCGCTTCCTGCAGCGTTACCTCAACAAGGGCGTGATGACCGAGCAGTTGGAACGGGTGCCGGTGTGGCGGGTGGAGCATGGGCAGCTGGGCCTGGCGGGCGCGGTGGCCTGGTATCGGCAGAACCGCGCTGGGATCTGATCTGCCCTGCATGCTGTCTTGTACATAATAGGCATTAGCTTACGCGCTAACCATCTGAATCTTCAGCGGTTTACCGATACAGGAAACATCGGTGAACCCAGCTTCCCAACCATACAACGATGGGCCAGAACGCGCCCATCCTTGCACTGCCGGCGACGATAGCCGGAGCGTTCCTGGCACGCACGAAGCCCCGGTTTCATCGGACGCTTTGCGCCCAATCGTCCGCTACCACGGCGGCAAGTGGATGCTCGCGCCGTGGATCATTGACCACCTGCCAGCACACCACACTTACACCGAAGCCTTCGGCGGTGCGGCGTCGGTCTTGTTGCGCAAGCACCGATCGCATGCTGAGGTCTACAACGACCTAGACGGCGAAGTGGTCAATGTGTTCCGGGTTGCCCGCGAACGCGGCGCCGAACTGCGGCGGGCACTGGAACTTACGCCATTCAGCCGGGAAGAGTTCGACCTGTCCTACCAACCCACGGACGAACCGTTGGAGTGGGCCCGGCGGACCATCGTGCGCGCCTTCCAAGGCTTTAGTTCCGATGCGGCCTGCGGCGAGCGAAGCGGCTTCAGGTCCACGTCTTCAAGGTCGGGCACGTCGCCGGCTATGGACTGGCGAAACTATCCCGACGCACTGACGGCGATTACCGCCAGGCTGCAGGGCGTGGTGATCGAAAACCGGGACGCAAAGACGGTTATCGCCCACCACGACAGGCCAACTGCGCTTCATTACGTGGATCCGCCGTACGTGCACAGCACCCGAAGCACGAAGGTGAAGCACACCGATCCACGGAAGTCCTACAAGTACGAATTGGCCGACGAAGAACACGTCGAGTTGGCCGAATTTCTGCATGGCCTGGCCGGCATGGTTGTCCTGTCGGGCTACCCGTCACCGCTCTACGACCACCTGTTCCGCGACTGGCGACGCATCGATAGGCCTGCGCTGGCAGACGGGGCCAGGCCACGCGTCGAGTGCCTATGGCTAAACCCAGCAGCCGACCAGGCGCGCCGCCTTCCGCAGCAGAAGCAGCTGATCACTGGGGGGGCGGCATGAACCTGCGCATCCTGAAAAAGCTGTCGAAGCGCGCAGCACCACTACTGCTACAGCTGGAAAAGTGCCCGTACATGGGCACCCTCGATCACTACCCAGCAAGTCGAGGCGAAGGCTGCGTGCAGTCCTCCGGCTTTGATCGCAAGCACTGGGATCGCTGCGAATCGGCCCACCGGGATCTGTTCCGACAGACCGACATCCTGACCGAGCCGAGCAGGCGGGCAGGATTACGCTATCCGTACGTGAAGCTTTCGGAGCCCGACACCTGCTGGGACGGCACACCCCTTGTGGGCTGGTCGAGCGGCTACGAAACCCCGGAATGGGACGAACGCACCGCGTGGGAATACCTGGAAGACCTGGTGTTCGGTGACGGCATGGACGTGGTGCTGAACCCCGCGGGCAACGGGGCCGATGTTCCCGACCACGACTACATCCAGACGCTGCGGCTGCCGAACCCGGCAGCGGTGCTGCGCCACGCCAGGGTGATGGTGGCCAGGATGGTGTCGGCATGAAGGCACCCGCAACACAGCTTTACTGGAAGGAATGGGTGGGCGACATGGCGCTGGGGCGCTGTTCGCTCGCCGCCCAGGGCGCGTGGGTGCGCATCCTGGCCGTGCTGCACCAGTCCGACGAATACGGGGTGCTGCGCTGGCCCCTGGCCGAACTGGCATCGGCCGCGAACGTTCCGCTGCGTTATGCGCGCGAATTGGCGACAAAAAGCGTGCTGAAAGGCAGCGACCGTTTCGATACCGACTTCGTGCACACGCCGAGGCATGCGGGGCGTGATCTTCCGTCCGTGATTCTGGTGAAGGCAGACGGCGGAAGTTGTTGGTTTTCCGCGCGTTTTGTCCGCGATGAGTGGCGGCGAACGCAGCGTGGCGCCACGACTCGCTTCACCGAAACCAACCAACCCAGCCGGTCACCAACCGGTCGGGTGGGTGACCGGCAAGGTGACGGCCCTGCTTCTGCTTTTGCTTCTGCATCTTCAGGTATAGATAAATCTCTGCGAGAGGATAGATCCCAGGGTGGGGCAGACGACCTGGCGCGCGCGCTTCGTGGAGTAGCGGGGTACAGCGAATGCGGGGCGTTCGTTCCCGAACTGCTGGAAGCGAAGGCGGCAGGGGTAACACCGGAGCAGATCGCCAACGTCGCCCGCGAGAAGCAGGGCAAGTCGGTGGCCTACATCGCGCGTACCGCGATCGGTCGACAGCTGGACAAGCAACAGCAGGCCAGCGAGGTACCAGGTGCACCGGCAATTGCCGCGGTTGACCCTGAGGCCAGGGCGCGAGCGGACGAACTCCGCGAGATCGACGCCAAGCTGATCGACCTGCGCCATCACCGTGACCACACGGGGATGCTTAGTGCCGACGACTACACCGAACGCGCGGCGCCGCTGCTGGCGCGGTGGCGCGAACTGCAGCCGAAGGCCGCGCTGGGGGCTGCTTCGTGATCTTCCCTTCCCAATCATTGCGCGCAAACACTGTTGTTACCCTTGGCGTGGAACATCCGCACGGGCTGGCTGCATCCCTTGTGGCAGTAGGCGGAACCGCTGGACCGGCTCGCCGTGGAACGTTCCACGGGCTTTGGAACAGACCGGCGAGCGGCGAACGTAAGTCATTGATCTGTAAGGGGTCTGGCGTGGTGTCCGGACCGGGGCGCTACGCGGCACCGCAGCAGGGGGGGCACCCCCCCTTTGTTCCACGGGCCCGCCGAGGGGGTCGGCTCAACTACTGCCGCCTCGAAAAATGGGAAGGGTTCCCAAGGGCGACGACCCCCGGCGGTGACGCGTGAGCGCGCCGGACATCGCGCCGCTGCCCGATGGCGTCGCCGAAGCGCTGGCAGGGCTCCCCAATGGCCGCGAGTTGCCCGCGCACCGTGCATGGCTGCTGGCGAGCGAACCACGCTTCGCCGAGGTCATGCGGCGAGTGGAGCGGCGCGGCCTGCCGCCGCGCAGCCTGGCCGAACTGTGGTTGTGGCTGGTCCACCTGACCATCGACTGCGGGTCGCGTCCGGCGACCACGGGGCAGTCCTACGGTCGAACCGCCGGCCGCTTCCTGGCGTGGGCGGCCGGCAACGGGATCGACTTCACCCAGGCCACGCTGGAAGACCTGAACCGCTGGCAGCGCTGGCTGGCCGTGGAATGCAAAAACGGAAATACGTGGCGTGCACAGCAAGTGCAGGCGCTACGCAACTTTTTCGACTGGCGTCGCGCCTGCGGCTTGGCGAAGGCGAACGCCGCCGCCGACCTGCAGGGCCCCAAGGTCAAGCCCAAGCCGGCGAAGAAGTACACCGACGACCAGCTGCGCGGCCTGTTCGCCGCGATCGCCAGCGCCAACCCGCTGCGGTCGGTACGGGACCGCTGCGCCACGCTGCTGCTGCTGACCACAGGTCTGCGGCGCGAAGAGTTGGCCAGCCTGAAGCTGGCGCACCTGGAATTGAGCGCCGCTCGCGGCGTGGTGCGGATCGAGGGTAAGGGCGCCAAGGAACGCGAAGTGCCGTTCGAAGGGCCGGTGGTCACCGCGCTGCACGAATGGCTGGCCGCGCGCGACGGGTTGCCGTTCGACATCGACCGCGATGCGGTGTTCGTCGCGTTGACTGGGCCCACGCAGGGGCACGCGCTTGCGCTGCGCAGCTTCGAAGCGATGGTCGGCAAGCACGCGAAGGCGGCGAAGCTGCGCGACTGGGGCATCCATCGCTTCCGCGTGACGTTTGCCACGCAGCTGTACGACGACGGCGCGGATATCGAAACCATCCGTGCCCTGATGGGCCACGAAAGCATCGAAACGACGCGCGGGTATCTCGCCGTGTCGGAGCGCGCGCGACGCACGCGCCTGAGTTCAGCGCGCCAGCACCGCGTGCTGGGGACCAAACCAACAGGCACACCCATGTGGGCGCGCCTGGCAGCAGGGGAACTGTCGAGTGATTGACGAAATCCGATTCAGTGATGCCGGCGAACGGGCTACCGAGTTCGAACGCCGGTTGGTGGCGCAAGCCGGCGCCGTGGAAAACGAATGGCTGGACCTGGCACGCCGCATGATGGCCGTGGTGGGTGAAGACGCCGGCCTGCGCGCCTTCCTGGTGCTGCTGGACGAGATGGGCGGCGGCGAAGTCAGCGTGTGCAAGCGCGTCAAGTTCTTCCAGCGGTTGTGGACCGCGGAGCGTGATGCGCTGATCGTCAACATGGCGTCGCGCGAATCCGACCCGTGGCCGCAGGCGGAGATTGCCAGGCTGCTGGGAGTCTCCGCGCCGTACGTGCACAAGGTGCTGCGGCGGAAACTCGGGCGGGAGACGCGAGGGGGCGCGGCGTGATACGAACCCATCCCGTGAGCAAATCCATCATCCGCGAACGCAAGCCCCTGACCGCTGCCCAGTTGCAGCAGCGGCGCGATGCCGCGAAGAAAAGCACCGGCCCGCGCACCATGGAGGGCAAGGCGCGTTCCAGCCGCAACGCGTGGAAGCACGGTTTGAACAGCGCCATCCACGTGTCGCACTTCGACAGCGGGCTGCAGTCGCTGCTGGGGGCCACCGGCAAGCCGTGCCAGACGACGTGCCCGAAGTATCCGTGTTCGCTGGTGGATGAAGGCCAAACGAAGGCAGGCGGCAGCTGTCTGGACAAGCAGGTTTATGTGCAGGCGTTCACCGCCATCATCGATGCGTTGCAGTCCGGCAGCATGGATGGCATGCACGGACTGATGGCGGCGGAAGTATCCGCCGCGCTGCAGATGCTGCACGAACTGCGGTCGACGGTTTCCACGCAGGGTCTGGTGATCGGCATCCCGATGGTGACCGACGAAGGCAAGGTGATCTACGACGCCAAGGGCGATCCGGTCATCGGCAAGTACGTCGCCAATCCGGGCTACCCGATGATGATCAAGACGCTGGAAACGCTGGGCATCAGCCTGCCGGAACTGCTGGTCACGCCGCAGGCGAAGGCCAAGGCCAAGGTGCAGGAAGAGGCCACCGACGCCATGCAAACCGTGCTGGGCGGCATCTTCCAGCGCGCTGCGGCAGCGAAGGGCGCAAAGGCGCTGCCACCAGGTGGTGGCTGATGGCGGTCAAACCCGTCAACGTCGGCATCCTTCAGGCGCAGATGCTGGACCGCGGCGTCTACGACGCCGACGAGTTCGATGCATGGATGGCCGAACGCGGCTGGGCATGGAGAGCGCTTGAACGCGGCGACTACGGCATCACCGTCGACGAAGCGCTGGTGGTCTTCACGTTCGAAGATCCGCTGCGCTGGGCGGAAACGTTCCTGTTCGAACCGGACAGCGGTGATCCGTATCGCTTCTGGGACTACCAGCGCCCCAGCATGCGGGCATGGATGCAGGACGTGATCCACCAGGACGGCGCCGAGTGCGGCAAGACGCGCGAGATCATCGCGCTGACGGCGTGGGCGGGCTGCACCGCGATGGGCGGTCGCGTTCCGAACCCGTGGTCGCTGATCGCGGCGCCCCAGCAGACGCACCTGGACGAAATCATCCTGGCGCTGGAAGAGCAGTTCGGCGTGGCTGACGGCGCCGGCCAGAAAACCCTTATCCAGCACTTCTGGCTGAAGCCCAAGCGCACGCCCCACACCATGCACCGGTTCCTCGCACCCAATCCGGTGCGACCGGACAAGCCGAGCATTGCGCGCACGTACTACCGCCCCGGCGGTCATGACGGCGAAGCGTTCCGCGGCGTGCACGTCAACGCCTTCGGCCTGTTCGACGAAGGCGCCAAGGTCAAGTCCAAAGTGATCTTCAGCGAGTTCTGGCGTGCGCTGAAACCGGGCTGCCGGGCCCGCGTCTATTCGGTGCCGGACGGCGACCGCGCCAGCGAGTTTTTCCGGCTCACGCAGACCGCCGTACCTGACCTGCCGGTCGGCAAATCGGGTTACCGCCTGTTCCGCTGGCAGCAGACGATGAAGCCTGCGCCGTTCTGGTCCGCCGAGCGTGACGCCGAAATGGTCCGCCGCTTCGGTGGTCGGAATACGCCGGGCTTCCAGCGCAACGTGCTGGGCGAACACGGCCAGGCAGAGAACCCCGTGTGGCCATGGGGCAGTCTGATGCCCAACGTGGTGGATCTGCCGGACTATCGCGTGATCAAGCTGCACGCCGATGCGGAGGCCGACACGCTGTCCATCGAGGTTATGGGCGTGAAGCTGTCGGTAAGCGATGGGCGCAAGGTGGGCACGTACGACACCCTGCGCGACGACGCCATCGACCTGGCCCCCATCCTGCGCGGTACGGACGCAAGCCGCCGGGCAGCCATGGCGGACATCCTGCGCCCACACATCCCGTTCACTGCGCACGGCTCTTTCTGGGCTGGCGGTGACTTGGGCGAGCGCAACGACCCCACGGAACTGATCGTCAGCGAAGAGGTGGGGCCCGTCATGCGGGACTGTGTCCGCATCAAGCTGCAGGGGTTTCCGTATCACCTGCAGGAAGACCTGATCTTCGTGCTGGACAGCCTGTTCAACCACCTGCCGTTCTGGGGTGTCGACCTTGGCAGTGCGGGCACGGTGGTGGTGAAAGACCTGTGCACCGTCGACCGATTCCTGGACGCCATGTTCGACGGCCGCATGGTTGGGTTCCACTTCCAGCAGAACGTCGAGTGCATCGGCGAAGACGGCGAGGCGCTGGAAGACGACGACCAGCGTACCGGCGAGCGGCGCACGCTGGTGGCCCCCGCCAAGCACTGGGCCACGCAGTGCATCAGCGCCCGCCTGCAGGCCGGCGGCTACGCGCTGCCGTACGACAACGATGCGTTGAACGCCATGGCCACGCAGACTGCGCGCGAGGGCGCCAAGTGGCCGATCTACAGCAAGAAAGACGACCACGTGCCCGACGCCAGGCGCCAGCAGATGCTGCGCAAGCTGCGTGCATTGATCGATGAAGGTCTGGGGCACGACCTGTTCGCATCGGGTGCAATCGAGCGTGCCGCATGATCGTGACAGACCACGCCCGCAAGCGGTGGGAAGAGAGGTTCCCCGGTCGCGACATGGTGGCCGAGTTCACCACGTCGCGCCGACCTGGAAAAGCGACACGGCGAAAACTTGCCAATCAGCTGTCGGACGACACGCGAAAGCGTACGCGCGGCGGTGGGCGGTATTACCTGGTTTCGAAAGCCGGCGCAGGTTCGTGTGCACGCCGCCGGAAACCATCATCACCACGTTCCCGCTGACCGGGAACACCGACTGGAAGACACCATGCGCATCATGAATCTGTGGCCGGAATGGCCGTGGTCCGCCCGCCGCAAGGCGGCCACCAATGGCGGCATCGCGGCGTCGCTGCGCGAAGGCGAGGGGATGGGCGTGTGGCAGGACATCATGGGCAAGTGGCAGCCCCGGTCCCGCAACCCGTACCTGCTGGAAGCGCTACGCGAGGCGATCCCGATCCTGGACGGCGGCATCAGCCGGCTGACCACGATGGACGGCATTATCACGGTGGAGGGTGCCAACGATAAGCTGGTGCAGGAAATCGAGCAGTGGATGAACAACGTGCCCGTCAACGACCTGGAAACGGGATACCAGGCGTTCTACCGGTCGCAGGGCGACGAACACTACGAACAGGGTGTCGGCATCGGCGAGTTCATCTACGACGGCCGCGGCCGCGAGGTGATCGGCCTGCGCGTGGCGGACAGCAAGGGCGTGTGCTTCGTGCGCCACGAAGGCGCACTGCGCACGTTCTACCGCGCACCGGACCCGGATAGCGATCGCCGCCCCGATGGGCTTGGCCAGGTGGAACAGATCCTGCGCGGCAGCGTTCGGCATGACGTGCTGTCGGGACTGCGCACGCTGGGCTTCGTGGAACTTGATGCGCGCCAGCTGGTGTTCGCGTTGAACAAGCCGGAAGCCGATAACCCCTACGGCACCAGCATTCTGCGCAGCATCCCGTTCGTGGCGCAGATCCTGCTGAAGATGCAGAACGCCACAGGTCGCGCATGGGAGCGCTTCGGCGACCCCAGCTATCACGTCCACTACGGCACGAAGAACGCCAAGGTGGATGCCACGGAAGCGCAGAAGCGCGCCAACACCATTGCCGATAACCTGGGCAAGGCCATGCTGGCCAAGAAGCGTGGCAACAGCATGGACCTGGCCACGGCGGCCGCGCGCGACGACGAAATCAAGGTCGAGGTGATCGGCGGCGCTGGCGAAGTGCTGGAAATCGAAGCGCCTGCCCGCAGCATGCTGGAACAAATCGTGGCCGGGTTCGGCCTGCCGCCCTGGATGCTGGGCATCACCTGGTCGCAGGCCGCCGGCATCGGCGAACAACAGTCCGTCGTGGTGCTGCAGGAATCGGAAACACGCTTCGCGGTGCGCAAGCCGCAGCTGCGCCGTCCCATCGAAGCCATGCTGCGCGCGCGCGGCCGCACGTGGAAGCCCGGCGACTGGGATCTGGTGCAGCGCCTGCCCAACCTGATGGACGAGCAGAAGCGCGCGCAGGCCGGCTTCCTGCGGGCCCAGACGGCCCTGATGCTGGGCGAGAGCGGCCAGGTGGACCCTGCCGAGCTACGCCGCGGCATCGACAACAACCTGCGCACGCCGCGCAGTTCGCGCACCGGCAAGGCGCGCACTAAGTCCGACGACACCACGGAGGGCGAGCCATGGGCACGCAACGACCCGGCGCTGCCCGCGCTGGAAGCCACAGCGTCCAGCGCGCTGAAACGCCAGTGGCACGCACTGGCCGCTGATGCCCTGCGCACGTTGGGCCTGGATACGCCGGATGGCGAGGCGTTCGAACTGGCGCCCGGGACGGAAGCCATGCTGCTGGCGCAGGGCAATGCGCGCGTGCCGGCGATGGCGAAGGCGTTGCTGGAAGCGCAGCTTGGCGCGTGGGATCGCGGTGTGCGCAATGGCGCCGACGACCTGGACAGCGCGAAAGGCGCCAAAGCGTTGATGGATGACCCGGTGGTGCAGGCCGCGATCGCGCGACTGAGGGATCGCGTGCGCGACTCGCTGACGCAGACCGGACTGCAGCTGGTGCGTGACGGCTTCGCGCGGCAGTACCAGTCCCGCATCGTCGCGGCCCTGGCGTCCGGCGAGTTCGACGGACAGAACCCTGTGAACGTTGCCCGCGAGTTGCAGCGCCGCTTCGATGGGGGCGACTACAACTGGGAACGGCTGGCGCGCAGCGAAATTGCCATGGCGCAGTCTGATGGTTCGCTGGCGCTGTACGAGCAACAGGGCATCACGCTGGTGGACTACAGCACCGCGGAGGACGAAGCCGTGTCGACCATCTGTCGTGAATTGGCCGCGGCTGGGCCGTACACGCTGGACAAGGCGCCGGTGCCGGTGCGCGACTCGCACCCGAACTGCCGCTGCGCCATCGTTCCGAACGCCTGACCGTTAACCAACGGGGGAGACGGCGCATCGGCACGTCTCCCAACCTTCACCCGCACAAGCAATCCACCGGCCCCGCATGGGGCCATTGCGGAGTGAAGCCGTGGACAAGAAACCCGAAGAGCTCGCCGAGATCCAGAATCTGCCGATTCCGGAATTCTCCGAACGCCTGACGGGCCTGACGCTGGCCGACCTGGCCGCACTGCGCGAACTGGAAGCGAAGGAAGCCAACCGCAAGGACGCGCTGGAAGCCATCGACGAACAGGTGGCCAAGCTGGAAGCCGCGGCCGCCGAAGCGAACCGCGATCCGAGTCCGTCGCAGACCGCCCAGGCTGAAGCTGCGCCGGCAACGTCCGACGAAGTGCCCGCCTGGCAGCGCGAGGACTACGCCGGCCCGCTGGACATCGAACAGGCTTCGTGGCGCAACGCCCACCTGAAGCCGCAGTCGGCGACCACCAAGCCGGTGAAGGCGCCGAAGACCAAGTGAGCGGCCTGCACAAATCGCTGACGCTGTGCATCAAGGCGGCCGGTGATCCGACCGCCGACCAGCTGGCCGCCATCCGCCCGTACATGCTGGCGGACCTGCCGCCGGAACAGCTGTACGTGCGCACGTTCGCCCTGGCGCACAACGCCATCGACCGCGACGACGAGGCATTCGATGACTCGCTGCTGGCCGACTTCGCCCGCACGTTGCCGGGCAAGGGGCTTTTCATCAAGCACCCGTCAGGCTGGGATGGTGATTCCGGTCCCGGCGAAGGGCGGTTTTTCCACGCCGAACTGCAGACCATGAGTCACGCCGAGGCGCGCACGCTGCTGCGCCAGCCGGACCTGACGTGGCCGCCCGGCGTCACCACCGCCACCATCCTGATGGCGAGCGCCTACATGGTGCGCACCGAGGGCAACAAGGATCTGCTGCTGAAGGCAGACGCCGGCATCGTGTCGGACGTGTCCATCGGCTTCACCGCCAAGCGTGGCGACTACTTCCGTGACGAAGCGGGCCGCGAAATGCAGGCCCGCCGTCTGACTTCCCCCGGCGAAGCGCTGGAAGGCTCGCTGGTCTGGCTGGGTGCGCAACCCGGCGCCCGCGCCATCAAGGGCGCATCACGTACCGAGGAAACCGACATGCCCACCCAGCAGGAACTGGACGCGGCCAACACGCGCGCCGCCGATTTCGAAAACAAGTTCAAGGCCGCCGAGCCGTCGCACAGCGTCGTCACGAAGGCGCGCGAAGCGCTGGGCGACAACGCGCACCTGATCGACAAGCCGGGCGACCTGGCGGCGCTGGTCGATGCGGGCAAGGCGCACCGCGACAGCCTGATCGACACCATCGTCAAGGGCGAGCGCGCGGCCGGCCTGTGTGGCGACGACGAAGAATCGGTGGCGGCCGCCAAGGCGATCTACGCCGGCCAGCCGCTGGCCTCGCTGCAGAAGCGGGCCGACGCCGTGCAGGCGAGCGCCGCCAAGGGTGGCCGCATCGCCCCCAACGATCCCCCCGCGCCGGAGCGCACCACCGACGAAGGCACGAAGGGTGCCCCGCCGGTGTTCGCCGCCGCGTTCACCGCCTGACCGGAGAGCACGACCATGGGTCTTCAGCTGCGCAGCCCGTCCAACCAGATCCGTGGCCTGCAGTTCGCTGCCACGGGCGCCACCGTCGCCAAGGTGCCGCATGTGCACAACGCCCGCGTGTTCATTCCGATGAACTCCGCGGACGCTGCGGCCAGCAACGAACACATCTACGACTCGGAGGTTTCGGGCGCACCGAAGGCCACGGGCGAGGCGTGGGCGGTGGGCCAGGCGATCTACTGGGACAACACCAACAAGCGCTTCACCACCACCGCATCGGGCAACACGGCCTGCGGCTACGCCCTCGCTCCGGCGCTGGCGGCCGACACCGTCACCCCGCTGTTCCTCTTCCAGAGCTTCTAAGGGCCACGCCGACATGAAACTGAACATCGATTACGCGGCCCTGCAGGCCAAGGGCAACGAAGGCGCACAGCGCACCGCGCTGTTCAACAGCCTGAAAGCCGCGCTGCTGTACGCGCCCATCATGCTGGCGTGCATGTCGCCGGCCGAAGTGGCCAAGGCATCGCTGAACCCCATGTCGCGCATCGCGGGCGTGGAAGACGGCAAGGGTCTGGACGACGCCCGCGTCAAGGCGTTCCTGCAGTCGGACCGCGCCACCCCCGTGGTGGGTGCGAAGTGGGCCACGCCGGGCGACAACCCCGTGCTGCAGCAGGTCACCGGCAGCGTGGTGCAGTTCTTCCAGGACAACGTGCGCGATATGGACCTGGGCTATCAGGTGCTGTTCGACGACGTGCCCGGCCTGCTGGGGTCCAACCAGGACCACTTCGAGCTGATGAACGCCAGCATGGGGTTCACCTGGTCCCAGCAGAAGCCCGGCGGCATCATCAAGCCGCGCCGCGAGATCACCGAAGCCAAGGTGTCGGTGCCGTATCTGAGCTACGTGGAGGGCTTCAGCCTGCTGGATGAGTGGCTGCAGTTCAGCAAGTACTACCACGTGGAAGAGGCGGTCAACGAGTTCGTTTCGACGTACTACGACCAGAAGGCCAGCCGCCACTATGGCCTGATCACCGGGCAGGGCGCCGGCATCAACGTGGCGTTCGCCACCGATGCGGCCACCACCTTCAACAAGGCGGTGGCGGGCATCCTGCGCAAGTGCCAGGCCAAGGGTTACGCCCTGGGCAGCAATCCGCAGGTGGACATCCTGGTCAGCCCGGAGAATGTCGGCTACGTGCTGGCGTTCCTCGACGCGACGCGCGGCAGCCCCATGATCGCCTTCGGCACGCAGAAGCAGCCGATCGCGTTCAGCGTCCGCAACGTGATCGTCACCACGAAGGTGCCGGCCAACGACGCCAACTACTACGTGGTGCTGCCGGGCCGCAAGAACAAGCGCGCCGACTGGAAGCCGCTGACCGTGGAAAGCAAGCGCGAGCCCGCGGCGTCGGCCGAAGACTGGTACGGCAAGGGCCAGTACAACGCCATCGTCGGCGACGCCGACCAGATCGCCCGCGTGGCGCTGGCCTGACCGGAGAAGCGATGGCCCGGGGTAGCCCGGGCCATCGGTACGCATGGCGGCCAAGGTCAAGATCCAGGACATCACCGACGCCGGCTTCCGCGCCGAGCAGTTCGGCACGCCTGCGGATTGGGAAGCGGAATCTGCAGGTTACCTGTCCCGCCTGATCGCGCGGGCAGAGCAGTGGGCCATCGGTCGCTTCGGCGCCGGCTATTCGGTGGTGCCGGCCGACAGCGCCACGCACGAACGTCTGCGCGCCGCCGAACTGTGCTGGGTGTCGGGTCACCTGTGGAAGCGCCGCGCCGCCTTCGTCGACAGCAACGCGATGGCGTCGCGCGAGAACCTGGTGCACGCCAACCGCGAAGCGTACGAACGGCAAGCCAATCGCGCCTTCGAATGCGCGGACGACCACATGGCGCTGGCCCTGGGCATCACCGCAGCCGGCACCGGCGCTGCACTGGCGCACGTGGAAACCGGCCCTTACGCGGCGGGGGGCGCCTGATGTTTCGTACCGTCGTCGACGCCAGCGATACGGTCAAGCTGTTGGACGGCACGGCGCGCAACAGCCGCGCGGCCGCGCGTGCGCTGATGCGCAGCCTGGCCATCCAGTTGCAGCGCGCCGCCGTGAAGCGGTCCACCGGGGCGAAGTCGGCAGCGCCCGGCGCGTACCCCATCCCGCGCCGGACCGGCACGCACGCACGCGGCTTCGCCATCGAACTGAGCGACCGGTCGGCCATCGTGTTCAACGCCAACGTATACGCGCGCAGTCTGCACGACGGCTTCAGGCCGTACGGCAACCCGCATGCCAAGGTCATCCCGGCGCGGCCGTATTTCGACGACGCCATGGAAAAGGATCTGGACGTCGACGCCGCGCTGGCCATCGCCGACAAGGTGCTGGGGGATAGCGCATGATCGCCGCCGCCCGCCAGGCGCTGCAGGCCCTTATGTCGGGGGACCCGCAGTTCATCACCGCCATGCAGGCGCTGGGGCTGGCCGCCAACGGCGCCGCCGTAACGCCCAAGTGCCTGAAGGGAAACCGCCGCTTCGACCAGATCGGCGCCGAACACCTGCCGTGCTGGGTGCAGGATGCCGGCGACCAGCAGCCCGTGCCGGCGTCGGCCGATGGCGATGCCATGGGCCTGACCATCAACAGCCACCAGCAGGAGTGGGTAGCCGACCTGCTGCTGACGCTGGTGTGGCACCAGCAGGCGTTCGACACCAGCGTGGACCAGACGGACGCGATCGCGCCGGCGCTGGTGCAGCTGTTGCTGCGCAACCCGTCCCTGGACGACACCTGCGACATGGCCTACGTGGCCGACGTGGTGACCGACCGCAACTACAACCACCCCCTGCATGCCGTCACCCTGGTGGTGCGCGTGCATGGGGTCATCCACCGCGAGTGACCGCCATGAAGAACCGTGCTTCCCGTGAAACATCGCAGGCCGCCGAGTCAGCCACCGCCGTGCGCGTGCGCATCGTGCTGCGCCCCGGTGCCGTGAAGCTGGGCGACTGGAAAGGCGGCGAGATCGTCGACTGCACCCCCGAACAGGCGGACGCCCTGCTGGCCAAAGGCTGCCAGCTGGCCGACGCCGACCAGAACGCTGCCGCCCCCGCCGACGCCGACGCTGCCGCCGCAGCGGCAGGCGAGGGCGGCGGCGCCTCTTCCACGCCTTCCGCGGAGTAAGCCCCCATGCCACAGGCCACCGGTGCACTGACCAAACTGCTGGGCCTTACCCAGTCCGCCTTCAAGGAAGTGCCCGTGTCTCCCGACGCGGAAATCCTGTACGTGCGCACGTACGACTACGCCGCCAACCAGCCGCTGGAAAACGACCCCACGCTGGCCGGCGGCCTGCGCGGCAACCTGCGTGGCGAGCGCGGCCGGGTGGATGGCAGCGGCAGCGCCGTGGTCACGCTGGGCACCAGCATCGGCTTCTGGCTGAAGCACCTGGTGGGCAACCCTACGACGGTGGGTGCAGCTGCGCCGTACACGCACACCTTCCAGGTGGCCGGAGGCGCCAACGCCCTCCCGCCGGCGCTGCTGATCGAGCGCGACTACAGCAGCCGCATCGCCACGCCAGGCCGCTACGAACGCGACATGGACATGCGCATCGAGTCGGCGACGTTCGCGTTCAGCACCGGATCGCCGTTCCAGCAGGCCACGTTCAACCTGCGCGGCGCCAGCCTGTCCACGCAGCCTACCGACCCCATCGATGCGTCGCCGACCGACTACGGCCACGCGGGCTGGGGCGTGTCGGGCGTGACGCTGGAACTGGACGGCGGCGCCACGCAGGTGTGCGTGGAAACGCTCAACGTGACCTGGAACAACGACCTGGACACGGACCTGTACTGCCTCAACGACGGCGGCCAGCGGCACGACCTGCCGGAAGGGAAGGCGCTGGTCAGCGGCGACGGCGTGGCGCAGTTCGACACCCCCGCCCTGCGCACGAAGGCGCTGGCCGGTACCGATCTGGCGCTGAAGGTCACGCTGAAGCGCGGCACCGGCGCCGGCACTGCCGGCAACGAACAGCTGGAACTGACCATCCCGGTGTCGGTGATCGAAGCGCCCGCCGCGCCCATCAGCGGCCCGCGCGGGTTGAAGCAGAACTTCACTTTCCAGGCCTACCGCGAGACCGGCGCGGAACTGGCCGTCACCTGGGTGCTGAAAAGCCCCCGCGCGGTGATCTGACGCAACAACCACAGGAGCGGCGGCGGTGTTTCGACTGGCGGATATCGGAAAAGTGTGGGTGCCGGTGGTGCTTCCCATCGGCGAGGGTAGCGAGGGCACGCAGATCCATCTGCGCATGCGCCTGCTGACGCGCAAGGAACTGCGCGAGCGCGAGCGCAGCGCCATGGTGCGCACGGCCAGCGAGCTGGTGGCCACCGCGGAGAAGATCCGCACGACGGAAGACCTGCAGCGCGTATTCGACGCGGTCACGCAGGTGGAGGCCAGCGACCTGCAGGAACTGGCCGACCGCATCGACGACTGGCGCGACGTGGTCGACGACGCGGGCGAGCCGCAGGCGTTCAGTGCTGAACGCCTGGCGGCCTGCATGGATTACCAGTGGTTCTTCCAGGCGGCGCGCGAAGCGCTGTTCCGCGCCAGCCGTGAAGGGGTGGCAAAAAACTAGAAGCCTGGGCCCGGTGGATTGCCGGCGCGGGTCCAGGCGTGGAAGACCAGCGGCTGTGGGACTTCGAGAGGAAATACGACGAGTGGTTCACATCCAGCTACTGCAAGGATTGCAAGGTGATCTGCGGCGACTGTCCGCAGCCGCGCCTGCTGCCCGATGCAGTGCCGGCGGCGTTGACCTATCTGCGCTGTCGCGGACAGTGGAGCTACGCGCCCAGCGGCCTGCCCACGGGCCTGCGCATGGGCGACTGCCTGACGATCATCCGTGCCTCGCTGCCGCGCATCGGTGTGGCGCGCGCGGACCTGCCGCAGCTGCTGGACGATCTGCTGGTGATCGAACGGGCCTTCGTGGCGGCGCGCGTCGACGTGGCCGAGCGGGAGCGCGCGCAGCGTGAGTCAGCGCACTAGCCGCTTCCAGGTCCAGTTCGATGTCGGCGGCGACGGCGAGGTGCGCGCCTCGCTGAAGAGCCTGCGCGAAGAGGTCAAGGCGACCACGGTCGCCGTGGAAGACTCCGGCGAAGAGTGGGAAGAGTTCGGCGCAAAGATCGGCACCGCCATCAAGTATGCCGGCGCCACCGCTGTCGCTGGCATCGGCCTGATCATTCGCAACACCGTCGCCGCTGAACAGGAAATGGCGCAACTGGAAGCGGTGCTGCGATCGACGGGGCAGGGCGCCACGTACACGCGCGACCAGCTGGTCGACATGTCGGAGGCCATCGCCGCCGCGTCGACGTTCAGTGCCGGCGAGATCGTCAAGGCCGAAACCCGCTTGCTGTCCTACAGCGGCATTGCCAGCAAGAACTTCCCCGAGGCGCTGCAGGTTGCCATCGACCAGGCGGCTCGCCTGGGGATGGGTGTGGAGCAGTCCGCCGAGACCATCGGTCGGGCGCTTGAATCGCCGCAGAAGGCGGCTGCGGCGCTGGCGCAGCAGGGCTTCGGTGCCGCGTTTACCGACAGCGTGCGCAAGGCCATCAAGGAACTGGACGAGGCCGGCAGGACCGCCGAGGCCCAGCAGATCATCCTGGACATCCTGACCGACAGCTATGGCGGGGCTGCGCAAGCGGCCCGCGATACCTTCGGCGGCTCGATGATTGCGCTGAAGAACACGCTGGCGGATCTGCTGACAGGCGATACGGGCGGGGAAGGATTGGAGGGCGTGCGGTCCAGCGTCGAGGGACTGATCACCACCTTGAATTCGGGCGACGTGCGCTCCGGCTTCGCCAACATGACCGAAGGTGCGCTGGGGCTGGTTGCTGGCCTGGCGTCGCTGGTGGGCTGGTTGGACAATGCATTCGGCGCGGCCCAGCGCCTGCTGACCATTCAGGGCGGCGGCTTCAGCAAGTTGATGGGTGGCGAGAACCTGGGCAACCAGCGTGCCGAATTGGCCATGGTAGAGCGCGAGCTTGCCCGTCGACAGTCCGCCGACGCCGCCATGAAGGAAGGCCGTCTGACGGGCGACTGGCTGACGCAGCGCGCCAGCATCGTGACCCGTTTGCCGGCGCGCCTGGTGGGGTTCGAGGGTATCGGCGGCGGTACCGACAAGGAACTGCGCAACAGGCAGGCCGCGCTGCAGGCCCAGATCGAGTTCAACGAACGGATCTTCGGCGACCCGTCGCGGACCCGTGTGAACTTTTCCGACCAGGGGGATATTCCTGCGTCGATGCTTCGGCCATCGGATGGCGGTGGTGGACGGGCACCAACCGGCGGCGGCGACGGAAAGAAACCCCGCGCCGCACAGTTGACCGAAGCGGAGAAAGCCACAAAGCAACTGAATGCGGAATACGACCGCATGCTGGAACGCCTGCAGCAGGAAATCGCGCTGAACGGCCAGACCAGCGAGTTGGCCCGGGTCAACTATCAGATCAAACAGGATGGCCTGGACGCGCTGAACCCGCAGCTGGCCGAACAGTTGCGCCTGGCCGCCGAACAGATCGACGCGCAGGAGCGCGCCAACGAACTGGCCGACGAAGGCAAGCGCCTGACCGAAGAGATGCGCACCCCGCAGGAAGTGCTGAACGCGCAACTGGCGCGCTATCGCGAACTGCTGGACGCCGGCACCATCGACCAGACCGTCTACGACCGCGCCGCCGCCGACGCCACCGCCGCGCGCGACGCGGCAGAAGACGCCGCCAAGCGCGCCGCGCAGACCTTCCGCACCACCGACGATGTCTTGTCCGACTTCAGCAGCCGCACGCAGGACGTGCTGGGCAACGACCTGTACGACGCCTTCAGCGGCAATGCCGATCGCATCCAGGAGCGCTGGAAGCAGATGCTGCTGGCGCTGGCGGCGGAGCTGATCGCCAGCAAGGTGATGGAGTATTTCCAGAGCAGCGGCCAGGGTGGCGGAACTGCGAGTGGTGAAGGCGCCGGTTTCTGGGGCACGGTGGCGTCATTCTTCGGATCGTTCTTCGGTGGCGGCATGGCCACTGGCGGCAAGATGCAACGCGGCAAGCTGTACGAAATCGCCGAACACGGCAAGCCGGAACTGGTTGAGCAGAACGGCCGCCGTTTCCTGGTGGCGGGCGCAGGCGGCGACGTCATCCCTGCGCAATACGCTGCAGCCGGTGGTGCGGGCGGCGCCAGCATGCCTTCCATCCAGTTCAACGTGACCAACAACCATGCCGGCGCGGAAGTCAGCGAGCCAGCCTTCACCTGGAAGGAAGGCAAGCTGCTGGTGGACATGGCGGTCAACAAGGTCAATCAGGGCTTGGCACAGAAGGGAAGCCCCACGCACAAATCCATGATGTCGGGCCTGTCGCAGGGAACGCGCTATGGATAACTGGCCGTCATCGCTGCCGCGGCCGCAGGTCGATGGCTGCACCTACACGCCGCAGGACAACCAGATCCGCACCGAGATGCGCGCGGGCGTGCCCAAGGTGCGCCGCGCCACCACCGCGCGGCCGGTGGACGTGACGTTCCAGCTGGTGCTGACGCAGGCGCAGGTGCAGACGCTGGACGACTTCGTGGCCATCACGCTGTCGGACGTGCTGCCGTTCCAGTGGATGGATTTCAGGCGGCCCGATGGCGAAGAGAACGTGGCCGTCTACCGATTCACCCGTCGCCCGCGTTACGCGCCGCGCCGAAGTGGAATGTACTGGACGGCCACCATCGACCTGGAACTGATGACCACCCTGCAGGGCACGTACCTGCTGGACATTGAAGGACTGAGTACGTGAGCGATCCGAATATCATCCCCGTCGCCGATGTGCCGATCACCACGCCGGGTTCAGGCGATCACGTGGTTGGCGCGCAACTGGGCGCCACGCGCGGCTTCCGCGTCGGCGGGCCGCATGGCATCGCCACCCTGGACGAATCGGGCAACCCGCGGGCGCCTACGGCGCTGGTCGAGCGGATCAGTACGCTTGAATTGGGTCAGTCGGCCGGCATGCTCGGCTTTGAGACAAGGGCCCTCATGAATGCCGATCTGGCGCATGTGGCCGGCACGCTGGCGTTGGTGACCAATGACGCGACGGCCGCGAACAACGGCACGTACCGCAAGACGGGCGCCAGCGGAAGCGGAAGCTGGGAGCTCTCGGCGGACCGGGTGTCGCTGGTGTCCCAGGAGTTGAACCAGCGCATCAGGGATAGTGCCGCAGTGATATTCGCGGTCGCCGACGACGACGGTTATGCGGGCTTCAAAGTCACGGCCAAAAGCATCAGCAATGAATCCGTGGAGCTGTCAGATGCTGGCGTGCAGTTCGGCAATGAATTCATCGGTGTGACCGAGGACTTCGCCCTGGCGGTCGCGGACAAATCCGGCTTCATCGGCTTCGCGATCACCAAGACGGGCGAAGCATTGCTGCCTTCCGTGGGCACCACGCCAGGCGCCGGCGAGTTCTCGCAGGCGGAGATCAACGCGCTGAACGCGGTAGCACATTCGTCGGTGCGCAATGCCCTGGCCGAGTTCAACACCGAGGTGGCGCGGCCAGTGTGGGACTACAACCACTTCATCATGTACGGCCAAAGCCTCAGCACGGGCCAGGAAGGCTGGCCGGCGCTCAGCAAGGTGGGTCGTCACGGCAATCTGATGCTGGGCAACTGCAGCCGGCCGCTGTCTGGGAGCAGCGCGGGGTGGACGTCCGTCGGTGGGGTCGATGTGCTGCAGCCGCTGGTGGCCGCGGTGCAGGACGGCGCGGGTGCCGTCATGTCGGATGCGGCCGTGGCGGCGTTGGCGCCTGGCGCGCAGAACCTGGGCGAAGATCCGCTGGTTGAGATGGTCAATTTCGCCAAGCACCAGCACAACCTACGGCTGATGGTGGTAAACGACACCGCTCACACCTTCGTCGGAACGTCGTGCGGTGTATCGGGCAAGACCATCGAGCAGCTCGGGAAAGGTGCCGCGCCCGAGCTATATCTGCGCATGACCGAAGCGTCCAGCAAGGTGAGCCTGTTGGCATCTGGCCAGGGCAAGTCCTATGGGGTGGTCGGCGTTGCCTTCCTGCAGGGCGAATACAACTACGTGACCGACTTTGGTGGCGCGACCAGTAAGGCGGCCTACAAAGCAAACCTGAGCGACCTGTACGACGACATCGAGGCCGACGTGGTCAATGCCATCGCCGGCCAGTCCGCGCCACCGCTTTTCGTCACCTATCAAACGGGCGCGGCGTACACGCGCGACGCCGATGGGCTGAGCATTGGCATGGCACAGTGGGAGCTGTCGCAGGAGCGACGTAACTGGGTGCTGGCGTGCCCGGTGTACCCCTATACCGACAAGGGCGGCCATATGGACGCCAATGGCTATCGCTGGATCGGTGCGCAGTTCGGCAAGGTGTGGCATCGCGTCGTGGCGCTGGGTCAGGACTGGAAGCCGCTGTCGCCGATCTCGGCGATCAAGCGCAGCCGCGAGATCCTGATCAGCTTCCATGTCCCCGTAGCCCCGTTGACGTTTGATCTTCCCTACGTGCAAACCACAGCCACGGATTTTCCGTTCAAGGGCTTCGAGGTCCTCGACGTCAACGGTAATGTGACCATCTCGTCCATCGCCATCATCGCCGACAGCGTGGTGAAGATCGCCCTGGCGGAAGACACGGACGGCACGGTGCAGGTCCGTTACGCAGGTAAGGATGCCAACAACGGTCACGGCTGCCTGCGCGACAGCGATCCCACCGTCGCTGACGCCAGCTACGTCTACGAGGAGGGCACCGGACAGTACCCGGCGGCGAACATTCCGGCCCTGGTCGGTAAACCCTATCCCCTGCACAACTGGTGCGTGGCGTTTCAGATTCCGGTCTTGGCCGGTTAAGGAGAGAACATGGGCGTCATCCTTCGCGCCAACGGCGTCAGCTTCGAAGCCAATCCGGTTGGCTTTGTTCCACCGGTTCCTGACGGTCTTGAGTATTGGAACTATCTCGGGGTGGATGCTACGACGTCGGCAAGGAATCTCGCACCCGGCAAAGCTCCGGGCGCCGTCGTCGGCGATCCTGTGTTTGCTGGTGGCTACGCAACACTCAACCCGCTTGGCTTCATTCAGACGCAGGCACTTCAGAGCGCCGATCTGACACTGGTCGCAGCTTTCCGGCTCACCGCTGAAGTCAGTGCCCAGGTGATGTCGAACAACTCGTCGGCGCGTAAGGCGCCGCTGACCGGCAGCACGTTTGGAGCGTCGTTGTGGACGCAGGCCGGCACCTTGGGCGACAACAACGTAGGGATCAGCTTCAATCAGAATCAGTTCGACGGCACAAGCGCCCACAATGGCCAGACCACCCTTATTGCTTCGTTGAGTAACCAGGCTATCAATACGTGGCGATGCGTCGCGGGGATACACACGGACAGCACCAATCAGTCCGTGGTACGAAACCTCTCCAACGGAACTTCGGCTACGGTCACCGCGTCAGCGCCGAACACTATTCCCGACATTGGTGCTGGACCGTTCAGGATCGGCTATGGCAACAACAGTGGCCTCGGTACCGGCGCCTCCGACATTGCATTTGCGGCAGTCTACAGCCGTGCATTGGCGCTGGCAGAGTTGCAGGCAGTCTATGACCACGCGAAGGCTTACTTGGCCAAGCGCGGCATCTCCATCTAACACACGCTATCGAACCGGGAGAAATCCATGCACCGCATCGATGGCGAAGGCGCCACCAGCGACAACAAGTTCACCGAGGGCAATCCAACGACCGGCACCCCCGCTCCGCCCCGTGCGGCTGCTGTCGGCATCTCGATATGACCACAGGCCTGACCACCAGCGGCGACAGCAGCCTGTACAAGGGCGTCGTAATGGGCCTCATGCAGGCCATTCGCAGTAATGCAGTGAAGGTGGAATGATATGCCCCGCACCCTATCAACCGCCGCCGTCCGTGCCGCGCTTGCTCGGGAAACCGGGGAGGTATTCGTGGCGCTGGCCATCCTGGACCACGAATCGCTGGAGGCACCCATCCGCATCTGCACCGACAGTGCGCCGGTTGTACGCAGTGACGGCACGTACCTGCCTTACCCGTTCGAATTCGTGCTGCCGGAAGACACCGATGGCCAGATGCCTCGCGCCGCCGTACGCGTGGACAACGTGGATCGCGAAGTGCTGAAGCGCATATCGGCCATCACCGGGCGGCCGCGCGTGACCTTCATGCTGGTGCTGGCTTCGCAGCCGGAGGTGGTGGAATACGGCCCGGTGGAATTCCAGATGGGCGAGGCGTCCTGGGACCAGATGGTCCTGAATGGCGCGCTGGCCTATCAGGAAGACATCTGGATGCAGGCGGTCCCTGGCCAGCAGTACACGCCCAGTAATTCGCCGGGGCTGTTCCGGTGACCATCAATCCGGCCCCTTACCTCGGCTTGCCCTTCGCCGACCACGGCCGCGGTCCGGCATTCGACTGCTGGGGATTGGTGCGCCATGTACTGCAGGCGGAACGTGGCATCACGCTGCCGGACTACGGGGGCGACTACCCCAGCCACCGCGATCACGCGGGCGTGACGGCGGCCATACGCCAAGGCGCCATGACCGGATGGGTGCGCCGCGACACGCCAACCGTGGGGGATGTGGTGGTGTTCAACATCGTAGGCCGCCCCTGGCATGTCGGCCTGGTGGTGGCGCCGGACCGGTTTCTGCACGCGCCAGAGGGGGAAACGTCGTGCGTTGAACGTCTGTCGTCGCCCATGTGGGCACGCCGTATCGAGGGGTTCTATTCCCGTGAGTAACGCCGCCACCCTGATCGCCCGTCCGCATCCGTTCTGCCAGCGCCCCGCGATCGCACAGGTCAGGGCGGGCCGCACGCTACGCCAGATCCTGGACGAAGCCATGGACGGCGCGCCGCTGCCCGCCACGCTGCGGGTCGATGTCAATGGCATTGAAGTACCGCGCGCCTGGTGGGGGCGGCTGAAGCCCAAGCCCGGCACGCAGATCCATTGCACCGTCATGCCGGCGGGCGGCGGCGGCAACAAGATCCTGCGCGCCGTGCTGATGGTGGTGATCATCGTGGTGGCGTGGTACGTGGCGCCGCTTATCCTTGCGGCGATGCCGGGGCTGGCCGCCGCAGGCGTCACGTCGGCCATGATCGCATCGGGTCTGACCATGCTGGGCACCATGGCGTTGAATGCGCTGGTGCCGCCCCCCAAGCCGAAGATGGAGTCGTCGCAGGGCGCGCCGGAACGCCAGTTCGCCCTGACGGGCACGCAGAACAACGCCAACCCCTACGGCGTGGTGCCACTGGTGATCGGCGAAATGCGATTCTTCCCCACGCATGCCGCATTCCCGTATACGGAAGAGGCGGGCGCCGATAAGTACCTGCGCATGATGCTGGACCTGGGGCATGGGGATATCGATGTCAGCGACATCCGCATTGGCGAGACGCCCATCGACAGTTACGAGGGCGTGGAGTACGAGGTCACCCGCACGCCCACCCTGTACACCGACGACATCTACGAAGACCCGGTGGGCGCCACCCTCAACGACGGCGACGTGATCACCCGCACCACGCAGCCGCAGGCTGACGAAATCGGCGTGGTGATCGACTTCCAGGGGCTCTACGGGGCCGACAAGAAGGGCAAGATCAAACAGGCCACCGCGCCCATCACGTTCGAATACCGTGCGATGGGCAGCGGCACGTGGCTGACGTCTCCCATCACCGCAGGCCGCCGGCAGAACTGGAACGCAGGCAACGTCAAGACCAGCAACCGCAACCCCTTCACTGTGGCGGTGTGGTGGCCGGTGCCGAAGGGCCAGTACGAAGTCCGCATCAGCCGCGGCACCACCCTGTGGGATGGCGCGCTGGAAGGCCAGCGCACCGGCGATGCCACCGTGGGCGCACTGCGCACGCTGAAGAAGACCAACCCCAGCACCACCGGAACCACCAAACTGGCGCTGCGCATCAAGGCCACCGACCAGTTGAACGGCACGGTGCAGACGCTCAATTGCGTGGTGCGGCAGCGCATCCCGGTGTGGAACGGCACCGCGTGGGTGGAGGAATACAGCCGCAACCCCGCATGGGTCATGCATTGGCTGGTGCGCCACTGCCCTGCGGTGGCCATCCGCGCCAGCGCGGACATGGTGGACCTGCCCGCCATCATCGCATTCGCGGATTACTGCGAAGCACGCGAACTGGAATGCAGCAGCGTGGTGGATGCCTCCGCCACGCTGCTGGACCTGGTGGGCGACGTGCTGGCCGCTGGCATGGGCGCACGGGCGTTCCGCGATGGCAAGATCAGCGTGGTGTTCGACGATCCTGATGCCATCCCGGTGGGGATGTTCACGCCTGCCAATTACGTTAAGTTCAGCGGCCAGCGCACGTTCTTCGAGATGGCCCACGGCCTGCGGGTTAAGTTCGTCAATCCCGATGCGGGCTACATCACCGACGAGATCATTGTCTTGGACGATGGCTACAGCTATCGCGGACTCGACGCGCGCGGCAACCCGTCCGCGCTGCCCGAGGCCACGCGCTTCGAACAGCTCGACCTGAAGGCGGCGCGTGGCGCGCAGGCCGCGTGGCGCGCAGGCAGACAGCAGCTGGGGCAGGCGCGTTATCGGCCCGCGATCTACCAGATGGAAACCGACATCGAAATGATCCGGCACACCCGCGGCGACCTGGTCACCGTGATGGATGACGTGGTGGAGTGGGGCGAGGGTTGGGGCCGCATCGTCGCGATCGATGCCGCGGAAAACCGGGTGAGGCTGGACGAAACCAGCAAGGAACTGCCCGCCGGCAGCTACTACCTGCAGTTCCGCACGTCGGATGGCGCGATGCATTCACGCGCCTGCGTGCCGCATGCGCCGGTCACCGATACGTTCGTGTGTCCGGACGGCCTACCGGCAGGCCTGGCGTATGGCGATGTTGCCATCGTGGGGTCTGCCACGCGGCAGGCGCGTGATCTGCTGGTCACCGGCATCACGCCGGGCGACAGCCTGTCCGCTGTGATCCGCCTTGTGGATCACGCGCCGGCGCTGTACGACTACGTGGACAATCCGCCCGAAGCGATCCTGAGTGAGGCCACCGGCCTGAGTTATCGCGAGCCCCCGGCACCCCCGCGCATCACCGTGGTCATCACGAACGGACTGGTGTCGGACCCGGGCGACGCCGGGACCACGTCGCCCGAAGGCGTGGTCGGCATCCGAGGTGGCAGCGGTTATTCGCGCCTGCCGCCATGGCGGCAGGCCTTCGAGGCGGTGAGGGCAAGCGCTTGAGCACGCCCGCCGCCTTCTACGAACTCCGCTGGCGTCCCGCGGGCAGTGACGGCGCTTGGTCGACCCGCCGCGTTGATGCGGCGAGTGAGCATGTGCGCCTCGCCGGATTGACGCGTGGCGTCAGCTATGAGGGGTTCGCCCGCGCTATCAGCGCCTACGGCATGGCGTCGGAATGGGCGCCCATGGACTTCGTGGTGGAGGGCATCACCAACGAAGGGCCGTTGAACTTCCCGCCGGTCACCGTGGGCAACGTGTCGTCGCGATGGGTGGAGGGAACGGAAGTGACCTTCACGGCCACCGAAACCGAAGCCACCATCAATGTCACCGCCGGCGTTCTGCAGGTGGGCGACCAACAGGTCAACTACGGTGCTAGCAGCGCCACGGTCATGGGTGCCGCCGGTTCGTCGCGCGTGGTGTATCTCTACTACGACGACCCTCGCTTCCAGGGCGGAACGCGGACGCTGGGCACCACCGACAGCAGCGTCGATTCCATGGCTGACTACGGCCGTATCTTCATCACCGGGATTCGCGTGACCTTCGACACGGTGGGTGGCGGAGGCGTGGGCGGCGGTGGCGGCATTGGCGGCGGCGGTGGCGGCACAGGCACTTCCCCCTTCGAGACTCTCGAACCATGACGTACATCAAACGCGGCGATATCACCCTGTCCACCGACGAAACCGTGGTGCAACTGGCAAGCCAGCAACTGGTCGCTGTGCGCTGCGAGCGCAAGCGCGTGGCTTCCGGCGTGGCCTACCATGCGCAGGCGCGAGCCATCGATTCGGCGGGAAATACCCTCAGTGATGCGCGCGGCCGGCCGATCGCCACCGAACTGAAGCACTCGGCGCCTATGGACGTCGTAGATCGCCTGGGTGATGGCGTGATAGTCCGTGAATGCCTGCTGGCGGTGATGGGCGAACCGTTGACGCCACGTGCGGAAGGCGAGGAGCTTCCGCTTATTGCATGGTCCGCGTCGCTGTTGGCCAGCGTCAGCATTGCTGTGAGCTTGTCGGCGGCTGTGGTCTCTGGCACCGCGGATGCGGGAAGCCTGTTGTAGAAAGAAGCGTTAACCCGCGCGGTAGACCTGCCGCGTGGGGGCACGTGCAATGGCTGACATGACCGCGCCGCAACTCCCGCTGCCGATCCGACAGGACATCGCCGTCAAGCGCGTGATCCTGCCGGCGTTGAAACTGCTGCCGGCCGCCATGACCAGCATCGAAGCCATCGTGATGCTGCTGGCCATCGCCCTGCAGGAATCAGCGCTGGAACACCGCTGGCAGGTCATCGACGCCAAGCGCCCCAACGTGAAGGGCCCCGCGCGCGGGCTGTGGCAGTTCGAACTGGGGACGAAGGCGTCGAAGGGTGGCGTGTGGGGCGTGTACCTGCACCCGGCCAGCCGATACTGGCTGGCGCAGATATGCGTGGCGCGCGGTGTCGCATTCGAACCCCGGGCCATCTGGCTTGCGCTGGAAACCGACGACCTGCTGGCGTGCTGCGTGGCGCGTCTGCTGCTGTTCACCGACCCCAAGCGCCTGCCGGCCCTGACCGACACGAAGGGCGCGTGGGATCTGTACCGGTTCCGCACCTGGCGCCCCGGCAAGCCGCATGCCGGCAAGTGGCCGCTGAACCATCGCATGGCGGTCGCAGCCGCACAGGCGCACTACGCATGAACCACCACGCCATCCCCGACGCCCTGCTGACGCTGGCGCTGGCCGTCACCGTGCCGCTGTGGCCGGGCATCGATGCCTTCAGCCGGTACCCGGTGTTGGGCATCCCGGTGGCGGCGCTGACGGCGGCGATGCTGGGGTCTGGCTTCAGCTATCTGAAGCGCAAGGGGCAGGACGTGGAGGCGGTGCCGCTGCGGCTGCTGGGGATCGCGGCCGATGCCTTCATCGGGGGATGGATCGCCGTGGCGCTGACGCACATCCCGCAGCTGGCGCCGTATGGCGTGACCGCCATCCCGGTGGAGGCGGTGGCGGGACTGGCGGCGTTCCTGATGCAGGTGGTGCGCATCAAGGCGGCCGACTACTTCGAACGGACCTTCCAGGCGGGGCTGAATGCCTGGGTGGCGGTTTTCACCAGGGGGAAATCTCGGAATGAGGACACCCCATGATCTGGATACTGCTGACCGTCAACGCGCTGGTGTGCTTCGTCATCTTCTGGGTGTGCGGCACCTTCCTGCTGGTCGCTGACCGGCCCACGTGCGTGCGGAAGGCCGCGGCACAGGTCGGTCTGTTGCTCGCCATGGTGGGCGCATTCGCCACCGGCATGGCGCCGCTGGTGCAGCCCCACGTGCCGGGCTGGTGGTCGGTGCTGCTGCGCGTGGGCATCGCCATGATCGCGCTGGCGCAGTACGACAAGGCCTTCGGCATTTCAGATCAGGCGCGCAGCCTGGCCATCACCGTGCAGACCGTTCCGCTACGGCTGTCGCTGTGGTGGTCCGAACGCCTGGCGATCGCGCACCGCAACGCCCGGCTGAAGCGCTGATGGCGCTGCGCGATCGGGTCGCGGCCTGGGGCGCGGCGGGCCAGTGGATCGCCGGCCTGCTGCTGGTGCTGCTGCTGTCGTGGGCGGCGCTGGCCGTGTCGGTCGGCGTCAACGCCTGGCAATGGCGCAAGGCCGGCGCCGCGAAGGCGGAGTGCCGCGCGCAGATGGAACATGCCGCCCGCCTCGCCATCGAGGCCGAACAGAAACGCGCCACGCAGGCCGAGGCGCAGGCCCGCGCGATCGCCGCCGACACCCGGGCCGACACCACGCGCAGCGCTGCGCAGACGCAGAGGAACACGTATGCACGGGAAACCGCACTGGCCGGCGTTGCTGTCGCTGGTGATTGCCGCATGCCTGCTGGTGGGATGCCAAGCATCCAGCCGGCTATCGACGAAGCCAACGCCGCCGCGGGTGACTGACTGCCTGGACGAACCGTCCGGCGAGTTCCCGCCCGAGCCCACCGACCCGGCGCCCGGTCAGCCCATCACCGACGCGGTGCTGCTGGCGTGGAAGCTGTGGGGCAACCGCGTGATGGGCGTGGCCACTACCGACCGCATCCGCTGGCGCGGTGAGCGGCGCTGCATCCGGAAGATGGAAGCGGCGGGGCAGGTGCGTTAGGGCGACGCTTGACTGGTCGCCGCGACCGCCTTGTTGAATCGAACGCCGGCCTCGAAGACGTTGGGGACGCAACCGAACATGTTGTTGCACCCGCCGTCGAACACGATCCGAGATTTACCGCCGCCAGCGGGTTCCTTTGTGGCACGCATGGCGAGAACTGCAGAGTTCTGGCCGCCGCCATAGGTTTCGATCAGCACGTTGGTCGCCGTCTGGATCTTCAGGCGCGAGTTCTTGGCAATCCAAAGCTGCGCCGCCTCCCACATGGCGTCACACGCTTCCTTTGAATCGCACGTCGGAATGGTGGAATTGAACTCAGCCTGCAGGGCTGCCCTGTTCGCGCCCCCGGTCGCACAACCTGCCAAGAGAGCGCCAGCCAGCAAGCCCATCACGATACTACGCATGCACTTTCCCCCTTTCCATGAAGTGTGCCGGCGACTATAGCCGGCGCATCACGCGCAGCCAAGAAGATCAAGAAGCCCCTTCCGTTGCCGTGATTTCAACTCACGGAACCTGATCAAAAGACTGGCCTCGTCCTCCGACTCGGCGCGGACGTGAGGCAAGGCATAGATGCCTTGCTGGTCACCGACCCTTAGCCCCTCCGCCTCTTCGTCGGCGCCCACGACGAGGTGATCCAGCGTCGCACCCACACCATGGAATAGACGGTGAATCTTGGCCAGGTTGTCCAGGCTGGGTTCGGCGCGGCCGGTTTCCCACTTCGACACGGTGGCCTTCGTTACTTCCAATTCAAAGCCGACACGCTCCTGGGACCAGCCCTTGGCTTCCCGGACCCGCTTCAGGCGCTCACCGAAACTCGACATCTGTAGAGTCTGGCGACTCAGGAAACTTTTGTCGTTTCCTAGGGGTTGACAAGCGGAATTTCCTGTTGCGATACTCTCGCCATATCGCAAATGGATACTCTCTCCGTGTCCCAGACTGACACCCACCCGATCCGAAAGGGCCGCGCTCGTCACAAATTGACGCAGGAAGCGCTTGGCCGTGCAGTCGGCGTGACGAAGGCCACCGTATGCAAGTGGGAGCAGGGCCAAGCGCTACCTGAACCGGCCGTCGCCATGGATGTGGCCAAGCGCCTCAAGATTCCGCTGGAAGACGTGTATGCCTCCGCGAGGGTCGCCTGATGCGCGCCCTGGGCTACATCCGCGTGTCCACCGAAGAGCAGGCGGGGCAGGGGCACAGCCTGGCCCTGCAGCCCGACATGATCCGCCAGTGGTGTGGCCTGTTCGGGCACACGCTGGTCGACGTGGTGGAAGACCGGGGCATCAGCGCCGGCACCGCGCTGCACAAGCGCCCTGGCGGCCGCGAACTGCTGCGCCGCCTGCGCGCCGGTGAGGGGGACGTGGTGGTGGTGTATCGCCTGGACAGGCTGTTCCGCAACGCGCAGCACGGGTTGAACTTCGTGCGCGACGAACTGGACCGCACCGGCGTGGCGCTGCAGTCCATCAGCGAAAAGGTGGACACCACCACGGCGGTGGGCAAGTTCGTCCTGACCATCCTGATGGGGGCGGCCGAATACGAACGCGACCTGGTCCGCGAGCGCACGCGCGCCACGCAGCAGTCGCTGCGCGAGCGGGGCAGGGTGTACGGCACCACGCCGTATGGATGCGTGGCCATGGGCGGCACGTGGAGCGATGACGCCGGCCGCGTAGTGGGGCAATCGCTTTTCCGCGACCCGGCCACCTGGCCGCACCGCGAACTGATCATGGATCTGCGCGGACCGCACGACGGCCCGGCGCAGATGAGCCTGGACGCCATCGCCGACGAACTGTTCAGGCGCGGCATACGCGCACCTAATGGCGGCAAGCGCTGGCAGAAAACGTCGGTGTCTCGGGTGATCAATTCGCATGGCGGGTTGAAACATATCCCGCCCATGCCGGTGGTTCACGAAGCTGCAGTTTCGGGGGGCGAGCAGGCATGACCACGCGCCCCAGCCGCCA
Organism: Pseudoxanthomonas sp. LjRoot143; assembly: GCF_964252945.1. Taxonomy (NCBI): domain Bacteria; kingdom Pseudomonadati; phylum Pseudomonadota; class Gammaproteobacteria; order Lysobacterales; family Lysobacteraceae; genus Pseudoxanthomonas; species Pseudoxanthomonas sp. LjRoot143. Next base: position 1,790,893 of record NZ_CAXUPM020000001.1, on the reverse strand, counting down.
CCCCAATCCGACCCGCCCGGGCTGGGTTTACCAGGGCACCGCCGCGCTGAAGAACACCACGCTGTCGTGCTGCCAAAAGTCTTACGCGCTTTCGCTGCGCCGCCAGCTGGCATCGCGCCTGATGCGCGAGGCGGCCGACGTTTCCATCCACTTCACCCGGTCGCCGCTGGGTGCGGAGTTCGCGGGGATCTTCGACGCGTGCCGTCGTGAAGTGGCCCGTATCGAACGCGCCGACCGGCGCCTAGCCCATCAGGTACACGCATGAGCCTGGACACCCCGCTGACGCTTGACGAAGCGCGCGAAGTCGCCCGCCTGCAGCACGAAATCACCGTGCTGCGCGAGGCCCGAGAAGTCGTCACCAATTCCGCCACGCCCGCCGTGATCTACGGCCGCATGGACGATCTGATCAACCGCCGTCAGGACGCGCTGCTGGGCATCTTCCAGCAGGCGCAGGGTGCGGTCCTTTCCGAAGTCAACCTGCGCGCATAGGCGCATTGGAGAAGCACGTGCGAAACATCACTCTGGGCGCCACCTACACCGACCGCATCACCGGCTTCACGGGTACCGCCATCGGTCACTGCGAATACCTGACGGGCTGCAATCAGACGCTGCTGCAGCCGAAGGGCGAAGACCCGACGAAGAAAGCCGAGGGCCACTGGTTCGACGACCAGCGCCTGGACGCCGTCGACGCCCCCGTCATCACGCTGGACAACGGCGCTACGCCCGGCTGCGACATGCCGGCGCCGGTGATCTGAGGCCATCGCCATGGGCAAGCGCGCCACCCGTTCCCAAGTCATCGCCACGCTGGTCAATGCCGCCGTGCTGGAAAGCCGCACGCAGTGGAACGCCTATGCGGCCGAAGTGGTCCTGCACTACCACGACACCGTGGCGGTGGAAGACCGCGACGTGGAATTCCACGTGGCCACCACCGCCGACAACCACGAACGGGCCACGCGCCTGAACACGCAGACGGTGCGCCGCATCCTGTCGGGCGAGATCCGCATGTGCGTGGACATCGAAGAATCGCTGATCAATGCGCTGCCCGATCCGTACCGCGACCACGTGCTGGCCGAACTGCTGGGCCGTGACGGGCTGATCCTCGCGCGCAAGCCGCCCATGCCGCACGACGTGGTGGGGCAGGTGGGCGCGCCCGCCGAACTGATGCGCCGCGCTGCTGATGCCGTGCAGGCCATCGCGCCCATGCTGGCCGACAACAATGCCATCGGGGCGGAGGACCAGCACCACTTCGCCAAGGCCCTGGCCGAGTTGCACGAAAGCATGGGCGCGCATCTGACCGCCGCCGCCATGATCACCGACGCCATGGGCAAGCTGCCTGGCGCCAAGCCGTCGCTGAAGGTGGTGGGCTGATGGCCGCCAACCAGTGGCAGCAGTGGTTCCCCGGCTCCGACCCGGACCGCCACGGCTGGTGGCGCCTGATCCGCTTCGACCAGGTCGACGGCGAGGGCAAGCCGGTCGGTAAGCCGCAGGTGGCGCTGACGCCGGGCAACTACCCGCGCCAGTTCCCCAGCGAAGAGATCGCGCAGCGGGCGGCCAACGTCCTGAATCAGGAAGAGGCCGAGGACCGCGCCCATGCGTGACATGGAAGCCCGGAAGTTCGAAGGGTGCTGCCGCTACATCGGGTTCGACCCGGTGCCGAAGGGCAAGTCGCCCGCCCTGGAATTCGTTTCCGATGACGGCGCGCTGCGCGTGCCCGCCGTCATGCAGTCCACGCCCATGGGCACGCGCCTGTATCGCCGCGGTTCGCTGGAAAAGCTGGTCGCGGCAGCGCGGGCACGGCCCGCAAACAAGGAAGCCCCCAGCGCTGGAACGCCGAGGGCTTCGGATGACCAAACCCGTCTAGGAGATTGACCGTGCACCAGTGCATCACAGGCGGCGCGACGCCGCAACCCCCGCAGTTTCCGAAGGTCAGCCATCGCTTGATGGTGCGCGTCAACATGCGGCGCGACGCGCACCGCTGCGGCGTGCCGTCAGGCCCCGCGCTGGCGGCCGTCGACCGCGCCTGGTCCGCCACCGGCGGCGATCGCTACGCCGCGCGCCGCGCGGGCTGGGCGGCCACCGATGCGCTGCGTGCGCAGCGGCTGTCGGAGATTAAGGCATGAGCGCGCTGGACAGAGAGATCCACCGACGGCGCATGGCCGGTTTCATCAAGGTCGGGGCGCAGGTCCACTACCACCCGATCATCAACGAGCAGCACGACGGGCGCGTTTACATCGTGCGTGACGTCGACATCGAGCAGGGACGTGTCTGGCTGGAAGGGAAGTCAGGATTCGTGATTGTCGACGCCGTGAGCAGCGCCGACGCGAGCGGGGAGGGCTGACCCATGTTCTTCCGCAACCTGGTGATGTTCCGTTTTCCCACGCCGGCGTCAGGGTCGCTTGACCTCGATCACTGGTTTAGCGAACTCCACCACGATGACTACACGGCGCGTTTCGCTGAGTGCGCCCTTAAGCCTGTCGGCCCGCTGGAACTCTCCTCGCGCGGCTTCGTGTCGCCGTTCGGAAGGGATAGCGATGAGTTGGTGCACCGCGTAGGCGATGCCATCTGGCTGTCGGTGGGCGGCGAAGACAAAATCCTGCCCGGCGCCGTGGTCAATGAAGCGCTGCAGAAAAAGCTGGCCGAGATCGAGGCCAAGGAAGGGCGGAAGCCTGGCGGCAAGACGCGCAAGCGCATCAAGGATGACCTGCTGCACGAACTTCTGCCCAAGGCGTTCGTGAAGCCGTCACGCGTCGACGTGTGCATCGACATGCGCCGCGGCGTGGTGGCGGTGGATACGGCGTCCCGCAAGGTGGGCGAGGGCGCGGTGTCGGAGATCCGCCGGGCGCTGGGCAGCTTCCCGGCGCTGCCGCTGAACGCCGAAGTGGCGCCGCGCGCCGTGATGACCGGCTGGCTGGCGGGCGAACCGTTACCCGATGGCCTGTGGATGGGTGAAGACGCGGAACTGCGCACGGCGATGGAGGGCGGCTCCGTCATCAAGTGCCAGGACACCGACCTGCGTTCCGACGAAGTCACGGCCCACCTGGCGACGGGCATGCAGTGCGCCAAGCTGGCGCTGACCATGGACGACTGCGTCAGCTTCGTCCTGGGCGAAGACCTGGTGGTGCGCAAGCTGAAGTTCCTCGACGGCGCCGTCGACCGGCTGGAAAACACCGAACACGACGACCTGCGCGCCGAACTGGACGCGCGCTTCGCGCTGATGGCGGGCGAACTGGGCCGGCTGTTCGACGTGCTGGAACCGGCGCTGAAGTTGTCGAAGGCGGAGGGCTGACGCCATGAACGTCATCGCCTTCCGGGGCCGCAGCAGCAGCCCCACGCCGCCCACCACGCCGTCGTCGCTGCACCTGACGCCGATGGTCGACCTGTTCCTGGAACGTCTGCGCGTGCGTGGTGCCGCGCGCAACACGCTGCTGGCTTACGGCAGCGACCTGCGGCACTTCGTGGTGTTCGCCCTGCGTATGGGCGTGGCGCTGGGCGGGCAGGTGGACGAACGCCTGGTCAATCGGTGGATTGACGCCGGCATGCAGGAACGCGGGTGGTCACGCCGCACTGCCCACCGTAAGCATATGACCCTGCACAGCCTGTTCCAGTGGGCCATCGGCGAGGGCTACGCGCTGCGCGACCCGACCACCGACGTGCGCATCACCTTCCGCCCGCGCGCCGTGGTGGCGCCGGAACTGGAACCGCTGAAGCGCGTCGTGGCCGCGATCGGCACGCAGGCGCCGCTGGACCTGCGCGACCGCGCCATGTGCCTGCTGATGCTGGACGCCGCGCTGCGCGCCAGCGAGGTGGCCTGCATCGACGTGGAGGACGACACGCACCCGCGCCTGCACTGGGTGGACCTGATCGCTCGCCGCGTGCACGTGCGGCCGAAGGGTGGGGCGGATACCGACGCCGACGTGGTGGGGCTGGAACCGCAGACGGTCGAAGCCATCCGCGCGTGGCTGCGCGTGCGCGGCAAGCTGGCCAAGCCGGGCGAACGGGCCATGTTCGTCAACCAGAACGGCGTGCGCATCGCTCGCCAGAGCGTCTACACCATGGTGCGGGCCCGCGGAGCCGCCGCCGGCCTGCCGCGCCTGCACCCGCATCTGTTCCGGCACCGCCGCATCGGCGACATCGTGGAAAAGCTGGGGCTGGATGTCGGCAGTGCGCAGGCCAGGCACCGCCACAAGTCCACCACCGTCAACGTGTACGGCACACATGCGGCCGAGGTGCAGCGCAACGCGGTGCGCGAGTTGGCGCCGCTGGGAGCGATCGCATGAGGCCCGCAACCATCCGCCTTAGCGAGGGGCTGCAGGACATCGCAAAGCGCCTGGACAAGGATATCGAGCGCGCGGCCGGTGAACGTGTCGGCTTCACGCTTCTGGTCTTCACTGAAGGTAGGGCCAGCTACATCAGCACAGTGCAGCGCGATTTCAGCGTGCAGGAAATCAAGCGACTGCTGGGTATCTGGGAGCAGGGCATGCCCGATGTTCCCGCCCATGAGTACAGGGGGTGATCCATGCAAAGAATGATCAGCCACACCGAACCGCTGCCGAACTGCCGCAACGGCCACCGCGCCCGCCACATGCACGACGTGCGCCGTGCCGAGGCCGGCGGCGGCCACCTGGTGGAGTGCGCCTGCAGCACCACCGGCAAGCACGCCGAGTTCGACACGGCGCTGGTGGAGTGGTGCCGCGCCAACGGCCACCCCGTCCCGCACGCGCTGCTGCAGGCGCCGCTGCCGCTGTCCAACGTCACCCATCTGAGGGCGCGGCCATGAGCATGACGCAGCTGCAGCGCGATGCGCTGGCCCGCGCGAAGGCGGGCGACTGGGAACTGGCGGATGCCATGGAACTTGTGGAGCGGAGCCGCAACGGGCACGCGCCCCGTGCGGTGATCGAGGCGGCCATCGTCCGAGGGCTTCACATTGAGGACTTCACGCTGACGGGAGGCGTGTTCGACAGCGGCCGTCTTCGCTTGATCGGGTATGGAAACAACACCTGTCACGAATGCGAGGGCGAAGGAACCGTTACCTGCACCCCATGCAAGGGGGAAGGTGAGGTGGTCTGTCCCCACTGCAACGTGGCAGGCGATTGCAAAGTCTGCGATGGCGGCGGCAGCGTCGAGTGTGAAACCTGCGACGGCCAAGGATGCGGCGATGGTCCCCTGTCTGTGTTTGCGGACCTCAACGACACGCCGCTGCCCGAGTCTTCGGAGCCCAACCCAAAGGCCACCACCCGCCCCATTTCATGGGTGCGCAAGACGCTTGCCGCCTACCACACCGAACAACAAGCGCAGCGCGAGCCCGACAAGGCCGCTGCAAAGACCTTGGAGAACGCCTGATGCGCGCCACCGTACAAGCCGCCGACCTTTCCACGATCCTGAAGCAGGGCGTGGCCGTGACCGGCAAAACAACACTGGACGTGCTGTCCCACGTGCTGATCCGTACCGACCGCGACGGCATCACCATCGAGTCCACCGACCTGAACACCTACATGCGCGACCGCATCCCGGCGCGCGTGGATGAAGCGGGCGAAGCCCTGCTGTCATCGCCCATGCTGTACGCAGCGGCCAGTGCCGGCGGTGAAGTCCGCCTGGACCACGAGGGCAAGGTCAGCCGCGGGCGCAGCCACTACAAAGTGCCGTACCGCGACGACGTGACGGAGTTTCCGGCGCAGGAAGACATGGTGTTCCAGCCCGTCGACATCGACCCGGTCGCGCTGGCCGCCGCGTTGCGCCAGGTGGAATACGCGCCGGACGATGGCGATGTCCGCCCGATGGCAAAGGCGGCGCACATCGAGCGCGGCCGGGTGTGGGCCACGGACGGCAAGCTGCTGGGCCGCGTCGCCTTCCCGTACGACGGCCCCACCATTTCCATTCCGGACAACCAGCTGAGGCGCGTGCTGGACGTGCTGGCCACCGGCGCAACGCTGCACATCGCCAACGTGCAGGACAACCAGGCGGGCAGCCTGCGCATCGACAACGGGCATCTGACGGTGGTGGTGCGGCTGCAGCACGTGGGGCGCCTGCCCGATCCGGAACCGCTGCTGCCGCTGCCCAACGACAAGCACCCGGAAGTGGTCATCGACCGGGCCGGGCTGGTCGCCGCACTGCGGCGCTTCATGCCCTTTGCGCTGCGGGTCGGCGACAAGCAGGTGGTGATGGCAAACGTGGCGTTGGAACTGCAGGAAGGCCGTTTCCTGATGACCAACACCAGCGGCGAAAGCCACGAAGACCTGACGGACCTGGTCAAGTCGACGCGCGGCAGCTTCCGCGAGGGGTTCGACCTGCGGCTGATGCTGTCGCTGCTGCAGGGCATCACCACCGACACCGTCCACCTGCGTCCAGGGGTCAAGGGTGCGGCCATGCTGTTCCAGCCCGGCGGCACCGAACGCGACCAGGTCGCCCACGTGCTGATGCCGGTGAGGCTGTAAGCCATGAGCGCCGACCAGAACAACGCGCTGCTGGCCGCGCTGAAGGAAGGCCCGATGACGGCGATGGACGCGCTGAACCGCCTGGGCATCGCCCGGGCGAGCGCCCGGGTGTTCGACCTGCGCGAGCAGGGCCACGACATCCGCAGCACGGACATCACCGTGACGAACCGCCACGGCAAGCCCTGCCGGGTGGCCCTGTATTCGCTGGGCGACGCCCAGCGCACGTTGCTGCCCGTACACCCGGGCAGGGGAGTGATGCACCCATGAGTAACCCATTGATTCCCGTGCTGCTGGTGCTGGTCGCCACGCTGGTGTCCGGTATCGCCCTGGGCGTGCTGGGCCACGCCATGTGGCGCCGCCGCCGGCAGCTGGTGTCGCCGCTGTCCGTCGACGGCCTCGCCGAACGCGCAGACGTGAACGGCCAGGCATTGGTGCAGATGGCCAAGGCCATGCGCGAGCGCGCCGCCGAGGAACAGCGCGACACCCGCCGCACCGAACTGCTGCGGTGGGCGCGCCTCGCCGAACAGGCCGCGCAGGAACACCTGGAATGCATCAATGCCATTTCGCTTGACGCCCTGCAGCAGGTCAGCGAAGCCAGGGTGCACCTGGGTGACTTTCGCCCAGCCAGAGATGACCGGCGGCGTAACCCGCCGATGGGCCCGGTGGCGCGCCACCTGATCAGGGGAGGGCGCCTGCATGGGTAACGCAACGATCGCAGACCTAGCCCGCCGCGCCGTTCCATTCCTGCGCGACGAAGCGTCAAAGTACGAGGACGACGGGAGCAACGAACCGTTGGAACTGGCGCGTGAGATTGAGGCCGCTATCGCACACTCTGCGTCCGAACCACAACGACACCCTGATGCTTTGCCGGACGGGAGCCTGTCCAAATCGACGAGCAAGCGATTGGAGGCGGTGACGCCACGGGTGAGCGAGGTAACGCGCCAGTTGATCGCGCGCGATCAGAGGGGCCGCGAGAAGTACGGCGCGACACTGGACCGCACGGACCTTCCCCTATCCGACTGGCTGCAACACATGGCCGAAGAGCTTATGGATGCGGCCGGTTACGCGCTTGCGGCCAAGCGCACCGCGCAAGCCGAGGCGAATTCCGAGACCGCAGGACTCCGACAACTGTCGGAGATCCTTTCCACGCCAGATGGATATGAGGTCGTCGAAGAGTTGCCGGGTATATGGGGATTCATGTTCACCAGCGACGGGGTGAAGATGGCGTCGGGCACGTCATGGAATCACCCGGCGCTTGCGGCAATGGCGGCGTGGCAAAACTACTGCGCTTCCAGCGGGAGGATTCCAAATGCGTAAGCGCATCGCCGAAGCCCTATACCACTGGCTGCTGTTCGCCATCGCCGGTCAGCGACCGCCCAACCTGGTGGTTGGCGATGACAACCCAGACGGCGCCTATCTGCTGCGCTGGTACGTGACGCCGTGGCGTGGCTGGTTCGCTGGCATCGCGCCGGAGCAGATGACGTGGTGGCAGCGCGCCGTCCACGCCGTGGTCAAGCGCCTGCCCAACCTGTACCTGCACAAGTTCCTGCGGGACGACGACGACCGCGCCCTGCACGACCACCCGTCATGGGCGGTCAGCTTCATCCTGCGGCGCGGGTACATCGAACACACCATCGCCGATGGCGGCATCCACCATCGCCGCGAGTACGGCCCGGGAACCCTGCGCTTCATGCGCACGCGGCACACGCACCGCATCGAACTGCACACCGACACGACCACCGGCACCGCCCAACCATGCTGGACGCTGTTTCTGTTCGGTCCGCGGTGTCGTGACTGGGGCTTCCATTGCCCGGAACGCGGCTGGGTGCCGTGGCAGAAGTTCACCGCCGAGGGCAAGCCGGGCGAAGTGGGGAAGGGGTGCGACGCATGACGCCCTGCATTTGGCCGACCGGCGAGCACTTCTGGTCCATCCCGCAGCCGGACGGCACGCAGACATGCCTGTGGTGTTCGGCCACCCAGCAGTCGAAACCGCCGACCGACCAGGGGAGCGCATGAAGCCCGTCCGCGAGTGCCCAGCCTGCGGCCGGAAGACCGACGCGCCTTCGTGCTGCGGCGTGTTCCTGGACAGCAAGTTCACCATGACGAAGGCGCGCACCATCGCGCTGCGGCGATACGCCCACGGCCGCAAGGGTCTGGACGTCGAAACCTACCGCATGCACCTGGAAGGCGTCGGTGCGCGCAGCACCACCGAACTGACGCGCGACCAACACACGGCCCTACTGAAGCGCCTGGGTGCGCTGCCGGACAAGCCCAGGCCGGGCAGGGGGGCGCCCGCATGACGGCGCGCCAGATCCGCCACCCTGGCCACCTGCGCGTGGCCGTCGAGAAAGCGATGCCGGCAAAGCCCGCGACCGACTACCGCGACGTGCTGAACCTGTCAGACGAAGACCCGAGCCGCACGCCGCTGACGATGATCGCGCACCAGCTGCGCGTTTCTATCGAAGTCGCACGCGAGCTTCGGGCCAACGCGATCCGGTACGTGCGCGATGCCGAGCGTGCGCGCACGCCCTTCAGGGTTCCAACCCTGCAGGAAAAGCGCCTGATCCAGCTGTACCAATTCAGCCCCGCAGAGGCCAAAGAGGCCATGCGCATGATTCAGAACGGTGAAATCACATGCCCCAACTGACCACGCCACCCAAACCCATCACCACCCTGGCCGATGCCATCGAAGCCGGCGAACACGCATTGCGCCGCGCGCCGGCCGGCTGTCCCGCACTGGTGACCCCGCACGTGATGCGCCTGCTGCTGGACGCGGCTGCCGCGACGGAGGCCACCCATGGCTGACGGGGGCGCACGCACGCAGCTGGGCTTCCACCTGCCCGACATCACCGCCGTGTCGCGCCTGCGCGCGGGCGAAATCGTGGTGGATCTGTTCGCTGGTGGCGGCGGCGCCAGCAAGGCGCTGGAAGGCGCGCTGGCCCGCGCCGTCGACGTGGCGATCAACCACAACCCCTATGCCATCGGCATGCACGCCGCCAATCACCCGTACACGAAGCACCTGTGCGAAGACGTATGGCAGGCGGACCCGGTGAAGGAAGCCGCCGGCCGCCCCGTGGGCTGGCTGCACGCCAGCCCCGACTGCACGCACTTCAGCCAGGCCAAGGGCGGCCAGCCGCGCGACCGCGCCACGCGTTCGCTGGCGTGGGTCATCCCGAAGTGGGCAGGCAGCCTGAAGCGCGCAGGCAAGCCGCCGCGGATCATCAGCATGGAGAACGTCATGCAGATGCTGAAGTGGGGGCCGCTGGTGGCCAAGCGCGACAAGGCCACCTGCCGCGTGGTGAAGCTGGACGGTACCGTGGCCGCCAAGGGCGAGCGCGTGCCGCTGCAGCAGCAGTTCCTGATCCCCGACAAGCGGCGAGAGGGGCAGACCTGGCGCCAGTTCATCGGCGTGATGCGTGCGCTGGGCTATGTCGCCGAGTGGCGGAAACTGAAGGCATGCGACTACGGCGCCGGCACCAGCCGCGAACGGTTGTTCGCCGTGTTCCGCTGCGACGGTGAACCGATCCGCTGGCCGGAGCCTACCCACGGGCCGGGCAGGGCGCACCCGTACGTGACGGCCGCCGACTGCATCGACTGGTCGATTCCTTGCCCGTCCATCTTCACCCGCGCCAGGCCGCTGGCCGATGCCACCATGAAGCGCATCGCCCGGGGCGTGAAGCGCTACGTGCTGGACGCTGCCGAGCCGTTCATTGTCGGCGTGGGCGGGCGCATGGGGCAGACCATGGAGCGCGCCACCGGCGAGCCCATGCAGACGATCACCGCGAAGGCTGACGCGTGTGTGTGCACGCCAACGCTGGTCGAATGCGCCAACGCATCCGCCGATGGCGTGACGCGCGCCGATGCACCGCTGCGCACGATTACCGCCTGGCCGAAGGGCGGTTCGCACGCTGTGGCGTCGGCCGCCCTGGTGAAGTTCCGCCACGACAGCGAGGGCGCGCCCATCGATGCCCCGCTGCCCACGATCACCAGTGGCGCAGGCGCCGCACGGCCCGCCGGTGCGGCGCACGCCATGGGCGTGATGACGGCGCACCTGGAACAGGCCAATGGCGGCTTCTACGACGGCGACGGCAAGGCCGCAGACGAACCGCTGTCGACCATCACCAGCAGCGGGACGCAGCAGCGCCTGGTGGCAACCAGCATGGTCACCATGCGCGGCGAAAACGTGGGCGCCGCGGCAGACGACCCGCTGCGCACGATCAGTGCAGGCGGCGAGCATCACGCACTGTTGTCCTGCGAACTGAGCCCGGAACACGAAGCCGGCGCGCTGCGCGTCGCGGCGTTCCTGATCAACTACTACGGCAACGGCCAAGCGCTGGCGCTGCCAGAGCCCATCGACACAATCACGACGCGCGACCGACTTGCGCTGGTCACGGTGACCGTGCAGGGAGTGCCGCACGTCATCGTCGACATCGGTCTGCGCATGCTTCAGCGGCACGAACTCTTCCGCGCGCAGGGGTTCCCGGCGGACTACATCATCGACCGCATGGCCTGCGGCACGCCGCTTTCCGGCAGCCGCAGCGTGGCCATGGTAGGCAACAGCGTCAGCCCGCCGCCGCTGCACGCGATCGCCGTCGCCAACCTAGACCCGGCCGATGCCGACAGGATGGCCGCGTGAGCCGTGGGCATCAGGTGGTGGTGGTCACCGGTCGACTGGGTGCAGATCCGGCGGTGAAGGCGCCACCCAGCGGCGGCATGGTGGCCGAACTGCGCGTGGCGGTCAGCGAGTCCTACAAGGACCGCGCCGGCAACCGCACCGAACACACCGAGTGGATACGCATCAAGGTGTTCGGCCAAGCGGCCGAAGCCGTGCAGCGCTTCCTGAAAAAGGGCGGCCTGGTAACGGTGCAGGGCAGGTTGCACACCGAAAAGTGGACGGCCGGCGACGGCAGCGACCGGTACAGCACGTGGGTGTACGCCTCGCCCAGCGGCGTGGACATCCACCACCAGCCGGAACACGAAAGCACGCGGGCAGCGCACCGGGGACGCGCTGCGACGCCCGAACCGGAACCGGCCGCCCCAGCCGCACAGGACTGGGTGGACGATGACGACTTCAGGTTCTGACCGCCGGCAGCCGCCTGGAACGCGGATGATGCGCAGCCGCAGTGCGCAGCGTGCTGATGTCGATGCCGAGGTAATGCGTGGTGGTGTCAGCATCGGCGTGGCCCAGCAGCTGCGCCAGCGCCATGATGTTTACGCCTCGCTTGTGCAATTCCGTGGCGAACGCTGCGCGCAGCAGGTGCGGGTAATGGCCGGACCACGGCTGCCCGGTGTAGGCCGCTTCCAGACGCGCGAAGCCGCACGCCAGGCCCAAGGCGCGACGTGCATACCGGTTGACCACGACCCACACGCTGCGGCCGTCGCGGAGCGCCTTTCCATGGCGCGTCACGAACAAGGCGCTGCGCTTGCCTGGCCGCACCGTGGCGCGCAGGCGCAGGTAAGTCTGCAGGAGGCCGTACCAGGACGGACCGAACGGCACCAGGCGGTCGACGCCACCTTTCCCGCGGACGTACAGGAAGCCATCGATGCGCACGCTGCCAAGTTCCAGCGTGGCCAATTCGCTGGCGCGCAGGCCGCACTGGTAAAGCGTGGCCATGATGAAGTGATCCCGAAAGCCCACGAACGTGGACAGGTCCGGCGCCGCCAGCAGCAGGCCCACTTCGTGATCCGACAACGCCCGCGGCAATCGCTGCGGTGCACGCTTCTGGCGTGGGTAGCCATCGGGCTGCCAGGCGTCCGGATCGGCGACCTTCAGCCAGTTGAACCACGTGCGCAGGGCCGACAGTTCCAGGTTCAACGACGCCTGTTTCAGGTGATCACGCGTGCGCCGCGTGGCCACGTAGCGTGCCACCGGGTCCAACTCGCCGGGCACGTGCACCGCGAACGCCGCATAGCGCGCCACCGTCGCGCGGTACGCACGCACCGTCGCCGGGCTTCGACCCATGCTGCGCAGGGTGATGACGAAGCGATCCAGCAGCCGGTCAATCTGACAATATCCGTGTTTTAGCACCACCAACGGAAATCCCACCCATTCAGAAGAGCGGATAAACCGTCGAATATTCAGATAGATGCAGCGCGTATCTAAGGCATCGCCTTAGCTATTACATAATAGGCATTATGCGAAATTTGATTGGGGAGGTGGGTTGGTGGATGCGCCTGCTGGGCTGGTTCCTGAGAGGCCTGATTGCCGCAGCGAATCTGCCCCCGCTACGCCCAGCAATCGCCTCAATTGGGTCCAACAATCGCCGCAGATTTGTTGAGGCTCCTACAAGTTGCCCCGTGATCTGAGAACCGCCAAACAAGTTGCCCCATGCTTGTTGCCGGTAGCTCCACCGATGGTCGGTTCGGACCCCAAATACGTGCCGGCAACTTGCCTCCAATTGAGGCTGTTTCCCACAAGACGCCTCAGGCCCGAAAAAAGGCTCCCTAAAAACGCCACATTCTTGGTCGGCCGGGAGCCCCCCGCCACCACGCGGCAATTTGGCAACAAGCTGTTGCCCAACTGAGGCATCCGGCGTGTCCCCAGTTTCGACGCTCCTGAGACCATGGGTACGCTCAAGAACGCTTTGACAGCCCTCTGACCCATCGCAGGACTTCCTCGTGCGGGATCGTCCGCCCAGCGTCGACGTCAGCCAAGGCTTCGCGGGTCCGGCGATCCTTCTCTGCCTCCGTTAGCTCCGGAGGTAGCGCTGGCAGCTCATCATCGGGTTGCATTTGGACTCAGGCGGACCTGGTTCTCGTGAATATGGGCAGGACCTGCGAATTATCCAAGGCCTCCGGCAAAGGCTGCGACGCGTCGTGGACCATCAGATCAATGACGACATCCACCTCTGAGCATAAGGGCTGGATGGCCGTGGTCACCAGGCGGGCTGACCTCTCGGCAAAGGCCATGTCAGCCACCAGCCAGATCAATAGCCCTGACGGCTGGTTGGCATTCGGGGCTGGACGGGTTTCAAGGAGGTAGGCCGCCGAGACAAAGCTGGCGTGCTCAAGGCTTTGGGCGATCGTTGGAGCCAGCCAGGCGGGTGCACGTTGCGCCGGTCTTACGTCGAATTCGAACGGCACCGGTTTCTCTACCCTCGCCAGGAAGCCCGTATCCAACCATGTCGCGATCTCTTCCGGATACAGGACAATGCCGCCGTCGTTGGGATTGAGCATCAACGTCGCGCCACGCGAACCCTCCAACAGGTCGCGCCCCGGTACCCCCAGGATTTTGACGGCCGCGGAGCTGGCCACCTCCGCCTTGCCCAGCGAGGTAAAGAATGGGATGGCGTCAAAGCCGTCCGGGTGCCGGAACTGGACCAGCCTCGGGGTTGGAGCATCGTCCGAGACAGGCGCATGCACGTAGACCATGGCATCCATCAGCTGTTTGAAGAAGGCAAGCTCCTCATCTGAGTCGCCACGGGCTCGCTCGAGCGCAGCCTCCAGGTCTGCCTCCGCGGCAGACGGTCTTCTTCCCTGCGGCCTGGTTGCTCGCTTCATGATCAGATGCGATGCGGGCCAAGGGCAAAGCCGCGAAACCAGTCTGCCTCGAATTCACTCGTCAGATATGGGCGTACGAAGGCCGACTGGGTCAGCTCCCGCAGCCGCTCCTCATGCTGGGCAATGGCCTCGATGTCGCTGACCGTCGGATAGTGCCGAAGCAATCGGTACGCCTCTTCCCGCACCGATTTGGGCACGGCCTGGCTGGCGGCGAGTTCTCTCAGGAACGCGCCGGCCTGCAGCACGTTGCGGGTGCGTTCGGCGGGCATGGTCATGCGGGGTCATATCGTACTAAGGAATACTTAGCTTACAGGCTTCTGCGGATGCTGTGGATTAAGCGCTCAGGTCACTTGCTTTTGATTGAAATATGTAATATAATCAACTACTTACTTCGCATAACATTCCTTATGTTAGGCGCGGCCCGTTCCGGCCCGCTAAGTGATAACGCACGCCTCTTCGAACGCCGATGCTCGCAGCCTGCCCAACACCCATGGCACCCGCGAGGCCAATTCGGGGGGCGTCACTCCCCCCAGTGCTTCTACGTAACTGGCCGGTGTCAACGCCAAGCGCATCAATCGTGGTTCCAGATGGCCCAACAATGCCCGCAAACGTTCGGCTCGCTCATCGGTCGTCTTGCCGGAAATCACGTACTCACGTTGGATCAATTGCGCAACAGCATGCACCTGCACCAACGCATGATCACAAGCATCAATGATGCGTCCAGCAAGCGGTCCTTGCATCGTCGAGAATCCGCGGGCAGCGTGCTCATTGATGAGCTTTTGGATAGCTAGCTGAAGATCTTGCTCGCAACGTGCAAGTTGCGAGTCCAACTGAGAGGCTACGATCCTGTCTAACATGTCGGTATTCCTGGCATTCGAAGAATCTTGCGAGGTGTCCGTCGCAGATGCTGAGACCTGGCCGATCGATTGCTCACGTCTCAGAGACTCATGGGTTGGACCGTTTGCGATCTAGCCTCGTCCTCCACTCCGTTGGGGCGCACTGGCTGCAGATGTCGTATGCGTTGTGGCCATGATAGACATTGAAAAGCTTATCAAGCATAGCTCTCGTCTCTTCTTGATGGGACTCGATACCGAACACTGCGAAAGCCGATCCGAAATCCTTCAGAAAGAGCATCAGGCTCGGGAAATCGGGGATAAAAACTTCGTAGACGCTGCTACCGTCATGACTGACGCTGGCATAGAAGCGCTCGCCATCGGTCGAGTTGTGGATCTCAATAGAGGCGCCGTGTTCATGTCCGAACCGGTGCATGATCTGAGAGTATCCAATGCGCGCTATGTACGCTGAAAAGTCTTCGTTCTCATCCCAGTCGGGCGCAGTACTACCCTTAGTCCAGGTTCCCATCGAGTAAGTATGGCGAGACATTGATTCTCCGTTAGTTGCCTGGCTTAGGATGATTGCACTATGCAATCACACACAATAAGTTCTGTGCCTGCGAAGTGCTTCAGGGGGTTCGGAGGGAGCCTGCCAGTCGATGCATGGGCGCCTACTTGTGACGAAACAATAAATTGTACTGATAACGACGAGTCACTTTGGTGGTGATCCTTGCAGCGTCAGCATGCTGGGCATTGATCAAGACGATTCGCTCCTCGGGAACAATCACGGACGGCAGCTCGATAATTGCGCTCGATGCACCCACGTACCATCCTGACCCAGCCTCGATAGACGCCAAACCATGAGGAATGGCGTCCCATCCTCCACCCAGATCCGCTGGATCAACGATCGTGCGGCCTAGCCATAGGTCATCCGGGACGTCGATTTCGATCACATACTTATTCAGCGGAAGCCCGCCGTCGTCTATGTGTGCAGCCGTTTCCAGCACCGCCATCGCCAATGTCTGCGCAGCGTAGATCACTTTCTCGCCAGGCCGATTCCAGCGCCCCGGAGCCGCTGCAGCACCGGCTCCCGTCATGTCGTCCGGCTTCCATGTAGGGCCAGAGGAGCCGATCCGGAACAGCTTCATTGATAGGCGCCGCTTTGGATTGCCCCCAGCACACGCATGACGGAGGCGCGACCAGTGGGGGTGTCCATCACTTCGGCAGGCGCCAGTCCCCCCAAAGCCGGTTGAGGACGTTCGATCCACTCCCCTACCCATCTTTCGACATCGAAGTTCTTGGCATCAGGATTATCAGGATCGGCAGCAAGCATGTCCTCGACTTGATTTATCAAGTCGAGGATTCCGACAACAGATTGACCTTGCGTGCCCGAAAAGAGCAGCTTGTCTCTCATGCGTAGGGTAAAAGTGGCTTTGGGAATGCCTGCATAGCGCTGAAAGTTGTTGGTGCTAACCCCAATGACGGTGATCAGGTCGCTGACAACTTCCGAGGGGACGCCCTCTCGCTCTAGCTTGATTCGCTCGGCAAGCGTTGCTCGGCGCAAGTAGTTTCGGAAACCCGCCGCCTTTACCGGAATTTTTTTTTGCTTGATGGCTGAATCGACGGCACCTTGCTCTTTGAGCTTGCCAATGACTCCGCGGCTCACTTTACGAGTTGCAAGGGATGGCGACTTGCCCTGTGCATTGCTCATGGCATCTCCTTCTGGCTAAAATTAGCCGATCTTTGGAGCAATTGTATCACGAGCGTTCCAGTCAAGCCTTAATGCCCGCTCGGCTTGGAGGGGGCGATCCAGCCCGATACACGACGGGGTGTAGAGTGTGAAGAGGGGCAATGTTCTGCAAACGGATGGCGGGGGCTGACAGTGGCGCGACGCAAGGGGCATGGGGGCGGGATTGGGGCGTTACTGCTTGGTGCCCTAGTGGTCATTCTGCTGATCCCAAAAGAAGTCTGGATCGCGCTGTTCTGGTTCGCCGTAGTTGCCCTACTTGGCTGGGTCGGCTGGCGCCTCTACCGCCACTGGCGAATAGCCCAACAGGCCTTTGAGTTGCCCCCTCCACCAGAAGAAGGGGGAAAAACCCTAGCGGAAATCCTTGACCAGTCCCCGCCAAAGCGCGCAGCCTCACGGTCGAGTACCCACTTGCCCGTATCCCCTCAGCCTCGCGTTCCGGCCCCTCCCCCGCCCCCATCCGCTGTGGAGGCGGCGCCACCCCCGGTGAAGGAAGCGCCTATCCCCGGTGCCGCCGTGCCGCCTAGCCGGCCGGCGCCCGCGCTGGAGCCGGTCGCCGTCCGCACCACCTCCCCGCTACGCGCCGTTGCGGATCTGGCGAGCCCCCTTCGGCAACCCGCACCGCCACGCTGGATACCCTTCGGTGAGTCGGTGACCATCCGAGGTCAATCGATCTCCGGTGGCGGCTTCTATCTCGGTACGCCCCGCGGCTACCAAGACAGTCGGCTGCCCACCATCGATCCCACTCTGCCCTTCTCTGGCCTGGCCGATTGGCGCGGGGAAGGACTGGGATACTGGCCGCGGTATGCCGGACTGAGTGATCGTGAACGCGGCACGCTGCTCGCTTTTCTGAACTCCGAGCGTCGTGCCGCTACGGTCGGTATTGGCTACGTGTTTTTGTACTTCTATGGTCTGGAGCACCGATTGCTGCGTGGTCTAGCGGGTGGAGCTAATGCCCAAGCCGAGGGCCAGCAGATCCTGGAGGAAGTGCAGCGACTTCAGCAGCACTATGGCCACCACGGCTCGTTCCGCCGCTACAGCCAAGAACTGCTGGCGGTGGGTCGCTTCAAGCTGGGATTGGTTAACGCAAACATCGATGAGGGCGATGACTGGACGCTCGAGCAGCATGTGCGCGCAGCGCAGGCAGTGGTGCGTCATCAGCCACTGCCATCGGGACTTGCTTTCGCATGGGCCCAGGCGCTGACGGATGAGGCGCGCTCCACTACGTGGGATGTTGTGCGGCCAGAGATGAAAACACGCTTCGCCCAGCTTTATTCGCAGCGTTTCGGCGAGGGCTTGGTCATCAAGCCAGGGCGCTCCAGATTGGCATTGAACTACCGTTGGGCAGGTCCTGGCGAAGGCACTGAGACAATCCAGACCGAGCTGCCAGATATCACCCGCAGCCAAGCGCCGGTGCGACCCGTGATCACGCTGGTCCAACAGGCGATGGGCGAGTTGGAAGCGTTGCGACGAGTGCGACGCAGCAAGAACGGCACGCCCATGGCCGAGCTCGCGGCGATGCCCGAACCCTTGCGCGGCAACCAGGTCCCGCCGACGTTCCGCGCCTTGGTGTCGGACCTGGACGCGGCGTTGGCCCAGCAAGCCGTGGCCGTGATGGCGACCTCGCGCCTGACCCAGGGATGCGGGATGGGCTCACCCGAACGGCTGGGCAAGCGCGAGGCGACCTCGCTGATTCAAGCGTTGGAAGCCTTGGGGTTTGCGATCGAGCCTGATGTCCGCTTCCATGGCCCTTCGCCCACACCTGATGGCCACGTGATCGTGTTCCGATTGCCTAACCAGGCAGCGCGCACGCCCAGCGCTGCGTATGCGGCCGCCTTGTTGATGCTGCAGGCCGCGCTTGCCGTAGCCGGCCAAGGCAGTGAGATCAACCAGTCCGAGCTGGATGTAGCTGTCGCCGCGATCGAGCGGCAGTTTGCGTTGCCCGAGAGTGAGCGGCGACGCATCGAGGCACACCTAAGGTGGCTGCAGCTCAATCCGGTCACCTTGGCGCGTCTGGAGAACCGTGTGCGTCTTCTGCCAGCCAGCGAGCGCAAGGCTTTCGCAGGCGTGTTGCTGGAGATCGCCGCGGCTGATGGCCACGTCAGCCCGGCCGAAATACGGGTGATCGAGCGGTTCTACCGCGCTCTGGAACTGGATCCGGCCCGAGTACCGGCCGACCTCCACCACGCCAGTGTCGGCGGACGTCCCAAGACTGCCGCAGGCGGTGGACTCAACGCCGATGTGATTGCCCAGAAGCTTGCCGAAACCCGCCGAGTGCAATCGGTGCTAGCGCAGATCTTCGATGACGCCGAGACAGCCGCCACGGCCGAGATAAGCTCCCCTACTCCCTCAGTCACTCCAGCGAGTGTGTCCGCGACACCAGTAGCAGAAGCTCCAAGTGACTCAATACCTGGGCTGGATGCTGAGCATATGGCCTTGCTGGAGCGCGTACTGGGGGTGGCCGGCGACCAATGGTCTCGTGCCGACTTCGAAGCCGCCTGCGATGCATTGGGCTTGCTGCCCGATGGTGCGGTCGAAATGCTCAATGAAGCGGCGTTCTCCCTCGCCGGCGAACCGCTGCTGGAAGGAGAAGACCCGCTGTTCGTGAACGATTACGTGCGCGATCAGCTCGCGCAAACCCTGTCCGACCATAAGAAGCTACGCCCATGACAAGCGCTGTTCGAATTCCGCCTCGTGATCGCGATGCCGTGCTCCAAGCCCTGCGGGCCGGCGTGGTGCCGCGTCGTGGTCTGCAGTACATCCAGGTGGGTCGCGCCCGTGAAGTCGAGGCCCTGATCAAGGATATTGATCGCATCAATCAGGCCGGTAGCGCGATTCGCTTTGTGATCGGCGACTTTGGCGCGGGCAAGACCTTCTTCCTGAGCCTGGTGCGCGCGGTGGCGCTGGAGAAGGGTCTGGTCACGATGGCCGCCGACCTCAATCCGGATCGTCGCTTGTATGGCAGCGGTGGCCAGGCGCGCTCGTTGTACAGCGAGCTGACCCGCAACATCGCCACGCGGACCAAGCCCGAAGGCGGCGCGATGGCGAGCGTCGTGGAGCGGTTCATCACCACAGCCTTGCAACAGGCCAAGAGCACGGGCGAAGCGGTGGAGTCGATCATCCAGCAGCGGCTTCAGTCGCTGACCGAGTTGGTGGGTGGCTACGACTTCGCTCAAGTCATCGAGTGTTACTGGCGTGGCCACGACCAGGGCAACGAGCAACTCAAGGCCGATGCGGTGCGCTGGCTGCGCGGTGAGTTCACCACCAAGACCGATGCGCGCCAAGCGCTGGGGGTACGCACCATCATCGAAGATGACCAGGTCTATGATGGGATCAAGCTACTGGCGCGGTTCATCCGCTTGGCTGGATATGGCGGCCTATTGGTATGTCTGGACGAACTGGTGAACCTGTACAAGCTGCCGCACGCCACGGCACGCAATACCAACCACGAGCAGATCCTGCGCATCCTCAACGATACCTTGCAGGGCAGCAGCGAAGGCGTGGGCTTTGTGTTTGGTGGCACACCAGAAACGCTGATGGATGCCCGTCGCGGCTTGTACAGTTACCAGGCACTTCAATCGCGTCTATCCGAGAATGCGTTTGCCGCCCAGCAAGGGCTGCAGGATTTCGGCGGTCCGGTAATCCGGCTGGCCAACCTTACCCCGGAAGATCTGTACGTCCTGCTCACCAAGCTGCGACACCTGCATGCCAGCGGCGATGCAGCCCAGTACGCGCTGCCTGATGAGGCCCTGCCCGCCTTCCTGAGCCACTGCAATCAGCGTATCGGCGCGGCGTACTTCCAGACGCCGCGCAATACCGTCAGGGCCTTTCTCGATTTGCTCAGTGTCCTGGAGCAGCATGCGGACCTGGATTGGAACCATCTAATCGAAGAGCTGGATGTCAGTCAGGAGCTCAATACCGATCGCGACATCGAAGAGGACGGTACGGCTCCTGCTCCGGCTGCAGTGCATGCGGGAGCGGCCGATCCGGACGATGAGCTCTCATCGTTCCGGCTCTGAGATGGCCATCGACCCGTTCGAGCAGCTGCATCCAGGGATCCAACGCTGGGTATGGCAACAAGGATGGCCGGCCCTGCGCCAGATCCAGGCGCAGGCCATTCCGCTCGTGCTGGGGAGACAGAGTGATGTGGTGATCTCGGCGCCAACCGCCGGGGGCAAGACCGAAGCCGCTTTTCTTCCGATCATGAGTGATCTGGCGCAGTTCGAAGGCCCAGGACTGCGCTGTCTGTGCGTGTCGCCGCTGCGCGCCCTGATCAACGATCAGACCCGTCGCCTCACCTCGATGGCCGAGGCGGTGGATCTGCGTGTGCAGCCTTGGCATGGCGATGTGTCAGCTGGACGCGCGAGCTTCTGGAAGCGACCGGCCAATATCCTGATCACCACGCCGGAAAGCTTGGAGGCTCTGCTGATGCGTCGTGGCGCACAATTCGGCGGCTTGCTGGGCGAGCTCCGCTATCTGGTTGTCGACGAGTTGCACGCGTTCTTCGGCAGCGAACGCGGGGCCCAACTGCGCTCGCTGCTCCAGCGCGTGGAACGCCTAGTGCCCCATCCCCTGCCCCGTATTGCCTTGTCGGCCACCTTGGGAGAGCCAGAACGCGCCGGCAACTTCTTGCGCTCGCGGGGAGGATTTCCATGCCAGGTGCTGACTACGGCCTCCGACGGGGGTGAGCTGCGCTTGCAGGTGCGCGCCATCCAGCAGCGACGAGAGCATGACGGAGGCCCAATGCCCACCATGGAGGCCGCTGGGGATGCGGTAGAGAAGCTGCTGGCCCAGATCGCACGCCAGCCGATGGATGAGCGGGTGCAGCTGCCGGCCCCGCCTGAGACCTTTGAGGAACTGGAGGACAACGAGCAAGCACCAGCCGATCGCTACACGACCGCGCTGGACGAGATTGCGGACCACCTGTTCGAACGCCTGCGGGGCGAGAGCCATTTGGTGTTCGCCAATGCGCGTGCGCAGGTGGAGATCGTGGCCGACCAGCTGCGTGAGCGCGCTGAAGGTCGTGCGCTACCCAATGAGTTCTTTCCGCATCACGGCGCGTTATCACGCGAACTGCGTTTGAGTGTGGAGGAACGGTTGCGGGAAGGTACGCTGCCCACCACGGCCGTGTGCACGTCCACGCTGGAGATGGGCGTGGACCTGGGCGATGTCGTATCGGTGGCCCAGATCGGCCCGGCACCCTCGGTGGCGGCTCTGAAACAGCGCATTGGACGCTCCGGACGCCGCCCGGGTCAGCCGCAGATCCTGCGCCAGTATGTCGTCCTGCCAGCCCTGACCTCACGCAGTCATCCCGTGGACTGGCTGCGCCTGAGCCTGCTGCAAGCTATCGCGGCGATCGAGCTGATGCTGGCTGGGCGCTTCGAGCCTCCGATGCAGGAAGACCTCCATCTATCGACCCTGGTCCAACAGATCCTGTCATACATCGCGCAAAGCGGCGGCGGCTGTACGGCGGCCGAGCTGTACCGGGAACTGTGTCAGCGCGGCGCATTCTCCAACATCGATCAAGCCATGTTCGCCGAGGTGTTGAGATCGTTGGGGAGCGCGCAGCTCATTGAGCAGGTCAATGATGGCAGCCTGCTCCCGGGCGCGGTCGGTGAGCGGATCATGGAGCACTTCAGCTTCTACGCCACTTTCTTCACCCCCGAGGAGTACCAGCTGCTGTGCAATGGCAAGCGATTGGGCACGGTGCCGGTCATTGAGCCGCTCGTGCCGGGGCGTTTGATGCTGTTTGCCGGTCGGCGCTGGCGCATCCTGGAGGTTGATACCGAGGCTCGCGTTGTCCTGCTGGCGCCCTCCAAGGGGGGTAAACCTCCCAGCTTTGGTGGCGGTCCGCTGGGCGTACACCGTATCGTGCATCAACGCATGCGACAGCTCCTTGAGGAGTCCTCCATACCGGTCTATCTGGACCCGGTGGCTCAGCAGGGGTTGATGGATGCTCGCGAAGCCTACAACTTGTTTGGATTTGGCCAGAGTCCTCTGACCGCCTCTGGGGATGCCGTCCATCTTGCCCATTGGGCTGGACACCGGATTGGCCTGGCCATCGCATTGTGGTTGCAGTGGCTGGACGTAGAGGCTGTCAGCGCTGGGCCGTTCGTAGAATTGATTGGGCTTGCCGAAGAAGCTGTGCCTCAGCTGATCGAGTTGGCCCTGCAGCGGATACCGGCAGATGCGACGATCTTGGCGGCTCGCAAGGAAGGTTTGGAGCGGAACAAATTCGACCAATTTCTGCAGCCTGAGCTACTGGTTCGTGGCTATGCGGCTGCCGAACTGGACTTAGGGGGTGCGATCGCTGTGATGAAGCAGTGGCACGAGGCACTGACTAAATGATCGCCGTACTCCGGATGCACGTCTGGGGTCCGAAGGTTCCCTTGATGACACAAGCCGTCTTGGAGTCGTACAAGCTTCGGATTCTCGGATGTCTAGACATTCTCTGTATGTCAGTAGATATCAGTGCGTTCCTAGATCAGTGAGCACTCGGGCGCCCCTTTGACGCTATATCAGTTGCAGCCGCGGCAGTGTGACACGCGCTACCTACGCACCATCGCGCCCTGCCGCGGTGGCCGATTCCACCGCTGCGGAAGCCCCAGGTGAGCCATGGATTCTTCTCAGGTACTTGCTCGTGACAGGTGGGTTATAGGCGTGGTGGAGCGAACCTCGCTGATCAAACTGGTTCTATGGACGCATACCCTGCAGCATGATCCCAGCCGGTTGGATCTTTTGCTTCCGATGCAGGTTCACCTGGTCGCCCGCATTCGGCGTAATGAGGCTCGTCTGAGTCGGCTGAAAGCGTGTCGAGCTGATTTGGTCAGGGCGTTGAAGACGGGGCAGCCGGCCAAAGAGCACGCCAACGCGCTGCGTGGCGACCTGAATCAGGTCGAAGGCGCGATAGGCCAAGCGCAGAGGCGACTGCGGATGTGGCGCAACTTTGGAGATGCCATCGCTCATATCTATCAGAACAAGTACTCACTCAAACATCTTTGCTTGGATGCCGAAACCAATCACCTGAAGCCGTCAGCGGGTAGTCTGTCCGGGAAGACTGGATTCGCCAATGAATGGGCTTTGCTTAAGAAGGCACTGGAGCACGGCGTGCCCGCCGTCCTATGCGACCTGACGAATGTCTTGCGATTCGGCGATCTGTGCTTGTTGGCAGGGCAGGAGCCGTTCGTGATGGAGTGCAAGAGCAGCGCTCGTTTGAATAGTCGGGGTAAACGTCAGGCCATCCAGCAGAAGAAACTGATGGACTTCCTAGCCAACGATGGAGCAGTCGAGTATGCCGGGATGCCCAACGTTACCCGGCGAGCACTAGCGACGCAGGAAGTGACGTACAGCGCGCAACTTGATGCATGCATCACTGCCTTCGGCACGGATGCCTGTGCGCCGGTCAGCCCAGAACCTGGGCTGACCTACACCCTCCTGCATGCTGACATCACCCGACACGAGCTGCAGGCACTTGTTAACGAACCGCCATTAAGCACGCTCTCATGGCTTGTTGACGGTACCGACGAGCACTGGTGCCTGTTTTACCCATTCCTGCTGTCGCTGTCGCCGGCCAACGCCTTGACCTTCTTATCTGGAAGTTTGTTGCTGCTGGTCCAGATCAACCTGGACGTGCTTTGTGCTTGCTTCGCGACCCATGGGGTGACAGCGAAGCCACTTCTGGATGGGGAACACGCTTTGGAACTGACGCGAGTGGGCAAGCCTCCCAGTGAAGGCATCTTCTGGCTGTCTGAGCGTCTGCTTGCTCGCATCGTGTTCGAGCAACAGTCCTTGACCTGGTTTGCGGCCGAACATGCCCGTTGTCTGACCGAGCCGTTCTCGGCCCCGCCGGGTGGCTGGAGGGAGGCGGAACCGCCGGTTCTCATTCGCGCCAAGTTGGATCGCGCCTTGGCTGACGAACTGCCGCCAGCAGCAGTGGGATCATCTGGTCCCGAGATCGAACAGCAGGATTGATCAGTGATCTGGTGAGGACTTGCTCTGCAATTCTGAAAGGAATGAGCCCAATGATCGAGCCGGAACCTGGCGCCTCAGAAGGTCTTCGCCCTATCCGATCGGGCGCCGAACTAAGGGTATGTCGCATCAACTAGTGCATGGTGAGCTTATGCCAGTAAGGGGAAACGGGCGGCGGAGGAAAAACGATGCCCAAGTATGATTTCTTCCAGCATCGGGAACGCTCATTGTCTACATCTGTGTAATAGCCAACGATCTTTCCTGATTTATCGATCTCAAGAATCTGAACTAACGGTCCCGTGGCTTTGAAATAGCAGCCGTCGCGCTCGTCGAGTTTATGGCTGTTGTTGAACTCTGCCCATTCGGTCGCGTAGGCGGCGGAAACATCTGGGAGCTCAGCCCGCTGAGCGTCAGCGCGCTCATTGGCTTCGGCGAAGCTGCTAGCCCTCTGCGCGCAAAGCAGAACAGGGGCTGCGAGAAGCATGGCGAAAACTACGAGCCTGGTTCGATCAGACCTCATGCGGATACTCTGCTTGTAGGATGAGAGTCTAGCAAGGTGCAGGTTCATCTACTTGGATCTCCGGCGGCTCTTGTCCTTGATCATGAAAGCGAGTGAAGCAATCGCACAGCAATAGAACACGACCCCGCTGCCTACATAGACCCATCCTGAAATTGAATCCGGACGTCGAACCCAAACTTGAGTGATCTGATCAAGCATCGCGACCAGGGCGACAACGAACGCAACTGTTCCGATGGCGCCGGATGCTCTAACTGCCATGTGATAGCCAGTCTTCCCACGAAATCCGAGCCACAGAGCATAAAGATTTAGGGCAACGAAGAGAGGGGAAAGTAGTACTGGAATCAACTGAGGCGTCATGGCTTGCAACTCGGTGATGGGCACCAGTCGTATCCAAACCCGCCCCTTCCGAATAATGAGTCGTAAGTAGCTCCTCCAAAAACTGGGCCTGCGCCGTTCTCTGCGAAAACCCTGTCATGGAAGCCTCCAACATCGGTGACGCGATCCAACATCCTGGGGTTGTCGCGTGTGGCGCCCTTCAGCGCATTGGCATGCGCGCGGGCAAGCCCAACCCGAATGGCCTCCATTTTCTTCTCCATGTCCGCGCGCGCCGCTTCGCAAGTCTTCTCTTTCGTTCTCTCTAGAATCGAATTCGAGAGTCTCGTGTTTGTTATGTTTGACAGGAAGCCAATATTTGAGGCTACTTCAAATGCACGTGCCGCATACTTGTCGCCGCCGGCCGCCGCCGCCTGATAGTACAAACTCCAGTTTCCGGCATCAGCATATGCTTGCTCAGTGGGCGTAACCCAGCAGCCGCGCTGATCGCATGCCAACCCTGTGCTGTCCGTGAAGCTAACAGGATTTCCCCCCACGTACGCGTAAGTGTTCAGACCTCCCTCCAGGCCAATCGGATCGCTCTGCAGGTAGCGCCCAGTAGAGGAATCGTAGTAGCGAGCCATGTTGTACCAATGCCCGGTTTCCTGATCGTAATACTGACCAGGAAATCCCAGGTTATAGCCGCCGATCGTATCGATCGTTACGATCCGATTGAAAGCCACGTTGTTCGCTCGCCAGACGACCGCCTTTGAAGCATTCGTTATAGATTCGGCTCGCTGGAGGTGGTCATTGTGTATATAAAATTGAGACCCGGACTTCCTCATGGCGACAACCTCTCCGGCTAGACGGATGTAGTGTGTCCACCCGGCTCCACCCCAGTTGTACTCGACTTCCAACTGGCCACTGGGGCCATAAAGGTAGCCAGAAGAAGTGCCGGTGGCAGAGGACGATTTGTAGTTCCTCAACCCTTCGGGATTGGTTCGATAGGTGGTCACAGCTCCGTTGTCGTTTATGGATGACAGATGTCCCCATACGTCGTGGGAATACGTGATCGCTCCGATTGAGGTGACGTTCCCTCTAGGGTCGTAAGCATACGGGGTCGTCTTAACGAACTGGATGCGGTTGCTGTTTGGTTCTATCTGATAGTTGACAGGAGGGATCATTACCCCCGTCCCGCTCTGGCCAAAGACGGTTCTGTTCCCGTTGCCATCATAGGAGAAGCCCTGGTAGCCGGTCCCCGAGAATGTAGATTCCTTTGTCAGCCTTCCGACAGTGTCATACTCAAATACTCCAAGATTTCCGGAGTTGGTGTAGTTGGTGATCGATGAGATGCGATCACTTGCGTCATAGGCAAGTAGGAGGCTCTGAATAGTGTAGCCCCCATCCATGGTGGTCAATCCGGTCAGCCGGTCGTCACCTACAACATAGTTCTGATCGTAATAGAAGTTCCGAGAGAGTCCATTTCCATAAGTCCAGCTGTCATATCCCCCGTAGGGGCGGTACTTGATCTGGCTTAGAAGTTGAGGATTGCTCCCGCCAGTGCCACCAACAATCGTTGTCAGCTTTCCTGATGCGTACCCATAGCCGACGTTGTAGCCGCCCGGATAGGAGATTCCGGCCAAGCGGCCAACAGCATCGTAAGAGTAGTACTGGGTGAAGTCGATTGCGCTGGTACCTATGACCTCGGACTTACTCAGCACATTTCCGTAGCTGTTGTAGGCGTATCCGATTACCCCATGAGTGCTTGTGGATTGACACAGGCGCCCGACTCCCAATGGGCATGTGTCATACGTACGCGACATCGTGCTTCCATTTTCAGTTGCCGAAATCAAGCGCCCGAGAGCGTCATGAGAAAGCAAGGTTTGCCCTCCATCGGCCTCGGTAAGCTTGGTCGCGCGCCCCGCCGCGTCGTACTCCGTAAGCGTAACGCCGCTATCTGGGCTGACCCTCTTCCAAAGCTGATCAAATCCGTCAAATATGAAGGATGTCTGGTTCCCTCGGGGATCGGTTACCAGCGTAATCTGATCGGAAGCGTTGTAGGCAAAAACGGAAGATCCATTCGCAGGGTCGAGTACGGAAACGCGACGGTCTAGATCGTCATATGAGTAGCTCGTCTGATTGCTGCCGTTCTTCACAGAAAGAATATTGCCATTCAGGTCGTACGTGTAAGACGTCAATCTACCGTTCTCACCTTTCACTCTCAGGACGCGACCCAGTTCGTCATACTCAAGTGTGCTCTTTCTTATTAGGGTTGAAGCCCCACCTGCATTCAGTCCATGAACACTTACGGACGTCGGGAGAGAGAAGTTGTTGTAGGCATAGCTCGTTTGCTCTCTTGTGAAGCCACCTGAAAGCACCGCTGGCAAATCGCGATACGTTCTAACCAAGCGCCGCACAGTGTCGTATTCGTATTGGTTCGTCACGCCGTCGGGTGTGGTGAGCGAGGTAAGCAGATCTCCTGCACTGTAGACATAGCTAGTGTCTGCTGGCGTAGAACCATCGGGATACTGGCGTGAACGCGTAATCCGCCCACGTGCGTCATACGTCATGTCGGTTAGCGACCCGTTGGGATTTGCTATGCGGCCCGGTTGGCCCAGGCCATTGTGAAGACTGTACGTTTCGACATGTCCTAGCCCGTTGACTATCGATGCCAGGTCACCAAGTGCGTTGTAACTGTAAACAATAGAGTCCCCGCTTCCTGGCAGTGGGCCATCTTCCGTCTGAGAGGCGAGCATTCCGTTCGCGTGATAGGTGTACGAGTATGTCGTGGCTCGCGTTTGATTAAGATTTGTCGCAGGGGAAGGCGCGAGAAGATTGGAGACGACAACGGAGGATAGCCTGTTGTTAGTCGTGTACGAGTAGGTAGTCTTTCTTACACCTACGAGCGTGGTGCTGATCAAGCGGTTGTGAACAGGATCCCATTCGTTAAGCGTCGTCCTGGCGATGGATGAACCAAAAGCCTCTACTTGCTTAGTGAGTTGCCCCTTCGCATTGTGTTCCATGTATGTCGCATTTCCCTCAGCATCCAGAATGGTCTCGGGAAATCCGCTCGTGCTGTTGTAAGTTGTTTCAACGACAGATGAAGGGCAGTTTGTGCTTGGCTCCCCGCCCGTCTTCCAAAGCTTTCCGTACGAGTAGATGTGTTTTGTCGTCTTGCCTAGCGGATTGGTCGCCGTAGTGATAAAGATCGACATCGGCTGTGCCGAGAGATCTTGATAGGAGAAGTTCCAGGTATCTGAAGTTCCGTGCTTGGTCTGCGAGATAGCGCCGCCACCATAATAGGCGAATGTCGAGTACCGAACTCCGTTGTACGACTTTCCAGTTAGTGCTCCGGGGTCAGAGGCGAACTCGTAGTGATAAACGACGTTCGCTGTAGGCGTACCCGGTCTTGCAACTGACACAAGGCGGTGGATACCAGCGCCAAACTGATTGGCGTTGTACGCATAGCCGTAGTAGTTGCCGGCCGTATCCCTGACGGCGGTTAACTGGCCGCTGGTCCAAACGAACTCGACATATCGACCTGATGTGTGGGTGACGCGATAGGGAAATGTTCCGTTGGTGTAAGTGAACGTCCAGCCGATGCCTTGAGCATTGACCAAAGAGGTGATGTAGCCTGCAGAGGAGTAGGTTTCGACTTGGCCGCCCTCGCCGTACAGCACGAACTGTCCGTTGGGTTGCTGAATGATTCGCGATGTAGCCTGGGGGCCGGTGAATGTCCCGTCGCTTTGCTTGGAATGGCGAACTAGCCGGCCGTCCGGGCGCCAGGAAACGACGTAGGTTGCGGTGCCGATCGTGCACGTGCTGCCGCCTGGCCGAGGATGGCAAGTCGTGTACGCGGCCGTGCCGAATGTGAGCTTGTAGTCGAAATTGCTGATCCAGTGCTTCCCGAACAGTCCGACACCTTTCCAGTAGTGATTGTAGGTCCGCTGGAGGAACAGGCCAGCTTCCCCGCCTGACCTGAAGTCGAATTCATTCTCGATCTTGTTTCCATTTATCAGGACAACTGGATTGCCTGCTGTTTCGGGCGGCTTGTCTGAGCCCTCCGCTGTGTCGCATCCTGTGGACTCTTCTGGCATCGCCGATGAGATCATCCCCGCAGGCACTCCAGTCGGAGGGATGTACATGAAGTTGGATGCCTGGAAATTGCTTGCGCCCCACGTGACACTGTTATAGAGGTTGTTAGTGTTGAAGATATCGTAGAGATCGCGATATCCGATGACATTGATGCGATCTTCCGTTCTCGTGTTGTCGTTCGCTGCGTATATCGATAGCGGGGCGAGCAATAGTGAGGCTGCGAACATTAGTGCAGCGATGTGCCGACCGCGCTTGATGATTTTGTTGCTATCTCCGCATCCAACAAAGATCTTCATGTCCTTCTCCTTGACAATCTCGCGCGCGATGACATGTTGGTTGAAGTTTCGTCTTATTCCAGTGCGAAGTACGGATTCGAAGTCGATCCGACTTTTTGATCAGTGAGAGTGGCGCGTACGTTACGGCAGCGCTCGCCCAAGCAACGGAAACAGCCATTGCAAGCCACTCCCCATACCGCGACTGCACGCTAACAACCCCCCCATTCTTGGTCGACAGATACGCCCAATTGTGGGTGGTTGCAAGAGCCTCACGATCTCCCGTTTCGGTAAATGCATGTAGATGCGCGCAAGCCTCGGCGTTCTCGGCGAACCTCCATCAATCACTGGATTGGATAGTCATTTCCTAGGTCAATTTGCGGCGCTGCGGTAGGGAGTTTCGCGCGTCAGCCACAGGCGCTCATTTTTGCGATCAGGTGGGCTATACACCCTTTATGAACGCCTCGATGAGAATCGCTTGGCTCAGCCGGTGGGCACTTCAAGTAGGCCTCGAAATGCACTCTCTTGTTGAGCGCAATTGACCGTCCCCAGCGCCCGCGTCAACCCTCACCATTGGCGGCACTCTGATGTCCCCAGTTTCGACGGCCGCGTCGTGCTTCCCTAAGAATAACGCTAACGCAGAGAGAAAAAGAGGGCCGCGCAGCGCGCGGCCCTCTTCACACGAGAGCGCGTGGGATAAAGGACTTAGATCATATGAACGGCGAACATAGTCGTGTCGCGATGCTCGGGCCGTGACATGGACAACATGTCTGCTCCTCCGCCGGAACCAAAGCCGGCCATGGCCGAAATGAGCCCTTCGAGTTGTCGGATATCGGGGCTCGGGTCGCCATGTACGGCAGGAACGTCATGCGGCCATTGCTCGCCCCAGCCAGCGTCATTCGAGAAGTGCCCATCCCACGGCATTTCCCGGTGCTCCCAACGCTCCAGCAGCGGGACCAGACCGCCTCCCGTCGTTGCCGGCGGATCAACCAGCGTCGGCTGCCCGGAACCGCCGGTGATTGCCGGCTTGCGACCTGTCTCAGCTGCGCCAAGCGGTATTTCCTGAATCACGGCAACCCGTTGGATACCAACCTGGCTGTCCGTACGGGCAGGCAAGCTTTGCGTCGCACGGCCATGGCCTGATGTAAGGTCGGCACTGGAGGTATTTGACTCTTGTGCGATGAGGGCAGATGAATTGCCTGAGGAAACTGCAGCAAAGCCCTGCGGCAGCGACGTGAGCAGTCCTGGGATTTGGGATGCTGGGATGGCATACCCGCTACCCGGCTGCACGTAACTGATGGCTTGGCCACCGCCAAGGAAGTGCCCCAGCACCCGAACCTGTGACGCTGCGCTGGCATCGACCCGGATCAGCAAATCATCGCCGTCTTGGTGGAAGGAAAGTCGTTCGCGCGCGATACCGTTGAAGAACACCCAATCAGTGCCGCCGCCTACGTTGTCGATCGTGTCGCTCCCCGAGCCAGCGGAGTAGTAGTAATCATCATCGCCGGCTCCGCCAATCAGCATGTCAGCGCCATCCTCACCAACCAGCGTGTCATTGCCATTGCCGCCGATCAGGATGTCATTACCCGAGCCATTGAACGAACCATTACCTCCGGAGATGTAATCATCCCCATCACCGCCTTCGAACTTGTCGTCACCGCCGAAGCCAAAGAGGGTGTCATTGCCGCCCAGCCCACGAATCAGATCGCGACCTGAGGTCCCAAGCAACTGCTCGCCTGACCCTGTGCCGGTGACCACATTGGAGTAGTCATTGTCGTTGCCTTCATTGCCGCCCCCGCCCGGGTTGCCACCGTCATCTTCAGCCAAGGCATTGATTGCGGCGGTGTTGAGCGAGCTGCCCGAAGCCGGCTGGACGAAGTCGATGGCATAGTCGCCGCCCAGGAAGTGATTGGTAACCCGAACCGTGGCACTGGCATTGCCATCGACGGTGATCAGCAGGTCATCCCCGTCGCGGGTGAAAGCCAGATCGTCGGCCAGAATGCCGTTGTTGAAGAAGACGCCATCGTATCCACCACCAGTATTGTCGATGGTGTCTTGGCCTCCGCCGTAGACATAACTATCGTTGCCGGCACCACCAATCAGGGCGTTGGCCCCATCTTGGCCCGCCAGGGTGTCCGCCCCTGCCCCGCCCTCGAGGCGATCATTGCCGGAGCCGCTGCCACTGCCATTACCGCCAGCTAGGTAGTCGTCGCCGTCGCCGCCCTGCAGAGTGTCGTTTCCGCCCATGCCGAATAGCTGATCGTTGCCCGCCAAGCCCTTGATGAGGTCCTTGCCGGTGCCACCCACCAGCTGCTCGCCCGAAGCCGTACCCTCGATCACCTGGTCGTACTCGCCACCGGTGCCACCTCCTGCCACGATCTGGTTGATCTCCGTGGTGGTCAGGTAGAAGCCGCCATCGGGCTGTACGTAGTCGATGGCGGCATCGCCCCCCAGGAAGTGGTTCAGCACGCGCACTGATGGGGCGGTGG
Source organism: Pseudoxanthomonas sp. LjRoot143 (assembly GCF_964252945.1). Lineage (NCBI taxonomy): Bacteria > Pseudomonadati > Pseudomonadota > Gammaproteobacteria > Lysobacterales > Lysobacteraceae > Pseudoxanthomonas > Pseudoxanthomonas sp. LjRoot143. Next base: position 1,758,726 of record NZ_CAXUPM020000001.1, on the reverse strand, counting down.
CCGCATCGATGAAGATCAGCAGGTCGTCACCATCGCGTGAGAAGGACAGGCGTTCCCTGGCCACTCCACCGGTAAAGAATACGCCATCGAAGCCGCCATCGCTGTTATCGATGACGTCGCTTCCCGAGCTTTCATCAAAGACATACTTGTCATCGCCGGTTCCACCGATCAGCGTATCGTCGCCGCCACCAGCCACGAGCGTGTCGCTGCCAGCACCGCCGTCGATCACATTGGCATCGCTATTGCCCGCAATGTAGTTGTCCAGTGCGTTGCCTGTGCCATCGATGGCACCGCCTTCCATCAGGAACAGGTTCTCGATGTTGGCTGACAGTGCATATGAAGCGGTCGTCTGTACCTGATCGGTGCCCGCGCCTGCGGCCTCGACCACCACATCGGCACTGTCATCGATGATGTAGACATCGTTGCCCGAACCGCCCTCGAGGAGATCCACGCCCGCACCGCCATCCAGATAGTCGTTCCCAATGCCGCCCAAGAGCGTGTCGGTCCCATCGCCACCAAAGAGCGCGTCATTACCGTCCAGTCCATGCAGGAAGTCATCACCATCCCAGCCACCCAGGGTGTTGTCCTCGGCATTGCCGGTAATGGTGTTATCCAGCCCGTTGCCGTTGCCGGTTGTGATGCCGGCACCAAGGATCAGGTTCTCAACATTGCTTTCTAGAACCAAGTTGGTCTCGAACACGCGCTCTACGGTATCAACACCCTCACCAGCGTACTCGTGGACACTATCATCCGCCGATACAGCGACGTAATAGTCGTCGCCTGCGCCACCAGAGAGGGTATCCGCACCATCTCCGCCTTCAATGAGGTTGCTACCCTCGTTACCTTGGATGACGTTGTCGCCGTCATTGCCCGTGGCATTGAGGTCGGCGCTTCCCAGCAGGGTCAGATTATCCAGCGTCGAGCTGAGCGTGTAGCTGATGCTCGACTCGACTGTGTCGATCCCTTCGTCGGCGTTCTCGACGATCACATCGCTCGCCGAATCAATGACGTAGGTATCGTTGCCCAGGCCGCCAATCAAGCTATCGGCACCGGCTCCACCGTCGAGGCGGTTATCGTTGCTATTGCCCGTCAGTACATTGGCCAACGAGTTGCCAAAACCCTCGTAGGAACCAGTGCCCTCGGTCAACGTCAGGTGCTCAACGTTCATCGATAGCGTGTAGCTATAGGCCGTCGATTCGACCGTATCTGCACCCTCTCCATCGTGCTCAACGATGATGTCACTAGCATCATTAACCCGATACAGATCATCACCCAGGCCGCCAACCGCTTGGTCGATCCCCTCGCCTCCATCTAGCGTATCCAACCCGGCCCCACCGTACAGCATGTCGTACCCGTCGCCGCCCTCAAGCTGGTCGTCACCGAGCCCACCGTCCAGAATGTCGTCCCCAGCAGCACCTGCCAGCACATCATTCCCCGCGAGGCCAGTCAATCGATTGTTCCCCCCGTTACCGGCAACTTCGTTGTCCGTATCATTACCCGTAGCATTTATGTGGCCGCTTCCAGTGAGGACCAACCTCTCGATGTTTTGATTGAGGGTGTAGCTGATGCTGCTACTCACGACGTCATTTCCGTCGTTCTCGAGCTCCGTGACAGTATCCCCAGCGTCGTCGATGACGTAGGTGTCGTCTCCGACACCACCGGAGAGCTGGTCAGCGCCCGAACCGCCATTGAGAACGTCATCTCCGTCCCCGCCGAGCAGCACATCTGACCCATCCTGCCCGTACAGAGTGTCGTTGCCAGCGCCTCCCTGCAGATTGTCGATCCCCCCGCTTCCGAAGATTGTGTCGTTTCCAGCGAGGCCACTGATTGAGTTCTCCAGAGAGTTTCCATGAAGGACATCGTCAAGCGCAGTGCCGGCCATCGATGCGGCATCCAACTCCGTCGGGCTTAAGCTCCAGGTCTGGCCACCTCCCATATCGAAGCGAAGTCCGAACCTAGCCAGCTGAGTGGCTGGGTCGAAGAAGTTCTCAAGGTGGATACGATCATCAACGGAGTTGAGGAAGTAAACAGCCAGGGAAGTCCCCTCGCGCCGGAAGACAAGCTCGTTCAGAGGTAGTCCGGCGAGGAAAATGGTCGTTAGACCATTGCTATCATTGATGACGTCGTGGCCACCCCCGGCTGCGAAGTAGTAGTTGTCGTCGCCCTCTCCGCCTTCGAGTCGATCATTGCCAAGCCCACCTGAAAGGAGATCGGTGCCGGCTTCGCCGTAGAGGATGTCATCGCCAAGCCCACCCTCCAGTACATCGTCTCCTACGTTGCCATTGAGCTGATCATTTCCATCGCCTCCATTGAGCGAATCTCGCCCAGCTCCACCTTCGAGATGGTCACTACCGAGGCCGCCAAGAAGAATGTCGTCACCACTACCGCCGGAGAGTGTGTCGTTTCCTTCCCCTCCGTCGACGTGGTCGTTTCCATCGCCGCCCTGCATAACGTCAATGCCCTGACCGCCGAGAATCTGATCATTACCTGATCCACCCTCAAGGGAGTCGTGCCCGTCGCCACCGTCCAGAATGTCGTCACCTCCATTCCCGAACAAACGATCGTCTCCAGCAAGACCCACGAGACTATCGTTCGTGTCATATCCATACACGGTGTCAGAACCAGAGCTCGCTTCAAGTACCCGACCCTTGATCTCCTCAATGCCCCAAATCGTCCCGTCATCGAACACGATCTGGTCAATGGCTACACCACTGTTCCCGTGACCACTGAAGTATCCGACCACTCGAATGCTATCGCTCGGCGAGGTCTGGATGATGAGGTCACCCTCTGCTCGCCTGACAGTTACCGACGCCGGACCGATACCTGCACCGAGCGCAATCCGGTCAACCTTGACGCCGGCGGCCTCTGCGGCATTGCTGATAGTGTCGTTTCCGTGACCTACCTCGAAGACATAGGTGTCACTGCCGCGGCCACCAACCAGGGAGTCGTCCCCGACACCTCCCACAAGGACATCGTTTCCGTTATCACCCATCAGATTGTCGTTGCCTTCCCCGCCAGAAATGTGATCATTCCCGGCTAGGCCGTGGATACTGTCGTGCCCGGAAAGCGAGTCGATTGTGTCGCTTGCAGATGTACCGAATACGAGGTCATCGCCTGTGGATACAGATGAGGCTGTGAGAATCGCAAGGATCTGCTGTTGGGTCATGCTGCTGCCGTCGGCGAAGCGGATCAGCTCAACTGCGCCGAAATCTACGGTGCCATCAAAGTCAAAAAAGTTATCTATCCTGACGGACCCAGCGTCACTTCCATCTGAGTTTCTTACATGCATCCAGACCGTGGTGACGTTTCTGGTAAAGATCAGATCCGAAGCAGAAATTCCCTCGCTAAGCACGATCTGATCCAGCCCTCCGCTATCTAGGATGGTGTCGTTCCCGTGACCCCTCGAGAAATGATAGCTGTCCCCGTTGTGGCCGCCGTAGAGCCGATCATCACCTGCTAGGCCATAGAAGATACCGCTGCCGAAAAGCGCATCGTTACTCAGCGTGCCGATCTGACTGTTCAGATCGAAGAATGGCGCCAGTTGAGGGTTGGTTGCGGCGATGGCCTGGAATGCGGCGTCGCGCTGGGCACGATAGCCCGATGAGTAAACACCAAGATCTGTCAGAACGGTCACCAGAGCGCGGATTCGGGTTTCCTGGCCCGACGCCAAGAGGGCGGTCAGCTTTCCCTGCAGTGCATCCCAGTCAACAGAGACCCCATTGGCATCGGATCCGAAGGCGGATTGGATGATATCCAGCTCTTCCGAAAACTCGGTTTGTGCTAGAAGTTGTGCCGCCGTGAAGCGCTTGAACTCCAAGTACTCACTTATGAGCAGTGGCGCCGCCTGGCCATGAGGATTTGGATCGTACTCGCCCCAGCACCATATCCCCATATAGCCATGCCCAACAAGATTCTCGAGCGTGACCAGCTGGCGCGCATCCATGACGTGACCATACACACGGCTTGGATCCCGGCTGTATGGATCCACGTCCGCTGCACCAGCCCAGCGATAGATCAAGCTATCCAGTAGCTGATTCTTCGCGTTGGGGTCCGTCTCAGATAGGTACTGGAGGAGGATCTCCTTTAGCTGTGGGTCCAACGCCATGGCTTGCCGAAGGTCTTGAACCCTGCCGAAGCCTCTTGCGTTGGGTAGCATCAGCAGATCGGCCGAAAGCTCGATCTCACCGCTGTTGGTTCGTTCCCCCGCGTCCACTCGGAACCAAACATCTGAAGCGGTTGACGCTGTCCCGTCGCTCAACACCACAGCGCCGATCTGTCGGTGTTCATGACCATGCGCATCAACCTGTGTCGATACGTTGTAGCTCGTAGCGATGGATACCACACCCGCCTCCGACAGGCTCTGAAGCTCGCCGACATCACTGACGCCGTTCCCGTTCAGATCTCTCCATACCCTCAGCTGCGCATAGGAGCCATCCTGCGAGTTGATGACCCCATCGCCGTTGTCATCGTACTCAGCCAGCGCCTGAAAGCCGTTACTGGCGAGTTCCCCGCTTTCGAGGACACTATGGCTGCCAAACAGCTCCCCGCCGTTGTTGATGCGCCCGTCGCCATTTCTGTCGTGTGCGAGAACTCCGTCATCGGGGGACACCCAGCCTGACTGCTCCCGCAGACCATCACCATCGTGGTCAAAGTTAACCGCGCCAAGCTCGAGTGTCTCGACGCCGTCGCCATCAAGATCAATCACGATCGGTGACGTTCTTGTTGAAGCCTCATCGGTACTGGGACGCTCGTCGTCTGTCTCCTCCTCGTCCTCAGGGTCCTTCAGTACGATCTGGAGGCTGTTGTTCTCCTTGTCGAAGTTCTGGATGGTCAGCATGCCGTTGATGATCAACGTCGTACCATTGAGAACATAGATATCTCCGTTCCCATAGTAGACATTATCTGGCCCGTCCTCAGGGCGAGTTCCGCCCGTCAGTTGCTTGTTGCCGTAAAAGACAGACCCCTTGCCATCCGAGTCGTAGATGGTGTCGTAGTCGTCAACCTTGTACGTGTCTACTCCATCGCCACCCTGCAGAAGGTCAACACCCTCGCCGCCATCCAGATAGTCTCTTCCTCCGGAACCGTAGAGAGTGTCATCATTATCGCCGCCGTACAGTCGGTTCTCGCTTGTGTCCGAATCTTCGGTACTCGATCCAGAGTACAGGATGTCGTTTCCGTCACCGCCATGGATCTCGTCACTACCCGATCCTCCGCGGAGAGTATCTGATCCGTCCCAGCCGAAGATGAAATCGTCGCCACCGCCCGCCGAGGCCGTGTCATTTCCAGTGCCGCCGAGGATCAGATCATCCATGTCCTGCTGCGCTTCGAACTGGAGGCCTCCCTGACCCGATTGCACAACAAAGCTACTGAACCTAGATACGTCAGTTGATACTTCTCCCTCCTCTGCGAGCCATTCCGTAACGTTGTTACGGAGGCGGTCTTGTCCTTTTCGATCAGATGTCGATGAGATATTCGCAAGATCAAACTGAGTGCCCGCGTGCACTCTTTCAATGAATCCTTCATAGCTGCCGCCAGTCTGGAAGTAATGGTACTCAGCCAGCGCGGCCAGGATGCCCCGATTCAATGTCTCCTCGAATGCTGCCCCTACGTCTCCTATGTCTTGGAGATCTTGACCAAGAACATCCAGTGCACCTTCACCACCTGCTGCGTTGGCAAGGTGTCGATTGTGGATCCTGGCCATGAAGTCAGGCCGTTCGAGTCGACTGTCAGAGCCGTAGAGCCCCTCATCAGAGAACACCTGGAACGATCTTGTCTGCTCCACGACGCCGGTATTGAACAAGCTGGATCTCATCACAGCGCTCAGCAGATCCATGGAATGCAATCCAATCATCGTACTGATGGGATTGGCTTCAGTCAGTGGAGGCTTGCCTACGACGTATGTGTGATGGGAGCCTTGCACGGTGGGGAGAGCTGCTCGCAGAAGTTCCAGCACTTCTCCAGCCACGCTGTACCCGACGACTTGGGGCTCCCGCTGAGGGAACAGCGCTCCGCCGCTGGACGTGTAAGCATCGAGCGCTGCATTCCTGTACCCACTCGGGTGTGGCCATCCATCTATGAGGGCGAGGAACTCTTCGCTTCTAGCAGTGAGTTCAAATGGAGCTGGATCGAAGACAGTTGCGGCAACGTCGAACATCACCGCCATTACCGAAGCCAACCCTCCGCCCAGAGAATGACCCGTGAACGTGAACGTCGCACCTGGATTCTGCGACATGACATTGAGCACGTAGCTGATCGCGGTGAGGACTTGGGGTGCAGTAATGCCAACCCCCGCTGGAACGTTCGTTGTCCAGTCTATTGGCGATTGATTCGTCCCAGCGAAGGAGATGACGATCTCGCCGCCTCGAACATAGGAGCTTGCCGAGAAGCCCCACTCGTCGTCTTCTTGTCTAGCAAACTGTGACCACCCGCCCGTAAGAGGGGTCTTGTTGGAGTCGGGCCGTGCATACACATGCGTAGCCAGTTGCGCCAGTTCCAGGTTCGTAGCCATCACCTAATCTCCTAAGTCCGTTTTAGTAGGTGTCACAGTAGTTCTCTTGCTCTTTTCCCCATGTACGCAGAACCCTTTGAAATTTTGGAGCCGCACTGCGGCGCCTAAGCTCCTTGTCCGAGTCCGTCACCAACCGAGGTTCGCCATCGGCGCGCGGCCCCGTCAGGAGGTTCGCCTTCTTCTCTAGGAATCTTTCTTCGAGCGCCACCGGTGTCCAATGGCCACCATTCTTGGATTGATACTCAAGGTATGGCGGCCTGGGGCGGCCGGCCTCGTACCAACTCTCGCAGAAGGAGAAGGTCGTAATCAAAGACCACGCACCGGATTCTTGTTCATAGTCAAGGATCATCGGAACGTCTTTGCCCACCCATTTCGGCGGAAGCGGGGCAACTCCGCCTGAAATATCGAGCACCTCCACCGTCATCGCCGACTGCTTCCAGGCCTTAGGCCCACCGAGTTCCGAGTACTTCTCTCCGTCGGCGGTTCGCTCGACCAGCACACGTAGCCCGTCGCTCACATCAGCGTGCTCCTGCCAATGCAGCGTTACGTCATTGCAACCAGCGAGAAGAACTGTCAGTAGAACAATGAGTACTCGAAGAATCGCGTCGCGTGGCGACTTGTGTGACAAACGCGGCCGAAGCTGCTCTCCATTAAGATTCAGTGTAGCCACAGGTCCTCCGAGTTTGATTCGCAATCTTAAGTAAGAAGCCCAACCTCTCGTGCGGCTTTCATAAGACCCTAGAAGTCACCTTTCCCTGAGTGATTCCTCACGATGTTGCTTCAGAGGGCTCAACAGGTAGTCGATCAATCGCCTTCTTCCCGTCTTAATCTCGACACTCAAGCTCATGCCCGGCGTAAGCGCCACTTTCACACCATCCACCACTAGTGTGGTATCTGTCAGTCGAACCCGGGCTGGAAAAACCAATCCCAGCTTTTCATCCTGCGCTGCATCATGGGAAATGGTTTCGACCACCCCGTCTAAGTATCCATAGCGGGTATAAGGAAAGCTTTCTACTTTGACTGTCGCCCGCTGGCCCGGCCGAATGAAGCCGATGTCCTTGTTCAGAACGGTGGCCTCCACTTCCAGCGACTCCTCGCTGGGCACCACGGCCATGAGGGCTTGCGCGGGCGTCACGACACCCCCGATGGTATGTACCGTCAACTGCTGTACGTTGCCGTCTACGGGAGCGCGCAGCTGCATCAGCCTGTCTCGCTGCTGCGTCTTGGCGACCTGAGGCCGGTACTGCCCCACTTGCTCGCGTGCCTGGCGAAGGCCTTCGAACATTTGCTGACGCGTGTCAGCCTCCAGCACCTGTAGTTCCTCACGCGCTCCGGCGAGTGCCGAACCTGTCTCGAACAAGGTTGCTCGTTGTGCCGTCAGCGAGCGCTCCATCTCGACCATCTCCTGTTTTCGCGCCAGAAACTCGTGCCGACTGACGTACTGCCCATCCAGCAGCTTCTCCAAGTCGGCCACGCGCTCTCTGGAGATCGCCAGACTTTGCTCCATCGGTGAGATCTGGGAGCGCACGGTGTTCTCTTGTGCCTGACGCTGGGCGATGCTTGCTTGCAAGCTCTGTCGCCGCGCCTGGTACTCCGCCAGCTCGCTTGCCGCCAGCAACCACTCAGCACGCACACGATCATTTGGCAGGCCGGGCTCCTCAGGAGCACCGGGAAGAAGACCCGACTCGAGCGCCTTTGTCATTGCCTCAAAACGGAGCGCAGCCAAGCGAGCATTGACCAGCGCGTCGCCCGCCTGCTCGAAATCCGCTCCGGTCGCAGTGGCATCCAGCTCGACCAGCACATCGCCCTTCCGTACCGCCTGTCCATCCCGGACCAGGATGCGGCGCACCACGGCGGTTTCGGCGGTCTGGATGACCTTGGTACGAGAGTTGACGACGGTCTTGCCTGAAGCGACCGCGACGATGTCCAGCTTTCCGAAGATCGACCAAAGCAGAGCCACACAGAACAAGGTCATGATGATCCGCATCGTCCAGCGTGCTGCTGGCGATGCCGGGCTCTCGACCAGCTCCAGCTGAGCGGGCAGGAAGGCTAGTTCGTCGTCCGACCGCTTCGGTGGGTCCAGTTGTGCGCGCACCTTCCAGGCCGCTGAGAACGCCTGGCCATAACGAGCCAGGAACTCTTTGGCCGCACTCAGGATGTGCTTCATGCGACACCTTGCTGGAGCTTGTAGAGGTGCGCGTACTGGCCACCCGGGCGGTCCACCAGATCGTCGTGACGACCGGACTCCACGATCTTGCCCTTCTCGACAACGACGATCCGGTTGGCCATCCTCACGGTAGAGAGACGGTGGGCGATGATGAGAACCGTGCGCCCTTGGCATATGGCCCGCATGTTCTGCATGACGGCATGCTCGGACTCGTAGTCCAATGCACTGGTGGCTTCGTCGAAGATCAGGATCCGAGGATTGGTAACCAGGGCTCGAGCAATGGCGATGCGCTGGCGCTGCCCACCCGAAAGCCCTGCCCCGTTGTCGCCCACCTTCGTGTCGTAGCCTTCCGGCAGCTGGGTGATGAAATCGTGCGCACCGGCCAGCTGTGCGGCGTGGATCACCCTCTCCAGCGCCATGCCAGGATCGCCCAAGGCGATGTTCTCGCGGATGCTCCGGTTGAACAGGAAGTTCTCCTGCAGCACCACCCCCAACTGCCGGCGCAGCCACGCCGGATCGGCCAACGCCAGATCATGGCCATCAATCAGGACGCGTCCGCGCTCGGGCACATAGAGGCGCTGCACCAGCTTGGTCAACGTGCTCTTGCCGGAGCCTGAGCGTCCCACGATGCCAATGACCTCCCCCGGCGCGATGTCCAGGTCGATGCCTGCCAGAACCTCTGCCGTATCCGGCCGGTAACGGAAACCAACGCCCTCAAACGTCACACGCCCCTGAATCGCCGGCAGCGTCATGCGGCTACCGGGCACTTCGGTCCGGGTATTGAGGATGTCGCCCAACCGCTGGACCGAGATTCCGACCTGCTGGAAATCCTGCCAAAGCTGGGCCAGCCGAAGGATGGGCGCGGCAACCTGCCCGGAGAGCATGTTGAAGGCGATCAGCTGGCCAACCGACAGATCCCCTTGGATGACCAAGCGGGCGCCGAAGAACAGGATAGCGACGCCTACCAGCTTCTGTACCAACTGGATGCCCTGCTGACCGACGTTGGCCAGGCGCGCCACCTTGAATCCGGCACTCACGTAGCCCGCCAACTGCGCATCCCATGTGCGGGTCATGCGCGGATCCACGGCCGTGGCCTTGACCGTGCCTATTCCGTTGATGGTTTCGACCAAGAAGGACTGGTTCTCAGCACCCCGGGCGAATTTCTCGTCTAGGCGCTTTCTCAGCACCGGCGTGATGGCGGCCGACCACAGTGCATACACAGGCAGGGAAAGCACGACGATCAGGGTCAGCCAGAAGCTGTAGTAGAACATCACCGCCAGGAACACACCGGTGAACAGAAGGTCCAGTACCGAGGTCAATGCTTGCCCGGTCAGGAAGTTGCGAATGTTCTCAAGCTCACGGACGCGGGCTACCGTTTCGCCTACACGGCGCGATTCGAAGTAGGCAAGCGGCAGGTTAAGTATGTGGCGGAAAAGGCGAGCTCCCAGTTCGACATCGATCTTGCTGGTGGTATGCGAGAAGACGTACGTCCTCAGACCATTCAGCGTCACGTCAAAGACGGCAATTGCCACCAGACCGATCGCGATGACCTCCAGTGTCGTCAGGCTCTGATGGACAAGCACCTTGTCCATGACGACCTGAAAGAACAACGGCGTGATCAGTGCGAACAGTTGGATAAACAGCGAAACGACGAAGACTTCCAGCAGTATCCGCCGATACTTGACCACCGCAGGCACGAACCAGCGGAAGTCGAACTTGGCCAACTCGCCCAGCACGGAGGCGCGCGAGGCCACTAGCAACAATTGCCCACTGAAGCGTTCGGAAAACTGCTCTCGGGACAACACTTGGGGTCGCTGCAGCTTCAGATCCTGAATGAGGATTTGTTGATCATTGGCTTTGGCAACGATGAAGTGCTGGCCGTCGGGCTGGAACGCCATCGCCGGCAACGACACTTTGTCCAGACGATGGACGGGTACGGCGGATATCTTCGCCTTGAGTCCTAGTCGCTTTGCGGCCAGCAGGAGGCCGGTTGCATCAAACGGCTCGTTCCCTTGTCCGTACTCATGCTTGAGTTGACTGGCATCGGCCGCCACGCCGTGATACTGAGCAAGCAGCACCAGCCCAGCGAGACCCAGGTCTATGGGTGAGTTGTCTTCCTCGTCGGACGGCAATTCGTCCACCAGCACCAGTGGGCTGCTTCCCTGAGCCATCAGTAGATCCCCAAATCACTGTCAGCGCGTTCCCTACGCTCTCTGGCGGAATGGCTACCAGAGCGAATGGAGCCCGAGATGCCTACGCCGTCAGTGGCACGCGGCTCTCGGACGTATCCTGATTTTCCGAGCGCGCCCTTGTCAACAAGCTCGATTGGTTGTTTAGGCGTAAATGCATTTCTGTATGTGCATTTACCAGTGCTGCGGAGTCCTGGCCGTCAATCGTGCTCGGAACTGTGCGGCGGTGCAAAGCAATCACGCGGTAGTGTGAGCTCCCAGACGGAATGCACGGCTTGGACGCCTGGGACGCCGAGGGCCAACAGACCACGCAACATTCCCAGTCGCCTATGGCCTTCAACAAGCAGACGCGCCGGCATCGGCATGCCCCGAGGATGGGTGAGACCTTCGCTATTGGTGGCGACGATGATCGGTGCGGGGAATGTGCCGTGTTCGGTCATGTAGCGCCCGACCCAGAAGTCCAGATCTTCTTTGGGGTCCAACTGGCGCGCAGCCAGATCGTCCCAGGAGTCGAAGCGGCCAATGTCCAGAATGGCCTGGTTGTCATACTGGCGCGGCTGAAATGCAAAGCGTTCGATACCGCGGCTGACCCACAGGCGTTCAAAGTCATCCCAATGCCGCCAGACCCACTCGCGGATGACGTCCTCCGGAAAATTGCTCAGCGCAGCCGGCCAGCGTTCTAGATAGGCCTCGAACGACTCCTTCTCCATGCCGCCATACCCGCGCACCCGCAGCGTCTTTGGATCAATCATTTGGTTTGCTCCCGTCGGCGAGCTGCGCTAAGACGAGGTTTTGCGTCGCCGATGACCTACTTGGGCCTTGGGTGGTGCGCTCGCTTTGCGTGGCCGCGGTTTGGGCGGCTGCAGCTGTGCCAGCGTGGCTTGCAATGCTGCAGGCAATTCGCCCAACCCCGCCAACTGCTGCTCTAGCGTGTCGGCCCGGCCGCGCTGCACCCCGGCCTCGCGCTGCGCGGCAGCGGTGGCGGCCTGTGCGTCGTCCCGCTGCTGACGAAGTGCCTCGCTACTGCGTTGCAGGGCTGCCAGCTGGCTGCGCACGTCCTTCGTTTCCTGGCGAGCGCGATCGATCTCGCTGTGGGCCCGATCTTCCAGCGCCCGCAGGTGCTGGGCTTGGGTATCGCGTTCGGCGATCAGACTTTCCTCGCGCTGGGTTGCGCGCTGTTGAGCGGTGTGGAGGTCAGCCTCCAAACGCGCACTGCGTGCCTCCAGGTTTGCGCGTTGCCCGCTCAGGTCGCGGATCTGCTCCTGCTGCAGATCGCTCGCCCGCTGCAGGTCAGCCAGACGCTGCTGGGCGGCCGCCAGCGCTTGGCTCGCCTGGTCTGCCGCGTCTGCCGCGTCGCGTAGCTGCGTCTGCCGTTCCCCTTCCCGGCTTTCAAGGTCGCGGCGCTGCGCATCCAACTGAAGCCGGTCCTGCGCCATGGCCTGTTCGGCGTCAGTTCGGGCAATGCCCACCGCTTGCTCCCAGAGCTGCTGCGCCAGGCGACTGACCGGTGCTGGCAACTCCGGTATCGCCTGCTGCGCGCTATGCGCATGCAACCGCGGCGCCAGCCCCCGCCACCACGTCTCCAACCAACGCGTGACTGTGTTGGGCGAGCCGGTGCCCAGGTGCGCGCGGATGCGATCGACGGTAGGCCGTTCGCCGGCGGCGACCAGTTCATCGGCGGCGGTATGCACGTCGGATTCGGTGATGCCGCGGGCCATCGAAGGTCTCCTCCTGCAAGAAACGGGCTGGTCGCGCTGTACATCCGATAAGTTATATTTACCGGAAGTAATGGTGTAATATCATAGTATTACATACATAGTACATATGAAAAATAACGATAGCTCGCCGCTGGTCCGACGGCACACACCGCTTCAACCCGACCGCTTGGCCGCACAAGCCGCCCACGCCGTGCGCGAGATCCTCGCCGCCGCGGCCTCGGCCAACACCACCCGCAGCTATGCCAGCGCCCTGCGCTACTGGGCCGGCTGGTTCCAGGGCCGCTACGGCCAAGCGTTGACGCTGCCGGTCCCGGAGGCGGCGGTGATCCAGTTCATCGTCGACCACCTGCCCCGCCGCACCGCGAGCGGCCCGGTGTGGGAGCTGCCTGCGGCGCTGGATGAGGTGCTGGTATCCAGCGGCCTGAAACAACGCCCGGGCGCGTGGTCGCTGGCCACCGTCATCCACCGCGTCGCCGTGCTGTCCACCGCCCACCGGTTGCGCCAGGCCGCGCCCAATCCGGCCGAGGCACCGGGTGTGCGCCACCTGCTCGCACGCAGCCGGCGGGCCGCGGTCAAGCAAGGCGTACGAGCGCGCAAGAAGACCGCGCTAGCGCGACCCGAGCTCGAGGCGCTGCTGGCAACCTGTGACGACTCGCTCGAGGGGCTACGCGATCGCGCCCTGCTCTGCTTCGGCTTCGCCTCCGGCGGGCGCCGGCGCAGCGAGATCGCGGCGGCCGACCTGGCCGATCTGCGAGCGTTGCCCGAGGGCGGCTATGTGTACTGGTTGGGCCACAGCAAGACCCAGCAGGCCGGACCGACGGTCGGCTCCAGCCCCGATAAGCCTGTGCTGGGCGCGGCTGCCCATGCGCTGGCGGCGTGGCTGGAGGCTGCAGCGATCACCGAAGGGCCGATGTTCCGCCGCCTCTGGGGCCCGCGGGTGGGGCCCGGCCTGAGCGACAAGGCCGTGGCCGCGATCATCCAGCGGCGTGCGCGCCTGGCGGGCTTGGAGGGGGATTTCGGGGGTCACAGCTTGCGCTCGGGCTTTGTGACCGAAGGCGCCCGCCAGGGCATTGCCCTGCCCGCCCTGATGGCCATGACCGAGCATCGGGCCGTGGCCAGTGTGATGGGCTATTTCCAAGCCGGGGCTGCATCAAGCAATCCGGCGGCGCTGCTCCTGGAGGATTCAAGTACGTCGCCTCAACTGTGGGAGCCTTGAAGAGCGAATCGGGGCCGGCGCCGAGTAAGTGAAGGGCACGTGAAATATTGTTAGATTGCGCGCTTCATGGATGAGTTGGGCGTGGCATGAACTTTGAGATTGATTTCCTACCTGTCGGAGAAGGATCAGGCGACGCGATTGTGGTTCGCTACGGTAACGACGCTGAGGGTTACCTGCTCCATGTTACTGACGGTGGGCGGACCGATACGGCCGACACCGTCATTGATCACATCAAGACTTACTACCCTGGTTTCTTCATAAACCACATGGTGCTTTCGCATGCCGACAATGACCACGCATGTGGCCTTATCGGTGTTATGAAGAAGATTAAAGTCGAGCATCTTTGGATGAATCGGCCTTGGCTTTACGCTGATCAGATTCTTCATCACTTCCATGGCAACTTCACGTTGCAAGGGCTGATTCAGGACATTCGGGACCGTCACCCTTACCTGGTAGAGCTGGAGCGGTTGGCCAGACTCCAAGGAACTCGGATTCACGACGCCTTCCAAGGCGCTCGAATCGGTAAGTTCACTGTGCTTGCACCCAGCCGTGACCGATACATCCGGTTGATACCAGACTTTGGCAAGACTCCCGACAGGTACTCTACTGAGGCCGCGAGCCTGGAAACGTATGGCCTACTGCGATCCCTCGTTGAGAAGGCGAAGAGACTATTTGAAGATTGGGATATTGAAACTCTTGCCAGGACCGCCAGCACATCAGCGTCCAATGAAAGCTGTGTTGTTCAACATGCCACACTCGATGGTAAAGGCATTCTTCTGACCGCAGACGTCGGTCCTATCGGGCTGACTGAGGCATGGGTGTGTGCCCAGCAACTCGGGCTGCCGCGACCGGGATTTATCCAAGTGCCTCATCATGGAAGCCGGCACAACGTAACGCCTGATGTCCTGGACCGCTGGCTGGGCAAAAAGCAACCACCCGGCACCGTCATTGGTACAGCGTACTGTTCCGTAGGCGCGAACAAGCATGACTACCCGCGCGCGCAAGTGAAGAACGCATTCATGAGGCGTGGCTACCCCGTCTACTCGACACGAAAAACCGGACTTTCCCATTTTCATGGGCCCGGACACGCGAATACCAGCCCCGCAGTGGCTGAATCCTTTTCTTTTGAAGTTGAACCACTTTAAGCGGCTCCACTTATGCCTATGCCACCTGCGATCTTTCTTAGCCATAACCATGCTGACAAGCCCTTCGTTAGGCGTCTGGCCGCTGACTTGGGCAATCAAGGCATTCGCTACTGGCTGGACGAAGCGGAGATCAAAGTCGGCGAATCGCTGATCGAAAAGATCAGAACGGGTATCGATAGCACCGAGTATTTGGCGGTGATACTTTCCCCCGACTCGGTCGCCTCCCCCTGGGTTCAGCGAGAAGTCGACGTGGCAATGAATCTCGAGATTGCGGGGCGTCGACTCAAGGTCCTGCCTTTGATGTATCGGCAATGCGACCTGCCAGGTTTCTTGCTGGGCAAGCGTTATGCAAACTTTGCCGATGAGGCCAGCTATGCATCTTCCCTGGAAGATCTGGTCAAGAGCATGGGGCTTGTCTTCAATCGGAATGCTTACGCACCCACCACAGGCATGGCGAACTTAGGCCAGGCTATCGATATGGCATGGGCAAAGTCTTTGCCAATGCTAACGCGGCCGTTTCATCGACCCTTTCAATACATGGGTATGACGATCCAAGACGCCGCGCAAGCAACAGGTGGCACTCCAAACCAGGTTGGAAACATTGTTCTTGAAACAGCGGAATGTCGCATGTTGCTAGAAGCTGAAGGAAACTTCATCAGCTATGTGGACATTGACTTGAAGAGAACTGCTCCTCACCGTCAGGATCAGGAGTTTGACTCGGAAATCGTACTGGGAGCGCTCAGCATCAATCCATCCGAGCTGGAACTTGTGAGGAGAAAGACGCACTCACACACCTATTACGACCACAAGAAACGCCTGAAAGTGAGCGTTTCCTGTCTTTACGACGATGCCCCACTGACGGTTAGCTTTAGCTCTAAGTACTACGGCATGTAAGCGCACTTCACCCACTCGCGTCCGAACAATCCTAGGTGGCTCGCTTATGAGTAAGCTCGTAAAGCGATTTCCATCGCCATCGGTCCACACCACACGCCAAGCCAATGGGGTCTATAAAAGCGACAAAGCGGCGCCCCCCCCCTGTATCGTTGGCAGTTTTCCGCGGGCTGTGTCGGTCTATTTCCGGCGCTTGGGTGCCCAACACGAAGCTGGCAGGGATGCGTACCGTATCCGGAGATGCTTCGATAAGGCATGTGACGCGCTCTAGCCTCGCATTTTTCTGAATCGTGCTCCGAGTGCGCACTGATCCTATAGCACCTCTCCAGGACTGAGTTCTAATGAATAGCCATGCTTCAAATAAGAGTCTTGTTCGCCAAGCGATCGCGCAAGGAAAGTTCCCCAAATCCCTGTACAAGTACCGGGGCACAGGCGAGAACACCCTTGCTATCTTTGAATCGATGAAGCTTTGGTTCCCAAAGCCGAGTTCCTTCAATGATCCATTCGATTGCAACTTGTCAGAAGTGAGCGTTCACACCCCTGAAGAAGCCGTTAGGTTCCGTAACCACATCCTCGAAGGCCGCCCCAATCGCGACCACCTTTCCAGTTTTCCTGTGTCGACGGCCGAACTGGAAGCGATCATGACAGCCGCGAGGGCTAGAGTTATCGATCACATGGGAGTTTTCTGCCTTTCAAGAACATTCGACAACATCCTAATGTGGTCACACTATGCTGAGGAGCACAAAGGCCTAGTGTTGGAGTTCGATATCGAAGAGGATTATGACTTCTTCACTACTCCGATCAATGTCGTTTACACCGTCGAATATGAACCGATAAATCACTTCCTGGATCCGCATGATGCTGTGACTCGACTCATATCCACAAAGAGCAAGGCTTGGGAATACGAAGGCGAGGTTAGGCTTATGAAGCCGCATACCGCCGGACTGGTCTCGTTCAAGCCAAGCGCCCTAAAACGAGTGATATTCGGATGCCGTTCGGATCAAGTGTTCGTCGATAAGGTTGTTGCTTTGTGCAGTAAGGGGCCACTTCGACATGTTGAGTTCGGAAGGCTATCAACCGTTAGTGAAAAATTCGCGCTACAACTTGCACAACTCTGATTGGGCATTATTAAAGTCATGCCAATACGATCCAATGCATTCCAGCGCCTTGTCCGCGCAATCCAGGGCCATCTGTCGCGCTCTGGGACTGTCACCGAGTCGCGAATTCTGCAGGACAGAGACACGGGTGCCGATGTAGAAGTTGATATCGTCATTGAGGAGGTGGTCGGAAGTCACTGCATCCTCGTAGGCATAGAATGCACTTCAACAAAACGGAAAGCCACCGTAGAGTGGTATCGCGAAATGCGAGCAAAACATGCTGACCTACCAATTTCCAAGACGGTGCTGGTATCCGAGTCCGGCTTTACTGGGCAGGTCCACAGGAAGGCGCTAAAGGACAATGTCACCCTTCTGACGATCGGTGAGGCTCATTCTTTCGAGTGGAAGTCCCTGTTTTCCAAGCTCAGGGGCGGCACGATTGCGGATGTCCGGTTTGCGCTGCGGGAGATCTCGGTGAAGTTCAGTGATCCCATAGTTGACAAGAGCTCGCTCCAAATCGGCCCAGATGATGTCGTGAAGTTACAAGGCACTGAGATGCCTCTTGGGCGCTTGGTCCTTGAGGCTGCGAGGGGTGCTGGGCTGACAAGGAGAATCATGTCGAACCTTGGCGAGGTGATGAAGAGAACTGATCATTTCAACTTCACCTTCCGTGTTCCAGAAGACACGCACATCGTCCACGAGGGAAGGTCTTTCACCCTCACAGAAGTAGCGGCAACTATGAGCATCCATCCGCGCTACGAATCGGTCGAATGGCGTCCAGTGGATTTCAATGGTCAAGCTGTTGCTACAGGAACGTTCCCAGCCGACTTCCTGTTCCCTGGCGAGAACGGTGATACCGTGGTAACGGTCTCTAAAGATTCCGAAGACTTAATGAAAATAAGCCTACTAAGCCCCGCCGATAGGGATATTCCTCTAGACGTGTTCCCGCATGCATTGTGGCGGGCAGACGCTGACCACAGCTCTGACAATTGAGTTGATCGACTAGATGTCTCGACCCGCTCGCTAATCAGCTGTCGATGCTTTGATCTGATGAATGTCCAGTTCGCAGGAGCAGGCGGATTTCAAGTTGCCGGGCGCTGGAGCTTGATAGATGTCGGTGCCCTGTCAGCGTGATCGCGCCCTGCCCTGCTTCGGCCCTGCCTCGGATGGGCGCCCGCGCAGCGAGGTTGCGGCCGCCGCCCAAGGGCCCTGCCCGATGACGGCTACTTTACGGGCTGAACCATCGCAAGACCGAGCCAGCCGGATCGTCGAACAGGTCCACGCCGGACGAGGCGGCCCAGGCGCTCGCCGCCTCGCTGCAGGCCTCCGGCTGTTTCCGAAGGGCCGAACTTCCGGCGGCTGGGGGGCCCTTGCATCGGGTCGGCTTGAGCGCCAAGGCGGTGGCCGCCATCGTCCAGCTCCGCTCTCGTTTGGCCGATGGATTGCTACCTCGGCGACGGCCGCCTGCGCGCGGGGTTTGCCACCGAGGGCGCCGGCCAGCCGATTGCCCTACCCGCCTTGATGGCCATGACCGAACACCGGGCCGTGGCAAGTGTCATGGGCTATCTCCAGAGCGACAGCGCGACGGCCAACTCCGCCGCGCATCTGAAATAGTCATTACGTTTGTGCGGCCGATCACTTGAATTTAGAGCTTCTCGTCACAAACCTGACCGAAGCTTCCCAAGGAAGGGCCCACTCGGGGAGTCCTGAAGCGTCGCACACGCTGCGACGTCCCCGGGCCATGTTTGCTCACCCACGGTGGGTACAAGCTGGAGGCCTCCATGCAAGCCAAGCATCAAGTCATCTTCTATCCCGTCGGCAACGGGGACACCACCCAGATCGTCCTGGCCGGTGGCCGTCGCGTGCTCTTCGACTTTTGCCACCGCGACAAGAGTGAAGAAGACGACACCCCGGAAATTGATCTCAAGCGCGAGTTGAAGAAGGACCTGAAGGCCGTCGATCGCGACTACTTCGACGTGGTCGCCTTCACTCACGCCGACAACGACCACATCCAAGGCAGCACCGACTTCTTCGAACTGCAGCATGCCGCCCGTTATCAGGGCGACGGCCGCATCAAGATCAAGCAACTATGGGTACCGGCGGCCATGTTGCTTGAGGAGGCCGACAAGGATCACCAATCCGAAGAGTATGTGCTGCTGCGTCAGGAAGCACGCCATCGCCTGCTTGAGGGCAAGGACATCTTGGTGTTCTCCCGGCCGCAGGCGTTGATGGATTGGCTCGAGCCCAAGCTCAAGGCCCGCGGCGAAGCGGTCACCGCGCGCGACCATCTCTTCATTGACGCCGGCACCCTGGTGCCCGGTTTCTCGCTTGCCCACGATCAGGTGGAGTTCTTTTGCCACTCCCCCTTCATCCAGCATTGCGATGACGGCGACATCATCCGCAACAGCGCAGCGCTGGTGTTCAACGTCCGCTTTCAGATCGGAGGTCGCACCTACGACTATCTGGAAGTGGGCGATGCCGAGTACTGCGACCTGGAAGATATCGTCTCGACCACGCGATATCACGGCAATGACGATCGTTTGGAGTGGGATCTGTTCAACCTGCCCCACCACTGCAGCTATCGTGCGCTGAGTGACGAAAAGGGCGACCGGGAGACGGAGCCGGTACCGCTGGTGAAGGACCTGCTGCTGATGGGCAAAGCCGATGCCTACGTCGTCAGTTGCAGCAAGCCCGTTCCGGACTACAAGGAAGCGTACTCACAAGTCCAACCACCCCATATCCAGGCACGCAAAGCCTATGAACGCTACCTGGGCGAGGTCGGGGGACGGCGCTTCCTGGTCACCATGGAAGAGCCCAACGCCAACCGCCCTCAACCCATCGTGTTCGATGTTGAGGCCGGTGGCGTGAGTCTGGTGCGCGCCACCATTGCAGGATCTGCGGCGATCATCACCTCTCGTCCGCCCCGCGCCGGTGCCCATGACTGACGCGTACTACGCGCTGGGCGGAACACCGGTTGAGGACAGGTCCAGCCTCAGCGAACGGGCGCGTGCGCTGCTGGTGGCCGTTGAACGTCATCGGGAGTTCCGCCTCATTAGCGTCGAGTGCCTGGCCATTGATGGTCTGGTCGACGAACTGATCACCGTGGAGGTGACATGCGACGGCGTTCCGCCCCATAACGACTACGGCTTGCAGTTTCGGGAACGGCTGACGCTGGTGGTGCCCACCAGCACCGCTGCGGTGCCGCAGGTGTTGGCACTGCGCAAGAACTTCCCACGCCTGGCGCACCAGAATCGTGCTGCGCCGGATACGCCTGCCAACTTGTGCCTGTATTTCGAGCCTCCGAGGGCTGTATTGCGGAGTTGGACGCCGGAGGCGTTCCTGGAGCGCATCCTGTGGTGGTTTGTCCAGAATGCCCGCGGCGAACTTCATTTGGCTGACCAGCCCTTGGATCAGTTGTTCTTCGCCGGCAGGGATGAATTGGTCTTGCCATGGGATATCGATCGGTATGCTCCTGCAACCGAGTTCGTCTTGCTATCCCAGCCTCCTCGCCCCGATGGGGGGCATACGCTTCTGCTGCGCCCAGCCGATCAGGTGGACCCGGCCAGCCGTACGGTCAACTTGATCTCGATAACGTTGACACCTGTGCAAGCGGGGGCGGTTGAGATCTCACCGTCGAACCTGGGGCAGTTGAGCGACAGCTTAGAGCACCGGGGTGCAGCGCTGCTGCCGGCGATGAGTGAGCGTTTTCAAGCCATGGTGGGCGCTGCGGGGGTGCCGGCAAGAAAGGAACACCCACTGACCGTGGTGATGGTCACCATCCCTCTCTACCGCGATGTACCGGAGCATATCGAGACGCTGACAAGGCGCGCCTTTCTGATCGATGCCGATCCCTTTGCAGTGGGCGTGGCCTGCGGAGCGCTGTTCAAGCACGAAGGCAAGTACTTCAGCGCAGCGGGTTTGCTGGAATCCACCGAAGACGCTGCAGGATGGCGAAGCCATGGCGTGACGCCCGTAGCGGTCCTTCGAGAGAATGATCCTCAGCGTGCGCGATTGCAGGCGGGCTTGGATGAGCCCGGTCCGCGGATCACATTGGTAGGAGCCGGCTCCCTTGGCAGTGCTTTGCTGCATCTGTGGGGACGTTCTGGTTGGGGGACGTGGACGGTGATCGATAGCGATCACGTAAAGCCCCACAACTTGTCTCGCCATATGGCCCTCAATCACCAGCTTGGGAGGCTTAAGGTGTATGCCGTGCAGGAGTTGCACGAGGCCGCATGGCGAGGCGCATACCCCCTGCATGCGATTGCAGCCGATGCGCTGGATTCAGATAACAAAGAAGTCCAGACCGCACTGCGCGATGCCGAGCTCGTGCTTGATGCTTCCGCAGATCTGGACTATCCACGCCTGGCCAGTACGCGTGAGCAAGTACCGCGGCACGCCTCCGTGTTCATTACGCCCAGCGGCCAAGCGGCGGTGCTCATGCTGGAAGATGCCGATCGCCACATCCGGCTCAGGACGCTGGAAGCCCAGTACTACCGCGCGATATTGCAGAGCGAATGGGGTGCGTCACATCTGGACGGACACTTGGGGGCGTTCTGGAGTGGCGCCAGCTGCCGGGACCTGTCCACCGTACTGCCCTATGCGCGGGTCATGGCCCATGCCGGGCTCTTGGCCGAGCAACTGCCTATCCTGTTGACCTCCCGGGAAGGCGCTCTGCGCGTGTGGCAGCGAACATCCGCGCACGGGGATCTCCTCGCCTACACACTGGAGCCGCAGCACGAAAAGGCGCTACCCGTCGATGAGCATCTGACCGTCTATCTTGATAGAGGGCTGGAGGCAGAGCTTCGCCACCAGCGCGAGGCCGCCTTGCCCAATGAGACCGGCGGCATCCTGCTGGGCTACCACGATCTCAACGTGGGAGCCTTGGTATTGGTAGCTGCCATTCCCGCGCCGGGTGATAGCAAGAGCACGCCGCATTCGTTTGAACGCGGACTGGAGGGGTTGAAGGCTATCGTGGAGCAGGCCGCGCACCGCACCGCCGGGGTGGTGCGCTACGTGGGCGAGTGGCACAGCCATCCACGCGGCCACTCCGCCAGCCCCAGCTCCGATGATCTTTACCAGTTGGCCCATCTGACACTGCAGATGGGGAGTGAAGGATTGCCGGCCGTCCAGCTTATCGTCGGTGAGCATGATCTTTCCGTCTTGACCGGAGCCGAGCGCCGATGAGCGATCCGTTCGGCAAGCCGATCAGCCTGGTGCTCTCTGGCGGGGGCATTCGGGCCATGGTCTTCCATATGGGCGTGCTGAAGTACTTGGCCGAACAGGACGCGCTGGAGTCGGTAGAGCACATTTCTACCGTGTCTGGCGGCAGCTTGATCACTGGCTTGATTCTCCAGAGCGCCGGTCTGCAATGGCCCTCCTCGGGCGACTACCTTCAACAGGTCTACCCCGCGCTACGCACGCAACTCTGCAATCGCAGTCTGCAATGGGGCTCCGCCCGCCAGCTCCTGCGCCCCCGCAACTGGCAGTACCTCCTATCTCGCGCCAATGCGCTGGCCGCTGCCTTGCGCCACGAATGGAAGATCCAGGCGCGTCTGAGCGATCTGCCCGCATTGCCCGTTTGGTCGATCAACGGGACCAACGCGGAGAACGGGGCTCGCTTTCGCTTCAAGCGCGATAGCCTGGGTGACTACAAGAGCGGCTATGCCTCGGCAGATGATTTCACCCTGGCCGATGCCATGGCCGTATCCGCAGCCTTCCCAGGAGGCTTTGGACCCCTGCGCCTATCCACGCACCGCTATACCTGGCGCAAGCGGCAGTGGAATGCTCCCGAGAGTTCGGCCACGGTGGCAACTCCCGCCCATCGCTTCCTGCATCTCTATGACGGCGGGGTCTACGACAACCTGGGCTTGGAGCCCTTCTTCGATGCAGGGCGCGGCGAGCCTAAGCACGCGGGCCAGTTCATTCTGGTGTCAGATGCAGGCGCGCCGCTGGCGCCGGGTTTCGCCCACGGACCCTTCAGTCCTTTCCGGCTCAAGCGCGTGGCCGACATCATGTCCGATCAGTCACGTGCCTTGCGTGTGCGAACTTTCGTCCACTATCTGCTGCAGGGCGCTGGGCGAGGAGCGCTCGTATTCCTGGCCAGTCCAGCGATAGGGACTGATCAAGAGCGTGCTTTCGTGGCGGGTTTCCCTACTACGCTCACCAAGCTTTCATTGGCTACGTTTGATCGCCTTGCCGACCGCGGCTACGCGGTGGCCAAAGGACTGCTCGCCGAGCAGCTCGTTCCTGCAGTTTCAGCAACGGAGCACGCATGAGCGCAAAGAAGGGCCTCCTGCCGTGGCTGGGTGCATTCGTCGCCCTGGACATGGTGATCCTCGGCGCATTGCTCGTGCCGTTCTGGCAGGACCTACGCATGGACCCGCATAACGTCACCAGCATGTTGGGTAGCCTGCTCGTACCCCCGGCAGTGCTTTTGCTGACAACGCTGTTCTCGGCCGATCTGAAGGCATCGCTCGCGTTCTGGCGACCACGACATGCCCTGCCCGGCCATCGGGCCTTCAGTAAATACCTGGAAGGCGATTCGCGCATCAACCAGGGCGCGTTACGCAATCGTCTAGGGGATTTCCCGACCGAGCCAGTTGCCCAGAACACGCTTTGGTACCGCCTCTACCGCCAGCATCGGGATGATCCGGCGGTTCTCGATGCGAACAAGCGCTTCTTGCTGTTTCGTGATCTGGCGACCCTGTCTTTCCTGTTGGCCCTGGGAACCCCGGCCTTGCTGAAGATCATGGGGCTGCCCATGGCGATGGCGCCGGCTGCGGCGATTTTTTCCATCCAGTACGTGCTCGCATGCGTGTGCGCGCAACAGAGCGGCATTCGATTTGTCCGAACCGTGCTGGCGATAGAGAGCAGCACCTAGCGCAGCTAACCCGCCACACCCCGCCTGACATGGAGGTTGTCGATGTCCGTCATAAAGAGCTTCGCTGTTGGCGCCGGGGACATGTTCTATATCCGCCACAACAGTGACAACTTCACCATCATCGATTGCGATCTGTCCGCGGACAATGCGGATCGCATCATTGCAGAGCTGAAGAATGCCTCCGCCGGCGTGGGCATCTCCCGTTTCATCTGCACCCACCCCGATGAGGACCATTTCGGTGGCTTGCATCTGCTTGATGATGCGATGCCGATCTGGAACTTCTACGTAGTGAAGAACCAGGCCATCAAGGACGAAGATACAACTTCATTCACGCGCTACTGCGCCCTTCGTGATAGCTCCAAGGCGTTCTACATTCACAAGGACTGCTCGCGCAAGTGGATGAACCTTGGCGACGAGACGCGCGACTCCTCCGGCATCAGCATCTTGTGGCCAGACCTGCAGAACCCCTATTTCAAGCGAGCCTTGGCGGCCTGTGATGCTGGCGAGTCGTACAACAACACCTCAGCCGTGGTCCGATACCAAGCCGCTGGCGGAGCCAGCGTGATGTGGTTGGGCGATCTGGAGACCCAGTTCATGGAGGACATCACCGACAGCATCGACCTGCAGAAGACCACCATCGTGTTTGCGGCCCACCACGGCCGCTGGTCGGGAAAGATTCCGGATGCCTGGTTGGAGCGTCTTGATCCTCAGATCATCGTTATTGGTGAGGCGCCTTCTCGTCATCTTCATTACTACACCGGCTACCAGACCATCACCCAGAACCGTGCAGGCGACATCACAATGGAGTGTGTCGATGACAAAGTTCACTTCTATGTGTCCAACGGTTCCTACCTCGGCCCAACCCTGGACAACCTGCAGCGTCCCCACGTGCACGACTACTACCTCGGCAGCTTGACGGTGGAGACCCGATATACGTTGTAGGTGTGCGTGACATCTGAGAATCAGGCGTGGAACAACATCGTGCGCTGTTCAACTAGTCATGGAGTGAGTCAATGAACCCGCATTTCAACAACGAACGTAGGCACCCGGGGGATATCCCTGCCCGCGTCTATGCCCGGTTGGACTCGGTAGAGCAGATCGAGGAGCAGTATCTGGTCATAGGAATCGACACGGTTTCCGCCGACAGCGCTGACCGTTTCATGGACCGGGCGCTCTCGACAGATTGGACGCTGGGAGACCTGATCGCGCGGCAACGCCCGGATGGCGTTCGTGAGCCACCCCAGCCGGATGGGCTGGGGATGTACCATGACTTGGCGCTGGGCCAACTAGAGATCTTGCTGACGCGTGAGGAGGCGTTCTTTACCTTTGGCGCCGATGTATTCAGCACACAGAGCAGCGATTGGCTCGAGATCGAACTCGGCCCTGGCCTTGTTGGCGCTCGCGAGGGCCTGTTCTATCCCAACCTTTTCGCCGAGGCGCTTACCACGCCGGTGGGACGCATTTCCGCTGCAGAGCCATCACTTGCCGCATCACTGCAACAAGCCTTTTCAATGAAATCCTGGCCCCGGCACTCGCCGGATCAACTTGAGCCCCACTTGCAATCTGTCCGGGCCGACGTATGGGCGGTCTATGATGTAGGCCAAGGATCGGCCAACGGCCTTGTAGCGCAGAATGGCCCCGTTACGCTGATGCATGACATCGGCTGCGGCGTTTATCGCAATGCCAAGACTCGACCGACTGGTTTGGTGTTGTGCCACACATCTCCCGCCGCCATCATCCTATCGCATTGGGATACTGATCACTGGGCGGGCGCGCGCGCCTTCGCACCGTCAGGGAATCGGGAGGTCTTCCTTCAACGTACCTGGATAGCCCCTCACGATTTAACAATCGGCCCGCGCCATATCGCCTTCGCGGCATCCATTCTTGAGGCCGGTGGAACCTTGGTCATCCTTGAGCCAGGGGCATGGAAGTCCAACCCGATAGTACTTAGCGATGGGCGGAGCCTGACGCTCATACAAGGCAGTGGCCATGACAGAAATGGACGCGGGATCGCGCTGGAGGTCACCGATCGGAGCCCTCGCCGCCGATGGCTAATGACCGGCGATGTCGACTACGAGTACCTGGCACCGCACTTGGCGTCCAACTATGTTGGCGTGGCAGTACCCCATCATGGAGCCCGCCCCATGGGAGCCAAGCCGCCGCGGCCCAGCGTGCCCTATGCCCGTCTCGCCTACTCCTTTGGGCCTGATAATTCCTTTGCCCATCCCCGCACGGAATCACTCGCTGCGCATGCCGCCCAAGGGTGGGATTTGGGAGCATGGGCTACCGCGCATGACGTGGCGAACGTGGCCGGGGGCGAGGTTCTGGCAACGGCTCGCCGCGCGCCCTCCAGTAACCATCTGCGCGCGGCCGTGATTGGCTGGCAAGGGCCGCCGACACCCAAAACGATGCCGCCTTGCGGGGCAACATGCTCGGCTGCACTCCACCAGTCTTGATACCGGTGGCAAGACGCCCCTACTGATAATGTCGCTGGTTAGCGTGTTTCCCACAGGCCAGACAGGTCCGGTGGGGACTGAAAGGCTTGATCTTTTCCGCGCCCAACGGCCCACCGCAGTATGGGCATGTTGGCCCCTCGCCGCGCTCTGCTTGCCAGAATCGATATGTGATCCAACTGGCAAAGAGCAATGCAAAGGCAATTCCAGCCAAGGGTAGCCAACGCAGGACCAGGAAGATGCCTATCGTTTGCGCGCTGTCCTTGAGTGGTAGCAGCAAGATCATGGCGAGCGTGGACATCACAAGGGCGAGCAGCGAGGGCCAATAGGCCCGCAGAAATCCGAAAATATCCATCTAGAACATTCCTGTGGTTCCCAATAGGGACACTAGGTCATCGCGATCTCAGAAGGTGAGATCGGTGCATTCCCCAGTAGTGCTAACGTTGAAACTGGCTCGATACCCGTGGGTGTTGGGGCCCCTCTTTACCTATCTTTTAAGAGCATCCAGATGAATGTTGCGCGCTCGACACCTGTGGAACGTGCGGATAGCTGGGCCCTGTATGTATCGTCACAGGCAACGACAGCCCATCCGCTCCGACACGAGTTGCGGGATGATGGGACCCAATGTTACCCGGCGATCGATCTGGTGCTCTTTCCAGATCGCGTGAACCAGATACCGGAAGTGCGGGCACTGCCCGTGCTCGCAACCTTGCTGAGCTGCGCTAACGCGACTTGGTCGCTCCTGCGCACGACGGCCTGCGATGCCAGCCAGCGCCCTGTTGAGGATCCCTCTTGCAATGGCGGCTATCCGTACGTGGCCGGGGCTTGGATCCATCTGGCTTACCGCCTCGAATGGCACAATCAGACGCAAGAAAACCTGTTGACTTTGGCGCGCATGATCCAAGCCCAGTTCCATGCGCCGCCACTGCCGTATGGGGTTCGTTGTACGGTGTCGCCGTATCGCAGTTGGTACGGACGTCGGGGGTACTATGGGCTGGGGCTCGAGTTCGTGGGCAAAGGGTCCGATACCGGCAGCGCCCTCATCGCCGGCACCGCTACGGGTGAGGCCTTAGCCAAAGCGTTGGCCCACGTCGCGGAATCACAGACGCTGCTCCACATGCGCTAACGCGTTGTCCGTTTCCAAGGCGCTCTGACGTTGCCACTCAGAGCAGTTGCCTCTAGCAGTCCACCGTTCCAATGACAGGAGCGAAGTATGGATACCGTCGTGGTCGTACCGGGCATCATGGGGTCGGACTTGTGGCTGGGTGAAGAACGCCTCTGGCCGCCCACAATCGGAATCTCCCATCGCGTCGATAACCCAGCCCAGCTCCTGGACCCCGCCGTCGTTACCCGCGACATCATTCGTCGCGTGATGATCTTCGGCTTCTACGAGAAGCTGCTTCAGCCGCTGGACGCGTGGGGGTACACCGAGGGCCCGATAGCGCCGCGGAGCAAGGGACGCGTCATCCCCTTCCCCTACAACTGGACCCACAGCATTCCGGCCACCGCCCTGCGACTGTCCTTCTGGCTGCAGACACAGGTCCGCGCCGATCCGCAGGCCTCGATCGTCCTGTTGGCCCATAGCATGGGCGGGCTGATCTGCACCTATGCGCTCGAATGCCTGACTGAAGGGGATCTGAGCTGGCGACGTAACGTACGGCTGTTCGTGACCTTCGGGACGCCGTTTCATGGAGCGCCCGAGGCATTGCTCAATGCGTTCGGAGTGGAAGGCGTGAGCGGGATTACCGCCGCCGACTGCCAGACGCTGATGGCCGACCCGGCCTTTCCCTCTGCCTATCAACTGTTCCCCCATCAGACGACCTCCGCAACATGGCAGCTGGACGCGCCATTGGAAGTCGTTGGCGACTGTCAAGCCCTGGATCCAACCGTGTCGTTGGGCACGGACAATGTTCTCGCGGCCATCGCTCTTCAGCGAGCATTGGCACACGCCAGCGCCGGCAGTACCCGCAAGTTCAATTTCTGCGGCGCGGAACACAAAACAGTCTGGGCCGTACGCAAGGCGCCCAGCGCCGGTGAAGTCGTGCCTTTCAACACCCGGGCTGGCGATGGCACCGTGCCCTCGTGGAGCGGTCGTCAGGACTCTACCGTTCAGTTCGCGCCGCTGGGCGCCAAGCACGCTGCGACCTTCCAAGACAAAAGCTTGCTGGACGTACTCAAACAGCTTCTTCTCCGCCCCCCGTCCGGCGGAGGCCCCGCCGGCGGTGAGCAACTGCAGAGACGTACCGCCCCCATCGAGCCGCAGGCGCAGCCGGCGATCAGCGCCTCGCTCAATGCGATTTCTTCCGCACGCGCGAGTGTGGAGGTGGAGATAGACGCACCGCCTTTGGGCGGGCGTTTGTGCGTGAGTTGGATCGATGTGGAGAACTCGACCGAAACACCCGATGAGCTTCAGGACCAGCTCGCCAGTGAGGCCACAGCAGCAGGATCGAGCATGGACCATCCGCTCGTGGTGCTTCTGGATACCGGTTTGGAGTTCCCGCAGCGCTTCATGTTGGAGCTGCCCGCGAGTACCGGTGTCTATGCCCTGGCGGCATGGGCCGAAGGATACCTGCACACCCCCGCTCAACTGGACGTGGAGCGCATGGACCTGGTCTGGATATTCAACGACTCACACGGCAACAAGAGCCATAACGGCTCTCCCCAATCTCCGCCCCGGGTACGCCGGAAGAGAAAGTATCTGGAATCTCCTGCCAGCGAGTCCACCTTGCCGGAAGCACGATTGCATTCAATTCGCCGGCACGCTCAAAGTTGAGCGTCCTCGCGCGCGTAACGCATCGATCGGTGAACATGGAGCAGTGCCGCTAACCGGACCGGGTTTGCAATGACCGACTTGCTTGACGTCCCCCCACAGATGGGGCGGTTGATCGTGGACAGGGCGAGCCTCTTGGCCTGCCCCTTACTTAATACCGATAGTTTTCTGCGCTTTTGCCGCGACCGCGGCATAGCGTTGGACCGCGGCCGCCTTCTTCGACTGGAGCGTTTGGGCGTGTTCGCGCCGGTGTTTCGGGTTCGCGTTCCGCCCGGGCCTGCACGATGCTTCCACATCCCCACGGCTCAGCACACCAACTGGTTCGACAAGGGCTGGGCCTGGGATACGACCGCCATCCCCAGAGATCATCGCGTCCCTGCCGACCAGAGCACCAACCAGGAGGGCTACTACTCGATCTTCCAAGTCGACTGGCTGCGCCTGGTACTGGATGGCATGACCGTACACCTCCAGTTGGACGGCTACCTCATTCCCGGATCGAAGCCTGCCCTGACCCGCCAACGCTTCCAGCATTGGCTGACGCAATCGCGCCAGATCCTCGACCACGATCGCACGCACCGTTTTCGACCGGCGATTGCGCTGCTTTGCCAGTACATTTCCAATCGCTATTACCCCCACGCGTTAGGCGACCAACGTACCGTGCGCACGGGTAGCGGCTCCTACGTTGACCGGTGGATCCAGATCCACGATCCGCAATGGAGTTGGGAAGAGTACGCGCGCGCATGGGACCCGCAGGAGGTAGCCGCCCGCTTCGCACTGACACCAGAGAAGCTCGAGCACGCCTACCGCACGCTGAGTTCCTCGAAGAACTCAATAGATCCGCTGGACCAATGGTCCCCCTTGGTGCAGTTCGTTGCGCTGGATCAGCGCAGGAAGCTCAAAGGTGGCGCCCTGCTGGCCCAGACCTTGCGCGAAGGCGCCCTGATGCTTCAGCGTTTGTATCGCGACCTCTATGGGCGAATGCTACCTCTGCCCCATCAAGTCAACGCCATTCCCCGAGGCGAGCTGACCAAACAAGAAGTGCGTCCCGACATCCGAAGATCACTGGAGTACACCGTCAACCAGTACGGGCTCAATCCTCAACCTAAGTTGGTGCTGTTCGTAGAAGGCCAAAGCGAGGAACATGTGGTCCAGCGCCTGCTCAATGAGTACTTCGGGATCGCCGCAGGAACGCTGGCGCTTGAAATCGTCAACGTGCGCGGCGTTGACAACGCCACAGGCACGAAAGAGGATCGCTTCCGGGCGCTACTTCGCTTGGTTGACTACCTCCATCATCACCAGACCCTGACGCTCATTCTGCTGGACAATGAGAACAATGCCAGCAAACTGAAGCGCGCAGCCAGAACGTCTTACTCCCTTTTTGGACATCGCAAACGAATCACGCGCCCCGAGTATGTGCATGTATGGAAACAGGCCTTCGAGTTTGACAACTTCTCCAGCACGGAGTTGGCCCTGGCGCTGACCCGCTTGAGCCGAGGTAAGCACGCATTCACTGCGAAAGAGGTGGCCGGGTGCCGAACGCAGCCCAACCCGGGCAAGGCACTGGCGACGCACTACCAACTGGTTACGGGTAGAGATCTGCCCAAACTGGAGGTGGCCGACGCGCTAGTGGACCTGATACTTAGTCCACAAACCCGAAGGTCGCCTTCCAACCGCCCCATTACGAAAGTGCTCCTGCGTGCACTCAAGCTTGCCGCGCTCAACCATCTGCCAACTCAACAGGAGATCTGGCGAAAGAACCAGACTTCCCGCGTCATGGCAAAGAAGGCATAGCGTTGGCTGATTCACGGTAACCCTCCACCGCAAAACCATGGCGCAACGTGCCCTTGAACACTTAGGCCTATTGCAGGTCTGCCGCAAAGAAATGAGGATGCTCGGCAGGATAGTCCATGAACTTCGTGCATCCGTGGGCGAGAGCTTCCATGCCGAGCCAGAAGCGAAGAATCTCAATGAAAGGATCTTCGCCCTCCGCAATCTCCTCCGCAGACCAGGGCGTTATCCGAATCTGCGGCAATAGGCCCGAGGCGGTTGCGACTCGCTGAAAGCGTAACGCACCGGCCAGAGGATCAGCTCCCATCGGTCGTTGATGCGTCACTTGATTGCGCAGCTTGGTCATTCGTCTTAGCCAACCCATCCGTGCTTCGGTTCCGAGCGCATCGAGAATCAACGCGATCATGCCGTCCGCGTTCGCAGCGCTGCCGGTGGGCGTACCGAGCCAGTTGCGCAGGTGCCTCAGGCTATCTACGTGCTTGGGGGCTCCTACGCGACGCGCTGCCAAGATGGACAGGTAGTCACGCGTTGAGCTCAGTTCTGCCAGGAAGGAATGAATGGCCAAGTGCAGATCGTAAAGCGCCGTATTCGAGAAGCGTTCGCCCGAGTCTCGCCCTCGCATGAGGGCCCAGCGCAGCTGTTCATGATGAAGATCACTGATTTCGCAAAGACGGCGACTGGCCGAGCGCATGCAGATACTCATGTAGCGCGCAAGCTCCGCCGTGCTCTCGTCCTTGGCTTGTGAGGCACGAAACGCGATAGCGGACCAGGTGTCAGCGCTTTGCTCGGTGGCGCCTGTGTTTCCGATATGGCAGTACCAGCATTCGTCACGCTCGGGACCACTGTCCTTGTAGACAACCTTGGTGCCCACGAAGTAGGTGCCCGCCTGGCGGGCGAGCATGTGCACTTGCCCTTCTGGCATCGGCGAGAGAAAACTCAGCCCCTCCTGGGACGCGCCGATAGGCCCTAATGCCCATCCCCCTTCCTCCAGCGGCAAGCAAATCAGCCCACCGGTGAAGTGCAGCACGCGAGTGGCCTGAACCTGGCTCATGACCAGGTTGCTGATGGGGATGTCGCCCTTGGACATGGATCTCCTCATTCTTCGTGGGCGCCAGCCTTCAAGCGTCCGTGCCTCAGGCTAGCCGATTGGGCACACAATGGCGTCTAAGACTATCGCTAAAGCGAGACACCCTCATGGATCCGTTGGCGTTGCGCGGCAAGCAATCCACCGAACAGGCCATTGCGATCCACGCGCGGGT
Organism: Pseudoxanthomonas sp. LjRoot143; assembly: GCF_964252945.1. Classification (NCBI taxonomy): domain Bacteria; kingdom Pseudomonadati; phylum Pseudomonadota; class Gammaproteobacteria; order Lysobacterales; family Lysobacteraceae; genus Pseudoxanthomonas; species Pseudoxanthomonas sp. LjRoot143. The sequence continues at coordinate 1,726,645 of NZ_CAXUPM020000001.1, read as the reverse complement.
ACCGCGCCAGGAACCGGGATCGTCCCGGCACCGTTTGGCCCGATCTGCGCTGGCATTGGCGCTAGAGCACCATACTTCCATCACCACGCTGTCTGCGGTGGGCAACTACTCCAGTGCCGCCGCCCTGCTAAGACCATTGATGGAGGCCGGTGCATGCGCATTCTGGATTGTGTACGCCTGCCCGCCCCCCCTGCTAACGATGATCATGGCTGGCGAAAGAGACACGCCGACCCTGCCCAAGATGCTGCAGTCCCTGCGCAAGGTGAAAGGGCTGGAAGGGGTGGATCGCTTGGCTGAGATGCTTCCGCGGGAAGGCCGATATCTGGACAGCTACACCCATGGCGGCATGTCACAGCTTGGTCAACGCGACTGGATGACAGGCTTCAGCTCTCAGCGCACGCGCCACACGCTGATGGTGGCCGACATGTTTGCTGTAGCCGCTGCCGCAGTGGCCACCGTTATCAATGACGCCCCCGAGCTGTTTGAGTACCTGGGCAAGCGACGCGACCAGCTCAGGCTGGAGATCATCGCGATGAGTGGCAGGCACGTACCTGAGGAGCCGTGGGGGCCGTTTCCAAAGGCACCGTACGCGTGATAGCCAAATCGGCTTTGGTGGCGCGCGAGCCTCGGTGGTACCGCCCGGGCTAGTTCTTTTGCGGCGCACCCTGGGTTGAAGCCATCTCGGCTTTGGCTTCAATCATGGCGAAATCGAGGATCTGGCATACCGCACGGACAGCGGTGGCATGGCAGATGCCAGCGCATAGCACCAAAGCAAACACCAGCACCCCCACCATGCTATGGGACAAGCCCCGGCTGACCGCTTCTGCGGGTAGCCCTGGCGCCAAAGCGTGCGTGCCGACGAACCAGAACAGAACACCCCAAGCAATGCCTGCCAAGACATTGAATCGGGCCAACTTCTGCATCGTATGCGTACGCACTACCTCAATGCACTCGCTCAGAGACTGGAGTTGCTGTGGCTGGTCGGCGATGGACAGAATGAATTGCCTGACATCCGCCACCCGTTTGGGATTAACGCCGGCCGCCATGGAGCGACTGGGCGTACTGAAATAGACCACCCCCATGGCCAGAAAAAAGGACGGCAGGAAGACGGATGCGACGTCCTGACTGTCCAGAACGCGCAGCACTGTCACGAACACGGCGGTGGTGAAGAGGACCCAGAAAATTCGCCATAGCAGAATTTGTCCGCCCGCGATCACCAGCCCTGGCCCGTCCAAGACCGTCTCAATGGCGCTCTGAAGCCATCGATCCGTATGATCCAAGCGACTGCCGGTCAAGGCACTTTCCGCGTGGCGTACCACCGCCAATACAACTTCGTACTTCATCGGTATCCCCTGAGGCCTGACTTCGTCGCGGTATCCAGTATCCGCGTCCGTTCCCCGCCCGGTGCATCCGAGATGGCACCTCCCATCCGCATCACGGCCGGCCCCATGGACGTGCCCCGCACACGACAGGATTCATCGGGCTGGGTAGTAGTGTTTCACCGCGTTGTGGTGGCGCAGCGCTTCGGGCCGATACGCTGCCTTCTGGTCGCAGGCCAGTACGCATGCAGCCTCGAATCGTTCCAGCACGGTCGGATCCAATTCGGCTCCTTCTTTGATGTGCCGAGGTGCACTGGGCCAAGGAACCAGCCGTGCCCACCAGGGCCCTTGCTGTTGGGCGAAGACCTCGCAGTGCTGCGCACCGGTTGCATCCGGGTATAGATGCAGCTTGGTCCAGTCCACCAGGATCGGATGGGGCAACGCCAGTGCCTGCTCGACCATCCATTTCAACGAAATGTCCGACAAGCGCGATTCTTCTTCCGCATAGCTGCCGCCGATGTCGGAGTGGTTGCCAGCGAACCATCGCTGCTTGAACCGGAATTCATCGACCTGCGCCTGGTTGGCTGAGCCACCCCACGTGACCCGCCCGAATTGCACGCGCGTTTCGTCGATGGCCAATGCGTGTCGGACCTGCGGGATCCGCGGATCCAGCAAACGGTCGTAGTTCTCCGAATTCCACAGGGCCAAATGCACAGGCGGCGCGTCGCTTTTGACGCCCTTGGGCGCCCAGCGCAACGTCGTGCTCAGATAAGCCAGCCCCACGGCCACGATACCCAGCGCGATCAACGCCCAGAACGTCACCGCCCCGTCCCAGTGAAGCCAAGTAGCCGTCAGCCACGCCAGCGCGCCGCTGGCGGCGGCCAGCATCAGCACGCCCAGGCTTGCCAGTCCGATCCGAGCCGGCCACGGCAGCCCTAACGCGGCCACTGCATCAAAGACGCCGACAAACTCCGGGAACACGTCGCCGCGGGCAGGATGCTCGCCAGCCCCGTACTTGAGCCGGAAGCGATGGGCCAAGGCCTCGCGCTGGGTTTCGTACTTCTTGCGATCGCGCCCGGCACCATGCTCGTACACCCGCACCACCGCTTCTCTGGCAATGGCACGCAAACGCCGGCCCGTGCGCGGCAGCGGCCCGCCCTGCCCGTCCTGGGTGGGTACGCCGCACAGATTGAGCACATTGGCCAACGCGCGCACGGTGTAGCCGCCACGACTGAAGCCGAACAGGAAGATTCGGTCGCCGGGCTCATAGCGCTTGAGAACCGCTTCGTAGCAATCAATCACATTGCCGCTAAACCCCAGTCCGACGGCTAGGCCGGACACCGATTTCAGTCGCTGCCACAGGCTCAGTCGCACCTGACCGCCGGCCACGGCCGTGCCCAGCCCCGGATCGTAGAAAGCGACCTGCTCGCGCGGATCGATCGGGCTGTCCGGTCCCACGCGCGTGGCGCGATAGAGTTTGTAGATATTGCTCAACTGCTGATCGGGCCGCACACCGCCGGCTTGTCCGGTTCCATCAGCGAAGATCAGGATGTTCTTGGGCATGCCAGGCACGACTCCCGTATTGATTAGAGACAAGCGACGACAGATTCGGATGGACTCATCGACGGGTTGCTAGGTGAGATCGGCCACGGCCTTGCCCGCCTTGACGATGGTCTTAACCTCGCCGGACGCCAGCGCAGCGGCCAAGGTCACCAGGGCGGCCACGATCTTCAACCCGTTCTTGACCGAGCGGATGGTCTCAATACGCGTCTTGGCATCCACGATGGCCTGCTCAATGTTCTCCCCCGCCTCGGAAGCCTGCTGAAGGGCCGCGCTCAGATTGGTGGCCACGATGACCTGCAACTCCGAGCGCAACTCCAGCTCTTGGGCGCGTGCATCCATGTACTCATCCAGGCTCATCTTTCCGGCGCCATAGGCCTGCTTGCTGCGATCCCGGATGGCATCGGCCGCATCGTCGAGCAGGTTGGCGATCTCAAAGGCAGGCTTCTTGGTTGCTGCAAGTTTGGTTGCCATGATCGATCTCCTTGGCTTAAAAGTCTGAGATGCTTTGACGGATGGACTTCAAGTCGGAGGAGGCCTGGCGCAAGATGGCTTGGACATCTTTGGCGCTGAGCCTGTCCACGTTCTTCAGCATGACCTCATGCGCTTGCCGGACCCGGTCCAGTCCCGCCGCGGCCGCTTGCTGTGCCTTCAGCGCCTGTTGCTGGGCAGCAAGGTCAGCCTGGGTGGACCGACGCAGCACGGTAGCAATCACCTCGCGCCGTTCGGGGGTCAGCCCGACATCGCCCGGCAGCTTGGCCGACCACTGCGCTTGTCGATAGTCCGCCACCAGTTCATAGGACTGGATTTCCTGCTCCAGCACGATGCCGTAAGCCTGCGTGGCCAGTTGCATCGCCTCCAGCAGCTTGTCCATGTCTGCGCCGTTCTGGCGGACCATCTGCTTGATGTCTTTGGCCTGCTTGGCAGCCAACGCCCAATCGGCAACGCGCTGGGCGATGTTGCTATAGGCGCTGACATGATCTGCATTGATCTTCAGCGAGTCCGAAGCTTGGATGGCGCCGGACACCTGCTTGATCTCCGGAGAGATCGAGTAAGCGTCCTCACCGGCCAGCTGGGCCAATGCACTCATGTAACCGGTCGTGATCGCGTGCAGTTTGAGCAGGGTTTCCTTGTCCTGCCCGGTGACCGCCTTCAGTGTCCGAAGGTTCTTTCGAGTGCTATCGAATCGCTTGTCTGGCGGAAGGTCAGCCAGTTGGCGATCGGCACTGCTGACATAATGCTCGGTGACGGTCTTGTAGCCTGTCATGTTGGCCGAGCTGGCCGCGAACTCCCGCACTGCCCCGAGGTTCGCGCAGCCACTGGCCAGGCCCGCACAGATGAGCAATGCCAGGATCGTGCGATTGCGCCTGCCTACTTGCATGAGCCTTCTCCTTTGGCCAACGTTGTCAGAAGCTTCCCAGCGCAGGGGCGGTGTCGCAGCGTTGCGAGCAGATCAACACACGCGAGGAGCTGCGTTGATCTCGCTGCAATGACCACGACAGATTCACTCTTGCCCTGTAGCCGCGTTGCGTCCGCCAAGGCATCCCCTACTCCCCAACATCCGTCGACTGCCGACATTCGTGACGGACGTCACCCTATTCTTCCCCTGCCCAGTCAGCTATGCAAGGCCCGCTGCAGCATCCCAACTACACAGATGTACCTTCAGAACGGTCGGGACCTAGGGCCTTTGTCTTAGGTGGATGACAGAGCTTTCGCCAGCGCGGCTTCGAGTTGCGCTACGCGAGCTTCGAGCTCCACCTCACGCGTAATGTCGTTGAACGTGCCGAACCAGCGCACGATCTGCCCGTTCACCCATTGGGGCCTGGCGCGACTACGTACCCAGCGCCAATGGCCCGGCGGCCACTGGATCCGGAAGGTGGTTTCAAACAGGTCTCCCTTGGGTAGCCACGCTAACCATTCCGCCCGAACACGCTCCCGATCAGCCGGATTCATGCGGCCATACCACGCCTCGGAGCGCTCCTCCAGCGTGCGATGTTCCGGCTCGTCCGCCATCGGGCTGATGTAGCTGAGCCGCCCATCGGGCTCGGCAATCCACATCACCATCGGACTGAGTTCGACCGAGTCGCGATACTGTCGTTCGCTGTCACGCAGGGCTTGCTCGGCCTGCTTGCGGGCCGTGATGTCGATGGAGACCACGGACAGCCCGAGCACGAAGCCAGACTCATCGGTGACCCGCTGCGGGTGGATCAGGAACACTTCGGCGCGGTCGGGAAACTTGAATTCGATCGGCTCTCCGGGACGCCCTTTCAGCAGCCCGTCGATCGTGCTTTCCACCAACTCGGCAATCTCTGGTGTGTAGACCTCACGGATCGTCTTGCCCACGACCTGCTCGTTGTCCTTCTTGATCATGCGGCAGAAGGCATCGTTAGCCGCGACATACCGCTTGCTCATGTCGATGAAGCACAACCCCACCGGTGCCGAGGCGTAGAGCGCCTCCAACTGGTACTGGCGGTGATAAGGCGATAGATGTAGGCCGCGTTGGGTGCGCTCGGCCACGGCACGATGGCTGAGCACGGCCGGCACCGCATCGGCGGGCGCAGGCCGTCCTATGAGCCAGCCCTGCGCGAAATCGCAGCCAAGCCGGCGCAAGTAGTCGGCCTGCTCCGGGGTTTCCGCTGCCTCGGCCACCACCGGTATTTCCAGGCTATGCCCCAGCCCGACGACCGCCGCCACGATCTTGCGGCTGTCGGCATCGATGTCCAAGGCTCTGACAAAGCTGCCGTCGATCTTGATCTCATCGAACTCGAACTCGTGCAGGCGCAGCAAGCTGGAAAAGCCTGTCCCGAAATCATCCAGCACCACTTTCATCCCCAGTGTCTTGAGCGCCTGTACCGCCTGCCGCGCCCCGCGCTCATCCTCGATCAGTTCGGCCTCGGTCATCTCGATCCGTACGCGCTCGAAGGCAAAGTCCGTCTCGCCGATGGCATCGACCAGCAAGCCCATGGCCTGAGGATCCTGCAGCAGACTGGGCGGCACGTTGAAGGCCAGGTAGAACGTGCCTTCCCACGCGCTGGCCGCCCGACAACTAGCTCGGATCAGGTTGTAGGTCATGACCGAGAGCAGCGATTTCCCTTGGGCAGCGGGAATGAATTCGTCCGGCCCCACTACGCCCAGTTCTTCGTCCGTCCAGCGGGCCAGGACCTCAAATCCCACCGTCCGCATCGTGCGCAGATTCACAATCGGCTGGAATACCGGGTAAACATGATCAAAGCACACCGCCTCGGTGATGCGCTCAATGACCGTGCGGCGAATTTGCATGCCTGATCTCCGTCGGTCACAGGCCGTCAGTGTAAGCCGTCCATGGCTTTGCAGGCCGTGCGGGACGTCTCGCGTACGCGCCTCTCCCTCCCTCCCTTTGCTGATGCGCAAGGTGTGCAGGCCAGATAGACCCTGCAAGGGACCCCACTTCACCGCCGCATAGGCGTGATTGAGCAGGATCGCGTTGGCCGTCACGGCATCGCCGAGTAAGAGGGGCGACGGAGTCGGGATCCCCCGGGGGCATCGGAGGACTCACCCGCTGCCCGATTTCGCTGCCGGAAAGAAAAGGCCACTTCGATCAAATCTTGCCTGATCGCCCGCAACCGAGCGATGCCACCACCGGCTATTGAAAGGGCTCACCGCGACGCAACATGTCGCCGTCGTAGTTCATCTCGCGTCGATCGTGAAAGTCCAGCACGCGCATACGGCCGGCGTCGGGCTGGTTCTGCAGGAAGTAAGCCAAGGCTTCCATGTTGAACCAGGTGTTGGCCACCAGACGTGGCGGCGAGGCCGCCAGATCGATGGCAACATAACGACTGGCAGCGTGGCGGTAGAAGCTTTGTGGAATCACGATCCCCTGTGAACGGCAAAATGCCTCAATCCCGCGCCTATAGCGTTGTTTAAGCCCCATGCATGCTCCGGGCAGCCACGGACCAAAAATTCGAATGATCGTGGCAGTTCAGCTGACCTACTTGTGCGTGACTACCGGTCGTCCAAGCGCCGACGGCTCATCCAATATCCATTCCATGGCAGACGTAGTCTCGCACGAGGTTTGCACCTTGGCCGATATTTAGAGATACAGCGATTTACAGCGCTCGTAAGCTTGGAAGTGGTCCTGATCATTTCACTTCTCGGGCCTAACTTGGCATCGCCGCCGCAGGACCCGAGCTTGACAGGCAAGGAGATCCGCTACGCCAGTGGAGAGGAGTTTATCCAGCTACAGTCATCTGGTTGCTGGAAAGTGCCCGTCCCTGCACATCAACTGGAGCCGCACCGTTAGCCACAAAGGCGACCAGAGAGCGTGGCGTCACGGGGACTATTAAACAATCTCCGCAGTATGCGCGTAGTGAAACGGTAAGTGTTGAGGTTCGCCGCGCCAGCGCGGCAGAGGCGGCGAAAACCTAGATATGTTATGGAAAACGGTGCATGACGCGGGTCGAGCGCACACCGGTAGTCCAACCCATGTGATTTGCCAACGCGCATCACGCTATGCAGCCCGCCCCTGCTGATAGGGTGTGACCGTAGTCCCGGCTCGCTGGTTCAACAACAGCGACGCGGGTCGTCTAGGGCGGTCTCCAATGTCCAGCTCCATGTCAGTCCGCATCCTGAGCGCGCGCGTTGATGCTTCGCTGTCCCAATCCCAGTTGGCCACGCATCTGGGTATCAACCGCAGCGCGGTGGCGCAGTGGGAGCGCGTAGACGGGGGCACTAACCCCAGCATCGTGCACCTGACGCAGATCGCGGACATCACTGGCGTGGGATTTGAGTGGCTTGCCACCGGGCGCGGGGTGGCGCGCGCCCGTCAGCGTCGAGCCCGGCCAACCTCCCCTACCGAACAGGCCAGCAATGAGTTCGAAGCCCAGTGCCTGCAATGGCTGCGACGTGTGCCGGCCCACAAACAGGCCCTGGTGATCCAACTGCTTTCCGAGTTGGCCCGGTCCCGCTAAAAGGTGCGGATGGCCCACTCCGGATAGCCGCCGAGCATGATATCGGCCACTCGCTGATCCAGTATCACCGCCCCGTTGGTCCGCATGTGCTCATCAATGAACTGACGTCCGGCCGTATCGCGTGCGAGAAAGCGCATGTCGGGTTGACGACCCTTGAGCTCGAAGGCATGGGAGGCTGGAATCGGCCCGTCCGCCGGGCACACCAGATAGCCGCCTTCAACGCGGTAAAGATGAAGTCTCATGTTCCTGGTCAGTCCCTGAGGCGATCAGTGCCACGATTTGCGGCATACGCTTACGTTAGCAGAGGGTCTCCATCGTTGCCCGAGTTTTTGGCTTCAGATCGGCGTTCGGCGGCCGCGACTTTGGTCCAAGTCGCGGGCCCGCGGGGCCAATGCTGAGGCGGAGATGGCCGAAGGATGGATCATGGCCAACCCTGCTCCGGTCGCGGCCCGGATGATGATTTTCATCGCCGGCATGGGAGGTGGTGGGGGTGCCCAGCGTGGAGCACCATGCGGCTACGACACGGGCCCGCCGAACTGGCTTAGCCAATGTGCGGTTTGGGCCTGTTGGGCGCACCACTGGCCGCTGGCAGAGGTTTCCCGATCCTGGTTTGAGTCACTCGCTGGATCAGTGGTGCTACAAGGCACGAGTGATCGTGAAGCTTCCGAACTTGGGAGTGTCTTTCTGGCCCGCGAATTCCCGCGTGACGTCATAGCGGGCTAAGGCAAACTTCCACCGTCCTTTGGTCAAGGCCAAACCAATGCCCACTTCGCCTACCCATGGCCGCTTGTCCACGCTATGGCTCCTCTTGAACGTGTTGCCGTCTAGCGTGATGTCGCGCAGGACCCAGCGGGCATCGGCTGTCAGGAACAGATGGACGCCCAGCAAGGAACCCCAGGTTCGGTAGCGGCCTGGCGCCGTGTTCTCTCCCGCCGGTCGTAGCGGTGTACTGCCGAAATCGTCGGGCAAGTGGCGCCCTACCCTAATCTCGGCACCGGCATTGGCGTAGGTGGCTAGATTTCCGAGACTGCCCCCATAGTGAGTGATCGCATCCCACCCCCACACCCCCTTTCCCGGGGAGTAGCGCTGCATGCGTTCATGGATGATTCGAAAGACGGGCTCGTCCCGCAATTGATGCTTCCAACCACGAAAGGGCTCGTCCCCGATCATGCGATGGATCTCATTCTGCACTTCTTCGCCGCGCGCCGACGGGCCGACGAGCCCGAACTGGAGATGTGTAGTGCGTAATGCGTCTCCAACACGGGCGTTGTAGCCCAGCCCCACCAGCAAGGCGGCTGCATATGGGCGATCTTCGCGGATGAGATCGGTTCGAGTGAAGTCCGTCGGCGTGAAAAGTGCGTGGCTGAAAGTCACCACCATGTTCTGTTGATCAAACTGCGCAGGCGTCAGCTTGGTCAGATGACGGTTGATCAGGTGTGCCAAACGCGGCAGGCAGGGGTCATCGGTGTAGTCCGTCAGATTGGGCGAAACCAGGGTGAGCTGTACGCCGTTGCTGTATCCCTGGTCCTGATTGCCAAACAGATCGTTGTCGACACGAAAGTTGACGGTGGGCGGTAGCGCGGTCCTGGCTTGGCACGGTGCAGCATAGGCGGAGTCAGCCAGCGCCATGACTGGGAGCATGAGCAGCGTCAGGATGCTGCCGGTCGCACGCACACGGTATAGGCTTGCAACGCTGGATCTGATCGCAGCCGCGACAAGGACGGATCGTGGCATCACCGATCCGCCAGCCGACGAAGAATACGACGAAGAAGCAGGATGGCTTGCGGATTCTCCTGAACACTGTGTCCATGTTGGACGATGCTCTCGGACAAAGCTCCGTCCAGGTGAGCACTGGTGTAGGGGACGACGCCATCACTGGACGCCAAGAGAGGTCCGGCCCTCTTTTCCCGTGCAATGATCGAGTGGTACTCCAGCCCCGGTCGAATCGGCAGATCAGCGATCGCCTTAATGAAGGGATCACTTTGACTCAGGTTGTCGATACTCAGGGGTAGCCTGTCCGGCAGATCCGTGGCGATCTTGGCAGTGTGTTGATAGCGTGCCTGCAGCGCCAACGGCACCCGCGATAATTTACGGACCAATGCAGCCATCATGCCATTGGCCTTGGGGCTTCCCCGGTGCGGGGCCGCGACGAAAACCGCAGCACCAATTTCGGGCATGAAATCGAAGGTCAGGAGCGGCCCGACTTCGGCGCGAATCTGCGCCGGATCCACACCGTCAGGGAGTTCATCCATCGCCAAGGCGTTCCAGAGACGGTCGCCTTGCGTGGTGGAGACCATCAAACGGGAAATCACCCCTCCCATGCTATGTCCCACCAGGACCATCTGGCTCGATGCAGGATCGTTGCGGTCCGGGTCCAGATGGTTGAGCGTGCGAAGTACGGTGGCCCGAATCGCCATGTGGTTGTAAGCCAAAGGCAGATTGGTGGGGTAGTACATCAGCCAGATCTGGTATTGCTTGCGCAGCGTCTCATCGCCCAGCACATCGTTGCCCAGATTCACCCATGCCTCCGGACTGCTCGCCAAGCCATGCACCAGCAACAGGACGCGGCGCTGCGGATCGTAGGGCTGCAACAGGAACAGGTGCGGGCGCTCCAGCCCGGCCTTCATGCCGAACAGGGTACGTAGAGAGTTTCCGGCAAACCCGGACTGGGCCAGCCAGACGCCGTAGCCAGCCGTGTAGTTGGCCGCCAGCGGCACATCGAAGCCGCCTAGTGCAACGTCGTTGTGCAGTAGCGGGTCCAACGCGTACAAGGTGGCATCGGTGGTGCCCAAGACCTCGGACAAGGAATGGCCGCCAAAGCGCAGAACGAGCGTGACATTGGGCGTAGGCATGAAGCTGACCTGCCCTGGGCGTACGGCCAAGTCCTCACCCATCTCCAGATCGACGGGCTCATCGGCCATCACAGCCACCATCTCCGTGCCGAATCCATCGCGGCGGTACTGGTTGCGGATACCCTTGAACCGTAGCGCTGAGGCGGGCAGCATCGCTTCTGGGATAGCGAGCCTGTCTTTCGGCTCGACTTGGTCCAACTGCAACGACAGGGTCCAAGGCGCCGGCGCCGGCAACATACCCGTGGTCATGGCGTCCTGATGGCCCTGCTTCACGTGCGCAAAGACGGCGCTCACCACCCGTTCGACCGCATAGTTGTAGTAGTCGCGCACTTGGGTTTGCCGCTCCTCGAGTCCACGTTCGGCAGGCGTGCGCTCGGTAAAGAAGAGATAGGCATAGGCGTGGCGTGCGACTTCCAGCCAAGCCGAGAGCCGGGCGTCCCTTTCGGCGCCGACGGATGCTTCCGCCCTGCCCAGCAATGCACGCGCCATCCACACCTCCGCAGCGGCGGCCAGGCCGTTCTCACGAGATGCACCATCGGCCTGGCTCAGTTCCTGCGCGCACTCTCTTGGCTGTGCAAGACAGAAGCGCTCTTCCAGCCCCAGGATGTTCAAGGTCTGGCGAGTGGAGCCACTCAACTGGCCGGTCGTCAGGATGTCACCACGCTTGGCTTCTATGTAGTGCTGGGCCTTCATGGGCTTGGCCTTGACCATGGCGCAGCCACTCAACCCGCCGAAGAACGTCATGCAGCACCCCAACAGCGCCAGCACTCGAAGCAACCTGGACCCCACAGGACCGTAGATGGACGAAGACATGTTCTTAGCTCAGGCGAATGGAGGGATGGGCCCAGGCATTGGTCGCCTCGGCCAACCAGGCAAGTGGTGCTCGGTGCCACCCCAGGACGCTGGCCTGATGACGTCGATGCAGCCACGCATGACCGAGCTGGGCCAGTCGTCCTCGAATGAAACAGCCCGGGTACAGACCGGCGGCACCCAAGGTGCCGTAGGCGCTGTATTTGCCCAATGACACCAAGGCACCCTGGTCGCGATACGTGAAGGCCGGCACCGTCCCTCCATGCAATGCCCGTTCGATATGGCGCGCCAAGTGCGCGGCCTGTTGGGCGGCGACCTGTGCGGTGGGCGGCAGGGCATGCGCGGCATCTAGCGGGAGCAAGCTGGCACAATCGCCAAGCGCATAAATGCGCTCATCCATGCTCGCTTGCAGATTGGGCCTGACCTGCACCTGCTGCTGGTGGTTCAAGGACAGACCAGCCACTTGGGTCAACACGCTCGGCGCTTTGACACCGGCCGCCCACACCACCAGATCCGCCGGCTGCGGCTGGCCGTGCTGCAGCACGACGTGGGTTTCGGTTAGCGCCCGAACGCGCGTTCCTGTGCAGATGGTGAAATCCAGGCCTTGCAAGATGTCCGTGCTGGCTCTGGAAATCCGCTCCGGAAAGGCCGCCAGAATCCTGGGGCCCGCTTCATACAGCGTTAGCTGCAGCCGTTGGCGCATCTGTCCATCGCCCAGGCCCGAGGCCTGTTCCATCAGATCGCTGAGTTCGGCGGCCAGTTCCACCCCGGTGGCGCCGCCGCCTACGATAGCGATCCTGACATCGGTGTCGTGCAAGGCTGACCGAAGCAGCTGCATGCGCAAGGCGTGGTTGAAGGCATCGGCTTGCGCCTGACCGTCGATGAAGTACGCATGCTCGCGCACGCCCGGCGTTGCATAGTCATTGGCGCCGCTCCCCAAGGCCAGTACCAGCAGGTCGTAGGGCAGCTCACGAGGACCCACGGCAATGGCGCCCTTGGCCTCGCGTAACGGCCCCAAGCGCACATAACGGGCATGACGCGCCACGCCGATCAGTTCACCGGGTTCGAAGTGGTAACCATTCTGCTGGGCGTGGGCAAGGAAATGGACGCGCTGCTGGTGAACATCACGTGTGCCGGCGGCAATGGTGTGCAGCAGCGGCTTCCAAACGTGGGTGAACTCACGGTCGACCAGACAAATGTGCGCCTTGCCACTGCGGCCCAGCCGACGACCCAGGCGTGTTGCAAGTAGCATGCCGCCAATCCCGCCCCCCACGATGACAATGCGGGGCGTCTTCATGGGGTGCGCTCCTTCAATGCCCTACCCGTGCCTGCACGCACTCCGCTATCAGTAGCGGGAGTACGACCGAGAGGAGGCCGGGCGACGATTGCCGCGCCGGTGCATTCATGTGCGGATTGAGGGGTGTTCATGGCTGCGCTTCCGGGGCGCCACGCGCATCCAGGCTCGGCACTCTGAGCGAGAACAAGGTCTCGTATAGGATCGGGATCAGGCCAAGGGTCACCAGCGTGCCCAGGGCCAACCCGCCAATCATGGTGATCGCCATGCTGGTCCATAGGGGGCCGGCGAACAGCATCAATGGCACCAGACCCACGATGCACACCAGCTTGGTCATGACAATCGGCCGCAGGCGCTTGACTGCCGCTGCCACTACCGCCTCGCGCCGACTGAGTCCGGACTTGAGTTCTGCTTCGATACGCTCCAGCAGTAGCACCGCGTTGTTGACGATGATGCCGGCCAGTGCAAGCAAGCCGAAGGTGGCCATGAAGCCGAACGGGAAACCGGTCACGACCAGGGCCAATGTTGCGCCGATCAGCACGAACGGCACGCTTGCGATCACGATGAACAGCTTCCGGAACGAATTGAACTGCCAGATGAAGAGCAGCAGGATGCCGCCCAGGGCATGCGGTAGGAACTGTGTCAGCGCGTCATTGGCTTCGGCCGAATCCTCGATCTCTCCTCCGAGCGAAATCCGGTAACCCGGTGGCAGATCGATCTTCTCAATCGAGGCCTGCAACGAAGAGACGATTTCGGTTGCCGTCATGGCAGGATTCTGACCGGTGACGGTTATGGTGCGCTCCAAGTTGCGTCTGACAAGCGTCGATGGCTCCGACGACAAGGTGACCGTGGCGATCGCTGACAGCGGCACCGGCACGCCACCGTTCTGCGGGAAGATCGGCGTATCACCCGGATCGGCGCGACCGTTGCGCTCGGTGGCGCTGCCGCGCATCACGATCGGCGTATTAACGCCCTCCTCGCGCACGACCGAAATGGTTGTCCCCGAGAAACGCATCTCCAGCGCCTTGGCCACATCTTGATGAGTAATGCCTGCCCGGCTTGCCTTGAGCGAATCTACGTCGACCACGTAACGCGGAATCCGCGCCTGCCAGTCGTCGTACACATCGATGGTGCCAGGCAGCGCCTTCAATGCCTGTGCAATCTGCCCGGCCACCGCGCGTAGCACGTCTTCATCAGGCCCGGTGACCCGATAAACGGCCAGTCCCGCTTCGGTGGCCCCCAGTGAGAAGCGCTTGGGTTCGGCCCGCAATTGCGGGAAGTTGGCGCGGATATGCGAACGCGTGCGCGCAATAACGTGATCAATATCCGTCTCAGGTTTGATGCTGACCGTGAAGTAGCCGATGTTGGGCGCTGGCAGGGGTGGATTGAGGCCAAGCACGATGCGTGGCCCGCCGTCGGCCACATATCCGATACTGTCGACGATTTCCGGATTGACCTTCTTATCAGCCAACCAGCGGCTAATCGACTGGACGGCCTGCATGGTCTGGCGCGAATCCGCACCCGGCTCCAGTGTCACCGGGATCTGGAACTGAAGGCGATCAGACTTGGGAAGGAAATCGTAGGGAATGGAGCCCAACACGACGATCGCGGTGGCCAGCAGACCCACCATGCTGCCGATAAAGAGCAGGCGATGTTGCAACAATGTCTCGATAATGCGCCGGTAGCCGCGGTAGAAGCGCGAGTCGTAGTTCTGCGGTGCATGGTCCTGCGCGACATGCGCCTTGGCGAAGAACAGGCACAGCAAGGGGGTGACGGTGATGCTCAGCAGCCAGGACCCCAGCAACGTCACGCCCAGCACGACCGGCAGCGAGCGCAGGTACTCATTGGTGGCGGTGTTGCCAAAGAAGAAGGGCGAAAACGCCAGCACGATCACCAGCGATGAGGTGAGCAGCGGGATCGCCAGCGTCCTGCCAGCGGCCTCGCACGCCTGCCAACGGCCCTCCCCTTCTCCCAGCCGACGCTCGATGTCCTCGGCGATTACGATGCCGTTGTCAACCAGCAAGCCCAAGGCAATGATGATGGCCGCAATCGAGACGGACTGCAGTTCGATCGACAGGACCCGCATGACGATCAGCGAGCCCAGAATGGTCAACGGCACGATGGCGCCCACGATCAGGCCGGTTCGCCAGCCCAGGAACAGCATGACCACCGCCATCACAATGATGATCGTCTCTGCCATCACGTGGTGCATCTTGCCCATTTCCCGATCGACCACGTCGGCCTGGAAGGTCACCACATGCTGCTGGAAGCCGGCAGGCAGCAAATCTGCCGTCTCTTCGAGTTTTTTTCGCAGTTCCTGACCCACCTTGGCCACGTTGAGGCCCTTGCCCATGGAGACCGCCACCACAACCGCCGGCTGGCCCTGGTACACGGCCGCGCTTTGGGGGGGATCGACCGGCATGACGTGAATGCGGGCCAGTTGACCCAGGGTCACCTCGCGGGCCACACCCTCACGTTGGGCAGTGACCAGGAACCCCTGCAAGTCCTCAACAGTGCTGATCTCGCCTGTGGTGGTCATTGAGAATGACATGCCAGAGGCCGATACCAGGCCACCGGGTGACACGATGTTCTGCCCCTGCAGCTGGGCGCTCACCTGGGCCGGCGTCAGACCCGCTTCGGCCAGCTTGGCCCGATCGAAATCGATGTAGACCTGATCCTCCTGCAAACCGTGCATCGACACCCGCTCGACGCCGGCAATTGTGTACAGGTGCGCGCGCAAATCACGCAGAGGCGCACGCATCTCGCTGGTACTGAATCCGGGGGCCGTGATGGCCACCGAGGCCACGGCGACGCGACCAAATTCATCGTCGATGAACGGACCGTATGCTCCCTCAGGCAGGGCGGCCTCCGCCTCGGCGGCCTTGGAACGCACCCGCTGCCAGAGGGCCGGCAGGTCCGCCACATCGTCGTAGGCGGTCAGCTGGATGATCGCCATGCCCGGACGCACGGTCGTTACCACGCGCTTGATACCCGCGATCTCGCGCAGCCGCTCCTCCACCGGCCGAGCCAGCAAGCGCTCGACCTGCTCTGTCGGCAGGCCGGGCTGAACCACGCTCACCAGTGCTTCTCGTACGGTGATCGACGGCTCCTCCTGGGAGGGGAAGCCCAGGAAGGTAAAAATGCCGCCCAGTAGCAGCATCACCGCCACGAACAAGGTCAGGCGGCTCGATCCCAACGCGGACTGCGTCAACTTCATGACTGCGCTCCGGCGCCGAGACGGGAGCTGGAACGAAACGGAACCACCTGCTGGCCATCGGTCAAGAAGGCCGTGCCGGCCGTGACGATCTGCTCGCCCGCCTTCAGACCCGCCTTGATCACAACGCGGTCGCCTTCCACCCTCCCCAAGGCCACCTGGCGACGCCTTAAGGTGCCCTGCTGGGGGATGTATACGAAGACGTTTGCGCTCTGGCCGTCGCTGGCCATCGTCAGCGCTGCCAAGGGCACCGCAACCTGGGAGGAGGACGGCATCTGCGGACTAAGAAGCAGGCTCTCGCCGCTGCGCAGGAAAAGGGCATCGCCGGCGACATCCAGCAGCACCTCCACGGTAGCCGCGCTCTCCACACGCGCAGAAATGCTGCGCACCTTCAGCGAAATCGGTTGACCGGCTGATTCGGCCTGAACCGTATCGCCCCGCCGCAGTGTCCGTGCAAGCGACTCGGGCAGGTTGGCCACCACCTGCAGCGTGGAGGCGCCTTCCAGTTGCAGCACAGCCTCACCGGCGGCCACATCGGCGTGCGCCTGAGCGCGTCGGCTGATGACGCTGCCGTCAAAGGGCGCTTTCAGCTCTGCCATGCGCAAGGCCCGCTCGGCCAGTCCCCGATCGGACAGTGCCACCTGCCATTGGGATCGGGCCAACTCAAGCGCTACGGTGGCCGTGGTCAGGCTGGCCTGCGAGGCGGCGCCGTCCTCAAACAGGGCCTGCTGCTGATGGACCTGCACCTGCCTCTCGGTGACCTGTGCATTGGCCGAACGAACGTTTGCATCGGCCTGCTGGACACGCAGGCGCAAGGTCTCCGCGTCCAGCCGCGCCAACACTTGGCCCTTGTGGAAGTGGTCACCCACATCCACCAGGATCTGGGCAATGCGCCCCCCGTTCTCGAAGGCGGCATCTACGCGCTCTTGCTGGCGAACCGTGGCGGTGAATCGGCGCAGGCTGTCGCCGTGCGCGCCCACCGTCTCCAGCTTGACGGCTCGAGGGGCCTCTTCCGCACGGGCGCGCTCGTCGGAACAGCCACTCAACACAGGGACGCCCAGGACGGCGCATAGGGCTAGCAGGGCAACAGGCTTCATAGGATCTCAGCTCGGGTCGGTGCGGCGAACCGCGTCGAAGGGGTGTTGGAAGATTCGGGCCTACTTGGAGGCCGTGGCCGGCGGCGCGTACTCCACCTCGTAGAGCGCGGAGAACAACGTGATTTGCGCAAACGCCTGGTCTCGTACGGTATCCAGATGCGATCGGGCCTCGCGTAAGGCCTCGGCGCGGGCATTCACTGCGACGGCCGGGTCGTGCAGTCCTCGCGACACGCGGGTCAGTGCCCGCGCGGCACGCTGATGGCTCTCTTGGGCCTTCTGAGTGCTGCGCGCTTGTGCACTGGCGCTGGTCTGCACGGCGTCCAGCGCATCGGCGACTTCCCGGAAGGCGGCCTGGACGGTGCGTTCGTATTCCACAATTTCGGTGCGTTTGCGCAGATGGGCAAGATCCAGATTGGCCCGTCGGCGGCCGAGGTCGAAGATCGGAAGGGAAAGCTGCGGAATGAATGTCCAGCTCCGGCTCCCGCCCTCGAAGAGTCCGCCCAGGTCCTCACTGGCTGTTCCGACGCCCGTGCTCAGGGTGATCGAGGGGAAGAATGCCGCCCGCGCGGCCCCGATGTCGGCATTGGCCGCGCGCAGTTCGGCTTCGGCCTGCTGCACATCGGGGCGGGTCAACAAGATGGCCGAGTCCAGCGAGCCAAGCGCTTGTGGAACCTCGCTTGAAGCCGTGATTGCATCGAAGGCGATGCGGTTCGGCACCAGGTCGTAGCCCACCAATATCTGCAGTGCCCGTAACGCTGAACGCTGACGGTCGACCGCCCGTTGGACGTCGACCTCGGCCTGATCAGCCGCTGCGCGATGGGCATTGACCTCGTCGGTCGAGGCAACGCCGACTTGCTGGCGCGCCACCGCGAACTGCAGCAACGTCTGGGCGGCTTCCTGCAGGCTCCGTGCATGCACCTGATCGGTTGCGGCAGCCTGCTCGGCCACGTAGGCGCGCAATATCTCGGCGACAACGGCCCCGCGCAACGCCTGTCGACCGTGCTCTGATGCCACGAAGCGTTCGCGGCTGGCGGCCGACATGGCCTTCACCCGACCGAACAGGTCGAGCTCAAACGCGTTAACGCCGACTCCCACGCTCTTGAGATCTTGCTGGTACCGGGCATCCAGAGCGTCATCGTCGAAATGCTGTCGTTGCGCCTGTGCGGTGACATCCACCTGAGGCACGCGTTGCGCCCGTTGGATCCTCAGTTCCGCGCGTGCGCGCTCTACGGTGAGGTCAGCAATCTGGTAGTCGGCATTACGAGCCAGCCCTCGTTGCAGAATGTCTTCCAGTTCCGGCCCTGACGCCAAGGTCTGCGCGATCCGGCGCTCCTGCTCCGTCAACGGTACGCGCTGGACGACCGGGCCCGGCCCCCCCGTCGTCCCCAAGGCCCCCAAGGTCGCCGGAAGCTGTACCTCAGGTCGAACATAGGCCGGAGTGAGCGAACACCCGGCGGTGAGCAGGAATGCCACCGTTAACAGGACCGGACGGCGTACCGAGGCGGGGGGCGGAAAGATTGGGGGCATGACGCAGGTCGCGGTAGTCTATGGACGGCCGGCAGTGTGCCCCTGGGCTTTCAAGGCCTGTTTTAGGAATTATCAAGAATTGATGAAGACGCCCCTTACGCCGGAGGCCGGGATGCTCGGCAAGCGGATCCTTGTCGTTGAGGATGACCCTGACGGCGCCAGTATTCTGGAAGCCTACTTGCGCAGGGACGGCTTCGAGGTCGCCGTGGCATCCGATGGTGAGCGCGCCCTGCAGTTGCATGCCCAATGGCGCCCTGATCTGGTTCTGCTGGATGTCATGCTGCCCAAACGCAGCGGCACCGAGGTGCTGGCCCAGATCCGGCGGTCGAGCGATGTGCCCGTCATCATGGTGACAGCCATAGGGGATGAATCCGATAAGCTGGGCGCGCTGCGTTACGGTGCCGACGACTACGTCGTTAAACCTTATAGTCCCAAGGAAGTGCTGGCGCGGACCCATGCGGTCTTGCGCCGAACCTACCAGCGCGAAAGAATCGATGCGCATACGCTTCGATACGAAGGGCTCACGGTGGATCTGGATGCTCGTACGGCAAGTGTGAGCCAACCAAACGACTCACCTGCCCTTCTGGAACTGACACCCACTGAGTTCGCGCTGCTGGCCAAGCTCCTCAAGACACCATCCAAGGCATTCTCGCGCGCAGAGTTACTGGACGCGTGCCTGCCCGACAGTAACGCGCTCGAGCGCGTAGTGGATGCCCACGTCCACAACTTGAGGCGGAAACTGGATGCGCGCGGCATCCACAATGTCTTGGTGACCGTCCGCGCTGTCGGATACCGGTTTCAATAGGGCTCCTGCCATGCCTAACCGCCACCCCCATCGCAAGGCCCTCCCTTTGCGGACCTGGCTAGGCCTGCGAATGAGCGCCTTGGCTGTCGGTGTGGTCGTGGCCATCGCCGGCACTCTTTGGCTACGTTATGCCTACGTTGACTATCATGCACTCAGGCATGCCCCGCCCGAAGTTCGCCAGGAATTGGAGCGGCTGAGCGCCTCACCCTCGGAGAACGAGGAGCGACTGTGGACGTTGGTCCGCTCCTACTACACCATCCGGGATGTCATGCCGGGCACCAGCAATCGTGACTGGATCTTGGTCGGCATTCTCGTCTTGGGGTTCATCCCGGTGATCGTGATTGTGGGCTTCGGCTTGGCCAAGCCGTCGGCCCGCCAGTTTCTGTATGTAAGTACCGCTGCGCATCGCGTGAGTGATGGCGAGTTTGGTGCGAAAGTGACTTTGGTACAGGATGCGCCAGCCGAGGTGCGCGGCTTAGCTGACGATTTCAACGCGATGTCCGGCCAGTTGGAGCAATACGAGCGCGAGATGCGCGAATCCAGCGCCATGCTGGCGCATGAATTGCGAACCCCGCTCAACGCCGCTATGGGGCGCGTCCAAGGCATGCTGGATAGCATTTTTCCACGGGACGACCAGCAACTGCTGATGGTGCATCGCCAGCTGGAGCAAATTAACCGCCTGGTCGGTGACCTGCACTTGGTGTCCTTGGCCCGGGCCGGACAGCTCTCGCTGCAGACAGAGCAGGTGTCTCTGGCGGAGATCGTGCACGAAGTCCTGCGATGGTTGGAAGCTCCGCTAAAGGAGGCATCCATCCTTACTGAGTGCAGCATGGATACGACGGTCGTGGTCCAAGGGGACAGGGGTAGGATCGCTCAGGTTGCCACCATTCTCATCCAGAACGTCTTGCGCCACGCCAAGCAAGGTCGGAGTTTGCGCGTTCAAGTGCGACGGCAGCTTGAGATGGGCATTCTTGAGGTAGCGGATTCCGGCCCCGGTGTGGCGGCCGACTCGCTTCCAAAGCTGGTGGATCGATTCTGGCGTGCGGACCAATCACGCACACGTGACTCAGGAGGTACCGGGCTGGGCCTGGCTATCGCGGCAGCGATCTGCCACTCGCATGGCGGGTCACTGCACTTTGAAGCCGTGCTTCCCAGTGGGCTCTTGTGCACCGCACGGTTTCCGCTCTCGTAGCATCGTCACAAGCCTGCGGTGTCCGGGTTCCGGCTGCATGCGGAATGGCAACCTAGCGCGCAACAGTGTTTGGCTGCTGGACGGAGGGATACCTAGAGCGTTGCTGTCGCCGATCACCTGAGCACAGGTTCACACCACATTCTCATGATGGCTTCTGACTGGGCGCGGGTATCATGGGTCTTTAGTCAGCACAACCAAGACGTGTTGGCTTGCCATCATTGCAGCTTGCCGGCACTTTACCGCCCGTGGACAGTGGCAATGTCTCATACGGTGAAAAATCGAGCCCCTCATGCAAGCGGTCCTTGGGCGAGCCCAGCTAAGAACGTATCGGCCGATTGTTCCTTCGTGCATAGCAACGGGCGGCAGCAGCATCTGGAACACTGCGTCAGAAACCGACCTTCACCCGACCCGCAAGCCTGCCTAGTGGATTCAACCAGAGGCATCCCCAGAGCCCCTCCCCCGGTCACGGCAGTCACCTGGACGAGTAAACTGCTGCTCGACTAACTCAACGCCCCACTGGTTACCTTTCCACTCCTTGGCCAAAGTGAAGCCGTGCTTCTCGTAGATACTGCGTGCCCTGTCGAGGCCCGCAAATGTCCACAAGTGTGTGGACTTGAAGTTTGCCTCATCGCAGAATGCTATAGCCTGTTCGAGCAATCTTTGGCCCACACCGGTGCCGCGCGCGACGTCATCTAGGATGAACCAGCGAAGATGCGCTTGATCTTCTCCCAAATCCTGGCCGTCAATCGCTATCGACCCCACGATGCGCTCGTCCTTGATGGCCAGCCACAGCTGGTTGGTTTCATGATCGAGCCGAGCGGCGAATTCTGCGACACCTGCTGCGACCTTACTTTCGAAGAATTGTCCGAACCCATGGTGGCGGGCGTAGTAAGCGGCGTGCATCTCTGCGATTCGACCAATGGCGCCGGGTCGATAGCCGGCGACGACCTGCACGACATCCGTCGCGCTAGCAGCGCCTGGCAAGTTGCGCCGTTGCGCGGTAAGTGCATCGGCATAGTCTGCCAACCCCGTTGCCACGACGCGGCGCTGCGTTGCGCTCAGCCTCCCAAGCGCCGCTTCGACCTGAGCTTGGCCGTACGCATGGATGCTCGCGACCGTGCGGCGGCCTCGGCTTGTTAATCGGAGGCGCTTGATTCGACCATCCAAATCTCCAGCGACCTCCATCAACTCTCCTGCCGCAACGAGCTTGCCAACCAAACGGCTTACACTCGATTTTTCCAGCCCGAGTAGCTCCACTAGCGATGCTGCAGTGCTCTGGCCTTTCTCGTCGATCTCGATCAAGGCATGGACCGCCGAGGGCGAATAGCTGGTCCCAGCGATTGTTGCCCGCAGGAAGCCCCATTCCCTGACCAAGGTGCGTGAGGATGACCTGATTCGATTCACTAGCGCACTGCTCACGTCTACGTCTGCCAGTTATCTCTATTAGGTTGCATGATGCAACTATATTCGAAAGCCCGTCAATCATTGCTTTCCGGGTGTTCGGGTAGCGTGCTCCCAATCGTCTACTCGGACTTCAGCGTGTTGAGTCGATGCTTTGAATCCGTGGTCCGGCGCGGACGGCGTAGTGGCTTAGCCGATGCTTCCTGCGAATCGCTCCGCTAGCTGCTGGCTTTGGAATACTTCGCTCACATAATCGATGAAAGCCCGCGTCCTGGCAGGCAGAAGAGTTCGACTAACGTAGTAGAGCGAGGTGGGACCAGGCATACCACTTGGGAACAAGTCGAACCAACTCGCCTCGTTCCAGGGCGGGCAGTGCATCAGGCATGGCGATCATCGTGGCAGGCATCCAGTCGTGGAGGCACGAATGTCAGCTTCGGGTCGGAACCGGACATCACCGTATGTCCCATCACCGCACTTTCAGCGCATGGAGGATGTCCATCATCCGTCGCTGGGCGGGTCTCGCGCGGGGTGCCGAGACGCCCGCCCCGGCGTTCCCGGCGCTGTCCGGACCATGCACCAGCGGCGGCAGGGGTGAACTCATGATGCGGGGCCGTGGACCGACGCGTACGATGAATCCGTTCGCGGTCGCTTCCAGCACCTCCACCCAATGCTGCCCTTCCGGCATGGTCCAACGCTCGCCCGGCTTCAGCATTGAGCCCTCGTTGGCCGAGTGATCGGCGGGCGGCACGTCGGCGTCCATGCTGTAGGCAATGCCATAATCGTTCACCCGGTGGATGATCACCGCATCGCCCGCCAGCCCGGACTCGTAGCTGCCGGTACGGCGTCGCGCCTCCACCGTATAGATGACGGTCGAAAAGGGATCCGGCTGGGCGGGCAACGCCAGTACAAGCAGTTGGATACCGGTGGCGGGGTACAGGCTGGCGGCATCGAGCACGATGTCATGGGTGCCGACATCTTCCGCCGGAAGGGTCAGCGTATGTGCCGCCGTCACCCAGGCCAGCCGCTGCCGCTGGAACATGTTGATGTGCTTGGGCAGCAGGCCATAGGTCGCATCGCTGCCGGCCATCCGCCACGCGTCACTCATGAGATCCCAGGGATTGTCGTAGGTGTCGCCGTCGCCGTCGCTGTTGTTGGAGTGCGGCAGGCCGTAGCCATGTCCCATCTCGTGCGCCATCGAAGCCAGATGGGAGAAGGACCAGGGTGGGTTCCATGTCGAACGCGGACAGACGTAGAGCTCATCCAGCGTCGCGCAGGCACCCCCGCCCCATGCGTAGCCATCCAGTTCGCCGTTGAACATCAGGTTGATGCCGTGGACGCCGTGGAAATCGACCTCGGGATCCGCCTTTGCCGTGCAGTCCGCAAACAGCAGCGACAGATCGACCTTCGGCTTGCCACCCGCGATGTCCACATAGGCGGACCGGGGCTTGGACAGCGTGTACCAACCGTACGCGTCGCTTCCGGCAAGATCGATGTTGCCGTACGACACCTCCGACCAGAAATGACCCAACTGGCCGGGCGCATTGCCGTACTGCGACCGGAAGAACTCACGCGGCTTCTGCTCCGTGTCGATATCGCCGAACTTGCACATCAGGGTGATCCATCGCGTACTGCCTCGCAGTGGCATCGAAAGGACCGCGCGGCCATCCACGCCCCTCGCCTGCGCACGCACCGACAGCCGATCGGCAGGCACGATGGCATCGATCAGCATGGCAGCGCGCTCGATGCGCCCATCCGCGCGGGGCTGTGCGTCGCCCCGTCCGGGTGCGTAGGACACCGCAACCCGGCGATTGGCCAACGCATAGAGATCGCCCGCCGCGCGCCTGGCCTGATCAGCGTCCAGCCGGTAGCGGTGTCGCGGTCCCGCATCCAGCCAGACCTCGAATTGCGGTGGCAGCGACGTACTTCCCGGTGCCGCGCGCGCCGCATCGCCCCAGCGGAGTTGCAATACACCCTGGCGCACTTCATCCGCGCATGCGTGCATGGGCAGAAGGCAGAACAACACGGAAAGCGCGCAGGTAGCGCACATCCGTGAACGCCAGCGAGGGTGCACGCCTGTACTCGAGAACATGTGAATCCTCCGCCTGTCTTTCCTGACGTCGCGAGAGAGATCTGTACTTCCGAAAGGCATGCGCCCACGTCGATGGACGCACGTCACCAAAATTCCTTGCTGTAGCGCTTCGATCTTCAACTCGATGGAGCATCGCTCTGTCCGTGCCTGCCATGAGCAGGAAACACATCACGTCACCACCGACAGTCTGCGCTCACGCACACCCATCGTGGCGCAACCAGGCGCCCCGCTCGTCAGATACATGCATGCACTAGCGAATACGCGATGGAATCAACCGCGCTGCAAAACGTCGGCAGTAATTCTTCCCTGCGCGCTTGGCAGCCACACTAACGTCGACATGCGGATGGCTGCTTGTGGCCGACAGGTGCAGTCCACGCCAGCAGGTCCGCTAACGGCCAGAAGCGGACATCACGGGCGGCACACATGGTCTCCCCTACGGAATCCAACCCATAGGCGTTAGCGAGTAAGCGGTCCTGCTCACCAAGAAAGACATGCGGATACTTGCGCCTCGTCCACTTGCAGGAAGAACTCCCAGCCGTTGTGCTCACATAGTCGTTGGACGATGCCCAGTCCCAATCCTTGTCCGTCAGAGCCGGCCGACTCGAGCCGGCCAACCTCATCACCGCCTACCCGGTTGGTGATTAGAAGCTCGTGCTCCGTGAGGAGAACCGTGATGGGCCCCTGCCCGTTCGGCGTTTGCTCGAAAGCATTGCGAACCATGTTGGTGATGG
Organism: Pseudoxanthomonas sp. LjRoot143; assembly: GCF_964252945.1. Taxonomy (NCBI): domain Bacteria; kingdom Pseudomonadati; phylum Pseudomonadota; class Gammaproteobacteria; order Lysobacterales; family Lysobacteraceae; genus Pseudoxanthomonas; species Pseudoxanthomonas sp. LjRoot143. The sequence goes on along the minus strand of NZ_CAXUPM020000001.1, from coordinate 1,701,808 downwards.
CGATGAGGAAGGCCTGCGGATGCCCGCGAATGATGGGTGTTGCCCCGCTTTCGACGTCGACTTCAACACACTTGCCGTTGAGCAGGTAGCGCTGCTGGTCCACCGCCCGGTTGACCAAGGGTGAGACCAAGAACTCTTCGCCATACAGCCCGTCGTCGGATTCGCGAGCGATACACAGGAACATCTCGATCGTGGACTTCATCTCGAGCGTCGCGCGCCGGATCCGATCCACTGCCTTCACGTCTTCCTCCGACAGATCGCTTTGCTCCAGCAGCTCGACTGCGCCCGAGATCACGGTGATGGGCGTCCGCAATTCGTGGCTGGCGGAACCGGTGAAGTCCCGCTCGCGCACAACGAACGCGCTGATGCGCTCAAGCGTCTTTTCGATGGCGCCGGCCAGGACGCCAACCTCGTCTCTCCCGAACCTACTGGACTCAATGAGCTTGTGGTCTCCGGCCGACAGGTGTTCCAGGTCAATGCCCACGACCACATCGGCGAGCTGCACCACAGGGGCGACCGCTCTTCGCATCACCAGGACGCCCAACCCGAAACCCAGAGCGCCGAGTACACCCACGACACCGGTGATGCCGAGCAGCCACCACCAGTCTTCAGACGAGGCCGCCTCGATCCCGGCGACATCGAACACCACGAATGCGCGCCCCCGTGCATTGTTGGCGGGGACGACCGCGACATGCAGCTCTTCGGCGACGAACTCGTACATGCCCTCGTCAGGGCCTGCCTGCGCCCATTCCCTCAGGGGTTCCGGCAAGCTCCCGGCATCGTCGTAGCCCCGAAGACTCATGGTGAGGTCGGGATAGTTCTCGGCAGCACGTTGCAGTTGATTGACCACCACCCGATCTTCACTGAATCGGATGGCCGCGTAGAACGCCAGTCCCCATGCCACACTGAGTCCAACGACACACCACGCGAACGCATACTCGACCCGTTTACGTAAGCTTTGCCGCGGCATCACTGGGAGTCCTCTGCGATTCGATACCCGATGCGATGCACTGTATGGATCAGCGGGTTATCGAATTGTCTGTCGATTGCCTGACGCAGCTTGTGCATGTGCGAGCGAAGCAGATCAACATCCGGGCGCTCGTCGGCCCACAACAGCGTTTCGAGCTCGTCGCGCTCCACGACGGCTGGGGACTTCTCCATCAATCGTCGGAGCAACTTCATGCCGGCGGGGTTGATATCGACCCGGCGTCCCGCCCGATGCACCTGCAGCGTGGACCGGTTCAATGTCAGATCCCCCACGGCCAGCAAGTTGTCGGCATTCCGGTGGCTCCGCTTGTACAGGGCTCGGATACGCGCGTGCAGCTCCTGCAGCGCGAATGGCTTGACCAGGTAGTCGTCGGCGCCGGCATCGAAGCCCTTGAGCCTGTCGTCGAGCGTGTCCCTTGCCGTCAGCATGAGGACGGGCGTTTCGATCTCGGCATCGGCCCGCAGTCTCTGGCAGAAGGTGAGGCCGTCCATCCTTGGAATCATGAGGTCCAGGACGATGACGTCGAACGGATGGGCCAGCGCCAGGCTCATCGCGGTGACGCCGTCATGGGCGAAGTCCAGGACATACCCCAGCTTTTCTAGGTACGTGGCAATGTTCCCGCAGATGTCGCGGTTGTCCTCGACAATCAATGCCCTAATGGGCGCAGCATCAAGAGCGCGTGCCATCTGCTGCCTCCCGTTTACCACGCGTAGTCTAGCCGAAGTCCGATCAGCGGCTCGGCCTCGCTGTCGTCCTTCACGTTGACGCCCCTGCGGTAGTCGAACTCGGTGTCGTCTGTCGAGGATGCCGAGGTGACGTTGATGACATCGAGAAAGGCCGTGACGTCGATGGGACCGAATGCGCGCCGGTAGTCGACACGGGCATTCAGCACGCCGTAACCGGGTTTGCGACCGACGCCGCGCTCGGTCGTCTCCCTCGAGTACCGCATCGGTTGCCCGGGGCCCAGCACGTCTTCGTGGATGATGAAGGCATCCTCCGGCCTCCCTGACAGATACTTGTAGCGCGCAGCCACCTTCCAGCGATCGGTGATTTCCCACGTCATCCCCAGGGTGGCCACATGTTTGCGACTGAACTCGTCGGCGACGGCACCCCGACCGTCCTTCCGGTCTACCTTCGCATCGTTGTAGGAGTAGGTCGCGGTAGCGTAAAGACCCTCGCGAATCGTGCCCTTCACCACGACATCGAAGCCGTAAGACGTGCCATCGCCAATGTTTGCGAACGTTCCGCTTGCCCGGTCCTGATCGACCACGAGATTCGCAAGATCCTGGTAGTAAGCTTCCGTCAGTACCGACCACCTGTCGTTCGGGAAGTACTCGAAGCCGACGCTCCCGTGCGTGATCTTCTCGTTCTCGAGCTTGTTTTCGGCATTGGCGGCGAAGTCCAGGTACCGGGGCGACTGATGAAAGAGCCCTGAAGTGGCAAAGTATCGGGCACGCTTGCCCGGCTGCCAGGTAAGCCTGAGCCTGGGCGAGACGAGGCTTTCGTCTGTCAGACCGTCCCGTTCCAGCCGCAGGCCCGTGCTGAGCGCCCACGCATCGTGCTTGAAGACCTGATCCGCGTAGCCCGCGTAGCTGGTCGCTTTTCGGCTCAGCAACGCATTGATGTTCGCCGGCGTCAACACGATGAAGCGCTGCCCTGGATCCGGCCGAGCGTCGTTGCTGTCATAAACGTAGCGGATCCAGTCGCCGTCCAGTACGGTGCTGTAATCCAGCTCGATCCGGGTCAGCTGGACGCCTGCATTGAAAGCGCCCCACCCGTTCACCGTCGCGAAGTCGCTGCGCCAGCCGACCTCGATCTCGTCCTCGGTAACGGTAATGATGTCCTCCCGCACCGGGAAGCTGGAGGCGGGCGATCCGGCGGGAACGAGATCCGGAAATGCTTCGCCCTCCGAGCTGACCTTGTTGCTGGCCCGGCGGTACACCTTGTTGGTCCAGACAGCGCCTTGGCCGATCAATGACCGCAATGTAAGGCCGTACAGATCGCTGTCCTGCTTAAAATCCAGGAGCGATGCGTCTTCGAAGTTGGGCGACTCGAAGACGTGAGTCACGTCGCGGCTGTATGTCTCGCGCGTATCGATGAGGAGCACCTCAAGCGTATTCGACGGGCTGATCGGCACGGCCGACTTGACGAGGATGTCCCTCAGCACGGGATTGCCGATGTCCAATTCTTCGATGTCCTCGAAGAAGGCGCCGAAATCCAGCCGTCGCGCCGACACGAGGACCGTGGCATCTTCCGTGATACCCAGCGGGCCGTCGTAGCCAACTTCATTGCCTGCCAGGTCGAGGCGCAGACTCGCTGAGGGGCTTGGACTGCCGCTAGCGACATCGAGCTTCAGCAGCGACCCCGCCCGCCCTCCATATGCAGGTCCCCAACCCCCCGGTGAGAATTCGGCACCGCTGATGACGTTAGGTGCGAAGATCGAGAATCGGCCGCCGCCGCCGATGTCCTCGTCCTCACCCAGCGTCGCATCGAAGTGCACCGCCTTGTCGAAGGGGAACTCGTCGACAAAGATCAGGTTGTCCCGTGGGCCCCGCCCGCGCACGCTGAAGGCCGCGAACTCACTGGCCGAGGCCAGGCCCGGCAGGCCGTCAAGCGAGAGCAGTGGATCCGCGCCGCCGCCGACGGCATCCCGCAACGCCTCGCGGTCGAGATAGGTGCTGGAGGGTGACGCAAAAGCATCAAGTGCCCGTGCTTGTACCACCACTTCTTCTAGCGTCGGCGCGCCGAGGTCAAGCTCAATCTTGGAGTTCTTCCTCGTAATGACGCGTACGCTGGGCTCGTATATGGGAGCGAACCCGACCTCGTTTACGTTCACCGAATAGAGGCCGGGATCAAGCTGCTCAACGACGATATGACCTTGCGCATCCGTTTCCAGGGATCGCGCTACGGCGGTTTCCCGTTCCGTGATCGTGACCTGCACGCCAGAAAGCGGCCGTTCGGTGTATTGATCCCGCACGATGATGGTCAGAGCACCGGGCGCTTCCGCCGCGAGGGTGGGCAGGGAGAATCCAATCAAGTGCGTCGAAAGAGCCAACCACAATGTCCGTCTCAAGTACCTTTTCATTTCGCACTACCCCCAAGAAGTGGCCAATGTTCACTTGGTGAAGCAGTGCGAAACTAGCAACGCAAATGTCGCCAAAAGGTCACCTCTTGGCGAGAAGCGTTAGATTGTCGCCGTTGGATCGTAAGCGCGCGTCGTGCCGCTCTGGCGAACTCCAGACCACGCCTCCCGCCCACTTCACCCGTTGCCGCAGTTGTTGCGCCTTGGGATGGATGTCGGATTCCGTGTCAGAGGGTAAGTCCGCCGGATCGAAGATTCGCCCGAAGGGGAGAGAAGTCGTCGAGATCAGCCATGATCCTTGCCGAGGAGCGCGTGGATCGACACGCCGAGTGCCGCGCCCAAGGCCTGCGCCGCGACGAATGCCGGCACGTCAGCGGGCGCGATGCCGGCGAAGCTGTCACTGAACATGCGGCCGAAGGCCGCCGCAGGATTGGCGAACGACGTGGACGACGTGAACCAGTAGGCCGCGCCGATGTAGGCGGCCACGATCGCGGCAACCCGCGACGATGGCGCCCGCAGCACCACCAGCAACAACCCCGCGGTCGCGACGATCTCGCCCAGCCACGGACCTGCGCCGCCTCGCGCCTTCTCGGAGAACCCCAGCGGCAGGTCGAACATCGCATTGGCCAGCCACGCACCGCACGCGGCGCCCGCCAGCTGGACCGCGATGTATGCCGGCAGCCGCGTCCATGCAAGGTCACCGCGTATTGCCATGACCACGCTGACCGCCGGGTTCATGTGCGCGCCACTGACCGGGCCGAACACTTCGATGAGCACGTAGAGTCCACCGACGGTGGCCAGCGTGTTCGCCAGCAGGGCGATCGCATCGTTTCCGCCGGCCAGGCGCTCGGCCATGATGCCCGAGCCCACCACGATGACCAGCAGCAGGCACGTCGCCAGGAACTCGGAGAAAAGACGCTGCCGGATCATTGGCCGCCGACGCCGCCGATCTCCCGCAGTTTCGCCTGCGCGGCCATGCGATCCAGGCTGTGCAGCGGCAGCGACAGCAGCAGCTCGATGCGACGGCGCAAGGTGGCGAACGCCGCGGTGTAGGCGCGGCGGCGGTCTTCTTCATCGCCCGTGGCGGTGACCGGGTCGGGCACGCCCCAATGGGCTAAGGCGGGATGCCCCAGCCAGACCGGGCACGCTTCGCCGGCGGCGTTGTCGCAGACGGTGATGACGATGTCCATCTCCGGCGCGCCGTCCACGGCGAACTCATCCCAGCTCTTGCTGCGTACCTGGCTTGCATCAAAGCCGATCGCTTCAGCGAGTTCCCGCGCCATCGGCAGGACCTGGCCGCTGGGGTGGCTGCCGGCGCTGTAGGCCTTGAAGCGCCCGTGTCCCAGCACGTTGAGGATCGCCTCGGCCATGATGCTGCGCGCGGAGTTGCCCGTGCACAGGAACAGCACGTGGTAGGTCTTGTCGGTCATTTCGTGTTCCCTGGATGCAGATCAACGGAGCTTCTTCTTCACTGCCGGCGCGCAGGACGTGCCGCCACAGCAGTTCTCCGTCAGGAAGCCGATCAGACCGTTCATGCGGTCGTAGTCGGCGCGTATCCGGATGCTCCGTCCCTCGCGTTCGTCCGTCACCAGCCCAGCGGCACGCAGCTGGTTCAAGTGCGCGGTGAGGGTGGCCGGAGGAAGGTCAAGCTGATCGCGCAGCTCGCCAACTGCCATTCCTGCCGGCCCTGCTTGTACAAGCGCACGGTAGCCCGCAAGGCGATGGTCATGGGCGAGCGCACGAAGGGCCTGGACGGTCTGGGCTGTATCCATACTTCTATATTTCCGGAATGTATGAAGTATTGTGGCCGCCTATTGCAGTCAGATGACAGAACTGCTCTCAAGGTTGCCGCAATTGGACCCTAGGCCTCACTGCCCGAAGGTGGTTACCCCGGGATGTGCTGATACGGGCTACGGACTACTACGCTCGCCACCTTGGGACTTATGCGTCGAAGCGACTAATCCAACAGGGCGCTTATTTTTCGGGCGTGGCTTCTAGCGCCTTAACCAGCTCGCGTTTTTGCCGCTTGGTCAGCGAGGGCCAACGCAGCAACACCTTGGCGAGCAACTCGTCGTCGGTGTACAGAAAGGCCGGCGGAATCCCCAGCGCCTGGGCCAATTTCTTGACCATAGGGGAGCGCGGCTCGTGGACGCCGCGCTCGTATTGATTGATCCGGGGGCTCGCCACTTCGACCTCCATGCCAGCCAGAACACCTAGCTGAGCCTGAGTCAGGCCCCGGCTCAGGCGCGCCTGCGCCAGCCGCCGGGCAAAGATCGATCGCTTGTCAGCCGCTTTGGACACACGGGCCCCTGGTCACATCCTTACAAAAGGATGGCCGAAGTGCCGCTTTCTGGATACTAAGTTAATCTTAGCTACCCTGCAATGCGGCCAACTCCATGACGCCTCAAACGCTGGACGACCTGGGGCTGCCGGGCGCGGTTTACCTGTGGTCCCTGCTCCACGCCCAGCAGCATCGACTGGCGCTGGCCCCCACGGCCGACCTGGCCGTTGAAGCCCTGCAGGTGCTGGCCGCGCACCAGGTGCTGGTGCTGTCTGCTCCGGGGCCGCAGCCGGGTTTCTACGTCACACCTATGGAAGGTATTGGTTGGCGCTGGATCTGGAGTCCTTACCCGCCCGAAGGTGCCCTGCCCGCGCTGGAGGATTACCTGGCCTCGGTACCGCGGGAAGAGTTGGTGCTGGAGTTGGGCGTGGCACTTTGGCAGCGCCTGGTTCGCGATGAAGCCCAAGCCTTCTATGCCCAGCAGTTGGCACGGTGCCAGTTCGACGCCCACTGGCAACAGGACATTGCCTTTGCCCAGCGCCTGTCCGGCCTGTCCTTGAGTGCGTCGCAATGGCGATACTGCGCTTGGGCGGCGGTACGGCAAGGCGCCACGCTGGCCTGCCAAGGCAGTATGGCGTCTTCGCTTGTACGCGAGGGCATGTACCAGGAATTACTACGGCGTGCGGCCGCACTGGCCTGCGGCCGCTATGGACGATGCGGCTTCACGCCATCCCCACCCCACCCGCCCACGGCGCTGGCCCAAGGCTTGGCCTGCCAGTGGTTCGAGTTGGGCCAAGCTTACTGGACCGATCTGCCCAGCACGGTGGCCCTGCAGGACGCCGGTCGGCGATCAGCGTCCTGCCGCTAGTGCGAACCGATGGCGTGGCTCACCCCGGGTACTTGGGGAATTTTTCGTTGGGATGCTTAGCCTTCCATTCCTTGTAGGCGGCGGTGCCCTCCCACGCGCTGAAAGACCGCGGCGGCCGTCCGCGGCCACTCCAGGTTTCCTGAGTGTGTGGCAGCCAATATTTGGGAGCTACTTCCAAATTGGCCGCTGCCTTCTTAACCCGGGCCGGACTGCTGGCACCAATAGCGGTCACCAGCTCGGCTTTCTGCTTGGCGCTGAAATGCCGGTTGTACTGTCCCAGCAGATTCATCACCTCGGCAAAGGCATCGGCGGCTTGCTGCTCACGCAGTTGGGCCTCCTGTTGCTCCAGTTGGCGAAGCTCTTCCTCAAGCTTGGCTTTGGCAGTGGCGATGGAGTCCAGGGTGGGTTTGCTCATGCGTAACGATGACCTCTTAGCAAGGTGAAAGGGGCGTTCGAGTCCGAAGTGTAAACACGGCCCGCGTAAGACGGCTTCATCGGGGTTGCCGTGATGGCAATCGCTGCCCCTGAACCGCTGCGTTATACGCGCTTGCACGCGTGTTCGCCGACGAGCTGGGGCGCAGCCCAGGTGCCCGCTGACCACGCTATACGCCACCCCTGGGCTAGCGTGCTAGACATTGCCGTCAGTGGTCTCAAGCCCACACGACGCGTGCCGATAGATTGCCAAGCTCTGCTGCGATACCGGACATGCACCGCATACTGCTTCTGTCACTGCTGATCTCCCTGCTGTGGGGAGGGCTATCGTTGGTCCCCTACCTGACCGGTCCCTGCGACTGGCCCCTGTCGCTGGCGCTTATGGCGGTGGTCGTGCTCGATGTGTTCTGGGGGGTTGCCACAGTGTTCGTCATAGACCTGTTCAATTCCCACTACCGGCACAACAACGAATTCTTGCGTAGCTTCTATGCCGAGTTGCACGCTGACCTCACTTCCCTGCTCGTGTTGGCCGGCGTGCTGTTTGTCATCTTCTCGATGGCCACGCCAGGCTACGCGCTGTCCAATATCGACATAGCCTGCCTGGGCCTGCCATTGTTCATCACCGCGATAGACACCTTGGCCCGCGCCAGGGATCCGGTGGGTATTCTCCGATTCAGCATGGGTGGGCGGCTGTTCCTGATGAGCATGCCTGCCGCGATGCTGGTGCTCTCGAGCTGGATCCTGATCCGGATTTACTCTGGACAGATCCCAGCCGCTGCCTCCCTATGGTTACAGCTGAACATCATCGCGGCTGGCTTTTCCACTTACGTCATGGCTAAGCAGGTTAGCTATTTCCTCAAGCACCGCAAGATAAGCCTCTCGCCCACCTTAGAAAAGATGTTCGCCGCGTTTCGTGGCGGTCGGCCCGGCATTTACGATCAGGCGGCAGTGGTGGCGGAGAAGTTCGAGCGCGACATGAAGAAGGCCAGTGCACAGGCTGCTGCCCAGCGCCGCCAGAGCAAGAAGCGAACTAAGCCCAAGCGTACGTAAGCCAGCGGCGGCGAGTACGATCGACCAAGGCTTTACGCCTGATCAGTGGTGTCGGTTGTCGGCCACGCCGCTTCCAGTTGTTCGACGAGATGCTCCGGGGGCATCGGCTGCCGGCGCCCGTGGGCCAACACGCGTTCACCCCACTGCCAGAAGACCTGCAGGTAGGCGAGCGTGCGGCGCTTGCTTTCGTCCACCTCCGACGCAACGTGTTTCAGCCGGGGCGCAAAGCCAAGCATCCGGTCGAACCCATACTTGGGCGACACAAAGACACGCCGCAGGCGACGGGTGTCGGCGCCAAAACCGGCCAGCGGTCGTCCCTCATCCTCGTGCTCCAGCACCATCTCATATAGCCACTGCATGCGTTGCCACATCGCGTCGTGGTGAAGGTCATAAGCCACCACGCTCGTGGCGGCAAGCGGAAAGATGAAGTGGATGAAGTAGGCGAAAATCTCAGGCGCGATCCAGTACGCAGAACTGGTCACGGCCGTCATCAGTAGCAGGTAGTACAGGCTCCGCCCAGCTCGGTGGGCACCCTGCTGATCGCCTTGCTCGTGGGCCAGGCGAAGCACGATGGTGGCGGCGGCCACCGCATCCCAACAGGCGCGTTGCTCAAGCTTTTTCAGAAGCTTGTCCGTATTGGTCCGCAACTCATAGCGATCGAGTTTCAGCTCAGCCTTGTCAAAACAGGCGGTCTGAATGCGGGGATTGAGCGTGCGGATCAACGCCACCGCCTGCGTGCCGATCGGCTGCATCACATCCAGCGCACGCCAGCCCGGCCAGTCCACCACCTGCCGTGATCCGCGAAGCTTCTCTTCCACCTTGCCCAGCACCTTGCGGGGCACATGTTTTCCTGCGGCGTACTTGGACCACAGGTTGCTGTGGCTCAGCTTCGTGTACACGCCGGGCTGCAGTTGCTTGCCGACGCTGTAGGCGTTGAGGGACCCCAGATGCGCGCGCAGCCCCTCGAACCAGCGGGCGACTTTCACCACGCCCAAGGCGGCGGCCGGGGCGCGTGGGTGATCACTGGCGGCCCACCGCAGCACGGTCGCTACCCGCACCGCGCTGTAGAGACGCACCTCTTTGACGCCATCGGGTAGGGGCATCGGCGGACCGAGTCAAATCGGAGGCGCAGTTTGACTTCTGGTCGGCGCCAGGGGCAATGGTTACCCTTCAGGCATGACAGAGCGCGACAACGAGCCTCTCGCGGTGCTGGCCAGCGAGTTTGAGCAAGGTCTGCTACAGCGCTATGGCCCGGTCGTGGGCCAAGACGAGCTGCGCCAAGCGCTGGGCTACTCCTCTCAGGACGCTTTCAGACAGGCCCTGGCGCGCGGGCGGCTACCCGTGCCGGTGTTCTCCATTGCCGGCCGCCGCGGCAAGTACGCGCTGAGCAAAGACATTGCCTTGTGGTTGGCGCAGCTGCGCCACGCTGCCGTGAGCGGGCAGGCGGCTGCCGGCGACGTTCCACAGAGCTAGACGTTTGGTTCGCCCGCTCGTGGCGGGTCATATCCCTGGTTGATCAGGCCATCCCGGCCAAAGGAGCACGCCGTACAGACCAACGCCAATCCATCACCACCCAGTTTCAGGATCCCCAAAAAGAAAACGGGACCCCTGCAAGGGTCCCGCCGAGACTTTCAGAAGCGTCCTGTTTCTGAGCTTGGCACTTTTACGGGGCACGGTCAACTGCTGCCTACCGGTAGCCTTACCCGAGTGTCCAACATGCCTCAGTTCCACACCTATCCCCTGACCCGTCGCGGCCACACGGCCAAGGCGGTGCTCGCGCTGCGCCAGCGTCAGCGGCGTGCCCCCCGCGCTGTCGCCTCTGCCTTGGATGAGGACCCGCCGTTGTGCAGTGTGGCCCAGGTGCACTTGCCCAGCGGGCACCACTACGAGCTCGAGATACGTCAGGACCGGCTCACCGGCAAGATCCTGAGCTATCGCCTGCGCCTGCGCACGCTGCGCTAGTCCGTCGGCCTGTCTGCCCCGGCGGCAGGCCCCTTCCCTGAACTGCTTGGCTGGCCGTGCGCCGGCCAAGCCCTATGCGCGCATCTGCAACGGATGCGCCAAGGATCTGTCATGACCGCAGGAACCAAAGCGACCCAATCGGCGCCCATCCAGGCCCATGCCACCACGCCCCACCTGCCCTATCACCCTCGCCCGCTCAAGCGTGGCGAGCGCAGTCGGCGCGAGGTGTTCGTCTATTTCTCTCCCCGCAACCAACGCATTGCCACGATCGCCGACATGGTCAACGTGGCGCTGGCATTGCGCCTGGAATTTGATCCCGCCCTGAGCCACTACATCGAGCGTCCGCGCCGTCTGAAGGTCTCGGACAAGCACGAAATCGACATCACCTTCTGGACGCGCAGCAAGACCGGCCAGGAGGCGTTCTATCTGGTGGTCCCCGACAGCGGAACCGTGGGCAGTACCGTGGGCACGCTGTCCATTCGCGATCGCAGCGTCCTGGAGGCCGCCGCCCAGCGCCAAGGCATCACGCTGCATTTCGTGACCGAGGACGAGTTGCTGTCCAGCCGGACCTGGTTGGCCACCGCCTTCGAGTTGTTGCCCTTGGTCTGGCAGTACGGCCGGTTGTTGAACCGCTCGATGATCCGCGCCCGCATCGAGGGACTGATGCGCAACGTAGAGCGGACGAACCTGTCCAGTCTGCTCAAGGCGCTGGACTACGAGCCCTCGCACGTGCGGGCCGTGGTGGCGGCCATGGTGCATGAGGGCAGCGTGCGCCTGGTCGACTACCAGCCCGGCGGCGTGGATGCGGTGCTGGAGGTGCCCCATGCGTGAGCCCAGCCCCGTTTACGACCCGCAGATTTTGACGCAGTGGTACCGCCCAGTGGAGCACGAGTTGGCCGAAGGCCTGCGCGCGCGCTATCGCGAAGCGTGCGCGGCCATCACCGCGGTGCTGACTGGGGAGCTCTCACTCTCCCGCGCGGCCGGCGCGCACCATCTTTGCCGCAAGCGCCTGCGCAGCATGGTGACGCTGGCACCGGAGATCGCGCCCGATGGCCAGGCGTACGGCTACCGGGTCTGCGTGCCTTGGGGGACCTACCAGCGTCGTCCGCTGGGCGAGAGCGCCACGCAGATGCCGCGCCTGGCCGGTGCCCACGCCATGACCCGCCTGCTGGGCGCGCAGCCGGCCATTCGAAAATGGGTCGACGATTTCGATCACCCCCTGCCGCCCGGCCGCCCGCCCAAGGTGTTCTTGCGTCTGCACAAGCAGATCGTGGCCGAGCTCAGGCGAAGGGATCTGGCCGACCACTATCCGCTCAACCAGCCCGACCAGGGCCGGCGTGCCCTGCTTCGCTTCCTGCGTAGCCGCCGGATGCAGGTCACGGGCGGGGACTGGGATACCGAGGTGCCGGAGGTGACCCGGCTGCAGGACATTTTCCTGTCCACGCCCTTTACCCGCACCGAGCTGGACGGCCATCGCATCGATATCGAAGCGGTCCTGGGGGTGGCCCTGCCCAACGGGGGCGTGGCCAAGGCTGAGATCACCTCGATGTGGCTGCTGGTGGAGGTCGAGGTGGCCTCGCGGGCGATCGTGGGGTGGACGCTGCGGGTGGGACGGGCCTACAACAACCTGGATGTGGCTGCGTGCCTGGCGGTGAGCCTGCGTCCGTGGGAGCGCCGCACGCTGACCATTCCCGGCCTTGAGTACGCCCCCGGCGCCGGCTTGCCCTCGGGCCTGCTAGGCGCGCTCGGTGGCTGGCGCTCGCGCTCGGTGGCCATGGACAACGCCAAGGCGCATCTGGCAGCGGATCTGGAACAGGGGATCACCCGGGCGCGTGGCGGCATGCTGGTCTTTGGCCGGGCCCACGAACCGCGCTCGCGCCCGATCGTGGAGCAGCTGTTCTCTCGCCTGGAGCGAGGCGCGCTGCGCGATGTGCCCGGCGGCTTTGAGCCGGCCACGCGGCTGGGCGAGAAGAAGATCCGCATCAGCAACTTCGCCCCGGGCGATCACCCCATCCAGCTCCATCTGTTCGAGGAGTTGCTGGACGTGATCATCGCCAACTACAACGCCACTCCGCACCCGGCGTTGGGCGAATTGACACCGCTGCAGTTCCTGCAGATGCAGCAGCGCCGGGCGTTCGATTTTGCACCGGACAGCGGACGCGACGATGCCGCGGCCATGAGCAGTGTGTTGATCCCGTTGGTCGTACACGGCAATCGCGACCGGGGCGTGATGCCCCACGTGAACTACGCCTACGTGCGCTATCGCAGCACAGAGTTGGACGGCAAGTGGGAAATGATCGGCCAGCGGGTCCTGGCCCGAGTCGACCGCCACGATCTGCGCACGATCGTGCTGATGCGCTCGGTGACGGCCCCGATGTGCGTGGTCCGCGCCGCCGCCCCGTGGAATCGCACGCTCCACGATGAGACCACGCGCAAGATGGTTATGCAGTGGTCAAAGTTGCGCAGAGACTTCTCGATCGTGGGGACGGACTGCGCGGTGAAGGCGTACGTGGATTTCCTGCGCGCGCAGGCCGCCAATTCGCAGCAAGCCGTCGACCAACTGGCGCGCATGGAGCAACTGCACGCCGGCAAACCACCGACGGGGCAAAACCCGGTGTTGCATCAGGCCCCCCGCGTGCCGCCGGGCGGCTGGATCAGCCTGGATGACGACTGAGCCGAGCAGACCTCGCACGGCCCTGTTGTTTGCCTTTTTTCTTCTTGACGGAGTCCCCGATGTCCGACGAACCGCATCCGATCTTCATCACCAACGGCTACCAGATCAACACCATGCCCACTACGCGCCTGGCCAACTTCATCGTCACCAACATCAGCCAGGGCCATCACGGCTGCTCGGCTTACGGCGGCGGCGGACTGGGCAAATCCACCGCCCAGCAGTACCTGACCGATAACGCCTCACGCTGGCTTATCGGGCCCGACAAGCAGCCTATCGGGGTGGCGGCCCGCATGCTGATGCCCAGCGGCCCGCGCCGCAGCGATCGCGCCTTCTGGGGCGTGATGAACTACCGCTTGAACGTCTCCACCGCGCTGCGTGTGGAGCCCACCATGGCCCAGGATCGGATGCGCAACTTCATCCGCACGCGCTGTGGGCAGGCACGTGTGCGGCGCATGGTGCTGTTTATCGATAACGCCCAGCGCATCACCGATGGCGAGTTCCAGTACCTGGAAGACTTGGACGCGCAACTGGCCGATGACAGGTTGAGCTTGTTCCTGGTGCTGGTGCGCCAAAGCGATGCCGAAGGCGTGGACATCGGTGATGACTGGCTGGACCGTCCCTCCCACACCGTGCGTCGTTGGTTCATGGATACCATGCCGTTCCAGCCGTTGATGGGGCTGCGTGAGATCGCCCATGCGCTCTCGCGCTACGACAAGAGCGTGACTTGGCCCACGCCGGAGATGTCCTTCACCCGGTACTTCGCGCGCGAGGCGTTCGATCGGGGGTGGACGCTCGCCTCGGAGGCTGGACTGATCGTGGCGGAGATGAAGGCCCTGAGGAAGGCGTACCAGTTGCCCGAAAGCGAGGCCTGGCCGATGGCCACCTTCACCCTGGTCGTGCACTACCTGTTGTCCGAGGTGGCCGCCCGGCAGGAAGGCTTCAAGGCGCTGACCGCCGAGCAGGTGCGCAGTGCCCTGCTGGCCACCGGCTATCTGCGCCTGGAGTTCGTGCGGGCGCGGATCCGCCTGCCGGACAGCCTGCGTCAGCCGTTGGACCAGGATGCCGCGTAATGGGCTGGGCTGAGATCATCCACGCGCGGCCGGCCTTGCCGGCCGCGCTGGGGGCCGAGGTGGAGCCCTACCCGTATCTGTCCGGATTCGGGTTGGTCCATCGCGTGACTCGACTGGCCACACCGCTGCCTTCGCAGGTCACCAGCACGCTGGGGTTTCGCAATCGCCAGGTCACCGATGTGCTGCTGGCAACGCAGCGCCCGACCCAAGCCAGGTCCACCTTTCTACGTCGCCTGCATCTGCAAGACACGAACATGGCCGCTTACTGGAGCCCGGAGCAATGGTCGCCGGTGCAAACCGGCGATCTGTTCGAACGTCGGCCACGCCCGCTGCGACAGTGCCCGCAGTGTGCGGCTCATGGCTACCATTGCGCGCTGTTCCAGTTGCCCTCCATCACGCATTGTCCTTGGCACCGGCAGCCGCTGGAACATACCTGCCCACGTTGCGATGCGCCCTATCACGCCCGCTTTGATGACAAGGCCCGGCTTGGCGTCTGCACGTGCGGGTACGATCCGTTCGATCCTGTGGTGGCCAGCGTGCACATGTGGGACTTCCCCACCGACAAGGCCCAAGCCTGGCTGGAGGACTACTCGGCATGGGCACAACGCCGGCGCGTCTGCCGGTGGATCTGCGTTCCGGCCAACTGCACGGAGTGGGACCAAGGGTTTGCAGCCTTGGCGGCCCCGCCCACGCGCCTTCAACGCATCGATACCGGCCCGCCTGCGGCGATCGAGGTTTTCAGCGGGCCCGGCGCCGATCCGGCGCCGCGGCACTTCTGGGGCTGGTCCTGCTGGGGCGGCGAGCGTCCGCTGACCCTGGCACCGCTGCCTGCCACGATGTATCCGCTCCTGTGCGAGGCCACTAAAGCCGTGGTGGAGGCGCTGCCACCGGAAAGTCGGACGCCGTTTGAGTTGGTGGATGCCAACGCGCTTGAAGCCAGTGCCACGTTGCGGGAGAACGTGTTCCTGCGACCGGACTGCTTCATCAAACCCCGCGACCAGAGTGGCTCGGCCATGTGGCTCAACCTCTCCACCGTCGATGCGCACATCGCTGCCTTCTGCGGACATTTGCTAGATCAGGCCACCGCACATCTGGGTCCATCAGGCTCAGCCCTGGCGTCCTACTCGTTGCAGGCCGCCCGCTCCGCGGCCATGGATCAGATCCGCGGACGCGGGCATCTTGCCCATGCTCTGGCCAAGATCCTCACGCAGGCCTACATCTACGGCTTGCACGCGGATCTGGGCGCCAAACTGGATGCCAGCATCCCACGCGCCGCGTGGCCGATTCTGGAAATGGTCGGTGACTCCGGCCGCTTGAGGGCCGCCCGCCTGAATTGGATTGAGCAAAAATCCGCGGCGGCACCTGCTCGTGTGGAGCGACGTGGTGAACGGCCAGCCTCGCGTCCCCTTCTACTCTAAGCCGGCTGAGCACGGGCAAGGTCCTCCATTCGCCGAAGCCGCATTTGTAAATGCATTTAGCACGTCCATGGCGCACCCTAGCCTGGGTTGGGTCGGGGTGGACCCCGCCATGTCTTGCACTGAGGGGATAACGTGAAAGCACTGCATGCCTGCGCGCTGCTCGCGGCGACGATCCTGTTTGGAACTCCTTCGGCACATGCGGCGGATACGCCAAAGACGCTGATCAAGCACGCGGAAGAGGCGGCTTCCTGGATGGAACCCGAACCTCGCATGCTGGTACGCCAAGGAGCGTGCCTGACCGTGGGCGCTGATCCCAACCTGAGTGGCTTGAGCCCCATCCTGGAGGGCATGGCCAGTAGCGCTATCTCCCTGGGGTTTGACGTGTTGTTCAACGCGATCAAGAAAGCGGGAGAGAGCAAGGCCGTGACCAAGACGGCGCTAGCCCCGATTCTGCTGCGCAGTGCGATCGATAGTGATCAGGAACCGTGCTTCCAGGTCATTGGTGGCGACTTGCAATGGAGTGCGCCTGCCACCGCTTCGCCGGCATCAGGCGCCGCCGCGCCCGGCCAGGAGGCTGCGGTGGTGGCGAGTCTCATCAGGCAGGAATTGGCGCGCCAAGCCAACATTGACGGCAACGTCGACTTCTTCTGGGAAGGCGAGGTTCTCACCGATGACAAGGCCGATACGACGGCCTTTCGCATCGTTACCCGGGCGCTGCTGATCGAGAAGCCACTCGATGCCAAGCGCGCACGTGCCAAGGGTAGCGATGTAGTGCTCACGCTGGCCTTCACCGCCCCTGGCACCACCAGTCTTACCGGCGAATCCATCAAGAGCACCACCTCTGCCGTCACTTTTGATTTTGGGCGGATCAAGGTGCCCGACCAGGGCCGCTACCTGCGGCTTTATCCGCGGGCTGCCGATGCCGTGGCACCTACCAGTCCTTGGATTGTGATCCCGAAATCCTCCGGCAAGGTGGAGAACCCCCGGACGCTATGGGCAGCGCGCACCGAGAGCACCGATGGCTCTGCCTTCTTCAGGACGCTCTCGAAACTGCTTGAGCCGCACAAGGAGAAGATCGTTCAGGCCGCCAATGTGGCCGTAATCCCGAGCCAGCGGGAAGCCAACAGCGAGAAGGAAACGTTGGCCGAGGAAGGTAAGGTATCTGCGGCCGTATTGGCCGAAGCGGCGGCCCTGAAGTCCGTGCGGGCTTACCGAGATTGGTGGAATGCGCGCAAAGCAGAAGGTGCAGCTCCGCCGACCTACAAGCGGGAAGATGGACTGCCCTTGTACGACAAGGCACTGACCGATCAGCGTATCGCCGCGCGCGCCGCCAAGGAGGCTGAGCTGGAGTCGCCCTTCGAGGTTGATCATGTCGATGCCACACGTGCCAGAGACTTTCCCGAGGATGGCCTTTACGTGAGAGAACCGCCCGATTCCTTCGCGACGCCATGAATCGGCGCTGGAGGCTCGCTTTTGCGATCGCCCTTCTGAGTGGCGTCGTTGTCGTTCCCGCTGCAGAGGCTGTGGGACCCAAGGCGGATGCGCAGCATCTGCCCAAGTTCACGGGCGAGGCAAAGCCAGCATCCCCTTATGCGCTGGCCCGAAGCCTGAGGGAGAAATTGCTGGACAAAACCTTGGGAGCCAATCAGAAGTACATCCTGAAAGGCCTCAAGGCCGACGACGAGCACCACGCCTCTGTCGTGGCGGTAGGCATATCGGGAACCTATGCCTGCTCAGGCGTGGCCATCGCACCCCGGATGGTGCTCACGGCGGCTCACTGCTTCTGTCAGGGCAAACAGCATCGCCCCTCGTGGGCGACCGGCGTCAATACCGGCCAGCTAACCAAGACAGGTCAACACTACGCCTTGGCAGCGCCCAAGGTCGTTCCGTTCGATGATCAGAGCCCGTGTGCTCACGCCCCTGGCCGACCGGATTTGACCATCTTGGTGCTCGCAAAGCCCCTGCCAGTTGATGTAGCACGGCTCCCGGCAACCTCTGTTGTGGGTACGGGCGGCCTGGTCAATGTCGTGGGATACGGCAAACGTACTGCCGATGGCGATCTGGCGCGTCAACGGCTGCATGGCTTTGCCACCGTCGTGACCAGCGATTGCAATGGGATCGATGCACAGCGTCAGCCCGACAGCGCCATCTATGACTGTCATCCACCGACGGCAGGCATGGCCGAGATGGTGATCGGCCCTGGACAGTGGGTCGGTCCGGACAAGATAGTTGTAGACGCCGGCTCCGATGCCTGCAAGGGGGACAGCGGCGGCGGCGCGTTCTGGCGCCTGTTCGATGACGAGCCGGACGCCAAAGGCAAACAGCTGCTGGAGGCGCGCTATGTACTGGCGGGCATTGTCTCGCGAGGAGCCAAGAGTCAGACAGGCTGCGGCAGCGGCTCAATCCATACCCTGATCACACCCGCGGTGCGCCGCTGGATTGACAAGACTGCTGTTACGTACGGCATCGCCCCTATCGTGGCAACCGCAAGCCCCTGACGCGTGAGCAGGCTGCTCGTCTCTACGACGGACAAGTTGCCCCACAGGCTCTGCCGTCAATTGCGGGGCAAGTTGTAGGCACATCGCCAATATGTGAGGCAATTGCCGTTACTTCATCAACATCGCGGCAAGTAGTTGGCTGCAAAGAGGGCAACAAATTCCCCCTTCAGCTTTACCGGAATTAAGTAGATCAAGTACTTAGCGGTGGGGCGATTTCAGCGCGTCAGACAAGGCCCTCCAACCGGGCTCGGTAACGTTGTGACTTTTCCGAGCAATTACGATCTAGTCACAGCTTTAGCATACGCTTCGGCCTAGTCACAGGTTCATTGCTCCCTCTAGCCCGAGGCTACGCCTGAACTGGGTTACGTGCTTAGATTGGCCAATTGTCTGCAAGGAAATGCAAGTGGCCACTGCATTCTTGTTCAATCCACCGCCCGAACCCGACAACGATGCGGAATGGGCGGTAGCCCTCTCATTGGCATCTGGGTTGCCGCAGCAGAATTTCGCACCTGTCCATGTTCTAGACGGTAATTTGCTGTGGTACATCGCCTGCCGCGATTCTCGGGATCCAGTTCGGATTGGGACACGTCTTGATGAGACCAACGCGAAGCCTGGCCTTCTAAGACAGCCGTTGAAGTCAACGTTGGGGAAACACCGTGTCTATGTGGTCTATTTTCCAGACTTAGATGACGTCTTGGCCACTAAGTTGCATACGTCCCTACTTCAAGAAAAACATTACATGGGGTGCTACGGAGTCAATCAGTCGCTTGGACTCCACTACGTACTTTTTGACAGCAGTCTTGTTCTGAGCTATCGCATTGCAGGTGATGAGTGTTTAGTAAAGTATCCCGAGTCCATGGAAATGATCAGGAACCTCGATACATTCCGCTTCATTGCGCACGCTCCACTGGGTTATCCGGATTCTGTATACGAAGCATTTAGATCGGGCGCACTCTGACGTCCCCTAAGAAAACTTCGACGGTCGCCTAACCGATCGCAGCAGTTCTTCGTGAGGAATTGTCCGTCCCGCGTCGACATCAGCCAACCCCGCGCGAGTCCGCTGATCCTTCTCCTCCTCGCTCAGCTCTGGAAGCTCTGCTAGTAGCTTCTCTTCGGGGCTAGAGGGTAAGGCGAGCTGGGGTGAGGTTGGCGGGATTCTCGCGAATATGGGCAAGACCTGTGGATCATCCAAGGCCGCTGGCAAGGGCTGCGACGCGTCATGGACCATAAGATCAATGATGACGTCCACCTCTGAGCATAGGGGCTGGATGGTTGTGGTAACCAAGCGTGCAGCCCTCTCAGAAAAGGCGATATCAGCCACGAGCCAGATCAGGAGCCCTGGGGACTGATTTGAAGCCGGAGCTGGACGGGTTTCCAGCAAGTAGGCTGCCGAGACAAAGCTGGCTTGCTCAAGGCTTTGGGCTATTGCCGGACCCAGCCATGAGGGTGCGCTTCGCGCGGGTCGAACGTCCAACTCGAACGGAACTAACTTTTCAATGTTGGCCAGAAAGCCCGTATCCAACCATGTCGCGATCTCCTCCGGATACAGGACAATGCCGCCGTCGTTGGGATTAAGCATCAATGTCGCGCCACGCGAGCCCTCCAACAGGTCGCGCCCTGAAACCCCTAAGATTTTGACAGCCGCTGAGCTGGCCACCTCCGCCTTTCCCAGCGAGGTAAAGAATGGGATGGCGTCAAAGCCGTCGGGGTGCCGGAACTGGACCAACCTCGGGGTTCGAGCATCATCCGAGACAGGCGCATGCACGTACACCAGGGCATCCATCAGCTGCTTGAAGAAGGCAATCTCCGCGGCTGAGTCGCCACGGGCTCGCTCGAGCGCAGCCTCCAGGTCTGCCTCTGCGGCTGACGCGCGTCTCTCGAGCCTGGTTGATCGCTTCATGATCAGATGCGATGTGGACCAAGGGGGAAGCCGCGAAACCAGTCTGCATCGAACTGACTGGTCAAATACGGGCGTACAAAAGCTGACCGGGTCAGCTCCAGCAGCCGTTCCTCGTGCTGGGCAATGGCCTCGATGTCGCTGACCGTCGGATAGTGCCGAAGCAATCGGTACGCCTCTTCCCGCACCGATTTGGGCACGGCCTTGCTGGCGGCGAGTTCTCTCAGGAACGCGCCGGCCTGCAGCACGTTGCGGGTGCGTTCGGCGGGCATGGTCATGCGGGGCCTGATGGTACTAAGGAATACTTAGCTTACAGGCTTCCGTTGATGCTGTGGACCAGGCGCTCAGCTCACTTGCTTTATGTTTAAATAAGTAATAAAATCAACAAGTTACTTAGCATAACGTCGGTTATGTACGCCGCGTGGAAGGTCGTCTGAAGACGAGCATTGCTTCAGTGCGTGTCTATCGTTGTCCGCCAGTGCTTTGAAGAACTGTGCCCTCCCCTCCCCGTCGTGTTGATTTATCAACTTGAGATGCCTGAGCGAGCGCGCTAAGGGCAACAAGTGGCCCCTTCTCCAGTTGTGGCCTCCGACCCCACGATCTACTCGCCTGGCCCCTCTTAAGTCCGATCTGAGAACTGTGTCCGAACTGGCGACTGCTGCTTTCACGGGGCGTCACTACCTTGGGAGTATGTTTCGTCTCACAAGGCACGGGCATAGCAAAAATGACCTCTAACAGGCTTGCAAAGCAGTTGGTTGATCTGGGGGGTCTTGCACCGGAAGTGATTGCGCGGCGCATGGCCTATTTCGCTACCGGCAGCTTCTCAGGATCGAGCGGTCGTCGACGTGAGCTAACCCGAATGACGTCCGAAAAATTTGAAGCCGCATGGTTATCTTGGATGGCCATGGGAATGGAACTAGCCCAAATTCAGTGGAGCGCCTTTTCGTGGACATGGAGCATATGGGCGCCAACTCAAAATAGGCAGGACTTGTTAGCTCGGTATGACCAGATTGCGGCTCAGGTCGCTGCCGCAGGCCTTGTTCCTTACGTGCGCATTGCGAAGGGTAACCGCGCCCGCCTTTCCCGTAAGGGCCGTTGACGAGCGTCTGATTGCTTCTAATCTCGCAAACAGGTTAGGAAACAAAGTTGAGGCAATCCTCAAACATGAGTAGACGCAAACGATTGAAGGCCGGGAAATCGGACGACTTCATACATGTTCGCGGCGCACGGGAACACAACCTAAAAAACATCGATGTCGATATACCGCGTGACGCCTTGGTAGTGTTCTCCGGTATTTCAGGCTCGGGGAAGTCTTCTCTGGCTTTCGGCACGTTGTATGCCGAAGCGCAGCGGCGTTATCTGGAATCCGTCTCACCGTATGCTAGGCGCTTGATTGACCAAGTCGGTGTCCCTGATGTGGACGCGATCGAGGGACTACCTCCGGCGGTGGCCTTGCAGCAGCAACGGGGCACACCGAACGTGCGCTCCACCGTGGGTAGCGTGACCACGATCTCCAGCTCGCTCCGGATGCTGTACTCACGCGCAGGCACCTACCCTGCCAAGCAGCCGATGCTGTACGCAGAGGATTTCTCTCCCAATACGCCACAGGGCGCCTGTTCTCACTGTCACGGCCTAGGCCATGTCTACGACGTACCCGAATCGTCAATGGTGCCGGATCCGAGCTTAAGCATCCGCGATCGGGCTATTGCCTCGTGGCCGCCGGCGTGGCATGGACAGAATTTGAGGGACATTCTGGTGACCTTGGGCTACGACGTTGATAAGCCCTGGAGGGACCTACCCAAGAAGGCGCGAGACTGGATCCTCTACACCGAGGAACAGCCCAGCGTCCCGGTGTATGCGGGGTTCACTCCCGCAGAAACTCGAGCCGCCCTGCGGCGCAAGACCGAACCGAGCTACATGGGCACGTTCATTGGCGCCCGCAAATACGTGCTTCAGACTTTTGCCACAACCCAGAGCGCGCAGATGAAGAAGCGGGTCGCCCGATACCTGAAAGGTACGGTCTGCCCAGTCTGTAAAGGCAAGCGGCTGAAGCGAGAAGCGTTGTCCGTCACTTTCGCGGGTATGGACATCGGCACGCTCTCGCAACTGCCGTTGGACCAGATCGTGAAGGCCCTTGCACCGGCCGCCCAAGGCAAGTTCGCATCGCCTACTAGCACAAAGTCCAGAAGCAAGTCCGCCAGTGAACGGGATACAGCCCAGCGCGTGGCTAAAGGCGGCCTGGCACATTCTGGAAGCTCGGACGTGCGTCGTACACCTGACCTTTCTGAAGAGAAGCAGATCGCCGCTCAGCGGATCGCGCAAGATTTGATGCAGCGCATCGCGTCATTGCAGGCATTGGGCCTGGGATACCTATCACTGGATCGCGTGACTCCCACCTTGTCCTCCGGGGAGCTGCAACGGTTGCGCCTGGCGACACAGATCCGTTCCCAGTTGTTCGGCGTCGTCTACGTGCTGGACGAGCCTTCAGCAGGGCTGCATCCGGCCGATGCTGCTGCACTCCACGACGCCTTGGACGACTTGAAGGCGGTAGGGAATACGCTTTTCATAGTTGAACATGACTTGGACATGCTCCGACGCGCGGATTGGCTGGTCGATGTGGGACCAGGCGCAGGAAGCGAAGGTGGCCACATCCTTTACAGTGGCCCGCCCTCCGGCCTTCGGGACGTCGCAAATTCCCAGACTCGGCGCTATCTATTTCCAGCTTCAGGGGCGGCAGACAGCGTAAAGCGCAAGCCGACCGGATGGCTGGTACTAACTGGTTTACATCGCAACAACCTGCGCGGCATTGACGTACGCTTTCCGCTAGGCGCGCTCACCTCAGTGACGGGCGTCTCGGGGTCAGGCAAGTCCAGTCTGGTCAGCCAGGCCCTAGTCGAACTGATGGGTGAGCACCTTGGTCACGCGGCTCCGAGCGACGGTGAAGAAGCCGAGCCGTCCCTCTTCCACGACCTAGCAAAGACACGGGGTCGAATCACCTCCGGTGCCGACGTCATCCGCCGCTTGGTGAACGTGGACCCGAAGCCGATCGGACGTACGCCGCGCTCCAATCTGGCTACCTACACAGGTCTGTTCGATAACGTTCGCAAGCTGTTTGCCGCTACCCCGGCCGCCAAGAGGCGACGTTTCGATGCGGGACGATTCTCTTTCAATATTGCGCAGGGCCGCTGCCCCACCTGCGAGGGTGAAGGTTCGGTGCATGTTGAGTTGCTTTTCATGCCCAGCGTCTACGCGCCCTGCCCCACGTGCCATGGCAAGCGATTCAATGCCAAGACATTAGAAATCACCTGGCGTGGCCATAACATCTCTCAGGTATTGGCGCTGACGGTGGATGCCGCGATCGAGCTCTTCACAGAAGAACCGGCCATCCTGCGGCCTCTGCAGCTGCTTCGGGACATCGGCCTGGGATACTTAACATTGGGGCAGCCGGCGACGCAGTTGTCCGGGGGAGAGGCGCAGCGGATCAAGTTGGCCACGGAACTGCAGCGCAGCCAGCGCGGTGACACGTTATACGTGTTGGATGAACCCACCACGGGTCTGCATCCCGCCGATGTGGATAAGCTGATGATGCAGCTGCACGGACTGGTCGATGCTGGCAATACCGTCGTGGTGGTTGAACACGAGATGCGGGTGGTCGCCGACAGCGACTGGGTCATCGACATCGGGCCCGGCGCAGGTAGCCAAGGTGGCAAGATCGTTGCTGAAGGCGTGCCAAGCAAGGTGGCCGCGTCGAATCGAAGTGCCACCGCGCCGTACCTCAAAAACTCGCTCTCAAAGTAAGCGCTCAACGGCCCATTTTGATCAGCCAGACGCCGCATGGGAACAGGCCGTGGTAGGCAGGCACCTAATGCTCGTTAGAGCGGAACAAGGGCTGGCAGCGAGGGCAAAAGAACGTACGGCGCTGAGTAACTCCCAGATATTGCTTCTGGATCGGCCCGCCGCAACGGGGACATAGGCTCTTGGTGTGGACCAACCAGTGCTTGCGCAGGACGAACGATTTCTTCCATTCTAGAAAAACGAAACTGTACTGGCGAGCCTGCGTAATCAATCGCCCGAGCATTTTTGGCGGAACAGCCCCGATATTGCTGGCTGGATGAAGGCCAATACGAAAAAGAACCTCGTTCTTGATGATATTGCCAACCCCAGCGAAGATCTTCTGATCAAGAAGGGCATCGCAGACAAGTGTGTCAGGCTGTGACTTCAGGCTGGCTCGAGCGTGCCTAGGATTCCACTCCTCATGCATTACATCTATGCGCCAGTCATAGGTCTCCTCCAAGCGACCTTCAATGTACTGAAGGGAGGACGAGTAAAAGTTGAGCACGCCGTTGTCGAACTGTAATGACATGCGAGGAACGACTGGCTTGCTTTCGTCAATCCGGTATGTTCCAAACATCAGCATGTGAACTCGCATACTGAATCCGCTGAATTCGACCAGGAAGTGCTTGCCCCAGCTTCTCAATGCACGTACTCGGCGTCCCTCCATTCTGCTCAGGTCAAGTTTGCTGTTGCCTGTAGCTTTTCGAACTGTCTTTCCACGGAACTTGGCTGCGGCTTCCTTAAGAATCACGATCGAGGGGCCTTCAGGCACGGTGGTCTCCTATGCTGTCAGCCTTCCCCTCTTCATCAAGTAAGGCTTTCAAGCGCATTGCATTGGGAATTGAGAATCCGTGCGCGGTATTGTCGAAGATCACCCACTGTGACGGTTTAACCTCTCCTGCCTCTGACAACTCGCTAGCGAGGCCTTGCAGGGCCTTATCGGAGTAGCTGCTGTAGTAGAGGCGGGGAGATCCATGAAGTCGCCAATAGCGCCAATGCTGGGTTGAGCCCGACGCTTGGGTTATGGGAATTGGCGATGGGTCTGCGCAGACTAGGTCAATGGCGTACCGAACGAGCAGCGAGGTCGCCTTTTCACTAAACCAGCTCCGGTGCCGGGGCTCGCAGGCGACGGGTACGTCGCTACGGGCCCGTAGCAATCGAAAGAAGTTGCTGGCGGTGCGCCCGTCGAAGATCAAGCTGGGCGGAAGCTGGAGTAAGAATCCCGCAAGCTTTTCGCCCAGTCCGTGGACTTCACCCAAGAAGCGCTCTAGTGCTTCTGTAGTGCTTCTCAGTGCAAGCTCATGAGAGATTTCACGAGGAATCTTGACTGAGAAGCGAAAGCCCGCTGGAACAGACTCTGACCATCGCTGATAGGTCTTGGCCATGTGCGGGCGGTAGAACGAGCTATTGATCTCGACCGCCGAGAATCGCGTGGCATAGCGCGCCAACATGCTGTCGCCTGGGCCAAAAAGGCTTTGATATTTGCCCGCTATAGACCAACCCGCACAGCCAATCGCTCGCCCCAAAGGTGGGTGGATGCTCATCGGAGGTTAGAACGGTCCGATCTCTATTTTGCTGTGTTCTGGAGCTCTTTCGCCTTCTCCAGATGATGAGCCACGTGTTCTCGGGTTGAGCTCAAGTGCGCCCTGACCTCTGGCCGCGTCGCACTTGGGATCAGCTTATCGTCAAGGGCTTTCAATGCGTCCTGGTGTCCTTTCACCATTGCCGCGATATACGCGCTGGCATAGTCGGCGCCCGCTTTAGCTTCTAGCGACGCCAATTCTTTCTCTCCGGCCTGACGCTGGGCCTGAGCATCCGATGCCTGCTCGTCGGGACCAAGGGCACTAGTTTCGGTGCGGTTCTTTGAGTGCTCCTCGATCATCATCTTCGCATACTCAGCGACATCGCCCGACACGCCCTTTGCTTGCGCCTGTTTGCCTGCCGAAATTTCATGATCGTTGATAGCATTGAGGACGCCCAGAGATGCGCTCTCAGCCGCCCGCGTAGGATCTGGATCTGCTGTCGCTTGATCCGCTTCTGCTGAGGCACTCTCGACAGTCGCTTCCAATGGCACTGAAGCCGCTTCAGTGGAATCTTCATTGACCGTCGGGGCATCCGGCTCGTTGCGGCAGCTGGTGAGAACAAGAATGGCTATGCAGGCAGCCGCCAGCGCACTAGGTTGATACATTTTCATCTGTAGTCTCCAAAAAGAAGTTGTGGGGCGTGATACGTAAGATCGTGACGTTCGCCAGTGGCTGCCGTGCACGCCCGACGTGGGCGGCCATTGGCAAGATTTATCGGTACCTTGTCTACACCTAAGCGGCCGCCTTCGCCGGGTCTCAGGCTGTAGCTACAAGGCCAAAGAGCCCCGAGGGGCTCTTTGCTCTCAGATGACGTGTGGGGGCGAGCATCGCCGAACGCCCCGCTCGACCAACCACGGGCACAAATCAGGCGAGCGTCTGGCGTCTTCTTATTCTTCCTCGCCGTTTGACGATTGGTTCCGATCGCGCTGAGCCTGATCGTCCCGCTCATCATTTTGTCCGCCCTGACCTTGCCGCTGATCGTCTTGCTGCTGGCCGCCCTTGCCGCCCTTGCCGCCCTGACCGCCCTGGCCACCTTGGTTGGGATTCTGACCCTGACCCTGCCCTTGCCCTTGGCCTTGGCCTTGGCCACCTTGGTTCTGCTGCATTTGGGGATTGTTGTTACCCATCGGAGTTCTCCAGCTCGGCCCAATGCCGAAGTGAGAACAACGTGCGCGCCGAAGCGTGACGGTAGTGTGCGCGTTGCCTGTATAGGGACCGCATGCTTTCCGGCCATTCAACCAGAGGTGTCCAAGAGCATTACGAACCGCCTGCGACACCTGCCGAATTGAGGCGGCGACGGATCGAAATGTTTTGACATGGCGGCAGTAGCTATTGACGCCCCCCTACTTCTACAGCCGTTAGAGCGCCTGTCTGAGCTGGAGCGACTCACCTTCCAGTGTTGGGAATTGCTATCGACGGCGACAAACTGCTATTCGTCGATTCCCAGCGCTTCCATCACCTTGTCGGGTGTGATGGGGGTGTCGTAAAGTCGCACGCCCACCGCGTGGTAGATCGCGTTGGCGATGGCAGCCGACACGCCCACTAGGCCAATCTCTCCTACCCCTTTTGCACCCAGTCTACTGACTACGCGGTCATCTTCATCAGCGAAGATCACGTCGATGTCGTGAATGTCGGCATTGACGGCGACATGATATTCGGCGAAATCGCGATTGATGAATCGGCCCAATCGACTGTCATCATGAGTGCCCTCATGCAGTGCATGACTGATGCCCCATACAACACCGCCTAAGATTTGGCTTCGGGCCGCCAACGGATTCATGATGCGGCCCGCAGCGATAGCGCTGACCACGCGAGTGACACGAACCGTCCCCAAGGCTTCATCTACACGAACCTCGCAGAACACCGCGGAGTGCGTAGCACGTGCGAACTTCGACTGCTCCAGTTGATTTGGCAGCAGCAGATAGCTCGCCTCGATCTCGCCGCCCTTCACCAACGCCATCAGGTCTTCCAACGAGACTCCCGCGTCGGCGCCCTTCCGCCGCAGCCTACCCTGCACACACTCCACATCCTCAACCTTGCAGCCACGGAATTCTTCATTCCAGTGGCGCTTGGCGACCTTTAGCAGTTCTGCACGCAATTTGTCACACACGCCCTCGATCGCCGATCCCACGGTCGCCACGTGAGCCGAGCCTCCCTGAACTGGTGCAACGGGCAGGGTCGAATCGCCTAGCTGGAAGGTAACCTGCTCAAGGGGCAGACCCATGGCGTCGGCGGCAATCTGCGCCATAACCGTATACGTCCCCGTGCCAATGTCCGTAGCCGCGCTGCTGACTAACAGGTGCCCGTCCCGATTCAATATCGCCTTGGCGCGGGCAAACATCTGCAAGGCATCCCACGTTCCGGTGGCCATGCCCCACCCTACGTACTCGGTGCCGATCTTCCTCGCTCTGGGTTCGAGCGGCCTATCTGACCAGCCAAATCGCTCTGCGCCTAGCGCGAAGCATTCTCGAAGCGCTTTTGAAGAGAAGGGCTTGTCTTCGGTTGGGTGTACATCGGTGTAGTTGATTAGCCGGAACTTGAGCGGGTCGATGCCGACCTCATACGCCATCGCGTCAATCGCTACTTCGAGCGCGTGGACCCCATGGGCGGCACCGGGAGCGCGCATGTCCATCGGAGTAAAACGATCCAGATCGACCAGCTTGTGCGAAAGTCGAATGTTTTCGCAGGCATACAACTGTCCTGACCAGTTGACCACTACTTCGGTGTAGTCCTCTGAGCGCGAGGTTTCAGTCATCGCATCGTGCTCAATGGACTGCAGCCGTCCCTCGCCATCGGCCGACAGGCGAATCTGTTGCCAGGTTTCAGGCCGATGGCCGAAGGTAAACATCTGTTGGCGCGACAGCACGACCCGGACGGACCGGTCCAAATGCTCGGAGGCCATAACTGCAAGCAACAACGCATAGTTGGGTCGAAGGCCCGAACCAAACGCGCCTCCCACATAGGCATTGCGTACGGTCAGCCGCGACTTTCGAATGCCTAAGGCGTGCGAAGCGTACCAGCGGCTGTTCTGCGAGCCCTGCGTCTTGTCATGGGCCACCATCCGGCCTGTTGCATCTCTCACCACGGTCGTGGCGAAGAGCTCCATGGGATTGTGGTGTTGGGCTTCGGCGTAGGAGGTCGCCTGGATCCGAAAGGGAGCGTCATGCCAAGCGGCCGAGGCATCACCTTTCTCCTTCGGCGGCGGCTTGAACCCGAACTTCAGCCCCTTGGGTGGGTGGCCTTTGTCCAGGTGGGCGCGCAAAGAGGTCTCGTGTGGCTCGGCCTCGACGTCCACCCGCACTAGCATGGCCGCAAGGCGGGCGGCCTCAAACGTAGTAGCCACCACCAGTGCCACCGGCTGTCCGCTATAGACCACACGATCGTCGTAAAGCGGACGGAAAGGCTTGCCTCCAGGCGCGACCATGTCCTTGTGGAACAGCCGCGCTGCGCGCATGGACGGGCGCCGCTCATGCGTCAGGACGTCCAAAACACCTTCCACCGCCAAGGCCGCGTCGAGATGAATGGCGGTAATTCGCCCCTTGGCCACTGCGGTATTCACAACCACGCCATACGCCAAGTCCGGTGCGGGAAACTCAGCCGCATAGCGCGCTTGTCCGCGAACCTTGTCAGGCCCGTCGATCCGGGTGAGCGGCTGCCCCTTTCGAACATGGCCGGTTCCGAGCGGGGCTGTGGGCGTATGAAGGTCGTCCAGAGGATTATCCATGCTGGCGCTCCTCACGTTGGTCCTTACACGCGGTATCGTTGGTCACAGTTCCTTGGGCCGCGACCGTAATGGCGCGCGCAATCAAGCGCCGTGCGAGCTCGATCTTGAAGTCGTTTCCACCCTGCCCCACCGCACCGGCCAGAATGCGCTCTGCCACTCGATCCAATATTGCTCCGCGAGGACGCTGGTCAGCCAGCAGTGCCTCGGCCTCCTCAATCCGCCACGGCTTGTGAGCCACACCGCCCAGGGCAATGCGTGCCGATCGCACTGTGCCATCCTCGGACAGGTCCAAACCCACGGCAACCGAAACAAGGGCAAACGCGTAAGAGGCGCGATCGCGAATTTTGAGGTAGACCGAATTTCCGGCGTACCGATTGGGCGGGATCAAGATGGCAGTAATTAGCGCATCGGCAGGCAGCTCGGTGTCGTGTTCAGGGTTCTCGCCCGGTAACCGGTGGAAGCGTGTGAAGGGAATCAGCTGCGTTCCGGAATCTCCTTCCACCTCGACGAGCGCGTCCAACGCAGCTAATGCCACGCACATGTCGGAAGGATGAGTCGCAATGCAGGCTGGGCTCGCGCCCAGGATCGCGTGCTGGCGTGTTACCCCGCCAATGGCGCTACAGCCACTGCCGGGAGCGCGCTTGTTGCAGGGAAGCGCTACGTCATAGAAGTACATGCAGCGAGTGCGTTGAAGCAGATTTCCGCCGTTAGTGGCTGCATTGCGGATCTGCGGTGACGCGCCGGCCAGAATCGCCGACGCCAATAGAGGGGCATGCTGGCTGACCAGCGGATGGTAGGCCGTGTCGGCGTTATGCGCGGTGGCTCCCAATCGCAGGCCTTCACTCTCGGACCAGGCAATGCCGTCCAGGCCCAAGTGCGCAATGCTGACCAGACGGCTGGGTTGGGTGACACCCGCCTTCATCAGATCCAGTACGTTCGTGCCCCCGGCCAGAAACTGGGGGCGCTTGATGCGGGCTTGTCCTGGGTCCACCGGTCCGAGCGCGCGTCGCGCCGTGGTTTTCTCCGAAACCGACATCAGCTCAAAGGGATTCATGCCGGCACACTCCCCACCACGATCGGCTCGTTCGGGTCACGTGCTTTGTCGATGCCCGCTACCTCGCACACGGCCGTGGTGATCTGGGTGTAGGCGCCGCATCGGCAGACGTTGCCACTCATTAGCTCACGGACGTCATCCCGCGTACGTGCACGCCCCTCATTGATGAGCCCGACAGCCGAACACAATTGGCCGGGAGTGCAGTAGCCGCATTGGAAGGCATCGTGTTGAAGAAAGGCGTCCTGAAGAGGGTGCAGCTCCTCGCCATGGGCCAAGCCTTCCACCGTTATGATGGCCTTGCCGTCCTGTAAGGCGGCCAGCACCAGGCAGCTGTTGATCCTTCTCCCGTCGATTAGCACCGTACAGGCACCACACTGCCCGTGATCGCAACCCTTCTTCGTACCCGTAAGACCCAACTGCTCACGAAGCACATCTAGAAGCGTCGACCACGCTTCAACGTCCAAGGGGTATGCATGATCATTAACGTGAAGCGTGATCGGGTGGCGACTGGGGGCGCCAGGATGGCCGGGCAGTGCCTGCGGCGTGCGAGGGGTGGTCATGGTGGCCTCGTGATACACCGCACAGTGGCCCTACCCTAGTGAAGATGGGGCGAACTACGTCCTCAGTAAGGGGCCACCGTCGTGCGGACGCTTGCCATGAAAACTATTGAATCGGCGGACCGCGTCTGACGTCTCGCCCGTCAAAAACCATCTCATACCCCTCATGAAAGTCGAAAGCTCGCATAGTGGCCGGCGATGCCAAGCCGCTGAGGTAGTACGACAGGCTCTCTTTGTTAAACCAGGTCTTTGCCACCAAGCTGGAGGGCACAGTGGATTCATCGATCGCTGCATACCGGCTAGTGGTTTCCCGGTAGAAGGATGAGGGGATCTCGATGCCTCGCGATTGGCAGAAGCGCTCGATATGGTGACGGTAGCGTTGCTTCATAGCCGTAACCTTGCGGTTGAATCTTTGTCTACTGCCGCATCAGGGGTCTACGGCAGCAGCGACCTGATATTGGATTACCCACAGATCATCCACCTCTCCGAGCCAATCCGAATTCGTCTTGCCCTGGGTCCCATGACGGCGCACGGCAACGTGAAGCACGAGAGTCTTCCTTCGTAACGCTCGAGCACATGAAACTCGAAGTTGCCGTTGTCGCCCCATTCGGAGACCGCGACGGTGTCATCACCAACGGCGAAGCCATACATTACGTTGCCCGTGGCTGCGGTTTCAATGTGCACCTTGGTGCCCACAATCAATTGCGGGAGACGTTCATCGTCCAGGACGGATGCCGCCCATCGATGACCGCGGTCGTCACGAACGCTCTCCAACTTAGCGATGCCGGAATTCATGACACGTATTGAACCTGCCGGGCCGCATAGAACAAGTGAAGCTCATAGATCATGCCTTCCACAGAAACAATCACTTTGGCTTCGAGCTAGCGGGAGCGGGCGCGGATTTGCGGGCGCGCTTGGCCGGTCCCGCCGACGGCGCCTTGCCTGCCCCTCGCTTGAACGTGCGCCCCCGTGCTTGCGACAAGCTGGCTTCCAATGCGGCTGGCAGGTCCGCCAGGCGTGCTAGCTGTTGTTCCAACGCTTGCGCCCGACCTCGCAGTTCGCTCGCCTCTCGCCCCGCCGCAATGCTGGCGGCTTTAGCCTCATCGTGCTGCTGCCGGAGCAGGTGCGTGCGCTCCTCTGCGGCGCGCTGATCGGCTGACCATTGCGTCCGGATTTCCTTGCATTCTTGTCGCGCTCGATCAATCTCGGCGTGAGCGCGATCCTCCACTGACCGTACATGGGCGGCCAAGCCATCACGCTCGGTGGTCCAGGCGTTGTCACGCTCCGTGGCCGCCTGCTGGGCTGCCTCCAGTTCTTGTTCTAGACGATCAGCGCGCTGTTGCTGGAAGAGGCGTTGAGCCGTGAGCTCGGCTATTTGCGCATGCTGCGCATCAAAACCATGCTGCAGGTCGATCAACCGCTGCTCGGCGAGTTCGGCTCGCTGGGCCGCCCGCCCCGCCTGCTCTACCAGTTCCG
The DNA here is from genome assembly GCF_964252945.1 of Pseudoxanthomonas sp. LjRoot143. Classification (NCBI taxonomy): domain Bacteria; kingdom Pseudomonadati; phylum Pseudomonadota; class Gammaproteobacteria; order Lysobacterales; family Lysobacteraceae; genus Pseudoxanthomonas; species Pseudoxanthomonas sp. LjRoot143. Next base: position 1,669,360 of record NZ_CAXUPM020000001.1, on the reverse strand, counting down.
CCATTCGTGCCTCTCGGTCTTGGTCTTTGGATCTCAAGTCCTCGCGAAGCTGCACTAACTGGGCATGATCATTCGCCAAGGCTTCCTGAGCCTGAGCTTCGCCTGCTGCCAAGGCCTGCTCCCAAAGCTGCTGGGCTAACCGGCCGACCGCTGCAGGGGCCTGTGGTAGGGCCAGCTGAGCGTTATGAGCCTGCAGGCGCGGTGCCAGCCCCTGCCACCAAGTCTCTAGCCAGCGCGTCACCGTATTCGGTGAACCCGTGCCGAGGTGGGCGCGAATGCGATCGACGGTTGGCCGCTCGCCGGCGGCGACCAGTTCGTCCGCCGCGGTGTGAACGTTGGATTCGGTGATGCCCCTTGCCATTGAACTGTCTCCTATTCCGCCAGCAGACCCATTGAACGCGTACTCACGATAAGTGATGATTATCGTGGCTACATGCCATTTATCGTAGTAAAACATACATACTATGAAAGATATTCACGCGATTCCTGCCCTCGCGCAATCGGCTGCCAGCCTGACCCTGCCCGCTCAGCTGGCCCAGCAGGCCGCCGAGGCGGTGCGCGAACTGCTCGCCGAAGCGGCCGCCGAGAACACGACCCGCAGTTACACCAGCGCGCTGCGCTATTGGGCGGGCTGGCATGCGCAACGCTATGGAATCGAAATGAACCTGCCAGTGCCCGAGGCGGCCGTGCTGCAGTTCGTAGTCGACCATGTGGTCCGGCGCAACGCCGACGGCGAGCTGGCGTGGGAACTGCCGCCGGCGGTTGACCAGGCCTTGGTGGCGGCCGGCCTGAAGGCCAAATCCGGTCCTTGGACCTTATCCACGGTCCGGCACCGGGTCGCGGTGCTGTCCACCGCGCACCGACTCAAACAGCAGCCCAATCCCTGCGAGCAGCCGGCGATCCGCACCGTGCTCAGCCGTGCGGCCCGCGCTTCGGTCAAGCGTGGCGAGCGGCCGCGCAAGAAGACCGCCATCACCCTGGCCGAGATGGAGGCGATGCTGGCCACCTGCGACGACAGCCTGGAGGGGATCCGGGACCGCGCCCTGCTCTGCTTTGGGTTCGCCAGCGGCGGACGCCGGCGCAGCGAGATCGCTGCCGCCGACCTGCGCGATCTGCGCCGGGTTGGCGACAAGGGCTATATCTACCGGCTGGAGCACAGCAAGACCCAGCAGGCCGGCGTCACCGCATCTTCCTCGCCGGACAAACCGGTACTGGATCGTGCCGCTCTAGCGCTAGAAGACTGGTTGGAGGCCGCCGGCCTCATCGAAGGGGCGATTTTCCGCCGACTCTGGAAGAGGCGTATCGGCCCTGCCCTCTCCCCGGCCGCCGTAGGTGAGATCGTGCAGCGGCGAGCGCGCCTGGCCGGGCTGGAGGGGGATTTTGGCGGGCATAGCTTGCGTTCGGGGTTCGTGACGGAGGCCAGTCGCCAAGGCGTGGCGCTGCCGGCGATCATGCAGCTGACCGAGCACCGGGCGGTCTCAAGTGTGATTGGATACTTCCAGACCGGCGGCGCATCCGCGAATCCTGCCGCTCGCTTACTTGAAGATGGCTAAAGCCGGATAAGTGATCGCTGCGGAATTTCGTTCGAGCGTCGTGGATTGATCGAGAGCCTGGGCAGCGGAAGTTGGGCCAATTCTGGGTACGATACCGAAACACTTCAGCCGGTATGGAAGCATGGGACAAGCGGTTATTGCCGACAACTGGTCTCTGCAGATGGTGGCGGAGCTGCTCACCGACGGACTCGATCCCAATCAGTGTCAGCTGCTGCAGGTCACGGCCGACGGCGCCCCGCGATTGACGTCGGCGCCCGCGGCGGCCATCGCGCTGGAGTGCCTGTTCGACCTGCTCACCGACCTGGTCCTGCGCGACCAGATCCTGGTCGAGGCCGCTCACGTCGACACATGGAAGCGCGCCGGCCATGTGTTTGCCCCCGCCACCCGTCAGGGGGCCCTGCGTGGCTACGACTTCCAGCCGCGGGATCCGGAATTGGGAGCGGTGCGCGACGCGTTTGTCGAGCGTCTGGCGTTTACGGCGCCGCTCCGCGAACTGCACGCGCAGTACACGACCGCCTACCGCGAGCACGGGGTCAGCTCGCACCCGCTGTAGTCGCAGATCTTGTGGGGCGGCGCGGGCATGCTGGCGCGTGCGGTTAAGTTCGACACGCCGTACACGCCGCACCCGGCACGGCGCCGCTTCTATCAGATTGCCGGCGTCGCACTACCTGACGCCAGCGCCGCCGATCGCACCCTCGACATGGTGCGTACCAGCCGGACCAAGCTGCAGCGGCGTGAGACGCGCAACGAGTCGCTGATGTCACTGCGGCTGATGCTCGATCCCATCCCGTTGCAGATAATCCGTGAGGTCGACAGCCCCGCGGCCCTGATTGCCGGTGCCGTGGCGCTGCGCGACCGCTTCCGGCCAGTGCGCGACTGGCTCGGGCTGTACCAGCAGCACGTCAACAACCCCAGTGGCGCCCCTATCTCCACCTACGAGCGCACGCTGGTCGAGATTGCGCGCGGGGTCGACGACGCCCTGGTCGGCGCGGGGCTCGGTCAATCGTCTATGAGCGTGGGCTTTGACGGGTTCAGCCTGTCCTGAGGGTCGGCAGGGATTCGTGAGAAAAACAGCCGAATCGGCTCTAACACCATGATTCAACGAGGAAACACCCCTCGACGTCAGGCAGTGCGTGGATTACAGACTTAGGCTTGATCGAACCAGAAGCCGCGTGACCCAGGCATTTCTGAAGTGCTGCTTAGGCACGCGTGCCCTTCTTGAATATTGGATTCAAGAGTTTCCACGCTCCTGACCCAACGGAAACCCTCAAGAAGGCTCCGACCATCGCCTGATCCATTGCAGTAGTTCCTCGTGCGGGATCGTACGTCCAGCGTCGACGTCGGCGATACCTTCGCGGGTCCGCCGATCCTTCTCTTCCTCGGTCAATTCCGGAAGGAGTGCTAGCAGTTTGTCTTCAGGGCTCATAGGCCGATGAGCTGCGCTCAAGTTGGCTTGATTCTCGTGAACATGGGCACGATCTGGGGATCATCCAGGCCCGCCGGCAAAGGCTGCGATACGTCGTGGACCGCCAAGTCGATGATGACGTCCAAATCTGAGCATAAGGGCTGTATGGCGGTGGTCACCAGACGAGCCGCCCGCTCGGCGAAAGCCAGGTCGACCACCAGCCAGATCAACAGACCGGGAGGCTGTTCGACGCCCCCCGACGAGTGAGTTTCCAGGAGATACGCCGACGAGACGAAGTCGGCGTGTTCAAGGCTGCCGCTGATGGCCGGAGCGAGCCAAGCCGGTGCGGCTTGGGCAGGTCTCACCGCGAACTCCGCCGGCTCCAGCCGTTCCACCCTGGCCAGAAAGCCCGTATCCAACAATGCCGCAACCTCTTCCGGGTAGAGGACAACGCCGTCGTCGTTGGGATTGAGCATCAACGTAGCGCCGCGAGTACCGGTTAGCAGCTCACGGCCTGGAACTCCCAGAATTCTGACAGCAGCCGAACTGGCCGCCTGCGCCTTGTCGAGCGAGGTAAAGAAGGGGATCGCATCGAAACCGTCAGGATGGCGGAACTGGACCAGCCGCAGTGTCCGCGCGTCATCCGAGACGGGCGCATGCACGTACACGATCGCATCCATCAGTCGCTTGAAGAATGCGCGTTCCTCGGCTGCGCTGTCGCGGGCCCGTTCAAAGGAAGCCTCCAGCGCTGCCTCTGCGGACGTAGTCCCTCTTGCACGCGGCCTGCTCGGTTGCTTCATAGTCAGATGCGATGAGGGCCAAGCGGGTATCCGGAGAACCAATCCGCCTCGATCTCGCTGCTCAGGTAGGGTCGTACGAAGGCCGACTGGGTCAGCGCTCGCAGCCGCTCTTCGTGCTCAGCAATCGCCTCGATGTCGCTGACGGTTGGATAGTGCCGCAGCAGTCGATATGCCTCTTGCCGCACCTCTTTGGGCACGGCTTGGCTGGCCGCTAGCTGCCGGAGGAACGCGCCCGCCTGCAACACATTGCGGGTGCGCTCAGATGGCGTCGTCATGACATCAAGAATGGCTGGAACTAAGGAATGCTTAGCTTATCGCGTCTGTGGCCGGCTAGCGCACGGTGCAACTACAGACCTTGCGATTTCCAAATTAATCCGGTACAATCAATAACTTACTTCGCATAACGTCGCTTATGTAAAGCCGGGGTGCGGCCGGTATCCTTGATTGATTCCGCGCGCTCTTTCTACTGGCCTGCCGGCGCACCGCCCATGGGGCCGGTGACTGCGCCAGGCACGATCGTGGAGTTCTGCGACTCCTGCCGTGCGATGTATCCCCACGTGAAGCAACTGCTGGCCGCCCATCCTAAGGACGTGCGTCTGGTGATCCGCTATGTGCCCTTCCATGGACAGGTCTCCAAGGAAGCCATTGGTGTGCTGGAAGCGGCCCGGGAACAGAAGAAGTTCGAGCCGGTGCTGGAGACCTTGATGAGAAACCAGCCTGTGTGGGCCAGCCATGGCGCGCCGGATCCGAAAAAGGTATGGGAGTTTGCTGTCGCCGTCGGTTTGGACCGTGCGCGTGCACAGCGCTATCTGGCGACCGGGGCGGTCGAGACCCTGATCAAACGCGATGTGGCCGCTGTGGAAGCGGCCGACATTCGTGGCACGCCAACGTTCTTCGTCAACGGCAAGCTGCTATCCGAACTGGGTCCTCAGCAATTGAGCGCGCTCGTGGCAGCCGAGCTCCAGCGCACCCGAAAGAAGCCCTGATCTTGGCGCGGCCTGCCGAGGTACTCGGCAGGCCATGACGACGCGGCGAAGGATCACGATGTGGCACCGCCGCGACCGTGATGTCATCAGCTTGAGGCTGTGGCGCTAGGACCTGTCCTTATAGGCCAACAGACGCAGTGCGTTGAAGACCACCAAGAGTGTGGAGCCTTCGTGCACGGCCACCGCCGGACCGATGCCGAGCCCGAAAATTGTGGCCGGCACCAGGAAGGCGACGATGCCGAGGCTGACGAAGACGTTCTGCCGGATGATGCCGCGCGTGTGACGACTTAAACCCACGGCGAATGGCAGGTGCTTCAGGTCATCGGCCATCAATGCCACATCGGCCGTTTCCAGGGCCACGTCCGAGCCGGCCGCGCCCATGGCGATGCCGACGGTGGCATTGGCCATCGCAGGCGCATCGTTGACGCCGTCGCCAACCATGGCGACCTTGTCCTGATCGCGCAGCTTGCGGATCGCCTCGACCTTGTCTTCGGGCATCAGGTCGCCCCACGCCTCGTCCAGGCCGACCTCCTTGGCCACGGCCTGGGCCACCTTCTGGTGATCGCCGGAGATCATGATCATGCGCTCGATGCCCATGGCCTTCAGGCGCATCAGCGCCTGCTTGGCCGCCTCGCGTGGCGTGTCCATCAAGCCGATCGCGCCGAGCTCCCGATCGCCCAACCGCACGACCATGGTCGTCCTGCCCTGCTCGCGCAACGCGGCGATGGCCGCTGCCGCGGCGGCACCCAGGGCGGGAACCCCGTCCGCGCCGAACATCTCGGCCTTGCCGATCCATACCGGCTGATCGCCCAGACGGGCTTTGACGCCGCGGCCGATCAGGTTTTCCAAGTCCGAGGCCGTTGGCAACTTGCCTCTATCCAATCGGCTGCGACCATCACGCGCGATCGCGGCGGCCAACGGATGATCGCTCAGCGACTCCACCGCGACCGCTACCTGCAGCAGCTCGGTCTCCGACGCCCCGTCAACCGCCACCACATCGGTGATGCGCGGGCGCCCTTCGGTCAGGGTGCCGGTCTTGTCGAAGGCCATCGCCTTCAACGAACCCAGATCCTCCAGCGGCGCGCCGCCCTTGATCAGCACGCCCCCACGCGCCGCGCGGGCGATACCGGACAGGACCGCGCTCGGGGTGGCGATGGCCAACGCGCACGGACTGGCGGCCACCAGCACGGCCATGGCGCGATAGAAGCTGTCGCGGAACGGCTCATCCACCACCACCCAGGCAAACAGCAGCAGGAACGCCAGCGCCAGTACCGCAGGTACGAAGATCCGCTCGAAGCGATCGGTGAAGCGCTGGGTGGCCGACTTGCGTGTCTCGGCCTCGCTCACCATCTTCACCACCCGCGCCAGCGCGGAGTCCTCGGCGCGCTTGGTCACTTCCACTTCGATCGCACCGGCCCCATTGATGGTGCCTGCGAAGACCCGACTGGCCGCATCGACGCTGTCGGGCCTGCTTCGTGCCAGCGCGGCATCTTCCACCGGCCGCTTGTCCACCGGGATGGACTCGCCGGTCACCGGTGCCTGGTTGATGCTAGAGTTGCCCTTCAGCAGGAATCCATCGGCCGGCAGGCGCTCGTTGGGACGCACCAGTACCCGATCACCGAGCTGGAGGTCGCCGACCGGAATCTCGGTGGTGGACTCGCCGCGGATGACGATCGCCGTATCCGGCGCGAGCTCGGCCAGCGCCTCGATGGCGCGCTTGGCGCGTCCCATCGCGTAGTGCTCCAGCGCATGACCCAAGCTGAAAAGGAATAGCAGCAACGCACCTTCGGCCCAGGAGCCCAGCGCGGCGGCGCCGGCGGCGGCGACCAGCATCAAGGTGTCGATTTCAAAGCGCTTGAGCTTGAGGTTGTCGTAGGCCTCGCGCAGCGTGTAGGCGCCGCCAAAGACATACGCACCGATATAGCAGGCTGTGGGCAACCACCCCGGCAATGAAGCGGCGAACTTCTCGATCAGAAAGCCCACCAGCAGCAACGCACCACAGGTCAGGGCGAAGATCAGCTCGGTGTTGGGGCCGAGCAGGCCGCCGGTGTGGTCGTGGTCGTGCTTCTCCTCTCCGTGCTCCCCTTGTTTGCCGTCATGCGCATGACCGGCATGATCCTCGTGCTGGGACGGCTTGCCCGTCACCACGCGTGTAACGCCCATGCGCTTGAGAGAGGCCTCCAACCCGCTCTCGTCGATCTTCTCGCGCTCGAACTCCAGGTACACCGTGCCGGCCGAGCTGGCGCGGGCTTCCAGCACGCCGAACACCGAGCTCATCTGTTCGGCCACAGTGCGGGCGCGTCGCTCATGTCCGATGCCGGTGACCGTCCAGGTGAGGTGACCGAAGCTTTCGGTGACGCGTGCGCCCGCGGCCTGTGTCAGCTCGCGAATGCGGGCCAGCGACATCACCTGCGGATCGAAGTGCACGCATAGCTGGCCCAGCCCCTCCCCTTCGGCAGGTCGAATGTGGACGCGATCCACACCGGGGCGTGCGAGCAGTTCGCTCTGCAGGCGCTCGATGCACGCATCGGCGGCATCTCGCACGTGGGGAAGCACAACGGGAATGTCCAGGCGCAACTTGCCAAGGGAGGTATCCATATCGATCTCGTCAGTGCTGCGCAGATGAACCTGAGTGTCCACAGCGCAAGTGAGTGCCACGCGACAGCACGGTCGTTGCGACCGGCGCACGCGATCCCGAAGCAGCGGCTACGCCAAGGCGGCGTGCGCCGGCGCGATCACGCGATGGGTGGGCGTAAGGGATGCGTAGAGCGCTGGGCCAGCGCCAAGACCGCGGCGATGGGCGTATAGGCCTGGCCGGGGATGAGCGGCCCAGGGGCCGGGAAGTCCGGCAGGATCACCGCGTGTGCGCACACGTCCGAGTGATGGAACAGGCTGTGCGCCCCCTTGGCGTGCTCATCGGGCACCTCGCCCTTGGCATCGTGCGCATGCGCGGCTGCGCGCAGGTGCGGTACGCTGTGCTCCAGACCATGCAGCTGCCCGAGCTGGGTCAGGACCGGATGGGCCAGCACCGCCGCCACGACCAGCCACAGCGCGCCCAAGGCGAGCCAGGATCGGGGATGGGCGGTCAGAAGGCGCACGCGGAGGTCCCGGGCTGCACGAATGGCCCGACGATACCCAACCCGGTCGCGCACGCCAAGCGCTGTTACACCCTAACGCTGCAGCGCGATGACAGTTTCCTGAATTGCGTGATTGTCTAACGCGCAAGGGACTGACTACCATGCGCGCACCATGACGCGTGCCCTACGCCAACTCAGCCGATTCCTGCGCCTGCCGGCGCTGGCACTGCTGTTGTTCGCGGTGGTGGCCAATCCGGTGCTGGCGGCCGTGGGCGATATCCACGAGTCGGCCCAGGCCGTGGCCGATCATGCCGATCCGGAGCACTGCGATGTCAGCGATGACGCCACCAGCGCGGTGGTTGATCAGGATGCCGGCGATCAGGACGAGGGTTCGGCCGGCGATCTGCTGCACGCGCTGGTCCATGGCGCCCATGCGTGCGGCCACCCGGTGGCTATTCCCTCGCCCGCCCTTGTGGTCGATCCGCTCGCTCCTCAGGCGATCGCGCCTGTGCACGAGATCCAGCCGCTGGATTCCCTGCAGCCGCTGTCCCTAACCCGTCCCCCGATTACGGCCTAACGCTGCACGCCGGCTTGCCGGTGCATCGTTCTTTCGCCTAATCGGAGATACCTCATGTGGTTGCGACTGGCAGCGTGCGCTGCCTTTTTGGTCGTGCCCGTTGCGTACGCGCAGACGGGGACGGCGCCCTCTTCTACCCTTTCGTTGGACGACGCCATTGCGCGCGTTGCCACGACACACCCTGACCTGCGCATCTTCGACGGACGTCGTCAGGTCCTGGATGCCAACTTGGCATCGGCGGCCCTCAAGCCCCCGATGACCCTCGGCGCAACCATCGAAAACACGCTCGGCACCGGCAACTATCGCGGTTTCAGCGAGGCCGAGCTCACGGTCACCCTGGCTGGGGTGATCGAGCGCGGCGGCAAGCTCAACGCCCGGCAAGCCCTGGCGCTGGCCAACATTGATACGTTGGCGCCGCAGCGTGAGATGGCAAGGCTGGACCTGCTGGCCGAGACGGCGCAGCGTTATCTGGCGGTCACCGCGGCGACCAAGCGCAAGAGCATCGCCGAGTTGGACATTGTTCAACGTAGGCGCGCTGTCGATGCAGCACGTACCCGCCTGACCGCAGGTGCGTCACCTGAGTCCGTCGTGCTCACCGCACAGGCGGCCTTGGCCACGGCCGAGCTGGATCGGGATCGTGCCATTGCCGATGAAGCGGCCACGCGCCAGAACCTGGCGGCCCTGTGGAATGAGCGCACGCCCAGCTTCACCGTGGCCGCGGGCAATCCTTTGGTGCTGCCGGAACTGCAGAGCTTCAATGCACTGAGTGACTACCTGCAGAACACGCCCGAGCTTGCTGAGTTGGCGGGCGTGGAGCGTGTGCGTGAGGCCCAGCTACGTCTGGCTCGTACGCAAGCTACGCCTGATCTGCAGTGGCAGGCCGGTGGACGCTACAACCGATCTACGAGTGATGTGGGGTTCATGGCCGGCATCAGCATTCCGCTGGGGTCGGCACGCCGTGCCGCACCGGGCATCCGGGCGGCTGAAGCCGAACTGGCCATGACGCCGATCGAACGCGAGTCCCTGCGTATCGATCTGTACTCCGCGCTCACCAACGCCTACGGCAATTACTCCACGGCACGGTTGGAAGTCGGTCGCCTGCGTACCGACGTGATCCCGCGCTTGGAGAAGGCTGAGAAGGCCGCCGAGTACGCGTGGAAAGCCGGTGCGATCAGCTATCTGGAGTGGTCGCAGCTGCAGGCGCAACGCGTGGAAGCCAGCGTGCGCCAGCTGCAAGTGGCCGTCGATGCACAAGCTGCCCTGATCGAGATCCAGCGCCTAACCGGGCAGCCGATCGTCGCCAGCGGCACCACCACTCCATAAGGATTTCCACATGAAGAACGTTGCAAAGATTGCAGCTCCGACGTTGCTGCTGGGCGCTGTCCTGATGCTGGCCGCTTGCGGTGGTTCCAAGGACGCCACGGAAGAGAAAACGGCGCCTGCCAAAGAGGCCAGCGCTGAGGGTGACGATCACGGCGCCGAAGGCGAAGCCGGGCACGAGGAAGGGGAAGCTGGCCACGGTGAGGAAGCCGGCGGTCATGAAGAAGAAGGTGCCGAGAAGACCACGATCCCGCAGGAAGAAGCTGACAAGAGTGGCGTGAAAGTGGCCAAAGTCAGTGAGGGTGCCATCAAGAACGAACTGGAAGTCCAAGGCGTGCTGACGCCGATGGAAGGCGGCGTGGCCCAGGTCACTGCGCGCTACCCCGGCGTGGTGCGTACCCTGCGCGCCAATGTGGGCGATACCGTGCGTCAAGGCCAGGCGCTGGCCGTGGTGCACAGCAATCTGAGCCTCACCACCTACACCATCACCGCACCGATCAGCGGCGTCGTCCTCAGTCGACAAGGAAGTGTCGGTGGCGTAGCCGCCGAAGGCCAGCCGCTGTTTGAGATCGGCGATCTGTCCAAGGTGTGGGTCGACCTGCATGTGTTCGGGGCCGATGCGCAGTACCTGCGTCCGGGCGTGGCCGTCACGGTCAGTCGCCTGTACGACAACGTCAGCGCTACGACGACCATCGAACGCGTGCTGCCCAGCACGTCAACGGCGAGCCAGAGCCTGGTCGCCCGTGCCGCACTGCCCAACGAGGATGGCTTCTGGCGTCCAGGCACCGCGGTCAAGGCGCAAATCACGATGTCCACCAGCGATGCGGGCGTCGTGATTCCGCAGTCGGCCATCCAGAGCATGGACGGCAAGGACGTGGTGTTTGTGCGTGACGGCGATACCTACACGGCGCGGCCGGTGAAGCTGGGTGATCGTGACTCCACGCAAGTGGCCGTGCTGGAAGGCGTGAAGGCCGGCGAGGACATCGTGGTGACCCAGAGCTACCTGGTCAAGGCGGACATCGAAAAGTCCGGCGCGACACACGCGCACTAAAGGAGACCGTCATGCTCGAAAAAATCATAAAAGTCGCGATTAATCATCGCTGGCTGGTCATGACGTTGACGGTGGCCTTGATCGCCATCGGCATCTGGAGTGCCCGTCAGATCCCTATCGATGTCACCCCCGACATCACCAACGTCCAGGTTCAGATCAACACCGAAGCGGCCGGTTACTCGCCACTGGAGGCCGAGCAACGCGTCACGTTCCCCATCGAGACGGCCATGGCCGGTCTGCCGAAGATGGAGTACTTCCGCTCGATCTCCCGCTACGGGCTGTCCCAGGTCACCGTCGTGTTCAAGGACGGGACGGACATTTACTTTGCGCGTCAGCAGGTCTCCGAGCGCGTGGCGCAAGTGAAGGCGCAAATGCCCGAAGGTATCGAACCCACCCTGGGTCCGATTGCCACCGGTATGGGCGAGATCTTCTCCTACACCATCGATGCCGATCCCAAAGCCCGCAAACCCGATGGCACGCCCTACACCGCCACCGATCTGCGTACGCTGCAAGACTGGGTGATTCGTCCGCAACTACGCAACGTTCCGGGTGTGACCGAAGTCAACACCATGGGCGGCTTCAAGCGTGAGGTTCACGTCACGCCTGATCCTGCCAAGCTGCGCTCGCTGGACCTGACCTTTGAAGATGTAGTGACGGCCCTGCAGGCCAACAACCAGAATGTGGGCGCCGGCTACATCGAACGTAACGGCCAGCAGTTCCTGGTGCGTGTGCCGGCACAGGTCTCGGACATTCCTGCCATTCAGAAGATCGTCGTCACCCGTCGTGACGGTGTGCCCATTCGGGTTCGTGATCTGGCCAATGTGGCCGACGGTGAAGAACTGCGTACTGGTGCGGCAACCCAGAACGGCCACGAGGTCGTGCTCGGCTCGGTGGTCATGCTCGTGGGCTCCAACAGCCGTGACGTCTCCCAAGCCGCGGCCGCCAAGCTTCAGGAAGCGGCCAAGAGTCTGCCCAAGGGCGTTACTGCCACGCCGGTGTACGACCGTACCTCGCTGGTGGATCGCACGATTACCACGGTCGCCAAGAACCTGATCGAAGGCGCGTTGCTGGTCATCGTCATCCTGTTCCTGCTGCTAGGCAACTTCCGAGCTGCTCTGATCACGGCTGCGGTGATTCCACTGTCGATGCTGTTCACCTTGACCGGTATGGAGCGCGGTGGCGTGTCGGCCAACCTGATGAGCCTGGGCGCACTGGACTTCGGTCTGATCGTCGACGGCGCGGTCATCATCATCGAGAACTGCCTGCGTCGCTTTGGCGAACGTCAGCATGAACTCGGGCGTGAGATGACGCTGGAAGAGCGTTTTGAAGTGGCCTCCAGCGCATCGGCCGAAGTGATCCGACCGAGCTTGTTCGGTCTGGGCATCATCACCGCCGTCTACCTGCCGATCTTTGCCCTGACCGGTGTGGAAGGAAAGATGTTCCACCCGATGGCCATCACCGTGGTGCTGGCGCTGACGGGCGCGATGATCCTGTCCCTGACCTTCGTGCCCGCTGCCGTGGCGATGTTGCTCGGTGGCAAGGTCGAAGAGAAAGAGAACTGGCTGATGCGCTGGTTCCGTGGGCGCTACGAACCTTTGCTGGATCTGAGCCTGCGTAGCGGCAAGCTGGTGGCCATCGGTGCGATCGCCCTGCTGGTTGGCAGTGGGCTGCTCGCCTCTCGCATGGGTAGCGAGTTTGTTCCCAGCTTGGATGAGGGCGACTTCGCGCTTCAGGCCATGCGTATTCCCGGCACCAGCATGACCCAGTCCTTGGGCATGCAACGCATCGTGGAAGAACGTTTGCTGCAGTTCCCAGAAGTGGAGCGAGTGTGGTCGAAGATTGGTACGGCTGAGGTCGCCTCCGACCCGATGCCGCCGTCGGTGGCTGACACCTTCGTGATGGTCAAGCCGCGTGATCAGTGGCCCAACCCGCGCAAGCTCAAGGCGGACCTGGTGGCGGAAGTTGAGGCGGAGATGAAGAAGATCCCCGGCAACAACTACGAGTTCACCCAGCCGATCCAAATGCGTACCAACGAGCTGATTTCGGGCGTGCGCGCGGACGTGGCGATCAACCTGTACGGCGATGACCTGGATACGTTGCTGGAAGTGGGCCAGAAGATCGAGGCCGCCGCCCGCAAGGTACCCGGTGCAGCTGACGTTCGCCTGGAACAGGCTGCTGGCCTGCCCATGCTCTCGGTGCTGCCCGATCGGGATGCCTTGGCACGCTATGGCCTGAATCCGGCTGACGTGCAGCGCAACGTGGCCACGGCCATCGGGGGTGAAGTCGCCGGCCAGCTGTTTGAGGGTGATCGACGCTTCGACATCGTGGTCCGTTTGCCAGAACAGCAGCGACTGGATCCCACTGCGCTCTCAGCACTGCCCATCTCGCTGACGGCGGCCATCGCGGCCAACCAGGCTGATGAGTCGGTGGGTACACAGGCCAACGCCGCTCAGGCGCAGGTCGTACCGCTGAGTTCGGTGGCACGCGTGGAGATCTCCGAGGGAGCCAACCAGATCAATCGTGAGAACGGCAAGCGGCGCATCATCGTGACCGCCAATGTCCGTGACCGCGATCTGGGCAGCTTCGTCTCCGAACTGCAGTCCACCATCGATCAACAGGTGACGGTGCCTACCGGCTACTGGATCGAGTACGGCGGCAGCTTCGAGCAGCTGATCTCGGCCAGTAAGCGTCTGTCCATCGTGGTGCCGGTGACCCTGGTGCTGATCTTTGCCCTGCTATTCATGGCCTTTGGTTCGGCCAAGGACGCGCTCATCGTCTTCAGCGGTGTTCCGCTGGCCTTGACCGGTGGCGTGCTGGCGTTGGCGCTGCGCGGGATTCCTCTGTCGATCTCGGCGGGCGTGGGCTTTATCGCGCTCTCAGGTGTGGCGGTGCTCAACGGCCTGGTGATGATCAGCTTCATCCGAAGCCTCCGCGAGAGCGGTCAGCCGATGGCCGAAGCCATCCGCGAAGGTGCGCTCACGCGTCTGCGACCGGTCCTGATGACGGCGTTGGTGGCCTCGCTTGGCTTCGTGCCGATGGCCCTGAATGTCGGTGCGGGCTCGGAAGTGCAGCGTCCGCTGGCCACCGTGGTCATTGGCGGAATCATCTCCTCCACGTTGCTGACGCTGGTGGTACTACCGGTGTTCTACCGATGGGTGCACACCCGCTTCAATCGCACCCCGGCGCACATGAAATCGTGACAGGGCACGGCGGCGGTGTACGCACCGCCGCCCTACCCCGTTCCTAGCCGCTCTTTTGCATCTGTTCCCAGGAGAACACGCATGAGCACAGGGCATGATCATGAAACGTCCGAGATCCGGTACGAGAAGCCCCTATGGTGGGCGCTCGGCCTGACTTCCACGTTCCTCATCGCCGAGATAATCGGCGGTCTGGTAACAAATAGTTTGGCGCTGCTATCCGATGCGGCGCACATGATGACCGATGTCATCGCCCTCACCGTGTCGTTGATCGCGGTGCGTATGAGTCGACGTCCGGCTGATGCTCGCCGCACCTATGGCTATGCCCGTATGGAAGCCATCGGCGCGATCATCAACGGCGGTCTGTTGTTCGTGGTCGCCGGCTACATCCTGTGGGAGGCGGTGGGACGTTTTCGTGAGCCGCCGGAAGTTGCGTCCACGGGCATGTTGGTCATCGCCATGCTGGGTTTGATCGTCAACCTGATCTCCATGCGCCTGCTACGCGCTGGCAGCGGCACCAGCTTGAATGTGAAGGGTGCCTACCTGGAGGTTTGGAGCGATATGCTCGGGTCGGTGGGCGTCATCATTGGCGCGATCGTCATCAAGGTCACGGGTTGGACGCTGGTCGATCCGATCATTGCGGTGTTGATCGGCCTGTGGGTGCTACCCCGTACCTGGACCCTGCTCAAGCAGGCGGGCCATATCCTGATGCAGGGTGTGCCGGAAGGCATGGATGTGGCGGCCATCCGCAAGCGGCTGATCGAGATGCCGGCCGTGCAAGAGGTCCATGATCTTCATGTGTGGTCGTTGGGGACTGGGCAGGTCGTGCTGACGGCTCACATCGTACTGGCGGCGGGAGTGCCCGATCCGGACACGATCCAAGTCGAGCTCACCCGGGTGATCGAGCAGCAGTTCGATATCCACGACGTGACTTTGCAGGTGGAACGCACTTCGTGCAAAAGCGAGGTGGGTCATGCCTGACCGGAATCGAGCGAGTTTCCGCAAGGTTTTCGCCCGATTCCAAGACACATCGCTCCGAGGTTCAACAAGCGCACACCGTCCGCGTTGGCGGGTGGCGCTGAGCCTGGAGCTGGTCATCCTGACGGTTGCCGTCTTCTTTGCGTTCACCGCAAACGGCGCCTTCTGGGCCAGTGTCAAAGAGTCAGACGTCCTAAGCGGGGCGAGAGAACTGCGTTTCTACATCGGGGTGACCGCTGCCCTGGTTGGCTTGCATGCGTTGCTGTTCGGCTTGGTGCTCAACCGCTGGATTGCCCGACCTGTTCTGGCGATCCTGCTGGTGACCACCGCCTCGGCGGCTTACTTCGCCAGCACGTACGCGGTCTATCTGGATCCGAGCATGGTCCGCAACGTGATCCGGACCGATGTGGCAGAGGCCCGTGAGCTGTTGACCTGGGACATGGTGGGCACGGTCTCGCTGATGGGCGTGCTGCCGGCGGCCGCTTTGTGGCTGGTGCACTTGCCGCGCTTCACGCTCAAGCAGGCCCTGCTACGCCGGATGCTGTTCCTGGGTGCGATGTTGTTACTCACGTGCGTGGGGGTGATGGCCACCTTCCAGGACGTGTCCTCGCTGATGCGCAATGACAAAGCGCTGCGCTACCTGATCGCGCCGGGCAACTACCTGGCGTCCATCACGCGCGTGCTCAGCCAAGAGGCCGGGAGCCCAAAGCTGCCGCGCCAGGTCGTGGCGGCCGATGCCCGGCAGCAGGCGCACGCGCCCTCGACCAAGTCCCACCTGTTGGTGGTCGTGGTTGGCGAGACCGTGCGCGCCCAGAACTGGGGCTTAAACGGCTACGAACGGCAGACCACGCCTCAGCTGTCGAAGTTGAACGTCATCAACTTCAGCGACGTCACTGCGTGCGGGTCCAACACGGAAGTCTCCGTGCCCTGCATGTTCTCCCTTGCTGGCCGGCGCAACTACGACCGCGAGAACATCGTGGGTTCCGAGTCGCTGCTACACGTGCTGGAGCGGGCCGGCGTCAAGACGTTGTGGCGGGACAACCAGACCGGCTGCAAGGGCGTCTGCGATGGTTTGTCCTTCGAGTCCTACCGCAAGCCGCCGGAGAGCTCGCTGTGCGATGACCAGGCCTGCCGTGATGCGGTGATGCTGCAAGGTTTGCACGATGTGATCGATGACAACCCCGGCGACACGGTGGTGGTTCTGCATCAACTGGGCAATCACGGGCCGGCGTACTTCAAACGCTATCCGGAAGCACTCCGTCAGTTTCGGCCTGACTGTCGTTCCTCGGATCTGGGCAGCTGCACGCGGCAAGAGATCGTCAACGCCTACGACAACGCCATCCTGGAAACGGATGACTTCCTGTCCAAGACGATCCAGATGCTCTCGCAAGACACCACGCACGACACGGCGATGATCTATGTCTCCGATCACGGCGAGTCGCTGGGCGAAGGCAACGTCTATCTGCACGGCTTGCCCTACTCCATTGCGCCGGACACCCAGATCAAGGTGCCGATGGTGGCCTGGCTTTCACCGGGCATGGCCGGCGGTAAGGGCGTCAACACCGCGTGCGTGCGCAGTCGGGCAAGCCAGCCGATCAGCCACGACAACCTGTTCCATTCCGTCCTGGCATTGATGCAGGTCAAGACCGAGGCCTACGAGCCGACGCTGGATGTGTTCTTCGGATGTCAGGCCACGGCGGGAGCCTCGCCATGAGGCCTTCCGACTGTACTCCCACCTCTGCCCGGCGAACATCGCCGGGCCTTCCGATGCTTTGCGCGAGATTGCGATCGAAGCGCGCACTCACTCTTTCTCGAGGAACGTCCCATGGCTGATGGGTATGGCCACCTGCCGCGTGGTCCCAAGCGTTTGATGATGGCCACGTGCTGGTCTTTTCAAGGACTGCGCGCCGCTTGGCTGCATGAATCCTCCTTCCGACTTGAAGTGGTAATCGCCCTTGTGATGGCACCGCTGGGACTGCTGCTGGGTGAGAACGGTGTGGAGCGCGCCTTGCTGGCGATCTCCGTCCTGCTGGTACTGCCCGTGGAGCTTCTCAACTCGGCCATCGAGGCAGTGATCGAGCGCTACGGCCCCGAACACCACGAACTGGCCGGTCGCGCCAAGGACATGGGTTCGGCCGCCGTCTTCCTGACTTTGGCCATGGCGGCGCTGACATGGCTGGCCATCTTGGCCAGCTGATGCGACGCCTTTGGAGCGTGATATGGCATACGTACTGTTAGCCGCACTGGTGATTGCCCTGGGCTGGGGACTGAAGTCGGCGATGTCGATTCCCCACCCCGATGGCCTCACCGTGATTCTCAGCAGCACCGTGGTGCTGACGGGCGCGCTGTTCTGGGTGGTGGTCACCCTGCACGCGCTGGATCTGCTGGTGGCGTTCAAGCGCGACGATCGCCGGTATCTGTCCGAGTTCGCGGCCGCGATGCGGCCACGCCTGCGTGAGTTGCTGGTGGCCGCGCCGGTGATGTTGCTCGGCTTGCTCATCGCCTATCGATCCGTGGGCACCGCCGGCACCGTGGTCGCCGCCCTGGAGGCGCCGTTCTACGCGCTCGCCATCGCGTCGGCGCTGATGGCCAGACCCCTGCAGGCCATGCCCGTGCGCCGGCGGCGCACGGGCATTGTGCTGAGCGTGATCTACGGCGCCCTGTTCACCATCACGGCGGTCCTGCAGTCGGCTGTCGCCACCCGCACGGGCATGCAGGGCGCCGCGCCGTGGTTGGGGGTGACGTCGGCCCTGGCAGCGATCGCGGCCTGGGTGTCGGCGGCCAAATTCAGAGCTTCGATCGAGCAGGCACGCGCCCTGTCATCGCCGGTGATCGAGAGCTTCGGCAATCCCTTTCCCCGCCATCAGAACCGGCCGTCCCCACCGGACGGGACGTCGCCGCCTTTGCGCAAAGGGCCGTCCGGGCCGCCGCCGCACGGCGGACGAAAGCGTCGACGCCGCTTCTAGATCGCGCGATCCCGCACCGAAGGTTTCCCGTTCTCTTCCTCTGTTTGCACGAGCGATACGCCGATGCGTCATTCCCTTAGCGACCTCTCCCCTCGCCAGACGTGGCTGCTGATCCTGCTGGTCATCGCGGCGTTGCTGGCCGGCCTGGGCTTACGCGAGCCGATGCCCGCAGACGAGCCGCGCTTCGTACTGGCGGCCAAGACCATGGTGGAGACCAGCCAATGGCTGTTCCCGCAGCGCGGGATTGAGCTCTACGCCGAGAAGCCGCCCACCTTCATGTGGCTGCAGGCGGCCAGTTATGTGCTGGTGCGCAGTTGGGATGTGGCATTCCTGCTGCCGTCCTTGCTGGCCGCGCTGCTGACGCTGTGGCTGACCGGCGATCTTGCTCGGCGCCTGTGGGGAAAGCGCACGACCGACTACACCGTGTTGGGCCTGTTCGTCTGCCTGCAGTTCGTGCTGCAAGCCAAGCGCGCGCAGATCGACATGGTGCTGGTGGGCATGACCACGCTCTCGCTATGGGCGCTGGTGCGCTACCTGCTTGAAAAGCCCAGCCCCTGGCTGCTGATGGTGGCCACCTTCGCCGCTGGCTTGGGCACGGTCACCAAGGGCGTGGGCTTTCTGCCGTTGTTGGTGTTCGTGCCTTGGCTGTGGGTGCGGTGGAAGTCGCCCCACCTCCTGCCCTCGCACCGAGGGGTGCATGTGCTGGCCGGCATTGCGGGTTTTGTGCTGGGCGCGGGTGTGTGGCTGGTACCGATGCTGGCCACGGTGGCGGCCTCATCGGATCCGGCCCTGCACACCTACGCGCGGGAAATGCTGTTCAAGCAGACCGGCACCCGCTACGCCAATGCCTGGCACCACGTAAAACCCGCTTGGTACTACCTACAGACCATGCTCACGCTGTGGCTGCCAGGCGTGCTGCTCGCGCCGTGGTTGCTGCCGGCGTGGTGGCGGCGTGTGCGTCGCGTGGACCCGCGTTACGCGCTACTGCTCGGTTGGGCGCTGCTGGTGCTGGTCTTCTTCAGTGCCAGCCCGGGCAAGCGCGAGGTCTACATCTTCCCGATGCTGCCTGCCCTGGCGCTCGCCGCATCGCCGTTGTTGGCCGGCTTGCTGCGCCGGCGTGGCGTACGCGCGGTGCTGTGGTCGTACCTGTCGGTGGTGATCACCCTGACGGGCGCCTTGGGCCTGTGGTTACTGACCGCCTCGCCCGAACGCGTGCAAGGCCTGCTCGAAGGACGCGGCATGGACATGAGCACCGTCAAGCAGGTCAGTGGCTGGCTGCTGGCCTTCACCGTCGTGAGCCTGGTCGTGATGGTCGCCGCACGCCGGAGGGTGGTGTTTGCGCTGGTGGCGGTCACCGCCTCGCTGTGGATCGCCTATGGCGTGGGATTCATGCCGGCGCTCAGTCCTGACAGTTCTGCCAAAGCGCTGATGCAACGCGTGGAGGCCACCATCGATCTGGATGCGGAACTGGCCATGCTCGGCTGGCGCGAACAGCATCTGCTCCAGGCCGACCGGCCGGTTACCGAGTTCGGTTTCAAGAAGCCCTGGGTGGAGCAGTGGCAGCAGGCGCACACCTGGCTGCTGCAGGACCCGACGCGACGCTGGCTGTTCCTGCGCAAGGAAGCCATTGGGCCTTGCCTGGATCCAATGCAGGTCATCGACATCGGCGCCTCCAATCGACGCGCCTGGATTCTGGCACCGGGTACGGCCTGGATTCTGGACTGCGAAGTCCCGGCCACGTGGTCAGCCGATGTCAGCGAAGACTGAGTCATCCTTCTCCTTTCCCGCACGCCCTTCTGCTGAGTCCTTCGCCATGCAAAGCCCGTCCCTGCCCCGGATGCCCAGTCTGTCAGTCGTCATTCCCGTCTTCAACGAACGCGGCAACATCGGGCCGCTCGTGCAGGAGGTGGTGCATCACCTGCGCGGCAAGATCGCCTTCGACATCATCTGTGTGGACGATCGCTCCGACGATGACACGCGTGAGGTACTCGTCTGGCTCAAAGCCGAGGTGCCCGAACTGCGGGTGTTGCTGCACCATCAACGCAGTGGGCAAAGCACCGCCATCCGCAATGGCGTCAAGCACGCGCTCTCGCCCTGGATCGCCACGCTCGATGGCGACGGCCAGAACGATCCGGCCGACATCCTGAAACTACTGACCGCTCGCCAAGCGGCTTCGCCGCAGATACGCCTGTTCGCTGGCTGGCGCACCGAGCGCAAGGACACGGCCAGCAAGCGCTGGGCCTCGCGCTGGGCCAATCGCATCCGGCAATCACTGTTGCGGGATGACACGCCCGATACCGGCTGTGGCATCAAGCTGTTCGACCGCGCTGCATTCTTGGACCTACCCTATTTCGATCACATGCACCGCTACCTGCCGGCACTGATGCAGCGCGCCGGCTGGAAGACACTCAGTGTGCCGGTCTCCCACCGACCGCGGGGATCGGGCCAGTCCAAGTACACCAACCTGGGCCGTGCGCTGGTGGGCATCCGCGACCTGATGGGCGTGGCCTGGCTGATCCAGCGCAGCCATGTAACCGCCACCAGCGAGCTCAGTGCTGGCTCCAAGTCATGAACGTAATGGATCAGGAAATCCTATGGTTGAGCTGGACGGGCCTACATACAACGCCCTGGAAGCTCATTGGCCTGACCGGTGCGGCCTTCTTCGGCGTGCGCTGGCTGATCCAGTTCGTGGCGTCCAAACGCGCCGGCCGGCCGGTGATCCCGCGCCTGTTCTGGTACATGAGTTTGTGCGGCAGCCTGATGGCTTTGAGCTACTTCCTGTTCTCGTCCAAGCAGGATGCCGTGGGCGTCGTGCAGAACCTGCTGCCGGCCTTCACCGCCGCGTATAGCCTGTATCTGGACATACGCCATCACCGTAGCATTGGTACGAGCGCCGTAGCCAAACCCGCCTCGTCCCCTTCCGAGGACGATCACTCCTGCTAGATCGTGGCACTGGGCTGCGCGCTTGGTCGACTTTCGCGCCACGCAGCCCGCAACACGCGCACCGCCGAGCGCAGGAACAGAACCAGCAACGCTGCAGCAATCACTAGGTCGGGCCACCCCGCGCCGAAGGCCCACACCAGCGCCGCGGCCAGGATGACGGCGACGCCCTCGTAGATATCATTGCGCGAACACTCCCACGCCGAGGCCATGTTGATATCGCCGGCGCGATAGGGGTTCAGCAACCACAGGCAGACCGCATTGGCCGCCAAGTTAAGCAACGCAGCCACCCCCATGCTCTCAAAGATCGGAACACCCGGATGGGCCAAGCGCCAGACGATCTGTACGCCTACCGCGATCGCGGCCCCTAGGATCAAGAAGCCTTTGAGCAGGGCCACCCGGCCCTTCAGGTGTGCCGATGCGCCCACCACCGCCAGGCTCACCGCATAGGTCAGCGCATCCCCGAGGTTGTCCAGGCTTCCGGACAACAGGGACGAAGAGTGGGAGTGCCACGCGGCGAGGGCCATCATGACGAAGGTCGCCAGGTTGATCAGCAGCACGATCACCAGCACCTTGCGCTGCTTGGCTTGCATACCCGCTACATCGACTACCTTGCCGCAGCCACAGCATTCAGACATCACGCGCTCCGTTGAGGGGCCACTCCTGCAACCGGAAAATCACAGTTTGGGCCCGGCTAGCGTAAAGTCTGTAGTAACTACAGAGTCAAGCGATCCTTCCATGAAGATCAGTCAGGCTGCCGAAGCCAGCGGATGCCACCTTGAAACCATCCGCTACTACGAGAAGATCGGGCTGCTGCCCCACCCCACTCGCACGGACAGTGGTTATAGGGCTTATACGAGCGCCGATATCGAGCGCCTGCGGTTCATCGCGCGAGGGCGGGATCTGGGCTTCAGTCTGGAAGAGATCCGCAGCCTCCTGCAACTGGCCAGCGATGAGCGTTTGTCCTGCGACGACGTCGATCGCCTGGCGCGTACACATCTGACCGATATTCGTGCGCGCCAGGAAGATCTTCGCCGGATGGCCGATGAACTTGAGCGTGTCATCATCAGTTGCCACGGGGGACAGCGGACCGAGTGCACGATTCTTTCGACGCTACGTCAGCCAACGCAAAGTTTTGAGGTGTAACTGTGTAGCGTTTTTTTACTATCGGCCAAAAGCGCTGCGCTTATGTTAGCAATCCCATATCAAGGAAATTGTTCAGAACCCACTGACGCCGCCACGATGCGTGGAGAGATACGTAGATTCGCCCTCGCCCTGTGCGGCTTTGCGATGCTCGCCGCTCAGCTCTTCCACATCTATCTTCCCTGGCTGATTGCGCGACCGGCGATGCTCGCCTTCCTGATGCTGATGCTGTTCGGCACGCCTATGCTCCTGTTTCCGCTGGCAAGGAGCCCGATCACTCTGGCGGTTCTCGTTGCGATGGCAGGCTGGTCGCCAGCCTGTGGATCGGCGGTGAAGGCACGCCTTCTGCATCGAGGCTCGGTCCGCAGCAATCGGCGACCAGCATCGGGCCGATTCTGGCGCCGATCGCCGTCGCCGCCATCAGCACGGATGGGCAGTTTGTCGTTGCCTGGGGGCTGGCCGCGGCTTCGCTCATGCTGACGCTCAGCCTTTCACGGCTCTGGCCCCAGCGCGGCGCTGGCTCCCCCGATTGTCCCCGTCCCTGAACCTCGCGGCACGGCAGAAGTCCGCAGCTCTCGATGCCCCATCACCCGCCTGCGCGCGGCGATGAAGAACGTGTTTTCAGCTCTCGGTCAACGGCAAGAGGATGTAGAACTTGGTCAGCTTCTCGTCGGACAGCGCGCTGACCGACCCGCCATGCGCCTCGACGATGGATTTGACGATGGCCAGTCCCAGCCCGGCGCCTTCGCCCTTTCGGTGGGCGGCGTGCCCCACCCGGTAGAAGCGGTTGAAGATGCGCGAGAGCTCCTCGGGTGGAATCTTCTCGCCGGGATTCTCCACGCTGATGATGACGTCCCGATCCTTCTGCGAGAACCTCACGGTGATGGTTTCGCCACTGGGCGTGTACCGGATCGCATTGGAGATCAGATTGCTGAGCGCCCGGCGAAGCATTTCCCGATCACCGCGGATCGGTGTCGTGCGGCCGCGAAGTTCGAGCTTCACGCCTCGCTCTTCCACCAAGGCCTCGAAGTACTCGAACAGCCCCCGGACGGCGTCCTCAAGGACCACGCTCTCCAGATTCAGATTGCCCGGATCGTTCTCGGTCTGAGCCAGGAACAGCATGTCGTTGATCATGCGGTTCAGGCGCCCGAACTCTTCCAGGTTGGAATAGAGAATCTCCCGATACTCGTCGGCCGAGCGGGCCTGACCGAGCGCCACTTCCGTCTGCGTGGTCAGGTTCGTGACCGGCGTGCGCAACTCGTGGGCGATGTCGGCCGAGAAGTTCGCCAGTTGCTCGAACCCATCCTCGATGCGCCCGAGCATGTCGTTGAAGGACGCGATGGTTTCTTCCAGCTCGACCGGTACAGCCTTGGGATCCAATCGCAGATACAGCTTGGACGAGGTGATCGCGCGAATCTTCTCGTTCGCCCTGTGGATCGGAATGTGCCCCCAGCGAACCGCGAACCAGGCGACAAGGATCGCGATGCACATGACCACGCAGATGGTCCACCACTGGATGCGCTTGAAGCTCCGGATGAATTCGAGATGGCCGCCGATGTTCATCGCCACGGCGATCGTGTAGGTACCGCTCAGACTGGTGTCGCCCCCGACCTGGATGACGCCACCTCGATAGGACTTCCCGTTCTCTTCCCATATCGTCATGCTTTGCCTGTCCGCCAGAGGGACGGGAGGTGTGCGCCGGGCGAAGCTCGCCAGGTCCGGACCGTCCTTCGGCGCGTACAGCGTCTTTCCGCCGGCATCAGCGACATAGTAGTAGACCCCGTGATGCCCCCGAACCGCACGGCGCAAGGCCTGCGTATCGCTTCCGTCCTGCACCTCGCCCAGTGCCCGGATGACCGAACTGGCGATCACGCCCAACTCTTCCTCATCCATTTCGGCGAAATGCCGGTCGAGGGATCCCACGCTGACCCAGCTGAACAGCAGGAGCACCACCATCATTGCGATGCCGACGAGGCCGGTGACCCGTGCGGAGAGCGAAGCCGGACGCCGCAGAAAGGCAAACCGGTCAGGCATCCGGCAGGTCCAACGTGTAGCCCATGCCACGTACGGTCTGGATGAGCTTGGGCTCGAAGCTGTCGTCGATCTTGGCGCGCAGCCGCCGGATCGCGACGTCGATGACGTTGGTGTCGCTGTCGAAATTCATGTCCCAGACCTGCGAGGCGATCAGCGAACGCGGCAGCACCTCGCCTTGGCGACGCGCCAGCAGTTCGAGCAAGGCGAACTCCTTGCTGGTCAGGTTGATACGCTGCCCGGCCCTCGTGGCACGACGGCGCGCCAGATCCAACTCCAGATCCGCAATCTGGATGCGATCGTGCGGAATAGGCGAACCCCCTCTGCGCAACAACGTCCGGACGCGCGCGAGCAGTTCCGAGAACACGAACGGCTTGACCAAGTAGTCGTCGGCGCCCAACTCCAATCCCTGGACGCGATCGTCGACGCTGCTGCGAGCGGTCAGGAACAGCACCGGCACCTGGTTGCCTGCCGCCCGGATGGTTTGCAGGATTTTCCGCCCATCCATGCCCGGCAACATGACGTCGAGCACGATCAGGTCGTAATGCTCGGTCGTGGCCATGTGCAGGCCGTCGGGCCCATCGCGCGCCAAGTCGACGACGAACCCGGCCTCCATCAGCCCTTGACGGACGTAGTCCGCCGTCTTGTGCTCGTCTTCGACAACCAGAAGTTTCATGTCAGCCCTATGCCCGCACTCGTTCGTGCTTCCGGCTCCCGCCACGACGGATGGATCATGATGGGTCACTGGAATCTACCGAGGCGAAGCTGCCATAAGGATGACGCAAAGATTACATATCAGTAATCATTTCGTCACCATTTGGGCCGGAGCGGCGTTGAACGAGTGAATGCCAAACGATCGTGTCAGCGTCCGCGCCTCAGCAGCAGGCTGATCGCGGTTGCGGCGGCCAGCGCGAACAGGGCCGAAATGAACCAGAGGAAATCCGAATCCAGGAGGATGTTGCTGAACAGGAAGCGCCCAAACGCGACGACGGCACCGATGGCCGTGGCCCAGTACAGGCATCGCGCCCGGCCGGAGAGCAGGAAGCCTCCAATCCCCAGCAGCAGGACGCCAAATCCGGCAATGAAACCACCCCAGGTGCGGAACACGGTGCCGAGCCATTCCAGGAACGCCGGGGGCAACGTGCCTGGGTCGATACCGGTGTGCCGGATATCCTCGGGCAGAAGCGCGGGGCGCAACACTAGGAAGAACACCGCAGTCCCCATGGTGAGGAGGCCGAGCACCAGGAGCAGGATGCCGCTCAGCGCGTCCCTCCGATCGACAATGTGCTGCTTCATCGCGTCCAATCTCCACGACCGCTTCGAGCGCCGACCCGACCAGGTCGGCAAGCCAGGCTGCTACTGACACTGCAAGACGCCATCTGCCACAACGATGACGTGGTGATTACATGAATGTAATCAACGCGTAACTGACCCGACAGCGACGCCTTTCTACGCTCAGGAGGCATCGTCGCCAATTGTCCCGTCCATTCTTAACTGGCGCCCTGGAGCATCGAGATGAGCGAAATTCCTGATCGGAAGCGAGGCGGTTGGCGCAGCCCCGCCGTCCTGACCGTGTGCGTCTTTCTCTCTATCGCGGGACTCTTCCTGTGGCTGGAGCATCGGGCGCACGTACTCGGTGCGCTCCCCCTCTTGCTGCCCCTGGTGATCTGCATCGGCATGCACTTCTTCCTGCACCGCGGTCACGGCGGTCACGGTGGCCACCAGACGCATCGGGAGGAGGGCGACCGCGATGACCGGTAACCCGCCCGCCTACGGCCTCTGGTTTCTGGCGCTGGTGAACGCCGGCATCTTCATTCTGTTCGCCCTGAGCTTCTTCAAGCCGACGACGGCGCGCGACTGGCGCTCGCTGGGCGCGTTTTCCGCCTTCATCGTCGCCCTGTTCGTGGAAATGTACGGCTTTCCGCTGACGCTCTACCTGTTGGCGGGTTGGGTGGGCAATCGTTTCCCGGGACTGGACCCGCTGTCCCACGACGCCGGCCACATCTGGCCCGCACTCTTCGGTTGGTCGGGAGATCCTCATCTCAATCCGTTCCACCTGGCCAGTTACGTGCTGATCGGCAGCGGGTTCTGGCTGATCGCCGCGGGCTGGCGGGTGTTGCACGAGGCTCAACGCGCCGGATCGCTTGCCACCACCGGGCCGTACGCCCATGTGCGGCATCCGCAGTACGTGGGCTTCATCCTGGTGCTGATCGGATTCTTCCTGCAATGGCCCACACTCGTGACGGGCGTGATGCTGCCGATTCTGCTGGTCATGTACTGGCGGCTCGCCAAGCGGGAGGAGCGCGAGGTCGAAGCGACGTTCGGGGATCAGTATCGACGCTACGCGAGCGACGTGCCTGCATTCGTGCCGCGGCTTGGGCGCTTGTTCAACAATAAAGAAGGCCAGATCGAATGAGTCACCATGACCCGCACGCACACCACCAGCACGATCACGGCGCACACGTCCATGCGTCTCCACCCGGCACCGGCGCCGTCGTAAGCGCCGCCGGTTCGAGTCACGCAGGCCATGCCGGCCATGACCATGGCGCCATGGTCGCCGACTTCCGCAGACGCTTCTGGGTCACGCTGCTGCTGACCCCGTTTGTCCTCGCGCTGTCGCCCATGATCCAGCACGCGCTCGGCCTGGGCGAGGCGTTGGCATTCACAGGCGATCGTTACCTCCTGTTCGCCCTGTCGACCGTCGCCTATCTCTACGGCGGCTGGCCCTTCCTGGTCGGCGTCGTCTCCGAACTGCGCAAGCGTCAGCCCGGGATGATGACGCTGATCGCGTTGGCCATTTCGGCCGCCTACATCTTCTCGGTGGCAGTGACCTTCGGCTTTCCCGGGCAGGAGTTCTACTGGGAACTGGTGACGCTGATCGCGATCATGCTGCTGGGCCACTGGGTCGAGATGCGCTCGGTCATGGGGGCGTCGCGTGCCCTGGAGGAACTGGTCAAGCTGTTGCCCGACAGTGCCACCCGCATCGATGCCGATGGCAGCCTGCACGACGTGCCGATCAGTGCGTTACAGCCAGGCGACCGCGTGATCGTCCGTCCCGGCGCCAAGGTGCCGGTGGACGGGGAGATCACCGAGGGCTCCTCGGACTTCAACGAAGCCATGCTCACCGGCGAATCCCGCCCGGTCGCCAAAGGAGTCGGTGCCACCGCGATCGGCGGGGCCATCAACGGCGCGAACGCCGTCATCATACGCGTCACCGCAACTGGCGATGCCACGTATCTGTCGCAGGTGATCGACCTGGTCAAGAAGGCGCAGCAGACCCGCTCGCGCACGCAGGACATCGCCAACCGCGCTGCCGCCTGGCTGACCTACATCGCCTTGGCCGTGGGCGTCGGCACGCTGCTGGTCTGGTGGCTGGTGCTCGACGCGCCGCTCAACTTCGCCATCGAGCGCATGGTCACCGTCATGGTCGTCGCCTGCCCGCACGCGCTCGGACTGGCTGTGCCCCTGGTGGTCGCGGTCAGCACGTCGCTGAGCGCGAGCAACGGCCTGCTGATCCGTGACAGGGCGGCGTTTGAGCGAGCGCGCCGACTGGATGCGGTCGTGTTCGACAAGACG
This sequence comes from Pseudoxanthomonas sp. LjRoot143, assembly GCF_964252945.1. Lineage (NCBI taxonomy): Bacteria > Pseudomonadati > Pseudomonadota > Gammaproteobacteria > Lysobacterales > Lysobacteraceae > Pseudoxanthomonas > Pseudoxanthomonas sp. LjRoot143. The sequence goes on along the minus strand of NZ_CAXUPM020000001.1, from coordinate 1,641,760 downwards.
GGCACGCTGACCGAGGGACGATTCGGGGTCAGCGACATCGTGATGCTGCAGGAGGGCGATGAGCGCCAGGAGTTGGCCTTCGCCGCGGCGGCCGAGAGCCAGTCGGAACATCCCATCGCCCATGGCATCGTGGCCGAGGCAAAGCGCCGCGACATCGCCATCCCCAAGGCCAGCGACGTGCGCAACATCACCGGCGAAGGCATCGTAGCCAACGTGGGCGACGAGCGCGTGCGCATCGTCAGCCCAGGTCATCTGGCCCGCCAGGGCAACGCCATTACCCACGAGCGGCTGGGACAGCTCGAATCGGCAGGCAAGACCGTCGTCGTACTCGAACGCGATGGTCAGCCGCGCGCACTGTTCGCGCTTGCCGATATCGTTCGGTCCGAATCCCGGGATGCCATCGCCGAATTGACCCGGCTGGGGATTCGCTCGGTGATGCTGACAGGTGATGCCCGAGGCGTGGCCGAATCGGTGTCCAAGGAACTTGGGATCTCGGAGTACTTCGCCGAGGTGCTCCCGGATCAGAAGTCGCAGAAGATCCAGGAGCTTCAGGCCCGCGGGCTATCGGTCGCCATGGTGGGCGATGGCGTAAACGACGCCCCGGCGCTGGTCCAGGCCGACCTGGGCGTGGCCATCGGCGCGGGCACCGACGTCGCCGTGGAGTCGGCCGACGTCGTGCTCGTGCGCAGCGATCCGCGCGATGTCGGCGCCATCCTTGGCCTGTCTCGCGCCACTTACCGCAAGATGGTGCAGAACCTGATCTGGGCGACCGGCTACAACACGATTGCGGTGCCCATGGCGGCGGGCATCACCTTCGGTACGGGCTTCCTGATGACGCCTGCCATCGCCGCCGTCTTCATGTCGGCCAGCACGGTGATCGTCGCCATCAATGCCCAGCTTCTCCGTTTCTACAGGCGACAAACATGACTACGACAGATTCCTCCAGCCGAGTGATCCTTCCCCTTCCCGGCAACGAAGCATTCGCCCGCCAGTTGGCGGTCGCTGGAAGGTGGGAGCTGGGAGAGCTGGAAACCCGGCGATTCCCCGACGGCGAAAGCTACGTGCGCATCGCCGCGGAGGTGGCGGACAAGTCGGTCGTCCTCGTGCAGACCCTGGCCCAGCCCGATCCCGGCTTCCTGTCGCTTGTCTTCGCCGCCGACGCCGCCCGCGACCTCGGTGCCCGCGACGTGATCCTGGTCGCACCTTACCTGGCCTACATGCGGCAGGATCGCCGCTTCCACCCCGGAGAAGCGATCACCTCCCGGAGCTTTGCCCGTCTCGTGTCGTCGAGCTTCGACCGCCTGGTAACGGTCGATCCCCATCTGCACCGTTACCCGGCGCTGTCGGCGCTCTACACCGTGCCCGCCGACACCCTTCATGCCGCTCCGCTGCTGGCCGACTGGATCACCGGCGAGGTGGAAAGGCCGTTGGTGATCGGTCCGGACGAGGAAAGTGAGCAGTGGGTGGCGGCCATCGCCCAGCGCATCGGCGCACCCCATGCAGTCCTGCGCAAGATCCGCCACGGCGACCGCAATGTCGAGGTCGCATTGTCCGACCTGTCCGCCTGGCGCGATCGCCAGCCCGTGCTGGTCGATGACATTGCGTCCTCCGGACGCACGCTGATCGAGGCCGCGCGGCAGCTGCCTCAGCAAGGCTTCGCGCTGCCCGTGGTCGCTGTGGTGCATGCCATCTTCGCCGAGGATGCCTATCCACAACTCGCGCAGCTATGCAGCCGCATCGTCTCCACCGATGCCGTGCGTCATCAGAGCAATGCGATTGCACTGGCCCCGCTGATCGCACAGGCCCTTGCCACCGACACGGAGGCAGCGACCAGCCTCGTGCGCCATCGCCGTCCACCCGAACCTCTCGATGACATCGACCCGACGACGGGTGCCGACTCCTTCACCGCGACTTCCACACTCTGAGGATTCCTCTCTTGAAGCTCACCTCGTTCGGCGGTGCTGGCACCGTCACCGGCTCCAAGCACCTGCTGAGCCACAACGGGAAACACATCCTGGTCGACTGTGGCCTGTTCCAAGGCCTCAAGAATCTGCGCGAGCTGAACTGGGAGCCGTTGCCGATCGCGCCGAAGGAACTCGACGCGGTGGTGTTGACGCATGCGCATCTCGACCACTCCGGTTATCTGCCAAGACTCGTGCGCGATGGCTTTCGCGGACGCATCTACGCCACCGCCGCAACCCGCGACGTGGCCGAATTGATCCTCAAGGACAGCGGCCATCTGCAGGAAAAGGATGCCGAGTACGCCAATCGCAAGGGTTTCAGCAAGCACAAGCCCGCCCTGCCGCTGTATACCGTGCAGGATGCCGAGCGCGCGCTCAAGCAGTTCTCCAATGTGCCGTTCGGCAAGCCGGCCCCGCTTCCCGACGGTGCGACGCTGACGTTCCGCTACGCCGGGCATATCCTGGGTGCCGCTACGGCGGAGATCGACTGGGGCGGCAAGCGCATCGTGTTCTCGGGTGACCTCGGCCGCTACGACGACCCGATGCTGTTCGATCCGCAGCCCGTGACCGAAGCCGATTATGTGGTGATCGAGTCCACCTACGGCAACCGGACCCATGCCCCGAGCGATGCCGCCGAAGCACTCGGGGCCGTCATCGAGACAACGGTCGGCCGCGGCGGCACGGTTGTCATTCCCGCGTTCGCGGTGGGCCGCGCACAATTGCTGCTCTATTACCTCTGGAAGCTGCGCCAGGCCGGGCGCCTGGGTTCGGTGCCCATCTATCTGGACAGTCCGATGGCGATCAACGCCAGCGAGCTGCTCTGCGATCACCTCGCCGACCACCGCCTGCCCGCCGAGATCTGTCATGCCGCCTGCGGGATCGCCACGTATACCCGCGAGGTCGAGGAATCCAAGCAGATCACCGCCAGCCGATTCCCCAAGGTCGTCATCTCGGCCAGCGGCATGGCGACCGGCGGCCGCGTGCTGCACCACCTCGCGGCGTTCGCGCCCAAGCGCGAGAACACGATCCTGTTCTCCGGCTACCAGGCCGCAGGAACGCGCGGCCAGGCGATGCTGCAAGGCACACGCGAAATCAGGATTCACGGTCAATGGGTGCCGGTCAATGCGCAGGTCGCCAACCTGCCGGAATTGTCCGCGCACGCCGATGCCAACGAGCTGATGCGCTGGCTCTCCGGTTTTCGGCACGCGCCTTCGCGGATCTTCGTCGTGCATGGCGAACCGGAGGCCTCCGAGGCACTGCGCGTACGCATCGACAAGGAGAACGGCTGGCCTGTCTCGGTGCCGCGCTTCGGGCAGGTGTTCGAACTATGAACGCGCGTGATGCCCAGGTGGCCGATTCGCCGCCGACGCTACGCGCTCGGCGCCTGGGGCTTTATGCCCAACACCAGTCGATTGCGGTCATGCGCACGGATTGCCACGTGTGCCGCGCCGAGGGACTCGCCTCACGATCGCAGGTGTTGCTTTCGGCCGGTGGGCGACAGGTGCAGGCAGTGCTCTATCAGGCCGATGGCGATCTGGTTGCGCCAGGCGAAGCCGCACTCTCCGAATCCGCCTGGGAACGGCTGGGCGTCGCCGAGGGCGCCCCCATTGAGGTCTCCCATGCCCCCGCCCTGGACTCCTTGGCCAGCGTTCGACGGCGGATCTATGGCCATCGGCTCGATGCGGCCGCGCTGCAAGCCGTCGTCGCGGACGTGACGGCGGGACGCTACACGGACGTGCATCTAGCCGCGTTCCTGACGGCCAGTGCGGCCCTGCCGCTGGACGAACAGGAAACGGTCGATCTGACCGCCGCGATGATCGATGCCGGGGAGCGCCTGACGTGGAACGCTCCGGTGGTGGTGGACAAGCACTGCATCGGCGGACTGCCAGGCAACCGGACCACGCCGATCGTCGTCGCCATCGTGGCAGCCCACGGCCTGGTGATGCCCAAGACCTCATCGCGCGCGATCACGTCGCCGGCGGGCACCGCCGACACCATGGAAACATTGGCGCCTGTGGATCTTGACCTGGCCACCATGCGGCGCGTCGTGGATCAGGAAGGCGGCTGCATCGCCTGGGGCGGTGCTGTGCATCTCAGTCCCGCCGACGACATCTTCGTTCGCGTGGAACGGGAACTGGACGTGGACACCGAGGGGCAATTGATCGCCTCCGTGCTGTCCAAGAAGATCGCGGCGGGCTCCAATCACGTCGTGCTCGATATCCCGGTCGGGCCGACCGCCAAGGTCCGCACGGAGGAAGCCGCAGATCGGCTGGGCGACCGCCTGATCGCGGTCGCCGCGCACTTCGGGTTGGCCGCGACGTGCATCCGCACCGACGGCAGCCAGCCGGTGGGCCGAGGGATCGGCCCCGCCCTCGAAGCGCACGATATTCTCGCCGTCCTTCAGAACAAACCCGATGCGCCCGGCGATCTGCGGCACCGGGCCGCAGTGCTCGCCGGCGCCGCGCTCGAAATCGGCGGCGCGGCAGAGCCAGGAGCAGGCTATGCGCTGGCCTTGGCCACCTTGGCTGACGGTCAGGCCTGGACGAAGTTCCAGCGGATCTGCCAGGCGCAGGGCGGCATGCGCGAGCCGCCCAGGGCCTTGCACATCCGGCCCCTGACTGCGGCGCGTGCTGGGAGGATCGTCCAGATCAACAACCGCAAGATTGCCCAGCTCGCTAAGTTGGCCGGTGCGCCCGAGGCCAAGGCCGCCGGCGTCACCATGGAGGTCATGCTGGGAGCTGACGTCGGCATCGGACAGCCGCTGCTTCAGTTGCACGCCGACACCGCGGGTGAACTGGCCTATGCCATGGAATATGCGTCCCGGAACCCGGACATCATCGAAATCGCGACTTGAGACGTCGCGGCAGTATCTCCATTGGAGGCCAAGATGCGCCCACGTGAAACCCGGACTCGTTCAGCGAAGCGCGCTGCGGGCAGATCCAGAAGCGAAAGGGCTGTTCACGCATCACCCGTGGCAGCCGTGCCGTCGGTGTCGACAGATCATTCCGCCGAACAAGCGCTTGCAGGTTCTGCCGTGTACGACTTCGCTCAGGCAGTGGGCTACTCGCGTGACGTGTTCGAGCGCGCGGTGCTGTTCTGGGACACACTGCGCCAGCGGGCCGACGACATGATCGCCCACGAGCGCGCGGGCAAGCCTCCGCTGCTGGACTTCGACTACGAAACGCTGCTCGATGCCCGGCGCTTCGAGCATCCGGCCAACTACGCGCTCCTTCGCATCACGCGGGCCGGGGACCACTGCATCGAAGACTGCCTGGATGCCTCCAGGCCGCCCGTGGTGGTCGTCGATCCGCGTGCCGGACATGGCCCAGGCATCGGCGGCTTCAAGACCGACTCCGAAGTCGGTATCGCGCTGCATCGCGGCCATGCCGTTTACTTCGTCTCGTTTTATCCTGAACCATGTCCCGGCCAGACGCTCGCGGACGTGTTGCAGGCGCTGCGGCGCTTCGTGGAGGAAGTGGCGAGGCGCCATCCCGGCCAGCCTCCTGTGCTGTACGGCAACTGCCAGGCGGGTTGGGCACTCACGCTGCTCGCGGCGGACTGCCAGGGCCTGAGCGGGCCAGTCGTGCTCAACGGATCGCCGCTGTCCTACTGGGCGGGCGCCGCGGGTATGAACCCGATGCGGCTCGCCGGAGGATTCGTGGGCGGCGTGTGGATGACCCATCTGCTCGCGGATCTAGGCAATGGTCGTTTCGACGGCGCCTGGCTCATCCAGAACTTCGAGAATCTCAAGCCGGAAGGCGTGTGGGAGAAGTACGCCAACCTCTTCGCGCATGTGGATACCGAGCGTGATCGCTTCCTCCAGTTCGAGCGCTGGTGGAATGCCTGGTACTTCATGAGCCGCGAAGAGATCGTCGCCATTGTCGAGAACCTGTTCATCGGCAACCGTCTCGAGGAAGGCAAGCTGCGGATCGACGAGCACTGCGCCGTCGACCTGAAGCGCATCCGCAACCCGCTGGTGGTCTTCGCCTCCTACGGTGACAACATCACGCCGCCTCACCAGGCACTGGGCTGGATTCCCGTGGTCTATCCCGACACGGACGCGCTCAAGCAGGCGGATCAGCGCATCGTCTACCTGACCAACCCGCATGTTGGTCATCTGGGGATCTTCGTCTCCGCGAAGGTCGCCCGCTTCGAGCATCGGGCCATCCTGGAGACCCTGGCGGACGTCGAGGCATTGGCCCCGGGCCTCTACGAGATGAAGATCGACAGCCCCACCGGCGACCCGGATTGCGCGCGGTCGCAGTACACCGTCCGTTTCGAGGAGCGACAGGTCGAGGACCTGCGGTTCGATGTCCCTAATGCAGCGTTCGAGAAAGTGCGAGGGATGTCGGAGACGAACGAATTGTTCTACAAGACGTTCGTGAGTCCCGTCTTGAGCGCCATGAGCAATCCCTGGAGCGCCTCGGCGCTGGAATGGCTGCATCCGATGCGCACCAGCCGCTACCTGCTTTCGGAGGCCTTCAGCCCCTGGATGCACGCCGTCGCGGCCCTGGCGCCCCTGATCAGGAAGGAGCGGACGCCATTGCCCGCGGACAACCCCTTCGCAGCGCAGGAGCAGGCGGCGAGCGCGCAGGTTACCCAGGCCATCGAAGATGGGCGCAAGCATCGCGACGAGGCGATGGAATGGTGGTTCGCGCTTGTGTTCGGCGCCATGCCGGGAAGGCTCGGCGCGGCCTGACGATTCGCGCTCGCGGCTTGGTTGCGTAGTGGATCGGCGGATGAAGGCTTAGGCGCCAGTCGTCACAAGTGACCGGAGCGCGAGATCGCCAGAACCAGGCGTAGCGACAGCAATAGGGCCAGCAAATACGCGACGACCGCGAACAACGGCATGTCGCCCGAGATGCGAGGCCCAATGCTGTGCTGCATCAAGAGCGATCCAGCAAGGTAAAGCCCCAGTGTGATCAACGCGACCGACAGTCTGTTGCCGGTCCGGCTGATGTTGGCCTGCAATGCCTCAAGCCCCCGGTGGTACATGGTCAGGCTCGGCCTCCCATCATCCATCATCGCCGACCTGAGCAGTTCCGATGCGATCGTCGACAAGCTGTCGGCCGTGCGCGCAGCACGCTCGGCCACCGGCCACCGGCCGCCGGCTGCGGGCCGCCTCCTTGCTCAACGAAGCGGCAAGGGTTTCGCGGTGGAACTCGAAACTTCCCAGCAGGTTGAACTCCGGATCGAGCTGGCGAATCGTGTTCTCGACCAGGAACAGTGTTCGGATCAGGACCAGCAGATGCCGGGGCAGCCGGAAACGCTCTCCTCCGCCCAGGCGTGAGATCCGCCACACCATCTCGGCCAGCGACCACTCGGTAACGGGCAGGCTCTCCAGTTCGTTGAGAATCTCGCCGATGGCGCGCGTGTACTCGCGACGGTCCACGGGCACAACGATGAAGCCCAGGAGAAGCGCCGAGTCCAACACCTCGTCCGCGTCCGCATAGGGTACGGCAGCGATCATGCGTGCAAGCGCACGTCGCGCCGCCGGATCCAGATATCCGATCGAGCCGAGGTCATGAAAGCACAGGCGCCCGTCCGCCATCGCGAACAGGTTTCCTGGATGTGGGTCGGCGTGGTACACGCCGCGAACGAACAAGAGGTGCAGATAGGCATTGAACAACTGATCGGCAATGGCGCGCCCTCGGTCGCTTCCGGCGAAGTCGGTGACGACGCCGCCGCTGCTGTATTCCTGAACTAGTACGTTAGGCGAGACATAGGGCTCGACGACGCGGGGCATCATGACGCCTGGCAGCCCCGCGATTGCTGACTGCAAACGCCGCATATTCCGCGCTTCGTGATCCAGATCGATTTCTGCAAGCAACTGCATGCCGAGTTCGTCGATCAGCGCCAGCGGCTGTTGCCGCCTGAGCTGCGGCCACACAGGAAGCAAAATCCTCACCAGCAAGCGCAGCAGCAGAAGATCGGTCTTGACCTGGGAGACGACACCGGGGCGGCGAACCTTGACCACGGCCTCTTGCCCGTCGTGCGTACGGGCTCGATGAACCTGGGCCACGGACGCTGCAGCAAAGGGAATTGCATCGAACCGTGCGAACAGCGTTGCCGCCGGTTGGCCGAACGCATCTTTGATGGCAGCTTCGGCAAGCTGCGACGAGAACGGCGGCACCCGGTTATGCAAGTCCTCCAGCACCACGCGGTACGCGTCGGGCAGCATGTCGCGACGCAAGCTCAAGCCTTGACCGAGCTTCACGAAAGTCGTGCCCAGCCCCTCCAGCGTCTCGCGCAAACGCTCCGCCAGCACCGATGGCGTGGTCTTCCGCAGGCGCCACCATGCCAAACCGAATCCAAGGGCAGCGACCACAATCTGAATGCCACGACGCAACGATGAGATTCGGGGTGGACGCATATGACCTTCGATTTCGTGTTCGATGGCCTGATGCGGGTTGCATTCCAGGCCCTCCTACGATGGCACCACCCCGCCATCTCCCCAACCCCAAACGCATCTACGTCAGAACCACAAGCGCAGGCCGACCACCCAGCGGTTGTCGGTTCGGGAATGACCGCTGAGCCTGCGCAGGTCGGACGTCTCGCCGAAGCTCCATTCGCGCTCGAACCCGATATAGGGCGCGAACTGCCGCGTGATCTCGTAGCGCAATCGCACACCTCCTTCTACCGTGCTCAAGCCTGACCCGATGACTTCCGCCGGATCGGACTGCCCGAACCAGTTGGCTTCGACACCCCAGCTTGCGATCAGCCGGTTGGTGAACAGCATGTCGTACTCGGCCTCGACGATCGCCGCCGTCTTGCCGCCTTCTGCGACGTAACCCGTTGCGGAAACCTCGAACTTATAGGGCGCCAGCCCCTGAACGCCGAACGCGGCCCAGGTGCGCGGCGTTCCGCCTCCGCCGAAGTCACCGAAATCCCGGCGCACGCCCACCACGGCATCCCACCAGGGATGGATCGCGCGTCCGTACATCGCCTCCACCCGCGCGCGCTGCAGGTTCTCGTCCAGGGCGTGCCCCTTGGTCCTCAGCCAGAGGCGGTTGATGTCGCTACCGACCCAGCCGATTCCCTCCCAGGCGATCTCCCTGCCTTCATCCGTGTTCGCCCCTTCCAGCTGATCCATAAGCCAGAAGGAGTTCAGGCTGGTTCCATGCTTGTGGTAGTCCTTCAGCGTCGGAAATGCCGCCAGGCGATCGGCATCCGTGACGGCGGGGATGGGTTCGCGTGGCGAGTCGAACACCCCCATCCGGGAATGATCCATCTGCGAATGGTCGACCTGCGAATGGTCGACCTGCGGACGATCATGCTGCGAATGATCCATCTGCGAGTGGTCGACCTGTGGGCGACCATGCTGTCCATGATCCATCTGCGAGTGGTCCATGCCGGCATTGGGAGACTGCGCTGTCGTCGCGTCCTCTTCCTGCTGGTTCGCAGTCGGACTCGACGGGACAGGCTGGCCATGACCGGCGTGCTGCGCGTGGGCGCCGACAGGAGGGAGCAGCAATGCTGCGGCCAGCGCAGCCCAACGCATCGATGTTCTCACGCTCGTCATTCTTCGACCCTCACTTCCCGGAACATCCCGGATTCCATGTGGAAGAAGAGATGGCAGTGGTAGGCCCAGCGACCGAGCGCGTCGGCGCGCACCCGGTAGCTGCGCTTCGTGCCCGGCGGCATGTCGATGGTGTGCTTGCGCAAGTGGAAGTTGCCCTGTTCGTCCTCAAGATCGCTCCACAGGCCATGCAGATGGATCGGATGCGACATCATGGTGTCGTTCACCAGCACGATGCGCATGCGTTCGCCGTAGTTGAGGCGCAGCGGCTCGGCGTCGGCGAACTTGATCCCATCGAACGACCAGGCAAAGCGCTCCATGTGGCCGGTCAGGTGCAGCTCCACCGTGCGCCCCGGCTCGCGACCGTCGGGGTCCTCGAACAGGCTCTTCAGGTCGGCATACGTCGCCACCTTACGGTCGTTGCCGCGCAGACCGATCCCAGGATCGGACAGTCGCGGCTCCGGCGTCATGGTCCGCATGTCCACCAGGGGATTGCCCGTTTCGCTGGCCGGATGAGTCTGCATCTGCATGCCGCCGCCTTCATGCGCGGAGTGCGCGCCTGGTGCGGCCGGAACGCCGTGCCCGGCATGCGGATCGGCGGCCACGGCCCCCGCCCCGTGGCCCGCGTGGGGGTCCGGCGCCGGCGCGGCGCCATGCCCGGCATGCGGATCGGCCGATGCGGCCGCCAGTCCGGAATGGGCACCGTGGCCGCCATGCCCCATGTCGGCCATGGTCAGCAGCGGCCGCGGGTCCACCGCCGGTACCGGAGCACGCAAGCCCTCGCGGACCGCAAGCGTGCCACTGACGTAGCCGGTGCGCGCGGAGTCTTGGGCGAAGATCGTGAAGGCGTCCTGCCCGGTAGGCTCGACGATCACGTCGAAGGTTTCGGCAGTGGCGATGCGCAGCTCGTCCACCGTCAGCGGGTGGACGTACTGGCCGTCGACCTCGACGACCGTCATCTTCAGGCCCGGGATGCGGACGTCGAAGTAGGTCATCGCCGCACCGTTGATGAAACGCAGGCGCACCTTCTCACCGGCACGGAAAAGTCCCGTCCAGTTGCCCAGCGACGTGGTCCCGTTTATCAGGTAGGTGTAGGTATGCGCGTTGACGTCGGACAGGTCGGTCGGCGTCATGCGCATGCGTCCCCATGCCTCGCGATCGCTTAGCGTCGCGCTCAAGCCGTCCCGGCGCACGTCGCGGAAGAAGTCGCCCACCGTACGCTGGTAGTAATTGTCGTACTCCGACAGCTTCTTCAGCCGGGCGAACAGGCGCGCCGGGTCCATGTCGGTCCAATCGGACAGGAAGACCACGTAGTCTCGATCGTAGGAGAACGGAGGCGGATCGATGGGGTCGATGATCAGCGGCCCGTACATGCCGCCCTGTTCCTGGAACCCCGAATGACTGTGGTACCAGTAGGTTCCGCTCTGGCGGACATCGAACTCGTACAGGTAGCTCTCGCCGCGGTTGATGCCGTCGAAGCTGAAGCCGGGAACCCCATCCATGTTGGCGGGCAGCAGGATGCCGTGCCAGTGGATCGACGTCGCGTCGCCGTGGATCGAGCCGGGGGGAAGGTCATTCCGGGCCCTGAGCTGCACCCGCGTGCCTTCGCGCCAGCGCAGGATCGGTGCAGGCACCGAGCCGTTGACGGTGATGGCGGGCCGCGTCTTGCCCGTGTAGTTGACCAGGGTATCGCCTATGGTCAGGTCGAACTGCGTGCCCGACAGGACTTCGAGCTGGCCAGGGGAGCGGAGCGCCCAGCTCTGCTTCGGCCAAAGTCCCAGGCCCAGCACTGCGCCACCCGCTGCCAATCCTTGAACGAACTGCCTTCGAGACAGCAGCAGCTGCTCGGCGGCGTTCGTGCCTGAAAGTCTGGATCGCATGCATGACCTCCTATGATCGGTATCGGCTGACATCGAGCCCGCCCGGCCCATCGCCACGATCTGGGTGCCGGCCACGCGCGCCGGAGAAAGCGCCAGCGTGGTGAGGAACGCGGGTCAGCGTGCGCATGACAAGCCACGTGACGGTGGCCGGAATGCTTGCCAGATGGGCCGCACAGGATCCAGGCAACGGTCGGGGTTGAACGCAAGGGCGTGGTGCTCGCGTCATGGTGACCAGCCTAGGAGGGGGTCACTTTCGGCGGGATGACCCATCCATTACATTCCCGTCATTTCATGGTCATTCGCCCTGCCAGAGGCCTCGATGCTTGGGCGGTTGCGCCTTACCCCCGCTGGGCCTTGCGCTTGCCGACACCACGGTCGTCGACCGCGCCGCGTCGGCGCTTGGGTTCTTTCGCCGCCGCCGCAGACGCCTGTTCGAGATCGGCCAGGATCGGGCAATCGGGACGGTCGTCCCCCGAGCAGCATGTCGCCAGCTGCTGGAGTGTCGCTGCCATCTCTTGCATGTCGGCGATCCGCCGTTGCAGATCCTCGATGTGGTCCAGGGCGATACGCTTGACGTCGGCGCTGCGCCGGCGGCGGTTGCGCCAGAGCTGCAACAGGCCATCGATCTCGGCGACGGAGAATCCCAGATCCCTCGCGCGCCGGACGAAGCGCAGCACGTGGACGTCCTTTTCGGTGTAATCCCGGTAGCCTGCGTGCGTGCGGCCAGCCGGTGGAATCAACCCGATCTGCTCGTAGTAGCGGATCATCTTGGCCGATACACCCGAGGCCTTCGCCGCGTCACCGATGTTCACCTCATTCTCCTTTCGGTCCCAAGCCCGCCGCCCCGAAACTCGCCGAAGCGGCGGCACCCCTCGAAGCCGGCAGTTGGCCAGCCGACGCGGCCGTCGTCGGCGGTTGGAATCGCCGTAACCTGAGTGCGTTGCCGAGGACGAAGACGCTCGACAACGCCATGGCGCCTGCCGCGAAGACCGGCGAGAGCAAGACGCCGTACGCCGGATACAGCACACCCGCGGCAACCGGGATCAGGGCCGCGTTGTAGGCGAACGCCCAGAACAGGTTCTGCCGGATGTTGCGGATCGTCCTCTTCGACAGCGCGATGGCGTTGGGCACGCCCTTGAGGCTGCCCGACATCAGCACCACGTCGGCCGCCTCGATCGCGATATCGGTGCCCGTGCCGATGGCGATACCCACCTCGGCCTCCGCCAAGGCCGGCGCGTCGTTGATGCCATCGCCCACGAACACCAGATGGCCATGCAAGGCCCTGAGCCTGCGCACCGACTCCACCTTGCCCTCCGGCAGCACCTCGGCGACCACCTCGTCGATGCCCAGATGGCGGGCGATGGCCTCGGCCGTGCGCCGGTTGTCGCCGGTGATCATGGCCACCTTGAGACCCAACACGTGGAGCGCGGCGATGGCCTCGGGGGTTGTGTCCTTGATCGGATCGGCCACGGCGATGACGGCCGCGAGCTTGCCGCCGATCGCTGCGTAGAGCGGCGATTTGCCCTCGTCGCCCACCCGTTGCGCGTTGCCGGCGAAGGCGGTCACATCCAGCCCCAGCCGGTGCATGTAGCGGTCGGCACCGATCTGGACACCCAATCCGTCCACCTTGGCCTCGACGCCGTACCCGGTCTCGGACCTGAAGCCGGCGACCTCCGGCAAGACCAGGCCTTCGGCTTGGGCGGCCTCCACGATGGCGCGGCCGACCGGGTGTTCCGACATCGCCTCGACGGCCGCGATCCGCGCCAGCACCTGCGCCCGGTCGAAGCCCTCGGCGAGTTCCAGATCGGTGAGCACCGGCCGGCCTTCGGTCAGCGTACCGGTCTTGTCCAGCGCGACGACCTTGGCATCCTTGAGCAACTGCAAGGCCTCGCCCTTGCGGAACAACACGCCCATTTCCGCGCCGCGCCCGGTGCCGACCATGATCGAGGTGGGCGTGGCCAGCCCCATCGCGCAGGGACAGGCGATGATCAGCACGGCGACGGCGTTGACCAGCGCGAACGTCAGCGCCGGTGAGGGGCCGAAGGCGAGCCAGAGCAGGAATGTCAGCAGCGCCACGCCGATCACGGCCGGGACGAACCACGACGTCACCTGGTCGACCAGAGCCTGGATGGGTAGCTTGGAGCCCTGTGCTTCCTCGACCATGCGGATGATCCGGGAGAGCACCGTGGACTCGCCCACTGCGGTCGCGCGGAACGCCAGCGCGCCGTTCTGGTTGACCGTGCCCCCGACCACCGCGCTGCCGGCGGTCTTCGCCACCGGCACCGGCTCGCCCGTGATCATGGACTCATCGACGTAGCTGTCGCCCTCGATCACCTCGCCGTCGACCGGTACACGTTCGCCGGGCCGCACTTCGACGGTATCCCCCGGCGCCACCTCGCCGAGAGCGATCTCGGCCGTCTGCCCGTCACGGCGCACGCGCGCGGTCCGCGCCTGCAACCCGACCAGCCGCTGGATCGCCTGGGAGGCGCGCCCTCTGGCCCGCGCTTCCAGGGACCGGCCGATGAGAATCAGGGTGACGATGACGGCCGCCGCCTCGTAGTAGACGTTGACCGCCTGCGCGGGCAACAGCGCGGGCGTGAAGGTCGCGACCAGCGAGTAGGCGTAAGCGGCCAAGGTGCCGACCGCCACCAGCGAGTTCATGTCCGGCGCCAGGCGCAACAGCGCGGGGAAACCCTGCTGATAGAAGCGCCGGCCTGGCCCGAGGATCACCAGCGTCGTCAGCGCGAACTGGATGATCCAGTTCCACTGCATGCCGATGGTGCGCACGATCAGGTGATGCAGGCCGGGAACGAGGTGCGAGCCCATCTCCAGCGCGACGACCGGCAAGGTCAGCGCAATGGACACGACCACCGCGCGTTTCAGTGCCGCCTGCTCGGCCTCCTTGCGGGCTGCGTCATCGGCCTCGCGCAAGGCCGCCCGGTCGATCGGCCGTGCCGCATACCCTGCGTCGTCGATGGCCTGGATCAGCAGTGGGGAGTCCGCGCCGCCTTCCACGACTGCGCGCTCCGTCGCCAGATTGACGCGCGCCGCCATCACGCCAGGGACGGCGCGCAAGGCGCGCTCCACACGTCCGACACAGGACGCGCAGGTCATGCCCTCGATGGCGAGTTCGGTCTTCCGCACAGCGTTCGTTCGCAGGGAGGCGCTTGGGGCAACGGAATCCATGGTGTTCATCTCGCCGGTGCAATGGTCAGTAAACAAGTCTGCGGGTTCCTACGGTGGGAAGGTCAACCCCTGCATGGCCCGCGAAAACCCTTGACCTTCCAACGATGGCAAGGCCCATCCTAACCGTACACAAATCAGCAGGAGGTGCCCCATGCACGCATTTCACATCCAGAACATGACGTGCGGCGGCTGCGTCCGAGGTGTGACGCGCGCCATCCAGTCCGTCGACCCGGATGCCCGGGTTCAGGCTGACGTTCATACCCGACGGGTGCAGGTCGTGTCCGAGCAGCCTAGCGAGATCGTGAAAGCCGCCCTGACCAAGGCGGGCTACCAGGCGATTGGCGTCGATCCCTGACGCGCCGCCCGGCGGAGCGTTCAAGTCCCATTGATCGGCTGCAAGCAGCGAAGGGGCTCTCGCCAGCGCGGTCGTCGCACGACGCTGTGCCTTGAGCGTGTGGGCCGGTTCGCTCAGCCGGGATCATCCGGGTGGTCGGGCGCCGCCGGTCGACGGCGCCGCCACGACCATCCTCGTTCGATCTCGATTTGCAGTGCAACGCTCAGGAAGGTGCGGATCAGCACGATCAGCGCAAGGATCGCCACGCCCTGGAGCGAGGGATCGATGGTGACGGTGCGGATGATGTCCGCGGCCACGAGGAACTCCAGGCCCAAGACGATCGTGCCGCCGAGCTCCTGCCGCAGGGCGTGATAGCGCGCCGTCATCCCGACCTTCGTGTGAAGGAAGGCGAACCGCCCACACGCCAACAGGCTTCCCAGCGTGATGACGCCGACACCGAACAACTCGAATCCAGCCACCGCGATTCCGATGGCGGCATGTGGCAAGTCGACGCTCATCGGCCTGTCCGGTCAATGGTGGTCGTAGATGCCCACCCCGCGAATGTCGTTCCAAGACGTGGTCTGGTGGCAGAGGTAGCATTGCTCGGGCTGCGCATTCCGGACACCCGCAATCGGCTTGGACATCATCGAGAAGTGCTCCTTGTAGTGGCTGAGCGGCGCGAGATGGCACTGGCCGCACTCGGTGGAACTGGGCAAGGGATGCCTGAACCCGGCGATCGACCACGTGCCGGTGCCGTGGCATGTCGCGCAATCGTTTCCGAACACCTGGACGTGAGGGTCCGTGGTCTTGTGGCAGCTCGCGCAGTCCAGCAGCGTCTCCTTGTAGGTCATGCCGCTGGCGAGCGAGACGTTGCCGGGCAGCGCCTCTGGCCTGTGCGCCTTCACGTGCGCGAGCAGCAGCGCGCCCTCGTGGCGCTCCGGAGCACGATCGAGCCATCGCACGATGATGTCGGTCAGCGCCGCATGGTCCATGCCGCGCAGGCTGCGACCGGCGTCATGTTCCTTGTGGCAGGCCACGCAGTTGTTCGTCTCGGCGATGTCGGCATGGAACGCCGTCGGCTGCCGCTGCAGGAGGGCGGTTTCGTTGGCATGGCAGGCAACGCAGGTCGCATCCTGCACCCCCTTGACCGGCGTGTGGCACGCCGCGCAATCCTCCTGCAGGAACGCATGCGCGCTGGACAGTGGGCCAGGCGAGGCCATGCTCTGCCACGTCGCGACGTGCAGCGTCTGCGGCACCGCCTTCCACAGCGCGAGTGCTGCCACCGACGCCAGCACCGCGAGCAGCGCGACGATGATCGTTCCCTTTCGACTCATCTGAACCAGCGCAGCCCGAAGTAGATGCCGGCCCAAATGTGCAGCGCCAGCAGGAGATAGAAGACGATCGAGAACGCGATGTGCGCCGACAGCCAGCCGGTGAACAGCTTGCGCACCCGCTCCTGGAACTGGATTGAGTACTGCAGGTCGCCGGCGCCGGACGCCAGCGGCAGCAGTTCGGCGCCGGCCTTGGCCGTGCCGGCGCCGCCTGCCGGCGCCTGCGCGTAGGCCCAGTACGCCCCATCCAGGAGGCGCCACAGGCCGTCGAGCTGTGTCTTCTTCTCGCGGATGTTCTCGGCGACGTAGCGCAGGTAATGCTGGCCGATGAACCCGGTGAGCACGCTCAGCAGCATCGACGCCGTCAGCGCGATCCCGAGCACGCTCTGGAACTTGTGCCCGCTATGGATGATGGCCAGCAGCGCGCCGATCAGGCCGAAATACACGTGCGCCTGCAGCAATGCGGCGAAGCTGTGCTCGCGGGTGAATGCGCGGCGTAGCGTGGCGCTGCGCTTGACCACGGTGTAGACGAGCGGCACCAGCAAGAACGCGGCGCCCACGACGCCGAACACGCCACCCCACAGGCTACCGGCGAAGAACGGAGCGCGGTGTACCAGGAAGCCCAGCCACAGCACCGCCAGCATCGACACGATGATCGTCGCGGCGATGCGATCGTGCCTGCCCATCTAGGCATCCACCGAGATGTCGGCCGACGCTTTCGCCTGGCAGGCCAGGATCATCCCCGACGAGCGGTCGAGCGGGGTCAGGCTGTCGTCCACCGCCATGGTGACCTCGCCCGAGAGCAGTTTCACCTTGCAGATGCCGCAGTAGCCCTGCCGGCACGCGTACTCGATCGGGACGCCGACTTCTTCGGCGGCCTCGAGGACGGTCTGGCCGGCGATCAGCGGCGCCCTTTTCCCGGATCGCTCGAAGCGGCATGTCACGGCCGCAGCGGTGTCGCCGGCTTGGCCCGGTTCGGGCGTCGCCGGCTTGGGCGGGCTCAGGAACAGCTCGGAGTGTATCGACGCCGGATCGATGCCCAGCTTGCCCAGCTCGTTGCGCACCGCATCCATCATCACCGGCGGACCGCACAGGTGGATGCGGCGCGAGCGGATCTCGGGGATCTGCCCCAGCAGTTCGGCGGTGATGAACCCGCGTGCGCCGGTCCACTCCTCTGATGACTCCTCACTCAACACGATGGACACATGCAGGTTCGGATGCCGACGGGCAAGCTGGTTCAGCTCGTCGTGGAAGATCACGTTCTCCAGGTCCTTGCAGGCGTAGACCAGGTCGATCCGGCCGTTCCAGCTCTGGTCGGTCAGGTAGCGGATCGAGCTCATCAACGGCGTGATGCCGACACCGCCCCCCAAGAGCACGACGCTGTCGGACTCGACGCCGCGGAAGGTGAAGCGGCCGTACGGGCCGGACGCATCGAGCAGATCGCCTTCCTGGACGTGTTCGTGGAGGTATCCGGACACGATGCCGCCGCTTTCGTGCTTGACGGTCAGGTCGCACCAGCCATGGCAGCATGGCGATGAGGCGATCGAATAAGAGCGCTTGACCTGTTTCCCTTCCGAGGGCACGGAGAGCGTGAGGAACTGGCCGGGCTCGAACTCGAAAGGCAGGGCACCTGTCCCCTCGACGGGTGCCAGGCGGAACGTCTTGACCCGGGATGTCTCCGGGAAGATGCGCGCGACCCGCAGCTTGCCGACCCAACTGCCCGTGGTGGACGCAGGCGTGCGCGCCTGCGGGGCGCCTTCGGGCGAAGCAACGGCAGGTGCCTGTACCGCGGGGCCTGGCGATGCGCCGGCACGCGGTGCCGGGGAGGACGCCGGAGACGCCGGTGCTCCCGTGCGCAACGTGGCCAGCACCGCGTTCGTACGCCGGTTGCGGGCGACGTACATCCACGCACCCAGCAAGGCAAAAGCCGACAGCAGCGCCATCGTGAAGTAGTGAAAGCCCGACAGGCCGAAGACCCCGTGCGCCGGGACCGTGGTCAGGGGATCGGTCAGATTCATTTCGCGACGGAACCAGTCCAACGCGATGCCGCGCGGCGCCTGTCCTTCGGCCAGCGCGCGGTAGGCCGACAGGCCGCTGTCAAACTCGCCCCAGGCCACGCGCATCCGATCAGACGCCTCCTGCAAGCCGGCGTAGTCGTTGCGTTGAACCGCATGCGACGCCTCCGACGACAGGGTCGCCAACTGCTGGATGCCTTCGTGCATCCGATGGTGGGCGAGCTGCTCGACGCTGGCACGCCGCTCCGGCGGAAGGTCCGGCAGAGCCATCAGTTGGGGATACAGCAGCTTGTTGAGGCGCCGATCGCGACCGCACTCGTCTCCGCGGCAGCCGCGCATCATGTCGTCCATCATGCCGCCCATGGAGCCGCCCATCGACGCACCTGCCGCAGCCGGCATGCCGCCAGCCGCGTCAGGGTGATGCGCGGCATGGTCGTCATCGCCCATGCCTGCGTCAGCCGGGGGTGGGGTGCCCATCGGCATGCCCTGCATCGGGCTGCTGCCTTGCATCGATGCGCCCCCGACAGCCGGTTGCGGCGCCGCCATGTTTGCGGCTTGGTCAGCGTGATCGTCGTCGCCCATCGGCGCGTCAGCCGACGGCGCGGGTTCCATCGGCATGCCACCCATCGAACTGCTGTCTTGCGCGGCTGTCGTTCCAGCGGCCGCCGTGCTGTTGGTCTTGTTCGGTGGATGAACAGCGTGCGGATCGGCGGTTGTCTGAGCGCCGGCCGCAGCATACGCCAGCGACATCGCCAGCACGGCCAGGGCAACGATTCGCCTCCACCCCATGAAGCTCTCCGTCGACACAGCGGCCGCCTCCTACATATGGCCCATCTTCTTCTTGGCCATGCCGCCGCCCATGCTCGAATCCATCTTCTGCATGGTCGAATCGACTTGCTGCATCTGCCGCTCGCAGTTCTCCATATCCTTCTTCATCTGTTCCATGTGCTGCATCGCGGCGGACATGTCCATGTCATTGTGCGTGGACGTGTCTCCTGCCTTCATCGACATGGCCTGCTGATGCATCTGCGTGCTGCCTTCCTGCATCTGGCGGCCCATCGCTTCCATGGCCTTTCCCCGTTCACGCATCATCGTTGCCATTTCCTCCATATGCGAAGCCATGACGTCGGGCGTGGCAGGCGAATTCGGGGAAGCAGGCGACTGCGGACCCGGAGCATGTGCCGCCGGGGGATGGGGCGCCGCTGGGGCGCTCATGCTGGCGGGCGACTGCCCCATGGCGCCTGACTGACCATGCTTGTGCTTGTCGTCATCGGCCAGCGCTGAGCCGGCGAGCATCCCACCAAGCAAACAAACGATCACCAGTGACGGCCGACGATAATGCCTCATGACAACCTCCGATAAGTTGGCGGCGATTCCCATCGGGAACCGGCGGATGCGGCGCACCCACAAAAGAAACCGGTCCGCGTCTGTGGCCGGCTTGTTCGCTTCCACCCTACGTACGGCAAGCTGTCGACGGGATGACCCCGCCATTACGATGCTGCAATCGTCTCGTCATTCAACCAAGACCTTTGGATCAATGATGCGCGTATTGAATTCGCTCCTCTCGTGGACGCACTCAGCCGCCTCCGAAGTGACCAGCGCATTGCAGAAATGTAATGAATGGGTCATTCAGATGAAAGAAGAGCTTTCCTAGGCTGGCACCGGGCATACCTCCCCAGCCCATCAGGAGATTTCAATGAAGTCTGTCAAAGCGTCTTGGGTCATGATGTTGTGTGCGATGTTCGCCGTAGCCATTCCGGTCTATGCGCAGCAGCCCACCGAAGAACCGGTCATAACGCTCCTGAACGATATCGCGGACAAGCCGGAGAACCATCTGGCCATCGCCGCGTATTACCGCACGCTGGCCCGCGAAGCCCTGGCAGAAGCCGAAACGCACAAGACGATGCGCAACACGTATCGCCATAATCATCAAGCCTTCAAGAGTGGGACGGCCACGGACCAAACTCTGGCCAGACACTGCGATAAGCTGGTCAAGTTGAAGGAAGAAGCCGCTACGGAATACGAGGAGCTTGCAAAGCTCCACGAAGCCGAGGCGGCAGCGAGGTAAATGGCAGACTGCAAGCTTCCTTTACCCCGCTCTCCTCTGAGTTGATTGGAGCGGGGAATTTTCAAAGTGCAAGGTGACTATTCAGGACGAATGGTGTTAGATCCGGAGCCAGGCAGGCCGCGGAGGCCATTCGGATACCGCTATTTGTGCAGCTTGCCTTATGTTGGAACCTTGCTGCGGCTTGATCTTGATCAATGCCAGTCGGCCCCAAGAGGGCTAGTCTGGCCATCATGAGAGCTCGCACGTCCCCTACCCTGATCCGCCCAGTGTCCGCAGGCGCGGCTTCGGGCGTGCGGGAGTTGTCATGGTGAAGCTGCTCAGGCGATGGCGGCGTTCCCGTCCTCGTGCCCGACTGGCATGGCTGGGACTGTGGGCGCTGCTGTTGCAGCAGCTGGCGCTGGTGGCCTACGCCTGTCCGCTGGAATCGGTGGAAGCTGGACAAGCGACCCTGATGGTCGGTTGCGAAGAGATGTCCGCGCCGGATCCCGATGCTCCGGCGTTGTGCGACCAGCATTGCCAGCGCGATCACATCGCCACGGCCGATGCGAAGGCCCCTCAAGTGCCTTACCAGCCGGCGCTGGTCGCCTTCGCGCTGGTGCAGGCTCTGTTGCCACCGGTACACGCGCAGTTCTATCGGGATGTTCCGGTGTGCGTGTCCGATCCGCCTCCCCTGCAGCGCTTCTGTAGCCTGCTGATTTAAGCCCCCTCCTGGATTGACCCGTGCTCGTGCTGCATGCGTTGCAGCGCGCTCGTTGTCGTTTGTCCGGAGGTCTTATGGAGATGTCTTTCTTCTTGCGTGCAAGGCGCAGGATGGCGTGTGGATTCGTGTTTGCCCTGGCCCTCAGTGGTCCTGTGGTGGCAGCACCGCCCGCAATCCCGATCAGCTACACAGAAGCCCTACAACGGGCGCTTGCTAACGCCCCTACCCTGCAGGTGCGCCGATCCCAGATCGATGCCAGTACCGAAGAAGCCGCGCGTGCTGGCGCGCTGCCCGACCCACGTTTGATCGTGGGGCTTGCGAACTGGCCCGTCAGCGGACCCGATGCCTTCAGCCTGCGGGCCGATGAGATGACTACCCAGCAAGTCGGTCTGATGCAGGAGTTTCCTGCGCGTGCGAAACGACGTGCCGAGCAAGCGCTGGCGCAAGCGACGCTGGCGCAAGCGCGCTCACTGTCGATGGCCGAACAGCAGATGGTGGTCCAAGCGACCGCGCAGGCCTGGATCGAGCTGTGGAGTACGCAGCAAGCCGTAGATGCGTTGGAAGGTTTGCGCGAGCCGGCGCGCATCGCCGAGCGTGCGGCGCGTGCTCGCTTGGCAGGCGGCACGGCCGGGGCTAGTGACGTGCTTGCCGCTCAGGCCGCCCTACTGCAGTTGGAAAATCGCCTGGACCAGGTACATGCGGAGCATGCTGCGGCGCAGGCCGGCCTGGTGCGGTGGTTGGGTGTGGCACCAGAGGCGATCTTGGCCAGTGGTACGGCGCCGGATTTTTCGCAGTTGCCATTGGAGCCCGCCCAACTGCTGGCCAAACTGGACCAGCACACGCCACTACTGGGCTGGGAAGCACGCCAGAGCTTAGCCCAGGCCCAGGTGGATGCGGCCGTGGCCGAAACCCGCCCGGATTGGAGTGTGGAACTCACCTACGGACGTCGCGAGCGCGCACCCGACGGCATGGCGCGCAGCAACATGCTCATGGTGGAAGTGGGCGTGGGTCTGCCGCTGTTCCAGAAGAACCGCCAAGCACGAGGCATCGCGGCGCGACGGGCCGAGCTGGAGGCGGTGTCGGCAGAGCGCGATGAGGCCCGGCGCATCCAAGCCGAGTCGGTACACCGCGCGATGGCGCGATGGCGCGGGTTAACCGGCCAGTTGGAGCGTCAGAACACGCAGAGCCTGCCTTTGGCGCGCGATCGTGCACGCACAGCGTTGGCTGCCTACGGCGCCGGTGCCGACCTGCAGCCGTGGCTGGAAGCGCGGCGCGATGAGATCGAACTGCAACTGGAGAACGCCCGCCTGCTGGGCGAACAGGGCCGTGCCTGGGCGGCACTGGCCTATCTGCTGCCCCATGAGGAGAACACGCCATGAGCCCGACCAAAACGCGTCTCACACAACTCGCCGTGGCCCTCGGGTTGCTCGCGCTCGGCTTTGCCGGCGGCTATGCCTGGATGACTCGAACCTCTGATACCACCCCGCCCACCGGCAAGAGCGGCGCAGATCAAGCACGCAAGGTGCTGTACTGGTACGACCCCATGGCGCCGGAGCAGCGATTCGACAAGCCGGGCAAATCTCCGTTCATGGATATGGAGTTGCTGCCCAAATACGCAGATGAGGCCATGGGGGGCGGAACGCAGATCGATCCGCGCCTGCAGCAGAACGTGGGCATACGCACTCAAGAAGTGGCGGTAGAGTCACTAGGAAGTGCCGTACGCGTGCCGGGCACGCTGACGTGGGATCTGACCCAGGAAACCGTGGTCAGTGCGCGCATGGAAGGCTTGATCACCCACGTGCAGGTAAAGGCGCCGTTTACCGAGGTTCGTCGTGGTCAAGCGCTGGCCACGGTGCAGGCCCCGGCATGGAACGCGGCCATCGCCGAAGCACATGCCCTGAGCCAAGCTCAGTCCGCGGGCGCGCGTGAGCTGCAGGGTGCGGCGCAACAACGGTTGCGTTCGTTGGGTGTTCCTTCTGGCGCCTCGGCCAGAAGTGGCGTCGTGCTTGGCGCAGACCACAGTGGTGTCGTGACCGAGATCCTGGCACGCGAGGGACAGACGGTGATGCCCGGTACGCCACTGTTCAAGATCAATGGGCTGGACACGTTGTGGCTGGAGGCCTCGGTACCCCAGGCAGCGCTGGGCACCTTGCGGCCGGGGACCTCAGTGCAGGCCACGGTCAGTGCCTGGCCGGCAGAGCGCTTTGCCGGACAGATCCAGGCGTTGCTTCCCCAGGTCGACATGGCTAGTCGCACGCAGCGGGCGCGAATTGTGCTGCGCAACCCGCAGCGTCGGCTGGTGCCGGGCATGTTCGCCGAGGTTCTGGTGCAGCCCGACGCCGAGCAGGCCCTGCCAGTCGTTCCCACGGAGGCGCTGATCGCCACCGGGCGGGACAGCCGGGTCATCGTGCAGGATCCGGACGGGAGCTTCCGGCCAGTGCGGGTGAGTGTGGGACGTAGCGTGCAAGGGCGCACGCAGATCGTGGCAGGCTTGGCCGGTGGTGAACGCGTGGTCGTCTCGGGTCAGTTCTTGCTCGACTCCGAAGCCAGTCTCTCCGGTGCGTTGGAGCGCCTGGGTGCTGCACAACCGACACGCCCTGCCAGCGCATCAGGTGTGCACGAGCGCCATGACGCCGGGCACGAACCACGCACTGTCGTGCCGTCACCGTCCAGACAGCCGGCGCCTGTCGCGCCAGACACCTCCACCTCTACGCCGCCGCGCTGCCCGGTGCAGTACTGGTATGACCCGATGGTGCCGGAGAAGCATTTCGACAAGCCGGGCAAGTCACCGTTCATGGATATGCAGTTGGTACCCAAGTTCGGCCCCGCCGCAGCCGCTGATTGCCAGGCAAGCGAGGTCATGTCCGAAGCGATGGAGGGCACACCATGATCGCGCGCCTGATCCATGCTTGCATCGCCAATCGCGTGCTGGTGCTGGTTGCCGCCGCGCTGCTGGCGGTGGTCGGTATCTGGTCGGTAAAGAACACGCCGCTGGATGCGCTGCCGGACCTGTCCGATACCCAGGTCATCATCCGCACGCAATGGGCGGGGCAAACCCCGCGCATCATCGAAGACCAGGTCACCTACCCGTTGGCCACCACGATGTTGTCCGTGCCGGGCGTGAAGGCGGTACGCGGCTTCTCCTTCTTCGGTGATTCATTCGTCTACATCCTGTTTGACGATGCCACTGATCTTTACTGGGCGCGCTCTCGAGTGCTCGAGTACTTGAGCCAGGTACGCGATCGACTTCCGCCGAATGTGAATCCGGCGCTGGGTCCTGATGCGACAGGACTGGGCTGGATCTACCAGTACGCCTTGGTGGATCGGACAGGTCAACGTGATGTGGGGCAGCTGCGTGCGTTGCAGGACTGGTTTCTTCGTTATGAGCTAAAAACCGTGCCGGACGTGGCTGAAGTAGCCAGTGTGGGCGGTGCGGTGCGCGCCTGGCAGATCCAGCCCGATCCGCAGGCGTTGGCGGCCCGTGGACTGACGGTGGCCGAGCTCATCGAGGCGGTGGATGCGGCCAACGGCGCTACCGGGGGCTCGGTGATCGAACAAGGCGAAGCCGAACTGATGGTGCGTAGCGAAGGCTACCTGCGCACACAGGAGGCGTTCGAACAGGTGCCGGTAACCGGCAACGACGGCATCCCCGTCTTGCTCGGCGAGGTGGCCACGATCAGTCGGGGGCCGGTCTTCCGTCGTGGTATCGCAGAGTTGGATGGTCAAGGTGAGGTGGCCGGCGGCGTGATCGTCCTGCGCACCGGCAAGGATGCCTTGGGGGCCATCCGGAACGTCAAAGCGCGACTACAGGCGTTGCAATCCAGCTTGCCCGAGGGCGTGGAAGTGGTCCCGGTGTACGACCGCTCCGAGCTGATCCAGGATGCAGTGCGCAACCTCACCCATAAGCTTGGCGAGGAGTTCCTGGTCGTAGCGCTGGTATGCCTGCTGTTCCTGTGGCACCTACGCTCGGCGTTGGTGGCCGTCATCACCCTGCCCTTGGGTATCCTGGCGGCCTTCATCGTGATGCACGCCCAGGGAATCTCCGCCAACTTGCTGTCGTTAGGCGGCATCGCCATCGCCATTGGTGCGATGGTCGATGCAGCGGTGGTGATGATCGAAAATGCACACAAGCACCTGGAGCACTGGCGCGAAGCGCACGGCCGGGAACCCCACGGTGAGGAGCGCTGGCAGTTGATGGCCCGCTCGGCGGCCGAGGTCGGACCGGCCCTGTTCGCCAGCTTGCTGGTCATCACTCTATCCTTCGTGCCGGTTTTTGCCCTGCAGGCGCAGGAAGGGCGATTGTTCTCGCCCCTGGCCTACACCAAGACCTACGCGATGGCCGCCGCAGCAGGGTTGTCGGTGACCTTGATCCCCGTGCTGATGGGCTACCTGATCCGCGGCCGCATCCGCCCGGAACAGCAGAACCCCATCAATCGCATCCTGATCGCCGGCTACCGGCCCATCCTGCTGTGGGTCCTCAAACATCCCGGTGTCACCTTGCTGCTCAGCGGCCTGCTGCTGGTGCTCACCTTGATCCCCTTCAGCCGGCTGGGCAGTGAGTTCATGCCGCCCTTGGAAGAAGGCAGCCTGTTGTACATGCCCACAGCGCTGCCAGGCCTGTCAGCTGACAAGGCGCGCCAGTTGCTTCAGCTCTCAGGACGGATGATCAAAACCGTACCGGAGGTCGAGCACGTGTTCGGCAAGGCGGGCCGTGCCGAAAGTGCGACCGATCCGGCACCTATCGAAATGTTTGAGACCACCGTGACCTTCAAGCCGCGGGATCAATGGCGCCCGGGCATGACCCCTCAGAAGCTACGCCAGGAATTGGATGCCGCGGTCAAGATTCCCGGTCTGACCAATCTATGGGTACCGCCCATTCGCAATCGCATCGATATGTTGGCCACCGGCATCAAAAGCCCGATTGGGATCAAGGTCTCCGGACCGGATGTGGAGCAGATCGAACGCCTGAGCCAGCAGATCGAGCAGGTGGCCAAGACTGTGCCCGGCGTGAGTTCGGCACTGGCCGAACGCGTCACCGGCGGGCGCTATGTCGATGTACAGGTGCGCCCGGAGATCGCTGCACGTTATGGATTCACGCAAGGCCAACTCCAGCAACTGATTGCCACGGTCGTTGGCGGTGATCCAATCGGGGAAACGATCGAGGGGCGCGAGCGCTATCCCATCGTCTTACGCTACCCCCGTGGCCAGCGTGACTCGTTGCAGGCCTTGCAGGATCTGCCGCTGATCGCGCCAGGCGGTGTGCAACTGACCTTGAGCCAGGTGGCGGAGCTGTCGGTCAGCCCAGGCCCGCCGATGCTCAAGAGCGATAACGGCCGGTTGGTGGGCTATATCTACGTGGATGTGGCCGATCGCGACCTGGGATCGGTGGTCCAGGACCTGCAAGCCGCGGTGCAGTCCCAGGTGAGCTTGCCTGCCGGCTATGGGGTGGCCTGGTCAGGGCAGTACGAGTACCTGCAACGGGCATTGGCACGCCTGCAGTGGGTGGTGCCCGCGGCGTTGGCGATCATCTTCCTGGTCATCTGGATGGTGTTCCGCAGGCTCAGCGATGTATCCATCATCCTGCTCAGCTTGCCCTTGGCATTGGTGGGCGGTTTCTGGTTGATCTGGGGGCTGGGCCATGCGATTTCGGTGGCCAGCATGATCGGATTCATCGCCCTGGGCGGCGTTGCCGCTGAGTTCGGCGTCATCATGCTGCTGTACCTGCGCCATGCCTGGGAGCAGCGCTTGGCCAGCGGTGCGCCGGAAGATGTGTCGACTCTGCAAGAAGCTATCTACGAAGGTGCCGTGCAGCGCGTACGCCCCAAGGCGATGACGGTGGCCGTCATCCTGGCCGGCTTGTTTCCGCTGTTCATCGGTGCCGGTGCCGGTTCGGAGGTCATGCAACGTATCGCCGCGCCGATGCTGGGTGGCATGCTCACCGCACCGGTGCTCTCCATGGTGGTGATTCCCGCAGCGTTCTATCTGGTGCGGCGACGTGGACTGCGCGCGGCGCGGGGCGACCAATGAGAGACAGACTGAGCACTTGAGGTGCGTCCCCACAAAAAGACGCCAGTCATGGAAGAAGTCATGACTGGCGTCAAAGGGGAGAGTACCGCCTACGTGCTTACTTATCAGTGCCCGGCGTGCGGGGAAATATCAAAGCTCAGCGACGCCCGATCCGACACAAAATCCAAGCTCTTTTGTGTAGAGGGCACCATGTGATTGGTGTGGATGTACCAGGTCTTGGCGGAGGTCACCTTGAAACTGGCTTGGCCTTGGGCATCGGTACGCAGCAGCGTGGCGCTACCGTGCCCGCCCTTGACCGGTGCGTCAGCGCGATGGCCGACGTACACGCGCAGGTTGGGCACTGGCGTGCCCTGCTGCAGTACCTGGAACGACAGCTGTTCGCCGACCTTCACGCTTCCAGGATTGCGGGCCAGGCGGATCTCCAACGGATAGCCCAGCGAGGCGGCGAAGTCGTCAGTCAGTTTCGTGCCTACTTGTCCAATGGCGCGGGCATGCTTGGTATAGCTGTAGGTGACCCCGTTGGGGAACTTGCTCGCATCATAGGTGGCCAAGGTATCGGGCAAGTCTTCCAACTCCAGGTACTTGCCGAACTCGCTGGCCGTACGGGTGCTGGTGGAAGCCATCGTCGAGACCCCTAGCAGATAGGTGCCCTCGCCCGCCGGATGCACGGTGAGCTGGCTTTGCTTGCCGACCTCTTTCCAACTGGCCAAGTCCGGGGCCGCCTTGGCGCCACCCTGGCTCAGCGAAACGTTCTGTAGACGCGCCCGGGTGACTGCGCCAGCACTTTCATCGAAGGTGCCGTTGTTGACCAGGGCGGTGTTCGCCTCGCCCGCTGCGGTGCCGGGCTTGGAGAAAGCGACAAACAGGTCGTGCGCGCCGGCGCTACCGGCCACCGCGAATAGCAGTAGTGCGGCAGATAGTTGCGTGTTTCTCATGATGTGTAGCTCCTTGGGATCGTGACTTACCAGTGGTAACCAAAGCGGACATTCCAGCGACGACCCAGCAAGTCGTACGTCATGGTGTCGGTGTTGGCGTTGGGGTTGTTCTGCACGAACGGCGCCTTTTTATCGAACACGTTCTCAACGCCGGCCGAGATGTCCCATTTCTTCTTGATGCCGTAGCTCAGTTGCAGGTTGTGGTACACCACGCTGGACACATGCGAGCCGATCGTGCCGGGCACGGCGATGATGTCGTCCGCACTGCCGATGTACTGCGCCGAATAGACGCCAGTCCAACGGTTCTTGCCCATGCGCAGTGAGCCCAAGCCACGCCACTGGGTGTAGCTACCCAAGCCGCTGGTGATCTTGCCGGCGTACTCAATGGTGGTGGCACCGGCGAAGGGAGTGACGTCGTAGCGCTCAAGATACGAGGCATCCAGACTCGCGCTTGCCTGCCAGCCGGCCACATCGAATTGATACAGCACACCGATATCCACGCCTTCGGATTCCTCGCTGGCCGCATTGACCTGCTGGGACGAGAGGTAGTTGACCTCACCGGTGACCGGATCACGAGTGAAGTTGGCCGGTGAGCAGAACGGATGGGCCAAGTTCGGCGTGGTGTAGCACGCACGCAGCTTGACCGAGCCTTCAATGCTACGGATCGCATTCTCGATGCGGATACGGTAGTAATCGGCCGTGAGCGTCAGCCCCGGCGCAAAGCCTGGGGTCCACACAAAGCCTGCCGTGAAGGTCCGCGCATCTTCAGGCTTGAGGTCGGGATTGCCGCCGGTCGTGGTGAGGATGGTGTTGCCCAACTGACGAAAGTTGGTGGGCACCCCGGCGGCCTGGCAGTTGGCCCGAATCACCGAGTCCGCGGGCAAGGTGCTCCAGTTGCTGCACGGATCCAGGGTGGTCAGGCTGCCTTGGCCGATGCCGCCAAACAACTCCGGGATGCTGGGGATACGAAAAGCCGTCGCGTAGTTGAGACGAATCTTCAGCGGTTCGGCCACCTGCCAATCCAGCCCCACCTTGTAGTTGGTGTCGCTGCCGAACAGGTCGTAGTCGGAATAGCGGCCGGCCAGGTTCAGGGTCGCGTAGTCCACCAACGGGACGTCCTGCAGCAGCGGGACGGCAAACTCGACAAAGGCTTCCTTGGCCGAGTACTCACCTTCGATCGGATCCTGACGCACGATGTTGGCGCTGCCGTTGACTACCAGCGGATCTGGGTACAGCCATCCCCGTTCCTTGCGAAACTCAACGCCCGAAGCGAAGGCGACGCTACCGGCGGGCAAATCGAACAGGGCGCCGGAAATGGTGCCGCTAAAGCCCTGCTGGCTGTTGCCACCGGAGCCGCGCTGGGTAAACAGGATGTAATCCAGCACTTCGGGCGTCAGGTTGCCGTAGCCCAAGTAGTTGCCGCACGGAATAGCCGCCCCTGGTGTGTTGCTGCACAGGCTGGTGTTGAGAGTGTTCTCTACCCGATCCAGGTTGGCGATATTGGTCGAGCTGTCCGTAGCAGAGTTGCGGCCCCAGTTCATCGCGACATTCCACGCCCAGTTATCGCCCCACTGCCCCTCCAAACCAAGCACGGTGCGAAACGTATCGACCTCCTGCTCGGTGATGCGCGCCCCGGCTTCTTCCAGACGCCGACGTTCCAGGGTCAGGTTCTGGCCGGTGGGATTGGTGGGATTAGTGGCGGCGATCCGGATGGTGCGATACACCCCCAGGGTATTGGGTGAGGCACGCTGATTGGACTGGCGATTGGTCGCCATCAGTTCCGTGAACAGACGGGTGTTCTCGGTCAGGTCGAACTGACCAAAGCCACTCAAGCCCACTCGCTTGATCGGGCTGACCGCATTGAGCAACAAGTTGTAGTTGTAATTGTGCTTGGCCGGATCATAGAGCTCGTAGGAGCGTGGATCCCCGTTGGGGTCCTGGTTGAAGTTGACCACGCGACCATCGGCCAGCCGGGCTCGCCCACCGATGGTGGACGAGTTGCCCACGCACTGCAGGGTGCCGGCCACCACACCCAACGGACACGGTGCCCGCGAAGCCATGGTGATCGTGCCGCTTTCGGCATAGGTCAGGGCACCCGACATTGAGCTGCGCTCGCCGATGGTACCGAAGGCCAGGTTGAAGGAGCCGATCTCGCCATCGCCCTGGAAAGTCTGACCATAGCGGGTGGATAGCTCCACGCCATCCATTTCCTTGCGCGTGATGATGTTCACCACACCGGCCACGGCATCGGCGCCGTAGATCGCCGATGCGCCGTCCTTCAGGATCTCGATGCGATCAACCAGGGCCAAGGGCACCACGTTCAGATCCACCGAATTGTTGGCGCCGGTACCACCGTTGACCACGCGTCGGCCGTTGAGCAGTACCAAGGTGCGGTTGACGCCCAAGCCACGCAGGTTGATCTGGGTGGTGCCGTTACCGTTACCCGTCCAGAAGTTGTTGGATTGCGAGCCGGCTGCACCGGCCGATGCAGGCAAGCGCTGCAGCAGCGTCTCGACCGAGACGGCACCGGAGCTCTGGATGGTCTCGGCATCAATGACCGTGGTGGGGCCCACTCCAGACATCTGGGCGCGTTTGATGTGACTGCCGGTCACCTGGACCGCATCAAAGGTGGTGGGTGAAGCGGCCGACGGCGTTGAGGCGTCGGCGCCGCCGGAGAGGGAGGCGCTATAGGAGGCATCGGGACCGGCTTGCCCTACACCGGAGGTCGGTGCGTTGCGCGTAGGCGTCGGCGTGTTGGCACCTTCTCGCACGATCGCCAGCGCGCCGCTTTGATCGCGCTTGACCGTCAGTCCGGTTCCGGCGAGCAGGCGGTTCAGCGCTGCATCCTGGGACATGTCCCCACGCGCGCCTGCGGTGCGTCGATCACGAACATCTTCGCTCAAGTAGACCAGACGAACACCCGATTGCCGGGCATAGGCTTCCAGCGCGACTTTCAGATCCCCTTCTGGAATATCAAAACTGCTCGTTTGTGCAGCGGCGGAGGCCGCGATGACCAGACCACACATGACAGCCAACGCTGTCCTCGCCACTTTCGTACGTGCCATGCATTTTCCCCAGGTCGGCGCGAATCGGCCTGATATCTGTGACGAGAGGACGGCACGCTTCCGGTATGAAATATTTCAGATTGATGTCTGCTGGCGTCTCAGTGCGGTTGGGACACGCGAATCTGATCACCCTGCGTCTCCACGCGCAGGTTGAAGCCGGTGGCCAGCAGACGTGCGAAGGCATCCACACCTGTGGCATCGAAACTGCCGCCCACACGCATGTGGGCCGTTTCCGGATCCATCAGTACCAACTGCTTATCGTTGTAGCGATTGAACTGGGCCGCCACATCCGCCAACGTGGTTTGATCGAACTCCAGGGTGCCATGGCGCCAGCTCAAGGACCGGCGCACCTTGTCCTGGGCGTTGACCGCCACCAGCGTGCCCGCCGGCTTGCTATACAGCAGCCCCCCGCCCTGCACGATCACCGGCGGCCGTCCCGGTTTGGCCACCAGCGGCTCAACGCGCACCTTGCCTTCCAGCACGGCCACTTCCAGGCGTTCGCGTTCCTGCCTGACCGAGAACTTTGTTCCCAATACCACGACACGATGCTCGCCGGCGTGGATGACGAACGGGTGCGCGGGATCGGGCTTCACATCAAAAAATGCCTCGCCCTTGTCCAGCCACACGTGGCGCAGCGAGGGGTCCACCTGCGCGCGCAGCTGCGTGTGCGTGTTGAGCTCCAGGCGGGAACCGTCCGACAGGGCGATCACCTCCCGGCCGCCAACCTCGGTGCTGTAGCGCGTGCCAGGGCCCCACCCCATGAGGGTGAACAGCACCGCCAGCATGGCAACACTGGCGGCAATGGCCCAGCGCATCGGCTCTCGCCAACGGTGTATGCGTGGCGGCTGCACGGCGCGTACCGCCGCCAACCGGTCTGCGCGCGTCCACACCGACTTCAAACGAAGCCAGGCCACACGATGGGCGGTGTCCTGTTCCAGCCAGGCTTGCAGCTGCATCTGGTCCTGTGCAGTCCATTGCGGGGACTCGGCACGGTTGATCCATTGCGCCGCGACCTGTTCGATGTCCTTGTGTGGGCTCATGGCTGCGAACGTTCCTTGTTGAAGCGCCGTGACGGACGCTGAATCTTGCCGGTACCGCCGAGCATGAAGTCGGCCAAGGCCCGCATGCCCAACAGGGTCTGACGCTCCACCGTATCTTCGGCGATCCCTAACCGTCCGGCCACTTCGCGCTGGGATAGGCCGTAGATCTTGCGAAGTTCCACGATCTGTCGACATTTGTGGGGCAGTTTCTGCAAGCCTTGCTGCAAGCGGCGCAGTTCATCACGAGCGCCTAAGTGTCGCTCCGGCGTGACCTCATCGCTTTGCATGACCGCCTGCTCCACATCGGCCATCGCTTCAATGGATACGATGCGAGAGCGGCGAATACGATCGATGAGCAGGTTACGTACGGTGGTCATGACAAAGGGCTTGGTCTGCGCGGGCAAGCCCCGTCGCGCGGCTTCATAGATGCGTGCGTAAGCCTCCTGCCTAAGATCAGGAATCTCGCTGTCCTCATGTCCATGCCGGCGCAGGAAGGCATGGATCAAGCCTTCCAGGGGCAGGACATGGGATATGAACCACTCATCCAGCGCCGTGGTCACCGGGGTACTCGCTGATTCATCAGGCAGGCTCAAGCACGTCCAATCACTGGGACGAGTGCATGGGAAAAATCCGGTACGCCTCACCCCGCCGGCACGTTCGGCCGGCGGGACTGCCTCAGATCTTGAAGTCGTCGAAGGCCACCTGGCTGTCGGGTACACCCAGCCGAGTCAGCAGCTCGCGTGTGGCCTTAAGCATGGCTGGCGGTCCGCACAGGTAGAACTCGCAATCGGCCAAAGCCTGATGAGCCTTGAGCAGGCGGTCATGCGCTACCTCATGCACCAGGCCCCGCAATAGCGCATCGTCGTTCTGCGCTTCATCCGACAGCACCAAGTGCCAGCTGAAGTTGTCGTGCTGTTGGGCCAGGCGCTCCATCTCCTCGATGTAGGGCGCTTCCTTGAGACTGCGCGCCCCATACCAGAAGTGGATCCGCTCAACGCCCTGCCCCGCCAACAGCGTCCGAATCATCGCGCGCAGCGGGGCCATGCCAGCGCCGCCGCCGATGAACACTTTCTCCCGTCCGTGAGGCTTGAGCGCAAAGTCGCCGAAGGGGCCGCTGAAGCAGACCCGATCCCCGGGCGAGAGCGTATACAGGTAGGTCGAGCCCCTGCCAGGAGGATGGCGTTTCTTGTCCGATCGTCCAGGACTGAAGCGGGCCAGCAAGGTCAGTCGCCCCTGTGCCTGATCGACAGGCAAAGCAAGCGAATACGCCCGACGGACCGGTTCGCGGTTGACCAACTTCTCGGGCAGGTCCACGCCCGCCCACTCCTGATGGTGGTGCTCGGGCCGCACGAGCTTGTTCACCGGTACCTCGTAGTTGGGCACATGCACCTGCAAATAAGCGCCAGGTTGATATTCCGGACCGGGGGCCTCGTCGGGCTTGAGCACGATCTCGCGCAGGAACGGCGTCACTGCCGTGACCTGCTCCACGGTGGCGCCATACTCGGTCCACAGGCTGGCCCCGCCAGCCACCTCGACATCGGTGTCTTCCGTCACGGCCAGATTGCAGGCCAGGCGATAGCCCATCTTGACCTTGCTGGCGCCCAGGTGGGCGCGATCGGCCGCGGTGGCTTTGGGTGCCGCGCCGCGGAAGCGCACCTCGCACAGGCCACAGCTCTGCCCTCCTCCGCAGTTGGACGGCAGTTGCACGCCTTCGCGCGCCAGCGAGACGTAGACGTTGTCGCCTGCCGACGCCCGGACGGTACGCAGCCGTGTCCCATCCGGACCGAATACCGACAACTCGCGGGCCGGACGCCAGCGGCGCGGCACGAACTCGCTCCAATGGAAGCTGGCAAACAGCAGCCAGATACCGGTCAGGGCCAACCACAGACCGCCGATCGCGGCGGTGACCACCAACGGGTTGTTGAAGTTCTTGCGCCCGGTGTAGTCCATGATGTGCAACATCCAGAACACATCGAACAGGCGCCAGGTCTTGTTGCGGTGGTAAAGCACCTCGCCCGTCTGGGCAGACAGGTACACCGTGGTGTCCTGGCCATCGTCGGTATCCACGCGCCACAGTCGGCCTTCGTGATCGCGTACCTCACCACTCCACTCCAACAGGCGCGGTGCTTTCAACGTGCCAGGGCCGGTATAGGAGGCTTGCGCCAGGCGTGTGGCCCAGGCCGCGTCCAAGGCAATGGGTTGGCCGGACACGGCGTTGGCCAAGGTAATGCCCTGGGCATCGGCCAACTGATAGACCGGGGTATCCAGCAACCAGCCCGAACTGACGCGACTGATCTTCTTGTTTCCACCCAGGAAACTGGCCGGCGAGCGGGCATTGGCAGGCCACTCATGGGCCGCATGCTCGTGAGCCTGGAACTCATGGCCCTGCACCTGGTCATGGTCCAGCCAGCTCATCATCACGCCACTGGCCATCCAAAGCAGCAACTGCAGGCCGATGATCAAGCCGACCCATTTGTGCAGCGTTCTCATCCAGGGCGTCATGCTGCGGCCCTCCTGCGAAAGCTGTAGAACAGCAACCAGGCACCGCTGAGCACGAACACCAAGCCAACCGCCGAGGCCACGCGCAACAAGGTGTTGTTGACGTCCGAACGGGCCTCGTAGTCCATGATGTGGAACATCCACAGGAAATCAAACCAGCGCCACAGGCTGTGCCGCCGCGCCAGTAACTCGCCGCTGTAGGGCGAGAAATACAGGGTAGTTTCACCGGCATCGGCGTAGTGCACCGCCCACATGGGAACCGGGCGGGTGGCCACTTCTTGCGGCGCCTGGGTAACCCACTCGACCCGAGCTACGGGTGCCTGGCCCTGATAGACGTCTTTTGCCAAGGCGATCGCCATCTGCTGATCACCTGGGGAGAGCACCTCCCCCGTCGTAGCGTCCAGCAGGTACACCAGATCGCGGGCGTGAATCTCGTAGACATCCCGCTCAAGCAGTCGCTTGAGCTTGACCTGCGTCATGCCCGGATAGCGCCGCTGCAGTTCCTCACCGGACAAGTGAGTGGGTGCCACCAGCGGCTGCTGATGGGCATGGGCCAAGTGATCGCCATGGATGATGTCCAGGGAGATGACCGTCATGTACACGCCACTGATCATCCACAGCAGCGCTTGCACGCCAATGATCAGGCCAATCCATTTGTGGGCCTTGCGTGCCCAGAAAGCCGATTTCATAGTGATCTCGTTCGACAAGAGGACAACGCCTGCTCCCGTCACCAGGACGGGAGCAGGCCAAGCAGGTCTTACCAGTGGTATCCCACGCGGGCATACCAACGACGACCCAGCAGGTCATACGTCATCGTGTCGGTATTGGCGTCGGTGTAGCTCTGGATAAACGGGGCTTTCTTGTCGTACAGGTTGTCGATGCCGAAGGACACATCGAAGGTCTTGTTCGGTGCGTACTTGAGCTGGACATTGTGGTAGGTCACGCTGGGTGCGTGATCGCCAATGTCGCCGGGGCTGGCATTGATGTCATCGGCCTTGCCGATGTACTGCAAGCTGTAAGAACCGGACCAGGCTTCGCGTTCCATCGTCAGCGAGGTCAAGGCGCGCCAGTGAGTAAAGCTGCCACGGCCACCGGTGATCTTGCCGGCGTACTCGATCACATCCGCGCCCGGGAACGGCCGCACGTCGTACTGGTCCAGATAGGACACATCCACGCTCAAGGTCGAATCGAACCCAGCAACCGCGAACTCGTACAGACCACCCAGGTCGATGCCCCGTACCCGTTCGTTGGCCGCATTGACCGGCTGGGACGACAGGAAGTCCACTTCACCGGTGATCGGATTGCGGGTGAAGTTGTCATTGCCGCAGAACGGATGCGCCAAGCCCGGGGTGTTGTAGCAGATCGACAGCTTGGTTGAGCCATCGATACGCTGGATCGCGTTGTCGATCTTGATGTTGAAGTAGTCCACCGTCAGCGTCAGTCCCGGCAAGAAGCTCGGCGTCCAGACCGCACCCACGGTCAGGGACTTGGCATCTTCCGGCTCCAGGTCAGGATTGCCGCCGGAGGTGGTCAGGATCGTGTTGCCCGGCTGTACGTAACCTGCCGGCACGCCGTACGCCTGACAGTTCTGACGCACTACCGAATCAGCCGGCAAGCTGCTCCAGCCGCTACAGGGATCGGTCGTGGTCAGGTTGCCCTCGGCTACGCCACCAAACAATTCGGGGATGTTGGGGATACGGAAAGCCGTGGCGTAGTTGGCGCGCACCTTCAAGGACGGCACGATCTGCCAATCCAGGCCCACCTTGTAATTCACGTCTTCGCCGAACAGGTCATAGTCGGAATAGCGCACGGCGGCATTGAGCGTCAGGCTCTCGGCGATCACGCTGTCCTGAAGCAGCGGCACGGCAAACTCGGCGAAGGCTTCCTTGGCCGTGTACTCACCGGCGATCGGATCCTGTTGGTTCGTGTTGGCAATGCCCAGTACCGTCAGCGGATCGGGATCGCGCCAACCACGCTCCTTGCGAACCTCGATGCCAGAGGCAAAGCCCACCCAACCGGCCGGCATCTCGAATAGCTGGCCGCTGATGTTGGCGGTGAAGCTCTTCTGGTCGTTGCCGCCGTTGTCGCGCGTCCTGAACAGGATGTAGTTGAGCACCTCGGGGGTCAGGTCGCCGTAGCCGAGATAGTCACCGCAGGGGATCGCCGCGCCGGGCGTGTTGCTGCACAGCGCGGTGTTGAGCGTGTCATCCACCCGGTCCAGGTTCGCCACATTGGTCGAGCCATCCACACCAGTGTTGCGGCCCCAATTCAGCGCGGCCGACCAGTCCCAGTTCATGCCCAACTGGCCTTCAATGCCCGCGACCACGCGGAAGGTATTGGTTTCCTGGAAGAACTCGCGTGGGCCGGCCTCTTCCAGACGGCGGCGCTGCAGCAGCAGGTCTTGGCCGGTCGGGTTGGTCGGGTGGCCGGCCGCAATATTGATCGGTCGATAGACACCCAGGCTGCCGGGCGTGGCCAACTGGTCGGACTGGCGGTTGGTGAACATCAACTCGGTGAACACGCGCGTGGTTTCATTCACAGTGCTGTCGCCGAACAGGCTGAAGCTCAAACGCTTGATCGGATTGACGGCATTGAGATAGGGATTGCCGTTGTAGTTATGCTTGGCCGCCGAATACGGTTCATAGAAGTCCCCGTCACCATTGGGATCCTGGTTGAAGTTCACGCGCGAGCCGTCGGCTAGCAATGCGCGCCCACCGATGGTGGCCGAGCTGCCCACACATTCGAGTTGCCCGTCGACCTCACCCAAGCCGCACGGTGCGCGTGAGGCCATGTTGACCGCGCCGGTCTCCGAGTAGTTGATGCCGGCCATCAACGAACCGCGGTCTGACGTAATACCCCAGGCGAAATCGAACGACTTTTCTTCGCCATCACTTTCGAAGGTCTGTCCGTACCGCACCGCCGCCTCGGCACCGTCGTAGTTCTTCTTGGTGATGATGTTCACCACACCCGCCACGGCATCGGCACCGTAGATGGCTGAGGCACCGTCCTTGAGGACCTCGATCCGCTCGATCAGCGCTACGGGGATGATGTTCAGGTCCACCGAGCTGTTGGCACCGGTGCCGCCATTGACCACACGACGACCATTGAGCAGAACCAGCGTGCGGTTAATGCCCAAGCCGCGCAGATTGACCTGGGTAGTGCCGTAGCCGTTCTCGGCCCAGTAGGCATTGGACTGGCTGCCGGCAAAACCGGCCGAGGCCGGCAGGCGCTGCAGCAGCGTCTCCACTGAAGTGGCGCCGGAGCGCTCGATGGCTTCGGCATCCACGACGCTGACCGGGCCGACGCCGGAA
Source organism: Pseudoxanthomonas sp. LjRoot143 (assembly GCF_964252945.1). Classification (NCBI taxonomy): domain Bacteria; kingdom Pseudomonadati; phylum Pseudomonadota; class Gammaproteobacteria; order Lysobacterales; family Lysobacteraceae; genus Pseudoxanthomonas; species Pseudoxanthomonas sp. LjRoot143. The sequence continues at coordinate 1,603,889 of NZ_CAXUPM020000001.1, read as the reverse complement.
ATCTGGAGCCGCTTGATGTGACTGCCGGTGACCTGGACGGTGTCCAGCGTCTTGGCCGACTCGCTCGTGGCGCCCTGTTCAGCCTGCTGAGCCAGAGCCACCGTGGAAAAACCGGCGCACAGAAGGGCACCGACGGATACCGCCAAAGGATTGCGCTTGAAGTACATGGGTTCTCTCTCCCCCGAAGGGCAATGCATGCGTATGACCCTGGTGCCCCAGACGTGGGGGCCTATGCGACATCAGGGCGTGCGTAGACGTCGCCAATCAATGGCGACCAAGCAGCATTAGCCGATGGGAGGTCGGAACAGCCGGGATACCTGTCGTCGCAGCGGCGGCAACTCAGGCGTAGGTAGGTAGGTGCTCGTCAGGGCGTGCTGGGCGGCAAAGATGACCGGCACACGCCCGGCGAAGAAGGTGAGCACACAGCTGCAGTCGCAGGAGGTGGTGCTGCAGTCGCACTGATGATCGTTCTGATCACCCTGCCCGGCTCGCTTGCCACCGGGAAGAATTTTGTTGCAATCGTTACTAATCTTGGCGCGTTCATTGACACGCGCGCCGCCATGCACCGAGTGGGTGCCATTCACCGCACCTGGGGGAGGAATATGCCGCACGGCCATCCGCGTGGTGGCCTGCGCGCTCAGGATCCCATCCGCGCAGAGCACGAGGATCAGGAACATACGCAGTAGCACGCGAAGCGAAGGCATGAGCGTGTGGCGAACCCGCAGGTTGTCTATACCACAGCAATAGCACGAGGAAATTCTTAGTGTCAACTGCTTGTGCAGTACAGCATCGAAAGTGGTTGGACTGGTTGTATAGACATGTAATGCTTGGGCCATGGACGAACCCAAGCCGCACTACCAGAAGCTCAAGCACTTCATCCTGCGTCACATCACCAACGGCGACTGGCCCGCGCGCAGTCGCGTCCCCAGCGAGAACGAACTGACGGCCAAGTTCGGCTTGTCTCGCATGACAGTGAATCGAGCGCTGCGCGAGTTGACCGATGCCGGCGTACTAACCCGGGTGCAAGGTGTCGGCACGTTCGTCGCCGGCCCCAAGGCCGAATCGGCGATGTTCGAGGTGCGCAATATTCGCGACGAGATTCAGTCACGCGGCCAGACACACTCGGTCCAAGTGCTGATCTGCGAGACGGTCGAGGCGCGCTCCAGTGTGACGACCAACTTCGGCCTGACGCCGGGCACGGAGCTGTTCCACAGTCGCCTGCTCCACCACAGCGATGACAAGCCGGTGCAGTTGGAGGATCGCTTTGTGCAACCCAGCGTGGCGCCGGATTACCTGGACATCGATTTCCACACCGAGATTCCGCATCAGTACTTGATGCGCGTTGCGCCGCTGGAGCGCGCCGAACATGTGATTGAAGCCGAGACGGCCAGCAAGCGTCTGGCTGCGCAACTGAAGATCAACGAAGGCGATCCGTTGCTGGTGCTGACCCGACGTACGTGGTCGCGCGGACAGGTGGCCAGCTTTGTGCGGTTGATTCACCCGGCATCTCGTTACCGCTTTGTGGGCACCTTCCAGGTTGGCGCCCCCCTGACCCCTTGAGGATTTGATGGATACCTTGGAACGCTCCGCTTCCCCTGCGCGCACCGTTCGCGCTCCGATCGGCACCCAGCTGCACTGCAAGAGCTGGCTGACTGAAGCGGCCTACCGCATGATCCAGAACAATCTGGACCCCGATGTTGCCGAGCGCCCGGAAGACCTGGTGGTCTACGGCGGCATCGGTCGTGCTGCGCGCGACTGGAGAAGCTTTGACCGTATCTTGGAAACGTTGCGATCGCTTGAGGATGATGAATCCTTGTTGGTGCAATCGGGAAAACCGGTAGGCGTGTTCCGCACGCATAAGGATGCACCGCGCGTACTGATCGCCAACTCCAACCTGGTGCCCCACTGGGCGACTTGGGAGCATTTCAACGAGCTCGATAAGAAGGGCTTGATGATGTACGGGCAGATGACCGCCGGCAGCTGGATCTACATCGGTAGCCAGGGCATCGTGCAGGGAACCTACGAGACGTTCGTTGAGCTGGGTCGCCAGCACTACGGTGGCAACTGGCAGAACAAGTGGATCCTCACCGCAGGCTTGGGCGGTATGGGCGGCGCGCAAGCATTGGCCGCAACGCTAGCCGGCGCCAGCAGCATCGTGATCGAGTGTCAGGAGTCGCGAATCGATTTTCGCATTCGCACACGCTATGTCGATCACAAGGCCACCTCCATCGAGCAGGCCCTGCAGATCATTGAAAGCAGTCCAGTCCCCGTGTCGGTGGGATTGCTGGGCAATGCGGCCGAATTACTCCCGCAGTTCGTCGCTCTTGCACGCAATGGCGGCGCCCGCCCCCATGCGGTGACCGATCAGACCTCGGCGCATGACCTGATCAACGGGTATCTGCCGTCGGGATGGACGGTGTCGCAGTGGGAGCAGGCCCGGGCGGGCAGCGACGGCCAACGCCGTGAATTGGCGCAGGCCGCGGCCGCCTCGTGCGCCACGCACGTACGCGCCATGCTTGATTTCCACGCGCTGGGCGTGCCGACGATCGACTACGGCAACAACATCCGGCAAGTGGCCCTGGATCAAGGCGTGGACAATGCCTTCGCCTTCCCTGGCTTCGTGCCCGCCTGTATCCGTCCGCTCTTCTGCCGGGGCATGGGGCCTTTCCGATGGGTGGCCCTCAGCGGCGACCCGGAAGATATCTACAAGACCGATGCCAAGGTCAAAGAGCTGTTTCCGGATAACACGCATCTTCACCAGTGGCTGGATCAGGCGCGGGAGCGCATCGCGTTCCAAGGCCTGCCTGCCCGCATTTGCTGGCTGGGTCTGGGCGAGCGACACAAAGCGGCTTTGGCATTCAATGAAATGGTGCGTAACGGCGAATTGAAGGCGCCCATCGTGATTGGGCGTGATCATCTGGATTGTGGCTCGGTCGCCAGCCCCAACCGCGAAACCGAAGGCATGCGTGATGGTTCCGATGCGGTATCGGATTGGCCGCTGCTCAATGCCCTGCTGGCCACCAGTGGCGGCGCCACGTGGGTAAGCCTGCATCACGGAGGCGGCGTGGGCATGGGGTTTTCGCAGCATTCGGGTGTAGTCATCGTCTGCGATGGCACTGAACAAGCCGACCGGCGGCTAGCGCGCGTGCTATGGAACGATCCGGCCACCGGGGTCATGCGCCATGCTGATGCCGGCTACGAGCAAGCATTGGCGTGCGCGCGTGAGCATGAGTTGATCTTGCCGGCCATCCTGGAGTGAGCATCATGCTGAACTTGACGCCTGGCCAAGTGACCTTGGCGCAGCTGCGGCAGATCGCCGAAGGTGCCGCCCCCATCGCACTGGACCCCGCCTGTTGGGATCAGGTGCGCGCCTCTTCCCAAGCCGTCCAGGCCATCGTGGTGGCCGGTGAGCCTGCCTATGGCATCAACACCGGCTTTGGCAAGCTGGCCAAGGTCCACATAGCGCGCGAGCAATTGGAGCAACTGCAGACCAACCTGGTGCGCTCCCATGCCGTTGGCATGGGCCCGCTGCTCGATGACGCCTGCGTACGACTGATCTTCGCCACCAAGATCGCGTCTCTGGCCCGAGGCTACTCGGGCGTACGCGAGCAGACGCTGGCTACGCTAGTGGCGATCTACAACGCACAGATCTGGCCCTGCATTCCTGCCCAAGGCTCAGTAGGCGCCTCCGGCGATCTGGCACCGTTGGCGCACCTGACGTTGGCAGCCATGGGCGAAGGCCACGTGCGGGTTGACGGACAGGTGCTGCCCGCCAGCCAGGCGCTGGAACACGCGGGCATCACCCCGATCCGGCTGGCGGCCAAGGAGGGGCTGGCCCTGCTCAACGGCACGCAGGTATCCACCGGCATTGCATTGATGGCGCTGTTCGCGGCAGAGCAGATCTACTCAGCTGCCGTGTTGAGCGGCGCGATGAGCGTCGATGCCGCCTGCGGCTCTGACTCGCCCTTCGATCCGCGCATCCATGCCGTGCGTGGCCAGCCGGGCCAGATTGTCGTGGCCAAGCACTACCTTCGCCTGCTGGCCGGTAGCGCGATCCGTGAGTCGCATCGTCAGAACGACACGCGTGTGCAGGATCCTTACAGTCTCAGGTGCCAGCCTCAGGTGATGGGGGCCATACGCGACGTGATGCAACATGTGGCACAAGTGTTGTGGACAGAGGCCAACGCGGTCTCTGATAACCCACTGGTCTTCACCGATACCAGCGAAGTGATCTCGGGTGGCAACTTCCACGCCGAGCCCGTGGCCTTTGCTGCGGATCAACTGACCATGGCAGTGTCGGAGATCGGTGCCTTAGCCGAGCGCCGGATTGCCTTGTTGATCGATTCGACTTTGTCAGGTCTGCCCGCATTCCTGGTGGCCAACCCGGGCGTCAATTCAGGTTTCATGATCGCCCACGTGACCGCCGCTGCACTGGCCAGCGAAAACAAAACCCTCTCCCATCCCGCCAGCGTGGATTCTTTGCCGACCTCGGCCAACCAGGAGGACCATGTCAGCATGGCGACCTTCGCCGCGCGCAAGTCTCGCGAGGTGGCCGATAACGTGCGTCGCATCGTGGCCATCGAAATGCTTGCCGCCTGCCAAGGCATCGAGTTCCGACGGCCGCTGCAGTCTTCGCAGGCTTTGGAAGCGGTGCACGCGCAGGTACGCGCCCTGGTACCCCGCTACGACGAGGACCGCTATCTGGCCCCCGAGATGCAGGCCATCGAGGCCTTCATCCAACGAGGGGGGCTGCAACCGTTCCTGGAGTGGCCATTGCAGGAGACGGGCAGGTGAATCCTGCATGGGCGGGGCGCGTGGATCTGCCGTTGTCGGCCGATACCCAGCGCTGGCATCAGGTGGTGGCGTCGGACCCGGATCTTGGCGCTCCTGGCATTGCCCTGCTGGGCTTTGCCAGCGATGAAGGCATTCGTCGCAATGCCGGACGGCCAGGTGCTGCACAAGGGCCCGATGCACTTCGCAGGACGTTGGCCAACCTGCCCGTGCTACAACCCTGCCCTCTTTACGACGCAGGCAATATCGTCTGCGAGGATCGTGCCCTGGAGCTGGCACAGGCCCACTACTCCCAGCGCGCCCAACAACTCTTGGATAGCGGGCATTGGGTCGTCGGCTTAGGCGGAGGTCACGAAATTGGCTATGCCAGCTATGCGGCCCTGTGCGGCCACCTCGGACCATCACCATCGCGAATCGGCATTTTCAACTTCGATGCTCATTTCGATTTACGCGAGCAGGGGTGTGCGAGTTCCGGCACGCCCTTCCTTCAAGCATTGGAGCACGCCCACAGGAGTGCCACGCCGCTCCAGTACCACTGCATTGGCGTCAGTCGCTCCAGCAATACACCGCGCTTGTTCGCTACGGCCGAACGTGAGGGCGCCCACTACATCACCGATGACGCCCTAAACGCGTGGAATTGGCACGCACAAGCGGAAGTGGTGAATCGCTGGTGTGATGCGGTGGACGTAATCTACCTGACCCTGTGCCTGGATGTATTGCCGCAAGCCACTGCTCCGGGTGTGAGCGCGCCTAATCCAAGAGGCGTGAGCCTAGAGGTCGTGGAAGCATTGATGGACTTGATCCTGGCTTCAGGAAAGGTGCGGTTGATGGATGTGGCTGAGCTGTGTCCGCCCTTGGACTTAGATCAAGCTACTGCGCGCATAGCCGCTCGCCTAATCCACCGCGCCTGTAGCGCGGTACGACCGGCGCTCAACAGGAGCGGGCAGCTGAACTCTATGGCTTGAGGCTACCGACTTGTCCTTGCCAACCGATCTAGCGCGGGGCAAGCATCACCCGCGGAGGCTTGGCATTCGTCTACCAATTGTTTCAGCCCGGTCTCCAACAAACGCAAATCTTCAATGCGCTGGCGGACTTCGCTCAACTTCTGTTCCGTCAGCAATCGGGTTTGCTCACACGCGCCCCTGCCCTCGATCTGCAACAAACTAGCTATCTCATCAAGACGGAACCCGGCCGCCTGAGCTCGTCGGATAAATCTAAGCCGGCTAACATCAGCCTCACCATAGCGCCGTACACCGCGTTGTGGACGTTCGGGCTCAGGAAGCAAGCCCCGCCGCTGGTAATAGCGAATCGTCTCGATATGTACATCCGCGGCCTTTGCCAGCCGACCGATGGTCATGGCACTCATGATCACTGCTTGACTCCGTACCATGGTACGGAGAATAACATACTGCCATGAGTCAGCATCGTCCTCCCAAGTCCTTTTTGCCACCTCTTTGGGGCGCGGCGGTTGCCGCTGTTGGCGCGTCAATATGCTGCGTGGTGCCGCTGGTGCTGGTCTTAATGGGAATCAGCGGAGCATGGATCGCTAACCTCACGGCCTTTGACGTCTGGCGCCCTTGGTTGAGCGCGCTCACCATACTTTGCTTGGCTTGGGCGTTTTGGACCCAGTATCGCTCAGGCGCGCAGCGGTGCAGCAATGACGGTGGCTGCACGGATACCCCATCACTAAGGCGCCGCCGTCGTTGGCTCTGGATGGCCGCCAGCGGGATCGTGCTGTTGCTACTCTTTCCCTATTACATTAGCTGGTTCTTGTAAGGAGCACTTTATGCGCGCAATGCTTCTTGGTCTGATCATGACGATCTGGATGTCGGCGGCTTGGGCCATCACACCTCAACGGGTCATGTTGCATGTGGAGAACATGACGTGTCCGGCATGCAGCATTACCATCGAGAAGGCCTTGGACAAGGTGCCTGGGGTAACGTCCACTCAGGTAGACACACGGGCTGGAACAGTGACCGTTATTTTTGATGCGAAAATCGTGGATTCAGCGAGAATAGCAAAGGCGATCACTGACGCCGGTTTTCCAGCGACCATCAAGACAGGATCGGAAAGTGGCTGACATGCAACTGGCCAGCACCTTGACTTGCCCTGTATGCGGTCATCGGGCAACAGAGACCATGTCCACAGACTCATGTCAGTTCTTCTATGAATGCGTGAACTGCAATAAGTTGATTCAGCCCAAAACAGGCGATTGCTGCGTTTTCTGTTCTTACGGCACGGTGCCGTGCCCGCCTATTCAACGGCACAGCTCCTGCTGTTCTGGCGCAGCCTAGCTAACCCCTCCTGGGCGGGGACACCGTTTTACCTAGTCTTTGAGCGGCGCAAGTAGGCAGCAGACGTCACCGCGATCAATTGGCGAGAAGTTGCTTCATCTGGGCGATCTCTTGCTTCTGCGAGGTGATGATGTCCAGGCAGAGTCTGGTCAGCTCGGGATCCTTCAGGCGGTTTTCTTCGCACATCAGGATGGCGCCGGCATGATGGGGAATCATAGAGCGGATGAACTGCCGATCAGTCACCGCGGCCTGCGTACGGATTCCCCACCAACAGAACAGCATGAACGCCACGGTCACGCTGGCCAGGATCAGGTTACGCCGACGATCGGGGTACATGCTGGACATGAGCCAAAGCTCGATCAACAGCATCGGCGCAGCCATTAGCCCTGCCATGTAGAGCTGGTTGACGTTGTGATAGACGTTGGCCCACTGATCGACCATGGCATACATCAGGGCGTACATAGCCAGGAACGACAGGGCCATCATCAGCAGCAGGCGACCGTAGTGCCCCTGATGCGTCTGACCGGGACTTCCTTGCGAGGCGTGTTGCCCTAGATGCTGCGTGTGCGTGCTTTCGTGCTTACCGTGCGAAGAAGACATGTCGATCTCCGTGGGAATAGCAGAACATCGCCGAATCCCGGGGGCCAAGGACCCAGCCCCCGGGGAGATAGCAGTTACATACCCTTGCCGGCAGCGAATTCCTGCGGGCTCAGCTTGCCGTCCTTGTTGCTATCGAGCATGCCAAAGTGGGGTGCCAGCTTGTGCTTGGCCAGCTCTTCCTTGGACAACGAGCCGTCCTTGTTGGCATCGAGCTTAGTGAAGTCGGCATCGGCCGCGGCCGGCTTGTGCTGACCATGCTCCTGCTTCTTATGATCCATCGGCTTGTGCTGGCCGTGGTCGGTGGTGGGCGTGGTGGTCTGGCCACCGGCGAAGGCCGCGCCGGCCATCAGGAACAGGGCCATCATCGAGAGGGAGGCATAACGCTTCATTGCAGTACTCCTTGTGGGATATGAGCCATCAGTGACAGGAATGGCCGCGCGCAGGCTCATCGGCGCGGTCAGGGTGAGAGGTGGCAACAACGGTGGAGCCGGACAAACGCAAGGCATTGGTGACCACCGAAACCGAGCTCAGGCTCATGGCCAGGGCCGCCATCATCGGACTGAGCAAAAGGCCGAAGCTGGGGTACAGCAGGCCGGCGGCGATGGGCACGCCGATGGCGTTGTAGACGAAGGCGAAGCCCAGGTTCTGCTTCATGTTGGCCACTGTCGAAGACGAGATGGCACGGGCTTGCACGATGCGCCTCAAATCACCCTTGACCAGGGTGAGCTGGGCGCTGGACATGGCCACATCCGTGCCCGTCCCCATCGCGATGCCCACATCGGCTGCCGCCAGGGCCGGCGCATCGTTGATGCCATCGCCGGCCATGGCCACACGACGCCCTTGGGCTTTGAGTTGCTGGACCAGTTCGGCCTTGTCCTGAGGTTTGACGCCGCCACGCACATCGTCGATGCCCAGCGTGCGCCCCACGGCCTCGGCCGTGGCCTGTGCGTCACCGGAGGCCATCACCACGTGCAGGCCATCGGCACGTAGCAGGTTCAAGGCAGGCAAGGTCGTGGCTTTGATGGGATCAGCCACCGCAATGGCGCCGGCCAACCGCCCATTGACCGCCAGGAACATCACGCTGGCGCCTTCTTTGCGAAGACGCTCGGCGCTGCTCTGCAAGGGGGCTACATCGGCGCCAACCGATGCCATCAGGCTTTGGTTGCCGAGCACGACATCCTGATCGGCCACGCGCCCGCGAACGCCTTGGCCGGTGAGCGAATCAAAATCCTGGGCGGCCACCAGGTTCAAGCCACGTCGTTGGGCTTCAGCCACGATGGCCTCGGCCAGGGGGTGCTCACTGCCCTGCTCCAGGCTGCCGGCCAAACGAAGGATCTGATCGGCGTCGAAACCGGCGTAGGAGAGCGTGTCGCGAAAGGCTGGACGTCCCTCGGTCAACGTACCGGTCTTGTCCACGATCAAGGTGTCGATCAGACGTAGCTGTTCGATCGCCTGAGCGTCGCGGAACAGGACTCCGACCTGCGCAGCGCGGCCGGTGGCGACCATGATCGACATGGGGGTAGCCAAACCCAGGGCACACGGGCACGCAATGATCAGAACCGATACGGCATTGAGGACGGCAAAGGTCCATGACGGTTCGGGTCCAAACAGGCCCCATCCGAAGAAGGTAAGCACCGCCGTGGCCAGCACGGCCAGAACGAACCAGTACGCCACCTTGTCCGCCATACGCTGCATCGGCGCGCGAGAGCGCTGGGCCTGGGCCACCAACTGCACAATCTGCGACAGTACCGTCCCGGATCCGACTTTGTCCGCCCGGATGACCAGGGCGCCCGTCCCGTTGAGCGTGGCGCCTATGACGTGGTCACCGACAGTCTTCTCCACCGGAATGGGTTCACCGGTCAGCATCGACTCATCGACACTGGTGCGACCTTCGATGACTTCCCCATCGACCGGCACCTTCTCGCCCGGTCGTACGCGAAGCAGATCACCCACATGCACGTGATCCAGCGCAACGTCCTCTTCGCCCCCATCGGGCTTGACGCGGCGTGCCGTCTTGGGCGCCAACCCCAGCAGCGACTTGATGGCTGCCGAGGTTTTGGAGCGCGCCCGCAGTTCCAGCAGCTGGCCGAGCAGCGTGAGCGAGACGATGACCGCCGCTGCTTCGAAGTAGACCCCCACCCGTCCATGCTCGCGGAAAGAGTCCGGAAACAGGCCCGGCGTCACGGTGGCCACCACGCTGTAGCCAAACGCGGCGGCCACGCCGATGCCGATCAGCGTCCACATGTTGGGGCTGCGATTGCCGATGGACTGTAGGCAGCGCACAAAGAAAGGCCACCCCGCCCAGAGCACCACCGGGGCGCTCAGCACGAGCTCAATCCAGGTGCGCGCCTGCGTGGACAAGCCGGGCAGACGATGTCCCAGCATGGCCAAGACCAGGACGATCAACGTCAAAGGCAACGTCCACCAGAAGCGTCGGGTGAAATCGCGTAACTCCGGATTGTCGTCCTCCTCCAGCGACGGCATCTCCGGCTCCAGTGCCATGCCGCAGATCGGACAGGTGCCGGGACCTGGCTGACGAATCTGCGGATGCATCGGACAGGTATAGACCGTGGCATGGGTATCGCGGGGGGGAGCCACCGCTGCTGGGGCGGTCATTTCAACTTGCTGGGCAGCACCGTCCGTATAACGGTCGGGATTAGTGATGAACCGCTCTCGGCATCTGGCTGAGCAGAAGTGATACTTCGTTCCGCCATGCAGAGCGTGGTACGGCGTTCTAGCCGCGGAGACCTGCATACCGCATACCGGATCACGCACCGAGTCTGGACCATCGCTGGCACCCTGCGGCATCGCCTTGCCGGCTTCATCGTGGGAATGAGGGGACATGGATCACTCTGGGCTGGAAGAAGGGATCGCGAGCAAACTGTCAGCTGCGTTGACCGTGCAGGACGTAAGGCTGCGTGGTGCCATCGGGCAGTACAAATTCCACCGTATAGGGTTGAACACGTCCGTCGGGCATCTCCATGCCAGGAGAACCGGCAGGCATCCCCGGTAGCACTAATCCACGGCCTACCGGGCGCTCACGCAACAGGCGCAGGATGTCTTGCACCGGCACATGACCTTCGACGATGTAGCCATCGATCTCGGCGGTATGGCACGAGCCGCGTCCATAAGGAACGCCCAAGCGCGCCTTGATCGGGTTCAGGTCTTCGCTGTTGTGCACCTCAACCGTAAAACCTGCTTTCTCCAGATGCTCCACCCACAGTTGGCAGCAACCGCAGGTCGCACTCTTATGTACTTTGACCAACGGCAACGGACGCTGCGGTTGAGTGACCTGCTGCGCAGCCGCCGATGTCGGAGATTGGGCGTCCGATGCCGCCTCTGAATTGACAGCCGATTCGGGGCGCGCGCATGCGGTCAGCGACAAGGCCGTGGCCAGCAGAAAGAGACAGCTGCGTGAAGTGTTCATCATGCTTCCTTAAGAGATGCCCGAGCGCCGAGGCGCTCGGGCGTGGAGCCGGGGCAGCTCCATGAAGGGATCAATGCTGGTGATCGTGGCCGTCATCGGCCTTGGGAGCTGGCTCGGCTGGTTTGGCTGGCATGGAGCCGTGCTGATCGTGCTCGCCCTCGGACTTGGCCTGCGCAGGTTGCTTTGCCGGCTCGGCCGCATGCACGTGCGTCTTGCCGTCGGCATGCACATGCGTGGTGCCTTCCTTAGGCTTGCTCATGTCCATGCCCATGCCACCTGCTTCATGCCCCTGGCCATGGCCATGGCCATCACCCATCTCTTCGCTATCACCGCCGCCATGGTGATCTGCACCCGCTTCCTCGCCATGCGAGTGCCCGCCGGTCTCACCGCCACCGTGTGAATGGCCATCACTGCTGGCTACCAACGCCTGGTAGCCGGCCTTGTCCAGCTTGGGCAGCTTCTGCAGGAAGGCCGACATGTTCCAGATGAACTCGTCGTCCATGCTGCCGCCCCACGCAGGCATGCCGCTGGCCTTGATGCCGTGCTTGATCACCCAGAACGCCTCAGCTGGACCCACCGGGTGCTTGCTTAGGTTTGGTGGCGCGGGGTACAGACCCTTGCTCATCTCGGTGGCCGCCGCATCTGGCGAAAGATGACAGGTCACACACATAGCGTTGTAGTTGCCCGCACCCTGGCGGATACGCTCAGGATCATCCAGGTTCGTGGGTACCTGAAGCTTGGCGGCGCGCACCTCAATGGAACGCTCACGCGCCGTTTCAAGTAGCGCATACACCGGGCGACTATGCGGATCATCAGCGGCCACGTTGTACACGCCCAGAGAGACCGCGGCGGTTGCGACCACCGCAACCAATGCCACGCCGGCGCCGAGCCATACCCACATCTTCTTGTTGGATTTCATTGTCAGTTCCCCTTAGAACCAGGTACGAAGGCCGATGACCAAGCGCGTGTCTTCAAAAGACTCGCCATGCTCGCGTCGCATGTCTGCGGTATTGCCAAACGCACGCTCGTACACCACGCCGATGTAGGGAGCGAACTTTCGGGTGAACTCATAACGAAGTCGCAGGCCCGCCTCAGCGGTACTCAGACCCGAACCTATTCCGCGCAATGGATCGTTCTTGCCATACGCCGTGACCTCCACCAGCGGCTGCAGGATCAGCCGATTGGTCAGCAGCAGTTCGTACTCGGCCTCGACATTGGCAGCAGTCTGGCCGCCTTCGCCGAGATAGGCTGTGGCGGATACTTCGAACTTCATCGGTGCCAAGCCCTGTACGCCGATAGCGGCGAAGTTCTGCGAAGCCCCCGGCTTGAAGTCATGGCGCACACCGGCTACCACATCCCACCACGTGGAGATACTGCGGCCGTAGAGCACTTCCAGATCAGCCGACTCGGTCTGACCATCTGTGCGTTCGCCTTCACTGCGGAACCAGACGCGATTGAGGTCCGTACCGATCCAACCCTGACCCTCCCAACCCAGCCCGGTGCCCGGATCGGCATCCCAGGCTTCCAGGCGATTGAGCAGTACGTAGCTCTTGATCGAATTGTCATGCACCGGATGCGCGTGTGCGGGCGCGATGGCCGCCTGACGATCAGCCTCGGTCACCGCAGGAATCGGGGTGCGCGGCTGCGTTGGTGCGACAGGCCCATGTCCCATCTGACTGTGGTCCATGCCCTCCATCGATTGCATGCCAGCTTCTGGCGTAGCGGATGCGGGCGAACCGTGGCCCATCTGCGAATGGTCCATCCCCTGCATCGCAGGCGTGGACGTGCTGGAGGCGTCGGACGCAGCGGGCTGTGCCATCTGACTGTGATCCATGCCCTGCATCGGCTGCGTCTGCGCTTTGGGCGCTGCAGGTGTACTCGCGGGCGAGCTGTGCCCCATCTGCGAGTGGTCCATGCCCTGCATGGCAGGCTCGGCTGCTTGAGCCGGCGGCGCGGCATGGCCCATCGCCGCATGATCGATAGTCGCTTCGCTGGTCTTGGCCGGTGTTGTAGGTTTGGGGGCTGGCGCAGGCTTTGATGTCGGCGCCTGATGTGCAGAGTGATCCTGAGCCTGGGTCTGCGCGCCCTGCTCCATCGGCATGGAGCCGTGCTGCATGGATTGGGCGCTGGCCGCATTGGCCAGGGCCAGCGAGATAGCCAGGGTCAGCGCAGTCAGGGTGGTATTGCGTCTATTGATGTTCATTCGTCGACCCTCACCGTGCGCATCATTCCGGCTTCCATGTGATAGAGCAGGTGGCAATGGAACGCCCAGCTGCCCAACGCATCGGCACGCACGCGATACGTACGTCGGCTGCCTGGCGGCATGTCCACCGTGTGCTTGCGCACCATGAAGTTGCCGCTATCGTCTTCCACATCGCTCCACATGCCGTGCAAATGGATCGGGTGGGTCATCATCGTGTCGTTGACCAATACGATGCGCATGCGCTCGCCGTAGTTCAGCCGTAGCGGCTCGACATCGGAAAACTTCTGACCATTGAAACCCCAGGAGAATTTCTCCATGTGTCCGGTCAGATGCAGCTCGATCTCGCGACCGGGGTCGCGTCCGTCAGGGTCTTCAAAGGTGCTCTTGAGCATGGAATACGTCAGTACATGACGGCCGTTATCGCGCAGGCCATTGCCCGGATCGTCCAAGCGCGAAGTCACGCTCATGGCTTGGTTGTCCAACAGGGGATTGTTGGTCTCGCTGGCAGGGTGTGATTGCATGCCCCCATGCTGCATGCCGGCCATGGCACCATCGCCGGCGGCGGGCATCGCGTGACCCGCATGGGCCGAGGCCTCATTGCCGCTGGCAGGTGGGGTCATGCCGGGCATGCCCATGGCTGCACCACAGCCGCCTTCCATGCCCTTGCTGCCGCCAGACATATCCATCGATCCATGATCCATGCCCATGTCTGCCATCGTCAGCAGCGGCCGGGGATCCACAGACGGAAGAGGCGCGCGTAGTCCTTCGCGCACGGCGAGCGTGCCGCTGACGTAGCCGGTGCGACCGGAGTCCTGGGCAAAGATGGTGAATGCGTCCTGCCCGGAGGGCTCCACGATCACATCGAAGGTTTCTGCTACTGCAATGCGGAACTCGTCGACCGAAACCGGATGGACGTACAAGCCATCCGCCGCGACCACGGTCATCTTCAACCCCGGAATACGCACATCGAAGTACGTCATGGCAGAGCCATTGATGAAACGCAGACGCACCTTCTCGCCACTGCGGAACAACCCGGTCCAGTTGCCCAGAGAGGTCGTGCCGTTCATCAGGTAGGTGTAGGTGTTGGCGTTGACGTCGGACAGATCCGTGGGCGTCATTCGCATCACGCCCCACATCTTGCGATCTTCCAACGTGGCCGACAGACCATTGCGCTTCACATCGCGCGCGAAATCGCCGACCGTGCGCTTGTAGTAGTTGTCATGGCCCGGCATCTTCTTCAAACGATCGAACAGGGCCGTCGGGTCCAGGTCTGTCCAATCGCTCAGCATCACGACGTAGTCGCGATCGAAGCTGAAAGGCTCTGGCTCCAGTGGATCGATCACGATCGGTCCATAAAGCCCAGCTTGTTCCTGGAAACCTGAGTGGCTGTGGTACCAGTAGGTTCCGCCCTGATGCAGGGTGAACCTATAGTGGTAGGTCTCACCACGTCCGATGCCGTCAAAGCTCAGGCCCGGCACGCCGTCCATGTTGGCCGGCAGAATGATGCCGTGCCAATGGATGGAAGTATCCGTGCCATGGAGGGAGTTGGCCGGCAATGCATTGGAGACACGCAGGTTGACCGTGGTGCCTTCCCGCCACCGCAGCAACGGCGCCGGAACGGACCCGTTGACCGTGATCGCGGTGCGGGTCTTGCCGGTGAAGTTCATCGGCGTCTCGCCGATGGTCAGGTCAAACTCGGTGCCCGACAATACGTTGGCTTGTCCGGGGCCCTTGAGCGCCCAACTGGCTTTGGGCCAGAACCCCAATCCTGCGACTGCGCCTCCCAAGGCCAAGCCTTGGACAAATCGCCGCCGCGAAGGCAGCAGCGGTCCACCATGTGGACCACGAAAATCATCATGCGACATGTAAATGCTCCAAGCGTCGTGTTGCCACCGGCAGGCGGTGGTACAGAGCGGGTGGCTGGCCTATACAGGCATGCAAGCCACACCAACGGCGCCATTGCGGCGCCTAGGGACGCTTAGCCGATCGGTGGTCGGATCAGATGAGGCAAGGCAGGCGCCGGATGCCCCAAGGGCAGCGGCATGACATCCAGGCCCAAGGCCAGTTGTACCGAAACATGCAGGCGCGCAGGCAATGCGCTCGCGCACGCGTGCACGCAGGCGCACCGGCACGCAGACGACTTGCAACAGTCGGGGCCGGCATGATCGCCGTGCCCAGTGCCAGCCTTTTCAATCGATGTGGCATCGGGATGATGCTCAGCACTGTGATGGGCGACGCAGTCTTCGTCGACTTGCACCGCGGCAGCGACTTCGCTGGCCTGCTCTTCCATCACCGGATTCATACTGACCGACGCAAACGCCGACCACGCCCCGTTAAGCACGAGCATGGCGATCAGGATCAGTCGCAGTAGAAGTGAGGAGGCTGACACGGGCGACATGGTAAATCACTTTAGACAAGGCGCGCGTGTATCGGTCGTGAACAAAATCTCAGGCAGGCCTGAGATGCCGCGCCCCGTTAGTCGCGCTAGCCGCGCCCACTGGTGTTCCATCCGGGGGCGCTCCAAAGGGCCGGGTTGAAGCGAAGTGCTGCCCATAAAGCGAGCGACCGTACGGCCTACTTCTCGGATGTGCTCTCGATCAGCTTCACCAGCTCGCGCTTCTGCTGCTTGCTGAGCGAGCCCCAGCGTAGGAGCAACTTGGCCAGCAGATCATCATCGGTGTACAGCAACGCGGCGGGGATCCCCAACGCTTGAGCCAACCGCTCAGCGGTCTCCAGCTTCGGCTCGTGCTTGCCACGCTCGTACTGGTTGATTCGGGGGCTGGCCACGTGAGGATCCAGACCGGCCCGGATGCCCAACTCCTTCTGCGACAAGCCCGTGTGCAGGCGGGCTTGTTTGAGGCGTCGAGCGAAGGTCGGTGTTGAGTCGACTGACAAAGTCACGCGCGCACCCCATGGAGACCCCATAAGGATGGCGGATGTACCCTGCCTTGCATACTAAGATATTCTTAGCTTTGAGGCAACCGGCGACCCCGGTAGCGCTGCCATCGCCAGGAGCCACGCCGCTCCCTCACCCCCGGAACCCGCATGCCCGGAACCTCGTCAATGACGCCATCTGGGGTCGCCAGCATCGAGGCGTTGGGGCTTCGTGGCACCCTTTTCCTTGCCGCGCTGCTGGCCGCGCAGCTACGACGCATACCGGTGGCGCCCACACGCCGCTCCACCTTGCTGGTGCTGGACGCCTTGCGAGACTTGGCCCTGATCCAAGTTCCCTGGCCAGCGGATCGATGGCAGATCCGACCCGATGCCGAGGTCACGCCCATCGAAGATCTGCAATGGGCTTTCGCCTGGTCTACCCACGAGCGCAGGCACCTGCTCCCGGTGCTGGAAGACCAACTCGGTGATATGGCACACGATGTAGAACTGGCGGACGCAAAACTAGAGCTGTGGGATGAACTTGCACTCTGGGAGACCGAGCAGTTTCTAGAGCAGCAATTGCTCAAACATCACTTCGACCCAGGCTGGGCACGTGATGTGGGGTTCGTGTTTCAATCCGGACCGCGGGGTCTGCCGATCGCGCAGTGGCGCTATTGTTGCTGGGCGGCGGTACGCCAAGGCGCGTCGGTGGCAATGCGTCTTGGCGTGCACGACAGCGCCCATGTGCGCGAGGCCATCTTTCAAGAGGTCAAGAAGCGCTTGCGCTACCTGATGACCAGTTCGCCCCAGCAAGGCATGTTCAAGCCCTACCATCTGGCACCGGAGTCCTCAGTAGCCAAGCTGTTCGTAGACTGGGTCGTACCTATGGAATGGGCGTACTGGACTGGGGAGCGCTATCCCGGCCGCTAGCAGGCAAACGAGTAGCCTCGTTAGTCCGCTCCCCCACCCTGCGTACTGCTGCGCCGGGTTCTCTTCACCGTATTTTGTGCCGGCGTCAGTTGATTCAGCAGGGGCTCCAGCGCTTCAAGACGCGCGTTGGCACGCAACGCATCGGCTTCAGCGCTCTGGCGGCGCTCACGCTCCTGCGCAAGGGTGTCTTGGACTTGAGCTAGCTCGCTGCGCAGGGCATCCAAGGCCTTGACGTCAGTCTTCCAGCGCTCCTGCAGTGCCATGTGGTCCGTTGCGGTCTGGCGCAACGCCACGATCTCGCTGTGTTGGCCTTCGTGGACCTGCCTCAACTGGACAAGCTCACGCTCAATCCGCCCATGGCGCTCCAGCCATTGGCCATTGTCGCGGTTAAGCACCAACAGCTCCTGATTCTTCGCGCCCAAGGCTTCATTGGCCTGACGTAAGGCTACTTGCAGCTCTTGGATCTGATGCTCGTGACGGCGAAGCTCTTGCTCGCGCTGCTCTTTGGTTGAGGCGCGGTAGTGCTCGAGCGCTTCCCGGGCGTGGGCATGCTTGTCCTCCAGAGAACGCGTATGCGCCTCGTAATCAGCCAGCCGCACCGTCATGCCGGCGATGCGCTCATTCAACTGGGCGATTTCCGCGACCTTGTCGCGCAGATTCTGCTGAAGTAGGGCGTGAGCGGCTTGCTCTTGCGTCAAGCTGGTCTCAGTGCGCTGCAGCTGACTGCCCAGGGCAGCGGCTTCCTGTTGGGCGGTGGAAAGCGCTTGTTGCTGACGCTGGAGTTCGGCCCCATGGCGTTCTCGCTCCCTGGTGAGGATCGCTTCTGCCTCCTCTTGAAGTCGCGCAGCCAGGCGCGCGACCAAGTCTTGCAAGGCCTCACTCACGGCCACCGCACGTGACGGACCGCCGCCCTCCTCCTCTTCCAGTTCACGCAAGTAGCGATGGATCGTGGTCTTGGAGCCCGTGTTGCCCAGAGCCACCCGAACCGCGTCCACGGAAGGCTTCTTGCCTTGGGCCAGCAGCGCGTCACGCGCTTTCTGGACATCCCCTTTGTAGAGTCCTGCGCGCGCCATGATGCTGTTCTCCAATTATTTCGTAATGTATTACATACCATGTAATTACATACTAATAAAGAGTGCAGGCGGTCGTTCGGCGGCGGCTTTGCTCAGGCGGGATAATGTTGAATTATCCCGCGTGATCGGCCGCCAGCCGCCTCCGGGGTGTCTCACCCGTACGAAATCCGCCCCACTGGCCCGGTTTAGTATGAACGCCATGCCGGCGTGTCCGGATGGCTCCGGGCGCCGTGCTCGCGCTGCAGTCGTACAGGGATGAACCATGCCGATCGAACGAGTCGTCATCGAGAACTTCAAGGCGTTTGGCCACCTGGATTTGCCGCTCAACCCCCACATGAACCTGATCGTGGGCAACAACGAGGTCGGCAAGTCCACGCTATTGGAAGCTATTCATGCTGTCGTGACCGGCCAATTGCACGGACGAGGCATCGCCTACGAAATCACCCCCTACCTGTTCCACCAACCGGCTGTCGACGAGTATCTGGCACGTCTGCGGGATGGACAGCCTGGTTCGCCTCCGCGGATCGTGATCGAGGCTTACCTCGGACGGGATGCCACCCTGGCTTCATTGCGGGGTACCAACAACTCCCTCGGCGCTGACATGGCCGGCATTCGGCTGCTGATCGAACTCAACGAAGACTATCGCCCCGAGTTCGATGCCTATTTGCGCGAGCACCAGGGGGGCAGCTTGCCGGTGGAGTACTACACCGTCCGCTGGTATTCCTTCGCCAACAATGGCGTCACCGCCCGCAGCATCCCATTCGACTCCACGATAATCGATACCACCAGTGCCAAGACCTTTTCAGGCACGGATCGCTACATCGGCAGCATCATCGACCAGGTGCTTTCTCCGGCTCAGCGCGTGGCCTTGTCGCTGAGTTATCGCCGCATGCGGCAGAGCTTTTCCCAGGAAACGGACGTGGCGGCCATCAACACGTTCCTGGCCGAAAATGCGGGCGATGTCAGCAATAAGACGCTGACCGTGGGTGTGGACACCTCGGCGCGGTCGACGTGGGAGGCCAGTCTGTCTCCCTACCTGGACGATCTTCCTTTCACCCACGCCGGCAAAGGCGAACAGAGTGCGGTCAAAATGAAACTGGCCATGCGCGCGGCCGGTGCTGCGCACGTGCTGCTGGTAGAAGAGCCCGAGAATCATCTGTCCTTCTCCAGTATGACCCAACTGATCGACAAGATCGCAGCTCTGTCCACCGCCCAGCAAGTCATCATTGCAACGCATAGCAGCTTCGTGTTGAACAAGCTCGGCGTGGACAACGTGATCCTCTTCAGTGCACGCGGACACATAAAACTGGACCAACTGCCGACCGATACGCACGACTACTTCATGAAGCTGCCGGGTCATGACACCCTGCGGTTGATCCTGGCCAAGCAGGCGATCCTTGTCGAGGGCCCCTCGGACGAGTTGATCGTCCAGCGAGCCTTCAAGGATCACCACGGCGTGTCGCCGTTGGCCCGTGGCGTGGACGTGATCTCGGTCAACTCCCTGGCCTTCAAGCGATTTCTGCAGATCGCCCAACGCCTGGATATCCCAACCGCTGTCGTTACCGACAACGACGGCGACGTAGCCCTGCTGCAGGAACGCTACGCTGATTTCCTGAACTACATCTACTATGACTCCGATGAGGACGCACCCTCGCTGGAGCAACAATTGATCAAGGCAAATACGCTGGCGCAATTGAATCTGGTGTTGGATAAAACGTTCGCCGATGAGGCGGCGCTGTTGAAGTTCATGAAGGGCAACAAGACCGATACAGCGTTGGCCATCTTCAATAGTCCCCACTCGATCGTGTTTCCGGACTATGTCCAGCGTGCCATCGCCTAATCAGGTACTGCTCTCGGCGGCCGGTTCGGGCAAGACGACGATGTTGGTGCGCCAGTCCCTGGCGCGCCCGCAACGCCGGATCGCCATCCTGACCTACACGCTTGAGAACCTGGAAGAGATCAGGCGCGCGTTTGAACGGCAGGCTGGCGCCGTGCCGGCGCACGTGTCGCTCTACAGTTGGTACAGCTTTCTGCTGCGCGAGTGCATTCGGCCCTATCAGGCGGCGCTGTGTGCCCAGCCCCGCGTGGAGTCCATCCTCTTCGTTGAGGGCAGGACCAACAATCGTGCTCCCCGTAGTCAGGTGGCTCGTCACTATCTGGCCGGCGATCGAATATATTCCGATCGCGCCGCTGACTTTGCCGTGCGCTGCGATGAGCTTACCCAAGGCCGTGTCATCGAGCGTTTGGCGGCCATGTACGACGAGCTCTACATCGATGAGGTCCAGGACTTGGCCGGCTACGACCTGGACCTGGTCGAGCGCCTGCTCTCCAGCGGCATCGAGATCACGCTGGTGGGTGATACCCGCCAGGCGACCTACGCCACCAACCATTCTCCGCGTCACCAGCAATACCGTGGTGTGGCCATGATGGGGCTTTTCCAAGCCTGGCAGGCGCGGAACTTGTGTCAGATCCAGCATCGGGTGATCAGCCACCGCTGTGCGCAGTCGCTGTGTGATCTGGCCGATGCGCTGTATCCGCAGATGCCGCGCACCGAGTCAGGAAATAGCGAGCTGACCGGGCATGAGGGCATTTATGTGGTGGCACCCACTCTGGTGCAAAAATATGTACTGCAGTTCGCGCCCACCGTCCTGCGTTACGACCGGCGGGAAGCCTGCGATGGCTATCCTGCGGTCAACTTTGGACAAGCCAAGGGACGGACATACTCCCGCGTGCTGATCTATCCCAATGGCCCCCTGGCCCAGTTCCTGCGCACCGCTGACGCCTCCCGTATCACCTCACCGGCGAAGTACTACGTGGCGTTCACGCGGGCCCGGCAAAGCGTGGCCTTTGTCCTGGCAGGCGCCTGCGCCTGGCCAGGGCACCAAGTCTATGAGTCCCGAGACTAGTCGGGTGCTGCTCCCACGCTGCCGGCGCGCCCGGTGGGCTGCACAAGGCGTTGGTGTTCGGCCTGGCCTTTGGCCTGCTGGCGCTCTCTGGCGCACTGCTATGGCGAGCACGCGCTCCTCCGTGCCCAGCCGACCCCAGGCTGGCCGCCACCTGCACGCGATTGCGACGGATCAGCGTTTGGGTTGTGGGGCGTAGCAGCGCTCAGCACGACCTTGGGAACGGTGTTTGCCTTCGGTTGGATTGGTTGAGGGTTCGGAGGGCGGCAATGCCGCCCTCCGCTTTACCTCTTTTCGATAGGCCCACGGGTCGGTTGCGTCGGTGCCGGCCTGGGATCGTTGAATGTCAGGTGTAGTTCTGTTACGCCGAACTGAGTGGCGAGAATCTGGCCCACGACGGCCTGCACTGTGGCCAGGTCCACCGCCGATGAGGCCACTGTCACCGTGGCCTGAATGCCCAGCCCGGATGCGGCAGGCATCCACCGCAGATCGTCGACCGCCTTCACCCCGGGATCGGCGAACATCGCCGCACGCACAATTTCCAGGTCAGGCTTGGGCATGATGCTGCCTCATGCGAGCGCCGTGGTCGGGAGAACGGGCCGGTCGCGCTCTCGGTGTAACCACCGGTACAGCACGGGCAATACAAACAGGGTCAAGGCGGTCGAGGACAAGATGCCACCGATCACCACGGTCGCCAGGGGCCGCTGGACTTCCGAACCCGCACCGACATTGAGAGCCATCGGCAAGAAGCCCAAAGAAGCCACCAGCGCGGTCATCAGCACCGGACGCAGCCTGCCGAGCGCACCATCGCGCACGGCCTCATCCAGCGGATCGCCTTGTTCGCGCAGGCGTCGGATGAAGGCAATCATGACCAAGCCGTTCAACACCGCCACGCCCGATAGGGCGATGAAGCCCACGCCGGCGGAGATGGACAACGGAATTCCGCGCAGCGCCAGCGCGATGACGCCGCCGGTCAGCGCCAGCGGTACCCCGCTGAACACGATCGCAGCGTCCTTTGCCGACCCAAAGGCCATGAACAGCAGAGCAAATATGAGAGCCAAGGTGACCGGAACGACTACGGAAAGGCGCTGGCTGGCGGAGATCAATTGCTCGAACGTGCCTCCATAGGCCACCCAGTAGCCTTCCGGCATCTTCACTTCCTCGCCGATTTTGGTGCGCAAATCTCCCACGAAACTTCCCAGATCGCGTTCGCGCACATTGGCCGTGATGACCACGCGTCGCTTGCCGTTCTCGCGGTTCACCTGGTTCGGTCCACGCTCGACTTGGATGGTAGCGACCTCACGTAACGGCACGGTCCGAGGGCTACCGCCACGCCATGTCGCCTCACGGCTGGACTCATCGGGACTATTGTCCTCGGGCAACGGAATCGGCAGGTCTGCCAGCACCGCCGGATCTGAGCGCAATGTTTCGGGTAGCCGGACCACGAGAGCGAAGCGACGATCGCCTTCAATGAACTGGCCCGCTACCTGACCACCGATAGCGGTGGCCACCGTCTCCTGCACATCTCCTGGATTCAATCCATACCGTGCCAGCGCTACCGGGTCTGGGGTTACCGTGAGCAACGGCAGTCCGCTCACTTGCTCAGACTTCACGTCCTCAGCACCAGGCACTTCACGCATTGCCCGCTCGATGCGGCCAGCAAGTCGTGCGAGCTGATCCAGATCATCGCCATAGACCTTGATCGCCACGTCCGAGCGGACGCCGGAGATCAGTTCGTTCGTGCGCATCTGGATGGGCTGGGTGAACTCATAGTTGCTACCGGGGATTTTCTTGGCGGCTTGCTCCAGTTCTTCGATCAACTCTGCCTTGGGCTTGCGGGGATCTGGCCACTGATCCCGCGGCTTGAGCATGAGGAACGTGTCGGCCATCGAGGGGGGCATCGGATCGGTGGCTACCTCGGCGGTACCGATCTTGGAGAAAATGTTGGCCACCTCGGGAAACTGCGCCAATCGCTTCTCCAATGTTTCCTGCATCGCCACCGATTGCTCCAGACTCGTGCCTGGAATCCGCATCGGCTGCAGCGTGATGTCGCCCTCATCCAGGCTGGGCACGAACTCCGATCCCAGCCGCGTGGCCAGGATGCCGCACGCGACCACCAGTACCGTGGCGCCGCCCAGTACGGCCAATCGACGGCGTAGCGCCCAATCCAGCAGCGGCGTGTAGCGAGCTCGTGACCAGCGCATCAGTCGGTTATCGTGCTCGGCCACGCGTCCACGCAGGAAGGTTGCAATGGCCGCTGGCACGAACGTCAGCGACAGCATCATCGCGCCGGTCAGCGCCAGGACGACGGTAATGGCCATGGGGTGGAACATCTTCCCCTCGACGCCGGAGAGGGCAAAGATCGGCAGATAGACGGCCGCGATAATGCCCAGGCCGAACAGGCTCGGTCGAATGACTTCCGCCGTTGCCGAAGCCGTCAGGTCATATCGCTCTTGATCGTTGAGTTGCCTGCCCAGCGCATTCTGCGCCTCGCCGAAACGACGCAGGCAGTTCTCGATGATGATGACCGCACCATCCACGATAAGCCCGAAGTCCAACGCGCCCAGGCTCATCAGATTGCCCGATACGTTGCCTCGCACCATGCCGATGATGGTGAACAGCATGGCCAGCGGGATCACAGCTGCGGTGATCAACGACGCCCGGACATTGCCCAGTAGCAGGAACAACACCACCACCACCAGAAGCGCGCCTTCGATCAGGTTCTTGGCAACGGTCCCTATGGTGCGATCTACCAACGCCGTGCGGTCATACACCGCCTTGGCGTGCACACCTTCGGGCAGACTGGCGTTGGCAGCCTCCAGCTTGGCCACAGCGGCCCGAGAAACGTCGCGACTGTTGGCGCCAAACAGCATAAAGGCCGTACCGACGACCACCTCATGCCCGTTCTGCGTGGCCGCGCCGGTGCGCAGCTCCTTGCCTTCGCCAACGGTGGCGACATCGCGCACGCGGATCGGGACGCCATCACGACGATCCAGCACGATGCTGCCGACCGCGTCCACATCCCGTAGCTGGCCCGGTACGCGCACCAGGAACTGCTGCCCGTTGCGCTCGATGTAGCCGGCTCCCACGTTCTGGTTGTTGCGCATCACCGCGCCAACAACGTCTTGGAGCGTGAATCCCAGGGCTACCAGTTGCGCTGGATCGGGAGTGATGTGGATCTGCCGTTCAAAGCCACCGATGGTGTTGACCTCGGTCACCCCAGGCGTGGTGCGCAGTTGCGGGCGGATCACCCAATCCTGCAGCGTCCGCAGGTCCGTGGCCGTGTACGGGGAGCCATCGGGCTTGCGGGCATCGGGCTCGGCTTCCACCGTGTACATGAAGATCTCACCTAGACCGGTAGAGATCGGCCCCATCTCAGGATCTAGCCCCTCAGGAAGCTGAGACGTGATTTGCTGCAGGCGCTCGGCGACCTGCTGGCGCGCGAAGTACAGGTCCGTCCCATCCTTGAAGACGACCGTCACCTGCGATAACCCATAGCGAGACAACGAGCGGCTGTAGTCCAACTGGGGCAAGCCGGCCATCGCCGTTTCAATGGGGAATGTCACCCGTTGCTCGGCTTCCAGCGGCGAGTAACCTGGCGCCTGGGTGTTGATCTGGACCTGGACGTTGGTGATGTCGGGCGTGGCGTCAATGGACAGCTGACGATAGCTCCACACGCCGAGCGCAATAAGCGCTGCGGTCAGTACCAGCATCAGCCAGCGATGGCGAATGGAAAAATGGATGAGGCGTTCGAGCATGGCGGGCCTCACTCTTCTTCTTCGACGGTGGACTTCTCGATGTCGGCCTTGACCAGGAAGCTCTGGGCCACCACCACCTGCTCACCGGCCTTCAGGCCTTCTAAGACTTCCACCCGTTCGGCGTCGCGTCGGCCTAGCTTCACCGGGCGCGTGTGATAGACCTCGCCCTGTTGCACGTACACCACGTCCCGATCTTCGGCGGTCTGCAGCGCGGTCACGGGGACTACCAGATCCGCTTCTGCGCGATCAACGGTAATGCGTGCTTTAACGGCGGAACCTGGCCGCCAGCGTCCATCGGCATTGCGCAAGCTCGCGCGTGCGATCGTGCTTTGGCTGGCCGTGGCGGTGCCGGGCAGCACGCGTTCCAAGGTCGTCTGCTCGGAAACGCTATCACTCAATCGGCTCACGGTCACCGGCACACCAGCTTCGATGTGCCCGGCGTCCCGTCCGAAGATATGCAGATCTACCCACAAGGTGGACAGATCTGCGATCTCGAACAAGGGCGCGCCTTCGGCGGCAGACGTGCCGACCGAGGCGGTCCGCGCCATCACCACGCCGCTTATGGGGGCGGAAACGGAATAGGTCGTCAGGCTCAAGTTGCTCTCCACCGTCGCGAGCACCTGTCCTGCCTTGACCTGGTCGCCCACGCCTACGCGAACGGCACGCACAGGACCGGGGAAACGTGCAGTCACCAGGGCGATGCGACCTTCGACCGGCGTAAGCAGCCCTTGGACTTCCTGCTCATCGGCGATCTGGCCAGGACCCACGCGGGCGGCGCGGATGCCGGCGGACTGTGCCGTTTGGGCCTCGATCGTGGTCTGTTGGGGCAGTTCTTCGTGCTCGCCTTGTTCTTCGGCCTCATGGCCTTCTTCGGCCTCGCCACGGGCATTGGGTGCCGGGCCACTACAAGCCGTCAGGGCCAATGTCAGGGCCAGCGCGATCCAGGGGAAACGGCTCATGGGGTCAACTCTCCGGAGGTGGCGGCAGCGGCAGAGGCAACCATGGCCTGGCCGGTGAGCCGTTGGATTTCGATGAGGGCACGTTGCGCATCGAGCGCGACGTCCAGTTGTTGCTGCAGAGCTGCGGTCCTTTCGGACTGCAGCTGCGCCCATTCCAGATAGCTGATGGCCCCAGCGCGATATGCACGCTCGGCCGCTTGCTCAGCCTTGGTCAGCTTGGGCAGCACATCGTCTTGAAGACGGGCCACTTCGTCACGGGCGACGGTGTAACGGCCGTGGGCTTCGACCAGGGTGGAATACAACGCCATTCCCTGCGCCTCACGTTCGATCGAAAGCACTTCCAACTCCGCCTCAGCGGCACGAATCTCTGGTTGCGCCCGGCTTCGAGCACCCAAAGGCAGCGAGATGCCCCCCACGAGCGCGGTGTCGCTTGTGTCCTGCATCCGACGCACGCCGACTTGCCAAGCCAGATCCGACGTGCCTGCTGTGCGAGCCAGATTCAAACGTGCTTCGGCAATGCGCCGCTCGTCGACAAACTGGGCCAGCTCGGGAGAACGCTGCAGTTCTGAGGAAAGGGTTTCCAGAGAACCGATCGCCGGTAGTGCGAGCGGGTTGCCAGCGACCGGCGCCGACACGGGTTCACGCTCCCCCCAGAGGGCGGCCAGATGCTGGCGTGCAGCGCTGGCTTGCTGGGAGGCCCTTGCTTGGGCCAGCTCGGCTCTTGCCAAGGCAGCCTGTGCAGTCAACAGCACCGACTCGGGTGAGGCGCCGGCCTGCACACGTTGACGAGCAGCGGCCACGGTACGCTGGCGCTGTTGGATATCGACTTGGGCAATCTTGGCGGCCTTGTCCGCTGCAACCAATGCCAGATAGCGCCGCGCCGTTTCAGCCAACAGATCCAGCCGACGAGCTTCCCGCTGAACAGCCAGCGCATCGATGCGGCTCTGCGCCAGGGCCCTGCGCGCATCCAGTTTCCCGCCTCGCTCCAGCACCGAGCTCAGACTCACGGTGAACTCGGCGCTGTCCAAGCCTCTCGCATCTCCGGTACCCAGGGCATTCTCCACCTCGGCACCCAATGTCCAAGGCGGGCGCTGATTGGCGCCCTCGTGCTCGGCCGCCAGTACCGCGGTACGTGCCTGCACCAGGCGCAGGTCTGGATGGGCTTGGGCAACGCGGTCGAATGCGTCGTCCAATGTCATGGGGTCGACCGCCCAGGCAGGTATCCCTGCACCCAGCAGCAACCAAGCGGCCAGCGCCGCACGTCGCACTTGCATAGCAACACTCCAGAAGTTCAGACCAAGGGTTAAGGACTGGCCTACGCCAGCGCTTGGCCCGCAATAGGCGGTCGGAACGGATCGACCAATGGCCCTGTGGGCACCGTCTCCACCGCGTGTGGCTCTACGGCCTGCTGCATCGGAGCAGGAGGTGGCGCCCAAGTCATCGCCGGAGCGGCGACTGCGTGCGCGCAGCAATGCGCGAGTTGATGCAACTGATGGAGCGATTTGCCCAAGGCGCTCTCATCAGCGGCCGCGTGGGACGTCATCAGCACTGCGTGAGCGCCGGACCACGTATGGGCTGCCTCGTGCATTTCGCCCACCGCCGTAAGCACCGGGTGCCATATGGCACCCAGTGCCAGGCTCAGCGCCAGCAGCCAGCGGAACGCGGGCAGAGCTCGCACACGCATCTTCACGCGGTCGGCTTGCCCACTTGCGTGCTGGCCCGACGTGCGTCACGCAGGATCTCGATGGCTTCCTTGATCACGTACAAACCGATAAGGGTGCCAATCACATAGTCGGGATAGGGATTGGCCAGCCACCACACCAGTACGCCCGCAAGAATGACGCCGATGTTGGCCACCACGTCGGCTCGGGTAAACAGCCACGTTGCTCGCAGATGGACCTCCCCGGACTTCAGCGGCGAGAGCATGCGCAACACGATGACGTTGACTACAAGCGATAGCAGCGCGGTGCCGATCATCCATCCGCTGAGTGGTTCGGCGCCCTGTAGTACCCGTCGTCCGACCTCCACCAGCACGCCAATACCCAGCACCAGCAGAATGCTGCCACTGAGCCAAGCGGCATTGGCCTTGAAGCGGGCCGTGCGTCCGATGGCCACCAATCCAATGGCGTACGCGGTGGCATCAGACAGCATATCCAGCGCGTCAGCCAGCAGACCTGTGGAATGGGCAATCCAGCCGGCGATGCCACCAATGACGGCCATGGCCGCGTTGAGGACCAAGGCAATCCACAGTACACGTCGCTCCTGGGCGTTCTTGGCCTCGTGATGGCAGCCACAGTCACTCATCGGGTGTTCTCCATGTAATTACGCAGTTCTGAAGGAATCGGCATCGTGCGCAAGGCGTTTACCCGAGCGCCACCGGTATTGCCTTTAGGCATCCACACCCATGTCAGGGTCGCAGCGGCCATCAGGCGCAGCAGTTGTCCAGCCATTTCGCGCATGTCGTGGGCTTGCCACGCCCATCTTGCGAACGCCCAATGACTACGCACGTGCAAGCGCGTGCGGTGCTGCGAGAGCACGTGGGCCAATTCGTACCGTTTGTAGGCCGTCGTGAGATCGCCTTGTTGTAGCGCTTGATCGCCTTGCCAAAGATATTGCGCAAAGGCCGTATCCCGTTGATCTGGAGCCTCGTTAAACGGCCAGCACATCTGCGCCCAATAGCTGGCAGGCATCGTTTCCTCGCGCAACCCGACCTCGCCGGCGCGCAGCGTTTCAGGGCGATCAAGGAAGGTGCCGCACAGACGATCCCAGATCATGAAGAACTCGCCGAAGTTGACCTGGGCATCTTCATAGTCACGCTTGTGATGCCACCGATGTACTTCGGCCACGCCTAGCCAGCGACGTAGCGGGCCAACGCGGTAGTCCAAGTTGGCGTGTTGGAAAGCCAGTTGAACACTCATCAGTGTCAGCCACGCACTGATCACCAGCGGCGGCGCACCCAAGGCGACAGTCAACCCCAAGCCCGGGCCGGCCATCAGCAGTGCACTCAACGGGTGACGACGTTCTCCATTGAGCCAATACAAGCGCTCAGCGCTGTGGTGGATAGCGTGCAGTTTCCATGCCCATCGCACCCGATGACTGAAGCGGTGCATGGCATACAGGCCCAAGTCGATCACCAGCCCCGCCAGCAGCATCTGCCCGATCAGGGGCCACTGGGTCGGCCATAGGCTGCCGGCGGGCAGCAGGCCGCGAAAGGCATGCAATCCATAGGCGGTGCCGGCCAGCAGGCCAAAGTTGACGGCGCCATGCATCAAGTCGGCTTTGAGGTCGCCTTGGCTATGGCGCCAAGACGGCTCGTAGGGCTGCAGCCACTCCAGCAGCGCCACCATGGCAATGCCCGCGGTCGCCAGGATCGCCAAGGTTGGCCAAGCCGGCAGGCCATCGGCCAATACTGCGGCCGTGCCGGCCAGAACCGCGCCCATCAGGGCGGGATACGCGGCATACCGGATCAGGCGTGAGCGCAACATGGAGAGCTCCGGACACGGGTAGAGGCGCGCGGGCGGGAGGCTGGCGGCTGGACAGGGGGCAAGGTAAAGTCCGTAGCTACTACAGAGTCAAGTCGCCACATGAAGATCAGTCAGGCCGCCGAGGCCAGTGGGTGCCATCTGGAAACCATCCGCTATTACGAGCGGATCGGCCTGTTACCCCAACCTGGTCGCACCGGCAGCGGGTATCGCGTTTACGAGCCTGCCGATATCGAGCGTTTGCGCTTCATTACCCGCGGCCGGGATCTGGGTTTCAGTCTGGAAGAGATCCGCAGCCTGCTGCAGTTGTCCGGGGACGACCAGATGTCCTGCATGGACGTAGATCGGCTGGCACGCAGTCATTTGGCTGATATCCAGGCCCGGATGGAGGATCTGCGCAGGATGGCCCGGGAACTGGAGCGGGTGATCGCCAGTTGCCATGGCGGACAACGTGCCGAGTGCACGATCCTCTCTACGCTGCGACAACCGGCCGGTTGCGCGTCGGCGGAGTGCTGCCAGGCGTGAGCGATGTGGACCGCTACCTCGAAGCGGCCACGCGTCAGAACACGCAGCGCAGCTATGCCTCGGCGCTGCGCCACTTCGAGGTCGAATGGGGTGGCCATCTGCCGGCGACGCCCGATAGCGTGGCCCGCTATCTGGCCGAGCAGGCCCCCAAGGCAGCAATCAACACGCTGAAGCAACGACTGGCAGCACTGGCGCATTGGCACGCCGAGCACGGGTTCGTCGATCCCACGCGTACGCCGCTGGTACGCAAGGTCCTCAAGGGCATTCAGACGCTACACCCCCGAATCGAAAAGCAGGCCACGCCGTTGCAGCTGGCCCAGCTGACCCAAGTAGTCGGGTGGCTGGACCAAGCCACGCTGGCGGCCCAGGAGCGCGCCGACCACGCGTATGCCTTGCGTGCCATGCGCGACAAGGCGCTGGTGTTACTGGGCTTTTGGCGAGGATTCCGCGGCGATGAGTTGATCCGGCTGCAGATTGAGTACTTGGAACTGGTACCCGAGCAGGGAATGATCTGCTTCCTGCCGCGCAGCAAGGGCGACAGACAGTCGGCAGGCAATACGTACAAGGTGCCTGCTCTGTCGCGCTTGTGCGCGGTCAGTGCCACGCAGGCCTGGGTGCAGGCAGCCGCGCTAACTCAAGGCCCGCTGTTCCGGCGTGTCGATCAATGGGGCAACGTCGGCAGCCAAGGGTTGCATCCGAACAGCCTGATCCCCTTGCTGCGCGACCTGTTTCAGTCCGCAGGTCTGGAGGCCGTGGGAGGCTACAGCAGCCATTCCCTTCGCCGGGGCTTTGCGGGCTGGGCCAATGACAACGGCTGGGACGTGAAAGCCCTGATGGAGTACGTCGGATGGCGAGACGTGCACTCGGCCATGCGTTACATCCAGGGCCGCGATCCGTTCGCCCGCCAACGCGTTGAAGCCGGCCTCCAGGCCGCGCCGCCCCCCGCGCTCGCCTCGGCGGCGCTGCCAGCGCCGGCCGCGACCGTGAGCCTGACGCTGCGCCTGCTAGTGAGCCCGTTTACGCCCCGAGGCAGGGGCGCTGGCCGCGCTCGGGCACGCATTGAGGCGATGTGCCTATCCCCGTTTCAAGCCCATCGGCTTGATGCCGAGGGAAGCGAGTACCGACTCACGATGCCGGTGGTCGACGCCGCGGACATGGACGAGAGGATGGCCATGCTGCTGGATGAGATGCATCGCGTTGCCGATAACCACCACTGCTTTCTGGAAGCCTCCGTGCGCGCCGAGGACGGGCGTCACTGGGATTGACCTCAACCCTGACCAGGGCACTGCATGGCGACGCTGCACGAGACCGCGTATCCGCGCCTGAAACCTGATCCCACGGCCAAGGAACTGGACGAGATTTACACGCCCAGCGGCGGCGAAGTGCGCCTCGCACGTAGCATGGCGACCCAGCCAACCACTCAGTTGGCTGTGCTCATTCACCTGAAGATGTTCCAGCGGCTGGGCTACTTCGTGATCCTAGCCGATGTCCCAGAACGGATTCGGCAACATATTGCCCAGGCAGCCGGGCTGCGCCGGGCGCTATCCATCCGAGACTTGAATCGCTACGACGTCTCCGGCGCTAAACGCGCCCATATGGCGCGCCTGCGAAAGTTCCTGCGCGTTCGTCCGCTGGATGTCAGCGGGAGGGAATGGCTGGCAACGGTGGCCCAGGCCGCCGCTCAAACCAAGCATGTCATCGCCGACATCATCAACGTGCTGCTGGAGGAGCTGGTTCACCATCGCTTTGAGCTGCCGGGCTTCAGTACGCTGGAGAAGATTGCGGTTCAGGCCCGCGAGCAGGTGCATGAGCAGTATTACCGCAGCATCAATGAGGCCTTGACCGCGCCAGCCAAGAGCTTGATCAAGGAACTGTTGGCCGCACCGGCCAATGCCACATATACCGGCTGGAATGCGCTAAAGCGCGAGCCCAAACGGCCCACCAATAAGGAAGTGCGCTTTTATCTGCAACATATCCAACGCCTGCAACATCTGGCCCAGCAGTTGCCGGCCGTGGATATTCCGGTTCCGAAGCTGAAGCAGTTCCGCGCCATGGCGCGTGCGCTCGATGCCAGCGAACTGGCCGAACTCAAGCCGGCCAAGCGCTATGCCTTGGCGACGATCTTCATTCGGTCCCAGTACGCCAAGACATTGGACGATGCGGCCGACCTGTACATCCGGCTGATGCAGAACCTGGAGAACACGGCCCAGCAAAGACTGTTGGCCTACCAAGTAGAGCACGGCAAGCGTGCTGATACGCTTATCGCGCAGCTCAAGGAGATCCTGCAGGCTTATCAGATCGACGGAACGGACACACAGCGTGTGGATGCCATCGGACTGAGTCTGGTGGCGGACATTTCCACACTGCTGGCCGAATGCGATGAACATATGGCGTACGCAGGCCGCAACTACCTGCCATTCCTGATCCAGCCTTACAGCGTTGTCCGCCCGTTGCTGTTCAACTGCCTGGAGATCATGCAACTGCGCTCCACCAGCCAGGACGCGGGCATGGAACGCATGATCGCTGCTCTGCTGTCGCTCCGCGGTCAGCGGCGGGACATGATTGAGGCCAGCTCGATCGGTCTGGATGTTGAAAAGGATCTGGGCTGGTTGTCAGTCAACTGGCGCAGGCACGTCTTCGGCCGCAAAGCGGACTCGCTGGGGCCGGGCTGGGTGCATCGCAAGTACTTTGAGCTAGCTGTGCTGGCCCAGATCAAAGACGAACTCAAATCCGGTGATCTGTTCATTCCCCACGGGGAGCGCTACGACGATTACCGAGAGCAACTGGTGGATGAGGCCACATTCGCCCAGGAACTGGAGGCCTACGGTGAGGTATCTGGTCTGGCCACCGAGGCCAGCGAGTTCGTGCGCCATTTGCAGCAAGAGCTGAGCTCACTGGCCGACACGGTGGATGCACGTTTTCCGGAGAACGTCCACGCCGATGTGGTGGATGGGCGCCTGGTGCTCCGGAAGCTGCAACGGCCTGAGATCTCCAGCGCCATTGCCACGGTCGATGCTCTTATCACCGAGAGGCTGCCGGCGATGAGTATCGTAGACGTGCTGATCGATGCGGCTCAATGGCTCAAGCTGCACCGTCATTTCCGGCCGATTGCGGGCACCAATGCGCGCGTGGACGATCTCATGCGCCGGGTGATCACTACGCTGTTCTGCTACGGGTGCAACCTGGGCCCGACCCAGACTGCGCGCTCAATCAAGGGCTTCAGTCGGCGCCAGATTTCCTGGCTTAACCTCAAGTACGTCACTGAAGACACGTTGGACAAGGCGATCGTGCAGGTGATCAATACGTTCAACAAGTTCGATCTGCCTGGCTACTGGGGCTCGGGCAAGAGTGCGTCGGCCGATGGCACCAAGTGGAGCATGTACGAGCAGAACCTGCTCTCGGAGTACCACATCCGCTACGGTGGTTATGGCGGCATCGGCTACTACCACGTCTCTGACAAGTACGTGGCGCTGTTCAGTCACTTCATTCCGTGCGGTGTGCACGAAGCGATCTACATTCTGGACGGATTGCTGGCCAACACGTCTGATATCCAGCCTGAAATCGTGCATGGGGATACCCAGGCCCAGAGTTATCCGGTCTTTGGTTTGTCCTACCTGTTGGGCATTCAGTTGATGCCACGTATTCGCAACATCAAGGATCTGACCTTCTTCCGCGCGGAGGCGGGTCGCCCGTACAAGAACATCCAGGCGCTGTTCGGCGACAGCATCGACTGGGGCCTGATCGAAACGCATCTGCACGACATGCTGCGGGTCACGGTGTCGATCAAGTTGGGCAAGATCACCGCTTCGACGATCCTTCGCCGGCTGGGAACCTACAGCCGGAAGAACAAGTTGTACTTCGCCTTCCGGGAGCTTGGGAAGGTCATTCGCACGCTGTTCTTGCTGCGCTACATCGATGACGTGGACATGCGTCGGACTATCCAGGCGGCCACCAACAAAAGCGAAGAGTTCAATGGCTTCGTCAAATGGGTTTTCTTCGGCGGAGAAGGGATCATTGCCGAGAACGTGCTTCATGAGCAGCGAAAGGTCGTGAAGTACAACCAGCTCGTGGCCAATATGATCATCCTGCACAACGTAGACCAGATGACACGCACGTTGGCCAGCCTGCAGGAGGAGGGGATGGAGTTGAATCCCGAGGTTCTGGGCGGCTTGTCGCCGTATCGGACCAGCCACATCAATCGGTTCGGAGACTACACGCTCGACCTGGAACGTAAGGTCGCGCCTCTCCAATTCACCGAGATCGTTTTGGAGCCCCACTGGACGCAGATCGCCGAGCCGAGAGGGTAGCGGACTCTGTCTATTCAGTTTCGACGCGAAGTGCTAATAGGCCACTTCGTGGCCTCAGCGGCGTATGAAGAAGAAAAGCACGCAACATCAAAAACTTAAAACGGATTCGGCTGTATTTCTCACGAATCCCTGCCGACCCTCGTCCTGGAACCCGACGGCAACTTGGCGCAAGTACCGCAACCGGCTCGGCGTGCGCGCGATGATCAACCAACTGGTGCTCGCACCCGACGGCCGCGCCGAACTGAAGAAGCTGCTGGGCTGGTTCGATGCACAAGGGACGGCGGTCGAGCTCGCCGTGCTCGAGCACTTCGCACGGGCATCCTGAGCCGGGCCGCGACGCTAGGGGCTCCGACGCCGGCGCCGCCGTCGAAACGTTAAGATGCGAGCGTCAAGGAAAGGCACGTCACGGGGGATGGCATGCATCTGGAGTCAGTTTGCGTCAGGAACTACCGCCGTTTGCGGGATGTGCGAATCGAGATCGATCCGGAGACGTCGATTTTCGTCGGGGCGAACAACAGCGGTAAGACATCCGCCGCTCAGGTCCTTGATGCGTTCCTGGGCAGCGCCCGCAAGGATCGGTTCGCGGTGCACGACTTCAGCGCCGAGTGCTGGAAAGCCTTTGACGCGATCGGCGCCGCTGCCGATGCGGATGCCCCCCTGCCGACCATCACCCTCGACTTGTGGTTCAAGGTAGCTCCGTAGGACCTGCACCGGGTGATCCGGCTGCTACCGAACCTTGACTGGCAGGATGCGCCGGTCGGTGTACGCCTCGAGTTCGCCCCCCGCAACCAGGCCGAGCTGCTCGCCAACTACCGGCAAGCAAATGCCAAAGCGGCCGAGTATGCGGCGCGGGACGAAGCGGCCTACCACCCTTGGCCCCGGTCCCTTCATGCCTACCTCGAGCGCAAGCTCGGCGACGAGTACAAGATCCACTACTACGTACTCGATCCCCAGCAGTTGGATGCTGATCATCGTCCGCTGCCTGGCTACACGCCCATGGAGCTCGGTGACGCCAGCGAGGCGGGCGCGACCATCATCAAAAACCTGATTCGTGTCGACCTCATCGGCGCGCAGCGACACCTGTCGGACGAGCCCAAGGCGCAGGCGGAAAACCTATCGCGGCGGCTGAGCCGGTTCTATGAGCGGAACCTGGCCAAGTACGGCGACGACTTCCGCGCGGTCGCGGCGTTGGCACGTTCCGAGAAGGAGCTCAACGACCACTTGGAGCTGGTGTTCGGTGGCACCTTGGCCAGCCTCAATGAGCTGGGCTACCCCGGTTTCGCGGACCCGAACCTGGTCATCCGCTCCGCGTTTGATCCTGAGAGCATCCTCAGCCGCAGCACGGCGGTGCACTACACCCTGCGCGATCCCGGCGATGCTGCTCCGGGTGAGAACGCCAAGACCCTGCCTGATAAATACAACGGCCTCGGGTTCAAGAACCTGATCTACATGATCATCGAGATTCTTGACCAGCATCAGCGCTGGGCTGACGAGGAGGATCCGCGCCCCCCTGTCCACCTGGTCCTCATCGAAGAGCCTGAAGCGCACCTGCACGCCCAGCTCCAGCAGGTGTTTATCAAGAAGATCCGCAAGATCCTGCCCGAAGCCGACCTGACTACGCAGATCGTCGTCACCACGCACTCGCCGCACATCATCTACGAGAGCAACTTCAGGCCGATTCGGTACTTCCGTCGCATGACCGACGGCCATTACTCGACCGTGCTGAGTCTGTCCCGCTTCTACGAGGATGAAGCCGCCAGCCGCGATTTTCTTCTGCGCTACATGCGCCTGACCCATTGTGATCTCTTCTTCGCCGATGCTGCAGTCCTGGTGGAGGGCAGTGTCGAGCGCCTGCTCCTGCCGCTGATGATCGATCGTGTCGCCCCGGAGTTGCAGTCCAAGTACCTGTGCATCCTGGAACTGGGCGGGGCGTTTGCGCACCGATTCCGCAGCCTGATCCACTTTCTGGGGTTGCACACACTGGTCATCACCGATCTCGACAGCGTTGAGTCGGTCGCGGCACCGCAATCACCAGATGACGAAGCTGACGAGGATGAAGACAATGCCGGCGAGGCGTGCATGGCCGACGAGGCTGGCGCGGTAACCTCCAATCAGTCGCTGCGGCAGTGGTTGCCCGGCCTCACCACGATCGCGGAGCTGCTGGCCGCTGGTGACGCCAAGAAGTGCCCCCCACCGACCGCAACCGAACCCGCATCCGTGCGCGTGGCCTACCAAACTGAGCTCACGGTGACTTGGGCGGACGGTCACCGACGCATAGCCGGACGCACGTTCGAGGAAGCCTTCGCGTTCGAGAACCTCGACTGGTGTCAGCAGGAAGCGCAAAAGCCACTCGGCCTGAAGGTCGTGCGCCGTGCGGAGCAGACCGTCGGCGAAGTCACGACCAAACTGCACAAGCGGATTCGCGGCAGCGGCTTTCGCAAGACCGATTTTGCGTTGGCCTTGATGATGGCCGAGGGGCCTTGGCAGGTCCCGACCTACATCGCCGATGGCCTGCGCTGGCTCAACGGGCGAGTGGAAGCCGTGGTGGCTGAGCCGGAGGGAGTCGAAGGGCCCGGCGCGGAGGCGGCATGACCCGGCGCATCCACAACCCGGACACGCCCGCGGACACGACTTTGAAGGAAGTCCTGGCGGCAGCAGGTCGCCCTTGTTTCGTGATGCTGGCCGGTGCGGGCTCCGGCAAGACCACCTCATTGGTGAAGGCCCTAGATTTCATCGCCGTCCGACACGGCGCAACCCTCCGCGCGAACGGCCAGCAGGTGGCCTGCATCACCTACACCGAGGTGGCGGTCGCGGAGATCTGGCGTGATGTGGGCAATCTGCCCCTCTACCACGTCTCGACCATCCACAGCTTTCTGTGGGACTTGATCAAGCCCTTCCAGACCAATATCGCGGCGTGGGTCATCGACCACATGCGAGCTCGCTTGGACGAGCTGCGCGAGGAGCGCGATAACTTCGGCGTCCGAGTCCAAGCGCGCACACGCGAACGTAATGCCCAGGCCATCGACCGGTTGGAGCAAGGCATTCCACAGATGGGCGAGGTGCGGCAGTTCACTTACGGCACCGGCAG
Source organism: Pseudoxanthomonas sp. LjRoot143 (assembly GCF_964252945.1). Classification (NCBI taxonomy): domain Bacteria; kingdom Pseudomonadati; phylum Pseudomonadota; class Gammaproteobacteria; order Lysobacterales; family Lysobacteraceae; genus Pseudoxanthomonas; species Pseudoxanthomonas sp. LjRoot143. Next base: position 1,566,675 of record NZ_CAXUPM020000001.1, on the reverse strand, counting down.
TAACTATCGGCGGGGCATTCTCGGTCACGACGACATCATCAAGATGGGGCCGGCACTGATCCAGCGCTTCCCGCTGCTACAGGCGCTGCTGGCCCGCAAGCACCCCTTTTTCTTCGTCGACGAGAGCCAGGACACGTTTCCCAATGTCGTGGATGCCTTGCGCACCGTCGCCATCGCCCATCCGGGCCGGTTCACTCTCGGCTTCTTCGGTGATCCGATGCAGAAGATCTACGCCACCGGTGTCGGTAACATCCCGACAGAGGCCGCATGGCGGCAGATCACCAAGCCGCAGAATTTCCGTTGCCCGGGAAAGGTGCTGGACGTAATCAACCGCATTCGCGCCCCAGCAGACGGCTTAGAGCAAGTAGGCGGCCGCCACGAGCATGACGGAGGCGCATTGCGCGCGGTTTCGGGCTCAGCCCGGATGTTCGTGCTCCCGACCGATCAGCATCGCCAGGCAAACCTAATCCGCGTGCGCCAGTGGCTCGCGGACGCCGACGGGGACGGAGGCTGGCAGGACGATGGTGTGGAAAGCGACGTTCGTATCCTGGTGATCGAGCATCGCATGGCCGCCAATCGCCTGGACTTCGCTGATCTGCACGCCGCGTTCGTGGACGATGCCCCGATTGCATTGAGCGATGGATTTCGCGACGGCACCACCTGGCCGCTGCGCCCGTTTCGCGACGTTCTCCTGCCGCTTGCCGAAGCGAGCGTGGCGGGAAACGCGTTCGACGTGATTGCGACCCTCCGCAATCACTCACCGATACTGTCCGCGGCTGCGATGCGCGGCGAGGGCGATCCGCGTGACGTCTTCGCCCGGCTCAAGCAGGCCACCGAGGATTTGGCCGAGATGATGGCCGCGGCCTCCACGGCAACCATTCTGGACGTGCTGCGCTTCGCCGTCGCGCAGTCGATGCTGTCTCTCGATGATCGCCTTGCCGCGTACATCGATGCGCCGCCACAGGCCGATGAGGCCGCCCCGCCGGCGGACGCCGCCGACACAGCGGCGCAAGAGCGGGCTCGCGAGGCTAGCGTGTTGCGAAGGTACTTCGCCTGCCCTGCATCGCAGGCAGCAGGGTACCATCGTTACCAGACACAGATCTCACGCTATGCCACGCATCAGGGCGTGAAGGGTGCCGAGTTTGGCCGGGTGATCGTGCTCATCGACGACGATGAAAGCCAGCACCGCCAGTTCTCCTATGAAAAGCTGCTGGGCCTCCGTCCGCCCTCGCAGGCCGATCTCGACAATCGCGCGCAGGGCAAGGAGAGTGTCTTCGAGCGGACCCGCCGGCTCCTGTATGTCTGTTGCTCGCGGGCCACCAAGGACTTGGTGGTGGTCCTGTACACGGCTGACCCCGCACGCGCCGCCGCCACCTTGCGCGCCGCCGATCTGTTCGCCCCTGAAGACATCCACGAGGCCAGCCAGCTCTGATACTTGCCGGCCGCCGGTTCGGCCCTATGATCTAGGAAACATGGACGAAGGTTTCGGGGGAAGGTGTGCGGTGGCGCTCGAAGCCGAGATGACTGAGCACCTGGGGCACGAGAAGCATGACCCGGTGACGAACGGCGGGGTGACCTGTCTGCCCAACATGGCCACAAGGTGGATGAAGTATGCGAATCTTCTCGTACAACCCAGGCCACGATGGCGCCGTCGCCCTTCTTCAAGACGCCCGATTAGTCTTGTCCATTGAAGAAGAGAAGGATTCGAACTATCGATACTCTCCGCTATCTGGCGCGAACATCCTCAACGTTATCGGCGAAATGGACGATGCTCCTGATGTAATGTGTGTCGGAGGATGGTGGCCACGCGATCATCATGAGTTTCTTCACAGATCGAACCGAAATGCTGGGTATAAGGGCGTCGCCGCAACGGACGTGCTCGTGGGGCAAACCCGGTTCATGAATCGAGCAGTGAGATATTTTTCGTCGTCGCACGAAAGGTCCCACATACTCTGCGCCTTTGGGATGTCACCGCTACCTAAAGGCACACCTTGCTACGCCTTAGTCTGGGAGGGTGGCATCGGGGCCTTCTATGAGATCGATGCTGCATTCAATATCTCGCTAGTCGGTGACGTGCTAGACCAGCCGGGCAATCGATACGGGCTCCTCTACGGCTTAGCCGATCCGACCTTCGCCAAAGATCGACCCTATCCTCGCCTGTCCGACGCCGGGAAACTCATGGCGCTGGCATCTTTCTCAACCAGGAGTGAGCCGACGGTCGATGAGAAGAGGTTGCTCAGTTTCCTGCTGGATCGTCCTTTCCAGGCGTTGAGTGCGTACGAAGAACTATCCGATGCCCCGCATCGCGATGCCGGCTTGGATGACCCCGAATTTCGAAACTTCGTGGGCATCTACAGCGATGCAATCTTCAACAGATTCTATTCATTTGCGCAGAACAATCTGACCAAGGGTCGCCCGCTAGTGATTGCCGGTGGTTGTGGCCTCAACTGTGACTGGAACAGTCAGTGGAGGGCGACCGGCTTCTTCTCTGACGTGTTCGTGCCGCCCGTCCCCAACGATTCGGGCTCCGCTATAGGGACGGCGATCGATGCCCAATTTCACTTCACGGGGAATCCGAAAATCGAATGGAACGTCTACAGCGGACTCCCGTTTCGCAACGACGGGCCTGTCGACACTGAAAAGTACGAGATTCACGACACCACGCCCGACGAGATCGCCGAGCTCCTGGAGAGCGATTTCATTCTTGGGTGGGTCAACGGACGTTACGAGATTGGTCCCCGCGCGCTAGGCAACCGATCTATCATTGCTGCGCCATTCCGTGAAACCACACGGATAAGGCTTAATGCGCTCAAACAGCGCGAGTCATTCCGCCCTATCGCACCGGTCTGCCTGCTTGACGAGGCCAAGAGGTGGTTTGGCAGCGACCAGGCTAGTCCATACATGCTGTTCACTTACCGGACTGCGACAGAAGCACTTGCCGCTGTCACTCATGTTAATGGCACAGCCAGAATCCAGACAGTAACCGCCGCAACGAACGGGCCGATGCATGACCTACTCAGTGCGTTCCGGTCGCGCACGGGCTACGGCGTCTTGTGCAACACATCCTTGAACTTCAATGGTCGTGGCTTCATCAACAACCTTCGCGATCTAGACACATATGCGTGCGAGCACGATTTGGACGGATTCGTGGTCGACAGTCGCGTTTATTTGAGGAAGTCCTCCAGCCATTATCAGGCATACATGAGCGCGACTTCTAATCAGAGCGAAGCACTGTGAGTCATTGCCTGCCGCGGCCGGGTCATAAGGCATACCGCCTGCACGCTATCGATCTAGATTGTGGCCTTTCATGATCACGATCGGAGGTTACCCGCCTGGATTCGAGGAGGATGACCGCCTACGTTCGGCTTTCGTGCGCGAGCTGACACTCCATGTGCTGCGTCACCCGGCAATGGCAAAGGTTGACGGATCGAAGAATGCCGTAAGTGTGCCCCGAACTTTGATCAGGTACTGGCACGATCCCAACGAAATTCCAGATGACGTCACCGCATGCCTGGCCAGTTGGGACCGCTTGCATAGCGAAGGCTTCCAGTTCCGGATGTTCAGCGACGCTTCGGCCGCAAACTACATCGCCGAGCGATACGACCGACGTCACCTGCAAGCCTTTGCACGTTGCCGGCACCCGGCGATGCGTTGCGATTATCTGAGATTGTGCTTTGTCCTTGCCGAAGGTGGCCTGTACGTCGATGCGGACGATGTTCTGCTAGGCGACCGTTGGAGAACACTCTTCACCGATGATGCGTTGAAGTTACAGCCGCTTTGTTACGACATCGCCTCAGCCGCCATGATTCCGGCTTCCATGATATGGCAAAGCGATTTGCGGACGGCGGATCGGATCTTCTATGTCAACAATGATCCACTTGCGGCACCGGCCGGCCACCCCGTTCTGAAGCGCGCACTCGAGCGCGCGACCAACAAGCTCCTCGGCGACGATCCGCGTCCAGAAATACAGTCGACCACCGGCCCCGGAAACCTGACGGCCGCCTTGGTGGCACATGCATGCGAACTTGTGCTCTCCTACGAACCTTTGGACTTTGTATTGCTGGAGGACTGGGATGCCATTGCCGAAACGCGGTGGGACCTGAGTTACCGGGGGGACGCTCGTAACTGGCGCCACATGGATGCTCTGGATACATAACGCCGAAAGGAATAGTGATGAACATCAGGGACGTGTCGGGTGCATTTAGCAGGCTAATCTTCAGCCTCTCGCGATCGCTGGTGAGCCTCCTCCCGGCAAGGCGCATCCTTGCCTTCGGCATGGGCGAGGCGCGGATCGGGGCCATCATGGTGATTAATCTCGACCGCCAGCCGCAGCGATGGCAACGTGTATGTCGCGAGCTGGCTCGTTTTCGAACGTTTGAGGGTACCTCGCTGCTTTCGATCACACGACGTTTGGCCGCCGTGGATGCGCGTGACGGCCGAGCTGTCGCGGCTACTGGCGATGTCGACACGATCTACCGTATTGGTGACCAGCTTCACGTTCAACCTGACCCTCGACTGTTGGCCTGCTTCGGCCCAGATGAACTGGTCAGAATGACGCGTCAGGAAGTCGCGGTTGCGAGATCCCACGTGGAGGTGTGGAAGGCCATCGTGGCCGGCGCTGACGATTACGTTCTCGTGCTCGAAGACGATGTCTGGTTCAGACGCGACGCCGCCACATTGATCGATCAGGGATGGAGCGCCGCCCACCGCCACTGCGGCGCCAACGAGGGGCCCAAACTCATCTATTTCTCCTACGACGATGCCGGTGGCACAGCGGAGCGAATCAATCTGGATGACGTGGTGTTTCGGCCAGTGCGAGGCTTATGGTTTCTTTCTGGCTACGTTCTTTCTCGCGAGGGCGCTGCGACCCTATTGCGAGCCATGCCCGTGGTAGGTCCGGTCGATCTTTGGATGAATTTTCGTTTCGAAGCGTTAGGCGCGCTCGCGCTACATTCTCCCGTCATTTTGCAACGACAGGACGCTGGCTCGGACAATTCCTACTCCATCCTTCCCTACTTGGCGCGCGCCGGGACCATCGATGCAGGCCCGGCTCCGGGTCCCCCCACTCGAGATAGTTTCGGGCCGCTTGTTGCCTGGACGTCGGGCGGCTTGCACGAAAGTCTCGCCATGGCGCTGTCGATGCTGGGATTAAGGGTGCGGGTATATGACGGCGATGAGGAAGAGATCCAGGCGCACGATCTCCCCCTTCTGTTTGGAACCTTCGACGCGATCGTTGACCCGCCGCTCGCCCCTGGCGCGCTGTCTACGACGATCGCCGATTCTAAGGTCAAATTTCTGCTGGAATCGCCGCCATTAGCGAGCAGGTTCGGACGTCTGCCGAATGCTCGGACACTTATCCTCTCGCCGGATGCCTCAAACGGTGATCGATGGCTGAGTATCTGCGCCTTCCTTGGGCTTGACCGGCCTGCCGAGGCATTCCCCATGGGCGCGGAACGCGGATTACGTGTTTTCAGAGATGATCGTTCTGATGCTGCTCGACGGGCTCTCCCCGACTCAATCCGAGGAAACGCGTACCGACTGGATCCTTCGCCTTGGGTTTTGCCACCGCGTAGCGATTGGCGACCATCCCCTCCCAGCGCAGAAATAGCACCGGATCGCGGACAGTGTCTCGCGGACGCAACTACCGCGCGGGATCGCTCTCCGTTTCGGACGCTCGTCGAAACCTTCCCAGGAAATCTGGCTTCGTTCGGGATGGAGGGCGTCGTACACCAGGATGACGGGCTACACCTGACCCTGAGCAAGGGCAACGCCGTGGGTGGACGACGTTACCGCTCAGGCGCGTTCGCCTCCATAAACGCCTTTGGGCACGGGCGCTTCGAGGCCGTTATAAAAGCAGCTTCTGGCCCAGGCCTAGTCACCGGATTCTTCTTGCATCGCAGCCAACCGCGCCAAGAGATCGATATCGAACTCGCGGGTGGCGACCCCACAGGCATGCTGGTCAATGTGTACTTCAATCCCGGCGACGAGGGGGCGAACATGGCGTTTGGCTATCGTGGCACGCCATGTCGCATTGAGCTCGGGTTTGATGCGACGGAAGAGTTTCATCGCTACACGATCGACTGGCGACCGGGCTACATTGCGTGGTCGGTGGACGGAAGGGTGGTGCACAAACGAGTGGGATGGGACCCTACGCCGCTGCCGCACCTACCCATGTGTTTACACGCCAACTTGTGGGCTCCTCGTTCCGAGGAGCTCGCCGGGACGATTGATGAGATGGCCCTGCCCTCCACAGCAATCTTCAGGCATGTGTCTGCCTGGTCCTAATGCAGATCACGAAAGGTCGTTAGGTGGTACATCGTGCCAAGAAACCCTCTCTGGGCTACCCCCGATAAATCTTCCTAATCCCCTGCCCCGCCGATGTCCGCTTCCGACCCATGGCGGACCCGAGCCAGAAGATCACGCCGCACTGATGCTAATTTCCGTTCTCGACGAAGTAAGGTCGAAGCATTCCGTATCTGTCCCACCCCAACGTCGAACCGGCTTAATGAAAATCGAACACGTTGAGCGAATCGCGCCGCAGGTCCTCGCGGAGGCGGATTTCTCCTTTGAGACAGAACACGAGGCCGTCCCTCCGTTTGACGGGTCCGGAATGCCCGTAGATCGGCGCACAAGGGCTTACGGCCTCGACAAATCGCTGTAAGAGTCCGATTCTGCTACGGCTCGATTGCTGCTCGCGGCGAATGATGGCAGCCAGCTTGCGGGCTATCTGCTCGCCACCGTTGGATGGAAATGACTGCGCGAACATCGATGGCATAGCTGTTTCACGTCCGTACCGACGCGCGGGCGTGGGCAGGCGACTCATGGACGAAGCGGTTGCCTGGGCGGCGGGCATGAACTTCCATGCCATCCTTCTCGAAACTCAATCTTCTAACGTCTCGGCTTGCCGCTTCTACGTGAAGTACCGATTTGTTCTAAGAGGGGGCGATCGTTATCTGTACAGCCAGTGGGGCGACGATGTCAGGAGCGATTCTGACTTGTATTGGTACCTGTTCTTACCCCCCATCGTTCTCACGCATGTGAACGACAGCTTTTGGCTGTAAGTGGATATAGCAGCCGTCATGACAGCTGTAGGCCAGACACAGACTGATGGAAGCCCTGTGAAACGCGGCCGACCGCTCAAGCAAGTTGGACGACACTGATTGCTGCTCGTTCAAGGCGGCACATAGCCCCGCGCTCCAGTTCGGAAGAACCCGCGTCGCGCCTCCGAATGAATTCTTGATGAATCGATCGCGGTGGCTACCATCCTCGGACGCGCCATCGAAATGTCGCGATGTCACCGTGCAGCAGAAGAGGGGAAGTCGCACGCAGCGACAACCAAGGTGAAGCACTTGAGGAGACGCTTCCCGCCAGCGACCCTGTATCACCGTTCATTCCCCAGACGCGCGACTGAATACCCGACACCACGCGTTTACATTTCACTGCACATTGGTATCACGCCATCGCTTCTAGATTGTGTTCATGACCCCAGACGATGGCGACCGAACTCCTCCTTCTCCCCGCGACGATTGGGCGCTGTTCCTCGATGTCGACGGAACGCTCACCGCTCATGTGGCACGCGCCGATGCCGTGGTCCTCGACGCGCGCGTCGCCACGATCCTGACCGCGTTGCACGACAAGCTCGATGGTGCGGTCGCCTTGGTGACGGGACGCAGTCTCGCCGCACTCGACGCCTTGTTCCACCCGCAGGTCCCCGCACGCGCCGCAGGGTTGCACGGACTCCAGGTCCGACCCGCGCCAGCCGATTCCGCCTGGACGCCGATACCGGCGCATTGGACGATGGAGGCCGCGGGCATCGTCGATCGTTATCCGGGTGCGCTGATCGAATCGCACGGGCCGTGCCTGTACCTGCATTGGCGCGCCCACCCTGCGGCTGCGACGGACCTTGCCGCGTTCGCGCAACGTCTTGCCGCCGCTACCCCGACGCATCAACTGCATGTCGGGGCGCACGGCATCGAAATCAGGCCGCGGGGCATGGATAAGGGCAAGGCCATCGCAGCCTTCATGGCACACCCGCCATTTGCCGGCCGTCTTCCCGTGTTCGCGGGCGACGATCCGGCCGACGAGCCTGGTTTCCAGGCCGTCAACGCTTTGGGAGGCATCAGCATCCGCGTCGGCGCAACACCCAGGCCCAGCGCTGCACGATTCACGCTCGCAGATCCCGACGATGTCCTCGCGTGGCTGGCCCACGACGACGCGGAGCACCATTTCAAGGAGAAACAACGTGAGTAGATTGTTCGTGGTATCCAATCGCGTCGCCTACCCCGGCGCGGTCCATGCAGGCGGGTTGGCGGTCGCGCTGCACAGCGTGCTGAAGCAGCGCCGCGGCGTGTGGTGCGGCTGGAGCGGCGAGTTCGGCGAAGCGCCGCCGCGCATGCAGATCGGCGACGGCATCCGGTTCTGCCTGCTCGATATTCCCGAGCAGGAGTTCGATGGGTACTACCACGGGTTCGCGAACCGCGCGCTCTGGCCCCTGCTCCACTATCGCGTTGACCTCATCCATTTCGACCGCGGCGAGTATGCGCACTACCTAGCGGTCAACGACCGCTTCGCCGGTGCATTGGCACGCGAACTGCGCGCCGACGACGAAGTCTGGGTGCACGATTACCACCTCATTCCGCTCGCACGGTCGTTGCGCGCACGCGGACTGGGCCAGCGTCTCGGCTTCTTCCTGCATATTCCCCTCCCGTCGTGGGACGTCCTGTGCATGCTGCCGGACCACCGTGAACTGTTCTCCGCCCTGGCCGAGTACGACCTGGTGGGCGTGCAGACGGACGCGGACGCCGACAACCTGCGCCGTTACTTCGACACCATGGGCATCGACGCGCGCACCTGCGTGGTCGAAGCCTTCCCCATCGGGATCGATGCCGCCCAGGTCGCGCGCGATGCCGTGTCGGCCAGTGGTCGCGACGCGGTCGCATCGCTGCACCGCAGCCTGGCGGACCGTCGGCTGGCGATCGGCGTGGATCGCCTGGACTACTCAAAGGGTCTTCCGGAGCGTTTTCAGGCATTCGGCAGCTACCTCGACAGCCACCCCGCCGATGTCGGCCAGCTGACCTACCTGCAGATCGCGCCGCCGAGCCGTGAAGATGTTCCGGAGTACCGGGCCTTGCGCGAAGATCTCGAACGTGTCGCTGGCCACATCAACGGCCGGCTGGCGCGTCCGGATTGGACGCCCATCCGCTACGTCAACCATTGCTATCCGCACGATGTGCTGGCGGGCTTCTACCGCGCCGCCGACATGGCGCTGGTGACACCGTTGCGGGACGGGATGAATCTCGTCGCGAAAGAATACGTCGCCGCGCAGGACCCGCGCGATCCTGGCGTACTGGTCCTGTCGCGCTTCGCCGGCGCGGCACAGGAGCTGACCGACGCGCTGCTGGTCAACCCGCACGATGCCGGCGACATGGCGGACGCCATCGCGCAGGCCCGGACGATGTCCAAGGCCGAGCGCGTCAAACGCTGGTCGGCCATGTACGAGACGCTCCGCACCAACAGCATCGGTGCCTGGGCGCAGGCCTTCCTGGCGCGGCTCCACAAGGAGTCGCGACCAGTGCCCGGCGCGCTGCCGCAGCTGTCCATGCCGGCGTCGGCTGCCCTGCTGCCGGTCAGCGATGGAGCACTGTCATGAGGATCGCGCAGATATCGCCCTTGTTGGAATCGGTGCCGCCGCAGCTCTATGGCGGCACCGAGCGCGTGGTGTCGTACCTCACCGAGGCGCTCGTCGCGCGCGGGCACGACGTTACCCTGTTCGCCAGCGGCGACTCGTCAACCTCGGCCAGGCTGGTCAGTTTCCGCGATGTCGCCTTGCGCTTGGACCCGGCACCACTGAAGTCGGCGGTGGCCGCGCACATGGAGATGCTGGACGGCCTTCGCGAACGGGCAGATGAGTTCGACGTACTGCATTTCCACATCGATCTTCTGCCCTTCCCCTTCTTCGACGACATCGCACACAAGTGCGTGTTCACCCTGCATGGACGACAGGACAAGCAGGATCTGCCGAAGGCCTATCGGCGCTGGTCGCAGTTTCCGCTTGTCTCGATCTCGGATCATCAACGCACGCCGATGTCGTGGGCCAACTGGTGGCAGACCATCCATCACGGCATGCCGTCTTCCCTGCTGCTGCCGCCCATGCAACCTCGCGGCGACTATCTGGCTTTTCTGGGACGCATCTCGCCCGAGAAGCGGCCCGATCGGGCCATCGAGATCGCCCGGCGCGCGGGCCTGCCGCTGCGGATCGCCGCCAAGGTCGACGTAGCGGACAAACGCTACTTCCACGAGACGATAGAGCCGATGCTGGCCAGTGGCGGCGTGGAGTTCATCGGCGAGATCGATGACGCCGGCAAACCCGAGTTCCTCGGCAACGCCGCCGCCCTGCTGTTCCCCATCGACTGGCCCGAGCCGTTCGGGCTGGTGATGATTGAGGCGATGGCGTGCGGAACCCCGGTGATCGCATGGCGAGAGGGCTCCGTGCCGGAGGTGGTCGACGAGGGCCAGACCGGCTTCATCGTCGACAGCATTGAAGAGGGCGTCGCCGCGGTCGGACGTTGCCGGGATCTGAACAGGACGGACGTGCGCCGGCACTTCGAGCGGCGCTTCGACGTGAATAGAATGGCGGCCGACTACGAGGATCTCTACCTGCGGATGGCGGAGGGCACGCCTCGACGCCTCAAGGCCTGAGGCATGGAGACCAACGAGTCCGTCCCGCTTGCGCGCTACGTCCTCAAGGACGGCGACAGCTTTCTCGTCGCCAACAGCGTGGGGAACATCGTGGCGCCTGCCGAGGGCTTCTTCGTCCACGACACACGGATCGTGTCCCGCTACGAAATGTTGTTGGGCGAGCAGGAGCCGGCACTGCTTAGTTCGGCCGTGACCCAGGACAATGTCCTGTTCGTCGCGCATCTGACCAATCGCGCGTTGTCTGCAATCGACGAGATGGGTGCACCCGAAGGGCTGATCCATATCACGCGCAGCCGTTTCCTGTGCCGGCAGCGGATGTTCGAGCGCATCACCTGCATGAACTACGGCAACCTGCCGGCGCGCCTGCCGCTGCGATTTCGTCTGGATGCGGACTTCGTCGATATGTTCGAAGTGCGCGGCAGCCGTCGGCCGGCGCGTGGCCGCCTGCTCGGGCCGGAGAGCAGCGAGTGGGGTTATGCGTTCCGTTACGAGGGGCTTGATGGCGTGCAACGCACGTCGTCGGTGCTGTTCTCGCGCCCCCCTGCGCAACCCGAGCCCGGTTGCATGGAGTTCGTGCTGACACTCGCGCCCGGCGCATCGGAAGAACTGTACACGGAGATCGGCGCTGACCAGGAAGCCACCCCGGCACGCCAGCGCTACCGCGATGAAGCGTCCGAAGCGCGACGCCACATGCGCCGTCGGCAGCGGCGCGGCGCCCGGGTGTCCAGCAGTGGTCCGCTGTTCGACCAGTGGATGCGGCGTTCCCGATCGGACCTGGCGCTGTTGACCAGCGAACTGGAGACCGGTCCCTACCCCTACGCCGGCATTCCGTGGTTTTCCACGCCGTTCGGCCGCGACGCCGTGATCACCGCGATGCAGACGTTGTGGCTGGACCCGGGGCTGGCCAAGGGCGTGCTGCGTTTCCTGGCCCGGCATCAGGCGAAGGAAGAGTCGCCGTTCCTCGATGCCGCGCCGGGCAAGATCATGCACGAGACGCGCAAGGGCGAGATGTCCGCGCTGAAAGAACTTCCGTTCGGCCTTTACTACGGTGGCGTCGACACCACGCCGCTGTTCATCGCACTGGCAGGCGCCTATCTCCGTCGTACCGGCGACCTGCAGACGATCAAGGAACTCTGGCCGGCCCTGCTCGCCGCCGTCCAGTGGATCGAACGCGTCTGCGATGCGGACCCACGCCGCCTGCTGGTGTATTCCCGCGCCAGCGATCGCGGGCTGGCCAACCAGGGATGGAAGGACAGCGGCGATTCGGTGTTCCATGCCGACGGCAGGCTCGCCGAGGGTCCCATCGCGCTGGTCGAGGTGCAGGGGTACGCCTACGCGGCACTGCGGACGATGGCGGAACTGGGCGAGCGCTGGGACAGCCGCGCCTCCGCGCACTGGGCACGCCGGGCGCAGGAGCTGCGCTTCACCGTGGAGCGCCATTTCTGGATGGACGACGCGGCCTACTACGGGCTGGCGCTGGATGGCGACGGTGCGCTATGCGCCGTGCGCACCAGCAATGCGGGGCATCTGCTGCAGTTCGGCCTGCCGCCACCGGAGCGCGCATCCGCCGTGGCGGACCAGCTTATGTCGCCGGCCTTCTTCACCGGCTGGGGCATCCGCACCGTCGCACGCGGCGAAGCGCGGTTCAATCCAATCTCCTACCACAACGGTTCGGTGTGGCCGCACGACTCGGCGATCTGCGCCAGCGGGCTGGCCATGGCCGGCGTGCGCGGGGCCGCGACGCGGCTGTTGCGCGGCGCCTTCGAAGCGGCGGTCCACTTCGACATGCGCATGCCGGAGCTGTTCTGCGGTTTCGCCCGCACCCAGGGCGCGCCGCCCGTCGCCTATCCGGTCGCGTGCCTGCCGCAGGCATGGGCGGCGGGCTCGGCGTTCATGCTGCTGCAGGCCTGCCTGGGCGTGGAAGTGGACAGCGCAGGCAAGACCATCCATGTGCATCGCGCCGAACTACCTTTCGGCATTCAGGACGTCACCATCAACGACCTTGCTGTCGGCGATCAGCGGGTCGACCTTGTGTTCCGCAGTGCAGGGAACCGGGTGGCGGCGTTCGTGGAGGGCGATCCCCTCGGCACCGTATCACTGCAGGTGCGCACCTGACCCATCAGGCCAGTGCCACCCCACTGGCCTGCAGGCGTTGTACCAGCACATACAGCACCTCCGCGCGGATACGGTTGACCTGGCGCGGCCCGTCGACATAGGCAGAGACGCCGATCCACACCTTGTTGTCCTTGATGTCCTCCAGTTGCACCTGGGGCGCGGGTGCTGACTTGAGCTCCCGCTGTTCCAGCACCACCTCTCTGATGATGTCGACCACCTGCTCGATGTTGGCGACGGCCGGCACTGGCAGCACCAGCTTCACCAGCCCGTCTCCGGCGGTGAAGGTCCGGTTGCGCACGGTCTTTGTGATCAGCTCCGAGTTCGGCACGAGCACCGTGGTGCGGTCCGCCAAGGCGATCTCGGTGGCGCGTACATTGATGCGGCGCACGTCACCCTCGGCATCGCCCACGACCACCCAGTCGCCAACCTTGACCGGTCGTTCGATCAGCAGGATCAGGCCGGAAATGAAGTTCTGCACGATCGCCTGCAGGCCGAAGCCGATGCCCACGGTCAGTGCACTGACGATCCAGGTGATGCGGTTGGCCTCCACCCCCAGCGCCCCTAGCGCAAGCCCGATGCCGACGATCACGCCGACGTATTCGACCAGCGTCGTGACCGACGTCTGCACGCCGGCATCGAGACGGGTGGTAGGCAGCAGGCGGGATGACATCCAGCGCGCCAGCAGGCGCGCCGCGACAACGGCCAGCGCAAGTACGAGGACCGCGCGCAGCAGTTGCACCGGACTGAAGCTCAGGTTGCCCAGACGCAACCGCCCGCCCTCGTCGAAGATGCGGCCGAACAGATCGTCCGGACCCAAACCGTAGGGCGCGCTCAGCAGCATCAACGCCAGGCAGGCAACGACAAGCGTCATCACCCCGCCCGCCAGCACCACCGCCTGCTGCAGTCGCCGCGTGCCGAGACCCAGGCGGCGCGACCAGTGCATGAGCCCCTCGCGCCGGCCGGTCAGCAGGTCGCTGGCGTCGCGGATCGTGCACCATGCCAGCAGCAGCCAGCCCAGCACGACCAGGCTCCACAAGGACTGCTTGGCGACGAAGGCGGCGAGCGCGACATAACCGGTCAGCAGCCCGGCAACCACCAGGAACAGCAGGACCCAACCGAGCAGCACGAGGGCCCGCGCGACGTGGACGATGCGGCGCTGAGCCACCTGCCCGTTGTCTTCATACGTGCCCAATGCCCGGGCGCTGCGCGACAACAGGAACGCGATCGCCAGTGCGAGCACCGGCACGGATGCGAACCGGGCAGCCCCGGCCATCGCCGGGGCTGCCGGCCCCAGCAGCGCGTACTGGTCGAACAGGGCAGCGGCCAGCAATGCGAAGGCGACTACGTAGGGAGCCGGTTGCAGGAGGCTGGCGCCGGGCCACGCAGGCTGCCCCGCGCTTGCGATGCGCAGCAGACCCCGGCCTGTCGCCGTGATGATCGCCATGAGCGTCGCCACCGCGACGAGCGTACGTGCCATTGCGCGCACCGCGGGATCCGGTTGCGCCGCCCATACGAAGAGCTGCAATAGCAGGGACGCTGCGAGCCAGGCGACCAGGCCGCCGAGGACTACGGTCACGAGGGCCGACAGTGACTCGCCCAGGCGGTGGCCGCTCCAGCGGCTCAACATGCGTGTGCGCACCGCAGGCAGCAACCACTGCCGGACAGCCAACAGCAGAGTGCCGAGCACGACAGTGCCGACAAGCAGAAGCGGCCACTGCGCGGCGGCCTCACTCAGCGCGTCGTGCCATAGACGGGCCGCGTCGCGCAGGCCTTCACCGATCCGTCGACTGCCGGCCACCAGATCGCCCCACAGTAGTCGTTCGCCCAGATCAGGGGTGGAAGGGAACGACGAAGGCGTGCGCGCGGGCGCTGACGACATCCAATCCATGCAGTGGCTCAACAGAGCGACAGCGGGCCACGCTCCGCACTGAGAAGATACGCGAGCTGGAACTGGCGCAGACGTGCGGCGCGGAAGCCGTCGTCGGCGTCGCCGTACTCGCGGATGCAGGTCTCGCTGCGGCGGTACAACGCTTCGCGCAGCAGTGGATCGGTCTCCAAGCGCAACAGCTCATGTATCCGCCACTGCAGGCGGTCCCATACGTCGTCGTCCCGAGGGGACGGCAGCGATAACTCGGCCATGCTGACTCCGGCGGCGAGGCCGCTTCGTGTCGATCATCAGGGAGAGGTGCGCCGCAGTCCGCAGGGCACTGCGCTCAAGCGGACCGGGCACACACATGTTTTAGCGCAGGCGACGCGAACGAGATGTCAAGAAAGGGCATGGCCCGCGACGGTGCAGCGATCGCGGAACCCGGACCTCTCCGCTGCGTCGCCAGTGCCCGTCTTCCTATATGAACGCCGCGCATTCATCTCACTAACGTGCGTTTTGCATGGTCGCTCGTAGTAGAGGACCTTTCTTCCATTGCTGACCGCCTGAGCCTCCGCGGAAAATATAGGGCAAACGTTGAGCCTAGTTGTTCTACTAATGATCCGAAGAGGACTCTGCTTAGTTGGGCGTTGTGGTGGAGTCCGGCCATGATCTTGTTCGGTCCAATGGGTGCGTCAAAGATTCGCACTCGACTGCAAATGATGGGGCGCTTCGGCACTCGATTCGCATCTTCTGCCCCGTAGGCTCGCCTCATGCCATAGTCGCCGTACTTTGCCTCCGGCTCCAAATCGAGACGGCTGGTAGCAATTCATCACTTACAGCAGGACGGCCACAATCTATCAACAAAATGACGGCTTGGCGGACGGGGCAAGGAACAAGACCCTTGCGGGACAGACATATTACCGATGTCTGCCTAGCGCGATAATTTTCGGGTGCCAGTGGCCGGCTCAATGCTCTTAATTAAGGCCTTCTTTTTACTGAGTGAAAGCTCATTCCACTGCAGCAGGAGTTGAGCCAGAAGCTCGTCTTCAGTGAAGAAAAATGCTGCCGGAATACCTAGCACGTCCGCCAGCTGCTTGGCTGTCTTGAGTTGGGGCTCATGCTTACCCCGTTCGTACTGGTTGATACGCGGTGAGGCCACGGCGGGATCCAAGCCGGCCAGTATGCCGAGCTGTTTTTGGGATAAGCCGGCCCTTTCCCGAGCAAATGCTAGCCGCCGTGAGAAAACCGGGTGTTCAACCGTCCGCCTGGTCACTTTCGCCCCCTCAAGGAAGGCATAAGGATGGCGAAGTGACGCACGCTTGGATACTAAGATATTCTTAGAGGGTAGGCAACGCGACAAGACCCCCTGCCTCAGCTGTGAGCCCCTTTCGACCGGTCTGTCGGATCCATGAAGAGAACAAAGCCGGCTCGTACCACCTCAGTGCGCCCGGATGCGCCTCATATCCTCGATGTGGCGCACTTGGGGGGCCGTGGCGCCTTGTATCTCCTGGCACTGCTTCAGGCCCACCACTCCCCCATGCGGCTGGCCCCGACCGTCGAGGGTACGCACGCCGTGCTCACGGTGCTTGCCACGCTGGGCCTGATTCGGGTCGATCTGCCCGGTCAGAGCGAGGGCTATCCGGTAGTAGGCGCTGACAAACACACGTGGGCCTACACCTGGGCGCATGCACCGTTGGAGGAGGTGGAGGGGGAACTGCGGCAGTTCCTGCTCACTGAGGCAAGAAACCCCGCTTTCGCTCCGGCTTGGTTGGGGGTATGGCAGGAACTCCTACCCCAGGAAATCTATGCCTACCTGCAACATCAGCTACGGATTCACCACTTCGGTGACTTCTACTTGGCAGGGCTGCCTTCTCTGCTGGAGCCCAACGATGCGCGCTACAGCTTGGGCCATTGGCGGTATGCGTGCTGGGCCACGGTGCGGAGCATGGCGTCGGTGTCGCTGCAGTACCCAGGAAATGTGGAGATCGTCAAATACACCCTAACGAGTGAGTTGCCGCGGCGACTCAAACTGGCTCAGGGATCCTACGAAGGCAAGCTGTGCTTCTCCCCCTCGCACTCCTTACCGGACAGTGCCCTCACGCGCGTCTTTTCATCGGTGGCGACCCCGCTAGAGGATCAATACTGGATCGCACCGCCTACGCTGCAGACGATGCTTGCGGTGCTCAAGCTACCGGAAAAGCCCGGATGATCAGGGCATTCGGCCCCATCGCTGGGTCCGCGCTTCTCTCAA
The DNA here is from genome assembly GCF_964252945.1 of Pseudoxanthomonas sp. LjRoot143. NCBI lineage: Bacteria > Pseudomonadati > Pseudomonadota > Gammaproteobacteria > Lysobacterales > Lysobacteraceae > Pseudoxanthomonas > Pseudoxanthomonas sp. LjRoot143. The sequence goes on along the minus strand of NZ_CAXUPM020000001.1, from coordinate 1,549,744 downwards.
CGCCGCGTGCTCGGCGGCATCTTCGCTGGGATGGAATCCCACCGTAATTCCGTGAAATCGTGCCGAACCAGCACCCGTGGCAAAGCTATAGCGGGCCTGCCAATAGGCAATGCCAAAATCTGTCCGCCTTTGCTCGACGCTCAGTTCAAGCGCCGCCCCATTATCGAGGATCGTCTTCATGGTTCACCGACGAAAAAACGCCTCCCGTAAAAATTCTAAAAATAGCCGATGACTAATTTCAAGCCCTCTCATCCCGGAAACTTCGGGAACTTCTCGTTCGGATGGCGGGCCTTCCACTCTTTGTAGGCCGCTGTCCCCTCCCACGCGGTAAAGGCGCGTGGCGGGCGCCCCCTGCCCGTCCAGGTTTCACGGGAGTGGGGTAACCAGTACTTGGGCGCGACCTCTTTGCTGGTCGTCGTTTTTTTTGCTCGTCCCGGGCTACTACCACCCACAGCCGTCACGATCTCGGCTTTCTGCTTGGCCGTGAACACACTCCCGTACTGGGACAGCAGACTGATCACCTCGTTGTAGGCGTCAGTGGACTGCTGCTGGCGCAATTGCACCTCCTGCTCTTCCAACTTCCGCAGCTCCTCTTCCAGTTTGGCTTTGGCAGTGGCGATAGAATCCAGCGTCTGTTTGCTCATCAAGCTTCTCAGAATGCGAACGGCTTGTTCGCCCTGCGACCAGTGTAGGACATAAGCGCACCGAACCCCCGTCTAACAGCGGCAACCCCTAGCAGGCCGAAACTAGCTTCGACTCTCAGCCGAGGCAGGGGCCAAGCACACGCTTCTAGAAACTCCGATATGTCCATGCGGAATAGCCGGCAAGCATGATGTCCGCTACACGCTGATCCATCAGGACAGCACCATTCATGCGCATATGATCTTCAATAAACTTGCGACCCGCCGTATCACGCGAAAGAAAGCGCATATCCGGCTCTCGCTCCCCGATTTCCGAAGCATGCGATGCAGGAACAGGCGCATCGGCCGGACATACGAAGTAGCCACCGTCCACACGGTAGAGGTTCAATCTCATAGGTTCACTGAGCGGTTCCCGTCCGCGAAAATGAGCTGCTGCTGCCAGCTGATCCCACGGTAGCAGACGTCTAAGACGCCTACCTGAATTATTCAGCTTGGCCGTCTATCGGCATAGCCTCGCCCCGGACCCCGCTTGCCTGCGTGCCTGCTAGCGTGCGGGGGACGATAGTTGCCGTCGTGATCAATTTGGTGAAGTGCGCGCTAGGGAGGCGCCCTCGCCTATTTGTCAGAGGGTCTTAATTCGCAACTGGCCACTGATGAGCGGTTTAGCAAGGATGTGGTAGTCATCCCGATCGAACTGGCGATCGGTGAGTGTGAGCTGCCGCGCCTGTTTGAGTGTTCGCGCACTGCCGCAGTAGCGCCAACGATCGATGACATGAAGCTGTCGTCCGCCTTCATCTCGCTCTTCCACTGCAATGCGTCCTTGATACGGCCATTTGGCTACCTCGATCGAGGTCAGTGCTGCACGTAGACGCGCGTCGTGCACCTTCCCGTCCTCCTTACCGCTGCACACCCCCGCGCAGCGGCCGATCGTGGATCGAAAACACGACCGTCCGCCCAACGTCCTCTCAATCCCAATACGCGCATAACAGAGGCTATGTTCGTCAGCCAAGGTCCGCAGCGCCTCAACTGCCCTGATCTTGCTCCCAAAGAGACCGTAGAGGCCCTCACGCAACGAAAAATCCGATTCATTGGAATAAACAAAGCGCACCCCGGCAAGATCCAATGCAATCGAGCAAAGCCGCTGCAGGCGGCGCAACTTCTTGTTGTAGAGGGGCTGGAGGGCTTTGATCTGCTGCGATTCCAGTAGCTGTGCCCCCAGATCTCCCGCCGTCCTTACGTGCGTGATCGACCGGGTTTGCACGAGCAGGCGCGCCTCCTCAGGGGTACGAAGATGGTTCATCACCCGGGTACGGATGTTGACGCTTTTGCCGATGTAAAGCGGGACCGATTGACCGTCGCCATGAAAGTAGTAAACCCCGGCCGCACGCGGCAACGCGTCGACCTGCGACTGCAGGTGAGTCGGATACTGGTAAGGAAAGCGGTGACGCTCTTGAGATCTGAACAGCATGGCGGGCTTAGCAGAGGGCTCGAGGCAGATCACGGGCACAGGTGGTATAGCAAGGCGACAGCATCTGCTGACGCATTCCCCACACCGGTTTGACCTGCCATCCGCTGGCACCCAGGCCTGCCACGCCGCGACCGAACTTGCGATTGATTTGATCAAGGGTGGCCATCAGGCGGTCATCCCCCACGATGGCCGCTGTGAAGAGATCACCTTGCAGGTCGCGGGGCTTGGCCAGATCCGTCAGCGTCACGCCGGCCTTCTTGTAGCCGTAGCCGGCTCGTAGCATGCCTATCATCAATCGGCGGATGGCGCTTAGCACTACGCGGGAGTCCGAGGTTGCGCTCGGCAAGCTCGCCATGCGCGTTGGGTTGTGTTGCTTGAGCTCAGGTCTAAAAGCATCGGTCTGCGCAAACACCCCCACGGCCGATGTGACCAAGCCACGTCGCCTCAGCTTCTCGCAGGCGCGCACGGCAAACGTGGCGGCGGCCTGGGCCACGGCTTCATGATCCTCTACACGATCCGCAAAGGATCGACTGACAAGAATCTGCTGACGATCCGCCTCTACCTCTTCCAACGCCATACAGGGTTGACCTTGCAGCTCCCGCTGGGTGCGTGTCATCACAACGCCGAAACGCTCCAGGATCAGGTCGGTGGGGGCATCCCGCAATTGAGCTGCAGTGGCAATGCCCAAGCTTGCCAGCTTCTCCGACCAGCGTCGGCCCACACCCCAGACGTCGCCTACTGGGAAATGTTCCAAGGCCCGCGCCTGCTGATCTAGGGTGTCGAGTACGACCACACCCGCGCCGGCCTTGGCCATCTTGTTCGCCAGCTTGGCCAGGGTCTTGGTCGGTGCCACGCCAATACAGTTCGGAATGCCCGTCCAACGGTGCACCCTCTGGCGTAGCCCCCGACTGAAGGCCTCAGGATCGGCAATCCCTGATAGGTCCAAAAACGACTCGTCAATGGAGTACACCTCCACCCGCGCTGCCGCGTCGCGCAGTACCGACACCACCCGGGCGCTCATATCGCCATACAAAGTGAAATTGGCCGAGCGCACCACCAGTTGCTTTCGCAATGGAGGGGGCACCAGGTGAATCGGATGTCCCATCCGGATCCCAAGCGCTTTGGCCTCGGCACTGCGCGCAATGGCGCACCCGTCATTATTGCTAAGCACCACCACGGGCTTGGCCCGAATACCCGGATCAAATACGCGTTCACAGCTAGCGTAGAAGTTGTTGCCGTCAACCAGAGCGAACACGATGTCGTCCTCGGTGTACCTGACGGGCCACACTGACGACGGCGAAGACCTCGGCCTCGGTGCCGGGCGCCAGAACGATAGGGGCGTAGTGGGGATTGCGGCTGTGCAGCTCCAGATGATCGGCGCACACCTTCAGGATTTTGCAGGCAGGTTGGTTGCCCTCCCAGATCGCGATGACCAGGTCGCCATCAATAGGTGTTACCGATCGATCCACCACCAATAGATCGCCATCACAAATGCCTGCGTGCAGCATGGACCACCCTTCCGCGCGGTAAAGGAAGGTGGCCAGCGGATTGCGCACGAGCATGTCGTTCAGGTCGATCGTATCGTCTTGAAAGTCCTCCGCAGGCGAGGGAAACCCCGCGCGAGCGGCCGCCGCGGCGATGGGCAGTGGCACTGGGATGGGATCGATGGTGGCCGCTCCCAGACGGTGGGCAAGCGTGTCAGTAACGGTGTTCAACATGGGGCGCATCCTCTTCCTCGTGCGTCGCACGATGCGAGACGCTGCGCCCAAGGCTAGTCAGCGTCCAACGCGCCCGCTATTAGTATTTCGCTGAACGCGCCCAAGGCGTTGATCCACTTCGAGGTGATCGGTGTGTGGAACGCCGAAGCGCGGTGGGAAGCGGCGTTTCACGCGCAGGGGAAACTTGACGCTACCTGCACGCTACCCGCCCTAGCGTCAGGTCTCTGACCTCCTCGCCGGAGCTTACCCGTGACCTGCGATCCCCTGCCCCCTAGCCCATTCGCCTGGCGCGAAGAGGGCCCGCGCTGGGTACTGACCATGCATCAAGTGCCCTTGGCTCAGGTGGAGCCGGCCGGACACGCCTGGGTGGTGCGAACCCTGCTGCATCAGGTTGCCACGGCCACTGAGCCGCCTTCCCGTATCGCGGTCCCCTCCCTGCAGCGGGGTAAAGCGTGGCTGGCCCGCTGGGCACAATGCCACCGCGATGCCATTGCGGCTGCCGTAAGTGCCGCAATGGCCGTGCCACAGCGCTCATGACCCGGAGCCCGCTTCCCAGGGAGTTCTATCAACGTGACCCGCGCGAAGTCGCTCCTGAGCTGTTGAACAAGCTGATCGTTGTGAGTGATGGACGTGCTGGCCGTATTGTTGAGGTGGAGGCTTACTGCGGTGCCAATGATCCGGCCGCTCATACCTATCGCGGCAAGACACAGCGCAACGCCACCATGTTTGGGCCTGCAGGCCATCTGTACGTGTACTTCAGCTACGGAATCCACTGGTGTGCCAACACCGTGTGTGGCGAGCCGGGAGAAGGCGTTGGCGTATTGCTTCGCGCAATTGAACCCGTGCAGCGGATGGACGCCATTCGCCAGGCACGTGGCAACCTGCGTCGAGATCGCGAACTGGGCAGTGGACCGGGTCGCCTGGCTCAAGCCTTGGGCATTACCGGTGAGCTCAATGGCGCCGACCTGGTCACGCGTGACAGCGGCGTATGGTTGATCGATGACGGTATGCCACCACCGGCCACTCCCGCTGCGACACCCCGCATCGGCATTTCCAAGGCGGTGGAGCATCCTTGGCGGTGGCACGTACCTGGCAGTACTCACGTCTCCAAGGTTCGCGCGGCTTATCGACGCAGCACATAGCCATGGCGCGGCCTCTCCATTGACGCTACATCCACGTGTTTTGCGGCACGTTCCCGGTCTGCCCCCGTTCTGGAGACTGCCATGACAGTCAGCAACAAGCTGCCCCCGGACTTTTTCTGGCAGCAGGATCACGATCAGCACACGCTCTTCCTGGACACGGTCGCGCTGGCAAGGGTCGCGCCGGTGGGCTTGGGGTGGCGAGTGGACACGTTGCTAGAGGTACCTGGTATCCCACCCCAGCAGGTAGCTGTGCGGCATGCTGACTATGGGAAAAGTTGGGCGACCCGGTGGGTGCTGCAGCGACAAAGAGCCGTGGCCGCCGCGTGCGGACGCCTTGATCTGGTACCGCCCGTGGCGCCCACTCCCCCACGCCGTATCTACGCCTGGCAAGCACCGAGCTGGGCACGAGTGACGGGATAAGGTGAGTTAGCCGAGCAGGGTGAGCAAGGCTGACGGGTCTGATCGCCACATCAAAACGGCGGACTATTTCTTGCCGTTTCGCGTACTGACCGAGCTGGGAGACAGCATCGAAAAGCTATGCTGGCCGCCCGGGTCGATCTCATTAGTTCGCCGTGCCGCTTAGCAGCGGATACGGGTTGATGGCTTGCCCTTCCCACCATCGCTTCTCAGGCCCCAGGATGAAGACGGCAAAATGCAGATGTGGCGCTTGTGGGCTCGCATTACCGGTGGAGCCCACATAGCCGAGGATGTCGCCTCGCTTGATGGACCGCTTCTGGGCCAGATTCGGAGCGTACGCCTGAAGGTGGGCGTAGTAGTAGGCCAAACGACCGGTGGGCTCGAACTGATAGATCGTCAGCCCGCCCCGCTCACTGGTGAAGAGCTTTTCGACATGACCATCGGCAACTGCCAGCACGGGCGTGCCTGCCGGTGCCATGATGTCGATGGCATCGTGAGATCGTCCTTGGCTTCGGGCATCGTTGAAGGTATCTGTCAGCGCGTTTGCGTTGACGCCCTGCACGGGAATCAGCAGTGAGGGAACCAGCGTGTTGGGCGCGACAGAGACTTGTGTAGCGGTACGCCCTATTGTGGGCTCGGTCCCTTCAGATACCGACGGTGGGACTGCCCCGGGCGCTGCCGCTGGCGGGAGTTGGGGGGAATCGGCGACGACAGAGGGAGCAGTCGCCGCAGACCCGCGTTCGGCTGTGGGTGTGATAACCACCCCCGACCACACGAGCGCGCCCATAATGACGATGAGAAGCAGGGCGAGCAGGTACTTCACGCCTACTCCTGCATGACTACGGGCGTGGATGGACTAAGAGCGGCCGCTACTCGCTTGACGTCCCAGTTGGTCAGGCGCACGCAGCCATGGGATTGCGCCTTACCGACGGTGGCCGGTACGGGCGTGCCGTGCAGGCCGTAATGCGGTTTGGATAGATCAATCCAGTGCGTACCTACCGGGTTGTTCGGGCCTGCCGCGATTTTTGCTTTGGCATGGGCCGGATCGGCATCCCAGAACAGCTCCGGGTTGTAGTGGAACGTCGGATTTACAGCGGTAGCCACGACCTTCCACTGCCCCACCGGCAGAGGGTCCTTTTCGCTGCCCGACGACACCGGGAACTGCGCAATGAGCTTACCGTTGGCATCGACTAACGCCAGCGTGGAATCAGACTTGTCGACTACGACCTTGGCCGCTTTTGGCAAGGGGGTCAGCTCTGCCACGTTGGGCACCTGTAATACGGTGCTTGCCTTGGTGAAGTCAGCCCCGGGATTGAGCTGTTTGAGCAAGGACGGCGCTACATGGAAGCGCTCCCCCAAGGCCTCCTCAAGAGATTCATATCCCACATGTGCAAGCTTGGATTGCGCCATCATGTCTTGGGGCACCTTGGCGTAGGGCCCTTCTACGTCCTTGGCCGTCAGCGTGTAACTCACGACCGCCGCTGGTGCACCTTGATTGAGCATGGCCCAAGTGGCTTCGTCCAATTCCCCCGTGACAGGAAGTCCCTTGGCCTGTTGATATCCGCGCACGGCGCGTCGCTGATTCGAGCCGGCCTGTCCATCGATCTCGCCTGGGGAGAAATGGGCGCGATCGAGCAGCACCTGAGCCCGCAACAGCCCTGCCACGCCGCCGCGTGTACTGCTGTCATTGGCCTGTTCAGACAAAGGGCGGTCAGGAGCGGCGGCCGCAGCCCACGAGGCGAAGCCCATCAGGCAGACAGCGGCAATTCTTGAAAGGATCATGGCGGACTCCGGCAGGTCGCAGCCATCGTGCTGCAGCGGGCGTCGAGGATATGTCGAGGCGCCTGCGTAACCTTTAGCTCCGCCCTTCCAGCACGTCGCGCACGCGCGTTGCCAGTTCCTGGACCGTGAAGGGCTTGACGATCAGATGCACGCCTGGGTCCAGCACGCCGTTATGTACGACGGCATTGCGGCTATAGCCAGTCGTGAACAGGACTTTGAGGTGGGGCCACCGCCGACACGCCTCATCGGCGAGCTTTCGCCCATTGGTCACCGGCATGACGACGTCGGTGAAAAGCAATGCGATGCCCGGTTCGCTTTCCAGGATCTGCAGCGCCGCCGCCGCACCGTCGGCTTCCAGCACGTGATAGCCCAATTCGCTCAGTGCTTCCACCGAAAACTGCCTGACCGCTGCTTCGTCCTCGACCACGAGAATGACTTCTTTGCTTTCTCCGCGTGGCAGCGGCTGGGAAACCACCGCCGCACTGAGCTCAGCGCCGGTCCCCTGCAGTCGGGGCAGATACACCTTGATCGTGGTGCCGCTGCCCAACTCCGAATAAATCTTGACGTGGCCACCGGTCTGTTTGACGAAGCCATACACCTGCGAAAGGCCCAGCCCGGTGCCGCGCCCGACTTCCTTGGTCGTAAAGAAGGGATCGAACGCCTTGGCGATCACCTCCGCAGGCATACCGCTGCCGGTGTCGGAAACACAGATGAGCACGTACTGCCCTGCGCTGATACCGGGGTGATCGGCCACGTAGGCATGGTCGAGGTAGCAATTGGCCGTCTCCACCGTCAAACGTCCGCCCTCAGGCATCGCGTCGCGTGCATTTACGGCCAGGTTGAGAATCACGTTTTCCAGCTGATTGGGATCAGCACTCGTGCGCCAAAGGCCACCTGAGAGCACGGTCTCCAGCTGGACGCTGCTGCCCAACGCGTGACTCAGCAGATCCGACATCCCGGCTACCAATTTGTTGGCATCCAGCGACTCAGGACGCAAAGGTTGCTGACGGGAAAATGCCAGCAATCGCTGAGTCAACTGTGCTGCACGGCGGGAGGCTTCCATGGCCATGTCCACGTACCGCTTAGCACGCGCATCGTCAGGACTGATGCGATCGCTCAGCAGATCCAGCGGTCCAATGATCGCCGCCAGCATATTGTTGAAGTCATGGGCGATACCGCCGGTGAGCTGGCCTACCGCCTCCATCTTCTGACTTTGCCGCAGCGCCTCTTCGACTTTCGCCCGCTCAGCGACTTCTTCCTGGACGCGAGACTCCAGCGTGTTGTTGAGTTCAAGAAGCTGCGTCTCGATATCCTTCTTGGCGGTGATATCGATCGCAACACCGACCACGCGCACACATCGATCGCCTTCAAAAACGCCGCGGCCTTTGGCCGCTACCCAACGGACAACGCCATCCTCTTTGCCGACTGTGCGGTACTCAACATCGTAGAGCGCGCGCAAGGCAGGATCGGCCGCATTGGCGAAAGCCTCCTGAATCTTTTCGCTGTCCTGCGGGTGCAGGCCGGCATAGAAATCGGCCATGGAGACGGGAACCTCGGCTGAGATGCCGAACATGGCTTTGGTACGCGCGGGCCAAATAAGCACGTCGTGGATCAGATCTACGTCCCAGAACCCGATTCCCGAGGCTTCAGTAGCCAGGCGCAGCCGTTCTTCGCTCTCGGCCAAGGCGGTTTGCGCGGCACGGCGCTCGCTCAGATCGAGCATCGCACCGATCATGCGCAAGGCCTCGCCTGACGCGGAGCGCAGGACGGTGCCACGATCCAAGATGTGAGCATAGCTGCCGTCTGCCCGCGCAAAGCGGTACTCGGCTGACCAGGACTCCCCACCGTTGTCGATCACCTCATGAATGCTGTGATCAATGCGCTGGCGGTCCTCAGGGTGGATGTGATCCAGCCACCATTGGGCCGAGCTTTCGGTGATCGGATGACCGAAGAGCGTGGTAACGGCCTCATTCCAGATCACATGGCCATCGACCATCTGCCAATCCCAGATCGCATCGTTGGTCGCACGAGCCGCCAGTCGATAACGCTCCTGGATTTCGCGGCGTTGAGCCTCCACAGTCTTGCGATCGGTGATATCCAGCGACGCCCCGATCAAGCCTACGACTTGACCTTCCGCATCCAGCATCGGCGCCTTGGTCGACAACCAGTAGGCTCGCCTTCCATCCGGATAGCTCACTTCCTCTTCCAACTGCTCTGCCTGCCCGGTGGACATTACCCGTTCGTCCGCATCCATCACGGCCGCCGCTTGCTCGGGATTCTCCAGCAACTCGGCATCGGTCTTGCCGATGTAGTGCTCAGGCGGCTTACCGATCAGATCGCTCGTCCCGCGGTTTCCAATGAGCAATCGTCCTTGCCGATCCTTGGCGTACACCACACCCGGTACGGCTTCGACAAAGGTGCTGAGCAAAGTCTCTGCGCGGTCCCGCTCCTGCTGGAGCATGCGCTTTTCGTCGATATCGATCAGGATGCCCGGAAAGCTGCTGGCCTTGCCCTCGGCATCCAGATTTATCCAACCCACGGCCTCCACCCAGCGCCATTGACCCTGTGCGGCCTTGATCCGGTACTGATGGCTGTAGCGCCCGCCGACCTGCATGGCCAAGGCGATCGCCGCTTCCAGCGCGGGCTGGTCGTCAGGGTGAACTGCAGCAATCAGATCGCCTAACTTGACCTTGCCCTGGGCGCTTGCTTCCTGAAGGCCGAAAGCCAGTTCTAATGCCGAATCGACCCTCACCTGGTCGCTCGTGACGTCCCATTGCCAGGTTCCTAAGACAGCGCCGGCCGCCAGGGCCATCTTGCCGCGCTCGTTTTCCATGCGATCTGCCGTCGCATCCATCGCAGAGGGGGGTGTCATCATTGGATTCTCGACTACGAAGGTGACGGTCTACTCCGCCACAGGGTGGGCGAGTGACCGAAGGCTGCTGCATAGTGAGGAGCTAGTCTATCCGAGGACTGATGGCTCTAGGACAGACCACCGTACTCAACGATTGCAAGCTTCCCTCAGGCCCTTCCCTGCGGTCAGGGTCATCAAAAGAACAACCCATCTCTGACCTAAGGCGTCAGCAGTCAGGCGAGCGTCCTTGCAATCGGCAATGCGGTCAGTCGCATGGCACCCTCCACCCCTTTCCCAAGAGCAAGGACAGCAAGCGACCGTCCCCGGTAGAAGTGTCCCAACTATCGAAGGGTCGGGACCATGGGATAGAACACGCTTTGCAGTTCGATCAGGGCAACTGGCTAAACCAGGCCGCGTAAGGCGTGTTCTTCACCAGGTATCGGTTGTAGTCGCTGGCTCCGTCTGTCCACCACACCGGGCCCCGCTCCCCCAGCGCCACCTTGGCCGCTTGCACTGCCTGCCGCGCTTGGATCAATGCCGAAGCATCGCCATCGCGCTGGGCGGTCTTGACCGCTCGTCGCGCGTGCATCAACGCCTCCGTCAAGTGCTGTCGCCTCTGCGCTGACAGCGTGGGATTGGCGGCGCGCCACAGACGTTGGCGAACGACAATGTATCGGCCATCGGGGGTATGCAGGGGGCGGGATGATGACGCTGCGCTCACGGACGCTGCTACCAGGACAGGTTCACCGTGCTCAGCCTACCTCGCGCCGTGCACACCGCCATGCGCAGCTCGTTAACAATCCGCTCGCTATGGTTCTTTCACCTGCAGGAGGCGCCGGATGCCCCGACTTCAACATACCGATTGGCCCGAACGGCTGTGGATCGTGCGCCATGGACAAAGCGCCGGCAATGTGGCCCGTGATGAAGCCGAACTTAGCGGAGCCAGTCTGATTGATCTGGAACACCGGGATGCCGACACGCCGCTGTCAGAACTGGGTGAGCGGCAGGCCGTCGCGCTCGCCGACTGGTTTGCCACGCTCGATGCAAGCGAACGCCCCACGCACTTCATGAGCTCGCCGTTTGTGCGCGCGCGTCAGACCTGCGACGCGGTCGCCCAAGCGCTATCCGCGCAGATGGATGAGATCCATGTCGATGAGCGACTGAGGGAGAAGGAGTTTGGGATCCTTGATCGGTACACCGTGCAAGGTATCCGCCAGCAATTTCCTGATTTGGCCGACCAACGCGCGTTGGTGGGCAAGTTCTATTTTCGACCGCCCGGGGGCGAAAGCTGGTGCGATGTCATCCTCCGCCTTCGCAGCGTGGTGGAAGTGTTGCGCCGGGACCACGTGGGCGATCGCGTGGTGATCGTGGCCCATCAGGTCATCGTGAATTGCTTTCGCTACTTGCTCGAATGCCTGGATGAGAAGGCAATTTTGGAGATCGATGAGTTGGCCGATGTTCCGAACTGTTCGGTGACTGAATACGGTTTCTCATCTGGGGAGGAGGCCGTGCGTTTCGGGCTCTACCGCGCCAACTTCGTACCGCCTCAGTTGGCCGCCACCGCGGAGGTGACGGTGGCCGCTGACGCCCCGGCCGGCCCGAAATGAGCCCGGCTGCGGCGGCAACGCACATTGATGAAGCGCTTCTACGCACCTGGCCATTGCCCTCTGCGGAAGGAAGTCAGAGCAAGGAGGATCGGGGGCGAGTCTTGGTGATTGCCGGGTCCCCTTATGTGCCCGGCGCCGCCCTGCTAGCCGGTGAGGCGTCCCTGCGCGCCGGTGCTGGAAAACTGGCACTGGCCGTACCCCAAGAGGTTGCACTAGCCTTGAGCGTGGCACTGCCGGAGGCCAAAGTCCTCCCCTTGCCTACGACAGCAGGCGGCGCGTGTACCAGCACCGCGGCGATGGAGCACACGGCGGCGCGGGCCGATGCCATCTTGATTGGACCTGGTATGGACGACATGCCGGCGTTGCAGACCATGGTCAAGCGGCTGAGTGCTTCGGTTGATTGCTCGCCGGTTGTCGATGCTGGCGCGATCGCAAGTTTTCGGCGCGGGCATGCTTTCACTCACGTGCCGATCCTGACCCCCCATGCCGGGGAGATGGCGTCCCTGATCGATGTGGATATCGAGCAGGTGCAGTCGCGCGCTCCTGAGATCGCGCTGCAGTTCGCCACGAACTTCAATGTGCTTCTGGTGCTTAAGGGCCCCATTACCTGGATATCAGCGCCTAACGGCCGCCTATGGGTGCATCGGGGAGGCTGCAAAGGGCTTGGCACCTCGGGCTCAGGGGACGTGCTTGCGGGTCTTATTGCCGGTCTTGTGGCCCGCGGTGCGCCGCCAGAACAAGCAGCGGCCTGGGGCGTCTGGCTTCATGGCCGTGCCGGGGAACTTCGTAGCGCCCAGATCGGCAGCGTGGGTTTTTTCGCCCGCGAATTGGCCGAAATGGTGCCCGCCCTGATGGATCAGCTCGCAGCGCCCCCCGCGGTGGGACCTTGAGGGCCTTCACGACATGTTGACGGCCACTTGGGCACTTTCACCAAACTGAATAGTAAGGGTGATCCATGCAGAGCTCAGGGGTCGTTTTGCTGGTGGAAGACAATCGGGCGCTTGTCCAAACGGTGGGCGGGTATCTGGAATCCCGGTCCTTTGACGTGGACTACGCCATGGATGGGCTGGAAGGCTACCGTCTGGCCAGCGAGAACCGGTACGACGCCATTGTGCTCGACGGTAACCTGCCCCGCATGGATGGGCTGGAAGTCGTCAAACGTCTTCGAGAAACCGACCGCGTCGGCACGCCGATCATCATGGTGACCGCGCGGGATACCTTGGAAGACAAGATCGCGGGCCTGGAGCAAGGGGTCGACGATTACCTGACCAAGCCGTTTTCTGCACAGGAGTTGGAAGCGCGGCTGAAGGCGGTGATCCGCCGCAACCGCAAGGAATTGTGCGGGCAGGTCTTGCAGGTGGCGGACCTGACCTTGGATCCGATGAGCCAGCAGGTCCGGCGCGGGGGCAAGCCGATCGCCATTGCGTCGGTGGGCATGAAGTTGCTACAGATTCTCATGCGCGAATCCCCGCGCGTGGTCAGTCGTCGCGAAATCGAGCGCGAGATCTGGGGCGATGAGCTCCCTGACTCGGATGTGCTGCGCAGCCACCTGTACAACCTGCGCCGTGCCATCGACCGGGATTTCAGTCCTGCCCTGCTCCAGACAGTCAAACAGGCCGGTTATCGGCTTGCAGACCTGGACGCATCTGGGCAGGAAGAAGACGACGTGTCTGTTGATAGGGCAGCAGCCAGCGCGTAGGTAGTCCTGAGCACGGCAGGCCGAGAACGGGCAGCCTGGAAGCCCCGTCCCAGAAGGGGCCTGCGGGTCGGTGCGAGCAGCAGGATCAAGCCCTAGGGAACAAGTCTTGCATCATAGCGGCCAAGCCCAGGCTTGCGCCCATGACCTACCCTGCTCCGAAGCTTCCAATCATTGTCTCGTGGACCAGCTTGTTGTTGGCGGCGGCGGGCGCGCATCTGGCGCTTGCCCTGCTTCTGCCTGAGCAGAAGTGGGTTACCCCCTTAGGGGTGTCCTTGGCTGTGGCCGTGGCGGCCGCCTTCTGCCTGGCCCAGGCCAAACGGCGTACCGAACTACTGCGCCTGCGCTGGTGCTTGCTGGCGGCGGGCATGGCGTTATGGATTCTGGCCTATGGACTGAGTGCCTACAGCCAGATGTCCAATGCCGACACAGCGGTGGCTTCGCCCTACCTGATGGTGTTCTCACTGCGCGCCATTCCGTGGCTGTTGGCCATTGTGCTGATGAGCAATCGCAAGTCCTGGCCCATACCGGCGTGTTTGATGGGGTACAGGCGATGCTGCTTATCCTCGCGATCAGCCTGTTGTACTTCCCCCAGATCGCCGCCGGGGCGACGTTTACCGTCCCGGCTGTCAGCGGTGAGCGCGCCTACACGTACCACGAACTGGTGAACGTGGTGATTGCGGTGCTCAGTGGCCTTCATTCCGCTGCAACCGACGCAAGCCGAACGGCGCTTCGCCGCAAGTGCAGCGGTCCTACTCTCGATCTATGCGGGCATGGCGCTGTTGGTCAATCAAGTAATCATCAATGGTTTGGCCCCGCCCCCCGGCTCACCCTGGTTCCTGCTCGGCGACCTGGCTGCCGTGGTCTTCGTTGTTCATCACATCATCGCCGAACGGCGCACAGCGGCTGACGACGATGAACTGCGCAAGCCTGGCCCGGTCAAGACGCTGGCCCTGCTCTTGGTACCGGCCGTAGCCCCGATGGCCATTGTGCTTATCAGCATCGTGTTGGCCGACTACCACCCCATGCTCGCCGCGGCATTGGCCTGCGCTGCGCTGCTGCTTTATGTGGGGCGCTCCGTGCTGACCCAACATGCCTACCAACGGGTGCAGGCGGATCTGGAGAAGGCCAATGCGCGCATGTTCTGGCTCGCCGAACACGATGCTCTGACAGGGCTACCGAACCGCAGGAAGTTCAACCAGAGCTTGGATGCACAGTGGCACCTTCATGCCACGAGCGGAAAGCCACTGGGTCTTCTCTTTATCGATATCGATTTCTTCAAACTGTTCAATGACACCTTGGGCCATGCCGCAGGCGATGCGTGTCTCGAGAAGGTGGCTCAGCTCTTACAGACGGGTGCGCATATCCATCCTGACGCGCTGGTGGCCCGATATGGCGGGGAGGAGTTCGTGATCCTGCTCAACGATTGCTCCCGAAAGAAAGCGCTGGCCTGCGCCGAACACATACGTGAGCACGTTGCCCAAGCATGCATTCCGCACCTGGCATGCCCCACTGGCTTGCTCAGCCTGAGTATCGGCGTGGCCTGTGCTGCCCCCTCATCTGACGGCCCTCACCCCCACATCCTCTTGGAAAATGCAGACGTTGCGCTTTACGTCGCAAAGCAGCGAGGGCGTAACCAAGTCGCCGATGGGTTGGGTGATGAGCTTGCCGTCATTTCGCTTGAACCGTCCTGACAGACGAACGGCGTCTTCACGGCCGCACTTTTAGCCTGAGCTTCCCTTCAGGATGAGATGTGCCATGAACGATACGACCGAACCGTCCACGGTAACGTTGGTGGATCTGAGCCGCTACGTAGGGACGTGGTATGAGATCGCGCGTCTTCCCATGCGCCACGAGCCCGAGGACTACACGGATGTCACCGCCACCTATAGCGTTAAGGAAGATGGCAGTGTGCGGGTGGACAACCGCGCCCGCTCGCGTGACGGTCAAGTCCATCAGTCCATCGGCGAAGCGGTGGTGGAGGAAGGCTCGCACGGGGCGAAGCTCAAAGTCTCCTTCATGCCGGACGGACTGAAATGGATTCCCTTTACCAAGGGCGACTACTGGATTCTGCGTCTGGACAATGAGTATCAGGTAGTGCTAGTCGGCTCGCCTGACAGGAAGTATCTGTGGCTGCTTGCTCGGTCGCCTCAGCTGCAACCTGCTGTCGTCCAGGAGTATTTGGCCACTGCGCGCCAGCAGGGGTTCGATTTGGATGACCTCATCACGACTCCGCAGCACGGTCGCCCTGTGCAAGACGCGGAACTCTAATGCTGGTGTAGCGTCGGCTGATCGAGCCGTCGCACGTTCCACAAAAGGGCCCTCACCAGGGGCCCTTTTTTTGAGAATACGGGGGCTTCGCAACAAGGAGTGCCCTCCTCCCAGCCTAAGCCCGAGCCTTTTTCTTTGCAGGCGCCTTCTTGACCGCCTTGCTAGTTTTTTTGGCTTTGGAGGCTGGTGTTTTGGAGGCGACTTTGGCAGGCGTGCGTTTCTTGGTGTCCAGGCTCTGCTGAAGCAAGGACATGAAATCCACTACATTGGTGGCCGCATCCTCGCGTTGCTCGGGCTCTTCGAACTTGGTGGTAGCGCCTGCCGACTTGATTCGCTTCTTTATAATCGCGGACAAGCGTTCCCGAAATTCGTCGTGATAGTCGCCCGGCGTCCAGTCCGCGGTCATGGAGTTGATCAATTGCTCGGCCATCTCCAGTTCCTTTGGTGCAACCCGAAAGTCAGCTGGTGTACCGGTCGGCAGCTTGTACTCATCAAACTCCACCAGTTCCTGCGGGTAACGCAGCAAGATCAGGACTAGCGCTTCGGCATCAGGCATCACCGCGCAAATGTATTCCCGCGTGCGGATCACCACGCGGGCAATACCCACTTTTCCCGTATTCTTGAGCGTCTCTCGTAGAAGTACGTAGCCTTTTTCGGCTTTCTTCCCGGGCACCAGGATGTAAGGTTTCTCAAAGAAGCGCAGATTGATGCTGGCTGCATCCACAAAGGCTTCCACATCTACCGACTCATGCGTCTCAGGCGCGGCGGCGGCAATGTCTTCCTTGTCGATCACCACATAGCTTCCCTTGTCGTACTCGAAGGCCTTGATGATGTCCTTCCACGGCACTTCCTCGCCTGTGTCGGCATTGACGCGCTCGAACCGGATGGGTTTCTTGTCACGGGAATCCAGCATACGGAAGCTTAAATCCGTCCGCCGCTCTCCCGACATCAGGGACACCGGAATGTTGAGCAGGCCAAACGACAGGGAGCCAGTCCAGATGGGGCGCGCCATGGTGAGCACCAGGGAAGGAGATCAAAGGGCATCTAAGGAGCCCGGCCGTGAACGCCGCGTCAGCATCACGTT
The DNA here is from genome assembly GCF_964252945.1 of Pseudoxanthomonas sp. LjRoot143. Taxonomy (NCBI): domain Bacteria; kingdom Pseudomonadati; phylum Pseudomonadota; class Gammaproteobacteria; order Lysobacterales; family Lysobacteraceae; genus Pseudoxanthomonas; species Pseudoxanthomonas sp. LjRoot143. The sequence continues at coordinate 1,533,067 of NZ_CAXUPM020000001.1, read as the reverse complement.
GGAGCGCGCCAGTTCACCGCTTTTACACAGGCCAAGACTATGGTGTCGGTAACTGAGTCTCGTAGAGCGGACATGTCTGCGCCCCACCCCGCCCGCGTCCATTCGCCCGACGAAGCGGCACTGTCCGAGGATTTCTGGTGGGTCGACACGCCCGCCAAGAGCACGCTGCTATTCGCCTCCGTGCCCATTATCGACATCGAGCCATGTGGTGCTGGCTGGCGGGCCAAGGTAGTGCTTGCACCGGTCTACGTTGTTCCCCAACAGGCCACCTTGGTCACCAAAGAGAACGCAAGGCGATGGGCGGACACGTGGGTGCGGCAGCGTTTGGTCCTTTTGGCGCGCGTTGTCGCCCGCGTGCAAGTCGCTGAGCACGACCGCTCATTCCCCTCCACGAACTAACCAGGAACATTCCATGGCCGCTTATGGACCGCCGATCGCCTATGACCCGACCATGGAAGCGCGTCCAGAAGACGAAGCAGAGGCCATCGCTGAGTTGAAAGAGATATTCCTGCGCATGGCGGCCACGGTGGCCGAGCAGGAAGGAACGGCCCATCGCGCCGTGCATGCCAAAGGCCAAGCATTGCTGCGAGCCGCCTTTCGCATCCACGCCGAGCTTCCAGAAGAGTTGGCACAAGGCATCTTCGCCCACCCAGGTCTGCACCAAGCCATCGTCCGGTTCTCGTCCCCACCGGCCGAGCAGTTGCCCGACACGGTGTCCACGCCACGGGCGTTGGCCATCAAGGTTCTCGATGTTCCAGGTCAGCGATTACCTGAAAGCTTGGCCGGTCACTCCCAAGACTTTCTCATGGTCAATGGCGAGAGCTTCACAGCGCCCACCCCTGCCAAGTTCGTTGGCGCGGCCAAACTCTTGGCATCCACCACCGAGAAAATGCCGCGTACCAAGGAGGTCATCTCCACCACGTTGCGCGGCACAGAAGCCGCGCTGGAATGGGTAGGCCTTGAAAGTGGCAAGCTCAAGGGGTTAGGTGGAGAACCCCAACATCACCCTTTGGGTGAGACCTATTTTTCCCAAGTGCCCTTCTTGTACGGCCGTTACATGGCCAAATTTTCTTTGCTCCCCAGAGCTGCAGCATTGCAGGGGCTCCGGGATGCGCCCATTGAGTGCTCAACAGATGCGCAGCGCGCTGCGATTAATGAGGTAACCAGCCAGGGGTTGCTAGATTTGGTATGGGACTTTCGAGTGCAGCTGCGTCGGAATCTGGATCGCATGCCGATTGAAGATGCCGCAACTGCATGGTCGGAAGAAGATAGCCCTTGGCAGACCGTGGCCAGCCTGATCATCCCCCCTCAGCCGGCCTGGTCGGCCGAAGCGGAAGAGCAAGAGCATCGTTTGGCATTCAGCCCGTGGAACGCGGTTGTTGAACATCGTCCATTGGGCGGCGTGAACCGCGCACGACGCGAGGTCATGGCCCATTCGCGTGAGTTCCGTACAACCTTCAATCGCTGCCCGATCTCTGAGCCCCCCTCGCTTCAGGCCGGTACCCGACCCTAAGAAAGGCGCGGATCTCTTGGCTGCGAGGCGTGCGCCTCCAACCATAGCCATGCCCGTTCTACCACCGGACGTACGTCAGGCCACAGCTTAGTGGAACCTCCCCCGAGCTCATCCCAGAGTACCTCCATCTCCGCATCGTCGCGGGGGAGTTGGTAGCTACCCAAGGCAACGATCGCCAATGCATAGGCGGGACACAGGTCGGACCACGCGGCGTCTAGTTGCTCGGCGTGCGTGTGCGCGAATTCGTCGTAGCCGTCCGGAATGGGCGTCATTCCAGGATAGTGCATGCACTGGGCAACGCCTGAGTTCGGTGTGAGCACCGACAGCAACTGGGTGTATCGCTGCGTATCGAAGCGTCCCATATCCAATATCCTCGATGAAGGTTGTAAGTGGAGACGTTGTGGGGTCAAGGTCATGTCAAATGTGAGCCAAGGCCCGCGCACATCCGCCTTGAAGCTGCTACGGCTTTTCTCGTTGAGCGGATGCAACTTGTTGATTGTCCGAACGCCCGATCCGTCCCGTTGGCGCTGACGCGGTCCGCGGGTAGTCTGTTCACTGAGAGTCGGCCACGCAGCCTGGGCGGATGGCTGATTGTTTGCGAGCCCACTGCGTACCTCGGACCACGCTTGGCACGCTGTGATTACTGGCCGATGGTGGATGCAGTACTTTGATGTGGGGATGAAGGCATATGGGTTGGCGAAAGGATTTGACACCGCTTACAGGGGCAAGGTGGCCTATTCGTTGCGGGCATGTGTTCGATCCCAGCGAAGTCGCCCGGCTGAGACAAGGCGCCTTGTGGCCGTCTGACATGAATGAGCGATGGGCTATCTGGCTGGAGGGCTCTGTTCTGCGCTGCTGGCGCACGGACTCGGGCGCGTGTGTCTATGAATCCCTACTTAGCTTCACCGAAGATGGCAGTGCCCACGCTGCGATGCTGGATGTCCTGGACGAGCCCGAACTGTACGCGCGTGCCCCTTCCGATGAGCGGGAGTTGGAACGGTTTGAAGGGGTGTTGACTCAAACGAAGGGTAGGCTTGATCGTCTTTAACGCTGGGATCCCGATGGATCTGGCTCGCTGCCTGATCCGGCGATAAGCACGGGTCATCGATCGCTACCTTTGCCAATAGCTGAATAGGCCAGGCGAACGTCTCCGAGCTTAGCTATTCAGGGACGTAGAAGGCGGTTAACTGGTCATGCATACGGCGCTCACGGATGCCGCCGCAAGCTTCAGGGGCGTCCAACCGGTCGCGCCTTTTAGGACTATGGAAATGCCGAACCAGACCCAAAAAGACAAGCAGCAGACACCCGGTCGCAATCAGAACCAGCAGGGCCAGCAGACACAGAACAGGGACCGGGATAACCAGCCAGGCCAGCAGAAGCAACAGGGCACCCAGAAGAAGCCGCAGAACGATCGCGACGACGATTGATTCCTCCCGGAGCGAGGGAGCACCTGTTCTCTCGCTCTTTTCTCGGAATGGTGGCCACCTTTATCACCGGTGGCAGAAAGCTTTCACCTGCGCGTTGAACCAATGTTTGTCGAAGGCGTCGATGCAGACCCGAGTCCTTATCTATCCTGAAGGCCCCCCCATCACCGGCAGGATGATGCCATTGATGTAGGAAGCGGTAGTGGGCGAAGCCAGGAACACATAGGCCGGGGAAACCTCCTCCGGCTGCGCCGGACGTCCCATGTCACTGTCTTGCCCAAAGGTGGCCACGTCTTTTGCAGTCTTATCTGCCGGGTTAAGCGGCGTCCACACCGGACCCGGTGCTACCGCATTGACGCGAATACCGCGCGGTAGAAGATTGCTGGCCAGGGACTTGGTAAAGGCGTGGATAGCGCCTTTAGTGGCCGAATAGTCCAATAGGTGTTTGCTACCCAACAGCCCCGTCTCGGACCCCGAGTTGATGATGCTGCTGCCCTGCCCCATGTGAGGCAATGCGGCGCGTGCCATGTTGAAGTATCCGCCGATATTGGTCTCCAGCGTCTCGGCGAGCTGGGCAGGCGAGACATCCTCCAAACGCATTGCGTGCTGTTGGAAGGCTGCATTGTTCACCAGTATGTCGAGTCTGCCGAAGGATTTGACCGTCGCCGCTACGGCCTCCTCGCAAAACTTCGGATCTCTGACATCCCCAGGGATGAGCACACAGCGCTGACCCTCGGCTTGAACATGCTCCGCGGTGACTTCAGCATCTTCATGTTCGCTTAGATAAACGATCGCGACATCCGCACCCTCTCGCGCGAACAACACCGCCACTGCCCGCCCAATGCCAGAGTCGCCTCCCGTGATGAGTGCAGACAGCCCTTTTAGCTTGGCACTGCCAATGTAGTCAGGGGCCAAGAATTTGGGCTGCAGTTGCAGCTCAGACTCCAACCCAGGCTTATCAAGATGCTGGCGGCTCATCGGCGGCTTGGGCTGCTTTCTCGCACCCGCCTGAACCGGCTTTTTCTTCGCCTTTGCGGCTTTGGCCGCCTTGGCCAACGCCTCGGCCTGAAGCGCGCGTTGCCGCTCAACAGTGGCTTTGGCGCCGTTGCGTGCTCGACTGGACGACTTGGTGGATGGCATTACGTTTCCCTCTGAAAACCTGCACACAGGCTATGTCGGGAATCGTTACGAAACCGGCAAAGAATCACGCCGTCAAGCTTCACGGCCAGTCGACGGGCACACGCTCAGCATGCACTCACTAGGCACCAATCTGTCGCTTCAGCCACTGCCTGGCACTTCGTTCTTGCACTGACCTTTTCTCTGGGAGATCTGATGATGAAACGCTCGTTGACCCTTGCAGCACTCAGCATTCTGGTTCTGTCCCTGCCTGCCCTTGCTATGGCGGGGGAGCATGACAAGCCCAAAGCCGCTACCGCACAGCATGATTCCCACCAGCCGGTCGATGACACCTGGATCACCACGAAAGTCAAAGCCGACCTGCTGGCCAGCTCGAATGTTCCCGGCACCGAGGTCAAGGTCGATACCGTCAACGGTGTTGTGACCTTGTCCGGCACCGTGTCCACGCAAGCTGAGAAGGACAAGGCCATCAAAGTCACGCGCGCTATCAAGGGCGTGAAGAACGTGGAGGCTGCAGGCCTGAAGGTCACCACTCGCTGAGTCACGGGTCGCCACCGACTTGATCGTCTCATCAGCATGCGGCGGTCAACGTTGGGCCAACACGCCACCCCAAAGTCGCATCTATAGCAACTCCATCCCCCAGCAGGCACGCGACGTGCGTGCTCGCGATGAACCGAGGACATCCAGATGACACGCGATACTTCCCGAGATGCAAATCGAGATCCCATCACCGGCGCACCGGGTGCCCACCCGGTGGGTGTTGGCGTGGGCGGCGCTGCTGGCGGTGTGGCCGCCGGTGCACTGGCCGGTACCGTGTTTGGTCCGATCGGCACCTTGATCGGTGCAGCCGTGGGCACTGTGGCCGGCGCTGCCGCCGGCAAGAGCGTGGCGGAGCGGCTGGATCCGACCGGTGAAGTGGAATACTGGAGCAAGGAGGCGCCCCTGCGTCCCTACTACTCCAGCGAGCACGATTTCCAGCGCGACTACGCCGGTGTCTATCAGGCCGGTGCCGCGGCGCGCGGGGACTATCCCAACGACACGTGGGAAGACACCGAGCGCCGCCTGCAGGCCGATTGGGATAGCCAGCGAGGTGACTCGCGCCTGGATTGGGATCGTGCCCGACCGGCAGCCAAAGACGCCTGGGAACGTGCTGATCGTACCTACAGCGCCTACAGCCGCAGCGATGAGGTGCACGCCAAACGGTTCGAGAACTCGGACTATCGTCAGGCTGGCGACGAGTTCGATGACTTCCGCCCGGCATATCGCTATGGCACGTACGCCCGCAGCCAGTATGCTGACCGCGACTGGGACGACAACCTCGCCTCGGATCTTGAACGGGGATGGGATCGCTTCAAGGGCTCTTCGCGACTGACATGGGAACGTGCCAAGGCCGCTGTGGCTGACGCGTTCAATCTTGACCGTCAGCGCCCGACCTGATCTCTAGTGCCACAGCTTTGCGGCCTTCTTGATCCCTCGTCCCGTGGAACAGCTGTACGTTCTGGACGGTGATCCTCCCGAGGCCGACCTGACGCCCCCGCTGCTGGGGGCGTCTTACTATCTGGAGACCGGCGATTTTCTGGGCCTGCTCGAATGCTTGGCCCTGGTGATTCACTTGGTCGCCACGGACGGGCCATCTTCCCTACTGACTATCGGGGAAAGGGAGGTGCTGCGACTTATCGAGCAATTCCATCGCGAGGAGCTCGATGCCATGCACCAGACCTTGGTGAGCAGCGAACTGGCGAGCGCCGCGGCCTTTCATGACATGGCGGGCGTACATGCCTGCTGCCGCGCGGCTGAATTCAGGCAACGCGCACGGCTTCTGGAAATCCTCACAGCACTGCGTCCGAGCCGAGGTTGGACACTACGCGCCGAATGGGAGGCCGTGCAGGGCTCGGGCCATCGCCTGTTCCAGGCTTCGGCCATCTTCGTGGCCTGGCTTCATCAGCGCTTCGCCTTGCACTATTGGAGCCGCGATCCGCGGCAAGGTCATCGCACGCTACCGCAAGAGAATAGTGCAATCTGGCCCTATACGTTGCGTGCGGTAGCCCAAGGGCCTTCACCCCTCGTCCGCCGCGCTCGTCTGGCCGGTTGGCGAGCCGACGACGCTCGGCAGGCGTCGGTCCATGCCACGTTGTTGCTGGTGCCCTCGCTGCGCAATCCTTCCACCATGCTGGACGCACTCAGAGCATGCCGTACCACTTCCTGTGGACCCTTCCAGCACAAGCCTGCCCACGTGCAGGGCGTATTCGTCACCGAACTGGCTTTTGAACCCGCCCGCTAAAACTGGTGGCTCACCCCTCCGAGATGAGCCACCGTTCGTATCAAAGCATCGGCGGATCGGTTTCCCGGCCGAAATGCTTGTGCTGGGCTAGGGCCTGCAGGAACTGCTCGATGACGCCCTCCTCGGGCTCACTTTGGAGGAAAAGCCCCGGATCCTGCTCGTCGTTGAGGATGCCTGCCCCCTCGACGAAGGCCACGGCCTCGCCCAGCGCCGCAATCGTCTTCAAGTGGCGGAACTGGTCTTTCACAAACTCAGCGGCCCGACCATCCCGTGCCCACACCTTGGCCGTGCCTTCCCCGTCCGGGATGATGACCCCGTCGAATAGGACCGAGGGCTCGTTCTCAAAGGAAGCGTCGGCATCGATCTGGCTGCCGTCCTTGGCTGTGTACATGCCCACACGATGCCCGACCAGGCGCCCCACGGCGCCGGCGGCCAACAATGCCTGCTGAGCGGCCGCGACTTGGTCGCCATCCACGCCATCGCCTACGAAGATGGCGACCTTGCGCGTCGACACCCCCGCATTACCTGGCCGGGCGAACATGGACAGGGGCTGGGAGGTGGTTACTTCAGCCTTGGGTGGCTTGGGCAGCGCTCGCGGCATTGCCTCGGGCAGCGGCATGCCCAGACCTTCGGCAACCTGGGCGGCAAGCTCTTCGGAGGCGTTGCGCAACATGGACACGACGCGTTGGCGTATGGCCGGCACGGTCAGCTTGGAGAGCTCGAATCGGAAGGCGGCGGCAATGTGTGCCTGTTCCACCGGGCTCTGACTGTTGAAGAACAAAGCTGCCTGATTGAAGTGTTCGGCAAACTTTTCCGGTTTGCCGCGCACTTCGTCCTGCTCGACCGGCTCGGGGAAGGAGACAAACCCTGCCGCACCGGCTTGGAACGGGCACCCGCCCCCCAGGGAGTTGGGCTCATACGCCACACGGCCGCGGTGAATGGCCTGGCGATGCATACCATCGCGCTGGTTGTTGTGCACCGGCGCAATCGGGGCGTTGATCGGAATCTCGTGGAAGTTGGGACCGCCTAGGCGCGAAATCTGGGTATCCACGTACGAGTGAATTCGCCCAGCAAGCAGCGGATCATTGGTGAAGTCGATGCCCGGAATGACGTGGGCCGTGCAGAAAGCCACTTGCTCGGTCTCGGCAAAGAAGTTGTCCGGGTTCCGGTTGAGCACCATTCGGCCCAGCGGCTGGATCGGCACCAGTTCCTCGGGAATCAGTTTGGTCGAATCCAGCACGTCGAAGGAGAAGCGCTCGGCATCGGCTTCGGAAAACACCTGTACACCGAGTTCCCACTCCGGATAGGCGCCGGCCTCAATGGCCTCCCACAGATCGCGTCGATGGAAATCCGGATCGGCGCCGGAGATCTTGACCGCCTCGTCCCATAGCAGGGCATGCGTGCCCTGCAGCGGCGTCCAATGGAATTTGACGAAAGACGATTGGCCATCATCGTTTACGAAACGGAAGGTATGCACGCCAAAGCCCTGCATCATCCGATAACTGCGCGGAATCGCACGATCGGACATCAGCCACATCAGCATATGGGTGGACTCGGGCATCAGGGACACGAAGTCCCAGAACGTGTCATGGGCCGAGGCCGCTTGCGGCATGCCATGGTGGGGCTCAGCCTTCACCGCATGCACCAGATCGGGAAACTTCATCGCGTCCTGGATGAAGAACACGGGCATGTTGTTGCCCACCAGATCCCAGTTGCCCTCGTCGGTGTAGAACTTGACCGCAAATCCGCGCACATCACGCGCCGTGTCCTTGCTGCCCCGCTCTCCGGCCACCGTCGAGAAGCGCACGAACACTGGGGTAATCTTGCCGGCTTCCTGGAACGGAGCGGCGCGCGTGAGTTTGCGCTGCTGTTTGTAGGATTCAAAGTAGCCGTGGGCCGCTGAGCCGCGTGCGTGCACGATGCGCTCGGGAATGCGCTCGTGATCAAAGTGCGTGATCTTCTCGCGCAGGATGAAATCCTTGAGCAGCGCTGGCCCGCGCAAGCCGGCCTTGAGTGAGTTCTGGTTGTCGGCTATCGGCACGCCTAGGTTCGTGGTCAGGCGTTGGCCGCTACCGTCCACGCGGACACGATCCAGGGAGCCCACCGTCGGATTGGTACCCTCCTCCGGCCGGGAGCCCACCTTTTCGGAGGTATTGGTCTCTGCCAACGTGCTGGCCGTGACCAAGGAGGAAGGAGGAATGATCTGGGTGCCTTCGGGCGGATCCATCGCTGCTGAGCGGCCATGTTCGGCAGCCTTGTTCTCGTTGAAAGGCATCGCGGCGGCGGTGGCGTCTACCTCAGCCGCCTGCTCGGCAGCCAGTTCCAGTGATCCCAGCGCCGGCGCGCGGGAAGAGGCACTGTCAGAATTCCGGGCCGCCGAGGCGCCAGAGACTTTTTTCTTGGACTTGGGGGCCGGCTTGCGTGAGGTTGCCATGTGTCTTGTTCCTGGAGATACGAGTTGGCCGGGGCAGGCCAAGTCAGAGAGGATGAGAAAAAAGCCCGCCAAATGGCGGGCTTTTCTTGGCAGTTAGAGCATGTCTTCGCGCGCCTGCTCTGCGCGGGCCGCACCAATGGCGGTCTCTACCTTCTTGACCTCTTCCGGCGGGGGCAGCACAGCGGGCATGCCCAAGCTCTGGATCCACAGCTCACGACACCAGCCTTTCGTGTGGTACAGGTGGTGGTCTTCGTCTTCTTCCACTGCCTCGTAGGCCATCTTGAGGACCTTGGCCACCTTGTCTTGGGCCGACTCGGCCACCTTGCCGATTAACTCCCAATTGGAGTGATCCTTGGTCTCGGCCAAGACAACACATTCGCATGCAACCAGCTCCGCGGCAGCCGGATCAGCGTTGGACCGTGCCATCTCAATGGCGGCTACCAGCGATGCGCCCAAGTGTGCACACACCTCACGCCCTGGACTCTTCTCTTCCGTGTCCATGCCCAGCTCGCTGAACACGCGCGTCAGCACCTGCTCGTGGCGCTGGGTCTCTTCCAGATATTCCTGCCATTCCTTTCGCAGGTCATCATTGACCGCGGCCTGGATGGCGGCGGTGTAGATCTTGATGCCGCCGCGCTCGGTTTCCAGCGCCTGAAGAAGCAGCTCTTTGACGCCGGCTTGATCGTAACCCTTGCTTGCCATGTCATGACTCCATTAGCTGGGGATGATCGCCAATACTTCTCCCGTCACCGCCAACGAGATGTGAAATTACAACCTTCACCCTTCCGCCACAGAGCAGAGCGCACCCTTCATAACCGGAGAGGTGTTATGAGCACGATTGAGGCGTCATTTATTCGAAGAAACGGTCTATCGATCCTCGTTCTTTTGTTCATGCTGGCCACGTGGCTTGGCCAGATCCTGACAGGTCACGTCGTCTACAACGAAGAGCTCTCTGATGCCGGAGCCGGGACGCTCTCATTACTTGCGTATCTGGGCAGTGGCCACTTTGTCTCGGCGACCTTCGAGAACTGGGAGAGCGAATTCTTGCAGATGGGGATGTACGTGCTCCTGAGTGTCTCGCTTCGCCAGAAGGGATCTGCTGAATCCCGCCCATTGGATCCTGATCAGGAAGAAGAGCGCATCGAGGCGGGCCCTACGCCTTCGCCGGTACGCGCAGGCGGCGTGTGGCTCAAACTCTACGAGCACTCATTGGCCATTGCCTTTGCCGTGTTGTTCTTGCTGTCGTTCGTCTTGCATCTGGAAGGAAGCTGGCGACATGAGAACGTGCAGCGGAAGCTTGAGGGCCAAGTACCCGTGGCTGTATGGGATCACTTGGCCAGTGCTCAGTTCTGGTTCGAGTCGTTCCAAAACTGGCAAAGCGAATTCCTGGCCGTGGCCGCGTTAGTGCTGCTGACCATTTTCCTCCGTCAGAAAGACTCACCGCAGTCAAAGCCAGTCTCTGCGCCTCACCGTCAGACTGGCGTGTAGCGAAACGTTATGCGCCCTGCCCTGTTGATCATCGACATGATCAATCGCTTCGACTTCGACGGCGGGCCGGCCTTGGCTCGGCATGCGGCCACCGCGAGTTCGTCCATCCAAGTAATGCGCGCCACCTTCCATGCTCACGACTGGCCCGTGCTGTTCGTCAACGACAACTTCATGGACTGGAACAGCGAGTTTTCCGATCTGGTGACCAGTTGTCGCCAGTTGCCAGGAGCGCCTGGGCAGATTGCCTCGGCACTGGAGCCACAGCCCTCGGATTACTACGTGCTCAAGCCCCGACACTCAGCCTTTCTGTGCACGACCCTGCCGGCCATCCTGGCCGATCTGGGCGCCAAGAGCTTAGTGATCGTGGGCGTGGCCACCGATTCATGTGTCCTGGCAAGCGTGCAGGATGCCCACATGCGCGGCTATACCCTTCACGTCCCCCGCGATGCGGTCGCAGCCAAGAGTCCGGAGCGCTCAAGACGGGCCTTGGCACTGATGGAAGATGCGATGCAGATCGATACGCGGCCTGCCAAGACGCTCGTACGTAGTCTGCTGGCCACGTAAGCCTGGCTTAGCGTGCTACTTGAACCCAGGTGGGGGCGTGATCACTGGCTTTGTCCTGCAGCCTGACCCAGCGATCCACGCCTGCCTTCTTCAAACGCTTGGCCAGGACTGGATTCAGCAGCAGATGATCAATGCGCAGCCCACGATCGCGCTCGGCATGCTGCCGGAAGTAATCCCAGAACGTGTAGATGCCGCTCCCCGGTCCGTGAGCCTTCAGCAGGCTGTCGGTCCAGCCCTGCGCCAGCAGGCGGGCATACTCCTGACGTGATTCGGGCTGCAGCAAGGCATCGCGCCGCCAACCTTTGGGGTCGTAAATATCTTCGTCGGTGGGTACAACGTTGAAGTCCCCAATCAGTGCCACCGGATGGGGTAGATCCACCAGCGATTTGGCATGTCGGTAGAGCCGCCCCATCCATTTGAGCTTGTAGTCGAACTTGGGCCCCGGCTGCGGGTTTCCGTTGGGCAGGTACAGGCAGCCCACGACAATTCCGTGAATCGCTGCCTCAATGTAGCGGCTCTGTACGTCCTTGGCATCCCACGGCAACCCGCGTCGGCTTTCCACCGGATCTTGCCCGCGGGCGAGCAAGGCCACGCCATTCCATGACCGCTGGCCCTGCCAAATGCACCCATAGCCGGCCTCACGAATCGCGCTTTCCGGAAACGCGCCATCCACGGCCTTGAGTTCTTGCAGGCCGACAATGTCGGGCTTTTCCTTGGCCAGCCAGGCCAGCAGATGCGGCAACCGGCTGGAAATGCCGTTGACGTTGAACGTGGCGATCTTCAGAGACTTCTTGGCGGCCATGGTGGTACCCGAGCCCAATGGCTTACTTGCTGGGCGGCGTGCCGTAGATCCGGCCCGAGTGCCCGGCTTCGAACAGCGTGCCTTCCGGATTGCGCGGCGGCTCGTCCTTCTGTTGGCGCTTGGCTTGCATGGCGCTCATGCGGTCGGCCAACTGTGGCATGAGATTTGCCATCAGCGTATTCATCTTGGACATGGCACCCACTTTGATGTCGCGTCCTCCGTCCGTGGCGGCCTCCAAAATCGCCTCGGCCACGCGGTGCGGATCGATCTGCGGCGAGGGCAACTTGGGCTCCCTGTCCATGTAGTTGCGGGCATGCTCCGGGTACGGGGTGTTCACGGCGGTGGGCTGAATAAGCGTGATGGACACCGGCGCTTCCTCGACGAGCTCGGTCTCCACCCGCAGCGCATCTGTGAAGCCTTTCACGGCATGTTTGCTGGTGCTGTACATGCCCTGCAGCGGAACCACGGCATCGGAGACTTCACTGCCCACGTTGATCAGTGCGCCGCCGCTTTGCTTCAGGTAGGGCAAGGCGGCCAGACAGCCGTACACCAGCCCCCAGAAATTGGTCTCGAACAAACGCCGGTTGTCGGCATCGGCAATGTCCTCGATGCGACCATAGATGGCCACACCGGCATTGTTGACCCACGTGTCGATGCGGCCAAAGCGCGCCACTATCACGTCCGCGGCGTTGAGTACGGAGGTTTGGTCGGCCACATCCAGCGGCAAGGCCAGAGCCTGCCCGCCCTCGCCTTCGATGCTCATGACAATCTCATTGAGCGTCTCCTGGCTGCGGGCGATCAGAGCCACTTTGGCACCCTGCTCGGCAGCGGCGATCGCCGTCGCCAGTCCGATCCCGCTGCTGGCGCCGGTAATGACGATGACCTGGTCCTTGAGGGGTTTGAGGGTGTGGGACATGTCGACTCCAGCATCAGGTAGCATGTCAGTGCACCTGAGCCCTTGTCATACGATCGTGAACATCCCGAGCGCACACGTACACATGGCAAATACGCCACTGGGCGCCCAATGTCCGCAAATCGACCCTAGGAGCCTGCCATGCGAGACCGTAAAGACAACCCCCAACCGGGGGAAGAGGTGGAGTGTCAGGAGTCCAAGCACCAACGCACCGAGCGCAAGCAACACGAAAGCGACAACCACGATCAAGCACTGGAGGAGACCTTCCCCGCCAGCGATCCGGTTTCGCCCTTTGTGCCGGCCAAAGCGCCGGCATGACTAGAACCAGCGGCGGCGCCTGCCCAGCAAGATGGAGGTGGCAGCTAGTACGAGCATCATCACCACGGCCACGGTAAAACCCAGCACGCCTGTTTTGAAAAACGGGGCTTCAAAGTTCATGCCCAAGATGCCGCCGATCACCGCCAGCACTCCGATGACCACTGTCACGAAGGTCAGTATCTTCATGGTCTCGTTGGCGACCAGCGCCGTCTGACTGCTGAATAGTTCGAAGCTGCCCACGACCAGATCGCGGGCATTTTCCACGATGTCCATCGCCCGCTCGTAGTGGGTATCCAAGGCACGAAAGTGGCGATCGGTCTGTTCGTCTTGCTCGGGGCGAAAGTCCGGGCGCGGCAAGGCCGTAAAGACGACCCGATGCGGGGCCAGCATCCGACGCAGGCGCGAAGCGCCCTTACGCAACGTGCGTGGCTCAGGCACGCAATCGCGCGGATTGGTGGATAGGATGTCCACTTCTAGTCGCTCCACCGCTGATTCAAATCGGGAAACTGCCTCGAAGTAGGTGCCCAGATGCCAATCCAATAGCGCGGCCACGAAGCTCCCCGAACCCAATGCGCCCATACCGCCCCGGCAGCTTTTGCCCTCCTTGAAGTTCTCCAGAAATACCACCGGCGTGCGATGCAAGGTCAGTACCATGTTCGCCCCTGCGATGATCGTCAGCACCGTGCCGCTGTACTCATCGTTGGGCCCATCGGCCACGGCCACCACGCGTAACCAGAAACACGGGCCGCAGTTCTCCAGGGCTGGATTGGTCTCGGTTCCCAGATAGCCGGCGATGGCCGCTTCCGGTAACGAGAACTGCCGTGCAACGGTTTGCAATACCGTCTCATCCGGATCCTGCAGATCGATCCACAACAGCTGCTCCTGCGTCGGCGATAGCGCCAGTACCTGGTCCAGTCGTTCGACGTCACGGTTGCCCGCGGCCGCATCAAACAGCATGGCGCGCACGGGTGCTTGTTCAGGGGCTTGGTCTGGTGCGGTGGAAGGTAAGGCGGATGATGGGGATTTCATCGTCTGTGTCTTACGGTGTTGGCTAGGCTGACAGGGAGAAGCTGCAATGGCACCAGATGTGATTGGATGGATGGCCTCGGGCATCTTGCTGGCTACGTTGATCAAGCAGATCCATAAGCAAGCGCAGGACGATGAGGCCGAGGGTGTCTCGCGCTGGTTGTTTCTAGGTCAGAGCGCGGCCTCTATTGGTTTCATCATCTATAGCTGGCTGCTGGACAACTGGGTCTTCATCACCACCAACTCCCTCATTCTGCTGACGGCCCTGATAGGTCAATGGGTCATGTGGCGAAAGCGCGGGCGCAAGGTGGCCTCACAAGCGGGCGGCCGCCCCGAGCGCTAGGTGCCTTGCGTTTTGGCCCAGCGCGCCAGGTTCTGCTTGATCTGATCGATGTCTGCCCAAGGGTCGGTGCGGCGACGACGCAGCTTGTCCAAGGCCAACTCCATCGTGAACGCATTGGCCGCCTGCAATTTGCCCAACTCGCTCCACGCTAGCGGCATCGCCACCGGTGCGCCGGGCCGGGCACGCAGCGAATAGGAGGCCACTGCGGTAGCACTTCGACCATTGCGCAGATAATCGATGAAGATGCGCTTGTCCCTCAGCTTCTTGCTGGCCGTGGCCACAAACCGGTCCGGCTCGGATTGGGCCAAGGCCTCTGCAAAGCCACGAGCAAAGCGTTTGGTCAGGTCCCAGTCGCAACCGGGATTTAGCGGCACCACTACATGCAGCCCGTTACCCCCGGACGCGCGCAAGAATGATTTCAGCGAGAGCTGGGAGAGCAGCTTTCGAATGTCGCTGGCCGCCTGCTTTACTTCCGAAAAAGGCACTTTTGGGCCTGGATCAAGATCAAAGATCACCCGATCAGCACGGTCAGGTTTCTTGGCGTGCGCCCCCCACGGATGGAACTCCAGCGTATTGAACTGCACCACCTCCATCAGGCCGGGCACATCCTCCACCACCAGATAGTCGGCTTTCTCACCAGACTCTTCTTTGAGCTTGACCGTGGATACGCGCGTCAATCCGGCAGTATGGTGGCGCTGGAAGAAGCATTGCTCCGTCACGCCGGACGGGCACCGGATGAGTGACAAGGGCCTACCCTTGATCTGCGGTAACAGCAGATCTGCCACAGCCTGATAGTAGTTCCACACGTCCTGCTTGGTGATGCCGCTGTCGGGGAACAGCACCTTGTCTGGACTGGACAATTCCGGCATCGATCCCATGGATGCCTTTCCCTTGGTGTTCGGCTTGGCTTTAGCCTTGGTTTTCGCGGTAGTCGTTGCGTCCTTGGCGTTGGACGTGGGGTTTGCGCCCGCCTTGGTCGGTCTTGAGGCCTTTGCGCTACCGGCGCGTTTGCGGGGGATGGCTGTGCGGTCGGAGTCGCTCAAGTCGGAAATCTCCTTGTCCTGGCGTACGGCTTTCAGGGAGGGTTGTCGCAGCAGCTGCTGACGCCCGATGCCGCGGTAGAAGACCTCCACGACAAAGCGGGGCGCAAACCAGGTTGCGGTGCGCAGATCAGTATCGGTCGTACCCACGTAGGCCGTGGGCGTAGTGCTGCCCGCCCTTGCCAGTTGCCGGGTAACTTGACGCATGAGCGTGTCGGAAAAGCCCGACCCCACCCTGCCCACGTAACGCCAGCCATGTTCTGGATCCGGCTTGGCCAACAACAGCGAGCCGAAGCCGGTGCGCGAGCCCTTGGGTTGCGTGAAGCCCACCACGGCAAACTCGTCACTGGCCAAATGCTTGGTCTTGCGCCAGTCATCGCTGCGGCCGTGTTGGTAGCCCCGATCGGCACGCTTAGAAATGATCCCCTCAAACTGCTGCTCAGAGGCCATCTGGTAGGCCTGCGTGCCCTGCCCCACCACGTGACTGCTATAGGCCAGCGGCAGTTTGGCCTTGCCGAGGATGCTTTGCAGCAGCTGCTTGCGCTCAAGCAACGGCGCATCGGCCACGTCAATCCCATCCACGTGCAACAAGTCGAACAGGGTGTAGACAAGGGGCTCAGCACTGTCGCCCGACAACGTAGACTGCAGCAGGTTGAAATCCTGTTTGGTGCCGTTACCGGCGATCAGTTCGCCATCCAGACACGCCGATCGAAATCCGAGCGCTTGGATCGCCTTTACGATCAACGGAAGCTTGCCGGTCCATTCGATGGCATTACGGGACCACAAGCGCACCTTTCCTGCCTTGATCGTGGCTAGGATGCGGTAGCCATCCCACTTGATCTCATGGATCCACTGCTCGCCTTCGGGCGCTGCCTCTCCCAGCTTGGCCAGCTGGGGCTCGAACGCGGCGTCGGGCGCGGGGGCTTTCCGGGCGTTTGGAAGCTTGGCCGCCAGGGCGGCACGGTCTTTGCGGGTGGCCATACGGCAGTGTGATAAGGACGCGCTAAAGTGCTCACTAGCAGGTGCGCAGGGTCATTTCCTGCCCAAATGCTCGCGAACGGCATCGGCACTGTTGCCTACAGCCTCGACGACAGATCGCAGTTTTTCCGGCGTAATCTGCAAGGCTTTGGTCCAGTACTGGACCTCATAGTCTTCGTTGAGGTTGACTCGATCGCGGTCGGGGGAACCGGTCTTGCTCTTGTCATCGGCCATGGCATTGCCCTTTGGTGGAATGCCCCATTTCGTACACGCCAGAATGTGGAGCGCCTGTGAGGACCCAGCCCGATGCAACGCCGCATCAACGCGCTGTGGTCTAGGGTGGCGCCATGCGACGATTTGTTCAGGCCATTGCGACGCGAGACGCCCTACCGGCGAGCCTTCCCGACGTGCTCGCTGATGCGCTGGTTCACGGTGCCGACCACTACAACATCGCCAAGGGCAAGACCGCCTTGGTATTGGCCATCAATGCCGACAAGAAGCTGTGCGTAGCCCCAATGACGTGGGGGCTGGTGCCGAGGTGGTCCAAGCAGGCCTCCACGCCCTACACCACCGTGACGGCACGGCTGGAGCGTGCGCCCAAGAGTCGGATTTTCAGCCAGGCATGGAAAGAAAGACCCTGTCTGGTCCCGATGACCGGCTACTACAAATGGGACCGACAGCGGAAGCCTGCCTGGCCGCACTTCATCCAGCGCCGGGACGGTAACGCCCTGCTCGCAGCTGGTCTGTGGGAAACCTGGAAGGGAGAGGATGGAAGCTTTCTGCACAGCTTTGCCATCCTTACGGCACCGAACATGGCTATTCCCCCTCCGCTAACCCAAGACGGTCCCGTGTTCCTGGCAATGGCCGACGCTCTGGCATGGGTGCGCGGATCGATCGGATCACCGCGCAGCCTGCTGCGTCGAGCAGAGCATCCGTTGCTGGAAAGCTATCCCGTCTCGCGTGCGATCCGTCAGGTGGAGGAAGAAGGCTATACGCTGCTGGAGCCAGTGGATCCGGATGACCACGCCTCCCTCTCGCCGGATGAGGATGAAGACTATGATGAAGATGAGTAAGCCCGACCTTTTCTACACCCTCGATTAAAAGCGGACCCATGGCACGTACCGACGAAACCGAATCTGCAGTGGATTGCGTGATCGTGGGCGGAGGGCCGGCAGGGTTGACAGCGGCGACCTACCTGCGTCGCTTCCACCGCTCAGTGGTCGTGATCGATGACGGGCGCAGCCGGGCCAGTTGGATCCCCACCACGCACAACTGCCCGGGCTTTCCCCGAGGCGTGTCCGGCAATGAGCTGCTGGAGCGCTTACGGCTTCAAGCCACTGAGTACGGGGCCTGCCTGGTGCGGGCAACCGTGGAGCTCATCCAGCAGGCGGGCAAGGACTGGGTGGTGGGCAGCGCTGATCGCCAATGGCGCACGCACGCCCTCATCTTGGCCACTGGCGTGGAAGATATCCTGCCGTCATTGAGTGCCGACGAGAGCACAGATGCGCTAAGCAAAGGCTTGTTGCGGCTGTGCGCCATTTGCGACGGTTACGAGGCGACCGATTGCCGGATTGGCGTTATCGGGCCTTTGGAGGATGCGCTAGCCCATGCGTGCTTCCTGCGCGCCTTCTCCGCAGACGTTACGGCCATCCCCACCGCGGCTGGCGAGGCTTCAGCCGAAGCCATGCAGCGCTCGCAGCATCTGCAGATCGCCACCCTACCCCCATTGAGGACACTCTCCTTTGCCGACGCCCACGCCCACGTGCTGGACCAGGCCGGCGGCCGGCACCGTTTCGACACGGTGTACGTCGCCATGGGTGCACCTGGACGCGTGAGTTTGGCGCAGCAATTGGGTCTGAGCACAGGTACCAAAGGTGAGCTGGTTACCGACGACGCCATGCAAACCGCGCTCCCGGGGGTCTACGCCATCGGGGATGTCGTAACGGACTTAAATCAGATCTCCGTGGCCTTCGGACACGCCGCTATTGCCGCCACCGCGATCCATCGCAGGCTGCCTGTGAGTCCTCGGCCATAGCGATCGCCTGCCGCGTTGCAGCATGTGCGGTCAACGAGCGTCGTAGAACGCCATGACTACCGAGCCGAAGGTGGATGGGGAAATGCAGTCTGCAAGTGCGTTGGAAGATGAGGTCCGGCAGTTTCGCCTGCTGCTCAATGGGGTCACCGATTACGCGATCTACATGCTCGATAAGGACGGGTATATCAAGACGTGGAATCAAGGCGGGGAGCGGATCAAGGGCTATTCTCCGCAGGAAATCGTCGGGTCCCACTTCTCTCGCTTCTATACCCCTGAGGATGCCGCCAATGGGGCACCCCAGCGCGGTTTAGACACCGCGCGGGAACAGGGGCGGTTCTCAGCTGAGGGCTGGCGTGTCCGCAAGGACGGTACCCGCTTTTATGCCAGCGTGGTGATTGATCCCATCTGGTCCGAAGGCGAGCTCATCGGCTATGCGAAGGTCACCCGCGATATTACCGAGCGCATGGAGACCCAGCGTTTGCTGCATGACGCCCAACAATCCCTGGCGCAAGCCCAGAAGATGGAAGCCATCGGCAAGCTGACCCTAGGGCTGGCTCATGATTTCAATAATCTGCTGGCCGTGGTGATCAATGCCTTGGATTTGATTGCCATGCGCGTGAGCGATGACCCTCGCCTGACGCGCAACGTGGAAGCGGCTTTGCGCGCATCAGAACGCGGCACCCTGCTAACGCGTCAGCTGCTGACCTTCGGTCGCGGCCAAAACCTCACGCCCATGCCCGGTGACGTAAATCAGATCATCCGAGAGATGGCTGAGCTGTTGCGGCGCAGCTGTCCGGAAAATATCGAGCTTCGATATGTGCTGGGAGACGACCTTCCCTCATCGAGGTCGACAAGACGCAGCTGGAAGCGGCCATTCTGAACATGGTGGTTAACAGTCGCGATGCGATGCCCAACGGCGGAGAGATCGTGATCACAACCGGTACACAGGTGGTATCCGATCCTGCAGCTGCACACGCGCAAGAAATGTTGTTTTTCAGTGTTGAAGACAATGGTGAAGGGATCCCGACCGAACATCAGCAACGTGTGTTCGAACCCTTTTTCACCACCAAGGAAATCGGCAAAGGCAGCGGTCTTGGCTTGAGCCAGATATTCGGATTCGCCTCACAATCGGGCGGGCATGCCGCCCTGAAGAGCGAGGTGGGTCAAGGCACTACCGTGTACGTATACCTGCCCCTGCCAAGGTCCAGCACCTCATGAAAGTCTTGCTGGTAGAAGACGAAACTGACCTCCTCTCACTCGTATCCGAAGCGTTGGATCATCATGGCGTGGCGGTGACCGAGGCTGAGTCGGGAGGCAAGGCGTTGGAAGTCCTAAGCGAGGGGAATCAATTCGATGTGCTGGTGTCCGACATTGCCATGCCAGGTAACATTTCAGGGATTGATGTGGCCTATGAGGTGTTGAAGGCCTACCCCGACATGCGGATCATCCTGACCTCCGGTCATCCGCTCTCCAATTTTCCAGCGTTACCCAAGAACACCCAGTTCCTGTCTAAGCCCTACCGGGTCAAGCAACTGATGGATTTGCTCAACAAGGGCGCGACATAACTACAGCGTCCAAACCACCAACAAGCCGGTGAGGCAGCACACTACAAACGCTCCGCCTGTCACAGCCCACGCACGACGGCGTGGCAGATCACGCACATTGAATCCCAAGATCAGGGCGATCACGAGCGCTCCGAGCAGTACGCCCAGGATCAAGTCAAACTTGCCGCCGTCACCCAATCCGGTCATGCACAGATAGTCTAGGTGTAGACGATCAGCATGGCCTGAGGCGTTCTCATGGCTTTAGAGACGACGTACTGGGAGGTCTTAGGCAGGCTATGGGGCATCCTTTAGGCAGGGCCGAGCGCACTGAGCGTGCCCGGAGAGCAAGGCAATCTGCGCCGAATGCTCTCCTCCTGCGGGTTAACAAGCCCAGACAACCCGCGATGGAGCGCGGCCGCTGAGGTCAGCGTGGCGCGAGGGACTGACGGAAGAAGCCGACCGCGTCGGCGTTGATCTGCGCGTGCAGCGCCGGCCGATCAATGCCTGGCGCGTCCACGCACAACGCGGGCAAGGCCTTGATCATCCCGGAATTGCAGGGCGCCAGAAACACGTAGTGGCCGGCACCAACGATGCCACGGAAGGCATGCAACTTGGGCAATGCCGCGCGTACCGGCAACAAGTTGTGGTCGGGCAGCAGCACGCGGTCGGCCATCGCGCCATACAGGAAGACTGGGGCGTTGACGCGCTTTAGCGCTGCATCGTCGAAGAAGATCGCTAAGGGCGCCATCACGAACCCGGCGCGAATGCGCGGATCCCCCGTAGAGCGTGATGCCGGCAGACGTTCGATTACGGCGGGCACTTCGACGCAGAGCTCTGCGTCGGCTGGCTGCGCCGCACAATAGTCCGCGCGGCGCGCGAAATCGGGGGTGGCGCCGAGCAGCATCAGGCTGGTGTAGCCACCGGCCGAGAAGCCAGCCACGCCGACGCGGTCGGCATCGATATGGGGGCCAAGTTGAGGGTCGGACAGCAGCAGGTCGAGCATCGCGGACATCTGCCACGCGCGGCCCAACAGGACGCGTTCGGTGCCGAAGCCGCTCTGGTCGCGGTGGCTGTCACCGGCATGCTCGATTGAGGCCACCACAAACCCCGCCTCGGCCAGCGTGGTCGCCAGATCGTGATGGCCCAGCGCGCTGCCGCCGTGTCCATGTGAAATGAGGACCAGCGGATGCCGGCCTTCGGCGATGGGCAGGCCGGGCGTGGCGGCCACGTGATATGGCCCCAGTTCGGAGGCCACCGCGGGCGCCGTGACCTTCGACGGATAGAAGATCATCGCCGGCATCGTGGTTCCGGTGGTGGGTTCGTACACATCGCGGAAGGCGATGCCGTTCGCGGCTAGGGCGGGAGTGCAGGCCAGCGCAATCAAAGGCAACAGGAGATATCGCAGCAGCTTCATCGGCACTTCCAAGGGGCGGGTTCGTCCTAGGATGCTGAAGCGATGGGAAGGGTTTAAAGCGAGTGCAGTGCCCGCGGCGATGCCTGGTGCCCTTCAGCACAAGCATGGGGGGCGTGCCGGCTATCAGTAGGACCAGCGTGATCTGTTGCCGGCTTTCATCTGGCCCAAGGGTGGCGAAGAGCTGCGCGCCGAACTGCCCACCAGCGGCGTGCCTTGAGCTGCTGCAGGACATCGCCGCCGGCACGCTCGGCCGCCCACGCCGGCACGACATGAGTGACGACTTACTCGATGCAGGCATGCTCCAGCGTTGGCTCGTGGGATGTATAAAAGGGCCTCGCACATGTCGCTGCAGCCAGAGTCGATCAGCCAAGCTACTTTCGATGTCGAGGCGGGTGAGGCTGGCGATGGACCGCTTCTAATGCTGCCACCCGTCTGATCAACTCTTCCAGACGATCCGTCATTGTCTGGAGTTTCACCTGCATGGACCTGGATGCATCCTTCTGAAGGATAGAAAGTACCGCCGTCTGATCTCGCATCAAGTTTACTATGTAGGCGCCCACGGCCTTGACGTCGCCCTCCTGATTTCCTGGCCCTAGCTCCGGCACCTCCTTGGCACGCCACTGTCGGAGAAGCGGCGCGATATCACGCAGTGAGCCGCCCAGAATACGCTGCACATTGCGCGTCGTGGCGTAGCCCCCCAATTGCTCACACACCGTGAAAACCCGCTCCGGTGTCAGGCGCTTGGGTCTGATGCCGGGAAATCGCGAGTAGTCGATAATTTCCGGGCCAAACCCAAGAACACCATGTCGCGCTCTTGAACGCCGCTTCGCTGGCGTGACGGCCGCGTTAGCCGGAGGCTGCTTCTTCTCGTCAGTCATCGGTATTCAACCTTCCTCTATTACTGAGTTGATCGTCTAAGGCGAGCACGGGTTCGCGATTGAGCGGGACCAACCATCCCTCATCTCCATCACCATTGAGTTCACGACCACAGAGATAGCGAATGGAGAGCCAACCAGCTTGCGTCAAGAACCACTTCATCAGGATTGTCCGATTCAGTGGTTCTGCCCATACCTTCTAACTGTTGACGCAGACGTCCCAAGTCTTGGGCAGGGCGAGTGCACCGAATGGAGAACCATTGGAAATCGCTGGACAGTACGCCGACACGAGGCACCTCTCGGCTTACATAGCCACCACCGACGCCCGCCACGCTTGGCTCAAGAAATGACAACAGCATTCGGTAAGAGCTGCATTTGCCTGAAAGCTTGGATTGCGTCTGGGCGAACCATGCAGCTGAGAGACAGAGCCCCAAATGAGAACTCTCGTACTCAATGGCCTGCATGCCGGTCTGTTCATGCGTCTTCGAATACAGCTCAGGATTTAGTCTCTTTTCCCACAACCGGTACCCTACTTCGCAAGGGCACGTCTGTGCTGTCTCCTTGACAGGACCAAATCCTCTGTTCAGGCAGGTGTGTCCTGCCAGAATCGCCAAGATTCGAGCACGATCCATCACTTGACGCACGCCTTCAGCATGGTCCAAGACGACCTCATCCGACGTTATCTTGGGCGCATTAAATCGGAAGTACTTGTCCAACACCTGGCTTTGGAGCGAGCGTTGTCCAGGATCCAGAGATCGCTCTGCATGGAGAATGACAATGTCCTGCGGTCCAAGTCCGCGAACGCCGACAGTCTGCATGTTGCTCGAGATGCCAGGAAGGCAAATGGATGGGCTGAGGTGATGGGCAGGTAGCGGCTCCATGACGGATCGCTCTCCAAGCTCGTCGTCATCAATAACCTGCGGCCGTGCTTCGTGATGCCCGCAGTGTCTACATTGGAAGATGCTTGACCCTGCGAACACGCAGTAGCTCTTTGACATGCCACAGTAGCTGCAGAACCACTGGAGCTTTGTACCATGGACCGGGCAGTGCGAGACTGCCCTATGTTGGTGAGCAATAAGGTGTACTCCATCGCGGGCGCATTGCGGGCACCACACGAGTACTTCGCACATCCAGCCCGGCGCCACTTGCTCGATGTCCTGTTGGGCCCGATTCAAGATGAGGCGCAGGAACGGATGCCTCACGCTCTGGCGATGGCGGTTCGACCACGCCCATCGCAAGAAGGCGGGCATCGAAGCTAGTCGAGGCGCAGTTGTTCCGAGTTCCTCTTTAGCTAACATGCCCGCGATTCGAGCGATCTGAGCTACTTTGCACTGGTTGAAACGAGCTATAGCCTCCAATGCTCCAGGGAGTGAGCCAGCCCAATGAGTCGGCAAACTTGGAACAAATGGCCCAGAATCTTGTGCCTCATGCACCGGGAACGGTCATTAGAAGTTCGGGTGTGATCTGCAGGGACTCACTGTCCTGGCTGCGCAGAACAATAAACAGGTTGGCCAGGAAACCGGCAACAGTGGACATAGTGACTACCGTGCCCACTCCGGGTAAGCGATGCTTCTTCATCTCACGCCAGACAGTGGCGCAATGCGGCGACAATCTCCCTCCCCCTTGGTAGAACCTAGGCATCAGCAACTGCAGATAGTTCAAGCCCGATCCGGAAGGAAACTCGGAGCCTTGGTCGATCGCTTTGAGTATGGGGACCAATTCACTGGCATTCTGAATTCCCTTCAGCTCATTGAGGGTCGACATAAATCGCTTCTCGAGATCAGATCGAGCCGCCTTCAGCTGTTGACGCCGATCCTTTAGTTCGACCTGACCGAACAATACGACGGTGACCTTGACGCGGCTACGCACCAAACGATTGATTACCGATTTCAGCCAAGCGAACTCGTCGCAACTCAACTCCTGTGCTTCATCGAATATCAAGAAAAGGTGGCGCGCCTCGCCTGACAGAGCGAGCAGTGCACGATGGACTTGTGTGCGCTTTTCAGCCAGTTCCCGCGAAATCTTGGGCGCGTAGTCGATCTGGTTGAGAATCTCAGAGAGCAAACGACCTTCGGCCGGGTGCGTATCTTCTACGACCTCGAATATTAGAACTCCGCAGCCCGGCTTTTTTCGACGCATTTCCGCCTTCACCATCTCGGCGCAGGAACTCTTTCCCGTCAGCGGCTGGGCAAAAAATGCGATCGACCCTCTGATCTTCCTACCTAGGGCCCACACCCGGGCAAGAACATCCATGATCGCAAGAGTCGGCAGCACAGCTCCTTCAACAATTAAGGGATGCTCATCCCAGACCTGATCCCGCAATCGTAGAACCTCTTCAAGCGTCATTTCCTTCTCCATTTAGGGCACCGATGTCATCCCAGGCCAAATACTGTGACGCTGTAGCTTCACTGGCTCGATCCAAGAGCTCGTTGACTGCTGTCTCGGCAGCCGTTGCCTGGATCTCGCTGTGGGCTGAGTCCTCCGATACTTCGCGTCGTGCGTGATGATCCCCGATATGTCGAACGGCCGACTTGAAAGGCTTGGAATTGCCCTGGGCTTTGGCATATTCGTTCGCCATCTTTTTCATAAAGGCGGCCACTACATCGTCGTTACTGTCGTTCTCGATGTAGCCCTCACGAACCAGCTGATTGATCTGGCGCCGCAGATCGATCGAGTGATCACTCCAACGCCAGCGGCCCCCGGCCTGGCAAGTACCCAAGGGACGCTGCCGGCAGAACGCATCAATGAATCGGACGTTATTACGCGCGACATGCAGTTCCAGCTCGACCTGCTCCTCCAACAGCGTCCAATCCTTTGCAATAGCCGGGTTGGTGTACTCGACCTCCAAGAAGGAGAAGTAGGGACGACGGCCGGTGGCTTTGTTGCCCCGAATCGCCACTTTGAGAATCGACTTGGACAGATCTGCCTCGCCTTCCCTCAGTGGCGGCAGGAAAGGAAACAAATACTGATCACGTTCGGGCCCGCAGATGAGCGCGTGCATGCGCTGGGCGGGACTGGCCGCCAGATTGGCTTTGCCCTGTTTCGCGTTGAACTTGCGCACCAGGTTTGCTACGAAGCCTACGATCTCGCGTTCTGACAGTACACACGCGCGGGCGGCCTCTTCCGCTTTTTGCCGCTTAGGATCTTGGGGTCCGCCACCGGTGGTCTGGGGAAGCCGTTTGAAGCCGGCGCGCTCCAGTTCGTTGAAGACGCGCTCCACTAACTGGCGCCTGGCCGGTGTCTTCACCGGTCCAAAGTTCACTGCGCATCCGCTTACCGACATTACGCGCGAAACCAGCTCATCGGCCAGATGTATAAGCGCGTTGTCCAGCAGAAGGCAGTTGAACCCACACCAGCCGAAGCGCTCGTCCAACTCGGCCAAGGGGCGTGTTGCGAGCTGGTTGTCCTTGCGGTGGGCCCAGTCCGGCTCGCCGACCATGCCCGCGTGCAGTACGTCCATCGCATCGCCAGCGTTGGCCGCCTCGCGGAAGATTACCTTGAAGGCCATAATCCAGCCCTTGTGGCGATCGACCAGCAGCAAGAGGGTCATCCTTCCTGCATCCAGGAACCGAGAGCCCTCGGGTGTCTCGATCCTGACGGTGCCGAGGCAGCCCATGGCATGCTCGTCCATCTCGACGATGTCCATGGGCATGCAGGCCACCAGGCGCGAGACGTGGCCGTTGCCAGACTTAGCTTTGGTTGCCGCTTTGTCGCCGTACTGGGTGGCGACAATCGCGTCGTAGTGCTGGCTCAAAAAAGTCTCGGTGAACGCCCGCACGGCCCCTGCCCCGCGCCGACGGGAGGTGAACGGCCAAGACTGCTTGTCAGGATCCTTGGCCTCACATAGGCGTAGGAATTCCATATGGACCGACTTGTGCCTGACGCCGGCCTCTCCACCCGGCTTCCGTTTGGCATTAAGCAGGAGGTACGACTCCAACGCTTCCGCAATGTCGCTGTGCTGGCGTAGGAACAGCGCAAGCGCCCCGGCCAGGCCTTTGCTTAGATGCTTCGGCAAAGGCTTCCGTCGCTGCCGCGGCGTGATCTCAAGGTAGGGCAGCAGGCCGACCCAGCCGAAGGGCGTGCCTCGCTCATCAAGTGCGACGCATTTTTCATAGGCGCGATAGAACACCTCCTTCCAGATCGACAGATCCTGCAGCACGAGCGTGATCCTTGCGCCTCCCACGTAGTCGGTGATGGCCTTTTGAAGCGAGTGGAACCGCTCCTTCTGTGCCGCGTCCAAGCCTTCCAATGAAGGCATTGCCCAACTAGCGAGCACCAACCGCTCGGGAGGCGTCGTCTTCAGCGTCAGGCGTTTACCCATGACGACGGACCCGCAGCGCGGTGCAGGGTCCCCACGGCTGGGTATCCACGTCGCTTTCGATCTCGCGTGAGCGCAGCAGCGTGGCCACGGCGCCGGTGACCAGCGCGGTGCTTTCCGAGGCTAGCTGCTGGCACAGATCCCGAACCGTGAGCTCGCTATGTTCTTCCAGCAGACGTCGACAACGAATGATCAGCGGGTCCAAGGAGTGCGATCGACACCGGTTGATCGTAGGCACGATGGCCCGCCAGCTCTGGACACGCACCTTGGCTGCATTAAGCACCGACAGGCTGATGAGTCGCCGCCCGGCCACCGAGGCCTTGTCAGCTTCAACGGCCAGTTCGACGTCGAGCTCGGCACCCTCCAGTGTGGTGATGGTGGCGAAGTGCCGCCTCCCCGGCTGCACGCGCGTTTGCACATGGCGCAGAGGGGAGTAGTCGACGGACGCCACATCTGGCGAGCCTTCCAGATAATAGAAGGCTTCCAGCTCGATGTCCGAACTCAGCGTCAACGGGAGCGCCTGCGTGTCCTGCGAGGGTCTGACGAACCACAGGTTGTGGCCGCTGGCTCCTCTGGCGCGCACGGAGGCCAAGTACTGGTTGCGCTTCTTCTGAGCCGGTGTCTTACCCATCGGCTTGCCTACGCAGACCGACGAGAGGCAACCGGGTACGACCTTGACCCGCGTGGCGGGAAGGGGCGTATATTGGATCTGGCATTAACAGGTCCTCCTACGACCTGGCCCAAGAGCTCGCCATTCGCAGTGGCGGGCTCTTTTTGTTAGAAAAATGTTATATCTCGACACTAAGTGAAACTTAGCCTAGTCCATTGCAGGGCCCGCGGTAGTAACCTCCGGGCTTGGTTTCAATTTGAATCCTGGCCTTGCAGATGGACTCAGAGTTTGTTACCGCTTTCCGGCGCACCGGCGCCATGACGTGGACGCGCTACCTGATGAAATCGCTGGATTGCAGCGTTCGATGGTTGAACCGAACGCTGCTACTCCCCCCGTCCGATCTGACCGGCGTGCTGTCCGACCGGCTAGCCCCGCGCCTTTTCGAAGAGATCCACACGCAAGGCAAGAATCCGGACGGAAAGTACTGGCAAGAGCGCAACGACAGCTGCGAGAAGTTCAATCTTTTCAGGCGCGCGTGTGAGCGTGTGCCGAAATCCGAGGAATGGCTTCTGCGCGACCTCATGCTGTACATGAAGTCAGAACCCCCGTCGATTCTCGACTCGCGCACCAAGCTGCTCGTGTACATCAATCAGCGCGACCTTGTCTTCGTTCCACCACACATCTTGTTTTCGCTGAAACAGCAAGTCCCCCCGCTCTATCAAGAGCTTGAGCGAGAGTGCATGGGCGGACTGGAAAAAGCCGCCACACCGTCCACGCTCCTTTTCTTATTCGCCTACCTCCATGAACTCACCTGGCGAAGAGCGCCACTAAAGAACAACTGGACAAAGGCGCTCGCCGAGAAGGCGGTGGGCGAGTTCGCGGCGTCGTTCTCCACGAGAGGATTTGACGACGCGGACATGCTTTCGGAACGCCTTCGTTCCCCGCTCCTCGACACAGTGTCTCAACTTGCGACGTGGGGAGATCGATGTGCGCCTTCCCCAACGCCGGCCGTGCTCGAGGATATTCCGCTCTTGCCCTTCCTGATGGAAAAGGGCCAGCACCTGCGCGACGCATGTGCATGCCTCGAGGCGGTTAGCTTTGGTTCTGCCCGCTGTCTCGGACGCCCCCTGCCTGAGTGCTACCGCGAGGGTGCTTACGAAGGCTTCTATCCCACTTACACAAACGTAGATGCAGCTCTTAAAGTCTTGGTAGGCAGCATGCTAAACGTGCACCGTCGTATCGCGCGCGAGTATGAAGACTCGTTGCTGATCAACCCCGCCGCCGGTCGTGAGAGGACGCGGGCCGCCCCAGGCCGCGGACGCGCCGATCGCGTCAGCTCAGGTACGCACCTGACCAGCGGATCGTCTCGTGCAAGGGTTCTCTGAGAATTCAGGGGCTCGGGAAAGTCACAGCTTTGCTGTTCCACCCAGAATAGTCACTGCTTTGCCGGTGCTATGTTACGGCCATATCGGACCCAGACCCGATCCTCAAGAATGGATAAGTGGCTGTTCTGTAAGGAGCGCGAGCATAGAAATGCAGTCACAGTTTTACCGAGTCCGGTTGTCGGCGTGGACCGCCAGATCAGCGACCATTTCAAGGTCGGCGTGGGTTACAACTTCACCGACTTCAGCGGCGACCTGACCCAGCTCGACTACGACTACCAGGGCTGGTTCCTCAACATCGCCGGCTACTACTGACGACCCTGCCTGCTCACGGGGTCGTGAGCCGCTCCGGATGGCTGTAGACCACATGCCGTCCGTCGCGCAGGAAGCCCACCAACGTGAGTCCGCATCCCAGCGCCAGGTCGACGGCCAGCGCGGTAGGCGCCGATATCGCGGCCAACAATGGCATGCCGGCCATCGCCGCCTTCGCGACCATCTCGTAGCTCGCACGACTGGTCACCAGCGCGAAACCTGAGGCCGCGT
Source organism: Pseudoxanthomonas sp. LjRoot143 (assembly GCF_964252945.1). NCBI lineage: Bacteria > Pseudomonadati > Pseudomonadota > Gammaproteobacteria > Lysobacterales > Lysobacteraceae > Pseudoxanthomonas > Pseudoxanthomonas sp. LjRoot143. The sequence continues at coordinate 1,504,085 of NZ_CAXUPM020000001.1, read as the reverse complement.
CGATGCTTTCGTGCAGCATCGCACCGATCAGCTTGTCCAGCGCGTTGTGGCGGCCCACATCCTCGCGGACCAGCATCAGCGTGCCGTCCACGCTTGCCCATGCCGCCGCGTGGATGGCGCCGGTGGCCGCATTCAAGGGCTGACGCTTTTCCAGTTCCGCGAGTGCGACGGCCAGGGCCGACGACGCGATGACGCTCCCCTGCTTCACCGCGTCCGGATGCCTGACCACGTCTTCCAGGGTCCGGTTGCCGCAGATGCCGCAGCCGCTGCGGCCGGGTAGCCAGCGTTCCGTACCCACCGGCAGCGGTTCCCGGGTGTGGATGTCGATCTGGATACCTTCCAGCAGCGTCTGCACGTCGACCGACAGCAAACCATCGCCGGCGACGCCGAGTTCGGTCAGCGCGAAGCCGCGTGCGAAATCCTCCAGGGCGCACGGTGAGCCCATCATCACCGCCAGCGGTTCGCCGTTGGCGCGGATGGCGAGCGGCACTTCTTCAGCCAACTGATCGTGCCGCGTCGTCGGTACGCCCCCGGTGACGTCGACGACCTCGCGCCGCGCCACGCCCTCGATGCGATCAGTCGGCATGCGGATCGGGAACAGACAGCTTGCGCACCCGCACCGGAATCGACTTGTAGGCCGGCGTACCCGATTGCGGATCGTGGCTGTCCAGCGGCACCAGCCGGTTGCCTTCCGGGTAGTACATCGCGGCCGATCCGCGCGGCAGGTCGTACTCCACCGCGATGAAGCCGGACACCTTGCGCGTCGCCGCGCTCTCGCGCGACATGTGCGATTCCACGTCGATGCGGTCGCCCTGCTGAAGGCCGCGCACCTGCATGTCGTGACGGTTCATGAACACAACGTCGCGCCGCCCGCTGACCCCGCGGTAGCGGTCGTCGAAGCCGTAGATCGTGGTGTTGTACTGGTCATGGGACCGGATCGTGGTCAGCGTCAGCAGGTCGTGGCGGTCTTCGCCCGGATCTTCGTCCAGACCGGGCGCCACCAGGAAGCGGGCCTTTCTGCCGGCGCCCCAGTCGCGCTCGGATGCACCGATGTACAGGCGGAAGCCGCCGGGCTCGCGCACGCGGCGGTTGAAGTCACTGAACATCGGGAACACCGTTTCGATGTCGTCGCGGATGCGGTCGTAGTCGCCGACCAGGCCATCCCAATCCACCTTCGTCTGCGGCAACGTCGCCTTCGCGATGCCGGCAACGATGGCGGGTTCGGACAGCAGGTGCTCCGATGCCGGCGGCAGGCCGCCCTGCGAGGCGTGCACCATCGACATCGAATCCTCCACCGTCACCGATTGCAGTCCACTGGCCTGCACGTCGCGCTCGGTACGCCCCAGGCAGGGCAGCAGGAAGGCCTGCTTCGCCGGAATCAGGTGCGAGCGGTTCAACTTGGTCGCGATATGCACCGCAAGGTCGAGCGTGCGCATCGCGGGAATCGTCGTCTCGGGGTCAGGCATCGCGACGGCGAGGTTGCCGCCCATGCACACGAGCGCCCGCGAGCGGCCATCGCGGATGGCGCGTACCGCTTCCACCGCATCGTGGCCATGCGTCAGCGGGAACTCGAAGCCGTAACGCTGCTTGATGGCATCGACCAGCGCCTGCGTCGGCTTTTCGGTGATGCCGACGGTGCGGTCGCCCTGCACGTTGGAATGCCCGCGGATCGGCGCGATGCCGGCGCCGGACTTGCCGATGTTCCCGCGCAGCAGCATCAGATTGGCCATCTGCTGCACGTTCTGCGTACCGCGCCGGTGCTGGGTCATGCCCATGCCGTAGCAGAGGATCACCCGTTCCGCCTTCGCATAGAGGGCCGCGGCCGCAGCGATGTCATCGCGCGACAGGCCGGCATGTTCGACGATCTCGTCCCACGACGTGCGCGCCAGGTCCTCGCGCAAGGCATCGAGGCCCTCGGTGTGCTCAGCGATGAAGGCGTGGTCGAGCACGCCCGCGCCACCGGCGGCGAGATCGTCCGCATCGGCCTGCAGCAGCCACTTCATCATGCCTTTCAGCAAGGCCAGGTCGCCGCCGATCTTCACCTGGTAGTAGGTCTGCGCGATGGGCGTGGCGGTGTTGGTCAGCATCTCCGCCGGATGCTGCGGCGAGGTGAAGCGTTCCAGGCCCCGCTCACGTAGCGGGTTCACCGCGACGATGGGTACACCACGCCTGGAGACCTCGCGCAGCGTGCCCAGCATGCGCGGGTGGTTCGTTCCGGGATTGTGGCCGAAGCTGAAAAGTGCATCGCAGTGCGCGAAGTCGTCCAGCGTCACCGTGCCCTTGCCCACGCCGATGGATTCCGGCAGGCCGACGCTGGTCGCCTCGTGGCACATGTTCGAGCAGTCGGGGAAGTTGTTGGTGCCGTACTCGCGCACCATCAGCTGGTAGAGGAAGGCGGCTTCGTTGGACGTGCGTCCGGAGGTATAGAACTCGGCCGTGTCGGGATGCGGCAACGCACGCAGTGCATCGCCGATCTTCGCGAAGGCGTCTTCCCAGCTGATCGCCACGTAGCGGTCCGCAACCGCGTCGTACACCATCGGATGCGTCAGGCGGCCCTCGTCCTCCAGCGCGTGGTCGCTCCACTCCCACAGTTCGGCCAGCGTGTGGCTGGCGAAGAATTCGGGCGTCGCCCGCTTGCCGGTCGCTTCCCACGACACCGCCTTGGCGCCGTTCTCGCAGAATTCGAACGACGAGGTGTGCTTCGGATCGGGCCAAGCGCAGCCCGGGCAATCGAAGCCGGTCGGCTGGTTGACGCGGCGCAGGGCCGAGGTTTCGCGACCGACGGCCATCTGGCTCTTCACCGCCCGCGCGACGGCAGCAAGCGCACCCCAGCCGCCGGCAGCGCCTTCGTACTCGTCGATGCCCGGAATCTTGCGCTCAGTCATCGGAACATCCCGTCGTTGCATGCCGTCGCCGATACCGCAGCAGGATACCCGATGGCGTCGCGCAACACGCGCGATAAGCGCCTGCAGCACATGTGAACCGGTCGCTCAGCATGGGGTTGCTAGCATGCGGAACGTCCTCGACCCGGTATCGATTCCGCCTCGTGCTCCGTATCGTGCTTCCCATCACCGCCCTGCTCGCCAGTGTCGCCCTGTTGCTGGGCGGCAACGGACTGCTGGGCACGCTGCTGGCGATGCGCAGCCAGACCGAGGGATGGGGCGAACGGACGACCGGGCTGGTGATGTCGGGCTATTTCGTCGGCTTCTTCCTCGGCACGTTCACGGCGCCGCCATTGATCCGCCGCGTCGGCCATATCCGCGCGTTCGCCTTCCATGCCGCGCTGGCCGCCGCCGCGGTGCTGGTGTATCCGCTGTGGATGGAGCCGGTGGGCTGGATGCTGCTGCGCGTGATCACGGGCATGGCGCTGGTGGGCCTGTGCACGGTGATCGAGAGCTGGCTGAACGCGCAGGCCGCACCGGAGCATCGCAGCCGCGTGTTCGGCGTGTACATGGTGGTGTCGCTGCTGGCGCTGGCCGCTGGCCAGTTGCTGCTGGACCTGCAGCCTCCCCGCAGCGCGGTGTTGTTCAGTGTGGTGGCGATCCTGTTTGCGCTCGCGATCCTGCCGGTGAGCGCCACCCGTCTGGTGCCGCCGGTGATGACGGTGGCGCCGAAGATCCATCTGCTGCAGATCTGTCGCGTCGCGCCGAGTGCTGCGGCGGGCGCGGTGCTTGCCGGACTGGCGCTGGGTGCGTTCTGGGGCATGGGCGCGGTGTATGCCGCCTCGCTTGGCCTCGACCGGGCCGGAATCGGCACGTTCATGGCGGTCACCATCGTTGGCGGTGCCGCATTGCAGCTGCCGATCGGCCGCCTCTCCGATCGTGGCGACCGGCGCAGCACGCTGGCCCTGGTCGCTGCAGCCGGTGCGGCTACCGCGCTGCTCGCGCTGCGTTTCGATGCGCAGGCGCATGCCCTGTTCTTCCTGTTCGGTGGACTGGCGTTCGCGCTGTATCCGCTGGCCGTCGCGCACCTGCTGGAGCGCCTGCCGGCGGAGCAGTTGCTGGCCGGTTGCAGTGCACTGCTGCTGCTCAACGGCATCGGTGCCGCCATCGGTCCTGCCGTGGCGGGGGCGCTGATGCAGTGGTCGGGTCCCTCGGCGCTGCCGCTGTTCTTCGCCGGTACGCTGGGCGTGCTGGCATTGGTGGCGGGCGGCCGTCGCCTGTTCAAGGTGCGGGAGCTGCTGCATGCGGGCAGGTTCCATCCGATGCTCCGCACCACGCCGGCCGCGCTGGAGATGCTGCCCGAGATCCCCGATGCGCCCGAGGCCAGGCCGCACGATTCACGGGTGAATTGATCCCGATCAATGCGGCAGCGGGGCGCGCGTCCTAGCCTGTGCGCCATGGGCATCGTCTCTCCTTCCCCGCTGTTCGATGCGGACCTGCTGCGGCGCTACGACACGCCGGGACCGCGCTACACCTCCTACCCGACGGCACCCCAGTTCAGTGCGGGATTCGGTGCCGAGCAACTGCGCGACCATGCCGCCGCCACCAACCGTCGGGAACATGCCCGCCCGTTGTCGTTGTACGTGCACGTGCCGTTCTGCACCAGCCCCTGCTTCTACTGCGGCTGCAACCGGGTGATCACGCGCGACAAGGCGCGCGGCGAGCTTTATCTGGACTACCTGTACCGCGAGATCGCGCGCATGGCGCCGCTGTTCGACAGCGGCCGTCCGGTGGTGCAGCTGCACTTCGGCGGCGGCACGCCCAACTTCCTGACGCCGGCGCAGATCGCGGATTGCGTGGCGGAGCTGCGCAGCCAGTTCAGCTTCTCCACCGACGGCACCATGGACTTCTCCATCGAACTGGATCCACGCTTCGTCACGCCCGCGGACATCGGCGAACTGGCGCGCGTAGGTTTCAACCGTGCGAGCCTGGGCGTGCAGGACTTCGATCCCAAGGTGCAGAAAGCCGTCAATCGGGTGCAGAGCGTGAACGAGACGCTCGCCATCGTCGCCGCGTGCCGCGACCACGGCATGCGCTCGGTCAACATCGATCTGATCTACGGTCTGCCGAAGCAGACGCGTGCCGGGTTCGAGCGCACCCTGGACATCGTGGTCGGCGCGCGTCCCGACCGGATCGCGGTGTACAGCTACGCGCATCTGCCGCAGCTGTTCAAACCGCAGCAGCGGATCGCGGCCGACGACCTTCCCGCGCCGGAAGAGAAGCTCGCGCTGCTGCAATGCGCGATCGAACGTCTGGTGGCTGCCGGCTATGTCTACATCGGGATGGATCACTTCGCGCTGCCGGACGACGACCTGGCGCGTGCGCAGGAGCGCGGCGGCCTGCACCGGAACTTCATGGGCTACACGACGCACGCGCAGAGCGACCTGCTCGGTTTCGGCGTCAGCGCCATCAGCCACATCGGCGACAGCTTCAGCCAGAATCCACGCGATATCGCCAGTTGGGAGCGCGCCATCGACGATGGCCGGCTGCCGGTCTGGCGCGGAATGCCGCTGGAGCGCGACGACGTGCTGCGGGCGGATGTGATCCAGGAGCTCATGTGCCACGGGCGACTCGACTTCGCGCGCATCGGCAAGCGCTTCGACATCGAATTCGCGGAGTACTTCGCCGACGCCCTGCCCCGGCTGCAGGCGCTGGCCGACGATGGCCTGCTTACGTTCACACGGGTCGGCTTCCAGGCCACGCCGAAAGGCCGGCTGCTGCTGCGCGTGATCGCCATGTGCTTCGACCGCTACCTGCCCGCGACGCCTGCCCCGGACGCACCCCGGTTCTCACGGACGGTCTGATCGGTGACCGTCAGCGGCAGGCCTCGTTGACGCGGTCATCGAGTTTCCGGCTCGTTGCGAAGTCGCGCTTCAGGCCCAGGCGGGCGTAGGCCTGGTCGCGCGACTTCTTCGCGCGCGCGCACGCGGCTGGATCCTTGTGGAGTGAAATCACCGCGCCCTGCACGGCCCGTTGCCGGCGTCCGGTGCTGCGCGTGGCCGCGCGCGGGCGACCCTCTCTGTTCGCCGGTCGTGGCGCAGATGCAGCCGTAGCAGGCGCGGCAGGCGGCGATGGTGCCACCGGATAATCACGAACCCATTCGGTGCGCTGCGTAGGCGCGCAGGGCGTAGACTGGTAGGACGACTGGCCATCGGGGCCCGCGCATTTGTGGATGGTGCCGCTGCTCCATGCGGGCGAATGGGCCAGGCAGAGGACGCAGGCCAGCACGATGCGCCAGGCGTTCGGGAATGGGTTCGGCATGAGCGGCTCCTGCGGGAAGTCGCCTGCAGCATCCGGGCGTGGTCCACCGCCGGGTATCGGCGCATCCCGCAGCAGGCCGTCGGGATTCGTCCCGCTTTCACCGGCCCGTCACCGCTGACCCTGCATGAAGACGGACATCCCCCCAGGAATGATTCCATGGCGACGGCCTATCTCTACCTCAATGCCCTGGTCTACCTGCTGCTCGCCGTCTGGTGCACGGTCGCACCGGCGCGCACCGCGGCCGCGGTGGGCTATACCTCGCTCAGCCGCTCCGGACAGGTGGAATACCTGACGATCTACGGCGGCCTGCAACTGGGACTGGCCATCCTGTTCGCCTGGTTCGCATGGAGCCAGCAGATGCGTACGGGCCTTGTGCTGGCCCTCGCCCTGTACGTCCCGATCGTGCTTTTCCGCAGCATCGGCCTGGTGCGCTGGTGGCCGGTGGAGACCACCACGTTGGTGTTGGCCGCAGTCGAATGGCTGATGCTGGCGGTGGCCCTGTGGCTGTGGTGGCAGGGCCGGCCCGGCTGACACGCCGTGGTCAGAAGTTGATCGGCACGCGCGCGGTGAACGTCATGTCGGGCGTGTCGCGGGTGATGCCCACGCCCAGCGCCACGTTGAGCGACATGCGGTCGCTGAAGCGGTAGGTGCCACCCAGCAGCAGCGTGCCCAGCGTGGTTCGCACGGCACCCGCGACGTCCTCGCCGTTCTGCTGGGTCTTGTCGACGATGCTGGTGTCATAGCCGATGCTGATGGCCGCTTTCTCGTTGAGCGCCAGGCCCATGCCGAGGTTGAAGCCGAGGATGTCGCCGGCCTTGATGTCGCCGAGGAACTCGGTCTGGCCGCCCAGCACGCGCCGCGATACGTCGCTGCGCTTGAAGTTGTGCAGGTAGCTGAGGCTGCCGAAGAACACGACCGGATCGGACGGGTACAGCCAGGTGATGCCGGGCTGTATCGCGTTGAAGCCGCTGCCGGTGGGCAGGTCCAGCGGCAGGCCGGTGCCGGTGGTATTGGCGACGCAGCGGGTCACGCAGTCGGTGGTCACGTCGAACAGGTCGCGGCCCGTGCGGCTCTTGTAGCGCAGCCAGCCGATGTAGAACGGCTTGTCGGCGCCGCCGCGGTTGAGCTGGTAGCGGCCGGTCAGTTCCACGTCGCCCAGGCCGCTGCCGCGCGCATTGAACACACGGTCCTGCGCGGAGCCGGTAAAGATCTCGCGGCTGACCGTATCGCTGTGGATGTAGACGTAAGGCAGCTTGGCTTCCACTTCCATGCGCCGACTGACGCCGTAACGTCCGGTCAGCGTGGCGACCGCGGTGGTGGTCTTGACCTGGCGTACATCGATCAGGCCGATCAGGATCGCCGGAATGATGGTGTAGCCCACCAGCGCCACCCGGTCGTTCGCCGAGTAGCCGTACTGGATGGCCGGCTCCACCACCAGCTTGCCCTTAGGCGTCAGCACGCCGGGCTGGTCGAAGATCTGCGCCACCTCCGGCGGCCGCGAATCGCTCTCCGGCGCCTGCCCCACGCGCTGCGGCGCCTGTGCATCGCCGGACGTGGTCTGCGCCTGTGCGCCCTGCGGATTGCGTGCCGGCGCAGCGGCCTGGGCCACCTGCGTGCCGGTGTCGTAGGCAGGCGAAGTGCCGCCCGTCTCCGGTGTGGAACCCGGCGCCGGCGCGGGACCGACGACGATGTAGGTAGGCGAACCCGCAGGCGCATCGCGGAACGTCGGGGCCTGGTTCAATGAGGGCACGATGACCGGCGCGGGCGCGCCGCGCGCACGCGCGTTGGCCAGGATCTCGTCGTTCAACGCGTTCTGCAGGCTGAAGATCTGCTGCTCCTGCGCCTGCATCAGCTCGCGCATCTGCTGCAGGCGTTGGGTCTGCTCGTTGAGCTGCCGCTGCAGGGCATCCAACCGCGCATCAGCCGTGATTTCGTACGGCTGGGTCGGCACCGGGGGTGCCTGCGTCGCCGGCAGCGGGACATCCTGCGCCCTCGCCTGCCCGGCCTGCACGCCCAGTCCGACCGCCAGTGCCAGCGGTGCGACCTCGATCAGAGACGTCCCTTTCATGATGTTCCCCTTGTCGTGTGCGATGGTCGCGGTGGACGGCGCGAGACGCGCGTCAGGGCCCGCCGGGCGAGCGGATCAGCGCATCGGTGAGCGCGCTGCCGGCATTGAGGTTCTGGTATGCCCCCAGCGTGTCGACGCCTACGTCGATGCGGGTGACGGTGCGGATGTCCTGCCCGTCGAGGGTGTTCTGGATCACCAGTCCACCCGCGACCTGCGCGGGGTCGAAGCGGTTGCCGTCGCCGATCTGCACGACGAGTCCCCGATTGAACTCGGCCAGCGCCTGCGCCTGTTCCGGTGTGATGCGCGCCACGTCCGGAACCTGCACCGCGATGCGCGCGGTCAGTTCGCCATTGAGGAAGACGACGCGTTCGATGCCGAACGACAGCATCATGCCGGTCGGCATCTGGAAGCCGCCGCGCATCTGCGCCAGCCGCGCAGGATCCACCGGCTGCCAGTCGCTGCCGAGGTCGCCGCCGTGCCCACGTGCACCCACCGGTACCAGCAGGACGGCGAGCAGGAGTGCCATGCGTCGTGCTGCGCGTCGTTTCCCGTCCATGTCAGATGTCTCCCGGACCACGCCTGGGCACGGTGATGTTGCGCAGGCCATCGCGCTGGATTCCCATGTCGAGCGGCGCCGGGGGTGCGGTCTTCCAGTCGCTGGCCTGGTTGAAGCGGGCGCGTTCGCGCCGGTTGTGCACGACGAACATCACCCGGTTGTCCCACAACGTCTCGAAGCGCGAACGCGGCATCGCGCGTGTTCCGCGGGCTGGATCGCCCAGCAGTACGCGGCCGTCGCGCAGGCCTTTGACCACCACGAAATGCCGGTAGCCACGGTCGTTGAGCAGGACGATGGCGGGTACGCCCTCTTCCTGCAGCTTGTCGAGCGGCAGCTCGAAACCGTCGGCTTCGTAGCCCTTCGAGCGCAGGTAGCGGCGCATGTCCAGCAGCGAGAATCCTTCCTTGCGGATGAGTGCCTGGTCGCCGTTGTTGTACATCTGCACGAACACGTCGACCTCGCTGACGGGATGGCCGTACTGGTGCGTCAGCAGCGTCGCGGTGGCCGCCGAGCCGCAGCTGAAGTCGTACTGCTGCGGCAGCGTGGTCTTGAAGCGGGCTTCCTTGAGGCTGGTCAGCCGCACGCTGTAGGCGCCCCCGGGCACGCGCAGGTCGCTGGTCGCGGCCGACGCACCGCCCAACCCGGCGAACGCGCAGGCCAGCGCGGCGTAGACGGGCCAACGCCAGCGTCGCGTGCCACGTTTCATTGCGGACCGCCGGCGAAATCGACGGTCACGATCATCGCGTTCTGGATCAGCACGTTGCTGCCGGTGTTCTGGATCACCGTGTTGATGCCGCTGGCATTGTTGAATGCACCGTCGGCGATGCTGTTCGACCCGCTGGTGATGTGGTGGGCGGTGTTGTCGTCGACGGAGCCGTCGACATCGATCAGATTTTCCGTCTGGCTGGCGTCGCCGCCGCGCATCGTCGACAGCCGCCCCATCGCGACGGGGTGTCCGAGCTCGCTGACCTCCGCGACGGGTACCTCCGGCGCCGGCATGGTGGCCACCGGGGGTGGCGTGTCTATCGGTGTGGCGGTGTCCTGCGCCGCTGCGCCGAACGCGACGGCGAACATTCCCCAGGTTGCGAAGCGCAGCCTGGCCTGCTGGTGCGTAAGCATGGTCGGTCTCCTTCGACATGCGTCCGCCGCGCGGCAGTGCGGTGTCCCGCGTCCTGCAGGACACCGTCGCCCACGCGGAACGTCCCGGCGGTGGAGCCGGGACGTCTGCGGAGCGCTTATGGGCCTACGGTCAGGTTCGCCTGGACAGTGATGCCCTGCTGAATCAGCGAGGCCATGCCGCTGTTCTGCGCGGCCACCATGATGCCGGCGGCGGACTGGCCGACGCTCGTCATGTTGTTGGACATGTCGAACGTGCCGGCATCGACCGCCACGGAACCACCTGCGCCGCCCGCACCGCCGGTCGCGCCGTTGCCGACGCCGCCGTTGCCGTCGCCGCCCATGCCGTCGCCGCCATTGCCCACGCCGCCTGCGCCGCCGGTCGCACCGACCGCGCCACTGGCGCCGTTGCCGGCCGTGGCATCGCCATTGCTCGCGCTGGACGAGGCACTGCCGTTGGTGGCATCGCCGTTGCTGGCATCGCCACCGGCACCGCCGTTGCCTGCGGTCGCCGTCACGCTGCCGCCTGCACCGCCCCAGCCGTTGCCCGCACCGCCGGTCGCGGTCGCGTCGCCGCCCGTGCCGGAACCTGCACCGCCCGTACCGGAACCGTCGCCACCGGTGCCCGTGCCGTCGCCGGAGGTGCCCGCGCCTGCCGTTGCAGTACTGGCCCCGCCGGTCGCGGTGGCATCACCGGACGTGCCGGCCCCACCCGTCGCCGTGCCGTCGCCACTGGTGCCGTCGCCGGCGCCGCGTTCGCGCACGTTACCGCTGCCTGCACCGGCATCGCCGCCGGATGCACCTGCCATTGCGCCACTGTCGCCGCTGACGCTGCCGGCGTCGCCGCCGGACGCACCGCTGGCGCCGTCGCCGTCACCCCCCCAGCCGCCGGCATCACCACCGCGGCCACGACCGTTGCCCGCGGTCGCGTTGCCGTCCGCGCCCCAGCCACTGCCGTCGCCGCCGTTCGCGCCGCGCGTGTCGTCGGCGTTGCCGCCGCGTCCACCATTGCCGGCCGTCGCGTCGCCGATGCTGGCGCTGCCATTGGACGAGTCGCCCGCGGTCGCATCGCCGATGCTGGCGCTGCCGCCGCTGCCGCCGTCACCACCTGCGCCACCGTTGCCGCCATCGCCGCCACTGCCGCTGCCGCCACCGGCTTCGCCGCCGTAGCCGTCGCCGCCGTAACCGGCACCGCCGCGGCCACCGCTTCCGCCATTGGCATTGCCCCAGTTCTGGGCGACGTTGCCGATGTCGTGCACGGTCACGCCGGACACCGACCCGATCAGCTTGGTTTCGGCCACCGCCTTGCTCTGGTTGAACGAGTTGGAGAACGTCGAGGTCGCCGTGCTGCCGTTGTTCGCGGCCGTGGAGCCATAGCCTTCCGCATTGGCGCGCCCGCGGTTGTCGCGGTTGTCGCCATCGTAGGAACGGTTGTCGCTGTTGTCCGAATTGTCCGAATTGTCCGAGTTGTCGCTGTTGTCGGAGTTGTCGGTGTTCGTGCTGTTGTTGCTCATATCCGCAGCGAGATTGACCAGGATGTCATCGCCGGTCCCGTTCTCGGTGTTGGTCTGCTGGGCGAAGGCCTGTCCCGTCATGCCGAGCGCCAGCAGTACCGCCGACGCGATCAGAGTCTTGCGTGTGCACATGTTGAGTCTCCTTGTGGCCGCTCCGGAGCCCAGGGGAAGCCCCTAAAAAGCGACGCGGGTCACACTTGCACACGATTCGTTAGCGCGTTCCGGCACCCAGGTTAAAAAAACATTAGCGACGCGACCGTCTGTCCGCAGGCAGACCTGGACGGTCATACATGGGCGCGCCCTGGCCGGCGTGGCGTCCGGTCATCGTTCCGGCAATCGACCTTCACCAGGCCGCGGCACGGATCGCGCCTGCGGTGCGCGCGCCCAGCCATACCAGCAGCAGGCCCAGCACAAGCGTCACGACGAGATAGCCGAAGGCGGCACCCTGCCGCTCCGACCGCGCGAACATCAGGCACTCGACCATCAGCGCAGAGTAGGTGGTCAGCGCACCCAGCACGCCGACGATGAGGAAGGCGCGCCAGTAAAGCGCCGATGGGCCCCGTCCTTCGAGCCAGAGGGCGAGGAACCCGGCGGCGAACGAGCCGACCATGTTCACCGCGAACGTGCCCCACGGAAATCCGCTGCCGAGCTGCCGCAGCAGCAGGCCGCCCAGCCAGAACCGCGCCGCGGCGCCGAGCGCGCCACCGGCCATCACCAGCATCAGTTGCTGCCACCACACCCAGGCCTGTACCGGCATGCGTCGCGCCTCGTCTTCGAACTCAGTCGTCGCGACCGGACCGCTGGCGCGCCTGGCGGCGGGCCTCGCGCAGGCGGTCGAGTTTTTCCTTCAGCTTGATTTCCAGGCCGCGCTCCACCGGCTGGTAGTACACCCGCTCGCCCATCGCATCGGGGAACGCGGTCTGATCCAGCGCGATACCGCCGTCGGCATCGTGGTCGTACTGGTAGCCCGTGCCATAGCCGAGCGACTTCATCAGTTTGGTCGGCGCATTGCGCAGGTGCATCGGCACGTCCTGCGTGCCGTGCTCGCGGACATCGGCCTTGGCGGCGTTGAAGGCCATGTAGCCGGCGTTGGATTTGGCGGTGCTCGCTAGGTAGATCACCAGTTGCGCCAGCGCCAGATCGCCCTCCGGGCTGCCGAGGCGATCGTAGGTATCCCACGCATCGATCGCCATCTGCAGGGCGCGCGGATCGGCCAGGCCGATGTCTTCGACCGCCATCCGCGTCATCCGCCGCGCGAGATAGGCCGGGTCGCAGCCGCCATCCAGCATGCGCGCGAGCCAGTACACCGCACCGTCCGGATTGGAACTGCGCACCGACTTGTGCAATGCCGAGATCTGGTCGTAGAACTGTTCGCCGCCCTTGTCGAAGCGGCGCGTGCGGTCGGCCAGCACCTGCGCCAGCGTCTGCGGCGTGATGCGTCCACCTTCGTCGGCGGCGAGTTCCGCGGCGATCTCCAGCAGCGTCAGGCCACGGCGCACGTCGCCATCGGCGGCGGTGGCGATCTCCAGCAAGGCGGCGTCGTCGACCTCCAGCGCCAGTTCGCCCAGCCCGCGCTCGGTGTCCGCGAGCGCCATACGCAGTGCATGGCGGATGTCGTCCGGCGATACGGCTTCCATCACGTGCACGCGGCAGCGCGACAGCAACGCAGAGTTCAATTCGAAGGACGGATTTTCGGTGGTTGCGCCGACGAACAGGATGGTGCCGCGCTCGATATGCGGCAGGAAGGCGTCCTGTTGCGCCTTGTTGAACCGGTGCACTTCGTCGACGAACAGCACCGTGCGGCGCCCGCCTGCGAATCGCTGCGCCGCCTCCGCCAGCACCTGGCGGACCTCGGGCAGGCCTGACAGCACCGCCGAGATCGCCTTGAATTCGGCATCGGCATAGTGCGCCAGCAGCAGCGAAAGCGTGGTCTTCCCACAACCCGGCGGGCCCCACAGGATCATCGAGTGCACGTGGCCGGACTCGACCGCGCGCCGCAGCGCGCTGCCCGGCGCCAGCAGGCGCCGTTGCCCGACCATCTCGTCCAGGGTGCGCGGACGCATGCGCTCGGCCAGCGGCCGCAGCGCATCGGTATCCGTGCTCAGCAGGTCGACCTGCGGTTCAAGAGGGGTACGTGTCCTGGCCACGCGTCATTGTAACGTCGTGGCCCACCGGGTCCCGCTCAGTGGCCCGGTCAGGGGCCGCCCACCACATCCACGCCCTTCGCGGGCGCGTACTTGAAGGTGCCGCCGGCGAACGCCGGGTTGCGCTTCCAGCCGCTGAAGCTGATCTCGGTGCGCTGGCCGACCGCGTCCTTCACTTCCATCTTCACCAGCGTGCCGCCGGAGAAGGCGAGCCGCGCGGTCTGGAAGCTGGCATCGCCTTCCTGCTTGGGCGTCAGGGTGAGCCACTGCACGCCACCCTGCCCCGCGGCTTCGGCCACATTGAACTGCTGGTCGAGCTTGCCCGGATCGATCAGTGCCGCGAGCGGGCTGTTCTCTTCTTCGATGCCCTGCTCGCGCACCGTGGCCTGCTGGAGGTCCGGATCGTAGACCCACACCTTCTTGCCATCGGCAACGATCAGCTGCTCGTACGGCTTGTTGTATTCCCAGCGGAACAGGCGCGGCGCCGACAGCGCGACACGACCGTTCGAAGTTTCCTTCAGCTTGCCGCCTCCGTCGTAGACCTTTTGGGTGAACTGGCCATCCAGGCCCTTCAGGCCGGTGGTGAAGGTCTTCAGCTCGTCGCGCGCGCCGGCGAGGGCCGTGGTGGCGAGCAAGGCGGTGGCGAGGACGGCGTAACGTGCAGTGCGGAGCATGGTGCGTTCCGGGATGAGGGACGTTGGACGGAGTGTGCCGGGACAAAACTGAACAGGCTGCCGACCACGAGCGGCGGTCGGCGCGTCGTTCAGTCAGCGCGGCGGTGGCGGCGCCAACACCTGGCGGTCGCCGTTGTGTTCGGGCGGCGTCACCACGCCAGCGGCTTCCATGGCTTCGATCAGGCGCGCGGCGCGGTTGTAGCCGATCTTCAGTCGTCGCTGCACGCCGGAGATCGAGGCACGACGGCTCTCGGTGACGATCTTCACCGCCTCGTCGTACAGCGGATCGGACTCGTCTCCGCCACCGCCGCCGGACTCCGGCAGGCCGGTCGGACCGACGACGATGCCATCGCCCATGGTCTGGATCTCTTCCAGCACACCCTCGATGTAATCGGCGCTGCCGCTCGCCTTGAGATGTTCGACCACGCGGTGGACTTCCTCGTCGCTGACGAAGGCGCCATGGATGCGCTCCGGCATCGCGGTGCCCGGCGGCAGGTAAAGCATGTCGCCGTGGCCCAGCAGTGTTTCCGCGCCGGACTGGTCGAGGATGGTGCGGGAGTCGATCTTCGAACTGACCTGGAACGCGATGCGGGTCGGGATGTTCGCCTTGATCAGACCGGTAATGACGTCTACCGACGGACGCTGGGTGGCCAGGATCAGGTGGATGCCGGCCGCACGCGCCTTCTGCGCCAGACGGGCGATCAGCTCTTCGACCTTCTTGCCGACGATCATCATCATGTCGGCGAATTCGTCGATGAAGATGACGATGAAGGGCATTGGCTCGAGCGGGCGCGGCGCTTCGGCCAGGTCCGGATTCGGCTTGAACAACGGATCCATCAAGGGTTGGCCCGCGTCCTGCGCGTCCTTCACCTTCTTGTTGAAACCGGCCAGGTTGCGCACGCCCACCGCGCTCATCAGCTTGTAGCGGCGCTCCATCTCCGCCACGCACCAGCGCAGGCCGTTGGCGGCCTCCTTCATGTCGGTGACCACCGGCGCCAGCAGGTGCGGAATCCCCTGGTAGACGCTGAGCTCCAGCATCTTCGGGTCGATCATCAGCATGCGCAGGTCTTTCGGCGAGGCCTTGTACAGCAGGCTCAACACCATCGCATTGACGGCGACGGACTTGCCCGAGCCGGTGGTACCGGCGACCAGCAGGTGCGGCATGCGCGCCAGGTCGGCGACGGTCGGCCGGCCGGCGATGTCCTTGCCCAGCGCGAGCGTCAGCACGCTGCCGGACTTGTCGTATTCCTTCGACCGCAGCAGCTCGGAAAGGAAGATCATCTCGCGGCTGGTGTTCGGGATTTCCAGGCCGATCACCGACTTGCCGGGAATCACGTCAACGACACGCACCGACTTCACCGACAGGCCGCGGGCGATGTCCTTGTCCAGCGAGCTGATCTGGCTGACCTTCACGCCCGGCGCCGGCTCCATTTCGAAGCGGGTGATCACCGGGCCCGGATAGGCGCCGACGACCTGCACGTCGATGCGGAAGTCCTTGAGCTTGAATTCGATCTGCCGCGACAGCGTCTCGAGTGTTTCCTCGGAGTAGCCCTTGGTCTGCGGCTTGGGATCGTCCAGCAACGACAGCGGCGGCAGGCCGGATTCGTCGCCCCCGGTGCCATGGAACAGCGGGATCTGCTGCTCGCGTTTCGCGCGTTCACTCTTTTCGACCACTGCCGGTGCGGGCGGCTCGATCTTCACCGGCTCGCGCTTGGCACGGGCCACGGCGTCGGTCTTGCGGACGACTTCGCGCTCTTCGCGCATCGCGCGGGTCTGCTGCCACTCGTTGGCCTGCTGGCTGCCGCGGCGGAACAGGTCGGGCAGCATCAGCACGTACTTGCCGATGCGCTCCATCACCGCGAACCACGACAACCCGGTGGCCAGCGTTACCGACGTCAGGAACAGCACCAGCAGGAACAGGTTGCCGCCCAGGCCGCCGAACAGTTTCAGCAGCGACTTGCCGACCAGCGTGCCGAGGATGCCGCCCGCGCCCGCAGAGAAATGTTCGGCCGACACACCGCGGAGATGCAGCAGGCCCGTCGCCGAAATCAGGAAACCCACCATGCCGATCAGGCGCAACGCCGGCCCGAGGTCGGCTTCGCCATCACCATCGGTGTCCATGCCGAACAGTGCGATCCAGGCCACAGCGCCAAGGATCAGCGGCAGCAGGAACGCCACGTAGCCGAACAGCCACAGCAGCATGTCGGCGAGGTAGGCGCCCGCCAGTCCGCCCATGTTGTGAACCGGTGCGGTCAGGCTGCCCGACTGCGACCAGCTGGGGTCCTGCGGCGAAAAGGTGAAGAGGCTGGCCAGCAGATACAGCAGCAACGGCGCGATCGCGATCAGCGCGAGATCGCGCCACAGGCGTTGCCGGCGCGGATTCGGCGGCGATGCCTGCTTGCGTGCGGCCGCGGCGCCGCTCTTGGATTTGCCGTTGTCCGGGAGCTGCTTCGCCACCTTTGGACCAGACCTTAGAAAATTTCTGTTAGTGATTGATAGTAAACGAATCGTGCGTCCCGCAACAGCGGGGCACGCGTACCGCCACAAGGGATCGCCAAGGGCCGGATAGCAAAAACGCCGCGCGGTCGCGCAGCGTCTTCGTCTGATCGGTCCAGGGTCCGGCCTGCATCACCGCTTTCCATCTGCGCGCCTTGATTCGCCGGATACGCAACGCCACTCTATGTGCCTGCGAACGATGTGCGACTGCGTCGTTGCCTGCCCGATCACCACCTTTTCGCGAGTATACATGAGCACTTCGAAGCACTGCCGCCTGTTGATCCTGGGCTCCGGCCCCGCCGGCTGGACCGCGGCCGTCTACGCCGCCCGCGCCAACCTCAAGCCCGTCGTGGTCACCGGTCTGCAACAGGGTGGACAGCTGATGACCACCACCGAAGTGGACAACTGGCCCGGCGATGCCCACGGCCTGATGGGCCCGGACCTGATGGCGCGCATGCAGGCGCACGCGGAACGCTTCGAGACCGAGGTGATCTTCGACCATATCCACACCGCCGACCTGTCCAAGCGCCCGTTCAAACTGGTCGGCGACAGCGGCGAGTACACCGCCGACGCCCTGATCATCGCGACCGGCGCAACCGCCAAGTACCTGGGCCTGGAGTCGGAAGAGAAGTTCAAGGGCCGTGGCGTGTCCGCCTGCGCCACCTGCGACGGCTTCTTTTACCGCGACCAGGACGTGGCGGTGATCGGCGGCGGCAACACTGCGGTCGAAGAGGCGCTGTACCTGTCGAACATCGCCCGCAAGGTCTACCTGGTGCATCGCCGCGACACGCTGCGCGCCGAAAAGATCATGCAGGACAAGCTGTTCGCCAAGATCCAGGCCGGCAAGATCGAGCCGGTGTGGCACCACACCGTCGACGAGGTGCTGGGCAACGATGCCGGCGTTACCGGGATCCGGGTGAAGTCGGTGCAGGACGGCAGCGCGCGCGACATCGACGTGCACGGCTTCTTCGTGGCCATCGGGCATACGCCGAATACCGGTCTGTTCGAAGGCCAGCTGGACATGAGCAATGGCTACCTGAAGATCCGTTCCGGCATCGAGGGCAATGCCACCTCCACGACCATTCCCGGCGTGTTCGCGGCCGGCGACGTGACCGACCAGCATTACCGCCAGGCCATCACCTCGGCCGGTTTCGGCTGCATGGCGGCACTGGACGCCGAGCGGTTCCTGGACAAGGACGGCTGATCCGCACGGCGCGGTATCGTCAGGGATGGACAAACTGCTGATCAAGCAATGCCTGTTCTACGGCAGCTGGCTGGTCTGGCCGTTCATCGCCTGGCTGGCCTGGCGGTTGCGGGAGCGCCGGGGCCGCACGCTGGTTGTCCTGCTCCTGGCAGGTTGCCTGCTGTTTGCCTGGGCGCGCTTCGTCGAGCCACAGCGCATCCGGGTGCAGGAGACCGTGCTGGCGGGCACCGGCGCACAGGTGCGACTGGTGTTGATCAGCGACATCCACCTGGGTGTGTACAAGGACAGCGCCTATCTGCAGCGGCTGGTAGACCGGATCAACACGCTGCCGGCCGACGCGGTGGTGATCGCGGGCGACTTCACCTACGAGCCCGACGGCGAGTCGCTGGCGCGCCTGTTCGCGCCGTTGGCTGGCCTGCATGTTCCGGTCTATGCAGTACTGGGCAACCATGATCAGCAGGCGCCCGGTCCCGATATCGACACCGAACTGCGGGCCGCATTGGCGAAGCTCGGTGTCCGCGTGGTCGAGGGGGACGTCGTCTCGGTTCGTGGATTCCGCCTCGCCGGACTCGGCGACCGCTGGGCAGGCCGGGACGATCCGGCCTTCCTGGCGTCCGCTCCCTCCCCGATGCCCACTCTCGTGCTGACCCACAACCCGGACAGCGCGATCAATCTTGGGCCGGAGGTGGCGTTGGTGCTGGCCGGTCATACCCACGGCGGGCAGATCCGGATTCCCTGGCTGTACCGTCATGTGATCCCGAGCCGCTACGGCTTCGACCGTGGCGAACAGTTCCTGACCACGCCGCGGGGGCGCGTCCGCGTGTACACCACGGTCGGCACGGGCGAAATTGGCCTGCCGATGCGGTTGTTCAATCCACCCACCATCGACGTGCTGGACCTGCGTCCGTAGCATCGGCATCGATGGTCGACGTCCGTTTCCTTCCTTCGCTCGCCGAGGTGCCTGCGTCCGTCTGGGATGCGCTGCACGACGGGCGCAACCCCTTCGTTTCGCACGCGTTCCTGCATGGGCTCGAGGTCCACGGCTGCCTGCGCGAAGACTGGGGTTGGACGCCTCACCACGCCACGCTGTGGGAGAACGGCCAGCTACTCGCCGCAGCACCTGGCTATCTGAAGGAAAATTCGCACGGCGAATTCGTGTTCGACCACGCGTGGGCGCACGCGTACGCGCAGCACGGGTTCGACTACTACCCGAAATGGCTGGGCGCCGTGCCCTACTCCCCCGTCACCGGCCCGCGCCTGCTCGCACGGGATGATGCGGCACGCGAAGCGTTGCTTGCCGCGATACGAGAAGAGGCGGGACGGCTCGATCTGTCGTCCGCACATGTCAATTTTCCCCTGCCCGCCGAGGATGCCGCGTTCCCCGGTGCCTGGCTCCCGCGCATCGACGTGCAGTACCACTGGCGCAATCCGGGGCACTGGTCCGACTTCGCCAGCTTCCTGGCCGACTTCGACCACAAGCACCGCAAGAACATCCGCCAGGAGCGGGCCAAGGTGCAGCGCGCAGGCGTGTCGTTCCGCGTGGTGCATGGCGATGAGGCCAGCGAGGCGGACCTGCAGGCCATGTTCGGTTTCTACCTGCAGACCTTTCATGACTATGGCAATTCACCGGCACTTACGCTGGCCTTCCTCCAGCATCTGGCCGCCACCATGCCGCGCAATCTGGTGATGTTCCTGGCGGACCATGATGGGCGTCCCGTCGCCGGTGCCCTGTGCCTGCGAGGCCCCGACACGTTGTATGGCCGTTACTGGGGCGCCATGGCCAGCATTCCCGGCCTCCACTTCGAGACGTGCTACTACCAGGGCATCGACTACTGTCTGCGCGAAGGGCTGACCGTGTTCGAGCCGGGCGCACAGGGCGAGCACAAGATCGCACGCGGCTTCCTGCCGGCGGTCGTGCACTCGCGGCACTGGATCGCCCGTCCCGACTTCGCCGCCGCCCTCGCCCGCTGGTGCGCGGAAGATACGCTGGCGGTGCGCCGCTACGCCCGGACCCTGGAGACACAAACACCCTTCAAGCATCGAGGGTGAGATCCGGCGATCTGCGCCAGCAGCGTGCGCTTACAATCCGGGCATGCGCCAGCGGCCGTTTGTCCTGTCCTCCGACCCTCACGCGCCGTTCCCGCCAGCCGCCAGCGCCATGCGTGATCCGGACGGCCTGCTGGCGATCGGTGGCGATCTTTCGTTGCCGCGTCTGCTCAACGCCTACCGGCACGGCATCTTTCCGTGGTTCTCGCTCGGCCAGCCCCCGCTGTGGTGGTCACCTGACCCGCGCATGGTGTTCCATACCGACGGCGTGCGCCTGTCCTCACGTTTCCGTCGCGCCCTCAGGCACAGCACCTGGCAGGTCCGCACGGACACCTGCTTTGATCAGGTGATCACCGCGTGCGCGCATGCGCCGCGACCCGGACAGCATGGCACGTGGATCACGTCCGGCATGCGGCAGGCCTACCTAGATCTGCATCGGCAGGGACATGCCCACTCGGTAGAGGTGTTCGACGGTGACGCGCTGGTGGGCGGTATCTACGGGGTCGCGATCGGCCGGATGTTCTTTGGCGAAAGCATGTTCAGCAGCCGCTCCGGGGGCTCAAAAATTGCGCTTGCGGCCTTGGCATCGCGCCTGCACGCGTGGGGATGGCCGTTGATCGATGCCCAAGTGGAAAATGACCACCTCCACTCCCTGGGGGGACGCCTGATGCCGCGTGCGGCCTTCCTCGAGCAGGTCGCCGAGTTGGTGGATCAGCCCGCGGCCGAGGACGGCTGGACCGAACGATTCGGCCTGCTGCCGGCCTCCGCGTTGTCGCAACCCCCGGTCCCATAACGGAATTTTTGCACCGGGGACGCAGCTGGCGTACAATGCCCGGCTTCATGGCACCCGCCATTCCTCGCGGCACACACAGGTCTACATGTCGAAAGACGATTCCATTGAATTCGAAGGCACCGTTGCCGAAACGCTGCCCAACACCATGTTCCGGGTCAAGCTGGAGAACGGGCACGAAATCATCGCCCACATCTCCGGCCGCATGCGCAAGAACTACATCCGCATCCTGACCGGCGACAAGGTGAAGGTCGAAATGACCCCCTACGACCTCACCAAGGGTCGAATCACCTACCGCATGAAGTAATTGTGGTAAGTAATTGATTGAAAAGCGGCCGATGGCCGCTTTTCGCGTTCTTGGAGCACGCGAGCCCTCCATGACCATCGGCACCCGGCCGGTCGTCATGCGGACTTCAGGCAGATTCCACGTGATGGCGACGCCTTCAGCATGATGCAGCGTCCACTCCGGGCGCGGACCCAGAAGAGAGCCGCCATGAACTCCCGTCGTCCTACCCCCCTGCTGTTCGCGCTGGCATTGGCCATCGCTCCGAGCGCCGCGTTCGCTGGCGAAGCCATCACCGATTGCGTCGATCTCGGCGATGACCAGGAAATCGTGCGTGCCGCCGGCGGACAGCAGTTTTTCCTCCGCAACGGCAGTGATCACTACCGCGTCGCCTTCCAGCACAGCTGCGATTCGATCCTGATGACGCCCCGGGTCGACATCAGCACGGGTGGCCAGGCCAATCGCCTGTGCGCCGCCGATACCCGCGTGAAGACCACCCGCGACACCTGCCGGGTGGCGTCGGTAGAGACCATGACGGCCGAGGAGTTCGCCAAGCGGAAGAAGCGCTCGTCACGCTGATCACCTGCAACGAAAAGGCGGCCATGGGCCGCCTTTTCGTTTCTACCTGTTCCGTTCCTGCGCCCGGGTCGTCATGACACGGTGGCGGGCAGCAACCGCTCCGGCTCCGCCTGCGCATCGACAACCAGCTCGCCGTCGCGTACGTCGATGCTGACCCGGCCGCCGTTGACCAGCTTGCCGAACAGCAGTTCGTCGGCGAGCGGACGCTTGACCTTGTCCTGGATCAGGCGGGCCATCGGACGCGCACCCATCAACGGGTCGAAACCATGCTGTGCAAGCCAGTCGCGCGCCGTCGGGGTCGCTGACAGGCTGACATGCTTCTCCTGCAGCAGCATTTCCAGTTCGATGACGAACTTGTCCACCACCCGCAGGATGTGGTCGAAGCCCAGACCCTGGAACTGCACGATGGCATCCAGCCGGTTGCGGAACTCCGGGGTGAAGCTGCGGCGGATCACTTCCATCGCGTCCGTCGAATGATCCTGCTGAGTGAAGCCAATGGTACGGCGCGATGCCTGCGCCGCGCCGGCGTTCGTGGTCATCACCAGGATGACGTTCTTGAAATTCGCCTCGCGGCCGTTGGTATCCGTCAGCACGCCGCGGTCCATGACCTGCAGCAGGATATTGAAGATGTCCGGGTGCGCCTTCTCCACTTCGTCCAGCAGCAGCACGCAGTGCGGCGTCTTGACGATCTTCTCGGTCAGCAGGCCACCCTGGTCAAAACCGACATAGCCCGGAGGCGCGCCGATCAATCGGCTGACCGAATGCGGCTCCATGTACTCGGACATGTCGAAGCGCACCAGTTCAATGCCCAGTTGCAGCGCCAGCTGCTTGGTCACCTCGGTCTTGCCGACGCCGGTGGGACCGGCGAACAGGAAGTTGCCGATCGGCTTTTCCGGGTTGGCCAGACCGCTGCGCGCCAGCTTGATGGACGACGCCAGCGTCTCGATCGCGGGATCCTGACCGAAGATGACCATCTTCAGATTGCGCTCCAGGTGCTGCAGCACATCCTTGTCGGACGACGACACCTGCTTGGCGGGAATGCGCGCCATCTTGGCGACGATGGTCTCGATTTCCTCGACGTCGATCAGTTCCTTGCGCGTGCCTTCCGGCAGCAGGCGCTGGCGTGCGCCCGCCTCGTCGATGACGTCGATCGCCTTGTCCGGCAACAGGCGGTCGCCGATGTGTTTCACCGACAGATCCACCGCGGCCTGCAGCGCGTCGTCGGCGTAGGTCACGCCGTGGTGCGACTCGTACTTCGGCTTCAGTCCCTGCAGGATCTCGTAGGTTTCGCCCACCGTCGGCTCGACGATGTCGATCTTCTGGAAGCGGCGCGCCAACGCACGGTCCTTCTCGAAGATCCCGCGGTACTCCTGGAACGTGGTCGAGCCGATGCAGCGCAGGTCACCCGACGCCAGCGCCGGCTTGATCAGGTTCGACGCGTCCATCGTGCCGCCACTGGCCGATCCGGCGCCGATGATGGTGTGGATCTCGTCGACGAACAGGATGGCGCCCGGGATCTTCTTGATCGCCGCCAGCACGCCCTTCAGGCGCTTCTCGAAATCGCCGCGGTACTTGGTGCCGGCGACCAGCGCGCCGAGGTCCAGCGAGTAGATGACGGCGTCCAACAGGACATCCGGTACTTCGCCCTCGACGATGCGCTTGGCCAGGCCTTCGGCCAGGGCGGTCTTACCCACGCCGGCTTCGCCGACGTAGAGCGGATTGTTCTTGCGGCGGCGACAGAGCACCTGGATGGTCCGCTCGATCTCGTCGCCACGGCCGACCAGCGGGTCGATCCGGCCTTGGCGCGCCATGTCGTTCAGATTGCTGGCGAACTCGGTCAGGGCGTCGCCCTTGCCCTCGCCGTCCGCTCCTTCAGCCTTGCCTTCGCCCTCCGGCTGCCCGCCGGCCTCGTTCTCCTCGCCCTGCTTGGCGATGCCGTGAGAGAGGTAATTGACGATGTCGAGACGGGTGACGTCCTGCTGGTTGAGGAAGTAGACCGCATGCGAGTCCTTCTCGCCGAAGATCGCCACCAGCACGTTGGCGCCGGTGACCTCCTTCTTGCCCGAGGACTGCACGTGGTAGACGGCGCGCTGCAATACGCGCTGGAAGCCGAGCGTGGGCTGGGTATCGCGGCCGTCGTCCTCCGCCAGGCGGGACACGGAGGCTTCGATGGCCTGCTCAAGGTCGGCACGCAGGCGGTTGGCGTCCGCGCCGGTCGCCTTGAGGACGGCCTGTGCCGACGGGTTTTCGAGGAGCGCGAGCAGCAGGTGCTCGACGGTCATGAATTCGTGCCGAGCTTCACGGGCGCGCTTGTAGCACTGGCCAATGGTCTGCTCGAGGTCTTTGCTGAACATGGTTGCCTCCGGGGCCTATGCCGACAATATGCGGCTTGGCGGGCGGTTTTCCATCACCCTACCGGATTTCAGTGTTCAGGGATCGTTGCCTTGCGTCGACCTGGCGGTGCCCCCACACCGTAACCGGCCCGGCGTACCCGCGCCGGTCCCCTCAGGACTTCTCCATCGTGCACAGGAGGGGATGCTGGTTCATACGCGAAAACTCGTTGACCTGGGCCACCTTGGATTCGGCCACCTCGCGGGTGTACACGCCGCAGACGCCGCGGCCGCGCGTATGCACGTGCAGCATCACCTGGGTGGCTTTCTCGAGATCCATGACGAAGAACTGCTGCAGGACGGTGACCACGAAATCCATCGGGGTGTAGTCGTCGTTGAGCAGCAGGACCTGGTAAAGGGGCGGTGGCGCGACCTCGGGCCGGCTGGTTTCCACCATCAGGCCATGATCGCGTTCGTTTTCGTTCTTGCGGGACATGCGCCAATTATAGGCGCCAGCCGCCGTCGCCCGCATGGACGCCATGCGTGACCCCCGCCACAATGTACCCTCCTGCACAGAAGAATCGACCGTGAAGCCGATGCTGTCCCGTTTGCCCGCCATTTTCCTGATCTGCGCCGCCGTCTTCGCCGCGCCGGTCCTGGCTGCCGATGCCACGGTAGACGCCCGCCTGAAGGCGAGTGGCATCCCGTTCGAGGTGGACGGCGATGGCGACTACAAGGTGACGTACTCCTACAAGGAGGACAACCGCACCCAACTGGTCTTCGTATCGGGGCGCACCGAACAGGTCGGAGGCTTTGAAGTCCGTGAAGTCTTCTCGCCCGCCGCCCGTGTGGCCGCCGACGGCATCGACGGCGCCAAGGCGCTGGCATTGCTCGCGGAGAGCCGCACCAAGAAGATCGGCGGCTGGGAACTTTCCGGCGACGTCCTCTACTTCGTCATCAAGCTCCCCGACACCGTCGACGCCGCAGGCCTCGAAGCCGCCATGGACATCGCGGCGGAAACCGCCGACAACAAAGAGCTGGAACTTTCCGGCGACAAGGACGACCTGTAAGTGAGCTACCGCGAGGGACGCTTCTGGCAACCCGATGTCACCGTGGCCACGGTCGTGGTGCGTGACGGCAGGCTGCTGATGGTCGAAGAGCGCGCGCAGGGCCGCCTGGTGTTCAACCAGCCTGCCGGACACCTGGAGCCGGACGAAAGCCTGCTGGAGGCCGCCCTTCGCGAGACGCTCGAGGAAACCGGCTGGGAGGTCGCGCTCACCGCCTTCATCGGTGCCTACCAATGGAAGGCCGAAACCGGCCGCCATTACCTGCGTTTCGCCTTCGCCGCCGAACCGGTGCGCCACCTGCCGGAACGCCCGCTCGACGATGGCATCGTGCAAGCCGTGTGGCTGACGCCAGCGGAACTCCAGGCGCAGTCCGAGCGCCATCGCAGCCCGCTGGTATGGCAGGTCGTGCAGGATTATCTGGGCGGACGTCGCCTGCCGCTGTCGACGCTGCAGCAGATCGGATGAGCACGCCACGCGTCATCGTCGGCGTCTCCGGGGGCGTGGATTCGTCCGTCGCCGCCCTGCAGCTGGTGCAGCAGGGCGAGCCGGTCGCGGGCCTCTTCATGCAGAACTGGGCCGATGATGGCAGCGGCGACTGCCGCGCCGAGGATGACCGCCGCGACGCCGTCGCGGTGTGCGGCCGCCTGGGGATCCCGTTCCACTTCCGCGACTTCTCCAGCGAGTACTGGCAGGGCGTGTTCGAGCACTTCCTTGCGGAGTACGCCGCCGGTCGCACGCCCAATCCCGATGTGCTGTGCAATCGCGAAGTGAAGTTCAAGCACTTTCTCGATGCCGCGCGCGAACTGGGTGCCGAGAAGATCGCGACTGGCCACTATGCGCGCGTCGACCGGCAGGCGGGCCGCTGGCGGTTGCTGCGCGGTGTGGACCGGAGCAAGGACCAGAGCTATTTCCTGCATCAGTTGGGACAGTCGCAGTTGTCGGCGACGCTGTTTCCGATCGGCGAACTGCAGAAGACCGAGCTGCGGCGCATCGCGCGCGAAGCTGGCCTGCAGACGCACGACAAAAAGGATTCCACCGGCATCTGCTTCATCGGTGAACGCGACTTCCGCGAATTCCTGGGACGCTACCTGCCTGCACGCACGGGCGCGATGCGGGACCCCCAGGGCCAGGTGATCGGCGAGCACCCGGGCGTGTTCTATTTCACCCTGGGCCAGCGCGAAGGCCTGCAGATCGGCGGCGTGCGCGGTCGCCCGCAGGCGCCGTGGTACGTGGTCGGCAAGGACGTGGCGAACAACGTGCTGTACGTCGACCAGGACACGCAGAGTCCGTACCTGATGTCCACGCGCCTGTGGACGGAGACTGCGCACTGGGTGGCCGGCAGCCCGCCTGCGGGACGGTTCGCCTGCACCGCGCAGACGCGCTACCGCCAGCCCGACGAGGACTGTGAGGTGGACGTGCTGGACGATGGCAGCGTGAGCGTGCGGTTCATGCAACCGCAGCGCGCCGTCACGCCGGGACAGTCGCTGGTCCTCTACGCTGGCGACGAATGCCTGGGTGGTGCCGTGATCGCACGAACGGATGCCCCCCTCGAAATGAAACTTGCGGAGCAAGCAGCTTGAGCAACCGATATTCCGACCGCGTGCTGGCCCTCGCCGGGTTGGCGCAGGCCCTCCATCAGGTCCGCCGCATCGCCGAAACCGGCCAGTCCGAAGGTGCTGCCGTGCAGGCGGCGCTGGACAGCGTGTTCCGCATCGATGCGGCCACGCCATTGGCCGTGTACGGGCGCGTGGGCGATGTCACGCCAGGCCTGCGGGTGTTGCGCGGTTACCTGACGAAGGAAGCGCAGGACGACGGCCTGTCGCGCCTGGCGATGGCCGTGCTGCAACTGGAGCGCCGCTTCGTACGGGAGGACAACACCGTGCATGCGGTCACCCGCGGGCTGGCCGAGATCGCGCCGCGTGCCGCACAACAAGGCAGCACGCATCCCGATGTCCTGTCGGCATTGGGCGGCCTGTATGCCGATACCATCAGCCATCTGCGCCCACGCGTGATGGTGCAGGGCAACCCCCACTACCTCGGTCAGCCGGGCGTGGTCGCTGAAATCCGCGCGATCCTGCTCGCCGCCGTACGCTCGGCGGTGCTGTGGCGCCAGATGGGCGGCACGATGTGGGACTTCGTCTTCAGCCGCCGGCAGATGCTGGAAGCGGTGGACGACTGGCTGCCCTGACCGCTCAGCGCGTCCATGAAAAAGGCCCGGCAATGCCGGGCCTTTTCGTTGCTGCCGTGATCAGGCCGCGACGGTCTTCGCCACGTCCTGGTACTCCTCGATCTGGTCGAAGTTCATGTAGCGGTAGATCTCGGCGCCCTTCTCGTTGATGACGCCGATGTCGGCCATGTACTCGGCCTTGGTCGGGATCTTGCCCAGGCGCGAGCAGATCGCGGCCAGTTCCGCCGAACCCAGGAACACGTTGGAGTTGCGGCCCAGGCGGTTCGGGAAGTTGCGGGTCGAGGTGGAGAACACGGTCGCGCCCTCGCGCACCTGTGCCTGGTTGCCCATGCACAGCGAGCAGCCCGGCATTTCCATGCGCGCACCGGCGGTGCCGAACGTGCCGTAGACACCTTCCTTGGTCAGTTCCGAGGCATCCATCTTGGTCGGCGGCGCGACCCACAGGCGGGTCGGGATATCGCGCTTGCCTTCCAGCAGCTTGGCAGCCGCACGGAAGTGGCCGATGTTGGTCATGCACGAACCGATGAACACTTCGTCGATCACCGTGCCCGCGACGTCCGACAGCGTCTTCACATCGTCGGGATCGTTCGGGCAGGCCAGCAGCGGCTCGTGCACGTCGGCCAGGTCGATATCGATGATCGCGGCGTACTCGGCATCGGCATCCGGCTCGAGCAGCTGCGGGTCGGCCAGCCACTCTTCCATCTTCGCGATGCGGCGGGCCAGCGAACGTGCGTCGGCGTAGCCTTCGGCGATCATCCACTTCAGCAGCGTGATGTTGCTGGTGAGGTACTCGATGATCGGCTCCTTGTTCAGACGCACGGTGCAGCCGGCGGCGGAACGCTCGGCCGACGCGTCGGACAGTTCGAACGCCTGCTCCACCTTCAGGTCCGGCAAGCCTTCGATCTCGAGGATACGGCCGGAGAAGATGTTCTTCTTGCCCGCCTTGGCCACCGTCAGCAGACCGGACTTGAGCGCGTAGTACGGGATGGCATTGACCAGATCACGCAGGGTGACGCCGGGCTGCATCTCGCCCTTGAAACGGACCAGCACGGACTCCGGCATGTCCAGCGGCATGACGCCGGTGGCCGCGGCGAACGCGACCAGGCCCGAGCCGGCCGGGAACGAAATGCCCACCGGGAAACGCGTGTGCGAGTCGCCGCCGGTGCCGACGGTGTCGGGCATCAGCATGCGGTTGAGCCAGCTGTGGATCACGCCGTCGCCCGGGCGCAGCGAGATGCCGCCGCGCGTGGAGATGAACTCCGGCAGCGTGTGGTGGGTCTTGACGTCGACCGGCTTCGGATACGCGGCGGTGTGGCAGAACGACTGCATCACCAGGTCGGCCGAGAAGCCCAGGCAGGCCAGGTCCTTCAGCTCGTCGCGGGTCATCGGGCCGGTGGTGTCCTGCGAGCCGACCGAGGTCATCTTCGGTTCGCAGTAGGCACCCGGGCGCACGCCCTGGCCTTCCGGCAGGCCACAGGCGCGGCCGACCATCTTCTGCGCCAGCGAGAAGCCCTTGCCGCTGTCGACCGGCTGCTGCGGCTGGCGGAACAGGTCCGTCGCCGGCAGCTTCAGCGCTTCGCGCGCTTTCGCCGTCAGGCCACGGCCGATGATCAGCGGAATGCGGCCGCCGGCGCGCACCTCGTCGAACAGCACGTCGGACTTCACCTGGAACTCGGCGATCACTTCGCCGTTCTTCAGCGCCTTGCCATCGTAAGGGCGCAGTTCCACCACGTCGCCGTGGTTCATCTGCGACACGTCGAGCTCGATCGGCAGCGCGCCGGCGTCTTCCATCGTGTTGTAGAAGATCGGGGCGATCTTGCTGCCCAGGCAGACGCCGCCGAAGCGCTTGTTCGGGATGAACGGGATGTCCTCGCCGGTGAACCACAGCACGCTGTTGGTCGCCGACTTGCGCGAGGAACCGGTACCGACCACGTCACCGACGTAGGCGACCAGGTGGCCCTTGTCCTTCAGCGACAGGATTTCCTGGATCGGACCACGCTTGCCGTCTTCTTCCGGCACGAACGGCGCGTCGGGGCGCTTGTTCTTGAGCATCGCCAGCGCGTGCATCGGGATGTCCGGGCGCGTGGTGGCGTCCGGTGCCGGCGACAGGTCGTCGGTGTTGGTCTCGCCCGGCACCTTGAACACGGTGATGGTCAGGCTCTGCGGCACTTCCGGCTTGCTGGTGAACCACTCGGCCTCGGCCCAGCTCTTCAGCACGGCCTGCGCGTGGGCGTTGCCCGCCTCGGCCTTTTCCTGCACGTCATGGAAGCTGTCGAACATCAACAGCGTGTGCTTCAAGCCCTCGGCGGCGGTGGCGCCCAGCTCGGCGTTGTCCAGCAGCTCGATCAGCGGATGGATGTTGTAGCCGCCCAGCATCGTGCCCAGCAGTTCGGTGGCGCGCTGCGCGGTGACCAGCGGGGTCTTCTCGCTGCCGAAGGCAACGGCGGCCAGGTACGACGCCTTGACCTTGGCGGCATCGTCGACGCCGGCCGGGACGCGGTTCGTGATCAGGTCGACCAGGAAGGCTTCTTCCCCGGCGGGCGGGTTCTTCAGCAGCTCGATGACCTCGGCCGTCTGCTGGGCCGACAGCGGCAGCGGCGGGATGCCCAGCGCGGCGCGCTCGGCTACGTGGTGGCGATAGGCTTCCAACATGGGTGACTCCGGTCGTTCGATGGTGCGGTGGAAAGGGAAAACGGTAAGGCTTATTCGGTGACGGGCACGATCAGCTTCAGGCCCTTGAAATAATCGCGGTGGAAAGCGGTGTCGAAGGTGATCAGCCCGTCGCACTGCAGCAGCGCGTGGGCGCCGACCAGGAAGTCGGCGATCGGCCGCGCTTCGCCATCACGCTGGCGATGCCGGCGTTGCATCTCGCCGGCACGCAGCGCGGACTTGGCTTCGACGGCGTTGAAATGCACGCCCATCTCCTCCAGCGCGGCCAGCGCGTCGGCGCCGTTGCGCAGCGAGGCGCACAGCTGCGCCAGCGCGGCATCGCAGACCACCACCCGGCCACTGCCCAGACTCTGGCGCAGGCCGGCTTCGACGGCGTCTGCACGGGCGCCGTCGGTCAGCAGCTCGATCAGAACGGGGGCGTCGACGGCGATCATTCGTTCGTGGCGCCCGGCGTGCCGTCGGCGTCGAGGGCGAACTTGCCGCGCACGCGCGAAATGGCGTCGTCGACGCTCTTCCGCAACACGATGCGGCTACCTTCCAGTTCGACCTTCAGCACGCTGCCCTTGGTCAGGCCCAGCGCATCGCGCACGGCCTTCGGCAGGGTGATCTGGCCGCGCTCTGCAACGGTGGCTTCCATCGGCGGGCCCTCTTGAGTATGGAGAAATTATACATACTTTACTTGGCATACCCCAGCCCGGACGCCCGCCATCCCGCCCGATACCTGCCCCTTTGGTCGGATCACCACCGTCTCACTCATGACGGATAATCCGGGCAAGCCTCAACAAGACACGCAGCGCCGGCGGCTTATGCTGGTCTCCTGCCCCCTCTTCCCCAGCTACAGGAGCCTCCGCGATGAGTGATTCCTTCGCCACCCGCCGTACCCTCCAGGTCAACGGCACGTCCTACGCCTACTACAGCCTGCCGGCCCTGGCCGAGCGGCTGGATCCGAAGGGTGGCTTCGCCCGCCTGCCCTACTCCATGAAGATCCTGCTGGAGAACCTGCTGCGCTGCGAGGACGGCGTGACGGTGCTGCCCGACCACATCCAGGCCGTCGCCAACTGGGAGGCCAGCAAGGAGCCCAATACCGAGATCGCCTTCATGCCGGCCCGTGTGGTCCTGCAGGACTTCACCGGCGTGCCCTGCGTGGTCGACTTGGCCGCGATGCGCGATGCCGTGGTCAAGCTGGGCGGCAGTCCCGACCAGATCAATCCGCTGATCCCCTCCGAACTGGTCATCGACCACTCGGTGCAGGTCGATGTGTTCGGCAGTCCGGATGCCCTGGACCTCAACGGCAAGATCGAATTCGACCGCAACAAGGAACGCTACGGCTTCCTGCGCTGGGGCCAGAAGGCGTTCGACAACTTCAAGGTGGTGCCGCCGAATACCGGCATCGTCCATCAGGTGAACCTGGAGAACCTTGCGCGCGTGGTGATGACCGGCGAGAAGGACGGCCAGGCCATCGCCTACCCCGACACCGTCTTCGGCACCGACAGCCACACCACGATGATCAACGGCATCGGCGTGCTCGGTTGGGGCGTGGGCGGCATCGAGGCGGAAGCCGCGATGCTCGGCCAGCCCTCGTCGATGCTGATCCCGCAGGTCGTCGGCTTCAAGCTGACCGGCAAGCTGCCGGAAGGCGCCACCGCCACCGACCTGGTGCTGACCGTCACCCAGATGCTGCGCAAGCTCGGCGTGGTGGGCAAGTTCGTCGAGTTCTACGGCGACGGCCTGCAGCACCTCCCGCTGGCCGACCGCGCCACCATCGGCAACATGGCACCGGAGTACGGTGCGACCTGCGGCATCTTCCCGATCGACCACGAGTCGCTGAACTACCTGCGCCTGTCCGGCCGCAGCGAAGAGCAGATCGCGCTGGTCGAGGCCTACGCGAAAGCGCAGGGCCTGTGGCATACGCCGGACAGCCCGCATGCCGAGTACAGCGCCACGCTGCACCTGGACATGGGCGATGTGAAGCCGTCGCTGGCCGGCCCGAAGCGCCCGCAGGACCGTGTGCTGCTGCAGGACGTTAAGCAGAACTTCCGCGACAATCTGGTGCCGTTCGCCGATGCGCGTCGCAAGCGCATCGACCTGGTGCAGGAAGACCGGTTGAAGAACGAAGGGGGTGGCGGAACGGCGGTCGGCGCGCACGCATCGGCGCACGAATCCTCACCCGACAGCGGCGCGGCGCTGAAGCTGCGCGACGGCGATGTCGTCATCGCCGCCATCACCTCCTGCACGAATACGTCCAACCCGGCGGTGATGCTGGGCGCCGGTCTGCTGGCCCGCAATGCGGCCGCCAAGGGCCTGAAGGCGCAGCCGTGGGTGAAGACCTCGCTCGGACCGGGGTCGCGCGTGGTGACGGACTACCTGGAAAAAGCCGGCGTGCTGGACGATCTGGAGAAGCTCGGCTTCTACGTGGTCGGTTACGGCTGCACCACCTGCATCGGCAACTCCGGCCCGCTGCCGGATGACGTGTCGGCGGCGATCGCGGCCGACGATCTCGTCGCGGCATCCGTGCTGTCCGGCAACCGCAACTTCGAGGGCCGTGTGCATCCCGAAGTGAAGATGAACTACCTGGCCAGCCCGCCGCTGGTCGTGGCCTACGCCATCGCCGGTACCACCAACATCGACCTCACCACCGAGCCGCTGGGTACCGGCAGCGACGGCCAGCCGGTCTTTCTCAAGGACATCTGGCCGAGCAACAAGGAGATCGGCGACTTCATCGCCAAGACCATCGGTCCGGAGATGTTCGCCAAGAACTACGCCGACGTGTTCAAGGGCGATTCGCGCTGGAACACCATCGCCTCGCCCGACGGCGATCTGTACGCATGGGATGGCGATTCCACCTACATCAAGAACCCGCCCTACTTCGACGGCATGTCGATGGAGATCGGCAGCATCGATGATGTGCACGGCGCGCGCGTGCTCGGCCTGTTCGGCGATTCCATCACCACCGACCACATCTCGCCGGCCGGCAACATCAAGAAGGATTCGCCTGCGGGCCGCTTCCTGATCTCGCGCGGCGTGCAGCCGGCGGACTTCAACAGCTACGGCAGCCGCCGCGGCAACGACGACGTGATGGTGCGCGGCACGTTCGCCAACATCCGCATCAAGAACCTGATGTTCGGCGGCGAGGAAGGCGGCAACACGCTGTACTTCGACAGCACCCCGCCGGAGAAGATGTCCATCTACGACGCGTCGATGAAGTACCAGGCCCAGGGCGTGCCGCTGGTCGTGATCGCCGGCAAGGAGTACGGCACCGGCTCGTCGCGCGACTGGGCCGCCAAGGGCACCAACCTGCTGGGCGTGAAAGCGGTGATCGCCGAGAGCTTCGAACGCATCCACCGCTCCAATCTGGTCGGCATGGGCGTGCTGCCGCTGCAGTTCAACGACGGCGAGAACGCACAGTCGCTGGGCCTGGATGGCTCCGAGGTTTTCGATGTCACCGGCCTGCAGGACGGCGCTGCGAAGACCGCCAAGGTCACCGCCCGCAAGGCTGACGGCAAGACCGTCGAGTTCCAGGTCAAGGTACTGATGCTCACGCCGAAGGAAGTCGACTACTTCCGCCACGGCGGCCTGTTGCACTACGTGCTCCGCCAACTCGCGGCACGCAAGGCCGCCTAAAAAAGGCATCGCCGGAAACAGGAAGGCCGCCCTCGGGCGGCCTTCTTCTTGCATGAAGGAGCGGCGTCAGCGTGTTCCTGCGGCAGGCGCGGCCCCGGCAGCCTGCCCCTTGTTCTTCACGTAGCGCTCCAGCCACTGATCCTGCTCCCATAGCAGATGGAGGATCGATTCCTTCGCCGCATAGCCGTGGCTTTCTTTCGGCAGCAGCACCAGCCGCGTCGGTGCGCCGAAGCCCTTCAGCGCATTGAAGTAGCGCTCGCTCTGCATCGTGAACGTGCCCGAGTTGTTGTCCGCCTCGCCGTGCACCAGCAGCAGCGGCGTCTTCATCTTGTCCACGTGCATGAAGGGCGACATGCCGTTGTAGACCTCCGGCGCCTCCCAGTAATTGCGCTCTTCCTGCTGGAAGCCGAACGGCGTCAGCGTGCGGTTGTAGGCACCGCTGCGCGCGATGCCGGCAGCGAACAGGTCCGAGTGCGTCAGCAGGTTCGCGGTCATGAAGGCGCCGTAGGAATGCCCGCCGACGGCCACGCGCGTGCGGTCGATGTAGCCCAGGGCATCCACGGCATCGATCGCCGCCTTCGCGTTCGCCACCAGTTGGGTGACGAAGGAGTCGTTCGGCTCCTCCTTTCCCTCTCCAACGATCGGGAACGCGGCATCGTCGAGCACCGCGTAACCGCGCGTCACCCAGTACACCGGCGAACCGTAGCTCGGGAAGATGAACTCGTTCGGGTTGGTCGTGTTCTGGCCCGCGCTGTCGCGGTCCTTGTACTCGGCCGGATAGGCCCACATCACCAGCGGCAGCTTCTGCGTCTTTGCGGCACGGTCGTAGCCCGCAGGCAGGTAAAGCGTGCCGGTGAGCGGCAGGCCGTCGGCACGCGCGTAGGTCAGGACCTCCTTGTGCACGCCCTGCAGGCCCTTGAACGGATTCTCGAAGTGCGTCACCGGGACCGGCGCGATGCGCTGCTTGAGATGGCGGATGTAGTAGTTCGGGAACTCGGTCGGCGACTCCAGTCGCACCAGCACGGTACCGGCCGCCGGATCCAGCAGTGCCTGGATCGCTTCCTTCTGGCCGGTCAGGCGCGAGGTATAGACGCGCTCCTTCTTGCCCGTCGCCAGTTCCATGCGGTCGATGAACGGGAACTGGCCCTCCGGGGTGAAGCCGTCGCCGATCAGGTGCGCCTGGCCGGCGTCCAGCGCCAGCACGCGCTGGCCCGCCGCGTTGCGCCGGGTCTCGAACTCGCCCGGATCGCTGTACTGGTCCTGGTAGTTGCGGCTGGCGAGTTCGCGTAGCGGCGCACCGGCTTGCGAGGGATCGAAAAGATAGGTGCGCGTGTTGCGCGTGTTCCACCAGTAGTCGGTCACGATGGCGTGGCGATCATCGCCCCACAGCACGCCCTGCACGCGATCGATGGTCTTGAAGATCGAACGTGGCGCCGCGGTGAACGGCGCTTCCCACGCGAAGGCCTCGTCGCGGAACGGCACGTTCACTCCCGGATCGCCCTTGTCCAACGCCTCCGCCCATACCAGCGTCGCCGGCTGGTCCGCGCGCCAGTCGATGTCGCGACGGCCCGCGCGCACGGCCATGAAACCTTTCGGCAGGTTTTCGGCGAGCGGCGCGTCGACGACCGTCACGGCCGGCTTGCCGGTGGTCTCCACGACGTCGGCGCTGAATGGGAAACGGCTGTAGGGCACCAGATACGAGAACGGCTTCTTGAGCGTCCGCAGCAGTACATAGCGGCCGTCCGGCGAAAACGACTCGCCGGTGTACATGCCGGCGCTGCGCCACAGGGTCGCGCGCCCCTTCAGTGGAACACGGTGCAGTTCGGACGTGGCGAGGACGGAGAAGTTCGCTTCATCCTGCGGGTTCTTCAGCAGGTCCTGGTAGGTACGGTTCTGCGCCTTGCTGCCGTCACTGATCGACACGGTGGGGCCGGTGGGCACCTGGCGAGACGTGTCGATCAAGGCGGGACGTTGCACCGGCAGCATGCGGACCAGCAGCGCCTGGTTGTCGCGGAACCAGGTGAGCGGATTGCCGACGTTGCCGTTCACGCGCGCTTCGGTCAGGCGCGTCGCCCGTGCCGACGCCAGCTCGAGCACCCACACTTCGACGCCGGTACGCGTGGTGTGGGTGAAGGCCAGCCGCGTTTCATCGGGTGACCAGACGAAGTTGGCCAGGCGTGGCAGCGCCGGAAGGCCGGTCACCTGCCGCGCCGGGCCTCCGGCGAGTTCCTGCACCTGCAGGTTGTTGAAGTAGGTGGCGGTGCTGGCGATGTTGGTTCGCGGATTGACCCGCAGGCCGCCCAGCCGCAGTTCCTCGTCGGACAGTTCGGCCAGCGATTTGAACGCATCCCGATAGAACAGCACCAGCCGCGTCTTGCCGCTGTCCGCCACGACGCTGGGGGGACGCTGTACGTCTGCCAGTTGCAGGATCTCCGCAGGCGGCGTCTGGTAAGGCAGCGCGTCCTGCGCAACGGCGTTGCCGGCGGCCAGCCACAGGCATGCCAGGATCTTCCAGCGAATCGACATGGATCTCTTCCCCTTTTCTGTAAGGCTCGATGATCCCGTCCCGAGCGCGCGCGGGCAACCCGACCTATTGCCGGTTGCTCGCCCTCCTTGCGTTGCGGCTGTTGAAGGCCTTCTTCCGAAGGCCGTAGGGGACGGGCATTGAAGACCAAGCTTCCGCGCGCACTCATCGGGTGCGCCTGCCTCTGCATCGGCATGCTGCCGGCCACGCGTTTCGCCGCCGCTTCCGGCGCGGACGCGTCGAAGAAGATCGCCGACCAGTTCGTCGCCGGCAAACAGGCGGGCCACATGGAAAGCTATGAAGCCACCGAGGTCCTTGCGGCCGATCTCAATGGCGATGGCCAGGATGAAGTCGTCGTCCTGTGGACGATGTACGGCCCTACCTATTCGAACAACGGTGTCGCGGTGCTGGCCAAACAGCGGGCACGCTACGCGGCAGCGGGCGAAACGCACGATCCCCTGGGCCTGGTCGAAGGCATGACGGTCACCGACGGCCTTATCCAGCTCACGACGAAGTGGCCTGGCCCCAACGATCCCCGCTGCTGCCCGAGCGTCAGCAAGACGCTGCGCTATCGCTGGACGCCCGGGAAGCTCACGCCGGTGAAGTGATCACTGCCCGCGTTCCCAGCGGGCGTGGTACACGCGCCAGTCGCCATCCTCGCGCCGCCAGGCTGTCGTGACGCGATAGGTGCCGGCCTGGTTCGGCAGCATGCGTCCGCTGCTGGAGGTCAGCAGCACGTTGAACGCGACTTCCGCGTTGTCGCCCTCCACCCTGACATCGAGCGGTCCCGTGGTGGCGCCGATGCGCGCATTCATCAGCGTGTGGGCACGGAGCATGTTGTGCAGCGCAGCACGATCGATCCCTTCCTCACCGGTGAAATCCGGACTGACGCTGTCGATGAAATCGCCGGCCTTACCGGCTTCCACCGCCGCCTGCATCGCATCGAACTGCCGCCGCAACTGCGCTTCCGGCGCATCGCCAGCGCAGGCGGCCAGCATCAGCATGCAGGCAAGCAGCCACCCGCACGCGGTGAATCCGCTCTTCGTCATCGAAACCTTCGCCTTTTCCATCCGGAACGGTATGCTCCCAGCAGGCGCCATCTCCGGCGTTTGCCCATTGAACGCCGCGAGGCGGCCCGAAGACCCTGGGGAGGGAATGGAACGATGAGTCAGGAACGTCCGTGGTTCAAGAGCTACCCGCAAGGCGTGCCGCAGCAGGTGGACCTGGAGCAGTACCGCTCCATCGTCTCCGTCTTCGATGAGGCCATCAGCAAGTACCGCGACCGCCCCGCGTTCCGCAACTTCGGCAAGACCCTGACCTACGGCGAGATCGACAAGCTCAGCCGGCAGTTCGCCGCGTACCTGCTCGGCGAGCTCAAGCTCAAGAAGGGCGACCGCGTCGCCATCATGATGCCGAACTGCCTGCAGTACCCCATCGCGATCTTCGGCGTGTTGCGCGCCGGCCTGACGGTGGTCAACGTCAATCCGATGTACACCCCGCGCGAGCTGAAGCACCAGCTGGTGGATTCGGGCGCCAGCGTACTGCTGGTCGTCGACAACTTCGGCAAGACCGCACAGGAAGCCCTCGCCGGGACGCAGGTCAAGCAGGTGGTCACCACCGCGCTCGGCGACCTGGTCGGGTTCCCGAAAGGCGCCATCGTCAACTTCGTCCTCAAGTACGTGAAGAAGATGGTGCCGGACTACGACATTCCCGGCACCGTGCGCTTCAAGGACACGCTGACGCTCGGCCAGTTGCACACGCTGCCCGAGGTCGACATCGACTCCGGCGACATCGCGTTCCTGCAGTACACCGGCGGCACCACCGGCGTCGCCAAGGGCGCGATGCTGACGCACCGCAACCTGGTGGCGAACATGCAGCAGGCCGGCGTGTGGGTGGGCACCGGTCTGGACTACGGCAACGAGGTGATCATCACCGCGCTGCCGCTGTACCACATCTTCGCATTGACGGCGAACTGCCTGGTCTTCATGAAGCTCGGCGGCCTCAACCACCTGATCACCAACCCGCGCGACATGCCGGGCTTCGTCAAGGAACTGAAAGCCACGCGCTTCACCGCGATCACCGGCGTCAACACGTTGTTCAATGGCTTGCTCAATACGCCGGGCTTCGACGAGGTGGATTTCTCCAATCTCAAGATGACGCTCGGTGGCGGCATGGCGGTGCAGCGCGCCGTCGCGGAGAAATGGAAGAAGGTCACCGGCGTCACGCTGGTCGAGGCCTACGGCCTGACCGAAACCTCACCCGCTGCCTGCATCAATCCGATGGATCTGCACGATTACAACGGCGCCATCGGTCTGCCGGTGCCGTCCACCGATGCCTGCCTGAAGGACGACGACGGCAACGTCGTGCCGCTGGGCGAAGTGGGCGAACTGTGCATCAAGGGGCCGCAGGTGATGAAGGGCTACTGGCAGCGTCCCGAAGAAACCGCGAACGTTATGGACGCCGACGGTTGGCTGCACACCGGCGACATGGCGAAGATGGACGAGAACGGGTTCTTCTACATCGTCGACCGCAAGAAGGACATGATCCTGGTGTCGGGCTTCAACGTGTATCCGAACGAGGTCGAGGACGTCATTGCGGGCCTGGAGGGCGTGCTGGAAGTGGCGGCGATCGGCGTGCCGGACGACAAGTCGGGCGAAGCGGTGAAGGTCTTCATCGTGAAGAAGGACCCTGCCCTGACCGCCGAGCAGGTCAAGGCGTTCTGCCGCGACAACCTGACCGGCTACAAGCAGCCGCGCCACATCGAGTTCCGCACGGAACTGCCGAAGACCAACGTCGGCAAGATCCTGCGCAAGGAACTGCGCGAGCCTGCCAAGACGCCCTGAAAGCCCTGTTCAGCTTTATTGAAAAGGCCGGCCTTGTGCCGGCCTTTTTCTTTGGGTTCAGGACTTTAGGGGTGGATTCTAGACGCCTGTCACAAATATCGAGACTGGTGGCGACTTGACGCCGGCAACATGCCGCAAGCGCGCGTGTGCACTGGATTTTAATTATTCGTTCAGGTGTAGGATCGGCGCGTGATGCCACCTGCGTCACATTAATCCGTCACCCGCTTCCCCTGCCGCGCGGGCAATACCCCTCCAAGGAGCTCTCCATGAACAACGTCGAAAAACTGCAGCGTACCCGTGCCTTCCCGACCATCCGCGTCGAATCCGAACCGAGCGGTGACGCGCACTGGATGTACATGCATTCGGATGTCGCACCGGGCGTGCGCCCCTGCTTCCGCAGCCAGATGCTCGACGACGTGCTGAGCTTCATGAACTCCATCACCCTGCGCGAATCCCAGCGCCAGCCGGGCAAGCTGCGTCATCTCGTCGTCGCCTCCGACGCGAGCGCGTTCAACCTGGGCGGCGACCTGGAGCTGTTCTCCCAGCTGATCCGCGAGAACAACCGCGATCGCCTGCTGAGCTATGCGCGTCGCTGCATCGATGGCGTCCACCATCTCAACACCGGCCTCGGCGGCGACGTGCGCACCATCGCGCTGATCCAGGGCGACGCACTGGGCGGCGGTCTGGAAATCGCGCTGTCCTGCCACACCATCGTGGCCGAGGAAGGCGTGGACATGGGCCTGCCGGAAGTGCTGTTCGGTCTGTTCCCGGGCATGGGCGCCTACTCCTTCCTGTGCAAGCGGGTGTCGCCGCAGGTCGCCGAGAAGATCATCCTGGAAGGCAACATCTACACGAGCGACGAGCTGTACAAGCTGGGCGTGGTCGATGTGCTCGTGCCCAAGGGCCAGGGTGCGGCCGCCGTGCAGACGATCATCGACAAGCAGCGCCGTTCGCCGCACGCGCACCTGGCGTTGAACGCCTGCCGCAACCTGGCGCAGCCGGTCGGTTATGACGAGCTGATGGGCATCACCGAAGTGTGGGTCGACACCGCCCTGACGCTCGGCGACAAGTCGCTGAAGATGATGGAGCGCATCGTGCGCGCACAGGAAAAGCGCTCCATCCGCGCGGCCTGAGTACATCCTGCAACGCTGCTTTCACCGCAGACGACCACAGGGGAAATCAGGGGGTTGAAGCGCATTCTGCGTCTTCAAGGGCGAGTCCGGGTCACCGTACTCGCCAGGGACCCGCCACCGGCGGACCCGATAACGCGACGCTCCACCATTGCCACCCACCGCCGTCATGGGCGGCGGGGCAGCCGCGTCACGGCGACGTGCTTTCGCTGCCCTTGTCCACCGCACCCCGGATACGCTGCCGGGCATCGAGGGCGGCACGGCCGTGGCTCAGGTGGGAGTTCAGCGCCGCCAGGCGATGACGCCATTCGCGTGTGATCTGCCAGTCGGCCAGACTCATCATTTCGCCCGCCGCGGCCGCCAGTTTCACCAGCCCTAGGTTGCTGGCCACACCTTTCAGCGCATGCGCATGCTCGCGCAGGTGCTCGCCATCGCCGCGCTCCATCGCATGCGCCATGGCGCCGATGCATCCGTCCGCGTCGTTGAGGCACTGCTCGATGAATTCGCGCTCGAACGCCTCGCCCATGCCGAGCGCCGTCAGTTCGTCCAGTACGCTGACATCGAGCACGCCGTCCGAGACTTCCGCAGCACGCGCGGGTGCCATGGAGACCGCGGTGGCGGTGACCCGGCCGGAGGTGGCGATGTCGGCCAGTGCGTCCAGCAGGCGCGTCGCGACGACCGGCTTGGCCAGGAACGCGCGTGCGCCGGCCTGCTCGCAGCGCTGGATCGATTCGGGCGTGACGTCCGCGCTGAGGATCAGCACCGGAGTGCGGCTGCCGCTGCCGGCCTCCATCACGCGTAGCTGCTTCAACAGGTCCAGGCCGCTCAACCCGGGCATGTGCAGATCGCAGATGACGGCGTCATAGGAAGCCGACTCCAGCGCGTCCAGCACTTCTTCGCCGCCGTTGACGCAGGTGATGCGATGGCCCGCCTTCTGCAGCAGCCGCTGCACGACCATGCGATTGGCTTCGTGGTCGTCGGCCACGAGGATCTGCATGCTGCGCACGCGTGCGCGATGGCGCAGGAACGGATCGGAGAACGCGATGATGTTCTCCGCGCTCGACGTTTCCGGTTCTTCCTGGAGCCACTCCGCATGGCCGTGCACCGCAGGCACCACAACGCGCTCGGGTACCGCTTCGAACGGCAGTTCGACCCAGAAGCAGCTGCCGCGTTGTTCATGGCTCTCGAACCCGATGGTGCCGCCCATCGCCTCGGTCAGGCCCTTGGCGATCGTGGTGCCCAGACCGGTGCCACCGTAGCGGCGCGACAGGCTGACGTCGGCCTGCTCGAACGCCTCGAACAGTCGCTCGCGCAGCGCGAGCGGTACGCCGATGCCGGTGTCGGTGACCGTGAAGCGCAGGCGCACCTGGCTGCCTTCGACCAGGGTCGGCGTGACGACCACGCGTACTTCGCCCTCGTCGGTGAACTTGACCGCGTTGCCGGCCAGGTTCAGCAGCACCTGCCGCAGGTGGCCGGCGTCGCCGCGCAGCTTGAGCGGGATCGCATCGTCGACGACGCCTTCGTAGCGCACCTGCTTGCCGCGCGCCTGCGGCATCAGGATCAGACCGATGTTGTCGACCAGTTCGCGTGGCGAGAACTCCACCACGTTGAGCTTGACCTTGCCCGCCTCGATCGCGGAGATGTCCAGCACGTCCTCGACCAGGCCCAGCAAGGTGCGCGTGGAGGCCTGGATCGTGGACAGGCACTCGCGCTGCTCCG
The DNA here is from genome assembly GCF_964252945.1 of Pseudoxanthomonas sp. LjRoot143. Lineage (NCBI taxonomy): Bacteria > Pseudomonadati > Pseudomonadota > Gammaproteobacteria > Lysobacterales > Lysobacteraceae > Pseudoxanthomonas > Pseudoxanthomonas sp. LjRoot143. Next base: position 1,462,320 of record NZ_CAXUPM020000001.1, on the reverse strand, counting down.
CATCCAGGCGCGTCGTCGCCAGCAGTTCGGACATGCCCGCCAGACCGTTCAGCGGCGTGCGGAACTCATGGCTCATGTTCGCGAGGAAGCGGCTCTTGGCCTCGTTCGCGCGGCGCGCTTCGTCGGTGGCGCGGGTCAGGTCGCGCAGCAGGCCGGACAGGTACATCGGCACCGCGATGAGGCCAAGCACCAGGCCCACGCCCAGCGTCAGGTTGGCGTTCCAGTAGTCGTTCATGGCGACCACCGCGGCGAACGCGGTGCTGGCCATTGCCACCGCGACGACCAGGTAGCGGTTGCCGTAGCGCAGGCCGTTGCCGACCGTGATCCACATCAGCACGACGTACGCCCACGACAGCGGCTCGCCCATGCCGTTCATCGCCGCGGCCAGCAGGCCGTAGTCGGCGACCATGCCCAGGCCGCGACGGACGTGCGACTGGCCCGGCTGCACGAGCAGCCACGCGAAGATGCCCAGGCCGTTGACCAGGCCGGAGGTGATGATGGTCAGGACGATGGTGTACTGGTCAGCCGGCAATGCGGCGCGCGAGGACGGCAGCAGCGCGTAGGCCAGGATGATGGAGATCAACGCGACGCGGATCAGCGCCTGGCCGTGCTCGCTGTCGCCGCGATGCGCCAGTCGGGACTTGATCCAGCTGATGGGATTGGTCATGGCTCACTCCATCCCTGGACGGCTCTGCACCGTCGAATAGCGTTCGCAGATGTCGTCCAGCCGCGCCCGCCCACGGATCAGCGCGTCGACACATGCGGGATCGAACAGGCGACCGCGCTGGGCGTACAGGTAAGCCAGCGCGGCGTCCTTTTCCCATGCCTTCTTGTACGGCCGCGGCGAGATCAGGGCATCGAACACGTCCGCAACCGCCACTATCCTCGCTTCCAACGGGATCTGCTCGCCGACGAGGCCATCGGGATAGCCGCTGCCGTCGTAGCGCTCGTGGTGCCGCAGCGCGATCAGCGCACCGGTCTGGATGAAGCGGTTCTGGCTGCCGGACAGCAGCTGGTGACCGATCTTGGGGTGGCGGCGCATGACCTCGGTTTCGTCCGCGGTCAGCGGACCGGCTTTCATCAGCACAGAATCCGGGATCGCGATCTTGCCCATGTCGTGCAGCGGCGCCGCCATCTCGATGGTGCGCACCTCGTCTTCCGGCAAGCCGAGCTGCTCGGCGATCAGGCCGGCCACGTGGGCCATGCGTTCCAGGTAGGCGCTGGTGCCGCTGTCGCGGTACTCGATGGCGCGCGCCAGGCGCGACAGGGTCTCGCGTTCGCGCTCCTCGACCTCGTGCATGCTGGACAGCAGGCGCTGCTCCAGCGACAGGGCGCGCTGCTTGACGTTCTCGGACTGCTGGCGGAGCTGCAGCAGGTTGCGGCAGCGGGCGCGCAGTTCGCGCGGCCGCACCGGCTTGACCAGGAAATCGATGACGCCCGCTTCCAGCGCCGCCTGGCGGATCGGTTCGTCGCCGACTACCGTGATCAGGATGATCGCGATGTCGCGGTGCATCGGCAGCCGGCGGAAGCGCCGTGCGAACTCCAGCCCGTCCATGCCCGGCATGCGGTAATCCAGCAGCAGGTCGGTACGGTTCTTCTCGCACCATTCCAGTGCGGCCAGCGGATCGCCGAAATCATGGACGGCCAGCTCGGACGCGATGTCCTCGATGACATGGCGCAGCATCGTGCGCGCAGACGTCTGATCGTCGACGATGACGATGTTCAAAGCGTTACCCACCCCTTGTGGCCACATCGCGTGGCTGTCGGGCAAGGATACTCCGGCGGGGCTCGCATCCAACATGTCGTCAGTCCTGTCCGGCGGCACGGTCCCGGGCGGGGTCCGTGAACCACGAAGGGAACCGATGCGAATCACGGGGCCCCCTCCCCTGATCTCTATCGGCGCGGGCGGCGGAAAATTGACCGTCCTGCGCGTAAAGCGACGCAGGAAGCGTGCCAGCTGCCGCCACGACCTGTCGGGACTCAACAAATTGACCTCCGTCACGGATTTGCCGCCCTCCCGGCCAGTCCGTGGCGGGTAGCTGGCGGCGGAACGGCCATCCGACGACCGCCCTTTCCGCAGCAGTGGCCCCGCCGCGTCATCCGGACGGGTGCGTATTCTGCCCCGGAGCGTCACTTCGTTGGCGCGCCGGGACGTCGTGTTCAGCCTTGGCTTTCAGGACGCATATACGGGAACAGCAAGACGTCACGGATCGAATCGGAGCCGGTCAGCAGCATGACCAGGCGGTCGACGCCGATACCCAGGCCGCCGGTCGGCGGCAGCCCGACTTCCAGTGCGCGGATGTAGTCGGCATCGAAGTGCATCGCCTCGTCGTCGCCGCCTTCCTTGGCCTGGACCTGCGCCATGAAGCGCGCCGCCTGGTCCTCGGGATCGTTGAGTTCGGAGAAGCCGTTGGCGATCTCCTTGCCGCTGATGAACAGCTCGAACCGGTCCGTATAGCCCGGCTGGTCGTCGTTGGCGCGGGCCAGCGGCGACACCTCCACCGGATGGTCGGTGATGAAGGTCGGCTGCACCAGGGTGTGCTCCACCGTCTTCTCGAAGATCTCCAGCAGCAGCTTGCCCCAGCCGTACGACGGCTTCACATGGATCTTCAGGCGCTCGCAGTGACGCACGAGCGCGTCGCGATCGGTGCAGTCGGCGGCGCTGATCTCGGGGTTGTGGTGGCGGACGGCCTCGTCCATGCGCCAGCGGCGGAACGCCGGCTCCAGATCGATGTCCTGCCCGTCCCAGACGACCTGCCCGGTACCCAGCACCTCGTGCGCCACGTCGCGGATGACGCCTTCGGTCAGGTCCATGATCTCGGTGTACGAGGCATAGGCCTCGTACAGTTCGAGCATGGTGAATTCGGGGTTGTGGCGGGTGCTGACACCCTCGTTGCGGAAGTTGCGGTTGATCTCGTAGACCCGCTCAAGGCCGCCGACCACCAGGCGCTTCAGGTACAGCTCCGGTGCCACGCGCAGGTACAGGTCCAGGTCCAGCGCGTTGTGGTGGGTGGTGAACGGCTTGGCCGCAGCGCCGCCGGGGATGTAATGCATCATCGGCGTCTCGACCTCGAGGAAGCGCCGGGTATCCAGCCATTCACGGATCGCGCGGATGATGCGCGAGCGCTTGATGAACACCGCGCGTGCTTCCGGGGTAACGATCAGGTCGACGTAGCGTTGGCGGTAACGCTGCTCCACGTCCGACAGACCGTGCCACTTGTCCGGGAGCGGACGCAGCGACTTGGTCAGCAGGCGCAGGGCCTCGGCTTTCACCGACAGTTCGCCGGTCCGGGTGCGGGTGAGCCCACCCTCGACACCGACGATATCGCCGATGTCCCAGCCCTTGAACGCATCGTAGGCCGCGCCCAGCGTGTTGGCCTGCAGGAACAGCTGGATGCGGCCGGACTCGTCCTGGATCTGCACGAAGCTGGCCTTGCCCATCACGCGCTTGGCCATCAGGCGGCCGGCCAGCTTCACCTGCCGGCCGCTGCCTTCCAGTGCCTCGCCGGACCACAGATCGGCGTCCTCGTACTGCGTCTGCAGGTCGCCTGCATAGTCGGTGCGGCGGAAGTCGTTCGGGAACGCGATGCCCTGCCCGCGCAATGCGGTCAGTTTGGCGCGACGCTCGGCGATGAGGCTGTTCTCGTCCTGCGGAGCGGCTTGTTCTGTCATGGGGTCGTGTCGTCTTCTAGAACGTGGGAGCGACGTCAGTCGCGAGCTTTCTCGGTGGCCATTCGCGACTGACGTCGCTCCCACAGGGGGATTGGCCGAATCAAGCGTCGATGCGTTTGGAGCCCGCTTCCAGGCCGGACTTCAGGCTGGCCTCGACGAACTCGTCCAGGTCGCCGTCCAGGACCTTCTGCGTATCCGAACGCTCGATACCGGTACGCAGGTCCTTGATGCGGCTCTGGTCCAGCACGTAGTTGCGGATCTGGCTGCCCCAGCCGATATCGGACTTGGTGGCTTCCACCGCATCGCGCTCGGCGTTGCGCTTCTGGATTTCCAGCTCGTACAGCTTGGCGGCCAGCATCTTCATCGCGTTGTCGCGGTTCTGGTGCTGGCTGCGGCCGGTCTGGCAGGCGACCACGATGCCGGTCGGCACGTGGGTGATGCGCACCGCCGATTCGGTCTTGTTGACGTGCTGGCCACCGGCGCCGGACGAGCGGTACACATCGGTCTTCAGGTCGGCCGGATTGATGTCGATGTCGATGTTGTCGTCGACTTCCGGCGACACGAACACCGAGGTGAAGCTGGTATGGCGGCGGTTGTCCGAGTCGAACGGGGACTTGCGCACCAGTCGGTGGACGCCGGTCTCGGTCTTCAGCCAGCCGTAGGCGAAATCGCCTTCCACCCGCAGCGTGGCCGACTTGATGCCGGCGACGTCACCACCGCTGGCCTCCATCAGCTCGGTCTTCCAGCCACGCGATTCGCACCAGCGCAGGTACATGCGCAGCAGGATTTCCGCCCAATCCTGCGCCTCGGTGCCGCCGGCGCCGGCCTGGATGTCGACGAAGGCGTTGGAGCTGTCCATCTTGCCGGAGAACATGCGCTGGAACTCCAGCTTGCCCACATGCACGGCATAGCGCTCGACATCGGCCACCACGGCCTGCGCGGTGTCCTCGTCGTTCTCCATCTCGGCCAGTTCCAGCAGCTCGCTGCCACCGGTCAGGCCTTCCTCGATGTCGCGGATGCCGTTGACCGTCTTGTCCAGCAGCGAGCGCTCGCGACCGAGCTGCTGGGCGTACTCCGCGTTGTTCCAGATGTCCGGGCTTTCCAGCTCGCGGTTTACTTCTTCCAGGCGCTCGCGCTTGGCATCGTAGTCAAAGATACCCCCGGAGCGAGGCCAGCCTGTCCTGCAGGTCGGCGATGCGCTGGCGGATGGGATTGAGCTCGATCATGGGTCGTGGGGCGGGGGCTGGAAACGGTCGGCAAGGATACCAGAGGCTCACCCGACGACGAGCCGACGCCCGGCGGCTGGAACGGGACTTGCATCGCTGCAGGCGCGTCCTCCCGAGAGCCGTCCGCACATGCCGACTCCCGCCACTACCCTGCCCGTCCCGCTGCTGCCTTGCCTGCTCGGCCTCGTCTTGCTGCTCGGCCTGCCGTCTTCACGTGCCCAAGGCACGCAGCCGGTCGTCGACCGACGCGCCGACGAGGTGAAGCGCTGCCTGCAGTTGCGACGCGATGCGCCTCCGGTCGCGGTCGCGCTGGCGGAGTCGCTGCTGCGCGAGCCCGACCTGGCGGTCGAGGATGAAGTGAAGATCTACAGCTGCCTCGGCATCGCGGCCGGGCTCGCGGGCGACAGGACCCGCGCCGTGGAGGCCGGTGCGCAGATGGAGCGGCTGGTAAAGGAGCACCCCCGCCTGCCCGCGCAGTTCCGTGCACGCGCCTACTCGCAGGCCGGCTCCGTGTTCCACGGCGCAGGCCAGATCCATCGCGCGGAAGCCGCCTACCTGCATGCGCAGGGCCTTGCCGCGCAGCTGCCGGCCGAGGAGGCCGCCCTTTTCCAGGCCACTACGCTGACCAACATCGGCCTGATCCATGCGGATTACCTCGATTCGCCGGAAGTCGCGGACGGCTACTACCGGAAGGCATTGGCGGCCGCGGGTTCGGTCGGCCTGGAGGATCCGCTGATCCTGCACAACCACGCGCTCAACCTGGTCCGCCTCGGCCGCACCGAGGAGGCGATGGCCGTGATCGACGAAGGCGAGGCGCTGGCGCGCCGCAAGCAGGCGCAGTCGGTGGTCGACCGTCTGCGCGCCGCGCGGGCCGGCCTCTGGATCGCACAGGGCCGCCTCGCGCAGGCGCGGCCTTTGCTCGACGCCGCGATCAAGGCACAGCAGGACAGTGTCGACAAACCCGGCCTGGCGGGATCGCTGGCGAAGCTGTCGACGTTGCAACGCCTGTCGGGCGACTACGCGGGTGCGTTGGAGACCGCGAAGCGTGCCTGGTCGAACGTGGACGGCACGCCGCAGCCGCAGAAGCAGCGCGAAGTGCTGCGCGCCTGGATGGCCGCGCATGCCGCTCAGGGCCAGGCGGACGACGCCATGGACGTCGGCGCACGCCTGCACGCACTTGAAATGCAGACGCTGAAGGAACAACGGCTGGAGCTGCTGGCCGATTTGCAGGCCCGCAGCGAGAGCGCCGCCGCGCAACGCGAACTGGCGACCATGCGCCACCAGGCACAGATCCGCGTGCTGAACGACGAGAAGTCGACGCTGCTGCGCCGCTATGGCGTCGCCCTGCTGGTGCTGCTGGTGCTTGCCGGTGTGGGATTCGGCCTGTTGCAGCGTCGCAAGAACCGGCAGCTGCGCAAGGTCAGCGCCACCGATTCCCTCACCGGCCTGCGCAACCGGCGGGCCGCGACCGAAGCGATGAAGGCGATCTCGTCGCAACGCCCGGTGGCCGGCACCCGTCACGTGCTGTTCCTGATCGACATCGACCATTTCAAGAAGGTCAACGACGGCTTCGGCCACCATGCCGGCGACCAGGTGCTGGTCGCCCTGGCGCGCCGCCTGCGTGAAATCGGGCGCGTCGACGATGTCATCGCCCGCTGGGGCGGCGAGGAATTCCTGATGGCCTGCGCCGACCTGACCGAGGCGCAAGCCTGCACCGTGGCCTCGCGCCTGCACGAAGCGCTGTGCGAAGTGCACGAGCTGGCACCGCGGCAGCAGTGGCCGTTGACCGTATCGCTGGGCTTCGCGCCATTCCCGTTCTTCGACAACGCAGCTGGCGGCTGGGACTATGCGCTGCGCATGGCGGACCGTGCCCTGTATGCCGCCAAGGACCGCCGCAACGCCTGGGCCGGCCTGTGGGGACGCGCGTTGCCGGCCGGCGCCACGCTGCAGGCATTGCTGGAAGCGCCCGAGGAAGCCGTCCGCGGCGGCGCCATCGAACTGGTCGCCAGCTATGCGGTGGAACGCCTGCCGCAGGTGCCGGCGACGCGCGCGGCGTAGCTAGGCGTCGGCAGCGCCGGTGCGTTGGCGCAGGTCCTGCCGGTAGCGCCGACTGCATGGCAGGGCGCTGCCGTCCTTCATGTGCACGCGCGCATCGCCGGTGTCCAGCGGCTCGATCGAGGCCACCTGGTCCAGGCTGACGATGTAGCTGCGGTGGATACGGGCGAACATCCGCGGATCCAGTCGCGTCTCGATGCCGCCGATGGTGCTGCGCAACGGATAATCGTGCCCGCGTACGCGCAGATTGACGTAGTTGCCGGCGGCCTGCATCCACTCGATGTCGTTGGCGGCCACCAGGAATTCCCGCCCGAGCTTGCGGATGAGGAAGCGTTCCGGCCTGTCCACCGGTTCCAGCGGCGGACCTTCGTCGGGCTCGGCGAGCAGACTGGCCTCGCCCTGCCAGCGACGCAACAGCAGGCGATACGCCTCCATGGTCAGCACGATGTAGGCGAAGCTGCGGATGTCCTTCAGGTACTCGTAGAACAACTCGCGCGGCCATGGCCCGAAGTCGTAGGTCATCCCCTGGGTCCGGTAGGCCAACATGCGCAGCGCCACCATGCCGACCACGTGTACCAGGCAGACGATGAAGCTGGCAGCCGCGTAGCGCACCAGTTGCCGCCGCCAGTCGCCCCATTGGAAGGGATAGCGGCGGGTGAACCAGGCCATCGCCGGTAGCACCACCAGCAGCCACATGACCGCACTGCTGGCCTCCCACACCGCAGGCTCCCAGGCTTGCACGCCCGAGTCTCCCCGGCGGAAGTCCATCAGCGTGGTGATGCTGTTGGCGATGCAGTTCGCCCCGATCATCGCGACCCAGAAGCCGATCTCGGCCCAGCGGCGCCAGGGCAGATACCGTTCGTACGTCAGCGTGGCCTGCTCGGTCATGCCCGCATTCTAACGTTCGTGACAACGCATACCGTCCGCGATTGGTCCCTCGCCACCCGCCACTGGCCCCTGCGCGACCGCGACGCATCCCTTTGCGATGGCCTCGAGATAGCCGACCGGCGACGCTGGTCATCCGCAATGAAGAGAGACCACCATGCAACGCCGCCACGATCTGGACTGGGTCCGCGTCTGCGCCTTCGGGCTGCTCGTGCTGTACCACGTGGGCATGTACTACGTGACCTGGGACTGGCACGTGAAGAGCCCGGCCGCCAGTGATGCCCTGGAGCCGTTCATGATGCTCAGCTCGCCGTGGCGACTGTCCTTGCTGTTCCTGGTGTCCGGCACGGCCACCGCTTTCCTGCTCGGCAAGGCCCGGAGCGAAGCCGACGCCGGCGGCACGCGCACGGGTTTCCTCGGCCCGCGCTCATGGCGGTTGCTGGTGCCACTGGTCTTCGGGATGCTCGTGATCGTGCCCCCGCAGGCGTACTACGAACTGCTCGATTCGCGATATCCCGGTGGCTACCACGACGGCTACCTCGCGTTCTGGGGGCGCTACCTCGCGGCCGACGGCAGCTTCTGCGACGACGACGGCTGCCTGCGGTTGCCGACCTGGAACCACCTGTGGTTCGTCGCGTACCTGTGGGTCTACACGGTCCTCATCTGGGCGCTGACGCGATGCGCGCCAGCCGCGGTACAGCGCATGTCGGACCGGCTCGCCGCCGTCCTCGCCTCGAATCTCGGGATCCTGCTGTGGCCGGCGCTGTTCTTCGCCTCAGCAAGGATCGCCCTGATCGGCACCTTCGGCTCGACCCATGCCCTCATCGACGACGGGTACAACCACGTCCAGTACTTCGGCATCTTCCTGCTGGGCTTCCTTGTCGCACGTTGCGACGCGGTGTGGAGTGCGTTCGTGCGCGTGCGCTGGGCGGCGCTGGCCCTGTGGTTGATCAGTTGGGCTTCCATCGTCCTCTACTTCTCTGCCTTCGCCGACGTCGAACCCCCGCAATGGCTGCGCATCGTGATGCGGGGCGCGTGGGGACTGAACCAATGGTGTGCGATCGCCGCGATCCTCGGCTTCGCGCGACGCTGGAATCCCGGTGACAGCCGCGCGTTGCGCTACCTGTCGCAGGCGGTGTTCCCGGTCTACATCCTGCATCAGACGATCATCGTGCTGCTGGCCTACAACGCCCAACGGTTCGAACTGCCTCCGCTGTTGGAAGGCCCTGCGCTCGTGGTGCTGACCCTGGGCTTGTGCTTCGCCGGTTACGAAGTGGTGCGCCGTGTCCCGCCGCTTCGGCCGCTGTTCGGATTGAAGCGCAACGCACCGACGACGCATCCCTCCGCCACACGGGATCCGCAGCCGTCCTGACGCGTGGTCAGGCGGCCGGTGTCCAATGGCGCAGCAGCAACTGGATGCCGCGACGGTCGCGCCAGTCGTCGGTATCCAACTGGTAGGCCGCGTGGATGCGCGCGGGAGGCGGATCGTCGTGCCAGCCGTTGAACTGGATGGCGCTCAGCGGCAAGGCGTGTCCGGCGGCCCGGAGCGAGAATTTCAGGTGCTTTTCGCCGACCACGCGCCAGTCCAGCACGTCGAACACGCCATCGAACACCGGCTCGGGAAAGCCCTGCCCCCACGGCCCGGCGCTGCGCAGCACGTCGGCATGCGCGCGATCGAGCTCGCCCGAGGCCAGTTCGCCATCGCTCAGCACTTCCTCGCGCAACAGGTCGTCGTCGAGCATCGCCGCCGCGTGCTGGTGAAAGGCAGCCTGGAACTGCGGCAGCGCGCTTTCGTCCAACGACAGGCCCGCCGCCATGGCGTGGCCGCCGAAGCGCTGAACCAGGCCAGGATGCGCGGCATCGACGGCGGCCAGCGCATCACGGATATGGAAACCCGGGATCGACCGCGCGGAACCCCGCAAGGTGGTGCTGCCGGGCTCGGCCGGTGCGAACGCGATCACCGGGCGGTGCAGCCGCTCCTTGATCTTGGACGCAACCAGGCCGACGACGCCGGGATGCCATTCCGGGTCGAACAGGCAGGGCGCCAGCGGCACCGGCGCATCCTCGCCAGTCTCGATCCGGGACAGCGCCGCCTGCGCCTCCTCGACCATCTGCTGCTGCACGCCGCGGCGTTCGGCGTTGATGCTCTCCAGCACGCGTGCCATCTCGTCTGCCTGGGTGGCGTCGTCCGTCAGCAAGCAGGCGATGCCGAGCGCCATGTCCTCCAGGCGACCGGCCGCATTCAGGCGCGGAGCGATGGCGAAGCCGATGTCGGCCGCACTCAGCCGTGCAGGATCGCGGCCGGCCGCCCGCATCAGCGCCTGCAGGCCGGCGCACCCCTGCCCTGCGCGCAAGCGGCGCAGGCCGGCACCGACGAGTGCGCGGTTGTTCGCGTCCAGCGGTACCAGGTCGGCGACCGTGCCGATGGCGACGAGATCCAGCAGCGTGGAAAGATCCGGATCGGCGCCCACGAACGCGCCGCGCTCGCGCAGCACGCGTCGCAACGCCAGCAGTACGTAGAACATCACGCCGACGCCGGCCAGCATCTTGCTGGGGAATGGATCGCCACGCAGGTTCGGATTGACGATGACGTCGGCAGGCGGCAACACCTCGCCCGGCAGGTGATGGTCGGTGACCAGCACCTGCCAGCCGCGTGCTTTCGCTTCGGCGATACCTGCATGACACGCGATGCCGTGATCGACCGTCACCAGCAGGTCGGGCTGCAACGCGGCCAGTTCGTCCACCAGCGACGGCGACAGGCCATAGCCATGGACCATGCGGTTGGGCACGGCCGGCGTCACCCGCGTCGCGCCCAGCAGACACAGGCCGCGCACACCGACCGCGCAGGCGGTGGCGCCATCGCAATCGAAGTCGCCGACGATGACGATGTGCCGGTCCTGCGCGATCGCGTCTGCCAGCAGCGCGGTAGCCTCGCCCAGTCCGCCCAGCAGGTCGGGCGGCAACAGCTGCGCCAGCCGGGGCTGTGCCTGGTCGATCGACAAGGCGCCGCGCGCTTCGTAGATGCGCCGCAGCAAGGGGGGCACGTTGTCCGGCCACTGCCCACCCGTCGCGATGGCACGACGGCGGATACGCGGGGACGGCGTCATGCCGGCACGTGGTCGGGGCGCACCGTGTCCAGTCGCTGCAAGGCGCCCCGCCACAGTCGCCAGCGCTGCTCGCGGCGCAGGGAGAACAGGGCGCCATCCTCGAAGTCGAGGTTCAGCGCATCCAGTTCGCGCTTGCGCAGCGCATCGAGCAACGGGCGCAACGCGTCGCTGCACAGCAGATCGAGATTGCGCAGGTGGCGCAGGTCGATCAAGGCATCGACACCGCCCTCGCCGTTGGCGTGACCTGCCTCGATGCCCGCGACCTGCGCGAGCGACTGCAGAAGTACGTCGTTGCCCTTCACCTGGCGGAACCCGGTACGCACGGCATCCGGCAGCACGCCGCCCCCCCAGAACCACAGCGAGTTCACCGGCGGCTTGCCCTGCGCCGCACGCTGTGCGTTCCATGGGTGGTTGTGCAGCAGCACCTGCGCCTCGCTGAGCAGTGCACGCCACCGGCGCCCGGCATCACCTTCGGGCAGATGGGCGAACAGATCGTCGCCGAGTACGTCGCTGGCCGGCGCAAAGGCGGGCAACTTCGCTTCCACGGGAAGGCGCAGATACCAGCGCGACGCGTTCGGCGCATCGAGCAACATGCCGGCATCGCCGAACAGGGGCTTCAAGGCCGGCAGCAGCTGGACGGTGTCTTCATCGGTCAGCCCCAGCGCTTCGCCGTAGGCAAGCATGCGGGCGCCGGTCATGTCTGGCGACACGCGCGCCGGATCGGCACGCAGCCACATGGCGCCGGCCGCATCGCGCGCGTCGCGTTGCCGCGTCAATGCGGCGACAGGCCAGTGGTCGGGCACCAGCTGGAACTGGCGACGCAGCTGCGCGCGTTCGCCGGCGTCGCCCTCGCTACGGTCGGCACGCCCGAGCGCCTTGGCGATATCGGGCGGCAGGACCTGCCCGACCAGGCGGGTACGCGCAGGCAGCAGCAGGGTGGCCTGGGCCATCGGTCCGTCAGTCGGCGTAGGAGACGCTGACGATTTCGTACTCGCGCTGTCCGGCGGGCGCATCGATGGTGACGCTGTCGCCTTCGTGCTTGCCGATCAGGGCGCGGGCCAGTGGCGACGAAATCGCGATCAGGCCCAGCTTGATGTCGGCTTCGAGGTCGCCGACGATCTGGTAACGCTTCTCTTCGTCCGTATCCACGTCGGCCAGCACCACCTTGGCGCCGAACACGATGCGCGAACCCGCGTTGAGCTTGCTGACGTCGATGATCTCGGAGTGCGACAGCTCGCCTTCCAGCTGCTTGATGCGGCCTTCGATGAAACCCTGCTGTTCGCGCGCAGCGTGGTACTCGGCGTTCTCCTTGAGATCGCCGTGCGCACGCGCTTCGGCGATGGCGGTGATTACTTCAGGGCGCTTGACCGTCTTCAGCAGGTCCAGTTCCTGGCGCAGGCGCTGTGCGCCTTGCATCGTCAATGGGGCTCTCACCCTTGAAGCTCCTTGTGCAGTTCCTGCAACGCCAGGACCGGGCCGGTGCCGCGGAACTCCAGCGAATGCACCAGCGCCTTGGCACCGGCGACGGTAGTTGAATAGGTGACGCGATGCTGCAGGGCCTCGCGTCGGATCGAGAAGGAGTCGGCGATCGCCTGGCGTCCTTCCGTGGTGTTGACGATATACACGATTTCGCCGTTCTTGATCAGGTCGACCACGTGCGGACGGCCCTCGAGCACCTTGTTGATCTGCTCGCAGGCGATGCCGTGCTCACCCAGCCATGCCGCCGTGCCCGCCGTAGCCACGATGCTGTAACCCCGGCCGACCAGCTCCTGCGCCACCGGCAGCACGCGCTTCTTGTCCGGGTCGCGCACCGAGATGAACACCTTGCCGACCGGCGGCGCCTTGATGCCGCCGGCTTCCTGCGCACGCGCCATGGCGGCACCGAAACTGCGGCCCACGCCCATCACCTCACCGGTGGAGCGCATTTCCGGGCCGAGGATCGGGTCCACGCCCTGGAACTTGGCGAACGGGAAGATCGCCTCCTTGACCGAGTAGTAGTCCGGCACGATTTCCTTCGTGGCGCCCTGCCCGGCCAGCGTCTTGCCGGCCATGCAGCGGGCCGCGATCTTGGCCAGCGGCATGCCGGTGGCCTTGGACACGAACGGCACGGTGCGCGACGCGCGCGGGTTCACTTCCAGCAGGTAGACGATATCGTCGCTGCCGTCTTCGCTGGACTGGATGGCGAACTGGGTGTTCATCAGGCCGACGACCTTCAGGGCCTTCGCCAGCTCGACCACCTGGCGGCGCAGTTCGTCCTGCGTCTTGGCCGACAGCGAGTACGGCGGCAACGAACACGACGAGTCGCCCGAGTGCACGCCGGCTTCCTCGATGTGCTCCATCACGCCACCGATCAGCACGTTGCCGTCGGCATCGGCGATGATGTCCACGTCCACTTCCACCGCGTTGTCGAGGAAGCGGTCCAGCAGCACCGGCGAGTCGTTGGAGACCTTCACCGCGTCGCGCACGTAGCGGGCCAGGTCGGATTCGCCATAGACGATTTCCATCGCGCGACCGCCCAGCACGTACGACGGGCGCACGACCAGCGGGTAGCCGATCTCGCGCGCCAGCAGCAACGCTTCCTGGTCGTTGCGGGCGATGCGGTTCGGCGGCTGCTTCAGGCCCAGCTTGTCGACCAGCTGCTGGAAACGCTCGCGGTCTTCGGCCAGGTCGATGGAATCCGGGCTGGTGCCGATGACCGGCACGCCGTTGGCTTCCAGCGCACGCGCCAGCTTCAGCGGCGTCTGGCCGCCGTACTGCACGATGACGCCCTTCGGCTGTTCAAGCTCGACGATCTCCAGCACGTCTTCCAGCGTCAGCGGTTCGAAATACAGACGGTCGGAGGTGTCGTAGTCGGTGGAGACGGTTTCCGGATTGCAGTTGACCATGATGGTCTCGAACCCGTCCTCGCGCAGCGCGAGTGCCGCGTGCACGCAGCAGTAGTCGAACTCGATACCCTGGCCGATGCGGTTGGGGCCACCGCCGAGGATCATGATCTTGTCGCGGTTGGTCGGCTGCGCTTCGCATTCGTCCTCGTAGGTCGAATACAGGTAGGCCGTGCCGGTGGCGAACTCGGCCGCGCAGGAGTCCACGCGCTTGTAGACCGGCTTCACGCCCAACGCCTTGCGCAGCACGCGCACGGCGGCTTCATCGGTGCCGGCCAGTTGCGCCAGCCGCGCATCGGAGAAGCCCATGCGCTTCAGCTTGCGCATGCGCGCCTTGTCCAGCGAACCCAGCCCATCGGCAGCGAGCTGCTGCTCGGTGGCGATGATCTCTTCCATCTGATCGAGGAACCATGGGTCGATGAACGACAGGGCATGCACCTGCTCAACCGTCATGCCGGCGCGGAACGCATCGGCCACGTAGAACAGGCGCTCCGGTCCCGGTGCCTTCAGTTCGCGGCGCAGCTTGGCCAGATCGTCCTCGTCCGCCAGATCCAGGCCGGTGGGGTCGAGGCCGACCTTGCCGGTCTCCAAACCGCGCAACGCCTTCTGCAGCGATTCCTGGAAGGTCCGGCCCATCGCCATCACCTCGCCCACCGACTTCATCTGGGTGGTCAAGCGTGCGTCGGCCTGCGGGAACTTCTCGAAGGCGAAGCGCGGGATCTTGGTGACCACGTAGTCGATGGCCGGCTCGAACGAGGCAGGCGTCAAGCCGCCGGTGATCTCGTTCTTCAATTCGTCCAGCGTGTAGCCGACGGCCAGCTTGGCCGCGACCTTGGCGATCGGGAAGCCGGTGGCCTTCGATGCCAGCGCCGACGAGCGCGACACGCGCGGGTTCATCTCGATGACGACCACGCGGCCGGTCTGCGCGTTGATGCCGAACTGCACGTTCGAACCACCGGTATCCACGCCGATCTTGCGCAGCACCGCGATGGAGGCGTCGCGCAGGCGCTGGTATTCCTTGTCCGTCAGCGTCTGTGCCGGCGCGACGGTGATGCTGTCGCCGGTGTGCACGCCCATCGGGTCGAGGTTCTCGATCGAGCAGACGATGATGCAGTTGTCCGCGGTGTCGCGGACCACTTCCATCTCGAATTCCTTCCAGCCCAGCACCGACTCTTCCACCAGCACTTCTGTAGTCGGCGACAGCTCCAGGCCGCGGGTGACGATGTCAACCAGCTCTTCGCGGTTGTAGGCGATGCCGCCGCCGCTGCCGCCCAGGGTGAAGCTGGGGCGGATGATGGTGGGGTAACCGACACGGGTCTGGATCTCCAGCGCTTCTTCCAGCGTGTGGGCGACGGCGGCCTTCGGGCACTCCAGACCGATCTCGCCCATCGCCACGCGGAACAGCTCGCGATCCTCGGCCATGCGGATCGCTTCGCGCTTGGCGCCGATCAGTTCGACGTTGTACTTCTCCAGCACCCCGTTGTCGGCCAGGTCCAGCGCACAGTTCAGCGCAGTCTGGCCGCCCATCGTCGGCAGCAGCGCATCAGGCTTCTCCTTGGCGATGATCTTCTCGACCGTCTGCCAGTTGATCGGCTCGATGTAGACCGCGTCCGCCATTTCCGGGTCGGTCATGATGGTCGCGGGGTTGCTGTTGACCAGCACCACCCGGTAACCCTCTTCGCGCAGCGCCTTGCAGGCCTGCGCGCCGGAGTAGTCGAACTCGCAGGCCTGGCCGATGACGATCGGGCCTGCGCCGATGATCAGGATGGTTTTAAGGTCGTTGCGCTTGGGCATGCTGTCCTCGATCTCTTGCGTGGCCGTCGCGCGCGATGCGCAGCGCGACGGTATGGGTATTCAGCGCATCCGGTGGATGCTCAGAGGGTGACGTCCTCGATGCCGCAATGGGTCCGCGCGTCGTCCTTGAAGGCTTCGAGCTCGGCGTCGGTCATATCCAGATCCGGAAACTCGCGCTCCAGCACCTTGGCCGCCGGTGTGCCCATGAATTCGACCACCTGCGCCATCTGCGCCTGCGGCATTCCGCCCAGAACCGATTCGGCTTCGGGAGCCGGCTGGCCGTTGATGCTGGCCTCCACCCCCTTGCGCACGAACTGCATGAGCTTGCCGCCGCCGTCGGTCTGCGCGAAAGCGATCCACTGCCCAGCCGTCTGCTCGTCGCCGAACAGGGTGCGGAACGCATCGACGAGTTTCACCGACATGATCGGTTCGATCCGCGCCAGCAGGCACGTGCGCTGCGCAGGCGTCAACGCGGCGAACGCGGGCTCCTTGCCGACCTCCGTTTCCATCACCCGCACGATCGCGCTGTCGAAGCCGAACAACTGCTGCAGCTGCTTCACCTGCTCATGGGTGGGCACGGCCGCGGCCGCCGGCAACGCCAGGGCGGCCAGCAGGAGCCCGAGACCGTTGCGTCGCAGGCTCATCGCGATGCATCCATGGACTGCACGAAGCGGTCGAACAGCGGCGCCACGTCGTGCGGGCCGGGCGATGCTTCGGGATGTCCCTGGAACGAGAACGCCGGCGCATCGGTCAGTTCGATGCCCTGGTTGGTGCCGTCGAACAGCGAGCGGTGGATCACGCGCACGTTGGCCGGCAGCGAGGCCTCGTCGACGGCGAAGCCATGGTTTTGCGAGGTGATCATCACGCGGCCCGTGTCGAGGTCCTGCACCGGGTGGTTCGCACCGTGGTGCCCGTGGCCCATCTTCATGGTCTGCGCACCGGCGGCGAGCGCCAGCAGCTGGTGGCCCAGGCAGATGCCGAAGGTCGGGATCTTCTTGGCGATGAACTCGCGGATGGCGGTGATGGCGTAGTCGCACGGCGCCGGATCGCCCGGGCCGTTGGACAGGAACACGCCATCCGGCTGCAGCGCCAGCGCGTCTGCAGCGCTGGTCTGCGCGGGCACCACGGTGACGTCGCAGCCACGCTCGGCGAGCATGCGCAGGATGTTGTGCTTCACGCCGAAGTCGTAGGCCACGACCTTGAACTTCGCCGGCGCCTGCACGAAGGCATTGCGGTCCAGGTCCAGCTGGCCGTCGCGCCACGGATACGGCGTGTCGGTGGTCACCACCTTGGCCAGGTCCATGCCCTTCAGGCCGGGGAACTTGCGTGCCGCCTCGAGCGCCTTTTCGACATCGAGGTCGTCGCCTGCCATCAGCGCGCCGTTCTGGGCGCCGCGCTCGCGCAGGATGCGCGTCAGCTTGCGGGTGTCGATGCCGGCGATGGCGACGATGCCGCGCGTGGACAGCCACTCGGGCAATGCCTGCTGGTTGCGCCAGTTGCTGGGGCGACGCGGCACGTCGCGCACGATCAGGCCGGCGCACCAGACCTTCGATGCCTCGTCGTCCTGGTCGGTACAGCCGGTGTTGCCGATATGGGGGTAGGTCAGGGTGACGAGCTGGCGGGCGTAGGACGGGTCGGTCAGGATTTCCTGATAGCCGGTCATCGCGGTGTTGAATACCACTTCGCCGACCGAAAGGCCGTCTGCGCCTACGGATTCGCCCTCGAATACGGTGCCGTCTTCGAGTACGAGAATTGCGGGTCGTGTCACGGGGTTCGCCTTGGGGTGGAGGAACCCTGTCCCACCGGCTTGCGGCTGCAAGAAACCGCAGACGCGGCGTTCATCCGGTCCGTGGCGATGGGTAACAGGCGAGCGGGAATTGTACGGAAACGGCCTGTTCAGCGCTACCGTTTTTTCGCCCGCTGCCACGCCGGAAGCTTGCCGAGCGTGTCGTATTCAGGTTCAGCGGCCGGGCAGGATCGCCGGGATGCCCGTCAGTCCAGCAGATCGCGCACCCGGTAGGCGCCCGGCGTGCGACCACGCACCCTTCCCGCCACGTGCAGGGCGCCGCGGGCGAAGATGTCGCGGTGCGTGGCCCGGTGCGTCAGCTCGATGCGCTCGCCGAGGCCGGCGAACTGCACGGTATGTTCGCCGACGATGTCGCCGGCCCTCAGGCTGGCGTAGTGCACCTGTGCACCCGCGCTGCCGGCGGCCTGGCCCAGGGTCAGGGCGGTACCGGAGGGTGCGTCTTTCTTGTGCACGTGGTGCGACTCCACGACATCGACGTCCCAGCCTTGCAGCGCCGCCGCGGCCCGCTCGACGAGTTCCGCCATGATGGCCACGCCGAGGCTGAAGTTGGTCGCCCAGACCAGCGGAATGGTGGCGGCCGCAGCGGCCAGCGCGTCCAGCTGCGCGGACGAGATGCCGGTGGTGCCCGACACCAGCGCCGCCTTGCGCTCGACGCACAGCGCGAGGACCGGATCGAAGCCTTCCGGCAGGCTGAAATCGATGGCGACATCGAACGCGGGCACGCCCGCCAGTTCACTGGCCGCGAAATGGGGAACGCCGTCGACGACGCGCGGCGACGGTGTCCGCCGCGTCACTGCGCCAACGATCTGGTAGCGCTCGGGCTCGACTGCCGCAAGACGGAGCAGCGCCTGCCCCATCCTACCGGATGCGCCATGGATCAGGAGACGGGTCGGTGAAGTATTCATGTCCGCATGGTAGCCCCGGTCCGTCGGGCTGGCGACCGCCAGGGCATGCTCGCGGGTCAGGGCACCTGCGGGTGGCCCAGATGGTAGCCCTGCGCGTAAGGCACGCCGAGCTTCTTCAGCGTGTCGAGCTGCTCCGCGGTTTCCACGCCCTCGGCCACGAGTTCGGCCTGGGTACCGCGGGCAAACGCCAGCAGCGCCGCGATCAGGGCCTGCATGCGCGGCCGCAGGTCGACCTCGCGCACCAGCGTGAAGTCGAGCTTGATGATATCCGGCGCCAGGCGAAGCACATGCCGAAGGCTGGAGAAGCCGGCACCGGTATCGTCCACCGCGATGCGCAGGCCCAGGGCCTGCAGGGCGGACAGGCAGGCATTGAGCCGCTCGTAATCTTCCACCGGCGTGTGCTCGGTGATCTCCAGTACGAGGCGACGCATGTCGTGCGCCTGGATCATCGACTTCAACTCGTCGCTGCAGACCGTTTCCGGCGATACGTTGATCGCCAGGTAAGCGTCGGCCGGAAGCCGTTCAAGCTGATCCAGCGCGACCCGCGCCGCCGCCAGCTCCAGCTGGATGCTCATTCCGTGGCGTGCGGCTTCCTCGAACCAGCGTCCGGTCGACAGGTCGTACTCCACCGGGAAGCGCGCGAGCGCCTCGTATCCGACGATCGCGCCATCGGCGAGGCGCACGATGGGCTGCAGGGCAGCCGTGAGCTGCGCGCCCTCCAGCACGGCCTCCAGGCGTTCGCGGCCTTCCCGGGATTGCTGGCGGTCGCGATCACCCTGCCCTTTCCTCTGTTCCAGCGCAGCCCGCATCTGCGCGTGCTCGATAGCCTTGTACAGGCTGGCGGCCACCAGCGTGCTCAGTTGGTCGAGCGTGCGCTGGTCGGTATCGCTGTATGCGCCCGGCGTCGTCGAGACCACCTTGAGCACGCCCACGGCCTGGCGACGGAAATACAGCGGCGCGACCAGCATCGAACGTAGCCCGACGTTGCGGCAGGCTTCGCGGTTGACGCGGGGGTCGGTCTCGCTGTCGTCACAACGCATGACGCGCCCTTCCTCCAGGCACCGTCCCGACAGGCTGCCTTTCACCGGAAGCATCAGGCCGACCTGGTTGCCCGCGATGCCGCTCGCCGACCAGTAGCGCATGTTCTCGCCATCCCGGATCTCGAGCACGGCACCCGCCGATCGCGTCAGTTCTTGCGCGCGATACGTGATCGCATCCACGACGTCCTGCGGGTCCGGGCCGGCAGCGGCGATCTCGCTCTGCGCCGACACGATCCGCGTCAACAGCGCGACCGCATCCTCGTCGGCCATCGTCGGGACCGGTGGCCGCGCCGACGAGAGCGAAATCAGTTTGTTGTTGCGAGCCATCTCCGTCGCTCCCTGCGGATGATGATGGGATGCGCACGCGTCCACGCATCACGATGGGACCGATGCTAGGCCTCTCATCTCACAGTTGTCGAGTAAACGAATTTACTACGCAGCAGGTTGTCCAGAATCGCTAAACACGACGCTACGAAAGGACGCGCCCGAGCCCCTGCGCCACGATGTCGAACACTGTCCTTTCCAGGGCAACGGGATCGACTTCATCGAATCCGATGCGGAAGTGCACTTCTCCCCCGGGCGTACGCGAGGAATGGATCGACGAAAGACTGACACCATGCCGCTCGAAGACGTGCAGCAAGGCACGCAGCGATCCGGGGCGATCCTCGGGCAGGTGCACACTGAGTGCCTGGCCCGCCGCGAGATCGGCCAGCAGGTAGCCGATCCGTTCGTAACTGTAATTGCCGGCGGCCAGCGTGGCCTCGCCGATCGCGCTGCGGTTGTCGCGCAGGAATTCATCACGGAATGCCGCGCGCGCGGCATCGCTGCCCTCGCCCACCAGGGTCGCCATGCGCGTGATCTGCGCGCCGAGTGCCTGCAGGACTTCGCCGGCGTGCGGATTACCGAACTGGATGTCCTCGTAGATCGCGGGATTCAACGACAGGATGCGCGCGACGATGGCGGCATCCATCTCGAAGGATGCCGAGCGGAACGGCATCACGGCGGCCAAGCTGCCCACGTGTGGCGCCTGCCCGTTCAGCACACCGGCCTGCGCGAGATGCGTGGCGTGCACCATGGCCTGCACCAGTGCCATCACGCGGTCGTGCTGCTCGGGCGATGCCTGCACGCACTCGGCCTCGAGGGCGAGCAGCAGGCCGTCCAGCCAGGGACGCCAGCGCTCGAGGCGCGCGTCGCAGACGACCATCACCCTGCCCTTCAGCGTGGGCGCCTTGGGCGGCGCGGTCATCGGATGCAGGCCGACGACCTCGGCGCGCGAGCGCAGCATCGCCTCCACGGGTACGGTCTTGATCGAGGTGACGTCGAGCCACAGCTTGCCGGCTTCGCTGCCGTCCGCCAGTGACACGTACCGGGCGATCAGCGACGCGGTGTGGCGGATCGGCGCGGAGAACACCAGCACGTCGGCGCGACGCACCAGCTCGGACTCCCCCGTCGACGATGCGTCCGCAGGGTCATGGCCGATGACGTCCAAACCCATCCGGGTACGGAAGAACTGCTGCAGCCAGCGACCGTAGGCGCCGGCACTGCCAACGATGCCAATGAGGGGTGCGGACACGAAATGGGCTCCACGAAGGAGCCCTATTCTAGAAGCTTGCCGGGACGGCCGCGCCTCAGGAGGTCATGCGGTCCCAGAATCCCTTCACGCCATCGAGGAACGTCGCCGACTTCGGCGAATGCTTGCGCGCTTCGTCGCCGATGAAGGTGGCCTCGAACTTCTCGAGCAGTTCGCGCTGCTCGTTGGTCAGGTTCACCGGCGTTTCGACCACCACGCGGCAGTACAGGTCGCCTTCGCTGCGGCTGCGCACGGACTTGACGCCCTTGCCGCGCAGACGGAACAGCTTGCCGGTCTGGGTTTCGGCCGGAATGCGGATCTCCGCCTCGCCATGCAGCGTCGGCACACGCACCGTGTCGCCCAGCGCAGCCTGGGAAATGCGGATCGGCACTTCGCAATGCAGGTCGTCGCCATCGCGCTGGAAGATGTCGTGCTCACGCACGCGCACTTCCACGTACAGATCGCCCGCCGGCGTGCCGGGCGGTCCTGCTTCGCCTTCGCCGCTCAGGCGGATGCGGTCGCCGCTGTCCACGCCGGCCGGAATCTTGACCGAGAGGACCTTCTCTTCCTCGACCCGTCCAGCGCCGTGGCAGCTGGTGCAGGGATTGTTGATGGTCTGGCCACGCCCGCCACAGGCAGGACAGGCCTGCTGCATGGCGAAGATGCCGCGCTGCATGCGCACGTTGCCGCGTCCGCCGCAGGTGGTGCAGGTCTCGATCTTGCCATCCGCCGAGCCCGAGCCCTTGCAGGGCTCGCAGGGTGCCAGCGACGGAATTTCGATGCGCTTCTCGACACCGGCGACGGCCTCTTCCAGGTCCAGCTCCATCACGTAGCCGACATCGGCACCACGCCGCGCCGCGCGTGCGCCACCGCCGCCGAAAATGTTGCCGAAAATGTCGCCGAAGATGTCGCCCATGTCCGGGCCGCCCGGACCGCCGCCGCCCATGCCATGTTCGAAGGCGGCATGACCGTGCGCATCGTAGGCGCGGCGCTTGGCGCCGTCCGACAACACTTCATAGGCCTCCTTGCACTCCTTGAACGCGGCTTCGGCCGCCGCGTCGCCCGGGTTGCGATCCGGGTGGTGCTTCATCGCGCAGCGGCGATAGACCTTCTTCAGGTCTTCGTCGCTGGCGTCCCGGGCCACACCCAGGACTTCGTAGTAGTCGCGCTTGCTCATGTGCTGTCAGGCTGATCTCGCTAGGTCGCCGGATGGCAAAACGGGAGGCCGTGGCAGGCCACGTCTCCCGTCCGCCGCATCCCGTGGGCCGGGATTACTTCTTGTCGTCCTTCACTTCGGTGAACTCCGCGTCGACCACGTCGTCGGCCGCCGCCGATGCACCGCCGGCCGGACCGGCGCCACCGCCCGGCTGGTCGGTCGATGCGGCCGCCGCATACAGCGACTGGCCGGCTTCTTCCAGCGCCTTGGCCTTGGCCTCGATCTGGGTCTTCTCGTCGCCCTTCATCGCGGTTTCCAGTTCGGCGATGGCGGACTCCACGCGGCCGATCACATCGCCCGGCACCTTGCTGCCGTGCTCGGTGATGGCGCTGCGGGTGGCGTGGATCAGGCCGTCGGCGTGGTTACGCGCCTGGACCAGCTCCTGGAACTTCTTGTCCTCCTCGCGGTGCGCCTCGGCATCGGCGACCATGCGCGCGATCTCGTCCTCGGACAGGCCCGAACCGGCCTTGATCTCGACCTTCTGTTCCTTGTTGGTCTTCTTGTCCTTGGCCGACACGTGCAGGATACCGTTGGCGTCGATGTCGAACGACACCTCCACCTGCGGCATGCCACGCGGCGCGGCGTCGATGCCGGACAGGTCGAACTTGGCCAGCGACTTGTTGAAGCGGGCCTGCTCGCGCTCGCCCTGCAGCACGTGCACCGTCACCGCGGACTGGTTGTCCTCGGCGGTGGAGAAGGTCTGCGAGGCCTTGGTCGGGATGGTGGTGTTCTTCTCGATGATCTTGGTGAACACGCCGCCCAGCGTCTCGATGCCCAGCGACAGCGGGGTCACGTCGAGCAGCAGCACGTCCTTGACGTCGCCGGCCAGCACGCCGCCCTGGATCGCGGCGCCCAGCGCCACGGCCTCATCGGGGTTGACGTCCTTGCGCGGTTCCTTGCCGAAGAACTCGGCCACCGCCTGCTGCACCTTCGGCATGCGGGTCTGGCCACCGACCAGGATCACCTCGCCGATGTCGCTGGCGCGCAGGCCGGCGTCGTTCAGCGCGATGCGGCACGGCTCGATGGTCTTCTTCACCAGGTCTTCGACCAGGGCTTCCAGCTTGGCGCGGGTCAGCTTGATGTTCAGGTGCTTCGGACCCGAGGCGTCGGCCGTCACGTACGGCAGGTTCACTTCGGTCTGCTGCGAGCTGGACAGTTCGATCTTGGCGCGCTCGGCCGCGTCCTTCAGGCGCTGCAGCGCCAGCGGATCCTTGCGCAGGTCGATGCCCTGGTCCTTCTGGAATTCCTCGACGAGGTAGTCGATGACGCGCTTGTCGAAGTCTTCGCCGCCCAGGAAGGTGTCGCCGTTGGTGGCCAGCACTTCGAACTGCTTCTCGCCATCGACGTTGGCGATCTCGATGATCGACACGTCGAACGTGCCGCCGCCGAGGTCATAGACCACGATCTTGCGGTCCGCCCCGCCCTCGCCCTTATCCAGGCCGTAGGCCAGTGCGGCGGCGGTGGGTTCGTTGATGATGCGCTTGACGTCCAGGCCGGCGATCTTGCCCGCGTCCTTGGTGGCCTGACGCTGGCTGTCGTTGAAGTAGGCCGGCACGGTGATGACGGCTTCGGTGACGGTCTCGCCGAGGAAGGCTTCGGCCGTCTTCTTCATCTTCTCCAGGATGCGCGCGGAGATTTCCTGCGCCGACAGCTTCTTGCCGTCGCTCGTCTGCACCCAGGCATCGCCGTTCTCGTGCGCGATGATGTCGTACGGGACCAGGTCCAGGTCCTTCTTCACTTCCGCGTCGGTGAACTTGCGGCCGATCAGGCGCTTCACCGCGTAGAAGGTGTTCTTCGGGTTGGTCACGGCCTGGCGCTTGGCCGAGGCGCCGACCAGCACTTCGCCGTCCTTCGTGTAGGCCACGATGGAGGGGGTGGTGCGGTCGCCTTCCGAATTCTCGATGACGCGGGCCTTGCCGCCGTCCATGATCGCCACGCACGAATTGGTCGTGCCCAGGTCGATGCCGATGATCTTGCCCATTTGAATCTCACTCCCTAGCGAATTCTGATGTTGGACCCGGCGATCGGCCGGGTGGATGGTCCCGATATAGGGGTGCGATGACGCGGTTCAAGCGCCGTCGCGAGGGCATTCAGTCGTGCTTGGCCACGACCACCAGCGCCGGGCGCAGCAGGCGGCCGTTGAGCACGTAACCCTTCTGGAACACCTGCACGACGCTGCCCGGCGCCGCACCGGGTGCATCGGCCTGGCTGATCGCCTGGTGATGTTCCGGATCGAAGGCTTCGCCGGTAGGGTCGACCAGGGTCAGGCCGTTGTCGCCGGCGACCTTCAGCAACTGCTTGAAGGTGAGCTCCAGACCGTCCTTCAGCGGACTGGACTCGGCGCCGGCGGCGGCCAGGCCAGCGTCCAGGCTGTCGAACACCGGCAGCAGGTCGCCCAGCAGGCGCTCGTTGGCGAACTTGCGGGCCTGCTCGATATCGCGGGCCACGCGCTTGCGCTGGTTTTCCAGGTCGGCGCGCTCCAGCAGCGTGGTGGCGCGCAGCTGGTCCAGCTCGTTGCGCAGCGTTTCCAGCTCTGCCAGCAGGGCGGCGTCGGTCTCGGCGGCATCCGGCACCTGGCCGGACGGAAGGTCGTATTCGTGCTGCTCGTTCATTTCGGTTCCCTGGCGGCAGGTCCAGCCGCCCAACCGGGAACCTATGGGGCCGTGGATTCCGGATTCAAGGCCGCACCCAAGACATCGGCCGCTGCCTGCACCACCGGAATCACCCGATCGTAGGCCATGCGCGTGGGCCCGATGACGCCCAGCACGCCCAGCACCTGCCCGCCCGCCATGTACGGCGCGGTGACCACCGAAACCCCGTCATGCGGCGCCAGCCCGGTGTCCTCGCCGATGAAGATCCGCACGCCCGGTGCCCGGATCGTGCGTTCCAGCAGCTGCAGGATCTCGCGCTTGCGGGCGAAGGCCTCGAACAGATCGCGCAGCCGCTCAAGGTCGGACAGCTCCTGCACGCCCATCAACCGGGTCTGGCCTGCCAGCACCACGTCGTCGCCGGGCGGGGCCAGCGCCTGCTCGGCCAGTTCGATGGATTCGGCCAGCAGCCCCTCCATTTCGGTCTGCGCCCGGCGAAGATCGCGCAGCAGGTTGGCGCGGATCTCGGACAGCGGCCGGCCCGCGAACTGGGTGTTCAGGTAATTGGAGATGCGCTCAAGCTCGGAGCGCTCGTAGGGGCGCCGCGTCTCGATGACCCGGTTCTGCACATCGTTGTCGGCGAACACCAGGATGGCCATCACCCGCTGCCCGTCCAGCGGCACAAAGTCGATATAGCGGAAGGCGAACTGCTCGCGCCGCGGCACACTGACCACGCCGACGAAATGGGTCATGGCCGACAGCAGCTCGGACGCGTTGCCCAGCAGCGCCTGGGTGCCGGCGCCGGCGGACAGTTCGGCGCGCAGGCGCGCCACCTCGCCGTCCCCTAGCGACTTCACCTGCACCAGGCTGTCGACGAACACCCGGTAGCCCTGTGCCGTCGGGATCCGGCCGGCCGAGGTGTGGGGCGAGCTCAGCAGCCCGACTTCCTCCAGCTCGGACAGGATGTTGCGGATGGTCGCCGGACTGACCTCCAGCCCGGCATGGCGGGCCAGCGTCTGCGACCCCACCGGTTCGCCATCGTGGATGTAGCGCGAGATCAGCGTGCGCAGCAACTGGCGGGCGCGCGGATCCAGCGGGGGCGATGGCGTGTTCATGGCAGCTAGATAACGTCGCGCCCTCGCCTTTGCAAGCCGGCCGCCGGGTGTCTCAGTCGGTGAGCCGGCTCCGCTTACAATCCGCCGCATGCTCAGACATCTCGCCCTGAAGGATTTCGCCGTGGTCCGCGCCGCCGAACTGGAGTTCGGTGACGGCATGACCGTCATTTCCGGTGAAACCGGCGCCGGCAAGTCGCTGCTGGTGGATGCCCTCGGCTTCCTGTCCGGCCTGCGTGCCGACAGCGGCGTGGTCCGCCATGGCGCCGAGCGTGCCGAGCTGTCCGCCGAATTCGCCGCCGCCCCCGGTTCGCCGGCGCAGGCCTGGCTGGCCGACAACGAGCTGGACGATGACGGCCAGTGCCAGTTGCGCCGGGTGATCCGGGCCGACGGCGGCTCGCGGGCCTGGATCAACGGCCGCAGCGTGACCCTGTCGCAGCTGGCCGAACTGGCCGGCCGCCTGGTCGAGATCCATGGCCAACACGAACACCAGGCCCTGCTCGCCCGCAACAGCCAGTTGGACCTGCTCGATGCCTTCGCCCGCAACGACCGCGAGCGCACCACGGTGCGCGACGCCGCCCGTTGCTGGACGGCCCTGCTACGCGAACGCGAGCAGTTGTCGGGCCAGGGGGATGTGTCCGACCGGATCAACTATCTGGAACATCAACTGGTCGAGCTGCAGCGCGAAGATCTGTCGCCCGCCGCGCTGGACGCGCTGGTGGTCAGTCACCGCCGCCAGGCGCACGCGGCCGGCCTGATCCAGGCCTGCGACGCGGCGCTGGGCCAGTTGGCCGGCGACGATACGCCCTCGTTGACGCGCCAGTTGCAGCAGGTCCGGGCCGATCTCGCCCGGCAGGCCGAACACGAGCCGCGCCTGCGCGACGTGGATGCGCTGTTGGACGGCGCCGCAATCCAGATCGAGGAAGCCCTGTCCCTGCTTGGCCAGGTGCGCGACGACCTCGACGCCGAACCGATGCAGTTCGACGCACTGGAACGCAAGCTCGCCCGCGTGCACGACCTCGCGCGCAAGCACCGCGTGCCGCTGGACGGCCTGCAGGAGCAGAACGACCGCCTGGCCGCCGAACTGGACTCGCTGCGCGGCGCTGGCGAGCGCCTGCTCCTGCTCAACGGTGAGATCGAGACGGCCAAGGCGCAGTGGCGCGATGCCGCCGCCACGCTGACCCGTACGCGTCAGCAAGCCGCGAAGTCCCTGGGCGACACTACTACGGCACTGATCGCCGAACTGGGCATGGGCGGAGGCCGGTTCGAGATCGCGCTGGAACCCCTGGAAGGCGAACGTCCCGATCCGACCGGTGCCGAGCGTGTCGAATTCCTGGTCTCGGCCAATGCGGGTCAGCCACCGCGCCCCCTGCGCAAGGTCGCTTCAGGCGGCGAACTCGCACGCATCTCGCTGGCGATCGAAGTCGCCGCGCTCGGTCTGGACGCCGTGCCCACCATGATCTTCGATGAAGTGGACACCGGCATCGGCGGCGCCGTGGCCGAGATCGTCGGCCAGAAACTGCGTGCACTCGGTGCCGAGCGGCAGGTCCTGTGCGTCACCCACCTGCCCCAGGTCGCCGCGCAGGGCCATGCCCACTACCGGGTTAGCAAGGCACCCGTGGACGGCATGACCCAGAGCGCCGTCGAGAAGCTGGGCGCGAAACAGCGCGAAGAGGAGCTGGCCCGCATGCTGGGTGGCGTGGAAGTCAGCAAGGAAGCCCACGCGGCCGCCAAGCGGCTATTGGCCAACGCGGTCTGAAGGCATCCGGCCATTCTTGCTGTGGGAGCGACGTAAGTCGCGATGTGGCTTCACCGACGACGCTGCTTCGCGACTTGCGTCGCTCCCACACTCGCCGCCACGAATCTCCCGCCGTCAGCGCTTCTTGCGCACGTAGAGCACCAGCGAGTGCTCTTCCAGGATATAGCCGTGCTTGGCCGCGATCTCCCGCTGGAGTTTTTCGATCTCGACGCTTTCGAATTCGATGATCTTGCCGGTGTCCACGTCCACCATGTGGTCGTGATGCCCGCCACGATCGAGTTCGTAGACGGCTTGGCCGCCCTCGAAGTTGTGCTTCAGCACCAGACCTGCGGCCTCGAACTGGGTCAGCACGCGATACACCGTCGCCAGGCCGATCTCATCGCCGTGCTCGAGCAATTGGCGATAGATGTCTTCCGCGCTCAGATGGTGCTGGGCGTTCTTCTGCTCCAGCAACTCCAGGATGCGCATGCGCGGGTGGGTGACCTTGAGGCCGACTTTGCGTAGATCCTGCGATTCCATGGCGTCTCCGTTCACTCTCGGTTTAGCGCCAGCTGCCTGAAGCTCGGTTGCGGCGGTCCGCGGGAGTGTATCATCGGCCCGGTTTCCCACCGTACCTGTCCCAATGCGCAAATTCCTGCTGGTTGCCGTCCTCGCTTCCGCCACCACTGGCTGCGGCATCCTCTACAAGCAGCCGATCTACCAGGGCAACCTGATCGAGAAGACGGCCGTGGACCAGCTGCAGGCAGGACAGAGCAAGCAGCAGGTGCAGTCGCTGCTGGGCAGCCCGTCGATCGCCGACCCGTTCCACGCCGACCGCTGGGACTACACCGCGAGCAACCGCACCAACCGCCGCGGCACCACCGACATCAAGAACCTCACGCTGATCTTCAATGGCGGCGTGCTGGCCAGTTGGGAAGGCGAGTATTTCCCCGAGGCCGACCTGCAGCTGTCGCGCGACGTGCGCAAGTTCGGTCCGAACCTCGCCAAGGAAAAGAAGAAGGGCGGCCGCCGCCGCTAAGCGCTCAACCGCGCGCCCGACGCCGGCGCGCCTCTTTCGGGTCGATCAGCAACGGCCGCAGCACTTCCACGCGGTCGCCTTCGTTCAATACGGTGGCGCTCGTGGCATTCACACCGTGCACCGCGACGCCCGTATGCTCCGCATCCGCAAAGCCGCTGGCCGCCAGCGCATCCGCCACGGTCGCCCCGGCTGAGACCTCCAGCGCCACCGATTCGAACCGGTGCGGCCATGCCCGGATCACTTCCACCCGCACGTCATGCGCTCCGATCGGCGGCACGCACGAAGTCGTCCACCATGCGGTCCGCCAGTCCCTGGAAGCCCAGCGCCATCGCAGGCGCCAGCAGGCGGCTGGACGGCTCGAACTCCAGGGTCAGCGTCACCTTGCAGGCTGACTCGTCCAGCGCATGGAAGTCCCAGCGTCCGTGTAGCTTGCGGAACGGCCCGTCGACCAGGTCCATGTCGATGCGGTGCGGGCGGTCCAGCGTGTTTTCGGTGGTGAACCAGGTCCTCAGCGAGCCCAGCCCAAGGTCCAGCCGGGCGACCAGCCTCGCCTCGCCCTGCTCGATCAGGTCGGCGGCGCTGCACCAGTCGAACCGGCGCGGATAGGCGGCCACGTCGTTGACCAGGTCGAACATCCGGGTGGCCGAGTGTTCGACCAGGGCGCTGCGGCGGATCGTATGCATGTGGCTCGCGTAGGGTTCCGCCTTCGGCGACAATAGGACGGATGGCAAAGAAACCGGACAAGAATAAAGCAACGGGCACGATCGCGCTGAACAAGCGCGCCCGTCATGAGTACCACTTCGAGGAGCGCTACGAGGCGGGCCTCGCCCTGCAGGGATGGGAACTGAAGGCGATCCGCGCCGGTCGCGCCAACATCACCGAGGCCTATGCGATCGTCCGTCATGGCGAGATCTTCCTGTTCGGTGCGCAGATCACGCCGCTGATCCAGGCCTCCAGTCATGTGGTGGCCGACGACCGTCGTACCCGCAAGCTGCTGCTGCACCGGAACGAGATCGACAGCCTGATCGGCAAGGTCGAGCGCGACGGCTACACGCTGGTGCCGACCTCGCTGTACTGGAAAGGCAACAAGGTGAAGGCCGAGATCGCCCTGGCCAAGGGCAAGCAGACCCACGACAAGCGTGCGAGCGAGAAGGACCGCGACTGGGCACGCGAGAAGTCCCGCGTGATGCGCCAGCACAACAAGGATGCGTGAGACCCGGGGGAGCTGGATGTGGGAGCGACGTCAGTCGCGATCGCTTTTCCCGATAGCGCTTCGAGACCTGGAAAAGACGATGCCCCGGTGAGTTGCCAGCCAAGAGCTCGCGACTTACGTCGCTCCCACACCTGGTATCGCAAGTGAAGCTCGGTTGACCCAATACACCCCGAACCTTGTCTCCTGCCTACCCCGCCCCTACACTTGCATCGTCAGGACGTTTCTGACTCCCGGGGGTGCACTGGCTTCGACGGGGGTTGCGAAGTTGCCTGGTGCATGCCGAGGGGGCAGCTTTCCTCGTAAATCCAGCGGCAAAACTCTAGTTGCCAACGACGACAACTACGCTCTCGCCGCTTAAGGCGTAAGCCCTGAAACTGCTTGTGTCCGTGCTCGCAGCGTAAGGTCATTATCACGGAATCGCCGGGAGTGGCTGCCTGTCAGCACCCGGTCAACCTAAAACAGGCTGGTCCTGCGGTGCGCTTCGCCCACCGTGCTGTCGCAGGACGAGATCCAACGGGGGGATAAGCATGTAGTACCGGGGATGGAGTGCCTTCGGACGGCGGTTCAATTCCGCCCACCTCCACCATTCAGAAAGCCGGAACCGCGAGGTTCCGGCTTTTTCTTTGCCCGTCGGTTCGCTCGACTCAGATTGGGCCTGGATCCGGCCTGCCGGCTTGGTGCTTCCTGTAAAATTGCCGTCTTTTTTGAGTGTCAGCGTGGCATTACCGCAATCCCGGGTCGCCGTCTCGGCCCCCGCCTTCGTCCGGCGCCTCGCCCGGCTGGGCGACCTCGACCTCCCTGCTGCCCCCGCATTGTCCGAGCGACTCGGCCAGTGGCTCGACTGGAACCGCGCCATCGCGCTGTCGCGGGCCCTCGACGGATCGACGGCTGGCCCCAGCGACGCGATCCCGGTCGATGCAGAGGAAGCCGCCTGCGCGCGTGCTCGCGCGACCCTGACCACCGCGATCCTGCGCCGAGACCGGCTGGACCTGCTGGCTGGGGACGACGTAGCGCCGTTCCACCGCCACTGCCTGGACCTGCAGCGCTCGATGCAGGCCGCTACCGGCCAGCTGCGTGGGCGCCTGCGCGATGCGCTGGCGAAGGGCACCGCCGACCAGGCGCGGCTGGCCGAGGTCGACGCGGTCATGGAGATGACCCTCAGCCCGCGCGAGCAGACCCTGCTGGCCGCCACCCCCACCCTGCTCGGCCAGCATTTCGACCGGTTGAAGCAGGCCAATGCCGACGCGGCGGACGACACGTGGCTGGCCACGTTCCGCCGCGACCTGCAGGACGTACTGCTCGCCGAGCTCGACGTTCGCTTCCATCCCATCGAAGCGCTGCTCGCCGCGCTTCGTTCTTCACCTGTTTCCGGAACACCATGAACCGACATTTCCTGTTCGCGCCCCTTTCCCTGCTGGGCCTCGCCATCGTCACCTGGATCGGGGCCGGCTACGTCGGTACGCATGCACTGGGCGTGGTCGTCACCCTGGTGATCGGCGCCTGCTACCTGGCGGGCGTGCTGGAACTGCATCGCTACCGGCAGGCGACCGACACCCTGCTGCGCGCCGTCGCGGACACCTCGGCCGCCAAGGACGGACTATCGGCGTGGCTGTCGTCACTGCACGCGAGCCTGCGCCCCTCGGTGCGCCAACGCGTCGAAGGCGAACGCGTCGCGCTGCCCGCTCCGGCCCTGACGCCGTACCTGGTCGGTCTGCTGGTGCTGCTGGGCATGCTCGGCACGCTGCTCGGCATGATGGCCACGCTGCGCGGCACCGGCCTGGCGCTGGAGAGCGCCACCGACATCGACGCTATCCGCGGCTCTCTGGCGGCACCGGTGAAAGGCCTGGGCTTCGCGTTCGGCACCTCGATCGCCGGTGTGGCGGCTTCGGCCGTACTCGGCCTGCTTGCCGCGCTCAGCCGTCGCGAGCGGCTGCACGCGGCGCATCTGCTCGATGCGGAAATCGCCTCCTCGCTGCACACGCATTCGCAGGCATTCCAACGGGAGGAATCGCTCCGACTGCTGCAGCAGCAGGCTGCGCTGATGCCGGACCTGGTTGAACGCCTGCACGCGATGGTGGCGTCGATCGAAACGCAGAACGCCGCCGCTGGCGAACGCCTGGCCACCCACCAGCAGGCCTTCCACGAACGTACCGAAGCGGCACAGGCGCAGTGGGCCACCTCGTTCGAGCAGACACTGAAGTCCGGGGTCGATGCGAGCGCACGTGCCGTGGTCGCCGCACTGCAACCGTCGACCGAAGCGACGCTGGCCGGGCTCGCCCGCGAAAGTGTGGCGATGCAGACCACCGTCACCGAGGCCGTACAGCGCCAACTGGATGGACTGAGTGCTGGCTTCGGTGCCGCCGCAACGGCGGCAGCGGCCAGTTGGACGACAGCGCTCGAGCAGCAGCAGCGCTCGAACGCTGCGCTCACCGGCGACATGCAGGCGCTGACCGAGCGCCTGTCCCTTGCATTCGACACGCGCGCCTCCGCGCTGATCGACGGCGTGTCGTCGCAGCTGGAGCGCAGCGCCGCAACACAGTCGGACCGCTGGAACCAGGTGCTCGCACAGCAGGAAGCCACCAGCGCCGGCATCGCCGCGCGCAACGAGCAGGCCCTGGCCGCCAACGCCGACGACATGCGGCGCCACGCCACGTCGCTCCTCGACGCGATCGCGTCGTCGCATGCCGATGTCCAGCAGGCGCTCGTCGCGCAGGATGAACCACGTCTCGCAGCGTGGGCGGAGCGGCTGGCGACGACCGGCGCCATCCTGCAGACACAGTGGGAACAGGCCGGCGCACGGACTGCAACTCTGCAGCAGGACATCTGCGACGCCCTGTCGCGCAGCACGCAGGACATCACCGCGCAGGCGCAAGCGCATTCCGCCCAGACCATCGCCGAGATCTCGCAACTCGTGCAGGTCGCGTCGGAGGCGCCACGTGCGGCGGCGGACGTCATCGCCGAACTGCGGCAGAAGCTGTCCGACAGCATGGTCCGCGACACCGCGATGCTGGAAGAGCGCAATCAGCTGATGGGCACATTGCAGACCCTGCTCGACGCGGTGAACCACGCCTCCACCGAACAGCGCGGCGCCATCGATGCGCTGGTTGCCACCTCGGCCGACCTGCTCGACCGCGTAGGCACCCGCTTCACCGACCATGTCGAAGCCGAGACCGGCAAGCTGGGCGGCATCGTCGCGCAGGTCGCCGCCGGCGCCACCGAAGTCGCCAGCCTCGGCGACGCGCTCGGCACCGCGGTGCAAGCCTTCGGCCAGTCGAACGAGGAGCTGCTGGTTCGGCTGCAGGGCATCGAAAGCGCGCTCGACCGTTCGCTGGCGCGCAGCGACGATCAGCTCGCGTACTACGTGGCGCAGGCGCGCGAGGTCATCGACCTCAGCCTGTCCGCGCAGCGGCAGATCACTCTCGACCTGCAGCAGTTGGGCGGCGCGCAGCCGGCAGAAGCCGCGTGAGCGTCGAGACCGGAGACGACGCCGAGCTCGGCGCGCCTGTCTGGGCCAGCTTTGGCGACCTGATGTCGGTGCTGTTGGGCGCGTTCGTGCTGGTGCTGGTCGGTGTGATCGCCGTGCAGGCGCAGCTGTCGCAGCGACTGGACGAGGAAGTGAAGCGCCGCGAGCTGGAAGCGCAGCAGCGCAAGGCGCTGGAAGAGGCGCTTGCCGAACCGCTGGCCGAAGGCCGGGTGACGATCGTGGACGGCCGCATCGGCATCCGCGGCAACGTGCTGTTCGCGCTGAACTCCGACCAGTTGCAGCCGGAAGGCCGCGAACTGCTGAAGGGCCTGGCCGCGCCGCTGGCCGGCTACCTGCGCACGCGCGACGAGATCCTGATGGTCAGCGGCTTCACCGACGACCGCCAGGTGAGCGGCAACAACCGCCAGTTCGCCGACAACTGGGAGCTGTCCGCACAGCGTTCGCTGACCGTCACCCGCACGCTGATCGCCGACGGCGTGCCGTCGTCGTCAGTCTTCGCGGCCGCGTTCGGTGCCGAGCAGCCGGTCAGCGCGAACGACAGCGAGGAAGGTCGCGCACGTAACCGTCGCGTCGAGATCGCGCCGATCGCGCGCCCCGCCAAGCGCCAGGCCACGCCCTGATGGACGGCGACGCCCTGTCCGCCGCCGCGCAGCTGGAAGGCTGGCGCGCTCGCGGCGCCGAGCGCATGGACCCGGTGCGCTTCGCCTTCATCGACGCGCTGGCGACACGGGCGCGCGCCCACGAAGGCGCGGCCCGACGCCTGCTGGACGCACGCCTGTCCGGCCTGATCGCGACCTATGCCAGCGATCTCGCAACATGGACGCCGAGGTCGCCACGCGAGACCGCGCCATCCGAAGACGGCGCACTGCGCCTGCTGGTGACCGCATTGCAGTCGCGCACCCCTGGGCAGCCGACCGCGGACACGCACACCGGTACGCCGGCCGGCCACGCACCAGCGGTGCTCGAGGAGGCCCGCCGCGTGTGGACCCAGGTGCGCACCGACAGCCAGCTGCGCGCGTCGCTGGACGATCTGCCTGCCGACGCCGGCCCGCTCAACTCCGGCAAACTGGTGCACCGTGCGCTGCACTTCATGCGCGATGTATCGCCGGGTTATCTGCAGCATTTCATCGCCTACACCGACACGCTGTCGTCGCTGGAGCGCCTGCAGCAGGAACGCAGTCCCGTGGCGCCGCTCGGCGCGGACAGCGGCAGGCCCGCTCGCCGCAGCCGGACCCGCAAGCGCCCGGCCTGAGTCCGGGCGTTTGTCGCGGGAGCGATCTCAGTCGCGATGAATCATCCGTAGCGCGTCATCGCGACCGACATCGCGCCCACGGCACATCTTCGCTACCGCTCACGCTCCGGGTACAGCAGATAGCGCTGCCGCACTGCCCGGAACTGTTCGAGTGCAGGCGCCCAGCGGGCCTCGATGGCATCGATGCCCTCTCCGCGTGCGATGGCCCCGCGTAGCCACGGCACGCCGGCAAGCCGGTCGAAAAACGGCGGATCGCCGGGCAGGAATGCGAAATCCTTCGGATGCTGGTCGTGCAGCGCCTTCAGCACGGCAACACCGGTACGCACCGGACGGAAAGCGGCGTGGTCGGTGACGTGCAGCTGTATGCCCGCGCAGGCCTCGCCGGCATGCTTGGAGAACGTAGGCGTGAACCAGGTGGGGCGGAAATGCACGCCCGGCAATTGCATGGCGTTGAGTCGCTCCGCGAGCGCCCGCGCATCGACCCAGGGCGCACCCACGGTCTCGAACGGGCGCGTTGTGCCACGGCCTTCGGACACGTTGGTGCCTTCCAGCAGGCCCATACCCGGATAGACCAGCGCGGTGTCGGGTGTCGGCATGTTGGGGGACGGCGGCACCCAAGGCAGCGCGCTTCGCAGCGGTTCGTCGCCCCGCTGCCAGCCGTGCATCGCCACCACGTGCAACTCGGCGCCGATGCCGAACTCGCTGTTGAACAGCATGGCCAGTTCGCCGAGGGTCATGCCGTGCCGCAGGGGAATCGGGAACAGGCCGACGAACGACGCCAGCGCGGGCTCCAGCACCGGGCCTTCCACCAGGACCCCGCCCATGGGATCGGGACGGTCGGCAACGACGACGGGAATGCCCGCGCGCTTCGCGGCGCGCATCACCCCGGCCAACGTGTACGGGTACGTGTAGAAGCGCGTGCCGACATCCTGGATGTCGAACACCAGGACGTCGATGCCGTCGAGCATCACGGGCGTGGGCTCGCGGTGTTCCCCGTACAGACTGTGCACCGGCAGGCCAGTGACGGCATCGCGCGTGGACGCGACCTTGTCGCCGGCCTGCACGTCTCCGCGCACGCCGTGTTCGGGACCGAACAGCGCCACCAGCTTGAAATCCGATTGCGCGGCGAGGCGGTCCACGCTGCTGCGCAGCTGCGCATCTATGCCGGTGGCGTTGGTCACCAGCCCCACACGCTTGCCGCGCAGCAGGTCGAGGCGCTGCTCCAACAGCACCTCGATACCAAGGCGTGGCGCGGTGACCGCGCAGTCGCAGGCGGGTTCGCTGACCACGGATTCGGCCGACAGCGCGGGCGCCACAGCACCGGCGCAGAGCAAGGCAAGCATCAGTCCGCGCGCCGTGGGGCGCAGTGCAGCATGCAGCGGACGAGGAAACCGGGGCATAGTGTCGCGACCGTTTGCTATCGTTGTCGCGACGATAGCAGCCTGCGTCCGGCGCCGTGCGAAGGGGATCTGCCGCCGGTACCGACGCATTCTTCCGTTGTCAGGTGAGGGATCCGATGTCCCGTATGGCGAAACGCATCATGCACAGCATGTCTTTCCTTGTCATGGCCGGCGTGCTGGCCCCCGCGGCGGCCCAACCCGCATCGAACCGCCTGGGTGTGTCGCCGTCAGCGCAATCGCAGGACTTCGTTGCGAACAAGCAGCAGTTCCAGTTGCACAGCCTGCTGACCGAGCAGCGCCATCCACGCAGCTTCGACCTGAGCACGCGCATCGCCGCCGATACCGCCGATGGCCTGGCCTCGCTGCTGGAGGTGGACGAAGACATAGCCAAGGCGCTGCGGGGCGTGGCCGAGGATCCGGCGCGCCTGGCCGCGCTGGAAGCCGCATCGGGCGAGATCACCCGTGCGCTGCGCGAGGGGCATCGCCTGTACTTCTACGGCACCGGGTCGACCGGCCGCCTCGCCGAAACGCTGGAAAGCGGACTGTGGCGTCCCTTCTGGCAGCGCACCGCGCAATCGCCGCTCACGGCGAAGATCGATGCACGTTATCCCGCCCTTGGCGAGCGCGTGCGCGGCGAGATCACCGGTGGCGACCGTGCACTGATCGCCTCGCTGGAAGGCTTCGAGGACATTCCCGAGATCGGCCGACTGCAGCTGCAAGACAACGGTATCCGGCCGCAGGATCTGGTGTTCGCGGTCACCGAAGGCGGTGAAACGTCCGCCGTGATCGGCACCGCGCTGGCCGCCGCCGACCAGGCCGGTACGGATGCGCGGCGAACATGGTTCGTCTACAACAATCCGGACGAGGTGCTGCGCCCGTTCGAACGCAGCCGCCGCGTGCTCGATGATGCGCGTATCACCAAGATCGCGCTGCCGACAGGTCCGCAGGCGATCACGGGTTCCACCCGCATGCAGGCCACCACCACCAGCCTGTACGTGCTGGGTGTAGTGCTGGAAGACGCCACCCGCGCGCTGCTGCGCGACGTGCTGTCGGCCGACGAACTGGCGTCGCTGGGCTTCGGCGAGGCCAGCATCGCCGACCGCCTGCGCGGCTTCACCACGCTGCAGCAGACCGCCGCGGCCGCTGCGCCCAGGCTGGCCGCATGGACCGATCGCGAAGCCGCGAGCTACGCGAACGGCCACCGCGCCACCTACCTGGCCACGCGCGCACTGATGCCGGTGTTCGTGGACGTGACCGAACGCGCGCCGACATTCCGCCTGGGGCCGCTGGATGCGGTCAATGCGACCGAGCGTCGTTCCTGGATCCAGGTGTGGACGCCGGCCGACGACGGCGCGCAGGCATGGCAGGCACTGCTGCACCGGCCGTTCCATGGCCTCGACAAGGCGCTGTACCTGCCGCCGTTCGAGAACGGCATCGCCGATCCCTATCTGAAAGAAGCCGCGCTGCGTGGCCTGTCCAATGCCGGCGACGAACAGCAGGCGCTGTACGACCTGTCGTACTCGGCGGCGAACATGCAGCGCAATGCGCCCGCCGCGGGTGATTCCGGCGCGCTGATCCTGCTCGGTGACGAAGCGCATCAGGCTGCCAACCGCGCGTGGCTGGAGGCGGCGACGGCGGCCGGTGCGGAACTGGTCCTGTTCTCGGTGTCCGCGCGACCGCTGGATTCGGACGTGCTGCGCGATGTCGCCGCCCTGCCCCGTCCGGTGCCGGTGATCGCGGTGACGGTACCGCAGCGCGATGCCTTCGAACTCAACCAGACCATCGTGCTGAAGATGCTGCTCAACGCGCATTCCACCGGCGTGATGGCCAAGCGGGGCCGCGTGGTCGGCAACACCATGACCAGCGTACAGCCCGGCAACCTGAAACTGATCGGCCGCGCGACGTGGCTGATTCTCTCGCACGTCAACGGCGTGCTCGCCACGCCGGCGTGGCGCGACGCGCACGGCACCACCGCACCGTTGTCCTACGCGGAGGCCAACGCGGTGCTGTTCGAAGC
The DNA here is from genome assembly GCF_964252945.1 of Pseudoxanthomonas sp. LjRoot143. Lineage (NCBI taxonomy): Bacteria > Pseudomonadati > Pseudomonadota > Gammaproteobacteria > Lysobacterales > Lysobacteraceae > Pseudoxanthomonas > Pseudoxanthomonas sp. LjRoot143. The sequence goes on along the minus strand of NZ_CAXUPM020000001.1, from coordinate 1,424,318 downwards.
CATCGAACAGCGACGCAACGCCGCCGGTGCATCCGCGCTGCCGGAGGTGGAGTTGTCCGTGGTCGCGGTGCTGGACGCACTGAAGACCGGCAAGCCGGTCGACTGGAGCGCCGCGGCGACGGCGTTGCGCAGTGGCGGCCTGAACCGCCATCTCGCACCGTACGCGGCTTCCACGCCCTGAGGAAACGCGCTCCCTGTCCGGGAGCGCGCCTTGATCAGCCCTGCCCCTTTGCGCGGGCGAACGCCGCGGCCAGCGCGTTGTCCGCGGGTGCCGCCGTCGTTTTTGCAGGAGCCGGGCCACGGCGTTGCGGATTCCCACGATCCTGCCCGCGCGGCGCACGCGGATCATTGCTGCGCGCCTCACGCGGCGCCTGCGGTGCAGGCGTGTCGTCCAGGCGGCGCGTCAGCGCGATGCGCTTGCGGGCCACGTCGACCTCCAACACCTTCACCTTGACGATGTCGCCGGCCTTCACCACCTCGCGGGGATCCTTCACGTAGCGGTCGGCCAGCGCGGAGATGTGGATCAGGCCGTCCTGATGCACGCCGATGTCGACGAAGGCACCAAACGCGGCCACGTTGCTGACCACGCCTTCCAGGATCATGCCTTCGCGCAGGTCCTTGATGTCTTCCACGCCGTCGGCGAAGCGCGCGGCCTTGAACTCGGGACGCGGGTCGCGGCCGGGCTTCTCCAGTTCCTTCAGGATGTCGCGGATGGTCGGCACGCCGAACTTGTCGTCGGTGTACTGCTCGGCCTTCACCGCACGCAGAAACACGATGTCGCCGACAATCTGCTTCACCTGCCGGCCGCTGCCGGCGAGGATGCGTTCCACCACCGGATAGGCTTCCGGGTGCACCGACGAGGCGTCCAGCGGCTCGTCGCCATCGGCGATGCGCAGGAAGCCGGCACACTGCTCGAAGGTTTTCTCGCCCAGACGCGGCACGCCCAGGAGCGCTTTTCGGGTGCGGAAGGCACCGTGCTCGTCGCGGAAGCGGACGATGTTCTCGGCTACCGTCGACGACAGACCGGACACGCGCGTCAACAGTGCCGCCGACGCCGTGTTGACGTCCACACCCACCGCGTTGACGCAGTCCTCGACGCGCGCGTCCAGCGCACGCGCCAGGCGGAACTGGTCGACGTCGTGCTGGTACTGGCCGACGCCGATCGCCTTCGGCTCGATCTTGACCAGCTCCGCCAGCGGATCCTGCAGGCGGCGCGCGATGGACACTGCGCCACGGATGCTGACGTCCAGATCAGGAAACTCCTTCGCCGCGAACTCGGACGCCGAGTAGACCGACGCGCCTGCTTCGCTGACGACGATCTTGTCCATCTTCAGCTCGGCGGCCTGCTTGATGAGATCGCCGGCCAGCTTGTCGGTCTCGCGGCTGGCGGTGCCGTTGCCGATGGCGATCAGGTCGACCCGGTGCTTCGTGCACAGCGCGCGCAGCACGTGCAGCGACTGGTCCCATTGACGCTTGGGTTCGTGCGGATAGATGGTCGCGGTGTCGACCAGCTTGCCGGTACGGTCGACCACGGCGACCTTCACGCCGGTGCGCAGTCCGGGATCGAGACCCAATACGGCTTTCGGTCCTGCAGGTGCGGCCAGCAGCAGATCCTTGAGGTTGTCGCCGAACACGGTGATGGCCTCGGCTTCGGCCTTCTCGCGCGCCTGGTTGAACAGGTCGAGCAGCAGGTGCATGTGCAGCTTGGCGCGCCAGGTCAGGCGGCAGGCATCCAGCAGCCACTTGTCGGCGGCGCGGCCCTGCGCGGCCACACCGGCGTGCACCGCCACGCGACCTTCGGCCTGCTGATGGCCGGCCTCGGCCTCCATGCCCGGATCGAGATCGAGCAGCAGGATCTCTTCGCGGCGCGCACGGAACAGCGCCAGCAGGCGGTGCGAAGGAATCTTCGCCAGTGATTCGGCGTGGTCGAAGTAATCGCGGTACTTCGCACCTTCGTTTTCCTTGCCCTCGGCGACCTTGGCGCGGATCACGCCGACGTCGGCCATCCAGCCACGCAGCTCGCCCACCAGCCCGGCGTTCTCGCCCCAGCGCTCCATCAGGATCGCGCGCGCGCCATCGAGCGCCGCCTTCGCGTCGGCGACGCCTTTCTCGGCATCGATATAGGCGCCCGCTGCGGTCTCGGGCACCTGCGTCGGGTCTGCGAGCAGACCGTCGGCCAACGGCTCCAGGCCGGCTTCGCGCGCGATCTGCGCGCGGGTGCGACGCTTGGGCTTGTACGGCAGATAGAGATCTTCCAGCCGGGACTTCGTGTCCGCGGCTTCGATCTCCGCACGGAGTTCATCCGTCAGCTTGCCCTGCTCGTCGATGCTGGCGAGCACGGCGGCGCGACGATCCTCCAGTTCGCGAAGGTAGGTCAGGCGCACTTCGAGGTTGCGCAACTGGGTGTCGTCGAGGCCGCCCGTGACTTCCTTGCGATAGCGTGCGATGAACGGCACCGTGGCGCCCTCATCCAGCAGCGCGATGGCAGCCTTGGCCTGGGCGGTCTGCGCGCCGATCTCGGTGGCGATGGTGGCAGCGATGTGCTGGGCGATCTGGGGATTGCGGTCTTGCATTGCGTCCGTACTTGAATGACCCGATGGATCGGGTGGGACCCCGATTGTGGCAACGGATGGCGGTGCTGGAAACGGGTTGACAGCGGATGGCAGACCCGCCAAAGAAAACGGGCCGCTTGCGCGGCCCGTTTCGCACATCTCGCGTTGACGCTTTACGAACGCACCGGCAGCACGCGAACCTCGACGCGGCGGTTGGCGGCACGCCCCGAGTCGGTGTCGTTGCTGGCGATCGGATAGCGCTTGCCCATGCCCACGATCTCGAAACGCTCGCGCTGCAAGCCTTGGCCGATCAGGTAGTTGCCGACCGACGCGGCACGCTGCTCCGAAAGGCGCTGGTTGACGGCATCGGAGCCTACGCTGTCGGTGTGGCCGCTGACTTCCACGATGGTCTGGTTGTACTCGCGCAACGTCGACGCCACGTTGTTGAGCGCCGGATAGAACTGCGACTTCAGGTCGGCCTTGCCGAAGTCGAAGGTCACGCCGTCCGGCAGGTTGAGCTTGATGACGTCGCCATCGCGGCTGACATCGATGCCGGTGCCGGCGGTCTGGCGTCGCAGTTCGGCTTCCTGGCGGTCCTGGTAGGCGCCGATGGCGCCGCCGGTGAGGCCGCCCACGCCCGCACCGACCAGCGCACGCTGGCGGCGCTCGGTGGCATCGCCGCCACTGAGCAGGCCGGCGACCGCGCCGATGCCGGCGCCGATCAGCGCGCCGCGCTGCGTGCGGTTAGGGTCGTTGGGATCGTTGGTCTGGCCGGTGTAGCTGGCGCAACCGCCAAGCATCGTGACGGTCAGTGCCGCAAGGGCGCCGGTCTTCAGCATCGCATTCATGAGTCCTCCTGGGTGGCTTGCGGGGTGACGCGGAACGGGGGCAAGCCTAACCAGCGGAGTGTTCACTTCATGCGATTTGAGCCCTGTTCATTCAGGTGGCGGCGGGGATCAGGACAACAGTGCGCGGGCGGCAGGTGCATCGAGCGTGTGGTCCCAGCTCCCCATCAACGACAGATACAACAGCTTGTCGAACTCCGGTCCGAAGCGGCGGATCACGGCGTCCGGATCGGGGATCAGCTTGGCGTCCGCGATCAGGCCGAAGTGCACCCGGCCGTTGTAGCTGAGGATGGATACGCCGATGCCGATGGACCCGGTCTGCGGCACCCAAAACATCATGTCGCGGAGCCGCGAGCCGCCCATGTAGAGCGGCTGTTGGGGCCCGGGGACGTTGGTGGCGACCGCGGTCGCCTTGCGCGAGAACAGCTCCAGCGCGACGCCCTGGATGGCCGACGGCGCCATGCCAAGCGCGGCAAGAAGTCCAAAAGCAACAATGGCTTGCCGCGAGTTCTTGAGATCCCGCATGCATTCCGCAACCCGTTCGAGGCGACGGATCGGGTTGTCCTCGCCGACCGGCAGGTCCAGGAACACGAGGCCGAAGTGGTTGCCCAGCTTGCGGGCGTGCTCGAGCGGTCGCAGGTTGACCGGCACCGTTGCGCGCAGGGTCACGCCGTCGAGCTGCTCACCGCGTTCCAGCATGTAGCTGCGCAGCGCACCGGCCGCGGCGGCCATCAGCACATCGTTGACCGTGCAGTCGCAGGCACGACCGACCGCCTTCACTTCCTCCAGATCCAGTGGCTCGGCCCACGCAACGCGCTTGCTGACCCCCAGCTTGCCGCGCAGCAGCGTCGGTGGGTCGTCCGACAGCGACAACGCATGCAGCAGTTCGCGGCCGATCTCGCCACCCTCCTTCGCCAGCATCGTCGCCAGTGTCGGGTCCTGCATCATCTCCATGCCCTTGCCGATCACCTTGCCGCCGATCTGCACATAGCGGTCAATGGCACCGACGCGGCGCACGACCTCGGCGCCGTCCTTCTTCAGCCAGGCCGAGCGCAGGTCCTTGCCCGCATCGGGCTTGCGGCTGGTATCGGTCAACGACAGCAGTACCTGCACCAGCGCGATGCCGTCCGCGTAGCTGTGGTGGATGCGCGCGACCAGCGCGGACCCGGTGTCGTAGCGTTCGATCAGGTGGAACTGCCAGAGCGGCTTGGTCTTGTCGAGCGGCGTGGAGGCCATCTGGCTGGTGAAGCGCTCCAGCGCCTTCTTCTCCGACTTGGGATCGTGCCGGCCCGGCAATGCCGAAAGACGTACGTGCCAATCCAGGTCGAAGTCGGGATCGGTGACCCACGAGGCGCCTGCCGGCGTATCCACGGCCTTCTGCAGGAAGCGCGGATAGGCCAGGAATCGTTTCCTGATGACCTGCTTGAGCGTGTCGAGCGTCATCGGCTCGTCGAACATCAGCACGCCGGTGATCATCATCGGGTTGGTCGGACGACACATCCGCAACCAGGCGGTATCCACCCGCGACATCGGCTCGCGACGCGGCTTTGCCGGCGCTTTCTTCGTGGCCATGCTTGCCCTCCTCTCCCGCGCCGAGTGAAGCACGCGGCGCCGAAAGGCGTCAACGCGGCTCAGTCGCCGGTCTTGCGGTACGCGGCCAAGGCCCCGTCGCGGCCGGCGGCCAGATCGACGATCGGATGGCGCGGATAGCCGGGCGCCAACTTCGCCAGGACGTCGGGCTTCTGCCATGGCGCGAAGCGCAATGGCATCGGAACCTCAGCCAGCTCCGGCACCCAACGGGCGATGTACATGCCTTTCGGGTCAAATTTCTCCGCCTGTGTCACCGGATTGAATACGCGGAAGTAAGGCGCAGCGTCAGCGCCGGTGCCCGCGACCCATTGCCAGCCCAGCGTGTTGTTCGCCAAATCGGCATCCACCAGCGTGTCCCAGAACCAGCGCGCCCCGTGCAGCCAGTGATAGCGCAGGTGCTTGGTGAGGTAGCTGGCGACGATCATGCGCACGCGGTTATGCATGTAGCCGGTGGTCCACAACTCGCGTAGGCCGGCATCGACGATCGGCACGCCGGTGCGGCCACGCTGCCAGGCCTCGAGTGCCACCGGATCGACCTTCGCCCAGTCGAAGTGCTCAAAGCGCGGATTGAGATTCTGCGTGGTGGTCTGCGGGAAGTGGTGCAGCAGGTGATAGGCGAACTCGCGCCAGCCCAGTTCACGAATGTAGCCGTCCATGTCAGCGCTGTTGGCGGCGGTGCGGGCGCGCTCCAGTTCCGCGGTGATGCGCCATGGCGCGATCTCGCCGAAATGCAGATGCGGGGAGAGGCGGGACGTGCCGATGCGGTCAGGACGATCGCGATCGCTGCGGTAGCCGTTGAGCGCACCGTCGATGAAGATCTCCACGGCTTCCCGCGCCCCGGCTTCACCCGGTGTCCACGTCTCCCAGAAACCGGCGTCCCAGCCCAGCGCGGGCCGCAGGCGCCAGGCATCGAGTGCATCTCCCGCAGGCGTGCCGTCGACGGCCGGCAAGGCATCGGGTGCATCCCAGAGCGCGGGCGCTCGCCACTTCGCGAGTGCCGAGCGCCAGAACGGCGTGAACACCTTGTAGGGTCCGCCCTGTAGCGTGGCGAGCTCCCATGGCTCGAACAGCAGGCTTCCGTTGAAACTCTCAACGCGCAATCCACGCTGGTGCAGCGCCTTCTTGAGGGCGGCATCGCGTGGCTGCGTGGCCGGTTCGTACTTGCGATTCCAGAACACGGCTTCCGCGCCGGTCTCCGCCAACACCCCGTCCAGTACGGTCGCGCTGCGACCCCGTCTCAACAGCAGGCGCGAGCCCCGCTGGCGCAGGTCGGCATCCAGCGCGGCCAGCGAGCGATGCAGCCATGCATCAGACGCACCGCCCTGCGCCCATTCCCCTTCTTCCCCTGGTGCACGGATGTAGAGCGGGATCGGCGTGAAGCCCTCCTCGAGCGCAGTGCGCAGCGCCGGGTTGTCGTCCAGGCGGAGGTCATGGCGGAACCAGACGATGGCATTCGGCATGCAGTGAATCCGGAACGATGACCGGCGCGCTTACGTTGCAGACGCCACGCCGGATGCACGGCCGATGTACTCGCGCGGGATGCGGGCGTTGAGTCCGGTCAATATCTCGTACGGGATCGTGCCCGCCGCCACCGCCACGGCTTCGCAGGAGATCGCATCGCCCCCTTGCGGCCCGATCAGCACGACTTCGTCTTCGTTGTAGGCGCTGCCGCCGGCACCAAGATCGACCATGAACTGGTCCATGCAGACGCGGCCGATGATGGGGTGGCGTTCGCCACGCACCAGCACCTCGCCGCGCGACGACAGCGACCGGGGGTAGCCGTCACCGTAGCCGATCGGGACGGTCACCACGCGGGTATCGGCGGCAGCGGTCCACGTGGCGCCGTAGCTGACGGTGCGCCCGGCGTTCACGACTTTGAAGTACACCACCTTGGACACCAGCGACAGGGCCGGCCTCAGCGCCACTGTCGCGCGCGAGGCAGGGTCCGGCATTACGCCGTAAAGCGCGATACCCGGACGCACCATATCCAGGCAGGTCTCAGGGAAATGCAGGACGCCGCCGGAGTTGGCCAGGTGGCGGATCGGCATCGGTGCGCCGATGCGATCGAAGTGCCTACAGGCGTGCATGAAGCGCTGCAACTGCTCGCGCGTCATCGGCGACGCCGGATCGTCCGAGCACGCCAGATGCGAGTAGATGCCTTTCACCGTGCACCAGCGCGACGAAACCGCGGCCTCGATGAAGGCGCCTGCGTTCTCGCTGTGCACGCCGATCCGCTCCATCCCGGTGTCGACCTTGAGGTGCACCACGGCCTTGCGTCCGCTCGACTCGGCGGCCGCTTCGACCTGCCGCAGCTTGGCGATCGACGACACGGTCACTTCCAGATCGCAGGCAAGGAACTGGCTGACCTGGGGCGCGTGGATACCGCCCATGACGAGAACGGGCACGGTGACCCCCGCGCGCCGAAGCGCCAACCCCTCCTCCACCAGTGCGACACCCAGCTGGCCGATGCCCTGTGCCTGCAAATGTGCGGCGACCGGCACCAGACCGTGTCCGTAGGCATTCGCCTTGACGATGCCCATCACCGGCACGCCCGCATGTGCCTGCAGGGCCTGGAAGTTGTGGCCGATCGCCTCCAGGTCCACGCGGATGCGCGTGGGCCGGTCGTTGGCTTCCGGGCGGAACGAGGCCGCCGGATCCGTCATGTCGGGGAAGTCGGGTGCGGGCATGCCACGATTGTAGCGGTGCCGCGCAGGCCGCCGCAGCAGCCGTTACTCGAACGCGCCGATGTTGTCGTGGCTCAAATTGTCGAAGCGGGTGTACTCGCCGAAGAACCGCAGCTTGCATGAGCCGGTCGGGCCCGAACGCTGCTTGCCGATGATGATCTCGGCCAGGCCTTTGTCCGGCGAGGTTTCCTTGTTGTAGTAGTCGTCGCGGTAGATGAAGACGATCATGTCCGCGTCCTGCTCGATGGCGCCCGATTCGCGCAGGTCGGCCATCACCGGGCGCTTGTCGGTACGCGTTTCCAGCGAGCGGTTGAGCTGCGACAGCGCGATCACCGGTACGTTGAGTTCCTTCGCCAGGCCCTTCAGCGAGCGCGAGATCTCGGAGATCTCCGTCGCGCGGTTCTCGCTGTTGCCCGGCACCGACATCAGCTGCAGGTAGTCGATGACGATCAGGCCCAGGTCGTGCTCGCGCTTCAGCCGGCGCGCCTTGGAGCGCAGCACGTCCGGTGACAGGCCCGGCGTATCGTCGATGAAGACCTTGGCCTGGTCCTTGAGGATGCGGATGGCGCTGGTGACGCGGCTCCAGTCCTCGTCTTCCAGCGCGCCGGTGCGCAGACGGGTGGCGTTGATGCGGCCGACCGACGAGATCAGGCGCATGGCCAGCTGGCCGGCCGACATTTCCATCGAGAACACCGCGACGGCCTTCTTCGACTTGATCGCGGCGTACTCGGCGATATTCAGAGCGAACGTGGTCTTGCCCATCGCCGGGCGCGCCGCCAGGATCACCAGGTCGGTCGGCTGCAGGCCCGCGGTCATCTGGTCGAACTCGGTATAGCCCGTCGGCAGGCCGGTCACCGTGCCACCGCTCTCCGAGCGCACGCGCAGGACTTCGAACGCGTCCTTCAGCGCATCGTTCATCGCCACGAAGTCGGTCCGGCCGCGCGCGCCCTGCTCGGCGATGGCGAACACCTTCTGCTCGGCCACGGCCAGCATCTCGTCGCTTTCCTTGCCGTCGGGCTGGAAGGCGTCGTTGACGATCTCGGTACCCACCTCGATCAGCTGGCGCATCACCGCCTTGTCGCGGACGATCTCGGCGTAGGCGGTGATGTTGGCAGCCGACGGCGTGGTGCTGGCCAGTTCGACCAGGTAGGCGCCGCCGGCGATCAGCTCCAATTGGCCCTGCGACTCGAACCATTCGCCCAGCGTCACCGCGTCGAACGGCCGGTTACGCTCGGCGAGCTCGCCGATGGCGCGGTAGATCAGCTGGTGATCGCGCCTGTAGAAGTCGTTCGGCGTCAGCTTGTCGTTGATGCGGTCGTAGGCTTCCGGCGCCAACATCAGGCCGCCCAGCACCGCCTGTTCCGCCTCGATGGAGTTCGGCGGCACACGCAACTGTTCGATGCGCGCATCGTGGGGGTCGGAGCGGAAGCCGGGGCGTGCGGACATGGGTAGTGACAACCAGAGCGTGGAAGGCCGGACCCGACATGCTAGGAGCCCTGCCTGTGGGCTCGCGACGGAACAACCTGTGGATAAGTGACAGCAGACTGGTCGCCTGCCGTCTCAGTTCCTGCGACGGCATACATCGCCGGCCGGCAGAAACAGGACGGGCGCCTTTCGGCGCCCGTCTGTCGGCATCACGGATGATGCGCGGGGTGGATCAGGCTTCGGCCTGCACCACGACCTTGACGGTCGTCTGCACGTCGGCGTGCAGCTTCACGACGATGTCGTACTCGCCGATGTTGCGCAGCGCGCCTTCGCCCATGATGACTTCGCTCTTCTCGAGCGGCAGGCCAGCGGCGGTGAAGGCGTCGGCGATGTCGCGCGGGCCGACCGAACCGAACAGCTTGCCTTCGGTCGCGGCATTGGCGGTGATCGTGACGCTGGCGCCTTCCAGCTTGGCGGCGCGGCTTTCGGCGTCGTCATGCACGGCCTTGGCCTTGGCTTCGTAATCGGCGCGCTTGGCTTCGAACTCGGCGACGTTGGCGGCGGTGGCCGGCACGGCCTTGCCCTGCGGCACCAGGTAGTTGCGGCCGTAGCCCGGCTTCACGTTGACCTTGTCACCCAGGACGCCCAGGTTGGTCACTTTCTGCAGAAGAATCAGTTCCATCGTATTGCTCCGTATTCGTTAGCAGGCGTTGCCTGCAGCGATTGGCTGTCCGAATGACAGTTGGAAGAAGAACCTCCCCGGGCGGGGAGGCTCTGGATTACACGTCGTGGTTGTCCGTGTACGGGATCAGCGCCAGGAAACGGGCGCGCTTGACCGCGGCGGACAGCTGACGCTGGTAGCGGGACTTGGTACCGGTGACGCGGCTCGGCACGATCTTGCCGTTCTCGGTCAGGTACTGGCGCAGGGTGTTGAGATCCTTGTAGTCGATCTCTTTCACGCCTTCGGCGGTGAACTTGCAGAACTTGCGGCGGCGGAAGAACTTTGACATGGGTGTGCTCCTCAGGCGGCTTCGGCGTTGTCGGAATCGGTCGAGGCAGCGGGGGCCTCGCCTTCTTCGTCGTCACGGCGGCGACGCTCGCCACGTTCGGGCTTGTCGCCCTTCTCGTCCTTGTTCTTCATGATCAGGGACTGCTCGGTGTCCGGGCCATCGCGCTTGATGACCAGGTTGCGCAGCACCGCATCGTTGAAGCGGAAGCTCTCGACCAGCTCGTTCAGCACGGCCTGGTCGGCCTCGATGTTGAGCAGCACGTAGTGGGCCTTCACCAGGTTCTGGATCGGGTAGGCCAGCTGACGGCGGCCCCAGTCTTCCAGACGGTGGATGGTGCCGTTGCCGCCTTCGATCAGCGCCTTGTAGCGCTCGATCATGGCCGGCACCTGCTCGCTCTGGTCCGGGTGGACCAGGAACACGACTTCATAGTGACGCATCGTTTTTACCTTTCGGATGTATGCCCGGCCAGGAAAACGGCCGGACGGGACAGCCCCCCGATGCCCGGATCGGGGCACGGTGGAGCGAGGAACCGGCGACCAGCAGGCCTCCGGGAGCCGGAAATTATGGCAGGTCAATCACTTAGGGGCAAGTCGTGCCCCCGGGACGCGATCAGGCAGCGTCCGCGGCCGTGGTGAAGCTCTCGCCGCAGCCGCATTCGGCGGCCGCATTGGGGTTCCTGAAGACGAATGTCTCGGACAGCCCCTGCTTGGCGAAGTCGATCTCGGTGCCGTCGACCAGAGGCAGGCTGGTGGCATCCACATAGATCTTCACGCCGGCGAACTCGAACACGGTGTCGCCCTCGCGCTCGTCGCGGGCCAGGTCGGCCACGTGGCCCCAGCCCGAGCAGCCGGTGCGGGTTACGCCGAAACGCAGGCCCAGCGCCGCCGGCGTCTGTTCGACGAAACGCTCCACACGTTCCAGTGCAACCGGGGTCAGAGTGATGGCCATGCGTATCTCCTGCTCGCAACACGGACGATTATAGCCGCCGGCATGCCGAGGGCTGCGCAGCTCTTGTAAACTCCGCGTTCCATTAATAAGTCTGTTATCGAAGGATTCAAGCCATGACGGTGGTGAGCGTCGAACATGCGCTGGCGGGCGAGCTCCCGGCCGGCGGCGAAGTCACGGTGCGCGGCTGGGTGCGCACGCGGCGCGATTCCAAGGCGGGCCTGTCCTTCGTCAACGTCAGTGATGGCTCCTGCTTCGCGCCCATCCAGGTGGTGGCGCCCGATTCGCTGGCCAACTACGAATCCGAGATCAAGCACCTGACGGCCGGCTGCGCCGTGGTCGCCACCGGCACGCTGGTCGCCTCGCAGGGCCAGGGCCAGAGCTTCGAGATCCAGGCTTCGTCGGTCGAGGTGGTGGGCTGGGTGGAGGATCCCCTCACCTACCCCATGCAGCCCAAGCAGCACTCGCTGGAGTACCTGCGCGAATTCGCCCACCTGCGTCCGCGCACCAACCTGTTCGGCGCGGTCACCCGCATCCGCAACTCGCTGGCCCAGGCGGTGCACCGCTTCTTCCACGAGAACGGCTACTTCTGGATCAGCACGCCAATCATCACCACCTCCGACGCCGAGGGTGCCGGCCAGATGTTCCGCGTGTCCACGCTGGACCTGGTCAACCTGCCGCGCGACAAGGAAGGCGCGGTGGATTTCTCGCGCGACTTCTTCGGCAAGGAAACCTTCCTGACCGTCTCCGGCCAGCTCAACGCCGAGGCCTACGCGCTGGCGATGAGCAAGGTCTACACCTTTGGCCCGACGTTCCGCGCCGAGAACAGCAACACCACCCGCCACCTGGCCGAGTTCTGGATGATCGAGCCGGAGGTCGCCTTCAACGACCTGGCCGCCAACGCCCAGCTGGCCGAGGACTTCCTGAAGTACCTGTTCCGCGCCGTGCTGAGCGAACGCGCCGACGACCTGGCTTTCATCGCCGAGCGTGTCGAACCGACCGCGCTGACCCGTCTCGAGGCTTTCGTGAACTCGCCGTTCGAGCGCATCGACTACACCGATGCGATCGCGCTGCTGCAGAAGTCCGGACAGAAGTTCGAGTTCCCGGTCGAATGGGGCCTGGATCTGCAGACCGAGCACGAGCGCTGGCTAACCGAGCAGCACGTGGGCCGCCCAGTGGTGGTGACCAATTACCCCGAGCACTTCAAGGCCTTCTACATGCGCCTGAACGACGACGGCAAGACCGTCGCCGCGATGGACGTGCTGGCGCCGGGCATCGGCGAGATCATCGGTGGCAGCCAGCGCGAAGAGCGCCTGGACGTGCTGGACGCACGCATGGCGCAGTTCGGCCTGGATCCGGCGCATTACGGCTGGTACCGCGACTTCCGCCGTTACGGCTCGGTGCCGCACGCCGGTTTCGGCCTCGGCTTCGAACGGCTGGTGGTGTACGTCTGCGGGCTGTCCAACATCCGTGACGCCATCGCCTACCCGCGCGCGCCGGGCAACGCGGAGTTCTGATGATCCTGTTCTTCGCTCTCTGTTTTGTTGGCGTGGCCATCGCCGGGTTCTGCGCGTTCGTGATCTTCTGGCCGCTGACGCTGGTGCACGTGCGCGACCGCCATGGCGCGCTCGGCGCGCAGTGGGGCGAAGGGGCCTTCCTGAAGCCGGTGGCACTGCGCTGGCTGCTGGCCGGTGACTATCGCCGGATTGCCGACAGCTCGTTGTCCGGACTGGCGACGCCAGCCCGCATCTCGCTGTGCGTCATCATGTTCGGCCTGCTGATGGCGGGTCTGCTCGCGCTGTGGGCGGAGGCCTTCGCATGAATCCGTTCGTCCGTGAAGACTGGTACCTCGCCTCGCTGGGCCGCACGCTGATCTGGGCGCGCCTGCGCCTGCTGGAAGCCGGCACCGCCGAGGTGCTGGACAGCGACGGCAATACCCTGCCCTACGACAGCGAGGACAGTGCCCGCGCCGCCCTGTTCGATGCCGAGTTCGTGGCCTTCGACGGCCTGGACGAAGAAGATGCGCTCGCGCGCGGCTTCTCGCTGGCAGGCATGCAGCCCCCACAGGGCGACGACGATGCCGCGCTGGTGCCGCAGATGGTGTTGTCGCTCGGCGCACGCGCCTGACGCCCTCGTGTACACACCGCGCGCATTCGTCGAAACCGACCTGGTCGAACTCGACCGACTGATCGCGCGCGATGCGTTCATCACGCTGGTGACCGTGGCCGATGGACTGCCTGTCGTCACCCACCTTCCCGTGCTTTACGCGCGTGAAGGCGACCGGATCGTCATCGAGGGTCATTGGGCACGACCGAACCCCCAAGCACGACATGCCGGTCCCGCGCTGATGATCGTGCACGGTCCGCATGCCTATGTGTCCCCGGGCTGGTACACGGACAAGGAAGAAGCCGCTCGCGTCCCGACCTGGAATTACGCGGTCGCGCACCTGCATGGCGCGATGGAGATCACCGACGACACGGCCGCGCTGGCGTCGATCGTCGATCGGCTCAGTCAGATCAATGAGGCCCAGGTCGGCAACGACTGGCGCTTCGAACACGACCGCGACGACCACGTCCGCCAGCTGCGCGGGATCATCGGCTTCCGCTTCGAGGTCCAGCGCGTCGAACTGAAGTTCAAGCTGAGCCAGAACCATCCGGCCGCCAACGTCGAGGGCGTGGCGGCCGCGCTGCAGCGACTGGGTGGCGAAGACAACACCGTGGTCTCCGAGCTGATGCTTGAGCGCCTGGGCCGTTGGAAGCAGGATATGGGAGCGACGTAAGTCGCAAAGCGGGATCTCTGTCCCGCACACCGGTAGGCAAAAGCATCGCGACTTACGTCGCTCCCACATCCCACATCCAGGATCCCGCAGTCCATGCTCCGCAGGGCTACACTCGACGCCTTGCCATTACCGGGAACAAAGCATGGACCTCAACCTCGCCGGCAGGCACGCGCTGGTTTGCGGCGCCTCCGAAGGCATCGGTCGTGCAGCCGCGCATGAGCTCGCCCTGCTGGGCGCGGACGTGACCGTGCTGGCCCGGCGCCCCGAGGCACTGGCCGAGGTGGCGGCTGCACTGCCCCGCGTCGCGACCAGCCAGCAGCATGCAACCATCGCCCTCGATGTGGCCGATGCCGCGACATTGCGGGAGAACGTCGGCCGCCTCGTGGAAGCGCGGCCGGTGCACATCCTCGTCAACAACACCGGCGGCCCGCCGGGTGGGCGCGCCCTCGATGCGGGCGCCGACGACTACCTGGCGGCATTCCAGCGCCATCTCCTGGCCAACCAGGCGCTTGCGCAGCTGACGGTACCTGCCATGCGCGCCGCCGGCTGGGGCCGCATCGTCAACGTCGTCTCCACTTCCGTGAAGGAACCGATCACCAACCTCGGCGTGTCCAACACCATCCGCGGCGCCGTCGCCAGCTGGGCCAAGACGCTGTCGAAGGAGCTGGGTGCCGACGGCATCACCGTCAACAACGTGCTGCCGGGCTACACCCGCACGCAGCGGCTGGAGCAGATCCTGCGAGACCGTGTGCAGTCCACCGGCAAGGATGAGCCGGCCATCAGCGCCGCCATGCTGGCCACCGTGCCGGCCGGCCGCTTCGCCGAGGCGCACGAGATCGCCGCCGCCATCGCGTTCCTCGCCTCACCCGCCGCCGGCTACATCACCGGCGTCAGCCTCGCGGTGGATGGCGGCCGCATGCAGTCGATCTAAGGTCGCGGGACGGGGGGCTTGTCAGCCGGGTTAAGCTAGTGGGCATGGACCGCTTCGGCCACATCATCGAAGGCGAACCGCGCCCCGGCAGCGCCTGGCGTCCCGTGTTCGAACCGGCCTCGGGCCAGATCTATGCCGAGGTCGCCGATGGCAGCGAGAACGACGCGCTGCTGGCCGTGCAGGCCGCCGAGGCGGCATTCCCCGCGTGGGCAGCACTCGCGACGAGCGAGCGGTCGCGCTGGCTCGAGAAACTGGCCGACGCCCTGGAACAGCGGCGCGACGCCTTCGCCACCGTGGAATCGCGCGACACCGGCAAGCCGTTGGCGCTGGCGCGCGACATCGAGATCCCGCGCGCCGTCGCCAACCTGCGCTTCTTCGCGCACGCGGCCACCCAGTTCGCCAGCGAGTCGCACCACGGTGAGGCGGGACTGAATTACACGCTTCGGCAACCGCTGGGCGTAGTCGCGACGATCTCGCCCTGGAACCTGCCGCTCTACCTGTTCACCTGGAAAATCGCGCCGGCACTGGCAGCAGGCAACACGGTGGTGGCCAAACCGTCGGAAATCACCCCGGCGACCGCCACCATGCTGGGAGCCCTGGCCGCCGAGATCGGCCTGCCACGCGGCGTGCTGAACATCGTGCATGGCACCGGGCCAGCCGTCGGCGAACCGCTGGTACTGCACCCCGCCGTCAAAGCCGTCTCGTTTACCGGCAGCACGGCAGTGGGCCGGCGCATCGCGGGACTGGCCGGACCGGAGCTCAAGAAAGTGTCGCTGGAACTGGGCGGCAAGAACGCGACGCTCGTGTTCGCCAACAGCGACTGGCGCTCGCACCTGGACACCCTGCTCCGCTCTGCGTTCCAGAACGCGGGTCAGATCTGCCTGTGCGGCTCGCGCCTGCTGGTGCAACAGGCGATCTACGACGAGTTCCGCGACGCCCTGCTCGAGCGCGTGCGCGACCTGAAAGCCGGTCCGCTCGACGATCCCGCCACGCGCCTCGGTGCGATGGTGTCGCAGGCGCAATTCGACAAGGTACTGGCCTGTATCCAGCGCGCCCGCCTCGAAGGTGGACGCGTCCTCGCCGGCGGCCACGCACTGGAGCGGCCGGGCTGGTACATCGCACCGACCGTGATCGAGGGCCTGGGCCCCGAAGCCACCACCAACCGCGAGGAGATCTTCGGGCCGGTGGTGACCTTGCAGCCCTTCACCGACGAGGCGCATGCGCTTGCGCTCGCCAATGCCAGCGACTACGGACTGGCCGCGACCGTGTGGACGCGCGACCTGGACCGCGCCCACCGCCTGGCCGCGCAACTGCGCGCCGGCATCGTCTGGATCAACACCTGGATGACGCGCGACCTGCGCACGCCGTTCGGCGGCACGGGCTCGTCGGGCCTGGGCCGCGAAGGCGGGCTGGAGGCCATGCGTTTCTTCACCGAACCCAAGAACGTCTGCGTGGCGTTGCGCTGAGGATCATCGAACCGAATGTCCGACCTTTCCGAACTCGAGAAACTGCTGCAGAACAACCGCGACTGGGCCGACCGCATCAAGCAGGAGGACCCCGGCTTCTTCAAGCGCCTGTCGCAGCAGCAGTCGCCGCGATACCTGTGGATCGGCTGCTCCGATTCACGCGTGCCGGCCAACCAGATCCTGGGCCTGGACCCGGGCGAAGTCTTCGTCCACCGCAACATCGCCAACGTGATGTCGCACGGCGACCTCAACGCGCTGTCGGTGATCCAGTTCGCCGTGGACATCCTCAAGGTCGAACACATCCTGCTGGTCGGCCACTACGGCTGCGGCGGCGTGCACGCGGCGATGACCGGCCTGCGCGTGGGCCTGGCCGACAACTGGCTGCGCCACGTGGCCGACGTCGCACTCAAGCACCAGGCGCTGCTGGAGCAGGTCGACACCGAGTCGCTGCGTCACGCCCGCCTGTGCGAACTGAATGTCATCGAGCAGGTCTTCAATGTCTGCCAGACCACGGTGGTGCAGGACGCCTGGGCGCGTGGACAGCCCCTCGCGATCCACGGCTGGGTCTACAGCCTGTTCGACGGGCGCGTGCGCGAACTGGGCATGGACGTGGCGGCGCAGGACGAACTGCAACCCTCCTACCAGCGTGCCCTCGCCGGTGTACCGCCGAAGGGCAAGCGCGATGAATGACGTCGTGCAGGCCGGCGGCGCGCCGAAGCCCGTGGGGCACTATCCGCATGCGAGGCGCGTCGGCGACCTGCTGTTCCTGTCCGGCATCGGCCCGCGCGAGCCGGCGACCAACGCGATTCCTTCCGGCATCGAAGCGCAGACGCATGCCGTCTTCGCCAACGTGCGCGCGGTGCTCGACGCCAGCGGTGCCCGCTGGGAAGACCTGGCCGACGTGACGGTCTACCTGACCGACATGGCGGGCGATTTCGCCGGCTATAACCGGGTGTGGGCGAAGTACTTCCCGGAGGCCGCCAGCGCACCCTGCCGCACCACGCTGGGTATCACCGCCCTGCCCACGCCGATCTCCATCGAGCTGAAGTGCATCGCGCACCTGCCGGAGCGCCGCTGACATGCTGCCCATCCCGCTCAACTTCCAGGCCTGGATAGACGAACATCGCCACCTGCTGAAACCACCGGTCGGCAACAAGGTCATCTACGACGGCGACTTCATCGTGATGGTGGTGGGCGGGCCGAATGCGCGCACCGACTACCACTGGGACGAAGGCCCGGAGTGGTTCTACCAGTTGGAAGGCGAGATGGTGCTGCGCATCCAGGAAGACGGCGCCGTCCGCGATATCCCGATCCGCGCCGGCGAAATCTTCCTGTTGCCGCCGCGCGTGCCACATTCGCCGCAGCGCATGCCGGGCTCGGTCGGACTGGTGATCGAGCGCAAGCGCCTGCCGCACGAGGACGACGGCCTGCTCTGGTTCTGCGAGCGCTGCAACCACAAGGTGTATGAGGAGTACTTCCACCTCAACGACATCGAGCAGGACTTCTTCCGCGTGTTCGAAGCCTTCTACCGCAGCGACGACCTGCGGACCTGCAAGGCCTGCGGTCACCTGAATCCCCGCCCGAGCCGCTACGAGATGCAGGCGGACTCGCAGGCCGACATCACCTGAGCTTGCACTTGCCCAATCTGGGCATTATCGTGCCCGATATGGGCATGAACGACACCCCCGGATCCGGAAAGGTCAGCGAGGCGGCCGCGCGCTACGCGACCGCCAGCCTGTCGGGCGCCCTGTTCACCACGACGCAGCAGCGAGTGCTGGCCTGCCTGTTCGGGGAGTCCGGGCGCACCTATGCCGTCAACGAGCTGATCCAGGCCACCGGTGCCGGCAGCGGTGCGGTCCAGCGCGAGTTGGCCCGGCTGGCCGGCAGCGGGCTGCTGACCGTCGAGCACGTCGGCAACCAGAAGCGCTACCGCGCCAATCCCGACGCGCCGATCCACGACGAACTGGTGTCCATCGTCCGCAAGACCTTCGGCCTGGCCGAACCGCTCCGCGAAGCGCTGGCACCGTTGACCGACCGCATCCACGCCGCGTTCCTGTACGGCTCGATCGCCAAAGGCAACGACACTGCCCGCAGCGACATCGACCTGATGGTGATCGCCGACGACCTGGCCTATGCCGAACTCATGCTGGCACTTCATCCGGTGGCCGAGCGTCTGGGCCGGCAGGTCAATCCCACGGTGTATGACCGCGATGAACTGCACAGTCGCCTTGATGCCGGGAATAGCTTCGTCACCCGTGTGATGGCACAGCCGCGGCAATGGCTGATCGGGGGCGAACATGACCTCGCCGCTTGAGAAACTGGCCACGCACAGCGGCCCGCTCAGTGCCGAGCCGCCCGACAGGAAGGAAACCGCCGGCCTGCTGCGCTCGGGACTGGCACGGCTGGCCGATGCCCATAACGAGGCGCTCTCGCTGGAGAGCCGCTTCGACCTGGCCTACAACGCCGCCCATGCACTGAGCCTGGCGGCGCTGCGCCGTGCGGGCTTCCGCGCGCGCCACCGCTACATCGTCTTCCAGGTGTTGCCGCACACGCTGGGGCTCGGCCCCGAAGTCTGGCGCGTGCTGGCCAAGGCACACGACCTGCGCAACCTCGCCGAGTACGAAGGTCACGTCGAGGTGGACCGCCGCCTGGTCAACGACCTGGTCGCCGCCTGCGAGCGTGTCTCCGACGCACTGGAACGATGAACGCCGACGCCGCGCACGTTCCTGTTACATCGCGGCACTGCAGCGCGAATCCCCGGCGGACAGCCCCTACAATCCGACGATGCTGAAGATCGACACCCACGCGCATTTCCTGCCCCGCGACTGGCCCGACCTCGCGGCCAAGTACGGCGACCTGCGCTTCCCGGTGATCCACCACGGCGACGACGGTCGCCACCGCATCTACAAGGACGGCAAATTTTTCCGGGAAATCTGGCCCAAGACCTGGGACCCGGAAGAACGCATCGCCGACTACGCCCGGTTCGGCGTGCAGGTGCAGGTCATCAGCACGGTGCCGGTGATGTTCAGCTACTGGGCCAAGCCGCACCACGCGCTGGAACTGCACCAGGCACTCAACGACCACACCGCGGCCGCCTGCCGCGACTATCCGCGCCACTACGCCGGCATCGGTACCGTGCCGCTGCAGTCGCCGCGCCTGGCCGTGCAGGAACTGGAACGCTGCATGGACCAGCTGGGCCTGCAGGGCGTGCAGATCGGCAGCCATGTCAACGACTGGAACCTGGATGCGCCGGAGCTGTTCGAGTTTTTCCAGGCCGCGAGCGAGCTGGGCGCCGCGATCCTCGTGCATCCCTGGGACATGATGGGCGCCGCCTCGATGCCGAAGTACTGGCTGCCCTGGCTGGTGGGCATGCCGGCCGAACAGTCGCGCGCCGCGTGCAGCCTGATCTTCGGCGGCGTGCTGGAACGCCTGCCGGAATTGAAGGTCTGTTTCGCGCATGGCGGCGGCAGCTTCCCCTACACCATCGGCCGCATCGAGCACGGCTTCAACATGCGGCCGGACCTGGTGGCCACCGACAACCCGCGCAATCCGCGCGACTATCTGGGCCGCGTCTACTTCGATTCCTGGGTCGCCGATCCGCGCGCCCTGCGCTACCTGCTGGACACCGTCGGCCACGAGCGCGTGATGCTCGGCACCGACTACCCGTTCCCGCTGGGCGAGCAGGAACCCGGTGCCGGCATCGCCGCGCTTGGCCTGGACGCATCCCAGGAAGCGCGTCTGTACCACGGGACCGCGCTGGAATGGCTCGGCCTGCCGGCATCGAGATTCGCATGACCTCCCTTCCGCACCGGCGGCATGCCGCCGGCACCGTTCCACCTGATCCGACGCACCCATGACCGACCCGTTGTCCCGTACCCACATCATCGCCCTTGACGCCGCCGATCCCCTGCGTGCGATGCGCAATGAATTCCTGATTCCCCGCCACAAGCACAACGACCAGATCTACTTCTGCGGCAATTCGCTGGGCCTGCAGCCGAAGGGCGCACGCGTCCACCTCAACGAGGCGCTGGACAAGTGGGCGAACGAAGCCGTCGAAGGCCACTTCACCGGCAACGCGCAATGGATGACCTACCACGAGCTGGTGCGTGAACCGCTCGCGCGCGTGGTCGGCGCCGAGCCGGCCGAGGTGGTGGCCATGAACACATTGACCACCAACCTGCACCTGATGATGGTCAGTTTCTACCGCCCCACCGCGGAGCGGCCGGCGATCCTGATGGAAGCAGGCGCCTTCCCGTCCGACAGGCACGCGATGGAGTCGCAGGTGCGCTTCCACGGTTTCGACCCGGCGACCGACCTGATCGAAGTCGAGCCGGACCAGCCCGACGGCACGCTGTCGATGGCGGCGATCGAACGCGCCATCGCCGAGCACGGCCCGCGCCTGGCGCTGGTGCTGTGGCCTGGCATCCAGTACCGCACCGGGCAGGCGTTCGACCTGAAGGAGATCGCGCGCCTTGGCCATGCGCAGGGCGCCGTTGTCGGTGTCGACCTGGCGCACGCGGTCGGCAACCTGCCGCTGCAGCTGCACGACAGCGGTGTCGACTTCGCCGTGTGGTGCCACTACAAGTACCTGAACTCGGGTCCCGGCGCGGTGGCCGGCTGCTTCGTGCATGCGCGTCATGCGAACACCGACCGGCCGCGGTTCGCCGGCTGGTGGGGCCACGAGAAGGAAACCCGCTTCCGCATGGGCCCCGCCTTCGTGCCGACGCCCGGTGCCGAGGGCTGGCAACTCAGCAACCCGCCGATCCTCGGGCTGGCGCCGCTGCGTGCGTCGCTGGAGCTGTTCGAGAAGGCCGGCGGCATGGAGGCGATCCGCACCAAGTCGTTGAAGATCACCGGCCTGCTTGAGGTGCTGATCCAGGCGCGGCTGTCGGACGTGCTGCAGATCATCACGCCGGCGGACACGGCGCAGCGTGGCGCGCAGCTGTCGTTGCGCGTGATCGGCGGCCGCGAGCGCGGGCGTGAACTGTTCGAGTATCTGCTGTCTGTCGGCACGGTCGGCGACTGGCGCGAACCGGACGTGATCCGCATCTCGCCCGCCCCGCTCTACAACCGCTACATGGACGTCCACCGCTTCGTCGAGGAAGTCGAGACGTGGCGGGGGTTCTGATCCGGAGACACGACCTTGGGCATTGAAGCGCCACGCCACATCACCATCATCGGCGCCGGTCTCGCCGGCGCGCTGCTGGCCACGCTGATGGCGCGCGCCGGCTGGCGCGTGGACGTGTTCGAGAAGCGCGGCGATCCCCGCGTGCAGGGTTACGCCGGAGGTCGCTCGATCAACCTCGCGCTGACCGAGCGCGGCCGCCATGCGCTGCGGATGGCCGACGCCGACGATGCGGTGATGCGACAGGCGGTGATGATGCGTGGCCGCATGGTGCATGCGTTGGACGGACGGCTGCAGCTGCAGCGGTACGGCCGCGATGACTCCGAGGTGATCTGGTCGATCCACCGCGGCGACCTGAACATCACGCTGCTGGATCTGGCGGAGAACGCTGGCGCCGCCCTCCACTTCGATCGCCGCCTGAACGCCGTCGATTTCGATGCGTCCGTCGCCCACTTTGCCGACGAGCAAAACGGGGGCGTCCATGCCGTCGCATTCACCGCCCTGGTCGGCGCCGATGGCGCAGGGTCGTCGCTCCGGGGCGCCATGCAGCGTCGGGAGGATCTCGGCGAACGCACCGAGTTCCTCGACCATTCCTACAAGGAACTGGAAATCCCGCCGTCCGCCGAGGGCGGCTTCATGATGGAGCCCAATGCGCTGCATATCTGGCCGCGTGGGCACTACATGTGCATCGCGTTGCCGAACGACGAGCGAACGTTCACGGTGACGCTGTTCCTGCCCAACCAGGGCGACCCCAGTTTCGCCAGCGTGCGCAACGGCAGAGAGGCGAAAGCGCTGTTCCTGCGCGATTTCGCGGATGCCGTGCCGTTGATCCCCGAGCTGGAGCAGGACTGGGAAGCCAACCCCACGGGCCTGCTCGCCACGCTGTACCTGGACCGCTGGCATCTCGGAGGCCAGGCGGTGCTGTTGGGCGATGCCGCGCACGCGATGGTGCCGTTCCATGGTCAGGGCATGAACTGCGCCTTCGAGGACTGCGTCTCGCTGTCCCGCCACCTGCAGGCCTCTGGCGACCTCGCCAAGGCATTCGCCGCCTTCGAGGCCGAGCGCAAGCCAAACGCGCTCGCCATCCAGGAGATGGCGCTCGAGAACTACGTGGAGATGCGCGACAAAGTCGACGACAGCGGCTTCCTGCTGCAGCGCGAGCTGGAACTGGCCCTGCAGCAGCGCCACCCGCAGCGTTTCGTCCCGCACTACACGATGGTCAGCTTCATGCGCATTCCGTACGCGCTGGCCCAGCATCGCAGCCACGTGCAGCGCGACCTGCTGGTGCGGCATACCGCCGGACGTGCATCGCTCGACGGCGTCGACTGGCCGGCGGTGGATGCGGATGTGCATGCGCAGCTGCCGCTGCTGGAGGAGGCCGAGGGGTGAGCGCGAGCTTTCTCTTCTATGATCTCGAAACCTTCGGCGCGGACCCGCGTCGCAGCCGCCTTGCACAGTTCGCGGCGGTACGCACGACCCCTGCTCTGGAAGTGATGGACGAGCCGATCAGTTTCTTCGTGCAGCCGGCGGACGATCTGCTGCCCTCGCCCATCGCCACGCTGATCACCGGCATCACCCCGCAGCATGCGCGCAGCGAGGGCGTCAACGAAGCGGAAGCCTTCGCCCGCATCGCCGACGAAATGAGCCGGCCGGAGACCTGTACGCTCGGCTACAACAGCCTGCGCTTCGACGACGAGTTCGTGCGCCATGGCCTGTTCCGCAATTTCCACGAGCCGTATGAGCGCGAATGGCGTGGCGGCAACTCGCGCTGGGACCTGCTCGACGTGATGCGGTTGATGCACGCCCTGCGGCCGGACGGCATCGTCTGGCCCAAGCGCGATGATGGTGCTACGTCGTTCAAACTGGAGCAGCTTGCCCTCGCCAATCGCGTACGTGACGGCGATGCGCACGAAGCACTGTCCGACGTCTACGCCACCATCGGCCTGGCCCGGCTCATGCGGCAGTCGCAGCCTCGCCTCTGGGATTACGCCCTTCAGTTGCGCGACAAGCGCTTCGCCGCGCGCCTGCTCGATACCACCGCCATGTTGCCGGTCCTGCATGTGTCGCAGCGCTATCCGGCCAGCCGGCTGTGCGCCGCGCCGGTGCTGCCGCTGGCCCGGCATCCGCGCATAGACAACCGGGTGGTGGTGTTCGACCTGGACAGCGACCCGACGCCGCTGCTGTCGATGTCGCCGGAGGACATCGGCGACCGCCTATACACCCCGGCCGCGGATCTGCCGGAGGGCGAACAGCGCATCCCGCTGAAGGAAGTCCATCTGAACCGCGCGCCGGCACTGGTCGCCTGGTCGCACCTGCGGCCAGCGGACATGGACCGCCTCGGCATCGACCCGGCACGCTGCGAGCGCCATGCCGCGATGCTGCGAGAAGCGGGTCCGGATCTGGCGGAAACCGTGCGTCGTGTGTTCGCCAGGGAGCGGGCCTTCGAGGCCGGCGACGTGGATGGCTCGCTGTACGACGGCTTCCTCGCCGATGCGGACAAGCGCCGCTTCACCGACGTGCGAACTACCCCGCCGTCGCTGCTCGGCGAGCGCGACTTTGGCTTCCGCGATTCGAGGTTGCCGGAGCTGCTGTTCCGCTTCCGCGCGCGCAACTGGCCCGGGACCCTGTCCGCCGGCGAGCGCCAGCGCTGGGACGATTACCGTCGCCAGCGGTTGACGACGGACAGCGGCCTGTCGGAATACAGCTTCGAGACCTTCGATGCCGAAGTCGCCCAGTTGCGGCAGGCCGAGGCCGGTAATGCCGACCGATTGGCCCTGCTGGACAGGATCCAGCAGTGGCGCAACGAGCTCGAGGCCACCCTGTAAGCGGACATCGAGGGCAGCCTTGTCGGTTCCATGACACCGGCGTGTCTAGAATGGCGGCCATGGCCACCTATTTCTCCGATGCCAGTTTCAAGTTCCTGCGCGGGCTGGCGCGCCACAACGACAAGACCTGGTTCAACGACCACAAGGCGCAGTACGAAGACCACGTCCGCCAGCCGTTCCTGCGGCTGTTGACGGACCTGCAGCCGGAACTCGCCGCTGTCAGCCTGCACTTCCGTGCCGACCCCAAGACCGTGGGCGGCTCGCTGTTCCGCATCTACCGAGATGCGCGTTTCTCCAACGACAAATCGCCGTACAAGTCCTGGCAGGGCGCACGGCTGTTCCACGAACGCCACAAGCAGGTGCCCGCCCCGTCGTTCTACCTGCATCTGCAGCCGGGCGAGTGCTTCGTCGGCGCGGGTCTGTGGCATCCGGAGCCGGATACGCAGCGCCGTGTGCGCCAGTTCATCCTCGACAATCCCGGCAGCTGGAAGAAGGCCGCTCACGACCCCGCGTTCCGCCGCCGCTTCGAGTTCGAAGAGAGCGAAAAGCTGGTGCGGCCGCCGCGCGGCTTCCCGGCCGACTTCGAGTTCATCGAAGACCTGAAGCATCGCAACTTCGTCTTCTGGCGTTCGCTGGACGATGCCACGATGACCGGGCCGCGCCTGCGACAGACGCTGGCCGGGGACCTGAAAACGCTGGGGCCGTTCGTGGATTACCTGTGCGCCGCGCTGGACCTGGAGTTCTGATCCGCAGGACTCACCGATGAAGGGCTCGCCGATGAAGAAGTGGCTCGTGGGAGGTGTCTTGCTGGCTGTGGTGCTGGGCATGGTGGCGTATGTCGTCGCCGGTCCCTACCTGGCCATCCACGGCATCCGCACCGCATTGGCCGAGCAGGACACGGCGAAGCTCGAACGGCACGTCGACTTCCCCGCGTTGCGCGTGAACCTGCGTGCGCAGGTGGAGGACTATCTGGCGCGCAAGGCGGGACCGGAGGTGTCGTCCAACCTGTTCGGGGCCGCTGCATTGTCCATCGCCAACCAGGTGCTCGGACGCGGCGTGGACACCCTGGTCACGCCGATGGGCATCGCCGCCGTGCTGCAGGGGCGGGCGACGTGGAAACGCGCCATCGGCGAAACCGTCGGTGGCGATACCTATGCTCCGCCGGTACCAGCGGAACCGTTGAAGGAAGCCGAGCATCACTACGAGTCGTTGTCGCGCTTCACGGCGACCGTCCATGACGAGAATGGCGAGCCGGTCGTCTTCGTCATCACGCGCCAGGGACTGCGCTGGCGGCTGACGGACATCCGGCTGCCGCTCTGACCTGCGTGGAGATGAGCCCTCAGGCGTTTGCCGGAGCTGCATCGGTCCATTCGGCGTCGGCGTCCGGAAGCGCAAGACGGAACAGGTCGGCGACCGTGCGCGTGCGGTCGAGGTCCGCAGCCTGCGTCTCTTCGTCGGGCTCACCCTGCAGGCCGCTGTCCCGCCATTGCTGGGCGAGGACCCGCCGCTTCTCGTAGTCATCCACCCGTGCGTAACCGCTTACCCGCTCTATCCGCCGGGTCCAGCTGCTCTGCCAGTAGAAGTGGCGACGATCAGCGAAGTATTCGCAGCACGACACGAAGTACAACGGCCGTTCCGCATGCTCCATCACATCCAGCCCCTCGGTGATGGTGAACGCGTAGATGCGTGCATCGTCGTGCGCGAAGCGGGTGCCCGGCACCAGCCTGAAGCGCTCGGCATCGGCATCCTCCACCCATGCGCCGCGGCAGTAGACCCTCTCTTCGATACGCGCATAGTGCGAAGACAGCACCTGGAGACCATCGAAGGAAGCACGCGGTACGCGCAGTACCCGGATCTTGTTGGGCAACCAGTAGCTCACGTAATGCAGGTGGCCCCGGTCGGCGACATAGGCCCAGAAATCCGGTCCGTCGCCTCCGCAGGCGATGACACGGCAGGAAGCCGTGGACAGCCCGAGATCGTAGACCTTCCTTTCCATGATCCGCTCGCTTCCCCACTCGTACCTGCAGTGGACCAGTTGCAGGCGCCCGTCCCGTTCTTCGAGGCACACGACACACCCCCGCTTGAGCACTCCGCGAGGCTGCGAAGTGACTTGTGTTCAAGCAATCGGGGAGGCCTGCAGCGCCCGGACAGGAGCGATGCGATGGGCGTCACGGATTCGCGACGCCGTGCGGTACGTGCCCCGCCGCCACATGGTGGCGGGCGCTGTCGATATTGTGCTGCGAGTCGTCGAAGAAGATGTCGGCGCCGAAGGCTTCCAGGAACGGTCCCTTGTGACGGCCGCCGAGGAACAGTGCCTCGTCGAGGCGCACGCCCCACTCGCGCAGGGTACGGATCACGCGTTCGTGCGCAGGCGCGGAGCGTGCGGTAACCAGCGCCGTGCGGATCGGCGAGCGCTCGTCCGCCGGGAACACCTGCTGCAACTGATGAAGCGCCGACAGGAAGTTGCGGAACGGGCCGCCGGACAGCGGCTCGCGTGCGCGCTCCTGCTCGTGCCTGCCGAAGGCTTCCACACCCTGTTCGCGCGAGATGCGCTCGCTCTCGTCGCCGAAGATGACCGCATCCCCGTCGAAGGCGATCCGCAACTGGTGCTCATGGCGCAGCTGTGGAGCACCGGCAGGCAGGATGGTGGCCGCCGCGATGCCGTGTTCCAGCGAGCGCCGCACCGAGTCCGGATTGGCCGACAGGAACAGATCGGTGCCGAACGGCTTTACGTAGGGCCAGGTCGGTTCGCCCGCGGTGAACGTGGCGCGCACGATGCCCAGGCCATAGTGCTGGATGGAGTTGAAGATGCGCAGCCCGGTATCGGCCGAGTTGCGCGACAGCAGGATCACCTCGACGCGCGGCGTGTCGACGGACGCACCGGCATTCAGGGCCAGCAGCTTGCGTACGACCGGGAAAGCGATGCCGGGCGCCAGCACGTCGTCCTCGTGCGTGCGCTGGAAATCGGCATAGGCCTGTACGCCCTCGCGCTCGTACAGCGCGTGGCTTTCTTCCAGATCGAACAGGGCGCGCGAGGTGACGGCGACGGTCAGCAGGCGGGGGGTGTTGTCGGCCATGTGCACAGTATCGGCGATCCATGGCGCAGGAGGCGAGACGGCCCCTAGCTTCCGGGCGCCGCCGCGATACGCAGTTGCGCGGGCGGTCCACGGCGGTTGTCCGCGGTCACCGCGCGCACTTCCACCACCAGGTCGATGGGCGCCTGCTGCGCGGGCGGCCCATCGCGCCACAGGAACACGAACTCGCTGCGCCGGCCATCCACCCGGCTCGACACGGCATCGCGGGGGAAGATCGCGAGCGCGTCGTCCCCCACCACCCGGAACTCGAACCCGAGGTCGCGCAGCTTGTAGTCCGTGCCCCGCGGCCACTCCACGCTCAACGTCAGCAAGCCGCTGGCGTCGCAGGAGGCCCGGCCGTCGACGCCGCGCGTCAGGCTGACCAGTTCCAGCACCGGCGACTTCAGGCCGGCATCGTCCCTGACGGACGCCACCTGGCCCTTTGCAAAGGGCGCGACGCCGGTCGACAGGTTGCAGGCGGCCGCATCGGACACGACCAGCAAGGCGCACAGCGCCACAGCGCACTTCAATGGCATCGAAACCCCTCCCCGGGTGGATGCGAACCGAACCGCTACGGGGCGCTGGATAGCATGTGTGAGGTGACGCGGCAAGCCGCAATGCGGCGAAACCAGCCTGTCCGTCCGGACAATGCGACTCAGGTCATGAACTGTTCGCTGAGGATGCGCTCTTCGAGGTTGTGTTCGCGATCGAACAACAGCGTCACCGTGCGATCGCGCGATTCCCGGATGGTCACCTCGACCACGTCGCGGACTTCATGCGAGTCCGCGGTGGCGCTGACGGGCCGCTTGTACGGATCCAGCACGCGGAAACGCACTTCGGTGTCCGCTTTCAATATGGCGCCGCGCCAGCGGCGCGGGCGGAACGGGGCGATCGGCGTCAACGCGATGGTGTGCGAACCCAGTGGCAGGATCGGGCCGTGAGCAGAGAAGTTGTACGCCGTACTGCCGGCTGGCGTGGCCGTCAGCACGCCGTCGCAGATCAGTTCGTCCAGCCGCGTCTCGCCATTGAGATCGATGCAGATATGCGCCGCCTGCCGGGTCTGGCGCAGCAGCGACACCTCGTTGTAAGCCAGCGACGAGGTCGACGTACCCGACTCGGTCAACGCCTGCATCTCCAGCGGGCGCAGCTTGGCCGGCTCGGCCGCGCCGATGCGCTCGATGAGGCCGTCCGGACGATAGTGGTTCATCAGGAAACCGACGGTCCCCAGCTTCATGCCGAACACCGGCTTTCCCAGCGCCCCATGACGATGCAGCGTCTGCAGCATGAAGCCGTCTCCGCCGAGCGCGCACAGCACGTCGGCCTGGTCGGGCGCGTGTGCGCCGTGTTCGCGCTGCAGCGTCGCCAATGCCTCCTGCGCTTCGGGCGTGGGGCTGGCGAGGAAGGCGATGCGGGGGTCGGACATCCGAAACTCCATCGTCGGGCCTGCACAGCGTACAGAAAAAAGGCGGCCCGAAGGCCGCCCCGTTTCCATTGCCGTGAGCGAAACTCAGCCCTGCGAGGCCAGTTGCCCCAGACGCTGCACCGCCACCGAGGCGGTCGGATAGTCCAATGTCTTCTGCGCGGCCAGCTCGTTGAGCATGCTGAGCGTGAAGCGCAGGCCCGCGTCGTCGCGGCCCAGCCACGCCTTGACCTTGGCGTCGGCATTGGCGCCCGGCAGCGACAGCACCTGGTTGGCCAGCGTGCGCTGGTGCGCGGCGAGTTCGTCGCGCAACACACCACGGGCCACCGCGTGCCAGCGTCCATCCACCTTGAGGGCCTCGATCTGGTCCTGCAGCCACGGCAGATGCAGGGCCTCGCCCAGGCGGTAGTGGACCTTCGACACCTCGACCGGCTTGAGCTTGCGCGCGCGCGCCAGTTCGATGATGTCGCAGGAGGGCTCCAGGTACGGCAGCGCGGCGATCTGGCCAGCCAGTGCCGCCGGCAGGCCCTTGTCCTTCCATTCCTGCAGGCTGGCGTTGTACGCCGGACGCAGCGAATCCGGCAGCACGCCATCGGCCGCGCGGATCTCGTTGAAGCCGTCGTGGTAACGCTCCACCGCGGTGGCGATCGCGGGGATCGGTCCCTGACGGGTCAGCAGCCAGCGGGTGAAGTTGCGCTGCACCTGCCAGATGACCTGCAGGGCGTCGATCTGCACCGACTCCGGCACCTGTCCGTCGAGCGCGTCGATCTGGTTCCACAACGCCCGCGCGTCCAGCGTCTCGCGGGTGATGGTGAAGGCCTTGGCGACTTCCGCCGGCGAACGGCCGGTGTCTTCCTGCATGCGCAGCAGGAAGGTGGCGCCCATGCGGTTGATGGTGGTGTTGGTGACCGCCGTGGCGATGATCTCGCGCTTCAGGCGGTGCTTCTCCATCTCCGAGGCGTACTTCTTCTGCAGCGGCTGCGGGAAGTAGCGCTGCAGCTCCTTGGACAGGTACGGATCTTCGGGGATGTCGGATTCCAGCAGCTGCTGGAACGCCACCAGCTTCGAATAGGACAGCAGCACCGACAGCTCGGGGCGGGTCAGGCCCTGCCCGCGTGCTTTGCGCTCCGCCAGCTCCGCATCGGACGGCAGGAACTCGATCTGGCGATCCAGCAGGCCCTGGGATTCCAGCGTCTGGATGAAGTGCTGCTTCGAGCCCAGGCGCGACACGCTCATGCGCTCCATCAGGCTGATGGCCTGGTTCTGGCGGTAGTTGTCCCACAGCACCAGGTCGGCGACTTCGTCCGTCATGTCCGCGAGCAGCTTGTTGCGCGCGTCCATCGACAGCTTCTTTGCCTGCACCACGCCGTTGAGCAGGATTTTGATGTTCACCTCATGGTCCGAGGTGTCCACGCCGGCGGAGTTGTCGATGAAGTCGGTGTTGAGCAGCACGCCATGCTGCGCGGCTTCGATGCGGCCCAGCTGGGTCAGGCCCAGGTTGCCGCCCTCGCCCACCACCTTGCAGCGCAGGTCGCGGCCATCGACGCGCAGGCCGTTGTTGGCGCGGTCGCCGACGTCGGCGTGGGTCTCGCTGGCGGCCTTGACGTAGGTGCCGATGCCGCCGTTCCACAGCAGGTCGACCGGCGACTTCAGGATCGCGCTCATCAGCTCGTTCGGCGTCATCGACTTCACGCCGTCGGCGATGCCCAGCGAAACACGCACTTCCGGCGTGATCTCGATCGACTTCGCGCTGCGCGGGTGGATGCCACCGCCCTTGGAGATCAGCTTGGCGTCGTAGTCGGCCCAGCTCGAGCGCGGCACCTTGAACATGCGGTCGCGTTCCTTGAACGACCTGGCAGCATCCGGATTGGGGTCAAGGAAGATGTGGCGGTGATCGAACGCGGCCAGCAGGCGGATGTGTTCCGACAGCAGCATGCCGTTGCCGAACACGTCACCCGACATGTCGCCGATGCCGACGCAGGTGAAGTCCTCGCTCTGGCTGTCGCGATTCATCGCGCGGAAGTGGCGCTTGACCGACTCCCACGCGCCGCGCGCGGTGATGCCCATGCCCTTGTGGTCGTAACCGACCGAGCCACCCGATGCGAACGCATCGCCCATCCAGAAGCCGTGCGCGATGGCCAGGCCGTTGGCGATGTCGGAGAACGTCGCCGTGCCCTTGTCGGCGGCGACCACCAGGTACGGATCGTCCTGGTCATGGCGCACCACGTCGACCGGCGGCACGATCCTGTTGCCGACGATGTTGTCGGTGATGTCCAGCAGGCCCTGGATGAAGAGCTTGTAGCAGGCGATGCCTTCAGCCAGCACGGCATCGCGGTCGCCGCCCACCGGCGGACGCTTGGCGAAGAAGCCGCCCTTCGCGCCGACCGGCACGATGACGGTGTTCTTCACCATCTGCGCCTTCACCAGGCCCAGCACCTCGGTGCGGAAGTCCTCGCGACGGTCGGACCAGCGCAGGCCACCACGCGCGACCGGGCCGAAGCGCAGGTGCACGCCCTCCACGCGGGGTCCATAAACAAAGATCTCGCGGTAAGGACGCGGCTTCGGCAGGTCCGGCACTTTGGCCGAGTCGAACTTGAAGCTGATGGTGTGCGCCGGCGTACCGTCCTTGCCGACCTGGTAGAAGCTGGTGCGCAGGGTCGCTTCGATGGCACCCATGAAGCCGCGCAGGATACGGTCCTCGTCCAGGCTGGACACGCGGTCCATCAATTTCAGCAGCGCCTGGTGCGCCGCGTCGGCCCGCTGTTCGCGCTTGCCGTCGCGTGCATCGACCAGGATGGCGAGCGTCTTCTGCGCGGACTCGTCGTTGCCCGCCAGCGGCTTCAGCTGCGCAGCGAAGCGCTCCTGGCCTTCCTTGATCTGCGCCTTGCTCTCGTTGCCGGTCGAAGGATCGAAGCGAGCCTCGAACAGTTCCACCAGCAGGCGTGCGAGCAGCGGATAGCGGTTGAGCGTCTCTTCCACATAGCTCTGCGAGAACGGCACGCCGGTCTGCAGCAGATACTTGCAGTAACCGCGCAGCAGCGCGACCTGACGCCAGGCCAGGCCGGCGCCCAGCACCAGCTTGTTGAACCCGTCGTTCTCGGCATCGCCGCGCCACACGCGGGCGAACGCATCTTCGAACGTCGGCGCCAGCCGCTCGACGTCGAACTCACCGCCTACCGGCTCGACCTCGAACTCCTGGATGTAGCGCGCACCCTGTGCGGTCTCCAGGCGGAATGGATGCTCGGAGATCACGCGCAGACCCATGTTCTCCATCAGTGGGAGCGCATCGGACAGCGGGATGTCGGATTCCTGCTTGTACAGGTTCAGGCGCAGGCGGCCCTGGCCGGGACGCTTGCGGCGGGACTCGTGCAGGCTCAGGCGCAGGTCGTCCTTGCCGTCGAGCGCGGCGAGGTGCTCGACATCGCGCGCGGCCCCTTCCGGCGACACGACTTCGATGTAGCCCGCCGGCAGCGCACGGCCATAACCGCCGGCCAGCAGCAAACCCTTCGACTCGCCGTGACGGCCGATCAGCGTCTCGCGCAGATCGTCCTGCCAATTGCGCAACAGGTGGGCGATGTCGCCTTCGAGCGCGGACGTGTCCACCTCGACCTGCTCGCCGGCCTTCGGGCGGATGGTGATGTGCAACTGCGCCAGCGGGGATTCGCCCAATAGCACGCTGCTGTCGACGTACTCACCGCGCATGGCGTCCTTCAGCAGCGACTCGATGCGCAGGCGCACGTCGGTGTTGAAGCGCTCGCGCGGGATGTAGACCAGCGCCGAGTAGAAACGGCCGTAGCGGTCGCGGCGCAGGAACAGCTTGCTGCGTACGCGCTCCTGAAGGCCGAGGATGCCCATCGAGGTGCGGAACAGTTCCTCGTCGCTGGACTGGAACAGCTCCTCGCGCGGCAGCGTCTCCAGGATATGGCGCAGCGCCTTGCCGCTGTGGCCGCTGGGCGACAGGCCGGACTTCTGCATCACGTACTCGTGGCGCTCGCGCACCAGCGGGATTTCCCACGGGCGACGGTTGTACGCACTCGAGGTGTACAGGCCGATGAAGCGCTGTTCGGCAATCGGGTTGCCCTGCGCGTCGAACTCCAACACGCCGATGTAGTCCATGTTGCCCGGACGGTGCACGGTGGAACGGCGGTTGGTCTTGGTGAGGATCAGCGCATCCACCGAACCGCCCTGCGGCAGGTAGTGCGCGGCCAGCGTCTTGATGTTGCGCGGCGGCGTGGTGTCGCCCTCGCGCAGCAGGCCCAGGCCGCTGTCCTCGACGGCGGCGAGGATGCCGGTGCGCTTCTCGACGCGGTACTCGCGGTAGCCGAAGAAGGTGAAGTGGTCGGCGGCGGCCCAGCGCATGAACTCCTGCGCTTCTCGACGGCCATCATCGTCCACCGGCATGCGGCGGGTGGCCATGTCGTCGGCCAGCGCCAGCATCTTCTCGCGCATGCTGGACCAGTCGCGCACGATGGCGCGGACCTCCTCCAGGACACTGCGGATGCGCTTCTCGACCTGCGCCATGTCTTCCGGCGGCAGGCGATCGATCTCCAGCAGCATCAGCGACTCGTGCTTGCCCTCGCCCACCGCGGAGACCTTGCCGGCCTTGTCGCGGGTGAAGCGGACCAGCGGGTGGCCAAGCACATGCACGCCCACGCCCATCTCGGCCAACGCCATGCTCACCGAATCGACGAGGAACGGCATGTCGTCGTTGACGATCTGCAGCACGGTGTGCGGCGACTCCCAGCCATGCGTCTTCAGGGAAGCATTGAAGATGCGCACGTTGGCAGTGCCCGGCTTGCGGCTGCGCGCGAACGCGAGCGTGTCCGCGGCGATCGCCGCCCAGCCATCGGCGCTGTGGTGCGGGTACTCGTCCTCTTCCATGCGCTTGTAGAACGCGTCGGCGAACGTAAGCGCCTCGGCCTGCGCCGCGGCACCGGATACGCGCTTGCGGATGGCATCGAGAATGGGGGACAGCGAGAACGTGTCGCCCGACTTCACCGCTGCCTTGCCCTGCTCCCCTGCGGCCTTCGCCGCCTTCACCGGTCGGGCAGCCACCTTCTTGGTGGGCGTCGCCTTCGGGCTCACCGACTTCGTGGCCTTTGCGGCTTCCGGTTTGGACGTCTTTTTCGAGGCTTTTTTGGGGCTGCGCGCAGCGTTCATGCAGAGAATGACTCAACAAGTGGTAGTCGAATGGTCATTGTATCTCCGGGCGCCATGACAAAACTTGCTGCGAGGCGTCATAAGCGTGGCTTGCAATCGCACGTGGGATTGTCTAGCGCGAGCCTGGTGCAGCGACCGGTTGCATGAGGCTCGGCGGATCGACGAGAACGACCCCAGGATTCGGCAGTGCGCGGAAGCAGGCCCCCGATCCATCACGTGTTCTTTACAAATTCCGTATGCGCCTTTGTGCACGGAAATGCGGTGCTTTCAAGCCTGTCAAAATTCTAAACTGGACGGTATAGTCTAGCCCCCATGCGCCCCGCCCCCACCCCTGCCGCGCCCGATCAACGTCGCGCCCGCGTCCACCAGGCCGTGCGCGAGCTCATGTCCGAGCAGGGCTTCCGCATGAGCATGGATACCGTGGCGGCACGCGCGGGCTGCTCCAAGCAGACGCTTTACGCGCATTTCGGCAGCAAGCAGGAACTGTTGCGAAGCGTGATCGCCGAACACCAGGACCTGGCGACCGTACCGCTGTCGCCCGTGGTCGAGGACCCGCGCGCCGCGCTGCTGGCGTTCGCGATGGAACACCTCCGGCACCTCAACGACCCCATCATCGTCTCCACCAGCCGCCTGCTGACCGCGGAAGCGCACCAGTTTCCCGACGAATCGCGCGATCTCTACCAGCAGGCCTGCGATACTCTGGTCCAGCGCCTCGCCACCTGGCTGCAGCATGCGATGGACCAGGGCCGGCTGAGGCATGACGATCCGCACTACGCCGCGGAGCTGCTGCTCAGCATGATCGTGGGAATGGATTTCGAACGGCAGCGTTTCGGCGTGGCCCACCGCGCAGGCGACCGTGCGCGCCGCCGCTGGGCCGAATTCTCGATCGACACCTTCCTGCGGGCCTTCGCCCCCACGCCCGACGACGACGCTCCGGCGCCCTCTCCTGCGGGCCGCCGTATCCGCTCACCGCATTCCTCTCCCACGTCTCCAAGAAAAAGAAACGGAGTTTCCTCATGACGTCCCCCATCCGTTCCCTCGCCCTGGCCAGCGCGCTGCTGGCGGTCCTCGCGGCCTGCAGCAAGCCCGAACAGCAGCAGATGCCGCCGCCCGAAGTGGTGGTGATGAGCGCCACGCCAAAGGACGTGCCGCTGCAGCGCGACCTGGTGGGCCGCCTCTCGCCGATCCGCAGCTCCGACGTGCGCGCCCGCGTGGCCGGCGTGGTGCAGAAGCGGGTCTACCAGGAAGGCAGCGATGTGAAGGAAGGCCAGACGCTGTTCCTCATCGATCCTGCTCCGCTGCAGGCATCGCTCAGCGCGGCGCAGGCAAGCCTGGCGTCGGCACAGGCGACCTACGCGAACGCCAAGGTGTCCGCCGACCGCGCACGCCAGCTGGCGCCACAGAAGTTCGTATCCAAGTCGGACCTGGACAACGCCGAAGCCGCCGAGCGCAGCGCCGCCGCCGCCGTGCAGCAGGCCCGCGCGAATGTGGAAGCTGCCCGCATCAACCTGGGCTATGCCTCGGTCACCGCGCCGATCTCCGGCCGCGCCGGCAAGCAGCAGGTCACCGAAGGCGCACTGGTCGGCCAGGGCGACGCCACGCTGCTCACCACCATCGACCAGATTGATTCGCTGTACGCCAACTTCTCGATGAGCTCGAGCGAGCTGCAGACCCTGCGCCAGGCACAGGGCGACGGCAAGGTGCAGCTGGCGGGCGAAGGCCAGCGCACGGTGCAGGTGATCCTGCCGAACGGCCAGGCCATCGACCAGACCGGCACGCTGGACTTCTCCGATACCGTCGTCGACCCCGCCACCGGCAGCGTCTCGCTGCGCGCCACCGTGCCGAACGCCGACCGCACGCTGTTGCCCGGCACCTTCGTCACCCTGCGCGCGACGCTGGGCGAACAGAAGGGCGCGTTCCTGGTCCCGCAGGGCGCCATCCAGCGCGACACCGTCAGCGCCTTCGCCATGGTGATCGGCAAGGACGGCAACGTCGTGCGCAAGAACATCACCACCCAGCAGGCCATCGGCGCCGACTGGCTGGTCACCGACGGTCTGGCGGCCGGCGACCAGCTCATCGTCGAAGGCCTGCAGAAGGTCAAGGAAGGCGCCCCCGCGAAGGGCGTGACCGCCGAACAGGCCGCCGCCGCGAAAGCCGCGCAGGCCAAGCCCGCGCCGGCGCAAGGCAAGGCCGAATAAGAAGGACCCGCCCCCATGCCCAAGTTCTTCATCAACCATCCGATCTTCGCCTGGGTCGTGTCGATCCTGATCTCGCTCGCCGGCGTGATCGCGATCCTCAACCTCGGCGTCGAGTCCTATCCCTCCATCGCACCGCCGCAGGTCACGGTGGGCGCCACCTACCCCGGCGCCAGCGCCGAGACCACCGAGCGCTCGGTGACCCAGGTCATCGAGCAGCAGCTCACCGGCATCGACAACCTGCTTTATTTCAGCTCCAGTTCCAGCTCATCCGGTCGCGCCACGATCACCTTGACGTTCGAGACCGGTACCGACGCGGACATCGCCCAGGTGCAGGTGCAGAACAAGGTCTCGCTGGCGACGCCGCGACTGCCGAGCGAAGTCACCGCACAGGGCGTGGTGGTGGCCAAGGCCAACGCCGGCTTCCTGATGGTGGTGGGCCTGCAGTCCGACAACCCGAGCATCGACCGCAACCGCCTGAACGACATCGTCGCCTCGCGCGTGCTGGACCAGATCTCGCGCGTCCCCGGCGTCGGCAGCACGCAGCACTTCGGTTCCGAGTACGCCATGAACCTGTGGCTGGACCCGGGCAAGCTGCAGGGCTACAACCTGTCGGCCACCGAAGTGCTGACCGCGGTACGCAGCCAGAACGTGCAGTTCGCCGCCGGTTCGGTCGGCTCCGATCCCGCACCCGAAGGCCAGGCGTTCACCGCGACGGTGTCGGCGGAAGGCCGCTTCACCTCACCGGACCAGTTCGAGCAGATCATCCTGCGCGCCAACAGTGACGGTTCGACCGTACGGCTGAAGGACGTGGCGCGGGTGGAATTCGGCGCGCAGAACTTCGGCTTCGATACCCAGTTCAACGGCAAGCCCGTCGGCGCCTTCGCCATCCAGTTGCTGCCGGGCGCCAATGCACTGAACGTGGCCGAGGCCGTGCGCGCCAAGATGGACGAGCTGCAGCCCAGCTTCCCGCCCGGCGTCAGCTGGTTCTCGCCGTACGACACCACCACCTTCGTCAAGATCTCGATCGAGGAAGTCGTCAAGACGCTGATCGAGGCGGTGATCCTGGTGTTCCTGGTGATGCTGGTGTTCCTGCAGAACTTCCGCGCCACCATCATCCCCACACTGGTCATCCCGGTCGCCCTGCTGGGCACCTTCTGGGGCCTCAGCCTGATCGGCTTCACCATCAACCAGCTGACCATGTTCGCGCTGGTGCTGGCCATCGGCATCGTGGTGGACGACGCCATCGTGGTGATCGAGAACGTCGAGCGCATCATGGCGGAGGAAAAACTCCCGCCGCGCGAAGCGACGATCAAGGCGATGGGGCAAATCACCGGCGCCGTCATCGCGATCACCGTGGTGCTGGCGGCGGTGTTCATCCCGTCGGCGCTGCAGGGCGGTGCCTCGGGCGAGATCTACAAGCAGTTCGCGCTGACCATCGCCATCTCGATGGCCTTCTCTGCCTTCCTGGCGCTGGGCTTCACCCCGGCGCTGTGCGCGACGTTCCTGAAGCAGCACGAGCACGACAGCCACGAGAAGAAGAACATCGTCTTCCGTACCTTCGAGAAGTACTACGGCAAGATCGAGAAGACCTACGTCGGCCACATCGGCGCGGCCATCAAGC
Organism: Pseudoxanthomonas sp. LjRoot143; assembly: GCF_964252945.1. NCBI lineage: Bacteria > Pseudomonadati > Pseudomonadota > Gammaproteobacteria > Lysobacterales > Lysobacteraceae > Pseudoxanthomonas > Pseudoxanthomonas sp. LjRoot143. The sequence goes on along the minus strand of NZ_CAXUPM020000001.1, from coordinate 1,386,668 downwards.
ATGCGCCGCGCTGGATGATCGTGTTCGCCCTGTTGACGGTGCTGGCCGGCTTCATGTTCACCAAGCTGCCCAGCAGCTTCGTGCCCGAGGAAGACCAGGGCTACGCGCTGGCCATCGTGCAGCTGCCACCTGGCAACTCGCTGCAGAAGACCAAGCAGGTGTTCACCCAGATCCGCGGCACGCTGCAGCAGATGGACGGCTTCGACAGCGTCATGGAGATCTCCGGCTTCAGCTTCCTGGGCCAGGGCGAGAACGTGGGCATGGCCTTCATCCGCCTCAAGCACTGGGACGACCGTGACGTCACCGTGCCGGAGTTCATCCAGCAGGCCAACCAGCGCCTGTACGGCATCAAGGGCGCGCAGATCTTCGTGGTGAACCTGCCGACCATCCAGGGCCTCGGCCAGTTCGGCGGCTTCGACATGTGGCTGCAGGATCGTGCGGGCCTGGGCGAGGAAGCCCTGATGGCCGCCCGCAACCAGCTGCTGGGCGCGGCGGCGCAGGACAAGGGGCTGATGGCGGTGCGTCCCAACACGCTGGAGAACGCCCCGCAACTGCAGTTGCACGTAGACCGCGTGCAGTCGCAGGCGATGGGCATGTCGTTGAGCGACATCTACAACGGCATCCAGCTGATGCTGGCGCCGGTGTACGTCAACGACTTCTTCTATGAAGGCCGCATCAAGCGCGTGAACATGCGCGCCGACGCCCCCTACCGCACCGGTGCGGACTCGCTGGCCAGGATCTATTCGCCGAGCAGCCAGCAGACCGACGCCAGCGGCGGTCGCGCGATGATCCCGCTGTCGAACGTGGTGCAGTCGTCGTGGGCCTCGGTGCCGCCGTCGCTGTCGCGCTACAACGGCTACTCCGCGGTGAACATCAACGGCGCGGCCGCCCCCGGCAGTTCGTCCGGCCAGGCGATGACGACCATGGAGAACATCGTCACCGAGCAGCTGCCGCAGGGCTTCGGTTACGACTGGAGCGGCATGTCGTACCAGGAGATCCTGGCCGGCAACAGCGCCACGCTGCTGATGGTGCTGTCGATCGTGGTGGTGTTCCTCTGCCTCGCCGCGCTGTACGAGAGCTGGTCGATCCCGGTGGCGGTGCTGCTGGTGGTGCCGCTCGGCGCCCTCGGCGCGCTGGCGTTCACCATGATGCGTGGGCTGTCGAACGACCTGTTCTTCAAGATCGGCCTGATCACCATCATCGGTCTGGCGGCCAAGAACGCGATCCTGATCGTCGAGTTCGCCGTCATGGAACGCAAGCAGGGCAAGACCCTGCGCGATGCGGTCATCACGGCCTCGCACCTGCGCTTCCGCCCGATCCTGATGACCTCGTTCGCCTTCATCATGGGCGTATTGCCGATGGCGATCTCGAGCGGCGCGGGCGCCAATGCCCGTCATGCGATCGGCACCGGTGTCATCGGCGGCATGGTGTTCGCCACCTTCCTCGGCCTGCTGCTGATCCCGGTGTTCTTCGTGGCGGTCCGTCGCGTGCTGGGCGACAGGATGGACGAGCCGTCGAAGGAATACCTGCTGGAACAGGAGAATCCCGCTTCGCGCTGATCGCGCAGGCGGTACGCTCCACTCGAACAGCCCCGGCAAACGCCGGGGCTGTTTCGTTACGGGAAGGGATAGCGACGCGGGCGTAATTGCAGTTTCAGTCTGTCGAGGGCACTACCAGGCCCGCCGTGTGCACACCGATTCCGCGTCCGCGCAAGGGCCTAAACCCACTTCTAGCGTGCGTCTCAAACCGTGATAATCCCGTGCGCCATCGTGTCGAGCCTGCCGCCGCCCGCTCGTCGCTCCCCTGACTCCCCCGCATTGAAGACGACCCGACCATGACACGGAAAGACCCCCACGCACGGAAAAAGCCCTCCACCACCTTGCGCATGGTCCTCATGCTGATAGGTGTCGCCGTCGTGTTCGGCGGCGTGTTCATCGTCAAAGGAGGGTTCAGCGCCAAGACGAACGAATTCTTCGACAACATGCCGCAGCCCGCGGCGGCCGTCACCGACTGGACCGCCAAGCAGGAAGAGTGGATCGACGCACAACAGGCCGTCGGCACGTTCGTCGCGATCAACGGCACCGACGTCACCACCGAGGCCGGCGGCGTGGTGCGCAGCCTCTCGATCGACGTGGGCAAGCCGGTCAAGGCCGGCACCGTGCTCGCGCAGCTCAACAGCGCCAATGAGCTGGCCGTGCTGAAGTCGCTGGAAGCCTCGTCCAAGCTCGCCTCGGTGCAGCGCGACCGCTGGCAGGCGCTGGCCCGCGACAAGCTGGTCTCGCAAGCCGAGGCCGAAGAACGCTCCACCGTGGCGGCGACCTCGCTGGCGCAGGTCGAGGCGCAGCGCGCCCTGATCGCACAGAAGACCATCCGCGCCCCGTTCGACGGCGTGCTGGGCATCCGCAAGGTCAACCTGGGCCAGTACCTCAACCCGGGAGACGCCATCGTCAGCCTGCAGTCGCTGGACCCGATCTACCTCGACTTCACCCTGCCGGAGCAGCGCGTGGGCCAGGTACTGCCGGGGGCGAAGATCCGCGCAACCGTCGATGCCCTGCCCGGTCAGGTGTTCGAAGGCGAAGTGACGGCGGTCGAACCGCAGGTCGACCCGGCCACGCGCAACTTCAAGGTGCAGGCGACGCTGGCCAATGGCGAGTACAACCTGCGCCCGGGCGCGTTCGCCCACGTCGGCTTCGACACCGGCGATGCCCGCAAGGTCGTGGTGGTGCCGCAGACGGCGATCAGCTTCAACCCGTACGGCAACGCCGTGTACGTGATCCAGGAGGTCGACCGCGCCAAGGGCGAGAAGGACATGCAGGGCAACGACCTGACCGGCAAGAAGCTGATCGTGCGCCAGCGTTTCGTGAAGACCGGCGCTGCCCGCGGCGACCTGATCGCGGTGACCGAAGGCCTGAAGCCGGGCGAGCGCGTCGCCACCAGCGGCCTGCTGAAGCTGCGTAACGATGCCGAAGTGACGGTCAACAACAAGGTGCAGCCGGTGACCGAGGCCCAGCCCAAGCCCGAAAACCGTTGACGGAGCGACGGCATGAAATTCACCGACATCTTCATCAACAAGCCGGTGCTGGCGATCGTCGTCAGCCTCTTCATCCTGCTGTTCGGCCTGCGCTCGTTCAGCGAATTGAACGTGCGCCAGTACCCCGAACTGCGCAACGCCGTGGTCAACATCAGCACCACCTACTACGGTGCGGATGCGGACCTGATCCAGGGCTTCATCACCACGCCGCTGGAGCGGGAAGTCGCCAGTGCCGAAGGCATCGAGTACCTGACCTCGACCAGTTCCGCCGGCGTCAGCGTGATCCAGGCGTACATCCAGCTGGACCAGGACGCGAACGAAGCGCTGACCCAGATCGCCGCCAAGGTCAACAAGATGCGCGGCCAGTTGCCGCCTGAGTCCGAGGACCCGGTGATCGACCTGCAGCAGGGGCAGCAGATCGCGGCGATGTACGTGTCCTTCGCCAGCGAAACGCTCGACAACAACCAGATCACCGACTACCTGACCCGCGTGGTCCAGCCCAAGCTGGTCACCGTGTCCGGCGTGCAGCGTGCCGACATCCTCGGTGCGGGCACGTTCGCGATGCGCGTGTGGCTGAAGCCCGACCGCATGACCGCGCTGCAGGTGACCGCCAGCGACGTGTCGACCGCGCTGTCGTCCAACAACGTGCTGGCGGCGGTGGGTTCGACCAAGGGCCAGATGGTCGCCATCGACATGACGGCGCGTACCGACCTGCGCAATGCCGACGAGTTCCGCCAGCTGATCATCCGCGAGCAGAACGGCGCCATCGTGCGCCTCGGCGACGTGGCCGACGTGCAGCTGGGATCGGAAAGCTACGGCACCTCGGTCCGCATCAACGGTGAAGCCGCCACGTTCATGGGCATCTTCGTGGCCCCGGACGCCAATTCGCTGGACGTCATCAAGAACGTGCGGGCGATGTGGGACAGCGAAATCGTCCCGCAGCTGCCGGAAGGCATCAAGGCCACGATCCCCTACGACAGCACCGAGCAGATCCAGGACGCCATCGACGAGGTGGTCAGCACCATCGTGGAAGCGGTGATCATCGTGATCGTGGTGATCTTCCTGTTCCTGGGCTCCTTGCGCAGCGTGTTGATCCCGGCGGTGACGGTGCCGCTGTCGCTGGTGGGCGCCCTGTTCCTGATGCTGCTGATGGGCTTCACCATCAACCTGCTGACGTTGCTGGCGATGGTGCTGGCGATCGGCATCGTGGTGGACGACGCCATCATCGTGCTGGAGAACATCCACCGGCATATCGAGGAAGGCATGTCGCCGCACGACGCGGCGATCCGCGGTGCGCGCGAACTGGCATGGCCGGTGGTCGCGATGACCACCACGCTGGTGGCCGTGTACCTGCCCATCGGCTTCCAGGGCGGCATGACCGGCGTGCTGTTCACCGAGTTCGCCTTCACCCTGGCCGGCTCGGTGCTGCTGTCGGGCGTGATCGCGCTGACGCTGACGCCGATGATGTGCGCCAAGATCCTCAAGCCGCACAGCGATGGCGGCAAGGGCAAACTGGAAAAGTGGCTGGATGAGCGCTTCGAGAAGCTCAACGCCGGCTACCAGCGCCGCCTGCACGGCACGATGGAAACCAAATCGGTCGTCGGCGTGTTCGGCATCCTCGTGCTGGTCTCGTGCGCGTTCCTGTACATGACCGCGCCGAAGGAGCCGGCGCCGCTGGAGGACGAAGGCTTCATCTTCTCCGTCGCCAGCGCCGACCCCTACTCCACCCTGGACTACGTGGAGCGCTACACCGAGGAAGTGACGTCGATCGCCAAGGGCGTGCCCGAAGTGCAGGATTACTTCCTGTTCAACGGTGGCTTCGGTGGCAGCGGCGGCGGTGCGAGCCCCAGCGCGATGGCGGGCTTCGTGCTGAAGCCGTGGAGCGAACGCGACCGGTCGACCAACGCGGTGCTGCAGCAGGAACTGCAGCCGAAGATGAGCCAGGTCAGCGGCCTGAACATCTTCGCGCTGGTCCCCCCCTCGTTGCCCAGCGCAGGCGGCGACGGCGGCGGTGGCGAGTTCATCATCGGTGGCGTCGGCGAACTGAGCCAACTGGCCGAACTCGCCGATCAGATCCTGGCGAAGGCGATGGAGAGCAAGCGCTTCATCTTCCTGGACAAGGATCTGAAGATCGACAAGCCGCGCATCGAGGTCAACATCGACCGCGACAAGGCCGCGAGTCTGGGCATCGACATGCGGACGCTGGCCGCGGACATGGCCGCCATGCTGTCGGGCGGTTATACCAACCGCTTCGCCATGCAGAACCGCTCGTACCTGGTGATCCCGCAGGTGCAGCGCAGCGACCGCCTCAACGCCAGCGACCTGGAGAACTACTACACACGTACCCGCGATGGCGAGCTGATCCCGCTGTCGACGCTGGTGACGCTGAAGGAAAGCGCACAGCCGCAGTCGCTGAAGCGGTTCCAGCAGCTCAACGCCGTGTCCATCACCTTCGCGCCGCGTCCCGGCGTCACCAAGGGTGAAGCGCTGGCGATTCTCGACCAGGCGGCAAAGGACGTATTGCCGCAGGGCTACTCGGTGGACTACGCCGGTGAATCGCGCCAGTTCAAGCAGGAAGGCGCCGCCATGCTGGTCACGCTGGCGCTGGCGCTGATCGTGATCTTCCTGGTGCTGGCCGCGCAGTTCGAAAGCTTCCGCGATGCGCTGATCATGCTGCTGACCGTCCCGATGGCAATCTGTGGTGCCCTGCTGACGTTGAATGTCCTGTCCCTGGTGTCGCAGGTCCTCCAGTTCTCGGGCATCGAAGCCTTCCCCGGTATGAGCATCAACATCTATACCCAGGTGGGTCTGGTGACGCTGGTCGGCGTGATCTCCAAGCACGGCATCCTGATCGTGGAGTTCGCCAACAAGCTGCAGATGGAACGCGGCCTGTCCAAGCGCGAAGCGATCGAGGAAGCCGCGGCGATTCGCCTGCGTCCGGTGCTGATGACCACAGCTGCGCTGGTGTTCGCGATGATCCCGCTGCTGATCGCGAGCGGCCCGGGTGCCGCGTCGCGCTTCTCGATGGGCGTGGTGATCGCCTCGGGCATGACCATCGGTACGCTGTTCACGCTGTTCGTGCTGCCGGCGTTCTACCTGTACCTGGCGCGCGACCATGCGCATGACCGCGACCGTGAGACTGCGATGCAGCGGGACGACGCCGATGGACAGCCGCCGGAACCCGCGGCCGGTCACTGATCGGCGGCGAACGCCTTGCAAGACCCGAAACCCCGGCGATGCCGGGGTTTCTTTTTGGGGCCTACGGCCGACCGTGCGCGACGCAGGTGTATGCTCGCTCCGTTCCTGACCGGCGAAGGACTGCCATGCTCAAGCCGATGCTTGTTGTCCTGTGGATGATGGTCCTGGTGCCGCGTACCGCGCAGGCCTGCAGCGTGACCACATCGCCCGAGTTCGTCGTGGACCGCAGCGCGATGTGGACCGCGCCCCCGTCTCCCGGCGTCCTCAACGCCCGCCTGTACCTGGTCCGGTTCGGCTCCGGCAGCTGCGCGGATATCCAGCTCGCGAACCTCGACGTGTCGGGAATGCCCGCCCGCAAGCTGCGGCACTTCGGTTACCTGATCAGACCACTCTCCGGGTTCAACGGTGGCGGACCACTGCCCGATACGCACCCTTTGGCGCCGATGGTCTGGGGCGACACCGCCAATCTCACCTGGATGGGCGGCGACATCGTGCCGGATGCCGACGGCCATCTCCGATGGCGGCTGGAAGTCACGCCGATCTCGCGCTCCGGCACGCGCGGCACGCCGTTCGAGGTCTGCGCGGCCACCGATGGCTCGTGCCCCGCGTTACTGCCCTGCGGAAAGACGTGCCCGACACCCTCTTCGCCCTGAGACGGCTCCGGCCACGCGACGGTGTTCAGAGTGGCGCATTGGCCGCCGGCGCGACATACGCCTGGCGCGCCGCGCGCACTTCGTCATGGTGATCGGAAGCCCACTGGGCCAACATCTCGATACGCTCGAAGAACGACGCGCCCAGGGCCGTCAGCGCGTAGTCGACGCGGGGCGGCACCGTCGGGAAGACCTCGCGTCGCACCAGGCCATCCTGTTCGAGGCGACGCAGCGTCTGCGCCAGCATCCGTGGCGAGATGTCGGCGATGCGCTTGCGTACTTCGCTGAAGCGCAGCGTGCCGCCGGCCAGTTCGTGCAGCACCAGCACGGTCCAGCGGTCGCCGAGCCGGTCCAGCACGTCGCGGATCGGGCAGTTCTCGGTGAGGATCAGGGATTGGCGGTGCAGCGTCATGGACGACATCCGGTGCATGGTTACCGCGCGGTAACCGGGTTACTTCGCGCTCCCTGCTTGCCGGGGCGAAAGCCATTAGTACCATAGGGTAACCAACATCCTTTCCGTTACCAAGCAAGGAACCACCATGAATACCCCTCTCCCCACCCTGCTGGTCACCGGCGCCTCCGGACAACTGGGGGGCGCCGTCGTCCGCCACCTGCTGGACACCCTGCAGTTCCCGGCGGAGCGCCTCATCGCCACCTCCCGCAACCCGGACGCGCTGTCGGATGTGGCTGCGCGTGGCGTCACCGTGCGGACGGCGGACTTCGATCAGCCCGGCACGCTGGCGACCGCATTCGAGGGGGCCGACCGCCTGCTGCTCGTCAGTACCGACGCATTGATGGAACCCGGCAAGCGCCTGACCCAGCATCGCACCGCCGTGCAGGCCGCGGTCGAGGCGGGTGTGCCGCATGTCGTCTACACCTCGCTGCCGTCCGCCGATATCTCCCATGTGTCCTTCGCACCGGACCACTGGGGCACGGAGCAGGCACTGTCCGCCTCGCCGCTCACCTGGACGGTGCTGCGCAACGGCTGGTACTTCGAGAACCTGGCCTACACGCTCCCGGGCGCGCTGGCATCCGGCGAATGGGCGAGCGCATCCGGGGACGGACGCATCGCCTACATCGCCCGCGACGATCTGGCCCGTGCCGCGGCGGCCGCACTGGCATCCGGCGACACGACGAACCGCATCCTGACCCTCACCGGCGCGCAGGCACACAGCGCCCGCGACATCGCTGCGCGCGTAGCCGCCCTGACCGGCAAACCGCTGTCGGTGGTCGACATCACGCCGGCGCAGCAGATCGAAGGGCTGCGCGCGCATGGTTTTCCGCCGGTCCTCGCCGACGTGTTCGCGTCGTTCGACGTTGCGACCGCCGCCGGCGATCTCGGTGAAGTCACGGACGACTACGTCCGGCTGACCGGCCAGTCGCCGACCGCGTTGGACGCATGGCTGCCGGCAAACCTCGAGCGGGTGACCAAGGCGCACTGAGCCCCAAAAGAAGAACCCCGGCGCAAGGCCGGGGTTCCTGTTACCAGACAGCGCTGGAGAATCAGGCCTGCTTGGCCTTCTCCTTCGCGATCCACTGGTCGACGCGACGCTCCAGCAGGTTCAGCGGCAATGCGCCGCCACCCAGCACGGTGTCGTGGAAGCCCTTGATGTCGAACTTCGCGCCCAGTTCGGTTTCGGCCTTCTTGCGCAGTTCCTGGATCTTGATCATGCCGATCTTGTAGGCCGTGGCCTGGCCCGGCATGATCAGATAGCGCTTGATCTCGGACTCGATCGCCGCACGCGGCACGGCGCTGTTGTCGTCGAAGTACTCCACCGCCTGCTGCTCGGTCCAGCCCTTGGCATGCAGGCCCGTATCGACCACCAGACGGATCGCGCGCCACATCTCCGAGCTCAGGCGGCCATACTCCGAATACGGATCCTGATAGGTGCCCGGCATTTCCTTGGCCAGCCATTCCGAATACAGGCCCCAGCCTTCCGCATAGGCGGTGACGCCGTACTGCGTGCGGAACTTCGGCACGCCGGTCAGCTCCTGCGCGATGGCGATCTGCATGTGGTGGCCCGGCAAGCCTTCGTGGTACGCGATCACTTCGAGCTCGGTCTTCGGCATGGCGTTCATGTCCGACAGATGCGCGTAGTACACGCCCGGACGCGAACCATCCGGCGTACCCGGGTAGTAGTGCTGCGCGGCGCCGTCCTGCTCGCGGAACGGTTCGACGCGCTTGACCACCAGGTCGGCCTTCGGCAGCAGGCCGAAGTACTCGGGCAGCACCTTCTTGATGTTGTCGATGGCGCGCGTGGCGTCGTCGATGTAGGCCTGGCGGCCGGCATCGGTGTTCGGGTACTTGAACTGCTTGTCGGTGTCGATGAAGGTGAAGAACGCATCCAGGTCGCCCTTGAAACCGACCTTGTCCTTCAACGCGGTCATCTCGCCCTTGATGCGCTCGACTTCCTTCAGGCCCAGCTCGTGGATCTGCTCGGCCGTCATGCCCGTGGTGGTCATCTGGCGCAGCTGATACTCGTAGTACGCCTTGCCGTTCTTGTGGGTGGTGCCCACGCCGGTCGCGTTGACGGCCGCCTTCGGCAGCTCCTCCTCGCTCCACGCGATCACGCCGTCGTAGGCCGGCTTGAACTGCTCGAGCAGCGCCTTGCGTGCTTCGTCCTTCAGCGCGGTGGCGCGGGCAGCGTCGATCTTGCCGGCCTTCACCAGCGCATCGGCCTTGGCCTGGGCATCGGCCCAGATCGCCGAATCCGGGCCGGCGGAGAACGGCGCACCGGCGACGACCTTCTTCGCCTGGTCGATCACGCCTTCATAGGCGAACTTGGGCGGACGGACGCCCTGCCCGGCCGACGCGCGCGCGCGCTCCAGCAACTGGTCGAACGCACGCTGGGTCACCTTGAGGCGGGCGATGTAGGCGGTGTAGTCCGACTCCTCGTCGACCTTGTGGAAGCTGATCAGGAACGTCGGCCAGAAGCCCTGCGCGCCGTTCATCTGGTCGAACGCATAGCCGTCCTGCAGGAACGGCAGGCCGTCACGCGCATTCTCGTACTGCAGCTTCCACAGGTCGTACGAGAACTTGGTCTCGTCGTCGAGCTTGGCGTAGGCGAACGTCTTCTCCATTTCCTCGACGCTGGCCTGTTGCCACGCGACCTGGTCGCGCTGCGCCTGCTCGGACATGTCGTCGACCTGGTCGTACAGATCCTTGCGCCCCTGGAAGGTCAGCTGGATGGGGCTGAACTTCAGCTGCTCCTCATACTTCTTCTCGAACCACTCGTTCAACCGCTTGCTCTCGGCGGCGATATCGGCGGCGGACGCCACGGGCGCCGCGGCATCGGCGGCTGCACCGGCGGGGGCGTTGCCCTTGTCGCAGGCGGCCAGAGCCAGCGTGAGGGCACAGACGATCAGGGTTTTGCGCATCGGGGTCTCCAGGAGGAAAACGGGGGACGCACCCCCGCATCAGGCCACTCTAGCGGACCACCGCCCCAGCGGTCCCATGACCAAAGACGGGGGTCGGGAGACCGGTGTCCCGGAAACAAGAACGCCGCCTGGCGGCGGCGTTCTTCACGACAGGACAACGGATTCAGCGCAGGCCGGTCTCGTTGCGTGCGATGACCAGGCGCTGGATCTCGCTGGTGCCTTCGTAGATCTCGGTGATCTTGGCGTCGCGGAAGTAACGCTCGATCGGCATTTCCTTCGAATAGCCCATGCCGCCGTGGATCTGCAGCGCCTGATGGGTGATCCACATGGCGGCCTCCGAAGCGGTGAGCTTGGCGATGGCGGCCTCGTTGCTGAAGCGCTGGTCCTGGCCCTTCACCCACGCCGCGCGCAGGGTAAGCAGCGTGGCCGCGTCCAGCTTGCACTTCATGTCTGCGATCTTGGCCTGGGTCATCTGGAAGGTGCCGATCGGCGCACCGAAGGCCTTTCGCTCCTTCACATAGGCGATCGTGGCCTCGTAAGCGGCGCGCGCGATGCCGATGGCCTGCGAGGCGATACCGATGCGGCCGGCGTCCAGCACGCTCATCGCGATCTTGAAACCCTCGCCCTCGCTGCCCAGCACGTCGGCAGCGGGTGCGACGTAATCGGTGAACTCGATCTCGCAGGTCGCCGATGCACGGATGCCCAGCTTCGGCTCGGTCTTGCCGCGATGGAAACCGGCCTTCTCGGTGTCGATCATGAAGGCGGTGATGCCGCGCGCGCCCTTGTCGGGCTCGCTCATCGCGAACAGCACGATGTACTTGGCCACCGGACCGGACGTGATCCAGCTCTTCTTGCCAGTGATGACGAAGCTGCCGTCGGCCTGCTTCACGGCACGGCAGCGCATCGCGGTGGCATCGGAACCCGACTGAGGTTCGGTCAATGCGAAGGCGCCGATCTCGCGGCCCTCAGCGATGGCGCGCACGTAAAGCTGCTTCTGCTCTTCGGTGCCGAACTTCAGGATGCCGTTGCAGAACAGCGAGTTGTTCACCGACACGATCGTCGAGTGGGCCGCATCGGCTGCCGCGATCTCGATCATTGCCAGCACATAGGCGATCGGGTCCATGCCCGCGCCACCGTATTCGGCCGGCACCTCGATGCCCATCAGGCCGTTCTCGCCTAGCAGGCGGATGTTGTCGAGCGGGAACTCGCCGGTCCGGTCGTGGTGCTCGGCGCTCGGGCCGATCTTTTCCTGGGCGATCCGGCGCGCGACGTCCTGGATCATCAACTGCTCTTCGGTGAATGCGAAATCCACGGGTACCCCTCGACCAAATGTTAGATACCAATTGTAACCCGCGACCATGCGTGGGCGTATGCCGCGGGTTGACCGCGACCCGGTTCGCTCGTCAGAATATCTCTATATCGCGATAGGAAGATATTTATGGATCTGGAAGCCTGGTCCACCCGGCTGAAGGTGTTCGCCGACGCCACCCGGGTGCGCCTGCTGGCGCTGCTGGCCCGCGAGGAACTGACCGTCGCCGAACTGTCGGCGATCACGCAGCTCGCCCAGCCGCGTGTATCCACCCATCTGGCCAAGCTCAAGGAGGCGGGTCTGGCGCGCGACCGGCGCGCCGGCGTGTCGGCGTACTACCGCTTCGACGAAGACAACCTGGACACCGTGCAGCGCGAACTCTGGCGCAGCCTGCGCGATGGCAGCGACGACCCGCTGCTGCGGCAGGATGCCGAACGCATCGCGGCGGTGCTCGCCAACCGCGCCGCCGACCAGAACTGGGCCGACAGCGTCGCCGGCGACATGGAGCGTCACTACTCGCCGGGGCGCACTTGGGAGGCGTTGGCTCGTACCGCCCTGCCCCTGCTCGAGACCGGCGACGTGCTGGATATCGCCTCCGGTGACGGCGTGCTCGCTGAACTGCTCTCGCCACACTCCAAGCGTTACGTCTGCATCGATACCAGCACGCGCGTGGTCGCGGCGGCCGGCGAGCGCCTGCGCCGCTTCCCGAACGTGGAAGTCCGCGAGGGCGACATGCACGCACTACCGTTCAAGGACGGCAGTTTCGACCTGGTAGTGCTGATGCATGCGCTCACCTATTCCGCCAAACCGGCGCAAGCGGTCGCGGAAGCCGCGCGCGTGCTGCGACGGGGTGGTCGCCTGCTGCTCAGCAGCCTGGGCAAGCACGAGCACCGGTCGGTCGTGGAAGCGTACGGACACGTCAACCTAGGCTTCAGCGAGAAGGAACTGCGCAAGTTCGCCGAGAAGGCGGGCCTGGACATCGCCAACGCCGAGACGGTTACCCGCGAGCGCCGCCCTCCCCACTTCGAAGTCATTTCGCTGACGGCGGTGAAGCCATGAAGACCCTGCCATGGCTCCATCCTGCGCGCACCAGGATGCTGCAGGACGCGCTCGCGCAGCGCATCCTCATCATCGACGGCGCCATGGGCACCATGATCCAGCGCCACGGCCTGCAGGAAGCGGACTACCGCGGCCAGCGCTTCGCCGACGGTTGCGATGCGCAGCACACGCACGAGCACGGCCCCGGTTGCGACCATGACCTCAAGGGCAACAACGATCTGCTGTTGCTGACCAAACCCGAGATCATCGCCGGGGTGCACACCGCCTATCTCGAGGCCGGTGCCGACCTGATCGAAACCAACACCTTCAACGCCACCTCGATCAGCCAGGCCGACTACCACCTCGAACACCTGGTCTACGAGCTGAACAAGGCCGGCGCGCAGGTGGCGCGTCAGTGCTGCGACGCCATCGAAGCCATCACGCCGGACAAACCGCGCTTCGTCATCGGGGTGCTCGGACCCACCAGCCGCACCGCGTCGATCAGCCCCGACGTCAACGATCCGGGCTTCCGCAACACCAGTTTCGACGAACTGCGCGCGACCTACCGGGAGGCCATCGAAGGCCTGATCGACGGCGGCGCCGATACGCTGATGGTGGAAACCATCTTCGACACGCTCAACGCCAAGGCAGCGCTGTACGCGATCGAGGAAGTCTTCGACGCACGCGGCGGGCGACTGCCGGTGATGATCTCCGGCACGATCACCGACGCCTCCGGACGCACGCTGTCCGGGCAGACGGCCGAAGCCTTCTACACCTCTGTGGCGCACAGCCGTCCGCTGTCGATCGGCCTGAACTGCGCACTGGGCGCCAAGGACCTGCGCGAGCATGTCGAGACGCTGGCGACGGTCGCTGATGCCTACGTCAGTGCGCATCCGAACGCCGGCCTGCCCAACGCCTTCGGCGAGTACGACGAGACACCGGAAGAGATGGCTGCCACGCTGAAGGAGTTCGCACAGTCCGGCCTGCTGAACCTTGTCGGCGGCTGCTGCGGCACCACGCCCCCACACATCAGGGCGATCGCCGAGGCCGTCGCGGGACTCCCGCCACGCAGGCTGCCGGCGAGACTGGAGCAGGCAGCATGAGCGCGCCCGCGCGCCACACGCGCCTGTCCGGCCTGGAACCGCTGGTCATCACGCCGGATCTGCTGTTCGTCAACGTCGGCGAGCGCACCAACGTCACCGGCAGCGCGCAGTTCCGCAAGCTGATCAAGGAAGAACGCTACGAGGAAGCCGTCGAGGTCGCGCGCCAGCAGGTCGCCAGCGGCGCCCAGATCCTCGACGTCAACATGGACGAGGGCCTGATCGACTCCGAGAAGGCGATGGACCGGTTTCTCAACCTGATCGCCTCCGAGCCCGACATCGCCCGCATCCCGGTGATGGTCGACTCGTCCAAGTGGAGCGTCATCGAGGCCGGCCTGAAATGCCTGCAGGGCAAGGGCGTGGTCAATTCGATCTCGCTGAAGGAAGGCGAAGAAGCTTTCGTCGACCATGCGCGCAAGGTGCTGCGCTATGGCGCCGCCGCGGTGGTCATGGCCTTCGACGAGACTGGCCAGGCCGATACCTGCGCGCGCAAGATCGAGATCTGCACGCGTGCCTACCGGATCCTGACGGAAGAGGTCGGCTTCCCGCCCGAAGACATCATCTTCGACCCCAACATCTTCGCCGTCGCCACCGGCATCGAGGAACACGACAACTACGCCGTCGACTTCATCGAGGCGACGCGGATCATCAAGCAGACCCTGCCGCACTGCCACGTCTCTGGCGGCGTCTCGAACGTGTCGTTCTCGTTCCGCGGCAACGAGCCCGTACGCGCGGCGATCCACTCGGTGTTCCTGTACCACGCCATCCAGGCCGGCATGGACATGGGCATCGTCAATGCCGGCGGCCTGCCGGTGTACGACGATCTGGACGCCGAACTGCGCGAGCGCGTGGAGGACGTGATCCTCAACCGGCGCAAGGATTCGACCGAGCGACTGCTGGAGATCGCCGACCGCTACAAGGGCAAGAAAGGCGAGGCGCCGGTCGAGAACCTGGCCTGGCGCGAGAAGCCGGTGCGCGAGCGCCTGGCGCACGCGCTGGTGCACGGCATCGATGCCTTCGTCGACCAGGACACCGAGGAAGCCCGCCAGCAGGCCACGCGTCCGCTCGACGTGATCGAAGGCCCGCTGATGGACGGCATGAACGTGGTCGGCGACCTGTTCGGCGCCGGCAAGATGTTCCTGCCGCAGGTGGTGAAGTCCGCCCGCGTGATGAAGAAGGCCGTAGCCTACCTGCTGCCCTTCATCGAAGCCGAGAAACTGCGCACCGGCGACGTCGGCAAATCCAACGGCAAGATCGTCATGGCCACGGTCAAGGGCGACGTGCACGACATCGGCAAGAACATCGTCGGCGTGGTACTGGCCTGCAACAACTTCGACGTCGTGGATCTGGGTGTGATGGTGCCCACGCAGAAGATCCTCGATACGGCAAAGGCGGAGAATGCAGACCTGATCGGCCTGTCCGGCCTGATTACCCCGTCGCTGGAGGAGATGACCCACGTGGCGCGCGAAATGCAGCGCCAGGGCTTCGAGATGCCGCTGCTGATCGGAGGCGCCACGACGTCGCGTGCACATACGGCACTGAAGATCGACCCCCACTACACCGCACCGACGGTCTGGGTGAAGGATGCATCGCGCGCCGTGGGCGTCGCCCAGTCGCTGATCTCGCGCGACATGCGCGCGGCCTTCGTCGCCGCGAACGACGCCGACTATGCCGAGATCCGCGAACGCCACAGGAACCGCGGCGATGCCAAGCGCCTGGTCTCGCTGGAGAAGGCGCGCGGGCAGAAGTTCGATGGCGGCTGGGATGCCTACACCCCGCCTGCACCGAAACAGCCCGGCCTGCACGTGTTCGACGACTACCCGCTGGCCGAGCTGGTGGACTGCATCGACTGGACGCCGTTCTTCAATGCCTGGGAACTGTTCGGCAAGTACCCGGCGATCCTGACCGATGCCGTGGTCGGCCCGCAGGCCAGCGAGTTGTATCGCGACGCGCGCGCGATGCTGGCGAAGCTCGTCGACGAGAAGTGGCTGACCGCGAAGGCCGTGTTCGGCCTGTGGCCGGCGAACAGCATCGGCGACGACGTCGAGCTGCAGGTCGAAGGCCGCAGCGAACGCCTGCACTTCCTCCGCCAGCAGGTCGACAAGCCGGTCGAACGCCCGGATTTCTGCCTGGCCGACTTCATCGCGCCGAAGGATTCCGGCCGGCAGGACTGGATGGGCATGTTCGCGGTCACCGCGGGCATCGGCATCGACGCGCACGTGGCGCGTTTCGAGGCCGACCACGACGACTACAACGCGATCCTGTTGAAGGCGCTGGCCGACCGCCTGGCCGAGGCGCTGGCCGAACGCCTGCACCTGCGCGTGCGCAAGGAGTTCTGGGGTTACGTGGCCGACGAATCACTGGACAACGACGCCCTGATCGCCGAGAAGTACGTCGGCATCCGCCCTGCGCCCGGTTATCCGGCCTGCCCGGAGCACAGCGAGAAAGGCACGCTGTTCCGCCTGCTCGATGCCGGTGGCAACGCCGGCATGTCGTTGACGGAGAGCTTCGCGATGCTGCCCACCGCCGCGGTATCCGGCTACTACTTCAGCCATCCGCAGAGCCAGTACTTCGTGGTCGGCCGCGTGTCGAAGGAGCAGGCCGCGGACTACGCGAAGCGCAAGGGCGTGGAGCTGGCGCAGGTGGAACGCTGGCTGGCGTCCAACCTCGACTACGACCCCGAGTAGGGCCACGACGTTCGCAGGATGGCAGCGTCACGAGGTGGGGACTAAGCTGGCCTTCTCCCACCCTTGGAACCGCCATGCGCCGTCGAACGATCCTGCTGGGCCTGATCGCCACCCTCGCCGCGCTGCCCGCCGCCGCGGCGGACACCGTGATCCTGGAGAATGCGCGTGTCTTCGACGGTCGCAAGGATCTCGGCATCGTCGACGTGGTCCTGCAAGGGAATCGCATCGTGCAGGTCGGCAGGGCCAGCGATGCGCAGCGACGCGATGCCCGCCGCATCGACTACACCGGCAAGCATCTCCTGCCCGGCCTGGTCAGCAACCACTCCCATGTCGGCAACACCGACGGGCTGGAGCATGGCGACCGCTTCTACACGCGGGACGTCGTCATTCGCGACCTGCAGCAGTTCCAGCGCTATGGCGTGACCACGGTCACCTCGCTGGGCATGAACGGCGATGCCTTCGCATCGATCCGCGCAGAAGTTCGAAGCGACCCCAGGCTGGGCGCACAGCTTTACGGTGCCGGCGCGGGTATTGGCGCGGTAGCCGGTGCGCCGCCGGCGCAGATCATGGGCCTGGCAAACGATCCGGTCGCGCGTCCCGCCACGCCCGACGAAGCGCGTGCCGCGGTGCGGGCGCAGAAGGCCGCGGGCGTGGACGTCATCAAGTTATGGGTCGACGACCTGGGCGGCCGTTTCCCGATGATGGCGCCGGAGATCTACCGCGCGGCCATCGATGAGGCCCATCGCGTCGACCTGCGAGTGGCCGCCCACATCCACGACCACGCGCAAGCAGCCGACCTGGTGGACGCCGGCGTGGACATCATCGCGCACGGCATCCGCGACGAGGCCATCTCGCCCGCGCTGGTAAAGACGATGAAGGACAAGGGCACGTGGTACATCCCGACCGTCAACATCGACGAAGCCAACTACCTCTATGCCGAACATCCCGCCTGGCTGCAGACGCCGTTCCTGCGCCATGCACTGCCGGAGGCGGTGGCGACGCGCTGGCAGGACCCGCAATGGCAAGCGCAGCAGTTGGCAGGCGCCAACATTCCGGGGGCACGCAAGGCCGTGGCCATGAACCTGCGCAACCTCCGCACGCTCCGTGAGGGCGGCGTGGGCATCGGCTTCGGTACCGACTCGGGCGCCATGCCGCAGCGCGTGATCGGGTTTGCCGAGCATGGCGAACTCGAACTGATGACGACGGCCGGTTTCACCCCTGCACAGGCGCTGGCCGTCGCCACCTCGGAGGCCGCACGCCTGCAGGGCCTGGACGACCGGGGCATCGTCGCGATCGGCAAGCGGGCCGACCTGCTGGTACTGGATGCCGATCCGCTGCAGGACATCCTCAACACGCGCCGCATCCACGCCATCTGGCAGGCCGGCCGCCAGGTATCTGACGGTCCATCCGACGTCACGCACGCGCCATAATCGCCACCCCGGAACGCGAGCCGTCGCACGGACGATGACATGATTCCCGCATCCACTGCGACGGCTCCGTATCCGGCGGCGCGCCTGTCCAGCTTCTATTTCTTCTACTACGCCGCGCTGGGCGCCTTCACGCCGTACTGGAGCCTGTATCTCGAATCCCGCGGCCTCGGCGTGGCCGCCATCAGCGTGTTGATGAGCCTGTGGTACGCCACGCGCATCGTGTCGCCCAGCCTGTGGACCACGCTGGCGGCACGCTCGCCCCACCCCATCCGCTGGCTGCACGCGGGCTGTGTGCTGGCGGTCGGTTGCTTCGCCCTGTTCCTGCTGCCCCTGGAACATGCCGGCCTGTTCGCGGTGATGCTGGGCTTCTGCTTCGCCTACAACGCGGTGATGCCGCAGTTCGAGTCGATCACGATGTCGCACCTCGGCGTGCGCAGCGATCGCTACGGCCTGATCCGTGTCTGGGGATCGATCGGCTTCATCGTCGTCGTAGCTTCGTTCGGCTGGTTGATCGACGAGCGGCGGCTCGGCGTGGGCGCGCTGCCGTGGCTGATGCTGCCGGTGCTGGCGGGCGTGCTGGGATCCGCCCTGCTGAACCGTTACGCGCACGACCCGAGCCTGCCGGCACACGATACGGACGGCGGCTTACGCGCGAGGCTGAGGCAACCCCAGGTGATCGCCTTCTTCGCCGCGGCGTTCCTGACCCAGATCTCGTTCGGCCCGTTCTACACGTTCTTCTCGATCTACCTGTCCGAACACGGCTATCCGACCGCGACACAGGGCGTGCTCTGGACCGTCGGCGTGCTGGCGGAGATCGGGGTGTTCTTCCTCTCCAGCCGCATCTTCCGGCGCTGGGATGCCAGCCGCGTGCTGCTGCTGGCTTTGCTCAGCGCCTCGGTGCGCTGGCTGGTCACCGCGCTCTTCCCGGACAACGCCCCGGTGATGGTGGTCGCCCAGCTGACCCATGCGCTGAACTTCGGCGCGTTCTTCGCCGCCGCCATGCAACTGCTCGTGCGCTTCTTCCCCGGCCGCATGAACGGGCACGGGCAAGGCGTCTTCTATGGCCTGTCGTCGGGCGTCGGCGGTGTGTGCGGCGCGCTGCTCGCAGGCCAGTTGTGGCGCATCGGCGGCGAAGCGGCCTTCCTCTGCTCATCTGCCATCGCGCTGGTGGCGGCCTTCATCGTGTGGCGGTGGCTGGTGCGCGATCCGATGCCGCGCTAGACGCACGCGTCGTCGCGCAACCCGTCCAGCAGGCGACCGATCTCGGCAGCTGCGGGTACCGGCGCCATCTGGAACAGGAAATGCGGCGCATCGACCACCGCGTGACGCGCGTGACGTGCCAACCGAAGCACGTCACGGCCCGCGTGCGGCCAGATCAACCTATCGTGCCTTGCCTGCAGATACAGCACCGGCATCTCCAACGCCGCCAGTTCGCGGCTGACGTCCACGCGCAGCGCGGCCACCGCACGCTGACGAAGCACGGGGAGCGGCACGCTGGCCACGATCGCTTCGAACTCGGCGCGCAACGGCGGCGGCAATCCGCCACCTGTCAGCAGCCTTTCCAACACGAACAAGGGCGGCGCGACCGCGGGCAGGCGCTCCACGAGCGCTGCGGCGACCCGGCTGAGGAAAAGAGGAGCACGAACGAAGCTCGCCGCCATCACCAGCGCTCGCACGCGGCCCGGATGACGATGCGCGAGCAGGACGCCCAGCGGACCCGCAAAGGACTCCGCCACAAGCACGACGTCATCGTTCCGTCGCAGCAGCGCGGACTCGATCGCATCGGCCAGTGCCGAATAGCCCTGGAACTGCCCACTGTCGTAAGCCAACACCTCGATGTCGCCGGCCTGGGCCAACGACGCCACCAAAGGGGCATAGAGCCGTCCGGTGCCATCCAGTCCCGGCAACAGGCAAAGCCGTGGCCGGCTAGACGCTGTCACCACACCAGGTCGTCGGGCACCTGGTACTGCGGATCGGCGTAGGGATCGGCTTCCGCCGGCGCATCGGGATCGACCTTCAATGCGATGGCCGGCGCGAAGATGGCTTCCGCTTCGGCGAGCACCGCCGAGGTCACCAGCAGGTAGCGGCCGTTCTGCTGCACCACGCCGAGCTCACCGGCGTTCAGCGCCTTCAGCTGTTCCGCGTTGACGTAGATGCGCTTGATCTTGCCGCCGTAAGGGAAATGCCGCGCGATGTCGGCGTCGGCATGGTTGAGCGACTTGTCCTTGAGAAAAGTCTCGAGCCTCGCCTTGGCTTCGCGGCGCACGCGCGCCTCTTCCTGCTTCACCCGCTCGGCTTCGATGCGCTCGTCCTTCTCGCGCTGGGCGCGGATGGCGTAGGCCTTGGCCAGATCGATGTCTTCCTGGCTGCGCCTGGGTTTGCCGGCTCCCTGCGGCGATCGCGGTTTGCCGCCCTGCCCCGGCTTCTGATGGCCGGCAGGCTTGCCCCCCGCCTTGTGGGCGTCGCGGCGTGGATCGGGACGGCGTTCTGGTTTGCGCTCGGGCTTGGGCGCGGGCTTGAAGCCCAGGCCCAGCAACTGGTCACGGAGTGAATCGGTCATCGGTCGTTCGCGGGGACTGCTATGCCGCAAGCGTATCAATAATGCGGCGGCGGCGGTTCACTGGCAGCGTCCTCGAACAGTGAGGTGCGCACCTTGCCCAGTTCTTCCACCATGGTCCGCAGCAGCAATGCCGTCCGCTGGTTCTCGGCACGCGCATCGGCCAGCGCCTCGCTCATTTCGTTGAGCGAGTGCTCCTGGAACGCCAACCGGGTTTCCAGTTCGACCAGGCGGCGCTCCAGCGTGTCGCCCGACAAGGGCAGGTCAGCCTGCACGCACGGACCTGCCGCGTCCGATGCCGTAATAGGCCAGGCCGGCCGCTTCCACTTCGGCCGGCTCGTACAGGTTGCGGCCGTCGAAGATCACGGCATCGCCGAGCGTCTCCTGGAGACGGGCGAAATCCGGGCTGCGGAACTGCTTCCACTCGGTCACGACCACCAGCGCGTCCGCACCCTCGATCGCAGCGCGCGCGTCCTCGCACAGCACGAGATCATCGCGTTCTCCGAAGATGCGGGACGCTTCGTCGCGCGCCTCCGGATCGTAGGCCTGCACGCGGGCGCCGGCCTCCCACAACTCCGCCAGCAGGCGCCGGCTGCTCGCCGCGCGCATGTCGTCGGTGTTGGGCTTGAACGACAGCCCCCACACCGCGAACGTCTTGCCCCGCACGCCCTCGTCCTCGCCACGGTCGTAATGGCGCTGGATCAGTTCGAACAGATGGCCCTTCTGCCGCTCGTTGACCGACTCCACCGCCTGCAGCAGCTCCGGCACGTAGCCGTTCTGCTGTGCGGTGCGGGCCAGGGCCTGCACGTCCTTCGGGAAACAGGAACCGCCATAGCCGGCGCCGGGATAGATGAAGTGCCAGCCGATGCGCGGATCGGAACCGATGCCCTGGCGCACCTGCTCCACATCGGCACCTACGCGCTCGGCGATGTTCGCGATTTCGTTCATGAAGCTGATCTTCGCGGCCAGCATCGCGTTGGCCGCGTACTTGGTCAGCTCGGCAGACCGCACGTCCATCACCACGATGCGCTCGTGGTTGCGGTTGAACGGCGCGTAGAGGCGGCGCAGCTTCTCCACCGCCTGCGGGCTTGCTGCACCGACGACGATGCGGTCCGGGCGCATGCAGTCCTTGACCGCATCGCCTTCCTTGAGGAATTCCGGATTGGATACCACGTCGAACGCAATGTCGACGCCGCGCGCCGCCAGTTCCGCCTCGATGGCAGCGCGTACCTTGTCGGCGGTGCCGACCGGTACGGTGGACTTGTTGACCACCGTGCAGGGACGCTGGAGATTGAGGCCGATCGTGCGTGCCACGGCCAGCACGTACTGCAGGTCGGCGCTGCCGTCTTCGTCCGGCGGCGTACCGACGGCGATGAAGACCACTTCACCGTGCGAAATCGCATCGGCGGCATCGGTGGTGAAGCGCAGCCGCCCGGCTTCGTGGTTCGCCTTCACCATCGGCGACAGGCCGGGCTCGTAGATCGGCACCACGCCCTTGTTCAGGCCGTCGACCTTGGCCGGATCGATGTCCACGCAGACCACGTCGTGGCCGACTTCCGCCAGACAGGTCCCCGTCACAAGCCCAACGTAACCCGTACCGAAGATCGCTACACGCATCAGCCCATCCCGTCAGTGAAAGTTCAGTGCCGAATACGGCGATTCGGTTTACTGCAGGACACCCATCAGTTCGACTTCGAACGTCAGCGTCGCGTCGGGACCGATCTTGCCGCCAGGGGCACCGTTCGGACCGTAGGCCAGGCTGGACGGGATCCAGAAGCGGTACTTCGCGCCCACCGGCATCAACGCCACGCCCTCGGTCCAGCCGGCGATCACCTGGTTGAGACCGAACTCGGCGGGTTCGCCACGCGCGTAGGAGCTGTCGAAGACCACACCATTGAGCAGCTTGCCTTCGTAGTTGACACGCACGCGGCTGGTCGACATCGGGCGCTGGCCGTTGCCCGGGCGCAGCACCATGTACTGCAGGCCCGACGGCGTGGTGACCACGCCCGGCTTGACCTTGTTGGCGGCCAGGAATGCGGCGCCCTCTTCACGGTTGCGCTGTCCTGCGGTCGCCTGGCGCTTGCTGAGGTAGGCCTGCATTTCGGCCTGCGCCTGCTCCACCGACAACAGCGGCGTACCGGTCTTGCCGGTGATCGTGCGCACCGCCTGCGCCAGCGTTGCGGGGTCGATTTCGTCCTTGAACGGCAGCAGCGACGGACCCACCACATAGGTGCCCAGGAACAGGCCTACCTTGGTCTTGTCGACCGGCGGCGGCGTGCTGCCCGGCGGCATGCCCGGGATGGGCTGGCCGTCGGCGACGGCCAGGTTGACGCGCAGCAGCCGGTCGGTCGCCTGCGCTTCCTGCTCGGAGATGAGGTTCGGCTTGCCTTCGAAGGTGTTGACGATCGCGCGCTGGAACGCGGCGGTGTCGAGGAACGGCCCGACCGGCTGCAGCGAGTTACCCACGTCCACGCCGATGGCGTAGCTGACCTTGTCGCGCTCGGACACCAGCGCGGTTTTTTCCTGTGCAGACACACTGCCTCCCAGCATCGACATCGAGATTGCCAACAACACGGCTGCGCCGCGGACCGACCGCTTCATCCTTTCTGCTCCTGGAACCTGCACCACGGTGGTGGCGCCAAAACGATATTGTGGCACGCCCGCCACCTGCGGAGGCACCGCATCAGCGCGCAGTGCGCTGTGCCTTCAGCTCGCGCTCGATGGCAGCGACGACGGCAGGATCGTCCGGCGCCGTCTTGCTGGGGAAATTCGCGACCACGCGGCCGTCCCGACCGATCAGATACTTGTGGAAGTTCCATGCGGGCGCCGTGCCTGTCGCCTGCGCGAGCGACTTGTACAGCGGCGTGGCCTGGTCGCCGGTCACCACGACCTTCTCGAACATGGGGAACTTGACGCCGTAGGTCAGCGTGCAGAACTCCTGGATCTCCTTCTCGCTGCCCGGCTCCTGACCCTTGAAGTCGTTGGACGGGAACCCGAGCACCGCAAAGCCCTGCGCCGCGTAGCGCTGATGCAGGGACTCGAGCCCTTCGTACTGCGGCGTGTAACCGCATTTACTCGCGGTGTTGACGATCAGCAGCACCTGCCCCGCATACGCCTTCTTCAGGTTCACCGCCTCCTTGCCGGCCAGCGGACGGTAGCTGACGTCCAGCAGGCCCGCCGCCAGGGCCGCTGCGGACCCGCCGACCAGGGCCATCAATGCCAGTATTTTCAACAACTTGAGTTTCATTTGACGACCCCGCTAGTGCGAACATCACAAGTATGCCTTCAGTTGGGTGACAAAACGTTCCCGGACAGTTGACGGGCCGTGTTTTGGTGTTATAGTTGAATACAACACCACTCACCCAACTCACGGGGAGATGCCATGAACCAGAAACTGACCCACACGCTGCCCAGCCTGGCCGTCGGCGGCCTGCTGCTGGCGGCGGGTGCTTTGGCGGCCATGTCCGGCGCCCGCACGTCCGAGGTGGATGCCTCGACGCTGGTGGGCGCGCTGGAATCGGACGTCCGCGAAATCACCGGCGACGACGGCACCGCGGAGCCGACCCAGCACAAGCGGCGCGCGCGGGCTTCGCTGGCCATGCCGTACTTCTCCTTCGGCCAATCCCTGCGTCCGAGGAGCTGACCCATGGCGCCCATCCAATGGAGCGACGGTGCTCCCATCTACCGTCAGCTGAAGGACCGCGTGATCGCCATGATGCTGGACGGCATCCTGAAGCCCGGCGACGCGCTGCCCTCCGTCCGCCAGGTGGCGGCCGAGTACCAGCTCAATCCGATTACCGTTTCGCGTGCCTACCAGGAACTGGCGGATGAAGCGCTGGTCGAGAAGCGCCGCGGCCTGGGCATGTTCGTCACCGACGAAGCGGCCAGGAAGCTGCGCGGCAGCGAGCGCGAGCGGTTCCTGACCGAGGAGTGGCCCGCGGTCGCCGAGCGCATCGAGCGCCTGGGCCTGTCCATCGAAGAGTTGCTGCAATCCAAGGGGATCAAGTGATGAATGCTGCAATCGCCAATGCCGTGGTGTCGGCCCACGGCCTGCGCAAGGCCTACAAGAACAAGCTTGCGCTGGACAACACCAGCTTCGAGATCGAAGCGGGCAAGATCATCGGCCTCATCGGGCCGAACGGGGCCGGCAAGACGACGGCGCTGAAGGCCATCCTGGGCCTGACGCCGTTCGAGGGCCAGCTGAAGGTGCTGGGCCTGGACCCGCGCAAGGACCGCGATGAGCTGATGAAGGACGTCTGCTTCATCGCCGACGTCGCCGTGCTGCCGCGCTGGATGAAGGTGAAGGAGGCCATCGACTTCGTGGCCGGCGTGCATCCGCGCTTCGACCGTGCCAAGTGCGAGCGCTTCATCGCCAACACCCAGCTCAAACCCAACCTGCGCGTGCGCGAGATGTCCAAGGGCATGATCGTGCAGCTGCACCTGGCGCTGGTGATGGCCATCGACGCCAAACTGCTGGTGCTGGACGAGCCTACGCTCGGCCTGGACATCCTGTACCGCAAGCAGTTCTACCAGCGCCTGCTGGAGGACTACTTCGACGAGCAGAAGACGATCATCGTCACGACCCACCAGGTGGAGGAGATCGAACACATCCTCACCGACGTGATGTTCATCCGCGACGGCAAGATCGTGCTGACCTCGCAGATGGAAGAAGTCGCCGAGCGGTACACCGAGGTGCTGGTCAGCGGCGATGCCGTCGACCAAGCCCGCGCCCTCAAGCCCATCGACGAACGCGCCCTGCCCTTCGGCAAGACCGTGCTGCTGTTCGATGGCGTACCGAAAGGACATCTCGCCGCCCTCGGCGAAACCCGCACCCCAGGCCTGGCCGACCTGTTCGTCGCCATCATGAAAGGAACCTACGCATGAACGCCGTGACTTCGACGTTGGGCAAATCCTCCAAGCCGGGCGCGTTCACGTGGTTGCTGAAGCGTGAGTTCTGGGAAAACCGCGGCGGCTTCTTCTGGGCACCGGTCATCACCGGCGGCATTTTCGTGGTGCTGAACCTGATCCTGGCCGTGATCGGCAGCATCGCCGCCCGCGGCAAGCTGAGCGATGGCGGCTTCAGCATCGAGGAAGCGCCGGAGAAGGCCCACCAGATCCTCGGCGGTGTCGGCGACGGCATGCTGCTGGGCGGCGTGATCCTCGCCTGCGTGGTACTGGCCTTCGTGGTCTTCTTCTACGCGCTGGGCACGCTGTACGACGACCGCCGGGACCGCAGCGTGCTGTTCTGGAAGTCGCTGCCGGTATCCGACACGCACATGGTTCTCTCTAAGCTGGCGTGGGCGCTGGTCCTGGCACCGCTGCTGGCGGTGGGCGTGGGCATCCTGATCGGCCTGGCGTTGTGGCTGATCTCGGCGCTGACCATCACCGTCAACGGCCTGCCGGCGGGTGCCGCGGTGTTCACCCACTCGCATCCCCTGCGCGTCATCGGCGGCGTGATCGCTTCACTGCCGGTGTACATGCTGTGGGCGCTGCCGACGATCGGCTGGCTGATGTTCTGCTCGGCCTGGGCGCGCAGCAAGCCGTTCCTGTGGGCGGTGCTGGTGCCGGTGCTGGCCTGCGTGATCATCAGCATGACCGACATCCTGCCGAGCCTGGAGATCCGCCACGACCTGATCTGGTACACGGTCGTCTATCGCGGCCTGCTGAGCGTCCTGCCGGGCACCTGGTTCCCCACCCTGCCGGGCGGCGTCGCCAATCCGAACGCCGACTTCAACTCGCCGGACGAACTGGCCAACGCCATCGACCTGACCCGCAGCTGGCAGGCCTTCGCGACCGCCGACCTGTGGATCGGTGCGGTGATCGGCGTGGCCCTGATCGCCGGTGCGATCTACCTGCGCCGCTGGCGCGAGAGCGAGTAAGCACACCCACCCACTCCCGGGCGGGCCGAGTCCGGCCCGCCCCTCCCAAGGACACGGACATGCATACCTCTCTTTCCCTCATGCGCCCCCTTCTCGTCGTCGGCGTACTGGCACTGGCCGCCTGCCAGCCCGCGGACAAGGACAGCGCACCCACCGGCGTCGCCGCCAAGGCGCTGGGCGAAGTCGCCAACGGCCTGGGCGACGCCAGCAAGGAAATGGAAAAGGCCCGCCAGGAAATCGCCGCGGCGCGCGACCGCCTGGCGCGCGAAAACATCTCGCTCAACCGCGATGCGAAGCAGGACCTGCCGAAGGCGGAGATCACCCCGGCCGGCGAGTTGCTGATCGAAGGCAAGTCGATCGCCACCACGCCGGAACAGAAGGCGCTGGTGCTGGCTTACCGCGGCGAACTGCTCGGCGTGGTCGGCGACGGCATGGCCATCGGCATGGAGGGCGCGCGCGTCGGCATCGATGCGGCGGCTTCGGCCCTCAAGGGCATGCTGGCGGGCCAGAACGGCGACGACATCGGCAAGCAGGTCGGCGAACAGGCCAAGGCCAAGCTCAAGCCGATGGTGGCGCAGCTGTGCACCCGCATGCCCGGCCTGTTGTCGGCCCAGCAGGCGCTGGCGGCCGCCCTGCCCGAGTTCACGCCTTACGCCACGATGGACCAGTCCGACGTGGACGACTGCGGGGATGCGAACGGCGACGGCAACTGGACCTTCTGAGGCCCTCCACCACCGCCGCAACATCGTCATGGCCGGCGCACCGGGTCTCGCCCACCGCCGTCATGCCATCCACGACCATCGAGCTTCGCCCTGGAGAGGAACCGGACATGCCTGCCTCGCGTATCCCACACGTCCTGATGTCGCTGGTGTTGGCCAGCCTTCTGCCGCTGGCCGCACAGCCGGCGAGCGCGAAGAACACCCGCGCCGATAGCGATATCAGCGCGGACCTGGCCGAAGCGCGCAACGAAGTGCGCACCGAACTGGCCGCCGCCCGCCGCAAGCTCGAGACCGGCAACCTGACACTGGGCGACAACCTGCACTTCGGCAAATCCGGCAAGCGCGGCTCCAACGACGATCACCCGCTGCCCAAGGCGGAAATCACCCCCCGGGGCGATTTCCTGATCGAAGGCAAGCCCGTCGCCATCGACAGCACGCAGCGGCTGGAACTGCTGCGCTACCGCGGCCAGGTCATCGAGATCGCCAAGGCCGGCATCGATATCGGCGAGCGCAGCGCGCAGGTGGCGCTGGACGCGGTCGACCGCGGCGTGTTCAGCCTGCTGGTCGGCGCCATGACCGGCAGCCTGGAACGTCGTGTCGAGAAGACCGTCCGCGAGACGGTCGAACCGGGCGTGCGCCAGATCTGCCGCAGCCTGCCGGCCTTGTGGGACACCCAGCAGCGCCTGTCCGCCAGCCTGCCGCAATTCCGCCCCTACGCCACGCTGGACGTGGACGATGCGGAGAACTGCGAGAAGGATGTGCGCCAGGAGTTCGCCCGGCGCTGACCCTTCCTGCGGGCGCCTGGCGCTCGCGGCCGACGTTCCGATCCTGTTCCGGAGACCCGACGATGCGTATCGCCCTGACCGCCTCCCCGTTGCTCGCCTTGCTGGCCCTGTCCGCTCCCGCCCTGGCGGCCGACCGCTATTGCAAGCATGAAGCACCGCGCCAGCTCACCCTCGACATCGGCGACGCCCGGACCGTGGTGTTCGAGGTCGGTCCGCATGATCTGACGGTCGAGTCGCGCGCCGGAGCACCGGCGGCAATGAAAGGCCGGGCCTGCAGCAGCCATGCGGACCGTCTGGACAACCTGAAGATCGAACAGCGACGTGCCGGCGATAAGCTGATCGTGAGGATGTACCACGACGGCAAGTTCAGCGGCGTCTTCTTCGGCAGCAACTACGCCTACATGAACCTGACGGCCACCCTGCCCGACCATCTGCCCGTGCAGGTGAAGGTCGGCTCGGGCGAGGCCGAGGTCGTTGGCGCACCGGTGTTCAGCGCCGATGTCGGCTCCGGGCACGCGGTCGGCCGCAGCATCCGCGGGCTGGCCGCGGCATCGGTAGGCTCGGGCGACGTCGACATCCACGGCGCCGGCAGCCTGAAGGTCGTATCGATCGGCTCGGGCGACGTGGAAGCCGACAACATCCAGGGCGCCACCCACGTGGGCAGCATCGGCTCGGGCGGTTTCGACCTGTCGCGCGGCGGCAGTGTCGAGATCGGCTCGATCGGTTCCGGCGGCGCGGAACTGCGCGACATCACCGGCGACGTGGTCGTGGCTTCGGTGGGCTCCGGCGGCGTGGAGGCGCGCAACGTCAGCGGCAACCTGACCGTCCGTTCCGTGGGCAGCGGCGACGTCGACCACGAAGGCGTCAAAGGTACGATCGACATTCCCAAGCGCCACTGACTTCAAGGAAAGACCATGGTCCGTACGTTCGCGATCGCCCTCTCCGCCGCCCTGCTGCTCGCCGCCTGCTCGAAAGGCGGCGGTACGGACGATGGCGGCGATAAGTCCAGCGCCCTGTGGGGGCAGAACCTCAAGCTCAACGCCAGCGGCCACCCCCGCGCCGAGGTGTCGGCGAAAGGCGACTTCATCGTCGACGGCAAGCCGGTGCCGGTGAACGACCAGCAGCGCGCCCTGCTCGTGGCGTATCACCGCGAACTCGGCGGCATCGCCGATGCGGGCATCGCCACCGGCAAGGAAGGCGCCAAGCTCGCCGGCAAGGCGGTAGGCGCCGCCGTCCGGGGCATCTTCAGCGGCGATCCAGACCGGATCGACCGTGAGATGGAAGCCGAGTCCAAGAAGGTGGAAGCCGAGGCGATGAAGATCTGCGACCGCCTGCCCGGGCTGTACAAGGCGCAGCAGGATCTTGTGGTGGCCTTGCCGGCGTTCCAGCCCTATGCGGGCATGGAACTGGACGATATCCAGGAATGCCGCAGCTCGCACGACGATAGCTATGAAGCCGGCAAGGACGTGGGACGCGTTGTCGGTCAGGCCGTGAAGGCCACGCAAGGCAACGCCGCACAGGAAGCCGATGCCGCGGCTGCGGAACCGGCCCCCGCCCCCACGCCCTGACCATCACCCGGCGCCTGCCCAGGCAGGCGCCCCCGTCGGCGTCAGCCGCCGCCGCCCCCGGGCTTGCCGTGGATGCCGCCCTTCGCCAGCACGGCCGGATCGAGCAGTGGCTTCAGCGTTTTTTCCGGCAGCCCGGTGACCTCGCGCGCGACGTCCAGCACCGGCCGGTTCTGCTTGTAGGCCTGCTTGGCGATCGCCGCGCCCTTCTCGTAACCGATCACCGGATTGAGCGCGGTCACCAGGATCGGGTTGCGGTCCAGCGCTTCCTGCACACGCCCGGTGCGTACCGTGAGGCCGGCGATGCAGTCGTCGGCGAGCAGGCGCGACACATTCGACAACAACTGGATGCCGTCCAGCAGGTTGTTTGCGATCAGCGGCAGGGTGACATTGAGCTGGAAGTTGCCGGTCTGCCCGGCGACCGTCACCGCCGTGTGGTAGCCCATCACCTGCGCGCACACCATCACGGTCGCTTCCGGGATCACCGGATTGACCTTGCCCGGCATGATGGAACTGCCCGGCTGCAGCGCCGGCAGTTCGATCTCGCCCAGCCCCGCCAGCGGCCCGGAGTTCATCCAGCGCAGGTCGTTGGCGATCTTGGTCAGCGCGACGGCGAGCGCACTGAGCTGGCCGGACAGTTCGACCGCGTCGTCCTGCGCAGCCAGGCCTTCGAACTTGTTGGCGGCACTTTCGAAACGCGTCTTCGTCATCGTCGAAAGCGCTGTCGCCACGCGCGTACCGAAGCGCGGATCGGCATTGATGCCGGTGCCGATGGCGGTGCCGCCCAGCGGCAGGCGGCGTATGCGCTTCAGCGCGTCCTCGATGCGGGCCTGCGCAGACGAGAGCTGCGCCGACCAGGCCGAGAATTCCTGGCCGAAGGTCAGCGGCATGGCGTCCATCAGGTGCGTGCGCCCGGTCTTGACCACCTTGCCCAGCGCCTTGCCGCGCGCATCGATGGTCTTGCGCAGGTGCGCGATGGCCGGCAGCAGGTCTTCCAGCACGGCCAGCTGCGCCGCCACGCGCAGGGCCGTGGGGATCACGTCATTGGAGCTCTGCCCGAGATTGACGTGGTCGTTCGGATGCACGGTCGCCTTGCCCGCACGCGAAGCCAGCGTGGCGATCACCTCGTTGGCATTCATGTTGGACGAGGTGCCGGAGCCGGTCTGATAGATATCGATGGGAAAGTGCGCATCGTGCTCGCCGGACGCCACGGCCTGCGCCGCCGCCTGCACCGACGCCGCGACGCCTTTCGGCAGCAGGCCCAGGCCGGCGTTGACCTCTGCCGCCGCGCCCTTGACCAGGCCCAGCGCACGGATGAAACCGCGCGGCATCGGCCGCCCTGAAATGGGGAAGTTCTGCACGGCGCGCTGGGTCTGCGCGCCCCACAGCGCCTCGGCGGGCACCTTCAGCTCGCCCATGCTGTCGTGTTCGATGCGGGTTCGTGCAACGCGGGACTTGCCCGCGGGCTTCTTGCTGGTCATCAACCGTCTCCTGGAGGGATTCACGGCTTGCGCGCCGGCGAGGAGCCGGTGGCTGGCGGGGGTCACAGGATACGCCAGGCCGGATGGCCGCCTTCCCGGGGTAAAATGGAACGCTCCCTTTCAGGCATTCCCCGCGCCCATGTCGGATTCGTCCCTGCTCGCCCTGTCCCCGCTCGATGGCCGCTACGCCGGCAAGGTCGACGCCCTGCGCCCGATCTTTTCCGAGTACGGCCTGATCCGCGCCCGCGTGAAGGTCGAAGTGGAATGGCTGCTGGCGTTGGCGGCCGAACCCGGCATTGCCGAACTGCCCGCGTTCTCCGCCGATCAACAGGCCAAGCTGCGCGCCCTGGCCGACGGCTTCAGCGTGGCCCATGCGGCCCGCGTCAAGGAGATCGAACGCACCACCAACCATGACGTCAAGGCGGTGGAGTACTTCATCAAGGAACAGTTGAAGGACGATGCCGACCTGGCGCCGGCACTGGAGTTCGTCCACTTCGCCTGCACCAGCGAAGACATCAACAACCTGTCCTACGGCCTGATGCTGGAACAGGCCCGCCGCGAGGTGCTGCTGCCGACACTCGACGGCGTCACCGCCACCCTGCGCACGCTGGCCCATGCGCAGGCCGCGCAGCCGATGCTGTCGCGCACGCACGGCCAGACCGCCTCGCCGACCACGCTGGGCAAGGAGATCGCGAACGTCGTGGCGCGCATCGAGCGCCAGCGCACGCAGATCGCCGCGGTGGAACTGACCGGCAAGATCAATGGCGCCGTCGGCAACTACAACGCCCACGTGGCCAGCTATCCCGATGTCGACTGGCCGGCCTTCGCACAGCGCTTCGTCGAAGGCCTGGGCCTGGTGTTCAATCCCTACACCACCCAGATCGAGCCGCACGACAACGTCGCCGAGATCGGCGACGCCGCGCGTCGCGCCAATACGATCCTGGTCGACCTGGCCCGCGACATCTGGGGCTACATCTCGCTGGGCTACTTCAAGCAGCGCCTGAAGGAAGGCGAAGTCGGTTCGTCGACGATGCCGCACAAGGTCAACCCGATCGACTTCGAGAACGCGGAAGGCAACTTCGGCATCGCCAATGCGCTGTTCGAGCACTTCAGCGCCAAGCTGCCGATCAGCCGCTGGCAGCGCGACCTGACCGACTCCACCGTCCTGCGCGCGCTCGGCACGGCATTCGGCCACACGCAGGTGGCGCTGGATTCGCTGGCCAAGGGCCTGGGCAAGCTGGAAGTGAACCCGCAACGCCTGGATGCCGATCTCGACGCCGCCTGGGAAGTGCTGGCCGAAGCCGTGCAGACCGTCATGCGCCGCCACGGCCTGCCGAACCCGTACGAACAACTGAAGGCGCTCACCCGCGGCCAGGGCATCACCGCCGACTCCATGCGTGCCTTCATCGAGTCGCTCGACCTGCCTGCCGACGACAAGCAGCGCCTGCGCGACATGACGCCGGGCAGCTACACGGGCCTCGCAGAGCGGCTCGCCCGCACCATCTGACCTCCGGGATAAGAGGGAACTTCGATGCACCTGCTGATCAACATCGACGTTCCCGACTTGCCCGCCGCCGAAGCGCTCTACATCCGGGCCTTCGGGCTCTCCACCGGCCGCCGCTTCGGCGATGGCGGTGTGGAACTGCTGGGTGCGCAGGCGCCGATCTACGTGCTGCAGAATGCCGCCGGCTCCATCGCGGCAGCCGATGCGCGCCGCGACTACGCCCGCCACTGGACGCCCGTGCACCTGGACGTGGTGGTGGACCACCTTGAACCTGCGCTCGACCGCGCCCTGCAGGCCGGACTGGCGCAGGAAACCGACATCCGTGAAGCGAACTGGGGCCGCATCGTGCGCCTGGCCGATCCCTGGGGCCATGGCTGGTGCCTGCTGCAGTTCGTCAACCGCGGCTACGACGAGATCGCCACATGACGATGCGCTCCCCCCTGCTCGGCGGCCTGCTCGCCCTTGCCCTGCCTGCGGCGGCATTCGCCTCCGATGCTCCTGCGGCCACGGCCTGCAGAGACGACGCCGGCTGGAACGACCCGGCCACGCCACTGCACGTGTACGGCAACACCTGGTATGTCGGCACCTGCGGCATCAGCGCGTTGCTGGTGACCTCGGGTGAAGGCCACATCCTGGTCGATGCCGCCACGCCGCAGGCCGGCCCGCAGATTCTGGCCAACATCCGTGCGCTGGGCTTCAAGCCCGAGGACGTGCGCGCGATCGTGTTCTCGCACGAGCACTTCGACCATGCGGGCAGTCTGGCGGAGTTGCAGCGCGCCACCGGTGCACCCGTGTACGCACGCGCGCCGGCCGTGGGCACGCTGAAGCGCGGCATGCCGGACCGGACGGACCCGCAGCTGGAGGTGGCCGAACCCATGGCCCCGGTGGCGGATGTCGTTACCCTCGCCGACGACGGCGTGGTGCGTGTCGGACCGCTGGCCCTGCAGGCGGTCGCATCGCCCGGCCATACGCCCGGCGGTACCAGCTGGACCTGGCGTTCGTGCGATGGCGACAACTGCCGACAGATGGTCTACGCCGACAGCCTGACCGCCATCTCCGACGATGTGTACCGCTACACGGACGAAGCGGCGCATCCCGGGTACGTGGCCGCGTTCCGCGCGACGCTCGCGCGGGTGGCCGCGCTCGACTGCGATGTCCTGATCACGCCGCATCCGTCCGCCAGCCGCCTGTGGACGCGGATCGGACCCGCGGCCAATGCGGCGTTGGCGGACCGTGGCGCCTGCCATGCCTACGCGCAGAAAGCCTCCGAGCGGCTGGACAAGCGGTTGGCCGACGAAGCCGCGAAGGCCGCATCCGCACGCCCTTGATCGGCATCAATGTCCCCGGCTTCGCCATCGGCGACGCTACCTTCTCCTTTCCCTGCACGGCGCATCGCCGCGCGACAACGACCCGATGACCAAGAAGACCTCTCCCCGCGCCGCATCGCTTCCGTTCGAGATCGACGCCACCCGTCAGTACCCGCTCGGCATGCCGGCCGACCGCTTCCTGCGCGACTACTGGCACAAGCGCCCGCTGCTGATCCGCAACGCCTTCCCCGATTTCGAAACGCCGGTGCAGCCCGAAGATCTTGCCGGCCTGGCCTGCGAGGACGGCGTGCTGGCGCGCCTGATCAGCCTGGACAAGGCGACGGGCGTGTGGGACGTACGCACGGGGCCGTTCCAGGAAGAGGACTTCCCCGGCCTGCCCGACCATGACTGGACCCTGCTGGTGCAGGACGTGGACAAGTGGGACGTCGATATCCGGCAACTGCTGGAGCAGTTCCGCTTCCTGCCGCGCTGGCGCGTGGACGACATCATGATCAGCTTCGCGGCGACCGGAGGCTCGGTCGGCGCGCACGTGGACCACTACGACGTGTTCCTGCTGCAGGCACAGGGCGAACGGCGCTGGATGATCGATGCTAGTGTGGCGATGGGGAAGCCGGCGCCCGACCTGGGGTTCCAGGACGATGTGGCGATCAAGCTGCTGCGCCAGTTCGATCCCACCCACGAATGGGTGCTGTCGCCGGGCGACATGCTGTACCTGCCACCGCAGGTGCCGCACCACGGCGTGGCGGAGAACGCCTGCCTGACGTTTTCGGTGGGCATGCGCGCGCCGTCGTCGGCCGAACTGATCGGCGACTACCTGGACACGCTGATTGCCGATGCCGACGACGCCATCCGTTACCACGACGAAGACCTGGCGGCACCGCAGGACCCCAACGAAATCGACGCCCGCGCGATGGAGCGCGTGGTCGAAGCGCTGAACGCGCTGCGCATGAACGATCCCGACCTGGTCGGCGACTGGTTCGGCCGCTTCATCACGACCTACCGTGCCTCCGGCGATGTCATGCCGGCGCCGGATGCGCCGTCACGCATCGAGATGGAGTGGGACCTGCAGCAGGGCGCCCAGCTGCTGCGCCACCCGTTCTCGCGTTTCGCCTGGCGCCGCCGCCGCAAGGGCGCGACCCTGTTCTGCAACGGCGTCGACTATGTCTTGCCGGTCAAGGAAGCCCAGCAGTTGGCGGCACTGGAAGGCCTGGACGGCAACACCTATGCGGCGCTCAGCGAGGCCGGCCGCGATGCGGTGATGGCGCTGGCAGCGCAGGGCCACTATCAGCTGGCGGTGCCCGACGACGATCCGGACAACGGGGACGAGGACGCATGAGCGCCACGCGCGACTACCACGTCGACACCGTCGACTACGCCGCGGACCCAGGCGTGGTCCACCAGGTGCGGGACGTGGTGTTCGTGCAGGAACAACAGGTGCCGCGCGACCTGGAACGGGACGCGCTTGATCCGCTCAGCCACCACGTGGTGGCCCGTGATGCCTCGGGTACCCCGATCGGGACGGCGCGACTGACGCCCGAGCACCGGATCGGCCGCATGGCCGTGCTGTCGGCCTGGCGCGGTCGTGGCGTGGGCGACGCCCTGCTGGTCGCCCTGCTGGATGAAGCCCGCCGACGCCAATGGCCCGACGTATCGCTGCATGCCCAGGTCGCGGCCGAGGCGTTCTATGTCCGGCATGGCTTCCTGCCGGAGGGAGAGCGCTTCATCGAGGCCGGCATCCAACACCAGGCCATGCGGCGCGTGCTGGCCGGACCGGCAGCGATCGCCCGTCGCCACGAGGCCGTGGCCATCACCACGGCCGTCATCGCCCAGGCCCGACGGGCGCTGGTGGTGTACAGCCGTGCGCTGGATCCGGGCCTGTGGGATGCGCCGGCCGTCGTTGAGGCCCTGCGCCGCTTCGCCACGCGCCAGACCGGCGCCCAGGTGCAGCTGCTGCTGCAGGATGCCGCCGCCCCGCAGCGGGCTTTGGCGCCCCTGATCGGCCTGGGCCAGCGATTGCCCAGTGTGTTCGTGTTCCGCGAGGTGCAGGACCCGGTTGACCTGCCCTACACCGCCGCCTTCGTCGCCAACGACGATCACGGCTACTACTTCAGGCCGCTCGGCCATCGCTTCGATGGCGAAGCGGGACTGGCGCACGCGGGCCGCGCGCGCCAGCTGCGCGAGGAGTTCTCGCAGATGTGGGAACGCGCGCGCCCGGTCGGCGAATACCGCGCGCTGGGCATCTGACAGCCCTGTTCCCTCGCGCCAGGCATCGCCCTCGCGGGCCTGCAACCTGCGTCTTTAGTCCAATCCGGTTACGCCCCCTTCCCGGCATGGGGGTATAATTTCCCGGTTTTCGCTCATGACCGTGAGACTTCGCGCGACATGGACGGCAAGCGCCCCTCGACTACCCCACAGCACGCCATCACCATCGTGGACAATCTCCTGAAGCAGTTCGCGCAATCCTCGCAGCTCAACGGGGGCAACGCCTCCTACGTCGAAGACCTGTACGAGCAGTACCTCGTCGCCCCGGACAGCGTGGGCCCCAAGTGGAAGGCCTATTTCGACGGATTCAAGGGCCGCGAGGCCGGTGATGTCCCGCACTCGGTGGTCATCCAGCAGGTGGCCGACGCGGCCCGCCAGGCCAGCAAGGGCGTGGTTGCGGCCGGCGGTGGCGATGAGCGCGAGCGCAATGTGGGCCGCCTGATCACGGCTTATCGTTCGCGGGGTCACCTCGGTGCCCAGATCGACCCGCTGGGCCTGACCCCGCCGGTCAACCCGCCGGACCTGGAGCTGTCCTTCCACGACCTGTCCGATCGCGACCTGGACAGCGAGTTCAGCACCGGCAACGTCGGCGGCAACTCGCGCATGAAACTGCGCGACCTGCTTGCGCGCCTGAAGGCGACCTACACCGGTCCCATCGGCGTGGAGTTCATGCACATCTCCGAGGTCGAGCAGCGCCAGTGGCTGTACCAGCGCCTGGAGACCGCCGGCGGCCAGTTCGGCCTGTCCGACGACGCCAAGCGCCGCACGCTGGAGCGCCTGACCGCGGCCGAAGGCCTGGAGCGCTACCTGCATACCAAGTACGTCGGCCAGAAGCGCTTCTCGCTGGAAGGCGGCGACGCACTGATCCCGCTGATGGACACCATGATCCGCAACGCTGGCGAAGGCGGGGTCAAGGACATCGTGGTCGGCATGGCCCACCGCGGCCGCCTCAACGTGCTGGTCAACACGCTGGGCAAGAGCCCGCGCAAGCTGTTCGACGAGTTCGAGGGCAAGTTCGAGCACGACAACGACCTCGCCCACGCCGGCGACGTGAAGTACCACATGGGCTTCTCCGCCGACATCGCCACCCCGGGCGGCCCGGTCCACCTGGCGCTGGCCTTCAATCCGTCGCACCTGGAGATCGTCGACCCGGTCGTGGCCGGCAGCGTCCGTTCGCGCCAGGAACGCCGCAACGACGCCGCGCGCCAGAGCGTGCTGCCGATCATCATGCACGGCGATGCTGCGTTCGCCGGCCAGGGCGTGGTGATGGAACTGTTCCAGATGTCGCAGGCGCGCGGTTTCGCCGTCGGCGGCACCCTGCACATCGTCATCAACAACCAGATCGGCTTCACCACCAGCAACAAGGAAGACTCGCGCTCCACGCTGTACTGCACCGACGTCGCCAAGATGGTCGGCGCGCCGGTCTTCCACGTAAACGGCGATGATCCGGAAGCGGTGGTATTCGTGGCGCAGCTGGCCTACGACTTCCGCCAGCAGTTCAAGAAGGACGTGGTGATCGACCTGGTCTGCTACCGCCGCCACGGCCACAACGAGGCCGACGAGCCCGCGGCGACGCAGCCGGTGATGTACCAGACCATCCGCAAGCACGCGACCACGCGCGAGATGTACGCCGCCAAGCTGGAAGGCGCCGGCGTCATCCCGGCCGAGGGCGGCAAGGCGCTGGCCGACGCGTACCGCAACAAGCTGGATTCGGGCGAGTACACCACCGAGCTCGCCAAGCAGAAGGGCGACGAGCTGGCGATCGACTGGTCGAAGTACCTGTCCGGCAAGCTCAGCGATCCGGTCGATACCAAGGTCAAGCGCAAGGCGCTGGATTCGCTGGCCAAGATCATCACCACGATCCCCGCCGGCGTGGCGCTGCACCCGCGCGTGGCGAAGATCTACGAGGACCGCGTGAAGATGGCCGCCGGCGAACAGTTGGCGGACTGGGGCTTCGCCGAGAACCTCGCCTACGCCACGCTGCTGTCGGAAGGCAACGGCCTGCGCCTGGTGGGCCAGGACGCCGGCCGCGGCACGTTCTTCCACCGCCACGCGATCCTGCACGACCAGAAGACCGACAGTTACTACCTGCCGCTGCGCCAGCTGGTGGAGCAGCCGGAGCAGGCCACCATCATCGACTCGCTGCTCAGCGAAGAAGCGGTGATGGCGTTCGAGTACGGCTTCTCGACCACCGATCCCAACACGCTGTGCATCTGGGAAGCGCAGTTCGGCGACTTCGCCAACGGCGCGCAGGTGGTGATCGACCAGTTCATCGCCGCCGGTGAAGCCAAGTGGGGCCGCATCAGCGGCCTGACCCTGCTGCTGCCGCACGGTTACGAAGGCCAGGGTCCGGAGCACAGCTCCGCGCGACTGGAGCGCTTCCTGCAGCTGTGCGCGCTGGAGAACATGCTGGTCTGCGTGCCGACCACGCCTGCGCAGGCGTACCACATGCTGCGCCGGCAGATGCGCATGACCACGCGCAAGCCGCTGGTGGTGATGACGCCGAAGTCGCTGCTGCGCCACAAGCTGGCCGTGTCCACGCTGGACGAGCTGGCCAACGGCGAGTTCCAGCACCTGATCCCGGACGCGACCGCCGACGCCAAGAAGGTCAAGCGCGTCGTGGCCTGTTCCGGCAAGGTCTATTACGACCTGCTGGAAGATGCGCAGAAGCGCGGCCAGGACGACGTGGCGATCCTGCGCGTCGAACAGCTGTATCCGTTCCCGCGCGAGCAGCTGGCCGCCGAACTCAAGCGCTACGGCAAGGCCACCGAGGTGGTCTGGTGCCAGGAAGAGCCGCAGAACCAGGGTGCGTGGTACCAGATCAAGCACCACCTGCAGGCCTGCCTGACCGACAAGCAGACGCTGGACTACGCGGGCCGCCCGCGTTCGCCCTCGCCCGCCGCCGGCCATTTCGCCGAGCACGTCGAGGAGCAGCTGAAGCTGGTCGCCGACGCACTGGTCAACACGCTCGGCACCAGCAACGTCGCCGAATAAGCCCTCACCCCCATTAGAACAAACCACCAGGACGTCCCATCCCATGGCCACTGAAGTCAAAGTTCCGGTTCTCCCCGAGTCCGTCTCCGACGCCACCATCGCCGCCTGGCACAAGAAGGTCGGCGACGCGGTCAAGCGCGACGAGAACCTGATGGACCTGGAAACCGACAAGGTCGTGCTGGAAGTGCCCTCGCCCGTCGACGGCGTGCTGAAGGAGATCAAGTTCAAGGAAGGCGACACGGTGACCAGCCAGCAGCTGCTGGCGATCATCGAGGAAGGCGCCGCGGCCGCTGCGCCGGCCCCCGCCGCCGAAGAGAAGAAGCCCGCCGCCGGCGCGCAGGAAGTCCAGCCGAAGGCCGAGGCCGCCAAGGCCGACGCCGCTGCCCCCTCCAGCACCAAGCCGGCCCCGGCCGGCGCCGATGCACTGCCCCCGGGCGCGCGCTTCACCGCCATCACCCAGGGCATCGACCCGGCGAACGTGGAAGGTACCGGTCGCCACGGCGCCGTGACCAAGGAAGACTTGGTCAACTACGCCAGCGGCAAGACCGGCGGCGTGTCCGGTGGCGCGCGTCCGGAAGAGCGCGTGCCGATGACCCGCATCCGCACGCGCATCGCCGAGCGCCTGATGCAGTCCAAGAACTCCATCGCCATGCTGACCTCGTTCAACGAGGTCAACCTGGCCAAGGTCATGGAGATGCGCAAGGAACTGCAGGACGACTTCGTCAAGGCCAACGGCATCAAGCTCGGCTTCATGAGCTTCTTCGCCAAGGCCGCGGCCAACGCGCTGCAGCGCCATCCGATCGTCAACGCCTCGGTCGACGGCAACGACATCATCTACCACGGCTATTCCGACATCTCGATCGCCGTGTCCACCGAGAAGGGGCTGGTCACGCCGGTGCTGCGCAATGTCGAGCGCATGGGCTTCGGCGACATCGAGAAGGGCATCGCCGACTACGCCAAGAAGGCGCGCGACGGCAAGCTGGCGCTGGAAGACCTGCAGGGCGGCACCTTCACCATCACCAACGGCGGCACCTTCGGCTCGCTGATGTCCACGCCGATCGTCAACCCGCCGCAGAGCGCCATCCTGGGCATGCACGCCATCAAGGACCGCGCCATCGTCGAGAACGGCCAGGTCGTCGCCGCGCCGATGATGTACATCGCGCTGTCCTACGACCACCGCATCATCGACGGCAAGGACGCGGTGCTGTTCTTGGTCGACATCAAGAACCAGTTGGAAAATCCGCACCGCATGCTCCTGGGCATGTAATCCGCGCGGCTCCCCACGGGGGGCTGGAAAGGGGCCCTGCGGGGCCCCATTTCCTTCCACGAGATATCGCCACCGTCCACATTCGGACGCCTTAGGCAAAGGACACTGAAATGGCTGAACAATTCGACGTCGTCGTCATCGGTGCCGGTCCGGCCGGCTACCACGCCGCCATCCGCGCCGCGCAGCTGGGCATGAAGGTCGCCTGCATCGACGCCGCGCTGGGCAAGGACGGCAAGCCCGCCCTGGGCGGCACCTGCCTGCGCGTGGGCTGCATCCCGTCCAAGGCGCTGCTGGATTCCTCGCACCAGTACCACAACCTGACCCACCAGTTCGAACAGCACGGCATCAGCGTCAAGGACGCCAAGATCGACGTCGGCACCATGGTCGGCCGCAAGGACGCCATCGTGAAGCAGTTCACCGGCGGCATCGCGCAACTGTTCAAGGCCAACAAGGTCACCGCTTACTATGGCTTCGGCCAGTTGCAGCCGGGCAACCTCGTCAAGGTGAAGCAGCACGACGGCAGCGAAGTCGAGCTGAAGGGCACCAACATCATCATCGCGGCCGGTTCGGACTCCATCGAGCTGCCGTTCGCCAAGTTCGACAACGAGTACATCGTCGACAACGTCGGTGCGCTGGACTTCACCGAGGTGCCGAAGCGTCTGGCCGTGATCGGTGCGGGCGTGATCGGACTGGAGCTGGGCAGCGTGTGGAAGCGCCTCGGCGCCGAGGTCACCATCCTCGAAGCCCTGCCCGATTTCCTCGCCGTCGCCGACGGCGAAGTGTCGAAGGTCGCCGCGCGCGAGTTCAAGAAGCAGGGCCTCGACATCCGTCTTGGTGCCAAGGTCTCGAAGACCGAAGTCACCGGCAAGGGCAAGAAGAAGGAAGTCGTGGTCACCTACAGCGACGCCGAAGGCGAGAAGACGCTGACCGTGGACAAGCTGCTGGTCGCCGTGGGCCGACGCGCCGCGAGCAAGGGCCTGCTGGCCGACGGCACCGGCGTGAAGCTCAACGAACGCGGCCAGGTGGAAGTGGACGCGCACTGCCACACCGGCGTGGACGGCGTCTGGGCGATCGGCGACTGCGTGCGTGGGCCGATGCTGGCGCACAAGGGCTTCGAGGAAGGCATCGCGGTCGCCGAGCTGATCGCCGGCCTGCCGGGCCACGTCAATTTCGACACCATTCCCTGGGTCATCTACACCTCGCCCGAGATCGCCTGGGTCGGCAAGACCGAGCAGCAGCTCAAGGCCGAAGGCGTGGCCTACAAGGCCGGCTCGTTCCCGTTCGCCGCGGTGGGCCGCGCGGTGGCGATGGCGGAACCGACCGGCTTCGTGAAGGTCATCGCCGACGCGGAAACCGATCGCGTGCTGGGCATGCACCTGGTCGGCGCCAACGTGTCCGAACTGGTGCACGAAGGCGTGCTCACCATGGAGTTCAAGGGCTCCGCGGACGACCTGGCCCGCATCTGCCACGCGCACCCGTCGCTGTCCGAAGCGGTGCACGATGCCGCGATGGCCGTGCACAAGCGCGCGATCCACAAGCC
Organism: Pseudoxanthomonas sp. LjRoot143; assembly: GCF_964252945.1. Classification (NCBI taxonomy): domain Bacteria; kingdom Pseudomonadati; phylum Pseudomonadota; class Gammaproteobacteria; order Lysobacterales; family Lysobacteraceae; genus Pseudoxanthomonas; species Pseudoxanthomonas sp. LjRoot143. The sequence goes on along the minus strand of NZ_CAXUPM020000001.1, from coordinate 1,344,966 downwards.
CAATTGAGGCCCGCACGGCGGCGACATGGCCGCCGTGACCCGCATGCGCCAGGCGATGCCTGGCGTTTTGCGTTTCAGACAACAGGCAACACAGGACACACGACCATGAAGAGCATCTGCGTCTACTGCGGTTCCAACGCCGGCAACAAGCCCGCCTACGCCGAACGCGCGATCGCACTGGGCGACCGCATCGCGAAGGAAGGCCTGCAGCTGGTGTACGGCGGTGGCAACGTCGGCCTGATGGGCATCGTCGCCGATGCCGTTCTCGCCGCCGGTGGCGAGGTGATCGGCGTGATCCCCGAGCAACTGGTCAACTGGGAAGTCGCGCACAAGGGCGTGACCAAGCTGGAAGTCGTCGCCAACATGCACGAGCGCAAGAAGCGCATGTTCGACCTCTCCGATGCGTTCGTCGCCCTGCCCGGTGGTTTCGGCACGCTCGACGAGATGTTCGAGATGCTGACCTGGCGCCAGCTTGGCATCGGCGACAAGCCCTGCGCCTTCCTCGATGTCGACGGCTTCTACTCGCCGCTGATGGGCATGATCGACCGCATGGTAGAAGAACGCTTCCTGCACCCGGAACAGCGCGCCGACCTGTGGCATGGCGACGACATCGACACGATGGTCGCCTGGATGCGCGCGTACGCGCCAGCGCAGGCGGACAAGTGGATGGACGAGAAGCGGCGCAAGTCGCTGCGGTGAGTCCCCCTTTGCTCCTGATCTGCCCTAACATCCGGCAGAAGCACTGGAGGAGCAGGAGATGGAGCGAGGCATTATCGCAGCGGTCATCGCCATGTTCTTCTGGCCGGCGACCGTCGCCGCGGCACCCGCGGAAGCATACGACTGCGGAGACGCGAAGGCGCTACCGCCGGACGCATCCCAGGACGACCGTCGGATCGCCTGCACCATCCCTGCGGAGTACCGGTTCAACGTCAGCGTCGCTGAATACATCGGCAAGACCATCCGTCGTCATGACATGGCGGCCTGGCTGACCACCGACGCGGTGCGTGATGCCGGGCTCTTCAATACGATCACGGGCAACGGCCGTGGCTGGCTGACCGAGGAGCGCGAGGACAGTGTCTGGACTGGCTACTTCACCGAAGTCGACGGCCAGTTGGCGGTATTCGCGGAAGCTCGCATGTATTGGGAGCCGTTCGGTGCGCGCGACGTCCAGGCGCCGTCCTCGTTGCGTCCTGCCAGCGAAAGCCAACGGCGTCGCTTGCAGGCGCTGGCGTTGGCCAGGTCGCAACCCTACAACACGTGCACCGACGCCCACTACAACACGGTAACGTTCGAGGTCGAAGAAGACGGCGAAGTCCGGATCCTGGTCTTCCTGATGCCACCGATGGAGGACACTCGCTACCACCTCGGGGGCTACCACATGTTCCGCGCCACTGCGGACGGCACGCGCGTCCTCGATCACTTCGCGCAGACGCGAGGCTGCATCGAACTCTCGCCGGAAAACATGAAGGTCGCGCAGCACCTCGTCGTCAGTCATGAACTGTCGGCGACGCCGACCATGTTCCATGTCTTCATGAGCCTCCAGTACCGCAAGCCATTGGTAGTGCTGACGACGCAGAACGACCGGCTCTGGCGGGTGGACAGCGGCAGGATCGACGTGCTGCGTACCGACGATCCGCTGTACAAGAAGCTGCGCGAGTGGGCAGATACCGTGGAAACGCCACACCAGCCGGTGGAGACCTCCAGCCACCACGGTTAGGCAAGCCCTACCACCAAAGTCTTGCCACGGCCGCTTTGCAATTGCGGCCGCCAGCCGCAAAAATTCCGGCATGCCCCGCAAGAGAGACGGATCATGCCGCTACCCACCACCTTCAACGCCTTCCGCATCCACAACGACGACGCCGGCTATCGCAGCGGCATCGAAACCATCGCGCTGGATGCGTTGAATCCGGGCGAAGTCGTGATCAAGACCGCGTACTCGTCGGTCAACTACAAGGACGCGCTGGCCGGCACCGGCGAAGGCAAGATCCTGCGCCGCTTCCCGCTGGTCGGCGGCATCGATGTGGCCGGCCATGTGGTGGCGTCCACCGATCCTGCTTTCAAGGAAGGCGATGCGGTGCTGGTGACCGGCTCCGGGCTCAGCGAAACCCGCGACGGTGGTTATGCCGAATACGCGCGGCTCGACGCGAAGTGGGTCGTGCCCCTGCCTTCAGGTCTCAGCCTGCGCGAGAGCATGGTCCTGGGCACCGCCGGCTTCACTGCCGCGCTGGCCCTGTACCGCATGCGCGAGAACCGGCAGACGCCGGACCTGGGCCCGCTCGCCGTCACCGGCGCCACCGGGGGCGTCGGCTCGCTGGCGGTCGACATCTTCAGCAAGGCCGGCTTCGAGGTGCACGCCGTCAGCGGCAAGCCCGAGAACGCCGCGTACCTGAAATCGATCGGCGCCACCGAGGTGCTGGGCCGCGATGCGCTGGCCACCTCGCGCCCCATGGAGTCGGCACGCTTCGGCGGCGGCCTCGACAACGTCGGTGGTTCGATGCTGGCCAGCCTGCTGGCGCAGACGACGCCCTATGGCAACGTCGCCAGTGCAGGCCTCGCCGCGACGGCCGATCTCCCCATAACTGTGATGCCCTTCATAATTCGAGGCGTGTCGCTGCTGGGCGTCGCCTCGGCCGGTACCGCGCGCGACATCCGCGAACAGGTCTGGCAGCACCTGGCCAGTGACTGGAAGCCGCGGCACCTGGACACGATCTGCACGCGCGAAACCACGCTGGACGGGCTTCCCGAGGTATTCCGCACCATGCTGGACGGACGCTCGTTCGGGCGCACGCTGGTACGAATGGGATGAACGGCAGCGGCGGCGCGACGGACGTTGTCCGTTGGCCGCCAACCCCATTGTGTTGTCACCGACAAGGTCTAAAATCGGTGGCGGGGAACACTGGGGACATCCATGGCAAAGATTCTGATCGTCGACGATTCACCGTCGCAACTGCTGGGCATCCAGCGCATCGTCGAGAAACTGGGACACGAATCCATCACCGCCGAAGACGGCGCCGCGGGCGTGGAAGTCGCCAAGCGCGAGCTGCCCGACATGGTGCTGATGGATGTGGTGATGCCGAACCTCAACGGGTTCCAGGCCACCCGCACACTGAGCCGCGAGGCCACCACCAAGCACATCCCGGTGATCCTGGTCACCACCAAGGACCAGGACACCGACCGCATGTGGGGCCTGCGCCAGGGCGCGAAGGCCTACCTGACCAAGCCGTTCTCCGAGGACGAACTGGCCGAGGTGATCGAGCGCATCTTCAATGCGCGCGAACTGCCGTCCGCGCCGTCGGCCTGAGACGGATCGCCACGTCGTATCGATGAAGAGCAGGCTCCGGCCTGCTCTTTTCGTTTCCGCGCCTGCTAGCGCGGGGCGACATACCCGCCCGGCACGCCGCGGGGCGACAGCACGAGTTGCCACAACTGCGATCGGCGGCTGCGGAACGTGGCCATGGAGACCGCCAGGTAGTACCGCCACAGTCGCCGGAAGCGTTCGTCGTAGCGCGGATCCAGCACGGCCCATGCCGATTCGACGTTGTCGCGCCACGCCTGCAGCGTGCGGTCGTAATCGGCGCCGAAGTTGTGCCAGTCCTCCAGTACGAACCGACCCTCGATCGCGTGCGTGATCTGCGCCGCAGAGGGCAGCATCGAATTGGGGAAGACGTAGCGCGCGATCCAGGGATCGGTCCGCTGCACCGAACGGCTGCCGCCGATCGTGTGCAGCAGGAACAGGCCATCCGCCGGCAGGCAACGACGGATGACGTCGAAGTAGTCGCCGTAGTTCTTCACCCCGACGTGTTCGAACATGCCCAGCGAGAACGCGGCGTCGACCGGCTCGTCGAGTTCGCGATAGTCCTGGAGCCGGATCTCGATCGGCAATCCTGCGCACAACCGCCGCGCGTACTCGGCCTGCTCGCGCGAAATGGTGATGCCGACACCGTGTACGCCGTACCGTTCCACCGCGAAGTTCAATGCCTCGCCCCAGCCGCAGCCGATGTCGAGCACCCGCATCCCCGGCCGCAACTGCAACTTGCGGCAGACCAGGTCGAGCTTGGCGTCCTGTGCGGCATCAAGGTCCCCGGCATCGCGCCAGTAGCCGCAGCTGTAGACCAGGCGCCGGCCGAGCATGGCGGCATACAGATCGTTGCCGAGGTCGTAGTGCCTTCGCCCTACCTCGCCGCTGCGGCGTGGCGACTGCAGGTTGGTCAGCCGGGCACGCAGGGCATCGAAGACCTCGCCTGCACCATGCACACGGTCATCCACGTGCGCCGCGAGAAGACGGAACAGCAGTCCGTCGAGCGAGACGGCATCCCACCAGCCGTCCATGTAGCTTTCGCCCAGCCCCAGCGAGCCCTGCCCCAGCACGCGGGCGTGGAAGCGCGGGTCACGGACGTGGATATCCCAAGGGCGGCTGCCGCCGATCCGCACATCCGCTTCGGCCAACAGGTCTGCGATCCTGCGCTCGAAGCGGTCGTGCGGCATGGCGGTCAGCGGGCGAACAGCTCCGCGTACGCCGGGGCGACATACGGCAGCAGCAAGGTCGCGGGCACGTCGACCATCTGCGTGCCATCGGCATACGGACCCACCTGGTACGGTGGGAAAACGAAACGCAGAGCGGTGACATGGCCCGACGCATCGAGCACCGGCACGAACTCGCTGAAGTTGCCGGCTTCCGGCTCGGTGCCTTCGTCGATCATCCGGAACGTGCTCTTGATCAACGCCGCCCGATCGGTGGGCGCCAGTTCGTCCTCGTCCGCGCGGTTCACCACCGCGGTATGCAGCTGTTCGCGCACGTAGTCGCTGATCGCCTGCCATCCCTTCGCGTCGGGAATCAGTGCCTGGGCGGTCAGGCGTGCGTCCTGTGGCGGCAGCCAGACGAAGCGTGCGATCAGCGGCTGGCCATGCGCGCCGCCGGTGTAGCGGCTGCCGTCGGCGGCCACCGCCACGATCCGCGGGGTATCCACCACCTGCTCGAACGCCAGCGACAGCTCGTAGGGCGCCGACGGCTTGTCGTTGCCGAAAGCCTCGACCGCTTCCATCAGTTCGGCGCGCTCGGCTTCCGTGTAGGCGGACAGCGCCTTGGCCAGGCCGGGGTAGCGGTTGATCGAGGCCGGATAGCTGATCCCCACGACATAACGGTCGTTGGTCTCGATGACGTCCTTCAGCTCGACCGGCGCGTCGACCGTCTCGCCCGGCGTGGTCACGGGGGGCTGGGGATCGCCGGCCGCGGCGGTCGGCGCGGTGGCTTCGCGCTTGCAGGCGGCCACGGCGAGGACCGTCAGCAGGACAAGACCGGCCTGACGGGCCAGGTGGCGGGGCATGGGGGGGAATGACACGTTCGGGCTCCTTCCGCGTGTGATGGCCGTCATTCTAGGCCGCCCCACCGCGGTCCTCCATCACGATCGCGCATCGATCAGATCAACGTACTCGGGATGCCGCTGGACGTAGGCCGCGGAGTAGGAACAGGCCGGCACCACGCGCCAGCCCTGGGCACGTGCGTGATCCAGCGCGGCCCGGACCAGCGCGGCCGCAACGCCCCGACCGCCGATCGCTTCCGGCACGCCGGTGTGGTCGATGACCATGCGGCCATCCCGCAGCGAGTACAGGAGTTCGGCCTCGTGCCCGTCGAGCCGGGTGGAAAAGCGGCGCGCGGCCGGGTCGTGATGGAGGTCGAGGGAAGGCTGGTCGCCGGTCATGGCGGCTCCGTGGTAGGGGACTCACCTACATTGTGACGCAATGCCCGGCTGACCCTTTGGCAGAACTGGACGCGGTGCGTCACATTCACCCTTGTGAAAAGAAGGTTGACGCGCACGAGCGTGACGGAGTTCTCAAATAAAAGGTTGGCACGATTGCTGCGTGATACGGGCCATAGACCTGCATCTCGGAGTTCCGCCATGAGCCTGATCGACGCACTGCCCGATGTCTCCAATGCCAGCGACTTCACCCTGCTGGAAGGCCTGTACCAGCTCACCGTCACCGGCCACACCGACGCGTGGGAGTTCGAAAAACTCAACAACGCCGTGTACGAGCGACTGATGTCGACCTATTCCGGCAGCGAGACCGCCGGCGTGCACGCTGTGCACTCGTTGATGGACTGATCCACCCGCAACACACCTACCGGGCGCTCCGGCGCGGCGCAGGGGTCCGCCTTCGGGTGCGACTGCCGCGCCGGAGTCCCGTCCCACCTGCACGCACGGTGCAGGCAGAACGAGATCCCCTTTCCTCATCGACACGAACGGCGCGCCCTACTCGCCGCGATGATCGCGCTTGCCCTGGTTGCGCCGGTCCTGTGTGCCCGCGCTGCCCTGGATCGCTTTCATGCGGCTTTCGGCAGCATGCAGTTCGTGCGCCTTGGCTGCCGCCTCGTTCGATACGAACCCCGCGCCCGTCGTGCCCGGCTGGCCGTTCTGGTCCAGCTGCTGCCAAGGCGCGGGCTGGCGGTCGTGTTCGTGTTTCTGTTCCAGCAGCGTGCGCGCCGTGGCCAATGCCTGCGCCGGCGTGATCTTTCGCGGCGTGCGTTTGCGCGGTGCCGTCTTCTTCGCGGGCGCCTTGCGCGCCGTCGCGCTTTTTTTTGCGACGACCTTCTTCGCCACCGGCCGCTTGGCTGCCGCCTTCTTCACCACCTTCTTGGTCGCCTTCCTGGCGGTGGGTTTCTTCGCGACCGCGCGTGTCGTCTTCTTGGCGACCTTGCGTGCCGTCGTCTTCTTGGCAGCCTTCTTGACGGTCTTGCGTGATGCGGCCTTCTTGACCGCCTTCTTCGCCACACGCTTGCTGGCCGCCGCCTTCTTCGCGGGCTTCTTCACCGCCTTGCGGACCATGCTTTTCTTGGCCGCCGTCTTCTTTGCGGTTTTCCTGACGGCCTTCTTTGTGGCTTTCTTCGTGGCCTTCTTGATTGCCTTCTTCACTGCCTTCTTGGCTGCTGCCTTGCGGGTCGCCATGCGCTCCTCCACGGGTGGGACACGCCACCGGGATAGCACGGCCCACCTTCAATGCAGGTGAGCAAAGGTGCAATGGCGGCTTAACCGAAACCGAAACGCGGCTGCGACATCTGCTCGAGGAAGTGCTGCATGACGCGAGGCTCCATGGCGAACATGAAAAGCACGCCGTAGACGGCACCGGCCAGATGCGCGCCGTGGTTGGTCCGGCCTCCCCCCCGCCGGTCCATCCAGATGCTGTAGCCGACATAGAGCACGGCGAAGATGATGGCCGGCATCGGGATGATGAAGACGATGAGCATCGCCCATGGGTCGATCAGGATGAAGGAGAACAGCAGCGCGGATACCGCCCCCGAGGCGCCCAGCGCGTAGTAGTTGGGATCCTTCTGGTGCTTGAGGTACGTCGGCAGGATCGCGACCACCAGTGCGGACAGGTAGAAGCCGGCGTACACCAGGCTGTTGCCGCTGAGCCGACCGATCAGGGGCTCCATCAGCCGCCCCACGAAGAACAGCGTCACCATGTTGAACAGCAGGTGCCAGTAATCCGCATGCAGGAAGCCGTGCGTGATCAGACGGTCGTACTGGCGCTGGCGGTCCAGCGCCGGCGGCCACAGGACCAGCCGCATCATCATCGACGGCGTACGCAGTGCCAGCAGGCTGACCACGCAGGTGATCGCGATCAGCAGCAGCGTGATGGGGGCGTTCATCGTCTGTCCTCAGGCCGCCGTGCGGTAGTTGTCCTGCATCGGGTAGGTCCGGGCGTACAGCGCGAACGCCAATGCCGCGACGAAGGCGAACCCCGCGAAGAAGAACATCAGGAACGCATTTTCGCTGAGACCCGTGCTGGCGATCCGACCAAGTACCGCTTCGTTTCGCACACCGAAATTGGTGAGCAACACCCATAGGCTGCCGAACGTGCTGGTCAAGTACCAGAACGCCATGATCACGCCCTTCATCGCGTGCGGCGCCTGGCTGTAGGCGAACTCCAGCGCAGTGGCCGACACCAGCACTTCTCCGAAAGTCAGCAACAGGTAAGGCAGCGACTGCCAAGCAAGTGCGACCGGGTCGCCGCCATCAATCCATAGCTGCAACACGCCAGCCGCGATCCACGCTACGCCTGAAAATCCGATACCCCAGCCCATGCGCCTCAGTGCCGTGACGTTGAACCCCATCTTCCGCAGCGCGGGATACAACACTAGGTTGTTGAACGGGATAAGCAGCATCACCAGCAATGGGTTCAGTGCCTGCATTTGCGACGGCGAAACGAACCACTCACGCAACACATCACCTGCCTTTTGGGGCAACCAAGAGAAGGTGGGCATCACCATCTCCCGACCCTGGATAATCCAGGTCGAAGCCTTCTGATCGAACAGTGACCAGAACGGCGTAACCAGCGCGAACACGATCAGAATACGCAGGACGGCGCGTACGCCGTCGACCGCAGCGTCAGGATGCAGGCTGCGCGCGCGCTCAAGCTGCATTGCTGCCCCGACTCCCCCCAGCGCAATCACCAGTCCCAGTGCCAGACAGGCCGAGATGACAAAGCCGAAGTCCGGCCACCACGAGGGCGCAGCCGACGTCCAGGAAAGCGCCCACAACAGCAACAACAGCACTGCACCCACCAAGCCAAGAAGCGCGACATACAACCCCCAACGCCCCTCCCCCGGACGACGCGCCTTCAACGCCGTCGTCACGACCTTCAGGAAAGCGTGTGGGTCAGCGCCAGAGGGCGGCACATGCACATATTTGTTCCGGCCCAGCCAGAAGATCACGGTGGCGATGAACATCAACACGCCCGGGATGCCGAAAGCCACCGCCGGTCCGTAACGGTGCAGAAGGAACGGGGCGAGCAGCGACGCGAAGAATGAGCCGAAATTAATGATCCAGTAGAACGCATCGAAGACGATCTTCGCCTTGTCCTTGTTGCTCTGGTCGAACTGGTCGCCGCAGAACGAGACCACCAGCGGCTTGATGCCACCCGACCCCAAGGCGATCAGAAACAGGCCCGCAAAGAAGCCCGTACGACTTTCCTCAAACAACGCCAGGCATGCGTGACCAGCACAGTAGATCAGCGAGAACCAGAGGACGGTGTTGTACTTGCCGAAGTAGCGATCCGACAGCCAGCCGCCCAACAACGGAAAAAAGTACACGCCGATGACGAAGCTGTGGAAGATGTCTTTGGCATGACCTTCACGGTCGATCACCGGCAAGTAGGCCAGGATGATGCTGCCAACGAGGAATTCCACCAGGATGTTGCGCATCCCGTAGAAGCTGAACCGCTCGCACGCCTCGTTGCCGATGATGTAGGGGATCTGGCGGGGCATGCGGCCCTGGCTGGCTTCTGCGGTCGTGCTCATCCGATCTTCCGGTGAAAAAGTCCCGGAAGGTTACCGTATCCGCCCGCGCAGGGTCGAACCACGGGCCCGCCGCAAGCAGGCGAATGGGGACTGGGACTGACCGCGATTGCCGGGCATCATGCGCCCTGCCCTGTTCAGGAGTTCCCCATGCTGCGACCGCTCTGCGCCTCCCTGCTGCTGGCCATGACACTGCTGGCGAATGCCCAGTCCACGTTGACGACGGTGTCAGAGCGCTCCGGCTTCATCGAGACCGGTCGCTATGAAGAAGTGAGCGCCCTGTGCGATGCCTTCGCGCGCCAGTATCCGAAGGCCGTGCGCTGCACCACCTTCGGCACCACGCCGGAAGGTCGGCCGATGAAGGCGCTGGTCGCCTCCACCAGCGGCGCGCTGACGCCGGAACAGGCACAGCGCCGCGGCCTGCCGGTCGTGCTGATGCAGGGCGGCATCCACGCCGGTGAGATCGACGGCAAGGACGCAGGATTTCTCGCACTGCGCGACGTGCTGGAAGGCAAGGCCGCGGTGGACGCGCTGGACAAGTTGGTGTGGGTCTTCGTGCCGGTGTTCAACGTCGACGGTCATGAGCGCTTCGGCGCCTGGAACCGGCCCAATCAGCGCGGTCCGAAGGAAATGGGCTGGCGCACCACCGCACAGAACTACAACCTCAACCGCGACTACCTGAAGGCCGACACGCCCGAGATGCAGGCGATGCTGCAGCTGGTGCAGCGCTGGGATCCGCTGGTGACCGTGGACCTGCATGCCACGAACGGCGCCCAGTTCGAACACGACATCTCGATCCAGGTCGAGCCCGTGCACGCCGGCGATGCCGGACTGCGCAGCGCGGGCCTGGCGCTGCGCACCGGCGTGATCGACGACCTGGCCAAGCAGGGATCGCTGCCCCTGCCCTACTACCCGTCTTTCGTGGTGCAGGACGATCCCACCTCCGGCTTTGAGGACAGCGTGCCGCCGCCGCGCTTCTCGCATGGCTACTACCTGCTGCGCAATCGCATTGCGATGCTGGTCGAAACGCATTCGTGGAAGGAGTATCCGGTTCGCGTGCGCATCACCCGCAACACCGTGGTGTCGGTACTCGACCAGGTCGCCCGTGACGGCGCCGCCTGGCTGTCCGCGGCGAAACAGGCGGACACCGCCGCCGCCGGATTGGGTGGACAACGGGAACCGCTGACCTATGTCGCGGCGCCCACGGCACGCAACGTGGATTTCCGCGGTTACGCCTACACGCGCACCAGGTCCGAGGTCTCGGGCGCACTGATGACGCGCTACGACGAGACCACGCCCCAGATCTGGAAGGTGCCGCTGAAGGACGACATCCGACCGGGTGTCGTCATCGATGCGCCGAAGGCCGGTTATCTGGTGCCCGCCGCCGATGCGGCCTGGGTGGCGACGGTGCTGAAGACGCATGGTGTCGACTACCGCCTGCTGGGCAAGGCGTGGAACGGCGATGCGGGCGTGTTCCGCGCCAGCAGGAGCAGTTTCGGCAGCGGCTCGGTGGAAACCCACCAGCGACTGACGGTCGAAGGTGGTTGGCAGCGCGAGCCGCGTAGCGTGCCGATGGGTTCACTGTTCGTACCCATCGCGCAGGCGAAGTCGCGCCTGGTGATGGCGCTGCTGGAACCGCTCGCGCCTGACTCCCTGCTTGCGTGGGGACGCTTCAACAACGCCTTCGAGCGCAAGGAGTACATGGAGGACTATGTGGCCGAAACCGTCGCACGCGAGATGCTGCGCGATCCGGCGGTGAAGGCGGAGTTCGAGAAGAAGTTGCGCGAGGACAAGGCCTTCGCCGCCGACCCCAACGCGCGGCTGGAGTTCTTCTACCGTCGCCACCCGTCATGGGACGAGCGTTACCAGCTGTATCCGGTGCTGCGCGTGGACGCGACCCCCTGACAGCTCGCTGTTGCTGTAGGAGCGACGCAAGTCGCGACCTGAAACATTCAGCGCCTTCGAACCATCACGTCGGGCGCAGGCGTGCGGTCGCGACTTGCGTCGCTCCTACAGGGAGAAACACTTACCCCAAGCGCATCAGTCCATACCGCGGTGACGCGTCACCGCATGTCGTCTCGGTCAGCGGCGCCCCCATCGCGGCCAGCAACTCGCGCTGCTCCGGCAGCGGCGTGCGCAGCATGCCGTCTTCGTAGCCCGCCAGCGTGCGGAACGCCGGAAGCGCCCACGCGCGCTCCAGGAACGCGGCCACGCGTGGCCAGCGCGCCGCATCGACCTGGTAGCGCACGAACACGGCATTGCGGAAGAACGCCGCGATGCTGATGTCGGCGATACACATTTCACCGAACAACCAGCCGTCCTCCGGCAGCTGCGCCTCGAGGTAGTCCAGTCCCACCGGCAGTTCTTCTTCGCGGGCCCGGCGCACGACGTCCTCGTCGGTACCTTCGTTGAACAGGAACCGACGCACGCCCTTCTGGAAGAACATGCGCCAGACGATCACGTCGCCAAGATAGGAGTCCGCGTATTCCTCCAGCCAGCGTGCCCTCGCCCGCCGTACCGGATCGGCGGGGTACAGCGACGTCCCGGGGAAACGATCCTGCAAGTATTCGCAGATGACGGTGGAATCGTTGAGTACGAGTTCGCCATCGATCAGCACGGGGATGCGCCGCAGCGGGCTGAGCCGGCTGAACGCTTCGTTGCCCACGAACGGCGCGATCGGGTCGATGCGGTATGGGATGCCCTTCAGCTCCAGGCACACCAGCACCTTGCGCACGTAAGGCGACAGGTAGTTGCCGATGATCGTCAGCGGTTCGCTCATGCCGGTACTCCGTCGGGGACGACGGCAGCCTGCGCAACCCGCGGCGCGTGGTCAACCCAGCGCGGTATCCAGTGCCATCATCAGGCAGAAGCCGATCGCCAGGCCCAGCGACGCCGTCGCCCCGTGGCCATGGCGGTTCGATTCCGGAATCACGCTATGGCCGACCGCGATCAGCATGGCCCCGGCGGCGAACGCCAGACCCCACGGCAGCAACATCGCGGAGAACGCTACCGCCCATGCGCTCAGGACCGCCGCGACCGGCTCCGCCACGCCCGACAGGGCGCCGATGAAGACCGCCTTGCTGCGCGCCATGCCGGCGCCGGCCAGGATCAACGCCACCACGAGTCCTTCCGGCACATCCTGCAGCGAGATGCCCATCGCCAGGCCTTCCGCCCCACTCAGGCCGCCACCGGCCGCCACACCGACCGCCATGCCTTCGGGCACGTTGTGCAGCACGATGGCCAGCACGAACAGCATCACCCGCGACGGCACGAGGTGCCGGTTCGCGTCGCGCGGATCCTCCACCGTGCTCCGATCCAGCGCCAGCAAGGCCAGCGCACCCAGCATCACACCCGCACTGATCAGACCGGCCGCGCCCCAGGCCGAATAGCCCGCGCGCGTCGCCGCATCAAGTCCCGGCAACACCAGCGAGAACGCCGTGGCCGCCAGCATCACGCCCGCGCCGAACCCGAGCAGGCCGTCCGCCAGCCGCTGCGGCAGACGCTTCACCACCCAGACCGGCATCGCACCCAGTGCCGTAGCCAACGCGCACAGGGCGCCGCCCCGCAACGCGCGCCGTATGCCGCTGGCATCGTCCACGGGGATCGTGCCGACCAGCCACAGGGACACCATCACGATCGACAGCACGGCGACCACGAACGGCCACGCGGTACTCGCGCGGGTGTAGGCGAACGGCTGCAGGACGCGATTCATGCGGTTGCTCCATGCCCGGTGCGGCGTCGAGGCCGATACTAGTCCCACGGATGCGCCGGCGCTCATCGCAAAACTGAACCCTCACGATCGGCCCCGCCGATCGCTCACTTCGGCCTCGCGTACTTCCAGTTCCGCAGCTTGCCTTCGGCGATCCATTCGATCGCCTGCGCCAGCCGGCGTGCACGCGTGTCCTCGCGCTTGGCCTCGGTGATCCACTCGATGTAGTCGCGACGCGCACTCGCACTGAAACCGTCGAACGTGGCCTTCGCCCCGGGGTTGCCTGCCAGCGCATCGCGCAGATCGGCCGGCGCTTCCAACGCGGCGCGCGGTGCGGGTTTTGCGCGCGTCGCCGTCGAGGCCGCGCCTTCGTCGATCAGGGCCATCGCCTTGCGCAACAGCGCCGTCAGTTCGCGCTTCGACGGCACGTCCTCGATCGTCGCCAACCGTCCCAGGCTGCCCATGCCGTCGCGCGCCTTGCCTTCCGTCACCGCCGCGTGCTGCCAGAAACCGAACGACGCGTGCTGCTTGAACGCTGCCATCTGGCACAGGATGCGGCCGCCGTACTGGAACGATGGCATGCTCCATTTGATGTCCTCCTGCACCGACGGGCAGGCTGCATGCACCACGGCGCGCAGGTGCGCGAGGATGGGACGGGCGAACGGTGCCGCCTTCGCGATGTACGCATCCACGCGCGGATCGTGAGCTGACATGACGGCGACCTCCGGAGTCGCGCCACTGTAGCGCGCTCCCGCGCCGCCGGCCGCGCACTACCGTTTCCCGCGTTGACGAACCATTACGTCCGTCATCGCTAAGCTGACGGCCCGCCACCGGACCATGAGGAGCGCGTGCGATGTTCCGTCCCCTGCTGACCACCGCCTGCCTGCTCGCGCTCGCGGCCTGCCAGTCGCCAGCCACCGCACCGACGTCCGGCGACACGTCCGTCGCTCCGCAGCCCGCCACCGCGATCCAGGGCCGCGCACTCTATCTCGAGCGGATCGCGCCGCCGCCCGGCGCGGTCCTCAGCGTGCAATTGATCGACAACCAGTTGGCCGACACGCCCGCCGCGGTCATCGCCAGCGCCGACTTCGCCGATGTCAAAGGCCCTCCGTTCGTCTTCTCCCTGCCCTACGACCCCGCCAAGCTGCGGCCGAACGGGCTGTACGGCCTGCACGCCGGCCTGCGCGATGCCCGGGGCACGCTGTGGTTCGTCACCGACACGCGCGTGCCGGTGACGCCGGGCGCTTCCGCGCCGGTCGAGTTCCGCATGGTGCGAGCCGGCGGCGAGCCGGTGGCACCGGTGGCCGGCACGCCATGGGAGCAGGCCAAAGCGCGCGGCAGCGTGTTCCGCGGCATCGGCACCGAACCCGGCTGGTCGGTGGAAGTCGGCGGTGGTACGACGCCTCGCTTGTCCGCCGATCTGGACTACGGCGAACGCAAGGTGGAGGTCGCCCAGACCCGCAGGACGTCCGACGGCTACGTCGGCAGCACCGGCGATGGCCTGGCCGTATCGCTGACGACGAAGAGGGAATCCTGCAGCGACGGCATGAGCGACACCGAGTATCCGGCCTCGGCGATCCTGACCATCGCCGGAAAGACCTATCGCGGCTGCGGCCGCTTCCTGACGGAATGATGCCCGCATGAGTCGACGTTCCCGCGCACGCCGCCAGAGCCGCCAACGCCTCCCCCTGTTCGCCCTGCTCGCGCTGCTCGTACTGGGCGCGGGCGCCTGGTGGTGGTCGCAGCGCGACGATGCGCCCACCACACCGGTCGCCGCCAGCGAAGCGGCCCCCGATCCGAAACACACCAGCGCCGTGCTGGCCCTGCCCCCGGTGGAGCAGACGCGTCCCGGCGAACTGGCCGGCGAGGTACCCGACGTTGCGCCGCGCGTAGCGCCAGCTACTCCGCGAAGCATCGACACCCTGCCCGCCTTCCTGCCGGTGGAAGCGCGGCAGACGCTCGACCTGATCCAGCGCGGCGGGCCGTTTCCGCATCGCCAGGATGGCAGCGTCTTCCAGAACCGCGAGGGGCGGCTGCCGCGGCAGGCGCGCGGCTATTACCGCGAGTACACCGTGGATACGCCCGGTCTCGACCACCGCGGCGCGCGTCGCATCGTCACCGGCGGCAAGCCGCCCAGCGAGTACTACTACACCGACGACCACTACGAGAGTTTCCGTCGGTTCGAGATCGGCAGCGGAGACGCGCCATGAGCGAATCCGGCTTCGATCCCGGCCTGGCCGATCCCGCGCGCGCAGGCGTGTTCTTCGTCACCGAGGACGATCTGGGTCCGTTGTCCGCCGTCGGTCGCGATGCCGGCCTGCTCGCCCGCCGCATCGATCTGTCCGGCTGCGACAGCAAGTCCGCGCTGCTGCTGCGCATCGCCACCGTGCTGGACTTCCCGCAGACCTCGGGCCGCAACTGGGACGCGCTGTCCGACAGCCTGCGCGACCTGACCTGGCTGGAAGCGCCGGGCTACGTGCTGCTGTTCGAACAGGCGCACGAACTGCGCAATCGCGCCGAGCCCGACTTCGACACCCTGCTCGACATCCTCGACGAGGCCTCGCAGTCGTGGGCCGCGGACGAGGTGCCGTTCTGGGCCTTCATCGCGCTGCCTGACGAGGATTTCCCCGACCTGCAGTAGCCGGTCCGGGCAGCGGCCGCGCCGATCTGCGAAAATGCCGCATGCTCGATTTCACCTCTCTCCCGCTGGCGCCCGGCCTGCAGCAGGGCGTCCAGGCGCTCGGCTACACCCAGCCCACCCCGATCCAGGCCCGCAGCCTGCCCGCCATCCTCGACGGGCGCGACGTCATCGCGCAGGCGCCGACCGGCAGCGGCAAGACCGCCGCGTTCGGTCTGGGCCTGCTGCACAAGCTGGACATCGCCACGGTACGCACGCAGGCGCTGGTGTTGTGCCCGACGCGCGAACTGGCCGACCAGGTGGCGCAGCAGCTGCGCAAGCTCGCCGTCGGCCTGCCCAACCTGAAGGTGTTGACGCTGTGCGGCGGCATGCCGCTGGAGCCGCAGCTGCGTTCGCTCGAGGCGCACGACCCGCACGTGGTGGTTGGCACGCCCGGGCGCATCCAGGAACTGCTGCGCAAGAAGGCCCTGCATCTGGGCGGCGTGCGCACGCTGGTGCTGGACGAAGCCGACCGCATGCTCGACATGGGCTTCGAGGAACCGATCCGCGAGATCACCGGCAAGACCCCGAAGGACCGGCAGAGCCTGCTGTTCTCGGCCACCTTCACCGATGCCATCCGCGCGATCGCCCGCACCACGCTGCGCGATCCGCTGGAAGTGACCGTCGACGCACCGCAGGAACAGGCGGTGATCGAACAGCGCTTCCTGCAGGTCGATCCCGCGCGCAAGCAGACGGCGCTGGCCGGCCTGCTCGCGCAGTACCGCGTGGAGTCCGGCGTGGTCTTCTGCAACATGCGCAAGGACGTGGACGAAGTCGCCGGCTCGCTGCAGCACTTCGGCTTCTCCGCCCTCGCCCTCCACGGCGACATGGAACAGCGCGACCGCGACGAGGTGCTGGTGCGCTTCGCCAACCGCAGCTGCAACGTGCTGGTCGCCAGCGACGTCGCCGCGCGCGGGCTGGACATCGAGGACCTGGCGCTGGTGGTCAACTACGACATGCCCAGCGATGCCGACACCTACGTGCACCGCATCGGCCGCACCGGTCGTGCGGGGCGTGACGGCCTGGCGATCAGCCTGTGCACGCCACGCGAGCTGCCGCGTGCCGCCGTCATCCAGGAACGCCTGGGCGCACCGCTGATGTGGGACCGCCACGTGCCCAGCGCACCGAAGGCGCACGCCGCACCGCCTGCGGCGATGACCACGCTGCGGATCGATGCCGGCAAGACCGACAAGCTGCGGCCCGGCGACGTGCTCGGCGCACTGACCGGCGATGCCGGCCTGTCGGCATCGGCGATCGGCAAGATCAACGTCTTCCCCACCCGCACCTACGTGGCGGTCGCACGGGACAAGGCCGGTGCCGCGCTGGCGCGCCTCAACGCAGGCAAGATCAAGGGGCGCAGCTTCCGCGTCCGCAAACTCTGACGCCCACAAACAAAAACGCCGGCGCTTGCGCACCGGCGTTTTCTTGAACCGAAGGGTTCAGGGCTGGATTACAGCGCCTGCACCTGGTCGGCCTGCATGCCCTTCTGGCCCTGCACGGCGACGAAGGAGACCGCCTGGCCTTCCTTCAGCGACTTGAAGCCATTGCCCTGGATCGAGCGGAAGTGCACGAACAGGTCGGGGCCGCTCTGCGGGGTGATGAAGCCGAAGCCCTTGGCGTCGTTGAACCACTTGACGGTGCCGGTCTGACGATCAGACATCTTTACTAACTCCTGAAACATGGATGAAAGGACCACAACCCCGGCGATGGCCGGGACGGGACTGGGTTTGCAGGCGTTGGTAAAGCGGGAAGATGTAGCAGATGTATCTACCGCATCAGGCTCACGATTCACGGTGACCCTGGCAAGCACAGTGCCGCGCACTCTACCGGGGTTTCAACGTAAAAGCGAATCCCTGCTTCAAGAAAGCTGAACAGGGGTCGCCCGACCAGGCTGTGAAACCGGTTGCGCCGGGTCTCGCCGGCCACCAGCGTATGATGGCGCCCCTTTTCCGGACCCCCGCCATGGCGCTCAAAGCCACCGTCGTCAAAGCCGAACTGCAGATCAGCGACATGGACCGGCACTACTACGGCACCCACGCGCTGACGCTGGCCCAGCACCCCTCCGAAACCGATGAGCGGCTGATGGTCCGGGTGCTGGCGTTCGCCCTGCTCGCCAAAGACCGCCTGGAGTTCGGCAAGGGCCTCAGCAACGACGAAGAACCGGACCTGTGGCGCAAGGACTACACGGGGCTGATCGAACAGTGGATCGATCTGGGCCAGCCGGACGAGTCCCGTATCCGCAAGGCGTGCGGGCGCGCCAATGAGGTGATCGTCGTCAACTACGGTGGCCGTGCGGCCGATCTCTGGTGGGACCGGAACAGCGCGCTGCTGGCGCGCCACCGCAACCTGACCGTGCTGGATATCCCTGCCGAGTCCGTGGATGCCATGACGGCACTGATGGCACGCACGATGCGCTTCAACGTGATGATCCAGGACGGCGAAATGCAGTGGATGACCGACGACAACGTGCTCAGCGTCATGCCGTCGATCCGCCAGGCAGGCCTCGCCCGGGCCGCCTGAGCGCATGCTGCCCACCCATGACGTGCTGGTCATCGGCGGTGGCGCCGCCGGCCTGATGACCGCGCTGACCGCCGGCCAGCGTGGCCTGCGCGTGCTGGTGGTGGAGCACGCCAACAAGGTCGGCAAGAAGATCCTGATGTCCGGTGGCGGGCGCTGCAACTTCACCAACACCGGCACCACACCCGCGAATTTCCTGTCGGCCAATCCGCACTTCTGCAAGTCGGCGCTGGCGCGCTACACACCCACGGACTTCATCGAACTGGTCGAGCGGCACCGCATCGCCTACCACGAGAAGGAACTGGGCCAGCTGTTCTGCGATGTCTCGTCCAAGCTGATCGTGAAGCTGCTGGTGGACGAATGCCTGGCGGCCGGCGTGCGCATCGAGACCGGCTGCGGCGTGCACAAGGTCGAGCACGCGGAGGGCGTGTTCCGGCTGGAGACGGCGCTGGGCCGCTTCGCTGCGCCGTCGCTGGTCATTGCCAGTGGCGGCCTGTCGATTCCCAGCATGGGCGCTACGGGCTTCGGTTACGACCTGGCACGCCAGTTCGGTCACGACGTGCTGCCGACCCGCGCCGGCCTCGTGCCGCTGACGCTCAGCGGCAAGCACCAGGAGCGTCTGGCCGATCTCAGCGGCGTGTCGTTTCCCGTCGAGGCGCGCTGCGGCAAGGCACGCTTCCGCAACTTCATGCTGCTGACCCACCGTGGCGTCAGCGGGCCGTCGATCCTGCAGATCTCCTCCTTCTGGCAACCGGGCGACGACCTGCGGCTGGACCTGCTGCCCGACCGCGATGCGCTGGACTGGCTGCATGCCCAGCAGAAGCAGCGCCCCGACGCCGAACTGAAGACCGTCCTGTCCGACGCGCTGCCGCGCCGCTTTGCCCAGCGCCTGTGCGAGGTCTGGCTGCCCAACCGGCCGATGAAACAGTTCAATGTCCCCCAACTGAAGGACGTCGCCACCCTGCTGGCCGACTGGCCGCTGGTCGCCAGCGGTACCGAGGGCTATCGCACCGCGGAGGTCACGCTGGGCGGGGTGGACACCGACGGCGTGTCCAGCAGCACGATGATGTCCAAGCACGTGCCCGGGCTGTTCTTCGTGGGCGAGGTGCTGGACGTCACCGGCTGGCTGGGCGGCTACAATTTCCAGTGGGCCTGGGCCTCGGGCCACGCGGCGGGCATGGCGGCCTGACGCACTGCGGCGTTCCCGCCAGGGCCGCCTTTGCTAGCCTTTGGAAACCGGTGTCATCCGAAGGTTTCCATGACCGCATCTCCCGAAACGCCGCGGCGCCGCTTCCTGGCGCAGCTGGCCGGCACGTCGGCGCTCGTCACCCTGGCGACGACCCTGCCCGCCACCGCCCGCAACCCGGTCCTGGCGACGACCCGCAGCGGCCGCATCGCCGGCATCGTCGACCGGGGCGTGCACGTCTTCCGCGGCGTGCCCTACGGGGCCGACACCGGCACGCGGCGCTTCCAGCGTGCGCTGCGGGAAACCGCATGGACCGGCGTGCGCGACGCGATCCGCTTCGGCGCATCCGCCCCGCAGCGCGGCGATGCCGATGGCCAGGCCGTCAGCGAGGACTGCCTGTTCCTCAACGTCTATACCCCCGCCCTGCGCGACAGTGGCAGGCGACCCATCCTGTTCTACCTCCATGGCGGCGGCTACAACAACGGCTCGGGATCCCATCCGCTCTACGACGGCGTGAACCTGTGTCGCCGCGGCGATGTCGTCGTGGTCACCGTCAACCATCGGCTCAATGCGTTCGGTTATCTCTACCTGGGCGAAACCGGCGACGAACGCATGCTGGACTCGGGCAACGTCGGCCAGCTCGACCTGATCGATGCACTGCGCTGGGTGCGGGAACACGCGCACGAGTTCGGGGGCGATGCCGGCAACGTGAGCGTGTTCGGCCAGTCCGGGGGCGGCGCCAAGATCGCCACGCTGATGGCGATGCCGGCGGCCGACGGCCTGTTCCACAAGGCGATGACGATGAGCGGCCAGCAGGTGACCGCCGCCGGTCCGCGCGCGGCGGCGCAGCGCAGCGCGCTGTTCCTGGCCGAACTCGGCCTGCGGCCCGGCGACATCGACGGGTTGCTGACGATGCCGATGGCGCGTCTGCTGGACGCCACGCGGGTCCGCGATCCGTCGCGCGCAGAGAACACATCGCTCTACTTCGGCCCGGTGCTGGATTCGCGCAGCCTGCCCCGCCATCCCTTCTACCCGGATGCGCCCTCGCAGTCGTCGCGCATCCCGATGGTCGTCGGCAACACGCGCGACGAAACGCGCGCCTTCCTCGGCAACGAACCCGCGAATTTCGCACTGACGTGGGAGCAGTTGCCGCAGAAACTGCGCGAGCAGCAGTATGTGGACCTGTCGCCGGACGTGGTGATCGCCGAGTACCGGCGGCTGTATCCGGCTTACACGCCGTCGGAGGTCTTCTTCGCCGCAACCACCGCCGGGCGCTCGTGGCGCGGCGCCATCATCGAAGCCGAGGAACGCGCACGGCAGGGATCGCCCGCCTGGGTCTACCAGCTCGACTGGCGCTCGCCGGCAGACGACGGACGGCTGCGCGCCTTCCACACGCTCGACATCCCGTTGGTGTTCGACAACACCGGCGCCGAAGGCTCGAAGACCGGCACCGATGCCCGCGCCCGCACGATGGCGGCGCGCCTGAGCAGCGCGCTGATCGCCCTCGCCCGCCGCGGCGACCCGAACCACGCGGGCATTCCATCGTGGCCGCCGTACACGCTGCCACAGCGGCAGACGATGGTGTTCGACGACGACAGTGGCATGCAGGACGACCCGCGCGGCGATGAGCGGCGGCTCTACGAACGCGTGCCCTTCATACAGCGAGGCACGACGTAGGGCGGGCCCAGGCCCGACATTACCCTCCAACCGCGCGCATCGACAAGGATCGAGGCCGCGGCGACTCCGCCGAACATCCCATCACCAACGCCATGCGATGGCGGGCTTGAGCCCGCCCTACGACCGCATCACGTCGGCCGCGATCTCGAACGAACGCAGGCGCTTGGCGTGGTCGAAGATGTTGGCGGTCAGCATCAGTTCGTCCGGGCGATGGCGCTGGATGAACTCGGCGATGCCCTTGCGCACGGTATCGGGATTGCCGACGACGGCGCAGGCCAGCGCCTGCGCGACGCCCGCTTTCTCGTGCGGTTGCCAGAACGCTTCGATATCGTCGATCGGCGGTGGCACCAGTCCGGCGCGGCCGCGGCGCAGGTTCACGAAAGCCTGCTGTTGGGTGGTGAACAGGTAGCGCGCTTCCTCGTCGGTCTCGGCGGCCACCACGTTCAACGCCAGCATCGCGTGCGGTTTGGCCAGATGTTTGGACGGACGGAAGTCGCGGTGGTACAGCAACAGCGCCTGGTCCATCGCGTCGGGGGCGAAGTGCGAGGCGAACGCATACGGCAGCCCGAGGGCGGCGGACAGCTGCGCCCCGAATAGGCTGGAACCCAGCAACCAGACCGGCACGTCGAGTCCGGCACCCGGCACCGCGCGAACGGCCTGTCCTTCCTGCACCGGCTCGAAGTAGCGCAGCAGTTCCTGCACGTCCTGCGGGAACTGCTCTGCGCTGTCGAAGTAGCGGCGCAACGCACGCGCCGTCGGCTGGTCGGTGCCGGGCGCGCGCCCCAGGCCCAGATCGATGCGTCCCGGGTACAGCGACGCCAGCGTGCCGAACTGCTCGGCCACCTGCAGCGGCGAATGGTTCGGCAGCATGATGCCGCCGGAACCGACGCGGATGGTCGACGTCGCACCCGCGACGTGTCCGATCAGCACCGCCGTCGCCGCACTGGCGATGCCCGGCATGTTGTGGTGCTCGGCGAGCCAATAGCGCGTGTAGCCCCAGCGCTCGGCATGCTGCGCCAGGTCGCGCATGTGGACGAAGGCCTGGGTGGTGTCGCTGCCTTCGCAGACGGGAGCCAGATCGAGAAGCGAGTACGGGATCATGGGTGTGCCGGTAATGACGATGCCATCGTCATGTGGCCGCATGGCGGGGGATTCCACCACCCGCCGCGGGATGCTGTATCCCGCTCAGCCGAGCAGATCGAACGGACCGCCCTGCTCCAGCGCGCGCTGGTAGGCGGGGCGCGCATGGATGCGGGCGAGGAACCCCGCAAGATTCGGATGCTTCTCCAGGCCGGCGCGTACCGCGGCCGCTTCGACCGGAAAACTCATCTGGATGTCGGCCGCGCTGAATTGCTCACCGGCGAACCATGCCGCCTTGCCGAGTTCGCGCTCCATGTAGTCCACGTGCAGCGTCACCTGCGGTCCCACGAACGTCCGCATCGCCTTGTCGGCGATGCCGCGCGCGATCGGGCGTGCGAAGAACGGCATGGGCGCCTTCTTCAGGCGCGAGAACACCAGGCTCAGCAGCATCGGCGGCATCGCCGAGCCTTCGGCATAGTGCAGCCAGTAGCGGTAGCGCAGATGCTCCGCCGTCCCCGGTGATGGCGCAAACCGGCGCGCGGCGTCGTAGCGCTCCACCAGGTATTCGAGCACGGCACCGGATTCGGCAAGCACGTGTTCGCCATCCACCACCACCGGCGATTTGCCGAGCGGATGGATCTTCTTGAGTTCAGGCGGCGCCAGCATCGTCTTCGCGTCGCGCTGGTATCGGACCACCGTGTAGTCCAGGCCCAGTTCCTCAAGCAGCCACAGCACGCGCTGCGAACGCGAGTTGTCGAGATGGTGGACGGTGATCATGCGCCGGCGCTCCGCGAAGGGTCCGCCATCCTACCGCGCGGCATATACCGTTGTGGGAGCGACGTAAGTCGCGATCGCTTTCCCTGCTCCATCATCGCGACTTGCGTCGCTCCCACACCTGTCATACCTGTCATTGCACTCTACGAGCTGCACGACAGCATCGAGCATCCCGCCCGCTGTCTCGCCCAGTCGGGCCTCTTCTGCGCGAACCGTTCGCGTCCCGGCTGGTCGTCGTACGGCCGGCGCATGACGTCGAGCAGGTCGTGTACGCCCGACAGGTCGCCGGCATCCGCTGCATCGATGGCCTGTTGGGCCAGATAATTGCGCAGCACGTACCGCGGGTTGGCCAGCCGCATCTGCTCCCGGCGCAGCGCGGGCTCCATCGCGTCCGCGGCGATGCGTCCGGCGTAGCCGTCGAACCAGTCCCTCAGCCCCGGCATCGCGTCCTCGCGCTTCGCCGGGTTGTAGAAGACGTCATCGAACGCCGAGAGCGTCGCATCGGCCGGATCGGCATCCATCAGAGCGCGGAAAAAGAGCGTCATGTCCATCTCGCCCTGATGCAGCAACGCCTGCAATGTCTCCATCCGGGCGACGTCGTCATCGCGGCAGTCCGCCAGCCCCAGTTTCGCCGCGATGGTCTCCCGGTCGACGCGTGCATAGACGTCGGCGAAGCGCTGCAAGCCCGCCTGCAACGCCTCCACGCCATCGAACAGTGGCGACAGTGCCTGCGCGAAACGGCTCAGGTTCCACCACGCGACCCGCGGCTGCCAGCCGAAGCGGTAACGGCGTCCCTGCGCATCGGTGGTGTTCGGCGTCCAATCCGGGTCGTAGTTGTCGATCCAGCCGTAGGGACCGTAATCGATGGTCAGGCCCAGCACGGACATGTTGTCGGTGTTCATTACGCCGTGGACGAAACCCACCCGCATCCAGTGCGCCACCATCACCGCCGTGCGCTCGCAAATCTCGGCGAACCACGCGGCGTAGAGCGCCTCGCCTTCGCCGGAGAGATGCGGGAAATCGCGGCGGATCGTGAAGTCGGCCAGCGTGCGCAGCAAGTCGATCTCGCCGCGCGATGCCGGCAACTGGTAGTGCCCGAAGCGCAGGAACGAGGGCGCCACGCGGCACACCACCGCGCCCGGTTCGGGCGTCGGATGGCCGTCGTATAACATGTCGCGTACCACCTGCTCGCCGGTGCCGACCAGGCTCAGGGCACGCGTCGTGGGCACGCCGAGATGGTGCATGGCCTCGCTGCACAGGAATTCGCGGATCGAGGACCGCAGCACCGCACGGCCATCGGCGGTGCGCGAGTAAGGCGTCGGGCCTGCGCCTTTGAGCTGCAGTTCCCAACGTTCGCCATCCACGTTGACCGTCTCGCCCAGGGTGATGGCGCGACCGTCGCCCAGCTGGCCTGCCCAGTTGCCGAACTGGTGGCCACCATAGTTGCCGGCATACGGCTGCATCCCGGGCAACAGCGCATTGCCACCGAACACCTGCGCGAAAGCCGGCGATGCGACATCGGCGTCGTCGAGCCCGAGCAGTGTCGCGACTTCACGCGAATGGGCCAGCAGCGTCGGTGCGGCGACCGGCGTCGGTTCGATCGCCGACCACAGCGCACCCCGCACCTCGCGGCGACGGAATCCCTGCTTTGCGTCGCCCGGGAGCTCGCGTACGAAACGATTGTCGAAACGCAGGGCGTCCAGGCCGCTCATGCGGCGTCCGCGGCGTCGTCCACCAAAGGCGTCAGGTCCGGGCGCAGCGCCACGCGTTCGTCGAACACGAAGCAGGCGCCGTCGTAGCCGAAGCCGCCGACCTGCTCGAAGTAGCCGAGGATGCCGTCGTCCAGCTGCAGCACGTTGTCCATGCCGTCGCCCTGCATCCACAGCGCGGCCTTCTCGCAGCGGATGCCGCCGGTGCAGAAACTGACCACGGTGGCGTCCCGCAAGGCGTCGCGATGCGGAGCCAGTGCGGCGGGAAGATCGGTGAACTTGTCGATCGGCAGGGTCAGCGCGCCGGCGAAGGTGCCGTACTCGATTTCCTGCGCGTTGCGGGTGTCCAGCATCACCACGCGGCGGCCCGCGTCGTCATGTCCCTGTTCCAGCCAGCGCGCCAGCGTGCGGGGTTCGACGACCGGTGCCCGTGCGTCCTCGGGCGTGGTGCCCGGACGGCGGAAGCTGATGATCTCGGGCTTCACCTTGACCTTGAGCCGGGCGAAGGGAATCTGCAGGCTGCGGCTGTACTTCACCCGCAGCCCGGCGAAGCGTGGGTCTTCGCGCAGCGGTGCGAGGAAGGATGCGATCGCGTCGGCCCCGCCGGCCAGGAACAGGTTCAGCCCCTCGCCCGCCACCAGTACGGATCCCCGCAGCGACAGCGCCTCGGCGCGTGCATGCAGGGTGGCCGCGAACTCGTCGGGCGCCTCGATGGGGACGAAGTGGTAGGCGGCGATGTTGGTGATCATGGTGCGATTTTACCGTCCGTCGGCCACCCGTCCTTTATTCAACCATATGGTTGACAGTTCCGGGCATCGCCCGAATACTCAACCACATGGTTGAACATGACTCTCCCCGGCTCGACGCCGTCTTCCACGCCCTCGCGGACGGCACCCGTCGCCGCATGTTGCGCAGCCTGGGTGGACAGCCGCGCAGCGTCGGCGAACTGGCAGCGCCGTTCCAGATTTCGCTGGCCGCAGCCTCCAAGCACATCAAGGTGCTGGAACGCGCCGGCCTGGTGACGCGGCAAATCCAGGGCCGCACGCATCTGTGTCACCTGCGGCCACAGGCACTGGCCGAAGGCGAGGCCTGGCTGCGGCAGTACGAGCAGTTCTGGAGCGCCCGCCTCGACGCCCTCGATGCCGTCCTGCAGGCAGGCACCGCCTCCCTTCCCTCCTCCACCCGGAAACAGCCATGACGCGAGCTCCCACGCCCGACACGGTCAATGTCACCGTGCAACGTTCCTTTGCCGCACCCGCCGAACGCGTCTTCGACGCCTGGCTGACGCCTCGCCTGCTGGGCCAATGGATGTTCGGCCCGGACATCCGCGAGGAAAAACTGCTGCGCCTGGACGTGGATCCCCGCGTCGGCGGCCGCTTCTCGATGCTGGTCGAACGCAGCGGCGAACGCATCGACCACGTGGGCGAGTACCTGGTCATCGACCGACCGCACCGGCTGTCTTTCACCTGGACCATCGCCGGCGAAGCCGACCAGGACGGCAGCGTCGTGGAGATCGCCATCTCGCCGACGCCTGACGGCTGCGAGCTGCGCCTCACCCATCACTTGCCACGCGCCTGGGCGGACTACGCCGACCGCACGCAGCAAGGCTGGAGCACGATGCTCGACGCCCTGCACGCCATCTTCTGAAGTACAAGCGAGGGCGCCATGCCATCTCCTCCCATCGCCCGCACGCAGATGCTGGTTCGCGTGCCCGCCGCCACCGTCTTCGACGCCTTCACCGATCCCGCCGTCACCTCGAGGTTCTGGTTCACCCGCGCGAGCGCACCGCTCCGCGCAGGCGCCAACATCACCTGGCACTGGGACATGTACGGCGCGGAGGCGTTGGTGACGGTGGACCGCTTCGAGCGTCCACGGCGGCTGGGCATCCGCTGGCCGAACCCGGTCGAGTGGACGTTCGACGACCGCGGCGACGGCACCACGCTGGTGAAGATCGAAGCCTCCGGTTTCGCGGGCGATGCGGATGCGCAGATGCGCGACGCGCTCGACCAGCAGGAGGGTTTCGCGCTGGTGCTGGCGGGCTGCAAGGCCTTCCTCGAGCACGGCATCGCGCTGGACCTCGTGGCTGATCATGCACCGGACGCGCATGTCGGCGAACGCGCTCCATGAGCGGTCCGGACGCGAGCTTCGGCACCCTGGTGGCCTCCGACACGGTGCGCCTGCAACGCTCACTGCCCGGCCCCATCGAACGCGTCTGGCACTACCTCACCGACAGCGACGCGCGCGGGCAATGGCTGGCGCGCGGACGGATGGAGCTACGGGTAGGCGGTTCAGTGAACCTCGAGTTCCGCCATGACACCTTGCCGGCGCAACACGGCCCGACACCGGAACGCTTCCGCACCGGCGACGGTGGCCATCACCAGCCAGGGCGCATCACCGCCTGCGAGCCGCCGCGCCTGCTGGCGCACACCTGGGGCGAAGCCCATGGCATGCCGTCGGAAGTGCGCTACCAGTTGGAGCCAATCGGCGATCGCGTGCTGCTGACCATCACCCATCGGCGGCTGGTGGGGCACGACACCCTGGTCAGCGTCGCCTCGGGCTGGCACGCCCATGCCGGCATCCTGGTCGACCTGCTGGAGCATCGCGCCCCTGCGGATTTCTGGATCACCTACGAGGCACTGGAAGTCGAGTACGCACGGCGCCTGCCGCGCGGGACGGCCTGAGCGTCAGAGCAGCAGCCAGGGCACGGCCAGCGTCAGCACGATGATCGCCACCATCGCCGCCAGCATGCCGATGACATAGGCCGGCCGCGCCTGAAGCTGTCCCATGAACGTCTCGGCGCGTCCTTCGCGCTCATCCGCGGCCTGTTGCATGCGGGCCTGATCGCGACGCCGCGCCTGGTAGTTCGCCATCAGCGCCTTCGCACGCGCCAGCTGGTCCGCGTCCTCGATCCACAGCCCGCCTGCGGAGATCCCCCACGGGCTGGGCTGGGTTTCGTAGAAATCGATCGCGTTCGAGCGCAGAAGGTCGCGTACCTCGTCGGCTTCGTCGCCGGGCACGTTGCGCAGGTTCAGGAAAAGTTTCGCCATGCCGGCAGTGTACCCGGTGCGTCTACGCAGCCCGTCGCGCAGGATCGGTTACCCTGCGCGCCTCCCGCCCCACCGGATGACGTCCTCGATGCGTACCCTGCTGCTCGCTGTTTCGCTGACCCTGCTCGCCGCCTGTGCGCCTGCCGGCCCGCCCCCGGGAGGCAGCGTCGCCGACTTGGAGCGCATCGACACGCTCGCCGGCACCGGTGCCGTGGCGACCAGCGGGAGCGATGTCAGCGTGCACTACACCGGCTGGCTGTACGACGAGAACGCCCCGCAGCAGCGCGGCATGAAGTTCGACAGCTCGGTCGACCGCGGCAAACCCTTCACCTTCCTGCTCGGCGCCGGTCAGGTGATCCGTGGCTGGGACGAAGGCGTGGCCGGCATGAAGATCGGCGGCAAGCGCACGCTGAAGATTCCTGCCGACCTGGGCTACGGCAGCAAGGGCGCCGGCGGCGTCATCCCGCCGGGCGCCTCGCTGGTGTTCGATGTCGAGCTGCTCGACGTCAAGCCGCACGACTGATCCGTCAGTGCTTGTCGTCCGCGACCGGCACCAACCGCAGGTCGTGGAAATCGAAGCTGAAATCCGTCAGCGGTGAGATCGCCTCCATGCGTGCCTCGCGGATGCCGCCGTCCGGCTTCAGCGAGTAGGTCAGGAAGGCATCGGCGTTGAGCCAGCGCTCGCGCCAGCGCACCACGAAGGTATCGTGCTGCCACGGCTGCAGGTCGCCGACCAGTTCCGGCGTGCGACTGAAACGCAGGACCAAGCCGTTGCCCTCCTGCGTCACCACCACGTCGCCGTACCACGCGTCGCGCAGCGTGCCGGCGTACTTCGCCAGCGGCAACGAGGGCTTCGCGCCCGCATCGCGTGCGGCCAGCAGCTTCTGCCAGTGTTCGTCGGCGTTGTCCTTGGACTGCGCCACCTGCGCCCGGTAGGCCGCCAACCAGTCGGTGCCGCTGTTGGCCAGGTAGGCATCCAGCACTTTCAGCGTGATCGCGTTGAAGGCGGCGCCCACTTCCTGGTTGGTCAGCACCACCACGCCCAGCTTCTGCTCCGGCACCAGGGTCACCCGCGAGACCATGCCCGGCCAGCCACCGGTATGCCAGACGAGCTTGCGGCCCTGGAAGTCGGACACCATCCAGCCCTCGCCGTAGCCAAGGAAGTTCGGCTTCGCGGCCTTCAGCGCCTCGATCTTCGGTTCGGCAATCGGGATCGGCGTGACCAGCGACCACATCGCCTGCTGGCGTGCCGGCGTGAACAGCGCCTGCGCGCGGCCGCTGGCGTCGCGGTAGGTGCCACCGGCGAGCTGCGCGTTCATCCATCGGGCCATGTCGGTGACGCTTGAATAGATCCCGCCGGCGCCAGCGACATTCCGCCAGGTCATCCGCGGCGCCGGCTGCAGCGTGGTGAAGTCGGCCTTGGCATGGCCGGTGGCGACGTTGTCGCCGGGCTTCAGCGCATCGCTGTTGTAGCGCGTCCCGCGCATGCCCAGCGGCTGGAAGAAGCGCGTCCGCAGGAACTGGTCGTACGACTGGCCACTGGCCTGCTCGATCACCAGCTGCGCCACGCCGTAGAGGATGTTGTCGTAGGCGTAGCGCTCGCGGAAGCCGCCGGTGAGCGGCACGTCGCGCAGGCGCTCGGCGACCTCGCGGTTGCTGTAGGTGGTGGTGGGCCAGAACAGCAGGTCGCCCGCGCCCAGGCCCAGGCCACTGCGATGGACCAGCAGGTCGCGGATGCGCATCTCGCGGGTGACGTAGGGATCGGCCATGCGGAACCACGGCAGGTGGTCGATCACCCGGTCCTCCAGCGTCAGCTTGCCCTCGTCGGCCAGCATCGACAGCGAAGCAGCGGTGAAGGCCTTGGTGTTGGAGGCGATGGCGAACAGGGTGTGCGCATCGACCCGCGCCGCCTTGCCCATTTCGCGTTCGCCCCAGCCTTTGGCCAGCACCACCTCGCCGTCCTTGACCACCGCCACCGCGATGCCGGGCACGTCGAAGGCGTCGCGGACCGATTCGACATACGCGTCGATGTCCTGCAGCGCGGGCGGCGGTGCGGCTTCCTTCGCGGCCGCGCCGGACGCGAGCAGGCAGAGCAGCCAGAGGGCGCGACCCGTGGCCGCCGGCAGGTTCGAACGCATCGTGTATCCCGTGTCTGGAGGTCCGCGCGACGATACCGCATGGCGTACGCGCCCTGCGCCTGCCGGAAGCGACGGACGGTCACGGCATACTATGCGGATGCCTGCGCAACGCCCCGAAGATGCCGCCTCCCCGCCCACCATCACCGTCATCGGTGGCGGTCCTGCCGGGTTGATGGCGGCCGAAACCCTGCGCGCCGCCGGGCTGCAGGTCGACCTGTACGACGCCAAGGGCTCGGTGGGACGCAAGTTCCTGATCGCCGGCAAGGGCGGGATGAACCTGACCCACTCCGATCCCTTCGAGGTGTTCGTCACGCGCTATGCCGGGCGTCGCGACGACGTCGCCACGTGGCTACGCGACTTCGATGCCGATGCCCTGCGCGCGTGGGCGCGCGGCCTGGGCGTGGAGACCTTCGTCGGCACCTCGGGGCGCGTGTTCCCGTCCGACCTGAAAGCGGCACCGCTGCTGCGCGGCTGGGTGCGGCGGCTGCGCGAACAGGGCGTGCGCTTCCACGTGCAGCACCGCTGGCTCGGCTGGGACGACGCCGGCACGCTGCGCTTCGCGACGCCCGAGGGAGAGATCGCCGTACAGGCCGATGCCACCGTGCTGGCGATGGGCGGCGGCAGTTGGCCCGAGCTGGGCTCCGACGGCGCGTGGGTGGAACCGCTGGAAGCCGAAGGTATCGCCATCGCGCCGCTGCAGCCATCGAACTGCGGTTTCGACATCGGCTGGAGCGAGCATCTGGCCGCGCGCTTCGCCGGTGAGCCGCTGAAGCCGGTCGTCGCGCACTGGCAGGATGCCGACGGCAAGGCCCACCAGCGCCAGGGGGAATGCGTCCTCACCGCGACCGGCATCGAAGGCAGCCTGGTCTACGCCCTGTCGCCGATGCTGCGCGACGCCATCGCGCGCGATGGCCACGCCACGCTGGTGCTGGACCTGCTGCCCGGTCGGGAGGAAGCGGACCTCGCCCGCCGTCTCGCCAGGCCGCGCGGCTCGCGCAGCCTGAGCGAACACCTGCGGCGCGAAGCCGGCGTTGCCGGCGTGCGCGCGGCGCTGCTGTACGAAGTGCTGGACAAGGCGGCGCTCGCGGACCCCGCGCGCATCGCGCGGACGCTGAAACGTTTTCCGTTCCGCCTGCAGCGCCCGCGTCCGATCGCCGAGGCGATCAGCAGTGCCGGCGGGATTCCGCTGGAGGCACTGGGCCCGCAGCTGATGCTGCGTGCCCTGCCCGGCGTGTTCGCCGCCGGCGAGATGCTCGACTGGGAGGCGCCCACCGGCGGTTACCTGCTGACGGCCTGCTTCGCCAGCGGCCGGCACGCCGCGCACGGCGTGATCGACTGGCTGGCGCAACGCAGCGCCTGAGTGGTCGTCCGCAGGGGCTGCGGCGCGCACCCCGGGAAGTGCGTGCCGCAGCGGCTGCGGAACGTGGGCGGCACGATACGCGACGAGGTGTTGAAGTCCGGTTAGCGTTTCAAAGCAGTTTTATTACAGACATTTACGGCCGGATGTGCATGCTTGTCCTCACGCGGCATGCACCCTCATTCTGCTTCGTCGCCCGCCGGTTTTTCCGCGCCACCTTCGCGGCGCGCCTTCGCCGCCACGTGCATGTTGTCGACCAGATTGGGATAGCGCCGACCCGCCGCCGCAGCGCGAGCGCGGGCTTCCTCCACCTGCGCCGGCGTCAGTTTCAAGCCGCCACCACGCCGCTTCGGCGCAGGGCGTTGCCAGGGGCCGGGCTTGCGCGTCGCCATGCCTCAGACCGCGGCAGTCACCACGATCTCGATCAGCCATGCAGGACGCGCGAGGTTGGCCTGCACGGTCGCGCGCGGCGGTGGGTTGCCTTCCGGCACCCACGCATCCCACACGCGGTTCATCGCCTCGAAGTCCTGCAGGTCCTTGATGAAGATTTCGGCACGCAGGACCTTCGACTTGTCGGTCCCTGCACGCGCCAGCAACGCGTCGATCTCGCCCAGCACCTGCTGGGTCTGTCCGGCGATGCC
Source organism: Pseudoxanthomonas sp. LjRoot143 (assembly GCF_964252945.1). NCBI lineage: Bacteria > Pseudomonadati > Pseudomonadota > Gammaproteobacteria > Lysobacterales > Lysobacteraceae > Pseudoxanthomonas > Pseudoxanthomonas sp. LjRoot143. The sequence goes on along the minus strand of NZ_CAXUPM020000001.1, from coordinate 1,313,162 downwards.
TTGGGTGGCGTCTTCGGCGATCTGGCCGGCCAGGTACACCACGCCATTGTGGATGGCCATCTCGGACAGTCGCGGACCTACGTCGAAGCGTTGGATCATGGGGTTTCCTCCGTTGTTGAATGGGCAGCTTAGCGCCGCCGGCGCACCGCCGCACCGGATGCCGCGCGCCATAGCCACCACCCGCCGAGCCACATGGCGACGACGATCAACGCGATCAGCAGTTTCTGCACCCAGCCCGGACCTGCAGGCGGCCAGAGCACATGCAACCACAACAGGGCGTAGCAGATCGATGACCACGCGGCGGCCAGCGGAAAGTACCGACGCCACGCCTCGTCCAGGCGAAACCGCCACGCCTGCAGCAGCATGCCGGTGGTGACGCAGAGGAACGCGGTGATCGCGCAGGTGTGATGGAACCAGTGATGGAAGTCCGGCGCCGACTGCGGCAGCCAGGAATCGCCGATCGCCACGCCCGCCAGCCCCGCGGCGCCCATGCAGAACAGCAGCAGCGGCGCCGAGCTGCGCGCCCTCGCCGACAATTGCGCGCGCAAGCCCATCGCGAGCACCACGATGGTCGCAGCGAGCACGCAGTACGTGGTGCGCAGCAGCAGCCCCCAAGGGCCGAGCAGATACTGGCTCAGGGTGGCCCGCTGCCAGTCCAGGTCGCCCCGCACCAGTTGCAGTGACCCCGCCACCATCAGGAACCCGACCGCACCGGTCATCGCGGCCAACCCGGCCAGCCGGATCGGCGTTGGAGGGGACAGCCGCCGGGCGGCAGGTCGGGGCTCGGGCATCGGCGGATCACGCAGGGAAGGCACCGGATTATCGTCCAGCCGCTCAAGAATCCGTGCGGGTGGCCGCTCTGGTAGGCATGACTCCGTAGCGTGCCCGCCATCACGCTTTGACCTACACTCCGCCTTCCCCCGGCGCCCCGGGGATGGCCGCCACGAGCAAGGGGACTCCAGCGCCAATGCCGTTCACCGCACCGCCCGGGACCGATCCGGAGCGTCATACCCAACGCCTGCCGCGCCGGATCTACCGGCTGCGGGTGCTCGGCATGGGGTTGAGCGCGCTGCCGATCGGCATGGTCCTGCTGGAGAACCAGGCGGCCGCGGGACACTGGGTGTTCCTGCTGTTCACCACCGTGCTGTGGCCGCAGCTCGCGCTGTGGCTGGCGCTGCGCCACCCGGTGCCGTTCCGCGGCGAGATCCGCAACCTGCTGGTCGACTCGATCCTGGCCGGCATGTGGGTGCCGCTGATGGGCTTCAACCTGCTGCCCAGCGTCCTGCTGGTGACCCTGGCCACGGTGGACAAGATCAGCACGGGCATCGACCGGCTCTGGTACTGGTCGCTGCCGCTGATGGCCGCCGGTGCGGTGGCCGCAGGCACGGCGACCGGGTTCGAGGTGCAGGCGGTCACCAGCATGCCGGTGATGGTTGCGTGCCTGCCGATGCTGCTGATCCACACGATCGCCGTCAGCCAGGCCAGCTACCGCCTGGTGCGCAAGGTGAAGCGGCAGAACCGGCAGCTGGACGAACTGAGCCGGCGCGACACGCTGACCGCGCTGGACAGCCGCCGTTACTGGCAGGAACAGGCGGCACTGCTGCTCGACCAGTGCGCGGCGACCGGCGAGCCGGCCACGCTGCTGATGATCGACATCGACCACTTCAAGACGATCAACGACCGCTACGGCCATGCCGCCGGCGACGACGTGCTGCGGGCGACGGCGGAGGTGATCCGCCACAGCATCCGTGGCCACGACGCGGCCGGCCGGCTGGGCGGCGACGAGTTCGCGGTGCTGCTGCGCGGCACCGACGTGGAGGCGGCCGGCATCGTGGCGCAGCGCATCCGCGAAGGCGTGCAGGCGTTGCAGGTGGACAGTGCGCCGGGGCTTCGCCCCACCGTCAGCCTGGGCCTGGCGAAGACGACGGGAGCTGCCGGCCTGCGGGCCTGGCTGGAAGCGGCCGACCGGGCGCTGTACCAGGCCAAGAGCCGGGGCCGCAACCAGCTGGCGATCGACGACGGCCTGCGGGCGATCGTCGACACACCCTGATCCTGAGCCTCAGGCGCCGAGGTGCTCGGCGCGGTCGCGGTGCGGCATCTCCAGCACGTTGCTGGCGGCGCGGACGTTCTCCTGCTCCGCGTCGTACACGCAGACGCGGTTGCGGCCGGCGTGCTTGGCGCGATACAGCTGCTTGTCGGCCTGCGAGAGCAGCTTGGCCAGGCTGTAGCCCGACAGCTGGCTTGAGGTCACGCCGAAGCTGCCGGTGATGGCGAACACGTGCCCGGTCTCGCGGGTCTCGATCTGGGCCAGGCGCACGCGGCAGTCCTCGGCCACGCGGGCGGCGGCACGCAGGTCGCAGCCGTACATCAGGATGGCGAACTCTTCACCGCCAAGGCGGCCCAGCACGTCGATGCGGCGGCAGAAGCCCTTGCTGGCCTCGGCCACTTCCTTCAACGCCCAATCGCCGGTGCCATGGCCGAAGCGGTCGTTGATGTTCTTGAAGTGGTCCAGGTCGAACATGATCAGCGAGGCCTGCTCGCCGTTGCGGGCGCACTCGGCCAGCGCGCGCTCGGCGCGCAGGGTGAAGTGGTGGCGGTTGCAGATGCCGGTCAGGGCATCGGTCTCGGCCATCTTCTTCAGGGACAGCTGCACGCGCTTGATCTTGAATGCCCAATAGCCGATCGAGGCGATCAGCAGCACCAGCAGGATCACGATCAGCCGCGTGTTCTGCGCGGCCTGCTGGTCGACCTTGCGCTGCAGCTGGAGCACCTGGTTCTTCTGGTCGAGCACGCTGATCTGCTGGTTCTTCTGCAGGATCTGCTGGCGCACCAGCTGGTAAGCCAGTTCGCGCGTCTTGACCTCGTTGAGGTATGCCTTGTCGGCATTGGCGTACTTCTTGTACTGCTCGAGCGCCATCGCCGGATCGCCGCGCATGTTCGCGATCTCGTACAGCACTCGATGGGCGACGACCAACGGCAATGATCCGTTGATCGCCGTTCCTTGCGCGACGGCCGTATTCGCGTGCTTTTCGGCTGCGCCTATTTCGCCCAGCTTCATGCGGTAATCGGCCAGCATGGAGTGGTACTCGCCGATCAAGCGCGGATACTTCGTGGCCTCGACGTCGGACAGGTGTCTCTCCAGCACGTCGATGGCATTCTTGAGTTTGCCGTCCGCGACCCATTTGCGCGCGAGATAGGTTCGGGAGAATCCCGCCAGCAGCGATTCTTCCTGTTGCTCGCACGCCTGGATCGCGGAGAAAATCGTCTCCTCCTGCACCGGCTGATGCAGGCCAAGCAGCGATTCGACGACCAGATTGCCGGCAAGGCATTTGCTACGCCCTTTCGGATCGTCTTCCAGCACTTGCTGGGCATAGTCACGGCCCAGGCTGTACTCGCCGACCTGGTTGTAGAGAATGCCGGCCGCCATGAGGCCATGGTGGCGACTGTCGCGGTCGGTGACCTGGGATGCCAGCGGCAGGGCTTCGTTGAGTGCGCTCAGTCCCTGCTCGAAACGCCGTGTGACGGCATAGGTGTTCGCCAGCATGGCGCCCGCACGAAAGCGGAGATTGACGTCTTCGCTGCCCGTGCCCAGCTCCTGCAACTCCTGGATCGCCAGTTCGGACTGGCCCTTCATGAGGAAGCCGTGCGCCTTCATCAGGCGCAGCTTGTTGCGCTGTTCCTTGGTCGCACTTTCCTGCTGAAGCTCGAGTTGCGAGAGGAGTTTGTAGAAGGCGGTCGGGTCGCCCGTCCTGACTTCGTCTGCCTGCTTCAACAGCGCGTCGAATGAGGGCGCAGCGAATGCGGGTGCGCTTAGCAGCCCGAGCAAGCAACCCAGTAATCCGTACCGGAACCTACGTGCGTCCATCTTCAGACTCCTTGGCTTGGACGGCCGGGCGATGCCCGGCCGTCCCGTACTCATTCTTCCTCAGGTTCCTGACTGTCCGGCAATTCCTCGGCCCCGTCGGGAACATCGCGTTCTTCCGAGCCATCCGGCGTAGCGATCATGCAGAACATGGTTGCGCGACCATCCAGCAGCCTGTTCAGTGCGGTCGCGTCCTGACCGCGCAATGCAAGGCGTTCGGCAGGCGCGAGCGCATCCCCTTCCGCAGTATCCAGCAACTCCAGCGGTACCCGGCCAAACGCGGCCGAGGCCCCCATCTTCTCAAGCATTCCAATTACGACCGACACAGGTAGTCTCCCCCAAAAGGCTGTTGATTTTCCGCGGCCAGGCCGATAAACCGATGACCGGTTCCCCGCCGGCACAGGCCGCCTGCCAGGACGACGGCCAACTCACAGCCCCGCCCGGATGCCGAAGATAGCCTCTTTTGGCGACCACCTCTACCCAAGTCCTGGCCCCGAGGGGCAAATCGAGCCTGCGGGTGGTCTATCCGGCTTCAAGCACCTTCAGCCGGTCGAGCATGGCCTGATTGGGGCGCATCGGGCCCGTGGGCGGAATCACCAAGGTCGTCGCGGGAGTGAGATCGGCGGACAACAGCGCCTCCAACGACATGCGGTCGGCCCTCGGCGACGATATTGGCAGCGTCGCGGCTTCGTAAGCGATGACTTCGTGGGAGGGTCCGTAGGACGGGGTCAGCAGCTCAAGCAGCAATGCGCGGTGGGGCGCCCCGGTGGACGTTCTGGACACGCTGCGGTCGCCAACGACACCAATCTGCCACAGCACAAGATACGCCGTGGGATCGAACACACGCTGGTAAAGAAGGAACTGGCTTGCCTCGTAGTGCTGACAACCCACGTTACCGGGATCTATCCCCAGGTCCGCATACAGACAATCTTCGGCCGACACTGCAGCCTCCATCACCGCATCGAACCCTTCCGCGCGCGCCTGCGCGATGGCCCGGTGCGGAACCTGAGCGAAGACGCCTGGGTGGCCGTAGAACGCACCGCAGACACGGTGCCCGGCGCGCACCTCGGCCATCATCGCGTCGATCATCTGGCGGTACGTCTCCGTCCTCGCCTTACCCTCGGCGTAGAAAGGCTGCAGGCTACGCACATCGGGATGCATTTCCTGCACCCACAGTTCGACCACAGGGTCTGAAACGGACAGGAAGACGACATCCGCCTGTTCGATGTAGTTGCGCGACCGTGGCGCCAAGTGCGCCCCCAATGTCATCCCCAGGCCCACGCAGGCCAAGCTCCCCGATTTCATTCATTCTCCTCGGCGACGCACGGGGACGGACGCGACGACATCGCCCGCCACCGCACCCATTCTTCGCGTGTCAGCCACCAGCGCTCCAGGCCATCGTCCGGATGAGCATCGGCGATCTTGTTGAATCCAATCTTGTACATCAAGCCGGCCGCGAACGTGTTCGTGGAGCGGTAACGAATCATCATGTGCGCGACAGTGGGTTCAGAGAACGCCACCTGCATGCCAAGCGGGAAGGCATGCCCTGAAATGCCGCGGCCCTGCCACTCGGGCAGGATCATGCCGCCGATCTCGACAACGTCCGCCTTCCTGCCCAATCCCAGCAGACCGGCGACCGCGCCATCCGGAGCGGCCGTGATGACCCAGCAACGATGACGCAATGCAGCCTCGAGGTTCGCCCTGCATGTCCTGTCGAACGCGACGCGCGCGGCCTCGCCGTCAAGGGGTGCACCTACCTGCGCCATCATCACGGGATCGGTATAGACCGCCACGTACAGCTCGCGATCCCGCGCATCGAGCAGCCTCAGGCTGACACGTTCATTCTCCAGTCCGAACGAACATTCGCGCGTATCAGGCACCCACCTGTCCCCTCACCCACCGCACGATCGCCTCTACCTGCATCGCCCCGCTCTGCCGCGCGATCTCGCGGCCGCCCTGCAGCAGCACCATCGTCGGGATGCTGCGGATGCCGAAGCGGTTGCCCAGCCCCGGGCTGGCGTCCGTGTCCACCTTGGCCAGGCGCATCGCCGGTTCCAGCACGCCTGCCGCACGCTCGAAATGCGGTGCCATCTGCAGGCACGGCCCGCACCACGGCGCCCAGAAATCGACCAGCAGCGGCAAGGTGCTGCGCAGCGCATGGCGATCGAAGTCCGCCTCGCCCAGCGCCAGCGGCACACCGGTGAACAACGCGTCGTGGCAGCGACCGCACTGCGGCGCCTCGGCCAGCCGCTCCACCGGCACGCGGTTCATCGCGGCGCAGTGGGGGCAGGCGATCAGGTGGGCAACGAGGTCCATGCGCACATCCTAACGCCCGCAATGTGTCCATGCTGCATCGCCACAGCGCATAGACTGCCGCCATCGTCTCCGTCGGGAGGGCCGTTCCATGATCGCCACCCTGTTGGCCGCCACGCTGGCCGTGGCCGGACTGGCGCCCCCGCCTGTCGCGCCCCCCGTTCCCGCCGCCCAACCGCCCACACCGGCCGAGATCATGGCCCTGCCCGACCCGCTGCGGCAGCAGTTCCGCGCCAGGGTCCTGTCGACGCCGCGCGGTTCCGAACAACGCCTGCGGCGGATGGTCGAGTTCCTGTTCTCGCCCGACGACCTGGGCATGAGCTACGACATCGACGCCAACCACACGGTGTCCGAGGCCTACGCCACCCGCAAGGCGAACTGCCTCAGCTTCACCCTGCTGGCCATCGCGCTCGCGCGCGAAGCCGGCCTGCAGGCCTACGGCCAGCAGATCGACGAGACCCTGGCCTGGCGGCAGGAACAGGACACGCTCTATCGCACCCACCACGTCAATGCCGGCGTGCACATCCAAGGCCGCCAGCTGACCGTCGACGTCGCCTGGGACCAGGTGATCGCGCGCAAGCCACCGCGCCAGATCAGCGACGCGCGTCTGCTGGTCCACTACTACAACAACCGCGCCGCCGACCTGCTGGAGGCCGGCCGGCTGGACGACGCCCTGCGCTACGCCAGCGTGGCCAAGACGCTGGACCCCGCCTACGCCGTGACCTGGAGCAACACCGGCGTCCTGCACTTGCGCCATGGCGACCCGGTGCAGGCCGAACAGCACTACCTGCATGCGCTGCAACTGAACCCGCAGGAACCCGGCGCCCTGTCCAACCTGGCCGCGCATTACCAGCGCACCGGCAACACCGCGGCCGCCGCACGCCTGCAGGCTCGCCTGGAACGCGTGCAGGCCCTGGATCCGTTCCACCATTTCATGCAGGGCGTCCGGCACGAGCGCGAAGGCCATTTCGAACGGGCCGTCCGCGACTACCGGCAGGCGATCAAGCTGTTCCCGGACGAACACCGCTTCCATTTCGGCCTGGCGCGCGTGTACTTCCAGATGGGCGACAACCGCCGGGCAGGCAAGGCGCTGGCGCGTGCCGAACGCCTCGCCGAAGGCGACAACCGCAAGCTCTACCACGCCAAGCTGGACGCCCTGCGCCGCCTCTCACGCTGAGCGCCTTCGCTCAGGGCGCCGCCGCCGACCTCACTGGTGCATCCGTCGCGCCCAAGTGCTTCTGCAGGAAGCCGGCCACGGCCGTCCAGGATTTCTCCTCGTTCTCCTGCGAGTCGAAGCCGTGACCTTCCTTCTCGAACACCAGGCCGACGGCGGGGTGTCCGCCCAGGCGCAGCATGCGCGCGAGCCGGCGACTGTGTTCGTAGTCCACCCGCTCGTCTTCCAGGCCATGGATCAACATCACCGGCGTGCGGATGCGCGCGTACTGGTAAAGCGGCGAGGTCTCCTGCATCCGCGCCAGGTCGGTGTGCGGATTGCCGATGGTCTTCTCCATGTGCTCGCGCGTCTTGGCGCGCCTGGCCGAATCGCTGGCGGTGAAGAACAGCACGCGGTCGCTGACGCCTGAAATCGACACCGCGCACCGGAAGCGGTCGGGCCATCGCACCGCGGCGACCAGCGAGGAATAACCACCGTAGCTGGCGCCCACCATGCACATGCGCGCCGGATCGAGCGGATAGCGCGCCAAGGCATGCTGGAGCGCGGCTTCGATGTCGTCCTCGATCACCGTGCCGTGGCCGCGGTAACCGCCTTCGCGAAACGCCTTTCCGTAGCCCTCCGAGCCGCGGAAATTGACCTGCAGCACGGCGTAACCCAATGACGCGATGAACTGCACGTCGCGGTCGAAGTGCAGGCTGTCGGCCACGCTGATCGGCCCGCCGTGGGGCATCACCACCAGGGGGCGCTTGCCCGACCCTGCCGGCAGCGTCAGGAAGGCATCGATCCGCGTGCCGTCGGCGTGCCTGACCTGCAGGACCTCCGCCGGCGCGAAACGCAGTTCGGCGAGCGACGGTGCGAAGTCGTCGATCAGCGACACCTGGCCGGCGACCGCATCCAGGTGGAACAGCTGCGGCGGATGGTCCGGGCCATCGACACTGAGCACCACATGGCGGCCGTCGCGGTTGCGGTCGAGTACCTGCACCAGCCTGCCCGGGAAGGCTTTCTGCAGCAGGCCTTCCATGTGCACATCGTCCGACTGGAAGTAGTGGCTGACGATCCTGCCGCTTTCGTAGTACTGCACGCCGATGGGTACGCGCCTGGCATCGAACAGCACCCTGCGCACATCCTGGCCCGGCCGCGTGAACAGCGTCCGGGTCACGGCCTTCTTCGCCAGGTCGTACTCGACCAGGTCGCGCTGGCCGCGGTCCTTCTCGGTGAAACCGTAGACCACGGCGGCGTCGTGCGACAGCGCGACCGGATCGAAGTCCATGTCCTCGCTCAGCGCCAGGACCTGCCGGTACTCGCCTTCCTCCTTGCGCAGCAACACGTAGCCATCGTCCTTGCGGGCCATCACCAACCGCAGCCGGCCGAACCCGTCCGTGAACCAGCCCACGTCGTCCGTCAGGCCCTGGTTGACGCGATCGCGATAGATGAACCGGAAAGCATCCACCGACTGCTGGCTCCCGATCGGCAGCCGGTGCACCATCGGCTCGCCCTGGTTGGAGTAGCTGGCGAACAGGATGTGGGCCGGGTCGGCGGGCAACGGATCGACGATCACGCCATCGCGCGGCAGCTTGATCTGCGTGTAGCGACGGTTGCCGGCATCGTCCCGGTCGACGCGCACCACCGTGACCATCTGCAGTCCTCTCGGCTTGTCGATGGTCAGCAGCAGCAGATCGTCGCTGGCCCATTCCATCCGGTCGAACGCCAGCGCGCTTTTCGCGAGCCTCGACACCTTGCCCGCCTTCAGGTCGACGAGATCCACGCCCCAGTCGTCCTTGCCTTCATGCACATGCAGCGCCAGCAGCGTGCCGGCCGGGTTGATGCTGGCTTCCAGGATGCGGTCCCGCTTGAACAGCGTGGCCACCGGCAGCGGCAAGGCGGATGGCGCCGGCGGTTCGCCGAGGTCGGCGGTGGTGTCCTGCGTCCCGCTCGCCTGCACCGCCTTGTAGAAGGCCGGGAACGGATCCGGGTAGCGTCCGGTGAACTCGAACGGGTACGCCGCGTATATCGCGGCATGCTCCTTCCGCAGCCAGTCGATCGCGGCCAACGCGCGATTGGCCATGGCGAACTGCGCGCGCCAGACCGAGGTGGGCTGGAACAGCAGGTCACCCGGGTAGGTGATCCGCCCGGCCTCGACCTTGAATCGGAAATCCTCGTCGTCGGCCAGCTTGTAGCTGTAGCCGTAGATCATCTGCAGTTCGCGCCAGCCGTACGCGCCGGCCGGCACCGCGTACAGGCGGAAGCTGCGACCGGCCTTCAGCTGGCGCATCGCACCCGAGCCGAAGATCTTGCCGTCGCGGTTCATGCGTACGGAGTGCACCGGCACCGGCGTATCCACCGCCATCAGCACCAGCCCTTCGCCCGCCTTCAACGCCGGCGCACTGCCGGGCTCGACTTCGCGCATGCTGGCCTGCGCGGCGAACGCCGACAGGCCCAGCAGGAAAACCAGCATCGCGACACCGCGACGCCATATCGGACGCTCCATCACCCCCCCTGTCTGTCCTCACGCGATCCCCATCGCGCCGCCATGTTAGCGCCTCGACGCGCGCCACTTCAGCCCAGCGGCCACTCGCCCAGCTTGTCGTAGTCGGCCTCGCCCTCGATGCTCTGCAGCAGGTGGACGGCCTGCGGGTGCAGGACCATCGGCGCCACGTCGACCGGCGCGGTGCGGGGCGGCACGTAGGCCAGCGTCAGGTGCGGGACGAAGCTGCGTCCCACGTGCTGCTTGAAGCCGGCCCGCAACAGGCGCTGTTGCAGGTGGCGCCAGAAAGCGACGACGGCGGGCGACGGTGCCAGCGCGGCCAGCGTCAATGCCGGGTTCTTCGGATTGCCCAGGCACAGCAGGTGGTCGAGGGTGATGCCGACCGGTTCCGGCTGCCAGTCCTGCATCGCATCGCGCGCCGTGCGCACCATGTCCTCGCGCGGGCCATCGCTTTCGCCGAGGAAATGCAGCGTCAGGTGGTAGCGGTCGGGATTCACCCAGCGCGCCTGCGGGAAGGCGGCCTTGAGGTCTTCCGCGCGATGCCGCAGGCCTTCGCGCTCGCCTGCCGAGGGCACCAGCGCGAAGAACAGCCGATGCAGCCGGCCCGGCTGCGGGCCGCCGAACAGGTCGCCTTGCGAGGTGGGAGCGGAACGGGAGGACATGGCGCGGGGGCGTGGAACAACTCCCGCATCATCGGTGCGACGCTGTCACCATGCAACCCTGCGGCGTCCGCCACGCCGGGCAGGCGCGCATGCACGCCTGCCGGTGGACGTCAGCCGATCACCAGATCCGCACGCGGTCCTGCGGCGCGATGTACAGCGGATCGCCCTGCTTGATGCCGAACGCGTCGTACCACGCATCGATGTTGCGCAGCGGGGCGAACGCGCGGATGTGCCCGGGCGAGTGCGTACCGTTGACCAGTTGCTGGCGCAGCGCATCATCGCGCCACAGCGTGCGCCAGACCTGGCCCCAGCCCATGAAGAAGCGCTGGTCGCCGGTGAAGCCGTCGATCACCGGCGCCGGCTTGCCGCCCAGCGAACGGTGGTAGGCCTCCAGCGCGATGGTCAGGCCACCGAGATCGCCGATGTTCTCGCCCATCGCCACGCGCCCGTTGATGTGCATGCCGGGCAACGGCGCGAAGGTGTAGGCCTCGTACTGCGCACCGAGCTTGGCGGCCTGCACTTCGAACTTGGCCGCGTCGTCGGCCGTCCACCAGTCGCGCAGCACACCCTTGCCGTCGGACTTGCGCCCCTGGTCGTCGAAGCCGTGGATGATCTCGTGGCCGATCACGCCGCCGATGCCGCCGTAGTTCACCGCGGGGTCGGCATCGGGATCGAAGAACGGCGGCTGCAGGATGGCGGCCGGGAACACGATCTCGTTCTTCACCGAGTTGTAGTAGGCGTTCACCGTCTGCGGGGTCATGCCCCACTCGCCCTTGTCCACCGGCTGGCCGATGCGCGCGCGGCGGTAGTCCCACTCGAACTGGCCGGCGCGCTGCGCATTGCCGAACAGGTCACCGTTCTTCACTACCAGCGCGCTGTAGTCGCGGTAGGTGTCGGGATGGCCGATCTTCAGGCCGAACCCGGCCAGCTTGGCGTGCGCCTCGGCCTTGGTGGCCGGGCTCATCCAGGCCAGCGCGTCGAGACGCGCGCCCATCGCCGCCTTCACGTTGGCGACCAGCGCGTCCATCTTCGCCTTGGCGTCCGGTGGGAAATACAGCGTCACGTAGTCGCGGCCGATCGCCTCGCCCATCGCCGATTCCGCGAAGGCCACGCCGCGCTTCCAGCGCTCGCGCTGCTGCGGCTGGCCGGACAGGAACTTGTCGCGGAATTCATACTGCGCGACCGAGAAGTCCTTCGACAGCAGCGGCGCCGCGTTGTCGGCGGCATGGAAGGCCTGCCAGGCCTGCAGCGTGGCGACATCGGCGTCGGCGAAAATCGCGGCGATCTTCGGGATGGCGGAATCCTGGCGGATCACCACGCGGCCCGCGCCATCGACGCCCGCGGCCTTGAAGAACGAGGCCCAGGGGAAGCCAGGCGAGGTCGTCGCGAACGCCGTCATTTCCAGCGGGTTATAGGTCTTGTCGCGGTTGCGGCTTTCGGCACGTGTCCAGTGCGCGTCGGCGATGCGGGTCTCCAGCGCCAGGATCGCCTTCGCGTTCTCCTGCGGCTTGGCCCAGCCTGCCAACTGCAGCATCTGCGCGATGTAGGCCTCGTAACGCTCGCGCTGCGGCTTGAAGTTGTCGCGCAGGTACATCTCGCGATCGCCCAGGCCCAGGCCGCCCTGGCTCAGGTACAGCGTGTAGCGGTCGGGGTCCTTCTGGTCGTCGCTGACGCTGAGGTTGAAGAAACTGTCGAAGAAGCCGCCGCGCTGACCCATCAGGCGCGCCACGGCGTCCTTGTCCTTCGCTGCGCGGATCTCGGCCAGGACCGGCTGCAGCGGCTTGGCGCCCAGCGCATCGATGGCCTGCTCGTCCATGAAGCCGCGGTACAGCGCGGCGATCTTGGCCGGGTCGCCCCCGGTGGCCGGATCGCCCAGCGCGTAGCCTTCGACCAGCACGCGCAGGCGCGCCTCGGACAGGTCGCGCAGGATGGCGAAACCGCCGTAACTGGAGCGATCGGCCGGAATCGGCGTGGTATCGGCCCAGGTGCCGCTGACATAGCGAAAGAAATCGGTGCCGGGCTTGGCCTGGCGGTCCATGCCGGCGGTATCCAGGCCCCAACTGCCGAAGCGCTTGGCGGCGATCGTCGTTCCGGCCGCCGCGGCCCCACCGGCGTCGGGTTCGGCGAACAGCGACTGCAGCGTGCAGCCGTCATCCAGGCAGCCATGGTCTTCGTGGGCCGCCAGCGGGGCGGCAGCGGCGAGGGCCAGCAGCGTGGCGGCGGACAGCAGGGTCTTCTTCAACAGGGTTCTCCGGCAGCGGGACAGGCGCGCATCGCGCGCGGGCGTGCTGGAAGGATATCGGCGGGGTCCCGCCGCCGACTGTGCCAAAGGTGCTGGAACGACCGATCCGCTGCGTCCGCCGGGTCCCGGCTGCTCAAGAAGCGGGATGCAGTGCCGATAGTAATGACCGATACGCTCATGCCTTGGGCAACGAACCATCCCATGACCGGCACCTACAACGAGATCCTCGTCCTCTTCTCCCTGCTGGTTGCCATCCTCGCCTCGTACACCGCGCTCGACATGGCGGGCCGGGTCGCCACCACCCACGGAGTGGCCGCACGCTGGTGGCTGGCCGGCGGTGCCTTCGCGATGGGATTGGGCGTGTGGTCGATGCACTTCGTCGGCATGCTGGCCTTCGACCTGCCGATCCCGCTGGGCTACGACATCACCCTGACGTTCTGCTCGATGCTGGCGGCCATCGGCTCCTCGGCGTTCGCGCTGTGGCTGGTCTCGCAGGCGCAACTGCCGTTCCGGCGCCTGCTGCTGGGCGCGATGCTGATGGGCATCGGCATCGCGCTGATGCACTACATCGGCATGGCGGCGCTGCAGATGCAACCGGGCATCGATTACCACCCCGGCTGGTTCACCCTGTCCATCGTGATCGCCGTGGTCGCCTCCGGGGCCGCGCTGTGGATCGCCTTCCACCTGCGTCGCGGCGGGCGCCGCAAGCACCTGCTGCGGGTGCTGGCCGCGGTGGTGATGGGCTTCGCGATCGTCGGTATGCATTACACCGGCATGGCGGCGGCCGAGTTCCCTGCCGACAGCTGGTGCGGCGCCGCGCGTGACGGTGGCGTGCCCGCGCAGTGGCTGGCGATCCTGGTGGTCGTGGCGACCGTCTCCATCATGGGCATCGCGCTGCTCGTTTCGGTACTGGACCGGCAGATGCACGCACGCACGCACCACCTGGCGAACTCGCTGGCGCGCGCCAACGAGGAACTGGTGCAGGCGGCGCTGCACGACCCGCTCACGCGCCTGCCCAACCGCATCCTGCTGCAGGACCGGATCGAGCAGGCGATCGAGAAGGCCAAGCGCAAGCACGAACAGTTCGCCGTCATGTTCCTCGACCTGGACGGCTTCAAGGGCATCAACGACGCCTACGGCCACCAGGCCGGCGATGCGCTGCTCGCGGACGTGGCCGCCCGCGTGCGCGGCCTGCTGCGCAGCCAGGACACCCTCGCACGCCTTGGCGGCGACGAGTTCGTGCTGATCATCGCCACCACCGACCCCGAAGGCGCCGCCATGGTGGCCCAGCGCATCATCGATACCGTCGCGACGACGGCGCTGCCGGTGCAGGGCGTCGACCTGCATGTCACCGGCAGCATCGGCATCGCGCTGTACCCCTCCGACGGCGACAGCGAGCGCGAGCTGATGGCGCATGCCGACGCCGCGATGTACCACACCAAGGACAACGGCCGGAACGGATACACGTTCTTTGCGCCGTCGATGAACATCAGTGCCCACCAGCAGGTCAAGCTGCTGAACGAGCTGCGCCGCGCCGTCGAGCGCGACGAACTGGTCCTCCACTACCAGCCGAAGTTCGCCGCGCCGGATTACCGCATGGTGGGCGCCGAGGCCTTGCTGCGCTGGCAGCATCCGGAACTGGGACTGCTCTCGCCGGGCGCCTTCATTCCCGCGGCGGAGCGCAGCGGCCTGATCCTCGCACTGGGCGATTGGGTACTCGACGAGGCCTGCCGTCAGATGCGGGCCTGGCGCGAAGCCGGCCACGTGATCGACAACGTGGCGATCAACCTGTCGCCGCTCCAGTTCTCGTCGCCCTCGCTGGTCGAAGCCGTCGCCAGCGCGCTGGCCCGGCACGGCGTGCCGGCCGACAGCCTCACGCTGGAGATCACCGAAACCACTGCGATGCGCGACGCGGATGCCAGCCTGGGCATCCTCGACGAACTGACGCGGATGGGCGTGAAGATCTCCATCGACGATTTCGGCACCGGCTACTCGAGCCTGCTGTACCTGAAGCGCCTGCCGGCGGACGAACTGAAGATCGACCGCGCCTTCGTGCACGAACTGGAAACCAATGCCGACGACGTGGCCATCGTGGCATCGATCATCGCGCTGGGGAAAACGCTGAACCTGCGCGTGGTGGCGGAAGGCGTCGAAACGCCGGGACAACGCCAGCATCTGCGGCGCCTCGGCTGCGACCTCTACCAGGGATACCTGATGGGCGAGCCCGTGGAAGCCGACCTGCTGTTCACCGCGCGCGTCGACCGCCAGTTCGCCTGACGTTATACGCGCGACGCTCAGGCAGGTTCCGGGCGCGCGGACCTGCGCTCCTGCGCACTGAGTGGATGCGCGGTCCTGTGCGGCTGCCCGTTCATGTCGAAGAACAGCGACGGCGTCTGCCTGCGCAGTTTCGCCATCGTGATGCCGGCGGCGATCCGCAGGCCCCCGACCACCAGGGCGAACGGCGTCGGCCGCACGCGGTCCATGGCGGAGCCTGCATTCAGTACGATCCGGTCGCGTGGGCCGAAGGCCGCGTCCCGCTCCACCGCATCGGGCAGGCACGCGGCCACCATGCCGACGTAGGCCGTCTTGCCGTCCCGCGGTGTATTGCCCAACGGCGTGCGGCAACAGCCCGCGTACCAGCGCAGCAGGCCGCCTTCGCGCAGGCACAGGCCCGCGATGTGCTCTTCGCCCGAGGTGAACGTCACCGCATCGGGATTCATCGCGATGATGTCGGTCCCGCCCTGCGCATCCATCACGCCAGGCTGGCCGAGATGGCGTGCATACGCCTGGCAGTCGTGGCAGTAGCACGTGGCGCGTGCGTACGCGCGGCGCGCATTCACCGTGCCCTGCACTTTTCCGCATCGGCAACGCAATTCGAGTGTCATGGATACACCTCGTCGTTGGACTTTGCCTGATCGAGGGATACCGCATGCGAGATAAGGATCGCGTCAAGCGCGCGTGCGTTGCCTGACTGGTGGGCAAACGAAACGTCAGGCTGCCGCGTCGGATGCCGGCGGGAGTTCCATCACCCTGCTGGCTTCAGGTGCCGCCCGCGAGAGCGCGCGGGCCAGCCCGCTGGCGGCCGCGATATCGCCGGCATCCTGCTCATGCAATGCCAGCATGACACGCTCCGACAGCCCCCACGCGCCTGCGACCGCACGCCCCAGACGGGGCGACCAGCGATGCAACAGCTCGGCCAGCGCGTCGGCAGCGGGCAATGCGCCCGCATTACGCTCGACGGCATCCCGGAGCGCCTGCACGACCACGATCGCGCCCAGCCCCTGCAACAGCGCCAGCAACTGCGCAGCAAAGACGTCCTCGCGACCGCCTGCGCGCGCGGCGTCGGCGGCGATCAGCGCGGTGCGCTGCGTGTGGTCCCAGATCAGGTCCGGCAGGCGCCCGAAAACGCCGCCCTCCATCTTCATCACCGGCTGCATCAGCGCGACGGCGACCAGGTGGCGCAGGCCGTCGACACCGACCATCGCCACCGCACGGTCCAGGCTTTCCACGGGTGCCGCGTGGCTGCGATAGAGCGCGCTGTTCGCCAGTTTCAGCAGGTTGGCCGCCAGTGCGGGATCGCGCGCGATGATGCCCGCGATATCCCGGCTCGACGCCTCTTCGTCGTTGAGGGTGCTGAGCAGGTGCGGCAGCAGCTGCGGTCGCCGCGGCAGGCGCTGCGGATCCTCGGCGAAGCGCGCCAGCGCACGTGCAGTGGCGGCGATGACAGGCTCCCCCTCGTCCGGCGACCGCGGCGCTGCGGCATCCACCCCGGCGAGGCGCAGCAGCGGTCCGGCCCAGTCGCGCGGCGGCGCCTCGTGCGACAACGATGCGACGGTATCGGCCCGCTCCGTCACGCCACGCATGCGCGGTGACGCGGCCTGCGCACGCCGGCCCCTCGACCACCACTTCGTCACTCTCGCAAGCAGCGGCACGCGCACCGGCCCTTTTCGCATGTTCGATCTCATGCCATCGGCCGCGTAACGGAAATCTTTAGCGATCTTTACGGCGGCTTCGCACGCTCGCCATGTTCATGAATCGTGGTGTCGCGAGGTCACGCGATGTTGATCCCCGGTACGCCACGGTGGAGCTCCGGAAGGCGGCTCGCCCTCCCCCATCCCACTGAGGAGTTCCCATGAATACGCAGAAGAAGATTCAGCACAGCCTCAATGATCTGATCCAGATCGCGCGCGACGGCCACAGCTTCTACACCGAAGCCGCAGGCAAGGTGAAGGATGCGGAACTCGCATCGCTGTTCACGCGCATCGCCGGCGTCAAGCAGGACATCGTGGCGCGCCTGAGCGCCACCGTCGCGGCGACCGGCGGCACGCCCGCCGAGCACGGCACGATGGTCGGCAGCATGCAGCAGTTCTACGGCAAGGTCCGCGCGGCCCTGGGCGACACCACGTACGGCTACGTCGCCGAGCTCGAGGAATCCGAGGACCGCCTGCTCAAGGCGTTCAACGAAACCATCAGCGACGACGACACCCCGGCCGCGGCGCGCGCTGAAGCGCAGGCCCTGCTGCCCAGCGTGCGCGAATGCCACAACGTGATGCGGGATCGCAAGCAGGTACTGAAGCGCGCCAGCTGAGCCGGCGGGCAAGCGGCACCGATACGAAGCCCCGCTCTGGCGGGGCTTCTCGCTGGAGACGCATGGCCTGCCTGTTCGCGGCAGTCGAGAGACCTCAGCGGGACTTCGCCCGTTTGCGCGCGCCCTGGGTCAGCCTCGCCGCGACCGCTGCAAGATCCTGCTTCCCGCGCATGTAGTCGCCCCACGGATGTTCGCCGATGCGCGCCATCCGGCGCGGCGCGGAGGCCAGCGTATAGGCGTCACCGCCCTTGATGCGCCCCAGCTCCTCCCAGCGCAGGGGCATCGCCACCGGGGCACCGTCGCGCGCCCGCAGCGAGAACGAGGCCACGCTCGTCGCACCGCGTCCGTTGCGCAGGTAGTCGATGAAGATGCGACCCTTGCGGAACTTCTTCGCCGCGGTCGCGACATACGCCAACGGCTCGGAGGCCGCCATCGACTCGGCGAAGGCATGCGCGAAGTCCTTCGCCTGCGTCCACGGACAGGCGGGTTTCAACGGCACGACCACATGCAGGCCCTTGCCGCCGGACGTACGCACGTACGACGTCAATCCCAGCCCGCGCAGGCGCTTGCGGACCAGCCGTGCCGCGTCCACCACGCGTGCCCATGCCACATCCGGCCCCGGATCGAGATCGAAGACGATGCGGTCGGCCAGATCGGGCGCCTCCGCCCGCGCGCCCCACGGATGGAACTCGAGCGCATTGAACTGCGCGAGTTCCAGCAGACCGGTTTCATCGCGCACCACGAGATAGTCCGCGCGTGCGCCACCCTCTTCCTCCAGCGGCACCACGTCCACCTGCTCCATGCCCGGCGTTGGTGCTTCTGGAAGAAACACGGCCGCCCCGCGCCCTGCGGGCAGCGCACGATGGACAGGGGGCGGCCTTCGATCTCGGGCAGCAGCCAGCGCGCCATCGCGTGGTAATAGTCGAAGACCTGTTGCTTGGTGATGCCGCTGTCGGGGAAAACGACGCGTTCGGGATGCGTCAGTTCCACCCCGTCGGCGGCCTTTGAAGCGCGGCGCGAGGCAGGCATGGCGGATACGCTCCGTGCGGGAGGCGGTGGATCGCGCAGGTCGGCCGCGCGCTTGTCGCGACGGATCGTCTTCAGCGAAGGCTGCCGCAACAGGCCCTGGTTGCCCAGGCCATGGTGGAAGACCTCCGCGACCAGCGTGGGCGCGACCCATCGGGCCCGGCGCAGTTCCGGATCGTCGCTCTCCACGCGTGCGGTGGGCGTGCTGCGTGCACGCGGCGCCAACTGTGCCGCCAGCGTACCCAGCAGCTCGCGGCTGAAACCGGTGCCCACGCGGCCCGCATAACGCCAGCCACGCGCACCCTCCGGCGCCGCCAGCAACAGCGCACCCAGGCCGCTGCGGCTGCCCTTCGGCGCGGTGTAACCGACGACCGCGAATTCGTCGGAGGCGCGCTGCTTGATCTTGCGCCAGGCATCGCCGCGACCGGCGTGATACGGCGCATCGGCACGCTTGCTGATGATGCCCTCCAGCCCGCGCTCCAGCGCCATCGCCAGCGCGTCGTCGCCGCGCCCGACGATATGCGAGCTGTACACCAGCCGGTCGGGCGGCGACTTCAGGATTTCCGCCAGCAGCGCCTTGCGCTGGTACTGCGGGCAGCGGGCCAGGTCCACGCCATCGACCTGCAGGATGTCGAAGAGCACGTACGACAGCGCCGCCTGCTTCTCGCCGGACAGGGTGGCCTGCAGCAGGCCGAAGTCCTCCTGCCGTCCGCCCCCTGCCACCAGTTCGCCATCGAGCACCGCATCATCCAGGGCGAGCGCTTCGAGGGCCGCGACGATCTCGGGCGCCTTCGCGGTCCATTCGATCTCGTTGCGCGACCACAGCCTGGCCCTGCCCTTCGCGATCTGGGCGACCAGCCGATAACCGTCCCACTTGGCCTCGTGCAGCCACGTATCGCCCTGGGGAACATGTTCCTGCAGTTTCGCCAGCTGCGGCGTGCGGAAGCCAGGACGGTGGCTGGTCGCGCGCGCGCCATCCAGCCGCGCCGCACGCCGCGCCCAACGCTCGGTCCCGCGCGAGGCGACGACGGCACGCTGGCGTACCTTGTGCACCGGTGGCGCGGACTTCCCGCCTACGGGCGTCACGTCCTGCAGCAGGTCGTCGGCCTCCTGCGTGCCGGCGAAATCGTCGCGCTCCTTGAACAGCAGCCACTGCGGCTGGCGCGCCTGCCTGTGCGTCCGGACCAGATGCCAGCCGCCCTTGAGCTTGTCGCCGAACATGCGGAAGCGCAGATGGCCCTTGGCGAGTTGCGCTTCGGCATCGCCATCGGTCGTCCACAGGCCACGGTCGAAGGTGGCGACGTGGCCGCCGCCGTACTGCCCCTTCGGGATGTCGCCCTCGAAGTCGGCATAGTCGATCGGGTGGTCCTCGACCTCGGCCGCCAGCCGCTTCACGTCCGGGTCGAAACTGGGGCCCTTGGGCACGGCCCAGCTCTTCAGCGTGTCGCCGACCTGCAGGCGGAAATCGTAGTGGCGGTGGCTGGCGTGATGCAGCTGGACCACGAAGATGGGCCGCTTGCCGCGCACGCGGCGCCCGTCCGACGCCGGTTCCGGTGTGCGGTCGAAACGACGCTTGCGGCGGTACTCCTGCAGGCTCATCGGCATCCTCGACTGCGCCCGTTATGCCGCGTGCGCCGTCAACAGCACGTGCAAGACCGGATGCGCCCCTCAGCGCGGCGCCAGTGTGTTGCGCATCAGCCAGGCCTGCAGCGCCGGAGATACGGCATCGTCCAGCGGCACCCCGACCACCGCATAAGCGTCCAGTGCATCCCGCAAGGCGGCCAGCGGCGGCCACGCCGTGGCGGAGGGCCACGCCTCGGGCGTGCCACAGCGCGCGATCGCCGCCTGTTCACCGGCGTCCAGCCCGTCGCGCCCGGCCCGAAGGCGTTGCGCGACCCAATCGCGTAGCGGCGCGTGCACGACGAACCCTTGCAGGACCAGGTCATCGCGTACACCCTCCAGCACCGTCAGCGCGCCACGGAACCATTCGGTATGCCCGGCCGCCTTCGCCGGCACCTGCAACGGCGGCAGCGCCAGATGCTCGCGCAGCACGCGCTTCCAGCGGGTTTCCCAACTGCGCGCCTCGCGCACGCTGCCGGCCTCGGCCAGCCAACCGCGGTCGAGGTCGAAGAATTCGTACCAGCGCGGCGAGAACGCCCGCATGCGGGCCAGCGGATCGATGGCGATGCCCAGCTTGGCGTGGTCTTCGTACGCGCAGGGCAACACGTACAGGCATGCGCGTCCGCTGGCCCCGGTGCCGACGCCGTCCACCGGCACGATGCGGCGCCCGCCCGCCATGGATCAGCGCGAGGCCGCCTTGCGTGCGCGCTTGGCGGGCGCCTTCTTCGCGCTCTTGGCGGCCTTCTTTGCTGTCTTCCTGGCGGGCGCTTTCTTCGCAGCCTTCTTGGCCGGCGTGCGCTTCTTGCTGTCCAGGCTCTGCTGCAGCAGCGCCATGAAGTCCACCACGTTGGTGGCGGTGTCCTCGCGCTCGGCCGCTTCTTCGTCCACGATCTTCGTGGTGGCGCCCCGGGCCTTGATGCGCTTCTTGATGATCGCCTCCAGGCGCTTACGGAACTCGTCCTGGTAATCGTCGGGCTTCCATGTCGCCGACATCGAGCCGATCAGCGTCTCGGCCATCTCGCGCTCCTTGGCGGTGATGCGGTAGTCGCTCGCCTTGCCGCCCGGCAGCTTGTACTCCTCCGGGTCCACGAGTTCCTGCGGATAGCGCAGCATCATCAGCACCAGCGCATCGCCCTCCGGTACCACCGCGCACAGGTACTCGCGCGTGCGGATCACCACCCGCGCCACGCCCACCTTGCCGGTGCGCTCCAGCGTGTCGCGCAACAGCACGTAGCCCTTCTCCGCCTTCTTGCCCGGCACCAGGATGTAAGGCTTCTCGAAGAAGCGCAGGCCGATCGCATCGCGGTCGACGAAGGCCTCGACGTCGACCGATTCATGCGTCTGCGGCGCGGCCGAGGCGATGTCTTCCTTCTCGACGACCACGTAGCTGCCCTTGTCGTACTCGAAGGCCTTGACGATGTCCTTCCACGGCACTTCCTCGCCGGTGTCGGCGTTGACGCGCTCGAAGCGGATGGGCTTCTTGTCGCGGGAGTCGAGCATGCGAAAGCTGATGTCCACCTTGCGTTCGCCGGACATCAGCGAGACGGGGACGTTGAGGAGGCCGAACGACAGCGTGCCGGTCCAGATGGGGCGAGCCATGGCGTGCCTGCGGGGACGGAGGGGCAGCCATCGTGTGCAGCCAGGACGGAAACGGATGTGAAGACATCCGCAGCACGCGGATCAGCGCAGCTGGCTGTCCTTGCTGCCGCGCCGGTTGTACAGGCCGGCGCCCTGCTCTTCCTGGTCGGCCGCTTCCTGGCAGTCCACGCACAGGCGCACGCCCGGCACGGCCTTCTGGCGCGCCACCGGAATCGGTTTATCGCATTCCTCGCAGTGCGTCAGGCTTGGCCCCTTGGGCAACGCGCGGCGTGCACGCTCGATGCCGTCCTTGACGGTCGCATCGATCTGGTCCTGCACGGCGCCATCGCCGGCCCATCCGGTTGCCATGGTGGTCTCCTCGCGGATCGCGGTTGCCGGGACAGCTTACGCCGCCGCCGGCAACGGGTTACTCACGAACAGGAATGGGGCCGATGCGGCCCCGCCTCAACCGTGCGCCAGCGCGTAGTCGATCGCGGCCACCACCGCCGCCACCTGCGCGTCGTTGCATTGCTGCGGCGTGGCCTTGGGGCTGTCGGGGTACACCTCGGTGATGGTGGTGTAGCGCGCCTCGGTGATGCCGGTGCACAGGCCCAGCGACGTCACCGGGTACTCGATCACGCCCTCGGCGACGACCGGGGAACCGATGATCTCGCCCTGCGCATCGGCCGGCGCGATATGGGTCACCGCTGCCACGGCGGCGATCACCGCCCGCTGGAAATCCGGCTGCCGACGCTCGCTGTCGTCCACCAGGTAGAAGCCGTCCGGGATCTCGCCCGGCTCGTAAGGCTTGCCATCGCGCGCCGCCAGCGCGGGACGGAACTCGGTCTCGTCGCTGTCGGTGGTCTCGTGCAGGTCGATGTGCATCAGCACACGGTCCTTCAGCGGTGCCACCAGCGCGATCAACGCCGCGGATTCCTGTGCGGGGCTGTCGGCACGGAACGAGCGGTTCGGGTCCAGCGCATCGGCGTTCCAGCGGTGGTTGCGTTCGTAACCCCACGGACTGACGCACGGCACGACCAGAATATTCGCCTTGCCCGCGTAGTCGGCTGCGCGCTGCTCCAGGAACTGCAGCGCGCCGTGCACGCCGCTGGTCTCGTAGCCGTGCACGCCGCCGGTCACCAGCATCGTCGGCAACACCTCGTCCCAACCGCGGCTGCGCACGGCGAACAACGGATAGGTCTCGCCGGGGCCGTAGTCGAGGGTGCCGTACTGCTGCACGTCGAAGCGTTCGCGCAGCGCGTCGATCGCGACGACGACATCGTCCACGTACCGGCGGCGCACGCGCTGCTGCGCGCGCCACTGCGCCTTGTCCGCCGCGTCCCAGGGCTGGCCCGGGGTGCCGATGGGATGGAAGCGGTCGAATGTGGTCATGGCAATCGCGGCTGCAGAACAAGGGTCCGCACTATACCAGTGGGGTCTACATCACTCGCTGGACTGTCTTCTGCGCGCCAACGCGGCGAAAATGCCGTGACATTCCCTGCACGAACGCCCGATGCCCCGCTACACCGGTCCCCTGCTCACCCGCGATACCGCCACTGCCCTGCTCGCCGCCCGCGAGCGCGGCGAGGAACGCTGGACGGGCTCGCTCGATCTCGGCCGTTCGCAGGGCGACGCACGCCTGGAAGCCGACCGCTGGGATTGGGGCGGCGTCGCCTATCCGTATGCCGGCAAGCTCAAGGAGCGCACGCTGTACTGGTGGGACGGCGAGGACTTCGAGCCGGTATCGCGCTACCAGGGATCGCTGATCAAGCTGGTGCCCACCGAATGGGGCGTACCCACCTTCGAGATCGACGGCATCAAGATGCTGCCGACCTCGAAGGAATCCCCGCTCGACGACGCGAAGCGCAAGGTCGCGCTGGTCGAGCCGCGCGGCAAGACCGTATTGGATACCTGCGGCGGGCTGGGTTACTTCGCCGCCTGCTGCCTCGACGCCGGTGCCGCCCGCATCGTGTCGTTCGAGAAGAACGCCGACGTGCTGTGGCTGCGCACGCTGAATCCCTGGTCGCCCGATCCGGACAGCGTCGGCGCCGGCGGCCGCCTGCAGCTCACCCATGCCGATGTGTCGCAGGCGATCGCAGGGATACCGACGGCATCCGTCGACGCGCTGCTGCACGACCCGCCGCGCTTCGGCATCGCCGGCGAGCTGTACTCGCAGGCGTTCTACGACCAGCTCGCACGCGTCCTGCGCCGGGGCGGCACCCTGTTCCACTACACCGGCAGCCCCAACAAGCTGACCACCGGCCGCGACGTGCCCGGCGAGGTGGCCAAACGCCTGGAGAAGGCCGGCTTCAAGGCGCAACGGGCGCTGGATGGCGTGGTGGCCGTGCGCCGCTGACCGCATAGCGGCCGCCTTCACGCCGCCTGAGCGCGGACGGGCGCACAACGTCGCCACCGACACCCCGGGAAGGAGGCGTTCCATGCATCGCACGACCCTGTTGTCCGTTGTTGTTTCGGTGGGACTGCTGGCGGCCTCGGCCGCTTGCGCACAGGACAAGAAAGCCCCGGCGATGACGCCCGAGATGCAGGCGCAGATGGAGGCCTACCAGAAGGCCGGCACGCCCGGCATCGAACACGGCAAGCTGGCCGCCATGGCGGGCAACTACGACCTGACGGTGAAGAGCTGGTATGCGCCCGGTGCGCCGCCAAGCACCGATCCCGGCACGGCGACGCGTCGCATGATCCTGGGCAACCGCGTGCTGGTGGAGGAAGTGACCTCGTCGATGATGGGCCAGCCGTTCACCGGCCAGGGCCTGCATGGTTTCGACAACGTCACCGGCAAGTACTGGGCGACCTGGAACGACAGCATGAGCACCGGCGTCATGCTCAGCGAGGGTACGTGCGACGCGCAGCTGGCCTGTACCTACACCGGCACGCACCACGATCCGGTGACGAAGAAGCCGCAGACCAGCCGCATGACCAGCCGCTGGACCGACAAGACCACCGAGGTGTTCGAGATGTATGGTCCCGGCCCGGACGGCAAGGAGGTCAAGATGATGGAGATCACCTACAAGAAGCGGCCATAGGCCCGCCTCTGTGCGTGCGCGGCCTGTCCCGTGTCGGCCAGGCTGCGTCGCCACGCCGCGGGCGGCTGGCCGTATTCGCGCCGGAACGCGCGGCTGAACGAGGTGTCGTTCTGGTAGCCGACCTCTTCGGCCACGCGCGACAGCGGTGCATTGCTGCGACGGAGCAGGTTGGCCGCCATCACCATCCGCCACTGCGTGAGGTACTGCATCGGCGAGGTGCCGACCAGATGCTGGAAGCGTTCAGCCAGCACCGAGCGCGACGTCCCTGCCGCGCGCGCGAGGTCCGCCAGCGTCCAGTCGTGCGCAGGCCGCGCGTGCATCGCATTGAGTGCGCCGCCGACGACGCGGTCGCCCAGTCCGGCCAGCCAGCCGGCGTGGCCCTCGCTCTGCTGCACGTGCTGCCGAAGCATCTCGATGAACAGCAGTTCGGCCAGCTTGGCGAGCAGGCCGTTGCCGCCCGGCCGCGGCGACGTCGATTCGGCCAACGCATAGCGCACCGACGACTCCAGCCAGGGACCGGCATGCGTGTCGCGCAGGTTCACGCGCACGACCGCTGGCAAGCCATCCAGCAACAGGCGCGCGAGTCGCGTATCGCAGGCCAGGTAGCCGCAGACGATGCGCGTCGGGGCGCCGCCGCCGCCGTAGGCCAGCTTTCGCGGCCGGCTGGAGAACAGCTTCTTCAGGTTGGCGGCGGTGCGCGGCGGTGGCAGGCCCGGTGCGGACGCCATGCGGTGCGCGCAGCCGTTCGGGAACATCACCACATCGCCCGCGCGTACCGCGACCGGCGCGGCACCGTCCATTTCGATCAGGCATTCGCCTTCGGTGATCAGATGGAAGATCACCACCTGTTCGGCCGACGGATCCAGCCACGGCGCGGCGAGCGCCGCCTTCGGCGACTGGTAGCACCAGGGCGCGCTGAAGCGCGCGTTGACGAAGAACGCCCCGGACATCTGCACCACGCGCAGGATCTCCGACAGCGCGTCCATCTCAGGTCGTCCCTGCTTCGCCGACACTGACGGCCACCGTCATCGTCGGCTGGCCGGCGATCGCACCCTGCATCGGCGAACGGCGCAAGGCTTCTTCCACCAGCGCATGCAGGCGACCGGGCGGCACGCCGGCCGCGGCCACGTTGACCTCCACCCGCACCGACACCGGCCCTGCCTGCACGGCGCCGCCTTCGACATCGCGCATGCCCAGCAATCCGCGCGTGTCGGTGCGACTGCCGACCTCGACGTCGAGCCGATCGAGGACGATGCCCTGCTCGGCGGCCACCATCGCGATCGCGGTCGTCGCGCAGGCCGCGATGCCGGCGCGGAAATACCAACCCGGCGATGGGAGTTCGCCGCCGCCGCCGAGTTCGGCCGGCATGTCGGTACCGATCTGCAGGCCCGACGCGTGCGTGGCGGTGACACGCATGCCGCCCTTCCAGCATGCGCGGGCGCTGACATCGTCGTGCAGGCCCTTGTCGGGCCGGCGGGTGAAGACGGCAACGGCGCGCTGCAGGGCTGCGTTGATGTCGTGGTGCGTGTCCATGGCGGGAGGTCGATTCACGGTCTGCGGTACAGGGGCGGATTCTGCTCCCGATAACGCCACCCGCCGCCCGCCGAGGCCAGCCGTCGGACGCACGGCAAGGAATCCAGGCCGCCGGGAATGGCCGGAATCCGGCGCGGACGCACAGCCAGTTCCGGCAGACGCGGGGTCAGGACGCCGCAGCGAGCCGACGGCAACCTGCGCCTCCCCAACCGGAGTGCTCCTGATGAACGCTGTTCCCGCTTCCCTCCCCGCTTCCCCCGACCTGGCCTCGATCAAGCAGCGCCAGCAGGCCGCCTGGTCCAGCGGCAACTACGCCGTGGTCGGCACCACCTTGCAGATCGTCGGCGAGCAATTGGCCGAGGCCGTCGACCTGCGCTGGGACGAACAGGTCCTCGACGTCGCCGCCGGCAACGGCAACGCCACGCTGGCCGCCGCGCGCCGGGGTGGCCGCGTCGTCTCCACCGACTACGTGCCCGCCCTGCTCGACCTCGGCCGTGCCCGCGCCGACGCGGAGCAGTTGCAGGTCGAGTTCCTGCCGGCGGATGCCGAAGCGCTGCCCTTCGCGGACGACCAGTTCGACGTGGTGCTGTCCACGTTCGGCGTGATGTTCACCCCCGACCATGCACAGGCCGCGAACGAACTGCTGCGCGTCTGCCGCCCCGGTGGGCGCATCGGCCTGGCCAACTGGACGCCGGACGGCTTCATCGGCCAGATGTTCAAGGTGCTCGGCCGTCACCTGCCCCTGCCGGCCGGCGTGCAGCCGCCGTCGCTGTGGGGCACGCACGCACACCTGCATGCGCTGTTCGGCGAGCGCGTCAGCGCCATCTCGGCGACGCCGCGCCTGTTCAACTTCCGCTACCGCTCTGCCGCGCACATGGTCGATGTGTTCCGCACCTGGTACGGGCCGGTGCAGAAG
Organism: Pseudoxanthomonas sp. LjRoot143; assembly: GCF_964252945.1. Taxonomy (NCBI): domain Bacteria; kingdom Pseudomonadati; phylum Pseudomonadota; class Gammaproteobacteria; order Lysobacterales; family Lysobacteraceae; genus Pseudoxanthomonas; species Pseudoxanthomonas sp. LjRoot143. The sequence continues at coordinate 1,286,119 of NZ_CAXUPM020000001.1, read as the reverse complement.
GCCTTCCAGGCGCTGTCGGCGGACCGTGCCGCGGAACTGGAAGACGACCTGATCGCGCTGATGGAACGCATGCGCGCCGGCACCGGCGATGGCCTGGTCGTGCCCAGCGAATACCTGGAAATCGTGGTCACGCGCCGGTGAACATGCAGGCGAAACTGCAGCGCCGCATCCAGCGTTATGGATGGGACCTGGCCGCGAGCCGCTACGAGGCGTTGTGGGAAGCCTCGTTGTCGGCGGCGCATCGGCGCCTGCTCGACCTTGCCGCGCCGGCGCGCGGCGAGGCCGTGCTCGACGTGGCGTGCGGGACCGGCGTGATCGCCCTGGCTGCCGCCCGCCAGGTCGGTCCCACCGGCCGCGTGCTCGGCACCGACATCTCAGAGCGCATGGTGGAACAGGCCACGCAGCGCGCCTGGGACCTGGGCGTGGCGAACGCGGCGTTCGCGCGCATGGACGGCGAGCAACTCGACGCGCCGGCCGGCAGCTTCGATGTGGCCTATTGCGCGCTCGGACTGATGTACATGCCCGATCCCGGGCAGGCGATGCGCGAAATCCACCGGCTGCTGAGTCCCGGCGGCCGCGTGGCGATCGCCGTGTGGGGCCAGCGTGCCCGTTGCGGCTGGTCGTCGATTTTCCCCATCGTCGACGAGGAGGTGTCCAGCGAAGTCTGCCCGCTGTTCTTCCAGCTCGGCCACGCGGGCATGCTGGACGACCTGTGCGCACGCACCGGCTTGGTCGACGTGCAGGAGCAGCGGGTCGACGCCGTGCTGAGCTACGCCAGCGGCGAGGAAGCCTGCGACGCCGCTTTCGTCGGTGGTCCGGTGGCGATGGCCTGGTCGCGCTTCGACGCGCCCACGCGCCGGCGCGTGCAGGCACGCTACCTGCGCGCGATCGCGCCCTGGCGCTGCGGCACCGGCTATCGCATGCCGGGGGAGTTCGTGCTGGCGGTGGCGCGCAAGCCGCTGCGGTGACGCCGGGCTTCCGGAATCACGGCGGCGGCAGGATCTTCCAGAACATGCCGGTGCCCAGCTTCACCGACTGCAGCGGCTTGCGCTGCGCGGCGGGCTGGTTGGCGCGGAACATCTCGCGGATGTCGCCCATCACCTTGTCCGACTCCATGAAGTAGGAATGGGCCAGCATGCTCTGGTCAACGCCGGACACGTCGATGGTGTCCACGCCGCCGACCAGCACCACGCCCTCGCTGGTGTCGCCGGCCCGCGGCCCACGGTTCACCTGCTTGGACGCCTTCAGCGCCATGTCTTCGGACGAGGCGTACAGCGTCACCCGTCCACTGGCCGCACTCAGCGCCGGCGCCAGCTCGGTGCGGAACACCTTGGCGTCGATGTCCGGCGCCGCCAGGATGATGCCGCGGAAGCGCCCGCGCAGTTCGGGCCGCTTCGTCACCAGGTTGCGGATGGCCTGGGTGACGCCACGCGTGCCCATGCTGTGGCCGATGACGTACAGGTTCTGCGCCCCCGAGCGGTCCGCCATGTCGGCCAGGAACCCTTCGATCAGCGGCACCGAGCGCGCGATGCTCTGCTCGTCGGTGAAGTAGCCTGCCAGCGCCGCCTGCGACGGCCAGCTGTAGAACACCGGCGCACCATCGAAACGCAGGTCGTAGGCCAGCTGCGCGGTGCGCCGCGCCGCATCGCGGAAGCCGACGTTGTAGCCGTGCACGAACACGAAGGCATTGCTGCCGCGCGAGTCGTCCACGCGTCCACGCAGGCGGGCGAAGAACGGCGCCCGGTCCAGCCGCGCCACGTCCTGCAGGATGACGTGCTGCTTCGGATCCTCCTTGAACTCCAGCAGGTACCAGCGCGGGGATTCCAGTTCGCCCGCCACGTGCACCTTGGGAATGCTGATGCGCGCGGTGCCGTAGGTCAGCTCGCGCGCGACGCCGGCGGTGAAGCGGTCGCCCGGCGCGGCGGTCGCGAAGGCGGTCGCGGGCATGCGGTTGGTGGCGTAGAACACATCGATATTGACGAAGTCCGCCTTGGGCGGCGGCGTTACTCGTGGGGTCGGCGACGGCGTACCGGTCGGCGGCGGTGGAGGTGGAGGTGGCGGCGGAGGGGGTGGCGGCAACGCCGGCACGTCGTCCGGCGGAGGCGGCGGCAGTTCCCTTACCTTCTTCGAACAGCCGGCCAGCAGCAACGCCACCAGCACCAGGCAAAGAATCCGCCGCATCGATCACCCCATGGAAGACGCCATGGACGCCCTTTCCCCGGGACGCCCGACGCCCGCGATGGTAGCGCAGCGCCCGCACCGTCCACGAGCGTCGCCCACCGCGCCGGAAGGCCCCAGCAGCCGGCGTCACGCAGGGCCGGCCGCACCCGGACACCCCCGCAAAACCGCTCAGCGGCCACGTGCCGCAGGACACCCGCGTGGAAGCCGGCTATCGTGTAGGCCTTGGCGCCCGGCCTTTTCCGGCGCCCACCCCTCATTACAGGACCCCCCCAGCATGGCCAAACCCAATTATTCGTTCGAGAAGCGCCAGCGCGAGCTGGCCAAGAAGAAGAAGAAAGACGAGAAGGACGCCAGGAAGCGTGCCGAACGCGACGCCGGCCGCGCCGACGGTGCCCCCGAGGCACCGGAATCCGAGTCCGACAACGCACCGGAATGACGGACGGTGGGGGCCCCGCCGCCCAGATCTGGGTGGATGCCGATGCCTGCCCCGCGCCGGTGAAGGACATCCTGTTCCGCGCCGCCGAGCGCGCCCGCGTGCAGGTCACGCTGGTCGCCAACCAGTGGCTGCGCACCCCTCCCTCGCGCTTCATCCGCGCCCTGCAGGTCCAGGGTGGCTACGACGTGGCCGACGACGCCATCGTCGAACGCGCGCAGGCCGGCGACCTGGTGGTCACCCAGGACATCCCGCTGGCGGCGCGCGTGCTGGCCAAGGACGCGCAGGCGATCAATCCGCGCGGCGACCGGTTCACGCCCGACAACATCGCCGAGCGCCTGTCGATGCGGAATTTCATGGACGAACTGCGCGGCGCAGGCGTGCAGACCGGCGGCCCGGCCGCCTTCAACGCCCGCGACCGCCAGGCGTTCGCCAACCAGCTCGACCGCTGGCTGGCCACGCGCCCCTGAATCCGTCGTGTCCGATTTCGAGATCCGCGCCCCGCTCCACCTGCTGCTGCATGTCATCGTGCCGGTCGTCGTCGCGCGGGTGTTCTGGCCGAAGGACTGGAAACGCGCCGCCCTGTGGATGCTGGCAGGCTGGGTGATCGATCTCGACCATCTGCTCGCCGATCCCATCTATGCGCCCGGCCGCTGCAGCATCGGCTTCCATCCGCTGCACACCTGGCCGGCCATCGCGGTCTATGCCGGACTGGTGCTGCCGAAGAGGACCCGCTGGTTCGGCATCGGCCTGCTGATCCATATCGTGCTCGACGGGATCGACTGCCTGCTGATGTAGGCCGTCCGCCAGTCCGATGCCGTCGGTCGCCACCTGACCCGCCCGTTCAGTTCCAGCGGCGTGCTTCAGGCGCGAACGGAGCCGACAGCGTAGGATGGCCCCGTTACACCCTTCTGCGTCCCGTCCGACCGCCGACAACGTCGCCCGCTGCGCTTTCCTTCACGCATCCCGCTCCCTGCGCGCGCGGATGCCCCCACGGGAGCGCCCATGTCGGGCTATCAGGTCCGCGAGACCCGCCACGCCGTCGGCGGCCATGTGTATCGCCTGCGCGTATTGAGCGACAAGCAGCAGTTCGGTGATCCCGATGGGCATGGCGCACGCAATGGCATCTCCGCGGCGCAATGGAGCCTGTTCGGCCAGGTGTGGCCCGCCGGCCGCCTGCTGGCGCAGGCGATGCAGCGGTTCGACATCGCCGGCAAGCGCATCCTCGAACTGGGATGCGGCATCGGCCTTGCCAGCCTGGTATTGCAGCAGCGTGGTGCGGACGTGGTCGCCTCCGACGTGCATCCGCTGGCGGAGGTGTTCCTCGCCTACAACGCGGCCCTGAACGGCCTGCCTGCCCTGCACTACCGGCAACTGCGCTGGGATACGCCTTTGCCGACGCTGGGACGGTTCGACCTGATCATCGCCAGCGACGTGCTGTACGAGCGCGACAGTGCGGACGTGCTCAGCCATGTCATCGAACGGCATGCGTCGCCGCGCGCGGAAGTGCTGATCACCGATCCGGGCCGCGGCAACAGCGCCCGCTTCAGCCGCCTGCTGGATGGACAGGGCTTCAGCGTCGAGTCCGAACCGTGCCCGATGGACGATGCCGATGGCCCGCCGCACCGCGGCCGCCTGCTGCACTACCGTCGCGAGCTGAACGCATGAATGCCGTCGCCGCACCGAAGGTACCGCTGTGCGAACGCTGCGACGCGGTGTGCTGCCGGCTGACGGTGGTACTGCAGCCGGAAGACCGCATTCCCGCCCACCTGACCACGCATACCGACGCCGGCCTGCATGTGATGGCACGCGACGAAGAAGGCTGGTGCGTGGCGATCGACAGTGCACGCATGTGCTGCTCGATCTACGACACCCGCCCGGAGATCTGCCGACGTTTCGTCATGTCGGGCGCCTATTGCCGCGACGTGCGCGCGGATTACCTGGATCGCACCACGCGGGGTATCCCGCTCACGCTGTACTGAAGGAAGACACCATGGGCCGTCCACGCAAAACCGTTTCCGACGACACGCAGGGCGATACGCCGCGCGGACCGAGCCGGGTATTCGCCCGTCGCCCCGCGGGCGACCGCGGCGCGCTGACCCACGACACCCTGGAAGCCGACATGGACGCTTTCCGCCGTGCAGGCGGCACCATCGAAGTGCTGGGGACGACCGCGACGCTGCGGAAGATCGGTCAAGCCGATACGACCGATGCCCCGCTAGCGACCGACAGCAAGGCAGCCAAGCCCCGCCGCTGAATCCGTCGACGACGGAAGCGAACGCCGCTCAGCCGGCCGGCATGCGGACGAACAGCGGCACCGCGCCGACGTCCCGGAAACCGAGGCGCCGATAGACCGTATACCCCGCGTCGGACGACTGCAGCGCACCCACGCGGTACCCCAGCGCCTGCGCACGCCGCAGCGGCTCAGCAGTGACATGCGTGCCCAGTCCGCGCCCGCGCGCGTCGGCGAGCGTGGCCACGCAGTAGAGGCCGGCCAGGCCGTCGTCGAGGAACATCATCGACGTGGCGACGATGCGATCGCCTTCCAGGATGGCGAAGAACTGGATCGCCGCGTTGTCGGTCGCGTCGGCGCCGAGGGCTTCGGGCGAGAGCATCCGTGCCAGGTCCCGCGGCAGTTCGTAGCCGCTGGCGACCACGTCGGTCCATTCGCGGAAGCGCCGGTCCGCCACGATGCGCTGGAACGTATGGCCCGGCGGCAACGAGGTCGGCGCCAGCGCGCCGATGTCCACCGCCATCGCCGGCATCGCACCGTGCGCCTGGAAGCCGCGCGCCGACAGCACGCCGGCGAGATGCTCGCTGGCGCCGTGCAGGCAGATGACGGCCGAGGGCTCCGCGATGGCCAGCAGCGGCGTGACCGCGGCGATCGCCGCCTCGTCATGGTCGTCCCACGCAAGGATGGCCACGTTGCCCAACGGATGAGGTTCACCGGAGATCAGGCGGAACCAGTCCGCATCGGCCACCCCGCCCTGCGGTTGCATGGCCAGCCGCCAAAGGTGGTCGAGGTGGCCGGCGACACGCGCGCCGATCGTGTCGGCGCAGGCCGCGATCGACACGACGGGAGGCGATGACGGCATGGCGGGATTCCCTGCAAGTGAAGCGAACGCTCACCACCCGACCGCATACCGTGGGTGCGGCCTGCCGTAATGCCGATCGCCTCGAGGCCCCCTGCGTCCCGATAGTCACACCGCCCGGTCCCGGACACAAGCCGGGACCGACCGGCGTCAGCTGGCGAACACCGGCTCCAGCATCCGGAACGTGCCCGCATCCGCATCCATCTCGACCTTTCCGCCGACGGGGACGATGAACTGCTGGCGGATGTGGCCGATCATCGCGCCGCGATAGACCGGCACCTTCAACGGCGTGAAGTAGTCGTCGAAGATCTGCGGCAGCGTCAGCGAGCCGTAGCCGCCGCCGGGATCGCAGTCGGTGCATTCGCCGAAGATGATGCCCTTCACCTTGTCCAGCGCGCCCATCAGCCGCAGCGTGCTGAGCATGCGGTCGATGCGGTACGGCGCCTCGGATACGTCCTCCAGGAACAGGATCTTGCCGCTGAAGTCGGGCAGGTACGGCGAGCCGGCGAGCGCCGTGAGCACGGTCAGGTTGCCGCCCACCAGTTCGCCCTGCGCCTTGCCGCCGGTGAGGGTGACGGTGCGATTGCGTCGCTGCACGAGTTCGTCGCCCTTGTCGGCACTGTTCGCGTACTGCATCCGTTCGCGCTGGAAGAACACGCGGCGGAACTGCTCGGCATTGAACGCATTCCAGCTGCCGATGCCGATGGGACCGTGGAAGCTGACCAGCCCGGCCTGGGACAGCAGCGCGTTGTGCAGCGCGGTGATGTCGGAGTAGCCGAGCAGGATCTTCGGGTTGCGACGGATCGCCGCGTAGTCGAGCAGCGGAAGCAGGCGCGCGGCACCGGAACCGCCGCGGGCGCAGACGATCGCCTTCACCTCGCGGTCGGCGAACATCGCGTTGAGATCCCCGGCCCGCTCCGCATCAGTGCCGGCAAGGTGTCCGTAGCGGGATGCCAGGTGTGGCGCCACCTTGACCTTCAGGCCCAGCGCTTCCATCGCTTCCTGCGCGAGCTGCAGGTCGAACGGCTCGTCGGTGGCACCCGACGGACTCACCAGCGCGACCGTGTCGCCGGGATTCAGCGCCGGCGGCAACAGGCGCGATCGCGGGGTCGCCGCCGACGCCGTGGAGCCGAGCGCGAACGGTACGGTGGACGCAGCGGCCATCAGTGCCGCACTGCCAAGGAAATGTCGCCTGTTCATGCCACCTCGATTGGACATCGCATGGATCGGAGCTTCATCCTAACCGCTGCGGACCGGTGGACGCATGCACGGCCCCTGTCCTTCGGACGCCGGCTTTGTCGTGAACCTCGGGTAATCATGCGATGACACGAAGGGAGGCAAGCCCATGGCCAGGATCCAGCGGCCGTTCTATCCGATCATCTATGTGCGCGGCTATGCGATGACCCGCGACGAGGTGATCCAGACCACCTCCACGCCCTACATGGGCTTCGAGGCCGGTTCGACCAAGATCCGCCAGGCGCAGGACGGGCGCATCGTGAAGTTCGTGTTCGAATCACCGCTGGTGCGGTTGATGAAGGATTACGACTACCGCGACACCTATGCCGCTGGTGCCGAGAACGCCGGCAAGCTGTCGCCGCGCAGCATCGTGATCCATCGCTACTACGACGCCGCCGATCCTGCGTTCGGCGACGGCAAGGCGTTGTCGATCCCCGAGGCCGCCAAGGCGCTGGCCGCGCGCATCGTCGACCTGCGCGAACGCATCTGCGGCAACAACGAGGCCGACCGCAAGGCGTTCCGCGTCTACCTGGTCGCGCACTCGATGGGCGGCCTGATCTGCCGCTGCCTGCTGCAGAACCCCGACGTCGCCACCGCCGAGGTGCGCGGACTGGTGGACAAGGTGTTCACCTACGCCACCCCGCACAACGGCATCGAGGTCGGCGGCATCAACGTGCCCAGCCTGCTGTCGATCAACGACATGAACAACTTCAACCGCGGCGTGATGGCCAAGTACCTCAACGTACCCAAGGACAAGGTCAACACGCTCGGCGACTCCGGCTTCCCGCCGGAGCGCTTCTTCAGCCTGGTCGGCACCAACAGCCGCGACTATGCCGTCGCCCACGGGCTGTCCGCGATGGCCGCCGGGCAGATGAGCGACGGCCTGGTGCGGATCGAGAACGCCTACGTCGCCAACAGTCCACGCGCCTTCGTCAACCGCAGCCACAGCGGCTTCTTCGGCATCGTCAATTCCGAAGAGGGCTACCAGAACCTGTCGCGCTTCCTGTTCGGCGACCTCAGCGCCACCGCACGGCTGGACATCACCGCGCTGCCGTTCCCACCGGAGATCGAACAGGCGCGCAAGCGCGGCAAGAAGATCGCCTCGTCGTACTACATCGAGACCACGGTGGCGCCGCGCGGCGCCTACACCTACGACCTGACCTCGCGCACCAAGGCGCACGAGAGCGCGGTGCGGCGCGAGTACGCCGAACTGTTCGACCAGGACGGCAACCTGATCCGCAACGCCCGCGCGCCCACGCTGTTCTCGGTCTACCTGGACAGTTCGAAGATCACTGCCGGCAGCGAAGTGTCGTTCTCGATCGACCTGGCCGTGTCGACCGCCGGTTACGAAGTGGACGGCGCGCTGTTCCTCAAGCAGCACATCCCCGGCGAGTTCCTGTTCCGCGACACCCTGGTGCTCTTCGCCAAGCGCAACGACGACGGTACCTGGGCGCTACGCTATGTCTGGGCCGACGAGCACTGGGCGACAGGGCCCAAGAACGCGGCCGAAGTCGCCCGCATGGGCAAGAAGGCCGTCGGCGTGGCGCAGACCGCGCCTACGCTGTTCGCGGTCCCGGTGGCGTCGAGCAAAGGCTTCCAGGCCCAGCTGAGCATCGCGCTGTCGCCCTGGGTGTAAACGACGTCCCGTCCGCCCGGTGCCGCCGGCGGCCGGATCCGGCAGCCGTGTCGATTCCGTCCGTGCCCGTTCGTCGCAGGGTGGAGAGGCGGACCTGACGATCCGCCGGGAAGCACGACATGAGCAGACTCATCGCGGCCGTCATGGTCAGCCTCGACGGCGTCATGCAGGCCCCGGGCGGGCCGGACGAGGACACCAGCGGCGGCTTCGCCCACGGCGGCTGGGTGTGGCCGTACGCGGGCGAAGACGAGGCGATGGACGGCCTGTTCGCGCAGCCGTTCGCGCTGCTGCTGGGAAGGCGCACCTACGACATCTTCGCCGGCTACTGGCCGCAGGTACCCAGCGACGCGCCGCACGGCGGCATCGCCGATGCCTTCAATGGCGCCACCAAGTACGTCGCCACCCATCATCCGGACACGCTCGCCTGGCAGCACAGCCATGCGCTGGGCGCGGACGTCGTCTCGGCGGTGCGCGCGCTCAAGCATCGCGATGGACCGGACCTGGTGACCCAGGGCAGCAGCGACCTGCTGCACCAGCTGCTGGCCAGCGATGTCGTCGACGAGCTGCGCCTGCTGACGTATCCGGTCCTGCTGGGGCGCGGCAAGCGCCTGTTCGACGACCGTACGCAGGCCGCGTCGTTCCGGCTGGCCGCCTCGCGCACCACGAAGACCGGCGTGACCGTCAGCCGCTACCTGCGCAACGGCGACGTGCGCACCGGCTCGTTCGCAAACGACTGATCGCGCCCGCTTTTCACCCGACGTTTCCACCGGGGCGTGATGATCGCCCCACCCCTTTGTCCTGCATCCGCTCCTGGAGATTGCCATGACCCCGAAGAACACCATTTGCCTCTGGTACGACAACGACGCCGAGGAAGCGGCGAACTTCTACGCGAAGACCTTCGCCGACAGCGAGGTGAAGGCCGTGCACCGCGCGCCGGGCGACTATCCGTCCGGCAAGGAAGGCGACGTGCTGACGGTGGAGTTCACCGTGTTCGGCATTCCGTGCATTGGCCTGAACGGCGGCGATGCGTTCAAGCACAGCGAGGCGTTCTCGTTCCAGATCGCCACCGACGACCAGGAAGAAACCGACCGCCTGTGGAACGCCATCGTCGGCAACGGCGGCCGCGAGAGCGCCTGCGGCTGGTGCAAGGACAAGTGGGGCCTGAACTGGCAGATCACCCCGCGCGTGCTGACCGATGCCATGGCGAACCCGGACCGCGCGGTGGCCAAGCGCGCGTTCGCCGCCATGATGACGATGCAGAAGATCGACGTCGCGAAGATCGAGGCGGCGGTACGCGGCTGAGCTCCGTCCTCAGCGTGGCGCCGACGGCAGCGCGGTCTCCGTGCTGTCGTCGGCGACGGCCTCGACCACCTGCACACGGCAGGCCGCACGATAGGCGCTGGGCGTGCAGTCCATCGCCGCCTTGAAGGCGCGATTGAACGGGCCCAGCGAGGCGAAGCCCGCATCGCCGCTGATATCGAGGATGCTGTCGGCCGCCTCCGGCTCCGCCAGCCGGCGGCAGGCGTAGGCGATGCGGTACCGGTTGACCAACTGGTTGAAGTTCTTCTCGCCCAGCGCCTGCGTGATGAGCCGGCTCAATCGATGCTCCGGCACGCGCAACCGCCCGGCCAGGTCCAGCACCTTGAGTTCCGGTTCGCGGTAGACCTGCAGCACCTCCAGCTGGTGCTGCAGGGCGGCTGCCAGTCGCACGTCCTCCGCCGTCAATGGACCCTGCGTGCGCGGTGCCGACGACTCGTCCTCCTGCGCTCCCGACGCTGCCGCTGGCGGGGTCCGTGTCGCCAACGGAGCGCGCCGGCGGTGGCGCAGCGCGACGTGGGTGAACAGCACGATCACCATGACGCACAGCGCGATCGCCCCGGATCGCGTGTCCGCGAAGGCGGGCCAGGTCTTGCCGAGCGCACCGATCAGCGTCGTCGACAGCACGCAGCCGGCGAACACCGCCATGAACCCCAGACGCAGCCGGCGCTCGGCGCGCGGCAACCGCGGCGACCAGCCACGCAACGCTTCCACGAAGGTCAGCACCAGCAGGGTCGAACTGGCCAGCGTCAGCAGACTGTCCAGTGCCGATGCCCACGGCGACATCTCGCCCTGCACGCCCAGGCTGGCGACGCGATACCCCGCGATCAGCAAGGCGACACCGGCGGCCACGCCCACCTGCACACGGCCCACGCCGCCGTCGCCGCGGAACAGCGCCCGCGACACCAGCCAGAATCCGTTGCAGGTCGCGCTGCCGCCGATGGCGACCGCCCACAGCATCCAGGTCGGTGCGCCGTGCATCCAGGGCGACATCAGCGACAGCGCCATCGAGCCGCTGACGACCGCGAACAGCACCTCGGCGTCGCGCCGGGAGCGCCGCAGCAGGAGCACCAGCAAAGAGATCGTCGCCACCGCCACCGCGATTCCCGTCACCATCGCCTGCCAGCCATGCATCGCATCGTCCTCCCGTGTCCGCCTTCAGGGTCGACGACAGGCCCGTCGGCGGCAAGCGCCATCGGTCACGCCCCACCCTCGCGTGAACACCGATTTTCCATCGCCGATCCGGCTGGCCGATTCGCGAATCGGCGGGACGACACCCGCAGCGGTCGCCATCGTGCCGGGCATCTACCGCTGGAGACGCCCCGTGAACGCATCGCTTCGCCCCACCCCATCGCGCCTGCTGTCTGGCGGCGCGATGTTCTGGTTCGCCACCGCCACCCTCGGCCAATGGGCCTTCGTCGTCTTCATCGCCCTGTTCTTTGGCGGCGCCCTCGCCACCGGCGATGTCGCCGGCGTCAACGCCAAGCCGCATGTCACCGGCTACGTGCCGGGTGACATCGTCGGCAATGTCCAGTTCCTCGGCCATGCGCTACTGGGCGGACTGGTGACATTCGCCGGCACTTGGCAACTGATTCCGGTCCTGCGCCGGCGCTGGCCGGCCGTGCACCGCTGGAACGGACGCCTGTTCCTCGCCGTCGCCCTCGCGGTCACGCTGGCCGGCTTCTGGTTGGTGTGGGTGCGCGGTTCGCGGCTCGGCATCGGCAGCGATCTGTCGACCTCCCTCAATGGCCTGTTGATCCTCGGCTTCGCCGTGCTGGCCTGGCGCAGCGCCCTGCGCCGCGATATCGCCACCCACCGCCGCCACGCCCTGCGCGCCTGGCTGCTGGTCAACGGCGTGTGGTTCCTGCGTATCGGCATCATGCTGGCCGGCCTGCTGCTGACCCCGCTCGGCGTCAAGATCGACTATCAGGGCCCGGTCTTCATCGGCGTCAGCGTCGCCAGCTGGCTGCTGCCGCTGGCCGTGCTGGAACTGTACTTCCGTGCCGAGCGCTCGCGAAGCGCGAGATTCCAGATCGCCATGGGGGGCGTACTCGGCATGCTCGCCCTGCTGACGCTGGCCGGCAGTGTCGCGGCCGCCGCCTTCATGTGGTGGCCGGTGCTGTAGGCGGAACCCGAGCGCATGACCTGCACCCGGGCGGCCGGGTCACTTGGCAGGCGACGCGAAATCCGTGCGTCCGGCCTGCGCCAGGGTGAAGGCGTAGATGTCCGTCCACACCTCGTCCAGCTGGCTGCGGCTGGAGCCCATGCCGTGGCCCGCGCCGAAGTCCAGGCGCAGCAGCACCGGCACCCTGCCGTCCTGCGCGGCCGCAAGACGCGCCGCGTACTTGGCACTGTGGAAGGTGGCCGCGCGGGGATCGTTGAGGCCCGACACCACCAGCGTGGGCGGGTACGCCTGGCCGGCACGGATGTGCTGGTACGGGTCCAGGTCGTACATCGTCCTGAACGTCGAGGCATCGGTGATCGGTCCGCCCCACTCCTCGATGTCGGCGTAGTTCTGCTCCGAGACGTAGCGGACCGGGTTCATGAAACCGACATTGGCGATGGCGCCCGCGAACAGGTCCGGGCGCTCGTTGATGGCACCGCCCAGCATCACGCCGCCGGCGGAGGTGCCGATCAGCGTGATCGACGTCGACGAACCGATCTGGTCGGCGACCAGCCTCTGCGCCACGTCGATGGCATCGCGCCACGTCGTGGCCTTGGTGGCCGCCTTGCCGGCGTAGTGCCAGTCGCGGCCGAACTCGCCGCCGCCGCGCACGTTGGCCAGCGCATACACGCCGCCGCGATCGAGGAACGCCAGCAGGCGCGCATTGAAGCGCGGCAGCGCGGCGTAGCCGTACGAGCCGTACGCTTCCAGCAACACCGGCGTGGTGGCGTCGAGGGTGGCGCCTCGCTTCATCACCAGCGTGTACGGTACCTGCGTGCCGTCGCGCACGGCCACCTGGCTGCGCTTCGCCTCGTAGCTGGTGGTATCGAACGGCGGCCGCGGCACCAGCGCCAGATCCTTCAACTGGCCATCGCGCAGGTCCAAGCGGTAAATCGTGGCCGGGGTAAACCAGCCGGTCATCGCCACCAGCACATCGGGCGACTGCGCCCAGCCCTGCAGCGCGGTCACCTGGCCGTCGAACGGAAGTGCGACCTGCTGCGCCTTGCCGTCACCGCCAACGCGCCACAGCCCGGAGGCAGGACCGTCCACGGTACGCACCAGCAGGCCGTCGCGCACCGCCAGGATCGATTCGATCACCGGCTTACCCGGCAAGGCCACGGCACGTGCAGTGGCCAGGTCCGGCGCCGTCGCCGACATCTGCAGCACCTGCCCGCCGGACGCCTGCTTCTTCGAGATGAGGTAAAGCCGGTCGCCATCCAGGCTGAAGTCCACGACCACGTCGTCGAATCCCGCGACCGGCGTCCAGGTCGCCTGTCCCGCCATCGCGCGATCGGCATCGGCGCGGTAGATCGCCACCTCGCTGCGGCCGTCGCGGACCATCGCCAGGGCGGTGCGGCTCGCCGGATCGAAAATCACCGGCAGGAACTGCTCGGCCTTCGCGCTGATGCCACCCTGCCCGCGCACGGCCAGCACGGTGTCTTCGGACGTGCCATCCAGGCGATGCAGGCGCGGTTCGTTGCCGACGAAGTACGTGGGCGTGCCGGGTTCGCCGAGGAACTTGAGGTAGCTGAAGGCCTCGCCGTCGTGCGTCCACCCCATCATCCAGGCATGCGGGATCGCGACCGGCAGGAAGGCGCCGCCGTCGACCTCCAGCACGCGCAGCGTGGAATGCTCGGTACCGCGCTTGGACAGCGCCACGAGCACGTGCCGGCCGGTTGGCGAGGCAGACCAGCGATCGATCACCTGGTCGCCGTCGGCGTTCTTGAGGGTGCTCGGGTCCAGCAGCACGCGGGTGCGGCCATCGGCCTCGCGCACCATCAGCTTGGTGTCCTGCTCGCCGGCCGCGCGGATCTCGTGGAAGACGCGGCCGCCGGCCTGCTCGGCCTGCCCGACCGTGGTCAGTTCTCCGGAGCGCGCCGCGACGTCGGCCAGCAGCGCAGCCCGACCCGGCATCGCGGCGAACGCACCCTGCGTGTGCTTCGCCTGCGCCTGCAGCCACGGCATCCAGTCCGGGTCCTTGCCGCTCTCCATCCAGCGGTAGGGATCGGTGACCTGGGTGCCGTAGTAGTCGTCGGTGACCGGCTGGACCTTGGCGACAGGCGCCTGCGCCAGCGCAGCGGTGAACGGGATCATCGCCACGAACAACAGCAGCGGACGCAACGCACGTGCAGTCGGCATTCGGTCTCTCCGGAAGGGCCCGCGGCTCCCCGGCGGGCTGACGAGGTAAGCACGACGGCGCCGGGGAGAACCGGACAGGCCGCGCATCGCCATGCCGGTACCGGACCGCACGGCGCGGCGCGGTCGCGACGCTCAATCCTCGGCCATCGCCGCCGTTATCGAGGTTACTGATAGCATGGCGCGCCACCGGTGGGGGGACCGATGCCCGGAATTCCGCATGTTCCTTGATGTGCGGCGCGCCAGCGCCCTGCTCGTCGCCGCGCTGTGCGCGCTCCTGCTGTTTCCCGTCCAGGCGCTGGAAGCGCGGCGGGCGATCGGCCAGTTCACCCATGTCTGGTACGAGAACGAGCTGCCCCAGGGCACGGTGCTGTCCATCGCGCAGCAGGCCGATGGCGCGATCTGGCTGGCCACCTACGGCGGGCTGGCGCGACACAGCGGCGACGGCTTCGAGACCATCGACCCGCGCGTCGCGCCGGCGCTGAAGAGCTCGGCCATTACTGCCGTCAGTGCGGACCGCAAGGGCGGCCTGTGGGTCGGTACCCTCAACGGCGGCCTGTACCGCCGGCAGGGCCGCGCCCTGGAGCCGGTGCCGATGCCCGACGGCATCGACAGCGTGTTCGGCATCGTCGACGACACGGCGGGCGGCCTGTGGCTGACCACCAACGCCGGCGTGGTGCGGATGGCGAATGGAGCCCCGCGCCTGCTGGGCGATGCCGACGGTTTCCCGCCGCGCGGCTTCTATCGCGCCATCGTCGCCGACCGCGCCGGCGGCATCTGGATCGCGGCCGACGGCGTCGGCGTCGTCCACTGGCACGACGGCCACGCGCGGCTCTACGACGCGCGCGACGGGCTGCCCAGCAATGCGGTGTACAGCCTGGCCGTCGATGCGTCCGGCACGGCCTGGGTCGGCACCCAGGCGGGACCCGCGTTCTTCCGCGATGGCCGTTTCCATCGCGATCCGCGCGCCGCGTCGATCGACGGGAAGCGCATCTACAGCCTGTACGGCGACCGCGACGGCAACGTCTGGTTCGCACCGCTGGACGTGGGCCTGTGCCGCCTGACCACCGACAGCTTCAGTTGCGACAACACCCTCGCCGGCCTGCAGGGCGAGACCGTGCGGTCGATGTTCGAGGACCGCGAAGGCAACCTGTGGATCGGCACCACCTCCAGCGGCCTGCACCGGCTCAGCCCGTCCAAGCTGGTCACGGTGACCGGGCAGATGGTCTCCAACGCGGTGCGCGCGGTGCACCAGGTGCCCGGCGGGCCGCTCTGGGTCGGCACCGACGGCGCCGGCCTGTCCCGCTACCAGGGGTCGGCACTGCAGCCGGCCACCGACTACAACCGCCAGCTGCCCAGCCAGCTGGTGCGCGCCATCCTCTCCGACGCGCAGGGCCAGCTGTGGGTGGCCGGCACCGAAGGCGTCACCCGCTTCGACGCGCGCGGCCACGCCCGCAATTTCGGCCTGGCCGACGGCCTGCCGGGCACCATCGTGTTCGCCTTCGCCCCCGCGCGCCAGGGCGGCATGTGGACCGGCACGCTGCAGGGCGTGGCGCGCATCGACGGCAGCAAGGTCGACGTGGTGGAAGGCACCCGCGGCGACGACACCCGTGCCCTGTACGAGGACACCGATGGCCGGCTGTGGATCGGCCTGCGCAGCGGCCTGCGCTGCCTGACCCGCGGCACCGTGGATACCTGCGGAACCGACGGCCTGCCCGGCACCAGCGTGTTCGCCTTCCGCCAGGGTGCCGACGGCAGCGTGTGGCTGGGCACCAGCGTGGGCATCATGCGCATCCGCGACGGCAAGGTCACCCGCTACCTGGAGCGCGCCGGCTTCCATGGCGATGCGGTGTTCGCCCTGCTCGACGACGGAAGCGGCAACCTGTGGTTCAGTTCGAACCGCGGCATCGGCCGGTTGGCCAAGGCCGGTTTCGCCGCGCTCGACCGTGGCGAGGTGCAGCAGCTCGCCCCGCACTGGTACGGCATCAGCGACGGCATGCTCAATGCGCAGGGCAACGGCGCGTCACAGACACCGGCGGACCGCAGCGAGGACGGCCGGCTGTGGTTCGGCACCGCCAAGGGCGTGGTGATCGTCGATCCGGACCGCATGCAGGGCAATCCGCAACCGCCACCGGTCTCGATCGAGCGCCTGCTGGTGGATGGCGTGGACCTGGATCCGCAACGCGCCGGCCGGCTCGGCCCGGGCGTGGAGCGGCTGGAACTGCACTTCGCCGCGATGAGCTACGTGGCGCCCTTGGCCGTGCGCTACCGCTACCGGCTGGAAGGCTTCGACCGCGCCTGGAGCGAACCCGGCGCCGGCCGCGCCGCCTACTACACCAACCTGCCGCCCGGCGATTACGTGTTCCGGGTGATGGCCAGCAACAACGACGGCGTGTGGAACGAGGCCGGTGCGCAGTTGCGTTTCACCCTGCTGCCGCAGTGGCACCAGACCTGGTGGCTGCGCACGCTGGTGGCGCTGCTCGCAGTGGGCCTGCTCGGCGCGCTCGTGCGGCGGCGCCTGCGCTCGGCGCGCGAGCGCGAACGTGCGCTGACCCACGAAGTGGCGGTGCGCACCGACGCCCTGCGCGAAGCCAATGCCCGGCTCGAACTGCTGGCCGCCAGCGATGCGCTCACCGGCATCGCCAACCGCCGCGAGTTCACCCGTCGCCTGCAGCTGGCCTGGGACGACCATGCCGAACGCGATGCGCCGCTGGCGGTGCTGCTGATCGACGTGGACGAGTTCAAGGCCTACAACGACAGCTACGGCCACATGGGCGGCGACAGCGCGCTGGCCGCCCTCGCATCGCACCTCGCCGACGGCCTGCGCAGTGGCGACGATCTGGTGGCGCGCTACGGCGGCGAAGAGTTCGCCGTGCTGCTGCCGGATTGCGACGCGGACTGTGCGCTCGCGCTCGCGCGCCAACTGGTGAGCGATGTGCAGCAGCTCGCCCTGCCCCATCGCGCGTCCAGCGTCGCCGCGATCGTCACCATCAGCATCGGCGCCGCCAGCCAGCACCCGGCGCACGGCGGCAACCCGGATGCGCTGCTGCATGCGGCGGATGCCGCGCTTTATTGCGCCAAGGCCGACGGCAGGAACCGGGCATTGCCTGCGCAAACATCCCCGTAGGGCGGGCTCAAGCCCGCCGTCGCGGACTGTCCGGCATCGATGTACTCCGCCGAAGAACACCACGACGGACACATCAACATGGCGGGCCTAGGCCTACGCTACCGCACCACGCATCGTAGGGCGGACTCAAGCCCGCCGTCTCGGACCATCAGATGTTGTGGTACTCCGACGAAGGAACACCGCGACGGACGCATCAACATGGCGGGCTTGAGCCCGCCCTACGCCCATCACACGACGCATCGCTGACGCGACGCCAGCCATCATTCGCCCATCCACTCCCATGGATAGACGCCGCGGGCCGCCCATCGCCGAAACGAGGAATACCGCCAATCGCAGGCACGCGATACGTGTCCGTGCTTCACCGGATTCAGATGAACGTAGTCGACATGATGGCACAGGTCGTCTTCGTCACGGATCAGATGCTCCCAATAGCGACGTTGCCACAAGCCGCGCTCGCGCCGGGACGTGCGGTTCTGCGAGCAGGGTTCCTGCTTCGGCAAGCGACGGCTGACATGGGACTTGATCTGCGCCCATCGGTTCGCGTTGTCGGCATCGCCTTCCGGCAGTCGCCAGACACAATGCAGGTGGTCGGGCAGAACGACGATCGCCAGCAGATCGAATGGCCGAACGCGCCGCGTCTCCCGGAACGCTTCACCCAGTAGCCCAAGATGCTCGACCAGCAGCCGGCGACGCCGGTCCAGCAGGTTGACGGTGAAGAAGTACGTGCCACCCGGCACCCGTGCGCGGCGATAGTTGGGCATGCGCGAAGCGTGACGGGCTGTCGGATACGCAGCCATCGTCCGACACCGCGGTGCACCGTCGGGGAATACCAGGGCCGACACATCGTAGGGCGGGCTCAAGCCTGCCATCGCGGACCGTCCGGCATCGATGTACTCCGCCAAGGAGCGCCAGGACGGAAACATCAGCATGGCGGGCTTGAGCCCGCCCTACGTCACAGCCCCAGATGCCCCACCAGCGCACGCCGCACGCGCTCGGCATAGGCCTCGGAGCCGAAACGCCCCGCATCGAACACACCGCCCGCACCGGCGATGGCGGCCAGTCCCGAGACCGTCGATTTCGGCACGATGACCACCTGCCACGGCGCGTCGTCGTGATCGGCGTCCTCGCTCCGGCGCACCTCGACGGTGGCCACGTTGGCGGTGCTCAGGCGGGTCGTGGTGTGGCGGCCCCATTCGCGCCGCTGCACGTGGATCTCGTCGCGTGGATAGGTCCACACATCGCCCCAGCCCGACAGGCCGGCGCGCATGAACTGCGCGCCGACATAGCCCGCGCCGCCGATGATGATGGCGAAGAACGGCGTCAGCAGGTTGAGCGGCCACAGCGCACCCCCGAGTTCCCACAGCGGCATCACGACGGCAAACGCACCGGCGGCGACGCAACCCACACGGACCGCCCACGGGAACTCGCGCCGCACCAGCGGCAGGTCGGCTTCGAAGACATCGGCATCGTCGGCGGGCATGCCGCATCGTAGCCGGAACCGGAGCCGCCATCGGCGCACGCAGGCCGCGTAACGATTTCGCAACGTTCGCGCGCCCATGACCTCTGCGCCATGGACACCGCGTATCGCTCTGTATACTCGGACCGGCATGGCGGGTGCCCCTTCCCGCCTTCGAATCACGGAGCGATGTCATGGGTCTTGTACAGGCGGTGGTGGGTGCGGTCGGTGGCGTGCTGGGCGACCAGTGGAAGGATTTCTACACGGTGCCGGCAGGCCTGCCGTCGACGGCGGCGCTGTTCGCCGCGGTGCCCCAGGGCACCAATGCCGGGCGCGGGTCCAACACCAGCGGTTCGTCCAACATCATCACCAACGGCTCGAAGATCGTCGTGCCCGAAGGCTACGGCCTGCTGCTGATGCAGGACGGCGCCATCACCGCGTTCGTCGCCGAGCCGGGCGGTTACGAATGGCGTTCGGATGACATCAACTCCAAGTCGATCTTCGCCGGCGACGGCATCGTCTCGACCTTCATCACCCAGAGCTGGGAACGCTTCAAGTTCGGCGGCCAGCCGGGCTCGCAGCAGGCCGCGTTCTTCGTCTCGCTGAAGGAACTGCCCGACAACCGCTTCGGCACACAGTCCGAGATCTACTGGGACGACGGCTTCCTCAACACCCAGGTCGGCGCGGTCACGCGCGGCTCGTACACGCTGAAGATCGTCGACCCCATCCTGTTCGTGAAGAACTTCGTGCCGGCCAAGTACCTCGCGGCCGGCCAAGTGTTCGATTTCACCGACCTCGACAATGCCGCGGCCACCCAGCTGTTCAACGAAGTGGTCGGCTCGCTGGCGCCCGCCTTCAGCCTGTATACGAACGATCCGTCCAAGGGCAACCGCATCACCAAGCTGCAGCAGGATTCGCTGGGCTTCGCGCAGAGCCTGTCGGCCGCCGTCGAACAGGGCTACCAGTGGAGTTCCGACCGCGGCCTGGCCATCGTCAAGACCGCCATCGTCTCCATCGAGTACGACGCCAACACGCGCGAGCTGCTGAAGACCGTGCAGCGCGCCGATGCGCTGTCCGGCGCGCGCGGCAACTCCAATCTGCAGGCCAGCGTCGCCCAGGGCATCCAGTCCGCCGGCGAGACCGGTGGCGCGGCGGGCCTGATGGGCGTGGGCATGGCCACCGGCATGATGGGCGTGGGCAACCTGCAGCAGCCGGCCGCGCCGGCGGCAGCGGCTGCGGACGATCCGGTCGCCAAGCTGAAGAAGGCCAAGGAGATGCTCGACCTGGGCCTGATCACGCAGTCCGACTACGACGCGCTGAAGGCGAAGGCCCTGGGCCTGTAAGCGGACGCACGCATGTCCACCCCGCACCGTCCGGCGCCTCCGCCGCTGCCGCCGGTGCCTCCTGCGCTGGGCCCCGGCTCGCCGCAGGAGGTGCCACCGTTGTCCGGGAGTTTCCCGGTCGATCCCGCCACCCTGCCCGATGCGATCCGCGAGGAACTCGAAGCGCCCGATCCGGTCGCCATCGACACCGCCGCGGCCGAGCTGAAGGACGGACAGAACCGCTGCCCGAAGTGCGGCGCCACCGACATCCGCCACAAGCCGGGCAGCGACGTGCTGGTCTGCCTGTACTGCCGCAACGAGTGGGTCGGCGAGCGCGTCGAGGAAGCGTTCGGCTTCGGCGAAGGCATCGCCGAGCTGCGCGGCACCGTCATCGCCTCCGGCGCGCGCGACATCCAGGCCGACGCCGCCGTCCTGATGACCTTCAAGTGCACCGGCTGCGGCGCCGAGGTCACGGTGAACACGCAGAGCGCCATGACGGCGCGCTGCCACTGGTGCCGCCACGTGTTCGGCGTCAACGAGCAGATTCCCAATGGCGCCGTGCCCGACGCGGTGCTGCCGTTCCACATCAGGAAGGACGATGCGGTCGCGCGCATCCGCCAGTTCGTCGACAAGCGCAAGCTGTTCGCGCTGAAGGCGTTCAAGGAGCAGTTCTCGCCGGAGAACGTCGTCGGCGTGTACCTGCCGTACATGATCGTCGATGGCAACGCGAGCGCGGCGGTGTCCGGCAAGGGCGAGATCCAGACGCGCAAGTACACGCGCGGCACCGACAAGAACAAGAAGACCTACTACGACGCCGACATCTACCGGGTGGAACGCGCGGTGGACTTCACCGTCGACGACCTGCCGCTGGAATCCTCGCGCGAGCGCGGCAACCTGGACACCAAGGTCAACACGCAGAACATCATCAACACCATCCTGCCGTTCGACACCAAGAACGCGGTGAAGTGGAACGCCTCCTACCTGTCCGGCTTCACCTCGGAGAAGCGCGACACCGATGTGGAGCAGCTGCGTCCGCGGCTGGAGGACCAGTTGCTGTCGATCGCGCGCGCGCAGGTGGAAAGCTCGGTCGGCCGTTACGACCGCGGCGTGCGCTGGGAACAGGAACAGCTCGACGTGCACGGCACGCGCTGGGTGTCGATGTACCTGCCGGTATGGCTGTACTCGTACCACCAGCCCGGCAGCAACGGCGGCATGCTGCACTACATCGCGGTCAACGGCCGCACCGGCGAAACGATGGGCAGCGTGCCCGTGCAGCAGTGGAAGCTGCTGCTCACCGCGCTGACCGTGGGCACCTTCCTGGAGGGCATTGCCCTGTGGATCATCTGGGCCGGATCATGAGCGACGACACATGAGCGACGACAACGGCCTATGGCTGCTGGCCCTCGGCCCCACGGGCGCCGCGGCGCTGTACTGGGCGATCTACCGGTACTACCGCAACACCGACAAGTCGCATGCCTTCGAGCATGAGACCGACATCGAGGCCAAGCCGGTGACCGGCGAAGACCGCAAGGTCGACACCGTCATCGGCACCCAGCGCACCCGCATCGACGGCGACAACGTGCGTGCGTACCGGCAGCGCGTGCAGCGGGTGAAGCGCGATCCCTCGTAGGGCGGGCTCAAGCCCGCCATCGTGGACCGTCCGGCATCGCGAGGCCCCGGCGAAGGGCATCACAGCGATGTTCCGCCTGACAGCACCACGGCGGCGACATCAACGCGGCGGGCTTGAGCCCGCCCTACGCTGCTGATCACAGACGCATGGCAGGCCCGCGAGCCACGGTTGTGCTGTGCACGATGATGCATCGCGCTCGCCCCTCATCCGCCCTCCGGGCACCTTCTCCCCGCACGCGGGGCGAAGGGAAAAGCCGCATGTCCAGCCGTTCCCTTCTCCCCGTACTACGGGGAGAAGGTGCCGAAGGCGGATGAGGGGCGCTTTGCCGTCCGCGCACGCGACGCACGGAGCACTTGATGCCCCGCTCGCCCAACAGCGACCGCTTCCTCTCACGTTGCGGCCGTCTCACGCTTCCGCGCCCCGAGACCCTGCACGCCGCGCCGCTTTGGGGCACACTGCGCGCCCGTCGCGTGCTCCGGCCGCGAGCCCGTTCACACAAGGATGCCGTGAAGACCCCTGCCAGCCTGCTGATGCTGATCGACGAAGGCGTGATCGACGAAGTCCTCCGCCCGCTCAAGAGCGGCAAGGAGGCCTCGGTCTACGTGGTGCGCGCGGGCGACGACGTCCGCTGCGCGAAGGTCTACAAGGACATGGCGCAGCGCAGTTTCCAGAAGCGCGCGCAATACCAGGAAGGCCGCAAGTCGCGCGGCAGCCGCGAGGCCCGTGCGGTCGCCAGCGGCAGCCGCTATGGCCGCAAACAGCAGGAGGCCGAGTGGAAGAACGCCGAGGTCGACGCGCTGTACCAGCTGCGTGCCGCCGGCGTGCGCGTGCCGGAGCCGTACGGCTTCTTCCACGGCGTGCTGGTGATGGAACTGGTCACCGACGCCGAAGGCTTTTCGGCCCCGCGCCTGGGCGAAGTGGAACTGACGCCCGAACAGGCCCGCGAGTACCACGCCGTGCTGGTGCGGCAGGTCGTACGGATGCTCTGCTGCGGCCTGATCCACGGCGACCTGTCGGCCTACAACGTGCTGGTCGGGCCCGACGGCCCGGTGGTGATCGACTTCCCGCAGGTGGTCAGCGCGGGGGGCAACAACGCCGCGCGCACGATGCTGCTGCGCGACGTCAACAACCTCACCGCCACGCTGGGCCGCTGGGCGCCGGAGCTGCTCGATACCTGGTACGGCGAAGAGATGTGGGTCTTGTTCGAAGCCGGCACGCTGCTGCCCGACACGCCCCTGACCGGCCAGTTCACCCCGGACGAGCGCAGCGTCGACCTCGACGGCGTGCGCGATGCGATCAACGACGCCCGCGAACTGGCGCTGATCCGCCAGCAGGGGCGCGAGGCACAGGACGAGGATTGAGGCGGGCCGGCAACGCCCATGTGTTGACAACTCGCCGACGGCGCCAACGACCGAAGCGCGAAATCCTCCTTGCAAGGGGCCTGAGCAGATGCACTATTGAACAGATCCCTGCACACATCCATGCACCGGGAGTGCATCCTTCAGCTCATCATCATAGGTGAGGCGAGACAGCAGCGTGGCTATACGCCCCTTGTAAATGCCCGTGTGGCTGGCAACCACCGCCGTAGCATCCACATTCCATGCATTGATGCTACGCAGTGCATCGGGACAGTCATCCTCAGGTAACTCAAGGTCTCCAGATTCACCGAGCGTTACCGTCATAAACTCGGGAACGCCACACGCACCCGCCGCGCATACTGCAGGTTCATCGTTGAACAAGGACGCGATCGGGAACAGGTGCCTGGTAGCGTCGTCATTGTGGGAATGGACATTGAAAAGCTGGGATCTGGCAACCTCAGCCCGGGAGTTCATCTCTGCCTCAACCGCAGATGCCCGCATGGCTCCGGGTAACCACAAGAACCGGTCAGGGGCTACGGCGGCATTCAGGAGCACCACATTTGCGCTTTTCGAAGAACCCAGAAAGTTATCCAGCTCTCCTTTGTCGTTGAGTTCGGAAAGCGAGGCCAGAACCATACGCGCACCGAAGCTATGACCTACGAGCTGAACTCGCTCCGGCATGCCAGAAAGACTCTGCCCATTGAGCTTTCCAATCGTCAAGAACAGCTCATATAGACCGGTCCTGGCGATGTGGTCGGCCCTGTCTCGCATCTTGAAGTAAGAAGCTGGCTTGGCTAGAAGCGGATCCTTTTGTTGTCCGCTGATCGTCGATGGCCAGAAAACTCCGATCACGACTAAGCCTCCAACGCGCTTTCTGTCCCCAATGACATCACGCATTTTTCCATGCAGACGGCAAAGGAAATCCTGGTAGTCGCTCTCCGCCGAGGTCGGATTCTTGTTCCAACCATGCACGAAGACGACCACATCGGTTACATGCCCGGCGTATCGCCGCTCAATCCCCCTGATCTGCTCGGGATACCGCAGCTTTCCCATGGCATCAAACTCAACGGAATGAAAGAAACGCGGAGCGTCACCCGATTCACATGGAAGCAAGTCGAGATCAAGACTGGTGTAGTTGGATTTCGTGGCGCAACCGCCTAGAAGGAAGCTGGCGCCCAGCAGGATCAGAAATGACATTAATGAAGATGCGCTCATCCATTCTCTCCGATCTTTCCATAACGGAATTTGGCGAAAGGTACTGCTTCTGGATGCCGGCAAATCGCCCCCTCAGAGACGAACGAATAAAGGCCCTACTCCGCCGAATAGATCGTCGCCTGCCGCAGCGCCAGCTTCCATTCGCCGCTTTCGTCGGTCCAGACTTCGGTGGTGCGGCGCTTGACCTGTTTGCCGGTGAACTTCGCCTTGCCGACCGGCGTCAGGTGTTCCTCGCCCATCAGCACCACGTCGTGCGCGCCGCGGGTGGCGGCGTACTCGATCACGCGGTCCAGCGTGGTGTAGTCGATCAGGCCGGTGGCGAAGTTGGCCACGGCGTCGGGCTTGCGCGCGATGCGGTTGAACGGGTTGTTGACCACCGCGTCGTCGGTGAAGGTGGTGGCGAAGACTTGGGCGTCGTGCGTCAGGATCGCCTGGTCGAAACGCATCGCCGCGGCGATGGCGGCGGCGATGCGCGGTTGTTTCGCCGCCTCTTCGACAGCAGGACTGGCGGCTTTCCAGCCGGCGTGCGCGGGTACGGTGGCCAGCAGGCACAGCAACGCGACGGCAATGCGCATGGTGGAACTCCGGGGGACGGTGCAGGGACACCTTTCCCGCTCCAACGCGCCGGATGCGACCGACAGGTCATACCGACAGACGGCGGTTGACATAGTTAGACGATTAGCTAACTATCACATCATGAGCCAGGTCTTCCGCGCCCTTTCCGATCCCACCCGCCGCCAGGTGCTGCAGTTGCTGCGCAAGGGTCCGCTGAGTGCGGGCGAGCTGAGCGACCAGTTCGATGTGTCCAAGCCGACGATGTCGGCGCACTTCGCGGTGCTGAAGGAAGCCGACCTGGTGCATGCGGAAAAGGTCGGCAAGTCCGTGATCTACCACCTGAAGCTGTCGGTGCTGGAAGACGCCCTGCTCGGCTTCGTCCATTCGTTCGGTGCGGGCAGTCCCGCGCCCAAGTCCAAGAAGGAGTCTGCGCGATGAACAGAGAAGTGATCACCAGCCTGGCGTGGGGCATCGGCATCGTGGTGCTGGCGCTGTGCGCCACGTTCGCCCGCTCGCGCGGCTACATCGAAGGCGAGATGGTCGATCGCATCGTGATGGGCGCGGTCGGCTTGATGGTGGCGTGGTTCGGCAACCAGATGCCCAAGCGCTTCGTGCCCAGCGCCCGCGCGTGGCAAGCGCAGCGCGTGGCCGGCTGGTCGATGGCGCTCAGCGGCCTGGTCTATGCCGGGTTCTGGATCGCCGCACCGAAGGACATCGCCGTGATCGGCGGCTCGGCGGCGGTGTTGGCCGGCATTGCGATCACCGCGGCCTACTGCCTCTCGCTGCGGAACAAGGCGCCCACCTCGCACGCCTGAGCGATAGCGCCGCACGCCGTTGCTCCCTTCTCCCCATGCCACGGGGAGAAGGTGCCGAAGGCGGATGAGGGGCGCTTTGTCGTCCGCATACGCGATGCGCGAGATCCCGTAGGGCGGGCTCAAGCCCGCCATCGCGACGTTTCCGACATCGCGATATCTCATCGGGGAACGACACGGTGACGTTTCGCCGGGCAACCCCAAGGCGGACGCATCCACATGGCGGGCTTGAGCCCGCCCTACATCGCGCGGGTTACGTCACGGCTCGCCCGACAGGCAGGCCTGCATCCACGGTTCCGCCTGCAAGGCAGCGCGCGCGTCGTCGGCCAGCGGAACGGACTGGTAGTCGGCGAAGCAGGAACCGTCCGCGCGCGTCGAGTCGGAGAGCACGCCGTCGCAGAGCCGCAGCGGTTTGTCGATGCGCTGCCAGCCGTCCTCGCATTCGGTATCGGACTCGACGCTCTGGCGACCGCACACGTGGGTGCGCCGCGCCTCCGTGGACGAGTCCGCGTGCGCGACGATCCTGCCTCTGTACTCTTTTCCGGTGGCGAAATGGAACCAGGTACCGCAGACGCGGTCACCCCGTTGCAGCAGCACGTAGCGGCTGCACTGATCCGGCGGGGTCTCGCCGTGGCAGGCCGCCCATTCGCCCTGGAACGGGCCGTTCGCGGCGGATGATGCCGCATCGCTGCCCGCTTTCGCGCCCAGTCCCGTGCAGGCCACCAGGCCCAGCACCATCACCACCGTCCACTTGCGCATACAGACTCCCTCCTGATCAGCGTTGTCGCATGGTAACGCGCGCCATGAGATGCCGCGCTCGCCCCTCATCCGCCCCCCGGGCACCTTCTCCCCGCACGCGGGGCGAAGGAAAAGCCGTCGCACGTCCGCCCATCCCTTCTCCCCGTACAACGGGGAGAAGGTGCCGAAGGCGGATGAGGGGCGCTTTGCCGTCCGCGCACGCGATGCTCCGCATTCGTAGGGCGGGCTCAAGCCCGCCATCGCGGATCGCCCGGCATCGCGATATCCATCGAGGAACCCCACCGCCATGTTCCGCCGGGGACTATCGCGGCGGACGCATCAACACGGCGGGCTTGAGCCCGCCCTACGTCACCGCCCGAACAGCTTCATCGCGTTCCCGCTGCGGATCTTCGCTTTCTCTTCATCGCTCAGGTTCAGGCGATCCAGCGCCTTGGCGGTGACGTCGAGGCCGATCTGCGGGTAGTCGGAGCCGAGCAGGACGTGGTCGAGGCCGACGTTGCGCAGGGTCCACAGGAATTCTTCTTCGACGGGGGAATCGGCCACGACCAGCACGGTGGCGGAGATGTCGAAGTAGAGGTTCTCGAAGCCGAAGCCGTCGGCGGTGCGTGCGAGGGCGAGGATGTTCCAGAAGCGGAAGTTCAGGCCGCCGATGTGGGCGAGGATGAACTTGGTCTTCGGCACGCGCACCACCAGGTTGAACAGCTTTTCGCTGTCGCCGGGCAGGATGTTGGCGTTGTCCATCAGCACGGTGAGGCCGAGGTCGCCGGCGCGGCGCGCGAGGGCTTCGACGCGGGGATCGGCAACGTCGAAGCCCTGGGTGTGGGCGTGGATCTTCAGCACCTTCACGCCGGCGGCGGCGACGCGGGCCAGTTCGGCCATCGCGGCGTCGCCGTCGTAGGGGTGGACGGTGGCGATGGGCAGGACGTCGGGATGGGCGGCCGCCAGGGCGATGACGCGGTCGTTGCCGGCGCGGATCTTCGCCAGGTCGCCCTGCCGGGCCTGGTGGGGGCCGCCGAACCACATCACGCCGATGCCGGACAGTTGCAGGCCGGCGGCGCGGACGTCGTCGCGGTACTGCTGCAGGGAGGTTTCGCCGTCACGCAGGTGGACGTGGACGTCGAAGACGGGGTTCGCGGCCAGGGCATGGCCGGTGAACAGGCAGAGGGTCAGGGCCAGCAGGCGCCGCATCGGTCGTCTCACAGGTGTCGGAATGGGGCACAGGGTGCCATGGGGCGATGTGAGAGACCCGTTCGGGGGTCGGATGGCCCCGGCGGGCGGGGTCACCGTCCGCCATGGGGTCCGGTGTCCGTTGGGTGTTTTCGATCCAACGTTGCATGTTTTCCATGGAACGTTGGATGTTTTTGATGAAGTGCTGGGTCTTCCTGTTAGATGAGCCGATGTTTTCGCTGGAACGTTCCATCTTTTCGATCCAGCGTTGCATCGTTTTGATGGAACGTTGGATGTTCTTGATGAAGCGTTGGGTCTTTCTGTTAGATGAGCCGATGTTTTCGATGGAACGTCGGATCGTTCTGATGGAACGGTCGATGTTTTCGATGGAACGTCGGGGCGCGGGGATGGACTACACGCCGGCCCACCGGCCACCGGGCGGCTTTGTGTGATACGCGCCGAGTGGGTTCCGTCAGCCTCCGCGGAGCGGGCTCAAGCCCGGCATCCCGCACACCCGCTACCGCTCCCCCACCCCGTTCCACGCCCTCGGCTGGTCGGGAAGCACCGCGATGGCCAGCAGAGGGAATGGTCGTGCCGCCTTGGCCGCGCGGACGGCGTCGCGCAACAGGTCGATGTGCTCGACCAGCGGGCGGCGGCGACGCTCCAGCAGATTGACGGTGAAGAAGTAGGTGCCGCCCGGCACCCATACGCGGCGGTAGTTCGGCATGCGCCCAGCGTGCGTGGGCGCGCACATCATCACCGTAGCCGCAGACCGCACGCTCGTGTCGGGGAAGTCCGGTCAACGCAAGCCACACGGTGGTGGGCCAGGGCCCACCCTACGCAGATGTTCCAGCTTCCTCCGCGCCGCACCTCGGCCAACGCCGGCGGACATATGGGTGGCTTAAGCACGTCCTACGCAAAGGGTGACTATTCTAAAAATCATCCAACACGGAAGCGGCAAGTGAGCTCTCTCGTCGCTTGGAAGACTTCTCGAGACTTTCCACCACGCTATCTTTGATGCAATACAAGCAAGCTGGAGCCTCCAAATACGCTACCGATCCAAGATCCGAACATACCTTCTCTAGGGCGGCAGGATCTGGATTTACGTGAAACTGCTTTTTTCCATAAGACTTACCCCACTTCGAAATGTATTCGGCCCTTGTATGCCGAACGAAGGGAGGAAACATCTTAGGATCCATCACCGGAAGCAGCAGAAATTTTTCTCCGCCAGGCTTCAAAGCACTAACCAGCAAAAATCCACCTTTCTGATTTCGAGTTGTGGCAGTTCTCCTGCGCTCCAAATCGACTCCAAATTTCTCGATAATCACATGAGCAGCCGGCCTCATGAAATCCTTCTTAGAAAGAGAACGCGTCGCTCAATGGCCAGGACTGGCCAGAACAGGTAATGTCACTTCCAAGTCCTACGCATCCCCCCATGAAGTCCCCCACCCCTGCCCCCCTCTCCCCCGCATGACCGATGCGCCAAGCCGCACGCGCGCGGCGTCGTTGAGTCCGCTGGACAGGGAAGACCGCCACATCAAACGGAACGAGCGCAGCATCGGCTCCCTCGTGAGCCTGCTCGTGCACCTGCTGTTCGTGGCCGCCCTGCTGTACTCCTCCAAGATCGAACTGTCCCAGCCCGAGAGCAGCAGCGCCGGCGGCGCCCGCGTCAAAGTCGACTTCCTGGGCGAACCCACCGAGACCACCCCCAACCCGCCCGTTCCCCCGACCGGCCCCCAGACCCCCAACAAACGCCGCAAACCCCTCAAGCCCCTGGTCACCACCGCCGTCACTTCCCCGGTGGACACCACCCGCGTGACCGAAGCCGAGAACCCCGTCGCCCCCGACGAATCCCAGCCCCAGCCCCCGTCCAGCCAACAGGCCGTCGCACCGCCCCGGGCACAACCCCCGTCCAGCCCGCCCGCCTGGCGCCGCTCCGCCCGCTGGGGCCAGCCCCCCGGCATGCTCGCCCAGGACACCGCCCCCGAAAACCTCGGCCCCACCGTCGGCGCCGGGCAACGCCAGGGCAACCAGCAAGGCAACGCCGCCACCCCCAGCATGGAAGTGGACGGCCACCAGATCTATTACGACCTGCGCAACGAACGCAAGATCGCCGAATGGCAACTGCAGGGCATGAAGGAAATCTCCTTCCCCCTGCCCGGCCGCGCCGACCTGATGGTCTGCGCCCTGGAGATCGTCGCCACCCGCGGCTCCGGCGGCTGCCGCCTGGTACGACCCGGCGACCCCGACCTGGCCACCACCGGCGACGCCCGCGACGTGGTGGACGTGATGCGCATCTACCGCCGCGGCGAACTGATCTGGCGCGGACCGGGCGTGTACCGGTGATGTGTTCCCTTCTCCCCGCGTGCGGGGAGAAGGTGCCCGGAGGGCGGATGAGGGGCAGAGCGCGGCGCTTCAACGAGCGCCGAAGCCTTCCCACACCGTTCGCCCCTCACCCGCCTTCGGCACCCTCTCCCCGCTGCGCAGGGCGAGGGGAACAACCGCGGACTTCGCGAGGCAGGCGTAGGGCGGGCTCAAGCCCGCCGTCGCGGACCGTCCGACACCGGGGTGCTCCGCCGGAGCGCGCTACGGCGGACACATCGACATGGCGGGCTTGAGCCCGCCCTACGGAACTGCCGCACCAGGATCAGCGCGAGGCCTGCGCGCGCAGCATGTCCACGAAGGTGGCGTCCGCGCCGATCGCGTCCAGCACCGGCAGCACCGCGCGGTAGCCGTCCCGGCTGTTGGTCAGGATCACCGTGCCGCTGCGGGTCGACGGCGTCCAGTACGCAAGGGCGAACGTGTCCTCGTCCATCCCGGTATGCAGGTAGTACAGCGCGCCGCCGAAGTCGAACAGCTCCCAGCCCAGCGTGAACCCCGCGCGGTCGGGACAGACCTGCGCGGGAATGCCGGCGCAGGTTTCGTCGCGGCGATCGGCCTGCACGCGATGCCGTTCCGCCAACAGCGACGGGCTGACGCCCTCGCCCTTCATCACCGACACCACGAACCCCGCGTAGTCGGCGGCGGTGGTCAGCAGGTCATCGGCGGCCGACGGGCGCGCGCGGAAGACCGGCGGATGCCATTGGCCCTCGCGCCGGCTGCTGGCGATCTGGGCGACGTCCGCACCGCTGGACGTGAAGGCGATGGCGCGCAGGCCCAACGGTTCGAACACGAGCCGTTGGGCCTGCTGGTCGAGCCGGTCGCCGGTCAACGCCTGCACATAGTGCGCGACGTACTCGTAGCCCTCGCCCGAATAGCCCGGCGCACCGCCGGGATCGGCGATGAAGGCCAGCCCGGACGCATCGCGCCAGTTCGGGAATCCGGTCTGGTGCGCCAGCGCGAAACGCGGCGTCAGCAGGCCGTGCCGCGGATCGTGGGCGATGTCCGGATCGACCCAGGCATCGGCGATGCGGTCGTCGAGCGAGAAACGCCCTTCGGACGCGAGCCGCAGCACCACCTCGGCGGCGACGGGCTTGGTCAGCGACGCGACGTTGTAGCGGGTGGTGCGGGTCGCCGCCTGGCCGGCCGCGCGTTCGCCTGCCACGCCCACCGCGACGATCCTGCCGTCCTCGATGCGGGCCACCGACACGCTGGGCACGCCCGTGTCCTTCACGATCGTGGCCAATGTGGCGTCGAGATCGGCATCGCGGGACGTGGCGACGGGAGATGCGCTGGCGCAGGCCGCACAGGTGACGGCCGCCAGCACGGTGGCGCAACGCAGGAAGGAAAACGGCATGGAGAGCCTCGGACAGTCGGCGTGGGGGAATCGCGACGCGCGAGGCGCGTGCTGCGGCGTAACGTACCGACGCGCGCCCGACACCGACAGGCCGGCGCGCCGAACCGGCGCCGCTGCCGACGAAGCGTTGAAATAGCGGTGCGAACCGCAGGCCCGCCACGTCCACGCGTCTCACGCCCACATGTCGCGGCCTGCGACCGCGCCATGCAGAAAACCCCGCCGAGGCGGGGTTTTCGTTGATGTGGATCTATCGCCGCGGCGAACTGATCTGGCACGGACCGGGCGTTTACCGCCAACCCCGCAAGCCACTGCTGTTCCCTTCTCCCTGCACAGCGGGGAGAAGGTGCCCGGAGAGCCTGCCCCGTACTTGATACGGGGGCGGATGAGGGGCCGAGCGCGGTAGGTCCATGAGCGCCGAAGCTTCCCCACTCCGTTCGCCCCTCACCCGCCTTCGGCACCCTCTCCCCGCTGCGCAGGGAGAGGGAAGCAACCGCGGACTCCGCGAGACAGTCGTAGGGCGGGCTCAAGCCCGCCGTCGCGGAGCGTCCGACACCGGGGCACTCCGCCGGAGAACACCACGACGGATGCATCCACATGGCGGGCTTGAGCCCGCCCTACGGATTTCGATCGTCACCCCCGCGCAGGCGGGGGCCCAGTGACGTTGATGCGATGAAGCGAAGGCACTGGGTCCCCGCCTGCGCGGGGATGACGATAAGAGCAGAGGCAGCCGCTTCTACCCGCCGACGAACGGCCTGTCAGCAAGCCGTTCCGTCTCAACTCCTGCGACGCGGCGTTCCTAGCCTGACGCCACAACCCGCCCAGGAGTCATCGCAATGCCCCGCTACTACGTCAATCGCGAGCAGCAGAACAACGGTGACCATGAAGTGCACGTGGACACCTGCAGCGTCCTGCCTTCAAACCGTATCGACCTTGGTATCCACGACACCTGCAAGGAGGCGGTAAAGAAAGCCAAGACCTATTACACGCAATCCAATGGCTGTTACTGGTGCTCCAGGCCTTGCCATACGACGTAAACAAGAAACCCGCCGAAAGGCGGGTTTCTCTATTCACCTCGCCAAACCGGCTTTACATGTTCCGCCGGTACTCACCGCCCACGTCGTACAGCGCGTGGCTGATCTGCCCCAGGCTGTGCGTCTTCACCGCTTCGACCAGCGCGGCGAACACGTTGCGGCGCTCGCGCGCGGTGCGCTGCAGGTAGGCCAGGCCGTGGCCGTCGTGCACTTCCGGCTCGGCGTGTTCTTCCAGCGCCGAGGCGTGGCTGTGGTCGGTCTCGCCTTCCGGCGCCAGCGCATTGCGCGAGGCCTGCCACGCGCGGACGTTGGCGATCTGCTGGCCCTTCTCCTCCTCGGTCGAGCGGATCAGCTCGATCTCGGTGGCGATCTCGCCGCCGTGCTCGCGCGGCAGGAAGGTGTTGACGCCCACCAGCGGCAGGCTGCCGTCGTGCTTCTTGTGCTCGTAGTACAGCGACTCTTCCTGGATCTTGCCGCGCTGGTACATGGTGTCCATCGCACCCAGCACGCCACCGCGCTCGCTGATCGCCTCGAACTCCTTGTAGACCGCCTCTTCCACGATGTCGGTGAGCTGGTCGACGACGAAGCTGCCCTGCCAGGGGTTCTCGTTGAAGTTCAGCCCCAGCTCCTTGTTGATGATCATCTGGATGGCCACCGCACGGCGCACGCTCTCTTCAGTCGGCGTGGTGATCGCCTCGTCATAGGCGTTCGTGTGCAGGCTATTGCAGTTATCGAACAGCGCGTACAACGCCTGCAGCGTGGTGCGGATGTCGTTGAACTGGATCTCCTGCGCGTGCAGCGAGCGGCCGGAGGTCTGGATGTGGTACTTCATCATCTGGCTGCGCTCGTTGGCGCCGTAGCGCTCACGCATGGCACGTGCCCAGATGCGGCGGGCGACGCGGCCGATGACGGTGTACTCCGGGTCCATGCCGTTGCTGAAGAAGAACGACAGGTTGGGCGCGAAGTCGTCGATCTTCATGCCGCGCGCCAGGTAGTACTCGACGATGGTGAAGCCGTTCGACAGCGTGAAGGCGAGCTGGCTGATCGGGTTCGCCCCGGCCTCGGCGATGTGGTAGCCGCTGATGCTCACCGAGTAGAAATTGCGCACCGCGTGGTCGACGAAGTACTGCTGGATGTCGCCCATCATGCGCAGGGCGAACTCGGTGCTGAAGATGCAGGTGTTCTGCGCCTGGTCTTCCTTGAGGATGTCGGCCTGCACCGTGCCGCGCACGGTGGCCAGCGTCTCGGCCTTGATGCGCGCGTAGGTTTCCTCATCGAGCAACTGGTCGCCGGTGATGCCGAGCAGGCCCAGGCCCAGGCCGTCGTTGGTCGGCGGCAACTCGCCGTGGTACTGCGGCCGCGCGCGACCGGCGAAGAACGCGTCGATCTTCGCCTGCGCCTCGGTCCAGCGCGCGTCGTCGGCCTTCAGGTACTTCTCCACCTGCTGGTCGATGGCGGTGTTCATGAACATCGCCAGGATCATCGGCGCCGGACCGTTGATGGTCATCGACACCGAGGTGGTGGGGGCGCACAGGTCGAAGCCGGAGTACAGCTTCTTCATGTCGTCCAGCGTGGGGATGTTGACGCCGGAGTTGCCGATCTTGCCGTAGATGTCCGGACGCGGCGCCGGGTCTTCGCCGTACAGCGTGACGCTGTCGAAGGCGGTGGACAGGCGCGCGGCCGGCTGGCCGACCGACAGGTAATGGAAGCGGCGGTTGGTGCGCTCCGGCGTGCCCTCGCCAGCGAACATGCGGATGGGATCCTCGCCGGTGCGGCGGTACGGATACACGCCGCCGGTGTACGGATAGCTGCCCGGCAGGTTTTCCTTCTGCAGGAAGGTCAGCAGTTCGCCCCAGCCCTGGTACGGCGGCGGCGCGATCTTCGGGATCTGCTGGTGGCTGAGCGATTCGCGGTAGTTGTCGATGCGGATGGTCTTGCCGCGCACCTGGTACTCGTTGACCGGATCGGTCACCGCCTTGTGCCGCGCCGGCCACTCGCGCAGCAGCTTCAAGGCTTCGGACGACAGCGACTGGATGGCGTCGTTGTAGCGCTGGCGGAGCGTCAGCAGCGAGCGGTCCACTGTAGGAGGGGCTTCAGCCCCGACCGGATGGCTGGCGGAGGTCGGGGCTGAAGCCCCTCCTACAACAGCATCCGCCGGGTAAAGCTCCAGCGCCTTCGGCAACGCCGCATCCTCGAGATCCTTCAGCGCATTCCAGTAATGCTGCGCGCGGCTGGCGGTCTCGGCTTCGGACTCGATGCGGCGGTTGATGCCGCGGCCCTGCTCGGCGATCTCGGCCAGGTAGCGCACGCGGCTGCCGGGGATCAGCACGGTGGCGCGCGGTTCCTTCAGCTCGGTATCGAGCGCGGGCGTCCACTTCTCCGCCGGCAGCTGCAGCTTCTCGCGCAGCAGGCGGCACAGGTTGGCGAACATCCAGCTGACGCCGGGATCATTGAACTGGCTGGCGATGGTGGGATAGACCGGCACCTCCGCGTCCGGCGTCTGGAACGCCACGCGGTTGCGCTTCCACTGCTTGCGCACGTCGCGCAGGGCGTCCTCGGCGCCGCGCTTGTCGTACTTGTTCAGCACGATCAGCTCGGCGAAGTCGATCATGTCGATCTTCTCCAGCTGGCTGGCCGCGCCGTAGTCGCTGGTCATCACGTACATCGGGAAGTCGACCAGGTCGACGATCT
Organism: Pseudoxanthomonas sp. LjRoot143; assembly: GCF_964252945.1. Lineage (NCBI taxonomy): Bacteria > Pseudomonadati > Pseudomonadota > Gammaproteobacteria > Lysobacterales > Lysobacteraceae > Pseudoxanthomonas > Pseudoxanthomonas sp. LjRoot143. The sequence goes on along the minus strand of NZ_CAXUPM020000001.1, from coordinate 1,251,065 downwards.
CCGAATCGCTCTGGCCGATGCCGGCGGTCTCGACGATCACCAGGTCGAAGCCGAGCGACTTCAGGAACGCGATGCAGTCCTTCAGCACCGCGTTGGTCGCGACGTGCTGGCGGCGCGTGGCCATCGAGCGCATGTAGATGCGCTCGCTGCGCAGCGCGTTCATGCGGATGCGGTCGCCGAGCAGCGCGCCACCGGTGCGGCGACGGGTGGGATCGACCGAGACCACCGCGATGTGCATCTGCGGGAAGCAGGACAGGAAGCGGTTCATCAGTTCGTCGGTGACCGACGACTTGCCGGCGCCGCCGGTGCCGGTGATGCCGACCACCGGCGTGGGCCGCGCGGGGAACGGCGCGTGCGGGCCCTTGGCCCACTGCGCGCGCAGCTTCTCCAGTTCGACGTCGGTGTAGCGACCGTCCTCGATGGCGCTGAGCACGCGGCCGATGCCGGCTTCGTCGGTAAGCTTGGGCGCGTTCGGCGCAGCGTCGCGATCTTCGGCGGCCTGCACGCGGCCTTCCTCGGCGCGCTTGACCACGTCCTGGATCATTTCCACCAGGCCCATCTTCATGCCGTCGTTCGGGTGGTAGATGCGCTCCACGCCGTAGGCCTGCAGTTCGGCGATCTCTTCCGGCGTGATGGTGCCGCCGCCGCCACCGAACACGCGCACGTGGCCGGCGCCGCGCTCCTTGAGCATGTCGACCATGTACTTGAAGTACTCGACATGGCCGCCCTGGTAGCTGGACAGCGCGATGCCGTCGGCGTCTTCCTGCAGCGCGGCGCGGACGACGTCCTCGACGCTGCGGTTGTGGCCCAGGTGGATGACTTCCGCGCCCTCGCCCTGGATCAGGCGGCGCATGATGTTGATGGCCGCGTCGTGCCCGTCGAACAGGCTGGCGGCGGTGACGAAGCGCAACGGCGTGGCGTCGGGCTGTGCGGCGGGAAACTGGCTGGCGGGTGTGCTCACGCGTGCCCTCACTCACGTGCTGATAGACCGCCGATTGTAGCCGTTCGCGTGTGGACACCTCACCAAAGGCATACCAGTGGACAAGCGCCGCACACCCTACGGGGGCGTGCGGTCGCGTGCGTCAGCACAGGCCGAACGGCAGCTCGCGCGTGGAGACGACGCGCTGGCCGACGGCTTCGCCGCGCAGGAAGCGCAACGACGCGTCGAGGGTTTCCGGTGCGATGGTCACGCGGTGATGGCCCAGCCCGGTGGTGCTGACCAGCGTGGCCCGCGGCCAGTAGCGCGCATAGCGCTCGCCTTCGCACCACGGCACGTCGGTGTCTTCCAGGTCGTGCACGATCAGGCCCGGCCGCGCGATCTGCGGCGCGGTCGCCTGTGCGTGCAGGTCGCGGATGTCGTGCGCGGTGAGTTCCTGGTACTCGTCGAACAGGCGCCGGCTGAGGAACTGCGCCAGCCCGACCATGCCGCCGAAACGGCGGGCGGCGTCGAAGGGGTCGGCCGCGGGCGCGAGCAGGATCACGCGTTCGGCCTGCAGGCCGCGCGCCATCGCGATCGCCGCCGCCGCACCGCCCAGCGAATGGCCGACGATGGCCGCGAGCGGGCCGACGCTGTCGGCGACCCGGCGTGCGGCCTCGGCGAACATCGGCAACGTCGTGCGCCTGCCGCTGCTGCGGCCGTGCGCGGGCTGGTCGAACGTCACCACCGCATAGCCGGCACGGCGCAGCGGTTCCACCCACGGCAGGAAGCGCAGGCCGAAGCTGGACCAGCCGTGCACGAGCAGCACGGTCGGCTGGTGCTGCGGATCGCCCCAGGTATAGGTGGCCAGGCGTTCGCGGCCGAAGGCGAGTTCGCCCAGGCGGGCACCGCCGGTTTCCGCCTGGCGCGCCCGGGTACGCGCACCGGGCATCGGTGTGCAGAACAGGTGGAAGGCGCGCGCCAGCGTGCTGCGCGGCGCAAGCCAGCTGCCGACCGCGAAGCGCGCGCTCAGCAGGGACAGCATCCATGATTTACGAACGGTCGTGCTATTCCGGGAGACAGAGACAGCGGCCATGGTGGAGACCTCGGGGGAATCAGGCGGGAGTGGAAACAGCGGGGGCGCCGTAGGACGCCAGCAGGCGGTCCAGCGAGCGGCGGGCAAGCAACGGCGCCTGCTCGGCGTCGTAGAGGCGGGCGTCGTGCAGGCCCTGGGCGATGGCGAACAGTTCGAACGCCAGCAGGACGGGATCGGTATCGCGCGACAGTTCGCCGGTCTCCACGCACATGCCGATCGCTTTCATCAGCTGCACGCGCAGCTGGCGCAGCCAGTCGACAATGCGGTCGTGCAGCAGGCCCGGGCGGGCGTCGTACTCGTGGGCGGCGGCGAGGATGACGCAGCCATCGGGGTTGTCGCAGACCCAGCGGAACCAGTTTTCCATGATGGCCCGCAGCCGTGGCAGACCACGCGGCAGGCCGACCGCCGGGACGATCACGGCGCGCGCGTAGCGCTCGGCCGTCCACTCCAGCACGGTCAGCTGCAGGTCCTCGCGCGAGCCGAAATGCGCGAACACGCCGCTCTTCGACATGCCCGCCGCCGTGGCCAGCTCGCCGATCGACAGCCCTTCCAGGCCATGCTTGGCGGCGATGTCGTAGGCCCGCGCGACGATCATCTCGCGGGTGGCATTGCCTTTGTGGGTGGCGGCTTGCGGGCTCATGTAAATACAAATAGCACGGTCGTTCTATTCCAGCAATAGGCCGGAGGTCATCCGCAGCCCGCCCCCGCCTGTCATCTCGCCGGAGACCGATTGGATTAGACTGGCGCCCTGCGACGACCACGGCACGATCCGGAAACGTCGCTTTTTTCTTTTCTGACAACCCGTTAGCCGCCCAGAAGGCAAGCCCGCGCCGGCCCCACCCGCGCACCGGAGCCCACCCATGATCTTCGAAACCCTCGACACCTCCGGCCACGAACAGGTCGTTTTCTGCCACAACCCGGACGCCGGGCTGAAGGCCATCATCGCCATCCACAGCACCGTGCTGGGCCCGGCGCTGGGCGGTGTGCGCATGCGGCCCTACGCCGACAGCGCGCTGGCGCTGAACGACGCGCTGCGCCTGAGCCGCACGATGACCTACAAGAACGCCCTGGCCGGCCTGAACGTCGGCGGCGGCAAGGCGGTGATCATCGGCGACAGCAGCGTGGACAAGACCGAGGTGCTGTTCCGCAGCTTCGGCCGCTACGTCGACTCGCTGGGCGGCCGCTACATCACCGCCGAGGACGTCGGCACCGACGTCAACGACATGGAGAACGTCTACCGCGAGACCGAGTACGTGGTCGGCGTGCACCAAGTGCACGGCGGTTCCGGCGACCCCGCCCCGTTCACCGCCTACGGCGCGCTGCAGGGCCTGATGGCCACGCTGAACCGGAAGTTCGGCAACGAGGAGATCGGCAAGTACAGCATCGCCGTGCAGGGCCTGGGCCACATCGGCATGGAGTACGTGAAGCTGTTGAAGGAGCGCGGCGCCAAGCTGTTCGTCACCGACCTCAACCCGGCGCTGGTCGAACACGCGGTGGAGGAATACGGCGCCGAGGCGGTCAAGCCAGACGAGATCTACGACCTGCCGGTCGACGTGTTCAGCCCGTGCGCGCTGGAGTACGCGATCAACGAACAGACCCTGCCCCGCCTGAAGGCCAAGGTCATCTGCGGCACCGCCAACAACCAGATGTCGCACGTCACCGGCGTGGAAGCGGCCAAGCGCGGCATCCTGTACGCACCGGATTACGCGGTGAACGCGGGCGGCGTGATGAACGTGTCGCTGGAGATCGACGGCTACAATCGCGAACGCGCCATGCGCATGATGCGGACCATCTATCACACCGTCGGCAGGATCTTCGATCTGGCGGAGAAGGAAAACATCGCGCCGCAGTACGCCGCCGACCGCATCGCCGAGGCGCGCATGACCGCGATCGGCAAGCTCAAGCTGCCGCTGGGCCGCACCGCCCCGCGCTTCATGGGGCACCTGCGCGGCGAGCACTGACGCAGGACGTTCCACACACACAACCTGGAAGTTGGGCCGCAATAGGAGGGAGGACCGAATGCGACCGGATACCGTCAGCGGGTTTCCGCTGGGCGAAGAATTGGATGCGCTGCGCGAAGCCGTGCAACGGTTCGCACAGACCGAGATCGCGCCGCGTGCGGCGCAGATCGACCACGACAACGCGTTCCCGCAGGACCTGTGGCCCAAGCTGGGCGAACTGGGCCTGCTGGGCATCACCGTCGATCCCGAGTTCGGCGGCAGCGGCATGGGCTACCTGGCCCATCTGGTCGCGATGGAGGAGATCTCGCGGGCTTCGGGTTCGGTCGGCCTGAGCTATGGCGCGCACTCCAACCTGTGCGTCTCCAACCTCTACCTCAACGGCAACGCCGCGCAGCGCGCCAAGTACCTTCCCAAGCTGTGCAGCGGCGAGTGGAAGGGCGCGCTGGCAATGAGCGAACCCGGCGCCGGTTCCGACGTGGTCGGCTCGATGAGCTGCCGCGCCGAACTCAAGGACGGCGTGTGGGTCGCCAACGGCAACAAGATGTGGATCACCAACGGCCCGGAAGCGGACGTGCTGCTGGTCTACATGCGCACCGCCGGCAAGGACGCGGGCAGCAAGTGCATGACCGCCTTCATCGTCGAGCGTGGCATGAAGGGCTTTTCCACCGCGCAGAAGCTGGACAAGCTGGGCATGCGCGGCAGCAACACCTGCGAACTGGTGTTCGAGAACTGCGAGATTCCTGCCGAAAACGTGCTGGGTGAGGTCAACCAGGGCGTGCGCGTGCTGATGAGTGGCCTGAACACCGAACGCCTGGTGCTGAGCGGCGGTCCGATCGGCCTGATGCAGGCCGCGCTCGACATCACCCTGCCCTACGTGCGCGAGCGCAAGCAGTTCGATGCGGCCATCGGCACGTTCGGGCTGATGCAGGGCAAGTTGGCCGACATGTACACCGCACTGCAGTCCAGCCGTGCCTTCGCCTACCAGGTGGCGCGCGGCTTCGACGAAGGCCAGGGCTCGCGCGCCGCGGCGGCAGGCTGCCTGCTGCATGCGTCGGAAGCCGCGGTGCAGGTCACGCTGGAGGCGATCCAGTCGCTGGGCGGCAACGGCTACATCAACGAGTATCCGGCCGGTCGCCTGCTGCGCGACGCCAAGCTGTACGCCATCGGCGCCGGCACCAACGAGATCCGCCGGATGCTGATCGGCCGCGAGTTGTTCGACGGCCGCGGCTGATCTCATCTGCCGCACCAGAGCGGTGGACGTGGGTCCACCGCTTGTTGATCCATCGGGGCGGCGGGCGTGCACCCGCCCTACGCCCACCCTGCCGGCAACGCCGTCAGAACCCCACGCGCAGCCGCGACGACCATTGCCTGTCGCTGCGCTCGTCGCTGCCGTTGCGCAGGTCATAGCCGAACGACAGCATCGCCTTGCGCCACGGCGACAGTTCCACCGCCACGCCCATGTGCGTGCTGGTGCGCTCCTGCATCGCCAGCGGCGCCCAGCTGTCGACGCCGACGAAGCTGGCGTCGACATCGAGGCCGCGTCCGTCCAGCGTGCGCTGCCACTCGGCGTACGCCTGCAGCGACACGGCGCCCAGCACCGAGGTGTCCCAGCCGCGGTACGCACGTGCGCCGGCCAGCGCCTGCAGGCGATCGGTGCGGCTGTCGCGCGTCGTCAGGCCGAAGCCCTCCGCACCCAGTTCGATGAAGCCGTCGCGTTGCAGGCGGGTGAATTCCATGCCGGCATACGGCGACAGCCACGCCCGGGCATGGCCGATCCGGCGGCCCGCCTCCACGCTCGCCGTGAAGTAGCGGCCGGCATAACCGCTGGCCACGCCCTGCATCTTCTCGCCGACCAGCAGGCCGCGATCGATCTGCCGGTCGAACCGTCCTGCACCGACCAGGCCGACCACATGCGTGCCGTTCCAGTCGCTGCCGGCGTAGGCGAGCGCCTGGGTCTGGCGATCGCGGCCGCGATCCCGGCCCGCCTGCGCGCCGCCGCTGGCGCGTGCTTCGCCGAACGCCATGCCGGCGAAACCCTGCCGACCCAGCGACCCGTCACTGCCCAGCAGCCAGCCATCGGCCTGGTAACGCGCCACGCCCAGCGCACCCTGCCCCGGTGCGCCCAGCGACTGGTACCAGTCCTGCCCAGGGGCCACGCCCGATGCGCGCGCTTCCGCACGCGCGCCCAACGCGCGGCGACCGGCGCCGATCACGTCGTAGGTCATTGCGTCCGCGACCGCATGCAGGTCGCCGGACAGGCTGCGCAGCGAGGCATCGGCGTGCGCGATGCTGCCGGTCTGCTGGAAGATCCCGGCACTGTCGATGAAGCCCTGATCGATGCCGGATGCCGCCTGTCCGGCGAGTTGTCCGTCGATGGCCGACATCGCCATCTCCATCCGCGCGGCCGCGGCCTGCGCCGACTTCGGCAGGGACATCCCCGCGATGGCGCGCGATACGTCGATGCGCGTGATGTCCAGGTAGACGTTGTTCGCGTCGTAGGCCAGCGCCGCCTCGAGGAATACGCTGGGCGCGGCCTTCAGACTGCTGAAACGGCCGATGATCTGCGACGAATTCAGCAACACCTCGCGCGCCGACGTGGTGTAGCCGCTCTTCACCCCCAGCACGCTGATCTGGCCATCGAGCCTCGCCTCGATCGACGCGCTGAACGGGTTACCCAGCCACACGCCCAGGTTGCCGTTCGGCCCTTGGGAAAACCGGTACGCGCCGACCGTATTGTTCGCCCCTGCCAGATAGGTGCCGTTGTTGTTGACCGACGACGCATAGCCACCCGACCAGACCGTGGCGCCGGGACTGACATGGATGTTGGAAAAGCCATTGCCATTGACCAGGTACAGGCTGCCGGCTTCCACCCGCGTGTCGCCGGTATAGAACGCACGATCGGCCAGGATCAGCGTGCCGGTGCCTTGCTTGATCAGTCCTCCCGGGCCGGAAATCGCGTTGCGCCAGACCGATGTGCCGGTGAAGGACACGGTGACGTCGCCCCAGGCGAACTGCGCCGGCCCGTTCGCCGCGCGCCCTACATCCAGCAGTCCCCAGCCGAACTCGGCATCCACGCCGGTCGCCCCGAGGTCCCGCGCGGTACCCAGCAATGTCTGTCGCACCAGGTCGTTGTTGAAGTACGGGAACGCCGACCACACCACCGCCGCCGCACCCGACACCTGCGGTGCCGCGTACGACGTGCCGCCGCCCAGGTAGAGGCTGTAGCTGGTGTCGCCCGTGCGCGCCGCGGGGTCGATGAAGACCACGTTGCCCGGCGCGGCCAGGCAGTAGTTCATCGCGATGCCGCAGGCCTGCGAGTAGTCGGTCAGGCGGGTGGGATTGTCCGGATCCAGGGCGGCAACGGTCAGCCAGCCGCGCTCCAGGTCGGCTGCCGCGGCGGAAAGACTGGGCAGCGCGGCGTTGTCGGACGGATTGCCGCGCAGCGCGGGAATGTCACCGGCATTGCCGTTGGCGAACACGATCAGCCCGCCGCGCCCGATGACGAAATCGCGGTAGGCGGACGCCAGTTCGCTCGTCAGCGCCGCATCGTTCCAGTACAGCCCACCCCAGGAATTGTTGATGATCCGCGCACCCGCGCCTGCCAACTGGGTGTTGATGTCTCTGAAGAAGTCGCCATACCCCTGCCCGGCGCGGATCTCGTTGCCCTCGCCGGTGCCGTCGTCGTCCGGACGGGTGTCGTTGATGATGCGCGAAGACACGATGTTCGCGCCGGGTGCCACACCACCACCCCAGTTGCCGATGCCGCGCCCGGCAGCGATCTGCGCCACGACGGTGCCATGGCCCACCACATCGTCCACCCTGGTGTTGTTGGTCGCGGGATTGACGTTGACGAAGTTGGCGTTGACCCGCCCGCTCAAGGCGGGATGGTTGCGGTTGACGCCGGTGTCGACGAAGCCGATGGTGACGCCCCGCCCGGTCAGTCCCGCGCCCAGCGAGCCTGCCGCTCCGATCAGATCGAGATGCTGACTGTACTGCGGCAGGGCCGCCGGCGGAGACTGCGTCGGCACCGCGGGCGGATTAACCTGGGTCAACGAGCCATCGATGACCACGTTCGGCGTGAACCCCACGCCGGTCGGTGGCGGCGGATCCGGCCGCACCGTCGAGCCGCCCCCACCGCCCCCGCATGCGGCCAGCGCCAGTGCGAGCATCCCCATGCCTGCCGCGCGCGCGCGGACAGACGAGCCGTCATGCGATCCCTTCATCCCCGTTCTCCCTGCTGGTGGCGGTGCACCCCTGCATCGCCCGAGCCGACTTTACCCGGTGGCCTACTCCAATGCAGCCCAGGCGGACGCGTCCAGCGTCTCCCGGTAGCCGTGCCAACTGGCGTACGCCAGCCAGGGCATGAGCAGGCCCAGGCCCAACAGCGCCGTGGCGAAGCCGATCGCCGTCAGCGTCACCAGCACCAGCCCCCAGAGGACCATCACGTGCTTGTTGCGCATCACGGCATGCACACTCGAGACGGCCGCCGTGACCATGTCCACGTCGCGGTCGGCGATCATCGGCAGCGAGAAGGCGGTGACGGCGAAGGTCAGCGCCGCGAACACCGCGCCTACCGCCGAGCCCAGCGCCAGGAACTCCCAGAACGCCGTCGGATCGCTGCCGTCGAACGGAAAGAACGCGCTGACCATCATGCCGGCGCGCGACCAGAGCAGGATGATCACGCCCTGCCCCAGCGCATACACCCCCGCCTGGCCCAGCACGCGCTTCGCCAGCACGAACGAGTCGCGCAGCCGCGGTGTACGCCCCTGTTCAAGCGCCCGGCTGACGCAATACAGACCCACGCAGAGCAGCGGCGCCACGAACACGAACCCCGACAGCAGCGTCGCCAGCAGCGCGAACCGCCCGAGCAGGTAGGCCAGCCAGGAGATGCCCAGGCTGACCAGCACGATCACCACGCCGAACAGCAGGGTCAGCCCGGGTGCGCGGCGCACGTCGCGCCATCCGGCCCGCAACCAGCGCCACGGTGCGCCGGCGTCGAGGTCCGCGCATGGCACGACGAAGGGCCGTGCGGCCGGTTCTGTCGATGATCCTTCGGTCATGCGTCCTCCCCTGGCCGCCAGCATACGCCCGGCGCGGCAGGACGCGGGGCCCTGTACCAACGGCCGATTTGCCCGCCGTCGGGGCGGGGCGGGATAATCGGGATCTCACTCCACGCGGGAAGTCCCCCATGTCCGACATCGTCATCGCCGCCGCCAAGCGCACCGCCATCGGCTCGTTCCTTGGCCAGTTCAACGGCGTCCCCACCCCGACGCTGGGCGCCACCGCCATCGCGGCCGCGCTGGAACAGTCCGGCATTCCGGCCGCCGACGTGTCCGAGGTCATCATGGGTTGCGTGCTGCCGGCCAACCTCGGGCAGGCACCTGCCCGCCAGGCTTCGCGCGCCGCCGGTATTCCGGACGCGGCCGGTGCCACCACCATCAACAAGGTCTGCGGTTCGGGCATGAAAGCGATCATGCTCGGCCACGACCTGATCAAGGCCGGGTCGGCCAGCATCGTCGTCGCGGGCGGCATGGAATCCATGAGCAATGCCCCGCACATGATTCCCAACTCGCGCACCGGCAACCGGTACGGCAACTTCCAGGCGGTCGACCACATGGCGTGGGACGGCCTGACCAGCCCGTACGACGGCCAGCCGATGGGTGTGTTCGCCGAGGCCACCGTCGCCAAGTTCGGCTTCACCCGCGAGGAGCAGGACGCCTACGCGATCGAGTCGGTCACCCGTGCGCAGGCCGCGCAGGCCTCGGGCGCGTTCAACGACGAAATCGCTCCGGTGAAGGTCGCCACCCGCAAGGGCGAGGTCGAGGTGACCACCGACGAGCAGCCGGGCAAGTCCGACATCGCCAAGATCCCGACCCTCAAGCCCGCCTTCAAGAAGGACGGCAGCGTCACCGCAGCCAGTTCGTCCAGCATCTCCGACGGCGCCGCCGCCACGGTGCTGCTGAGCGCCGACGAAGCCGCCAAGCGCGGCCTGCAGCCGCTGGCGAAGATCGTGGGCCATGCCACCTATTCGCAGGCGCCGGAATGGTTCACCACCGCCCCGGTCGCCGCCATCGACAAGCTGCTCAAGCAAGTCGGCTGGACCGTGGACCAGGTGGACCTGTTCGAGGTCAACGAGGCGTTCGCGGTCGTGGCGATGGCGCCGATCAAGGAACTGGGCATCCCGCACGCCAAGGTCAACGTCAACGGCGGTGCCTGCGCGCTGGGCCACCCGATCGGCGCATCCGGCGCCCGTCTGGTGGTCACCCTGATCAACGCGTTGCGCGTGCGGGGCGCCAAGCGCGGCGTCGCGACCCTGTGCATCGGCGGCGGCGAAGCGACCGCGATCGCGGTCGAAATCGTCTGACGGTTTTTGCGCAGTTTCGTGGGCGGCGACGGACGTTTCCGTTCCGCCCATTCAATTTAACAACGGATTGACAAAGATAACCGGCCAGCCGCTTGACACGGGTAACGGGCTTGTCATCATGTTGCAGGCGCGCAATTGCGCGTTGCCTAACTAACGACGAGGAAATGCAACGATGACCATGAACAAGGCTCTGATCGCGCTGGCTCTGGGTTTCGCCCTGGCTGCGTGCTCGAACCAGGAACAGGCCGCCGACGCCGCTGCTGACGCCGCTGCGACCGCGACCGAAGCCCAGGCTGCCGCTGACGCCGCCGCTGCTGCTGGCGAAGTGACCGCCGACGCCGCCCAGCAGTCGGCCGACGCCGCTGTGACCGCCGCCGACGCCGCCGCCACCGCCGCGACCGACGCTGCTGCCGCCACCACGACGGAAGCTGCTGACGCTGCTGCCGACGCCGCTGCCCAGGCTGCCGACACCGCCGAAGCCGCGACCGACGCTGCCAAGGAAGCCACCAAGCAGTAATCTGCTGGTAGTTGCCTGATTTAGCGTTAGACTGAAAGAGCCGCCAGTTCGCTGGCGGCTTTTTCTGTATCCGGGCATGGCGTCCCGGTTCGCCCCTCGGTTCGAGGACGAACGGATAGCGCCACCCGGCGCCACCTTCTTCCACACATACCGATTTGGGGATCCGCATGAAGATCAAGACCACTGTCCTGCTGGCTGCCGCCGTCCTGGCCCTGAGCGCCTGCACGAAGAGCGAAACCGCCGACCAGGCCGCCGCCGACGCCGCTGCCGCCGCCGATCAGGCCGGCGCCGCTGCCGCCGACGCCGCGACCGCCGCCGGCGACGCCGTCGAAGCCGCTGCCGACGCCACCGCCGCTGCCGCCTCCGACGCTGCCGCCACCACCGAAGCCGCCGCCACCGACGCTGCCGCTGCCGCTGCTTCGGCCACCGCCGACGCCGCCCAGGCGACCGCCGACAAGGCTGCCGAAGTGGCAGACAGCGCCGAAGCCAAGGCTGAAGAAGCCAAGAAGTAATCGACTCGCGTCATCGCGAATCGGACAAGGCCCGCGCAAGCGGGCCTTGTCGTTTCCGGCGGCCAGCCCCGCGCGACCGGACCGTCGATACATCACGATGACGGCGGCAGCTGCCTGCTTTTTTTGCAGTGCGGTTTGGCGCATGAGGGGGCTTCGTGGTCTGATGCCGCCTTTCCTGCACCTGCGTGCCGCATGCCTGCCATCACCTCGCAACTCGATCCGCGCTCGCCCGACTTCATCGCCAACGCCGCCTACCATCGCGTGCTGGTGCAGGAACTCGATCGTCGGCTGGCACGCGCCGCCGACGGCGGCGGCGAGAAGGCCCGCAACAAGCATACCGAGCGCGGCAAGCTGCTGGCGCGCGATCGCATCACCGGCCTGCTCGACCCCGGTTCACCGTTCCTCGAGATCGCGCCCCTCGCCGCCGAGGACATGTACGACGGGGCCGCGCCGGCGGCCGGCATGGTCTGCGGCATCGGCCGGGTGATGGGCAATGAGGTGGTGATCGTCGCCAACGACGCGACGGTCAAGGGCGGCACCTATTTCCCGATGACGGTGAAGAAGCACCTGCGCGCGCAGGAAATCGCACGCGAGAACCGGCTCCCCTGCATCTACCTGGTCGATTCCGGCGGCGCCTTCCTGCCGCTGCAGGACGAGGTGTTCCCCGACAAGGAGCACTTCGGCCGCATCTTCTACAACCAGGCCAGGCTCTCCGCCGAGAACATTCCCCAGATCGCCGTGGTCATGGGCAGCTGCACCGCCGGCGGCGCCTACGTGCCGGCGATGTGCGACGAGAGCGTCATCGTCAAGGAACAGGGCACCATCTTCCTCGGCGGCCCGCCGCTGGTGAAGGCCGCGACGGGCGAAGTGGTCGATGCCGAAGCCCTCGGCGGTGCCGACGTCCACACCAGCGTCTCCGGCGTGGCCGACCATTTCGCCGAAGACGACCGCCATGCGCTGGAAATCGCGCGCGGCATCGTCGGTCACCTCAACCGCAGCAAGACGCTGCCGGTCGCCGTGCGGGAGGCGCGCGAGCCGCTTTATGCCGCCGATGAGCTCTACGGCATCGTGCCGAAGGACACCCGCCGCCCGTTCGACATCCGCGAGGTCATCGCACGCATCACCGACGGCAGCGAACTGGACGAGTTCAAGGCGCGCTACGGCAAGACGCTGGTCACCGGCTTCGCCCATCTGCACGGGTATCCGGTCGGCATCGTCGCCAACAACGGCATCCTGTTCGGCGAGAGCGCGCTGAAGGGCGCGCACTTCATCGAACTGTGCAACCAGCGCGGTATTCCGCTGGTGTTCCTGCAGAACATCACCGGCTTCATGGTCGGCCGCAAGTACGAGAACGCCGGCATCGCGAAGGATGGCGCGAAGATGGTCACCGCCGTCGCGTGCTCGTCCGTGCCGAAGTTCACCGTGGTGATCGGCGGCAGCTTCGGCGCCGGCAACTACGCGATGTGCGGCCGCGCGTACGGTGCGCGTTTCCTCTGGATGTGGCCCAACGCGCGCATCAGCGTGATGGGCGGCGAACAGGCCGCCAGCGTGCTGGCGACGGTGAAGCGCGACGGCATCGAGGCCGCCGGCAAGGCATGGAGCGCGGACGAAGAGGATGCGTTCAAGGCGCCCATCCGCGACCAGTACGAATCGCAGGGCAGCCCGTGGTACGCCACTGCGCGCCTGTGGGACGACGGCATCATCGATCCCGCCGACACCCGCCGCGTGCTCGGTCTCGGTATTTCCGCCTCGCTGAACGCGCCGATCGAGCCGGCGAAGTTCGGCGTGTTCCGGATGTAACCGGTGGCGTCGCAGGTCGTCCTCGTCACTGGCGGAAGCCGCGGCATCGGCGCGGCGACGGCGCTGCTCGCGGCCCGGCACGGGTATGCCGTCGGCGTGAACTACCGGCGCGATGAGGCCGCGGCGGCGTCGGTCGTGGCGCAGATCGCCGCGGCTGGCGGTCGCGCCGTCGCGCTGCAGGCGGACGTATCGGACGAAGCGGACGTGGTGGCGATGTTCCAGCGGCTGGATGAAACGCTGGGGCCGGTGACCGCACTGGTCAACAATGCCGGCATCCTCGAGACGCAGATGCGCGTGGAGGCGATGGACGCCGCGCGTATCGGCCGCATCCTCGCCACCAACGTCACCGGCACCCTGCTCTGCTGCCGCGAGGCACTGCGCCGCATGTCCACGCGCCACGGTGGCCACGGGGGCGCGATCGTCAACGTGTCGTCGGTCGCGGCGAAGACCGGTTCGCCCGGCGAGTACGTCGACTATGCGGCGTCCAAGGGCGCGATGGACGCGCTGACGGTCGGCCTGGCGCAGGAAGTCGCGCAGGAAGGCATCCGCGTCAACGCGGTCCGGCCGGGCTTCATCTACACCGGCATGCATGCCGACGGCGGTGAGCCGGACCGGGTGGAACGGGTCAAGGCGTTCGTGCCGATGCGGCGTGGCGGCCAGCCGGACGAGGTGGCGCAGGCCATCCTGTGGCTGCTGTCGCCGCAGGCGTCGTACACCACCGGCACCTTCGTCGACGTCGCCGGCGGTCGCTGAGCGACGCCTCGCTTCAGACTTGTGAGCGAAGCGTAGACAACGCCATCTGGGACGTGAACCGGTGTACTACGACGGCATCGCCATCGCCGTTTGGCAGGCGTGATCACAGCGTGACGTTCCGTCAATTGGCGATAGTCCAGGGCCCTGCCACCCGGAGCATCCCCTGCATGTCCATCTGGAAAGACCAAGCGCCCGCGAAGAAGGACGCCCCCCTGCCCCCCGAGGCGCCTGCGGCGCCGTTGCGCGACACCCCGGCGGCCGCCGACTTCTCGCCGGCCGTCACCGCGCCGCCGGGCACGCGTCCGGTCGAACGCACCGCACCGCAGGAGGCGCTGAAGGAATCGCTGATCGCCGCCGACCTGACCATCGAGGGCAAGATCGAGGGCACGGGCCACATCCGCATCGCCGGCAGGTTCAAGGGCGACGTCAACGTGCAGGGCGACCTGACCATCGAAACCGGTGCCAAGCTCAATGGCGGCGTGCGGGCGAAGAAGGTGACCATCGCCGGCGAACTGGAAGGCAACATCGAATCCGCGTCGCGGGTGGAGCTGCTGTCGTCGGGCGTGCTGGTCGGTGACGTGAAGGCAGGCGCCCTCACCGTGGCCGCCGGTTCGCGCATGCGCGGCAATGCCGAGTTCGGCTGGGACGACACGCCCACCAAGGGCGGCAAGTCGAACGGCACGGAGCCCGGCCCCGCCGCATGAGCCAACCCCGCCCGGGCAGTGCCGGCGCCACCCGCACCTGTCCGCACTGCAAGGCGACCATCCTCGAAAGCGCGGCCGTCTGTCCGGGCTGCCGCCACCACCTGCGCTTCGAACCGGGCGCAGGTGCCAACGCCACTCCGGCACTCACCCCGCTGCGGATCGAAGGCACGCTGCAGCCGCCGGCCGAGGGCGCCGCCTGGGAATACAGCGTGGTGCTGTCCATCCGCAACGAACGTGGCGATGAAGTCACCCGCCAGGTCGTCGGTGTCGGCGCCATGCAGCCGCACGAACAACGCAGCTTCGTGCTGTCGGTGGAACTGAACCCCGCGACCGGCAAGGCGGCCGGGCGGCGCACGCGGCACTGACGCCCTCCCCGCCGGCGGAGCGCCCGGCTACACTCGACGCCGACATGGACGCCAGCGGGGGACTGGATGATCGTCGGCATCGATTTGGGGACCACGCACTCGCTGATCGGGTATTACGGACCGGAGGGTCCTGTCCTGATCCCGAACGCGCTGGGCGAGCTGCTCACGCCGTCCGTGGTCAGCGTGGATGCCGAAGAAGCCCTGATCGTAGGGCGGCCGGCGGTCGACCGCCTCATCACCCATCCGCAGCGCAGCGTCGCCAGCTTCAAGCGCTGGATGGGCACCAACCGCATCACCCGCCTCGGCAAGCACGCCCTGCGCCCGGAGGAGTTGTCGGCGATCGTGCTGCGCTCGTTGCTGGCGGATGCCGAGAGCCACCTGGGCACGCCGGTCACCGAAGCCGTGATCAGCGTTCCCGCGTACTTCGGCGACGCCCAGCGCAAGGCGACGCGGATCGCGGGTGAGCTGGCCGGCATCAAGGTCGAGCGACTGATCAACGAACCCACCGCCGCCGCCATGGCCTATGGCCTGCAGCAGCGCGACGGTGGCCGCTTCCTGGTATTCGACCTGGGCGGCGGCACGTTCGACGTTTCCATTCTTGAGATGTTCGACGGGGTGATGGAAGTGCACGCCAGTGCGGGCGACAACTTCCTCGGCGGCGAGGATTTCCTGTCCGTCATGCGCGACGCCTGCCTGCGCGACACCGGGTTCGACCCGCAGAAACTGACCGCGGCCGAGGACGCGCACCTGCGCCGGCGCCTGGAACTGGCCAAGCGCGAGCTCTCCAACACCACCAGCCAGGCCCTGACCGTGGACTTCACCCTGGGCGGAGAACCGCGCCAGTGGCAAGTCGACGAAGCCGCCTTCGCCCGCCTGTGCGAGCCGCTGGTGCAGCGCATGCGCGCGCCGCTGGAGCGCGCCATGCGCGACGCCCGGCTCGGCCCGGGGCAGCTGGACCACCTCGTGCTGGTCGGCGGCGCCTCGCGCATGCCGTTGACCGCCCGACTCGTCTCGCGCATGTTCGGCCGGCTGCCGTTGCGCCATATCAACCCCGACGAAGCCATCGCGCGCGGGGCCGCCGTGGCAGCCGGCATGAAGGCGCGCGACGAGAAGCTCGAGGAAGTCATCCTGACCGATGTCTGCCCGCACTCGCTCGGCGTCGACACCGGCCGCGACGATGGCCACGGCCAGGTCACCACCGGCCTGTTCTCGCCGATCATCCACCGCAACGCTACGGTGCCGGTCAGTCGCGTCGAACGCTACCAGCCGATGCGCGACCTGCAGACCCAGGTGGAATTCAATATCTACCAGGGCGAAAGCCCGCGCGTGGAGAACAACGTCAAGCTCGGCACGATCACCGTGAAGGTGCCGGCGAAGGCCGCCCACGACAACCCGGTCGATATCCGCTTCACCTACGACGTCAACGGCCTGCTGCAGGTGGAGGCGACCGTGCTGGCCACCGGCGAAACGCACGAGGTGGTGCTGGAGCAGAACCCCGGCGTGCTGTCGGCGTCCGAGATCCGGGACCGCCTCGCCACCCTGTCCGAGCTGAAGGTGCACCCGCGCGACCAGCAGGAAAACCTCGCGGTGATCGCGCGTGCGGAGCGGCTGTACGAGGAGCTGCTGTGGGCGCGCCACGACCTGCAGGATGCGCTGGTCCGCTTCCGCGCCGTCCTGGATGGCCAGGATCCGATGCAGATCCGCGAGCATCGTGCCGATTTCGCGCGGATGCTGGAGCACATCGAGGCGCAGGCGTGAGCGAATGGCCGTACGACCTGCTCGAGATCGATGACGACGCGGACGAACGCACCATCAAGCGTGCGTACGCGCGCCTGCTGAAGCGCCACAGGCCGGACGAAGATCCCGCCGGATTCCAGCGGCTCAACGAGGCGTACCAGGCAGCGCTGTCGTACCAGCACGACACTACGGTCCAGCAGGCCCACGAGGACGGCTTGGCCGGGACGGCCGCGCTGCTGCCGATCATCGAGACGGACCACTCCGATGGGCAGGCGCCGCACGTCACGCCTCCTGTCGGCAACGCGGGGCCATCCAGCCCGTCCACGGCGCGCGTCGACGAAGCGCGATTGCGTGACGAGCTGATGGCGCGCGCCACGCACGAGTTGCCCAGTCTCCTGCGGCAGCATCTGGCGCAGCATCCCGACCTGTACTCGCTGGAGGTCAAGCGACGCATCGGGTCGGATGTATTCGAACAGATCGCCTACGAGGACAAGCCGGTGTCCCCGGGCAACCTGGCGGTGCTGGGTGAGTTCTTCGGCTTCACGCCACCGGAATGGGTGGAAAAGCGCACGCACGTCATGCGGGCGGTGGAAAACGAGGATACGCAGGCCTTCGACGAAGACCGGCCGTTGACCATCCGGCAACTGAAACGTCCGTTCCGGTGGCCGCTGGCACTGCTGCTGGCCTGCATGCCGGGCTTTTCGATCCGCGCCGCGCGACTGTCCCAGCGACTGACGGCGGACTACGGCGATGATGTTCCCGGACTGGACAGGCGCCAGCAAGGCTTCTTCAGCCGTCTGGCGGATCCCTTCTATGCCGGCGCCTGGCGCTGGGCGACGGTCCTGCTCTCGGCGCTGGTCGCCACGTTGCTGATCGCCGGCCTATGCCACTTGACTGCCGTCGAGCCCGATCGCGCGACGCGGGTGACGGGCATGACGTTCGCCGCCGTCGCCGGCATGCTGTGCATGTGGCACGCCATGCGCGTGCTGTGGGCGCTGCGCGACCGTCCGTCCACGATGCACGCGCCCTGGATCGCCCTGATGCCAGTCTGGCTCGCCGTCGCCGGCTTGCTGGCGGCACTGCTGTTGCCCGGCATACCGGCCTTGGGTTTCGCGCTGGTGTTGCCGGCGGCGCTGCTGCACTTCCGGCAGTTCTTCGACGTGCTGCGCTTCGGCATCGGCGTCAGCTGGCTGGTGCGTGCGCTGCCCATCGGCGAGGCGTTGTCCCCCTGGGTGGCAGCGCTTGCGGGGGCTGCCATCGGCGTGAACATCTGCGACTGGGCCTTCGCCCGGCGGCACCGGATCAGCCTGGCGGACGCCGCGGGGAACCGGTGGACGACGGTCACGTCCTTCGTCGTCTTCGTGTCGATGGTGGTACTGGGTCTGGTGTTGCGGCTTTCCTGATCGCCTTCAGCCGCAGCCGTCGCACCCGCCGCAGGTCTTGCCGGTGGTCATGCCGGGGGGCGCGATCCAGCGCCCCAGCCCGCGGACCCAGCCCGCGCGATCCTCACGCAACAGCGGCAGCGCCAGCGCGACCCGCGCCTTGCGCAGCGGACCGGGGAACTGCTTCTTCAGCACGACCCATGCACTGA
Source organism: Pseudoxanthomonas sp. LjRoot143 (assembly GCF_964252945.1). NCBI lineage: Bacteria > Pseudomonadati > Pseudomonadota > Gammaproteobacteria > Lysobacterales > Lysobacteraceae > Pseudoxanthomonas > Pseudoxanthomonas sp. LjRoot143. The sequence goes on along the minus strand of NZ_CAXUPM020000001.1, from coordinate 1,232,749 downwards.
CCACCACCGCGACCGCGATGATGGCGTACTGCAGGGCGAGCGAGACATCCATGGCTCAGCCCGCACCCAGCGCCTTGGCGACCTGGTAGGTCACCAGCGAGGCGAGATAGGCGAGTGCGAACAGGTAGAACGTCGCGAAGCCCATCTGCTTCCACGATCCCGTTTCGCGCTTGATGGTGGCGAGCGTCGAGATGCACATCGGCGCATAGATGAACCACACCAGCAGCGACAGTGCGGTGGCCAGCGACCAGCCGTCGCTGATGACCGGCGTCAGCGCCTGGATGGCGGCATCGTCATCCGCGGCGGAAAGCGAGTAGATCGTCGCCAGTGAGGACACCGCGACCTCGCGCGCGCCCATGCCCGGGATCAGCGCGATACAGATCTGCCAGTTGAAGCCCAGCGGCGCGAAGAACACCGCCATGGCGTGGCCGATGCGTCCGGCAAAGCTGTAGTCGATGGCCGGCCCTACGGCATCGGCCGGCGCCTCCGGGAACGTCAGCAAGACCCACAGCAGGATCGTCAGCGCCAGGATGATGCCGCCGACGCGCTTGAGGAAGATCATGGCGCGCTCGTACAGCCCGATCAGCAGGTCGCGCGGATGCGGGATGCGATAGGACGGCAACTCCAGCAGCAGCGCATGCTCGCTCTTGTCGCGCCGCCACTTCTTCATCACCCAGGAGACCACCAGCGCGCTGAAGATGCCGGCGGCGTACAGCCCGAACATCACCAGACCCTGCTGATTGAAGATGCCCACCTTCTCGTCTGGGATGAACGCAGCGATCAGCAGCGTATAGACCGGCAGGCGCGCGGAGCACGTCATCAGGGGCGCGACCAGGATCGTCGCGATGCGGTCGCGCGGATCCTGGATGCTGCGCGTGGCCATGATGCCGGGCACAGCGCAGGCGAAGCTCGACAGCAAGGGAATGAACGAGCGGCCCGACAGCCCCGCCCCACGCATCAGGCGATCCAGCAGGAAGGCGGCGCGCGGCAGGTAGCCACTCTCTTCCAGCGCCAGGATGAAGGCGAACAGGATCAGGATCTGCGGCAGGAACACGACCACTCCGCCCAGGCCCGCGATGATGCCATCCACCATCAGGCTGTTGAGTGGCCCTTCCGGCAGCAGCCCTCCCACGACCTCGCCCAGCCACCCGGTGCCCGCTTCGATGGCATCCGCAAACGGCGTCGCCCACGCGAACACGGCCTGGAAGATCAGGAACATCACGACGACGAGGACGGCGAAGCCGAACACGGGCTGCAGCAGCCAGCGGTCCAGCGCATCATCGATCTTCGCCGTGCGTTCCGGCATGGTGACCGCGAGCGACAACAGGCGACGTGTTTCCGCATGCAGGTCGGCGCCATCGCCCAGACGCGTGCGCGGCTCGTGCGGCTGTGCCGCCATGCGATCGATCTGCTCGACCAGCGCGCGCGCGCCGCCGTGCCTCACCGCGACGGTCTCGACCACCGGCACACCGAGTTCGCGCTCCAGTGCGGACAGGTCGATGGCGATGCCGCGACGCTGCGCGGCATCCATCATGTTGACCGCCAGGATCATCGGCTTGCCGAGTTCGCGCACTTCCAGCGCGAAACGCAGGTGCAGGCGCAGGTTGGTGGCATCCACCACGCAGACCAGCACGTCCGGCGCGGCCTCGCCGGGATAGAAGCCGCGGCAGACATCACGGGTGACGGCCTCGTCGAGGCTCGCAGCATGCAGGCTGTACGCGCCCGGCAGGTCCAGCACGGCGTAGCTGCGACCGGAGTCGCTCGAATGCAGGCGCCCTTCCTTGCGCTCGACGGTGACGCCGGCGTAGTTGGCGACCTTTTGCCGGCTGCCGGTCAACTGGTTGAACAACGCGGTCTTGCCGCAGTTGGGATTGCCGACCAGCGCCAGCCGCAGCGTCGATGCGTCGGGCGCGCTCATGCTGCCGCTCCGGCGCGCAATCGCACGCGCGCGGCTTCCGAGCGACGCAGGGCGAAGCGGGTAAAGCCCACCTGCACCAGCAGCGGTTCGGCGCCCAGCGGACCCTTCGCCACGATTTCGACTTCCTCGCCGTTGACGAAGCCCAGCTCGCGCAGGCGACGGGCGATGTTGTCCTGCGGACCATGGTCCTCGACGGATTCGACGATGGCGGGCGTACGCCGGGGAAGGTCGGTCAGGATCACGCAGCAGCCTCAAATGCGAACTGTTCTCATTGTAGCATCGCCGCACTGCACGACGGCCGCAACGGACTGTGCCGCTATCATTCGGCGACTTTGCAGGGAATGGCAGGCATGGCGGCATCACCGCAGGAACACCCTCTCGTACTGACCCGCGCCGGCGCCGTGGCGCGCATCCGGCTGGATCGCCCCGCCCTGCACAACGCCTTCGATGCAGGCCTGATCGCGGCGCTGACGGAGACGCTGGTCCAGATGGGTGCCGACCCCGCTGTCCGGGCCGTGGTACTGGAGGGCAGCGGCGCCTCGTTCTCCGCCGGCGCCGACCTGAACTGGATGCGCGGCATGGCGGCGGCCAGCGAAGGCGCGAACCGCGAGGACGCCCTCGCCCTCGCCCGCCTGATGCGCACGCTGGACGAACTGCCGAAGCCCACGATCGCCCGGGTCCATGGCGCGGCGTTCGGCGGCGGTGTCGGCCTGGTCGCGTGCTGCGACATTGCCATCGGCGTGCCGGAGGCGAAGTTCGGCCTGACCGAAAGCAAGCTGGGGCTGCTGCCCGCGGTGATCTCGCCGTACGTCATCGCCGCCATCGGGCCGCGCGAGGCACGTCGCTGGTTCGCCACCGCCGAGATCTTCGACGCCGCCACGGCGCTGCGGATCGGGCTGTTGCACGACGTGGTCGCCGCCGACGCGCTGGACGCCGCCATCGAACGCCAGCTTGCGCTGCTGTTGAAGGCCGGCCCGCACGCCGCTGCGGGCGCGAAGCGTCTGGTCGTTCGCGTGGCGGACTGCTTCGACCGCGACCGGCTCGACGCTGACAACGCCGACCTCATCGCCGGACTGCGCGTATCGGCGGAGGGCCAGGAGGGGTTGTCCGCTTTCCTCGACAAGCGCGCGCCGGCGTGGACCCTCAAGGAGTGACCGCATGATCGATCATCTGGGCATCGACGTCGCCGACTACGCACGCAGCCGCGCCTTCTACCAGGATGTGCTCGCCACGCTCGGCCATGGCGTCGTGATGGAGGTGACGCGCGACATGACGGGCGGTTACGAAGGCTGCGGCTTCGGTCCGCCGGGCCGTCCGCATTTCTGGGTCGGCAAGGGCAGCGGCGAGCCCGGCCGGGGCGCCCACATCGCGTTCACCGCACAGAGCCGTGCGCAGGTGGACGCTTTCCACGCTGCCGCACTCGCGGCCGGCGCGCGGGACAACGGCGCGCCCGGCCTGCGTCCGCACTACCACGCGCACTATTACGGCGCCTTCGCCATCGATCCCGACGGCCACAACATCGAAGCCGTCTGCCACCTGCCTGCGGAAACACAGTCCTGATGTTCTCCAAGATCCTGATCGCCAACCGCGGCGAAATCGCCTGCCGCGTCATCCGCACCTGCCGCCGGCTCGGTATCCGCACCGTCGCCGTGTACTCCGAAGCCGACGCCGACGCCCAGCACGTGCGCCAGGCCGACGAGGCCTGCCTGATCGGCGGACCGCGCCCCGCCGACAGCTACCTGCGCGGCGACGCCATCCTGGAGGCGGCGAAGACGACCGGCGCCCAGGCCATCCATCCGGGCTATGGCTTCCTGTCGGAGAACGCCGACTTCGCCGATGCCGTCGCGGCCGCCGGCATGGTGTTCATCGGCCCGTCCGGCGCGTCCATGCGAAAGATGGGCAGCAAGGCCGGTGCCAAGGAACTGATGGCCGCTGCCGGCGTACCGGTCGTCCCCGGCTATACGGGCGAGGACCAGTCGCCGAATACGCTGTCACGCGAAGCGGCGCGCATCGGTTTTCCGCTGATGATCAAGGCCGCGCACGGCGGTGGTGGCAAGGGCATGCGCGTGGTGCACCGGCTGGAGGACTTCATCGCCCAGTTGGAAAGCTGCCAGCGCGAGGCCGCGAATGCGTTCGGCCGCGACCGCGTGCTGCTGGAACGCTACGTGCAGTCGCCACGCCATATCGAAATCCAGGTATTCGCCGACACGCATGGCCACACCCTGCATCTCAACGAGCGCGAATGCTCCGCCCAGCGCCGCTACCAGAAGGTGCTGGAAGAGTCGCCCTCGCCGTTCCTGACGCCGGCGTTGCGCACCGCGATGGGCGATGCGGCGGTGAAAGCCGCGCAGGCCATCGATTACGCCAACGCGGGTACGGTGGAATTCATCGTCGACCCCGACGGCCAGTTCTACTTCATGGAGATCAATACCCGCCTGCAGGTGGAGCATCCGGTCACCGAGATGGTCACCGGCCTGGACCTGGTGGAGTGGCAGCTGCGCGTGGCCGCGGGCGAACCGCTGCCGCTGGCGCAGGACGCCATCGTGCAGCGCGGCCATGCCATCGAAGTGCGCCTGTACGCGGAAGATCCGGAGGCCGGCTTCCTGCCGGGATCCGGACGGCTGGAGTCGCTGGTCCTGCCCGCACCCTCGGCCCAGGTGCGCCTCGATGCCGGCGTCATCGAAGGTGACACGGTGACCATCTTCTACGACCCGATGATCGCCAAGCTGATCGTCTGGGGCGAGGACCGGCCCACCGCGCTGGCGCGGCTGCGCGCCGCGCTGGCCGAGTGCGACATCGTCGGGCCCAAATCGAACATCGGCTTCCTCGAGCAGCTCGCCCGGCACCCTGCCGTGGTGGAGGGGCGCATCGATACCGGGTATCTGGACCGCCATCTGGGCGAGTTCATGCCCGCACCGACACTGACGACCGACCTGCAGGTGGCGGCCGCCGTCGCCGTCCTGCTGGAACAGGAGGCGTCCGCCCGCATCGACGCCGCCGTATCGGGCGACCCGGGCTCCCCTTGGGCCATCGCCGATGGCTGGCGCTTGGGCCACGCCGGCCGCCGGCCACTGGCCCTCCAGCACCGCGACCAGCGCTGGGAGACGCTCGCACACGGCCATGGCGGCCGCTATGCCGTCGAGGTGGATGGCGCGACGCATGCGGTCGCCGGTGCCAGGCTGACCGCTGGACTGCTCGAGTTGCGTATCCATGATCAGGCACGACGCTTCCGCGTCCACCGCCACGGCACCCGCCTCACCCTGCACGACGGGGAACGGCGCGCCACGCTGGAGACGCTGCCGGCGTACCAGCGGACGGCAGGTGGGGACAGCGGCGGGGACGGCCGCATCATCGCGCCGATGCCGGGCCGGGTGGTGGTGGTCAAGGCGCGGGTCGGGGACAGCGTGGACGCAGGACAGGAGCTGCTGGTGATGGAAGCGATGAAGATGGAGCTGGCCGTCAAGGCACCGCGCGCCGGCGTGGTGGCGGAACTGCGCGCGGCGGCTGGCGATTTCGTCGACGCCGATACCGTGCTGGTGACGCTGGAGTGAGGTCCGTCCCGCCGTCATCGTGGCGCACGGCCGTCGCCCTGCTGGCGGCCTGCATGCTGGGCGGCTGCGTGATGTTCGAGCAGCCGCCGGCACCGCTGGCCTGCGATCCGGCCCTCGTCGGCCGCTGGATTCCCTTGCCCGACAGCCCGCAGGACCGCGTGCCGCTGGGCAAGGACGATTACGCGGACGTGGACGCCACCTGCCGCGTGCGCCTGCACGATGCCGCGCGCGCCGATGCACCGCAGTTCGACGCGCTCGGATTCGAACTCGAGGGCGAACGCTACCTCGCCCTCGGCTTCAAGGAACTGGAAGGCTTGTTCGGCACCGGCAAGGCGGCCGCACCGCCGATCCCGAAGGGCATGCCGCCCGGCGCGGTCACACTGCTGAAATACCGCATCCGCAACGATACGCTGCAGATCGCGATGCTCGACACGGTGGACATCATGCAACGCGTGCAGGAGGGTTCGCTGAAGGCGCGCGAGGCCGACGCCAGCACCTACGTATTCGAAGGCGGACCCGAGCAACTGCGCAGGTTGCTGCAGTCCGAGCCCGCACTGTTCGACGCCTTCGACGGCCGCGACAAGACGCTGCGCATGCGCCGTGCCAAGGACGGGAAGCGCTCATGAGTGCCCTGCCCCCCAGCACCGATTTCGTCCGCATCGTCGAGGTCGGCCCCCGCGATGGCCTGCAGAACGAGAAGACCCTGGTCGCCACCGTCGACAAGGTCGACCTGATCGACCGGCTGTCGCGCACCGGCCTGCTCAGCATCGAGGCCACCAGCTTCGTCAGCCCCAAATGGGTGCCTCAGCTGGCCGATGCCGCCGAGGTGTTCGCCGCCATCCAGCGGCGTCCCGGCACGGCCTATCCCGTGCTGGTCCCGAACGAGACCGGTTACGACCGCGCACGCGCCGTCGGCGTCGAGGAGGTGGCGGTCTTCACCGCGGCGTCCGAGGCGTTCAACCGCAAGAACATCAACGCCTCCATCGACGAATCCATCGAACGGTTCCGCCCGGTGCTCGAGCGCGCCGCCGCCGATGGCGTGAAGGTACGCGGCTACGTGTCCACCGTGCTCGGCTGTCCCTACCAGGGCGACGTACCGCTGGCCGATGTGGTGCGCGTGGCGCGCCAGTTGCATGCGATGGGCTGCTACGAAATCTCGCTGGGCGACACCATCGGCGTCGGCACGCCGCGCAAGGCGGTCGACATGCTGTCGGCGGTCGCCGCCGAGGTGCCGATGTCCGCTTTGGCCGTGCACTTCCACGACACCTACGGGCAGGCGCTGGCGAACATCCTCGCGTGTCTCGACGTCGGCGTCCGCGTTGTGGATTCAGCGGTCTCCGGCGCGGGCGGCTGCCCTTACGCCAAGGGTGCCAGCGGCAATGTCGCCAGCGAGGACGTGGTCTACCTGCTGCATGGCCTCGGACTGCGCACCGGCGTGGACCTGGACCTGCTGGCGGACACCGGCCGCTGGCTGTCGGCCCGGCTGGGGCGCGAGACCGGCAGCCGCGTCGGCAAGGCCCTGGCGGCCGCATGAACCATCGCCCGGCCAGCGACGTCGACGTGATGGCGCTGGCCGCCGCGCTCGACCGCGCGGCTGCGGCCGAGACCAACCCGTCCACAGCCCGCCTGCTCCAGGACGCGCGCGAGGCGCTGCTCGCCAAGCAGCACGAAGCGGATACCGAGCGCTCGCGTTACCGCAACCTGTTCGACGCGGTCCCCGACCCGGTCAGCATCATCGCCGAGGACGGCACCATCCTGGATCTCAACCAGGCCGGGGCGACGGCATACAAGCGTCCGCGCGACGGGATCGTCGGGCGCAACATCAACGTGCTCAATCCCGACCTGCCGCGCGACCATCTGGTACCGGTGTGGGAAACGCTGAACCGCGGCGAGACCTACGTCATCGAAGTCACCAACATGCGCGGCGACGGCACCCGGTTCCCCGTCGAAGTGCACTCGGCCAACATCAACTTCGACGGCCGCAAGAGCATCGTCGCGGTCGCCCGCGACATCAGCAGCCGCCGGCTGGCGGAACTGCGCTACCGCGAGCTGATGGAGACCATCGACAAGGGCATCGTGGTGCACAACCGCGACCTGGAAGTGCAGTACTGCAATGGTGCCGCGATGCGCATCTTCGGCATCCGCGAGGACCAGCGCGCCGATCAGGAACTGGCGCTGGGTCGCTGGCACATCGTCGACGAACACGGCCGCGAGATGGCGCGCCATGAGCTCCCCGCTCAGCGTGCGCTCGACACCGGCCAGATGGTCGAGAGCGTACTGCTCGGCCTGTACCACCGCGAAAAGAAGCAGTTGCTCTGGCTCACCGCCACCTCGGTGCCGCAGTTCGCGCCCGGCGCGAGCGTACCGTCGCAGGTCAGCACGCTGTTCAGCGACGTCACCGAACTCAAGCGCGACAGCGCGCTGTTCGACCGCGCGCAATCGCTCGCCCACATCGGCGGCTGGGAGTGGGACCTCGGTCGCGACCGCATGTACCTGACCGACGAGGCCCAGCGCATCCTCGGCGCGGCACGCCCGCTGGTCACGCTCAACGACATGCTGTCCTGTCTGCGCGAAACCGACCGTCGCCGCCTGCGCGGTGCGCTGGACCTGATCACCGCCGGCGGCCAGGGTTTCGACCTGGAACTGCAGGGCACCCAGGCCGATGGCCATCCGTTCTGGATCCGCGTGATCGGCGATGCCGAACCGGGCGATCCCGGCGCCTCGCGCATCACCGGCACCATGCAGGACATCTCGCAGGACAAGCAGGCCGAGGAGATGTTGCGCATCCAGGCGCGCACCGATCCGCTGACCGGCCTGATGAACCGCGACGCCGTGCTGACCGAGCTCGGCGCGCGCCTGGCCGATCCCGAGCGCGCGCGCGTCGCAGTGCTCTACATCGACCTCGACCGGTTCAAGATGGTCAACGACGTGCTGGGCCACAACGCCGGCGACGAACTGCTGGTGCAGGCATCGGACCGCATCCGCGGCGCAGTCGGCACCGAGGGGATGATCGCGCGCTTCGGCGGCGACGAGTTCCTGGTGATCTGCGACGCCGGTGAAGACCCCCACCAGCCGGAAGCGATGGCACATGCGGTGCTCGGTGCATTCGCGGATGCGTTCCGCTTCGGCAAGGACGAGTTCGCCATCACCGCCAGCATCGGCCTGGCGGTGGCGCCCGGCGACGGCCTGCGCCCGCAGCAGCTGATCCAGAACGCCGACATCGCGATGTACGACAGCAAGCATCGCGCGCGCAACGGCTGGCAGAGCTTCACCCAGGAACTGGCCCAGCGGCAGCAGGATCGCCTGCAGATCGAGACGCAGTTGCGCCGCGCGGTCGACAACGAGGAGTTCCGCCTTGTCTACCAGCCGCAGGTCGACCTGCGCAACGGCCGCATCATCGCCGGCGAGGCGCTGATCCGCTGGCAGAACCACCAGTTGGGCGAGTTGCGGCCGGACGTCTTCATCAGCCATGCCGAGACCACCGGCGACATCGTGCGCATCGGCAGCTGGGTGCTGCGCGAGGCCTGCCGGCAGGTGGCCGCCTGGCGCGACATGGGCCTGGGCATCGTGCGCGTGGCGGTCAACGTGTCGTACCGCCAGTTCGCCGGCGACGACCTCGCCGATCGCGTGCGCGCCATCCTGGCGGAGTTCGACCTGCCGGGCAGCGCGCTGGAGCTGGAATTCACCGAGCGGGTGCTGATCGAGGACGCCCCTGCCACGCTGCGCACCTTCGCCGACCTGCGCCAGTTGGGCGTGCTGCTGACCATCGACGATTTCGGCGAGGGCTACAGCGCACTGAACTACCTGCGCCGCCTGCCGATCCACGGCCTGAAGCTGAGTCCGCTGTTCACCGAGGGCGTACCGAACAACCGCTCCGACGTCGCGGTCTGCCAGGCGGTCTCGGCGATCGCACGCAGCCTGGGGTTGGGACTGGTGGCCGAAGGCGTGGAGTCCGAAGCCCAGCGCCAGTTCCTGCTGAACCTCGGGGTGCCGGTGGGCCAGGGCTTCCTGTTCGCGCCGGGCCTGTCGCCGGACGAGTTTGCGCGCCGCCTCGCCGACGCCCCGCTGGAGCGGGCGCTGCACGCCTGAGCGCCTCGTCGGGAGAGATTGGTGTGGGAGCGACGTCAGTCGCGATGAAGCTCTACAGGGAGGGCCTTATCGCGACTGACGTCGCTCCCACAGGCGTTACCCGGTCGTGGGCTCCCCGCCCCTCCCCCGCCATCGCGTAAAATGCGGCCCTTTCCGCAGCAGGTTCACCGCATGCAGCTTTCCGATACCCGCGCCGTCATCACCGGCGGTGTCTCCGGCCTCGGCCTGTCCGTGGCCCGCCACCTCGTCGCCCGGGGCGGCAAGGCGGCGCTGTTCGATGTCAACGACGACAAGGGTGCGGCCGCCGTCGCCGAACTCGGCGAGGCCAACGTCCGCTACTTCCGCACCGACGTGACCGATGAAGCGGGCGTGGCGGCGAACGTGGCGGCGGCGAAGGAATTTCTGGGCGGCCTGAATGCGGCGATCAACTGTGCCGGCATCCTCGGTGCCGGCCGTGTCCTGGGCAAGGAAGCGCCCATGCCGCTGTCGACCTTCCAGGCCACCGTGATGGTCAACCTGGTCGGCAGCTTCAACGTGGCCAAGGCCGCCGCGGACCTCATGCAGCACAACACCCCGAACGCCGACGGCGAGCGCGGCATCATCGTCAACACCGCCAGCGTGGCGGCGTACGAAGGCCAGATCGGCCAGGCCGCCTACTCGGCCTCCAAGGGCGGTGTGGTCGGCATGACCCTGCCGATGGCCCGCGAACTGTCGCGCTTCGGCATCCGCGTGATGACCGTCGCCCCGGGCATCTTCTGGACGCCGATGGTCGATGGCATGCCGGAGGCCGTGCAGCAGTCGCTCAGCGCGTCGATCCCCTTCCCGTCCCGCCTCGGCAAGCCGGAGGAGTTCGCCGACCTGGTCGCCTACATCCTCGGCAACCCGTACCTCAACGGCGAGACCATCCGCCTCGACGGCGCGGTGCGCCTGGCGCCGAAGTAAACGGGCCCGCGCCCTCCACTTTCCCATTCCCCAGATACGGTTGATCCATGAAGGCTTTCGACATCAAGAAGGGCAACGTCGTCGAACACAACGGCGGCGTGTACCAGATCCGCGACATCGAGCGCAGCTCGCCGCAGGGCCGCGGCGGCAACGTGCGCTTCCGCTTCATCATGTACAGCGTGCCGGGCGGCAACAAGCTGGATGCCAGCTTCGATGCCGACGACAACCTGTCCGAAGTGGAGCTGCTGCGCCGCCAGGCGACGTATTCCTACAAGGACGGCGACGCCTTCGTCTTCCTCGACGACGAGGACTACACGCCCTACACGCTGGATGCGAACGTCATCGGCGACGACGCCGGCTACATCACCGACGGCCTCAGCGGCTGCTATGTGCAGGTCATCGACGAACTGCCGGTCGCGCTGCAGCTGCCGCAGCACGTGACGCTGGAAGTGGTCGAGACGCCGCCGGAACTGAAGGGTGGTACCGCCACCAAGCGTCCGAAGCCGGCCAAGCTGAGCACCGGCATCGAGATCATGGTGCCGGAGTACATCACCAACGGTGAGCGCATCCTGGTCAACACGACGACCGGCGAATTCGGCGGCCGCGCCGACTGAGGCCGGGTCACGACGCGCCTGCCGCATCCCCTGCGCGCAGGCGCGCGCCGATCGTCTCGAGGTTCGCCTCGATGCCCCGCAGTACGTCGCGCTGGTCGGCGGGCAGCCATCGCTCCAGTTCGGTGCGCAGCACGCCATCCTGCTCGCGCAGGCGTGCCACGCGGATTCTCGCCTCCTCCGCCACGCTCGCGCGCTCGTCGGCCTGCGGCAGCCCGTAGCCTTCGGGCACCAGTTCAGAAGGCCGACTGACGAAGCCGGTGTCGCCGAGCCACGTGCGCAACGCGTCCAGTGCCCGTGCGATGTCGTCCGGCGCGTCGCGCCCCAGATACCGCCGCTTCAGTGCGTCGCGCAGCAGCAATTGGTGGCGACGCTGCGCCGCGTTCTCCAGCACAAACAACGCCGCACTGACGCGCAGGTCGGCCTGCGGCAACCAGACGGCGCGTTCGCCCGGCGACAGCGCCAGCCAGGCCTGCGCATCGCGGTGCGGCAGCGACAGTGCGTCGCGCGCGACCGCGAACAGCGCGTCGTACCGCGCGCTCATCGGCTCGAAGTAGTGGCCGAGCCGGCGTGCTTCGTCGGCATCCTCGAGCACGCGCGGATCCGCGATGCCGCGACGCTCCAGCTTCCTGAGCAGCCCGGTAGGCGTGATGCTCGCCAGCGGCTCGTTGGCCAGGCGTGGCACGCCGTCATGCAGCAGCTTCCACGTTTCCACGGCGCAGTTGTTGCTGATGAAGTAGTAGCGGCCGTCGTAACTCCAGTGCAGCTGGGCGGCGCGCTCCAGCAGCGAGGCGATTTCGTTCGTCTCCAGTTGCAGGGGAATGGACTGCAAGCCACGCAACTCGACCCGGGTGTACTCCTCGATCACCTGGTCCAGCGGCAGCAGGAACAGCCGCGACGGGTACGAGCCGGTCAGGCCACGCCAGCCGGAGATCTGCACGTCGCCGACGAAGGCACGGAACGACAGCACGCGATGATGCGAGAGGTCGAAGCGGCAGTCGGGTCCGGGAGTGCGACCGGGCGCGCAGATCACCAGCCGCAGCATGCTGTGGCCCCAGCGGCTCATGGCCTGGGTGTTGCCCTCGGCGAGCAGATAGTCGATCGCGTAGACGCGTGCCGGATCCAAGGACAGCAACGAAGCGTCGCCGGCTTCGGCATCCACATCGAGGAACGGAAGTCCGGGCGCACATGCGTCCACGACGGTCGACACATTGAAATGTGCAGCGAAAAGGCGATGCAACGCCGGACGCCTGCAGGCGTACGCCGGGTCGAGGATGAAGTGCTCCAGGTTCACCGCCACGAATTCGGACGGGCGCTCCCGTTCGTAGGGATCCGGCGTCCGCGCGACGAAGTCGTTGCTTGAACGGCGCCCTGCGAACGGGAACACGCTGCGCTGCCACCCGGCCAGATCGCGCAGGCGCGGATCACCGGACAGGACGTTGCGCCGCGCGCGGTCGTAACTGTGGGCCAGCTCGTGCACCAGCGACTCGCGGACGGCACGCACGGAAGCATCGTCCGCCGGCACCGTGTCGCGCGCTCGCCATGCATCGAGCAATTGGCGCGGCAGCAACACGCGACCACCCACCCGTCGTCCCGCGACATGGTCCGGAAAATCATCGCGCCACTGCAGGACGAGGCCGGAAGGCAGACCATCGCGCCATGTTTCTGGCAGGCGCGGCAGGACATCGTCGATGAGCGACTGCGTCGCGGTGACGTCGTCGGGTGTCAGCCCCGTGGCATCGATCTTGAGCGGGATCGCCGCAGCGGCCGGCCCCAGCCATGCTCCCAGCAGGAGCACGGCGATGCGCCGGCCCCAGGGCCGACGCGGATGCATCAGCGGGCCAGGATCGCCTGCGCCAGCTGCATGTCGCTGGCCTTGCGCGCGGCTTCGTCCTTCTCGCGCAGATGGCGCAGCGCGGCTTCGAGCTGGGCGCCGCGGATACGGCCATCGCTGGCGACGAAACTGGCAGCGTCTTCGCGCGCCTGCACGACGATCTTGTCGTCGCCCGACGAGCTGTCGGACGACGCCGACGAACCGGCCGAGGAAGCACCCGCGGAAGAACCGGCGAAGCTGCCGGCGAGCGTCGGAACGGAGAACGCCAGCAACACGCCGGCCAGGATCAATCGGGACATGGAATTTCCAAACGGGGGAACGCCGTGGCCGGCGCGGTGCGCAAAGACTACCCGCAATCGATGTGGCGAGGATGAATCCGCGACTATTGTCAGCTGTCGAACAGCTTGCCCGGGTTCATCAGCCCATTCGGATCCAGCACCCGTTTGATGCCGCGCATCACCGCGATCTCTTCGGCACTGCGCGTGCTTTCCAGATAGCCCTTCTTAACCAGCCCGATGCCGTGTTCGGCCGAAATGCTGCCGTGGTGGCGCTTCAGCGACGCGGCCAGCAGCTTCGTCACCTGCTCGCATTGCGTGACGAAGTCCGCGTTCTCCATGCCGTCCGGCTTCAGCACGTTGATGTGCAGATTGCCATCGCCGATATGGCCGAACCACACCACGTCGAACTGCGGATAGGCCTCGCCCAGCAGCGACTGCGTTTCGGCCAGGAAGGCCGGCATCGCCGAAATGCGTACCGATACGTCGTTCTTGTAGGGCACGTAGCGCGACAGCGCTTCGGTGATGCCTTCGCGCAGGCGCCACAACTGGGCCGCCTGTGCGTCGGACTGGCTGATCACGCCGTCGCTGACCCAGCCCTGCTCCATGCAGGCTTCGAAGGCCGCCATGGCGGCCGCTTCCTTTGCCTCGTCGCCGATCGCGAATTCGGTGACCACGTAGTACGGATGCACGTCATCGAAGGGCTTCTGCGCGCCATGCGCCAGCACATGGTGCAGCGCGCGGTCGGTGAAGAACTCGAACGCTTCCAGTTGCAGCCGCTCGCGGAACGCGGCGAACACCTGCATCAGTACCTCGAACGATGGCAGCGCCAGCAGCATGACGTTGGTCGGCGGCGGCGGATCGGTCAGCCGCACCGTGGCTTCGACCACGATACCGAGCGTGCCTTCCGATCCGATCCACAGGTGGCGCAGGTCGTAGCCGCTGGAGTTCTTGATCAGCGCCTTGTTGAGCTCCAGCACCTCGCCGGCGCCGGTGACGACCTTGAGGCCGGCGATCCATTCGCGGGTGTTGCCGTAGCGGATCACGCGGATGCCACCGGCGTTGGTGGCGATGTTGCCGCCGATCGCGCAGGAACCACGTGCGGCGAAATCCACCGGATAGACCAGGCCATGGTCGCGCGCCGCGTTGTGCACGGCTTCCAGCGGCATGCCGGCCTGCACGGTCAGCGTGCGGTCCACGGCATTGAAGTCCAGCGCCTGGTTCATGCGCTCCAGGCTCAGCACCAGTTCGCCGTTCGCGGCAACGGCGCCACCCGACAGACCGGTGCGACCGCCCGACGGCACGACGGCGACGCGATGCTCGTTGGCCCAGCGCACCACGGCCTGCACCTCCTCGACCGTGGCCGGCAGCGCGATCGCCAGCGGCGTCGGCGTCCAGCGGCGGGTCCAGTCGCGACCGTAGTGCTCCAGGTCGGCAGGCTCGGTCTTCAGTCGCAGCGCCGGGACGGCATGCTGCAGGGCTTCCAGGCGCGGATCGCTCATTGCGGGGGCAGGACTTTCGGGGGCGCCCAGCGTGCCAGCGATGCGGTGTGGCGTCCAGCCGATACCACCCTTGGTTTCAAGGGCAACCAAGCGAAGAAACAACAACCGAGCTTTCCATGGCGCGCCGCACCATCGACGTCTTCCATCTGGCATAGTGACGGCCCTTTCCCCTCCGCTGCGACCTTTCCGGCAATGTCGATCAAGAAGACCTCGTACCCGAAGCAGGACATCCGCGTGCTGTTGCTGGAAGGGGTCAGTCAGACGGCCGTCGAGACGTTCCGCGCGGCCGGCTATTCGCAGATCGAGTTCCACGAGAAGTCGCTGCCGGAAGACGAACTGAAGCGTCGCATTGCCGAGGCGCACATCGTCGGCATCCGCTCGCGTACCCACCTGAGCGAGGACGTGCTGGCGCAGGCGCGCCGCCTGATCGCGGTGGGCTGCTTCTGCATCGGCACCAACCAAGTGGACCTGGAGGCCGCGGAGCTGGCCGGCATCCCGGTCTTCAACGCGCCCTATTCCAATACCCGCAGCGTGGCCGAGCTGGTGATCGCGCAGGCCATCCTGCTGATGCGCGGCATTCCGCAGAAGAACGCCGAATGCCACCGCGGCGGCTGGAGCAAGTCGGCCGCCGGCAGCCACGAGGTACGCGGCAAGACGCTGGGCATCATCGGCTACGGCCACATCGGCACCCAGGTCGGCGTGCTGGCCGAAGCCCTGGGCATGCAGGTGCTCTTCCACGACATCGAGACCAAGCTGTCGCTCGGCAATGCCCGCTCGGCCGTGAGCCTGGACGACCTGCTGGCGCAGAGCGACGTGGTGACGCTGCACGTGCCGGAGACGGCCGCGACCAAGGACATGTTCGGCGCCGCACAGATCGCCAAGCTCAAGCATGGCGCGCACGTGATCAACGCCTCGCGCGGCACCGTGGTCGACATCGACGCACTGGCCGATGCGCTGAAATCGGGCAAGATCGGCGGTGCGGCGGTCGACGTGTTCCCGCTGGAGCCCAAGGGCAACGCTGAACTGTTCGAGTCGCCGCTGCGCGGCCTCGACAACGTCATCCTCACTCCGCACGTCGGCGGCAGCACGCTGGAGGCGCAGGACAACATCGGCATCGAGGTGGCGGCCAAGCTGGTGCGCTACAGCGACAACGGCAGCACGCTGTCGTCGGTGAACTTCCCCGAGGTCACCCTGCCCGGCCACGACGGCAGCCGCCGCATCCTGCACATCCACCGCAACGCGCCGGGCGTGCTGTCGCAGATCAACGACATCTTCCGCGACCGTGGCATCAACATCGACGGCCAGTTCCTGCGCACCGATCCCAAGGTCGGCTACGTGGTGATCGACGTCACCGCCGACGAGGAGCAGACCGCCAGCCTGCGCGATGCGATGGCGGCGATCGACGGCACGCTGAGGGTGCGCGTGCTGTACTGACGCACGGAGGACGGCGGGTGCGGGCCCGCCCTACGCGTTCTGCGCCAGCCATTTGCGGGCCATGCGGCTGATCGACACATCGGCATCGTCGATCATGGACGCGATGTCGCGCCAGGCCAGGTCCAGCGACTCCTCGCTGACCGCATAGTTCTCGCTGCCGGTGGCACGGACCACGTAGCGCACGTCGTAGTGCCAGTGTCCGGGGACGTCCTTGCGCTCGGGAATCCAGTGGCGGTCCAGGTCGAAGATCGCGCCCTCGACGCAGAGATCGGCCAGGCCGGACTCCTCCTCCGCCTCCTTCAGCGCCACGCGCGCCATGTCGGTGTCGCCATCGGCGTGCCCGCCCAGTTGCAGCCAGCGATCCAGCTTGCGGTGGTGGGTCATCAGGATGCGCCGGCCATCACCGCTGACCAGCCACACGCCGCCGGTCAGGTGACCCTCCAGCCGCTCCCGCACGAACGGATTGGCCGGATCGTCCAGCAGCGCCAGGAACTGCCCAGCCACCTCGCGTTCGGCTGGCCAGCGGCGGGCGTAATCGATGATATGACCCCGGAGATCGCTGTAAGCGGCTGACATGGCAGAGTTTTCTTCTGGTTCGACCGAACGTGACCCGGCATTATCGCTCGCCATGTTGCAGTCGCGCTTGTGAACAAGAGGCCGGTTTGGCAAGGTACGGCGGATCAATCCCCTGCCGCCAGGCAGGGCACAGCCGTTCAGACATGGGGACCACACGATGCTCTTTTGGCGCGTCAAGCCGCTCGACAAAATTCTTGAAACGGCTGAAAAGAAGGCGCTCAAACGCCAGCTCGGCGGCTTCCAACTGACGATGCTGGGCATCGGCGCCATCATCGGCACCGGTATTTTCGTCCTCACCGCCGAAGCGGGCCAGAAGGCCGGCCCGGGCATGATGATCGCGTTCGTGATCGCCGCCGTGGTCTGCGGCCTCGCGGCACTGGCCTATTCCGAACTGGCCTCGATGGTGCCGGTCTCCGGCTCGGCCTACACCTATACCTACGGCGTACTGGGCGAAGCGATCGCCTGGACGGTCGGCTGGGCACTCGTCCTGGAGTATGCCGTCGCGGCCGGCGCCGTCTCGGTGGGCTGGTCGGGCTACGTCAACGGCCTGCTGAACAGCGCGGGGTGGGAGCTTCCACGGGCGCTGCAGAGCGGCCCCATGGACGGCGGCAGCTTCAACCTGCTGGCCTTCTGCATCGCGCTCGCCGTGACCGGCCTGCTGGTGATCGGCACCTCGAAGTCGGCCAAGGTCAACGCCATCCTGGTGCTGATCAAGGTCGCCGCCCTGACCGTCTTCATCGCGATCGCGGTCCCCGCGGCGCAGGACACCAACTTCGAACCGTTCTTCCCGACCGGCTGGGGCAGCCCGATGGGCGGCATCGGCGTGCTGGGCGCGGCAGCCTCCATCTTCTTCGCCTACGTCGGCTTCGATGCGGTCTCCACCGCCGCCGAGGAAACCAAGAATCCGAACCGCAACATCCCGATCGGCCTGATCGGGTCGCTGGCGGTATGCACCGTGTTCTACATGCTGGTCAGCTACGGCGCGGTCGGCGCCAATGGCGCGCAGCCGATGTTCGACGCCAACGGCGTGGCCTTCCACCCGGGCACGCCCGAAATGGCCGCGGCCTGCGTCGGCAGCGACGCGCTGGTCTGCAGCAAGGAACCGCTGGCCCACGTGCTGAAGGTGATGGGCTTTGCCGGCATCGGCAACGCGATCGGCATGGCCGCCGCGCTGGCCCTGCCGTCGGTCATCCTGATGATGCTGTACGGCCAGACCCGCATCTTCTTCACCATGTCGCGCGACGGCCTGCTGCCGCCGGTGCTGTCGAAGGTGCACCCGAAGTTCCACACCCCGCACGTGGTGACGCTGATCACCGGCGCGTTCGTCGCACTGTTCGCGGCGCTGTTCCCGGTCGGCATCCTGGCCGACATCTCCAACTCGGGCACGCTGTTCGCGTTCATGGCCGTGGCGGCTGCGGTGCTGATCCTGCGCAAGCGCGATCCGAAGCGCCACCGTCCGTTCCGCACGCCGATGGTGTGGCTGATCTGCCCGCTGGCGATCGCCGGCTGCCTGCTGCTGTTCCTGAACCTGTCGATGTACACCATCGGCCTGTTCTTCGGCTGGGCGATCCTGGGCCTGATCATCTACTGGGCGTACGGCTACCGGCACAGCGACCTGGGTCGCGGCGACAAGGGCCCCGATGGCGGCCCGCGCATCGATCCCGAGCCGCCGTTCCACGAAGGCCCCCAGGCCTGACAAAGGCTGAGGCACTCCCGGATGGCGCGGAAACGCGCCATCCTTCGTTTGGGCGTGGGGAAACCCGTTCCCGCCCTCCCCGTCTTCGACGACACCTGCATGTCCGACACCCAACCCCGCAAGATCGGCCCGGTCCTGGCGACCTTCTCCGTCGCCAACAACATGATCGGCTCCGGCTTCTTCCTGCTGCCCGCCACGCTGGCACGGTCCGGCGGCGTGACCGCGCTGAGCTGGCTGCTGGCCACCGTGCTGGCGGTGCTGTTGGGGGCCACGTTCGCACGCCTGGTGCGCGACTACCCGAAGCTGGACTGCCCGGACGACTACGTGCGCCCGGCGCTGGGCCGCGACATGGGTTTCCTGGCGGCCACGCTGTACTGGATCTCGTCGTGGATCGGCAACAACGCCATCGCGGTGGCCGCGTTTGGTTACCTCGCGCTGCTGCTGCCGGTCGGCGACGGCACGCTGACACGCGTGCTGGGCCAGATCGCGCTGATCTGGCTGATGTTCGCGCTGAACCTGTTCGGCCCGCGTGCCATCGCGCGCTTCCAGTCGTTGTGCGTGGTGCTGGGCCTGCTGCCGGTCGCCGCGATCCTGATCTGGGGCTGGGGCAGCTTCGATGCCGGGATCTACCAGGCGGCATGGAATGTCTCCGGCGAATCGGATGCGCATGTGGTGTTCGGCTCGCTGGCACCGATCTTCTGGGCCTTCGTCGGCCTGGAAACCGGCGCGATGGTGGCCGGCGTGGTGCGTGACCCGGCCCGCAACGTGCCCATCGCCACGATGGGCGGCATCGTCATCGCCGGCCTGGTCTACCTGGCATCGTCGGTACTGATGATGGGCATCGTGCCCGCCGCCGAACTGGCCGATTCGGGTGCGCCGTTCGCGCTCGTGGCCGGGCGCATGTTCGGCGAATGGGCCATTCCGGTGATCGCCGCCGCCGCCGCCCTGAAGGCCACCGGCACGCTGGGCGGCTGGATGCTGGTAACGGGCGAATCCGGCGCACGCGCCGCGCAACGCGGCTTCCTGCCGGCCATCTTCGGTCGCCTGCGCGCGAATGGATCGGCGGGCTGGGGGCTGCTGATCATCACGCTGTCGATGACCGCGCTGGCGGTGTTGACGCTGTCGCCCACCGTCTCAGGCCAGTTCGAAACCATCATCAACATGGTGGTGACGCTGGTGGTGATGGCCTATGTCGCCGCCGCGCTCAGCCTGATGCTGGGCACGTCGGCACGTCCCGCGTCGCGTGGCGACCGCCTCGTCGGCATGGGCGCGCTGCTGGCCTGCGGCCTGCTGGTGTACTCGACACCGGTCAAGACGCTGGTCGGCGGCATCGTCATCGCCCTGCTGGCGCTGGCCGCATACCGGGGATTCGCACGACGTCCGGCGTCGCCGGGACCATGAGCCGGTGCAGGCGGTAAACTGGCGGGCATGAACGCCCTGCCCTACGACGCCGACCAGTTGCGCGACCGCGCGCAGTCCATCATCTCCAACGTGCGCGAACTGGCGCAGCTGGGCTGGACGCCGGCCACCAGCAGCAATTTTTCGCAGCGGCTTGACGAGCAGCACGCGGCGATCACCGTCTCCGGCCGCGACAAGGGCCGGCTGGTGGAAGCGGACATCATGGTGGTGGACTTCGACGGCCAGGCGGTCGGCAGCGACCATCGTCCGTCGGCGGAAACGCTGCTGCACACGCAGCTCTACCGTCGCTACCCCGAGATCGGCTGCGTGCTGCACACCCATTCGCTGGTGCAGACCGTGGCGTCCCGCCTGTTCGCCGGCGCCGGCCATGTCCGCCTGGAAGGCTTCGAGCTGCTGAAGGCCTTCCATGGCAACAGCACGCACGAGATGGCCATCGACGTGCCCGTGTTCGCCAATACCCAGGACATGCCGACGCTGGCCGCCCAGGTGGACGCGCTGCTCGACCGCCAGCCGCTGTGGGGCTACCTGATCGACGGCCACGGCCTGTATGCGTGGGGCCGGACCATGGCCGAGGCGCGCCGCCATCTGGAAGCGTTCGAGTTCCTGTTCGCCGCCGAACTGGAGCTGCGCAAGCTCGGCTGCCGGCGCTGATAACCGACGGTTATCGCTGCGTTCCGATTCTGCAACAGGACGCGGGGAGCGGGTTTGCTACCCTAACGTCCCCCTCGCCGCCTCACGCCATCGCCATGAGCCGCCTGCGCATCTTCAAGGAATCCGACCCGGCCACGCCGGAGTTCGCCAGTTACGACCCCGACTTCATCGCCACCGAACTGAAGAAGCTCGGCGTGACCTTCGAACGCTGGAAAGCGACCAAGGCGATCGCGCCCGGTGCACCGGCGGAAGACGTGATCGATGCGTACCGTGCCGATATCGACCGGCTGGTCGCCGAGCGCGGCTTCAAGACCGTCGATGTGGTCAGCATCGCGCCGGACAATCCGCAGCGCGAGGCGATGCGTGCGAAATTCCTCGACGAGCACTTCCACAAGGAGGACGAAGTGCGCTTCTTCGTCGCCGGATCGGGGTTGTTCACGCTGCACGTGGGCGACAAGGTCTACGAAGTCGAATGCGTGCAGGACGACCTGATCGGCGTGCCCGACAGCACGCTGCACTGGTTCGACATGGGGCCGGAACCGAGCTTCGTGGCCATCCGATTCTTCACCGAGCCGGACGGCTGGGTGGGCCATTTCACCGGCACCACGCTGGCGCAGGAATTCCCGCGCTACGAAGGCCTCACCGACGGTCATTGATCGTGTAGAGCCGAGCTTGCTCGGCTGCACAACCGTTCGAACAAGAGCAGCGGAGCGAGCTCCGCTCTACAGAAGACCTCCAAGAACACAATGCCCGTTTCCGCGATCCTCACCGACATCGAAGGCACCACCAGCAGCATCTCGTTCGTCAAAGATGTGCTGTTCCCGTACGCACGCCGCACCCTGCCGGGCTTCGTGCGCGAGCACGGCCAGGAGCCGGACGTGCGGCGCTGGCTGGATGCCGTCGCTACCGAGCACGGCAGCATCTGCAGCGACGATGTCATCGTCGAGACGCTGCAGGGCTGGATCGACCAGGATCGCAAGCACACGGCGCTGAAGGCGTTGCAGGGCCTGATCTGGGAAGCCGGCTACCGCGACGCCGACTTCACCGCGCATATCTACCCCGATGCCGCGCCCGCGCTGCGCGAGTGGCATGCGCAGGGCTACCCGCTCTACGTGTATTCGTCCGGCTCGGTGCCGGCGCAGAAGCTGTTCTTCGGCCACAGCGATGCGGGCGACCTGACGCCGCTGTTCTCCGGCTGGTTCGACACCGAGATCGGCGGCAAGCGCGAGGCCGGCAGCTACCGCGCGATCGCCGACCGTATCGGCATCGCGCCGGAGCGCATCCTGTTCCTGTCCGATGTGGTCGAGGAACTGGACGCGGCGCGTGACGCGGGATTGCAGACCCGGCTGGTGGACCGGCTGGACGACTATCCGCAGCCGCGTACCGGCGACGCCGCGAGCGGCCATGTGCGGGTCGAGTCATTCACCGACATCACGCTGCCCGCCGCGTGAGCGACGCCGCAGCACAGCGACGAGCCACGCTGGTCGGGCTGGTCGCGATCCTGCTGTGGGCATCGCTGGCCCTGCTGACGACCGCGACCGGCAACCTGCCGCCGTTCCAGGTGCTGGCGATCGGCTTCGGCATCGCGGCCTTCCTGGGCCTGGTCCGCGCAACGTTGCGCGGTGCCGCGGGCTGGCGCGAACTCCGCCAGCCGCTGCCAGCCCTCGCGCTGTCCACGCTCGCACTGTTCGGTTACCACGCGCTCTATTTCATCGCGCTGAAGCGTGCGCCGGCCGTGGAAGCCAACCTGCTGAACTACATGTGGCCGCTGCTGATCGTGGTATTCGCGGGCCTCCTCGGCGGCGTCGCGGTG
This sequence comes from Pseudoxanthomonas sp. LjRoot143, assembly GCF_964252945.1. Taxonomy (NCBI): domain Bacteria; kingdom Pseudomonadati; phylum Pseudomonadota; class Gammaproteobacteria; order Lysobacterales; family Lysobacteraceae; genus Pseudoxanthomonas; species Pseudoxanthomonas sp. LjRoot143. The sequence goes on along the minus strand of NZ_CAXUPM020000001.1, from coordinate 1,210,438 downwards.
CGGCCGGGCCAATGGCTGGGCACCGCGCTCGGATTGGTCGCTGCGGTCCTGCTGGTCACCCGTGGCCGTGGCCTGCAGGTCGAACCCGCACACGTTCCGGGCTATCTGGCGGCACTGGGCGCGGCGTTGATCTGGTCGCTGTACTCGGTGCTCAACCGCCGCTACGCCGACGTGCCCACGGCGGCCATCACCGTGGGCTGTGCGGGCGTCGCCGTGCTGGGCGCCATCGCGCACCTGCTCAGCGAACAGACTGTCGTGCCGACCGCAGGCCAGTGGGTCGTGCTGTTGCTGATGGGCATCGGGCCGGTGGGCGCGGCGTTCTGGCTCTGGGACCACGGCACCAAGCACGGCGATATTGCGTTGCTGGGCAGCCTCTCCTACCTCGCCCCCCTGCTGTCCACCCTGCTGCTGGTGGCATCGGGCCGCGCGGAAGCGCACTGGATACAGGCGGTCGCAGTCGCCTTGCTGCTGGCCGGCGCGTGGCTGAGCGTCCGTGCCAGCCGCGCCCCTCGATGAGAGCGATTCGCGTTTCTACATGGCGCCGCGCGATTGCCTAGACTGCGCGCCACGTCGCAAGCCAGCCATCCGCAAGCCAGCCACGTGAACCTCGCCCGCCAGCCTTCGCGCGCCGCCAGGTCCCAGAACGCCTCCCGCCGGGAGGCGTTTCCGTTTCTGCGGTTCAGTCGTGGATCTTCTCGCCGCGCGCGAGCATCGCGACCAGCTTCTCGACGCGGGCACGCTTTGTCTCCGGCTTCACGGCTGTCTGCACGCGCCAGCACACGGCGTAGCGATTGGTCTTGTCCAGCGTATCGAAGAAGGCCTTCGCCTTGCGATGCTTGGCGAGCGCCAGCGCCTTCGCCAGCTCCGGCGGCACCTCCATCGACTTCGCGCCGTCGTAGGCCGCGTCCCAGCGCCCGTCCGCCTTCGCCGCCTCGACTTCGCGTAATCCCGCCGGCCGCATGCGTCCGGCCGCGATGAGGGCATCGATCTTGGCCACGTTGATTTTCGACCACGTGCTGCGCGCACGCCGCGGGGTGAAGCGCTGCAGGAAGAACTGCGCATCGAAGCCTTTCTTCTGCCCATCGATCCAGCCATGGCACAGCGCGACGTCGAGCGCTTCGGCATACGTCACCGACGGAATGCCGGCGTCCTTCTTGGCGATCTTCAGCCACACCCCGGACGACTGCGGATGACCCTCCAGCCAGCGCTCCCACGCGGCGGGATCGGCGAAGTGCTCGATGGGCAGGTCCGGGCTGGCCATGGTCAGGGCGTGACGGTCTGCAGACGGTAGGTCGTGTGTGCGGTGGTTTCGCCGCGCCAGCGGTCGAACGCGCGCACGTCGACACGATGCTCGCCCTCGGCAATATCCGTGGGCAGCGCGCCGCGCCATAGATGGTGCGACGGTTCGGCTTCGGGAGAGCGATCGTAGCCCCGCAACGCATCGGCCAGATCGTCGCGCATGTTCTCCACCAGCAGCGCGGGATCCGGCTGCTCGACGCGCTTCATCGGCTTCCACTCGCCGCCGTCGACCCGGTACTCCACCCGCGTGTCCGCATCACCCATGTAGACGTTGGCGTAGACGCCCCAGGCCGGATAGGCGCCCTTCCGCAGGACTTTCGGCGCATGCAGGCCGATGCCGCTGTCGGCGGCGGCGCGTGCCGGGTGCCAGGACAGCGCGTACTCGCCGCCGGCCTGGACGCGCAGTCGTGCGTAGCCGTTGGGCGTCCCGTCGGCCATCCGGCTGTCCGGAATGCCCTCGGCATCCTTCACTCCGGACCAGTAGGCCCCGCAGGCGGCGCCGACGTTGTACTCGTGCAGCGGCTGCAGGCCGTGCCAGCCAGTGGCGGCATCGTGATACCAGTGCCGCTGCGTATGGGTATGCCCGCTCAGCAGCAACACGTGCGGGAAATCCTTCAGCAGCGCGAACAACCGTTCGCGGTCGGCAGCACGGAATCCGCGTACACCCTCCTCGAAAAACGGGATGTGCACGCCGATCACCAGCAGCCGGTCCTTGCGCACCGTCGGCAGGTAGGCCTGCAGGAAGGCGAACTGGTCCTCGCGCAGTCCACCGAAATAAGAGGGCGACTTGCCGGGCTGGTAGATGATGTCGTCCAAGCCGATGAAGGTGACCGCCTCTTCTTCCCACGCGAACGTGTCCGGGCCGAGGTGATGGCGGAACGTGCGCAACGAATCCGCGTCATTCGCAGCGTCGAAATCCAGGTCGTGATTGCCCGGGATGAACAGCCAGGGCACCTGCAGGCTCATCGTCGTGCGCAGGAGCTCCGGGTACAGTGCCAAGTCGTCATTGACGATGTCGCCCAGCGTCAGGCCCAGCGAAGCCCCGTGCTTGCCGACCAGTGGCTGCACGATATCGCGCCAGTAGTAGTCCACGTCCTGCACCGAAGCAGTCTGGCTGTCGGCAAACAACAATGCCTCGAACGCGCCCTCGCCCGCCGTGTCGCGTGGACGCAATCCGAAATTCCTGCAACCAGGCTGGCGTTGCGGAACGCCGCCATACTTCAGCGCCGGCCCCTTGTGGTACTGCCGGTTGTGCCAGAAATCAGGCATTCCGTCCGGGCGTACCGCCAGGTCGTAACCGGAAGGCTTGATGACGAACAGCGTGCGTCCGTCTTCGTAAGGGACGTCGTACTCGCCTCGCGCGTTGGTGGTAACGACCTGCACACCATCGGACAGCCTGACGCCGGCGACGCCGGGCTCGCCGGCATCGCGTACGCCGTTGCCGTTCCGGTCCTCGAACACCACGCCGCTGCTGCAGGGGGGTGGCAGCGCATGGGCGGAAACGGCCAGACAGGCCAGCAGCAGGACGGTCAACGAGGCGCGCACGGGAACTCCGGCAAGGGCGACCGGCGGATTATGGCGCAGCCGCGGCTCCTCTGTAGGAGCGACGTAAGTCGCGACCGTTGTCCGGGATCAAACGTGGATTCCCATCGCGCGCTGCACGTACTCGCGGTATCTCAGTCGTGCGGTCGCGACTTGCGTCGCTCCTACAGGAAGCAAGGCCGCGTCACGGCGACGCGTGGCGCGCCCGCAGGACCTCGATGGCATCGGCCAGCGAGAGGCCGCGCGACCGGAGCAGCACGGTCAGGTGGTACAGCAGGTCCGCGCTTTCGCCGAGCAGTGCGGCTTCGTCCTGCGCCACGGCGGCCAGCGCCGTTTCCACACCTTCCTCGCCGACCTTCTGCGCGATACGACGGACACCGGACTCGAACAGGCGCGTGGTGTAGCTGTCGGCGGGCCGTTCGCGTTCGCGCTGCGCGACCAGGGCGTCCAGTTCCGACAGGAACGCCGAAGGTGCCGAGGGGAAGCAACTGGCGCGCTGCAAATGGCAGGTCGGCCCCTGCGGGTGCGCGAGCACCAGCAGCGTGTCGTTGTCGCAGTCGACATCGACCGAGACCAGTTCCAGCACGTGCCCCGAGCTCTCGCCTTTGGTCCACAGGCGCTGCTTGCTGCGGCTGAAAAACGTCACGCGACGGCTCGCCAGCGTGGCGTCCAGCGCCTCGCGATTCATGTAGCCCAGCATCAGCACGCGCAGGTTCGAGGCGTCCTGCACGACGACGGGCAGCAGACCATCACCCTTGGTCCAGTCGAGCGTCGCCGGATCGACCTTCCCTTGCACGTCCTCAGTTGCCACGTCGCACCTCGATGCCTTGCCCGGCCAATACGTCCTTCAACGCGGGAATCGCGATATGGCCACTATGGAATACGCTGGCAGCCAATGCACCATCCACATCGGCCTGTTTGAACACGTCGGTGAAATGCGCCACCTCGCCGGCGCCACCGGATGCGATCAAGGGCACGTCGCATACAGCACGCACCGCCTCAAGCTGCACCAGATCGTATCCACGGCGCACGCCATCCTGATCCATGCAGTTCAATACGATCTCGCCTGCCCCCAACCGCTGCGCCTGCACCACCCAGTCCAGCGTGCGCAGGCCGGCGCCCTGCATCTTCGATGGGTCGCCGGTGTAGCGGCGTACCCGCCACTCGCCGTCCGCCTCGAGGATCGAGTCCACGCCCACGACCACGCACTGCACCCCGAACGCCTCGGCCAGTTCGCCAATCAAGTCAGGCCGCTCCAGCGCCGGCGTGTTGACCGACACCTTGTCGGCACCGCTGTAGAGCACGCGCCGCGCGGTCTCGACATCGCGGATGCCACCGGCCACGCAGAACGGGATGTCGAGCAGGCGCGATACCCGTTCGATCCATGCATGGTCGACCGACCGGCCCTCCGGACTGGCGCTGATGTCGTAGAACACCAGTTCGTCGGCACCCTGGTCGCGGTAGCGCAACGCCAGGTCGGCAATGTCGCCCATGTCGACATGGTCGCGGAACTTCACGCCCTTCACGACGCGGCCTTCGCGCACGTCCAGGCATGGAATGATGCGCCGGCTCAGCACGCCAGGGCCTCCGGCAGCGTAAAGCGGCCTTCCAGCAGCGCACGCCCGAGCACGATGCCCGTGCAACCCGCGTCGCGTGCGCCATTGACATCGGCGAGCGCACTGACGCCGCCCGAGGCCTGCACGGAAAGCGCGGGTACCGTCGCGCGCAGATGGGCGTACAGATCCAGATTGGGACCGGTCAGCATGCCGTCGCGCGCAATGTCCGTGCACAGCAGGTGGCGCAGGCCCGCGGCGGCGTAGCGTGCGGCGAGCTCGTCGAGCGTTTCGGACGCCGTCTCGGTCCAGCCATGCACCGGCAGGCGCCAGACGCCCTCCGCGTCGCGACGTGTATCCAGCGCCACCGTGATGCGATCGCTGCCGAACTCGGCCAGCCAGGTCAGCACCGTCTCCGGCTCGCGCACCGACAGCGAACCGATGACCACGCGGTCGGCGCCGGCATCGAGGATGCGTGCGACGTCGTCACGCTGGCGGACACCGCCGCCGGTCTGCACCTTCAGCGGCGTATGCCGTGCGATCTCGCCCAGCAGCGGCGCCAGCGTGTAGCCGCCAGCGCGTGCAGCATCCAGATCGACGAGATGCAGCCAGTCGGCGCCCTGCACGGCGTAACGCAGCGCCACGTCCAGTGGCGCGCCCTCGTAACGTGTCTCGCGGGCATAGTCGCCCTGCGCCAGCCGCACGACGCGGCCTTCACGCACGTCGATGGCGGGATATACGGTGAAACCGGTCATTGCAGTCCGTACTCGATGAAATTCTTCAGCAGGCGCGCGCCCACGGCGCCGGAGCGCTCGGGATGGAACTGCGCACCCGCCACATTGTCCCGCTGCACGACCGCGGCGAAGCGCTGCCCATGCTCGCTGCTGCACAGGCAATCGTCGTCGACCGGGGCCGCGTAGCTGTGGACGAAGTAGGCGTGGTCGCCATCCGCGATTCCTTCCAGCAGCGAGGCGTCACGGGCGCGCTGCAACGTATTCCAGCCCATGTGCGGCACACGGATGCCGGGCGCGGCGGGCAACTTGCGGACCCGCCCGGGCAACAGGCCGAGGCATGCCGTGTCGTCCTCTTCGGAATGCGCGAACAGCAGTTGCACACCGACGCATACGCCGAGCAGCGGCTTGTCCAGGGTGCGCAACACATCGACCAGACCCTGCGCCTTCAATCGCGCCATGCAGACCGCCGCGGCACCCACGCCGGGCAGGATCACCCTGTCTGCCGCACGGATGGTGTCCGCATCAACGGTCAGTTGCGCCTCGACGCCCAGGCGCTGCAGCGCATAGCGCACCGATCCGATGTTGGAGCCACCGGCATCGACCAGGACCACCTTCATCACAACGCGCCCTTGGTGGTCGGAAGCTCGGCGCCCTCGCGCTTCACCGCCTGGCGCAGCGCACGCGCCAGCGCCTTGAAGCTGGCTTCGACCTTGTGGTGGTCGTTGTCGCCTTCGACCTTCAGGTTGAGGTTCAGGCCGGACGCATCGCAGAGCGAGCGGAAGAAGTGCGGCACCAGCTCGGTCGGCAGGTCGCCGACGCGCTCGCGCTTGAACTCGCCACTGAAGACGAAGTACGGCCGGCCGCTGAAGTCGAGTGCGGCGCTGGCCAGCGTCTCGTCCATCGGCAGGGTGAAGCCGTAGCGGCCGATGCCGCGCTTGTCGCCCAACGCTTCCTTCAACGCCTGGCCGAGTGCGAGACCGGTGTCCTCGACGGTGTGGTGTTCGTCGATGTGCAGGTCGCCGTCGGCGCGCACATCCAGTGCGAAACCGCCGTGCTTGCCGATCTGTTCCAGCATGTGGTCGAAGAACGGCAGGCCGGTCTTCGCGACCGGTTCGGCGACGCGGTCCAGGTCGACTTCGACGCGGATCTTCGTCTCCTTGGTGTTGCGCTGGACGACGGCGCGGCGCGGCGCATCCGCCAGTTCATGCGCGATGCCGGCCCAGTCCCATTCGCCGCCGAACTGCGCGGTCTTCAGCTGGAAGCCGCGGATCTTCAGGTTGTCGGCGAACTGGATATCGGTCGGCCGGTCGCCGACCATGCCCGAACTCGCCCAGTCGATGCTGCGGTCCTGCAGGTACGGCACCATCAGGCCGATGCCGGGCTTGCGCGTGGGCTTGTTCTCGTGCGGCCAGCTTTCATCGATCAGCACGTCGCGGAAGCGGATGCCCTGGCTTTCGAACACCTGCATCATCAGCGCCTGCGGACCGTCGAAGCGGGCGCGCGGATACTGATCGCTGCCCAATCCATCCTGGTTGCTGACGATGACGAACTGGTAGCCGGCATCGCGCAGCTTCAGCAATGCGGGAATGACGCCGGCCACGAAGCGTACCTTCTCGTACGCATCGATCTGGAAGTCCTCGGGCTCCTCGATCAGGGTGCCGTCGCGGTCGATGAAGAGGATCGGCGTCACGCGGCCTGCTCCTGGGCATTGAGGGCCGCGATGACGCGGTCGTTCTGGGTCGGTGAGCCGATGGTGATGCGAAGCGCATCACCCAGTTGTGGTGCGGCGCGCTGGTCGCGCACCACCACACCCGCGGCCAGCAGCGTGCGGAACGCGCCCTCGGCATCGTCGAATCGCGCCAACAGGTAGTTGCCCTGCGAGGCGTAGACGCGACGGACACCGGCCATGCGCTCAAGTGCAGCATGCAGACGCTCGCGCTCGCTGCGCACCAGTGCGATGCGTTCACGGGTCTGCGCCAGCGCGGCGTCCGACAGGCCGTCCAAGGCGAGGTCCGCGCACGGGGTCGGCACCGGATACGGTGCCTGGCAGCGTTGCAGCACGGCGATCAGGTCGGCATCGCCGATCACGACGCCGATGCGCGCGGCCGCCAGGGCATGTGCCTTGGACAAGGTACGCAGCACGGCCAGGTTGGAATGCGTCGCCAGCAACGTGGTCGCGGATGCGCTGTCGGCGAACTCGCCATACGCCTCGTCCACGACGACCAGCGCCTTGCCTTCCAACGCGCGGGTCAGCGACGCGATGTCGTCGAGCGGAATGGCCGAGCCGGCCGGATTGGAAGGCGAGCACAGGAACACCAGCTTCGCACCCTGCTCCAGCGCCGTGTCGCGAATGGCATCCAGGTCGGCGACCAGGCCCGCGTCGCCGTCCAGCAGCGGCACGTCGAGAATCGGTGCTCCCTGCAGGCGCGCGCAGACCGCGTACATGCCGAACACCGGCGGCGTCACCACGATGGCATCCCGCTCCGGCACGCACAGCGCGCGCACCAACAGGTCGATCGCCTCGTCGCTGCCGCGACCGACCAGCAGTTGTTCCGACGAAACCCCATAAACCTGCGCCAGACGCGCACGCAACGCCGGCGGCTGCGGATCGGGATAGCGCCGGCTGCGGCCCTGCCCGTCGGCGGGATTCGCCCACGCGGATTCATTGGCGTTCAACCAGACATCGCCCCGCAGCGCCTCGCTGCGCGCGGACTTGTAGCCGGCGAAGCCGCGCAGGTCAGGACGGACCAGAGACAGTACATCGCTCATGCGGCCGCCTTGCGCAGGCGCAGCGCAACCGCGTTGGCGTGCGCGTCCAGGCCTTCGGCCCGCGCGAGCGTCAGTGCGCAGTCGCCGATCGCGGCGATGCCCGCACGGCTCGCCGACTGCACGCTGACGAAGTTCTGGAAACTGGCCACGCTGACGCCGCTGTAGGCACGCGCCGCGCCGCTGGTGGGCAGCACGTGGTTGGTGCCGCTGCAGTAGTCGCCCAGCGCTTCCGGCGTGTAGTCGCCAAGGAAGACCGACCCGGCCGCTTCCACCTTGTCCAGCCACGCGCGCGGATCGCGCAAGGCGACGATCAGGTGTTCCGGTGCATAGCGGTTGCTGATCGCAAACGCGTCGTCCAGCGTGGCGACCTTGACCAGGCGCGACGCCGACAGCGCCTGCCGTGCGATGTCGGCGCGGTCCAGCGCGGCAAGCTGCGTCACCAGTTCGGCCTGCACCCGTTCGATCAGTCCGTCGTCGTCGGCCAGCAACAGCACCTGCGAATCCGGGCCGTGTTCGGCCTGCGACAGCAGGTCCGCGGCGACGAAGGCCGCATCCGCGCCTGCGTCCGCGATCACCAGCACTTCGGAAGGTCCTGCCGGCATGTCGATGGCCGCCGCGCCCGCCTGCGCCACCTGCTGCTTGGCTTCGGTCACGTAGCTGTTGCCCGGGCCGAACAGCTTGTCGCAGGCCGGCACGCTGTCGGTGCCGAACGCCATCGCGGCGATCGCCTGGGCACCGCCCAGCTTGAACACGCGGCGCACACCGGTCAGCTGCGCGGCGACCAGTACCGCAGGATCGGCGGTACCGTCCTTGCGCGGCGGCGTACACAGCACGACCTCGCGGCAACCCGCCAAGCGCGACGGAACACCCAGCATCAACGCGGTCGACGGCAACGGGGCACTGCCAGCCGGGACGTACAGGCCCACGCGGTGAATCGGCCGGATCACGCGTTCGCAGATCACGCCAGGCGCTGTTTCCACGACATATGGTTGCGCCATGCCGGCACGGTGGAACGCCTCGATGCGGTCCGCGGCCTCCTGCATCGCCTGGCGCAGCTCGGCGGACACCGCAGTGTGCGCGGCAGCGAATTCTTCCTCGCTGACTTCGAACGTGGCCAGCTCCACGCCGTCGAAGCGCGCGGTGACCTCGCGCAGCGCGACGTCTCCGCGTGCCTGCACGTCGGCCAGTAGGCCGGCCACGGCATCGCGCGTGCGCTGCGCGACGGACTGCACCGGGCGTGCGAGCAGCGCATCGCGCGCGGCATCGTCCAGCACGGTCCAGTCGTACACGGGAGCGGGCGATGCGGTCATGCCAGCGACCTCTCGACGGACAGCACCATCAGTCCCTGCGCACCGGCGCGCTGCAGTTCCTCCAGCCGTTGCCAGGTGACCGTGCCGTGGCACATCGCTTGCAGCGACAGCGGACCTTCGTCGCCGCCCGGCAGGGTAATCAGGCCGTCGCTGTCGCCCAGCAGGCGCGACAGCGCGGGCACGGTGTCGCGCTCGGCGCGGAACATCAGCAGCTTGCTGTCCTTCAACTTCAACACGCCGTCCAGGCGACGCAGCAGCATGTCGGCGAGGCCGGCACGGGCATCGTCGAATTCGCGCGCCGGGCCTGCCAGCACCGCCTCACTGTCGAGCAGGGTTTCCACCGGCTTCAGCTGGTTGGCGGCCAGCGTGGCGCCGCTGGAGACGAGATCGCAGATCAGGTCGGCCGTGCCGAGCTTCGGCGCGATTTCCACCGAGCCGGACAGTTCGACCACCGCCGCGTCGATGCCGCGCGCCTGCAGCCACTGGCGCAGGATCGACGGATAGCTGGTGGCGATGCGCAGGCCCTGCAACTGCTGCGGACCTTCCCATTCCCAGCTATCGGGAATGGCCAGCATCAGCCGGCAGCTGCCGAAGCCCAGCGGACGCAGTTCGCGGTAGGCCTGCGGCAGACCGTTGAGGGCGCGCTCGCCGGCCTGCTCGTCCAGTTCGTTGCGGCCGACGATGCCGAAGTCGCAGACGCCATCGGCGATCAGGCCGGGGATGTCGTCGTCGCGGACCAGCAGCAGGTCCACCGGGAGGGATTCGCCATAGCAGAACAGCTTGTCGCGGCTTTCGCGCCAGCTCAGGCCGCAGGCGGCCAGCAGCGTGCGCGCCGGCTCGGCCAGCCGCCCGCTCTTCTGGATGGCGATACGCAGGCGCTCGCGCGTCGCGGGGGTCAGGGAGGGACTCATGGGAGAACTCAGTGGGAAGCGGAGGCCGTCGCGGCCTGCTGGCGCTGGACGGCGGCGGCATAGCCACCGGCCCCCCGCTCCAGCGTGCGGGCGACGCGGCCGATGGTGGTCACGCTGACCTGGGTCAGGTCGTGGATCTCGCGGTACGGCACGCCCTTCAGCAGCAGGGGCACCACCCGCCAGCGGTCGGACATGGCTTCCAGCTCGGCCGGGGTGCACAGGTCTTCCAGGAAGGCCCGCACCTCGCCCGCCTGTTCCAGCGCGGCCAGCGCCTCGGCCAGCGCCTGCAGCGGGCCGGAGGCGGACGCGATGTCTTCGTTGGCGGAACGGCGTTTCATGGATCTGGGGCTCGTTTCAATGTATTAATGCGCTAGTACATTAATTGGATTGTTGCAGAGCGTCAACCCGTCTGTTGTCTGGATACACGCGTCGATTGCGTTGTCTTGGGCAGGACAGGACGGGGACCCGCGATGGACTGGAGCGGACACGGACGATGAGTACACTGCCAAGGACGCCTGAACGCCGGACCGGGAAGACCGACCGCCTGCCGGGCACCCCGGGGGGGACGGGTATGCCGCCATCACGCAACTCGCGATTCGCGCGCCACGGGCTGGCGGGCTGGTTCCTGCTGCTTGTCCTCGCGCCGCTGCTGGTGGCCGCCGAGACCCCGGCGCGCATCACCCGCGACACCACCTACCTGCCCCTCGCGCCGCAGACGACCTACCTGCACGACACCGGCGGCGCAGCGACGCTGGACCAGACGCACCGCCTGCTCGACGACGGCCGCTTCGACCCGCTACCCAATGGCGATGCCTCCTTCGGCTTCCAGACCGGCGCGTTCTGGTTCCACGTCCGCGTGACCAACGAGAACCCGCGCGAGCAACGCTGGCTGCTGGTCCAGCAGTACGCGCTGAGCGACCGCATCGACGTGTATGCCCGCTATCCGGACGGCCGCACCGTGCATCACGCCGGCGGCGACGCCTTCCCGTTCGAACAACGCAGCATCCGCTACCGCCACCCCAATTTCTGGCTCGACCTGCCGACCGGCGAAGAAGTCGACCTGCTGGTGCGGGTGCAGAGCCAGAGTTCGATGCAGGTGCCGCTGTTCCTGTACACGCCCGCCGCCTTTGCGGAGCTGTCGCGCGACGGCCAGCTGGGCATCGGCATCTACTACGGCATCCTGCTGGCGCTGTTCTTCTACAACCTGGTGCTGTGGCTGGTGCTGCGCGACGGCAGCTACTTCTGGTACCTGTTCCACATCAGCGCCTTCGGGCTGGTGCTGTTCACCCTCAACGGCCTGGGCTTCGAGTACCTGTGGCCGCATTCCACCTGGCTGGCGGACAAGTCGGTGCCGCTCTCGGTCTGCCTGGCGCAGATCGGCATGCAGCAGTTCTCGCGCACCTTCCTCGACCTCAATACGCGATGGCGGCTGGGCGACCGCATCAGCAAGGGCATCATCGCGTTCTTCGTGCTGCTGGGCATCGCTGCCACGCAGTTGCCTTACCACGTGGCCACGCCGATCGCCTCGGCGGCGGTGTTTCCCAGCATCGTCTGGATCGCGGTGATCACGCTGATGGTGGTGCGTACCGGCTACCGACCCGCCAAGGTGTTCCTGCTGGCGTGGGCGATGTTCCTGCTCGGCACCGGGATCTTCGTGGCGTTGGCGTTCGGCCTGCTGCCGAAGACCTTCATCACCGAGTACGGCGTGCAGATCGGTTCGGCGCTGGAGATGCTGCTGCTGTCGGTGGCGCTGGGCTACCGCTACGCCGCGCTGCGCAACGAGAACGAGCGCATCGTGCGCGACGCGAAGAACTCGCTGGAGGCGCAGGTCATCGAGCGGACAGGCGAACTGCGCCAGGCGATGTCGGAACTGGAGAGCGCGCATCACCGGCTGCGCGAGTCCAGCCGCCTCGATGGCCTGACCGACCTCTACAACCGCACGCACTTCCGCGAAGCCTTCGAGCACCTGTTGTCGCAGTCGCGCAACTCGCAGCGACCGATCTCGCTGCTGATGATCGACCTGGACCACTTCAAACGCATCAACGACACCTACGGCCACCTGGTCGGCGACGACTGCCTGCGCTGCACGTCGAACACGCTGGCCGAGACCCTGCGTCCGCACGGTGCGCTGCTGGCCCGGTTCGGTGGCGAGGAATTCATCGCCGCCCTGCCCGGAATGGGGCTGGGTGAAGCCAGCGTGGTGGCGGAAGAACTGCGGCATGCATTGCGCGCGCAGCCGTGCCGCAGCGGTGATCTCGAGATCGCCGTGTCCGCGAGTATCGGCGTGCATTGCGTCGACCTGGAAGCGCGCGACAGCCTGGAGTCGGCGCTGCAGGTCGCCGACCAGGCGCTGTACGCAGCCAAGGCCGAAGGGCGAGACTGCGTGCGGACGCTGTAGGGCCGGGATTTTCTGGTCTGGGATTTCTGATGTGGGAGCGACGTAAGTCGCGAGCTTTTCAAAGCTATCGCGACTTACGTCGCTCCCACACTCACTCTCCCCTGTGCCTCAGCGATTACGGACCGCTGCCAGGATCTCGCCCGATTCCACCAGACGCACGGCGGTGGCGACCTCGCCATCCAGCGCACGGTCGCGGTCGAGGAACGGGATCTTCGCGCGGATCGCGGCATGCGCGGCCGCGACGGCATGGCCCGGGTGGAACGCCTCGCTCGACGCCAGGGCAGCACGCAGCGCCTCGACTTCGTGCAGGAACTCCTCGCGCCCCTCCGCACCCGCCTGCGGACCACCGGCCACCTTCACGGCCAGGCCCTCGGCATCGGTGCGGTCCGACAGGGCGCGGGCTGCGTTGATCATGTCGCGACGCAGGTCCAGCGCCTGCGCCGCGGTGTACAGCTCAAGCGCCAGCACCTTGCCCAGGTCCTGCACCATCGCCAGCACGTGGCGCGCCTCGTTGGCGCCCATCGACACATGGTCTTCCGCATTCGCACTGGTCGGCACCGAGAACACGCTGGCCGGATGCGCGCGACTGGCCAGGTCGTTGACGATGGCCGCCGCCGAGTACTGCACGATCATGTGGCCCGATTCGGTGCCGTCCTCGTTGCCGATCAGGAACGCCGGCAGGCCGTCGTTGGTCGACGGATCGACCAATTTGTTGAGGCGGCGCTCGGAAATCGACGCCAGCGTCGGGATGGCCGCCTTCACGTAGCTCATCGCCAGCGCCAGCGGCATGCCGTGGAAGTGGCCGGCCGAGATCACCTGCTCTTCGACGTGCTCGGCCTGCTTGTCGGGGAACACCAATGGATTGTCGGTGACTGCGTTGAGTTCGATCTCGAGCACGCGCCGGGCCTGCTCGACCGCATCGCGCACGGCGCCGTGCACCTGCGGGATGCAGCGCAGCGAATAGCTGTCCTGCGGCTGGTGCTTCTTGCCGCCGCGGAACGGCATGAAACGCAGGTAGAACTTTTCGCGACCGTGGCGCTGGTCGGTCGGCACCCAGTCCCAGCCGATATCGAAGCGCAGCGCCTGCGCCTCGGCGGTGTCCCAGCTGCGCGGCAACCACGGGCGGAACCTCGGTACCAGGTGGTAAGGAATATCGGCCAGCGTCGAGCCCTCGAGCAGCTCGCGCAGGCGGCTGGCGACGTGCACCTGGCCCGGATGCGGACGCAGCGCATGCACTTCCTCGGCGAAGGCGCCCAGGCGGCCGGCGAACGCGTCGATCGTCATCGCGGCGGCAAGATCGGCGGTGTCGAGCAACTGGTCCAGCCGGTAGGTCGCCAGCACGCCCATCGCCAGCATCTGCGCGGTGCCGTTGTTGAGCGCCAGGCCTTCCTTGTACGACAGGCTTACGGGCGACAGGCTCGCGCGCTTCAGCGCCTCGGCACCGGTGATGCGCTCACCTTCGTAGAAGGCCTCGCCACCGCCCAGCAGCACGATGGCCAGGTGCGACAGCGGCGCCAGGTCGCCCGAGGCGCCGACCGAGCCCAGCGACGGCACCACCGGCACGATGCCGGCATTGAGCATCGCCGCCAGTGCCTGCAGGGTTTCCACGCGGATGCCGGAGTGGCCCTTCAGCAGCGTGTTGATGCGGATGCCGAGCATGGCGCGGACGATCTCCGGCGCCATCGGCTCGCCGACGCATACGGCATGCGTGACGATCAGGTTGTACTGCAGTTCCTCGTGCAGCGATCGGCCGGACTTGGCGGCGCCCGGCAGTTCGTCGCGCAACGGATGCGCGCCGAGCAGCTTGTCGGCGTTGCTGCCGAAGCCGGTGGAGACGCCATAGATCGGCTCTTCGCGACGGACCTGTTCGGCCAGGAAGTCGGCCGCGCGCGCGACGTCCTTCAGCGCGCCTTTGTCCAGCTCGACGCTGGCGCCGAACGCGATCTCGACCAGACGGTCGCGTGTGAGGGATTTGCCATCCAGCAGGATCGGTTTCATGTCAGCGCCCCGCCAGTGCGCGCGCCTGTTCCAGCTCGACCTTCAGGCTGCTGGCCAGTTCCTCGCGCGTCACTTCGAACTGCTGTTCGCGCTGCAGGTCCTTGACCGTCACCACGCCGCGGGCGAGTTCGTCTTCGCCCGCCAGCACCACGAAGCGGATGCCGGCACGCGAGGCGTACTGGAACTGCTTGGCCAGCTTGCGGCTCTCCATCTGCACTTCGGTATTGATGCCCGCCGCGCGCAGGCGACGCGCGATGTCGAGCGAACCGGCCAGTTGGCCGTCGTCCATCAGGGCGACCATGGCCTGCACGCTGCTCTCGTCGCTGCCGGCGATCAGGCCGGCCTCGCGCAGCTGCCAGAACAGGCGCGTCAGGCCGATCGAGATGCCCACGCCGGGCAGCTTCGACTTGGTGTAGTGGCTGGCGAGGTCTTCGTAGCGGCCGCCGGAGCAGATCGAGCCGATCTGCGGATAACCGTCCAGCTGGGTCTCGTAGACGGTGCCGGTGTAGTAGTCGAGGCCGCGGGCGATGGAGAAATTCAGGCAGTACGCGTCCTCGGACACGCCCAGCGCCTTGACCAGTTCCAGCACTTCGCGCAGTTCGGCGACGCCCTGGTTGAAGGTGTCGCTGCCCTGCCCCAACGCATCTAACTTCGCCAGCGCATCGGCATGGCCGGTGCTGCGCACCGCGACGAAATCGAGGATGCGGTCGACGCCCTCGGCCGACATGCCGAAGCCTTCGCCGGTCAGCGTCTCGCGCACGTAGTCGGCGCCGCGCTTGTCCAGCTTGTCGACTTCGCGCAGCACCAGGGCCTGCTGTTCGCCGTCGGTCACGCCCTGTGCCTCGAAGAAGCCGCGCATCAGCTTGCGGTTGTTCAGCTGGATGGTGAAGGCGCCGATGCCCAGTTCGCTGAAGACCGCGTGGATCACCGCCAGGATCTCGGCGTCGAAGCGCACGCTCAGCGCGTCCTTGCCGATGACGTCGATGTCGCACTGGTAGAACTCGCGGAAGCGGCCGCGCTGGGCGCGCTCGCCGCGGTAGACGCGCTGGATCTGGTAGCGGCGGAACGGGAAGGTCAGTTCGTGTTCGTGTTCGGCCACGTAGCGGGCCAGGGGCACGGTCAGGTCGAAGCGCAGGGCCAGTTCGGGCAGGCCTTCGCCTTCCTTGGCCAGGGCGCCGGTCGACTGGACGAAGTAGACCTGCCGTTCGGTCTCGCCGCCGGACTTGGTCAGCAGGGTCTCGGACAGTTCGAAGACCGGGGTCTCCACCGGCAGGAAGCCGAAGCGCTCGTAGTTCCGGCGGATGGTGTCCAGCATGCGCTGGAACGCGATCTGCTCGCGCGGGAGCAGCTCCATGACGCCAGGCGGGGTACGGGGCTTGATCAAGGGGAACTCCGGCTTTCGTGAACGGCGCATTTTACTTTCGTTGGCGTATCCGCCGCAGCCTTTCGCAGCCCGTCCACCCAACTTTCGTCAGAGGATCGTTCCGGGGGCTTGCCCGGGCCGGTTCACCCCCCTATAATTTCGCGCTCAGTCGGGGTGTAGCTCAGTCTGGTAGAGCGCTACGTTCGGGACGTAGAGGTCGCAGGTTCGAATCCTGTCTCCCCGACCAATAGATTCAGAGTGTTACGACGAAACCGCCCTAGTGGCGGTTTTTTCATGCCCGCGATTTTCCAGCAAGCTGCTGATCTCATCGCGGGCAATGGTTGGTTCGACTCCTACTTCCGACATCACAAGCAAATCGCTACCGGTGTCCAAGGTTCGAATCCCTCCCTCTCCGCCAGTCGGCGTTGCGTCCACCGTTCCTATGAAAGCCTATAGGTTGGGGTGAGCCTGCGAACCCCAACACCGGGAGATGCCCGCGTATCGATGTTGGGCTTCACTTCGTTCACCCCAACCTATGCGCTAGCTCATCTGCTCAAACGAGATGTACCCATCCTCGATGACATCCTCAATACGGCGCTTATACACATCCGAGACAACGATGTTTGACACTCCTGGCCAATCGGCCAAACGGAATGCATCCGTGCCTAGCGGAATCTTTCCCCAATCAATTGCGGGACGGAGAAACATTCTGCCTCTCGGATCGTGCCATGGTCGCAGAACGGCGTGATCTGGCCATGGATCAATGTTGGATCTCGAGAAATCGGTCGCATCGACCGCGAGTTTCGGCCGGAAAATTCGAAAATCTCTGCCAGTCGACCGTTCAATGAACTCCATCGATTCAACATCGCTGCTTTCGAACTTACGTACCACATCGGAGATCACCAGTATTCGCGCCGTAAAAACAAACTGAACGGGCGAGATAGTCCCAGTCCTTAGGAACTCTCCGAAACAGGTCTGATCAAAAGAACTCTTCCCGAATGCAACTTCGTTTCCAACCTCAGCACCGTCGACATCAATGATGCTGTCTCTCAGAAGTTCCTTGCCGCCCCATTTTTTGTCAGAATCGCTGGACGAAATCAGGTAATACGTCGGCATCGTCATCTCCATCTTCCGGCTGCGGAGTCTAGGTTGTGATGAACGTCAAACCCTAACATCTGGACTCGCCCGATCTCAGCTGAGCAAATCGGGATGCCGCACCTGCCCTTCCCCACGCACGACGAACCGCTCCACCGTCAGCGCCTCCAGCCCCATCGGGCCGTACGAATGGAGCCGCGTGGTGGAAATGCCGATCTCCGCACCCAGTCCCAGTTCGCCGCCATCCGAGAAACGAGACGAGGCGTTGACCATCACCACGGCTGAGCGCAATGCGTTGAGAAACTGCTCCGCATGGACGGGATCGCGAGTGACGATCACCTCGGTGTGGTCGGACGTATGGCGGCGGATATGGGCGATGGCGGCGTCCAGGTCATTCACTACGCCGACCGCGATCACCAGATCGAGGAACTCGGCGGCGAAATCGTCGTCCGTCGCACTGGTCGCATCCGGCATCAGATCCCTGGCCGCCGCATCCGCCCGGACCTCGACGCCGCGAGCCCGCAGCTCCTTGGCCGCACGCGGCAAAAAGGTCGGCGCGATATCGCGATGGACCAGCAGCGTCTCCAGCGAGTTGCAGGCCGACGGTCTCGACACCTTGCCATCGATCAACAAGGCCAGCGCCAGGTCCTCGTCCGCGCCCGCATCGACGTACTGGTGGCAGACACCCTTGTAATGCTTGATCACCGGTACGCGCGCGTGTTCGGCGACGAAGCGGATCAGCCCCTCGCCCCCGCGCGGGATGACCAGATCGACGATGTCGCTGAGCTGGATCAGCTCCAGGATGGTCTCGCGACGCAGGTCTTCGACCAGCGTCAGCACCGCCTCCGGTAACCCTGCCTCGCGCAACGCACGCTTCAGCGCCGCCGCGATGGCGGTGTTGGAATGGATCGCCTCCGAGCCGCCACGCAGGATCACCGCATTGCCCGCTTTCAGGCACAGCGCCGCGGCATCGGCGGTGACGTTCGGGCGCGCCTCGTAGATCATCGCGATCACGCCCAGCGGCACGCGCACGCGCTCGACATGGATGCCGTTCGGACGATCATAGGCACGGGTCACCTGCCCGACCGGATCGGGCAACGCCGCCACTTCGCGCACGGCAGCCGCGATGCCCTGCAATCGCACGCCATCCAGGCGCAGGCGATCCAGCATGGCGGTGCCGATGCCCTTGGCCGAAGCCGCCTCGATGTCCTGCGCGTTGGCCGCCAGGATCGCCGCCGCGTCGGTCAGCAATGCATCGGCCATCGCCTGCAGCAGCGCATTCTTCGCCTCGGTCGGCAGCGACGCGATGGCGTGGGCCGCATCGCGGCATTGCAGGGCTTGCTGGGTGATCTGGCCGGTCATGGGGTTTCCGTCTGCATGCTCACACCAGGACCAGGTCGTCGCGATGGACGACGTTCTCGCCGTAGGTGTAACCGAGGATGCCTTCGATGTCGCGCGAGTGCCGGCGCGCGATGCGCCGGATATCGACGGCCGAGTACTGGCTGACGCCGCGCGCGATGCGACGGTCGCCGCCGTCGTCGCGCAGCACCAGCTCGACCATGTCGCCACGGCGGAAATCACCTTCCGCCGTGGTTACGCCGCCCGGCAGCAGCGACGCGCCCTTCTGGCCCATCGCGTTCGCCGCACCGGCGTCGACCACGATGGCGCCGGATTCGACCGGCACGTTGCGCAGCCAGTACTTGCGGGCCGCCAGCCGGTTCTGCGCGGGCCGGAAGCGCGTACCGAGCAGCGCGCCGCGTGCCAGCGTGGAGACGGTCGCCGCCTGCGTGCCGTTGAACAGGAAGGTCTCGATGCCGGCCGCCGCGGCCTTGGCCGCGGCTTCCAGCTTGGTATGCATGCCGCCGGTGCCGACGCCGCTGCCCGCGCCACCGGCCATCGCGAAGAACTCCGGCGTCAGCGCCTCGACATCGAGGATCGGACGCGCATCGGCGTGCGTACGCGGATTGGCGGTATAGAAGCCGTCGATGTCGGTGGCGATGAACAGCGCGTCGGCATCGATCAACGCCGCGACGACCGCGGCGAGGTTGTCGTTGTCGCCGAGCTTGAGTTCGTCCACCGATACGGTGTCGTTCTCGTTGACCACCGGCAACGCGCCCAGTGCGAGCAGTTCCTGCAGCGTGGCGCGGGCGTTGAGATAACGACGGCGGTTGCGCAGGTCGTCGTGGGTCAGCAGCACCTGCGCCACAGGACGGTCGAAGAAGCGCTGCCACAACGCGATCAACTGCGCCTGGCCCAGTGCCGCCAGCGCCTGCCGTTCCGCCATCGCCACGCCGGCCTGCGGCTTGCGATGCAGCAGGCCACGTCCCGCGGCGACCGCACCGGACGACACGATGACCACTTCGCGCCCCGCGGCAATGCTGGACGACACGAACTGCGCCAGGTTCAGTGCATGGCGCGGGCTGAGCCCCTCGCCATCGGCCGCCAGCAGGCTGCTGCCGACCTTCAGCACGGCGCGGCGCCAGGCCGGCAACGGCTGTTCGGAGAACGGAAGCGGCGTGGCGTGCGTCATGGCATCAGCTCAGCGTGTGTTCCATTCGTAGACGGTGAGGTCGGACGTGCCGGTCAGCGCGAGGGGATCGCGCGCCGCGATCGCCTTTGCCTCGTCCAGCGACGCCACGTTGACCAGCACGTAGGCGCCGCCGCTCCTGTCGCTGAAGCCGCCGGTCATTTCCAGCTGTCCGCTGGCGCGCAACTCGTCGAGAAATGCGAGATGCGGCGCAATGACCGCATCGTCGAACGAGGGGCGACGCATCGCCATGACGAGGTAGCGCGTCACAGGGCGTCCCAGCGGGCGAGCAGTTCGTCCAGGCGCAGATCGGCCGCCGCGCCGGGCGAGACGCGCGCGGCCAGGCTGCCTTCCGGCGTACGTCCCTGCCCTGCACTGTCGGCCGACGCGGCCGCGGCCTTGTACGCTTCGCGGAATGGCACGCCCGCGACTGCCGCCTCGACGGCGACGTCGGTGGCGTACATCCCGGAATCGATCGCGGCGCGCAGTTTGTCTTCGCGCCACCCCAGGTTGGCCAGCAGCGCCGGCAGCAGCTCCAGCGCCGGCAGGCCGCGGCCGAAGCCGTGGAAGATCGCGCCCTTGCTGGCCTGCAGATCGCGGTGGTAACCCGACGGCAGCGACAGCAAGTGCTCGATCTCGGTACGCGCGGCAGCGACGCTGGCGTGGGTCGCGCGCATCAGCTCGATGACATCGGGATTGCGCTTGTTCGGCATGATGGAACTGCCGGTGGTGTACTGCGCCGGCAGCGCGACGAAACCGAACTCGGCGCTGGTGAACAGCGACAGGTCCCACGCGATGCGGCGCAGGTCCAGGGTGGCGCCGCCCAGGGCTTCCAGCGCGGCCAGTTCGAACTTGCCGCGCGACAGCTGGGCGTAGATGGGGCTGACCTGCATGCGCGCGAAGCCGAGAGCAGCCGTGGTGTGCTCGCGGTCCAGCTTGAGGTTGACGCCATAGCCGGCGGCGGTACCCAGCGGATTGGCGTCGACCAGCCGCAACGTGTCGCGGGCGCGTGTGGTGTTGTCGATGAAGGCTTCGGCCCAGCCCGCCCACCACATGCCGGCCGACGACACCACCGCCCGCTGGATGTGCGTGTAGCCGGGGATCGGCAGGTCACGTTCGGCCTGCGCACGGTCAAGCGCGACCTTGGCGATCTCGCGCGACAGCACGGCCACACGTGCCAGCTTTTCCTTCAGCCACAGGCGCGTGGCGACCAGGATCTGGTCGTTGCGGCTGCGGCCGGTATGGATCTTGCGGCCGGCATCGCCGAGGCGTTCGGTCAGGCGCGCCTCGATGGCGGAGTGGCCGTCCTCGAAGCGCTCATCGAGCACGAAGTCGCCACGGCGGAAGTCATCGGCCAGGATCGCCAGCTCGCGCTTCAGTCCCGCCAGTTCGTCGCCCGACAGGATGCCGGCGCGCTGCAGGCCTTCGGCATGCGCGGCGCTGGCCTGGATGTCGTGCAGGAAGAACTCCCGGTCCAGCACCACGTCATCGCCGGCAAGGAAACGCTGGATCTCCGCGTCCACCGCCACGCCGGGCTTCTGCCACAACAGGTCGCTCATGCCGTCGTCTCCTGCGGAATGCTCTCCAGCTCATCGAAGCCGAAAGCGAGATTGAGGTTCTGCATCGCCTGCGTCGCCGCGCCCTTGAGCAGGTTGTCCAGCGTGGCGACCACGACCAGGCGCTTGCCGCCCGGCGCCAGGGTGAAACCGCCGATCTCGACGCCGTGCCGGCCGGCGATCCGGCTGACCCACGGCGCTTCGTCGAGGACGCGGATCAGCGGCTCGGCGGCGTAGCGCTCGCGGTACAGCGAACGGACGTCGTCGATCTTCATGGCCTGCTGCAGCCAGAGATTGACCGTCATCGTGATGCCACGGAAATGCGGCGCCACATGCGGCATGAACTCCACCGGCACGCCGAGCTGCCGACTGACCTCGCGCTCGTGCATGTGGTCGGTCAGCGCGTACGGCATCAGGTTGTCGCGCAGCAGTTCGGTGTTGTTCTTGTCCGAGGGCGACGTACCCGCACCGGAGTAGCCCGACACGCCGAAGCACTGCGGCGGCCCCGCCAGGCGATCCAGCAGCGGCGCGATGGCCAGCTGCATCGCGGTGGCGTAGCAGCCGGGATTGCTGATGCGCTTCTGGCCGGCGTACTTCTGCCGGGTCAGTTCGGGCAGACCGTAGTACCAGTGTTCGTCGAAGCGGAAGTCGGCCGACAGGTCGACGACGACCGTGTCCGGCGCCTGCGCATCGATGGCAGCAACCAGTTCGGCGGCCTTGCCGTTGGGCAGCGCCAGGATCACGGCGTCCGCGCCCTTGCCGCCGACCTGGTCGTGGTTCAGGTTCTCGTAGCGCAGGTCGCCGACGAACCCGGCGATATGGTCGCTGACCTTCTGCCCGTCCAGCTCGCGCGAGGATACGAACGCCAGTTCCAGCTGTGGATGGCGGGCGATCAGGCGGATCAGTTCCGCGCCGGTGTGGCCGCGGGCGCCGACGATGCCGACGGTCTTCTTGCTGCTCATGGGGATTCCTGTTCGTGCTGCGCCAGCCGTGCCTGCAGGTTGCGTTTCACTGCGGGCCATTCGCTGTCGATGATGGAAAAGACGACGGTATCGCGCGGCGACCCGTCGGCGTGGCGCTTGTGGTTGCGCAACACGCCATCCTGCTTGGCGCCCAGGCGGGCGATGGCCGCGCGCGAACGATGGTTGAACCAGCTGGTCTCGAACACCACGCTGATGCAGCCCAGCGTTTCGAAAGCGTGCGTCAGCAGCAACAGCTTGGTCTCGGTATTGACGCCGGTACGCTGGACGTCCGGTGCGTACCAGGTGTAGCCGATGCTGAGCTTGGGCACGTCCGCTTCCAGCCCGTAGTAGCGTGTGCTGCCGACGACGCGGTCATCGGCATCCAGCACCACGAACGGCAGCACGCGGCCGTCGATCTGCGCCGCCAGCACCGCGTCGACGTAGCTCGCCGCCTCGTCGGCCTTCGGTACGCTGGTGAACCACAAGGCAGCCAGCGCGTCGCCCGCCAACGCCGCACGCAGGCCGTCGACGTGGTCGCGCGACATCGGTTCCAGGCGCGCGTGACGCCCCGTCAGCACGGGGACCTGCTTCCAAGCGGCGGGAAGTGAGGCGGCAGCCATCTCAGTCCTTCAGCGTCGGCAAGCGCGTGCGGCAATGCGCCACGCAACGCTCGATATCGCCGAAATCCTCGATGCCGTACCAGAACACCTTCCACTTCTCCTGCTTGTAGCAGCCGTCCGATTCGGCGTAGTAGAAGATGTTGACCTGGTTGTTGTGGCGCGAACGCCAGAACAGCTGCGGATTCTCCTCGCGCATGACGTGCCAGACCGCGCGCCCCAGGCCTTCGCCCTGCGCATCGTCGAGCACCGCGAACTTGTCGAGATACGCGAAGCCCTCCTCGCGGGTCAGGATCAGCGCGGTGCGGTAGTTCTCGCTGATGTAGACGCGGTACGGCGTCGTGCGTTCGAAGTAATCCGGCAGCAGCGTGCGGCCGAAGCTGGATTCGATCAGCGTCTTCAGCCGCGGCAGGTCCACGCCGTCCCAGCCGTTCCCGAAGCGCAGCACGCGTTCGCCGCGACGCACCAGCGTGCCGGAACCACGGTGGGTGAACAGTTCCTTGGCCAGTTCGGCAGGCTTGGTGATCGACACCGACGAGGTCAGCGGCAGGCGGCCCAGCAGGTCCTTGATCTGTTCGATCTTCACCCGCATGCCGCCGTTGATCCACGGCTGCGCCATCAGTTCGTCGTACTCGGTGGACAGGTTGATCGAGTCGATCACCCTGCCCTCCGCATCCAGCAGGCCGCCGGTGCCGGTCAGGAAGATGATCTTGTACGGCTGCAGCACCTGCACCAGCTCATTGGCGGCGAAGTCGGCGTTGATGTTGAGGATCTGGCCGCCGATGGTTTCGCCCATGCTGGCAATCACCGGGATGGAGCCGGCCTTCAGGCTGGCTTCGATCGGCGACTGGTTGATGCGGGTGACGTCGCCGACCAGCCCGTAGGTGGCCTGGTCCTTGTACTCGGCCTCGAACACACCGGAGACGATGGAGGTGGCGCGCGCACCCAGTTGCTGCAGCGCCTCGACCAGCGCGAGGTTCTGCTGCAGGAACACCTTGCGCACGATGGCCAGCACTTCCGGCGTGGTCACCCGCAGGCCGTTGACGGTCTGCTTGGTGATGCCGGCGGCCGTCATTTCCTCGTCCAGCTGCGGACCGGCGCCGTGCACGACGATCGGGGTCAGGCCGACTTCCTGCAGGAACGTCAGCGACGACGTCAGCGCTTCCAGGTCGTCGCGCAGGACTGCGCCGCCGACCTTCACCACCGCGAAGCGCTTGGCGTCCAGCTGCGAGAAGCGCTTGACGTACTGCGAGATCTCCTTCGCGCTGCCCATGCTGGACAGCAGCCGGATGATGGTCTGACGGGTTTGCTTGTTCGATTCCATGTCGATTTCAATAGCTTCTTGTAGGAGGGGCTTCAGCCCCGACTGTCATGCTGGAATTACCGGTCGGGGCTGAAGCCCCTCCTACATGTCAGTTCGTTTGATCCAGAATTCTTGCCACGCTGTCGGCGTAGCGCTGCAACTGCTCCAGCGCCACCCATTCGTCGGCCGTATGCGCCTGGGCGATGTCGCCCGGTCCATAGACGAAGGCGGTCAGACCTGCGGCCGAAAACAGCGAGGCCTCGGTCCAGAAGTCCACCGCGTTGCCGATCGGCAGCCCGAGTTCGTCCGCGAGGTCCCGCGCTGCCAGGCGGCGCTCTTCCGCACGGGCTACATCGCCGGACGGCAACGATGGGCCGCGGAACGTCTCTTCGTACTCGTCCAGCGCGTCGGCGTTGGCGAAGCCGCGGAAGGTCGCGTGCAGCCGATCCATGTCCTGCGACGGCAGCGGACGGAAGCCGAACCGCACCTCCGCACTGGGCGCGATCATGTTGGCCTTGATGCCACCTTCGACCCGGCCGATGTTGAAGCGCAGCCCGGTCAGCCCACCAAAGCGCAGGTGATGCTGCTCCTGCACGAAATCCAGCGCCGTCGTGCCCCAGCGCATGGCGTTGTGCAGTGCGCTCAACGACAGCGCGTTCTCCGCCGACGCATGGCCCGCCTGTCCCTTGAACGCCATGCGCACGGCACTGATACCGCGGTGCGCGAGCACCGCTTCGCAGCGGGTCGGCTCGGCAATGATGGCCTCGCCGAAGCCGTGGTCGCGTGCCAGGAAGGCGGCGATGCAGCGCGCGTCGTTGGCTTCTTCGTCGGTGGTGAACAGGAAGGCGGCATCGCCCTTCGTCACCTGTGCCGCCGCCACCAATGCGGCGGCGGCGCCCTTGATGTCGCAGGCGCCGAGGCCGATCGCGCGATCGCCTTCGATCCGCAGCACATGCGGACTGGCGCTCCACGCCGGCGACGACGGCACCGTATCCAGGTGCACGTTGAACACCCGCTTCGGTTGGCCACGCACGGCGAAGAACGACACCGCACCGGCGCCATGGTCGGTCACCTCGATGCGGAAGTCCGGCAGCTGCGCGCGCAGGTAGTCGAAGATCCCGTCCGTGCCGATGTCGCGCGGCGGGTTCCTGGTGTCGAACGACACCAGTGCTTCGAGGTGCTTGAGCGTGGTCGCGAGCAAGGTCATGCGGTTCTGATCTCGTTGTAGATATCCGGCCTGGACACTTCCATCAGCGTCTGCGGCCTGGCCGGTGTGTCGAAGCCGTACTGTGCGTACAGCCCGTGCGCGTCGGAGGTGGCCAGCATGAACCGGCGCAGTCCCTGCAGTTGCGGATGCACCATGACCTCGGCGACCAGCTGCTTGCTGTAGCCACGACCGCGATGCGCCGGCAGCACGAACACATCGGCCAGGTAGGCGAAGGTCGCGAAATCGGAAACGACCCGCGCGAACGCCACCTGCCCGACGCCGTCGACGTGGCCGCCGAAACAGAGCGAGCCCGCGACCGCGCGCGCCACCGTTTCCTCCGGGATCCCCAGGCTCCAGTAAGCCTCGGTCGAAAGGAAACGGTGGATCAACGGCAGGTCCAGCTCCGCCTTGTCCGTGCTGACGCGCAGGGCGCTCATCGACGCGTTCCGGTCAGCGGTTGATCTCGGCCCACAGGGTCGAGCTCATGCCGAACAGCTTGATGAAGCCTTCCGCCTCCTCCACGCCCCAGTCGGCCGATTGCGCGTAGGTCGCGCCCTTGGCATTGAGGATGTGCGGCGATTTCACCGCCACCGCATCGACGCGGCCACCGCGGGTCTCCAGCACCACTTCGCCGTTGACGATGGACTGCGACGACTGCAGGAAGGCTTCCAGGTCCGCCTTCAGCGGATCGTGGTAGAAGCCTTCGTACACCAGCTCCACCCACTTGCGCGCGACCTCGGGCTTGAAGCGATTCTGCTGCTTGGTCAGCACGGTCTCTTCCAGCGCGCGGTGCGCGGCCAGCAGCGACACCAGGCCCGGCGCCTCGAACACGATGCGGCCCTTCAGGCCGATCACGGTGTCGCCGGTGTACACGCCGCGGCCCACGCCGTATGGCGCAAACAGCGCATTCAACTTCGCCAGCAGCGCGGCGCCGGCGACGGGCTGGCCGTCCAGGCTGACGGCTTCGCCGTGCTTGAAGCCGATCGTCACCCGCAGTGGCGCTTCGGGCCACTCGGCGCGCGGTGCGCACCAGCCACGCGCGCCTTCGCCGGGCGCTTCCCACTTGTCGATCTCGCCGCCGGACATGGTCAGGCCCAGCAGGTTCTCGTTGATCGTGTAGCTCTTCTGCTTGGCGCGCACGCCGAAGCCGCGCTCTTCCAGATAGGCCTGTTCGTAGGCACGGGTCTGGGTGTGCTCCTTCTGGATCTCGCGGATCGGCGCCACGATGCGGTAGTCGCCGCTGGCCTTCACCGCCAGGTCGAAGCGCACCTGGTCGTTGCCCATGCCCGTGCAGCCGTGCGCGATGGCGTTGGTGCCCAGCTCCGCCGCACGCTTCAGCGCGGCGTCGACGATCAGGTAGCGGTCGGACACCAGCAGCGGATACTGGCCCTGGTAGCCCTCGCCCGCCCACACGAACGGCTTGACGAAGCCGTCCCAGATCGCAGGACCGCCATCGACGGTGACATGGCTGGCCACGCCCAGCTCGGCGGCGCGCTGCTCGATGAAGGCGCGCTCTTCGGCATCCACGCCGCCGGTGTCGGCGAACACGGTGTGCACGTTCCAGCCGCGCTCCTTCAGGTAGGGCACGCAGAAGCTGGTGTCGAGGCCGCCGGAAAAGGCGAGGACGATGTCGTTGGAGTCGTGGGGGGTGGTCATCTTGGAACTCTCGTAGGGTGGGCCTTGGCCCACCGGATGGTGTGGTGTCGGTGTCGAAGCGGCGGGCGTGGGCCCGCCCTACTTGATCAATGCCGCCATGATGGCCTTCTGCACATGCAGGCGGTTTTCGGCTTCGTCGATGGCGATGCACTGCGGCGAATCCATCACGCCATCGGTCGCCTTCACGTTGCGGCGCAACGGCAGGCAGTGGCTGAAGACGCCGTTGTTGGTCAGCGCCATCTTCCGCTCGTCGACGATGAAGTGCTTGTACTGGTCGCGGATGGGCTTCTCGGGCTCCCAGTTGCCGAAGAACGGCAGTGCGCCCCAGCTCTTGGCGTAGACCACATCGGCGCCAGCATAGGCACTGTCGATGTCGTGGCTGACCTGCAGCGAGCCACCGCTCTCGGCGACGTTCTGCTCGGCCCAGCCCATGTAGCGCTCGTCCAGCACGTAGTCCGGCGTCGGGCACAGCAGGGTCACGTCCATGCCCATGCGCGTGGCGATGGTCAGCGCCGAGTTGGCCACGGCGGTGTTCAGCGGCTTCGGGTGGTAGGTCCAGGTGAGCACGTACTTCTTGCCGCGCAGGTCGGAGGTGCCGAAGTGCTCCTGCAGCGCCAGCGCATGCGCCAGCTCCTGGCAGGGATGGGTGATCGTCTCCATGTTGATCACCGGTACGGGCGAATACTTGGCGAACGATTTCAGCACGATGTCCTCGCGATCGTAGGCCCAGTCGACGAACTTCGGGAACGCCCGCACGCCGATCAGGTCGACGTAGCGGCCCAGCACCTTCGCCACTTCGGCGATGTGCTCCTCGGTGTCGCCATCCATCACCGTGCCCAGGTTGAACTCGATCGGCCACGCATCCTTGCCCGGCTGCAGCACCACCGCATGGCCTCCCAGCTGGAACGCGCCAAGTTCGAAACTGGTGCGGGTGCGCATGGACGGGTTGAAGAACACCAGCGCGATGGACTTGCCCTTCAGCGCGTCGCCCAGCTTGTTCTGCTTGTAGAGGGCGGCCTGCGTCAGCAGCGCGTCGAGATCGCTGCGGCTCCAGTCCTGCGTGTTCAAGAAGTGCTTCATTACGGCATCCTGGTTTCGGGAATGTGGCAAAACGGGCTTCGGAAACGAAAAAACCCAGCCTCTGGCTGGGTTTCCGGTGAACAAGCGACGACGTCCGGGGTACCCAGCTAGATGCAGGATTCCGGTCGACGGGCACGCGAGGTCATGCTCGAGGCCTGGGAGGCCGCGCTGTCAGCATGGGCGTGTGCGTTCATCTTCATGGGCGCGAATGCTCGCATGTGCTGCGGCGCAGCGCAAGGACGGATTCGGTTGCGTGTGCAACCGTGCACGAATCAGGGGCCGCTGGCGGTCGGCTGGACGGGCGCCACATAGGGCACCACGGAAATGCGGATGCGCAGGCGGTTGCCGGGATCCTCGGCCAGCCGCGAGCGGTACTTCACGCCCTTGTAGATGTAGTCCACGTCGTAGGCGATGGGACGCTGGAACTC
The DNA here is from genome assembly GCF_964252945.1 of Pseudoxanthomonas sp. LjRoot143. Taxonomy (NCBI): domain Bacteria; kingdom Pseudomonadati; phylum Pseudomonadota; class Gammaproteobacteria; order Lysobacterales; family Lysobacteraceae; genus Pseudoxanthomonas; species Pseudoxanthomonas sp. LjRoot143. Next base: position 1,182,130 of record NZ_CAXUPM020000001.1, on the reverse strand, counting down.
GCGCTCGATGGGCACGACGCGGCAATTGACCTTGACCGCGGGCAGCGTCACCGGAGGCGTCTGAGCCGGCTCGTCATCGCCGCCGAACCAGCCCCGCACCGAACTGACCATCCGGCTCCAGCGACCCTCGTCCTTTGCTTCCGGTGCAGCGGCTTCAGTCTTGGATGCGGGCACTTCATCGCAACGCTGCTCGGTGCGGGTCGCCCGCAGGGTCTGGTAGACCGGCTCCACGCCCAGCACCTGCGCATAGTCCAGACGCACGTTCTCCGTCGGGATCACCCGTTCCTGCGCAACGACCGGGGCGGCGAGCAGGCAACAGGACAGGAGAAGGGCGGTGCGGAGGCGGGGCATGTGGCCTGCAAGCGGTATCCAGGGGCCCCAGTGTAAGAATCACGCCTTGAGTGAGGCTGAACATCGGCCGCCCGGGACCTCGCAAGACCCTCGCGCACGGCGCAGGCGGTAGAATTCCACGGCTCTCCCCTGCCCTGTCCCCATGACCCTGCGCCTGCACAACAACCTCACCCGCCGGGTCGAGGACTTCGCACCCCTTGGCCCGATCCCCACGATGTACGTCTGCGGGCCCACCGTCTACAACTACGTCCACATCGGCAACGCACGCGGCCCGGTCGTGTTCGGCGTGCTGGCGGCCCTGCTGCGCCGGCGCTTCGGCCAGTTGCGCTACGCCCGCAACATCACCGACGTGGACGACAAGATCAATGCGGCGGCCAAGGAACTGGGCGTGGCCATCTCGGCCATCACCGACCGCTACGCCGCCGCCTACCGCGAGGACATGGCGGGCCTGGGCGTGACCGGCGAGTTCGCCCCGGACATCGAGCCGGCCGCCACCGACCATATCGGCCAGATCGTCGCGATGATCGAGCAGTTGATCGCCGGCGGGCATGCGTATGCGGCCGAAGGCCATGTGCTGTTCTCCGTCGGCAGCTTCGCCGAATACGGCAAGCTGTCGCGTCGCGACCCCGAGGAAATGCTGGCCGGCGCCCGTGTCGAAGTCGCCCCGTACAAGCGCGACCCGGGCGATTTCGTGCTGTGGAAGCCGTCCACGCCGGACCTGCCGGGCTGGGACTCGCCCTGGGGCATCGGTCGTCCGGGCTGGCATATCGAATGCTCGGCGATGGCCGCGGCCCACCTGGGCGAGACCATCGACATCCATGCCGGCGGCGTGGACCTGCAGTTCCCGCACCACGAGAACGAAGTGGCGCAGAGCGAGTGCGCGCACAAGCACGCCGACGGCTCGCACAAGACGTTCGCCCGCTTCTGGGTGCATAACGGCATGCTCAACTTCGGCGGCGCCAAGATGAGCAAGTCGCTGGGCAACATCGAAAAGGTCCACGACCTGCTGCAGCAGCACCCGCCGGAAGCGCTGCGCTACGCGCTGCTCTCCGCGCACTACCGGCAGCCGCTGGACTGGTCCGAAGCGCTGGTGGAGCAGTCGAAAAACACGCTGGACCGGCTGTATGGCACGTTGCGCGACTTGGGCGACATCGATGCCGCCGCTGTCACGCCGCAGGTCATCGAAGACGCACTGGACGACGACCTCAACACGCCGCAGGCGCTGGCAGAAGTCGCCCGCATCGCCGCGGAAGCCCGCAAGGCCTCGAACGACGCGGACAAGCACCGGCTCAAGAGCGAACTGCTCGGCGCCGGCCGCGTGCTCGGCCTGCTGCAGCAGGATCCGGCCGAATGGTTCGGTCGCGGCACCTCTTCCGACGACGATGCCCGCATCCAGGCGCTGATCGACGAGCGCGCAGCGGCCAAGAAGGCCCGCGACTTCGCCCGCTCCGACGCCATCCGCGACCAGCTGGCGGCCGAAGGCATCCTGCTGGAAGACACGCCTCAGGGTGTGCGCTGGAAGCGGGCGTGACGCCCTCCCTTCCCTACTCCCCCGGGAGAAGGTGGCGCGAAGCGCCGGATGAAGGTTCGACGAAGTCTGGATGCCGGTGCTCAATGGACTTCGCCGCACCCTCTCCCCAACCCCTCTCCCGGCGGGAGAGGGGCTTCAGAGAATGATAGAAAGCCCCATGACCGACACGATCTTCCCGCTCGAACCCACCGCTGCCGACGCACAGGCGGCCATCAAGGACGAATTCGCCTTCTTCGGTGACTGGTCCGAACGCTACCAGTACCTGATCGACCTGGGCCGCAAGCTGCCCGCCTTCCCCGAGGAATGGAAGCGCGAGGAGCACCGACTGCTCGGCTGCCAGTCGATGGTCTGGATCGTGCCCGAAGGCGAGGCGTCGAAGCTGGATTTCCACGCCGTCAGCGATTCGGCCATCGTGTCCGGGCTGATCTTCCTGGCCCTGCGCGTGTATGCCGGTCGCCCGGCGGCCGAGATCCTCGCCACCTCGCCGGACTACATCGCCGATATCGGCCTGGCCAAGCACCTCTCCCCCACCCGCAGCAACGGCCTGGCCTCGCTGCTGGCCTTCATCCGCGAGACGGCCGCCCACGCGAAGTGAGCGCCACCGGCACGCCCTCTGCGTTCTCGCTGCTCCGCAACCGCGGCTATGCGGCGGTGCTGGCGTACCGCATCTGCGCCCTGCTGTCGTACCAGATCGTCGCCGTCACCGTCGGCTGGCATATCTACGAACTGACCCGCGACACGTTCTCGCTGGGCCTGGTCGGTCTGGCGGAAGTGCTGCCCTTCTTCTGCGTGGCCCCGTTCGCCGGCTACCTCGTCGATCACCTCCCACGGCGGCGCGTCGGCATCGTGGCATGTGCGGCGCTGGCGACCACGGCCGTGATCCTGGTGGCGGTCTCCGCAGGCTGGCTGCCGTTCCACGGGACGTGGCCGATCTACGCGGCCATCGCGCTGACCGGCATGGCGCGCTCCTTCCTCAGCCCGGTCTACAACGCGCTGTTCGCGAAAGTACTGCCGCGTGAGGATTTCGTGCGCGCGGCAGGCCTGGGCAGCGTGATTTTCCAGGCGGCGCTGGTCACCGGGCCCGCACTGGGTGGTCTGCTGGTCGGCTTCGGCGGCAAGACACTGTCGTACGCGATGGCAGTGGTCTTCGCGCTGCTGGCGGCTACCGTGCTGGCGCGCCTGCGCGTGGAAGAGCCGGGACCGCCGGCAGTAAGCCTGCCCGTGTTCGCCAGCATCGCGCAGGGCGCGCGTTTCGTGTTGAACAACCAGATCATGCTCGGCGCGATGGCGCTGGACATGTTTTCCGTCCTGCTGGGCGGCGTGGTGGCGATGCTGCCGGCCTTCATCCACGACATCCTGCATTACGGACCCGAAGGCCTCGGTATCCTGCGCGCGGCGCCGGCGGCCGGGTCGGTCTGCGTCGGCCTGTGGCTGGCACGTCATCCGCTGCAGAAGAATGCAGGCCGTGTGCTGCTGTTCGCGGTGGCCGGCTTCGGTCTGAGCGTGATCGCCTTCGGCCTGTCGCGCAGCTTCTGGCTGTCGGCCGTCATCCTGCTGTTCTACGGCATGTGCGACGGCGTGTCGGTAGTGGTGCGTTCGACCATCCTGCAGCTGTCCACGCCGGATGAAATGCGCGGGCGCGTCTCCTCGATCAACGGCATCTTCGTCAGTTCGTCGAACGAACTCGGCGCGTTCTACGCCGGCACGATGGCCAAACTGCTGGGGCTGGTGCCGGCGGTGATCCTGGGCGGCTTCGCGATCCTGTCGGTGGCGGGTGTGACCGCGTGGAAGGCCCCGCGCCTGCGCCGGCTGGACCTGCGCGAGCTGCAGTGACGGCGTCGCTGCGCGACGTCAGCGCCGCGCGGCCCATTCGTCGTACAGGCCCTGCTCGCCTTCGGGCCTGAGCGCACCGAGCTGGAGCGTCAGATGCTCCGCCGGCGCCCGTGCCATCTCGCGATACACCTCGGCAGTGGACAAGCCATGGGGCTCGCCGTCCTCGTTGCCGTAGGCGTACCACGCCTGCGAAATGCCGCACAGGTGCATCGCAGCCAAGCACATCGGACAGGGATGGCCGCTGGCGTAGACCACACACCCTTCCAGACGCGGAGTACCGAGCCGGTGCGCCGCATCGCGGATCGCCAGCAACTCCGCGTGCGCGGTCGGGTCGTGGTCACGATGGATGCCGTTGGCCGCGCAGGCGACGACATCGCCCCCTCTGGCCACGACTGCACCGAACGGACGGCCGCCGTCGGCGATGTTGGCGCGGGCCAGCGCCACGGCCTGGCGCATGAAGTCTTCGTGCTGCATATGCGCTCCTGTGCGACAGACTCCAGAGACGCAAAACCCCGCCGGAGCGGGGTTCTGCGATGTGCGTCGGCGGCGGGGCTCAATCGCCCTGCTGCTTCTGCAGGTGCTCCCAACGCTCCTGCGCGTCGATGGTGCGCTCGGCGGTCAGACGCGCTTCAAGGCGGTCCAGGCCGATCTCTTCACCGGTGTCGACGCAGTAACCGTAGTCACCACCCTCCAGGCGCTTGAGCGTGCTGTCGATCTTGCCGATCAGCTTGCGGTAGCGGTCGCGGGTACGCAGTTCCAGCGAGTTCTCGGTTTCGCGGGTCGCGCGCTCGGCTTCGTCGCCGATGTCGCGGACTTCGTCCTTGAGGTTCTCGATGGTCTGCTTGGATTCCTCGACCAGGTCGGCACGCCAGTTGAGCAGGCGCTGGCGGAAATACTCGAGCTGCAGGGGGCTCATGTACTCCTCGTCGGACGAGGGCTTGTAGCCGGTCGGCACGATCGGACGGCCGGTGGCTTCGTCGGTCTTGTAAGGCACTTCTTTCACCTTGCCGCGCACGACCGGCGCCGCAGGGCGGGCGGCCACGGCGACCGCGACCTTGCCCACGGGGCGGGCAACGGCGGGACGGGGGCTCACGGGCGCTTCGACGGCGGTGGAGGCTTTGGCGTTCTTGGTATTCGGTTTCGGGGCTGGCACAGGCTTCGGGGGGGACGGAACCTTGGCGGCGGGCGCCGGAGCCTGGGCGGCCGCCTTGGGGGCGGGCGCAGGCACTGGAGTCTTGGTCGCAGCCGCGGTGGGGGCGGACTTTGCCGGAGCCGGCTTGGCGGCAGGCTTCGGTGCGGAGGGAGCGGGCTTCGCGGCCTTGGCCGTTGCCTTCACCGGCGCCGCCTTGGTGGCCGGCGCGGGCGCGGGTTTCTTGGCGACTGCGGGCTTGGTCGCTTTGGCGACCGCCTTCTTGACCGGTGCCGCCTGCTTCGCCGCAGGCTTGGCCGCCGGCTTCTTCGCCGGGGCTGCCTTCTTGGCCGGAGCGGCCTTCTTGGCGGCCGCTTTCTTGGCGACAGGCTTGGGGGCCGCTTTCTTCGCTACCGGCTTGGGGGCCGGTTTCTTGGCGACAGCCTTCTTCGCGACAGGCTTCTTGGCGACGGTCTGAGCGGGTTTCTTGGCGGCCTTGGCGGCCTTCTTCGCAGGTTTCTTTGCAGCCACGAACAGCGCTTCCTTGTTCTTCCCGAGCATCGGGAAAGCGCGCTTTTATAGCCTACCCGGGAGGCAGCGGCAACCCGACGCGGTATCATCGGGCCATGCTCGCCCGCCTGCTCATCCTGCTGCTGAAGGGCTACAAGCGCTTCATCAGCCCGCTGCTGGGACCGCGCTGCCGCTTCGTGCCGTCGTGCTCGGAGTACGCCATGGAGGCGATCGGCCGGTTCGGCCCGCTGAAGGGCGGCTGGCTGGCGGTCCGCCGGATCGGCCGCTGCCATCCCCTGCACCCCGGCGGATACGATCCTGTACCGTCGTGCGACCACGAGCGTCCTTCCTCCCCCTGCCCCTCCAGGAACCCCTGATGCCCGCTACCGTCATCGTCAACGCCCGTCTGGTCAATGAAGGCCGCGTCACCGAGGGTGACCTGCGCATCGAGAACGGGCGCATCGCCCGGATCGCCGCCGAGATCCGTCCGCAGGGGGAAGACGCCGTCATCGACGCCGCAGGGCGCTGGCTGCTGCCGGGGATGATCGACGACCAGGTCCACTTCCGCGAACCGGGCATGCCGCACAAGGGCGACATGGCCACGGAGTCCGCCGCAGCCGTGGCCGGCGGCCTGACCACGTTCATGGACATGCCCAACACCAGCCCGCCGACGCTCGACGCCGCCGCGCTGGAGGACAAGTACCAGCGCGCCAAGGGACGCGCCTGGGGCAACTACGGCTTCTACATGGGCGCCAGCAACGACAACCTCGAGGCGATCCGCACGCTGGACCCGAAGACGGCGCCGGGCATCAAGGTGTTCATGGGCGCATCGACCGGCAACATGCTGGTCGACAACCCGGAAACGCTGGACGCGATCTTCCGCGAAGCGCCCACGCCCATCATCACCCACTGCGAAGACACGCCGACCATCGACGCCAACCTGGCCGCCTTCCAGGCCAAGTACGGCGATGCGCTGAGCGCCGAACACCATCCCGATATCCGCAGCCGCGAGGCCTGCATCAAGTCGACGCGCCTGGCGATGTCGCTGGCGCGCAAGCACGGCACCCGCCTGCATGTGCTGCACATCTCCACCGCCGATGAACTGGCATTGTTCACCCCCGGCCCGCTGATCGCCGCCGACGGCACGCGCAAGAAGATCACCGCGGAGACCTGCATCCACTTCCTGCGCTTCGATCGCGCGGACTATGCCGCGCTGGGCAACCTGATCAAGTGCAACCCCGCGATCAAGGACGCCAGCGACCGCGAGGCACTGATCCGGGCGCTGGTGGACGACATCGTCGACGTGCTGGCGACGGACCACGCGCCGCACACGCTGGAAGAGAAGGAAAAGCCGTACGTGCAGGCGCCGTCTGGGCTGCCGCTGGTGCAGTACGCGCTGGTGGCCGCACTGGAACTGGTGCACGAGCAGCGCATGGACGTCACCCGCGTCGTGCAGAAGTTCGCCCACGCGCCGGCGCAGCTGTTCGACGTGAAGGAGCGCGGCTACCTGCGCGAAGGCTATTTCGCCGACCTCGTGCTGATCGACGACGAGCCCTTCACCGTGAAACGCGAGGACGTGCTGTCGAAGGTGGGCTGGTCGCCGTTCGAAGGCCGCAGCTTCCGTTCGCGCATCGGCGCCACCTGGGTCAACGGCCGCATGGTCTGGAACGGCGAGCACCTGGTCGGCACGCCCAACGGCCAACGCCTGGAGTTCGCACGTTGAAGCTGGCGGTCGCGGCGCTGTTCGCCGCTGTGTGTGCCGGATGGATTCCGCTCGTCGCTGCACAGGATGCGAATCCCGCGGCACCGGTATCGCAGGAAGAACGCGTCGTGTTTCCCGCCGGCGTGTCGCAGGGTGCGCTGGTGTTCGGCAAGGTACCGCCGGGCAGCCAGGTGCGGTATCGGGAACGCATCCTGCGCGCCACCGGCTATGGCACCGTGGTGTTCGGCGTAGGTCGTGACGAAGCAGGCCCGCTGAAGGTCGATGTCACCACGCCGTCGGGGCGTGCGGAATCCGTCAGCATCACGGTCTCCCCGCGCGACTGGCCGGTCGAACGCGTCAACGGCGTGCCGCCGAAGACCGTCAATCCGCCGCCCGACATCGCCGCACGTATTCAGCGCGAACAGGCGCTGGTCACCGCCGCACGCGGTCGCGACGACGAGCGCGCCGACTTCGCCTTGCCGTTCCAGTGGCCCGTGCAGGGCCGCATCAGCGGCCGCTTCGGCAATGCCCGCGTCTACAACGGCCAGCCCGGCGCCGGCCATTCCGGCATGGATATCGCGGCGCCGACCGGCACGCCGGTCAAGGCGCCTGCGGGCGGCATCGTGACCTTCGCATCGCCCGACCTCTACCTCACCGGCGGCACCCTGCTGCTTGACCACGGCCACGGCGTCAGTTCCAACTTCCTCCATCTGTCGCGCATCGACGTGAAGGCGGGCGACCGTATCGAGCCCGGCCAGGTGATCGGCGCCGTGGGTGCGACCGGGCGTGCGACGGGGCCGCATCTGCATTGGGGGATGAACTGGTTCGATACCCGCATCGACCCGCTGCTCGTTCTGGAACGCGGCAAGTAAACGCACACGGTTCACCCCCCGGGCGCGTTGCGACGCGCTCGGCGTTATCCCTTTCGAAGATCCTGGTGGCGCGGTTCGATACCCGCATCGACCCCCTGCTCGTTCTGGAACGCGGCAAGTGACCGACCACCGTTCGCCATCCGGGCGCGTTGCGACGCGGTCAGCTCTATCCCTCTCGAAGCTCCCGGTGGTGCGGTTCGATACCCGTATCGACCCCCTGCTCGTTCTCGAACGCGGCAAGTGACCGACCACCGTTCGCCATCCGGGCGCGTTGCGACGCGCTCGGCTTTATCCCTCTCGAAGATCCCGATGGCGCGGTTCGATACCCGCATCGACCCGCTGCGCGTTCTCGAACGCGGGAAGTAGCCGCACGCGGTTTCGTTCAGAGCCGCCCGAGGAACTGGCTGGCAGGGCTGTCTGCCAGGTCGCGCGGGCGGACGAGCTTGGGGTTCGGTGGACCACGCTCAGGCCACGCTACGCCCAACAGACCCTCGGCCGCATTTGCCACATCGACGTGGTGCGGCGCGGCCAGACCGACCTGCGCACGCAGCGCGGCGATCGAAGCCTCCAGCGCGTCGTCATCCAGTTCCAGGGCATCGATGGTGTCCCACACCGGCGCCGATCCCGCGAGCGCTTCGGCGCCAATCGCGTTCTGCCCAAGCACCTTGTGTTTCGGCTTCAGCATCTCGCGCACTTCTTCCTGCAGTTTGGCGTAGTCGACATCGGGGAACGGCAGGTCGCTGGGTTCACCGGGCACGATGGGACGCGCCAGGCGGCGTGCGGGCGTCGTGTCCGCATCGGCGAAGGCGCGGTAGGCGAACTCGCTGCACAGCATCCGGTCCGAATCGGCGCGGATCGCGTGTTCTGTGGCTTCGCGGATCAGCCAGCGCAACCAGACGGGCAGATGCCGGGGCTTGCCGCGCAGGGCGACCAGCAGCCCGATGGTCACCAGGTCATCCTGTGCGAACGTGGTGCCGATCAACGAGCGCGCATGGCGCAGCACCGCTGCACGGTCCTCCGTACCCAGCGCACCGCCATCCGCCGCGAGCGAACGATAGGCGTCCACGAACACCACCGGACCGTCCGGCGCCAGGCGGTCGGCCAACGGACTCTCCTTCACCGCGGGCCGGATGCCCTCGATCAACAGGCCATCCGCGGACACCAGCGACACATGGCTGTAGGTGCTGTCGCCGAACCAGGCGATCAGCTTGGACAGCTGGCTCTTGCCGAGCATCAGCAGCAGGTCGCCGACCTGCAACTGCTCGACGGGGAAGCGGGCGGCAACGGGCTGCGGATCCACTCAGGCATCTCCTGGTTGCGAAAAAAGGTCGCCGGTGACGCGATCGCGTCCCGCCGATTTGCTGGAGTACAGCGCCACGTCCACGCGCTCCAGCAGGCGTTCGAACGTCTCGCCCGCGGCCAGCTGGGCCACGCCCAGGCTGAGGCTGGTATCGATGACGCGTCCGTCGATGGTCAGGGGCCGGTTGTTCACCGCGGCTCGCAGGTGTTCCGCCACGACCAGGGCGTTGTCGAACGTCGTGTCGGGCAGCAGCACCAGCATCTCGTCGCCGCCGTACCGGCCGAGGAAGTCGCGCTTGCGCAGCTTCCCGCGCGTACGCGTCGCCACCAATCGAAGGCTCTGGTCGCCCACGGGGTGGCCGTGCTCGTCGTTGATCCGCTTGAAGTGGTCGATGTCGAAGAACACCACCGACAGCGGCGTGTCCTGCGCATGGGCCAGGTCCACTTCGCGCTGCAGTTGCTCGATGATCGCCGTGCGCGACAGCACGCCCGTCAGCGTGTCCTGCGCGGCCAGCCGGCTGGCATGATCGCGGTCGCGCCGCAGTTGCTGCATGCGGTCGGCCAGACCGACCGTGAGCACCAGGCCAGCCAAGGCGAACCCCAGCGGAAACGCGTGGATCAGCCACGCCGGCCCCACCCACCAGCCGAGCAGTTCGCCCACCCGCGCCGCGGTCAGCAGCATCATCGGCAGCCACGAAAGCAGCAGGAAGAAGGCCGGCCGTTCGTTGCGCAGGGTGCCTCGCACGCTGGCGAACAGCACACCCGCCGTCGCCACCAACAGCACCAGGTTGCCCACCTTGGGCACCAGCGGGCTGGTGCTGACCAGCGACGCGAGGATCAGGCAGCCCAACAGCAGGTTGCATGCACGCAGCACACGCAGGATCACCAGACCGCGGGTGGCGAGATCCAGATAGAACGCCAGGAACGTGTTGCTGGCGATCACCGCCAGCATGCCGACCACCCGCGACATGCGCGGATCCGACCCGAGCACATGACCGAAAACGTCGACGCTGCGCAGTTCGCCGCCCGCCAGGGCGAGGAACAGCGCCTGCGAAAGCAGCGTCAGCGCAAGGAACCCGTAACTGCGCTCGCCCAACCCGATACAGAAACCCAAGGCGAGCACCGCCAGCACGCCCATCGCCCCGAGCACCATCGCGCGCCATGCCACGTGCTCCAGGTCCTGCCTGTGCACCTCGTGCAGCGGTTCGATCGACAGTGGCATCGGCGTGCCGCCCACGGTCACCACCCGCAGGTACAGGGGCTGGCCGGCACGAAGGCCATCCGATAGCGGGAATGCCAGGGCGCGGGCCGAGAACGCCAGATCGGCCTCCTCGCCGAACAGGCCCCGTACGACCGGCGGACCATCGCCGGTCCACAGCTCCACCCGGTTCTGGTACGGCGCACGCACCACCAGGTGCGGCTGCAACGCCGCGTCCACGTCGACGGAACTGGTCACCCGCCACCAGCGCGGGGACGACCCGGGTTCGAAGATCACGCCATCGCGGGCGGCGGCGAAGCCGGCATCCCGTTGCCCGGACACGACCTCGCCCGCAGGCGCATCGGCGTCGAGCCTGGCCAGCGAGAGCGTCTGTGCTGTGGCGGGAACGCCCCACCCGATCAGGCAGAACCAGAGCAACCATCCTCTGGCCTGGCGCCGTGGATTCCCCATATCCATTCCGCCGTTCAGTCAGCGGCGGAGCATAACGCGGATCCGGCGGATTGTGACTTGAGTGTGGGCGGCCCGGCCCGGGTGTCAGTCGTTGCTGCCGGCCACGCGGGCGACGGCGTCGTGGGGGTGCAGGCTCTCGTAATGAGCGACCGTGGCGTCGTAGCGGGCCACGCGGGCGTCGGCGGACAGTACCGATGCCACGCGGCGGGCGGCGTCTTCGCAGAACATCAGGTTCTCGGCATTGAGGCGGGCGAAGGCCTGCTCGTCGACGCGCTTGACCGCCGTCTGCACCGGCGTGCCGAGTGCGGCTTCGATGGCATCCACCAAGGGCACCAGCGGCAACTCATCGAACTGCGGACGCAGTTCCACCCGCACGCTGGCGCGGCTGCGCTGCGCGTGCGGTGTAGCAGCCAGGCCACGCTCGGACGCCAGCCAGTCGTGCACGACATCGACCGACAGCGCGGATGAGGCATCGAAATCACGGGTGAAGCGCTCGGCGTTGGCCTGTCGCGACAGCGCGGCGGACGCCGGGCACGTGCTGGAGTACTCGACCGCGAAGGACAGTGCCAGGTTGAGATGTCCATCGACCAGCGTCGCCTCGATTTCCACCGGATAGCGCTTCCAGCCGGCGTAGTCGCTTTCCAGCGCCTTGCGCTGCAGGAGCGCGTCGTACCGGATCTTCAGCCGTGCACTGGTGGCCAACCCGGCCTGCGAGGCCACACCGTCCTGCAGCAGGTGCCGCAGCCCGGCCGGCGTGATCGCTTCACGCGCCAACCCATCCTGCAGCTGCAGGTACAGGCGCGACATGTGGATGCCGCGTGCGTCGGGATTGGCCAGGTTCACCGACAGGTCGATGCTGGCCGCCACCTGCAGCTGCCCGCCCAGTCCGTCGGCGATGCGGACCGGCAGCGCGATGTTCTCCATGCCCACCCAGTCCAGGGGGCGCGCAAGCGGTACGCGCTGGGGGGCGACATCGGGAAGATCGGCGCGGGGCGCCACGGGAAGCGAGGGAGCCATGGTCATTGCACGGGGGAGTGGATGCCGCGCAATTGTACGCCCTGCCCCTGAATTTCCCGATGAAACAGTCCGTTACGGGCCATTCCTGTGGCTATCGCAGCGATATGCGCGGCCTTCAGTCGCCGCGCGCCGCACGCCAGCCGGCGAACAGCAGAACGGGGCGCGACGGCAGCGGTGCGGGCACGCCCTTCCTGGACAGGCGTTCCAGTCTGCCCCGTGCATACGCCGTCAGGACTCGACGCTCCCGCGCACCCTGGCGCGATGCCTGCCAGCGTTGCAGGATCGCCTTCGCCCATGCCTGCACGGCGACCGCGTCATCCGGCTGCCGCAGGGCGGCCGGCACCGCAATGCTGCCCATGTCGGCCACGCGCGCAGCGAGCATCTGGGCAATGACCGCGTCCGCGTCGGGCGCACGATCCAGCACTTGGGCTTCCACCGCCGCGACCGCGGCGCCGTAGCCCGCCAGCGCGGCGAAGGCATCTGCCGCGGACGCTGGCGTCTCCCGCGCGGCCACCAGGGCCGGCAACGCGTCGGCGAGCTGCGTCCAGGGGGCATGCAGCGGCTCCAGCCGGCGCCCAAGCGGATGGCGCGAACGCTGCCCGCTCCAGCCGCGCAGTTCTTCGCTCCACCATGCCAGCTTGGCATCGGCCGGCAGCGGATCGCCGCTGATGTTGAGAACGTCATCGAATTCCTGCAGCAACGCGAACCAAGCCACCGCGACGTCCCGGCGCGCAGGCGCGACGAAGATCTCCCCGACCGACCATTCGGGCCAGCGGATACGCCACTTTTCCAGGAAGCTGTCGAGGGCGGCGGAATCGGACATGTGATGAAAACCTGTAGGAGCGACGTGAGTCGCGACCGTGATGCCGGAGCGAGCGGGCAATCGGCAACGGCCGTATACGGTTGTGCTGGTGTACGACGGACGCCTGTAGACGTGCGGTCGCGACTTACGTCGCTCCTACGACACGCTGGGCGCGGGCCATGCCGATGGCGCGATCAGCGCTGCCGGCAGCTCGACCATGACGTCCGCCTTCCATTGCCCGGGATCCTCATGCGCCTGCCGGTAGCCCCACAGCGCCGCGATCGATGGCATGCCCGCCGCACGCGACGCCTGGATGTCACGCTCGTCGTCGCCCACGTAGACGCAGTCCGCGATGGCCATGCCGATGCGTTCGGCGGCGACCTGCAACGGCAGCGGATGCGGCTTCTTCTCGGCCAGCGTGTCCCCACCGATCAGCACCGCGCAGCGATCGCTCCACCCCAGTTGCGGCAGGATGTCGCGCGCCAGGTACTCCGGCTTGTTGGTGACGATGCCCCAGACGCTGCCCGCGGCCTCCAGGGCGTCGAGCATCTCCGCCACGCCGTCGAACAGCATGCTGTGGCGGCCGAGCTCCTCCTGGTAGATCGTCAGGAATTCCGGCACCAGCGCCTCGCGCGGGCCCTGCTCCATGTCGGGGAATGCAGCCGCCAGCATGGCGCGCGATCCTTTCGACACATGCGGACGCAAACCCTCGATGGTCATCGGACCGAAGCCGCGCGACGCGCGCATGCGATTGGCGGTCGCCAGCATGTCCGGCGCGCTGTCGAGCAACGTGCCATCCAGATCGAACAGCGCAGCGCGCGGAAACCCCGTCGCCGTCACGGCTTCACCGCGCTGGCGAGGTAGTTGACGTCGGTGCGCGAGGTCAGGCGGGCGCGCTGGCGCCATGGCTCGTAGGCCAGGCCGGTGACGTCCTGCAACTGGAAGCCGGCTGCGCGCAGCCATGCGGCCAGTTCGGACGGGCGGATGAATTCCTTGTAGTGGTGCGTGCCCTTCGGCAGCAGGCGCGCGATGTATTCGGCGCCGACAATGGCCAAGGCGAACGCGGCCGGCGTGCGGTTCAGCGTGGACAGGAACAGGTGGCCGCCCGGCTTGAGCAGGGTGTGGCAGGCGCGGATGATCGACAACGGATCCGGCACGTGCTCCAGCATCTCCATGCAGGTGACCACATCGAAGCTGCCCGGCCGCTCTTCGGCCAGCGACTCGACCGAGCGCAGCTGGTAGTCGACCTGCACGCCGGATTCGAGCTTGTGCAGCCTCCCCACCTTCACCAGTTCAGGGGCCAGGTCGATCGCGGTGACCTGGGCGCCCTCGCGCGCCAGCGCCTCGCTCAGCAGGCCGCCACCGCAGCCGACGTCCAGTGCGGCGGCATTCGTCAGCGTCGCGCGCTCGCGCACGTACTGCAGGCGGACGGGGTTCAAGGCGTGCAAGGCCTTCTGCGGGCCATCCGGATCCCACCAGCGGTTGGCCAACGCGCCGAACTTGTCGAGCTCGGCTTGGGTGAAGTTGTCGTCGCGGGGCGAAGTCGTGGTCGTCATGGCGCCATTGTAAGGCCGACCCGACGACAGCGCCGGATCAGGACAGGCGGATGCCGGCGATCCGTTCGCGCCATTGCCGCGCATTGGCGATGACGCCATCGATGTCGATGTCGACCAGTACGCGCTGCCGCAGCTTCGGCCGGCCAGCGATCCACACGTCGCTGACCTGCTGTCGCCCGGTCGCGTAGATCAGCTGCGACACCACGTGGTGCAGCGGCTGGGTTTCCAGTGCGGACAGGTCGACGCAGACCAGGTCGGCCTCCTTGCCCGGCTCGATCGAGCCGATAAGGTCGTCGAACCCGATCGCCTTCGCGCCGCCCAGGGTGGCCGCACGCAGCGCACTGAACGCATCCAGCGCCGCCGCGTCCTGCGCCACCGCCTTGGCCAGCAGAGCGGCGGTGCGGGTTTCGCTGAACATGTCCAGGTCGTTGTTGCTGGCGCAGCCGTCGGTACCCACCGCCAGCGTCACGCCCGCGCGCTCCAGCGCACAGGCCGGGCAGAAGCCGGACGCCAGCTTGAGGTTGGATTCCGGGCAGTGCACCACGCTGACGCCGCGCTCGGCGCAGAGGTGGATTTCCGCCTCGGTCAGCTGGGTCATGTGGATGGCGATCAGGCGGTCGTTGACCAGCCCCAGCCGGTCCAGGCGCGCGATCGGGCGCTGGCCGTACTTTTCCAGCGACTGCTCGACTTCCTGCGCGGTCTCGTGCAGGTGCAGGTGCACCGGCACGTCGAGCTGGTCGGACAGCATGCGCACACGCTCGAAGTTGGCGTCGTTCACCGTGTACGGCGCATGCGGCGCGAACGCGGTGGCGATCAGCGCGTCGTCGCGCCACTGGTCGTGCACTTCGCCGGCTTTCTCGAAGTACTCGTCGTCCGAGGACGCCCACGCCGTCGGAAAATCGATCACCGGCAAGCCGACACGCGCACGGAAACCGTGGTGCTTGTACGTGGCCGCCTGCACGTCGGGGAAGAAGTAGTTCTCGTTGACGCAGGTGGTACCGCCGCGGAGCATCTCGGCGATCGCCAGGGTGATGCCGTCGGCCACGAAGTCCGGACCGATCACTGCGCCCTCGATCGGCCAGATGTGTTCCTGCAACCAGACCTTCAACGGCAGGTCGTCGGCGACGCCGCGCAGCAGCGTCATCGGGTTGTGCGTATGCGCGTTGACCAGGCCCGGGATCAGCGCGGCGTCCGGGCGCGACACCGTCTCGCGCGGCAGGAAGCGCTGGCGCGCCTCGGCCACCGGCAGGATGGCCACGATGCGACCGCCGGTCACAGCGACCGCATGGTTTTCCAGCACCACGCCGTGCGGGACGACCGGCACCACGAAGCCGGCTTCGATCAACAGGTCGCAGGCATCGGGAATACGGTCGTTCATGGAACCTCGGTTCAGAATCCCAACGTATAGGTCAGGCCGATGGCGCCGGCGCCGAACAGCAGCCAGCACAGCAGCATCAGCGCCAGCGCACGGCCGTAGCCCAGCCGTGGCACGCCGGGAAACAGCGCCGCCAGGCTGGCGTTCCAGCACAGCATCACGCCCAGCCCGGCGAGCAGTACGCCGATGGCCCAGACGCCGAGGTAGAGCGCGAGCTGTCCCATCACTTCACGCGGCTGACGTATTCACCGGTGCGGGTGTCGACCTTGATGATCTCTTCCTGGCCGACGAACAGCGGCACGCGCACGACCGCGCCGGTTTCCAGCGTCGCCGGCTTGCCGCCGGTACCGGCGGTATCGCCCTTCACGCCCGGGTCGGTCTCGGTGATCTGCAGTTCGACGAAGTTCGGCGGGGTCACCTGGATCGGGTTGCCGTTCCACAGCGTCACCACGCAGTCTTCCTCGCCCTTCAGCCACTTCTCGGCGCCGCCCATGCCGGCCTTGTCGGCCTGCACCTGCTCGAAGGTCTCCTGCTGCATGAAGTGCCAGTACTCGCCGTCGGTGTACAGGTACTGCATGTCGGTATCCACCACGTCCGCCGCCTCGACCGAGTCGGTGCTCTTCATGGTGATTTCCTGCACGCGACCGCTCTTGATCAGGCGGTACTTCACGCGGGTGAACGCCTGGCCCTTGCCCGGCTTGACGTACTCGGTGTCGGTGATGATCGCCGGGTCGTTGTTGATCAGGATCTTCATCCCGTTCTTGACGTCGTTCATGCCGTAACTGGCCATGCTGCTGCTCCTGGAGGTAAGGCGTACCCGCCGCGCGAGGCGGCCGGCCGGATAGAATGTGGGAACCCGCCGGACCCGGCGGGTGCTTGTTTTCAGACCCGACATGATAACCGCAGCCCCCGAACCCCGACAGCCCGCCCAGTGGGCCGCATCCCGCTGGCAGCAGGCCTGGCGCGATGCCGTGCGCGATCCGCGCGAGCTGCTGGCGCTACTGGGACTGGACGCGCTGGCCAACCGGGTATCGGACGAAGCCGCCGCACAGTTCCCGTTGCGGGTGCCGCGCGGCTTCGTGGCCCGCATGCGCCACGGGGACCCGCACGACCCGCTGCTGCGCCAGGTGCTGCCGCTGGACGACGAAATGCAGCCCGTTCCCGGCTACGGCCTGGACGCGGTCGGCGACGGTGCCGCCCGCAGCGGGACCGGGGTGATCCAGAAGTACCGCGGCCGTGCCCTGCTGGTCGCCACCGGCAGCTGCGCGATCAACTGCCGCTACTGCTTCCGCCGCCATTTCCCCTACTCGGATGAAACCGCCGCCCGCGACGGCTGGCGCGAAGCCGTCGACCTGATCCGCCACGACGACAGCATCGAGGAAGTGCTGCTGTCCGGCGGCGATCCGCTGTCGCTGTCGAACGCCAAGCTCGCCGAGCTGACCGAGGCATTGGCCGGCGTCCCGCACCTGCGGCGCCTGCGCATCCACAGCCGGCTGCCCGTGGTCCTGCCCGAGCGCATCGACGAGGGCCTGATCGCTTGGCTGTCCGGCCTGCCGTGGCCGGTCACCGTGGTCATCCATGCCAACCATGCCAACGAGTTCGATGCCGCGGTCGACGTGGCGCTCGCACGCCTGCGCGCTGCCGGTGTGCACCTGCTCAACCAGGCGGTGCTGCTGCGGGGCGTGAACGACGATGTCGACGCCCTCGTCGCGCTCAGCGAACGGGGCTTCGCGGCCGGCGTGCTGCCGTACTACCTGCACCAGCTCGACCGGGTCGCGGGTGCGGCCCATTTCGAAGTGGACGACGCGCGGGCCAGAGCCCTGCATGCGGCCCTGGCGGCCCGCCTCTCCGGCTACCTGGTGCCGCGGCTGGTACGGGAAGTCGCCGGCGATACCGGCAAGCGTCCGCTCTGACGATCCGGCCGCGGGCCATGTCTGCATCTGCGACGGCTGCATTGGACTCGTCTCACGTGTTCAGGTATTAAACGCGCACCCCTCGCGGACACGTTGCATGCAGATCGGCAAAGACACCACGCTACGACTGACCCTGGTGGACGACAGCGCCGAGGACGCGGAGGCGATCGTCTCCACGCTGCGCAACGGCGGCATCGCCGTGCGTCCCCTGCGACCGATCGACGCGGGCGAACTGGGGCAGATGGTGGCCGGCCAGCCGATGGACCTGCTGATCGCCTCGCGCAGCGCCAAGGGCATTCCGCTGGCCACGGTGCTGGGCCAGGTCGACGCCAGCGGCAAGGACATCCCGGTGATCGTGCTGGCCGATACGATCAGCGAAACCGACCTGCTCGCCGACCAGGCGGCCGGTGCCCGCGCGGTCGCCCTGCGGGGCCGCCCGGAGCACGTGCTCACGGTGCTGCGCCGCGAATGGGCCGATCTGGATGCGCGCCGTTCGCAGCGCCGGCTGGAAAGCCAGATGCGCGAAACCGAGCGCCGCTGCGATGCGCTGATCTCGTCCTCGCGCGACCCCATCGCCTACATCCACGAAGGCATGCACATCCGTGCCAACGATGCCTACCTGGAGATGTTCGGCTTCGAATCGTTCGAGGACGTGGAAGGCCTGTCGCTGCTCGACCTGGTGGGTCCGCAGTACGTCAACGACTTCAAGGCCCTGCTGAAGAAGCTCAGCAAGGGCGAGGCGCCACCGCCGCGTTTCGAACTGGAAGCCCGCAGCATCGACGGCGACAGTTTCCCGGCCACGCTGGAGTTCGCCACCGCCACGTACGAAGGCGAGGCGTGCGTGCAGGTGGTCTTCCGCCGGCGCGAGGAGTTCGACCCGGAACTCGCCCGCGAGGTCGAGGACCTGCGCCAGCGCGACATGGTCACCGGCCTGCTCAACCGCCCCACCTTCCTGCGCGAGCTGGAGAACGCGGTGGCCCAGGTGGCCCGCGGCGAGGACCAGTACGCCCTGCTGCTGCTCGAACCCGACCACTACCAGCGCCTGCTGCAGGAGATCGGCATCGATTCGGCCGACGCCCTGGCCGCCGCCCTGGCGGCACGTCTGTCCGAGAAGCTGGACGAAGGCACCCTGGCCGCCCGCTTCGGCGAGCGCACCTTCGCCGTCCTGCTGCGGGGCAACCACGCGCAGACCGCGGCACTCGCGGAAAAGCTGCGGGCCTCCTACGCCTCGCACGTGTTCAATGTCGGCGAACGCTCGGCCTCGGTCACCGCCAGCATCGGCGGCGTGCAGATCGGCGAGAAGATCGCCAGTGTGGGGCCGGTGCTGACGCGCGCGACCGACGGCCTGCAGACCGCCACCAACCTGGGCGGCAACCGCTTCGAGATCTTCGACCCCGGCGCCGTGGACCGCGCCGAGGAAGAGCGCGTGCAGAACTGGATCAAGCGGCTGCAGGAAGCGCTGCAGGACGGCAGCTTCCGCCTGCACTACCAGCCGGTGGTCAACCTTCAGGGCGAGCCCGGCGAAGTGTACGAAGCGCTGTTGCGGCTGGAATCCAACGGCGAAGTCGTGCCACCGCAGTCCTTCATCGGTATCGCGGAAGAAAACGGCCTGCTCGATGCGATCGATCGCTGGGTGGTGAACCGCGCCATCGAGGTACTGGCCGAACGCATGCGCGCTGGCCGCGACACCCGCCTGGTGGTGAAGGTCAGCCCCGCGTCTTTTGCCGACAACCGCCTGCTCGACCTCATCGCCAGGCAGCTCGCCGCGCACGACGTGCCCGGCGACCGCCTGTGGTTGCAGACGCCGGAGGCGAAGGTGTTCACCCACCTGCGCCAGGCGCAGGCCTTCCAGTCGGCCGCCGCCAAGCTGGGCTGCCAGGTGGGCCTGGAGCATTTCGGCGCCGGTCTGGATTCGTTCCAGCTGCTGTCGCACTTCCAGCCGACCTTCCTCAAGATCGACCGCGTCTTCAGCGAGGACCTGGGCAAGAACACCGAGCACCAGCAGAAGATCCGCGAGATCGCCGAGCGCGCGCAGGCACTGGGCATCCTGACCGTAGCCGAACACGTGCAGGACGCCGCGACCATGGCCTTCCTGTTCACGGCGAGCGTGGACTACGTGGAAGGCAACTTCCTGGCCGCACCCGGCCCGGCGATGAACTACGACTTCAGCTGAAAGCGGCCTTCTCCGCGGTTCCTCGCAAAAGAAAAACCCGCCTTCCGGCGGGTTTTCCGTTCACGGCGACAGCGCAGGAATCAGGCGAAGGTGCCCTGCTGCGCACGCAGCGCGGCGATGCGCTCTTCCAGCGGCGGATGGCTCAGGAACAACTTCTTCATGCCCTGGCCGATGCCACCGGCGATGCCGAACGCTTCCACCTGCGCCGGCAGCGTGCTGGGACGCTGTTGCTGGTTGAGGCGCTCGAGCGCGGCAATCATCTTCTGGCGGCCCGCGTACGTGGCGCCGCCCTGGTCGGCGCGGAACTCGCGGCGACGCGAGAACCACATCGCGATCATCGTGGCGAACAGGCCGAACACGACTTCCAGCGCCATCACGATGATGTAGTAGGCGAAGCCACGGCCACCGCCTTCGCGATTGCCGGACAGGAAGCTGTCCACGATGCCACCCACCACGCGCGCCAGCACGATGACGAACGTATTCAGCACGCCCTGCAGCAGGGCCATCGTCACCATGTCGCCATTGGCGACGTGCGCGACTTCATGGCCCAGCACGGCTTCGGCTTCGTCCTGCGTCATCGAGCGCAGCAGGCCGGTGGACACTGCCACCAGTGCGTTGTTGCGGTTGGCGCCGGTGGCGAAGGCGTTGATCTCCGGCGCGTCGTAGATGGCGACCTCGGGCATGCCTATGCCGGCGGCCTGCGCCTGCCGCTGCACGGTGCTGACCAGCCAGCGCTCGGCATCGTTGCGCGGCTGCTCGATGACCACCGCGCCGGTGGCGCGCTTGGCCATCCACTTGGAGGTCAGCAGCGAGATCAGCGAACCGCCGAAACCGAAGATCGCCGCAAACACCAGCAGGCCGCCCATCTGGTTGGAATTGACGCCCAGCAGGGACATGACGACGCTGGCCAGGGCCAGCACGGCCAGATTGGTAGCGAGGAACAACGCGACGCGCGTGAACACGACAGGGATCTCCGGAATGAGTGGTATGCAAACGGTTACGACCGCAGAATTGCGGCTGTGCCCGCTTGAATTCAAGCGACTTCCTGACTGCGCGGTTCAGTTTTCCTCCTCCAACTTACGAATGAGCGACAACGTTCCCTCCCCGTATCGCGGCCGTTTCGCGCCCTCGCCTACCGGCGCGCTGCATTTCGGATCGCTGGCCGCCGCGCTGGGAAGCTGGTTGCTGGCGCGCCATCACGACGGCAGGTGGCTGGTGCGCGTGGAGGATCTCGATCCGCCGCGCGAAGTCGCCGGCGCGGCCGAGCGGCAACTGGCGACGTTGGCGGCATTCGGACTGACCTCGGACGAGCCGGTCGTCTGGCAGAGCGCACGGCACGACCTCTACCACGATGCGCTGACACGACTGCTGGCAAGCGGCAGTGCCTTTGAATGCCGCTGCAGCCGCTCCGACCTGGCCGCGACCGGCGGCATCCATCGGCATTGTGTGGCGAGCGATCCCACCCGCACGCCGGCCATCCGGCTGCACGTACCCGACGGCACCGTCGTGGTCTTCGATGACGGCCTGCAGGGAACGGTCGAACAGCATCTCGACCGCGAGGTGGGCGACGTCGTCCTGCGCCGCGCCGACGGGTTCTGGGCGTATCAGCTGGCCGTGGTCGTCGACGATGCGGACCAGCGCATCACCGATGTCGTCCGCGGCGCCGACCTACTCGACTCCACGCCCCGGCAGATCCTGCTGCAACGCGCACTGGGCCTGCCCAGTCCGCGCTACCTGCACCTGCCGCTGATCGTCGACGCGAATGGCAACAAGCTGTCGAAATCGATGGCGTCGCTGCCCATCGACGACGGCGCCCCGCTGCCTGCCCTGCGGGCCGCGTGGGAAGCGCTGGGCCAGCCGGCGAGCGTGCTTGGGGGTGTTTCGGACGTGGCCTCCGCCATGCGGTTCGCCCACCGCGAATTCCGCCCGGATCGCCTGCCAAAAGTGACGTCACTGACGTTCGCTGCAGCGCACAACAATCCTGTCGCAGGCGCTGTCTAGAATCGGGTGGCCGTCGGCCTGCGACGGTCCAAGGAGATTCCCCACATGACATCGCGCGTCGCCCTGGTCACCGGTGGCACCGGAGGTATCGGTACCGCCATCTGCAAGAAGCTGGCCGACATGGGCCACAAGGTCGCCACCAACTACCGCAACGAGGAAAAAGCGCGCGCGTGGCAGGCGCAGATGAAGGCGGACGGTTACGACTTCGCGCTGGTGAAAGGCGACGTGACGTCGCCGGACGAAGCGCAGGCCATGGTGAAGGAAGTCGAGCAGACGCTCGGCCCGGTCGAGGTGCTGGTCAACAACGCCGGCATCACCCGCGACGGTACCTTCCACAAGATGTCCGCCACCCAATGGGGCGATGTCATCAACACCAACCTCAACTCGGTGTTCAACGTCACCCGCCCGGTGATCGACGGCATGCGCGACCGCAAGTGGGGCCGCATCATCCAGATCAGCTCGATCAACGGACTGAAGGGTCAGTACGGCCAGGCCAACTACGCGGCCGCCAAGGCCGGCATGCACGGCTTCACCATTTCGCTGGCGCGCGAGAACGCCAAGCTCGGCATCACCGTCAACACGGTCTCGCCCGGCTACGTGGCCACCGACATGGTGATGGCGGTGCCGGAGGAAGTCCGTGCCAAGATCGCCGCCGACATCCCCACCGGCCGCCTCGGCAAACCCGAGGAGATCGCGTACGCGGTGGCCTTCCTGGTTGACGAGCAGGCCAGCTGGATCACCGGCTCGAATCTCGACATCAACGGTGGTCATCACATGGGCTGGTAAGCCTGCGGCATTCCACCTCCACCGGTTTCCACGACGCCCCGCAAGGGGCGTCGTCCGTCCTGATGCTGCGCAACATGTTTCCTTTCCTGAACAGGGGATCCCTGCCTTGTGGCCTGTTGCAAGGGCTGTTGCGCTGCGTCATGCTGCCGTCATACGCGTTTAGAGCGAAGACTCAATGGCTGCGATCCGCATCATCAAGAAGTACCCCAACCGTCGCCTGTACGACACCGAGATCTCCAGCTACATCACCATTGAGGACGTGCGCCAGCTCATCGTCGACGGCGAGGATTTCGAGGTCCGCGACGCCAAGAGCGGCGACGACCTGACCCGTACCGTCCTGCTGCAGATCATCAGCGAGCAGGAACAGGACGGCGAGCCGATCCTGTCCACCCAGCTGCTCAGCCACATCATCCGTTTCTACGGCGATTCGCTGCAGGGCTTCATGGGCAACTACCTGGAGCGCAGCATGCAGCTGTTCATGGAGCAGCAGCAGCAGTTCCGCAGCCAGATGGGCAACCTGCTCGGCCAGACGCCGTGGACCATGATGAACCAGCTCACCGAGCGCAACATGGAGCTGTGGCAGGAATTCCAGCGCAACCTCACGGGAGGTGGCATGGGCCGCCCGACGACGGTGAAGCCGAAGGACACCCCGCGCGAAACGCCGAAGACGCGCGCGCGCTGATATCCACTGTAGTGAAACCCGGCCCGCGCCCTGTTGCGCGGGCCTTTTTTTGAGTCCGGACACAGGAACTCCGCATGACGCAACGCATCGCCGTGGTGACCGGGGGCATGGGTGGGCTGGGACTGGCGATCTGCCAGGCACTGGCCCGCGCCGGCCGCAAGGTCATCGCCGCCGACCTGCCCGCTTCGCCCGAACGGCTGGAGCACTTCCACACGCAGACCGCTTCACTGGACATCGAGACCGCCACCGTCGACGTGGCCGACTTCGAGGCGTGCGCGGGCTTCGTGCAGGACATCGAAGCGCGCCATGGTGCGCTCGACATCCTGGTCAACAACGCCGGCATCACCCGCGATGCGACGCTGCGCAAGATGGACAAGGCGCAGTGGGACGCGGTGATCGGGGTGAACCTGGACAGCGTGTTCAACCTGTGCCGCCATGCGGTCGACGGCATGCAGGCGCGCGGCTTCGGCCGCATCGTCAACATCAGTTCGGTTAGCGGCCAGACCGGCAACTTCGGCCAGGTGAACTACGCGGCGGCGAAGGCCGGCCTGCACGGCTTTTCGATGTCGCTGGCACGCGAAGTGGCGCGCAAGGGCGTCACCGTCAACAGCGTCTCGCCCGGCTACGTGGAAACGCCGATGACCCGCGCGATGCCCGACGACGTGCGCGACCGCACCGTCGCTGCGGTGCCGGTCGGCCGTATCGGCCAGCCGGACGACATCGCACGCGCGGTCGCCTTCCTCACCGCCGACGATGCCGGGTACATCACCGGCGCCAACCTGCCGGTCAACGGCGGGTTGTTCATGAGCTTCTGAGCGCCGCCCGCACCAGCGCTACTCCGACAAGACGAAAAGGATTCCCGATGAAACTCACTCCTCCCACCTTCGGCGTCTGGCTGATCGCGCTGCTGCTCGGCAGCGGCGGTATCGCCGCGAAGTTCGGCTACGTGCCCGTGCTGGCCCCGCACGCGTTCTGGCTGGTGGTCGCCGGCTTCGGCCTGCTGGTGGCCGCAACGCTCTTCAGCAAGCTCTGACGTCCGGCGCTATGCTCCCGACATCCGTCGCCGGGAGCACATCATGGAACTGATCGGGTCCCTGCTGTCCGGCCTGTGGTCGGCGCCGCGCTTCGCCGTTCCCGCCCTGCTGGGCATCGCCGCGGGCGCGGGCGTGTTCTTCCTGACCGGCAAGGCGCCGTCCTCGGCGGCGATGGCGGTCGGTTGCGCCCTGCTCGGGCTGGTCATCGGCTTCGTGCTGGAGTATTTCCGCGACACGCCGCGCGGTCCACTGGACTGACCGCTACTCGATCTCGAAGCGGTCGAACGCGATCTCCAGCGTCTCGAACACCGTCTCCGCCTCCGCCGCGTCCAGCGGCGAGGTCAGGTAACCCGCCGGCCGCGCGCGCAGGAAGCGCCAGCTCATCGCCGGGTTGCCCTGCTCGTCCAGCAGCGTGACCGTGATGTTGCGTCGGGCATCGCCGCCATTGCGCGCCTCGTTCCACCACTGGTACCACGCCAGCGAACCGATCACGCCACGCCGCAGCACCAGGTTCTCGTAGTGCGTCAGCGTGGACAGCTTGGTCGCTTCCAACACCTTGTCGTTGCCGTTGCGGTACTCGTTGAGCTGCAGCCGCGCCGCGGGGAACAGCACCTCCGACACTCCGGCGTCGGGCCCGTCGCCCAGGCCGAGGTCGACATGGAAGTTCATTCCGGCATAGGGACGGTCACGCTGTACGGCCATGGGCAGGTTCCATGTGAGAGAGGGAGATCGGCCGCTCAGCCGCGACCGACTTCTCTCTCCAACGCAGTCACCTCACGCCAGCGGTCAGCGACGTCGCGTTCGTGCTCGCCCGGGGTGGCACTCGGACTGCCATCCGCGCCGGCGAATGTGAAAAAGAAGCGCCCTGGATGCTTCCCCGTGTCCCCGATGACCTAGGCCGTCGCCGCCTGTCCGATCCACAGGCGGTTGCCATCCGGATCGTCGATGCGGAACTCGCGCATGCCGTAGAACGTGTCGTCCAGGTCGGGGACATCCAGCCCGTTGTCGCGCGCCTGCCGGTGGAACGCCACCAGGTCGTCCGGATACAGGTACAGCACCGCACCCCGAGGTGCGTCCGCCGCGACGTTGATCGACTGGTCGAGCATCACCTGGCACTCGCCCCAGCGCAGCTTCGCCCAGCCCCAGTCATCGCGACGATCCTCGACGGTGAAGCCCAGTTGTTCGTAGAACGCGATCGCCCGCGGCAGATGGCGGACGGGCTGCATGGGGATGATGCGGGGCACGGAAATCTGCTCCTTTGTAGGATGGGTGGAGCCGCAGGCGATACCCATCACGCGGACAGATGAACATCGGGAATGATGGGTAGACCGGCTTCGCCGTTGAAAGCCGCTTCGCCAACCCATCCCACGCAAACGTCAGGATTCGCGTTCGGGATGTCGACGCAACGCGATGATCAGTGGTTTCAGCTCACGCCAAGGGTATCGGCAGTCTTCCGGCCAGGGAAGCCGGAACAACGGCCTGCGCCTGCGGGCCACGATGGACGCCACCAGCCAGTCCTCGTAGACCCCGTCCACCGACCACAGGTTCGCGTGGACAACGGGATGCACTTCGTCGACGAGGATGCGCTGCAGTTCGGCGATGCTGAAGGGCGAGCGCGCGCAGTATCCGGCGATGCGACCCCATTCCGGCACGGTATCGAGGTAGAGATCGCTCAGGGCGATCCAGAGGGGTCGACCGATCTCGAGCTCGCTCGCTGAGAACCTCATCAGGCGCCTCGACGTCAGCTCGCCGCGATCATCGTGCCCTGCCGAGCATCCGCGCAATCCGTGGCCACCCTGCTGCACCCACCAGAACCGATCCGCACATCAGCAGGAAGGCGCCCAAGGCCATGCCCAACATGGCGCCTTCGGTCTGACGGAGGAACAACCATTCCAGCTTCCCACGAAGACCCTTCAGCGTCGCCAGCGTGGCGTCATCACGGGGAAGCATCTGCCGGATGTCGTGATACTCCTTTACCAGCCCTTGACTGAGGAACGGCGGGTCTGCGAACAGCGGCAATGCCCACACCAGCACCGCAACACCTGTGATGAGCTGCAGGACGCCGACGCTGAGCACCACAAAGGCGGACGCTCCGGCCGCGCCAGACGAATCCGTGGAGTGCGGCTCACGCGTAGCCAAGCGTTCCCTTACGCCTCGGCCCACACCACATCAATCCCCTCGGACTCACCCACCGCACTGCGCAGCAGCGCGATGAAGCCGGCACTCGCGCCCAGGCTTTCCAGCGCGTCGATGGCGGTGTGTTCGACGTAGTAGTCCTGATCCGTCGAGGATTCCTCTTCCATGTGGTCGACCAGCAGCTGGAAGTCTTCCTGCGAGATCGTGCCCAGCGTGCGGCCAGTGTCCTTTTCCGTCAGACGAATGCTCATGCGGTCCTGCTCTCCTTGAGGGATGGGATGAAGCTCAACGTGAAGGGGCTGGCGCCGGCGGTACGCCGAGGAAGGTGGCGAGTCCGCCCAGCTGCACGCCCTGCACCTTGTCGACGACGGGTGCGAACTTGCCAAGATCGTCCGGCGTATAGCCGCCGACGCGGTACCACAGGGTGATGCGGGTGCCATTGTTCTCTTCGGCGAAGCGCCACTCGAGCGCACCGTTGAGCCCCATGCCCTGCAGCGGACCGAGGCCACCGGTCATGCGCAGCAGCTTGCCGGGATCGGCGAACGTCACCGTCATGTGCCAGGCCTGCTGCGCGTCGCTGATCTCGCAGAAACAGCCGCCGGCCTTATCGCTGATGGAAAGCTTCGAGGCGTCGCCCCACCATGTGTGATCCGCGGGCCACCAGCGTCCGACATCGTTCACCAGCGCGGCATAGGCAACCTGCGGCTTCGCCGGCACCCACACCGAATTCTCGACGGTGAAACCCTCGGGCGTCGCATCCTTGACTGCGGCGTACGTCGGCGCGGCCATCATCGCCGCGGCCAGCAACGCGCTGCGCAGCAAGCGTTTCACCGCGCCGCGCCCTGTGGGCAGAATTTCTGCCGGTACTCCATCGCCTTCGGCATGAGCGCGGTAAGGTTCTGGATGCGCGTACCCGGATTCGGGTGCGTGGACGAGAACTCCGGCGGCGCCTGTCCGCCGCTGGCTTCGCCCATGCGCTGCCACAGCGGCACGGCTTCCTCGGGGTTGAAGCAGGCCGCCGCGGCCAGCATCAGGCCCACTTCATCTGCCTGCGTCTCGTGCTCGCGCGCATACGGCAGCAGGTAGCCGTAGCCCATCGCGGCCATCACCATCTGCTGCTGTTGCGGATCCATGCCGCTCATCGCGCCGGCCATCTGGCCGATCTGGGTGAGCTTCTGCTGCGACATGCGCTGCGCACCGTGGCGCAGCAGCGCGTGGGCGATCTCGTGGCCCATCACCACCGCGACGGCGTCGGCGTTCTGCGCGACCGGGATCAGGCCGGTGTAGACGGCCATCTTGCCGCCGGGCAGGCAGAAGGCATTGGCCTGTTCGGACTCGATGACGTTGACGTCCCAGTCGAAGGTCTTCCAGTTGCCGCTGGGCTGGGTGCCCTTCTCCGCCGCGATGGCGGCTTCCACCTCGGGAATCTTCGCGATCAGGCGCTGGGCGATGGTGCGCACCTGCTGCGCGATCTGCGAATTCGGATCGACCGGGCGCTCCTGCTGCAGGATCTCCTGGTAGGCCTGCAGGCCCAGGGCCTTTTCTTCTTCCACGCCGATCGAGTTGTCGATCAGCACCTTCTCGCCGGTGTACGGATCGACGACGCGGTTGCTGAAGTAGTAGCAGCCGCCGTAGACCAGGAAGCCCAGCAGGATCAGCCAGCGCAGGTTGCCCAGCCCGCCGCCACGGCGTCCGCCGCCGCCTCGCCCGTATTGCGAGCGACCGTAAGGATCTTGCCTCATCACCCTCTCCCTGGCGGCTAGATGCCGCGAACGACGCGGAAGCCCACCCGCGCATTAGTCATATCCGAATCCGAGGACGAACGCCATGCGGCCCGCGCCTGCGCCGGGGAGCTGGCCCAGGAGCCGCCGCGCACCACCCGCGACCGGCAGCCGGGATTGAACCACGCCGCGCCATCGGCCGGTGCGCGGCGATAGCTGGCATGCCAGCAGTCGCCTACCCATTCGCTGGTGTTGCCGCCCAGGTCCTTCAGGCCGAACGCATTGGCGCGGAAGCGCCCCACCGGCGCCGGCCCCCAGTAACCGTCGCCGTAGCCGACGAAGGCGTTGCTCCACGTGCGCCCGCTGGGCGAGGTGTCGTTGCCGCCGGTCAGGTTGCCGAACCCGCGCGGGGGCTGGCCGTTGCCCCACGGATAGCGGCCCTGTTCGCCGGCGCGCAGCGCGTATTCGTACTCGGCTTCGCTGGGCAGGCGGTAGCTGTGTCCGGTCTGTCCGGCCAGCCACTCGGCATAGGCTTCGGCGTCGTACACGCTGACGTGCAGCACCGGCATGTCGTCGGTGGCGCGCAGGCCCGCATAGTCGGATTGCCAGTCCACGCCGCTGCGGCGCACGAAGTTGCCGCTGCGCTCGTCGTAGACGATCGAATGCCCGCGGCGCGTGGCGCGCGGGCGGTACTGCGTGGCTTCGACGAAGCGACGGAACTCGCCCACCGTCACGGCGTGCCGTGCCATCGCGAAACCACGGTCGAAGCGCACGTAGTGTGCCGGCTTCTCGGCATCGGCCGCGCCGTTCTCTTCCGCGGCGGCCCCCATCAGGAAGCCGCCATGCGGCACCACCACCATTTCCGGGCCACGCCCCCCGTAGTGGAGCCCGTCGGTGAAGGCCTGGCCGGGGCGGAACTGGCCATAGTGCGTGGCCAGATCGATACGCAAGCGGAAGTCGGCGGCCACGCGGTTGCCCGGCTCGGCGATGCGCAACACCTCGGCCAGCTTGATGCGCGCATCCTTCAGGCCGATCGGCGTGGCCATGTCGCGCACGCCAGCGTCGCGCAACTCGACGATGCGGGCCAGACGGACGGCCTCCACGCGCACGCGTGCGTCGGCCACGGTCTGCGCGTCCTCGCGGACCTTCGACGCGTGCTCCAGCCAACGCAGTGCGGTGGTGAAATCGCTGGCCAGCGCTGCATCCTCGGCATGCCGGACCATCGCACTCTCGACCGCGGCCACGCCCTGCGTGGCGCGTGGCTGGCCGGGCTTCCATTTGAGCACTTCGCGGAAGCCGGCCAGTGCTCCGCCGCCGGCCTCCCCCAGCCGGCCTTCGCGCAGGGCGCGTTCGCTGGCGAGGTTGAGCCGCGTGAGCTGGTCGGCCTCATCCACCTTCGCCAGATACGCGGCGACCGCGGCATCGCCCGGCGCCACCGTCCGCGCCACGGCGGCGATCTGGCGCGCACGGCGCAACGACTCGGTCCGGTCCTCGGCGTGCCGCAGCGCCTGTGCGCCCTGCTCCAGCAGGCGGTCCAGGCTTCGGCCAAGGCCGTTCTTCGCGCGCGTGTCGGCGGCATCGAGCCGCAGCAGCGCGAGATAGAGCGGGATCGCATCCTCGGGCCCGTCGAACAGGCGTCCCTCGGACAAGGCTTCCGCGGCGCGCTGGTGCGCTTCGGCGGTGCCCTCCGGCGCCAGCGCAACCGGGGGCGGACGCCAGTTCAATTCATCGACGGCGCTGTCGTCGCCGCTGACGGTGACGCTGGGCATGCGGATCGCATCGGCACCGTCGTCCGCGCCGTCCGGGTTCGCGGCATCGCGCGAACAACCGGCGAGCCACGGCAGCGACAACAACAAGGCGGCGAGGATCGCGCGCAAACACCCTCCGTGATGGGAGCCTCCGGCCCCCATGAGAGAATGCCGGCCGACATGACCGGCAGACGTTACCGGCTGAACCGGGACCTTAGGTTATTGTCGCCTGACTGAGCAAACGACGCATCACGTGGAGAAGACGTGCCCCACTGGATCAATACCCCCGCCGCGCTGGATGCGCACCTGCAGCGCCGGCCCACACGGATCGGCCTGGACACCGAATTCGTCCGCGAGCGCACCTACTGGCCCCAGCTCGCGCTGGTGCAGATCGCGCTGGAGGACGACGTGCTGCTGGTCGACCCGCTGGCCCCGGGCATGACCGAGGCCTTGCGGCCATGGCTGCTCGATCCTTCGATCACCAAGGTGATGCATAGCGCGAGCGAGGACCTGGTGGCATTCAAGGTCGCCTGCAACGCACTGCCTTCACCCCTGTTCGATACGCAGATCGCCGCGGCCATCGCGGGCGTCGCCGCCGGCATCGGCTACCAGAAGCTGGTGGAGCGCGTCACCGGCATCGCGCTGCCCAAGGGCGAGACGCGCTCTGACTGGTTGCGTCGTCCGCTGAGTGAATCGCAGCTTCACTATGCCGCCGACGACGTGCGCTACCTCTTCGCCGTGCACGATTTCCTCCAGGCCGAACTGGCGGCGACAGGCCGCCAGGGGTGGGTGGAAGAGGACTGCGCGCGTTTCGTCGACAACGCGGCGCACGATGAGGGCGAACGCTGGCCGCACCTGTCGATGCGCAGCGCGCAGTTCCTCGACGTCGAGGCGCAACGCCGCCTGGTGCGCCTGCTGCGCTGGCGCGAGACGCAGGCCCGCACCAGCGACAAGCCGCGCAGCTGGATCCTCGACAACGAACTGGCGGTCGCCCTGGCGCGCACCCCGCCCATCGACAAGGCCGCGTTGCTGCGCCTGTTCGACACCCAGCCCAAGGCCCCGCGCAAGCTGGCCGACGCCGTCTGGCAGGCGCTCTCCACGGCGCTGGACGACGAAGCCTCGATGCCGGTGGCGCGCAACGCCACCGACGACGACAAGGCGCAGGTCAAGCGCCTGCAGGACGCCGTGTCCGCGCGCAGCCAGGAACTCGGCCTGCCCGACGGCGTGCTGGCCTCGCGCCGCTACCTGGAAGCCCTCCAGGAGTCCGGCCAGTGGCCCGCCGCGCTGTCCGGCTGGCGGCGGCAGGAGCTGGCGCCGGCGCTGGACCCCATCCTCGACCGGTCAGGCTTGGCACCCGCGCCCGCCACGGGCTAGAATGGCGCCGCTCTTGTGGGGCCATAGCTCAGCTGGGAGAGCGCGTCGTTCGCATCGACGAGGTCAGGAGTTCGATCCTCCTTGGCTCCACCATCCAACACGAAAGGCCAGGCGAATGCCTGGCCTTTTTTGTTGCCTGCGTCCTGCCTGCAAGGCTCCTCCGACCAATAAAAAGCCCGCCGACTAGATGCCGGCGGGCCGGGAGAGCGAGATGTTGCGCGATCAGAACTTGTAGCTGACGCCCAGCAGGTAGCTGCGGCCCCACTCGACGTACTCGAGCGGACGGTCCTTGGTGCCGGCGTAGGTCTGGTAGGCCTCGTTGGTCAGGTTGCTGGCCTGGAACAGCACGCTCAGGCCGCCCAGCGCATGCCCCTCCGGGAACGAGTAGCTGACCTGCGCGTCGGTGATGTTCTCGCCGACGACGTAACGCAGCGTGCGGTTGCCGTTGAAGTTGCCGATCTCGCCGATGAAGTCGGAACGACGACGCTGGTTGACGCGCGCCTCGAAGCCGTTCTTCTCGAAGTACACCGTCAGGTTGTAGACGCGCTCGGACAGGCCCGGCAGGTCGATGTCGCCGGCGCCGACGCTGGACGCGCTTTCCGGATCGCGGATCTGGATGTTGCTGTCGTTGAAGGTGGCGCTGGCCACCACGCCGAAGCCCTGCAGCGCCTCGCTGAACATGTCGAACGGCAACGACGCCGTCAGTTCCAGGCCCTGCAGCGTGCCGCCCTCGCCGTTCACCGGCCGCGAGTAGCTGCCGATCGGATTGACGTCGACGCCCGGGTTGCTCGCATTCGGCGGGATGTCGGGCGTATAGGCGGACAGGTCGTAGAACGGATCGGTCTGGGTGTAGATGTAGGTCTGCAGGTCCTTGTAGAAGTACGCCGCCGCCACGTAGGCCCGGGTGCCGAAGTACTTCTCGTAGGAGATATCGAACGCGTAGGCGCGCCACGGATCCAGCAGCGGATTGCCGCCGCTGGCGTAGCTATTGCGCAGGCCGGTACCGTTGGTCGGATCCGGACCATCGGACGCGGTGACTTCCAGCGAAGCGCGCAACTGGTCGACGCGCGGACGCGCCACCTGCTTGGCCAGCGCGACGCGCAGGGACTGGTCGTTCTCGAAGCCGAACGCCAGGTTCATGCTCGGCAGCACGTCGGTGAACGTCTTGCCCATGTGGATGGGCTGGGTATCGGACCCACCGCTAAGGCGGACGGCATCGGATGACTGGTCGACGCGCTGTACCTGCACGCCGGCGTTGCCTCGCACGCTCACGCCACCCCATTCGGTGTCGATGTTGCCGCGCACGTAGGCGGTGCTGGTCTTCTCGCGCACGTCCCACGCCTTGGCGATCAGATACGGGAACGCGTCGCCGCTCGGCTCGAACGTCATGTAGCGGGCCACCGCACCGGGCACGTTCCAGGACGGAATGTAGCCGACGCCGGCGAAGCTGAGGTCGACGGGGCGGTACTGCAGGTCCGACGCGATGGTCGTGTCGCCTTGCGGGCCGAGGTTGATGTTGGCTTCGGGCTGGCGCTTGTTCTTCTCGCGGTCGGCGTAGTTCAGGCCGACGTCGATGTCCGACATCCACGACAGGAAGGCCGGCGCCGGGAAGGAGGCCGCCAGCTTGCCCGTACGCAGTTCGTCGACCACGTTCGGCACCTTGCCGTAACCCGAGCCGTAGATGGTGCTGGTCAGGTACAGCGAATCCGGATTCGAGTAGTCGCGGCCGGGATTGATCTGCGAGAAGCCGTTGTTGCGGATCTGGAGCTGCAGCGTGTCGAACTGCTGCGGCGACGGCAGCAACTGCGTGTTGTTCTCGAGGTTCAGCTCGTCACGCTTGGCGCGCGACCAACCGATGTCGGCGATGATGCGTGCCTGGCCGGCGGTGAATTCGTTGTTCCAGCCGAACGCGTTGATCTCGTCTTCGCGCTTGTTGTACATGCCGCGTACCAGCGGATAGACGTTGCCGACCGTGCCCCCGGTGAAGGTATTGCTGCCGTTGATGCTCGGATTGGTGACGTCCAGCCGGATCGCGCCATTCGTGCCGTTGTAGTCGCCGATGTGGACTTCGAGCTGGTTGGCCGTGTCGACCTGTTCGGCTTCCGAATGGAACAGGTCCAGGGTGCTGGTCCAGGCGTTGGACGGGCGGAACTGCAGCGTCGCCATCACGCCATCGCGCTTGCTTTCGCCGGTACGGCGCAGTGCCTTGATGCCGTCGGAATAGAACGTGCCGGCCGGCACGCCCGGACGCCAGTTGTCGCCGATCGCCTGCCACGGTTCGTACAGGCCGACCTGGTTTTCCTGGATCGGCGTGGTGGTGTGCGAGTAGCCGATAGAGAAGCCGAACGTGCGCGCTTCGTTCTGGGTGATGTAGCTGGCGTTGATGCGCTCGCCGTAAGCGGAGGAGT
This sequence comes from Pseudoxanthomonas sp. LjRoot143, assembly GCF_964252945.1. Classification (NCBI taxonomy): domain Bacteria; kingdom Pseudomonadati; phylum Pseudomonadota; class Gammaproteobacteria; order Lysobacterales; family Lysobacteraceae; genus Pseudoxanthomonas; species Pseudoxanthomonas sp. LjRoot143. Next base: position 1,148,508 of record NZ_CAXUPM020000001.1, on the reverse strand, counting down.
CCGCCGCGGCACCCAGCGCGTTGCGCTGGCCGCGCACGCCCACCGTGCCGACCGGCGCATCGAAGCTCAGCGGACGCACGGTCTGCATGTCGATCGTGCCGGACAGGCCCTGGCCGATGAGGCCGGCGTCGGGCGTCTTGTAGACCGTGACGCCGGCGACCAGTTCGGACGGATACTGGTCGAACTCGACGCTGCGGTTGTCGCCCGTGCTGACCATCTCGCGACCATTGAGCGTCGTGGTGGAGAAATCCGGCGACAGGCCGCGCACGCTGATCACCTGCGCACGGCCGGCAACACGCTGCGCCGCCAGGCCAGGCAGGCGACCGATGGATTCACCGATGCTGACATCCGGCAGCTTGCCGATGTCTTCGGCGGATACCGCTTCGACGATGGAGGTGGAATCGCGCTTGACCGAGATGGCGCTCTCGATGCCGCGGCGGATGCCGGTGACGACGACGGTGTCGAGTTCGGTCGCGTCGGTCTGGTTCTGGTCAGCCGGCGTGTCGGCCGTCTGGGCCTGGACGCCGGTCGCGGTGAGCGCGATGGCGGACGCCAACGCCGCGCTCAGCAGGTTGCGCTTGAAATGCATGTTCCCCTCTCCAAGGACGTTGTATGCGATGAACCGGGTGCGTCGCATGCTGCGATCGCCCGGGTCTGCCATGCCAGGGCACGCGCCCCGGAATGTGCGGCCATGGTAGTGGCGTGCGCGGCCGCACAAATCGGCCTGCATACGTATTCATGCATATTTCCGCGAACCGCCGTAACACGCATTCCATACGGAAAAACAGGCATTGGAACGGCATCCGCATCATGTCCGCGCCCGGTTCATGAACGCCGCATCGTGGCGGCGGAACATGGCGCCTTCGATCGGCGCGCACGGCCTCCAACACGCGGTCGGAGGCAGGGTGTCAGGCGATGTTGGCGAAGTACACGCCACGCGCCGGCAGCGACAGCGTCCCGCCCTCGCGCGTCGCACGCTGCAGGCCATGGCCTTCCAGCGCCTCGGCGACGATGCCGTCCGGCAACGGCCATTGCACCGGCCGGGCGGACAGGTTGAACACCACCAGGATGCGTTGACCTTCTTCTTCACGCACGAAGGCGAGCACGGGTTCGGATGCATCGAGGAAGCGGATGCTGCCGCTGCGCAACGCGGGTTGCGTGCGCCGCCATGCGAGGAATCCGCGCACCAGATTGAGAACGGACGAAGGATCGGCGTCCTGGTTCGCCACGTTGATGGCGCGGTGCTCTGCCGGAATCGGCAGCCACGGCTGACCGCGACTGAAGCCGGCCTGCGCCTCGTCGTTCCAGGGCATCGGCGTGCGACAGCCATCGCGGCCCTTGAAGTTCGGCCAGAACGTCTTGCCGTAGGGATCCTGCAGCGCTTCGTACGGCACGTCGGCCTCTGGCAGGCCCAGCTCTTCGCCCTGGTACAGGCAGACGGAACCGCGCAGCGAACACACCAGCGCCACCAGTTGCGCCGCGAGTGCGGGCGATGCATCGCCGTCGCCCCAGCGCGTCACCGCGCGCTGCACGTCGTGGTTGGACACCGCCCAGCAGGGCCAGCCTTCCGCCATCGCCGCCTCCAGTCGTTCGACCGTCGTGCGGATGTAGGTCGCGCTGCCGTCCTCGGTCAGCAGTTCGAAGCTGTAGCCCATGTGCAGGCGCTGGTCGGTCACGTACTCGGCAGTGGTCGCCAAGGAATCCTCGGATGAGATCTCGCCGAGTGCGGCCGCGTCCGGGTACTGGTCCAGCAGCTCACGCAGGCGCTCGAGGAAGACGACGTTCTCCGGCTGCGTGTTGTTGTGGTAGTGGTACTGGTAGGCGTAGGGATTGTCGGGACTGAAGCCGCGACCGACGCGCTTTTCCTTCGGCTTGGGCGGATTGTCGCGCAGCTGCGCGTCGTGGAAGCAGAAGTTGATCGCATCCAGCCGCAGGCCATCCACGCCGCGGTCCAGCCAGAACTGCACGTTGTCCAGCGTGGCCTGCTGCACGGCCGGGTTGTGGAAATTCAGGTCGGGCTGGCTGGCGAGGAAGTTGTGCAGGTAGTACTGCTCGCGGCGCGGCTCCCAGCGCCAGGCGACGCCGCCGAACAGCGACATCCAGTTGTTGGGCGGCGTGCCGTCTTCCTTCGCATCGGCCCACACGTACCAGTCGGCCTTCGGGTTGTCGCGGCTCTCGCGGCTTTCCTTGAACCATGCATGGTCGACCGAGCAGTGGCTGAGCACCTGGTCGATCATCACCTTGACGCCCAGCGAGTGCGCCTTGGACAGCAGGCGGTCGAAGTCGGCCAGCGTGCCGAACAGCGGGTCGACGTCGCGGTAGTCGGCGATGTCGTAGCCGAAGTCGGCCATCGGCGACTTGAAGAACGGCGAGATCCAGATGGCATCCACGCCCAGGCCAGCGATGTAGTCGAGCTTCTCGACGATGCCCGGCAGGTCGCCTACTCCGTCCCCGTTGGTGTCCAGGAAGCTGCGGGGATAGATCTGGTAGATCACCGCGCCCCGCCACCAATTGTTCTTCGTCATCGATGCACCCGTCGCAATGCGTAACGCACCCCTCCGGTGCGCTCGGCGGGCGCCACTATTCCACGACGCCTCGGGATACGCGCAGGCCGGTCGTCATCGGCGCGCATGAATACGTATGCAGGTGGCGGCAGGACGAATCGAGGCGGTAACCGCCCGACGATGCGCGTGCCATGCGTGCTCATCCCCGAAACGCAAGCGCACCAACGGTTTCCATAGCGACCGCACGCGGCGGAGGCATGCGGCGATGCGGACGTCGCTGCACAAAGGTTGTTTGCGGTGCAGCATGGAATCATGCGCGCATGTCGGCAAGATGCCGCCACGCCCGCCGACGTGCGCGCGCCCTTCGTTCGTCCGCATCGCACTGCCAGGGAATCCGAATGACCGCCAAGCCCCGCCTGTCTTTCTGGCAGATATGGAACATGTCGTTCGGCTTCCTCGGCATCCAGTTCGGCTTCGCGCTCCAGGGCGGTTTCATGTCGCGCATCTTCCAGACACTGGGCGCGGAAAAGGACGCGCTGCCGCTGCTGTGGATCGCGGCACCGTTGACCGGCCTGCTGGTGCAGCCGGTGATCGGCTACTTCAGCGACCGCACCTGGCATCCGCTGCTCGGCCGCCGCCGTCCCTACTTCCTCGCTGGCGCGATCCTGAGTTCGATTGCCCTGGTCTTCATGCCGCACTCGCCTACGCTGTGGATGGCCGCCGGTTTGTTGTGGGTGCTCGACGCCAGCATCAACATCAGCATGGAACCGTTCCGTGCGCTGGTGGCCGACAAGCTGCCGGAAGAACAGCGTTCGTATGGCTTCGTCCTGCAGACCCTGATCATCGGCATCGGCACCTGGGTCGCCAGCAACCTGCCGTGGTTCATCGCCCAGCTCGGCGTCTCCAACGAGGCCGGTCCGGGCGTGGTGCCGCCCTCGGTGAAGATCGCCTTCGCCATCGGCGCGTTCGTCTTCATGGCCAGCATTCTGGCGACCATCCTCACCACGCGCGAGTACCCGCCCGAGGACATGGAGCGATTCCGCGCCGAGAAGAAGGCGCAAGGCAACGTCATCAACGAGATCGTCCAGCACGTCATCCACATGCCCGCGCAGATGCTGCGGCTGGGCGTGGTGCAGTTCTTCAGCTGGCTGGCGTTCTTCGCGATGTGGAGCATGGCCACGCCCGGCCTGACCGAGCACGTGTTCAAGGCACCGGCGCCCGATCCTGCCCTCTTCGACATGGCCGTGCCGGCGCAGGCGACGGCCTTTACGAGTGCGAATGCGGCCTTCCAGAACGCGGCCGACCTGGTCGGTTCCTACATGGGCTACTACGGCCTGTCGTCGATGCTGGTCGCGCTGCTGCTGAGCTTCTACGCCGCCCGCCTGCCGCTCAACCGCAAGGCGGTGCATGCCGGATCGCTGGTGCTGGGCGGCATCGGTTTCCTGTCGATGTGGTTCGTGCCGAACCCGTCCTGGCTGATCGGCTCGTTCGCCCTGGTCGGCGTGGCGTGGGCCAGCATCCTGTCGATGCCGTATGCCCTGCTGTCCAGCCATGTGCCGGCGGAGAAGATGGGCATCTACATGGGCATCTTCAACATGTTCATCGTGATCCCGCAGATCGTCGCCGCGACGCTGCTGGGACCTGCGCTGCGCAGTTTCTTCGGCAACGAAGCGATCTTTGCGCTGGTCATCAGCGGCATCAGCCTGCTGCTGGCCGCGGTCGCGTTGCTGGGCGTCCGCGAAGCGTCCGTTTCCTCTTCTTCCGTTTTTCCCCAGGTGCATTGATGCGTCCCTCCACGTCCCGTCCACTCGCCGCCGCGTTGACGGCCCTGCTGTGCATGCCTGCGACTGCGCTGGCGGTCGTCCCCGTCGACGAGTTCTACGGCACCACCGAGCCTTTCGCGAAGGAAGCGGTGTACTTCGTGCTGACCGACCGCTTCGTCAACGGCGATCCGTCGAACGACCATCGCGACCAGGGTGGCAAGAATCCGACCTTCGACCGCCCCACCCCAGGCGCACCGGCTGGCCAGACCGACAACGTCGGCTACCTCGGGGGCGACTTCAAGGGCGTGCTTGACAATGCCGGCTACATCCGCGACCTCGGCTTCACCTCGGTGTGGGTCACGCCGATCATCGACAACCCGGACGAAGCCTTCACCGGTGGCGAAGAAGTGAAGTGGGCCGGCATGTTCACCGACCGCGGCAAGACCGGCTACCACGGCTACTGGGGCATCAACTTCTACAAGCTGGATGAGCACCTGCCCAGCGACGGCCTGGATTTCGCCGGCTTCACCCGCGGCATGAAGGAACAGAAGCTGGACGTGGTGCTGGACATCGTCGGCAACCATGGTTCACCCGCCTACTCGATGCCGAAGATGCAGCCGCAGTACGGCAAGATCTGGGACAAGGACGGCAAGCTGATCGCCGACCACCAGAACCTGGACCCGGACAAGCTCGACCCGCGCCGCAAGCCGATGCACGCGTTCTACAACACCGGCGGCGGACTGGCGCAGCTGTCCGACTTCAACGAGAACAACCCGGCGGTGATGGACTACCTGGTCGGCGCCTACGAGCAGTGGATCGACCAGGGCGCGGCCGCGTTCCGCGTGGATACCATCGCGTGGATGCCGCATGCGTTCTGGAAGGAATTCGCCGACCGCATCCGCGCCAAGAAGCCGGGCTTCTTCATGTTCGGCGAAAACTTCAATTACGACGCGGCCAGCATCGCTGGCCACACGTGGACGCGCAACGGCAGCTACAGCGTGCTGGACTTCCCGCTGAAGGCGAAGCTCACGGAGGTGTTCGAGAAGCCGGGCACCAGCTACGAGGAGCTTGGCAAGGCGCTGTACCTGGAGGACGGTCCGTACGCCAACCCGTACGACCTGATGACCTTCTACGACAACCACGATATGGCGCGGATGAAAGCGACCGACGCGGGCTTCACCGATGCGCACAACTGGCTGTTCACCGCCCGCGGCATCCCGGTCATCTACTACGGTTCGGAGACCGGCTTCGAGCGTGGTCATGCCGAGCATGCGGGCAACCGCAACTACTTCGGCCAGGAACGCATCGACGCCGCACCGCAAAGCCCGATCTTCGCCCCGCTGAAGCGCATCGCCACCCTGCGTCGCGACACGCCGGCACTTCAGCGCGGCCTGCAGCTCAATGTCCGCCTGAAGGGCGACCAGGCCATCTTCTATCGCGTGCTGCAGCACGAGGGCGTCACCCAGACCGCACTGGTGCTGCTGAACAAGGGCGACGCGCCCGCCAAACTGTCGGTGTCCGAATACCTGGAAGCCGGCACCTGGCGAGATGCCTTCACCGGCAAGACCCAGCGCGTGCGCAATCGCCTGCAGGCGGACGTGCCGGCGCACGGCGTGCGCGTGTTCCTGTTCGAGCAGCCGCTGACGCGCGAGGACACGCGCGCGCGTCTGGCGGACCTGATGGCCCGCAAGAAGACCGACCCGCAGTAGGTCTTCAGGCGTTGCCCGGCAACGCCCACACGCTGTTGGATTCTCCGACGCGGGCACGCTGGCGCGACACGCGCGCCAGCCAGGCGAAGCCGGCCGCCATCGCCAGGGCACCCGCATCGATCGCGAACAGCGCGGTATGGCCGGCCGCCGCGCTCTGCCAGAACCACGCACCGGTCATGGCGCCGTGCGCCACCGGCACCAGCGCGGTGACCACGGCGGCCGCGCCGAGCAGTTCCACGGCGGCGCGGATCGGCGGGCGCCACGCAGCCCAGGCCAGGCAGGCCGCCCAGGTACCGAAACACGCGACATTGATGCCGGTCGCGACGTCGACGCCCCACACGGTGCTTTTCGCTTCCAGCACCTGCGACGCCACGAACGCCGCCGAAATGGCGACGCAGACGCCGATGCAGAAACCGACCGTCGCCTTGGCCATCCAGACCTGCGCGGTGCCCTGCTCCGCCTGCCGCTTCCTGCGGCGCGATTCGATCCACAGCAGGTTGCCGGAATAGAAGAGGAATGCGCCACCGACGCCGAGCAGGAAGTAGAGCCATTGCACCCAGGCGCTGCCGTACTCGCCGAAATGCAACAGGTAGGCGATCGACAGCGTGGCGTGGTTGGCGTCGCGGCTGCCCGGCAACTGGCTGGCGATCAGTTCGCCCGTATTTGCGTTCAGGGCCACGGCGCCCAACGCGCCCAGTGTGCGGGGCGCCTCGCCGGTGATCTCGACCACGGCATGGGCGTCGCCGGCGTTCGTGAGCTTCAGGTAGACGGGTTCGAACGCGTCCAGCCCACGCTGCTTCGCTTCTTGCTGAGCGCGCGCATGCCACATCGCCAGGCCGCCCAGCGGTTCCGACTTGCCGGCGGCGGCGACCTGCGGTGCGGTGTCCAGCGCGGCCGGCATCGCCTCCATCAGTTTGCCGCCGTAGATCAGCGGGTTGAGCGCCAGCGCGACGACCATCGCCAGGCACAGCAGTGCGCCGGTGGCGGCGAACATCACGTGCATCGGCAGGCCGAGCACACCGATGAGATTGTGCGCGTCCTGCCAGAACCGCTTGAGGTTGCGCCCCGGCCGCAGCGCGAACAGGTCCTCCACCAGCTTGGGCAGGTGGATCACGATGCCGGACACCAGCGCCACACCATACAGCAGGCTGACGATACCCATCAGATAGATGCCCGCCACCGGGATGCCCAGCGAGTAGTGCAATGCGTTGACCAGTTCGGCCAGCGCCGCCGCGGGCGGTTCGGTGCTGCCGGCCAGGTCGTCCGGCGTTGCGTAGTACCAGGTGCCCTTGGCATCCGGCCAGTAGACGAGCGGCTGCGCCGACTCTTCGCCCGGGAACATCATGCCCACCCAGGTGCGCGCAGCGGGATGGCGCTCCAGTGTTTCATCGAGCAGGTGTTGGGCGTCATCCAGCGTGCCGACGGGCTGCTCGACGGCATGCGGCGATTGCCAGACCATCAGATCGTGGTGGAAGACGGTGATCGCACCCGCATAGAAGGCGACGAACAGCGCGAAGCCGGCTACCAGACCCACCCAGGTATGCAGGGTGGTGAAGGTGCGCAGCGTGGAAGACTTCAGTTTCAACGACTCACTCCTACTGCACCCAGTCCAGATGGCGCAGCAGCGCCAACGCCGCCAGCCCCAGCACCGATGCCAGGCTGTAGATCACCCAGGCGCGCGCGCCGCTGCGGAACTGGAAGCCCGCGCAGAACACGCCTACCCACACCGGGAAGAACACCAGACCACCGGCCACCAGCGTGGATTGCCACGGCCCCGGCAGCAGCCAACTGACCAGGCCGACGATGGCGGCCGACAGGAAGAATCCGGGCACGATACCGGCCAGCGCACGCGCCCACATCAGCCATCACCCCGCGCGGCGTGTTCGACCCGCATGCCGGCGATGTAGGGCAATGCCATCATCGCGAACATCCAGGTGCCCAGCATGGCGCAGACGCCGGCGCCGGCGCCGAGTGTGTGGATCCAGAGCGCCAGCGACGCGACCGCCAGCAGCACGCCGGCCCACGTGCCGGCACGCCCCAGGCGGCGCCACGCATCCCAACGGCAATGGCGTGAGCCGGCATACAGGCCCGCCGCCGAGAGCACGGCGGCGAGGACGGCGGCCACGATAGACAGTGAAGGCATGGCAATGGCTGGCCGGCGACTATCGGTGGCTTACCACTGGTACCGCGCCGTCGCGGAGACCGAACGCTCATAGCCGTAGTAGCACCAGTACACGGCATTGCACGCACTGATGTACTCCTTGTCGCCGACGTTCTGCACGTTCAACTGGAAGCGCCAGTTGGAGAAGTCGTAATGCACGGCCGCGTCGAACAGCGTATACGACGGCGTTTCCCACAGGTTCGGCGCATCGCCGTAGTGCTTGCCCGTATAGCGTACGCCGGCACCGAAACCCAGCCCGGACAGCGCACCGCTGGTGATGGTGTAGTCGCCGCCAGCCGACGCCGAGTGCTTGCGCTGCAATGCGATCTGCTTGCCCAGCGTCGCCAGGTCGTTGCTCTTGGTCACTTCCGAATCGATGTAGGCATACGCACCGTAGACGCTCAGGCCGCGGCCGATGTTCCAGCGACCCTCGAGTTCCACGCCGCGCACCTTGGTTTCGCCCTGCTGGATCTGGAACAGCGGATGGGTCGGATCCGGGTCGATGGTCAGCGTGTTCTCCTGCGTCACCTCGTACAGCGCCAGGGTGGCCAGCACCTTGCCGTTGGCGGGCTGGTACTTCAGGCCGGCTTCGATCTGCTCACCGGTTGTCGGCTCGAACGCGCGACCGAAGAAGTCCGCACCCATGGTGGGCTGGAACGACTGCGACCAGCCCACATACGGGGCCAGGCCATTGTCGAACACGTAGTTCACGCCGACGCGCGCGGAGAACTTGTCATCGCTCTGGTGGCCACCATTCGTGTCCGTGCCCACCCAATCCTGCCGTCCACCCACGGTGAACACCCAGCGATCCAGCTTGATCTGGTCCTGCACGTAGAGGCCCAGTTGCTTCTGCGTCTGGCGGGTACTGGCGGTGGTGACGGGATCGAAGGTCGGCGCCAGATTCGGCATGGAACCGTACACCGGGTTGTAGGCGTCCAGGCCCGTGGCGGCGAACACGAAATTGGAGTCGTAGCTCCACTTCCCGCGGCGGTAATCCAGGCCGGCCAGCAGTGTGTGTTCGGCGCGGCCCGTGCTGAATTTCCATTGCAGGTTGTTGTCCAGACCGAAGGTCTTCTCGTCTTCACGGGTGGACCACAGGTAACGGGACAGGGTGCGCTGGTCGGGAAGCAGGCCGAACGTGCCGACGGTGATGCTGGGTTCGACTTCCGAATCCATCAGGCGTGCGCTCTGGTTGAACGCCACGCCGCCACCGAAGTCGTGGCGGAACTCGTAGCCCAGCGACTTCAGCGTTTTTACGTAGTCGTTCGCGTTCGGCTCGCCCGTGTAGAGGCTTGGGTTGATCCGGCCGTTCGGGTTCGGCAGCAAGGTGCCCGCTGCAGGCAGGAAACCGGCGCCCGCCTTGGTGTCGGCCTTCTGGTAACGCGCCAGTACCGTCAGTTCGTTGGCTTCGTCCGGCTTCCAGGTAATGGCCGGCGCAACGTAGTAGCGATCGTCGTGGATGTAGTCGACCGGCGTATCGCTGTTGCGACCCAGCGCCGTCAGGCGGTACAGCAGCGTGCCGCTCTCGTTGAGCTTGCCACCGAAGTCGACCGCAACCTGCCGCAGGTCGTCGCTGCCCACCTGCACTTCCACTTCGCGCAGCGTGTCTTCGGTGGGACGCTTGCTCACGTAGTTGACCAGACCACCGGGAGGCATGGCACCGTAGTTCACGGAAGCCGGCCCCTTCAGGACCTCGATCTGCTCCAGGCCATAAGGTTCGATGCGGGTGATGCCGGTACCCGAGCCTTCCGGCAGCGCAAGGCCATCCATGTAGCGCGCCGGCGTGAAGCCGCGCACCAGCAGCCAGTCGCTGCGGCTGTCGCTGCCGTAAGCGCCGCCCTGGGCGCCGGCGGTGAACCACACCGCTTCTTCGACACCGTGGATGCCGCGATCCTGCATGTGGCGCGAGGTGACCACGGAAATCGACTGTGGGATCTCCTTGAGCGACGTCGCGGTCTTGGTGGCGGTGCCGGTGTCCTTCGGAATCGGCGCCTGCACCTGGACAGCGTCCAGCGTGGCGGCGTCATCGGAAGCGGTCTGGGCCAGTGCGAGGCCGGGTGTCGCCAGCGCAACGGCAATGGCGAGACTGAGGGAACGGAAGGACGTGGTGCGGGTCATGGGGACGGCTCGGAGACGGCCGGTGCCCGTGTCGCCGCCTACCGGTCGACATCAGGCCGCGGGCAATGCCCGGCGCCAGCCAGAATAAGAATCATTCTTATTTTATGGCCGGCAGCCCTGTTCAGGCAATCACTTCAGCGCCGTGGAACCTCGCAGGGCCAGCCGGACCGGGATGGTCTGGCTCTCGGCCGGCTCCCCGTCGATGAGGGCCAGCAGGCTCTCCACCAGCAGCGCACCCGCCCGCTTGGTGTCCTGCTGCACGGTCGACAGACCCGGGTTGACGAAACTTGCCAGCGGAATGTCGTCGAAACCGGCCACCGCCACGTCCTCCGGCACCCGCAAGCCGCGATCCAGCAACGCCTTCATGGCGCCGACCGCGATCAGGTCGCTGGCACCGAACACCGCATCGAAGGCCACACCTCTCGCCAGCAGCTCGCAGGCGGCCTCCTGCCCGGACTGTTCGGTCGTGATGGCATCGACCTGCAGCGCCGGATCCGTCTGTAACCCGGCCGCCTCCAGCGCCTGGCGATGTCCGAGGTAGCGCTCGAAGAACTCGGGATAGTGGTTCGACGCATGCCCCAGGAAGGCGATGCGGCGACGGCCCTGCGCCAGCAGGTGCCCGGTGATGTCGTGGCCGCCCTGGGTGTTGTCGCAGCCGATCGATACGCCCGGCGTGCCCGGCTGCACCGCGCCCCAGCGGACGAAGTGCGTGCCCTGCTCGACCAGCCGCTCCAGCCGGCCACGCGATTCCAGGTAGTCGCCGTAGCCCAGCAGGATGATGCCGTCGGCCTTCTTGCTGTCCTCGTAGTCCGCCTGCCAGTCGTTGGACAGCTGCTGGAACGAGATCAGCAGGTCGTAGCCCCGCAATGCACAGGCACGGGTGATGCTGCCCAGCATCGACAGGAAGAACGGATTGATCGCCGACTCGTCGGGCGTCGGGTCTTCGAAGAACAGCAGCGCGAGCGTGCCGGAATGCTGACGGCGCAGGTTGGAGGCGTTCTTGTCGACCTTGTAGTTCAACTGTTCTGCGATGGCGAGGATGCGCTTGCGCGTCTCCTCGTTGACCATCGGGCTGCCACGCAAGGCACGCGACACGGTCGGCTGCGACACGCCGGCCAGATGGGCGATGTCCAGCGAAGTGGCCTTTCCCTTGATGGGCGCAATCACGGATGGTGTCGACGACGAAAGGCAGGAGCTCCGATGATGACACGCCGCCTGCAGCGGTTCGACCCCGGCGCAGCGGCGTAACCGGTTACAGCCCTCTCAGCTGACAGATGTCCGCGCCGCACCATGCAACTGCACGCCATCCGCGTCGGTGATGCTGACCGAGACCTCGACGCCGTGGCGCACGCTCTCGGTCACCACGCAGAAATTCTCGAACTGGGCCAGGATCCGCTCCAGCGACGCATGCGCGGTGCCCGCCTCGGCCAGCTGGATGTCGGCGTGGATATGCCCCACGCGCAGCCGCCCCTGCTCGTTGCGCACCAGGTCCGCAGTCGCCTGCGTGACCAGCTTGCCGGGCGTGTTCTTGAACTTGCGCAGCGCGAACAGCAGGCTGGCCGACAGGCAGTTGGCGACCGCCGACAGCAGCAGGCGGGTGGGATTCGGCCCCTCGCCCTTGCCCAGCGGGGCCGGCTCGTCGGTCAGCAGGTCGGCGATGGTGGTCTCGTCGAAACGGATGCGGAAGGCGTAGTCGTCTTCCTGTTCGAGTGTCAGGCGGATGGTCTGCGTGTCGCTCATGGCGATTCCCTGGCTGGTCCCGACGCCATCATCGCATCGCGCGGCGGCAGCGGCTTGGCTTTACGTGCGAGGACGTAGAATGCCGGTCGACATCGTAGCCGGAGGCCTCATGGCCATCCCTGCCCTGCACGCCTGGTTCGACGAGGCCACCAACACCATCACCTACGTGGTCTGGGACCCGTCCACCCGCCATGCGGCGATCATCGACCCGGTACTGGATTACGACCACCGGTCCGGCCGCGCATCGCATCGGTCAGCCGACGCAATCCTGGGTTTCGTTGCCGACCATGATCTGTCGGTGCAGTGGATACTGGAAACACATGCGCACGCCGATCACCTCAGCGCCGCGCCCTACCTGAAGGAGAAGACCGGCGCGCCGATCGGCATCGGCGAACGCATCACCGAGGTACAGCGCACCTTCGCGCCGGTGTTCGGGCTGGACGATGTCAGCGGCGACGGCCGCGAGTTCGACCGCCTGTTCCGCGACGGCGACGTGTTTCCGCTGGGCGGCCTGCAGGTGGAAGTGCTGCATACGCCCGGTCATACGCCGGCCTGCGTGTCCTATCGCATCGGCGAGGCCGCGTTCGTCGGCGACACGCTGTTCATGCCCGACTACGGCACCGCACGCGCGGATTTCCCCGGCGGCGACGCACGCACGCTGTACCGCTCGATCCAGAAGCTCCTGGCCCTGCCCCCGCAGACCACGTTGTACCTGTGCCACGACTACAAGGCACCGGGACGCGACCACTATGCGTGGGAGACCACGGTCGCCGACGAGAAGGCGCGCAACGTGCACGTGGGAGGGGGCGTGGACGAGGACAGCTTCGTGGCGATGCGCGAGGCGCGCGATGCGACGCTGTCCGCGCCGACGCTGCTGCTGCCCTCGCTGCAGGTCAACATCCGCGCCGGCCGACTGCCCGAAAGCGAAGCCAACGGCCGGCGCTACCTGAAGATCCCGCTGAAGCTCTGAAGGTGGTTCAACCGCCCGCCGCGGAGGCGACGGGATGGGCCGCGACTCCATTGCCGCAATCCGCCCCGAGCAGGCGCGACTGCTTCAGCCAGGCAGGGTCGGGGTAATACGCGAACAGGAACGAACCGCCGCGGATGCTGTCGATCAACGGCTGCGCCACCGCTGCGCGTACCGCCGGACAGCCCAGACTGCGGCCAAGTCGCCCCTGCGCGCTGACCAGCGCCTCGCTGACATAGGGTGCGCCATGAATGACGATCGCGCGTTCGCGCGCCTTGTCGTTGAAGCCCGGCTCCAGGCCCTGCAGTCGCAGCGAATAGCCGTTGGCGCCGCGATAGGATTCCTGGGTGACGAAGGCGCCGAGGCTCGACATGTAGCTGCCGGTGGCATTGGAGAAGCGCGTCGCCAGGTTTTCGCCGGTATTGCGCCCGTGCGCGACCCGCTCTTCGAACAGCAGCCGCGCGCCTTCCAGGTCGAACACCCATAGACGTGGCTGCGTCGACGGCAACGAATAATCGATCACGCTGAGCCGGCGCATCGGCACGGGCTCGCCGCGACGGATCGAACACGTCATCGCGTGTGCCGCCATGGACAGCACCTTGCGGTCGAGCGATGGCGCGGCGCGATGCAGGCGCTCGACCAGCGGTTCGGATGATCCCGGCGAGGCGGATCCGGCACGCACCGTGCCGACGAACGCCAGTCCGGCGATGGCAAGAGACAGCGGCAGCGTGAGGAATCGACTCATGACAGCGTTCGGGTATCGACAGAGAAACGCCGGCGTCCCGATTCCATCCGCAAGGCTCAGCGCACGCCCGTTATGGGGTTGGCTTCGTCCGATTCCAAGACCGGCACGGACGGCTGGTCACCCGGGGTTGCGCGCACGCCCGGCAGGTCGGACAGCAGCACCGTGGTACCGGGCGTCAGCACGCCGTACAGGCGACGGGCGAAATCCTGCGGAATCCAGAACGAATCTCCCAGCGCACGCAGCGGCGGCATCGGCGCGCCGGCCTCGCCCAGCACGCGGTGCGCGACCCAGCGATGTTCCTTCTGCTGCGGATCGAGCAGGCTCGGGATGTCTTCCATCTCGGTGGTCATCACCAGCAGCACGGTGCCGTTGAGCGCGAAGTCGCGCACCATCTGCAACGGCGCGGCGCCGATCAGTACGCCGTTGCGCAGCACCGATACGCGCTGGTCGTACAGGCTGACCAGGATGCTGACCGGGCCTTCGGGCGACGCCGCCTCGTTCCAGTAGACCTCGTAGGTCGACAGGTCCGGATGCGCCGCCTGCCCGCCGGCCGTCACCGGCGCGAGCACCGCCGGATGCACCAGGCTGGCCGGCGACGCCTTCGCGTTCGCCACCACCACCGAATCGCCGAAGCGGGTGATGCCGAACAGCTTTTCGGCGAACGCCTGCGGCAGACGGACGCAGCCATGCGAGGCGGGATAACCCGGCAGGTGACCGCCGTGCAGCGCGATGCCGTCCCAGGTCAGCCGCTGCATGTACGGCATCGGCGCGTTGTTATAGAGGTTCGACCGGTGGTCCTTGTTCTTCTGCAGGATGGTGAACACGCCGGTCGGGGTGTCCTTGCCCGCCTTGCCCGAGCTGATCGTCGACACGCCGATGGCGATGCCGTTGCGGTAGACGTAGGCACGCTGCTCGTCGAGGCTGACTACCAGCACCACCGGCCCCTCCGGCGCGATCTGAGGATACCAGAGGTAGTCCCCGGGCTTCAGCGCTCGCACATCGGGCGGCGACACACCTGCCGCGGTCTGAGCACGGATTGCAGGCGCCAGCGCCAGCAGGATCGAAAGGGCGAGTGTGGGCAGTAGGCGTGTCATCGGCGCAGCTTACAGGCCGGTGAGAACCACGCGCCGCAACGCGTCGTAGTCGTTGGGAACGGGCTCGGCATGGGCGGGCCGCGCGAGCAGGTCGGCGAGCGCGGGCGGAACATCAATTTCGCGACCGACCAGCGGCTCCACCACACTCTCGAACTTGGCCGGATGCGCCGTGGATGCCACGGCCCAGTCACCGGCCTCGCCCTGCACACGCAAATCTTCCAGCACCTTCACCGCCGTCGCCGTGTGCGGGCAATGCACTTCACCATGGTCGCGGTTGCGCCGCGCGATCACGTCGCGGATCGTGGCGTCGTCGACGCTGGCCGAGGTGAACGCCGCACGCAGCGCCGCATCATCGCCGGCATAAAGCCAGCGCAGGCGCTCGAAGTTGCTGGGCGCGCCCACATCCATCGCATTGGCCAGCGTGGCCACGCTGGCAGCCGGTGCGTAGTCGCCCCCGGCGAAAAAATCGGGCAACACCCGGTTCGCATTCGTCGCCAACACGATGCGGCCCAGCGGCACGCCGAGCGCGCGCGCCAGGATCGCCGCCATGGCGTTGCCCAGGTTGCCGGTGGGAATGACGAAGTCCAGCACGCGGCCGGTCGTGGCGTGGTGCGTCAGCGCCGCATGCGCGTAGTAGCTCATCTGCGGCAGCAGGCGTCCCAGGCTGATGCTGTTGGCCGAGCTCAACGGCGCCTGCGCCTGCAGCTCGACGTCATTCAGGGCCTGCTTCACCAGCGCCTGGCAGTCGTCGAACGAACCGGCCACCCGCAGGGCGGTGATGTTGTCGCCAAAGCACCCCAGTTGATGCGCTTGCCGCGGCGACACGCGACCGTCCGGGTACAGCACGACCACGCGCAACCCGGGCTGGCGATGGAAAGCCGCCGCCACCGCCGCACCGGTGTCGCCGGACGTCGCCACCAGGATCGTCAGCGGCTTCGCTTCGTTGCGACGCAGTCGCGCCATGGTGCCGGCGAGGAAACGCGCGCCGAAGTCCTTGAACGCCGCCGTCGGACCATGGAACAGCTCCAGCACGTGATCGCCAGGCGTACCCAGCGGACGCAACGGCACCGGGAAGTCGAACGCCTCGCGGCAGATCGCCGGCAGTTCGGCCGCCAGCGCATCGCCGGCGAAGAACGGTGCCAGCAGCGTCGCGGCCGTGTCGGCGACATCACGACCGGCCACGAGCGTGCGCGGCGTCGGCAGCGCTTCGGGTACGTACAGGCCGCCATCGGGCGCCAGGCCGGCGGCGATGGCCTGGCTGAGCGTGGCGGCGGGAGCGGCGTTGCGGGTGGAGATGAAGTTCATGGTCTGCCGTCGGGAAGGCGTGCCGCGCGCAGCGTGGACGCCGGAGAAAGGGAGTCAGTTCGCGGAAAGCAGTTCAGCGCCGGTCGCATTGATCGGCGACACCCAAGCCTGGCTGTCGAAGCCGACGCCAGCGAATGCCGCCTGCACCGCAGGCGCGGCCGCTTCCGCCTCCCTGCGCGATTCGAACCATGCGAACACGCTGGGGCCTGCACCGGAAATGCTGGCCCCCATCGCACCGGCCTCCAATGCCGCCTGTTTCGCCGCGTCGAAGCCGACGATCAGCGGCGCACGCCGTGGCTCGACGAGGACATCGCGCAGACCGTCGCGCACCAGCGCGGGATCGCCGGCATGGCAACCGGCCAGGACCAGTGCCAGGTTGGCGCTCTGCGCGACGAACTCCTTCAGCTCGTATGCGCCCTGCAGGGCGGCGCGCGCACGCCGCGTTTCCAGGATCGCCTCCGGGTGCACCAGCACGCTGTGCCAATGCTCAGGTACCGGCACGCGCACCAGACGATCCGCCGTGGACAGCACCAGGCCACCCAACAGCATGGGGCCCAGGTTGTCGCCGTGCTTGCCGCCACTGGCGACCGCCTCGCCGACCAGCGCGTGCGGATAAAGCGCCTCATGCGACAGCGGCACGTCGAGCAGCGCATTGGCCGCGACCAGCGCGGCCACGCACGAGGCGGCGGAACCGCCCATGCCGGAACCGAGCGGTATGCCCTTCTCGATCTCCACCTCGAAACCGAACGGCAGCGCCAGCGCCTCGCGCAGCGAGATCAGCGCTGCGCCTGCCGTATTGCCCGGCGCATCCAGCGGCAGGTCGACGGTGGCGCCGCGGATCGCGGCGATGCGCACCTCCGACGCCTCGATGCGGCGGACCGTCACGGTATCGCCGACGCCTTCGATCACATGGCCCAGGATGTCGAACCCTACGCCCACATTACCCACCGATGCCGGCGAGAACGCACTTGCCTGCTGCCTCATGCCCACTCCAGATCCTTCGTCATCGGATGCCTCACAGCTTCGCGCCCTGCCCCGCGGCCACCCGCAGTACGTCGGCGAAGACGCCCGCGGCGGTGACTTCCGGGCCCGCGCCGGGACCCTGCACGATCAGCGGATTGTCGCAGTACCGGCGGGTGGTGAACTGCACGATGTTGTCGGTCAGGCGCAGGTTGCCGAACGCGTGCGTGGCCGGCAATTCGACCAGGCCGACGTTCGCCCGGCCTTCGGCATCGAGCCGGGCGACGTAGCGCAGGACGTTGCCGGCCGTGCGCGCCTTCGACAGACGCTCACCGAAGGTGGCATCCACTTCGCCCAGCCGGGCCATGAAATCGTCGACGCTCGCCTGCCGCAGCGCTTCCGGCACCAGGCTCTCGACCTGCACGTCCTCCAGCGCCAGTTCGCGACCGGCCTCGCGCGCCAGGATCACCAGCTTGCGCGCCACATCGGTACCCGACAGGTCGTCGCGCGGATCCGGTTCGGTATAGCCCAGGCCCCGCGCCTCGGTGACCAGCTGCGAGAACGGCACGCTGCCGTCGAACTTGTTGAACAGCCACGCCAGCGTGCCGGAGAAGATGCCTTCCACCGACACCACCGCGTCGCCGGTATCCAGCAGGTCGCGCAGCGTGGAGATCACCGGCAGACCTGCACCGACCGTCGCCTCGTAGCGGAAGCGCGCGCCGCTGGCCGCGGCCGCATCGCGGATCGCGTGGTAGCGCGCCAACGGGCCGGCGCCGGCCTGCTTGTTCGGCGTGATCACGTGGATGCCGGCCGCCAGCCACCCGGCGTAGCGGTCCGCGACCTCCGGGCTGGCGCTGCAGTCCACGATCACCGCGTGCGGCATGTGCGCCGACAGCAGGTGCTGGGTGAAGCGGTCCAGGTCGGCCGCCTGCGGACTGGCGTCGAAGCGCGCACGCCAGTCGGCGCCGATGCTGCGCTCGTCCAGCAGCATGCGTTTGCTGGAGGCGATCGCACGCAGGCGCAGGTCGAGGTTGGCCTTGCCCAGCAGCTGCGGTTGCGCGGCGCGCAACTGTTCGATCAGCGTGGCGCCGACGTTGCCCGGCCCGATCACGCCGACGGCGAAGGTCTGCGGCGACAGCCAGAACCCGGCATGTGCGGCGCGCAGGGCCTTGGTGGCGTCGGCGCTGTCGATGGCGACGGAAATATTGCGTTCCGATGAGCCTTGCGCGATCGCCAGGATATTCACCTGGGCGTGGGCCAGCGCGCCGAAGAGCCGCGCGGATACGCCCGGGGTGCCTGCCATGCCATCGCCGACGGCGGCCAGGACACTGACACCATCCCGGCGCTGTACGCGCTGGATCTGCCGGGTGTCCAGTTCATGCGCGAACACCTCCAGCAGCGCCGCCTGCCCCTTCGCCGCCTCGCTGGCCTTGACCACGCAGCAGATCGAATGCTCCGACGAGCCCTGCGAGATCATCACCACCGACACGTGCGCGTTGCGCAGGGCGGAAAACACGCGTTCCGCGGTGCCCGGCACGCCGATCAGGCCGGTGCCCTCCAGGTTCAGCAGCGCCAGGTCGGCGCTCAGCGTGAGGCCCTTGACCGGGCCGACCGCATCCCGCTCGGCGGTGATGCGTGTGCCCGGATGCTCCGGATGGAAGGTGTTGCGGATGATGATCGGCAGTCCGCGCTCCATTGCCGGCGACATCGTCTGCGGATGCACGACCTTCGCACCGAAGTACGCCAGCTCGCAGGCTTCGTCGTAGCTCAACGCTTCCAGCTGCACCGCTTCCGGCACCAGGCGCGGGTCGGCCGACAGCACGCCGTCGACATCGGTCCAGATGTGCAGCTCCGCCGCGTCGTACAGCGCCGCGAAGATCGCGCCCGAGTAGTCGCTGCCGTTGCGTCCCAGGGTGGTGAAGCGGCCCTCGCGATCGCGCGCCACGAAGCCCGTCGCCACCACACGGCGTTGCGGATGCGAGGCCTGCCACGCCGCCAACCGCTGCGCGCTGGTTTCCCAGTCGACCACCACCCCAAGCTCGCCGTGGTCGACCCGCAGCACCTCGCGCGCGTCCAGCACGGCGCAGTCCTCGCCCTGCAACGTCAGGTACTCGCCCAGCAGGCGCGCCGAGCACACTTCGCCCAGGCCCTGCACGCGCTGCAGGACCAGCTCCGGCAGGCCGCCGATGACGATGAGCGCGTTGAGGATCTCGTGCAGTCGCTGGAATCGCTCGTCCACCCATTCGATCACCGGCCCCGCAGCCTCGCCCAACAGCGCCACCGCTGCGCCGCGATGGCGTGCGCGCAGCGCATGCCAGCTGTCCTGCCACTCCGGACGGTTGGCGGCGGCGAGTTCGCACAGTTCGATCAGGGCGTCGGTGACGCCCTTCATCGCGGAGACGACGGTGACCTGCAGGTCCTCGTCGCGGGCGAGGAGCAGCTGCGCGACGTGGCGGTAGCGGTCGGCATCGGCGACGGAGGTGCCGCCGAACTTGTGGACGACGGTGCGGCGTTTGGGTTGTTCGACTTCGGCGTTGCGGAACGACATGGGTCAGGAACCTCGGTAAGGAGGCCCGGCACGCATCAGGAAGTCGGGTGGCCCTGCATCCTGATCCGGGTGCGGGGCCGTGGTCTGCGAACTACGCGAACACAACCAACCGCACCCGACGAGTCAGGGTGGTAATGGTGGTGGTAATACCCGTGCGTCCGGCGCCTGCACGCGATACCGCCGGCGGAAGAGCCGATGTCGGGAACGTCGCGTGGTGTGCATGGGAGCGCATGGCGAAAGAGAAACACGCCACCCCGGGGGGCTGTCAAGCGCTGCGACGCAACAAAGCCAATGATTTCAGATGGATGCAACTGAAACCAATGCGTCCTGCCCTACAACATGCGCGTCATGAAGACGCTGTTCGGGTCGTCGGTGTAGTCGCCGAACGGCGCACACGCAACGAAGCCTGCACGCGCGTACAGGGCACGGGCCGGCGCGAAATACGCCATCGATCCGGTCTCCAGGCTGAGGCGCGCGTAGCCGCGTCGACGCGCTTCAATGAGGATGTGGTCCAGCATCGCGGTCGCCACGCCACGGCGCAGATGCGTCTGCGCGGTACGCATCGATTTCACTTCGCCATGGCCCGGCGCCAGTTCGCGCAACGCACCGCAGCCCGCCAGCGCCTCGCCCTCCCACACCGCCCAGAACGAGATGTCGTCGCGCCGCAAGGCGCCCAGGTCGAGCGCGTGCACGCTCTCCGGTGGCGAGGTGCGGTGCATCCAGTCCAGGTGTTCCTGCAGCAGCGCGACGACGGCGGGATGGCGAAGGTCGTCGAGGCGGATATCCATTGGGGGGCGAACGGAGCGAGGGAGGATGAGGCCACCGTGCCACGCGGGCGGATCGCTGGATACGCGCGTCGTGCCCAAGCGCGCTTCGTGCGAGAATCGCCACCGATGGCCCCGTAGCTCAGCTGGATAGAGCGGTCCCCTCCTAAGGGACAGGTCGTGCGTTCGAATCGCGCCGGGGTCACCATCTTCCATCGCACGCGGCACCTTGCAGTCACCTTGGTCCGCTCGGCGAATCGCCGAACGCCTCCGCGCAGGGTCGGCGAAGCGAACAAACCCCGGCAGCGGATCAACGGCGGCGCACGCAACCTGCTGTTGCACAAGAACCATTGGAAAAACACGGACTTACGCGCGGCCTGGCCGACCCGTTCTGGTAGAATCGCGCACCTCTTTCGGTGCCACGCCGTCCGGTGGCATCCCGTGCAATGACCCTGGAGCTTCCATGCCTGCTGACCTCCTCAAGGCCCTCGGCCTCGCCACCACCAACTCCGGCACCTACCTCGGCAGCGGTGAGTGGTCCACGACCACCGACGCCGGCCTGCTGCAGTCGATCAACCCGACCACCAACGAGGTGATCGCCGAGGTCCACGCCAGCAGCCAGGCCGACTACGAGAAGGTCGTCGCGCGTGCGCAGGCCGCCTTCAAGATCTGGCGCACCACCCCGGCGCCGCGCCGCGGCGAAGCGATCCGCCTGTGCGGCGAAGCGCTGCGCAAGCACAAGGACGCGCTGGGCTCGCTGGTCGCGCTGGAGATGGGCAAGAGCAAGCCCGAGGGCGACGGCGAAGTGCAGGAGATGATCGACATCGCCGACTTCGCGGTAGGCCAGAGCCGCATGCTGTACGGCTACACCATGCACTCCGAGCGTCCCGGCCACCGCATGTACGAGCAGTACCAGCCGCTGGGCCTGGTCGGCATCATCAGCGCGTTCAACTTCCCGGTTGCGGTGTGGGCGTGGAATTCGTTCCTGGCCGGCATCTGCGGCGACATCTGCATCTGGAAGCCGTCCAACAAGACGCCGCTGACCGCGATCGCCAGCATGAAGATCTGCAACGACGCGCTGAAGGAAGGCGGCTTCCCCGACATCTTCTTCCTGATCAACGACGCCGGCGTCGAACTGGCGCAGCAGTTCGTCGACGACAAGCGCATCCCGCTGATCAGCTTCACCGGTTCCACCCAGGTCGGCCGCACCGTCGGCGAGCGCGTCGCGCGCCGCATGGGCCGCAGCCTGCTGGAACTGGGCGGCAACAACGCCATCATCCTGGACGAAACCGCCGACCTGAAGCTGGCCGTGCCCGGCATCGTGTTCGGCGCCGTCGGCACCGCCGGCCAGCGCTGCACCACCACGCGCCGCCTGATCGTGCACGAATCCATCTACGACACCGTGCTGGCCACGCTGATCAAGGCGTACAAGCAGGTGGAAGGCAAGATCGGCGACCCGACCGACCCGGCCAACCTGATGGGCCCGCTCAACAGCCAGGGCGCCGTGCAGCAGTTCCTGGACTCCATCGCCAAGGCCAAGGCCAGCGGCGGCACCGTGGAGACCGGCGGTACCGCGATCGACCGCGCCGGCAACTTCGTGCTGCCGGCCATCGTCACCGGCCTGAAGAACTCCGATGAGGTCGTCCAGCACGAGACCTTCGCGCCGATCCTGTATGTGATGAAGTACAAGACCCTCGACGAAGCCATCGACATGCAGAACGCCGTGCCGCAGGGCCTGTCGTCGTCGATCTTCACCCAGAACCTCAAGGCGGCCGAGCAGTTCCTGTCGGCGGCCGGCAGCGACTGCGGCATCGCCAACGTCAATATCGGCACCAGCGGTGCGGAGATCGGCGGCGCCTTCGGCGGCGAGAAGGAAACCGGCGGCGGTCGCGAATCCGGTTCGGACGCGTGGAAGGTCTACATGCGCCGGCAGACCAACACCATCAACTACTCCGACTCGCTGCCGCTGGCCCAGGGCATCAAGTTCGACCTCTGACCCGTTGCCAGGCCGGCATGCACGCATGCCGGCTGCCCTGAACGGGCCATCATCTGGGATAATCGCGCCACCTTTGCGGGTGGCGCTTTTTTTTGCCCATCCGAACCAGCGCCATCGCGCCTCCCTGACCCCTGCACGGAGCTCCTGATGAACCAAGTCCGCACCACCAGCAGTCTCGCCATCGCCAGCCTCGTGTCCGGCATCCTCGGTTGGACCCTGCTCCCCGTCATCGGCACGATCGTGGCCATCATCACCGGCCACATGGCGCGCGCCGAAATCCGCCGCAGTGCAGGCACGATGGACGGCGACGGTCTGGCGATCGGCGGGCTGGTGCTGGGCTGGGTGTCGGCCCTGCTCTGGGTCCTCGGCATCGCCGTGATCTTCCTGTTCCTGGGCGGCCTGGCCTGGCTGGCGACGCTGAGCTGAGTCCGCGCGCGTCCATGTATTCTTTCGCCCGCCCCTTCCTCTTCGGCCTCGATGCCGAGACCGCCCATGGCATGGGCCTGAAGGCGCTCGACCTGGCCTACCGCACCGGCACCACGCCGCTGGTCGCGCGGCCGATCACGCCGATGCCGACCAAGGTCATGGGCCTGACCTTCCCCAACCCGGTCGGTCTGGCCGCCGGCATGGACAAGAACGGTGCGCACATCGATGCGCTGTTCGCGCTGGGTTTCGGCTTCGTCGAAATCGGCACGGTCACGCCCAAGCCGCAGCCCGGCAATCCGAAGCCGCGCATGTTCCGCCTGCCGCAGCACCAGGCTGTCATCAACCGCCTCGGTTTCAACAACGAGGGCGTCGACGCGCTGGTCCGCAATGTCCAGGCCGCGCGCCGCGACCGCGGCCTGCTCGGCATCAACATCGGCAAGAACAAGGACACGTCGAACGAGCGCGCCGCGTCCGACTATCTGTACTGTCTGGAGCGCGTCTACCCGCTGGCGGACTACATCACCGTCAACATCTCCTCGCCCAACACCGCCGGCCTGCGCGAACTGCAGGAAGAACAGGCGCTGCGCCAGCTGATCGGCACCTTGCGCGACGCGCAGGAAGATCTGGCTGCACAGCACGGCAAGCGTGTGCCGATGCTGGTGAAGATCGCGCCGGACCTGTCCGACAGCGACATCGATGCGGTCGCCCGGGTCCTGGGCGACATGCAGGTGGATGGCGTCATCGCCACCAACACCACCGTCTCGCGCATCAGCGTGCAGGACCATGCACATGCGCGCGAAACCGGCGGCTTGTCCGGTGCTCCGCTGATGGGCCAGGCCACGCTGGTGCTGCGCCGGTTGCGCACGCGCCTGCCGGACAGCATCCCGCTGATCGGCGTGGGCGGCATCCTGTCCGGTGCCGATGCGGTGGCGAAGATGTCCGCAGGTGCGTCGCTGGTGCAGTGCTACACCGGCCTGGTCTACCGCGGCCCCGAACTGGTCCGCGAATGCGTCGAAGCCATCCGCCGTCGCCGCGAAGCCCGCAGCGGTGGCCCGGTGGCGCCGGAATGACGGACGGCTACCGCATCACCCAGAACGCGTCGCTGCGCGAGCGCACCACGTTCGGCGTTCCGGCGCGGGCACCGTGGCTGATCGATGTCGATGATGCCGCCGCGCTCGACGAAGTGCTCGCACTGCCGCAGGTGGTCGAAGGCGGGACCCTGGTGATCGGCAGCGGCAGCAACCTGCTGTTCGCCGGTGATGCGCCGGGGGCGGTGGTCGCGATGGCCACGCAGGACGTGCGCGTGCTGTCCGACGACGGCCAGCATGCCCTCGTGCGCGCCGATGCCGGCGTCGGCTGGCATCCGCTGGTGATGTGGACGCTTGAGCAGGGCCTGTGTGGCCTGGAGAACCTGGCGCTGATCCCCGGCACCGCCGGCGCCTCGCCGATCCAGAACATCGGCGCCTATGGCACCGAGGCCGGAGAGTTCATCCATGTCGTCGAAGCGCTCGACCGCCACCACGGCACACGCGTGCGACTGGATCGCGAGGCTTGCGCGTTCGCTTACCGCGACAGCGTGTTCAAGCGCGAGGCCGACCGCTACCTGGTGACGGCGGTCGAGTTCCTGCTGCCGCGCACGCCGGCGCTGCGCCTGGACTATGCGGGCATCCGCGAAGAACTGGCGGCGATGGACATCGCCGCACCGACCGCGCGCGACGTCGGCGAAGCGGTCATCCGCATCCGCCGCCGCAAACTGCCGGACCCTGCGTTGGTCGGCAATGCCGGCAGCTTCTTCAAGAATCCGATCGTGTCGCAGGCGCAGGCCGACGCGCTGCTGGTCGACTACCCCACCCTGCCCGTGTTCAGGGGCGACGCCGCGCACAACCGCAAGCTGTCGGCCGCCTGGATGATCGAGGCCTGCGGCTGGAAAGGACACCGCGATGGCGATGCCGGCGTGTCGGCCGCGCATGCGCTGGTGCTGGTCAACCATGGTGAAGCGACCGGCGCGCAGCTGCTCGCACTGGCGCGGAAGATCGCCGCATCGGTGCAGGCGCGCTTCGGCGTGGCCATCGAGCCGGAACCGAAGATCATCGGAGCGACCTGGTAGTCCCGCGATGACGTGCGCCCGCGCCCGAGGTACTGCTCCCTCCCCCGTTCACGGGGGAGGGCTGGGGTGGGGGCCGACCGGAGCCCGTCAACGCCCGCTTGCAACACCGACTCGACCGCTGCGCCTCGCGATGCCGACAGCGATCGGTGATACGTCCGACCTCCGCGATCCTGTTCGCCCCCATCCCGGCCTTCCCCCGCGAGCGGGAGAAGGGGCCGGTCGAGGACACTGATGCCCACCCTGCCCACCCACTATCGGGCCGCCGTGCTGATGCTGGGCAGCACGGTGTTCTTCGCGCTGATGGTGGTGGCGATCCGGCTGGCCTCGGCGACGCTGCATACCTTCGAGATCGCGTTCTTCCGCAATTTCTTCGGCCTGCTGGCCGCGGCGCCCTTGATCCTCCGGCACGGCCCAGGCTTCCTGAGGACCACCCAGTTCCCGCGCTACCTGTTCCGCTGCGTGATCGGCATCTGCTCGATGCTGGCCGGCTTCTGGGCCATCGGCCACCTGCCGCTGGCGCAGGCGGTCTCGCTGTCGTACTCCACGCCCCTGTTCGTCACCCTGGCGGCCGCCGCGATGCTCAACGAGCAGGTACGCGCGCGCCGTTGGACCGCGGTGGTGCTGGGCTTCATCGGCGTGCTGATCATCGTGCGGCCGGGCACCTCGCAGTTCACCGTCGACGCGATGATCGCCGTACTGGCGGCAGTGATGAGCGCATTGGTGGCGATCCAGATCAAGCAGCTGTCGAACACCGAGCCGGCCGACCGCATCGTCATCTACACCACGCTGCTATGGGTGCCGATGTCGCTGCTGCCGGCGCTGGCCGTGTGGGAATGGCCGCAGGGCATCACCTGGGTCTGGGTGATCGCGGCCGGCGTGCTCGGTACCGGCGGCCACATGCTGTGGACGCGCGCACTGAAACTGGGCGAAGTGTCCGCGCTCACGCCGATCAGCTTCATGCAGTTGCCCGTGGTGGCGCTGTTCGGCTGGATGCTGTTCGACGAAACACTGGACGCGTGGACGCTGGTCGGCGCCGGCATCATCTTCGGCGCCAACGCCTACATCGCGCACCGCGAGGCCGTGCTGTCGCGCCGCGCCGCGTCGGAAGCGCCGAGCGCCGGCGCCAAGCCCGGCGAATAGTGGCGGTACAGGCTCAGCCGGGTTTGCCCGGCTGCTTGCCGGGGCGCCTGCCTTCGCGATAGAGCTCGACGAAGTGCGCCTCGTCATCCTTCAGCGTCTTGGGGTCCGCGGCCAGCAGGGGCGCGACGTAGCGACGGTACAGCGGCTCGGCGTCCGCCTTGCGGCCCAGTTCGTTGTAGGTGTCGATCAGGTTCCAGGCCGCGATGCGCGTTTCCCGGTCGGTCTCACCCAGCAGGCGTCGCCGGAGCTCGAACAACCGCTGGTATTCCGGCAGCGCCTCGGGCACCCGGCCCAGCATGCGCAGGGCTTCGGCGCGGATGACCATCGTGATCTGCGCCTGTGGGTGTTTCTCGCCCAGGGTCTTCAGTGCCAGCGGCTGCACATCGCCCAGCAGGCGCAGCGCCGCTTCCGCCTGGCCCGCATTGAGCAGCGTGCCGGCGTGGTTGACCAGGATGGAAAGCGTATCCGGGTGGGTGGGACCGAGCGCGCGGCTGCGCGCGGTGATGACCTGCTCCTCCAGCGGCAATGCCGACGCGAAGTCCTTGAGCTTCGCGTAGGCCGTCGCCAGGTTGAGCCGGGTCCGCACCGTCTGCGGGTGGTCGCGGCCCAGCACGCGCGCGCGCGCAGCGAGGACTTCCTGCAGCGCCGGCAGCGCGGCCGTCACCGCCTTCGTGTCGCCGCCATCGATCATCATCGTGGCCAGCGTGCTGCGCGCCTGCAGGGTGGTGGGATGTTCACTGCCGAACTTGCGCGTGTAGCGTTGGGTGAGGTCGCGCTGCATCGTGATCGCCTCGTCCCGTTCGCGATTCATGATGCGCAGCACCGCCAGGTTGCCCATCGCCGACAGTGTTTCCTCGTGGTCGGCACCGAGCGTGGCCGTGCGCCCGGCGACCACCGCCTCCATGTTGGCGCGCGCCTCGCGCAGCTCGCCGAGATTGCGCTGCACGGCGGCCAGGTCGTTGGTCGCCTCCAGCGTCGCGGGGTCGTCCTTGCCGGCACTGGCGAGCAGCCGTGCCTGCACCGCCTCGATGACGCCCTTGGCCCGCGGGCGGTCACCACGTGCCGAGATCACCTGCGCCTGCGCCAGTTCCAGCTTCACCCGCGCCCGGTCGTTGTCCGCCAGCGAGAAGGCGCGCGGCAGCGCTTTCTGCAGCACGGCCTCGGCCTCGTCGACATGCGGCGCGGCAAGCAGCGCCTGCACCTGGTCGTTCCGCGCCCGCAGCGTTTCCTGCGCGCCCTCGCCGTGCACGCGGCTGCGGTAGTCGGCCACCTGCGCGAAGTGCGCGACCGCCTTGTCGTAGCGCCCGATGGCCATATACACGTGGCCGACGGACTCGCGCAGGCTGGCAGCCACGTCGGGCTGGTCGGCGAAGTCGCGGGCAATGGCGTTCTCGGCATTCGCCAGCAGTTGCTGGTCGACGAGATCGCGCGCCAGATCGCCGGTGCTGGTCTTGGCCAACGTGGCGCCGAACGCCTCGGCGGCCGACGGATCGAGGCTGCCGACCTGGCGCACCAGGCCCTCCGACAGGCCCACGCCCATCGTCTCGATGTCGATGCCTTCCAGCATCGACTGCTGGAACGCCGCCACCTTCTCCAGTTCCGCGCTGCGCGCCTCGGCGACGCTGCGCTGCGTATGCGCCTGCTGCAGGCCGTACAGCGACAGGCCCAATCCGCCCAGCAGCGCCAGCAGCGCGAATCCCGCGGCCACGGCGGATGCGCGATGACGGCGCAGGAACTTGCGCCAGACATAGCCGCGGCTCGGCGGGACAGCGGCGACGACCTCGCCATCGAGGTAACGCTGGAGGTCGTCGGCCAGCGCCGCGACCGAACCGTAGCGGGCATCGCGATCGTGTTGCATCGCCTTGAGCACGATCCAGTCGAGGTCGCCACGCAGGCGTTCGCGCATCCGTGCCAACGACAGGCCGCGTTCCTGCGCCATCTGTTCGGCCTGCCCGGCCGGCAGCGCGGCCAGGCGCGATGACGGCACGACGGCGGTCGGTGTCTCGGCGGACCACGTCTCGCCGGCTGCCTCCGGCCGCACGCCGGTGACCAGTTCGCACAGCACCACGCCCAGCGAATAGACATCGCTGCGCGTGTCCACCTGGGCGGCGTCGCCCTGCGCCTGTTCCGGGCTCATGTACTCGGGCGTGCCGGCGCGCTCCAGCGCAGCATCACCGGCCAGCGACGCGGCCATGGCGATGCCGAAATCGATGATCTTGGGCGCCGGGCGGCCATCGAGCGTCTCCACCAGCAGGTTGCCCGGCTTCAGGTCGCGGTGCACCACGCCTTTGTGGTGCGCGTGCTGCACGCCCTCGCAGACGCGGATGAACAACGCCACGCGCGCGTCCAGCGGCAGCCGCTGGTCACGGCAGTAGCGCGTGATGGGGCTGCCGTCGGTCAGCTCCATCGCGAAGAACGGATAGCCTTCCTCGGTGGTGCCGGCATCGTAGATCTGCGCGATCGCCGGGTGACGCATCTGCGCCAGCACCTGCCGCTCCACTTCGAACCAGGCCAGGTGGCGTGCCTGCAGGCGCTGCACGCGCATCAGCTTCAGCGCCACCTCGCGGCGCACCGGCTCCAGCTGCGCGGCACGATAGACCTCCCCCATGCCACCGCGGCCCAGCAGGGTCTCGATGCGGTAGCGGCCCAGCCGAGCGCCCGGTGCGAGCGTGCCGTCCGGCGCCGTCGGCGCGTCCTGCAGGCGCGTGGCCAGGTTCTCGGTGGGTGCGAGGTCGTCGTAAGGTTGCGATGTCATGCCACTGTCCCCGGTGCGCCCGGCCATGGTAGCGGAAGCGTGAGTTGACCGATCGATCCGTTACACTCGGTTCCGCACCTGCCTGTCGCGCACGCATGTCCCGGGACTTCCTCAATCCACCGACCACGCAACGGACCATCCTGAGCGACGGCCCCCGGCCGGCGTCGCACCGGTCCGCGTGCGTGGTGGTGATCCACGGCGAGGGCCTGGGGCGCCGTGCCGACATCGATACCGCGCGCGTTCGCGTGGGACGCTCGCAGGAGGCCGACCTGCACATCCCGCACAACAGCGTCTCGCGCCTGCACTGCGAGATCTGGCGCGACGGCGACAGCTACCGCGTGCGCGACCTGGGCGCCACCAACACGACCCGCGTCAACGACGCGGCGGTGTCCGAGACGGTGCTAGTCGACGGCGACCACATCACCCTGGGCGAGAGCATCCTCAAGTTCATCAGCCACAGCAGCGTGGAGGCGCGTTACCACGAGGAGATCTACCAGCTCGCCACCCACGATGCGCTGACGGAGATGTACAACCGCCGGCATTTCATCGAGACCGTCGAGAAGGAGATCGCCCGCGCGATGCGCCACCAGCGCGAGCTGACCATGTGCATCATCGACGTCGACCTGTTCAAGCCGATCAACGACCGCTACGGCCATATTTCCGGCGACCACGTGCTGAAGCAGATCGCCGCACTGGTGCGCCGGCACGTGCGCAACGACGATGCCGCCGCCCGCATCGGCGGCGAAGAGTTCGCCGTGCTGCTGCCCGAATGCGGGCCGGAGGCCGCCTACGGTTTTGCCGAGCGCCTGCGCGAAGCGGTCGAGGCGGTGGTGTTCAAGCCGGGCGGCGAACCCCAGACGATCACCGTCAGCATCGGCATCGCCGCGCTGACGCCCGACCGCGATACCGTCAGCCGCATGATGGCCGCCGCCGACGCCGCGCTGTACCGCGCCAAGAGCGAAGGCCGCAACCGGGTCTGCATCGAGCACTGACCGGCGCGCGGCTCAGTGCGCCAGCGGATCCACCCCGAATCCCCCCGCCCGCCACGCGTCGATGCCACCGCGCAATGGCAGCACGTCGCGGAAGCCCGCCTTGCGCAGCCTGCCGGCCATCCAGGCCGCCGACACTTCGTCCGGGCACGCGCAGTAGATGACGATTTTCCCGTCGCGCGGATACGCGGCGAGGACGCCGTCGAGCTGGCGTTCGTCGGCGAACACCGCCCCGGGGATGACGTACGGGTCCACGTCGCGGAACCCCGGCGCCCGGATGTCGAACAGCACCGGGGCGCGCCCGTTGCGGATCAGGTCGTCGAGTTCCGCCGGCTCGATGCGCGCCGCCTCCAGCGATTTCATCAACGTGTGCCGACGCCACCAGCGCCAGCCGACATAGGCCGCCAGCGCGATGCCGATCACCACGCCCGCACCGGTGCCCAGCTGCGACAGCGTGTCGATGACGGTTTCCACCTGCCGCGAGAACACCACGCCCAGCCCCAGACCCAGGGCCGCCCACAGCGTCGCGCCCAGACCGTCGTAGCGCAGGAAGGGCGGCAGCCGTGACTGCATGGCACCGGCCAGCGGCACCGAGACCATCGACAGGCCGGGGATGAACTTCGCCACCGACAGGATGCGGATGCCGAAGCGGCCATAGAAACGTTCGGTGCGCTTCATGCAGGTATCGCGCGACAGCGACAACCGGCACAGCGACTGCAGCGTGCGGTTGCCATAGCGGCGGCCGGCGTAGAACCAGACGCTGTCGCCGATCAGGCTGGCCGCGACGGACGCCGCCAGCACGCCGAGCAGCGGCAGCCACATGGCCTCCGGTTGCAGCGCCAGTCCGGCGCCGACCAGGATCAAGGTGGGCATCGCCGGCACCGGCAGGCCCAGCGACAGCGCCAGCACGTTGGCGAACACCAGCAGTACGCCATAGCGGTCGACCAGTTCCTGCATTCCGATCCCCAGAGCCAGAACGCCAACGCGATGCACGATGGCGAGCGCGCATGGTCTGCCGACGCCGCCGAAGCGGCAAGGCACCCGACCGCAACGATCCGTTGCCGGCGCCGATCGCGCACGCCGGTACAAGGACCGCCTGCCCGTGCTGCATCGCGAGATGCCCGGAGGCACGCCGCGCCAGACGGACGCCAGAAAGGGGGGATTTGCGGCCAATGCAGGGGGCGCGGACAGCCAAACCCCGCACCATCACGCGCGCTTAATCCCGCCGGCGGCCGAACACACCACCATCCGCCCCTGTACGGTCGCCACCCCACGGGTGCCGCACGCCAAGGCAGTCCATCCCGTTGAACGTCCGCAGACTCTCGCTGGAGGATCCGATCATGGTCGTACCCGTACGTCCCGCCCGCCTGCCCCTCGTCCTGGCCGCGGCCACGCTGACCCTCGCGGTCGCCGCCCCGCTGAAGGCCGAGGAAGGCGACTACAGCTTCTGGCAGACCCTGGTGAACCTGGTCTCGCCGCCCAAGGCCGACAACAAGGTCACCGCTGCGCAGCGCACCGGCAGCTATCCGCTGCTGTCCAATCCGTCCGGCTTCAATGACGGCTTCCAGCCTGGCCGCTACGACGCCTGGCAGACGATCCAGCTGGCGCCGTCGACCGGCGCGGTCTGCGGCGATGGCTCGCCGTTCAAGTTCTTCGTCAACCGCGTGGCCGACACGCGCAACACCATCATCTACATGGAAGGCGGCGGCGCCTGCTGGGACTACGCCAGCTGCAGCGGCCAGAGCGGCATCCGCGGCGCGCGCAATCCCAACGGCATTCCCGACGACTACATGGGCCTGCTGAATCCGGGCGCCAGCCTGGTCAGTCCGTTCGTCACCCGCGTCAGTCCGTTCGACGGGGTGAAGACGCAGGGCTGGAACATGGTCTACGTGCCCTACTGCACCGGCGATATCTACAGCGGCGACAAGGTGGCCGTGTACAACGACCCGAGCGGGCAGAACGCGCCGCTGGTGTGGCACCACAACGGCGCGCGCAACGTGCGCGCGGTGGTCAGCTGGCTGAAGGACAATCTGCCCCGCCCCACGCAGATGCTGTCCACCGGCTGCAGCGCCGGCGGTGCCGGCAGCCTGACCAGCTACCACCCGCTGCGCCGTGACCTGGCGCCGACGCGCAGCTTCCTGATCGACGACTCCGGCCCGATCTTCCCCACCCCGAAGAACGGCAACCCGATCGACTATCCCTCGCAGCCGCTGATGGCGCTGATCCGCAGCGCCTGGGGCCTGGACCAGCCCAACGGTCCGCTGCCCTACCTCGCCAGCGGCCTGCCGCAGTTCGACCTCAATGAACTCGGCAGCCTGTATCCGGCGCTGTCCAGCAAGTACGCCAGCGACCGCCTGGGCCATACCCACTTCTGGAAGGACCTCAACTACTCCTCGTACTCGTACGAGCGCTTCTATCCCGACATCGCCAACGCGCCGGACCAGGCCACCAAGGAAGGCCGCATCCATGCGCGCTGGAACACCGACACCGCACGGTTGCGCGACCGCCTCAACGGCCTCAACAACGTCGGCGGCTACTTCCCGCAATACCGCGCGCTCAACGAGAGCCACTGCACCACCATCGTCGATTTCAAGAATGCCGACGTGCAGGCGCAGAACCTAGAACTGAAACACTTCATCGACAGCGTCCTCGATGGACAGGGCAAGGTGCTGGATGCCAGCGAGCAGGACGACAAGGCCGACAAGGCCAAGCCGTTCAACCTGCTGTACTGGCTGGTCGACCAGCTGATGGGCTGACGTCCACGCCCGGGGCCGTCGCGCGTCGACGGTCCCGGCGCACACGGGGTTGCGCATGAAGAAACCGCTGACGCTGCTGGTGCCGTGCCTGGTCTTCGCCGCTGCCGTGCTGTGGTGGCGGAACGATGCGCCGGAGGCGCGGGAGATCGTGTCTGGCTCCGCGATTCCGGCAGACGCGCTCCCCCCGGCCATGGCCTCGTTGCAGGCGACACCCGAGGCGCAGGCGCATCGCGACCGCCAGCGCTTCGAAGCCGATGCGAAGGACTTTTTCGCGCACGCGGCGTCATTGCGTGCGGTGGAGCGGAGCGAGCGCGCCGATGCGCTGACGCGCCAGATCGACCGTTACGAAGCCCAGGGCGGCCTGTCCGCCGGCGAAGCCGTACTGTTGCGCACCGCACTGGTGAAGGCGACCGTCGACGATCCGGGACGGCAGGCCGCCGAAGTCGCGGCGATCGCCGACCGCTACCGCGCACACGCCGACCAGCGCATGGCGGCGTTCGCCGCCCAGCAGGCCAACGATCCCCGCTTCCAGTCCTACAAGACGCGGGAAGCCCAGGTGGTGGCCGAGGTCATGGCGATGACCTCGGTCCCGGCCGGGCTGACCCGCGACCAGTATCTGCGCCAGCGGCTGCAGGAAGAGCGCGAGCGGGCGTATGCGCCTTGAAAGGCAGGGGTGGGAATAGGTGTGGGAGCGACGTAAGTCGCGATGAGGCTTTACAGGCGGTCTATCGCGACTCACGTCGCTCCCACAGATAGCCTTCTAGCCTCTGACCTGCCACGGCCGCCCACGCACGCGGAACAGCACCAGGTAGACGCCGGACACCCAGGCGATGCCGGCGGCGAAACCGCCAAGAATGTCGGACGGGTAATGCACGCCCAGGTAGATGCGCGAGACGCCTACCAGCAGCGCGAAGCTGCCGGCGAGCGCCACCGCCAGCCAGCGCCAGCGCGTGTGCCAGCACAGCAGCACGACCACCATCGCCAGTGTCGCCGAGCCCATCGCGTGGCCGCTGGGGAAGCTGAAGGTGTGCTCGGGCGCGATGGACTCCCACAGCGTCGGCCGGTCGCGCTGGAAGAACTGCTTGGTCGCCATGTTCAGCAGCGCCGAACCGGCGAACGACACGCCGGCGAACGTCGCCTCGCGCCAGCGCCTGGCGATCAGCAAGCCGATCGTCAGCGCGATGTCGACCGGCACCACGCCCCACTGGTAGCCGATCGCGGAAATGAAGATGAAGAAGCGGTCCAGCGCCGGCCCGGCCATGGCATGCGCGCGCCACAGCAATGGATCGTCGAAGTAAAAGGCTTCCAGCTCATGGACTTCGTCGGCCAGTTCGACGAAGACCCACAACGGCGCGAGCAGGCAGAGGAACAGCAGGACCAGGCGGCCGCCATGCTCGCGCAGCAGGCTGGCGATGAAGCGTCCGCCCTGGGCCAGCCTCTCAGCCGGCGACACGCGCGTACTTGCTCTCGACGTAGTCGTCGATCAGCGCGACGAACTCGTGCGCGATGTTCTCGCCGCGCAGCGTGACCTTCTTCTCGCCATCGACGAACACCGGTGCCGCCGGCGCCTCGCCGGTGCCCGGCAGCGAGATGCCGATGTTGGCGTGGCGCGATTCGCCCGGGCCATTCACCACGCAGCCCATCACCGCCAGCGTCATGTTCTCCGCGCCAGGATGGGTGACCTTCCACTCCGGCATCTTGCCGCGCACGTGTTCCTGCACGACCTTGGCCAGTTCCTGGAAGAACTCCGACGTGGTGCGGCCGCAACCGGGGCAGGCGGTAACCATCGGCGTGAACGCGCGCAGCCCGGTGGTCTGCAGCAGTTCCTGCGCGACGATGACTTCCTGCGTGCGCGACTGGCCCGGTTCCGGCGTCAGCGAAATGCGGATGGTGTCGCCGATGCCTTCCTGGAGCAGTACGGACAGTGCTGCCGCGGAAGCGACGATGCCTTTGCTGCCGATGCCGGCTTCGGTCAGGCCCAGGTGCAGGGCGAAATCGGTGCGGCTGGCCATGTCGCGGTAGACCGCGATCAGTTCCTGCACGCCGCTGACCTTGGCCGACAGCACGATGCGGTCGCGCGGCAGCCCGAGCTCGACGGCGCGCTCGCCCGAATCCACCGCCGACCGGATCAGCGCTTCGCGCAGCACGCGGCCGGCGTCCCACGGGATCTCGCGCGCGTGGTTCTCGTCCATCAGCTGGGCGGCCAGCGCCTGGTCCAGCGAACCCCAGTTGGCGCCGATGCGCACCGGCTTGCCGTAGCGGATCGCGAACTCGATCAGCTGGGCGAACTGGGTGTCCTTCTTCTTGCCGAAGCCGACGTTGCCCGGATTGATGCGGTACTTGGCCAGCGCCTCGGCGCAGGCCGGTTCGCCCGCCAGCAGCTGGTGGCCGTTGTAGTGGAAGTCGCCGATCAGCGGCACCGAGATGCCCATCATCTCCAGCTTCTCGCGGATGCGCGGGATGGCGGCGGCCGATTCAGGATTGTTGACGGTCAGGCGGACCATTTCCGAGCCGGCGCGCCACAGTTCGGCCACCTGCTTCACGCTGCTGGCGACATCGGCGGTGTCGGTGTTGGTCATCGACTGCACCACCACCGGGCGGCCACCGCCAACGGTGGCGTTGCCGATCTGGACGGCCTGGGTGATGCGGCGCGGCCAGGGCGCGGCGTCGGTCGGGGGCGTGGGGCGGGTGACGGCATCGTGCATGCCGGCATTGTAGCGTGGGCCACCCACCCCACCCGTCCATCCCGCCCTGCGACGCCATGCCGCAGGCCCGCCGCGCGCGCTTGCACTAGCATGTGAGCATGCCGAATACCCTGCTGACCCTGTCGCCGTCGTTCCTGCGCACGCTGTGCAACCTGCGCTGGGTGGCCATCGTGGGCCAGGCGGTGACCGTGCTGGTGGCGTTGGGGCTCCTGGGCATCGACCTGCCGCGCTGGCCGCTCTGGGCCGGCATCGGCGCGCTGGCGCTGTTCAACGTCTACGCCACCTGGCGCAGCCACCGGCCCGGCGAAGAGACGGCGGCGGAGGCCTTCGCGCACATGCTGGTGGACGTGGCCGTGCTGTCCTGGCTGGTGGCCTGGAGCGGCGGCATCGGCAATCCGTTCAGTTCCATGTTCCTGCTGCTGATCGCCGTCTCGGCGCTGGCATTGCCGTTGCGCTGGGTGATCGCCACCGGCGTGGCCTGCCTGCTGGGCTATGTGCTGACGGCGGTGTTCGGGCGTCCGCTGCCGCACCTGCACGGCAACAACTTCAGCGTGCACCTGTGGGGCATGGGCGTGAACTTCGTGCTGTCGGCCGCGGTGGTGCTGTACTTCTCCACCCGCCTGGTCGCCGCCCTGCGCCTGCGCGAGCAGGAACTGGCGCGCCTGCGCGAACGCTTCGCCCGCAACGAGGGCATCGTCGCCCTGGCCACGCATGCCGCCGCGGTGGCGCATGAGCTGAACACGCCGCTGGCGACGATGACGCTGCTGACCGAGGACATCCGCGAGCACGCGGCCGAACCCGACATCCGCGAGGATGCCGGCACCATGCGTCAACTGATCGACCTGTGCCGCGACCGCGTGCGTGCGCTCGCCGCCTCGGCCGACATGGGCGTGCACCAGCGCGTGGACCTGGACGATGTGGTGCAGCGCTGGCAGCTGATCCGCCCGACCGTGGAACTGCAGCGCACCGGTGCGCTGCCGCCGTGGCTGGCCACCGATGCCTCCACCGGCCACCTGCTGCAGGCACTGCTCAACAATGCCGCCGATGCCAGCCGCCAGGCCGGCTCGCAACGCGTGGACCTGGACCTGCGCTGCGAAAGCGACGAACTGGTCGGCACCGTGCGCGACTACGGCAACGGGTTCCACGAAGCCCTGCCGTTCCAGTCCGAGCAACTCTTCCGCACCAGCAAGCCCGAGGGCATGGGCGTGGGCCTGGCCCTGTCGCATGCCACCATCGAGCGGCTGGGCGGACGCATGACCATGCGCGCCGTGCCGCCGAAAGGCGTGCAGGTGCAGTTCCGCCTGCCGGTGGCAGGCAACGACGAGACCCCCTGATGAGAGACTTCCGATGAAAGGCCTGCTGGTCGACGACGACGAACTCTACGCGCGCACGCTGCAGCGCAGCCTGGCGCGCAAGGGCATCGAAACCGAGATCGCGCTGGACGCCGCCAGCGCCCTTGCGCGGGCGCGCGAGTACCAGCCGGATTTCGCGCTGGTCGATCTGAAACTGGGCGCCGACTCCGGCCTCACCCTGATCGAACCCCTGCGGGCGCTGCGCGCCGACATGCAGATCCTGCTGGTCACCGGCTACGCCAGCGTCGCCACCGCGGTGGAGTCGATCAAGCGCGGCGCCGACGACTACCTGCCGAAGCCGGCGACGGTACCGACCATCCTGCGTGCACTCGGGCTGGAAGCGCCGGCCGCGGGCGAAGACACCAGCGCGACCGACGACACCATGACGCCGCTGAGCCGGCTGGAGTGGGAACACATCCAGCAGGCGCTGGCCGAGACCGAGGGCAACATCTCCGCGGCGGCGCGCCTGCTGGGCATGCACCGGCGGTCGTTGCAGCGCAAGCTGGCCAAGCGGCCCGGTCCCGAACGTCGCTGGATCGACGAGTAATCGTCAGCGCGAAGCGTCGCGCTCCGGATCCATCGCCAGTCCTGCGCCCATGCCGAGGCCGGCGCCCGCCCCCATGCCGGCGCCCATGCCACCTGCGCCACCGCCGGCACCGCCGGCAACGCCCTGGCGATCCTCGGCCTTGCCGCCCTCACCCTTGCCTTTGTTCGCCACCGGCCGCGCCGGCCCCTGACGCGGAATCGCCAGGCCGGCCGGGATCGGCT
Source organism: Pseudoxanthomonas sp. LjRoot143 (assembly GCF_964252945.1). Classification (NCBI taxonomy): domain Bacteria; kingdom Pseudomonadati; phylum Pseudomonadota; class Gammaproteobacteria; order Lysobacterales; family Lysobacteraceae; genus Pseudoxanthomonas; species Pseudoxanthomonas sp. LjRoot143. Next base: position 1,111,136 of record NZ_CAXUPM020000001.1, on the reverse strand, counting down.
CGAGGTCCAGTACGCTGCGGATGAAATCTCGCAGCGACACCACCAGCGCGTCGGTGTGGATGGGACGGCCTGCGGCGAGATCCGTGGCCGCCTGCGCGGCAAGACGGACCTGGTCGTCGGTGCCGAGCAGGATGATGTCCGACAACGCCGCTTCCACGGCATCGCGGATCCGTCGCGAACGATCGCCGCCGTCATCGACGGGATCGAGACCGCCCTCGCGCGCACGCTGCCGTAGTTCGCGCAGATGCGTGGGGTCTACTTCGAGATCGCCGGTGAACGAACCGCCCAGCGTCTTGTAGGCGGCGATCAGCGTGCGCAGGCGCTCGTTGATCTGGCGGTTCTCGCGCGCCCGCCGTTCCTGCACCGTCTGCATCACCAGCAGGCGGATGCCGACGCCGATCAGCGTGATCAGCGCCAGTCCCGCCAGCGTGGTCAACAGCCCTTGCCACGAACTGAAATCGAGACCGCGCATGCCCGTCCTCCGTCGTTGCCGGCAATCATGCCAGACCCATCCGGTACGCTGCGCTCAGCGTTCGCCCTGCGCCAGCAGCGACAGGTGCGTCAGCACGCATCGCCAGGCGCCCTCCTGCTGGACGAACACGCCACTGACGCGTTCGTCCAACAGGAAAGGATGGCCCCGATAGTGGCCGCCGGACACGCCCCGTGCCACCGTTACGGCAGTTTTCCCGTAGACGCGGACGCGCATGTCGTGCGTCTCCATCACGTCATGCTGGAGGTCCCCTAACGCGACCAGCGCGAGGAAGCGTGCCCGGTCGGACACGCTGCCGTCGGCACCCACGATCACCCAGTCCTCGGCCATGAACGTGCCGATCGCGGACGCGTCATTGCCCACCATGGCCAGATCCCACGCCACCACGGCCTCGCGTACGGCCCGCTCGTCGTCCGACGTCATCGCGCCGTCCTCGCTGGAGTAAGGCGCGATCTTCCCCCCACGGCCGTGCGAGTGCGTGAAGACGCATGCCGTGCGCCTCAGAACGTCCTGCGCAGCACCAGTTCCCAGCTGCGCGGATCGCCCAGATAGACCATCGTGCTGCCCAGCGCGTAGAGGGTATGGGTCCTGTCGCCCAGGTTGCGGCCGCGCAGCGTCACCTCGGTGCCGTCGCCAACCTTGAGGGCCACGTGTGCGCCCCACGTCGCGTAGCCGGCGGTGGACAGCGTGTTGGCGGCGTTGGCATGGCGCGACGACACGCCGCGCAGATCGACACCGGCCGACCAACGCGGCGTGAACGTGTAGTCCAGCCACAGGTTACCCACGCGCGATGGCGTGTTGGTCGGCCGGTTGCCGGCGCGCGATACCGATACGCCACCGACGTTCTCGTAGAAGTCGTCCAGCGTGGCATCGACCCAGGCCAGGTTGCCTTTCACGTGCAGCGCGTCGAACGGACGCCAGCCGAAGGTGGCTTCGATGCCACGCGATGACTGCTCCCCGACCGGCAACGTTTGGCCGGGATTGTCGGGATCGGTGATCGCGAGGTCGCGGCGGACGATCCGGTAGGCGGCCAGCGTGGCGAAACGGCTCCCGCCGCGCGATTGCACCTTCGCCCCGAGCTCGCCCTGACGACCGCTCGTCAGGTCGAAATCGCGCAGCGTGGCGAAGTTGGCCGTACTGAGGATGCCGGCCGGTGGATCGGCCGCGGTGCTGTACTGCGCGTAGAGGCTCGCCTGCGGCGTGATGGCCCAGTTCAGCGCGACGCGCCCCGTGGTCGGCGTGTAGTCGCGGTCGAAGCGCGCGGGATTGGTCGGCGACACTGCGCGATGATTGACCACGTCCAGCGCGATGCGATCTCGCCGCAGGCCGGTCAGCAGGAACAGCGACCGCGTCAGCTCGGTCAGGTTTTCCACGAACAGCGCCTGTGTGTGCAGCCGGTTGGTCCGGTCCGGCGTGTGGACGAGGCTCGCACCGGGGACATCGAGGAAGTACCCGGGCGTGACGGCATCCAGCGGCACGGTATCGACTATCGCCGACAGCGAGAGCGGGAACCGCGTCTGCCGGTTGTAGCTGACGTCGAGGCCGGTATTCCATTGCGACGGAAGACCGAACAGCGTGCCGGTATGCGCCCATTCGATACGGTTGCCATAGACCTGCTGGTCGTGACGCTGCAGCAGCGTACCGGAGCGGATCACACCGGTGTTGTCGGCCGTCAAACGGTAGCTTTCGACATTGCGGTAGTCGCGCAATGCATCGTAGTGGTAGACGGTGTTGCGCACGGTATCGCGCTCGCCGGGCGTCCACTCCAGCAGCGAGCGCGCCCAGCGCACGTCCTGGCCGTAATAGCCGTCGGCGACGTTGTAGTTCCGGCCAATGGTCGCCGGCACCACGGACAGGCGCCCCGTTGCCGGCTGGCGCACGGGCGTTCCCCAATAGGGACGATGGCTGTCTTCCTGCTGGAGTTCCACCGCCAACGTGTGGCGCAGCGACGGCGCCAGCTGCACGATCCAGGAGGCGGCCAGCGTGGCGGCGTCGCGCTGTTGTCCGTCGACCCAGCTCTCGCCGTCCCGGGCGCTCGCGTCCACGCGGATGGCCTGCCGCGCCTCGTCACCGCCGAGGCGCAGGTTCGCCCCCATCGCCAGCGTGCCGTCGCGGAAAGAACCCGATCCAAGTTGCACGGCCGCCTCATCGCGATCCAGTCGTGCGAGCCGGGTCACGTAGTTGATCGTGCCGCCGACCGCACCCGCGCCGTAGAGGAAGCTGGATGGCCCGCCGATAGCCTCCACCCGCTCGTACTGCCAGGCATCGACGGGCCGTGCCGCGATGCTGGCGTACTGCACGTCGATACCGTTGAACAACTGCGTGATCTGGCTGCCGGAGAAGCCACGGTAAGTCACCGTATTACCGTTGCCGGGCGGCGATGCGACGGTCAGCCCCGGGATGCCGGCCAATGCCTCCTGCGTGGTGCGCACGCCGCGCGCGTCGAGGGTCGTGCGATCGATGACGGTGACGGACGCGGGCGTCTCCATCACGCCCAACGCCAGGCGGGTGCCGGTACCGGCGGACTGTTCCAGCCCGGCACGGTGGCCTTTGACTTCGACGGTATCGAGCTGGGTGGCGCGTGACCCATCGGGCAACACGACGGATTCGGTCGCGAGCGCAACGACCGGGAAAGACAGAACCGCGGCAACCGCCACGGACAGGCGCGACGCACACGGCGTCGCCCGGAACATCAGGGACATGGGAACTCCAAAGCACAAGGACGCGGCGCGCGGGCCGCACGTTCAATCGGGGGTCTTGTGGTTCAGAGCAGGATCGGCGGCCCTTGCCCGCCCAGGCCGCGCAGCCGCAGGCGCCTGACAGGCGGAAACGGGACGACATGCGCGACGATGCCGCCGGCGGCGCGTGGAAACAGCAACGCGATGCAAAGCAGCAGCAACGGCAGTGCCGCTGCGAGCACACAGTAGGCGCAGTCCGCTCCCATCGGCATGCCGGCGGGCGCCGGCGCCTGCTTGCCGACGGGCGATTCGGCCCGCGTATCGACCCACTTGATGCCGTCGGCGGTGCATAGCTCGGTCCAGCCTGCCATCACCTGCGTGCTGGCACTCGCGATCCAACGCGTGACCGTCGGCGCGAACGCCGTCAGCAGCGCCGCCAGCAAGGCGAGCTGCAGCATCGGTCGCAGGAAGGAGGACGAACGGATCACGCGGCGATTGTAAGCATCGGACCCGGGATGATCAGGCGCGACAGAGTGTCGCACCCGCGCCCGTCACGGAAACACCACGCGCGCACCGAGGACGCGCGGCACCTCACCATCCACATCGACCCATGCCAGCCACGCAGCGTCACCCCGCCACTGCATGCGTGGAATCCCGCTGGCACGTCCCCGCGCGGACAGCGTGGCGACCTCGACGCGCTGCGGCTGGGTCCACGCCGCGTCGTAACGGCCGAGTACCAGCGACTGGCGCTCGTCCGGCGTCTGTTCCAGCCAACTGGCCAGCAGATGGTCGCCGGCCAGCGCCAGTGCGAGGCGCCCGAGCACCTGCGTGCCCTTGGCCAGCGTCACCGGCTCAGCGAACGTATCGCCGGCATCGTCGGAGCGCGCCGCGCGTAGTTCCGGCACCCCCTCCGCCTCGGTATACCAGGCGACCCAGACACGGCTGCCCTTCGCCACCACCACCGGGCCGTTGACCGGGCAACCGGCGATCTGCCAGCCATCGGTATGCACATCGCGCGGTGGCGTCCACCGTTCGCCATCGAAGCGGACGATGCGCGTATCGCGGATCTCGCCGGCGCTGCGCCCGCGATAGACGACGACCGCACCGCGGTCGGTGACCGCCGACGCGGTGGTGCAGCAGTCGCAGGTCGACACATCCAGCGGCCACTCGCCCATCTGCTTTGCCTGCGTGTCGTAGGTCGCCGCGCGCAGCATCATCGCGGCGCTTCCCGCATGGTCGTGTCCGCCTCCGTCGTGCCCCGTATGCCCGGCGGCCGCCTTCTGCCGACTGTCCAGCCAGGCGATACCGAGCCGGTCGCGCGATTGCGGCCAGAACGTCACGAAACCATGGTCGCCCGAGGTGCCAGAAGGGTGCACGAACTGCGGTGACGTCCAGGTCGCGCCGCCGTCGCCGGAACGCACCAGGTCGATGCCGTAATCCATCCGCGACGGCCCGGTGCTGCGTAGCCAGTGCGCCCACAGCGAGCCGTCCTGCAATGCAAACACGTGCGGCGTGTCCGCCCAGTTGCGGAAGAAGTCGTCGCCCTCGGCGATGGTGACCGGTGCCGTCCACACAGCGGAGGCGGCGTCGCCCCTCCACTGGCTCAACCGGAACCGCAGCGCGTCCTCGCCCGCAGGCTCCAGCCAGCTCAGCAGCAACGTGCCGTCGGGTGCCGCGACGAGATCCGGCTGGGCGGCGCCCGCCGGCGTCGGCAGCGCCCACGCTTCCACAACCGGTGACGCGACGGCCGACGGCGTGTCTGCCGTCCCGGGGTCCGGCGGTGTGCACGCGCCCAACGATGCCATCGCCAGCACCACGAGAAGGGTTCGGCATGCAGTAGCGCCAGCAGAAGCAACAGGCATTGCGGGACGTCCGTTCGCGGGAAGGCGTCATTGCACCATGGAATCCGCCGGCAGGGCTGCGACCGGCTGACGCAGGCGCATCGCGCCGCCGATCACCCCCAGCGTTTATCCTTGCACCATGACCGACACCGCCCGCGACATCCTCACGCCCACCCAGCTCAACACGCTGGCGCGCGACCTGTTGGAAGGCGCGTTCCCGCTGGTCTGGGTGGAAGGCGAACTGGGCAATGTCACCCGTCCTGCGTCCGGGCACCTGTACTTCACCCTCAAGGACGCGCGCGCACAGGTCCGCTGTGCGATGTTCAAGCCCAAGAGCCAGTGGCTGAAGTTCGCCCCGCGCGAGGGCCTGCGCGTGCTCGCCCGCGGCCGCCTGACCCTGTACGAAGCCCGTGGCGATTACCAGCTGGTGATCGACAGCCTGGAAGAGGCCGGCGAAGGCGCACTGCGGCGCGCGTTCGAAGAGCTGCGCGCCCGGCTCACCGCGGAAGGCCTGTTCGACGACGCTCGCAAGCGTCCGCTGCCCGCCCACGTGCAGCGGCTCGCCGTGCTGACCTCCCCGACCGGCGCCGCGGTGCGCGATGTGCTGAGCGTGCTGCAGCGCCGTTTCCCGCTGCTGGAAGTCGACGTGTTGCCGGTCCAGGTGCAGGGCGAAACGGCCGCGGCGCAGATCGTGGACATGCTGCAGCGCGCGGCACGCAGCGGTCGCTACGACGTGCTGTTGGTCGCCCGTGGCGGCGGTTCGCTGGAGGACCTCTGGGCCTTCAACGACGAGCGGCTTGCGCGCGCCATCGCCGCCTCGCCGGTGCCGGTGGTATCCGCCATCGGTCACGAGACCGACTTCACCCTCGCCGACTTCGCCGCCGACCTGCGGGCGCCGACGCCCTCCGTCGCGGCGGAACTGCTGGTCCCCGACCGGCGCGACCTGCTGGCGCGCGTCCAGGGGTTGCAGCGCCGCCTCGCGACCACCCAGGCACATCGCCTGCGCAGCGCCATGCAGCGCGCGGACCGTGCCGCATTGCGGTTGAACGCGCTGCGTCCCCAGGCACGGCTGGAGGCTTTCCGGCAGCGACAGGAAGAATCCGCGCGCCGCCTGCATGCCCTGTGGCAGCACCAGCAGGCCCGTCGCATCGCGTCGCTGCGCCATGCCGATGCCGTCCTGCGCGCACACGCACCGCAGCGTCGCCTAGAACAGCTGCGCTTGCGCCTGCTCGCCCTCGCGCCACGCCCCCAGGCCGCCGTCGCACGCACCCTGCAACGCGATGCCCTGCGCCTTCGCGCCCTCGCCCGCTCACTCGAAGCGGTCAGTCCGCTCGCGACGGTCGCGCGCGGCTACGCGCTGGTGACCAGGGAAGACGGCACGCTGGTGCGCTCGGTGACGCAGGTGCAGGCAGGCGAGCGTGTCGAGGCACAAGTCGGCGATGGTCGACTGACGCTGCGCGCGGAATAGCGTGGCACGCCGCCGGATCACCCCACTTCCACACCCTTTCAACGCGCGGCGCCCGCCCGCAGAACCCCGCCAGGAGCACCCCATGATCACCCGCGAACAACTGGTCGAGATGTTCGACAACATGGCCAAGGAAACGCCGTGGGACCTGCGCAAGCCCCTGGTGTGGGGATACTTCTTCACGCACGGCTCGCGGCCCGCGCTGGAGGCGGTGGTGCCCCTGCTGCAGGACCAGGGTTACCGCGTGATCGCGCTGTACCTGGAAGACAAGGACAGCCGCAAGGATCCAGACCTGTGGTGGCTGCATGTGGAAAAGACCGAAGTCCACACGCCGGACAGCCTGCACGAGCGCAACCAGGCGCTGTACCGCTTCGCCGACGAGCACGGCCTGGATGCCTATGACGGCATGGACGTCGGCGCCATCGACTGACAGCCCCGCACCCCCGCGCAGGCCGGGGCAGCTTGTCCCCACTCCGGTCAACCCCGTTTCCCGACCCCGCGCGTTCGACTCCCTGTCCCACACACGGAGTCGCGCCATGTCGCACCGCCTGACCGTTACCCTGCTGGCCGCCGCCCTGCTGGCTGCCTGCCAATCCAACCCCACGACCCAGCACTCGCCTGAAGCCGAAGCGGCCGCCGTGGCGGCAGACGCATACGCACGCAAGGAAGCCGACACCGGGCGGCGCGACCAGGCGACGCTCGACCGCATCGCCGTCACCGGCAGCCGTCTGCGCAGCGAGCAGGCCAAAGCGACGGCGGCTACCGGGCTGGCCTACGCGCCCTCGGCGCCGCCGCCGCCAGCTCCCGCGATGATGATGGAGTACCGGAACGCCAACATCATCGTTGCCCCGCAAGTCCCACCGGTAAACGCCGAGAAGTACGCCGACCGCGACGATAATCCGGTGCGCCGTACGCTCGATGAACCGGTCTCCACGTTCTCCGTCGACGTGGACACCGGCAGCTACAGCAACGTGCGCCGCATGCTGCGCGAAGGCCAACGTCCACCCGCCGACGCAGTGCGTGCGGAGGAGTTCATCAACTACTTCCGCTATGGCCACGCCGGACCGACCGACCGCAGCCGACCGTTCGCGGTGACCACCGAACTCGCACCGGCACCATGGAACGCCAAGCGCCAGCTGCTGATGGTCGGCATCAAGGGCTACGACGTGCCGAAAGCGACGCTGCCGCCGGCCAACCTGGTGTTCCTGCTCGACACATCCGGCTCGATGGAGTCGCCGGACAAGCTGCCGCTGCTGAAGCAATCGTTCGCGCAGCTCGTTACCCAACTGCGCGCGCAGGACCGCGTCAGCATCGTCGTCTATGCCGGCTCCGCCGGCCTGGTATTGCCGCCGACGCCCGGCAACCGGCACGACGAGATCCTCAGTGCGCTCGATCGCCTGCAGGCCGGCGGCAGCACCAATGGCGGCGATGGCATCCGCCTGGCGTACGCGATGGCGAAGCAGGCTTTCGTCAAGGACGGCGTGAACCGGGTGATCCTGGCCACCGACGGCGACTTCAACGTCGGCACCGTCAGCCAGGACGCGCTGGAAACGATGGTGGCCGACGAGCGTGCGTCCGGCATCGCGCTGACCACGCTGGGCTTCGGCACCGGCAACTACAACGATGCGCTGGCCGAGAAGCTGGCCGATGTCGGCGACGGCAACCATGCCTATATCGACACGCTGCAGGAAGGCCGCAAGGTGCTGGTGGACGAGATGCAGTCGACCCTGCTGACCATCGCCCGTGACGTGAAGATCCAGGTGGAGTTCAACCCCGCCGTGGTGTCCGAGTACCGGCTGATCGGCTATGAGAATCGCGTGCTGGCCAACGAGGACTTCGCCAACGACAAGGTCGATGCCGGCGACATCGGCGCGGGCCATGAAGTCACCGCGCTGTACGAGATCACACCGGTCGGCAGCGGTGCGGACCGCCTGCCTGCGCTGCGCTACGGCGGCAAGCAGGTCGCCGCCTGCGCCTCGACCACCGAGGTCGCGCACGTGCGCCTGCGCTACAAGCTGCCGGGCCAGGAGGCCAGCCGCCTGATCGAAACACCGATCGCGCGGACGTCGCTGACCGCACAACCCAGCGACGCCTTCCGTTTCGCCAGTGCCGTGGCGGCCTATGCCGACCTGTTGCGCGGTGGTCAACGCATCGATGGCTGGAACTGGAATGATGTCGCCCGCACCGCACGAGCGTCGGCGGGGCGTGACCCTTACGGCCTGAAGGCGGAGTTCGTCGGCATGATCGAGCAGGCAAACCGGTTGGTCGCGGTGAAGGACGATGCGCCGGTCATCGCCGGCGAGTGAACCAGGCGTGGCGCGGGGCCAGGGATGGCCTCCGCCATGTTTTCGCTCTGACGTAGGAGCTCAGCCGCCATGATGGTTCACAAGATTGTCTTACTTCTCGCCCTGCTCTGTCCCGCTGCGTCGTTCGCGACAAGCTGCGGGATCCATATCGTGGTCGCCAATCATCGTGCGCACGCCGTCACGGTGCAGTTGAAGAGCTTCCATATGGATCGGACGCTTCCGGCGCCATCGCCAGAGGACTTCGACAACCCTGTCTACAGCGACGACGCACCGCCTTATCTCTCGTCACTGGAACAGGTCGATGTTCCCGCTGACGAAGCCGTCGAGGTGAGATTCCGCCGGATCTGCGTTGGCGACTTCTGGCTCAACTGGCGGACCGTGCCCGTCACGGACGAGAGCGCGAGGTCGGGGCAACTGCGGCCCTATCACGGACAGCCCATCGACATCCGTTAGAGCGGCAGGCGTGGCGCAAGCTCAGGCGGCGTCGACCACCACCGTTTCCATCTGCGCCGCGGGCCGCCCCAACAGGTAGCCCTGTCCGAGATGGCAGCCCAGTTCGATCAGCGACTGGCGCTGCTCTTCGGTTTCCACGCCCTCGGCGATCGTCTCGATCCCCAGCGTGCTGGCCAGCGCCAGGATGGCGCGCACCAGCGCCAGGCTCTCGGGCCGTGCTTCGCTGCCGAGTCCCGACACGAAGCTGCGGTCGATCTTGAGTACCGAGATCGGGAACCGGTGCAGGTAGGACAGCGCGGAGAACCCGGTACCGAAGTCGTCGAGTTGCGCGAGGATGCCGTGCTGGCGCAACGTGCGCAGGATGCGTAGCGTGCGCGGCGCATCATCGAGGAGCGCGACCTCGGTGATCTCCAACCGCAGGCGCGACGGATCCGCCCCCTGCGCCTCGAACATCGCCAGCAGGCGATCGCCGAAGTCGGGCGAACGGAAATGCCGCGGCGACACGTTGACCGAGATGTAGCCCTCGACGCCGCGCGCGATCTGCCGCACCACCTGTTCGTAGAGCAGCCAGTCGACCTGTTCGATCAGGCCGCTGTGTTCGCCCAGGCCAATGAACTCCGCGGGCAACAGCAGACCACGCCGTTCATGCTGCCAGCGCAGCAGCGCCTCGTGGCCGATGACGCGGCCGTCGTCCATCCGGCGGATCGGCTGGTAGAACGGCAGGAAATCGCGGTGGTTGATCGCCCGGCGCAGGTCGGCCTCGAGATCCAGGCTTTGTACCGCCGCCTCGCGCATGGCCTCGTCGAACATGGCGCAGCGGTCGCGTCCCTGCTCCTTGGCGCGATACATCGCCGCATCGGCGTCGCGCAGCAGCTCTTCGCCGTTGCGATAACGCGGATGCCACACCGCAATGCCGAGACTGGCGGACGGGAACAGTTCGCGACCCGCCACCCACATCGGCAGGCCGAGCACGGCGAGCAGCCGCTGGGCGAAGTCGCGCACGTTCTCGACGCCTTCGGCGTACTCGACCAGCAACGCGAACTCGTCGCCGCCCAGGCGCGACACCACGTCCTCGTCGCGCACGCTCATGGTGATGCGGCGCGCCACCTCCACCAGCAGTTCGTCGCCGGCGGCGTGCCCCATGCTGTCGTTGACCAGCTTGAAGCGGTCCAGATCGAGGAACAGCACGGCGAACGCTTGCCCGTCGCCATGGCGTGCGCGCTCGATGGCGGCCGACAGGCGATCGAGCAGGTGCGGACGATTGGGCAGCCCGGTCAGCGCGTCATGCGTGGCCTGGTGGGTAAGCTGCTGTTCGATACGCAACCGCTCGCCGATCTGCGAGCGCAACTGATGGTTCGCTTCAGCCAACTCGCGTGTGCGCTCGTCGACCCGGCGCTCGAGCTCGGCGTGCGCGCTGCGCAGGCGTTCCTGCGCACGCTGGCGATCCAGGCCGTTGCCGATATGGTGGGCGACGAAGGTCAGCAGGTTCTGGTCGTGCGAGGTGAACTTCACCTCTTCCGAATAGCTCTGCACGACCACCGTACCGACCACGTCGTCGCCGCGAAACAACGGAACACCCAGCCAGCTGTAGGCCGGCGGACCGTGCTGCAATACTTTGCCCGCTTCGGCCAGCTGGCCGATCACCTCGCGATCGGCCAGCAGCGGACGACCGGCGTCGATGACGTACTCGGTCAGGCCGTTGGTCATCCGTCGCGTCTTGCGCATCGGATCGCGTTCGTCGATCGAGTACGGAAAGTTCAGGTCCTTGCCGTCGTCCGACACCAGCGCGATGTAGAAATTGCGCGCATTGATCAGTTCGTCGACCACCGTGTGCACGTCGGCGTAGAAACGTTCCAGGCTGTCCGAGGTGATGGCCAGGTCGGTGATGCGGAACAGCGCGCGCTGCAGCTTCTCGGCGCGCTTGCGCTCCATGATCTCGGCCTGCAGTTCGCGGTTGGCGCGCTGCAGTTCATGCGTGCGCACCGCCACGCGGTGCTCCAGCTCGACATGCGCGTGCTTGCGGTCGAGCGCGGTGAGGATGTGCTGCGCCACGTAGCCCAGCAGCGCGCGGTCCTCATCGGCGTAACTGGCCGGCGCGTCGTAGCTCTGCACGACGATGGCGCCGCAGACATGGTCGTCGCGACGCATGGGCACGCCCAGCCAGTCCAGGCTGTCCGGGCCGTGCGAGGGATCGCGGACCACGCCCAGCTTCTGCCGGATCACCGCCGATGGCCCGCGCAGCGGCTGGCCGTGGCGCAGCAGCGCGAAGGTCATGCTGTTGACCATCTCCTCTTCGCCGAACTCGCGTTCGGGCTCGGCGATGTAGGGGTCGCGCTGGTCGGCGAAATAGAGGAAACGCACGCTGCGGCGCTGGTCGTCGTAGAGGACGATGTAGCAGTTCTCCGCGTACATCAGCGAGTTCACCACCGCGTGGATGCGGCGGAGCATCTCCGGCATCTCGAGGTCGGCGCCGGCCAGGTCGGCGATCTCGTACAGCGCCTGTTGAAGGCGCTTTGACTTCTCCAGCGACACCACGCGCGCCTGCGCGCGGGAAGCATCCAGCGAGGTCACCAGCAGCGTGCGCGCCAGCAATACCCACGAGGCCTCCTCGGCCTCTGCCAGCGGTCCGGGCAGCGCCAGCGCCAGCGCGACGCGGGCGTTGCCGTCGGCATTGTCCCAGGCGTACACGCGCGAGTCGGGACCGTCGTGTTCGACCACCGCTTCGGCAAGCGCATGTTCGGCGCGCCGTCGCAACGTGCTGGACGCGTCCGGGGTAGCGCCGCTGCCGTTGCCCAGTGCCCAGTCGCGCCAGCAGACGGCCAGTTCCGCGCCCGCCGGCAACAGCCCACGCAGGACGAGCGCGATCCGTTCCGCCGGCGAGGCGTCCGCGCTGGCCGGGTTGTCGGCGCTGATCGATGGCGTAGGCATGGCCGTGGTCCGAACGAGTCGGTGTGCGGTATCCGGAAGTCCCCCGCCGGGAGCATACCGCCTGCCAGCCCCTGAACGGAAACGACCCGCGCAACCCCGCCGCGGACCGTGGGCCGTTTGCCATGCACGTGCCAGCCTCCCCTGCCCCCGCTGCTTTGACTGGTCACGTCATGCCGACGCACCCCGGTTCCAGGATGAACGCGGCAGGCGCCCGACCCCGCACCAGCTTCACGGGCGCGTGGGTACCGCTTACGCTGGTAGCAGTGAACGACCTTGCCGAACCCGCCGACGAGACCCTGATGCTGGCCTATGCCGCGGGCGACGCATCGGCGTTCGAACAACTTTACGCACGCCACCGCGGGCCGCTTTACCGGTTCCTGCTGCGGCACCTGCGCGATGCGGCGCTGGCCGACGAGTTCTTCCAGGACACCTGGCAGCGGGTGATCAGTGCGCGCCAGGGCTGGAAACCGGAAGCGGCGTTCGGGACCTGGCTGTACCGGATCGCGCACAATCGCCTGAACGACCATTGGCGCGCGTCCAAGCACCGCCCCGCGGCGCCGGACGATGCCGACGAACGCACGGCGCGCGTGCCGGACCCGGATACCCCGGAGCGCCAGCTGTCGGAGTTCGAACAGCGCCGGCGGTTGCAGTTGGCCATGGATGAATTGCCGCCTGAGCAGCGCGAGGTGCTGCTGCTGCGGCTGGAGCAGGAACTGACCCTGGAGGAGATCGGCGAGATCACCGGCGTGGGCCGGGAAACCGTGAAGTCGCGCCTGCGGTACGCGATGGACCGGTTGCGGACGAGGTTGAACGAATGAGCATGCCCCACGAACCCCTGACCCCTGAAGAGCGTGCGCTCGCGCAGTCGCTGTCGCGGCTGGGTCCGCACGGCGGTCCGTCGCCCGATCTGGATGCCAGGATCCTGGGGGCGGCCCGCGCGGCGGTTCAGAGCGCGCCCGCCGGAGGCGGCCAGGTGCCCCCTTCGCGCCGCCGCTGGCCGCTGGGCATGGGCGTTGCCGCCTCGGTCCTGCTCGCTGCCGGCGTCGCCTGGCAGCTTCGCCCCCTGCATGAAGTCCCGGTCGCCAGTGAAGTGCCGGTGGACGCCGCGCGTGAGGTCGCCGAGTCGGCTGATACCTCACGGGCCGTAGCCGCGGATGCCGCCGCACCGGCCGCCGACGCGCTGCCCGCCCCGGAAGTGGCGCAGGACATCGCTCCTCCCATGCCTGCGAAGGTTCTGCCTCCTGCTCCGATCGGTCGCGCGGCAACCGCGCCAGGACCGGCCCGCCAGAATGCGGAGGCGGCGGCGCGCCAGGAGCTTCCGCCGAAGCGCAGCCCGCTCGCGCTGATCCCCGCGCCTGCCGCGTCCCCTGCACCGCCCGCCCCTGAAGCGGCACCGCAGGCGTTTTCCTTCGACACCGACGCGTATTCGAACCCGGCACCCGCCGCTGCGGCCGCGCCGGAACCCGACGTGCGCACCCAGCACCGCGCTGCCGCCGAGCAGGAACAGGAGCAACGCGTCCGTTACGACGAAGAGCGACGGGAGGCAGCCGCCAAGGCCGAGGACAAGCTGACGCTGAATTCCGTCATGGCGACCGGCAATCGCGTGACCACCCGGGACCGTCAGGCCAGGACCAAGGAGGCCATGCCAGCGTCCGCACCGGTGGCCGCCGCACCGCCTCCGCCCCCACCACCGGCCGCCAGCGCCGGCAGTGCCCAGCCCAGCGCAGCCCGCAATGCCCTGCGCCGCACCGACCTGCAGGTACCGGTCGACGCGGACACGCGGCTGCCACCCGAGGAATGGCTGGATCGCATCCGGCTGCGCCGCGACCTCGGCGATGACGCCAACGCATTGCGCAGCCTGCAGCTGTTCGTGCAGGAGCATCCGTTCCAGCGCGTGCCGGAAGACCTGCGCCCGCTGCTCGGCAATCCGTGAGCGATACTCTCGCCGCACGCGTCTCGCAGCTGCTGGAGGTGAAGCACAGCCGTTTCCTCGCCCAGGCGGCGCCGGTGGGCAGCGCCGAAGATGCACTCGCGTTCCTGCGCGAGATCGGCGATCCCGCGGCGACCCACAACTGCTGGGCCTACCGGATCGGCCAGGAATACCGCTCCAGCGATGACGGCGAGCCTGCGGGCACGGCGGGCCGGCCGATCCTTGCCGCGATCGATGGGCAGGGCTTCGATCGGGTGATGGTGGTGGTGACGCGCTGGTATGGCGGGATCAAGCTGGGCGCGGGCGGCCTGGTACGCGCGTATGGCGGTGCGGCGGCGGAGTGCCTGCGGCTGGCGGCCCGCGAGCCACTGGTGAGCTTGGCCACGGTCGAGCTGGCCTGCCCGTTCGACGACCTCGGCCACGTGCACGCCGCGTTGACCGTCCACAAGGCGGTGAAGCAGGACGAAGGATTCGACGAGACCGGCGCACGCCTGCGCGTGCAGGTGCCCGCGGATCGCGTGGACGCCTTGAAATCGCAGCTGCGCGACGCCACCCGTAACCGGGTGCGCTTTGTCGGACCGGCCTAGCCGCCTGCGAGGCAACAGGTGCTTGTGGAAGAGGCTTCGCGCCCGGCCGGGAATGAAGCCTCTTCCACAACCGCTTTCAACACGGACCCCATGAGCGCCCAGATCGAGACGCCGACCGACACCGCCGCCAAACTCAAGGCCAAGCTGGGCACGCTGCGTGCCCTGTGGCCGTTCGTGCGCCAGCATGGCGGCCTGTTCACCGCCTGGCTGCTGGCCCTTGCGCTGGCGTCGGCGGCGACATTGAGCCTGCCGGTCGCGTTCCGGCAGATGATCGACAACGGCTTCACCGATGGCGCGAACATCAACCGCGCCTTCCTGTTCCTGTTCGTGGTGGCGGTCGTACTGGCGCTGGCCAGCGCCGCGCGCTTCTACTTCGTGTCGCTGCTCGGCGAAAAGGTCGTCGCCGACCTGCGTGGCCAGCTCTACGGCCATCTGATCGGCCTCGATGCCGAATTCCACGACCGCACCCGCAGCGGCGAACTGGTGTCGCGACTCTCCGCCGACAGCGAACTGCTGCGCACCGTGGTCGCCACCAGCATGTCGGTCGCCCTGCGCAGCAGCGTCACCGTCGTCGGCAGCCTGGGGATGCTGTTCGTCACCAGTCCGCGCCTGGCGGCCTTCGCGCTGATCGGCATCCCGCTGGCCGTGCTGCCGATCGTGCTGGGTGCGCGCCGGCTGGAGAAGGCCTCGCGCGCCAGCCAGGATCGCGTCGCCGATGCCAATACGCTGGCCAGCGAGACGCTGGGTGCCGTGCGTACCGTGCAGGCGCATGCCCGCGAGCCCTACGAGCGCGGCCGCTTCGGCGCTGCCATCGCGACCGCCGTGGAGACCGCGCGCCGACGCATCCGCGCGCAGGCATGGGTCACCGCGGCGGCGATCACGCTGATCTTCGGTGCCATCACGCTGGTCCTGTGGTCGGGCGCGCATGACGTCATCGACGGCACGATGACCGCAGGCACGCTGGGACAGTTCGTGCTTTATGCGCTGATCGGCGGCGGCTCGGTCGGTGCGCTGGCCGAAGTCTGGAACGAGCTGCAGCGCGCAGCCGGCGGCATGGGCCGTATCGCCGAACTGCTGGGCGAAACCCCAGCGATCCGCGCACCCGCGAACGCGCGCACGCTGCCTGCGCAGGTACAAGGCGATATCCGCTTCGACAACGTCTCGTTCCACTACCCATCGCGCCCCGACCTGCCCGCGCTCGACGATTTCGACCTGACGGTTCGTCCGGGCGAAACGGTCGCGCTGGTGGGTCCGTCCGGCGCCGGCAAGAGCACGGTGTTCTCGATGCTGCTGCGCTTCCATGATGCGCAGTCCGGCAGCGTTCGCGTCGACGGCGTGGACCTGCGCGAACTCGCCCCGGCCGACCTGCGCGAACACATCGCGCTCGTACCGCAGCAGCCGACCATCTTCGCCGCCAGCGCGGCCGAGAACATCCGCTACGGCAAGCTGGACGCCACCGACGCCCAACTGCAGGCCGCAGCCGAAGCCGCCGAGGCCGACGACTTCATCCGCGAGTTGCCGGGCGGCTTCGACAGCCAACTCGGCGAGCGCGGCGCGCGCCTGTCCGGCGGCCAGCAGCAGCGCATCGCCATCGCGCGCGCGCTGCTGAAGGACGCGCCCATCCTGCTGCTGGACGAAGCGACCAGCGCACTCGACGCACAGAGCGAGCGGGCCGTGCAGAACGCGCTGGAGCGCCTGATGGACGGCCGCACCACGCTGGTCATCGCACACCGCCTGGCGACCGTGCAGAAGGCGGACCGCATCGTGGTCATGGATCGCGGCCGCATCGTCGCCCAGGGCACGCACGCCGAGTTGCTGGCGCAGGACGGCCTGTATGCGGAGCTGGCGCGTCTGCAGTTCCTGGACTGATCCCCACGGCGCAGCGATGACGACCACGCCGTGCGTGGTCTAGGATGCGGCAGTCTCCCGCCGGAGTCCGCGCATGATTCCCGACTCGTTGCCGCCCTTGCTGCGCGGACTGGGTACCGCGCTGATCCTGCTGACCAGCGCGCTCGTGGTTACCGTGGAGCGCCGGACCCACGACGAGGCCGCCGCGCTGACGGCGATCGCGCACCTGGCCGTGAAGGCCGAAGAAGCCCGGCACCAGGGCGAGACCGGCGCCGCCGCCCTCGCCACCGAAGTCCGCCTGCTGCGCCTGCAACTGCAGGGCAACGACCTGGCCGACGACGTGTTCGAGAACCCGTGGTTCCAGTGGCTGGGCCTGCTCGGCACCGGCCTGATCGCGGCGTCGTTCTTCGCCGAATGGCGGCTCAAGCGCGACGTCGCCCGCGCAGCGCGCGCGGTCGCGCCCGACGCGCCATGACGCCTTACGCGACCGCGTCGGCCTGCACCAGCGCCGGCACGCGGCGCGGGCGGCTGGGGAACGCGTGCCGCACGATGCGCCAGCACACCTGGCCGAACTGGGTCAGCAGCGTACCGGTGTTGTAGTGCTGGCCGTAGCGCTTGCAGATGGCGCGCACTTCCTTGGCCATCTCCGCGTAGCGGTTGGCAGGCACGTCCGGGAAGAAGTGGTGCTCGATCTGGTGGCTCAGGTTGCCCGACATCACGTTCATCAGGAACCCGCCACGCAGGTTGGATGAGCCGCGCAGCTGGCGCAGGTACCAGTGGCCGCGGGATTCGTTCTTGATGCATTCCTTCGGGAACGTCTCGGCATTGGCGGTGAAGTGGCCGCAGAAGATGATCACGTAGGTCCACACGTTGCGCAGGCCGTTGGCGACCATGTTGCCCAGCAGCACCGGCAGGAAGAACGGACCGGCCAGCGCCGGATAGATCACGTAATCCTTCGCCAGCTGCTTGCCTATCTTGCGCACCACCGGCGCGGACTTGCGGCGCAGCTGCTTGTTGGTCATCTTGCCGCTCCACCAGCGGCCCAGCTTCAGGTCCTGGATGGCGATGCCCCACTGGAACAGCAGCGCGAACACGACCGCCACGAACGGCTGCACCAGGTAGAACGGCCGCCATTTCTGCTCGGGGAAGATGCGCAGCAGGCCGTAGCCGATGTCGTCGTCCAGCCCGCGCACGTTGGTGTAGGTGTGGTGGCGGAAATTGTGCGTGTGGCGCCAGTTGTCGCTGGTCGCGACGATGTCCCAGTCGTAGGTCTTGCCGTTGAGCTGCGGGTCGCCCATCCAGTCGTACTGGCCGTGGATGACGTTGTGGCCCAGCTCCATGTTGTCCAGGATCTTGCCCAGGCCCAGCGAGAACGCACCTAACGCCCATAGCACCCAGAACAGCCAGCCCACCGCGCTGTCGGCCAGCCACAGGCCACCGGCGACGGCTGCGGCGAACAGCAGCACGCGCCCGGTCAGGTTGGTGTAGCGCACGGCCTTGACCACGTTGCGGATGTAGCGCGCGTCACGGGCACCCAGCGTCGCCACGGTGCGCGCACGCAGCGCGTCAAGTTCTTCGCCGAACTGGTCCAGTTCGGCGACAGTGAGTTTGCGGTTGCGCGAAGAGGCCATCAGAGGTCGAGCTCGAGGTCGGTGGCGGCGCTGTGGATGCACAGCTTCAACGCCTGGGTGGGTTCGTGGATCAGCTCGCCACTGGGCAGGTGGCGCGTGCTGCCGGCGGACTTGCCGCAGGCGCAGGTGTTGCAGATGCCCATGCGGCAACCGGACGGCGGCTTCAGTCCGTGCTGCTCCAGGGCCACCAGCAGGGTTTCGCCGCGCGGCACGCGCAGCGTGCGCCCACTGCGTTGCAAGCGGATGTCGACCTCGCCTTCATCCACCACCGTGACCGGCGGCGCGGTGAAGGCTTCGGCCTGGAACGCGGCGGTGCGCGACGCCAACAAGTCGCGTGCGGCCTCGACGAACCCGCCGGGACCGCAGGCCATCACCTGCTGTACGGACAGGTCGCCTGCATGCGCGGCGAGCAGGGCGTCGTCGATGCGGCCTTCGGCTTCGTCGGCAGCCACTGCGGTGTCGCGCGTCAGCAGCAGACGCAGGCGGAAGTGCGGATGTTTGGCGGCCAGCGTTCGCAGCTCGTCGAGAAAACAGGCCTCATCGCGGCGACGCACCCAGTACATCAGCGTCAGCTCGGACGGCATGCCCTGCCCGGCCCGTTCGCGCACCAGCGCCATCAGCGGAGTGATGCCGCTGCCTGCCGCCAGCAGGAGGAAGGAACCCTCGGACGGCGCAGGCAACGTCATCTCGCCGAACGCCTGGCCCAGCTCGACGATGTCGCCGATGCGGGCACCTTCGCAGAGGTGGCGGCTGACCTTTCCGCCCTCGATCGCCTTGACGGTGATCGGCAACAGGCCATCCGCACGCGGCGGCTCGGTCAGGCTGTAGCTGCGGGTGATGCGGACGCCGTCGACATCCACGCCGAGGTTGACGTGCTGGCCGGCACGATGACCGGCCCAGTGGCGGTTGGGTTTGAACAGCAGGGTCACGGCGTCGGCCGAGGCGGTTTCGCGCGCGACAAGCCGGGCCAGGGGTCGCTCCCAGGTCCAGGTGCGGTGGAAACGGGTGGCCCAGAAGTCGAAGACATCCGCCTTCACCAAGGGCCGGATCAGGCGTTTCAGGGGACCGGGCCGGCGGGGGATCGGACGGATCTGGGCGTTCATGGCCATCACTATACCGCTGTGAAGACGATTGTGTATACACTTGTATATTAATTTACGGGGCTATGATGCCCCTACCACCCCGTATGCCCGGCCCCTTCGCGTGATTCCGAACCCGCAACCGCAGCTCCAGGACGACCACGGCCCCGGCCGCAAGGCGTCCATTTCGCGCGAAGACCTGATGGCGGCCGCCCTGAAGCTGGTGGGCCCGCACCGCAGCGTCTCCACCCTGAGCCTGCGCGAAGTCGCCCGCGAGGCCGGCATCGCGCCGAACAGCTTCTACCGCCAGTTCCGCGACATGGACGAACTGGCGGTCGCGCTGATCGACCTGGCCGGCCGCTCGCTGCGCAAGATCATCGGCGAAGCGCGGCACCGCGCCACCAGCAGCGACCGCAGCGTGGTGCGCGGCTCGGTGGAAGCGTTCATGGAGCAGCTGCGCGCCGACGACAAGCTGCTGCATGTGCTGCTGCGCGAAGGCAACGTCGGCTCGGATGCGTTCAAGCATGCGGTCGAGCGCGAGCTGCAGTTCTTCGAGGAAGAGCTGTGCATCGACCTGATCCGGCTGGCCGCGCGCGACAACGCGCCGCTGCACGAACCGGCCTTGGTCTCCAAGGCGATCACCCGCCTGGTGTTCGCGATGGGCGCCACCGCGATGGACCTGCCGCCGGAGAAGGATCCGGAGCTGATCGAACAACTCTCGGAAATGGTCCGCCTGATCATCACCGGTTCGCGCGCCCTCGCCTCGCGCGGCGCCGCACGCTGACGGCCCTTCTTTTCAGGGGTTGATCCGGATCGGCGTACCGACCGGCACGCGCTGCCAGATCGCTTCCATTTCGGTGTTGGTCACCGCGATACAGCCTTCGGTCCAATCCGCCCGCGATCCCGGCGGCGTGGCACCATGGATCATGATGTCGCCCTCGGGATCGACACCCCGTGCCGCCGCCTGCTTGCGGTCGGCCTCGTTCGCATAGGACACGCGCAACGATAGGTGGAAGCGGCTGTGATCGTTGCGGTAGGTGATGCGATAGTCGCCTTCCGGCGTGCGCTGGTCGCCCTGCTGGCGTTTATGCCCGACCGGTGCGCCGCCCAGCACGATGCGGTAGGTCGCGATGACGCGCCCGTCGCGCAACAGCTCCATCCGCCGTTGCGCCTTGTAGACGTGGATCGCGTCCGCCTGCTGCGCGACCGGCAACAACGGGGGCGGCCATCGCGCCGCCTCCTGCGCCTGCGACGACACGCCAAGTGCGGCGAGCACCATGAGCAGCCAGCGCCCCGGCTTCATGCCGGCAGCGCCCGCGACAGCAGCGGACCGACGTCCGCATCGTCGGGCAGCGTGCCGAATGCGAGTCCGTGCGCGCCGCCCAGGCGACTGCGTACGAACAGCGCGGCTGCCGGACTGCCCGCGCGCAACAGCACCGCCGCCTGGAGGGCCAACGCCAGCCGTTCGACGAGCGTGCGCGCGCCCGCCTCGGTCGCCGACGACAGGTCGGCCTGCAGGCGGTCGACGAACGCGTCGTAGACCGCGTCCCGGCCCGCGACGGAGGTCAGTTCGGCAGCGACCGCCTCGCGCGTGCCGGCCTCGCGCGACAGCGCCCGCAGCACGTCCAGGCACTGGATGTTGCCGCTGCCTTCCCAGATCGAGTTCAAGGGCGCCTGCCGGTACAGCCGCGGCAGGATCGATTCCTCCACATAGCCGGCGCCGCCCAGGCATTCCTGCGCTTCATTGACGAATACGGGCGCGCGCTTGCACACCCAATACTTGCCTGCCGCGGTGGCGATGCGCGCGACGGCGGCCTCGTGCGGATCATGCGGCGCCGCATCGACGGCGCGCGCAACGCGCAGGGCGAACGCGGTGGCGGCTTCGGACTCCAGTGCAAGATCGGCCAGCACGTTGCGCATCAGCGCGTGCTCTGCCAGCGGCTTGCCGAACGTGGAGCGGTGCCGCGCATGGTGCAGCGCCTGTGCGAGCGCCATGCGCATCTCGGCGGCCGATCCGAGCATGCAGTCCAGCCGCGTCAGCATCACCATCTCGATGATGGTCGCCACGCCGCGCCCCTCTTCGCCCACGCGCCAGGCCTTCGCACCGGTGAACTCGACTTCAGCGGAGGCATTCGCCCAGTCGCCTAGTTTGTCCTTGAGGCGCATCAGCCGGAACACATTCTTCCCGCCGTCGTCCAAGCGGCGCGGCATCAGGAAGCAGGTCAGGCCACCGGGCGCCTGCGCCAATACCAGGAAACCATCGCACATCGGCGCCGAGAAGAACCACTTGTGGCCGACCAGTGCATACATGCCGTCGTCGCGCGGCGTGGCCGTGGTGGCGTTGGCACGCACGTCGGAGCCGCCCTGCTTCTCCGTCATGCCCATGCCGAGCGTGATGCCGGCCTTGTCGGCGATGGGAACATCGCGCGGATCGTAGTGCGGCGCGGCGGCTTTCTTCGCCCATTCGCGCAGACCGGGTCCGCGCTGCAGGACGGGCACGGCCGCGTGCGTCATCGTCAACGGGCAACTGGTGCCCGCCTCGGCCTGGTGATGCAGGTAACTCAATGCGGCCCGCGCGACATGCGCACCGGGTTCCGGCTCATGCCACGACAGGCCGGCGACGCCGTGCATCTTCGCCAGGTCCATCAACCCGTGATAGGCGGGATGGAACTCGACCAGATCGATGCGCTGCCCCATGCGATCGTGCGTCCGCAGGCGTGGCCGGTCGCGATTGGCGTCGAAGCCGAGCCGGTAGAGTCCATCGCCGGCCATCGCGCCATAAGTCGCCAGCCGCGATGCGAAGGCGGCCGCACCCTCGCGCTCGACGCCCTCGCGCAGCGCCGCATCATCGGCCCACAGGTCGCGCGGCTCGAACGGCGGCGGCTGGTTGTCCACGCGATGCGTGTCGAACGGAGGAAGGTCGTCCATCACCGGCTCCCACGGCGGCTTCTCGCGGTTGATTGTGCCCGATGATCGACGGACGACCGGAAACTACAGCGCCGCGAGGAAGTCGGGCTTCAGCTTCAAGGTTCCGAAGAGCCCGTGCTGCGTGCCACTCAGCACCCGGAGCATGTGGCCACGTCCGCCGGGCAAGCGGCCCGCTGGAAGGAACGCGATGTCGCGGGCTCGGGCAACCCAATCCAGGTCGGACTGGAAGATCGGCGTCAGCCAACGGCTCCAGAACTGGTAGATGCCGACATGCGCCTGGCGTTCGCGCTGGTAGGCGCCGAGCGCGCCCGGGATCTCGTCCTGCGTGCGCAGCGCATCGCGCAGGGCCAGCGCGTCCATCAGCGCCATGTTGACGCCCTGCCCCAGCTGCGGACTCATGCCATGCGCGGCGTCGCCCAGCACGACCAGGCGGTCGCGATGCCACTGACGCAGGGTGACGTCGCGGTAACTGGCGCGCGCCAGTTGGTCCGCGTCGAGGGTATCGGCCAGACAGGCATCGACCTCGGGCCACAGCTTGGCGACTTCCTCGCGCCATGCCGGCAGGCCACGCGACCGCCACGCATCGAAGTCGGCGATCGGCAGGCTCCAGAAGAAACTCAAGCGCGGCGTGTCGTCGCCGGGACGCGTACCGACCGGCAGCAACCCGATCATCTTGCGCGCGGCCACATAACGCTGGCGCAGTTCGTCGCCCCATGCCCAGTCGCCCTGCGGGACCAGCTTCCACAGTGCACCCCAGGGATAGACAGCCTCGCGCTTCACCGCCCCGGTGGCGCCGCGCAGCTTCGACGCCGCACCGTCCGCCGCGATCACCAGATCGAACGGCCCATGCCAGCGGCCATGCTGGTCGCGGATGCGGCGGGTGTCGTCGCTCACCGCGTCGATGGCATGGCCACGATGCACCTCGCCGTGTTCCGCCCACGCTTCGGCCAACATCGAGAACAGCGCACCGCGCTGCATGCCCAGGCCGAACAGCCGCGCATCGAGCCCCGCATAGCGCATGTCCATCACCGCGCGACCGCACGGCGTCTCGCCGTACAGGCGGTTCACCCGTCGGCCGTGCGCCGTCACGTACGGCAGCAGCCCCAGTTCCCACAGCACCTGCAATCCGGTGGGTTGCAGCAGGAAGCCAGCGCCGACCGGCCCGAGTTCCGGCGCCCGTTCGAACACCTCCACCCGGTGCCCATCGCGTGCCAACAGCAACGCCGCCGCTTGGCCGGCCGTGCCGTAGCCGATGATCGCGATGTGCTGGGCATCCATGGCGCGAAGCCTTCCTTCGTCGTGCGGCAAACCGGTATTGCGCAAACCGCAGGCGTTAAAAAACCCCGCCGGAGCGGGGTTCAAGAAAATCGTCTTGGATCAGGCTGCCGGCGTGATGTTGGACGCCTGTGCACCCTTCGGGCCCTGGGTCAGCTCGTAACTGACGCGCTGGCCTTCCTGCAGGCTGCGGAAGCCCTTGCTGTTGATGGCGGTGTGGTGCGCAAAGACGTCGGCGCTGCCATCTTCTGGCGCGATGAATCCGAAGCCCTTGGCATCGTTGAACCATTTCACGGTACCGTACGGCATAGCGCTTGTATTTCCTTTTCTGGATGCGGGTGGAATGTGTGGCGTGACGTCACACCCGCCGAGTATGCAAAGCCCAGCGCGCGTTGACAATCACCCGCGTGCAAGTGCCGCCACCAGGGCCGGAATTCCGGACGAGGCGGCGGCCACATTGGCCAGCACTTCTTCCATGGTGATCTCCTCGTCGGTACCGCAGCCCGCCGCCCAGTTGGCGACGATGGCGAGGCAGGCGTATTCCAGCCCCATTTCCCGCGCCAGCCCCGCTTCCGGCATGCCGGTCATGCCGACCAGATCGCAGCCGTCGCGGCGCATCCGGCGGATTTCCGCACGGGTCTCCAGGCGCGGGCCCTGGGTGGCGCCGTAGCAACCGCCATCGACCAGATCGACACCGGCCTCGCGGGCGGCCGCCAGGATCTGCTGACGAAGTAAATGCGTGTACGGGTCGCCGAAGTCGACATGCAGGACGTCGGTGCCCGGCTCCTCGCAGATCGTCGAGATGCGACCCCAGGTGTAGTCGATCAACTGGTCCGGGCAGGCCAGCACGCGCGGCCCGCAGGCGTCGGTGATGCCGCCGACGGTGTTGAGCGCCAGCACGCGGGTCGCACCAAGATCCTTCAGGACCTGCAGGTTGGCGCGATAGTTGACCTGGTGCGGCGGCACGGAATGCCCTTCGCCGTGGCGCGCGAGGAAGGCCACGCGGTGTCCCGACAGCGTGCCGATGCGCACCGGACCCGACGGCGCGCCGAAGCGTGTGTCCAGTTCCCGGGTCTCGATATCCTGCAGGTCGGCCAGCTTGTAGACGCCGGTGCCGCCGATGACGGCGAGCGCGATATCGGCCATCGTCATTCCTTCAGCGCGTAGATGCCCGGCAGGTTGCGGCCCTGCTCGTGGTAGTCCATGCCGAAGCCGAACACATAGCGGTCCGCGACTTCCAGGCCCACGTAGTCGGCACAGATGCCGTCCACGCAGCGGTCATGCTGCTTGGTGGTCAGCGCGGCGATGCGGACGTCGGTGGCGCCCTGCTCCAGGCACCACTGCTTGACCGCCAGCAGCGTGTGGCCCTCGTCGAGGATGTCGTCCACCAGCAGCACGCGGCGGCCGTACAGCGCGGTCGCGGGCCGGTGCTTCCACACCAGTTCGCCGCCGGTGGTCTCGCCGCGGTAGCGGGTCGCGTGCAGGTAGTCGAACTCCAGGTCCAGGCCCAGCGCGCCCAGCTCCAGCGACAGCTGGCCGGCGAACGGCAGCGCGCCGTGCATGATGGTCAGATAGACCGGCACTTCCCCGGCGTAGTCGCGCGCGATCGGCGCTGCCATCCGCGTGATGGCAGCGTCCAGTGTCGCGCGGTCGACCAGCAGGTCGGCGTTGGCCAGCGCGTCGGCCAGTTTCGGTCGCGGATTGCCCAGCGAGTCCATCAAACCACTCCCTTCATGTTGTCGATCACATCGGCCTGGGCGCTGCCGTAGCGGGCATCGGCGATCAGGCCGTCCCATCCCAGCGCGCCACGGCCCAGTACGCCGAGCACGGCGGCCGTATTCAACGCGCGGCCTTCCACCGCCTTCAACGACTCGTCCACCAGCTTCGGCGAGCACACCAGCACCACGTCGCAGCCGGCGTCCAGGTGATCGTGGATGCGCTGCTTCACGCCGCCGGCCGAGAACGCCGCGGCCATGCCGATGTCGTCGGAGAACACCACGCCCCGGAAGCCCATCTCCTCGCGCAGGATCTTCTGGATCCAGAACGGCGAATAGCCCGCCGGCTCGGGCGCGACGGCCGAATACTTCACGTGTCCCATCATCACCGCATCGGCCTTGGCCTCGATGCCGGCGACGAACGGGATCAGGTCCTCGGCGCGCAGCACCTCAAGCGGGCGCGGATCGACGGCATCGTCGAAGTGGGTGTCTTCCAACACCGTGCCGTGGCCTGGAAAATGCTTCAGTGTCGCCGCCATGCCCGCGCTGTGCATGCCGCGCACATAGGCGCGGGTGAATTCCGCGACGATCTGAGGATCGGCATCGAAGGCGCGGTTGCCGATGGCGCGATTGCCGCGCGCCAGGTCCACGACCGGGGCGAAGCTCAGGTCCACGCCGCTGGCGATGATCTCGCTGGCCATCAGCCAGGCGTGTTCTTCGGCGCGCTGCAGCGCCGCCTGCGGATCCTGCGCATACAGCTTGCCGAACACCTCCAGTGCCGGCAGGTCGCTGTAGCCGTCACGGAAGCGCTGCACGCGGCCGCCTTCCTGGTCCACGCAGACCAGCTGCGGTCGCGGCGCGGCGGCGCGGATGGCCTGCGACAGCTCCGTCACCTGCGCGCGCGAGGCGAAGTTGCGGGTGAACAGGATGACGCCGGCGACAGCGTCGTGCTGCAGCCAGTCGCGCTCCTGCGCGGTGAGTTCGGTGCCGGCGATGCCGATGACGAGCATTTCGGGAAGTCCTCAGGGAATGTCGGTGGCGGCGCGTTCGTCGTCCGACCACTGCGCGTACGGTCGCGACGCCAGGGCCAGATTGTAATAGCGGGCGGCATCGGTGACCTGCTTGCCGGCCCAGGCCGGTTTCACGAAGTCTTCATCGGCGCGGTCCAGTTCGATCTCCGCCACCACCAGCCCAGCGTTGTCGCCGAGGAACTCGTCGACCTCCCACAGGTGGCCTTCGTGCCGTACGTAGTGGCGGCGCTTGTCGATCACCCCGCCCACGCACAGCGCCAACAGCGCGCGCGCATCGACGACCGGGATGGCGTAGTCGAACTCCTGCCGGGTAGCGCCCAGCTCGCGCGATTTCAGGTTGAGGAAGGCCGTGTCGCCCTGGATGCGTACACGCACCGAGGCCTTCTGTTCCCCACGGTCCATCGCGCCCATGTCGTTGATGTAGCCCTGCGCCATTGCCACGATCTCGTGCGCAGCGTCGCGCCAGGCATCGCCGTGGACCAGGAACTTGCGTTCGATCTCGATACCCATCAGCGTTTCTCGAACAGCGCGATGGACTCGACATGCGCCGTGTGCGGAAACATGTCCATCGCCCCCGCCGACACCAGCGTGTAACCCTGCTCGTTGACCAGGTAGCCGGCATCGCGCGCCAGCGAGCCCGGATGGCAACTGACGTAGACGATACGGTCGAACTGTTTCAGCGGCAGCTGCTGCAGCACCTCGATGGCGCCCGAGCGCGGCGGATCCAGCAACAATTTGTCGAAGCCCTGACGCATCCACGCCGTACCGCGCTGGTCCTGGGTCAGATCGGCCGCATGGAACTGCGCGTTCGTCAGCGCGTTCCGCGCCGCATTCTCGCGGGCACGGGCCACCAGGCCGGCATCGCCCTCCACACCGACCACCTCGCCCACCAGGCGCGCCATCGGCAGCGTGAAGTTGCCGAGGCCGCAGAACAGGTCGAGCACGCGGTCCGTCGCCTGCAGGTCGAGCAGGGCAAACGTGTGCGCGATCATCTTCTCGTTGAGCGCGGCGTTGACCTGGATGAAGTCCAGCGGACGGAACGCCAGCGACACGTTCCATGGCGCCAGCGCGAACGCCAGCTGCGGCGCCTCGGGCCACAGCGGATGCACGCTTTCCAGCCCGCCCGGCTGCAGGAAGATGGCGAAGCGGCTGGCCTGGCCGAACGCCACCAGCGTCGCGCGGTCGCTCTCGCTCAAGGGCTGCAGGTGGCGGAACACCAGCGCGATGCCACTGAAGTCCGCACTCTCGTCACCGGCGATGAATTCGATCTGCGGGATGTGCTCGCGCGCGTCCAGGCTCTCGACCAGCGTGGCGAGATCGGCCACCTTGCCGCCGATCTCCGGAATGACGGTGTGGCACTCGGACAGGTCGGCGACGAAGCGGGGATCCTGTTCGCGGAAACCGACCAGCGTCTTGTCCTTCTTGTTGACGCGGCGCACCGAGAAGCGGCCCTTGCGGCGATAACCCCAGTTGGCACCGGTCAGCGACGGAAGCACCGTGCCGGGCGTGACGTGGCCGATGCGCTCCAGGTTCTCCAGCAACACACGCTGCTTGGCCTCGATCTGACGCGCCTCATCCAGATGCTGCAGCACGCAGCCGCCGCAGGTGCCGAAATGCGGACAGCGCGGCGTGACGCGGTCAGGCGAAGCCTCCAGCACATCCAGTGTTCTGGCTTCGTCGAAATGGCGGTTCTTGGCGGTCTGTTCGGCCATCACGCGCTCGCCCGGCAGGGCGCCCGACACGAAGACGGCCTTCCCGTCGCGGCGGGCGACGCCGCGTCCGTCGTGGGTCAGGTCGGTGATGCAAGCTTCAAACGGGGTCTTGTCGATGCGGGGAGAGCGGGTACGGGCCACGTGGCGTCAGGCTGCGTGTCTTTGGCGGGGCGGCATTGTCGCATGGCCGCCGGCCGCGCCCGCCGGCGCTAAGATGGCGCCAGTCCGCAGGAAGCACGGCCAATGTCCCCCACCCCAGGCACGATGCCCTCGATACTGCTGGTGGAGGACGACGCGGTCAGTGCCCTGTTCCTGTCGGCGGCGCTGGAGACCCTGCCCGCCCGCGTGCACATCGCCGAGGACTGTGCGCAGGCATTGGCCGCCACCGGCCCCTTCGATGCCTGGCTGATCGACGCCAACCTGCCCGACGGCAGTGGGGCCGCGCTGCTGCAGCATCTGCGCATGAGTGGCACCGCCACATGCGCGCTGGCGCATACCGCCGACACCACCCGCTCGACCCACGACCGACTTCTGCAGGCAGGTTTCGCCGGTGTCCTGGTCAAACCACTGACGGCCCAGGCCCTGCTGCTCGCGGTGCGGGCGGCGCTGGGCAGCGATCCGCCATCGGCAAGACCGGATTGGGATGAAGCCGCCGCGCTCGTCGCCCTCGCAGGAAACCGGGAGCACGTGGCGACACTGCGCCAGTTGTTCCTGTCCGAACTGCCGTCCACGCGGAGCGCGTGCCTCGAGGCCTTCGCCCGCGCCGACGACGCGGCGCTGCGCGCCCAGCTCCACCGACTGCAGGCGAGCTGCGGATTCGCCGGGGCCGCGGCATTGGCCGAGGTGGCGTCCAACTGGCACGCGGCACCTGCGGACGCTGCCCTGCGTGATGCCTTCGTGGCGGCCAGCGGACGCCTGCTTCCGACGACGGGCTGAGGGCGTCAGCCGGTCGCGCTGCCGGGACGTTTCAACCGTCCCAGTTCGCCGATCATTTCCCAGGACTTCAGTCCGCGGGGACCCAGATGGTGCGCCAGCACGGCGCGCATCGGCAGACGCAGGCTGGCCAGATCGTCGGGCGACGGCGGCACGTCGTCGGCCAGGGCCAGCAAGGCACGCCCGGTCGCGGCCTGGCTGCGTTCCTCATGCCCGCGGTCGCTGCGCAGGCGACGCGGCCCGTGCTCCGGATCCAGCCGGTAACGCGCCGCCGGGTCGATGGGCTCGCCGTCGCCATCGCAATCGAGCGCGAAGCCGAAGCCCAACGCTTCGATCAGGTCGCGCTCGAACCGGCGCAAGGACCACGCCAGCCCTTCGCGTTCGCGGAGTCGCTCGCGTGTGCGGGCATAGGCATCGAACAGGTCCGGCAGCGGGTCGTGGCGCGGCGCCAGCCGCAGGACGAGTTCGTTGAGGTAGAACGCGGCCAGCATCGCATCGCCCGCCGGCTGCGGGGCGGCATCGAGCGCTTCCGCGCTGACCAGCCGCGCCAGTTCGCCACGCAGGTCGCCATCGAGGCGGATGAGCTGCAGGGGCTGCAGGGCGGCGCGCAGGACATGTTTCTTCGGGCCTTGCACGCCGCGCGCGATCAGGCCCAACCGGCCCTGTTCGCGGCCCAGCACTTCGACCAGCAGGCTGGTCTCGCGCCAGGGGCGCGCGTGCAGGACGAAGGCGGTGTCGCTCAGGCGCATGTGACCGGCGTCGCCGGCGACTCACTCGTAACCGAAGGCCTTCAGCGCGGTCTCGTCGTCGGACCAGCCTTCGCGCACACGTACCCAGGTTTCCAGGAACACCTTGCGATCGAACAGATGCTCCATCTGCTGGCGCGCCTTGCTGCCGATGTCCTTCAGCCGGGCACCGCCCTTGCCGATCACGATGGCCTTCTGGCTCTCGCGTTCCACCCAGATCACCGCGCCGATACGGGCCAGTTCTCCCTTCGGCGTGACCTCGGTCGTGAAGCTTTCGATCTCGACGGTGGTGGCATAGGGCAATTCCGCTCCCAACTGGCGCATAAGCTGCTCGCGGACCAGCTCGGCGGCGAGGAAGCGCTCGCTGCGGTCGGTGATCTCGTCCTCGCCGAACATCGGCGGCTGCTCGGGCAACAACGCCAGGACGTCCTTCACCAGCGCGTCGAGGCCGTTGCGCTTCAAGGCCGACACCGGATGCACGGCGGCGAACTCACGATCCAGCCCGACCTCGGCCAGGAACGGCAGCATCGCCGCCTTCTCCTTGATCCGGTCGACCTTGTTGACCACCAGCACCACCGGGATACCGGCATCGCGCAGCACGTTGTAGGCCAGCGTGTCTTCCTCGTCCCAGCGCCCGGCCTCGACGACCATCAGGGCAGCGTCGACTTCCTCCAGTGCGCCGCGCGCCGCGCGGTTCATCACCCGGCTCATCGCCGAGGCGGAGAACTTCCCCTGCTGCTTGTGCAGCCCGGGCGTGTCGACCAG
Source organism: Pseudoxanthomonas sp. LjRoot143 (assembly GCF_964252945.1). Lineage (NCBI taxonomy): Bacteria > Pseudomonadati > Pseudomonadota > Gammaproteobacteria > Lysobacterales > Lysobacteraceae > Pseudoxanthomonas > Pseudoxanthomonas sp. LjRoot143. The sequence continues at coordinate 1,080,795 of NZ_CAXUPM020000001.1, read as the reverse complement.
CACGATCTGGCCCGCGGGCCGATCCTTGCCCGCCGCGAAGGTCGCGATGCCGAGCAGGCGGTGACGCGTGGTCTGCGGGCGGTTGGAGGTGATGCTGACCTTGGCGCCCACCAGGGCATTGGTCAGGGTGGATTTGCCCACGTTGGGGCGGCCGATGACGGCAACGCTGCCGCTGCGATGGGACGAAGACTGGCTCACGGGGCGGTACTCACTTCGAAATGTCGAGCTTGTCGAGCAGCGCCGCGGCGGCGACCTGTTCGGCATTGCGGCGCGAAGTGCCCTCGCCGTCCGCCGTCAACGGCGGATCCAGCGTGGTACAGCGCGCGAGGAAAAGTTTGGCGTGGTCGTCGCCGCTCTCGGAGACCAGTTCATAGACAGGCAACGCACGCTGCCGGCCCTGCAACCACTCCTGCAACCGCGTCTTGGCGTCCTTCTCGGGCCGTCCGACCGGCAGCGCGGCCAACGACGCCTCGAACCAGGGCATCACCACGCTGCGGCACGCCTCGAAGCCGGCATCGATGTAGATGGCGGCCACGATCGCCTCCAGCGCATCGGCGAGGATCGAGTCGCGGCGATGGCCGCCGGACTTCATTTCGCCCGGGCCCATCGTCAGGCGTTCGCCCAGCTGCAACTGGCGTGCGATGGCGGCCAGCGAAGCTTCGCGCACCAGTTCGGCACGCGCCCGCGTGAGTGCGCCCTCGTCGGCCTTGGGCCAGCGCTGGAACAGCGCATCCGCGACCAACAGGTTGACCACACCGTCGCCCAGGAACTCGAGCCGCTCGTTGTGCGGCGCTCCCGCGCTCCGATGCGTCAGGGCCTGTGCAAGCAGGCCCTGGTCGGCGAAGGCATGGCCGATGCGGTCAACTGCCAAACCCTCAGTCCGCGCCGTGGCGCGTCAGCGCCTGCTCGGCATTGAAGTTGCCGACCACGTCGAGGTTGCCCACCAGCGGCCGGCGTACTTCATAACCGACCTTCATGTTCCAGCCACCTTCCATGCGCTCGATCTTCACGTGCGACGGCTTGATGTTGGTGGCGTAGTTGATGTCGAGGCGGCGAAAGAAGAGCTCATTGATACGGCCCGGATCCATATCGCCGACGCCCGCCTCATTGGCCAGTCCCTTCATCGAGGATTTGACCGCGTAGAACTCCTGGTACATCGGGAACAGGCGCATGGCGATATAGGCGGCGAAGCCGACCACGGCCAGCACGATTACAAAGCTCAACAACGTCATGCCACTCTGAGTGCGCTTCATTGCCATTCCCCCGTCCGTCCCCGTTAGCGTTGGTTGATCACTCGATCCCGTTGCCGATGCGCGAGGCATCGAAGCCATTCTTGCAGAACCAGCCCTCGCAGTTCAGCCAGACCAGGAAGGCCTTGCCCCGCAGGTTCTGCTCCGGCAGGAAATGGTAGTCCCAGAACCGGCCGTCCAGGCTGTTGTCGCGGTTGTCGCCCATCACGAAATAGTGACCCGGCGGCACCACCCAATCGCCCTCGCCACCGCCCGGCGGTGCCAGGCCCACGCTTTCCAGGATGGTGTGCGGCCGTCCCGGCAGCTCTTCGCGCAGCAGCGTCGAGCCGAGCGCCTCGGCGCGGTCCCCGGCGCCCGGGTACTCGCCCAGGGTCTGGTACTTCAGCGGCTGGCCGTTCAGGTAGACGGTATCGCCATGGAAGCCCACCTTGTCGCCCGGCAGGCCGATCACGCGCTTGATCCAGTTGTTTTCGGGATCGTGCGGCGGCTTGAACACCACCACGTCGCCGCGCGCCGGCTCGCCGATGGCCAGGAACTTCTGGTTGGTGATCGGCAGGCGCAGGCCGTAGGAGAACTTGTTGACCAGGATGAAGTCGCCGATCAGCAGGTTCGGCATCATCGAACTGGACGGGATCTTGTAGGGCTCGGCGATGAAGCTGCGCAGCACCAGCACCACGGCCAGCACCGGAAAGAAGGCGCGCGAGTAGTCGACCAGCACAGGCTCCTCGTCCAGCAGGCCACCCTTGGCCTTGCGCCGCTTGGCGAAGAACAGCGTGTCGAGCAGCCACACCGCACCGCTGACGAGCGTCGCGCCCACCAACAGCGATTCGAACCAGGTCATCAAACTCATCGAGCTTCCTTTGGATTGCACCCGGCGACGCGCATCGGGGTGCGCGCCACCCACATCGGAACGGACTTACTTGCTGTCCACCTGCAGCACCGCGAGGAAGGCCTCCTGCGGGATCTCCACACGACCCACCTGCTTCATCCGCTTCTTGCCCTCTTTCTGCTTCTCGAGGAGCTTCTTCTTGCGGGTGATGTCGCCACCATAGCACTTGGCCAACACGTTCTTGCGCATCGCCTTGACGGTGCTGCGCGCGATGATCTGCGAGCCGACCGCGGCCTGGATGGCCACGTCGAACATCTGCCGCGGGATCAGCTCGCGCATCTTCTCGGTGAGCTCGCGACCGCGCCGGTCGGCGTGGCTGCGGTGCACGATCAGGCTGAGCGCGTCGACCTTGTCGCCGTTGATCAGCGTGTCCAGCCGCACGAACGGACCGGGCTGGAAACGCAGGAACGAGTAATCCAGCGAGGCGTAGCCGCGACTGACCGACTTCAGCTTGTCGAAGAAGTCGAGCACCACTTCGGCCATCGGCAGTTCGTAGCTGATCTGCACCTGGCTGGCCAGGTACTGGATGCCGATCTGCACGCCGCGCTTTTCCTCGCACAGCTTGATGATGGAACCGATGTAGCCTTCCGGCGTCAGGATGTTGGCCCGGATGATGGGCTCGCGCACCTCTTCGATCAGGTTGGACTGCGGCAGTTTGGCCGGATTGTCCAGCGAAACCACCGTGCCATCGGTCTTGAGGACTTCATACACAACGGTCGGCGCCGTGGTGATCAGGTCCAGGTCGTACTCGCGCTCCAGACGCTCCTGCACGATCTCCATGTGCAGCATGCCGAGGAAGCCGCAACGGAAGCCGAAGCCCATCGCCTCGGAGCTTTCCGGCTCGAAGCGCAGCGCGGCATCGTTCAGGCGCAGCTTCTCCAGCGCCTCGCGCAGCGCGGGGTAGTCCTCGGCGTTGACCGGGAACAGGCCGGCGAACACGCGCGGCTGCATTTCCTGGAAGCCGGGCAACGGCCCCGGGGCGGGATCGCCGGCCAGGGTCAGCGTATCGCCGACCGGGGCGCCGTGGACGTCCTTGATCGAGGCGGTGATCCAGCCCACCTCGCCGGCACCGAGCTTCTTCAGCTCCTTGCGCTTGGGGGTGAACACACCGACCTTGTCCACTTCGTGGGTGCGGCCGGTGGACATCACCAGGATCTTGCTCTTCGGGCCGATCTCGCCCTGCATCACGCGCACCAGCGAGACCACGCCCAGGTAGTTGTCGAACCACGAGTCGATGATCAGCGCCTGCAGCTTGTCGGTGTCGCGCGGCTGCGGCGGCGGGATGCGCTGGACGATGGCTTCCAGCACCAGGTCGACGTTGAGACCGGTCTTGGCGCTGACCGCCACGGCGTCGTCGGCATCGATGCCGATGACGGCCTCGATCTCGGCCTTGGCGCGGTCGGTGTCGGCGGTCGGCAGGTCGATCTTGTTCAGCACCGGCACCACTTCCAGACCCTGCTCCACCGCGGTGTAGCAGTTGGCGACGGACTGGGCCTCCACGCCCTGGGCGGCATCGACCACCAGCAGCGCGCCTTCGCAGGCAGCCAGCGAGCGGCTGACTTCATAGGAGAAGTCGACGTGACCCGGGGTGTCGATGAAGTTGAGCTGGTAGACCTGCCCGTCCTTCGCCTTGTACGGCAGGGACACGGACTGGGCCTTGATGGTGATGCCGCGCTCGCGCTCGATCGGGTTCGAGTCGAGCACCTGCGCTTCCATCTCGCGGGCCTCGAGGCCACCACAGAGCTGGATGATGCGGTCGGCCAGGGTCGATTTGCCGTGGTCGACGTGCGCGATGATGGAGAAGTTGCGGATATTCCGCATGGAATCAGAAGACATGGGGGGCGGCGGCCTGTGCCGTCGTCAGGAATAACGGGCGATTATCGCACGGCCGGGGGCCCGACTCGCCCGTCCGGGCTTCCGAGAAGGCCGGAAACAACATCGCCCCGGCACAGCGGGGCGATGTCGGACGCGGAACGGGTGCGGATCAGCCCTTCTCGACGGTCACCGCCACGAAGCGGGTCACGCCCCGGCTGCGGACCAGCAGCATGACCGTGTCGCCGGGCTTGGCGCCGGCCAGTTCGCGGTCCAGCGCCGCGGGGCTGTTCACCTTGTTGCGGCCGACCTGCAGGATGACCATCCCCGGCGACAGGCCCGCCTCGCGTGCGGCGGCGCTCTCGACGCGACTGACCAGCACGCCGTCACCGGACTCCACCCCGAGCTGCTTGCGGCTGTTGGCATCCAGCGCCTGGCTCTGGATACCCAGCGCATTGCGGCCTGCCGGGGCGGCGGGAGCCTCCGGTGCAGCCGGGGTACCACGTACAACGCCCTCGCCTTCGTCCAGCTCGCTCAAGGTGACCGAGATGTCACGAGGCCTGCCGTCACGCAGCACGCTCAGCGTGACTTTGGTCCCCGGCGCCATGGCACCGATGATCGGCGGCAGGTCGCTGGAGTCGTTGATCGCACGGCCATTCACCGAGCGGATCACGTCACCGGGGCCGACACCGGCCTTGGCGGCGGGACTGCCGCTGACCACGTCGTTGACCAACGCGCCGCGGTTGTCCGGCAGATCGAAGCCCTTCATGACGTCCGCGGTGACTGCGCCTACCTGCACGCCCAGCTGCCCGCGACTGACGCGGCCGGTCGCCTTCAACTGGTCCACCGCGCCCATCGCCAGGTCGATCGGGATCGCGAAGCTGATGCCCATGTAGCCGCCGGACACCGAGAAGATCTGCGAATTGATGCCGACCACCTCACCGCGTGTGTTGAGCAACGGGCCGCCGGAGTTGCCCTGGTTGATCGCCACGTCGGTCTGGATGAACGGCACGTAGCGCTGCTCGGCCGACGCACTGCGGCCGACCGCGCTGACGATGCCGGCGGTGACCGAGTGATCCAGGCCCAGCGGCGAGCCGATCGCCACCACCCACTGGCCCGGCTTCAGCATGGCCGAGTTGCCGATCCGCACGGTCGGCAGCCCCTTGGCCTCGACCTTCAGCAGGGCCACGTCGTACTGCTGATCGCTGCCGACCACCTTGGCGGTCAGTTCGCGACGGTCCGGCAGGGTCACCTTGACCTCATCCGCGCCGTCGACGACATGGTGGTTGGTCAGCACGTAACCGTCGGCCGAAATGATGAAACCCGAGCCCATCGACGTACCGCGGCGCTGCGGCCCCTGCTGGCCCGGACCCGGCATCTGGAAACCGGGCGGCAGCATGCGGCGGAAGATCTCGGGAATGTCAGCCTCTTCGCTCGCCTGCGCACTGCGCCGCGAACCGACCGTCGCCTCGACGTTGACCACGCCCGGACCCACCTGCTCCACCAGCTGAGTGAAGTCGGGAAGACCCGTGACCAGCTGCGGTGCGGCGGACTGCGCCACCGCAGGCGTCGCGGACGCGACAGGCGCTGGCGCTTCGGCCTGCTGCGCGCAGGCGGCCAGCGGCATGGTGAGCATCAACAGGGCCAACAGGTTGTGACGGGCGTGTGGGGTCATCGAATGCATGCCTCGATAGGAAGTGAACCAGGGTGTCGCGCGCGTCCGGCAGCAGACCGGACGCGCGGAATATCAGTCGCGCGGAGCGTCGACGGGAGCCGCGGCCGGCGCACTGGCGGGCAGGCGGGGCTCGAAGGGATAGAACGTCCGGGCAGCCGAATCCGAGCTGTAACCCGTGACCAGGCCGCCACTGGCCGACGGATAGGCCGACAGCGCGGAGCGCGGCCAGGGACGGGAGGCCACGGCATTGGCTTCCGGGGCACGGTGCGAGAACGGATTGGAGGCCGCATGCCCGGACGCGGAGGCCGTCGTTGTGGCAACCGCTTCCAATGGCACACCCTGCGCGGTGCCATTCGCGCGCACCGGGGCTTCCGCCCGCGCCACCCGCTGCGCGCTGCGCGCGGCCTGCTGGCTGCGCGTCGCACTGCGGCGCGCGTTGTCCTGTCGCCGCGGCACGGTCGCCGCGACGGCCACCGCAGCTGCTGCGTACGCTTCTGCGTCGGGAGCCGGAGCGGACGGGGATTCCGGAAGCATCGCAGGCGACGCGGCCTGCGCCGACGCGACCTGCCTGTCGTCGCTCACCGGGACATCCTGCGGGGACTGCTGGCGCACCATGAACAGCGCCACCAGCGCGACGGAGGCGGCCAGCGCACCGCCGCCCCAGCGTGCCAAGAGGTTGCGCGGACGCACCGTCTGCGCCTGCGGCGCCGCCTGGGTGTCGGAAGAGGATTCGGCCGCGATCGCCTGCGCCACGCGCTCGGCGAAACCGGCAGGCGCCGGCGCACGGCCCTGGCCACGCAGCACGTCGCCGCACAGCTGCCAGCGCTCCCAGCAACCGGCCAGTTCGTGGTCGTGCTGCAGGCGGCGCAGCAGGAATCGAGCCTCGTCGGCCGGCAGGTCGCCGTCCATCAGGGCGGACAACTGCTGGCGGTGGTGGATGTCGAGCTTGTCGATGGTCGGTGTCTCGTTGCGGGCGGTCATGAGCGGGCGCGCTCCCGGGTTGTACTGTCCACGTCCAGCAGGGGACGCAGTTGTTCGTCGATCGCTTCGCGCGCCCGGAAGATGCGGGAACGCACGGTGCCGATCGGGCAGTCCATCTTCTGCGCGATCTCCTCGTAGCTGAGACCATCGACCTCGCGCAGGGTGATCGCGGTCCGCAGTTCTTCCGGCAGACCGTCCACCGCCTTCATCACCGTCGCCTCCATCTCCTGGCGCATCAGTTCGCGCTCGGGGGTGTCGGTGTCGCGCAGCCGCGTGCCGATGTCGTACTGCTCGGCGTCGGCGGCATCCACGTCCGCGGTGGGCGGGCGACGGTTGTGCGCGACCAGGTGGTTCTTGGCGGTATTCACGGCGATGCGGTGCAGCCACGTATAGAACTGGGAATCGCCCCGGAAATTTCCCAGCGCGCGGTATGCGCGCAGGAAGGTCTCCTGGGCCACGTCCTGGCACTCGCTCCAGTCATGGATGTAACGCCCGATCAGCGCCACCACGCGATGCTGGTACTTGCGCACCAGCAGGTCGAAGGCCGCGCTGTCGCCGCGTTGCACGCGCCTGACCAGCTCGAGGTCCAGCTCCTGGGTTGGATCTACTTCGGCCATGCCGCGCCGCACTCCTGTCGGCTCGGCGTTGGCCGGGCCCTGTGACCGCGCTAGCGGAGGAAAGTTCAACGCCTTGTCCAAACCGTTGCCCTATCAAGAATTTAACCGGAGCAGCGGGACCATCCCCCTGCCGCCGGTCACGCCCGAGACGACGTTCCCTGGGATATGTGGATTTGACGGGGATGAAACAAGCTCGGGATGATAGCGGCCTTCTCCATACGTGAACGGATGGTCTCCTGCATGGCCACGAACTTCGATGGGCTGCGATTCAGTCACTGGCAGACCGAGTTGCGTGACGACGGCATCGTCGTGCTCGCCTTCGACCGACAGGGCGCCAGCGTCAACGCGTTCTCCCAGGACGTGCTGATCGAACTGGCCGCCATCATCGAACGCCTGGCCATCGACCCGCCGAAGGGCGTGGTGCTGCGCTCGGCCAAGACCAGCGGTTTTATTGCCGGCGCCGACCTGAAGGAGTTCCAGGAGTTCGACCGCAAGGGCACCGTCAACGACGCCATCCGTCGTGGCCAGGCCGTGTTCCAGAAACTGGCGGAACTGCCCTGCCCCACGGTCTCCGCGATCCACGGCTTCTGCATGGGCGGCGGCACCGAGATTTCCCTGGCTTGCGACTACCGGGTCGCCAGCAGCGACCCGTCCACCCGCATCGGCCTGCCCGAAGTGAAGCTGGGCATCTTCCCGGGCTGGGGTGGCAGCGCGCGCCTGCCGCGCCTGGTCGGTTCGCCGAAGGCGATGGACATGATGCTCACCGGTCGCACGCTGTCGGCCAGTTCGGCCAAGGCGATGGGGCTGGTCGACAAGATCGCCGAGCCGGCAGTGCTGGTCGATGCCGCCGTCGCGCTGATCGGTTCGCGCCCGCCGCGCCCGTTCAAGCAGCGCTTCACCGGCTGGATCAGCAACAGCTGGCCGGCGCGGCAGATCCTCGCGCCGCAGATGACCAAGCAGGTCGCGCGCAAGGCGCCAAAGGCGCACTACCCCGCGCCTTACGCCCTCATCAACGTCTGGAAGACCGCTGGCGGCAAGGGTATCCAGGGCCGTCTGGATGCCGAACGCAAGGCGGTGGTGAAACTCGCCGGCACGCCGACCGCACGCAACCTGATCCGCATCTTCTTCCTGACCGAGCGCCTGAAGGGCCTCGGCGGCAAGGACCACGGCATCGCCAACGTGCATGTCGTCGGTGCCGGCGTGATGGGCGGCGACATCGCGGCATGGTCGGCCTACAAGGGCTTCAACGTCACCCTGCAGGACCGCGAGCAGCGCTTCATCGACGGCGCGCTGTCGCGGGCGCAGGAACTGTTCGCGAAAAAGGTGAAGGACGAGAGCAAGCGTCCCGCCGTGGCCGCGCGCCTGAAGGGCGACCTGGCCGGCGACGGCGTGCCGCAGGCCGATCTGGTGATCGAGGCGATCATCGAGAATCCGGACGCCAAGCGCGACCTCTACCAGACCGTCGAGCCGCGCCTGAAGTCCGACGCACTGCTGACCACCAACACCTCGTCGATCCCGCTGACCGAACTGCGCGAACACATCCAGCGTCCGGCGCAGTTCGCCGGCCTGCATTACTTCAACCCGGTCGCGCTGATGCCGCTGGTCGAGATCGTGCAGCACGATGCGCTGGACGACGCCAACGTCAAGCGCCTGGCCGCGTTCTGCAAGGCGCTGGACAAGTTCCCGGTGCCGGTCGCCGGCACGCCGGGCTTCCTGGTCAATCGCGTGCTGTTCCCGTACATGCTGGAAGCGGCCACGGCCTACGCCGAGGGCATTCCCGGCCCCGTGATCGACAAGGCGGCGGTGAAGTTCGGCATGCCGATGGGCCCGATCGAACTGATCGACACCGTCGGCCTGGACGTCGCGCAAGGCGTCGGCGCGGAACTGTCGCCGTTCCTCGGCCTGACCCTGCCCGCCGCACTGGCGACGGTGGAACCCGGCAGGCGCGGCAAGAAGGACGGCCAGGGCCTGTACAAGTGGGAGAACGGCAAGCCGGTGAAGCCGCAGGTGCCGTCCGACTACAAGGCGCCCGACGACCTGGAAGACCGCCTGATCCTGCCGCTGCTCAACGAAGCCGTCGCCTGCCTGCACGATGGCGTGGTCGCCGACAGCGACCTGCTGGATGCCGGCGTGATCTTCGGCACCGGCTTCGCCCCGTTCCGCGGCGGCCCGATCGAACACGTCAAGGCCGTCGGTCCCGACACGCTGCTGGAAAAACTCAAGGCGCTGCAGGCGCGCCATGGCGACCGCTTCGCCCCGCGTCCGGGCTGGGACAATCCGGCACTGCGCCAACCGACGGTGTGACCTGTCGCCGGGCGGTTACAGGCGTGACGCCGACAGGGTGATGTCGGCGTTGCGCCACGCCGCGGTGAACTGCTGCTCCGCGTCCGCCGCCTCGCGCGTCTTCTGCTGGGCCTCGAGGCTCCGCGCCAGGCCATACAGCGACCAGCCGTTGCCGGGGTTGCGCTTCAATTCCTCGCGGTAGACCTGTTCGGCGTCGCCCGCGCGCCCTGCCGCCAGCAGGATGGCGCCCAGCGAGTGGCGGACCGGCGCGTGCCAGCCCGGCGGCTCGTCGTACGGAATGCCGTCTTCGATCTTCACCGCTTCGCGCAGTGCTGCGATCGCCGCCTCGTGGTCGCCGCGCGCAGACGCGAGTTCCGCCGTGACGGTGCGCTCGGCGATCTTCGCCGCGTGCGTGAGCGGATACCGGTCCCACACCATCAACGTGTCCATCTTCGGATCGGCGGCGATCGGCCGCAGGGCCGCAAGATGGCGTTCGGCGTCGTCGAGCCGGGACTGGCGGATCGCCGCCATGCCCTGTGCGTAATGCCAGATCGCGGTGACGTAAGGCAGATCTTCCGCCGGGTTCTTGCCCGCGACGATCTCGTCCCAGCGACCGAACCGCACGCGCTCGAACCACGGCGTCATCCAGTAGTGCTGCAGGCCCGCGAAACCGGGCTGGCGCATCAGGTCCGGCAGGTCGGTGCGCTCGGCGGTTTTCCGCGCGGCGTCGCGCGCCAGTGCGCCGCTGCCTTCCATGCTGGCGGCGAACCACAGGAAATGATGGTTGTGCGGCACATAGCCCAGCGGATACACGCCCTGCGTATTGCCGCGGCAGACAGCGAGATAGGCATCGTCGGCCTCGACCGCGCGCTGATTGGCGATCACCGCGTCATGCCAGCGCCCTACCCGCGCATAGATATGCGCCGGCATGTGGACCAGGTGGCCCGATCCGGGAATCAGCTCGCGCAACCGGTCCGCGGCCGCGGCACCGCGCTCGGGGGCCGCCGAGGCTTCGACGGCATGGACATACAGGTGCAGCGCGCCGGCGTGGTCCGGATGCCGCGCCATCACCGATTCCAGCACCGACACGATATCCGCCGTGTGGCCCTTGGGACGCAGGTCGGCGTCGTAGTAATCCCAGGGTTGCAGGTCCATCATCGCTTCGGCGTGCAGGACTGCGGCGTCGGGATCCTCGGGCAACTGCCGCACCAGCGCACGGGTCGCTTCCGCGTAGGCTTCATCGAGCGCGCGGCGGTTCTCCGGAGGTTGCTCCGCATACCGTGCCGACAGGGCCGTGATGAAGGCCTGCTCGCGCGGCGGCGCCTTCGACGCCAGGGCGCGCGCACGCTGGAGGCGTTGCCAGGCGTCCGCGTTGTCGGCCGGATCCATCCCCGCGTTCACGTGCGGCCCCAGCACCAGCGATGCGCCCCACCAGCACATCGCGCAGTCGGGATCGAGCTCGGTCGCCTTCAGGAACGAGCGCTCCGCCGCGTCGTGGTTGAAGCCGTACGCCAGCATCAACCCCTGGTCGAACCAGCGCTGCACCTCGGGATGTTTCGATGTCACCGGGAAGCGGTAGTCGCCAAGACCCTCGAGCAGATGCGCGCCGACCAGTGCCATCTCCGGCGGAGAGACCGCCGCTTCGGGGGGTGCTGCAGGTTGCCTGCATCCGACGCAGGCGAGCGCCGCGATGCCGAACGACAAGGCCGCAAGGTGCCGGATGCCCATGACGATCTCCCGGTGAGGACATCCCCGCCAACGCGGCGGTGCATGCGCAGCGGCCTACCGCCGGTCGGCGCTGCCGGCGTCAGTCGGCCGGCAGCGCCTGCGTCATCACCCAGTCGTCCTTGGGATCGTCGCCGACGCGGAAGACCGAGCGGCCGACGATCTGGAAACCGTGCTTGCGGTAGAAGCGGATCGCCTGTTCCGACTCCTGCCAGACGTTGAGCCACACCGAGCGCGAATGGCGCAGACGCGCCGCCGCCAGCAGGTGGGTCACCAGCAGCGCCGCGATCCCTTTGCCGTGGAAGGCGGCGTCCAGGTAGATGCGACCCAGTTCCACCGCCGGCCGCAACGTCACCTCCGCCGGCGCCACGGTGCCCCAGCGCAGCTGCGCGAAGCCGGCCCAGGCGCCGTCCTGTTCGACGATCAGCGTCAGCGTGTCGGGGTCGCGGATCTCCTGCGCCTGCCGCGCCGGCGTGTAGACCTGGTCGAGAAAGGTGGCCACGTTCCCGGGCGTGCTGCAGTGGCCGTTGGCCGCCACGAAGGTGCGGCGCATCAGGTCGGACAGGGCGGCCGCCTCGGACAGGCGGGCGGGACGGATCGTGGTGCCGGAATTCATGCGGAAGTCGAGGAGGCTGGTCTGCTTTTCACACACAACGCAACGCGCGCCGTGCGCAGGTCAGCCACCCGCTCAGCGTGAGATGAGCCGGACGGCTCAGCGGCGCACGAACACCTCCGGTGGCGCCCGCACCGGACTGCGATCAGCGGCTACGTCGCCCCGCACCCCGAGTTGCGCGGAGAAATCGGAGAGCCTCGCCCATACATAGGGCTGCAGGTCATCGGGCGCAGGGTCGTACACCTGTCGCCACAGCGCGTCCATGAACACGTGCGGGTCTTCACGCAGCGCTCCGTGTTCGATGCGCTGTCCCGCGGCGGCCAGGACGGCCCGGATGTCGGCCAAGGAGTCCATGGAACGAGCCTAAGCCGCGCACATGCCCGATGTATGACATCGCGCGGGGATTTCCGACGGCCGGTCCATTTCTGTGAACCCCGTTACGGATGGAGGCCGGCAACGCCTGGCAACCCATCCACCTACACGTGTGAATGCCGCGCTGCGCCAGCCTCGCACGCCCGTTCATCCCGTTCACTGCGGCAGCGCCGCCTGCCCTGTTCCAAGAAACAGCCACAACATCGCGCGCCGGTAGCTTTCGCCGATCGTGGCCGCGTGGGTGCCGTCCTGCAGCGTCAGCAACGTGACCTGCCACGGGGCGTGCGACGACGGCGCGCTCCAGTGCGTCGTCCAGTCGCGGGCGATGCGCTGGCGCTCCACGGTGTCGCGTGTACCGCTGGCGACCGCCACGCGCAGGTCCGTACGTGCGTGCGACCGTGGGGGAACGAACAACTGCTCGCGTGCCGGACCCGGCGACGGATTGCTGGCGATGCGCCCCCAGAACAGGTCGGGATCCTGCACTGCCGACCACAGCACGAAATAGCCCGCGCGCGATTGCCCGACCAGCACGCGCCGCTGCGGATCCGCCGCATAACGCCGTTCGACCTCCGGCACCACCTGTCCGCGCAGGAAGGCGAGGAAGTCCGGTGCCCCGCCCTGCTCGGCGCTGGCGTCGCTGCCCGGCGCGGTGAAATCGATGTGGCGCTTGTTGATGGCCGGATCGAAGCCGCCATAGGCGATGCCGACGATGATCGCTTCCGGCAGGTGCTCGTCGTAGTGCAGGAACAGATGCGTCGGCGCGAGCAGCGGGAACAGGCTGTCGCCATCCAGCACGTACACCACCGGATAACGCGTGGCGGCCTTCGCGTCGTAGCCTTCGGGATAGCGCACGTAGAGATGGTGCACGCGGCCGGAGCTGCGGTCGGTCAGGGGGAAGTAATCGCCCTTCAATGCCGGCAGATGTTCCAGGGAAGCGGCACCTCGCGCCTCATGGTCGGCGGGTGACTGCGCCCTTGCCGGCATCGTCGCCGTTACCAGCAGCCAGCCGAGCAAAAGAATCATGCGGCGCATCATGCGGAGTCTCCTTGACTGAACGTTGCCCTGCCGTTCGGCGGCGGCTTCACGAGGGCATGATCGAGGGCATCTTAAGGTCGAACGCATCACCGGACCGCGTGGCGCGAGGAACAAGATGACGACGATCAGACTGCGGGCCACCGGCGCGAGCACCGGCTTCGATGCCTTGATGGCAGCGCTGGAGGGAATCGACGGCGTGGAACGCGTGGAGGAACTGGCGGACCTGATGCCCCATATGGACGACGACGATTCCAGCTCGGCCGGATTGCCGGACGATATCGGCGCCAGCGATGTGCACGCGCTGGAGATCGAGGTCGCCTCGCCCTACGCCGATACGGTGCGTGCCACCGCCGACGATGTCGGCGCACGCTACGGGCTGGTGCTCGAGTACGTCGACGATTTCTGAGCTGCCTTGGCCGGCCTCCACTACACCTCCGATGCGATGCCCGGCCTGCGCCGCCAGCGCCACGGGCGCGGCTTCGCCTACCGGGATGTACGCGGACGCAGCGTGCGGGATGCCGCCACGCTGGCGCGCATCCGGCAACTCGCCATCCCACCGGCCTATACCGACGTCTGGATCTGCGCCGATGCGCGCGGCCATCTCCAGGCCACCGGCCGCGACGCGCGGGGCCGGAAGCAGTACCGCTACCACGCGGCCTGGCAGGCGGAACGGGGGGCACGCAAATACGACCGCCTGATCGCGTTCGCCGAAGCGCTGCCGAGGCTGCGCCGCCAGGTGCGTGCCGACCTCGCCTTGCCCGGCTTTCCACGACAGAAGGTGGTGGCGCTGGTCGTCGCCCTTCTCGGGCATACCCTCCTGCGGGTCGGCAACGCCAGCTACCAGAAGGAAAACGGCTCGTACGGGCTCACCACGTTGCGCAACGTGCATGCGCACTTCGTCGCGACCGGCGAGGTGCGCTTCGCGTTCCGCGGCAAGGGGGGCAAGCCCTTGGAATCCCGCGTCAGCGACGCGCGGCTGGTCAAGCTCGTGCGCCAGTGCCGGCAGCTCCCCGGGCAGGCCCTGTTCCAGTACCGCGAACAGGGCAAGGTGCAGCGCATCACCTCCGGCGACGTCAACGACTACCTGCAGGCGCAGTTGCGGGGACCGTACACCGCCAAGGATTTCCGCACGCTGGGGGCCACGCTTTTCGCGTTCCGCACGCTTGCCGCCATTCCTCCGCCGGTCGGCGGCGATGCGCCATCACCGCAGGTGCGGCAGGCCGTCCTGCGTGGCGCCGCGGATCTGCTGGGCAACACCCCGCGCATCTGCGAGAAGAACTACGTGGATCCGCGTGTCTTCACGGGATGGGAAGCCGGCCAGCTCCAGCGCGCCGCACGCCATGCCAGCGGTCCGCGCCAGTGGGAAACCGCCGCGATCCGCTTCCTGCGGCGCGCGCAGCGCGGGTAAGCCGGCCATCGCGGCGAGCGCCGGAACGGCTGCCGGTCATCCGGCCCTCACGAGGTGCCCACCCGACACTTCATTGCGCCAGATAGAAGTCCATCGGAATCAGCTCGACCGCCCATCCCCCCGCTTCGCCGAGCGTGGCTGCAGGATGCAGGGACGCGATGCGCACCGCCTCCTCCGGATCGTCCGCCTCGATGATGAACAGGCCACCCACCACTTCCTTCGACTCGGTGTAGGGCCCATCGCTGACCTGCGTCCTGCCGTTGCTCGGGCGGAGCGTTCTCCAGCCTTCCAGGTCGCCCAGCGATGCCGCCACCAGCACTTTGCCGGTGGCGCGCATCTTCTCGTCGAGCGCAGGACATTGACTGACCAGCGCCTCCACGTCGTCCGGGCTCATCGCAGCGAATTTCGCGGGGGTGAAATAGGCGAGACCGAGATACTTCATCGGGGTTCCTTGGGTTGGGCTTGCATGGACGACGAGGCGGGCGGCGGGAAATCGACAGGCGCTCCGTCGAGGGCCGCTGCCGATGATGCCCGCGATCCGCCGGCGAGTCGCATCCAATGGCAGAACGCGCTGACCAGGCCGGTATACCCATGCCGCGTGGGCGCAGGCATGCCGTGCCTTCGCGGCGTTCACGCTGTGCGGCATGGCGCGACGCCGTGGCGGTAGTGGGCGGCCATACCGGTGGGTCTGAACGGCGATACCAACCGGTATTGCCCGACATGACGTGGCTGTTCGGCGCCCTGATCGCCTCGCATCGCCGTGCATATTCTCGCCTATGAACCGGGATACGACTGTCATCTTCCGGCGATACCAGTGCACATGACGGACGATACCGATCGGTATGTCGCGGCATATGCACGAGCATGACGCCACACATTGCCGCGTATGGCTCGCCACACCACGTCTCATGTCGCGCCATATCCGCTGGCATCACCGCCTGCAGGCGTGGACATCGCGCACCACGCGCCGGCGATGGGCGTGACGTGCAACGCGGACGCTCGGCAGCCCACCGGGCATCGCCATCGTCACCCCATTGTTGCCGCCCCCTGTCGGCTACACGGCAAAGACAACATCCGGCCCTTGAACCGGCATCGCCACTGCGCTGCCGCTGCAGAGTCAAATGATATCAATTATCATTTGCATATTCTGCCCCGAGGACCCACCCCCATGGCCCATGCGCCACGCCTTGCCCCAGCCCGCCGTACTTCCCTTGCGATCCATGTGTCGCTGCTGCTCGCCGCACCGGCGGCGTGGGCGCAAACCCAGGACGCCAACGCCGCGACCGAACTGGACAAGGTGGTCGTGGTCGGCGCGATGACGGACATGGAACTGGATCGCCAGGCCATCGAACGCACCCAGGCGGCGACGCTGGCCGACCTGTTCCGCGCCGTGCCGTCGGTGCAGGTCGGCGGCGGCGTGGGCATCGCGCAGAAGATCTACGTGCGCGGCCTGGAAGACTCCATGCTCAACGTCACCGTGGACGGCGCGCCGCAGCGCGGCACGCTGTTCCACCATGTCGGCCGCGTGTCGATCGAACCCGAACTGCTGGAGAGCGTCGACGTGCAGGCCGGCGCCGGTGAAGCGACCTCCGGCTTCGGCGCCATCGGCGGCGCGATCCGTTTCCGCACGCGCGATGCGACCGACCTGCTGCAGGAGGGCGAGAACGCCGGCGGCATCGTCAAGGCCGGCTGGGCCAGCAACGATGGCTACCGTGTCAGCACCACCGGTTTCGGCCGCCTGCACGGCGATATCGGCGTACTCGCCTCGTTCGTGCACGTGGACAGCGACGACTACCAGGATGGGGACGGCCGCACGCTGCGCGGCACCGGCGCGCGCCAGCGCCTGGGCTTCGTGAAGATCGGCGGCGACATCAACGAGACGCAACGCTTCACCGCCAGCTATGAAGTGCGCCGCGAGGACGGCGAGTTCGGCCAGCGCCCGAACTGGCCCGTGCGGGACGGCGACCGCCTGTTCCCGGTGGAAGGTGAGCGCCGCACCGGCGTGCTGAACTACGGCCACGCGGTGTCCGACGCGCTGGACCTGGAGGCGACTGCGTACTCGACCAGGACCGAATTCACCCAGGACCGCTACGATCGCTGGGGCCTGTACGGCGCCGACATCGACACCTGGGGCTTCGACCTGCGCGGTACGTGGCGCGGCGAGGCGCACCGGCTGGTGTTCGGTGTGGAACATCGCGACGACCAGGTCGCCAGCCGTTACCTCGCCCCTGCCGCACAGTGGCAGCCGTGGGCATGGGACCCGGCGATCGGCCGCTTCGTGGAGTCCGGCCAGGTGTGGGGCGTCTACGTGCAGGACCAGTGGCAGGCCACCGATGCGCTGCTGCTCAGCGCCGGTGCGCGCTACGACGCCTACGACGTGGACCTGGACACCTACGGCGGCGGCACCGACAGCGACCACGTCAGCGTCAACGCCGGCGCCAGCTACCGCATCAGCGATGCGTGGACCTTCAACCTTTCCTACGCCGAAGCGTTCCGCGGCAAGGAGATCGGCGACGCGTTCACGCTGGAACAGCGCCCCGGCCGCCTGACGCTCGCGCCCGGCCTGCAGCCGGAGACGGTGGACAACGCCGAGATCGGCCTGCAGTACGACAGCGGCGGGTTCAGTGCCTCGGCGGTGTATTACCGGATGACCATCGACGACGTGATCCTCGACCAGCTGGGCAGCGGCCCGGCGCCGCAGGGCGCGACCTACTACGAGAACGTCGGCCGCTTCCGCTCCGACGGCGTCGAGTTGCGCGCCGGCTACCGCAGCGGCGCGTTCGGCATCGACGGCTACTACAACCGCTACGACTCCAAGCTCAACGGCCACCGCATCGAGGGCTACGAGCACATCGCGCTGGGCAACTCGATGGGCGACAACTGGAACCTGACCCTGCGCTACGACCCCAGCACGCGTTTCGGCGTGCAAGCCAGCGTGACGCGCGTTGAAGACCTGGACAACATCGAGGTGCTGTTCCGCGAGGCCGAACTGGGCTGGATCGATGGCACCCGCCGCGTCGACAAGCCGGGCTACACGGTGGTCGACGTGTTCGCGCGCTGGCAGCCATTCGCCTCGCAGCGGTTCGACCTGTCGTTCGGCGTCTACAACCTGTTAGACCGCACCTACCGTTCGCACGCCAGCGTGGCCGACTACAGCGGCATTCCGGACTACGAGATCGTCTCCGGTCTCAACGAGCCGGGCCGCAACGTGCGTCTCAGCGCGTCGTACCGCTTCTGAGCATCACCGCGCCGCGCTTGCCGGAAGCCCGCGCGCAGCGCTGGCGTCCGGCGCTGCGCGTGTGGCACCGCTGGTTCGGGCTGGGCGCGACGGTGTGGCTGGTGCTGCTGTCGCTCAGCGGCTGCGTCATCGCGTACTACGACGAGCTGGACACCTGGCTCAATCCGGACCTGCGGCGCATCGAAACGATCCACGCGATACCGGCACGCGACATCCCGCTGGCGCACGCACTGGAACAAGCCCGTCTCGCCCTGCCCGGCTTCGAACCGCGGCAGGTGCACTTGCCCGAGGCGGGCGGCACGCTGTGGATGCTCGGCCGTGCCGATGGCGTCTCGATGCAGCTGTTCGCCGATCCGCGCGACGGCCGCGTGCTCGGCTGGCGCGAGAGCGGCAAGCTGGCACTGGACCGTCGCCACGTGATGGAAGTGTTCTACGGTCTGCACGTGGACCTGCTGCTGGGCGAGTGGATGACCACGCTGCTCGGCTTCGTGTCGCTGCTGTGGCTGATCGACCATGTGTTAGCGGTGGTGCTGGCTGTGCCGCGGCTGGCGCGCTGGCGAGAGGCCTTCCTGCTCGGTGGCGTGCCCGGCAGCGGGCGGCGCCGCTTCGACTGGCACCGCGCACCGGCGATGTGGGCGCTGCCGCTCACGCTGGTGCTGGCGCTGACCGGCGTGACGCTGGCGTGGCCGGATGCCAGCCGCGATGCGGTGCGGTGGCTGGGTCCGGTGAGCGAACGGCTGGACGATGACCTGCCGGACCGCGCCCCCGCGAGCTCCCCCATCAGCGTGGACCATGCCATCACGCTCGCCGCCGGCGACGCCCCTGTGCACAGCGTGCGCCTGCTTCCGCACAAGCAGGCTTTCGCCGTACGCACCTACGACGACCGCGATGTCGACGACCAGGGCCGCCTGTGGACGTACGTGTCGATGGAAGACGGCCGCCTGCTCGGCCAGCGCCACGATGTCGGCGACAGCGCCGGCGATACCTTCTTCGCGTGGCAGTACGCACTGCATTCCGGGAAGGCGTTCGGCATCGCGGGGCAGACGCTGGTCTTCCTGGGCGGCGTGGTGACGATCGCCTCGTGCACCACCGGCTTCGTACTGTGGCGACGCCGCCGCCGATAGCGCATCGCATGCACTGACGCGGATGCGGATGCGGACGCGCAATGTGCGGCTGCATCGCATCGAAGATGACAGCCGTGTAACATACGCGCCGCCAGCGAGCGTGAGCCAGCGAAGCCTCACCCTCAGCTCACTGGAGATCCCTTGATGAAATGCACTGCACTCGCTGCAGCGATTGCGCTCGTCCTGAGTTTTTCCGCCCCTGCCCGTGCGCAGGCCGAGGACACCGCGTGTGCCGATGCACTGGCGAAGGCGCGCGAAGCGTGTCGCGCCGACGACGATGCCGCGTGCATCACGCAACGCGTGCCCGCCGGCTGCCCATCCCCGTCCGCCTTCGCCACGAACGCGCCCAGCGAACTCGAGCGCATCACCGTGGTCGGCACGCGCTTCGGCATCGACGTGCAGAAGTATCCCGGTTCGGCCTCGGTGCTGGTGCCGGAAGACCTGGACGACCATGTCGACATCATCCAGGCACTGGCCAAAGTGCCCGGCGTGGACACCGGCAACGACAACGGCCGTGCGATCGGCCAGGGCTTCTCGATCCGCGGCTTCGGCCATGGCTCGGAGAGCCGCGTGATCCTGATGCAGGACGGCGTGCGCCGGTCGGCCAATCTGTTCGCCAACCAGGTGGCGGGCTTCAGCATGGACAGCGACCTGCTGAAGCAGGTCGACGTGGTGCGTGGCTCGTCCGGCATCACCTATGGCGGCGGCGCGATCGGCGGCGTGGTCGGCAGCACCACCAAGGATGCGACCGACTTCATCCTGCCCGGCCGCGACTGGGGCGTAGCGGCGAACTACCGCTTCGACTCCAACAACCAGTACCAGGCACATGCCGCGTTCGCCGCCGCGCCGCAGAACGGGCGCTTCGAACTGCTCGCGTTCGCCAAGTACGCCGAGCGCGGCGATCTGGAGCAGGTGGGCCGCATCACGGATGCCACCGGCACGCGCGACAACGTGGCCGACAACCACGAGGAGATCGACACCGTCTTCGTGAAGCTGGGCTGGAATATCGGCGAGGGCCACAAGCTGGCGCTGAGCCACTTCGATTACCGCATCGACGCGCGCACGGGCTGGAACAGCCTGTACCACGCCACCACCAGCCCGACCAACGGCGACGTGCTGGGCGAGCGCATCCAGAAGGACACGGTGTTGGCCTACACGTTGAACCCGGCGGGCAATCCATGGCTGGACCTGACCGCGCGCGCCTACCGCACCGAGGGCTTCTACGAGCGCGGCTACGAACGCGGCGTGGACCTCTACTACAAGAACCTGGACGAGCGCTGGGGGCTGAGCCTGCAGAACCTGATGCGGTTCGACACCGGCGCGGTGGGCCATCGCCTGCTGGTCGGCGCCGATTTCGAGAACCGCGAGGAGGACGGCATCTACCTCCTCAACGGCGTGCAGACCAGCTTCAACTCGATGCCGAACCGCTACCGCGACCTGGGCATCTTCCTGCAGCACGAGTCGCGCTGGTTCGGCGATCGCCTGGCAGTGCAGCTCGGCGGCCGTTATGACCGCTTCGACCGCGAAGTACAGAACGTGTCCGAGGACTACGACAACAACCGCTTCTCGCCGCGCGTCGGCGTGAGCTATGCGGTGACGGACGGCTTCACCCTGCTGGCGAACTATTCGGAGGCGTTCCGCGCGCCGACGCCGCACGAAACCTCCTCCGAAGGCCCGTTGAACATCTATTACTGGTACCAGCCGAATCCGGACCTGAAGTCGGAGACGTCGTCGGAGTACGAAGCGGGCTTCTCGTGGAGCCAGCACGGCCTGCTGGCCGACAACGATCGCTTCGATACCAAACTGATGTACTTCAATGGCCGCATCGACGACATGATCCGGCTGGTGGTCGACTACGGCTCGGTCTCGCCCGCCGACAGCGAGTACGTGCGCTACGAGAACGTCGATGGCGTGGACCGCGAGGGCTTCGAGCTGGAGATGTCGTACGACCGCGACCGTTGGGGCGGTTACTTCAGCTACGAGTCGCTGGACATGACCGACGTGGCCACCAGCCGCAAGAGCCCGTCCGCCTTCGCCGACCGCGCCCGACTGGGCCTGCGCTGGCGGCCGTACGCCGACGATTTCACTGTGTCGGCCGACGTGACGCACTGGCTCAAGCCCGACCAGGATCCGGAGACGCTGGTCTCGGCCGGAACCACCTACTGGTACGTGCGCGAGTCGTTCACCCAGACAAACGTGCAGATGCGCTGGCGGCCGACGACCTCGCATGTGCCGTTCCTGGACGGCAGCACGCAGTTCCTGGTCGGCATCAACAACGTGTTCAACCAGGAGCGCCTGACGGCTTCCAGCGTGGAAACCAGCACGCGCACCGGGCTGGGGCGGAATATCTACGTCAGCATCAGCAAGCAGTTCTGACGTCCGTACGCCTGCCGAAGCGGGTCCGCAGGTGATGCCTGCGGACCCGCGTTGCCTCAGGCATCCTTGCCCGGATACGGGCCGCGCACCACCTTGCCCTGCACGGTCTGCTCATCCTTCACCAGGTTGTACAACGGGCAGGTCGCCTCCACCGCCTGGCGAAGTCCGTCGATCTCGGATTCCGATGCCGGCGACTCGACGTCCACGTCATAAGTGATCTTCTGGTAACGCGACGGTGTGGTCACGCCTTTTCCGAAGCGCGGCGTGAGTTCGGCCGTGACGCGTAGCTCGATCTTGTCCAGCAGCACATTGCGGGTGGCCGCCTGCACTTCAAAGATATGCGTCAGGCACGTTCCGGTGACACCGATCAGATGCTCCTCCACTGTCGGCGCGATGCCGTAGCCGAGCAGGCCGGTGGCGCTGTCATGCAGTTGCGTGTGGTAGCCATCCTTGCCCAGGCGGGTATAGCGCAGGCCGGTATGCGGTTCTACGCGTGTATGCGCGATCAGCGTCTGTGGTGCCGGCGCCGACGCACCTGCGGCACGCAGCTGGGAACGCGCTTTCACGGCGGGTATTTTTTCCTCGGTGATGAAGTCACGCAGGCCGGGCGGCAGTGCCGGATCGCGGGTGGCCGCACTGTGCGTGTAGTGCACGGTGGCATGGGTAACGTCCTGCGCCTTGGTGACCAGATTGATCGCCGAGGAACTGGCATGCACCGCGGCCCGGAGCTCCTCCAGCTTGGCGTCCGACGCGGGCGACTGGATATAGGCGGTGTAGCCGAGATTGTTCGGATAAGCCAACGCTTCCGTCTTGCGCTGGGGAACGCTGGTGAACACGACATCGAGCGAATCCAGCGGAATATCCTTCAGCGCGGCCTGCACCAGGTACTCGTCCGCCACGGCGCTGGACAGGGTACCTACCAGGGAATCCCACGAGCCTGCGCCCAGGTTGTAACCGGCGTAGCCGCGATCGCTATCGCTGATCCATTGGAACTGTCCGGTTTCGCCGATGCGCAGGCGACGGACGCCGGACCGGCTCTCGGCAGTGACTTTTCCATACAACGTCGTCGGTGCCGCCTCCTGGCTCGACAGCGCGACGATGGCCGCCTTCTTTGCTGCCAGGTGCGAACGCAAGGCAGAGGCATCTGCGGCATCGGCGTGGGCGATCGCAACGAACGGCGCGGCGGCGACGAGCGATGCCAGCAGGATGCCTCGCTTGAGTGAAAGATAGAGTTGATTCGTCGCGGACATGTGGTGCGATTCCAGGCAAGTGGGAGGGGTGTCCATTCTTGCCCGCTGCAGGCGTATCGCGTCATGGCGAACAGGAATGGACTCATGCGCCACCGCCGACAGCGATATGCGTACAACCATCTACACCACACGACAAACGTGACGCTGCATTTTCGTCTGGCCACCCATACAAGGATCCCGGCGAGGGTTCACCTCGCCGGGATCCGGGATACGCACAGGGTGCCGTCATCCACTCGTCAGGCTGACCCCCAGCGATCACATGCCGGACATCTTGTCGAGATCAATGCAGGGAACCGCTGAAGGTCACGCCGATCCAGCGGGGAATACCGGGCTTGTAGGAGTTCCAGGTCAGCGGGATGCCGGTGTCCTGGTCGAAGACGTTCTTGGCGACCAGGCTGACGTCGAAGCGGCCATCCTGGCGGCCCAGGCCGATGGAGAAATCGGCCACGCCGAAGCCGTCGGCACGGGCGTAGCGCGACAGCCGCGTGTCGGCGTAGTAGCTGCTCTGGAAGTTGTAGTTGAGGTTGGTGTGGAAGACCCAGTCGTTGCGCAGCGGGTACGAGAAATCGGCGAACAGGTTGCCGCTCACCCGCGGCGCGCCCGGCAACTGCTTGCCGCTGGCGTCGAAGTACGGTCCCGCCGGATTGCTGCCGCCCAGTTCGGCCGGCACCGGCGCACGCGGGAACTCGACGTACTCCGCATCGGTGTAGGCGCCCGAGAAGCGCAGCGTGGTGTACGGAATGCCGAAGTAGCCGACATCCAGTTCCAGGCCCTGCGTGCGCACCTTCGGCACGTTGCCGAGCGCGGCCAGGTAGGCCGGCTGGCCGTTGTTGTTCAACTGGGTCTGCACTTCGTCGTAGACGAAGGTGTTCTGCAGGTAGTCGTCGATATCCTGCCGGAACAGCGTGCCGGCGATGGACAGGGTGTTGTCCAGCAGCAGCGACTTGAAGCCCAGCTCGAACGCCTGCGTGGTCTCGGTATCTGCGGGCACCGACTTGCCGCCCAGGGCGGTGGCGCCGACGATTTGCGCGATGCCCGGCTTCTCGCCGTACTTGTAGGACGCGTACACGGTCAGCGCATCGTTGACGCGGTAGCTGGTGCCCAGCGTGCCGTTGTAAAGGGTTTCGCCGTAGTCCTCCGCGTCGGCCTGCTGGTAGAGCCCGCCGATGCGGGCGGCGCGGATCGCCTTTGCGTCCGCCACCTGCTGCCGCTGCGCAGCGCTCAGGCCGGCATAGGTCGCGACGCCGAAGTACTTCTGTGCGACGAAGTCGGCCAACGCGAGCTGCTGTGCGCTGTTCGTCGCGAGCAGCGCGCCCTGCGCATTGTTGGCGAAGCCGTTCAAAGTTACGTTGTTGACCGACGCCGGGTTGAGCTCGGCCGCGTAGCCATCGGACAGGATGCCGTTGCTCGCCGTGGTCTCGCGCGTCTCGCGCCCGACACGCAGGCCGGCATTGAGGCTCCAGGCGTCGGTGGCCGCCCAGGTGAGATTGGAGAACAGTGCGGATGACTCGTTGAAGTAGCGCTCCCGGCGCTGGGTGACCAGCCCGTGCACGGAATTCAACAGCAGCAGCCGGCCGGCAGGATCGACGAGGTCCGGCTGCCCGGCGGTGACGGGATCCAGCCGCCGGTACTGCGCATCGGTGGCGTAGTACGCGCCGCCATCGGAGCCGTAGCGCTCGGTCTGCGTGTAGTACGGGAACTTGCCACGGAAGTAGTACAGGCCGGCCTGCAGGTCGAGTGCATCGTTCACCGCCGCATCCAGGCGCAGCTCCTGGCTGAGCTGTTCGTACTTGGTCTGGGTGCCACGCGGTTCGCGCAGCCACTCGAAGCCGGTATGCGAGCCGGCGCCCTGCGAGAACTGGTAGTCGCGGTACCCGGTGATCGAGGTCAGTGACGTCCGGTCGTCGAAGCGGTAGACCACGTTGGCGGTGGCGCCGCGGGTCTCGTAGGTGTTGGGGTACTCGCCGATGGTGTTGACGCGCGGTGCGTAGTAATCGTCCAGGGTGTAGTCCGGCTTCTGCGCGAACCAGCGGCGCTGCAGCTTGCCGAACACGTCTTCGGCGTAGTTGACCGCACCCGGCAGGCCGGTAACGGGGTTGATCCAGTCGTAGCTGGCCGGAGTCTTCGAATTGAACCAGAAGCAGTTCTCGCAGATCTCACGGCCTTCGGGCGTCAGGTCCAGCGACACGTTCGCTTCCAGCCTGTCGCTGGGCGTGAACAGGAATTGCGCGCGGACGCTGGTGCGGTCGGTGTTGCGCCAGGTGAAGGTACTGTCGTTGGCGTTCTTGTAGGGGCCGTCGGCGGTCTCGCGGTTGACGGTCAGGCGATAGGCCAGGGTGTCGTCGATGATGCCGCCGCCGATCGCCGCCGTGGCAATGACGGTGTTGAGCTGGCCCAGCGTCAGCGTGGCGCGCGCCTCGGGCGAGAAGCCGGGCTTGCGCGTGTTGATGGTGACGCGCCCGACGTTCGACGCCTTGCCGCCGTCGACGCCGGCCGGGCCGCGGGTCACTTCGACAGCCTCGATATCGAGGTAGTTGCTGAGCGCGGAAATGGAACTGATGCCGTGGCTGACGCCATCGACGGTGACGCCGACGCTGGGGTCGAGCACGCCGGCGCCGGCGGCCCAGCCGACGCCGCGGATGAAGATCGAGGCGGTGTTCGGGTTCTGCCACGACGTGCGCACGTTGCCGACGCGGTTGACGATGTCGCGGAAGTTGTTGACGTGGAACTTCTCCAGCTCCTCGCCGGTGACCGCGGAGATCGAATCCGGCACATCCTTGATGCGCTCGCTCTTCACGATCACCGCGTCGAGCAGCTGCGCGTCGCCTACCTGCGCGCCGACGGACCGTGACGGTGCCGTGGTCGGCGATGCGGCCGGCGCGGGCGCTGCTGTCGTGGTGGCCGTTGCCGGTGCATCGGCAACGCCGAGCGCCTGCTTCAGGCGGGCGACTTCTTCCTTCAGCCGGAGGTTCTCGGCCTGCAACGCTTCCTGCGATTGCGCCCCGGCATGCGGTGCAGCGAGCAGTGCAGGCCCTGCGAGCGCGGCGGTGACGACGCGTGCGAGCAAGGTCTTGCGGAAGTACGTGGGAGTACGATGCACCGGACCGGCCTGGGCACGGGCGGCGCGCGGTATGCGGACGATCGACATCAAGTGCGCTCACTGTGTGACGTGGGACGCACATCGTAGAAAGCGTAAACCCGGCGTGAACAATCATCTCCACGCATGTGGAGATAACCTGTTACCCGCATATCGAGATAACCGCTGCATATGCCATTAGGCAAGGAACGATGGTCCGGGCAGCTGCGACACGGACTCATGCTGGCGGCGCATGTGGTCATGACGCTTCGCCACTTCATGCGATCAGGCCACGGCGCTACATCTGGCATGCCCGCTCCAGCCGGCGCAATGCATCCTTGATCGGGAACGGAACCCGGTCGATGCGTCGTCCACGACGAAGCCTCTTACCCTTTCGATGCTTCGTGGACGACGCCGGGATGCCGCCGCTGGAGCGGGCGGTTCTTACGAAGCGCGCGTCACGGAGATGCGGGCGCCGACTGGTGCGCCCTGAACACCGCATGCAGGCGCTCATAGACGTACTCGTGGTCTTCGGGTGCCGCCAGCTTGAGCGCCGCGCCCGCAAGATTGGACCAGACTTCCGCGCGCGAGGCCGCTGCCGAGGCCTGGTACAGCACGTCCAGTTGCCGGTCGATCTGGTCGACCATCGCATCGAGTTCCTGGCGCGATCTGAAGGCGGCGTTCGGCATGGCGGCGGGCTCCGTTCGAGGCCATCGCAACGTGCCAAACGCATCGTTACCCACGGGTTAAAACATCCGCGTCCACTGCATGCCTGTGGTTATCGCGACATGCCGCGTCGTCATCACGCGTATGCGCATCGGATCCTGGATGCCGGTGGACGTGCGGTCAGGCGTAAGCTGGCGGCATGGAATCCCTCGCGTCCCTGCTCGGCACGTCCCTTCCCCTCATCCAGGCGCCGATGGCCGGCGTGCAGGACGAAGCGCTCGCCATCGCGGTCGCCCATGCCGGCGGCGTCGGCTCCCTCCCTTGCGCGATGCTGGACCCGGCGCAACTCGAGTCCGCACTGCGCGCCTTCGCGACATTGCCGCAGCCGATCAACCTCAACTTCTTCTGCCACGCGATGGCCGAGCCGGATGCCGCCGATGGGCGACGCTGGCGCGATGCATTGATGCCGTACTACGCCGAGTACGGGGTCGCACCGCCCGCGCCCTCGACGGCCGGCGCACGTCGTCCTCTCGATGCGGCGACTGTCGACCTGCTGGAGGCGTTCCGACCGCGGATCGTGAGCTTCCACTTCGGGTTGCCGGACGCGTCCCTGTTGGCGCGCATCAAGGGCTGGGGGGCCACCGTGCTGTCGTCGGCGACCACCTTGGAGGAAGGACGGTGGCTGCAACGCCAGGGTGCGGACGCGGTGATCGCGCAGGGCATCGAGGCCGGCGGCCACCGTGGACATTTCCTCTCCGACGACCTGACCATCCAGCCCGGCACGCACGAACTGGTGGCCGCGCTGTCGAAAACGCTGACCGTGCCGGTGATCGCGGCCGGCGGCGTCGGCGACCGCGCCGACGTGCGCGCCTTGCTGGCGGCTGGCGCCAGTGCGGTACAGGCCGGCACCGCCTATCTGTTGTGCCCGGAAGCCACCACATCGGCCGTGCATCGCACCGCCCTGCAGCAGCCCGCGCGCGAAGGCGCGCTCACCAACCTCTTCAGCGGCCGGCCCGCGCGTGGCCTGGTCAACCGGCTGATGCGCGAGCTCGGCCCGCTGTCGGACGTGGCTCCGGCGTTCCCGTGGGCGTCGCAGGCGCTCGCGCCCTTGCGCGCCGCGGCCGAGGCACGTGATCGCGACGATTTCTCGCCGCTGTGGTCCGGCGCGCGACCGGGCACGCTTGCGGGACGGGACGCGGCGCAGGTCACGCGTCACCTGCTGGGCATGGACTGATTCACGCGCGCCAGCGGCCGTTCGGTCGCCGGCGGCCCCGTTTCGTCGCACGCCGGTTGTCCGCGGCGGGACACGCGACCAGGATCGCCACGACCGCTGGCCGATGGCCGCCCCACCCAAGGAACCGGAACGTGAAGACCCTCGTCGCCCTGCTCGCCTGGTGCGTGCTGCTCGTCCTGTGCTGGCCGCTCGCCCTGCTGGCACTGGTCGCCTGGCCGTTCGTCTGGCTGCTGTCGCTGCCGTTCCGCCTGGTCGGCATCACCTTCTCGGCGCTGTTCGCCTTCCTGCACGCCGTGCTGATGCTGCCGGCACGCCTGCTGGGCGGTCGCCCGCGGGCACCGCTGGTGTCGGCATGACCACCGCGCGTTGGCGCAGGGCGAGAACCGCCTTCTGCGGCCTGCTGGGTACCGCACTGCTGTGCTGTGCGGCCGAGGCGACGGCGGTTGTCGAGCGCACGCCGGAACAGCTGACCGAGGCCATCGCTGTGCTGGACACGGCCGTGTTCGACACGTTCAACACCTGCGCAGATCCGGCGCAGCTGGCAAAGCACGCCGCCTACTTCGACGTGTCGGTGGAGTTCTACCACGACAACGGCGGCGTCACCTGGACCCGCGACGACATGATCGCCCGCACGCGCGAGTACGTCTGCGGCCGCTATCGACGCGAGCTGGTTCCCGGCACGCTGGAGGTCTTTCCAATCAAGGATTTCGGCGCGATCTCGCAAGGAACGCACCGCTTCTGCGCGCTGCCGGAAAAGGACTGCGCGGGTGAAGCCGATTTCGTGATGGTCTGGCGCGAACGCGACGGCCAGTGGCAGGTGACCCGCGTGCTGAGCTACGCGCATCGGCCGGCCACCCGGGTGCCCTGAGCCCGGCAGGACTTCGCACCCGCTTCACACACGCTCCGCCATCGCTGCACGACAGTCGCCGATCCTGTGCCCTGCGCCTCCCGCAGACATGGAATCATGGCGATGACCAGCGACACCTACTCCAACGCCATCGTGTGGATCCGCGTACTGCGCCCGTTCGCATGGGGTGGCGCCATGCTGTTGCTGCTCGCGCCCTGGGTGGCGATGCAGTTCACCCACGAGGTGGCCTGGACCGGCAGCGATTTCGCCGTGTTCGGCGTGATGCTGCTGACCGCCTGCGTGGCCTTCGAGATGGCGACGCGCGTGGCGCGCGTGCCCAGCTACTTGCTGGCCAGCCTGATCGCGATCGGCGCGGCCTTCCTGCTGCTGTGGGCGAACCTGGCCGTCGGCATCGTCGACGAGCCCGAGCATGCCGCCAACCTGCTCTTCCTCGGCGTACTGGCGATCGGCGCCATCGGCAGCGGACTGGTCCGCCTGCAGGCGCGCGGCATGGCAGGCGTGCTGGCGGCGATGGCGGTCGTCCAGATGGTGGCGGGCGGCATCGCCATGCGGATGGACACGCAGGAATCGCCTGCCTTCGTGCTCGCCTTCACCGGCCTGTACGTCGTGGCGTGGCTCACGTCCGCCCTGCTGTTCCGCAAGGCGGCGAAATCGTCCATCGCGGAGTGATCACCGCGGCTTCATGTGCCACAACGCATTGACGATGATCCAGCGGTCGCCGTAACGGCCCATGTGGAAGTGGTCGACGAACCACGGCGTCTCGAGGCGCACGACGGCGGTCTCGGCGGTGACGTCGAGGATGCGGCAGCTGCGGTTCCACTGGTCCTTCGGCGTCTTCAGCGCGCCCTGCCGGGTCAGCGAGACCAGTTCGTCCTTCGACATGCGGCGCAGGCCGAGGCGTTCGTCCGGCGTATCGCCGATGACCGAGCGCTTGGCCAGGTCCGGGTGCAGCGCGCGCGCCACGCGGGCGGGGTCGCCTTCCAGCTGGCCGTCGACGTAGTCGAAGCAGGTCGCCTCGATCGCGGCCAGGGTGGCGGCCTCGGCCATGGGCACGGGTGCCGTGGCGGCGGTGGCCGCCATGACCAGGGACAGCAGGGACATCGGGATCTCCTTCGCGTGGAATGGCCTGGGGCACATCGCCCGTTGCCTGACACGGGAACGGGTGCATCGACGGGCCATGCTCTCCGCAGGCCGACGCGCGGACACGTGCCGGAAGTCCGGCTGCCGCCTCACAGATGCCGCAGATGCGCCGGCGCGTGGTCCCAGTCGTCGTGGCGGCCGTCTTCGTACTGCACGGGAACCGCAGCCAACTGCGCATCGTCCAGGCCGTCCAGGGTGGCGACGTTGACGGCATGGAACCAGCCGTTGAACGGTGCCATCGCCAGGTAACCCTTGCTGAAACCGCGCACGCCGCAATGGCGGCAGAAGTAGTGGTGCACCTGGCCTTCGGGCCATCCGGAATCACGGGCGCGGTAATCCGACAGCGCCTCGGCGCCCTGCAGCAGGCGGAAACTGCCCTCCCCCAGCACGAAGGCCTTCCACATGCGGGTCTTCAGGCAGAAGCTGCAGTTGCAGCGTCGCGTGCCGGCGGCCAGGTCCAGGTCGCACTCGTAGCGCACGGCGCCGCAATGGCAGCTGCCGGTATGGGTCTGCATGGCACGCTCCTTTCATCCAGCCAGGGCCTGTCCAGGCGACGAACCGGAACGATGCGAATCGACATGCTCCGTCAGGGCAGCCAGACCTTCTCCAGGTCGCGGAAGCCCCACTTCTCCGGCGACTCCACGCCGACGATGCGTTCATGCTCGCCCGCGGTCGCCAGGTCGAGGTCGGTCATCAACACATGCTTGCGCAACCTGACCGAGTAGAACACGCGCACCCGCGGTGCCAGCAGCGTGGCGGGATTCTGTTCCACCACCACCGCAAGCCGCTCGCTGGAGAGCCGCACGAGCGCGCCGATCGGGTAGATGCCGACACTGCGCACGAACGACTTCATCAGTGTCTCGTCGAAATGGCCCTGCCAGCTGGCCATGCGTCGCAGCGATTCGGCCGGATCCCAGCCCGTCTTGTAGGGCCGGTTGGAGGTGATGGCGTCGTAGACGTCGCAGATGGCGCTCATGCGGGTCAGCAGCGGCAGTTCGGCGCCGGACAGGCGCTGCGGATAACCGGCGCCGTTGACCTTCTCGTGATGGTGGCGGGCGATGTGCAGGACCGCCTCCTGGGTGATGCCGCCGTCGCGCAGCAGGCGTTCGCCATGCACGGGATGCTGGCGGACGATGGCGAACTCGTCATCGGTCAGCTTGCCGGGCTTGTTGAGCACCTCCAGCGGCAGCATCGCCTTGCCCATGTCGTGCAGCAGGCCGCCCAAGGCGGCCTCCCGCACCTGGTCTTCCGGCAACTGCAGCTGCCGGGCGAGCATGGCCATCAGCGCGCCCACGGCGACCGAATGCAGGTAGGTATAGCTGTCGGCGTCCTTCAGTCGCGCCACGCTCACCAGCGCGGTCGGGTGACGGTCGACCGAGCCGGTGATCTCATCGAGCAACGGCAGTACGTGGCCGGCGTCCACACCCCGGCCCAGCCGGACTTCCCGGAACATCGCCTCCACGGCGTCGCGGCCTTCATCGCAAATGCGGCGGGCGCGCGAGATCTCGGACGCCAGGCTGACGGTGCCGTCGGTCACGATCACCCGGCGACGCTCCGCATCCGCGTCCGACGAGGGCATCGCGGCCGGCTCCGCGTGCACCGGTCCTGCCGCGTCCGGGGTCGGGACATCGACGTCGCCATCGCCGCCCAGCTCGCTCCGGGACAGGTCCACCAGCACCTGCTCCACCCCGCTGTCCTGCAGTTCCGCGACGCGCTCGGCATCCAGCAGGAACGACGTGCGCCAGAACGGGTGCTGCATCCACGGGCCGAGCAGCTTGTGCACATACATGCCGGGCCGGAGGTCGGCGACATCGACGGTCTGCAGCATGCACGGCTCCGGCAGGTGGAGGGTCCGATATGCTCACGCCCCAGTACCGGGTGCGGCGGGGCGACCCCGTCAGCCCCCGGATCGATATCGGCACCGGAGGCTCCATGCTGAAGACCTGGGGCCTGTTAACGCTGATGACCCCTGCCGCATGGCGCACCGATGGCCGTCAGGCGGTGTTGCGTGGCGCAGCGCCCGACTGGCCGTCAGGTCAAGCCGCGCGGCGCCGCCTGGCGGCCATCGGTGCGCCACCCGAAGGGCCGGTCCTGCGGGCGCACGCCGCGGCGTCATCGCTCCGTTGCGTATCGACATACGCGCCCTCGCTCTTCCTTGCTGCGCACGTCCGCAGGATCGGTGCGACTGGGGTCATCAGCGTTAACAGGCCCAGAGGCAGCTGCCATTGCGGCGCCGTCCGTTTCGAGGCGGAGATCGACCTCACCCAGCCCACCTACCGCTGCAACTGCTCGATCTGCCGGCGCAACCGGTTCTGGCCGGCCATCGTCACGGCCGACCGGTTCCGCCTGCTGTCCGGGGACGGCGAGCTGACCGAGTACCGCTTCAACACCCTGCGCAACTCGCACCACTTCTGCCGCACCTGCGGGGTGCGCCCTTTCGGCGTCGGCAACAACATGCCGGGTGAAGAGCGCATCTACGGCGTGAACCTGGGCTGCCTGGAGGACGTCCCGCCCGAAGAACTCGACGCCGCCCCGGTCGTTCATGTCGATGGAGCGCACGATCGCTGGCAGGAGGCACCCAGGTTCACGCGTTACCTGTAGCGGACGCCGGACAGACCGCTTACGCGGTTGCCACGGCACGACGGCCTTTTTGCTAGGCTGGCGACAACATCACTACCCAGCCGCGCGCAGGGACTTTCCGTGAGCATCCCGTCCGACTATCTGGAAACCGTTTTCAGCGATGCTTCCCCGAGTGGCCTGCCCCTGCGACCCCGTCCACAGGTGGAACTGTGCCGTCGCGGCGAGATCCGGGCAGAGAAGTTCCTGGACGCCGCCACCGAGGTGTTCGCGGAAAAGGGTTACCAGCACGCGCGACTGAGCGAGATCGTGGCGCGGGCAGGCGGATCGCTGGCGACCCTCTACCGCATCTTCGGCGACAAGGAAGGCCTGGCCTGCGCCATCCTCGAACGCCGCATGGACCTGCACATCCATGTGCTCAGCGACCTCAACCTCACCGAGCTGTCGCCCGAGCAGGCGCTGCGCCGCGTGGCGATCCGCATGGCGCAACTGATGGCGGGCACCGACTCGCAGGTGGTCTACCGCATCGTGATCGGCGAAGGGCAGTCTTTCCCGGCCCTGCGCGACTGGTTCTTCGACCATGTGGTGGCGTCCATCCGCCGCACCCTCGAGGACTACCTCGAACAGCAGGTGGCGGCCGGTCGCCTGCAGCTGCCGTCGCCCAAGGCCGCGGCCGCGCAGTTCTACATGAGCCTGTTCGGCGACCAGGTGCTCCGCCTGGCTGCGGGCGGACCGCATCTGCCCGATGTCGACACGCTGGAGGCGCAGGCCCTCGCGGCCGTCGACGTGTTCCTCAAGGGCGCCCTGCCGCGCTGACGCCGGCCTTCACCCCTCCCTGTCGGGCGGCTTGCGAGCATGTCCGCCTCGTGACGGGACCGGGTGCGCATGGACCTGAAAAGTGGTTACCCCTTCTGGGCGGTCAGCAACGGCCTGATGCAGGCGTTCCCGCGCCTGACCTCCGATCACCGGTGCGACGTCGCCGTGCTTGGCGGTGGCATCACCGGCGCGCTGATCGCCGATGAACTGTCCCGCCATGGCCTCGACGTGGCGGTGCTGGAACAGCGCGACATCGGCTGGGGCAGTACCGCCGCCAGCACGGCGCTGCTGCAGTACGAAATCGACACGCACCTGGTCGACCTGGCCAAGCGCCATGGCGAAGCCGATGCCGCTCTCGCCTACCGCGCCTGCGCCGAGGCCATCGACCAGTTACAGGAGACCGCGTCGGCATGGCGCGACGTCGGCTTCGCGCGCAACCGCAGCCTGTACTACGCCAGCCGACGCCGCGACGTGCGCACGCTGCAGGACGAGCATGCGGCGCGACGCCGGCACGGGCTGCAGGTGGAACTGCTGTCGTCGACGCGCGTGCGCGACGACTACGGCTTCGACGCGCCCGCCGCCCTGCTCAGCACGCAGGCGGCACGCGTTGACCCGTACCGCCTGACCCACCGCCTGTTGCAACGACTGCGGAAGCAGGGAGCGTCGATCTTCGATCGCACCTGCGTCGTCGACATCGCAACCACGTCGCGCGGCGTGACCCTGCGTACCGATACCGGCCTCGCCGTGCGCGCGTCGCACCTGGTGCTCGCCGCCGGCTACGCAAGCCAGCACTGGCTGAAGCAGCGCGTCGCACGCAACCGCAGCAGTTATGCCGTCATCAGCGACCCGCTGCCCGAGGCGGACCTCGGCTTCCTCGCCGATACGCTGCTGTGGGAGACCGCCCGGCCTTACCTGTACGCACGCAGCACCTCCGACGGACGCCTGCTGCTCGGTGGCGAGGACGATGCCATGGATATCCCCGCCAAACGCGATGCGCGTGTGCAGAAGAAGGCGCGCACCTTGCTGAAGCGGCTGGAGGAGCTGTTTCCCGGCATGGCGATCACGCCGGCGTTCTCCTGGGCCGGCACGTTCGCCGAAACGGAGGACGGCCTACCCTTCTTCGGCCCGCATCCGCAATGGGGGCCGCGCGTGCACTTCGCGATGGCCTACGGCGGCAACGGCATCACCTACAGCATGCTCGGCGCCGGGCTGCTGCGCGCCTTGATCGAACGGAAACGGCATCCGCTGTGGCCGCTGTTCTCGTTCGAGCGCATGGAGCGCTGACCCTGCATTGACGGCATCGTCATGCAGTGCGCGCGACGCTGCGCTTCCCTATCCCCAGGGAGACAGCGTCATGCCACGCGGAGACAAGTCGGCCTATACCGACAAGCAGAAGCGGCAGGCCGAGCACATCGAAGAAAGCGAGCTGGATCAGGGTCGTTCACGCGCGGCTGCCGAGCGCATCGCCTGGGCCACCGTCAACAAGCAGGATGGTGGCGGCAAGAAGTCCGGCGCCGGCCGCAAGACGGCGAAGAAGGCCACGAAGAAGGCAACCGGGAAAGCCACCGCCAAGAAGGCGGTAAAGGCAGCCACGAAGAAGGCCCCTGCCAAGAAGGCGGCGAAGACGACAGCCACCCGCAAGACCACAAAGAAAGCGGCGAAGAAGACCTCACGCGACTGATGTCCCGCCCAATGAGAAGGCCCAGTCACGTCGGGATGTCTCCCGGGTGGCTGGGCCCTCCTTGCCGGGTCGCATCGAAGCGTATTCGGTGCGCTTTCCGGACGCGATCAGGTTACGCGCGACGGCGTCGTCAACGGGTGAAAACACGGCGACCGTCCGTCGGTCAGCCGCCCGGCCACCAGCCCTTGCCGGTCAGCGCATAACGATCCGCCGCGCGTTCGAACGGATTGCGCACGCTGACCCCGCCGCACAGCAGGTAGACCGGCAGGAACAGCGGGCCCAGCACCATGTACTGGTAGACGTGCGCCCGCTCGTGATCGCCCAGGCGGATGCGCGGATGCTGCGTCCGGCCTGCGCGATGCTCGTAGGTGATGCATTCGGACTCCAGCGTGTCGCCGGTATGCAGGATGCTGTTGCCGAACGTGATGGCGCCGCCGGGACCCCATGGCCAGCGATGGAAGACGATGGCGAAATCGCGACGGTTCCACTCAGCGCGCGCGCCGAACGCCATACCGGCGGCGCCGGCCAGCAATCCGATCAGCGTGTTGGGCACCGCCCAGACGACACCGAGCACGCGCATGACCCACAGCCCCGCAGGCGCCATGGTGTCAATCCTGTTCGTTCGGCATCAGCAGCCAGAGGATCAGGTAGACCAGGATGCCGGGGAACGCAGCCGACGCGATCGACACGATGACGAAGACCACCCGCAGCAACGTGGCGCTCCAGCCGTAGCGATGGGCAATGCCGCCCATCACACCGGCGATCATGCGATCGTTCAGCGAGCGGGCGAACGGTTTGGACGTACTGTTGTTCATCGCCGGCTGCTCCGCGCGGTGGTCTGGGCCGAGTCTAGCGCGTCAGCGGACGGGCGCGCCTGAACCGCGCAGCGCGTCGAGCTTTGCCGCGAACCACGTGGCCGCCGGCTGCGCGGGCTGGCCCGGACAGCGCACCTGGTAGGCACGTCCGCTCATGCTGCTCTTGCTCGCCGCGCGCTCGATGAACTGTTCCGCGGTATCCACGAGATTCTTCTTCAGCAGGTAGTCGTACTTGCGCTGCAGGTGCTTGCGCGCCTCCTCACGCCCATGCCATGTCCCATTGCGCTGGAACTCGCACGACGACGTGGACAGCGCATCCATCAGGCCCTGGATCTCGCGCTTGGCCTGTGCGGACGGCGCGGCGTACGCCGCCCAAGGCAGCGTGACCAACAACAGCACGACAAGGCGACGCATCACCATCACCGCGCGCGCTGGCCCAGCCAGTGATGGATCGCCGTCGGCACCTCGCGCTGCGCACGGCTGGACACGTAGATGCCGATATGGCCGCCCTTGAAACTCAACTCGGTGTAGTCGGCCGTTCCCACGACATCCTTCAGTGCACGCGAGGCGTCCGGCGGCACCAGGTGATCCTGTTCGGCGTAGATGTTCAACACGGGCATGTCCACGAAACCGAGATCCACCGCTTCGCCGCCGATCTCGATGCCGCCCTTGATGAAACCGTTGCGCTGGTAGAACTGGGTGATGAACTGCTTGAACGCTTCGCCCGCCAGGTCCGGCGAGTCGAAGATCCACTTCTCCATGCGCAGGAAATCCTCGATCGCCCGCTTGTCGTCGAGGATGTCCACCAGGCCCACGTACTTCTGCAGGTTCAACCGGAACGGCTTCAGCATCAGGTAGCAGGCATTCATCATGTCGGCGGGCACGTTGCCCAGCGCATCGACGAACAGGTCCACGTCCAGCTCCCGCGTCCAGTGCGACAGCATGTTGTCGGGCGTGTGGAAATCCACCGGCGTGACCATGGTGATCAGGTTCTTGACCTTCTCCGGGTGCAGCGACGCATAGCACAGCGAGAACGCGCCACCCTGGCAGATGCCCAGCACGTTGACCGCATCGCGGCCGCTGCTGTCGCGCAGGTGGTCGACGGCACCATCGATGAAACGGTTGATGTAGTCGTCGAGCTCGAGGAAGCGGTCGGAGCGGTCCGGATACCCCCAGTCGATGACGTAGACGTCCTCGCCCTGCGCCAGCAGGCCCTTCACCAGTGAACGGTCGTGCTGCAGGTCGACCATGTACGGCCGGTTGACCAGCGCATAGACGATCAGCAGCGGGACTTTCGCCGTCGGCGCCTTCTCGCCGATGAAGCGGTACAGCACGACCTTGCCGTCGCGCCAGACTTCCTGCTTCTGGGTGGCACCGTAGTGGACGTCCTCGACCTCCGGCAGCGTGTGCAGGCCGGCGGAGAGTTTCTGCGTCAGCGTGGTGGCTTCCTGCGCCAGCGTCTCGGCGCTGAAGTTGAGCGGCCCGTTCATTTGCCCTTACCCCGCTTGGTCTTCTTGCCCGAGCCCGGCGCTTCGGCGACGGCGCCACGCGTGGCGTTGCGCGCCACCCAGTCCTTCATCGAGACGACCGAGGTCGGTTTGGCGATGGGCGCGGCAGCTTTCTTCGGCGCTTTCGGGGCCGCCGCTTTGGCCACCGTCTTGGCGGTGGGCTTCTTGCCCTTGGCCGGCTTGCGCGCGACCCGTTTGGTCGCTGCAGGCACGCGTTCCTGCCTGGTGGCGGCCGGCGCTGCCGCGGCTACCGCGCGTCGCACACGCTTCTTGGCTGCCGTCTTCTTGACCGCTACGCGCTTCTTCGGCGCAGCTTTCGGCGCCGGTGCGGGCTTGCGACGGGCAGGCGGACGCTTCTTCGCCGCCTTCGGTTTCGCAGGCACAGGTGCTGGCGGCGGCGCTTCAGCGACAACCGGTGCTTCCACCGGCGCGGCGGAGCGAGCTGCCGGCGCGCGACGGGCGGGCGCTGCCTGCGCGCGTGTCAGCTTGCGCAGCGCACGCTCCAGTTCGACGATCTTGCGGTGGGCGGAATCGACTTCGGTCCGCGTCGGCATGCCGAACTGCGTGCAGATCTGTTCGACTTCGCGCTGCACACCCAGGCGCAGGCGGGCCTGCGCATTGGCCAGGCCACCGTAGGCGTGGCGGAAGTCGTTCGACATGGCGACCTGCGCGTAGGCCTCTTCCGCCGCGTCGATCCACAGGTCGAACAGGGCGCGCGCGTTCTGCAACTGGCGGCCAGGTTCGGTGTGCTCTTCCAACTTGCGCTCGAAGCGGGTGAAGGCATCCTGCGCCACCTGCAGCATCAACTGGTCATATTCGCCAACCTGGCGCTGGTAGTCCTGGTAGGCCTGGGCGAGGTGCTGCCATCGTTCCTGGTGTTCCCGCGACAGGCCGAAGGTGGGCAGGTGCATCCAGCGATCGCCATCGCGCTGCAGGTTCTCCAACCAGGGGCGCATCTGCTGGATCCAGCCGTCGAGTCCGTGCGCGCCGCCCTGCATGCTGCGGAAGATGTCGGCGAACGGGTTGTGGGCCGGCGTGGGCTCGGCCATGCCGAGCGACGAGCGCCACGCGCGTCCGATATCGGTGGCATCGTGATCGCGGCCAGTGAACTGCGCGGCGACCTGCTGCATCTGCCCGAACCACTGGCTGGCCTGCCGCTGGAAGCGGCCAACGGCCTCGTCGACCTGGGGCTGACCGCCGGGCACCAGCTTCGACCACCAGTCGACCGTCTGCTGCCAGCCCGGCGCCGCGCCAGGCATGGACATCGTCGGCGTCGCGCCGGCCTGCCGCAGGGCGTCGCCCCACAGGCTCCAGTACTGCTGGGCGACCGACTCGAAATCGCCCGGCCACGGTGGAACGGAATTTGCCATGTGCCCTCCCTTTCCCGCCCGATTCTAGCCGCGGCCGGCGGCGCGTGCATGACGCGCCTTCACCTCACGGTCAAGGCTTGGGAATGCGCAACGTCTTGCTGATCATCAGCGTGCCGGACACCGCGAACAGCAGCACCAGCGGATGCAGCAGCCAAGGTCCCAGCTTCAGCGATCCAAGCCACAGGTCCGGCCCCACGTGGCCCAGGTAGGCCGCAATCGCCAGCAGCACCACCAGCAGCAGGCTGGTCGGGATCGGCGTGCCCTCGAAGTACTTCACCTTGTCGCCGCCGTCGGCCAGCGACTCGGCGGTGACGTTGTAGCGTGCAAGCCGGCTGACCCCGCAGGCCACGAAGTACGACAGCACCAGCCAGTCCCAGCCGCCCTGCATGCCGCAGGCGTAGGCCAGCGCGGCAGGCGCCACGCCGAAGGAAATGACGTCGGCCAGCGAATCGAGCTCTCGCCCCAGCACCGACGCCTGATTGCGCCAGCGCGCCACGCGTCCGTCGAGCGCATCGAAGATGAAGGCCAGCGGGATCAGCGCCATGCCGATCATCAGGTCGCGCAGGATGCCTTCCTGCAGGAAGCGCATCGCCGCGAAGATCGCACCGGTGCCGCAGAACGCATTGCCCAGCGTGAACCAGTCGGCCAGCTGGAAGTCGCGGATCATCGAGAAGTGTCGGGACATGGCATCGCGCCTGACCAGGAATGGCCTACAGGGTAAGCCGAACCGGGTGAAACCGTCGTGGGTAGCCTGTTTCTCCGGTGTGGGAGCGACGTAAGTCGCGATCGAACGAAGTCCGGATGGATGGAATGCCTCCAGATGCTTCCCGCAACACCGACGATCCGTTCGCGACTTATGTCGCTCCCACAACGGCCATCACCTACCTCGGAATCGCCAGCTGGCTCAGCTCCACGCTGCCCGCACCCCGCGGCTGCGCACTGATCAGCGCATTCGCCGGCAGTTCGCGGCTACCGTCCAGCGTGGCGCTAACCTGGTCGAGCGCAGCGTAGACGTACGGCAGCAACGGTACATAGCGCGCGCCGTAGGCCGGCAGTGCGAGGAAGCCGTCGAAGTGCTGCGCATGACGCACCTGCCAGTAGCGCACGTCCGGGTTCGCCGCGCGTGCGGCGGCCACGTACGGTGCGCTGGAGAACGCCGGCGGCACCAGCCCGTCGTCCAGGCCATGGATCACCACGACCGGGCGGCGGGTTTTCGGGAAGCGGGCGGCGGTCTGTGCGATGCCGGCCTGCACACGACGCGCATCGTTGCTGCTGCCACCCTGCAGCGCACGCAGGCACTGCAAACCGGGCAAGGTGAAGTCCGGCGCTGCCAGCTTCGTGTCGACGATGCCGACGCCCGCCCCCGGCGGGATGCCGCTGCCCTCGGACCACCACGCGGCCCGTTCGGCAGCCGTGGCCGCGCGTGCGGAGAAGTCGGCGTTCTGCGCGGAGAACGCGAAGCCGCAGGGATGCTCACCCACGCCATAGCGGCCGTAGGCGGACGCATACGTCACCGCGACCGCGCGCCACAGGTCGAAGCCCACGCTCAGCGCACCGGCCACCAGCGCTTCGTCGGTCCACCCGTTGGCCTTCAATTGAGCGCGGGCGGATGCCGCCTGCGCCTTCGCGTCGGCACCCGTCACCAGGCCGGCGGCCTTCAGCGTGGCGCAGCGCGCCGTCCACAGCGGCTCAACCTGTGCCCGCAACGGCGGCTGTGGCAGGGTCTCCGCCGGCAGGTCCAGCAGAGCGCACGGCATCAGCAGGGCCGCTTCGGTCGTGTAGTCGTAGAGCGAACGCGCGCCGGGGGCATCGGCGGCGTAGATGTTGGGCTCACCGGCGACCACGGCATCCAGCCAGCCGCCTTCCTCTTCGCTGGCGCGCAGGACCGCACCGCCGCCGTTGGAGATGCCGACGGCGATGACGCGCGTGTTGTCGAAACGGAACGGCGCCGCCTGCGGGAACGCCTGGTCCAGCGCGGCCAGCGCGAATTCCGCCGCCTGCTTCACGTGGCGGCCCCAGTCCGCTTCCGGATTGTCCTTGGAATGCGCGTGCTTCACCGCCACGCCGCTGGCGCCGACCGGCGCGTCGGGCGTGAAGGCCAGCGTGTCGACACCGAGTTCGCCGATCGTGCCGTCCTCGCGCGCACCACGCTGCTCGGTCAGGTCGAAGTAGTCCGTACCGGCGCCCTTGTCGGTGTAGGCGACGGCGCAGCCCTTCGGCAATGCCCACGGCGCGGCGACCGCGATGGCGCCATAGACACCGCGCGAGCCCGAGGAGGCGGTGACCACGACGCAGCGCTTGGCCGCATCGAAGTTGTCAGGCACCTGCACCAGCACGCGGTGCGGCTGTTTCGCGCCGGCGACCGTCGCTAGGGCCGAATACTCACGGCCGGGCACGCTTCCCACGTTGCCGTACGCCTGCCCGTAGCCGCCGGTCAGCGAGAGGTCGGCGATGCCGCGCCAGTTCGCCCAGATCGCGCGGCGACGCAGTTCGGCCGTCGTCGGACGGGCGGGATCGGCGAACGCGGGGGCGGCCATCGCGCGCAGCCCGTCGAGGCCCAGGCCGGCGGTGAGCAGGTCGTCGCTGCCACGGTGTTCGGTGACGCGCTGGGGCTGGATCATGTGGGCCACCGCTTCAGGCTTGGGCGGCGTGCTGCTGCAGGCGGCGAGTGCCGCGCCGAGCAGGAGGCCGCAGGAAATGCGCGTCGTCGCGTTCATGCGTGGAAAGCGTCCAAGGTTCCGGTCAGTGCCACGAAACTATCCTCCGGGGAAAGCGCCGTCATCGTACTTTGGTACCACGAACCGTGCGCGCCTGCCTGCTACGCTAGCCACGACACGCAGGAGTGCCCCCATGCAGCCCACCCACACCCTTCTCATCACCGGCGCCGCCAGCGGCATCGGCGCCGGTATCGCCGCGCAGCTGGCCGAAGCCGGCCGCCACGTCATCGTCAGCGACCTCAACCTCGATGCCGCCGAAGCCGTGGCGACGCAGATCCGTACGGAAGGCGGCTCGGCCGAAGCGGTCGCGCTGGACGTCACCTCGCAGGAGAGCATCGACGCGGCGCTGGCGACGATCTCGCGCCCCATCGACGTGCTGGTCAACAACGCCGGCCTGCAGCATGTCTCGCCGCTGGAAGACTTCCCCATCGAGAAGTGGGATTTCCTGGTGCAGGTGATGCTGGTCGGCGTGGCCCGCCTGACCCGCGCGGTGCTGCCCGGCATGCGCGAACGCGGCTTCGGCCGCATCGTCAACATCGGCAGCATCCACGCGCTGGTCGCCAGCCCGTACAAGAGCGCCTACGTGGCCGCCAAGCACGGCCTGGTCGGCTTCTCCAAGGTGCTGGCGCTGGAAACGGCCGACACCGACATCACCATCAACACCGTGTGCCCCAGCTACGTGAAGACCCCGCTGGTCGACAAGCAGATCGCCGACCAGGCGCGCACGCGCGGCATCTCCGAAGCCGACGTGGTCAGCCAGGTGATGCTGAAGCCGATGCCGAAGGGCGTGTTCATCGGCCTGGACGAACTGGCCGGCATCACCGCGTTCCTCACCTCGCCCGCCGCGCGCAACATCACCGGCCAGACGATCGTGGTGGACGGCGGCTGGACGGTGCAGTAAGCGATACCGCATGCCCAACCTGCTGATCGCCGACGACCACCCGCTGTTCCGTGCCGCCCTGCGCGGTGCGGCGGCCGATGCCGTCGCGCAACTGTCGGTGCGCGAAGCCGAGTCGCTGGACGGCGTCGTCGCCACGCTGGAGGCGCACGACGACATCGACCTGGTGCTGCTCGACCTGCACATGCCCGGCAACCATGGGCTCGCCGGCCTGGCGGCGATCCGTGCGCAGTTCCCGGCGGTCGCGGTGGTGGTGGTTTCGGCGAATGACGATCCGCGCGTGGTACGGCGCGCGCTGGACCATGGCGCGGCCGGCTACCTGCCCAAGAGTTCCGGACTGGACGAACTGCGCGACGCCATCCGCAGCGTGCTCGCCTGCGAGCAATGGCTGCCGGCGTCGCTGCGTGGCGCGGTCGCGCGCTCGCAGTCCTCCGAACACGACACCGAACTGGCCGGCCGCCTGGCCAGCCTGTCGCCGCAGCAGTTCCGCGTGCTGACGCTGGTGGCGCAGGGCCTGTTGAACAAGCAGATCGCCGACCGCCTGGACGTACAGGAACGCACGGTCAAGGCCCACCTCTCCGCGATCTTCGACCGCCTGGGCGTGCGCAACCGCACCCAGGCCGGCGTGGTGCTGCGCGAACTGGAACTTGCCGATCCCGCGAGGCAGATCGAAGGCTGAGGTTCCACGCATCCACGCAGGATGCCGGGACATCGTGGAACTCGTGCGTGGATCAGTGATGTCACGCCGCGGTCATTTTTTCGCCACCCGTCTTGACAGCATTGCGCCACAAGGCGTGTCGACGCTTATCCACATGTTCGTCGACAGATCATCCACACCCGGTGTGGACAACCTCGACACTGGTCCGTCATGCACTGGTCAAATTTTCGCCACACATCTTGACAGGCCTGTGGCGCAAGGCGCCGACGCGGTTATCCACACGGTTTCCCCAGCGTCATTCCACAGCGGATGTGGAAAAGTCGTACCGTGGAACACGCACCTGCCTCTGTAGGAGCGACGTGAGTCGCGACCGCAGACCGGAACCGCCTTGATCTGTCGATAGCGGAGAGCCACAAGACTATCGTCGTCTCGCCCCTGACTCATCCACGGTGCATTGCCCGTCGCCCATTCCGGTCGCGACTCACGTCGCTCCTACAGAGGAAGCATGCAAACGGACAACTTCAGATCCGCGAGTAGTCCCACGACACCATGCGGCCGTCGCGGTACGGCATGACGCCGTGGAAACCGCGCGGATCGTCGTCGAACACCAACGGCAGGAAATGGCGGTCGCCGTCCCACAGTGGCAGGTCCATGATCTTCTCGACCGGCACCCACTCGAGCGTGCCCTCGGGGTTGGTCTCGAACGGCGTGCCGCTGTACGCGGTGATGATGAAGACGAAACCCAGCCAGTCCTCGCCGTTCTTGCCGAAGCCGGGCCAGCTGATCGTGCCGCGCAGCGTCAGCGCGTCGCAGTCGATGCCGGCCTCCTCCAGGATCTCCCGACGCATGCCGGCCACGACGTCCTCGTCGCGCTCGATCTTCCCGCCCAGGCCGTTGTACTTGCCCAGGTGCTGGTCGTCAGGACGCGCGTTGCGATGGATCAGCAGGACCTGCGAACGGTCGGGCGACAGCACGTAACCGAGGGTGGCGACGATGGGGGTGTAGGGCATGCGAAGGTTCCGGAATGCAGGCGCGCATTCTAGCCTTGGCTGTCGTGGGCGCGACGCAAATCGCGATAGGCCGCCGACAACCCCGGCATCGCGACTTACGTCGCTCCCACACCCGACATCCTCGCCGAGAGCAGCCGGTCGAGCACCGACTTCAGCGCCAGCGGCCGCACCGGTTTGGCGAGCAGCGGCAGATCGACGTCGCGGACCGCACGACGCACCGCATCGGTCTGGTCGGCGGTGAGGATCAGGCAGGGACGCGAACCGTGCGAAGCGCGCAGCCGTTCGGCCAGCGCGACACCGGTATCGCCGTCGTCCAGGTGGTAATCGAACAACCACAGGTCCGCCGCCTGGCCACGCAACGCCGTATCTGCCGCCACACCGTCGCCGGCCGTCGCGACGCGGCAGCCCCACC
Organism: Pseudoxanthomonas sp. LjRoot143; assembly: GCF_964252945.1. NCBI lineage: Bacteria > Pseudomonadati > Pseudomonadota > Gammaproteobacteria > Lysobacterales > Lysobacteraceae > Pseudoxanthomonas > Pseudoxanthomonas sp. LjRoot143. The sequence goes on along the minus strand of NZ_CAXUPM020000001.1, from coordinate 1,036,701 downwards.
CTTCCAGCACCTGCCGCAACGCGGACAACGCGACCGGATCATTGTCGACAGCCAGCACATGCCGACCCGCGAGTCCGGGCTTGCCGACCATCGCCGGTACCGGAGCAGGCGTCGCCACCCGTGGCAGGTCGACCGCGAACACCGCGCCACGCTCGACCCGGCTGCGCAGCGACAAGGGAGCGGCCAGCAACGCAGCGATGCGGTCGGCGATCGAGAGTCCCAGTCCAAGCCCCTGCCCCGGCACGTCGTCGCCGCGCCGGAACTCTTCGAAGATCCGCCGCTGGTCCGCCTCGGCGATGCCCGGACCGGTATCCCACACCTCCACGCGCACTCTCGCATCGACCCGGCGCACGCCCAGCAGCACGCCACCGCGCGCCGTGTAGCGCACCGCATTGGCCAGGAAGTTCTGCAGGATGCGGCGCAGCAGCTGCGGATCGGTGTGCACCCAGGCGCGCGTCGGCACCACGCCGAACGACAACCCGCGCTCGCGCGCGAGAACGCGGAACTCCGATGCCAGCGGCTCCAGCACTTCCATCAGCGGCAGGTCGCGCGGCTCCGGCACCAGTCCCCCGGCTTCCAGCCGCGACATGTCGAGCAGGCCGGTCAGCAGGTCGGTGGTGGAATCCAGCGCACCGCGCACCTGCAGCGCGGTCTCGCGCTGGTGCGTTTCCGGCAACTGCTGCGACAGCGCGTCGGTGAACAGCTGCGCCGCATGCAACGGTTGCAGCAGGTCGTGGCCGATCGCGGTCAGGAAGCGGCTCTTCGCGTCGTTCGCGTGCTCGGCCTCGCGCTTGGCGGTTTCCAGCAGCGTGGTGCGCTCGACCACGCGCTGCTCCAGCGTTTCGTTGGCCTGCTTGAGTTCGCGCTCGGCCTGGCGCGACGCGGTGACGTCGGTATACGTGGCGACGAAGCCGCCGCCCGGCATCGGGTTGCCGCGGATCTCGACGATGCTGCCATCCGGGAAAACGCGTTCGGTCAGGTGCGGCGTGCCCGCGCGCATGAACGCCAGGCGCCGCTCCAGCGCGCGCTCGTCCTCGCCGCGCTGCGGCATGCGCTGCAGGGCCCAGCGGGTCAGGTCGGCGATCGGCCGGCCGACCTGCAGCACGTCCGGCGGGAATCCGAACATCTGCGCATAGCGTCGGTTCCATGCCACCAGCCGTTGTTCGCGGTCGATCACGCTGATGCCCTGGCTCATGTTCTGCAACGCAGCCTCCAGCACCTGCTGGTTGAAGCGCAGGTCCTGCGACGCCTCGCCGACGATCGCGGCCACCGTTTCCAGGTCGCCGCTCTCCCGGCGCGCCGCGTCGAGCAGCAGCCGTGCGGACGCCGAGCCCAGCACGGCGGCCAGTTCGCGCTCGAGCCGTGCCTCGATCAATGCCGGTACCGGCCCGCTGCGGGGCGCATCGACCAACAGCTCCTCCACCCGCTCGCGCGGCAGGAAGCGTCGCCCCGCATCCCGCAGCGTCCTGGCGTCGAAGCCGCGGCTGTCGGCGCGTCGCGGCGCCGTGCCGCGCCAACCCATGACCACGAACGTCACCGCGGTGCCGAGGAACAGGCTGACGCCGACCGCACGGCCGAGCCGGCTCCAGCCGGTCAATCCGAAGAAGCCATCGGGCGCCAGTCCGGCAATACCGAACGGACCGTGCGCCAGCCACGCCGGCGCCACGCCGCGCGCATCCATCGTCACCGGCAGCAACAGCAGCCAGACCCACACCGCGAAGCCGGCGACGATGCCGGCGATCACCGCCCGTGGCGGCGTCTGCGGGCGCCAGATGGCGAAACCCAGTGCGGGTGCCAGCGTGGCCAACGCCGAGAACGACACCGCCCCCACGTCGGCCAGCGCGTCGTTGCCGGCGACCAGCCGGCTGTACGCCCACGCCAGCAACATCACCGCGACGATGCCGACGCGGCGTTGCATCAGCACGGCACCACGCAGGTCGCCGCCGCGCCCACGCAGCCAGCCGCCGCGCAGCAGCCCAGGCGCCAACCAGTGGTTGCCGATCATCAGGCTCAGCGTCAGCGTGCTGACCACCACCATGCCGGTGGCCGCGCTCAGGCCACCGAGGAAGGCCAGCAACGCCAGCCCCTGGTGGCCTTGCGACAGCGGCAGCGCCAGCACGTAGAGATCGGACGGCACGGCATCGCCGAACATCGCGCCACCGGCACGCGCCAGCGGCAGCAGCGGCGCGGCCATCAGCACCATGTACAGCGGGAACAGCCAGCGCGCGGTGCGTACGTGGCGTTCGTCGCGGCATTCGACGACCCCCACGTGCACCTGATGCGGCAGCGTGAACATCGCCAGCACGCCCAGCGCGACCAGCGGCAGGAAGCCGTACGTCGTGGACGCCGGCGCAGATACGACGGGCACCGACGGCAGGTCCGGCAGTCCGAACCAGACGAACAGGCCCAACGCCAGCATCGCCGCCAGCTTGAACAGCGACTCGAACGCCATCGCCAGGATCAGCCCGCGGTTGTGTTCCACCGCACTGGCGCGCCGCGTGCCGAACAGCATGGCGAACACCGCCATCGCCAGCGCCACGTACAGCGCGCTGTCCTGCCAGGCCGGCAGCGCTTCGTTGCCGGGCGATCGCGTCAGCAGCGCGAAGCTCATCGCCACCGCCTTCAGCTGCAGCGCGATGTAGGGAATCAGACCGAGTGCGGCGACCAGCGTCACCGCTGCGGCCAGCCAGCCGTCCTTGCCCAGCCGCGTGGCGATCAGATCGGCCAATGAGGTGGCGTTCGACTCGCGTGCCATCCGCACCAGCCGGACCAGCAGGAACGCGCCGAACACGTACAGCAGGATGGTGCCGACGAAGGTCGGCGGCAGCGGCCAGCCGTAGCGTGCGGCCTGGGTCACCGTGCCGAAGAAGGTCCACGAGGTGCAGTACACCGCCAGCGACAGCGCGTAGATGTACGGCCATTGCACCGCCAGCACGCGCGGGCGGCGCTCGGCGTAGAGCGCGGATCCGAACAGCACGCCCAGCCAGAGCAGGGCCGCCAGTACTACTACACCGATGCTCAGCATGCCGCCTCGAACGCTCCGTTACGCCCCCTCCCGATACTACCGCGACGCCGACCGATCCCCACGCCGCGCGCATGGCCTGGCCGTTGCGCTGCGGGCGGGCCGTTGACCCTCATGACGGACGCCGCGCCACCCCGTCCCGGGGGTGGCGGCGCTCCGTCATCGCCGGGCCACAGGGGGTGCCCACACACGGTCGAACAAGGAGATTGCCATGCGTACCCGAACGTTCCTGCGCGCCACCGCGCTTGCCTTCGCAATGCTCACCGCGTCCTCGCCCGCCTGGGCCACGCGCACCAGTACCGCCCTTGCGATCTGCGTCTCGCGCGGCGCGGACTGCAGCATCGCCAACAAGGGCAACGACTACGAGATCTGCGTCAACAACACCGACGGCAAACAGTGCGTCAGCTGCCCCAATCTGACCCAGGACAAGCAGGAGTGCTCCGTTGCCCGGACCGGCAAGGACACGCCGCCGCCGACCACCGGCGTGGCCGGCCTGCTCACCGAGGAGTACGTGAAGGCGCCGCGCAAACCCGAGCATCCGCGCAAACCCTGACGCCCGGAAACGCCGACGCGGCGATGCGCATGCACCGCCGCGTCGTCCGTTGCGACGCCCGACTCAGAAGTCGTAGCGCGCGGTCAGGCTGTACTGGCGCGGCGGACCGTAGAAGCCGGTCAGCACGCCGTAGGCGGCGATGTTGTAGCCGGTGGTGCGGTATTCCTCGTCGGCCAGGTTGGTGCCCTGCAGCGACAGGCTCCACGCATCGTTGACCTTCCAGATCACGCCCGCGTTGACCAGACCGTAGCCCTCCTGCTTGATCACCGGGCTCAGGTCGGTGGTCGGCCACACTTCGGACTGGTAGGCATAGCCCACACGCGCCGACAGGTTGCCGCCGTTGGCCAGGTCGGTGCGGTATTCCACGTTCAGCGCACCCGAGAACTCCGGCGCATTGGTGAAGTACTGCGTGTCGGCGATGTTGACGCCGCTGCTGAAGAACTCGTCGTACTTCGCATCCAGCCAGGCCAGGTTGCCGCTGATCAGCCAGTTGGCGGTCGGCAGGAACTGGTATTCCACCTCCACGCCGTTGACCGTGCCCTTGCCGGCGTTGGTGAAGTCGCCGAAGAAGCTCTGCGAACCGTTCGGCAGCGTGTACGAAGTGAACACTGACAGCTGGATGTCCTCGTACTTGTTGTGGAACGCGGACAGGTTCAGGAACATCCGCTGGTCGAGGAACGACATCTTGCTGCCGATCTCGAAGCTGTCAACCTGCTCGTCGTCGAAGGGCTCGCCCGAGCGCGGCACCGCCGTCGTATTGGCGCGGATGTTGTAACCGCCGGACTTGAAGCCACGCGACGCCAGGCCGTACACCATGATGTCGGGGGTGATCTGGTAGTCCAGCGAGACCTTCGGCGAGACGTTCTTGAAGTTGACGGTCTTGTCGAAGTTCGCCGCCGCACCCCAGGACGTTTCGTACTGGTTGCTGGTGTAGAAGCGGTTCAGCGCCACCGCGTGCTTGTCTTCGTCCGTATAGCGCGCGCCGACATCGAGCGTCAGGCGGTCGGTCAGGTCGAATGTCCAGTCCGCGTACAGCGCGATGCTCTTGGTGTTGACCACGCCCTGCGTATCGCCGAACAGCGGATTGGTCAGGCTGGTGGCCAGCGCCGGGTTCCAGAAGTAGTTCAGCACCTGGCCGCCGGCGTCGCCGTTGAACCAGTACAGGCCCATCACGCCGCGGGCGCGACCGCCGCCGTCGTAGTTGACCTGGAATTCCTGGCTGACCTGGCTGTCGCTGTAGAACGCGCGCACGTCGACCAGCGGGGAAGGAATCGTGTCGAAGTCGATGTTGGTCTCGGTGTCCGACTCGCGCTTGGCGGCCACGTACTTGAGCGCCCAGTTCTCGCTCGGCCGCCAGTTGGCGGTGATCGAGGCACCCTTCATCTCGGTATCGTTGATGTTCTTCATGCCGCTGCGGATGTCGTAGCGGTCGTCGGTGGGCGGATACGCCGGCGCCAGCGGGTTCGGGGCGAGCATCTTCGCGCCGCGCACGCCGGACTGGTCGTCCATGTAGTCGAACGCGACCTGCACATCGAAATCGTCCTGCGAGTACGCGCCCAGCTGCATGCGCACCGCGTTGATTTCCTTGTCGCTGACTTCCTGGCCCGTGTAGGTGTTGGTGCCGAAGCCGTCGCGGTTCATGCTGGCCACCGACACGCGGCCGCGCAGGCCGCTGTCCTTGCCGCCGATCTCGCCGCCCAGCGCGGCCTTCACGTCCAGCTGGTTGTAGTTGCCCACGGTGACCGAGGCGAAACCCGTGGTTTCCTGCGGCAGGCCGCGCGAGATGTACTTGATCGCGCCGCCGATGGTGTTCTTGCCGTACAGCGTGCCCTGCGGGCCGCGCAGCACTTCGATGCGCTCCACGTCGAACACGTCCAGCAGCGCGCCCTGCGGACGGGCGATGTAGACGTCGTCCAGGTAGATGCCCACGCCCGGGTCCACGCCCCACAGCGGATCGGCCTGGCCGACGCCGCGGATGTAGGCGGTCACGGTGCTGGTGGAGCCGCGCGCGGCGTAGATGGTCAGATTGGGCACCTGCGCATCGAGGTCGCCGATATCCTCGATGGCCAGCTTGTCCAGCGTTTCCGCGGTGAAGGCGGTGACCGCCACGGGCACGTCCTGCAGGGTTTCCTCGCGCTTGCGCGCGGTCACCTTGACCGAATCGAGCGTGGTGGCATTGGTGGCTGGCGACGCGGTGGCCGGCGCGGCGTCCTGCGCCCACGCCAGCGGCATGGACGACAACAGGACACAGCCGATGGCCAGGCTCAGGTGCTTGCGCTTCATGGGTCTCCCCTCCTCCCGGGTATGACATGGCGGCGGACGGATGCCGCCGATTGAAGCGAACACTAGGGGGCGCGCGGCGCTGACGGCATCGTACCTTCGTACAGTGGGCCGGCCGGCGTGGCGCTGCGGATACTCGCCGCACTTGCAACCGGCGGTGGCCGAGGAGTGGTGGATGTCGTTCCTGATCGTGCTGGCCGCGCTGTGCTTTCTGATGTTCGTGGCCTATCGCGGCTACAGCGTCATCCTGTTCGCGCCCATCGCGGCGCTCGGCGCGGTGCTGCTGACCGACCCCTCGCTGGTCGCGCCGATGTTCACCGGCCTGTTCATGGACAAGATGGTCGGCTTCCTGAAGCTGTACTTCCCGGTATTCCTGCTGGGCGCGGTGTTCGGCAAGCTGATCGAGATCTCCGGCTTCTCGAAGGCCATCGTCGCCGGCACCATCAAGGTGGTCGGCGCGCAGCGCGCGATGCTGTCCATCGTGCTGGTGTGCGCGCTGCTGACCTATGGCGGCGTGTCGCTGTTCGTGGTGGTGTTCGCGGTGTATCCGTTCGCGGCCGAACTGTTCCGCCAGAGCAACATCCCCAAGCGGCTGGTGCCCGGCACGATCGCGCTGGGCGCGTTCACCTTCACCATGGACGCGCTGCCGGGCACGCCGCAGATCCAGAACATCATTCCGAGTTCGTTCTTCGGCACCAACGGCTGGGCCGCGCCGGTGCTGGGCACGCTGGGCGGGGTGTTCATCCTGATCGTCGGCATGAGCTACCTGGAATGGCGCCGCCGCGTCGCCGCGCGCAACGGCGAGGGCTATGCCGGCAGCGACGAACTGCGCAACGAACCGGAGCCCTTCAAGGGCGACAGGCTCGCGCACCCGCTGGTGGCGATCCTGCCGCTGCTGCTGGTCGGCGTGGCCAATTTCCTGTTCACCCGCTGGATTCCCGGCTTCTACGGCGAGAGCCAGTCGTTCGTGCCGGCGGTCATCGGTAATCCCGCGCCCGTCGTACAGGACGTCTCGAAGGTCGCCGCCATCTGGGCCGTGCAGGGCGCGCTGCTGGTCGGCATCGCCTCGGTCATCGTGTTCGCGTGGAAGCCGGTGTTCGCCAGCTTCGCCGAGGGCACGAAGAGCGCCATCGGCGGCGCGCTGCTGGCGTCGATGAACACCGCCTCGGAATACGGCTTCGGCGCGGTCATCGCCGCCCTGCCCGGCTTCCTCGTCGTCGCCAACGCGCTGCAGGCCATTCCGAATCCACTGGTGAACGAAGCCATCTCGGTCACCGCCCTGGCCGGCATCACCGGCTCGGCCTCCGGCGGCATGAGCATCGCGCTGGCGGCGATGGCCGACAGCTTCATCGCCAATGCCAACGCCGCCGGCATTCCGATGGATGTCCTGCACCGCGTCGCCTCGATGGCGTCCGGCGGCATGGATACTCTGCCCCATAACGGGGCGGTCATCACGCTGCTGGCGGTGACCGGCCTCAGCCACCGGCAGTCCTACAAGGACATTTTCGCCATCACGCTGATCAAGACGGCCGCCGTCTTCGTCGTGATTGGCGTGTTCTACGCCACAGGTTGGGTCTGACGCGCCGCATGGCGTGACCGGCCTGTGCGCGCGGTCCCAAACAGGGCACCGCGCTTGCACAATACTTCCCGCATTCCGGGGAAGTCAGGGAAATCCGCATGGCGTACTACACCGTCCCGTGGCGTCGGCTCTTCGCGCGCGGCCCATGGCGGCGCAAGACCGTCGGCACGCGTGCCCGCCTGGACGCCCGTGTCCAGGCAAAACCGCAGCCGGCCCCGCCCAGCCTCGATACCCAGGTCCGCCAGCGACTGAACCGCCTCTACGGCTGGAAGGGCGGTGAACGCGCCAGCCCCAAGGACACCACCCCCGCGCCGGAAGCCGTCGCCGCCTCCGCACCGAGCGGCGGCCGCGTGATGATGGGGCAGTCGAATCCCAGCCTGCTGACGATGGCGCGTCCGCCGTTCGCGGTGCAGGCGCTGAACAACCTCAGCTACGGCGCCACCGCCGCCACCGTCGCCGAGTTCAATGCACTGGGCAGCAGCGACCGCCAGCGACTGGCGAACTACGTGGACTGGCAGCTCAACTGGGACGCGATCGACGACAGCGCGGTGACCAACCGCCTGACCGCGGGTGGCTACACCACGCTGAACAAGTCGCTGACGCAGCTCTGGGCGGACCACGTGGTGACGAACCCGGAGTACAGCATCCGCATCCGGCCCGCCAACGAGATCCAGCGCGCTGCGTTCGTGCGCGCGGTGTACTCGCGCCGCCAACTGCGCGAAGTGCTGGTCAACTTCTGGCACGACCACTTCAACGTGCTGGGCAACGACTTCAATGCCGGCCCGGTGTTCGGCCACTACGACCGCGACGTGATCCGCGCCAATGCCAAGGGCAACTTCCGCGTGATGCTGGAAGCCGTGGCCCAGAGCACGGCGATGCTGTACTACCTGGACAACCTCAACAATTCCCGCTCGGGCCCGAACGAGAACTTCGCCCGCGAGCTGCTGGAGCTGCACACCTTCGGCGCCGAGAACTACCTGGGCTTCATGGACCCGTTCCAGGTCCCGCCCTGCCCCGAGGACCCGGCCTACCCGATCGGCTACACCGACATCGACGTGTACGAGACTTCGGCCGCGTTCACCGGCTGGTCGGCGAAGAACGGGCACTGGCAGTTCCCCACCGAGAACGACGGCACCTTCGTCTACCGGCAGTCGTGGCACGACGCCGGCCCCAAGTTCCTGCTCGGCATGCTGATCTATCCGGAACAGCCGGCGCTGAAGGACGGCCGCGACGTGCTGGACCGGCTGGCCAGCCATCCGCGCGTGGCCAAGTTCATCTGCAAGAAACTGATCCGCCGCTTCATCAGCGATACGCCCAAGCAGGCGCTGATCGACAGCGCGGCGGCGATCTTCCGCGCCAACTGGCGCGCGCCGAACCAGATCGAACTGGTGCTGCGGCACATCCTGAATTCCGACGACTTCGTCAACAGCTTCGGCCAGAAGAACCGCCGTCCGTTCGATACCGCCGTCGCCGCGATGCGCACGCTCGGTGGCGACTGGACGATCCGCCTGGATCACGGCCGCAGCGGCGACTTCATGTGGCTGTACGGCTTCACCGGCCACACGCCGTACAACTGGCCGGCGCCGAACGGCTATCCCGACAGCGGGCTGGCGTGGTCCGGTTCCAATTCGTTCGCGATGAGCTGGCGCCTGCTGGGCTGGCTGACCGAGAGCAAGGACGGCGACGTCCCCCTGCATCCGATCGTCGACACCACGCGCGCCAACGTACCCGTGGCCACCTGGACCGCGAACACGCTGGTGACGTGGTGGTGCACGCGCCTGCTGGGCTACCAGCCCGAGGCCGCACGCAAGCAGGCGCTGGTCGCGTTCCTGGCGCAGAACGGCGACCCGAACACCTATGTCATCACCGACACCAATACGTGGCAGGGCAGCGACCTGAAGCGGCACTACAACCACGAGCGCCTGCGCAGCGTGGTGGCGCTGATCCTGATGACTCCCGAATTCATGAGCCGCTGAGGCCCCGATGACCGACTTCCGACTCACCCGACGCGAATTCGTCAAAGGCTGCGGCGCGGCCGCCATCGTCGGCACCGCCGGCAGCAGCCTGATGTTCGCCGATCCCGTCGACGCCGCCGTCAACAGCTACGACACCGTGGTGCACCTGTTCCTGCGCGGCGGCATCGATGGCCTGAACCTGGTGGTGCCGATCGACGGCGTGGACCGCGGCTTCTACGAGGAAGCGCGCCCCAGCCTGAAGATCGACACCAGCGGTGCGTACGGTGCGTTGCCGCTGACGCTGTCCGCCGGCACCGGTACCGGCTTCGGCCTGCACCCTTCGGCCAATGGCCTGCGCGACCTGTGGAACGACGGCAAGATGGCCATCGTGCACGCCTGCGGCATGGCGACGACGGTGACGCGCAGCCACTTCGACGCGCAGCTGTACATCGACCTGGGGACGCCGGGCAAATACGGCTCGCCGACCGGCTGGATGACCCGCGCGTGGGAAACGCGTCCGAACGGCACCGGCACCCTGCCCGCGCTGGGCGTGGGCGGCACGCAGCCGGCGGGCCTGATGGGCGCGATCGACGCGATGACGATGAGCAGTCCGTCCGACTTCTCGCTCAACACCACGGCCTGGAGCTGGCAGCGCACGCGCACCGATTCGCCTGCCGGCCTGCGTGGCGTCAACGAAACCGTGGCCTCGCTGTGGAATGGCCAGACCGGCCTGGAAACCAGCGGTCGCCGTGCCGACGGCGCGCTGCGCCTGATCGGCCAGCAGGGGTACGCCAGCCTGCCGGCGACCTGGCCCAACAACGGCTTCGCGCAGCAGCTGTGGACCATCGCGCAGACCATCCGCTTCAACCTGGGCCTGCGCTACGCCACGGTGGATCTCGGTGGCTGGGATACGCACGAGGGCCAGGGCACGGCCGGCAGCGGTTACCACTACTACCAGAACAAGATCGCCGAACTCTCGCAGGCACTGTCCGCGTTCTATGCCGAGCTCAACGGTACCGGCGAGATGGCGCGGGTGACGGTGGTGGTGCAGTCGGAGTTCGGCCGCCGTGTGCGGGCGAACGCCAACGGCGGCACCGACCACGGCTACGGCAACCCGATGCTGGTGCTGGGCGGCCCGGTGAACGGGCGCCGCTTCTACGGCAGCTGGCCGGGCCTGAATCCGGAAATCCTGTCGCCCACGTTCGGCGACGTACCGGTGACCACCGACTATCGCCGCGTGATGTCGGAGATCCTGATCCGCCGCATGGGCAACGCCAACCTCAGCCAGGTCTTCCCCGGCTACGCCGGCTACGCCCCGCTGGGCATCATGCAGGGCACCGACCTGGCGCCGAAGGCAGACGACACGGCGGTCACCGCCACCTCGATTCCATCGCTGGTCGTACCGGACGCGTCGTCACCGACGGCGCCAATAGAACGGCCCACCGAGCGCGCGGTGCCCGACTGGCAGCGCCGTGGCCCGGTGGACCGCATGCTGGTACGGCGCGAGCGCTGATTCGAAGGCGACTTGCCCTGGCTGCATCGCCGTGGTGAGCTAGGCGCTCGCCATGGATGCGGGGAGATCGCAAGGATGCCTGTATCGCGTTCGTACCACCTGTACGTGGTCTTGTTGCTGGTAGTCGTAGGTGGCCTCGGATGGTGGATAGGGCGCACCCATTCCCCGGCGCCCCACGCATCGGATACCGCCGGTGCAACGGCATCGGCCGCGCCGACGGCCCTAGAGAACCCCGCGCTACCGGAACGCGCCGCGGGCAAGCCGCGACCGCCCAACCGTCCGTTACCGGACCTGCAACTGCCGCTGCGCGACGTGCTGCCCGACCTGCGCGCCCGCGCGAATGCGGGTGAGCCGGATGCCGCCTGCAGGCTCGCGGCCGAAATGGAGTACTGCGACCGCATTGCGACGCAACTGTCCAGTATCTCGGAGGCCATGAAATCGACGAACGTCCGCCTCCCGCAAGGCACCAGGATGACACCCGAACTGCAGGCGACGGTTCGCCAGACGCAACAGGCGATGGCGGCCGGCGCAGAACGCATGTTGCAGGAAAGCGCGCATTGCGAGGGCGTCCCTGCGGTCAGTGCCAACCAACGCCTGCAGTACTGGCGCACCGCGGCCATCGGCGGCAACGTGGTGGCGATGCGCCACTATGCGGTCGGCAACGCATTCCGGATGAACGAAACGCTGGAGAACCTGGACAATCTGCGCGTCTACCAGCGCGAAGCGGAGACCTTCGCCAAGCGCGCGGTCGCCGAAGGCGACCTGTCTACGGTCCTCGCACTTGCCGCGGCCCACAACCCCGCCCAACCCGGCCAACGCCACCTGCTGGCGCAGGCGGTGACGCCCGACCGGTCGCAGGCTCTCGCGCTCTATCTGTATGCGCAGTCGCTGATGCGCGATGACGAGCGTTTCGCCACGCCACGGACGTTCATCGATCAGACCGTGCGCAATCTGGAGCAGGATCTGGACCCCCCTGCTCTGGCCCGCGCGCGGGCGCAGGCGGCGGACCACATGCGTGTGCAGCCGACACTCGCCGCGAGCGTACAGGGTGCGGTATTCGGATATACCCGCGACGTGGAGCGCCAGGAGTGCGCATCGCCATAGCCGCTCGCAGCGCGCGGGCTCACCCCGTTCGCGCGCGCCACGCCTTCAGCAACTCCGCTTCCTTCTCGCGGGTGATGCCGGCATTGAGCTTGGCCTGGCGTTCGGCCGGCAGGCTGCGGAACCACGCCAGCAGGTCCTGCACGGTGGTGGCCAGCGGACGGAACGTCAGGCCGGCGGCGATCGCCCGCTGGTTGCTGACCGAGCCGTAGCCGGCGTACTCGCTGTCCTTGGACGGCACCCAGATCGGCAGACCGACCTCCTGTTCTTCCAGGAACTTGGGCGTCACGTGCGTCAGCGTCATGCCGCCACCAGTGACGGCCTGGCAGCCGTGCAGCATGGCGTCCATCGACAGCGTGTAGTCGGGGCCGCAGGCATTGAAGACGCCGGTGGTCTTCGCTTCGGCCAGGCGGATCATCCACTCGCCCAGGTCGCGGCCATCGATGATCTGGATCGGGTCGCTGCCCTCGCCCGGCACCAGGATCTCGCCACCCTGCGCCACCCGGTGCGGCCAGTAGGTGAAGCGGTCGGTCTCGTCGCGCGGGCCGACGATGTAGCCCGGGCGCACGATGGTGACGTTCTTGCCGAACTGCTTGTGCGCCTCGGCTTCGCTCAGTGCCTTCAGCGGGCCGTACAGGTTGCCGATGTCGGCGCGCAGCGATTCCTGCGTTTCCGCCATCGCATCCTTGCCCTTGTACTGCGCCAGCGCCGACGTCTCGTTGATGCCGGGCCTGCTGCCATCGGCATAGACCGAGATGGTCGAGATGAAGAGGTAGTGGCCCACATTGCCCTTCAGCACCTTGCCGGCGTCGCGCACCCAGAACGGCAGGCTGGTGGGGTTGTCGATGCAGACATCCCACTTCCGTCCCTTCAGCGCGGCCAGGTCGCCGGTGTTGCGGTCACCGTGCAGTTGTTCGACCTCGGACGGCCACTCGGGCGAAGGCCGCTTGCCGCGGTTGAACAGGGTGACCTTGTGGCCGCGCTTCAGCGCGTAGTCCACCTGGAACGGCCCGGTGAAACCGGTACCGCCGAGGATCAGGATGTTCAGCGGCTTGGCCGCCTTGCCGACGGGCTTGGCCTCGTTGGCGGCGGACGCGAACGACGGCAACGCGGCCGCGGCGGCGGCCAGTGCGCCCAGCTTGAACAGGTCACGACGGGTGGTCATGCGGGTGCTCCCCAGCTATGTCAGGAAAGCGACTAGATAGCACTGCCATCGGCGTCCCACCCCTGCCGGAAGTCGTTGTGACTTCCTGTGCGCCTACCACGGGCACCCTCGCGGACGGCCGTGGCACGGGTTCCGGAGGGCGTTGCACGAGGCCTTCGCCGCGAGCAGGCCCCGGCGCGACCATGACGGCCCCGGGGATCCGACGCCGACCGCTGGGGCACGAAAGAGGGCCGACAACCTCCCGCGTTGGATCTCCGGGACGGAATGATGGATCCGAAACATCCAATGCCCGATCTTTTCGATGGAAAGGCCGATCGAAAACATCGAACGCTGGATCTTTCCGGTGCAACGACCGATGAAAAACATGCAACGCCGGATCGTTTTGATGGAACAGCCGATCAGAAACATCCAACGCCGGATCTTTTTGGTGGAACGACCGATCAAAAACATCCAACACCGGATCTTTTTGATGGAACGGCCGATCAGAAACATCCAACGCCGAACCTTTTTGTGAGAGGAAGGGCGCAGGACCGGGCCGGGGTTGGCGCACGACAGCGCCGCCTCATCGGCCCCGCGGCGGTGGCCACGGCCGCCCTCCCCCTTCCCGTGCGTTGAACCCTTCGGGGACCCCTGACCCATGGAGTGACGCGATGCCCGCTTCCCAGTCGTTGATGACCACCCGCCGCGGCGAGTTCCGCACGCTGTACCGCGCCCTCGCCCGCAAGCCCGCCGCCTTCGCTTCCACGCCCATCGTGTTCTGCGAAGGCGATTCGTGGTTCTCCACGCCGCTGTCGATGAACCTGCTGGACTGGCTGGTGTACCCGGCGCCGGAGGACGAGAAGAAAGGCGTGCCGCTGTTCGGTGCGGGTGGCCTGTTCTTCCGCACCGAGGACAGCGGCGACCTGGCGGTGGACATGTTCACCGCGCGCGGCATCCGTGACCTGTCCACCTGGTACCGCGGCTTCGAATTCGACCTGGTGCTGATCAGCGCCGGGGGCAATGATTTCGTCGACGTCTTCCTGCAGACAACGTTCCGCGGCGCCGGCCAGATGAGCCCGGCGGCCGCCTTCCAGCGTGTCGTGGCGACCGGCCGCTACGAGGAAGTGCGGGAGCGCTACCGTGCCTTCGTCACCGCGTTCCAGGCCATCCGGCCGAACACCCCGATCCTGGCGCACACCTACGACTACCCACGCGAGCTGGGCCGTCCCGCGCAGCTGACGCTGGGCAACCTGGGCGCGGCCGCGCTGTTGAAGAAGGGCGTCGGCCCGTGGATCGGCAACAAGGTGGCGCACGTGCTGCCGCGCATCGAACAGCAACGCGAATTCGCCCGCCTGCTGATCGACGGCTTCGTCGACCACGTGCTGGTGCCGCTGCGCGACGACCGCAGCACCGGCAAGGTGTTCGACTTCGTCGACCTGCGTGGCGTGCTGACGAACAGCAACCAGTGGTTCGACGAGATGCATCCGACCGGCGCCGGCTTCGCCGCGCTGGCGACGAAGTTCCGCCAGCAGATGCGGGCGAAACTGGAGATCAAGCTGGGGTGAGGCACCACGCGGCTTCGTAGGATGGGTGGAGCCGCAGGCGGCTCTTAACGGCGAAGCCGGTCTACCCATCATCGCCTCAGCGGACAGTCCACGCGATAGGTATCGCCTGCGGCTCCACCCATCCTACAGGCCTACGGTGCTACGGAGTCATGGCGGCTGGCGGTGTGGGCGTCGATCGCGCTCGTGATCGCTACCGTGTCCTCGTCAGTACCCTTGAGGAGCGAAGACAGCGCTGCACCACGAAAGAAGCGGGCCAACGAGAGGCGGCTTCCGTTCCCTGCCGTCGTCCAGAGATTCTTGTCCTTGAGGGCGCAGAAGCCGGCCACCATCCGGATGCGCTGGTCGGTAATTTCCCGCGGCACGGATGAGGCGGCGTCCATGACGGATACGGCCTCTTCGACATAGATGTCGTTGTATTTGCCTGCTGACCTTTCGGCGTAGTCATCAACGACGAGTTCGGCGAACAATGCATTGCGGTACTTGTTCGGCTCGCGACGATACAGCAATACACCCGACAGCAGCCTGACGGCGCAGGCGTCGGACTCGAGCCACCCATCCGAAACCGGATCCGTATCGTTGCCGATGAGCGCCTGGAGGGTGAGAAGCTGTGCGACCGTCTCGCCCTCAAGCGCTATAGGCGCCGATGGAGACGCCACGGCGAGAGCGCTCCAGAGCGTCGAGGTCGCCATGCAAGCCCACATACCGATGCTCTGCACTGGCGACTCCCTGCCGAACGAGACCGAGTCGAGTATTTCGCCGACATGGAAACCATGTCAACGAAGGACGGCGTGAACGATGACGGCTAATGCCAGGTGTCTTCCAGATACCGCGGCTTGCAGGCGAGATAACCACCGATCACCAGCACCACGATGCAGGCGGACAGGAACGCCATCGGCAGCGCCCAGCCATGCGTGTAGTCGTGCAGCAGGCCGAAGGTCAGCGGACCTGCGCAGGACAGCGAATAGCCCACGCCCTGCATGAAGCCGGACAGCGAGGCCGAGCCTTCCGGCGTGCGCGTGCGCAGGTTGATCATCGTCAGCGACAGCGGGAACGTGCTGGGCCCCAGGCCCAACAGGGCCACCCACAACCACGGTGCCGCCATCGGCGCCAGCAGAAGGCCGGCGAATGCCGCCGCATAGAAGCCTGCGCAAACCACCACCACGATGAAGGGATTGCGCATGCGCACGGCGATCTGCGGCATGGTCAGCGACGCCACCAGTCCCAGCGCCGAGAACAGCGCGACCATCGTGCCGCCCAGCGCAGGCGTACCACCGGCTTCGACCAGCAGCTTCGGCAGCCAGGTGAACATCGAGTACGTCACCAGCGAGGTCATGCCGAACATCAGCGCCATGCCCCAGGCCACCGGCGAGCGCCAGGCGCGGCCGGTCGGACGCGGTGCCGCCAGTTCGGGCGCTTCGTCATCGACGGTGACCGCCGCGTCGTGCACGCGCGCCAGCGGGCTTTTGTGTGCCCGCTCCTGCCACAGCAGCAGGCACCACGGCACGGCCGCAGCGGCGGCGAACACCGCCCACAGGCCCAGCGAAACTCGCCACCCGGCGGCGTCCATCACCGGCACCGCGACCAGCGCCGGCAAAATGGTGCCCGCCTGCAGCACGGTGATGTACAGCGTGCTGACCGTGCCCACGCGGTCGGCGAAATAGCGCTTCACCAGCGGTGGCAGCACGATGTTGCCGATGCCCATGCCGGCCAGCGCGGTCAGCGAGGCCGCCATCAGCGCCGTCGTGTCGCCGGCCGCACTGCGGAGCAACAGGCCGAGCAGCGCCAGCAGCATCGCCAGCAACGCCGTCCGCTCCAGGCCGATGCGGTGCGCCAGCGCCGGCGTGGCCGCACCGAACAGCGCGAACGCGGCGGTCGGCAGCATGCCGAACACCCCGGTCATGGCGGCACCGAAACCGAACGTATCGCCCAGCGTGCCGAGCAGCGGCGTCAGCGAGGTCACCGCGGTGCGCAGGTTGAAGGCCGACAGCACGATGCCCAGCAGCACCAGGCCACGACCGGACCAGAGCGAGTCCGGCGCGGTGGGGAGTGTCTTCGTTGGATCCATGGCCGTCATTATCGGCGATGGCGTGCGACAGGACGTCGCACCGCCGGGGACGGTGTGTCCTGCACGCTCCGGCCGTTCACTTCCGGGCGGGACGCGCAGGAACCGTGGGGCGCCGCGCGCGCCCTGTCATCGCGGCGATGTCGCGCGTTTCAGTGGGCCGTCGCGGCCGGTGGTTGCGTCGAAGGACACCGACGGTTCAACGCCTGCACGAGGTCGCGGTTCGCGAACGCCAGGCCGCGCTGCAGTTCCGCATGCAGTTCCTTCTCGCTGCCCGCCCAATTGAGGGTGGTGGCCTTGGGACGGATGACGAACGCGGGATGGCCATCGACCGATACATCGAGCACCACGACCGGTGTGTTCACCTGATTGGTCTGGCTCATGTAGAGCCGCTTCAGCCGCACGGTGACAGCGAGTCCCTCCGCCGTCGGCGCCGCCGCCAGGCCGGATTGCACCAATTGCTCGCGCAGCAGCCGCGCGGCGTCCTCGAAGCGGAGGTCGAACTTCCCGTACATGCCGGCCGATTCGCCCTGCGGCCTGTCGTCGACAACCTCCACCAGGCGTGCAGGACACGCCAGTGCGGCGGTGGTTTCCGTCAGCGCGAGGCGGTCTGCCCGGATCGCCGTCGCCTCCATCGGCGTGATCGAGGCGCAGCCCGCCAGCAACGCCACGGCTGCCGCCATGGCGCTACGGGCCAGGATCAAGGCGTGCCACCCGCGGTATCCGCGGCGGGAGCGGACGCAGGCTCCGGCGCCTGTTCGCCACCGCTCTCCGCGGGGGCCGCCGTGGCGGCATCCGCCTGCACGGGCGTCGATGCAGGCATCGGTCGCGCGGTCGCGGAAACGGGGTAATACCCGTGCAGCGCGTGCCCATAGCTCTTCCCCATGCGCGTCCACACCCAATGGTCGCCGACGCGCACTTGCTGGCCGTCGAAACTCTTGCCGCCGAACGCGGTGGACCCGCGCTTCGGGATCAGTCGCTCCGCGCGTCCCTCGCTGGAGAAATCGTAGACCACCATGTCCGTCACCTGGACGATGCCGAAATCCAGCATGGCCGGCAGCGCGCCATCGCCCAGCTGCGTCCACAGCTGCGCGTTCTGCTCCGGTTCGTTGTCCGGGGCGTGTTCGATCGGGAAGCGGTACTTGTAGAGGAAGGCATCCACCAGCTTGACCTTGGGTTTGCCATTGGAGCGCAGCGTGCGGTTGATGCGCTGCGCGTCCAGCCTCACCGTCAGATTCTCGAACTTGCTGTCCATGCTGAGGGTCGGCGTGATCACCAGCACGCCGTCGGCGGGCTCGGCGCTGCAGCCGACCGGCAGCATCGGAATGACGCCGCCCGGCGTCGTGCACACGGTGATCCGGGGAGCGGGCGACAGCCCGGCCACGGGAAGCTTGGCCCGCAGTTCCGCTTCCAGACGTGCGTTGGCGGGATAGTCGACCAGCAGGTCGCGGATGGCGCCGATGCGGCTCTCGCCCTTCTCCACGTTCGACTTGTCGATCGAGTTGCCGATCCACATGCCCAGCAGCCCTCCCACGCCCGCCGAGACGGCCTGGCCGGTGGCGGGAATCTCGTAGTCCAGTTCCTGCTGCGCCAGCACGATCTCGATCTGCAGCGCCGGCGCCAGCGGTCCCGGCGGAAGGCCCGCATCTGCGGCATGCACGGGAAAACCGACGGCGGCCATGCATGCCACCATCCACATCGATGTCTTCATTGCTCCCCCTGGAGTCCTTGTCGGATGCCGTTCGAGCCCCGCCTGTCCTCCCCAGGACCATGGCGTGGCGGCCGTGGCGGAGTGTGCCGCCGTCGGCACGGGCTTGGCGATGGGCCTGCGGCGTCCGCCCGAAAAAGAAAAAGCGGGCCGAAGCCCGCTTTCCCCTGTGCCGCCCGATGACGTCCGCGGTTCGACCCGTCAGTAGGTACCGGTCATGTTGACGAACCAGCCCTTGTGGTCGAAGTCGAAGTCCGTCAGGTCGTCGCTGAAGCGGGTGAAGTTGTAGCCCGCACCGAGGCGGAAGTGCTTGTTGAGGTCGCGATCGACGCCGGCCAGGAAGCCGTGCCGTGCACCGCCGTCCTTGACGTCGAGCCAGCGGTACTCGCCCAGCGCATGCCACTTGGTACGCAGTTCGTAGCGCGCCTGCACCGCGGCGAAGGTGGTGGCCGAATCCAGCCACACGCCGGTGCCCCGCCCCATGCGCACCTCGCCTTCGCGACGCGACAGCTTGCCCGCGAACTCCCAGTGCTGGTCGTGCTTGTACACGCCTTCCAGCGAGACGATCTGCGAACGCTGGTCGTACTCGGCGCCCCCCAGCTGGCCCATGCTCGCCAGGTCGTACAGGTAGGTATAGCGGCCGAACACGCCCCAGCGCTGGCTGTTC
Organism: Pseudoxanthomonas sp. LjRoot143; assembly: GCF_964252945.1. Taxonomy (NCBI): domain Bacteria; kingdom Pseudomonadati; phylum Pseudomonadota; class Gammaproteobacteria; order Lysobacterales; family Lysobacteraceae; genus Pseudoxanthomonas; species Pseudoxanthomonas sp. LjRoot143. The sequence continues at coordinate 1,017,552 of NZ_CAXUPM020000001.1, read as the reverse complement.
CACGGACGGTAGGCGAAGCCCAGGTTGCCTTCGATGAAACGGGCGCCTTCCTGCGGGTTGAGCCTGTCGTCGGTGTCGGCGTAGTTCAACCGCGCCGCGATGCGCCAACTGTCGTTGATGCGATGGGTCAGGCGCGTGGTGCTGACCCACTGCTCGCGCTGCTCGGCACCGGTGTCCTCGCGCCATTCCAACTTGCTCTGCCAGTCGGTTTCAGGCGAGGTACGACCACCGGACACGCTGACCGCGCGACGATCCACCACACCACCGGTCTGCGCGTTCTCCAGTTCGCCCTCGGACAGGGTGAAGCCGGTGTTCCAGCCGCGCGCCGGATAGAAATCCATGCCGAAGGTATGCGCCAGGCCGGACTCGTTGCGCTCCTTCAGGAACTGGCTTTCGTTGAACACGTTGACCTGGCTGGAGAGGCGCCAGCGCTGGCCGAGCGTCCAGCCGTTCTGTCCCTGCGGGTTGAACAGCGAGTCGTAGCCGGTCGTGTCGGTCGAGTGAATGTAGCCGCCGTAGAACGTGTGCTCCGGCGTGATGCGGTACTCGGCATTGACGGTCGCCGCATTGCCGCGATCGCCATCCGTCACTTCCGCGCCCACCGACGAGTTGTCGCCGAACAGATGCTTGGCACCCAGGGTGAAAGCGTCGTTGTCGGCGTAGCGGCCGCCGTCGTCGTCCACGGTCAACTGGGCGACGCCATACACTTCCCAGGCGCTGCCGATGCGGTGCTGGTACTTCAGCGCCGCCAGCGTACCGGCCGCGTCCAGCGCGCCGCTTTCCTCATCCACGCGGCGTACTTCGAGGCCCAGCGTACCGTCGTCGTTGAGGCGCCATTCCAGCGTGGCCTGCGCCTGTGTCAGCACGTCCGCACCGCGTTCGGCACGGGTGTAGCGGCTGTACAGGCGGATGCTCTCGTTGAACTGTCCCAGCACCTCGGCGCCGTACTCGGTCACCGGCAGGCCGTTGTCGTAGCGCGAGACCGAGTAACCGGCATCGGTGCGACGCCACCAGGTACCGGCGCTCCAGTCCTGCTCGGTCCAGCCCAGTTCCTTGAAGTTGGCGCGCGCCTCCAGCGACTTGGCCTCGCCTTCCCGGTTCAGTGCGGTGCCGTTCTGCTGGATGAAGCTCAGGCCGCCGTTGTCGGAGAAGAACGCGGGCAGGCCGAACGATTCGCTCTTCGCGTATTCGGCCTTCACGAACGTGCCCTTGCCCGCCTGCAGGGTGAGGTCGCCGCCCTTCAGCGTGTAGTCCTCGCCCGCGCGGCTCTCGTCGATGTAGGTCGCACCCACGCCGACATGGTCGCCGAACCAGTGCTTGCCGCGCAGGCCCACGGTGAGTTCGTCCGCGTCGAAGCCGGACGGCACCCATTCGTAATCCACCAGCAGGCGCTGCTCGAAGCCGTCCAGCGGCGTGTCGCGGGTCAGCGTCGGATGGTTGTCGCGGCTGATCTGCGCCAGCGGACGCGTCAACAGGATGCGGCCCTGCAGTTCGTCGATCTCGTAGTCGGCCCCGCGCTGCAGCACCACGCGGTGCTCGGTGCGGCCGGTGGTCCGGTCGCGCGTTTCCAGCGTCACCACGTCCGAGCCCGGCAGCAGGTCGGTGTGGCGCAGGTAATACAGGCTGCCGCCGGTACCGATGAACTCGTTGTGGCCCGGCGCGCTTTCCGGCTGCGAACCGAACACGCGCAGTTCGCTGCCCGCATCGCCCCAGCGGTTGCTGGCGTTGGAGCGCCAGTTGAGCGCCGCACCGTACAGCGAACGCTGGTACTGGGCGAACTCGGTGCCGGTGATGCCGGTGCTGTAGTTGCCCCACAGCGCCTGGTTCTTGTCCCAGTCCACGCGCAGATAGAAGCGGCCCATCGTGTCGACGTCGCGATAGGTATTCGAATCGTCGCCGTAGACCGGGTAGTACAGGTCCGGATCGAGGCGACGGAAGATGTCCTGCGGATCGGCCTTGGTGAAGCCGTCGAACAGGCGCTCCAGGTCGCGCTCGGTGGTGTCGGCCTGTGCCGTGACCAGGTACTTGCCGGCGTACTTGGCCTTGCCGTAGAACGCGAGACGACCGTCGCTGATCACGTCGTCCTGGTAGCGCGCATCGTTCTGGAACGATGCCGACGAGCCGCTGATCCTGTTCTGCGCGATGGTCACGTCCGCCAAGCCGACACCGAAGAAGTAGCGGCCGGTGACGTCGACATCCAGCGTATGCCCGGGCGACGGCGCCTGCGCATCGTTGCCGCGTCCACCCAGTGCGATGTCGAAACGATGCCGGCCCACCGGGACCAGGTATTCGGCGACGAACTTGCGCTCCAGGTCGACCGGGTAGTCCTGGCCGTTGATGCTCAACGACGCTTCGCCCGGCAGGTTGCGGCCCTGGATGCGGATGCGCGACCCGTACAGCGGGATGTTCTGCTGGCGCAGCCCGTTCTCCGCGAACACGCTGTCGATCAGGCTCTGGGCCTGCGCCTGCTCGACGCTCAGCGCACTGCCCAGCTGGCGTTCGGTCGCATTGCGCACGGCGGTCGCACCGCGCTCGGCTTCTTCCGGCGATACCAGCTGCAGCGTGCGCGGCAGCGTTTCGTCGACCTGGCCGTTGGCGCCCGTGGCGCGCAGCACGTAGACCAGTTCATCGCCCTTGCGGAAACGGTACTTGGCCGGCAGTTCGCCGCTCCATTCGACGCGACTCACTGCCGCCACGTCCAGCGGCACGGTGGCGAGCGGTTCGATCAGGTCCGCATCGGTGGCCCGATACAGGCTGATCTCCAGGCGCTCGATGAAGGCCGGGTAGTTGCCGCGCACGTAGAACTGCACCGGCTTGATGACGTTCGTGCCGTCGAAGGCGGCGAACGATGGCGCGGACACCGACAGTTCCGGCTGGCCGAGGGTGGGATCCTCGGTCGCCCAGATCACGCCGCCACCGGGCAGATCGATCGAGAACTTTCCGGTCGCGACCGCCTTGCCCGGCGATGCCGCCTGCACGGTCACGCGCCGGTCCGGCTGCAGCGTGGCCGAGGAGGACCGTGCATCGGTCCCCGTGGTGGCCGGATTGTCGTAGCTGCGCGTGCGTACCGTGAAGAACAGCCCATCTTCGCTGGTGCAGCGCTCCCCCTCGCAGCTCACGGTCGCGGTCGCCGCGTCCGCGGGTGCGCTGGTTGCCTCCTGCGCCATCGCGATCGGCGCGGCGCCGGCCAGCAGGGAGATCAACGTGTAGTCCAACAGCTTCATCTTCATGCGCTTGTCCATGACCCGCCCCCTCATTTCCGTGCGCCGTTCGGCGCGACCGGGTCGTTTTCGATTTCCACCCGCAACGTGGCGCGGGCCGATGCACCGAGTCGTGCGGCGAGGGCGTCGAACACGGCCTTCGCGCGCTGCATCCCGAGTGCGGTGTTGTAGGCATGCGAGCCGCGCCGGTCGGCGTGGCCCACGATGACGACGTTGCCTCCCCCCTTGCGTTCCAGTGCGGCCGCCATCGCGTCCAGCAGCGGCGCGAACTCCGCCCGGAGCGTCGCCTTGTCGGTGTCGAACAGCACCGTGCCGAGCACGGTCGCGTCATCGCGCACGCCGGCCACCAGCGATGCCGGCTCCTCCGACCGGGCGCGGATGCTGACCACCAGGGACTGCGTGGCGGCGGCGTCGAGCTGCGACAGCAGGGCATCCCTGACCGCATTGGCGCGGTCCAGCGCCAGGCCTTCGCCCTCGCCATCGGCCTGGATCACCACCTCCCCGCCCTGGTGCTCGCGCACCTTGGCGGCCATGGCGGTGATCAGCGGCTGGTACCGCGGGGGCAGCGCGGCGCTGCCCGGTGCGAAGTGCACCTCACCCAACTCGAGTTCCAGCTGCTCGCTGCCACCTTCGATCACCTGCTCGGGCAGCACCACACCCCAGTCGAAGCGCACCGGCACGCCCGGCGTGACACGGCGCAGCAGCGGGTTGTCGGTGGTCATGCGGGTACCGGCCGGCAGCGTGGACGGATCCACCTTCAACACGACGTTGCGTCCCCGTTCCCACGCGCCACCGGACACGCCGGCCAGGTGGTAGCGGCCGAACTGGTCGGTCTCGATCAGCAGGCCTTCCACCGTGGCGATGCGCACGCCCGGAACACCACGCTCCTCGATGCCGGCGTTGCCGATGACGTAGTCGACGACGTAACCGCCCTCGCCCTGCGCGACCCGGCGCTCCACCGTCGGCATCGCCGCCGTGAGGCCCTTGGCCGCTTCGCCGCTAGTCTCCAGCGAGGTCACGCCGTTGCGGTCCATCCGCAGCGTCACGCCCTGGTCGCTGGTCAGCACGAAGTCGTCGGCGAACGACAGCTCGCGCAGCGTCTGGCGGATCACCACCTGACGGCCCTGCACCGGATCGGCCTCGGACTGGCGTCCGGCCATTGCGCCGACCTCGATGCCGTGCAGCAGCGGCGCGCTGGCATCGGCCTGCGGTTGCGGACCCGTACCGCGGTCCAGCGTCGTCGAGCCGGCGACATAGACCTCCGGCGCGAAGCCACCCTGCACGCGGACGCCGCTCAGCGCCGCGCCATCCTGCCAACCGTCACCGTCGCGGTCGTTGAAGACCGTGCCGAACACCAGGCTGTCCTCGACCATCGCGTCGGCCACCAGCGCCACTTCCGCGGTCGCCACGTTGGACAGCGGTTCACCGGACGAGGACACCGCCTGCGCCTGGTTGACCAGCGTGCCTGCGCGCGCACCGGCACCCACACGCATCATGTACACCAGCCTCGCCGTGCCGCCGACCGGGATGTCCAGGCCTTCGAAACGCACGGGGTGCTGGCCGGACACCGTGGCGGCGTTGTCGCCATCGCTGACGAGCAACGAACCTTCCACGTAGCTGAGACCGGCCGCCGGCGTATCGACGATGCTGCCGCCGACCAGCGGACCATCACCCAGGTTCTCCACCGTCACGGTGTAGCGCACCAGATCGCCGGTCTGCACATCGCGCACGCCTGCCGTCTTGGTCACGCGCAGCAGGGCCTCGCCACTGACCACCACGATGGCATCGGCCGTATCGCAGTTGGTCGGGTTCAACACTTCGCAGAGGGTGTACGGATAGCGATACGTCCCGGGCGGCGTGCCCGCGGCGATCGTCACCGTGCCGTCCGGATTCATCACCAGTCCCGCGTGCGGCGAACCGCCCGGCACCAGCGTGACCTGGCCGATCTGCGCCGGACCGCCACCCAGGGTGTCGTTGCCCAGCACGCTGGGCGACGTACCACCACCGCCACTTCGGATCGGCACGAATGCGTCGTCCTCCGCGTTGATCGTGGCGGCCACCACGGTCAGCGAGACCACGGCATCGTCGCAGTTGTCCGGATTCAGCGTTTCGCAGATGCGGTAGCCGATGGTGTACGTACCCGCGGGCGTTCCCGCCGGCACGGTCACCACGCCCGATGCCGGATCCAGCGTCGGCACCGGACCGCCATTGATGGAGGTGGCCGGCGTCGTCACCGTACCGGTGATCGCCGCAGGATCCACCGCCACACCGTTGATCACGTCATTGTCGTAAGCGTTGCCAGCCGATGGCACGCCGGTGGCGCCGTTCACGGAAGCCAGGAGGTCGTCCACCGCATCGATCACCGGCAGGATGGAGGTATCCACCGTGCTGGGCGGGCTGCTGACATCCGGCGGCGACGTGCCACCCGGCGGTGTCGGCGGACGGCCCGTCACCGTTGCGCTGTTGCGGACGTTGCCGGCCAGCACATCGGCAGGCGTCACGCTGTAGTTCGCGTTCGCCACCACCCGTTCACCGGGCAGCAGCTGCCCGGCCGCGGCCGGCCATGCGTAGGTCAGCGGACCCAGGCCGGCCAGCGCGTCGACCACCGACACATCCGTCAGGGTCACGTTGCCGGTGTTCTCCACCTCGAACTGGTAAGCGATCGTGCTGCCCGCGCGGTACGGACCGGTCGAGGTCACCGACTTCACCAGCGTGATGGCCGGCAGCTGTTCGGTCGCCGTATCCACCGTGCTCGGCGGACTGGTCACCGTCGGCGGCGTCGGACCACCCGGCGGGGTCGGCGGCTGGCCGGTCACCGTCGCACTGTTGTGCACGTTGCCCGCCGCCACTTCGGCCGCGGTCACGGTGTGCACGCCGGTGCAGGTCGTGCTCGCACCCGGTGCCAGCGTCGTCGCCGCACAGGTCGCTGCCGTATCCAGCAGCGCATCGTTCACCACGACATTGGTCAGCGTCACGTTGCCGCTGTTGGTCACTGCGAACTGGTAGGCGATCACGCTGCCCACGCCGTACGGACCGGTCGAGGTCACCGACTTCACCACCGTCATCGCCGGCAGCTGTTCGGTTGCCGTATCCACCGTGCTCGGCGGACTGGTCACCGTCGGTGGCGTCGGACCACCCGGCGGGGTCGGCGGCTGGCCGGTCACCGTCGCACTGTTGTGCACGTTGCCCGAAGCCACTTCAGCCGCGGTCACCGTGTGCACGCCGGTGCAGGTCGTGCTCGCACCCGGTGCCAGCGTCGTCGCCGCACAGGTCGCTGCCGTATCCAGCAGCGCATCGTTCACCACGACATTGGTCAGCGTCACGTTGCCGCTGTTGGTCACCGCGAACTGGTAGGCGATCACGCTGCCCACGCCGTACGGACCGGTCGAGGTCACCGACTTCACCACCGTCATCGCCGGCAGCTGTTCGGTCGCCGTATCCACCGTGCTCGGCGGACTGGTCACCGTCGGCGGCGTCGGACCACCCGGCGGGGTCGGCGGCTGGCCGGTCACCGTCGCACTGTTGTGCACGTTGCCCGCCGCCACTTCGGCCGCGGTCACCGTGTGCACGCCGGTGCAGGTCGTGCTCGCGCCCGGCGCCAGTGTCGTCGCCAGACAGATCGCCGCGGCATCCAGCTGCGCGTCGTTCACGATGACGCCCGTCAGGGTCACGTCACCGGTGTTGGTCACTGCGAACTGGTAGGCGATCACGCTGCCCACGCCGTACGGACCGGTCGAGGTGACCGACTTGATGAGGCTCAGCGCGGGGTTCTGCGCGGTCGCCGTATCCACCGTGCTCGGCGGACTGGTCACCGTCGGCGGCGTCGGACCCCCTGGCGGGGTCGGCGGCTGGCCGGTCACCGTCGCACTGTTGTGCACGTTGCCCGCCGCCACTTCGGCCGCGGTCACGGTGTGCACGCCGGTGCAGGTCGTGCTCGCGCCCGGTGCCAGCGTCGTCGCCGCACAGGTCGCTGCCGTATCCAGCAGCGCGTCGTTCACCACGACATTGCTCAGCGTCACGTTGCCGCTGTTGGTCACCGCGAACTGGTAGGCGATCACACTGCCCACGCCGTACGGACCGGTCGAGGTCACCGACTTCACCACCGTCATCGCCGGCAGCTGTTCGGTCGCCGTATCCACCGTGCTCGGCGGACTGGTCACCGTCGGCGGCGTCGGGCCACCCGGCGGGGTCGGCGGCTGGCCGGTCACCGTCGCACTGTTGTGCACGTTGCCCGCCGCCACTTCGGCCGCAGTCACCGTGTGCACGCCGGTGCAGGTTGTGTTCGCACCCGGTGCCAGCGTCGTCGCGGCACAGGTCGCTGCCGTATCCAGCAGCGCGTCGTTCACCACGACATTGCTCAGCGTCACGTTGCCACTGTTGGTCACTGCGAACTGGTAGGCGATCACACTGCCCACGCCGTACGGACCGGTCGAGGTCACCGACTTCACCACCGAGATGGCCGGCAGCTGTTCGGTCGCCGTATCCACCGTGCTCGGCGGACTGGTGATGGGAGTAGGCGGTGTGCCACCCGGCGGGGTCGGCGGCTGGCCGGTCACCGTCGCACTGTTGTGCACGTTGCCCGCGGCCACTTCAGCCGCAGTCACGGTGTGCACGCCGGTGCAGGTCGTGCTGGCACCCGGTGCCAGCGTCGTCGCGGCGCACGTCGCTGCCGTATCCAGCAGGGCGTCGTTCACCACGATATTGCTCAGCGTCACGTCACCGGTGTTGGTCACCACGAACTGGTAGGCGATCACGCTGCCCACGCCGTACGGACCAGTCGAAGTCACCGACTTCACCACGGTCATCGCAGGCGCCTGCGCAGTCGCCGTGTCTACCGTGCTCGGCGGACTGGTCACCGTCGGCGGCGTCGGACCACCCGGCGGGGTCGGCGGCTGGCCGGTCACCGTCGCACTGTTGTGCACGTTGCCCGCCGCCACTTCGGCCGCGGTCACGGTGTGCACGCCGGTGCAGGTCGTGCTCGCACCCGGCGCCAGCGTCGTCACCGGACAGATCGCCGCGGCATCCAGCTGCGCATCGTTCACGACGACGCCCGTCAGGGTCACGTCACCGGTGTTGGTCACTGCGAACTGGTAGGCGATCACGCTGCCCACGCCGTACGGACCGGTCGAGGTGACCGACTTGATGAGGCTCAGCGCGGGGTTCTGCGCAGTCGCCGTATCCACCGTGCTCGGCGGACTGGTCACCGTCGGCGGCGTCGGACCCCCTGGCGGGGTCGGCGGCTGGCCGGTCACCGTCGCACTGTTGTGCACGTTGCCCGAAGCCACTTCGGCTGCGGTCACCGTGTGCACGCCGGTGCAGGTCGTGCTCGCACCCGGCGCCAGCGTCGTCGCGGCGCACGTCGCTGCCGTATCCAGCAGCGCGTCGTTCACCACGACATTGGTCAGCGTCACGTTGCCGCTATTGGTCACCGCGAACTGGTAGGCGATCACGCTGCCCACGCCGTACGGGCCGGTCGAAGTCACCGACTTCACCACTGTGATGGCCGGCAGCTGTTCGGTCGCCGTATCCACCGTGCTCGGCGGACTGGTCACCGTCGGCGGCGTCGGGCCCCCTGGCGGGGTCGGCGGCTGGCCGGTCACCGTCGCACTGTTGTGCACGTTGCCCGCCGCCACTTCGGCCGCGGTCACGGTGTGCACGCCGGTGCAGGTCGTGCTCGCGCCAGGCGCCAGCGTCGTCGCGGCGCACGTCGCTGCCGTATCCAGCAGCGCGTCGTTCACCACGATATTGCTCAGCGTCACGTTGCCGCTGTTGGTCACTGCGAACTGGTAGGCGATCACGCTGCCCACGCCATACGGACCGGTCGAGGTCACCGACTTCACCACTGTGATGGCCGGCAGCTGTTCGGTCGCCGTATCCACCGTGCTCGGCGGACTGGTCACCGTCGGCGGCGTCGGGCCACCCGGCGGGGTCGGCGGCTGGCCGGTCACCGTCGCACTGTTGTGCACGTTGCCCGCCGCGACTTCGGCCGCAGTCACCGTATGCACGCCGGTGCAGGTCGTGCTGGCACCCGGTGCCAGCGTCGTCGCCGCACAGGTCGCTGCCGTATCCAGCAGCGCATCGTTCACCACGACGCCCGTCAGGGTCACGTTGCCGCTGTTGGTCACCGCGAACTGGTAGGCGATCACGCTGCCCACGCCGTAAGGACCGGTCGAGGTCACCGACTTCACCACCGTCAGCGACGGCGCCTGTGCGTCGACCGTCGTGGTCACCGGGGTGCTGTCGCAACCGGCGACACAGTCCGGATCGCCACCACCGGTCACGGTGGCCGTGTTGGCCGCACCGCCGGCCGCAATGGGCGTCACGTTGATCGTGATCGTCACAGCGCCGCCCACCGTGAGGTCCGCCATCGCCACCGTGCAGGTCACGTCCCGCCCGGCGATCGCGCAGTTGGGCGTCGCACTGTTGACGGTCATGCCCACGGGCACGCTATCGGTCACGACAGCATCAGCGGTCGCATCGGCGGTGCCGGTGTTGCTCACGCCGATGGTGTAGTCGAACGGAACACCGGTGATGGCTGTCGCCGGTCCGCTCTTGGTGATTTCGAGTTTGGGGGCGTTGATCGTGGTGTCCACGGCCGGGCTGCTGCAGCCGGTCGCACAATCGGGGTCGCCACCGCCCACGACGGTCGCCGTGTTGCTGACGGCGGTGCCTGCGGCTGCCGTCGGCGTCACCGGGATCACGTAGCTCACGCTATTGCCCGGCGCGTTCGACAGACCCACCGCGATGGTGCACACCACGGTCTGGCTGCCCGCCGGGTTCAACACGCAGTCCGCCGGCAAGGTGCCGATCGTCAAGCCTGCCGGCACCACATCGGTGACCGTCGCGGTCGCCGATGTCGCCGCCGTGCCGGTATTCGTCACGGTGATGGTGTAGTCGTACGCCACACCGACCACGGCGGTGGCCGGGCCGCTCTTCGCGATATCGAGGCTCGGCGCAACGACCGGCGTATCCACCGGCGCGCTGACGCAGCTGCCCGCGGTGGCGCAGGCGGGATCGCCACCGCCGGTCACGCTGGCCGTGTTCGACACCGTCGTGTTGTTGATGCCGCCCTGCGGCGTCACCGGAATCACGAAGCTCACCGCATTGCCGGGCGCCACGTTCGACAGACCCGCGGCGATGGTGCATTCCACGGTCTGGCTGCCCGACGGATTGGTCGCGCAGTTCGCGGGCAAGGTGCCGATGGTCAATCCGGTCGGCACCACGTCCGTCACCGTCGCGGTTGCCGACGTCGCCGCGGCACCGGTATTGGTCACCGTGATCGTGTAGTCGAACGGTACACCGACGACGGCCGAGTCGGGCGCGACAATCGATGCGGTCTTGGCGATGACCAACCGCGGCTGGCTGACGAACGCCACGTGGAACGCGCAATCCTGCGTCACCGGCGTCACGTTGTAGGTGTAGACGCCCGCCGTAGGACCACTCAATGTGGCCTGGCAGGTGTTCGCGCCGCCTGGCGTGGTGATGACCGGGATGTGCCCTGGCGTGGTGGGCGTGAGCGTGAAGCTGGTGCCCTGCCCGTCCTCGACCACCTGCGGCGATGTGCTGTTGAGCGTGCCGCCGGTGATGCTGGGCGTCACGATCCAGACCTGGGCGAACTCGGCGGTCACGTTGAGGTCCTGGGTCCCCATCCGCACGTAGCACTCGTTGCCGGTGATCGTCGTGCAGCCGCCGGTCCAGCCCTTGAAGATGGAGCCGTTGTCGGCAATCGCGTTGAGATAAGCCTCCTGGTTTTCGCCCAGGTTGTCCGTGCTGCACGCGGTCCGCGCGCCGCCGGAGGGGCACGCGAACGCCGCGGGAACCGCACTGATGCGCCCGCTGCCGGCACCGATGGTGTTGGCGGTGAGGCGATGCTGGGCCGCGGTGACCGGCGTACTCACGCCATCGGTGTTGTTGGCGGCGACGCTGTCGGACATGCCGGCAGGCGGCGTGACGCTGACGACGGTCACGACCGGCGTGCCGGCCGTGCCGGCGGTGATGCCGCTGACGGTGTAGACAAGCGATTGGCCCACGGGCAGGTTGGCCGTCGCGGTCGAAATCGGACCGGAACCGCTGCTCGTCGCACCACAGCTTGCGGTGCTTCCGCCCGGCACGGCACAGGTCCAGCTGGCCGTGCCATTCGCGCCGCTTAGCGTTTGCGAAACAGTCGCACCGGTAGCGGCGACCGGACCATTGTTGGTCACCGTTACCGTGTAGGTGACCGCGCCACCGACCAGGTAGGACGGCACACCTCCATTGCTGACGCTGACGCCGAGATCCACCAGCGTCGTCGCCGCCGGCGAGATCGTGGTCTTGACCAGCGGCCCGATGAACGGACTCACCGTGTTCGCGCGAACGTCGTAGTCACCATTGTTGATGACGTTGTTGGGTCCCGTGGTCGCGGCGCCCGCGGGTACGGTGAACGTCACCGGGAAGCTGCCGCCCGCCCCTGCCACCAGATCGCCCACCGGGCAATCGATGTAGCTGCCACGCGGCGGCGTGCCGGCGTGCGGCCCCGTGCACGTGGCGGGCCAGGAGCCCGGCACGAACGTCAGCGGCAGGCCGTTCTCGGTGAAGGGTGCTGCGAGCCGGACCGTAGACCCAAGTGCGTAGACGCCGGAGTTGTTGACGTAGTTGTAGTTGTAGGTGATCTGCTCACCAGGCTTGGTCGTGGAAGGACCGATGGCGGCGACACTGAGGCCCGGCATCTTGGAGCCGAACACGTCCATGTAAACCTGGGCGGTGTGATCGGCGGCGCCAGCAGAACAGTTGGCCACGTAGACCTTCAGCCGTATCTGGTCACCCACGTCCAGCCGACCATTGCCCGGCGAGATATCGAAGCCCTGCCAGTTGGTGAACTGGTAGGCACCGAACGACTGCCAAGGAATGCCCGATTGGTTGGAGTAGTTGAACGTGTGAAAGAGCTGGGTGTTGCCCTTCGTCAGGTTGATGACCTCGACGAAGAAGAACGGCTGCTGGCCTGCGGCATGATTGGGGTTGTTGAGGACAGGCGCCATCGCGAAGCGCAGATGGACCTTGCCGTCGACGGGGTCGACATCGCTCAACACCATGGTCGCTTCCTGCTCCATCGCGTAGCCCGCGCGGGCGCCGTTGCCACCGAGCTGGGAGGACGCGGTGCCGGAGAAGGGATAGCGGACACCATTGGTGCCGGTGTTGGCCGCGGTGCCTGGCGTGGTGAGGATGCGGACGTTGCCGCCGAAAGCGGTGTTCACCGTGTTGTTGCTGGCGATGGTCTCCTGCACGGTACCCAGCGTCAGCTGACTGCTGTTGGTAGGAGGTACCGTCGGCAGCGCACTGGAGGAACGGGTATAGCGCTCCAGCTTCCACTCGGAGAAGTTCTGCGCTTCGAAGCCGCCGTTCTTGATCTGCGCATGTACCGTCGGGACGAACAACGCCAGCAACGCCATCAATGCGAACGCAGCAAAGACGCCGCTCCTGCCTTTCCGTCGATCGGTCGTCCCGACCTGTCGTCCCTGTAGTGCCGCGGCAATCTGCATGATCCGTCCCGTTCTGAAGGCAAAAAGGCTAGAAAGCGGCACGGGCGATCGCCGTGCTGCTCGTGCGATAAGTGGTGGGCATGGCGCCATGCCCGGATGACGAGGTGGGCGAGGCGGTGCGTTGCACGGCCCGTCCACGGCGCGGTGGCCGCTCAATGCGCGTGCTCGCTTGCGTGGCCCGCGTCGTCCACCGTATTCACGGTGATGCCGTTCGGCAGCACCATGTCGCCGGCGCGCTGGCCGGGCTTGCAGCGCCCCAGCCAACGTCCTTCGAAGGGCACCGGTCCGGTGTTGTTCGAAGGCGTCGCGGGATGCTGGATACGGTAGGTTCCGTGGTAACGGGCCTGCATGTCGCCGCGGAGGGTCAGCTGCATGTCGATGCGCTGGCCGTGGGTCTGGCAAACGGTACTGATCTCGTGGCTGCCACCCGCGGCGTTCTTCTTGACCGTGATGCGCTGGCATCCTTCCCGTGCGGGAAGCAGGAACAGGGGAACGATGCGCTCCGCCTTGGCATCGGTGCACTGGAGCACCGTCATCGCGGGCTGCACGCGGCCGCCCGCACCCGACGGCGCGTGGGCCTGCAGCGTCACCTCCCACAGACCGGCTTTGCGCACGGGCAGGTCCGCATAGGGGTTGGCATGCGTATCGGCCGCCTGCGCGATGGCGGGCAGCACGGCCAACAGAAGCAGCAACGTGGTCAGCCATCGACGATCGATGGCGCGCGCGGTGATTTTCGAGCGCAAACTTCCCGCTCTGGCGCGCGTATGCGCACCGAGTAGTGAACTCATCGATGTCCCCCAGGCTCCCGAAAGCCTGTTGTTTGCCGCGATCGCCCCGGCATGCCCGGACGACCTCGTGAACCGGATCCGCCGCCGTCGCCGCGAGAGCGACCGGCAAAACCCGAAGCGGATCACCCCAAACTCAGGTGTGCGGGTCGTCCCGCCTCCCAAGTTGTCCTGCTAACCCCTGCAAGGTGACCCATCGGCTCACCTCATTCACATTATCGTCACTTGATGACAAAACTGAAACCGAAATTTCGTAAGAATCGAGAAATCGCATTACGCGAGGATCGTGATGCAAGTCGGATGCCAGAATGCGGCGCAGGTCACGCACTGACGGCCAACAACGCGCCAATCCACGGATTTCCGTCTCGCGAACGCCCGGAAGCGCTGGCACGAGGGTCTTCTGACTGTTCGCACACGACGCGCACAGTCCGTGGGAACGCCCCCCATCTGGCACAGCACGCCAACCACGCGGCGCATGGCGACTGCCGGACGCCAATCGATTGGCGGACGAACGGACATCAGCGCAGGAAGCGCTCCCTCCCACCGTCGTACCAGAGACCCAAAGAAAAAGCGGGCCGAAGCCCGCTTTTCCGTGACGCATCGCGATGTCGTGCGGCTTACTCGGCCGACACGCCCTCGCCTTCTTCCACGGCCTTGATCGACAGGCGGATACGACCCTGCTTGTCGACTTCCAGCACCTTGACCTTCACCACGTCGCCTTCCTTCAGCGCGTCACTGACCTTCTCGACGCGGTCGTTGGAGATCTGCGACACGTGCACCAGGCCGTCCTTGCCCGGCAGGATGGTGACGAACGCACCGAAGTCCATGATCTTGGCGACCTTGCCCTCGTAGATGCGGCCCGGCTCGACGTCGGAGGTGATCTGCTCGATGCGCGCCTTGGCGGCCTGGCCGGCGGCGCCGTTCACCGAGGCGATGGTGATGGTGCCGTCGTCCTGGATGTCGATCTGCGTGCCGGTTTCCTTGGTGATCGCCTGGATCACCGAACCGCCCTTGCCGATCACTTCGCGGATCTTGTCGGGGTGGATCTTGATGGTGATCAGGCGCGGCGCGAACTCGCTCAGTTCCTGACGCGGGGCGGTCATCGCGTGGGCCATCTCGCCCAGGATGTGCAGTCGGCCGGCCTTCGCCTGCGTCAGCGCCTGCTTCATGATCTCTTCGGTGATGCCTTCGATCTTGATGTCCATCTGCAGCGCGGACACGCCGTTGGCGGTACCGGCGACCTTGAAGTCCATGTCGCCCAGGTGGTCTTCGTCACCCAGGATGTCGGACAGCACGACGAAGTCGTCGCCTTCCTTCACCAGGCCCATCGCGATGCCCGCGACCGGTGCGGTGATCGGCACGCCGGCATCCATCAGCGCCAGCGAGCTGCCGCAGACCGAGGCCATCGAGGACGAACCGTTCGACTCGGTGATTTCCGAGACCACGCGGATGGTGTACGGGAAGGATTCCATCGTCGGCATCACGGCGAGCACGCCGCGCTTGGCGAGGCGGCCGTGGCCGATTTCGCGACGCTTCGGACCCATCATGCGGCCGGCTTCGCCCACCGAGAACGGGGGGAAGTTGTAGTGGAACAGGAAGTGGTCCTTCCACTCGCCGCCGACGGCGTCGATCACCTGGCCATCGCGCGCGGTGCCGAGGGTGACGGCGACGATCGCCTGCGTCTCACCGCGGGTGAACAGCGAGGAGCCGTGCACGCGCGGCAGCACGCTGACCTTGGAGGAGATCGGACGCACCTGGTCCAGCGCACGGCCGTCGATGCGGACCTTGGTCTTCAGGACCGAGGCGCGCATGGTCTGGTATTCCTGCTCGCTGAATTCCTTCGAGAGGTCGCCCGTGCTCCACGCGTTGGTTTCGGCCTGCGGGGCCAGCGTGTTGAGGATGGCCTTCTTGAGGCTGGAAATGGTGTCGCGGCGCTCGATCTTGTCGCGCACCTGGAACGCACCGGCGAGGCTGTCGCCCACGGCGTGGCGCAGCGCGGCGATCAGGCCTTCGTTCTTGGCCGGCGGCTGCCAGTCCCACTTCGGCTTGCCGGCTTCGGCGACCAGCTCGTTGATCACGGCGATGACCTTCTGCATCTCGCGGTGACCGAACATCACGGCGCCCAGCATCACCTCTTCCGACAGCTCGGCGGCTTCGGATTCGACCATCAGCACGGCATTGGCCGTACCGGCGACGACGAGCTCCAGCTTGGAGTCCTTCAGTTCGCTGACGGTCGGATTCAGCACGTACTCGCCGTTGATGTAGCCGACCTTGGCGGCACCGATCGGGCCGTTGAACGGCGCGCCGGTCAGGGCGACGGCGGCGGAGGCGCCGATCAGCGCCGGGATGTCGCCGTCGATTTCCGGGTTCAGCGACATCACCGTGGCGATGACCTGCACTTCATTGCGGAATTCTTCCGGGAACAGCGGACGCAGCGGGCGATCGATCAGGCGGGAGATCAGCGTCTCCTTCTCGGTCGCACGACCTTCGCGCTTGAAGAAGCCACCCGGGATACGGCCGCCGGCGTAGAACTTCTCCTGGTAGTCGACCGTCAGCGGGAAGAAGTCCTGGCCTTCGCGGGCCGACTTCGCCGCCACGGCGGTGACCAGCAGCACGGTGTCGTCGAACTTGACGACGACGGCGCCGCCGGCCTGACGGGCGATTTCGCCGGTTTCCAGGGTGACCTGGTGCTTGCCGTACTGGAAGGTTTTGGTGATTTTTGCCACGGGGGTTTCCTTGGGATGCCTTGTGCGGGTTGGACCTCACGCGACCCTTGTCGCGTGTGGCTGGCCGGATGCGTCCGGCCGGTGGTGCTGTGTGGGGCGGGCCCGGTGCGGCCAGCGGATGCAGCGCATTCCGTTCCCTGAAATGCAAACCGCGGCGCATCTCTGCGCCGCGGTCGGGGGTATATCAGCGACGCAGACCGAGCTTTTCGATCAGGGTCTTGTAGCGCTCGTTGTCTTTCTTCTTGAGGTAATCAAGCAGGCTGCGACGGCGGTTGACCAGCTGCAGCAGGCCACGACGGCTGTGGTGATCCTTCTTGTGGGTCTTGAAGTGGCCGCTCAGGTGCTCGATGCGGGCGGTCAGCAGGGCGACCTGCACTTCCGGGGAGCCGGTGTCGTTGGCGCCACGGGCGTTGTCGGCAATCACTTTCTGGGTATCGACGGACATGGTTTCTCTCTGTTGGATGCGTGGCCTGCAGGAACGCGGGCTGTCCTCCGCGCGCACCGCCTGGCTCGCCGTTGATGAAGCTAGGGGAATTGAAATCACCGGTGAAAACCGGCGGCGTAGTGTAGCCGCGGGGGGCCTTGTGAAACAAGGTTTTATTGCGCGTCGCCCGCCTTGGTGGCGGTACCGGCGACCGCCCAGGCGAACAGCCGCTGGGGCGACAGCGTGCCCTCGGCGTCGACCGATCCCAGCCCCAGCACGCGGTTTTCCGGGCCGTGGATCGCCACCGCGCCCTCGCTGGGCGGGTAGCCGCGCAGCCGCTGGCCCTGCGCCAGCCGGCGTCCGCCCGGGGCATCGACGTCGACACGCGGGAACCCGGCCAGGCCCGCCTCGACGGGTAACAGGCAGGCCTCCAGGGCGCCTTCGCCCTCCTGTTCAGCCAGTGCCTGCAGCGCGTCCAGCGTATACATCTGCGGTTGCCTGAACGGATCGACCCAGAGACGGCGCAGCTCGCCGACGTGGGCGCCGCAGCCCAGCGCCTCGCCGAGGTCGCGGACCAGGCTGCGCACGTAGGTGCCGGACCCGCACTCGACCCGCAGCGACACGCGACCAGGCGCGATGGCCAGTATCTCGATGCCATGGACGTCGACATCACGCTCGGGGGCCTCGATGGCCTCGCCGCGTCGGGCCTTGGTGTAGAGCGGCTCCCCGCCCTGCTTCAGGGCCGAATAGATCGGGGCGCGCTGGCGGATGCGGCCGGTCAGCGGCGCCAGGGCGGCTTCGACGATCGCCACGTCCAACGGCGGCACCGGGCGCTCGCGCAGGGGCGCACCCTCGGCATCGTCGGTATCCGTCGTCGTGCCGAGTATCGCCACCGTGTCATAGGCCTTGCGGGAACCCAACAGCAGGCCGGCGATCTTGGTCGCCTCGCCGAAGCAGAGCGGCAGCAGGCCGGTGGCGAGCGGGTCGAGGCTGCCGGTGTGCCCGCCCTTCTCCGCGCGGAACAGGCGCCGCGCGACCTGCAGGGCAGCGTTGGAGCTCATGCCCGGCGGCTTGTCCAGCAGCAGCAGGCCGTCCAGCGGGCGGAATTGGGTGCGTCCTGCCATACAGTCCAGGTTAGGTGGTTTGGCGGGGAGTCGCCGCATCGTAGCGTCGAGGCTGTTCGACGTCTTCACGCCTCCCGAGTCCGGCCATCAGGCCGGAAAGCGGCGGAGCAAGCTCCGCGCGAAAGCCTGACGTATCAGGTTTCGTCGTCGGACCCGGGGACTGGCGGGTTCTCGCGCAGCAGGGTTTCGATGCGCTCGCCGCGATCGACGGAATCGTCGTAGTGGAAGTGCAACTCGGGGACATGGCGCATCTTCACGCGACGCGCCAGTTCCATGCGCAGGCCCCAGGCCAGTTCCTTCAGGCCCTTCACGGCCTCGGCGGAACGCTCCTGCATCAGCGCGGTGACGAATACCTTGGCATGCGCCATGTCGCGGGTGACTTCCACGTCGGACACGCTGACCGACGGCAGGCCGTGCTCGCGCACGGCCTCGTGCACCAGCGTGCCCAGCTCGCGACGGAGCTGGGCGGACACGCGGTCGGTGCGATGGAACGACTTCGTAGGCATGTCGGGTCAGAGCGTGCGCTGGACTTCGATACGCTCGAAGCACTCGATCTGGTCGCCTGGCTGCACGTCGTTGTACGCCTTCACGCCGATGCCGCACTCGGTGCCGTTGCGCACCTCGTCGACGTTCTCCTTGAAGCGGCGCAGCGATTCCAGTTCGCCCTCGAACACCACGGTGCTGGCACGCAGCACGCGGATCGGCTTGTTCCGCTTGACCGTGCCCTCGACCACCATGCAGCCCGCGACCGCGCCGAACTTGGAGCTGCGGAACACGTCGCGCACTTCGGCGATACCGATGATCTCTTCGCGGATCTCCACGCCCAGCAGGCCGGACGCCACCTGCTTCACCTGGTCGATCACGTCGTAGATGATCGAGAAGTAGCGCAGGTCCACGCCGTTGGCTTCGATGATGCGACGCGCGGAGGCGTCGGCACGCACGTTGAAGCCGATCATGGTCGCCTTGGAGGTGACCGCGGAGTTGGCATCGGACTCGGTGATGCCGCCCACGCCGGAGTGGATGATGTTGATGCGGATCGATTCGTTGGACAGCGCGGTCAGCGAATGACGCAGCGCTTCCACCGAACCCTGTACGTCGGCCTTGACGATCAGGTTGAGGCTGAGCTGGCCTTCGCCCTTGCCCAGCTGCGCCATGATGTCTTCCATGCGGCTGCCGGCGGACTGCACCAGGCGCGACTCGCGGCGCTTGGTGTCGCGCTGCTGCGCCACGTCCTTGGCCAGGCGCTCGTCGGCGACCACCACGAAGTCGTCGCCCGCTTCCGGCACGCCGGACAAGCCCAGGACCTGCACCGGGATGGACGGACCGGCCGACGGCGGCTGGCTGCCGGTTTCGTCGAACAGCGCACGCACACGACCGTACTGGATGCCGCAGACCAGGTAATCGCCCTTCTTCAGGGTGCCCTGCTGCACCAGCACCGTCGCGACCGGGCCACGGCCCTTGTCCAGCGAGGATTCGATGACCACGCCGCTGGCGCGGCCGTCTTCCACGGCCTTCAGTTCCAGCAGTTCGGCCTGGATGGAGATGGCGTCCAGCAGGTTGTCGACGCCCTGCCCCGTCTTGGCCGAGATCTCGACCATCTGGGTGTCGCCGCCGAAGTCTTCGGCGACCACTTCTTCGGCCAGCAGCTCGTTCTTCACGCGCAGCGGGTCGGCGTCGGACTTGTCGATCTTGTTCACCGCCACGATCAGCGGCACCTTGGCCGCCTTGGCGTGCTGGATGGCTTCGCGCGTCTGCGGCATGACGCCGTCGTCCGCGGCCACGACCAGCACCACGATGTCGGTCAGCTTGGCGCCACGGGCGCGCATCGCGGTGAACGCGGCATGGCCCGGGGTATCGAGGAAGCTGATGACGCCCTTCGGCGTTTCCACGTGGTACGCGCCGATGTGCTGGGTGATGCCGCCGGCTTCGCCGCTGGCGATCTTGGTGCGGCGGATGTAGTCCAGCAGCGAGGTCTTGCCGTGGTCGACGTGACCCATGATGGTGACCACCGGCGGACGCGCGACCTTGTCGCCCTGCTGCTCTTCCGAATGCGCCAGCAGTTCGTTCTCGACGTCGTTGGCGTCGGCGCGAACGGCCTTGTGGCCCAGCTCTTCGGTGATAAGTGCGGCGGTGTCGTGGTCGATGGACTGGGTGATGGTGGCCATCACGCCCATCTTGAACAGCGCCTTCACCACGTCGCCGCCCTTCAGCGCGAGCTTCTGCGCCAGGTCGGCCACGGTGATGGTTTCGCCGATCGCCACTTCGCGCACGATCGGTGCGGTCGGACGCTCGAAGCCGTGCGCACCACCGCCACCGCGGCTCTGCTCATGGCGGCGCGGCGGCTTCGGCTTGCCGCGCGAGGCGCCGCGACGGGCGCGATCGGCGGCAGACAGATGCAGC
This sequence comes from Pseudoxanthomonas sp. LjRoot143, assembly GCF_964252945.1. NCBI lineage: Bacteria > Pseudomonadati > Pseudomonadota > Gammaproteobacteria > Lysobacterales > Lysobacteraceae > Pseudoxanthomonas > Pseudoxanthomonas sp. LjRoot143. Next base: position 997,357 of record NZ_CAXUPM020000001.1, on the reverse strand, counting down.
TGGCCGGCGAAACGGCTGGTGTTGTCGTCGTCCTCGACGCCGGCGACCATCGCGTGCGAACCGCGGGTCTTGTGCTTGGCGGCGGCCGCGGCGTTGTTGCGGTCATCGGTACGCGGCGGATCCTTGCGCACGACCATCTTCGGCACATGGTGGCCCTGCGTGGCCGGCTTGGCCGGACGCGCGGTTTCGTCGCCATCGACAGCGACGGCACCGGCGGCAAGCGCGGCAGCTTCGGCATCGGCCTGTGCGCGTGCGGCTTCGGCCTCGGCGCGGGCAGCGGCTTCTTCCTGGCGGCGGCGCTCGAGTTCTTCGGCACGCTTGGCGTCTTCCTGCGCCAGGCGCTGCTGCTCGTCGAGATTGCGCTGGCGGGATTCCTCCAGCTTGCGCAGGATCTCGGCACGCTCCGGATCGGCTTCGTTCTGCCAGTTGGTGCTGACGGACTCGGCGTCGGTCGGCTTCGTGTAGGTGCGCTTCTGGCGCACTTCCACGTTCACCGTGGTCTTGCTGCGACCGGCCGCGACGGTGACTTCCTGCACCTTGCGACGGTTCAGCGTGATCTTCTTGGGCGCAGCCTCATCCGCGGCGGCATCGCTCTTGCCGTGCGAGCGCTTGAGGAAGCCGAGCAGCTTCACTTTTTCCATGCTGGTCACGACCTGGTCGGGACCACTGAAACTCATGCCGGCCTCGGCCAGTTGCTCCAGGAGTTTTTCGACCGGCGTATTGACCAGTTCAGCGAGCTTGCGGATGGTGGTTTGCTGCGACATTCGGATCCTAGGTGGGGTGTTTCGCCCCCCCGACGGTGGAGGGGCAACCCTGTTGGAAAGGGGGAATTCTAAGCCCTGCGGACACCAGGGCGGTGTTCATGGCTGGCTCATGCGCCGCGTTCCAGACGAGCGATCTCCTCGGCGCGGGCGGCCAAGATCAGCGCCGCGGCGCGGGCCTCGTCCAGGCCCTCGATGCCGAACTCGACCACTTCGTCGGCGGCCAGGTCGGACAGGTCCTCACTGGTGCGGACGCCGTGCGAGGCCAGCGCGAACGCGGTCTCCTCGTCCATGCCTTCCAGCGCCAGCAGGTCCTCGGCCGGGTGGTCCTCTTCCAGGCCTTCTTCCTCGGCCAGCGCCTCGTTCAGCAGGGCGTCGCGGGCGCGCGAACGCAGTTCCTCGACGATGTCCTCGTCGAAGCCCTCGACGGCCAGCAGTTCGCCGACCGGCACGTAGGCGATTTCCTCGACCGTGCTGAAGCCTTCGGCGACCAGGATGGCGGCGATTTCCTCGTCCACTTCCAGCTTGTCCATGAACAGCTGGCGGGCGACGGCCTGCTCGGCCTCGCTCTTGGCCTGCACCTGGTCGGCGGTCATGACGTTGAGCTGCCAGCCGGTCAGGCGGCTGGCCAGGCGCACGTTCTGGCCGCCCTTGCCGATCGCCTGCGCCAGGCGGTCTTCCGCCACGGCCAGGTCCATCGAGTGCTTCTCTTCATCGACAATGATCGACTGCACTTCCGCCGGCGCCATCGCGTTGATGACGAAGGTGGCCGGGTTGTCGTTCCACAGCACGATGTCCACGCGCTCGCCGTTGAGCTCGTTGCTCACGGCCTGCACGCGCGAACCGCGCATGCCGATGCAGGCGCCGATGGGATCGGTGCGGGTGTCGTGCGCCAGCACGGCGATCTTGGCGCGGTCGCCCGGATCGCGTGCGCAGGCCTTGATCTCGACCAAGCCCTGGCCCACTTCCGGCACTTCCAGCTTGAACAGCTCGATCATGAACTCCGGAGCGGCGCGGCTGATGAACAGCTGCGGGCCGCGCGGTTCGTAGCGCACGTCGAACAGGTAGCCGCGGACGCGGTCGCCGGCGCGCAGCACGTCGCGCGGGATGCCCTTGTCCTTCGGGATGAAGGCCTCGGCGTTGCCGCCCAGGTCCACGTAGATGTTGCCGCGCTCGGCGCGCTTGACGACGCCGGTCACCAGCTCGCCCACGCGGTCCTTCCAGGCGTCGACCACCTGCGCGCGTTCCGCTTCGCGGACGCGCTGCACGATGACCTGCTTGGCGGCCTGCGCGGCGATGCGGCCGAAATCGGGATTCTCGATCTTCTCTTCGATCCAGTCGCCCACTTCGGCGCCTTCGGCTTCGTCCTCGGCGTCCATCAGGCGGATCTGGCGGTCGGGCGACTCCATCACCACGTCGTCGGCCACCACTTCCCAGCGGCGGAACGTTTCGTAGCTGCCGTCCTTGTGGTCGATGGTGACGCGCACCTGCACGTCCTGGTCGAGGTAACGCTTCTTGGCGGCGGACGCCAAGGCGGCCTCGATGGCATCGAAGATGACTTCGCGCGGCACGCCCTTCTCGTTGGCCACCGCATCCACGACCAGCAACAGTTCCTTACTCATTGATCACTCCGCGCGCGGCTTGCGGGCCGCCGGTTGGTTGGGTTTTTTCTTGGCTTGTTTGGCGGGTGGGCGCTTGGCGTCGCCCGCCTTCTTGGCGCCGGCCTTGCGGCCGCCACCGGGTTTCTCGGGCGCCAGGCCCAGCGCCGCCCAGTCGGGGACCAAGCGTGCCTTGTCGATGTTGTCGAACGCCACCGTCATCTCGGCGTCGTCCACGGTGAACACGATGCTGCCGCCTTCGATGCGGCTGATCGTGCCCTGCAGGCGGCGGCGACGGTCCTGCGGCAGCTTCAGCACGACCTTCGCCGACTCGCCGACGAAGCGCGCGTAGTGCTCCAGCCGGAACAGCGGACGGTCCACGCCCGGCGAGGAGACTTCCAGCGTGTAGTTGCCGGTGATCGGGTCCTCGACGTCGAGCTGCGCGGACACTTCGCGGCTGACCGCTTCGCAATCCTCGATGTTGACGTGGCGCGTGGCGCGCTCGGCTTCCTGCACGTCGATGTACAGGCGCACGGTGGCGCCGCCGGGTGCCGGCAGGTATTCGATGCCCAGCAGTTCAACGCCCAGCGCCTGGACGGTGGGTGCCAGCAGGTTGGCGATGTCGTTGGCCTTGTCGCTCACGGATTCGCTGCCGATGGTTCGTGTCGCTGAAACAAACAAGGGGCCCGATGGGCCCCTTGTCCGATACGCTGGATGTCGGTGCAACGACGGGAACATGCGTCGTTGCGTGCCCAGGCTTTTCGTCGGTCGCCGGTATCGGGCGACCTCGGATAAACATGGTAGCGGGGGCAGGATTTGAACCTGCGACCTTCGGGTTATGAGCCCGACGAGCTGCCAGACTGCTCCACCCCGCAGCAGAAGCGAAATTATGATGAATACGCCGGTGCATTGCAAGCCTTGTCGTGCACCAACTTGAAACATCGCGTTCATCGCGCGTGCCGGCAGTGCCCTGCCGGCGGGATACATCTTGTGCGCGAGCGCAGCCTCAGCCGGCGAACGCCAGCTTGCACCAGGCCATGATCGGGTTCCAGGCGATGCCCAGCGCCAGCAGGGCCAGTGCGTTGACGCCGAACACCATCGGCACCACGCGGTCGCTGCGCGGGGGCGGAATTTCACCCACCGGCTCGTCGAAGTACATCACCTTGATCACGCGCAGGTAATAGAAGGCGCCGATGACCGCACACAGCACGCCGACGAGGGCCAGCCACAGTAAACCACCGTTGACGGCCGCACCCAGCACGACGAGCTTGGCCCAGAAGCCCAGGAACGGCGGCACGCCGGCCAGCGAGGCCATCACGCACAGCACCAGCCCGGCCTGCCACGGGTTGCGCGCGTTCAGGCCCTTGAAGTCGTCGATCCTGTCAGCCTCGAAGCCCTGCCGCGACAGCACGATGATGGCGCCGAACGCCGCCGCCGACATGATGGCGTAGCTGATCGCATAGAACAGCGCGGCCGAGTAACCCACTTCGCCACCGCCGGCGAAGCCGACCAGCAGGAAGCCGACATGCGACACCGTGGAATAAGCCAGCATGCGCTTGAGGTTGGTCTGGGCGATGGCGATGACGTTGCCGATCACCAGCGATGCGGCCGCCAGGCCGGCCAGCAGCCACTGCCACTGTGCCGCCGCCGGGCCCAGGCCGTCCTGCAGCAGGCGGAAGGCCATGCCGAACGCCGCCAGCTTCGGCGCCGCGCTGATGAACAGCGTCACCGGCGTCGGGGCGCCGTGGTAGACGTCGGGCAGCCACATGTGGAACGGCGCCGCACCCAGCTTGAACGCTAGGCCCGCCACCACGAACACCACCCCCGTCAGCAGCAGCATGCGGGCTTCGCTGCTGCCGCCCAGCGCGGCGCCGGCGGCATCGAAGATCGCCGGCAGGTGCAGCGAACCGGTCGCGCCGTACACCAGCGACATGCCGTAGAGCAGAAGGCCCGACGCCAGCGAGCCCAGCACGATGTACTTCATCGCCGCTTCTGTCGAAAGGCCATCATCGCGGTTCAACGCGACCAGCGCGTACGAACACAGTGCCAGCAGCTCCAGTCCCAGGTAGACCATCACCAGGCTGCCGGCGGACACCATCATCATCATGCCAGCGGTGGCGAACATGACCAGCACCGGCGCTTCGCCCGGATACAGATTGCGCTCGCGCAGGTAGGGCCAGCCATAGACCAGCGACAGGGCGCTGACCGCGACGATCACGACCTTGCTGACATCGGCCAGCGTGTCGCGCACGAACATGCCGCTGAACACGGCGCCCTGCCCGCCCACACCCGTCGCGAGCATCCACACCACGGCCGCCATGACGATCAGCGCGAGGGCATGGGTGATGATGCGGCGGGAGTTGTCGAGGAACAGGTCCAGCATCAGCAGCGCGAACGCACCGCCGATCAGGGTCAGTTCGGGCAGCAGCGGCTGCAGGTCGGCGGCGGAGATGGGCATCGGCGTCGTCATGGTTCTTCCTTACAGCTTGCTGTTGGCGAGCTGCATCGCCAGTTGCGCGATCGACGGCTCCATCAGGTCCGTGAGCGGCTTGGGATACACACCCAATGCCAGCACGCAGACCGCGAACCCGCCCAGCACCACGGCCTCGCGCAGGGAAACATCCTTCAGTTCGGCGACATGTGCATTGGCCACGTCGCCGAGGATCACGCGCTTGACCAGCCACAACGTGTAAGCCGCACCGATCACCAGCGTGGTGGCGGCGAAGAAGGCGATCAGCGGATGCTGCTGGAAGCTGGCCAGGATGACCATGAACTCGCCGACGAAGCCGCTGGTGCCCGGCAGACCGGAGTTGGCCATGCCGAACAGGATGAAGAAGGCGCCGAACCACGGCATCGTGTTGATGACGCCGCCGTAGTCCTTGATCATGCGGGTGTGCATGCGGTCGTACAGCACGCCGACGCAGGTGAACATCGCGCCGGAAATGAAGCCGTGGCTGATCATCTGCACCATCGCGCCCTGCAGGCCGAGGCGCGCGCCGTCCAGGTTGCCGTAATCGCGCACCAGGCTGAAGGCGATGAAGATGCCGAGCGTGACGAAGCCCATGTGCGAGACCGACGAATAGGCGATCAGCTTCTTCATGTCGTCCTGCACCAGCGCCACCAGGCCCACGTAGACCACGGCGATCAGCGACAGCACGATGACGAACATCGCCCACTCATGGCCGGCGTCCGGCACGATCGGCAGGCTGAAACGCAGCAGGCCGTAGCCGCCGATCTTCAGCGCGATCGCCGCCAGGATCACCGAGCCGGCGGTCGGCGCCTCGACGTGCGCATCCGGCAGCCAGGTGTGCACCGGGAACATCGGGATCTTGACCGCGAACGCGATCAGGAACGCGAAGAACAGCCACGTCTGCTCCTTCGCGTTCAACGGCAGCGTGTACAGGTCGGCCAGCTGGAAGCTGCCGCCCTTGATGTACAGGTACACCAGGCCGACCAGCATCAGCACCGAACCGAGGAAGGTGTACAGGAAGAACTTCAGCGAGGCATAGATGCGGCGCGGCCCGCCCCAGACACCGATGATCAGGAACATCGGGATCAGCATCGCCTCGAAGAACACGTAGAACAGAATCGCGTCGCTGGCGGCGAAGATGCCGTTGGTCAGGCCTTCCAGGATCAGGAACGCGGCCACGTACTGGGCCACGCGCTTGTTCACCGAACCCCATGCACCGGCCAGCGTCAGCACGGTGATCAGCGTGTTCAGCAACAGCAGCGCCACCGCGATGCCGTCGGCACCCAGGTTGTAGTGGATGTCGAAGCTCGGGATCCAGGCGCGGGTCTCGATGAACTGGAGGCCCGGGTTCGCATAGTCGAAGCCGGTCAACAGGCCGATGCTGAAGACGAAGGTGAGCACCGCGACCGCCAGGCCCAGCCAGCGCGCCGCGTCGGCGCGGGCATTGCCCACCGCGAGCACCAGCGCACCACCCAGGATGGGCAGCCAGATCAGAACACTAAGCAGGGGCCAGTTCGACACGTTGTGTTATCCGTTGAGTTCTTCGCCAGGACGCTCCGCTCGGGGCGGCGCCAGGTCGTTACTGCCAAAACTTGATGACCACGCCCAGCAGCAGGATCAGGCCGACGATCATCGCGAACGCGTAGTGGTACAGGTAGCCGGACTGGGTCTTGCGCAGCAGTTGCGCGCCCAGGTCGACCAGCTTCGCCGTGCCGTTCACCGCGGCGCCGTCGATCACATGCGTATCGAAGGCGCGCGAGGCCTTGCCCAGCCTCACGCCACCGCCGGCAAACCCGTTGATCCACAGGTGATCGGCCCAGTACTTCTTGTCCAGGATGTTGGTCAGGAAGGCACCGATCTTGCTGTGGCGCATCTTGCCCGGCAGCTCCGGCTTGATCAGGTACAGGAAGGTGGCCAGTGCGAAGCCGGAGAAGGCCAGCCACAACGCCTTGGTTTCCCAGCTGTGCAACGCGAACTTGATCGCGCCGTGCCAGTGTTCGATCAATGCCATCACCGTGTCTCGCGAGGACATCGCCTGCGTCGGATCGGTGCGGACGAAGTCGATGGCGCCCTGGAAGAACGGCGTCACCAGGATCTCCGCATCATTCCAGCTGGTGCCGAACAGCATCGGACCCGCGGTGAACATGCCGACGAAGATCGACGGAATCGCCAGCAGTACCAGCGGCACCGTCACGACCCACGGCGACTCGTGCGGTTCGTGGGCGCCGTGGTGACCGTGGTCGTCGTGCGCGGCATCGTGGTGCGCGTCATGGCCGTGGCCATGGTCGTCGTGCGCATCACGGAAGCGCTCCTTGCCGTGGAAGGTCAGGTACAGCAGGCGGAAGCTGTAGAAGCTCGTGATGAACACGCCCAGCAGTACCGCCCAGTAGCCATACGTCGCCACCCATGCGCTCGGATCCTGGGAGATGCCCTGCTGCGCTGCCATCAGGCCCATCTCGCTCACGCTATGCGCTGCTTCATGTGCGACTTCCTGATGCTTGTGCGCCGCCTCGATGATGATGTCCTTCGAGTAGAAGCCCGAGAAGAACGGCGTGCCGACCAGCGCCAGCGTGCCGATCAGGCTGGTGATCCAGGTGATGGGCATGTACTTGCGCAGGCCACCCATCTTCCGCATGTCCTGCTCGTGGTGCATACCGATGATCACGGAGCCGGCCGCCAGGAACAGCAGCGCCTTGAAGAAGGCGTGGGTCATCAGGTGGAACACGGCCGCCGAGTACGCCGAGACGCCCAGCGCCACCGTCATGTAGCCCAGCTGCGACAACGTGGAGTACGCAACGACGCGCTTGATGTCGTTCTGCACGATGCCGATGAGGCCCGTGAACAGCGCCGTGGTCGCACCGATGAATAGCACGAAGTCCAGCGCCGTCTGCGACAGCTCGAACAGCGGCGACATGCGCGCCACCATGAAGATGCCCGCGGTCACCATCGTCGCGGCATGGATCAGCGCCGAGATCGGGGTGGGGCCTTCCATCGAATCGGGCAGCCATACGTGCAGCGGCACCTGCGCCGACTTGCCCATCGCACCGATGAACAGGCAGATACAGGTCAGCGTGGCCATCGACCAGATCACCGGCTCATCGAACACCTGGAAGGTGCTGCCGAACAGGGTGACGGCGCCCGACCAGACCGGAATCGCCTTGCCGACGAGCAGCGACGCATTGGCGAACACGGTGGCGTAGTCCAGCGTGCCGAACATCAGCAGCACGCAGCCGATGCCGAGCAGGAAGCCGAAATCGCCGACGCGGTTGACCAGGAACGCCTTCATGTTGGCGAAGATCGCCGTCGGGCGCTTGAACCAGAAACCGATCAGCAGGTAAGACACCAGGCCCACCGCTTCCCAGCCGAAGAACAGCTGCAGGAAGTTGTTGCTCATCACCAGCATCAGCATGCTGAAGGTGAACAGCGAGATGTAGCTGAAGAAGCGCTGGTACCCCGGATCCTCGGCCATGTAGCCGATCGTGTAGAGGTGGACCAGCAGCGACACGAAGGTCACCACGACCATCATCATGGCCGTCAGCTTGTCGATCATGAAACCGACGTGGCCGCTGATGTTGCCTACTTCGAAGAAGGTGTACAGGTTCTCGTTGAACGGCGACGCGCCCTGCGCCACCAGCTGGTACAGCACCCAGCACGACAGCGCGCAGCTGGTCGCCACGCCCAGGATCGTCGCCGTGTGGGCGCCGGCGCGGCCGACGAAGCGACCGAACAGGCCGGCGATGATGCTGCCCAGCAGCGGCGCCAGCACGATGGCCAGCAGCACGTTCTTGGAGAGGAGGACTTCCATACCGGTCATCGGTGCATCAGCCTTTGAGCGTATCGACTTCGGCCACGTTGATCGTGCGCCGGGTGCGGAACAGGGTGACCAGGATCGCCAGGCCGATGGCGGCCTCGGCCGCGGCCACGGTCAGGATGAAGAACACGAAGATCTGGCCGGCCGCATCACCCAGCTCGCGCGAGAACGCGACGAAGTTGATGTTCACCGACAGCAGCATCAGTTCGATCGACATCAGCAGCACGATGACGTTCTTCCGGTTGAGGAAGATGCCGGCCAGGCTGATGCAGAACAGCACGGCGCCCAGCGCCAGCAGATGACCCAGGGAAATCATGCCTTGCCCTCCCCTTCCGCCGGCGCGCTGGCCGGCGTTTCGCGCACCGGCTTCTCGGCCGGCATCGACACCATGCGGATGCGGTCGCGCGCCTTGACCCGCGACTGCTCGCCAGGATCCTGCGTCTTGATGCCGGTGCGCTTGCGCAGCGTCAGCATCACGGCGGCCACCACGGCCACGGTCAGGATGACGGCGGCGAACTCGAACGGCAGCAAGAACTCGGTGAACAGCGTGCGCGCCAGCCACGCCGTATTGGACACATCGGCGGCGGCGGACGCGGCGTTGTCCGGGAACGGCACCGCCATCTTCGCCTTGATGCCGATCAGCACCAGCATCTGCGCCAGCATGACGACCGCGACCAGCAGGCCGACCGGCAGGAACTTGACCCAGCCTTCGCGCATGGCGGTGACGTCGATGTCGAGCATCATCACCACGAACAGGAACAGCACCATCACCGCGCCCACGTAGACGAGGATCAGGGCCACGCCCAGGAACTCCGCGCCCACCAGCAGCCAGATGCAGGCCACCGAGAAGAACGTCAGGATGAGGCACAGCACGGCATGCACCGGGTTGCGCACGCTGATCACCGCGCCGGCGGCGACGACCGCGACGGTGGCGAAAGCGTAGAAACTGATCAGGACCCAATCCATTCTTCGGACCTCAGCGGAAAGCGGCGTCGGCGGCGCGGCGCTCGGCGATCTCGGCTTCCAGCCGGTCTCCGATCGCCAGCAGCTGCGGCTTGGTGACGATGTTCTGCCCGCGCTTGTCGAAGTGGTACTCCAGCACGTGCGTTTCCACGATCGAGTCCACCGGGCAGCTTTCCTCGCAGAAGCCGCAGTAGATGCACTTGAACAGGTCGATGTCGTAGCGCGTGGTGCGGCGGGTGCCGTCCTCGCGCGGGGCCGAGTCGATGGTGATCGCCAGCGCGGGGCACACGGCCTCGCACAGCTTGCAAGCGATGCAGCGCTCCTCGCCGTTCGGATACCGGCGCAGTGCGTGCAGGCCGCGGAAGCGCGGCGACTGCGGGAACTTCTCCATCGGGTACATCAGCGTGTACTTCGGCTTGAAGGTGTACTTCAGCGTCAGCCACAGGCCCTGGAGCAGTTCCAGCAGCATCAGGCTCTTGAAGTAGTGCACAACCTTGCTCATGTCTTACACACCCTTCTCGAACACGCCGAAGAACACCATCACTGCCGTCACCGCGATCCAGAAGATCGTGAGCGGGATGAACACCTTCCAGCCCAGCCGCATGATCTGGTCGTAGCGGTAGCGAGGGAAGCTGGCGCGGAACCAGATGTAGGCGCTGGCGAAGAACAGCACCTTCAGCAGCAGCCACGGCCAGCCGCCCACCCAGATCCAGTTGATCCACGGCGACACGTCGGCGGTGATCCAGCCCTGCAGCGGGCTCAGCCAGCCGCCGAGGAAGAACAGCGACACCAGGAAGCTGACCAAGATCATGTTGGCGTATTCGGCCAGGAAGAACAGCGCGAACGCCGCACCCGAATACTCGACCATGTGGCCGGCGACGATTTCCGATTCGCCTTCCACCACGTCGAACGGCGAGCGGTTGGTCTCGGCGACGCCGGACACCCAGTACACGATGAACAGCGGGAACAGCGGCAGCCAGAACCACTCGAGGAAGCCCGAGTCGCCCGCCTGCGCCATCACGATGTCGGTCAGGTTGAGGCTGCCGGCGGCGATCAGCACGCCGACCAGCGCGAAGCCCATCGCGATTTCGTAGCTGACCACCTGCGCGGCCGAGCGCATGGCGCCCAGGAACGCGTACTTCGAGTTCGACGCCCAGCCGGCGATGATGATGCCGTACACGCCCAGCGAGGTCATCGCCAGCAGGTACAGCAGGCCGGCGTTGGCGTTCGACAACACCAGTTGGTAATCGAACGGCACCACCGCCCACGCGGCGAACGCCGGCGCCAGCGTGATCAGCGGCGCCAGGATGTACATCGTCTTCTGCGCGCTGCTGGGCTGGATGATTTCCTTGAACAGCAGCTTGAAGACGTCGGCGAAGGCCTGGAAGATGCCCATGCCCACGTACATCGGCCCGTGGCGCACGTGCATCCAGCCGATCAGCTTGCGCTCCCACACCACGTAGAACGCGACCGAGATGATCACCGGCATGGCGATCACCAGGATCTTCAGCACGATCCACAGGATCATGCCGATGTCGCCCAGCCCGAAAAACCACTCGCGCAGGGGGCCGACCGCGTTGATCAACATCTCGTTCATGCGCTCACCACCGTCACGCGTCCGGCACCCAGCGGCGCCGTGGCGCCGTAGCCACTTTCGATCCACGCGGTACCCGCGGCAACGCGGGCATCCACCACCACCGGCAGCGCGGCGGTGCCGATACCGTTACCGACCTTGGCCACCTGGCCCTCGGCGACGCCGGCAGCCTGCGCATCGGCAGGATTCAGCACGATGCGGTCACCGACGTTCAGCGGGTGCGCCTGCAGCGCTTCGGCGCGGCGGACGGTACCGTCGGTGCGGTAGATCGCCGCGGTGACGGCCAGTTCCAGGCCCTGTCCGTTGATGGCCGGCGCGGCGGACTTCACCACCGCGACCGTCCTGGCGTCGGCGATGGCCTCGCGCACGCCGGCGATATCGGTGAATTCGAAACCGGCCAGCTGCAGCTCGCCACCCAAGGCGCGCAGCACCTTCCAGCCGTCACGCGCCTCGCCCGGCAGCTTGCCGGCCGCCTGCGTGCGCTGGTCCTTGCCATCCAGATTGGTCAGCGTCGCATCGATTTCGGGCAACAGACCGATCGGCAGGATCACGTCCGCCACATCGCGCGTCGACTTGCAGGCGAAGTGGCTTAACGCCACGACCCTGGACGACGCCAGCGCGCGCGACGCGGCCGGCGTATCGGCGAAGTCCAGCCCCGGCTCGATGCCGTAGATCACGTATGCACTGCGCGGCTCGGCGAACATGCCGGCCACGTCGCGGCCGCTCGGCAGCACGCCCTGGCGCGCCAGGCCGACGGCGTTCGCGCCCTGCGGAATGCGGCACAGCGACGCATCGGTCGCGCCTGCGAACGCCGCGGCAGCGGCGCGCAGCGCGGCGGCCTGCGGATGGTTCTCCACGATGCCACCGACGATCACGACGGCGCGGTTCGCCGCCTTCGCAATGTCACGCAGCGCGGCATCGTTCAGCGCGTCACCGAGCTTCGACGGCGCGACGATGTGCTTGCCGGCGATGCCGAAGGCAAAGTCGAAGTCGACCGGGTTGACCACGTGCACCTTGGCGCCCGTGCGGACGGCCTTGCGGATGCGTTGGTGCAGCAGCGGCAGCTCATGGCGGAGGTTGGTGCCGAACAGCACGATGACATCCGCCTGCTCGATCTCGGCCAGCGGCAGCGCGAACGGTTCGGCCACGGCGCCATCGGAGAAGTCGCGATTGTTGATGCGGTGGTCCAGGTTGCCGGTACCGAGGCCGTCGGCGAGCTTGGCCAGCAGGCCGCCCTCCTCGTTCGACACCGCCGGATGCACCAGCACGCCAAGGCTGTCGCCGCGGTTCGCACGCAGGATTTCGGCAGCCGCGGCCAGGCCTTCGGCCCAGGACACTTCGCGCCACTCGCCATTGACCTTCTGCAGCGGCTTCACCGCGCGGTCGTCGGCATACAGGCCCTGGTGCGAATAGCGGTCGCGGTCGGACAGCCAGCACTCGTTGACCGCCTCGTTCTCGCGCGGCACGGTGCGCAGCACCTGGCCGCGGCGCGAGTGGTAGAACACGTTCGAACCCATCGCATCATGGAAACCGACGGACTCGCGTGCGATCAGTTCCCACGGACGGGCGCGGAACTGGAACACCTTGTTGGTCAGCGCGCCCACCGGGCACACGTCGATGACGTTGCCGGAAATCTCGGTGGTCAGCGGCTTGCCGTCGTAGGTGCCGATCTGCAGGTTCTCGCCGCGGTACATGCCGCCCAGCTCGTAGGTGCCTGCGACGTCCGCGGTGAAGCGCACGCAGCGCGTGCACTGGATGCAGCGGGTCATCTCGGTGGCGACCAGCGGACCGATGTCCTCGTCCGGCACCACGCGCTTGCGTTCCTGGAAACGGCTGACCGAACGGCCGTAGCCCAGCGACAGGTCCTGCAGTTCGCACTCGCCGCCCTGGTCGCAGATCGGGCAGTCCAGCGGATGGTTGATCAGCAGGAACTCCATCACGTTGCGCTGCGACTTCAACGCCTTGTCGCTGCGCGTGGCGATCTTCATGCCGTCCATCACCGGCGTGGCGCAGGCCGGCGCCGGCTTCGGCATCTTCTCGACTTCGACCAGGCACATGCGGCAGTTGGCCGCGATCGGCAGCTTCTCGTGGTAGCAGAAGCGCGGGATCGGGATGCCGGCCTTGTCGGCGGCCTGGATGATCATCGAACCCTTGGGCGCGGCCAGCTCCTGCCCGTCGATGAAGACGGTGACGTGGTCCGGCGGCAGGTTGGGATTCACGGGCTGCGCACTCACGCGGCCACCTCCAGGTTGGAACGGACCACCGTGCCGTCGCGCTCGTCGTCGACGAGGAACCGCTTGTTGACGATCGCGTATTCGAATTCGTGCCAGAAGTGGCGCAGCATGCCCTGCACCGGCCACGCGGCGGCTTCGCCGAACGCACAGATGGTGTGGCCTTCGATCTGGCCGGCGGCCGCGCGCAACGTCTGCAGGTCTTCGATCGTGGCCTTGTGCTCGGCCACGCGGGTCAGCATGCGGTACATCCAGCCGGTGCCCTCGCGGCACGGCGTGCACTGGCCACAGCTTTCCTTGTAGTAGAAGCGCGCGATGCGCTGGCACGCACGCACCATGCAGGTGGTGTCGTCCATCACGACCACGGCACCGGAGCCCAGGCCGGAGCCGGCCTTCTGGATGCTGTCGTAGTCCATCGTCAGGCCCATCATCACCTCGCCCGGCAGCACCGGCATCGAGGAGCCGCCCGGGATGACGGCCTTGAGCTTGCGGCCCTCGCGCATACCGCCGCACAGCTCGAGCAGGTCGGCAAACGACGTGCCCAGGCGGATCTCGTGATTGCCCGGATTCGCGACGTGGCCGGAAACCGAGAAGATCTTGCAGCCGCCGTTGTTGGGCTTGCCGAGGTTCATGAACCACTCGGCGCCGTTGCGCACGATCGCCGGCACCGAGGCGTAGGTCTCGGTGTTGTTGATCGTGGTGGGCTTGCCGTACAGGCCGAAGTTGGCGGGGAACGGCGGCTTGAAGCGCGGCTGGCCCTTCTTGCCTTCCAGCGACTCCATCAATGCGGTTTCCTCACCGCAGATGTAGGCGCCCGCGCCCAGCGCGTTGTACAGGTCGATGTCCACGCCGGAGCCGAGGATGTTCTTGCCCAGCCAGCCGTGCTTGTAGGCCTCGGCGGTGGCTTCTTCCAGGTGCTCGAACGGCTCGTGGTGGAACTCGCCGCGCAGGTAGTTGTAGCCCACGGTGGAACCGGTTGCGTAGCAGGCGATCGCCATGCCCTCGATCACCGCATGCGGGTTGTAGCGCAGGATGTCGCGGTCCTTGGCGGTGCCCGGCTCGGATTCGTCCGAGTTGCAGAGGATGTATTTCTGCATGGCGCCCTTCGGCATGAAGCTCCACTTCAGGCCGGTAGGGAAGCCCGCGCCGCCGCGACCGCGCAGGCCGGACTGCTTGACCATCTCGACGACGTCGGCCGGCGGGATCTTCTCTTCGATGATCCGGCGCAGCGCGGCGTAACCGCCGGTCTTCAGGTAGTTCTCGTACGACCAGGGCTTGTCGAAGTGCAGCGTGGTGTAGACGGCCTGGTGCTCCTTGGGAGCGGGACCGACCGGGCCGTAGCCTTCCGAATAGTGTGAATGGCCTGCCATGCGCTTACTCCAGCCCGTCCAGCAGCTCGTCGACCTTCGCCGGCGTCAGGTTCTCGTGGTAGTGGCCGTTGATCACGACCACCGGCGCGCCGCAGCACGCGGCCACGCACTCTTCTTCGCGCTTCAGGTATACGCGGCCGTCGGCGGTGGATTCGCCCAGCCTGCAGCCCAACTTCTTCTCCGCGTGCGCGACAAGATCCTGGGCGCCGTTGAGCCAGCAGCTGATGTTGGTGCAGAACGCGACATTGTTGCGGCCGACCTTCTCGGTCTCAAACATCGAGTAGAAGCTGGCGACTTCGTACGCCCACACCGGCGGCAGGTCCAGGTACTTGGCGACCGCGGCGATCAGCTCGTCGGTCAGCCAGCCCTCGTTCTGCTCCTGCGCGGCATGCAGGCCCTGCAGTACCGCGGAACGCTTGCGGTCCGGCGGGAACTTGGTCAGCCAATGATCAATGTGCGCGCGCGTCTTGTCGCTCAACGCCACCAGCGGATCGACGTTCTGCGCCGCTTCGAAATTACCCGTGGCCCTCATCGGTCCACCTCACCAAATACCAAGTCATAAGTACCGATCATCGCGACGACGTCGGGGAGCATGTGGCCGCGCACGATCTCGTCCATCGAGGACAGGTGCGCGAAGCCCGGCGCGCGCAACTTCACGCGGAAGGGCTTGTTGGCGCCGTCGGACACCAGGTAGCAGCCGAACTCGCCCTTCGGCGCCTCGACCGCGGCGTAGGTTTCGCCGGCGGGCACGCAATAGCCTTCGCTGAACAGCTTGAAGTGGTGGATCAGCGCTTCCATGTCGTCCTTCATCTCCTCGCGGGAGGGCGGCGCGACCTTGAAGTTCTGCACCATGACCGGGCCGGGGTTGGCCTTCAGCCACTTCACGCACTGCTGGATGATGCGGTTGGACTGGCGCATCTCGGCGACGCGGACCAGGTAACGGTCGTAGCAGTCGCCGTTGACGCCGACCGGGATGTCGAAATCGACCACGTCGTACTTCGCGTACGGCTGCTTCTTGCGCAGGTCCCAGGCGATGCCCGAACCACGCAGCATGGCGCCGGTCATGCCCAGCGCGCGCGCCTGTTCGGGCGACACCACACCGATGCCGACGGTGCGCTGCTTCCAGATGCGGTTGTCGGTCAGCAGCGTCTCGTACTCGTCGACGCGCTTCGGGAATTCGTTGGTGAAGTCTTCCAGGAAATCGAGCAGCGAACCTTCGCGGGCCTGGTTGAAGTGCTTCAGCGCCTTGCCCTTGCGCCAGGGCGATTCCTTGTACTTCGGCATGTGGTCCGGCAGGTCGCGATAGACGCCGCCCGGACGGTAGTACGTCGCGTGCATGCGCGCGCCGCTGACCGCCTCGTAGCAGTCCATCAGCTCTTCGCGCTCGCGGAACGCGTACAGCATGACCGCCATCGCGCCCAGGTCGAGCGCGTTGGAGCCGATCCACATCAGGTGATTCAGGATGCGGGTGATCTCGTCGAACATCGTGCGGATGTACTGCGCACGCTCCGGCGCTTCGATGCCCATCAGGGTCTCGATCGCGCGTACGTAGGCGTGCTCGTTGCACATCATCGACACGTAGTCGAGACGGTCCATGTAGCCGATCGACTGGTTGAACGGCTTCGACTCGGCCAGCTTCTCGGTGCCCCGGTGCAGCAGACCGACGTGCGGATCGGCACGGACGATGGTCTCGCCGTCCATTTCCAGGATCAGGCGCAGCACGCCGTGCGCGGCCGGATGCTGGGGACCGAAGTTCAGCGTGTAGTTGCGGATTTCCTGCTTGGCCTCGGCAGGATTGCTGGCGAACGCGGCGCCGGATTGCGGATTGCTCATGCCTTGCCCTCGCGCACGGCCTGCTCGCCGGCGGCGGTCTGGTAGCGGGCGTCGTCGCGGATCACGCGCGGCACGCCGACACGCGGCTCGACCGACGTGACCGGCTCGTACACCACGCGCTTCTTTTCTTCGTCGTAGCGCACTTCGACGTTGCCGATCAGCGGGAAATCCTTGCGGAACGGATGGCCGACGAATCCGTAGTCGGTCAGGATGCGGCGCAGGTCCGGATGGCCTTCGAAGATGATGCCGTACAGGTCGAACGCTTCGCGCTCGAACCAGTTCAGGCCCGGCCACACGTCGCTCACCGACGCCACCACCGGCAGGCCGTCGTCCGGCGCGAAGCAACGCACGCGCACGCGACGGTTGTGCTGGTACGACAGCAGATGCAGCACGACGGCGAAACGGTTCGGGCGGGCGGCATCGCGTGGACGCTGCTCCCAGTTGAAGCGGCCCGGGCCGAAACCCTCGACGCCACGGCTGAAGCCCTCGGACGAGACGTCGGCGGTGTCCCACTCGGCGCTGCCATAGCCCAGGTAGTCCACGCCGCTGACGTCGACGGCCTGTTCGAAGCCGAATTCGTCGCGCAACGCCAGGGCGACCGCATGCCACGAGGCGGACGGCACTTCCAGGGTGATTTCGCCGCGCGGCTCGGCCACGCTGACCGTGGCGTCCGCGAAGCGGGCGCGTAGCTGGTCGGTGAAGTTTGCAGCTTGCTCAGCCATGGGGCGTGGCGTGCTCTAGAAAGGATTCGGGGGAAAGACGAGGATCAGCGCGCGATGGTCTGCGTGCGCCAGATCTTCTTCTGCAACTGCAGGATGCCGTACACCAGCGCTTCGGCCGTCGGCGGGCAGCCCGGCACGTACACATCCACCGGCACGACGCGGTCGCAGCCGCGGACGACGGAGTAAGAGTAGTGGTAGTAGCCGCCGCCGTTGGCGCAGCTGCCCATCGAGATGACCCACTTCGGCTCGGGCATCTGGTCGTAGACCTTGCGCAGCGCTGGGGCCATCTTGTTGACCAGCGTGCCGGCCACGATCATCACGTCGGACTGGCGCGGCGACGGGCGGAACACCACGCCGTAGCGGTCCAGGTCCAGGCGCGAGGTGCCGGCATGCATCATCTCCACCGCGCAGCAGGCCAGGCCGAACGTCATCGGCCACATCGAACCGGTACGCGCCCAGTTCATCAGCGCATCGACGCTGGTGGTGACGTAGCCCTTCTCGAGCAGCGGATTGTCGCCCTCGGGGCGCAGGATGTCGTCCACCCGCCCTTCCGGGATCGGGTTGTTCATCAGACGGTCGACGGTCTGGATCACTCCCATTCGAGCGCTCCCTTCTTCCAAACGTAAACGAAACCGAGGAACAGCATGCCCACGAACAGGCCCATCGTGACCAGCGCACGCGGACCCAGCTCCTGGAACACCAGCGTCCACGGAACAATGAAGATGATTTCCAGATCGAACACGATGAACTGGATGGCGATCAGGTAGTAGCGCACGTCGAACTTCATGCGCGCGTCTTCGAAGGCCTCGAAGCCGCATTCGTACGGAGACAGCTTCTGGGCGTCGGGACGACGCGGGCCGAGGAAGCGGCCGGCCACCATCAGCGCGATGCCGATGCCGGTGGCGACGATCAGGAACAACAGGGTGGGCAGGTAATTGGCCAGCACTCGCTTGTCTCTTCTTGTCCTATCCGCCGGCGCGCACGACGCGGCACGGCATGAATGGGGCTTGCATCGCTCGCGCCCGGCCTGCGCCATGCGCGACCCGTGGCGCGACCACCGGGCCCATCTTCGGCGGGAGCCCTTCCGCAGCACGTACCGGGCGCCCGATGAATCGGCGGGATTGTAACGGTTTGTGAACTCGCTAGTAAACGATTACCGGCGCATATCACCGCAGTCGGCAAAAGAAAAAACCCGCCGGAAGGCGGGTTTTTTCGATGCGGGAACGACGTTGCCGCCGACCCGCCGTATTGGTGCCCAAGAGGGGACTCGAACCCCTACGACTTTCGCCGCTACCACCTCAAGGTAGTGCGTCTACCAATTCCGCCACCTGGGCTTTGAAACCTGCGCGGCGCACCGCGCGCGCCGCCATTGTATCCGTGATCAGCCGCCCTGCGGCGGCGTCACCGGCGGCGTTTCCGTCGCCGGCGCGGCTTCCTGCGGTGCGGCGGGCGCATTGCCAGCCGGCGCAGCAGGGGCCTGCTGGATCGGCGTGCTCGGCACGGTCGACGGCTTCGGCAGTTCGCCTGCCGGCGCGGCCGGTGCCGCCGGGAGCTCGGACATCACGCCGAGGTTCTGCTGGGTGGTCGGGCGCGCGCTATGCGTCGCGTACCACGCCATGAACAGGCTGATGCCGAAGAAGGCGATGGCCAGCCACTTGGTGCTCTTGGACAGGAAGTTGGACGCGCCGCGCGCACCGAACACCGTACCGGAAGCTCCGCCGCCACCGAAGCCCGAGCCGGCCTGAGCGCCGGAACCCCGCTGCATCAGCACCAGCGCGATGATGGCGATGGCCACCAGCACGTACACCACATTCAGGATCAACATCCACATTTGGAATCAGTCTCAACCGGTTGAGTCGTCCAGCCCCTGGGGCCGGTCTTGCCGGGGTCACCCCCGACCGGCCGCCGCCTGCGCGATGGCCAGGAAATCCCGGGCGACCAGTGACGCGCCGCCCACGAGCCCTCCATCGACATCGGGCTGCGAGAACAGTTCCGCGGCGTTGTCGGGCTTCACGCTGCCGCCGTACAGGAGAGGCAACGAGCCGGCGATTCTAGCATCGCGCGCGGCCACTTCGCCACGGATGAACGCATGCACCGCCTGGGCCTGGGCCGGCGTGGCGGTCAGGCCGGTGCCGATGGCCCAGACCGGCTCATAGGCGACGACGGCCCCCTCGAAGGCCTGCGGGCCGGCCAGATCGAACACGGCCTGGAGCTGCTTCTGGATGCGGAACTCGGTCTGCCCGTCCTTGCGCTGCTGCTCGGTCTCACCCACGCAAAGGACCGGAATGAGGCCGGCATTCTTGGCCGCGACGAACTTTTTCGCGACGAATTCGCTGCTTTCGTTGTGGTACTGGCGACGCTCGGAGTGGCCGACCAGGCCGTAGCGCGCACCCACGTCCACCAGCATGGCGGCGCACACTTCACCCGTGTAGGCACCCTTCTCGTTGCTGCTGACGTCCTGCGCGCCGAACGCCACGCCGCGGTCGCCATAGTCCTCGATCAGCTCGCCGAGGTAAGGCAGTGGCGGCAGGATCAGCAGGTCCACACCCTCCAGCGGCAGGCCCGCGACCAGTTCATCCATCAGCGCCGTCGCGAAACCGCGGGTGCCATGAAGCTTCCAGTTGCCAGCCACGAGCTTGCGACGCATAAGACCAATTCCTGTCCAGTTCGGGGGCGCGCAGTCTAGCCGATGTTGGGCGGTACACCTATCTGCCGCGCTATCGTGCCGACATCCCGTCGCCCGCTCTGGAGCCGCCATGCCCGATGCCACCCCTGCCCCATCGACCGGCTACGCCTTGGTCACGGGTGCCTCCAGTGGTATCGGCGAGCAGATCGCACGCGAGTATGCGAAGCGCGGTGTCCCGCTGGTACTGACGGCCCGGCGCGCCGACCGACTGCAGGCATTGGCGGCGGACCTGCAGGCGCAGGTGCCGGTGGAGATCGTGGCGGCGGATCTGGCCGACCCCGGCGCACCTGCGGCACTGGTGACCGAACTGGAACGTCGGGGCCTGCAGATCCGGATCCTCGTCAACAACGCCGGCTACGGCGTACCGGGCCGCTACCGCAGCAGCGCCTGGGCCGACCATGCGGCGTTTCTCCAGGTGATGGTGAGCGCCGTCGGCGAACTGACGTGGCGACTGCTGCCGTCCATCCGCGCATCGGGCCAGGGCCGCATCCTCAACGTGGCGTCCTTCGCTGCGCTGATGCCCGCCGCCGACGGGCAGACGCTGTACGCGCCCGCCAAGAGTTTCCTGCTGAAGTTCAGCGAAGCACTGGCGCTCGAGAATGCCGATCGCGGCGTGCACGCCACTGCCCTGTGCCCGGGTTTCACCTACTCCGAGTTCCACGACGTCACCGGGACGCGCTCACGCATGCGGGTGTCGCCGACGATGTGGCTGGATGCCGCGGACGTGGCGCGCGCCGGCATCGACGGCAATGAGCGCGGCGATGTGCTCGTGGTGCCCGGCTGGCGCTACCGGCTGCTGCACGCCATCGTGAAGCTGCTCCCCCACCGTCTGGCGCTGGGGATGATGGCGCGCAACTCGCGCAAGGTGCGGCCGCTGGATTGAGGCGTCCGGAAACGCACGACGCCGGCATATCCCGGCGTCGTGGGGCGGCGCGGTGGCGGGCCTGGGCCCGCCCTACTTCAGTTTGATTTCGCGCAGACGCTCTTCCAGGTAACCCTGTGCCGTGATCGGCTCGGGGTAACGCTTCGGGTTGTCCTGCGTGACCGTGGACGGCAGCACATCGATCAGGAAGTCCGGATTCGGGTGCAGGAAGAACGGCACCGAATAGCGCGGCTGGCGCGCCTGCTCACCCGGCGGATTGGTCACGCGATGCGTGGTCGAGGGATACACGTGGTTGGTCAGGCGCTGCAGCATGTCGCCGATGTTGACCACGATGGTGTCGGCGTCCGAGGTGAACGGCACCCACTCGCCCTGCTTCGAGCGCACTTCCAGGCCGGCGGCGCTGGCGCCCACCAGCAGCGTGATCAGGTTGATGTCCTCGTGCGCGCCGGCACGCACGTTGGGAATGTCGTCGGCGGTGATCGGCGGATAGTGGATCGGGCGCAGGATCGAATTGCCGGAATCGGTCTTGTCGGCGAAATAGGTTTCCGGCAGGCCGATGTGCAGCGCCAGCGCCGACAGCACGCGCGAACCCAACTGGTCCAGCGCCTGGTACAGGCCATAGCCATGCTCGCGGAAGCCCGGCACTTCGTCCGGCCACAGGTTCGGCGGCATCACCTCGCGATATTTGGAGTCATCGGGAATCTCACGGCCGATGTGCCAGAACTCCTTCAGGTCGAAATGCTTGGAGTCTTTCGCCGTTTCCACACCGAACGCGGTGTAGCCGCGCGCACCGCCGCTACCGGGCACGTGGTAGCGCTTCTTGGCATCGTCGGGTAGCGCGAAGAAGCGCTTGAACACCTCGTAGGCGGCATCGATCTGCGCCTGCGGGATACCGTGGTTGCGGATGCCGGCGAAACCCCACTCGCGATAGGCCGCACCCAGCTCGGCGACGAAGGCCTCGCGGTCGGTATCGAAACGGGTGATGTCCAGCGTGGGAATACGGGCGCTCATGCATCTGCTCCAACAGGGGAAAGGCGCGGGAGGCGATTGGACCATCACCGCGCCGGACATTCATTGATCCGGCTCAGGCGGCAGCGGCTGCGCGCACGGCCTCTGCCAGGGTTTCCAGCGTGTTCTTCACCAGCGTATCGTCGTCCGCCTCGACGGTGACGCGCACCACCGGCTCGGTGCCGGACGGACGCAGGAACGCACGCCCGCGCCCGGACACCGCGGCCTGCGCCTGCGCCAGCGCGGCCTGCACACTGGCCGCCTCGGTCGGACGCGCGCCGTTGGCCAGCTTCACGTTGATGGTCTTCTGCGGCAGCATCGTCAGGCCCTCCAGCGCACCACGCAGCGTCGTCCTGCCGCGCTTCAACGCCTCCAGCACCTGCAACGCGGCGATGATGGCGTCGCCGGTCGTCGTGCGGTCCAGACACAGCAGGTGACCGGAGGCTTCGCCACCGAGCACGGCGTTGCCCTCGACGAGCGCCTGGTGCACGTAGCGGTCGCCGACCTTGGTGCGGACGAACGGGATCTCGAGTTTGCCCAGCGCGCGCTCTAGGCCATAGTTGGTCATCAGCGTGCCGACGACCGGACCGCGCAAGCGTCCGATGGTCTGCCAGTCGCGCGCCAGCAGGTAGATCAGCTGGTCGCCGTCCACCGGCGCACCCTGCCCGTCCGCCATCAGCACGCGGTCGCCGTCGCCGTCGAAGGCAATGCCCAGGTGGGCGCCGGTCTCGCGCACTTTCGCGGCCAGGTTGTCGATGTGCATCGAGCCCACGCCATCGTTGATGTTGATGCCGTTCGGCTCCGCGCCGATGGTGACGACGTCGGCGCCCAGTTCGCGGAACAGCAGCGGCGCGATGTGGTAGGTCGCACCGTGCGCGCAGTCCAGCACCAGCTTCAACCCCTTCAGGTCGAAGCGACGCGGCACGCTGGCCTTGCAGAACTCCATGTAGCGGCCGACCGCGTCGCGCGTGCGGATCGCCTTGCCGAGCTTTTCGGATTCCACGGTGACGAACTCGCCGTCCAGCGCGGCTTCGATGGCCGCCTCGGTGGCGTCATCGAGCTTCTCGCCTTCGGCGGAGAAAAACTTGATGCCGTTGTCGTAATGCGGATTGTGCGAGGCGCTGATCACGATGCCGGCATCGGCGCCCAGCGTACGGGTCAGGAAAGCGACGGCCGGCGTCGGCATCGGCCCCATCAGTTGCACGTCGGCACCGGCGGCCACCAGGCCGGCTTCCAGCGCCGCTTCGAACATGTAACCGGAAATGCGCGTGTCCTTGCCGATCACCACGACCGGGCGGCTACCCGTGCTGTTCTCGCACAGCACGCGCCCCAGCGCGTTGCCCAGCCTCAATACGAAATCCGCGGAGATCGGACCGGCTCCGACACGACCACGGATGCCATCGGTACCGAAATATTTGCGGCTCATGCGGTCACCAGTTCACTGTCCTCGGGCTTGGACTGTCGCATCATCAACGCCAGCAGGTCGGCCAGGCGGTCACGCATCTCGCGACGGTCGCAGATCTGGTCGATCGCGCCGTGCGCGACAAGGAACTCCGAACGCTGGAAGCCCTCCGGCAGCGTCTCGCGCACGGTCTGCTCGATCACGCGCGGACCTGCGAAGCCGATCAGCGCTTCGGGCTCGGCCAGGTTGATGTCGCCCAGCATCGCGAAGCTGGCCGACACGCCACCGGTGGTGGGGTGCGTCATCACCGAGATGTACGGCAGGCCCGCCTCGCGCAGGCGGCCGAGCGCGGCCGACGTCTTCGCCATCTGCATCAGCGAGAACAGGCTTTCCTGCATGCGCGCGCCACCGCTGGCGGAGAAGCACACGAACGGCGACCCGATCTCCAGCGCCTTCTCCGCGCCGAGCGAGAAGCGTTCACCGACCACCGAACCCATCGAGCCGCCCATGTAGGCGAAATCGAAGGAACTGGCGACCAGGTCGCGCCCCTTCAGCTGGCCCTGCAGGGTGATCAGCGCATCGCGCTCGCCGGTGCTCTTCTGCGCGGCCTTGATGCGGTCGGCGTACTTCTTCTGGTCCTTGAACTTCAGTACGTCGGTCGGGCCGAGCGCGGCACCGATCTCGCGGGTGCTGCCCGGGTCGAACAGCGCCGCCAGGCGGGCGCGGGCGCGGATCGGCATGTGGAAGCTGCACTTCGGGCAGACCTCCAGGTTCTCCTCCAGCTCCGGCCGGTACAGCACCGCGCCGCAGCGGTCGCATTTTTCCCACAGCCCCTCGGGGACGCTGCGTTTGCTCTTGCCTGCGTTGCCTTCGGTGCGGATGCCCGACGGCATCAGTTTGCTGAGCCAGCTCATGCGTGGTCTTGCTGCCTGCCCCTGGCGGGGCCTCGTGGATTAGCGCGGCAGTTTAGCTCAGTCGTCCATGCACAACCGTACGGAGGCTCAGCCGTCCAGCGCCGCCCGCAAGGGGGCCAGGAAGGCCGATGCTCGCGACGGGGCCTCACAGCCGGCGTCGGCCAGTGCCGCCACCAGCGCGCTGCCGACCACGACACCGTCGGCATCGGCCGCCATGGCACGGGCGCTGTCGGCGTCCTTGATGCCGAAGCCGGCCACCACCGGCGCACGCGAGCCTGCGCGCAGCTGCTTCAGCCGTTCGCTGGCCGCGGCCGTATCCAGCCGGTCCGAGGCGCCGGTCACCCCGGCGAAACTGACGTAGTACAGGTAGCCCTGCGCGGCGTCGCACAACATCCGCAGGCGCTCGGGCGAGGTGGTCGGCGAGGCCAGCGCGATCAGGGCCAGCCCTTCCCGGTCGAACACCGCGCGCGTCTCCTCGGCCTCTTCCGGCGGCAGGTCGACCAGCAGCACGCCGTCCACGCCGGCGGCAACCGCTTCACGGGCAAAACGCTCGGCGCCGTGGATCTCGACCGGGTTCAGGTAGCCCATCAGCACGATCGGCGTGCCGTCATCCTGCTGGCGGAAGACCTCGACCGCCTCCAGCACATAGCGCAGGCCGGCGCCGCGGGCCAGTGCGCGTTCGGAGCTGCGCTGGATCACCGGACCGTCCGCCATCGGGTCGGAGAACGGCACGCCCAGTTCGATGACGTCTGCACCGGCCGCGACCAGCGCGTGCATCACCGGCACCGTGGACTCCAGCGACGGATCGCCAGCGGTGATGAACGGCACCAGGGCCTTGCGGCCGGCGGCCTTCAGCTCGGAAAACTTCGCTTCGAAACGGCTCACAGGTTGATCCCCTCGCGCGCGGCGATCGTATGCACGTCCTTGTCGCCGCGGCCGGACAGGTTGCACAGCACCAGCTGGTCCTTGGGCAGTTCGCGTGCCAGCTTGATCGCCTGGGCAACGGCGTGGCTCGACTCCAGCGCAGGCAGGATGCCCTCGGTGCGGGTCAGGCGGTGGAACGCGGCCAGCGCTTCCTCGTCGGTGACGCCGACATACTCGGCGCGTCCGCTGTCCTTCAGGAAGGCGTGCTCCGGGCCGACACCCGGGTAATCCAGGCCGGCCGAGATCGAATGGGTTTCGATGATCTGCCCGTCGTCGTCGCAGATCACGTAGGTACGGTTGCCGTGCAGCACGCCGATGCGGCCCGCCGACAGCGAGGAGGCGTGGCGCCCGGTCTCGATGCCGTCGCCCGCGGCTTCGGCACCGACGATGCGCACGCCCGGGTCGTTGAGGAACGCATGGAACAGCCCGATGGCGTTGCTGCCGCCGCCGACGCAGGCGGTGATCGCATCCGGCAGGCGGCCGTAGTCGGCCAACATCTGCGCCCTCGCCTCGCGGCCGACGATGGCGTTGAAGTCGCGCACCATGCGCGGATACGGGTCGGGACCGGCGACCGTACCGATGATGTAGAAGGTGTCTTGCACGTTGGTCACCCAGTCGCGCATCGCTTCGTTCAGCGCGTCCTTCAGCGTGGCCGAACCGCTGGTCACCGGCACCACGGTCGCACCGAGCAGCTTCATCCGGTAGACGTTGATCTTCTGCCGCTCGATGTCGGTGGCGCCCATGTAGACCACGCATTCCAGGCCCAGCCGGGTGGCGACGGTAGCGCTGGCCACGCCATGCTGGCCGGCACCGGTCTCGGCGATGATCCGTTTCTTGCCCATCCGGCTGGCCAGCAGCGCCTGCCCGATGGTGTTGTTGATCTTGTGCGCGCCGGTGTGGTTCAGGTCCTCGCGCTTGAGCAGGATCTGCGCACCGCCGACTTCGCGGCTGAGCCGCTCGGCGTGGTAGATCGGGCTGGGCCGGCCGACGTAGTGCTTCAGGTCCTTGTCGAAGGCGGCGATGAAGGCCGGATCGACCCGTGCCGCGTCGTAGGCGGTCGACAGCTCCTGCAGCGGTCCGATCAGCGTCTCGGCGACGAAGCGGCCGCCATGCCGGCCAAAGTGGCCGCGGGCGTCGGGATAGGCGTGGTAGTCGGCAGGCGCGGTCATCGGAATGCGATCGGTGCGGAAGAGCTGTCACTCTAGCGCACAGGTCATGGCCGGAAAATCCATGAAATCTGACGTATTCGTGACTTAAACTCACGCCATGTCACGCTCCCTGCCCCCGCTCAATGCCCTGCGCGCCTTCGAGGCCGCGGCCCGTCTTGGCAGCGTCAGTCGGGCCGCCGGCGAACTGCACGTCACCCACGGCGCCGTCAGCCGGCATGTCCGCACGCTGGAAGAGGCGCTGGGTCGCCCGTTGTTCGTCCGCGACGGCCGCGGCCTGGCCCTGACGGCGGAGGGCATGCGCCTGCGTGATCTGGCTGGCGACGCCTTCTCCGGCCTGCAGACCGGCTGGGCCAGCCTGCAGCGGGACCGGCGGCCCTCCGCCTTTGTCCTCGGCTGCCCCGGCAGCCTGCTCGCACGCTGGGTGATCCCGCGGCTGGAGCGGCTGGCAATCGACCTGCCCACGCTGACGGTGCACCTGTCGGCCCAGGAAGGCGGTTTCGACGACGGCCTGAGCGGACTCGATGCCGCCTTGCTGGTCGGCGAAGCGCCCTGGCCGCCGGGCTGGGACGTGCATGCGTTGGCGCCCGAACGGATCGGCCCGGTCGTCAGCCCGCGCCATGCCGGCTTCACGAGGTTGGAGCGCGCCCCGGCCAGCGCGCTGGTCGACGAGGCCGTGCTGCATACCGTGTCCCGTCCGCAAGCCTGGCCACGGTGGTTCGAGACGCAGGGCGTGGACACAAGCCACCTGCGCCTGGGCGCGGGCTTCGATCACCTGACCTATCTATTGGAGGCCGCCGTCGCTGGCCTGGGCGTCGCCATCGCGCCGCAGGAACTGGTGCAGGCGGATATCGAAAGCGGTCGCCTGGTCGCGCCGTGGGGCTTCGTGGAAACGGGCGGCCAGTGGGCCCTGTGCGCCGCGCGCGGCAATCCCGATCCCCGCATCCCGGCGCTGGCCGACTGGCTGCGCGCCGCGCTCGCCTGACTCAGCCGCGGGCGTCTGCCTCGCGCACCGCTTCGACGAAGCGCCGCATCTTCTCGCCATCCTTCGTGCCGGGTGCCGTTTCGATGCCACTGGACACATCCACGCCGGTCGGGCGCGCGGTGCGCACGGCCAGCGCCACGTTCTCCGGCGTCAGCCCGCCCGCCAGCAGGAAAGGTTTATCGGTCGCACGCGGCATCTGCCGCCAGTCGAACCGCTGGCCGCTGCCGCCTTGTTCGCCCGCCGCATGGCCATCGAACAGGAAGCCACTGGCGCTCGGATAGTCCGCGAGACTGCTGAAGGCGCTGTCCTGCTGGCCGCCCATCGCGATCGCCTTCCAGAACGGGCGACCGAACGAACCGGCGACGCCATCGTCCTCGGCACCGTGGAACTGCAGCAGGTCCGGCTGCAACGATTCGACAAGGTGTTCGATGTCGGTGCGCGTGTTGTCCATCACCAGCGCGACGACCGCGATCTCCTCAGGCACCAGGTCGCGCAGCATGCGGGCCTGGCCGAGCAGCAGCCGGCGCGGGCTGTGCGGCGCGAAGACGAGGCCGATGTAGTCGACGCCCAGTTCCACCGCCACGCGGACATCCTCGGCGCGGGTCAGCCCGCAGAACTTGATGCGCGTATGCATGGCGGAAGGGTAACCCGCCGGCTCAACCGATGGCGGCAGGCAGGGTCACTTCCGCCGGCAGGTTCCATTCGGCCGGATACAGCGGGCTGACGAACACCAGACCGTCCGGCGGCGCGGTCGGCCCGGCCACGGTACGGTCGCGACCCGCGAGCAGGTCGGCGATCCATGCCTCCGGCTGTTCGCCACGCCCCACCACCAGCAGCGAGCCGACGATGTTGCGCACCATGTGGTGCAGGAAGGCGTTGGCCTGCACCTCGACGATGACCTTCTCGCCCTGCCGCGCGACCGAGATGGCATGCAGGTTGCGCATCGCATGCGGCGACTGGCAGTGCACCGTGCGGAACGCGCTGAAGTCGTTCTCGCCCAGCAGCCCCTGCGCGGCACGATGCATGGCGTCCGCATCGAGCGGCATCCTCTCCCAGCTCAGGTACTGCCGCTCCAGCGCGGGACGCGCCAGCCGGTTGACCAGCGTGTAGCGGTAACGACGCGCACGCGCGGAGAAACGTGCATGGAAGTCGTCGGCCACCGGCTGGCACCAGCGCACGCAGACCGCGGGCGGCAGGCGCGCGGTCGCACCCAGCAGCCAGCTGCGCGGCGTGCGTGCGACGTCGCTGTCGAAGTGCACCACCTGGCATTGCGCATGCACGCCGGCATCGGTGCGTCCCGCGCAGATCGTGTCGACCTGGGCATTGGCCACCGACGACAGCGCGACTTCCAACGCCGCTTGCACGGTGGTGGTGTCGTCCGGCGTGCCGGACTTGCTCAGTCGCTGCCAGCCGAGGAATCCGCCGCCGTCGTACTCGACGCCCAGCGCGTAACGCGTCACGACATCACTCCGCGTCCGTCATCCGATATCGCGCAGCAGCTGCAGCGCTTCGTCGCGCGCGATGGCGTCGTTGCCGGCCGCAACCTCGTTCAGCAGGTCGCGCGCGGTCGCCACATCGCCCAGATCGAGGTAGGCCACGGCCAGTTCCAGCCGATCGCGTCCCGCGGGTGCCTGCGGCGCCGGCTGCGGTGTCACCGCGGCGGCTGCGCCGCCTCCGGCATGCCACGTGGGACCCGGCGCCGGTGCCGGTTTCGGCGTGGGCTTCGGCGCCACCGCCGCGGGCGGCACGATGACCGCCGGCTCCAGCACGGGGCTCGGGGCGGGCGCGGGATCCTTCTCTACGGTTGCCGCCTGCGGCATCACCGCCGCGAGTTCGGCCGCCCGGCTGTCCGCCGGGGCCTTGCCGAACACCGGGTTGCGCGGCACCGGGGCCGGCGACAGGCGCTGGCGCCGCTGCGCGAATCCCCAAGCCAGCGCGCCGACGAACAGCAGGCCGAAACCCGCCCACGCCCACACCGGCACGCCACCGTCGCTGCCATTGCTCTGCGCCAGCCGCTGCTGTGCGGCGGCGAGATCGCTGTCCTTCATGGCCAGCAGCTTCTCCTGCTGCGCCTTCAGCTTCTCCAGGTCCGCGACCTGCGAGCGCAGTTCCTGCACTTCGGCTTCGCGCGCGGCCAGGTCTTCCTTCGACTGCTGCAACTGTTCGTTCGCCAACATCTCGCCCTCACCGCCGGCGCTGACGCCGGACTGCGTTCCAGAACCCGACGTGCTCGTCGCCGCGGGTGCGATTTCCAACCGTGCGTCCGCGACCGCCGGTGCGCGCGCCGGTGCCGCCGGCAGCGGGCGTGCCGCCGGCTCGACCACGGCCGCCGGCTGCGGGATCGGCGCGCGCGCGCTCCGCCATTCGGCGATCTGGCTGCGCACCAGGGCGGCGGCTTCGCTCTCGAGGATCGTCTGCGCCTCGGCCGCTTCCGGCACGCGCAGCACCGCGCCCTGCTTCAGCAGGTTGAGGTTGCCGTTGATGAAGGCTTCGGGATTGGCGCGCAGCAGCGCCACCATCGCCTGGTCCAGCGTGTAGCCCTGCGCGCGCGCCAGCGGCGCGGCGATCTGCGACAGCGCCTGTCCGCGTCGTACAGGCGCCAGCGTACCGCCCGGCACGACGGAAGGCGTTTGCGTCGCCGCCACGGCGGGCGTCGGGGCCGGCGCAGGACGCGCCGGGGGCGCTTCCTGCGGCGCCTGTGGCGCGGGCGCCGGTTCAGGCGACGCGGCGACGGCCGGCTCGACCGGGCGGCTGATGGTGTCGCTCGGCGCGGCCGTCGGCGCATCGATCACCGGCTGCCCGGCGGCCGCCAGCGTGCCCGGCGCACTGACCAGCGCCGAGTATTCGCGGACCAGCCGGCCCTGGCCCCAGTCCACTTCGATCAGGAAGTTCACTGCCGGCACGTCGACCGCCGTGCGGCTGGTGACGCGCACGACCGGCCGGCCGGCATCGTCCAGCGCGACCGCGAAATCCAGCTCGTTCACCAGGCCCTGCGGGCGCGGCAGGCCGACACGCTCGAACGTCACCGGCGACGCCAGCCGCGCGCGCAGTTGCTCGAGCTCGCCCGGCTCGCTGGAAATGATCGGAATCTCGGCCAGCAGCGGCTGGCCGGGTTGCGATTTGACCCTGATCTCCCCCAGGCCGAGCGCCAGGGCGACGTTGCTCAGCAACGCCAGCCCCAGCCCGAACATGCCGGCCAGGCGGAGTCTTGCCGTCCGAGGTCTGTGCTTCGGTTTCACGGCCCTTCCCCAAGTTTCCCGGCCACGACTATAGCCGCTCAGCCGTTTTTCGCCACCAGCTCCGCCACCTGCACCGCGTTCAGGGCGGCGCCCTTGCGGATGTTGTCGGACACGATCCACAGGTTCAGGCCGCGCGGATGCGAGATGTCCTCGCGGATGCGGCCGACATAGACCGGATCGGTACCGGAGGCGTGCGTCACCGGGGTCGGATAGCCACCCGGCGCGCGGTCGTCGACGACTTCCACGCCCGGCGCCGCTTCCAGCAGCGCACGCGCGTCGGCGGCGGTGACCTTATCGCGCGTCTCGATGGCGACGGCTTCGGAATGGCCGTAGAACACCGGCACGCGCACCGCGGTGGGGTTCACCTGGATGCTCTCGTCGCCGAGGATCTTGCGGGTTTCCCACACCAGCTTCATTTCTTCCTTGGTGAAGCCGTTGTCGAGGAAATCATCGATCTGCGGGATCAGGTTGAAGGCGATCTGCACCGGGAAGCGCTGCGGATCCGGATCCTGGAAGTTCAGCAGCGCGCCGGTCTGGCGACCGAGTTCCTCCAGCGCCGACCGGCCTGCGCCGGACACCGACTGGTAGGTCGCCACGTTGATGCGTTCGATGCCGTACTTGCGGTGCAGCGGCGCCAGCGCCACCAGCATCTGCATGGTCGAGCAGTTCGGGTTGGCGATGATGCCGCGTGGACGGTTCTGCACCTGCTCGGGATTCACCTCGCTGACGACCAGCGGGATATCGGCGTCGTAGCGGAAGGCCGAGGAGTTGTCGATGACGACGGCACCGGCCGCGGCGAACTTCGGTGCGAATTCCTTCGAGATGCTGCCGCCGGCGGAGAACAGCGCGATGTCGATGCCGGCCGGGTCGAAGGTGGCGAGATCCTGCACGGTGATCTTCTCGCCCTTGAATTCGACACTGTTGCCGGCGGAACGCTCGGAGGCCAGCGCGACGAGCTTGCCGACGGGGAATTCGCGCTCGGCGAGGATGGACAGCATGGTTTCGCCGACGGCGCCGGTGGCGCCCACGACAGCGACGTTGAAGCTACGGTTCTGGTTGCTCATGGAGGGGTTTCGCGGATAGAGGGTTGAAGACAGCGGACAGGAGAAGGCTGTGTTCGGGGAACCTGCGGGCGTGCCTCAGGCTCCCTGTCGTTTGGCGGTGATGGTTTTGATGGTGGCGGCGGCCAGCACGTCCGGGTTCACCGGCGTCGGCGGGTTGCCCGCATCCGGCCCTTCGCCCAGCGCGGCGATCAGGTTGTCCACCGCCAGCGACACCATCGCCCGGCGCGTGGCCAGGCTGGCGCTGGCGATATGCGGCGTCAGCACCACGTTGCGCAGCGCCAGCAGTTCCGGGCGCACGGCGGGTTCGCCTTCGTAGACGTCCAGGCCGGCCGCGGCGAGGCGACCGTTCGCCAGCGCATCGGCCAGCGCGATCTCATCGACGATGCCGCCGCGGGCGATATTCACCAGCGTGGCGGTCGGCTTCATCTTCGCCAGCGCGGCGGCATCGACCAGGTGATGCACCTGCGGCGAGTACGGCAGCACCAGCACCACGTGATCGGCCTGCGCGAACACCTCGTCGAAGCCGGCATAGCGCGCGCCGCACTCCTGCTCCACCGCGTCCGGCAACCGGCTGCGGTTGTGGTACAGCACGCGCATGTCGAACCCGCGCGCGCGGCGCGCGATGCCCTGCCCGATCCGGCCCATGCCGACGATGCCCAGCGTGCTGCCGTGCAGGTCCGCGCCCAGCAGCGTACTGAACGACCACTGCTGCCACTGGCCCTCGCGCAGCCAGCGCTCGGCTTCGGTCACACGACGGGCCGTGGCCATCAGCAGCGCGAAACCGAAATCGGCGGTCGTCTCGGTCAGCACGTCCGGTGTGTTGGTGGCGACGATGCCGGCCTGCGTCAGCGCGGCGACATCGAGGTTGTTGTAGCCCACGCCGACGTTGGCGATGGCGCGCAGCGATGCGGCTTCGGCGATCTCCTGCGCGCCGATGCGCTCGTTCAGCGTGATCAGCGCACCTGCGCTGTCGCGCAGTGCAGCAGCGATGGCTTGCGGCGAATGCTCGGTGACCTCGTCCGTCGAGCGTACGTCGAAATGCGCCGCCAGCCGTCCGACGATGTCGTCGAACAGCGGCTGCGACACCCAGACGCGCGGTTGCGGCTCAGCCATCGATACGGCCGGGAACATGCGGCGGCACGTCGCCGACATCGCCGCACTGCGCGCGGTGGCGCAGCGCCTGGTCCATCAGCACCAGCGCCATCATCGCCTCGGCGATCGGGGTCGCACGGATGCCGACGCAGGGATCGTGGCGGCCGGTGGTGATGACATCGACGGTGTTGCCGTCCACGTCCACCGTCGCGCCGGGCAGGCGCAGGCTGGAGGTCGGCTTCAGCACGATCGATGCGGTGACCTGCTGGCCGGTGGAAATGCCGCCGAGGATGCCGCCGGCATGGTTGGACAGGAAGCCGTCCGGCGCCATCAGGTCGCGATGCTCGGTGCCCTTCTGGGTGACCGCCGCGAAACCGTCGCCGATCTCCACGCCCTTCACCGCATTGATGCTCATCAGCGCGGCGGCGAGGTCGCCGTCGAGCTTGCCGTAGATCGGTTCGCCCCAGCCGGCGGGCACGCCGTCGGCGACGACATTGACGCGCGCGCCGATGGAATCGCCCGACTTGCGCAGCGCGTCCATGTAGGTTTCCAGCGCCGGCACCTGCGCGGCGTGCGGCCAGAAGAACGGGTTGTCTTCCACCGCGCTCCAGTCGAATCCTTCCGGCGTGATCGGACCCAGCTGCGACAGGTAGCCGCGCACGCTCACGCCATGGCGCTGCTGCAGCCACTTCTTGGCGATCACGCCGGCAGCCACGCGCATCGTGGTCTCGCGTGCGGAAGAACGTCCGCCGCCGCGCGGATCGCGGATGCCGTACTTCTGCCAGTAGGTGTAGTCGGCGTGACCGGGGCGGAACTGCCGCGCGATGTCGGCGTAATCCTTGCTGCGCTGGTCGGTGTTGCGGATCAGCAGCGCGATCGGCGTGCCGGTGGTGCGGCCTTCGTACACGCCGCTGAGGATCTCGACCTCGTCGGCCTCGCGGCGCGCGGACGTATGCCGCGACTTGCCGGTGGCGCGGCGCTCCAGGTCGTGACGGAACTCCTCGGGCGCGATCTCCAGCCCGGGCGGGCAGCCGTCGACCACGCAGCCGATGGCCGGCCCGTGCGATTCGCCGAACGTGGTGACCGTAAGGAGTTTTCCGAAACTGTTGCTGCTCAAGCGCCGCTCCGCGGGTGGAACTACCGGTGCCGGGTCTTGAAGCATCGCATACCGGCCGCCCTATTGTGCAGTGCGCCAACGCCGGCCGCGACGGTTGCAGTCGCAACCTCCGTCGACGTCGCGCACGACGCGTGCGGCCTTATTTTCGCGCGGCGGCGAGTGCGGTGATGTGCGCGTTGTGGCGGATCAGTTCGGCGCATTCGACCGCGAAGATGCCCATCTGCCCGACCTTGAACTCGATCCAGGCGAACTCGACGTCCGGCAGCAGCTTCACCAGCGCGCGCTCGGATTCGCCGACCTCGCAGATCAGCAGGCCGTCCTGGCTCAGGTGCAGCGGCGCGTCGCGCAGGATCTTCAGCACCAGGTCCAGGCCGTCGTCGCCCGCGCGCAGGCCGAGTTCGGGCTCGAAGGAATACTCCTTCGGCAGCGCATCGGTCTCGTCGTTGGTGACGTAGGGCGGATTGGTGACGATCAGGTCGTAGTGGCGGCCGGTCAGGCCGGCGAACAGGTCCGACTTGAGGAACTGCACGTTGTCGGCCAGCAGCCGCGCCTTGTTCTCGGCCGACAGCGCCAGCGCGTCGTCGCTGATGTCGACGCCGTCGACCTGCCAGTCCGGGTTGTAGTGGCCCATCGCGATGGCGATGCAGCCCGAGCCGGTGCACAGATCCAGCGCGCGATTGACCTCGCGCCCCCCCAGCCACGGCTCGAACCCGGCTTCGATCAGCTCGGCGATCGGCGAGCGTGGCACCAGCGCACGGGCGTCGCTCTTGAAGCTCAGGCCGGCGAACCAGGCCTCGCCGGTCAGGTAGGCGACCGGGATGCGCTCGTTGACGCGGCGCTCGAACAGCGCCAGTACCTGCGCCTTCTCGGCGGTCGTCACGCGCGCCTGGCCATAGGCCGGGCCGAGGTCCGGCGGCAGGTGCAGCGTGTGCAGTACCAGGTGCGAAGCCTCGTCCAGCGCGTTGTCGTAGCTGTGGCCGAAGGTCAGCCCGGCCCCGTTGAAGCGGCTGGCGCCGTAGCGGATCAGGTCGATGATGGTGTGCAGCTCGGCGGCGACGTCGGCGGTCATGGCAAGGCTTGTGAAGACGCCGGAACGGCGAGGGCCGCCGATTATAGGGGCTGCCCCGGTATCATGGCGGCCTTCCCGCCGCGCCCATGCGGCTCCGGCCCGCTCGCCGTGCCCTCCTTTTCGTGGGAATCCCACCGCATGTTCAACAAGAAGATCGGCCTCATCCTCGTCCTGGCGCTGGCCGCCGGCCTGGGCCTGCTGGCCGCGCAGAAGTTCTTCGGCCCGGTCACGCCCGCCACGCAGTGGCCGGCCACCCAGACCGTCACCCTGTTCCCGCAGGCGCGCCCGCTGCCGCCGTTCTCGCTGCGCCAATCCGATGGCACCCAGCTGGCCGACGGCGAACTGAAAGGCCACTGGACGCTGGTCTTCCTGGGCTTCACCTTCTGCCCCGACGTCTGCCCGACCACGCTGGCCGAACTGGCGCAGGCGCAGAACCAGTGGAAGGACCTGCCGGACTCCACCCGCCCGCGCGTGCTGTTCGTGTCGGTGGATCCGGAGCGCGACACGCCCACCCGCATCGGCGAGTACGCGCACGCCTTCCATCCCGACACGATGGCCGCCACGGCCGATGTCCCGACGCTGGAAAACTTCGCCAAGTCGCTGGGCTTCGTCTTCATGAAGGTGGAAGGCGACAGCTTCGAGCAGAACCCGAACGACTACAGCATGGACCACTCCTCGGCGATCGGCGTGCTCGATCCGCAGGGCCGGCTGGCCGGCCTGATCCGCCCGCCGTTCCAGCCGAAGGCGATCGCCGCCGACATGCGCGCGTTGACCGAGGCGTCGTCGAAATGAGCCTGCTGACCTCGCTGACCTACGTCCTGCCGCACCGCTTCCTGTCGTCGCTGGCGCGCCGGCTGGCGTATTCCACCTCGCCCGGCACCAAGCAGTGGCTGATCGACACGGTGACGAAGAAGTTCGACGTCGACCTGGGCGAAGCCGCCGAATCCGATCCGCAGGCGTATCCCAGCTTCAACGCGTTCTTCACCCGTGCGCTGAAGCCCGGCGCGCGCGTTGCCGATACCGATCCGCGCGCGCTGCTCATGCCGGCCGATGGCCATATCAGCCAGTGCGGCGCGATCGAGGACGGCCGCATCTTCCAGGCCAAGGGGCAGTCGTTCACCGCCGCCGAGCTGCTGGGCGATGCCGCGGACGCGGAGCCGTTCCGCAACGGCCTGTTCGCGACGGTCTACCTGTCGCCGCGCGACTACCACCGCGTGCACATGCCGTGGACCGGCACGCTGCGCGAGACCGTGCACGTGCCCGGCCGGCTCTTCAGCGTGGGCACC
This sequence comes from Pseudoxanthomonas sp. LjRoot143, assembly GCF_964252945.1. Taxonomy (NCBI): domain Bacteria; kingdom Pseudomonadati; phylum Pseudomonadota; class Gammaproteobacteria; order Lysobacterales; family Lysobacteraceae; genus Pseudoxanthomonas; species Pseudoxanthomonas sp. LjRoot143. The sequence continues at coordinate 961,169 of NZ_CAXUPM020000001.1, read as the reverse complement.
GCCGCGGTGGCCAACGTGCCGCGCCTGTTCGCGCGCAACGAGCGCCTGGTCTGCCACTTCGACACCGACTTCGGTCCGATGGTCTCGGTGATGGTCGGCGCGCTGCTGGTCTCCGGCGTGGAGACGGTGTGGAGCGGCGAGGAAATCCCCGCCTACGGCACCGCCATCACCCGCAAGGACTACCGCGGCAAGGGCATCACGCTGGAGCGGTTCGCGGAAATGGCGCGCTTCAATTACGGATCGACCGTGATCGTGCTGCTGCCGCCGGGCGTGGCGACGCTGTCGCCGGAGCTGAAGTCCGAATCGCCGGTGCGGCTGGGGCAAAAACTGGCAACACTGGGCTGATCTGCCCTGGCGAGTTGCAGCGCCACCGACGGACAGCCGGGCGGCGTCAGCGGGCGACGGCGTACTCGACGTCGTACAGGCGCACCGTGGCGAGCGCCTTCCCAGTGCACTGGAAACCCAACTCTACCTTGAGCTTGGCCTTGGCCGGCACCGTGAATTCGTCGACAACGTGCACGGTGCTGCAGGCATAGCCCTCGCTATCCAGGCCGGTGACATGGTTACCCTGCGACAGCTCGGTGACGCGCACCGGCGCATCGCCGTCGTTGGCGAAGCCCAGCGTCACCCGCGCAGGCTCGTCCTTGTCCGCCGCCAGCACCGCGCCGGTGAGCGCGGCCTTCAGTTCGTCGCCACTGCTGACGATCACCGCGCCGTCGATGCTGGTGCTGGCCTTGCGACCTTCCTCGACACCTTTGCTGGCGCCGGTGGCAGCGCCCTTGGCGAGTTCCACCGCTTTGGACACGGCGCCAGACGCTGCTTTCTCCGCATTGTCGCCGGAGCACGCAGCCAACAGGCACGCGATGGAGAAGAGGGCAATGGAGCGGATCGCCTGCATGGCATGACCTTCGTTCTAGGAAAGGCCGCGCAGTCTAGGTCACGCCATGACCCAGAGGATCGCTGACACGCTTAATGTTAGTTGTGTAACAAACACGTGCGAAGACCGGCTTGTGCGATTCGCATGCCTTCGCTGACTGCATCCTGCAGTTCTGCAGTTCTGCAGCTTGAGCTCCTGCGCCGGCAGCGCTTCGGACGATGCCTCCCTCAAGGTCGCCGTGCGCCGCTCCGCACGGAGCATGCAATGCACCACTGCGCGATCCAGTAGGTCGTCAGCACCCACACGTTCGCCATCGGGATCGGGGCACTGAAGCGATCCAGCGCCAGCAGCGCATCGGACGCCACGAAGAACGCCCCACCGACCGCGGCGACGCAGGTGGCCGCGGAGCGATGTTCCCGCCACACGCTGGCCGCCTGCGCCGCCATGCCGGCCAGGGCGATGACGTAGACGATCACCGGCACCTTCAGTTCGTCCGGCAGTCCGGGCCACAACGTTGCGAACACCAGCGACGCGACGATCGCGTACGCAGGCAGCGGCCAGCGCACGCGCCACCACCCACCTCGATTCCGCAATGCCACCAGGTAAGCGATGTGCGCCAGCAGGAAGCTGCCCAGGCCGAACACGAAGCCGTCGAACGGCAGCATCAGGAACACATCGCCCAGCGTGGACAGCAGCAGGCCGATCACGATCAGGCGCCGGTAGCCTGCCGGCCCGGCCGACGACAGCCGGAGCGCCATCGCCAGGATCAACAGCGTCGTCAGCGGCTTGAAGACGTAGTGCATACCGTGCAGGCCGGCGGCTTCCGCGCCGACGATCGCCAGCGCCGCACTGGGGACGATCGCGATAGTCCAGAGAGGTCGGCTGCCGTCCGTGGCCATGACTCGCCCTACTTCCTGCAGCTTTCCAGCTTCAGCTCCTGGCCCGGACGCACCGCGTACGCCGGTGCCTTCAGCCGGTTGGCCTGCGCCAGCTTCTTCAGGTCGCACTGGAAGCGCTGCGAAATGCGGCCAAGCGTGTCGCCCTTCGCCACACGGTAGTCGCGCGCCTGCTTCGCTTTCGGCTCGACGGGCTTCGGCTCGCCGGAGGCGACGGTGGTCGGCACGCCGGCGATCGGGGTCACGTCACCGACGGCGACATTGCCTGCCCGCGACGCGCGCCGGATCGCGGCGGCGGGATCGGCGCTCACCAAGGTGCGCGCCAGCTCCGCGCGCGGCCCGTTGACGCAGTAGCGCGTGTACAGACCCGCGATGCGCGCATTCGCCTTGAGCGTGGTGCCGGCGGGGATCCACGCCTCGGGCTGGTAGCGCGGGTTGAGGTTGCGCAGCGTACGCATGTACCCCTCGCGCGTGCCGCCATTGCCCAGGCAGATGGTCAGCTCGTAGATCGACGCATCGCGCGCAAGCTTCAGCGACGCCGGCTGCGCCGTGACCTTCGGGAACTCCAGCCCATACTGGCGCGGGTGCAGGAACAGCCACGCCGCCGCGATGACCATCGGTACGTAGTCGCGCGTCTCGCCGGGGAACTGGCTGTAGACCACATCGTCCCAGAAGCCCAGGCCGCTGTTCTCGCGGTACACGCGGGCCGCCCGGCCTTCGCCGCCGTTGTACGCCGCCAGCGCCAGTTCGATGTTGTTGTTGAGGCCACGCATGCGCTCGTTCATGTATTCCGCGCTGGCCTGCCCGGAGGCATACGGGTCATAACGCGTGTCGAACCCGCTCGCGTCGCGCCCCAGCCCGAAGCGGGCACCGGTGTGGAACATGAACTGCATCGGCCCCGCCGCGCCCGCGCGTGACGTGGAATGCACGCGGCCGTTGGACTCCTTCGCCATGATGCCGAACAGCAGCGCTTCCGGCAGCCCGCTGCGCTCCCACGCCGGATACAGCTCGGCGCGCATGTTCTGGTAGTTCTCGTAACTGTTGATCAGTGCCGGGCGCATGTCGGTGAGCCAGCGGCGGATGCCCGCCTGGATCGCCGGGTTGTACTCGACCATGCGATCGAACGCGTGCCGCTGGTCGTTCAGCAACGCCGCGGTGCGGGCCGTCTCGGGGATCGCAGCGCCACTGGGCACCGAATGGTCGGTACCATCGTCCAGTGCGTCGATGGCGTCGCCCTCGCCCTCATCGTCCTCACCCTGCGCATCGGCATTGCCCTTCAGCAAGCGCTTGTAGGTGGCCAGCAACGTGGCGACCTGGCAGCCGCGCTGCTGGGTACAGGCCGCCAGCACGTCCTCCATGTCCTCCAGCGCCGCATCGCTCTCGGTCGCTCCGCGCGGGTCGCTGTTGGCGACCAGCACCAAGCCGTCTCTGTAACGCTTCTCGGCAGCAGCCATCCGCTGTTCCAGCGCATCCGAAGCGGCGCGGTCTTTCGCGGAGACACGCTGGGCCAGCGACACCGGCGAGACCAGCAGGAGGGACAGGGCGGCCGCAACAGGCCACAGACGCAGACAGGCAGGAACCGCAAACGACATCAGGTGGGCATCCAGAGTGTGAGCCGGGAGGGTAGCCCCGCCCGCGCGACCGGGGCAAGGTCGCACGTCGCGGTCCTTTATCCCGGAGGCGGTTTCCAGCCGCTAGAATCGCGCCATCACCACGCGAGGTTGCACATGGATCCGATCCTGCTGGGCAAGGGCATCAGGGACGATATTCCGGTCACGCTGCAGCCGAAGTTCGGCAACCGCCACGGCCTGGTAGCCGGCGCCACCGGCACCGGCAAGACGGTCACGCTGATGACGCTGGCCGAAGGCTTCTCGCGCATGGGCGTGCCCGTGTTCATGGCCGACGTGAAGGGCGACGTGGCCGGCCTGGCCGCGGCCGGCGACGGCAGCGAGCGCGTCATGCAGCGGGCGAAGGACATCGGCATCGCCGACTACGCCCCCATCGCCAGCCCGGTGGTGTTCTGGGACCTGTACGGCAAGCTGGGCCACCCGGTCCGCACCACCGTCAGCGAGATGGGCCCCACCCTGCTCTCGCGCATCCTCGAATTGAACGATACCCAGAGCGGCGTGCTGGACATCGTGTTCAAGCTCGCCGACGACCGCGGCCTGCTGCTGCTCGACCTGGAAGACCTGCGGGCCCTGCTGGGCCTGGTCGCCGCCGAGCGCAAGGACATCTCCACCAGCTATGGCCTGGTCAGCACGCAGTCGGTGGGCGCCATCCAGCGCGCGCTGTTGCGCCTGGAACAGGAAGGCGGCGAGATGTTCTTCGGCGAGCCTGCGCTGGAGCTGGCCGACCTGATGCGCACGAACACCGACGGACGCGGCGTGATCGGCATCCTCGCGGCCGACCAGTTGATCCTGAAGCCGCGCCTCTATTCCAGCTTCCTGCTGTGGCTGCTGTCGGAGCTGTTCGAAACGCTGCCGGAAGTGGGCGACCTGGACAAGCCGAAACTGGTGTTCGTGTTCGACGAGGCGCACCTGCTGTTCGATGACGCGCCGCCTGCCCTGCAGCAGCGCATCGAGCAGGTCGTGCGACTGATCCGCTCCAAGGGCGTGGGCGTGTACTTCTGCTCGCAATTCCCCGACGACGTGCCCGACAACATCCTGGGCCAGCTGGGCAACCGCGTGCAACACGCGCTGCGTGCCTTCACCCCGCGCGACCAGAAGGCGGTCAAGACCGCGGCACAGACGTTCGTGCCGAATCCGAAGCTGGACGTGGCGCAGGCTATTTCCACCCTGGGCACCGGCGAAGCGCTGGTGTCCACGCTGCAGGACAAGGGCATCCCGTCGCCGGTGCAGCAGACGCTGGTGTCGCCGCCACGCTGCCGCATGGGCGCGATCACCGAGGCCGAGCGCCAGCAGGCGCGCAACGGCAGTCCGGTCGGCGGCAAGTACGACACCGCGGTGAACCGCGAATCGGCGGCCGAGATGCTGGCCAAGCGTGCGGAAACCGCCGTGCAGGCCGCCAACGCGCCGGCGGTGAAAACAGAGAAGGACGATCCCGATGCCGGCGGCTTCGGGCAGGCCGTCAAGGACGCGGTGTTCGGCACCAAGCGTCGCCAGGGCATGATCGAGACGATGGCCAAGCAGACCACGCGCACCGTGGGCACCAAGCTGGGCAACCAGATCGTACGCGGCATCCTGGGCAGCATCTTCGGCGGCAAGCGTTGAGTTTGCGCATCCACCTCATGCGACCTGTGCTGCTGCTCACGGCAGCACTGATGGCACCCGGCACCGTCGTCGCAGGAAAGCTCGATGCAGATGGCGACAGGAAGGCAGTGGCAGGCCGCTACTTCGGCACCCTGCCCTCCGGCGCCTGTTCCTCACTCGATGTGCTGCTCACGCTGGACGTCGACGGGCGTTATGTCCTGCAGTCCTACTGCCAGGATGATCTGGCATCGTCAACGACGCACGGCACATGGGCCGTGACGTGGAACGGCACCTGCGTCGACCTCGCTCCCGCCGACGACGCGCAGCCGCGACGCGAGTTCGCCCTCCACGACGACGACCTGCTGGTACTGACCGCAGGAAGCTGCGTCGAGTCGGTCGAGGACCCGCGCGGACGCATGTTGCGACGCGCGGACACCGCCGGGGCGCACTGACGTGTCACGCTGGCGCCCCCCGGGCGAGAAAAGCACCGCCCTGATCACCCGCGAAGGCCACGACCGGCTCAAGGCGGAGCTGGACGATCTGTGGCGCGTCCGCCGTCCCGAGGTGGTGAAAGCCCTGGCCGCGGCGGCAGCCGAAGGCGACCGCTCGGAGAACGCGGAGTACACGTACCGCAAGAAGCAGCTCGGCGAGATCGACCGCCGCGTGCGCTACCTCAGCAAGCGGCTGGAGGTACTGCGTGTGGTCGACACCGCGCCCAGCGATCCGGATGCCGTCTTCTTCGGCGCAACCGTCGAGCTGGAGAACCTCGCCAGCGGCGAGATGTCGCGCTACCGCATCGTCGGGCCAGACGAGACCGACGCCACGCGCGGCTGGATCAGCATCGATTCGCCGCTGGCGCGTGCGCTGTTGAAGAAGCGCATCGACGACGAGTTTTCCGTGGAGCTTCCCGGCGGCATCACCGGTTTCATGCTGGTGGATGTCAGCTACGCGAGCTGATCCTCAGAGCGGTTGCGGGTAAACGCGACCATCACGCAGCGGCCGGAAGTAGTCCGTCTGCCTATAGAAGGCCACATCCTGCCCTGCATGCCACCCCGGGATGCCGGCCAGTGGCAGCGGACGCAACTCGGCCGACGCGGCAAGGCAAGTATCTGCCGAAATCGATTCGGCAACGCGCGCGACCGCATCGACCGCATCGCCGACTACCACCAGACACTTGCCAATCAGCAGGCGCCCCGGCACCAGCCCCTGTTCCATCAATGCATGCCCCACCACGGCGACGACGGTAATGTCGCCCTTGCGCCAGCAGTCGGCCTCCGTATGGAACAGCGCCGTCCAGTCGTGCCGGTCCCATAACTCCAGCAACCGTGTGTCACGCACCTGCACGATGACCCCGCTTTCATCGAACTGGGTCAGCGCCTGCTGTGCCGGACTGCGTTCGCGGGTGCCGATACGGTCGATATGCCGGCACTGCTGCCGGTTGAGGGCGTGCTTGATGCCCGGATGACGCATCCAGACCAGTGCGTTGCACAGGTCGTGCCAGTTCTCCGCCCGCGTGGCGATGCGCCCCTGCGCGATGCGGGCTTCGTAATGCAACCCATCGGCGAGCAGGTCCGCGTCCTGCGTCACGAAGCGAGGTGCCGACGCCGGCAGCCGCGCGTTGAGGGTATCGATATCCGGCCAGCGTGCGGCCGTGAGCAGGTCGAGATACGCGCCGTAGCCGGCGAACACCGGATGCCGGAAGCACGCGGCATCCACCTGATCGCGCAAGGGCGCGATGAAACGACGCCGGCGTTGGCCGGCCAGGGCTTCGGCCGCTGTCGCGGTCACAGCACCTTGAGATCGAGCGGCGCACCCGCCGTTTCGACGATGGCATCACCGAACAGGTCGTGCTCGTCGCTCTCGGTGATCTCGACATCGACGAACTGGCCGACGCGCAGCCCCAGCTCGCCACCGTTCTGGATGTGCACCAGGCCGTCGATTTCCGGCGCATCCGACTTGGAGCGCGCGACCGCGATGTCGTCTTCGATCAGGTCGACCAGGCATTGCTGCACCGTGCCGATCTTCGCCTCCAGGCGCGCGGCGGAAATCTCGGCCTGCTTCTCCATGAAGCGCGCCAGGCGCTCCTGCTTGACCTCTTCCGGCACCGGGTTGGGCAGCAGGTTGGCGGCCGCGCCTTCGACCGGCGAATAGGCGAACGCACCAACGCGGTCCAGCTGTGCTTCGTCGAGGAACTGCAGCAGCTCCTCGAACTCCTGATCCGTCTCGCCGGGGAAACCGACGATGAAGGTCGAGCGCAGGGTGATGTCCGGGCAGATGGACCGCCAGCGCTTCACCCGCTCCAGTGTCTTGTCGACGGCGCCGGGGCGCTTCATCAGCTTGAGGATGCGCGGGCTGGCGTGCTGGAACGGGATGTCCAGATAGGGCAGCACCCTGTTCTCCGCCATCAACGGGACGATGTCGTCCACGTGCGGATACGGATAGACGTAATGCAGTCGCACCCAGGCATCGAGTTCGCCCAGGCCTTCGCACAGCGCCTTCATCCGCGTCTGGTAGGCCTTGCCGCGCCACTCGCGCTCGGCGTACTTCACGTCCACGCCGTATGCGGAGGTGTCCTGCGAGACGACAAGCAGTTCCTTCACGCCGCCGCGCACCAGCCGCTCGGCTTCGCGCAGCACGTCGTCGACCGGGCGCGACACCAGGTCGCCGCGCATCGACGGGATGATGCAGAAGCTGCAACGGTGATTGCAGCCTTCGGAAATCTTCAGGTAGGCGTAGTGGCGCGGCGTCAGCTTGATGCCGTAGTCCGGAACCAGGTCGACGAACGGATCGTGCTTCGGCGGCAGCGCTTCGTGCAGCGCCTCCATCACGCTCTGGTAGTCCTGCGGGCCGCTGATGGCCAGCACGTCGGGATACTGCTCGCGGATCTGTTCCGGACGCTTGCCCAGGCAGCCGGTGACGATGACCTTGCCGTTCGCGTTCATCGCCTCGCCGATGGCGTCCAGCGACTCGGCCACTGCGGAATCGATGAAGCCGCAGGTGTTCACCACCACCACGTCCGCCGCATCGTAGGTCGGCACGATGTCGTATCCCTCCACGCGGAGCTGGGTGAGGATGCGCTCGGAATCGACCAGGGCCTTCGGGCAGCCGAGGCTGACGAAGCCGACTTTGGGGTTCTGCAGGGACATGGAGACAGTACGGCGGCGGCGTGTACGGGGCGCGGATTATAGCCTCCCGGCTCCGCCCCGCCTGGAGGGCGCGTTCAGGCGGGCGGACAGGCGCACGCTGCCTTGGGCCGCTCCCCGTACCGGCATACACTGCCCGCATGGGCCACTGGACCACCCTCGACACCCCGCACGGCCGCATCGCCGCCTGGCAGGCCGATCCGGCCGGCGTACCGCGCGGCGCGCTCGTCGTGGTGCAGGAGATCTTCGGCGTGAACGCGCACATCCGCAGCGTCGCCGAAGGCTTCGCGCTCGAGGGGTATGCGGTGCTGGCACCGGCTTACTTCGACGTCGTCGAACCTGGCGTAGAGCTCGGCTATGACGCGGACGGCGTCGAACGGGGACGTGCGCTCAGGACCGCCGTCGGCCTGGACCGCGCCAACGACATCACGCGCGCCGCCGCCGACGCGCTGGCGGCCTCGCATCACCGCGTCGGCACCGTCGGCTATTGCTGGGGCGGCACCGTCGCCCTGCTGGCGGCGCTACGCCTGGGCCTGCCCTCGGCCAGCTATTACGGTGCACGCAACCTGCCCTTCCTGGACGAGCCGCCGCGCGCGCCGGTGATGTTCCATTTTGGCGACCAGGACGACTCGATCCCGCCCGACATGGTGCAGGCGCATCGCGACAAACTGCCGCAGATGGAGGTCTTCACCTACCCCGCCGGCCACGGTTTCAACTGCGATCTGCGCGCGGATTACGAACCATCCAGCGCACGGTTGGCACGCGAACGCACGCTCGACTTCTTCGCCCGGAACCTCGCATGACCGATTTCACGCTCGACCCGCGACTGGCCGCCGACAGTGTCTTCATCGCGGATGGTCCTCTGTCCCAGGTGCGCCTGATCGACGACACGCGCTTCCCGTGGCTGGTGCTGGTGCCCCGTGTCAACGGCGCCAGCGAATGGCTGGAGCTGGATGGCGGCCAGCAGCGCCTGCTGCTCGCCGAGATCAACCAGGCGGGCCAACTGATCCGTGCGCAACCCGGCGTGCAGAAACTCAACATCGGCGCGCTCGGCAACATCGTGCGCCAGCTTCATATCCATCTGGTCGGACGCCATGGCGGCGATGCGGCGTGGCCGGGGCCCGTGTGGGGTAATGGCCACATGATCCGGCACGCGCCCGCCGCGCTGGCCGAAGAAGTCGAACGCTGGCGCCAGCGACTGGCATGAGTGCGCTGCGCATCGAGCGCCTGGGCGACGACGCCCTGCTGGTACGGCTTGGCGACACCATCGATGCATCGGTCAATGCGCGCGTCCACGCGCTGGCCGCGCGCGTCCGCGAGGCATCGCCATCGTGGCTGCGCGACCTGGTGCCGGCTTACGCCAGTCTTGCCGTGTTCTTCGATGCCGAACGCACGGCGACCGGCGATCCACATGCCTTCGTGGGCGAATTCGTCGCGCAGCTGCAGGATGACGACCGCGCACCGGCCGGCCACGCCACGCTGCACGAGATCCCGGTGTGCTACGGCGGTGCGCATGGCGAAGACCTGGTCGCCGCGGCACGCGAGCTCGGTCTCGATGCAGCGGCGCTGATCGCGCGCCACAGTGCACCGCTCTATACCGTGGCGATGATCGGATTCGCCCCCGGCTTTCCCTACCTGCTCGGCCTGGACCCCGCGCTGGCACTGGCCCGCCTGGCCACGCCGCGTACCCACGTACCGGCGGGCTCGGTGGCGATCGGCGGTGCGCAGGCCGGCATCTATCCGCGCCAGAGCCCCGGTGGCTGGCGCTTGCTGGGGCGCACGCCGCGTGTGTTGTTCGACACCGCGCGCGGGCAGCCTGCGTTGCTGCAGCCCGGCGATCACGTGCGGTTCCTGCCGATCGATGCCGCCACGTTCGATCGCCTTGGAGCCTCGGCATGACCGCATGGCAGGTGCTGTCTCCGGGCGTGCAGACCACCGTGCAGGACCAGGGCCGCCATGGCTGGCGCCATCTGGGAGTGGCGCGCGCGGGCGCCATGGATCCCGCCGCGCTGGCGATGGCGAACCGCCTGGTCGGCAACGACGAACAGGCCGCCGGGCTGGAGATCGCCGTGCGTGGACCGCGCATCCGATTGCCGCGCGCCTGCCGCATCGCACTCGCCGGTGCCGAGATCCAGGCCACATGGAACGGTGAACCGTTGCCGATGGGCCGCCCGCTGGACCTGCCTGCGGGCGATCTGTCGCTCGGACCGCTGCGCGACGGCCTGCGCGCATGGGTGGCGGTCGCGGGCGGCCTCGATGCACCCGTCGTACTCGACAGCCGCAGCACCGACCTGCGCGGCGGCTTCGGTGGGCACGACGGACGTGCCCTGGTGGCCGGCGATCTTCTTTCCATCGGCGACGCCGCACCCGTCAAGTCGTCGCGGGGGCCTGTATTTCCCGCGTGGTGGATCGATGTGGATGATCCCTGGACAGTGGACCGGCATGTACTCCGCTATCTGCCCTCCCCCCATCCGGCCGCGCGGGAACTCGCAGGCACCGTCTGGCATGCACATGCCAACAGCAACCGGCAGGGCGTGCGCCTCGAGGGTGCCGGGCTTCCCGGCGGCGGCGGCGACGGCCTCTCCGAACCGGTCGCCGTCGGTACGCTGCAACTGCCGCCCGACGGGCAGCCGATCCTGCTATTGGCCGATGCGCAGACCGTGGGCGGCTATCCGCGGCTGGGCCATGTCATTGCCTGCGATCTCGGGCGGGCGGCGCAGCTTCGGCCTGGCGAGCCGGTGCACTTCGAGCCGGTAACGCCAGCGCAGGCGCGTGCGCTGGCCCATGAGCATGCGCATCGGCTGGCACGGTTGCGCCTGGCGATCGCCCAACGCGTATGAGGCTGCGGTAGGCTCGCCATCATGCGTACCATCGACTTCAACTGCGACCTGGGCGAGGACTGCGGCGACGATGCCGCGATCGCGCCCTACATCAGTTCGGCCAGCATCGCCTGCGGTTTCCACGCCGGGTCACCGGACACCATGCGGCGCACCGTCGCGTTGTGTCTCGCGCACGGCGTCGCCATCGGTGCACACCCCTCGCATGCGGACCGCGAGCATTTCGGCCGCGTTGCGCATGCCCTTTCTTCCGAAGAGGCGTATGCGCTGACGCTGTACCAGGTCGCCGCGCTGGACGGGTTGGTCAGGGCCGCGGGCGGGCGCCTCCACCACGTCAAACCACACGGCGCGCTGTACAACCAGGCGGCGCGCGACGCCGGCCTCGCCGATGCCATCGCGCGCGCCGTGCGCGACCACGATGCGGGCCTGGTGCTGTACGGCTTGTCGGGCAGCGCGTTGACGACCGCCGGGGAACGGCTCGGCCTGCAGGTGGCGCACGAAGCCTTCGCCGAGCGTCGCTACGAAGCCGATGCCACGCTGACGCCGCGTTCGCAGGCGGATGCCAGTATCGAGGACCTGCCCACCGCCGCCGCGCAGGTCGCGCAGATGCTGGACGCGGGCATCGTGGTCGCGCGCACGGGTGAATCGGTACCGCTGCGCGCGGACAGCATCTGCCTGCATGGCGACCGGGCCGACGCCGCCGCATTCGCGAGGGGACTGCGGCAGGCCATCGAGTCCAGCGGATTCGCCATCCGCACCATGGAGCGTCTCGCATGAGCTACTGGCCCCTGCTGGGCATCGTGGTGGTGGTGGCGGGTTTCGTCCTGCGCTTCAATCCGGTCATCGTGGTGGTCTGCGCCGGTCTGGTCAGCGGCCTTGCGGCCGGCAAGTCGATTCCCGACCTGCTCGCGCTGCTGGGCGAGAGCTTCGTGTCCAACCGCGCCCTGCTGATGTTCGCGCTGACGCTGCCGACCATCGGCCTGCTGGAGCGTGCCGGTCTGCGCGAGCACGCGCTGCGCTGGATCGCGCGGCTGCACGGGCTGACGCTGTCGCGCCTGCTGGCGGGTTACCTGCTGGTGCGGCAAGGACTGAGCATGGTGGGCCTGATCGATATCGCCGGTCATGCGCAGACCGTGCGGCCGCTCCTGGCGCCGATGGCCGAGTCCGCCGCCGGCAAGACACGTGCCCCGCTGTCGCGGGAGGAAACGCAGCGCGTGCATGCGATGTCGGCCGCGACCGACAACATCGGACGTTTCTTCGGCGAAGACGTGTTCCTCGCCTTCGGCGCGGTGCTGCTGATCCAGGGCTTCTATGCCCAGCACGGCATCCACCTGGAGCCGCTGCAGATCGCATTGTGGGCACTGCCGACCGCGATCGCGGCCTTCATCATCCATGCGGTTCGCATCGTGCTGCTCCAGCGCCGGCTGGACCGCGCAGCCCCCGGAACCGGGGAGAAGGCCGATGCTGACGATTGAGCACTTCTACCTGCTGCTCGCCGCCTTTCTGGCCTACGCGGGCTGGAAGAACCTGCGCCAGCGGCGCTACGCGCACGCGGCGTTCTGGGGCCTGATCGCACTGCTGTTCGCAGGCGGCGATGTCGTCCTGCGGGCAAGCAAGGCTGGCGATGCGCTGCCGTCGCAGATCGCCGGTGCCGCCGTGCTGGTCCTCGCCCTGCTGGCGACCCGCATGCGTCGCGAACCGTTGGAGGAAGCCACGGAATCGGAACGACTGGCGTCCGCATTGCGGCTCGGCCACCGGCTTTTCCTTCCGGCCCTGCTGATCCCGATATTGACGATCGCCGTCGTCCTGGCGGGCCCGCACCTGAAAGTGGGCGGCACGATGGTGTTCGGCCAGACCGGACTGACGCTGACCGGCCTCGCGCTGGCCTGCGTGGTATCCGCGATGGCGGCGGTGGCCGTGACCCGGCAACCCGCACTGCGCGCGCCCGACGAAGGCAGGCGGCTGTTGGACACGATGGGCTGGGCGGCGCTGCTGCCGCTGGTGCTGGCGACGCTGGGCGGCGTGTTCGCGGCCAGCGGCGTGGGCGAATCCGTTGCATCGCTGGTGTCCATGGTGATTCCCGCCGACAACCGCATGGCCTGCCTGCTGGCGTTCGCGGCGGGCATGGTGGTGTTCACCGTCATCATGGGCAACGCGTTCGCCGCCTTCCCGGTGATGATGGCCGGCATCGGCCTGCCGCTGCTGGTGCAGCGCCACGGCGCCGATCCGGCCAGCCTCGGCGCCATCGGCATGCTGACCGGCTACTGCGGCACGCTGCTCACGCCGATGGCAGCGAACTTCAACATCGTGCCCGCGGTACTGCTGGAGCTGGACGACCAGTACGGCGTGATCCGCGCGCAGGCCGCGACCGGCCTGTGGTTGATGGGTACGAACGTGCTGTTGATGGCATGGCTGTGCTTCCGTTGACGCTTCTTCCACGAGACGTGCCATGCCGACGACACGCACCATCCTGTTGACCGGTTTCCAGCCCTTCGGCGGCGAGCAGGTCAATCCCAGCTGGCAGGCCGTGTCCGCGCTGCATGGCACGCGCATCGCGGAACATCGCGTGGTGGCCCGCGAGTTGCCGGTCGCTTTCGGCACGTCGCTCACGGTCCTGCGTGCGGCGCTGAAGGAAACGCAGCCATCGCTGGTGATCTGCGTCGGCCAGGCCGGTGGTCGCGCGCAGCTGTCGCTGGAGCGCGTGGCGATCAACGTCGACGATGCACGCATTCCCGACAACGCAGGCTCGCAACCGGTCGACCTGCCCGTCATCGATGGCGGTCCTGCCGCCTACTTTTCGACACTGCCGATCAAGGCCATGCGCGACGCCCTGCGTGTCGCCGGCTTTCCTGCCGAGGTATCGCAGACCGCAGGCACCTACGTCTGCAACCACGTGTTCTACGGATTGATGCACGCATTACGCGTGCGAAGGGGCGTCCGTGCGGGCTTCGTCCACATCCCCTACTCGCCGGCCCAGGCGTCAGGACATGCCGGTGCGGCGAGCCTGCCGGTGGAGACGGTGACAGCCGCCTTGCGCCTGGCGGCGAAGGTGGCCCTGAAGACGCCTGTGGATATCCGCACCGCTGCGGGTGCGGAACACTGATACCGCGCGCTACGTCGCGCGCACCACGCGGGTGCCCGCGATCAGGTCATGCAGGCAGCGCTGGTCCTGCCGGAAGATCATCAGCGAGTCGACGAGCGCATACAGGCCACCCAAGCAGGGAATGTTGACGATGGCGTGGGTCGGCAGGTAGCGCTTCAACAGCAGGTCCGCCAGCGGCGGCGTGCGCCCCTGCAGGTCCACAATCCTGATCGCAAGCAGCTTCTTGCCCCAGGTCTGTCCGCTTGCGTGCAACGGATACCCTTGGATGAGCGCGAAAAGCGCGAAGCCGATGACCGCCCACAACACCGTAGTCCCCAGCGGCATGAAGCCCAGCCCCCCGGACCGGCCAGCCTCGAAGGCCGCCTGCCAGTAACCGGTCATCAACATCGGCGGCACAGTGACGACCAGTGCTATGACGCCGTCGATGAGCGCTGCCGCCAGTCGCGCCCAGCGGTCGGCCAATTCATGGCCGTCGCCGGAGGATGGCGGTACAAGATGCGCGTCCGGTGTGCGATAGGGGTCGTGCTCCGGCAAGGACGGAGGAGTCGCCATGGTTCGATTCCTTTCGTTGGTGGGGCGGATGGCGTCAGGTACGCGGCAACGTCACGCCGGTCTGGCCCTGGTACTTGCCGCCGCGATCCTTGTAGCTGGTCTCGCAGACGTCGTCGGCGTCGGACTGGAAGAACAGCATCTGCGCCACGCCTTCGTTGGCGTAGATGCGCGCCGGCAGCGGCGTGGTGTTGCTGAACTCCAGCGTCACGTGGCCTTCCCACTCCGGCTCCAGCGGGGTGACGTTGACGATGATGCCGCAGCGCGCATACGTGCTCTTGCCGAGGCAGACCACCAGCGTGTCGCGCGGGATGCGGAAGAACTCCACCGTGCGCGCCAGCGCGAAGCTGTTCGGCGGAATGATGCACTCGTCGGCCTCGATGTCCACGAAGCTCTTCGGGTCGAAGTGCTTGGGGTCGACGATGGTGGAGTTGATGTTGGTGAACACCTTGAACTCGCGCGAGCAGCGCACGTCATAGCCATAACTGGACGTGCCGTAGCTGACGATGCGCTGGCCGTTGGCCTGCTTGACCTGTCCCGGCTCGAACGGCTCGATCATGCCCTGCTGCTCGGCCATGCGGCGGATCCAACGGTCGCTCTTGATGCTCATGCAAATCCTGGTCTGGGGAACGGAACCGCGCCGGACGCGCGGCAGGCGGGGATTGTAGGGCGGGCCCCGGCCCGCCGTCTGCGTAGACCGGTCAGACCAGCGACGAAGCGATCGGTACGCTGGCCCGCGGCCGCTGCGCCAGCGTCGCCGCCATGACCCGTGCGGTCTGCCGGTAGGCCTGCGCCACGGCCGAATCCGGCGCCGCGACCAAGACCGGCTGGCCGGCGTCGCCCTGCTCGCGGATCGCGATATCCAGCGGCAGCGACCCCAGCAGCGGCACGCCGTACTGCGCCGCCATCCGCTCGCCGCCCCCCTGGCCGAACAGGTGCTCGACATGGCCGCAGCTGGAACAGGTATGGACCGCCATGTTCTCGACGATGCCCAGCACCGGCACCTCGACCTTCTCGAACATCTTCAGCGCCTTCTTGGCGTCCAGCGTGGCGATGTCCTGCGGCGTGGTGACGATGACCGCCCCCGCCACCGGGATCTTCTGCGCCAGGGTCAGCTGGATGTCGCCGGTGCCGGGCGGCAAGTCCACCAGCAGGTAGTCCAGGTCGCCCCACAAGGTGTCTGTGAACAGCTGCATCAGCGCCGAGGTGGCCATCGGCCCCCGCCAGATCATCGGCGTGTCCTGGTCGACCAGCAGCCCGATCGACATGGCCTCCACCCCGAACGCCCGCATCGGCTCGATCGACTTGTTGTCGTGGCTCTCGGGCCGGCCCGACAGGCCCAGCATGGCCGGCACGCTGGGCCCGTAGACGTCGGCATCCAGCACCCCCACCCGGGCGCCCTCGGCCGCCAGCGCCAGCGCCAGGTTCACCGACGTGGTCGACTTCCCCACCCCGCCCTTACCCGAGCCGACCGCGATGACGTTGCGGACGCGGGGGTGGGGGGAAAGCGTGCCCTGGACGGCGTGGGAGGCGATGCGGGAGGTGAGCGACAGGGAAGCCAGTCGCAGCTGCTCCGCAGCCAGAGCCGCCACAACCTGCGACTCGATGCCGCTCCGCATTCCTTCAAGCGGAAATCCGGCCAGCAGGGAGACCTCTTCCCCGGCGGACCCGGAGGAGGCACTCCAACGGAGGCCTCTGTTCAGCTCCGCCGGCATTCCAGACAGCACGATTTGAGACAGGTATTCCACTTCCAAGCCAACTCCCAGGCAAATTTGTGACGCATTTCACGTTTTAAGCAGTAACGCCTGTAACATGTTTCCGTGCTATGGGCATCCGCGTTAATCCCATGTTAACGTCGGGTCACGAGGACGTTTACGTGCGGCTGGGACTGAAGGATCAGTCCAGTGGGGGCCGCATCCATTGACAGTTTAGGGGATTCACCACATGTCAGTTCGCAACACGAATGCGCTCAAGCGCAGCCGCCTGAGCGCGGCATTGTTCACCGCCCTGGTCGTGCCGTTCGCGGGTAGCGCTTTCGCCCAGGAAGCAAACGAGTCAAGCCAGCAGGCTCAGGCGACCTCCACGCTCGACAAGGTGACGGTGACCGGCTCCCGCATCAAGAAGGCCGAGATCGAAGGCCCGGCACCGGTGACGATCATCACGGCTGCAGATATCGAAAAGCAGGGCTTTTCGACCGTCTATGACGCCCTCAATACGCTGACACAGTTCACTGGCTCGGTTCAGAACGAGCTGAACCAGAACGGCTTCACACCCAACGCGAGCTTCCTGAATCTCCGTGGCCTGGGCCCTGGCTATCAGCTGGTGCTGATCAACGGGCGCCGTGCTGCGGACTATCCCCTCCCGTACAACGGCCAGTCCAATGCAGTGAATCTCGCCAACATCCCGGCGGGCGCCATTGATCGCATCGAAGTGCTGTCCGGCGGCGCCTCGGCCATTTATGGCTCCGATGCGGTCGCTGGCGTGGTCAACGTCATCATGAAAACCAATTTCGAAGGCGACCAGTTCAACCTTCGCGTCGGCACGACGACGATGGGCGGCGGCGACTCCGGACGTCTTCAGTGGGTGGGAGGCAAGATCTGGGATCGAGCCAGCGTGACCTACGCGTTCGAAATCCTCGAGCGTGAAGCCATCTTCGGTCGCCAGCGCGAGTTCATGGATTCTTACCGCGACGATCCGTCGATCGACCCTGCCAACGCAACTGCGCTGCCTGGCGTGCGCTACACCATGTGGGTGGATGGGAACGGCAATCCGACCTCCAATCCGAACGCTCCCGGTCGCCGTTTGGGCTGGCCAATGGCTGGCAATCTCGATGCAACCTGCAATCGCTTCTCCGAGTTCGAACCGGTTGCAGTGAACGGACAGGCCTTTTGTGGCTACTACGGATTTCCGGCGGGCCAAGCCATCCGCAACTCCGACAGGAATTACAACGCGTACCTGTACGGCACCTATGAGCTGACCGATACGATCCAGGCCTGGGCACAGCTGGGATACAGCAACGCCGAAGCCAAACTCGCATCGAGTTCGCGGACCTTTACCAGCGCATCCGTGACCGGCGCTAACAATTTCTACGACCCGAACTTCGGCGCCGTCATTGGCAACGTGTATCGCACCATCGCTCCCAGCGAAATCGGAAATGGTGGCGGACAGCCGACGCTTGCCAGCGAGCAGTCCTTGGATTTCGCAGCAGGCCTTCGTGGCACCGTGTTCGATGACCGCTTTGACTGGGACGCGACCCTCTCCCACTCCCGCTACGATTCCGAAACCAAGTACAACTGGCTGGTCCAGTCGAAGGTGCGCGACTTCTTCTTTGGTCCGCGGCTCGGTACGCATGCTGGTACGGGCTATGCCATTTACGCGATGAATCTGAATCGCCTGACCAACCCGTTGTCGTCGGCTGACTACAGTTCGATCACATCGTCCTACAGGGATGAGGCATCGTCTCAGGTGAGCCAGGGCTCGTTCGTGCTCAGTGGCGATCTGTTCGAAATGCCAGCTGGCAGTCTTGCGATGGCCGCCGTCCTGGAAGCCGCTTCCCAGAAGTACGATGTCAGTCCCGACGCTCGCGCACGCCTTAACTACACCGGCAACGACGCCCCGATGGGCCTGACGTCCACCGGTGGTGGTGGCAGTCGCGACCGCTATTCCGTCGGCCTCGAGTTCAGCATTCCGCTGTTGAGTTCGTTGAAAGCCAGCTTGGCCGGTCGTTACGACAAGTTCAATGACGCGAGCGACATCGACGGTGCGTTCACTTGGTCCTCTGGCCTGGAATGGCGTCCCGTCGACAGCCTGTTGCTGCGTGGCTCTTACGCCACTAGCTTCAAGGCGCCGGACATGCACTATATCTATGCCGGCGAGTCGGGCTTCTACACTTACGCCTTCGACGAGTACGCGTGCCGAGCAGCGGGATTGGATCCGACGTCAACCGCGGATTGCGGCGGAACCCTCTATCACCCTCAAGTGTTCGGCACCCGAAAGGGCGACCCGCGCCTGAAGGCTGAAGAAGGCAAGTCGTACACCGCCGGTGTTGTGTGGGACATCATGGACGATCTGTCCCTGACCGTTGACTACTACAACATCGAGCTCGAGGGTGCGATCAGCGATCTGACTGGGCGACTCTACCGCGAAGAAGCCGCGTGCCGCTTGGGCACGAACCGCGACGGCTCTGCTGTGGATCCGACCTCAGCGCGCTGCATCGAAGTTATCAGTCGCGTCATGCGTGATGGCAATGGCGACATCGCGGAGATCGCTACCTATCCGCAGAACCAGGCTCAGACGAATACATCCGGCATCGATGCGCGTATCGCGTACAAGATCGACACGGATCGCATGGGTGACTTTATCGCAGAGCTGGGCTGGACCCACGTACTCGAACTCGAGGCACAGGAATACCCCGGCGAGAGCTTCGAGAACCGCCGCGATCACATGCAGTTCTTCAATTTCCGTAGCCGTGTGAATTGGCAGGTAGGCTGGACCAAGGACGATTGGAACTTCAACGTCAACGGCTATCGCTGGGGCTCGCTGCCCAACTGGGCCGAAACGGATCGTATCGCCCCCTACATCATCTGGAATGCGAGGGTCGAGAAGAAGATCACCGAGAAGGCGACGGTGGGCCTGGCTGTCAACAACGTCCTCAACAAGCTGCATCCGGAGGACGATACGTTCAACACCTACCCGTACTTCTGGCGCGCCTTCAGCCCGATCGGCCGCGAAGTGTTCGTGCACTTCAACTACAAGTTCAACTGATTCGCTGATTGACTCTTGTACTGGCCCGGCGGTGACGCCGGGCCTTCTTTTTGGAGTACCTTTGGTGTCGAACACCGACGCCCATGACTCATGGGCAAGAATCCTAGGGGGCTTTTCGTGCAGTTCTCAATGAAACCCATACTTGTTGCATGCGCACTTTCGATTCCTTCGCTTGGAGCAGCTGCCGCCAAACAGCCTCTCAAGCCTGTGCGCGACTTCGTTTCCCATCCTGCTTATGGAACGGTCAAGATCTCCCCAAACGGCGAGTACCTGGCCATTACCGTGGACAAGGGCGAACAAGACGTGCTCGCCATCATGCGGACGAGTGATCTCAGTCTGGTCAAGGTCAACCAACTCCCCGACAACAAAAGTGTCGGCAGCTTCTTCTGGACCAGTCCCAACCGTCTCATGTTCAATGCCGTCAAGAAGCTCGGCGGATATGCGCAGCCGTTCAACACTGGTGAGTGGTTTGCGGTCAACGCGGATGGCAGCCAGCCACGTCCATTGATCTTCTATGGCACCCGCGATGCGACGCAGCGCGGCAAGACCGTGGGCTCGGAGCGCTTCTCGCTGCTGGATACACTCAGGGAAGACGACCAGAACGTCATCATGCAGGCCACCAGCCCTCGCTCCTCCGAAGGCGTGGGCACCGAGGTCTACCGCATGGACACGCTGAGCGGACGCCGCGTCTCACTTGGCCGTGCTCCGAAGGAAAATTGCAGCATTGCGCTCGACGCCGCCAAACAGCCACGGTTCGCCGTCTGCTCGTCCAGCAAGGACGAAGAGGGCGAGTACGACGAGCGTACCGAACTCTATCGGCGTGACGACAAGAACTGGACGCTGGTCAATGCCTCGAAGTCGGGAGGCAAGCACCTCTCGGTGGTCCGCACCACCTCCACTGGTACGGTCTACGCCGAACAGGATGATGGCAAGTCGCCTGCGGCGGTGGGTACGCTGAACACCACGACGGGCGAATTCAGTCCGCTGTTCCAGGACAAAATTGCAGAGGTGTCCGATTACATCTGGTCCACCGATGAAGCGACGCTGATCGGCGTCGTCACCGAGGCGGGGGCGCCGGCGGTCAAGATGATCGACGAGAGCAATCCGGATGCCGAGATCTACGCATCGCTGGCCGGCGCCTTCGAAGGGCAACTGGTTGATTTTGCCAGCCAAACCCAGGACGGCAAGAAAATCATCGTCAGCGTGTACAGCGACTCCAATCCGGGAGAGCTTTACCTTTACGACCGCGACACGGGTAAAGCCCGGTTCCTGATGCAGCGCAAGCCTGAGCTCGACAAGAACAAGATGGCATCGGTGAAGCCATTCAACTTCACGTCGCGCGACGGCAAGCTTGTACACGCCTACCTCACCCTACCGCATGGCTCCAACGGCAAGAACCTGCCATTGATCGTCAACCCGCACGGTGGCCCGATCGGGCCGCGGGACAATTGGGGTTTCAACTGGGAAGCCCAGTTGCTGGCCAGCCGCGGCTACGCCGTACTCCAGGTGAACTACCGTGGATCCGGGGGATACGGCAAGGCGTTCCAGGATGCCGGTCACCAGCAATGGGGACAGGGAATCCAGAACGACATCATCGATGCGACCCAGTGGGCCATCGGCCACGGATACGCCGACAAGGAACGGATTTGCATCTACGGAGGCAGCTTCGGCGGCTACTCTTCGCTGATGGCGCCCATCCGTGCTCCCGGGCTGTTCAAGTGCACGTTCGGCTATGTGGGTGTGTACGACGTCGACATGATGTTCAAGAAGGGCGATATCCCCGAGCGTGAATCCGGCCAGCGCTATCTCCGTCGCACGCACGGAACGGATACGAAGTCGTGGGCGGAAAATTCACCTGCCCGCCGTGCTGCGGAAGTCAAGATTCCGGTATATCTGGCCGCAGGCGCACGCGATGTACGCACCCCGCCCGAGCAGACCGAACTCATGAACAAGGCACTTATCGCCGCCGGCAATCCGCCCGAGGGCATGATCATCCAGTCGGGCGAAATGCATGGCTTCTATGATGTCGAGAATCGAG
This sequence comes from Pseudoxanthomonas sp. LjRoot143, assembly GCF_964252945.1. NCBI lineage: Bacteria > Pseudomonadati > Pseudomonadota > Gammaproteobacteria > Lysobacterales > Lysobacteraceae > Pseudoxanthomonas > Pseudoxanthomonas sp. LjRoot143. The sequence continues at coordinate 939,753 of NZ_CAXUPM020000001.1, read as the reverse complement.
TAAAGCTCTACACGACCATGCTCGATTTCTTTTCGCGTCACATCGGCGGCACCGTAACGGTCGGCGAAGCCCGCGGCGCCAACTGAGTCGAGAACAGCAGTAACGTTCACGGCCGGCCCTAGCGCCGGCCGTTTTTTTGGCTCTTGTCCCGTGACTTTCGATACAGGCACGCATGCCGGCGGATCACCAGAATGTTCGTCATTCGATCCGGACGAAATGGAAATCCATGAAACCGCTGAGCACTTGGGGGCTTCTTGCTTCCCTGTTCTTCCTGGGTGTCACGCAGTCGTCGCTTGCGCAGAATGCTGCCCCACCCGACCCGACCCAGGACAAACAGATGCTCTCTGCCGGCTTCCTGACGGCTCACCCGGACCTGCGCTATCGCCTGCATGGCATGGAAGAGTTCAAGCACGGGCGGTATGAGGATGCACTGAAGTTCTTTCAGCGTGCCGCTTTTTATGCCGACAAGCCGTCTCAAGGCATGATTGCGGAAATGCTCTGGAATGGCCATGGAACGCAGAAAGACGCCGCTTTGGCGTACGCATGGATGGATCTAGCCGCAGAGCGCGGCTATGCCGGATTTCTCGGGCTGCGCGAGCGGTACTGGAACGCGCTGAGTGAGTCAGATCGTCAGCGCGCGCTGGATGAGGGCGCGATTCTTTATGCCAAGTACGGCGATGCCGCGGCGCAACCCCGCATCGCGACCGTCTTGCGACGTGAGCGGCGGAACATCACCGGCAGCCGCACAGGCTTCACCGGGAACGTGCAGATCTACGTACCTGGCCCGAATGGCTTCGAACAGATCGATGGCAGCAAGTTCTTCGATGAACGGTACTGGGATCCGAAGAAGTACCAAGCCTGGCACGACGCGGTATGGATGAAGCCACGCATCGGCCGGGTCAACGTGGGTGAACTGGAACAGCTCCCACTCGCACAGCCTGCATCTCGGATCCCGAATGCCGGTCCGGACGTCGATGCGATCGAGCCGGAAACACCTGAACGGAACGAAAGCGAACTGGGCACAAAGAAGGACGGCTGAGCCCTTCCATACGCCAGCGGATGCGGTATAACAGCGTCATCCCGCCGGTCCTCACCGGCGGGGCTGACCTACATCCCTGGGAGGGGAACATGCGCAAGACCCTGATGGCCGCGATGCTGGCCGCTCCGCTGATGGCCCTGTCGATGGTGGCATCCGCCGCCGATCCGGTGGTCGGCCGCTGGAAGACCATCGACAACGACACCGGCAAGCCGAAGTCGTTCGTCGAGATCACCCAGGCGGCCAACGGCACGATCACCGGCCGCATCGTCGAGCTGATCAACCCGAGCAAGCCGAACCCGGCCTGCGACAAGTGCAAGGACGATCGCAAGAACAAGCCGATCACCGGCATGGAGATCATCCGCGGCATGAAGGCCGAGGGCGGTGGCCAGTACGCCGGCGGCACCATCCTCAAGCCCGACGAGGGCAAGGTGTACAAGTCGAAGATGGAACTGCTCGAAGGCGGCAAGAAGCTGGAGGTGTCCGGCTGCATCGCCTTCATGTGCAAGTCGCAGACCTGGCTACGCCAGTAACTCCTGCACAAGTCCGCCACGCCACACTACGGGCCCGGCATCGCCGGGCCCGTCGCGTTCTGGCCGCAGGAAAAGGCATTCACCCTGCCGTGCGATAATCGCCGCCCCCCGTCGCGAAGCCCGTCATGAGCCGTACTGCCCTCGTCACCAATGCCCTGCCCTACGCCAACGGTCCGCTGCACCTGGGCCACTTGGTGGGCTACATCCAGGGAGACATCTGGGTGCGGGCGCGACGGATGCACGGCGACACGGTGCACTTCGTCTGCGCCGACGACACCCACGGCACGCCGATCATGCTGGCGGCGGAAAAGGCCGGCGTCACGCCGGAAGCCTTCATCGCCGGCATCCAGGCCAGCCACGAGCGCGACTTCGCCGCGTTCGGCGTGGCTTTCGACCACTACGACTCGACCAACTCCGCCGCCAACCGCGAGCTGACCGAGCAGTTCTACCAGCGCCTGGACGCGGGTGGACACATCGGCCGACGCACCGTCGCGCAGTTCTACGACCCGACCAAGGGCATGTTCCTGCCCGACCGTTACATCAAGGGCATTTGTCCCAACTGCGGCTCCGCCGACCAGTACGGCGACAACTGCGAGGTCTGCGGCGCCACGTACGCACCGACGGACCTGAAGGAGCCCAAATCGATCCTGTCCGGCAGCACGCCGGAGATCCGCGATTCGGAGCACTACTTCTTCGAAGTCGGCCGCTTCGATGCCTTCCTGCGCGAATGGCTGGCCGGCGACGTCGCTCTGCCGGGCGTCAAGGCGAAGCTGCGCGAATGGCTGGATGCCGAGGGCGGCCTGCGCGCGTGGGACATCTCGCGCGATGCGCCGTACTTCGGTTTCGAGATTCCCGGTGCGCCCGGCAAGTACTTCTATGTCTGGCTGGATGCACCGATCGGCTACCTGAGCAGCTTCCGCAACCTGTGCGCCGAGCGCGGCCTCGAGTTCGCCCCGCACCTGGAAGCCGGCACCGACGTCGAGCTGCACCATTTCATCGGCAAGGACATCGTCAACTTCCACGGCCTGTTCTGGCCGGCGGTGCTGCATGGCACCGGTCATCGCGCACCCACGCGCCTGCACGTCAACGGCTACCTGACCGTCGACGGCGCCAAGATGTCGAAGTCGCGCGGCACCTTCATCATGGCGCGCACTTATCTGGATGTCGGTCTGGAACCGGAAGCGCTGCGCTACTACTACGCGGCCAAGTCGTCCGGTGGCGTCGACGATCTCGACCTCAACCTCGGCGACTTCGTCGCGCGCGTCAACGCCGACCTGGTAGGCAAGTTCGTCAATCTGGCCAGCCGGTGTGCGGGCTTCATCGACAAGCGCTTCGCCGGCCGCCTGGCCGACGCGCTGCCCGATCCCGCCATGTACCAGCGCTTCGTCGACGCGCTCGGCCCGATCGCCGACGCCTACGAACGCAACGAGCCTGCCACCGCACTGCGCCTGACGATGGCGCTGGCGGACGAAGCCAACAAGTACGTCGACGAAACCAAGCCGTGGGTGATCGCCAAGCAGGAAGGCGCGGACGCCGAACTGCAGGCCGTCTGCACGCAAGGGCTGAACCTGTTCCGTGTGCTTGCCGCTGCGCTGAAGCCGGTGCTACCGCGCACGACTGCTGAGGCCGAGGCGTTCCTCGGTGCGCCGGTCGAGACCTGGGCCGACGTTGCGGCTCCACTGCAGGCGCACGTCATCCAGCCGTACTCCCCGCTCTTCACTCGTATCGACCCGAAACTGATCGACGCCATGACCGACGCTTCCAAGGACACCCTCGCCGCCGCGCCCGCGCCTGCCGCCCTCGAGAAGAAGACGGAAGCCAAGTCCTCCGCACCCGCGGAATCGAAGGACGCGACGGGCATCATCGGCATCGAGGATTTCGCCAGGCTCGACCTGCGCGTCGGCAAGGTGCTGGAATGCGGATTCGTGGACGGCTCCGACAAGCTGCTGCGCTTCCTGCTGGATGCCGGTGACTTGGGCCAGCGGCAGATCTTCTCCGGCATCCGCGCCAGTTACGGCGAACCGGACAAGCTGATCGGCCGCAACGTGGTGTTCATCGCCAACCTCGCCCCGCGCAAGATGCGCTTCGGCCTGAGCGAAGGCATGATCCTGTCGGCCGGTTTCGACGGCGGCGCGCTGGCGCTGCTGGACGCCGACGCCGGTGCCCTGCCCGGCATGCCGGTGCGCTGATACCGCCAGCCGCGCCACGGCGATGAACGCCGATCTCGTCGAACGCCTCGATCGCCTGCTGCCGCAGACTCAATGCGGCCAATGCGGGTTCGACGGCTGCCTCCCGTACGCGCAGGCGATGGCACACGGCGATGCCGGCGTGGACCACTGCCCACCTGGTGGCGACGAGGGTGCGCGAATGTTGGCCCGCGTGCTGGGTGTACCGCCGCTCCCGTACGATCGCGCGCGCGGCGCCCACAAGCCCGCCATCGTCGCCGTCGTGGTCGAAGCCGACTGCATCGGCTGTACGAAATGCATCCAGGCGTGCCCGGTGGACGCCATCATCGGCGGCGCAAAACACATGCACGTGGTGATCGAGCCTCTCTGCACGGGTTGCGAGCTCTGCGTGCCCGCCTGTCCGGTGGACTGCATCGTGATGGAACCGGTCTGAGCGCGACGACCGCGCCCGCAACTCATCCCTCGAACAGGCTTACCGGCGACCGCCGGCCTTGCATGCCGAACACACGCGCTCGACGGTGTATCCGTGCGCCCGCAATTTTTCCACCACGCCGTCCTCACCCAACAGGTGCAGCGCGCCGACCACAACCAGCGCATCGTCGTCGCCCGGCTGATCCAGGAGTTGCCGGATCTTGGGTACCCAGGCGTCGTTGCGCTCCACATTGATGCGCCGGTACAGGCGCGGATAGCGATCACGCATATCCAGCGCCATGGTGGTCCACAGGCCCTCGGCATCGCCGCGACGCCAGGCGTCGTGCACGCGTCGGGTTTCCGCAGCCCCCTTGTCGGCGTCGTCCAGTGCTTCGGCAATGAACTGCCGCTGCTCGGTCGCGTCCATGCCATCCAGCACCGCGATCTGCTCCTGCACGCGCTCGAGCCCACCGGTAGGCTTGCCGGCGGCAAGCGCCTTGTCCATGAAATGGTTGTCCAGGCCCAGCTTGGGGTCGAGCCCCTGCTTGGTCATCTCGACGATGCTGATGGTCACGGCGACGAACCAGGGCTCGAACATCGAGAGGACCTGCGGCGGCATCTGCATCTGCTGCAGCGTGGCCTGGTTGGCCGTTCCCCAGGCCTCGAACTTCGCCCACGTCGCTTCGTCCAGGTCTTGCTGCAACGTCTTGCCATCGGTGCGCAGCGCAGCCTGCACCATCAGCTGCCCCAGCGCCGGCGACCGCATGTCCTCCGGCGACAACTCGAACATCAGGCGCTCGACATCGTCAAAGGCAGTGGCCACATCGCGGGACAGCGGGTAGTCGCCCGGACGCAGCAGGTGGAACGAGCCGAGCAGGTAGACGGCGTTGTCCTTGTCCGACACCTTCCACAGCAACGGCACCGGCGCACCGGCGGGCTTCGGCGCGTCTGCCGCAAGGACGGACGCGCTGCCGAGCAGTGCGGTGACGACAAGGGCTTTCAGTGAACGGCGCAGCAGCATCGGCGACTTCCTTCAGAGCACTTTGATCGGTTTCGCGTAGGCCTTCTCGCCCGCATCGACGAGCAGGTCGAGGCGGTTCTCCGCGGGGGGCAGCGGACAGGTCGCATACGGTGTGAAGGCGCAGGGCGGGTTGTAGGCGCGGTTGAAGTCCAGTACCACCTTGCCCGCCTGCGGCGCGTCGGCATCCAGGAAGCGGCCGGCCGGGTAACTGCCATGGCCACTGGTGCGGTCAGCAAGCACAAAGAACAGCGGCCCGCCCGCCTGGCCAAGCGCCTCCAGCCGGAAGGTCTTGCCATCGCGCTCGAACTCCACCACGCCCGGATTCGGCGACTCGTTGGCGACGCCGATCACGTCGACGATGGTGAGCGTCTTGCCGGGCGGATGCGGAATGAAGCGCCCGTCGACGCGCCACGCCTCCTGCACGGGCCAATAGTCGAGCCCGATGAACTGCGTCCGCGATTCGGCATCCGCATGCTTCACGCGCAACGCATGGCGGCCGCCGCGCTCGATCACCGTCAGCAGACCCTTGCCGTCGTCGAAGCCGATCATGGACGGATTCGGATCCCGGTCGCTTTCGAGTTCCACGCGCCCCTTCAACGGTTCGCCGTTGAAGGTCAGCGCGGTGCCGCCCTCGGGCGTGAGGAACACGCGCTTGTCCTGCTGCGTGATCATGCCCAGCTTGGCGGGACCGACGGCAAGCCTGATGCCGCTACCCGGCCCGCTGCCGATGAAGTGCGATTTAAGCTCGATCCAGTGCAGGCCGACCAGGCTGGTCCAGCCGTCGGGCGCAATCAGTTCGTTCCTGCGCTGTTCGCGCCAGGCCGCGTTGTCGGCCAGGAAACGGGCGTCGGCCACCTTGCCGGTGTTCGCGGCCTTGTCCTCGCCGCCGCAGCCGGCCAGCAATCCCACCAGCATGGCCATCCCCAGCCATCCCCTGTTCTTCCCCATGTCAGCGTCCTCGCAGGAACCAGCGATCGATCTCGTTCAAGGAAAAGCGCGCCCACGTCGGACGGCCGTGATTGCATTGCCCGGAGCGCTCGGTGGCTTCCATCTCGCGCAGCAGGGCGTTCATTTCGGGCAGCGTAAGCCGACGGTTGGCGCGCACGGCGCCGTGGCAGGCCATCGTCGCCAGCAGTTCGTCGCGCGCGGCGGCCACGCGCCTGCTCTCGCCATGCTCGCGCAGGTCGGCCAGCACGTCGCGCAGCAGCGCCTCGGGTTCGGCGTTCGACAGCAGGGCGGGAATGCTGCGCACGTTCAACGACTGCGGGCCACTGCGGGTGACATCGAAACCGAGGGTCGCCAGCGTAGCGGCTTCGCGCTCGGCCACGTCCGCCTCGCGTTCGGCCACCGCCAGCGCCATCGGCACCAGCAGCGGCTGCGAGCGCAGACCGATGCTGTCGTGCGCGCCCTTCAGCTTCTCGTAGCCGATGCGCTCATGGGCGGCATGCATGTCGACCACGATCAGGCCATCGGCGTTCTCCGCCAGGATGTAAATGCCGTGCAGCTGCGCGATGGCGAAACCCAGCGGCGGTACGCCGTCGACGTCGTCGGCCGGCATCGCATGCGCGGACGGCGGCGCCATCGTGCCGGTCGACATCGCAGCGGCCGTCGGAGCCGCATACAGGGCGGCATATGCGGCCGGCGCCTCCGCCACATTCAGTCCCAGCGGCGACTGCTGCGTGGGCATCCAGGCGGACGGCACCGACAGCGGAGCTCGCGTCGCGAACGGCGACGGGGCGATGTCCTGCGGTAGTGCACCGGCGCGCGTTTCCGCCAGCGCTTCGTGCAACGTGCGGTAGACGAAATCGTGGATCAGCCGCGTATCGCGGAACCGCACTTCGTGCTTGGCCGGATGGACGTTGACGTCGACACGGGTGGGATCGAGCTCGAGGAACAGCACGTAGGCCGGCTGGCGACCGTGGAAGAGGACGTCCTGATACGCCATCTTCACCGCATGCGCGATGTTGCGGTCACGCACCGAACGGCCGTTGACGTAGACGTACTGCTGGTCCGCGCTCGCACGCGAATAGCTGGGCTGCGCGATCCAGCCGTGCAGGCGAAGGCCGGCGGCGGCGTGATCGACGCGCAGCGCGCTGCGGGAGAAGTCGTCACCCAGCGTTTCGCTGAGGCGGGCGAGCGATTCCAGTTCGTCCGCCTTGTAGCGCCGCGACGGCCGGCCGTTGTGCGAGACACGCAGCTCGATGTCGGGACGCGCCAGCGCCAGCGAACGGAGCCACTCTTCGATGTGGCCCATCTCGGTACGCTCGGCGCGCAGGAACTTGCGCCGTGCCGGCACGTTGTAGAACAGCTCGCGCACTTCCACGGTGGTGCCGACCGCATGCGGCTTCGGAGCCACCTCGCCGACCCTGCCCCCTTCCACCTGCAGCGACGCGCCGTGTTCGTCCTGCACGCGGCGCGACGTCAGCGCGAAGCGGCTGACCGAGGCGATCGACGGCAGTGCTTCGCCGCGGAAGCCCAGCGTGGCGACCGCTTCCAGGTCGTCGAGCGAGGCGATCTTGCTGGTCGCATGGCGCGATACGGCCAGCGGCAGTTCTTCCGGCGCGATGCCGCCACCGTCGTCGCGGATGCGGATCAGGCGGACGCCGCCTTCCTCGAGATCGATGTCGACGCGGCGCGCGCCGGCATCGAGGGCGTTTTCGACCAGTTCCTTGACCACGGACGCAGGGCGTTCGACGACTTCGCCTGCGGCGATCTGGTTGATGAGGGTGTCGGGAAGCTGGCGGATCGGCACGTGCTGGCGGCGCGGGGCGCCGTCTCGGGGAATCAGCCGTGATGATAGCCGAGCGGGTGCGCGATCAGGGCGCGCCTGCGGCGCCGCCGGCCGCGACGGTGCGCGCGTCGGCCTCGGCCTGCGCGCGGGCGGCGAACAGCGTGCCCGGCGGTGGCTGGCGGGTGAAGTACGACTGGATGCCTTCCAGCACCGCACCCGCGACCTTGCGCTGGTGGGCCGGGTCGAACAGGCGCTTTTCTTCGTCCGCGTTGGAGATGAAGCCCGTCTCCACCAGCATGGCCGGCATGTCGGAGTTGCGCAGGACTTCGAAATTGGCGAACTCGATCTGCGGCTTGTGGGTCTTGCCCAGGCCCTTCAGCGAGGTCAGCACGTGGCCGGCGGCGTCCTGCGACGCCTTCATATGACCGCTCTGGGCCAGATCCAGCAGCACGTTGGACAGCGTGTCCTTGGTCAGGCGTACACCGCCGACCAGGTCGGAAGCGTTTTCCTTGTCGGCCAGCCAGCGGGCGTGCTGCGAGGACGCACCGCGCAGCGACAGCACGTAGACGGATGAGCCCCAGGCACTGCGGTTCTCCGCGGCGTCGGCATGGATCGAGACGAACATGTCGGCCTTCGCGCTACGCGCCTTGCGGGCGCGCTGCGGGCGTTCGACATACACATCGGTGTCGCGGACCAGGTACGCCTTCATGCCGGGCGTGGCGTTGATCTGGCGCGCGAGCTCCTTGGAGATCGCCAGCACCGCGTGCTTCTCGTAGCGGCCGCTGGGGCCGATAGCGCCGGGGTCCTGGCCGCCATGGCCGGGATCGATGGCGATGACCAGCGGGCGCGTGCCGGCGGCGATGGCTGCCGGCGGCCTGGGCGCTTCTGCAGGAGGTGCCGCATCGGTCGTCGTGGCGGTCGCGCCCGGCATCGGCGTGGGCTGGCCGGTAGCGATGGTGTAGGTGGGCCGCTCGCCCGCCGCCGTCTGCGCCGGCACCGTGGCCGTCGTCGGCTGGCCATTGAGGATGGCCTGCGGCGAGGGTGAGGTCGGCGTCGGCTGCACGGTGGCGGGTGCCGCGCCGGCCTGGACCACTTGGGCGGTCAGCAGCGCGGTGGCGCGGGCGGCATCCGCCTGCGTGGAGGCCGACGGAGGCGTCGCCGCTGGCGGGGGGATTGCCGTCGTCGTGGCGACGGAGGTGGCGGGCGCTGCCACACCGTCGCCCGGCCACTCGATCACCAGCCGCGAGTTGGCGCCTTCCTGCTCCATCCGCGGCTTGAGTGCGGTGACCGGTGAGGCCAGGTCGAAGACGATGCGCAGCGTGCTCGCGTCGGGCTGACCCGTACGCACGGCCCGGACGATCCCCGCCGGGGTCGGCAGGCGCAGGCCGGCCTTCGCTGTCGAGGCCGGCAGGTCGACGACCAGCCGATCCGGGCCTTTCAACATGAGGGTCTTGTACTGGCCGGCACCGGCGAGCTGGATCTCCGCCCGCGTACCCGTACTGCCCTGGGCGACGGTGACGCCGGTGACTTCACCGGCCAGCAGCGTGCACGGCACCGACGCCAGGACGCCCGCCAAGGCGAGGCGCAACGCGGCAGTGGTGGGCATCCCCGGGTTCATGCCGCGGATTCAAGCACCATCCGCCCACGAATGCAAGGTGTTTTCCCTTAATAATCCGTGACCTGGCGGATGTTCCTAACCGAGCTGGAGAGATGGTGTCTGCAACTGTCCTTCGATTTCCACACGGGCCAGCCACTGCTCGCCGGTGGATGACTCCGCGGTGAGCCGGGCCGAGCGGCCGGTGCCTTCTACCGCCAACGCCACGTGCAGGTCGGCGGCAGGCAGTGCGGCGGCGCCTCGTTCCGGCCATTCGACCAGCCATAGCACCGCGGCACCTTCATCCAACCCGAGGAACTCGAGTTCGGCTGCATCGCCGATACGGTACAGGTCCAGATGCCAGGCCTCCCCTCCTTCGACGGGATAGCGCTCGACCAAGGTGTAGGTGGGACTGCGGATCGCACCTGCGACGCCGAGCGCCCGCAGCAGCGCGCGTGCCAGCGTGGACTTGCCTGCGCCGAGGTCGCCCTGAAGGTGCACGACGGCGGAGGCGGGGCGCGTACGCGCAAACGCCTGCCCCAGCGTTTCGGTCGCGTCGTTGTCGGGAAGGAACACGTGCATGCGGCGATTCTAAGCGGTCGTGCGCCGCATGCCACGCCGAACCGCAACGCTCACGGATTGGACAATCGCCGCAGGTGCGCGAACAGATCGGACGGCAGCAGGCCACGCTGGCCGTCCCATGCCGCGGCATCTCCGGCCACCGCATGCAACAGCGCGCCCGCGCTGGCGGCGTCGAACGCGGGAAGCCCCTGCGCGCGCAACGCCGCGATGACGCCGGTCAGCACATCGCCCATGCCGCCCACCGCCATGCCGGGATTGCCGGCATCGATCACGCGCGCCGTTTCGCCGGGCGCCGCCACGACCGTGCCCGCGCCTTTCAGCACCACCACGCAGCCATGGCGCTGCGCGATGGCCTGTGCTGCTCCGAAACGATCGCGCTGCACGTCAGCACTGGTGCAATCCAGCAGGCGCGCCGCTTCGCCGGGGTGCGGCGTCAGGATCGCGTCGCCCAACGGCAGTGGAGAGGCGGCCAGCAGATTGAGCGCATCCGCATCCAGGACCAGTGGTTTCGTACTACGCACGGCATGCAGGAACAGCGCACTCCCCCACTCGCCCTGACCCAGTCCAGGACCGACGGCTATCACGCGCGCACGCTCGATCAGCGGCGCCAGGTCATCCGTCGATTCCACCGCACGCACCATCGCTTCAGGCCTGCGCGCCAGCAGCGGTGCGACACTGAACGGACGCGTGGCCACGCCCACCAGACCAGCGCCGGTACGCAATGCGGCTTCGGCGCATAGCGCGATCGCGCCGCCACTGCCTTCGTCCCCACCGATGCAGAGCACGTGTCCGGATTCGCCCTTGTGCGTGTTGCGGCGACGCGGCAGCAGCCAGCGCGCGAGCGAGTCCTGATCGAGCAGCGAAGCTTCCACCGGTACGCTGTCGAAGGCGGTGGCAGGAACGTCGAGTTCTTCCAGCGCAAGCTCGCCGGTGTACTCCAGCGCGTCGCCGGTATACAGACCGGCATGCCGCACGATGAACTGCAGCGTGCGCGTGGCCAGCACCGCGACGCCCGGCGCGCAGCCCTTGTCCGCATCCACGCCGCTTGGCACGTCGAGCGCGAGCACCGGCGCCGCCTGTGCGTTGATCGCTTCGATCAGCGCCCGCACGTCCCGTTCCGGCGCACGCGAAAAGCCGATGCCGAAGAGCGCATCCACCACCGCGTCCGCCTTCGGCAGCGCCGCGTCGAACAGCGTGACCTTGCCGCCAGCGGCGACGTAGTCGGTGCAGGCGCGCTGCGCGACGGGATTGGCCGGAACATGCGCCGGCAGGTGCACGATCTCGACGTGGCGCCCGGCACGATGCGCATGGCGCGCCAGAACATAACCGTCGCCGCCATTGCTGCCGGGTCCGCACACCACGACGATGCGTTGCGCCGCGGGCCAGTGCAGCAGCAGGTGCTGCCAGGCGGCCAGGCCGGCACGCTGCATCAGCACATACGGATCACCGCCGAGGGCCTGCGTGGCGCGCGCATCCAGCGCTCGCGCGGCTTCCGAGGAATACAGGGGCCAGGTGCCGGACATGCGCGGATTCTAGGTCCCGCCCCGGTTGTGGGGAAGTGAATCCGGAGCGGCCTCCTATAATCCACGCATGTCCTCCGCCGGTTCCGCCACCTCCCTGCCCGATCCCACCGCGCTCGCCCGGCGCGTGCGGGTGCTGGCGCGCGAGTTCGGGTTCCAGCGCTGCGGCATCGCCGGCATCGAACTGGGCGACGATGAGCGCCATCTCCGCGACTGGCTGGCGGAGGGCCTGTACGGCTCCATGGCCTGGATGGCCCAGCACGGCGACAAGCGCTCGCGTCCGCAGGAACTGATCCCCGGCACGTTACGGGTGATCTCGGTGGGACTGGACTACGGGCGCAATGACAGCGACGACGCCTGGGACACCTTGCGCGACGGCGAGCGTGCCTACGTGGCGCGTTATGCGCTGGGCCGCGACTACCACAAGCTGATGCGCAACCGCCTGCAGAAGCTGGCCGAGCGCCTGCAGCAGGAAGTCGGCGCGTTCGGCCATCGCGTGTTCGTGGATTCCGCGCCGGTGCTGGAGCGTGCATTGGCACGCAACGCCGGGCTGGGCTGGATCGGCAAGCACACCTGCCTGATCGACAAGGACGGCGGCTCCTGGTTCTTCCTCGGCGAGATCTACGTCGACCTGCCGCTGCCGATCGATGCTCCGGCCAGCGCGCACTGCGGTACCTGCACGCGCTGCATCGACGTCTGTCCCACGCAGGCGATCACCGCACCGTATCGCCTGGATGCACGTCGCTGCATTTCCTACCTGACCATCGAGCACGATGGCGCCATTCCGGAAGACCTGCGGCCGGCGATCGGCAACCGCATCTTCGGCTGCGATGATTGCCAGCTGGTCTGTCCGTGGAACAAGTTCGCCAAGCGAACCGATGAGCCCGACTTCCGCGCACGCAACGAGCTCGACGTGGCGACGTTGCCGCAGCTGTTCGCTTGGGACGAGGCGGAATTCCTGCGTCGCACCGAAGGCTCGGCGATCCGCCGCAGCGGGCACGAGCGCTGGCTGCGCAACATCGCGGTGGCGTTGGGCAATGCGCCGTCGACGCCGGATGTGCTTGCCGCGCTGGCGAGCCGGCGCCAGGATCCTTCACCGCTCGTGCGCGAGCACGTGGCGTGGGCGCTGGCCAAGCACGCATCCCTGTAGGAGCGACGTCAGTCGCGACCGGACGAACGAAACGAATGCAGATCCCGCATCATGCGGATCGACGTGGAATCATCCTGCGCGGACCGCCGGAACAACAGACCGCGCGATGCCTGGCCAATGACGCCTCGGCCTTCCGGTCGCGACTCACGTCGCTCCTACAGAAAAGCAGAACCCCGTACCGCCCTTAGCCGCGCGCCTTCAGCTCCGCCAGCAACGCCTGCGTAACCGGATCCTTCGCTTCGGTTTCACCCTTCAATGCCGGCAGCAGGCCATTGGCAAGCTGCTTGCCGAGTTCGACACCGAACTGGTCGAAGGCATTGATGCCCCACAACACCGACTGCGCGTAGACGCTGTGCTCGTACATCGCGATCAATCCGCCGAGCGACTGCGGCGTCAGCGCATCCAGCAGGATCATCGTGCTCGGTCGGCCGCCGGCATAGCTGCGGTGCGGATCGTCGCTGGTCTGTCCGTTGGCGAGCGCTTCGCTCTGCGCCAGCAGGTTGGACATCAGCGCGAGATGGTTTTCCACGTACGGATCGTCGTTGCGGACGGTGCCGACGAAATCCAGCGGCACGATCTGCGTGCCCTGGTGCAGCGCCTGGAAGAAGCTGTGCTGCACGTCGGTGCCCGCACCGCCCCACCAGACCGGCACGGTGTCGACCCCGACCGGGCTGCCATCCAGCCTCACCGACTTGCCCAGGCTCTCCATCACCAGCTGCTGCAGGTAAGCCGGCAGCAGCGCGAGGCGCTGGTCGTAGGTCATCACGCCGTGCGCGGCATGGCCGAGGACGTTGCGGTTCCACACGGCCGTCAGCGCATGGCGCACCGCGATGTTGTCCGCCAGCGGCGCACTGACCGCATGCCCATCGAACGCGGATGCACCCTGGAGCAGCTGTTCGAAACGATCGAAGCCGATCGCCAGGGCGATCGGCAGGCCGACGGCGGACCACAGCGAATAGCGGCCACCGACCCAGTCCCACATCGGCAGCACGCGCTCGGGCGCGATGTCGAACGCCGCGGCGGCGCGTTCGGGATTGGCGCTCACCGCGTAGAGGCGCTCGCTGCCGCCCAGCCAGTCGCGCAGGATGCCGCCGTTGAGCAGCGTCTCCTGGGTGCCGAACGTCTTGGAGATAAGCACCGCCGCGGTGCGCGCGGGATCCAGCGGCGCCAGCGTGCGCTGTGCCGCCGCGCCGTCGACATTGGACAGGAAGTGCACACGGAAACGGCCGGGGAGCGGCCCGCGCAGCGCATCGGCCACTAGGCGCGGACCGAGATCGGAACCGCCGATGCCGACGCTGACGATATCGGTGACGTCGCTGCCTTCCAGCTGCGCGATCAGTGCTGCCATGCGCTGGCGGACATCCAGTGCCGAGGCGTAGGCCTCGCGGGCGACGACGGCCTCCGAATTCTGTCCACGCAGCGCGGTATGCAGCGCCGCGCGGCCCTCGGTGACATTGACCTTCTCGCCATCGAACAGACGGCGGAACGCGCCGGCAAGATCTGCGCCCTCGCCCTGTGCCAGCAACGCTTGCCACGCAGGCGTGTCGTAGGACTGGCGGGCGAAGTTGAAATAGAGCGGACCGCTGCGCACCGTATGGGCGGCGACGCGGTCGGGCTCGCGCGCCAGCAGCGTGTTCAACGAAACCCCACGCAGGCGCGTGGCGTGGGACTGCAGCGCGTCGAGGCTCTGGCTCATATCAGGCGGCCTGCTTGGGGATACTGCGATTGGTGTGGGTGATGCGGTTCTGGCCGTCCACATAGACGAGCGTGGGCTGGAACGCATCGGCTTCCTGTTCGCTCATCGAGGCGAACGCAGCGATGATGATCAGGTCGCCGACCTGCACGTGGCGCGCCGCGCCACCGTTGAGCGACACCACGCCACTGCCCTCGTCGGCGCGGATCGCGTACGTGGAAAACCGGGCGCCGTTGGTGACGTCCCAGATGTGCACCTGCTCGAACTCGCGGATGCCCGTCGCGTCAAGGAGCAGGCCATCGATGGCGATGGAGCCTTCGTAGTTCAGCTCGGAATGGGTGACGGTCGCGCGGTGGATCTTGGTCTTGAGCAGGCTGAGGTGCATGTCGACAGGGTCTGGAGCGGGGACGCGAAGTGTAGCCCCTCGTGCCCGGCGCGGCGTGCACGCCCCCAAGACGATGCGATCAGAATTCCAGGTTGTCGATCAGTCGCGTCCGGCCCAGGCGGGCGGCGATCAGCGCGACCTTGGGCGCCTGTTCGCCTTCGTCGGGCGTGGACAGGTCCGGCCGGCGGACCACGGTGTAGTCGACGTCGTAGCCGGCCGCGCCGAGCGCGTGCGCCGCGTCGGCTTCGACCCGCGCCCGCGGCTGTCCGGCCAGCATGCCGTCGCGCATGGCGAGCAGCACCTTGCGGATTTCAGCGGCGCGCGGCCGCTCGTCCGCGCTCAGGTACTGGTTGCGCGAACTCATCGCCAGGCCGTCGGGCTCGCGCACGATGCTGCCGGCGAGGATCTGGATGGGGAACGCCAGATCGGTGACCAGCTGGCGGATCACCGCAAGCTGCTGGTAGTCCTTCTTGCCGAAGGCCGCCACATCGGGCTGCACCTGGTTGAACAGGCGGCTGACAACCGTGCAAACGCCATCGAAATGACCGGGGCGATGCGCCCCTTCCAATACGCTGCTGACGCCGGGCACATGCACGTTGGCCGCCAGTTCGACGCCGAACGGATACATCGATTCCACCGTGGGCAACCACAGGACATCGCAGCCGGCGCCTTCGAGTCCGCTCATGTCCGCTTCGGGCGTACGCGGGTATCGGGTGAAGTCCTCGTTGGGACCGAACTGGGTGGGATTGACGAACACGCTGGACACCACGCGGTCCGCGTACTGACGCGCCAGCATCACCAGCGAGTAATGGCCGGCGTGCAGGTTGCCCATCGTCGGCACGAACCCGACCCGCAGTCCCTGCTGCCTCCACTCCCGGACGCGTGCGCGCAGCGCGTCAAGTTCGGTGATGGTCTCGATCATCGTGGCCCCTGTGGCGAATCGGTGCGCGCGGCGCGGTCAGTAGGAATGGGCGTCGTCGGGGAATGCCCCGCTGCGCACCGCGTCGGCATAGGCGCGTACCGCGCCGGCGACGGAGCCGCCTTCGGCCAGGAAATCCTTGACGAACTTCGGCCGCCGGTGGCCCGTGTCCAGGCCGAGGAAATCGTGCAGTACCAGCACCTGCCCGTCGCAACCGGCACCGGCGCCGATACCGATGGTGGGAATGGCGAGATCCGCGGTGATCGCGGACGCCAGCGACGACGGCACGCATTCCAGCACCAGCAACTGCGCGCCCGCGTCGGCCACGGCACGCGCCTCTTCATGCAGGCGGGCGGCAGCGGCCTCGTTGCGCCCCTGCACCTTGTAGCCACCGAACTTGAGCACCGACTGCGGCGTCAGGCCCAGGTGCGCGCACACCGGGATGTCGCGCTCGACCAGGAAGCGGATGACCTCGAGTTTGTGGCCCGCGCCTTCCAGCTTGACCATCTCGGCGCCGGCCTGCAGCAACGCGATCGCCGCATCCAGCGCGCGCTCGGGCGTAGCGTCGGACTGGAACGGCAGGTCCGACACCAGCAACGCGCGGTTGAGGCCGCGGGAGACGGCACGCGTGTGGTAGACGATGTCGTCCACCGTCACCGGCAGCGTCGAATCATGCCCCTGCACCACCATGCCCAGCGAGTCGCCGATCAGCACGAGGTCGACGCCGTTGGCGTCCAGTACGCGGGCAAAACTGTTGTCGTACGCCGTCAGCATCACCAGCTTGCGACCGTCGCGCTTGGCGTCGGCGAGGGCGGGAACGGTCCAGGGCTTGCTGTCGGCGTGCGTGCTCATAGCACCGCATTATCCACTCATAACGGATGGATGTTGGACATTTCCAGCACGGACACAGCATCCCGCGCATCGCCCCGCCCGGGGATACGGGCCGCAGGCAGCACATCCAGCAGTGGCACCAGCGCGAAGGCGCGCTCGTGCAGGTGCGGGTGCGGCACCTGCAGGCCGGGCTCGTCGATCACCGCGTCCCCGTAGAGCAGCAGGTCCAGATCCAGGGTGCGCGGTCCCCAGCGCTCGCCACTCGGACGATGCCGCCCGAACTCGGCTTCGACCGTCAGCAATCGTTCCAGCAATGCGCGTGGCGCCAGCGAGGTCTCCAGCAGTGCCACGGCATTGATGAAATCGGGCTGGTCTTCCTTGCCCCAGGCCGGCGTCCGGTAGAAACGCGAGACCGCACGCACGACGACACCCTCATGGCGGGCCAGCGCCTCGACCGCGCGCCGCAACGTGTCCGCGGCGTCGCCGAGATTGGCTCCCAGGCCGATGCAGGCCTGGACGATGGGCGTCATTCCGGCGACGGGCCGCCGGTGCGGCGACGGCGACGACGGCGGCGCTTGGAAGGCGGCGCATCCTCATCGGTGAAGGCGTCCGTCGGCGCGACCCCGAGCGTGGCGGCGAGTTCTTCACCGGACTGCGTCTGCGCTTCGCGCCAGAACGCGACGTCCTCGGCGTGCTCGGGCGAAGCCGCCAGACGCAGGACCAGGAAATCGAACGCGGCGCGGAAGCGCGGATGGGTCAGCAGCCGTGTCACGCGCTTGCGCTGGCGGTTGCCGAAGCGCGTCTGCAGCAGCCAGATCTCCTGCATCGGCAACGAGAAGCGGCGCGGCAGCGCGACCGTGTTCAACTGGTGCAACGTCACCCGGTCGGCAGCGCGGCGTTGTGCTTCCTCGGCCTGCACGCCCTGCGCCTGCAGGCCCATCAGCGCGCGGCAGTACGCCGGCCACAGCAGCAACGCGAACAGGAAGGCAGGCGACACCGGCTCGTCGTTGGCGACCCGCTGGTCGGTACCGGCCAGGCCCGCCAGCACCATCCGGCGCAGCGCGCCACTGCGATTGGATGCCAGCGCGGCCGCGGTCTCGGGAAACAGCACCTTCAACAGGCCGAAGCGCTCCAAACCTTCGAAGCTGGCGACGCCATGCCCGGACAGGAACAGCTTCAGGATCTCTTCGAAAAGACGCGCGGGCGCAGCCTCCGCCAGCAGCGGCGCCAGCGGCGCGATCGGCGCGGCGGTCGCTGCTTCGATCTCGAAGTCCAGCTTGGCGGCCAGGCGCACGGCGCGCAGCATGCGCACGGGATCCTCGCGATAGCGCTGCTCCGGATCGCCGATCAGCTTCAATCGCCGCGCCATCGTGTCTTCGAAGCCACCCACATAGTCGCGGACCGAGAAGTCGTCGATGGCGTAGTACAGCGCGTTGGCGGTGAAGTCGCGGCGTACCGCGTCGTCCTCCACCGTGCCGTAGACGTTGTCGCGGACCAGGCGGCCGTTGTCCATCTCGCGGTCGCCGCTGCCGTCGTCGCTGTTGGCGCGGAAGGTGGCGACCTCGATGATCTCCCGCCCGAACACCACGTGCGCAAGACGGAAGCGGCGGCCGATCAGGCGGCAGTTGCGGAACTGCTGGCGGACCTGCTCGGGCGTGGCGTCGGTGGCGACGTCGAAGTCCTTGGGGTGGCCGCCGACCAGCAGGTCGCGCACCGCGCCACCGACCAGGTAGGCCTGGAAACCGGCATCCCGCAGGCGGTAGAGCACGCGCAGCGCGTTCGGGCTGATGTCCTTGCGCGAAATGGTGTGCTGGTCGCGCGGGATGGTTCGCAGAGCGGTGACAGGCGTAATAGCGGCAGTTCCATGCAGGAGGGTCGCGCGGTCGGCTGGGTGGATTGCCCTGAGCCTGACCGCCGCCTATACTAATCCGCTACGCCGGTTTCACCAAAAACGCTCCCTTCGTCTAGTGGTTAGGACGTGGCCCTCTCAAGGCTAAAACAGGGGTTCGAGTCCCCTAGGGAGCGCCATCCGGTCTAGGCTGCGGGTTGAGATCCGCAGCAGGTGGAACGACCAGAACCCCGCTCCGGCGGGGTTTTGCGTTTCCAGTCCCGGCCGGTAGGCCATTAAAACCGGTTTAATCGCTCCCCCCTAGCATGGTGGCCCCGCCACCCCGAGGGCTGCCCGTGTCGCGCCTGCTCCTGGTTGAAGACGATCGCATGCTCGGTGACGCGCTGGCCGCCGCGCTGGCGCAGGACGGCTGGTCGATCGATCGCGCCGAGGACGTCGCTTCAGCGCGCCTGGCGCTGGTCGACCATGGCTACACGGCGGTGTTGCTGGACCTCGGCCTGCCGCGCGGGTCCGGATTGGACGTGCTGACCACGCTGCGCCAGCGCTACGACACCACGCCGGTGTTGATCATCACCGCGCGCGACCAGCTCAGCGACCGCGTGCGCGGGCTGGACGCCGGGGCCGACGACTACATCGTCAAACCCTTCGAAGCCGGCGAACTCAGCGCGCGACTGCGCGCCGTGATCCGTCGGACGCAAGGCCGCGTGTCGCCGGTACTGCGCCACGGCGACATCGTGCTGGATCCGGCCGACCGCTCGGTCCGGCTGGGCGATCGCCCGGTGCGCCTGGGCGTACACGAGTACCGCACCCTGCTCGCCCTGATGGAGCGGCCCGGCCGCGTGATCGCACGCGACATGCTGGAATCGCTGGTCTACGGCGGCGACGGCGCGATCGAAAGCAACACCATCGCCGTCTACATCCACCAGTTGCGCAAGAAGCTCGGCGACGGCGTCATCACGACCGTACACGGCTTCGGCTACCGTCTGGGAGAGGGCGAATGAGCCATTCGCTGAAGTCCAAGCTGCTGCTCGCGGTGATGACGCCGCTGGCCCTCGGCTGGACCTGCTGGCTGGGCGGGCAGCACTTCCAGATGACCCGCCAGCAGCAGGGACACGACGATCTGTTCCTGCAGGAGGTCAGCGAGCAGATCCTGCTGTCGATGCCGGGCAATCTCGACGCGCTTGACGAAGGTCCACGCCTGCAGTTGCCGGCGCGCGCCAGCACGGCGGGGAAAATGAAGTTCGAGACACTGCGCTACCAGGTCTGGATCCTTGGCCGCCGCACGCCCGTGGTGGCATCGGACGGCGCGCCGATGGAGCCGCTGCGTGCGGACTTCAAGCCCGGGTTCGTGGTCAGCGAGGTCGCGGGCGAGCCATGGCGCGTGTATGCCGTCACCGACGCGAGCGGACGCATCCAGGTGCAGTCCGGGATGTCGCAGTCTGCAATGAAGGCGGAGCTGGCGCACTGGGTGAAGATCAGCCTGTGGAGCGGTATCGGCATCCTGCTGGTGCTCGGCGCCACGGTAGGCTTGGCGATCCATTGGAGCCTGCGGCCGATGAACCGGCTGCGTCGCGAGATGGCGCAGCGCGAGCCGCACGACCTGGCTCCCCTGCCCGTCCACAAGCTGCCGCGTGAGATCCGCCCGCTGGTGGATTCGTTCAACCTGCTGCTCGAACGCCTCTCCGAGGCGATGCGTGGCGAACGCCAGTTCCTGGCCGACGCCGCACACGAACTGCGCACGCCGTTGGCCGCACTCCTGACGCAGACGCAGGTCGCCATGCGCGCCGGCAGCCAGGCGGACGCGCAGACCGCCCTGACGCAACTGGCGCAAGGCATCCAGCGCACGTCGCGCCTGGCGCAGCAGTTGCTCGATTCCGCACGCGTGGATGCCTCGCCGCTGCGCGAAGATCGTCCGGTGGTCGCGCTACCGGATGTGGTGACGATGGTCGCGCGCGAGTTCGAATCGATGGCGGGCCGACGGCAGCAGACGCTCGCACTCCACGCGGAGCCGGCCAGCGTGCAGGGCGACCTCGACGATCTCGGCATCCTCGTCCGCAACCTGCTCGACAACGCGGTCCGCTACAGCGGTGACGGCGCACGCATCGAAATCGCCTGCGGCGCCGACGACGACGGCGCGACGGCATGGCTGGTCGTGCGGGACAACGGCCCCGGTGTACCGGCCGAGGAGCGCGAGCGCATCTTCGAACGCTTCTTCCGCGGCAGCCAGGGCAATGGCGAACGCGGCAGCGGCATCGGCCTGTCGCTGGTCGACCGCATCGCCCGCGCGCACGACGCGCGCATCAAGGTGGAAGATGGCATCGCCGGCCGCGGATTCGGTTGCCGCGTCGAGTTCCGCGCCGCATCCGATGCCTGAAGCGCCGCGCGGCGTTACTCGCCGCGCCACCAGGGGAGCGTGTCACCGGGTCGTGCGATCGCCAGCGGTTGGCCGATCACCGGCGTGACGATGTCCACCCCAGCCTCTTGCGATAGCGTGTACAGCGTCTCCATCGGCTCGCTCCATCCATGGAACGCCAGGTCGAAGGTGCTGTTGTGGATCGGTACCAACGACCTGCCGCCCAGATCGCGGTGCGCCTGCAGCGTCTGCGCGGGCAGCATGTGCACGTCCTGCCAGCGGCGATCGTAGGCGCCGCACTCAAGCAGCGTCAGATCGAACGGCCCTAGGCGCTCGCCGATGGTGCGGAAGCCGTCGAAGTAGCCGGTGTCGCCACTGAAGAACACCTTCACTTCATTCACCTGGATCACCCACGATGCCCACAACGTGGCATTGCGGTCGAACAGCGTGCGACCGGAGAAATGCTGCGACGGCGTCGCCGTAAAGCGCACGCCCTGCAGTTGCACGTCGTCCCACCAGTCCAGCTGCCGCACCTTCTCGCGCGGCACGCCCCAGCGGATCAGGCGATCACCAACGCCGAGCGGCGTCAGGAATACCTCCGTCTTCGCCGCCAGCGCGCGCACCGTGTCGCGGTCAAGATGGTCGTAGTGGTCGTGCGACAGCACCACGGCGGACAGCGTCGGCAGATCGTCGATGGCGATGGGAGGCGCGTGGAAGCGCTTCGGTCCCGCCCACCGCACCGGCGAGGCGCGCTCGGAAAACACCGGGTCAGTCAGCCAGAAGCGACCGTCCAGCTTCAGCAGCACCGTCGAATGGCCAAGGCGATACAGCGTGTTGTCCGGTGCATCGTCCAATTGCTGGCGCGTCAACGCCTGCATGGGAATCGATCGGCTCGGCACGGTACCGGCCGGCTTGCCACCGACCAGGAAATCCCACCAGAGCTTGCTGGTCTCGCGCCATCCCATCGGCTTCGGCTTGCGTTCGTTCTGGAAGCCATCCTCGCCGAACTGCGGCGATTGCGGGTAAGACAGCGTGGCGCAGCCGGACATGCCGGCATAGGCGAACGCGGAGGCCGACACGCATGCTGCGGCGGCAATGCGCTTCAACCGCCTCCTGCGTCGCGATGACGGGGTGGACACGTCAGTCATCCTGGTCGCTCCGCAGCGTAGGAAACACATACTGGATCATCGTCGCCGTGCCCGCCTTGCCCGGCATCGCCATCTGCGCACCGTCATGCCCCACCGGCACCTGCCAGCGCAGATCCACGCACCCCAGGTCGGACGCCATGCGGCGGGCCTCGGCGAACAGGCGGTTGGCGATATCCGAAGGCCGTGCATTGGCAGGCACGAACAACGTTTCGAGATTGAAGTAGTAGGCACGCTCGATCATCGAAAAGCCCACTGTCGCGAAGGCATAACCCACCGGCTCGCTGCGGCGCTCCGCGATCCAGGCCCATGCACGCAGCGGCGGTTCGAACAGCGCCTCCATCAATTCGAGCACACCGGCGCCCATTTGCGTACCCGGCGTTTCCGGCAACTCCGCCCGCTGTCGGTCGCACAGCTGCATCAACGCTGCGGCGTGCGCGCGCGTCACGCGGCGGATGCCGATCTCGTCGCGACCCAGCATCTCGACCCAGGCAGGATCGCCCGGTGCGGGAAGATAGCCGCCCGGCAGTGGCAGGGGCGCGTTCTCGGCGGACAAGAGGCGTGCGGTCATGGGCAACTCCAGGGGGGAGGAAGGAAACGGCACGCGTCAGAAGCCGCGTGAGATACCGACGAACACGGACGTGCTGTTGTCCTTGTCCAGTTCGACCAGCGGGCCGTCCTGCAGCACATCCGGCAACGCCCGGTATTCGAGGTTGCCCAGCAGTGCCCAGCGCTTGGCGAACGGATGGATCAGGCTGACGCTGGCGCGCGGCACCGTCGCGGCGCCGGGGCGATACGCCACCACACCGCGCGCGACTTCTTCGTCGAGGATGCCGTAGTAGTAGTCGGCCATGTCGGCGGACAGACGCACCGCACCGATGGAGGGCACCAGCGTCGTGCGGCCCAGCGTCAGCGGATAGCTATAGTCGAGCGAGGCGGCATAGCCTTCGCTCGCGCCGCTGACATCGAAGCGTACGTCGAGGTCGAGTTTGCCTGCCGCGCCCTTCCAACTGGCGCCGACGCCGAGGTCGACGCTGTGGTCGCGATCGGACAGCAGGTTGCGGTCGACACCGCGGCGCGCCAGTTCGGCGACGCCGAAATCGTCGGCATCCATGCCGTCCAGACGTCCCGCGATGAACGTGCGCAGCTCGAAGCGCTCGTCCTTGTAGGCGCGATAACCCAGCGCGGCACCGCGCAGATAGAAGCGATCGCCGTCGTAGGCGATGTTGGGGTAAAGACGGGTGCGCGTGCCTTCGCCCGCGTATTCGCTGTCGCGATGCACGACGGCGAGACCCGCGCTCCAGCGGCTCGGCAGCTGGTCCTGCGCCTGCTTGTCGGTGCGTTCGACCACCTGGGCCGCCACGGAAACGGGCAACAGCAACAACAGCGGCGTGCAGGCGCGCAGTACAGACATGGAGACCTCGGCATGGGGGATGGGGGATGTCCGGCCCCACCATGCTCGCGCCCGCTCTTTAAGAACTCCTTAAGCACGGCAACGGCCGACGTGATTCGCGCCGGCCGTGCCCTTGCACTTGCACTTGCGGGATTACGGCATCCGCGGCAGGTCGAACACCAGCACTTCCGCGCCGATGCCGCGCTCGATGCTGACCAACGGCTCGGCGTCGTACAACAGCGCGTCACCCGCCTTCAGCGGCTTGCCGTTGACGGTGACCTCGCCACGCGCCACGTGCACGTAGCCCAGCCGTCCTTCGGCCAGCGAAAGCTCGGCCTTCTCGCTGCCGTCGAAGAGGCCGACGTACATGCGCGCATCCTGGTGGATGCTGATCGAACCATCGCTGCCATCCGGGCTGATCACCAGCCGCAGACGGCCCTGCTTCTCGGTAGCCGGGAAGGCCTTTTCCGCGTACGACGGCGTGACGCCCTGGCGATCGGGGATGATCCAGATCTGCAGGAAGTGGGTGGTGCCGGCTTCGTTGTAGTTGAACTCGGAGTGCTGCACGCCGGTGCCGGCGCTCATGCGCTGCACGTCGCCCGGCACGATGCTGGAACTGTTGCCCATCGAGTCCTTGTGGCCCAGCGCGCCTTCCAGCACGTAGCTGATGATCTCCATGTCGCGGTGGCCGTGTTCGCCGAAGCCGCGACCGGCAGCCACGCGGTCCTCGTTGATGACGCGCAGCGGGCCCCAATGCACGTGCTTGTCGTCGAAGTAGCTGGCGAAGGAGAAGCTGTGCCAGGAGTCGAGCCAGCCGTGGTTGGCATGGCCGCGGGCATCGGCGGGGCGCAGGGTGATCATGGCGGAACTCCTTCTGTGGTGAGGCGCGCAGCATGATCCTGCACATGGTGGGATAAATCAGGCGGCAATCAATTGATTGTTCTATTTGTGAAACCACAACCTCACCGTGCCCGGTTGTCTTGCGATTCTGGAACGATGCCCCGTCCCGGCATGCGGCACCCGCCTTGCGGGACACGCCCCCCCCCTCCGGTGCCTGGCACGTCGGCGCGCTCCTCCGACGCAGGCGGCAAGCAAGAAAGATTCCCAACTCGAATCACGCGGTGATTTAAACTTGCCCGGTTCTTTCCGCTGCACATCGAGCCTCATGCCTTTCGTCGTCACCGAAAACTGCATCAAGTGCAAGTACACCGACTGCGTTGAAGTCTGTCCGGTGGACTGCTTCCACGAAGGTCCGAACTTCCTGGTGATCGATCCTGACGAATGCATCGACTGCACGCTGTGCGAGCCGGAGTGCCCCATCAACGCGATCTATCCCGAAGACGACGTGCCCGCCGGACAGGAAGGCTACGTGGCGCTCAACGCCGAGCTGTCGCATGCCTGGCCGGTGATCACCACCCGCAAGGAACCGTTGCCGGACGCGAAGGAATGGGAAGGCAAGCCCAACAAGCTGCCGTTGCTGGAGCGCTGATCGCGCCGGTCCCTGCAGCCGCACAAGAAAAAGGGCGCCTTTCGGCGCCCTTTTCGTTCGTGGCGTGGTGGCCGGATCAGCCGCCCAGCTTGGCCTTCAGCGCGCCGAGCAGCTTGACCGCCGCCGGCGACGTGGCCGGCAGGCCGCGCGGGTCGACCGCGGACACGTAGGCACCCGCTTCCACCGCCGAGACACGCACCAGGAAGCTCGCGCCTTCATAGCTCACGTCATAGGTGCCCAGCAGCTGCGCACGGCTGGCGACGGTCACCCCTTCGACACCGGCCAGCGCTTCGCCGACACGCGTGAAGGCTTCGTCGCGGGAGCCCGCCACATTGAAGCCGCCCGCTGCCGGTGCCGCGGTCGGGCCCACTTGTCCGGCCGACGGAATCTGCATCGCACCGCTGGTGTTGGGCACGTTGAGATCCGGCGGAACTTCCAGCGGACGCGCTTCCGGTGCCAGCGCATAGTCGCCCTTCGCGCCCTTCTTGAACCAGGAGCAGCCGGCGACGGACACGACCAGCAGCACGAGGGCGAGCGGACGCACGAGGGAAGACGAAAGACGCATGAAGTTCTCCTGGGGTTCAGGCCGCGAGGCTGTCGCGGCTGGATTGTGCTTCCAACGCCTGCGCCAGAGCGGCGAGACGGTCGGCAGTGTCGGTATGGGTGGAAGACAGCGTGAGCAGCGGCAGGCGCAGGCCGTGGCCGAAGCCCGCGCGCTGCAACAGCGCCTTCACCGGGATGGGGTTGGATTCCACGCCGAGGAAGCCGTAGATCTCCTGCAACTGCGCGTCCAGCGCGGCGACAGCGGCGCTGTCGCCGGCCCGCGACAGGTCGCACAGGCGGCGGAACGTGCGCGGCAGCGCGTTCGAGCCCACCGAAATCAGGCCATCGGCGCCCGCCAGCATCGCGCGCGATGCGGTCGGATCGTCGCCACTGAGGATGGCGAAGCCCTCCGTGCGCAGCGCGAGCAGCGCCGCCATGCGCTCGGGCTCGGCGCGCGCTTCCTTGATGCCCACGATGTTCGGATGGTCGACCAGTTCCGCCACCGTCTCCGGCAACAGATCGCAGCCCGTGCGGCCCGGCACGTTGTAGAGCACCACCGGCAACCCGCCCTGATCGGCGACGGCGCGGTAGTGCGCCACCAGACCCGCCTGCGTGGGCCGCACATAAGGGGGCGTCACGACAAGTGCGAACCGGGCGCCGCCAGCGGCCGCGCGACGGGTGGCGGCGATGGTCTTCGCGGTGTTCATCTGACCGGTGCCGGCGAGCACCGGCACCCGGCCACCCACTTCTTCCACGGCGATGCGCAACACGGTGTCGTACTCGTCGTCCGACAGCGCCGCTGCCTCACCGGTGGAGCCCGCCACCACCACGCCCTGGGTGCCGCCGTCGAGCTGCTGTTTGAGCAGCGCGCGCCAGGCTTCCAGGTCGAGTTCGCCCGACGCCAGGAACGGCGTGGCCAGTGCGGTGATGCTGCCGGAAAGGTGCAAGATGGAGGCTCTCGGTGGGGATCCGACGGCCGGTGGCGCCTGTAAGCGCAGTTATCCCGGTCCGCCTGCAATGTCGGCCGCATGTTACTTGCGGGTTCAAAGGGCGGGCAAGTATGCTGCCAGCGTCGCCGGGCCGCAGCCCGGCCGCCATTCAGCCAGACCGCAACGCCGGAAGCTCTCTTGACCGATTCCACGCCCCGGCCTTCGCCGACCGAAAACCACCTCCTGATCACCGCCTACACGACGCATCCGGAATCGCCGCTCCTGTCGGTGACGCGCCGGATCGCGGACAGCGGCTGCAATCTGGTGGACGCGCGCTTGTCCACGGTGGGACGCGACGTATCGGTGACGGCGCTGGCGACCGGTTCGTGGGATGCGGTGGCGAAGCTGGAAGCGATGCTGTCGCGGCTGGAGCGCGACGATGGCTTGAAGCTGGTGTTCTACCGCACCGGCCCGAAGGTGGTGCAGTCGAACCTGCTGCCGTACATCGTGGAAGTGGTGGCCGCCGACAAGCCGGGCATCCTGTTCCAGCTGGCCGATTTCTTCGACCGCCAGGGCATCACCATCGAGAACCTGCAGAGCACGCGCTACCGCGCGATGCAGACCGGCGCGGAGATGTTCTCGGCGCAGGTCACCATCGGCGTGCCGGCGAACATGCACATCGCCGCGCTGCGCGACGATTTCCTCGAATTCTGCGACCATCTGAACCTGGACGCGATCATGGATCCGATGAAGTTCTGACGATGACGGCGAAAAGCGCGAACGCCCTGCCCAAGTCGACATTGAAACTGCCACTGGCGCTGTCCGGCGGCGAGACCACCACCCTCGCCGATTACGCCGGCACCTGGCTGGTCCTGTACTTCTATCCGAAAGACAGCACGCCCGGCTGCACCACCGAAGGCCTGGATTTCAACGCGCTGCTGCCGAAGTTCAAGAAATTGAACGCCACGGTGCTGGGTGTGTCGCGCGACTCCGTGAAGTCGCACGACAACTTCTGCGCCAAGCAGGGCTTCAGGTTCCCGCTGGTCAGCGACGCCGACGAAGCGTTGTGCAAGGCCTTCGACGTGATCCACGAGAAGAACATGTACGGCCGCAAGGTGCTGGGTGTGGTCCGCAGCACCTTCCTGGTCTCGCCCGACGGCCGCATCGCGCAGGAATGGCGCGGCGTGAAGGTCGCCGGCCATGCCGACGCCGTACTGGACGCCCTGAAGGCTCACCAGGCCCAGTGACGAAATCCTCTTCCCCTTCACCCACCATCCCGCGCCGCGGCGGGTCATGGTGGTTCGCTGCTGTCCGCGGAAAAGTGGCCCGTGTTCACACATCTTCCTCGATGAGGTTGCCCGAATGACCCGTAGCAAGCGTATCTATGTGTTGGACACCAACGTGCTGATGCACGACCCCACCGCGTTGTTCAAGTTTGAGGAACACGATGTCTACCTGCCGATGCAGGTGATCGAAGAACTGGACAACGGCAAGAAAGGCACGTCGGAAGCGAGCCGCAATGCGCGGCAGGTCAGCCGCTTCCTCAACGAACTGGTCGAAGCCTCCGGCCTGGACAACCTCGCCGCCGGCATTCCGCTGATCCAGCCCAACAGCCTGCAGCTGCGCGGCTCGAAGAGCGCCGGCCTGCTGCGCTTCCAGACCAGCCATTTCGAGGCCGGCAAAAGCTTCGGCGCCGTCATTCCCGACAACGCCATCCTCGGCGCGATCCTCGCGCTGAAGGAACAGGAGCCGGAGATCCCGGTGGTGTTCGTGTCCAAGGACATCAACCTGCGGATCAAGGCGGCGATCGCGGGCATCGTGTCGGAAGACTACGAGAACGATCGTGCGCTGGACGACTTCAGCCTGCTCTACACCGGCGCGGACCCGCTGCCGGAGGATTTCTGGCAGCGCCACGGCAAGGACCTGCGCTCGTGGACCGACAAGGGGCGCACGTTCTACGAAGTCGCCATGGCCGATGACGCCGGCTGGTATCCCAACCAGTTCCTCTACCTGCCGGGCGACGACGAATCGGAGTTCCGCGTCAGCAAGGTGGAGGGCGACAAGGCGACGCTGCAGATCGTCGACGACTTCCGCCACAGCCAGCATGCGGTGTGGGGTATCAATGCGCGCAACCGCGAGCAGAACTTCGCGCTCAACGCGCTGATGGATCCCGACATCGACTTCGTCACCCTGCTCGGCACCGCCGGCACCGGCAAGACGCTGCTCGCGCTTGCCGCCGGCCTGGCGCAGACGATGGACCAGCAGCGCTACCGAGAGATCATCATGACGCGCGCCACGGTCAGCGTCGGCGAAGACATCGGCTTCCTGCCCGGCACCGAGGAAGAAAAGATGACGCCGTGGATGGGCGCGCTGACCGACAACCTGGAAGTGCTGACGCACAACCAGGAAGGTGGCGCGTGGGGCCGCGCGGCGACCAACGACCTGCTCGCCTCGCGCATCAAGATCCGCTCGATGAACTTCATGCGCGGCCGCACGTTCCTGTCGCGCTACCTGATCCTCGACGAGGCGCAGAACCTGACGCCGAAGCAGATGAAGACGCTGATCACCCGCGCGGGCCCGGGCACCAAGATCGTCTGCCTCGGCAACGTGGAGCAGATCGATACGCCCTACCTGACGGAGACGACGTCCGGCCTGACGTACGCGGTGGACCGGTTCAAGAACTGGGCGCACAGCGCGCACATCACGCTGCGGCGTGGCGAGCGTTCACGCCTGGCGGATTACGCATCGGAAGTGCTGTAAGGCGAACCAGGCCGCTACCTCGACCATCCGACGTAGCGGCCGTCCGCTGATCGCCATGCACGATCCGTACACGCCGCCTCATGCCATCGAGCCCGCTTCTCAGGCGGCGGCAGGCTTCACCCCGCGCGGCATGCAGTGGCGACGCATCATCCTCGGTTCGGTGGCGCTGTTTCTAGCACTGGCCGCTTGGGCTTTCGCGGCGGGCTTTCTGATACCGACGGTCGGGTTCCGCCTTTCTCCCGATGGCGGATGGATCGAGACGGCCATCATCATCCGGAAAGCTGTCTATGCCGTGATATCGACCTTCGCATATTGGTGGTTTGCGAAGGGCGTCCGATATCGGCGACTGATACACGTATTGCTCGCATGGAGCCTGGTCCAACTCATCGACACTGCGGTCGTGATGGCCGTGATGTCCGTGCTACCGCTCTCACCCGTTCGGTTCGCATGGAGTTCCATCCTGCTGAACCTGTTGCCCGCAATCGCCGGCTGGGCATTGACGTGGGTATGGCCGGGGCGACATCCGCGAGCTGCTCAGGGCGAAGGCTGACACCGCATGGGCCTCCACCTCCCCCGCTGGGTCTGGATCGGTGCGGTGACGCTCGCCTGCGTGGCCGGGATGGTCAACGTCATCGGCTACCTGGGCTTCGAGCACCAGGCGGTCAGCCACCTGACCGGCACCACCAGCCTGCTGGGCGCGGCGATCGCGCACGGCGACCTGCGCGCCGTGTTGCACCTGTGGGGCGTGCTGATCGCCTTCTGCCTGGGCGCGATGCTGAGCGGCCTGATCATTCAGGAACAGACGCTCAGGCTCGGGCGCCGGTACGGCGTGGTGCTGGCGCTGGAAGCCGCCCTGCTGCTGGTGGCCATCCCGTTGTTCAAACAGGAGCAGATCTGGGGCGCCCTGCTCGCCGCAGTGGCCTGCGGCCTGCAGAACGCCATGGTCACCACCTACAGCGGTGCCGCCGTCCGCACCACGCACCTGAGCGGCATGTTCACCGACCTAGGCATCGGGCTGGGCCACCTGTTGCGCGGCATGCCACTGCAGCTGCGCCGCCTGACACTGAGCGGCCTCATCATCAGCGGCTTCCTCGGCGGCGGCGTGCTCGGTGCATGGCTGTACCGCCACTTCGCGTACGACGCATTGCTGGCCCCTGCCCTGCTGACCGGCGGCACCGGCGTCGGCTACGTGCTGTACCGCCAGTGGCAGCGGACGAAGCCACCCGCTGCCTGACCCCTCGCGCCACACGCCCGCGTACGGATGGCACAATCCACGCATGACAGCTCCTTCCGTGGTTTCCGCCCTCACCATCGCCGGCTCCGATTCCGGTGGCGGCGCCGGCATTCAGGCCGACCTCAAGACCTTCGCCGCGCATCGGGTTCACGGCCTCTCGGCGATCGCTGCGCTGACCGCGCAGCACACCCGCGGGGTGACCGCCGTGAACGTGCCGACGATGGAGTTCCTGCGCGCGCAACTCGATGCGTGTTTCGAGGACTTCGACATCCGCGCGGTGAAGCTGGGCATGCTGGCCACCGCCGAGGTGATCGGTGTCGTGGCGAATGCGTTGCGCGCCCATGCACCGAAGACCATCGTGGTCGATCCCGTGATGGTCGCCACCAGCGGCGCCAAGCTGCTCGAAGACAGCGCATTGCATGCGTTACGAACGCAACTGCTGCCGCTCGCGGATGTGGTGACGCCCAATCTGCCCGAGGCCGAACTGCTGCTGGGCCGCGCCATCCCTGACGCGCAGGCGATGCGCGCGGCGGCGAACGACCTGCTGGCGCTGGGCGCACGCGCGGTATTCCTCAAGGGGGGTCACCTGCCCGATGACGGTGACGTGGTGGATCTCTATGTCGATGCGGATGGCCTGACGGCAACATCGCACCCGCGCCTGTCGCTCGAAGCCCATGGCACAGGATGCACGCTGGCCTCCGCCATCGCCGCGCGTCGTGCGCAGGGCATGGCGATGAAGGAGGCCTGCCTGGCGGCGTCCGACTATGTGCACGCTGCGCTGCGCGGCGGCTACCGACCGGGGCGCAGCGACATCGTCGTGCTGGACCACATCGGCGCGGCACCCCTCGCATGAACGCCATCGATCAGCCCTTCCTCCACGAAGAGATCCCCCTGCAGTCGCAGGATGGCCACGCCTACACCCTGATCGCCCGCATTCCGGCCGACGCGTCGTCTGCGCTGCTATGGGTTCCCGCCCTCGGCGTTGCCGCGCGCCACTACCTGCCGTTCGCGGACGCACTTGCGGCGAAGGGCGTGGCGGTGTTCGTGCACGAATGGCGCGGCAACGGCAGCAGTTCACTGCGGGCCGGCCGACGCACCGACTGGGGCTATCGCGAGCTTCTCGGCACGGACCTGCCACTCAGCCACCAGGCGCTACGCAACCGGCTGCCGGGCATGCCGCATCGCATCGGTGGACACAGCCTGGGCGGACAGTTGGCGGCCTGCCATGGCGGCCAGGTGCCGGATGACTTTGCCGCGCTCTGGCTCGTCGGCAGCGGCACGCCTTACTGGCGCACGTTTCCGGCACCGCGGGGTTACGCGTTGCCGTTCTTCTACCAGTTCGCTCCCTGGCTGGCGCGTGCCTGCGGCGCTTTGCCGGGCCGGCGCCTGGGATTCGGTGGCGACGAAGCGCGCGGCCTGATCCGCGACTGGGCCCGTGTCGGACTCAGCGGCCGCTATCGCGCGGCGGGCTGGCCGGTGGACCTGGAAGCCGGCATGCGGCGGGTGCGCGTACCGCTGCGCGGCGTGTTGTTCGACGACGACTGGCTGGCGCCGGAAAGCTCGCTGCGCGCGCTGATGGCGAAGCTGCCGGATGCACCGGCGCACGTCACCGTGCTGGACCATGCCCGCCTGGGCGCACGCGCCGACCATTTCGCCTGGATGAAGCAACCGCAGGCCGTGATCGACGCGCTGCTCGCCTGACCAGGCCTCAGCAGCCGACGACGATGCAGTCGCGTCCCTGCGCCTTCGCCCGGTACAGCGCACTGTCGGCGCTGTTGATCCAGTCCGAGACCGTCGCGATGCCGGCGTGGGATTCGGCCAGCCCGATGCTCACCGTGCAACGCAGGCCGCGCGCCGAGAACGGGCAGGCGGCGACCTGTCGCCGCAGCCTCCGCCGCGACGATGGCCTCTTCCCAGCGCGTGTCGGGCATCACGACGCCGAACTCGTCGCCGCCGTAGCGCCCCCCGGTATCGACGTCGCGCAGGCAGGCCTTCAGCAGGCGGGCGAACTCCTCGACGACCTCGTCGCCGGTGGTGTGGCCGTAGCCGTCGTTGATGTCCTTGAAGCGGTCGATGTCGATCAGCACCAGCACCGCGGTGCGCCCGGCGCGCTGGAAGCGACCGAGCTCGGTGGTCGCCGCGTGCAGCCACTGCTGCCGGTTCATCAGGCCGGTGGCCGCGTCGAACCGCGCCATCCGCTCCAGCAGGTCCTTCTGCTGCCGGGCCTTGCGTGCCAACGCATGGGTGGCGATGCCGATGGCCATCGGATAGATGGCCAGGAACGGCAGGCAGGCCAGCACCACGGGATAGCTGGTATAGGGCTCGAACGCGAAGCCCCAGGCGGCGCTTGCGGCAAGACAGGTCAGCGCCATCGCCGCCAGCGTGCGTACCCCGAAGCGACCACCGCCGATGATGACCTTGTCCATCGTCAGCATCACCGCCAGCAGCACGCTGGGCAACGCATCGAAGTGCATGGCGGCGATCCAGAAGCCGCCCATGGCCGCATCGAAGGTCAGGTTCTGGAATTCCGCCCGCAGGGGCTCGCTGCGCTGCGCCTTCACCCGCAGGTAGGCCAGGTGCGGCCACAGGAAGCCGTTGGCGACCAGCAGCGCCCACAGCGCCGGCGAGGCGGAATGTTCGTACAGCACCGCGCCGACGCACAGGAACCCGAGCCCCAGCCCCAGCGCGCGCATCCGGTACATGCGCAGGCCATAGCGTGAGCGGTTCTGTTCCGCCATGTTGCGCACAGCGTCGGAAGGCACGCGGATCCAGGCGATGTGAGGTCAGCCGATTTTCAGCCAATCCCCCACCGGCCGCCAGCCCGCGACGTGGTGTCGCAACGGACGCTTATGCCAACCCGATCACGTTCGAGGCCCGCTCACGCGGCCGGGTAGCCCTGCGGATTCTGCGATTGCCAGCGCCAGGCATCGCGGCACATCGCGTCGACCCCCAGTTCGGCGCGCCATCCCAGCACGTCGTTGGCCAGCGACGGGTCGGCGTAGACCTCGGCCACATCCCCCGCGCGGCGATCGACGATCTGATAGGGAATCTCCCGCTCCGCGGCGCCGGCGAACGCCTTGACCAGTTGCAGCACGCTGATGCCCTGCCCGGTGCCCAGGTTGACCGTCAGGCTGCGGCGCTCGCGCAGCAGGAAATCCAGCGCATCGGCATGCGCCCGCGCCAGGTCCATCACGTGGATGTAATCGCGCACGCCGGTGCCGTCCGGCGTCGGCCAATCGCCGCCGAACACGCTCAGGTGCCCGCGTCGCCCGACCGCCACCTGGCAGATGTAGGGCATCAGGTTGTTGGGAATGCCGCTCGGATCCTCGCCGATGAGCCCGGACGCATGCGCGCCCACAGGATTGAAGTAGCGCAGGTTGGCCGCGTGGAACCCGGGGTCGCTGCGGCAGAGGTCGCCGATCAGCTCTTCCATCACCAGCTTGGTGCGGCCGTAGGGGTTGGTGACCTGCAGGTGGGCGTCTTCGCGCACGGGCACGCTCGCGGGGTCGCCGTAGACCGTGGCGGAGGAGCTGAACACAAGGCGCTTCACGCCCGCCGCCTGCATGCCGTGCAGCAGGTTGAGCGTGCCGCTGATGTTGTTGTGGAAATAGTCCAGCGGACGCTCGCACGACTCGCCCACCGACTTGAGCGCCGCGAAATGGACCACGGCGTCGAAGTGCTGCCGCGCGAAGAAGCCGGTCACCGCGTCCCGATCGCGCAGGTCCAGTGGCTGGAAAGGCACCGGCTGTCCGGTGATCTGCTGCAGCCTGGCCAGTACGCCCGGCGAGCTGTTGCTGAAATTGTCGGCCACCACGACATCGTGGCCCCGCTCGACGAGCACCACATAAGCATGTGCACCGATGTAGCCGGCGCCACCGCACAACAGGATCCGCATGTCGACTCCCCGGTCGCTGGTCACCCGCCTTCCACGGCGGGCAGTCATGATGGAGTTACGAGAACGACGCGGCGATCAGGCCATCCCTTGCCCGGCCACGTGCGTTCGGCCGCCCACCGCGCGGCGGTGCCTCCGCGACTCGCGGCCGCGCCACCTATAGACTCTCCCTCCGATCGCAGTGCACAGGGAACGCCCCACCGATGAATGCGCCATTGCCCACTCTCGACCAGGTCAGGATCGCCGTGATCGGCCTGGGATACGTCGGGCTGCCACTGGCGGTCGCGTTCGGCCGCACGTTCCCCACGCTCGGCTTCGACATCGATGCCCGGCGCGTGGCGGGCCTGCGCAACCATCACGACCATACGCTGGAGATGAGCGCCGAGGACCTGCGCGCGGCGCCGCGCCTGGATTTCAGCGACGACCCGGCCGCCCTGGCGGGATGCAACGTGTTCATCGTCACCGTTCCCACACCGATCGACGATTACAAGCGCCCGGACCTGCATCCGCTGGAGTCGGCCAGCCGCACCGTCGGCCGTGCCATCGGCCGGGGCGCGGTCGCCATCTACGAATCGACCGTCTATCCGGGCGCCACCGAGGAAACCTGCGTCCCGATCATCGAGCACGAATCCGGGCTGCGCTTCAACCACGACTTCTACGCCGGCTACAGCCCCGAACGCATCAATCCCGGCGACAAGCAGCACCGGCTGGAGACCATCGTCAAGGTCACCTCCGGCTCCACCGCCGAGGTGGCCGACTTCGTCGACGCCCTGTACGGCAGCATCATCACCGCCGGCACGCACAAGGCCAGCAGCATCCGCGTGGCCGAGGCCGCCAAGGTCATCGAGAACACCCAGCGCGACGTCAACATCGCGCTGGTCAACGAACTGGCGCTGATCTTCCATCGACTGGGCATCGATACCCACGAAGTGCTGGAGGCCGCCGGGACCAAGTGGAACTTCCTGCCGTTCCGCCCCGGCCTGGTCGGCGGCCACTGCATCGGCGTGGACCCCTACTACTTGACCCACAAGGCGCAGCAGATCGGCTACCACCCCGAGGTGATCCTGGCCGGGCGGCGCATCAACGACGGCATGGGCAGCCATGTTTCCCAGCGCGTCACCCGGCTGATGGCCCAGCGCAACCTGCCCATCGCCGGCGCGCGCGTGCTGGTGCTGGGACTGGCCTTCAAGGAGAACTGCCCGGACGTGCGCAACACGCGCGTCATCGACATCGTGTCCGGACTGCGCAGCTACAACGCGCGCGTCGACGTGCATGACCCATGGGTGAATGCGGACGAGGCCCGCCACGAATACGGGCTTGAGCTGGTGGCAGAGCCGGACGCAGGCCAGTACGATGCGGTGGTACTTGCGGTCGCGCACCGGGAGTTCGTCGAACGGGGCGCCCACGGTGTCCGTGCGCTCGGCAAGCCCGGTGCGGTGATTTTCGACGTGAAGCGCGCGTTGCCGCGCGACGCCGTCGACGACTGCCTGTAACCGCTCCTTCCCGCACGAGACCCTCCGATGCGTGTTCTGGTCACCGGCGCCGCCGGCTTCATCGGTTCGCATCTCAGCCATCGCCTGCTCGAACGGGGCGACGAAGTGCTGGGATACGACAACCTCAACGACTACTACGACCCCAGCCTGAAGGACGCACGCCTCGCTCGCCTGCTGCCGCAGCGCGGGTTCCGCTTCGTGCGCGGCGCGCTGGAGGACCGCGCGGCCCTGGAGGCCGCCTTCGACGACTTCCGCCCGCAGCGCGTGGTCAACCTGGCCGCCCAGGCCGGCGTGCGCTATTCGCTGGAGAACCCGCACGCCTACATCGACAGCAACATCGTCGGCTTCACCAACATCCTGGAGGCCTGCCGCCACCGGGGCATCGAACACCTGGTGTACGCCTCGTCGAGCTCGGTGTACGGCGCGAACCGCAAGCTGCCGTTCGCGGTGGAAGACAGCGTCGACCACCCGGTCAGCCTGTACGCCGCCACCAAGAAGGCCAACGAACTGATGGCGCACACGTACAGCCATCTGTTCGCGCTGCCGACCACCGGGTTGCGCTTCTTCACGGTGTACGGTCCCTGGGGGCGCCCGGACATGGCGCTGTTCCTGTTCACCCGCAACATCCTGGCCGGCACGCCGATCGACGTGTTCAACCACGGCCACCACACGCGCGACTTCACCTACATCGACGATATCGTCGAAGGCGTCATCCGCACGCTGGATACCGTTCCCGGCGCCGATCCCGCCTATGACCCGCTGCGACCGAACCCCGGTTCGTCGAGCGCGCCGTATCGCGTCTACAACATCGGCAACCACCAGCCGGTGCAGTTGCTGCGCTACATCGAGGTGCTCGAGGACTGCCTGGGCCGCAAGGCGGAAAAACGCCTGTTGCCGATGCAGCCCGGCGACGTCCCCGACACCGAAGCCGACGTCGAGGCCCTGCGCCGGGATACCGGCTACTCGCCGTCGACGCCCATCGGGACCGGCATCCGCCGTTTCGTGGACTGGTACCGCGCCTACTACGCCACCTGAGGCGTTCCCGCCGGGGCCGGTGCTGGCCGGATTGCGGCATTGTCTGCGTTATTCCAGGCAATCCGCACCAACAGGGGATCACCATGAACCGACTCTTCGCCGGCCTCGCCGCCCTCGCCTGCGCCTTCGTCCTGTCCGCCTGCTCGACGGGTTCGTCCGCCAGCAGGACCGCGCCGCCCGACCAGAAAACGATCGCGGTGGACAACTACCGCATCGGCGTGGACGACATCGTCCAGGTGTCCGTGTGGCGCAATCCCGAACTGGGCATCACCGTGCCGGTGCGTCCGGACGGCATGATCTCGGTCCCGCTGGTGGGCGACGTGGCGGCCGGCGGACATACGCCCGGCGAAGTCGCCGCCGACATCCAGGCCAAACTGGCGACCTATGTGCGCGACCCGCAAGTGGCCGTGATCCTGACCGAACTGCGCAGCCACGAGTACCTCTCGCGCGTCCGCGTAACCGGCGCCGTGCGGCAGCCGATCTCCATCCCGTTCCGCCCCGGCATGACGGTGCTGGACGCGGTGCTGGCGGCCGGCGGCATCAACGAGTTCGCCTCCCCGGACAAGACGTCCCTGCACCGCAAGAACGCCGACAGCAGCGCCACCTACGCGATCCGCCTGGACCGCATCCTGCAGAAGGGCGATCTGGCCAGCAATTTCGATGTGCAGCCGGGCGATGTCGTCATCGTCCCCGAGCGCGCGTTCTGATGACTGCCGCGCGCACCCCGGCCGCCACCGAATTTCCTTCCAATGACTGAAAAAACCCACGATATCGCCCAGCTGGTACCCGTCCTGCTGCGCGAAATGCGCCGCTACGGCGTGGCCATGGCCCTGGTATTCGCGTTCATCGCCCTCGCCGCGCTGGCGGTGGGCCTGGCGGTGCCACGCAAGTACGCCGCCTCCACCACCATCCTGGCGCAGGGCAGCGACATCATCCAGCCGCTGCTGGAAGGCCGCGCCGTGGCGACCGAAGTCACCGACCGCGCCGGCCTGGCGCGCCAGGTGATCTTCAGCCGCAAGGTGATGTCCATGATCCTGGAGAAGGGCGGCTGGCTGGCCGACAAGCCGTCCGCCATCGAGCAGGACCGGATCATGGAGCAGATCAAGAGCCGCACCACGGTCAACGCGCCGCGGCCGGAACTGATCCAGATCAACTACCACGACTCCGACCCGCGCCGCACGCTGGAAGTGACCCAGCAGTTCGCCGAGCTGTTCATCGCCCAGAACCGTGCCGCCAAGGAACGCGAGAGCCGCGAGGCCTTCGAGTTCATCGACAAGCAGGTGCGCGACTACCACGCCAAGCTGACCGGTTCCGAGAAGGGCCTGATGGACTACCGCTCGGCCAACATCGATGCCCAGCCCGGCAGCGTGGCCGACTCGACCGCCCGCATCAACGCGCTGCGCGCGCAGGTCGAACAGGCCCGCCTGAGCATGATGGAACAGCAGTCGCGCGAAAGCGCGCTCGTGTCCCAGCTGTCCGGCGAGTCCGAGGTGTCGGCCGTGCAGTCGCGCTCCAGCATGTATCGCGCACAGCTGATCGACCTGCAGAACCAGTACAACCAGCTGCTCCTCAACTTCACCGACAAGCATCCGGACGTGGTCCGCGTGCGCCTGCAGATGCAGGATCTGCAGCAGCAGCTGGCCAGCGAGGAAGCACGCCGCACGCAACAGGGCCCGTCGGGCAACAGCCTGGCGCTGAGCGACGACGCGCAGATCAATCCGCTGTACCAGGAACTGCGGACCCAGCTGGCGACCGCCCGCCGCGAACTGGCGGCCACGCGCTCGCGCATGGCCGCCAGCGAGTCCATGCTGAACGACGAGCTCAACCGCAGCCGTCGCATCGCCACCTCCGAAGGCATGCTGGCCGAACTGACCCGCGACTACGAGGTCAACCGCGACCTTTACCAGGACCTGCTGCGCCGTCGCGAGAATGCGCGCGTATCGATGGTGCTGGATGAAGAACAGCGCGGCCTGACCTTCCGCATCCAGGATCCGGCGATGCTGCCGGTGCGCCCCTCGGGCCTGCGCATGCTGCATTTCGCCGCCGCCGGCCTCGGCCTGGGCGTACTGGCGCCGCTGGGACTGCTGTTCGCGCTGGTCACCCTGGACCCGCGCATCCGCTCGGCCAAGACGCTGGAGTCGCTCAACACCGGCCTGCCCCTGCTGGTGTCGGTCCCCGCGTACGAGACCGCGCGCGAGAAGCGCCGCACGCGCGTCCGGTTCGCCATGGCCTCGATGCTGGTCACCGGCGTCCTGGTCTGCTACGTCCTCGTGTACTGGTATATGGCGGTCAGGCAAGCATGAACATGGAAAACAACGATCATCGCCCGGCCAACCAGGCGCAGCAGCCCGGCAACACCTCGATCGCGCGCATCGTCGAGCCGCGCGCCCAGCAGATCAAGCCGCTGGAAGAGCGCCGCCTGATCCACCACGACGGCGCCGCGCACCGGCACGTGGACGTGTTCCGCGAACTGCGCACGCGGCTGCTGTCGCTGGGTGGCAACGACAACTTCATCACCATGATCGCGCCCATCAGCCCCGGCTCGGGCGGCAGCTTCGTGGCCTGCAACCTGGCCGCGGCGTTCGCCTTCCACGCCAGCAAGTCGGCGTTGCTGGTGGACTGCAACCTGCGCGACCCCTCGCAGCACGTCAACCTGCGCGTGGACGCCTCCGGCGGCGGACTGATCGAGTACCTCGACCAGCAGATGCCGGCCGCCGATCCGGTCATCTACCCGACCGGCATTCCGGACCTGGAGCTGATCCCGGCCGGTCGCCTGACCCACATCAGCGCCGAGTATTTCTCCTCGGGCCGGATGCGCGACATGATCGGCCGGCTGCGCGAGGAAGACGCGCAACGGCACATCTTCATCGATGCGCCTGCGGTCACCGCCTCGCCGGACGCGCGCATCCTGTCCGAGCTGGTGGATTTCGTCGTGCTGGTGGTCGGCAGCGGCAGGGACACGCCCGAGCGCATCACCAAGGCCGTGAGCAACTTCCACAGCGACAAGCTGGCCGGCCTCGTCTTCAACGAACTGCCCTGATCCCGTAGAGGTGGCACCCATGCGCAGAACCCTCCTGAGCCTCGCCCTGGTGGCGGCCTGCACGCCGCCGGCGGCCAAGGCCGCCTGGCGCCTGGACTACGACCTGGGCATGGGCTACCAGTACAGCGACAACATCAACCTCAGCCAGACCGACCCGATCAGCGAGAACGTGCTGATCCCCAGCGTCAACTTCTCGCTGAGCGAAACCGGCTCGGTGCTGCGCGCCGACATCGCCGGCGGACTCGAGTACTACAACTACCTGGGCGGCGAATTCGCCAACGAGCTGCGCACCAACCTGGATGCCGACGTCGACTGGACGATCGTGCCGGAACGGCTCAACTGGGTGGTGTCCGACCACCTGGGCATGGAGCCGGTCAACCTGCGTGCCGCCGATACCCCCGGCAACATGCAGCGCACCAACGTGTTCACCACCGGTCCCACGCTGCGCTTCAACCTGGCGCCGACCCTGCGCGGCCGCACCGACCTGCGCTATGTCGATTCGTATGCGGAGAACAGCCGCGACTTCGACTCCTCGCGTGTCTCGGCGGCGTTCCGCGCCGAATGGGAGCGCAGCACGACCCAGCAGTTCTCCGCCGGCGTGGAAGTGCAGGACGTCGACTTCGATTACGACAACCTGGCCGAGGACTACAAGCGGCGCTCGGCCTTCGTGGGCTATACCCACCGGCTGACCGACCTCAACCTCAATGTCATCGCCGGTTACGCGTGGCTGGACTTCACGCGCGGACACGAGGCATCGGCGCCGTTCGTGCGCACCTCGCTGTACTGGACCATCACTCCCAACAACCGTGTCCGCGTGGCCGGCGCGTGGGAGTACTCCGACGCCGCGACGTACCTCGCCGAAGGCGCGGGCGGGATCGAGGA
Organism: Pseudoxanthomonas sp. LjRoot143; assembly: GCF_964252945.1. Lineage (NCBI taxonomy): Bacteria > Pseudomonadati > Pseudomonadota > Gammaproteobacteria > Lysobacterales > Lysobacteraceae > Pseudoxanthomonas > Pseudoxanthomonas sp. LjRoot143. The sequence goes on along the minus strand of NZ_CAXUPM020000001.1, from coordinate 899,124 downwards.
AGAAGAACCCGGCCGGGTCGCCATCGGCGGCGCGATGGTCAGCCCCGATGTGTACCGCGAGCGCCGCCTGGAGGCCTCGTACGTGCACGAGAGCGCACGCCTGATCGCCACCGCCAGCGCGTTCACCGGCCGCTTCCGCTATGAAAGCACCCTGTCGGTCTACACCGAGGATCGCGACGAACGTGGCGGCTTCCTGGACGTGGGCTATCGCGCACGTCCCCTGCTGACGTTCGGCACCCTGCTCAACGCCACCCGCCGCCACTACATCGACAGCGACGAGCGCGATACCACCAAGATGTACGGCCTGTACGTGTCGCACGACCTGTCGCGCCACTGGAACTGGCGCGCGGACGTGCGCCGCCTGGAGCGCGAGTCGGCCACCGGCACCACGCCGACCTACAACGAGAACCAGGTGTTCCTGCGCCTGACCTACCGCCGTTGAGGCGATCCGCACGCGCCCTGGAGGGGCCATGCTGAAAATCGCCGTCGTCACCCCGATGCTGCCTATTCCGCAGGATCGCACGCGCGGGCGCTACATCCACGAAACGGCGCGCGCGCTGTCGCAGCTGGCCAAGGTGCGCGTGTTCTTCCAGCAGCCCCGCTATCTGGCCATTCCCGGCCTGACCCCGCGCAACTTCCTCACCGGCACGGCCGGCGCCGACTACTCGGCCGACGGCATCGATGTGGAAACCTTCACCTACCCGGCCGTGGTCGGACTTTCGCGCGTCACCAATGGTTACGTGGCCGGACGGGCATTGACGCCGCGCGTGCGCGCATTCGCGCCCGACGTGGTGATCGGCTACTGGATCTATCCGGATGCCTACGCGGCGTGGCAGTGCGCACGCCGTCTGGATGTGCCGTGCGTCGCCGGTGCGCTGGGCTCGGACATCCATGTCCGCGCCGGCGCCAACGCGGCGTTCACCCGCCGCACCGTGGCCGGCGTCGATGCCCTGGTGACCGTCAGCGAGGCGATGCGCCGTACCGCGATCGCCGACTTCGGCGCACCGGCCGCGCGCGTGCATACCGTCGTCAACGGCTTCAATACCGGCGTGTTCCATCCGCGCGACCGCCAGGCGATGCGCCAGAAGCTGGGCGTTTCCGCCGACGCGAAACTGATGGTCTATGTCGGTCGCCTGGTCGAATCGAAGGGCCTGCGCGAACTGCTGGCCGCCTTCGCCGCGCTGTCGGGCTCCGATCCCTCGCTGCAGCTCGCGCTGGTCGGCGAGGGCGTGATGCGCGAGGAGCTCGACCACATGGTGCAGACCGCCGGTCTGCAGCAGCGCGTGGTCATGCCGGGGGGCATGGAGCCCCAGCAGGTCGCCGAGTGGATCTGCGCGTCGGACCTGCTCACCCTGCCGAGCTGGTCGGAAGGCTATCCCAACGTCGTCGTCGAAGCGCTGGCGTGCGGCGTACCCGTCGTCGCCACCGATGTCGGCGGCACCCGCGAGATCATCGACGAACGCAACGGCCTCCTCATCCCGCCCCGCGACGAAAGCGTCCTGGCGCAGGCTCTGTCGCAGGCGCTGTCCCATCCCTGGGACCATCCCGCCATCGCGGCCTCGATGCGTCGCACCTGGGACGACGTGGCGCGCGAGACACTGGATGTGTGCGAACAGGCGCTGGCGGCGCGACGCCGCTAGTCCGGGCGGCGCGGCGGCCTAGACGTCGCTGCCGGCCGCCGGCCTCGCAGGCAGCACCCGTGCGGGAATGCCGACGGCCGTCGCGCCCGCCGGCACGTCATGCAGCACCACGGCGTTGGCGCCGATGCGTGCCCCCTCGCCCACCTGCACGCCGCCGATGACCTTGGCGCCGGAACCGATGAACACACCATCGGCGAGCACCGGCACGCCGCCGCGGTTGTCGCCGATCACCACGCCGCTCTCGATGCGCACGTCGCGGCCACCCTTCACCGCGGAATTGATCACCACGCCCACCGGATGGATCAGCACGAAGCCTGGTCCGAACTGCGCACGCACACCGATCACGCAGCCGTTGAGCACCTTGTTGACACAGTGCGGCAACAGCGCCAGCGGCGCCAGTCCTGCGCGCGCCAGCATCGCCTGCAGGCGATAGAGCGCATTGGCCGAGGTGCCGTCGGTGAACACCGCACGCAACAGCGAGCAACGGTCCCCGTACTGTCCGTACAGCGCCTGCTTGGAGCGAAGATCCGCCAGGAAGTCGATCATGCGGCCGCGGAAGCCGGCTGGCTCAGGCCGGTGTAGAAGTCCGACAGCTGCAGCACGTTGTGCCGCCACTGCCGCTCGGCCGCCACGTAGGCACGTGCCGCCTGGCCGATGCGGCGCAGCTCGTCCGCATCGGTACTGCGTTGCAGGACCGCCTGCACGGCCGCCTCGGTATCTTCGGCGCGGAACATCCAGCCGGTGCTGCCTTCCACGAGCACCTCACGGATCGGCTCGAAGTCCGGCGCGATCGGCGGCACGGCGCAGGCCATGAACTCGAACAGCTTGACCGGCGAGGTGTAGTCGCCCGCGCTGGGCAGGATGGCCATGTCCATCGCGGCCAGCAGGCCGGGGACCGCATCGTGGGGCACGCGTCCGGTCAGGATCACGCGGTCGGCCAGCCCACGCTTCTCCACGAACTCCTTGACCTCCGGATAGGTGGCGCCGTCGCCGACCAGCAGGAGCTTCAGGTGCGGCGCCTGCTCCAGGCGGTCGGCGATCGCGTAGACGAACTTGTCGATCGCGTGCCAGGGCACGAACGCGCCCAGGTAGCCGCAGACCACATGCCCTTCCAGACCCCACTGCGCGCGGGCATCGCTGCGCTGCTGTTCGGTGAAACTGAACTTGTCGATGTTGGCCGCGTTGTGGGTGACGATCGCCGGTGCCAGCGTGCCATGCGCCTCCTGGATGCGGTTGCGGAATGCCGCGGATACGAACACCAGCCCGGTCGCCTTGCGGAACGTGTAGCGCTCCATCGCCATCGCCACGCGATGGAAGAACAGCGGACGCACCCGGTGCACCGCCGCCGAATCGTTGACCTCGAGGATGACCGGCAGCCCGCGCATCCGTCCGAGCAGCACCGTGGAGATCATGAAAAGCGAATAGCGCTCGTAGATGAAGTCGACGTCGGCATTCCGGCGCAGGTAGGCCAGCACGCGCCAGCCGGCGACCAGGTTGTAGGCGATCTCGGCCAGTTCGAACAGCGGCTCGGGCAGGCGCGTCAGCGCACGCATCCAGCTCTTGGACGAGCTGGTCGGCGACATGGCCTTCGGACTCGCATAGGGATCGGCACCCGGCACCGAGATGATGTCCACCGCCACGCCCTCGGCACGCAATGCATCGGATACACCGCGGATGTGCACGCCTTCCACTGCCTTGCCCTGCGTGCGATGGTGGTACAGCACGCGCTTCAATGGCATCGGACTGTCTTGCGGCATGGGACGGAATTCCGGAGGATGATGCCTTGCATCACGTCAGACACGCCTGCATCCGGCCATGCGGATGGCCCGCCGTACGACGGCCACGCACCGCTCGCGGCTGCGGCGCGACGGTGCCAATGGCCTCTCCGGGACACTTGTTACGTTGCTAGAGCCAGGGGCCGCTCGGCGGCAGCGTCGGAGCGTCGAGCACCATGGGTTTTTTCCTGTACATCCTCTACGTGGCGATGACGTTCCTGCGCCCGGTGGAGATGTTCGCGCCCGATCTGGCCTCGTTGCGACCGATGCTGGTGCTGTGGTTCCTGGCGCTGGGCTTCGCGCTGTTCGATGCGTTCCGCGCCGGCCGGGTCGCCACGCGCCCGGTCAACTTCGTCCTGCTGGCCTGCCTCATGGTGGTCATCGGACTGTCGCAGATCGCCGCCGGCTGGGCCGGTGGCGCGGCACTGGCGGTATACCATTTCAGTACCGCCGCGATGCTGTTCGTGCTGACGGTGCTCAACCTGACCACCACGCAGCGCGTGCAGATCGCCTGCACGACGCTGGTGGTGTGCATGACGATCGTCTGCCTGACGTCCATCTCGGCGTTCCACACGGGCTTCATGATGGACCAGCTGGTGCTGCGCCAGGGAACCGGCAACGATCCGGCCGACCTGCTGTCGGTGCAGGAACTGCCGATCCCGGCCGAGGACACCACCGGCGTGTTCCTGTGGCGCGTGCGCCACCTGGGCTTCCTGGCGGACCCGAACGACCTGGCCCAGGCCATCGTGATGGTGCTGCCGATGCTGTGGGGCGCTTACCGCAAGCGCAGCTTCATGCGCAACCTGGTGGTGGTGCTGGCACCGACGGCGGTGATGCTCTACACGATCCTGCTGACCCACTCGCGCGGGGCCCTGGTCGGCATCGCGGCCCTGTTCTTCTTCGGCATCCGCCGCATGCTGGGCACGTTCCGCACCGTGATGCTGCTGGGCGTGATGGGCGTCGGCGCCACCGCATTGAGTTTCGGCGGCGACCGCGGCTTCTCCACCCAGGAGCAGTCGGCCAACGAGCGCGTGGAGGCGTGGTACGAAGCCCTGCAGATGATGCGCAGCAACCCGGTGTTCGGCGTGGGCTACGGCAACTTCACCAACCACCACCATCTGACTGCCCACAACTCGTTCGCCCTCTGTTTCGCCGAACTGGGCCTGCCCGGCTATTTCCTCTGGCTGGCGATGCTGGTGCTGGCCTACGAGGGTCTGCGCCAGGTCGCCGATCTGGCGCCGGCCGGCTCGCGCGACCGCAAGCTGGCGGCGATATTGCTGTCGTCCTTCATCGGCTTCCTGGCCTGCGCATGGTTCCTCTCGCGTACCTATACGCCGAACCTGTTCCTGCTGTTGGCGATCTGCGCGAGCGCGGCGTACTGCGCCCGCAAGGCGCACCCGCTGACCGAGGCCGGCACGCCGTGGCCGCCCCTGCCCTCGTGGGTCATGCGCACGACGATCCTGCTGTTCGCCAGTGTCACCGCCATCTACGGCATCATCGTGCTGGAGCGCATGGTCCAATGATCGTCCGCACTCTGCCCTCTTCCTCCCCCCCGTCCACGCGGGATGCCCGCGTACCCGCTTCCCGGCCTGCCTCCTCCCCATGAAAATCGTCGCCTTCATCATCGTCGCCCTGCTCGTGCTGTGTGCGGCCGCCGTCCTGCGGCTGGTATGGAAACGCAACATCCTCGGCTGGTTGTGGAGCTACCTGCGCCGCGACTGGGCGATCGCGCGCCCACCTGCGGGCACGACCAAGCACGTGATGTTCTGCTTTGTGGACCACTACGAGCCTATGTGGGCCGCCGCCGACTACGAGACCGAAGTGGCACGCGTGGCGCGCTGGCGCAGCGAGTACCCGCGGCTGTGCGCGGCGCACCGCGATGCCGACGGCCGTCCGCCCGTGCACTCGTTCTTCTATCCGGAAGAGGAGTACCGCCGCGAACACATGGACGCGCTGGTGGAGCTGTGCCGGATGGAACTGGGCGAGATCGACGTCCATCTGCACCACCACGACGACACCGAGGCCGGCCTGCGCGAGAAGCTGCAGCGCTTCACCTCGCTGCTGGTGCGCGACCACGACGCGCTGCCGGTGGACGCGGTCACCGGCCAGCCGCGCTGGGGCTTCATCCATGGCAACTGGTCGCTGGACAACAGCCATCCCAGTGGCGAGATGTGCGGCGTGGACAACGAGCTGATCGTGCTGCGCGAAGAGGGCTGCTACGCCGACTTCACCCTGCCGGCCGCCCCCGATCCCTGCCAGACCCGCACCATCAACAGCATCTATTACGCCACCGATGTCGCGGACCAGCCGAAATCGCACGACCGGGGCCGTCGCGCGCGCGTCGGCGGCGACGGCAGCGGCGACATGCTGCTGATCCAGGGTCCGCTGGGCCTGCGCTGGGACAGCCGCAAGTTCGGCATCCTGCCGCGCATCGAGAATGCCGACGTCCGCACCAGTTCGCCGCCGACGCCCGAGCGCATCGATGCGTGGATCCGCACCGGCATCCACGTCGAAGGCCGGCCGGAATGGATCTTCGTCAAGGTGCATACGCACGGCACGCAGGAACGCGACATGGACACGCTGCTCGGCCCCGCCATGGACCGCGCCTTCAGTCACCTGGAGTCGCGCTACAACGACGGTCGCGAGTGGAAGCTGCACTACGTCAGCGCACGCGAGGCCTACAACATCGTCAAGGCGGCCGAGGCCGGCCTGGCCGGCGATCCGGGGCAGCATCGCGACTATCTGATTCCGCGCCCCGCGTACGCGCCCAGGACGGCGCAGGTGATCTGATGCTGGAAACCGCCCTGATCCTGCTCGCGGCGTGCTGCCTGGGCGCCGTGATCTACTCGTACGCGCTCTATCCGCTGCTGCTGGTCGCCGTCGGCGGCCTGGCGCAGGGCCTGCGCGACGTCCGCTACGTGCTGGGCAAGCGCGAACGACGCAACCCCGGTGGCGGCGTGCTGCCGGCGGTGGCGGTGGTCATTTCCGCCTACAACGAAGAGCGCCACATCCGCTCGCGGATAGACAACCTGCTGGCGCTGGACTACCCGCGCGAACTCCTGCACATCTACGTGGGTTCGGACGGCAGCCACGACCGCACCGGGGAGATCCTCGCCAGCTTCGGGCAGGCCACCGTGCACGCGCACGTCTTCACCGAGAACCGTGGCAAGGCCAGCGTGCTGAACGACCTGGTCGCGCGTACGCACGAACCGATCCTGCTGTTCTCCGACGCCAACACGCTGTTCGCGAAGGATGCGGTGCGTCGGCTGGTCGCCCACTTCCGCACCCCCGATGTCGGCGCCGTCAGCGGCGAGCTGCGCCTGCTCGGCTCCAATGGCGACAACCAGGACAGCCTGTACTGGCGTGTCGAACAGGTGCTCAAGTTCTTCGAGGCACGCATCGGCGGCCTGCTTGGCGCCAACGGCGCGATCTATGCCATCCGTCGCGAGTTCTGGATCCCGCTCGCCACCGACACCATCTGCGACGACTTCTGCGTGGCGATGAGCGTGGCGGCCGCCGGCCAGCGGCTGGTGTACGAGCCCGCGGCCTGGGCCGAGGAGGACACGCCCGACGCGATCAGCGAGGAATTCCACCGCCGCGTGCGCATCGGGATCGGCAACTTCCAGGCCCTGTTCCGCCATCCCGAGTACCTGTTCTGCACCTCGGTCGCCACCCGTTTCGCGTATTTCTCGCACAAGGTGCTGCGCTGGATCGCGCCGCACCTGATGATCGTGGCGCTGTTCGCCAGCCTGATCCTGGCGTCGCAGTCGCGCCTGTGGCTGCTGCTGGCATCGCTGCAGATCGTCGCCTACGCGGGCGCCGCCCTGCTGTACGCCGCCAGCCTGGGCGGCGTGCGGCTGCCCTCCCTGCTCCGCATCCCCACGTTCCTGTTCGCCCTCAACCTGGCGTTCCTGCTGGCGTCGTGGCGCTATGCGAGCGGCAACTACCGCGGTTCGTGGAAGCGCACCCGGCGCTGACCACCCCTGTTTTCACGAGGACACACGCTGTGCTGAGAATCGGAATCGTCGGCTGCGGCAAGATCGCCGATGGCCACGTCGAGCAGATCCGCGCCACCGGGCGCGGCGACGTGGTCGCGGTGTGCGATCGCGAGCCCCTGATGGTCGAACAACTGGCCGAGCGGATGCGCATTCCCGGCCGCTACACCGACCTGGCGACGATGCTCGCGAACGAACGCCTGGACGTGGTGCACGTGGCGACGCCGCCCGACTCCCACCTGCCGATCGCCCGGCAGGCGATGGAAGCGGGCTGCCATGTCTTCATGGAGAAGCCGTTCGCGCTGACCGCCGACGAGGCCGCCGCGATCCTGGAATGCGCGCGCGCGAACGGGCGACGCGTCAGCGTCAACTACCTCTACAACTTCGAGACCCCGGGCCTCGAACTCGCCGAGATGCTGGATGCCGGCCGGCTCGGCGATGTCGTCCACCTGGATACCCACTACGGCTACAACCTGTCCGGCGACTATGGTCTGGCGGTGATGGGCGACCCGGGCCACTGGGTGCACCGGTTGCCCGGCAAGCTGTTCCACAACGTCCTGGACCACGTGCTGGCGAAGATCGTCCCGCACATCGGCGACGATTTCGCCGTGCGCACCTGCGCTTTCCGGCGCCGCGCCGCCACCGGCAACGCCATGGTCGATGCGATGCCCGACGAACTGCGCTTCCTCATCCACGACGGCAAGGTCACCGCCAATGGCCTGATCAGCGCGCACGGCCGTCCGGTGGCGCATTCGCTCAAGGTGGTCGGCGCGCGCGACAGCGTGGAACTGGACTATGCCGCACGCACGCTGGTCCACAGCGCGCGCCAGAACCAGCCCAGCGCCATCGGCCGCCTGTTTCCCGCCTGGGTGCAGTCGGCGCGCTTCGCGCGCAACGGCATGCGCAACCTGGGCCGTTTCGGCCGTCATGAGTTCCACTACTTCCAGCCCATGCGCGTCCTGCTGACACGCTTCTACGACGCGGTCAACGACGACCGTGGCGTCGATCCCATCCCGCACGCGCACATCCTGCGGGTGTGCCGGATGATCGATGCCATCGTCGCGGACATCGGAGAGCAACCATGAAGGTCCTGGTCACCGGCGCAGGTGGATTCCTGGGGCAGCGGATCGCCCGCAGCCTGCTGCAGCAGGGCGTGGACGACCTGCGCCTGCACGTGCGCCAGCGTCCGCCCGAAGGTCTCGTCGAAGAACTGCGCGCGGCATTCCCGCAGGCGCGCATCGAATGGGCAGGCGCCAACCTGCTGGCGCGCGACGGCCTGGCGTCGCTCGTCGCCGACGTCGACTGCCTGGTCCATGCCGCGGCCGGCATGCGCGGCGCGGCCGCCGACATGTTCGCCAACAGCGTGGTCGCCACGCGCAACCTCCTCGAAGCCGCAGGTGCGGCCGGCGTACGACGCGTCGTGCAGATCAGCTCGTTCGCCGTGTACCGGACCGACGGGCTGGGCCGCAATGCGGTCCACGACGAGTCGGTTCCACTGGAAAGCGTGGGTGTGGAAAAGGGCCCGTACGGTTACGCGAAAGTACGCCAGGAGCAGTTGCTGGACGAGTATCGCGCGCGCTTCGGCTTCGAGACGGTCGTGCTGCGGCCCGGCGTCATCTATGGCGAGGGCGGCGGCGCGCTGTCGCCGCGTGTCGGCATCGGTGCGCTCGGCTTCTTCTTCAGTCTGGGGGGCGGTGCCACGCTGCCGCTGACCTACGTGGAGAACTGTGCCGACGCGGTCGCGGTCGCAGCGCTCAAGGCGCCCTCCGGAAGTGTCTTCAACGTGGTCGATGATGACCTGCCTTCGTGTCGCCACTACCTGGGCCAATACCGCAGGCTCGTGCGCAAGCTGCGGACGATTCCCGTGCCGTATCCGATGCTGCTGCAGGGGTCGCGCATGCTGGTCTGGTACCACCGGCGCTCCAAGGGACAGCTTCCGGCCGTGTTCACGCCCTACGTGGTCCGCTCGATGTACCGCCCGCTGCGCTACGCCAACACCGCGCTCAAGCAGATCGGCTGGTCACCGCGGGTGAGCACGCAGGCAGGCCTGGAACGCACGTTCCATTACCTGCATGGCAAAGGCTGACGGCTCACGTCCGCGTGCCGAGGGCGCGCGCATAGAAGCCCGCGTAAGCGTCACGCAACGCCTCGATGGAGGCATGCGCCGCCACCCAGGCGTGCGCGGACGCGCCGCGCTGCGCGCGCAGGTCGGGGGATGCCAGCAGTTCGCGCAGGGCGGCATGGAGCGCGGTGTCATCGCCGACCGGCACCAGGCGTCCGGACACGCCGTCCTGGATCACCTCGGGATTACCGCCCACCGCCGTGGCGACGATGGCCAGCCCGCTGGCGCAGGCTTCGAGCAGCGCGATGGACAGGCCCTCGGTGAACGAGGGCAGCGCGAAGACGTCGAAGGCCGGCAGCAGATCGGATATGTCATGGCGGGCGCCCGCCAGCATCACCCGGTCCGAGACGCCCAGCGAAGCCGCCTGCGCCTGCAGCGCGTCGCGCGTCGGCCCCTCGCCCACCAGCACCAGGCGCAGTTGCGGAAACTCGGACGCCAGTGCCGGCATGCAGTCGATCAGCGCCTTCTGGTTCTTCAGTTCGACCAGTCGCCCCACATGGCCGATGACCAGGTCCGTTGCGGCCAGCCCGAGCCGGCGTCGCGCTTCTTCGCGCCGCTGCGGCGATCCCGCGAATGGCGCCAGCGGAATGCCGTTGAGCAGGGTCTCGGCGTCTTCGGCACGCACGTAGCCTTCGCCGACGAAGCGCTCATGCACCTGCCGCCCCACCATGGCCACCCGCTGCGTCCGCAGCAGCGACAGCCGGTACAGGCGGCGCAGGCGCGCATTGCCCAGCCGCATGCCCATGTCGTGGCAGGTGCCCACCAGCACGGGACGGCGCCACGTGCCCAGCAACGCGAGGGCGGCGTAGTAGTTGGGCACGAAGTTGTGCGCATGCACCACCTGCACCCGCTGGCCCAGCGCCGCCTGGCGCAGCCGCGCCAGCACCTTGCGGTCCAGCGTGCCGGACTTGCCGCCCATCAGCACCGGGATGCCCGCCGCTTCCAGCACCGGTACGAACCCCGCGCTGTCCGCGATGCTGAAGACCGTCACGCGGCTGCCCGCGGCCTGCTGCGCGATGGCGAGATCGGTCACCACGCGCTCGAGCCCGCCGACCTCGAGGGAGTCGACCACATGCAGGATGCTGGCGGGACGGGACACGGCAGTCTGCATGATGCGGCGACGGGAACGGGAAGGAGCCTGCATCCTACGCGAACCCGCAGGGCCGATCCGCCCGCAGCGCGTTATCATCGCCCGCCTACCGGATCATCCCGGCCGCCCATCGAGCATCGCGTGACGCCTCTTCCTCCCCGTCCTGCACAGTGGGCCGCCCCATGAGTGGTGCCTTCCGCAAGGACACGCTCGTCCGCGGCGCCCTGCTGATGACCGGGTCGACGTACATCAACTACGCGGTCGGCCTGCTGATCAGCGTGCTGATCGCGCGTGCGGTCGGGCCCGATGCCTTCGGCGGCTACTCGTACGTGGTGTGGCTGTCGGGGGTGTTGGTGGTCCTGGCCAACAACGGCCTCAACACCACCGGCATCCGCTTCATCTCCGAAAGCCTGGGGCGCGACGAGCCACAGGCGGCACGCGAAGTGCATGGCTGGCTGCTGCGGCGCCAGCACCTCTGCATGGTCATCATGGCGGTCGCGTTCGTGGCGTGCCTGCCGCTGCTGGAGCCCGCCGGCTGGGGCGAGCGCAGCCTGGTGTTCTTCGCCGCAGTGACCCTCGTCAGCCTGCTGGGCAAGGCCTACTACCTGTTCTCGGTATCGGTGGCGAAAGGCTACGCACGCTTCGACATCGAGGCCGTCTCCACGCTCAGCATGACCGCGCTCAACCTGGTGGGCGTCGGCGCGCTGGTACTGGCGGGTGCACCGCTGTCGGCCTACCTGATCCTGTTCGCCGCGATCAGCCTGCTGCACATCGCCGCCGCCGCACTGCTGCTGCGTCGCGCCGGCATCCGGCCCGACCGCGCGGCGCCGGACGCCACCCTGCTCGCCCGCCTGAAGCCGCACCTCGCGTGGACGGTGGTGCTCACGATCATCTACGCGCTGGGCAACAAGTCGATCGAGACCTACCTGCTCAACACGCTGGTGGGCGCGGCCGATGTCGGATTCTTCGTCATCGCCGCGTCGCTGACCCGCGGCGGCATCGACCTGCTGTCGTCGGGCCTGACCACCGTGCTGCTGCCGGCCATGGGCCATGCGTACGGCGCCGGCGGCCAGGCACGCGTCAACCTGATCCTCGCCGACTCGGTCCGCTACTTCACGTTCCTCGGCCTCATCCTGGCCGGTGCCGTCGCGTTCGTGGCGGAAGCCGTGATCACGGTGATGTACGGCGCCGACTACGCGCCTGCGATCCTGGTACTGCAGACCATGGCGGTCGTCGGCGGCCTCACCCTGTCGGAAGGCGCGTTCGCCGCGATCCTGGCCACCACGGAGAACCAGAAACTCCGTGCCATCTTCGCCGTCGGCGCGATCGTCATCACCGCGGTCGCCGCGTTGCTGCTGATCCCCCGCTACGGCCTGATGGGCGCGGTGGCCGCGCATGCCGTCGCACGACTGCTCATCTTCCTCGCGTTCGCGGCGATCACCGCGCGCGTGCTGAAGGTGCGTTATCCCTTCCGGGCGCTGGCGGCGCAGTTCGTGGCCGCAGGGCTGGCGCTGCTGCCCGCGTTCGCGCTGGTCCGCCTGGTACCGGGCATGTGGAGCAAGGCCGTCGCGGGCACGCTGTACGCCCTGCTGTTCGTCGGCCTGTCGCCGTGGCTGGGCATCTGGAAGCGGCAGGACGTGCAGACGCTGGCCGGACTGCTGGCGCGCTTCCCGCGCGTGGGCGATCGCGTGGCGCCGTGGCTGCGGCGCTGGAGCGAGCGTTTGCCCGAGGATCTCTGAGCGCGCCCCGGGCCGCTCAGGCCCGCGTTTCGCTCGTCCGCTTGGCGAAGCTCTTCAGCAGGCTCAGGCGGTAGTCCATCGCCCGGCTATGCCAGGGCGCGAAGCGTGGCAGCTGGAACAGGTCGCTGTCGCGCGTGCAGGTGCCGCGCGCGGTCGATACCGCGGCCTGGTAACCGGCCTCGCGCGCCATGGCGACATGCCGGGCGGCGTAATCGCGCTGCGGCACGCCGTTGGGATACGCGAAGAAGCGCGGCGGCCGTTCGAGCAGCGACGAGAGCACGGCGCGGTTGCCGTCGATCTGCCGCCGGGCTTCTTCATCCTCGATCCTGCTGAGGATCGGATGCGTCAGCGTGTGGCCGCCCACTTCCATGCCGGAACGCTGCAGCGCGCGCACTTCATCCGAGGTCATCATCAGGTCGCCGGGAAGCGGTGCGTCCGCCAGTGCGGCCAGCCGTTCGCCGGCGGCATCGCGCGCGTCCGGGTCGAGGTACTTGATGGCCGCCACGGCATCCATGAACAGCGACATGCGCGAGGCGCTGTCGTCCACCTGCCGACGACCGAGGTTGAGCCATGACAGGTCGTGCTCGCCGGTCGGCAACCGGCGCACGCTTTCGCGCACGGTGTCGTTGAACATCCTGCCGCCGTCGAGGAAGCCACTGGCGACGAAGAACGTCGCCGTCATGCCATGGCGCGCCAGGATCGGGGCGGCGATCTGCAGGTTGTCGCGGTAACCGTCGTCGAACGTGATGCAGGCGGCGCGCGGGGGCAGCCGCCCTTCGGCGAGCCGCGCGATCGCCTCATCCATCGGCAGCACGTTGAACATGCCGGCCAGGGCCCGCATCTGGGCATCGAAGATGCGCGCATCGGGCTCGGTGGGCAGCATCGGATCGGGCGCGGCCAGGACACGGTGGTAGAACAGCACGACCAGCCGGCCGCCCCTCGCGGACGCGCACCAGGCCGCCGCGCGGAACATCGGATCGATCACCGCCTCCAAAGAAGAGTCCGTCCTCGCCTGCAAGATCCTGCGCCCCCCATCCATAACGTGTGTCCGCAGTCCACCGCGAACCGTTGCTGCTCCGACAGACAACGTGGATACCCCTGAAAACCGGCCTCGCCGGCACCGCACCTGCACGCAGGCCCCCACCCGCGCACGGCGGCGCTACTCTGACACGCAATGCGCGCAAATGCCAAAGGACCGGGCGTGCGGATGTCCGGAAACGGCATGGCGCCACGTTCGCAGTGCAGCACATCCCATGTCCATCGCCAGGAGCCGAGCCTTGCCCGACAGGTCGCCACACACCGACTTCGCGTCCGTCCCCGGACGCGCGGCCAGCCCCTCCTGCGCAGGAGTTGCAGCATGTGCGGCATAGCCGGCTTCGTCGCTCTCTCCGCCGGCCCGGAAGCGCCCGAGGCGGAACTGTCGACCATGATCACCCGGTTGGCGCATCGGGGACCGGACGGCTACGGCTTCCACGTCGAACCCGGTGTCGGCCTGGCGCACGCACGCCTGTCGATCATCGACCTCGCCACGGGCGACCAGCCGATCCGCAATCCCGGCGGCACGGTCTGGACCGTGTTCAACGGCGAGATCTTCAACTACCTGGAACTGCGCCGGGACCTGGAAGCGGCAGGCCACCGGTTCTACACGCAATCGGACACCGAAGTCATCGTGCACCTGTACGACCGGTACGGGGACGATTTCGTCGAACACCTCAACGGCCAGTTCGCCATCGCGCTGTGGGACAACGCGCGGCGGCGCCTGGTGCTGGCGCGTGATCGCGCCGGCATCCGCCCGCTGTTCCATGCGCAGGGCCGCGGCTGCCTGTGGTTCGCCTCCGAAGTGAAGGCCCTGCACGCCGTGCTGCCGTCCACCCGCGCGCTGGACCCGATCGGACTGGCACAGACCCTGACCTACTGGGCGCCGGTCGATCCCGGCACGGTCTACGCAGACGTCCAGAGCCTGCCGCCCGGCTGCCTGATGTCCATCGAGCACGATGGCCGCCAGACCCTGCGCCGCTACTGGGACTGGCGTTTCCCGAATGCCGAAGCGACGTCGCCGGCACGCTTTCCGGACAGCATCGAAGCCGCCACCGCCCAGCTTCGCGACCTGCTGGTCGATGCCGTGCGGTTGCAGCTGCGCGCCGACGTTCCGGTCGGCGCCTACCTCAGCGGCGGGCTGGATTCCTCTGGCATCGTCGCGATGATCAAGGGCTTCACCGATACGCCGGTCCGCACGTTCTCGGTGGCGTTCGAGGACGGCGAGTTCGACGAGAGCGAACACCAGGCAGCGATGGTGCGGCACCTGGGCACCGAACACACCATGCTGCGCTGCACCCGCCGCGACATCGGCGAGGCCTTTCCGCGCCTGATCCGCCACACGGAAACTCCCATCCTGCGCACGGCCCCGGTGCCGCTGATGCTGCTGGCCGGCAGCGTCCGCGAACACGGCTACAAGGTCGTGCTGACCGGCGAGGGCGCGGACGAGGTGTTCGGCGGCTACGACATCTTCAAGGAAGCCAAGGTGCGTCGCTTCTGGGCCCGGCAACCCGGGTCCCGGTTGCGTCCGCGCCTGCTGGAGCGGCTGTACGGCTACCTGCCCAACTCGCCCGTGCGCACTCCGGCCTTCGCCCAGCAGTTCTTCGGGCAGGGCATGGAACACCTGCACCGCCCCATCTTCGCCCATGTGCCGCGCTGGGCCACGTCGCAGCGCGCGCTCGGCCTGCTGTCGTCCGACCTGCGCGCCGCGGTCGGCGACTGGGATCCGCTGGCGGCCTACGAACGCACGCTCCCGTCGGACATCGCCTCCTGGGCGCCGATGGCGCGCGACCAGTACGTGGAAGCCAAGAGCCTGCTCGCCGGCTACCTGCTGTCGTCGCAGGGCGACCGGGTGGCGATGGCCAACTCCATCGAGGGACGCTTCCCGTTCCTGGACCATCGCGTGATCGAGTTCGCCAACCGCCTGCCCCCCAGCTTCAAGCTGCGCGGCATGACCGAGAAGTACCTGCTGCGCAAGGCGCTGGCGGACCTGCTGCCCGCCGACATCCTGCGCCGCACCAAGCAACCCTACCGCGCCCCGGACAGCCAGAGCTTCTTCTTCGACGGCAAACCGCTGGATTACGTCGCCGAGCTGTTCAGCCCGGAATCGCTGCGCGAAGCCGGGTATTTCGACCCTGCCGCAGCGGGCCGGCTGTTCGAGAAATGCCGCCAGGGGCGCGCCACCGGGTTCGCCGACAACCAGGCGTTCGTGGGCATCCTCTCGACGATGCTGGTGCACCGGCAACTGCGCGCCTGAGGCCGGCGGCCGTTGGCCGCCGCCGCAACGTTCGTCCGTTAAGGGGAAGAACTCCCGAAAGGACTGGGCAACATGCAACAACGGCAAGAGATCAAGCGCTACATCCTGCAGAATTTCCTGTTCGCCGACGACGATTCCAGCCTCGGCGACCAGGATGCCCTGATCGCGGGAGGCATCATCGATTCCACCGGCATCATCGAACTGATCGACTTCCTGGAAGAACGCTTCCACATCGCCGTGACCCCCGAGGAAATGGTGCCGGCGAACTTCCACACGGTCGAATCGGTCGACGGCTTCGTGAGCCGCAAGCTCGCCAGCTGACGCCGTCCGTGGATTCGCTCCCCGCCCTGGTTGGCCGGATGGCCCGCCGCTCGCCTGCGGCCGTCGCCCTGGTCGAGGCGGACCAGCGCCTGTCTTACGCCGCGTTCTGGCAGCGCGCGGGCGCGTTCGCCGAACACCTGCGGGAGCGTGGACTGCGGCCGGGTGAACGGGCCGCGATCCTGCTGCCCAACGGCAGCGACGCGGCCGTGGCGATCTACGGAACCTGGCTGGCGGGCGGCGTGGCGGTCTCGCTGAACGTCCAGGCGCGCACTCGCGATCTGGTGCCGTGGCTGCGGCATTGCGAAGCGCGCGTCCTGGTGCACCAGGCCGCCCACGCGGACGCCGTGGCCGCCGCTCAGGACATCGGGCCGTCGTTGCAGTGCCTGGTGGCGGACACGCTGACCTGGCCGAGCGGGGAAGCGATTCCCGAGGCCGGACTGCCCTCGCCCGGCGAAGACGATCCGGCGCTGATCCTGTACACCTCCGGCACCACCGGTGCGCCCAAGGGCGTGACCCTCAGCCACGGCAACCTGCTGGCCAACGCACGTGCCGTGGTGGCCTACCTGCAGTTGTGCGAGCGCGACAGCGTGCTGAGCGTGCTGCCGTTCTACTACGCCTACGGCGCGTCGGTGCTGCACACGCATCTGCTGGTCGGCGCATGCGTGCACCTGGCCGACAATCTGGTGTTCCCGCACCTGCTGGTCGAGTACCTGCAACGCGAGCGCATCACCGGTTTTTCCGGCGTGCCCTCCACGTTCGCGCTGTTGCTGGACCGCGTCCCCCTGCAGGACTACGACCTGTCTTCGCTGCGCTACCTCACCCAGGCCGGCGGCGCGATGGCGCCTGCGCTCACCCGCCGCCTGCGCCTCGCCCTGCCCGGTCCGCGACTGTTCGTCATGTACGGCCAGACCGAGGCGACCTCGCGCATCACCTGGTTGCCGCCCGAGCGCCTGGACGACAAACCCGGCTCGGTGGGCATCCCCATCGAGGGCGTCGTGCTGCGCATCGTGCGCGACGATGGCGCACCGGCTGCACAGGGAGAAGACGGGGAAGTCTGCGTCCAGGGTCCCGGCGTGATGCTCGGCTACTGGCGGGACCCGGTGGTCACGGCCAAGGTCCTGAAGGACGGCTGGCTGCATACCGGCGATGTCGGTCGACTCGACGCCGACGGGTTCCTGTTCCTCGACGGCCGACGCAGCGACATGATCAAGACCGGCGCCCACCGCGTCTTTCCCGGCGACATCGAAGAAGCCATCGCCGAACTTCCCGGCGTGAGCGAGGTGGCCGCCATCGGCATCGATGACGAGGTGCTCGGCCAGGTCATCAAGGCCTATGTCGTGCCGCACCCGCACGCTGCGCCCGATGTCGCGGCGATCCGCGCGCATTGCCGGCAGCGCCTCGCCGCCTACAAGGTGCCCAGGCACATCGAATTCGTCGACGCCCTGCCGCGCACCGCGTCGGGCAAGATCCGGCGCGCCGCGCTGGCGGAGGTTGCCGGCGTATCGCCCGGCCTCGCCACGAGCACCTCGCCATGACTACCGCATCCCGTTTCATTCCCAACTTTTTCAGAATCCCGGAGACCGCATGACCTCGCTCGACTGGAACGTACTCGATATCGACTATGCGCAGGAAGCCGATCGGATCTGCAGCCGTATCCGCGAAATCACCGCGCGGCAGCTGCATCGCCGCGGCCTGGTCGTCGCCATTTCGGGCGGCATCGACAGCTCGGTCAGCGTATCGCTGGCGGTGCGTGCGCTGGGTGCCGACCGCGTGTACGGCCTGATCCTGCCCGAGCGCGATTCGTCCGACGACAGCGCGGCGCGTGCCCGCATCCTCGCCGAGCACCTCGGCATCCGCACCGAGACGGTGGACATCGCGCCCGCCCTCGAGGCGATCGGGTGCTACAGCGCGCGCGACGCCGCCGTGCGTTCCGCGTTGCCCGAGTACGGCGAGGGCTGGAAATTCAAGATCGTCATCGACGGTGGTGTCGAGGGCCGCTTCAACCGGTTCCGCCTGATCGCGGAAGATCCCGCCGGCGCGGTGCACGAGCGCGACCTGGGCCTGTCCGAGTACCTGACCATCGTCGCGGCGACCAACTTCAAGCAGCGCATCCGCAAGACGCTCGAGTATTTCCACGCCGACCGCCTCAACTACGCCGTCGTCGGCACGCCCAACCGGCTGGAGTACGACCAGGGCTTCTTCGTGAAGAACGGCGATGGATCGGCGGACGTCAAGCCCATCGCCCACCTCTACAAGTCGCAGGTGTACGGCATGGCCCGGCATCTGGGCCTGCCCGAGCGCGTGTGCGCCGCCATCCCGACCACCGATACCTACAGCCTTGCCCAGGGCCAGGACGAGTTCTACTTCGCGCTGCCGTTCCGGCAGATGGACCTGGCCGTGTGGGCGCTGAACCACGACCGCTCCGCAGCCGACCTGGCGGCAGCGCTCTCGATCGGCGAAGCGCAGGCGCAGGCCGTCTACGACGACATCCGCAACAAGCGACGAACCACGCGCTACCTGCACCAGCCGCCCGTGCTGGTGGTGGACGTCCCGGAACTGGACGACCACGCCTGACGGCACGCCGATGCGATCAGGGGGACGCCGGCGGCCACCACCAGACAACCTGCACGTCGCTGCCCACGGGCAGCGCGATGGCGGCCTTGTGGCCTGCGCCTGCATCGAGCATGCGCACTTCCAGTCCTGCGGCCACGTCGGTGGCAGGCAGGGGAACGCCTGCGGGTGCCGCAAACGTACTTGGCGGACGCTGCAGTCCCACGCCCTCCGCCTTCAGGTAGGCCTCCTTGCGCACCCAGATCGCGAGCAGTGCGTCCGCACGGCCTGCGTCGTCCAGGTGCGCCAGCTCGTCGCGTTCATCGGCGTGCGTCGCCAGCCGGGCGATCTCTTCCATCGCACCGGCATGCGCCACCGGCTCCAGGTCGATGCCGACGCTGCCCGCATCGCTGATCGCAAAGGCGGCGAATCCCCGTGGATGGCTGAGGCTCGTGCAGACGCGGGCATGCATCCCCGACAGCCGCGGACGGCCCGCCTCGTCGCGATACAGCGGCACCTCCACCGGCGCTTCGCGGAGCCACGCGCCGAGCAGGAAGCGGTGCAGCGCGTAGGCCAGCGCACGCTCCTCGCGGTCGGCGGCATCCCGCAGGCGATCCACGCGCGCGCGCTCCGGCGCATCGATCAGGGCGCGCGCCTCCGTGCTCCACGGGCGCCACACGGACAGGTCGCACAGCACGGCGACGACGGGATGCGTGCGACGCGCAACGCATGCGTCATCGCCACGCTGCAGCGCCGCGGCGAATGCCGCGGAAAAATCGATGGCAGAATGCCCGGGGGGATACGGCGTGAGGCGTCGGCTCATGCGCTCAGCATGCCATCGAACGACATCGCACCGCACCGCCCTGCCACCGTACCGCCGGCGCGCCGCGCCGGCCTCCATCAGTGAGCCCAGATGCACGCCGAACAGACACCCGCTTACGTGATCGAGGAAGGGGACGCGACGCGCGACCGCGACGCGATCCTCGCCGCATGGAGCGGCCATTTCGGCCCCGATGAGGAGCATGCCGGCAAGCTGGCGCACTTCTACGAGCACTGCCCGTTCGGCACGCCGATCATCCGGTTGTTGCGCCATGTCGAGTCCGGCCAGGTGGCCGGCGTCATCGCGGCGGTGCCGCGGCGGATGCTGCTCGATGGCGCGGATATCCGCGCGGCGGTCATCTCCCACTTTTCGGTGCTGCCGGCCCACCGCACGCTGGGCCCGGCGTTGATGCTGCAGGCGGCGATCGTGGAGGCCTGCAAGGGGCGCTTCGACTTCATCTACGGCATCCCCAATCCGAAGGCGACGGCGATCCTGAAGCGCGCCGGCCATCGCACGCTGTGCCAGTTCGGCCGTTACGTGAAGGTCCTCCGGTACGGCCAGTACCTGTCGCGCGTCATGCCCGCCATGCTGGCGCGGCCACTCGCGCCCTTCGTCAATGCGGCGGTGCGCCTGCGCCACGCACTGCGTGCCGCCGCGCGCGCGGGCACGCGCTGCCACTGGAGCGACGTACCCGATCCGCGCATGGACGCCGTGTGGCGTGATTCGGACACGGGCCATGGCCTGCTGGCGGTGCGGGACTACGCACTGGCGAAATGGCGCTTCAACACCGCGCCGAGCGAACGGATGCGCTTCCTGCTGGTCACGCACGGCGAGCGGCTCTGCGCGTGGTTCGCCTGCGAGGACTCCACCGGTTCGCCGGGCACGCTGTCCGTGCTGGACTACTGGTTCGTCGACAACACGCTGACGAAGCGCCGGCATGCGATCAAGGTGCTACTGGACCGGGCCGTCTCCGACGGCCATACCGCTGTCGACATCGGGATGACGGGCGATCGCCATGCGCGCGACGGCTGGTTGGGTGAGCGCTTCATCCACCGCAGCGACCAGCCGGTGATGGGGCGCTGGCTGCACCCGGACGATCCCGCGCCCGACCCCGATCGCATCCACATGACCTACTCCGACCAGGACTCCTGAGCGGCCCGATGCCTCAGGCGTGATTCGCGTAGACGCGGAAGCTGTCGTTCGCAGCGACCAGCCGCAACGTCGGCGCCCGGTCGAACACGGCATGGCAGACCGGGTTGGCATACCCGATGACCAGGCGTCGCGGCTTCGCGGCGACGCCGGCCTCGATGCCGGCGAGCACCTGCTGCATGACCACTTCGTCGAACGGGTTGTAGAAATAGCAGAGCAGGTCGCCCTCCGGCAGCGTGTAGCGCGTGGCGTCCATGCACGCCACGTCGATCCGCGACTGCGTGTCGCCGCTTTTTCTGCGGTAGCGCTCGATGTTGTCGCGGGCTTCGTCGCACAGCGAGGCGAACAGCTCCACGCCGACCACGCGCGCGAAACCGTGGTCGGCGGCGAGCACCAGCGCGCGCCCCTTGCCGGAACCGAAATCGATGAAGGTGAACCGCCGCGGGTCCACGTCCGGCAGCGCGCGCATCATGCGCTTGAACTTCGCGTAGGGCCACGGCTGGTAGAACACCGCGTGCGCCCCGTGCTCCTGTGCACCGTCGATGCGCGCCAGTTCGTCGACGGCGACGATGCCTTCGGTGCGGATGCCCAGCCGTCGTTCGTGGTACCGGTCGTACGCCAAGCGGCACCACACCGGCACGTTGCGCAGAACGCCCCGCACGCCGACCCGCTTCACCATCTTCGCCAGCTTGCTTGCATTACCCAGCATCGATCGACTCCGGAGTGTCAGGGAAATCCGGTGACCCGGCGTGGCCGCCTGCGTCAACCTGTCGCATGTCCCTGAAAGACACGGAGCGGAGGCCCGATACCGGCCCTGACCGATCGGCGCGACTATTTCCGTTCAATGGATGCATTCGAACGCCCGACACCGGACCGCCGTGACCCAATCCAGCCCCGTCAACGCCTCCCTCTCCTACTGGCAGGAACGCCAGTCCGCCGGATTGCCGGTGGTCGAACTGCCGACCGACTTCCCACGCACGGCGCGGACCGCGGCCGTCTCGGAGCACGTGCAACGGCGCTTTCCGCTGCCGACCGGCGAGGCGCTGGACGCCCTTGCTCGCGACGCGGGCGTGGAGATCCACGACGTCCTGCTCGCCGCCTTCTGCGTACTGGTCGGCAGGCTGTGCGGCGAGGACAGCCTCGCCGTGGGCACCGCGGCCGGTGCGGTGGGCCCGATGCCGCTGTCGGTCACGCTGGAAGGCACGGACAGTTTCCGCACGCAGGTCGGTCGCGCGCACGGCGAACGGGTTGCCGCGCTCCGCCACGCGGAGGCGGCGCCTGACGCGTGGCGCGCCGCCGTCGATGCCCTGGCGACGCCGTCGGTCCTGTTCGGCGGCGACGCCCGTCCTGCGCCGGGCACCGAACTGGCCGTGACGGTGACCCGCGAGGGCGGGCAGCTGCTCGCGCAGGCAGGGTACGACGGCATGGTGTTCGCGCCGTCCACCATCGAGCGCTGGCTGGAAGCTTACGAAACGGTGCTGTCCGCCGGCCTGCTCGAGCCGGATGCGGCGATCGGCGCGCTGCCGATCACGTCGCCTACCCAGTTGGCCGCCCTGCACGCGCTGCAGCCCGCGCGTACCCCGCGCGACGCCCACCTGCGCCTGACCGATCTGATCGCTGCGCAGGCGCTGGCGACGCCGCAGCGGGTCGCGCTGCGCCATCAGGGCGAGCAATGGGACTTCGCGCGGCTGCGCGCGCGTGGCCTGCAGATCGCCCATGCGTTGCGCGCACGCGGTATCGGTCGCGGTTCACTGGTGGGCCTGTGCCTGGACCGTACGCCCGACATGCTGTGCGCAGCGCTCGGCGTGCTCGAAGCCGGGGCCGCCTATGTTCCGCTGGATCCCGCCTACCCGCGCGACCGCCTCGACTACATGGCGCGCGATGCGGATCTTGCGCTGCTGCTGGCGCAGACGGACACCGTCGAGCTGCTGGATTGGCCCGCAGCGCGGACGCTGCTGCTGGATCGCGACCTGCCCACGGCGTCCGGCACCCCGCTGCCGTTGGCCGACGATGAGCGCGCGGCGACGCCGGAATCACCGGCCTACGTCATCTACACCTCGGGCTCGACGGGACGTCCCAAGGGCGTGGTCGTTCCGCACCGGGCCGTGGTCAACTTCCTGCTGAGCATGCGGCATACACCGGGCATGACGGCCGACGACCGTCTGGTGGCGGTCACCACGCTGTCGTTCGACATCGCGGTGCTTGAGCTCTTCCTACCTTTGTGCACCGGTGCGGAAATCATCCTGGCCTCGCGCGAAGAGGCCATGGATGGACCATCGCTCGCCGGGCTGCTGCGCGAACACGACGCCACGCTCATGCAGGCCACGCCCGCGTCGTGGCGCATGTTGCTGGAGACCGGCTGGCGGCCGCCGGCGGGATTCAAGGCGCTGTGCGGCGGCGAAGCGCTGCCGACCGACCTGGTCCGCCCACTGTGCAACGATGGCGCACAACTGTGGAACATGTACGGACCGACCGAAACCACCGTCTGGTCCACGTGCGAATCCATCGGCGCCGACGATCCGTACATCTCGATCGGCCGCCCGATCGACAACACCACCGTCTGGATCCTGGACGCCAGGCTGCAACCGTGCCCTATCGGCGTTCCGGGCGAGATCTGGATCGGCGGCGGCGGCGTGACCCTGGGCTACCTGCATCGCGAGGAACTCACGCGCGAGCGCTTCATCGACGATCCGATGTCGCCCGGCGGATGGCTGTACCGCACCGGGGACCGCGGCCGCTGGCGCAACGACGGACGCCTGGAGCACATGGGCCGCCTTGATTTCCAGGTCAAGGTGCGCGGCTATCGCATCGAACTGGGCGAGATCGAAGCCAGCCTGTCCGAGTGCGACGGCGTGGAGCGCACGGTCGTGGTCACGCGCGAAGACCGTCCCGGGGACGTCCGCATCGTCGCCTACCTGACGCCCACCGCGGGCGCTGTTCCCGCGCCTGCCACGCTGCGACAGCAATTGCGCGAGCGGTTGCCCAGCTACATGGTCCCGCAGCATTTCGTCACGCTGCAGACGTTCCCGCTGTTGCCCAACGGCAAGATCGACCGCAAGTCGTTGCCGCCGCCGGGCGATACGACGGCGACGGCAACGACACAGCCGGTGGCGCCGCGCAACGACGTCGAGCGGTGCATCGCCGACCTGGTCCGCGCCGTGCTGTCGCGCGAGGAGGTCGGCATCCACGACGACTTCTTTGCGATCGGCGGCCATTCGCTGCTGGCGGCGCGGCTGCTGGAGAACATCCGCCGCACGTTCCCGGTCGACCTGCCGCTGCGCACGGTGTTCGATGCGCCGACCATCGCCGGGCTGGCCGCCGCCGTACAGGCAGGCGTCGCGATGGACGCACCCGTGCTGGAGCACCGCACGGCACACGGCGGACCGGCACCGCTGACCCTGATGCAGGAGCGCATCTGGATCCACGGCCAGCTGAATCCCGGCAGCGCCGCCTACAACATCCCGCTCGCCTTCCACCTGCGGGGAGCGTTCGACGAAGCCGCCTTCGCGCGTGCGTTCGAGCGCGTGGTGGCCCGCCAGGCGACGCTGCGCACGCGCATCGTCCAGACCGAGGACGGCCCCGCGCAGGTCGTGACGCCCGCCGACGACGCCACCGCCACGCTGCCGCCTATCATCGATGCCCCCGACCTGCCGGAATCCGGACAGCGCGACTGGCTGGCGCGGACGCTGCGTACCCTGGCGGGTGCGCCCATCGACCTGACGCAATCCCCCAGCTTCCATACGCAGTTGTTCCGGCTGAATCCGCAGGAGCACGTCTTCTTCCTGATGCCCCACCACGCGTTGTGGGATGGCGGGTCGACGGATCTGTTCTGCCGCGAGATGGGCGCCGCCTATGCCATGGAATGCGGAGTGCCCGCAGCGGACCTGCCGGAACTGGCGGTGGACTACGTCGACTACGCGTACTGGCACCGCCAGACACTCGACAGCGCGCTCCACGGGCAACACACCCGCGAGCAGCTGGACCAGTGGCAGCGGCTCCTGCAGCCGGCAGGGCTGCCGCCGCCGCTCGCCACCGACAGGCCGCGCACGCCCGGCGCGCCACGTGCCGCCGGCATGTCGCAGCTGTCCCTCGATCCCGACCTCACGGCACGCCTGCGACAGGTCGCACGCGACAACGGGACCACGCTGTACGTGGTGCTGATGGCGGCCTTCGAGGTGCTGCTGCATGGCCACGGTGGCGAAATTCGGCCGCTGCTCAGTTCGCCGACGCGCTTCGTGGATGCCGCGGCGGCGACGCCCCTGATGGGCATGTTCACCGGCACCGTGCCGGTGATGGTGGAGATTGCGCCCGAACAGGGCTTCGACCAATTGCTGGCGCAGACGCGCAGCCTGGTGCTCGACGGCATTTCGCGTCCGCACGTGCAGTTGGACGACCTGCTGCGCCAGCCCGCACTGCGCGGCTTCGCACGTCCCGGTTCGCCGTACCACGCACAGTTCTCCTACGAAGACATCAGCGAACGTCCCGATGGGTGGGGCCGCCTGACGGTCGAACAGTTGCCGCTGCTCGCGCAGGAAGTGACCGAAGACCTGATGATCTGGTTCTTCGATCGTCCCGCCGGCCTTTCCGCACAACTGCTCCACGATGCGGTCGTGTTCGACGCGGCCACCATCGACGGGCTGCTCGCACGCTATGTGCAGCTGCTGACACGCATCGCCGATGCGCCCGCGACCAGCATCGTGTCGCTGATCGGTGGCGCACCGGCCAAGGCAGTGCCGGCGGCTGCCGCGCGGGGCTCCGCGCAATCCACGCCGCAGGAAGCGGCAGCCACCGCGCCGTTCGCAACCGCGCTGACACCGGCCGAGGTCCTGATCGCCGAGGTATGGAGTGATCTGCTCGGCATCGGCGACATCGGGCCGCAGGACAATTTCATCGACCTGGGCGGGCACTCCCTGCTGGCGATGACGATGATCTCGCGGGTGGAGAAGCGCACCGGCGTTCGCCTCAACCTGCTCAAGGTCGCCAACAACACGTTGCGTGTGCTGGCGATGGAGATCCCCGCGGAGGCATCGCGCGGGACGTCCCGCAACACCTCCCTTGGCGCACGCCTGCGTCGCCTGTTCGGACGCGGCGACGCGTCGGGAGAGGCCTGATGGCAGGCAGGCTCCCGCTGCATTTCGGCTCGCCCGCCCGCCGCCTGTTCGGTGTCTTCCACCCAGCCCAGGATCCCCCCCAGGGCGCGCTGCTGGTGTGCCCGCCGTTCTTCCACGAGCATGCGCGCAGCTATCGCCTGTTCGCGTTGCTGGCGGATGCATTGAGCGAGCGCGGCATCGCGACGCTGCGCTTCGACTACTACGGCACCGGCGATTCCGCAGGCGACGACGACGACTTCACGCCCGAAGGCGCCTGCAAGGACGCCACCGAAGCGCTGGCATCGTTGCGCAGCCGCGTCCCGCACGCCCCGCTGTTCGTGATGGGAGTACGCGGAGGCGCGCTTCCCGCGCTCCGGCTGGTGCAGGAACATCCACCCGCCGCGCTGTGGCTGTGGCAGCCCGTCACCGACTGGCCCGGCCACCTGGACGAGTTGCAGCGCCTGCACGCGAGCCGGCGTGCGCTGGTGCCCGGCGCCGGCGATGAAGCCGCGGAGGCGACGTTGATGGGGTTCCGCTACGGCGAGGGAGTGCCGGCGCGGCTGGCAGCGCTGGGCAGCACGTCCCTGCCGCCGGCCTGCAGCCTGGTGTTGAGCGAATCGGCACCCTTCGACGGCCTGCCGGCCAACCGGACCCACCTTCCCCTTCCGCCGGCGTTGGCGAACTGGGTCTCGCGACCGGACATGGATGCGTTTCCCGGACGCCAGGTCCGCGACCTGGCCGCGCGCTTCCCCATTGCTTCCAGAACGGTCTGACATGGAAATCATCCTGTCGCTCGGCCCCGAGCTCTTCGGCCTGCTGACCCTGCCCGAGCAACGGCAGCACCCGGTGGCCGTCATCCTGCTCAATGCCGGCTTCATCCACCGTGCCGGCCCCTATCGCATGGGAACGCGCCTGGCCCGGTTGCTCGGCGAGGCCGGTTACCCCGTCCTGCGCTTCGACCTGCCCGGTATCGGCGACAGCATCGACCTCGCCGACCGGCCCGAAACGGACGTCATCCGCGGCGTACTCGACGCGGTCGCGAAGCAGACCGGCTGCCAGCGTTTCGTCATCGGCGGCCTGTGTGCGGCAGCCGACGCGGGCTGGAAGGTCGCGGTCGCCGATCCGCGCGTGGAGGGCGTGATCCTGCTGGACGGCATCGCCCGCAAGGGCGCCTGGGCGACGTGGGCGCGTCTGCGGCGGCTGGTGCGCAAGCCACCGTCGGCGTGGTTGACCGCCGTGCGCAACCTGCGCGGCCGGCCGGCGTCCACGCAGGACGAACCGCGCGACATCACCGACGCCGCCCTGCGCGACTGGCCCGCCGTGGGCGCGGAGCGCAGGGAGATGCAGATGCTGGTCGGGCGTGGCGTGCGCGTGTTCGCGCTGTACACCGGCGGCACGTCCTACTTCCTGCACCCGCGCCAGTTCCGCGCCACGTTCGGACGCAGTGCGTCCGCGCCGGAGGTGTCCTTCGTGCACTGGCCGGAGTCGGACCACGTCTTCCATCTGGACGCCCATCGGCAACGCCTGGTCGAGCGCATCCGCGCATGGCTGCAGGCCTCCTTTCCACCGCCCGCGACCTGAGGACGGGAACATGACGCACGCATCCTTCGCACCGGGACGCCCACCGCTGCATGCCGCGCACACGCAACGCCGCAGCCCCCTGGGTTTCAGTCTGGGCTGGCTGTCGCTGCTGGCCGCCCTCGGCGCCACGAACGGTGCGCACGCGGGCACCCCGGACGCGCGGCAGGCGATGCGCGCCGTCCTCGGCCTGCAGCCCTGCCAACCGTCGGGCAAGGGCAAGGACTACCAGGTCGGCCAGGGACAAGGACGACTGGCGTCGCTGGACCTGGTGCCGTGGGAAAAACTCGCCGCAGGCGACACGGTCCGCATCCACTATCGCGACGCGCCGTACGCGGGCAAGTTCATGCTGTCGGCGCGCGGCACCGGACAGGCGCCGGTACGCGTGTGCGGCATCCCGGGAGCGGACGGCAAGCGCCCGGTGGTGACCGGGCGCGATGCCGTCACCCGCAAGGGGCAGTCCTACGGCCACCCGCTGCACCAGTCGCGTTCGGTCATCGTCATCAAGCCGGCCGCGTCGGCGGGCTGGGAAGCCTATCCGCAACACATCCAGATCGACGGCCTGGACATCCGCAGCGCACACCCGAGCTACCAGTTCACCGACAGCGACGGTGCCCGCCGCCGCTACGACGAGTTCGGCGCCTGCATCTGGGTGGAACGTGGACACGGCATCACCATCGCCGACAATGCGATCTCCGATTGTTCGCAGGCGATCTTCACCAAGTCCACCGACGACGGCGCCTTCGCGCAGACGCGCGACATCCGCATCGCCGGAAACCGCATGTACAACAACGGGATCGTGGGCAACAACCGCCTGCATACCACCTATGTGCAGAGCATCGACGTGGTGTACGAGTTCAACCACTACGGTCCGCTGCGCGCCGGCGCCCGCGGCAACTCCATCAAGGACCGCTCGATCGGAACCGTCGTGCGCTACAACCGCATCGAGGACGGTGCGCGCGCACTGGACCTGGTGGAAGCCGAGGATTTCCCGCAGACCGCGAAGGCCACGCCCGCCTACCGCTCCACCTACGTCTACGGCAACCAGATCATCAAGGATGGCCGCAAGGGCAGCGTGATCCACTACGGCGGCGACCACAACGGCAGCTCGCCCGGTGAGGACTGGGGCGAGCCCAACAACCGCAAGGGCACGCTCTACTTCTATCACAACACCGTGCGCGTCACCGGCAACGGCTATGCCGCGATGTTCCAACTGTCGACCACGGAAGAACGGGCGGACGTGCGCAACAACATCTTCATTTTCGACGCCACCACGCAGAATCCCATCATGCGCGCCAGCACGGATGTCGGCGACGCGTGGACGGCGGGAGGCATCATCACCTTCGGGCGGAACTGGATCACCCGCGGATGGCGCGACACCCAGCCGAACAGCAAGGTGGGAGGTGCGCTGCAGGGTCGCGAGAACCTCGTGATGGATGGCATCATGCCGGTGGCCCCGACGACGCTGCGTCCGCTCGCCGGCACCGCCGCCATCGACGCCGCGCAACCCAACGCCCCCGCCACCCGGAGCCATCCCGTGCGCTATCAACTCGACACCCGCTCCGTTCCCATGGCCAGGCCGGTCAAGGGATCCGCGCCCGACCTGGGGGCCATCGAGTTTTGAGCGGCGCCGCGTACGACGTGGTCGAAGCCTCGGCGCGACACGATCGGGAACAGGTCCTCGCGCTCTGGGATGGCAATCTGGGCAGCGGTACGCGCCTGGGCCTGAAGTACGACTGGTTCTATCTGGACTGCCCCGGCGACGCACCGCTGGTGATGTCGCTGCTGCATCGCGAAACGGGAGCGCGCGTGGGCGTGGTCGCCGCCGGTGAGCGGCGCATGCTCTGGCGGGGGCAGCCCGCGCGCGGCGCGCTCATGGTCGATCTGGCCGTGGCACCCGAGCACCGCTGGCTGGGGCCGGCGCTGATCCTGCAGCGACGCATGAAACAGGTCGCCGCCGAACGCTACGACCTGCTTTACGTGTTCCCCAATCCCCTGGCCACTCCCGTCTACCTGCGGGCAGGCTATTCGCAACTGGGCGAGATCGTGCGCTATGCGCGCGTGCTGCGGCATCAGGACTATCTGGCGCGCCACCTGCCGACGCCGCTGGCATGGGCGGGCGGTTCGCTGCTGGACGCGCTCGACCGCGTGCGTCGGCGACTGCGTGCGCGCCCGTGCCGACACGAGTGGGTCGATCGCAGTACCGATGAGATGGACCGTCTGTGGGCGGGCAGCCATCACGGCGACGGCCCGATCACGATACGGGACCGTGCCTACCTGGACTGGCGATTCGACCGCTCGCCCCTGGCCAGCACGCGCTACCTGCTGCTGCGTGGGGACGATGGCCGGCTGGAGGCCTGGTTCGCCTGCCAGGCGCGCGAAGACAACATCCTGCACGTCCACGACTTCTGGTCGGTCGACGCCGTGGAAGGTCTCGCGCGCACGCGCGTCGACACCTTGCTGCATGCGGCCCATGCGGCCGGCCATCGTGCCGTCTGGTTCGAGTTCGCCGGCGCCTCCACAGCGGTGGCAGGCTGGCTCGCGGCCGGGTTCAAGCCACGCTCGCGCCGTCCCGTATTCGGTCACGCCACGACATGCCCGCCGCAAGCGCTCGCCGCGACCCTGCACCTGACCGCCGCCGACGAGGACGAATGAGCATGTCCGGCCAAGACACCGCACCTTCCCCGCAGCCCACCGACGACGTGGCGACCGCCGTGCCGGCGCCCGCAACCGCATGGATGGACGACGCGCCGTGGCCACGGGACGACGCCAACGAATTGCTGGTGAACGGAACACCGCTCGCGCGCGTCGTCGACGCGATCGGACAGACACCCTGCTACGTGTACGACCGTTCGCGACTGATCCACCGCGCGACCACGCTCAAGTCGCGCCTGCCCTCCCGCGTGCGCCTGCACTACGCCATCAAGGCGAACCCGATGCCGGCCCTGGTCGGCCTGATGGCCGGCCTGGTCGATGGCCTGGACGTCGCCTCGCGCGGGGAGCTGCGCGTCGCCCTCGATGCCGGGATGGCACCGGAGCACATCAGCTTCGCCGGCCCCGGCAAGTCGGCGCAGGAACTCCAGCAGGCGCATGCGGCCGGGATCCTGATCAACATCGAGTCCTTCCGCGAGATCGATCTTCTCGCACGGCTCTGCGAAGACACCGGCCGTCCGGCACGCGTGGCGGTGCGGGTCAATCTCGCGTTCGAGCTGAAGTCCTCGGGCATGAAAATGAGTGGCGGCGCGCGTCCGTTCGGGATCGACGCCGAACGCGTCCCGCAAGCCCTCCAGCGGATCGCAGGCAGCGGACTCGCCTTCGAAGGCTTCCATATGTTCGCGGGATCGCAGAACCTGCGCGCCGCCGCGATCGTGGAAACGCAGCAGAAATGCTACGAGCAGGCACTGGAGTGGAGCGCGCTCCTGCCCTCGCCGCTACGCTCGCTCAATCTGGGCGGCGGATTCGGCATTCCCTACACGCTCCAGGAAACACCTCTGGATATCGCACCGATCATGGACAACCTCGCCATGCTCGATGCGCGTGCAGCGTCGGATTTCCCCGATGCGTACCTGACGGTCGAGCTGGGGCGGTATCTGGTCGCCGAAGCCGGCCTCTATGTTGCGCGGGTGGTCGACCGGAAAACATCACGCGGACAGGTCTTTCTGGTCACCGACGGCGGCATGCACCACCATCTGGCCGCTTCCGGCAACTTCGGCCAGGTCCTGCGCAAGAACTATCCGGTGTGCATCAACGCGGGGCATGGCGAGTATGCGCAGGCCAGCGTCGTCGGCCCGCTGTGCACGCCCCTGGACCTGCTCGCCGACCGTGCAGCCCTGCACCAGGCCGAGGTGGGCGATCTCGTCGTGGTGTTCCAGTCCGGCGCCTACGGCCGCAGTGCGAGTCCCCGCGATTTCCTGGGGCACCCGGACGTGATCGAAGCCCTGGTCTGACCCGTCCGCTGCGGCCGGTCACTCGCCGTCGGGCAACGGCCTGCCTTCCGCTTCCGCCTGCAGCACGCTGCGCCGGATCTTCCCCGTCCCGGTCTTCGGCAAGGCATCGCGGAACTCGACCGTTCTCGGCACCATGAATTCTTCGAGATGGGCGCGGCAGTGGGCGATCACGCCGCGCGCATCGATGTCGCCATCGTCCGCGACGATGATCGCCTTCAGTGCATGGCCAAGCACGGGATCCGGCACGCCGACCAGGGCGGCCTCGCGGATGCCGGACATGGCGTAAAGGACGTTCTCCACTTCCTTGGGACTGACCTTCTCGCCGCGCGACTTGAGAATGTCGTCCTTGCGGCCGACGAAGTACAGGAACCCTTCGTCATCCATGCGGAACAGGTCGCCCGTGTGCAGCACCTTTTCCCAGGGATAACGCCCCGTCTTGAGCGCTTTCGCCGTCGCTTCCTCGTTACGCCAGTACCCTTGCATGACGTGACCGCCACGCACGACCAGCTCACCGACATGACCCGGCCCCAGCGGCGCGCCGTCATCGCCGGCCACCCACACCTCGGTGCCCGGAATGGCGATGCCCACGCTGTCCGGCTTGCGCGCAAGATGTTCGGGCGGCAGGTAGGTGCAGCGCTTCGATTCGGTCATGCCGTACATCGAATAGATCCGGGCGTTCGGAAACATCTCCTGCAGGCGGAGGATGTGCGCGGGCGGCAGTGCCGCCGCCGTGTTCGTCAGGTAGCGCACGCTGTGCGCCCACTCCGGCGGGAAATTCCGCAGCTGCACGATCAGCGCGGCCATGGTCGGCACCAGCGGGAACCCGGTGACGCCTTCACGGGCGAGTAGCGGCAGCACCTTCTGGGGGAACGCGAAGGATTTTTCCAGCACCAGGGTGGCGCCCATCTTCACACACATCAGCAACTGGTAAAGACCGTAATCGAACGACAGCGGGAGCACGCTGAGGACCACATCGCCGGGCTGCGACTGCAGATAGCAGGTGATCGACGAGGCGGCGTGCTCGATGTTCTTGTGCGTCATCATGACGCCCTTCGGATGTCCGGTCGAACCCGAGGTGTACACCAGCATCGCCAGATCGGTATCGATCCCCGCGATCGCAGGCGCAGCGTCCGCGCCGTCCACGAATCCGGCGTACCCGATGCTGCCCGGCGGCCAGGTCTTTACTCCCGGCTCGTCGACCACCACGATCGTGCGCACGCTCGGCGATTGCGAGGCCGCCGCTGTGGCCACCTCCAGCAGGCTGGCCTGGGTGAACAGCACCGAGGCTTCGCAGTTGCCCAGCACGAAGGCCAGCTTGTCCGCCTTGGTGGTCGGATTGATCACGCTGAAGACACCGCCCGCGCGCAGCGTGCCGTAGATACCGACGGCCACCTCGGGACGATTCTCCATGAAGACCACGCAGCGCTCGCCATTGGCGAATCCCGCCCGCGTCGACAGCGCGCCCGCGAACCGCTCGGCGGCTGCATTCAATGCGGCGAAACTGATGCGGTCCGTACCGCTGACGATGGCCGTGCGCTCGCCATGCGCCCGCGCACCGGCGGCGAGGTGCGCTTCGCAGCGGATCATCCGGCCTGAACCGTGCCGCCGAGCTTCCCGCTCACGAAGGCGACCAGGCTGTCGATGCTGTCCAGGTTCTCCGGCACCACATCCTCGTCGTCGACCACGATCCCGAACTGCTCTTCCAGCCAGGTCACGAGCGTGAGTACGCCGATGGAATCGATGGCACCACTGTCCAGGAGGCTGCGCCCCTGCTGGCTTTCCTCACCCCCTGCGGGCATCGGAAACGTCGTTGCGACGAATGCACTGATCTGCTGCCGGATGGACTCCATCCATGTTCCCTTCTTCTGCAAGCACGCGCACGATCATCCGTGATCACCGCAGCCTTTCCCCATCAAGCCGCCCACTCCCTGGGCGGCCCTTGCATCCTCAACGTCCGCCGCGCCGGAACAGCACCACCTCGACGGTCTGCAGCAGGATCATCAGATCGAAAACGAGGCCGTGGTTCTTGACGTAGAAGAGGTCGAACTTGAGCTTTTCCTCGGCATCCTTCACCGAGGCGCCGTACGGATAGCGCAACTGCGCCCACCCCGTGAGGCCCGGCTTCACCGAGTGTCGAACGCTATAGTAGCGGATCTCGCTGTTGAGCTGGTCCACGAACTGAGGACGCTCTGGGCGCGGCCCGACGAAACTCATGTCGCCTGCGAGCACGTTGAACAGCTGCGGCAACTCGTCCAGCCGGGTCTGGCGGATGAATCGCCCCACCCGCGTGGTGCGATCGTCGTTCGCCGTCGCCCACCGGGCAACACCGTCTTTCTCCGCATCGGTCCGCATGCTGCGGAACTTCACCACGTTGAAGCTGCGCCCGCCTTCGCCAACGCGCACCTGCCGGTACAGGATGGTCGAGCCCGTGCCTTCCAGCCGCACGCACAGGGCGACCAGCAGCATCGCCGGCCACGCGACCAGCAACAGCAGCAACGCCGCCATGACATCGAAAAAACGCTTGCTGAGCCTGCGGGGAAGCGAGTGGTCGAATCCACCGGCGAACACCAGCGACGAAGGATCCACGACCTCCAGCTTGATCAGCCCGGCCTCACGCTCGAAGAACACCGGCAGATCCACCACCGACACGCCCGCCTGGGCGCAGGCTAGGATATCTTCCATCGGCAGGCCGCCGCGACGCTCGTCGGGCGCGATCAGGATCTCGTCGATTTCCAGTCGGGCCGCCAGTTCGGGCAGACGCTCATCGCCGTTGATCAGCAGGTCTTCGGACACCATGGTCTCCTGCCCTTTGACGGGCAGGAAGCCGACCACCACGAAGGATTGCCGATCCGATCGACGACGCATGCGGCGATTGATGAGGTCTGCGTTCTTGCCCGCGCCGTACACCAGGATCCGGCGCTTGAAGGCATCGAATCCGATCAGCCGGTAAGCGCCGGCTCGCAGCAGGCATACGCCGAGAAGTCCCAGCAACAGCGCAAGCATGAAGACCGTGCGCCCGATGTGCGTCATCGGCGCCAGGTAGTAGAGCACCAGCAGGCCGACGGCACCGAAGACGAACGACAGCACGATGCGGATCGCGAAGTCGATGCGCGTGTGCCGGACATGAGGCTGGTAGAGGCCGAAGGCGACCATCGAGACCGTGATGACCAGGGCGAAGATCAACCCGCGGATGAAGCCGGTCTCCAGAAACACCTGTCGGCCTTCGTCATCACCCAGAAAGCGCAACCACGCCGCGCCGGCGACCGCCAGCAGCAAGATGGCGACTTCAAGCAACCACAGAACGCGCGTCACCCGATTTGTGCGACTCGCAAAGGCATGTGCCACGACCCTACCCCCTGATTCCCGCGCCGAGATCCCCTGCCCTGGAACGGTTTTCCCAGGACAGCATCCAGGCTGGAAACGGAGGCTTGCCGACCCAATCCGACATGGAACGGAATGCCTCCAGTCCCTGTTTCCCGCCTTACGGTCGATCTAACGTCAGGCGTGCCGGTGAGCGGCCAATGTGGCGCAACCGTCTGCGCGGAAGCCCGCGCGACGGATCTCGGGCATCAGGAGTCCCGGCTGAAAACGGCGGAAGGCGGCCACGTCGACAACGCGGCCGCCTTCCGGGGGAACATCCTGCTTAGGGGTGCTTGCAGATCGAGCGTTCGCCCTCGGCGCTTTCTTCGGTGTCGCACCACGAGGCCGCGGGTGCGGCCCAGCGCCGGTAGCGCGGCTGCGAAGGCTGCGTGACGTACTTGCGCACCCGGCGCGCCGTGGTCGTCGTGTCGACCGCCGCCCCGGTCAGGGAAGGCACCCCCGGGACAGCGCCAGCGGTGGCCACAGGCGCCGGACTCAGCGCCGCCGTGGGGACCGATGCAGCGCCCGTGGCGGCGGATGCGCCACCGGGCTGGAGCGGCTGCGAGCCATTGACGCGGACGGGCTTGGCCGGCTCGGTACCGCCGGCGGATTCCAGTGCGCCGATCGAGAGCCGCGCACCGGAGAGCACGCGCGAGCGCTGGCCGTTGAGATCGAGCTTGGCGCGCGAGGGCGGATCGAACAGCGGAATCAGCTGCGGCGACGGGAACGGAAACGCGGTAGGCGTCGGCGGCGGGTTGCTGCCATTGCCGACCAGCACGCTCGACGACGCAGGACGCAGATTCCATTGGGCAACGCTGGTCAGGCCCGGATCGCTGCCGTTGCGCGTACCGGTCCATTCGCCGGGCACGTTGCCCGCGCCGGATTTCACCCAGTTGTTGCTGCCCGCGACCTTGCGACCGGCGTCCCAGGCCGACGTGCCCGTCGGTCCGCAGTAAGGCGTCTCGGCCGACGAGTTCTCCACGATGACGGTCGGCGAGCCCGTGCTCGTCTGGTGGATGACGTTGTTGTGCATCTCCAGCGAACCGGCGCCCAACTGCACCATCACGGCGTTGGCCGTGCCACTGCGCGTGAACAGGATCGTGTTGTTGACCAGGCGCACGCGCCCCTGGCTGCGTCCGTTCAGATCGCCACCGATGCGGATCGCGTTGGCCCAGGAACCAGACTGGACGATGACGTTGCCGACGATATCCGAATCTTCGCGACGCAATCCGGCATTCCAGCCGGACTGTTGCGTGGCGCAATCCGGACCGATCAGCTCCAACGCCTGGTAGGTGGCGCCTTCGAGCCAGTTGTAATAGATCTCTGCCCGCTCATGGCGGACCTTGACCAGGTTTCCACCCGTTCCGCTATGGATGTAGTTGAACTGCATGCGGAACACCGCGCCGGGAAACGCCACTTCGTCCGACTGCATGTAAATGGGATGGCGCTGCGAGCCACTACCGCTGTTGCGGATTTCGCTGTACTCGAGCGTGAACGAGCCAGAGTTCTGGTCCGCCGCAAGGATGCCGTGCGAAGGACAGTTGCGGATCACGGCGTCACGCACCGTCACGTTGTGCGCCTCGCTGAAAATGCAGGTATTGGAACCGCCGGTGACTTCGAAGCCTTCGAAGACCACGTTGTTCGAACGCTGGAACTTGATCGTGTTGGTTCCGCCCTGCAGCAAGGGTCGCGACTGACCGGCTGCGCGCTTCCAGCGGATGATCACAGGATTGCCGGCATCGCCTCCATCGTCGCTGTTGACGACGATATTGCCGTTATACGTAGCATTGCCATCGACCTCGACGATATCGCCGGGCGCGAGATTATTGTTGGCGAACACCGCCGAGAGCTGCGTGTACTGCCGACCGGAAGGACCTACCGTATAGGTAGCCGACCAGGCGAGGCAGGGGGCAGTGACCAAGGAGAGGGCCAGGGCGGCCTTGGAGAAACTACGCATGGATAACCGACGTCAGGACAGGGGACGAGGAAAACTATATCGACCCCTTTACAACCACAGGTGAAAAGAAGTAGCCAATCTCCGAATAGCAGGATCTCGTCACATAATAATCTCGACTGCGGCCGGAAATAATCGGGCCGACATCACCGGCGTACTCCCAATATCTTTCCCGCCTCATAGGCGTCCAGCAGATCGCTCTTGCGGAGAATGATCCGCTCGTTATCGTCGAAACTGGCTTTTCCGCCGCCCTCCGCAAGCGCTCTCAAGGCCGCGCGCTCGTCGGTCGAACCGCCATTTTCCGTTACCAGCGTGATCTCATCGCCCTCCACCGCGATCACTCTCATCAAACCGAAGGCACGCCCGCTCTGCTCGAAATCAGCGTCGGAGAAATAGGTAAGTTCGGCCGCATAGTGATCGCCTACCGCGGGCGCCTGCAAAAGCGCCTGTTCCTGCTGCTGCCCGGATGCGGCATCGCGCCCGCAGGCGACCAGTGCGACCGCCGCCAGAAACAGGACCACGAACGGACACCACTTTTTCAACGATGACGCCATGTCGAACCTCGCTGCTTTCCGCTGGAGTCATGATGCTCATTGGACCTGGACGACGACAGACGCGTCGCGACACATACGCACTCGATCATATGCGCTAACGGCAGCACCCATGCCACCAGACATCGACAGCAGATCTCGGACGGTGGGCGCCGGCAGAATGACCAGGCACAAAAAAAACCGGCAAGTTTCCTTGCCGGTTTTTTCTTTTGTATGGCGCGCCCGGAGAGATTCGAACTCCCGACCGCCTGGTTCGTAGCCAGGTACTCTATCCAGCTGAGCTACGGGCGCGTGAGGAGCGGAATTATGCGTGAGACGTTTTCCGCTCGTCAATCTTTTTCTACTTCTTTGTTGCTTCCCGTGGCGTCACTGACGACGCTTCCGGAGGATGCTTCGCCGAGCAGAGCTACGGCATCGGCATCCTGTTTCCCCACGCGTTTCGGTAAGGCAAGACGAACTTCAAACTGGCGGAGTGAGAGGGATTCGAACCCTCGATAAGGCTTTTGACCCTATACTCCCTTAGCAGGGGAGCCCCTTCAGCCGCTCGGGCATCACTCCGGTTTGTCGCTCGCATTGCAGCCAAGCTGCAGCGGCCGCATAGGATAGCGGCTCACCGCGCAGGCGGCAAACAAAATCAGTCGGTGATGTTTTCCGAAGCGGCCGGCGACGAAATTTCCTCGCCACGCTGGATGCGCTGATAGATCTCTTCGCGATGCACAGCCACATCCTTGGGTGCGGTGATGCCGATGCGCACTTGGTTGCCTTTGACGCCAAGGACGGTCACCGTGACCGAATCGCCGATCATCAGGGTTTCGCCGACACGGCGGGTCAAGATCAACATGTTTCTTCTCCGTAATCCGGCAAAGGATAGTGCCGGGGGCGCGCTGGTCCCGTGAAAACGGGTCGGCGGCTTCCTGGTACATTCATGAACCTAAAGCATGTTAGCGGCCGGAGGCACACGGCCGCAAGCACCGATTGGTCCAATACGCGGGTCAGCCCAGTCGCTGCTGGACCCACTCCGGAACGCCCTGCAGGGCGGTCGCAAGGGCGGGCCCGTCCTCGCCACCACCCTGGGCGAGGTCCGGGCGGCCACCGCCCTTGCCGCCGATCTGACCCGCGATATGTGAGAGGAGTTCCCCCGCCTTGACCTTCCCGGTTGCGGCGCCGTTCACGCCCGCCACCAGCGCCGCCTTGCCGTCGGCCGCACCGGCCAGGACGATAACGGCGTCCCCCAACTGCTGTTTCAGGCGGTCCATGGCATCACGCAAGGCCTTGGCATCAAACCCTTCCAGTCGCGAGGCAAGCACGCGGATCCCGCCTACTTCAACGGCAGCGCTGCCCAGGTCCGAGGTGGCGCTGGACGCCGCCTTGGCCTTCAGCGCCTCGAGTTCGCGCTCGAGCTTCTTCTGCCGGTCGGCCAGCGAACGGATCTTCTCGACCACCTCGCCGGTGCTGCCACCCAGCAGACCGGCCGCCTCGGACAGCCGGCGCTCCTCGTCGGCCACGTAATCCAGGGCGCCCTGCCCTGTCACCGCCTCGATACGCCGGACGCCCGCGGACACGCCGCTTTCGCCGACCAGCTTGAACAGGCCGATGTCGCCGGTACGGCCGACGTGGGTGCCGCCGCAGAGCTCCGTGGAGTAGTCGCCCATCTTCAGTACACGGACGTTCTCGCCGTACTTCTCGCCGAACAGGGCCATGGCACCGAAATCCAGGGCCTCCTGCATACCCATGTGATGCACTTCGGCGGCGCTATTGGCGCGGATCTGCGCGTTGACGCGGCGCTCGATCTCGGCCAGTTCGGCCGCCGTCATCGGCTGGAAGTGGGAGAAGTCGAAGCGCAGGCGGTCCGGCGCGACCAGCGAACCCTTCTGCTGGACGTGCGTACCCAGCACCTCGCGCAGCGCCGCATGCAACAGGTGGGTGGCCGAATGATTGAGGATGGTGCTGGCACGGCGCGCGGCATCGACCGATGCGACCACATGATCGCCCAGCTTCAACGTGCCCTTGGCCACGCGGCCGGCGTGACCGTGGAACTGTCCCGCGAACTTCAGCGTATCGGCGACATCGAATTCCACGCCCTGCTCGGCCAGTACTCCCATGTCGCCGACCTGGCCGCCGGACTCCGCGTAGAACGGCGTGCGATCCAGGATCACCACCGCCTCGTCGCCGGCATCGACGGACGCCACGGGACGTCCGTCCTTCAACAGGGCGACGACCTGCAGGCCACCGGCATCGAGCTGGTCATAGCCCAGGAACGCGGTCGGAGAGAGCTTGGCCACCAGGTCCGCCGGCAAACCGGTGTTCGACGTGAACTTGCCTGCGGCGCGGGCGGTCTCGCGCTGCTGCTCCATTGCGGCATCGAAGCCGGCCATGTCCACGGTGAGCCCGCGCTCGCGCGCGATGTCGGCGGTCAGATCGACCGGGAAGCCGTAGGTGTCGTACAGCCGGAACGCGTCGGCACCGGGAATCACGCCATCGGCCACGCGTGCGGCGACGTCGTCGAAGATGCGCATGCCGGAGTCCAACGTTTCGGCGAAACGCTCCTCTTCGGCCTTGAGCGCGCGCTCGACCAACTCACGGGCCGCGGGCAGCTCGGGATAGGCATCGCCCATCAGCTCGGACAGCGTGCCGACCATCCTGTGGAAGAACGGCTGGCGCACGCCCAGCATCCAGCCGTGCCGCAGCGCGCGCCGGATGATCCGGCGCAGCACATAGCCCCGGCCCTCGTTGGAGGGCAGCACGCCGTCGACGATCAGGAAGCTGCAGGCGCGGATATGGTCGGCGATGACGCGCAGCGACTTGTTCTCGAGATCCGTGGTACCGGTCAGTTCCGCCGCCTTGCGGATCAGACCCTGGAACAGGTCGATCTCGTAATTGGTGTGGACATGCTGCAGGACCGCCGCAAGGCGCTCCAACCCCATGCCGGTATCGACACAGGGCGCCGGCAGCGGGACAAGTGTGCCGTCGGGTTGGCGGTCGAACTGCATGAAGACGTTGTTCCAGATCTCGATATAGCGGTCCCCATCCTCATCGGGGGAACCCGGCGGGCCACCAGCGATATGGTCGCCGTGGTCGTAGAAGATCTCGGTGCAAGGTCCGCAGGGGCCGGTGTCGGCCATCTGCCAGAAATTGTCAGAGGCGTACGGCGCGCCCTTGTTGTCGCCGATGCGGACGATCCGCTCGGCCGGCAGGCCGATCATGTCGTGCCACAGATCATAGGCCTCGTCGTCCGTGTGGTAGACGGTCACCAGCAGACGTTCCTTCGGCAGCTTCCAGACTTCGGTCAGCAGCTCCCACGCCCAGCCGATGGCTTCTTTCTTGAAATAGTCGCCGAACGACCAGTTGCCCAGCATCTCGAAGAAGGTGTGATGGCGCGCGGTGTAACCGACCGAATCGAGGTCGTTGTGCTTGCCGCCCGCGCGCAGGCATCGCTGCACGTCGGCTGCACGCACATAGCTACGCTTCTCAGCGCCCAGGAACACGTCCTTGAACTGCACCATGCCGGAATTGGTGAAAAGCAACGTGGGATCGTTGCCCGGGACCAGCGAGGCGGAGGGCACGATGGTGTGGCCCTTGCCGGCAAAGAAATCGAGGAAATCCTGGCGGATCTGGCGGGTGCTGAGGGTATTGGAAGTGGTCATCTGGCAGGCATTGGCTGGAAGGCGCCTCATTGCGCCGTTCCATCCACACACATGCGGACGCGGCCGGGGGAAGCAACCCAATGCGCTAGATTATCAGGCCATCCCGCCCCAGTCCTCCGGGTCAAGCTGGCTGGCCGCCCGGACAGCGGCCGCATCGAAACCACGACGGATCAGGAAATCCGCGATCTTGCGGGCCTGCGCCGGTTCGATCCGGCGGGCTGGACCGAAACGCCGGCGGACGAGGTCGCACGCCGTTTCGGTCCAGTCGCCATCGAAGGTGGCCATGGCCGCCGCTACCGCTTCGCGATCCAACCCATGGGTGGACAGCTCAGCCTTGATGCGCAGCGGACCATATCCCCCCGAGGCCCGGCTGCGAACGAGGGCCTCGGCAAACCGCGTGTCGCTTTGCCAACCCTCATCCGCCAACCGGTCCACGGCCGATCGCACATCGGCCGCCTCCACGCCACGGGACGCCAGTTTCCGGGACAGTTCCCGACGGGAGTGTTCCCGCCGGGTCAGCAGGCCGAGCGCACGCTGCAGGGGCGTCTGTTCGATCGGCTTGCGCCGACGCCCCACCCTTGCTCCCGCCTGGTCACTCTCCTCGGACATCGTGCGCCGCCGCGGACTTGTCAGTCGTCGCTGTCGTCGTCGGCGTTCTCGTCACGCTGCGCTTCGGCCGGCTGGAACTTCTCGCGCAGTTCGGCTTCCAGCTTCGCGGCGATGGCCGGGTTCTCGCGCAGGAAGGTCCGCGAGTTGTCCTTGCCCTGGCCGATGCGCTCACTGCCGTAGCTGTACCAGGCGCCTGCCTTGTCGACCAACTTGGCGTCCACGCCCATGTCGATCAGCTCGCCCTCGCGGCTGATGCCTTCGCCGTACAGGATCTCCGTGACGACCTGCTTGAACGGGGGCGCCAGCTTGTTCTTGACCACCTTGATCTTGGTCTGGTTGCCGATGATCTCGTCGCCCTTCTTGATGGCGCCGATGCGACGGATGTCCAGGCGCACGGAGGCATAGAACTTCAGCGCATTGCCGCCGGTGGTGGTTTCCGGGCTCTGGCCGGGCATCATCACGCCGATCTTCATGCGCAGCTGGTTGATGAAGATGACGGTGGTATTCGAGCGCTTGATGTTGCCGGTCAGCTTGCGCAGCGCCTGGCTCATCAGGCGGGCCTGCAGCCCCGGCAGCTGATCGCCCATCTCGCCCTCGATTTCCGCCTTCGGCGTCAGTGCCGCCACGGAGTCGATGACCACGATGTCGATGGAGCCCGAGCGCACCAGCATGTCGGCAATTTCCAGCGCCTGCTCGCCGGTATCCGGCTGCGACAGCAGCAGGTCGTCCACGTTCACGCCCAGCTTGGCGGCGTAGATCGGGTCTAGCGCGTGTTCGGCGTCGATGAATGCCGCCGTGCCGCCTTGCTTCTGGCACTGCGCGATGGCCTGCAGCGTCAGCGTTGTCTTGCCCGAGGACTCCGGACCGTAGATTTCCACGACGCGGCCGCGCGGCAGTCCGCCGATACCCAAGGCGATGTCCAGCATCAGCGAACCGGTGGGAATGATCTCGACGGGCTCGATGACCCGATCGCCCATGCGCATCACCGAGCCCTTGCCGAACTGGCGCTCGATCTGGGTCAGTGCCGCGGAAAGGGCGCGCTTCTTGTTCTCGTCCATCGTCGTGGTCCTAGTCAATGTGGTCAGGTGCGATCAGTGTGGGAGGTGCCTATCGCACTGGCTGCGACAGGACGGGGAGGAGTGAAATTAATTGTCCCTGCGATCCAGGGGGATCGGCTGTCGCCGCAAACAGGCATCGGAAAACGCCATCCGGCAACCTCGGATGCACGGACGCGTGTCACCGGTTGGGCCTCACCAGCCCGCAATACAGGCCCTCGATGGCGAAGTCCTGGTCGGGCAGGACCTCGATCGGGGCGTAGTCCGGGTTGCGTGGCAGCAGGCGGATGCGGTCCTTGCCGATCTTCAGTAGCTTGACGGTGATGGCATCGTCGACCCGGGCCACCACGATCTGGCCGGAGCGCGCATCGCGGGTGCGGTGCACGCCGATCAGGTCACCGTCGAAGATGCCTTCGTCGCGCATGGAGTCGCCCTTCACCTTCAGCAGGTAGTCGGGCGCGGGCGCGAAGAAGGCGCGGTCCAGCAGCACATAGTCATGGTGGCCCGCATCGGCGCCGATCGGTGCGCCGGCGGCGACCTGCCCCAGCACCGGCACGCGCAGGCCATCGTCGTTGGCGGGCGGGAATGCCAGGTCGGACTGGGCTGACGGCGGCGCCTTCAGCAGGCGGATGCCACGGGCCCGGCCGGGAACACGCTCGATGGCTCCCGCCTGTTCCAGCGCTTCCAGGTGGTACTGCGCGGCGCGAACGCCCTTGAACCCAAACGCCTTGGCGATCTCGGCCTGCGAGGGCGGCATGCCTTCGGCTTCGAGCCGCTCGGCGATCAGGGCGAGGATGGCGTGCTGGGTATCGGTCAGGTCCATGGTTAGTAGTAATACTACTAACTTCGCCGACTGGCAACTACCTGTTCAACACGTCCCTGCCTCCGGGACGCATCAGAGGTGTTCGAGTCCTTTCAGGGCGGTCTCCACCGTCTGACGCCGCACCGCCTCGCGGTCACCGGCGAACTCGAAGACCTCCGCCCGCGCATAACCGCCGCGACGCTTCCAGCCGATCCACACCGTCCCCACCGGCTTGTCAGGACTGCCGCCGCCTGGGCCGGCAATGCCGGTCACCGCCACCGCGACGCTGGCCCCCGAGTTCACCAGGGCGCCCGACACCATTTCGATCACCGTCTCGCGACTGACCGCACCGTGCGTTTCCAGTGTCTGCGGGCGTACACCGAGCAGCGCCTGCTTGGCCTCGTAGCTGTAGGCCGCCATCCCGCAATCGAACCAGTCCGACGACCCGGCGATGTCGGTGACGCACTTGGCGATCCAGCCGCCGGTGCAGCTCTCCGCGGTGACCAGATGGTCGCGCTGCTGCCGCAGGCGTTCACCGACCTGCTGCGCCAGGACGCGCAGCGCTTCATCGTTGGGCACGGACATCATCGGTTCCGACAGGGGGCGTGCGTGTTGTAGCCCATTTGCCCCGCGTTGTCGCCCCGCCGGAGGCAGGAAAGAAAACGGCCCGCCTGTGGGGCGGGCCGTTCGCCACGTCGTGCGAAGGGGATCAGTAGCGGACGCGCAGGGTCATGCCGTACATGCGCGGCGCGCCGAGGAACGCGTTGAAGGTGTTGAGCGGATTGTTCGGATCTGGGAACAGACCCTGCAACGGACCATCGAAGCCGACCTGCACGTAGTCCTCGTCGGTGAGGTTGGTGCCCCACAGTTCGAGCATCCAGCGACCATCGCTGCGACCGAAACCGACGCGGGCATTGAACACGGTGTAGGAGCTCTGGTGCTTCTCGACATCCAGGTCCGAACCGGTGTTGTAGTCGCCCATGTACTTGCCGCCGATGTTGAAGCGGCCGATGTGGTCGGCGCCGAAGTCCCACTCGTAGGTGGCCGACAGCGAACCCGACCACTCCGGTGCGAACGGCATGGTCGCGCCCGGCAGCTTGTAAAGCGCACCCGAGGTGCTGAGCGGAGTCCGCTCGACGAAGTCGCCGCCCGGGATGTCCTTGCCGAACTCGGTCTTGGCATACATCAGGCCGCCCTGCAGCATCAGGCCCTGCACCGCACGCGGCTGCCACAGGATTTCCGCATCCAGGCCCGAGGACGTGACTTCCGGGATCGAACGGACCACGAAGCTGGTGCCGAGGAAACTGTTGAGCTGGAAGTCCTCGTATTCCTGGTGGAACAGGGTGGCGTTCAACAGCAGCGTGCCGTCCGCCCACGTGGTCTTGGTACCCAGCTCGAAGCTGTCGACGAACTCACCGCCAAACGAGGTGTCGTTCACCGGACGGATGCCCTGCCCGCTCGCCGACAGGCCATCGGCCGACTGCACGCGATCCAGGTTGAAACCGCCGCCCTTGTAGCCGCGGGCGAAGGACGCGTAGGTC
Organism: Pseudoxanthomonas sp. LjRoot143; assembly: GCF_964252945.1. NCBI lineage: Bacteria > Pseudomonadati > Pseudomonadota > Gammaproteobacteria > Lysobacterales > Lysobacteraceae > Pseudoxanthomonas > Pseudoxanthomonas sp. LjRoot143. The sequence continues at coordinate 854,500 of NZ_CAXUPM020000001.1, read as the reverse complement.
ATCACGTTCTCGTTCCAGCGGTAGGCCGCCTTCACGGTGCCCGACCACTCCTTGTCTTCCATTTCCTGGAAGGTGTTGCGGCCGTTATGCAACGCGTTGGCCCACGGCAGACACATGTAGCCGGCGATGGTCGGCCCCACCGAGGCCAGGATGGCGTTCTGGTTGGCCGCCGGCAGCGAGGCGAACACCGAACTGCGCGACGCGAGCGCCGCCCGCAGCAGCGCGAAGCGGTTGGGATTGGCCGCGTTCTGGTCGGCCAGCGTGCCGCTGCAGGCCAGGCTGCCGTTCGGGTTGCTGTAGGACGAGGTCAGGTCCTTCTTCTCGCGGGTGTAGCGCAGGCCCAGGGTCAGGTCCAGCGCATCGGTGGCGTGCCAGGTGTTATTGGTGAACAGCGCCAGGCTCTTCGCGTTCTGCTCGTAGCGGTCCAGTGAACCCAGGCCGGTGAAGCCGGTACCGAACGGGCGCCCACCCACCTGCGCAAGGAACGCGGCCGGCGAGATGTTGTTCGGATTGTTCAGCGGCACGCCCGCCGCGCCGAGGCTCTGGCCCACCAACTGGTAGACCAGGGTGGACACGTACGGTTCGTAATGCGGACCGATACGGTAGGTCTCGTTGCGGGTCAGCTCTTCATCCGAGTAGAACGCGCCCACCATCCAGTCGATGCGTTCGCTGGAGCCGGTCAGGCGGAATTCCTGGCTGAAGGTATCGAAGCCGGTGAACGACTCGTCCTTGTCGGCGTTGCGGTAAAGCAGGTCCGCCGTGCTGAAGTCGTAGTCGAGGCCGTTGATGGCCTCCCACTGCCGCGAGGCGGTGATCGACGTCAGGGTGGCGCCGCCGAACCAGGGCGTGTCCCAGTTGATTTCGGCGGACAGGCCCTTGTCCATGATGTCCTGTGTGGTGGGACGGTTGCTGTAGGCCACGCGATCGAACGGATCGTCGCCCGGCGCCGCCACCGCACGGCCACCCGCCAGTGCGTTGAGGATCGCGGCGGTGCCGCCGACCGTGGTCTGCACGGCCGTACAGCAGTTCTCGTCCCGGCTGGTGAAGTCGCCCGACAGCAGGATTTCCAGATTGTCGGTCGGCTCCAGCAGCAGCTTGGCGCGTACCGTGTGGAAATTCTGGTCGTAGTCGTCGGTTTCCTGGCGCGGCCCGTTGCCGGTGCGCACGTCCATCCAGCCATCGCGCTTGCGCTTGGCGGCGAAGATGCTGAAGGCGGCATTGTCGGACAGCGCATCGTTGTAGCTGCCGGACACGCCGAGGGCGCCGTAGTTGCCGACCGTGATCTCACCTTCGGCGCTCTGCGTGTAGCTGGGGCGCCGCGTGACCACGTTGATCACGCCGGCCGACGTGTTCTTGCCGAACACGGTGCCCTGCGGCCCCTTCAGTACCTCGATGCGCTCGAGCTGGCCGAGGTCGCCGAAACCGACGCTGTTGCGCGGGCGGTACACGCCATCGATCACCACGCCGACCGACGATTCCAGGCCGACGTTGTCGCCCACCGTGCCGATGCCGCGGATACGCGCCGTGGTGATGGCTTCGTTCTGCGTGCTGGTCACGGTCAGGCCCGGCACCAAGACCTGCAGGTCCTTGATGTCACGAACCCCGGTGTCCTGCAGCAGTTCCTCGGAGATCACGGCTACCGTGATCGGCACGTCCTGCAACACTTCCTCGCGCTTCTGCGCGGTGACCGTCATGGTCCCCAGCGTGGTGGGCTCGTCCTCGCCGGCGGGCGCGGCCGCCTGTTGCGCATAGGCATGCGAGCTGGCGCAGAGCGCGGTGAAGACGGCGAGCGAAAGCGCTTTATGCCTGGGCGATGCGTTGACCATGTTCTCCCCTCCCAAGGGTCATGTGCTGGCGGTTGGTGCCTGTGGTGGTTCCCGATGTGGCGTGCGGCGATGCCGCTGACGACGAACGCAACTCCCCTTGCGTCAACGCGAAACTAACATCCGCTTCACAATGCGGCATTCTGCACTGCGTCGATACGCCGCACCTGACTTTGGCACGGATAAGCCACTGATTTTACGAACGATCGTGCGGAAGTCCGGTCGCACCCGATCGCATCGCCTCTGCGCCCCGCTCGATCCATCCTGCGCCGGACACGGCAACAACACGTCCGCGCGCCTCGGATGCCGGTCCCCGCCGCTACAATCAACGCCCTTTTGCCTCCCCCTCCTGCTGGCCTCGTGAGCAAAGACAAGTCGGAACACACGCCCCTGATGAAGCAGTTCTTCGCCGCCAAGGCGGAGTACCCGGACCTGCTGGTGTTCTTCCGGATGGGGGACTTCTACGAACTGTTCTATGACGACGCCCGCAAGGCGGCCCGGCTGCTCGATATCACCCTGACCCAGCGCGGCAACTCCGCCGGCGCACCCATCCCGATGGCGGGTGTGCCCGTGCATGCCTGCGAAGGCTACCTGGCCCGGCTGGTGGCGCTGGGCGAGTCGATCGCCATCTGCGAACAGATCGGCGACCCCGCGTTGGCCAAGGGCCTGGTGGAGCGCAAGGTAGTCCGCGTGGTGACGCCGGGTACGGTGACCGACGAGGCGCTGCTCAACGAACGCCGCGACACCTTGTTGATGACGGTGAGCCGCGGACGCTCCGGCTATGGCCTGGCGTGGGCGGACCTGGCCGGCGGACGCTTCATGGTCAACGAGGTCGACAGCGACGACGCGCTGGAAGCCGAGCTCGCGCGGCTGGAGCCGGCCGAACTGCTGGTTCCGGACGAGGAAGGCCTGCCGTCCTTCCTGCAGCAGCGCACCGGTCTCCGTCGTCGCGCACCGTGGCTGTTCGATCCGGACAGCGGGCGCCGGCAGTTGCTGGCCTTCTTCGGCCTGCACGACCTGACCGGCTTCGGCATCGACGACAAGGCGCTGGCCACCGGCGCGGCCGGCGCGCTGCTCGGGTACGTGGAAGAGACCCAGAAGCAGCGCCTGCCCCACTTGACCGCCATCGCGCTGGAATCGGCCGGCGATGCGATCGCCATGAATGCCGCCACGCGCCGGCATCTGGAACTGGACACCCGCGTCGACGGCGATACGAAGCACACGTTGTTGGGCGTGCTCGATACGACGGTCACACCGATGGGCGGCCGCCTGCTGCGGCGCTGGCTGCATCGCCCGCTGCGCGATCGCGAGGTGCTGGGTGGACGCCACCATGCCATCGCGACCCTGATCGGCCATGGCACGGATCGCGACCTGCGGACCGGCTTCCGTGCACTGGGAGACCTCGAGCGCATCCTCACCCGCGTGGCGCTGCGCTCCGCGCGTCCGCGCGACCTGTCCACGCTTCGCGATGGCCTCGCGCTGCTGCCCGATGTCCGCGGCCACCTGCAGCCGCTCGACTCGCCCCGCCTGCAGGCGCTGGCAGCCGAACTGGGCGAACACGACGACACCGCGGCGCTGCTGCTGGCCGCCGTCGCCCCGCAACCGCCGCTCAAGCTCACCGATGGCGGCGTGCTGGCCGATGGCTACGACGCCGAACTCGACGAACTGCGCCGGCTCAGCACCAACGCCGACCAGTTCCTCGTCGACCTGGAAGCGCGCGAGCGTGCGAGCAGTGGCATCGCCACGCTGAAGGTCGGCTACAACCGCGTACACGGCTACTACATCGAAATCAGCAAGGGCCAGGCCGACAAGGCACCCGTGCACTACACCCGCCGGCAGACGCTGACCGGCGCCGAGCGCTACATCACCGAGGAACTGAAACAGTTCGAGGACAAGGTGCTGTCGGCGCGCGAACGTTCGCTGTCGCGCGAGAAGCTGCTGTACGACGCGCTGTTGGACACACTCAACGCACGCCTTGAACCATTGAAGCGCTGCGCAGGCGCCTTGAGCGAACTCGACGTGCTGGCGTCCTTCGCCGAACGCGCGCAGGAGCTGGACTGGGCCCAGCCGGAACTCGGCGATACGCCAGGCCTGTGCATCGAGCGAGGCCGCCATCCGGTAGTCGAAGCCGTCCGCAAGGAGCCGTTCGAACCGAACGACCTGCGGCTGGACGAAGGTCGTCGCATGCTGGTCATCACCGGTCCGAACATGGGCGGCAAGTCCACCTACATGCGGCAGAACGCGCTGATCGTGCTGCTTGCGCACATCGGCAGTTTCGTCCCCGCCTCGCGCGCGGTGATCGGCCCGATCGACCGCATCCTCACCCGCATCGGCGCCGGCGACGACCTCGCGCGCGGGCAGTCCACCTTCATGGTGGAAATGGCCGAGACCAGCTACATCCTGCATCACGCCACCGCGCAGTCGCTGGTGCTGATGGACGAGATCGGCCGCGGCACCTCCACCTACGACGGCCTGGCGCTGGCCGATGCCGTCGCCCGCCATCTCGCCGCCAGCAACCGCTGCTACACGCTGTTCGCGACGCACTACTTCGAACTGACGGCGCTGGCGAACGAACCCGCCAGCGGCATCGCCAACGTGCATCTGGACGCGGTCGAACATGGCGACAGCCTGGTCTTCATGCATGCGGTGAAGGACGGTGCGGCCGACCGCAGCTTCGGCCTGCAGGTCGCAGCGCTGGCCGGTCTGCCGAAGACCACGCTGAAGCAGGCGCGCCGGCGTCTGGCGGAACTGGAACAGCGCGGCCGCGAGACGCACGCCTCCGACATGGCCCCGCAGGCGCTGGACGCGCCGCAGCAGTTCGGCCTGTTCGCCGCCGCACCCTCGGCCGCACAGGAAGCACTGGCCGCGCTGGACCCGGACGAACTCACGCCCAAGCAGGCGCTCGAGGCGCTCTACCGGCTCAAGGCGCTGCTCTGATCGCGTAGCGCATGTCGCCCGCCAGGGCGCATCGACGCACGCCTCTACAACATCCGCGTAACGCACGCGGAGTATCGTGATGCTCGCGCTGGGGAAGCTTGCGATGGCGCGACGCACCATTGAAAGACACTATCGAAGTCTTCGCCAAAAACGATTTTCATTGATCGTTCGCACTGCCTAGTCTGGTCGCCATCCGCCAACGCCCTCGAAGGACGTCAGCCATGCGAATCGCCGCGTTGCCGATCTGCCGGCACATCCCCCTTCTCATCTGACGGCGCGCGACCGACCTCGTTGCGCGCGGCATCGCCTTGCAGCCTCTCCGTTCCAGTCCATCCATTCCCACCCACACCCGACGGCCAAAGGAAGGAAACCCATGACCACCGAATCGAAGTGCCCGTTCCACCAGACCGCTGGCGGCGGCACCGGCAACCGCGACTGGTGGCCCAACCAGCTGCGCGTGGACCTGCTGAACCAGCACTCGTCGCGCTCCAACCCGCTGGCGGGCGACTTCGACTACGCCGAGGCCTTCAACAAGCTGGACTACCACGCGTTGAAGAAGGATCTGCGCGACCTGATGACGGATTCGCAGGACTGGTGGCCGGCCGACTTCGGCCACTACGGCGGCCTCTTCATCCGCATGGCGTGGCACAGCGCGGGCACCTACCGCATCCAGGACGGTCGCGGCGGTGGCGGGCGCGGGCAGCAGCGCTTCGCCCCGCTCAACAGCTGGCCGGACAACGTCAGCCTGGACAAGGCGCGCCGGCTGCTGTGGCCGATCAAGCAGAAGTACGGCCAGGGCATTTCCTGGGCCGACCTGATGATCCTCACCGGCAACGTGGCGCTGGAGACGATGGGCTTCCGCACGTTCGGCTTCGGCGGTGGCCGCGAGGATGTGTGGGAACCCGACCAGGACGTGTACTGGGGTCGCGAAACGACGTGGCTGGGTGGCGACATCCGCTATGCGCACGGCTCGGAGGGCGTCGAGAAGCCCGGCGACAAGGGCGTGCTGGTGTCCGATGACGACGCCGACGGCGACGTGCATTCGCGTCGGCTGGAGAACCCGCTCGCCGCCGTGCAGATGGGCCTGATCTACGTGAATCCGGAAGGCCCCGACGGCAATCCCGATCCGCTGCTGGCAGCCAAGGACATCCGCGACACGTTCGCACGCATGGCGATGGACGACGAGGAAACCGTCGCGCTGATCGCCGGCGGCCATACCTTCGGCAAGACGCACGGCGCCGGTCCGGCCGACAACGTCGGTGCCGAGCCCGAGGCCGACGAGCTCGAAGCGCAGGGCTTCGGCTGGCACAACAAGTTCGGCAGCGGCAAGGGGGGCGACACCATCACCTCCGGCATCGAAGTGACCTGGACGCAGACACCGACGCTGTGGAGCAACAAGTTCTTCGAGAATCTCTTCGGCTTCGAGTGGGAACTGGAGAAGTCGCCGGCCGGCGCGCACCAGTGGGTCGCGAAGGATGCGCCGGAAGACGTGCCGTTCGCGCACGACAAGACGAAGAAGCAGCGTCCCAAGATGCTTACCACCGACCTGTCGCTGCGCTTCGATCCGATTTACGGGCCGATCTCGAAGCGCTTCCTCGAGAATCCGCAGGCCTTCGCCGAAGCCTTCGCCCGCGCCTGGTTCAAACTGACCCATCGCGACATGGGCCCGCGCGTGCGCTACCTCGGCCCGGAAGTGCCGAAGGAAGAACTGGTGTGGCAGGACCCGCTGCCGAAGGCCGACTATGCCGCGATCGACGCCGGCGATGTCGATGCGCTGAAGCAGAAGATCGCCGCCTCCGGCCTGTCCGTCTCGGAGCTCGTGTCCACCGCCTGGGCCTCGGCCTCCACCTTCCGCGGCGGCGACAAGCGCGGTGGCGCCAACGGCGCACGCATCCGTCTGGCCCCGCAGAAGGACTGGGCGATCAACCAGCCCGAGCAACTCGCGAAGGTGCTCAAGGCGCTGGAACGCATCCAGATGGAGTTCAATCTGGACGCAAGCGGCGGCAAGAAGGTCTCGCTGGCCGACCTGATCGTGCTGGCCGGTGGCGTCGGTGTGGAACAGGCGGCGAAGGCCGGCGGCCATGCCATCACTGTGCCGTTCCGCCCGGGCCGCACCGATGCGCGTGCCGACCAGACCGATGTCGCGTCGTTCGCCGTGCTGGAACCGGTCGCGGATGGTTTCCGCAACTACCTCAAGGGACGGTCGGCCGTGCCAGCCGAACACCTGCTGGTGGATCGCGCGCAGCTGCTGACGCTCACCGCCCCCGAGATGACGGCCCTGGTCGGCGGCCTGCGCGTGCTCGGCGCGAATGCGGATGGCGGCAAGCACGGCGCGTTCACCGCCACGCCCGGCACGCTGAGCAACGACTTCTTCGTCAACCTGCTCGACATGGGTACCGAGTGGAAGGCGACCGGGGCGAACAGTTACGAGGGCCGCGACCGAAAGAGCGGCGACGTGAAGTGGACCGGCACGCGTGCCGACCTGGTGTTCGGTTCCAACTCGGTGTTGCGTGCGCTCGCCGAGGTCTACGCCAGTGCCGACGGCAAGGACAAGTTCGTGAAGGACTTCGCGGCGGCCTGGGTCAAGGTCATGGAGCTGGATCGCTTCGACCTGCGCTGACTTCCTTGCTGGACGGACCCCGGCGCCGCATGTCCCCTCGGGCATGCGGCGCCTTCGTTTCCGCCGGTCGGGCGGCCACTAATGTGAGTCGGAGCGCGCACGGATTGGCGCTAGCATGATGTGCCGTTTCCCCAATGCGTCCAGGAGGACGAACGCACCATGAGCAACGCTTCCCTCGCCGAAGATCTCTTCGCCCAACTGCAGGGCGCGCCGCTACAGCAGGTGTCGCAGCAACTGGGTATCGGGCAGATGCAGGCGTCGAGCGCCGTCGGCGCCGCACTGCCGCTGCTGCTGGGTGCACTGGGCCGCAATGCCTCGCAGCCACAGGGCGCGGAAGCCCTGTTCGGCGCTCTGCAACGCAACCACAACGGTCTGGACATCGGCAGCGTGCTGGGCGCGGTGCTCGGCGGAGCGGCGTCGCCCCAGGCCAATGGCGCCGGCATCCTGGGCCATGTCTTCGGCGGGCAGCAGAACCGTGCCGAACTGGGCCTGGGCCAGGCGACCGGCCTTGGCGGTGAACGCGCCGGCCAGTTGCTGAAGATCCTGGCCCCGATCGTGCTCGCCTTCCTTGCCCAGCGCATGAGCCAGGGCAGCGCACAGAACAACCCGCTGGGGCTGGCCGAGGTATTGGGTCAGGAACGGCAGCAGGTGCAGCAACAGGGTGGTCTGGGCGGCGGCCTGCTCGGTGCGGTGCTGGACCAGGATGGCGATGGCCAGTTGGGTCTGGGCGACATCCTCAAGCTCGGCAGCGGCATGTTCGGCGGCGGGCGCTGACCCGGTCGCCTGCGCCAGGAAGAAAAGAAGAAGGGCGCCAACGGCGCCCTTCTTCTTTTCTGCGGTTCCTACAACGCGTCGATGTCGCCCAGCGCCCGGATCAATCGGCGCGCCCGTTTGTCCGGCCGCGATTGCGGTGCCTGGTAGCCCGCACGTTCCGCCTGCCGCGCCGCCAAGGCAGCGGCACGGCGCGCACGCGAGGCCTCCGACTCCATGTACAGGGCCTGCGCCACGGGTGCCGAGCCGCGCTTGTCGCTGAGCGCGCGGACTTCGATCTCGAACACATCGTCGCCCCGCGTTATCACCAGCATGTCGCCCACCCTGACAGCGCGCGAGGACTTCGCGCGCTGCCCGGCCACGTCGACCTTGCCGGTCTCGATGGCCTGCTTTGCCAGGCTGCGCGTGCGGAAGAAACGGGCCGCCCAGAGCCACAGATCGAGGCGGACGGAAGCGTCGGTGGATTCGGTCATCGGAACACAGAGAACAGTTGCCTCAAGGCAGGCGCGAGGGAACGACGGGAAACGGCAGTTCGACCTTGTGGTCGTACGCGCGCTGGCATGCCTTGGACATGTGGAAGTCGCGTGCCGCCCGTCGCTGGGTCGGCGTGGCGTCCTTCGGCATCGGCTGCGATGCCGCGGCCCGGGCCTCGTCGGCGCACCAGGCGAACGGCGCGGAGACTGGCGGATCGTTCGCTGCCATCGGATCGCTGGCACAAGCAGCCAGCAACAGGACTGCCAAAGACAGGACTCGCGTGAGGTACATGGCGCTCTCCGTAGCCGTTAGCGCAAGTCTGCACCGAAATGCATGGGACGGAAACGCGAACGGCCACCCGAAGGTGGCCGTCCGTGCGACGCGCTTCTGCCGGAATTACTCGGCGGCAGCGGCGGCGGCAGCCTGACGGGCGACCTTGGCGGCGGCGTTGGCGGCCAGGTCTTCCTTGATGCGGGCAGCCTTGCCTTCCAGGTCGCGCAGGTAGTACAGCTTGCCGGCGCGGACCTTGCCGCGGCGCTTCACTTCGACCGAGTCGATCGAGGCGCTGTGGGTCTGGAAGACGCGCTCGACGCCGTAACCGTGCGAGATCTTGCGGACGGTGAAGGCCGAGTTCAGGCCGGCGTTCTTCTTGGCGATGACGACGCCTTCGTACGCCTGCACGCGCTCGCGGTTGCCTTCCTTGACCTTCACGTTGACGACCACGGTGTCACCGGGGCCGAACGCGGGCAGCTCGCGCGTGATCTGGGAGGCTTCGAATTCCTGGAGGAGCTTGCTCATGTTGGCACCAATGCTTGTATGCGTGATCGTGTCTTGCGACAGCGGAAAACTGATGCAGTCGCCGGATTGCGCTGCACGATATTCTTATGGGATCCTGGGCGAGAACCGCCCAAGGGTCGCGCATTCTACCGGATTCCCGGCCGGGCTGGCTACCCCGCCCCGCCCTCGCCCGTTTCCTGGTCCCGGAAGGCTGTCAGCAGCGCCTTGTCGGCCTTCGAGAGACTGCCCTCGTCCAGCAGGTCCGGCCGCCGCCGTGCGGTCCGGCCCAGCGACTGCTGCCGGCGCCAACGGGCGATGGCGGCGTGGTCCCCGGAGCGAAGGACCGCCGGCACGTCGCCCAGCGGGTGGGACGACGGGTGGGTGAAATGGGGGCAATCCAGCAGGCCATCGCCCTCGAAACTGTCCTGCACGGCCGAATCGGCATCGTTCAGCGCACCGTCCTGCAACCGGCCCACCGCGTCGATGACCACCGCCGCAGCCAGCTCGCCGCCCGACAGCACGTAGTCGCCGATGGACAGTTCCTCGTCCACGTGGGCCTGCAGGAAACGCTCGTCCACGCCTTCGTAGCGACCGCACAGCAGGATCATCCGCGGCAATGCCGCCAGCTCGCGCGCTTTCTTCTGGGTGAGCGGAGCACCCTGCGGACTCATGTAGATCACCGGCGCCGGAGCCGGATCCGCCTCGCGCACCGCCGTCAGGCAGGCCAGCAGGGGCTCGATCATCATCACCATGCCGGGGCCGCCACCGAACGGGCGGTCGTCCACGCGCCGGTAGCCGCCGCTGGCGTAATCGCGCGGATTCCATCCATGCAGCGACAGCAGCCCGCGCTCCTGCGCACGCCCGACCACCCCTACGGCAGCGGCCTGGGCGATGAAATCGGGAAACAGGGTCATCACGTCGATACGCATGGCGATCGGCTGGAACTCGGTGAAGGTGCAGGGTAACCGCCACAGCGGTCGCCTGCGGGACGGCTAGAACTCGGGGTCCCAGTCGACGGTGACCACGCCGGCCTCGAAATCCACCGAGCGCACATAGTCGGGTTCGACGAACGGGATCAGCCGCTCACGATCGCCGCGCGCGACGAGCACGTCGTTTGCGCCGGTCGAAAACAGGTGCGAGACAGTGCCGAAATCAGCGCCGTCGACATGAATGACGCGCAGGCCTTCCAGATCGACCCAGTAGAACTCGCCGGCACTCGGCGGGGGCAATGCGGAGCGCGGGACGAAGATTTCCTGCCCGTGCATCGCCTCCACCTGGTCGCGGTCCTCCACGCCCGGCAGTGTCGCCACCAGATGCTTGCCCGAAGCCTTGCCACGCGCGCCACTCAGCTCGCGCTCGACGCCGGCGGCATCGCGCAGCGTCCACGGCTGGTAGCGGAAGATAGCCTCGCGCGGTTCTGTCCAGGATTCGATCTTGATCTGGCCACGCACACCAAAAGCGCCCAGAAGCCTTCCCAGCAGAATCATTTTCTGCGGGGTCGGTGGGCGCTCTGTGTTCATGGGTAAGGTAGGCCGCGCGATCTGCGCGGCCGAAGCCATCAGGCCGCCGGAGCAGCCTTGACTTCCTTGTACAGGTTGCGGACCTTCTCGGTCAGCTGCGCGCCGTTGCCGACCCAGTGGTCGACACGGGCGATGTTGAGTTCAACGCGCTTCTCGGCACCGGCGGCGACCGGGTTGTAGAAACCCACGCGCTCGATGTTGCGGCCGTCACGCGCGCTGCGCGAGTCGGTGACGATGATGTGGTAGAAGGGGCGCTTCTTCGCGCCGCCGCGGGTGAGACGGATCTTGACCATGGTGTTTTCCAGTGTTGCCCAGTCGCCAGAATGGCGAGGTAAGCCGGCTATTCTAAGCCATTGAATCGCTCAGGAAAACCCACCCCGGTTTCCGAGCCTTCGGAGGTCAGACCAGCGGCTCCCACGGCACGCCATCCAGCGCGGCGTTGAGGCGGGCCATGAGGGCGATATCAGCACCCCATGCGACGGCATCCACGCCGACGACCGGCTGCAAGCCACTGGCATTGCAGGCAAATCCGGCCCGGAACGCGCCCAGATCCGGCACACCCACCCGCGCGGCACGCTGCGGGATGCCCGCCCGGTCCAAGCCGGCCTGGAGCAACCGTTCGGCCGTTCCCCGCAAGGCCGGGCCCTCCGGCCAGACGATGGACTGGCCATCCCACAGGCCCAGGTTCCAGATCGACCCCTCGACCACCTGCCCCGCCGGATCGACGAACAGCGCATCGTCGTAGCCGTCGGCCAGCGCCTGCCGGCGGTAGTGGAACAGCGGGAACGTACCCACATGCTTGTATTGCGGCAGCGGACGCACGAACGGATACGACTTCACCCGCAAAGCCGGCTTGTCCGGCGAGGAGGCGGGCGACAGCGTCACCAGCACATCGGGCGTCACGCTGCGCGCGGGATCGCGGTAATCGAATTGCGTGGAGAACACCGTGACGCGCACCGACGCATCACGCAGACCCGCCTCATCGAGGGCCCGCGCGGCCAGCTTCAACGCGCCGTCGCCGTCCAGCTGTGTGCCGAAGAGCGCCAGCGTCGCCTCCTGCAGACGCTGCACATGCAGCGCACGTCCCTGCACCGCGCCATTGCGCACCTGCATCGAGGTGAAGTGGCCGTAATTGGCCAGTGCCAGCGCACGCAGGTCGTCGGCGCTGGCGGGGCTGCCGTTGAGGAAGGCCGAGGTCATGCGGGCCGGATCTCCGCTTCGGTCGAATGTGGGAGCGACGTAAGTCGCGATGAGCGGAGACACGATCGCGACTTGCGTCGCTCCCACAGGATAGAACAGCGGAGGCTCAGCGGAACGGCATGCCGCCGCGCCCACCCATCATGCTCTTCATGTTGCGCATCATGCCCTTCATGCCGCCGCCAGCCAGCTTGCCCATCATCTTTTCCATCTGCTGGTACTGCTTCATCAGCTTGTTGACGTCGGCCGGCGTCAGGCCCGCGCCCTTGGCGATGCGGGCACGGCGCGAGCCGTTGAGCAACGCCGGGTTGCGGCGCTCCTTCTTCGTCATCGAGTTGATGATGGCGATCATGCGCGGCACTTCCTTGCCCTGCTGCACCTGCTGCTTCACGTGCTCGGGAATCTGGCCCATGCCCGGCAGCTTGTCCATCAGGCCGCTGATGCCGCCCATGTTCTGCATCTGCTCCAACTGGTCGCGCATGTCGTTGAGGTCGAACTTCTTGCCCTTGATGACCTTCGCAGCCAGCTTCTCGGCCTTCTCGCGGTCGACGTTCTGCTCGACCTGCTCCACCAGCGACAGCACGTCGCCCATGTCGAGGATGCGGTTGGCCACGCGCTCGGGGTGGAAGACGTCCAGGCCGTCGGGCTTCTCGCCCACGCCGATGAACTTGATCGGCTTGCCGGTGATGTAACGCACCGACAGCGCCGCGCCACCGCGCGCATCGCCGTCGGTCTTGGTCAGCACCACGCCGGTCAGCGGCAGCGCCTCGCTGAAGGCCTTGGCGGTGTTGGCCGCGTCCTGGCCGGTCATCGCGTCGACGACGAACAGCGTCTCCACCGGCTTGACCGCGGCGTGCAGCGCCTTGATCTCGGCCATCATGGCCTCGTCGATCGCCAGGCGGCCGGCGGTATCGACCAGCAGCACGTCGACGAAGGACTTCTTCGCATCGTCGATGGCGGCACGGACGATGGCTTCGGGCTTCTGGCCCGCGTCGGACGGGAAGAACAGCACGTCGACCTGCTGCGCCAGCGTCTTCAGCTGCTCGATGGCGGCCGGACGGTAGACGTCGGCACTGACCACCATCACCTTCTTCTTGCGCTTCTCGCGCAGGTGCTTGGCCAGCTTGCCGACCGTGGTGGTCTTGCCGGCGCCCTGCAGGCCGGCCATCAGGATCACGGCGGGCGCGGGCACGTTGAGATTGAGGTCGCTGGCCTGCGAGCCCATCACCGCGGTCAGCTCGTCGCGGACCACCTTGATCAGCGCCTGGCCGGGGGTCAGCGACTTCAGCACTTCCTGGCCGACCGCGCGCACCTTGATGCGCTCGATCAGCGCCTGCACCACCGGCAGGGCCACGTCGGCCTCCAGCAGCGCGATGCGTACTTCGCGGGTTGCCTCGCGGATGTTCTCCTCGCTCAGGCGGCCGCGGCCGCGCAGGCGCTCGATGGTGCCGGAGAGTCGCTGGGTCAGGGATTCGAACATGAGGGCGGGCAGGACCAGGGAAAACGGACGGCGATTATAGCGGCCCCGCCCGCGACCTCCGTTGCACGCGCATCACGGCCGCGAGCGCCCCTGCGCCGGCGCCGTCCGCTGTGCGACACTTCCCCGATGGCAATCATTCTCATCGCCGTCGCCCTCTATCTGCTGGCCGCCGGCCTGGTGGTCCGTTCCGTCACCCGCGACACCGGCGATGCGCCGCGCCCCTGGGCCTGGCCGGCCCTGGCGGCGGTGGTATTGCATGGCACCTACCACCTGCTGGTCGCCTGGCGCACGCCGGGCGGGCCGGACATGCATTTCTTCGCCGCGCTGTCGCTGGTGTCGCTGGGCATGGCGGCGATGACGCTGCTGGTCGCGGTCCGCGGCCGGATGGCGGCCCTGGGCGTGGTCGCCTTTCCGCTGGCCTCCCTGATGCTGACGCTCTACCACGTCTACGGGCACCAGACGTCGGTCGGGCTGGACTGGCGCGTGCAATTGCACGCCTGGCTGGCCCTGCTGGCGTATGCCGCGCTGGCGATCGCCGCGCTGCTGGCGGTGATGCTGTCGGCGCAGGAGCGCGCCCTGCGCCGGCGCGAGTTCCATGTGTGGCTGCGCGCCCTGCCGCCGCTGACGGAACTGGAAGACCTGCTGTTCCGCACGATCACGGTCGGCTTCATCCTGCTGACCGCCACGCTGCTGACCGGCGTGCTGTTCGTCGAGAATTTCCTGGTCCAGAAGCTCACCCACAAGACCGTGCTGAGCGTGCTGTCGTGGCTGACCTTCGGCGCCCTGCTGATCGGCCGCTGGCGCTACGGCTGGCGCGGCGCCAAGGCCGTGCACTGGACGCTCACCGCGATGGTGCTGCTGTTGCTCGCGTTCTTCGGCAGCAAGTTCGTCTACGAGATGGTGCTGAGGCGCGGTTGAGCACGCGGCTGGGCGACCGGATCCTGAAGGTCGATCACGCGGGCGAACACGGCGCGGTCAACATCTACCGCGCACAGATCCTCATGGCGCGCTGGACGGCGCCACAGCTGGTGCCCCTGCTCCGGCACTTCCTCGAACACGAACGTGGCCATCGCGCACTGTTCCGGGAGCGGCTCCAGGCGCGTGGTGTTCGTCGCTGCCGCAGCTATCTGCTGTGCGGCGCCGGCGGCTGGACGCTGGGGCTGCTGACCGGCCTGCTGGGACCGTCCGCCATCGCGGCCACCACGTATGCCGTCGAAAGCGTGGTGGTGCAGCATCTAATCGAGCAACGGCGGCAGCTCGAGCCCATCGATTCCGACGCCTTCGATGCCGTGTCGCGCATCGTGGCGGAAGAACAGGAACACCACGATCACGGTCGCGACGCGATGCAGGCAGGCGCGTTCTGGCCGCCGATCCTGACCCCCGTCGTGCGCGTCTCGACCGAGGCCGTCATCTGGCTGGGCATGCGCCTGTAGGCGCGGCGTCACCGCCCCCCGCTCCGCATCCACTATCGCGACGCGTCACTTCGCCGGCAGCGTCGCGCTCATCTCGAGGCCCGCCAGCGCCGTGATGTCGCGGTCACGCAAGGCCTTCAGCCGGTTGCGCAGGAAATCCTCTGCCGCCGCGTCGCCGTAGGCGCGTCGGCTGATGCCCACCATCTGCACGCCCTCGCCCAGCGCGCTGTAACGGTAGGCGTTCCACTCGATGATGATCTCACCGTTGGGCTGCTTGCCGGACAACACGAAGTCGAGGATCACCTGGCCGTTGTCGCCCTGCAGCAGCTGGAAGTTGACCACCGGGTCCGTTTTCTTGCGCGCCTGCAGGGTCGCGGCAAACGCTTCCGCCTTCTGGCGCGGCGTCACGCCGTCGAACATCAGGTCGAGCATCAGCATGCCCTGGTAACGCTTGAGTGTCTGGCCGGCGGGCAGGTATTCCTGCTTGTAGAGGCGGTCGCTGGGATGGCTGCTCCATGCCAGGCGGAAGGTTTCACCGGAGAACGCGATCGGTCCGGGGACCTTCAGGTGATCGACGACGTTCTGCGCGTACGCCGTCATCGTCATCGCGACCCACAACAGCACTGCGACCCACCCCGCGCGCTTCCCCACGACACTGCAAATTCCCTTCACAGTCGCCTCCCTCGCGTTATGCGGCCACGTTGCGTGGGCCGTGCCGCATGCTAGCAGCGCGGCGTTAGGGCACCGTCTACTCCGCCGCCGCTTCCAGCGCCTGCGACAACCGCTCCACCGCCACCACTTCCAGGCCCTTGAACGCGCCCGACTTAGGCGCGTT
This sequence comes from Pseudoxanthomonas sp. LjRoot143, assembly GCF_964252945.1. Lineage (NCBI taxonomy): Bacteria > Pseudomonadati > Pseudomonadota > Gammaproteobacteria > Lysobacterales > Lysobacteraceae > Pseudoxanthomonas > Pseudoxanthomonas sp. LjRoot143. Next base: position 838,654 of record NZ_CAXUPM020000001.1, on the reverse strand, counting down.
GCCCTTGGGCACGATGGCGCGCTTGAAGCCGTGCGTGGCCGCTTCGCGCAGGCGCTCTTCGCCGTTGGGTACCGGGCGGATCTCGCCGGACAGGCCCACTTCGCCGAAGGCCACGGTCTTCTCGGCCAGCGGGCGGTCGCGCAGCGAGGACAGCACGGCCAGCAACACGGGAAGGTCGGCCGCGGTTTCCTGCACACGGATGCCGCCGACGACATTCACGAACACGTCCTGGTCGCCCACCACCACGCCGCCGTGCCGGTGCAGCACGGCCAGCAGCATCGCCAGGCGGTTCTGTTCCAGACCCACCGCCACGCGGCGCGGGTTGGACAGCGGCGAGCTGTCGACCAGCGCCTGCACTTCCACCAGCAGCGGGCGCGTGCCCTCGCGGGTGACCATCACGCAGCTGCCGGGCTGCTGGGCGCTGCCGGACAGGAAGATCGCCGACGGGTTGGGCACTTCCTTCAAGCCCTTCTCGCCCATCGCGAACACGCCCAGTTCGTTGACCGCGCCGAAGCGGTTCTTGAAGGCGCGCAGCACGCGGAAGCGGCTGCCGCTCTCGCCCTCGAAATACAGCACGGCGTCGACCATGTGCTCCAGCACGCGCGGGCCGGCGATACCGCCCTCCTTGGTCACGTGGCCGACCAGGAACACGGCGGTGCCGGTCTCCTTGGCGTAGCGCACCAGCCGGGCGGCGCTCTCGCGCACTTGGCTGACGGAACCGGGGGCGGCGGTCAGCGATTCGGTCCACAGGGTCTGCACGGAGTCGGCGACGATCAGCTTGGGCCGGGCGACGGAGGCGTGCTGCAGGATGCTCTCGATGCCGGTCTCGGCCAGCGCCTGCAGGTTGTCCAGCGGCAGGTCCAGGCGCACGGCGCGGCCGGCGACCTGGGCCAGCGACTCCTCGCCAGTGACGTACAGGGCCGGCAGGCTGGCCGACATGCGGGCCAGCGCCTGCAGCAGCAGGGTGGACTTGCCGATGCCGGGGTCGCCGCCGACCAGCACCACGGCGCCTTCGACCAGGCCACCGCCCAGCACGCGGTCGAACTCGCCGATGCCGGTGGTTACGCGCGCCTCTTCACTGTGGCGGACGTCCTTGAGGGCGGTGATCTTGGGGGCTTCGGCCTTGCCGGCCCAACCGGAGCGGCGGGCGGCGGCGGGTGACCCGGCCGCGGCCTCCAGCACGATCTCGCTGAGCGAGTTCCACGCCCCGCAGTCGGCGCACTGGCCCTGCCACTTGCTGTGCTCGGCCCCGCATTCGGTGCAGACGTAGGCGGTGCGGGACTTGGCGGAGGTCTTGGCCACGGGGAACCTGTCGTGAAGGCGAGCGGCTACTGTATCGGCCCGCCGTCTCCACGGGCGAGACCCGGAAAAACAAAGCCCCGCCGAAGCGGGGCTTTGTCACAACTGGTGCCGGAAATAGGAATCGAACCTACGACCTACGCATTACGAATGCGCCGCTCTACCAACTGAGCTATTCCGGCGGAGCCGCGAATTTTAGGGGTTGGGGTGGGGGCGGGTCAATGCGGGGGTGTCGGCGGTGGAGTGATAAGCCCCTGGGAAGCCGGGTGTGGGGTGGGGCGGAAGGCGGACCCTAAAGCTCGGATGCGTGCTTTACCCCGCTTCCCTCAACATGTCGTAGTACGAAGCGACCTTGTGCGTGTCGGAGCAAGGACGCGTCCAGTCCGAGGAGCAGGACTTTGCACGTCCGAAATGCTGAGAGAGATAGGAGGGGGATATCGGTCTAGTGCAGGATTGGCTGTCGCTGGCATCTCATGCAGTTCCTCAACGGAAGCACTCAGTCTTGACCTCAGTTACTCGAACGTCGCTCTTGAGCCGCTAATCGGATAGGGTCAACACAGGCCAGCTTTGTGCCATCGTGATTAGTTAGAAGCAGCTCTCCATCCTCCGGTAGCTGCATCCAATAGCGTTGGGGCTGACTCGTAAATCTACGATCAAGCGTTGCCGCCTTTGGCGCATCTCGCGACTCAATCACCCCTGCGCGCCTTGGAAAAGCGAACAGGAAGTCTCCGACTATCTTGAAGTCTGCATCTGCGGTAGCGGACTGTGAGACATCCGTCTTTAGATCCGAGGTGGTATAGGTAACGTTAGTACGCATCAGACCGTCTGGATAGAACTTGATGCTCCAGCGATGCGCGCCGCGACTAGCTCGATCCGCTGATAGGCAATGCCACTCAACTGGTTCAGTTAACTTTTCGGCCGGCGGACCTGGCGGTGCAATCGCCTTATGCACTGACATAACCGTGTCCATGCGCTCCATTCTTCGGGAAGAATCTGGAGCGAACAGAGACTCCAATGTGTTTGGAGTGCAGGTGTTGTCCAACGAGACGTCCGGATCGCTCGGAGAGTTCTCGAGCGGCCAAGGATTCTGCTCGCACACCTTGTATGGGTACTTCTCCAAGAGAAGTGGCGGAAACGCGATCACTTCTGGAGCATCAATCCCCGCGATCATCGGCCCCCTGAAGATGCGACGAAACAACTGATCTCGCGCCCTTTCATCGCGCCACAGTCTAAATCCATTCTCCGGGTCGTCTGATCTAAGGAACGTGTAACGACCGACTGGCGGGTGCTCATGACCCCACCTCCTTAGGAATGGCATGCCCCGTTCATACCAGTGGAAAGATCCGTCTATAGATCGAAGCGCCCCAGTTAGTACATTGCTGCCCCTTCTCGTCTCCTGGTTGTAGAGAGCACTCCCGTACGATGTTTGACCCGCGACACCCTCGATCTCAGCCAATTTGTTCAGCTGGCGGGACGAAAGTAAGCTTAGCTTTGATAGAACTACTGAGTTGTATACGACATGGAATTTGTCTTGATCGAAGAAAGAACGACTCTCCGTTATCCCCATTTCGGCGGCGACTCTGTACGCGGCGTCAGGGATTGACCGAAGACCTAGCGACTCCCCCTCCGTGAATGCAAGCGTCACAGCCTCTACAGAGCCAGGCTTTTTTATGATCGCCAGGAGCTCTTTCACTGGCGCGCCGGCAACCGTTTCAACAGCATCAATCACTGCCTCAGTAATGATCGCCGCAATCTCCTTCTCCAGCTTCTCTACCGTTTCAAGAAGCATCCTGGAAGCAATATCTATTTTTGCAAGTGACTCTAGCACTCGCTTCAGCGACGCCAGCGCCTTTGTTCTGGCGTCGTCCACAGCGCAAGCTGCATCCATCAGCGGATGTGGAATTCCAGCCAAGACTGGCCCATAGCAGCTCACCCACTCCATCAGTGGCGCTAACGGATCGCCATCTGGGCTCAGAGCATTTATCATTGCTTGAGCATTTGCATGGACATACCTAACGCCTGCCCTCCTGATTCCTGAGTGCCATGTCTTGAGCGATGCTACAACCGCATTTATATCCGACAACGAGAGCTCGGCCATATTCAAGGCTGCTGTCATAAGCGCCGTCTCTAGCTCAATCTGAGTAACCGTAAGGTTCTCAATCTCGCTGGCTACACTTCTTAGCTGTTCGCCTAGCCCTAAGCTCTCGAGCTCAGCTTTGTTCTTAGCTTCAATTGCCGCCGCGAGCAGAGGGCGCAACTGAACCGCGTCATGAATATTCTCGCAAGCTCTCAAGGCTTCGTGATAGATGCGAGTCTGGGTCGCCATGCAACTTGGATCAAACACATCCAGCGCCCCGCATGCCTTCTTACCCAGCTTCAGCTTCTCGCACAGGCTCCTTGTTCCCGTTTTGCATACTGCTTGCGCAACAGCTTTTCCGGACTGGCACGCATTGATGGATGAGTTGATCTTGTCGCTAATTGACGCCGCATCGAGGGCAGCTTTGTTCATCTCGCCCTGTAGCCGCGCATACTCTTTATAGACGTTTGACAGCTCACTTAGGAGACCACCCAGAACGTCAGCGGGAATTGCTGCGTGGTTCTTCCTGATGTCCTGAATTTTCCCTATCGCGCGCTCGACTTCATCAAAAGGAATTGCTCCCGCTCCAATCTTCCTAGCCAGATCTCTCAGCTCTCTAACCTCTTCCTTATTTGCTAGGATTCCGGTCGAGAAGAAGACCGTTAGGCGATCAATCTCAATCGCAATGTTCTCCGCCTTCTCAATTGATCTCGCTATATTTCGTTCATGACTAGCCATGAACGACAGGTGTGGCGCACCTGAACTGTATCGACCAGCCTCTGGCGTGAAGATCAGCGTCCTAGCTATGAAGTCTTCAGGAATGGCAAGTTCGCCACTTGGCGCCCTAATAGCATCAAGCGGACTCCCGACTGAGGCTCCAAGTTCATTAGTTATAGGGGGATTTTTTGAAGCTATGAATGACTCGAGAATGAAGTGCCGAGCTTCAACATGCGTCTCGCCCTTTAGCTCCCAAACATCACCAGAATAGTGATTCACGTACGTGTGCGAGAAGGCATCCGTCGCTGCATGCACCTTGTAGCCAGCGGCGAATGCTTGCTCTTCAGGAGTTTTTGCTGAGCTCTCAATGTGGCTAAGCCAATCACCTGTTCCCCAACCGAACGGACTCTCATCTCCAGGATGGATAACCATCTGTCCTGCTATCACACCCGGAAACGCATCCGGGCCCAGCGAGCCCATTCTAAAATATGACGGGTTTTGCCTGATTGCGCTGACGATCGCAGGATCCACGGGAAAGCTTCTAATCTGACCACCAACATCGATGGATATTTGCCCATCATCTACTACGTCGTTAAGAACCTGCTGGGATATGTACACATGTGAGTCAATCTTTAGCGCTAAGGCCTCGCCAGTAACCAGACCGGCCGTGCAAGCCAGCGCGATAGCCAGAACACGAAATGTGGATCGGACGCTGTTCACGCTTCCCTCCAATCATTTTTAGTTAGCGTCGACGGCCCTACGGTCCGCAAGCATCCTCATGCTGGACTCGCTGTCGCCTCAGACGGAGCAACGCATGACTCTGACCTAGCAGGCCAGGTATCTCAGATACCGTCATTAGAAGGAAATTGAGATTACTAGCAGCTCAGCACGCTGCCGTGCTGCAAGAGACATAAACGTATTTACGTTCGCAAGACCAGTCTTTACTTCGACCCGGCCCAGCCAGCTTTCAGCCATCAGTGCGTCTGGGGCTGGCTAGCGCTAGCCCCGCCCCTGTATGGAGTGCATCCAGTCCATCCTCCACTTCGGCGCGTTCGGGGCAGTGTTTCCACTGCGGTTCTAGGACTTCGATGCCCCGTAATGCGGAGCATCCGCATTGAGATCAGTCAGGGGAGCGGCGCATTGTGTATGCGTCGCCCCTGCGGCTGGTTCCGACGCTGATCTCCTTACGGATCAAGCACTACCGGACCGACCCAGCGCCCCGGCCCGTCTTGGGCGACGTTACTTAAGCCGGGACCGACAAGTCAGAGGTTCGCGTGCGGGCTATAGCCTTGATGTCCCCGCTTGCTGCGACGCATCCTAAAGCACACCAATCGCTACCTGCCGCGCCCTGCACTCCGAGCACTATCGGCGCGTCAGAGGCAACACGTAACAGGCCAGGCGCGTGCTGGTTGCGCTCTAGCGGTCGCCTGCTGCTTTGGCTTCACCCTGACAAGCTGCGTTGTCAGCGGCTAACTGCGCCATTCGGTTGATCTTGTCATCGGGAACCTTGTCGATGTCATCCCCGAAAGAGGCGAGCTCTTTGCCAATGTCGTCACACGACGGCTTGAACTGGCCCTTTCCTACTTTGGGCTTCTGCTCGACAGGGGCACCACCCACGTTGCCAACCAAGACGGTGACACCACCACGATGCTGGGATATCACAGACACCCGATAGGTGAACTGTCGTCCATCGCAGCCCACGATGGTCCAGTGTTCTTCATCGCCATCTTCGCCTTCGGCACGCACTGACCCAACTGGCTGCTTGTACTTGCAATCCGGATGCTGGAAGTCGTGCCACTGCGCGACGTCGCGCAGGACGTTCGGTATCTGGGCATTGGGTACGGCAGTGTCCCTGTACTCCTGCGCCTGTGCGTAGAAGACCGCACCGGCAGCCAGTGTCAAACAAGCGGCCCAACGGGCGGACATGACGCTTACCGTCTTACGCATGGAATCCCCTGCTTGCCCCGAGACACCGGCAGCGTAACCAACGAGGGGACACCTGCCAACAGGGCATGGGCAGTATCCTATTGACATCTTGTCCAGCACCACCAGTGCCACAACGGAGTTCCGATGCAGCTGATCTACCTTGTGCTTTGCGTCATCGGAGCGGCCTTGCCCCTGTCCCAGTTCATCCCATGGTTGTCTGCCAACGGGCTCAACATGCCTTTGTTGCTCCAGCAGGCGATAGCAACCCCGGTGTCTGCTTTTGCGTGGGCTGACGTGCTGGTGTCGGGGATCGCGGTACTGGTGTTCATTGCCGTAGAGGGGCGGAGGCTCGCCATGCGTCGCCTGTGGATTCCTGCGGCGTGCATGCTGGTCGGCCCATCGTTGGCTTTGCCGACCTTCCTGCTGATGCGAGAGCGCCATCTTGCGGCTACGCCGTCGCAGTCTGTGTGACTAGGCTACATACGATGGCCGCATGGACGAACCCATGGGCTGGATCTACTTGGAACGGTACACCAGCATTGGCTGAAGGTCGACGGACGAGAGGTAGCCCTGATTTCGTGTTGGAGGTACGTGCGCTCGCCCCAACTTATGCGGCGGCGACCGATGCGGCCTGACGCCTGGCGCGCGCGCTTCGTTGCAGCGGCAGCACGGACCCAGAACGGCCCCGCATCGCGGGGCCGTTCCGTTCCATCCAACATTCCACTACCGACGGACTAGTCCGACTGAGGTCCCGCAGGCACGTCATCCGCCGCCTGCGTACTGACGCGCCAGCGGCTGGCCAGACTGCGGCGCGCTTCGTCCAGGCTCTTGCCCTTGCCGGCGACTTTCAGCGCGCCGTACACCTCCAGTGCGGCCACCATCTGGTCGCTGCCCAGTGCCATCTCGGTGTCCATAGCCCGCTGGTAGAGATGGGCGATGCGAAGGATGCGCGGGCGCAGCAGGTCCAGCGTCTGCTGGTCGCGCTGGAAGGCGTCGATGTCGAAGTCGCGCGCCATGATGCCGCTGTGCTGCTGCGCCACGTTGAGCGCGGCACGGCAGAAGGCTTCGGACTTCTCGCCCATCTTCATCAGGCCGCGCCGCTGCTCCGGCGTCAGCGAGATCAGGCCCGTCAGGCACGTTTCCATCTGCGTGATGGCCGCATCCAGCGGGTCGAGAAGCGTGCTGTCGATCGGCAGGTCCACGAGGTTCTGACTCATTGTCACTCCTTGATTCCATGTCAGGTGATGCCGCCGCATCCGACGGCAGGTCCACGCTACCTCGTCGCCCGTACCCATCCAAGACGGTGACGAGGCGAAATGACTAACAATAGCGACCTATTCGTACGTACCGGCTTCGCTGGGCATCGCCCGCAGCGCACGTATGTGAGACATCGACCCAGAAAGGTGCGTGCACACGGCACTGAAGTGAGATGACAAGGAAAGTTTCCTCGCATCGCGAGGTGTTCCTGTGAGACGACGAGGAACATTTCCTTGAGCGGGAGCCTCACAGGGTCGACGGCAAGGAAATCCGCCTTGGCGTCGAGCCTTTCCGGGTCGAGGTGTCGAAGAAAGTATCCTTGCCGCCAAGGATTTCTGGTTCGGCCGCGAGGCTTCACTCGATGACGCCGAACCATCGTGGTGCACGGGGGAGTTTCAACGGTTCGACGGGGAGAAGTATTTGTTCGGCAGTGCGTCGGTTTTACTGCCAACGGTCACTCCGGAGACGTAGGAAGTCCGTCAACGCTTTCGCGGCAAGCCCGTCTTGGTGGGGCGCATAGGTTGAGGTGAGCACAGCGAACCCCAACAGCGTCTTCCTTCCCGGACAGAGAGGGCTGGTCAAATCGAAGCCGCCCCATACCGCAGTGTTACGCGGGGCGCTTCGCCGACATGCCATGACGCGTCATCGTCCCCGCATGTTGGGGTTCGCGTTGCTCACCCCAACCTATGGCCGCATCCATGCGAGCCCCGCCCGCCCACCGCGCGCTTCCTTCCACACGCCATGCACATCCGGTACGCGCCGAAACGTCCCTCCCGCTCACCTCCCAGCAATCCACCGCAGCTGCAGATCAACGCATCGCCGGTCTCCCAGCGCATCAACCGGAGGCTCGCGAAGATCCCCAGCAAAACGGCGAGGCCCAACAGTCCATACGGTAGCCAGCGAAGCGCATCACCCAGCGCGGCCAGGTACGCCGACTGCCCCCATCCCGGCAGCCACCACGTCGAGGCGAATGCCAGCAGCAGGCACGCCAGCGTCGGCAGGTACATCCTGAAAGCCATCCGGTGCATGCGCGTCATCGGTGATCCCCTCGGTCCGTGATGGACAGTCTGGTCGGGGAGCGTCGCGCGGGATGAGACGACGGACGAGCGACATGCCGACATGCCATGGCGCACGATCATCCCTGCATGTTGGGGTTCGCAGGCTCACCCCAATCTGGGCCGCGGGACGATCGATCTCGTCACCGGCGAAGATCCTGCGGCGACGACGGCGTGCTCTCCTCCGTCATCGCGACCGCGTCACCGACGGGCGGGTTCAGGGCTGCCCCGTTGCGGTCACCGTGCACAGCAGCGTCGCCGTGACCTGCCCCCCCACGGGGAGCGTCGGAATCACCATGCCGGCACCCAGCAGTGTGGACACGGGCACCGTGGCGGACGGACACGTTGCACCACCGGCGGCGGCACACGCGAAGGTGGTGCCGGGCGTGGTGCAGTTCAGGCCGGGGCTTGGCGTATCGGTCAACACCGTCCCGGGGGCGGCCACCGGGCCGTTGTTGGTCACCACCAGCGTGTACGTCACCACGCCTCCGCTCGGCGTGGGATTCGGCGTGGCTGTCTTCAGTACCTGGATGTCCGCCCGTCGCAGCGTGTTGGTGAAGGTGCAGGTGACGTTCGCGCCGGCCACGGTGGCCGCCGCATCCAGCACGACCTGCCGCGAGGCCAGGTTCGGCGTGGCGGTGCCACCCGTGGGCAGTCCGGTGCAGGTGATGTCGGTAAGCACGTAGTTCGCCGGCGGCGCACCTTCGGTGATCGTGGTCGCGGTGTTGGCCGCCGCCAGGATCTGCACCGCGCCGCTGACGGGCGTGCCGGCGGCGGCGGTGACCAGGGTCTGGTTCGCGATGCCGTTGCTGCCACTGAAGGTGAAGCTGTCGGTGCCGTTCACGCTGGTCTTGCGGATCGTCACCCGCGGGCGCGGGGTATTGCTGAAGGTGCAGGTCAGGTCGTCGCCCGCTGCAGGGGTCACGTTGAACGTCGTACCGCTGCCGCTCGGCGTCTGCCCACCCGGCCGCGTATTGGTGCAGGCGTACGTCGTGGTGTAGTTGGCCAGCACCGCGCCGCCTGCCGCCGATTCGGACAGCGTGTACACGCTGTTCGCGGTGGGCGTGGCGTGCGTCACCACGCCGCTGGCGGTGCTACCGCTGCCGGTGGTGGTGACCGATGCCGGCGCGCCCGCACCGGCGATGGACAGGGTGAACTGGTCGGCCGCCTGCATGCGGCCGCCCGGCAAGGCCTTCTGCAGACGCAAGGTCGTGCGTGCATTGGCGAACGTGCACGTCAACGCCGCGCCCGCCGCCGTGCTCGGCGCGGGAATCGTGTACGTGGCGCCGCTGCGGCTGCCGACGGAGTTGCCGGCAGCCGTGGTGCAGACGGCGTCCACCACGCTCCAGCCCGACGGCAACGTGCTTTCGGTGATCGTGACGGCGGTACCCGGGGTGGCCACGGTGAACGGCTGCATGCCGGTCGCGGTATTGCCGTCCACCTGCACCGGCGTGCCTGCCGCCGAGGTGGTCACCGTGCTGCCGGTGTTGCGTGTGGTGTTGGCCAGGGTGAAGGCGAAAGGACCGCCCGCGACAGGCTGGGTGACCTTGTACAGCGTGAGCGGCACGCTGCAGCCGTGCATCTGCGCGATGGTGTACGTCCCGTTTGCGTTGGGGTCCCAGTAGCGGAACTCGATCCGCGACACCTGGTAGCCCGTCAGGTCGATGTCCACCGTGCCCCGTCGTCCGTTGCTCAGCGCGTCGGTGCTGCCGTCGGGTGCCTGGAACAGGTTGGATCCTGCGTAAGACAGCAGCGAGTTGGCATAGAACGAATACATCGACGCTGTCAGCGTGATGAGCGCACCGTTCTGGTCGTAGGCGTTGACCCTCATCCTGTCGCCCGCATCCAGGTCGTGCAGGCGGAAGCTCAGGTTGCCGACGGGCAGATACTGGCCGAGGTTATCGGGATTGCGGAAATGCAGCGTAGTCTGGATGCGGTTGGCTTCGCTGCCGGTGTTGCCGGCACTGTGGCCGATGCGGATGCCCGGCTCACCGGCGTAGTGGTTGTCGCTGATGTCGTTGGTGGTGATCGTGCCGTTACCGAAGGTGGTGTTGTCCACTTGCACGCGGGACGTGCCCACATAGACGTTGTTGCCATTGATCACCGTCTCGCTCGAGCCGGTTTGCCCGTTGAGGGCAGCGAAGGACTGGTACGTCCCGAAACCGCATTGCTGTGCCAGCGCCGGTCCGGCGATGCCTGCCAACGCGACCACGGCCAGCATGCGGCATGCGGAGAGACTCATGACGTCACGCCTTCCGCACGCAGGCGCGTCGTGTGCGACACGCGGGCGGCATGCCCCTGCGTTGCCGTGACCGGCAAAGTGATTCGACGTTCCATTCGCTATCCCCTGTTGATCTGATGCGCCCGTGCCACCGCACGTGACGCGTATCGCGGGACGTCGCACCTACGTTCGTATGCGTGACGTCGCGAGGGGATATTCGCGGTGGGCGCGATGCACAGGACATCGCACGCATCTGACCGCAGCGGCATCCGTCCCGATTTCGACGGACAGGGCCGGCGTGTACGCGATGATCGCGGCAACGAGCGAGCGTCCGGCAACGACCTGCCGGACGCGGGACATGCGTGTCATGGAAGCAGTCGTCCCGGAGCGCGAGGGGACGACACCAGGGCCGCTACGCGTTCGCGTGCACGCCTGCCAATGCCATACCGTCTTTGCGACGTATCGTGCCGGTGTGGAGCGTTCCGCGCCGACGGATCAGCCGACCAGCTGCAGCCGCAGTTCCTTGGGCAGCGCGAAGACCATGCTCTCGGGCTCGCCGTCCAGTTCGCTGACGCCGGCGGCGCCGAGGTCGCGCAGGCGCTGGATGACGCCCTCGATCAGCACGTCCGGCGCGGAGGCGCCGGCGGTGACGCCGACGCGCTGCTTGCCCTCGATCCAGCGCGGGTCGATCTCGTGCGCGCCGTCGATCAGGTACGACTCCACGCCGTCGCGCTCGGCCAGCTCACGCAGGCGGTTGGAGTTGGAGCTGTTCGGCGAGCCGACCACGAGGACCAGGTCGCACTGCCTGGCCAGGTCGCGCACGGCATCCTGGCGGTTCTGCGTGGCGTAGCAGATGTCGTCGTTCTTCGGCCCCTGGATCGCCGGGAAGCGCGCCTGCAGGGCCTGGATGATGCCCACCGTGTCGTCGACCGACAGCGTGGTCTGGGTGGTGTAGAACAGGTTCTCGGGCTGGCTCACATCCAGCGTGGCGACACCGTCGATGTCTTCCACCAGGTAGATCTGCCCTGCCCCGCCTTCCCGGTTCCACTGGCCCATCGTGCCTTCCACCTCGGGGTGGCCGGCGTGGCCGATCAGCACCACGTCGCGGCCGGCGCGGCAGTGGCGGGCCACTTCGAAATGCACCTTGGTCACCAGCGGGCAGGTGGCGTCGAACACCTTCAGGCCGCGGCGGTCGGCTTCGTTGCGCACGGCCTTGGCGACGCCATGCGCGCTGAAGATGACGGTGGCGCCGTCGGGCACTTCGTCCAGTTCTTCCACGAACACCGCGCCGCGCTGCTTCAGGTCGTCGACCACGAAGCGGTTGTGCACCACTTCATGCCGCACGTAGATCGGTGCGCCCAGCGTTTCGATGGCGCGCTTGACGATCTCGATGGCGCGGTCGACACCGGCGCAGAAACCACGGGGATTGGCGAGGAGGACGTCCATAGGATCGAATTCTACCGAAGGCGGAAACGCAGGGAGATGAACCGGCATCCGTAGACGGAACCGCCCGGCACCTTCGCCCCTCGCCCGCCTGCGGGAGAGGGGAACGGGGTGAGGGCTGGCCGCCGCGATGCCACCCGGCTCACTCGCCTTTCTTCTTGCCGTCGAACAGCCCGAACAGCGCGATGCCGATGGCGCCGCCCACCACCGCGCAGTCGGCGATGTTGAACGCCGGCCAGTAATGGTCGCGCCAATGCCACTGGATGAAGTCGATCACGTGGCCGTGGATCTGGCGGTCGATCACGTTGCCCAGCGCGCCGCCGATGACCAGCGCATACGGCAGCGCCTGGCGCCAGTCGCCGCGCGCGGTACGCGACAGCCAGAAGCCCAGCAGGCCGCTGATGCCCACGGCCAGCACGGTGAAGAACCACAACTGCCAGCCGCCCGCGTTGGCGAGGAAGCTGAACGCCGCGCCGGTGTTGTAGGTGCGGTACCAGTTCCAGAAGCCCTCGATCACGGGGATGGCGGTGTACTCGGGCAGCGAGGCCAGCACCCACGCCTTCGACCATTGGTCCAGCACGATGACGATGACCGACAGCAGCAGCCAGGCCAGCGCGTTGGGTTTCGGCTTGGCGACCATCAGAACCACACCCGGTCTTCGCCGGCGCCGTCGATGTTGCTGACGCAGCGGCCGCACAGTTCGGGATGCGCGGCATGCTGGCCGACATCGGCGCGGTAGTGCCAGCAGCGCACGCACTTGGTCTTGGTGGTCGGCGTGGCCAGCACGAAGATCTCGTCGGCGCTGACTTCGCTGACGGTGACGTCGCCGCTGATGAAGAAGAAGCGCAGCTCCTCGGCCAGCGGCTGCCACTTGGCGGCGGTCAGCGCATTCACCGACACGGTGATCTCCGCTTCCAGCGCGGCGCCGATCAGGCCGTTGGCGCGCATCGGCTCCAGCACCTTGGCGACCTGCTCGCGCAGGGCCAGCAGCTGGTCGAAGTCGGCGGCGTTCAGCGCGGCACCTTCCGGCAGCGGCGCCAGGCCGTCGTACCAGGTGGCAAACAACACGTTGCCCGTGCGCTCACCCGGCAAGTAGCCCCACATCTCGTCGGCGGTGAAGCTGAGCACCGGCGCAATCCAGCGCACGAAGGCTTCGGCGATATGGAACATCGCACTCTGCGCACTGCGGCGACCACGCGAATCCTCGCGCATCGTGTACAGGCGGTCCTTGGTGACGTCCAGGTACAGCGAACCGAGGTCGACGCTGCAGAAGTTCAGCAGTGCCTGCACGATCTCGGCGAAGTCGTAACGGTCGTAGGCCGCCTTGATCTTCTCCTGCACTTCGTACGCGCGGTGCACGATCCAGCGGTCCAGCGCGACCATGTCGGCCGGCGCCAGCAGGTCGCGCACGGGGTCGAAGCCGTTGAGGTTGCTGAGCAGGAAACGCGCGGTGTTGCGCAGGCGACGGTAGGCGTCGGCATTGCGCTTCAGGATTTCCTGCGACAGCGACATCTCGTTGCTGTAGTCGGCGCTGGCGATCCACAGGCGCAGGATGTCCGCGCCCAGGGTCTTCATGATGTCCTGCGGCTCGATGCCGTTGCCCAGCGACTTGGACATCTTGCGGCCGTGCTCGTCCACGGTGAAGCCGTGGGTGAGACACTGCTTGTACGGCGCGGCCTTGTCGATCGCCACGCCGGTCAGCAGCGAGGACTGGAACCAGCCGCGATGCTGGTCCGAACCTTCCAGATAGAGATCGGCCGGCTTGCCGAAGCCACGCTCCAGCAGCACGCCTTCATGCGTGACGCCGGAGTCGAACCAGACATCGAGGATGTCGGTGATCTTGTCGTAGTCCTTGGCTTCGTCGCCCAGCAGTTCGGCCGCGTCCAGCGTGTACCAGACATCGACGCCGCCCTGCTCCACGCGATCGGCGACCGCGCGCATCAGCTCGACGCTGCGCGGATGCGGTTCGCCGGTTTCGCGATGCACGAACAGCGCGATCGGCACGCCCCAGGTGCGTTGGCGCGAGATGGTCCAGTCCGGACGGCCATCGACCATGCCGGCGATGCGCGCCTCGCCCCACTGCGGGAACCAGCCGACGTGCTTGATGGCTTCCAGCGCATCGGCGCGCAGGTTGGCCTGCTCCATCGAGATGAACCACTGCGGCGTGGCGCGGAACGCGATCGGCGTCTTGTGGCGCCAGCAGTGCGGATAGCTGTGTTCGAGCTTGCTGAAGGCGAGCAGCGCGCCGCTCTGCTTCAGCACCTCGATGATGGTGTCATTCGCCTTCCAGATGTGCAGGCCGGCGAGTTCGACGCCATGCGCGGCCGGCGTGGACGGCAGATACACGCCGCGGCCATCGACCGGATTGAGCTGCGCAGCGGTGTACTTGTCGAGCAGGCCGTACTGCTTGCTGACGACGTAGTCCTCCTGACCGTGGCCGGGCGCGGTGTGCACGGCACCGGTACCGTCCTCGGCCGACACGTGGTCGCCGAGCAGCACGGGGATGTCGCGTTCGTCGTAGAACGGATGCGCGAAATGCAGGCCTTCCAGCGCAGCGCCCTTCACGCGGCCATGCACGGCCACGTCGGTGACGCCGTAACGCTGCAGCGCGCGCTCGGCCAGCGCATCGGCCAGCACCAGCCAGCGGCGCTTGCCGTCATGCGTGGGGCCTTCGACCAGGGCGTAGTCCAGATCGGCGCCGATGGAGATGGCCAGCGATGCGGGCAGCGTCCACGGCGTGGTGGTCCAGATCGGCAGCGCGACCTCGACATCGGCGGGCACGTCGATACCGAACGCCTTCGCCACCGCCTGCGCATCGCGCGCGGCGTAGGCGACGTCCACCGCCGGCGAGACTTTGTCGGCGTACTCGATCTCGGCCTCGGCCAGCGCCGAGCCGCAATCGAAGCACCAGTGCACCGGCTTCACGCCGCGCGTCAGGTGGCCGTTGGCGACGATCTTCGCCAGCGCGCGGATCTCGTTGGCCTCGAAGCGAAAGTCGAGCGTCTTGTACGGGTTGTCCCAGTCGCCGATCACGCCCAGGCGCTTGAAGTCCTTGCGCTGGATCTCGATCTGCGACTCGGCGTATTCGCGGCACTTCTGCCGGAACTCGACCGCGTCGAGCTTCACGCCGACCTTGCCGAACTTCTTCTCGATGGCGATCTCGATCGGCAGGCCATGGCAGTCCCAGCCGGGGACATACGGCGCATCGAAGCCGGCCAGGTAGCGCGACTTGACGATGATGTCCTTGAGGATCTTGTTGACCGCGTGGCCCAGGTGGATCGCACCGTTGGCATACGGCGGGCCGTCGTGCAGCACGAACAGCGGGCGGCCCTTGGCGTTGTCGCGCAGCTGCGCGTACAGGCCCTGGCTTTCCCAGCGCGCCAGCGTGTCCGGCTCGCGCTTGGGCAGGTCGCCGCGCATCGGGAACTCGGTGGCGGGCAGATGGAGGGTTGCTTTGTAGTCCTGGCTCACGCCGTCGCTCGTCGTTGATGTTCGGAAAGGAGGTCGCGCGCCTCGGCGGCATCGCGGTGCATCTGCTCGGTGAGGCTGGGCAGATCGGGGAATTTCAGTTCGTCGCGCAGCTTGGCGACGAATTCGACGTCGATGTGGCGCCCGTAGAGGTCGCCGGCGAAGTCGAACAGGTGGGCTTCCAGCAACGGCTCGACGCCGTCGACCGTCGGGCGCGTACCGAAGCTGGACACCGACGGCCACGGTTGGTCGCCGACGCCGTGCACCCAGGTGGCGTAGATGCCGGACAGCGCGGGCGTCTTCGGAAAGCGCAGGTTGGCGGTCGGAAAACCCAGCGTGCGCCCGAGCTGCTTGCCGCGCACCACGCGGCCGCCGATGGCGTACGGGCGGCCGAGCAGGCGCTCGACGGTGGCGAAGTCGCCGCTCTTCAGCGCTTCACGGATGCGGGTACTCGAGACACGTTCGCCCTGCGCATGCACCGGCTCGATTTCGCCGGCGGTGAAGCCCAGTTCGCGGCCCATCGCCTGCAACAGGGCGAGATCGCCGCCGCGGCGATGACCGAAGCGGAACTCCGGACCGATCCAGACTTCACGGGCGGCCAGGCGGCCGGACAGCAGCACGCGGGCGAAGTCTTCGGCGGACATCGCGGAGAGCTTGGCATCGAAGCGCAGCAGGCCGACGTGGTCGGCGCCGAGATCCAGCAGGCCTTCGACCTTGGCGCGCGCCAGGGTCAGGCGCGGCGGCGGGGTGTCCCTGGCGAAGAACTCGCGCGGCAGCGGTTCGAAGGTGACCACCACGGCCGGCACACCCAGCGCGCGGGCACGGGCGACGGCATGCCGCACCAGCGCACGGTGGCCCAGGTGCAGGCCATCGAAGGCGCCGATGCAGACCACGCTACCGTGCGGGCACAGAGGCCCGCCATCGACGTCACGGAACAGCCTGCTCATGGATTCCTGTCAGGACGGATGCGCCAGGCGGCGGATCCGGGATGTTGCAAGACCTTGAAGTATAGCCGGCCCTGCCCGTCCTCAATGCCCACGCAGGTCACGCGGCCGAATGCCCTGCAGGTACAGCAGAGCGGCATACAGTCCGCCACCGGCACCGACCATCACCGCCAGCCGCCAGCCGCGCTCCCACCAGGCCCACGGGGTCCATTCGACCCAGACGAAGCGGAACGCCAGCACCACCAGCGTCATCGCCAAGGTGGCCAGCACGATCTGGCGCAGGAACCGGGCCCAGCCCGGCTGCCGGCGATAGACGCCTGCCTTGCGCAGCAGCCAGGCCAGTTGCAGCGCGTTGACCCAGCCGGCGATGGCGATGGCCAGCGCCAGCAATGCGTGGGCGCCCTGGACCTGGCCGAGCGCGGCCTTCAGGTCGCCGCCCGCGGCCTGCAGGGCCTGCCGGCCCGGCTCGGTGCCGTAGAGCATCGCTGCGAAGAACAGCACCGTACACAGCGCGTTGGTCAGCACCGCCACCACCGCCGCCTTGACCGGCGTGCGGGTGTCCTGGCGCGAATAGAACGCCGGCGCCAGCACCTTCACCAGCAGGAACGCGGGGATGGCGATCGACTGGGCCATCAGGCTCCAGCTGGCCATCTGCACGTCGGTGGCGCCGAAGCGGCCGTACTGGAAAAGCGTCGACAGCAGCGGCTGGGCGCACAGGATCAGGCCGGCGCAGGCCGGCAGGCCGATCAGCAGGCAGAGCCGGAAACCCCAGTCCAGTCCCTTCGAGTAGCCCTCGGGATCGGTCTCCGCGTGGCGGCTGGACAGGTGCGGCAGGATCACCGTGCCAATGGCGACACCGAACATGCCCAGCGGGAACTCCAGCAGGCGGTCGCTGTAGTACAGCCAGCTGACGCTGCCGCTGATCAGCAGCGCGGCGACCCAGGTGTTCAGCAGCAGGTTGAACTGCGCCACCGAGGAGCCGAACAGCGTGGGCACCATCAGGGTCAGGATCTTGCGCACGCCGGCGTGGGCGGCATCCAGCTTCGGCCGGGGCAGCAGGCCCAGCCGGAACAGCGACGGCAACTGGAACCCCAGCTGCAGCAGACCGGCGATGAACACGCCCCAGCCCAGCACCATCACCGAACTGCTGAACCACGTTTGCGCCGCGAAGGCCGCCGAGATCATCGCCACGTTCAGCAGGATCGGCGAGAGCGCCGGGATGGCGAAGCGCTGGTAGCTGTTGAGGATGGCGCCGACCAGCGAGGCCAGCGAGATGAACAGTGCGTAGGGGAACGTGACCCGCAGCAGGTCGGTCAGCATCGCCATCTGCGCGTCGTCGAAGTTCGGCGCGATCAGGCGGGCGATCTGCGGCGCCAGCAGGATGACGACGGCCGTCAGCAGCAGCAGCACGGCGGCCAGGGTGCCGGCGACCCGGTCGATCAGGGCCTTGACCTCCCCGGCGCTGCGGGTGGCCTTGTACTCGGCCAGAACCGGGACGAAGGCCATCGAGAACGAGCCCTCGGCCGACAGTCGCCGCATGAAGTTGGGGATGCGGAACGCCACGAAGAAGGCGTCCATCATGCCGCCGGCGCCAAAGACGTGGGCGTAGACCTGGTCCCGGACCAGTCCGGACAGGCGAGACAGGAAGGTCATGGAGCTGAACACGGCAGCGGACCGCAGGAGCCGATTGCCGCTCATCGCCCGCCCTTTGCCCGGGGATGACCCAGGTTGACGCAACCTATTGAATGCCCCATAATTTCCGGCTCAATTACCCGTCTTCCGTTCACCCCCTGAATTCTCTCAGGTATTCATCAGGAATCCCACTGTGGCCAATATCAAGTCCGCCAAGAAGCGCGCCAAGCAGACCGTCGTGCGCAATGCGCGCAATGCCGGTCAGCGTTCGATGCTGCGCACCGCTGTCAAGAAAGTCCTGAAGGCGCTCGACGCCAATGACGCCGCCGGCGCCCAGGCCGCGTTCGTGTCGGCCCAGCCGATCCTCGATCGCCTGAGCTCGCGCGGCCTGATCCACAAGAACAAGGCTGCCCGCCACAAGAGCCGCCTGAACGCCCGCATCAAGGCCCTGCAAGCGGCCTGATTCACGGCGGTACGCAACGCGAAGACACTGGGAACCCGCCGAAAGGCGGGTTTCTTTTTTGGCCTGCTCGCCCCCCATTGACGCATATCCCCTGCCCCGGTTCTGATGCGCACGCCTCGCCAACCGGAGAGGCAGGGGGAATTCAACAAGGGGAACACGATGAAACTGCTTCGTGCGACGGCGCTCGCCGTCCTGTTGGCCACCGCGTCGATGTCGGCACAGGCCGGCAAGATGACCAAATCCAATGAACCGCTGACGCTGGAACCGGACAAGGCCGCCGTCGTCTTCATGCGACCGGGCAAGTTCGTCGGCGCCGCCGTCGCCGTGCCGCTGTTCGACGTGACGGGCGACGAGACCAAGTTCATTGGCATCCTGGATGCCGGCAGCAAGGTGGCCTACCAGGTGCCGGCGGGCGAGCACGTCTTCATGACCACGGTCTTCGGCGGCGATGGCGGTGTGCGCTTCTACAAGGCCAACGTGGAGGCCGGAAAAACCTACTACTTCCGCGCCCACATCATCGACGGCATCTGGGGACTGTCGCCGGTGCACCAGGACGCGTTCGCGGGCAAGGACTTCGCCGGATGGGACAAGGGCACGCAGCTGACGATCAACAGCCCCAAGTCGCTGGAATGGGGCCAGGCCAATCTGGAAAGCGCCACCCAGCGCCACAAGAACCTGGAGCCGCAGGTGATCGCCGATTCCGCCTCGCTGCGCGCGGAGGATGGCCGCTGAGGCCCACCGCCTCCCGGTAAAGAAAAACCCGCCAACCGGCGGGTTTTTTCTTGTCTCAGCCCTCGCGGGCCGCCTCGTCCGCCTCTTCCTTCTGGCGGTCGAAGAAGGCCATCACGTCCTTCATGATCGGCCAGGTACCTTCGCGCGAGATGGCGGAGACCTGGAACCATGGCTGCGTCCAGCCGAGGCTGGCGATGATCTGTTCGGCGCGCTCCTTGGCTTCGTCCTCGAACATCAGGTCGGCCTTGTTGAGCACCAGCCAGCGCGGCTTCTGCAGCAACTCAGGATCGTGCTTCTCCAGCTCGCGCTCGATCGCGCGGACCTGCTCGACCGGATCGACGTCTTCCACGCCGCCTTCCATCGGCGCCATGTCCACCAGATGCAGCAGGATGCGGGTGCGCTGCAGATGGCGCAGGAACGTCGCGCCCAGGCCGGCGCCGTCGGCGGCGCCCTCGATCAGGCCCGGGATGTCGGCGATGACGAAACTGCGATGGGCTTCGACGCTGACCACGCCCAGGTTCGGATACAGCGTGGTGAACGGATAGTCCGCCACCTTCGGCGTGGCAGCCGACACGGCACGGATGAAGGTGCTCTTGCCGGCATTGGGGAAGCCGAGCAGGCCGACGTCGGCGAGCAGCTTCAGTTCCAGCTTCAGCAGGCGCTCTTCGCCCTCCTCGCCCGGGGTCGCCTTGCGCGGCGCACGGGTGATGGAGCTCTTGAAGTGCATGTTGCCCAGGCCGCCCTTGCCACCCTTGGCCACCAGCAGGCGATCGCCGTGCTGGGTGAGGTCGCCGATCACTTCGTCGGTACTGACGTTGGTCACCACCGTGCCCACGGGCACCGTGATGGTCAGGTCTTCGCCAGCCTTGCCGTACATCTGCCGGCCCATGCCGTTCTCGCCGCGCTGCGCGCGGAACTGGGTCTGGTGGCGGAAGTCGACCAGCGTGTTGAGGTTCTCGTCGGCCTGCAGCCAGACGCTGCCGCCGTTGCCGCCGTCACCCCCGTCCGGGCCACCCAGCGGAATGAACTTCTCGCGGCGGAATCCCACGCAACCGTTGCCGCCGTTGCCGGCGCCGACCTGGATTTCTGCTTCGTCTACGAGTTTCATGGGATTGGACTGGGGTAAAGAAGAGGAAGGATGGAACGGATGCGGGATCGAAAAACGAGCGCCGCAAACGAAAAGCCCCGCACGCGGCGGGGCCCTTCGCTCGGCGTGTGGGGAAGCCTCAGGCTTCCGCGACCACGCTCACGGTACGGCGCTTCTTGGCGCCCTTGACCGAGAACTCGACCTTGCCGTCGACCAGCGCGAACAGCGTGTGGTCGCGACCCAGGCCGACGCCCGGACCCGGATGGAACTGGGTGCCGCGCTGGCGGATGATGATGTTGCCCGCATCGATCGCCTGACCACCAAAGACCTTGACGCCCAGCATCTTCGGATTGGAGTCGCGGCCGTTGCGCGAGGAACCTACGCCTTTTTTGTGTGCCATGACTGCTTCTCCTTACTTGGTGATGCCGGTGATTTCGATTTCGGTGTAGTGCTGCCGATGACCCTGGCGCTTCATGTGGTGCTTGCGGCGGCGGAACTTGATGATGCGGACCTTGTCGGCGCGGCCATGGCCGACGACCTTGGCGGTCACGCTGGCGCCCTTCAGGGCGTCGCCCAGGCTGATGGTCTCGCCATCGCCCAGCATCAGGATGTTGTCGAAGGTGATCTCGTTGCCGGCTTCGGCCTCGAGTTTCTCGACGCGGAGCGTCTCGCCCTTCATCACGCGGTACTGCTTACCGCCCGTGACTACGACTGCGTACATGTGGATTCCTTGGTTTCTGTAGTTATTTTCTGGAGCCTGCCCGCCATCGAGGGCGAACAGAAGCGGAATTGTAGTGGATTCATGGAGTTAGGGTCAACCCTGACCTGACTCGCCCGTCCCGGGCGCCCGCGCCGCGCGCCTTTACGGACAGGGTTCGTCCGCAATGCGGCGCAGACTGACCTCGATGGCGCCCCTCGTCGGCGCCTCTTTTCGGGGCGCCCCATTGTAAATCAATGACTTGACTGGATCTTCCCAGCGATGCCGCCCGTGCTCGCCCCGACCGGACGCGGCACCGACGGCCACGTCCCGGGACTGACCGGCCGCCTACCCGACCCCACTGCTTCGCTGGCAATGGCGCTATTTGCCCCCACCTAGGCAGATCGCTACGCTTCCTTGTTCGCTTTCCGGATCCCCCACCCGATGGCCATGGACTTCATCCGCATCCGCGGAGCCCGTACCCACAACCTCAAGAACATCGATCTCGACCTGCCACGCGACAAGCTGATCGTGATCACCGGCCTGTCCGGTTCCGGCAAGTCGTCGCTGGCGTTCGACACCATCTACGCCGAAGGCCAGCGCCGCTACGTGGAATCGCTGTCGGCGTATGCGCGGCAGTTCCTGTCGGTGATGGAGAAACCCGACGTCGACCACATCGAGGGCCTGTCGCCGGCGATCTCGATCGAACAGAAGTCGACCAGCCACAACCCGCGTTCGACCGTCGGCACCATCACCGAGATCTACGACTACCTGCGCCTGCTGTATGCGCGCGTCGGCCAGCCACGCTGCCCGGACCACGGCTATCCGCTGGAAGCGCAGACGGTCAGCCAGATGGTCGACCAGGTGCTCGCGCTCGACGGCGAACAGCGCTACATGCTGCTGGCGCCGGTGATCCGGGAGCGCAAGGGCGAGCATGCGCAGGTGTTCGACCAGCTGCGCGCGCAGGGCTTCGTGCGCGTGCGCGTCGATGGCGAGCTGTACGAGATCGACGCCGTGCCTGCACTGGCATTGCGCCAGAAGCACACCATCGAAGCGGTGATCGACCGCTTCCGTCCGCGCGAGGACCTCAAGCAGCGTCTTGCCGAGAGCTTCGAGACCGCCCTGAAGCTGGGCGACGGCATGGTCCAGGTGATGTCGCTGGACCAGCCGGACGCCGCACCGCTGCTGTTCTCGTCGAAGTACTCCTGCCCGGTCTGCGACTACTCGCTGCCGGAACTGGAGCCGCGCCTGTTCTCGTTCAACTCGCCGGTCGGCGCCTGTCCGACGTGCGACGGCCTGGGCGTGGCGCAGTTCTTCGATCCTGCGCGCGTGGTCGTGCATCCGGAGCTGTCGCTGGCCGCCGGCGCCGTGCGTGGCTGGGATCGCCGCAATGCCTACTACTTCCAGCTGATCGCCTCGCTGGCCAAGCACTACCAGTTCGACACCGATGCGCCCTGGCAGTCGCTACCTGAGAACGTGCAGCAGGCCGTGCTGTACGGCAGCGGCGAGGAAGTCATCACCTTCACCTATCTCACCGAATCGGGCGGGCGCACGCAGCGCAAGCACCGCTTCGAAGGCATCGTGCCGAACCTGGAGCGTCGTTACCGCGAGACGGAATCGCCGGCGGTGCGCGAGGAACTGGCGAAGTACATCAGCGACCGTCCCTGCCCCGACTGCCAGGGAGCGCGTCTCAACAAGTCGGCGCGCAACGTGTTCGTCGCCGATCGTCCCCTGCCGTCGCTGGTCGTGCTGCCGGTGGACGAAGCGCTGGCGTTCTTCCGCAGCCTCGACCTGCCCGGCTGGCGCGGCGAGATCGCCGCCAAGATCGTCAAGGAAATCGCCGAGCGCCTCGGCTTCCTGGTCGACGTGGGCCTGGATTACCTGACGCTGGAACGCAAGGCCGACACGCTGTCGGGTGGTGAAGCGCAGCGCATCCGTCTGGCCTCGCAGATCGGTGCCGGTCTGGTCGGCGTGATGTACGTGCTCGACGAACCGAGCATCGGCCTGCACCAGCGCGACAACGAGCGCCTGCTCGGCACGCTGACGCGCCTGCGCGATCTGGGCAACACAGTGATCGTGGTCGAGCACGACGAAGACGCGATCCGCCTCGCAGACTATGTGCTCGACATCGGCCCCGGCGCGGGCGTGCACGGCGGTGAGATCGTCGGCCAGGGCACGCTGCAGGACCTGCTGGAGGCGCCGCGTTCGCTGACCGGCCAGTACCTGTCCGGCAAGCGCCAGATCGAAGTACCGAAGGCACGCCACAAGGCCAACCCGAAAATGACGCTGCACCTGCGCGGCGCCACCGGCAACAACCTGAAGGATGTGGATCTCGACATTCCGTCCGGCTTGTTCACCTGCATCACCGGCGTGTCGGGCTCGGGCAAGTCGACACTGATCAACGACACGCTGTATTCGCTGGCCGCCAACGAAATCAACGGCGCTTCGCACAAACCCGCCCCGTACCGCGAGGTGACCGGCCTGGACCTGTTCGACAAGGTCGTCGACATCGACCAGTCGCCGATCGGGCGCACGCCACGTTCGAATCCGGCGACCTACACCGGCCTGTTCACGCCGTTGCGCGAACTGTACGCGCAGGTGCCGGAAGCGCGCGCGCGTGGCTATTCGCCGGGCCGTTTCAGCTTCAACGTGCGTGGTGGCCGCTGCGAAGCCTGCCAGGGCGACGGCCTGATCAAGGTCGAAATGCACTTCCTCCCGGACGTGTACGTGCCCTGCGACGTCTGCCACGGCAAGCGCTACAACCGCGAGACGCTGGAGATTCTCTACAAGGGCTACAACATCAACGACGTGCTGGAAATGACGGTCGAAGACGCACTGGCCCTGTTCGAACCGGTGCCGTCGATCGCGCGCAAGCTGGAAACGCTGGTGGATGTCGGCCTGAGCTACGTCAAGCTCGGCCAGAGCGCGACCACGTTGTCCGGCGGCGAAGCGCAGCGCGTGAAGCTGTCGAAGGAGCTGTCGCGTCGCGACACCGGTCGCACGTTGTACATCCTCGACGAACCGACCACCGGCCTGCACTTCCACGACATCGAGCACCTGCTCGCCGTGCTGCACAAGCTGCGCGACGACGGCAACACCATCGTGGTGATTGAGCACAACCTGGACGTCATCAAGACGGCGGACTGGGTCGTGGACCTGGGGCCGGAAGGCGGACACCGTGGCGGCCAGATCCTGGCCACCGGCACGCCCGAGGACATCGCGGCACATCCGGATTCGCATACGGGTCGCTTCCTCGCCAAGCTGCTGCCCGCCGCCAAGGCGCCGAAGCCGACCAAGCCGGCCGCGGTTGCCAAGCCCGACGTGCTGCCGCCGCGCAAATCCGCCACGAAAGCGGCCAAGACCACCAAGACCACGACAAAGAAGGCCGCACGATGAGCGACGCACACGACACCGGCCGCAAGTTGCTGGCGAAGATCCCGATCAGCGTGCGCTGGCGGGACATGGACAGCATGGGCCACGTCAACAATGCCAAATACATCTCGTACCTGGAAGAGGCACGCGTGCGCTGGATGCTCACCGTGCCGGACGTGTCGATGACCGACCGCATCGCGCCGGTCGTCGCCGCCAACAACATCAACTACAAGCGGCCGCTGACATGGCCGAACGATGTGGTGGTCGAGCTCTATGTCGACCGGCTGGGCACCAGCAGCGTCACCATCGGCCATCGCATCGTGTCGGCCAAGGACGACAGCGTGCTCTATTCGGACGGCAACGTCGTGGTCGTCTGGATGGATACGCAGACCGGCCAGAGCGCGGCATTGCCTGCCGCGATCCGCGCAGCATCGGAGTAACCACAGGAAGCGTCGTGGGGTTGTGGGAGCGACGCAAGTCGCGAGCTCTTCTCTTAGCCTCGGGAAAAGCTCGCGACTTGCGTCGCTCCCACACCACGTTCCGCGGACATCAGGGCGCGCTCTTGCGCGCCTCGAAGACCACCGGCAGCGAACGGCCATCGGCCAGTTTCAGCGTGATCACCGGCTTCTCGCCTGCGGCCAGCGGCTGATAGGGCCCGTGCAGCATTAGGTGCAGCCCGCCCGGCTTCAGCTCGGCGGCTTTTCCGGGCGCGATCGGCAACGCGGCCACTTCGCGCATGCGGCTGACGCCGTTCTCTTCGCGTGTTTCATGCAGCGACACATCGTCGAAGGCGAGGCTCTCCGCGCCGACGACGCTGACCGGCGTCTTGCACGGATTCTCGATTCGGGCGAATCCGGCCATCATCGGCATCGCGACCGGCGGCAGGCGTATCCAAGCCGCCTTTGCGACGGGCAGGCATTCCGCTGCGAGGGCCACGCCCGGCGACGAAAGCAGCAGGACGGACAGGCAGAGCGTTTCGATGCGACGGTTCATGCGCCTATGATACTGGCCAGACTTCAGGGAGCGGATGAATGACGGGCCTCATCGAAACCACCGACCACGGCGACATCCGCGAGATCCGGCTGGCGCGGGCACCGGTCAATGCGCTCAACACCGACCTGTGCCGCGCCCTGATCGATGCCCTCAACGCAGCGCTCGACCATGGCACGCGCGGCATCGTACTGGCCGGCAATCCGAAGATCTTCTCGGCCGGCATGGACGTGCCCTACCTGCTGTCGCTCGGCGACGACCGCCATGCCCTGCTTGATGCGTGGCAGGCGTTCTTCGGCGCGGCACGCACGCTGGCCGAATCGCGTGTGCCGGTGGTGGCCGCGATCACCGGTCATGCCCCGGCGGGTGGCTGCGTGCTGGCGCTCTGCTGCGACTACCGAGTGATGGCGCGCAGCCCGGATCCGGCGCGTCCCTTCGCGCTCGGACTGAATGAAACGCAGGTGGGGCTGGTGGTGCCGGAAGGCATCCAGCGCCTGATGCGCCGCGTCGTCGGCCCCTATCGCGCGGAACGCCTGCTGGTCGCAGGCGAGATGGTTCCGGCGGAACGCGCGCTCGAGATCGGGCTGGTCGATGAACTCGTCGGCCAGGAAGAGGTGACCACACGCTCCGTCGCATGGCTGCAGCAGCTGCTGCGCCTGCCGCACCATCCGATGCTGCAGACGCGCACGCTCGCCCGGCGCGACCTGGTCGAGGCGTTGGACCCTGCGCTGATCCAGCTCGAACGCTTCGTCGATGCCTGGCATGCGCCCGATACGCAGACCGCGTTGCGGGCGCTGGTGGACAAGCTGAAAAAGTAGGCCGCGTCAGCGCAACCAGACCTCGACGCGTTCGTTGCGGGCGCGTGCGTTGATCCCGCCGATGGACACCAGGGGGCGCGCATCGCCCAACCCTATCGAGCGCGCCACCGGAATGCCCTGCCTGACCAGATGGTCGGCAACGATGTCCGCGCGCTCGTTGCTCAACATGGTCGGCAGCAAGCGGTTGCCCGGCGCGTGGTCCGCGAAGCCCACCACCACCACCGACTTGCCCCGGTTCTGCGGCAACCGCATGAACGCGACCAGCCGTTCCATGTCGGACGCGCTGCGGCTTTCGAACAGCGAACTCAACGAGCCCATGTTGAACCGCAGGCCCAGGGGAATACGCGTCGCGCCGGCCACGGCGTCGCGATAGGCGGCCCCACCCTGCAACCGCCCCGGCTGGACTGCGGGACGCAGCGTCATGGACTGCAGGCCTGTCGATTCGACGGCCTGCTGGCCCTCGCGACCGATGGCATACAGGGCCAGGCTGCGACCCAGCGCGGACATCAGCGGTGCGCCGTACAGGCGGTAGCGGCGCAGCAGCGGATAGTCCTCGCTGGCCACGTTGAGCCGCGTCGGCTGCACCGGCACGCCACCGTCGGTGACGGCCAACGTGCGTGTGCTAGGTGGAATACGCGTGGCCAGCTCGACGATCGCGAGCGCACCCGGATCGTCCGCTACGACGCGCGCGGCCTGCCACAGGCGTGGATGTGCAAGAACGGCGGCAGCCGGTTGCCCTGCCATCACGCGCTGATCGAGGAACTCGCGGCTGCCCCCGCGGACGGGTCCACCGTGCACCTGGATCGGCGCATCGGCCCCGCCGAGCTGCGCCCAGTTGCGGATGCGGCCGGCGGCGACCTCACGCAGCTGCGCCACGCTGATCGAGCGCACGGGATTGCGCGCATCGACCACCACGGCCAGACCATCGAGCGCGATGGAGAACTCCTGCTCCGGCGACGACAGGTCGCCCAGCTGCCAGCCGGCATCGCGCTCGGCCGCCGACGGCGCACGCGCCATCATCGCCAGTTCGGCCTCGCCGTCCACCAGTGCCTGGAAGCCGACAGCGGAGCCCCGTCGGTCGATCTCCACGATGAGCGGCTCGCCATCGCGGACGGCGGCGATCTCGGTGCGGTCGACACCGACGTTCCGCCGTTCGATGCGGATGTAGCCGATGGAACCCAGCCAGGCCGTGACGATGCGCGGCATCACCTCGGCGCCGACCGTATTGGAGCCGCGGATGCGCAGGCGTTCGACCTCTGCATCCTGGGCCGTCGCGGGAGAAGCAACGCAGGACAATGCCGTCGCCACACAGGCGACAGTTAGAAAACGCTGGAACACGGATCACCCCCTGATGAAGCGCGGGAGCGTGACGTGTACGGATGACAGGGCCATGACGGCCCGCCGGATCAGTCGCCGCGCGCCACCGGATGCGCCGGATCAGAGATCCAGCCGCTCCAGGAGCCCGGATAGATGCGCGCACCCTGCAGGCCCGCATGTTCGAAGGCGAGCAGCAGATGGCAGGCGGTCACGCCTGAGCCGCACATCAGCACGGTGTTCGCGGGGGACCGGTTCCCCAGCAGCGCCGCCAGCTCCGTGCGCAGCTCGTCAGCCGACTTGAAGCGACCGTCCCGCAGGTTCTGCGCGAACGGACGGTTGAGTGCGCCGGGAACATGCCCGGTGACCGGATCGATGGGTTCGACATCGCCACGGAAGCGTTCGGCGGCCCGCGCATCGATGAGCCAGCCGCTGTCCGCGTCCAGCCGCGCGAGGATGTCCGGCGCATCGACGAGTTGGCCGGCGTCGAAGTGCGATGGATACGCCGCAATGGGCGAACGCGCGGCAACCTCGGAAGTTTCCTCGCCTCCCGCTGCGCGCCACGCCGCCAGGCCGCCGTCGAGTACCGCCACGCGGACATGACCGAGCAGCTTCAGCAGCCACCACAGACGAGCCGCCGCCATGCTGCCGTCGCCCGCGTCGTAGACCACCACCTGATGCGACGGCCCGATGCCCCACTCACCCAGCTTGCGGGTGAACGCCCCTTCGTCAGGCAACGGATGCCGGCCGGCACCGACCTTCGACAGATCCGACAGGTCAAGATTGAGGTCGGCGTAAACGGCACCCGTCAGATGCGATTCCGCGTAGGCATGGCGACCGGCTTCCGGCGCCGCGTTGAGCATGACGAAACGGGCATCGACCAGCCGCAATTCCGGATCGTCGAGGGCGTTGGACAACGCAGCAGCATCGACAAGGGTCGTCCAGTTCATGCAAGTTGCTCCAGCCGTTGCCGCAGGTTGAACAGGATGGCGGCGGTTGCGCCCCAGATGCGCTGCCCGGGCCATGCGTATTCGAGCACCACACGCCGCCGCCCGCGATAGTCGACCTCGACGCGGCGCAGGTTGTCGGGCGACAGCAGGTAATCGAGCGGAACCTCGAACACGTCGGCGACTTCGTTCGGCTCGGGCACGGGCACGAATGCGGGATCGATCAGCGCAACGACCGGCACCACGCGAAACCCGCTGATGGTGGTGAAGGGGTCCAGGAAGCCGAGCGGCTCGACCTGCGACGCCGGCAAGGCGATCTCCTCGTAGCTCTCGCGCAGTGCCGCTGCGACCGCGTCGGCATCGGAGGGCTCTACGCGGCCACCGGGAAAGCTCACCTGTCCCCCGTGATGGCGCAGGCCATCGGTACGGCGTGTCAGCAGCACCTGCGTGCCGTTCCCGCGCGGGACGAGTCCCGCCAGCACCGCTGCCTCGGCCAGCGGGCCCGGTGGCAGCAGGTCGATCAGCTCGTCATGGTTCCAGCCTGCCGCGCTCGGCACGTCGCCCAGCGGATGCAGGGCGCGACGCAGGTGCCCGCCCTCGCGCAAGCGCGGCTCGAGCGCGAACGGCGCGCGCGCGTGTTCGCGCGCAGGCAGCACATGCTCCATCAGACGCAGGCGTTCGTCATCGTTCATCTGCGACCAGCGCGCGATTTCGGAAGTGGTGCGGAGGCAGCCTTCGCACAGCCCGTCGTCGTCCAGCGTGCAGACGCCGATGCACGGACTGAGCACGGCGCGGAATGCGGTATTCATTTCTTCTGGCACCTGCGGAGGGTAGCGCGGAAACGCCACCCGGCGCTGAAAAGCACTGCGCCGGCACAAGGCCGGCGCAGGGGATGTAACGACTGCTGGAATTACTTGACGCTGACCAGCTTGATCTCGAACACGACGGCCACGTTCGGCGGGAAGCCGGTGCGCGGGTCGGCGCCATAGGCCTTGTCCGGCGGCAGCGCCACTTCCCACTTGGCACCGGCCGGCATCTGCAGCAGCGCCTCTCGCATCGCCGGCATCTCGACGGCGCTGATCTTCAGGTCCTTCATCGGCTGCGGCGGACGGGCTTCCGCCGGACGCTGGCCGAACGGATACGGACCGGACACCAGCAGCTCGACCGTGCTGGCCTGCGTCGGCTTCGCACCGGTACCGTTCTCCATCACCTTGTAGGGCACGCCACTGGCCAGCGTCTTCACGCCCGCCTGGCCCTTGTACTGGGCGATGAACTGGTCGCTCTTGGTCTTGTTCTCGCCGGCGACCTTGTCGTATTCGGCCTTGGCCTGCTGGGCGCGGGACTGCTCGCGCTTCTGGAAGGCTTCCAGTGCCGGCTTCAGCTGGTCGGCCGTCAGGGCCGGCTGCTTCTTGGCGTAGGCGTCCTGCAGGCCCTTCACCACGGAATTGATGTCCAGCTGCTCACCACGTGCGGTCAGTTCGGCAAGGTTGTTGCCGTAGTCGTAACCGAAGTAGTAGCTCAGCTTGCCTTTCTCGGACGAGACGTCCTGGGCCAGGGCGCTACCGGCCATGGCGAATGCCGCAACAGCGACCGCAATCGAACGCAACTTCATCAACACACTCTCCGAAGATAGGGCGACGGCGGCATACCGTCTGGAATGGACGCGCTAGGATAGCCGCCGGGGCGCTTAACCGCCACTGACGACAGGCGGCTCTGACCGGGCCTTGTCGGCAGAGTTCCGATTTCACTCAAAATTTACAAAAATCCCCGGAAAACCCATGTCCGAACGCCTTGTCCTTGTCGCCGACGACGCCGGCATCCGCCGCATCACCGTCAACCGTCCCGACAAACTGAATGCCCTCAATGCCGACACCCTGGACGCCCTGCAAACGGCGTTCGACGAGGCGGCGGCCGATGCCGCCGTGCGGGTCGTGGTGCTCACGGGTGCCGGCCCCAAAGCCTTCGTCGCCGGCGCCGACATCGCCGAGATGGCGGACCTGCGCCCGACCGAGGGCCGGGATTTTTCGTTGCGCGGCCAGAAGCTGATGCGCACCATCGAGACGCTGCCCAAGCCCGTGATCGCGATGGTCAACGGCTTCGCCCTGGGCGGCGGACTGGAACTGGCGATGGGCTGCCACCTGCGCATCGCCGCGGACAGCGCCAAGGTCGGCCAACCGGAAATCAACCTGGGCCTGATCCCGGGGTTCGGCGGCAGCCAGCGCCTGCTGCGCCTGGCCGGGCGGTCCGCCACGCTGGAGTTGTGCCTGCTCGGCACGCCGATTACGGCCGAGCGCGCACTGCAGCTGGGCATCGTCACCCGCGTGGTACCCGCGGCGGAGCTGGAGGCCGAAACCCTGAAGATCGCCACCCAGCTCGCCGCCTCGGCGCCACTCGCGCTGCGTGCGACGCTCGACGTGGTCAATATCGGCGGTGAGTGCGGCATCGAGGAAGGCCTCCAGTACGAGAGCGCGCAGTTCGGCCTGATGTTCGCCACGGACGATATGCGCGAAGGCACGCGCGCCTTCGTCGAGCGCCGCAAGCCTGCCTTCACCGGCCACTGAAGCGCGGCGATACGCGTGACCATTCCGTCCTGCCCTCGTTGCGACCAGGCGCGTGCACTGCATGCCCTGCTTGTAACCAGTGACGTCGATGCCGCGATCAAGGCAGGACTGATGACCTTCCAGGCCTGCGGCTCCGCAGACGACCGCATTGCTGAAGTGATGCAGGTGCAGCAGCGCCTGCGCACGGCATGGGACGCACGGGAACGCTACCGTCAGCGCGAGGCCAGGCTGGCGCGGCGCGCAGAGGAACGGGACGCGCGCCGGCTGAAGGCCACCGAGCTGACGGACAGTGTCCAGCCTGCTCGCCCTGCCCTGCCGACCGGTGCCGCCGCGATCCTTGCGCGCGCCAAGGCGAAGGCGGCCGAGAGGATGAAACCATGACGCCAGCCCCCAGGCGCAGTGCGACGCTGAGTCGCACCGAGGTCGTCGAGCTGTTCTCGCGCCTGCGCGAACTCAATCCCAAGCCGACCACCGAACTGGAGTACCGCACGCCGTTCGAACTGCTGGTCGCGGTGACGCTGTCGGCGCAGGCGACCGACGTGGGCGTCAACAAGGCGACACGGCGGCTGTTCCCCGTGGCCAACACGCCTGCCGCGATCCTCGCGTTGGGCGAGGATGGGCTGAAGAAGTACATCTCGACCATCGGCCTGTTCAACGCGAAAGCGAAGAACGTCATCGCCACCTGCCGGATCCTGATCGACGAACACGGCGGCGACGTACCGCGTTCGCGCGAAGCGCTGGAAGCGCTGCCCGGTGTCGGCCGGAAGACCGCGAACGTGGTGATGAACACCGCGTTCGGCGAACCGACCATTGCGGTGGACACGCATATCTTCCGCGTTTCCAACCGCACCGGCCTGGCGCCCGGCAAGGATGTGCGCGCGGTGGAGGACCGGCTGCTGAAGGTGGTGCCGGCGGAGTTCATGCTGGATGTGCATCACTGGCTGATCCTGCATGGCCGCTACGTGTGCAAGGCCCGTAAACCGGATTGCCCGCAATGCGTGATCCGCGACCTTTGCCGGTTCAAGGAAAAAACGGCCGCCTGATGCGGTGGCATCGTCTGCCGCGGGCGCGGCCTCGTTTCAGAGGGCGCCGATGGGCTGTTGCGGGCCGGCTCATCCTGCACGGCCGTTACGTCTGCAAGGCCCGTAGACCGGATTGCCCGCAATGTGTGATCCGCGCTCTTTGCCGATTCAAGGAAAAAACCGCCGCTTGATGCGGCAGGACCATCTGCCGCCGGCGCGGCCTCGTTGCGAAAGGCGCACACATGCTGTTGCGGGCCGGCGCGCAAGCCGGACTGTCCGCAGTGCGTGACCCACGATCTCTGCCGGTTCAAGGAAAAGACGGCGGCCTGACGCCGCCGCCTGTTGCGTCAACGCTTACTGCGCGTCCCGCTCGATGAAGGGTTTGCGCGGCAGCCGCTCTTCGCGCATCGCCGCGTGGTACGCGAACGAGGCGATGATCGCCGCGGCCTGCTTCAGGTCTTCCGGCACCACGTGGTCGTAGGTGTCCAGGTGGGTGTGGTGCACGTGGGTGAAGTAGTCCGCCGGATCCTGCACGAACTGGAAGCCCGGCAGGCCGACGCGGTCGAACGAGATGTGGTCGGTGCTGCCGGTGTTGCGGGTGGTGACGATGCTCGCGCCGAGGTCGTTGAACGGCTCCAGCCACGCCTTGAAGATCGGCACGGCTGCATGGTTCTCCTGCGCATAGATGCCGCGGATGCGGCCGGTGCCGTTGTCGAAGTTGAAGTAGGTCGAGAAGCGGTCGTAGCCGCGCCGGCGTTGCAGCGGACCGGTCCCGCGCTGGTAAGCGCGCGGCAGTGCCTTCTGTTCCGGATCGGTCGGTTCCGGATAATCGGCCATGTGCTTCGCGACGTAGCCCGCGGATCCATGCAGGCCCTGCTCTTCGCCACCCCACAACGCCAGGCGGATCGTGCGCCGCGGTTTCGCGCCGATCGTCTTGAGGATGCGCATGGCCTCCATCATCACGACCACGCCGGCGCCGTTGTCGCTGGCACCGGTACCGGTATGCCAGGAATCCAGGTGCGCGCCGATGATCACCACTTCATCCGCCTTCCCACTGCCAGGGATCTCGGCGAAGGTGTTGGTGGCGGGCAGATCCTGTTCGCTGGTGAACGCGGAATCCACATCGATGCGCAGGCGCACCGGCTGCTTGCCCTGCACCGCACGCACCAGCGGGTTGTAATGCTCGGCCGGCAGGACCAGTTCGGTCACGCCGACGGGTTCGCCGGCCTTGCGCGCGCCACCGCCGGTCGCGCGGATGATGCCGTTGTCCCAGGAGCTGATCGACAGCGTGGCCAGCACGCCCTCCTCGGCGAGGAAGGTGTTCAGCGCCTTGCTCAGTGCGGTCCGCTTGCGGTACTCGTCCAGGCGCTTCTGTTGCGCGTCGGGCGCAGCATCTTCCGGCGTCGGGAAGGTCTGCAGCTCGCCCAGCTCGGCGGCGGTGTAGCGGCGGAAATCGGTCTTCTCGGACGGTTTGTAGGCGCGCGCCTCGTCGACCAGCACGATGCGTCCGCGCAGCTTGCCGCGCTGCTTCTCGATGTCCTCCAGCGTCTTGAACGATGCCAGCACCACCTCGCCTTCGACCGGACCGTCGGTCCCGCGCGTCCATGCCTTCGGCAGCGCATGCACCGGCAACTGGCGCGGCGACAGCATTTCCACGCGCGACGCGCGGAACGCCCAGCCGCGGCCGAATGCCGGGTCGTAGACCTCGTCGTGGACGTTGGACAAGCCCCAGCCGGACAGCTTGCCGCGCGCCCAGGCGCTGGCCTGCGTGTAGTTGGGCGAGTTGGTCAGCCGCGGCCCGATGGTCTCGGTCAGCTCCTTCAGGTTCGCGGCGGCCTGCGAGCGATGGAGCGCCTCGCTACGGATCTTCGCCACCATGTCCAGGTCGACCGGCTCGGCGGCCCGTACCGGCCCCGCCATCGACATCCCCGCCCACAACGCCACCGCTGCAACACACGCCAAATGCTTCACCACGCCCCCTGGTTCTGGAAGGATCCCCATCCCTCGGCCACAGGGACAGGTGCCCGGGCCGTCCCCCAGTGTCTCCGCGTGGAGCGCGACGGACCCCTGCCAATGGTCATGGTCGTCCGGATCCGGAGTCCGGAAACGACAAGGCCCGGGATGCGATCCCGGGCCTTGCGTTCGCACGGTGGCGGCAAGCTGCCGCGTCCCGTGGTTACCAGGCGAACTGCGTGCGCAGCGCGTACTGGGCGGTCTCGTCGCCGGTGACTTCGTTGTCGCCCTGCGTGTAGTTGAACATGAAGCGCAGGTTCGGATTGACGTAGTAGTTCATGCCGAGGATCCAGCTGGTGACTTCGCGGTTCAGCGTCTCGTTCTCGACGTAGTCATAGCGTGCGGTCAACTCCCACAGACCCTTGTCGACGACCTTCGGCGACGCGAACACGCCGGTGGCGGCCTTGTAACCCTTGTGCCCGCCGTTGAGCATGAAGCTGCCCTGCACGTAGTAGCTGGTCACGTCCTGGTCGCGGCCGAGCGGCTGGCCGAAGGTGGCATCGGCGTACTCGGCCTGGAAGAAGGCCGGACCGAACGAGCCGGCGGCTTCCAGCGCGTAGACGCTGACTTCGTTGCGGCTGGCGCCGGTGGTGGTGGCGATGGTCTGCGACGGACCACGACGGCCGGCGTAGTTGGACGTGGCGACCAGATCGGCCGATCCGTTGTTGGCGTTCTCGTAGCTGTACCAGCCACCGACGTGCAGCGTGCTGTTGTCGGTGTTGATCGGCGCCCACGTCACGCGACCGGCGTAGCCCATACCTTCGTTGCGGGCCGCAGCCGCGCCGCGCAGGTTGAACACGCTCAGGCCGGCGGTGTAGTTCTCGCCGGCGCGCTGGTAGCCCACGCCCTGCTGGAACTGGCGGCTGGAGAACAGGCCGGTGGCGGAGACGAACGGACGCTCCATGGTCAGCAGTTCGTTGGAGCTGGTCAGCTCTTCCATCGCGCGGTACGGCTTGAAGTGACCGATGGTGAACTTGCCGCCCAGCGCGGACTTGGCGATGTAGGCATCGCGCAGGCCGTCGAGGTTGGTGCCGGCGCCGAAGTCCTGTTCCATCTTGTATTCCCAGCCGTAGGCCTTGCCGGCGAGGGTCAGGCGCGCGCGGCGGAACTCGGTGGTGCCGGTGGTGCTGGCGATGTCGCGGTCGAACGCGTAGGTGTCGAAGTGGATGCGGCCGCCGACGGTGGCTTCGAACTTGCCGTCGGCCGAGGTGACCTTGATGCCGCCCTTGGTGTCGATCTTCGGCGAGCCCGTGGTGATCTTGTCCAGCGCCGCGGCCGTGTCGAGGTTGACGTCGGACTGTGCGTCGGTGCGGTCTTCCAGTTCGGCCACCTTGGCCGACAGCGCTTCCAGCTGCGCCTTCAGTTCGGCGATCGTCTGATCGCGGGAGTCGGCGGCGGACGCCGAGAAGCTGGTGCTGCCCATGGCGACGGCGAGCGCGGCGGCCAGGAGGGAATAACGCATGGTGACTCTCCGAGTGGAAGTAGAAGTAAGAGCGCAGGCTTCGTGGGCGCCCTGCTTCGCTTCCGAGATGACCTTCGGAAATCATTAAGCGCCCGTCAAAGATGCGCTAAAGGATGGGAGTGAAATCTTGCAGTCACATGTGAGTTTCGTGACCGTGATGTGACAACGCACGCGCAAGCACCGCGAGCACCCGCGATCCACGGATGACCTCTCCTATATGTATGCGTCGCGAGACATCCGATCGCATCGTCCCGCGTACGACACCCGACATGCCCGCCTCTATCGCCACACAGCGCAGGCGGGCGCGGATCCGCCCGGCGTCACGCGACTGTCGCAATGCCGACACCGGGCTGTCACACAAACGTCGTGGAATGGCCACCCAACGGGCATGCCCCGTCCTTCCACCCTGCCTTCTCCCAGGAGATTTCCGTGCTCAACTCGATCAAATCCCGCGTCGCGCTGCTCGCGCTCGCCTCGGCCTTCTCGGCGCAGGCGTTCGCCGCCGACGTGACCGGCGCCGGTGCGTCGTTCGTGTACCCGGTGATGACCAAGTGGTCCGCCGACTACGCCAAGTCCACCAACAACCGCGTCAACTACCAGTCGATCGGTTCGGGCGGCGGTATCGCGCAGATCAAGGCGGGCACGGTGGACTTCGGTTCGTCCGACGCCCCGCTGAAGCCGGAAGAACTGGCCAAGTACGGCCTGGCGCAGTTCCCGTCGGTGATCGGCGGCGTGGTGCCGGTGCTGAACGTGGCCGGCCTGAAGCCGGGCCAGCTGAAGCTGGACGGCCCGACCCTGGCCAACATCTTCCTGGGCACGATCAAGACCTGGAACGACCCGGCCATCGCCGCCCTGAACCCGGGCGTCACCCTGCCGGCGCAGCGCATCACCGTCGTCCGTCGCTCGGACGGCTCGGGCACCACCTTCAACTTCGTCAACTACCTGTCCAAGGTCAGCCCGGAGTGGAAGAGCAAGGTCGGTGAAGGCACCACCGTGCAGTGGCCGACCGGCGTGGGCGGCAAGGGCAACGAAGGCGTCGCCGCGTACGTGAAGCAGATCAAGGGCGGCATCGGCTATGTCGAACTGTCCTACGCGCTGCAGAACAAGATGTCGTACGCCAGCCTGAAGAACGCCGCCGGCCAGTTCGTGCAGCCGAGCGAAGAGAGCTTCGCCGCCGCGGCCGCCAGCGCCGAGTGGGGCAAGTCGAAGGACTTCTACCTGGTGATGACCAACGCCCCGGGCGCGCAGTCCTGGCCGATCACCGCCACCAACTTCATCCTGATGTACAAGGCGCCGAAGAAGGGCAACAAGGACGCTCGCGACTTCTTCCGCTGGGTCTATGCCAACGGCGACGCCCAGGCCAAGTCGCTCGACTACGTGCCGCTGCCGCCGGCGCTGGTCCAGCAGATCGAGACCTACTGGAAGGCCAACCTGAAGTACTGATCGCTCCCGTCGGCACGGATCTCTCCCCCGTGCCGGCCCGATGGGGCGTTCCTCCCGCGCCACATCACCGGGCGGGCCTTCGGGCCCGCCTTTTTTGTTGGGCGCCGCCCCGCCCGTCGTCGCATGACAGCGCGAGATGGCGATGTCATCACGCTGTAACAAAAACATCATTTCATAGCGTGGATCACAAACGACCCGTCCGGAGACTCCATGCACGTCCGTACCGCCCGCCTGGCCACGCTGGCCCTGGCCACCGCCTTCTTCGCCGCTGCCTGCGGCGGCAAGACCGACGCCCCCGCCGCCACGACGGGCGGTGACACGGCCGCCCCGACCGCCGCGGGCGCCCAGAAGATCTCCGCCGAGCTGACCGGCGCCGGCGCGTCCTTCATCTATCCGCTGATGGCCCGCTGGTCCACCGACTACAACAAGGCCACCGGCGCCAAGATCAATTACCAGTCCATCGGTTCCGGCGGTGGCATCGCCCAGATCAAGGCCGCCACCGTCGACTTCGGTTCGTCCGACAAACCCCTCTCGTCCGAGGAACTGGCGCAGGCCGGTCTGGCGCAGTTCCCGTCGGTCATCGGCGGCGTGGTGCCGGTGATCAACGTCGAAGGCCTGCAGCCGGGCCAGTTGAAGCTCAACGGCACCGTGCTGGCGGACATCTTCCTGCACAAGATCACCACCTGGAACGACCCGGCGATCGTCGCGTTGAACCCGGGCGTCACCCTGCCCACCGGCAAGATCAACACCGTGCACCGCTCCGATGGTTCGGGCACCACCTTCAACTTCGTCAACTACCTGTCCAAGGTCAGCACGGAGTGGAAGTCCAAGGTCGGCGAAGGCACGTCGGTCAACTGGCCGGGCGGCGTCGGCGGCAAGGGCAACGAAGGCGTCGCCGCCTACGTGCGCCAGCTGAAGGGCTCGATCGGCTACGTCGAACTGGCCTATGC
Organism: Pseudoxanthomonas sp. LjRoot143; assembly: GCF_964252945.1. Classification (NCBI taxonomy): domain Bacteria; kingdom Pseudomonadati; phylum Pseudomonadota; class Gammaproteobacteria; order Lysobacterales; family Lysobacteraceae; genus Pseudoxanthomonas; species Pseudoxanthomonas sp. LjRoot143. The sequence goes on along the minus strand of NZ_CAXUPM020000001.1, from coordinate 800,744 downwards.
CGAGCAGAACAACATGTCGTACGCCTCGCTGCAGAATGCGGCCGGCCAGTTCGTGAAGCCCACGCCGGAAAGCTTCGCCGCCGCTGCGGCCAGCGCCGACTGGGCGAACGCGAAGGACTTCAATCTGGTCATCACCAACGCACCGGGCGAGCAGGCGTGGCCGATCACCGCCACGAACTTCATCCTGGTCTACAAGCAGCCGAAGGACGCCACGAAGGCCAAGCACACGCTGGAGTTCTTCAAGTGGGCCTACGCGCAGGGCCAGGCGCAGGCGAACGAGCTGGACTACGTGCCGCTGCCGCCGGAACTCGTCGGCCAGATCGAGCAGTACTGGACCGCCGAAATCAAGCTCTGATCCCTGTCATGCAACGGGCCGCCCACCAGGGCGGCCCGCTGTCATCACGCGGTAACCGCACCACCGTGCACTAGCTCTTCACGCGACAACCGCCCCTCCCCCACTTCCCGGGTTGCATGAACGCCACCGCCCTCCCCGCTTCCCTGACGGACGTGCGCACTGCGAAAGACGCACGTGCCGACAGACTGTTCCGGTTGACCCTGACCGGCGCCGGCCTGTTCGTCCTGTTCTCCCTGATTGCCGCCGCCGCCTCGATGCTGTGGGGCGGCCGCGAAGCCCTGCAGACCTTCGGCCTCGGCTTCTTCACCAGCACCGACTGGAACGTCGGCACGCGCGAGTTCGGTGCGCTGGTGCCGATCTTCGGCACGCTGGTCAGCGCCGGGATCGCGATGCTGATCGCGGTGCCGGTGAGCTTCGGCATCGCGGTGTTCCTGACCGAAGTCGCACCGGCCTGGATGCGCGGCCCGGTCGGCATGGCCATCGAACTGCTGGCCGGCATCCCCTCGATCATCTACGGCATGTGGGGCCTGTTCGTGCTGGCGCCGCAGCTGAGCGAACACGTCTACCCCTGGATCAACGACAACCTCGGCCAGCTGCCGCTGGTCGGCATGCTGCTGTCGGGCCCGCCGCTGGGCATCGGCATGATGACCGCCGGCCTGGTGCTGGCGATCATGGTGATCCCCTTCATCTCGTCGGTGATGCGCGAGGTCTTCCTGACCGTGCCCGGCCGCCTGAAGGAATCGGCTTATGCGCTGGGCTCGACCAAGTGGGAAGTGGTCTGGGACATCGTGCTGCCGTACACCCGCTCGGCGGTGATCGGCGGCGTGTTCCTCGGCCTGGGCCGCGCGCTCGGCGAAACGATGGCGGTGACCTTCGTCATCGGCAACGCCTACGCGATCAGCCTGGCGCTGCTGGAGCCCGGCACCTCGATCGCCGCGACCGTGGCCAACGAATTCGCCGAAGCCACCGACCCGCTGCACAAGGGTTCTCTGCTGCTGCTCGGCTTCACCCTGTTCGTGCTGACCTTCATCGTGCTGGCGATCGCCCGCCTGATGCTGCGCCAGCTCGCCAAGCGGGAGGGCACCTGATGTCCACGTCGCTCTACACCTGGCGCAAGGTCAAGAATGTCGCCGCGCTCACGCTGTCCATCGCCGCCGCCGCGTTCGGCCTCATGTGGCTGGTCTGGATCCTCTGGACCACGATCACCAAGGGCATGGGCAGCCTGAACCTGGACCTGTTCACCCAGATGACGCCGCCGCCGAACGAACCCGGCGGCCTGGCCAACGCCCTGTTCGGCAGCGTGGTGATCAGCCTGCTGGCGATCCTGCTGGGCACGCCGATCGGCATCGCCGCCGGCACCTACCTGGCCGAGTACGCCAACAAGCACTGGCTGGGCGAGACCGTCCGCTTCGTCAACGACATCCTGCTGTCGGCGCCTTCCATCGTGCTGGGCCTCTTCATCTACACCGTGATGGTGGCGCAGATGGGCCACTACTCGGCGTGGGCCGGCGCGGTCGCGCTGGCGTTCATCGCCCTGCCGGTGATCGTGCGCACCACCGACGAGATGCTGCGGCTGGTGCCGCAGCAGATGCGCGAGGCCGCGCTGTCGCTGGGCGTGCCGCAGTGGAAGGTGACCACCCAGGTGCTGATGCGCTCGGCGCTGCCGGGCATCGTCACCGGCATCCTGCTGGCGCTGGCGCGCATCAGCGGCGAAACCGCGCCGCTGCTGTTCACCGCCTTCAACAACCAGTTCTGGAGCACGGATCTCAACCAGTCCATGGCGAACCTGCCCATGGTGATCTTCCAGTACGCGATGAGCCCCTACGACTCGTGGAACTCGCTGGCCTGGGCCGGTGCCTTCCTCGTCACCGGCATGGTGCTGGTCCTCAGCCTGATTGCGCGAACCATCCTTCTTCGAAACAAGGTGACCCATGAATGACGCCGCCCGCATTGCCGTGGTGACGCCGCAGCGCCACGACGACCTCGCCGCGCCCGCCAGCGTGAAGCTGGCGGCCAAGGGCCTGGACTTCTACTACGGTGATTTCCACGCACTGAAGAACATCAACCTGGAGATCCCGGAAAAGCGCGTCACCGCGCTGATCGGCCCCTCCGGTTGCGGCAAGTCCACCTTGCTGCGCGTGTTCAACCGCATCTATTCGCTGTACCCGAAGCTGCATGCCAAGGGCGACGTGCTGCTGGACGGCGAGAACATCCTCGACGCCAAGTACCCGATGAACCGCCTTCGCAGCAAGGTCGGCATGGTGTTCCAGAAGCCGGTGCCGTTCCCGATGACGATCTTCGAGAACGTCGCCTACGGCATCCGCCACCACGAGCGCTTGAACAAGGCCGACATGGACGTGCGCGTCGAGCAGGCGCTGCGCCAGGCGGCGTTGTGGGACGAAGCCAAGGACAAGCTGAAGCAGAGCGCGCTGGGTCTGTCCGGCGGCCAGCAGCAGCGCCTGTGCATCGCGCGCGCGGTGGCGCTGCGTCCTGACGTGATCCTGCTGGACGAGCCGACCTCGGCACTGGACCCCATCTCGACCAGCAAGATCGAACAGCTGATCGAGGAACTGAAGCACCAGTACACGATCGCCATCGTCACCCACAACATGCAGCAGGCGGCGCGCGTGTCCGACTACACCGCCTTCATGTACCTGGGCGAGCTGGTGGAGCACGACGCCACGTCGACCATCTTCTCCAACCCCGGCAAGCAGCAGACCGAAGACTACATCACCGGCCGGTTCGGCTAAGGACACGCCCACCATGAACACCCAACCACACGACCATATCGTGAAGAGCTACGACGAAGAACAGCGCCGCGTGGTCGGCGAAATCGTGCGCATGGGCGAAACCGCCGTCGCCCAGCTGGAGGCCGCACTGGACGTGGTCGAACGCCGCGACGACAAGGCCGCCCAGCGGATCATCGCCAACGACGAAGCCATCGACGCCATCGAGCACCAGGTCAGCCACGACCTGATGCAGCTGGCGTTGCGTGGCCCGATGGCGCGCGACCTGCGCGTGATCCTGGCCGGCCTGCGCATCCCGGCCGACATCGAGCGTATCGGCGACTACGCCGCCAACGTCGCCAAGCGCTCGATCGCGTTGAACCTGGCGCCGCCAATGCCGCAGATCACCGGCCTGCGCGCACTCGGCAAGCTGGCCGCGCGCCAAGTGCGCGATGCGCTGACGGCCTACCAAGAAAGCGATGCGGAGTACGCCGTGCAGGTCCGCGCACGCGATGCCGAACTGGACGCGCACTACACCGCGCTGTTCCGCGAACTGCTGACCTACATGATGGAAGACCCGCGCAACATCACGCCGTGCACGCACCTGCTGTTCATGGCCAAGAACCTGGAACGCATCGGCGACCACGCCACCAACATCGCCGAGAACGTCTGGTTCCTGGTGCATGGTGAACAGCCGCTGCCGCCCCGCGACAAGCGCGACGAGACCAGCACCACGGCAGTCTGATCCCCGACCTTCCGCATTGCAGCACCGCAGATGCCCCGCTCCCACGCGGGGTGTTTGCGTTCAGGGATCCGCATACGGCGATCTAACGCTCAACGTCTACACTGTCGCCACTTCCCGTGCGGCCCCCGTCGCACCCCATTGGAGAGCATGACGATGTCCAAGACGAACAAGCCCGCCGCTGTCGCCATCGCCCTGGTCGGCGGCCTCGCCCTGACCGGTTCCGCCTTCGCCATGGAACCTCTGGCACAGGGTTATCTGCTGGCCGCCGGCGAAACCGCCAAGGCCGGCGAAGGCAAATGCGGCCTGGCCAAGGCCGACACGGACAAGGATGGCAAGGTCTCGCAGGCCGAGTTCACCGCCGCGCATCCGGACAAGGCGGCCAAGTTCGCCGAGATCGACACCAACAAGGACGGCTTCATCGACGCGGCCGAGCACAAGGCCCATGCCGGCACCAAGGGCGCCGAGGGCAAGTGCGGTGAAGGCAAATGCGGCGAGGGCAAGTGCGGCGGCGACAAGAAGACCGGCGACAAGTAAGACGTCATCGGTCGATGCGGGTCCCGGCGACGCACCGGGACCCGCCATGACCTCGCGCATGGGCACCCCTCTCTCTCCCGACACCGCCGGCCTGGGCCTGCGCCGCGCCCTGCTGGACGAACTGGTGGCGGCGCCGGCAGGCGCGTTCGACTTCCTCGAGTGCGCGCCGGACAACTGGATCGGCGTCGGCGGCCGGTATGGCGAAGCCCTGCAGACGCTGTCTTCGCGCCACCCGTTGACCTGCCACGGACTGTCGCTGTCGCTCGGCGGCATGGCGCCGCTGGACGACACCTTCCTCGCACGCACGCGTCGGTTCCTCGACCGGCATGGTGTCGCGCTGTACAGCGAACACCTCAGCTACTGCAGCGACGACGGCCACCTGTACGACCTGATGCCGATCCCGTTCACCGAGGAAGCCGTCCATCACGTCGCCGCACGCATCCGCCAGACGCAGGACGCGCTGGGCCGGCGCATCGCGGTGGAGAACGTCTCCTACTACGCCGCTCCCTACCAGGCGATGCCCGAAGTGGATTTCGTCATCGCCGTACTCGACGAAGCCGACTGCGACCTGCTGCTGGACGTCAACAACATCTTCGTCAACGCGATCAACCACGGTTACGACGCGCGTGAGTTCCTCGCGCGCATGCCGTCGGCGCGGATCGCGTCGTACCACATCGCCGGCCACTACGACGAAGCCGAGGACCTGAAGGTCGACACGCACGGCGCCCCGGTGAAGGACGATGTGTGGTCGCTGCTGGCGCTGGCCTACGACACCCATGGCGTGCGCCCCACCCTGCTGGAGCGCGACTTCAACTTCCCGCCGCTCGCCGAACTGGCCGACGAACTGCAACGTATCCGCGCCTTGCAGGGTGTGGCCCGCACGGGCGCAACGCAGGCCGTCCATGGCTGACACGCTGCACGACCAGCAGTTCGCGCTGGCGCGGCACCTACGCGATCCGTCGGCGCATCCGCCACCGCCCGGCATGGAGGAACGTCGCCTCGCCATCTACCGCGACCTGTTCTTCAACAACATCGAAGGCCTGCTGGCCGGCAATTTCCCGGTGATCCGCAAGACGCTGGGCTACGAGGCATGGCGAGCGCTCGTCCGACAGTTCTACGCGACGCACCGCAGCCATACCCCCCTGTTCCCCGAGATCGCGCGCGAGTTCATCCGCTATCTGGAATCCCGCGACGACGGCGCGCTTCCGCCATGGCTGCGCGAACTCGCGCATTACGAATGGGTCGAACTGGCCCTGCAGATCGCCGACGACACCGTGCCTGCGCATGTCGCCGGCGGCGACCTGCTGGCCGGCGAACCCGTGCTGTCGCCGTTCGCCTGGGCGCTGGCCTACCAGTGGCCTGTGCATCGCATCGGTCCGGACTTTCAGCCGGATGCACCTCTGACCGAACCGACGCTGCTGCTGGTACGTCGCGACACGGATTTCCAGGTACGGTTCGCTGCGATCTCGCCGCTGGTGTACCGGCTGGTGGAATTGCTTGGGGAAGGCGGCCGCACCGGTTCCGATGCCCTGCGCCAGCTGGCCATGGAAGCCGGCGTGGGTGACGTACCCGCCTTCATCGAGCAGGGCGTTACGATGCTCGCGCGCATGCGCGACGAGGGCACGGTGCTGGGGACCCATCCCAGGATCTGACCTGTGGGAGCGACGTCAGTCGCGATGGGCAGAGTGCACGTCGGCAGGCAATCGCGACTGACGTCGCTCCCACAGGCAAAAGTCCGGATCGCGGTTGGGCTTCCAGCCAAGGAAGCGTCCCGGCCCTCTGCTACCCTTTCCCGCATGGAAAACACCCCCGAGACCGCCCGTATCACCCCCATGGCCCAGCGCTTCCGCGGCTACCTGCCCGTGGTGGTGGACGTGGAAACCGGCGGCTTCGACTGGAACAGGCACGCCCTTCTGGAACTGGCGGCGGTGCCGCTGGACCTGGACGAGAACGGCCTGCTGGTCTGCGGCACGACCTCGAGCGTGCACCTGCACCCGGCCCCCGGCACCGAGATCGATCCGAAGTCGCTGGAAGTCACCGGCATCGACCTGGACCACCCGTTCCGCTTCGCCAAGCACGAGAAGGATGCGCTGGATCACGTGTTCGCGCCCGTCCGCGCGGCGGTGAAGAAGCATGGCTGCCAGCGCGCGATCCTGGTCGGCCACAACGCGCACTTCGACCTCAACTTCCTCAACGCCGCGGTCGCGCGCGTGGCGCACAAGCGCAACCCGTTCCACCCCTTCAGCGTGTTCGACACGGTGACGCTGGCCGGCGTGGCCTACGGCCAGACCGTGCTCGCCCGCGCCGTACAGGCAGCCGGTTTCGACTGGAACGCCGAGGATGCGCATTCGGCCGTCTACGATGCCGAACAGACCGCACGCCTGTTCTGCAACATCGTGAACATGTGGCCGAAGCCGCTCGCCTCAGCGTCTGTCTCCGAACCGGAACAGGACACGATCACGATGTACCGGCCTACCGGCCCTGAGGAGTTGGCGTTGCTGGCCCAGCGCGAGTTCCGTCGTTGGCCACCGCGTCTGCCCGAGCAGCCGATCTTCTACCCGGTCACCAACGAACAGTATGCCGCCGAGATCGCGGAGCGTTGGAATATCAAGGACAGCGGCGTGGGCTACGTGACGCGTTTCAGGGTGCGCAAGGACTTCATGTCCCGCTACCCCATCCAGAAGGTCGGCGGCGCGCACCATACCGAGTGGTGGGTACCCGCGGAGGAACTGGAGCTGTTCAACGACAACATCGTGGGAACCATCGAAGTCATCGGCGAGTACAAGTGATGGCCCTCCACGCGCTGCGTGGCGACATCACCACCCTGCAGGTCGACGCCATCGTCAACGCAGCGAACAGTTCGCTGCTCGGCGGCGGCGGCGTGGATGGCGCGATCCATCGCGCGGCCGGTCCGGAGCTGGTGCACGAATGCCGTCTGCTCGGCGGCTGCAAGACGGGTGAGGCGAAGCTCACGAAGGGGTATCGCCTGCCGGCACGCCATGTGATCCATACCGTCGGCCCGGTCTGGCGTGGTGGGGAACAAGGCGAGCCGGCGCTGCTCGCCGCGTGTTATCGCAACAGCCTCGCACTGGCCGAGAAGCACGGCCTTCGCAGCATCGCCTTCCCCTGCATCAGCACCGGCATCTTTGGTTATCCCGCGGACGCTGCGGCTCGCGTCGCGGTCGATACGGTGCGCGCGGCGCTGTCCGTTTCGAACGCGCCGCCGGACGTGATCTTCTGCTGCTTCTCCACCGACGACCTGGCGCTCTACCTGGCCCTGCTCGACTGACCTACGCCTCGCCGTTGGCCGCGGTCTGCACCGGAGGACGCGAGGTCATCGCCGCACCGGCGGACGCGACGATGATCGCGGCGATCGCCAGCCACTGCAGCATCGACAGCCGCTCGTGCAGGAACATCAGCCCGCACAGCGCGGCGATGGCCGGCTCGAGGCTCATCAGCATGCCGAACGTGCGCGTCGGCATCTTCGTCAGCGCCACCATCTCCAGGCTGTAGGGAATCGCAGTGGACAGCAGCGCCACGGCCAGCGCGACCGGCAGCAGTACCGGCGCCAACAAGGCGGTACCCGCATGCGCCACGCCGAACGGCACCGCGACCGCCGCGGCGATGCAACTGCCGATGGCGACCGTCTGCGGCCCGTGCGCGTTGCCCGCCTTCTGGCCGAACACGATGTACATCGCCCAGCACGCGCCCGCGCCCAGCGCGTAGGCCGCGCCCGTGAGATCCAGCGGCTGATTGCCCTGCTCCGGCACCAGCAGCACCAGGCCGACGACGGCGAGCACCACCCAGATCACATCGCGCAGATGCCGCGAGCCGAACAGCGCCACGGCCAGCGGTCCGGTGAATTCGAGCGCGACTGCGATGCCCAACGGCACGGTTTCCAGCGACTTGTAGAACAGCAGGTTCATCAGGCCCAGCGAGGCACCGTAGAACATCAGCAGCGGCCACTGCTCCCGGGTCACCCGCGCGCGCCAAGGCCGGAACACGATCACCAGCATCAGCGTCGCCAGCGCCAGGCGCAGCGCCGTCGCGCCGGTGGCGCCGACGGCCGGGAACAGGCTCTTCGCCATCGAGGCGCCGGCCTGGATGGAGAGCATCGCGACGAGCAGCAGCGCGATCGGCTGCCAGGCGAGGGTTGCGTGGGAATTCGGGGACGACATGACGGCACGACCTGCGGACGCCCGGGCGCCGCGCTTGAAGGGATAACGAATTGCGCACTATATTGCGCAGACCGAAGCTTACCGGATGCGCAATATAGTGCGCAACCCCTGCCTATGAGTGTGCTGGAACACGTCGCCGAGAACATTCGCCGCCTGCGGACGGACGCGGGCCTCAGCCAGCAGGCGCTGTCGGTCGCCGCGGACGTGTCCCGTCGCATGCTGGTGGGCATCGAATCCGGCGATGCCAATGTCAGCCTCAATACGCTGGACCGCATCGCCGAAGCGTTGAAGGTGACGTTCGCCGACCTGGTGAAACCGCCGAGTGCGCCGGGCCTGGACCGCATCGAGGCGCTGGCCTGGAGCGGGCGCACGCCGGGCTCGCAGGGCGTGCTGCTGGCGACCGCCCCGGCCGCGCACGATGTCGAACTGTGGGCGTGGACGCTGATGCCGGGCGACCGCTACACCTCGGCGGCCGATCCGGCCGGTTGGCACGAGATGTTCTTCGTCATCGAGGGAAATCTGGTGATCGAACTCCCGGACCGCGAACACGTCGTCGCGGCGGGTGATTTCTTCGTCTTCCCCAGCGACTGCGACTACGCCTACCGCAACGACGGCGACACGCCGCTGCGCTTCATCCGCAACGTCGTGCACTGATCGCGGAGGCTCACTTCGTCGACGGTGCGATACCGTGCTGCTTCAGGATCCGGCGCACGCGATCCAGCGGGATCGCCTCGACGGTCTCGCCGTTGCCGCTGACCGTGGTGGCCATGAAGAGCGAGTTGTAGATCGCCTCCTCCACCGCTTCCACGCTGGCCTGGAACACGGCGCTCATCTGCTCGTTGGCCAGCTCCGATGTCTCGAGGCGCGGCGCGTCGAACGTGCGACGGACCGAGTCCGCGGTGGAAAACGCGAGGATGTAGTCGCCGCTGCCGTTGGAGGCCGAACTGCCGGTGCGGCCCAGCCCCATCATCGCGCGCGAGGCGACACGACGCAGGTTGCGGTCGCTCAACGGCGCATCGGTGGCGATGACGATGATGATCGAGCCATCGCCGCGGTCATCCGCCAACCCGCGACGCGCATCGGCCTGCACGGCGACCGCCTTCTGGAAGGCGTAGCGGTCCAGCTCACGTCCCACCGGCGCACCCGACACCTGCAGCACACCGCCGAAATTGCTCTGCACCAGCACACCGACGGTCCAGCCGCCGAGCGACGAGGGCAGCGTGCGCGAGGACGTACCGATGCCACCCTTCCAGCCGAACGCCACGGTACCGGTACCGGCGCCGACGCTGCCTTCCTGCACCGGACCCTCGGACGCGCTCTGCAATGCGCGGCGAACGGCATCGGCCGTGACCGGTCGCGCCCGGATGTCATTGAGGCCGCCGTCGTTGGTCTCGCCGACCACCACGTTGAGCGAGCGCACCTGCTGCATATCGGGCTGCGACAGCATCCAGTCCGCCATCGCATCGGCGGCTTTCCACACGCACAGCGTGCAAGTCAGCAGGATCGGCGTTTCCAGTTCGCCCAGTTCGTTGACCTGGGTGCTGCCGACGAACTTGCCGAAGCCGTTGCCGACATGCACCGCCGCCGGCACGCGCGAACGATAGACGTTGCCGGGATGCGGCAGAATCGCAGTGACGCCGGTACGCACGGTGTCACCTTCCGTCAGCGTCACCTGGCCGACGCGCACGCCGGCGACATCGGTGATGGCGTTGTACGCACCGGGCGTGAAGATGCCCGGGGCGACGCCGAGGTCGCGCGCGCGTACGCGCACCTCGTCGCGTGCGACGGCAGAGAAGGAACACACCACCAGCGACAAGGCGACCAGGCGGCGGAAGATCATGCGGCGTTCCATGCTCATGCGGGATTCCCTGATTACTGCCGCTGGCGGACGGCCTCGAACAGCGTGACGCCGGCCGCGACCGAGACGTTGAGGCTTTCGATGTCGCCGGGCATCGGGATCTTCACCAGCCCGTCGCAGTGCTCGCGCGTCAGGCGACGGAGGCCGTCGGCTTCGCCGCCCAGCGCCAGCGCCACGTTGCCGCGCAGGTCGATCGAATACAGCGACGCCTCCGCTTCACCGGCCAGTCCGTAGATCCACACGCCGAGCTGCTGCAGATCGCGCAGGCAGCGCGACAGGTTGGTGACCTGCACGACCGGGATACGGTCGGCGGCGCCGGCCGAGGTCTTGCGCACGGTCGCGTTGACGCCGACCGACTTGTCCTTGGGGATGATCACCGCGGTGACGCCGGCGGCGGCCGCGCTGCGCAGGCAGGCGCCGAGGTTGTGCGGGTCCTGCACGCCGTCCAGCACCAGCAGCAGCGCCTTGCCCTCGGCGGCTTCGACGAGGCCCTGCAGTTCGTTCTCATCCCAGGTGGGCGCAGCGGCATAGCGTGCGGCCACACCCTGGTGGCGCAGGGAACCGGCCACGCCATCCAGCGCCTGGCCGGTGACGCGGCGCACGTCGATGCCCTTGCGGCGGGCGTTCTCTTCGATCTCGGTCAGGCGCGCGTTCTTGCTGCCGCCTTCGACCAGAATCTCGCGCACGTTGTCGGCATCGTTCTCGACGGCCGAGGCGACCGCGTTGACGCCGACGATCCACTGGTTCTGCTTGCTCATGCGCTGTACGGCCGCGTTGGAAAGGCCGGCATTATCGCACCGACCGCCGGCTCAGCGCGGCGGCCACGCGGTCGTGTCATGGTCCGGATGCTGGAACGACACCACCCCGGCGAGGAATGCCGCGGCCGCCTCGTCCTCCTCGGTGCGCCGCTGCGGCAGCGCCGACAGGCCGTCCACGTAAGGCAGCTTGCCCTCGACGCCGTATTGCACCCACGGCGTCAGCCCGGCCGGATCGTCGAACGCACCCGCGGCCAACGCCACGCCATCCGGCGCCTCGTAGGTCAACGGCGTGCCGCAGTCGGCGCAGAAGGCGCGGCTGACCACGTTCGACGACTGGAAGCGCTTCGGCTCGCCCCGCGTCCATTCCAGCACTGCGCCGCGCGTCGACACCAACGGCGCGTAGTAGGCGCCGAACGCCTTCTGGCACATGCGGCAATGGCAGATCGACGCGTCCTTCAGCTCACCGGTGACGCGGAAACGGATCGCGCCGCATTGGCAGCCGCCGGTGTGCATCTCGGAAGGCATGGTGGCTCCGGGGTCAACGAAAAGATGGGGGAAATCCGACCGTCATCCCGGCGAACGCCGGGACCCAGCGACTCAACCTTCAGCGTGAGTACGTGGAAGCGTTATCGCAACGGAAACTAAGTCACTGGGTCCCGGCGTTCGCCGGGATGACGGCTGCTTATCAATACTTCTGCTTCTTCCGCTTGACCGGTTGGCCACGCGGCGGTGGCGGCGGCAGGCCGCTGTCCTTGGTCTTGTCCTCGACCAGGCGGAAGTCGATCTTGCGTTCCTCCAGGCTGGCCTTCAGCACGATGATGCGCACGCGGTCGCCCAGCCGGAACGACAGGCCGCGGCGCTCGCCGGACAGCGTCTTCCGCACCGGGTCGAAGTGGTAGTAGTCGTGCGGCAGCTGGGTCACGTGGACCAGGCCGTTGACCTTAGACTCGTCCAGCTCGACGAACAGGCCGAAGCTGGTCACGCCGCTGATGACGCCGTCGAACTGGCCGCCGACGTGCTTCTCCATCCACGCGGCACGGAAGCGCTCGTCGACCTCGCGCTCGGCCTCGTCGGCACGGCGCTCGCGCTCGGAGCACTGCAGCGCCAGCGCGGCCATGTCGCGCGCCGAGTACTGGAACGCGTCCGGTGACTTCTTCGTCAGCCCGTGCTTGATCGCGCGGTGCACCAGCAGGTCGGGATAGCGGCGGATCGGCGAGGTGAAGTGCGCGTAGGCCTCCAGCGCCAGGCCGAAGTGGCCGACGTTGTCCGGCGAGTACACCGCCAGGCTCTGGCTGCGCAGCAGCACAGACTCCAGCAGCGGCGCGTCGGGGCGCTCGCGCACCTTCTTCAGCAGATTGGTGAAGTCCTTGGGCTGCACCTTGCCCCACGACGGCATCGACAGCTTGAACTCCTTCAGGAATTCCAGCAGGTCCATGTACTTGGTTTCCGGCGGCTTGTCGTGGATGCGGTAAGGCGCCGGGATATGCGCCTTCAGCAGGAACAGGGCCGCCTGGACGTTGGCGGCGATCATGCATTCCTCGATCAGCTTGTGCGCGTCGTTGCGCACCAGCATGCCGGCCTGCGTGACCTCGCCCGTGTTATCGAGGACAAAGCGGACCTCGGAGCTTTCGAACTCGATGGCGCCGCGCTGCGTGCGCGCCTTCGCCAGCACCTGGTAGAGCTGGTACAGGCGCTCGACGTGCGGCAGCACCGGCGCGATCTGCGCACGGACGTCCTCGTCGTTCTCGCCGACCGCCTTCCACACCTGCGTGTAGGTCAGGCGCGCGTGCGAGTTCATCACCGCTTCGTAGAATTTCGAGCTGGTCACCTCGCCATCGCGGTTGACCTGCATGTCGCAGACGAAGGTCATGCGGTCGACCTTCGGGTTAAGCGAGCAGATGCCGTTGGACAGCGTCTCTGGCAGCATCGGCACCACGTAGCCGGGGAAGTACACGGAGGTGGCGCGCTTCTGCGCCTCGTCGTCCAGCGGCGCGCCGGGACGGACGTAGTGCGAGACGTCGGCGATGGCGACGATCAGGCGGAAGCCGTCGCGCGTCGGTTCGCAGTAGACCGCGTCGTCGAAATCCTTGGCGTCCTCGCCGTCGATGGTCACGAGCGGCGTAGTGCGCAGGTCGACGCGGTCGCCGATCATCGCCGGCTCGACCACCAGCGGTACCGCGGTGGCCTCGTCCAGTACCTCCTGCGGAAACTCGTGCGGCAGGTTGTGGCCATGGATCGCGGCCTCGACCACCAGCGACGGGGTCAGGCTGTCGCCGAGCACGGCGATGACCTTGCCGATGGGCGGACGGCGCGCATCCGGCGCCTGCGTCAGTTCGACGACGACCAGCTGGCCGTCGCGCGCGCCGCCGGTGGCGTCCTGCGGAATCTGTACGTTGCGCTGGATGCGCTTGTCGTCCGGCGCCACGTAGGCGATGCCGACCTCGAAACCGAACCGTCCGATCAACCGGGTGACGCCGCGCTCCAACACGCGCGCGATGCTGCCCTCGCGGCGACCACGGCGGTCGATACCGGTGACGTTGGCCAGCGCACGGTCGCCGTGCATGACCTTGCGCATTTCATAGGGCGGCAGGAACAGGTCGTCGCCGCCACCCGTATCCGGGCGCAGGAAGCCGAAACCATCGGGATTGGCGATCACGGTGCCGGCGATCAGGTCGGTGTGCTGCACCGGCGCGAAGCCGCCACGGCGGTTCTGTACCAGCTGGCCGTCGCGGACCATGGCGCCCAGCCGCTTGGACAGCGCGTCGAAACGGTCGGCGGCATCGAGGCCCAGCGGCCCGGCGATTTCTTCCGCCGTCTGCGGACCGTCGGCGGCTTCAAGGAAGCCGAGGATGGCCTCCCGGCTGGCGATGGGCTGCTCGTACCGCTGGGCTTCGCGCTGCGCGTGCGGGTCGACGAACCGGCCGGCGGCGCGCGGTGCGGGACCGGCCGGCGGGCGACGGGACGGCGCCTTGGCGTTCGATGGACGGGACGCCACGTCGGGCATCCACGGCGGCAGGCTCTTCTTGGCGGGTTTGCCGGTCTTGGCCGGCTTTCCGGTGGTGCGGGAGGCGGACACGCTGCCCGGCTTGCTTCCTTTCCCGGCGGGCGTCTTGCCGCCGCTTCGTGGTGTTTTCTTGGTCATGGCGGGATGGTACACCTCGCCTGAACAACATCATGCGAACGAACCGTTGACATTCCCTCGCCCGATCCTCAAAATGCGCGCCTCGCTTACCTGCCCAGGTGGCGGAATTGGTAGACGCACTAGTTTCAGGTACTAGCGGGTAAAACCGTGGAGGTTCGAGTCCTCTCCTGGGCACCACGCATAACGAAGACCCTCGCGAAAGCGGGGGTTTTTCGTTTCCGGCTTCGTGCGACGACGGCATGCACATGCCCTCCCGACCTCACACGTCCTCACGGCGCCCCGCAGTAGGCTGCCGGCCACGCAACACGACGTAACGCCAGGGGGCGCACATGGAGTTCCAGCAGATCCTGTTCCTCGCCATCCTGGCGATCACCCTGGGTCTGTTCATCAGTGAAAAGCTGCGCGTCGATCTTGTCGCTCTGCTGGCGCTGCTCGCACTGACGCTGACCGGCATCCTCGGCCCGAAGGAAGCGCTGTCCGGCTTCGCCAGCGAACCGGCGATCATCGTTGCCGCGGTATTCGTGCTGTCCGCCGGCCTGTCGGCCACCGGCATCACCGAGCGCATCGGCGCGGGCATCGGCCGTGCGGCCGGCGGCAGCGAATGGCGCACGATCGCCGTGGTGATGCCCGCGACCGCGGCGCTGGCCGCGTTCTCGCACCATGTGATGGTCACCGCGATGATGCTGCCGATCCTGATGCGCATCGCGCGCGACCAGAAACTCGCCGCGTCGCGCCTGCTGATGCCGATGTCGCTGGCCGCCTCGCTGGGCACCACGCTGACGCTGTTCAGTGCCCCCGCGTTCCTGCTGTCGAACGACCTGATCAAGCGCGCCGGCCTGCCGGCGCTGGATATCTTCGCCATCACGCCGATCGGCATCGCGCTGGTGGTGTTGGGCACGGTGTACATGCTGCTCGGGCGCTGGCTGGTACCCAAGCGCGAGAGCGACGCGCCACAGGGCGACTACCTGAAGCTGGACCGCTACTACACCGAGCTGCTGGTGGAGGAAGACTCTCCGTGGATCGGCAAGGAGCGCGGCGAGTTCGCCAAGACCTTCGACGACCGCCTGCAGGTGGTGGACTGGCTGCGCCACGGCATGCGCCGCCGCAACCAGCGGCTGGACAGCGTGCTGGCCGCCGGCGACGTGCTGCTGGTGCGCGCGTCGCCCGACGAGATCGCCTCCATCCGCGACGAACCCGGCCTGGCCCTGCACGCAGTGGCCAAGTACGGCGAGAAGCGCGAGGAAGGCAAGAGCGAAGCCCTGGGCGAAGAGCAACTGGTGCAGGCGGTGGTCGCGCCGCACTCGGAATTCATCGGCCGCAGCGTGGCCGATATCGATTTCCTGCGGAACCTGGGCGTGGTCGTCGTCGGCCTGTGGCGTCGCGAAGGCTGGCTGCACGGCGAGCTGTCGGAAATGGTGCTGCAGGAGGGCGACCTGCTGGTGCTGTGGGGCCAGCAACAGAACTTCGAGCCGCTGGCGGCGCACCACGGCTTCCTGATGCTGGTGCCGTTCGGCGGCCAGAAGAAGCCCCGTCGTCGCGCACCGGTCGCGCTGGCGATCATGGTCGCCGCGGTGGCGGCGGCCGCCACCGAAACGCTGGCGCCGCACATCGCGTTCCTCGCAGGCGCGGTGGCGATGGTGCTGACGCGGTGCGTGGACATCGAACGCGCCTACCAGGAGATCGATGTCCGCATCTTCGTGATGATCGGCGGCGTGATTCCGCTCGGCATCGCGATGGAGAAGACCGGCACCGCGGCGCTCGTGGCCGATCTGCTGCAGAACCACACCGCGCACTGGTCCCCGCTGGTGCTGCTGCTGGTGATGTTCGGCACCGCCGCCCTGCTCACGCAGATCCTGTCCGATGCCGCGACGACGGTGCTGCTGGCGCCGATCGCGCTGGCGCTCGCGACCGGCCTGGGGTTGAACCCGGTGCCCTTCGTGGTCTGCACGGCGATGGGCGCGGTGGCCTCGTTCCTGACCCCCATCGGCCACCACGGCAACCTGCTGATCCTCAACCCGGGGCGCTACACCTTCGGCGACTTCCTGCGCGTAGGCATCCCGCTGACGGCGGCCATCGCCATCACCACCGCCTGGCTGGCACGCTGGCTCTGGCTCGGCGGCCCGCTGGTCCCCGGTAGCAGCGGTTGAGACGGGGCGGCGGGTAGAATGGCCGGGCTTTCCGCCCTGCAGACCGCACGCCCGCAATGACCGAAACGATCCGCCCCACCTTCCACGGCTTCGAACAGATCCCGCTGCGCGAGTACGCCGAGCGCGCCTACCTCGACTACTCGATGTATGTCGTCCTGGACCGCGCCCTGCCCTTCATCGGCGACGGGCTGAAGCCGGTCCAGCGCCGCATCGTCTATTCGATGAGCGAACTGGGCCTCAATGCTGGTGCCAAGCCGAAGAAGTCGGCGCGCACCGTCGGCGACGTGATCGGCAAGTACCACCCGCACGGCGACAGCGCCTGCTACGAAGCGCTGGTGCTGATGGCGCAGCCATTTTCGTACCGCTACCCGCTGATCGAAGGCCAGGGCAACTTCGGTTCGCCCGACGACCCGAAGTCGTTCGCCGCGATGCGCTACACCGAATCCAAGCTCACGCCGATCGCCGAAGTGCTGCTGGGCGAGCTGGGCCAGGGCACGGTCGACTGGATACCGAACTTCGACGGCACGCTGGAGGAGCCCACCTGGCTGCCGGCGCGCCTGCCGCACCTGCTGCTCAACGGGACCACCGGCATCGCCGTCGGCATGGCGACCGACGTGCCGCCGCACAACCTCAACGAGATCGTCAGCGCCTGCATCCGCCTGATCGACGATCCCGACGCGACCGTCGCCGACCTGTGCGAACACGTCCGCGGTCCCGACTATCCGACCAAGGCCGAGATCATCACCGCGGCCTCCGACCTGCGTGCGATGTACGAGAACGGCACCGGCAGCGTCCGCGCGCGCGCGGTGTGGCGCAAGGACAACGCCAACATCGTCATCGACGCCCTGCCCTACCAGGTGTCGCCGTCGAAGGTGATCGAACAGATCGCCGCGCAGATGCGCGCCAAGAAGCTGCCGTGGCTGGAGGACATCCGCGACGAGTCGGACCACGCCAATCCGGTGCGCGTGGTGCTGATCCCGCGTTCCAACCGCGTGGATGCGGAACAGCTGATGGGCCACCTGTTCGCCACCACCGACCTGGAGAAGAGCTACCGGGTCAACCTCAACATCATCGGGCTGGACGGGCGTCCGCAGGTCAAGAACCTGAAGATGTTCCTGACCGAATGGCTGGCATTCCGGAGCGACACCGTCACCCGCCGCCTGAAGCACCGGCTGGAGAAGGTCGAGCGTCGCCTGCACCTGTTGGAAGGCTTGCTGGTCGCATTCCTCAACCTGGATGAGGTCATCCGCATCATCCGCACCGAGGACGAGCCGAAGGCCGCGCTGATCGCGCGCTTCCAGCTGAGCGAGGAACAGGCGGACTATATCCTCGACACCAAGCTGAAGCAGCTCGCGCGCCTCGAGGAAATGAAGATCCGCGGCGAGCAGGACGAACTGCAGGCCGAGCGCGAGAAGATCGCCAGCATCCTGGAATCGAAGGCCAAGCTGAAGAAGCTGATCAAGGACGAGCTGACCGCCGACGCGAAGAAGTTCGGCGATGCGCGCCTGTCGCCGCTGGTGCAGCGCGATGCCGCGCAGGCGCTGGACGAAACCGAACTGGTCGCCAGCGAACCGATGACCGTGGTGTTGTCGGAGAAGGGTTGGATCCGTGCGGCGAAGGGCCACGACGTGGATGCGTCCACGCTGTCCTACCGCGACGGCGACGGGCTACTGGGTGCGGTGCGTTCGCGCAGCAACCAGCAGGTCGCGTTCCTGGATTCGGAAGGCCGCAGCTACTCGACCGCCGTCCACACGCTGCCCTCCGCACGCGGCAACGGCGAGCCGCTGACCGGACGCTTCTCGCCGGCCGCGGGCGCGTCGTTCCAGGCGCTGGCCACGGGCGACAACGATGCTCGCTTCGTGCTGGCATCCTCGCACGGCTACGGCTTCGTCACCCGTTTCGAGAACCTCACCGGCCGCCAGAAGGCCGGCAAGGCGATGCTCAACCTGACGATCGGCGCGAACGTACTGCAACCGGCGCAAGTCCCCAGCACCGAGACCGACCGCATCGTCGCCGTCACCAGCGCCGGCCATCTTCTCGCCTTCCCGGTCAGCGAACTGCCGGAACTGGACAAGGGCAAAGGCAACAAGATCATCGAGATCCCGAAGGCCAAGCTGGGCACCGAACGCGTGGTCGCGATCGCCGCCGTGTCGCCGGGCGCCACGCTGCTGGTCAAGAGCGGCCAGCGCACGATGAGCCTGTCGTTCAAGGACCTGGACGAGTATGTCGGCGCGCGAGCGACGCGGGGCGGATTGTTGCCGCGCGGGTGGCAGAAGGTCGACGGGCTGGACGTCCAGTAGTTTGCAGAACAGGCGCGCTGCGGCGCGTTATTAGTGGACACAACAACTACGGAAGTCGTAGAGCGGAGCTTGCTCCGCTGCGTGGCAAGGCGTCAGCGGTGACCGAAGTCGAGCAAGCTCGACTCTACGCCCGGGTTTCCCCTCTTTAGCGGAGTGAGCGCACGAATGGACGCCGACTTCTGGTTGCAACGTTGGCAGGAAGGCCAGATCGGCTTTCATCGCCACGACGTGATGCCGCTGCTGCAGAAGCACTGGCCGTCGCTGCAATTGCCGGAAGGGTCGCGGGTGCTGGTGCCGCTGTGCGGCAAGTCGCTGGACATGCACTGGCTGGCGGCGCAGGGCCATCGCGTGCTGGGTGTCGAACTGTCGCCGCTGGCGGTGACGCAGTTCTTCGAAGAAGCGAAGCTCGAGCCAGCCCGGACGACGAGCCGCTACGGCGAGCATTTCAGTGCCGGGCCGATCGAGATCATCCTGGGCGATGCCTTCGGCCTCGATCCGGCCCTGCTGGCGGATGTGGCGAGCATTTATGACCGTGCCGCCCTGATCGCATTGCCCGCCGACCTGCGCCTGCGCTACCGCGACACCGTCTATGCCAGCGCGCCCAGCGGCTGCCAGGGACTGCTGATCACGCTGGAGTATCCGCAGGAAGAGAAGGCCGGGCCGCCGTTCTCGGTGGCGCAGGCCGAAGTCGAGGCCCTGTTTGCGGCGCCATGGCGGCACACGCTGCTGGAGCGGCGCGACATCCTCGACCAGGAGCCGCGCTTTCGCGAAGAGGGCCTGAGCGCGCTGGAGACGGCGGTCTACCGCCTCCGCCGCGGCTGATCACCCGGCGGCGGGTTCGCCTTCCAGCTTCGAGGTCAGGTACAGCTGGATGCCCAGTCGCTTGATCAAGCCCAGCTGCTGCTCCAGCCAGTGCGCGTGGTCTTCCTCGGTGTCCTTCAGCTGGGTCAGCAGGATCTCGCGGCTGACGTAGTCGCCATGCTGCTCGCACAGCGCCACGCCCTTGGCCAGGTGCGCACGCACCGCGTACTCGACCTCGAGGTCGCGCTGCAGCATCTCCTCGACCGTCTTGCCGGCAACGAAGGTTTCCGGACGCATGTCCGGGTCGCCCTCCAGGAACAGGATGCGGCGCAGCAGCGCGTCGGCGTGTTCGGTTTCTTCCTGCATCTCGTGGTCGATGCGGTGGAACAGGGCCATGAGCCCCTGGTCCTCGTAGCGGCGCGAATGGATGAAGTACTGGTCGCGGGCGGCGAGTTCGCCACGCAGCAGGAACTTGAGGTAGTCGACGACGTCGGGATGGCCTTTCATGGGGGCGGCTCCTGGGGCGAGGCGCGCATCATGCCCCATCCCTCGCGGCGATGACCGAATCGGAATCAGTCTCGTTCGGCGTCGCGGCACGGCGGTGATGGCCTTGGCTTCCGTGGAATAATCCGGCCACCCGCCACGCCTTTACCGCAAGGACTCCGCAATGCTGAAGTGGACCCGGCGCATCGCGCTGCTGCTGTTGGCCCTGGTTGTCGTGGCGTTGCTGGTGGCGTGGTGGCTGATGCGGGGCAGCCTCGCCCGACTCGATGGCGAACAGGCGCTGCCCGGGCTGTCCGCGCCCGTGAGCATCCAGCGCGATGCGCTGGGCGTGGTGACCATCGAGGCCGCCAGCGAAACCGACGCCGTGCGTGCGCTCGGCTTCGTGCACGCGCAGGAACGCTACTTCGAGATGGACCTGATGCGGCGCAGCTCCGCCGGTGAGCTGTCCGGCCTGTTCGGCTCCATCGCGGTGGACATGGACACATCACGACGGATGCACCGCATGCGGGCGCGCGCGACCGCATCGCTCGACGGATTCGCCGGCGACCGCATGCCGCAGCTGCAGGCCTATGCCGACGGCGTGAACGACGGCCTCGGCGCCCTGAAGTCGCGACCCTGGCCGTACCTGTTGCTGCGGCAGTCGCCGCGCGCCTGGGAAGTGGCCGACTCCGCGCTGGCCGGCTACGCCATGTATTTCGACCTGCAGGACGCGGACAACGTGCGCGAGCTCGGCCTGTGGAAGATCCGTCGCCAGGTCCCGCCTGCGTTGTATGCGCTGCTGACCCACGATGGCACCGAATGGGATGCGGCCCTGCAGGGTGAACCGCGCGGCAACGCACCCCTGCCGACCGCCGACCAGGTCGACCTGCGTACGCTGCCGATGCCGGAAACCGTTACGCACCAGCGCCTGGCCGACAAGGGCACGCCGGGCAGCAACAACTGGGCCGTGGCGGGTGCGCTGACGGCGGACGGCCGCGCCATCGTCGCCGACGACATGCACCTGGGGCTGCGCGCGCCGAACATCTGGTTCCGCGTGCGCCTGCGCTATCCGGATCCGCGCGCGCCCGGTGGCAAGGTCGATGTCTCGGGCTTCAGCCTGCCCGGCCTGCCGGCGGTCATCGTGGGCAGCAATGGGCACGTGGCATGGGGTTTCACCAACAGCTACGCGGACACGGCGGACTGGTATCCGGTGAAGCCCTGCGGCAAGGGCGATGCCGCGGAGACCTGCGACGCGGTCGAGCACCATGCCGAAACGATCGAGGTCGCCGGCGCCGAGCCGGTGACGCTGGACATGCCGGAAACGCGCTACGGGCCGATCATCCATGCGGCGAAAGGCAAACAGCCGGCGCTGGCGTTGCGCTGGGTCGCGCACCAGCCGGGCTCATTGAACTTCGGGCTGGCGGATTTCGCCGCGGCCGGCGATCTGTCCGCCGCGTTGTCCGTCGCGCAACGCACCGCGACCCCGGCGCAGAACCTGGTCATCGCCGACCACAACGGCCGCATCGCCTGGCGCATCCTCGGTCCGCTGCCGTCGCGCGCGGCGTCCTGCCCGCATACGCTGGAACTCGCGCCCGCTGCACCCGAGGACGATGCAGCCCCCCTGGCGCCGGGCAGCTGCCGGCCCTGGGTCATTTCCAGCCAGCTGTCGCCGGTACTGACCTCGCAGACGAGCCACCGCCTGTGGACGGCGAACGCGCGCGTGCTGGATGGCGCCGCACTCGACCGCGTCGGCGATGGCGGCTACGCGCTGGGCGCACGCGCGCAGCAGATCCGCGACGGCCTGCTGGCAAAGGAGCGGTTCACCGAGCAGGACCTGCTGGCGATCCAGCTCGACGACCGGGCGCTGTTCCTGCAGCGCTGGTGGCAGCTGCTGCAGGACGAAGCGAAGCGGCAGCCCGCCAACGCATCGATCAAGGCGCTCGCCGATGCCGGCAGGACCTGGGAGGGCGTCGCCAGCGTCGACTCGGTGAGCTACCGGCTGGTGCGTGCCTGGCGCCTGGCCGTGCATGCGCGCATCGCCGATGGCCTGACCGCGCCCGCCCAAGCGGCGCTGGGCGACGACTTCGTCATGCCCGACCTGCCGCAGTTGGAGGGCGCGGTGTGGCCGTTGCTGGAACAGCGCCCCGCGCACCTGCTGTCGCGCCGCTACCCAACCTGGGATGCGCTGCTCGAGGATGCGGCGAAGGAAGTCCGCGACGACCTCGCCGGCCAGGGTCCACTGGCCGAGCGCCGCTGGGGCGAACGCAACACCGCGAAGATCTGCCACCCGCTGGCCAACGCCCTGCCCGCCTTCCTCAAGCCGAAGCTGTGCATGCCCGGCGAACCGCTGGCCGGTGACGGCGCCATGCCACGCGTGCAGGGACCGGCGTTCGGCGCGTCCGAACGCATGGTGGTGTCGCCCGGCCACGAGGCCGACGGCATCATCCACATGCCGGGCGGCCAGAGCGGCCACCCGATGTCGCCGTTCTGGGGCGCCGGCCACGACGACTGGGTCCATGGCCGTCCGACGCCATTCCTGCCCGGCGCCGCGACCCATACGCTGACGCTGCGCCCGACCAACGCTCAGCCGAGGTAATGCGAAGGTACCGGCAGCCCCTGCTGCCGGAAGAAGCTGAGCTGGTCGAAATAACCGCGCTGGAACACGATCCGTCCATCGCGCACGTGGAAGAACCCGCAGCCCCGCAGGCCGAGCGGATCGCGCCATTCGAGGATGGCCCACTCGCCATCCTCGAACAGGTTTTCCAGGATGCATACCATCGTGGCGCGACCGAATTCGGTGCGGAACATGGCCGTGATCGCCTCGCGGCCGTGCAGCGGATCGGTTACCACCTGGTGGTTGACCGCATCTTCCGCATACAGCGCTGCCAGTCCGTCGACATCCGCCGCGTTGAAGCGACGAACCCACTCGCGCACCAGTTCGGACGGCGTCATGTCGACGCGGCCACGTGCGCGGCCGCGTGCACGCCGGCGACGGCGCGACCTGATGGATCGGCCATCTTCGCGAAGCTCGCATCCCACGCGATGGCGGCCGGCGACGAACAGGCGATCGACTTGCCGCCCGGTACCGTCTCCGCGCAGGCCTGGCCCGGATAGTGCTGTTCGAACAGCGTGCGGTAGAAATACGCTTCCTTGGTCTGCGGCGGATTGACCGGGAAGCGCTTGTCGGCCGCCGCCAGCTCGCGATCGCTGACCTGCGCTTCGGCATGCGCCTTCAATCCGTCGATCCAGCCGTAGCCGACGCCGTCGCTGAACTGCTCCTTCTGCCGCCACAGGATCGACTCCGGCAGGTAGCCGTCGAACGCCTCGCGCAGCACGCCCTTCTCCATGCGCTGCGCACCGGCAGAAGCCTTGTCGATCATCTTGTGCGCGGCATCCATCTTCATTGCGACCTCGAGGAATTCGACGTCGAGGAACGGCACGCGCGGCTCCACGCCCCAGGCCATCATCGACTTGTTGGCGCGCAGGCAGTCGTAGTTGTGCAGGGCATCCAGCTTGCGCACCAGTTCCTCATGGAACTCGCGCGCGTTCGGCGCCTTATGGAAGTACAAGTAGCCGCCGAAGATCTCGTCGCTGCCTTCGCCCGACAGCACCATCTTCACCCCCATCGCCTTGATGCGGCGCGCCAGCAGGTACATCGGCGTGGACGCGCGGATGGTGGTGACGTCGTAGGTTTCGATATGACGGATCACTTCAGGGATCGCATCGAGGCCTTCCTGGAAGGTGTAGGTGAACCCGTGGTGCACCGTGCCCAGCGCCTTCGCGGCGATCTCGGCGGCGGCCAGATCGGGGGAACCCTCCAGGCCGATGGCGAAGGAATGCAGGCGCGGCCACCAGGCTTCGGTCTTGTCGTTGTCCTCGATGCGATGGCGTGCATAGCGCGCGGCGACGGCGGCGACCAGCGAAGAATCCAGCCCGCCCGACAGCAGCACGCCGTACGGCACGTCGGTCATCAGCTGGCGATGCACGGCGCGCTCGAACGCGTCGCGCAGTTCGTCCTTCGGTACCTGCACGCCTTCCACGGCGGCGTAGTCGCGCCAGGCCGTGTCGTAATACTTCACCAACGCACGCGTGGCGGTGTCGTAATAGTGGCCCGGCGGAAACTGCGCCACGTCGGCGCAGATCGGCGACAGCGCCTTCATTTCCGAGGCGACGCACAGGCGGCCTTCGCGATCATGGCCCCAGTACAGTGGGCACACCCCGATCGGATCGCGTGCGATCAGCGCGCGCCCTTTCGCCTTGTCCCATAACGCGAACGCGAAGATGCCGTTGAGTCGATTGAGGAACGAAGCCGGTTCGTCTTCGCGATACAGGGCATTGATCACTTCGCAATCCGAGCCGGTCTGGAACGCATAGTCCTGCGCCAGTTCCGCCTTCAGCTCGCGATGGTTGTAGATCTCGCCGTTCACGGCCAGCACCAGGTCGCCATCGGCCGAGCGCAGCGGCTGGGATCCGCCCGCCGGATCGACGATGGCCAGGCGCTCGTGCACCAGGATGGCGCCGTCGTCGTGGTACACGCCGCTCCAGTCCGGACCGCGATGGCGCTGCTTCTGCGAAAGCTCCAGCGACTGCCGTCGCAGGGCCTGGACGTCGTCGCCGGGCTGCAGCCCGAAGATGCCGAAGATCGAACACATGGAAGGAAGCTCCTGGTGGGGTTCGGAAACAGGGACCGGAAACGAAGAAACCCGCATCTCGCGATGCGGGTTTCTGGAATCCGGCAGGTCTTTCTTTGCCTAGTCGCAGAGCCGCATCGCCCGCGTCCCGTTGTTCGGGCGCAGGTTATTGCGGTTGTTATTGATGGCGGTGCGGCAGGGCATGGAGCGACCGTAACCGCTCGCCCGGGCGCTTGGCAACTGTTTCATCCGAAAGCGAAGAAGGCGGCCCGGCGGCGTCAGGAGGGCTGCCCGGGCAGCATCAGCCGCTCGATCAGCTTCTGGTACAGGCCAGGCAACGCCTCGAGGTCGGCCACGCGGATGTTCTCGTCGACCTTGTGGATGCTGGCGTTGACCGGCCCCACTTCGATGCATTCCGCGCCGAGCGGTGCGATGAAGCGTGCATCCGACGTGCCGCCTGCGGTGCTTTCCTCCGGCGGCGCACCGGCGAACTCGCCCAGCACCGCACGCGCGGTGGCGCGCAGGTGGCCTTCGGGCGTGTAGAACGGCTCGCCGCCGCGCAGCCACTGGATGCTGTAGTCGACGCCGTGCCGACGGAAGATGTCTTCGATCTCCTGCTCCAGCTTCTCCGCCGTCCAACTGGGATTGAAGCGCAGGTTGAACACCACCTGCAGTTCGCCCGGGATGACGTTGCTGGCGCCGGTGCCGGCGTTGATGTTGGAAATCTGCAGGCTGGTCGGCGGGAAGGTTTCGTAGCCTTCGTCCCACTGTCGTGCCGCCAGTTCGTCCAGCGCAGGCAGTGCCTTGTGGATGGGGTTGAGCGCCTTGTGCGGATAGGCCACATGTCCTTGCACGCCGTGCACCTGCAACGTGCCGGTCAGCGTGCCGCGGCGGCCCACGCGCAACAGGTCACCCAGCACATCCTTCGAGGAAGGCTCGCCGGTGATGCACCAGTCGATCTTCTGTCCACGCTCGCGGAACAGCTCGGCGACCTTCTTCACACCATCGTGTGCAGGACCTTCCTCGTCCGACGTGACCAGCAGGGCGACCGTGCCCGGATGATCGGGATGCGCGTCGACGAAGCGCTCCAGCGCGATCGTGCACGCGGCCACACTGCACTTCATGTCGGCGGTGCCGCGCCCGTACAGCACGCCATCGCGCACGGTAGGCACGAAGGGATCGCTGGTCCACGCGGACAGCGGCCCCGGCGGCACCACGTCGGTATGGCCGAGCAGCACCAGCACCGGTGAGCCCGACCCGTGCGTTGCCCAGAGATTGTCGGTATCGCCGAAGCGCAGGTGTTCGCACTGGAACCCCCACTGCGCCAGCCGCGTCGCCAGCACCTGCTGGCAGCCTGCATCGTCCGGTGTCACCGAATGACGGCGGATCAGTTCGCTGGAAAGCTCGACGACATCGCTCACGATTCGGCTCCGAACTGCTTCTTGAAGCCATTGTCGCTGAAGCCCTGTGAAAAGCCCGCCACGCCACCGATCACCACGGGGCGGCGGATGAGCTGCGGATACTCCTTCAGCAACAACTTCCACTCCGCGTCGGAGCCCGGCGTCTTTCGGTTCTCCGGCAACTGCCGCCACGTCGTCGACGACTTGTTGATCAGCGCGTCCCAGCCACCAGCCTTGTCTGCCCAGCCCTTCAGCGTCTCGGGTGCCTGCCGGTTGTCGCGGTAGTCGATGAACGAATAGGCCACGCCGAAGCGGTCCAGCCACTTCGTAGCCTTCTTGCAGGTGTCGCAGTTCTTCAAACCGTAGAGCGTCGCCGTCATGATCCGATTGTTCGCAGGGTGCCGCCGACGATGTTACCGCAGGGCCACGACGGTCATCCGTGAGCCGCGCTGATCAGTACGGACACATGACCGTGGTCGCGCCTCTCAGGCGACCGTGGTCGTCGAACTGGAGTCCGATGGCGCCAACGCGCTCCACACCATCGCGTTCCATGCACACCATCTTGCGACGCACTGCATCGGGATTGTCGGCAGCACGCCGGACGGCATCGACGATGGACTGACGACTGGCGCCATCCGCACCTGCCGCCTGCACCGCCGCAATCAAGGGCACCATCTGGCGACGGGAGATGTCCCAAGCCACCTGGTCGGGATAGCAGTCGGGATTGGACGAGGTCGCCGCATTCGACAAGACCTCGCCCTCGGTGGCTCCTTGGTGCCGGCCGGCGACCCACCAAAGCGCGTTGGTTCCGATCAGCAGGAACAGCAGCACATAGATGAGAACGTTGCGGGTCGACATTGGACTTTCCTCACGTCAATACCCATAGAACGACATTGAAATCGATCCCGCCACGCCAGACCACGGCACCGCGACTGCGCTCAGTCCGCGAGACCGCGCAGCAGTTCGTTGACGCTGGTCTTGCTCCGCGTCTTCTCGTCGACCTGCTTGACGATCACCGCGCAGTACAGCGAGTGCGAACCGTCGGCGGCCGGCAGCGAGCCGGAGACGACGACGCTGCCCGGCGGCACGTAGCCGTAGGTGATTTCCTTCGTCGCACGGTTGTATATGCGCGTGGACTGGCCGATGAACACGCCCATGCCGATCACGCTGTGGTGGCCGACCACCACGCCTTCGACGACTTCGGAGCGCGCACCGATGAAGCAGTGGTCCTCGATGATGGTCGGGCTGGCCTGCAGCGGTTCCAGCACGCCACCGATACCGGCACCGCCGGACAGATGGCAATGCTTGCCGATCTGCGCGCACGAACCGACCGTCGCCCAGGTATCGACCATGGTGCCCTCGCCCACGTACGCGCCGATGTTGACGAAGCTCGGCATCAGCACCACGTCCTTGCCGAAGTACGTGCCGCGGCGCGCGATCGCACCGGGAACCACGCGCACGCCGAGCTTGCGGAAGTCGTTCTCGTCGAACGCACCGAAGCGCGCTTCCACCTTGTCCCAGAACGGCGCGGGATAGGCTTCGACCAGTTCCATTTCGTTGACGCGGAAATACAGCAGCACGGCTTTCTTCAGCCACTCGTTGACCTTCCAGCCGCCCTTGCCGTCAGGCTCGGCCACGCGAAGCTTGCCGGCTTCCAGGCCCTCGATGGCCAGCTCGACGGCGGCGCGGGTGGAGCCTTCGATCTCGTGCGGCGTCAGTTCCGCGCGACGCTCGAACGCGCTCTCGATGGTGGACTTCAGTTCTTCGGTCTTGCTGGCTTTGCGGGTCATCAAACGGTCTGCCGGATACGTGTTAGGGGGGAGTCTCGAGGCCGACGCGCAGCGCATCGCGCAGCGCGTCCTGCTGGGAAGTGTCGGTGAGCGGCTGGTCGTGCTCGTCGGTGATCTGGAACACGTCCTCGGCGCGCTCGCCGAAGGTCGCGATGCGCGCGTCGTGCACGCGCAATCCCTGCCGGCGCAGCACCTGGGCCACGTCCGACAGCAGGCCGGGACGGTCGGGCGCGACCAGCCCGAGCATGGTGCGTCGCCCGTCGGGCGTGGTGCCGAACTCGATGCGCGGCGCGAACCGGAAATGCTTGAGCTGCCGCGGTACGGCGCGGCGCGAGGTGCGCACGCTGTCGAGCGGGCGCGCCAGCGCCTCGCCGAGCGTGCGCTCGATGTCGTCGGGATCCCGCGGCGCGTACGCATCGGCCGGCAGCACTTCGAACGTATCGAAGATCGCGCCCTGCGGCCCCACCAGCACGCGTGCCTGGTGGATGGCGAAGCCCATGCGGTCGAGGGTCGCGAGGATGGCGGCGAACAGGCCGTCACGGTCGGGCGAATGCACGAACACTTCCATCGCGTCCGCGTCGTCGGCGATGCGGCGCGCGCGTACCCGCGTCTCGCCGGCATTCGCGCCGCGGATGGCATGCGCCTGCCAGGCCAGCTGTTCGGGACGGAAACGAAGGAAGCTCTCCTCCGGCATGGTGGTGAACAACGCATCCGCCTGCGCCGCCGACAGGCCCTGCAGTTCCAGCATGGCGCGGACGCTGCCGCGCGCTTCGTCCAGCCGCTCGTGCACCGCCACCGGGTTTTCCAGACCCTCGCGCAGCACGCGGCGCGCGGCGAAATACAGGTCGGCCAGCAGCCGGTCCTTCCATGCGTTCCACAGCTTGGGACTGGTGCCGGCTATGTCCGCACACGTCAGCAGGTAAAGGTAATCGAGACGCTCGCGATCCTCGACTAGGACGGCGAAGGCGTGGATGACGTCGGGATCGGAGATGTCCTGCTTCTGCGCCGTCACCGACATGCGCAGGTGCTGCTCCACCAGCCATGCCACCAGTGCGGTGTCGCCCTCGCTGAGCGCATGTGCCGCGCAGAACTCGCGCGCATCCACCGCACCCAGTTCCGAGTGGTCGCCGCCGCGCCCCTTGGCGATGTCGTGGAACAGGCCCGCCAGCAGCAGCAGTTCCGGCTTGCGCAGGCGCGGCCAGACCTCATGCGCGATGGAGAAGCGCTCGTCCGCACGGCCCGCAGCGAAGGCGGCGATGTTCCGCAACACCATCAGCGTGTGCTGGTCGACGGTGTAGACATGGAACAGGTCGAACTGCATGCGCCCGGACACGCGCGCGAACGCCGGGATCCACTGCCCCAGCACGCCGAGCCTGGCCATGCGGGTGAGGGTTTCCACCGCGCGCGGACCGCGCAGCAGGGCCATGAAGGCATCACGCTGCGCCCGCGTGGCCGCGGGATAGGCGGACAGCTTCGGCAGCGACTCCGCCAGCGCGCGGGCGGTGCGCGAATGCAGGCCGCGAATCTGGGGATGGGCTGCCCACGCGGCGAACAGGGCGAAGACCTGCCCGACATCGTTCGCCGGCCAGCCGCCCTGGCGCGCGGCGAGGTAACCGCGACGCAGCGCGAAGTGCTCGTCCAGCGGCTCCGGCAACGCCTCGCCGTCGAACTGTTCCTCGAACCGCTGCAGCAGGCGGTCGCTGATCCGCCGCACGATGGCAGCGCTACGGTAGAAGCCCTGCATCATCTTCTCGACGCCGAGGTTCTCGGCGTCGTCGGCAAACCGCAGCCGTTGCGCCAGCGTCTTCTGGTAATCGAAGCGCAGGCGTTCTTCCGGTCGGCCCGCGACCCGGTGCAGGCCGTAGCGCAGGCGTCCCAGCGCGCGGCGCTCGCGTGCCAGCGCGACGGCTTCGTCGGGGCCCAGGTGGCCCAGGCCCACCAGCGCTTCCAGGTCGCGCACACCGAACGTGCGCAGCGCCATCCAGCCCAGCGTGTGCAGGTCGCGCAGGCCGCCGGGGCCTTCCTTGATATTGGGCTCGAGGTTGTCGGACGTGTCGCCGAACCGCGCATGACGGAGGCGCAGTTCCTCGCGCTTGGCGACGAAGAAGTCGCGCGGCGGCCAGACCCGTGCCGGGCCGATGGCGTCGATCAACAGGCCTTCGTCGACGGGTTCGCCGACGATCAGCCGCTCCTCGATCAGCGCGGTCAGCACGCTCTGGTCGGCCGCCGCCGCGGCCGTGCACTCGCCTGCCGAGCGCACGCTGTGGCTGATCGGCAGGCCGGCATCCCACAGCAGGGCGAACAGCCGCGCCACCGCGCCGTGATGGGCCTGCTGCACGTCCGCCGCAGCGAGCACCAGCACGTCGACGTCGGAGTGCGGGAACAGTTCGCCCCGCCCGTAACCACCGACCGCGAACAACGCCATCGGCGCATCCGTGGGGATGCAGCGCAGCCACGCGTCCTTCAGCAGATGGTCGACCGCCCGCGCGCGCAGCGCGAGGATGCGGTCCATGCCGTCGTCCTGGTCGAAACGCTTGTCCAGTCGCGCGTCGGTCTGGCCGAGCGACGCGCGTGCCGCCGCCGACCAGGCCGCGTCATCGGCGACGTCCGGGCCGATATCCGGAAGCCGCGTCGCCTGTCCGTTCGCGGCTGTCGGGATACTCACAGGTCGTTGTCGTCGCCCGGCACGCGGGTCAGGATCTCGACGCCGTCCTCGGTCACCGCCACGGTGTGTTCCCACTGCGCGGACAGCTTGCGGTCCTTGGTCACCACGGTCCAGCCGTCGGGCAGCACCTTGGTGTGGCGCGCACCCTCGTTGATCATCGGCTCGATGGTGAAGGTCATGCCGGGCTTCAGCACCACGCCCTCGCCGGGGCGTCCGTAATGCAGCACCTGCGGCTCGTCGTGGTAGACCTTGCCGATGCCGTGGCCGCAATACTCGCGCACCACGCTGAAGCGCTCGCCTTCGGCGTACTGCTGGATCGCATGACCGACGTCGCCCAGGGTGGCGCCCGGCTTCACCGCGCGGATGCCGCGGAACATGGCCTCGCGGGTCACGTCCACCAGGCGTTTCGCCATCACCGACGGCGTGCCGACGATGTACATGCGGCTGGTGTCGCCATGCCAGCCGTCCTTGATGACGGTGACGTCGATGTTGAGGATGTCGCCATCCTTCAGCACCTTCCCCTCGCTGGGGATGCCGTGGCAGATGACGTTATTGACGGAGGTGCAGACCGTGGCCGGGAAGCCCTTGTAGCCCACGTTGGCCGGAATCGCCTTCTGCACGTTGACGATGTGATCGTGGCAGATGCGGTCCAGTTCGGCGGTGGTCACGCCCGGCTTCACGTGCGGGGCGACTACCTGGAGCACTTCGGCGGCGAGGCGGCCGGCGATGCGCATCTGGGCGAGGTCTTCGGGGGTCTTGAGCTGGATGGCCATTGGCCGATTATCCCCCATTTGGCGCCCGGGCTGAACGGCCAGGGCTCCCCGCGCCCGTCCACGGGGATCGGGCGGTTTGCGGCAGCGCGGGAAAGGCCGCTATAATCCCGCGGCTTCGCGCCCGGGCCTGCCCGGCCGGACCGTCCACGTCGGGCGACACCGACGAATCCACACCTGCTGCCCCAACCCGTGCCGGGGTGCCCTTCGCTGAAGGGTTCGGACACGGAAGCCGCAGGGAGGCCCAACCCCGGAACCCCGCCCTCACGGGCACCGTCCTCCATTGAACCGGACGGTGGGTTCCCCTTCGATGGAGTCATTGCAATGCCTCAAGTCACCATGCGCCAGATGCTGGAAGCCGGCGTCCATTTCGGCCACCAGACCCGCTACTGGAACCCCAAGATGGCGCCGTACATCTTCGGTGCCCGCGGCAAGATCCACATCATCAACCTCGAGAAGACCGTTCCGCTGTTCAACGACGCGATGAACTTCATCTCGGGCGTCGCGCAGAAGCGCGGCACCATCCTGTTCCTGGGCACCAAGCGCAGCGCGCGCGAAGCCGTGAAGGAAGAAGCCGAGCGTTGCGGCATGCCGTTCATGACCCAGCGCTGGCTGGGCGGCACGCTGACCAACTTCGCCACCGTGAAGAAGTCGGTCGCCCGCCTGAAGGAACTGGAAGCCGCCGAAACCGACGGCACGTTCGAAAAGCTGGTCAAGCACGAAGTGCTGGGCCTGCGCCGCGAGCGCGAGAAGCTGCTGGCCTCGCTGGGCGGCATCAAGGAAATGAACCGCCTCCCGGACGCCCTGTTCGTCATCGACATCGGCCATGAAGACATCGCCATCAAGGAAGCCAAGAAGCTCGGCATCCCGGTGATCGCGGTGGTCGACTCGAACTACGACCCGGCCCTGGTCGACTACGCCATCCCCGGCAACGACGACGCCATCCGCGCCGTGCAGCTGTACGCCCGCGCCGCCGCCGACGCCGTGCTGGAAGGCAAGGCCGCGTCGCCGAACGCCGCCACCGTGCGCGAGGAAGAGTTCGCCGAAGGCGGCGACGACAAGGGTGCCCGTCGCGCCCCGGCCAAGAAGGCCGCCGGCAAGAAGTCCGACGAAGCCGCTGCCGAGTAACCCGGCTGCAATGCCGCCGCGCCATGCTGCGCGGCGGCCATGTTTTTCCCTTCTCCCGTCGGGAGAAGGTGCCCGAAGGGCGGATGAGGGTGCGGCAAGCATGTCGACGCTGCAGGCGTCGTGGTTCCGCCGGACCCTCACCCCAACCCCTCTCCCGACGGGAGAGGGGCTTTGCCAATCTAAACCGAGGTAATCCCGTGGAAATCACCGCTTCCCTGGTCAAGGAACTGCGCGAGCGCACCGGCGCCGGCATGATGGAGTGCAAGAAGGCGCTCACCGAGAACAACGCCGACATCGACGCCGCGGCCGAATGGCTGCGCAAGTCGGGTCTGGCCAAGGCCGACAAGAAGGCCGACCGCGTCACCGCCGAAGGCCGCGTGGCCGTGGCCCAGGACGGCGGCAAGGCCGTGCTGGTCGAGATCAACTCCGAGACCGACTTCGTCGCCAAGGACGCCAACTTCATCGCCTTCACCGACGCCATCGCGCAGGCCGCGCTGACCTCGGGTGCCGCCGATGTGGAAGCGCTGAAGAGCGCCAAGCTGGCCTCGGGTGAGACCGTCGAAGAAGCGCGCGCCGCCGCCATCGCCAAGCTGGGCGAGAACATGCAGATCCGTCGCCTGGTCGCCATCGACAGCGCCAACAATGTCGCGGCCTACGTGCACGGCGGCAAGATCGGCGTGCTGGTCGAGGTCAAGGGCGGCGACGCCGAGCTGGCCCGCGGCCTGGCGATGCACATCGCCGCGATGAACCCGCCGCACAACAAGGCCGCCGACGTGCCGGCCGAGTTCGTGGCGAAGGAAAAGGAAATCGAGCTGGCCAAGATGTCGGACAAGGACAAGGCCAAGCCGGCCGACATCCTGGAGAAGATCATCTCCGGCAAGATCAACAAGATCGTCAACGAAGTGACCCTGTACGGCCAGCCGTACGTGCTGGACAGCGACAAGTCGGTCGAGCAGGTGGTCAAGGCCGCCGGCGCCGACGTGATCGGCTTCCAGCGCCTGGTGGTCGGCGAAGGCATCGAGAAGGTGGTGGAAGACTACGCCGCCGAAGTGATGAAGCAGGCGGGCCTGGCGTAAGCCAACCTCACCGCTTCACCGGGAAAGCCGCGGGAAACCGCGGCTTTTTCTTTTGCTGCGATACACGCTACCTGCGTCGTCGCGTCGCACGACCGCTCGTCGCCCGCGACTAAAGTTTGCCGATCCTGCGCCGAAATTGTTTACAAAGCTGACATTCCGTCACGCTTTGCTGGCATGCTGCCCGCCACTTTCCTTCAGCGTAGTGCGCACCCGGATGCGTCCCGAACTCGAATCCCAGCTCTCGAACTGCCGCAACCTGCCCAGCCCGCCGGGCGTGGCGTTGCGCATCATCGAACTTGCGCAGGATCCCGAGGTGGTGATGGCGACGGCTGCCGATGCGATCGGCCTGGACGCCGCGCTCAGCGCGCGCATGCTGCGCATCGCCAACTCTCCGCTCTACGCCAGCCGTCGCCGTGTCGAGAACCTGTCGCAGGCACTGACGGTGCTCGGACTCAACGCCACGCTGACGCTGGCACTGGGCTTCTCGCTGGCGCGCTGCGGCAGCGGCACCCATCCGGTCGCGCAGGAGCGCGTCTGGCGCCGCAGCGTGATCGCCGCGCTGGCATGCCGCCTGCTGGGCCAGCACGCCGGCCTGCGCAAGGCCGAGGAACTGATGCTGGCCGGCCTGCTGCAGGACATCGGCGTCCTCGCCCTGATGGAAGTGCTGGGCGACGACTACGCACGGCTCGTCGAGCGGGCCGAGGACAACGCGGCGTTGCTGGCGGCCGAGCGCGAGCTGCTGGGCTGCGACCACGCCGCCGTCGGCGGCTGGCTGGCGCGGCAATGGAACCTGCCGGCGCTGCTGCGCGAAGCCATCATGGAGAGCGAGACGCCGGCCTCCGACACCACATTCAACGCATGCGTCGCCGTGTCCGGCCACGTCGCCGACATCTGGCTGGCGGGCGCGGACGAAGCGCACACCGAAGAAGCCCACCGGCAGGCCGCCCTGCAGGCCGCAACGCGGCTCGGACTGGACTATGCGACCTTCCTCGCGCTGACCGAAGACATGCTCGCGGCCCTGCCCGAGGTGTGCACGATGTTCGACGTGCCGCCCGCGCCGCCCGCCCGCATCCAGGCGTTGCTGGATCAAGCGCGCGAGCTGCTGGTGGTGCGCAACCTGCGAGAGATCCAGGAAGCCGCACGCGCGCGCAAGGAGGCCGACGAACACGAGGACCGCGCACGCCGATTGGCCGAGGAGGTCCGCCGCGATCCGCTGACCGGCGCCTACAACCGCAGCCAGCTGGAAGAAGTGCTGGAGAAGGAGTTCGACGCCGCCACGCGCCATGGCTGGCCGCTGTCGATCGCCTTCATCGACCTGGACGACTTCAAGCAGGTCAACGACCGCTGGGGCCACCTGGTCGGCGACGAGGTGCTGCGCAACTTCGCCAAGTCGCTGATGCGGCACGTGCGTAGCAGCGACATCGTCGCCCGCTACGGCGGCGAGGAGTTCCTGGTGGTACTGCCCGGCATCAACGAAGAAGCCGCCGCGCACGTGGTGCGGCGCATCCTGTCCGAAGTGGCAGGCTCCGCCATGGCCCACGTCAATGGCCAGCCGCTGCACATCACCTTCTCCGCCGGCCTCGCCACGCAGGGCACGCTGGAGCAGTTCCGCCATGTCGACGACCTGCTGCGCGCCGCCGACGAGGCGCTGTATGGCGCAAAGCGTGAAGGACGCAACCGCGTCTCGGTGGGCGCCAGCGCCTGAGCCGGCGCCACCGCACCGCGGTTACTGCCGCGGCTGCAGCGCCACTTCCTCGTACGGCTGCACGACCACCCAGCCTTCGCCTGCGAAGCGCAACTGGATGCTTTCCCCTGAGCCGCGCCCCAGCAGCGTGCCCAGCGAGATGTCGGTGATGATTTCCGGCGTCAGGCTGCCCGACCACGCGACCGTCGCATTGGGATCGGTGAACACCGGCCCGGTCTGCGCGTTCACCGGCAGCGTCAGCGGCTCGTAGTGCGAGGTGATGGCCACGATGCCGTGGCCGCTCAGGCGCACGTTGAACAGGCCGCCCGACAGCATGCCGGCGACCTTGCGCATCATGGTGATGCGACTCT
Organism: Pseudoxanthomonas sp. LjRoot143; assembly: GCF_964252945.1. NCBI lineage: Bacteria > Pseudomonadati > Pseudomonadota > Gammaproteobacteria > Lysobacterales > Lysobacteraceae > Pseudoxanthomonas > Pseudoxanthomonas sp. LjRoot143. The sequence continues at coordinate 765,202 of NZ_CAXUPM020000001.1, read as the reverse complement.
CGATGCCCGACTCGACCGCCAGCACGTCGTTGCCGTTGACGAAGATGGACTCGCCGGCCAGGCGCAACAGCGTGATCCGCTTGCCGGCATCGGCCAGGTAGACGCGGCCCTGCCCCTCGATCTTCATCAGCTGCATGCCTTCGCCGCTGACCGCCTTCTTCAGCAGGTTGCCGAGGCCTTGCTCCAGCACGCCCTGCCGGGTGAATTTCACCGCCCCCTTGCGCGCGACCATGGCTCCGGCCTTGGCCCAGACCAGTCCGTTCAGCCGGACCTCGAGCAGATGCGGACTCTCCAGTTCGAAGGCCTCCGGGCTGGCGTCCTTTTCGCGGGACGAAGCGATGAATTCCTGCAGGGTGCGCACGGCCATGGTCGTTCCTTGATGACAGTGGAAAGAGGACGCCATCATAGCCATCCCGCCCTCCAGGTACCGCCCATGCCCCGCATCGTTGTCGTGCCGCACACACCGGATGCCGCCACGCGCGCACCGGTCGCCTCCGAACGCCTGGTGGCAGGCCAGCCGCAACAGGCCGTCGGCAACGCCTACTCGTCGCAGGACGAACGGTTCCATTGCGGTGTATGGGAAGGCGAGGTGGGTGCCTGGCGCGTGCAGTACACCGAGCACGAGTTCTGCCACCTGCTCAGTGGCCGCGTCCGCCTGCGCGGCGACGACGGTGAAGAGGTGGTGACGCTGGAGGCCGGCCAGAGTTTCGTGGTGCCGGCGGGTTTCACCGGCACGTGGGAAGTGCTGGAAACGGCGCGCAAGCTCTATGCGATCTACGAACCCGGCGACTGAGGGCCGGGCTCTCGGCTAGAATTGCCGCGTTTGCCCCCACGCCGAGAACCCCATGCCCGCTCCCCTCGCCTATCGCCGCATCCTGCTCAAACTGTCCGGCGAAGCGCTGATGGGGGCCGAGGACTACGGCATCGACCCGGTCGTGATCACCCGCATCGCCCGCGAGATCATCGAGGCGCGCGACGCCGGCGCCGAGATCGGCCTGGTGATCGGCGGCGGCAACATCTTCCGCGGCGCTGGCCTCGCCGCCGGCGGCATGGACCGCGTCACCGGCGACCAGATGGGCATGCTGGCCACGGTCATCAATGCACTGGCCATGCAGGATTCGCTGGAGAAGCTCGGCGCCAAGTGCCGCGTCATGAGCGCCATCAAGATCAACGACGTGTGCGAGGACTACATCCGCCGCCGTGCGATCCGACACCTGGAGAAGGGCCGCATCGCCATCTTCGCGGCCGGCACCGGCAACCCGTTCTTCACCACCGACTCCGGCGCCGCGCTGCGCGCGATCGAGATCGGCGCGGACCTGCTGCTGAAGGCCACCAAGGTGGACGGCGTCTACGACAAGGACCCCAGCAAGCACGCCGACGCCGTGCGCTACGACCAGCTCACCTACGACGACGTCATCGCCCGCGATCTGCAGGTGATGGACACCGCCGCGTTCGCGCTGTGCCGCGACAGCGACGTACCGCTGCGCATCTATGACCTGTCGGTGCCCGGCAACCTGATGCGCATCCTGCGCGGCGAGCATGTCGGCACGCTGGTGAAGGGTCGCAACTGAGGCGCGGCGCGCTCCCTGCGCCGCTGTAATAGTGTCCGGCCACCGCGGCCGGCACGCTAGTCCGCCATGGGACACGGACATCACCACGGGCACGGGGCGCACGCCCATCCACAGGCATCGGCCACGCGTACCTTCGCCTGGGTCACCCTGATCAATCTGGCCTACACCGCCCTCGAGGCCGGTTACGGCTTCCACACCAATTCGCTGGCGCTGCTGTCGGACGCGCTGCACAACCTGGGCGACGTGCTGGGACTGGCGCTGGCCTGGGGGGCGGCGGCCCTCGCCGGCCGCCGGCCCAGTGGCCGCCACACCTACGGCTGGCGCCGCGCGACGCTGCTGTCGCCGCTCGCCAACGCGGTCCTGCTGGTCGTGTTCTCCGGCGCGCTGGGCTGGGAGGCCTTCCGGCGCTTCAGCGCTCCGCCGGAGATTCCCGCCACGCCGGTCATCGTGGTCGCCTCGCTGGGCATTCTGGTCAACCTCGGTGCGGCCTGGCTGGTGAAGGACGGGCATGCGCACGACCTCAACAAGCGCGGCGCGTTCCTTCACCTGCTTGCGGATGCCGCCGTCTCGCTCGCCGCCGTCCTGGCGGGCATCGGCATGGCGACCCTGGGCTGGGCGTGGCTGGATCCCGCCACTGCACTGCTGATCGCGGTCGTGGTAGCGGTCGGCTCGTGGGGTCTGCTGCGCGACAGCTTCGACGCCGCCATGGACGCCGTGCCGGGCAGCGTGGACCCGGACGAGGTCCGCGTCTTCCTGCTGGCACAGCCAGGCGTCTCGGCCCTGCACCACCTGCACATCTGGTCGCTGGGCGCCAACGAGATCGCATTGACGGCGCATCTGGTACGGGCGCGCGAGGACGATCACGACGCTTTCATCGATGCCACCGTGCATGCACTGGACGACCGTTTCGGCATCAACCACGCCACCCTGCAGATCGAACGGGGCGCCGGTTGCGGCCACGACCTGCACGATGCGGCGCCGCATCATTCGCACTGAACGGCCGGCAGGCGGTCGGCAGCGGCTGCGAATCGCCCTATAATCGGTCGTTTACAGGCTTTGCAACGGAAAGGGCGATGCTCAACGACATCAAGAAAGACGCGCAGGCGCGCATGACCAAGAGCATCGAGGCGCTCCGCCACACGCTGGTGAAGGTCCGCACCGGCCGGGCGTCGACCGCCTTGGTCGAGCACCTGAAGGTCAATTACTACGGCTCCGACATGCCGCTGAGCCAGGTCGCCACGGTGACCATCTCCGATTCCCGCTCGCTCACGATCACCCCGTGGGAGAAGCAGATGGTCGGCGCGGTCGAGAAGGCCATCCTGGCCTCCGACCTGGGCCTGACCCCGAATACCGCCGGCACCACCATCCGCCTGAACCTGCCCGCCCTCACCGAAGAGCGTCGCAAGGAGCTGTCCAAGGTCGTCCACAGCGAGGGCGAGGACGCCAAGGTCGCGATCCGCAACATCCGCCGTGATGCCAACCAGCAGGTCAAGGACCTGCTGAAGGACAAGCAGATCACCGAGGATGAAGAGCGCAAGACCGAGGACGAGATCCAGAAGCTCACCGACAAGTCCATCAAGGACGTCGATGACGTCGTCAAGGCCAAGGAACAGGAACTGATGGCGGTCTGAGGACTGCCATGTCCCCTGCCGTCCCCGCGTCCGTGCCCCGCCACCTGGCCGTCATCATGGACGGCAACGGGCGCTGGGCGGAACGCCGTCGCCGTCCGCGCGTGATCGGCCACCGTGCCGGTGCGCGCGCGGTCAATGTCTGCATCGATTTCTGCCTCGAGCGCGGCATCCGCGCGCTGACCCTGTTCGCGTTCTCCAGCGAGAACTGGGGACGCCCGGAAGAAGAAGTCGGCGCGCTGATGAAGCTGTTCCTCAACGCCCTCGACCGCGAAGTCGACGAATTGCACCGGCGCGAGGTGCGGGTGCGTTTCATCGGCGACCGTACCCGCTTCTCCAGCGACATCCGTGCCCGCATGGACGCCGCCGAAGCCCTGACCCACGCGAACGCGCGCCTGCACCTGGTCATCGCCGCCAGCTATGGCGGACGCCAGGACATCGCGCACGCGGCACGCGCACTGGCCGCCGACGTCGCGGCCGGCCGGCTGCGGCCGGAGGACATCGACGAAGCCGCGCTCGGCGCGCACGTCGCACTGGCCGACCTGCCGCCCCCCGATCTTTTCATCCGCACCGGCGGCGACCACCGCATCAGCAACTTCCTGCTGTGGCAGCTGGCGTATACCGAACTCTGGTTCACCGACGTGCTGTGGCCCGACCTGGACGCCGCGCTGCTGCAGCGCGCGCTGGACGACTTCGGGCAGCGCGAGCGCCGCTTCGGCCTGACCAGTGCCCAGGTCTCCGGCGACGCCACCGAGGACTCCCCCGCATGAGCGCGACCCGTACCCGTGTCATCGCCGCACTGGTGATGGCGCCCTTCGCCATCGGCGCGATCCTGCTGCTACCCACGTCCTGGCTGGCGATGCTGGCCGCGCTGGTGTTCCTGGTCGGCCTGTGGGAGTGGTTCAAGCTCGCCGAGATCGACGACACCTTGCAGCGCACCGTGCTGCTGACCGCCAACCTGCTGGTGATGGTGGCGCTGGTGTGGGCGTCGCGCGGCTCGGGCGATGCCACCGACCTGGTGCCGCTGCGCCTGATGGCACTGGTGGGTGTGGCCTGGTGGCTGCTGGCGCTGCTGTGGCTGCGCTTCTTCAACTTCGCCTCCGACCACGAAACCTGGGCCCGTGTGTTCAAGCTGGCCGCCGGCACGCTCGCCGTGGTGCCCGCCTGGTGCGCGCTGGGGCTGATCCACTCGTCGCAGCCGAACGGCCACATCTGGTTGTTCGTCGCCCTGGCCATCGTCTGGGCGGCCGACAGCGGTGCCTACTTCGCGGGTCGGCACTTCGGCGGCCGCTGGTTCGCGGGCCGCAAGCTGGCACCGCGGATCAGCCCCAACAAGACGCTGGAAGGCCTGCTGGGCGGCTTGGCCGCCGGCATGCTGGTGGCGGCGGTGGGCGCGCTGATCGCGGGCGCGGGCGTCGGCCAACTGGCCGGGGTGCTGGTCGTGGCGATCTTCACCGTGCTGTTCTCGGTGGTCGGCGACCTGTTCGAAAGCCTCCTCAAGCGGCATGTCGGCGCCAAGGACTCGGGCGACCTGATCCCGGGCCACGGCGGCGTGCTGGACCGCATCGACGGCGTGCTGGCCGCCTTGCCGATCTTCGTGCTGGGCAAGGAAGTCTTCGGATTCTGAGCATGACCGCGCATGCACCCCGCAACGTGGCGGTCCTGGGCGCGACGGGCTCGATCGGCGCGTCGGCGCTGGACGTGATCGCGCGCCATCCGCGCCGCTACCGCGCCAGCGTGCTGGCCGCGGGTAGCAACGTGGACGCCTTGCTCGCCCTGTGCGCCGCGCATCGACCCGATCATGCCGTGATCGCCGACGACACGCTGTACGCGCGCCTGCGCGACGGGCTGGCCGACGCCGGCCTCGCCACGCAGGCGCACGCCGGCATGGCGGCACTCGACGCGCTGGTGGCGGCATCGGCCTGCGACGTCGTGGTGGCCGCCATCGTCGGCGCCGCCGGCCTGTCCTCGACACTGGCCGCCGCGCACGCCGGCAAGCGCCTGTTGCTGGCCAACAAGGAATCCCTGGTACTCGCGGGCGAGCTGGTCATTGCCGCTGCGGATGCGGCGGGCGCCGAGATCATTCCGATCGACAGCGAGCACAACGCCATTTTCCAATGCCTGCGTTCACGACAGGCTCAGGCCGACGTCAGCCGCATCGTGCTGACCGCATCAGGCGGTCCGTTCCGCGGGTACAGCCGCGCCGCGCTGGCGCAGGTGACGCGGGACCAAGCCGTGGCGCATCCCAAGTGGTCGATGGGGCCGAAGATCTCGGTCGACTCGGCCACGCTGATGAACAAGGGCCTGGAGCTGATCGAAGCCCACCACCTGTTCGGCGTCGGTCGCGAGCGTCTGGACGTGCTGGTGCATCCGCAGAGTCTGGTGCACTCGCTGGTGGAATTCGTCGACGGCTCGACGCTGGCGCAACTGGGCCTGCCCGACATGCGCACCTCGCTCGCGGTTGGCCTGGGCTGGCCCGAACGGATGGATTCCGGCGTGGGCGGGCTCGACCTGCTGAAGCATCCGCGACTGGAGTTCGAGGCGCCCGATACCGACGCCTTCCCGTGCCTGCGGCTGGCCTGGGAGGCCATGGCGGCGGGCGGCACCGCGCCGGCTGTGCTGAATGCTGCGAACGAAGTCGCAGTTTCAGCCTTTCTTCAGGGCCGGATCGGTTTCCTATCCATCCCCGCGCTGGTCGAGGATGCCCTCGCTGCGCTGCCTGCGGCGCCGGCGGATTCGCTGGAGGTCCTGCTGGCGGCGGATGTACGGGCCCGCCAACTGACCGAACGCAACCTCGCAGGCCACCTCTCCCCATGAGCGCCGACATCCGATGAGTGAAGTGCTGGGCTCAATCTGGTGGATGATCGTGGCGCTCGGCGTGCTGGTCACGTTGCACGAATTCGGCCACTACTGGGTGGCGCGCCGCTGCGGCGTCAAGGTGCTGCGCTTCTCGGTCGGCTTCGGCAAGCCGCTGTGGTCCCGTCGCGACCGCCATGGCACCGAATTCGCGGTCGCCGCCATTCCGCTGGGTGGCTACGTCAAGATGCTGGACGAAGCCGAGGGCGAGGTCCCCGCCGCGCAGCTCGACCAGGCCTTCAACCGCAAGTCCGTCTGGCTGCGCATCGCCGTGGTCGCCGCCGGCCCGCTGGCGAACATCCTGCTGTGCGTGATCCTGCTGTGGGCGATGTTCGTCATCGGCAAGCAGGACTACTCAGCCACCCTGGGCAGCGTCTCCGGCATCGCCGCCGACGCCGGTTTCCAGCGTGGCGACCGGATCGTCCGGGTCGGCGATCGCACCATCGACACCTGGACCGATGCGTCCATCGTGCTGACCAAGGCGGCGATCGATGGCGACGACCTCCCCGTGGAGGTCGAAACGGCCTCGGGGTCCAGCGCCACGCGTACCCTGCCGCTGTCGCGGCTGCCGGCCGGCTTCGACCAGGAGAACGCCATCGGCCTCAGCGGGCTCGTATGGCAGCACTGGGTGACGCCTGCCGTCATCGGCAAGGTCACACCCGGCGCGGTGGCGGACGGGGTACTGAAGCCGGGCGACACGGTGACCGCCGTGGACGGCCACACCGTGCATGGTTTCGATGACATCGCCCGCCAGGTCGACGCGCTCGGCAAGCGCGGCGGCGCGGCCATGATCGAGGTGGATCGTGCAGGCGAGCGGCTGGCGTTCGAACTGACGCCCCGCTGGACTAGGCACCCTGAAGCGGACAAGGGCCACTACTGGGCGCTCGGCCTGGCTCCCCCGGACAAGAGGCAGATGCCTGCCTACGATGCCCGGCTCCACTTCGGCCCATTGGCCGCCGTGCCGGCGGCGCTGCACGAGACCGGCAAGCTGACCTCCGACTCGCTGGGCATGATCCGCCGCATGCTGACCGGCGACGCCTCGCTGAAGAACGTCTCGGGGCCGATCACCATCGCCCAGGTTGCCAATGTCTCGGCCCAGCGCGGGCCGGACTGGTTCCTCTGGTTCCTGGCGGCGATGTCCCTCAGCCTGGCCATCATCAACCTGCTGCCGATCCCCGTCTTGGACGGCGGGCACCTGCTGTATTACCTTATTGAATTGGTCAAGGGCAGCCCCTTGAGCGAGCGCCACATGGTGGCCGGACAATACGTGGGCCTGGCGGCACTGGCGGGCCTGATGGGACTGGCGTTCTACAACGACATCCTGCGTCTGATGACGCGTCTGGTGACCTGATGCCCCTGAACTTCCACGGGCCGGCCCGCTCCAAGGTGGCCGCTCCTCCCCTTGCTGCACCCCGGACCGCTGCCCCGCAGTCCACTCCTGCTCCGCAGGAACCACCCCAACCGGATGTAATGATGACGCGACTGCCTTCCCGCCGCCTGCTTGCCCTCGCCCTGGCTTCGGCCATCGCCATGCCGGCACTGGCCCAGACGACGGAACCCGCTGCCGCGCCCTTGGCCGCCGCGCCGCTGAGCCAAGGCTCGTTCACGGCGACCGACATCCGCATCGACGGCCTGCAGCGCATCTCGACCGGTACGGCGCTGACCTACCTGCCGATCGAGCGCGGCGATGTCGTCACGCCGACCAACGTGGGCGAGTCCATCCGCGCGCTCTACAAGACCGGCTTCTTCGAGGACGTGAAGCTCGACCGCCAGGGCGACATCCTGGTCGTCACGGTCACCGAGCGGCCGGCGATCAACAAGCTGACGCTGACCGGCAACAAGGACATCAAGACCGAGGACCTGACCTCGGGCCTGAAGGACATCGGCCTGGCCGAGGGCGAAACCTTCGACCGCCTCAGCCTGGACCGTGTGACGCAGGAGCTGGTACGCCAGTACAACAACCGCGGCAAGTACAACGTCGAGATCACCCCGACCGTCAGCCCGCTGGACCGCAACCGCGTCGACGTCACCATCGCGGTCAAGGAAGGCAAGGCCGCCAAGATCAAGCACGTCAACGTCGTCGGCGCCGAGAAGTTCGCCACCGAAGACCTGCTGGAAAACTGGGAATCCAAGGAGTCCAGCTGGCTGTCGTGGTACCGCCGCGACGACCAGTACTCGAAGGAAAAGCTGTCGGGCGACATGGAGCGCCTGAACTCCTGGTACCTCGACCGCGGCTACGTGGACTTCAACATCGACTCCACGCAGGTGTCGATCAGTCCCGACAAGCGCGACATGTTCATCACCGCCGGCATCACCGAGGGCGAGCAGTACAAGATCTCCGACGTCAAGGTCACGGGCGATACCGTGCTGCCCAAGGAGGAGATCGAGAAGCTGGTGATCGTGAAGCCGGAGCAGACGTTCTCCCGCATCCTGCTGGAGATGACCGCCGACTCGATCACCGCCACGCTGGGCAACATCGGCCACGCATTCGCGGAGGTCAATCCCATCCCGACCGTCGATCGCGAGAACCGCACCGTCGCGATCAACCTGCAAGTGGTGCCGGGCCCGCGCGTCAACGTGCGCCGCATCGTGTTCAAGGGCAATACGCGCACCTCGGATGAAGTGCTGCGTCGCGAAATGCGACAGTTCGAGGGCAGCTGGTTCTCGCAGGTCGCGGTCGACCGCTCGCGCGTGCGCCTGCGCCGCCTGGGTTACTTCGAGACCGTCGACGTGGAGACCACGCCCGTGCCGGGCACCAACGACCAGGTCGACGTGGTCTTCAACGTGAAGGAAACCACGTCCGGCAGCTTCGTGTTCGGCCTGGGCTATTCGCAGCTGTCCGGCCTGACCACGTCGATCCAGCTGTCGCAGAACAACTTCCTCGGCGGCGGCAACCGCGTGTCCGTCGAAGCACAGCGCAGCGACTACCTGCAGCGTTACTCGTTCTCGTACACGAACCCGTTCTTCACCGACGAGGGCATGTCGCTGGGCTATAACCTGTGGTGGCGCGAGTTCGATTACTCGGACTTCAACACCGCCCAGTACTCGACCACCAGCGCGGCGGCGCAGGGCGTCCTGGGCCTGCCGATCACCGAGAACGACACCGTCTCGCTGCTGTTCGGCATCGACAGCAACGAGATCCTGACGTTCGGCGGCTCCACGCCGCAGTCGATCATCAACTACATCGATGCGGTCGGCCAGCGCACGTTCCATGCCTGGCGCACCGAGATCGGCTGGGCGCGCGACACGCGCAACGACTACTTCATGCCCACCGGCGGCACCTACCAGCGCGTGTCGGCGGAGATCGCGTTGCCCGGCTCCACCGTGCAGTACTACAAGCTCAACTACGAGTTCTCCAAGTACTGGTCGCTCAGCCCCTCGTTCGTGCTGAACACCCGCGCGGAAGTCGGTTACGGCGACAGCTACGGCTCCGACACCTACCGCTACATCTGCCGCGTGAATGGTTCGGATCCGCAGATCCCGGGCCAGGGCACCACCACCGCGCCGGGCGCCGACGGCACGTGTGCCGATGGCGGCACGCTGGACAAGACACTGGTCGCCACCGGCCTGCCGTTCTTCGAGAACTTCTACGCCGGCGGTACGCGCTCGGTGCGTGGCTTCCGCGACAACACGCTGGGCCCGCGCTCGGAAGTGATCGCAGGCTATCGTGGCCAGCCGTTGGGTGGTTCGCTGAAGACCACCGGTTCGGTAGAGCTGATCTTCCCGAAGCTGTTCGACTCCAACGCGGCACGCGTCTCGGCGTTCTTCGACTTCGGCAACGTGTTCGACGGGACGGACAACTTCGACGCGGGCGAACTGCGCGCCTCGACGGGCGTCGCCCTGCTGTGGCGCGCGCCAGTCGGCCCGATCTCCATCAGCTACGCCTTCCCGATCAAGAAGGAAGACGGCGACGAGCTGGAGCGCCTGCAGTTCACCTTCGGCGGCGCGTTCTGACGTAGGCGCCAGACAACCTGGACCGCAGACAGGGGGGCGCAGCCCCCCTTCTGCTGTTCACCATACGCCACCGTGAAAGCGGTTCGCGGGCCGCAGGGGCTAAACTACGCGGCCTATGACCCACCCCTCCTTCACCACCGGCGAACTGGCCGCCCGCTTCGGGCTGGAGCTGCGCGGCGATATCGACCTGCGCATCGACGGTGTGGCCACCCTGGCCCGCGCCGAGCCGGGGCAGCTCGCCTTCCTGGCCAACAGCCGCTACCGCGGCCAACTGACGGACAGCCGGGCGAGCGTGGTCGTCCTGCGCGCGGATGACGCCGCGGATGCCACCGGCGCCGTGCTGATCGCGAAGGACCCGTACACCGCGTTCGCCAAGATGGCGGCGCTGTTCGAGCAGAAGCCGCTGCGTGAGCCGGGCATCCATCCGAGCGCCGTCATCGATCCGAGTGCGCGTGTCGCGCCTGGTGCCCATGTGGGCCCGTTCGTCGTGATCGGGGCGCGCAGTACCGTCGGCGAAGGCGCCGTCTTGGGCCCCGGCTGCGTGATCGGCGACGACTGCATGGTCGGCGATGGCTGCGAACTGGTCGCCCGCGTCACCCTGGTCACGCGCGTGCGTCTGGGTCACCGCGTGCTGGTCCATCCCGGCGCCGTGATCGGCGCCGATGGTTTCGGCCTGGCGATGGACAGCGGCCACTGGATCAAGGTGCCGCAGCTCGGTGGCGTAGTGGTCGGCGACGATTGCGAAATCGGTGCCAACACCACCATCGACCGTGGCGCGCTCGACGACACGGTGCTGGAAGAAGACGTCCGCCTCGACAACCAGATCCAGATCGGCCACAACGTCCGCATCGGCGCACACACCGCGATGGCCGGCTGCAGCGCCGCCGCCGGCAGCGCGCGCATCGGCCGCTACTGCCTGATCGGCGGCGCGGCCGGCGTCCTGGGCCATCTGGAGATCTGCGACCGCGTGGTGGTCACCGCCATGTCGCTGGTGACCAGTTCCATCACCGAGCCCGGCGAATACTCCAGCGGCACGCCGCTCACCGACAACCGTACCTGGCGCAAGAACGCCGCCCGCTTCAAGCAACTGGACGCCCTCGCACGACGGGTGCTGGCAGCCGACAAGGAATCCTGATGACCCTAGACCTGCAACTACCGATCGACGCCGCCACCATCCGCAAGCTGCTGCCGCACCGCTATCCGTTCCTGCTGGTGGACCGTGTGGTGGAGTTCGAAAAGGACAAGCGCGTGCTGGCCTACAAGAACATCACCCAGAATGAGCCCTTCTTCACCGGCCACTTCCCGGACCGTCCGATCATGCCGGGCGTGCTGATCATCGAGGCTCTGGCGCAGGCCGGCGGGCTGCTGACCCAGCTGTCGCACCAGGGCGACACCGCGGGCCGCATGTTCTACATGGTGAAGGTCGAGAACGCGCGCTTCACCCGCATGGTGGTGCCGGGCGATCGTCTGGACCTGGACGTCACCCTGAAGCGGTTGATCCGCAACATGGCCTTCTACACCGGCGTGGCCTCGGTCAACGGCGAACAGGTCGCCTGCGCCGATGTGCTGTGCGCCGAGGACACCCGCTGAGATGAGCGCCCCCACCGCCATCCATCCCAGCGCGGTCGTCGATCCCGGTGCGGTGCTCGGTGAGGGCGTGCGTGTCGGCCCGTTCGCCTACATCGGCCCGGAAGTGGAAATCGGCGACGGCACGGTGATCGGACCGCATTGCACGGTCACCGGTCCCACCCGCATCGGCCGCGACAATGTGTTCGTCGGCCATGCCGCGATCGGCGGCGATCCGCAGGACAAGAAGTTCAAGGGCGAGCGCGTCGAGCTGGTCATCGGCGACCGCAACCAGGTGCGCGAGTTCGTCACGCTCAACCGCGGCACCGGCACGGGCGGCGGCATCACCCGCGTCGGCAACGACAACATGCTGCTCGCCTATACGCACGTGGCGCACGACTGCATCGTCGGCAACCACTGCGTGTTCTCCAACAATTCCACGCTCGCCGGCCACGTCGTCGTCGAGGACTGGGTGATCATGAGCGGCTTCGCCGGCGTGCACCAGTTCTGCCGCGTCGGCGCGCATGCGTTCATCGGCATGGGCGTGCTGCTGAGCGGCGACGTGCCGCCGTTCACGATGGTCGCCGGCGATGCCGCCGGCCGGCCGCGCGGCATCAACAGCGAAGGCCTGAAGCGGCGCGGCTTCGACGCCGACCGCATCGCCGCGATCAAGCGCGCCTACCGCACGCTGTACGTCGCCGGCCTGCCACTGGCGGAAGCCAAGCAGCAACTTGCCGAGCAGGCCACCGCCAGCGATGACGTGAAGGCACTGCTCCAGTTCATCGAAAGCGGCGACCGGCCGCTGCAGCGCTGATGGACCCGGTGCGGGAGCCCGGCGACGCGACTCCCGCCGCACTGCCGCTGCGCATCGCGCTGTGCGCGGGCGAAGCCTCCGGCGATGGCCTCGGCGCCGGCCTGATCGCCGCACTGAAGGCTCGCTTCCCGCATGCGGAGTTCGCCGGCATCGGTGGCGACGCGATGCGCGCCGCCGGCTGTGATACCTGGTTCGACGCGAACGAACTCGCGGTGATGGGCCTGGCCGAAGTGCTGCGCCATCTGCCGCGCCTGCTGCGCCTGCGCAAGGCGTTCCGCCAGCGCGTGCTGGACTGGAAGCCAGATGTCTATGTCGGCATCGATGCGCCCGACTTCAATCTCGGCATCGAGCGCTGGCTGAAGGAGCGCGGCGTCCGCACGGTGCACTACGTCAGTCCGTCGGTCTGGGCGTGGCGCGAAAAGCGCGCGGAGAAGATCGGCCGCAGCGCCGACCGCGTGCTCTGCCTGTTCCCGATGGAACCGCCGATCTACGCGAAACACGGCGTGGATGCGCGTTTCGTCGGCCATCCGATGGCCGATGACATCCCGCTGCAGCCGGACCGGGCCGCTGCACGCGCGGCGCTCGGGCTGTCGTCGGATGCACCGGTGCTGGCCGTACTGCCGGGCAGCCGGCTCGGTGAGATCGGGCGACTGGCACCGGCCTTCTTCGAAGCCGCCCGCCTGGTGGCGGCTCGGATACCGCACCTGCAGATCGTCGTGCCTGCCGCCAACGCCGCCTGCCGCCAGGCGCTGGAAGCGCAGTTCGCCGCGCACGGCGCCGATGCCGCCTGGCATCTGCTCGAGGGTCGCGCACGCGAGGCGATGATCGCCGGCGAGGTGGTGCTGCTCGCCTCCGGCACGGCGACGCTGGAAACGATGCTGTGCAAGCGGCCGATGGTGGTCGGTTACCGCATCGCGCCGCTGACCTACCGCATCGTCAAGGGACTGGGGCTGCTGAAGGTCGAACGCTATGCGCTGCCCAACGTGCTGGCCGGCGAGGACATCGCGCCCGAGCTGATGCAGGACGACTGCACGCCCGAGCAGCTGTCGGCTGCCGTCCTGCGCTGGTTCCGCGAGCCGGCGGCCGTCGCTGCCCTGCAGCCCATCTACGTGCGACTGCATGAGGCGTTGCGCCAGGATGCGTCGGCGAGCGCCGCCAAAGCGGTGGCTGAACTGATCGGCCCCTCTGTAGGAGCGACGTAAGTCGCGACCGAGAATCATGACTGCCGTGAAGTCATCACCGTCCGCCAGACAACACTCTTTGTCCGTACATACCGAGGGACGAGCCTCCGTGGATCTCATTTCCGCGGTCGCGACTCACGTCGCTCCTACAGGGAGCGTTGCGCCATGACCTCGGCATCGCTGTTCCCCGATCCCGTCGTCCGCCTCGTCGCCGGCGTCGACGAAGCCGGTCGCGGTCCCTTGGCCGGGCCGGTCACCGTGGCCGCGGTGATCCTGGACGAGTCCCGGCCCATCGCGGGATTGAACGATTCCAAGCAGCTGAGCGAAGCCAGGCGCGAAGCGCTGTTCCCGCTGATCCAGGAACGCGCGCTCGCCTGGCACGTCACCTTCGTCGAGCCCGACGAGATCGACCGCCTCAACATCCTGCAGGCGACGCTGGAAGGCATGCGCCGCGCCGTCGCCGCCCTGCAGCCGCTGCCGGACCTGGTCCGCATCGACGGCAACCGAGCGCCGAAGGGCATGAACTGCATGGCCGAAACGCTGGTCGGCGGCGATGCCATCGAACCGGCGATCATGGCCGCCTCGATCCTGGCCAAAGTGTCGCGCGATCGCCTGATGGTGCAGCTGCACGCGACATTCCCGCAGTACGGCTTCGATGTGCACAAGGGCTATCCCACGCCCGCACATTTGTCCGCGCTGACGCAGCATGGCCCGTGCGCCCACCACCGGCGCAGCTTCGCACCCGTGCGCAAGGCACTCGACCGGCGCTGACGGACCCGCGTCACCGCGCGTGACCATCGGCACGGTGCCCATGGTCACGATGGCTTCCAGCAGGCGCGCATATCGCATCGCAAGGGCACCATGGCCCTGCATCCCGCGCTCCCTGCGCCGGGAGCCCTCTTCCCCCACGAGGTGCGCCATGACCGTGTTGCATGCCGTTGTTTCCTCTCCTCATCCGCCACGTCCCATCGACGACACGCGCGCGCAACTGCTGCGCAGCCTGTTGGCCGACCGTGACTGGTCCCAGGATGCCGCCTTGCGTGCGCGCCTGCTGCAGGCCGCCGCTTCGCTCCGCGATGGCGACACGCAGCTCGACGAAGCCACCTGGCTGCTGATCGCGGACGAGACCGCTCACTATCTTGATTTCCGTCGCCTGCGCAGTCTCGAAGCAGAACTGCGCGGTTGCCCGCCCGAGACGCTGGCTTATACCCGCGCCGACTGGCAAGCCGCACGCCATGCCGAGGCGGCACTGGAGTGGCACCTGCGGCAGGTGCGCTTCAGCAGCTACGCCCCTGAACCGGTCCCGATGTTCCGCATCCACTGATCCACCTCCATTCGATCCGGGCGCGGCTCCGCAGAGAGCCGCGCCCACCCCACCCCGAGCCCTCGGGTTTTCCCCTAGGCCGCCTTTCCCCGGGCGGCCTCTTTTTTGTCGTTTGCGGGCCGTTCCGCGACGCCGGAAAGTCAAGCCTTGCCCCACCCCACCCCCGCCGGTACGCTGCCCTGACAGCACTCCGAGCCGGCATGTCTTCCCGTTTCGTCCACCTCCACCTGCACACCGAGTTCTCGCTCGCGGATTCGATCATCCGCGTGCCCGAGAAGCCGGACCATGCCGATCCCAAGAAAGCCAAGCAGGCGAACCTGCTGAGTCGGGCGGTGGAACTGGGCATGCCCGCGCTCGCGGTCACCGACCGCAACAACCTGTTCGCGCTGGTGAAGTTCTACAAGGCCGCCGAAGGCGTGGGCATCAAGCCCATCGCCGGCGCCGATCTGCTGGTCGCCGACGGCAGCGACGCGCCGTGGCCGGTGACGCTGCTATGCCGCGACCGCGAAGGCTACCTGTCGCTGTCGCGCCTGCTGTCTCGCGCGTGGATGGAAGGCCACCGCACCGACGGCGTCGCCATCGATCCGGACTGGCTACGCGCCGATCACCAGGGCCTGTTCGCGATCATGGGCCGGCAGAGCCTGGCAGGCCGCCTGGCACTGACCGGTCGCCATGACCTCGCCGAGCAGCACCTGGCCGACTGGCAGCGCGCCTTCGGCGACGACCTGCACTTGGAACTCACGCGCACGCAGCGCGATGGCGAAGAAGCGTTCAACGCCTTCGCCCTGCACGCCGCCGGTGCGCGCAGCCTGCCGGTGATCGCCAGCAACGATGTGCGCTTCCTGTCGCCGGACGATTTCGACGCGCACGAAGCGCGCGTCTGCATCGCCTCGGGCCGCGTGCTGGACGATCCCAAGCGTCCGCGCGACTACAGCGCCGAGCAGTACATGAAGTCGGCCGAGCAGATGGCCGAGCTGTTCGCCGACGTGCCCGACGCGATCGACAACACGCTGGCGCTGGCGCAGCGCTGCAACATCGAGATGCGGCTGGGCACCTACTTCCTGCCCGCGTATCCGGTGCCGGACGAGGAAACGCTGGACAGCTGGATCCGCAGCCAGTCCCACGACGGCTTGAAGGCGCGGCTGGAGAAGAATCCGCTGGCGCCCGGCCATACCCGCGAGGACTACGAGAAGCGCCTCGACTTCGAGCTGGACACCATCTGCAAGATGGGTTTCCCCGGCTACTTCCTGATCGTGGCCGACTTCATCCAGTGGGGTAAGCACCACGGCATCCCGATCGGTCCCGGCCGTGGCTCGGGTGCCGGTTCGCTGGTGGCGTGGGCGCTGCAGATCACCGATCTGGACCCGCTGCCGTACGGCCTGCTGTTCGAGCGCTTCCTCAATCCGGAACGCGTGTCGATGCCCGACTTCGACATCGACTTCTGCATGGACCGGCGCGACGAGGTGATCGACTACGTAGCGCGCAAGTACGGCCGCGACCGCGTCAGCCAGATCATCACCTACGGCACGATGGCGGCGAAGGCGGTGGTGCGTGACGCCGGCCGCGTGCTCGGCTTCCCGTACGGCCTGGTCGACGGCGTCGCCAAGCTCATCCCGAACATCCTCGGCGTGTCACTGAAGGACGCGATGGGCGAAGGCAGCAGCGAAGCCGCCTCGCAGGAACTGATCGACCGCTACCGCGACGAGGACGACGTCCGCGACCTGATCGACCTGGCGCGCCAGCTGGAAGACCTCACACGCAACGCCGGCAAGCACGCCGGTGGCGTGGTGATCGCGCCGTCGCCGCTGTCGGACTTCTGCCCGCTGTTCGCCGAACACGACGAAGGTGGACGCGGCAAGAACCCGGTCACCCAGTTCGACAAGGACGACGTGGAAGCCGTCGGCCTGGTGAAGTTCGACTTCCTCGGCCTGCGCACGCTGACGATCATCGACTGGGCGGTGAAGGCCATCAACCTGCGCCATGCGCGCGCGGGCGTGCCGCCGGTGGACATCACCACCATCCCGTTGGACGACGCCAGCGTCTACCGCGACGTGTTCGCCAACGGCAATACCGGCTCGGTATTCCAGTTCGAATCGACGGGCATGCGGCGTGCGCTGAAGGAAGCCAAGCCCGACCGCTTCGAGGACCTGATCGCGCTGAACGCGCTGTACCGTCCCGGCCCGATGGACATGATCCCCTCGTTCGTCGAGCGCAAGCACGGCCGCGAGGAGTTCGAGTATCCCGACCCGCGCACGCGGACCATGCTGGAAGAGACCTACGGCATCATGGTCTACCAGGAGCAGGTCATGCAGATGGCGCAGATCGTCGGCGGCTACTCGCTGGGCGGCGCCGACCTGCTGCGCCGCGCGATGGGCAAGAAGGTGCCGGCCGAAATGGCCAAGCACCGCGAGATCTTCCGCGAGGGTGCCGCCAAGGGCGGCGTGGAAGAGCGCAAGGCCGACGAAATCTTCGACCTGATGGAGAAGTTTGCCGGCTACGGCTTCAACAAGTCGCACGCCGCCGCGTACTCGCTGGTCGCCTACCAGACGGCCTGGCTGAAGAAGCACTACCCGTCCGAGTTCATGGCCGCCACGCTGTCGTCGGACATGGACAAGACCGAGAAGGTGGTCGGCTTCCTCGACGAAGCGCGTGGCCTCGGCCTCAACGTGATGCCGCCGGACGTGAACCATTCGGACTTCATGTTCGTGGCCACCGATGCCAACAGCATCCGTTACGGCCTGGGTGCGGTGAAGGGCGTCGGCCAGGGCGTGTGCGAGAGCATCGTCGACGCGCGTCGCGAGGGCGGAGCGTTCCGCGACCTGTTCGACTTCTGCAAGCGCGTCGATTCCTCCAAGCTCAACAAGCGCGCGCTGGAAGCGCTGATCAACGCCGGCGCGCTGGATGCACTGGGCCGCAACCGCGCCTCGCTGGCGCTGCAGTTGCCGGAGGTGCTGAAGGCCATCGACCAGATCAGCAAGAACCGCAATGCCGGCATCGTCGACATGTTCGGCTCCAGCAGCGGTGGCGACGACATCCACGTCGAACTGCAGGTCACCGACGAGTGGCCGCTGATGCAGGTGCTGCATGGCGAACGCGAAACGTTGGGGCATTACCTCAGCGGACATCCGATGGACCCGTACCGCGACGACCTGCGCTCGCTGGTCGGCAGTGACCTCAGCGAGCTGGACCGCATCTGGTCCAGTTCGTCCGGCGGCGACAAGAAGGGTTGGCGACCGGAGGTCAATGCGATCGTCGCGGGCCAGGTCGTCGGCATCCGCCGGAAGGGCGACAGCCAGGTCTTCGTGCAGCTGGAAGACGGCCGCGGCCGCATCGAATGCAGCGCGTTCTCCGACGCGCTGGCCGAGTTCGGCGCGCTGATGACGCGCGACCGTGTGCTGGTCATCAAGGGCGGCCTGCGCGAGGACGAGTTCAGCGGTGGCTACAGCCTGCGCATCCGCCAGGTGTGGGATTACGCGCAGCTCTGCCAGCAGCATGCGCACCGCCTGCAGCTGCGCCTGGACCTGCGAGTGCCCGGGCTGTGGGAACGCGTCGACGCCCTGCTGTCGCGCCATCGGCCCGGCGGCACACCGCTGCGCCTCGACCTGCTGATGACCGCCGACAGCACTGCGATCGCCGGCATGCTGGACCTCAACGGCCAGAAGGCCGTCCGCGTGGATGCCGAGCTGCTCGACGCCCTGCGCGCCATGCCCGGCGTGCGTGCAGCCAAGCCCGCTTTCAGCCGGCCCTGGGCTAACTGACGCGCCGCGTGCGCGCCATCACGGCCCTACCCCCCCGTACGTGACCGCCGGACCGCTTCGGCTACACTTTCCCCCTTTCCGGCCCATGGCCCGCAGATGAATCCGAACTACCTCGACTTCGAACAGCCCATCGCCGATCTGGAAGCCAAGATCCAGGACCTGCGTGCCGCCAGTACCGGCCCGGCGGTGAATGTCGATGCCGAGGTCCATGCGTTGCAGGACAAGCTGCGGGTGCGCACGGCGCAGATCTTCCGCGACCTGTCGCCGTGGCAGGTGTCGCAGCTGGCCCGCCATCCTGCGAGGCCGTACACGCTGGACTACATCAAGGTGTTCTGCGACGAGTTCCAGGAGCTGGCCGGCGACCGCGCGTTCGCCGACGACGCCGCCATCGTCGGCGGCCTGGGCCGCATCGACGGCCGCAGTGTGATGATCATCGGCCACCAGAAGGGCCGCGACACCAAGAGCAAGATCGCCCGCAACTTCGGCATGCCGCGCCCCGAGGGCTACCGCAAGGCGCTGCGGCTGATGAAGATGGCCGAGCGCTTCAAGCTGCCGCTGCTGACCTTCATCGACACCCCGGGCGCGTATCCGGGCGTGGGCGCGGAAGAGCGCGGCCAGTCCGAGGCCATCGCGCGCAACCTGATGGAAATGGCCGAGCTGAAGATCCCGATCATCTGCACGGTGATCGGCGAGGGCGGTAGCGGCGGCGCGCTGGCGATCGGCGTCGGCGACCGCACGCTGATGCTGGAATACGGCACCTATTCGGTGATCTCGCCAGAAGGCTGCGCGTCGATCCTGTGGAAGGACGCCGCCAAGGCCAAGGATGCCGCCGAGCAGCTCGGCCTGACCGCCAAGCGCCTGCACGGGCTGGGCCTGGTCGACAAGGTGGTGCGCGAACCCATCGGTGGCGCGCACCGCAATCCGCGGCAGATGGCCGTGCGCCTGAAGGCCGTGCTGCTCAACGAACTGGCCACACTGGACCAGTTGCCCGTCGACCAGTTGCTGCAGAAGCGCTACGAGCGCCTGCGCGGCTACGGCGCCTACGAGGCCGCCTGAGCCTTCGCCGGGGATGGCCTGGATCAGAGCCCTCCTCGGAACCCTGCTGGTCCTCGCCGTACTCGTCGTGGGCCTGTGCTTCGGTCTGTATGCCTATGGGGTGTCCGGCCTTCCCGACGACCTCGAGCCGACTCGCTACCGCGCCGCGCCCGAGCTGCGCGCGCTCTACCTGGACATGGAAGCGGGCGGCATCGAAGACGTGCCGCGCCTGAATCCTCTCAGCGTCTGGAGCTACGGGCTCTGGCACAACGCGGGCCGGCAACGCGAACCCCTCGGCTCCCAGCTGCGGCTGCTCGGCCACGCAGGACGCGCCCTGATGATCCGACGAGAAGCGGGTCAGGCGGGCGCGACGCGCTGGCACCTCATCAACCTGGCCGCCACGATCGAGGTCAGCCGCCACTGGCGCGTGGACCGGATAGTCGACACGCTGCTCGCGGAAAGCGGATTCGGCCGCAACGCCACGGGTATCGAGCAGGCGGCGCACGCCTGGTATCGCCGCCCCTTGGCCGAGCTCGTCCCTGAGGAACGCCTGCTGCTCATCGCGCTGATGAAGGGACCTTCCTACTACGATCCCTGCCGCAATCCGGAACGGTTCGGCCAGCGTTATCGCGACGTCGCCGCGCGGGCCAAAGGATTCGATCCCGATGCCGCGCTTCCACGTGCGGTGGCCCGACTCTCGCCACCGGACTGTGCCGAGAGGCTCAAGGCTGTCGCGACTCCGTAGGTCACGCCAACAGGGCGGAGCGCGCGGTCACAGCGATTTGAGGAAATCCACCAGCGCGCGCCGGTCCTCGGCACTCATCGCCTCGAACCGCTGCTTCGCCGCCGTTCCCTGGCCGCCGTGCCACAACACCGCCTCTTCCAGCGTGGCCGCGCGACCATCGTGCAGGTAGCGCACGTTGGGATCGATCGACGCTGCCAGGCCCAGGCCCCACAGCGGCGGCGTGCGCCATTCGCGCGCGGTGGCCCGGCCTTCGACATAGGTGTCGGCCAGTTCAGGGCCCATGTCATGCAGCAGCAGATCGCTGTAAGGACGGATGGTCTGGTAGCGCAGTTCGACGAACCGATGGTGACCGGTCTGCAGCTCCGGTGTATGGCAGGTACTGCAGCGCGCCGCCTCGAACACCTGCGCGCCGCGCTTGACGCGCAACTGGCGCGCCCGTGCCTGTGCATCCTGCTCCAGCGGGTTGTCGAAATCGCGCCGCGGCGGCACGCCCAGCAGGCTCAGATAGAGCGTGGTCTGGTGGATGTCGGCCGCCGTCAGTTTCGCGCTGCCGGTGTCGACCTGCGCACAGGCCGTGCCCTGGCTGCCGCGCGCGCATTCCAGTGACGACATCAGCGGCGACGTGACGCCCATGTCGGTGTTGAACGCCAGCGCGGCCTGCTGCTCCAGCGTGGCGGCAGCCGCCTTCCAGCCGAAGCGGCCGACTCGGCTGACACCCGCATCGCGCGGATCGGCCACGATCTGCAGTCGCCCGGCCACGCCGTCGGGATCGCCCCGCTGCGCCAGCGCCAGTCGCTCCAACTGCTGCTCGGACACGGCCTCCAGCAGACCGAGGCCGATCAGCGAAGGCGCGACGCGCACGGACAACGCGGTCGGCAACGCCAGCGGCTGGCCGGCACGATCGCGCAAGGCGTAGTTCGGCCGGCGCAGCACGTAACCTGTGCCGTCCGCGTAGCGGCCCGGCAGTTCGGTGTAGCCGGTCAGCACCAGCTCGGCTTCGCGCCCATCAATGTTCGCGCCGGCTTCGCGATAGGTGCCCTGCTGCAACCGCAGGCCGAAGCGCGCGTCCGGCGCCTGCGTACCTGCACCCGCCACACCCACGAACACCCCCAGGCGGTTCAGTGGTGCGCCCACGACCGGCGAGCTTCGGCCGTTGCCGGTATGGCAGTCCACGCAGCGCGTCTGCGAGAAGCGTGGCGCGGTCTTGCCCGCG
The DNA here is from genome assembly GCF_964252945.1 of Pseudoxanthomonas sp. LjRoot143. NCBI lineage: Bacteria > Pseudomonadati > Pseudomonadota > Gammaproteobacteria > Lysobacterales > Lysobacteraceae > Pseudoxanthomonas > Pseudoxanthomonas sp. LjRoot143. The sequence goes on along the minus strand of NZ_CAXUPM020000001.1, from coordinate 743,557 downwards.
TGCGTGGTGAATACGGTGTTGCTCTCCTCGGAGTGGCGACCGCTGGCGAAGGAGGTGTGGATCAACCGACGCCCTTCCGCCCACGGCTGCATGTTGTAGCCGGCGACGTTGTGCGAGGCCTGCTGCAGCATGCGGAACGGTTCGCTGGAGGTGTCCTCGTGCAGCGTCATCCATGGACCGGCGGACAGCGCTCCGGCTGGCATCGCCAGCGAATCCAGCGGCCGTTGCACGCCGTAACCCGGCCCGCGGTACCACGACACGATGCCGTGCGATCCGGCACGGTAGACCAGCGCCTCGGCGTAGTAGTTGAAGCGGCCGATGACGTCCGGATTGCCCGCCAGGAAGATGCCCAGTTCGAACTCCACCAGATCGCCCTTGCGCAGCGCCCGGTGTGCCTCGTTGGCGGCGGTGCGGATCTCATTCACCAGCACGAAGGCGTTGCCCGGCGTGCCCGCCGGCGGCGTGTAGTTGCCGTTGGGATCCTGACCCAGCTGTGCATAGTTGGCGATCGGCGTCTGCGCCGCCACGCCACCGGGCAGCAGCTTCATGCCGCCGTTGTCGGCGTACAGCGCCACCGACGTCGGCTCCAGCGGATCCTCGCTGCGCCGGCCGATGTAGCCGTGGCGGAAGTTGGTGCCGTACCAGTAGTGCTGCGGCTTCACCACGACGGTCAGGACGCGCTGCTCGCCGGAGGTGCCAGGCACGGCATCGTCGTAAATCAGGATTTCGTGCGTACGCCGCTCGAAGTAGTGCGGCGGGAACACCTGGTAGCTGTCGTCAACGATGGGCTCGCGCGCATGGCGGTCGCGCACGCGGCCACCGACATGCGTGACCAGCGTGCCATCGTCCTGCGTGTAGTGGATCGGCGCCGCGTCGTCGGGCCATAGCAGCGGCTGGTAGGTGGCCGACGGCGGCACCGCGGGCGGTGGCGGCAACAGCGGCTGCGAGCCATTCTGCCGCACCGGTTGCGGCTCACCTGCGCCCAGGCGGAACTGCTGGGCCGGCACCGTCGCGCAGGCGATCTGTTCGACGGCGGTTCCCGCTGCGACCGCCGCGCCGACAATGCCCAGGCACTTGCCGCTGTTGACGTTGACGATGCGATAGCGATCACTGGTGTCGATGCGCTGCAGACGGAACCGCTGCGCACCGCTGCCGTTGTCGTCCCACTGCTGCACGACGACGTGATCGGCGGTGGAAGCGGCGGGAATGTCGGCGGACTTCTGCGTCGCCAGGTTGCGCAGGCGGTATTGCCCGGCCGCGGTCTCCATGACGTCGTAGAACTGCCGATGCAGCGTGGCGTCGCAGGCCGACTGCACCAGCGGCGTTCCGTTGGCGGTGCTGCCGTCGCGGACCTCGATGCACAGGCCGCTCAGCACGCTGGCGATACGGTAGCGGGCCGGCGGCACGGGATCGACGTTGATGTTCTGCGGCGGTGCCGCCTGCGGTTCGGCGGCCGCAGCGATCGCCGTCGCGCCAGCGTCCCTCTGCGTGGACGCGGACATGGGACGCGCGCGACTCCAGAACGGCGCATCGCCCGACTCGTCGGCCGGAGCGGAGCACGCCGCCAGCGACATCACGGCCAGCAAGGACAACACCGACGCGCGGGGACGCCGGACGAACATGGGGGAATACATCGGGCACCGACTCCGTGGGGGACGCGTGGGGAACGCCGGCAGCACGTCCACTTCTTTCCCCGAAGCGGACCGTGCGCCATCCGATGGCAGGACGCGGCATCGTCGCAGAGCAGTCGCACGTGTGGCTGTGACAGGCGCCGCACAACGCAGCGCGGCGCACGCGCATACCGGCCTCTTCCCCGCGCTGGCGCCGACCGCGCGGATGACGGATGCTTGACCCTCCTCCGCCGGCACGCCACTCCCGCATGAGCCCACTCCTGTTGCTGACCTACGCCGTGCAGATCGCCTGCTGCGTGCACGTGGTGCGTACCGGACGTCCGCTGTACTGGGTCTTCATCCTGCTGGTGTTCCCGTTCCTCTCGGCGATCATCTATTTCATCGCCGAGATCCTGCCCGAGCTGCGCCATCATCCGTCGGCACGCCGCACGGTGCGCAATGTGCGCAACCGCATCGACCCGGACCGCGACCGCCGCGATGCGGCCAGGCTGCTGAAGGCGGCGGACACGCCGGAAAACCGCAGGCGGCTGGCCGACGAGAGCCTGCGCAGCGGCGACTATGCGCATGCGGCCGAGTTGTTCGAGCAAGCGTTGAAAGGCCTGTACGCCACCGACCCGGACCTGATGCTGGGGCTGGCCAAAGCGCAGTTCGGACTGGGCGAATCCGCGAAGGCACGCGCGACACTGGACGCGCTGATCGCCGCCAACCCCGGCTTCCGCTCCGCCGACGGCCATCTGCTGTACGCACGCGCGGTCGAGGACACCGCCGACGCGGCGGCGGCCCTCCACGAATACGAAGCCGTGGTGCAGGGCTACCCGGGCGAGGAAGCACGCGCCCGCTACGGTCTGCTGTTGAAGCGCCAGGGCGAGCATGCCCGCGCGCGCAGCGTGTTCCAGGAAATCCTCGACCGCTCCGACGCCGCGCCGCGCTACTACCAGCGCGAGCAGCGCGACTGGATCGAGGTGGCCAAGCGGGAACTGGCGGCCTTGCCGCGCGCCTGAGCGCCCAGCGCCGCGTTCGCGGCTTGATTGCGATCAAGGCGACGGCGATGCCCCCGGCGCATCCTGACATCGCGGCCTTCTCCGCCGCGATGCCCGGAGGCGACATGAACCTGCTTTCGATGCCGTGGTGGTATCTGCCCACGGCGGTGTTCGTCGTGGTGCTGATCGCGGTGCTGGCGGTGAACCGCTGGCGCTTCCACCGGAACGGCGCCAGCCAGCACCTCGTCCTCGGCCTGTTCGTTTCGGCCTGCTGCGCCGGCGCGGTGATCGTGATCCTGCAGCGCGTGCAGTGAAGCGTCAGGCCGCGGCGCGTGCGTTCGCCGCGATGTCCTTCTGCAGGCTGAGGTCTTCCTCCGCGCGCAGGTAGACCCGATGCAGGACCTCGCCCGGCGACGCGGTTGCCGCGCCTACCAGCAGCGACAACCCATCGCGCTGCCCCACCCTTTTCGCCTGCTGCCGAAGCGCTTCCACGCAGTCCTCACGGCTGTCGCCATGCAGCAGCGCAATGTACTCGGGGCTGTCGGTGACGCGGCTGACGTGGTCGCCCTGGGCGGCTTTCACGCAGGCATCGAAGTCGGGGGCCCATGCCTGCAGCTGCCGCTCCAGCGCACGATCGCCCAGCCGTCGAGCGGCCTCGGCCATGCCCTGCACCTCGATGATGGCCACGGTGTACACGGGACCTGTCGCGTCCGGCTTGTCCGTTGCGGAGACGGCCGCTGACACCGGGGAAGACGTATCGGACTGAAGCGCGGCCAGCGCCTGGACTTCATGTTGCGCGCGGTGCGCGTCGAGCAAGGCCATCGTCACCCGCGCCAGCGACCGCAGCGAGGCCTTCTGCTGTCCGTTGAGCCGACGTGGCTGCGTGTCGACGACGCAGACCGTGCCGATGGCCTCGCCTTCGCCGGTCACCAGTGGCATGCCCGCGTAGAAGCGCGCCTTCAGGTCTCCGGTGACGATGGGGAAGTCGTTGAAGCGCGCGTCCTCGCTGAGGTCCTGGACCTCCAGCAGCTCGTCCGGCTGGCGGATCGCGTGATCGCAGACGGCAGTGTCGCGCGTGGTCTCGTGATCCTCCAGTCCGAGGCGCGCCTTGAACCACTGGCGATCGCGGTCGATCAGCGACACCACCGCGATCGGCGTGCCGCAGAGCGCCGCGGCCACTTGCACCAGGTCGTCGTAGACGGTGGCCGGCAAGCTGTCCACCACGTGATAGCGATCAAGGGCGCGCTGCCGCTGTTGTTCCTGCGCAGAGGGGGAGGCGGTCGAAGCCGTCATGCGTTCTCCTTCGTGGCGTGTCCTGCCCATGATCGCCATGAACCGGTTCACGCGCCGTCAACGCCACCTCGATCACAGGCATGCGCCGGCTGCACCCGGCACGCATCGCCGCTAGCATGGGCGCATGCACCGCCCCCCTGCTCCCTCGCTGGCCCTGTCGCCACCACCGGTCGCGGGACGCGTATGGGTGGCCTTCAGCGGCGGACTGGACTCGACGGTGCTGCTGCACCGGCTCACGCAGGAGGGAACGCTGCGCGCGGGCGGGCTCCATGCGATCCACGTGCACCATGGATTGCAGCCGGACGCCGATGCCTGGGCCACGCATTGCGCTGCGCTCTGCAGGACACTCGATGTGCCCTTGCAGGTGCATCGCGTGCACGTCGACATGACGCGGGGCGAGGGCGTCGAAGCCGCCGCGCGACGCGCTCGCCACGCCGTCTTCACCGAGGTGATGCAGGCGGGCGACATCATCGCCCTCGCCCACCATCGTGACGATCAGGCAGAGACCTTCCTGCTGCGGGCATTGCGCGCCTCGGGCCCCGAGGGCCTGGCGGCCATGCGCGCCTGGCGTCCCTTCGGCACGGGCTGGCTGTGGCGGCCATTGCTGGACTCGCCACGTTCCGACCTGGAGGCATACGCACGCGCAGCATCGCTGTCGTGGATCGAGGATCCCAGCAATGCCGGCACTGCGTTCGATCGCAACGTCCTGCGCCACCAGGTGCTGCCACTGTTGCGGCAACGCTGGCCGCAGGTGGATGCGGCCTTCGCGCGCAGCGCCGCGTTGAGTGCCGAGGCCACCGATCTGCTGGAAAAGCAGGATCGCGACCTGCTCGCCTCCGCCGCCACGGCGGATCCGGCCGCCCTGCGTGTCGCGCCGTTGCGCGATGCGGCTGCTGCCGCGCGCGCACGGGCACTGCGGCGTTGGATCGACGGGCTCGCGCTGCCGCCGCTTCCTGCCGAAGGCGTCGCCAGGATCGATGCGGAACTGCTCGATGCCCGCCCGGATGCGCAGGCCGAGTTCGCCTGGCACGGCGCGATCGTTCGGCGCTGGCGCGATCTGCTGCATGCCGAACGCCGACGCCCCGCCCTGCCGGAGGGCTGGCAGACCGACTGGAGCGGCGCGGAAACACTGCCCTTGCCCGATGGCGGCTGGCTGTCACTGGAAGGCGATGGGGCTCCGTTCGACATGCCGGTGCGCGTGACCGGACGCCGCGGCGGCGAGCGCATCGCACTTCCTGCCCGCTCGCACCGGCATGCTTTGAAGGACGTACTGCAGTCGTTGGGCATTCCCCCCTGGGAACGACGGCAGCTTCCGCTGTTGTGGCAGGACGACGTCCTCTGGGCCGCCGGCGACCTGGTCCTGTCCGCCGCCTGCGACGCCTGGCTGCGCGCGGCAGGACGACGGCTGGTGTGGCATCGCGGCTGATCCCGGCGCCTGCTGTTTGACCTGGCCGCAGGCGATCCCCACACTTGCCGTATGGCCAAGAAGATTCCCGCCGACGCTTCGCCCGTCGCCCATTTCGAACAGTCGCTGGACGAACTCGAGCAACTGGTCGAGAAGATGGAACACGGCGACCTGACCCTGGAAGCCTCGCTCGCCGCCTACGAACGCGGCGTGGGCCTGTACCGGCAATGCCAGGCGGCGCTCGAACAGGCCGAACTGCGCGTGCGCCTGCTCACCGACCCCGAACGGCCCGAGAGCGGCGAACCCTTCGCTCCCGCCCCCGATGGCCGCTGATTCCCGCTTCGCCCTCTGGGCGACGGCGCTGGAAGACTATCTGGACCGGGCGCTGCCGCCCGCCGACGCCGCCCCGCAGCGCCTGCACGCCGCCATGCGCCACGCCGTGCTCGGTGGTGGCAAGCGCATGCGCGCACTGCTCGTGTACGCCAGCGGCACGTTGCTGGGCGCTGACGAAGCCGCGCTGCATGCCCCCGCGGCCGCGGTCGAACTGATCCATGCCTACTCGCTGGTGCACGACGACCTGCCGGCGATGGACGACGACGACCTGCGCCGCGGCAAACCCACCGTGCACATCGCATTCGACGAAGCGACCGCCATCCTCGCCGGCGACGCGCTGCAGACGCGTGCATTCGAGCACCTCGCCGCCGCCGATGCTGTTGCAACGCTGCGCGTGGACTGGCTCGCGACGCTGGCGCAGGCCTCCGGTGCGGCCGGCATGTGCGGCGGCCAGGCGCTCGACATCGATGCCACCGGTACGCAGCAGTCGCTGGACGACCTGCAACGGATGCATGCGCTGAAGACCGGCGCGCTGATCCGCGCCGCGGTGCGCATGGGCGCACTGGCCGGAGGCGCCGACACGGCGACGCTCGAACGGCTGGACGCCTTCGCCACCGCGCTGGGACTGGCGTTCCAGGTGCGTGACGACATCCTCGACATCGAAGCCAGCTCCGCCCAGTTGGGCAAGACCGCCGGCAAGGATATCGCCCAGGCCAAGTCGACCTACCCGGCCCTGCTCGGCATGGATGGCGCGAAGGCGAAGCTCGCCGAACTGGATGCGCAGATGCGCGAAGCGCTGGCACCCTACGATGGTCGCGCCGATGCGCTGCGCGCGCTCGGCGACCTCGCCATCCACCGGACGCATTGAACGGAGGCATGAAAAAAGCCCGGCGATGCCGGGCTTTTTCCTTTCGCGCGATGATCGCTTACTTGATCAGGCGCAGCGCGAACGGATACCGGTAGGCTTCGCCGTTGCTGACCTTGATCGCGGCGATGATCGTCAGCACGAGCCACGCGATGCCGACCAGGAACAGCAGCAGCAGGCCGATCACGATCAGCGTCAGGATGCCGGAGATGATCGCGGCGATCAGGATGGTGATGTTGAAGTTCAACGCTTCCTTGCCCTGGTCGTTGACGAAGGGCAGCGTGTCCTTCTTGATCAGCCATACCACCAGCGGGCCGAGCAGGTTGCCGAACGGGATGATCAGGCCGACCAGCGAAGACAGGTGCGCGAACAGCGCCCACTGCTTCTCTTCGGCGCCCGGGCTGCCGGACGGCGGCGGCGGCGGTGCGGTGACGTTGTCGAATTCGCTCATGCAGGGTTCCCCATGGATGGTGGTAGGGCTGTCGAGTACCACGGCTCCGCCGTGGACTCCGCTCCCCAAGCATAACGGCAATCCATGGCACGGCGGGTCACCCGACGCTTGCGGGACCCTATTCGCCCGCGACGGTCATCCGGCCCACCAGCAGCGATCCGACACCGACATGCGAGCGGCGATCCACGTCGCTGCCCACCGCTTCGATGCCGGCGAAGATCGTCTTGAGGTTGCCGGCGATGGTGATGCCGTCCACCGGGTAGGCCAGCACACCGTCTTCGACCCAGAAGCCGGCCGCACCGCGCGAATAATCGCCGGTCACGCCATTCACGCCTTGCCCCATCAGCTCGGTGACCAGCAGGCCCGTGCGCATGCCCGCCAGCAGCTCGTCGAAGCCGCCGGCGTTGGCTTTCACCTGCAGGTTGTACACGCCGCCGGCATTGCCGGTGGTCTGCAGCCCCAGCTTGCGCGCCGAATAGCTGCCCAGCACGTAGCGCTCCAGCACGCCGTCGCGGATCAGGTGCGAGCGCTTCGTCGCCACGCCCTCGGCATCGAAGGCCGACGAGCGCAGGCCGTGCGGCAGCAGCGGCAGCTCCTCGATGGCGAACCAGTCCGGAAAGATCCGCTGGCCCACGTGGTCGAGCAGGAAGCTCGCCTTCCGGTACAGCGCACCGCCCGAGACCGCGCCGAGCAGGTGGCCAACCAGCGAACGCGCGACCTCCGCCGAGAACAGCACCGGATACTCACCGGTGGCCAGCGACCGCGGCTGCAGGCGCGACAAGGTGCGTTCGGCCGCCTTGCGGCCGATGGTGAGCGGGTCTTGCAGTTCGAGGTGCGACAGCGCCGTGCTGTACCAGCCGTCGCGCTGCATGCCGTCGCCCTGCCCGGCGATCAGCGCGCAGCCGATCGTGTGCTGGGTGTCGCGTTCGCGGCCGATGAAGCCATGGGAATTGGCGTACACCGACAGGCTCTCGCCGCTGCCGACGGAGGCGCCATCGGAATTCGCAATGCGTGCATCGGCATCGCGCCCGGCCGCTTCGCACGCGAGCGCGAGGTCCACGGCGTGGTCCATATCGAGCGCCCACGGATGCCAGACATCCAGATCGGGAAACTCGCGCGCCATCAGCGCCGCGTCGGCAAGGCCGGAGGCCGTGTCGTCCTCGGTGTAGCGGGCGATCGCGCACGCCTGGACGACCGTGGCCTCCAGGCTCTCCTCGCGCAGGTCGGCCGTGCTGGCGCTGCCCTTGCGCTGACCGAAGTACACGGTCACGCCGATGCCGCGGTCGCGGGTGGATTCCACCGTCTCCACGTCGCCCAGGCGCACGTTGACGTTGAGCCCGGTCTCCTCGCTGCAGCTCACTTCGGCCTGGGTGGCGCCGTGCGCCCGCGCGCGCTCCAGCAGGCGCTGCGACAGCGTCTCCAGGCGTTCGAGCCGGGCGAGGCTGTCGTCGGGGGTAGTCAGGGCGGTGGCGTTCAATGCTTTATCCTTGTGTCCTGTGATCCGCGCCCGGGCGCCGGATCGATATGTGATCAGGCTTCCGCACGATGCGGCGGAACCGAAAGAGAGGCTTCACCATGCGCGGACGCGACCCCGAAACCGGCGAATTCCTTGGCCCCAGCCGCACCCAGCAACGGGGTGAGGCGCTGGAGATCCGCGGCCTGGCCGAGAAGCTGGTGGCCCTGCCGGCCGCGCAACTGGCGCGCCTGCCGATTCCCGAGGACCTGATGCCCCATATCGTGGAGACGCAGCGCATCACCTCGCACATCGCGCACAAGCGCCAGCTGCAGTTCCTCGCCAAGCAGATGCGGCGCGAGGATGACGAGGTGCTGGAGGCGATCCGCGATGCGATGGACGAAGGCGGCGAAGCGGCGCGGCTCGAAACCGCCCGCCTCCACCAGGCCGAGCAGTGGCGTGACCGGCTGCTGGCCGGCGGCGACCAGGCGCTGGCGGACCTGCTGGACGCGTTCCCGACCGCCGATCGGCAGAAGCTCCGCCAGCTGGTGCGCAACGCCGCCGACGAAAAGGCGAAAAACAAACCGCCGCGCGCCTTCCGCGAACTGTTCCGCGAGGTGCGGGACCTGTTGGCATCCGCAGCGGATGCCCCGGATCATGGAAGTGACGACGAGGACTGAGGTGCCGCAGCGCGAGGACCTGACCAGGCATGAAGCGTGGCGCGTCAGGTTGATCGCCGAAGGCCTGGCCGCCGTCGAGGACTTTCTGGCCTCGTATCCGGCCGCCGACCGCAAACGACTCAAAGCACTGGTCCAGAAAGCGCAGGCGATGAAGCACAAATACGGCACGCCGAGATTCCTGCTCCGCTACATCCGGGAACTCGATCAAGCGCAGCGATCTTCGCCTTCATAGTCGTCACGCCTTCGTCCCGCCCACGGTCAGGCCTTCGATCAGCAAAGACGGCTGGCCTACCCCGACCGGCACGCTCTGGCCGTCCTTGCCGCAGACACCGACGCCCTGGTCCAGTGCCAGGTCGTGGCCGACCATCTTCACCTTCTGCATGGTCTCCGGGCCGTTGCCGATCAGCGTGGCGCCCTTCACCGGCGCGGTGATGCGGCCGTCTTCGATCAGGTAGGCCTCGGTTGCGGAGAACACGTACTTGCCGCTGGTGATGTCGACCTGGCCACCACCGAAATTGACCGCGTACAGGCCCTTCTTCACCGAGCGGATCATGTCCTCCGGATCGTCCTGCCCGGCCAGCATGTAGGTATTGGTCATGCGTGGCATCGGCAGGTGCGCGAAGGACTCACGGCGGCCGTTGCCGGTGGGCGCCACGCCCACCAGGCGCGCGTTGTGCGTGTCCTGCATGTAGCCGACCAGTACACCGTCCTCGATCAGCGTGGTGCAGTTCGTCGGCGTGCCTTCGTCGTCGATGTTGAGCGAACCGCGACGACCCGGCAGCGTGCCGTCGTCGACGATGGTGACGCCCTTCGATGCGACCTGCTGGCCGATGCGACCGGCGTACACGCTGGTGCCCTTGCGGTTGAAATCGCCTTCCAGGCCGTGGCCGACGGCTTCGTGCAGCAGCACGCCCGGCCATCCGCTGCCCAGCACCACCGGCATCACGCCGGCCGGCGCGTCGATGGCGTCCAGATTCACCAAGGCCTGGCGCAGCGCCTCGCGTGCGAGATCCTCGGGCTTGCCGTCGGCGAACAGCTCGGCATAGCCGTAACGGCCGCCCATGCCGGCATAACCTGATTCGCGACGACCGTTCTGTTCAACGATCACCTGCACGTTCAGGCGCACCAGCGGGCGCACGTCGGAGGCGAGGACGCCGTCGCTGCGCGCGACCAGCACGGTGTCGATACCGCCAGACAGGCTGACCGTCACCTGCTGCACGCGCGGGTCCGCGGCACGCAGGAAACGGTCGACCGCACGCAACGCTTCGACCTTGGCGTCATTGCCCATCGCATCGATGGGATCGTCGCCGGCGTACAGCGCGCGACCGCCGCTACGCACCAGCGTGCGCGGCGCGTGCGCGGCACCATCACGGGCGATGGCGCGCGCGGATTTGGACGCATCGAGCAGCGCCTGCGCGTTGATGTCGTCGGAGTAGGCGAAGCCGGTCTTCTCGCCCGAGATCGCGCGCACGCCGACACCCTGTTCGATGGAATGCGCACCGTCTTTCACGATGCCGTCCTCGACCGTCCAGCTCTCGCGGCGGGCGTGCTGGAAATACAGGTCGCCGAAGTCGATGCCCGGCCCCAGCAGCGTGCCGAATGCACGGTCGAGTCCGGAGGGGTCCAGCCCGGCAGGGAGGAGGAGACGGGTTTCGGCGAGCGAGATCGGCAGGGTCATGTCGTTACCATGGGGGCGAAGGACGGCGTCGGCAAGCCGCGCCGCGGCCATGTACGCCGGCGTCAGGGGGCGCCGGCGCGATCGGTGCGGTCGTCGTCGTCACGGGCGCGTGACTGTTCGCGCCCCACCACTTCGACCTTGGGCGATTTCCACGGGCCGGTGACGCGGTAGGTCTTGGCGCCCATCTCGGCCAGCGGTTTCTTCAGCACCGCATTGGCCACCGCACCGACCGCGGCACCGATGGGGCCTCCGGCCACAGCGCCGACCGCCGTCAGCACGTTGGCGGATTTCGGCTTCACGTCGACCGTCTGGTCGAAGCGTTCGGCGCGCAGGTCGGTGTCGCCACGGATCGCGATCTCGGCCGCGGGGCCATCGATCAGCAGGTTGTCGCTGCGCGCCAGCCCACCGCCGATGCGGATATCGCCATCGATGCGGTTGAACGCGAACCCCTTGGAAAAGAAGTCGCTGAAATCGAGCATCAGCCGCCGCCGCACTTCGGCCACGCTGAGCAGGCCGAGCACGCGACCGGCGCCCGGCTCCACTTCGAGCAGGTGGCCATCGCGCACGGCGAGTTTCACGCTGCCCTCCAGCGCGGCCAGCCGGAACGCGGCCGGGCTGCCGGGCCAGCCGGCATCCGCGGTGACCTGCCCGTGACCACCGCCCACGCGGTCGCCGAGCCCAAGATCGTCGAACAGCACACCAAAGTTCTCGCTCTTCACCTCGGCGGCGAAACGCGTACGCGCAGCATCGCCAGTCCCGGTCCACTGCCCGCGCACATCGATCTGCTGGCCGGGCGAGCGCAACTGCAGCTGGTCCACATACAGGCCGTCAGCCTGCTGTCGCGTGCGCAGCTTGGCCGTGCCCAGACGCGCGTTGCCGAAACGCAGGTCCTCGACATCCAGCGACAGCGGCGGCACCTCGGCCGGGTTGATGTCATCGGTGGCCGTGCGTACGGCGCCCGCGGACGCCTCCGCGCCCGTGGACGCCGCCTTGCGCCAATGCACGCGCGCGAGCTTGCCTGCCACCGGCGCACCCTTCGCATCCGGCACCAGCAGCGCACCTGACAGGGCGTCGCCGTCCAGCGACACCGCCAGCGCCCGCTGCGCCGGCGCCAGCTGCAGCCGCGTATCGGGGAACACCGAACCGATCATCAGCAGCCGCTCGGCGGTGACATCGATATGGCGCAACGGCAGGCCGTCGCCTTCCCCGCCGCCCCGCGCGACCGCCACCCATTCCAGCGCATCCAGCGTGCCGGTGCGGCCGGTCGCCACCAGGCCGGACGGCGGGGGCGCGTCCTTCACCACGTCGCTGCCCAGCACCACGCGCACACCGGTCTGGCCGTTGGTGCTGCGTGCACGCAGCGCCAGCAGGTCACCGAACGCCACGTCGATCTCACCACTGCCCATCGGCAGCGGCGCCCGCACGGTGGTCGCCAACGGTGTCGCCGGGGACTTGCGCATCGGCGCGGGCAGGCTCATCGCCGTGCCCACCAGATCGGACGTCAGGCTCAGTTGCGTGGGGGCTTCGGGCGCACCCGACGCGGTGCGTGGAATGCTCACGCCCACGGTCCACGCCGACCGCCCTTCCATGTAGGGCTTCAACCACGCCATTTCCGGGGCGCGATCGAGCAGGCGATCGGCATCCACCATCGCGGACAGGTCGGCCTCGAACGCCTGGGTGCGGTCGCGCGTTCCGCTGCCGGCGCGCAGGCCGAGCACGCCCGGCTGGCCCTCGTGCACGACCTGCAACGGACCCGAGGCGAACCCGCCGTCGTCGTACTTCGCCTTGCCGTGCACGTTGTCGAACACCAGATCCCAGCGCGTTTCCGCCAGCCTCGCGCCCTTCAGCTCGACAGTACCGGCCAGCTTCCTGCGCGCCTGCTCATCCGCATGGAGCGGCTGCAACAAATCGAACGTCGCCGCCACCGGGCCCTTGGCCTGCAGATGGTCGAGCGTGTCGCCGTAGGTCTCGTGCAAGGGGCTCTGCCGCAGCAGCGCCAGCAGCCGGCCGGAATCGGTGGCGGTTCGCGCGCTGATCTTCAGGTCGCCGTCGCCGAAGTCGGCAATGCCGGCCTGGAAGGCCGGGATCGCGACGTCCGCGAGCGCGCCGCGCCCCTTCAGCTCGAAGCCATTGCCGATGAAGGCGATGTCCGCATCCACCTGTTCGAGCTGCGGCCACTCCGGCTGGAACTTGAACTGCCCGTGCTCGATGTGAGCCACGGCTTCGAACCGGCCGTTGCGGTCGGTGAACGGCCAGTCGTCCAGGTCGCCGCTGACGATCGCGCGTCCGTTCCGCACGGTGCCACCGACCAGCGCTCCATTGAGCCAGTCGACGGCCGCCTTCGGCATCTTGTGGTGGATCCAGAAGCCCTTCGCCACCGGCACCGGCGCGTCGGCGAGCTCCGCCGCCAGATCGATCCATGGCCGTGTGCCGTCGCCCTGGAACCACATGCCGCCCCGCACGTCGGCCGCATAATCCTTGCCCTGCACGTGCAGCGCGGTAGAGCCCACGCGCCAGCCCGCGCCTTCGCGCCAACCGAGCACGTCGCCCTGCAGGCGAACGTCGTGCACCACCGCGAATCCGCTGGGCCAGTCGAAGCGCATCGCCGCCGTCGGATCCAGTTTCAGCCGGAAGCCCGCCGCATCGCCGTCGAAATCGCCCGCCAGCCCGCTCAACCCGGGTGCATCGCCCACCGCCCTGAAGGAGATGTCGCGCAACTGTCCTTCGGCATGCACCGCGCCGTCCTTGCGGCCGGCCAGCGTCAGTCTCGCCAGTCGCGCACCGGGCCGCGCCTGTACGAGCCAGCGCCGCAAGCCGGCATCGACCTTGTCGCTGAGGCCCAGCACGGCGAACAATGGCGCTGCATCCACCTGATCGGCCAGCAGGGCATAGCGTTCGCCACCCGCAAGGACCAGACCGTCGAGGGTCTGTACGGCCGGCGCCGTGCCGACGCGCAGTCGGGGCGCATCCAGTCGCCACCCTCCCGACACCAGTCGCCAGCGCAGGCGGCCTTCCATCTGTTCGAACGCGATGCGCGAGGGCGCATCGGAGTCCGGCAGGGGTGCCCCCTGCAATCCGACCTGGCGCAGGCGGGCGTCGGCCGTCACCAGCACCACGCGATGCTGGCGCAGTTCCGTCCATGCTTGCACGCGCCCGTTGCCGCGCTCGGCGACCACGCCGGCATAGCGCAGCAGCGGCGACCACGCACCGATGTCGTCCGCCGATACGTCGAGGTAGGCGCGTCCATCGCCGGCCTTGCGGTCGAAGTCGACCGCCACGTTCAACGGCGCGGCGTCCTTGCGGATCCAGGCACGCGTACCCGCACGGACACGGTCGCCGTCCACCCGCAGGCGCAGGTCGATCTCGGGCAGACGGATATCCCAGCCGAGCGACGGCGCAACGATCGCCAGCTTGCCGTCGATCACCTGCAGTTCGCCAAGGCCTTCCAGGCTCTGCAGCGGATCTTCCGTGGACTGCTGCTGCCCGGGCAGACCGCGCACCGCCCACTTGCCGTCATCGCCACGCTGCAACGTCAGCGACAGCCCGCGCAGGCGCAATTCGGTAAAGGACCGTCCCGGCAGCAGACCGGCGTACATCGACACCAGCACTTCGGCCTGCCCGATACGCACGCCACTGTCGCCCTCACCCAGGCGCAGGCCGTCGAGCTGCAACAGCGGGCCGCGCCGTGTCCATTGCGTCTTCACCGCATCGAAGGCGACCGGCCGGCCCGCGCGCTCACTGAGCCATGCCGCGACGCGGTCCGGATGCCGCTCGGCCAACGGCAGCACCTGGCTGGCGATGCCGAGCACCACGGCCATGCACACGAGCACCACCGCGATGCCATAGACGGCACCCCGGCGGGCCAGGCGCAGGCGGCGGCGCAGCGGCGTGGGCACTACGCGTCCGCCCTGCCCCGCGCGTCAGAGCAGCACGACATCGAACTGCTCCTGCAGGTACTGCTCGTCGGCCTGGAAGCGGATCGACTTGCCGAGGAACTCTTCCAGTTCGGCCACCGCGGTCGACTCTTCGTCGGTAATGCGCGCAACGACCTTGGGCGAAGCGATCACCAGCAGGCGCGCGGCTTCGAACTGGCGCACGGCGCGGGTGATCTCGCGGAAGATCTCGTAGGTGACGGTTTCGGTGGTCTTGATGCTGCCACGGCCGCTGCACTCCGGGCACGGCTCGGACAGCTGCCGCGCCAAGCTCTCGACCGTGCGCTTGCGTGTCATTTCGACCAGGCCCAGCGGCGAGAACTCGTACACCGTGGTCTTGGCGTGGTCCTTCGCCAGCGACTTCTCCAGCGTGCGCAGCACCTGGCGACGATGTTCGGGATCGTCCATGTCGATGAAGTCGATGATGATGATGCCGCCCAGATTGCGCAGCCGCAGCTGGCGCGCCACCGCCTGCGCCGCTTCCAGGTTGGTGCGATAGACGGTCTCTTCCAGATTGCGCTGGCCCAGGAAAGAACCGGTGTTCACGTCGACCGTGGTCATCGCCTCGGTCTGGTCGATCACCAGGTAGCCACCGGATTTCAGCGGCACCTGCTTGTCCAGCGCGCGTCCGATCTCATCCTCGACGCCGTACAGATCGAAGATTGGCCGCTCGCCACTGTAGAGTTCGATGCGCTCGGCCAGCACCGGCATGTACTTGGCGACGAAGGCCTGCAGCCGTTCGTGGGTTTCCTTGGAGTCGACCTTCACCTTCTCCACGTCCTTGCGGATCAGGTCGCGCACGGCGCGCAGCGGCAGGCTGAGGTCTTCGTACAGGATGCTGCACGAGGGCGACTCGCGCCCGCGCCGTTCAACGACGTTCCAGACGCGCGACAGGTAAGCGATGTCTTCGGCGAGCGCTTCGGCCGGCTGGCCCTCGGCATTGGTGCGGATGATGTAGCCGTGCCCGCCATGGAGGCCCGCGAGTTCGGTCACGACCTGCTTGAGGCGATGACGCTCGGCTTCATCTTCGATCCGCGCCGACACGCCGATGACCTTCGACTGCGGCAGCAGCACCAGGTAGCGCGACGGGATGCTGATCTGCGTGGTCAGCCGCGCGCCCTTGCTGCCGATCGGATCCTTCACCACCTGCACCACGATGTCCTGCCCGTCGCGCAGCAGGTCCATGATCGGCGCGGCCGGCGGCGTGGGCAGGGGCGCCTCCTCGCCTTCGACCACCGCGCCCGGCGACGAGCGCACGATGTCGTTCGCGTGCAGGAAGGCGGCACGGTCCAATCCGACCTCGACGAATGCGGCCTGCATGCCAGGCATGACCCGCTGCACCTTGCCCTTGTAAATGTTGCCCACCACGCCGCGGCGCCAGCCGCGCTCGATGTGCAGTTCCTGCAGCATGCCGTTTTCGATCACCGCGACGCGTGTTTCGCGCGGGGTGACGTTGACCAGGATTTCTTCCGACATGGGGTCCTTCCCTCAGGCTGACGCGGTGGCGGCGGTTGCCGATGGGTGGATGCCGAAGTCGCGCAGCAGCCTCGCCGTTTCATGCAATGGCAGGCCCATGACCGCCGAGTAGCTGCCGGCCAGGCGGGTGACGAACTGTTCGGCCCGCCCCTGGATGCCGTACGCGCCGGCCTTGCCCATGGCCTCGCCGCTGGCGACGTAGGCAGCGATCTCGTCGTCGTCCAGTTCGGCGAAACTGACCTCGGTGACGACGAGGGCCTGCGCCTCGCGCGATGCACTGACCACGGACACGGCGGAAACCGCCTGGTGCGTGCGGCCGGACAGGCGACGCAGCATGGCAGCCGCGTCGGCTTCATCCACGGGCTTGCCGAAGACCTCGTCGCCGAGGATCACCTCGGTGTCGGCGCCCAGCACCACTGCGCCCGGCGTGGCGACGACCTTCAGCAGTCCCGCGCCCGCTTTTTCGCGCGCTACGCGGCGGACGTAGTCGGTGGCCGGCTCATTGGGCTGGCGGTGCTCGGGGATGTCGAGGTCGATACGTCCGAACGACAACCCGAGGCGGGTCAGCAGTTCGGCACGACGCGGGGATTGGGAAGCCAGATAGAGCATCGCGGAAGAATAACCCGCGGCGCCTGACTGAATGGTCCCTGATACGAGCCGGGACCGCATAACCCTGCGCAGGATCACGGCTCGTTCATGTCATCGTGAACACCCTTTCGCCTCGACGACCGGGTGCCGCGCCACCCCCAACACGACAACACGACAAGGAGATCCCATGCGTCTGCCCCTGATCCGCCCCCTGCTGCTCGCCCTGACCCTGTCCCTCGGAACCACTGCCGCCATGACCTCGTCCGCCCAGACCGCTCCGGCCTACGCCATCCCGGCCGACGGCACCCTGCTCAACGTCTCGGCGCAGGCGGAAGCCTCGCGCGTGCCGGACATCGCCACGATCTCCGCCGGCGTCGTCACCCAGGCCGTCGACGGCAACACCGCCATGCGCCAGAACAGCGAGCAGATGGCCAAGGTCGTGGCCGCCATCAAGGCCGCTGGCATCGCCGACAAGGACGTGCAGACCAGCGGAATCAGCCTCAACCCGCAGTACCGCTATGCCGAGAATGAAGCCCCCAAGATCACCGGCTACCAGGCCAACAACACGGTCAGCATCAAGGTCCGCGACATCGCAAAGCTCGGCAAGGTGCTGGATGCCCTGGCCGGCGTGGGTGCCAATCAGATCAACGGTCCCAGCTTCGAGATCGACAATCCGGAGCCAGTCTATGACGAAGCCCGCCTGGCTGCGCTGAAGAAGGCGCAGGCCCGTGCCGAGACCTACGCGAAGTCGCTGGGCCTGAAGGTGCGCCGCATCGTCAGCATCTCCGAGGGCAACGGCGGCTTCCGCCCGATGCCGATGATGGCGATGGCCAAGATGGAAGCCCGCGACGCCAGTGGCGCCCCGCCGGTCTCGCCCGGCGAGACCACGGTCTCGATCAATCTGGACGTGGTGTTCGAACTGGGCAAGTAAACCCTGCCCGACCGTTTGCGATGACGGCGCCCGTAGGGCGCCGTTTTCGTTTCCGGGCCGGACCTCCGGACTACGCCCAAGGTCGAACCCGCCCCCTCTTGCGGATGCCATCCGCCGGAGTACAGTCTGGGCTTGCGGCGCCGGGACGTTGCAACCCCTCTCCCTGCGGCCGAGCGTTGTTCCGTTCACAGCCCTCAAGGAGGTGGATCATGGTTCGCGCACTACCCCACGGTTCCGATACCCGCATCGACATCGGCCGCATCGCCGCCATCGCGGCTGCCATCGCGGTCCACGCTGCCGCCCTGCTCATGCTGTTGATGCCGATGGCCGCGCCGCCCCTCGCAGCCCCTGCCAAGCCGAAAGAAGACGTCCGCTGGTACCCGAAGGAAAAGGTCGAACCGAAGAAGCCGGTCGATGCCGAGATCGTGAAGCGGGTAGAGCCCAAACCCGTCGAGCCCCGGCCGGTGGTGCAGCCGCGTATCGAGACGCCTCCCGTGATCGATGTCCCCATCATCGACAACACCGGAAGCGAGCGCGTCATCGATATCCCGGCGATCGACAGCGGCGAGATCGGCGGCACGTCCGGACAAGGCACGACCGGCCCGTTGTCCTCGGCGACACTGGAGTACGTCCGCGCGACGTCGCCGCGCTATCCGATCAACGAGCTGCGCAACGGCATCCAGGGCACGGTGATCCTGCGCGTGCTGGTGGATGTCGACGGAAAGCCGATCGACGTGACCATCGAGACCAGCAGCGGCAACCGCAATCTGGACAAGGAAGCCCGCCAGCATGTGTTGAAGACCTGGCGCTTCAAGCCCGCCATGCAGAACGGGCAGGCGGTACAGGCCTACGGACTGGTGCCGATCGCGTTCAACCTGCAGTGACGTACGACACGTGAACCAGAAAGCCCGCCTTCCGGCGGGCTTTCTTTTGGGGCGCACCCGTCGCCGTCAGGCGCGGTGATAGGGATGGTTCGCCCGCATCGCGGCGGCGCGATAGACCTGTTCGGCCACCACCAGCCGCACCAGCATGTGCGGCAGCGTCAGCGGGCTGAGCGACCATTTCTCGTGTGCGGCGGCCAACACGTCCGGTGCGTGTCCTTCCGGCCCGCCGATCAGCAGGGCGATGTCGCGACCCAGCGTGCGCCAATGTTCGAGCCGTTGCGCGAGCTGTTCTGACGAGTAGGGCTTCCCCGTGACCTCCAGTGCGACGACATGTGCACTCTTCGGCAACGCCGCCAGCACGCGCTTGCCCTCGTCCTCGATCGCTCGCTGCGGATCCCGCCCCTTGCCGCGCAAACCAGGCTCGATCTCGACCAGGTCGAACGGCAGCCAGTGCGACAGGCGCTTCTGGTACTCGGCGAAGCCCTGCGCTACCCAGGTCGGCGCACGCTCGCCGGTGGCGATGAGGCGGCATTTCATGGCCGCATGTTACCGGCGCGGGACGCCGCGTTGCACGGAAATCCGTAAGAGCGGACTACGAAGCTCCGGCGAGCACTTCGCATTCCCAACCGTCGTAGTGACCCCCGCACTCGCCCGCAAGATCGTAGAGCGGCAGGCAGATATCGTCGATGGTGCCGTACGCAGGGACGTCGTGACGGAACACCTGCGCGCCCCATTCCCGCTCACCGTCGTCGTAGCGATCCGGCGTGCGGTTCTCGAACCCCATGGCGGCGGCTTTCTGCAAGAACTCGTCGCGTGCGGTGGCGCTGGGAAAGGCGGCCCAGTGATCGATCTCGCGCGGCTGCCGCAGCGCATCGCCCTGCTCTTCGAGTGCGGCGCAGACATCGCGGTTCTCCATCGATTCGCGCGCACGCGGACCGGGATAGAGGAACCTGTGATACGTGCTCCATGCCGGATCGGGGCGATATCCCGACTGGTAGCGATACTCGGGTGCCGCGCGCATGGCCCGCTCGACCTGGGCGTCCCAGGCATCGCCCTGCGGCAGGTAGAAGTAGAAATCGCGGCAACCCGACGAGGTGTTGCGGCCGGCATAGACGCCATCGCCGTCAGGCACCAGCAACGGGATCACCCGATCTTCCAGCGCCATCAGCGCATCGAATTCCTGCTGGCTGGACAGTCCATCATCGCGGGGCTCGCGCATTTCCACGCGCAGCCAAGCCATCACCGGGTACTCGTCCGTCGCTACTTCATCGGCGAGGTTCAGGTCGAGGTAGATGGACGCAGGTTGGTCGTCCACCCGGAGCGCGTAGAAATTCCAACGACCTTCCCTGGCCACCGGCGACTCCCTACAGCCGCGATTCGTCCGCCGTCTCGACGTCTTCCGGCGGCTGGTCGCCGACAGTCCACAGGCGTTCCAGCGCATAGAACTCGCGCACGCGCGGCAGCATGACGTGGACGATGACGTCGCCCAGATCCACCAGCACCCACTCGGCCTCGCGCTCGCCTTCCACGCCCAGCGGCATCACGTCGAGCTTCTTGGCGAACTTCACCACCTCGTCGGCGATCGACTTCACGTGGCGGGTGGAGGTGCCCGAGGCGATCACCAGATAGTCGGCGACGCTGGACTTGCCGCGCACGTCGATCTCGACGACATCCTTGGCTTTCAGTTCCTGCACCGCGGCATGCACCGTGGCGAGCAGGTCCGGCAAGGCCGGGGGCGGGCTGGGAAGGCGGGTCTTGATGACGTGGGCTTGGCTGGACAAAGGCTTGGCGGCTCCGGGAACTCGACTGGGATTATAGCGGACCGGCGTCAACGGCCCGTGGGACGTAGAGCCTTTCGTCGGCGATGGCATCCGCGACCGCCGCCGGGACCAGATGGCGCCAGGCCTCGCCGGCGCCGATCCGCCAACGGATCTCGGTGGCCGATTCCGGTTGGAGGGGCTGGTGTAGGCGGTACACGCAGCCTGCGGGCGACCGATGCAAGTCCGCCGGCTGGTCGGTCCAGCGCCGTTCCAGTGCCATCGCCAGTACAGGGGCGAAGCCGGCATCGAGGCCGCTCCCAGGACGGTCGGCGACGATGAAATGCGCCAGGTCGAACAGCTCGGACCACGCCTTCCATGCAGGCAGGCCCAGCAGGCTGTCCGCGCCGATCAGCAAGGCCACCGGAAGCGCCTCTCCGCGTTCTTGCCGCAGTTCGCGCAGCGTGTCGACCGTGTACGACCGCGCCCCGGGATCGCGCTCGGCGCGCTCGAGTTCGCGCCGATCCACACACAGGCCGGGCCCATCCTGCACAGCGAGATCGAGCAGATGGACACGCTGGGCGGCGGTGGCGCCCGGCGGTGCACGGTGCGGCGGATCCGCCGCGGGCATCAGGCGGATCGGCACGCCGAACGTGTCATAGGCCGCACGCGCGATAGCCAGGTGTCCGTTGTGGACGGGGTCGAACGTGCCGCCATAAAAGACCTGCAGCATCGCCCGTCAGGCGACCAGCAGGCGCACGGCCTTCGCATCCGCGATGGCCAGCAGCAGCCGCTCCAGCCCGACCCAGGCATCACCATCGCCCCGGCCTTTGGCGGTGCGGTCGATCCTGGATGCCTCGGCGACGAAGCGGTCCCAGCGCGCGGGCGTGGCATGACGTTGCAGCGCGCGCTTGAACGGCGCCTGCTTCGCCTCCCAGATGCCCTGTGCCTTCATCTCGTTGGCGAGATTGCCGCCATTGGCCTGCACGCGCGCGAGCGTCGCCGTGCGCAGCAGCTCCTTGACGATCATCGGCATCAGGCCGGCGACCACGTCGCCCTCGGCACGCAGGCCAGCGAGGATGCGGGATACCTGCGCGCCCTGCCCCGCCAGCACGGCGTCGGTGAGGCGGAACACGTCGTAGCGCGCGGCATTGGCGACCAGCGACTCCATGCGTTCGACGTCCAGCATCTGGCCGTCGCTGAGCAAGGCCAGCTTGTCGATCTCCTGCGCGGCAGCGAGCAGGTTGCCCTCGACGCGGTCCGCCAGCAGCTGCACCGCGTCGCGATCGGCACGCAGGCCTTTGCTGCGCAGGCGACTCTCGATCCACCCGGGCAACTCGTGCGGCTTGATCGCCCAGGCGACGGCCAGCACCCCGACGCGGGCAACCGCATCGCTCCACTTGCCCTGATAGGCCTTGCCCCACTCGCCCGCCGTGATCAGGAGCACGACATCAGGCGGCGGGTTGGCGCAGAACGCACCGATGACCTCGGCGCCTTCCTTGCCGGGCTTGCCTCCCGGCAGGCGAACTTCGACGAGCCGCTGCGCACTGAACAGACTGGGCGCGTTGAAGCTGGCCTCCAGCTGACCCCAGTCGAAATCTCGCCCGTCGGCATCGAAGACCTCGCGTTCGCCGATGCCCTGCGCACGCGCATGGGCACGCACCGCATCGGCGGCTTCTAGCACACGCAGGGTTTCGGGGCCTGCAATCAAGTAGACCGGCAACAGCGGCTCGGACGTGCCGCGCGCCGCCAGCTGTTCCGGCTTGAGTTCCATCAGGGCGCCGCGTTCACCTGCCCCGAACGCACCACGCCGTCGATGCGGCGAAGGATCGAGGCGGCCATCTCACGGCGCAGTTCGTCGGCGAGCACTTCGCGTTCGGTGGTGGTGCCGGTGGCGTTGTCGGGCTGCGACACATAGTCGCGCGACAGCTCGACGACCTGCTGCGGCACGAGGTCGGTCCCGTCCGCGCGCTTGAAGACGAACACCACCGCGTAACGCAGGGTGTACTCCTGTGAGCGGCCGAACTGGTCGACCGCGATCGGGAGGTCGCCCCAGCGTTCGGAGACGACGCGCAGCGTCGCTACCTGTGTGTCGGGGGCGGCCGCGGCGCCCTCTTCCCCGATCGGCGCCGCCAGCGTACCGCCCGCCGCCTGCAGGCCGCGCGACAGGCTGGTGACCAGCGCGCTGTAAGACGTCGACGACGAAGTGACCCGGACCGGACCGAGGTCGGCGGGCAGCGCGATCTTGTTGCGCAGGTGGAACCCGCACCCGGCCAGGAAGGCCAGGGCGACGACGAGGAGCGGCAGGCGGAATCGGATCATGGGCGAAGTCTGGACGAGCCTGTCATGGGCGGCAAGAGCGTAGCCCGACCGCAGGTGAACACCGGGGCAAGACGCCCCGTCCCCTTATCCCGCCACGATGTTGACGATCTTGCCCGGCACCACGATGACCTTGCGGATCGCCAGGCCCTCGAGGAACTTGGCGGTGTTGGGCTCCGCCTTGGCCAGCGCCTCCACCTGGTCACGCGGCGCATCCGCGCCCACCTCGATGGTGCCGCGCAGCTTGCCGTTGACCTGCACGGCCAGCGTCACCGAATCGCGTACCAGTGCATCGGCGTCCGACTGCGGGAACGCCACGTCCTCCAGCAGCGCCTCGTCATGCCCCAACGCTTGCCACAGCGTGTGGCTGGCATGCGGGGTAATCGGATTGAGCAACAGCACCGCAGCCTCAAGTGCCTCCTGGCGCACGGCGCGTCCTTGCGGCGAGGCATCGTCGAACTTGCCCAGCGTGTTGGACAGTTCCATCACCGCGGCGATGGCGGTATTGAAGCTGTGGCGCTTGCCATAGTCGTTGCCGACCTTGTCGATGGTCTCGTGCGTCTTGCGGCGCACGGCCTTCTGGTCCGCGGTCAGCACCGCAGCCTCGAGCGTCTCGACGGCGCCGTCGGCGGCATGCTTCTGTACCTGCGTCCACAGGCGGCGCAGGAAACGCGCCATGCCTTCCACGCCTGCCTCGTTCCACTCCAGCGACTGTTCCGGCGGCGCGGCGAACATCGAGAACAGGCGCACGGTGTCGGCGCCGAACTTGTCGACCATCGACTGCGGGTCGACGCCGTTGTTCTTCGACTTCGACATCTTCTCGACCGGGCCGATCTTCACCGGCTGGCCGTCGGCCTTCAGCGTGGCACCGACCACGCGCGCCTTGTCGTCGCGCTGGATCTCGACGTCGACCGGATTGATCCAGTCCTTCGAGCCGTCGGCATTGTCGCGGTAGAACGTCTCGGCGATCACCATGCCCTGGGTCAGCAGGTTGGTGGCCGGCTCGTCGCTGTCCACCATGCGCGCGTCGCGCAACAGCTTGTGATAGAAGCGGAAATACATCAGGTGCAGGATGGCGTGCTCGATGCCACCGATGTACTGGTCGACCGGCAGCCAGTAGTTGCCGCGCTTGTCGACCATGTCCTTCGCGCCCGGCGAGGTATAGCGCGCGTAGTACCAGCTCGATTCCATGAAGGTGTCGAACGTGTCGGTCTCGCGCTCGGCAGCCGCGCCGCACTGCGGGCACTTGGTCTTGCGCCACTCGGGATCGGCCTTGATCGGCGACTTCACGCCGTCGAGGGTGACGTTCTCCGGCAGCACGACGGGCAGGTCCGAATCCGGCACCGGGACCGCACCACAGCTCTGGCAGTAGATCACCGGGATCGGGCAACCCCAGTAACGCTGGCGACTGACGCCCCAGTCGCGCAGGCGGTAGTTCACCCGGCGCTGGCCCTGGCCCTTGCGCTCGAAGCGCTCGGCCAGCGCCTCGAAGGCGCCGCGGTAATCCAGCCCGTCGAACTCGCCCGAATTGACCAGTTCCAGGTCATCGCGCGCCTTGTCGCCATACCAGTCGCGCCAGGTGGTGGCGTCGTAGGTCTTCTCGTCGTCGTTCTTCGGCGCCTTCAGCGCGATGACCTGCTGGATCGGCAGCGCGTACTTGCTGGCGAACTCGAAATCGCGCTGGTCGTGGCCGGGGACGGCCATCACCGCGCCGGTGCCGTACCCCATCAGCACGAAGTTGGCGACCCACACCGGCACCTTGTCGCCGGTGATCGGATGCACGGCGCGCAGGCCGGTATCCATGCCGCGCTTTTCCTGCGTTTCCAGCTCCGCCTCGGACACGCCGCCGTGCTTCAGTTCCTCCAGGAACGCCGCCAACGCCGGGTTCGACGCGGCCGCCTTCAGCGCCAGCGGATGCTCGCCGGCGATCGACACGAAGGTCACGCCCATCAGCGTATCGGGACGGGTGGTGAACACCGTCAGCGGTTCGTGGCCTTCGACCGCGAATTGGATTTCCAGGCCTTCCGACCGGCCGATCCAGTTGCGCTGCATGGTCTTGACCGCGTCGGGCCAGCCCGGCAGGTCGTCCAGGCCGTCCAGCAGTTCCTGCGCGTAATCGGTGATGCGCAGGAACCACTGCGGGATCTCGCGCTTTTCGACCAGCGCGCCACTGCGCCAGCCGCGGCCGTCGATGACCTGCTCGTTGGCCAGCACGGTCTGGTCGACCGGGTCCCAGTTCACCACCGAGTTCTTGCGGTAGGCCAGGCCCTTGCGCAGCAGGCGGGTGAACATGCGCTGCTCGTGCACGTAGTAGTCGGGGCGGCAGGTGGCGAACTCGCGCGACCAATCGATGGCGTAGCCCAGCGATTTCAGCTGGCTGCGCATGTGCTCGATGTTGGCGTAGGTCCACTTGGCCGGCGCGGTCTTGTTCTTGATCGCCGCGTTCTCAGCCGGCAGACCGAACGCATCCCATCCCATCGGCTGCAGCACGTTGTGGCCGGTCATGCGCTTGTAGCGGCTGATCACGTCGCCGATGGTGTAGTTGCGCACGTGGCCCATGTGCAGCGCGCCGGACGGATACGGCAGCATCGACAGGCAGTAGAACTTGGGCTTGTCCGACTGCTCGTCGACCTCGAAGGCGCGCCGGGCCTCCCAGAAGGACTGGGCCTGGGATTCGACGGTTTTCGGATCGTAGGAAGCGGGTTCGGCGGCAATGGACATGGCGGTGTGCGACGGCGGCAACGGCAAAGCCGCCAAGGGTACCGCAGCGCACCATGACCCGCCACGCCAGCGGGTAGCATGGAGGGGTCGAAACCGGGGATCCCAGATGACCAAGACCTTGCTCGCCCTCGCCCTGGCCTCCATGGGCCTGCCCGCCACCGCGCAGACCGCCGCGCCGACCACGCTCGCCCTGCATTGCGACCGGCTGTTCGATGCCCGCAGCGGCAAGATCCTGGGTGAGCACACGGTGCTGGTCCGCGACGGCAGGATCGCCGAGGTCATTCCCGGCCGCGCCAAGCTGGCCGATGCCGAGTCCATCGTCTTGGCCGACCACACCTGCACGCCCGGCTGGACCGACCTGCACGTGCACCTGGGTAGCGAATCCAGCCCGCAGAGCTATTCGGAAGGCTTCCGCCTGGATCCGGTGGACTATGCCTTCCGCTCGGTGGGCTATGCCGAGAAGACCCTGATGGCCGGCTTCACCAGCGTGCGCGACCTGGGCGGCGAAGTGGCGCCGCACCTGCGCGATGCGGTGAACCAAGGGCTGGTGAAAGGCCCACGCATCTTCGCGGCCGGCAAGTCGATCGCCACCACCGGCGGCCATGCCGATCCGACCAATGGCTTCAACGACCGCCTTTCGCACCTGCTCGGCCCGCCGGGCCCGACCGACGGCGTGATCAATTCACCGGACGAGGCCCGCCAGGCGGTGCGCCAGCGCTACAAGGACGGCAGCGACGTCATCAAGATCACCGCCACGGGCGGCGTGCTGAGCTACGCCAAGTCCGGCGACGCGCCGCAGTTCGTGGTGGACGAAGTGAAGGCCATCGTGGATACGGCGCGCGACTACGGCTTCCGCGTGGCCGCGCACGCGCACGGCAAGGAAGGCATGCGCCGCGCCATCGTCGGTGGCGTGACCAGCATCGAGCATGGCACCTACATGGACGACGAGATCATGCGGCTGATGAAGCAGCACGGCACCTGGTACGTGCCGACGATCTACGCCGGCCGTTTCGTGGCGGAGAAGGCCAAGATCGACGGCTACTTCCCGCCCGTGGTGCGGCCCAAGGCCCAGCGCATCGGCGCACTGATCCAGGAGACCGCCGGCAAGGCCTACCGCAACGGCGTGAAGATCGCCTTCGGCACCGACATGGGCGTAGGCCCGCACGGAGACAACGCGCGCGAATTCCTTTACATGGTCGAAGCCGGGATTCCCGCCAACGTCGCGCTGCAGGCCGCGACGATCCGCGCTGCGGAAGTGCTGGGCGTCGACGACCAGGGCGTGATCGAGGCCGGCAAGCGCGCCGATATCGTCGCCGTGCCGGGCGATCCGGTCGCCGACATCAACGCGGTGCTGAAGGTCGACTTCGTGATGAAGGACGGCAAGGTGTACCGCCATCCGTAAGTCGCATCGAAGCTAGCCGTCGCCTCGCGCACCGAGCGAGGCGACGCACAGCCAGCCCAGCCAGCCGAGATAGCCCAGGCGCTGGGCGACACCGGCCGGCATCAGTTCGACCGCCAGCAGCGCGACGAACAGCACCAGCAGCGCTGCCACGACGCTGGTACGCGCCAGCAGACGCCACTGAGGACGCCCGCGCAGACCCAGCGCGACCAGCAACGCACCCGGCACGAACGCCACCCACCACAGCATCCAGGCGGTGGCGTGCAGGCTGCTGGCCGGGTTGTCCAGATCTTCGGGGTCCAGCGGCAGCAGCCCCATCGCGACGAAACCCAGCGCAGACAGCAGGGTCAGCTGCGCGCCGACGCGCAACCGCCAGCCCGCGTCGCCTGGCAGGCGACGGCGCAAGCCCAGCGTGGTCACGGCCGCGAGCACGCCGGCGATGACGAATCCCAGCACGTTGAAGCCCAGCGCATTCGGCATGCCCTTGGCGCCCAGCACCGCGACCGGATGCGCGACCTGCGAATAGCCCGGCAATGCCAGGCCGAAACCGAGCAGCGCAGCCACGAACAGCAACGTGGCCGCGGGTCCGGCGAAACCCAACGCTCGTGTCATGCGGCGTGATCCTGATGCGGTGCAGCCACGTCAGTCCTGCTCCCAGCCCGTCGCACCGCCCTGCGTCGCGGCGTGGTTGCCCTGCAGGTAGTCACGCGCCAGCGAAGCGGTCCGCACCAGCATCGTGTTGTCGGCAGCGCCGAAGGTCCACGCGCCCGCCATGCCCTTCGCATGCTGGTAGAACTCCGGTTCGGCGATCACGTTGCCGGTCGCCGCGTCGGTCAGCTTCAGCTTCACCAGCAATTGCGAGCTGCCTGCGAAGGCGCCTGCCCAGAACCGCTTGCCCCCGCTGATGAAGCGGATCTTCTCGATCCGCGGCTCGATCACCAGCGTACGGGCCGGCGTGTGCTTCGGCGCAACCGCATTCTGCTCGGTCACCCACGCCCCCACGCGCTCGTCGAGATTGCGCTGGAAGGCCACCAGCGCTTCCTTGTTGGCCGGATGCTCCGCGTAATCGGGGGCCAGCGTGGTCGGCTTCAACTCATAACGGTCGAACTGTCCCAGCGCTTCGCTGGGCGGCGGATTGGTGGTCGACGACGCGCGGATCTCGTCCTTCGCCCACGCCGTTCCGGCCACGGCGACCGTCAGCAACAGTCCCACCACGATGCGTCGCATGCCCATGATCCGTGCTCCTCCGTCGATGGCGCCGCTCCGCGCCGGGAACGCGACCCTAGCAGACCGGCATGGCGGCCGCGCTATGCGGCGCCTTCCCAGCGGAACACCGCCTCGACGCCCACCCCAAACGTCCGCGCGATGCGGAAGGCCAGTTCCAGCGACGGCGCGTAGCGTCCCGCTTCCAGCGCGATGATGGTCTGCCGGGTTACCCCGCAGGCATCGGCCAGCGCCTGCTGGGTCATCTCGCCACGCTCGAAGCGCAGGCGGCGGATGTCGTTGGCGATCGGGGTACCGGTCATCGGCGGTCGCGCCAATACATCACTGCCGTCGCTGCGTACTCGCACAACCAGCCCCACATCAGCGCGAACACCAGCAGGTTGGCGATCATGAAATGCGTGGCCCACGCCAGCCGGTCTGCCGGCGAGAACGCCAGCATCACCGCCAGACCGACCACGCAGAACGTCAGCGCGCCGCGACCCCAACTGGCGGCTTGTTGTTCGATCCGGCGATCACGTTCGTCTTCCTGCACGCGCCCCTTCCAGCGAGAGCCCAGCACGCCTGTCAGCACGCTCCAGGCGACCAGCAGCAGGACCAGGTTGCGTCCGACCGCCTGGGCGTCCGGGTTGTCCCAGGCCGGACCGTCGGCGAACACGTGCGACTTGGCGAGAAAGTACCCCGTCGCCACCACCATGAAGGCCACGCCCACCCAGGCCTTCCACTCGCCCGGCGACACGCCGCGCTCGGCCTCGCCGACCGGCACGCGCGACACCGCATACATCGAGATCCACGCCAAGGCCACCAGCAGGGCCGTGCCCCACTTGCCCAGATCGACCCCCGCCAACGTGTCAGGGCCCGCCAGCAGCGCCCAGAACGCCAGCATCGCGCCGACCAGCAGGACCAGCCATCCACCCCGTTGCAGCGTCATCGTGGTCACCCATGCCAGACAAAATGTAAGTTAAACATTACATTTCAGTCTTGTGATGTCAAATAATTTTTACATCGACTTGTATCCTGACCTCGGTGACTCCATGTGAAGGCGACCTTCCACGCGCCATGAGCCCATCGATGAGCGACCTGCCCCACGTCTTCGACGCCACCACCGAGACCTTCGAGGACACCGTCCTGCGCAAGTCGCTGGAGGTGCCGGTGCTGGTCGACTTCTGGGCGACGTGGTGCGGGCCATGCAAGACGCTGGGGCCGATCCTGGAAAAGCTGGCAGGCGAGTACAACGGTGCCTTCCTGCTGGCCAAGGTCGATGTCGACAAGGAACAGCAGATCGCGGCGGCCTTCCAGATCCGCTCGGTACCGACCGTCTTCCTGGTCAAGGGCGGACAGATCGTCGACGGCTTCCCCGGCGCGTTGCCGGAAGGCCAGCTGCGCGAGTTCCTGGCTTCGCATGGCGTGCAGCCGGCCGAAGCGGCCGACACCGCCACCGAAGAGATCCCGCTCGATCCTCAGGCGCAGGTCGCAGCGCTACGCGAGGCCGTCTCGGCCGACCCCGACAAGGAAGAACTGAAGCTGGACCTCGTGCTGGCCCTGCTGAAGACCGGCGAGGCCCCCGAGGCCGAGCGTCTGCTCGACGCCCTGCCCGCCAACCTCGCCACCGACGATCGTGCGGTCAAGGCGCGCGCACGCCTGGGGTTCGCCGCCGCCCTCAAGGACGCGCCGGCGCCGGACGCCCTCCGCTCCGCCGTTGCCGCGAACGCGGACGACCTGCGCGCCCGCCACCTGCTCGGCGTGCATGCACTGGTCGCCGGCGACTCGGAAGCGGCGCTCGAACAGTTCCTGGAAATGCTCAAGCGCGATCGCGCCTATGAGGACGGGCTGGCGCGCAAGAGCCTGATCGATGCCTTCCGGGTGATCGAGGACGACGCGCTGGTCAGCCAGTACCGCAGGAAGATGTCCTCCCTGCTGTTCTGAACCGCGAAGACTCCCGTCATCACCGAACAAAGCAGTCCTGCATGAAACCCGGCACCCTGCGCCACATCTTCAACGTGTGGCCGCCCTTCCTGCTCAGCGGCATCCACGTCACCGAGATGGCCCCCGACTGGAGCTTCGCGCGCGTCGAGCTGCGCATGCGCCCCTGGAACCGCAACTACGTCGGCACGCATTTCGGCGGCAGCCTGTTCGCCATGACCGACCCGTTCTGGATGATCCTGGCCAAGGAGCGCCTGGGCGGCGAGTACTACGTCTGGGACAAGGCCGCCGAGATCGAATTCGTCAAACCCGGCAAAGGCACGCTGCACGCCGAGTTTCGTCTGGACGAACGCGTGCTCGAGGAAATCCGCGCCGAGGCCGCCAACGGCGAGAAGCACCTGCGCTGGATGCCGGCGGATGTGTTCAACGCGCAGAACGAGGTCGTCGCCCGCGTGCGCAAGCAGATCTACGTGCGGCTGAAGCCTGACGCCCGCCAAGCGCGATGATCACCGCCGTCGGGCATCCGTCCCGTCGGCAGGCAGGGGCAGCGCAAACACACTGCCTTGCCGGTCGTCGAACAGGTCGATCTCCAGCGCCCCGCCATCGGCGCTGACGCGGACCCTGCGACCCGCCGGCTGGGCGTCCTGCCACGCGTCGAGTCGCTGTGCCAGCGAACGCGCGCCATCATGTCGCCCACGCATCGCGCGCCAAGCCGCCACGGCGCGCAGCCGCGCCTCGGCATCCTGGAAGCGTTCCGCATAGCCCGCCAGCGACGGCGCAGCGACGTTGTCGAGCACGCAGCCGGCCGCGTTCGCCAGACAAGAAAACGTCCATCCTCCGTACAGGGGCGCATGACCGCCTAGCGGCCTGTCAGCGCGTACCAGCGCTTCCGCCTGTGGGCTGCAGAACCATGCATGGCGACGCGCGCCCATCGCCATGGTCTTGCGCTGATCGAGGAACAGATCCGTCTTGAGCTTGCGGTACCAGGGTTGTCCGCCCGCATTGAGCGCATGGAAGGTACCCAGCGCGAACTTCCCCTCTCCAATCATCGTGGGACAGATACCGGCCGCCATAGCACCGTCCGGCCTGAAGGCGTCTTCGCACGTGGCGGGCAGTGGCCGATCGACAGGAAGTTCCGCCAGCATGTCGACGAAGAGCTGCGCTGACGCATTCATCAGCGCGGTTCCCACCATCCCACCGATCAGGTTGTCTCCACTGGCCACCAGCTTGCGCGCCACCGATGCGTTGCGGCAGACCCCCAGCAGCCCCGCCTCGTGGTCGCCGCGCACGAACGCATGGGCATGCGCGGTCTGGGCCTGCAGCAAGGGTTGCAGGGGAGGCAGCGGCATGTCCGGCCGCGCCGGGTATGGATTGCGGAAATAGTCGTAGTCGTCGAGCGCCGTGGCACGTGCCTCGATCGCGGTGCGGGACGCCATGACGGACGCGAGGGCATCCTTTCGCGCGCGGACGTGCCGCAGGCAGTCGGCCTCCCCGACATCGCAGAGCATGTCACCGTGCGCTCCTGCATCGAGCAGCGGCCGGGCGTCCAGCGCCGGACGATGCGGAGGCGCGCCCCCGCCCTCGAGCGTCCACACGGGCAACGCGCGGAAGCGGACGACGTCTTCGGCCAGCAGGCGCTCGGCCTCCGCCACCGGAACGTCGTACTTCAACGACCACAGCGCCGCGAAACCGTTCCTGCCCGCAAGAGGGCGCGGTGCCTCGACCAGGGCCAGCGCCTTGGCATCCTCCGCCGGGACCGGCATCAGCCGACTGACGGTGTACAGGGACACCGCGATCACCACCACACCGAAGGCCAGCAGACCGAACCACCTGAAGAAACCGCTCATTCCATTCCCCCTGCAACAGCGTCCTGCCGACGACTATATAGCCGTGACTGCGCGGCGGCCTACAATATCGCCATGCCCCCCGACCATCCCGCGCACCGCCCCTCGGTGCAGAAACTCTTCATCACCGGCCTGCTGACCCTGCTGCCGATCTGGCTGACCTGGGTCGTCATCAAGTTCGTCTTCGTACTGCTGTCCGACATCAGCAAACCGTGGGTGGAACCGCTGTCGCACCAGATCGCGGCGACATTCCCGCAGTCGCTGGGCTGGTTCAACGGCCTGTGGGTGCAGAACACCATCGCGATGGTCGCCACGCTGTTCGTCATCGTCGCCGTCGGCGCGCTGACCCGGCGCGTGGTCGGGCAGCGGCTGCTGAGCTGGTTCGAAGCGCTGATCGCGCGCGTGCCGCTGGCCAACGTCATCTACACCAGCGCGCGCAAGCTGCTGGACATGCTGGAAACCAAGCCGGGCAGCACGCAGCGCGTGGTGCTGATCGACTTCCCGCACCGGGACATGAAATCGGTCGGTCTGGTCACGCGGGTGATCCGCGAGGAAGGCAGCGGCCGAGAACTGGCCGCCGTCTACGTACCGACCACGCCGAATCCCACGTCGGGCTACCTGGAAATCGTGCCGGTCGAACTGCTGACGCCGACCGACTGGACGGTGGACCAGGCGATGAGCTTCATCATTTCCGGCGGTGCGGTCGCGCCGGAGACCATGCCCTTCACCCGCGCCGGGGAGCGCTGAACGATGCAGGCGCCGCGCGCGCTGGACGATCGCGCGGTCCGCCTCTTCATCGTGCTGGCGGCGGTGTTCTGCGCGAACGCCGTGCTTGCCGAGTTCATCGGCGTCAAGATCTTTGCGCTGGAAGACACGCTCGGCATCGCGCCGCTGGAATGGAACCTGTTCGGCCAGACCGGCTCGCTCAGCTTCACCGCTGGCACGCTGCTGTGGCCGTTCGTGTTCGTGCTGACCGACACGATCAACGAGTTCTTCGGCAAGCGCGGCGTGCGCTTCATCTCGTGGCTCGCGGTGGCGCTGATCGTCTACGGCTTCCTGTTCGCCTTCGCCGCCATCGCGCTGGCGCCCGCCGGCTGGTGGGTGGAGGCCGCGCAGGCGCAGGGCGTGCCGGATTACCAGAAAGCCTTCGCCGCGATCTTCGGCCAGGGCATGTGGACCATCGCCGGCTCGGTGGTGGCGTTCCTGGTCGGCCAGCTGATCGACGTGTCGGTGTTCCACCGCATCCGCAACGCCACGGGCGAGCGCTGGGTATGGTTGCGTGCCACTGGCTCGACCGCGATCTCGCAGCTGGTGGACAGCTTCGTAGTGATCTACATCGCCTTCGTGCTGGGGCCGCAGAAGTGGCCAACCTCGTTGTTCCTGGCGGTCAGCACGGTCAACTACGCCTACAAGATGCTGGCCGCGATCGCACTGATCCCGCTGTTGTACCTGATGCGCCACGGCATCCGCCGCTACCTCGGACACGAGCGCGAACGGCAACTGCGCGCCGAAGCCGCCATCGACTGATCGCGTGCGTTAGGCTGGACACCGCGACGCCGGGAGAACGCGATGAAAGCGGTCTGGCTATGGGGAGTCCTGCTGATGACCACAGGGGCAGCAAGCGCCGCCACGCGCGAGGCCACCATCGATGCGTGGATGCGCGATTACACCGGTGAGGTTCCCGGCGCCTCGGTGCTGGTACTCAAGGACGGCGCACCGGCGTTCCGGCGTAGCTATGGCATGGCTGACCTCGAAGCCGGCGTCGCCAGCTCGCCCACGACCAGCTACCGCCTGGCGTCGGTCAGCAAGCAGTTCACCGCTGCCTGCCTGCTGTTGCTCGCAGAAGATGGCGCGCTGTCGGTCGACGATCCGCTGAAGCACTGGCTGCCGTCCCTGCATGCGGCGGCGGACGGCGTCACGCTGCGCCACCTGCTCAGCCACACCTCCGGTCTGGTCGACTACGAAGACCTGATGCCGGCGCACGAGACACGACAGGTGCATGACGCCGACGTGCTGCAGCTGCTCGAACGCGAGGATCGTCTCTATTTCCCCGCCGGCAGCGCTTATCGATACAGCAACAGCGGCTACGCGCTATTGGCCCTGGTGGTCGAACGCGCCTCTGGCCAACGGTTCGCCGCATTCCTGCAGACCCGTATCTTCGCGCCGCTGGGCATGACGGCGACACAGGCGCGCGAGGACGAAGGCCCGGCGGTGACGGATCGCGCGTTCGGCTACAGCCTCATCGATGGTCGCTGGCAGCGCACCGACCAGAGCACGACCAGTGCGGTGCTCGGGGATGGCGGCATCTACTCCTCGCTGGCAGACCTCGCGCTCTGGGATGCGGCGCTGTACGACGACCGTCTGCTGTCGGCGACCTCGCGCGCGGCGGCGTTCGCACCCGCCACCCCCACGACGGAATCCGACGTCGCGCATTACGGCTTCGGTTGGCGCCTGCAGGGCGCCATGCAATGGCATTCCGGCGAGAGCATCGGCTTCCGCAACGTGATGCTCCGGTTCCCGGCGCAGCGTCTGACCGTGAT
The DNA here is from genome assembly GCF_964252945.1 of Pseudoxanthomonas sp. LjRoot143. NCBI lineage: Bacteria > Pseudomonadati > Pseudomonadota > Gammaproteobacteria > Lysobacterales > Lysobacteraceae > Pseudoxanthomonas > Pseudoxanthomonas sp. LjRoot143. Next base: position 709,253 of record NZ_CAXUPM020000001.1, on the reverse strand, counting down.
CGTGCTGAGCAACCGCAACGGCCCGGAGCCGTATCCGCTGGCACGGCGCATCGCCGCCCTGTGGGGTGGTGTGCCGTAAGCACGCCTACGGCTTAGTGTGAGGTGACGGAAAAACCACTCCTGACCGGCCAGTGCGGTCGATGGACCCGCTTATAATTGTGACCAGTTCGACATTTCGTACGGTCAGGCGCGGGAGCAGGCAATGCAGAGGCGGGCAATCCGGGGCAAAGGATGGCTGGGATGGGGGCTCGTGCTGCTGTTGCTGGCGTCGTGGTCGGCCCAGGCGCAGGAATGGGTCTATCGGGTGCGTCCCGGCGACACGCTGTGGGACGTGACCGGCGCCTACCTCAAGCCGTCGATCCCGTGGCAGCGGCTGCAGGAACACAACGGCATCGCCAATCCCTACCAGCTCCCTCCCGGCAGCACCCTGCGGATCCCGTTGCAGTGGCTGGACCGCCAGCCAGCGAACGCGAAGGTCGTCGCGCTGCAGGGCGACGCCACCGCGCGCATGGCCAGCGGTCGCGATGCACCCGTGACGCCGGGGATGTCGCTGGCCAGCGGCGCGCGACTGAAGACCTCGCCGGAAGCCTCGCTGAGCCTGCAGTTCGCCGACGGTTCACGCCTGCTGCTGCTCGGCGACAGCGAGTTGCTGCTCGACCGCCTTACCCGTTTCGGCCGCTCCGGCATGGCTGATACCCGCCTGCGCCTGCAGCGCGGCAGGATAGGAAATGACGTGCGCCGTCTGAATGGCCCGGCCGCCAACTTCATCGTCGACACGCCGACCGCATCGTCCGCGGTACGCGGAACCAAGTTCCGCGTCGAAGCGGGCGATGCCCGTTCGCAGACGGAAGTCCTGGAGGGCCGCGTGGCGGTGAACGCCCCGCGCCAACGCGGCGCGGTGCTGCGTCCGGGGTTCGGCGCCGTGGTGGCAGCGGGACAGTCGACCGTCTCGCCCGTCCGGCTGCTTCTCGCGCCCGACCTGTCGCGCATCGCCGCGCTGTCGCAGACGGCCAACCCCGAACTGGCCTGGCCGGCGGTGGAGGGCGCACACCAGTACCGCATCCAGGTGAGCGCACGACGCGCCTTCGACAGCCTGCGGGTGGATGCCGAGAGCGATGCGCCCCGCTATGCCCTGCCCGCGCTGGAAGCAGGCCACTACTTCGTGCGCGTGCGCGCGATCGCCGCCAGCGGACTCGAGGGACGCGACGCCGTCATCGAGCTCCGTATCGACGACCAGCCCGCGCCGCCGTATTCGATCGCGCCCGCGGCCGCCAGCGTCGTGCGCACGCCCGAGGTCGCACTGAGCTGGACGCAGGCGCCCGGCGCGACGGCCTACGAGTACGAAGTCGCGGCGGACGCCGCAGGGACGGTCGCCGAAGCGCGCGTCGACGGCGCAACCAACGCACGCCTGCGCGAGCCGCTGCCTCCGGGCGACTACCACTGGCGCATCCGCAGTGTGGACGGCGCCGGCAAGGCCGGACCCTTCGGCGACCGCGTGGCGTTCACCGTGCGCCCCCTGGCCGAAGTCACCGAAATCGACGGTTCGGCCGCCACCTCGGGCAATACTCGCGAGGTGACGTTCCGCTGGCCGACAGGCCAGCCCGGCCAGCGCTACCGCTTCCAGATGTCGCGCACGCCGGACTTCAGCGCACCGCAGGTCGACCAGGTGGTCGGTGTCGCCCAGATCACCCTGCCCCGCCTACGCTCCGGCACGTGGTATCTGCGCGCCCAGACCATCGACCTGGATGGGTTCGAAGGGCCTTTCCCTGCCCCGCAGGTGATCGAGGTCCCATGTCGCTGGTGTCGGATTGGCGCCGGAGCCGGCGCATTGCTCATACTGCTGGCCCTGTGAGCACCCCTGCGCCAACGCCGAAGTGGAAGCCCCGCCTGCTGACGGCGGTGGGTGCGGCTGCCCTTGCGATCCTGGTGGCGCTGTCGGGCCTGACGGCCCCGCTCGACGCATGGATTTACGACCGGCTCGTGCTGGGCGCGGCAGCCGACGCCGATCCCCGCATTGTGGTGGTGGACGTCGATCAGAAGAGCCTGGCCGAGCTCGGCCGCTGGCCGTGGTCGCGCCGTACGCATGCGCAGCTGGTGGACCGCCTTCGCCTGACCGAGGTGAAGGGCATCGCGTTCAACGTCCTGCTGTCGGAGCCCGCACTGTTCGATCCGGAAGGGGATGCGTTGCTGGCGCGCGCGATCAGCCGCAGCGGCCGGGTCGTGTTGCCGGTGCTGGCGGAACCCGTCCAGCTCAACAGCTCCACCGTGGAACTTATGCCGATCCCCGAGTTCGCCGCGTCCGCGGCCTCGCTGGGCCATGCCGAAATGGCGCTGGACGACGATGGCGTGGCGCGTAGCGCCTACCTGCGTGCCGGCCTCGGCTCGCCGCACTGGCCGGCGTTGGCGCTGGCGCTGTTGCAGCTTGACCAACCCTCAGGCGTCGGCGCGCACCTGCCGGGCCGCCGCCTGGCGGCCACCGGCCTGGATCCGGTGTCGCCCTTCGAATGGGTGCGCGACTATGAGGTGTTGGTCCCGTTCACCTCGCCGCCCAACGCCTTCCGGCACGTCTCGTACACCGACGTCCTCAACCAGCGGATTCCGGCATCGCTGCTGCGCGGCAACTGGATCATCGTAGGTGTCAGCGCCACCGGCATGGGACCGTTGGCGCGCGCTCCGGGGCAATCCCCCACCACCAGCATGAGCGGCACCGACTACCAGGCCAACCTGCTCAACATGCTGCTGAAGCGCGCCGCCATCACGCCGATGTCCGAAGGTTGGCAGGCCGTGCTCGCCGCGCTGCTCTCCGCATTGCCCCTGTTGCTGTCGCTGCTGCCCGGGCTGCGGCGCATCTGGCGCCCGACGGTACTGACGATGGTGGGCACGCTGGTGCTCTCGGTGCTGTTGCTGCGCTACGGGCATGCCTGGTTCTCGCCGGTGCCGGCCCTGCTGGTGCTCGCCCTGGGTGCATCGCTGTGGGTGTACCGGCTGCTGCGTCGCACCCACCACCAGGCACAGTCGGACGCGCTCACCGGACTGGCCAACCGCAACCGCTTCGACCACGCACTGGACCACGAACTGCGTATCGCACGCCGCAGTGGCCAGCCGCTGTCGCTGCTGGTGATGGATATCGACCACTTCAAGCAGCTCAACGACACTCAGGGCCATGCCGCTGGCGACGCTGCGCTGAAGGCGCTTGGCCGCATCCTGCGCAGTCGCGCGCGGCGCCCGCGCGATCTGGTCGCCCGGCTGGGCGGCGATGAGTTCGCCGTCCTCCTCCCGGAGACGTCGGCGCAGGCGGCGGCGACCATCGCGACCACCATCCACGTGGACCTCGCCAACCACGGGCGCAAGCCGCACGGCGCGAACGCCAGCGCACCACCGCCCTTCACGGCCAGCGTCGGTATCCATACCTACGTGAGCGGCGATGACGCAGGGCCGGAAGACGTCTTCGACCGCGCCGACGCCGCGCTCTACCGTGCCAAGCAGGCCGGCCGCAACCGCAGCTTCAGCCACACCGGCGAACACGAACCGGTCGGCACGCCCGTCCAGCGCATCTGACCCGCGCGGGTCCCCTCAGACATCGATGACCATCCCCGGCCGCGCGAGATCCACCGGCACGCCGTGACGCTCACCGATTTCGCCCGCCAGCGCTTCGCGCGCGCGGTCTTCGCCGTGCACCAGCACCAGCCGCGGTGCGGGCTGGAAGTTGCCGTACCACGCCAGCAGGCCTTGTTGATCGGTATGCGCGGATAGGCCGCCGACCGTGTGCCGCTGCGCGTTGACGCGGTAGTCGCGGCCATGGATGCGCACCCATTGCGCGCCATCCACCAGTCGCCGCCCCAGCGTGCCTTCGGCCTGGTAGCCGACGAACACGACATGCGCGTTGCGCCGCCCCAGGTTGTAGCGCAGGTGGTGCTGGATGCGTCCGCCGTTGGCCATGCCCGAGCCCGCGATGATGATGGCCCCGCCCTCGACCTGGTTGATCGCGGTCGACTGCTGGATGGTTTCCGCGATGTGCAGGTTGGGCAACCGGAACGGATTCGGCGACTGCGCCCATACGCGGCGCGCGTCCTCGTCGAACAGGCCATGATGGCGCGCATACACGTTGATGACCTTCGCCGCCATCGGGCTGTCCAGGAAGATCCGCCAGCGCGCCAGCTTCCAGGCGTCCCAGTGGCGCGCGAACCAGTACAGCAGCTCCTGGGTGCGGCCGACCGCGAATGCCGGGATCAGCACGTTGCCGCGGTCGCGCCAGGCATGCTCGAAGATCGCGCCGAGTTCGCGGATCGTCTCCGGACGGTCGCGGTGGTTGCGGTCGCCGTAGGTCGATTCCATCAGCAGCAGGTCGGCCTGTTTCACCATCGCCGGATCGCGCAGGATCGGCGTGCCCTTCGGTCCCAGGTCGCCGGAGAACACCAGTTTCCGGCCATCGGCCCACAGTTCGACGATGGCCGAGCCGAGGATATGGCCGGCATCGCGCAACGCGATGTCCACGCCGGACAGGATCGTCGTGCGTTCGTCGTAGGGCAGCGGACGCACTTGCTTGATCGTGGCATGCACGTCCTCGTCGGAGAACAGCGGCTGCGCTTCGGGCTCGCCACGACGGCGATGGCGGTTGGCGCGTTCGGCCTCGGATCCGGACAGCGAAGCCGCATCGAACAGCATGATCGGCAGCAGTTCCGCGCTGGCGGCCTGGGTATGGATGGGACCGCGGAACCCGCGCTTGACCAGCAGCGGCAGGCGGCCGATGTGGTCGATGTGGGCATGGCTCAGCACCACGGCATCGAGGGTGGCGGGATCGAACGGGAACGGCTCGGCGTTGCGTGCCTCGGCCTCCCGGCTGCCCTGGATCAGCCCGCAATCCAGCAGGATGCGCTTGCCGGCGGCCTCGACAAGGTGCATCGAACCGGTGACCTCGCCCGCCGCGCCATGGAAATGGACCTGCATGAGACCTCCCCCCCTTTTCCGGGTGGCCAGTATGGCCGCTGACGCTCCCTGCGGGCATGACCTTCGACACACCTGCCCTCACAGTGACAGGCGTAGAGTCGCCGCCACGCCCCCTCCCGGGGGTTCCTTATTTCAATGCCCTGCCCAGGGCCGGAGTTGATCGTGATTGCCCGCAAACCCCAGATCCTGATGCTGTCCGTCGCCGTGGCCGCCGTGCTGGCCGCCTGCGCCAAGAAGGAAGAGGCCGCACCGGCCGACGCCGCCACCGCCCCGGCGCCCGCCGCGCTGGAGCTGAAGCTGGACGAGAGCAGCCTCCCGGGCGTGAACCGCTTCCAGATCGGCGACCTGGACACCACCAAGGACGCCTGTACCGACTTCGCCGGGTACGCCAACGGCAAGTGGTTGGCCGCCAACGCCATCCCCAGCGACCGCACCAGCTGGGGTGCCTTCGAGATGCTCGCCGAGCGTTCCACCGCCATCCAGAAGCAGCTGGCCGAACAGGCGGCCGCGCACGCCAGCGCGACCGGCGTCGAGAAGATCGTCGGTGACCTGTGGGCGACCGGTATGGACGAAGCGAAGGCGAACGCGCAGGGCATCGAACCGATCGCCCCCGTGCTGAAGACCATCGACGGCCTGCAGGACAAGGACGCCATCGTGGCGTACCTCAACGAAAGCGCCGCGAAGGGCCAGGCTTTCCTGTTCGGCTTCGGTGCCGAGGCGGACTTCCAGAAGCCGGACACGAACATGGCCTACGCCTTCCAGGGCGGCCTGGGCCTGCCGGACAAGAACTTCTATTTCGACGCCGACAAGAAGAGCATCCGCGATGAGTACGTGAAGCACATCGCCAAGGTGCTGGAACTGTCGGGCGTGGCCACGGCCGATGCACAGAAACAGGCCAGCGACATCATGGCGTTCGAGACCCGTCTGGCGAAGGCATCCAAGTCGCGCGAGGAAATGTCGCGTGACGTATCCATCTACTACAACCCGGTGACGCTGGCCGACGCCGACAAGCTGACGCCGAACTTCTCGTGGACGAAGTTCTTCGAATCGCAGGGCGTCGCACCGCAGGAGAAATTCTCGCTGGCCGTGCCCGCCTTCCACCAGGAAGTCAGCAAGATGCTGGGCGATACCGACGTGGCTGCATGGCGCGCTTACCTGCGCTTCCACACCATCGATGGTGCCGCGCCCTACCTGAGCGACGCGTTCGCCAACGAAAGCTTCAACTTCTACAACAAGACGCTGCGCGGCCAGAAGGAGATCCAGCCGCGCTGGAAGCGCGTGCTGGGCACCATCGAGGAACAGAGTGGCGAAGCGCTCGGCCAGATGTACGTCAAGGTCGCCTTCACGCCTGAGTCCAAGGCGAAGATGGAAACGCTGGTCGCCAACCTGGGCACCGCGCTGAAGGCGCGCATCCAGAACCTGGCGTGGATGAGCGACGAGACCAAGGCCAAGGCGATGGAGAAGCAGGCCGCGTTCACCACCAAGATCGGCTATCCCGACAAGTGGCGCGACTGGTCCGGCCTGGCGACCGGCCGCGACAGCTACTACGGCAACGTGCAGGCGGCCGCCGAGTTCAACTACAAGTGGAACCTGGGCAAGATCGGCAAGCCGGTCGATCGCACCGAGTGGGGCATGCCGCCGCAGATGGTCAACGCCTACTACAACCCGCTGCAGAACGAAATCGTGTTCCCGGCCGCCATCCTGCAGCCGCCGTTCTTCGATCCGAATGCCTCGGATGAAATGAACTACGGCGGCATCGGCGCGGTGATCGGCCACGAGATGACCCACGGCTACGACGACCAGGGCAGCCGCTTCGGTGCCACCGGCAAGTTCGAAAACTGGTGGAGCGATGCCGACGCCAAGGGCTTCAAGGCGCTGACCGGCAAGCTGGTGGCGCAGTTCAACGGCTACCGCACCGACGCGGGCCAGGCGATCAACGGCAACCACACGCTGGGCGAGAACATCGCCGATCTCGGCGGCCTGGCCACCGCCTACGACGCCATGAAGACGGCGACAGGCGACACGCCGGACCCCAAGACCGATGGCCTGACCCGCGACCAGCGCTTCTTCCTCAACTGGGCTACGGTGTGGCGCCGCAACTTCACCCCGGAAGAGCTGAAGAACCGCATCGCCACGGACGAGCATGCCCCGGCGCAGTTCCGCGCGATCGGTGCGCCGTCCAACCTGCCCGCGTTCGCCGCCGCGTTCTCGTGCAAGGCCGGCACGCCGATGGTGCGCACCGGCGATCAGCAGGTGGTGATCTGGTAAGCACCCGCTTCCCGTCGTGACTGGAAAGGCCCGGCATGTCCGGGCCTTTCCTTTTCCAGGGACCGGTGGCCGAGCTGTGACGCAGGCCCGCAAAAGCCGCCACGCGGCGCCGGGTTCCGCTCACGGGGCTTCGGGCCGGCGACAGCTCCCTTGCTAGAATCGCCCGACCCCTGAACTCCCGGATGTTCCTGATGCCCAGCCCGCGCCACGCTCTCGGCCGCCCCACCCTGATCGCCTTCGCCCTCGTCATCGCCCTGGGCGCCCCGGATGCCGAAGCGCAGCGCAAAAAGCGTGCCCCCGCCGCCCCCGCGGTCAGCGCGCAATGCACGGACTTCTACACTGCCACCAACGCGGACTGGCTGAAGAAGAACCCCGCCAGCGCCGACAACGGCGTGGTCAGCCTCCTGGGCGCCTTCCGCGAGCGCACGCAGGAACAGCAGCGCGCCCTGCTCGACGGCGCGATGAGGGCCCCGCAGGGCAACGTGCAGAAGCTGCTGGGCGACTTCTGGGCCAGCGGCCTGGACGAAGCCGCCGTGGAAGCCGACGGCTCCAAGCCCATCGCGCCGCTGCTGGACCGCATCAACGCCATCAAGAAGCCGAAGGACGTCGCGCCGGCCATCGCCGCGCTGCACCAGGTCGGCATCCCGGTGGCCTTCAATTTCAGCCCCGACGTGGACCTGCAGGCGCTTGACCGCCACATCGGCTACTTCATGCAGGGCGGCCTGGGCCTGCCCGATCCGGCCTACTACACCCGCACCGACGCCGACACGCGCGAGCTGCTCGGCCGCTACCGCACCTACGTGAAGCAGGTGCTGGCGCTGACCGGCACGCCGGCGGCCAAGCTGGACGCCGAATCCGCGCTGGTCATCGACGTGGAGACGAAGCTGGCGCAGGTGTCCAAGCCCATCGTCGACCTGCGCAGCCCGTTCGCCAATTACGCGCCCGTGCCGACCAAGGACCTGGGCAAGCAGTACCGCAACCTGCAGCTGGATGCTTTCCTGAAGGCGCAGGGCGTCAGCGACGACACCGTGTCGATGGCCGATCCGGCGCTGTTCAAGCGCCTCGACGGCCTGGTCGGCAGCCTCAAGCCTGACCAGTGGAAGGCCTACCTGCGCTGGCGCGTGGGCGATGCCATGGCACCGTACCTGGCCAAGCCGTTCCGCGATGCCGAATTCGATTTCCGTGGCCGTGTGCTGCGCGGTCAGACCGCACCGGCACCGCGCTGGCAGCAGGTACTGGATGCAATCAACCTCGCCGCCGGCCCGATGCTGGGCAAGGAGTACGCCGAGCGCTACGTGCCGGCCGACCACAAGCGTCGCGCCGAGCAGATCGCCGGCCAGGTGCGCGATGCGCTGGGCCGCGGCATCGAACGCAACACCTGGCTGAGCGAGGCCGCCAAGGCCGAAGCCAAGGCCAAGCTCGACAAGCTGAAGATCGAAGTCAGCACGCCCAAGCGCGACCTGGACTACAGCGTGCAGCCGATGGGCCGCGGCAGCTTCGGCGGCAACCTGCTGATCGCCTCCACCTGGCGCCATCGCGAAGAGATGAAGCGCATCGGCAAGGGCAATGCCGACCGCCGCTGGGACGTGCTGCCGCAGCAGCCGGCGCTGGCTTACGACCTGGCGCAGAACCGCCTGATCGTCACCGCCGCCGTGCTGCAGGAAGAGATCTTCGACGCCAAACAGCCGGCGGCCGTGCAGTACGGCGCGTTCGGCGCGCTGGTCGGCCACGAGCTGAGCCGCGGCTTCGACGTGAAGGGCCGCATGGTCGACGCCAAGGGCCAGCTGCGCGACTGGTGGACGCCGGCCGACGTGGCCGCATGGAACGCACTGGGCGACAAGGTGGTCGCGCAGTACAACGCGTACGCCTTCCCCGACTTGAAGAACGTCAAGGTCAACGGTGCGCTGACGCGCGACGAGAACCTGGCCGACCTCGCCGGCGTAGAACTGGCGTGGGATGCCTTCGCCACCGCCGAACCGCAGGCGAACGCCGCGGCGAAGCAGTCGTTCTACAAGGCCTGGGCCACGCTGTGGGCGCAGAACCTGTCGGAGATCGAAGCCGCGCAGCGCGCCGCCGTCGACGTGCATGCCCCGGGCCAGTGGCGCGCCAACGGCCCGCTGACCCAGCAGCCGTCGTTCGCGCAGGCCTTCACCTGCAAGGCCGGCCAGCCGATGCAGGTACAGGAAGCGGCACAGGTGCGGATCTGGCGCTGAGCCGGAACCGAGTTCCATGAAGAAGAACGGCGCGGATTTCCGCGCCGTTTTTTTTCGTCCCGCCGTTCCGTGTTACTTGACGCTGCGCAAGTGCGGCGGCTTCGGCTTGCGTGGTCCCGGTCCCTTGCGGAACGGCGGCTGGCCGCGCCAGTAGCGGATCACCAGCCAGCCGAACAGCATGCCGCCGAGGTGCGCGAAGTGCGCCACGCCGGCATCGGTGCCGGTGATGCCGTAGAACAGCGCGATCGCGCCGTAGATCATTACCAGCGTACGCGCCGTGATTTCGACGGGAAACGGGAACATCACCATGCGGCGGTCCGGATACACCATCGCGAACCCCAGCAGCACACCATACACACCGCCGGACGCGCCCACCGTGCGGATGATGGAACCGTCCCAGGCCGCCATCACACTGCTCACCAGCAACTGGCACAGATTGCTGCCGACCACGCAGATGAGGAAGAAGATCATGAAGTGCCGGTATCCCCATCGCTCCTCCAACGCCGATCCGAACATCCAGATCGCGAGCATGTTGAAGGCCAGATGCATGACGCCGCCATGCATGAAACCGGCGGTCAGCAGCTGCCAGGGTTGGAAACCGTAGCCCGCAGACGATGCGAGCGCACTCACCGGCCAGAGCTTGAAGTACTCGAGCGCCTGGTCCGCAAGGAAGAACTGCAGCAGAAACACCGCCACGTTGGCGATCAGCAGGGCCTGTACGGCAGGCGTCAATCTGGGAAACATGGCAAGCCTCGGAACGGTCGCGTCACATCATACGTGCCACGCGTTAACGGGAGCCCGGCCCCCACAAGGCAGCATCAAGATCGTCCGCCTTGCGCGGCCGCTTCACGCGCCCGTTCTCGACCTTGACGCCTTCCGCGCGCAAGCGCTGGCTCTGCTCATGGAAAGCCTTCGAGCCTTCCGGAAATGCGATGCGGCCATCGGAGCGGAGCACGCGGTGCCACGGCAGCGCCGGATCGTCGTTCTGGCCGAGGATGCGCGCGGTCAATCGCGCACGGCCCGGCAGGCCCGCGCGATGCGCGACTTCGCCGTAGCCGGCCACCTGACCGTGCGGTATCGCACGGATTGCGGCCAGGATGCGATCTTCGGGAGACTTGGCGCTCATGCCGGATTAGCATAGCGGCAACGGCAACAGGGGGGAGCATCCCATGCACAACTTCGAGCAGGTCCGCGGCCACCTCAATTCCTCTGGTTACAAGGTGACCATGCACGACCCGTATGTCGCTTGCGTTGAACTGTCGCTCGGCAACGGCAAGCGGCACCAGGCGATCTTCCTGTCCGAGCTGGGCAACGACGACGAACGCGGCTATCTGCGCGTCAGCACCGTGATCGCGCCGATGACCGGCATCGACGCCAGGCGCGCCCTCACGTTCAATTGGCAGAGCAGCGTCGGCTACCTCGCCATCGGCGAACTGGACGGCGTGCCCTACCTGCAGCTGTGCGAGAACCGCCCTTATGAAAGCCTCAGCCCGGCCGAAGTCGACCGCCTGGTGCTGGAGATCGGCGGCCTGGGCGACAGCATGGAACGTGCGCTGTCGGCGGAGGGTGACCTGCTGTAGGGCGAACTAAAGCCCGCCATCGCGAAAACAAAAACGCCGGGGAACCCCGGCGTTTTCTTTTGCTGCGCAAGCGGAGACATCACGCCCAGCCGATCGACTCCAGCAATCGCAGCAGTCCGTAGGCAATGCCGCCCGCCGCGGGAATCGTCAGCACCCACGCCCACAGGATGCGCTCGATCACGCCGAACTTCAGTGCGCGCGGGTTCTTGGCGAAGCCGACACCCATGATGGCGGTGGAGATGCTGTGCGTGGTCGACACCGGCATGCCGAAGTGCGCGGCCACGGTCAGGATGGTGGCCGAGCTGGTTTCCGCCGCGAAGCCATTGATCGGGTGCAGCTTCACCATCTTGTGGCCGAGCGTCTTGATGATCTTCCAGCCGCCCGACGCCGTACCGAGGGCCATCACGATGGCGCAGGTGATGACGATCCACATGGCGATGTCCTGCTCGCCGGCCGTACCGGGATGCAGGAACGACAGCCAGCCCGGCAGGTTGTCGAGCGCACCACTGGCCTCGGCGCCGAACAGCGTCAGCGCGATGATGCCCATCGTCTTCTGCGCATCGTTGTGGCCATGCGCGTAGCCCATGTAGGCGGCCGACAAGATCTGCGCCTTGCCGAAGAACTTGTTGACGAAGTGCGGACGCGCCAGCCGGCCCAGCCAGCCTCCGATACGCCCCAACAGCACGATCAGGGCCCACAGCAGCACCATTACCACGATGCCGAGCAGGAAGCCCGCCACCGGCGAGGTCACCATCGGCAGCACGACCTTCCACAGGATGCCTTTGTTCTGGGTCCAGTCGCCGGCGGCCTGCGACCAGATCAGCGCGCCCCAGTCGTTGTGCGCGGCCGCCAGCGCGGCACCGCACAGGCCGCCGATCAGCGCGTGCGACGACGACGAGGGCAGGCCCTTCCACCAGGTGATCAGGTTCCAGATGATGCCGCCCAACAGCGCGCACAGGATGACCTGCGAGGTCACCTGCACCACGTTGGTGTCGACCAGACCGGAAGCGATCGTCTTGGCGACCGCCGTGCCGGTCAGCGCGCCGATCAGGTTCATCACCGCCGCCAGCATCACCGCCTGGCCCGGCGACAGCACCTTGGTGGCGACCACGGTGGCGATGGAATTGGCGGTGTCGTGGAAGCCGTTGATGAACTCGAAGACGAGCGCGGCGAAGATCACCACCAGAACAAGGGTAAGCATGGGCGCGACCCGTCAGCTGTTCTTGAGGACGATCTGGTAGGCGACCACGCCGGCCTCGCGGCAGCGGTCGATGGCCTTTTCCAGGATCTCGAAGAACTCCTTCAGCAGGAACATCTGCAGGTGGTCCAGGCGACCGGAATAGATGTCGCGGTACAGCTCCAGCATCAGTCGGTCGGCTTCGTTCTCGATCGCGCGCAGCTTCTCGTTGAGCGAAGTCATGCGGTCGATGTTCATCTTCTTGATCTCGTGGACCATGTCCACGACCACGGCCGCCGCCTGTTCCAGCATCGCCGCGCGCGGCGCGAAGTCGATGCCTTCCAGGTGCTGGATGGCCAGCGAATAGCGGTCGGCGAACTTCTCGACCTGCTTGGGGATCTTGTACAGCGCCGAGCCCAGGGCTTCGATGTCCTCGCGCTCGATCGGGGTGATGAAGCTGTCCACCAGCGCCTTGCCGATCTTGTCCGAGGCCGCGCGCTCGCGCAGGCGGGCCAGCTTGAAGGCATCGAGCGCCGGCTGGCGGTCGGTGGCCTTCATCATGGTGTGCAGGGCCTTGGTGCTGTCGTGGGCAGCTTGGGCGGCCTCGTCCAACAGCGTGTAGAACTGCTGGCCGGAGCCGAAGATCGTCTGGAGGGAGAACATCGGGCGGTCCCACCGTCACGGGATGGACGGCTTCAGGGGCGGAATTATGACCGTTTCATGACTCTCCCGGACAGCCTCCCTTGGTTTGCGGCCCTCCGGAGGGCCGGCATTGGACGAATGTCTTGTTCAGCTTCACGCGTCCTCGCGCCGGCCGTTTGCTAAACTCGCGCCGCGCCTCCGGGTGCACCCTATGGACGACGACCCTACTTCCCCCCACTGTCCCCCGCGACAGACCCCGCCCGCCTCGCCGGCCCTCCCTGCATTGAACGGAGGCTCCCGTGCTTGAGCTGATCATCGTGTTTGCCCTCGTGCTGTTGAACGGCTTCTTCGCCATGTCCGAGATGTCGGTCATGACCTCGCGCAAGAGCCGTCTGAAGCAGATGGCCCAGACCAGCCATCGCGCCCAGCGTGCGCTGGATCTGTCCGAGAAGCCCGAGAACTTCCTGTCCACCGTCCAGATCGGCATCACGCTGATCGGCGTGCTGACCGGTACGTTCGGCGGTGATGCTATCGGCAGCGCCATCGGCGGCTGGCTCGCCTCCACCATCCCTGCCTCCGCGCCCTACGCACCCAAGATCGGAATAGGCGTCGCGGTGGCATTGATCACCTATCTGACGCTGATCTTCGGCGAGCTGGTACCCAAGCGCCTCGCCATCACCCGTCCGGAAACCATCGCCGGCTTCGTCGCCGTGCCCATGGGGTGGCTGGCCAAGATCACCGCCCCCGCCGTCGCCCTGCTGGCTTTCAGCACGCGCTTGGTCCTGCGCATCTTCGGACTGGCTGATGACAACAAGGAAGCGGTCACGGAGGAAGAAATCCGCATGCTGGTGTCCGAAGGACACGAAGCCGGCGTGATCGACGCCGACGAACGCAACATGATGAACCGCGTGCTGCGCCTCGGCGACCGCACCGCCGACAGCCTGATGACGCCTCGCAAGAAGATCACCTGGCTGGACGCCGCCGCCCCGTACGAGGACAACCTGCAGACGATGCACGAGTCCGCGTTCTCGCGCTTCCCGGTGTATCGCGGCAACGACCAGGACGTGGTGGGCGTGCTGGAAGTGAAGTCCCTGCTGGACCGTTTCGGCGTCGCCCAGCCCGACCTCTTCATCAAACTGCGCGAGCCGCTGTTCGTCTCCGAATCCACCCATGCGATGAAGCTGCTGGAGATCTTCCGCGAGGAACAGCAGTCGCTGGCACTGGTCGTCGACGAGTATGGTGAGATCCAAGGCCTGGTCACCCAGAGCGACCTGATGGGCGCCGTGGTCGGCCGCCTCCAGGCGGCGGAAAACACCGAGGACGCACCGCTGGTAGTGGTGAGAGACGACGGCTCGCTGCTGGTGGACGGCTCGCTGCCCAACGACGACCTGCGCGAACTGCTGGGCGGCGTGGCGCTGCCGGACGACGACGAGTACAACACCGTCGCCGGCATGATGATCGAGCGCTTCGGTCGCATCCCGCATGTCGGCGAACGCCTGGACTGGGCCGGATGGCGCTTCGAAGTGGTCGACCTGGACGGCGCGCGCATCGACAAGCTGCTGCTGCAGAAACTGCCCGAGACCGACGGCGAAGACCTGGCGGTCTGACATGTCCGCCGACGACGCGCCGCGACACACCAGCACCGCCACGCTGATCGACGGCTTCGCCGCCGGCGATCCCGACGAAGTCCTGCGCCTGGGCGATCTGCTGAAGGATTTCGGCCCGGCGGCGTTCGGCATGCTGCTCTTCATCGGCGTGCTGCCGGCCTTCATCCCGGTGCCCGGCGTCGGCGGCGCGATCGGCGGCCCGATGGTGATCCTGGTCGGCGTGCAGCTGCTGCTGGGTATGCGCAAGGTCTGGCTGCCTGCCTTCCTGGCCCGCCGCGGCCCGCACCGCAGCGCGATGATGCGCTTCCGCCAGCGCATGGCGCCGTGGTTGCGTCGCCTGGAGAAGCTGGTGCGCCCCCGCATGGCAGGCTTCCTCGACAACCGCATCGCACTCAGCTTCACCGGCCTGCTGCTGATCCTGCTGGGCATCCTGCTGGCGTTGCCCATCCCGTTCACCAACTACGTGTTCGGCTTCCTGCTGCTGCTGTTCGCATTGGCGCTGCTGGAACGCGATGGCGCGTTGCTGCTGGTGGCGTGGATCGCCGGCGGCATCGCCGTGGTGGTGTTCGGCTTCCTGTCCGGCAACCTGGTCGAATCGCTGAGTGCGCTGATCGCGAAGTGGTTCTGAGCCCTCGCACCGGACCTCGACAGGAATCTTTGTGTGGGAGCGACGTAAGTCGCGATGGCCCGCCGGTAAAGCCTCATGGCGACTTACGTCGCTCCCACAGGCGGCACCACAGGCGCTTCAGGCCACGAGCTGTGCGAACTCCGCGGCCGTCACCGGATATCCCAGCCAATAGCCCTGTGCCAGGTCGCAGCCGCGCTCACGCAGCAGGTTGAACTGGCCTTCCTTCTCCACGCCCTCGGCCACGACCGTGATGCCCAGCGAGTGCGCCATCGCGATGATCGCGGTGGTCAGCGCCAGGTCGTCAGGATCGCGCAGCATGTCGGCGATGAAGCTGCGGTCGATCTTCACGCCATCGACCGGCACGCGGCGCAGGTGGCTCAGGCCCGAGAAGCCGGTGCCGAAATCGTCCAGCCACACCTTCACGCCGGTGCGGTGCAGCGTGGCCAGCAGCGCGCTGGCATGCGCCTCGTCGCTGATGACGGCCGTCTCGGTCAGCTCCAGGTGCAGGCGCGACGCCGCCAGCCCCGTATCGCGAAGACAGTCGGCGACCACGTCCGGCAAATCGCCGTTGCGCAGCTGGCGGGGTGATACGTTGACCGAGACGAACAACGGCTCCATCGCGTCGCGTTCGCTGCCCCAACGCGCAGCGGCGGCGCACGCGGCGCGCAGCACGCGGGGACCGATGCTCTCGATCAGCCCGCTCTGCTCGGCCACGTCGATGAACACCGACGGCGCCACCATGCCCAGTTCCGGATGCTGCCAGCGCAGCAGCGCTTCGGCGCCCACGATGCGGCTGTCGGCCATGCGGAACACCGGCTGGTACATCAGGCTCAGCTCGCCGCGCTCCCACGCGCCGCGCAGCTCCTGCTCCATGCGCACGCGCCGCTCGACGGCCTGGTCCATCGCACGGCTGTAGAAACGGTAGCAGTTCTTGCCGGCGACCTTCGCCTGGTACATCGCGATGTCGCCGTTCTTCATCAGCGCGGTCGCGCCTGAAGCATCCTCCGGGAACAGGGTGATGCCGATGGACGTCCCCAGGAACACCTGGCGTTCCTGCACCACGATCGGGCGCCCTAGTTCGGCCACCAGCTTCTCGGCCAGCCGCGTGGCACCACCGCGCACATCGCCATCCTGGATCAGGATGACGAACTCGTCGCCGCCGAAGCGCGCCAGCAGCGCGTCGTCGCCTCCCATCGTTTCCACCGCGTCACGGATGCGGTGGGCGAACTGTTGCAGCACCTCGTCGCCGGCCTCGTGGCCGAGGGTGTCGTTGACGCGCTTGAAATCGTCGATGTCGGCGAACAGCAGTGCGAGCTGCCGGCCCGCGCCGCGCAGCATCATCAGGCGATGGTCCAGGCTCTCGCGGAACGCCAGACGGTTGGTCAGGCCGGTCAGCGAATCGGTGTAGGCCATGCGTCGCACGTCGCGGTCGTGCCGCGCGATGCTGTCGCTCATCGTGCCGAACGCACGCACCAGCTCGCCGACTTCATCCTGGCGTTCGCTGGACATGCGCTCGCCGTTGTAGTTGCCGACCTCGATGTCGTGCGCCGCACGCGCCAACTGCCGGATCGGCCTGACCAGCGTGCGCTGGGCATACACCATGATCGCCACGCATGCGGCCACCAGCGCGGCCAGCAGCAATGCGATCCAGCCCAGGTGGCGCGCGCCGAGCTCATTCAGCCGTGCCCGCGCCTCGGTGATGGCCTTCTCCTCGTAGGCGCGCACCGACGCCACCGAGTAACCGACACGCACGCCGCCGATGCGCTCGCTGCCGATCATGATCGGCTCGGACACGTCCACGATCTGCGCCGACCATTGCGTATGCATGCTGCGCGCGTTCACCGCTTCGTACGCCAGCGGATCGGTCATGGTCTGGCCGTACACCGCGATGTCGGCGGTGCCGTCGTGGATGATCCGGCCCTGGTTGTCGTAGACGAGCACGTAGCTGACGTCGGGTTCCTTCTGCGCCGAGCGCACGATGCTGCCGATCGTGTCCAGGTCGAAGTAGTACAGCGGGTTCGCCAGGGCGTCGCCCAGCTGGTCGACGGTGGCTTCGCCATGGCGGCGCAGACTGTCCTCGACCATGCCGTGCATCGCTTCGCGACCGAGGTCCGCGACATCCTGCTGCATCACCTTCTGCCGGTGCAGCAGCGTGCCGAGCAGCGCGATCACCACCACCAGCATGATCGCCATCGCCGCCAGGAAGCGCGCCTGCAGGCCGAACTTCATGGACTTCATTCGACCTGCTCCCGGACGCGGGTCACGCCGCGGCGCAGATCGTCCAGCGCCTGCTGCGACGCCGGGTCGACCGGCAGGAAGCGGGTCGTACGGAAGAAGACATTCAGCGCGTCGCGGGCGGCCGGATCGTTGGCGGCCTCCAGCAGTACCTCGCGCAGGCGCGCCTCGATCCTGGGGTCGAGGTCGCCGCGCACCATTTCCAGCGCGCGCGGGAAGTCCTGCGTCTCGTGGATCACGCGGAAATCGCGCCGGAACGACGGCGGCATGCGGCGCACGTCCTCCCAGTCAAGGTTGCTCACCACGCCGCCATCGACCAGCCGCTTGTGCACCCAGGCGGCGATGTTGAGTTCGGAACGCGCGAACACGTAGCCGACCGAGTCGGCGGACGGCCGGTCCATCGGCGACAGCAGGATCTCCATCCGCTGGCCGGCGTCCAGCAGGGCCACCGACGGCGCGAAGTACGCGCTGGTCGACGCGGTGTTCTGGAAGGCCACGGTGCGCCCCTTCAGGTCCGCCAGTCGCTCCAGCCCACTGTCGCGGCGGACGAAGAACACGCCGTGGTAGCGGCTCACGCCACCGCGCTCGGTCAGCAGCAGCGCGTGCGCGCCGGCGCGCTCCTGCAGCCGCATGCCGGTACCGGCGGTCTCGGTAACCCAATCCACCCGGCCGCGCCGCAGGTAGCTGGTCATCTGCTGCGCATCGCGCGCCATCAGGATGCGGCCCTCGGTGATGCCGACATCGCGCATGCGCGGGACCACGTAGTCCAGCAGGGGCTTGAGCTGTTCGTAGTGCGCCTTGGGGTCGTCGCTGATGCGGCCCAGGACCAGGACGCGCTCGTCGCCGGCGGCGCTGGCCGGGACCACGGCGGCGGGAAGCAGGGCTGCGCCGAGGGCGGCCAGCGCTAGGCGGAACCAGGTTGTACGCAACGATAGGCGCCCGCCAGAACGATGGCGGCAGCCTATCGGAAAACGTGGATTCAAGACAGTGATCCGGCCCCGCCCTGGCCCGCCAGCCGGGCCATGCGCTGGGCATCGGCCAGGATGCCGCGCAGCAGGCGTACTTCCTGCTCGGTCAGGTCGGCCTTGGCGAACAACCGTCTCAACTTGCGCATCGCCGAATCCGGTGTGCGCCCCTTGTGGAAGTCGATCGCATCGAGCGTATCGCCGAGCTGTGCGAAGAAGCCTTCCACATGGGCATGGCTGGCCGGGGTTTCGTCGGGATGGATCGGCTCCGGGATCGCCACCGATGTCCCCTCCAGCAGCGCCAGCCGCAGTTCGTAGGCCAGCACCTGCACGGCGGCCGCCAGGTTCAGCGAGCTGTACTCGGGATTGGCGGGAATGTGCACTGCGGCGTGGCAGAGCTGCAGTTCCTCGTTGCTCAGGCCGGTACGCTCGCGACCGAACACCAGCGCCACCTCGCCACCGGCCGCAGCCCGCTCCACTGCCAGCGCAGCCGCCTGCCGGGGTGAGTGCTCCTCCAACTGGACGCGACGGCTGCGCGCGGTGCATCCCAGCACCAGGTGGCAGTCCGCCACGGCCTCGGCCAGCGTGGCCACCACCGGGGCGTCGCCCAGCAGGTCGTCGGCACCGGCCGCGCGCCGGTAGGCCTCGTCGGCGGGATAGTCCTCGGGCGCGACCAGCACCAGGCGGGCCAGCCCCATTGTCTTCAGGGCACGCGCGGCTGCGCCGATGTTGCCGGGGTGCTGCGTGCCGACCAGCACCACGCGAAGGCGGGCGGCCGCGGCCGGGGAAAGGGAATCGGTCGGGGAAACGGGCGTATTCATGGGGGCAAATGGTAAACTGCGCGGGCCGGTCTCCGCGCCGTGCTGCTCTTTTCCACTTGTTCGCCCGCCCCACGCCTGTCCGAGGTCCGTTCGCATGCAAAAGCCCGTCGTCACCGTCATGACCAAGGCAGCCCGCCTCGCAGGCAACGTCCTGTTGCGGAGCATCAACAAGCTGGACGCGCTGAACGTGGTGCAGAAGGAGCGGATGGACTACGCGAGCGAAGTCGATGCGGACGCCGAGAAGGTCATCATCAAGGAACTGCGCCGCGCCTACCCGGATTACGGGTTCGTCGGCGAGGAGAGCGGCGCCCAGATCAACGGCCGCTATACCTTCGTGATCGACCCGTTGGACGGCACCAGCAATTACCTGCGTGGGTTCCCCCACTACTGCGTGTCGATCGCGCTGGTGGACAACGGCGAACCCACCGACGCGGTGATCTTCGACCCGCTGCGCAACGACCTGTTCACCGCCAGCCGCGGCGCCGGCGCACAGCTCAACGAGCGCCGCATCCGCGTGGCCGACCGCAAGGAACTGGCCGGCACCGTCATCACCACCGGCTTCCCGCCGCGTGAGCGCGCCCGCGCCGGCGCGCAGCTGGAGTGCGTCCGCGAGCTGCTGGTGCACGCCGAGGACATCCGGCGCACCGGGTCGGCCGCGCTGGACCTGGCCTACGTGGCCTGTGGCCGCGCCGACGCCTACTTCGAGGCCGGCGTGAAGGACTGGGACATCGCGGCAGGCGTGCTTCTGGTGCGCGAGGCGGGTGGCAAGGTCTGCGATTTCCGCGGCGCTGCGCTCGGCAAGATCGACGGCCGCACCGCCCTGGCCCGCCAGATCGTCGCCGGCAACCTCAAGGTCGCCGAGGCGCTGCAGAAGACCATCGTTTCGTCGGGCTACGCAGCCTCGTTCAACGGTTGAGTCCGTAAGGCCCGACGTAGAGCCGAGCTTGCTCGGCTCCGCGGACCACCACACGCCTGGAATGCCGCAAGCAGGAGCAGCGGAGCAAGCTCCGCTCTACGATGAGCAATAAAAAAGGCCACGCATTGCGTGGCCTTTTCCGTTACCGGGCTACCGGCGATTACGGGCGACGCGCCAGCAGCGCCTCGTCCTTCGCCTTCGGCATCAGGTCCTGCTTGGTGACCGTCAGGAAGCCCAGGGTCAGCAGCGGGCAGGCCACGAAGATCGACGAGACCGTGCCCAGCACGATGCCGATCATCTGCGACAGCGCCATGCCTTCCAGCGAGCCGCCGCCGTACAGGTACAGCGCGAACACGGTCAGGAACGCGACGAACGAGGTGATGATGGTGCGCGACAGCGTCTGGTTGATCGAGCGGTTCAGGATCTCCATCGGCTCGGCGCGCAGGTTGCGGAAGTTCTCGCGCACGCGGTCGAACACCACGATCTTGTCGTTGATCGAGAAGCCCATCACCGACAGCAGGCCGGCCAGGATGGTCAGGTCGAACTCGATGCCGCTGGCCGCGAAGAAGCCGGCCACGATCAGCACGTCGGCCAGGGTCGTGACGATGGCCGAGACCGCGAACTTCCACTCGAAGCGCACGGCGATATAGATCAGGAAGCCGACCACCACGAACAGCAGCGTGTACAGGCCGTTGAGCGCCAGTTCCTTGCCGACCTGCGGGCCGACGAACTCGCTGCGCATCACCGTGGCGGTATTGCCCTCGGTGGACGCCAGGCGCAGCACGTCCGCCGCCGTCCGGTTGCTGGCTTCGGCGCCTTCCGCCGTGCCGGCGTCCTCGCGCGGCTGCAGGCGTACCAGCAGGTCGCTGCCGGTGCCGAAGGTCTGCACCTGCGCGCTGCCGTAGCCGCCGGCTTCCAGGCGCTCGCGCACTTCATCGACCTTCGGCGGCGTCTGGAAACGCAGTTCCACGACGGTGCCGCCGGTGAAATCCAGCGCGAAGTTGAAACTCTTGAACGCGATGGCGCCAATCGCGGCGATGGCCAGCAGCGCCGCGATGCCGATGGACACCCAGCGCACGCGCATGAAGTTGAAGTTGGTGGTGTGCGGAATCAGCCGCAACGGGAAAAGGCTCATCTTCTGTCTCCCGTCAGATGGCGATGGACTTGATCTTGCGGCGACCGCCGTAGATCAGGGTGGCGATGCCGCGCGAAACGGTGACCGCGGTGAACACCGAGGTCAGGATGCCGATGACCATCGTCACCGCGAAGCCCTTCAGCGGGCCGGTGCCGAAGGCGTACAGCGCCACGCCGGCGAGCAGCGCGGTCATGTTGGAGTCGAAGATGGTGCCCGACGCCTTGTCGTAGCCGGTCGCGATGGCCGCCTGTGGCGGTACCCCCGCCCGCAGTTCTTCGCGTATGCGCTCGTTGATCAGCACGTTGGCGTCCACCGACATGCCGATGGTCAGCGCCAGGCCGGCGAAGCCGGGCAAGGTCATGGTCGCGCCGAACAGCGACATCACCGCCACCACCATCACCAGGTTGAGCAGCAGCGCGACGCAGGTGATCAGACCGAACATGCGGTAGTACACCAGGAAGAACGCCAGCGCGAAGATGAAGGAGTACACCACCGCCTTGGTGCCTCGGGCGACGTTCTCGGCACCCAGACTGGGGCCGACCACGCGCTCTTCGATGAAGTCCATCGGCGCGGCCAGCGAACCGGCGCGCAGCAGCTTGGCCAGGTTCTCGGCTTCCGTCTTCTCCAGACCGGTGGTCTGGAAGTTCTTGCCGAACACGCCGGCGATGCGGGTCGGCGACAGCGCTTCCTCGCGCACGCGCACGCTGCGCACTTCCTTGCCGTCGACCATCGTCACGGTCGGGACGCGTTCGATGTAGACCACCGACATCAGCTTGCCGACGTTGGCGCTGGTGTAGTCGAACATGCGCTGCCCGGCGATGTTGTTGAGGGTCACGTCCACGGCCGGCAGACCGTTGTTGTCCTGACCCACGCGGGCGTTCACCATCTCGTCGCCCGACGCCAGCACGCGCTTGTTGAGCAGCACCGGGCCACCATTGTCGCGCAGCTGGAACACCTTGGCTTCCGGCGGGATGCGGCCACTGGCCACGGCGTCGGCGGCATTGCCGTCGACCACGGCGCGGA
Source organism: Pseudoxanthomonas sp. LjRoot143 (assembly GCF_964252945.1). Taxonomy (NCBI): domain Bacteria; kingdom Pseudomonadati; phylum Pseudomonadota; class Gammaproteobacteria; order Lysobacterales; family Lysobacteraceae; genus Pseudoxanthomonas; species Pseudoxanthomonas sp. LjRoot143. The sequence continues at coordinate 687,096 of NZ_CAXUPM020000001.1, read as the reverse complement.
ACTCGAGCGTGGCGGTCGCGCCGATCAGGCGCTTGGCCTCGGCGGTGTCCTGCACGCCGGGCAGTTGCACGACCACGCGGTCGTTACCCTGGCGCTGGATGATCGGCTCGGCCACGCCGATTTCGTTGATGCGGTTGCGCAGCGTGGTCAGGTTCTGCTCGATCGCCTCGCTGGCGATCTGCTCCAGCTCCGCCTGCGGCAGGCCGATCGTGATCTGCTGGCCCGCGGCCTGGTAGCTCAGGCCCGAACCGGTCGCCAGCGTGCTGGCATTGTTGCCGCGCGAGCTGAGGGTCTGTGCCAGTGCCTGCTGCGCCGCCGGCACATCCTCATCGTCGGCCAGCGTGACCACGATGCTGTTGTTCGGACGGCGTTCGACCGAGGTGTAGCGGATGCGCTTGTCGCGCAGGGTGACGCGGGTGTCTTCCAGGTAACCGTCGACGCGCTTGTCCAGCGCGGCCTTCTGATCGACCTGCAGCACGAAGTGCACACCGCCCTGCAGGTCCAGGCCCTGCACCATCGGGCGGGCACCGAAGTTGCCCATCCAGTCCGGCACCGTGGAGGCGAGGTTCAGCGCGACCAGGTAGTCCTCGCCGAGCGCCTTGCGCAGGGCGTCGTTGGCCGTCGTCTGCGCCTCCAGGCTGGGCAGGCGCACCAGCATGCTGGCGGCTTCAGTGTCGATCTCCTTGGCCTGTACGCCTGCGTCCTTCAGCGCAGCATCGACGCGGCCGCGCAGGGCGGTGTCGATGGCGAAGCCGCGATTGGCGGTGATCTGCACGGAGGGATCCTGGGGATACAGGTTGGGCAGCGCATACAGCGCGCTCGCCAACACGACGATCAGGATCAGGACGTATTTCCAGCGGGGAAATTCAAGCATCGTGGCGACCCGCGCAGGCCCTTCCCGGGCATGCGCTCAGCAGTGGTTCGGAAACAGCGGGGATGCGTCCCGGCGCATGGGCGACGGGACGCGGGAAACGGATCAGGCCGACTTCAGCGTGCCCTTCGGCAGCACGTTGCCGACGGCGGCCTTCTGCACGCGCACGCGCACGTTGTCGGCCACTTCCAGGGTGACGAAGTTGTCGCCGATGTCGGTGACGGTGCCGGCGATGCCGCCGGAGGTGATGACTTCGTCGCCCTTGGACAGCTTGTCCAGCATGGAGCGGTGCTCCTTGGCGCGCTTCATCTGCGGGCGGATCATCAGGAAATACATGATGGCGATCAGGGCGATCGGCATCAGCAGGCCGAAGCCGCCCATGCCCTGCTGGGCCGGAGCGGCCTGGGCGAGGACGGGGGCAACGAAGAAATCAAGCAGATTCATGGACTTGTCCATTGGGTATGAAAAGCAGCCGGGGATTATGCCACGCACCGGGAAGCCCCGTCCGGGCCACCCCATCGGCCCGGACCGGAAAAGACCACGCCAACACCGGATGGTTCCCCGGGAACGTCGGACCGGCAGGCAGGCCCGGCGTCAGGCGGACGGAGGCTCGGCCCCGCGTGCTGCGTAAAAGCCCGTCCTGAAGGCTTCGAACCGCCCTTCCGCGATGGCCGCACGCATCTGCGCCATCACCTGCTGGTAGTACCAGAGGTTGTGCAGGGTGCCCAGCATCGGCGCCAGCATTTCGTTGCAGCGGTCCAGGTGGCGCAGGTAGCTGCGGGTGAAGCCGTTGCGGCAGGCGTAGCAGCCGCAACCCGGCTCGATCGGCTGCAGGTCGTGCTCGTACTTCGAATTGCGGATGCGCACCGTGCCCGACGAGGTGAAGTAGTGGCCGTTGCGCGCGTTGCGGGTCGGCATGACGCAGTCGAACATGTCCACGCCGCGCGCGACCGCCTCCACCAGGTCTTCCGGCCGGCCCACGCCCATCAGATAGCGCGGCTGGTCCGCCGGCAGCTGCGGGCAGGTGTGCTCGAGCGTCGTGTTGCGCTCCTGCTCGGTCTCGCCCACCGCCAGGCCGCCGATCGCGTAACCGTCAAAGCCGATCGCCTTCAGTCCCTCCGCGGAGCGCGTGCGCAGGTCGTGGTGCACGCCGCCCTGCACGATGCCGAACAGCGCGGCATCGTTGCCTTCGTGCGCGCGCCTGGACCGTTCGGCCCAACGCAACGACAGCTCCATCGAGCGCTCGATCACCCGCGGGTCCACCGGCTTGCCATCGATGTTCACCGGCGGACATTCGTCGAAGATCATCACGATGTCGCTGTCCAGCACCTTCTGGATGCGCATGCTTTCCTCGGGCCCCAGGAACACCTTGCTGCCATCCACCGGCGAGGCGAAGGTCACGCCCTGCTCGGTGATCTTGCGCCGGTGCGCCAGCGAGAACACCTGGAAGCCGCCGGAGTCGGTAAGGATCGGCTTGTTCCAGCGAGCGAAGCCATGCAGGCCGCCATGCGCGCCGATCACGTCCAGGCCCGGGCGCAGGTAGAGATGGAAGGTGTTGCCGAGGATGATCTCGGCACCGAGGTCCTCGACATGCTCGGGCAGGATGCCCTTCACCGAGCCATAGGTGCCCACCGGCATGAACGCCGGCGTCTCGATGGTGCCACGCGGGAACGTCAGCCGGCCGCGGCGGGCGGCGCCGTCGGTGGTCAGCAGATCGAAGGACATCCGGCTCATGCGGCGGCTTCCGGGAACAGGAGCATCGCGTCTCCATAGGAAAAGAAACGGTACTGCCCGCGCACCGCATGGGCGTAGGCGTCGAATATCCGCGCCTTGCCGGCGAACGCGCTGACCAGCATCAGCAGCGTGCTCTCCGGCAGGTGGAAGTTGGTGACCATCGCATCGACGCTGCGGATGCGGTAGCCGGGAAAGATGAAGATCTGCGTCTCGCCGGCGAACGGCTGCAGTTCGCCTTCGCGCATCGCGGATTCCAGCGCGCGCACGACGGTGGTGCCCACCGCGATGACGCGGCCGCCGCGGGCGCGGGTCGCACGCACCTGTTCCACCAGCGCCGCACCGACGTTGAGCCATTCGCTGTGCATGTGGTGATCGTGGATGTTGTCCACGCGCATCGGCTGGAAGGTGCCGGCACCGACATGCAGCGTCACATGGCCGAATTCCACGCCCCGCTCGCGCAACGTCGCCAGCAGCGCGTCGTCGAAGTGCAGGCCGGCCGTCGGCGCGGCCACCGCGCCCAGTTCGCGCGCGAACACGGTCTGGTAGCGCTCGTCGTCGTCCTGCCCCGGCGCCCGCTGGATGTACGGCGGCAACGGCAACCGGCCCGCCTTCTGCAGCCAGCTTTCCAGCGCGCCCGGCACATGGAAGCGGAGCTGGTAGAACTCGCCATCGCGCCCGATCACTTCCACTTCACCACCAGCATCCAGCTGGATGCGGCTGCCCGGCTTCGGCGACTTGCTGGCGCCGACCTGCGCACGCGCCGCGTTCTCCGGCAACAGGCGTTCGATCAGGATCTCCACGCGCCCGCCGCTTTCCTTCTGCCCGAACAGGCGCGCCGGGATCACGCGGGTGTCGTTGAACACCAGCAGGTCGCCCGGCTGCAGCCAGTCCGGCAGATCGCGCACGTGGCGGTCGGCGAACGGTGTATCGCCCGGCGGCACCACCAGCAGGCGGCTGGCGGAGCGTTCCGGCAAGGGCGCCTGGGCGATCAACGCCTCGGGCAGGTCGAAATGGAAGTCGGACTTCTTCACGGTCGGGGCCTTGCGGGGGCGTGCATTGTACGGGAGCCCGCCGGGACGCCCCGTCGTCAGCGTTCGAACTTGGTCGACAGCACGATGGACGAGGTGGTGCGCTCCACGCCATCGAGTGCGCCGATGCGGTCGGTCAGCACGTCCATGTCGCCGACGCTGGGCACGGCGCCGATGGCGATCAGGTCGTGGCTGCCGCTCACCGAATGCAGCACCCGCAGCTCCGGCATCGCGCGCAGCGCCGCGACCACCGAGGTCATCTGCTTGGGGTGCACGGCGATCATGATGTGCGCGCGCAGGTGGCTGCGGTCGTATTCGTCGTGCACGCGCACGGTGTAGCCGCTGATCACGCCCTCGCGTTCCAGCCGCTCGATACGGCTCTGCACCGTGGTCCGCGACAGGTTCAGGCGGCGGGCGATCTGGGCGGTGGAGGCCCGTGCGTTCTCACGGAGCATTGAGAGCAGTTGCTGGTCGGCGTCGGTGAGCTTCATGCGCGGCTTGAGTTTCGTCGAATCGACGAAATATCCCCTAAACCAGCGCAGTTCACAACTGTCAAATGACGAATTATTCCCGATAATACGGGTTTGCCGTTTGCCGCCGGAGGATTCCCATGGCCCTGACCGCCCATCTCGCCCCGCTGCGCGCCCATCCGGGCCAGCGCCTGACCCATGGCCTGGACGACGCCACCGTCGAACGTCTCGCCAAGGGCCACCCGGACCTGGTGGCCGTCATCGAAGCCGCCGCCGCCGAGCACGCGCGCCTGCAGGACGAGTTCGCCGAACTGTTCGCGCTGGACGAAGCCGAACAGCTGCGCGCGGTGCAGGCCGGCTACGTCAACTTCTACGCCGACGACGCCGTCAATCCCTACATCGCGCTGGCCGCGCGCGGTCCGTGGGTGGTCACGCTCAATGGCGCCGTGCTGTACGACGCCGGCGGCTACGGCATGCTGGGCTTCGGCCACACCCCCGCCGCCGTGCTGGAGGCGATGGCCCGCCCGCAGGTGATGGCCAACATCATGACTCCCAGCCTGTCGCAGCTGCGCTTCGACCGCGCCCTGCGCAAGGAGATCGGCCACACCCGCGGCGGTTGCCCGTTCGCCAAGTTCCTGTGCCTGAACTCCGGTTCCGAGTCGGTCGGCCTGGCTGCGCGCATCGCCGACATCAACAGCAAGCTGATGACCGATCCGGACGGCCGCCACGCCGGCCGCACCATCAAGCGCATCGTGGTGAAGGGCAGCTTCCACGGCCGCACCGAGCGCCCGGCGCTGTATTCGGATTCCTCGCGCAAGTCGTATCAGCAGCACCTGGCCAGCTACCGTGGCGAAGACTCGGTGATCGCCATCCCGCCGTACGACGTGGACGCACTGAAGCAGGCGTTCGCCGATGCCGAGACCAAGGGCTGGTTCGTCGAGGCCGTGTTCCTGGAGCCGGTGATGGGCGAAGGCGATCCGGGCCGCTCGGTGCCGCCGGCGTTCTACGCCGCCGCGCGCGAACTGACCCGCAGCCACGGCAGCCTGTTCCTGGTGGACTCGATCCAGGCCGGCCTGCGTGCGCATGGCGTGCTGTCGATCGTCGACTACCCGGGCTTCGAAGGCCTGGATGCGCCGGACATGGAAACCTATTCCAAGGCGCTGAACGCCGCCCAGTACCCGCTGTCGGTGCTGGCGGTGAACGAGCGCGCCGCCGGCCTGTACCGCAAGGGCGTGTACGGCAACACCATGACCACCAACCCGCGCGCGCTGGATGTCGCCTGCGCCACGCTGGCCCAGCTGACCCCGCAGGTGCGCGAGAACATCCGCAAGCGCGGCGTCGAGGCCGTGCAGAAACTCCAGCAGCTGCAGGCGGACCTCGGCGGCCTGATCACCAACGTGCAGGGCACCGGCCTGCTGTTCTCGTGCGAACTGTCACCGGCGTTCAAGTGCTACGGCACGGGCTCCACCGAGGAATGGCTGCGCCAGCAGGGCCTGAACGTCATCCACGGCGGCGCCAACTCGCTGCGCTTCACCCCGCACTTCGCAATGGACACCGAGGAACTGGACCTGCTGGTCGCGATGGTCGGCAAGGCGCTGCGCGAAGGTCCGCGCATCAGCCAGGCCGCGGCGGCCTGATCCACGCGGCAGGTACCACGAAAAAGGCGAGCCTCGGCTCGCCTTTTTCTTTCCTGCGGACGCTCGCGCCGATTTACGGGTTCTGCTTCGCGAAACGCTCCAGCGATTCGCGGATCAGCGCCTTCGCTTCCTTCGCATCGCCATAGCCGTTGAGCTGCACCGGATTGCGACCCTTCGGCAGCTCCTTGTAGACGCGGAAGAACGCCTCGATGCGCTGCCGCTCGATTTCCGGCAGATCGGCCAGGTCGCGGATATTGGCGTACGTCGGATCGACCTTGTCGGTCGGCACGCCGATGATCTTCTCGTCGTGCTCGCCCGCATCGATCATGCGCAGCACGCCGATAGGGCGGAACTTCACCAGCACGCCGGGATGCAGCGGCTCGCGCGTCAGCACCAGCGCATCGAGCGGATCGCCGTCCCCCGCCAGCGTGCGCGGCATCGAACCGTAATTGGCGGGATAGGCCACCGGCATCGACTGGAAGCGATCCACGTAGACAAGGCCTTCGTCGTTGATCTCGTACTTGGTGAAGCTGCCAGCGGGGATCTCCACGGCCAGCAGCACTTCTTCCGGTGCCGCCTTCGGCTGCTCGGCGAGGAACGGGTGACGGATATGCGCTTCGCGCGCGGAAACGTTCGCGGAGAGAAACAACAAGGCGACGGCGACAACCTGCTTCATGATCGACTCCTGTAGAGCGGAGCTTGCTCCGCTGCTTCTGTAGTGGATGGGTGGCGCGGGAGAAAAGCAGCCGAGCAAGCTCGGCTCTACGGAGACCGAATCACTCCCAACACCGGTCGGCGCGGCCCTTCAAGGTTTCGGCACGGGTGCAGGCACGCTCATCGATGCGGCCTTCCGTGCGCTCGACCAACTGCTTACCCTTCCCGCCCTCATCGACGAGATCGAACGCGTCGTACAAACGCCCTGTCGCCGTGCGCGCTTCGTAACGCAGGCGCGGACCGTCGAAGCGCAACACCTGGAACAGCTGCGTGTCCTCGGCGACCGGCTGCATCGTCTTGCGTGCCTCGTCCGACAGCCGGTACTGCTTGGCACCGGTGACCGATACCACGAACACCGGCGGCGGGCTTTTCAGCCGCCCGTAGACATGGTCGTGCCCCTGCAGCACCAGGTCGACCTTGTGCTTGCGGATCACCGGCAGCAGATGCTTGCGCAGCGCGACGTTGTCGCGGCCTCCGCGCGGCGAGAAGAACGGCTGGTGCGTCATCACGATGCTCCAGCGATGCGGATTCGACCCCAGCGCCTGGTCCAGCCATGCCGCCTGCGCCTTGGCCGTGCCCAGATCCAGCGCCGACGTACCGTCGATCACCACCACACGTACGTCCTGGTAATCGAACCAGTAGGTGGTCTTCTTCGCCTGCGTCACCCCGTTGCCCGGCAGCGCGAACGTCACCGGCCAGTGCGCACCGAGCACACGGCGCTCCTGCGGGGTGTCCTCGAACTCCTCGAAGTACTCGTGGTTGCCTGGCGCCGGCGCCACGACCAGCGAGGTCGGCAGCACTTCGTTGGCCTCGAACCACTCGCCCCACTCGTTGTCGTCTTCGCCGTCACCACCGCTGACCAGGTCGCCGGCGTACAACGCCAGCCTCGCGTCCGGCGCATGCCGCATCGCCTCGCGCACCACGCGCGTGGTCAGGCTGACGTTCTTGTTCTGGGTGTCGCCGAAGTACAGCAACGTCAGCGGGGAGGTCGTCGCTGCTGCGGTACGCGTGTGGTGCCAGGCGCTCCAGGTGCGGTCGCCCTGTACGCGCCAGGCGTACAGCGTATTCGCCTGCAGTCCGTCGACATCGACGCGATGGTGATGCGCGCTGCCGTTTTCGGTCTTCAGCAGTGTGCTGATGGCGGTGACGCGGCGCGGCTCGCCCATGTCGGGCGAATCACCGGCCACGACGATTTCAAGCACCGGCGCGTCAACCTTCGTGTCCGTGCGCCAGGCCACCGAAAAGCCAGTGGCCGCGTCCTGCGCCGGCGACGCCACGATGCGGTCCGGGAACCCGGTCGGCGCATAGCGCTGCACGCCCTTCGGAACGCGCGTGTTGGGCTCCGGCTGGCGCGCTGTTGCCTCCTGCGCGCTTGCCGCGGCGCAGGTCCCCAGCAACAGCGCGACCAGCAGACCCTGCCGCATCACTCGCCCTGGATTCATGGGGTCTGGCACGCCGGCAGCTGCAGCGACTTGGAGATATCGCGCCAGTCCAACGCCACTACGCCCTGGTCGTCATGCACGGCGTACAGCACACCGTCGGGGAAGCGCTCCGACGCGGACGCATCCAGCCAGATGCCATCGGTGTTGGCGACCTTCGCACCGGTCACGGCGCCGGTGTGCGCCAGCGTCTTGCGGTCGAACAGGTGGAACACCGTGCGTCCCTTGCCCTGCTCGGTCGTCAGCCACCAGCCGCTTCCGTCGGCGCAGGTCTTCAGCATGATGCCTTCGGACTGCGCCTTGAATACGTCGCGACCGATCGTCTTGCCTGCGTACTTCCCCGCCAGGTCGTAGACTTTCAGCTCGTTCGCGTAGGTCTCGTCTTCCTCGGCAATCAGCAGGCGATCGTTGGCCGGATCGCCCCAGATCGACTCGACGACGCGCAGCGCGCCTTCCGGTGATGCGTCACCGAAATTGCCGCCGACCTTCGCCGACAGCGCAGCGACGTTGCGCGCCACGTCGAAGCGCCATACGCGCTCGTCCAACTGGTCCAGCGGCGGCAGGATGTCTTCGCCCTGCGCGTCCTCACCCGCCATGTAGGCGTCGGTGACGTAGACCTGGTAACCGGCATCGGTCTTGTTGACCCACAGGCCGTAGGGCTTCTGCAGCTGCTCGGCGGCAAAGGTCAGCACCGGCGCAAAGTCGGGCAGCGAGAGCACCTGCACACGGTGGTTGTCCCGTTCGACGATGAAGACCATGTCGTCGACCACGGCAATGCCGTTCGGGCGCTTGAACTGGCCCGCACCCTCGCCCGTCGTGCCGACCTCGCGCAGGTGCGCGCCGGTCTGGCCGTCGTACACCACCAGCCTGTCGGTCGCCTTGGCGGTGGCGATCAGCCAGCGCTGGCCTTCCGGTGTCGTCCAGGACGCCGGCGAGTCGATGTTGTCGGCGGGTGTCATCGGCGTCAGGAAGGCTTCCTGGATCACCGGGATATCGCGCGTATCGGGGGCAGTGGCAGCAGGCGTCGCCTTCTCGTCGGCATCGCGTGCATCGGCGGCCGCTGCCGGCGGTTTGCCGGTGCAGCCGGTGACCAGCAGGCTGGCGACGAGGGCAGGGAGCAAAGTACGGATCGGAGTCATCGTTGTTTCCTTGGAGTGCGGCGGCACAAGAGCGGACGACGGTCCGCCGACGCAAGGTCGGCGGACCGTGGGCATCCGTCAGAAGCGCAGCTTGACGCCGGCCGTGTAGGTGCGGCCGTACAGTTCGTTCTGCAGCGTGTTCGACGGCGAACCCTGGTACAGCTCCAGCGGTTCGTCCAACAGGTTGGACGCTTCGAAGTAGAAGCCCCACTGGTCGCTGACCTTGTAGTCCAGGCTGAAGTCGAGCTGGGTGTTCTCGGCCACCCAGATGTCGAAGTCGCTGTCGTCGCTGTCGACCGAGTCGATGTATTCGCTGCGCCGCACCGCCGCGATGCGCGTGCTCAGGCCGCCCTTCTCATAGCCGATGTGGGCGCTGTAGAGACGGTCCGAGGCATTCGGCAGCGTGAAGGACCGGCCGTTGATCTCGTACTCGGTATCCAGCCAGGTCGCGCTGAAGCCCAGCAGCAGGCCATTGTCGAAGTGCTGCTGCCAGTTCAGCTCGGCGCCGTACACCGTGGCCTTGTCGCCGTTGACCGGCATGGTCACGTCGAAGTCCTGATAGGCCGGATTGTCGCGCGTGGTCACGTCGACGATGTAGTCGTCGATGTTCTTGTAGAACAGGCCGGCGGAGACGATGCCGGTCTCGCCGAGGTAATGCTCGATCGAGATGTCGAAGTTGCGCGACTTGTACGGATCCAGCGCGGGATTTCCCAGCTCGACTTCCTCCTCGTCGCGGTTGATGCGGGTACGCGGCGAGATGTTGCCGAACGACGGACGCGCGATCGTGGTCGTGTAAGCGCCGCGCAGCACCCAGTCACCCATGTCGTAGCGCAGGTGCAGGCCCGGCAGCACGCTGGTGTAACTGCTGGAGACGTCGCGGGTGGTGATCGAGCCGATGGTCTCTTCGTCTTCCAGGTCGACCACGTTGCCGGTCGCCTCGAACTCGGTGCGCTCGACGCGCGCGCCGGCGATGACCCGCAGCTTGTCGAAGTCCATCGTCGCCATCAGGTAAGCGGCCAGGATGTCCTCGCTCGCCGTGTAGTCCTCGATCAGCGAGACCTCGGTGTTGGCGGCGACGTCCTGCGGGCGTGCCGTGTAGGCGGACAGGTTGTCGCGCAGGTAGCGGTTCATCGCACGCGAGCTGATGCCATCGCCCATGTTGCCGTGCGTGTAGCTAGGCGAACCGGTGGTCCAGCTGCCCAGGTTGATGTCCGGACCGCGACGCAGCTCGGCTTCGTCGATGTTGACGTCGCGGTCGCGCCAGCGGCCCAGCAGGCCGGTTTTCCAGGTCACCGTGTCGCCGGCGAACGTGAAGTTGACCTGGGCACTGTGTTCCTTGTCGTCCACCCAGATCGGCGCCACGACGAAACGGTTGAATTCGTAGTTGTCGTTGTCCAGCCAGCCGCCCGCCGGGCTGTCGCTGATCGTGTAGCGCGGGATCGCGCGCGAGGTATCCATCAGGATCGAGACGTCGTCGGCGCCGTCGTACTCGAACCGCGCCTCGACTTCGTCCAGCACGCGCTCGCGCGTCTTGGTGAAGCCCAGCTTGTAATCGACGATGGAGCCTGCACCGAAACGGTTCTCGCCACCGGCACTGACCGTGAAGGTGTCTTCTTCCTTGGTGCGGAAGCGCACGCGACGGCTGAAGTCGCCCGGATCGATGCCGTCGACGGTGTAGGTGCCGTCGGCGTTGACGGTGATGTCGCCCTCGCCCACCGGAATGATGCTGTTCTGGCGGGTTTCGGCGTCGGTGAAGTCGGTGTACAGCGTGCGCAGGTAGTAGCTGTTACCCTCGCTGGGACGCCAGTCGAGGTTGAGGTTCACGCCCGTGCGCTCGCGGTTGATGCTGTACTTGCGCTGCTGGATCTCGATCGGCGTCAGGCCGTCGCGCTCGTCCAGCTTGTCGTACTCGACTTCGATGTTGTCCGACTCGTAGTTGCGGTCCTGGTGGCTCAGGCCCAGCGCCACGCCGAAGGTACCGTCGGCGAAGAGGTCACTGTAGTTGAACGAGGCCTTCGGGCTGGTCTCGCCGCTCAGGTTCTGGTGGCTCATCTCGGCCTTGGCACGGATGCTCCGGCCGTCGCGATCGAACGCCGATGCGGACTCCACGACAATGGCGCCGCCGATCGAATCGCCCGGCATGTCCGGCGTCGGCGCCTTGACCACGGTGAGACGCTCGGTGGAGTCGGAGGGAATCACGTCCAACGGCGCGGCGCGGCTGGAGTCTTCCGGCGTGCCGATGGCGACGCCGTCGACGCTGACGCTGTTGAAGGCAGCGTCCAGGCCGCGCACGACCACGAAGCGGCCTTCGCCCTGGTCGCGGGTCACGCTGACGCCGGGCAGTCGCGACAGCGACTCGCCGACGTTCTTGTCCGGGTACTGGCCCATGGCGTCGGACGACACCGTGTCCTGGATCACGTCGGCGCTGCGCTTGAAGTCGATCGCGCGCATCTGCTGTTCCAGCTGCGGGCGCACTTCGATGCGATCCAGCGTGGTCGCATCGGCGCTGCCGTCAGGCGTGGTGACAGGGGTGGACTGGGCGTGCGCAATCGATGCATGGCTGGCCACCGCCAGCGCGAGCACGATGGCGACGTGGAGCGGATGTTTGGACGACATGGGGAAGATCCCGGGAGATGTGAATACCGGGTGCAGACCTTATGTCCGCGATCTTTCACTGGCATGACAACCCGCCATGGATACGCATCCATTCGCCACGTGGATGACACTGCGATGACGTCATATTTCGGTCACACTATCCGCATCACCGAACCCGCGTGTCGCCGCCCATGAAAACCGTCGAAGTCCGTCATCCTCTCGTACAACACAAGATCGGCCTGCTGCGCAACGCCGGCCTCAATACCAAGGACTTCCGCGAGCTGGTCACCGAACTGGGCACGCTGCTCGCCTACGAGGCGACCGCCGACCTGGACCTGACCACCGAGACGATGGCCGGCTGGGCCGGTCCGGTGCAGGTGAAGAAGATTGCCGGCGCGAAGATCACGCTGGTGCCGATCCTGCGCGCCGGTCTGGGCATGCTGCCGGGGGTGCTGGCGCTGATCCCCACCGCGCGCGTCAGCGTGGTCGGCCTGCAGCGCGACGAAGAGACGCTGCAGCCGGTGCCGTACTTCGAAAAGCTCACCGGACGGCTGGAAGAACGCGACGCATTGATCCTCGATCCGATGCTGGCCACCGGCGGCACGCTGATCGCCACCATCGACATGCTCAAGCGCGCGGGTGCGAAGCGGATCAAGGGCATCTTCCTGGTCGCCGCACCGGAAGGCCTGAAGGCGCTGGAAGCGGCGCACCCCGATGTCGAGGTCTATACCGCCGCCATCGACGAACGCCTCAACGACAGGGGCTACATCCTGCCGGGCCTGGGTGACGCCGGCGACCGCATCTTCGGTACGCGCATCGGCTGAGATCCGCGTTCAGCGGCGGATCCAGCGCTCGGCCTCCGAATCGTCCGCCGCCAGCACTTTCGCCGCATCGGCGTTGCCCAGCACTTCGGCCTGCAGGAACGCGGTGCCGACATCACGCGCACGGACATAGGACACGTCCGTGTCGCTGCCGATCAGGTTGTGGCCTCCACCGGTGAGCACCAGGGCGACCTTGCCCCCGGCCGGCGCGGTTTCCACCGGATACAGATGGTCCTTCGCATCGCTGACGAAGCCCGGCACCAGATCCTGGTCGCCGGTGACGATCAGCACCGGCACGGCCACCGAGGCATAGGTGGTCGGCGTCACCAGCCCGGGAATCCTGCCTGGCGACGAGTAACCGATCACCGCGATGACCGACGGATCACGCAGCGGCGCCATGTCCGCCATCGCGCCACCCAATGCCAGCGAGATCAGCGTGCCGTAGCTGTGTCCGCCTGCGGCCACCGGCACGCCAGGCCAACGCGACGCGACATAGCCGCTCGCCGCCTTCATGTCGGCCAGGCGTTCACCGAAGCCCTGCTGCATCGAGAACTTTTCGCGCTCGGGATACTTCACCGAGTCCACGTGCAGCGGCGCGACCACCGCGAAGCCGGCATCGCGCCACGCCGTCAGCACGCCGTCGTAGCGCTCCGGCCAGGAACCATGCCCGCTGGAGAACAGCACCACGCCGCGAACCTGCGCCGGTTCCCACACCGCCATCGTGGTCGCGCGCTCCGGCGACACCTGCAGCGGCACCGTGGCCGTGGGCGCAGCGAGGACGCCCTGCGCCATCGCCAGCGACGACAGAGCGAGCGCGAAGGCACCGCGGAGGAAGAAGCGCTTGTTCATGCCGGACCCCTGTGTGGAAGACGGGACCAGTCTGCCGTCCGGCAGCCGGGACGACAGGAGCCGGTCGTCACCGGATCCGGGTGCCGGAAGTCACTTCAGGCCGCCAGCGGGCGCGCCTGCAGTTCCGCCACTTCATGAGCGACGCCGAACTTGCCCTTCTCGTCGCGCGTCACCTGCGCCAGTGCGCAACCCGGGTCGTGGGTGAAGAACAGGTGGACGTTGCGGGCCAGCTTGTCTTCCAGGAAGGCGCGCTTCTCGTCGATCAGCAGTTCCGCGTTGCGGTCGTAGCCCATGGTGATGGGCACATGCACCCAGGAGCGGCCCGGGATGAGGTCGGCGCAGAACACCACGCCGCCGTGCGCCTTCCCGTCGACGGCCTCCGGGCCGACGATCTCCGCCAGCATCAGGCCAGGCGTGTGGCCATCGCTGAAGCTGAAACACACGGACTCTCCGAGTGCGCGCGAGTACTCGCCCGAGACGAGTTCCAGCCGTCCACTGGCTTCCAGCAGCGGCTGCAGTTCGGGAATGAAACTTGCGCGATCGCGCGGATGCGGTTTCAACGCACGCTGCCAGTGATCGGCGCCGACGACGAAGGTCGCGTTGGGGAACAGCAACTCCGGCGCCTGGCCCTCCTGCCACGGCGCCAGCAACCCGCCAGCGTGGTCGAAGTGCAGATGGCTGAGCACCACCACGTCGATGTCCTCGTGCGAGAAACCGGCCGCCTGCAGCGAGTCCAGCAGCACGTGGCGCGCTTCCTGCACGCCGAAGCGCGCGCGCATCCTGGGATCGAAGAACGCGCCGATGCCGGTCTCGAACAGCACGGTCTTGCCGTTCAGCGGTTGCGCCAGCAGCGCGCGGCAGGCCAGCTCGATGCGGTTCTCCGCATCCGGCGGCGACCACCGCTCCCACATGGCGCGCGGCGCGTTGCCGAACATCGCGCCTCCATCGAGTTTCTGGGAATTGCCCAGCAGCGACCAGAGTTTCATGGCGCGATTCTACGCCCCGTTTTTTCCTGTGGGAGCGACGTCAGTCGCGATGAACGGCCCTGAAGGCCTTTCGCGACTGACGTCGCTCCCACAGGCGGGATCTCAGGGCTTCGCCGTGGATTCGACCACCTTGGCCGCGCCCACCGAATTGCGCGGGTCGCTGCCGCCATACAGGGTGTTGGTGGTCTTGTCCCACTCCACCGTCTGCAGGTTGCCCCACACATGGCTGGAGCCGCGGCCGCCCTGTGCGGTGTTGCCCATGACCTTGAATTTGTGGCCCATGCCCTCGAGCGTCTGTTGCGTGGCCGGACTCAGCGCGTCGGTTTCCATCTCGATCAGGTCCGGCATCCACTGGTGGTGGAAGCGCGGCAGCGCGGCGACCGCCTGCGGATCCAGGCCGGCGTCGTAGCCCAACACGCCCAGCAGCACCATGGTGATGATGCGGCTGCCGCCGGGGGTGCCGAGCACGGCGACCTTGTCCGACGACTCCATGAAGGTCGGCGTCATCGAGCTGAGCATGCGCTTGCCCGGCTTCGGCGCGTTGGCGTCGTAGCCCATCACGCCGAAGGCATTGGGCGTGCCCGGCTTCAGCGCGAAATCGTCCATCTCGTTGTTCAGCAGCACGCCGGTGCCCGGCGGCACCAGGCCCGAGCCGTACAGCAGGTTGACCGTCTGCGTCCCGGCGACACGGTTGCCTTCCGCATCGATGATCGAGAAGTGCGTGGTTTCCTCGTCTTCCAGTGGCGTCTGCTGGCCCGACAGCTGGTCGCTGGGCGTCGCCTTCTGCGGATTGATCGTTGCGCGCAGGCCCGCCGCGTAATACGGGCTGGTCAGCGTCTTCATCGGAATCTCGACGAAGTCGGGATCGCCGAGATAGAACGTGCGGTCGCGGAACGCACGCCGCATCGATTCCACGATCAGGTGCGTACGCTGCGCCTCGTCCAGCTTGGACAGGTCGTAGGCGTCGAGGATCTGCAGCATCTGCGTCAGCGCCACACCGCCGGACGACGGCGGCGGCGCGGTCGTCACCTGCCAGTCGTTGTACTTGAACGTCAGCGGCTCGCGCTCGCGCACGGTGTAGCCAGCCAGTTCCTTCGCGGTCCATTGCCCGCCCTCGGCCTTCACGCCGGCCAGCAGCAGTTTCGCGGTTTCACCCTTGTAGAAGCCGTCGACTCCCTGTGCAGCCAGGCGCTCCAGCGTGCGCGCCAGGTCGGGCTGCCTGAAAACATCGCCTTCCTTGATCGGCTGGCCGTTGGCCAGGAACACCGCACGCGTGCCCTTGTAACGCTCCATCACCTCGCGACGCGCCTGGTAGCCGCGCGCCATGCGCGCGTAGACCGGGAACCCTTCGCGCGCCGTGCGGATCGCCGGCGCCAGCGAGGTCTTCAGCGGCAGCCTGCCGTACTTCTCCGCCAGGTGGACGAAGGCGGCGGGAAGTCCGGGAATGCCGGCGGCCCACGGGCCGTTCTCGGCGCGGTCGCGGTTGAAGTCGCCGTTCGGCAGCAGGTACTTGTCGGGCGTCGCGGCCGCCGGCGCAGTCTCGCGCGCATCGATGAAGACGTCCTTGCCGGTCTTGCCGTCGTGCAGCAGGAAGAAGCCGCCACCACCGAGGCCGGAGCTGATGGGCTCCACCACCGAGAGCGTCGACGACACCGCGATGGCCGCGTCGAACGCGTTGCCGCCCTGCGCGATGACATCCTGGCCCGCCTGCGTGGCGAGCGCATGCGCGCTGGCGATGGCGGTGCCCGGCGGATGCGACGGGGGGGTGTTGCGGACTGCGTCGGCAGCCAGCGCGGAAGGCGCGAACGCGACGACGAACAACAGGGCGAACAGACGGCGATGGATCACGACTTCTCCTGGAACGGACACCGGGACGAAGCACGTGCGGAACAGGGCGATCAGCCGGCCTGCAGCCTCAGCATTTTCGCCAGCAGCGCTTCGTGGGTCTCAGGATACGCCGGATCGGGGTCGATGCACTCCACCGGGCACACGACGACACATTGCGCTTCGTCATGATGGCCGACGCATTCGGTGCAGCGCGCCGGATCGATCACATAGATCGTCTCGCCCATCGAGATGGCCTGGTTGGGACAGGCCGGCTCGCAGACATCGCAGTTGACGCAGAGTTCGTTGATCTTGAGGGACATGACTTCCGTTACTCCCGTCGAAACGGGACTCAGTGACCGCTTGGCGTCACTGGATCCCCGCTTGTGCGGGGATGACCTTCCGGCAGAGGCGTGGCCGCCATTCGACGGCCACGCGCCGGCAGGTCACTTGGCTTCGACGAACAGGTATTCGGCGTTGCTCGGGGCCACGGCGGCCTTCACCCGCTCGCTGTCCTCGGCCTTGCCGATGAACAGCACGCGCACGCCCTTGAACGCGTCGGTCTCGACGCCCTCGAACGCGGCCACGGCCAGGTCGGCGATCTTGGTGCTGTTCGGCGAACCGAACGCGATCAGGTTGCCGGCGCTAACGCCGCGCGCCACCGCGCCCTTGGCCTGCTCGAGCTGACGGCCATACTTGGCTTCGAACTCCGGATCCGTCTCGGCCGGCAGGTAGTACACGTAAGGCGTGTTGGTGATCGTGCCCATGTTGGCGTCGACCACCTTGCTCAGGTACTCCTTCCACGGGCCGTCTTCGGTCGTGGCGGGCGCGACCAGCGCGACGTCGGCCGGCTCGGCCGGGGCTTCTTCCTGCTTCTTGCACGCCGCGAACGGCAGCACGAGGCAGGCGGTGAGCATGATGCGGCTTGCGAACTTCTTCATGGGTAATCCCCCTCTTGGTAAAGCGGTTGTCGGAATCGTGGCGCTCAGGCGCCCTGCTTGTCTTTCTGCCACTGCGCCTTCAGCGCCGCGGTCACGGCCGGCGGCACGAAGCCGGACACGTCACCGCCCAGTCGGGCGATCTCGCGCACCAGCGACGAGGAAATGAAGCCGTACTGCTCGGCCGGGGTGAGGAACAGCGTCTCGACCTCGGGGATCAGGTGGCGGTTCATGCTGGCCAGCTGGAACTCGTATTCGAAGTCGGACACGGCGCGCAGGCCGCGCAGCAGCACACCACCGCCGACGTCCTTGACGAAGTGCGCGAGCAGGCCGTCGAAGCCCTGCACTTCCACGTGCGGGTGCTTGGCCACCGCATCGCGGGCCAGCGCGACGCGCTGGGCCAGCGGCAGGGCCGGCCCTTTGCCCGGGCTCTCGGCCACGCCGATGATCACGCGCTCGAACAGAGGCGCGGCCCGGTCGATCAGGTCGATATGGCCATTGGTGATGGGGTCGAACGTGCCGGGGTACACGGCCGTCCGGGTGCGCGCCACAGTCATTCAGTCGTCGCCGGCGGGTCGTCGGGGCGCAGTGTAACAGTGGGCTGCGCGGCCGGGGTCCGGTACAGGGCATAGCGCACGTCCCGGGTCCGGCCCTCGCGGTGCAGCGCCCAGCCTGGCGGCACCGCCGGCGCGATGTCCGTTGGCGATTCCACGTAGATCCAGGCGCCCGGCGCCAGTCGCGGTGCCAGCCCATCCAGTGCGCGCGACCACAGGCCGTCGGCGAACGGCGGATCCAGGAACACCAGGTCGAAGGTGTCGTGGCGCCCACTCAGCCATGCCAGCGCATCTGCGGCATGCACCTCGGCCGGCGCGGACAACTTGGCCGCCGCCTCGCGCAGTGCCACGGCCAGACCGGGATCGCGCTCCACCAGGACGGCCTGCGCCGCGCCGCGCGACAGCGCCTCCAAGCCGAGCACGCCGGTGCCCGCGAACAGGTCCAGCACCCGCGCGCCCGGCAGTACGGGCATCAGCCAGTTGAACAGGGTTTCGCGCACGCGGTCGCTGCTGGGCCGCAGGCCGGGACGGTCCGGCACCGCCAGCTTCGTGCCGCGCCAACGTCCGCCGATGATGCGCACCTGGCCGGCTCCGCGTTGGGCGGAAGCGGTGGCTGGCGTAGGACGGCTGGGGCTTCGGGACATCGTCGGGACGGCGGCGGAAGGCCCCGCATGATACGGCCCCGCCTCTCCCGCGGGACCGCGCGGGTTGTGAAACCCACACTGGACCCATACACCGTGTGCATTGGCCGCGACCGCCGGCCCCGCATTCGATTCCATGGAGCACGACCGCGATGACCGTTGAGACCCGCAAAGAAACGCTGGGCTTCCAGGCCGAAGTGAAGCAGCTGCTGCAGCTGATGATCCACTCGCTGTATTCGAACAAGGAGATCTTCCTGCGCGAGCTGGTCTCCAACGCCGCCGATGCCGCCGACAAGCTGCGCTTCGAGGCCCTGAAGGAACCCGGCCTGCTGGCCGAAGACCCCACCCTGCGCATCCGTATCGGCTTCGACGCCGCCGCGCGCACGGTGACCATCGACGACAACGGCATCGGCATGAGCCGCGACGAAGCCGTCGCTCACCTCGGCACCATCGCCAAGTCCGGCACCGGCGAGTTCCTGCGCGCGATGTCCGGCGACCAGAAGAAGGACGCCAGCCTGATCGGCCAGTTCGGCGTGGGCTTCTACAGCGCCTTCATCGTGGCCGACCGCGTGGATGTGTTCAGCCGTCGCGCCGGCCTGCCCGCCAGCGAAGGCGTGCACTGGTCCAGCGCGGGCGAAGGCGATTTCGAGGTCGCCACCGTCGACAAGCCCGAACGAGGCACACGCATCGTGCTTCACCTGAAGGACGGCGAAGAAGGTTTCGCCGACGGCTGGAAGCTGCGCGGCATCATCAAGAAGTATTCCGACCATGTCGGCCTGCCGATCGAGATGCCGAAGGAGCATCAGGGCGAAGACGCGCCCGCTTCCGTGGAATGGGAAGCCGTCAACAAGGCCAGCGCGCTGTGGACGCGCGCCAAGTCCGAGATCAAGGACGAGGAATACACCGAGTTCTACAAGCACATCGCGCACGACTTCACCGACCCGGCGGCGTGGAGCCACAACAAGGTCGAAGGCAAGCTGGAATACACCTCGCTGCTGTACGTCCCGGCGCGCGCGCCGTTCGACCTGTACCACCGCGACGGCGCCAAGGGCCTGAAGCTGTACGTGCAGCGCGTCTTCATCATGGACCAGGCCGAACAGTTCCTGCCGCTGTACCTGCGCTTCCTGCGCGGCGTGGTCGATTCGTCCGACCTCTCGCTCAACGTTTCGCGCGAGATCCTGCAGTCCGGCCCCGTGGTCGACTCGATGCGCTCGGCGCTGACCAAGCGCGCGCTCGACATGCTGGAGAAACTGGCCAAGGACAAGCCCGAGGACTACAAAGCGTTCTGGACCAACTTCGGCCAGGTGTTGAAGGAAGGCCCCGCCGAGGACTACGCCAACCGCGAGAAGATCGCCGGCCTGCTCCGCTTCGCCTCCACGCACGACGCCTCCGGTGCGCCCAGTGTGTCGCTGGCCGACTACGTGAGCCGCCTGCCGGAAGGCCAGGACAAGCTCTACTTCCTGACCGGCGATTCGCATGCGCAGATCAAGGACAGCCCGCACCTGGAGATCTTCCGCAAGAAGGGCATCGAGGTGCTGCTGCTCACCGACCGCATCGACGAATGGCTGATGGGTTACCTGACCGAGTTCGACGGCAAGTCCTTCGTCGACGTCGCCCGCGGCGACCTGGACCTGGGCGCGCTGGACAGCGAGGACGACAAGAAGGCGCAGGAAGAGTCCGCCAAAGCCAAGGAAGCCCTGACCGCCCGCATCAAGACCGTGCTGGGCCTGGACGTGGCCGATGTGCGCGTCTCGCATCGCCTGACCGACTCGCCGGCCATCCTCGCCATCGGCCAGGGCGACCTGGGCCTGCAGATGCGCCAGCTGCTGGAAGCCAGCGGCCAGCAGGTGCCGGAGAGCAAGCCGGTGTTCGAGTTCAATCCGGACCACCCGCTGATCGCCAAACTCGATGCCGAGAGCGACGCGAACCGCTTCAACAACCTCACCCGCGTGCTGTTCGACCAGGCTGCGCTTGCTGCCGGCGAAAGCCTCAAGGACCCGGCCGGTTACGTGAAGCGGCTCAATGCGCTGTTGTTGGAGTTGTCGGCGTAATCGAAGCCTGCCGCCGTTCCCTTCTCCCCGCTTGCGCAGGGAGAAGGACTTCAGGCCCTGATATCCAGCAGGCTGCCCAGCGTCTGGTCGGCCACCTTCAGCACGAACACGTTGGCACCGGCCATGGCCTTGTAGGTCAGCATCGCCGCAACGTCCTCGAGCGGGGCCACCGGATCGGCCGGCGCGTCCACCACGCGCGCGGACACGCCACCGGTCTCGGCCGACAGCGCGACCGTCTGCCGCGCGGCATCGGGCGTGGTCAGGTTGGCGAGGTTGTGCGCCGCGGCCTGCAGGCCGGTCGAGGCGGCGCGCAGGCCCGAGGTGGCGATACCGGTGATGGCGTTCATGCAGGGATTCCGGGTTTTCCGCCCTCGATATCGGCCGCGACCGGCCCCACTTGAGTCCTGTGCCCGGGCGTCCAACAGCCGGGTGGTAGCATGTCGCCCTCTTCGAGATACCCCCTGCAATGATCGGTTTTTTCCGCCGCAAGAAGCCCCAGGACGGCCCGGACGCCGCCCAGACCCGCCCCAGCACCGAGGAACTCGCCGCCGCCTTCCCGCGCGCGCCCAGCGAGCCGTTGCCGGCGGACGCCGCCTTCCCTGCTGCCGCGCCCGCGGATGAGCAGGTGTCGCAGGCGGAGGGCGCGGAAAGTGCCGCTGTCGCGACGATCGGTACCGCGCCCGCCCCCTCACCCCAGCCCTCCCCTCCGCAGGCGGTGGAGAGCGAGCCTGAAACCGACGACGCCCCGGCGGCGCCGGCCGGCAAGTCCGGCTGGCGCGACCGCCTGCGCCGCACCAGCGCCGCGCTGGGCCTGGCCGGCCTGTTCACGCGCAACCCGCGCCTGGACGACGACCTGCTGGACGAGATCGAAACCGCGCTGCTGACGGCTGACGTCGGCGTGCCGGCGACCACCGCCATCATCGAAGACCTTCGCAAGCGGATGAAGGAACGCGAGTTCGCCGATGCGCAGGCGCTGCTGAAGGCGCTGCGCGCCGACCTGATCGCACTGATCACGCCGGTGGCGAAGCCGCTGGTGATCGACGCCAGCCGCAAGCCCTTCGTCGTGCTGACCGTCGGCGTCAACGGCGTCGGCAAGACCACCACCATCGGCAAGCTGGCGCGCCGCTTCAAGCAGGACGGCCACAGCCTGATGCTGGCCGCCGGCGACACCTTCCGCGCCGCCGCCGTCGCGCAGCTGCAGACCTGGGGCGAACGCAACGGCGTGCCCGTGGTCGCGCAGGGTCAGGACGCCGATGCCGCCTCGGTCGCGTTCGACGCGCTGCAGTCGGCCAAGTCGCGCGGCTTCGACGTGCTGATCGCCGACACCGCCGGCCGCCTGCACACACAGACCGGCCTGATGAACGAGCTGGGCAAGATCCGCCGCGTGCTCGGCAAGATCGATGCGGACGCGCCGCACGAGGTGCTGATGGTCATCGACGGCACCACCGGCCAGAACGCGCTCTCGCAGCTGCGCCAGTTCCACGCCGCGGTCGGCGTCACCGGCCTGGTGGTCACCAAGCTGGACGGCACGGCCAAGGGCGGCGTGGTGTTCGCCCTGGCACGCGAGTTCGGCATCCCGATCCGCTACGCCGGCATCGGCGAGCGCGTGGAAGACCTGCGCGTGTTCGATGCCGAATCCTTCGTCGACGCGCTGCTGCCGGAAGCACTGGGTGGCGGCTGACATCGGAGCCTCTGCCGTTGTGGGAGCGACGTCAGTCGCGATGACGCCATCGCGGTGGTCGATCGCGACTGACGTCGCTCCCACAGGTCGCCGCACGTGAGCGGCACCTCCTTCGCCCAACGCCTGCTCACCTGGTTCGACGGCCATGGCCGCCACGACCTGCCGTGGCAACATCCGCGCACGCCGTATCGCGTGTGGCTGTCGGAAATCATGCTGCAGCAGACCCAGGTCGCCACGGTCATCCCGTACTTCCTGCGGTTCGTCGAACGCTTTCCCACCCTGCCTGACCTCGCCGCCGCCACCACCGACCACGTGATGGCGCACTGGGCCGGCCTGGGCTACTACGCCCGTGCCCGCAACCTGCACGCCGCCGCGAAAGCGTGCGTCGCGGACCATCGTGGCGACCTGCCGCGCGATTTCGATGCACTGCACGCGCTGCCCGGCATCGGCCGCAGCACGGCCGGCGCCATCCTGTCGCAGGCATGGAACGACCGGTTCCCTATCCTCGACGGCAACGTCAAGCGCGTGCTGACGCGCTTCCACGGCGTCGCCGGCTGGCCGGGGTTGCCGGCCGTGGAGAAACAACTGTGGGCGCTGGCGGAACAGCACCTGCGCGACGTGCCTGAGGGCCGGCTGGCCGACTACACCCAGGCGCAGATGGATTTCGGGGCCACGCTGTGCACGCGCGCCAAGCCGGCGTGCGTTGTGTGTCCCGTGCAGGACGATTGCGTGGCTCGACGCGACGGTCTCACCGGTTCGCTGCCGACGTCGAAGCCGTCGAAGGTCCTGCCCGAACGCGAGGCCGTGGCGCTATGGCTGGAGAACGCCGCCGGCGAGATCCTGCTGCAGCGGCGACCGGAGACCGGCATCTGGGCATCGCTATGGACGCTGCCTCAGGCAGACACCGATGCCGGCATGCGCGACTGGTTCGCAAGCGAGATGAAGGGCGCCTACGACAACGCCGAAGAACTACCCCTCGTCGTGCATACCTTCAGCCATTACCGCCTGCACCTGCAGCCGTTGCGGCTGCGCAAGGTCGCCCTGCGCGACGCGGTGCGCGACAATGACGACCTGCGCTGGGTGGCGCGCGGCGACCTCGCCACGCTGGGCCTGCCGGCGCCGATCCGCAAACTGCTAGGGAATTGACCGATGTCGCGCACCGTCTTCTGCCAGTACGAACAACGCGAAACGGAGGGACTCGATTTCGTCCCCTATCCCGGCGAACTGGGCAAGCGCATCTACGCGAACATCGGCAAGCCGGCGTGGGCGGCCTGGCTGGCGCACCAGACCATGCTGATCAACGAGAACCGGCTGTCGCCGCGCGATCCCAAGCACCGCGCCTTCCTGGAAACGGAACTGGAGAAGTTCCTGTTCGGCGGCGGTGCCGACAAGCCGGCGGGCTACGTGCCCACGCCGTAGCCGGCGGCCGATGCCTCAGCGCTTCGCCTGCCGCTCCACGGCGGCGGCTTCGCGCAGTTCCTTCTCGCTGGCGCGCAGGGCCTTCACGTCCAGCGGGCGGATGGTCTCGATTCGGCAGGGGATCTTGATGCTGGCGGTGCCCGCACCCAGCGGCACTACGTCGTCGAATCGCGCAGACACGCGGCTGCCGAACTGGGTGATGTGGATGGCCATGGCGTAATCCAGGTCCTGGCAGGGACCGGTGAGTTCCAACAGATAGCCCTCGCTGGGCTTGGTCCAGACGGCCAGGGCGCCATCGCCGAGGGGGGTCCAGCCGTTGAGGCGGCCGAAGTACTGGAAGTCCTTGACCGGTTCGCCGGCGTGGCCGCGGTAGAAGGCCAGCTTTTCGGCATCGGTCTGCTTGCCGTCGGTGGCACAGCCGGACAACACGGTCGCCGCCGCCAGGGCGAAAGGAAGAAGGGGTTTCATGCGTAGCCTCCTCGGGCATGCGATGCGGGGCTCTCTCCGGAGCCCGATGATGCGCCCGTGGTGGACGGCGGGTGCCACCCGCTGGCGCCCGCATTCAGCCGACGGTACGGCTTGCCATCCCCCGCCCCGATCCGTATCATTCGTCGCCTTCGCACCGGCTCGGCCGTACTGCGGGAAATCCTGGCCTGGTAGCTCAGTTGGTAGAGCAGCGGATTGAAAATCCGCGTGTCGGTGGTTCGAATCCGCCCCGGGCCACCATATTGCTTTCGAAAGGCCTGCAGCGATGCAGGCCTTTTTCGTGTCCGCCAGGAACTCCGGTGTCCCCCATGCCCGACCCCATCCGTCTCGCCAAGCGGGTTGCCGAACTGACCGGCTGCTCGCGTTCGGAAGCCGAGCAGTACATCGAAGGCGGCTGGGTCACCGTAAACGGTGAGACGGTCGAGGCACCGCAACATCCGATCACCGACGAGCGCGTGGAGATCGATCCCGCCGCCGAGCTCAACGCGAGCGAGCCCGCCACGTTGTTGATCCACAAACCGGCAGGTGTGGCCTGGAAGGACGTGGCCTCTCTGGCCGTTCCAGCCACCCATGCGGTGGATGACGACAGCGGCGTTCGCCCGTTGAAGCGGCATCTCCATCGCCTGACTCCGCTGGTGCCGCTGGATACCGAGGCCAGCGGCCTCATGGTGCTCAGCCAGGATGGCCGCATTTGGCGCCGGCTGACCGAAGACTACGCGCAGCTCGAGCAGGAGTTCGTGGTCGAGGTCCGCGGCGATGCCGGTCCCTACACGCTCGGCCGCATCGGCCACGCATCCAGCTACCAGGGCCGCGGATTGGCGCCGTGCAAGGTGAGCTGGCAGAACGAAGTGCGCCTGCGGTTCGCGATCAAGGATGTGCAACCCGGCGAGCTGCACCACCGCTGCCGCGAGGGAGGCCTCGACGTGGTGTCCATCCGGCGCCTGCGGGTGGGCCGCATCCCGCTGTCGAAGATGCCCGTCGGGCAATGGCGCTATCTGCCGGCCGGCGCACGCTTCTAGGGGTATTTTCCCGCATGGCCGGCGCCGGTACCTCCGCCGGATCGCTCTTGTCGGCCCATCGCTTCACGCAGCCCTCCGCCTTGCCTGACTACGCTGGTCGCATGCTCTTCCGAGGATCCCCCATGCGACCGCTCATCCTGCTTTCCTTCCTGATGCTGTCCGCCTGCGGCGGCGGTGGCCTTGCCCGCGGAGGCGATGCACCGACGTGCGCCAGCGTCGCGTCCAAACAGAAGGCTGTCGACAGGATCGACAAGGATTACGAGGAACTCCGTCAACGTATCGTGGAATCACCCACGGAGAAGAACCAGCAGAAGCTGTCGGACATGGCGACGGAGTCCGCGGCCGCCAACGCCGCACTCGATGCAGCCAAGGCCGAACAGGCTGCGGGACGCTGCCCGGAGGGTTAGGAACGTGGTGCGGGGGTGACGAAGCGTATCGGCAACGATGGCGCATCACCGATGATCCGCGATGTCTCCTCATGCGGGCAGCTTGCGCACTCGCGCGCCTGGTCTTGCGGCACCCCGCTCGGGTCGCAGCTTGGGATGCGGTGATCGATGCCCTGCGCATTCCCGTGCAGCCAGGCGACCAGCAGGAGGACGGCAACGCCGCACACTCCGGCAATGAAGCGGGAATTCGAATCGAGGGGCATGAGCTTGGACTCGGGGAGCGTAAAGGGTGCGCTGGGGGCACGCAGGGTGCGCAGCGGAGGTGTCGATACGGGATATCGTGACGCGCAGAACGATCCGGACAACGGCAGATATGGGCAGTGGCATTCCGATGCCCTCGATCACCACAGTCACCGGCCCACCGTCGAACCACCGCGCGCGGAATCGAGGGCATTCCCACCCCACCCAGCAGCGCGGCAAAGAGGGCACTCGCGCTTTGCCGGATCGGGCGGTTTGCGCCGACAGGGCCCGGCGTCGCGGACAAGCCGGTACGCGCTGCCTATCCTGCAGAACCTCGCCCCGTCCACCCGTGCCGCCATGACACCCGCCACGCCCCCTTACGCCGTCGGTCAGCAGTGGCGCTGCCGCGGCCGCCATGCCGCCGAGACCCCGACGCTGACGATCAATCGCATCGACCCGCATCCGCTGGGTGGCGAGATCCTGCATGTCAGCGTGACGCATGCGCGCATCCGCCATCCCGGCCTGCGCGACGGCGTCATCACCACCTTCGCCCACCTGCCGATCATCGGCCAGGTGCTGGAGCGCAGCGATGCCGAACACGTCGGCCAAGGCACGCCCGATCCCGCGTACCTGGACGGCTACAACCAGTGGAAGCAAGCTTTCGACGCCGGGAAGGCAGGTTCCTACGGCATTCCGCTGGCGGAGATCCTCGACCTGATCGAGACGATGCTGGCCAAGCGCGACACGGACGGCGCCGGCCACGCCTGACGCACGATCAAGGCGTCGCCGCGCGCGGTTGAGGCTTCGGAATGTCGGCCTTCGGTGCACGCCCAGATCCGATCATCGCCACCGCCCGCATTTCCACTACCGCACCTGGCGCGAGCAATGCACTGGTGCCGACAGCGCTCCACGCGGGGTAATGCGACGGGAAGAACTCGTGATGGATGGGTGCGAAGCGTGCGAACTCGGCCTGGAAGCTCGCTGGATCGGTGGGGCCGGTATGGAACGTGGTCAGCTCCACGACGTCAGCGTAGGTCGCGCCCGCTTCGGCGAGTTGCTTGCCCAACACCACGAACATGCGCCTGACCTTCTCCTCGTAGGTCCCGTCCCCGGCGGCGGGTATGCCGGACACGATGACCATGTCCCCTACTTTCACCACCGGCGTGTAGTGCCAGTCGTGGTACGCCGCCTCGTGCCCGGGATTGGCGAAGTGTTCGCGCGTCGGCACCTGCTGTGCTTGGGTGGCGGAGGCGACGGCGCACAACAGCAGGCATGAGATCAGGCGGACCATGAAGAAACTCCGGGGCGGCGAAGCCGCAGTCTTGCGCCACCCGCGCAATAGGCCATGTCCCATCCGTCACGCCGCCACGACCCCATTTACCACGCGCTGAACGCGGTGCCGTCACGGCGTTCCCGACGGCGCGCCTTGACGTCGCCTGCACGCGGCCTGCCCCAAGTTCTACACACACCCCTCTCCTGCCACGGAATCGCCGAGTGAACATCGTCATGAAGACGGCATCGCATGTACTCCCCGACCGATTCACCTGGCTCCGCACCGAGGCCGGCCACGATCTCTGCGTGGACGACACGGTCATCGCCGAGATACGCCCCCTCAACGCCGGACTGGTGTTGCGCGTACTGGTGGACATGGGCGACATCGCGCCGTTCGAGATGGCGGTGCGGTGCGAAGAGCGCGCCATCGGCTGGGCCACGCAGTGGGCGCGCCAGCGTGCCGGATTGCTGTGCCGATACGTGGACCAGCATCGTCCGCGCGTGTACGACGAGGCGCCCGGACTAGCGCTGGCGTCGGCCTGAGCGTCGTCTGTTGCGAAAAAAGAAAAGCCACCGGGCCGGAGAGTGACCCGATGGCTTGGGGGATGCGCGCCGGCCTCTCTCCGGCGCGCACCGCACTCAGTGGCCGTTGCCGGCGGCGAGCTTGTCCAGATCGATACCCTGCTTGCGCAGCGTGCGCGTAGCGGCGATCGCGTAGAACGCCAGGTAGGCGAAGCACAGCACGCCGACGATGAAGCTGTAGTGGATGCCGACCTTGTCGGCCAGAGCACCCTGCGCCCAGCTGACGATGCCGCCGCCCATGATCATCATGATCAGCAGGCTGCTGCCCTGGTTGGTCTTGTTGCCCAGGCCAGTGATCGCCAGCGCGAAGATGCACGGCCACATGGTGCTGCAGAACAGGCCCACGCTGATGAAGGCAATGACACTGGTCATGCCTGTAGTGAACATGCCGATCAGCTGCGCGGCGATGCCGCAGATGGCGAAGTACAGCAGCATGCGTGCCGGATTGCCCCTGCTGGCCAGCGTGGCCAGGATCATCAGCACGATGACGGCCGCGTAGCCGAAGAACTGCGAGGGGTCGTGGCCGGTGATGGCGTTCACGGCGAGGAACACGCCGAACGCCAGGTACGGGAGGATCAGCATCAGCATCTTCTTGGCGCCTGCGCCGACATCGAATGCGCCGGCAGCGCCGCTCCAGCGGCCGATCATCAGGCTGGCCCAGTACAGCGACACGAACGGCGCGATCAACGCGGTCTCGATGCCCAGTCCGCCCTTCTCCACCGGAAGTTCCAGGTAGGCCGGCAGGTTGTCGATGGTCGAGACCTCGACGCCCACGTACAGGAAGATCGCGATCATGCCCAGCACCAGCTGCGGATAGGACAGCGCCGACTTCTTGTGGATCAGCTTGCTGCTGTCCTCGGCCTCGGTCTCCGACAGCTTCTCCAGATCGATGTGGTTGGGCACCGAGGAGAACTTCAGGAAGATCGCCACCAGGATGAAGGCGGCCCCCAGCACCAGGTAGGGCGTCTTGACGCTTTCGATGCTCGCTTCGGTGTTGCCCGAGGTGACGCTGCCGAAGATCGCCACGCTGACCAGCAGCGGACCGATGGTGGTGCCGAAGTTGTTGATGCCGCCGGCCATCGTCAGCCGCTGCGCGCCGGTCTTGGGATCACCCATGACGATGGCCAGCGGGTTGGCCGCGATCTGCTGCAGCGAGAAGCCCAGGCCGACGATGAACAGTCCCGACAGCATCAGGTTGAACGAACCGGTATTGGCGGCCGGGTAGAACAGCAACGCTCCCAGCGCGGAGATCACCAGGCCCACGCAGATGCCGTTCTTGTAGCCGATCTTGTTGAGTACGTCCTGGCCCATCGCCTTCGAGATGGCGACATAGATCAGCGAACCGACCGTATAGGCCACGTAGAACGCCAGCGCGACGTACATGCTCTGCGCCTGCGTCAGGTCGAACGCCTTCTTGAACACCGGGATCAGGATGCCGTTGCTGGCCGCAACGAAACCCCAGAAGAAGAACACGGTGATCAGCACGCTGAACTGCGACCATCGGGTGGTTTGGGTGGTCATGGATTGGTATGCCTGCTGGTATGGAATCCGGACGGAACGGCCAGCCTACGGAGCGGCCGCACGATTGCAACTTGCACTGCGTCAGCGCCCCGCGGAGGTATCGCGAGGCACTGTTCCAACACACTTACTGCGCGCACGTCACCACGTCGTCGGCGTCCGCCGCACCGGCCACCACCTGGATGTCGGTGAAGGCCGCCGCGAACGGTGCATCGGCAGCGACACTGAAGGGCGTATCCACGCCGGTCAGGTCGGCACCGAGCTTGCCGAAGCAGGCCAGCGGGATCTTGACCGTCTGCTTCCTGCCGACGGCATCGCCGGAGAAGGTGGAGGTCAGGTCCAGGCTGGCCCCGCAGTTGGCGCCGCAGCCCAGCGTGAACCGGACCGGCTTGGCCGGAGCCTGCTTCACCACCACGTCGAACTGCACCACACCGCGTGCCGTGGCCATCGCGGCCAGATTGTTCTTCGAAGGATTGCGGGCGAAGACGCGCGCCGGTGCCAGCCAGGTGACTTCCTTGGCGTCCTGCTGCGTGTTGACCTGCACGGTGGCGACCTGCAATGCCGGCTTGGCCTGCGGCCAGCGCTGCGTCGCGTTCATGTCGTTGCCGACGGCCTGGGTTGCGCCTGCCGCTTCCATCTGCAGGGTAAAGGGCGCGATGTCCGACTGCTTGAAGATGCCCAGCGCGGTGGCTTCGCCGCAGCTCGTCGCGCTGTCTACCTCCAGCTTGCCGACGTTGCTGCTGTCGCCGTAGCGCAGCCCGGCATCCAGGGCGAACAGTGGTTTGCTGTCCGCCTTCGGGCAGGCCACCGCCGGCCACGGGAACGTCAGCTTTCCGCGGAAGTCATGGGCCGGCTTGCCATCGGCACCGGCCACCAGGACGTCGGTGACGCCCTTGCCTTCCGTGCCCGGGAGCCAGGCGGCGACGAAGCTGTTGGACAGGTTGATCAGGTCGTTCGCGTACAGCGCGCGGCCGGACAGTAACACAGTGACGACCGGCTTGCCGGTGGCGGCGGCCGCTTTCAGCGTCGCCAAGTCTTCCGGATGCCGACGGCTGTGCGCCATCGTATCGGACGGCACGATGTCGCCGTTGGTTTCTGCATACGGCGTTTCGCCGATGGCAGCCACGATGACGTCGTAGCTGGCCGGGTCCACACCCTCCGCGCTCTCGCGCAGCAGCACGTTCGCCTCGCCGAGCTGTTCGCGCAGGCCGGCGGCCAGGCTGTCGGCATTGGGGAAATCGGCATTCGTGTTGTCGGTGCCCTGCCAGGTCAGCGACCAGCCACCGGTCTGGTTGGAGATGCTGTCGGCGCTTTTACCCATCAGCAGCACGCGCTGGTTCTTCTTCAGCGGCAATGCACCGCCGTCGTTCTTCAGCAACACCAGCGATTCGCGTGCAGCACGCCGCGCGAGATCGCGATGCACAAGCGACTCGAGCTTGCCGGCATGCTGGCTTGCCGACGGCTTGTGTTCCCACAGGCCTGCGCGCAGCTTGACGCGCAGGATGCGGGTGACGGCATCGTCGATGCGCGCCTGCGGGATTTCACCCGACTTCACTTGGGCGATCGTGTTGGTGATGAAGGACTTCCACGCATCCGGCACCATCACCATGTCGATGCCGGCATTGATCGCCTGCGGGCAGCTGTCGTCCTTGCAGCCTGCGACCTGGCCGATGCCATTCCAGTCGGAGACGACGAAGCCGTCGAAGCCCATCTTCTCCTTCAGCGCGACGGTCAGCAGATCGCGTGTGCCGTGCATCTTGCCGTAGTCCTTGCCGGCGGCGACGTCGTTCCAGCTGTTGAAGGACGCCATGACGGTCTGCACACCGGCTTCGATGGCGCCGTAGTACCCCTGGCCGTGGACGTTGATCATCTGCGCCTGGGTGATGGCGGCGAGGCCCTGGTCCTTGCCGCCGTCGGTGGCACCGTCGCCGATGAAGTGCTTGGCGGTAGCGACGACGTTGCCATCCTTGTCCAGCAGCCCCTGCATGCCTTTGACGTAGGCGGCCGCGTACTCGCGGATCAGCGCGGGCTGCGAGGAATAGCTTTCGTAGGTGCGGCCCCAGCGTGCGTCCTGCGCGACAGCGACCGTCGGCGCAAACGTCCACGTCACGCCCGTCGCGCGCGTGGATTGTCCGGTGGCTTCGGCGATGCGTTCGATCAACTCGACGTCGTGCGCGGCGCCCAGGCCGATATTGTGCGGGAAGATCGTCGCGCCATAGACGTTGCTATGGCCATGGACGGCGTCGGTGCCCCAGATCACGGGCACGGGGATCTTGGCATCGGTCGACAGCGAGGCGTCGTAGTAGGCATCCGCCAGCTTGACCCAGTCTTCGACCTTGGCGTGCTTGTTCATCGCCGGCCACGAACCACCGCCGTTGAGGACGGAACCGATGTAGTACTTGCGCACGTCGGCCGGCGTGATCGCCTTGATCTCCGGCTGCACCATCTGGCCGACCTTCTGCTCCAGCGTCATGCTCGCGAGGATCTCGGCCACGCGTGCCTCGACGGCAGGATCCTTGGCGAAGCTGCTTTTCAGCGCAGGCCAGTCCTTCAGTTCTGCGGCATCGTTCGCGGCCGCGCCGACGGGTTTCTGTTCGGGGTCCTTCTGCGCCGTACACGACAGGCATGCCAAAAGACTGGCCCCCAGCAGGGTCACTCGGATCGGATTCACTCGTTTCTCCCAGAATGGCGGCGCGCACAACATCCCCGACAGGATCCGCGCCTTTACGGAAAGTCTGACGGGACGCGGGGCCAGGCCCCGCATCCCGTCAGGTACTGCGGTTATCGATGAAGTGCGTCAGTCACAGCTTGTAGCGGAAGCCGAGCAGGTACTGGCGACCGTATTCCTTGTACTCGGAGGGCAGGAAGATCATCTGGTCGATGCCGCCCGCCGTCGTCTCCGTGCGATACGGCTCGTTGGTCACGTTGTTGACCTGAAGGAGGATGGACAGCCCCGAAAGTCTGCTGCCCTCACCGAAGTCGTATCCCATCTGCATGTCCATCGTGCGTTCCGGCATGGTGTTCTGATAGATCCGGTCGCCGAAAAGCGAGGCATACTCACCGCGGTACTCATCACGGTAACGCTGGCTGATGCGCGCAGAGAAGCCATGCTTCTCGTAGTACACCGTGGCATTGGCAACGATCTTCGACAGGCCCGGCAGGGTGTCGGTATCGGAACCACCCGGACCATCGGGGTCGATCGACGACTCGGTATACGACGCATTGAACAGCAGGCCGAAGCCGTCGAGCGAGGAATGGATCATGTCACCGCCCAGCGCGCCACTGATTTCCGCGCCGCGCATGTAGCCGCCGCTTCCGTTCATTGGGGTGCTGAAGTTGCCCCAGTTCGAGATCGGGGTGATACCGAGATCGTCATATCCGGTGAAGTCCCAGCGGACGTTCTGCGTATAGATGTAGGTCTCGAGGTTCTTGTAGAAGACCGCCAACGCCGCATAGGTCGTCGGACCGAAGTACTTCTCCAGCGAGATGTCGTACGCCGTCGCCCGATAGGGCTCCAGCTTCGGATTGCCGCCACCGCCACTCCACTCGCGCGTGGTCACGTCGACGCCGGCCGTGGTGTAGGCCCCCATCTGCTCGATGGGGCCGCGCATCAGGGTCTTCGCTGCCGCGAAGCGCAACAGCAGGCCATCGCCGAAGTCCGCCGACAGGTTCATGCTCGGCAGGATGTCGCCATACGAGGTGCCGATGGTCTGGCCGCCGGCGATGACCCAGTCGTTCGTGACCGCGTCACGCGCGACGGTCGGACCGGTCGAACTCTGCTCGGAGCGGATGTACTGCACACCGACGTTGCCGCGCAGGCGCACTTCATCGGTCAGGTCCATGTCGATGTTGGCCTTGGCGTAGAACGTCTTGATGTCTTCTTCGACACCATAGTTCTTCATCAGGTCGTTCTCGCTGGCTTCATAGCGCAGGTCGTAGTACCGGCCCAGCAGATCACGTGCATTGAAATTGATCACGTTGCCAAGGCCGATGAAGTCCATCGACGCGAAGCCATGGGGCACCGTGTCCATACGCACCGGTGCGCGACCATTCTTCAGATCCACGTAGTGGGCGATGTACTCGCGATCCTTGTTGCGGCGGGTGACATTGACGCCAACGTCGTAGCTGCGCAGGAAATCGGAGGACTCGACCAGCCGGTTCAGTTCGAGACGACCGGACTTGAGGGTGTCCTCGGTCCATGCGCGATCGGTGCGCCCGTCGCGTCCCCATCCCATCGCGTCCATACCCAGGTACACCTGGGTGGGATCGGTGAGGCCGGGGATCGTGAAGTGGTTGAACCCCTTGCCCGTCTGCAGGTTGAAGTCGATGTTGCGCGGGGTCGCGAATGCGGACTGCAGTTCAAGCATGGTCCGCTCGCTCTCGGCTCGCGAGTAGCTCAGATCGGTCTTCAGCGTGTAGATATCGTCCCAGCGGAACGTGTTGAGCCAGCCAGCCGAGAACAGCTTGTCTTCGCGCTGATTGACTTCGTTGAGCATGTTCAGCGCACCGACGCCATTGAGCGTTCCGCTCGTGACCACCGGAACACCGCCCACCAGGGTCGTACCGACGTTCGTATACGTCACTTGGCCCAGCGTCGGGTGGCTGTACCACGGGTCGTTGTTCCACATGATGCTGTTTTCAGCTTCATTCTGGTCGAACTTCGAGTAGTACACGTCCAGAATGCTGTGGAACTGGTCGCTCGGCTTGAACTCGAGTACCGCCATGACGCCGTCCCGAGTGATGTCGCGCGACTTCAGCGACGCCTCTCCCGCCTGGCGCGCAACGGCATCGACCGGCTTGCCAGGCTGCGGCGCACCCCAGGTGTCCGGATTACCCCACCACCAGGCCTTTTCCTGCTGCTCCTGGAAAGGCGAATCCATGCGCGCCACGCCGATGGCGAAGCCGATCGTATCGTCGGCGAACTGGTCCACATATGACGCGCTGGCGCGATAGCCTTTGTCGCTGCTGCCGTCGATCAGCTTGCCCAGCGAGTTGTATTCGCCCTGCCCGCTGAAGGTCACGCGGCGTCCGTCGAAATCCAACGGACGGATCGACTGCATGTCGATCGTGCCCGACAGGCCTTGCCCGACCAGCGTCGCATCCGGCGTCTTGTACACGGTGACCGCGTTGATCAGCTCGGCCGGGTACTGGTCGAGCTCGACGCCACGGCTGCCACCCGTGCTGACCTGCTCCCGGCCATTGAGCAGCGTCCCGCCGAACTGCTCGGACATGCCACGGATGTGGATGACCTGCGCGCGTCCGTCGACGCGCTGCATGGTCAGGCCCGGCAGACGCGAAATCGAATCCGCGATGCTGATGTCCGGCAACTTGCCAATGTCCTCGGCGGAGATTGCCTCGACGATCGAGGTGGATTCGTTCTTGGTTTCCACCGCCGTCGCGATGGCCGCGCGGATGCCGGTGACCTTGACGGCATCCAGCGTCTCGACGGTCTGGTCGGCTGCCTGCTGCGCGCTCGCAGCGAACGGGAGTGCCAGCGCCAGGCAGCATGCGGCAGCGAGATGCTGCTTGCGCAGTGCGAGACGGCGCACGGACGGACGCATGCGCGCGATGTGGTTCGAGTACTTCATTTGGCCCCTCTCAGACCGCTGTTGACAGCGCTGTCATATAGAAGCTTCAATGCAGTGTCAACAAATTCATAACAACCGTGACATGGCTGCACGCGCACGATTGAATTTGCTTGTCGCGAGGACATTCGTCCGAAAAATTTCGCTGCGTTGCAGCACCCGCTTTGCGTGGATTCCGGGAGGGATTCGCGAGCTCTCTGCGAGAGGATTCCGGCATGACGCGCCACCTGATTCGACGACTCCGCCCCGCCCTGCTGCTTTCGGCATGCATGCTGGTGGCACCCTTCGCTGCAGATGCACAAGACGTCGCCGTATGGATCACCACCGCGGATCACTCGACCGCATTGGCGCCCGCTGCGCCCGCACGCTTCACCGCGGATGACGGCGCCGGGAAGTCGCGCATCGCCATCGACGGAACCCGGCAGTTCCAGGAGATCGTCGGCTTCGGCGCATCGCTGACCGATTCTTCGGCCTGGCTGATCCAGCACAAGCTGGACGCACAACAGCGCGACGCCCTGCTGAGGGAACTGTTCGGCCGCGATGACGGCGGACTGGGGCTGAGCTTCTCGCGCCTCACGATCGGTGCGTCGGATTTCTCCCGCCATCACTACAGTCTCGCCGATACACCCGACGGCACGCCGGACCCCGAACTGAAGCACTTCAGCATCGACGAGAACCGCGGCGACGTGATTCCCGTCGCCCGGGCGATGCTGGCAGTCAATCCGCAGCTGAAGATCATGGCCTCGCCCTGGAGCGCTCCCGGCTGGATGAAAGACACCAACAGCCTGATCCAGGGCACGTTGCTGCCGCAGTACTACGACGCGTTCTCGCGCTACCTGCTGAAGTATGTCGATGCCTACGCAGCGGAAGGCATTCCGATCTTCGCGCTCACCGTACAGAACGAACCGGACTACGAACCGAAGGACTACCCCGGCATGCGGCTCAACGCGCCGGCGCGCGCGCGACTGATCGGCGACCACCTGGGGCCGATGATCGCCATACGAGGCAGCGGCCCGCTGATCTTCGACTGGGACCACAACTGGGACAAGCCACAGGAACCGCTGGGAGTGCTGGGCGATGCGAAAGCCAATCCGCATGTCGCGGCGGTGGCATGGCATTGCTACGGCGGCGAGGTGGCGGCGCAATCACCGGTGCACGACGCGTTTCCCGACAAGGACGCTTACATGACCGAGTGCTCCGGCGGCGACTGGGAACCGGTACGCAGCGGCGGCCTGCCGCTGCAGATGAAGAACATCATCATTCGCAGTGCGCGCCACTGGGCGCGCGGCGCGTTGTTCTGGAACCTGGCGCTGGACGAGAACAACGGCCCCTACGCCGGCGGCTGCGACACGTGCCGCGGCGTGGTGACCATCGACTCGCGCACCGGCGCCATTACCCGCACCGACGAGTACTACGCGCTGGCGCACGCCAGCCGGTTCGTACGACAAGGCGCCCACCGGATCGCGTCCAGCGAAACCGGCGACGACCTCGACAACGTGGCGTTCCGCAATGCCGATGATGGTTCGCTGGTGCTGCTGGTCGCCAATTCCGCGAAGCAGCCGCGTCGCTTCAGCGCCGTGCAGGGCGGCAAGGCGTTCGACTACACGCTGCCGGCGCGCAGCGTCGCCACCTTCGTATGGAAGCCTGCCGCAGCGCAGCACGACTGATCCGCCTGCGGCGGCCGGACTGTCATTCCAGCCGCCATACGCCGTAGTATCCTGCCGCACCCCCTCATGGAGCCGCGGCATGATGCGACGTACTTCCCTGCTGGCACTTCTGGCGGCAACCGCCCTGCTGGCCGGCTGCGGCGATGGCGTGGTCCGTCGTGTCTCCGACCCGGCGGTCAGCGTGCAGCAACTGACGGTGAAGGCCGATGGCCAGTGGGCCGTGGACTTGCGCCTGCAGAACTACAGCAGCATCCCGATGCGTTTCGATACGGTGGACGTCGATGTGCAGGTCGGCGACCAGGATGCCGGCAAGCTGCGTGCCACGCCCGGTCTGTCGGTGGGTCCTGAATCCGCGGACGTCGTCACCGTCTCCTTCGTGCCCAGCAGCGCCGGCCGCATCGTGGTGGCGGACGCGCTCGCCGGCCGTCGCACCCTGCCGTATACGCTGAAGGGCAGCGCTGCCGCGACACCGGAAGAAGCCAAGCAGCGCAACTTCGACGTCGATACCCGCAGCACCCTCAATCCCGTCCCCGGCCTGGACGGCGTGCTGCGCTGAGCGCAGCCCATTCCCTCATCCGCGATTCCGAGACCCCGCATGCCCGCGTCCTACAAAGCCCCCCTGACCGACCTCCGCTTCGCCCTGTACGACGTACTCGGCGTGGAGCCGCTGTTCCAGCGGCTCGGCTACACCGAGGCCACCCGCGACATCCTCGATGCCGTGCTGGATGAAGCCGCGCGCTTCGCGGAAACCGTCCTCGCGCCGCTGAACAGCGTGGGCGACGAGATCGGCAGCCAGCTCGACAAGACCACCGGCGAGGTCACCACGCCACCGGGATTCAAGGCGGCGTACGCGCAGTTCGTCGAGGGCGGCTGGACCGGTCTGACCGCATCGCCCGAAATCGGCGGCCAGGGCCTGCCGCACACGATGGGCGTGCCGCTCAACGAACTGGTCAACGCCAGCAACCTCGCGTGGGGCAACTTCCCGCTGCTGTCGCACGGCGCAGTGGAGGCGCTGAAGCACCACGGCGAGGCGTGGCAGCAGGAGGTGTTCCTCAAGCCCCTGGTCGAAGGCCGCTGGACCGGCACGATGTGCCTGACCGAACCCCACTGTGGCACCGACCTGGGCCTGCTGAAGACCAAGGCCGAGCCGAACCCCAATGGCAGCTATGCGATCACCGGCACCAAGATCTTCATCACCGCGGGCGAGCACGACCTGACCGACAACATCGTGCACCTGGTACTGGCCAAGCTGCCGGACGCGCCGCCGGGCGCGAAAGGCATCTCGCTGTTCGTCACGCCGAAATTCAAGGTGGCGCAGGATGGCACGGTCGGTGAACGCAACGCCGTGACCTGCGGCTCCATCGAACACAAGATGGGCATCAAGGCCTCCGTCACCTGCGTGATGAATTTCGATGGCGCTCAGGGCTATCTGGTCGGCCAGCCGCACAAGGGCCTGCAGGCCATGTTCACCATGATGAACACCGCACGCCTCGGCGTGGGTTTGCAGGGCATCGGCCTGAGCGAACGCGCCTACCAGAATGCGCTGCGCTATGCGCGAGACCGCCTGCAGACGCGTTCGTTGAGCGGCGCCAAGTTCCCCGACAAGCCGGCCGATCCGATCCTCGTGCACCCCGACGTGCGTCGCATGCTGCTGACCGTGAAGTCGCTGGTCGAAGGCAGCCGCCTGCTCGCCCTGCATGCCGGCACGCTGATCGACGTCGCCAACCATGCGGAAGACCCGGCCGAACGCGAGCGCGCCGACACGCTGGTGAGCTTCCTGACACCGATTTCGAAGGCCTGCCAGACCGAATGGGGCATCGAAAACACCTACCACGCGCTGCAGTGCTTCGGTGGCCACGGCTACATCCACGAACACGGCATGGAGCAACTGGCGCGCGATGCCCGCATCACCACGCTGTACGAAGGCACCACCGGCATCCAGGCACTGGACCTGATGGGGCGCAAGACCGCGGCCACACAGGCCGCAGGCCTGAAGCTGTTCCTCGCCGACGTGCACGCCTTCGTTCAGCAACACAGGGACGACGCGTCGCTGACCGAGTTCGTCGATCCGCTGCAACAAAAGGCCGCCGAGTGGGCGGGGCTGACCAAGAACATCCTGCAGCGCGCAGCGACGAATCCCGAGGAAATCGGCGCGGCCAGCACCGACTACCTGTTCTACTCGGGCTACGTGGTGCTGGCGTACTG
This sequence comes from Pseudoxanthomonas sp. LjRoot143, assembly GCF_964252945.1. Lineage (NCBI taxonomy): Bacteria > Pseudomonadati > Pseudomonadota > Gammaproteobacteria > Lysobacterales > Lysobacteraceae > Pseudoxanthomonas > Pseudoxanthomonas sp. LjRoot143. Next base: position 648,745 of record NZ_CAXUPM020000001.1, on the reverse strand, counting down.
GTGGGCCCGCAGTGTGGCCGCCGCCGATGCATCGGCGCACGGCGATGCCTTCAAGCAGGCAAAGCGCGAAACCGCGCGTTTCTACTTCGCCCGCATTCTGCCGCGCACGCTGGCGCATGCCGCGGCCATCGAGTCGGGCGCGGACACGCTGATGGCGATGGACGACGCGCGCTTCGGCGAGTGACCCGAAGCCGGAGGAGCGCGGATGCCGCGCTCCTCCGAAGAAAAGCCGCGCCGTATACACATTTCGTCAACATTTGGGTATAACCTGCTTCTCCATGGAAGCAGACAGCGCTCAGCTTCACCTGGTCCAGACCGGTTCCCGTTTCTCGCCGGTCCCGTCGCCGTCGTCTCCCCGTCCCCATCCCGCCGCCTTGCGACTGCTGTCGCTGGATGCGCATGGGCGCGTGCTCGACTGGATCAACTGGCAGGAAGCGACCTGCCTGTACGCGCGCGGCGCGGTGGCATGGACGCTGGGCGATCCCTGCCTGCACGTGCATGGCGGCGTCTCCCGTCTGACCGGCGAACAGAGCCTGATCGAACTGCATCCCATCGTGGCATCGCGCGGCCACGCACGTGCGCACGCCCTCTCGCCCACGCCGACGCTCACCAATACCGCGCTGTTCGCCCGCGACGCCCACCTGTGCCTGTACTGCGGGCATGAGTACTCCCGGCCGCACCTGACCCGCGACCACGTATTGCCCCTGTCCAAGGGCGGCAAGGACATCTGGGAGAACGTGGTGACAGCCTGCTTCCACTGCAACTCGCGCAAGAGCAACCGGACCCCGCAGCAGGCGCACATGCCGCTGCTCGCCGTGCCCTACCGGCCGAGCTGGATCGAGCACCTGATCCTGTCCAACCGCAACATCCTGGCCGACCAGATGGCCTTCCTGAAAGCCCAGTTGCCCAGGAAATCCAAGTTGTCCGCCTGAGCGTTGCCACGCGGCAAGAAGCCTTCCTGAACCGCCCGGACCAGGCCCACACCGGCTTCACGTGTTTGCTTGCCCCACTTCACATCGGGGGGGGACAATACCCGTTCAGAACAAGCCTGCAGCCGATGATCGCCCCCGACCGCTATCCCCGCCTTTCCCGCATCCACGTCCCGGCCGACCTGCGCCAGTTCGACGAATCCGAACTGCCTGCCATCGCCGAGGAACTGCGGGGCTACCTGATCGAGTCTGTCGGCAGGAGCGGCGGCCATTTCGGTGCAGGCCTGGGGGTGATCGAGCTGACGGTCGCCCTGCACTACCTCTTCGATACACCGCGGGACCGGCTGGTGTGGGACGTCGGACACCAGACTTACCCGCACAAGATCCTGACGGGTCGCCGCGACACGATCCACACGGTCAAGCAGAAGGACGGCGTGGCGCCGTTCCCGAAGCGCGAGGAAAGCGAGTACGACACGTTCGGCGTCGGTCATTCGTCCACGTCGATCTCCGCCGCGCTCGGCATGGCGATCGCGTTGCAGCAGCAAGGCGACGACCGCAAGGTCGTCGCGGTGATCGGCGACGGTGCGATGACCGCAGGCATGGCGTTCGAAGCGCTGAACCATGCCGGCGGCATGGAGCCGGAACCGAACCTGCTGGTGATCCTCAACGACAACCAGATGTCGATCTCCGAGAACGTCGGCGGTCTGACCAAGATGCTGGGCCGCCTCAGCAGCAGCCGCACGCTCAATGCCTTGCGCGAAGGCGGCAAGAAGCTGCTGGGCGACAAGAAGAAACCGCCGGCCCGCTTCATGCGCCGCTGGGAAGAACACTGGAAGGGCATGTTCGTGCCGTCCACGCTGTTCGAACAGATGGGCTTCCACTACACCGGCCCGATCGACGGGCACGACGTCGAGGCGCTGGTGGGCGCACTGAAGACGCTGAAGACGCTCAAGGGCCCGCAGCTGCTCCATATCCTGACCACCAAGGGCAAGGGCTACGAACTGGCCGAAGGCGACCAGATCGGCTACCACGCCGTCGGACCGTTCGACCCGGAAAAGGGCCTGGTCAGCAAGGGCGGCGCGAAGAAACCGACCTACACCGACATCTTCAGCGACTGGCTGTGCGACATGGCCGCCGCCGAACCCAAGTTGCTCGGCATCACGCCGGCGATGCGCGAAGGCTCTGGCCTCGTGCGCTTCAGCAAGGAGTACCCGGAGCGCTACTTCGACGTGGCCATCGCGGAGCAGCATGCGGTGACGCTGGCCGCGGGCATGGCCTGCGAGGGCGGCAAGCCGGTGGTCGCGATCTATTCGACCTTCCTGCAGCGCGGCTACGACCAGCTGGTGCACGACGTCGCCATCCAGAAACTCGACGTGCTGTTCGCCATCGACCGTGGCGGCGTGGTCGGCCCGGATGGCGCCACGCACGCCGGCAACCTGGACCTGAGCTACCTGCGCTGCGTGCCGCACATGGTGGTGATGGCGCCGGCGGACGAGAACGAGTGCCGCCAGATGCTGAGCACCGGCTACCACTTCGACGGTCCGGCCGCGGTGCGTTACCCGCGCGGCACCGGTCCGGGTGTGGCGCTGCAGTCCTCCCTCGACACGCTGCCGATCGGCAAGGCTGACCTGCGCGTGCGTGGCGACCGTGTCGCGCTGCTCGCATTCGGTTCGACCGTTGCGGCGGCCGAACAGGCGGGCCGCGAGCTCGGCCTGACCGTCGTGAACATGCGCTTCGTGAAGCCGCTCGACCGCGACTTGGTGCTCGACTTGGCGAAGACCCACCAGGGGTTCGTCACTGTCGAGGACAATGTGGTGATGGGCGGTGCCGGCTCCGGCGTCGCCGAACTGCTCAATGCCGAGGGTGTATCGCTCCCGGTGCTGCACCTGGGCCTGCCAGACGAGTTCCAGCACCATGCCAGCCGCGAAGACCTGCTGGCCGAAGCCGGCATCGACGCCGCCGGTATCCGTGCCAGCGTGCTCAAGCGCTGGCCCGCCTTGGCGGCAACGCAACCGCCGCTGACGGCCGCTGGCTGACCACCACGCCATGGCGCCGGATCACTCCGGCGCTTCGACCTCGTAGCCCTTGGCCTGCAGTGCCGCCAGGTAGCCATCCGGCTTGACCAGTTGCCACACCGGCAGCGTGGCGAACGTGATCCGGTTTTTCTGCAGCGCGCCCTCGACGACCTCCATCCAACGCGCCTGCATGCGCGCTTCGACGCCAGAAATTCCGCGCTTGCGCGCCGTTTCGGTGTTGAACCACGCCGTCGCACAGGCCTGCTGCCAGTCCTGGCGCGCACCTGATCGCAATGACGACCAGTCGCCAACGGCCCAAGCGTTGGCGCGCGCGGCCACCTGCGGAAGGTCGCGCTCGATGACATCAAGGGTTCTGCTGAAGCAGACCAGGTCTTCGGGCTTCAGCGTCTCTTTGCGGAAATCCGTCAATGCTTCGCGCGGATCCTCCAGCTTGAGTTTCAGCAAGGTAGGCGTGCGCTTCATCTTGCGCTGTTTGAGCACGGAGTCGATGACGGGATCGATGACACCGCCTTCGCGTAGACCAGAATCCGACAGCGCTTCGGTGTAGAGCTGGTAGGCCGCGATCACGGGGCGCTTCTTCTCTATGCCACCGCCGCGCCGCGCATACCGCTGCTTGAGCACGCTCCAGCGGGCGTAGAGATCGGCTGGCAGGACATCCTGCAGCTTCTGGCCATCCGGGTTTTTGGAGGCCTTTAAGGCCGACGGCAGTAGGGTCAGTCCGCGAAAAAAGCCGACGTCCGCGTCAACTGTGATGCCGGGCGAAGCGAGGACTTCGTCGGCAAGCTGCAGCACCTGATCGACTTCATCCGAACGCCAGGTGATGTTCTTCGGCAGCGGCGACTGCGTACCCAGGATGTAGAGCAGATGGTCGCCATTCCGCACTTTCCACAGTCCGGGACCGGGCTGGACACCGGCAACAACCACCGCCTCCATGTCGATCACGCCGTCTGCCGTCGGTGATGGCGCCGACTCGCTTCCGGAAACTTCCTGCGCGCCTGCGGCACCCGACCAGACCCACAACGACAGCCACACCATCCCGTAGAACGACAGGCGCATTCCGGCAACTCCCCGCGGAAGAATCGCCAGAGTGTGCCCGTGCGACGCACGTGCACGCACGCCTTACGGCGCAGTCGTGGGGGATTGGTTCAGGCGACCTTGCCGCCGGCTTCGCGCAAGGTGCGTGCCACGTCGCTGCTGCTTTGCATGAGTTCGAACCCCTGCCAGCTGAAACCCGGGGAGACCGAGCAGTCGACCAGCGTGTAGGTGCCGAGCGAACGCGCACTCTGCCAGATGCCCGCCGGGACCACCTGGTTCGACTGCCCGCCGCGCGCGGACGTGTCCAGTTGCACGCGCGTCAGCGTGCGCTGGTCGGGATCGAACATCGACAGTTCCATCGCACTGCCGTCATGCCAGTCCCAGACCTCGGTCGCGTCGACACGATGCCAGCGGGTCACCACGCCTTCCGGCAGCAGGAACTTGATCGCCGTCAGCGCGGGACGCTCGATGCCATTGACCTCGGTGCGCTTGGCCGACTCGTAGACGCGACGGAAGTAACCGCCTTCCGGGTGCGGCGTCAGCTGCAGGTCACGGATCAACGCGTCGGTCATCGAAGCCATGAACGGTCCTGCGGTCGGTGGTCGGGAACCGTCCTCGCCCGCGGCGAACGACGGGCACAAAAAAGCCCACGCATCGGCGCAGGCTTGATGTTGAACCGCGATTGGTCGGGACGGCCGGATTTGAACCGACGACCCTCTGCCCCCCAGGCAGATGCGCTACCAGGCTGCGCTACGCCCCGAATCTCGCGGATCGGCCCGCCTTGCGACGGGCCGCGCATTATAGCCGGAATTCTGCGGCGACTCCCAGCAGGAGCGCCAGCGGGCATCAACGGCGCAGCAACTGCAGGATTTCTTCCAGCTCCATCCGCACCTGGCGCACGATTTGTGCGCTCAATGCGGACTCCTGCTTGGCGCCCTCGCCTTCCAGGCGCAGACGCGCACCACCGATGGTGTAGCCCTGTTCGTACAGCAGGCCGCGGATCTGGCGCACCATCAGCACGTCATGGCGCTGGTAGTAGCGGCGGTTGCCGCGACGCTTGGCCGGTTCCAGGCTGGGGAACTCCGTCTCCCAGTACCGCAGCACGTGCGGCTTCACGTCGCACAGCTCGCTCACCTCACCGATGGTGAAGTAGCGCTTGGCCGGAATCGGCGGAAGCTCGCGGTTACTGCCCGGATCCAGCATACGTTTCCACCCGCTCCTTGAGTTTCTGGCCCGGCCGGAAGGTCACCACCGTCCGTGCCGAGATCGGGATCTCTTCACCGGTCTTCGGATTGCGGCCGGGGCGCTGGTTCTTGCGGCGCAGGTCGAAATTGCCGAACCCCGACAGCTTCACCTGCCGACCCTGTTCCAGGGCCTCGCGCAGCACGTCGAAGTACGCGTCGACGAATTCCTTCGCCTCGCGCTTGTTCAGGCCGACCTCGTCGAACAGACGTTCGGCCATCTCCGCCTTCGTCAATGCCATGGATTACTGCGTCCCCATTGCTGCCGTCGCCGGCCCAGCCACTGCCTTCATACCGTTCATCCGCGGATCTTCGCGCCGTGCGTTTCGTCGATCGCGGCCACGACGGCCGCCACTACCTGCGCCACGTCGCCTTCAGTGAGAGTGCGTGAGTTGTCCTGCAAAATCAAGCCCATAGCGAGACTCTTTTGACCGGATTCGACCCCCTGCCCCACGTAGCGGTCGAACAGTTGCACGTCGCGCAGCAGCGGGCCGGCGGCGCGCCTGACCGTCGCCGCCAGGGCGGCCCAGGACGCTTCTTCCGCCACGACGAACGCGAGGTCCCGGCGGACGGACGGATAGCGGGAAAGCTCTGCCGCGCGCGGCAGCGCGCGCGTGGACAGCGGCGCCAGATCCAACTCGAAGGCGGCCACGTCGGCATCCAGGTCCAACAGGCGCTGCAGGCGCGGATGCAACTGCCCGATCCAGCCGAGGCGGACGCCGTCGCGGTAGACGTCGGCCGAGCGGCCAGGGTGGCCATGGGGTGCCTGCGACGGGCGGTACTCGAGGATGGCGCCCGCCAAGGCAGCCACACTCTCCAGATCACCCTTGAGATCGTGGAAGTCGGCCTTTCGCGCCGGCAAGCCCCACTGCTCGGCCGCGGCGTCGCCGGTGATCGCGGCGGCGATGCGCAGCGACTCGATGGGCGCGTCGCCGGACTGTGCGGCTGCATGGAACACGTTGCCGATCTCGAACAGGCGTACGCGACCGGCCTGGCGCGCCGCATTGCGCTGCAGCGCCGCCACCACGCCGGGCAGCAGCTGCGTGCGCATGATCGCCAGTTCGGCGCTGAGTGGATTCGCCAGCGGCACCGCGCCCTCGGCGGCATTCCAGTGCGTGAGCCATTGCGCGTCGACGAAGGCGAAGTTCACCGTCTCGAAGTAGTCCCGCGCGGCCAGCTGCCGGCGCACCACGCCGTCCTCGACGCGCGTTTCGCTCGGCGCCGCGATGCGGGTCGCACCGCCCGGCAAAGTGGTGGGCACACGGTCGTAGCCGTGGATGCGTGCCAGTTCCTCGATCAGGTCCTCCTCGATGGCGATGTCGAAGCGGCGGCTCGGCGCGACCACGCTCCAGCCCTCCGCAACCGCTGCGGCCTGCAGGCCCAGTCCACGCAGGATGCGTTCGATCTCGGCATCCGGAATCTCGACGCCCAGCACGCGTGCAACGCGTGCCCGGCGCAGCAGGATCGCCGTCGGCCTAGGCAGATGCTCGGGCATTACCGCTTCGGTCATCGGACCGGGGACGCCACCGGCGACTTCGAGGATCAGGCGCGTCGCGTACTCCACCGCAATGCGCGGCAGCTCCGGATCGACGCCACGCTCGAAGCGATGGCCGGCGTCGGTGTGCAGACCCAGCTTGCGGCTGCGGCCGATGATCGCCGAGGGAATCCAGTGCGCGGCTTCCAGGAACACGTTGCGCGTCGTATCGGTGACGCGCGTGTCGAGCCCGCCCATGATCCCGCCCAGCGCCACGGCGCGCGCAGCGCGGCCACCGCGGCCATCGGAGACGACCAGGAAATCTTCATCGAGCGTCACCGTGCGGCCATCCAGCAGCGCGACCGTCTCATCCTTGCGAGCCGGACGCACCACGATGCCGCCTTCCAGCGTGTCCTTGTCGAAGGCATGCATGGGCTGCCCCAGCTCGAGCATCACGTACTGGGTGACGTCGACCAGGAAGCTGATCGGGCGCACGCCGCTGCGGCGCAGGCGCTCGACCATCCACACCGGCGAGGGCGCGGTGGCATCGACACCTTCGATCACGCGGCCGGCGAAGCGCGGCACGCGCGCACCAGCCTCGAGCTCCACGCTCAGGACGGACGGGCTCTGCGCCGGCACCGGCGTGGTGTCGAACGGCTTCACTTCGCTGCCCAGCGAGGCCGCGACGTCGTAGGCGATGCCCCGCACGCTGAAGCAATCCGCACGGTTCGGCGTCAGCTTGATCTCGATGCTGGCATCGGGCAGCTGCAGGTAATCGGCAATGGGCGAGCCGACCGGTGCGTTGACCGGCAGTTCGAGCAGACCCGACGCGTCGGCGTCGATGCCCAGCTCCTTCGCCGAACACAGCATGCCGTTGGACTCCACGCCACGCAGCTTGGCCGCCTTGATGGCGATGCCGCCGACATTCGCGCCGACCATCGCCAGCGGGGCCAGCAGGCCGGGGCGCGCATTCGGTGCGCCGCAGACGATCTGCAGCAGGCCGTCCTGCCCTGCATCGACCTGACAGACCTGCAGGCGGTCGGCTTCGGGATGCTTGGCGCATTCGACGATGCGCGCCACAACCACGTTCGCCAGGCCATCGCCCAGCCCAGTGACCTCTTCGACCTCCAGGCCGATCGCGGTCAGCGTCGCGGACAGCTCGTCGCGAGTGGCCTGGGTGGGGACGTGGCTGCGCAGCCAGTTTTCAGAAAACTTCATGGTTCGTGATCCGTAGGGCGGGCCCGGGCCCGCCGTTGCCATGTATCAGATGTCGAGATGCCGGAGCGGCGGCGCGCGTGAGCCCGCCTTAGGCGAACTGCTTCAGGAACCGCACGTCGTTCTCGAAGAACGCACGCAGGTCGTTGACGCCGTAGCGCAGCATCGCGAAGCGCTCGACGCCGAGACCGAAGGCGAAGCCGGTATAGCGCTCCGGATCGATGCCGCAGTTGCGCAGCACGTTCGGATGCACCATGCCGCAGCCGAGTACTTCCAGCCAGCGCGTGCTGCCATCGGGCTGCTGCCAGGCGATGTCGACTTCGGCGCCGGGTTCGACGAACGGGAAGTAGCTGGGACGGAAACGCATCTCGAAATCGCGCTCGAAGAACGCACGCACGAACTCGGCCAGCGTGCCCTTGAGGTCGGCGAAGGTCGAATGCTCGTCCACCAGCAGGCCCTCGACCTGATGGAACATCGGTGAGTGAGTCTGGTCGCTGTCGCTGCGGTAGACCTTGCCTGCCGCGATCATGCGCAGCGGCGGCGTATGGCTGTCCATGTAGCGGACCTGCACGCCGGAGGTATGCGTGCGCAGCAGGCGGCCGTCGCCGAAGTAGAACGTGTCGTGCATGGCGCGCGCCGGATGGTGCGGCGGGAAATTCAGCGCCTCGAAGTTGTGCTGGTCGTCCTCGATCTCCGGACCGTCCGCCAGTTCATAGCCCAGGCGACCGAAGATGTCGGCGATGCGCTCCAGCGTGCGGCTGATCGGATGCAGGCCGCCACGGGCGCTGTTGCGGCCCGGCAGCGTCACGTCGATCGTTTCGCCGGCCAGGCGCGCGTCGAGTGCGGCATCTTCCAGCACGATTTTGCGGGCCGACAGTGCTTCGCCAATGACGTCACGGGCGCGGTTGATCGCTTCGCCGGCGGTCTTGCGCTGATCGGCGGGCAGCGCACCCAACTGCTTCAGCTGCGACGTCACGCTGCCGCTCTTGCCGAGCAGCGCGACGCGCAACTGCTCCACCACGTCGGGCGTCTGCGCGGCGGCGATGTCGGCCAGCGCCTGCGTGGACAGGGATTCGATTTCGCTCATTGGAGGTCCATGAGAGGGTGCCAGCCTGTGGCACAAAAACAGAAACCACAAAAAACAATGGGGAAGGACTCGCGCCCTTCCCCACGTGTTCCCGGCGATGGACTGCCGGAGTGCTTTACGGTGGAGACGCGGCTTACGCCGCGAGTGCGCCCTTCGCCTTTTCAGCCAGGGCCGCAAAACCGGTCGCATCGTGCACGGCGATGTCCGCCAGCACCTTGCGGTCCAGGGTGATGCCAGCCTTCAGCAGGCCGTTCATGAAACGGCTGTAGCTCAGACCGTTCAGACGGGCGGCCGCGTTGATACGCGTGATCCACAGCGAACGGAAGTTGCGCTTCTTCTGCTTGCGGCCGATGTAGGCGTACTGACCCGCCTTGATCACCGCCTGCTTGGCGACGCGGAATACCTTGCGACGGGCGTTGTAGTAGCCCTTGGCGAGGTGAAGGACTTTCTTGTGACGGCGACGCGCCGTCACGCCACGCTTAACTCGTGCCATGTCTCAGTCCTCAGAGGTAGGGAAGCATGCGGTTCAAACGGCCGCTGTCCTCGGCGCGAATGATATTCGTCGCACGCAGGCCGCGCTTACGCTTGGTCGCTTTCTTGGTGAGGATGTGGCTACGGTTGGCGTGGCCAGCCTTGAACTTGCCGGATGCGGTCTTGCGAAAACGCTTCGCCGCCGCCCGGTGGGTCTTGATCTTGGGCATTGCTATGTCCTTGACGGGTTTATGTCACTGATCCGGGCGGCGACCACGAGGGCCACACTTTCCATCCATGCCCATATCGGCTTGTAAGTCGTTGATTCCAGAGCGGAACCTGCGACGGGTCCATCGGCTGCGAACAGCCTCCCGGCGTACCGGGCCGCGTATTATGCCCGCTGCCGTTTTTTCTTGCAAATCCGGCCACTTAGCCCCGGACTGGGGCCGGAAACGGGAAAGGCGCCTTGCGGCGCCTTCCGTCGATCCTGCGCCCGGAGGCGGCGGGATCACTTCTTCTTCGGCGCGATCATCATGACCATCTGGCGACCTTCCAGGCGCGGCCGGGACTCGATGACGATCTCGTCGCCCAGCTCGGCCTCGATGCGCGCGGCCATCTCGCGACCCAGCTCCTGGTGGCTCATTTCGCGGCCACGGAAGCGGATGTTGACCTTGACCTTGTCGCCCTCTTCAAGGAAGCGGCGGATGTTGCGCATCTTGATCTGGTAGTCGCCCTCGTCGGTGACGGGGCGGAACTTGAGTTCCTTGATCTCGACCTGCTTCTGCTTCTTCTTGGCCTCGTTGGCCTTCTTCTGCATTTCGAACTTGAACTTGCCGAAGTCCATGATCTTGCAGACGGGCGGCTCGGCGTTGGGCTGGATCTCGACCAGATCCAGGCCTTCGTCTTCCGCCTTGGCCAGGGCTTCGTCGCGCGAAAGCACGCCGATCATCTCGCCATCGGAACCGATCACGCGTACCCGCGGCACGCGGATTTCGTGGTTCTTACGGTTTTGCTTGTTGTCAGGGATGCTGATGTTGCAGTCTCCAGGGAGGGGTGTGCCGGACCGCGAGGGGCCGGAACCAATTATTGCGCGGCGTGCTCGTTACGCAAACGTTCGGCGAAAGCGGCAACGGACATGCTGCCCAGGTCTTCACCGGAACGCGTACGCACGGCGATGGCGCCATTTTCCTTCTCGCGGTCGCCGACCACCAGCAGGTAAGGCACCCGCTGCAGCGTGTGCTCGCGAATCTTATAGCCGATCTTCTCGTTCCGCAAATCGGCCACCACCCGGAAGCCTTGATTTGCAAGGGTTTTCCGGACTTCGGCCACATAATCGGCCTGGGCGTCGGTGATATTCATCACCACCGCCTGCTGGGGGGCCAGCCAGGACGGGAATGCACCAGCGTGGTGCTCGATCAGGATGCCGATGAAGCGCTCCATCGAGCCCACGATGGCCCGGTGCAGCATGACCGGATGCTGGCGCTGGCTGTTCTCGTCCACGTACTCGGCGCCCAGGCGGCCCGGCATCATGAAGTCGACCTGCATCGTGCCCAGCTGCCAGGTCCGGCCGATGGCGTCCTTCAGGTGGTACTCGATCTTCGGGCCGTAGAACGCGCCCTCGCCCGGCAGCTCCTGCCACTCCACCCCGCAGCTGCGCAGCGCGGCGCGCAGGGCGGCCTCGGCCTTGTCCCAGGTGGCGTCGTCGCCCAGGCGCGATTCGGGGCGCAGGGCGATCTTGATCTGGATGTCCTCGAAGCCGAAGTCCGAGTAGACCTTCAGCGCCTGCTGGTGGAACGCCGTCACCTCGGCCTCGATCTGGTCTTCCGTGCAGAAGATGTGGCCATCGTCCTGGGTGAAGCCGCGCACGCGCAGGATGCCGTGCAGCGCGCCAGACGGCTCGTTGCGGTGGCAGGCGCCGAACTCTCCGTAGCGGATCGGCAGGTCGCGATAGCTGTGCAGGCCCTGGTTGAAGACCTGCACATGGCCCGGACAGTTCATCGGCTTGACCGCGTAGGTGCGGTTCTCCGACTCGCTGAAGAACATGTTTTCCTTGTAGTTGTCCCAGTGGCCGGACTTCTTCCACAGGGCCACGTCGAGGATCTGCGGGCAGCGCACTTCCTGGTAGCCGCTGTCGCGGTAGACCTTGCGCATGTACTGCTCGACCACCTGCCAGATGGCCCAGCCCTTCGGGTGCCAGAACACCAGGCCCGGCGCCTCTTCCTGCAGGTGGAACAGTTCCTGCTGCTTGCCGATCTTGCGGTGGTCGCGCTTCTCGGCTTCCTCGATGCGCTGGATGTAGGCCTCCAGCTGCTTCTTGTCGGCCCAAGCCGTGCCGTAGATGCGCTGCAGCTGTTCGTTCTTGGCGTCACCGCGCCAGTAGGCACCGGAGATGCGCGTCAATTTGAACGCCTTCAGGAAGCGCGTGTTGGGCACGTGCGGGCCGCGGCACATGTCGACGTATTCCTGGTGGTAATACAGGCCCATCGCCGTGACGTCCGGACCCATGTCGTCGATCAGGCGCAGCTTGTAGTCCTCGCCACGGGACTTGAACACCTCCACGACCTCGGCGCGTGGCGTCATCTTCTTGATGACGTCGTAGTCCTGCGCGATCAGTTCCTGCATGCGCTGCTCGACCGCCGCCAAGTCCTCCGGCGTGAACGGGCGCTCGCTGTAGATGTCGTAGTAGAAGCCCTCGGCGATGACCGGGCCGATGACCATCTTCACGTCCGGATACAGCTGCTTCACCGCGTGGCCGACCAGGTGGGCGCAGGAGTGGCGGATGATCTCGACGCCCTCCTCGTCCTTCGGCGTGATGATGCGCAGCGCAGCGTCGTGGTCGATGACGTCGCTGGCATCGACCAGCACGCCGTCGACCGCACCGGCGACGGTGGCCTTGGCCAGGCCGGCACCGATGGACTGCGCCACCTGCATGACGGAAACGGGGTTCTCGAACTCGCGGCGGCTGCCGTCGGGGAGCGTGATGGTGATCATCGGGTGCGGACTCGATCTGGAGGGGCGCCGGCGCTCGGGGCGGCCTGGCAGGGAAACGGACATGAAAAAAGCGCCACGAGGGCGCCTACGGGATGCAGTGCCTCGGGCATTACCGGGTTCAGGCGATGGTAGTGCTCATGTCGCACGCTCGGCCGGCGTTGCCGCGGGCCACCTCGTGATGAAGATGGCGCATCGGGCTGGCCCCAGAAGTCCGGAATCCACGCTGTGGAAGCGTGGTGGGCGGTACAGGGTTCGAACCTGTGACCCCTACCATGTCAAGGTAGTGCTCTACCGCTGAGCTAACCGCCCGGTCTGCCCTTTGCAGGGGCGCGAATTCTAGCCCGGAAGCGGGGTCGTCGACAACCGGGTCATGCGATCAGGTCGATCAACCGCCCAGGCTGGCTTCCTTCAGTCGCTGGATCTGGTCGCGCAGGCGCGCCGCATCCTCGAATTCCAGGTCGCGCGCGTGCTGGTACATCTGCTGCTCCAGCGCCTTGATGCGGGCCACCGCCTGGGCCGGATCCATCACCCCGTACTCGGCAGGCTCCTCGGCCACCCGGCGCGACTTGCCTCGCCCGGACTTGCCCTCGTTGGCCGCCTCGCTGCGGGCGCCCTCCAGGATGTCCACGATAGGACGGGCCACGGATTTCGGCGTGATGCCGTGTTTGAGGTTGTACTCCACCTGCTTCTCGCGCCGGCGGGAGGTCTCGTCCATCGCCGCCTGCATCGAGCGGGTGATCTTGTCGGCGTACAGGATCGCCTTGCCGCGCAGGTTGCGCGCGGCGCGGCCGATGGTCTGGATCAGCGAACCGGTGGAGCGCAGGAATCCCTCCTTGTCGGCGTCGAGGATCGCCACCAGCGACACCTCCGGCATGTCCAGACCCTCGCGCAGCAGGTTGATGCCGACCAGCACGTCGAACTTGCCCAGCCGGAGGTCGCGGATGATCTCCACGCGCTCGACGGTGTCCACGTCCGAGTGCAGGTAACGGACCTTGATGCCGTGTTCGCCCAGGTACTCGGTCAGGTTCTCGGCCATGCGCTTGGTCAGCGTGGTGACCAGCACGCGATCGCCCCACGCCACGCGCTCGTTGATCTGCGACAGCAAGTCATCGACCTGGGTACCGACGGGGCGAATCTCCACCTCCGGATCGATCAGGCCGGTGGGACGCACCACCAGCTCGACGATCTCGCCGTTGGATTCGCGCAACTCGTACGGACCTGGCGTCGCCGAGACATAGATGCTGCGGGGAGAACGGACCTCCCACTCCTCGAAACGCAGCGGCCGGTTGTCCAGCGCCGAGGGAAGGCGGAAGCCGAACTCCACCAGCGTTTCCTTGCGCGAGCGATCACCCTTGTACATGGCGCCGATCTGCGGAATGGTCACGTGCGACTCGTCGATGACCAGCAAGGCGTCCGCCGGCAGGTAGTCGAACAACGTCGGCGGCGGCTCGCCCGGCGCCTTGCCGGTCAGATGGCGCGAGTAGTTCTCGATGCCGGAGCAGAAGCCGACTTCCGCCATCATCTCCACGTCGAACTGGGTCCGCTGCGCAAGCCGCTGCGCCTCGACCAGCTTGTTCTGCGAATAGAGCTGTTCCAGCCGCTCCTTCAGCTCGACCTTGATGGTGTCGATCGCCGCCAGCACCCGTTCGCGGGTCGTGGCGTAGTGGGTCTTGGGATAGACGGTGTAGCGCTGCAACTTGCGCAGTGATTCGCCGGTGAGCGGATCGAACAGGCTGAGTCCCTCGACCTCGCCATCGAACAGCTCGATGCGCACGGCCTCGGCATCGCTTTCCGCCGGGTGCACATCGATGATCTCGCCGCGCACGCGGAACGTGCCGCGCTGCAGTTCGTACTCGTTGCGGGTGTACTGCAGCTGGGTCAGGTGGCGGATGAGCTCGCGCTGATCGATCCGTTCGCCCAGCGACAGGATCAGCCGCAGCGACAGATAGTCTTCGGGCGCACCCAGGCCGTAGATGGCGGATACGGTGGCCACCACCAGCGCATCCGGGCGCGAAAGCAGCGTCTTGGTCGCCGCCAGCCGCATCTGCTCGATGTGTTCGTTGATCGAGCTGTCCTTCTCGATGAAGGTATCGCTCGACGGCACGTAGGCCTCGGGCTGGTAGTAGTCGTAATAGCTGACGAAGTACTCCACCGCGTTGTGCGGGAAGAACGCCTTGAACTCGCCATACAGCTGCGCCGCCAGCGTCTTGTTCGGCGCCATGATCAGGGTCGGCTTCTGCACCTGCTGCACCACGTTGGCGATGGTGTAGGTCTTGCCCGAGCCCGTCACGCCCAGCAGCGTCTGCTTCGCCAGACCCGCCTCGAAATTCTCGGTGAGCTTCCGGATCGCCTGCGGCTGGTCGCCGGCCGGGGAATAGGGGGAAACGAGCTGGAAACGGTCAGTCATCGCAGGGGGATTGGTCATCGACATTCCAGTATATCCCCGCGGATGTGAGCGCCGGACAGGCAAACTCCTACACGCGGACAAGGCCTGACCTGATGGTTGCGTCGCAGCCTCCGGCCGAACCTGCTCACGTCCCGTTCAATTCAAGGAGTCGTCGATTGCATGGATGCCTTCGTCTTCCCGTCGAGGAAGTCCTGCACGCCCCGCTGCACCCGCGCATGGTTTCACGCTGGTGGAGCTTTCAGTCACCCTGTCCGTCCTGGCGCTGATGGTCGCCATCAGCCTGCCGTCGATGCGAGAGTTCCGATCCCGTCAACAGGCCAAGGCGGTGACGAATCTGCTGATGTCCCACTTGGCTTCGGCCCGGATGACCGCCATCAGCCACAATGTGCCGGTCGTGGTATGTCCGAGCGATGGCGGCGGCACCTGCAGGCAGGACACCGACTGGGGAGGCCATTGGCTGTCCTTTCGCGATCCGGACGGGAACCGCGATCCAGACGATGGCAACGACATCTACCGGAACGAGACCGTGCCCGACACCCCGAGCATCCGCGTGGTCTCCACCGAGGGACGCCGACATGTCCGCTACCAGCCTACCGGCATGAGCTACGGCGCCAACCTGACCATCCGGATCTGCTACAACGGGCGCGTGGCCAACAGCGTCATACTGAACAATACAGGCCGCGCACGCGCCATGCGCGGCAACCTGACGACGCCGTGTTGATTCCAGACCTACGGGGGCCAGGCTCCTCATGGCGCACCCTCTGCCTCCCGAGGCTTGTCCCAGCCCGAATCGCTGGCTACAATACGCGCCCCGCCCGAATAGCTCAGCCGGTTAGAGCACTTGACTGTTAATCAGGGGGTCGTTGGTTCGAGTCCAACTTCGGGCGCCAGATTCAAGAACGACAAAGGCCGCGAGTGATCGCGGCCTTTGTCGTTGTAGTGCTTCGCCGATAGATTCAGCGCGGGAGCGAAGCTCTCAGAAGCACTTCGCGGGCGTCCCCGAATAGGATCCGGAAACGGACTTCGTGCCCCGCTGGTTCGTACTCAGGACACCACACTCACCATCCCGGCTCGACTGCTGTCCCTGCGGGGTGGCGGCCAGCGTATAGGACGTCGCATCCGGGCCCGCAGAGAAAGCGAACACGTAGTGGCTGGCCAGCTCCGTCGTGCATGCCGCATTCGGCAATGCAGCCCCGGCATAGCCCATGTTGGTGGACGCGTAGCGCTCCATGAACTGCGACAACTCCATCAGGCACGCAGCCCCCGCGGATCGCCTCGATTTCACGACGAAATCGATATAGCTGGGATAGGCGATGGACGCGATGATCGCCAGGATGGCCACCACGACCATCAGCTCGATCAGGGTGAATCCTCTGTTCTTCCGTTGCATCACACGCTCCGTGCTTGTCATTGCGCCATCACCTCACGCCAACTGACGCGGGCAGCACGACCACCTGCGGGCGGCTCGATTCCCTGGCTTTCGGTATTGCCCGCACCACCATTTTCCGAGCTGAAAGCGCCAGTGCCGACCGTCGCCAGACTGCTGGTCACGTTCGCTTCCGTGGGCATGCCGCCACTGATACCGACCGAGCCCACAACACCATCGCCGATCCGCCCGTTGTTGCTGAAGTACCCCCCCACCTCGGGACTGGTACCGGTGAACAGATTGAGGGCATTCAGGAAACCACTACCTGCCGAGCTGTTGCAATCACTGCCGGTCGGAGGGATGACCGAAGACACATACATCGCCGTCCCGTAGACCGTAGGCGACGAGATCACGCGCTCCGGTGCCGTCAGATCGATGTACCAACCCTGCTTGCCAGACTGCAGCACCGAGTAATTCTCGAAACCACGTGCTGCGGCCCCCGATGCCGTCGTTCCCGAATAGGGAATGGTACGCGCCTGCAGATTGGCCCGGCCGGCAATCGTGCTGCCACTGTCCTTCAGGCCGTAGAGAGTTTGCGCCGTCTGCGTGGCGACCCCGGGCATGTCGTTGCTCGACAGGAAGCGACCGGTACCGAAACCGACGAAGATCTCTCCCGCCTTGCTGCGCCCCACCGCCAGACCGCCGGTGATCGGCTGCGGCTTGTTCGCCGCGTCCATGGCCTGGAACAGCTTCACCGCACTGGTAGGCAGCGTGGCCGCGCTGAAGTCCCAGCGCCAGACATTACCCTTCAGGTCGCCGCCGTAGACCGTGTCCACCTTGCCGTCTCCATTCAGGTCCGCCATGCCCAGCGACATCAAGCCATTGCCGCCGGAATTGTCGGCCACGAGCCGGGTGGTGCTGGCGATGCCGCCATTGGCGTTCAACTCGTAGACGAACAGCGTCGCCGAACCGTTCGGGCTGTCGATACCGTTGGGAACGAAGGCGTAGGTCTTGCCGCCGTTGCCATTCCGGATCAGCACACGCCCGAGCACGAACCCCATATTGGGTTCGGTCGTATCGTTGGCCGTTGCCCGACTGACCGTCTGATCCCAGAGGACGTTGCTCGTCCCCATAGCGGTCGGCGTGGTCACGTCCAGCGCGAACACACCGCGGCCACCACGCCCCAGCGCCCCGACCAGGATGTTCTTGTTGCTCCCCTGCATGGCCCGGCTGGTCACATCGATCTGCCCATCGACGAAATGACGATGCTCGTAAGCCGTGGCGCTGAGGCTGGCCAACGCGGTGTAGTCGATGCCCTTCGGCAGATAGGAAAACAGCACTTGTCCGCGGTTGGCGGTATCGGCGCTGTTAGCATTGATGGCATGCAGCATGCCGTCGTTGGCCCCGATGTAAACCGTCTTGGTATCTTCCACATACGCCGGCGAAGAATTCACGATGTCGCCAATCGGATAGGCGCGCCTGCGCAGCGTTCCACCGACCTGGCCGACTTCCTTGCTTTGGCCGCCTCGGATATACGTGATGTTCTCGTCGGCCGTGGCGGCATCCGCCTGACCGGTGCGCGCCGCCAGATCGCCAGCACCCGTCATGGCGCTGTTGAACAGCGATGCCGCGCCACTCTTCATGGTCAGCACGGTACGGTTCTGGAAGTTGGCGTTGGCACGGCCCGTCGCAAATGTCTGCGACAGGACCCAGTCTGGCGTGGTGGAAACGCCCGTCAGCGCGGCGTTGAACGGACTGGCGATCAGGTCGCCCACCCACGTGCCCGAAGTGAAACCGGCCACGAAGGTCAACGTAGTGGTGTCGGTCTTGGTCGAGCTGGACGCGATATTGGAACCGGAAGCACTGCGCGAATCGATGGCAGCCAACGCGCCTGTCAGTGCCTCGGCGAACTTGTCGCTGTTGCTCGCAACCACAAACTTGCCGCGACCATTGAGCGATGCATGCCACAGGTCATCGATACGCTGCGCGCCGCTGTTGTTGATCGGGTCAACGTTCCAGGGTGATGGCGGCGGATTCTCCGGATTCAGTGTGCCTTGCAGACCGATGGACACGCCGAAGGTGACCATGTGCTGCCAGTCCGCCGGATCTGACGTGCTGGTTAGGACATTGTTGGCCATATCGGCACGCAAGTCCGTACTCCAGTACCTGTAGGCAACGTCGGCTACGGTATCGGAATATCTGTCCGGATACTGCGGTGGATTGCCATCGACATCGCGACTGGTGGACGCATCCGCATTCCCGACATTGTTATAGCCGGAATCGCTGTTCCAGTAGCCGTCCGTCGTCAGGATGGCGTAGTTCTGCCGGCAGGTCATCATCGCGCCCGAAGAGTCCGTTTTCCAGGGGTCGTCGGTCATGAAATAGCGTGCCGAACGCTGCAGCGCCCCTTTCAGCGGTGTACTGCCGCTTGCGCCGGTATTCTGAAGCCGACTGTAGAACGTGGTGCGATTGGTGCCTTCGAACAGTCCCCCTCCCGTGGCATACGGAATAGGAAGCGCGGGCGCGCTACCACCTGTGTTGGCCGTACCGCCGCCCCTGTTCCAGATGGTGTCGTAGCCCACGCGGTAATTCTTGCCCAGTCGCCCGAATGCTTCCGAAGCACCGGCCTTGGCCATCTTGTTGCGCGTACGGTGGTACTGGTACCAGTTGGCGAAGTTCTGCAATTCCGCTTGCTGCAAGGCACTGGTGTTTCCACTGGGCGTCATATCCGGCCAGCCAACAGAGGTGACCGTATAGCTGATATTCCTTACTTCGGAGTACGCATAAATCCTGAAGCTGATCGTCGCTTGCGGCGAGTCGATCGTGATGCTCTCACTGTTAGTGCCGCCAGCGCTGGTGCTGACAGTGCTGGTGCAATCGGACCGCCTCGTATAGACGGACAGATCGCCATCGCCCGATCCGCCTGACGTCTGGATCGTAACGCTATCAGCGCCATTCGTATTCACGACGAAACACGTGGACCAGTTGTTTCTCGTAATCGATGAAATGGTCGCGGGGCCGAGCAGGGTTGAAGCCGTCAACTTCTGGACAGCGCCACTGTTCCAGCTCGTGGACGAACTTGAAGTGCCAATCCGATACTTGTCGTAGTTGCTCGCCGTCGTGCCCGGGTTGGCCACTCTGGGGACATAGAAGTACGACTCTGGAACGCCGTTCTCGTTCGTTGCGCTCCGGAGGTCCACTGTACTGGCCGTCGGACTGGTGTAGCTACTGGCCGCTGACCTGAAGTTCGCTGAGGCAAGCCGAGCACTCAGATCGGTACTGGACGTACGCCAGGGCAGGTATGTGTTTCTCGGATCGTAATAGAGCGTATTGGTGACATAGGAACGATCCGAAACGTCGTCGTTGAGTTCGGTCGTTTCTCTGTTTCTACCGTTCGCCAGCATCACCGCCGATTCCATCGACCCGGAATCATCCAGGATCAGGAGAAGATTCGGCGGAATGGCGTTGCCACCCGTCAGCAATGGATGGTCCGGGAAAGACGTGGTCACGGCATGCGCCGGCAGCCCCATCAGCGTAACCAGCGCTGTGACCGCCGCAACCCCCAGGTTCTGTGTCCATGCGGGTTTGCGAGGCGCAACAATATGCTTCGTCTTCATGATGCGCTCCCTCAGCGCCGGTACAACGACTGGAGAACCACCTCGGCGCCATTGGGCGTCGAAGCGTAGGACGTGATGCGGAAAACGCTCTGCGTGGCACCCGCCGACGGCGGCGGCTTGCCCATGTCGATGCCGACGCCCGCGCCAGATGAAGCTGTTGTGACCTGCCCGAAGTTTTCGATGACGAACCTTGGGCTGACTGATACCGAACCTACAGTGACTGCGGTACCAGTCTGGAAACCGGCTCCCGTGGTCCAGAAACCGGTCGCCATCCAGGCTGGTGTGGCTGGCGCCGCCATCATGGCGCACCGCCCCGCGCTGCAACCCGATGCGGGGAAAGTGACGGTACCGTCACGGACGATGATCTCCGCCTGGCGAAGACCGGCCTCTGCCACCTGAAATGCCATGCCTCGCGCGGCGGTATTGGATGCCATGCGCTCCTGCATGATGGCGCCCCGCATCGAGGCGACGCCGAGGATGGTCACGATCAACAGCAGCAACAGGACGAACGGTAATGCCGCGCCTGACTGGGCGCCGCGAGAGTAGCTGATGGGTGCATTCATCATTGGATGTCCTGATGATTTCTGAGCACGATGTAATCGTCCAACGTACGCGTCAGCACGGCATCGTCGACGCCCCTGACGTCGGCACGACTCAGCGCCCCCTGTTCCGCCTGGAAGGTCATCCGCGCACGCACCGCCGTGACCTGGGACCACCCACCTGCCGCGGCGACACCCGCCGCGTTAACGTAGTTCGCTGCGGTGCCGACCTTGTAGGTCAGCCCCAGCGCGGTCACACCCTCCGCGATTTCGCTGCGTGCACCGTTCAGCGTGCGATAGAGCGAGCTGCCGCCTCGCCCGTTGTCCGCTACCGTCCACACTGCTCCGACCGGTGCGACAACGTATGCGGGCGATGAGCCGATGCCGCCTGGGCAGGCAGTCGTGTCTGCCGCTGTTTTCGCCACGCCCGCCCCCAGCCAGAAGCAGTAGCGCGGATTGGCATTCATGGCCGTACAGTTCGTGGACCCTGACCCCGGGCGGGTAAAGTTCGCACCGCAGTTCGCCGTACCGGTGTGGCCAATGGTGGTGCCGGAAGAGGTGACGCCCGTTGCCGAAAACACGACCGCATGGTCGGTGTTGCAGATCATCAGAAGCTGACCGTTGGCGATCCCGGAGGTGGCGATCCCCACGGATATGGCATCACCCGATCGCTTATGTTCACTCACGCTGTAAGTGGTGCCATTGGCCGCATACAAGGTGATCTCGTCGGAGCCGTTGGCTCCCGTTCCGTCAACCCCGAAGATGCCATTCACAAATCGCGACCAGAACACGGCGTCCGGCGCGGCCAACTGGACCCCGAAAATATCCGTATTGACGCCATCGATTCGCAGGCACGGATTGATCCCGGCCTCGCGTATGTCCCGCGCCAGTATTTCGAAGGCACTGCGCTGGTTCTCCTGGATCCGCCCGATGGACTCGCTGGCTCCATACACACGGCTGTTCGACAGGAACAGGCTGCCGGCCGCGGCCACCACCAGCAGGCCGAGCAGTAACGCGACCATCAGTTCTATCAATGTGAAGCCGCGCTGTGCCGCCACGACCTGTCTTGGCGAATGCGTCATAGTTGGCTCGTGATGTTTATGTTGACGGGCTCGTCGCTGGCTCCCGTGGTGTTGGCATCGGTCCACTGGACGCCAACGCTGCAGACCATAGTGTCCGCATTGCAGACAACCCTGCCCATCGCGTCGGGGGCCACGTTGACACTCAACCCATCCAGCCATCCCGCCATGGTTCCCGGATCCCCGGAGCCATCGCCCGCCGTGTAGATGTTGGTGTTGTAGGTGCCAAGATTCGCGCGATCGGCCCGAATGATGTCCATCATCGAGTAGATCTGGATCGCGGCCTGAGAGCGACTTGCGGACCCCATCGTATTTTTCAGTGTGACGGCCTGCATGGCGGCGATGCCCAGAAGGCCGACCGCCAGCACCAGAACCGCGACCATGACTTCAACCAGTCCGACACCCTGCTGGGAACGGCGCGCCACGAAAGAAGGAACTCGTTTCATGATGACCTCAGTTGTCCACGGGTCCGGTACAGGCCGCCGTCGCCGCTCGCCGCCGCGTGCTGACCCGGCTGACGTTTGTCGTCACATCGATGCCATTGTTGCCGGACAGATTCGCCACGCACAGGCCGATCGTGCCACTGGCATTGGCACCCACCGAAGAGAAACCGCTGGGCACGAACACGAGCCTGTGATTGCCGGCCGAAAGGTTTGCGCTGGATTTGACCACCACGGATTCGTGCAGCGTGCTGTCGCGCAGCACCGTACTGACACCATCCTTCACCATCAGGGCGATCCAGCGATTACCGGCGGTGGCGGCACAGCTGGCCCCATCGGCGCTGGGACAGACCGAAACACGTGCCCGACGACTGACCGCCGCGACCTTGGCTGTCTGCAGCATCGCGACCATTTCGTTCGCAGAGGATTTCAACCTGTTTCCGCGCACCAGGCTGGAGAAGCTCGGCATGGCGATGGCCGCCAGCATCGCGGCGACCGCGAGGGTCACCACAAGTTCGACCAAGGTAACCCCGCGGGCGGCGTGACGCCCTCTGGATTTCCGACCACATCGCGACATGACCCTTCCCCGGGTATTGGGCAGGGGTAACCTATTTCAGCGCCCGCCGCGCGCGCCACCTGTTCCCGATAAGCGGGCTATTCCACAGACTGGGTGGTAAGACCCATCATGGACTGCCCGCCCAAGGTCCACTCGCCCGGAATTCAGCACGTGAATACGCCCGGCCACAGCCCGCTCGACGCCCTGTTCCGCCCCGTCGCCTTGATCGCGGTGCTTCTTGCCGGCGAGGCGCTGGCATTGATCATTGCGCTGTCATCCCACGCATCCGGCGGACGGCTGATCCAGTTCGGCTTGACTTCGCTCGGCATTCAATGGATCTGCCTCAGCACGCTGTGCACCACCTTCCTGCTGCGCCAACCCTTGGCCCGACTCCGGTCACCCACGGTGGCTTGGATCTGCCTCGGGATCCTGCTGTGCATGACCCTGCTGGTGACCCTGGCCGCCTGGAGTCTGTTCGCGACGCCGGGTGACCTGGCAGACGGCAAGTGGTCCTTCGTACTGCGAGCACTGGCTATCGCGCTGGTCGTCGGGCTGTTGACACTGCTGACCTACCAGAACTACTGGCGCGCCAAACAGCTGGCCGTGAGCGCCGAGCACGCCAAGCTGCAGGCCCTCCAGGCCCGCATCCAGCCGCACTTCCTGTTCAACACGCTCAACACCGGCATTTCGCTGCTGCATGCGAAGCCGGACCTCGCCGAGCAGTTGCTGCTCGACCTGTCGGACCTGTTCCGGGCGGCGCTGTCGCAACGCGAGTCCCTCAGGCTGTCGGAGGATATTTCGCTGGCGCGCCGCTACCTGGAGATCGAACAGCTGCGCCTGGGGGACCGGCTGCGGCTGACCTGGGACATCCCTGACGAACTGCCCGCACTGCAGGTGCCGACGCTCTCCATCCAGCCGCTGGCGGAGAACGCCATCCGGCATGGCATCGAGCCATCGACGACAGGCGGGGACGTGAGCATCCGCATCAGCACGATCGACGGCTTCCTCCAGGTCGCCGTCTCCAATTCGCTGCCACCGGCGTCGTCCCGTGCGGCCGCCGGCCACCAGGTCGGTCTCAGTTCGGTGCGTGCACGCATCCATGCCTCGACCCAAGGCCGCGGGCGCGTGGACACGCGGGTCGCCGACGGTCTCTACACCGCCACCATCCGCCTGCCACTGGACGTCGCGGGATAGCGCGGCGCGTCAGGTCACCACGCGATAGCAGGGCTTGTATTCGCCCGCGATCTTCATGCGCCGCTGCTCGACGAACGCGCGCAGCAGCGCGTCCAGCGCCTGCATCATCGCCGCGTCACCGTGGATCTCGAACGGACCAAACTCCTCGATGCGGCGCATGCCGTCTTCCTTGACGTTGCCGGCGACGATGCCGGAAAACGCGCGGCGCAGGTCTGCGGCAAGATCATGTACGGCACGTCCCGGGCGCAGCTGCAAGGCCGCCATTGCCTCATGCGACGGCACGAAGGGCTGCTGGTAGTCCTCGGGAATCTGGACGGCCCAGTTGAAGAAGAACGAATCCTTGTGCTCGATGCGGTACTCGCGCACCTTGCGGATGCCGGCGACCATCCTCTTCGCCACCGTGACGGGGTCGCCGATGATGATCTCGTAGCGCTCGGCCGCTGCATCGCCCAGCGTCAACCGGATGAAACGGTCGATCTGTTCGAAGTACGGCGCGGCGATGGTCGGACCGGTCAGGATCAGCGGGAACGGCAGGTGCGCGTTGTCCGGGTGCAGCAGGATGCCGAGCAGGTAGAGGATCTCTTCCGCCGTGCCGACGCCGCCGGGGAACACCAGGATGCCGTGGCCGATGCGGACGAAGGCCTCCAGGCGCTTCTCGATGTCCGGCATGATGACCAGATGATTGACGATCGGGTTCGGCGACTCGGCCGCGATGATGCCCGGCTCGGTCACGCCGATGTAGCGCGTCTTGGCGCGGCGCTGCTTGGCGTGCGCGATGGTCGCGCCCTTCATCGGCCCCTTCATCGCGCCCGGTCCGCAGCCCGTGCAGATGTCCAGGCCGCGCAGGCCCAGCTCATAGCCGACCTGCTTGGTGTAGAGGTACTCGTCGCGCGAGATCGAGTGGCCGCCCCAGCAGACAACCAGATTGGGATCACTGGGTTTCAGGATGCGCGCATTGCGCAGCAGGCCGAACACCGCATTGGTGATGCCGGCCGAGGATTCCAGATCGGCCGCGTACTCGGGACCGAGTTCGATGGCGGTGTACGCCAGGTCGCGCACCACCGCGAACAGCAACTCGGCCACGCCGCGGATGATCTCGCCATCCACGAAGGCCATCGCCGGCGCGTTGATCAGGTCGATGCGCACGCCGCGGTCCTGCTGCAGGACCTGGATGTCGAAGTCGGGGTAGAGATCGCGCGCCGCGCGCGGATCGTCGGACGCGCTGCCGCTGGTCAGCACGGCCAGCGCGCAGCGGCGCAGCAGCTCATGCATGCCGCCGCTGGACGCGTCGCGCAGGCGCGCTACTTCGGCGCGGGAAAGTACGTCCAGGCCACCACGCGGATAGATCCGCGCGTCCTGCACCGGCAACGCCCTCGATGCCGTTTGGTTCATGGGAATTCCTGTCATTCGTTCGCAAGGAGCGGGACTGTAGCGCAGTCCCGCGGGCGTGAGGAGTCCGCCCAAAAAGAAACGGCCGGGTTGCCCCGGCCGTTCGTGTCGCGTTCCGCTGTGGAGCGGATCAGAACTCGTACTTCAGACCCACCTGGACCGACCACTGCGAGATGCCGTTGGTCTGGCTGTCGGCGTTGGTCGGCATGCCGTACGCGGTGGACTGGCCGAACTCGGTGCCCGAGCGGTAGCCGTACACGTACTTGCCGTCGTAGATGCCCTGCAGCGTCGCCACGGCGTTGTTGGCGTTGAAGCCGTAGTCGAGCACGTGGCCCCAATCCTTGTTGATCAGGTTGCCGACGTTCTGGATGTCCAGCCACACCTTGGACTTGTGGCCCTTCATGAAGCCCGGCAGCTCCTGGCTGATACGGATGTCGAAGGTGTTGACCCAGCCCGACGTGAAGCCGTTTTCGGGGGCGTAGGTACCGCGGTAGCGGCTCAGGCCGTCCTGCTGCTCCAGCCACGTCCAGAACGCCTGCTCCATCGCCGCATTGGCGGTGAACTGGCCGGTCGCGTTCAGGCTGCCGAACAGGACGTCGCCCGGACCATTGGGCACGTAGAACAGGTCGTTGAAGGTACGGTTGTCGCCGTTGGCGTCGCCGCTGAAGATGTAGCTGAACGGACGACCGCTGCGGCCTTCATAGACCAGGCCGACCTGGGTCGCGTAGTCACCGAAGAACTTGTGCGTCCAGTTCAGCGAACCGCTGAAGCGGTCCTTGATCTCGTAGCGCGCGGTGGAGCTGGTCGGCTCGTTGATGTTGACGCCCAGCTGCGAACCGTAACCCGAACCGGCGGTGGAGCTGGTCAGCGCGGACACTTCCTCGGCATTGGTGCGGGTGTAGCCCAGGGTCCAGGACCAGTCGCTCTCGGTCGAGAACGGCTTGGTCAACGAGACCGTCAGCTGCTGGCCCTTGCCCTTGTTGGTGTTTTCCAGCAGGAAGACGTCACCGAAGTAGGTGTTGCGGCCGAAACGCGCGCCGTTGCCTTGGATGCCGCCGGTTGACGTGGTGTTGCCGAACGGACGCGGGCTGTTCGGGTTCCAGTACAGCACGCGGCCGTCCGGACCGACGTAGCCCGGGCCGACGTTGAGGCTGCGGTAGAACAGGCCGTTCTTGACGTCCGTCAGCAGCAGCTCGGCCGAGGCCACGATGCCGTTCCACGGGGTTTCGACGTCGATCGCCAGGTTGGCCTTCCACACCGACGGCAGCTCGAAGTCGCTGCTGATGGCGTTGACGTTGCGCACGCCGGCACCCGGCGTGGTCGGCACGTTCTGGTTCAGGCCGTCGGCGCTGAACGGAACGGTCTGCCACGCGCTCAGGTTCTGGTACGAAACGTAGTTCATGCCCGTGCTGCTGTAGGCATTGCCCACCCACACGTTCGGCGCGTCACCCTGGAACAGGCCCACGCCGCCACGCAGCTGCATGGAACGCTCGGTGTCGAAGGTGTAGTTGAAGCCGAAGCGCGGCTGGATGATGAAGTCGCCGTTGTAGGTGTTGTTGTTGGCGATGCCGAAGCCGCCGGTGTAGCCCGTGCCGCACGCGGCGTTGACCGTGCCCGGCGCCGCGGCGAAGCACTCGTTGAACGGCGGGTTCGGGCTGGCGCTCGGCTTGTCGGCGCGCACGCCGAGAGTCAGCGTCAGGTTCGGCGTGACGTACCAGGTGTCCTGGACGAACAGGCCGAGGCTCTTGTTCTTGTAGCGTGCGGCGATCGCATCGGGATTGGTCGGGTTGGTCTGCAGGTCGTAGTCGAAGTACTGGCCACGCAGCAGGTTGCCGAAATCGGACGCGCCATTCACCCGCGGGACGTAGAAGCTGTAGTTGCCCCACGAATCCTGCAGGAAGAAGTTGTAGATCTCGCTTTCGCTGTATTCCGCACCGAACTTGAAGTCGTGGTCGCCGACGGTCCAGGTGGCGGCGCCGAAGTAGTTCCACGTTTCGGTCAGCAGCGCATTGCCCGGCGAGCTGCGCTCGGTACCCAGACGGATCGCGTCCAGACCGGAGAAGCTGTTGCTGGTGCTGCCGATCGGGTTGTCGTTGCCGTTGCCGACGATGCCGTCATCGAAATAGACCTGGATGGTCGGCGCGGTGGTCGGGCTGATGCGGATCGCCGAGTAGTCGCGGTAGGACACCTTGAACTCGGTCGAGAACGTGTCGGACCAGTCGCTGAACAGCTGGCCGACGTAGCTTTCCACGGTCTTGGCGTGGTTGAACCAGTTGGAGCTCAGCGCCAGGATGCTGGCGGTGGAGGCTTCCGGACGCACGCGGTTCTGTTCGAGCTTGCTGTAACGCAGGCTG
Source organism: Pseudoxanthomonas sp. LjRoot143 (assembly GCF_964252945.1). Classification (NCBI taxonomy): domain Bacteria; kingdom Pseudomonadati; phylum Pseudomonadota; class Gammaproteobacteria; order Lysobacterales; family Lysobacteraceae; genus Pseudoxanthomonas; species Pseudoxanthomonas sp. LjRoot143. The sequence continues at coordinate 621,325 of NZ_CAXUPM020000001.1, read as the reverse complement.
GCGCGATGGGCGTCGCTGATGTTCCAGTCCAGCTTCAGCGCGTACTCTTCCAGCTCGGTGTCGCCGCCGCCCGACAGGCCGCCGGCATCGAAGCCCCACACGTCGCGTGCGATGCGCTGCACTTCCGACAGGTCGGCGGCAGTGAAGTCAGCGTTGCCGGCCGCCAGCGGGTTGGTGCCCTGGCTCTTACCGGCCGGGCCGATGTTGGTCTGCTTGAACTTCTCGTAGTTGGCGAAGAAGAACAGCTTGTCCTTGATGATCGGGCCGCCCAGGGTGACGCCCCAGGTGGACTCGTCGTCGTACTCGTCGAACGGCATGCCGGTGACGTTGAGCGCCGTGCTGCCGGCCACGCGACCCGGGTAGTCGCCGAACCAGTCGCCGTCACGGTACGTGCCGTAGACCGAACCGTGGAACTCGTTGGTGCCCGACTTGGTGACGGCGTTGACGTTGGCGCCGGCGGCGCCGGACATCGTCACGTCGTAGTTCGACAGGTTGACGTCGATGGCTTCGATGGCTTCCATCGAAACCGGCTGGCGCTGGGTCGGCATGTTGTTGCCTTCCAGACCGAAGGTGTCGCTGGCCGACACGCCGTCGATGGTGATCTTGTTGAAGCGCGGGTTCATGCCGCCGGCGGTGATGCTGCCCGAGGCACGGTCGCTGAAGGTCACGCGCGGGTCGAGGCGCATGTAATCCTGGATGTTGCCGTTTACCGACGGCAGGGCCTCGATCGTCACGCGATCGACGCTGGTGCCCGAACCCATCTTGGTCGCGCTGAAGACTTCCGAACCACCGGAGAAGCCGACCGCGGTGACGGTTTCCAGCGTGGTGAGGTCGCCGGTCAGCGCGGCATTGATGGTGTTCACCTGGTTCAGCGTCAGGAACACGTTGTCTTCGGTCTTGGTGCCCGAACCGGACTTGGTGATCGTCACCTGGTAGGGACCGCCGACGCGCAGGCCGCGCGCGTTGTAACGACCACTCTCGTCGGTGGTGGCGCGACTGACCGTGCCGGATTCGACGTGGGTGATGGTCACCTCGGCGCCGGCGACGGGCTGGCCGCCATTGTCGGTGACCAGGCCGCCCACACCGGCCGACGTGCTCTGCGCGAAGGCAGGAGCGGCGGCAAGCGCGACGACGAGGCCAAGGCTGAGCTTGGACAGGCGAAGACGACGGGTTTGGTTCATCGGATAAACCTCAGGTACGGGAGTGATGTGGCGAAGCTGGCTGACGAGACGTGCGCGGAAGCGACCGTGAAGGTCGTTTCGGAAGGGCGTGCTAGGGGTTCCCATGGCCCACGCGGCGTCCGCGGAGGTTAATAACAGGTTAACACGATAGGACCATTTTGTGACCGCGGCATGACAAAGTTTCCGCAGTGCAGCACGGTCGACGGGGCGCGGTCGTGCCGGGCTCGTTCGACGATCCGGCCATCTGGCAGCCGGCCTGGCTCCGTCAGATGTTGGGGGGCGTGAGCTTCAGGTACGTACCGATGCCGTCCAGCACCATTTGCACGGAAATGGCGACCAGAAGCATGCCCATTAGCCGCTCGATCGCGGTCAGCACGCGCCGCCCCAGCCATTTGTAGAGGACGGTCGCGGAGAACAGGATCACCGCCGTCGCCCCCCAGGCCAGCAACAGGGCCAGGCTCCAGTCGCCGAGCCGGGACGGGTCATTGCTGCCCATCAGCATGACGGCCGCCATGCCGGACGGACCGGCCACCAGCGGAATGGCCAAGGGCACGATGAAGGGCTCCCCGCCGGGAAGCTCGCCCATCAGGCCCTCCGGCCGCGGAAAGATCATCCTCACGCCAATCAGGAACAGCACGATGCCGCCGGCGATCGCGACCGATTCCTGGCGCAGGTGCATCAACTCCAGGGCGTACTTGCCGCCCCACAGGAACAGCATCAGCACGACCAGGGCGATCAGCAGCTCACGTACCACCACGATGCGCTGCCGGCGCGGCGGCAGCGGCTTGAGCACGCTGAGGAACACCGGGATGTTGCCCAGCGGGTCCAGGATCAGGAACAGCAGCAGGGCCGCCGAGAGGACGGTCATGCCCGCACCTTCCATATCTGCCCCCTGTACTCGGCGCCTGCAGATGACAGCAGGGTGACACAGGCGCCCGCATAGTCGCCGGCGTCGCGCGCCTGCGCATCGGTGTCGTCGGCATAGGCGCGCGAGCGCAATCCGGTACGCATCGGCCCGGGCTGCAACGCGGACACACGGACCGTGCTGGTGGCCAGTTCGGCGTGCAGCATGCCCACCATGGAGGTCAATCCGTGCTGGGCGACGCCGTAAGCCCCCCAATATGCCTGCCCGACGCGCGCCAGGTCATCGACGCTGAAGACCAGCGCCGCGTCATCCGATTGCTTCAGCAGCGGCAGGCAGGCCTGCGACAGCCACCACGGTGCAGTGAGGTTGACGTGCACGACGCGCGCAAAGGCCGCCGGGTCGGTGTGCTCGAGGGGCGTCAGCCCCTTGAACTCGGCCGCGCAATGCAGGACGCCGTCGAGACGGCCGAGTTCGCCATGGATCCGATCGGCCAGTTCGGCGTAGTCGTCGGGCGTCGCGCCCTCCAGGTCGAGCGGATACAGCAAAGGCTCTGCCCCGACCTGCGCCACCGCGTCGTACACGCGATTCAATTTCGGCACCTTGCGCCCCAGCAGCACCACCGTCGCCCCCGCTTCCGCACATGCGACCGCGGCCGCACTGCCCAGGCCGCCGTGCGCACCGCTGACCAGCACGACGCGCTGGTCCAGCGCGCGCGGCGTGCGCGTCGGCAGTCCGAGCAGACTCACGGCGTGTAAGCCTCGGTCACGATGCGCTGCAGCTCGCCCGACTCGTGCAGTTCCAGGGTGATGTCGCAGCCACCGATCAGCTCGCCATTGATGAAGAGCTGCGGAAACGTCGGCCAGTTGGAGAAGCGCGGCAGGTTGGCACGGATCTCGGGTTCTTCGAGCACGTTGATCACATGGAGCTGTTCGGCGCCCGCTTCGCGCAGCGCGTGCACGGCTCGGCTGGAGAAACCGCACATCGGGAACTGCGGCGTGCCCTTCATGAAAAGGACGATCGGGTGGCCATCCACTTCGGCCTGGATGCGTTCCATCACCGGCATGCTGATTTCTCCTTCGTTGACGGTTTGGCAACCACCGTCGGGTACACTTTCGGTCCGTTCCGCAGGGCGTACCTGCGGCTCGCATAGTGTAAGCCTTTGCATCGCCCGCCGATGCTGGGCACGTCCTCTTGACCCGCCTAGCGTAAGGAACCAAGCCATGGCCATCGAACTGCCCCCCCTGCCCTACGACCGCACCGCGCTGGAACCGCATATCTCCGGCGAGACCATCGACTTCCACTACAGCAAGCACCACAAGACCTACGTCGACAACCTCAACAAGCTGATCGAGGGCACCGAGTTCGCCGACGCGTCGCTGGAAGAGATCGTGCGCAAGTCGCAGGGCGGCATGTTCAACAACGCGGCCCAGGTCTGGAACCACACCTTCTACTGGAACGGCCTGAAGCCCAATGGCGGCGGCGAGCCGACCGGCAAGCTGGCCGAGCTGATCAACAAGGCCTTCGGCGACTTCGCCAAGTTCAAGGAAGAGTTCACCAAGACCGCGATCGGCACCTTCGGCTCCGGCTGGGGCTGGCTGGTGCAGCGTCCGGACGGCTCGCTGGCGCTGGCCAGCACCTCCAACGCCGCCACCCCGCTGACCGGCGAGGACAAGCCACTGCTGACCATCGACGTGTGGGAGCACGCCTACTACATCGACTACCGCAACGCCCGTCCCAAGTACGTGGAATCGTTCTGGGCACTGGTGAACTGGGACTTCGTGGCCGGCAACCTGCGCTGAGCACGGGCCAACGCTGCACATGAAAACGGCCGGGGAAACCCGGCCGTTTTCTTTTGCATCTTCAGCGGAACGCCCTAGGTGGACAACCTCGCCACGACGGGCGCCACCTGGGCCTCGCGTCCGAGCACCGCCCCCACGCGCGCCAGCGCCTGGGCCAGCGACGAGGCATCGTCCGCACGCAGCGTGGCATGACCCACCTTGCGGCCCGCGCGCGATTCCTTGCCATAGTCGTGCCAATGGCCGCCGGCTTCCTGCAGCACGGCGCGCGCATCCGGCATTTCGCCGATCCAGTTGAGCATGCAGGCCTGGCCCAGCACGCGCGTATCGCCCAGCGGCAGCCCGAGCACCGCGCGCAGGTGGTTCTGGAACTGCGAGGTCTCCGCGCCTTCGATCGTCCAATGGCCGGAGTTGTGCACGCGCGGCGCCATCTCGTTGGCGAGCAACGCACCGTCGCGGTAGAACAGCTCAAGTGCGAATACACCCACGTAATCCAGCGACTCGGCCAAGCGCCGCGCATGCGCGCAGGCAGCATCCGCCAGTGCCGCATCGACGCGCGCGGGTGCCAGGCTCGCCGACAGCACGCCGTCGACATGCCAGTTCTCGGTCAGCGGCCAGGTGCGGAATTCGCCATCGCGGCCGCGTACCGCGACCACCGACAGCTCCCGCTCGAACGGGATGAAGGCCTCGACGATCAGTCCGACGGTGGCCGCCTGCGCACCCAACGCCTCCCAGGCGGCATCGACGTCGGCCGGCGACTTGATGCGGAACTGGCCCTTGCCGTCGTAGCCCAGGCGCCGCGTCTTGAGGATGCACGCGCCGCCGAGTCGCTCGACTTCCGAACGCAGCACGTCGGGACTGCCGACATCGGCGAACGCACCAACCGGGATGCCGAGCTGCTGAAACAACGTTTTCTCGACCAGACGATCCTGCGCGACGGCCAACGCACGCGGATTGGGAAACACCGGCACACGACCGGCAAGCCACTCCGCGCTTTCCGCCGGCACGTTCTCGAAATCGAACGTGGCCACATCCACCTTGGAGGCGAACTCGGCCAGTGCGGCTTCATCGCGGTAGTCGCCCACCAGCAACGGCGCGAATTGCCCGGCGCAGGCATCCGGCGCGGTATCCATCACGAGGAAGCGCAGGCCGAGCGGCGCACCCGAGAGCGCGAGCATGCGGGCCAACTGCCCGCCGCCAAGGATGCCGACCGTGGTCATAGCGGCTGGCGCGGATCGTCGTGCGCCATCACATCATCGGTCTGGCGCGTGCGGAAGGCGTCGAGCGCGGTGCCGATCGCCGGATGCTCCGGTGCCAGCAACGCCGCCGCGAACAGGCCGGCATTGGCCGCGCCCGCATTGCCGATGGCGAACGTCGCCACCGGGATGCCGGCCGGCATCTGCACGATGGACAGCAACGAATCCATGCCATTGAGCGCCTTCGACTGCACCGGCACGCCCAGCACCGGCACCGCCGTCTTCGCCGCGAGCATGCCGGGCAGGTGCGCGGCACCGCCAGCGCCGGCGATGATGGCGCGCAGTCCGCGCGACGCCGCTGCTTCCGCGTACGAGAACAGCACGTCCGGCGTGCGATGCGCGGAGACGACTTTCACTTCGTAGGGAACGCCCAGCGCATCCAGCTTCTGCGCGGCATGCTGCATGGTCTCCCAGTCGGAGCGGGAACCCATCACGATGCCCACGACGGGGCTGGAAACGCTGGCGGTCATGGCCGTCCTCGGTCGCAAAGACGTATTCTACCCTCCTGACCGAACCGCTGATCGAGTCCCCCACATGGACCGCAAACTGCTCGACCTCCTCTGCTGCCCCACCACCCGCCAGCCGCTGGCCGTACTCGATGCGCGCGGACTGGAAGCACTTAACCGCGCCATCGGCGACGGGCAGGTCAAGCGCGCCGACGACACCGCGCAGACCGACGCACTGCGCGAGGCGCTGGTCACGCACGACCGCAAGACCGTCTACCGCGTCGAGGACGGCATCCCCGTGCTGCTCGCGGAGGAGGCGATCGCCACCGCACAGGTCACCGACTTCCCCGCGCGATGAGCCAGCGCCCGACACCACCGCCGGCGGACGTCGTGGCCTCGGATGTCGCGCGCGCACTGGCGGAGGATGTCGGCAGCGGCGACGTCACCGCCGCCCTGCTGCCGGATAAGGCTGACATCGCCTATCTGCTGTGCAAGGAGAGCGCCGTCGTTGCCGGTCGCCCCTGGTTCGATGCCTGCCATCGTGCGCTCGATCCCGACGTGCGGATCGACTGGCGTGTGCAGGACGGCGATCGTGTGCCCGCCGGCACCGTGCTGGCCACGCTGGCGGGGCGGACACGTGCGCTGGTCACTGCAGAGCGTTCGTCGCTGAACTTCCTTCAGACCCTGTCCGGCACCGCCACCGTCACCGCCCAGTATGTCGATGCCGTGCGCGGCACCGGCTGCACGATCCTGGATACGCGCAAGACCCTGCCGGGCCTGCGTCTTGCGCAGAAGTACGCGGTCCGTTGCGGCGGCGGACAGAACCACCGCATCGGCCTGTACGACACCGTGATGCTGAAGGAAAACCACGTGCGGGCCGCGGGCTCGCTGGCGGCGGCCATCCATGCCGCCCGCAGCGCGCAGCCCTCGCTGCCCCTCATCGTGGAAGTGGAAACCCTCGCGCAACTCGACGAGGCGCTGGCGGAAGGCTGCGAGCGCATCCTGATCGACGACTTCGATGCCGATGCCCGGCGCGAGGCCGTGCGTCGCGCCAAGGCGGCACCGTACGACGGTCGCATCCCGCTCGAGGTCTCCGGCAGCGTGGACCTGACGACGCTGCGCGGCATCGCGGAAGACGGCGTGGACTTCGTGTCGATCGGCGGCCTGACCAAGCATGTCCGCGCCATCGACCTGTCGATGAAGCTGGGCCCCGCGCCGTGAGGTTCGCATGTCGCCCTTGAGCGCCTTGCTGTGGCTGATCGCCGGCGGTGCCGCGTTCGCCTACTGGAACGCCGCACGCGCGGCCGCCGAACGTGCCGGCCTGCTGGGCCGCAATGCGTGCAAGGCCGCGGGCGTCATCTGGCTGGACCAGAGCGTGCACGCCAACGGAGTACGGCTGTGCCGCGGCGAGGACGGCTGGCTGGGTTTCGAGCGCAGCTTCCGCTTCGAGTATTCGTACGACGGCATCGATCGCCATGTCGGTCGACTGGTGCTGCGTAAAGGCCAGCTGGTGTCGTTCGTGGGGCCGGTCGCCCCGTCGGTGACGCCGATCGATCGGCACTGAGCCGTCGCGGTCGGCGGCCCGGTCGACCGGATACGCCGTGTACCTCGTCTACTTCACCACGCGCAGGAACGGGGGGCGCTTGCCTCCACCGCCGGAGGGCGGCGTATCGTCGTCGGGCGGTGCGTCCTGCGACGTGACGACATCGTCGTCATCGCCGGCGGCGTCGGTGTCGTGCGGGACGTCGTCCGGCAGCGCCATGCCCTGCCCGGTCTCGCGCGAATAGATCGCCAGCACCGCGCTGATCGGCACATGGACCGCATGGCTGACGCCGCCGAACCGCGCCGTGAAGCTGACCGCGTCGTTGTCGATCATCAGCCGCACGACCGCGCGCTCGGCGATGTTCAGCACCACCTTGCCTTCCTTCACCGCGCTCGCGGGCACCTGCACGCCCGCCATCGTCGCGTCGACCAGCAGGTGCGGTGTCATCCCGTTGTCGGCGATCCACTCGTTCAGCGCCCGCAGCAGGTACGGACGATGGCTGGTCATGCGGGAAGAGGCGTCGGTCATTTCACTTCTCGGCGGCCAATCACGATGCGGGATCGCGTCTGGCCTGGTCTTGCACGGCGGTCGGTCAGGCCGGAATCTCGCGCAGCTTCTTCTCCGCGTCCGTCAGGCTGCGCAAGAAGCCGGGGTGGCGGAAGATGCGGTTGCCGTAGTCCTCGATCGCCTTGCCGTCCTTCGGCAGCGGTACGTCGAGCGACGGCAGGCGCCAGATGATCGGGGCCATCGCGCAGTCGGCCAGGCTCATCTCGGGATTGAGGAAGAACTTGCTGGCCTTGAACAGCGGCACCGAGGCGGTCAGCAGTTCCTTCAGGCGCTTGCGGCCGGCTTCGGCCTGCTGCTTGTTGCCCAGCTGGATGGCCTGCACCTGCGGCACCCAGTCGTGCTCGATGCGCAGCATGGCCAAGCGAAGGCGCGCGCGAGAAAGCGGGTCGACCGGCATGAGCGGCGGATGCGGATAGCGTTCGTCGAGGTATTCGCTGACCACCGACGCGGCGTACAGCACCAGGTCGCGCTCCACCAGGGTGGGCACGGAATGGTAGGGATTCAGATCGATGAGGTCTTCGGGCGGATTCTGCGGATCCACCGGCACCAGGTCGTAGCTCACGCCCTTCGCGGCGAGTACCAGCCGCACGCGGTGGCAGAGCACGTCATCGGTGGAGGAAAACAACGTCAGTGTATTGCGCATACGTGGACTCGCAGCCATTCACGGCTCTCCGACGATCGGAATCCGCCGATCGCACTGACGCCGCCAGCCCCTTGCCGACGGTCGCCACGGTCCCTGAGTGTGCAATCCCCGCCCGAAAAAGCCAAGCAACCCCCTGCCCGGCTTTTCTTGCCGGTGCAGGCGCTTGGCCTGCACCGCGGCGTCGGACGCGCGACGCCGCCTAGTGGACGTCCTTCCAGTACTCCTGCTTCAGCAGGTAGGCCAGGAACGTCAGCGCCGACAGGAACAGGATCACCCACACGCCGATGCTCTGGCGCTTCAGGGCAGCCGGCTCGCCGACATACTCCAGGAAGTTGGTGATGTCGCGCGCGGTCTGGTCGAACGCCCGTGCATCCTGTCGGCCGGCCTGCGTGACCTTGAGGCTTTCCACGTGCCGCTCGCCGGTGGCCGCGTCGGGCTGACCGTACTCGGCGTGCTGCATGCCCTGCAGCTCCCACAAGGGGTTGGGCATGGACGCGTTGGGGAACAACTTGTTGTTCCAGCCCAGCGGACGCGACTCGTCGAGGTAGAACGACTTGAGGTAGGTGTAGATCCAGTCGCTGCCACGCACGCGCGAGATGACGCTCAGGTCGGGCGGCATCTTGCCGAACCACTTGGTGGCCGGGTCGTGCGGCATCGAGACCTGGATCTGTTCGCCGAACTTGGCGCCGGTGAAGTTGAGGTTCTTCATCACCTTGTCTTCGGTCAGGCCCAGGTCCTCGGCCATGCGCGAGTAGCGCATGTACTTCAGCGAATGGCAGCCGGCGCAGTAGTTCATGTACAGCTGCGCGCCACGCTGCAGCGACGCGCGGTCGCCGAGGTCGTTGCCGGCCTGCAGGGTGGCGCCGCCGCCGGCGGCGAACACGGAGAACGAAATCAGCAACCCGCTGGCGAAGACAGCTAGGCGAGAGGCGAAAGTCTTAGTCATGCGTCGTCACCCGCTCGGGCACTGGCTTGGTCTTGTCGATCTTGGTCCAGATCGGCATGGTCAGGAAGAACAGGAAGTAGAACGCAGTCAGGAAGCGGCCGACGATCGTTTCCACCGGATCCGTACCCGGACCGGCGCCGATCTTGCCCAGCCAGACGAAGCAGATCGCGAACACGCCCAGCAACACCTTGGACAGCACGCCGCGATAGCGATACGACTTCACCTTGGCGCGATCCAGCCACGGCACCAGGAACAGGATCGCGATGGCGCCGAACATCACCAGCACGCCGCCCAGCTTGTTGGGCACCACGCGCAGCATCGCGTAGTAGGGCGTGTAGTACCACACCGGCTTGATGTGCTCCGGCGTGACCAGCTTGTTGGCTTCGGTGAAGTTGTCGTGCTCCAGGAACCAGCCACCCATGGCCGGCGCGAAGAACACGATGAACGCCGCGAAGATCAGGAAGCAGCCGACGTAGAAACCGTCCTTGACCGTGTAGTACGGATGGAACGGCACGCCGTCCGCCGGGGCGGTGGGCGACCAGCGGTTGCCCTTCGGACCCTTCTTGATCTCGACACCATCCGGGTTGTTCGAACCCACTTCATGCAGCGCGAAGATGTGCAGCACCACCAGCAGCAACAGCACCAGCGGCAGCGCGATCACGTGCAGGGCGAAGAAGCGGTTGAGGGTGGCGTCGCTGGGCAGGTAGTCGCCCATGATCCACTCGGTCAGGCCGTTGCCGATCACCGGGATGGCACCGAACAGCGAGATGATGACCTTGGCGCCCCAGAACGACATCTGGCCCCACGGCAGCACGTAGCCCAGGAAGGCCTCGGCCATCAGCACCAGGTAGATCAGCATGCCGAGGATCCACACCAGCTCGCGCGGCTTCTGGTACGAGCCGTACATCAGGCCGCGGAACATGTGGATGTAGACGACGATGAAGAACAGCGAGGCACCCGTGCTGTGCATGTAGCGGATCAGCCAGCCCCACTCCACGTCGCGCATGATGTATTCGACCGAGGCGAAGGCTTCCGCCGCGCTCGGCTTGAAGTGCATCGTCAGGAAGATGCCGGTCAGGATCTGGTTGACCAGAACCACGATCGACAGCACGCCGAAGATGTACCAGATGTTGAAGTTCTTGGGCGCGTAGTACTCGCTCATGTGCTTGCGGTACACGGGCATGAAGCCCGGCGCGCGCGCATTGAACCAGTCGACCACGCCATCGGCGGTGCGGGTGATGATGTTCGCCATGGCTTACGCGCCCCCTTGCGGATCGAGGCCGATCACGATGGTGTTGTCGTCCTGGTAGAAGTGCGGCGGCACCACCAGGTTGGTCGGCGCGGGCACGTTCTGGAACACCCGGCCGGCCATGTCGAAGCGCGACTTGTGGCAGGGGCAGAAGTAGCCGCCCTTCCAGTCCGGATCGTACGGCTGGGGCTTGATCTCGGCGGCCATTTCCGGCGAGCAGCCCAGGTGGGTGCACAGGCCGACCAGCACCGATATTTCGGGCTTGACCGAACGGAGTTCACCGGTGATGTAGGACGGCTGCTGGTCCTTGTTGGCCGACTGCGGATCGCGCAGGTGGCTGTCCAGCGTCGGCAGCGCATCCAGGATCGCCTTGGAGCGCTTGACGATCCAGATGGGCTGGCCGCGCCATTCCAGGATCAGGCGCTGACCTTCCTGCAGGCCGGTGAGGTCGGCGGTCACCGGAGCACCGGCCAGCTTGGCCCGTGCGCTCGGATTCCACGACTTGATAAAAGGTACTGCTGCAATACCGGCACCCACTGCACCCACCACCGCGGTGGTTGCAGTCAGGAACCGGCGTCGGCCCGTATTCACAGGCCCATTGACCCCATCGATGGCCATCCGGCACTCCGCAAAACAATCAGGTAGCTAAAAAGGCTGCCAAGGCCGCCCCCATTACCCCGGGGCGACCGCAAAAGACGTCGAAGTGTAACGGATGGCTTAATGGGCCGACAACGGCTGCCATGGAATCAAGGACTTGTATGCGCCCGAAGGCGTCCGCCGCGGCTCAACGCGCGGCGACGGCGTGCCGGTAACGGTCGGCCAGGACGGCGACGCGCTCGACGTAGCGCTGGGTTTCCTTGTACGGCGGGACGCCGCCGTGGCGGTCCACCGCGCCTTCGCCGGCGTTGTAGCCGGCGGCGGCCAGCGTCAGGTTGCCGTTGAAGCGCTTCAGCAGCCAGGACAGGTACTGCGCGCCGCCGCGGATGTTCTGGCCGGCGTTGTAGGAGTCGGTCACGCCGAAGCGGCGCGCCGTCGCCGGCATGAGCTGCATCAGACCCTGCGCACCCGCGTGCGACAGCGCCATCGGGTTGTACGAGGACTCGGCGTGCATGATCGCGCGCAGGATGGATTCCTCCACACCGAACTCGCGCGAGGCGGCGGCGATCTCGGCCGCGTAGGCGGAGGTGTTCAGGCGCAGCCGGCCGAAGTCGACGCCCGGATTGCCGCAGGCGAAGCAGGTTTCGATGTAGCTGTACTTGATGGTGCGCAGGCTCGCCACCTGGGTGCCGCCCTGCGGGCGGGCACTCGTGTAGTGGCGCACGCCATCCTTGATGTAGGAGTACACCTGTCCGCTGACCACGCGGCGCGGGCCGGTCGCGGCCGGCGGCGTCGCCGGCACGGCGGCCGGAACGATGGCGCCGGCCGAATCGGACAGGGCGGGCGCGGTGGCGGCGCCGATGGCCGGCGTGGCCTCGGCGGGACGGGAGACGGATGCGACCTGCGCCGGGCGGCTGCGGTCGGGCGTATAGCGGCTCACGACTTCGCAACTGGCGCCGCTGACGCGCTTGCTGACGTAGTTCGGCACACCGTCGTTGCCGGTGCACTTGTACAGCGTGCCCGCGCTGGCCGGCAGTGCGGTCAACGCGGCCAGCACGGCCAGAAGCGTCAGAGTCCCCCTCATGCCGCGCAGTGTCCCGAATTCCCGGGTGATTGCCAAGTCCTTGTCCAACAAAGGTTTCCTCCAATCTGTGCAGCCGGTCTGAGTTCGACACATCGGCGCACGGCGACCCTTGCCGGGTCCAATAACCCCTATCAACGCCATCCGGGCCGGTGACCGGCCGTCCGCTGGCCGCGTAGACTACGCGGCCCTGCCCGCCCACCCGACTGGATTAAGCGCCATGACCGGGACGCAAGCCCCCGAACTGCCGACCACGGCCGGCTCCGCCGTGACCGATCCCGCCCTCGTCCCCCTGCCCATCGGCCGTCCCCGCACGCCCGACCAGGTCCGCGGGAAGCTCTACATCAAGACCCACGGGTGCCAGATGAACGAGTACGACTCGGCCAAGATGGCCGACGTGCTCGCCGCCTCCGATGGCCTGGAGCTGACCGACAACCCCGAAGAAGCCGACGTGGTGCTGGTCAACACCTGCTCCATCCGCGAGAAGGCGCAGGAGAAGGTGTTCAGCCAGCTCGGTCGCTGGAAGGCGCTGAAGAACGGGGGGCGCGACGTCATCATCGGCGTCGGCGGCTGCGTGGCTTCCCAGGAGGGCGAAGCCATCGTGAAGCGCGCGCCCTATGTGGACCTGGTGTTCGGCCCGCAGACCCTGCATCGCCTGCCGGAGCTGATCCGTGCCCGCCGCGAACAGAACAGGCCGCAGGTCGACATCAGCTTCCCCGAGATCGAGAAGTTCGACCGCCTGCCCGAGCCCCGCGCCGAAGGCCCGTCGGCGTTCGTATCGATCATGGAAGGCTGCTCCAAGTACTGCTCGTTCTGCGTGGTGCCCTACACCCGCGGCACCGAGGTCAGCCGCCCGTTCGAGGACGTGCTGGTGGAAGTCGCGCAGTTGGCCGCCCAGGGCGTGCGCGAGATCAACCTGCTCGGCCAGAACGTCAACGCCTATCGTGGCCCATACGGTGACGGCGAAGTCGCCGACCTGGGCCTGCTGATCCGCACCATCGCCGAAATCGACGGCGTCGGCCGCATCCGCTTCACCACCTCGCATCCGCTGGAATTCAGCGACTCGCTGGTGGACGCCTACCGCGACGTGCCGCAGCTGGCCAACTTCCTGCACCTGCCGGTGCAGGCGGGCAGCGACCGCGTGCTGTCGGCGATGAAGCGCGGCTACACCGCGCTGGAGTTCAAGCAGAAGATCCGCAAGCTGCGCGCGGTGCGGCCGGACATCTCGATCAGCTCGGACTTCATCGTCGGCTTCCCCGGCGAAACCGACGCCGATTTCGAGAAGACGATGAAGCTGCTCGAGGATGTCGGTTTCGACCAGAGCTTCAGCTTCATCTACTCGCGCCGTCCCGGCACGCCCGCCGCCGACCTGGAAGACGACACGCCGGACGCCGTGAAGCATGCGCGCCTGGAGCGTCTGCAGCAGCACATCAACGCCTATGCCGCCGGCATCTCGCAGCGCATGGTCGGCACCGTGCAGTCGGTGCTGGTGGAAGGTCCGTCGAAGAAGAACCCGAACGAGCTGACCGGCAAGACCGAGAACATGCGTTCGGTGAACTTCCCGGCCCATCCGCGACTGATCGGCCAGTTCGTCGACGTGGTGATCACCGAGGCGCTGAGCAACTCGCTGCGCGGCCGCGTCGCCGGCACGGACTGAAGCGGACTAGCCGACGGCGGGCAGCGGCACGCCGTCGCGCTCGTTGTCCCAGATCATGTGGATGATCTTCCAGCCGTCTTCGCCCTTGTAGAGCTGGATGCTGTTGATGCCGCGCCGCTCCGGCACGGCATCGTCGGGCGCGGTGCGTGCCTCGTAGGCACTCCAGACGTGGGCGATGTTGCCGAACACGCGCATTTCGCGCGCGGTCTCGACCTCGAAGAAATCCATCTTCGCCAGCAGCTCATCCGCATTCGTGCGGTACTCCGCCAGCGTGAACGACAAGCGCCACGGTTTGCCTTCGGCGTCCACGCCGGTGCGGATCTGCCGGCAGTCCGGATGGAAGACCGCCTCCTGCGTCGACCAGTCGCGGGGACCAGCCGGGCCGGAAATCATCGCGTACATGGCGTCCACCGCCATGCCGATCGCCACCTCGTCCATCCCCTACCCCGTGCCGTTTCCCGTTCCCGCCCAAGGCTACCAGAGCGTCGCACCCACCCCCTTGAGTCGCCCCTCGCGCGCCCGCCATACTCCGGCCCAGCGCGGATGCCTGGGGAGGCATCCGGCCGCGACGCGGCATGCGCTCGATCACTCAGGGGAAACCAACGATGAAACGCCACTTTCTGGGCGCCGCGACGATGGCGATGCTGCTGTCCGCGTGCGCAACGGGCTATCACAGCGCCAGCAATCCCATCCTCGGATTGACGGGCGGCTACTGGGACCAGCCGGGCCCGGGCCGCCTTATCAAGGTCGGCTTCTCCGGCAACGGCTACATCACGCCCGACAAGGTCGCCACCTACCTGCTGTTCCGCTGCGCCGAGGTCGCCCAGCGCGAGGGCGGCAGCCACTTCATCTTCTACACCAGCCTGCCCGACGCCATCGACGACCGCCGCAGCAGCGAGCGCAAGGTCAATGCGCTCGGCGGAAAGCCCGCCACCTATGCCTACATCCTGGTCGTTCCCGGCGAAGAGCCGGACGCCCTTTCCGCTGCCGATGTGATCTCCCGGCTGGAGCCGGTCGTGAAGCCCGCTCCCAAGCAGGGAGGTGCCTCGTGATGCGACTGACCCGCTTCCTGCTTCCCGTCGTCCTCGTGCTGTCCTGCACGGCGTGCATGAGCATCTACCGTATGCCGGCGGGAACGCCTTCGGCCTCGCTGCGCGTGCCGCCCGGCGCCACCACCTGGATCTGTGCGGACGGCCCGGCGCAGATCCTGCCCCGGGAAAAAGATGGCCGCGCCCGCATTCCGGCAGGACAGCGCATCACGGTCGGCGCGAACTTCTCCAGCAGCGACGGCTACATGAACTACTTCTGTTCCGCGGGCGTGAGCCTGCTGCCGGACCAGGACGCACGCTATTACCAGGACTTCGAAACGGAAGGCAACATGTGCAGCGCGCTGGTCTATCGCGAAACCGAGGACACGCGCGTCGGCCTCGCGTTCGAACCCACCATGGGGCGCAGCGGCCCGGGCTGCACCCGCTGAGCCAAGGCGGGGCTGGGGGCTGCGGCCCTCAGTCCAGCCGCTTGCGGAAGCGCAGGATCGCCGCCGTCATCAGCAACGTGGTGAAGGCCAGCAGCGCGAGCACGTCGGGCCAGAGTTCCCACAGGCTGGCGCCGCGCAGCATGATGCCGCGGATCAGGCGCAGGAAGTGCGTCAGCGGCAGCACCTCGGCGATCCACTGCACGACCTTCGGCATGCCGGGGAACGGGAACATGAAACCCGACAGCAGGATCGACGGCAGGAAGATGAAGAACGTCATCTGCATGGCCTGGAACTGCGATTGCGCGCCGGTCGAGATCAGCAGGCCCAGGGTCAGGTTGGCGACGATCAGCAGGCAGGCCGCGAGGTAGACGTGCAGCAGGCTGCCACCGAGCGGTACGTCGAACAGCCACGTGCCCAGCGCCAGCACCACCGTGGTCTGCACCAGGCCGATCGCCACGTAGGGCAGCACCTTGCCGATCATCAGCTCGGCGCTGCTGACCGGCGTGGCGATCAGCAGTTCCATGTTGCCGCGTTCGCGCTCGCGCACGATGGCCACGCCGGTGAACAACACCATGGTCATGGTCAGGATCACGCCGATCAACCCCGGCACGATGTTCACCGCCGAGCGCCGCTGCGGATTGTAGAAGCCGACCACGCTGATGGTCCGTGCCGTCAGCGGACTGCTGCTGCCATCCAGCGGCATCTGCGCCAGCTGTGCGGCGGCGCTCTGCACCGCGTTGTCGCTGCCATCCACGAAGATCTGCACCGCTTCGCGGCCTTCGGCCCGGCGGCGATCGTAGTCCGGCGGGATGACGATGCCGATGCTGATCTCGCCCCGCCGCATGGCTTCGACCAGCGCCTGCGGCGTGGCGGCGTCCTGCACAGGCGTGACCACGCCGGTGGCGACGATGTCCATCACCAGCGCGCGCGACGCGGAGGTGCGCGCCTGGTTGGCGATGCCGGCCGACAAATCCCGCAGGTTGGTGTTGATCGCGTAACCGAACAGCAGCAGCTGCATCACCGGGATGCCGACGATCATCGCCAGCGTGATGCGGTCGCGACGCATCTGCCGGACCTCCTTGACCATCACGGCCATCAGGCGGCGCAGGTTCATGCGGCCTCCTCACGCGCGGGCTGGCCGCGCGTCGCGGACACGAAGACGTCCTCGAGGTTGGCCTGCGACGCCGCCACGTCCGCCTCTATCCCGGCCTTGCGCAAGCCCTGGGCGATCCGGTCGGCGGCATCGCCATTCTCCGCCAGCAGCACGCGCAGCACGTTGCCGACCTGCGCCACGCTGAGCACGCCGGGCAGGTCGACCAGCACCTTCTGCGCCTGTCGCGGCTGCGCGGCGGTGACCACCAGCGTGCGGCCTGCGAGTTCGCTGGTCAGCGCATCCGGCGTGCCGTCCGCGACCAGCACGCCGCGATCGAGGATGGCGATGCGGTGGCAGCGCTCGGCTTCGTCCATGTAGTGGGTGGACACCAGCAGCGTGGTGCCGGCGTCGGCCAGCTCGAACAGCTTTTCCCAGAAGTCGCGGCGCGACTCCGGATCGACCGCACTGGTAGGCTCGTCGAGGAACAGCAGCTCCGGTTCGTGGATCACCGCGCCCGCCAGCGCCAACCGCTGCTTCTGGCCGCCGCTCATCGTGCCGGCCAGCTGTTTCTGACGGTCCTGGAAGTGGTACTGCTCGACCAGCTCGTCGATGCGCCGTTTCGCGTGCGCGCGTGGGATGTCCTGCACGGCGGCGAGGAACTCCAGGTTCTCGCGCACCGTCAGGTCCTCGAACAGCGAGAACTTCTGCGTCATGTAGCCGATGCGCGTGCGCAGCCGCTCGGCCTGCTCGGGGATCCGCAGACCGAGCACGTCGATCTCGCCCGCCGTCGGCGTCAGCAGGCCACACAGCATGCGGATGGTGGTCGACTTGCCGGAACCGTTCGGGCCCAGGAAGCCGTAGACGTTGCGTCGCGGCACGTCGAGGTCGACGTCGTTCACCGCCGCCAGCGCGCCGAATCGCTTGGTCAGGCCGCGGACGCGGATCGCGAGGTCACCGTCATTCGTCGCCATCGGACACCACCTGCAATGGCGCACCGACCGGCAGGTCGGCCGCCTCCTTGCCCAGGCTGATTTCCGCGAGATAGCTCAGCCGCGCTGCGTCCTGTCCGGTCAGTGCGAAGTACGGCGTGAAGCTGGGTTCACTGCGGATCATCCGCACGCGACCGGCATGGGTCTTCTCCTGGCCATCCAGACGCACCTGCACCGTGTCGCCGACCTTGAGCCGGTTGCGCAGCGCCTGCGGCAGGTAGACGCGGGCGTAGGGCGCCTCGCCGACCAGCATCACCGCCAGCGGCGCACCGACCGGCGCCTGGTCGCCCAGCCTGTACGGCAGGCTGTCGACGCGGCCCGCACGCGGCGCGACCACGTTGAGCTTGTCCAGCGTCACCGCCTGCACGCTGGCCTGGGCTTCGGCGGAGGCGACGGCGGCCGCGCCTTGCGCGACCTGCTCGATGCGCGTACCGCGCTCCAGTTCCAGCAGTGCGGCCTGCGCCAGGCGTACCTGCGCCTGCGCGCTTTGCGATGCTGCGCGTGCGCGGTCCACCTCGGACGCGGCGACAAGCTGCTGCCGCCCAAGCGGTTGCAGGCGGGCATAGTAGGCATCGGCATCGCGCGCCTGCGCCTGCGCGGCGGCCAGGCTGGCGCGCGCCTGCGCGACATCCTCGCTGCGTGGACCCGCGCGCAGTTCCGCCAGCGCCTCGCGGCTTTGCGCCGCCTGCGCCTGCGCCGCGGCCAGCTGCGACTGCGTGCGCGTCAGCTCGAGTTGCAGTAGCGGGGCGCCTTCGGCGACCTGCTGGCCCTCGCGCACGTCGATGCGCACGATCTTCTCCGCGACCGGCGACGGCAGCGTCACCCGGTCCCATTCCAGCGTGCCCAGCGCGAGCGGCGCCTCGGCCTTGCAGCCGGCCAGCACGAGCAGCGCAGCGGCGAAGGCTGCGCCCGTCAGTTCATTTCGCATGGTCCAGCTCCAGTCCACGGTCCAGCAGCACCAGCGTGTGCCGGCGCAGGTCGTCGAAATCGATATCGTCGGCGCCGAACAGCTGTCGCCAGATCGGTGCGCTCGCCATCGGGAACATGGTCAACCCGATCAGCGACACCATCAGCAGGCGCGGATCCAGGTCGGGATTGAGTTGCCCGACCTGCTGCGCGGCGGCGAAGCGGCCGGCCATCATCTTCGGCAGCAGCGGGCCGACCTGGCCGATCATCATGTCGCGCAGCGCACCGCCCTCACAGAGGATCTCGCGCACCCACAGCGTCGGCAGCCAGGGATGCTGCTCGACCACGCCGGCGATGCCGTGCACGAACCCGGCGACCAGCGCCGCGACATCGGCGTCGCCGGCCTGCATCAGAGGTGCGCGCATCTGGCCGATCACCGGCAGCAGCCGTTCGGCCACGACCGCCTGCTGCAACTGCGCCTTGTCGCCGAAGTAGTAGTGCACCAGCGCCGGCGTCACGTGGGCTTCGCTGGCGATATCGCGCAGCGAGCTCGCGGCGATGCCTTTCCTGACGAAGCAGGCCAGGGCGGCGTCCAGCAGCGTGGCACGCAGGTCGGCGGATTCAGCGGTCGGGCGGCGCCCACGGGCGCGCTTGCGGGGAGGCGTGGCGGAATTCTTGGCCGGCGCTGCCACCGGCGGCGTCTTGGTCGTTGTCATGTCCATTATTTAATTTATCAATTAATTAAATTTCAAGCCCGATCCGACGGACGGCGCGCCATGGCCCCTGCCACGGCGCCGGGTTACGCTGCCCGCCCGCCTTGTGTTCGCCAGGAATCGCCGCCATTTCCCCGGATAGCCCGCGCCTGTGGGTGTTCACCCTAGAAGCCCGTCCCCTGCCCGACAGCCCCGATTTCGTCGAGGCCGGCGGGGCGTTCGTCACCTGCTACCTGCGTCCGGGCTTTGTCCCGGACCCGATGCGCCGCGCGGTCGAATTCGTCCGCGAGCAGGGCTGGGAAGTGATCGCGGTGGAGGACGAACCGCTGCAGATCGAGCGCCACGACGCGCCCGAGGAGGAACACTTCGACCAGGCCCTCGTCGACGACGAGGTGTATGTCTTCCATCAATGGCCGGTGGACGACGCGGACGAACAGACGCGCCACTGACCCTACGCCACGAGACACCCGCCCTCCCCCATGACCGTTACCAGCCAACACGAATTCACCCTGCAGCCCGAGAACGTCGAACGCCTCGCCAATCTAGCCGGCCCGTTCGATGCGCACCTGCGCCAGATCGAACTGCGCCTGGGCGTGGAGATCGCCAACCGCGGCGCCATCTTCCGCATCACCGGACCCGAGAAGTCCGCCGCCGCCGCGGAGAAGCTGTTGCATGCGCTGTACGAGGAGACCGCCAGCGAGACCTTCGACAGCGAAGCCATCCACATGCGCCTGAACACCGCCAACGTCGACCGCATCGCCGACGCGGACTACCAGCCGCAGGACGTGGCCATCAAGGTCAAGCGCGGCACCGTGCGCGGCCGCGGCGCCAACCAGGCCAAGTACCTGCATGCCATCGCCACCCACGACATCAACTTCGGTATCGGCCCGGCCGGCACCGGCAAGACCTTCCTGGCCGTGGCGAGCGCGGTCGAGGCGCTGAACGAGTCGCGCGTGCAGCGCCTGATCCTGGTGCGCCCTGCGGTGGAGGCCGGCGAGAAGCTGGGCTTCCTGCCCGGCGACCTGTCGCAGAAGGTCGATCCCTACCTGCGCCCGCTGTACGACGCGCTGTACGAGATGCTCGGCGTGGAGAAGGTGGTCAAGCTGCTGGAGAAGAACGTCATCGAGATCGCGCCGCTGGCCTACATGCGCGGCCGCACGCTCAACGATGCCTTCGTCATCCTCGATGAGGCGCAGAACACCACCATCGAACAGATGAAGATGTTCCTCACGCGCATCGGCTACGGCAGCACCGCCGTGGTCACCGGCGACCTGACCCAGATCGACCTGCCCAAGCACCAGAAATCCGGCCTGAAGGACGCCCTGGAGGTGCTGCGCGGCGTGGACGGCATCTCATTCAACTTCTTCACCAGCCGCGACGTCGTCCGCCATCCGCTGGTGGCGAAGATCGTGCGGGCTTACGATGCACGCGACGGCAAGGATCCGGAAACGGACCCCGCCTGACCTCCTCCACGTCGATCACGCCTGCCATGACCCAAGGCCCCGTCCGCCTCGAAGTCGCCGTCAGTTACGCGCTGCCGCGCACCGGCATTCCTTCCGCCGTGAGTTTCCGCAAGTGGGTGGCCGCCGCGCTGAAGGGCCGTATCCGCGAAGCCGACCTCGCCATCCGCATCGTGGACAGCAAGGAAGGCCGCGCGCTCAACCGCCACTACCGCGGCCGCGACTACGCGACCAACGTGCTGAGCTTCCCGGCCGAGATGGCCGAGGGCGTCAAGCTGCCGAAGGGCGTGAAGATGCCGCTGCTCGGCGACCTGGTGATCTGCGCACCGGTGGTCGCGCGCGAAGCGAAGGAACAGAAGAAGCCGCTGGCCGCGCACTACGCGCACATGACCGTGCACGGCACGCTGCACCTTCTCGGCTGGGACCACGAGGACGACAAGGAAGCCGACTGCATGGAACAGCTGGAACGCGAGATCCTGGCCGAGCTCGGCATCGCCGACCCCTACGCGGAAGACTGATCGCATGCTGCGTGCCGTCTGTTTCGCGCCTGTGCTGGCGCTGTGCCTCCCGCTGTCCGCCGCCGCACAGGATGCGCGCCCCGATCTCGCCGCGCTGATCGAATGCCGCGGCGACCTGGGCCAGCTCGCGGCGATCGCGCCGCTGCTGGAAGATCCGCTGAAGGCGGTCGCGCTGGGCTGGCAGCCGCTGCCGCAGGCGAACATGTTCATGAGCGAGTACCGCCTGCTCGCCCCGGTCCGGGTCTTCGGGCACGACACGGACCACATCGCCTTCTCCGGCGGCGGCGTCGTCGCCGTGCTCGACCTGCCCGATCCGCGCCCGCTGGCGAAGCAGCTCGAACTGGAAACCGCCGTCGACACGCCGGCCAAGGCCATGTTCGGCAAGGAAGTACGCAGCGAGGAAGTCCGCGATCCAGCCGCCGGCAAGGTGCTGATCGACTCGGCCGTACTCAACGTCAGCAACGTGTCCTCGCATCCCGGCAAGACGCTGGCGGGCTGCAGCTACAGCCTGGACCTGCCGGAAGACGAGGAAGCGTCCGGGGATGGCGAGGCGCTGCCGCCTGCGCAGGCCGCCCAACCGGGTTAGACTGGCCGCCACGCCCCTGCGGGCGACCACTCCCCCGAGATGTCAGAAGACGACAGTACCCTCGCGCCGGAAGGCTCCGACAAACCGTCGGAGAAACGGCGCACCTGGCTGGACCGCCTCAGTTCGGCGTTCTCCGGCGAACCCAGCACACGCGACGACCTGGTGGCCATCCTGCGCGACGCGCAGTCCGACGGCCTGATTGCAGGCGACACCCTCAAGATGATGGAAGGCGCCATAGCGGTTGCCGATCTGACCGTGGGCGACGTCATGGTCCCGCGCGCGCAGATGGTCTCGCTGCCGGTGGAAGCCCGCTTCCTCGACCTGATGAAGGACGTGGTGGAGTCGGGCCACTCCCGCTTCCCGGTGCACGGCGAGAACAAGGACGAGATCCTCGGCATCCTGCTGGCCAAGGACCTGCTGCGGGGTGTCGTCGCCGACAATGGTCCCGGCAGCGTGCGCGAACTGCTGCGGCCGGCGGTACTGATCCCGGAGTCGAAAAAACTCAACCTGCTACTGAAGGAATTCCGGCTGTCGCGCAACCACATGGCGATCGTCGTGGACGAATACGGCGGCGTGGCCGGCCTGGTCACCATCGAGGACGTGCTGGAACAGATCGTCGGCGAGATCGACGACGAACACGACGAAGCCGAGGACGGTGCCGCGCTGATCGCGGCGCAGGCCGACGGCCAGTTCGTCGTGGACGCACTGACGCCGATCGCCGATTTCAACGAGCGCTTCGGCGCCGACTTCCTCGACGACGAGTACGACACCGTCGGTGGCCTGATCACCGCCGCCATCGGCCACCTGCCGGAGACCGGCGAGGAACTGACGCTGGGACGCTTCATGTTCCGCGTCGCCCGCGCGGATGCGCGCCGCGTGCATGCATTCCATGTCGGGGTGCTGGCCGATGCGTAACGCGGCCGCGCGCCTGGCCTTGCTGGGCGTGCTGTGGCTGCTGGCATCGGCCGCCTGGGCGGCGCCGCGGATCGGCGTGGCAACGATGGAGCCGGGCGAAGTCTTTTTCGAGCGCTTCGGTCACAACGCGATCGTCGTGGTCGATCCCGCCAGCGGCGATGCGATCTCGTACAACTTCGGCTTCTTCGACCCGGGCGAGGCGGACTTCGTCGGCAATTTCGCCCGCGGCCACATGATGTATTACCTGGTCGCGCTGCCGTTCGAGCAGGACCTGATGCAGTACCGCGACAGCGGCCGCGGCGTATCCCTGCAGTGGCTGGACATCGAACCGGCGCAGGCGCAGGCGCTTGCGGATGCCTTGGCGGAACGGGCGAAGCCCGAGAACGCGCGCTACCGCTACGACTACTTCACCTCCAACTGTTCGACCCAGGTACGCGACGCACTGGATGCCGCGCTCGGCGGCAGGCTGAAGTCGCAGTTGGCGGGACGCTCGCGCGGCAACACGTTCCGCAGCGAAGCCGTCCGGCTCGCCTCGCCGGCGACGTGGATGTGGCTGGGCTTCGATCTCGGCCTCGGCCCGAATGCCGACAAGCCGATGGCGCGCTGGGAAGAGGCCTACGTGCCGATGCGCCTGGCCGACAGCCTGCGCGAAGCGAAGAACGCCGCGGGCCGCCCGCTGGTGCAGTCGGAAATGCAACTGCTGCCGCATCGCATCGCGGCCGAGCCCGCCGAGACACCGCGCCGCTGGTTGCCGTGGCTGGGTGCCGGCGTGCTGATGGCCGTCGCCGTCGCGCTGGCCGGCCGGCGCTGGCCGCGCGCGATCGCCGCCGCGGCAATGCCGTTCTGGTTGTTGTGCTTCATCGGTGGCGCGCTGCTGGTCTACCTGTGGGGCTTCACCGACCACTGGGCGGCGTGGGCGAACCGCAACCTGCTGCTGCTCAATCCGCTGTGCGTGCTGCTCATCCCCGGCGCAATTGCCGTGTTGCGCCGCCGCACACCGCCAACGTGGTTCGCATGGCTGCTGGCGGCGATCGCGGTGGGTGCGTTGGTCGCGTGGTTCCTGCACTGGCTGCCGTTGCGGCTGCAGTACAACCAGACGTGGATCGCCCTGCTGCTACCGATCCATCTGGCGCTTGCATACGTATTCATGCCGCGACGCTTGTCGCCCTGAGTTCCGCCACGCACGATGCGGCCCTCTGCCTATCGCGAGGGTCGCATGCTCCGTTTCCTTTCCACGCTCGTTGTGTTCGCTGTCGCGGCATCCGCGCATGCGGGTCCCGGTCCGCGCGTCGCCTCGCCCGACGGTTCCATCGTGGTGGACCTGTCCACCGACAACGACGGCCGCCCCGCCTACGCGGTCTCGCGCAAGGGCCAAGCGGTCCTCACGCCATCGCGGCTGGGCTTCCTGCTGCTGGACGCGCCGAAGTTCGAGCGCAACCTCGAGATCGTGCAGCCACGTACTCGCACGTTCGACGAGACCTGGGAGCAGCCTTGGGGTGAGCGCCGCTTCATCCGCAACCACTACAACGAGCTGACCGTCACGCTAAAGGAAAAGGCAAAGCCGTTCCGCAGCTTCGACGTCGTGTTCCGCGTGTTCGACGACGGCGTCGGCTTCCGCTACCGCTTTCCGAAGCAGGCCGGACTGGAGCAGGTGAAGATCGGCGAGGAACTGACCGAGTTCTCGCTGGCGCGTGATGCGACGGCGTGGTGGATCACGGCCGGCGAGTGGAACCGCGAGGAGTACCTGTACCACCGCACGCCGGTACAGCAGGTCGGCGACGCGCAGACGCCCATCACGTTCAAGTTCGACGACGGTACGCATCTGTCGATCCACGAAGCCGCACTGGTCGACTACAGCGGCATGAACCTGACCCGCGTCGAAGACCGTCGCCTGAAGGCCGACCTGACGCCGGGCATCGGTGAAGGCAAGGTCGTGCGTGCGGCGCCGTTCGACACGCCCTGGCGCACGCTGCTGCTGAGCGACGACGCCGCCGGCCTGGCGATGTCCAGCCTGACGCTCAACCTCAACGAACCGAATGCACTGGGCGACGTGTCGTGGGTCAAGCCGATGAAGTACGTCGGCGTGTGGTGGGAAATGCACCTGGAGCTGAAGAGCTGGGCGTCCGGCCCCAAGCACGGCGCCACCAACGAGAACGTGCGCAAGCACATCGACTTCGCCGCCAAGCACGGCCTCGGTGGCGTGCTGGTCGAAGGCTGGAACGTGGGCTGGGACGGCGACTGGTTCGGCAACGGCGAAGACTTCAGCTTCACGAAGTCGTATCCGGACTTCGACCTCGAGGCACTGAGTGCCTACGCACGCTCGAAGAGCGTGGTGCTGATCGGCCATCACGAGACCTCCGGCAATGCGGCGCACTACGAATCGCAGCTGGGCGACGCGTTCGATCTGTACAAGCGCGTGGGCGTGCCGGCCGTGAAGACCGGCTACGTCGCAGACGCCAGCCAGGCGAAAGTCACCGGCACCGATGGCAAGCGCCACTACGCGTGGCATGAAGGGCAGGACATGGCCCGCCACCACCTGAAGGTCGTGACGGAGGCGGCCAAGCGCCATATTTCGGTCAATCCGCACGAACCGATCAAGGACAGCGGCCTGCGTCGCACCTATCCGAACTGGATCACCCGCGAAGGTGCACGCGGCATGGAGTTCAGCGCCTGGGGCCAGCCCGGCAATCCGCCCGAGCACGAAGCCAACCTGGTGTTCACCCGCCTGCTGGCCGGGCCGATGGACTACACGCCCGGCATCTTCGGCATGAAGACGCGCTCCACCGACGGCATTGCCACCACCTGGGCCAAGCAGCTGTCGCTGTACGTGGTGATCTACAGCCCGCTGCAGATGGCGGCCGACCTGCTGGAGAACTACGAGAAGAACCCGGCGCCGTTCCAGTTCATCAAGGACGTGCCGGTGGACTGGGACGACACCCGCGTGCTGAACGGCGAAGTGGGCGACTACGTCACCATCGCGCGCAAGGAACGCGGCGGCGACAACTGGTATCTGGGCTCGCTGACCGACGAGGACGGCCGCACGTTGAGCGTGCCGCTGTCGTTCCTCGACGAGGGCCGCCGCTACACCGCGCAGATCTACGGCGACGGCGACAAGGCTAACTGGAAGACGGCGCCGCAGGACATCGTGATCGAGGAGCGCAGCGTGACGCGTGGCGACACGCTGACGCTGAAACTCGCGCCGGGCGGCGGACAGGCGATCCGGTTCGTGGCGCAGTGAAGTGAACCTGGGTGTGGGAGCGACGTAAGTCGCGAGCTTGGGCCTGCAGTGTCCTGAGGCCGTCATCGCGACTTACGTCGCTCCCACACCAGCATCAGCATCAACGTCCGACTTGTCGGACACCGTCTTCTGGCGCACGATTCACGCCATGAATGACGTCGCCATCGCCGAAACCAAGCCCGTCCTGCCGCAATGCGTGATCAACTGCGTGGTCTACGACAAGGCCGGCAAACGTCGCGACATCAGCCTGGACGAGATCAGCGACGTGCTGGCCGTCGACGACGGCAGCTTCATCTGGGTGGGACTGTACGAGCCGGCCGATGCGATCCTCGAGAAGCTGCAGGAGGAGTTCTGCCTGCACGACCTCGCGGTCGAGGATGCGCAGAACGCGCACCAGCGTCCCAAGCTCGAGGCTTATGGCAACTCGCTGTTCGTGGCCGTGCACACGGCGCAGGTGGTCGACGACCGCATCAGGTTCGGCGAGACCCACGCCTTCCTCGGGCCGCGCTACCTGGTGACGGTGCGCCACGGCGCGTCGCTGTCGTACGCACCCGTGCGCGAGCGCGTGCAGCGTGAACCCGATCTGCTCGCGCTCGGACCGTCGTACGGGCTGTATGCGGTGCTCGACTACATCGTCGACAACTACCGTCCGATCATCGATCAGTTCAAGCAGACGCTGGATGCGCTGGAGAAGGACATCTTCGCCGACACCTATCGCCGGGTGACGGTGGTGAAACTGTACGAGCTGAAGCGCGAGCTGACCCAGATGCGTCTGGCGGTCGCGCCGCTGCAGGACGTGCTCGCGCAACTGACGCGCTCGCAGAGCACGCTGATTCCCGAGGAAGTGCGGTTGTACTTCCGCGACGTGCAGGACCACGTGCTGCGCGTCAACGAATACACCGACACCCTGCGCGAGATGCTGACCACCGCGCTGAGCGTCAACCTGTCGCTGGTGACGCTGGCGCAGGGCGAGATCGTCAAGCGGCTCGGCGCCTGGGCCGCCCTGCTCGCCGCGCCGACCCTCATCACCAGCTGGTATGGCATGAACTTCAAGCACATGCCGGAACTGGAAGGCCGCTTCGCCTACCCGCTGCTGATCGGCGGTGTGGCATTGGCCTGTTACGGCCTCTACCGGCTGTTCAAGCGCTCGCGCTGGCTCTGACGCCCCTACGCCAGCGGACTGCGACCAAAGTCGAAGCCTGAATCCGACATTACGGATTGACCGCTTTCCCGCATGGGGTGACCCTTGTGGGGACCTGCTGGAGGGTTTCCGAATGAATGGTTTTTCCAAGATCGGCTGGGCGGCGCTCGCGCTGCTCGGCGCGGCCTGCCTGGGCGTCGTCGCTCTGCGCCAAGGCGAGCAGATCAGTGCGCTGTGGATCGTCGTGGCGGCGGTCTGCATCTACCTGGTCGCCTACCGCTACTACAGCCTGTACATCGCCAAGAACGTGCTCGGGCTGGACCCGACGCGGGCCACGCCTGCGCACATCAACAACGATGGCCTGGACTACGTGCCCACCAACAAGCACGTGCTGTTCGGCCACCACTTCGCGGCCATCGCCGGCGCCGGTCCACTGGTCGGCCCCGTGCTGGCCGCGCAGATGGGCTACCTGCCCGGCATGCTCTGGCTGATCGCCGGCGTGGTGCTGGCCGGCGCGGTGCAGGACTTCATGGTCCTGTTCATCTCCAGCCGCCGCAACGGCCGCTCGCTCGGTGACCTCGTCCGCGAGGAAATGGGCCAGGTGGCCGGCACCATCGCGCTGTTCGGTGCGTTCCTGATCATGATCATCATCCTGGCGGTACTGGCGATGATCGTGGTGAAGGCGCTGGCGGAAAGCCCGTGGGGCATGTTCACGGTGATCGCCACGATGCCCATCGCGATCTTCATGGGCATCTACATGCGCTACATCCGCCCCGGCAAGATCGGCGAGATCTCGGTGGTCGGCATCATCCTGCTGCTGCTGGCGATCTGGTTCGGCGGCAAGGTCGGCGCGCACCCCACCTGGGGCCCGGCGTTCACCTTCACCGGTACGCAGATCACCTGGATGCTGATCGGCTACGGCTTCGTCGCCGCGGTCCTGCCGGTGTGGCTGCTGCTGGCGCCGCGCGACTACCTGTCGACCTTCCTCAAGATCGGCGTGATCGTGGCCCTGGCCATCGGCATCTTCATCGCCAGCCCGGAAGTGACCACGTTGAAGATGCCGGCGTTCACCGAGTTCGCCAGCACCGGCGACGGCCCGGTCTGGAAGGGCGGCCTGTTCCCGTTCCTCTTCATCACCATCGCCTGCGGTGCGGTGTCGGGCTTCCACGCGCTGATCAGCTCGGGCACCAGCCCGAAGCTGCTGGCCAACGAAACCCACGCCCGTTACATCGGCTACGGCGGCATGCTGATGGAATCGTTCGTCGCCATCATGGCGCTGGTCGCGGCCTCGGTGCTCGATCCCGGCATCTATTTCGCGATGAACAGCCCGGCGGCCGTCCTCGGCACGGATGTGCACAGCGCAGCCGCGGCAGTCAGCCAGATGGGCTTCGTCATCACACCCGAGGCGCTTGAACTGAAGGCCCAGCAGATCGGTGAAGCCACGATCATCTCGCGTGCGGGCGGTGCCCCGACGCTGGCGGTCGGCATCGCGGTCATCCTGCACGACGCCCTGCCCGGCAGCGGCGACGCGATGATGGCCTTCTGGTACCACTTCGCCATCCTGTTCGAGGCGCTCTTCATCCTGACCGCCGTCGACGCGGGTACCCGTGCCGGTCGCTTCATGCTGCAGGACCTGCTGGGCAACTTCGTACCGGTGC
Organism: Pseudoxanthomonas sp. LjRoot143; assembly: GCF_964252945.1. Classification (NCBI taxonomy): domain Bacteria; kingdom Pseudomonadati; phylum Pseudomonadota; class Gammaproteobacteria; order Lysobacterales; family Lysobacteraceae; genus Pseudoxanthomonas; species Pseudoxanthomonas sp. LjRoot143. The sequence continues at coordinate 592,804 of NZ_CAXUPM020000001.1, read as the reverse complement.
TGCGCAAGACCGATTCCTGGGGCGCCAACGTGGTCGGCACGGCCGGCTGCGTCGCGCTGTGGGGGTACTTCCTGTACCAGGGCGTGGTGGATCCGCTGGGCGGCATCAATACGTTGTGGCCGCTGTTCGGCATCGCCAACCAGATGCTCGCGGGCATCGCGCTGATGCTGTGCACGGTGGTGCTGTTCAAGATGAAGCGCGACCGGTATGCCTGGGTGACCATGGCGCCGGCCGCGTGGCTGCTGATCTGCACCACCTATGCGGGCCTGATCAAGATCTTCGACAGCAACCCGGCGGTGGGCTTCGTGGCGCAAGCCAAGAAGTACCAGGCCTCGATCGCCGATGGCCAGCTGCTTGGCGCGGCGAAGAGCATGAGCCAGATGCACCAGGTCGTGATCAACAGCTACGTCAACACCGCGCTGACCGTGCTGTTCCTGTTCGTGGTGTTCAGCGTGCTGCTGTACGCGGTCAAGGCGATCCTGAAGGCCCGTGCCAGCAGCGAACGCACCGATCGCGAGACACCGTACGTGGCGCTGACCGAAGAGCAGCAGAAGGTCTGGCTGTAAGGCCATGGGCACCGCACTCGTCCCGCTCTCGCACTTCGCCACGCACAAACGTGTGTGGCGGAGGCTGGTGCAGACCGCGCGGCTCTGCTGCGGTGTGCCGGACTACGACAACTATGTCCGGCACATCCTGGAGAAGCATCCCGATCGCGAACCGATGGACTACAAGACCTTCTTCCGCGAGCGGCAGGAGGCCCGGTTCGGTGGCAAGAGCGGGTTCCGCTGCTGCTAGATCAGCGGGATCCGGAAGAAACAAAAAGGGCGAAGCCGATGGCTTCGCCCTTTTTCATTCTGGATCTTCTGTAGGAGCGACGTGAGTCGCGACGTTGATGCTTCCGGTCGCGACTCACGTCGCTCCTACAGGGTTTCCTTCGTCAGCCCTGCCCTGCCATCCCGCGCAGCACCACGCCGACGATGTACGCCGCAACGGTACCCGTCGCGTAACCCAGCGCGCCGAGCAACGCGCCCACCGGTGCCAGCGAAGGATGGAACACGGTCGCCACCACCGGTGCCGAGGCCGGGCCGCCGATATTGCTCTGCGAACCCATCGCGAAGTAGAAGAACGGCACGCGCAGCAGCTTGGCCAGTAACCCCAGCAGCACGATGTGCACGAGGATCCAGATCAGGCCCAGCGCCAGCAACCAGGGCTTGTCGGCCAGCGAACCGATGTCCATCTGCATGCCGATGCAGGCGATCAGGATGTACAGGAACAGCGCGCCGATCTTCGACGCGCCGGCCCCATCGAGCGTACGCGCGCGCGTCAAGCTCAGGCCGAGGCCGACGAACGTCGACAGCACGACGACCCAGACGAAGGGCTCGTGCAGGCTGACCTGCTTTGCCCACGACACGTTCTGTGCGAACCACGACGACGCCGGTCCTGCGATCGCATGCGACAGGCCCACCGTGCCGAAGGCGATGCCGAGGATCACCATCAGGTCCGGCAGCGTCGCGATGCGCTCATGCTGCTTCTGGTAGTTGGCCAGACGTTCCTTGAGGTCCTCGATCGCCCGTGTGTCCGCGCCGGTGCGCGCGTCGATCGCCTGCGCGCGGTTCGCCAGGAAGATCAGCACGGCCATCCACACGTAACCCACGCTGACATCGACGACGACGAACTGTCCGAACGTGGTTTCGTCGACGGCGAAAACTTCCTTCATCGCCAGCATGTTGGCGCCGCCGCCGATCCAGCTGCCCGCCAGTGCCGCCATGCCGCCCCAGGTGTCGCCGGCCACGGTTTCCGGATGGATGAAGCCCATCAGCCAGAAGGCTACCCATGCACCAATCATGATGCTGATCGAGGCCCCGGCATACATCGCCAGCAGCTTCGGCCCCAGCTTCAGCACACCCTTCAGGTCGATGGTCAACGTCAGCAGTACCAGCGCGGCGGGCAGCAGCACGCGACTGGCGACCGGGTTGTACAGTTTGCTGGCGCCGCCGTCGATCCAGTCGAGGCTGTTGTAGATGCCGGGAATGAAGTAGCACAGCAACAGCGCCGGCACATAGGTGTAGAACTTCTTGAAGAACCCGGTCTCGCGAGACGACGTCCAGAAGACGACGCCGAGCGTGGCGGCAATGAGGCCGAACACGACGATGTCGTTCTGGATCAGCGCGGTGGAAGGGGCAACGGAGTCAGCCACGAAAGCATTCCCACAGGTTCGCCGCGGGAATGGACGTCCGGCGACGCGCGGCGCGCCGCCGGACGGAGTCGCACGGACTTACTGGCCAGCCATCAACCGCAGTACCTGCCCCAGGCCATAAGCGATCACGGTACCGGTGGCGTATCCCACGGTTCCCAGCAGTACGCCGACCGGCGCCAGGCTGGGATGGAACGCGGCGGCCACCACCGGCGCCGACGCGGCCGCGCCGATGTTGCCCTGCGAACCGACCGCGAAGTAGAACAGCGGCGCTTTCACCAGCTTCGCCGCCGCCCAGATCACCAGGATATGGACCAGCATCCAGATCACCCCGATGGCCAGCAGTTCGGGGCGACTGGCAAGCTTCATGAAGTCCATCTGCATGCCGATGCAGGCAATCAGGAAGTACAGGAACACCGTGCCCAGTTTGGAGGCGCCCGCGCTTTCCAGCCTGCGCGCGCGCGTGAAGCTCAGCCCAAGCCCCGCCAGTGTGGACAGCACGACCACCCAGACAAAGGACGAGTCGAGGCTGAATTGCGCCGCGTTCGCCACGTTGGCGCCAAACCAGGCCGCTAATGGCGTGGCGACGGCGTGCGCCAGCCCCACGATGCCGAACGCCAGGCCGATGATCACCATCAGGTCGGACAGGGTGGGAATGCGCGCATTCGCCGCCTCGAACGCCGCGATACGTTCCTTCATTTCGTCGAGCGCCCGCGTATCGGCGCCACTGCGCGCATCGATCTGCGGCGCACGGTTGGCCAGGAACAGCAGCGTGGCCATCCACGCGCTGGCAACGGCCACGTCGACGACGGCGAACTGGCCGAACAGGGTAGCGTCGACGGCGTACACCTCGCGGATGGCGACCATGTTGGCGCCACCGCCGATCCAGCTGCCCGACAGCGCCGCCATGCCCTTCCAGGTATCGCCCGCCACGGCCTGCGGGTGGATCCATTCCATCAACTGGAACGACACGATGGCGCCCAACACGATGCCCAGCGTGCCCGCGCAGAACACGAACAGCAGTTTGGGACCGAGCTTCAGGATGCCTTTCAGGTCGACCGACAGCGTGAGCAGCACCAGGGCGGCCGGAAGCAGGACGCGACTCGCGACCGGGTTGTAGAGGCTGTTGTTCGCGCCATCGATCAGGCCGACCGTGTTGTAGAACGCAGGGATGAAGTAGCACAACAGCAGCGCCGGCACCCAAGTGAAGAACTTCTTCCAGAACGGCGTCGGACCACTGGACAGCCAGAAGATCAGGCCGAGCGTGCCGGCGATGAGGCCGAACAGGACGATGTCGTTCTGGATCAGCGCGGTGGACGGTTCGGTGGCTTCGATCGCCATCGGCGGCGTACTCCTTCAGTCAAAGAAAAGGGCCGGCGTGACCGGCCCTTCGGTGCAGGCCTCAGCGGCCGATGTGCTGCTTCAGCCAGGCGTTGACGGTGTCGTGCCACAGGATGCTGTTCTGCGGCTTCAGCACCCAGTGGTTTTCGTCGGGGAAGTACAGCAGCTTCGACTCGATGCCCTTGCGCTGCAGCGCGGTGAACGTGGACAGGCCCTGGTCCACCGGCACGCGGTAGTCCTTCTCGCCCTGCACCACCAGCATCGGCACGCGCCAGTTGGCGACGTGGTTGACCGGGTTGAACTTCTCGTAGTTCTTCGGCGCGTCGAACGGCGTGCCGCCGTTCTCCCATTCGGTGAACCACAGCTCCTCGGTCACGTAACCCATCGAACGCGTATCGAACACGCCGTCGTGGTTGACCAGGCACTTCCACGGCTCGTTCCAGTTGCCAGCGATCCAGTTGACCATGAAGCCGCCATAGCTGGCGCCCAGCGCGCAGGCCTTGTTGCCGTCGAGGAAGGCGTACTGCTTCTGCGCGGCCGCCCAGCCCTTCTGCAGGTCTTCCAGCGGACGGTCGCCCCAGTGCTGGCTGATCGCGTCGGTGAAGGCCTGGCCGTAACCGGTGGAGCCGTGGAAATCGATCATCACCACCGCATAGCCCTGGCCGGCGTAGGTCTGCGGATTCCAGCGGTAGCTCCAGCCGTTGCCGAAGCTGCCCTGCGGACCGCCATGGATCAGGAACGCGACCGGGTATTTCTGGCCTTCCACGTAGTCGTGCGGCTTGACCACGTAGCCGTGCACGGTCTGGTTGTTCCAGCCCTTGAAGGTGAACTGCTCGAAGTCACCGAACGATACGTCCTTCAGCGTCTCCCCCGCGCTCGGCGTGATGGCGCGCAACGTCGCCCCGACGTCGTCGCTGGTGGCATAGATCACGTCGCCGGACTTCAATGAACTACGCGACAGCACCAGCGTCCGTCCGACCACGTCGAACGCCGACACGCTACCGTCTCCGACGATCTTGCGTGCCTCGCCGCTCTGGATATCCACCGAGAACAGCGGATGTTCGCCCGTGTCCTGCGCGGTGGTGTAGATCCTTTCGCCGTCCTCCGACAGCACGATGCTGTCGGCGCTGCGATCCCAGGTGGGTGCGATCTCGCGGATTTTCCCGTTGTCCAGGTCCATCGCCATCAGGCCGTAGCGGTCGGCTTCGAAACCGGGGCGCTTCATCGCGCGGTAGAACAGCGTCTTGCCGTCGGCACTGAATACCGGGCCGGTATCCCAAGCCGGATTCGACGCGGTCAGGTTGACCGGTGCGCTGCTGCCATCGGCGGCGATCCTGTACAGGTCGAAGTTGGTCGACCACGCTTCGCCCTTGCCGGCCACGCGGACCGCGGCCACGACCGAGGCGCCATCCGGCGACCAGGTGTACTCGTCGGCACCGCCGAACGGCTTGGACGGCGCATCGCCATCCAGGCTGTCGGTCAGCGACGTCGCGGTGGCGACCGGCTTCGCCTTGGCTGCCGGCAGCGCAGCCACGAACAGGCGGCTGCGGCGGCCATCGGCCCAGGTATCCCAGTGGCGCACGAACAGGCCGTCGTAGACCACGCCGGTGCTCTTCTTTGCGGCGGTGTCGTCGAGCCTCCTCTTCGTACAGGCGAAGTCGGCCTTGCAGTCGGCGAAGGTGTCGGTGCTGAACAGCACACGGGTGCCATCGGGCGAAAGCTTGTAGCTGGCCACGTCCAGTGCGAAGTCGGTCAGCTGGCGCGGCGTGCCACCGGTGGTCGGCAGCGCATAGAGCTGCTGCGTGCCGGATTTGGCGCTGAGGAAGTAGACCGTCCTGCCGTCCGGCGAGAACGACGGCGAGTTGACGCTCCAGCCTTCCGGGGTCAGCCGCTTCGGCGGCGCCATATCGCGGGTCAGCAGGTTGCGGATCCACAGGCTGCTGCTGGCCTTCACCACATCGGCGTCGACGACACGCTTGGCGAACACCACGGTGCTGCCATCCGGCGACAGGGTGGGCGACGAGACGCGGTCCAGCTTCTGCAGGTCGCGCACGTCCAGGCCGCGGGCGGCGGCCAGCGACGGCAGCGCCGCCAGCAGGCAGAGGGGCAACAGGGCGGATTTCAGCTTCATCCGGGGCTCCGGCAACAGGGAAACCCCGATGGTAGGCGCTAAGCGCGCCGCGGCGCAAAGGCGTCAGGTCACGCCTTTGCGCCGTGTGTCATCTCACTTCGGGCCGGGTTCGACCTCGCCCAGCGCCTTCGACTTGGCGCCGGTGCGGTAGAGCAGCCAGCCGACGATGGCCAGGATCACCAGACCGACGATCTCGCCCTGCTGGAACGCCTCCGGCAGCACCAGCACGTCGCGGTCCTTGGTGGCGTAGATGGCGACGCCGACGGCGATGCCCATCAGCGCCTCGCCGGTGATCAGACCCGCAGCGAACAAGGTGCCCGGGCGGTGGATGCGATCGCGTGCTTCCTCGTCCTTGGTACCCACCATGCCGTGGCGCTTCTCCACCAGGTAGGCCAACAGGCCGCCGAGGAAGATCGGCACCATCAGTTCCAGCGGCAGGTAGATGCCGATGGCGGCGGCCAGCACCGGCACGCGGAAGCTGCTGCCCTTGGCCTTCAGCGCCTCGTCGATGGCGATGATGACGGCGCCGATCACCGCACCGATGCCGATGATGCCCCACGGCAATTCACCGCCGAACAGGCCCTTGGCGACCGACGCCATCAGCGTGGCCTGCGGCGCGGACAACGGATTCGGATGCTCGGCCGTCGGTGCGCCGATGCCGTAGGCCTCGGACAGGATGTTCAACACCGGCGCCATGATCAGCGCGCAGGAGAACGCGCCGATGCCCAGCATCAACTGCTGCTTCCACGGCGTCGCGCCGACGATGTATCCCGCCTTGAGATCCTGCAGGTTGTCGCCGCCCACCGCCGCCGCGCAGCACACCACCGCACCGATCATGATCGCGGCCACCGCACCCAGCGGCGCGCCACCGGCGCCGACCGCCGTGCGGCCGCTTTCGCCCAGCAACAGCAGCAGTACGACCGACGCGAACAGGATGGTCGCGATGGTGATGCCCGACACCGGGTTGTTCGACGAACCGACCAGGCCGGCGAGATACGCCGACACCGACACGAACAGGAAGCCGGCGACGATCATGATGATCGCCATCGGAATGCTGACATGCCACATGCCGACGATCGCTTGGTACAGCAGCAGCAACGGCAGTACGAAGATGACGAGCGCCACCAGCATCCACTTCATCGGCAGGTCGCGGTCGGTTTCGGCGACGTCCGCGCCGCCCGAACCGGCACGCGCGGCGGCGATGCCGCTCTTGACGCCGGACAGCAGCGACTTGCGCAGCGAGAACAGCGTCCACACGCCGCCGATCAGCATCGCGCCGACGCCGAGGTAGCGGATCTTGGCGGACCAGATGGCGCCGGCCACGTCTTCCGCACCCGCACCGGCGATGCTCTGCGCCAGCGCCGGATCGGTCCCCATGAAGAACATGTGGTACAGCGGAATGGCGATATGCCACGACAGAATGCTGCCGGACAGCACCACGATGCCGATGTTCAGGCCGACGATGTAGCCCACGCCCAGCAGCGCCGGCGACAGGTTGGTGCCCAGGTAGCCGAGGTACTTGCCGAAGAAGCCTGCACCGGCGGCGGTATCAGGGATCAGGCGCATGCCGCTGTGCGCGGCGACCTTCAACACCGCGCCGATGGCGGCGGAGAACGCCAGGATCTTAAGGCCGGGACCGGGATTCTCGCCGGCCTTCAGCACTTCGGCCGCAGCCTTGCCTTCGGGGAACGGCAGCGGCTCTTCAACGATCATCGAGCGGCGCAGCGGCACCGAGAACAGCACGCCCAGCAGGCCGCCGAGGCCGGCGATGGCCAGCACCCACGAATACTGGAAGTCCTGCCAGTAGCCCAGAATGATCAGCGCGGGAATGGTGAAGATCACGCCCGCCGCGATCGACGAACCGGCGGAGGCACCGGTCTGAACGATGTTGTTCTCCAGGATCGTGCCGCCACCCAGCAGGCGCAGCACGCCCATCGAGACGACGGCCGCCGGGATGGCGGTGGCCACGGTCAGGCCGGCGAACAGGCCCAGGTAGGCATTGGCGGCGGACAGCACCACGGCGAGCACGATGGCCAGCACGACGGCGCGGAAGGTAAGTTGCGGAGTCCCCGGCGAGCTCATGGCGCGTTCCCGAATGGCAGAAGGCGGACACGCTAGCGTTCGCCGTCCGGCAAGTCCAGCCGCGTCGGCGAGTGCGCCGCCTATACTCGCCGGGTTTTCCGAAGCCGGAGCGCTCCTTGAGCCACCCTGCCCCCGCGGCCACCGGTCGCGACGACTTCCTGGGCCATCCCAAGGGCGTCTACGTCTGCTTCTTCACCGAGATGTGGGAGCGCTTCTCCTTCTACGGGATGAAGGCGCTGCTGCTGCTCTACCTGACCAAGTACCACCTGTTCGCCGACGGCGCCGGCTACGACCTGATCGGTGCCTACGGTGGCCTAGTCTACTGCATCCCCGTGATCGGCGGCCTGCTGGCCGACCGCTGGCTGGGCATGCGCAAGGCAGTGGTGTTCGGCGGCCTGCTGCTGGTCGCGGGCCATGCCGGCATGGCATTGGAAGGCGTGGCAGCCGTATCGGACGGTGGCGTGGTGACGCGCGACGAAGACGCGCTGCGCACCATGTACCTGTCGTTGGCGCTGATCGTCATGGGCGTGGGCTTCCTGAAGCCCAACATCACCGGCATCGTCGGCCGCCTGTATCCCGTCGGCGATCCGCGCCGCGATGGCGGTTTCAGCCTGTTCTACGCCGGCATCAACCTCGGCGCACTGCTGGCGTCGCTGGTGTGCGGCTACCTGGGCGAAACGCTGGGCTGGAAGTACGGCTTCGGCGCCGCCGGCATCGGCATGCTGCTGGGCCTGGCGATGTTCCTGTGGGGGCAGCGCTACCTGCAGGGGCATGCCGAACCGCCTGCGCCGGCAGCACTGCGTGCATCCGTGCTGGGCGTGAGGCGCGAATGGATGATCTATCTCGGCGCGGGACTCGGCGTGCTGCCCCTGGCGTGGTTGATGTGGGCGGCGGCGAACGGCGCATTCGCACTGGGCGGCGAGCTGTCGCTCGCCCTGGTGCTGATGCTGGTCGTGCTGTTGCTGGTGCTCGGCTGGTTCACCTGGTTCGTCACTACGCAGTGCACCGCGCCGCAACGGCGGCAGATGCTCGCGTTGATGGCGATGATCTTCATGTGCCTGGTGTTCTTCACCCTGTACGAGCAGACCTACGGCTCGTGGGTGATGTTCACCGACCGTCTGTTGACCAAGGACCTGTTTCCGTCGCTGGTGCATGCGCCGGGCGTGCTGGTGTGGTCGGACGATCTTCTGGCGAACCTCGGACTGTTCGTGGGCACCGCGCCATGGTCGACGTGGGGACTGCTGGCGATGCCGGTCGCGTTCGTCGTCGCCGTGCGCACCGGCGAACGCCGCGCCAGCCCGCGGCTCCCGCGCGCGATCTTCCTGGCGACGGCGGCGCTGATGGTCCTGCTGGTACTGCGCGATTCCGTCGTCCTGCCGCAGACGGCCGGGTCGCTGACCTATCTCGGCGCACTGTTCCTGGTGGTGCTGGCACCGGTTTTCGCCTGGCTGTGGGCCACGCTGGGCCGCTACGGACACGACCCGTCCAAACCGCTGAAGGGCGCGCTGGGCCTCGTCTTCGGTGGCCTGTCGTTCGTACCGCTCGCGCTGGCCGCGCAGCAGGTCGGCGAGACCGGCGTGATGGCGAGCGTATGGTGGCTGGTGCTGGCCTACCTGCTGCTGGAAATCGGTGAGATGTGCCTCGCGCCCGTCAGCCTGGCCGCGGTCACCGAACTGTCGGTACCGCGCGTGGTCGGCCTGATGATGGGCATGTGGCTGCTTGCCACCGCGTTCTCGGAAACGCTGGCCGCGCAGTTCGGCAAGCTGGCTGCGCTGGACGTTCCCGAGGGCGAGGCCTGGGATCTCGCCCAGGCCGCGGCGGGCTATGCCGATCTGTTCTGGCTGATGATGTGGATCGGCCTGGGCTGCGGCGCGGTCGCGCTGATCGTGTCTCCGGTGTTGAAGCGGATGATGCGAAGCGTTTGAAAAGCAACGGCGCCCGAGGGCGCCGTTGGTTGACAGGGAACGGAGTCAGGACTACTTCGCTGTCGCTCCGCCGAGATGCCGATTGAAGAAGGCGAGCAGCCGTGTGTAGTACTCCTTCTGATGCTCCGGCTTGTAGAAGCCATGGCCTTCGGTCTTGTAGTACAGCGTTTCGACCGGCACACCCGCCGCCTTGAGACGGCGCTCCATCAGTTCGGTGTGCTGGATCGGCGTGCGCTTGTCTTCGCCGCCTGCCGCCAGGAACACCGGAACCTTGATCTGGCCGGCGAGGTTCGTGGGCGACACGGCCGCAAGTTTCGCCTTGTCGCCGTACCAGTCGCGCAGGAAGGTCTCGCCCGACATGGTCTCCTGGATATCGCCGCGCTGGAACACCATGGGCAGGTCGTACAGACCCACGTAGCCAGCAGAGCACTTGTAGAGCGCCGGCTCCTTTGCAACGCCCATCAGCGCCGCGTACGCCCCGTAGCTGGCTCCGTAGATGCAGATCCGCGCAGGATCGGCATGGCCTTCCGAGATGGCCCATCGGGTCGCATCGGTCACGTCGTCCTGCATCGCGCCGCCCCACTGTTGGGCACCCGCCTGATGGAAGCGACGGCCGTAACCCCCGGAACCACGGAAATTGATCTGCAGGACGCTGTAGCCGGCGCTCGCCAACATCTGCGTCTCCTCCTCGAAAGCCCAGTAGTCGCGTACGCCGAATGGGCCGCCATGCGGCACCACGATCATCGGCGCCTTTCCGCTGACGCCGCGCGGCACCGTGAGATAGCCGTGCAGGTCGACGCCGTCACGCGACTTCAGGCGGATGGGATGCATGTCGGCCATCTTTTCCGAGTCGAGCCACTGCCGGCGCGCCAGTAGGAATTCGGCTTTTTTGGCCTGCGTGTCGAAGATGTAGAACTCACCCGGGTTGCGATCCGAACTGACGCTGACGAGCACGAGTCTGCCGTCGTCGGTGCTGGAAGTAATGCGTACCCGCTGCCCGGCGAAAGCTGCTTCCAGACTCCGGTAGAGATGCGCTTCGGGCGCCTTGGAATCGAAGAACGCAGTGCTCCACTTGCCATCGGCGAGGAACACGCCCAACGGCACGTCACGCACGCCATTGGAATAGATCACCGTTCCCGGATCGACGTTGGCATTCCGGAAAACTTCCTTGCGCTCACCCGAGACCGTGTCGTAGGCCACCACCGTATCCGGGCCCTGCGATTGCTCGACCTGCAGATAGGCGATGCGGTTGTCCTCGGCGAATCCCAAGGGCGCCTCGATGCGACCCGTGACGGCCTCATCGTTCACCAGCTTCCATTCGTCGCCATCGCGCGCGCGATGGAACAGCTTGCTGACGTTGTCGCCCCCGGCCCCAAGCGCGAACCTGACCGCACTGGCATTGTCCGTCGTGAAGTGCGCACGCCGCACGGGCGCGCGCGCGACAGGACTGCGACGTCCCGTGAATACATCCATGCGCTCCGCACGCGTGTACGGCTCGTCCGCCCACGGCCAGATCGCCACCAGCACGTTCTTGTCGTCGCCGGGCAGCGAATCGATGAGCTCGGCGGACACCTGCTCGGACTTCTTCTGCTGGATGTTCGAACCGACCTGCTGCGTCCCGATGCGGTAGCCCACCAGGATCGTCGGTTTCCCTCCATTCGCGCTGATCGCGTAGAGTTCACCAGTGGGAACGGGGCGATCGAGCTGGCCGAACTTCTCCGCGACCGCAATCACCACGCGGTCCGGACTCACCCACCAGAAATCGTCGACATAGGTATTCTTGCCCATGCTGAACGTGGCGAGCATCTTGGTTTCTGCACGGCTGGTAATCGCCAGCGCCGTGCTGTCTTCCAGAGGCACCGTGGCGGCCAGGTACTCGCCGTTCGGCGACAGCTTGATATCTTCGAACTGATCCTTGCGGACGAAGGCATTCACATCCACCTGCGCCGACGCGATGCCGCTGGCCAGCGCCAGACAGGCGGCCAGCCCCCATTTGATCCCCTGCAACATGTCCTTCCCCTGATGGCTTCCCTTGGTGCGGGACGATAGCGGCGACGTGGCGGTCACGCAATCCAGCCATGGGAGAAGGGTATGAGGTTATGCCGCCCTGTCCTTGGCCAGCGTATCGAGGACCACGGCGAGGCCATCCCGCCAATCCGGCATTGGTCGACCCAGTACGGCTTCCAGTTTCGCCACATCCAGGCGCGAGTAAGCCGGCCTTGTCGCGCGCGTCGGAAAATCGGATGTCGTGATCGGCTCGACGCGAGGTACCCGCGCAATCAACCCGCGTTCGGCCGCTCCGTCCAGGATGGCCGTCGCGAAGCCGTGCCAGCTGGTCTCGCCGCCGGCCGTCAGGTGGTAGGTGCCTCGCGGTGCGGCACCATCCTTCAGCAGCGCCGCGGTGACATCGGCGATCAGGCAGGCCGGCGTCGGCGTCCCACGCTGATCCGCGACGACGCGCAGTTCATCCCGTTCGGCACCGAGCCGCAGCATCGTCCGCAGGAAGTTATGGCCGCGTCCGCCGTAGACCCAGGCCGTGCGCAGGATCAGGTGCCCGTCGCCCGCCTGGCGGACGGCGTGCTCACCAGCGAGCTTGCTGGCGCCATAGACGCCCAGCGGCGCCGTCGCCTGGTCTTCGCGATAAGGGTGGGTGCCTTGCCCGTCGAACACGTAGTCCGTCGAGTAATGGACGAACGGGATACCACGCTCCGCACAGGCGCGCGCCAGCACCGCCGGCGCCTCCGCATTGGCACGGAAAGCGGCCGCTTCGTCGTCTTGGGCCTTGTCCACGGCCGTGTAGGCAGCCGCATTGACCACGGCGACGGGTGCAATCCGCTGCACCAGGTCGGCAAGCGTGTCCGGGCGATCGAAGTCGGCGATCTCGCAGCGTCCGCCATCGGGCAGCTCACCGGAGCGCGTGGTCGCCACGATGTTTCCCAAGGGAGCCAGGCTGCGCCGCAGTTCGTGGCCCACCTGGCCATTCCCGCCCAGCAACAGGATGGTCATGGCGCGAACGTCGGCAGACGCTCCGGCGCGATGTCGGCCAGCAATGGAGCAGCCTCGTCCTTCGCCGACAGTTGGGGACCACTGATCGGCCAGTCGACGCCGATCGCCGGGTCGTCCCAGCGCACGCCGGCATCCGCCGCCTTGTCGTACACGGCGGTGCACAGGTAACTGAACACCGCGCGCTCGGACACCACGGCGAAACCGTGCGCGAAGCCTTCCGGGATCCAGAACTGGCGCTTGTTCTCCGCGCTCAGCATCACGGCCTCCCACTGACCGAACGTGGGGGAGCCCCGACGGATGTCGACCGCCACGTCATAGACCTCGCCTTCGAGCACGCTGACCAGCTTGCCCTGTGGGTTCGGCCACTGGTAGTGCAGGCCACGCAGCACGCCGCGGGACGACGACGACACGTTGCTCTGGACGAACTTCGTGGGCAATCCGCGTTCGCCAAAACGATCGGCGTTCCAGGTTTCGAAGAAAAAACCGCGCTCATCGCCGAACACCGCCGGCTCGATGACCACGCAGCCGGGCAACTTGGTCTCAACAATCTTCATTTGACGACTCCACGTGCAGCTAGGGACAGCAGATACTGCCCATATCCGTTCTTGGCCAGCGGAGCCGCCAGCCGCTCCACCTGGGCCGCATCGATCCACCCGTTGCCGAAAGCGATCTCTTCGGGACAGCAGACCCGCAATCCTTGTCGAGCTTCGATCGTTTCGATGAAGTTCGATGCCTCGAGCAGCGATTGATGCGTCCCGGTATCGAGCCACGCATGGCCGCGACCCAAGGGCTGCAGGTGCAGGTTCCCCGCGTCGAGGTATAGCCGATTGAGATCGGTGATCTCCAGTTCTCCACGCGGCGAAGGTTTCAGCGAGGCAGCGTAGTCGCTCGCCTGTCCATCGTAGAAATACAGGCCCGTCACCGCGTAGTTGGAGCGCGGAGCCATCGGCTTCTCCTCGATACCGATCACCCGCCCATCTCCGTCGAACTCCGCCACGCCATAACGTTCCGGGTCGTTGACCCAGTATCCGAATACGGTTGCACCCTCGGCCCGTGCATCCGCCTGCCGTAGCATGTCGGTGAACCCGTGCCCGTAAAAGATGTTGTCGCCGAGCACCAGGCAACTTGGCTTCCCCGCCACGAAGTCGCGGCCGATCAGGTAGGCCTGCGCCAATCCATCCGGGCTGGGCTGCACGGCATACTGGATATCCATACCCCACTGGGATCCATCGCCAAGCAGCGCCTGGAATAGCGCCTGTTCGTGGGGCGTATTGATCACCAGTACTTCGCGGATGCCTGCCAACATCAGCACGCTGAGCGGGTAGTAGATCATCGGCTTGTCGTAGACCGGCAGCAATTGCTTGCTGATGGCCTGCGTCAGCGGATAGAGGCGGGTGCCGGAACCGCCGGCGAGAATGATGCCCTTGCGCGTCTTCATGATCTTCCTGCGTCCTTAAGCGGCGGTACCGATGCGTTCCAGACGGTAACTGCCATCAAGGACGCGCTTCACCCAGTCCTGGTTGGACAGGTACCAGTCGACGGTCTCGCCGATGCCCTGCTCGAAGGTATACGCCGGTTCCCAGCCCAGCTCGTCACGCAGCTTGGATGCGTCGATCGCGTAACGGCGATCATGTCCGGGCCGGTCGGCAACGAAGGTGATCTGGCTGCTGCGCGGCTGACCGTCCTCGCGCGGAGCACGCGCATCAAGCAGCGCGCAAACCGTGTGCACTACCTCGATGTTCTGTTTCTCGGCGTTGCCTCCGACGTTGTAGGTTTCGCCCACACGCCCCTTCTCGAGGACCGTGCGGATCGCACTGCAATGGTCGCCGACGAACAACCAATCGCGGACGTTCTTGCCATCCCCGTACACCGGCAACGGTTCGCCGGCAAGCGCACGTGCGATGATCAGCGGGATCAACTTCTCGGGAAAATGGTACGGGCCGTAATTGTTCGAGCAATTCGTCGTCAGGACCGGCAATCCGTACGTATGGTGGAATGCGCGAACCAGGTGGTCGGACGCCGCCTTCGATGCCGAGTACGGCGAATTGGGGGCGTAGGGCGTCGTTTCGGTGAACTTTCCGGTGTCGCCGAGGGATCCGTAGACCTCGTCGGTGGAGACGTGCAGGAAGCGGAAGCGCTCTCGCCGTTCGCCTTCCAACGCCTTCCAGTAATCGCGCGCCGATTCCAGCAGGCCCAGCGTGCCGACCACGTTGGTCTGAATGAACGCGCCGGGACCGTCGATGGAACGATCGACATGGCTTTCCGCCGCGAAGTTGACCACCGCGTCGGGCTGATGTTCCACGAGCAGCCGGGCGACCAGATCGCGATCACCGATGTCACCGTGCGCGAACACGTGCAACGGGTTGTCTTGTATGGACGCCAGCGTATCCAGATTGCCCGCGTATGTCAGCGCATCCAGGTTGATCACCCTGACGCCCTGCGCGACGGCGCGAAGGACAAAGTTCCCTCCAATGAAACCGGCGCCGCCGGTGACAAGCCACGTCGGCATGTACTGCTCCTTGAATTCAAATCGAAGTGTTATCGCTGTCGCATCGACCGGGCGTGGCGCGATCAGAACGGGATGTCGTCATCCGCGAAGTCGTCCATCGGCGCGGGCTGCGAAGCCGGTGCCGGCGCGGAACGGCGCTGGCCGCCGCCACCACCCTGGTTGCCGTAATCCTGCCGCGGCGCACGCGCCGGACGGTCGCCACCACCGGACCCGCCGCTGCCGCCTTCGCGGCCACCGAGCATCTGCATCTCGTCGGCGATGATGTCGGTGGAGTACTTCTCCTGCCCGTCCTGGCCGGTGTACTTGTCGTAGCGGATCGAGCCCTCGACGTACACCGAGCTGCCCTTGCGCAGGTACTCGCCGGCGATCTCGCCGAGCTTGCCGAAGAACACCACGCGGTGCCATTCGGTGCGTTCCTGCTGGTTGCCGTCCTTGTCCTTGCGCACGCTGGTGGTCGCCAGGCTGATCCGCGTGATCGCCATGCCGCCCTGCGTGTAGCGGGTTTCGGGGTCGTTGCCGAGGTTGCCGACCAGGATGACTTTGTTGATGCCGCGGGCCATATCGATATCCGTTCAGGGATGCCCACCGAGCGCGGGCAAAGACCAGTGAAGTATACCCGCCGGACCCCGGCCATCGGCCTTTCGCCACCTCTCATATAGGGCATTACCGCACGCGGACGCCTATAATTCCGCGACTTCCCGGCCCATCGTCCTATGTCCGTCGTCGAATCGCCCCGCCCCGCCCTGGCCCTGTCCGGCATCCAATCGCTCGCCCAAGCCGACATGGCCGCCGTCGATGCCCTGATCCGGGCGCGGCTGGCATCGGACGTAGTGCTGATCAACCAGATCGCCGACCACATCATTTCGGCGGGTGGCAAGCGCCTGCGGCCCATGCTGGTGGTGCTGGCCGGCCAGGCCTGCGGCCCCACCACGCCGGACCATCACCAGCTGGCGGCGATCATCGAGTTCATCCATACCTCCACCCTGCTGCACGACGACGTGGTGGATGAGTCCGACCTGCGCCGCGGCCGCAGCACGGCCAATGCGCTGTGGGGCAACGCACCCAGCGTGCTGGTCGGCGACTTCCTGTATTCGCGCAGCTTCCAGCTGATGGTGGAACTGGACCGTATGGACGTGATGCGTCTGCTGGCCGACACCACCAACCGCATCGCCGAAGGCGAGGTGCTGCAGTTGCTGCACGTCCACAACCCGGACACCGATGAAGCCGCCTACCTGCGCGTGATCGAGCGCAAGACGGCCGTCCTGTTCGCCGCCGGCACGCAGCTGGGCGCCATGGCGTCGGGCGCGACCGGCAATGTCCCGCAGAAGCTCTACGACTACGGTATGGCGCTTGGCTACGCCTTCCAGATCGCCGACGACGTGCTCGATTACACGGCCGACGCCGAGGCGCTGGGCAAGAACCTGGGCGACGATCTGGCCGAAGGCAAGGCGACGCTGCCGCTGATCCACGCCATCCGCCATTCCGATGCGGCTGTCGCAGACCGCCTGCGCACCATCGTGCAGGAAGGCGATGCCGCCGCCATGCCCGAGGTGCTGGCCGCGATCCGCGCCACCGGTGGGCTGGACTACAGCCGCGAACGTGCGCACCACTACGCCACGCTGGCCGAACAGGCCCTCGACGGCCTGCCCGAATCCGATGCCCTGGCCGCCTTGCGCGGCCTGGCGCGCTACGCGGTGGAACGCGGGCACTGACCCGCGTCGCGCGTCACTTCGCGAAGATCTCTTCGAAGAAATCCGCCATCATCCGGTAGGCGCGCCTGGCGGAGCGCTCGTGGTAGACGCAGCCGGGCGGGTTCTGCGCGTCGGATTCGGCGAAGCAGTGCGCAGCCCCGCTGAAATTGACGAACTGCCAGTCGGCCCCGGCCTTGCGCATCTCGTCCTGGAACGCGGTGATCTCTGCGCCCGACACGTAAGTGTCGTCGCCACCGTTGAGCACCAGCACCGGCGTCTTCACCGGCACCGTCGCCGGCAGGTCGGTCGCCAGGCCGCCGTGCAGGCTGACCACGCCAGCGAGCGTGTCGCCGGCACGCACCAGTTCCAGCACCGTGCTGCCGCCAAAGCAGTAGCCGAATGCGCCGATGCGCGCGCGATCCACCAGCGTGGCCGGCTGCTGCTTCAGCACCTCGACCGCCTTCTGAACGCGCGCGCGCAGCTTCGGGCGATCGACACGCATCGCCGTCGCGACCGGACCGGCCTCGGCGTCGGTCTTCGGACGGATGCCCTTGCCGTAGACGTCGGCGACCAGCACCACGTAGTCGTCGCCCGCGACGAGGTGCGCCTTCTCGATGGCGGATTCGTTCGCGCCCTTCCAGTTGGGGACCATCACCAAGCCCGGGCGCGGAGTACTCACGCTGTCGTCGTAGACGAGATATCCGGAGAACGTGTCGCCCCCGATCTTCCATTCGACCGGCTTGGCGACGGGCGCCGCGAGCAGCGCCGGCGACCACAGCAGGGACAGCAGGCAGGGCAGCAACAGGCGATGGCGCATGGCAGGTTCCTCGTGGGGGACCTGCCGAGTGTAAGACCGAACGCGTGCGGCGGCGTCGACCGCTCCCGTTGTCAGGCGATGCCCAGACCCGGAATCGCGGTGATGTCATCCGGATTGAAACCGGCCAGCTCGGCGAAATGCCGGCCCCGCGCCACGTAGTCGCGATACTGGCCGAAGCTCGGCGCACCGGGCGACAGCAGGACGACGCCATCGCCATCCAACGACGCACGAGCGGCGGCGGCGGCCTCCGGCAGCGTCTGCGCGCTCAGCAGCATGAAACCACCCTCGGCCGCCAACGGTGCCAGCAGGTCGTGGATGCGGGGACCGTTGGCCCCCATTGTGATGATGGCGTGCGGTGCCCGATCACGCATGTGGTTCGCGAAATCGGACCAGTCCACGCCACGGTCGTGTCCACCGACGAGCAACGCGATGCGGTGGCCGTCGAAGCACTCCAGCGCCGCCAGCGTCGCATGCGGGGTGGTGCTGATCGAGTCGTTGACCCAGGTGATGCCGTCGCGCGTGCCCATCGTCTGCAGACGGTTGGGCAGCGGACGGAAGGAGTGCGCGTGCGCGGCCCAAGGCAGCGCATCGATGCCGGCCGCTTCCAGCGCCGTCAGTACGGCGCACAGGTTGCCGCGGTTGTGGCGTCCCGGCAGTGGCAGCGGTCGCGTATCTATGACGAAGACATCGCCGCGATACAGGTCGTCCTCGCGCAGGTGCCAGCCGTCTTTGCGATTGAACCAGCGCACGTCGCTGTGCGGCAGGTCCAGCGCCGCCAGGCGCGGATCGGCCGCATTCAGCACCGCAATGCGGGGGTGCGCGTCGGTGACCAGCTTCAGCTTGTCCTCGATGTAACGCGCTTCGCTGCCATGCCAGTCCAGGTGTTCCGGAAACAGGTTCAGCACGACGGCCACGTCGGGACGCGCGCCGCTCGCAGCGACATCGCCGGTCTGGTAGCTCGACAGTTCGATGGCCCATGCATCGGGTGCAGGCACAGGATCCAGCACTTCCAGCAACGGGAGGCCGATGTTGCCGACCAGCGCGGTGCGACGTCCAGAGGCGCGCAGCAGATGCGCCAGCAGCGACGTCGTGGTGCTCTTCCCCTTGGTGCCGGTGACGCAGAACGTATGCGGGACGAGGCCGTCGTCGTCCGCTTGTTCGGCGAACCACAGGCTGGTACCGCCGATGAAGCGCGTACCCGACGCTGCAGCCGACAGCGCTGCCGTGCTATTGGGACTGATGCCCGGCGACTTGATGACGACATCAAACGTCGACAGCCGCTCGGCCGTCGCCTGCGTTTCGATGTGCAGGGATACGTCGCCGAGTGCGGCTGCCTCGATCGCTTCCGCGTCGCTGCAGAACAGCGTCAGCGGCAGCGTCGGCAGCCGCCCGCGGATCGCCTGATGCGCGGCGCGGCCTTCACGGCCCCAGCCCCACAGCGCGACCCGCCTGCCCTCAAGCTGAGAAATTCGCACGCAGGCGCTCCCACAGCGCAGCGGGGACGCGATGCTCGCCACCGATCTCCAGCAGCGGCGCCACGGCCAGTTCTGCGGCATCGAGCTGCGGGCGGATCTCGCGATTGAAGCGCGCGACGATCGTGTCCTCGCGCCATTCCGGGCGGTCGCCCAGCGTCGCCATCGCCGCACGCGACTCCTGGCCTTCGCCGACGCATTCGAACGGCTTGTGGTCCTGGTACTCCAGCAGCGCGTCGAAACCGCCCGTCTGGTTGGCGTCATCCAGCAGGTTGCGGCCGAAGATGCCGACCAGGCGCGGCTTTGGCATGAACGGCGCCAGCGCGAGGAACACGAAATGGCACTTCGGGCACACGCCGCACCAGCGGTTGGTCGGGCGTTCGCCGAGCAGATGGAAGTTGCGGTTGCAACTGGAGAAATGCGCGTCGTAGTGGTCGGTGCGTGCAAACTGCCGCGCTACCGCCAGTTCCGACAACGGGCGCAGCAGCGAGTAGTAGTGCAGATCGGCTGCGACATGCGATTGCACGAACTCGCCGAACGCCTGCTCGAACGCCCACCCCTTCGACCATTGGTGGTTCACCTCGCCTGTGCCCGGGATCATGCTGCCGTAGCTGGCCGAACGCTCGTTGGAGAACACCACCTGGTCCACGCCGTGCAGCAGCGCGGCCAGCACCATGATCGCCGAGTTGATCGCGGTGACCGGGATATGCCCGTTCCATGCGCCCTGGCGGTTGTACTCGAACAGTTCCGGCGCCAGCGCGCGGCCGATGTTGAGCGTTGGCAGACCGGTACGCGCCGCGCAGGCGGCGATCAGCTGCGAACCGCCGATCCAGGTCACCGTCTGGTCGATGCCGGCGCCACGCAGCGCCTCGATGCTGACCAGCGAATCCTTGCCACCACCGATGGCGACCAGCGCATGCTCGCCCAGTCCCGCGGCGGGCGCAGCCGGTTGCGCCGGGGCGCCGACCGGGAAGCGGACACGACCGTGCAGGCTCAGCCCGTTGCGGTAGGCGAACTCGCCAAGTCCATGCACGTATACCTGCTCCATCAGCACCGCCGTCGCCGCATCGATGGCATAGCCGTCGATGCGGATCTCGTTCGGCACCGCCGCCTTGTAGTAGCTGACGCCGGTGATCAGGTGCAGCAGCCGCACCGCCTGTTCGACGGCCTGGGCGCGCGCAGCGTCCAGCGTGAACGGCGCGCCCGGGATGGTCACCGTCTCGGTCAGCTCCGGGCCATCGTCGAAGGCGTAGACCAGCCTCGCCACGCCGCTGTCCGCCTCGAAGGAACAGCGGACAAAACGGAAGGTACGGATGCTGGATTTGTCGAACGTCGTCATGCGTGATCCAAGGAAGAAGCGGCCCACCGTCTTTGGCAGGCAATACGGTGAAGAACAAGTATCGCGTCAGCCCGCCGCATCGCTGCCGACGCCTTCGATGACGTCTTCGCCGGGCAGACCGCGCAGGTTGTAGTGGCTGGCCATCACGTAACCATAGGCGCCAGCATCGGAGAACAGCAGCACATCGCCTTCCGCCGTCGCCGAGGCAAGCTTGCGGCGCTTTCCGAAGATGTCGCTCGACTCGCAGATCGGGCCGACCACATCGAACGGCTCCTGTTCGGTGTCGTCCAGGCGCGACAGGTTGGCCACGTCGTGCCACGCGTCGTACAGCGCCGGACGGATGAGCGTGTGCATGCCGGCATCGCTGCCGACACGACGGATGCCGAGCTTCTCGACGACTTGCGTGACGTGCGCCAGTAGCACGCCCGACTCCGCGACCAGATAACGGCCAGGCTCGATCACCAGTTGGTAGGCCGGATAGGCCGCCTTGATCGCGGCGAGGCCTTCGCCCCACGCCGCCAGGTCGAACGGCTCGTCGCCCTCGGCGTAGGGAATCGGCAGGCCACCGCCGATGTCGATGGTCTCGATGGTGCCGATCTGGTCGGCCAGCCCACCGAGTTCGTCGGCGATCTGGTTCCAGTGCTGCGCGCTTTCCACGCCGCTGCCCAGGTGGGCGTGCAGGCCGGTGATGCGTGCGTCGATCGCACGCGCCGCCGCCAGGAATTCGTCCAGCTTGGCCAACGGCAGGCCGAACTTCGAGGTCTTGCCGCCCGTCTTGACCTTGTCGTGGTGGCCGTCGCCGCGACCCAGGTCCACGCGCAGCCACAGCCGGCGTCCGCGGAACACCTCCGGCCACTGCTGCAGCGCTTCCACGTTGTCGAGCGTGACGTTGATGCCGCGCTCCAGTGCAAAGGCGTACTCCGCGCGCGGCGCGAAGCTCGGGGTGAACAGCACGCGCTCCATCGGCAGCGACGGCGCGATCTCGAATACGCGTTCCAGTTCGCCCTGCGACACGCACTCCAGCCCGAAGCCTTCCTCCACCAGCGTGCGCAGGATGGCCGGATGCGAGTTGGCCTTGATGGCGAAGAAGCGCCGGTCGACGGCACCGATCGCGGCGAGCGCACGTGCGCGAGCGCGGACGACATCCAGGTTGTAGGCATAGCGCGGCGTATCGCCCTGCGCCAGCGACAGCAGCTTTTCGCGGGCGGCCGGCAGGCTCCACCAGCGCACGCCACGCTGGCGCACGGCGCCGTTGATCTCGCGCCAGCTGGGCCCGAACACGCTGGCCTCGTCGGCCGGCATCGCGCCGCTTTCGATCAGGGCTTCGTGCAGCAGCGGCAGCATGCCATCGGCGTCGGCCTCGTCGATGACGAAGGTCAGATTGAGGTCGTTCGACGACTGCGAGATCAGGTGCACGCGTTCGCGGCCGAACATCGCCCAGACGTCGGACAGTTTGTGCAGCAGCGAACGCATGCCGCGGCCGACCAGGGTGATGGCCGTGCATGGCGCAATGACCTTGACGCGACAGATTTCCGCCAGGTCCGCCGACAGCGCGGCCAGCACGTCCGTGTTGACCAGGTTCTCGCTGGGGTCCAGCGACACGGTGACGTTGGTCTCCGACGAACCGATCAGGTCCACCGACAACCCGTGCTTCTTGAAGCGCGCGAACACATCGGCCAGGAAGCCGACCTGCTGCCACATGCCGATGCCTTCCATCGACACCAGCACGATGCCGTTGCGGCGGCTGACCGCCTTCACGCCGGGCACGGTCACGGCATTGCCGTCGATCGTCGTGCCCGGCAACTCCGGACGCTCGGTATCCAGGATCGCCATCGCCACGCCGGCGTCGCGACAGGGCTTGATCGAGCGCGGATGCAGCACCTTGGCCCCGGTGGTCGCGATTTCCTGCGCTTCGTAGTAGTCCAGGCGCGTCAGCAGGCGCGCATCCGGCACCTCGCGCGGATTGGCGCTGAACATGCCGGGGACGTCCGTCCAGATTTCCACGCGCTGCGCACCCAGCAGGGCACCGAAGTACGCCGCCGAGGTGTCCGAGCCGCCGCGACCGAGGATGGCGGTGCCGCCATCGGCATGACGTGAGATGAAGCCCTGCGTCAGCAGCATCGCCGCCGGCTGGCCGGCAAAGGCGCGGCGCCAGTCCTGGTCGGGTGCGGTGTTGCACGACACCGACAGCCGCTGCGCCCACGGGCTCTGGTTGGGCAGGAAGTTGGCCTGCAGCCAGTGGCGCGCGTCGACCCAGCCGAAGTCCAGCCCCTGCGCGCGCAGGTAGGCGACACCCACCGTGGACGACAGCAGTTCGCCCTGCCCCAGCACCTCGGCCTGCCAGTCGAGCGTGCGACTGGCAGCACGCGGATCGTTCAGCAGGTTGCGCAATGCGGCGAGGCGTTCGCCCAGCACCGCGTCGGCGTCGAGCTCCAGTTCGGCGAGGAACTCGCGGTGGCGCTGTTCCAACTTCGCCACCCGTTCCGCACTGTCCGCCGCACCATCGGCGATGGCCGTCAGTTCGTTGGTCACGCCGGACAGGGCCGACACCACCACGAGG
Organism: Pseudoxanthomonas sp. LjRoot143; assembly: GCF_964252945.1. Taxonomy (NCBI): domain Bacteria; kingdom Pseudomonadati; phylum Pseudomonadota; class Gammaproteobacteria; order Lysobacterales; family Lysobacteraceae; genus Pseudoxanthomonas; species Pseudoxanthomonas sp. LjRoot143. The sequence continues at coordinate 569,737 of NZ_CAXUPM020000001.1, read as the reverse complement.
ATGCGGGCGCCGTTCTCGTCCGCGCGTTTTTTCGCCAGCGTACCGATCGTGTTCCAGCGGTGGCGGCGCGACACCGAGGTGCCGCCGAACTTGAGGACGATCCAACGATCAGACGCAGGGGTGGCAGAGGGCATGGATAGAATGGGGTGGGATGCCCGAACCCTTCGGGCGTGAACCGTCGATTCTAGCCCAAGCTTCCGGGCCCGACCGGACCGTACCGCATGCAACGAAGCTCCTATCGCTATCTGGTGGTCGACGTCTTCGCCGACCGTCCCGGTGCCGGCAACCCGCTGGGCGTGGTGCTGGATGCCGCCGATTGGGACAGCATGCGCATGCAGGCGTTCGCCGCCTGGACCAACCTGTCCGAAACCGTCTATTTCCTGCCGCCGACCACGCTGGACGCCAGCTACCGCATCCGCATCTTCACTCCGCGGCAGGAACTGCCGTTCGCCGGCCACCCCAGTGTCGGGGCAGCCTGGGTCTCGCTGGAGACCGGACTGGTCAGCGACACGGACAGGCTGGTGCAGGAATGCGCCGCAGGACGGTTGCCGGTGCGGGTGGTCGGCACAGGCCCGCAACGGATGATTACGCTGCGTGCGCCCCGTGCCCGGCCTGTCGGGATCGAGCCACCGCCACAGGCCTTGCGGGCCGTCCTCGCCTCCCTGCCGACAGCAGGCTTGCAGGCGGCGCTATGGAACAACGGGCCGTCGTGGTGGCTGATGGAACTGGAAGACGATGCCGCGGTGCGTGGCCTGGCGCCCGATCTGGCGGCGATTGCCGCATTGACACAGGCGACGGCCGCCGTCGGTCTGGCCGTGTTCGGCCGCACGCCTGCCGGCGCCGACCACGATCTCGCCGTACGCGCGTTCTGCCCGGCAGACAACATCCCGGAAGATCCGGTCACGGGCAGCGTCAACGCCTGCATTGCCGCAGCGCTGGACGCGGCCGACGCACTTCCCGGCCATGACGGACGCTATATCGCCAGCCAAGGGCGCGAACTGGGCCGCGATGGCCGCGTCGCCCTGCAGGTCGATGCGGACGGTGAGGTCTGGATCGGCGGTCACGTCCAGGGAATCATCGACGGCCGGGCGACTTGGTAAGCTGCGCGGCCCCCACGCGACAACACCCCCATGACCCTCCGCCGCTACGTCCAGCTGGACGTATTCGCCGACCGCCCCGGCGCCGGCAACCCGCTGGCCGTCGTGCTCGACGCCGCCGGCCTGGATGACGACGCCATGCAGGCCATCGCCCGCTGGACGCGTCTGCCGGAAACCACCTTCGTGTTCGCGCCCACGCAACCGGGCGCGAGTTATGCCGTGCGCATGTTCAGTCCTCGCCGCGAAGTCCCGTTCGCCGGCCACCCCAGTGTCGGCACCGCGCATGTCGTGCTCGATGCCGGCCTTGCCTCACCCGTCGACGGCGTACTGATGCAGGAAGGTGCGGTTGGCGTACTGCCATTGCGGGTGGACGACGAGGGCGCCACCCGCACCATCGCCGTGCGCACGCCGCGCGCGCAGGTGGTGAAGGTGGGCGATCCTTCGAACGATGAAGGCCTGCGCGCGGCGCTCGCGAACCTCCCGGCCGGCGATCTGCCGCCCGCCCTCGTCGATGGCGGTCGCCGCTGGTGGCTGGCCGAAGTGCGCGACGAAGCCACGCTGCGCGGCGCCGCGCCGGACTGGGACGCCATAGGCTCCCTCGCCCGTGCCACCGAAAGCATGGGCGTCTGCGCCTATGCCCGCACCCCAGGCCAACCGTATGACCTCGCCGTGCGCGCCTTCGTCGGTGCGCCGGCTGCGTTCGAAGATGCGGCCTCCGGCGCCGCCAACGCGACGCTGGCGGCCTGGCTAGCGTCACGCGATGCGCTGCCCGGTCGCGATGGCCGCTACATCGTCAGCCAGGGGCGCGAAGTCGGTTATGACGCGCGCCTGCAACTGCGCGTCGACGACGCCGGCGATGTCTGGTCCGGCGGTCATGTGCGGACGATCGTCACCGGCCAGATCGACTGGTGACATGCGCTTTTACTGTAGGAGCGACGTCAGTCGCGACCGGAAAACGTGAGGCGGAAGTACAGCGTGATATGTGCAGCCACCTGCACACATCGGGGGCTCCTTACTATCAAAGGCTGCGGTCGCGACTGACGTCGCTCCTACAGGAGGCGACCGCTACTCCGCCTCGTAGACCGCCTTGCCATCCACCCATGTCGAGCGCACGTGCAGGTCGTCGAGCTGCTCGCCCGGGATCGCCAGCGGGTCCTCGTCGAGGATAACGAAATCGGCGCGCAAACCTGGTGCGAGTCGGCCTACCTCGCTCTCATCGTGGCCGGCCCATGCGGCATCCGCAGTGAATCCGCGCAGCGCCTCGGCGGCACTGAGCCGCTGGTCGGGCATCCAGCCGCCGCGGGGGTGATCCTTGCCATCCTTGCGCGTCACCGCCGCATGCAGGCCGCGTCGCGGGTCGACCGATTCCACCGGAAAATCCGAACCCAACGCCAGCTTCACGCCACTCTCCTGCAGGCGCTGCCAGGCATAGGCGCCGGTGATGCGTACCGGGCCCAACCGGTCCTGCGCCCACGGCATGTCCGAGGTGGCATGCGTCGGCTGCATCGAAGCAACGATGCCCAGCGCAGCGAAGCGCGGGAACTCCTCCGGCGCCATCACCTGCGCGTGTTCGATGCGCCAACGATGATCGGTCTTCGCCGCATCGCCCAGGACGCGCTGGTAGGCATCCAGCACCAGCCGGTTGCCACGGTCGCCGATCGCGTGCGTCGCCACCTGCACCTTGCAATCGCGTGCCTTGCGCATCGCCGACTCCAGTGCGGCGGGTTCCGTCACCAGCAAGCCACGGTTGCCGGGATCGTCGCTGTAGTCTTCCAGCAGCGCGGCGCCGCGGCTGCCTAGCGCACCATCGGCATACAGCTTCACGCCGGTCATCTGCAGCCGCCCACCCGCGTGGTGGTACGGACCTGTCGCGCACAGATCACCCAGCGCAGCACCATCACCGTCGGCATAGGCATCGATGCGCAGCGGCAGGCGTCCCTCGTCGGCGAACTGCCTCATCAGCGCCAGGTCCTCACGGGACACGCCCATGTCGTGCACGCCGGTCAGGCCGTTGCGCACCGCGGCCTGCGTGGCTTTCTCCAACGCCTGCCGGCGATACGCCGCATCCGGCGCAGGCACCACCGCATTGACCAGCGCCATCGCCGCATCGACGAACACACCGCTCGCCTTGCCGTCGACACGCTCGATGCGGCCGCCTTCGGGCTGCCATTCGCCGTCCATAGAACGCGTCGCGTTCGACGCGACCGCACGCAACGCCGCACTGTTGGCCCAGCCCGCATGGCCGTCCACGCGCTCGAGCCAGACCGGGCGGTCAGGGAAGGCCGCATCGAGATCCGCGGCGGTCGGGAAGGTCTTTCCTGGCCAATCGTTCTGGTCCCAGCCTCCACCCAGCAGCCAGGCGTTCGGCGGCAGCTGCTTCTCGAACTCACGCAGTCGCGCGACAACCTCGGCCTTGTCCTGCGCATCGACCAGGTCCGCGCGCATCAGCGCATACCCCAGCCCCATCACATGGCCGTGTGCATCGATCAGGCCGGGGATCACCGTCTTGCCAGTGGCGTCGATGCGCTTGGCGCCGGGATAGCGCGCAAGCAGCCCGCGCGTGTCGCCCACGGCCAGGATGCGTCCCTGGGCGTCCCACGCCATCGCTTCCGCGACCGGTCGCGAGGGATCGGACGTATGCACGCGTGCGGCCGTCACCACCTGTACCTGTGCCTGCGCAACACACGCACAGGCCAACAACCCGCCCATTCCCCATGCCAGACGCCGCATGCCGCACTCCCGTGGTGATCCAGCGCGGGACTATGCGCGGTGGCGCGCGCCACGGCAACGCCCGCAAAAAAGGGGCCTTGCGGCCCCTTTCGCGGCAATCCCCTGCCTACCGCCCCGGGCTCCCGCGCAAGGCGGGGATCACTCGGGTCGCACGTCCACGCGCACGCGCATGCGGTCGCCGGGGTGGTAGCCGGTACGCGTGCGATAGGTACGGCCGCCATACTCATAGGTCACGTCGTAGCCGGACACGCGGCCGTCGCCGTAATAGTCACCCCCGTAGCGGCTGTCGTTCACGGGTTCGGGATCGCAGACGCGTACCTGCCCGCGCTGCACCTGGCGATTGCGTTGGGAGTTCTCGTAGATGGACCTTCCGGCCATGCCGCCGACCATCGAACCGACCGCCGTGCCAACGTAGCGCCCACTGCCGTCGCCGACCTTGCTGCCCAATACCGCACCCGCGATACCGCCGATGACCGTGGCCACGGTGCGGCCGGTTTCCGTGCTGCCGTTGGACACACGGCGCTCGCCGTAGCGATCCTGTCCGTAGACATCGCGGTAATCACCGTTGTCGTACACGTCGCCGTAGCCACGATTGCCGTACGGGTCGTTGCCATAGACGTCGCGGGCGTACACGTCGTCGGCATCGCGGTAGTAGCACCGTTGGGACGTCGTGCTTCGCGCGTCGCGGTAACCGCCATCGATGATGGGGTCGACACGCACCACGCGCGCATAATCGGAATAGGGTTCATCGCCGTAGCGGTCGGACGTGCCGTACTGCCGCGAGGTCTGCGCGGAGGTAACACCGGCGACCAGCAGGCCTGCGGCCATCACGGCGGCGGAAAGACGCTTCATGTCGGGTACTCCCCCACGCCGGAGTGGCGTGGACGCATGCTCGTCCCGGCCGGGTGAAATCGGGCTGAACTCAACCGGCCTGAACCGCGCGGTTTAACCATTCGACAGCTTGCGAGGCGATCCCGGCCGCGTGCCGGTCCAGCAGCGGCCCGACATGGGACGGAGAAACCGTTTGCAGCACGCAAGCGTCCCAGGCAGCCGCCATCGCCGACGGAATCGCCGGCATGACGTCGTCATCCGCGTGCGACAGCACGAACAGCACCGGACATGCAGGCCGCGCGGCCGCTACGCCCCCATAGGCATGACGCAGCACCGCACCGGATTCATCTCGCCAGTGGCGGAAGGCGAACAGGGTCGTCGCCTCGTCGGTATCCGGCAGCGCACGCCGCGTACCGCCGAGGCGCGCTTGACGATGCCACGGGACGATATCCGGCCAAGCGCGGGAGATCAGGTCCGAATGCCACGGCACGGGCGGCAGCGGATTCACCAGTACGACCGCATCCGCTTCATCGGCGACATGGAGCGCCAGTAGGCCGCCCAGGCTCGCTCCGACCACGACGCGCGGCCGCGGCAACGCCAACAGCGCAGCGCGCGCCTGCTGTAGATAATCGTCGAACCCGGTGGCCGCAAGTCCCGCGACCACCGGTTGCAGATCGGGCGCGGCGACGGCGATACCCGCCGACTCGAACACGCCGCGCCACACATTCCATTCCCAGCCGCCGCCACCGGCGCCATGCACCAGCAGCGCGGCCCGGACTGCCGTCAAAGCAGCGTCGCCTCCAGCGACACCGGCACCGACAGCGCGCGCGAGATCACGCAGCCGGCCTTCGCCTGTTGGGCGATCTCCTCGAACTGCGCGGCGCTGATGCCCGGCACGCTCGCCGACACGGTCAGCTTGATCCCGGTAACGGTCGGGCCCGGATCCATGCCGGGTTCCATCGTGGCTTCGGCGCGTGTCTGCAGCTTGTCCGGCGTGAAACCCGCCTTGCCCAGCACGGCGGAGAGCGCCATGGTGAAGCAGCCGGCATGCGCCACCGCCAGCAGCTCTTCCGGATTGGTGCCCTTCTCGTCGCCGAAGCGCGTCTTGAAAGAGTAGTTCTGTCCCTCGAACAGGCCGCTCTGCGGCGTGCTCAGGCTGCCCTTGCCGGATTGCAGGTCGCCGCTCCACACCGCATCCGCATAACGCTTCAAAGCCATGGTCGTGCTCCATCGTGGTCAGGGGAGCGCAGGGTACACCTCCGGGCGTTCACGGCATGTACCGCAGTGCGGCTTGACCCCGCCCGGCCCCATGCCGATGCTGGCCGTCCGCCATGACCGCCCGCCGAGCGCCACGCTCACGGGATGCGCTCAGCCCGGACAGCCATGACGGCCCTTCGACCCCAACCTCCGGGAGGAACGGCCTCATGTCGTACAGCACACAACAGATCCGCAACGTGGCCCTGGCGGGCCACCCCGGCGCCGGCAAAACAACCTTGTTCGAAGCCCTGCTGCATGCCGGCGGCGCCCTCCAGGTGGCAGGCACCATCGAACGCGGCACCACCGTCTCGGACCACGATCCGATCGAGAAGACCCGCGGCCATTCCATCGACACCGCCATCGCCAGCACCGACCACGGCGGCATGCACGTCAACCTGATCGACACCCCGGGCTATCCGGAATTCCGCGGCCCCGCGCTGTCGGCGTTCTCCGCGGTGGACACCGCGCTGATCGTCGTCGATGCCGATACCGGCATCGCGCACGGCACCCGCCGGCTGATGGAACGCGCGCGCGAACGCAACCTGTGCCGCGCCATCGTCATCAACAAGATCGACCACGAAGGTGCCGATGCGGCTGGCGTACTGGCGGCGCTGCGCGAGGAGTTCGGGTCCGAAGTCCTGCCACTCAACCTGCCCGCACAGGGCGGCAAGACGGTGGTCGACTGCTTCTGGCAATCCACGGGCGAGTCCGATCTGGGCGCGGTTGCGGACTGGCACCAGAAGATCATCGACCAGGTGGTCGAAATCAACGAGACGGTGATGGAGCACTACCTGGACCTGGGTGAAGGCGGCCTGTCCGGCGAGGAGCTGCACGATGCCTTCGAGCAGTGCCTGCGCGAAGGCCACCTGGTCCCGGTGTGCTTCGCCTCCGCGCGGACCGGCGCGGGAGTGAAGGAACTGCTGGACGTGGCCGAACGCTTGTTCCCCAACCCGGCCGAAGCCAACCCGCCGCCGTTCGTGAAATCCAACGGCAGCGGCCCACAGCCGATAGAGGCCGTGCCGGATCCGCGCGCGCACGTCATCGCCGATGTCTTCAAGATCGTCAACGATCCCTTCGTCGGCAAGCTGGGCATCTTCCGCGTCTACCAGGGCACGCTGAAGAAGGACACGCAGCTGTTCGTCGACGACGGCAAGAAGCCGTTCAAGGTCGGCCATCTGTTCAAGCTCAAGGGCAAGGACCATGTGGAAGTCGACCAGGCCATCCCCGGCGACATCGCCGCCGTGGCCAAGGTCGAGGACCTGCACTTCGATGCGGTGCTGCACGACAGCCACGATGAGGACCATATCCATTTGGCGCCGGTAGCGTTCCCGAAGCCGATGTTCGGCCTGGCGATCGAGGCCGCCAGCAAAGGCCAGGAACAGAAGCTGTCCATCGCGCTGCAGAAGCTGGCCGAAGAGGATCCCGCCTTCATCGTCGAACACCAGCCCGAGTTGAACGAGACCGTCATCCGCGGCCTGTCCGACCTGCACCTGCGGGTGATGCTGGAGCGGCTGAAGGAACGGCACGGAGTGGACGTGAAGACGCGACCGCCGCGCATCGCCTACCGCGAGACCATCGGCGCGAAGGCCGAAGGCCACCACCGCCACAAGAAACAGACCGGTGGCGCCGGGCAGTTCGGCGAGGTCGCCCTGCGCATCGAGCCGCTGCCGCGCGGTGGCGGCTTCGAATTCGTCGACGAAGTGAAGGGCGGCACCATTCCCGGCCAGTTCCTGCCGGCCGTGGAAAAAGGCGTGCGCCAGGTGCTGGGCAGCGGCGCTGTGGCCGGCTATCCACTGCAGGACATCCGCGTCGTCGTCCATGACGGCAAGCACCATGCCGTGGACAGCAAGGAGGTCGCGTTCGTCGCGGCCGGCAAGAAGGCCTTCCTCGACGCCATCGCCAAGGCACGGCCGCAAGTGCTGGAACCGGTGGTCGACCTGGAAGTCGCCGTGCCCGAAGCGCAGGTCGGCGACATCACGGGCAGCCTGGCGGGCAAGCGTGCCCGCATCAACGGCACCGATGCGGTGCGCGGCGAGATCGTGGTAAAGGCGCAGGTGCCGCTGGCGGAACTCGAAGGCTATGCGGCCGAACTGAAATCCATGACCGCCGGCCAAGGACGCTACAGCCTGGATTTCAGCCACTACGAACCGGTGCCGCCGGGCGTCCAGCAGAAACTGGTGGACGCCTACAAGCCGAGGCACGACGACGATTGAGCGTCGCAGGGGTGCGGCATCCGGTCGCGGCGGCATGCGACGGATGCCGCTTGCGGTGCATGTGGCTAAGGTGATTTCGTCATGCCGACAGGCGATTTCCGACGCGCGGCGACGGAAAAACGGAAAAAAAGCGAAAAAAAAGGCGTTTCAGGGCCGATCTGCTCTTGGCGTCGCCAGTTCTTTGCCCTACATTTCGCTTGCCGATGCGATCGGCCCGATTACCCAACCACTCGACCGTAGAGACAGGACACATGGCAAAGAGCACCAAGAAGGCCGCGCCGAAGAAGGCCGCCAAGAAAGCTGCACCGAAGGCCGCCGCCAAGCCGGCCGCGCCGAAGCCGATCAAGGAAGCGCTGAGCAAGTCGGGCCTCGTCGCCCACATCGCCGAAGCCACCGCCGTCGCCGCCAAGGACGTCCGCGCTGTGCTGGCCTCGCTGGAAAGCGCCGTGCACGCTTCCGTCAACAAGAAGGGCGCTGGCGCCTTCACGCTGCCGGGCCTGCTGAAGATCACGGCCGTCAACGTGCCGGCCAAGCCGAAGCGCAAGGGCATCAACCCGTTCACCAAGGAAGAGCAGTGGTTCGCCGCCAAGCCCGCCACGGTGAAGGTCAAGGTCCGTCCGCTGAAGAAGCTGAAGGACGCCGCAGCCTGATCGCTGCGCATCTTGCGTGATGAAAACGGGACGGCCATGCCGTCCCGTTTTTTTTGGCATGCCATCGGTCACGGTTGCGAACCGGTCATGCTGCCCGCAGATAATCCACCTACCCCCAACGCAAGGTGCGCCCCCATGAAGATCCAGGGTTTCCTCGACCATCTGCTGAAATCGTCCAGCGGGAGCGGCAGCGTGCTCAATGCCGACTTCGGCAAGGGGGCGATCAGCGGCGGCGCGCTCGGCCTGCTGCTGGGCAAGAACAAGACCACGCGCAAGCTGGCGACCTACGGCGGCCTGGCCGCGATCGGCGTGATGGCCTACCGCGCCTACGGTGACTACAAGCAGCAGCAGCAGGGCGGCTTCGCCGCCGGCACTGCGCCGCAGACAGTCGACCGCCTGCCACCACCCCAGGTGGAACTGCACAGCCAAGCTATTCTCAAGGCGTTGGTCGCCGCCGCAAAGGCCGACGGCCACATCGACGCGCGCGAGCGTGAGGTGATCGAAGGCGAGTTCTCACGCGTAGGCACCGATGCCGATCTCCAGCAATGGATGCATGCCGAACTGGAGAAGCCGCTGGATCCGGCCGAAGTCGCGCGCGCCGGCAGCACGCCGGAGATCGCCTCCGAGATGTACCTCGCCAGCCTGATGGTGGCCGACGAGCAGAACTTCATGGAACGTGCCTACCTGGACGAACTGGCGAAGCAACTGAAGCTGGACCCCGCGCTGAAAGCACAGCTCGAACGCCAACTCGCACAGCCGCAGGCCTGATCCACGCGATGCGACCGGCTGCCCGCCGCCTGCGACGCCTGGCGTGGTCGCTGCTGTGGCTGGCGGCGTTCACCGCGCTGCTCGTCTGGGCATGGGGCCAGCCGTTCATGGCATCCGCCCGCATGCTGTGGGACATCTCTCGCGCGCCTCCGCCGCGCGCCCTGCCGGTCCCCGTGCAGGGCGTGCGTGCGCGGCAGATCGCGGATACCTTCGGCGCGCCGCGCGGCAGCGACCGCACGCACCAGGGCGTGGACATCTTCGCCAAGCGTGGCACCCCGGTGTTCAGCGCGACGCGAGGCGTCGTGGCCTCGGTGCGCGATGGCGGCCTTGGTGGCAAGCAGGTGTGGGTGATCGGACCCGGCCGCGAGCGCCACTACTACGCGCACCTGGACGACTGGGCGGCCGAGCTGTCCAGCGGACAGGTCGTGCAGCCCGGCGACCCGCTGGGCTTCGTCGGCACCACCGGCAACGCGCGGGGCACGCCGCCGCACCTGCACTACGGCATCTACGGCGCGGCGGGCGCCTACGACCCGCTACCCCTGTTCAAGGCCGGCACGGCGACCACGACCGCCGACTGAACCGCGACGGCGCCGGGCGGAACAGTCCATCGCGGTGAAGGCGCTCGTTCCTCCGGGTGCACGGGCCTATCTTGGCCCTGTCCCCCACCGCGCCTGCCCCATCGCCATGCCCAACAACACCCACCGTTACCGCATCACCGTCACGCCAATCGAGGACGATGGCCTGCAATGCAACGGCCGCTGCACCATCGAGTTCGAGCACACCTGCCACGACGACTGGATGCGGATCCTCGAGAACATCCAGCGCCAGCGAGGCCTCAGCGGCGACGAGCGCGCCGCGCTGGTGGTCGGCACGAAGCTGCTCAGCGGCCTGATGCTGGACCACCGCAAGGACACCGATGACCTGTTCGCGCCGTTGCGTCCGCACATGGGCACCTTCGTCGCCTCGCTGAAGGAGCGCACCCACAACGTCGGCTGACATCCGGCAACGGTCCGCGTAGCCTGCCCGCATGAAGGCACGGCACGCCACCGACGCGCACTCGCTGGAACAGATCCCCAACATCGGGCCATCGATCGCGGGCGACCTGCGGGGTATCGGCATCACGCAACCGCGCGACCTGGTCGGCCAGGACCCCTACGCGCTCTACCGCCGCGTCAACGACAGCACCGGCCAGCGCCACGATCCCTGCCTCTGCGACTGCTTCATCGCCGCCGTACGCTTCATGGAAGGCAGCGGTCCGGTGCCCTGGTGGCACTACACGTCCGAACGGAAGCTACATTTCCTGCAACGCCCTGCCGGTTAGGCGCCGGACAGGCGCCGCCGGCTAAGGTGCGGCGACCCGTCACGGAGCCCTCCATGCGCACCCGCCGCCGCTTCCTGGTCGCCGGCCTCGCCGGCACTGCCACGCTCGCCCTCGCCGGCTGCGAAACGCTCAACACGGTCACCGGCCTGTTCGGCAACCAGATCAACTTCACCCAGCCGCAGCTGCAGCGCTACCTCAACCAGAGTTTCCCGCGCGAGTTCGACAAGCTCGGCGGCCTGGTGTCGGCCACGCTGACCAACCCACGCCTGAGCATGCCGTCCAACGACGACCGCCTGCGCCTGGATTTCGACATCGGCGTCAGCGCGCTGGGCGCGCGCGACGTGAGCCGCGGCCATTTCGCGCTCGCCAGCCGCCTGCGCTATGACCCCGCTACGCGCGGCCTGCATCTGGACAATCCGGAAATCCTGTCGGTCGACGTGCCTGGCAGCGGCTCACTGATGTCGGGCGGCACGCGCCAGCTGGTCAACACCGTGCTGGCCGAGTACGCCCGCAGCGAACCGGTCTACCGCATCGACAACGACATCCTGCAGCGGCTGCCGGCCAGCAAGCGGATCGGCAGCACACAGATCGAGGACGGCCGCGTGGTCATCCACCTGCAATGAGGACGATGATGATGAAGACACTGCTCGCCCGCGTCGCCCTGCTCACTACGTTGCTGTTGCCGCCCGTTGCGATGGCGGAAAGGGGCAACCTGCTCCTCCCCGTGGAGGACAGCAGCAACGTGCTCCGCCTCAACGCCGCCCAGCTGCAGACTGCGGCACGCAGTGGTTTCCCGGTGGAGCATGCGCTGCTGGAAGGTTTCGCCGCGCTGACACTGACCGATCCGCAGGTGCGCATTCCCGCACCGGGCGAACGGCTTCAGCTGCAGATGAACTACGACATCGTGCTGACCACCGGCGACCGGCTTGAGAACGGCAACGTGGTGATCAGCAGCGGCCTGCGCTACGACCCGGGCACGCGCGGCCTGCATCTGGTGGACGCGGTGCTGGAACACCTCGGCACGGGCGCTGCCGGACGCGGCTTGCCGGGCGGTTCGCGCGAGGTGCTGCAGGACCTGATCCGCGAGTACGCCAACACCCGTCCGCTCTACCAGCTGACCGACGACGACCTCGCCCGGGTGCCGGGCACGCTGACCGCCGAGTCGCTGCGCATCCGCGATGGCCAGGTGGAACTGCAACTGGCGGCGACCGCCTCACCCTGAGTCTGCTGCGACCGTGCAAAGGCCACGGCTTCAGAGTTCGAAGCGGTAGCTCAACTTGACCACCAGCTGCTCGTCATTGCGCAGACTGAACGTGTCGCGCACCGCATCGTCGACGCCCTCCGTGCCTGCCAGCTGCTCGTAGCCGCCGCGGGCGTAGACCACGTACAGGTAGGACAGCGGCGCCAGCTCGTAGCGATAGCGCACCTGGAAGCCCAGGTTGTGCACGCGGAAGTCGTCGATCGGCTCGGCGGTGGCAATGGCATGGCCGGACGGATCGAAGCGCCACGCATTGTGGGCGCGTGCGCTGATGCCGATGGCCTCCATCTTCACGCGCAGTTCCTGACGGTCGTTGATGTTCCAGTCCAGGCCAGCGCGCAGCTTGGTTTCGCGCCCCTCGAACGCGCCGACCAGATCGCCCTGCGCCGCCCCCTGCCAGATCAGCCAGTCCGGCCGGTGTACGGCCAGCAGGCCGGCATTGAGGCTGAACGCATCGCTGATGAAGTAGGTGGTGCCGTACCACACGGCCGTGCCGATCTTGCGGTTGCCGGCCAACCCGCCGCCGAACGTTTCCAGCTCGAACGTATGGCCCCAGTTGCCCTTGCGCGGGCGCTCGTACTCGAAATAGGTGTTGAAGTTGGCCGGCATCCGCACGATGCCGTTGCCGCGCAGCAGCGTGTCATTGATCCCCGCGCTGTTGACGTTGATCTGCGCGTACTCGTAGCTACCGTTGCGCAGCTGGCCTTCGCGACTCATGCGGAACTGGTCGTTGAGCTTTTCGCCATGGTTGTTGTGGCTGCTGCTGACGCGCCAGCGCCAGTCCTTGGAGGAATAGCGCGAATCCTCTGCCAGCCCAGTGAACCGCTTGCGCGCCTCCCAGTGCAGGTAGTTGCTGCTGTTGCGCGACAGGTAGCCGAAATCGTTGAGCTGCAGGTCGTTGCCGAAATGCATGGCGATCCACTGCTGCCGCCAACCATCGTCCATCTCGTAGTCGGCCCACACGGTCGCGCCGACATCGTCGGTCTCGGTGCCGCCCTGGTCTATGCGACTGCCTAGCAGGCGGGTGCGGATGTTCCAGCGCGCGGTCGGCCGCCAGTTGTGGTCCACGCCCAGTACGGTGGCCTCGCGGTCGCGCCAGGGGTCGTCGACGCGGGTCAGCATCGCACCGAGGTTCTGCGTGTCGAAATCGCGCACCAACCGCAGTGCTTGGTAGCTGCGCCCGGTGGCGCCGTCCTCGTCGGCAGAGAACAGGCCGTAGTTCACCTTGCCCAGGCTGCCGTTCAACTTCACCGCGGCGGTGATGTCGCCGGTGCTGCCCACGCGTCGCGTATACAGCTGCTGGCTGTCGTCCGAGGGCGTGGTCAGTTCGAAGATGCCCTGGTTCTCGGTGAAGAAGGGGCGCTTGTCGCTGATGAAGGTCTCGGTGGCGCTGAAGTTGACCACCAGGTCATCGGCCTCGACCTGGCCGAAATCCGGGTTGACGGTGGCGGTCAGCTGGAAGCGGCCGTTCGGCTTCCAGAACAGGTCGGCGCCGCCGTTGAAGTCGCTGCGTCCGCCGACGTTGTCATACATCCCGGACACGTAGGGCGTGATGGCCAGCAAGGACTGGTCGTACTGGGCGACGGTGACCGGCGCGAAGTCGGACAGGAAGCGCGGCCGTTCGAAGCTGGCCGACGGCCACGCCATGCGCTCGCCGGTCGCGCCGATCACGCGCGCCAGAAACACCTTCAACGTGCGCTGGCCGTCGGTGCCATCGCGCATCGGCGCGGTATGCCAGGGAATCAGCAGTTCGACCGACCAGCCCTCCTCGTCCTCGGTCACGGCATGGCGCCACTGGCCATCCCAGTCGTCGCTGAACTGGTTTTCGTTGGTGATGATCTCGTCGGCGATGCCGCCGGTGGAGCTGACCGTGAAGGCGTAACCGGTGCGACCGTCGCCATCGAAATCGATGAAGGCGTTGACGCGATCGACCTGTGCGTCGAAATCGCGCTGCACCTTCTGACGCGTACGCGGCACGCTGGCCGGATGGGTGGCGCGGAAGGCGATGGCCAGGCCGTCCGGCGTGGCCAGGATCCAGGCTTCGGTGGGCAGCGAGCCGGGCTCGCCGGTCAGCGGCTGGGTCTTGCGGAAGTCGGTAACGTGGCGCGCGTCCTGCCATTCGGCGGGATCGATGCGGCCATCGATCTCGACGGCCTGGGCCAAGGTGCAGGGCAGCAGCAGCGCGAGCGCGCCGGCAATACGGAGGAGAGTCATGGCAGTCGGGTGGTGGTCCGGTGCGCGCAAGGTAGCGACGGGAAAGACGGACCACACCTGCCTTCGGTCATTTCAACCTTCGGGCTTCCTGCGGCATCCGTGCCTGGAAGGGGCCGTCTGGATCAGCGGCCCTTCTTGGGTTGCAGCATCGTACCCGTGCACTTCTTGCTGCCGCAACGGCAGGCCCAGATCTTTTTCAGGCGGGCGGTGTGCGGCTCGGCCAGGGTGATGCCGTAGTTGTAGGTCAGCTCCTCGCCGGGCTTGATCGCGCGGATCGCCTCGATGAACACCTTGTCCTTCTTGCGATTCTTGCCGTCGTGTTCCTCGATGACGGCTTCGCAGTTCGGATCGCAGCTGTGGTTGATCCAGCGCGCCTTGTTGCCCTTGTGGTTCGCGTCGATGACGTACTCGTCGTTGAGCGTGAACAGGAAGGTATGGCCCGAATCGACGTCACCGGTGTCGTCCTCGTCCACTTCATCGTGCGTGCGGCGCTTGCCCTTGTACTCCACCACCCGCTCACCTTTCTCAATGGAGGCGATGGCGAACACGCCGTTACCGTGGATGTCGGATTGGCGGGCTTCGATCTTGCGGGGCATGCGGTATCCAGTGGGGACGATGGGTGCGAAAGGGGGATTCTCGCCCATGCCCGCGGGATTCCCAAGTCGGGGGCGGTGTTCGCAGGCTGAATCGCGCCGTGGATCAATGTGGCCGGTCCTGCAGGGACGGCGCGTTGGAAGCCGCATTCCCCCAGCAGAGCCTTCGCCATGCGCACCCTCCGCTTCCTGCCCCTGCCCGTGTTGCTGATGGCGATGGTCGCCTGCCAGCCCGAGGCGCCACGTGCAATGGCTTCATTGCCGGCGCAGGCGCCATCCGAGGCCGATCTGCTCGCCCGCGGCGAATACCTGGTGCGCATCGCCGGCTGCAACGACTGCCACACGCCGGGCTATGCCCAGGCGGGTGGCGAGGTCGCCAAGGACACCTGGCTGGTGGGGTCGCCGATGGGGTTCAACGGTCCATGGGGCACCACCTACGCCACCAACCTGCGACTGCGGATGCAGGAGCTCAGCGAGGCGCAGTGGATGGAATACAGCGCCAATCTCCGCACGCGACCGATGATGCCCGACTTCGCCGTCCGCGCCATGACGGAGGACGACCGTCGCGCGATCTACCGGTTCGTGCACGCACTGGGCGGCGCCGGCCAGCCCGCTCCGGAAGCCCTGCCGCCAGGCAAGGCGCCGCCGCTGCCGTACTTCGGTACGGTGCTGCCGGAAGCGCCGGTCGCGAAGTAAGCGGTCGGCCCCGCCTCAGCCCCACGGGAACAGGCGACCGTTGAACATCCAGACCAGGCCCATCGCCAGGCCGAACACGGTCCAGAACAGCTGGCCCATGCCGCGGAACAGCTTCACCGCCAGGTAGACGCCGCCGATGGCCAGCAGCACGCGCCACAGGAAGCGCTGGTCGAAGCCGCCCGCGGACGGAGCGGAGTCGGAAGGAGCGTGGGTCGTGTTCATGGCGGGCATCCTGGTGTCGGGGCTGTCCGGGAGTGGACAGGGCCCATGTTCCCCATCCGGCGTACCCGCCATCAGTCGCAGCCGTCAGCCATCGCGGGTGACATTCGTCAGCCGGCCCCCTGACTGAATGGGGAAAATTCAGGGGTTTGAGCCCGGCGCGCTTAAAGCGTACAATTTCGGTACGTTTTCTGGACCTCCCCCTCCCGATGCTCCGTGTCACCAAGCTCACCGACTACGCCACCGTGGTCCTGACCGTGCTCGCCGCGCGTCCGGGCGAGGTGTTAAGCGCGTCCGACCTGGCCGAACACTCCGGCCTGGAGACGCCCACCGTCAGCAAGGTGCTCAAGCCGCTGGCCCAGGCCGGGCTGGTCGAAGGCCTGCGTGGGGCGCACGGCGGCTACCGCCTGAGCCGCGATGCCTCCGACATCAACCTGGTCGAGATCGTCGAGGCGATGGAAGGTCCGCTGGCGATGACCGAGTGCAGCCAGAGCGAGAGCCAGTGCGGCATCGCCCACCAGTGCGGCGCCCGCGCCAACTGGCGGCTGATCAACGACGTGGTGGCCGATGCGCTGCGCGGCTTCACCCTCGCCCAGATGATCGCCCCTCCCCCCTCCTCTTCCGACGACGTGCGCAGGCGACCCATCGCCGTGCAGGTCGCGACCCGTTGAACCGTAGGCAGCCCGATGGCCACCGAGAACGCTGAAATCCTGGAACAGCTGGGACGTCGCTACGACGCCGGCTTCATCACCGACATCGAATCCGACTCGCTGCCGCCCGGCCTCGACGAGGACGTGGTGCGCGCCCTGTCCGCCAAGAAGGACGAGCCGGAGTGGATGACCGAATGGCGCCTGGCGGCCTACCGCCACTGGCTGACCATGCCGGTGCCGCACTGGGCCAAGCTGAAGATCGCGCCGATCGACTTCCAGGCCGTCAGCTACTACTCCGCGCCGAAGGCCAAGTACGCCTCGCTGGATGAGGTGCCGCAGGAACTGCTGGACACCTACGACAAGCTGGGCGTGCCGCTGCACGAGCGCGCCAAGCTCGCCGGCGTGGCGGTGGATGCCGTGTTCGATTCCGTGTCCGTCGGCACCACGTTCCGCAAGGAACTGGCCGAGAAGGGCGTGATCTTCTGCTCGATGAGCGAGGCCATCAAGGAGTATCCGGAACTGGTGAAACAGTATCTGGGCAGCGTGGTACCGGTCGGCGACAACTACTTCGCCGCGCTGAACTCGGCGGTGTTCTCCGACGGCAGCTTCGTGTTCATCCCCAAGGGCGTGCGTTGCCCGATGGAGCTGAGCACCTACTTCCGCATCAACGCCGGCCACACCGGCCAGTTCGAACGCACGCTGATCATCTGCGAGGACAAGGCCTACGTCTCGTACCTGGAAGGCTGCACCGCGCCGATGCGCGACGAAAACCAGCTGCACGCGGCGGTCGTCGAGCTGGTCGCGCTGGAAGACGCCGAGATCAAGTACAGCACGGTGCAGAACTGGTACCCGGGCGATGAAGAGGGCCGTGGCGGCATCTACAACTTCGTCACCAAGCGCGCCGAATGCCGCGGTGCGCGCAGCAAGGTGACGTGGACGCAGGTGGAAACCGGCTCGGCGATCACCTGGAAGTATCCGTCCTGCGTGCTGCTGGGTGACGACTCGGTGGGCGAATTCCACTCGGTCGCACTGACCCACCACCGCCAGCAGGCCGATACCGGCACCAAGATGATCCACATCGGCAAGCGCACCAAGAGCAAGATCGTCAGCAAGGGCATCAGCGCCGGCCGCGGCCAGAACACCTACCGCGGTCTGGTGAAGGTGGACCGCAACGCCGACGGCGCGCGCAACCACACCCAGTGCGACAGCCTGCTGATCGGCAAGAAGTGCGGCGCCCACACCTTCCCCTACATCGAGGTGAAGAACCCCACGGCGACGCTGGAACACGAGGCCACCACCTCGAAGATCAGCGACGACCAGATGTTCTATTGCCGCGCGCGTGGCATCAGCCAGGAAGATGCGGTCTCGATGATCGTCGACGGCTTCTGCAAGCAGGTCTTCCGCGAGCTTCCGATGGAGTTCGCGGTCGAGGCGAAGAAGCTGCTGGAAGTGTCGCTGGAAGGCAGTGTGGGATGAGGGGGCTCATCCTCCTCCCGCTCCTGATTGCCGGCGTACTCGCGCCCTGGGCCGCAAGTTCGGCTGAGATCGCGTGTTCGAAAGGTGATCTGGAAGGTCTTCAGGCATTTCGCATCCCACCGGACACTTATCTTCGCGACAAGAGCGCCGAGGTCACGCTGACGATTGATGTCGGCAACGATGGCGCTTACGAGAGAGTCAATGTCTCGGCCTCATCTCGACTCCGTGAGATTGATCGCGCTGCAATCGAGTCGATAAAGAAGACCAGGTTGACCGGCTCCTGTTTGCGAGCGTCCTCCGGACCGTTGCACGTGCACTACAACGTCAGCCTTACCCCGAATGGCGTGGACCCAGATGGCATTACCCGCCTCTGGCGCACCACATCCGAATAAAAATAGGTAAAAGCATCATGTTGAAGATCGACAACCTCCACGCCAGCGTCGCCGGCAAGGACATCCTCAAGGGCCTCACGCTGGAAGTGAAGCCGGGCGAAGTGCACGCCATCATGGGCCCGAACGGCGCCGGCAAGTCCACGCTGGGCAACATCCTGGCCGGGCGCGATGGTTATGAGGTCACTGCCGGCAGCATCGAATTTGACGGCAAGCCGCTGTTAGAGCTGGAACCGGAAGAGCGCGCCGCCGCCGGCATGTTCCTGGCGTTCCAGTACCCGGTCGAGATCCCGGGCGTGAACAACACCTACTTCCTGCGCGCGGCGCTCAATGCGCAGCGCAAGGCGCGCGGCGAGGCGGAGCTAGACTCGATGCAGTTCCTCAAGCTGGTGCGCGACAAGCTGGCCGTGCTGCACCTGAAGGACGAGCTGCTGCATCGCGGCGTCAACGAAGGCTTCAGCGGCGGCGAGAAGAAGCGCAACGAGATCTTCCAGCTGGCCGTGCTGGAACCGAAGCTGGCGATCCTCGACGAGACCGACAGCGGCCTGGACATCGACGCGCTGAAGAACGTCGCCGACGGTGTCAACGCGCTGCGTTCGCCGGACCGTGCCTTCCTGGTCATCACCCACTACCAGCGCCTGCTCGACTACATCAAGCCGGACGTGGTGCACGTGTTGGCCGGCGGCCGCATCGTCGAGACCGGCGGTCCCGAGCTGGCGCTGGAACTGGAACAGCATGGCTATGCGTGGATCAAGGATCGCGTGGCGCCGGAGCAGGCAGCCTGATGAGCGCGTTGCTGGATTCCCTGTCGGCAGGCTTCAGCGGCGACGCCGCACGCCGTGCCGTGCTGGACGAGGCGCTGCGCGACGGCCTGCCCGGCCCGCGTACCGAAGCCTGGAAGTACACCTCGCTGCGCCAGTTGGAGCGTCGCAGCTTCCAGCCGGTCGACGTGCTGCCGGCGCTGGACCCGATGCTGCTGGCCGACATCCCGGCGCCGCGCGCGGTGTTCGTCAATGGCCGCTACTCGGTGGCGCTGTCGCTGACCACCGACCTGCCGGACGGCGTCAGCCTGCAACTGCTGTCCGAGGCGCTGGCCGAAGGCGGCGATGCCGCGCGTTTCCTGCAGCGCAGGTTCGAGCGCAGCGATGAAATCTTCGCGCGCCTCAACGCCGCGCTGGCGACCGAAGGCGTGCTGCTGCGCGCCGAGCCCGACACCCGCAGCGAGCAACCGCTGCACCTGGTCTTCATCGGCACCGGCGACGGCACCGACCGCGCATGGCATCTGCGCAACCTGATCGAGCTGCGCGCAGGCGCTGCATTGACCGTGGTCGAGCACCACATCGCCGTCTATGCCCACGCGCACTTCATCAATGCGCTGAGCCACGTGCACCTGGCCAAGGACGCACGCCTGACGCACGCCCGCATCGAGTCCGACAGCGAGCGCGCCACCACCCTGCTGCGCACCGACGCCGTCATCGCCCGCGATGCCGAATACCGTCGCGTGGACCTGGAACTGGGCGGCGCCCTGTCGCGGCACGAACTGAATGTCCGCCTGGAAGGCGACAACGCGCGGCTGACCGCCAATGGCGTGCTGCTGGCGCACGGTCGTCGTCATGTCGACACGCGGCTTGGCATCGATCACATCGGTCGCGATACCGCCTGCGAGCTGACCTGGCGCGGACTGGGCGCGGACCGGGGCCGCGCCGTCTTCCACGGCGGCATCCTGATCCGCGAAGGCGCGGACGGCACCGACGCGGCACTGTCGAACAAGAACCTGCTGCTGTCGGCCAATGCCGAGATCGACACCCAGCCCGTGCTCGAGATCCACGCGGATGAAGTAAAGGCCGCGCACGGCGCCACCGTTGGCCAGCTCGACGCAACGGCGATGTTCTACCTGCGTTCGCGCGGCCTGCCGCAGGCGGAAGCACAGCAGCTGCTGACCGCCGCGTTCTGCCGCGAGCCGTTGTCGGCGATCGAAGCGCCGCAGCTGCGCGACCTGCTGGTCTCCCGCGTCGATGCCGCACTGGCGTCACTGGGCGCGGCATGAATCACGAGGCCGCCCAAGCACCTGCCGGAAACGCCATCGATTGGGCGCGCGTCCGCGCCGATTTCCCGCTGCTGACGCGCCAGGTCAACGGCAAACCGCTGGTGTATCTGGACAGCGCCAATACCGGGCAGAAGCCGGCGTCGGTCATCCAGACGGTCGACGACTTCTATCGCCAGCACAACGCCAACGTCAGCCGTGCCGTGCACACGCTGGGCACCGAGGCGACCGAGGCCTACGAAGGCGCGCGCAGGACGCTGGCCCGCTTCCTCAACGTGCGGCCCGACGAACTGGTGCTGTGCAGCGGCACGACATTCGCGATCAACCTGGTGGCGTACTCGTGGGCGCTGCCGCGCCTGAAGGCCGGCGACACGATCCTCGTCTCGCGGATGGAGCACCACGCCAACATCGTGCCGTGGCAGCTCGTCGCGCAGCGCACGGGTGCCGCGGTCAAGGTCGCCGAGATCCGCCCGGACGGCACGTTCGACCTGGACGCGCTGTACGCCGCGATGACCGGGGACGTGAAGCTGCTCGCCGTCACCCACACCTCCAACGTGCTCGGCACGGTGAACCCGGTGCGCGAGATCTGCCGCGAAGCCCGCAAGCGCGGCATCGTCACCGTGGTGGACGGCTCGCAGGCCGTGCCGCACCGCGCGGTCGACGTTGCGGCGATCGGCTGCGATTTCTATGCGCTGACCGGCCACAAGATGTGCGGCCCCACGGGCACCGGTGCGCTCTGGGCGCGCAAGGAGCACCTGCAGGCGATGCCGCCGTTCATCGGTGGCGGCGAGATGATCAAGGAGGTCAGCTTCGACGGCACCGTGTTCAACGACGCGCCGCACAAGTTCGAAGCCGGCACGCCGAACATCGCCGGCTTCATCGGTCTGGGCGCAGCGGTGGAGTACCTGGATGCGCTGGGCATGGCGAATGTCGATGCCCGCGAAGCCGCGTTGCTGGCGCATGCCACCGAGGAACTGGACCGGATCGAGGGTGTACGCATCTTCGGTCGGGCGCCCGAAAAGGCGGCGGTGATTTCGTTCCTGGTGGAAGGCGCGCACGCGCACGACCTGGCCACCCTGCTGGACCTGGAAGGCGTCGCCGTCCGCTCCGGCCAGCACTGCGCTCACCCACTGCTGCAGTTCTACGGCGTGGCCGCGACGCTGCGGGCCTCGTTCGCGTTCTACAACACGCACGAGGAAGTCGAACACTTCATCGCCGCGCTGAAGAAGGCACGCAGCCTGCTGGCCTGACGCTGCGGCAGAACGGTCTGCCGCCCTACAATGGGCGGCATGGATACCCTGACCTTCCGACCCGCCACCCACACCGACGTTCCGGCCCTCGTGGCCCTGGTCACCTCCGCCTATCGCGGCGATGTCAGCAAGCAGGGCTGGACTACCGAAGCCGACATGCTGGACGGTCAGCGCATCGATCCCGACGTGCTCCTCCGGGACATCGAACGGCCCCATAGCCGGATCATCGTCGCCGAGCGGGACGGCCTGTTGCTCGCGTGCGCGCATGTGGCGGAGGAGGACGGCGCGGGTTACTTCGGCATGTTCTCGGTCCGCCCCACTCTGCAGGGCGGCGGCGTGGGCAAGGCGCTGCTGGCGGAAGCCGAGCGTGTTGCGGGCGAAGAGTGGGAACTGCCTGCCATGCGGATGACCGTGATCGATATCCGTGACGAGCTGATCGCGTTCTACGAGCGCCGCGGCTATGTGCGCACCGGCATCAAGAAGCCGTTCCCCTACGGCGATGAGCGCTACGGCATCCCCAAACGCGACGACCTGCGCTTCGAGGTGCTGGAGAAACCGCTGACGGGAGCGCGCGCATGAGCGAGAACTGGACCTTCGTCTGCGCCACGGGCGAGCTGCTGCCCGGGGAAATGAAGACCGTCTTCGACGAGGTTACCGGTACGCCCATCGTCGTCGTCAACCACGACGGCGAGGTGTATGCGCTGGAAGACAAATGCAGCCACGAAGACTTTGAGCTTTCCTCCGGCAGCTACGACCCGGCGGAAGCCAGCATCGAGTGCGTGCTGCATGGGGCTCGCTTCGATGTCCGTGACGGCCGGGCCCTGTGTGCGCCGGCCTATTCCCCGGTGGTGAAGTTCCCGACAAAGCTGGAACACGGCGGGGTCTGGACCCGCGACGACCGGGATTGAGTATCTGGTTGCTGGTTGCCAGCGACTTGTAAAAATTCTGTTGTAATCGCGAATAATTCTCATTATTCTGGCGCGCCCCGCCTGCGACCGGTCGTCGCAGCCTTGCGCCCGGACCCACTTGTCCCATCCGCCCGCCGCTGCCGCCCGGATCGTCACCCGCCTGCTGCTGGGCTGGGTGCTGCTGGTCATGGCCGGCATGGCGATGGCCGCGGACAAGGCGCCCTCCGCGGCGCGGCACGCGACACTGACTGCCGTGCCGCTGCTGGTGCTCGCCGAGTCCGGCCATGCCGACCGCGATGATGCGTCCTGCCTGAAGGCCCCGCCGGTCCTGCAGGCCCTCGAATCCGACATCGCGAAGAGCGAGTCAGAACCCGACCTCTCCTTCGACAGCGCTCGTGCGCAGCGGTCCCGCCTGACGCCCTGCCGTCCCAGGAACCTGCGCGACGCGTCCTGCGTCCTGCGTCGCCACACGCCCCTGGGACGCGGCCCCCCAGCGCTGTCCTGACGCTCTACGCGCGCCGCCGGCGTGCGCTTCCGCTCCCGCGTTTCTCCTGATCCGTCTTGCGCTTGCCGAGGTCGCTGTCCGATCGCGGCCGCGTCCGCGATGTCTCCCTTCCCCCGCCAGCCTTCGCCACCGGGTGCTTCCATCACCTTGAGGATGCTCATGAACCTTCGTCACTCCCCCCTTGCCGCCGCCCTGCTGCTGGCGATCACCACCCCGGCCCTGGCCGCCCCCACCGGCGACACCCCGGCCGATGCCTCCGGCCAGGCCAAACAGCTCGACACGGTAGAGGTCCATGGCGAGCGCGTCCGCAAGGCCAGCTCACCGAAGTACACCGAAGAACTGGTCGATACGCCGCAGACCATCACCGTGGTCACCAGCGAAGTAATGGCGCAGCAGAATCTGCTGGGCCTGCGCGATGTGCTGAGCACCCTGCCGGGCATCACCTTCGGCGCGGGCGAAGGCGGCGGCGGCTACGGCGACAGCATCAATTTGCGTGGCTTCACCGCCAGCAGCGACATCACGACCGATGGTGTGCGCGACAGCGCGCAGTACGTACGCAGCGACACGTTCAACCTGGAGTCCATCGAACTGGTCAATGGCGCCAACTCGGCGATGTCCGGTGCGGGGTCCGTCGGTGGCAACATCAACCTGGTCAGCAAGGTGGCCCGCGAGGGCGACTTCAATACCGTCACCGTGGGCGCCGGTAGCGACAAGTACGGCCGCGTGACGGCGGACAGCAACTTCGACCTTGAGAACGGCATTGCGGTCCGTCTGAACGCCATGGGCCATACCCAGGATGTCCCGGGACGCGACGAAGAGTTCAAACACCGTTGGGGCTTCGCTCCGTCGATCGCGATTGGTCTGGGTTCCGACACCCGCTTCACCCTGAGCTACCTGCATCAGGAGGACAACAACATGCCGCAGTACGGCGTGCCGTTCGCGCTCAGCCCGTTCAACGGAGGCCCGCTGCCCGGCGTGGATCGCGAAACGTACTTCGGCTACCGCAACACGTCACGCCAGGAAAGCACGGTGGACATGCTGACCGGCGTCCTCGAAATGGACTTCAACGAGTCGGTGAAGGTGCGCAGCGTGGGTCGCCTCCAACGGGTCGATCAGTACACCAACGCGACGGCGCTTCAAGGCAGTTGGTGCCTGCCCAACAACACGAACCCCTACACGGGGCAGGCCTGCGTCGGCCAGCCAGCAGGCACGTGGAACCCGAACGGTGGCCCGCGCGGTCTGGTTCGCGATACCGAGAATTTCATCGCTCACAGCCAGACCGACCTGACCGCCAGCTTCAGGACGGGTTCGGTCCAACACGATGCGGTCATCGGTGTTTCCTTCAGCAAGGAGGACTTCGAGCTGAATTCCGGAACGACGTTCCGCAATCCGGACGGCTCCACAACGGGCATTACGTACCCGATCCAGAACTTCGACAATCCCTACAACATCTGGACTGGCCCACAGAATTACTTCCGCACAGGCCGGACGGAGGGCAGCCTCAACAACCAGGCGCTGTATGTCTTCGACACCCTGAAGTTCGGCGAACAATGGCTGCTCAACCTCGGTGCTCGCTACGAGCACAATGAAGGCGATTCGGTGAACTACACCGTCAACGCAGCGGGCGCAGTCACCGGCATCGCGGCAGGCTACCCTGCACGGAACGAAGACGACCTGTTCTCCTACCGAGCGGGCGTGGTCTACAAGCCGGTGGATAACGCGAGCGTGTATTTGTCGTACGCCAACAGCAAGACGCCGTCGAAGGCCTCCGTCAATGGCTCCTGCTCGCCCGCCATTCCGAATGCCAATCCCAACCTGCCGCCGTCTGCGAACAACTGCAATGTGGGGCCGGAGACCGCCGTCAACATCGAACTCGGAACGAAGTGGGATGTGATCGACCAGCGTCTTGCGCTTACCGCAGCCTTGTTCCGAAACGAGCGACAGAACTACAAGGTGGCCAGCGCCGACCCATTGCAGCCGGAACAGGTGCTGGATGGCAAGGCCCGCGTCGATGGCATCGCGCTGGGTATCGCAGGCAACATCACCCGCGAATGGTCTGTCTTCGCCAACTATACGTTCCTCGACAGCGAGGTCCTGCAGAGCGTTGCCGATGAAGCCAGTTCGGATCCGCTGAAGGGCCGCGAGCTCACCCAGACGCCCCGTCATTCGGCAAGTCTTTGGAGCACGTATGCACTCGGCGACTGGACATTCGGTTACGGCGCCACCTACCAGGGCGAGTTCTACCCCAACAACTCTTCTCCGATCGCCTACCTCAAGACTGATGCCTATTGGGTCCACCGCGCGATGATCGGCTATCAGGTGAGTCCGCGTGTCGGCCTGCAACTGAACATCAACAACGTGTTCGACGAGGAGTACTACACCGGTATCCGCAACAACCTCACGGTTACCAACGGTATCGTGACCGCAGGTAACGGCTGGGCAAATCCGGGCGAGGGCCGCTCGGCTGTGCTGACCGCGACGTTCAAGTTCTGATACGCGCGATGCCGTAGTTCCTTCCCGCCCCGCCCATGCACAATGGGCGGGGCGTTTTCTTGAGGTGAACCGACATGCTGCTGGCGATTCCCGATGTCCTGACTCCCTCCCAGGTCGCGCAGGCACGGGCCAAGCTCGATGCGTCGGATTGGGCCGACGGCCGTATCACGGCCGGCTACCAGTCGGCGAAGGCCAAGGACAATGCGCAGTTGCCGGAGGACGCACCGGCGGCGCGCGAGATCGGCGCGCTGATCCTCGATGCTCTGTCCCGCAACAGCACCTTCTTCTCGGCTGCGTTGCCGAGGCGCATCTATCCGCCCCTGTTCAACCGGTACGGTGGAGGCCAGTCGTTCGGTTACCACGTCGACAATGCCATCCGCTACGACCGCAGCCGCGGCGGCGTCGATCCGGTCCGCACGGATCTTTCGGCCACGCTGTTCCTCAGCGCCCCCGACGAGTACGACGGCGGTGAACTGATCATCGAGGACACGTTCGGCACCCAGAGCGTGAAGCTGCCGGCCGGCCACATGGTGCTCTACCCCGGCACCAGCCTGCACAGGGTTACACCGGTCACGCGCGGGGCACGCGTTGCTTCGTTCTTCTGGCTGCAGAGCATGGTGCGGGATGACGGCCACCGCCGACTGATGTTCGAGCTGGATGTCTCGATCCGCCGACTGACCCAGGATGTGCCGGAGCATCCCACCTTGGTCCAGCTCACCGGCGTGTACCACAACCTCCTGAGGCAATGGACCGAGGTCTAGACTTTGGGCGAATGGGATTCATCCTTGTTTGCATTTGATAAGTATTCTCAATTACTATAGTCCCGTTCAGCTTGCCGCCAAGGCAGGCTCCGGGGACCCGCTTGATCCACCTGCTGTCCAGTTCCAGCCATCCTGAGCGCGCGCCATCACAGCGCGGGCGCTTTGCGTGGCGGCTGACGGCCAAGTGGGTACTCGCCATGTTCGTGCTGGCCGTGGTGGCGTCGTTGGCGTCCGCACCTCGTCGTGACAGCAGCGAGCGCCAATCGACCGCAACGTTTGCCGAGCCCAGCTTCGTCCATCACGAACTGAGTGAAGACGACCCTCCGCGGGAACCGAAGCATCAGGAGTCGCCGGCCAAGAAGCCCCGCCTGAAGGCCTTGCTGGTGCAGACGCCGCCGGCCACGGATCCCAAGCAGGCGCTGGCTTTCTACCTGTGCTCCGGCGACGCGGTTCCGACGCCACGTCCTGCTCTTCTGCACACTGAGCCCGAGCCGCGTTCGCGCCGCGAAGATCCCGTCCTTCGCCTGCATCCCGGCCAAGCGCCTCCTCACCGCGTCGCCTGACGCGCGTGCCGGCGCGATGCCGGCCACCTCCTTCAGAACCTCCTCGCGCGAGCGCTGACACCAGCGCCCTGCCTTTCGTTTCCCTACCTCTGTGAATGCCATGAACCACACCCGTCTCACCGGGCGCACCCGCTTGCGCCGCCATCGCCTCGCCGTTGCCCTGCTCGCCGTCACCTCGGCGCCCGTGTTCGCACAGGTCGCCCCCAACGGCGCGGCCGATGCCACCGATTTCGACACCGTCGTCGTCACGGCGGCCGGTTTCGAACAGAAGATCACCGACGCCCCCGCCAGCATCAGCGTGATCACCCGCGAGGACCTGAGCCAGCGGCCGTACATGACGCTGCTGGATGCCGTGCGCGACATCGAGGGCGTCGACGTGGGCGAAACCCGCGACAAGACGGGCCAGGGCACGATCTCCATGCGCGGCATGGGCTCCGACTACACGCTGATCCTGGTCAACGGCAAGCGCCAGAACAACCACGGCGACATCTATCCGAACAACTTCGGTGGCAACCAGTTCAACCACATCCCGCCGCTGGACGCGATCGAGCGTATCGAGGTCATCCGCGGCCCCGCATCCACGCTCTACGGCGCCGACGCCATGGGCGGCGTGATCAACATCATCACTAAGCGTTCGCTGGACAGCTGGCATGGCTCGGCCAGTGTGGCGCGCACGTTCGAAGCCAGCGAGTTCGGCGACGACACCACGTTCGACTTCTTCGTCACCGGCCCGCTGATCGCAGGTAAGCTCGACCTCAGCGCACGCGGCAGCTGGTATGACCGCAAGGCGTCCAACCCGACCTACGAAACTCTGACGGATCCGAGCGGCCGGGAACATCCGCGCCCGCTGGGCTTCGGTGGCGGCGGCAAGACCGTCGACAACACCAACAAGGCCGGCGGCATCAGCCTGACGTGGACGCCGACCGACGCGCAGACGGTGACCCTGGATTACGACACGTCGCGTCAGGAGTACGACAACGCGATCAAGACCAACGATTCCGGCGGTCAGGAGTATCCGGTCGGCACGGTCGACAACATCAATTCGATCTGGCGTACCGCCAACGTCAATGGCGTCACGCGCGTGGCGCCGCAGGTCGGCTACAGCCCCACCCAGGAGTTCACCCGCGACGCCTGGTCGCTGACGCATGAAGGCAAGTGGGGGTTCGGCAACAGTTTCGTCTCGCTGTCGCACGTGGCCACCAACAACGACGGCCGCACTCTGCCCTTCACCGTCGCCGAGCGCAACCACCTGCAGCAGATGTGGGATGGCACCGGTCCCTATGCGGGCCTGACCACCGCCCAGCGCCGCGACATCGCCGCGCAGACCTTCCTGCCGCGTCCCAAGCGCACGCTGGAGAGCGCGCAGTACACGCTGGATGCGAAGCTGGACATTCCGTACGAACTGGCCGGAGACCATACCGCCGTGGTCGGCGCGCAGGTTATCCGTGGTGAACTGACCGATGGCGTGTTCGGCATGGAAAGCGGTACCCCCAGCGCCGTGCAGAAGCACGACATGTACTCGCTGTTCGCCGAGGACACCTGGTATGTCATCAAGCCCCTGGCCATCACGGCCGGCCTGCGTTACGACGACCACAAGGTGTTCGGCAACGAAGTCAGCCCGCGCCTGTACGGTGTGTACACCATCAACGAGCAGTGGACGGTCAAAGGCGGCGTGAGCACGGGCTTCAAGACCCCGAAGACCACCCAGCTGTACGACGGTGTCACCGGCTTCGGTGGCCAGGGCGTGTCGCCGATGTTCGGCAACCCCGACCTGCAGCCGGAAACCAGCACCAGCAACGAGCTGGCGGTGTACTGGCAGCATCCGGCGGGGCATGGCTTCAACGCCACCCTGTTCCACAACACGTTCGACGACAAGATCGCCAGTCAGCCTTGCGGTCCGGGCACGACACTCGAGTGCTCGAGCACCGGTGACTATGCTGACCTCGGCTACGCGACCAGCAGCAAGACGGTCAACATCGATGAGGTGGTGATCAAGGGTGCCGAACTGGCCGGGCGCTGGAAGATCTCATCGACCTTCGGTTTCCGCGCCAACTACACGTACACCGACAGCGAGCAGAAGAGCGGCTCCGAAGCAGGGTTGCCGCTGGGCAACAGCGCACGCCACATGGCCAACGCTACGCTGGACTGGCAGGCGGCAGAACGGTTCAACGTGTTCCTGTCGGTCGAAGCACGCTCCAAGCGCTACCGCGGCCTGCATGCCATCACCCGCGAACAGCTCTACTACAAGGACTACGAGGTCCTGCACCTCGGCGCCTCGTTCAAGGCAACCGACTGGCTGACCATCAACGCACGCATCAACAACCTGCTCGACCGCGACTTCACCACCTATGACGCCGAGTTCCGTGATCTCAACGGAGACGGCGACTACATCGATACCAACATCGGGGGCAGTGGTCGCAACGAGGCGTTGTTCTTCGATCACTACAACAACAAGGACAAGGCGCGCAGCCTCTGGGTGAGCTTCAACGTCAACTTCTGAGGCTCACAGGCGTTCCCACTCCGCACCGGGGTGGGAACCCCCCCAATTGAGAGCCATTCTCATCTGTGATGTAATGGCGAACCGCTCCACCCCGCGTCGAGACCGCCGTTGTCCCCTTCCGCTTCCCCTGCCCTCCAGCAACAACGCCGCGGCTTCTGGCTGCGCACGTTGCATCAGTGGCACTGGATCAGTTCGGCGGTCTGCCTGATCGGGATGTTGCTGTTCGCGGTCACCGGCATCACGCTGAACCACGCCTCGAAGATCGAGGCCACACCCGACGTGACCAACCTGACCGCCACGATGCCGGCACCGGTGCTGGCGTCACTGGGCGACCGGCAGGAAGGGAACGCTCCCCTGCCCGCCGCCGTCGCCGGTTGGCTGGAGCAGGAATTGTCGGTATCGATCGGCAAGCGACAGGCGGAATGGTCCGACCTGGAGCTCTACCTCTCCATGCCTGGCCCCGGAGCCGACGCCTGGTTGAGCATCGACCGCGAAACCGGTGCCGTGGAGTACGAACGGACCAACCGAGGCTGGGTCTCCTACTTCAACGATCTGCACAAGGGCCGCAACGCCGGCCCGGCATGGGGATGGTTCCTCGACATCTTCGCCGTGGCCTGCCTGGTGTTCTGCATCACCGGCCTGTTCCTCCTTTATCTGCATGGGCGCCAGCGCCGCATGACCTGGCCGATGGTCGGCCTGGGCCTGCTGGTACCGCTGTTGATCGCCCTGCTCTTCATCCACTGATTCCCCCCCACGAACCGCGAGTGACCGCATGTCGAAGATCGCCGTCCACACCACGCTGACCATTGCGCTCAGCGGCCTGCTGGCCACCCCGGCTTACGCCGCCACGCTGGACGTCAACGTCGAGATCCCCAAGCTCAACGTCGCCGAGTACCACCGCCCCTATGTTGCGGTCTGGATCGAGGGTACCGACCAGAAGGTCGCCGCCAACCTGTCCGTCTGGTACCAGCAGACCAGCAACTCGGAAGGCCACGGTACGAAGTGGCTGCCCGACATGCGCCAGTGGTGGCGCAAGTCCGGACGCTCGCTGCAGGTGCCGGTGGATGGCGTGACCGGTCCCACCAAGCCGGTCGGCAAGCACGCGCTGAGCTTCAGCGACAAGCAGCATCTGGCGAAGCTGGCGCCTGGCCAGTACACGCTGGTCGTCGAAGCCGCACGCGAAGTCGGTGGCCGCGAACTGCTGAAGATTCCCTTCACCTGGCCCGCCAAGGGCGCGTCGCAGTCGGGGAAGGCGCAAGGCACCTCCGAACTCGGCGCCGTCACGCTGACCCTCAAGCCCTGATCCCTTTCCACGCATCCCGATGGAGATTCCGATGAAGCGTTCCCTTGCCGTGGCCATCGCCCTGGCGTCCGTCATTCCGGCCACCGCCCTCGCACACAAGGCCTGGCTGCAGCCGTCGCAGACCGTCATCGCCGGCACCAATCCGTGGATCACGGTGGATGCTGCGGTATCCAACGACCTGTTCTACTTCAACCACGTGCCGCTGCGCACCGAAGGCCTGGTCATCACCGCGCCGGATGGCAGCACCGCGGAAGCGCAGAACCTGGCAACGGGCAAGTACCGCACGGTGTTCGACGTCGAACTGAAGCAGCAGGGCACGTACCGCATCGCCACGGTCAACAAGAACCTGATGGTTCGCTGGGAAGGTGCCGACGGCAAGCCGGGCGGCCTGCGCGGCGCCAAGCCGGAAGACCTGGCGACCAAGGTGCCGAAGGATGCGAAGAACCTGCAGGTGTCGCAGTCGATCGGCCGTATCGAAACCTTCGTGACCAACGGTTCGCCGAACGACACCGCCCTGAAGGCGACGGGCGAAGGCATCGAACTGCTGCCGGTCACGCACCCGAACGATCTGTTCGCAGGCGAAGCCGCCACGTTCAAGCTGCTGGTCGACGGCAAGCCGGCCGCCGGTCTCGAGTTCGAGATCACTCGCGGCGGCACGCGCTATCGCAACGCGCAGGAAGAGATCAAGGTCACCACCGATGCCAACGGCCAGTTCAGCGTGACGTGGCCGGAAGCCGGCATGTACTGGCTGGAAACCGGTACGCAGGACGACAAGACCACGATTCCGCAGGCCAAGCAGCGTCGCCTGAGCTACGTCGCCACGCTGGAAGTGCTGCCGCAGTAAGGCCACACCGCGCCGCCGGACGCACTTCCGGCGGCGCACGCAGGAATGAACATCTCCCTCCCCCCCGCCTCCGCGCCTGCGGCGCCCGTGCATGCCCTGCGTGGGCAGACCATGGGCACCACCTGGTCCGTGCACTGCGTCAGCGCATCGCGCGTCGATCTGCATGCCCTGCATGACGCCATCCAGGCACGCCTCGATCGGGTGGTCGCACAGATGAGCACGTGGGAAGCGGACGCGGACATAATGCGTTTCAACCGCATGTCCGGAGGGGAATGGTTCGCCCTGCAGGATGATTTCCTGCGGGTGCTGGGAACCGCCCTGGACGTCGCGGCTACCAGCGGCGGTGCCTTCGATCCCACCATCTCCCCGCTGGTCGGCGTCTGGGGTTTCGGTGCCCATGCCGGTGCACTGGGCAGGCCCGCCGAAGCGGATCTTGTGATGGCGCGCGGGCGCGTTGGCTGGCAGCAACTACGGTTTGATCCGGACCAACGCCGCGTCAGCCAGCCGGGCGGCGTGATGCTCGATCTATCGGCCATTGCCAAGGGTTACGGTGTGGATATCGTCGCCAGCCTGCTGCGCGGACGAGGCTTCGAGGCAGCGCTGATCGAGGTCGGCGGCGAGCTGTACGGCTACGGCCGCAAAGCGGACGGCACGCCCTGGCGCGTGCTGGTGGAATCCTCGCCCGACGAGGAAGCCGACACGGAAGGACTGGAGCCGCGCGTGCTGGCACTCGACGGCATGGCCGTCGCCACCTCCGGTGACCGCTGGCACGCCTATTCGCAGGACGGCCGGCGCTATTCGCATACGATCGATCCCCGTAGCGGTGAACCGGTGACCGATGCCGCGGCGGCCGTCACCGTGGTCGCGACGGATGCGATGCATGCCGACGCCTGGGCCACCGCCCTGACCGTGATGGGTGCCACCGAGGGATACGCGTTCGCCCGTGGCCACGGCCTGGCCGCACGCTTCCTGCAACGCACCGCCGATGGGCTGCGGGAAACGATGACACCCGACTTCGAGCGCCATCTCGCTGCATGAGCATGCCCACCGCCACCGCATCACGTGGATTCGCCGCAATCGTCGGCAACACACTGGTCATGCTGTTGCTGGCCGCGTGCGCCTGGCTGCTCGCAAGCCTGCATGAGGGCGACTGGTGGCAAGCCGTGCCTTCTGCGACGCGCAGCTACGCTGCGGCGGGTTCCGTACTGGCTTACGCCGGCCTGGTCGCTTGGTTCCTGTATCGCGCGCATGCACGTGATCGGGCCACCCAGCCAACCGCCGCCGCCACGCAGGACGCCGTATGGGTGGTGCATGCCAGCCAGACGGGCTTTGCCATGGAACTGGCCGACATGACGGCCGCTTCGCTGCGCCACGGAGGCGCGACAGTGCAGCGCGCGGGGCTCGAGCATCTGGATGTGTTACGTCTGCAAGGCATCACGAAGGCTCTCTTCGTGGTCAGCACCACCGGCGAAGGCGATCCGCCGGATCCTGCACTGGGCTTCGTCCGCCGGATCATGTCGCAATCGCTAAGGCTGCATGGGCTGCAGTACGCCGTACTGGCCTTGGGCGATCGCGAGTACGAGCAGTTCTGCGCCTTCGGCCATCAGTTGGACGACTGGCTGCGGCGCCAACACGCGCAGCCGCTGTTCGACCTGGTCGAGGTCGACAACGCCGACGACAGCGCGCTGCGTCACTGGCAGCACCACATCGGCCAGCTCGGCAATGGCGACGCGGCGCCGGACTGGGCATCACCCCGTTACGAGTCGTGGCGACTGCGCGAACGCATCGAACTCAATCCCGGCAGCCTGGGTGGGCCCGCCTTCCATCTCGCACTTGCACCGGACGCCGGTGCGCTGCCGGACTGGACGGCCGGCGATATCGCCGAGATCGGACCCCGGCACGCCGCCGCGGAGGTCGAGGCCTTCCTGCAGCGCCTCGACATGGCCGGCGACATCCAGGTGCGCTGGCAGGAAGAAACGCAACCGCTTGCGGCCGTGCTGGCACGCAGCCATTGGCCCGACCAGGCATCGACCCTGGCATCCCGGGATGCACAAACATTGGCGGATGGCTGCACACCCCTCCCCCACCGCGAGTACTCGATCGCATCGGTACCCGCCGACGGCGCCATGCACCTGCTCGTACGCCTGATGCAGCGCGCGGATGGAACGCCGGGTTTGGGCAGTGGTTGGCTATGCCGGTACGCGCGTGCCGGCGACGCCATCGCACTGCGGGTCCGGCGCAACCCGAATTTCCACCCTCCCACCCCCCAGGTACCGATGATCCTGATCGGGAACGGCACGGGTCTTGCGGGACTGCGCGCCCATCTGAAAGCGCGCATCCAGTCGGGCGCGACGCGCAACTGGCTGCTGTTCGGTGAGCGCCAGCGTACGCATGACTTCTTCCACGCCGGTGAACTGCTTGCGTGGCAGTCGCAGGGACAGCTCGAGCACCTCGATCTGGCGTTCTCCCGCGACGGTGGCGAACACCGCTATGTCCAGCACGCGTTGCTCGCGCATGGCGACCGCTTGCGGCAGTGGATCGACGAGGGCGCCACGGTGTACGTCTGCGGCAGTCTGGCCGGCATGGCACCCGAGGTGGATGCGGCGCTGCGCAGCATGCTAGGTGACGAGCGGATCGAGGAGCTTCGCGGCGCCGGCCGCTATCGCCGGGACGTTTACTGAGCGGCCGCTTCGTCAGCCGTCGATGTCCTCGATACGGATGGCCAGAAGCTCGCCTCCACCCTGTAGCGCATGGCGCGTCCGCTCCTTGCCTGGCATCAGGATCGCGGTGTCACCACTCCAGAGATGATCGAGGCCGCTGTCGGCGTCGAAGGTCGCCTGCCCGGCGATCAGGTGGATGACCCAGTGCACGCCAGGCTCGGTGAAGAACAGCATCGGCCCCACCAGCGGGCGATGCAGCAGCTGCGTGCGGACACGATCACGCCGCCACATCAGATTGAAGTCGTGCGTCACTCCGTCGATCAATTCACCGGTCACCGTGTCTTCGCCGGCGAAGCGCAACCGGTCGTGCGGCGGCATCAGATCGACTGCGCGCCCATCATCGAACCTGAGGCGCAGCCCGTTGCCGCGAAGCAGTACCAGTTCGCGGTCAACGCCTGGAAACGAGGAGAACGCCGCGTCGCGCTCGATCTCGGCAATCGATAGTCGCCAGTCCCACGCATCGCTGTCCGGCATCCGCACGATCTCACGCGTCCAGCCCAGGCCGTTCTTCCAGCGCTCCCGCCGGTATTCGTTTGCAGGGATGAGGCGTGACGATGTCGGCATGGTGTCTCCGCGTCGGGGCGCGGCGCGATTCTAGCCCGTCCATTGGTCGGTGATGCGAAGCGCCTGAGGCCGAAACGACATCGCCCGGACGCGCATCCTGCGCGCCCGGGCGATGTCCACCTCCGTGTCGGCATCCTGCCAGTATCAGGCTCCTGCCTGCTCCTGACCCTTGCGCGTCCAGCGCGGTATGGATACGTCCTTGTCGGCGTCCTGCCTGTCTCCCCCTGGCATCCTGCCCCTGCGCCCGGCGTTCCACCTCCTGTGGAGACACCCGACGCGGGATTCGATCAGCGGCGCGCCACCGGCTTGTTGGCGGGCTTCGCTGCGGCAGCGGCCGGCTTGCTTGCCGGCGTCGTGCCGGTGCGCAGTTCGATGCGGTCGCGGTTCTGCTCGATGGTGCTCAGACCGATGCCCTTCACCATCGCCAGTTCCTCGGCGCTCTTGAACGGTCCGTTGGCCTTGCGGTACTCGATGATGGCGGCGGCCTTGGCCGGCCCCACGCCGATCAGCACACGATCCAGCGCGGCCGCATCGGCGGTGTTGATGTTGACCTTCTCCGCCGCCATCGCCTGCACGGCGAACAGTAGCGACAGCGCGGTGGCGAACACGATGTGGATGAACGACTTCATGACGACTCTCCTTGTGGTGTTGGACTCCTTGGCATGACGGACGCGTCGCGGCATCCGTCATGTTTCCGCCTATGGGCCATTGGCCTTGGCGGTAGGGAAAGTGTCCAACTCCGACGGGAGCCAAGGTATCGCCCTTGCGCGGTGGAATCTGCCCGTAAACGCCGCGGCCGGATGTAGGAAAAGTCCTACCCTTGGCCAAGGCGTAGAATGGCACCCAGTCTTTCAGTGCCCGGAGTAGCCATGGATACCGCCAAAGTCGACCGTTACGTTGCCGAGAAATGGGATGACGACATCGTCCCGCAGCTGGTCGAGTACATCCGCATCCCCAACAAGTCGCCGATGTTCGACAAGGACTGGGTGGCCAACGGCTACATGGAGCAGGCCGTACAGCTGATGGAGCGCTGGGCGAAGGCGCAGTCGGTGCCCGGCATGCAGGTGGAGGTGGTGCGCCTTGAGGGTCGCACCCCGCTGATCCTCATCGAGATTCCCGCCAGCGGTCCGGAAACCGGGGCCGATACCGTGTTGCTGTACGGCCATCTGGACAAGCAGCCGGAAATGACCGGCTGGGACGACGACCTCGGACCCTGGGTTCCGGTCATCAAGGGCGACAAGCTGTATGGTCGCGGCGGCGCTGACGACGGCTATGCGATCTTCGGGTCGCTGGCCGCGATCCAGGCTTTGCAGCAGCAGGGCGTGCCGCATGCGCGCTGCGTGGTGCTGATCGAAGCCTGCGAGGAATCCGGCAGCTACGACCTGCCCGCCTACGTGGACCACTTGGCCGACCGCATCGGCAAGCCGTCGCTGGTCGTCTGCCTGGATTCGGGCTGCGGCAACTACGAGCAACTGTGGTGCACCACCTCGCTGCGTGGCCTGGCCGGCGGCAACTTCACCGTCAAGGTGCTGGAGGAAGGCGTGCACTCCGGTGATGCGTCGGGTGTCGTGCCTTCCAGCTTCCGCCTGCTGCGCCAGTTGCTGTCGCGGCTGGAGGACGAACAGACCGGCCGCATCCTGCCGGAGGGCCTGCAGGTCGAGATTCCTGACGCCCGCTTGGCGCAGGCGCAGGAAGCGGCGCGCGTGCTGGATACGGCGGTGTTCGACAAGTTTCCGTTCCTGCCCGGCATGACGCCGATGGCCGAAGACCTGGCCGAGCTGGTGCTCAACCGCACCTGGCGCCCGGCCCTGTCGGTCACCGGCGTGGACGGCATGCCGCCGCTGTCGTCGGCGGGCAACGTGCTGCGCCCCTACACCTCGGTGAAGCTGTCGCTGCGCTTGCCGCCGACGCTGGACGGCAAACAGGCCGGCCAGTTGTTGAAGGACCTGTTGGAGAAGGACCCGCCGAACGGTGCGCAAGTGAGCCTGGACCTTGAGAAAGCCAGCACCGGCTGGAACGCGCCTGCGATGTCGCCCTGGTTGGAGAGCGCCATCGACGCGTCCAGCCGCGAGTTCTTCGGCAAGCCCGCGATGTACATGGGCGAAGGCGGCACCATTCCTTTCATGGGCATGCTGGGCGAGAAATTCCCCGGTGCGCAGTTCATGATCACCGGCGTGCTGGGGCCGCACTCCAACGCGCATGGCCCGAACGAGTTCCTGCACATCCCGATGGGCAAGAAGGTCACCGCCTGCGTGGCGCGGGTCATCGCCGAGCACCATGCCGCCAGCGTGCGTGGCGAGACCACGGGCGTCGCCGCGGTAGCGGGCGGCGAACAACACGGCGACCACGGCTGCTGCTGATCCGAAGCCACGGGTTGAAAGGAACGCCGGGGAAACCCGGCGTTTTCTTCTCCGGTGCCGGGGATGGCTGTCCGGGCCTCTGCCCTGCTAGGCTCGCAACGCCCCACACCTTCCCAACCGGAGTGTTTCGATGGAACAGATCTTTGGTGGCGGTATTCTCTGGACCCTGCTGATCGGCTTTCTCGCCGGCCTGCTCGCACGGGCGCTCAAGCCCGGCAACGACAAGCTCGGCTTCTTCATGACCATCGTGCTGGGCATCCTCGGCGCGCTGCTCGCCCGCTTCATCGGGGGTGCGCTCGGCTGGTACGCGCCTGGCGAGCCGACCGGCTTCATCGCCTCCGTGATCGGCGCCATCGTGCTGCTGGTCATCTACGCGATGGTGAAGAAGAAGCGCTGACCATCGCGCGCGCTACGATCGAATGCTCCCGCCCGGGAGCATTCTTTTTTCCAGGCTGCCCAGGAGCTCCGATGCGCAAGATCCTGCCGATCCTGTTCCACCTGCTCGCGGCGACAGCCTGCCTGTCCTCCTGCACCGCGCTCGCCGCCTCACCCCTCGACGGCGCGTGGCAATTGGAGTCCGGCAGCTACCTCGACAACGAAGGCCGGGAGCAGGACTACAGCAGCCTGAAGCTGCGCGGCATCAAGCTGCTGGCCGACGGCCATTTTTCTTTCACCACCGCGCAGGACGGTCGCTTCTGGGCGGGCGGCTCCGGCTCCTTCACCGCCGATGCCGAGACCTATGTAGAGACGCCACGCATGGCGTCCTACCCGGTGGTCGACGGCGGCAGCTACCGTTTCAGCTACACGCTTGAAGGCGACACTTGGACGCTGGAGCGCTTCGAGGATGGCAAGCGCGTCGAACGCGAGGTCTGGCGACGCGCAACCTCGAGGCCCTGACCGCAAACCGGCTTACTGGCTGCGGCCGTAAACGTCCTCGAAACGGACAATGTCGTCTTCGCCCAGGTAGCTGCCGGACTGCACTTCGATCAGCTCCAGCGGCACCTTGCCGGGATTCTCCAGGCGATGCTTCACGCCCAGCGGAATGTAGGTACTCTCGTTCTCCGACAGCAGCAGTGTCTCCTCGCCACGCGTCACCTTCGCGGTACCGCTGACCACGATCCAGTGCTCGGCGCGGTGATGGTGCATCTGCAGGCTGAGTGAAGCGCCCGGCTTGACCTTGATGCGCTTCACCTGGTGGCGTCCGCCGTTGTCGACGGAGTCGTAGCTGCCCCATGGACGGTGCACTTCGCGATGCAGCACGGCCTGGCTGCGCTGCTCCTTCTTCAGCTGCGCAACGACCTGTTTGACCTCCTGTACGCGATCCTTGCGGGCGACCAGCACGGCGTCGTCGGTTTCGACCACCACGATGTCGTCGACACCCACCAACGCGACCAGCCGTTGCGCGTAGGCATAGCTGTTACGGCTGTCCACGGCGATCACGTCGCCGTGGTGCGCATTGCCGTCGGCATCACGCTCGGCGACGTCCCACAGCGCCGACCAGCTGCCGACATCGTTCCAGCCGATGTCGACCGGCAGCACCATCGCATGGTCCGTCTTCTCGAACACCGCGTAGTCGATGGAATCGGACGGGCAGGCCGCAAAGGCGTCCTTGTCCAGGCGGACGAAGTCGCCGTCGTGCCGCGCGGCCGCATGCGCCGCGCGCGTAGCCTCGACGATGTCCGCACGGAAGCGCGCAAGTTCTTCCAGGTAGCGGCTGGCGCGAAACAGGAACATGCCGCTGTTCCAGTAGTACCCGCCGGCATCGAGGTAGGACTGCGCAGTCGCGGCATCGGGTTTCTCGACGAAGCGCGATACCTTTCGCAGCCCGTCGCCGGCCTCGGCCTGGATGTAGCCGAAGCCCGTCTCCGGTGCGTCGGGGACGATGCCGAAGGTCACCAGCGCGCCGGCTTCCGCGGCAGCGGACGCCGCGCGCACGGCGCGCTGGAAGCCGGCCACGTCGCGGACCACATGATCCGACGGCAGCACCAGCAGCAGCGGATCATCGCCGTTCGTCATCGCCTGCAGCGCCGCGGCGGCGATCGCCGGCGCGGTGTTGCGGCCGACCGGCTCCAGCAGGATCGCCGGCACCGGCGCGCCGATCTGGCGCAACTGCTCGGCGACCAGGAAACGGTGCTCCTCGTTCGCCACCACGATGGGCGCGAGTTCGGCGATGGCCTCCACGCGCCGCCAGGTCGCCTGCACCATGGTGTCGTCACCGGCCAGCGGCAGGAACTGCTTGGGATAGGCCTCTCGCGAGAGCGGCCACAGACGCGTGCCAGAGCCGCCGGACAGCAGCACAGGTTGGATTTTGGCCATGCAAGCCTCGCAAGTCGGTAGGGCGCCAGTTTACCCTGTGATCCTGATTGTCTTTGCTCGGCCGCAACTTCATGAACCCAACGATTCAGGACCCTTCCGGGCGAGGCGCCCAGCGCCTGGAGTGGGCGCGCGGCGCACTCGGCGACCCCTACGCGCAGCTCGAACGCGCCTCCATGGACGCCGGCTACCGCAGCTACTGGCGCAGCCTGGGCGACGGTCCCGGACGGATCGTGATGGATTCCCCGCCCGGACTCGAGGACGTGCGGCCCTGGCTGGCGATGCGCGACCTGCTGGTCAGCGGCGATGTCCGCGTGCCGGACGTGCTGGCCATCGACACCGATCTCGGCTTCCTGCTGCTCGAAGACCTTGGTGGCCCCACGCTGGCGCACGTGATCAGCGACGACAACGCCGACACCTGGTTCGATGCCGCCATCGAACAGCTGCTGCGCCTGCAGGCCATCACGCCACCGGACGGCATGGGCGAGTTCGGCGAAGCGCTGCTGCAGCGTGATGCCGGGCTGTTCGACGAATGGTTCCTGCGCCGCCACCTGGGCCTGACGCTGGACTGCGGCGAATCCGAAGGATTGGAACTGGCGCAGCGCCGCCTGATGGACAACGCGCTGAACCAGGCGCGCGTACTGACCCACCGCGATTTCATGCCGCGCAACCTGATGCCGATCACGCCCGGTCCCGCGGTGCTGGACTTCCAGGATTGCGTGCGCGGACCGGTGGCCTACGACGCGATGAGCCTGTTCAAGGATGCGTTCCTGAGCTGGCCGATCGAACGCGTCGATGGCTGGCTCGCGCGCTACCACGCCCGTGCGAGCCGTGCCGGCGTGCCGGTGCCCGAACTCAAGGTCTTCCTGCGCGACGCGGACTGGATGGGCATCCAACGGCACCTGAAGATCCTCGGCATCTTCTCGCGTCTGCATTACCGTGATGGGAAGACCCGCTATCTGCCGGATGTGCCGCGCTTCATCCGCTACCTCGACGAGGTGCTGCCGCGTTATCCGGAGCTGTCCGGCCTGCGGACCCTGCTCGACACACGGATCAAGCCCGTGCTGCATGCCCGCGGTGAAATCGCATGAAGGCCCTGGTATTCGCAGCAGGCCTCGGCGAACGGATGCGGCCACTCACCGACCATACGCCTAAGCCCCTGATCGAAGCCGGTGGCAAGCCGCTGATCGTCTGGCACCTGGAAAAACTCGCGGCGATGGGCGTGGAGGATGTGGTGGTCAACACCAGTTGGCTGGCCGACCGCTTCCCGTCCGTGCTGGGCGACGGTGCGCGCTGGGGCCTGCGGCTGCACTACCTGCATGAAGGCGACACGCCGCTGGAGACCGGCGGCGGCATGCTCAATGCGCGCCCCCTACTGGGTGAAGCACCCTTCCTGCTGGTGAATGGCGACATCTGGACCGACTTCGACTTCGCCCGCCTGC
The DNA here is from genome assembly GCF_964252945.1 of Pseudoxanthomonas sp. LjRoot143. Taxonomy (NCBI): domain Bacteria; kingdom Pseudomonadati; phylum Pseudomonadota; class Gammaproteobacteria; order Lysobacterales; family Lysobacteraceae; genus Pseudoxanthomonas; species Pseudoxanthomonas sp. LjRoot143. The sequence goes on along the minus strand of NZ_CAXUPM020000001.1, from coordinate 528,805 downwards.
CGCGCGAGCCGGATGGGTTAGCGCACCTCGTGATGATAGATCCGCCCGGCTACGCCACACACGGCGACTTCGCGCTGGATGAAGCAGGTTACGTCCGCGAAGACGGAGAAAGCCGCCTTACCTACGCTGGCATCGGCATCTATCGGGCGGCTTTGCTCGACGATTGGCAGCACCATGTCGACGAGCACGCCAGCACTGCTGCCAACGGCAAGTCGCGCTTCCGCTTGGCTCCGATCCTGCGCGCCCACATGGACAAGGACAGCATCTGTGGCGAACGCCACGCGGGCCGATGGACCGATGTAGGCACTCCCGACCGCCTTGCGGAACTGGAACGGGCGCTCGCTGAGCGCTGATCCCTCAGAGCACCTGCCGCAGGAACGGCACGGTGATCCGGCGCTGCGCGGCGAGCGAAGCGCGATCCAGCTTGTCCAGCAAGGCGACCAGCGCGCCAAGATCGCGGTCCGTGCGCGTGAGCAGCCAGTCGAGCGCGGCATCTTCGAGCACCAGTCCGCGTCGCTGCGCACGATCACGCAGCACTTCGCGACGATCTTCATCACTGAGCGGATCCAGCATCACGCGCAGGCATTGCTGCAGGCGTGAGCGCAGGTCCGGCAACACCAGTCCGATGTCATCCGGGATACCGCGCGCGGTGTACAGCACGTTCACGCCTGAGGCACGCGCGCGATTGTGGAAATCGAACAGCGCGACTTCGTCTGCGCGCGTACCCGCAATGGCGTCCAGCCCGTCCAGCGCCATGACGTCGTTGCCCTCGAGCGCGTCAAGCGCATCGCGCAGGCGTCCCGCAGCGGCGGCCAGCGGGAGATACACCGCCCGCCGTCCCGACTGTTCGGCCGCCGCACAGACCGCCAACGCCAGATGGGTCTTGCCGGTCCTCGACGCGCCGGCCAGGTACACCCAGTCTGCACCGGCTGCCGTTGCCAGCGCAGAAAGCGCAGGGATGGCGCCCACGGGGGGTGCGATGAAACTGTCGAAACGCTGGTCCGGGGGATAACGCAGCGCCAGCGGGAGCTGCGGCCCGAGGTTTTCACCCTGCACGTCCCGGCTCACGGCTTGTCGGTGTCGCCGCGGCCTGCCGCCTGTTCCACGCTGCCGGTGTCGATATAGGAATCCAGCAGGATGGACGGCCGGTCGCCGGCATACAGACGGCTCTGTGTGTAGCGCTCGTGCGCAAAGCGCAGCAGCACGTTGGCGATTGCGGCGATCGGCAATGCCAGCAGCATGCCGAGGAAACCGAACAGCTGGCCACCGGCCATGATCGCGAAGATCACCGCCACCGGGTGCAGGCCGATGCGATCACCGACGATGCGCGGCGTCAGCACGTAGCCTTCCAGCATCTGGCCGGCCACGAACACGCCCATCACCATCGCCACCAGCGACCAGTCGCCACCCGACTGCACGAGTGCCGCGATCACGCCGAGCACGATGCCCGTCGCCGTACCCAGGTACGGCACGAAGCTGATCAGGCCCGCGATGATGCCGACCAGCAGGCCGACCTTCAGCCCGACGACCGACAGGCCGATCGCGTAGATCGCGCCCAGCGCCAGCATCACCAGGAACTGCCCACGCAGGAACGCGCCCAGCACCTCGTTCGACTCCAGCGCCAGTCGCGTCACAGTCGCGATGTGATCACGCGGCACCAGTGCCGCGATGCGTTCGACCAGCGTGTCCCAGTCGCGCAGGAAGTAGAACGTCAGGATCGGCAGCAGCACCAGGTTGGCGACCCACGCCATCACGGCGAAACCGGAACGGGAGAAATAGCCGAACAGCGTGGCCGCGACGCCACCCGCCTGCTGCCAGTGGCCACGGATCCATTCGGTCACGCGATCCGGATCGAGCCAGGCCACCAGTTCCAGCCCGGTGCGGCGTTCGACCCACGGCAACGCCGTCTGCACGAACCAGTCGCGGTATGCCGGCAGCGACTCGATCACCGTCACCACCTGGCGTTCGATCATCGGCACGAGCAGCACCAGCGCGAGCGTCAGCAACAGCAGCATCAGCGTGAATACCAGCACCACCGCCGTGGTGCGTGAGCGACCGCTGCGTTCCAGCCGGTCCACCCACGGATCGCCCAGCCAGCCGAGCAACGCGGCGCACACGAACGGGGTGAGCACCGGCGCCAGCAGCCAGATCAGCCAGCCGACGATCAGGGCGATCAGCAGCCATTGCCAGCGACGGGCCAGCGTACCGGCCGGCGTGGTGGAAAGATCCATGCAGCGTCCTTGTGTCAGCGCATCTGGTAGGCGGGCGGCTCACCTTCGCCGCCGGTGAAGGGAGCCTCGTCGCCCATGGTGCGGCGGAAGCCGGCCAGGCCCGAGACCAGTTCCAGGTCGAGCTCCAGCACGTCTCCGCTGGCGCGCACCGGGGTGATGCGGCGGACCACGGCCATCTTCTGCAGGTGGCCGGTCAGGCGCAGGTAGTCGTCGGTGGTGCGGATGCCGGTGAACAGCACGCGGTAGGTGCCGGCGGGTCCCGCACTGCCGCGCTTGCCGTAGCGCTTCACCAGCGCATCGGCGGTACCGTCGGCACCGGAGGCCATCGCGCGGCGCGCATCGGCGTCGGTTACCGACCAGTTCGCCAGCACCTTGCCCGCGTCGACGAACACCCAGTCGGCGGTCCAGCCGCCCTTGGCGTTGCGGTAGAGCTTGCCGATCAGCTGCATCGGCGGGCTGTAGCGTGCCGATGCACGGGCGACAGCGGCCGTGTCCTGACGCCAGATCGCGCCGACGAGCGCCTGCTCCGCCGCACCACCGGCCGGCAGGCCGAGGCCGTAACCGCGCTCGATCGCCCGGTTGAGAAGCGGTCGTGCGGCATTGGATTGCGGCAGGCCGACCAGCCGCGGACCGCTGCCGTCGTTGATCGCCAGCCAGACCACCGGCTTCGGCCGCGGCTGCGGCCATACCGGCAGGCCGAGCGCGCCGGCGAGGCCGTTCACCTGGTCTTCGTCGAAACGCACCACCAGCGTAGTGCGGAAGGTCGGCGCACCGGTCGCCGAGGTGCCCTGGTCCTGACGATAGTCGTAGCCGTCCACATAGTCCTTGGCGTTGCGCAGTTCCGCACCGACGCCTGGGCGCGACATCGCCCCGCGGTCGCCGGACAGCTTGGACAGCACGCTGCCCAGCGCGCGCGCGAAGCCGCCCTGGCGCTCCGCCTCGCCCTGCCCGCTGACCGGCACTTCCGCCTGGTACAGCCCGCGCGCGGAGACCGCATCGCCTTCCGTGCGCAGGCCGGACTGCGCCTGCACGGCGGGCGTCGTGGTCAGTGCCGCCACCAGCAATGCCGTGGCGAGTGCGATACCTGGGATCCGGCGCATCGAGCGTCCTTGAGCTCTACAGACCCGGCGAATTGTTGCCCGAATGACCCGATACCGCCAACGGCACCCGTTCAGGACGGCCGCTTGGACCACCGATTCCTTTAAAATCACGCTTCTTGCCCCACCGACGACCGCCCGTGACCCAGCCGACGCCTTCCGCCCCCACCCCGATGACCTATCGCGACGCGGGTGTCGACATCGACGCCGGCAACGAGCTGGTCGAACGCATCAAACCGCTGGTCAAGCGCAGCTTCCGGCCGGAAGTGATGGGCGGACTGGGCGGCTTTGGCGCGCTGTTCGACCTGTCCGGCAAGTACCGCGAGCCGGTGCTGGTGTCCGGCACCGACGGCGTCGGCACCAAGCTGAAGCTGGCCCAGCAGCTGGGCCGCCACGACACCATCGGCATCGACCTGGTCGCCATGTGCGTCAACGACGTGCTGGTACAGGGGGCCGAACCGCTGTTCTTCCTCGACTACTTCGCCACCGGCAAGCTGGATGTCGACACCACGGTCGCCGTGGTCGGCGGCATCGCCAAGGGCTGCGAACTGTCCGGTTGCGCGCTGATCGGCGGCGAGACCGCCGAGATGCCCGACATGTACGGCCCGGGCGAATACGACCTGGCCGGCTTCTGCGTGGCCGCGGTCGAGAAGTCGCGCCTGCTGGACGGCAACAAGGTGCGCGCCGGCGATGTGCTGGTCGGCATCGCCTCCAGCGGCCCGCATTCCAACGGCTATTCGCTGGTCCGCCGCATCTACGACCGTGCCGGCCGTCCGGCCGACCTCGACGTGGGCGGCGTGCCGCTGGCCGACGCGCTGATGGCGCCGACCACGCTGTACGTGAAGCCGATCCTGGAACTGCTGCAGGCGCACGACCTGCATGGCATGGCGCATATCACCGGCGGCGGCCTGACCGAGAACATCATCCGCGTGGTCCCCGACGGCCTGGGCCTGCAGATCGACGCCAGCGCCTGGGCGCTGCCGCCGGTGTTCGACTGGCTGCAGCGCGAAGGCGCGGTCGAGAACAGCGAGATGTGGCGCACCTTCAACTGCGGCATCGGCTTCGTGCTGGTGGTGGCGCCGGACCAGCTCGCCGCCGTGCAGGCGGACCTGGCCCGCCTGCACCTGAACCACTGGCAGATCGGCGAAGTCGTCACCGCCAGCGGCGGCGAACGCGTCCGCATCGGCTGAGCGCGGCATGCCGCGCAGCAAGGCGACCGCCCTCGGGCTGACGCTGGCGGTGTTCGCCGCCAGCTGGATCGCGCCGCGCTGGCCGGTCGAACAGGCCATGCACAGCAGCCTGACCGTGCTTGGACTGGCTTGGCTCTGGTGGCATGACCGCCGCTGGCCGCTGCGGCCGGCGCACTTCGCGCTGATCTGCGCCTTCATCGTGGCGCACTGCGTTGGTGCACGCTGGCTGTATTCCTACGTGCCCTACGACGCCTGGCTGCAGGCCGCGACGGGCTGGTCGCCTGCGGAGGCCTTCGGCTGGCAGCGCAACCACTTCGACCGCTTCATCCACCTGATGTACGGGGTGTGCTTCACGCCTGCCGTCTGGCATTGGTTGCGCCAGCGCTGGCCGCAGCTGTCCATCGGGCAGGCGTTCACCCTCGCGGTGATGCTGATCATGTGCACGAGCCTGGTGTACGAATGGCTGGAATGGGGCATCGCACTGACGATGTCGCCTGAAGCCGCCGAGTCCTACAACGGCCAACAGGGCGATGTGTGGGATGCCCATGCCGACATGCTGCTGGCCACCCTCGGCACCTTGCTTGTCTGGCCGCTGGCGCGCGCCGAACGCACGGGAGCCGTGGCGTGACGACCCGCATCGCCGTGCTCGCCTCCGGTCGTGGCAGCAACCTGCAGGCCATCCTGCAGGCCATTGCCGACGGCACGCTGGATGCCGAGGTCGTCGGCGTCTTTTCCGACAAGCCCAACGCACCTGCGCTTAAGCAGGTCACGCCGGAGCGCCGCTGGAGCGCACGTCCCTCCGCATTTCCGGATCGCGCAGCCTACGAAACCGTCCTGTCGGACGCGGTCGCCGCTGCCAGTCCGGACTGGATCGTCTGCGCCGGCTACATGCGCATCCTCGGCGACGCCTTCATCGCCCGCTTCCGTGGCCGCCTGCTGAACATCCACCCTTCGCTGCTGCCGAAGTACCGCGGCCTGCACACCCATGCCCGCGCCCTCGAGGCCGGCGACGCCGAACATGGCGCCAGCGTCCACTTCGTCATTCCTGAACTGGACGCCGGCAGTGTGATCGCCCAGGTGCGGGTACCGACCCTTGCCGGCGACACTCCGGAAACGCTGGCCGCACGGCTGCTGCCGCGGGAGCACGCCCTGCTGCTGGCGGTACTGCGTTTGGCGGCAGCGGGGCAGTTAGCTGAACAGGGAGACGTCACACGCTGTCACGGTCAGCCGTTATTAAATCCCCTCTCCCTAGATTCAGCCGACCGTTTGGTTTCCTGACGCCGCTCTCCGCCCGATGACCTTTCTGTTCCGCTCCCTGCTGCTGGGCCTGATGTTGGCCGGATCGGCGGCGCCCGCCCGGGCGCTGGAGCCGTTCGTGGCCAGTTACCAGGCTTACAACGAGGGCAAGCTGGCCGGCAGCGCAAGCATGAAAGTGGCGCCCAAGGCCGGCAGCCAGTGGCAGATAGACCTCAACGTGAAGGGAACACGGGGTTTCGCCCGCCTGGCAGGCTTGAACATCGAACAGAGCACCGTCTTCGACGTCGCCGGCGACCAGTTCCGTCCGCTGAGCCAGGCCACCGTGCGCCACGCCCTGTTCATGGGCAAGAAGATGGTCGGCACCTACGACTGGGAGGCCCGCACTGCCCAGTGGCAAGGCGACATCAAGAAGAACCGGCGTGCACCGCTGCCCCTGCAGCCCGGCGACATGAGTGCCCTGCTGATGAATCTGGCGGTGATCCGCGATGCCGCGCCGGGCAAACAGCTCGACTACCGTGTGGTGGACAACGGACGTATCCGCGAGTACCAGTACGTGGTATCGCCCGAGCCGGAAACCGTGACCGTCGAAGACCTGAGCTACAGCGCCCTGCGCGTGAGCCGGGCCAACGGCGGCAACGACGAAACCATCTTCTGGGTCGCCGATGGCGTGCCCACCCCCGTGCGCATCCTGCAGCGGGAAAACGGTCAGGACGGCGTGGACCTCCGCCTGGTCGAATACCAAGGAGCCCCTTGAACATGATGAAGACCCCCCTCGCTCCCTCGCGCATCCTGCTCGCCGCTTCGCTGCTGGTCGGCGCCATCGCACCCGCGCTGGCGGTCGAGGCCTTCACGGCGCAGTACAACGCCAGCGCGCTGGGCATGGTCGGCGAAGGCCAGATGTCGGTCGCGCCACAGCCGGGCAACCGCTGGCAGTACTCGCTGAGCGTGCGCAACCAGGCCGTGGACCTGAGCCAGAAGACCGTCTTCGATGTGCAGGACGGTCGCATGCGCCCGCTCAGCAGCAGCGACAGCTCGCGCCTGCTGATCAAGCGGAAGAGCGTCGACACCGTCTACGACTGGTCGAAGGCGCAGGCCACGTGGAGCGGCGACGTCAAGCCCGACCGCGCCGGCCCGGTGAAGCTGGTGGCGGGCGACATGGATGCGCTGCTGGTCAACCTGGCCATCGTGCGCGACGTCGCCGCCGGCAAACCGTTGACCTATCGCATGGTGGAGAACGGCCGCGCCAAGCCGATGACCTATCAGATCGCCGGCAAGGAGCACATCACCATCGGTGGCAAGCCGCAGGAGGCCACCAAGGTGGTGCGTACCGACGGTGACAAGCAGACGATCGTCTGGGTCGTCGCGGACGCACCGGTGCCCGCCCGCATCCTGCAGCGCGAGAAGGGCCAGGACACCATCGACCTGACGCTCAAGTCCTGGCGCTGATTACCCCAGGAGACCCGACAATGACACGGATGTCCACGCTACTGTCCGCCTCCGCCCTGTTCATGGCAGCGGCCGTACCGGCGCATGCACTCAAGCCTTTCACTGCCCAGTACGACGCGTCCTTCAAGGGCATCTCGGCGGGCGGCTCAATGTCGCTCTCGCAGCAAGGCAATCGCTGGACCTACTCGATGGGTATCCGCAACGCGATGGCCAACCTGAGTCAGGCCACCGTGTTTGAGGACGCGGCCGGCCGCTACCGGCCTTTGGGCGGCAGCGACCGCTCGACCTATCTGATGAAGACGCGGTCGGTCATCACGCACTACAACTGGAAAGGCATGCAGGCGCGCTGGACCGGCGACGTGAAACCACAGCGGGCAGGTCCGGTGGCGATGCAGGTCGGCGACATGGATGCGCTGCTGGTGAACCTGGCGCTCGTCCGTGATGTCGGCTTCGGCCGCACATCGATGAGCTACCGCCTGCTGGAGAACGGCAAGGCCAAACCGATGGCCTACCGCGTCGCCGGCCGCGAAAAAATCACTGTGGGCGGGCGTGCGCTCGACACGACCAAAGTGGTGCAGAGCGCAGGCGGCAAGCAGACCACCGCGTGGATCGCGGCCGGCGTGCCTGCACCGGTGCGGATCGTGCAACGCGAGGACGGCAGCGAGGTATTCCGTCTGCAGCTGACCTCCTGGCGCTAAGCCAGGGTCGAACGGAAAAGCCCGGCGGATGCCGGGCTTTTTTCATTTCGCGTCGGACTGGAAGATCGTCTTGCAGTCCATCCGGATGGTGCCGGCTCCACTTCGCCACGCAAAGGCATTGCAATGCCGGTTGCCTTCCTGCTTCTGCTCGACGACCACCGAGAACACCGCTTGCGCGATCTCCCCCTGCGTCACCGTGCCATCGCCGTTCCAGTCCATGTCTTCGGTGGTGATGCCGTGGGTGGCGGCGGAACCGGTGTAATGCAGCCAGGCCACCAGCGCCAACAGTGCCGCCACGACACCCAGCAGGATCTTCCGGCGCAGCGGGAAGCGCGGGCGGATCCCGGAGAGCTTGGGATCGTGCCGGCTCACGACACGCGCCTGATCTTCGCGCCCAGCCCGCCCAGCTTCTCCTCGATGTTCTCGTAGCCGCGATCCAAGTGGTAGATGCGGTCGATGGTGGTTTCCTCGTTGGCCACCAAGCCAGCGAGGATCAGCGAGGCCGATGCCCGCAGGTCGGTCGCCATCACCGGCGCGCCGCCCAAGGTCTCCACGCCGCGCACGATGGCGGTGTGTCCTTCTACGCGGATGTCCGCGCCGAGTCGCAGCAGTTCATTGACGTGCATGAAGCGGTTTTCGAAGATCGTCTCGTTGATCACGCCCACGCCGTCGGCCACGCAGTTCAGCGCCATGAACTGCGCCTGCATGTCGGTGGGGAAGGCCGGGTACGGCGCGGTGGTCAGGCTCACGGCCTTCGGGCGCTTGCCCTGCATGTCCAGGGTGATGCTGTCGGCGGTGGTCTCGATCTTCGCGCCTGCTTCGGTGAGCTTGTCGAGCACGGCTTCCAGCGTGTCGGGGCGAGCGTTGCGCGCGGTGACCTTGCCGCCGGTCATCGCCGCCGCCACCAGGAAGGTACCGGTCTCGATGCGGTCCGGCACCACCGAGTGGCGCCCGCCGCCCAGGCGTTCGACGCCATGGATGACGATGCGCGACGTGCCCGCACCTTCGATCTTCGCACCCAGCGCGTTGAGGCATTCGGCCAGGTCGGTGACCTCCGGCTCCATCGCGGCGTTCTCCAGCACCGTGGTGCCCTCAGCCAGCGTGGCCGCCGCCATGACGTTCTCGGTGCCCGTCACGGTGACCATGTCGAACACGAAGCGGGCGCCTTTCAGTCGCGCCGCACGCGCCTTGATGTAACCGTTCTCGACGGTGATTTCCGCACCCAGCGCCTGCAGGCCCTTGATGTGCTGGTCGACCGGGCGAGAACCGATCGCACAGCCACCGGGCAGCGAGACCACGGCGGCGCCGTGGCGCGCGACCAGTGGGCCGAGCACGAGGATCGAGGCGCGCATGGTCTTCACCAGCTCATACGGCGCCACAAAGCGGCTGACGGTGGTGGGATCGACGGTGATGCCGCGCCCCTTCGCCAGCGTGCCCTCGTCGATGGTGATGCCGGCGCCCAGTTCGCCCAGCAGCTTCACCGTGGTCACCACGTCATGCAGGTGCGGCACGTTGGTGATCTCCACCGGCGCATCGGCCAGCAGGGTCGCGCACAGGATGGGAAGCACGGCGTTCTTCGCGCCCGAGATGGTGACTTCGCCGTTGAGCGTGTTGCCACCGGTGACGATGATCTTCTGCATGGAAATCCGGGATGGGGAATGCGGGTGGAGGGCGGTACCGCGTGGCAGGTCAGCGCGCGGTGCCGGCTTCGTCAGGGGTGATGGTCTTGAGCTGCAGCGCATGGATCGCGCCCCCCATCAGCTCGCCCAGCGTGGCGTAGACCATGCGATGTCGGGCCAGCGGAAGTTTGCCGCGGAAGGCGTCCGACACCACGGTCGCCTCGAAATGGACGCCATCGTCGCCCTGCACGTCGGCGCGGGCGCCCGGCAGGCCGGATTCGATCAGTTTACGGATGGTTTCAGCGTCCAACGGGCTTTCCTAATAAAATACCCGGCCATTCTACCTGCCGGCGCCCCGTCCGCATGTCCCAGCCGCACCCCCTGACCCCGTCCGTCTCGCCTGCCAGCCTGGCGGCCAGCGGCCGTCGGGTCATCGAGATCGAGGCGCGGGCACTGGCTGCACTGGCCGCCCGCATCGATGCCACCTTCGCCGCCGCCTGCCAAGCCATCCTGGCCGGCAACGGCCGCGTGGTATGCACCGGCATGGGCAAGTCGGGGCATGTGGCCCGCAAGATCGCCGCGACGCTGGCGTCGACCGGCACGCCGGCGTTCTACGTGCACCCGGGCGAAGCCGGCCATGGCGACCTGGGCATGATCACCGATGCCGACGTGGTACTGGCGCTGTCGTACTCGGGCGAGTCCGACGAAGTGCTGATGCTGTTGCCGGTGCTCAAGCGCCAAGGCAATACCGTCATCGGCATGACCGGCCGGCCACAGTCGACGCTGGCACGCGAGAGCGATATCCACCTCGACGTCAGCGTCCCGGCCGAAGCCTGCCCGCTGGACCTCGCACCGACCAGCAGCACCACCGCCTCGCTGGCAATGGGCGACGCGCTGGCCGTGGCATTGCTGGACGCGCGAGGCTTCACCGCCGACGATTTCGCCCGCTCCCATCCTGCCGGCAGCCTGGGCCGCCGCCTGCTGCTGCACATCACCGACGTGATGCATGCGGGCGACGACGTGCCGCGCGTAGACGTGGGCGCAACGCTGAGCGAAGCGCTGGTGGAGATGAGCCGCAAGCGCCTGGGCATGACCGCCGTGGTAGCACCCGATGGTCGCCTGGCCGGCCTGTTCACCGACGGCGACCTGCGCAGGACCCTGGACAATCCCGCGCTGGACGTCCGCACCGCCCGCATCGCCGAAGTGATGACGCATGCGCCCAAGACCATCGGTGCCGACCAGTTGGCGGTGGAAGCGGCGCGCCTGATGGAAACACACAAGATCAGCGGCCTGATCGTGGTGGATGCGGAACGGCGCCCGGTCGGCGCGCTCAACATTCACGACCTGTTGCGTGCCCGCGTGGTGTAAACCCCGGAGCGTTTCTCATCCCTTCTTTTCCTACCGCCCCTCTTGACCATGCCCCTGCGCCATCTCCATGACCTGACCGAAGACGTGCTGGCCCGCGCCGCGCGCATCCGTCTGGCGTGCTTCGACGTGGACGGCACCCTGACCGATGGCCGCCTGTTCCTCGACGGCGAAGGGCGCGAACAGAAGGCGTTCCATGTGCAGGATGGGCAGGGCCTGGTGCTGCTGAAGCGCGCCGGCATCGAGGTGGCCTTCATCACCGCGCGGGGCGGCACCGTCGCCGTGGCGCGGGGCCGGGAACTGGGCGTGCAGGTCTTCACCGGCGTCAAGGACAAGCTGGCCAAGGTGCAGGAACTCGCAGCCGGCCTGGGCATCGGGCAGGACGAGGTCGCCTTCATGGGCGACGATCTGCCGGACGTGCCTCCGTTCCTTGCCGTGGGCCTGGCGATCGCCCCGGCCGACGCGCACCCGTGGACCGCGCAACATGCGCACTGGCGTACGCGTCGTGCGGGTGGCCAGGGCGCAGCACGCGAAGCCTGTGACCTGTTGCTCGGCACGCAGGGCCACGCCCCCACGTTCGAAGGCGGCACGGCATGAGCTGGCGTACCACGCTGGGACTGGTCCTTCTGCTGGCGGCCATCGTCAGCGGGTGGTCGGCCTGGAAGAACCGCGACATTCCCGCGCCCAACCAGGTGCTCGCCGACCGGTCGGATTACGTGATGCGCGACTTCGAGATGATCGCGTTGAACGGAGAGGGCCACGAAGCCGTGGCGGTACGTGCTCCCGAGATGGCGCGCAATCCGCAGGACGAGACCTACACCATCACCACGCCGCTGTTCCTGCTCCCGGAGGAGGAAGGGCGCTCGTGGGAGCTGCGTGCGAAGACCGGCTGGCTCAGCGCAAAGGGCGAGGAGTTGCGCCTGAAGGGCGACGTGCATGGCACGTCTCCGGCCGGCAGCGCCCGCCAGGCGGAGTTCCGTTCCGAGACGCTCAACGTGTTCCCGGACCGCGACCTCGCCCAGACCGACGACGAGGTGACGGTGACCCAGCCCGGCTCTAGACTGAGCGGACGCGGTTTTGAGACCAACCTCAAGACCAAGGAATACACATTCAAATCCCAGGTGAGATCGATCTATGAACCGCGTTCTGCTCGCTAGCGCTGCGCTGGTGCTCCTGCTGCCCGCCGCAGGCGCGGTAGCGAAGACCACCGACCGCAACCAGGCCATGACGATCGACGCCGGCAGCCAGTCCGGCAACATGGAAGGCAACGGCAAGACCACGCTGGGCGGCGGCGTGGTGGTCACCCAGGGCTCGCTGGAGATCAGGTCGTCCGCGGCCGAGATCTACATGGCCGACGGCGAGATCTCGCGCTCCATCTTCACCGGCAAGCAGGTGAAGATGAAGCAGCAGATGGACGACGGCACCTGGATGGACGCACAGGCCGACCGCGTCGAGTACGACATGAAGACCGAGACCATCACCTTCATCGGCAACTACACGGTGAAGTCCGACCGCGGTTCGAACAGCGGCCAGCGCATGGTCTACAACACCAAGAGCGGCAACATGCAGAGCGGCGGCGACGGCACCCGGGTCCGCACGGTGATCCAGCCCAAGTCCGCCACACCGGCACAGGGCAAGAACTGATGCTGACCGCGGAGGGACTGCGCAAACGTTACAAGCAGCGCGAAGTCGTCGCCGACTTCGGCCTGACCCTGCAGCCGGGCGAAGTCGTCGGCCTGCTGGGCCCGAACGGCGCCGGCAAGACCACCTGCTTCTACATGATCGTCGGCCTGGTGGCCGCCGATGCCGGCAGCATCGAACTGGACGGCCAGGACATCACTGCCCAGCCGATGTACCAGCGTGCCAAGCTCGGCGTGGGCTACCTGCCGCAGGAACCGTCGGTGTTCCGCAAGCTCAGCGTGGCCGACAACATCCGCCTGGTGCTGGAACTGCGCGACGACCTGGACAGCGCCGGCATCGAGCGTGAACTGAATTCGCTGCTGGACGAACTGCAGGTCACCCACGTGGCCGACCAGCTCGGCGCCAGCCTGTCCGGCGGCGAGCGCCGGCGCGTGGAGATCGCGCGCGCCCTCGCCGCTCGCCCGCGCCTGATGCTGCTGGACGAACCCTTCGCCGGCGTCGATCCGATCTCCGTGGGCGAGATCCAGCGCATCGTGAAGCACCTCAAGGATCGCGGCATCGGCGTGCTGATCACCGACCACAACGTGCGCGAAACCTTGGGAATCTGCGACCGGGCGTATATCCTCAATGCCGGTAGCGTTCTGGCGCAGGGGGCCCCGGACGCGTTGCTGGCCAATCCGGACGTACGCCGGGTCTATCTGGGCGAAGCTTTCCGCCTGTGATCCCCGTCGGCGGCCCAGGCCGCCACACGGGTTTCCAAGGTCGGGAATGAAGCCACGCCTGCAGACATCGCTGGGACAGCAGTTGGTCATGACGCCGCAGTTGCGTCAGGCCATCCGGCTGCTGCAGATGTCCACCGCCGAGCTCGAAATCGAGCTGACCGAAGCGGTCGAGACGAATCCCCTGCTCGACTGGAGCGAGCCCGAGGAAGAGCAGGTACAGGTCCGCGGCAGCGACGACGACCAGCCTCCCGCCGAACCCGCGCAGGAGATCGCGCGCGATACCGATGACGACCGCGACGACTGGTCGCCGGACGAAGGCCCGTGGACGACTTCCGGTAGCGGTGGCTCCTTCGACGATGACGAGAACGGCAGTCCCGCCGAGCGCGTGGCGGAAGCCGACACGCTGCACGGCCATCTTCTGTGGCAGCTCCACCTCTCGCATCTGTCCGCGCGCGACCGGCGCATCGGCGCTACGCTGATCGATGCGCTCGAAGACGATGGCTATCTGCGCGAACCCCTGTCGGGCATCGTGCAGGCGTTGCGCCCGGACATCGAAGCACGCGAGGACGAGGTACTGGTCGTGCTGCGGCAGGTCCAGCGCTTCGATCCGGTCGGGGTCGCCGCGCGTACGCTCGGCGAATGCCTGCACCTGCAACTGGCGGTGCTGAGCGACGACACGCCGGGCAAGACGCTGGCGCTGCAGATTGCCGATACCGCATTGGAGCGCCTCCCGCGCAGTGGCGTGGCAGGACTGGCGCAGGAAATGAAGCGCCCGCTGGCCGAGATGGAGGAAGCCGTGCAGTTGCTGCGCACGCTCGATCCCAAACCCGGCGCGCAGGTCGGCGATCTCTCGCACGACACCTACGTGGTGCCCGACTGCGTGGTCTGGCGCCAGCGTGGCGTCTGGCGCGCCGCGCTGTCGGGCAACACCTTGCCGCGCATCAGCATCCATCGCGGCTACGAACAGATGATCCGGCAGTGCGGCGACAGCGATGCCGGCTACCTGAAGGCGCAACTGCAGGAAGCACGCTGGCTGCTGAAGAGCGTGGAGGCCCGCGGCGACACGCTGTTGAAGGTCATGCGCTGCCTGCTGCACCAGCAGGCCGGGTTTCTCGAGTTCGGCGAACAGGCGCTGCGGCCACTGACCCTGCGTGACGTCGCCGAAGAGGTGGGGCTGCACGAGTCGACCGTGTCGCGCGCGATCGCCCGCAAATACGTGAGGACACCACGCGGCACGCTGCCGATGCGTGCCTTCTTCGCCTCCGGCATCGATACCGAAGGCGGCGGCGAAGCCTCCAGCACGGCGATCCAGGCCATGATCCGCCGGCTGGTCGACGGCGAGAATCCGCGCAAGCCGCTGTCCGACGCCAAGCTGGCCGACCTGCTCAAGTCTTCTGGCATCCCGGTGGCGCGCCGCACCGTCGCCAAGTACCGCGAAGCCCTCAACATCCTGTCGTCCCACGAGCGCGTGCGCATCGGCTGAACGCCCTCTGCGTCGCACCGGTTCCGTGACTCCGTTCCGCACGCGCGAAACGCTTTTCTAACACTGCGCCGCGCCACGAAAATTTCTGCGCCACAACAGTTGATAGTTGTCGCCGACGGGTCCATCTTGTCCTCGAAGGCTTCGTCCTTCCCTTGCCACCACATAGGAGATCACCGGAACCCAGACCCCTGCCGCGTTGTCACATGACACGCTCTCCGCGCCACGCGCGCGGTTCTACCGACCAGAAGGAGGCACACATGCGTATCGAGACTTACGGCCATGAAATCGAAGTCACTCCCGCCTTGCGCGAATACGTTGAAACCAAACTGAAGCGGTTGGAGCGCCACTTCGAGCAACCCTGCGAAGTCCGTACGCAACTGGGAACCCGCAAGCCCGATTATCTCGCCGAGGCCACGGTCAACGTGTCCGGGCGCACCCTGCATGCCGATGCCGGCGCGCAGACGATGTATGCGGCCATCGACATCCTGGCCGACAAGCTCGACCGCCTGCTGGTCAAGCACAAGGAAAAGCGCACCGACGTCCAGCGCCACAGCATGCGCGGCGAACTGATCGGCTGACGCATCGCCTCACGGGCCGCTTCGCGCCGCGGAGCGGCCCTCGCACTGCACGAGTCTCCACGCGCCCAGCCTCCTCGCTGCGCATTCGTGGTCGCACGCTTCCGGAAGGGACATTACACTGGCCCTCAATGCGCTCCGGGCGGATCGTGCCGACACCGTGTCGTCGATCCGCGCACTGACCGGAGAAGCACCCCCTTCCCTCCGGCTGCCTTCGCATGATGAATACCAGCATCACCGCCCGTGAACTGTTCGATCAGCAGAAGGACAAGCTGGCCCTGCGCTGGCTGGCCGGGCAGAAGGGCGAGAAGCGCGTGCTGGAATCCGGCGACACCGTGTCCCGGCGCCCGTCGCTGGCCGGGTACCTCAATGCGGTCTACCCCAACAAGGTGCAGATCCTCGGCACCGAGGAGCTGACCTGGCTGGATTCGCTCGACTCGCGCCAGCGCTGGGAGACCATCGAGAAGATCGTGCAGGCCAGGCCGTTGGCGCTGGTGATCAGCAAGAGCCAGTCCTGCCCGGAAGACCTGCGCGAAGCGGCCAACGAAAACGACACGCCATTGTGGGTGTCGCCCAAGCGCGGGCATGAACTGCTCAACCACATTTCCTACCACCTGGCGCGCACGCTGGCGCCACGGGTCACGCTGCACGGCGTCTTCATGGAGATCTACTCCATCGGCGTGCTGATCACCGGTGAGGCCGGGTCCGGCAAGAGCGAACTGGCGCTGGAACTGCTGAGCCGCGGCCATCGCCTGGTCGCCGACGATGCGCCCGAATTCACGCAGATCGCACCTGACGTGCTGGATGGCACCTGCCCGGAGCTGCTGCAGGACCTGCTGGAGGTCCGTGGGCTGGGCGTACTGAACGTCCGCGAGATGTTCGGCGATACCGCGGTCAAGAAAAACAAGTACCTGCGCCTGATCGTGCACCTCACCCGTCCCATGACCGAGCCCAACCCCCACGGCTACGAACGGCTGACCGGCGATTCGGGGACGCGCCACGTGCTGGATCTGGATGTTCCCCTGATCACCCTGCCCGTGATGCCCGGCCGCAACCTGGCCGTGCTGACCGAAGCCGCCACGCGCCTGCATATCCTGCGCACCAAGGGCATCGACCCGGCGGCGATGTTCATCGCCCGCCACAGCAACCTGCTCGAGCGCAGCACGCCATGATCCAGGCAGGCGACGACGCGGCGTCCATGCACGAAGAAGGCGCGCCCGCCGCGACACCCACCGTGGTGATCGTCAGCGGGCTGTCCGGCTCGGGCAAGTCGGTGGCGCTGAAGACCTTCGAAGACCTCGACTACTACTGCGTCGACAACCTGCCGGTGGACCTGCTGCCGTCGTTCGTGCGCAGCCTGATGCGCGAGGACGAACTGCCGCCCAAGATCGCGGTGGGCATCGACGTCCGCAGCCGCCACAGTGACCTGTCGAAACTCGCCCAGTGGCGCGCCGCGCTGGCGCAACTGGGACTGGAAGGCCGCCTGGTGTTCTTCGATGCCGGCGACGACGTACTGTTGCGCCGCTACTCCGACACGCGCCGCCGCCATCCGCTGGGCCATGGCGGCCTGTCGCTGCAGGAAGCGATCCGTCAGGAGCGCGGGATCGTCCAGCCGCTGCGTGACGAAGCGGACGTGGTCATCGACACCAGTCAGCTCAACGTGCACCAGCTGCGCCGCCGGATCATCGCCGAGTTCGCCCTCAGCCGGGGAACGCAGCTCTCGCTGCTGTTCGAGTCCTTCGCCTACAAGCGCGGCGTACCGGCCGACGCGGACTTCGTGTTCGATGCCCGGGTGCTGCCCAACCCGCACTGGAATCCGGAACTTCGCCCCTACGCCGGCCGCGACCCCAAGGTCCGGGCGTTCCTCGACTCGCAGCCCGACGTGGCCGAGTACGTCGGCCAGGTCAGTGGGTTCCTCGACACCTGGCTGCCCCGCCTGCGCGGCGAGACCCGCAGCTACGTGACCATCGCCTTCGGCTGCACCGGCGGCAAGCACCGCTCCGTGTACCTGGCGGAAACCCTGGCGCGGCATGCCCGCGAACAGGGCTGGGAAGAGGTCGCCACGTTCCACCGCGAGTTGGACTGATCGGGGCAGCACCGTCGCAACGTGAGCTGACGGCCACCGTCGGATCAATCCACCGAACGACGTCCGCTCCGTTCCACTCGCGCGACTTCCAGCGCGTCATGCCCGTCTGTTAACGTTCCGGCATGGCCTGTGGCATTCTTCTTGTGACTCATCCTGGCGTGGGCGCGGCGATCCTGACGGTCGCCACCGCGCTGCTGCGACAGCTGCCCCTGAAGGCGGAAGCCTTCGAGGTGCCGCTGGACGCCGACCTCGATGCCCTGCTCCCGCAGGCATCGGCTGCGTTGCGGCGCGTCGACGGCGGCGAAGGCGTGCTGGTGCTGACCGACCTGTACGGGGCCAGCCCCAGCAACCTGGCCGGCAAGCTGGCCCGCCTGGGCACACCGGTGCGCCGCGTGTCGGCGCTCAGTCTGCCCATGCTGCTGAGGGTGATGAATTATCCGGAACAGGGACTGGACGACCTGCCTGCCACGGCCGCGGCAGGCGCACGCAATGGAGTCATTCACGACGATGCTTGAACGCGAACTCATCATTTCCAACCGCCTCGGGCTGCATGCGCGCGCCACCGCCAAGCTGGTGCAGACGCTGTCCGGTTTCCGCTGCAACGCCACGCTGGCGGCCAAGGGCCGCGAGGTGAACGCCAAGAGCATCATGGGTGTCATGCTGCTGGCCGCCGGCCAGGGCACCCCCGTGACTGTCCGCATCGAAGGCGAGGACGAAGCCGCCGCCATGCAGGAAGTCGTCTCGCTGTTCGAGCGACGATTCGACGAGGAATCCTGACGTGAGGGCACTGCTGCCGGGCCATGGGGCTTCGCGCGGCAGTGCGCTGGGACGCGCCCGGGTCCGGCTGCCCCATGTGCTGGAGGTCGCCGAGCAGCACATCCGCGCCGACCAGATCGATGACGAGGTCGCCCGGCTGCACGAGGCGGTCGACGCCACCCGTCGCGAGATGCACAGCCTGCGCACCCGGCTGCATGGCGCGCTGGCCAAGGAGGTCGGCGAGTTCCTCGACCTCCATGCCCTGCTGCTGGACGATCCCGAACTGCTGCATGGCCTGGACGAACTGATCCGTACCGGCCGTTACACCGCCGACTACGCCCTGCGCCTGCAGCGCGACCGGCTGGCCGCCGTGTTCGACGGCATGGACGATGCCTACCTCAAGAGTCGCATGGACGACCTCGACCATGTGATCGGGCGCATCCACGCACACCTGCACCAGCGCGCGCCCGATGCGCCCGCGGTGGCCGGCGAGATCCTGGTCAGCGACAACGTGGCGCCGTCCGAGCTGGCGCAATTGCAGTCGCAGGGCGTCGTCGCCGTGGTGACTGCCGCCGGCAGCACGCTTTCGCACAGCGCCATCCTCGCGCGCAGCCTGCACCTGCCGCTGGTGGTGGGCAATGCGCAGGCACTGCAGAAGATCAACGATGGCGATGTGCTGCTGGTCGACGGCGCCACCGGCGAAGTGGTGGTCGATCCCGACCCCGAAGACCTGCGCCGCTATCGCGAGCGCCTGCGCGAGGCCGCGCGGGAGGCACGCGAACTCGGCCGCCTGCGCTCCAAGCCCAGCCGCACCCGCGACGGTATCGACATCGCCCTGTGGGCAAATGCCGAATCGCTGGAGGACGTGGCCAAGGCGCACACGCTCGGCGCGGCAGGCGTTGGCCTGTACCGCACCGAATTCCTGTTCCTGCAGCAGCGCGAACTGCCGAGCGAAGAGCAGCAGTTCCAGGTCTACCGCGACCTCGTGCTCGGCATGGGCGGCCGTCCGGTGACCATCCGCACGCTCGACCTGGGCGCCGACAAGGCGGACCGTGCCGGCCTGGTCGCCGGCGACGAGGAGAACCCCGCCCTCGGGGTGCGCGGCGTGCGCCTGTCGCTGGCGCATCCGGGCGTGTTCGACACCCAGCTGCGCGCCATCCTGCGTGCGTCGAACTACGGACCGGTCCGCGTGCTGGTGCCGATGGTCAGCGGCCGCGAGGAAATGCTGGAGGTCCGCCGTCGCCTGCAGCGCGCGGCGCTGCAACTGCGCAAGCAGGGCCACGAAATCGCGGTCCAGCTCGAGTTGGGCGCCATGATCGAAGTGCCCGCTGCCGCCATCGCGCTGCACGGCTTCGCCGACGTCGTCGACTTCGTTTCCATCGGCACCAACGACCTGGTGCAGTACCTGCTCGCGGCGGACCGCAACAACGACGCCTTGGGCGAACTGTATTCACCCCTGCATCCCGGCGTGCTGCGCCTGCTGCGCCACGTGATCCGCACCGGCGCCGAACACGACATCCCGGTGGCGATGTGCGGCGAGATCGCTGGCGACGCTACGCTGGCGCCAATGCTGCTGGCGCTGGGCCTGCGCGAATTCAGCCTGCACCCGGCCACCTTGCTGGAAGTGCGCCGCGCGATCCGCGACGCCGACCTCGGCGACCTGCAGGCGCGCACCGAGAAGCTGCTGCAGGCACGCGACCGCGCCGGCATCGAGCGCTGGTTGAAGGCGGCGACCTCTGCCTGAAGTCCCATGGAGTTTGTGGGAGCGACGTCAGTCGCGATGAGGCTATCCCGCTGGCCCATCGCGACTTGCGTCGCTCCCACAGGACCTCCTCACTGCGCTTGCCAAGGGTGTCCATAAA
Source organism: Pseudoxanthomonas sp. LjRoot143 (assembly GCF_964252945.1). Lineage (NCBI taxonomy): Bacteria > Pseudomonadati > Pseudomonadota > Gammaproteobacteria > Lysobacterales > Lysobacteraceae > Pseudoxanthomonas > Pseudoxanthomonas sp. LjRoot143. Next base: position 508,777 of record NZ_CAXUPM020000001.1, on the reverse strand, counting down.
TCGCAGGCCGGGCGATAATGGCGGAATGAACGCTTGATGCCCCGGTCGCATCCGCCTGACGGATCGGCCCCATTCCGGAGTACCGAATGGTCGAGACCATCCGCCACGACAAGACCGCACGCCAGTTGCGCCTGCTCTCCGACGCGCTCGACAGCGGTCGGCTGGGTCCCGTGCGCCGGCTGGTCAACACCTTGTCGCCCGCGGAAATCGGCAACCTGCTGGAATCGCTGCCGCCCGGCAAGCGCGAAGTCGTGTGGGGCCTGGTCGATCCCGAGGACGACGGCGAAGTGCTGGTGCACGTCGGCGACGAGGTGCGCGAGAGCCTGCTGGCGGACATGGACACCGACGAGATCGTCGCCGCGGTCGAGGACCTCGACATCGACGACCTCGCCGACCTGGTCGAAGACCTGCCCGACACCGTCATCGACGAAGTCCTCAAGTCGATGGATCGCGAGAACCGCGAGCGCCTGGAACAGGTGCTGTCGTACGCCGAGGACACCGCCGGCCGCCTGATGAACCCCGACGTGGTCACCGTGCGCGCCGACGTGAATGTCGACGTGGTGCTGCGCTATCTGCGCCTGCGCGGCGAACTGCCCGACCACACCGACCATCTGTACGTGGTCAGCCGCCGCCACCAGTACCTCGGCCGTGTTCCGCTGGCCGCGCTGGTGACGCACGAAGACACCACGCCGATCAACCGCCTGATCGACGACGAGCAGCCCGCCATCGACGTCGGCGAGAGCGCGCAGGAAGTCGCGCGCCAGTTCTCCGACCATGACTGGGTGTCGGCACCGGTCGTGGACGACAACAACATCCTGCTTGGCCGCATCACCATCGACGACGTGGTCGACATCATCCGCGAGCAGGCCGAGCACCAGGCGCTGGGCGCCGCCGGTCTGGACGAGGACGAAGACCTGTTCTCGCCGGTCAAGCGCGCCGTGCGCGGCCGCGTGGTGTGGCTGGGCATCAACCTGTTCACCGCGTTCATGGCCGCCAGCGTCATCGGCCAGTTCGAGGTGACGCTGGAGAAGATCGTCGCGCTGGCCGTGCTGATGCCCATCGTCGCCGGCATCGGCGGTAATGCGGCCGTGCAGGTCCTGACGCTGATGGTGCGCGGCCTGGCCCTGGGCCAGGTGGGCGCCAGCAACGCGCGTATCCTGCTGTGGAAGGAAATCCGCGTGGCGCTGATCAACGGCGTGCTGATCGGAAGCATCGTCGGCGTGATCGCCTTCGTGTGGTTCCGCAGTCCGATGCTGTCGCTGGTCATCGCGATGGCGCTGGTGCTGAACTTCTGCGCCGCGGCCACGGCCGGCGTGCTGCTGCCGCTGCTGCTCAAGCGCATGAACATCGATCCCGCCGTCGCCGGCACCGTCGTCGTCACGGCGGTCACCGACGTGATGGGCTTCTTCTGCTTCCTGGGTCTGGCAACGCTGATCCTGCTGCACTGAGACCGGACCATGGAACGACTCGGCAAGGTCAGCGAATGGAACGACGACCGCGGCTTCGGCTTCATCGCCCCGATCGACGGCGAACCCGTCCGTGTGTTTTTCCATATCCGTGACTACCGGCTGGACAGCCGTCGGCCTGAAGTCGGCGAGTTGGTGAAGTTCAAGGCGCAGCGCCAGCCCGATGGCAAGTGGCGGGCGCAGGCCGTGCACCGGACGGCCCCTGCAGTGCGTCGCGCCAGTCCTGCGACGTCTGCACGCGGGCCATCACGGCCGTCATCGGTCATCCCGGGCGCGGTGGCCGTCCTCGCGTACGCGCTGCTGATCGCGTGGGCGATCCGCGGGGGCCGACTGCCGTTCGAGGCGATGTTCCTGCCGATGATCCTGTCGGCGATCACCTACGTGGTCTATGCGCTGGACAAGCATGCCGCGCAAACAGGCCGCTGGCGCACGCAGGAAACCACGCTGCACCTGCTGGAACTGCTGGGCGGCTGGCCTGGCGCGTGGATCGCGCAGCACACGCTGCGGCACAAGTCGCGCAAGCCCGGCTACCGCATCGTGTTCTGGACGATGGTGGTGCTTCATGTCGCCACCGTCGGTGCGTGGTTGTGGACGCGGGCGTAAGCAGGGCGTCGTCACGGCCCTTGCAGGATCTTCGAGCGCCGCCCCGGGTCGGGCACTTCCTACGCACGGCGGCGGCATGTGCCGATCCCCACGCTGGATCGGACGCGCGACGCTGACGTCCCCTCGGCCCGGTTCGCCGCCATGCGCCTGCTGCTCTCCGCCCTGCTGTGCCTGCTGACCTGGTCCGCGCTGGCTGCGCCATCTCCCGAACCGATGCTGGCGACGACATACCGCGGCGGGGTGGCACTCCCCGATTTCCTGATCAGCGAGAAACTGGATGGCGTACGCGCCCGCTGGGACGGCCACGCCCTGTGGACGCGCGGCGGCGCGCGGATCGCAGCACCGTCCACGTTCACGCGCGGCTGGCCCATCGAACCCATGGACGGCGAACTGTGGATCGCGCGCGGCCGCTTCGATGAGATCAGCGCCCTGGTCCGCCGCGCCGGATCCGATCCCCAGGCCTGGCGGCACGTGCGTTTCATGGCCTTCGATCTGCCCGCCCACCCCGGTCCGTTCACTGACCGGGTCGTGCGCATGCGTGCCCTGATCACGGCGGCGAGCAGCATGCACCTGGCGATGATTCCGCAGCGACGCTTCGATACGCGTACCGCGCTGGATGAGGAACTGGCGCGCGTGGTCGCTGCCGGTGGCGAGGGTCTGATGCTGCATCGGCGCTCCGCACGCTACCGTACCGGGCGCAGCGAGGACCTGCTCAAGTACAAGCCGCACGAGGACGCCGAGGCCCAAGTGATCGCGCACCTGCCCGGCAAGGGCAAGTACACCGGCATGATGGGCGCGTTGCAGGTGCGCACTCCCGAAGGTCGCAACTTCCGTATCGGCACCGGCTTCACCGATGCCCAGCGTTCCGCGCCACCCCCGATCGGCACGTGGCTGACGTATCGTTACAACGGCCTCACCTCCACCGGACTGCCACGCTTCGCCCGTTTCGTGCGTGTACGCGAAGACCGGCCTCCGCCAGACCCGAAGCGCTGACGTGGGCGCTACGCCTCGCACCACGAGGTATGCTGCCGCCCGTTACCCTTGGACCGCGACCGCCATGCGCTCTCTCGCCACCGCCTGCCTGGGCCTGCTGCTGATCCTGATGACCGCCTGCACCACCACTGCCCCCATGAATCCCACCGGCGAGTTCGTCGCGCGCGAGGTCGCCGTCGACGGCAAGACCTACCGCTACCAGGTGTTCGTTCCCGCCGCGCGCTTCCGCAGCGGCAAGCCGCCGGTGGTGCTGTTCCTCAACGGCTCGGGCGAGCGCGGCAGCGATGGGGTGAAGCAGACGATGGCCGGCCTGGGGCCGTACCTGCGCCAGCATGCCGATACGTTCCCTGCCGTGGTGGTGTTTCCGCAGGCACCGGACGAGACGGAATGGACCGAGGTCGCCGGTCCCATCGCCTTCGCCACGCTCGATGCAGCATTGAGGGAGTTCAACGGCGATCCTGACCGCGTCTCGCTGACCGGCATGTCGATGGGCGGCTACGGCACCTGGGAACTAGCGATGCAGCGGCCCGCCCGCTTTGCCGCTCTGGTGCCGGTCTGCGGCGGCATCACCGTCGACTGGACCGATGCGCGTCCCGGCCTGCGTGCGCACAGCGTGGGCAACGCTGCCGACCCGTTCGCCGCCGCTGCGCAGCGCCTGAAGGACATTCCGGTGTGGATCTTCCACGGCGGCCAGGACAACGTGGTGCCGCCGTCGCAGTCGCGCCGCATGGAGGCTGCGCTGAAGGCCGCGGGTGCGCGCGACGCGCGCTACACCGAATTCCCGGACGCCAACCACAACAGTTGGGACGCCACCTACGCGTATGCCCCGATGTGGGACTGGCTGTTCGCCCAGCGTCGTGGGCGCTGATCGATGGCCGAGCTCGTCCCCGACTACTTCACCGCCGGCTGGCGCGAGCGTGCACTGGCATGCCCTTGCAACTGGCAGGGCGACAGCCCCGCGCGATGGCGATGGAGTTGCACGACGCCGTCACCGATTACGCCTGCCCGGCGTGCGGCAACCTGCTGCTGATCGTGTCGCATCCCTCGCTGGACCAGGTGCGCGCCGCCGCCACGGCAGGCAACGGGGAAGCCCTGGCCCAGCTGGCCATCATCGACGAAGCCCTGGCCCGCTTCCCCCCGGGCGCCGACTGACCCGGCACCGCCGCGTCCTGCATCACGCTTCCGGCGTCGTCGCCGAACGCCGGGCCACCTGCCCCTCAACCTGTGCCCAACGCTGCCGATAACCCGGCATCCCCTGGTGGCTGACGGGCATCCGCCCATGGCCGTGAGAGCGACCCGAATGGCTGACGTGGCCGACGACAACTCCGGTGTTACTGGCGGCTTCCGCCGGCTGTGGTCGCGTCGCCGCGAGGCCGGCGCGTCCGCTTCGCGCGAGCTCGCCACGACCCGCGCGGCCGGCCCGCATCCGGCGATCAGCAGCGCGCATCTGCAGGCGTTGTTCGCGCACGCCGAGGAACCCGGTGCCCTGCTGTCCGCGTTCGCCGACGGCGTCGCCGGCCTGCCCGGCGAACTGCACGGCATGGGTGAGCGCCTGCAATCCGCACACGCCGACAGCGACTGGCCGCGTTACGGACGCGCGCTGCGCCAACTGGTCGACAAGTACATCCGCACGATCCAGGACGAGCCGCTGGCCGGCGAAGCCGAACAGTTGCGCGATCTGCTGCACCACCTGCTCGTCGGTGGCATGGAACAGCTGCTGCGCGACGACGGCGCCCTGCTGCCGCAGGCGCATGCGTTGGCGGACCGCGTGCGTCAGTGGCAGGCCAACCAGCCCATCGGCGAGCTCGGCACCGACCTGCGCGACCTCTGCCAGCAGGTGGGGCAACGCACGCACGAGGTGAACGACGCGCAGGAACTGATGCGCAGCCTGTTCGACCTGCTGCTGGAGAACGTCGGCGAACTGATCGAGGATGGCAGCTGGCTGCAGGACCAGATCGGCGCCGTGCGCCAGTTGCTCGCCGGCCCGCTCGACCGCACCGCGCTGGAACAGACCCGCGCAGGCCTGCGCGAGGTCATCTACAAGCAGGGCCTGCTGAAACAGGGGCTGGCCGAATCCAAGGCCTCGATGAAGGACATGATGGTGACCTTCGTCGAACGGCTGGACGGCATGGCCAGCAGTACCGGCGAGTACCACGACCGCATCAGCTTCCACGCGCAGGCCGTGCGCGACAGCCGCAGCATCGCCGAGCTGGGCAAGCGGATGGAAGACATCCTGGAAGATACCGCCCAGGTGCAGGCACAGGCGCTGCGCGCGCGCGACAGCCTGCTGGAGGCGCGACGCGAGGTGGAAGAAGCCGAGCGCCGCGTGATGAACCTGGAGCAGGAGTTGCAGTCGGTCTCCGAACTGGTGCGCGTGGACCAGCTGACCGAAGCGCTGAACCGCCGTGGCTTCGACGAGCTGTTCAAGCGCGAATCCGTCCGCGCCCTGCGCAGCGGCCAGACCCTGACGCTGGCACTCCTGGACCTCGACGATTTCCGCCACATCAACGCGGCGCACGGCCACCTCGGCGGCGACGCTGCGTTGTGCCATGTGGTGACCCTGGCCCGCGCCACGCTGCGCGCCAGCGATGCCGTCGCGCGCTTCGGCGGCGAGGAGTTCGTGCTGCTGCTGCCCGAGACCAGCTTCCTGGAAGCGATGGGCACGCTGGAACGCCTGCGCGACAGGCTGGCGCACAAGCCGCTGGTCTACGAAGGACGCGGCATCCTGGTGACCTTCAGCGCCGGCGTGGCGCGCTGGCAGCCGGGCGAGTCGCAGGACGAACTGCTGGCCCGCGCCGACCGCGCCATGTACCAGGCCAAGCAGGCCGGCAAGAACCGCGTGGTCGCCGCGCCGGAGTGACTCCGCGAAAGAGATCGACGCGACGTCGACTTCTCTTGCCCCGCGATGCTCGAAGCCGTCATCCCGGCGAAAGCCGGGACCCAGTGTCTCTGAGCCTGATGCATGAAGTCGCTGGGTCCCGGCTTTCGCCGGGATGACGGAATCTGGAGGTCAGCCCAACAGCGGCGACCCACGCATGCCCGACGCGGGCCACACCGCCTCAGCCCAGCAGCATCTCCAGCACCGCCATGCGGATGGCAACGCCGTTGCTGACCTGGCGCAGCACCAGCGACTGCGGACCGTCCGCGACCTCGTCAGTGATCTCCACGCCGCGATTGATCGGGCCGGGGTGCAGCACCACCGCATCCTTCGCCGCGCGCTTCAGGCGCGTCGTGGTCAGGCCGTAGTCGCGGTGGTAGTCCTCGAGCGAAGACACCAGGCCTTCTTCCATGCGTTCGCGCTGCAGGCGCAGCATCATCACCACGTCGGCCCCATCGAGCATCGCATCGAAATCCTGCCCGGTTTCGCAGCCGGCCAGCGTGCCATCGTCCGGCAGCAGCGACTGCGGGCCGCACACGCGGATCTCACCCGCGCCGAGCGTGCGCAGCGCATGCAGGTCCGAGCGCGCCACGCGCGAGTGGTTCACGTCGCCGACCATCAGGATCTTCAGTCGCGAGAAATCGGCGCCCTTTGCCTGGCGGATCGTCAGCACGTCCAGCAGGCCCTGGGTAGGATGTGCACTGCGGCCGTCGCCGGCGTTGATCAGCGCGGTGCCCTCGCCCGCCTCGGCGGCCAGCGCGGCGACCGCGCCGTCTTCGGCATGGCGGACGATGAAGCCGCGCACGCCCATCGCTTCCAGGTTGCGCAGCGTGTCGCGCGCGGTCTCGCCCTTGCGGGTCGACGAGGTGGACGCATCGAAGTTCAGCACGTCCGCGCCCAGCCGCTGCGCGGCGATGTGGAACGAGCTGCGCGTGCGCGTGGACGGTTCGAAGAACAGCGTGCAGATCGTGGTGCCGTCGAGCACCTGCCGGCGCGGCGTGCGGCCGAGCGCGGCATCGCGGATCTGGCCGGCACGGTCTATCAGGCGGCACAGGGTGTCGCGCGGCAGGCCGTCGAGGGTGAGCAGGTGGCGCAGGCGTCCGTCGGAATCGAGTTGTGGGGTCATGGGGCGTGGTCGTGGAGGGTCAGGTCAGCTGGGTCGCGTCCTGGGGCGCGGCCAGCCAGCGTTCGATGATGACGGCGGCGGCAACGGCGTCGAGCGCGGCGGCATCGCGGCGGCGCTTGCGGCCCTCGGCCCGGTCCAGCGCGAAGCGCTCCGCGGCCTCGAACGAGCTGGTGCGTTCGTCCACCAGCACCACCGGCAACTGGTAGCGCGTGCGCAGTTCGCGGGCGAAGGCATGGGCGCGCTTGCGGATCGGCTGGTCGCCGCCTTCCAGCGTCATCGGGTCGCCCACCACCATGCCGTCGGGCTTCCACTCGGCGTGCAGCCTGTCGATCGCCGGCCAGTCGGGCCCGTGGCCATGCACGTCGATCACCGCCAGCGCACGGGCGCCGGTACCGAAGGCGCTGCCCACGGCCACGCCGATGCGGCGCGAGCCCACGTCGAATCCCAGTACGGTGCCATCCAGCTTCATGCCCAGTGCCTCCGTTCGATACGGTCTGCGCCATCCTGCAGCGGCGTGCGTGGACACGACGTCGGCACGCGCGGGTTCATGCGTGGCCGCTGTAGTCCGTCAGGCGGGTCATGTCCACGCCGATCCGCTGGCCCGCCGCCTGCCAGCGCTGCTCCAGCGGCACAGCGAACAGCAGTTCGGCGTCGGCGGGCGCAGTCAGCCAGCTGTTCTCGCCCAGTTCGTATTCCAGTTGCCCCGCGCCCCACCCCGCACAGCCCAGCGCCACCACGGCATGCGCCGGCCCCTCGCCTTCCGCCATCGCTTCGAGGATGTCGCGCGAGGTGGTCAGGTACAGGCCGCTGGCGACTTCCAGCGTCGATTCCCAGGCGCGCGCACCGTCGTGCAGCACGAAGCCACGCTCGGGATGCACAGGACCGCCGGCCAGTACGATCTGCTCGTCCAGGCGGGGATCGTGCGAGGCGAGGTTCATCTGTCGCAGTACTTCGCCCAGCGTGTATTCCGAAGGGCGGTTGACGACCACGCCCATGGCGCCGTCGTCGTCGTGCTGGCAGATCAGGGTGACGGCGCGCGCGAAATTCGGATCGGACAGCGCCGGTGAGGCGATCAGCAGCTGGTTGGCCAGGGGCGTGGCGGCGTCTTGCATGGCGACCATTCTAGCCCGCCGCCGCGCCCACCGCGCCTGCGCGGACACGGACTGTCCGCAACACGCCCTAGAATCGTCCGTCCCTTTCCAGGCGCGTGCTCATGTCAGGCTATTGCGACATCGCCCCCGGCCATCCGCTGCATGGCCCCTATCACGACCGTGAATACGGCTTTCCGCAGCGAGAGGAAGCGGTACTGTTCGAGCGCCTGCTGCTGGAGATCAACCAGGCCGGCCTCAGCTGGGAGACCATGCTGAGGAAGCGCGACGGCTTCCGGGCCGCCTACAGCGGCTTCGACGTGGACAAGGTGGCGCGCTACGGCGACAAGGATCGTGCCCGCCTGCTGGCCGACCCCGGCATCATCCGCAACCGCCTGAAGGTCGATGCCGCCATCCACAACGCGCAGGTGATCCAGCGCCTGAGGAAGAGCCATGGCAGCTTCGCCGCCTGGCTGGATACGCACCACCCGCTGCCGAAAGCCGAGTGGATCAAGCTGTTCAAGAAGACCTTCCGCTTCACCGGCGGCGAGATCACCAACGAGTTCCTGATGAGCCTGGGCTATCTGTCCGGCGCGCACCGCGAGGACTGCCCTGCCTTCCGCCGCGCCGCGAAGCAGCGGCCTCCCTGGATGACCGCAGCGGGGCATTGATCCGGCGCAACCCGCCTACGCGCCGATGGTCGTATCCTGCGACTGCACGCCCCCGCGCGATAATCGCAGTTTCGCCCGCCGATGACCCCTCCGATGCACGAAGACCGTATCCGCCACGCCGGCCTGCGCGACCGCGTGATCAGCGCCGAGCACGCCGCCAGCCTCATCCAGCCCGGCGAGACCGTCGCCATGAGCGGCTTCACCGGCTCCGGCTATCCCAAGGCGGTACCGCTGGCGCTGGCCATGCGCATCGAACAGGCCCACGCGGCCGGCATGCCGTTCCAGATCAAGCTGATGACCGGTGCGTCGACCGCGCCGGAACTGGATGGCGCCCTCGCCAAAGCCGACGCCATCGCCCTGCGCATGCCGTTCCAGAGCGATCCGGACGCGCGCAAGCGCATCAACGAGGGCACGCTGGACTACATCGACATCCACCTCAGTCACGTCGCACAGCACGTGTGGTTCGGCTTCTACGGCCCCATCGACACTGCCGTCATCGAGGTGTCAGCGATCCGCGAAGACGGCACGCTGGTGCCCTCCACCTCGGTCGGCAACAACAAGACCTGGCTGGACCTGGCGAAGAAGGTCATCGTCGAGGTCAACGACTGGCAGCCCGCCGACGTCGAGGGCATGCACGACATCTACTACGGCACTGCGCTGCCACCGCATCGTAAGCCGATCCCGCTGGAACACGTGCACGACCGCATCGGCGACACCGCCCTGCACTGCGACCCCGCCAAGATCGTCGCGGTGGTGCGGACGAACGGCCCCGACCGCAACAGCCCGTTCACCCCGATCGACAGCACCAGCGAACGCATCGCCGAACACCTGATCGACTTCCTGAAACACGAAGTCGCGTTGGGCCGCCTGCCTGCCAACCTGCTGCCGCTGCAGTCGGGCGTCGGCAACATTCCCAACGCCGTACTCGCCGGCCTGGCGAAGAGCGGCTTCCGCGGCCTGACCGCGTTCACCGAGGTCATCCAGGACGGCATGCTCGACCTGCTGCGCGAAGGCGTGCTGGACGTCGCCTCGTGCACTGGTTTCGCGCTCAGCCCGGAGGCGAACGAAGCGTTCAAGCGCGACATCGCGTTCTACCGCGAGCGCATCATCATGCGCACGCAGGAAATGTCGAACCATCCGGAGCTGGTGCGCCGCCTGGGCTGCATCGGCATGAACGGGATGATCGAGGCCGACCTCTACGGCAACGTCAATTCCACCCACGTGATGGGCAGCCGCATCCAGAACGGCATCGGCGGTTCGGGCGACTTCGCCCGCAACGGTTTCATGTCGGTATTCCTGAGCCCCAGCACCGCCAAGGGCGGCAGCATCTCGGCGCTGGTGCCGATGGTCAGCCATGTGGACCACACCGAGCACGATGTCTCCGTCATCGTCACCGAACAGGGACTGGCCGACCTGCGCGGCCTCACGCCCAAGCAGCGTGCCCGCCTGCTGATCGACCGCTGCGCGCATCCGGACTACCGCGACGCGCTGCAGGACTACTTCGACCGCGCCCTGCACCACAGCTACGGCAAGCACACCCCGCACCTGCTGCCTGAAGCGCTGTCGTGGCACCAGCGCTGGCTGGATACGGGCAGCATGAAGTCCTGGTCGCTTTTGTAGGATGGGTGGAGCCGAAGGCGATACCCATCCTACGGTTTACACACGAGCGGCCACGGTCTCGCCCTGCTCATCATCGGGGGACGACATCATCGTCCGCAGCACCCGCACGGCGCGCGCCATGAACATGCCGCTGAAGAATCCGTACACGCCGCAGACCGTGGCGATGGCCGTGCCGAACTCCAGCACGGAGGGGGCGATGGCGTGCACCACGGCTACCGCGTACTTCGCGAAGAAGATGCCCATCATCAGCGCCAGCGGCAACCAGCTGCCCGTCACCATGAACCGCTTCGATACCGGCGAGTAGGACGCGCCGCGCGACGGTCCGCGAGCGAGACTGATGCCCACGACCGCCAGCCACGCGCCCGCCCACGCGACAAGCGCGATGGGGTGAGCCCCGAACGCCGACCAGACAGCGAACAGCGACCAGCCCGTCATGGCGACCGGCAACACGATCAGCCGATGACGCGAGACGAGCCGTGTCCTGCTCTGCAGATAACCCAGATAGACCAGACCGAAGAACAGGCCGAAGACCCAGAGAGGGGTGTGCGTGAGAATCTGCGTGATCACGGAGTGAGGTTCCTGGCTTTCCGGCACCGCGCCGGCTCAGGCACATCATCGGATCCGTTCGCGGACGAATGAGGTGCTGGAAGTCACTTGTTCGGGGTGCCGGAGGTCGTGCGGCTGCTTGCCCGCGCGCTCCGCCTCACACGCCCATGTAACGGCCGGGGCGATGATTGAAGTACAGCACTAGGTTGAGCACCAGCGCACCCAGCGCCGACCACGCGACCTTCGATGGCTCCAGCACGCTCAGGGCGGCCAGCATGATGCACGTATCGAACGCCATCTGGACCTTGCCCGCGCTCCATCCCCTGCGCTGTTGCAGGTAAACCGCCAGGATGCCCAGCCCGCCGAGGCTGGCGCGATGGCGGATGAAGGACAGGATGCCCATGCCGACCAGTGCGCCGCCGAACACGGCCGAGTAGACCGGAGTAATGAAGGCGAACTCCGCCAGCCGCGGCAGCATGTCCGCGACGAAACCGGTGATGCCGACGGCGATGAAGGTCTTGAGCGTGAACTCCCATCCCATCCTGCGCATCGACAGCAGGTAGAACGGCAGGTTGACCAGCACGAACAGCACGCCGAACGGCCAGCCCGTGGCGTAGTGCAACAGCAACGACACGCCGGCCATGCCACCCAGCATCATCCCGCCCGCGGCGAAGATGCTCATGCCCAACGCACTGACCGCCGCCGCAATCGTCAGGCCCTGGATGTCTTCGGCCAGGCTGTGGCGCGGACGCCGGATGACGGCACGGTCACCGTCGCGCGGCGACATCACTTCCGGTTCGGAACGGGAGGGGGTTTGTGGGGGCACGGCAGAGTCCACACCCGGACAGGACCGGGGACGCCAGGATTTTCCCATGAAGGCCGCGCCAACTGGCATGGACGAAGTGTCCATGCATTTCGCCCGGCGCCGGGGTTGCTACTCACCAGGCGGGTTGCGGCCGCAAAAACGCAGCGGTGCAAACAGAGAAAAGGACGCGGAGCGACCCGCTCAGGCGGCCGTCGCCGCGCTGTAGTGCGCCCATGCCGGACCGATCACGACGATCCACGTGACGACCAGCAGTGCGAGCGTCGTGATCAGCAGGACAAGTGCGAGTGCCCACTCCTTGCGGGAGGCGGGCGCCGGCGCTTCCCCATGGCGGTTGGACGCGCGCGTGCCCGGCAGCACCAGCAGGACGAGGCTGACGAGCGGCAATCCGAGCAGCAGTGCGAACCAGCTCGACAGGCCCAGGTCGCGGACCCGGCGTACCGTCGCCACCGCATAGCACCCGAGCCCGCCCAGGAGGGAGGCGATCCACAGTGCGATCCACAGCGGCCACACGACGCTCATCACCTGGATGACCAGGTAGATGGCGCAGAGCCAGATCAGGTAACGCAGCCGTCCGATCCTTCCATACGACGGACGGGTGGCCGTCGCGTCATGGCGCGTTGGCGCCGCCTCCTCGGAAATTCGTGTCATGGCTCCCCATCCGGCTCTACCGGCGTCCACGCCGCTGGCAAGGATGGTAGCGCAGCCCCGGCCGGTTCCGTGCTGGATCAGGCCTCCGGAGCGACTTGTGCGCCGGTTGCCGGATCAATCCCGGGTCTGGAAGTGGTACGCCACGACATCGGGCGTCGGCCGCATGCTGACCTCCCCGTCCACTTCAACGACAGGCAGCGCATAGCCGCGAGGACCCGCCAGGCCCGTGCCGTCGAACCGCTCATGGAACGCGCTGCTTGCACGGGGAAGATCGAGATCGACGTAAGTGACCGGGATGTTGCGGCTCTGCAGGGAGGCAAGCATCTGCCGGGTGTAGCCACAGCCGTCGCGGCCGTAGACCAGGACCGAGTTGCGGGAGGATTCGACGATCGCGGCGTCCATCATCGACGCCTCCAGGTGCGCCTTGATGCGCTTCCAGGCGTGATGCCCGGCACCCAGGGCCACCAGGATGGAAACCAGGATCAGGAAAGTACGCGACATGCTTCCTCCGTGAAGTGTTGCTGCATCCGGCCCACACCTTGGGCACGCGGTTCACTACTTGAAGAAAAGGGGCGATCGCTCGCCCCTTCGAATCTTCGAATCCCCCGGCCGGATCAGCGGACTTCCGCGATCTCCACGCCGTCCAGACCCTGCGCCAGCGTGCGGGCGTCGCCGCCCTGGGCCAGTTTGATGCGCAGGCGCACTTCGTTCTGCGAATCCGCGAAGCGCAGCGCGTCCTCGTAGCTGATCTCGCCGGCCTGGTAAAGCTCGAACAGGGCCTGGTCGAAGGTCTTCATGCCGAGGTTGGTCGACTCCTTCATGATCTCCTTCAGCTTGTGCACCTCGCCATCGCGGATGTAGTCCTGCACCAGCGGCGTACCCAGCAGGATTTCCATCGCCACGCGGCGGCCCTTGCCGTCCGGCGTCGGGATCAGCTGTTGCGCGACGACGCCCTTGAGATTCAGCGACAGGTCCATCAGCAGCTGCTGGCGGCGGTCTTCCGGAAAGAAGTTGATGATGCGGTCCATCGCCTGGTTGGCGTTGTTGGCATGCAGCGTGCACAGCACCAGGTGGCCGGTTTCGGCGAAGGCGATGGCGTGGTCCATGCCCTCGCGGGTACGCACCTCGCCGATCATGATCACGTCCGGCGCCTGGCGCAGCGTGTTCTTCAGTGCGGCCTCCCAGCTGTCGGTGTCGATGCCGACCTCGCGCTGGGTGATGATGCAGCCCTCGTGCTTGTGCACGAACTCGATCGGGTCCTCGATCGTGATGATGTGGCCGGTCGAATTCTGGTTGCGGTAACCGATCATCGCCGCCAGCGAAGTGGACTTGCCGGTGCCGGTCGCGCCGACGAACAGGATGATGCCGCGCTTGGTCATCGCCAGCGTCTTGATGACCGGCGGCAGATTCAGCTCTTCGATGGTCGGGATGCGCGTCTCGATGCGACGCAGCACCATGCCGACCTGGTTGCGCTGATAGAAGCAGCTGACGCGGAAGCGTCCCACGCCGGCCACGCCGATGGCGAAGTTGCACTCGTGGGTCTTCTCGAACTCCTCGCGCTGCGCCGGCGTCATCACGTTCAGCACCAGGTCGCGCGATTGCTGCGAGGTCAGCGGCGTCTGCGTGATCGGCGAGATCTTGCCGTGGACTTTGATGGACGGCGGCATGCCGGACGTGATGAACAGGTCCGACGCCTTCTGGTGCGCCATCAGCTTGAGGAAGGAGGTGAAGTCGATGGTGCTCATGGCGATGCTCCGTGAGACGGAAGAAGCCGCGGGACGGCGGCCGCCGGTGGCGGCGCCGCACGGCCGTTACTCGAACAGGCGCTTTTCTTTCGCGTATTCCTTGGCCTGCTGGCGCGTGATCAGGCTGCGCTTCACCAGGTCCTGCAGATGCTGGTCCAGCGTCATCATCCCGTAGTTCTGGCCGGTCTGGATGGCCGAGTACATCTGCGCCACCTTGTCCTCGCGGATCAGGTTGCGGATGGCCGGAGTGCCCACCATGATTTCCCAGGCCGCGGTACGCCCACCGCCGATCTTCTTCAGCAGTGCCTGCGAAATGACGGCACGCAGCGACTCGGACAACATCGAACGCACCATCGGCTTCTCGCCGGCAGGGAACACGTCGATGATGCGGTCGATGGTCTTGGCCGCCGAGCTGGTGTGCAGGGTGGCGAACACCAGGTGGCCGGTTTCCGCGGCGGTCAGCGCCAGGCGGATGGTTTCCAGGTCGCGCAACTCGCCGACCAGGATGTAGTCGGGATCCTCACGGAGCGCCGAACGCAGCGCTTCGTTGAAGCCGTGCGTGTCGCGGTGCACTTCGCGCTGGTTGATCAAGCACTTCTGCGAGGTGTGCACGAATTCGATCGGATCCTCGACGCTGAGGATGTGGCCGTATTCGTTCTTGTTGATGTGGTCGATCATCGCCGCCAGCGTGGTCGACTTGCCCGAGCCGGTCGGGCCGGTCACCAGGATCAGGCCCTGCGGCTGCTGGATCAGTTCGCGGAACAGCGGCGGGCAGCCGAGGTCTTCCAGCGTCAGCACTTCCGAGGGAATGGTACGGAACACCGCACCGGCGCCACGGTTCTGGTTGAACGCGTTGACGCGGAAGCGCGCCAGCGAGGGAATCTCGAACGAGAAGTCGACCTCGAGGAATTCTTCGAAGTCGCGGCGCTGCTTGTCCGACATGATGTCGTAGACCAGCGCGTGCACCTGCTTGTGGTCGAGCGCCGGGATATTGATGCGGCGTACGTCGCCATCCACGCGGATCATCGGCGGCAGGCCGGCCGAGAGGTGGAGGTCGGATGCTTTGTTCTTTACCGAAAACGCCAAGAGCTCGGCGATATCCATGACGCTGCTTCCCCAAGTTGCTGCGAACTGGAACCTTGATTCCCCGGAGGGCAGTATAGCGCCCTCGCCGTCCCCGCCAATGGTTGGACCAACATGCTCGCCGACACCCTCAGCGAGACCCTGCAACGTCTTGAAAACGCAGCCAAAGACGCGCATCGGCCACCGCCAGCGCTGCTGGCCGTGTCCAAGCTGAAACCGGCCTCCGCCGTGGCCGAACTGGCCCGCGCCGGGCAGCGCGCGTTCGGCGAGAACTACGTGCAGGAGGCGCAGGGCAAGATCGCCGAACTGGCGGACATGGACCTGGAATGGCACCTCATCGGCCATCTGCAGTCCAACAAGGCGGACGTTGCCGCGCGCGTGTTCGATTGGGTGCAGACGGTAGACCGTCACAAATTGATCGGCGCCCTGTCACGGAATCGCCCCACGGACCGGCCGCCACTGAACGTGCTGATCCAGGTGAACATCGACGACGAGGCCAGCAAGCATGGCTGTCGGCCGGACGAAATCGACGCGCTGGCCGACGCCATCGCCGCGGAGCCGGCGCTGCGCCTGCGCGGGCTGATGGCGATCCCCGCCCCGCATGCCGACCCCGCCCTGCGCGTGGCGGCGTTCGTCCGCATGCAGGCGCTCTACACCGCACTGGCCGCACGCCACACGGACGTGGATACCTTGTCGATGGGAATGAGCGACGACTTCGCCCAGGCCATCGCATATGGCGCCACGATGGTCCGCATCGGTACCGCGCTGTTCGGCGCGCGGCCGGCGAAGTAGCGTATGGACCCCGTCCTGGACCGTATCCATTTTCCCGGCAACCCGTGGCCCGAAGGCCACGCGGTGACGGAGTTCGCCTGGACGGTACGCGTGCTCGACAGCGTAGTGTGGTGCGACCTGCATCTTCGCAGCGCGGACTACTACGCCGAGCGCGACATCGAGGACGAAGAGGACGGCGAGACCATCGAAGACGAGCGCACCGACTGGGAATCCCCGATCGTCTGGGGCAACTACCATCGCTGCACGCTGTCGTCGACGTACTGGGGCAACGACCGCGGCTTCCCCCTCTGCGCGACCGGCGACTTCGCCCCAGACTGGTTGGACGGCCGGACGTTCGAGGTCGATGCGATCGCCGATGGCACGCTGGCCGGCGTCGAACTGGACGATCTCTCGTTCCATATCTACCTGCTCGGCCACGACAGCGTGGCCAACCACCGCATCGCCTTCCAGCGCGTCGGCGACAGCGACTGCTTCGACATCACCTGGACCGGCGACATCGCCCTGACCTATGCCGGCGACGACGACCTCGCCCACCGGTTCGAGGCACGCATCCACGCCGTGCCGCTCCCCCCGCTTTCAGCCTGAGCCTGACGCCATGACCGCCTCGCATTCCTCGCTCCTGACGCACCCCTTGGCCTTCATCGGCGGCGGCAACATGGCGCGCAGCCTGATTGGTGGCCTGCTCAAGCGCGGCGCCGATCCTTCGCGCATCCGCGTGGCCGAGCCGGCCGAACCGCTGCGTGCCGCGCTGGCCGCGGATTTCGGCGTGCAGGTCTTCGCCGAGGCTGGTGAAGCGGTCTACGGCGCTGACACCTGGCTGTTCGCGGTGAAGCCACAGGTGATGCGCACGGTGTGCGAGGACCTCGCGGCGCGCGCGCAGGCACAGCGCCCGCTGTCGGTGTCCATCGCCGCCGGCATCACCGGCGCGCAGATGCAACGCTGGCTGGGCGGCGGCGTGCCGGTGGTGCGCAGCATGCCGAACACGCCGGCCATGCTGGGCGCCGGCGTCACCGGCCTGCACGCCAGCGACGAGGTCGACGACGCCGGCCGCCAGCGCGCGGAACTGCTGCTGTCGGCCGCAGGCCCGACGGTGTGGATCGACAGCGAGGCGAAGATGGATGCGGTGACCGGCGTCTCCGGTAGCGGTCCCGCCTACGTGTTCCTGCTGGCCGAGGCGATGGAAGCGGCCGCCGTCTCGGAAGGCCTGTCCCCGGAAGCGTCGCGCACGCTGGTGTTGCAGACCGTACTCGGCGCCGCGCGCATGCTGACCGAGAGCGGCGAGACCCCAGCGGAGCTGCGCCGCCGCGTCACCTCGCCGAACGGCACCACCCAGGCGGCCATCGAGACGTTCCAGGGCGGCGGCTTCGAAGCCCTGGTGGCGAAGGCCGTGCATGCGGCGACCGTGCGTGGCGCCGAGTTGTCGGCGGCGAACGACTGACGCGCCCTCACTTACCCTTTCACGCGGAGGCATGACCATGAATCGGATCATCCTGCTGTTGGCTGCCATCCTGCTGGCGTCGTGCTCCGGCGGCGAAGCGCCGCGCACCGCGGAGTTCGTGCAGGCCGCACCGGCCGAAGCCGACTTCGGCGACCTGCGCGTGCGCTACAACGCCTTGCCCACCCTGTCGCTGAGTGAAGCGGTCGCCAAACAGTACGGCGTTCCCCGTGACGCGGCGACCGCACTGGTGCTGGTCGCCCTGCGCAAGGTAGCCGGCGGCGAAGAGGTCGATGCAGACGGCGAAGTCAGCGTCACCGCACATGACCTGTCCGGCGCACGGCAAACCATCACGCTGCGCAAGGTGGATGCTGGCGGCTACCTGGACCACATCGGTACCGCGCGCATCTCGCCACGCGATTCCTACCGCTTCGAAGTGGTGGTGACGTCGGGCGGACGCAGCGAGACGGTGAAGTTCCAACGGAACTTCTGAGGCGAAACAGGCACTGTCCGCGGGGATAACCCGCCGGAGAGGTCCTTCCTGTGGGAGCGACGTAAGTCGCGATGAAGTACCGCGGTGGCTCATCGCGACTTACGTCGCTCCCACGCCCACCATCCCGTACCCTACAGAAGCGCCGCCGATTCAGGCGTGCCGCTCCGACCACCGCCGGATGATCCCCGCGATCGCCTGCACCCCATCGGTCAGCGCCGCCGGGCCCGGTTGCAGGATCAGCGGCGACTTGATTTCGTGCAGCTCACCGTCGCGCACCGCGGGGATGACGTCCCAGCCCGGTCGCGCGGCGACGCGGTCGGGGCGGAATTTCTTGCCGCACCACGAACCGAGGATGATGTCCGGTGCGCGGCGCACGACCTCGCTGCCGTCGGCGAGGATGCGGTGCTTGGCCAGCGATTCCTTCGCCATCTCCGGAAAGACGTCGTCTCCTCCGGCGATGCCGATCAGTTCCGATACCCAGCGGATGCCGGTGATCTGCGGCTCGTCCCATTCCTCGAAGTAGACCGTCGGCCGGCGCGGCAGGCGCGCCGCCTGCGCACGCGCCTCGTCAAGCCCGCGCTGCAGCATGTCGGCGTAGGCGTTGGCCCGTTCGGCCGCACCGACCAGCGCGCCCAGCCGCCGCACATAGTCGACGATGCCGTCCACGCTCCGATGGTTGCTGATCCACACTTCCACGCCCTGCCGGACCAGCTCCGCGGCGATGTCCGCCTGGATGTCGGAGAAGCCGATGGCCAGATCCGGCTGCAGCGCCAGGATCTCGCCGATCTTGGCGCTGGTGAACGCGCTGACCTTCGGCTTCTCCTTGCGCGCCTGCGGCGGTCGCACGGTGAAGCCGCTGATGCCGACGATGCGGTCCTGCTCCCCCAGAGCGTACAGCGTCTCGGTCGGCTCCTCGGTCAGGCAGACGATGCGCTGCGGACCGATGCTCATGCGTCCAGCGCCTTGCGGAAGTACACCACACGCTCGGTTTCCTCGAAGCCGCAGGCCGCGTGTGCCGCATGGCTGGCCGTGTTGTCGAGCAGGGCGTCGGACGCCAGCTCGTTGCAGCCTCGCGCGCGCGTCCACGCTTCCACGGCAGCGATCAGTGCGCGACCGACGCCGCGCCCGCGATGGTCGGCATCGACGTACCAGGCCTCCAGGAAGCCGACCGGCGAGTTGTCGGTGCCATTGACGTAATCGTGGCGCAGGCTGGCCTCCGCCATGCCGATGGCCTGGTGGTTGTCGTCGAAGGCGATGAACGCGATGCCGTTGCCGCTGTCCCAGGCCAGCGCCTCGGTGCGGAGTTCACCGGGATCGGCATCGGGCCAGAGTGCCACGCGCATCGCGGCCCACGCATCGATGTCGGTCGCGGACGCAGCGCGCACACGAATGCTCAAGGGAACAGCATCCGCTTGCTCCAGGCACCCGCGGAATCGCGTTCGTAGCGCCAGCGCTCGTGCAGGCGGAACCGCGCGCCGTACCAGAACTCGATCGCCTCCGGTGCCACGCGGTAACCGCTCCAGCCCTCCGGACGCGGCACGTCGACGCCCGCAAAGCGTGCCTCGACCTCGCCCATGCGCGCATCGAACGCCTCGCGCGAATCCAGCGTCTCCGACTGGATCGACGCCCAGGCGCCGAGTTGGCTCTGGCGCGGACGCGAGGCGAAGTACGCATCGGCCTCGGCATCCTCGACCGGGCTCACCGCCCCTTCCACGCGCACCTGGATGCCCGCATCGCGCAGGCTGCGCCACAGGAAGAGCAGCGCGGCATGCGGGTTGTCGTGCAGCTCGCGACCCTTCTGGCTGTGCGTATGCGTGTAGAAGACGAAGCCGCGCGCATCGAAGGCCTTGAGCAGCACCGTGCGTGCGGACGGACGACCGTCCGGCGTGGCGGTGGCGACGGTCATCGCGTTCGGCTCTACTTCGGTGCCCGCGGCCTTCGCTTCGCCGAACAGCGTAGCGAACGTGGACAGGGCTTCGGCGTACAGATCGGTCATGGCGTCGTCAGGCAGCGCCCGCGCATCGGGCATGCGCTATTGTCGCGCGATGACGCAGGCAACGCATCCCGACGGTTTTCCCGATGCCATCGTGGCCGAGGCATTCGCCTCTGCCCGCGGCCTGGCGCCACGCACGCCGGTCTTCGCCATCAGCGGGCTGCAGGGAAGTGGCAAATCGACGCTGGCCGACCAGATCGCCACGCGCGCCGAGGCCGACGGCCTGCGCGTAGCCGTCCTGTCGCTGGACGACCTGTACCTGACCCGCGACCAGCGCCGGCAGCTGGCCCACGATGTCCAGCCGCTGCTGGCCACGCGCGGACCGCCCGGCACGCACGATGTGGCCCTCGGCTGCCGCGTGCTGGACGCGCTGCGCGAAGGCGAGGACATCGCCCTGCCCCGCTTCGACAAGCTGGCCGACGATCGCGTGGCGGATGCCGCCTGGATACGCGTAGAGGGACGCGTCGATCTGGTCCTGTTCGAAGGCTGGTGCCTGGGCGCCGTCGCCGAGGACGAAGCGGCATTGGTCTCGCCCTGCAACGCATTGGAGCGCGACGAGGATGCCGACGGCCGCTGGCGACGCTATTGCAACGAGGCCCTGCAGCGCGACTATCCCGCGCTGTGGTCACGGGTCGATGCCCTCTGGTTCCTGCAACCGCCCAGCTTCGACATCGTGCGTACGTGGCGCTGGCAGCAGGAACAGGCGATGGTGGCGCGCGATCCCGCGCGCGGGGGGATGGACCGCGCGCAGCTGGACCGCTTCATCCAGCACTATGAGCGTACCAGCCGCCATCTGCTGACGACGCTGCCGACGACGGCGGACCGGGTCATCAGGCTGGATGAGGATCGCAAACCCATCACCACCTAGGTGTGGGTTGCGGGCTGGTTGTGGGAGCGACGTAAGTCGCGATGAACGGTCCGGGTGTCGTCATCGCGACTTACGTCGCTCCCACACCTGTCTATCCCACACCTGCCTACCCCACGCCTGTCCCTCGCCTCACGCCACCACGAACGTGATGCGCAGGTTGACGCGCCACTCCTGCACGTTGCCTCCATCGTCGGTGACCACCTTGATCTCGTTGACCCAAGCGCCCTTGATGTTCTTCACCGTCTCGGAGGTCTTCTTCAGGCCGACCTTGACGGCATCTTCCATGCTGGTTTTCGACGAAGCGTTGACTTCGATGATCTTGGCGACGGACATGGCGCACTCCCGTTCGTTCACCCGGCACAGCGCCGGAGGGCCACCGTAGTCCCGCCGGTGTTAACGCCACGCCACGCGCGCGGGTGCGCGGTGCTAGCATCTGCCCATCATGAATCCGGCCCCCAACCTGATCCTGGTCGGCCCCACGGGGGCCGGCAAGACCTCCATCGGCAAGCGCGTGGCCGAGCGCTTCGGGCTGGTGTTCGTGGACGCGGACCAGGCCATCGTCGACCGCACTGGCGCCAGCATCGCCACGCTGTTCGAACACGTGGGCGAGGCCGGCTTCCGTGAGCGAGAGAAGGCCACCCTGCAGGAGCTGCTGGCCGGCCACGGCCAGCTCATCTCGACCGGCGGCGGTGCCGTGCTGGACGCCGACAATCGGATACAGATGAAACAACGCGGCTACGTGGTCTACCTGCAAGTCAGTGTGGACGCCCAGCTGAAGCGCCTCGGCCGCTGCACCAACCGCCCGCTGCTGCAGCGACCGGACCGCGAACAGGTGCTGCATGACATGGCGGTGGCGCGCGAGCCGCTCTACCGCGAGGTCGCCGACCTGACCCTGGATACCGATGGACTGACGCCCCCCGAGGCGACGGCCCGCCTGACCCAGTTGCTGGCGCACCGCTGGCAACCCATCGAAGAGAACGCATGAGCCAGCTCCGCACCGTCGACGTCGGCGGCGAGATTCCCTACACCATCGCGATCGGTCCCGGCCTGCTGTCGGACGGCACCGCGCTGGCGCAGCACGTCCGCGGTCGCCACGTGCTGCTGGTCAGCGACTCCATCGTCGCGCCGCTGTATGCCGGCACCGTGCGCGAAGCGCTGCACGCCGCACGGCCGGATCTCGCCATCGGCACCTTCATCCTGCCGGCCGGCGAGGAATCGAAGACGCTGGCCCACTTCGGCCATGCCATCGACGCGCTGGCGACGCTCGGTGCCACCCGCGATGCCTGCGTGGTCGCGCTGGGCGGCGGCGTGGTCGGCGACCTGGCCGGGTTCGCGGCAGCATGCTGGATGCGCGGCGTGGACTGCGTGCAGGTGCCCACGACACTGCTGTCGATGGTGGACTCGTCGGTCGGCGGCAAAACCGCGGTCGACATCCCGCAGGGCAAGAACCTGGTCGGCGCGTTCCATCCGCCGCGCGCGGTGTTCGCCGACACCTCGGTACTGGCGACGCTGCCGCCACGCGAACTGCGTGCGGGGCTGGCCGAGGTGATCAAGTACGGCGCCATCCGCGACGCCCGCTTCTTCCAGTGGCTGGAACAGGAGCGCGAAGCGCTGCTGGCGATGGACGGCGAAGCGCTGGCGCTCGCCATCGCCGCCAGTTGCGAGCACAAGGCCGAGATCGTCGCCCGCGATCCGCTGGAGAAGGGCGAACGCGCCCTGCTCAACCTGGGCCACACCTTCGGCCATGCCATCGAGACCGAACAGGGTTACGGCGGCCTGGGCAACGACAACCTCAATCACGGCGAGGCGGTGGCCGTGGGCATGGTGCTGGCCGCGCGGCTGTCGGCCGACCTGGGCATGGCCCCGGCCAGCGACGCCGACCGGCTGGAGACGCTGCTGACCGCGTACGGCCTGCCGACCCGCATTCCCGCCGGCCTGGCGCCCGAGGCGCTGCTGGCCCGCATGCGGCTGGACAAGAAGAACCTGGCCGGCCGCCTGCGCCTGGTGCTGTGGCGGGGGCTGGGACAGGCCGAGGTGGTGCCGGACGTGGACGAGACCCGCGTACTGGCCGTGCTGTCCGCCTGACAAGCCGTCCGGCTAAAATATCGCCATGCGCGTCTTCCTCCAGCAGCGCCCCGACGCGGGCGAAGCCCCCCGCTACGTCCAGCTGACCCTGCAGCCCGACCTGTTCGGCGGCTGGGAGCTGCTGCGCGAAACCGGACAGATCGGCGGCCGCGCGTCGCTGAAGCGCGAGCAGTACCTGCTGCAGGACGAGGCCAACGCCGCGTTCGAGAAGGCCCGAGACAGCCACCTCAAGCGCGGCTTCCAACTGATGTTCGCCCGCGGCGCCGACGCGCCCAAGTAACTTCCCCCCGGATCCCCCGATGACCGATTTGAAGAACGACCGCTTCCTGCGCGCCCTGCGCCGCGAACCCGTGGACCGCACGCCTGTGTGGCTGATGCGCCAGGCCGGCCGCTACCTGCCGGAGTACCGCGCCACGCGCAAGGAGGCCGGCAGCTTCCTCGGCATGGCGAAGAACCCGGAGGTCGCCTGCGAAGTGACCCTGCAGCCGCTGCGCCGTTTCGACCTGGACGCGGCGATCCTGTTCTCCGACATCCTGACCATCCCCGACGCGATGGGCCTGGGCCTGTACTTCGTCGAAGGCGAAGGCCCGAAGTTCGAACGCACCGTACGCAGCGCCGCCGACGCGGCGAAGCTCGGCGTGCCGGACATGGAGACCGAACTGCGCTACGTGATGGACGCCGTGCGCGTGATCCGCCGCGAACTGGACGGCAAGGTGCCGCTGATCGGCTTCTCCGGCAGTCCGTGGACGCTGGCCTGCTACATGGTCGAAGGCGGCGGCAGCAAGGACTTCGCCCGCATCAAGGCGATGGCGCTCAACGACCCGGACACGCTGCACCGCCTGCTGTCGGTCAACACCGATGCGGTGATCGCCTACCTCGCCGCGCAGCGCGCGGCTGGCGCGCAGGCGTTGCAGGTGTTCGACACCTGGGGCGGCGTGCTGAGCCCGGCGATGTACCGCGAATTCTCGCTACCGTACCTGCAGCGCATCGCGCAGGAGCTCGACCGCGGCGAAGGCGCGGAGCGCACCCCGCTGATCCTGTTCGGCAAGGGCACGGCCGCCTATCTGGAAGAGCTGGCCGCCAGCGGCACCGACGGCGTTGGTGTGGACTGGCTGATCGAACTGGGCGAGGCCGCGCGCCGCACGCAGGGCAAGGTCGCGCTGCAGGGCAATCTGGATCCGGCCACGCTGTACGGCTCGCCGGACGCGATCCGCCGCGAGGTGCGCCGCGCACTGGACAGCTACCGCGACGGCAACGGCGGTTCGCGCGACGGCCACGTGTTCAACCTCGGCCACGGCATGTCGCCGGACATGAATCCCGACCACGTCGCCGTGCTGGTGGACGAAGTCCACGCCTACAGCGCACGCTGACGCTGCCGTTCCCCGCCGGAGTGACGCAATGGAATGCCGCCACCTGCTTGCCCCCGCCGCCGCCGGCCTGTTGCTGGTGGCCGGCGCGCGCGTCCGTGCCGAGGAGGCCGGTCCCGCGCATGTCCTGCGGGTCGCCGGCGGCGATTTTCCCGCACTGGTGATGGTGGTGCCCGGCGAGCACGCCGCGCCCGGTCTGGATGCGACGCCCGGCTGCGACCGCATCCGTGCCCGTCGCCTGGACGAGCTGCCACCCGGGTGGCGCACGCGCGTGGCGCGCGTCGAACTGGATTGCGAAGACACCCTGGCCGACGACGACCAGCGGACCCTGACCGCGGTGACCGCGCGCGCGGTGCTGCATCCCGATCGCGTCCAGCTCGCCGGCCAGCCGGTGACCGAGGTGCGACTGATGGATTCGCAGCGCTGGGGCGACCACCAGTACGTGCTGGCCGTACCGTTCGCTGCCGCGGGCCCGAAGGTCCGGGACTTCATCGAGGACGCCTGCCTGGCACGGACGCTGGCGGAAGAATCTCCCGCTGCTGCCTGCCAGATGCTGGCGACCGGCGATGGCTTTCACCTGTCGACCTCGGAGGCTGGCGGCATCTGGGTCCACCCCGATCCCGACGATGCCGCCCGCACGTTGTATGTCGAAGCCTGGGCGGACTGATGCGATGCGCCTGCTCTGTCTGATTGGCTTGGTCGGTTTGTCCTTCAGCGCATTCGCCGGCGAACCGACGTCGTTCGCCGGCGAGTACGGCCACGGCGCGACCCATGACGCCGACGAGGTCGTATGGCGCGTGCAGGACGTAGGCACGGGATGGCGCCTCACCTCGACCGGCGACGGCGAGGCCGTCGAGGCGCATCGGTTGGGCGAACGGGGGCGGGCGGCGTTCTGGGACCGCATGGACTGGCCTGACGACAGCAGCCGCGACGCCGATTGCCTGACCTGGGGCAGGAAGCCGGCGTCGCTGGACGACCTGTTCGCGGACGCACCGCCTGCGCCTTCCCCGCCCGGTGACGACTACGGTGAAGGTGTGCTCTGCCATGTGCCACCGACCGCGCGTGCGCGCATCGACTGGCTCGACGACAACGGCAGCGACTGGTTCTACTACGACCCCATCGCGGGCGTGATGGAAGCGCGCCGGCTGCGCTGAGCGCGTCAGCCCAGGCCCGAGCGCGGACTTCTCAGGCGCGGCACCGTACCGTCGCTGCCGCCTGCAGGCAGGCGATACTCGAACCGGATCTCGCGCATGCCATCGGGCACCAGGATCTCCATGGCTTCCGGCGATACGCAACGCCCGCGCAGCGCGTTGCGGATGGACTGGGCCTCGGCCTTCAGCCTGTCGGCCGTGGTGGCGTTCCCGATGATGGCCGGGCGCAGGTAGACCGCGTCGTCGGCGATCCACATCTCGTCGCCCTGCCCTTCGTTGGTGCTGGCCAGCACCGTGTCGGGACGCGCGCTGCCGACGGGCATCGGCCGCACCTGCAGTTCCTGCCGGCAGCTGCCGGTATTGAGTACCCGGATGTCCGCCGCGAAACCGGCGAGGAAGGTTTCCGCCTGGCGCTGCACGTCTTCGTCGGACACGCTGCCGGCCTCCACGCTGTAGCGCACCTTGATGAAGTAGAGATCACGCACGGTCATCGCGAGCACGGACAAGTAGCGCTTGTCGCGCATCGGCACTTCCATCGCGAAGGAACGCGCCTTCACCGCCAGCTCGCCAAGCATGCCTTCGCCCGCGACCGGCGCCGTGGCGAACGTGCGCGCGTGGGCCAGGCGGACATCACCCGCGTTCCGGTCGCGCGCGATCTGCACGATCTCGTCGATGCTGTACTGGAACACCCGTTCGAACGCCGGGTCGAACATCACGCCGGCCGGATACAGGTACAGGTCCATCCAGCGGTCCGGCTTGCGCGTGTCCTGGTAGCGCACCGACACGCCCAGTTCCTGCCGCTCGTAACGCTTCTCGCCCATCGCTTCCCAGTCGCCCACGCGCAACGGATACAGCGCGCGCGAGTCGGTGATGTAGTCGCCCAGCAACGGCGGTTCCGGCGCCTCCGCCGACCCCTCTGCCGCCACCGGGCCGACCATCGCCAGTGCGGCCGCGCAGAGCCAACGGGCCATCATCCTCAAGGCGTGTCCTCCTGTGCCGGCGCTGCGCCCCGCTCGATCTGCGTCGCGATCACCGCCGCCAGCATGTCGCCGGTGACCGGCTTGCGGACGAAGTCGTCGAACCCCGCCTGCCGCGCCAGCGGCTCGGCTTCGGCGTCGGTGCGCGCGGTCAGGGCGATCAACGGCGTGGTCACGCCATGCAAGCGCAACTGGCGCGCCAGCGCCATGCCGTCCAGGCCCGGAAGATCGAGATCGAGGAAAGCCATGTCGAACGCCGTCGTCACCACTTCGGTCAACGCCGCCAGTCCGTGAGGCGCGTGGGTCACGCGATGGCCGCGCGCGCGGAGCAGTCCGGCCACGACATCGGCGACCGTCGCATCGTCCTCGACCAGCAGGATGTGCAGCGGTCCGACAGGCGTCGCCTGCTCGGCGTCCGCCGCGGGCACCGGGTACTCGTCGCCTGCGGCCACGACCTGCAGGGACGGCAGGTCGACGGAAAAACGCGTGCCCTTGCCCGGTGCGCTGTCGACGTCGATCCGCCCGCCCATCGCCACCGCCAGTTCCTGGCAGATCGCCAGGCCCAGGCCGCTGCCGCCGTAGCGCGCCGTCGTCTGGGCGCCTTCGGCCTGCTCGAAGCGGCGGAACAGCCGGGCCTGCTGCTCGGCATTGATGCCGGGGCCGGTATCGCCGACCACCAGCCGCACGCCTTGCGGCGCCAGCGGCAGCGCATGCAGCGACACATGGCCGGACTCGGTGAACTTGATCGCATTGCCCAGCAGGTTGAGCAGGATCTGCCGCAACCGCAGCGGATCGCCGCGCACCACGCGCGGCACACCGGCGGCGATGCCATCGTGGAAGGCGAGGCCACGCTTGCCCGCGACCGGCCCCATCAGCGCGACGACGTCGGAGACCAGCGCGTGCAGGTCGAACTCGACCTGCTGGAGTTCGAGCTTGCCCGCTTCGATCTTCGCCAGGTCCAGTGCATCGTTGACCAGCCTCAGCAGGTGCGTGCCGGCACGCTGGATGGCGTCGGTGTAGCCCGTCTGCCGCTCGTCCAACGCCGTGGCCTGCAGCAGTTCCGTCATGCCGAGCACGCCGGTCATCGGTGTGCGGATCTCGTGGCCGAGCGTGGCCAGGAAGCGGGTCTTCGCCAGCGATGCCTGTTCGGCCACTTCGCGCTTGTGTTCGGCCAGCTGCCACGCACTCCTGCGGCGCACGCGCCGTCGGTACGCCGCGGCGGCGGCGAGCAGCAGCAGCACCCCCAAGACGGTGAACAGGGCCAGCCCCCATGCGCTCCGCCACCACGGCGGGAGCACGTGCACCGGCACCTGCAGTTCGCGCGAGGCATTGCCCGCAGCGTCGAAGGACTGCACCCGCAGCCGGTAACGGCCAGGGGTGAGCGCGGAGAACACACGCTCGCCGCTGGCGCCCTGGTCCACCCAACCGCTGTCGAACCCCTCCAGCAGCGAGCGGTAGCGATTGCCCAGCGGATTCTCGTAGCTCAGCAGGCGCGTGCCGACGAGCAGTTCGTGATCCTCGGGCTGCAGGACGAGGGGCTGGTCGATCCGCAGCGCAAGCACGTCGTCGCCGCGGCTGACCTGGAGGCTGTCGAGCACCAGGTTCGGCGTCACCGGCCTGGGGTCCGGCAGCTGCGTGTCCAGCAGCGCGACCGATCCGTCGGCGGCGGTCGACACCAGCAGGCCGTCCCGCGTCAGCAGCAGCCCGCGATCGTTGAGCTCCTGGCTGAGCAGTCCCTCGCGCACGCCGAAGTTGCGCAGCAGGGCACGCGAGCCGTGCAGGTTGGGGTCGATGCGGAACAGGCCGCGGCGCGTGCCCAGCCAGACCCGTCGCTGCAGGTCGACCGCCAGGCCGGTCGACTCGACGGCGGGCAGTCCTTCCGCCGCACCGATCCTGCGTTCGCGCACCCAGCGGTTACCGTCGCGGCGCCAGGCCTCCACGCCCGACATGCGATGCAGCCAGAGGCGGTCGGCATGCTCGAAGGCGAACGCATACACGCGCTCGCCGCCCATCGCGCCCACCGCGGCGAAGCGGCCCGCCGCCTCGTCCCACACCATCATGCCGGCAGCGCCACCCAGCCAGGCGCGTCCGTCGGGCGCGACCGCCAGGCCCTCGATGTCGGGCAGGCCGCTGCCGTCCTCCTGCTTGACGATGGTGCGCAATACGCGTCCATCGGTGATGTCGCGTTGCTGCACGCTGCCCATCTGCGTGACCAGCCACAGCGTGTCGTCGTTCGCTTCGACCAGCCAGTCGATCGACGTGCCGTCCGGCACCGCGTCCTGGCCTTGCTGCGACCATTGCCGGAGTGCACCGGTCCGCGGGTCGACGCGGATCAGCCCGTTGCGGTGGCCGATCCACAGGTTGCCATGGCGATCCTGCCGCAACGATGTCAGCCGCAGTTCTCCGAGCAGGGCGGCGTGCTGCGGCAAGGGCGTGACATGGCCGCTGCGCGTATCCAGACGTTCCACCTTGCCGGTACTGCTGGCGATCCAGACACCGCCGTCACCGGCCTGCGACAGCCCGCGATAGAGTCCGCCGCCGAGCCCCTGCGCCGGCGAGAACGCGGCGATGCGCCGCCAGTCCGACCGCAGGTACGCCAGGCCCCGTGTCGGCACCGGCACCCACAGGCCACCGTCCGGCAACACGAGTACGGTCTGCAGCACGCGGCCGATGCCCACACTCTGCGCGTCGTAGTTCACCGGCGCCGGGGCGCGGTCGCCCTCCGTGCGCCACAACCCGCCCTGGCTGGCCAGCCAGTACTCGCCCTCGCCATCGCTGGTCATCGCGATGAGTGCGTTGGGGCGCGCGAACATCGGCGACCACGGCGGCGACACCCATCCGCCCTCCCGCGACCAGCGATGCACGCCGTCCGACGCGCCCACCCAGATCGCCTCGTTGTCGGCGGTCACCGAGTAGACGATCTGACCGTCTCCCGCAGGCAGCGCGAGACGCTCGACCCGCGTGCCGTCGAATCGCGCCAGGCCGCCCATGGTGCCGATCCACAGCGCACCCTTCGTATCGAAGGCCAGCGACAGTACGTTGTCCGACGGCAGGCCTTCGCCGCCGTCGGGTGACGCCGCATAGCGGGTGATGCGGCCGTCCGCTGCCAGCTTGTGCAATCCGCCACCGAAGGTACCGAACCACACGTCGCCGCCACGGCTGGCGATGGCGAACACCTCGTCGCTGCCCATCTGCGGATGATCGGACTTCCGGTAGTGACGGAAGCCGCGACGGTCCACGTCCATCACGCTGAGACCGCCGTTCTCGGTCGCTACCCACACGCGGTCCGCCGCATCGACGTGCAGCGCCTGCACGACGTTGCCGGGCAACGAGGCGGGATCGGCAGGATCGTGCCGCCAGACCTTGAAGCCGACGCCGTCGTAGCGGGCCAGGCCGTCCCAGGTCGCGATCCACAGGTGGCCGGCACGATCGCGCGCCAGCGCGGGAATCGTCGTGGAGGGCAGGCCGTCGCCGGCGCCCAGCAGGCGGAAGCGCGGAATCTCCGGCACCGTCGCGGGCGCTGGTGCGCACACCAGGCAGAACAGCAGCAACCACCACGCACGCATCACCATTCCTGACCGCCCCTCTTTCCCTGTCGTCCCCCGCCCGGCATCGTCGCAACGGACCGTTGCACGCGCAAGCGGGGTATCTTCATGGACCGGCCCCTAGAATCCGTCCCCATGCCCGGATCGACCGCCCGCCGCCTGCTGATGCGCAGCCTCTGCCTGCTGGCGCTGGTGCCTGCCGCGTCGTTCGCGCGCGACACGCTGGCGGGGTACACGCTGGACCCCGTACACACGCGCGTGATGTTCGCGATCTCGCATGCCGGTTTCTCCAACGCACTCGGCACCGTCTCCGGCAGCACCGGCACGCTGGTGTTCGATCCGGACGACTGGACGCGCGCACGCGTCGACGTCCGCGTGCCGATCGCACGCATCGACCTGGGCGATGGCGACTGGAACAAGGCCACCCTGGCGAAGTCGCTGCTCGACGCCGAAGGACATCCGGAAGCGCGCTTCGTGTCCACGCGGGTGGAACCGGTCGATGCCACGCATGCCCGCGTGGTCGGCGACCTCAGCCTGCGCGGGGTGACGCGCGAAGTCGTCCTCGACGTGACCCTCAACGCCATCAAACGCCATCCCATGCCGCCGTTCCGGCGCACGGTGGGCTTCTCCGCCACCACCCAGCTCAGCCGTGCCGATTTCGGCATCACCGCGTGGAAGTCGGTGATCGGCGACGAAGTGGAACTTCGCATCGAAGCCGAAGCCACCTACGACGGCAAGGCCGGCGACGACACGGCTACCCCGCTTTCCCCTTCCACTCAGGAGCCGACGCCATGACCCTGAAGAACACCGACGAGCGCTGGGGCGCCGTCAGCCAGCTGTTCCACTGGACCATCGTCGTGCTGATCCTGGTCATGGCCTACCTGGGCCTGACGATGGGCGACCTGCCCAACGGGCCGCGCAAGATCAACATCTACGCGCTGCACAAGTCGATCGGCCTCACCATCCTGGCGCTGGTCGTGCTGCGCGTGCTGTGGCGTGTCTACGCCGGGGCGCCTGCACCGGTCGCCGGCACGCCGAGCTGGCAACAGCGCATCGCCTCGGTGACGCACTTCTTCCTGTATGCGCTGCTGTTCGCCATTCCGCTGTCGGGCTGGGTGCTGAACTCGTCCGCCGGCTATCCGCTGCAGTGGTTCAAGCTGTTCAACCTGCCCGCCATCACCGGACGCAGCGACAGCGTGCATGAAGCCGCGGAAGGCGCGCACGAGTTGCTGTTCTGGGTGCTGGTGGTACTGGTGCTGGCGCATGCCGGCGCCGCGCTGTACCACCATCTGTTCCAGGGCGACGCCACGCTGCGCCGCATGCTGCCGGGCCGGCGCGCTGCCGTCGCCGCGCCGGCCGCCGCTTCGCCCCTTCCCCCTTCCCCCACCCCGCAGGATTCCTCCGATGAAAACCCGTGAACGCGCGCGCCTGGCGCTCGCCTCCCTGCTGCTGGCCGCCGCACCGGCCATGGCGGCCGACTACGTGCAGGCGCCCGGCTCCACGCTGGTGTTCGCCAGCAACTACCAGGGTGAAACCTTCACCGGCAAGTTCGGCGGTTTCGCCACCACGCTGAGCTTCGATCCGGCGCAGCTCGCGACCAGCAAGCTCGACGTCACCATCCAGCTGGCCGGCACGCAGACCGGCAACGGCGACCGCGACGGCACGCTGACGTCCAGCGACTTCTTCAACGTCGCCAAGTTCGCGCAGGCCCGTTACACCGCGACGAAGTTCCGTTCGCTGGGCGGCAACCAGTACGCGGCCGACGGCACGCTGTCGCTGCGCGGCGTCAGCAAGCCGGTCACGCTGACCTTCACCTGGACCCCGGGCGCGCAGCCCGTGCTCGCCGGCAAGGCGACGGTGAAGCGCTTGGACTTCGGCGTCGGCGGCGGCGACTGGGCCGACACCTCGACGATTCCGAATGACGTGGCGATCAGTACCAGGGTCGTGTTGAAACCAGCCAAGTAAAAACCCGATGCGCGGGCGACGCTTGCTGCTTCGTCTCGGCATCGCCGCCGTGCTGCTGTGCGCGGCCGGTGCCGCCGGCCTGTGGTGGCTTGGCGGCACGCTCGTCGCGCCGCGGCCCGCGGTGATCGGTCCGCCTCCGGCGGATCTCCACGCACGCGAGGTAAGGATCGCCGTCCCGCAGGCGCCCCCTGTTGCGGGCTGGTGGATCGCCGGAGAACCAGGCCGTGCCAGCGTGCTGCTGTTGCATGGCATCCGTTCGGACCGTCGCGCGATGCTGGAGCGCGCCCGGCTGTTGTCGCGGCATGGGTACGCGGTGCTGCTGATCGACCTTCCAGCGCATGGCGAAAGTCCCGGCGAGGCGATCACGCTGGGCTGGCGTGAAGCCGCCGCCGTGACAGCGGCGCGCGACTGGATGCACGAACAACGTCCCGGCGAGAAACGTGCCGTGATCGGCGTGTCGCTGGGCGGGGCATCGGTGGTGCTGGGGCCGCAGCCCAGCGGCTTCGACGTGGTGGTGCTGGAAGCCGTGTATTCCGATGCGCGCCAGGCCATCCGCAACCGCATCGCGATGCGGCTGGGCGACACCGCCGCCGCGCTCTCGCCACTGCTGGCGATGCAGGCCGAGTGGCGGCTCGGCATTCCCGTTCGAGAACTTTCCCCCATCGACCGCATCGCAGGCCTCGGCGCACCGGTGCTGGTGGTCGCGGGCGGACAGGACCGGCATACGCTGCCGGCCGAGTCGCGTGCGATGTACGGGCGCGCACGCGCGCCGAAATCATTCTGGTTGCTGCCCGACGCCGCCCATGTGGACTTCCTTGCGCACGATCCTGCCGGTTATGCCGACCATGTGATCGGTTTCCTGGATCGGCAGCTGGACGATCCCGCGCGCTGCCTCCATCAGCGCGACGACGCGACGCGCGCGGGCTCGCAGGAACGCCGCTCCGCTGCCTGCGCGGATATCGAGAAGCGTCCCAGTCCGTAGGCAAGGGCGCCCAGGACGTCGCCCTCGCGATGATCTCCGTGGCATGACAGACACGCCGGGCGCGCGCGGATCGCACCCATCGCGCGTTCGCCTCGCGGCGTGTCCTGCACGACCAGCTCCCTGCCCGACGCCAGCGCGGCCAGCGCCTCGCGCTCCCACGCGTGCAGGCCGCGCGTGGAGGCGGGAGGTGCGCGCAGGCCGGAATCGCCGTCCGTGTGCTGGAAGCCCATGAAACTGGCGGCATGGACCACCGGCGGGTCGTGCCGGGCGACACCGACCAGTTCCACCTCGAGCACGCAGCGCCCGTGCTCGTCCACGGCCTCGAACCGGGCGTCGCGCATGCGCGCCATCATCGGCGTGACGCGCATCCTGCCGAAGCCCCGGCTATCCACGAAGGCATCGACGAACTCGCCGTGCATCCGGCGCAGTGCAGGATCGTCGTCGTGGACACCGCCGACGGTCGCGAGCGGCACGCAGGCACCTGCGACCACGAGCGTCAGCCACACTCCGCGTATCGATGCCATGGGTAACCCTGCCTGGAGGGACCCAGCCTAGCGCGGCCGTCCCGTGCACTGGCGCACCGTCGTGCGTCCGTTCTGTCAACGGACAGCTTACGGGTGCAGGAACGCCCCCACCGCACCGGCATCGAAGGGCCAGTCCAGTTCCGCACCGGTATCGCTGCGATGCAGCACAGGGACACGGATGCCGTAACGCGCTTCCAAAGCGTCGTCTTCATCGATGAAAACGCTTTCGAACTCGGGAATGCGTGCATGCGCGAGTATGTCGAGCGCCAGGTCGCACAGGTGGCAGTCGTCGCGCTGGTAGAGGATCAGGGGCATCGCGGCTGAGGGGTGAAGGGCATGTGGCGTCTACGTGCTTAGAATAGCGGCCTTTTTTCGACGGCGGTTTTTGCAGCATGGCAGTCAGCACGTTCGACCTGTTCAAGATCGGCATCGGTCCGAGCTCCTCGCATACGGTGGGGCCGATGCGGGCGGCGGCGCGTTTCGTGGGCCGCTGGCTGGTCGATGCCGGGCGCCTGCAGGACGTGGCGCGCATCCGCGCCGAGGTGTTCGGCTCGCTGGCCCTGACCGGCCGCGGCCACGGCACCGACAAGGCCGTGCTGATGGGCCTGGAAGGCCACTACCCCAACGAGATCGATCCGGACCTCATCCCGCCGGCGCTGGAACGCATCCGCACTGGCAAGCGCATCCTGCTCGGCGGCACGCATGAGCTCGCCTTCGACGAGAAGCGCGACCTGCTGATGAACAAGCGGCAGAAGCTTCCCTACCACACCAACGGCATGCGCTTCACCGCGTTTGACGCGAACGATGAGGTCATCGCCACGCGCGACTACTACTCCGTCGGCGGCGGCTTCGTGGTCAACCAGGACGATGCGGCCTCGGATCGCATCGTCGCCGACGAGACCCCGCTGCCGTATCCGTTCAAGAGCGGCGACGAGTTGCTGGCCCAGTGCCAGCGCAGCGGGCTGAGCATCGCCGCGCTGATGTTCGAGAACGAGAAGGCCTGGCGCAGCGAGGACGGGATCCGCGAGGGCTTGCGGGCGATCTGGGGTGCCATGCAGTCGTGCATGGCCCGTGGCATCCGCGAGGAAGGCACCCTTCCCGGCGGCCTGCATGTCTCAAGACGAGCACCCACGCTGCACCGCGAACTCTCAAGCAAGCCCGAGGCGGCGATGCGCGATCCGCTGACCGTGCTGGACTGGGTCAACCTGTATGCCCTGGCGGTGAACGAGGAGAACGCCGCCGGCGGACGCGTGGTCACCGCACCGACCAATGGTGCGGCCGGCATCATCCCGGCAGTGCTGCACTACTTCGACCGGTTCTGCCCGGGCAACAGCGAGCAGCGGGTATTCGACTTCCTGCTGACCGCGGCGGCCATCGGCATCCTCTACAAGGAGAACGCCAGCATCAGCGGCGCCGAGGTCGGTTGCCAGGGTGAGGTGGGCGTGGCCTGTTCGATGGCCGCCGGCGGGCTGGTCGCCGCACTCGGCGGCAGCCCGAGCCAGGTGGAGAACGCGGCCGAGATCGGCATGGAGCACAACCTGGGCCTGACCTGCGATCCGATCGGCGGGCTGGTGCAGATCCCGTGCATCGAGCGCAATGCGATGGGCGCGGTGAAGGCGATCAACGCCAGCCGCATGGCCATGCGCGGCGATGGCAAGCACAAGGTCAGCCTGGACAAGGTGATCAAGACCATGCGCGACACCGGCCGCGACATGCAGGACAAGTACAAGGAAACCAGCCGCGGCGGACTGGCCGTCAACGTCATCGAGTGCTAGATGTCATGGGGAAGGTCGCCCGCCACTGGATCGAGCACACCCCGGATTGGCGCACCGAACCCATGGCTTACTGGGTTCACATAGAAAGCGAAGGCAGAGCTTGGCGCGCGGCAGCGTCTTACGATCCTCCGGCGCCCCATGCCGAAGGACGCAACGGCTATCCAGTGCTCTGCATCGAGTCGCAGGGCTTTGTCTTCCGCTTCTCCTCCGCAGCGCAACTCGCCGAATGCATCGACATCCTCGGACGCAAGCCACTCCCGACATCCCGTCGGCTGTCCTTGATTCGCGGCGGTGGCCACGGCCCCAACAGTCATTGGCTGAGCCGACTGCCCGGACACATCAAGTCCCCGAAAGTTCGACAGCGTGCCGTGGAGGATCTTCGCTCCGTGATCTCGGCCATGGCACTCGGCAGTTCATTCAAACCAGCTTAGACCGATAATCTCGGCGTATCCGGAGTTCGATATGCCTGCGCGCTCCTTGGGCGCGGCTTACGGCCCCATCCGGATTACTTGGCTCTACACGCCTAGCAAGCGTCATCGACCGTCGATATCGCGACGGGACGGATCGCATACCTCATCGCCTTGAAGACACTCGGCGGTCGCTCTGTTGTCGCGGTCGGCCATGTCCTTGCCAATGTTGTATCCGAACCAGACCATCAGGCACACAAGCAACACGACCGGCGTCAGCCAGGAAGCGGCGACGTTCGCCGACTTGGCGAGAGTCGGCCTCACGTGAACATCTGTCGCAGTCGACTCTCCGACAATCGCGCTCATCTGCACCTCCAACGCCGCCGCCAGTGCAAGGCAGGTCTCCTTGGACGCGGCTGAGCCCGCTTCGATCCGCTGCAGCGTCCGCGTACTCACCCCGGCGACCGTCGCCAGGTGCTCCTGCGACCAGGCCCGCTGTTCCCTCAGGGTCCGGATCCGTTCGGCGTTCAGTTTCATGTCCATCGTTGTCGGTCTTGTCCCGGCCAGTGTACGTTCGGTCCCAGCCTCCCCCCGTGCCGGCCCGATCGCCACGACAGAGACGCGACAGCAGCACGACACGGGCTCCGGCGCCCTTTAGGCACGCGCACCTGCGCCGATACCGTACTTTGGTAAACCGACTTACCGGAGACGCGTCCTGTCCCAGCCCGTGGACAAGATCCGCCGCGGCCGGCCGTCCTGGCGGCGCCGACTGGCGACCTGGTGCCTGCCCCTGCTGGGCGGGATGGCGACGCTTTGCCCGACCGCGCACGCACTGGATCCCTCCAAGTCGTTCCACCACTACGTGCGCAACCACTGGAGCCTGGAACAGGGCCTGCCCCAGCTGAGCGTGCTCGCCATCGCCCAGGACCGGCCCGGCTACCTCTGGTTCGGCACGCAGGCTGGCCTGAGCCGCTTCGACGGCGTGCGCTTCACCAACTTCGACCTCGACAACACCCCGGACCTGCCCAGCACCTGGATCCAGGCCCTGCACACCGATCGCGAAGGCCGACTGTGGATCGGCACCCCGCAGGGACTGGCCGTCCGTGACGGCAACCGCATCAAGGCCATCCCGCTCGCCCCGGGCGAGGCCACCGGCGTCGTCGACGTGCGGGCGCTGACGCGCGATGTCCGCGGACGCCTGCTGGTAGCCACCCACCGCGGCGTCATGATGGTGGTGGCCGACCGCCTGCAGACGCTGCATCCGATCGACGACGGCGGCGCGCTGGCACTGCATGCCGACGACGACGGCACGCTCTGGGCCGGTGGCCGCGGACGCGTGCACGCCTTCGACGGAACCGGCGAGCGCGTCCTGAAACTGCCCGCCGGTGCATCGCTGGCGACGGTCACCTCGCTGGCACGCCACCACGGCCGCCTCTGGGCCGGCTGCGATGCCGGCCTGTTCGTGCTCGACGGCCAGCATTGGCAGCGCGACCGCGACGTCGCCACCGTCAGCGGCGGCGTGCAGGCGCTGCATGAGGACCGCGACGGCATCCTGTGGGCAAGCACCCGCGACACCCTCTACCGGCTGCAGGACGGCCGCCTGCTGGAACGGATCGCCGCGGACGGACCGCTCGCGGAGATCCGCGCGTTCTACGAAGACCGCGAGTCGAACCTGTGGCTCGGAAGCAACAACGAAGGTGTCAGCCGCGCCTGGAACGGCTGGACGCGGCGCTACAGCCGCGCCGAAGGTCTGCACCAGCCCTTGCTGTGGTCGATCGCGCAGGCGCCCGACGGCCGCGTGTGGGTCGGCAGCGACGATGGCGTCAGCGTGCTGGACGGCGGCCGGTTCCGCACCCTGGTCGCGGGGCGCGATCTGCCGCATCCCGCCGCGTACAGCCTGCTGCCCGAGAACGGGCAGACCTGGATCGGCACGCGCGACGGCGCCGCCCTGTACCGCGATGGCCGCGTGCAACGACCGCGCATGCTGGCGGCGCTGGATGCCGCACAGGTGAACGGCATCGTCCGCGATCGCCAGGGACGACTGTGGTTCGCCACCAGCAATGGCCTCTACCGTTGGCGGGAAGGCGACGCACACGCGCGCCACTACGGCGAACGGGAGGGCCTGCGCGACATCCGCGTGCGCGTGCTTATGGAGACGCGCGACGGACGGATGCTGGTGGGCACGCAGAGCGGCCTTTACGAATTCGTCGATGAGCATCTGGTCGCGCTTCCCCTGACCGGTACGGGCCTGGATGCGCCGCACATCGTCTCCCTGCACGAGCTCGCCGGCGGCCAGTGGCTGGCCGGCGCGCTGTCGGAAGAACTGATGCTGCTGTTCGACGGCCATCGCTGGACGCGCCTGGACAAGTCGCGCGGCATCCCGGCGAACGCGCCGTTCTTCTTCGCCGAGGACGCCAGCGGCTTCCTGTGGGCGGGTGGCCTGCGCGGGATCTACCGGGTACCGGTGGCCGACCTGCTCGACGCCGCCGACGATCCGTCCCTGCGCGTCAACGCGCGGACCCTGCTCAACGAGCGCGGCGATCGCCATGGCGGCCAGAAGGGCGACTGCTGCAACGGCGCCGGCAACAGCCGTGGCTTCCTGGCCGACAACGCGCTGTGGCTGCCGACCCGCGATGGCGTCGTGGTCATGGCGACCGACCAGTCGCTGGCCAACGACTACCTGCCCGAATCGGTGGTCGAACGCGTCCAGGTGCAGGGCCAATGGCGGCCGGCCGAGCGCGCGACGGAATGGTCGCTGCCGAGCGCGGCGCGCGACCTGCGCTTCGAGTTCACCACGCTCAGCTTCCAGGCGTCCGACCACATCGACATCCGCTATCGCCTGCGCGGTTACGACGACGAGTGGAAACTGCTCGACGATCCCCATCAGCGCAGTGCCACGTACACCAACCTGCCGGCCGGGCGCTACGTGTTCGAGGTGCTCGGCACCAACAACAGCGGCGTCTCCGGACGCGCCGCCGCCACCCAGGCATTCGCCATCGCGCCGTACTTCTACGAGAGCCCGTGGTTCTACCTGCTGCTGGCGTTCGCGCTGGCGATCCTGGTGCTGCTGTCCAACCGGTGGGTGCTGCGCCGCCACCACAACCGTCGCGTCGCGCTGGAGCGACTGGTGGAGCAACGCACGCGCGACCTGCAGCAGGCCAACCGGCAACTGGAAGCCATCAGCCTCACCGACCCCCTGACCGGCCTGCACAACCGCCGGTACCTGACCCGCCAACTGCCCGCCGACATCGCCTACTACCAGCGCATGCCCGGCTTCACCGCCGGCGTGGACGTGCTCGCGTTCGCCCTGCTCGACATCGACCACTTCAAGTCGATCAACGACGGCCACGGCCACCAGGCGGGCGACCACGTGCTGCAGACCGTCGCGCACCGCCTGCGCACGCTGTCGCGCGACGGCGACTACGTGATCCGTTGGGGCGGCGAGGAATTCCTGATGGTGTTCCGGCCGATGCCGCGCCACGAGCTGCATGCGCTGGGACGCCGCATCTGCACGGCGATCTCCACGGAACCGGTGGACGTGGCCGGCACACGCCTGCAGGTGACGGCATCGCTGGGACTGATCGGCTATCCGCCCTTCCCCGCCGCGCCCGACCTGCTCGGCTGGGAGCAGCTGGTCTCCCTGGCCGACCGCGCGCTCTACGAGGTGAAGGCGCATGGCCGCAACGGCTGGGCGCTCTACGAAGCCACGCCGTTGCCGTTGCCCGTACTGGATGTGGACCACCTGCGACGCGACCCGGGTGAACTGGTCCGCAGCGGCCATCTGGTGTTGCGTGGGCCGCATCATCCGTCAGCCTCGACGCCCCCCTCCGCATCCGTGTCCGCACGCGCGGATTGACATCCCTGCAACGTGTCCGCGATACGCTCGCCTGCCACGTCGCCGAGATCCCCCATGAAGATTCCCGCTTCCGCGCTGGTCGCCCTGCTCGCCGTCCATGCCGTTGCGCAGGCAGAGCCCATGCCCCGCTATGGGCCGCGACTCGAAGGCTTCGAGTACCCGCGACCGGTACAGACCTTCGCTTTCACCTCGCAGTCCCAGCCGCTGGAAATGGCGTATCTCGACGTCGCACCCGCCCGACCGAACGGCCGCACCGCCGTGCTGCTGCACGGCAAGAACTTCTGCGCCGCGACCTGGGTATCCACGATCGATGCACTCACCGCGGCCGGCTTCCGCGTGATCGCGCCGGACCAGGTCGGCTTCTGCAAATCGAGCAAGCCTTCCGGTTACCAGTATTCGTTCGGACAGTTGGCCGCCAACACGCATGCCCTGCTCGACATGCTGGGCATCGAGCGCGCGGTGATCGTCGGCCACTCCATGGGCGGCATGCTCGCCGCGCGCTATGCGCTGCAGTATCCGGAGGCGACCGAGCGGTTGGTACTGGTCAATCCGATCGGACTGGAGGACTGGAAGGCCGAGGGCGTGCCGTGGCGGAGCATCGATGCCTGGAACGAGCGCGAAATGAAGACCTCCTTCGACAGCATCCGCGACTACCAGCGCACCGTGTACTACAGCGGCGACTGGAAGCCGGCGTACGAACCCTGGGTGCGGATGCTGGGCGGCATGTACGCTGGCGATGGACGCAAGGCCGTCGCCTGGAGCCAGGCGCTGACGTCGGACATGGTGTTCAACCAGCCCGTCGTGTACGAGTTCCCCCGCATCGCGGCGCCGACCACGCTGTTCGTCGGCCTGAAGGACCGCACGGCCATCGGCAAGGATCTGGCGCCGCCGGAGGTGGCGAAACGGCTCGGCGATTACCCGGCGCTGGGCAGGCGCGCGGCCGCCGCGATTCCAGGCGCGACGCTCGTGGAGTTCGCCGAGTTGGGCCATTCGCCGCAGGTCGAGGACCCGGCGCGCTTCAACGCCGAACTGCTGAAGGCGGTCAGCGCGCCCTGACCGCCGGCGTCACGGGGCAGACGTGATGGCGTCGAGGCGGGCCAGCACGACATCATCGACGTCTTCCGACACGACCGCATCCACCCTGCCGTCCGCAGCACGGCGGAAGCGCAGCGGACCCAGGCCACCCTCCATGGCGAACAGGGTGTCGTCCAGCGGGACGAGTTCGGCGGGCGGTTCGTCCGCCGACTCCGCGTGCAGGCGACCGTGCGCGAGCGTGATGCGCAGCGTCCAGTCGTAGCGTTCGACACGGTAGGTGCCGACATAGTCGCGCAGCGTCGCCTCCGGCACGGCGACGCCCTTCGGCTTCACCCGCTGGTTGATGTTGCCCAGGCCATGCGCCTGCCCGCAGACGGCACACATCGTCGGTGGCGCCAGGTTGCTGATGGCGTGCGCCACGGGATGCCGGGTCTGCAGGAACGCATGCAGTGCGCGGAGATCCTCGTCGGTCAGATGGCGGAAGGCGGCCCACGGCATCATCGGATGCGTCAGCCCTTGCTTGCCCGTGCGCATCAGCTGGACGAACGCGTCCGCGTCGTAGTCGATCCCGGTGGCATGCGGGGTGAGGTTGGTGCTGTAGATGTTCTTGCCATCGCGCGAGATCGCGTTGCCCCCGGCGAACGCACCGGGCAGCCGCTCCGCTTCCCACAGCGTGTGGCACCCGCCGCAATCGCCGATCGCCGCCAGATAGCGCCCGCGCTCGAGCGGACTGTCGTCGGCGGGGCCGGACACGGGCGCGGTGATCGGCATGGGGCGACCGACGATGCGCTGCACCTGCTCCTCGGAGAGCTGCGTGCGTGGCAGCGGATTGCGGATGGCCGGCAGCGAACGCAGGTAGACGATGACCGAGGCGAGGTCTTCGTCCGACAGCTGCGAGAACGAGGGGTACCACATCTGCGGATGCAGCGGCCGCCCGTCATGGCTGATGCCTTCGCGGATCGCACGCGCCAGCATGTCGTCGCTCCAGCCGCCGACGCCGGTTTCCACGTCGGACGTCAGGTTCGGCGCGACCAGCCGCGTTGCGCCCTCGTCCTTCCACACATGGCCGGCCATCGTGCGGCTCTGCACCGGCGGCGCGCCCGGCTGTCCCCAGTCGCGGTCGGAATGGCACAGCGCGCACTGCAGGATGCCTTCAGCGAGATAGCGCCCGCGTTCGCGCCGCGCCTGGGTGCGCTCGAACGTGCGATCGGTCAGCGGACGGATACGCAGGCCGGGCAGCGGCGGTTGCTGGGCGATGGCCGTCAGCGCGGCCTTCGGGGGCACGGGCGCCGCACGCTCACCGCAGGCGGCGACCACGACCACG
Organism: Pseudoxanthomonas sp. LjRoot143; assembly: GCF_964252945.1. NCBI lineage: Bacteria > Pseudomonadati > Pseudomonadota > Gammaproteobacteria > Lysobacterales > Lysobacteraceae > Pseudoxanthomonas > Pseudoxanthomonas sp. LjRoot143. Next base: position 466,910 of record NZ_CAXUPM020000001.1, on the reverse strand, counting down.
CAAGCCGCCAGCAACGCGGTCCGTACACGAAGAGCAAAGCGCATCGGACGGCTCCGTCGGTGGCGTGTCCGAACGAAGCCAACGCGGCGGGCGCCCAGACACGGACACCTTCGGGAAAGGTCAGGCGGCGGCGATCGCCAGCACGTCGTCGAGCAGGGCGGCGGCGGTGACTTCGGCGCCCGCGCCCGGCCCTTGCACGACCAGCGGCTGCTCGGGGTAGCGGTCGCTGTAGATCGCCACGCGGTTGTCGGTGCCGCCTCCCCCGCACAGCGGATGGTCCAGCGGTAACGCCTGCAGGCCGACACTGGCCCGCTCGTGGTCGAAGCGGCCGAGGAAGCGCAGTCGCGCGCCGTTGCGGTAGGCCTCCTTGAAGCGGGCCGCGAGCGGCGCGTCCAGTTGCGGCAGCGCGGCGTCGAAGGCGGGCAACGACAGCGCCGCAAGGTCCGCCGGGACCAGCGAGTCGACGCGCACGTCTTCCGCCTGCAACGGCAAGCCGGCGGCACGCGCGAGGATCAGCAGCTTGCGGCGCACGTCCTCGCCGGACAGGTCCAGGCGCGGATCCGGTTCGGTATAGCCGGCCTGGCGCGCCTGCCGCACGAAGCCCGAGAACGGGCGCATGCCGTCGTAGTGGTTGAACAGCCACGCCAGCGAGCCGGACAGCACGCCTTCGACGCGGTGGATGCGGTCGCCACCGGCCACCAGCGCGCGCAGGCTGCGCAGCAGCGGCAGGCCTGCACCGACGGTGGCTGCATCGCCGTAGCGGGCGCCGGAATCCGCGCGTGCGCGGCCGATCGCCTGCGCACGCGGCAATGCACCGCCGATGCCGAGCTTGTTCGCCGTCACCACGTGCACGCCGCGCGACAGCCATTCCGCATGCCAGTCGGCCACGCTGTCGCTCGCGGTCGCATCGACCACGATATCGCCAGCCCGCAGCGCCTCGCCTTCCGCCCAGGGCGGCAGGTCGCCGTCGCGCGGCGACGCCTGGTTGGCGTCGTCCAGCGCCTGCTGCGCGGCATTCCCGCAGGCGTGCAGCGCGCGCGAGTTCGCGAGCCAGGCGAGCGTGGGCACGGGCAGGTCGCGTTCCTGCAGGCGCTGGTAGCGCGCGACGAAGGCGCTGCCCACCACGCCGGTACCCAGCAGCGCCAGCTTCGGCGCGGTGCGCGGCGCGGTCGCCAGGCGGACGACGGTGCTCATGCGTCGGCGAGCTTGCGTTTGGATTCCGCGGCCACGGCCTCGGCGCGCGCCAGCGCGGCGGTGAGGTCGGCCAGCAGGTCGTCGGTGGCCTCGATGCCGACCGACAGGCGCAGCAGGCCGTCGGTGATGCCGGCCTTCGCGCGCGCTTCCGGCGTCATCGCGGCGTGCGTCATGGTGGCCGGATGCGCGACCAGGCTTTCCACGCCGCCCAGCGACTCGGCCAGAGTGAAGTAACGCAGGCCTTCGACGAACGCGCGCACCGCTTCTTCGCCGCCATCCAGCTCGACGCTCAGCATGGCGCCAAAGCCCTTCTGCTGGCGCGCGGCCAGGGCGTGGCCGGGATGGGAGGCCAAGCCTGGGAAATAGACCTTCGACACCACCGGATGCGCATCCAGCAGTGCGGCGATGGCATTCGCGTTCTCCTGGTGCGCGCGCAGGCGCGCATCCAGCGTGCGCAGGCCGCGCAGGGTCAGGAAGCTGTCGAACGGCGAACCGGTCAGGCCCAGCGCGTTCGCCCACCACACCAGCTGCTGGTGGGTGTCGGCATCGCGCGCGATCACCGCACCACCGACCACGTCGCTGTGGCCGTTGATGTACTTGGTGGTCGAATGCAGCACGATGTCGGCGCCGAAGGCGATCGGCGTCTGCAGCGCCGGCGACAGGAAGGTGTTGTCCACCACGGTGCGTGCGCCAGCCTTGTGCGCCGCCTCGATGACGAAGCGCAGGTCGGTGATGCGCAGCAGCGGGTTGGACGGCGTTTCGATCAGCACCAGCTTCGGCGACTGCGCCAGCGCATCGGCCAGCGAGCGCGGATCGGTCAGGTCGGCCGTGATCAGTTCGAAGTGACCCTTCTTCGCCAGCGCGTTGAACAGGCGCCAGCTGCCACCGTACGCATCGTGCGGCACCACCAGGCGGTCGCCCGGCTCCAGCAGCGCGTTCAGCACCAGCGTTATCGCGCCCATGCCGGTGGCGGTGATGACGGCGCCGGCGCCGACTTCCAATTCGGCCAATGCTTCAGCCAGCAGGTCGCGCGTGGGATTGCCGCTGCGGGTGTAGTCATATTCGCGCTTCTGCGCGAACCCGGCGAAGCTGAAGTTCGACGACAGCACGATCGGCGGCGTCACCGCGCCGTAGGCGGTGTCGCGATCGATGCCGGCGCGCACGGCGGCGGTGGCGGGACGACAGGGCGCGTCGGCGTCGGTGGGGATATAGCTGCTCATGCGAGGTCTCCGGCGGCGCGCAGGGCCGAGGTGAGGATGGAATCGATGCGGTCGGTTTCTTTCAGGAAGGCGTCGTGGCCGTAGGGCGAGCGCAGCACGCGCAGCTGGCCCAGCGTGGCGAGGCCTTCGACCAGTGAGACGGAATCGGACAGCGGCACCAGGCGATCGCCTTCCACGGCGACCACCAGCGTGGGCACGCGGACATCGGCGGGATCGACACGGTGCAGGTCGATGGATTCGGACAGCCGCACGTAGGCGGTGACCGGCGTGCGCGCGACGTACTGCGCACCGGCGGCGTCCAGGTAGTCCTCGGCAGCCACGCGCACGCGGCCGTTGACGATCTCCGGCGCGCTGTCGAAGCGCTCGCCGAACTCCTCCGGCGTACGGTAGCTGAGCATGGCGAACTGGCGGGCCAGCGACAGGCCCTGCGCATCGGCGCACTGCAGCTGGCCGAGCGTCACCGCACGGCGCTGCAGCGCGCGCCAGGCCGCGGCATAGGGATGCGCACGGTGGGCGCCACTGACCGCGACCAGCTTCTTCAGCCGCTCGGCATGGCGCACGGCGAACTGCAGGCCGACCAGCGCGCCATACGAATAGCCGACGAAGGCCTCCAGCCGCGCGATGCCCAGCGCCGACAGCAGTTTGGCGATGGCATCGGCCTGGTCGGCGGTGTCGATGGGGGCGTCGAGGCGGCCGTCGGCACCGACGAAGTCGAACGCAAGCAACTGGCGCTGCGCCGGGTCCAGTGCGCGACCGGCGCCGACCAGCTCGTTCAACCAGCCGCTTTCGGGAAACACGTCGCTCGCGGTCAGGTGGCGATGCGCGGAGATACCGCCGGCGACGAACACCACCGGCGCACCCGCCGGTCCCTGCAGCTCATAGCGCAGCGTCACCGCACGGGTGCCGGCGTGGCGCATCGCCAGTTCCACCACCACCTCGCCGCGCAGCGCGCGCGGACCGTCGTCCTGCGTGGACGACAACGGGAAACCCTCGGTCAACGACGGCTCGGGCAGGCGGTTCAGGGCGGGACTGGCGTAACTCATGGCGACATCCGGTGGCGGTGTCCCTGACGGGACGGGGACTGCACCACCGAGCTTCGCGGAGCTCGCGTTCGCCGTGCCGAGGACACGGTACGAACCATCTTCCGGCAGACGCTGAGGTCCCCGCAGGATTTGGCACCACCACGGCGCTTGCGCGTCGCTGGCTGCCCCGGCTTCTTCGGGCCTGTCCCTCTGCCGGTCTCGATGGTGGACGTACTTTGCCCACCCCGGGGAACGATGTCAATCGCTTTATTCGGATGAAGCGATGAAGTTTGACGCCGGTCGCCCTGCCGGCCGACCGGGTGGATGCCGCATAATTCATGACATGACCCGGAATCTCCTCCTGGGCGGCCTGTGCGCAGCCTTGCTGGCCGCCTGTTCCACCGCCCCGCTGCATACCTCCACCCCTCCCGCCCCGCCGCCGAAGACCGCGGCCGACGCCGTCATCGCCGAAACCTGGGTGTCAGCGCCGGTGGCCGGCGACGAACTTGATTCGCTGGTCGCCTGGCCGACGGAAGACGGGCAGGTCTGGCTGATCGCCACGGCCAAAGCCACCCATCACCTGGCCGTCTACGACGCCGACAGCGGCGAACGGCTCCGCACGGTCGGTACCCCCGGCAGCGCAGTGGGCCAGTTCAACCGTCCCAACGGCATTGCCGTGTTCGGCGACCTGCTGTTCGTGGCCGAGCGCGACAACCACCGCGTGCAGGCGTTCCGGCTGCCGGAATTCGCCCCGCTGGGCGCGTTCGGCGCCGACGTGCTGCGCTCCCCGTACGGCCTGTGGGCGCACGAGACTGCCCCGGGCGAAGTGGAACTGTTCGTCACCGACAGCTTCATGTCGGACTTCCGCACCATGACCCTGCCCCCGATGGCCGAACTGGATGGCCGCGTGAAGCGGTTCCAGGTGCGCGTCGAGGACGGCGGCAAGCTGGAGGCGAGGTTGCTGGGCCAGTTCGGCGACACCGGTGCCGCCGGCGCGCTACGCATGGTCGAGTCCATCGCCGGCGATCCTGCACACGATCGCCTGCTGATCGCGGAGGAAGACCGTCGCGTGGGCTCCACGCTGCGCGACTACCGCCTGGCGACCGGCACCTACAACGGACACAGCCTGCCCACGTTCGACGCCGATGCCGAAGGCATCGCCCTGTGGTCGTGCAGCGCGGACAGCGGCTACTGGGTCGCAGTGGACCAGCTGACACCGACCCGCTTCCGCCTGTTCGACCGCGCCACGCTGGCACCGTCCGGCGTGTTCTCGGGCAAAGCGACCTCCAATACCGACGGCGAGACGGTCTACGCGATGCCGACCAAGCGTTTCCCTTCCGGCGCGCTGTTCGCGCTGCACAACGATGAATCGCTCGCGGCGTTCGACCTGCGCGACATCGCCCGTGCGCTCGATCTGCAAGGCGATTGCCCGCGGTGAGCGCGCGCCTGCTGGCCCTGGCCTGCGGCATCGCCGTGCTGGTCGGCAGCCTCGGCGAGGCGGGCGCGGCCCGCCTGTACCGCTGGAAGGACAAGCAGGGCTACACGCAGTACGGCGACCAGCCACCTCCGCCCGAGCAACTGGCCGGCAGCGGCGTGGACGTCATGCGCTTCCGCAATCCGCCCAGCGCGCTGGTGCGGCTGCGGCTGGAAAAGCAGGGTCTGCGCTACCAGGCCTGGGCCGACAACCTGATGCATGGGCCGGTGGAGGTGCAGCTCGACTTCCGCCGCCAGCGCGACGTCCGCAGTGCCCCCGCCCTGCCCGCCCGCGCCCTGGTCCCCGCGCGCAGCAGCGTGCTGGTCGCCGACATCAACGTGACCGACCCGCTGCGGGGAGGCGATTTCGAGCTGACCCTGGACGGCATGCCGGGCGATCCTGCCAGCAAGCCGCAGGACTACGAGTACCGCCTGCCGTTCGACTACGGCCGCGTACGCGTGGACCAGGGGCCGGGCGGGCGCTTCAGCCACAGTGACGCGCAGAACCTGCACGCCGTCGACTTCGCCGTCCCCGAAGGCACGCGAATCGTGGCGGCACGCGAAGGCCTGGTGATGCAGGTCGAGTCGGACTTCGACAAGGCCGGGCTGAACCGCGAGAAGTACGGCGGCCGCGCCAACTTCATCCGCATCCTGCACAGCGACGGCACCATGGCCCTGTATGCGCACCTGAAGGCCGAGGGCGTGCAGGTGCGTGTCGGCCAGTACGTCAGCAAGGGCCAGTACATCGGCCTGTCCGGCAACACCGGCTTCTCGACGGCGCCGCACCTGCACTTCGTGGTGCAGGCCAATCGCGGCATGCGGCTGGAATCGGTGGCGTTCCGCATGTTCGGTCCGCTGGGCCAGCTGCAGTTCCCGTCCGGCCGCTGAGCCGGCGGGGCCCGGCCCCGTCGCGGCCGGTATAATCGCCGCCTTCCCGCTCCTTCAGCGCCCGCCCGGGCGCCCGCCCCATGTCCAATCCGACCAGCGCCGTGGCCAACGAAGCCACGCGCCGCCGCACCTTCGCCATCATTTCCCACCCCGACGCCGGCAAGACCACGCTGACGGAAAAGCTGCTGCTGTTCGGCGGCGCCATCCAGATGGCCGGCTCGGTGAAGGGCCGCAAGGCCGCGCGCCATGCGACGTCCGACTGGATGGCGCTGGAAAAGGAGCGCGGCATCTCGGTCACCTCGTCGGTGATGCAGTTCCCGTACGAAGGCAAGATCGTCAACCTGTTGGATACGCCGGGCCACGCCGACTTCGGCGAAGACACCTACCGCGTGCTCACTGCGGTGGACAGCGCGCTGATGGTCATCGACGTGGCCAAGGGCGTCGAGGAACGCACGATCAAGCTGATGGAAGTCTGCCGCCTGCGCGACACGCCCATCATGACCTTCATCAACAAGCTGGACCGCGAGGGCAAGGATCCGATCGACCTGCTGGATGAAGTGGAAAGCGTGCTGGGCATCCAGTGCGCGCCGGTGACGTGGCCGATCGGCATGGGTCAGCGGCTGAAGGGCGTGGTCCACCTGCTGACCGGCGAAGTGCACCTGTACGAACCCGGCCGCAACTTCACCCGTCAGGACTCGACGATCTTCCCGTCGCTGGATGCCCCCGGGCTGGCGGAAAAGATCGGCGAGGAAATGCTGGCCCAGCTGCGCGACGAACTGGAACTGGTGCAGGGCGCCAGCCATCCGTTCGACAAGCAGGCCTATCTGGACGGCAAGCAGACGCCGGTGTTCTTCGGCTCGGGCGTCAACAACTTCGGCGTGCAGCCGCTGCTGGACTTCTTCGTCGAGCATGCGCCGTCGCCGCAGGCGCGCGAGACCACCGACCGCAAGGTGCAGCCGGACGAGAACAAGCTGACCGGCTTCGTCTTCAAGATCCAGGCCAACATGGATCCGCAGCACCGCGACCGCGTGGCGTTCATGCGCGTGTGCTCGGGCCGTTTCGAAGCGGGCATGAAGACCTTCCACGTGCGTAGCGGCAAGGAGATGAAGCTGGCCAATGCGCTGACCTTCATGGCCAGCGACCGCGAGATCGCCGCCGAAGCGTTCCCCGGCGACGTCATCGGCATCCACAACCACGGCACCATCTCGATCGGCGACACCTTCACCGAGGGCGAGGCGCTGTCGTTCACCGGCATCCCGAATTTCGCGCCGGAACTGTTCCGTCGTGCGCGCCTGCGCGACCCGCTCAAGCTCAAGCAGCTGCAGAAGGGCCTGGCGCAGCTGTCCGAAGAAGGCGCCACCCAGTTCTTCCGTCCGCTGATGAGCAACGACCTGATCCTCGGCGCGGTCGGCGTGCTGCAGTTCGACGTGGTCGCCTACCGCCTGAAGGACGAGTACGGCGTGGACGCGTCGTTCGAGAACGTCAGCGTGGCCACGGCGCGCTGGATCCGCTGCGACAACGCGAAGAAGCTGGAAGAGTTCCGCGACAAGAACGCGATGAACCTGGCGCTGGATGCCGCCGGGCAGCTGGTCTACCTCGCCCCGACGCGGGTGAACCTGCAACTGGCGCAGGAACGCGCGCCGGACGTGCAGTTCCTCGCCACGCGCGAACACGCGCACAGCGTCGACCTAGGCTGAACGCGCGTCCGTCGGCCGACCGCCGCCCCGGCGATGGTCGGTCCATGCAACCCGTGCTGCATTGCGGTAACGTGACGTCATGAGCGAACCGACCTCCTTCCAGACCCTGCGCGCGCGCAAGCGGGCCGATCATCTGGTCGACCTGCGGGACGAGATCGCCAGCGCGCTGACGCACGGTCTGGGCGCCGTCCTCGCGCTGGCCGGCGGTGCGGTGCTGATCACCCTGGCCGCGGTCCACGGCGACGGCTGGCAACTCGGCGCGTCCATCGTGTTCGGCGTCACCCTGCTGCTGCTGTACACGGCGTCCACGCTGTATCACGCCATCCAGCACCCCGTGGCCAAGGGCCGGCTGAAGGTCTTCGACCACTGCGCGATCTACCTGCTGATCGCCGGCACCTATACGCCGTTCACCCTGATCGGCCTGCGCGGCCCCTGGGGCTGGGGACTGTTCATCGCGATCTGGACGATCGCCATCGCCGGTGTGATCTTCAAACTGTTCTACACCGGGCGCTTCAAATTGCTGTCGACCCTCATCTATATCGCCATGGGGTGGCTGGTGGTCGTGGCGATCAAGCCGCTGCTGACCTCGGTGGATCCGTGGACGCTGGGCTGGCTGCTGGCCGGCGGCCTGTTCTACACGTTGGGCACCTTCTTCTACCACCGCGAATCGATCCGCTATTCGCATGCGATCTGGCACCTGTTCGTCATCGGCGGCAGCGTCTGCCATTTCGTCGCAGTCACCCAGCAGGTGTTGTTGCCCCGCCTGGCGTGAACCACGCATCGACGTTCGTGTCCCGCACATGAACCAGCACGCCGCGTTTCGCGGTACGTGAACACGCGGTCCCCAACCATGGGGCCATGAACGCTGCACGCTCCCCACGCCGTCGCTTCGCTCTGCGCCCGCTCTCGCGCACCGGTGCGATCGCCCTGGGCGTGCTGGCGGCGGTCATCGTGGTGGTGGCGATCCTGTTCGAATGGAACTGGCTGCGGCGGCCCATCGAATGGGTCGTCGAACGGCAAACCGGTCGCAGCTTCCATATCGCGGGCGATCTGGATGTCGACCTGGGACGGGTGACGACTGTGCGCGGCGATGCACTGACCTTCGGCAATGCCACGTGGTCCAAGGTGCCGACGATGGCGGCGGCCGACCGCGCAGAGTTGAGCGTGGAAGTGTTCCCGCTGATCTTCAAGCGCGAGACACGCATTCCGCGCATCCACCTGACGCGTCCGCAGCTGCGGTTGGAAAGCGGGCCCGACGGCACCGGCAACTGGGTGTTCGGCGATACCAGCGGCGAAAGCCGGACGACCTTCCGCGACCTGTGGATTGACGACGGCCGCCTGCTGTTCCTCGACCCGAAGACGAAGACCGACGTCGACATCGCGCTGGACAGCGCCAAGGCGCCCGCATCGGGCGAGGCATCGGCCGTCAACGTGGAGGGCAAGGGCCGCTGGGCCGGCAACCGCTTCACCCTGGCCGGCCAGGTCGCCTCGCCGCTCGCGTTGCGCGACACCGACAAGCCCTACCGCATCGATCTGCGCGCCACGGCTGGACCGACCCGTGCCCACGCACGCGGCACCCTGCTCGATCCGTTCCGCCTGCGCGACTTCGATCTGAAGCTGATGCTGGCCGGGCAGAACCTGGAAGACCTGTTCCCCCTGATTGGCGTCGCCACGCCGCCGACGCCGCCTTACAAGCTGGACGGACGCTTCACCCGCGACGGCAACACCTGGCACTACGACGATTTCGCCGGTGTGGTCGGCGACAGCGATCTGGGTGGCTCGGCCGCAGTGACCGTCGGCCGCGAACGGCCGCTGCTGAAGGCGAACCTAATCTCGAAGCGGCTCGACTTCGACGACCTAGCCGGCTTCATCGGCGCGCCGCCACAGACCGGCGGCAGTGAAGCCAGCAACCCTGAGCAGCGTGCCGAAGCGGCGGCGTTGGCGGCGGACACGCGACTGCTGCCGGATACGCCCTACAACCTGACGAAGCTGCGCGCGATGGATGCCGATGTGCGCTGGAAAGCGCACCGCATCAACGCGCCCAGCCTGCCCATCGACGACATGGATGCACACCTGCTGCTGGATGCCGGCCTGTTGCGCCTGGAACCGCTGAACTTCGGCGTCGCGCAGGGCGACATCCGTTCGCAGATCCGCATGGACGCGCGCAGCGACACCATCCGCACGGACGCAAAGATCGCCATCCGCGGGCTGGACCTGGGCGAGTTGTTCCCGCAGGCCGAACTGACGAAGAGCGCGATCGGCCGCATCGGCGGCGACATGGCAATCGCGGGCACCGGCAATTCGATCGCCAGCATCCTGGGCACGGCCGATGGCGACATCGCCGTCGGCATGGGCCGTGGCCAGATCAGCAACCTGCTGATGGAGCTCGCGGGCCTGGATATCGCCGAAGCGCTGAAGTTCCTCATCACCAAGGACAAGACCGTGCCCGTACGCTGCGCGTTCGGCGACTTCGCGGTGAAGGACGGCGTGATGCAGACGCGCACCCTCGCCTTCGACACGGCCGACACGATCATCGTCGGCAAGGGCCAGATCAGCCTGAAGGACGAAACGCTGGACCTGGAGATGCGCCCGCGCCCGAAGGACCGCAGCATCCTGGCGTTGCGCTCGCCGCTGGTGGTTGGCGGCACGTTCAAGGATCCCTCGTTCCGCCCGGACTTCAAGCGACTGGGCCTGCGTGGTGCCGTCGCCGTGGCACTGGGCACCATCACCCCGCCAGCCGCGCTGCTGGCCACCATCGAGGTGGGTCCGGGCGAGGACAGCGCCTGCGGCGGGCAGTACGCGAAGTAAAGCAGCTCAGCTGGCGATGTAGCGCTGCAACTGGTCCAGTTCGACCTTCTGGTCCTCGATGACCGCCTTGACCAGATCGCCGATGGAAATGACGCCGACGATGGCCTCGCCGTCGGCCACCGGCAGGTGACGGATACGATGCTCGGTGACGACCTGCATGCAATGGTCGACGCTGTCGTCCGGGCGCACGGTCACCACCTTCGACGTCATGATGTCGCGCACCGGCGTGTTGGATGAAGAGCGGCCCTGCAACACGACCTTGCGTGCGTAATCGCGCTCGGACACGATCCCGCACAGTCGCGGCCCCTGCATCGCGAGCACCGCGCCGACGCCTTTCTCCGCCATCAGCCTGATGGCATCGAGCACCGAGGCATCGGGCGACACCGCGAAGACTTCAGGGGTCTTGGCCCCCAGCAACTGACGAACCGTGCGCATGGCGATCTCCTGGGTGGGGAGCGGGTCGATCTGGTCCGGCCAAGGATACTCCTGCCGACGCGGGTTGCCATGCATCCACCAGGTAGAGCGGCCGCTGCTTGGATTCCTCGTACAGGCGCCCGAGGTATTCGCCGATCAGGCCCAATGCCACCAGTTGCACGCCGCCGAGGAACAGGATCACCGTCATCATCGTCGGCCAGCCGGCGACGGGGTCTCCGAACAGCAAGGCCTTGCCGACGATATAGATGGCGAAGGCGAAGGCCAGCAACGCGGTCAGCACGCCCAGGTAGGTCGCCACACGCAACGGCGCGGTGGTGAAACTGGTGATGCCTTCCAGCGCGAAGTTCCAGAGTTTCCAGAACCCGAAACTGCTGCTGCCCGCCACACGCGCCTCGCGATGGTAGGGCAGCGCCTTCTGGCTGAAGCCCACCCAGCCGAACAGACCCTTCATGAAACGGTGGCGTTCGCGAAGTTCGCGCAGGGCAGCAAGCGCGCGCGGCGACAACAGGCGGAAGTCGCCGGTATCGGCCGGAATGGGCGTCTTCGACAGGCGACCGATGACGCGGTAGAACGCATGCGCGGTGGCCCGCTTCAACCAGCCGTCCCCATCGCGCTCGATGCGCGTGCCGTGCACGTTGTCGTAGCCGGCCTGCCACTCGCGCACGAAGTCGCCGATCAGTTCCGGCGGATCCTGCCCATCGGCATCCAGGATCAGCGCCGCGCCCGTATCGACGCGGTCCAGGCCCGCGGTGAGCGCCGCCTCCTTGCCGAAGTTCCGCGACAAGCGCAGCACGGACACGCGCGGATCCTCCGCCGCGAACGCCCGCATCACCGCCCAGGTGGCATCACGGCTGCCGTCATCGACATACAGGACGCGGCCGTGGACGCCTTCCAGCGCATCCAGCGCCGCCATGACACGCGGGTGCAGCAGCGGCAGCGATTGCGCTTCGTTGTAGGCGGCCACCACCACGGTGACCTGCCAAGATCCATCGTTGCTCATTGCAGTGTCTCGAGATACGCGGTGCCACCGATCTGTCGGACCTGCCGCTGGATACTCGTGGCGCGGCGCTGCACGTAAGGCCCCGGCCGATGCGCGCTGTAGCGGCGTGGCGACGGCAGCACCGCGGCGAGTCGGGCGCTCTCGTTGGCGGTGAGGCCCGCGGCATCCTTCCCCCAGTACCGTCGTGCCGCCGCCTGCCCGCCATACACCCCATCGCCGAACTCGGCGACGTTCGCGTAGACCTCCAGGATGCGCGTCTTCGGCCACAACGCCTCGATCAGCACGGTGTACCAGGCCTCCAGTCCCTTGCGCGCCCAGCGCGTGACGCGGTTGCTGCCCTGCCAGAGGAACAGGTTCTTCGCCACCTGCTGGCTGATGGTGCTGGCGCCACGAAGACGCGTCACCGGCCGGCCGCGCTTCTCGGCGCGCTCGACCATCTTGCGGTTGTGCAAGCGCGCCTTCTCGATCGCGCCCAGGTCGAACCCATGATGGCTCGCGAAGTTCTGGTCCTCCGCGGCGACCATCGACAGCGGCAGGCTCGCCGCCATGCGGTCCAGGTCACGCCATTCATAAGCCACCCGGAAGCCGAACTCGCCCTTGCCCCACGCCTCGACCACACGCGCCGCCATGAAGGCCGTAAACGGCGGATCCACGAAACGCAGCACGACCACCTGCACGACGCTGGCCGCCGCGAACAGGAAAGGCAGTGCGAGCAACCAGCGGAACCAGCGGCGTCCCCGTGACGCCTTTGCGACCGGCACTGCGCTCATCGGACCTGCCGGAGCTTGCGGATGGTATGGGTCGTCCCCATCGTGATGTTTCCCCCAGGACTGTCGGATCATCGGCATTATGCCGAGACGTCAGCCCACCCCGCATTCCCTGCCCGGATTTCCATGACTGCCGCCCCCACCATCGACGCCCTGACCCGCTTCCTGCTTCCCGCCGCCGGTGTCCGCGGCGTGGCCGTACGGCTGGGGGACACGTGGCAGACAGTGGCGGGCCGCGCCGAGTATCCGTCAGCAGCACGCGAACTGCTCGGGGAAGCGAGCGTGGCAGCCGTGCTGTTCACCGGCCACACCAAGGTGGACGGTCGCCTGTCGATCCAGTTGCGCAGCCAGGGTGGCCTTCGCAGCCTGTTCGCCGAGTGCACGGCGGCCGGCACCGTTCGCGGCATTGCTCAGGTAGCCCCGGACCAGGACGCGCCGCGCGACCTGCGCGACCTGGGCGACGGCGCCCTGCTGGCCATCACCATCGAGAACCCGGGCCTGGACCCGCGCGAGCCGCAGCGATACCAGAGCCTGGTCGGCCTGGAAGCCAGCCGCCTGGCGGAGGCGTTCGAGGACTACTTCCGCCAGTCCGAGCAACTGCCTACTCGCCTGCTGCTGGCGGCGGACGGCGACCGCGCCTGCGGCCTGATGCTCCAGAAACTCCCGGGGGACGAGGGCGATGACGACGGCTGGAACCGCGCCGGTGCACTGTTCGACACCCTGGGCGAAACGGAACTGCTGGCCACTGGCATCCCCGACCTCCTGCACCGCCTGTTCCACGAAGAGTCGCTGCAAATCCTGACCCAGCGCCCAGTTCGCTTCGGCTGCTCTTGTTCACGTGAGCGGGTCGAGAGCATGCTGCAGTCGCTGGGAGAGGAAGAGGCGACGGCCGCGCTGGCCGACGGGGCGGCTGAAGTCCGTTGCGAGTTCTGTGGGCAGGAGTACCGGTTCTCCCCCGTGCAGATCGCGGAACTTTTCAGCCAGCCCAGGGTCGAGGTAGACGCGCCCAGCCGCCTGCAGTGATCCGGCGGTCGGTTGGCCGCCGCGGGGACTTGTTAAAGAAACATAAACGGCATAGCATCGGTTCCCCTTCGGGAGGGGAACTCCGGGTAGACCCAGGAGTCTGAAGCGAGCCATGAATCTGCGTAGCCTTTCACTGTCGCTTGCCCTGTTGCTCGCCTCCGGCGCGGCGATGGACGCGCATGCGCAGAAGGCCACACGCAAGCCCGCCTCGGACCCCCGTCCCACTGCCCTGCCGATATGGAACAACGACGGCAAGGTCGAGGCAGTATTACTGCTCGAACCCACCGGCCAAGCTGAAGCCGGCGCACGCTGGCGCCTGGGCCGCAACTCCCTCACCACCGCCTTCGGGCTGGAAAGCGGCGACGAACTGGGCTTGGTCTGCAACCGCAAGGCCGGCGTGGTTGGCAACATAGGCAATCTGGCCAGCCACTGCATGCTGGCGACGCTCGGCGACGACGATGACGCTACGACCAGTCAGCGTGTCAGCGCGTCTGCCGTCCTGAGCCGCCCGGGTGGCAAGCTCGGGCTCTCCGCCGGTACGGGCCGCGACACGCTGCCTGCCTGGCTGTCGTCCGGCCGTGGCACCGGTCGCGTTGAGCAGAACGACTTGACCGTGTTCGGCCAGAAGAACATCGGGCGCGAAGGTTTCGTATCGATCGGCGGCGCCGTGGCGAAGGCCACCTTGGTACCCGCTTCGGACCTGCCCGCGCTCGCCGACCGCTGGAACAGCCGCAGCCTGTCCGTCGGTGGCGGCTACGGTCCTTTCAGCGCCAACATCATCGGACGCGTCATCGACGTACCCGGCCAGCCCGGCAAGTTCGAAGGCCTTGGCCTGGGTCTTACCTGGCGCACTCCGTGGAGCGGACAGCTCACCGTCGGCGCAGAGAACGTCATAACCCGTGGCAAGAATCCCTTCTCGTTGACCAACGAGAACGCCGACGAAGGCACCGTGCCCTACGTGCGGTACGAGCAGGACCTCTAAGTCCCCACTGCTCCCTGCTTGCAATACGCTCCCGCATTGCCGCGTCGCGGCAATCGTGCAGATTCGTCTCTGCCAAAAAACATCATCGGCATCGTGCTTTCGAATGCGCGCGATCAGGCGTCGCGTGCGCAACATCACAATTACGTAACTCGACTTACATCCAGCTCCCTTCGGTCTTCACGCGGGTTTAATTCTTGTTAAAAGCCGACTAGTATCCGATCACCCCCTCGTTTCGTGGTCGCCCTTTTTGACCGCCTCGAGGGACACCTTGGGATACCCCCTTACGGGAGAGAGAGAGAATGAACTGCAAAACCACGAAGCTCCGTGACGCGATCTCGTTCGCGCTCACGGTAGGCGCAGTGTCGGCGGTGGGCACCGGTACGGTGTTCGCGCAAGAGTCCGGCACGACCGAAACCACCACCTTGGACCGTATCGAAGTCACCGGCTCGCGCATCCGCCAGGTCGACGTCGAGAACGCCGCTCCCGTGCTGACCATCAGCCGCGCGGACATCGAAAAGCAGGGCTTCCAGTCGGTCGCCGACATCCTGCAGAACATTTCCGCCGTCGGTGCACCCGCCATCAGCCGCGCACAGCCGCTGTCGGCCGGCGAGAACGTCGGTGGCCAGTTCATCAGCATGCGCAACCTGGGTGCCACCCGCACCCTGATCCTCGTCAACGGCAAGCGTCTGGGCATCAGCACCAGCGGCCTGCAGGACATCTCGCTGATCCCGACCGCGGCGGTCGAGCGCATCGAAGTGCTGAAGGATGGCGCGTCGTCGATCTACGGTTCCGACGCCATCGCCGGCGTGGTGAACATCATCACCCGCTCGAACTTCGAAGGCGCCACCGCACAGACCTATTACGGTCAGTACAGCGAAGGCGACGGCGAAACCACGCGTGCCGACTTCGTCATGGGCTTCACCGGTGATCGCGGCTCGCTGACGGCGGCCGTGGAATACCGCAAGGAAGAAGAGGTGATGTCGGCCGATCGCGAGTACTCCGCGTACCCGCAGGGCCAGTGGCACCCGACCCGTGGCTGGACCACCGTCAGCCAGTGGGGCGTGATCAACCTGCCCGCCGCGCTGGGCGGCAACCGCGTGCTGAACACCGGCGCCGACTGGCGCAGCATCAACAACTTCCACGCGCTGAACACCAACACCGGCACCTCCGCCGCCGATCCGAACGGTTCGACGGTCGACAAGAGCAACACCAACCTGCAGACGCACCTGCGCACCCCGCTGGAAAGCCGTTCGCTGTTCGTCGATGGCGTGTTCGACATCAATGATTCCGTACGCTTCCGCGGCAACATGATGTACAGCCAGCGCGACGCCGAACGCCAGGTCGCCGGCTATCCGTTCCAGAGCACCTCGTTCGCCGGCACCACCATGGCGATCAACAGCTACTACAACCCGGTTGGCACGCACCACGGCTACGCTGCGCCGACGGCCGTGAACTACTCTCGCCGCACGTGGGAAATCCCGCGCGTCGATCGTCCGACCACGACCAACTGGCGTTTCTCGGGCGGCCTGGAAGGCAGCTTCGACATCGGTGAGCGTATCTTCGACTGGGATGTCGGCTACCTGTACAACAACAACAAGGTCACCCAGGAAAACTACGGCAACCTGAACGTCGCGCGCGTCGGCCAGGCCGTCGGTCCTTCGTTCCTGAACGCCCAGGGCGTCGTGCAGTGCGGCACCGCCGCTGCCCCGATTCCGCTGGCCAGCTGCGTGCCGTGGAATCCGTTCATCCCCTACGGTCGCGTGGGTGATGGTGGCCTGACCGGCAACCAGGCGCTGATCGACTTCCTGTTCCAGACGCTGAACTCCTCGGGCGAGACCGAAACCGAAGTCTTCACCGCCAACCTGGCCGGCTCGCTGTTCGCCCTGCCGGGCGGCGACCTCGGCTTCGCGGTCGGCGTGGAAAGCCGCAAGGAATCGGGCGAGTTCATCCCCGACGCCATGGCGGTCACCGGCAACTCGACCACCCTGTCCGCCGGCCCGACCGACGGCAGCTACAAGGTCGATGAAATCTACGCCGAGTTGGCGATTCCGCTGCTGGCCGACCTGCCGGGTGCGCAGGAGCTGAGCTTCAGCATCGCCACGCGTTATTCGGACTACGACACCTTCGGCGACACGCTGAACAGCAAGTTCGGCTTCAAGTGGAAGCCGATCGACTCGCTGCTGTTCCGCGGCACCTACGCCGAGGGCTTCCGCGCCCCGACGATCGCCGACCTGTACGGCGGTGGTTCGCAGACGTTCTCGTTCTTCACCGATCCCTGCGACACCAACTTCGGCAGCTCGCGGACCAACACGACCACGCGTGCGAACTGCGTGGCCGCGATGGGTGCCCTCGCCAACACGTACCGCCAGCTGGGCCAGGGCCTGACCCCGGTCGGCTCGGGCAATGCGCAGACGCCCGTCGCCTTCTTCTCCGGCGCCAACCCGAACCTGATTCCGGAAACCTCGGAGTCCAAGACCTTCGGCGTGGTGTGGAGCCCGGGCTTCGCAGAAGGCCTGAACATCAGCCTGGACTGGTGGAACATCCGCATCGAAGACACGATCGTGGCCGACAGCCCGACGCAGATGCTGAACGACTGCTACATCCTGGGCGTGGCTTCGCGCTGCACGGACTTCACGCGTGACGCGACGCTGGGTTACGTCAACAGCCTGACGTTCACCGGCATCAACGCCGGCTTCCGCGAGACGGAAGGCTTCGACCTGGACCTGAGCTACCGTCTGGCGACGGAAGGTTTCGGTACCTTCAACCTGACCTGGCAGACCACCTACACCAGCAAGGATGAAATCAAGACCGACACCAGCCCGACCACCCTGCCGCAGCAGCTGGTGGGTTACGCCACGTCGCCCGGCTTCACCGGCACGCACCGCATCCGCTCCAACGCGAACGTGACGTGGAACATGGGCAGCTTCGGTGCCACCTGGGGTGCGCGTTACTACTCGTCGCAGAAGGAAACCTGCCTCTCGGCCGCGCTGTTCCCGGACGAGTGCACGGATCCGGGCTTCATTGCCGCCAACCCGGCACAGACGCGTGCGATCAACGAGATGGGCTCGGTAACCTTCAACGACCTCGAGGTCCGTTGGAGCGCCCCGTGGAATGCGACCATCGCCGTCGGTGCGAACAACGTGTTCGACCGCGAAGGCCCGCAGTTCTACAGCCAGCCCAGCGCCAACGTGTCCTACCACGGTCAGTACGACATCGGTCGCTTCGTTTACATGAAGTACCAGCAGAAGTTCTGATCGCGGTTGATGCGATGAAGTACAGACACGGCCCCGAAAGGGGCCGTGTTTTTTGTTTCGACAGTGATGATCTGGCGAACAGGCAGGGCGCACGCCACCGGGCATGTGGCCGTGAGAACGCCGACTATCGGAGAGAGTCGTCACTGATCACGAACGGGGCGGTGTTGCCGTAGGCCACAGGACGGCCTCGCACCACATGAGGGCGCCCGCCTGTTCAGGTTGCTGCGCCTTGCACCTGAAGGGGACTTTGCCTGTCCGGGCGTCGGGTTTTGCCTCATTTTGGCCGCTTAACAACACTTTAATTCTTCCCGGGGGCCGACTATGATCGGGCCACCCCCGTTTTTTGGCCGCCGCTTCTTGCCCGGCCGGCGGGGCTTCCCTAGGGCTTAAACGACCTCACCCGGAGAGAGAATGAACCACAAGACCACCAAGCTGCGCGAAGCCATCGGCTTCGCCTTGGCAGTGGGTGCGACCAGCGCCGCCGGCACCGGCTTCGCGTTCGCGCAGGAATCCAACGAAGGCGCCAAGACCCTGGATGCGATCCAGGTGACCGGCTCCCGCGTGGCCCGCGTCGAAACCGAAACCGCCAGCCCCGTCGTCGTGCTCGACCGCGCCGCCATCGAACAGACCGGCAAGCTGACCCTGGGCGATCTGCTCCAGGAAATGCCGTCCATGTCGGGCGCTCCGACCAATCCGCAGGTAAACAACGGCGGTGGTGACGGCGCGTCCACGATCGACCTGCGTGGTCTGGGTTCGGCCCGCACCCTGCTGCTGGTGAACGGCCGCCGCGTCGTCAACAGCGACGTCAACTCCATCCCGGCCGCGGCCGTGGAACGCATCGAAATCCTGACCAGCGGCGCTTCCGCCGTGTACGGTTCGGACGCCGTCGCGGGCGTGGTCAACTTCATCCTGCGCCGCGACTTCGACGGCATGACCGCCTCGGTCGACTTCGGCATCACGCCAAGCCATCAGGACGGCCAGCGCAGCGGTGGTTCGCTCACGTTCGGCCAGGTGGGCGACAAGGGCAACATCATCGCCGGCCTGAGCTACAACAAGTTCGACGGTATCTCGTCGGCCGATCGCGACTTCTCGAAGGACGCCACGTATCTGTACTCCGGCTACGTCACGGTCTTCGGCTCCAGCCGCAATCCGAACGGCCGCATCTTCTTCCCCGAAGGCAGCCCGCTCATCGACCAGTACGGCTGCGGTTCGGTCACCCTGACGCCCGGCGCCAGTGGCCAATCGCAAGCTGACTATCGTTGCTACAGCAGCGCACGGGACTCGTACAACTACCAGTCCACCAACCTGATCATGACGCCGCAGGAGCGCACCAATGCGTTCTTCCTGGCGAACTACCAGATCACCGACAACCTCAACGCGTTTGCCGAGGTCTACCACAACAAGACCTCGTCCAACTTCGCCATTGCCGCTCTGCCCTTCGACTCGGGCTCGGACGGCGTGGTCATCTCGGCCGACAACTACTACAACCCGTTCGACCAGAACTTCGGTCCGGCCGCCGACGGTAGTCAGAACCTGTTCCTGACCCGCTGGACGTCTCTGGGCCAGCGCCGCTCGTACTACGACACCACTACCTCGCAGGTCGTCGCCGGTCTGGAAGGCTTCGTGGGCGAAAGCTGGAAGTGGGACGCCGCGTTCAACTACGGTCACTACTTCAGCGAGAACACCAGCTACGGCTACGTGGACTACGCCAGCCTCGGCGACGCGCTCGGCCCGTCCTTCATGGACACCGACGGCGTGGTGAAGTGCGGTGCGCCGGGCGCGATCATCGCCGGTTGCACACCGCTGAACATCTTCAACATCTTCGACCCGCAGTCGGTTGCCACGATGCAGGCCGCCGAAGCCCGTCCGGTCTACTCCACCATGTACCAGACGCGCAGCTTCGAGGCCAACGCCTCGGGCGAACTGTTCAGCCTGCCGGCCGGTGCCGTGCAGCTGGCGTTCGGCGGCGCTTGGCGCGAGGAGTATCAGCGCAGCGAAGTCGACTACATCGCGATCGCGGACGAAGCCGGCCGCTGCATGATCTCGCAGGAAGCCTGTTCGTCTCCGGTCGGCGGCAAGTACGACGTGACGGAAGTCTACGGCGAGCTGTACGTGCCGATCCTGGCCGACCTGCCCTTCGCGCACCTGCTGTCAGTGACGCTTGGTAGCCGCTACTCCGACTACTCCACCTTCGGCGACACCACCAACAGCAAGCTGCAGGTGGAATGGCGTCCCATCGAGAACCTGCTGTTCCGCGGCACGGTGGCGGAAGTCTTCCGCGCACCGACCATCGCCAATCTGTACGACGGCCCTCAGGGCAACGCCCCGCAGCTCAATGACAAGTGCACGGGCTATGGCGCCGCGGGTGCTCCCCGCAACCACGAAAATGCTTGCGGTGCGGGTGCGGGCGCGACCAACATCCCCTCCACCGGTATCGCGCAGGCACCCACCAGCCAGTCCAATGGCGTGTGGTCCGGTGCGGTCGCCGCCGGTTTCGACCTGAAGCCGGAGTCGGGCAAGTCGTTCTCGTGGGGCGTCGTGTACGACCCGCAGTTCGCTCCAGGTCTGTCGGTCAGCCTGGACTACTGGCGCCTGTATCTGAATGACACGATCACCCGCGCCGACGCGCAGACCGTGGTCAACACCTGCTACGCAGATGACAGCCACCCGTTCTGCGAGTTCATCAACCGTCGCCCCGATGGCCAGGTGGACTTCATCCGCGAACCGATCGTCAACTTGGGCCGTCTGGATACCCAAGGCTACGACCTGGCCATCCGCTATCGCCTGCCTGACACTGCGTGGGGCAGTTGGGGTTTCGGCCTGGACGCGACGTACATCGATCGCTACGACAATGACACCAACCCGCTCAGCGAAGAAGATGCTGTCCAGCACATCGCGGGCACCTACAACCCGTCGTACGGCATGTACGCCCGCACCCGCGCCCGCGTGTTCGCCAACTGGAGCAAGGGTGACCTGGGCCTGAGCTGGCGCGCTCGCTATGTCAGCGGTTTCGACATCGGCAGCAACGACCTGGCGCAGGGCACCAGCGTCGATATGCGCTGCAATGCGCTGCTGCGTCCCGAGCAGTGCTATTCGATGCGCTTCGACGACTACCTGATCCACAGCTTCAGCGCCTCGTACTCGCTGCCGTGGTTCAACTCGAAGGTGGAAGTGGGCCTGGACAACGCGTTCGACAAGCAGCCGCAGCTCCTGTTCCAGAACAACGTGCTGAATGCCAACACCGACGTGCAGACCTTCGATACGGTCGGCCGTTACCTGTGGGCGCGCTACACGATGAACTTCTAATCGGAACGCCGTAATCGCTGTACCTTGGGGCCGCGCGGCGCAAGCCGCGCGGCCTTTTTGTTGCCACGCTAGAATCGAACGATGAATCCATCCACGATCCAGCAAGCCATCGCGCTGTTTCAGAGCGGCCGTTTCCAGGAAGCAGCACAGTTCTGCCAGCTCTCGTTGGCCCGCCAGCCGGGAGATGAGAGCTTGGCGACACTGTGGGCGATGAGCTTGCAGAATCTTGGCCGCGACCAGGATGCCATGCCTGTCTACCGGCAACTGGCCCAGGCTCGTCCCGGGGTTTCGGCGCACTGGGCCAATCTTGGCTTGGTGCTTCGCCGGATCGGAGAGTACGGCGAGTCGGACGACGCCTATCGGCGAGCGCTGGCGCTGGAGCCGCGCAACACCGGCTTTCTGGTCGACTACGGCCTCCTGTTGATGGACATGGGCCGCATCGCCGAAGCGCGGCATCGTTTTCTCGACGCCGTGGAACTGGAACCCGACGTTCCCGAGGCGCGCATCTACGCCTCGCTGGCCTGTTTCGAATGCGGCGATGCCCAGCGCGCCGCCGCACTGATTCCTGGCGCCAGCGGATGGCAGGGCCTGCCACCCCATCTGCGCGAAGAACTCGCCACGGCATTGATGCAGGTCGGCCGTACCGAGGAAGCCGAAGCGCTGCTTCTCGGTCCCGGCATGCAGCAATCGGCCTCCGGCATCATCCGGCTCGCGCAGCTCAACGAGCGCACCAACCGGATCGAACAGGCAGAGGCGTTGCTGGTACGCGCACGCGCGGCACTGGATACCGCAGGCCGCCAGGAAAAGATCGACCTGCTGCACCTGGAATCCTCGCTGGCGATGCGCCGCAAGGACTACGACGCCGCCCGCAGTGCGGCCTCGGAGATCATCGCTCTGCAGCCCCATGTGCAGGCCGAAGCCAATGCGCACTTCACCTTGGCGAGCATCGCCGACAAGCTGAAGGACCCGCAGACCGCCATGGCGCACCTCGAGAAGGCGCACGCGATCCACTTCAGGCTTGCGGAAGACGTCGTCCCCGAAATCGCGCACTCCGATGCCGAACCGCTGAAGGTCTCCAGCAAGTGGCTCGTCGAGAACGAATGCGGCTTCCGCCACGACCCGAGCGCGCCAGACGAGAAGGCCTCACCGGTCTTCATCGTCGGGTTCCCGCGCTCCGGCACCACCATGCTGGAACAGATGCTGGACGCACACCCCGGCTACGCCTCGATGGACGAGCGGGCCACACTACAGCGCTGCATCGAGCACATGGAGAAGCGCGGCCTCGAGTACCCGCAGGGGCTGGACCGACTGAATGCGGGCGCGGCCGACGACCTGCGTGCGGTGTACTGGGCCGAAGTCGCGAAGGTGATCAGACTGACACCCGGACAGCAACTGGTCGACAAGAACCCGCTCAACATGCTGCGTTTGCCGATGATCCTGCGCCTGTTCCCCAACGCGAAAATCATCCTGGCCCTGCGCCATCCCTGCGACGTGCTGCTGAGCTGCTACATGCAGAACTTCCGCTCGCCCGCCTTCATGGTGCTGTGCTCCAGCCTGGAGCGGTTGGCGAAGAGCTACGTCAATGCGATGCGCTTCTGGATCCACCATCAGGCGCTGCTGTCGCCCGACACGCTGGTCCTGCGCTACGAGGACACTGTCGGCGACTTTCCGGCACAGGTCGACCGCATCGGCGCGTTCCTCAGCATCGACGACCGCGACTTCCTGGCGCAGTTCAGCCAGCACGCCGCGCGCAAGGGTTACATCAGTACGCCCAGCTACTCGCAGGTGGTGGAGCCGGTGAATACACGCGCCGTCGGCCGCTGGCAACCGTATGCGCGATGGCTGGCACCCGCGCTGCCGATCCTGCAACCGGTGGCCGACCACTGGGGCTACGACCTCACGGTACGATGAGCCCATGAAAGCCCTCGCCGATTACATCCGGACATACGACGACGCGCTGCCCGAGGCGTTCTGCCGACAGCTGATCGATGGCTTCGAATCGTCTTCGCAGTTCCAGATGCCCAATGGCAAAGGTTATCGGCCGGCGCTCGATGCAAGCCGTTGGACGGAGCTCAACCTGACCAGGCTCGCGGATCCCGCTTTCCTCGGCTTTTTCATGACCCGCATCGAGCACGCGCTGGCGCGCTACAACGCCGACCTGGGTCTGAGCCTGCCGGTGCCTTACCGCCCCCGCATCGACAAGCTGATGATGAAGAAGTACCGCGCCGGAAGTGGGGATGGCTTCCAGCCGCACTTCGACTCGGTGGACGAAGTAGCCGGGCGTTATCTCGTGTTCCTGTGGTATCTCAACGATGTGCACGCGGGCGGCACCACGCGATTCATGGACCTTGGCGTGGAAGTCCAGCCGCGTATGGGACGCCTGCTGGTGTTCCCTCCGTACTGGATGTTCCAGCACATCGGCTCACCGGCCGTCTCCAACGACAAGTACATCCTGTCCACTTACATGCGCTTCGACGCACCCGAACACGAGCACGAGTAGCGCCGCTCTCAAGCCACGCCGGCGCGCACGTTGAAGTCGCCTATGGTCTCCACCAGCCGCGTCAGCGCCTGCACTTCCACCTCGCGCAGGCGTGGATGCCAGGTGTCGAGGATCATCACCACGCGCAGGTGATCGCTGCGGTTCCAGGCGGCGTGCAGGAAGGAGTCGTCGAACGTCACGCAGCGGCCTTCCGTCCACGCATGCTCCACGCCGCCGACTTCAAGCGCGCAGTCCGTCGGCACGATCAGCGGCAGGTGCGTGACCACGCGGCTGTTGGTCACCCCGTGGTGCGGCTTGATCACCGTGCCGGGCGACAGCAGCGAGAACAGCACCTCCGGCGCATGCCCGTCGATGCGCGTCAGCGGGACCTGCGCCAGCGCGGCCGACGTCGCAGGACAGGCGGCCAGGTGCTCGGCATAGGCCTCGCCGTGCCGGTAGAAGAAGTAGCCGTCCCACGCGGCGGCATCCAGGTCGCGCGCGTTGTCGAGGAAGTCGCTCTTGCGCGCGCCACCGCTGAAGTCGAGGAACGGCTGCAATCCCTCCCGCGCCGCAAGCACCCGTTGCAGGTCGGCGCGGATCGCGTCTGCCGCCTGCTCGAGCGCGGCGTACCACGGAAACAGCGCGCGATCGAAGTACGGCTCGGGCTGCAGGTCCGGTACGTAGAGGAAGGTCGGCTTCTGGCGGGGATCGGGGCTGCCTGCAGGCCGCAGCCCCAGATAGCCCTGCAACGCCTGCGTGACGCGCCGCAGCGCCTCGGCACCATGCTGTTGGATCAGGGGCGAGATCGCATCGGAGAACAGCGCCTGCCGGCCGGCGTCGATGATCGCCATCGCACGGCGCACAGGCTCGCGCAGGTCGGGCGCGGTGGTCTGGTCGTTGAGCCAGCGGCCCTTCGCCTGCGCCGTGGTCACCGCGCGGAAGAACTGCACCAGCGCTTCGTCGCTCCGCCCCAACACCTGCAGGCTTTCGGCGAGCTGCAGGCGGGCGATGAAAGAGTCCGGTGCGTGCTCAAGACCGCGTTCGAGTGCGGCCGCCGCCCCCGCCGTATCACCCAGATGCAGGCGGCAGGCACCCAGTCGCATCCAGGCTTCCCCGACGCCCGGGGACGCGACCGTCAGCGCCTCCAGCCTCCCGGCGGCCTCTGCGAAGCGCCCCAGTGCCATCAATCCTTGCGATGCGACCAGCTGCAGGCCATCGTCGCGCGGATGCGCCGCCAGTCCCTGCTCGGCATCCGCGAGCGCCTGCGCCACGTTGCCGGTCTCCAGATGATGACGCGCCTGCTGGACATGGAATGCGGCGCTGGTCATGCGGCGGAGCCTCGGTCGGAATCATCGGGAACGCGTCGATGATACGGGACATCGCGGCGCCGCCGAGGCGCTTACTCCACCCGCACTTCCGCACTGCCCGAGAACGTCTCCAGGCTCACGCGGCCGCTGCCGCTGCCGTAGGTGGTGGAGAAGCTGGCGCCGGGGCCGCGACGCTTCTCGATGGTCACGCCGGTGGCCTTGAGGCCGCCACTGAAGCTCTCGCCGGTGACCTGCGCGGACACGTCCTTCGGCAGGCGCAGCAGCAGGCTGCCACTGACGGATTCCATGCTGATCTCGCCGGCCGGCGCCAGCGCCGTGCTCACTTCGGCGCGGCCGCTGACGGTGGTCGCGCTGAGGTCGCGGATGCGTTCGCCGTTGACGGTCACCTCGATACGGCCGGAGACGGTTTCGGCATCGATGTCGCCATTGAGGCGACCACGCAGCACGATGGAGCCGCTGACCGTGCTGACATCCACGTCCTCGCTGTTGAGCGTGAGCGTGGCGCTGCCGCTCACCGTCTCCACGTCGGCCTTGCGCGGCGCGGCCGCGGCGACGACGCTACCGCTGACGCTGCTGATCGACAGCTCGCTGGGCGCCACGCCGCTGACATCCACGCTGGCGGCGACGGACTCGATATCCAGGTCCGCGCGCACCGGCACCATTACCACCAGGTGGGTGGGACCGGCCTTGTTTCCGCCCCAGTTGCTCTTGGGATAGCGCACCTCGATGTTGAGCTGCTCGCGCGAGCCGTCGATATCCAGGCGCTCGACACCCTTGCCCAGCGTGCCGGTGATCTGTACTTCATTGCGCTCCCAGCCGCGCACCTCGATGCGACCGCTGACGTTGCTGATGTCGACGCGGCCGCGCGCATCCAGCGGACGCGTATCGTTGATGGCGGTCTGCGCCAGGACGGGCGGAGCCAGCAACGCGGCGGCCAGCAGCAGGGAGAAGGAATAGTAGGTACGCATGGGGATACTCCTCAGGTCATGACCGCGCGCTGGGTCAGAGCCAGGCGTCGGGCGTAGGTGCGGCGCAGCTGTTCCAGCAGGAAACGCGCCTGCGGATCGGTGGCGATGGCGTGGCGGATCTCCGCCGCGCTCTGGTCCAGCGCGTGCAGCGCCGGGGCGTAGTCGGGCGAGGCCTTGGCCTGCGTATCCATCTGCGCCAGGGCACCGGTGTAGTCGCGGGTCATCGCGGCAGCCTCGCGCTGGATCAGCGCATCGCCTTCGGGCGCACGCTGCAGCTGCCAGGTCACCGTGACCGCGAGCAGCACCGAGGCCGCCAGCGCGAACGGGGCCACGCGGCGGCGGCGTTGCTCCGTGGCCGCGACCGGCGCGGGCACTGCCGCCAGCTTCGCGGCGATGTCCGGCCACAGGTCACGCGAAAGCGGCACGTCCTGCTTCAGGGCACGCAGCTGCCAGCGCAGCGCGTCGTCGGACAACGGAGTGGGATCGTGGGGGGTCATGCGTGTGCTCCTAGACGCTCGCGCAGCAGGTGCCGCGCGCGGTGCAACTGGGCTTTCGAACTGCCGACCGCCATGCCCAGCTCGGCGGCGATCTCTTCATGCTTCCAGCCTTCGACGTCGTACAGCACCAGCACGGCGCGCGCACGCGGCGGCAGGGTGGCGACGGCGCGTTCCAGGTCCATCGACAGGGCCGTGCCCTGCCCCGCGCTGTCGGCCAGGCCCAGCCCGTCCAGCGCGTCCTCGTCGTCGTCGAGGCGCGGGCCAGTGCGACGGCTGCGCAGTTCCATCAGCGCGGTGTTCACCGCCAGCCGGTGCAGCCAGGTGCCGAAGGCGCTCTCGAAGCGGAACGCCGGCAACGCCTGCCAGGCCCGCACGAAGGCTTCCTGCGTCAGGTCCTCGGCCCGCACACCCTGCTGGCCGACCAGGCGCTGGATCACGCCATGGACGCGGCCGGCATGGCGCCGGTACAGCGCCTCGAAGGCCCGCATGTCGCCGGTGGCGGCCGTGCGCGCCAGGGCGGTGTCCTGGGCGGCGGCGTCCTCGGGCGAGAGGCTGTCGGCAAAAGGTTCGATCACGGCATTCAGCATACTGACTACGATGCGACCGGGTGGGCAAAGGTTTAGAGCGTCGGCGGTGTTTTTTGAAGCGGGCGCCCTGATCGCGCACCGACAAAGCCTCTCTCCCTGCGGGAGAGAGGCTTTGAAGCGCTCGACGCCCCTCCAAAGAAAAAGCCCCGCGGCCTCCGGGGTGGAGGCGGCGGGGCTTGCGCAGGAAAGGGATGCGCGAGGCGGGGAATCAGGGGGCCAGGCGGGCCGCGATGCGCTGCTGCTCGTCCTTCAGCGCCTGCGGGGTGCGGTCGCCGAACTCCTGCAGGTACTCGCCGATGCTGGCGAATTCGGCCTGCCAGCCGGCGCGGTCGAAGCCGAACAGCAGCTCGTGCGCTTCATCGCTCAGCGCCACGCCGTCCAGGTTGAGGTCCTCGGCGCGCGGCAGGTGGCCGATCGGCGTTTCGACCGCATCCGCCTTGCCCTCGACGCGCTGGATCATCCACTCCAGCACGCGCAGGTTCTCGCCGAAGCCGGGCCACAGGAACTTGCCGTCGCCGCCCTTGCGGAACCAGTTCACGTGGAAGATTTTCGGCAGCTTCGCGTTGGCGCCGTCGAACGAGAGCCAGTGCGCGAAGTAGTCGGCGAAGTTGTAGCCGCAGAACGGCTTCATCGCCATCGGATCGCGGCGCATCACGCCGACCGCACCGGTGGCGGCGGCAGTGGTTTCCGACCCCATCGCGGCACCGATGAGCACGCCGTGCGTCCAGTCGCGCGCTTCGAACACCAGCGGCACCAGCGAGGCGCGGCGGCCGCCGAAGACGATGGCGCTGATCGGCACACCCTGCGGATCCTCGGCCCTGGTCGAGTAGCTGGGGCACTGGCGCGCAGACACGGTGAAGCGCGAGTTGGGATGCGCGGCCGGGCCGTTGGCGGCGTCGTACGGACGGCCCTGCCAGTCCAGCGACGGCGTGCGCGAATCCAGGCCTTCCCACCACGGTTCCTGCTCGTCGGTGACGGCGACGTTGGTGAAGATGGTGTGGTGGCTGATCGTCGCCAGTGCGTTCGGGTTGGAGCTGTCGGAGGTGCCGGGCGCCACACCGAAGAAGCCGGCTTCCGGGTTGATCGCATACAGGCGGCCATCCGCGCCGGGGCGCATCCAGCAGATGTCGTCGCCGACCGTCCACACCTTCCAGCCAGCCTGGCGGTAGCCTTCCGGCGGAATCAGCATGGCCAGGTTGGTCTTGCCGCAGGCCGAGGGGAACGCGGCGGCGATGTAGTGCGTCTCGCCCTGCGGGTTCTCGATGCCGACGATCAGCATGTGCTCGGCCAGCCAGCCTTCGCTGCGCGCCTGGTGCGAGGCGATGCGCAGCGCGTGGCACTTCTTGCCCAGCAGCGCGTTGCCGCCATAGCCGGAGCCGAAGCTCTTGATGGTCAGCTCGTCGGGGAAATGCATGATGAAGCGGCGGTCGGGGTCGAGCTCACCGGTCGAGTGCAGGCCACGTACGAACGTCCCTTCGCGCTCGATGCGCGCCAGCGCCGGCGCGCCCATGCGGGTCATGATGCGCATGTTCGCCACCACGTACGGCGAATCGGTGATCTCCACGCCGCAACGCGACAGCGGCGAATCGATCGGGCCCATGCAGTAGGGAATCACGTACAGCGTGCGTCCGCGCATGCAGCCAGCGAACAGCGCGTCCATCTTCGCGTGCGCCTCGGCCGGGGCCATCCAGTGGTTGTTGGGGCCGGCGTCTTCGGGCTGCGCGGTGCAGACGAAGGTCAGGTGCTCGACGCGCGCCACGTCGCTGGGGCTGGAACGGTGCAGCCAGCTGTGCGGGTGGGTTTCAGGGTTCAGCGGCAGCAGGGTGCCGTCGGCCAACATCTGCCTGGTCAGCAGCGCGTTTTCGGCATCGCTGCCATCGCACCAGTGGATGTGGTCGGGCTGGGTGAGCGCGGCGACCTCCGCAACCCAGGCATTCAACGCGTCCAGCGAACTGCCCGGAAAATCGTTGCGTTTGAAAACATCGACCGCTGCGTTCATGCGCCACCCTCGAAAAGTGAGACCAAAATGATACCAATGTCTTGTCCTTCAGACGAGGAGAACGCGCACGGGGTCGGCTGGCGGTCAGCCGGAAGGCGACGGACGGCGGCAGGCCTGTTGGCGCGCGATGGGAGGGCCGGCGTCTCAAGAGTGGGAGAGAAACACCGGGAGATCGCACCCGGAAGGCCATGGATGGGCCTCTGAGCGCCATGGCTCGGGCTCCGAAGGCCATCCATGGGGCTCTGAGCTCCAAGGATCGGGCCCGGAAAGCCATCGACGGGCCTTTGAGCGCCATGGCTCGGGCTCGGAGGGCCATCAATGGGGTCCAGAATGCCAACCGCCGGGGCTTTTCGTGCCATCGGTGGCTTTCCGGGCGCCATCGATCGAGCGCCGATCCTCATTGATCGGGCTTGGGAGGCCATCGATGGAGCTCGAAGGCCCATCGATGGGGCTCAAAGTGCCAAGGAGATGGAGCTCGGAGGGCGATCAATGGGGCTCGGAGCCCCATCGCTGGCTTTCCCAGCGCCATCGATGGCTTTACGAGCCCCGACGATGGCTTTCGGAGCGCCATCGTCGGTACTCCGGGCTCGATCTCCGCCGTCGTGCCTACGCCTCGCGCGAGCGCCGGTACGGGTTGAACAGCTGCAGCAGCCACGGCTTCTGCGCCAGCACCAGGCTGACGCCTACGCGGTCTTCCGCCGGCAACGTGGCGTCGCGGGCGAGCAGCGCGTCGAACTCGCGCGCGACTTCTTCCAGCCGCTGCCGCAGCTGCTTCACCCCGTCGATGCTCAGGCTGCCGCTGAGCAGCAGCAACGCATCCTGTTCGCCATCGAAGGGATCGGCGAAGTAGTCGGTCAGCAGGGTGTGGCGGAAATAGCGCTCCATCGGCCCGTCGGCGCGCCAGCGAAAATTGCGTGCTGTCAGCGCGCGGCCGCGGTTGCCCGGCATCAGCTCGATGATGCCCAGCCGGTCCAGCTTCACCAGCAGCCCGGTCCACTGCGCCGGGGTGAAGCCGAAGTGGCCCAGCACATCGTCCTGCCGCCAGCGGTTGAGGGTGAGGAACAGCGCCAGCAGCAGCGTGGGCTCGTCGACCAGCGCCTGTTCCTGCGCCTCACTGAGCAGCGCCATCGCCTTGCGCCCGCGCGAGGCCTCTGCACTGAGTTCGGCCAGGCCGACGTCGAGCACGTCGCAGATCTGTTCCAGCCGCTGCAGGCTCATGGCCCGGCGGGAGAACATGCGCTTCACCGCCGCCTCGCTCATGCGGATGCGCGCGGCGAGCTCACGGTAGGTCAGGTTCTGCGCGCGCAGGCAGCGCTTCAGGGCATCGACCAGGTCGACCGAGACGGCCATCGGTAGCGGATTCCTATACCGGTTGTTGCGCCGGAGCTTACCTCGTCGATGCGGGTTGAACACCGGTCGCCGCCGCGCCCATGGTCCGGCCCATGCCGGAGACACCTGCCATGACCCGCCTGATCGCCCGCTCGCTGACGCTTGCCCTGACCACCGCGCTGTCCGGCGGCCTCACCCTGCCCGCCCAGGCCGCACCGCAATCCGATGGCGCCAGCCGGATGTCGCAGGCCAGCCTGGAAGCCTCCATCGAGGTACCCGTCGCGGTAATCCACGCGCTGGGCCACGGCGCCTCGGCGGTGGTGACCGGCGTGGCGGTCGTCGCCGGCAGCGTGGCAGTGACGGTATCCGTCGCGGCGGCGGGCGTGGTGGCGGGTGCGTCGTTCGTGGTCTACCTGAGTGCGGAAGCGATCAAGCGCCTCGGCATCGCGGTGGGCACGGCGATCAGCGTGGCCGCGGTGTCGACGGGCTGGATCCTCAGCGCGGCCGGCGAGGCGCTGTGCTTCATCGCCAACGATGCCGCGCGCCCACACATCCACAGCCATCGCTACGGCGGGTGAGCGCGATGCGTACGCTCGCGGCGCTGTGTCTTGTCTTCGCCCTCGCGCTGCCAGGGACGGCACGCGGGGGCGATGCCTGCCGGCAGATGGAGATGCCGCCGTACAAGGTCGCCGAGGCTGCGCGTACCGCGTTGCTGGCCGCGCAGCAGTTGGATGAGGTGGATGCGCCGGTCGCGCTGATCGCGCGCGTCGGCACGGATCTGTCGAAGCAGGGCCTGGTCTACAGCCATGCCGGTTTCGCCGTGCGCGATCACGCGCACGGACGCTGGACCGTGGTGCACCTGCTCAATGAGTGCGGCAGCGACCGCTCGGGCCTGTACGCGCAGGGACTGGTGAACTTCTTCGCCGACGACCTGGTGAACCAGGACTTGCGCATCGTGTGGTTCCCGCCGGAGGTCGCCGATCGGCTGGCCGCACGCCTGCAGCAGATGCCGCGCCACAGCCTGCATCACCCGCGCTACAACCTGATCGCGCGTCCGGGCAGTGAGGACTACCAGAACTCCACCGCATGGCTGGTGGAAGTGATGGCCGCCGCCCTCGCCGACCGCGGCATCTACGACCGCCGCAGCGCGTATGCGTTCGCGCGCGGTGCTGGCTTCGTGCCGGACACGGTGCATATCGCGTACTCCAAGCGTGTGCTCGGCGGCCTGTTCTCCGCCAACACCGACTTCACCGACCATTCCGTCGGCACGCGACTGTCCGGCGACTATCCGGTCGTCACCGTGCGCTCGATCTTCCGCTGGCTGGAGCGCAGCGGGTATGTGCGCGAGCAGCGGGAATGGCGGGGTGGTGTGCGGCAGCGAGCGATGGGGCCGGCGTGAGGATCTTCATCTGCATTGAGGAGCAGTCGCCACCATGATCGAATTGGCTCGCCTCTATCTTTTGTTTGGCATGCCTGCATTGATCGGCTGCTCGATCGTCTGGCTGCTCGCACGCAAGCGCGTCCGACTGACTTTCAGCGATGGCCTGCTATTGATCGCGCCGTGCCTTTGCTGGTTTTCCTGCCTGATGATCGACAACAACGGCAAGACCATGTCGAACCTGGTCGAGCTGATCTATCTCGGCTACGCCGTGCCCATCCTGTTTGCCGGACGCGTGGTCTTCTCCATGCGCCGACCTGGCGCATCACGTGCACCCGCGACCACGCTTCTCGCCAGTTGCCT
The DNA here is from genome assembly GCF_964252945.1 of Pseudoxanthomonas sp. LjRoot143. NCBI lineage: Bacteria > Pseudomonadati > Pseudomonadota > Gammaproteobacteria > Lysobacterales > Lysobacteraceae > Pseudoxanthomonas > Pseudoxanthomonas sp. LjRoot143. Next base: position 434,913 of record NZ_CAXUPM020000001.1, on the reverse strand, counting down.
CGTTGCGGTCGCGCTTTGGGCATTCGTGCCTGGACTACCCGAGTGATGAACGCGCGGCAGGTCGACGATCCATCGACTTGCGAAAGCGAACAACGCGAGATCTCGCTCCACAGGCTGCGAACAAAGGACACTAACGATGAAGATTCGACTCGCGGCCCTTCTCGCAATGTTCCTGCTGGCCGGCTGCTACATGGTCAGCTACGAAGATGTCAGCCGCGATCCGAAGTACGCGAGCTATGTAGGTGCCGAATACAGGACGACGGCCGATATGACGGTCTATCGCGTAAGCATGGATCAGAACTATGGTCCGTCGCCGAGCGTCTACATGATCGTTCCACCACCCGGCTTCGATGGACCGGAGGTCATCTCCACCGCACGCTTCCCGGAAGGATCCACCGTAAAGATCCTGACGATCCAGCGATGCACGGATTGCTTTCTGGATACCGAGCCAAGAGTCCACGCGACGGTGCGTGTCACCTCGACGACGCAGTTCGATGATCTGGAAGTACGTGCTGACCTGGGCCTGCTGTCTTCGCACATGCAGGCCATGCGGAGGGCCGATCCGGGCAGCACATCGCCATCTCAGTAGTCAGTACCCCGGTCTCGACGCACGGAGGTCCTCAGCCTGCCGTCGATACGAAGATCACGCGCGGTGGGCCAAAGCCCAACCCCACGACACTCAGGTCGGAATCAGCGTCGAGATGACGTGTTCGAGGTAGGTCTCGAACTCTTCCGAGGTCATGCGTGGCTGCTGCAACTGCAGCGAGAGCTGCAGGAAGCCCACGTAGGCCGCATAGGCCAGGCGCGCACGATGCGTGGCGTCGGTGCGCTGCAGGCCCGCCTGACGGAACATCGCCACCAGATAATCGAGGCGGCGCTGGGAGATGCGGTCGATCACCGGCTGCACGGCGGGATGGTCCAGCGCCTTCAGCAGTTCGCTGTAGATGATGTGCGGTTTGACCTCATGGCCAACCAGCTGGAACAGCGCACGCAGACGCTCGCGCGGGTCGGCGACCTTCTCCAGGCTGCCGAAGATGTTTTCCTGCTCGCCGACTTCCCAGCGCTCCAGCGCCGCCTGCAGCAGCGCGTCGCGTGACGGGAAGTGCCAGTAGAAACTGCCCTTGGTGACACCCAACCGGCGCGCCAGCGGTTCCACCGCCACCGCCGACACACCCTGCTCCGCGATCAGGTCGAGGGCCGCCTGTGCCCAGTCGTCCGCACTCAGGCGGGCGTTGCGGGTGGGCGTGCTGGCGGGTGTTTCCGGGCTGGGTGTACTCATGTTCCGCATTTAACCATACGCCGAGGTGTGTAGCGGTATGTATGTTGCGCCGCACAACAAATAAAGACAAATCAATCGGTTGCATGTGAAACGCGAATGCCCAAACCGATTGACTGCTCTAAATGCGACAACCCATACTAGCCCGTATGGTGACACATGCCTCTTCTGCCTTCACGACCTCATCCAGCGTCATCGGCGCGGGATCGGATCGTGCACTGAAGGGACAGGGAGACGTCGCGCTGGCGATCCGCCGCTTCGCGTCGCCGGGCGCCCTGCAGGGGTACCCCGCCCTTATCTATGCGCACGGCTTCGGCCAGACCGGCGGCGCCTGGAACCGCACCGGCGAGCTGATGGCTGCGCAGGGCTACGCCGGCCTGGCGTATGACGCGCGTGGCCACGGCGGCTCGGATCGCAACGCCGCCGACATTCCCTATACCGGCGACCAGTTCGCCGACGACCTGATCGTCGTAGCCGGCGAACAGCCCGAACCGCCCGTACTGGTCGGCGCGTCGATGGGCGGACTGTTCGGCCTGATCGCCGAATCGCGCTGGCCCGGCCTGTTCCGCGCGATGGTGCTGGTCGACATCACCCCGCGCTGGGAGCACGCTGGCCTGCAGCGCATCCTCGCCTTCATGACCGCGTTCCCGGACGGCTTCGCCTCGCTCGATCACGCAGCCGACAGCATCGCCGCCTACCAGCCGCAGCGCCGCACCCGCAAAACCGCCGACGACCTGCGCGAACTGCTGCGCGAAGGCGCTGACGGACGTTGGCGCTGGCACTGGGATCCGCGCCTGGTCGACGAACTGGCGCGCGACAGCGCCCAGCACCAGGACGCGATCGCCGAGGCCGCGCGCCGCGTGCAGTGCCCCGTGCTGCTGATCAGCGGCGGCCGCAGCGATCTCGTCTCGGAGAAGACGGTCGAAGAGTTCAAGCAACTGGTGCCGCACGCGCGCCACGTGCACCTGCCGCAGGCCACCCACATGGTGGCCGGCGACGACAACGATGCATTTACCGCCACCGTGCTGGAATACCTGGCAGGCCTGTCGGCCGCGCCGGGTAGTGCCGAATCCGATGTAACCGAATCCGTGTCCGGAGCAACCCCATGAGCATTGCCATCCCCTTCCTCGCCTTCCTGCTGGCGGGCGCATTCGCCGCCTACCACCGGCTGAGGCTCGCCTACTGGGCGGCGATCACCGCCAGCCTGCTGGTGGCGTGCTGGCTGCTGGGCGCCAATCCCACCGCGACCCTCGTCGCGGCGCTGATCGTCGTGGCCATCGCGGTGCCGCTGCTGATCCCGGCGATCCGCAAGCCGCTGATCACCGCGCCGGCGCTGGGCTTCCTGCGCCGCGCGCTGCCGCCGCTGTCGCAGACCGAGCGCATTGCGCTGGAAACCGGCTCGGTGGGTTTCGAAGGCGACCTGTTCACCGGCGACCCGGACTGGAACAAGCTGCTGGCCTATCCGAAGCCGCAGCTCAGCGCCGAGGAACAGGCCTTCCTCGACGGCCCGGTGGAAGAGCTGTGCAGGATGACCAACGACTGGGAGATCACCCACGTCCACGCCGACCTGCCGCCGGAGCTGTGGGACTACATCAAGAAGAACAAGTTCTTCGGCATGATCATCCCGAAGCAGTACGGTGGTCTCGGCTTCTCCGCGCTGGCGCACCACAAGGTGATCCAGAAGATCGCCTCGGTCAGCAGCGTGGTCAGCTCCACCGTCGGCGTGCCCAACTCGCTGGGCCCGGGTGAACTGCTCAACCACTACGGCACGCAGGAGCAGAAGGACTACTACCTGCCGCGCCTGGCGATCGGCCAGGAAGTCCCCTGCTTCGGCCTGACCGGCCCGTTCGCCGGCTCCGACGCCACCTCGATCCCGGACTACGGCATCGTCTGCAAGGGCGAGTGGAACGGCGCCAACGTGCTGGGCATCCGCCTGACCTTCGACAAGCGCTACATCACGCTGGCGCCGGTCGCCACGATCATCGGCCTCGCCTTCCGCATGTACGACCCGGACGGCCTGATCGGCGACACGCGCGACATCGGCATCACCCTGGCGCTGCTGCCGCGCGACACCGACGGTGTCGAGGTCGGCCCGCGCCACTTCCCGCTCAACTCGCCGTTCCAGAACGGCCCGGTGCGCGGCAAGGACGTCTTCATCCCGCTCAGCCAGCTGATCGGTGGCGTGGAGATGGCCGGCAAGGGCTGGAACATGCTCAACGAATGTCTGGCCGTGGGCCGCTCGATCACCCTGCCCTCCACCGCCAGCGGCGGCGCGAAGGCCGGTGCGCGCGTCACCGGCGCCTACGCGCGCATCCGCAAGCAGTTCGGCCTGTCGGTCGGTCGCTTCGAAGGCGTGGAAGAAGCGCTGGCCCGCATCGGCGGCAAGGCCTACGCGATCAGCGCGCTGTCGCAGGCGACCGCGGCGGCGGTCGACCGCGGCGACGTGCCGTCGGTGCCGTCGGCGATCGCCAAGTACCACTGCACGAACATGGGCCGCGACGTCGCCAAGGACGTGATGGACATCGTCGGCGGCAAGGGCATCATCCTGGGCCCGCGCAACTTCGCCGGTCGCGCCTGGCAGGCCTCGCCGATCGCCATCACGGTGGAAGGCGCGAACATCATGACGCGCAGCCTGCTGATCTTCGGTCAGGGCTCGATCCTGTGCCATCCGTACATCATGAAGGAGATGCGCGCGGCGACGGATCCGGACACCAAGGCCGGCGTCAACGCGCTGGATGCCGCGCTGTACCCGCACATCGGCGGCGCGATCTCCAACGCCGTGCGCTCGTTCTGGTTCGGCATCACCGGTTCCAAGATCGGTTCGGTGCCGGGCGATGCGTACACGAAGAAGTTCTTCCGCAAGCTCGACCGCTACGCGGCCAACCTGGCGCTGCTGACCGACATCTCGCTGGGCGCGCTGGGCGGCAAGCTGAAGTTCAAGGAATCGCTGTCCGGCCGCCTGGGCGACGTGCTGAGCCACCTGTACATGATGGGGGCGGTGCTGAAGCGCCACCACGACGAAGGCGCGCCGGAAGCCGACAAGCCGCTGCTGGCCTGGGCCTTCCACAACAGCGCCTACGAGATCGAGCTGGCGCTGTCGCAGGCGCTGCGCAACTTCCCGATCAAGCCGCTGGGTTGGCTGCTGTGGCCGATCGTGTTCCCGTTCGGCCGACGTGCCGTGGCCCCGGGCGACCGCCTGAGCCATCGCGTCGCCATGCTGCTGATGGCGCCGAATGAAGCGCGCGACCGTATCGGCCAGGGCGTGTTCCTCACCCCGTGCGAGAACAACCCCGGTGGCCGCATCGACAGCTACCTGGCCGCGGCCGTGGCGGCCGAACCGGTGGAGCGCAAGTTCCTGAAGGCGCTGAAGACCAAGGACATCGAGGCGCTGGACTACAGCGCGCAGTTGGACGAGGGCGTGCGCGAAGGCTGGATCACCGCCGACGAGCGCAAGCAGCTGGAAGAGCTGCGTGCGATCACGCTGGACACGATCACCGTGGACGAGTTCGAAACCCACGAGTTGCGCGCAGCCAGCTACTACGACCTGCCGCAGCACAAGCGCCAGCCGCGCGAAGCGGCCTGACGCGCACCCCAGCAACGATCACGACGGCGGGCATGTCCCGCCGTCGTCGCGAGAGGAGTTCCGATGAGCGCCGATGTCCTGAAGATCTACCGCAGCCTGAGCCGCAAGCCGTTGGGGCACTGGCTGTTCTCGCGCCTGATCTGCTTCAAGGCGCCCTACTTCGGCAGCATCGGCCCGCGCATGACGCGGCTGGAACCGGGCCGCGGCGAGGCGACCATCCGGCATCGCCGGTCGGTCACCAATCACCTCGGCACCGTGCACGCGATCGCGCTGTGCAACCTGGCGGAGTTCGTCGGCGGGCTGACCACCGACGTCAGCATCCCGCGGTCGATGCGCTGGATTCCCAAGGGCATGACCGTCGAGTACCTGAAAAAAGCCGTCGGCACCATGACCGCGGTCGCGACGCCGGCGTTCGAGCCGCGCGAGTCCGCCGACGGCTACGAACTGCCGATGGACGTGGTGGTCAGCGATCCGCAGGGCGAACCCGCGTTCCGCGCCCGCATCAGCATGTGGGTGTCGCCGAAACCGGCGAAGGGTGGCTGACATGCTGCTCGCCGCCGCCGCGCTGATCTTCCTGGTGGGGCTGGCGCACTCGGTCCTGGGCGAGCGTTACATCCTTGTCCGCCTGTTCCGGCGACCCGACCTGCCGGCGCTGTTCGGCGGCACCTGGTTCACCGTGCGCACGCTGCGTTTCGCGTGGCACCTGACCACGGTGATCGCCTGGGGCCTGGCCGCCATGTTGCTGCAGTTGGATCGTCTACCCGACGCGGCGGGCCGTGGCATCGCCATCACGCTCGCGATCACGCTGTTCCTGTCGGGCCTGCTGCCGTTGCTGTTCACCCGTGGTCGCCATTTGGCGTGGGTGGTGCTGTTTGCGGCAGGCGTGCTGGTGCTCAGTTGGGCGCTGCGCTGACGCAGCACCCCCTGCCCGCGGGCATCAGCGCGAAATCGCGCCCATCATCGACACGAACAGCACTGCCGCCAGCGCGGCGATCGCCGGCAGCCCCTGCACGAAGAAGATGCGCTTGTTGACGCTCCATGCGCCGTACAGCGCCGCGACGATCACGCACAGCAGGAAGAAGACGACCACGTTCCACTGCCCCGTGCAGAGGCCCCACAGCAGGCCGGCGGCGAGGAAACCGTTGTAGAGCCCCTGGTTGGCAGCCAGCACGCGCGTGGTCTCGGCCTTCTCGGGCGTGTTGCGGAAGGTCTTCAGGCCCAGCGGCCTGGTCCAGAGGAACATCTCAAGTACCAGGAAGTACACGTGCAGCAATGCCACCAGCACGACCAACACCGCCGCGATCACGTCCATTTCCGTCTCTCCCCTTGTATGTGCGCAGCATAGCGGCGGCACGCGCCAGGGTCTGCCCCGGCCGGATCAGTCTTGACTGACCGGGACATCCCTTGTGCCCGCGGACGGCAGCTTCTTCTCTTCGCGCAGCAAGCGCCATGCGCTGGCGGTCATCACACCGGCGATCAGCAGGCCTGCACCGAACACAACCTGCGAGCCGAACGCAGACAGCGCCTTGTACGTCCACGAGAACGTGATCTCGCCGCCACGGAAGAACGCCGTGTCGATCGCCGCGCCGGCCTTGTAGCGCCACTGCCGGTCGACGCGGGTATAGATGGTTTCGCGTCCCGGCTTCATCAGCGAGAACTCGTTGGAACGCGTGACCACCTGGACGATGCCGACCACGATCGGCAGCGGCGACGCGGTCAGCACCGCGAAGCCGAGCAGCAAGGCCGCCATCGGGATCAGCAGCACCGGCGCCAGCCCGAAGCGCGACAGCAGCCAGCGGGTGGCGAACAACTGCACGATCAACGTCAGCACGTTCACCGCGATATCGATGCCAGCGTAGTACGCGGTGCGCGCTTCGGCGGTGGCGAAGCCCTCGCGCGCGATCACCGCCTGCTGGTTGTAGAGCAACTGGCCGATGCCGACGCCGAGGAACACCAGCGCCGCCAGCCAGCGCAGCAGCGGCTCCTTGGCGATCAGCTTCAGGCCTGCCAGCACATCGCCGCCCATCGCGCTCTCGTTGTCGCGGCCGATCTTGGCCTCGCGCTGCATTGCCCAGCGGCGCAGGCGCCAGATGCAGACCACGCATGCAGCCAGGAACGCAGCGGACACCAGCATCAGGTTGGCCAGGCCGACCTTCTCGGCCAGCGTGCGGGTGATGAGCGGACCGGTGAACGCGCCGATGGTGCCGGCAGCGCCGATGTAGCCGTAGTACTTCTTCGCCTCGTCATGCGAGAACACGTCGGCCATGAAGCTCCAGAACACGGCCACCGAGAACACGTTGAACACCGTGACCCACAGGAAGAACGCCAGCCCGCGCCCGGCGACCTGGCTGTCGAACAGCAGGTGGAAGCCGAGCAGGCACAGGATGAAGAAGCCGAACAGCACGGGCAGGAACACCCGGCGCGGAAAGCGGCTGACCAGGGTGCCGTAGATCGGCTGCGCGATCAGGATCAGGATGAAGGAGCAGGTCGACAGCACCTGCAGGATCAGCTCCTTCAGCGGGATGCCGTGCGCGGCGAAGAAGGCGATCATGTCCGGCGGGAACACCGCTTCGACGTCGCTCGATGCGCCCATCGCGTCCCGCACCGGCCGCAGCACGTAGTAGCCGCTGAGCAGGCAGAAGAAATAGACGAAGGACCACAGCAGCGGCGGAGACTCGGACATCGCCGCGCGGAGTCGGCCGAACCGGGTGGTCGCGGGAGAAGACAGGTCCATGGGGCGCGGTCTGCGATCGCTTCATCGGCAGCGGACAAGGCCCGCCTGTGGCGCGCAAGGTATCCGATGCACTGCAACATCGCCAGCCTTTTCCCTGTCGGCAAGCCGCAGGAATCGCATGCATCCCGCGGGTGCGGCATTCCGCCGCATCCGCAGAGCATTTGCTCTATCCCCCGCCGCTAGGTTCGGCCGGACTTCGCAACAGGGCAGCATGTGTACGACTACATCATCGTGGGCGCCGGTTCCGCCGGCTGCGTGCTGGCCCACCGCCTGAGCGAAGACCCCGCGTGCCGCGTCCTGCTGCTGGAGGCCGGCCCGCGCGACTGGCATCCCTTCATCCACATGCCCGCCGGCCTGGCCAAGCTGGTCGGCCAGAAGGGCGTGAACTGGAACTACGACACCGCGCCCGAACCCCACCTCGACAACCGCCGCCTGTGGTGGCCGCGCGGCAAGGTGCTCGGCGGCTCCAGTTCGATCAATGCGATGTGCTACATCCGCGGCGTGCCGCAGGACTACGACGACTGGGCGAATGGCGGCGCCGATGGCTGGGACTGGGCCAGCGCCCTGCCCTACTTCCGCCGCTCGGAGCGCAACGCGCGCGGCGCGGATGCGCTGCACGGCGGCGACGGCCCACTGTACGTCTCCGACCTGCGCTACACCAATCCGCTGTCGGCCGCCTTCATCGAAGCCGGCGTGCAGGCGGGTTTTACGCGCAATGGCGACTTCAACGGCGCCACGCAGGCGGGCTTCGGCCTGTACCAGGTCACGCAGAAGGACGGCGCACGGTGCTCGTCGGCGGTCGCCTACCTGGACCCCGCGCGCGACCGGCAGAACCTGGATATCGTCACCGGCGCGCTGGTCCGCCGCGTCCTGCTGGAGAAAGGACGCGCGGTCGGCGTCGCGTATGCGCGTGGTGGTCATGAAGTGATCGCGCGTTGCGGCGGCGAGGTGCTGCTGAGCGGCGGTGCGATCAACTCGCCGCAGTTGCTGATGCTGTCCGGTATCGGTCCGTCGGAGCACCTGGAGCAGACCGGCGTCAGCGTGCGTCATGCGCTGCCGGGCGTGGGCCGCAACCTGCAGGATCACCTGGACATCTGCACCCTGCAGCACAGCACGCAGCGCGTCACCTACGACCGTACCAGCGAGCTGAAGACCGCATTCGACTACTTCCTGCGCGGGCACAGCGGCCCGGGCAGCAGCAACATCGCCGAGGCCGGGGCGTTCGTGCGCTCGCCGCTGGCACCGGACGATCGGCCCGATATCCAGATGCACTTCGTGCCGGCCATGCTTGACGACCACGGCCGCAACCGCCTGCCGGGCGACGGCTACACCTTGCATGCCTGCTTCCTGCGCCCGCGCAGCCGGGGCCGCATCCAGCTCGCCAGCGCGGATCCGCGCGCCGATGCACGCATCGAGGCGAACTACCTGAGCGATCCGGAAGGCTTCGACCTGAAGATGATGGTCGAATGCGCCAAGCTGTCGCGCGAGCTGTTCGCCCAGGCCGCCTTCGACGCCTATCGCGGTGCGCCCATCCATCCTGTGCGCAGCGACCTGTCGGACGCCGACCTGGTCGCCTTCATCCGCGCCAAGGCGGAAACCGTCTACCACCCGGTCGGCACGTGCGGCATCGGCGACGACGAGGATGCCGTGGTCGATCCGCAGCTGCGTGTGCGCGGCCTCGAGGGCTTGCGGGTGATCGACGCGTCGGTGATGCCCTCGCTGATCGGCGGCAACACCAATGCACCGACCATCATGATCGCCGAGCGCGCCTCGGACCTGATCCGCGGTATCCCGCCGCTCTCCGGTGGCCACGCGCATACCACGGCGACGACGCCAGCCCTCGCCACCGCGGGCTGACGCGCGGAGCCCCGATCGTCCAAGCATCGCCACCGGGGTGGCGATGACGTCGTACGACCGCGTTCAGGCAATCCACCTGAATACGCCACAGCGCTGCTTCCACCCCCGACATTTCGCGCCGAAAGGCGCGCAGCGCGCCCTTCGGCGCGGAATTTGCATGTTCCTGTGCGAATGCATTCCTGAACGCATTCCACGTGATCACGGACCGATGAACGAGGTGGACATCCCGCGAAATGGGACGTGCGCCACACCCGTAATCAGCAGCAGGATGAACAACATGGGCATCGAACTTCTCCCTGTTTGTGCAATGGAAAAAAGCGGCGTTATGATCGACCGACGGCACGAACTCACGCAGGCGTCACGCACGATGAAACACAAGAAGAGCCGCCGATCGCTGCATGTCTTCCGGATCGGCCTGGTCGGCCTGCTGCTGCCGTTGACGCTCTCGTCCACGGCGCAGACGCCCTTGCGGTGGAACGCGGCCAATCAGGGCGCAGAAGCGGTCGCAACCGCCAGTGCGGCACCCTACGTGTCGCCGACGCAGCCGCGCCCTTACCGCACTTCGCTGGCGGAACAGAACATCCAGCCGCTCGCGGCCGGGTTCGACGTGCGCTCGTTCGAGACCATGGCCGAGCACCTGACCGTCGGCCAGCGCGTGCCCGGCCTGGCGATGGCCATCGTCCACAACGGCCGCGTGCTCAGCGCGCGGGGCTACGGCGTGACCGACGTCGTGAATCCGCAGCAGGTCGATTCGCACACCGTGTTCCGGCTGGCATCGCTGTCGAAGGCCTTCGCCAGCACGCTCACCGGCCTGATGGTGCAGGACGGCTCGCTGCGCTGGGACAGCAAGGTCAACCAGTTCGTGCCGGGCTTCCAGTTGAGCGACGCCAACGCGACCTCGCACGTGACCGTCGCCGACGTACTGAGCCACAGCGTGGGTCTGCAGGCGCACAACGCCTTCGACCGCGACATCGAGGCGAACGCCGAGTACTACGATGTCGCCCGCAAGCTCGCCTACGCGCCGCTCAAGTGCGCGCCCGGCGAGTGCTACGCCTACCAGAACGTCGCTTTCAGCCTGATCGGCGACGTGGTGTTCGCCGCCACCGGGACCTTCTACGACCAGGCCGTGGATCGCCGCATCTTCAAGCCACTGGGCATGAACGACGCGAGCATGGGCCTGGCCGGCATCCAGGGCAGCACGCGCTGGGCGCGGCCGCACGTGCGCAGCCGCAACGGCTGGGTGTCGCTGACGCCGAAGCCGACCTACTACCGCCTGCCGCCCGCTGCCGGCGTCAACGCCAGCGCCAGCGATCTGGCGCAATGGCTGATCGCGCAGACCGGCCATCGCCCCGACGTACTGCCCGCACCCCTGCTGGCGACGCTGCACGCGCCGGTAGTGACCACGCCGGGCGAAATGCGCGGCGGCTGGCGTCGCGAACGCATCCATTCCGCCAGCTACGCGCTGGGTTGGCGCGTGTTCGATTACGCCGGGCAACAGGTCGTCTTCCACGCAGGTGCGGTGCAGGGCTATCGCGGCCTGGTCGCGCTGGTGCCCGGGCAGGATTTCGGCGTGGCGCTGGTCTGGAACAGCGACAGTTCGCTGCCCTCGGGCCTGCTGCCGACGATCCTCGACCGCGCGATGGGCCTGCCCGGCCAGCCGTGGGTCGAGACGCCCGCCGATTACGACCTGCTGCTGGCCGAGTCGCCCGAGGCGACGCCGGTCGACGGCAGGAAGGACAGCGGCACGTCCTCGCAGCGCGGTACCGCCTCGCCGCGCTGAGGCTCGCGGCGGACCATCGATCCGCCGCCTGCCACCGCATCAGCCCTGTGCGTCCTGTTCGAGCATCGCCTTGAGCTTGGCCAGCCCCTTCTCGTAGTCCGCGCCGATCATCCGGTCGAACACCAGTCCGAGCCAGCGCTTGAACGGGTTGAGCCCGTGCGCGCTGTCGAACGCCCACGTCACACGGGTACCCTGACCCTCCGGCGCCAGCAGGTAGGTAGCCTGCGATGGGCTGCCGTCGAAGTTCAGCGCCACCGCGATGCGACGGTGCGGTTCGCTGGCGGTGATCTCCTGGCTGCCGCTCCCAACCGCGCGATTGCCCACCCAGCGCATGCGTGCGCCCACGCCGCTGCCGGGCCCTTCGAAGGTGTACCGCGCCTGCGGATCGTACTCGGCCCACGGCGACCAGGCATTGAAGCGCTCGAACGAGTCGAGCGTGGCGAACACCTGCGCGGGGTTGCGCTCGATGACGATGCTGCGCTCCACGTGGGTCGTCGACGGCAGCAGCAGCCCGCCCGCCACGAAGATCCCGCCCAACACGGCGATCGCCGCCAGCACCCACCTGATGAACTTCATGCGCAGCCTCCTCGGCGTTCCGGAAACGGCAGCCTAGCCGTTCGCCCATAAAAAAACTCTCCCCCCGCTGGGCACAGGGAGAGAGTCCATGGTGTTACGTGTAATCGGGGTTGGCTTAGATCAGCGGAGCCGGGGTGGCCGGCAGCGCGACGGGGGCCGCTTTCTTCTTGGACTTCTTGGCAGGCTTCTTGGCGGCCTTCTTCGCGGCCTTCTTGGCCGGCTTCTTGGCTACTTTCTTGGCAGCCTTCTTCGCGGTCTTCTTGGCAGCCTTCTTGGCCGGCTTCTTGGCGACCTTCTTGGCAGCCTTCTTCACGGACTTCTTGGCGGCCTTCTTGACGGACTTCTTGGCAGCCTTCTTCGCCGGCTTCTTGGCTACTTTCTTGGCGGCCTTCTTGGCGACCTTCTTCACCGCCTTCTTGGCCTTGGCGACCTTCTTGGCGACCTTCTTGGCAGCCTTCTTCACTGCCTTCTTCACGGTCTTCTTCGCAGCCGCCTTCTTGGTGGCCTTCTTGGCGGCCTTCTTGGCGGCCGGTTTTTTCTTCGCAGCTTTCTTCGTTGCCATGTGATGGCTCCTCGTCAGTGAACTATGGATTTTTACGTCTGGTTACAGCACATCTGCCCGGAGGCAGGCCCAGCTGCAAGAAACGCCGCGGGAGTCGGACCCGTCGGCAGCCGTCGTCGCGACACGCGCGGCGATGCGGATTCCCCAGGGGTCCGGGCGTGCGAAACCCGGCCCCCTACAAATACGAAAACACCCGCGTCGCGGAGCGACACGGGTGCGATGAAGGAGGCGCGTTGCATTTTTCCGGGGGAAGCGAGGCCTGCGTCCACCGTGATCCCGGTGCGGACGATGGGCTGTGTTGTCTCTCGCGCTGTCGTGTTGATTCGACTCACTCGCTTCCGCAGCAAACGCTGCTTGGGGCGAAACCTAATCACGGTTTTTCTAGGTGTCAACACCTTCGCGCAACTTTTTTTTCGAGGCAGGCGCCGGCGGCCGGCGGCTGGCGGCGACGCCGGCTGCAACGCCATGGCGACCGTTGAAGCATCCGGCGCGAGCGGAAGACATGCGCCTGAAAAAAAACATCGGTAAAACGTGCTTTTTTTTCTTGGCGATCGCGCGATGCATGCGCGCGTACGATCGCGCCGCGATCGCCCGGCACCCGACCAAGCGCACGCGAACGGCTTGAACCGCGCCTAAAAAAAACTTTCCGGAAGGGCGTCGGATTTCGCGTCGCACAAGCCCGAATGCGCCGATTTGCGCAAACTTTTTTTCCTCGCCGGGCGCTGCATCACCCGGCTCGATGCCGCTTCGTCGACGCGGAAGCGGGTGCTCGCCTTCCACTTCGACCGGCACGTCGCACGCGTCGCCGACGTCCGCTGCGTGTCCCGCATTCCACTTTGCCGCTCGTCGGTCGCGCCTCCGCCGCACGAGGATGCGCTTCGGGATACGGCGATGCGCGTCACGTCACGCCCGAAACGAAGCGGGGAACCGGCAGCGGCGGAATCTTCGTTCCGCCGTCGCCGGTTCCCCGCCAGGGGACCGCCTGTGGGAATGCCTCAGTGGTCTTCGTCTTCGATCAGCTCGGCGTAGTCGTCCGGCGACAGCAGCTCGTTGAGCTGGTCCGGCTCCTCGGCTTCGATCACGAAGATCCAACCTTCGCCGTAGGCGTCCTCGTTGATGGTCTCCGGCTTGTCGGCCAGTGCCGCGTTGACCTCGACGATCTTGCCGGTGATCGGGCTGTAGACGTCGGACGCGGCCTTGACGGACTCCACCACCGCGCTGGCGTTGCCGGCCTCGATGCGGTCGCCGACGTTGGGCAGCTCGACATAGACCAGGTCGCCCAGCAGACCCTGCGCGTGATCGGAAATGCCGACGGTGACGCGGCCGCCGGCTTCCACGCGGGCCCATTCGTGGGACTTGAGGAACTTCAGATCGCCAGGAATCTCACTCATGGGGTGCTCCGTATCGCTGTCAGGGGTCGGGTAGGGAAAGATAGTTTAGCGGAGGAACGCAAAGGTGAAGGCATGCCGTCCCGGGTCATTCCAGAACACCGGGCTGCGCCTGGCCATCGCGCACGAACGGGAACTTCACCACGCGCACCGGGACTTCCTTGCCACGGATATCCACGCGCACGCCACCCTCGGCGCCCAGCGGAATGTCGCCCGCCGGCACGCGCGCGAACGCGATGGCCTTGCCCAGCGTCGGCGAGAACGTGCCGGACAGGATCTCGCCGTCGCCGTGGGCGGTGAGCACCTTCTGGCCGTGGCGCAGCACGCCCTTCTCGTCCATCACCAGTCCGATCATCTGGCGCGGCGCACCGGAGGCCTTCTGCGCTTCCAGCGTGTCGCGGCCGGTGAACGCGCGGCCTTCATCCAGTGCAACCGTCCAGGCGAGCGCCGCTTCGTACGGCGACACGGTGTCGTCCATGTCCTGGCCGTAGAGGTTCATGCCGGCCTCCAGGCGCAGCGTGTCGCGCGCGCCCAGGCCGGCAGGCTTGACGCCCACGCCGAGCAACGCATTCCAGAACGCCACCGCCTGATCCTGCGGCAGCACGATCTCGTAGCCGTCCTCGCCGGTGTAGCCGGTGCGCGCGACGAACAGCGGCACGCCATCGGTACTGGTCGCGTCGGCAGCGGCGAAACGGGTCAGCTTGCCGACCCTCGCGCGGTCCTCCTCGCGCAGCAGGCCGTGGACACGCTCACGCGCGGTCGGACCCTGCACCGCGACCATCGCGAAGTCGGGGCGCTCGGTGACCTGCACCTCGAAGGCGGCCGCCTGCGCGGTGATCCATGCCAGGTCCTTCTCGCGGGTGGCGGCGTTCACCACCAGGCGGAAGAAATCCTCGCCCAGGAAATAGATGATCAGGTCGTCGATGACGCCACCCGTCTCGTTGAGCATCGCGGTGTACAGGGCCTTGCCCGGCTTCTGCAGCTTGTCGACCGAGTTGGCGACCAGCCGGCGCAGGAACTCGCGGGTGCGCGGTCCGCGCAGGTCGACCACGGTCATGTGGCTGACGTCGAACATGCCGGCGTCGCGACGCACCTGGTGGTGCTCCTCGAGCTGCGAGCCATAGTGGATCGGCATGTCCCAGCCGCCGAAGTCGACCATCTTGGCGCCGAGCGCGCGATGGGTGTCGTTGAGGATGGTCTTCTGGGTCATGGCGGCTTCCGGGACGGACAAAGAAGCGCATTATCCCAGAACGCACCAGCGCGGTGCGCCGACGCTACAGCCCGTAGTAGGCCTCGTTGATGCAGTCCACGGTACCCGCCTCCAGCACATCGAAGCGGCCATCGGGCAGCTGCAGGCGGCCGGCCCAGGCGATGTCCTTCAGCCATTCGGTCGAGGTGTCGTGCTGGCGCACGATCGCGGCCACCCGTGGGTCGTCGCGTCCGTTCACGCGGCAGGTGCCGAACTGCAGGTAGTAGCCCGCGCGGTCGGTCGGGTAAGGCAGCGCATCGGTGATGCGCCATTGCGCACGGGCGCCATCACGGCCGGCCAGCTGGCCGGCGACCACGAAACGCGGCACGGGTTCGCCCTCCGTATCGCGTGCCGGCGTGGCCAGCACGCCGATCGAGTAGTCGCAGACATGCGCCGGATCTGCGGAGTCGGACACACAACTGCCGCCCAGCTCATCGAGGCCGGCGGGATACGGCGGCATCACCTTGCCGACCAGATCCGTCGTGGCCACCGACAACGGCGCCAGCATCGACATCGTCCACGCCAGCACCGTCGTGCCCACCTACGCCTCCTGCACCTTCAGGGTCATGCCGTTCACCGCGATCACCCGTACCCGCGTACCCAGCGGCAGGTCGACGCCTTCCACCGTCCAGAACGCATCGTCGATCTTGACCCGGCCGCGCCCCCCTTCGATGGGCTGGTCGAGCACGGCCACCGTGCCGACCAGTTGTTCTGCACGGCGATTGAGCAGCGGCTTGTCGCTCTGGCGGCCCTTGCCGCGGAACCACTTGCGGTAGACCGCCACCGAGATAATCGCGAGCACGGAGAACAGCACGATCTGCGCCAGCCAGCCCAGTCCCGGTGCGGCCAGCACCACCACGGCCATCGCCACGGCGGCAAAGCCGAACCACAGCATGAAAGCGCCCGGCGCCATCGCCTCGGCGGCGAACAGCACCAGCGCCGCGATCGCCCAGAACGCGAACTTGAAACTCATGTCAGCCTCCCGGAACGCGTGGCGGACGCGGTGGCGCGACCGCCTGCTGCTTGTCCAGCGCGCCCTTGGCCAGTTCGGCGATGCCCGCGATCGAGCCGATGATCCCGCTGGCCTCCATGGGCATCAGCACGAACTTCTGGTTCGGCGCCGTGGCCAGTTCCTTGAACGCCTCCACATACTTCTGGGCGATGAAGTAGTTGATCGCCTGCACATCGCCCTGCGCGATGGCGTTCGACACCAGTTCGGTCGCCTTGGCCTCGGCCTCGGCCAGGCGCTCGCGCGCCTCGGCTTCGCGGTAGGCGGCCTCGCGCTTGCCTTCGGCCTCCAGGATGGCGCTCTGCTTGTCGCCCTCGGCGCGCAGGATCTCGGACTGGCGCGCACCCTCGGCCTCCAGGATCGACGCGCGCTTGTCGCGCTCGGCCTTCATCTGGCGGGCCATCGCGTCCACCAGGTCGCGCGGCGGCTGGATGTCCTTGATCTCGATGCGGTTGACCTTCACGCCCCACGGACTGGTGGCGTGGTCCACCACGCCCAGCAGCTTGGCATTGATGGTCTCGCGCTGGCTCAGCGATTCGTCCAGGTCCATCGAACCGATCACGGTACGGATGTTGGTCTGCACCAGGGCGATCATCGCCTGGTCCAAGCTGGACACCTCATAGGCGGCCTTGGCCGCGTCGAGCACCTGGAAGAACACCACGCCGTCGACCTTCACCACCGCGTTGTCCTTGGTGATGACATCCTGCGAGGGCACTTCGAACACCTGCTCCATCATGTTGACCTTGCGGCCGATGCTCTGCATGTACGGGATCAGGAAGTGCAGTCCCGGCGACATGGTGTGGGTGTACTTGCCGAAGTGCTCGACGGTGAATTCGTACCCCTGCGGGACGACGCGGACGCCCTTGAAGAAGGTCACCACGATGAACAGCGCCACCGCCGCGACCACGAGTGTCGAAATACCGAAATCCATGCTGACCCCTCCCCGTGATGAGGGTCCGATTATAGGCACGGGCCGACGGCGGCCGACGGGAACTTCACCGGCACTGCGACGGTATTGCCTTCGGCTGCATCCCTACCTTCGAACGCCCGACGAATCTCTGCGCTTGAGCCGATCGCAATTCGCCATCGATGTCCCCGACAGCCTGGTCGCCCGTGCGCGCGGCGGCTGCCGGGAGGCGTTCGAGCAGATCTACCGGCGCTTCGAACGTCCGGTGTTCACGCTGGCGCTGCGCATCTGCGGCGACCGCGAGGAGGCCGGCGACGTGCTGCAGGACACCATGCTGAAACTCTTCCACCACCTGCCCGACTACCGCGCCGACTGCCCGTTCTGGGGCTGGCTGCGCCAGATCGCGGTCAACGAGGCGCTGCTGCGGCTGCGAAGGCAGAGACGGCTGGTGAGCGAAATCACGGTGGACGAGGACGACCTGCCGGAAGACCGCGGCCTGCCACCCTGGGCCGCCGCCGATGCCGCCCTGCTGCAACGCGCACTCGACGGACTGCCGTCCGCCACCCGCAGCGTCCTGTGGCTGTATCACGCCGAGGGCTACACCCACGACGAGATCGCCGCGCTGATGCACCGCACGCCCAGCTTCTCCAAGTCGCAGCTTTCCCGCGGCACCCGCCGGTTGCGGGCGCTGCTGCAGATCGAGGAACCCGCCCATGCCTGATTCCCTTGTCCGCGATGCGGTGCCGCGCGACTGGCGCGACGCGTTCGGCGCCCTGCCGCTGGAAGCGCCGCCTGAAGGCAGCTGGCAGCGTCTCGCCGCGACTTTGCCGCCCGCTCATGCCTCTGCCCGCCGCGCCCGCTGGCGGCGTCCTGCGCTGGCGCTGGCAGCGACCGCCTTCTTCGCTGCCGTGATCCCGCTGATGCACTGGCGGGCCGTGCAGACCACCCCGCCGCCGCTGCAACGCGCCGTCCCCGTGACGACGATCGCGACGCCCGCATCCGCGGACGCGCCCGTGCAGAAGACGATCGATGCGATACCTGCCGCCGCCGCCGTGCATGAGGATGCCGCGCCGCCGACGGTCGCGCGGGCACCGGCGGCGGTCCGTTCCACCGCACGGGCCGTGCGCGACCCGGCACCCGCCCGACTCGATGCGCTGTACACCGAATCCGCGCGACTCGAAGCCGTCCTCGCCCATCTGCCCGACAGCGGTACGGGCAACGTCGCCGCGCTCGCCGTCAGCGCCGAGTTGCAGGACCAGGTCGCGCACATCGACCTGGCGCTCTCGCAGCCGGCGCTGCCGGATGTGGCCCGCACGGCGCTGTGGGAACAGCGCGTCGACACGTTGCGCCAGCTCACCGGTGTGGAAGCCACCCAGCGCTGGCAGGTCGCGCTGAACGACAACGCCGATACCGCCATCTACTGATCCCGAACACGCAACGAGGAGATTCCCGATGCTCAAATCCCTTTCCCGTCCGCTGCTGGTCCTCGCGCTGGTTGCGCCCGTGCCGGTCCTGGCGCAGCAGAACGAGGCGGCCGCGAAGAAAGCACTCGACGACGCACGCGCCGACCTGCAACGCGCCGCCAAGCGCGTGGCCGAACTGTCGCGGAACGCCGGCGGGCTCCCGACGCCGGCCGACATCGACCACCTCATCGTGAGCCGCCCGCGGCTGGGTGTCCTGCTGTCCGGCGACGACGCGGCCGGCGTGCGCATCACCGGTGTGACGCCGGAGAGCGGCGCAGCCAAGGCCGGGTTGAAGGCGGGCGACCGCCTGGTGCGCGTGGCCGGCGAGCCGGTCCGCGGCGAGACCGGCGAGGCGCGCGTGGCGCACGCCCGCCAACTGCTGGCCGGCCTCAAGGTCGATACGGCCGTGCGGGTTACCTACCAGCGCGACGGCAAGGTACACGACGCCAGCGTCACGCCCACACAGGTGTCGCCCCGCATCGCCTTCAGCGCCACCGCCCCCCGCAGCGTCTTCATCCGCAGCAGCGAAGGCGGCATGCCCCAGCTCGACGGCGTATCGGTGCCGCTGGACGAGATCACCCACGTCATCTCTCCCGAGGTGCAACGCGAACTCCGGCAGCTCGGCAAGCTGGGCGAATGCAAGGACGGTGATTGCCGACTGCCGGCGCTGGCCGAAGCCTTCCGCTGGAGCAACCTCAACCTGGCGACCGTCGATGCCACGCTGGGCCGCTACTTCGGCACCGATGCGGGCGTGCTGGTCCTGTCGGTCGGCGATGAACTCGCGGGACTCCAGGCGGGCGATGTGATCCGCAAGGTGGATGGCACACCGGTCACGACGCCGCGCGACGTCACGCAGGCGCTGCGCGACAAGGCGGAAGACGCCAAGGTCGCGGTCGAGTACCTGCGCGACCGCCAGGTGCGGACCGACAGCGTCACGGTGCCGAAGGCGGCAGCGTTCCGGTTTCCCGCGACATCGCGGGTGACGGTCAGGCCGCGCCCCGCAGTCGCCGCCGGCCAGGCGCCGACCATCGTGGAGCGGCGGCGCGTGATGATCATCGACCAGGACGGCAAGGTGCAAACGTTCGAAGACGACGGCACCGGTGGATCGTTGCCGCCCGTACCACCTGCCCCGCCCGCGCCACCGGCCGGCAAGGGAAGCGCCCTGCTCTGACTCCTATTATTAGAAGAGAAACCGTGTGAATCCCCTGCCCCCGCTTCCGCGGGGGTCTTTTTTCAAAAAGTTGGCACATCCCTGTGCCGGAGAGATGGTTCAGCGGGACGTGCGCGCAGCGGCCGGCGCCGCCGGCTCGGCCGGTGCGACCTCCACCCAGTCCGTGAACACCTTCGCGATGTCGGCATCCGCGATCGGCTTGCCTTCCTGCACGTCGCCGGCCTGGGTGAACAGCGGAATGATCATCGCCATGCCGTCGACCTTGGTCTTCAGCCGCACGCCCGGCGCCTTCGACAGGAAGCCGCCCCAGTGCCCACGCACCTTGGCCCAGTAGCCGGCGGTGGCCTGCCAGTAGTCGCGCGCGGGCGTGAAGTCGACCTCGGTGGTCTTGAGGTAGTCGTTGAAGCCGAACTCGCGCGCCAGTTCGACCTGCGTGCCGTCGGGCTTGCGCAGCACCTTGGTGTTGAACTGCTCGTGGGTCCAGCCATTCGGCGTCAACGTGTGCCGATTGACCACCGACAGCGCGTTGTAGTCGCTGCGCCGGGTGTACTCGCGACGCGGCAGCGGACGCCAGCTCAGGTCGCTGGTCCACGTGGCCACGCCATTGGTGTAGTCCCAGCGGCCGGTGCCGCAGTAGCGCGGTGCGTCGCTGACTTCGTAGACGCATTGCGTCCAGGCACCGCGCGTGGTGTCGGCGGGGATCGCCCGTACATGCCAGGTCTGGTCGGCGGTGAACTCGAAGCGCGTCGGCGCTTCGTAGAACCAGTCCTGCCGCCAGTGCTTGGTCACGTGGCCGCTCTTCGCGTCCACCAGGATGTGCTGCAGCACGATGCGCGTGGGGGTGTCCTCGACGACGATGACCGTCTCGTCGCCGCCGCTGCGCATCGCTGCCTGCCGTTCGTAACCCGGCTGCAGCAGTACGGTTTCGTCGAACGCGAAATCGACGGTGTAGTCGCCCTGCATCGCCAGGATGGACTGGCGATCGCGGACAGGATCCGCTGCCAGGGCGGATGCGGACAGGGACAGGAGGAGGGTGGACAGCGCGATGGCGACCGGCTTCTTCATGGTGGCTCTCTCTTTACTTGAGTCTGATCAGCGGCACGACGTTGTCGTCCGCCTCGTTGTTCTGTTCCAGGCTGGCGGCGGCAAGCAGCGACGCATGCTCGCAGCAGCAGTCGTGCAACCCGCTTTCCAGTTCGGCGCCCTCCGCCTGGGCAATGCGCTGGGCGGTGGCGACACCGAGCGGCGACATCAGCGACAGGCTGGCGGCGAGCACCGGCAACGATGCCGGCCGCGGCACCGCGTGCAACTGCAGGGCGCATGCGCGCCACTGGCCACCGAGCAGACGTCCGGCAAGCCGCTGCCACAGACGATCGGCGAGGCCGGCGACTTCTCCGTCGACACCTGCGGGCAGCGAGGCAACCAGGCGGTCCCAGGCGACGAAGTCGCTGTCCGGCAACAGGCACAGGCGCCAGCAGCAGCGCCCCTGCGCGTCGAAGAACAGCAAGCGCTCGTCCAGCCCGTCGCTGTCCACCCCGGTGTGGGCTTCCACCCGCACCGCCTGCTGCCAGCCGGCCAGTTCGCTGCCCTGCTGCGTGCGATAGAGGCACAGCACCGGCCCCAGAGCTGCCAGCTGGGTGGCGGCAGGGAACGCATCCATGGATGCGCCGGTGATCGTGCCCGGTAGCGCGCGCAGCGTCGCCATGGCGCTACCAGTTCACCGACAGGCTGGCCGAGAGCGTGCGACCCGGCCGGGTGTAACGGTCGAGCACCAAGCTGGTCGCTGCGATGCCGTTGACGTCTGCCCAGTCGGTGTACTGCTTGTCGGTCAGGTTGAGCAGGCCGAGATTGACCTTCGCGCCGGGCGCGAATTCCCAGTGTGCGAACAGATCCAGGGCACCGTAGCCCGCGGGACGGTACTGGGTGGCCGAGGCGGTGCGCTTCTGGCGCTGCGCGAACGCGCCCGCCAGTTCCACGCCCCAGCCATCGCTGTCGTAGGCGATACCGAGCGATCCACGCAGCGGGTCGACCGAGTTCAACGGTACGTCGTCGGTCTTGTCGTCGCCGCGAGACCACGCTGCCGCACCCCGCAACGACCAGCCTTCCATCGCGTCGGACAGCGCACCGAGGTCGACGCCAGCCTTCAGTTCGACGCCATAGATTCGCGCATCCGCCACGTTGCGTGACTGGAAGATCATCGGCATCTGCCCGGGCGGGCTCACCAGCACCTGCGACTCGATGAAGTCCCGGTAGTCGTTGTAGTAACCGGTCAGGCCGGCGTACACCGCCTCTCCGGCGAAGCGCAGCCCCAGCTCGAAACCATTGCTGGTCTCGGATTTCAGGTCCGGGTTGGCGATCACCATGTAGCCGCTCTGCAGGTTGATGAAACCGGCATTGACGTCGCCGTAGGGTGGCGCGCGGAAACCGCGCGCATAGTTGCCGAATAGCGACCACCGGTCGTTGAAACGCCAGATGGCGCCGAACTTCGGCGAGATGCTGTTCTCGCTCATGTCCTCGAAGGTCACGCCCGGGTTGTCGCCGGCGTAGATGGCGTCGACGGTGGAATCGATCGCGTAGTGATCCACGCGCAGGGCGGGCACCAGGGTCAGGCGACCGTCCGCCAGGGTCATTTCATCCTGGACGTAGAGACCGGCCTTGGTCGTTTTCGAGATCGGGAAATCGCGCACCGGGAACGCATCCTGGCCGACGACGTTGCTGACCACACCGGTCGCGAGGTTGGTCGAGGCGCCGTCGCGCTTCTCCTTGGTATCGCTCACCGTGGCGTCGATACCGTAGGTCAGTGCGTGCTCCACCGATCCTGTCGTGGATCCCTTGTGGAAGGCCGCCTGGAGACCGTAAACGCGCTGGTCGAAGTTGTGCTCCATCTGCCGGCGGCTGTTGTTGCTGCGCAGCTCGTCGGTGCGTTGCGTCGATTCGCTGTCCTGGCGATACAGCTTCCACGACAGCGCATCGGCGAAGCCGGCCTGCAGCGCATCGATCTCGTGCTCGAACGACACCCGTGCGCGTGTCTGGTGGTCGCGACCCTTCATGTCGAGGATGCCCGTGGCGAACATGGAGGGCAGCGTACGGGCCGTGTAGGCCTCGATCCGGCTGTAGTCTTCGTTGGCGTCCACCACCAGCCGGAAGCGCTGGTTGTCGTCCGGCGCATAGACCAGCTTTCCGAGCAGGCTGCGGCCACTGCGTTCCTGCGGATTGGGTGCGGTCCGCAGATGGGTGCGCAGCACGGGATCGATATCGGTGCTGGCGTTGTCGCCCTGGTTGTCGGTCTCCTGACCCTGCCGCTGGCCGTAGGCCAGCAGGCCGCTCCAGCGCTGACCGCCCAGTGCGAGCGTCGCGCCACCGAACAGGCCGTTCCAATCGCCTTCGTAACCCACCTTGAAACCGGCATAGGTGGTCTTCCCGTCGACCAGATAGTCGGAAGGATCCTTGGTGACATAGGCCACCACGCCGCCGAGGGCATCGGAGCCGTACATCGAGCTGGCAGGTCCGCGCACCACTTCCACGCGCTTGAGCGTGTCGAGATCGACGAAGTTGCGGTTCGTATTGAGATAGCTGCCGAAACTGAAGCTGTCCGAGACGGCGATGCCGTCGGTCAGGATCAGCACCCGGTTCGCCTCGAGGCCGCGGATGCGGATGCTCCCCAGCCCACTGAACCGCCCCGCCCCCGACGTCACCGAGATGCCCGGCTCGTAACGGAACAGATCCTTCAGGTCGCGGACGATCAGGTCATCCATGCGCTCACGCGTGATCACATCGACCGTATTGGGTACGTCGGAGATCTCGCGCTCGGTACGGGTGGCGGTGACCTGGATGCGCGCGAAATCGTGGGCCGCAGCGTCGGCGGATGAAGGCGTGGAGGGGTCGGCGGAGGTTTCGGCGTTGGCATGGCCGGCAAGGGCCAGCCACACGGCCGCGGTGAGCAGCGTGGGGCGGATCATGGCTACAGCTTTCCTGTGGCTTGGAGTTAACCCGGAAGGCTGGCGGCCGGAAGACCCTTGGCTGGCGCCCGGAGGAGGGAATGGTCGACCGCCGGTACCCGACACCGGCGGCGCGCCCCGCCGGAACCGGCGAGGCGGCGTATTACTTGGTAAGGATCAGCTTGTCGTTGCTGGTGTGGCGCAGGCGGTAGATGCGGTCGCCATGGCGGATCAGCACCTCGCGCTGCCCCTTGAGCAGCGTGTCGCTGTCGAGGGCATCCTCGTCGCGCGCGGCGGGAGTCGGCAGGGAAAGGCGCTCGCGCAGCGTCGGCGTGTCGGCGAGGGGCAATGCAGTGACGTTCGAGATCATCGGAGGGCTCCACGTAAGGAACGCCATTGATGATAATGATTCTTATTTGCGAGTCAACACCCTGGTACTGCTTCCAGACGACCGGTCAAATGAGAATGGCTCCGCCGCCACCCTGTTCATGTCCGTACAATGCGCGCACTTTCCTCCTCCGGGGAGTAGCCCACCCGTCCTGACGGGGTCCGCGCGTCAACACACTTGGTCGCCGACCATGGTGCGCGGGACGAAGCCATCCGCTTCGCCGGGCAAGACCGAAGGCAGGCGTCGCGCTTACCCGGGCCGGGCAGTGCGTCGTTTGCCTTCGCGCTCGACGCGAATGCCTGGCCCCGGAGTTGTAGATGCAGTCCCTGCACGCCCTGCTGGTGTCCACCGGCACCGTCACCCTCGCTGAAATCGGCGACAAGACCCAGCTATTGGCCCTGTTGCTGGCGGCGCGTTATCGCAAGCCATGGCCGATCGCCTGGGGAATCCTGGCCGCCACGCTCGTGAACCACGCCATTTCCGCCTGGCTGGGTGCGGAACTGACCGATTGGCTGTCGCCCGAGGTGTTGCGCTGGCTGGTCGCAGCCAGCTTCCTGGCCGTGGCGCTGTGGACACTGAAGCCCGATACCCTGGACGAAAACGAAAAGCTTCCGGCCCACGGCGCGTTCATCGCCACCACCATCGCCTTCTTCCTGGCCGAGATCGGCGACAAGACACAGATCGCCACCGTGCTGCTGGCCACCAAGTACGAGCCGCTCTGGCAGGTGATCGCGGGCACCACTGTCGGCATGCTGCTGGCCAACCTGCCGGTGGTCTGGCTGGGCCACCGCTTCGCCAACAAGCTGCCACTGACGCTGGCTCGCAGCCTGGCTGCCGTGGTGTTCCTCGCCCTCGCCCTGTGGGTGGCCTGGCGCGGCGTTGGCTGAACGGCCGGGACGGGGCCCTGCGCTGCTAGACTGCCCGGTCAGAACAACATGCAAGGTCTGGGGGAATACATGCTGGAAGTCTTGGGGCGGATCGGCTTCGGCCTGTTCGGTCTGGCGGTGCTGATCGGCATCGTCTGGCTGTTTTCCAACAACCGGAAGGCCATCGACTGGAAGCTGGTCGCCACGGGCATCACCCTGCAGATCGCCTTCGCTGCGCTGGTCCTGCTGGTACCCGGCGGACGTGAAGTGTTCGACGCGCTCGGCCACGGCTTCGTGAAGATCCTCAGCTTCGTCAACGCCGGCTCGAACTTCATCTTCGGCGGCCTGATGAACATCGAGACCTACGGGTTCATCTTCGCGTTTCAGGTGCTGCCCACCATCATCTTCTTCGCCGCCCTGATGGGCGTGCTGTACCACCTGGGCGTGATGCAGTTCATCGTGCGGATCATGGCGCTGGCGATCACCAAGGTGATGAAGGTGTCCGGCGCCGAGACCACCAGTGTCTGCGCCAGCGTGTTCATCGGCCAGACCGAGGCGCCGCTGACGGTGCGCCCGTACATCCCGAGGATGACCGAGTCCGAGCTGATCACGATGATGATCGGCGGCATGGCGCACATCGCCGGCGGCGTGCTGGCGGCCTACGTGGGCATGCTGGGCGGCGGCGATGCCGAGCAGCAGGCCTTTTACGCCAAGCACCTGCTGGCCGCGTCGATCATGGCCGCACCGGCCACGCTGGTGGTGGCCAAGCTGCTGATCCCCGAGACCGGCACGCCGCTGACCCGTGGCACGGTGAAGATGGAAGTCGAGAAGACCTCCAGCAACATCATCGACGCGGCCGCCGCGGGTGCGGGCGACGGCCTCAGGCTGGCGCTCAACATCGGCGCGATGCTGCTGGCCTTCATCGCCCTGATCGCGCTGCTGAACTGGCCGCTGACGTGGCTCGGCGAAGCGACCGGCCTGGCCGCCGTCCTCGGCAAGCCGACCGACCTGGCCACGATCTTCGGCTACGTGCTGGCACCGATCGCCTGGGTGATCGGTGTGCCGTGGCAGGATGCGACCACGGTCGGTTCGCTGATCGGCCAGAAGGTGGTGATCAACGAGTTCGTCGCCTACCTGCAACTCGCCGACATCGTCAACGGCAAGGTCGCCGGCGTATCGCTGTCCGACGAAGGCAAGCTGATCGCCACGTACGCCCTGTGCGGCTTCGCGAACTTCAGTTCGATCGCGATCCAGATCGGCGGCATCGGCGGCCTGGCGCCCGAACGGCGCTCGGATCTGGCGCGCTTCGGCCTGCGCGCCGTGCTGGGCGGCACCATCGCCACGCTGATGACCGCCACGATCGCCGGCGTGCTCTCGCACTTCGGCTGACAGGGCGAGGCGGCCGGCGGCCGCCCTGCTCCCCGTGTTTACGTTTCCCTCCCGTGACCGCGGCATCGCTGCGGTCCGGACCTCAGGTATCACCGCATGAATACGCCATCCCCCGCCCTGTCCCGCGTCGTCGTCGTGGGCTCCTTCAATGTCGACCACGTGTGGCGCTGCGACGCCCTGCCCGTCGCCGGCGCGACCATCGCCGGCCGCTACGCGAGCGGGCCCGGCGGCAAGGGCTTCAACCAGGCCATCGCGGCCGTGCGTGCGGGCGCCGACACGACTTTCGTCTGCGCACTGGGCGACGACGCCGGTGGCCGGCTGGCACGCGACCTGGCGGACGCCGACGGCCTGAGCCTGCGCGTGCAGGCGAGCGAGGAACCGACCGGCACCGCCGGCATCTACGTGGATGCGCATGGACGCAACACCATCGTCATCGGCGCCGGCGCCAACGCGATCCTGTCGGCGGACTTCGCCACCGGCCAGGCGGACGTGCTGGCGGCGGCCGGCGTGGTGCTGGCCCAACTGGAATCGCCTGTCGATACCGTGCTGGCCGCACTGCAGGCCGGGCGCCAGTGCGGTGCCACCACGCTGCTCAACCCGGCACCGGCGAATGCCGCGACGACCACCGAACTGCTGGCGCACGCCGACGTCATCACCCCGAACGAGACCGAATTCGCCGCACTGCTCGCGCGCCATCTGGGCGAACGGATCACCGCGGACGATGTCGCCACGCTCGACGGCGTTACCCTGCACCAGCACTGCCGGCAACTGTTCCCGCACGGCACGGTCGTGGTGACGTTGGGCGCCACCGGCGTCTACGTGTCGCATCCCGAAGACGCCTTGCGCGGCGACGCCCGCCCGCACTACCGCGTTGCGGCGGAAGCCGCGGCGGTCGTCGACACCACGGGCGCAGGCGATGCCTTCAACGGTGCGCTCGCCGCGTCGCTGGCGGGCGCTACGCTGCCGGCTTTCGCGGACCATGTGCGCTTCGCCAACCGCTACGCCGCGCTGTCGACCGAACGGCCGGGCGCCGCACTGGCGATGCCGTCGCGCGCGGAGCTCGTCGCCCGTTTCAGCGAGTAGCTGCTGCCGGTTTCCCCGCCGGGGCCGGCGGCGGATAATGCCGCCATGCAGATCGGCCCCTACCGCATCGACCCGCCGGTGATGCTGGCCCCCATGGCCGGCGTCACCGACAAACCGTTCCGCCTGCTGTGCAAGCGGCTGGGTGCGGGCCTGGCGGTGTCGGAGATGACCATCAGCGATCCGCGCTTCTGGAACACGGCCAAGTCGCTGCACCGGATGGATCACGAGGGCGAACCCAGCCCGGTCAGCGTTCAGATCGCCGGCACCGAGCCCGAGCAACTGGCGAACGCGGCGCGCTACAACGCCGACCACGGCGCGCAGATCATCGACATCAACATGGGCTGCCCGGCGAAGAAGGTCTGCAATGCCTGGGCCGGCTCGGCGCTGATGCGCGACGAGGCACTGGTGGGCCGCATCCTGGAAGCGGTGGTGAAGGCGGTGGATGTACCGGTCACGCTGAAGATCCGCACCGGCTGGGACTGCGACCACCGCAACGGACCGGTGATCGCGCGCATTGCCCAGGAAAGCGGCATCGCCTCGCTTGCCGTGCACGGCCGCACGCGCGACCAGCATTACACCGGCACCGCCGAATACGAGACCATCGCCGCGATCAAGGCTGCGCTGCGCATTCCCGTGGTCGCCAACGGCGATATCGATTCGCCGGACAAGGCGGCGCGGGTGCTGGCGAGCACCGGCGCGGACGCGGTGATGATCGGCCGCGCCGCGCAGGGTCGACCGTGGATCTTCCGCGAAATCGCGCACTTCCTCGCCACCGGCGACTACCTGCCGCCGCCCTCCGTGTCCGACGTGCGCGACATCCTGCTGGCGCACCTGCATGCGCTCCATGCGTTCTATGGCGAACTGCAGGGCGTGCGCATCGCGCGCAAGCACCTGGGCTGGTACGCCAAGGACCGCCCGGAGAATCTCGCCTTCCGCGCCGTGGTCAACCGCGCCGAGAGTGCGGACGAACAGGTGCGGCTGACACGCGACTATTTCGATGCCCTGATCGCCGGCGTCACGCCGGTCTTGCCCGCTGCTGCCTGAGGCGCACCCCATGTCCGACACGAACGAAAGCCCCGCCTACCTCCACGGTTTTTCGCCGGTTGAGCAGGCGCGGCTGATGAAGCAGGCCCGCCTGCTGGAAAGCACGATCTTCAACCACATCGATTACACCGGCACGCGCCGGCTTCTGGAAGTCGGCAGCGGCGTCGGCGCGCAGACCGAGATCCTGCTGCGCCGCTTCCCGGACGTGCATGTCAGCTGCGTCGATCTGAGCGAGGTGCAGCTGCAGGCGGCGAAGCAGAATCTGGCGACGATGCCGTGGTGCCGCGACCGCTACAGCCTGCAGCAGGCCGACGCGAGCCGCCTGCCGTTCGGCGCACGCGATTTCGATGCCGCCTTCCTGTGCTGGATCCTGGAGCACGTCCCCAGTCCCGCGCGCGTGCTCAGCGAAGTCCGCCGGGTGCTGGCGCCTGGCTCGCCGATCTACATCACCGAGGTGATGAATTCCTCTTTCCTGCTGCATCCGTACTCGCCGAATACCTGGCGCTACTGGATGGCGTTCAACGACTTCCAGTACGACAGTGGCGGCGATCCGTTCATCGGCGCCAAGCTCGGCAACCTGCTGCTGGCGGGCGGCTACCGCGACGTGGTGACCGAGATCAAGACCGTGCACTTCGACAACCGCGAGCCGGCGCGTCGCAAGGACATGATCGCGTTCTGGGAAGAGCTGCTGCTGTCGGCAGCCGATTCGCTGGTGGACGCCGGACGCGTCACGCAGGACATCGTCGACGGCATGCGCCGCGAAATGCACGACGTGCAGAACGATCCGGACGCCGTGTTCTTCTACGCCTTCGTGCAGGCCCGCGCCACCGTCTACTGAGCAGCGCCCGCCGGGGCGGGCAGCCGCGCGCCGGCGACATCCTCGGGCGGCGGTTCGGTCCAGATGCGCTGCCACATCAGGCGCAGCCGTTGATCGGGCTGCGACCAGGGCCACTCCTTGCGTTGCGGCGGCACCTCGCGCCAGCCGTCCGGCGTGGCCTCGGCCACCACGAAGTTGAAACTGTAGTCCGGCTCGACGCCCATGCGCAGATCCACCAGCACCAGTTGGCCGTCACGCTGCACGGCCTTCATGAAGCCATGGTTGAACCAGGCAAGCCGTCGCACCGCCGGCAGGTCCTGCACCTCACGGAGCACCGCTGCCTCGGAGCCATACGCCTGGAAGCGCAGGGCGCCATGGTCGGCGACCACGGACCGCTGCCCTTCCAGGAATCCGTCCGGCGTCATCGCCACCACGCGCCACAGCAGCGTGTTGAACGGCATCGGCACCGAGAAGTAGCGGGCATCGCCCTGCCCCATCGCAGCCAGCGCGCGCTCGGCTTCACGGTCCACCATGGCCTTGGCGACCAGCGACCAGCCCAGGTATGCCGTGCTCAATGCAAGGCCCACCACCAGCGCGCGCCTCGCCAGCACGCGTTCGCGCGCGAACCATGCGACGCCGCACGCCACCAGCAGCCAGACCGTGTACAGCGGATCGATGATGAACACGCTGGACCACATGGTCGGCGCCGGCATCAACGGCCACCAGAGTTGCGTGCCGTAGACGGTGAAGGCGTCCAGCAGCGGATGCGTGATCAGTGCCAACTGGATGGCCCAGAACCAGCGCACCGGCGATGCCGCGACGCGCCCGTCGCCGAACCGCTTGAACAGCCACCAGATCAGCCACCCCACCAGCGGCAGCACGAACAGCGAATGGCTGAAGCTGCGGTGCACGGTCATCAGCGTGACCGGATCATCCGAGACGAGCGCGATGGGCAGGCTGTCGAGGTCGGGCAGCGTGCCGAGCGCAGCGCCGGCGAGCAGCGCGGCACGACGGTGCGAGGCGGGCGCTATGGCGGCGGCGATGGCGCCGCCGAGGACGATCTGGCTGAGGGAATCCATGCGGCGATCCTAGCAGCCGGCAGCGGCATTCCTCACGCCGCGCGCGGGACGTCCTGCGGCACCAGCCGCAACGTCGGCGCCACTTCGGCCAGCACCTTGCCGGTGTGCGACAGCAGGCACAGCGTGCCATCAGCCTCTTCGCTGAGCGCGGTCAGGCTTTCCACCCAGTCGCCGTCATTGGCATAGACCAGGCCCTCGCGCTGGAGCAGCGAGGCGCGGTGGATATGGCCGCAGACGATGCCGTCCAACCCTCGCCTGCGCGCATCATCCAACCCGGCCTGCACGAACCGCGCGATGTAGCGCTCGGCGGCGTCGCTCTGACGCTTGAGGTACTCGGCCAGCGACCAGTAGCGCAGGCCGAACCGACGGCGTAGCCGGTTGGTCAGGCGGTTGCCGGTGAGGATGCGGTAGTACAGCCAGTCGCCGAACTTTTCCTGCAGCCCGCCGAAATGGGTGACGCCGTCGTAGTCGTCGCCGTGGGTCACCAGCAGGCGTCGGCCGTCCAGCGTGGTGTGGATCGCGCGGCGGCGCACCTGCATGGCAGGCAGCATCAGGCCGCAGAAGCGACGGATGGGACGGTCGTGGTTGCCGGGCACGTAGATCAGCTCGGTGCCGTTGAGCGCCAGCGCGTGCAGCGCTTCCACCACCCGGTTGTGGGCCGCGTCCCACGAGGCCCGTCGCTGCGCCATCCACCACAGGTCGACGATGTCGCCGACCAAGTACAGCCGGCGGCACTGCAGTCCGGTCAGGAAGTCGGCGAACTCCGCCGCGTGGCAGTGTTTGGATCCCAGATGGACGTCGGAGACGAAGACCGCGCGCCGCATCGGGGAGGGCGCGGTCCGCGGGCTCACGCCGCGGCCTCCACCGGATGCCGGCGGTCGCCCAGGTAGCGCTCGCGCTTCTTGGGGCGGATGCGGTGCAGGTCCACTTCGATCAGGCCATCGATCGAGTCGCTGAAGTCCGGATCCACGCCGAACGCGAGGAAGCGCGCGCCGCCCGGCTCGCAAAGATCGGTGTACTGCTTGTAGAGCATCGGCACGGTCGCCCCCAGCGTATCGAGGTTGGCCTTGAGCACGCGGAATCCGGTTTCCGCATCCAGCGCCTCGAACGACAACGGCGTGGCGGCGTACTGGAACGGATGCCGAGGCCTTGCGTTGTTGCACGTGTCCCCGAAGTAGTGCGTGTAGTAGGCGACGATGCGCTCGCGCGCGTGCGCAGGCAGTGCGGCGCTCATCGACACGGCACCGAACAGATAGCGCACCCCCGGATGCCGGCGCAGGTAAGCGCCAATGCCCTGCCACAGATAGTCGATGCTGCGGCTGCCCCAGTACTCGGGCACCACGAAGCTGCGCCCGAGTTCCATGCCGGTGGCCAGGCGTGGCAGCGCGTCGTCGGCGTAGTCGAACAGCGACGCGGTGTAGAGGCCTTTCAGTCCCTGTGCCGCCAGCACCGGCGCACCGCGCGCGATCCGGTAGGCGCCGGCGATTCTCCGCTGCGCCGCGTCCCACAGCACGATGTGCTCGTACCAGGTATCGAAGGCATCCACGTCCATCCGCTTGCCGGTGCCCTCGCCCACGGCGCGGAACGTCAATTCGCGCAGGCGGCCGATCTCGCGCAGCAGGGGCGAACCGCCGGCGAGCCTGCCCACGCAGATGCGTTTGCCGTCGGTGGTCTGGCCCAGCACGTCCAGGGCATCGATGCAGGCTTCGAGCGCCTCGGGCGCCAACGCCTCCACCAGGGGCTCAACGGTCTCAGTGGTCTCGGCGGGTTCCGGCGACGCCGTCCTGGGGGGGCGTCCCAGCGCGTACAGCGCGGCACGCACGCGTGCAATCACGGAGGCCGCGTCTTCCTCAGCGTCAACGCGCAGCACCTGCCCGACATGCAGTTGCAGGCGCCGCTGGCTCCGGCGGAACATCTCGCGCGCGAGCAGCGCGGTGCCCGCGGGCTTGAACAGTGCCGATGCGCCGTAGAACAGCGTCGAGTTGCGCGCCTGTACGCGGATCGGCAGCACCGGCGCGCCGGTCGCACGGGCGAACCTGAGGAAGCCGCGCCGCCAGCGGGTATCGCGCACGCCGCGCAG
Organism: Pseudoxanthomonas sp. LjRoot143; assembly: GCF_964252945.1. Classification (NCBI taxonomy): domain Bacteria; kingdom Pseudomonadati; phylum Pseudomonadota; class Gammaproteobacteria; order Lysobacterales; family Lysobacteraceae; genus Pseudoxanthomonas; species Pseudoxanthomonas sp. LjRoot143. The sequence goes on along the minus strand of NZ_CAXUPM020000001.1, from coordinate 402,674 downwards.
ACCCAGCCGCGAGACCTCTCCCGCCGGGAACACGATCACGCACTGCTCGGCCTCCAGCGCCCGCTCGACCGCACGCACGCTGTCCGCGTTGGGCGTGCCGCCCAGGATCCGCACCGGCAACAGCAGGTCGGCCAGCGGCGCGATGCCCGTCAGGACGTCGTTCGCGACGATCCTCACGTCCTGCCTCACGCGTCCCACGAGCTGCAGCAGCGCCAGCGCATCCAGTGCGCCGGAGGGGTGGTTGGCGACGATCAAGAGCCGGCCTTGCGCGGGGATGCGCCGCTCCCCCGCAGGATCGGCGTTCGTCCGCATGTTCAGGTGGTCGATCGCGGCATCGACGAAGGCGAGGCCCTGCAGGTGGCTGTGGTCGGCCAGGAAGGCATACGCCAGATCCAGCTTCGACCAGCGGCCCAGCGTGCGCAGCAGCGGCTGGGTCAGGCGCGCACGGCGGCCGCGGAACCAGTGGGGGTAGCGTTCGGCGATCTGGCGTTCCAGCAGATGCATGGCGGGGGCCGGCGACGGGGTGTCGCCGCGCAGCCTGCGCCTGGCCAGCGACAGCCCGGTTGCGGTTTTCTGGCAATCCGGTGACAGCCGCGCTTGATCCGCGCTTAACCCCCTCCCACCCTGAACGGCGCAGAATGCACACCCTGCCCCCGGCGTGTATCATGCGCGCCCATCTTTTCATCCGAATCAAAGGATATAAGCCTGATGTCCAGCTACCTGTTCACCTCCGAATCGGTCTCCGAAGGCCATCCGGACAAGATCGCCGACCAGATTTCCGACGCCGTACTGGACGCCATCCTGGCCCAGGACAAGCGCGCGCGCGTGGCCTGCGAGACGCTGGTGAAGACGGGCGCGGCCATCGTTGCGGGCGAAGTCACCACCACCGCGTGGGTCGACATCGAGTCGCTGGCCCGCAAGGTGATCAATGACATCGGCTACGACAACTCGGACGTCGGTTTCGACGGCCACACCTGCGCCATCATCAACATGCTCGGCAAGCAGTCGCCCGACATCAACCAGGGCGTCGACCGCAAGAAGCCGGAAGAACAGGGCGCCGGCGACCAGGGCCTGATGTTCGGATACGCCTGCAACGAGGCGCCGGAATTCATGCCGGCCCCGCTGTACTACAGCCACCGCCTGGTGGAACAGCAGGCCAAGGTGCGCAAGAAGGGCAAGCTGAAGTGGCTGCGCCCGGACGCCAAGTCGCAGGTCACCCTGCGCTACGACGGCAACACCGTCCTGGGCCTCGACGCCGTGGTGCTGTCGACCCAGCACGACCCGGACATCAAGCAGAAGGACCTGATCGAGGCCGTGCGCGCCGAGATCCTGGTGCCGGTGCTGCCGAAGAAGTGGCTGGATGCGCTGCCGAAGAACAAGGTGCACATCAACCCGACCGGCAAGTTCGTCATCGGTGGCCCGGTGGGCGACTGCGGCCTGACCGGCCGCAAGATCATCGTCGACAGCTACGGCGGCATGGCCCGTCATGGCGGCGGTGCGTTCTCGGGCAAGGATCCGTCGAAGGTCGACCGTTCGGCCGCCTATGCCGCGCGCTACGTGGCCAAGAACATCGTGGCCGCCGGCCTGGCCGACAAGTGCGAAGTGCAGGTCTCCTACGCCATCGGCGTGGCCGAGCCGACCTCGATCTCGGTGACCACGTTCGGCACCGGCAAGGTGGGCGACGACGTGATCGAGAAGCTGATCCGCAAGCACTTCGACCTGCGTCCGTACGGCATCACCCGGATGCTCGATCTGGAGCACCCGATCTACCAGCCGACCGCCAGCTACGGCCACTTCGGCCGCAAGCCGAAGGAGATTTCCTACGTCGACGCCGCCGGCAAGAAGCACACCGCGACCGCCTTCTCCTGGGAGAAGACCGACCGCGCCGAGGCGCTGCGCAAGGACGCCAAGCTGAAGTAAGCCGCTTTTCTCCGCCCTCTTCCGCCTGCGGGAGAGGGTTGGGGCGAAGACTACGGGTCGCAGCGATGCGGCCCGTGTTTTTTTTGCGGATCGCACGCATGCTGCACTCCGCCGCACGGACACAGATCGACGCCATGACCACCGACACCCCGCCCCCGCACGCTGCCGACGATCCCACGCGCATGCGTGCTGCCCTCGAATGGCTCGAGTCCATCGCCGCCGACCGCACCCTGCTCGACGGCTGTCCGGAGGACGAGCGCGCACGCCTGCACCGGGCGATCGCCGCGATCTACCTGCCCGATCCCAAGCTGCGCCGGCAGAAATCCAAGCAGCGCGAGCGCGAGCGCAACGTCGAGGCCATCCGCCGCGCCGAGGCCGTCCTCGACCAGACCGGTATCCGTGAGCTGCGCCGGAGGCCGGTGTTCACCACGCCGAACTACTTCCCCCCGGCATTGCCATCGCCCGACATCGCGCCGCGCGAGTCGTCGGAACTGCTGCACTGCTACGTGTGCAAGCAGAAGTACACGCTGATCCACCACTTCTACGATCAGATGTGCCCGACCTGCGCGGACTTCAATTTCGCCAAGCGCACCGAACTGGCCGATCTCACCGGACGGGTTGCCCTGTTGACCGGTGGCCGGGTCAAGATCGGCTACCAGGCCGGCTTGAAGCTGCTCCGCGCGGGCGCGCACCTGATCGTCACCACCCGTTTCCCGCGCGACTCCGCCGCGCGCTACGCGCAGGAACCGGACTTCGGCGACTGGGGCCATCGGCTGGAAGTGTTCGGCCTGGACCTGCGCCACACGCCCAGCGTCGAGGCGTTCTGCCATGAGCTGGCCGGCAAGCTGCCGCGGCTGGATTTCATCATCAACAACGCGTGCCAGACCGTGCGCCGTCCGCCGGAGTTCTACGCGCACATGATGGAGGCCGAGACCGCAGCGCTGCACGACACGCCGCAGCACATCCGGAAACTGCTGGGCAGTTACGAAGGCCTGCGCAGCTATAACATGCTGCCCGGCGCCAACCCGGCAGCGGTGCAGGTCGCGATGGGCAGCGTCGACGACACCGCCGGGCTGAGCCGTTCCGCCGAACTGTCGCAGGTGCCGTTGCTGCCCGAGGAGCTGCTGGGCCAGAAGCACCTGTTCCCCGAGGGCCGCCTGGACCAGGATCTGCAGCAGGTCGACCTGCGCGGCCGCAATTCATGGCGCCTGCTGATGCACGAAGTGCCTTCGGTGGAGCTGCTGGAGACGCAACTGGTCAACGCCATCGCGCCCTTCATCATCAACGCGCGGCTGAAGCCGCTGATGCTGCGCACGCCCGACCGCGACAAGCACATCGTCAACGTGTCCGCGGTCGAGGGCCAGTTCTACCGCAACTTCAAGACCACCAAGCACCCGCACACCAACATGGCCAAGGCCGCGCTCAACATGATGACGCGCACCGCGGCCGCCGATTACCACGGCGACGGCATCCACATGAACAGTGTCGACACCGGCTGGGTCACCGACGAGGATCCCGTCGAGATCGCCGCGCGCAAGGTCATCGAAGAGCGCTTCCACCCGCCGCTGGATATCGTCGACGGCGCCGCGCGCATCGTCGACCCGATCATCCACGGCCTCAACACCGGCGAGCACGTGTGGGGCCAGTTCCTGAAGGACTACAAGCCGACGGACTGGTGACCTCGATACCCCGGACCGGGAGCACACGCCTCTGCCAGAGGTGGCTGACCAACCGGTCCGGTATCGGGTAGCCTGCGTCCCTCACCCTGCGGAGCCGTGCCATAGAGTCGCTGAAGAGCCACCAGCTGACGATGACGGTGCTGATGACGCCGGACATGGCCAACTTCTCCGGCAAGGTCCACGGCGGTGCGATCCTCAAACTGCTCGACCAGGTGGCCTACGCCTGCGGCAGCCGCTACGCGGGCAAGTACGTGGTCACCCTGTCGGTGGACCAGGTGATGTTCCGCCAGGCGATCAACGTGGGCGAACTGGTGACCTTCCTGGCCTCGGTCAACCACACCGGCACGTCGTCGATGGAAATCGGCATCAAGGTCGTCGCCGAAGACATCCGCAAGCAGAGCGTGCGCCACGCCAACAGCTGCTTCTTCACGATGGTGGCCGTCGACGACGATGGTCGCCCTTCCCCGGTGCCCGCGCTGGAGCCGGGTACGCCGGACGAGATCCGGCGCTTCGCCGCCGCGCGCCTGCGTCGTGAGCTGCGCGAGGAAATGGAGCAGCGCCATGCCGCGCTGCTGGGCAACCGCGAGCCCACTGCACGCTGACGCCCGCGGCCTTGCTGGCGACGCGCCCGGCATGCCGCTAGGATCGCCCTACACGTCAGGAAGACCGCATGTCGAACGACTCCAATCGTCGTCCCATCGCCGCCCGTGCCAGTGGATGGGCCCGTTCGATCAGCGCCGCACTGGCGCGCTCGTCCGTCACTCCCAACCAGATCTCGGTACTCAGCATCGTCTTCGCGGCACTGGGCGCCTGGCTGTTGTGGCGTGCCACGCCGTGGGCACTGGTCGGTGCCGCCGTCTGCATCCAGCTGCGCCTGGTCTGCAACCTGCTGGACGGCATGGTGGCGATGGAGGGCGGCAAGAAGACACCGACCGGCGCGCTCTACAACGAGTTTCCCGACCGCATTGCCGATTCATTGCTGATCGTCGCGCTCGGCCATGCCTGCGGCGCACCGTGGCTGGGCTGGCTGGGCGCACTGGCGGCCGCGCTCACCGCCTACGTCCGCCTGGCCGGTGGCAGCCTGGGACTGCCGCAGGATTTCCGCGGCCCGATGGCCAAGCAGCACCGCATGGCCGTGCTGACCCTCGCCTGCCTGCTGGGCGCGGCCGAAGGGGTGTTCGCGCAGACGCAGTGGGCATTGCGCATCGCCGCCTGGGTGATCGCGGTGGGCGCACTGCTGACCTGCATCACCCGCAGCCGCGCGATCGCGACGGCATTGCACACGCGGGACGGCGCATGATCAGCCGCCTGCTGGCCGCCCTCAGCAAGGCCCTGATCGGCGCCTATCCCCGCTGGATCGGCAGCCAGCCCGAACCCCGCCAACGCATCTACTTCGCCAACCACGCCAGCCATCTCGATACCGTCGCGCTGTGGTCGGCGCTGCCGCCTTTCCTGCGCCGACGCACCCGACCGGTGGCCGCGCGCGACTACTGGGGCGGTGGCGGGCTCAAGGGCCTGATCGCCGGACCCGGCCTCAACGTGGTGCTGATCGACCGGCAGCGCGAACAGGCCGATGCCGACCCGCTGAAGCCGCTGTACGACGCGCTGGCGGCGGGCGAGTCGCTGATCCTGTTCCCGGAGGGCACGCGCAATCCCGAACCCGCGATGCTGCCGTTCAAATCCGGGCTGTTTCACCTGGCGCAGCGCCATCCGCACGTCGAACTGATCCCGGTCTATCTCGACAACGCGCGGCGCAGCATGCCCAAGGGCAGCCTGCTGCCGGTGCCGCTGATCTGCACCGTCCGTTTCGGGGCGCCGCTGGTGGCGCTGCCCGGTGAAGACAAGGCCGTTTTCCTGCAGCGCGCACGTGATGCGGTGCAGGCCCTGGCCCCCTGACCCAAGGACGCGATCCGACGCATGGACACCCTGCCCTTCAACGGCTTCATCCGCACCGCCATCGCGCAGGCACCGGGCAAGTTCTGGTGGGTGATCGGTGGCGTGATCGCGTTGCTGGTGCTGGCGTCGACCATCGGCTGGGTGCTCGGCAGGCGCAAGCCGTCGGCGGTGATCGACAACCTCAACGCCCGCATCAACGCGTGGTGGGTGATGGTCGGCGTGCTGCTGGTCTGCTTCCTGATCGGCAAGATCGCCACGCTGGTTCTGTACGCGCTGCTGTCGTTCTTCGCGCTGCGCGAGTTCCTGACGCTCACGCCCACGCGCCGCGGTGACCATCTCGCGCTGTGCCTGTGCTTCTACGTGGCGATCCCGCTGCAGTACTGGCTGATCGGCGTGGACTGGTATGGCCTGTTCGTCATGTGCATTCCGGTGTACGGCTTCCTGCTGCTGCCCGCCGTCACCGCCCTGCAGGGCGATACCGAGAATTTCCTGGAGCGCAACACCAAGGTGCAGTGGGGGCTGATGCTCACCGTCTACTGCCTGAGCCACGCGCCGGCGCTGATGCTGCTGGACATCCCCGGCTACGAGGGGCAGAACCTGATGCTGCTGTTCTACCTCTTGCTGGTGGTGCAGTTGAGCGATGTCCTGCAGTACGTGTTCGGCAAGCTGTTCGGCAAGCATCTGCTGGCTCCCAAGGTCAGTCCGTCCAAGACCGTCGAAGGTCTGGTCGGCGGCGGCCTGTCCGCGGCGGCCATCGGCGCCGCACTGTGGTGGGTCACCCCGTTCACGCCCATGCAGTCCGCCCTGCTGTCGCTGCTGATCGTGCTGTGCGGCTTCCTGGGCGGGCTGGCACTGTCGGCGACCAAGCGCAGCCTGGGCGCCAAGGACTGGGGCGAGATGATCGAGGGCCACGGTGGCGCCCTCGACCGGCTGGATTCGGTGGTGTTCGCCGCCCCGGTGTTCTTCCACGTGGTGCGCTACAACTTCCAGTAGCCCGCCACGGCAGCGCGGGAACGCCGCCGCGCCGGCTACAATGGGCGCATGTCCCTGATGCAATTCCAGCGGGTCGACTTCAGCGTCGGCGGGCCGCTCCTCCTCGAACACGTCGACCTGTCCATCGAACCCGGCGAGCGCGTCTGCATCGTCGGCCGCAACGGCATGGGCAAATCCACGCTGATGCGCCTGATGGCCGGCGAACTCAAACCCGACGACGGCGAGATCCGCGTGCAGAACGGCGTGGTCGTCGCGCGCATGGCGCAGGAAGTCCCGCAGGACACCCAGGGCACGGTGTTCGATGTGGTGGCCGAAGGACTGGGCGACCTCGGTCATCTGCTCGCGCTTTACCACCACGCGCTGCACGACGGCGACATGGACGCGATGGGCGAGGCGCAGGCGCAGATCGAAGCGCGCAACGGCTGGGACCTGGATCGCCGCGTGCAGCAGGTACTCGAACGGCTGGAACTGCCCGAGGAGACCGACTTCGCCGCGCTGTCCGGCGGCATGAAGCGGCGCGTGCTGCTGGCGCAGGCGCTGGTCCGCGAACCCGACATCCTGCTGCTGGACGAACCGACCAACCACCTCGACATCGAGGCGATCGCCTGGCTGGAAGGTTTTCTGAAGTCGTTCGGCGGCAGCATCGTGTTCGTCACCCACGACCGCAGCTTCCTGCGCTCGCTGGCCACGCGCATCCTCGAGATCGACCGCGGCCAGCTGACCAGTTGGCCGGGCGATTACGACAACTACCTGCGCCGCCGCGAAGAGCGGCTGCATGCCGAGGCGCAGGAAAACGCGCGCTTCGACAAGCTGCTGGCGCAGGAAGAAGTCTGGATCCGCCAGGGCATCAAGGCGCGCCGCACCCGCAATGAAGGTCGCGTCACCGCGTTGAAGGCGATGCGTCGCGAACGCGCACAGCGCCGCGAGCTGTCCGGGAACGTCAAGATGGAGGCCGCCGCCGCGCAGGCCTCCGGCAAGAAGGTCATCGAGGCCACCGGCGTCACCCAGGCCTACGACGGCCGCACGCTGCTGGACGATGTGTCGGCGACGATCATGCGCGGCGACCGCGTCGGCATCATCGGGCCGAACGGCGCCGGCAAGTCGACGCTGTTGAAGATCCTGCTGGGCGAACTGGCCCCGCAGCAGGGCGAAGTGAAGCTGGGCACCGGCCTGCAGATCGCCTATTTCGACCAGCACCGCAGCCAGCTGGACGAGTCGCGCACCGCGCTGGAGAACGTCGCCGAAGGCAGCGATTTCGTCGAGATCAATGGCAGCCGCAAGCACGTGATCGGCTACCTGCAGGACTTCCTGTTCTCGCCCGAGCGCGCCCGAGCGCCGATCACCCGCCTGTCCGGCGGCGAGCGCAACCGCCTGCTGCTGGCCAAGCTGTTCGCGCAGGCGTCCAACCTGCTGGTGATGGACGAACCGACCAACGACCTGGACGTGGAAACGCTGGAGCTGCTGGAAGAACTGCTGCTGGACTACAAGGGCACGCTGCTGCTGGTCAGCCACGACCGCGACTTCCTCGACAACGTGGTCACCAGCACACTGGTGCTGGAAGGCGAAGGCCGGCTGGGCGATTACGTCGGCGGCTATTCGGACTGGCTGCGCCAGCGTCGCGCGCCCTCGGTTGCCGCCAGCACCGCCGTGCCGGTCAAACCTGCGTTGTCGAAGCAGCCCGAACCGGTCGCCGCCAAGCGCAAGCTGGGCTTCAAGGAGCAGCGCGAACTGGAGCAGCTGCCGGGGCGCATTGAGGCACTGGAGAGCGACATCGCCACGCGTACCGAAGCCATGAACGGCGCCGCTTACTACCAGCAGTCGCCCGCCGATCTGCAGCGCGCGAACGACGAGTTGGCCGCGAAACAGGCCGAGCTGGACCACGCTTACCAGCGCTGGTCGGAGCTGGATGGTTAAGTCAGGAAGCTTTGAATCAGGTGTGGGAGCGACGTAAGTCGCGATGAAGCATTACCGATGTTCCATCGCGACTTACGTCGCTCCCACATCCCACACCACTTACCCCTGTGCTCACCCGGTGTTCTGCACGCCCTGCGACACGCCGTTGATGCTGGCGACCAGCGCATGCAGCAGCGCGTCGTCCTCGCGGTCGCTGTCGCGCCAGCGCTTCAGCAGGTCGGCCTGCATCACGCTGATCGGGTCGATGTAAGGATTGCGCAAGCGGATCGACAGCGCCAGCCGCTGGTCGTGCTGGAGCAGCCAGTCGTTGCCATTGAGCGCCAGCACCCAGCGCAGCACCGACGCATGCTCGCGCTGCACGCGCGGGAAGAACTCGCCGTGCAGATCGCCGGACATCTTCGAGTACATCTCGGCGATGCTCAGGTCGCCTTTCGCCAGCACCATCGACACGTCGTCGAGGAAGGTCTTGAAGAACGGCCAGTCGCGGGCCATTTCCTTCAGCGCGTCCTCGCCGTACGTGTCCACCGCCGCCTGCAGGCCGGTGCCGACGCCGTACCAGCCCGGAATCACCGCCCGCGCCTGGCTCCACGCGAACACCCAGGGAATCGCGCGCAGGTTGCCCAGCGCCGCGTCCTGTCCCAGCCGACGCGACGGGCGAGAGCCCAGCGTCATCCGCTCGATCACGTCGATCGGCGTGGCCGTGCGGAAGTAGTCCATGAAGCGCGGCGACTGCACGAAGGCGCGGTACGCTTGCGAACTTTGATCGGCGACGAGCGCCATGATGTCGCGCCAGCGCGCTTCGCGCGGTTCCGGCGGACGCGGGCGCACGCTGGACAGCAGCACGGCGCCGACCGCCTGCTCCAACGAACGCAGCGCGAGCGCACGGATGCCGTACTTGCGGTGGATCACCTCGCCCTGTTCGGTCACCCGCAGGCGTCCGTCGACACTGCCGCGCGGCGCCGCTTCCAGCGCACGCGTGGTCTTGCCGCCACCGCGGATGATCGAACCGCCGCGGCCGTGGAAGAAGGTCAGCCTGATGCCCAGTTCCTGCGCGGCATCGACCAGTTCCACCTGCGCCCGCTGCAGCCCCCAGCGCGAGGCCGCGATGCCGCCGTCCTTGCCGCTGTCGGAATAGCCCAGCATCACCATCTGGACGTTGCCGCGCGCGGCGAGATGGGCGCGGTAGACCGGGTCGGCCAGCAGGTCGCGCAGCACCCCGGTGCCATGGCCCAGGTCGTCGATGGTTTCGAACAGCGGCGCGATATCCAGGGGCACCTGCCCTGCGTCGTCGACCAGGCCACCGCGCCGCGCGAGCGCCAGCACCGTCAGCACATCGGCGCGACTGTGCGCCATGCTGATGATGTAGGTGCCCAGGGCATCGGTACCATGCCGCGCGCGCGCATCGGCCAGCGCGCGGAAGACTGCATCGAGGCGTTCGTTGCCCTCCTGGTCAGACGCCGGCAGCGCGGTCTCGCCACTGGCGTAGGGGCCGAGCAGCGCCGCACGCTCGACGGCATCGCGTTCCTCCCAGTCGGCATCGCCAAGCGCGGCCGCGACCGCACGCGCGTGCACGCTGGACTCCTGGCGCACGTCCAGCCGCGCCAGATGGAAGCCGAACGTCCGCACCCGCCAGGCCAGCCGCCGAATCGCGAACCAGCCCGCGTGGATGCCGCGGTTCGCTTCGAGACTATGAAGGATCAGATCGACGTCGCCCGCGAGTTCCTCTGGCGACGCATAGGCCGCCGGCTTGTCCTCCAGCGTCGCCTGCAGGCGCGCACGCATCAGGTCGTTGAGCAGGCGGTATGGCATGTCGCCGTGGCGCGGACGCGACTTCTTCGCGGCCTCCGGCAGCAGCGCACGGTACTCGTCCACCCGTGCCAGCACCTCCGGCGACACCCCGATGACGGAGGTGGACTGGCTGAGCAGCGTGGTGAGCTGGCGCAGTTCCTTCAGGTACCGCGTCAGGATCATGCGGCGCTGGGCATCCAGCGTGGCGGTGATCGTGCCGGCATCGACGTTCGGATTGCCGTCCATGTCGCCGCCGACCCAGGTGCCGAACCGCAGCACGCGCGGCAGATGCGCGGTGACCTGCGGCGCCGCACCGTAAACGTCGGTGATCGCGTTCTCGAAGGTCTCGTACAGCACCGGGATGACGCGGTAGAGCACTTCGACCAGGTAGAAACCGACGTGTTCGCGTTCGTCCTCGACGCCGGGGCGGACCGGCGAGGAGTCCGAGGTCTGCCACGCCGACGTCAGCGCCATGCGGAAACGCGCGATATCGGTGGCCAGTTCGCCGGGCGTGCGCGTGCCATCCAGCCCGTTGATCAGGCTGGCGACCATCAACTGCTCCTTCTCGAGCAGCGCGCGGCGTACGGCTTCAGTCGGATGCGCAGTGAACACGGGCTCCACGTCGATCCGCGGCAGCCAGTCGGCCAGTTCCTCCAGGGTCACGCCCTGCGCCTTGAGCTTGGCCAGCGTGTCGTGCAGGCCGTCCGGCTGCGGCCGTGCGCTGCCGGCGCGCTGGTAGTCGCGGCGGCGACGGATGCGGTGCACGCGCTCGGCGATGTTCACCACCTGGAAGTAGGTACTGAACGCACGGATCAGCGACTCCGCCTGCTCCGGCGCCTGGCCCTCAAGCAGTCCGGCCAGCGATTGCGGCGGCTCACCCGCCTGGCGGCGCGCGATCGCGGTGGTGCGCACCCGTTCCACCTCGGCCAGGAATTCGGGTGATACCTGTTCGGCCAGCATGTCGCCGACCAGCGCGCCCAGCCGGCGCACGTCCTCACGCAGGGGAACATCGGGCGGGGCGAATTCGAGACTGCGGGGGCTGTTCATGCGCGCGGCGTGGTTCCCGTCGTTCGTTTGGTCGTGATTGGTATTGTCCCGATGGACAACTGGTCTGCTGCAAGGCAGCAATCCGAAGCCTAACCGATCACATGGAGCCGTGCGCCATCGTTTCATCCGGAACAAGAGATATAATGGCCGCCCTTCGCCGAGGGGCGCTGCGACCGTGACATGTGCGGATCCTTCCGCAAGCCTGCACATCCCTGTGCAGACTTTCCACATAGTCCGGCCAGGCTCGGTGGAATGAACCTGCAACGGCGCCCGGCTAACCTGCGACACAGATCGCACAGACCGGAGCAATGCCATGAACGCAGTACGCACGTTTTCGACCGAGGGCGACTACAAGGTCGCCGACATCACGCTGGCCGACTGGGGCCGCAAGGAGCTCGACATCGCCGAGCACGAGATGCCCGGCCTGATGTCGATCCGCCGCAAGCATGCCGCCACCACGCCGCTGAAGGGCGTGCGCGTGACTGGCTCGCTGCACATGACCATCCAGACCGCCGTGCTGATCGAGACGCTGAAGGACATCGGCGCCGACGTGCGCTGGGCCTCGTGCAACATCTTCTCGACCCAGGACCACGCCGCCGCCGCGATCGCCGCCACCGGCACGCCGGTGTTCGCGTGGAAGGGCGAAACGCTGGAGGAGTACTGGGACTGCACGCTCGACGCGCTGACCTTCACCCTGGCCGACGGCACCTTGACCGGCCCGGAGCTGGTGGTCGACGACGGCGGTGACGTGACCCTGCTGATCCACAAGGGTTATGAGCTGGAACAGGGCGACGAGAGCTGGGTGAACTCGGCTTCGGGTTCGCATGAAGAACAAGTCATCAAGAACCTGCTCAAGCGCGTTGCCAGCGAGCGCCCTGGCTACTGGACCCGCGTGGTCAAGGACTGGAAGGGCGTGTCGGAAGAAACCACCACCGGCGTGCATCGTCTCTACCAGCTGGCCGAACAGGGCAAGCTGCTGATCCCGGCGATCAACGTCAACGACTCGGTCACCAAGTCGAAGTTCGACAACCTGTACGGCTGCCGCGAATCGCTGGCCGATGGCCTCAAGCGCGCACTCGACGTGATGCTGGCCGGCAAGGTCGCGGTGGTCTGCGGCTACGGCGACGTCGGCAAGGGCTCGGCGGCGTCGCTGCGCGCCTACGGCGCCCGCGTCATCGTCACGGAGATCGACCCGATCTGCGCACTGCAGGCGGCGATGGAAGGCTATGAAGTCACGACCGTAGAGGACACCCTCGGCCGCGCCGACATCTATGTCACCACCACCGGCAACAAGGACATCATCACCCTCGCCCACATGAAGGCGATGAAGGATCAGGCGATCGTCTGCAACATCGGCCACTTCGACAACGAGATCCAGGTCGATGCGCTGTACGCGTCGGGTGCCACGCGCACCAACATCAAGCCGCAGGTCGACAAGTTCACCTTCGGCAACGGCAACGCGATCTTCCTGCTCGCCGAAGGCCGCCTGGTGAACCTCGGCTGCGCCACCGGCCACCCGAGCTTCGTGATGTCGAACTCGTTCTCGAACCAGACCCTCGCGCAGATCGACCTGTGGGCGAACAAGGATGCGTACGAATCGAAGGTGTACATCCTGCCCAAGCAGCTCGACGAGGAAGTCGCGCGCCTGCACCTGGAGAAGATCGGCGTGAAGCTGACGAAGCTCACCAAGGACCAGGCCGACTACCTCGGCGTTTCACAGGACGGCCCGTACAAGCCGGACCACTACCGCTACTGATCGACGCAGTGCACGGGGGCGGCGCCACGCCGCCCTCTCGATCCACGGCAGGCGCGGGGATGCGCCTGCCCCTCGGGGCCTCTCCATGCCGATCCCGGTTTCGTTCGAGTTCTACCCCCCCAAGACCGATGAGCAGCGCGCGCAGCTCGACCGCACCGCGGACAAGCTGAAGGCGCATGCGCCCGAGTACGTGTCGTGCACGTTCGGCGCCGGCGGCTCCACGCTCAGCTACACCTCCGAGACGGTCCGCCACCTCAACCAGCACCACGGCTTCGATGCCGCGCCGCACCTGTCATGCGTGGGCGGCAGCCGCGAGGAAATCCGCGAACTGCTGCGGCTGTACCGGGCGCTCGGCTGCAAGCGCATCGTCGCGCTGCGCGGCGACCTGCCGTCCGGTATGGGTCATCCCGGCGACCTGCGCTATGCCTCGGAACTGATCGAGTTCATCCGCGCCGAACACGGCGACACGTTCCATATCGAAGTCGGCGCCTATCCCGAGACGCATCCGCAAGCGGAAGACGCACTCACCGACCTGCGCCATTTCAAGGCCAAGGTCGACGCGGGCGCCGATGGCGCGATCACGCAGTATTTCTACAACCCCGACGCGTATTTCCACTTCGTCGAGGCGGTGCGCAAGCTCGGCGTGGAGATCCCGATCATCCCCGGCATCATGCCGATCTCGAACTTCGCGCAGCTGCGCCGCTTCTCCGAAGCCTGCGGTGCGGAAATCCCGCGCTGGGTTGGCAAGCGCATGCAGGCGCTGGGCGACGACGCCGACGCGATCCGCGATTTCGGTGCCGACGTGGTGGCCAACCTGTGCGAACGGCTTGTGGCCGGCGGCGCGCCGTCGCTGCATTTCTACACGCTCAATCTCGCCAAGCCCACGCAGACCGTACTGTCGCGACTGGGCTGGTCCGCCTGACACCCCGCCGGTCATCCGACCGGCAGGTGAACGACAACGCCAATCCGTGCGCGCCAGCCATGACCGGATCCGCGTAGCGGATTAGTCTGCGCCATGCGTTCCGTTCCCTTCCTTGCCATGGTCTGCCTGCTCGCGCCCGCGTGGCTCGGCGCACCCGGGGCAAAAGCACAGCAGCAAGGTGTGCACCGCTGCACCACGATGTCCGGCGAGACGGTCTACACCGACAAGCGCTGCGAGGATGTCGGCGCCATGGATCGCTTACCTACGACCACCAGCACGGTCGCCACTGGCGCGCTTTATCGCGGCGGCTGCTCGCGGACGCTCAGTGATCTGGTGATGCAGGTGTCGTCCGCCATCCAGGCGCAGGACGTGAACCGCCTTGCCGGGATCTACCACTGGACCGGCACCTCGGACGCCGGCGCGCTGCGCATCCTCGATCGGCTGGACGTGGTCGCGCAACGCCCGCTGGTCGACATCGTCCCCATCCGTCCCGCCCCCGCGCCGGTGCTCGATACCGACGGCGCGGTGGTCGATGCCAACCGGGATGGCTACTACCCGCAGACCACCACCCAACGGCAACGTCCTGTCGGACTGCGCGTGGTGCAGACGCTGAAGAACAGCGCGACGCCTGCCGACACGACCTTCGGGCTGCGACGCGCCTACAACTGTTTCTGGATCACCCTGTAACGACGTCCGCCGTCAGGCGTCGCGCGGCTGTTCGTCGGGCGGCGCACCACGATCCGGCGAGAACCGCAACGTGGCCACCACGCCCTTCGGTTCTCCCGGGCGCACGCCCACCTGCCATCCGTACAACGCGCACAGGCGACTGACGATGGACAGGCCGATGCCACCGCCCTGCGAATGGCCGGCGTGGGTACCGCGGTACCCGCGCTCAAACAGGCGCGCCGCATCCTCCTTGCTCAGGCCGGGGCCGGAGTCGATGACTTCCACGGCATCCGGCAACAGGCGCACGACGACCTCGCCTTCCTTGGTGTACTTCACCGCGTTGCCGATCAGGTTGCCCAGTGCGACCGACAGTGCGGCCTCGGGCGAGTCGACAGTCACGCCGCCCTCGCCTTCGACACGCAGCACCAGCGGCTTGCCGCCCAATGTCGCGCGATGCGCGTCCAGCAACTGGTCGACGACGCGCGCGACATCGGTGTTGCCATGCCCGCGCTCGTTGCGGGACAGCAGCAGCAGCGCACTGATCAGGTCCGTGCATTGCTGTTCCGCGCGCTGGATGCGCTGGATGCGGATACGCGTCTTCTCGTCCATGTCCGGCCGCGACAGCATCAGCTCGACCGAGCCACGGATGATGGCCAGCGGCGTGCGCAGTTCGTGGCTGACGTCGGCGTTGAACTCGCGGTCGCGCTGCACCACCTCGGTCAGGCGCCCGGAATAGTCGTCCAGCGCCTTCGCCAGTTCACCCACTTCGTCCTGCGGAAAGTGCGGCGCGAGCGGCCTCGGGTTGCTGCTGCCGCGATACGCGCGGAGCCGCGCCGCCAGCTCGGAGACCGGACTCATCACGCGGGAGGCCGACCACCACCCCACGACCAGCGAGAACGCCGTGAACAGGAGGATCGAGCCGTACACCGTCCGCTTGAACTGCACCTCGGCACGCGCGGTCTGGCCCATGTCGTAAGCGATGAAGAACCATACCTGCGGCGTCTTCCGGACGCCGAGCTTGTACAGCGACGGCCGTCCGTCGTCGCCCATGGCGGTGATGCTGTGGATGCCATCCGGCAACGCATACCACTCGGGCCGATTGACCCGGACACTCTCGAACTTGTCCGGGAGGTAGTAGTACGCCTTGATCTGCTCGACGGGCGCGCCGACGACCCTGCCATTGGTCTGGATGAATCTTCGCCAGGACTCGTCGAGGTTGCGATTCATCACGTCTTCGACGAGCTGGTCCTCCACGCGCTGCCGCGCGAGGATCGTCGCGTAGGCGAACAGGACCGTCAGGCCGAAGCCCAACAGCACGAACGACAGGATGATGCGGGTGCGCAGCCGCCGCCGGAAGCGGCGGTGGCGGCGGGGTTTCGACGACTCAGTTGTTGGCATCGGGCGCGGCGATGCGGTATCCGATGCCGTGGCGCGTCTGGATGTAGGGCGAGTCGAACGGCTTGTCCACCACGGCGCGCAGGCCGTGGATGTGCACGCGCAGGGAGTCCGAATCCGGCAGCTCTTCGCCCCAGACGCGCGTTTCCAGTTCCTGGCGCGTCACCACGGCGGGCGAGGCTTCCATCAGCGCCTGCAGGATTTTCAGCGCCGTCGGGTTCAGCTGCAGCAGCTTGGCCTGGCGACGCACCTCCAGCGTGTCGAGGTTGTACTCCAGCTCGCCGACCTCCAGCACGCGCGTCTGCACGCCCTTGCCGCGGCGCGACAGCGCATTGAGGCGGACTTCGACTTCCTGCAGCGCGAACGGCTTGATCAGGTAGTCGTCGGCACCGGAATCGAAGCCTGCCAGCTTGTTGTCCAGCGAATCGCGCGCGGTCAGCATCAGCACGGGCGTCTGCTTGCGCGCTTCGTTGCGGAGCTTGCGGCAGACTTCCAGGCCATCCATGCCCGGCAGGTTGAGGTCGAGGACGATCGCATCGAACTCATGCACCACCGCCAGGTGCAGACCGGTCACGCCGTCGGCCGCGAAGTCGACGGTATGCCCCCGCTCCTCCAGGTAGTCGCCGAGGTTGGCGGCGATGTCGCTGTTGTCTTCGATGACGAGGATGCGCACCGGGCTCAGCTCCCCTTGTTGAAAGTGCCCGACGGATTGCGGCGCATGGTTTCCTGCGCTTCCTGGGCGTCGCGGCGGCGCTCGGCCACCGTCTTGCACTGCGTGGTGGTACGCAGCGAACCGATCTGCGCTTCACGACGGCACACGAGCCGGCTGTCGGCGGCAGCCTGCGACAGGATCTGGTTGATGGTGTTTTGCTCGTTCAGCAGCTGCGTCTTCTGCTGCGGGTTGAGCGAACCGCCGTTCTCGTTGACGATCGCCGCGAGCCTGCCGAGCGACTCCTTGACGCTGGCGCGATCCGCAGCCGCGATCTCGGCGTAGGTTTCGCCGTCGTCGAGTTGCTTCTGGATCAGTTCGACCTGCTCGGGCAGCGGCTTGTTGAGATCAAGCGCCTGCGCCTTCTGGGGTTTGTCGCGGGGGGCGGCATGGGCGGCGGCCACGAAAGCCAGTGCCACCAATGCAGCGAGAATCGAGCGGCGCATCATGCGTCCTTTCCGTAGTGAGAGTTACCGAATTTATCCAGCGCGGGACGGGGCGGCAAGTGGCATCGGCGTCACGGCGCCCGGATAAAACAAGGCCCAGGCGGGTGGTCGCCCGCCTGGGCCAAACAATTGCCCCGATTACCGTAATCCTGTGCTTTCCAGATGTATCCACCGGGAGGAACGCAGAGCTTCGGTCCGGACAAGGCTACGCGGTTTTCGATTAAACCACCGTTAAAGAGCGCGTTAATTCTGTGTGAAATATCGACTCGAGGTCACGTGAAACGGTCGCGAGCCCTATTCAGCCCGGGCAGCGAGGTAATCGACGATGCGCCCGGCGACGTCCACGCCGCAGACCCCCTCGATGCCTTCCAGGCCGGGGGTCGAATTCACCTCCAGCACCAGCGGCCCTCGCTGGGCGCGGATCAGGTCCACCCCGGCGACGCCGAGCCCCAGCACTCTCGCCGCCCGGATGGCCACCGCACGCTCCTCCTCCGTGGCCTCGGCAAGCAGTGCCGTCCCGCCGCGATGGAGGTTGGAGCGGAAATCGCCCTCCGGCGCCTGCCGGCGCATCGACGCCACCACCTCGTCGCCCACCACGAAACAGCGCAGGTCGGCGCCTTCGGCCTCGCCGATGAACTCCTGCACCACGAAGCTGGCGTACAGGCCCCGCAGGGCTTCCACGACGCTGCGGGAGGCGGAGGGCTTCTCGGTCAGCATCACGCCGGCACCCTGCGCGCCCTCGTTCAACTTGATCACGTGCGGGGGCGGCCCCAGCATCGACAGCAGATCGGCCGTGTCGTCCGGGTTGTCGCCGAAGACGGTGACCGGCAGATCGATGCCTTGCGCGGCCAGCAACTGGTGGGCGCGCAGCTTGTCGCGCGCCCTCAGGATCGCGTCGGAAGGATTGGGGCTGTAGGTGCCCATCAGTTCGAACTGGCGCAGCACCGCGGTGCCGTAACGCGTGATCGACGCACCGATGCGGGGAATGACGGCGTCGTAGCCCGCGAGCGATCGCCCCTTGTAACGCAGCTGGAATCCGCTGGACGAGATGCGCATGTAGCAGCGCAGCGGATCCAGCACGCGCACCGTGTGCCCGCGCTGACGCGCTGCTTCGACCAGGCGACGCGTCGAGTACAGCTTGCCGTTGCGCGACAGGATGGCGAGCTTCATGGGGAGTCGGTCACGTGGGTCCCGCACAGCATGCCACGCCCGGAAGCGGGGACGATGACAGGAGAAGGGGGCGGGATGGAGCGGGTGATGGGAATCGAACCCACGCTAGCAGCTTGGGAAGCTGCAGTTCTACCATTGAACTACACCCGCACGATGGCGCGAGTCTATGCCGCGGCGCGCGGCAAGGCAATGCGGCGCCCGTGGTGGGCACCGCATTGCCCGGCGTGCATCAGAAGCCGCCGCTCAAGGTCATGAAGGCGGTGGTGTTGGTGCCACCGCCCTGGTTGACCGTGGTGTTGACGCCCAGGTTGGCGTCGAACCCGAACAGCTTGGTGCGCGCACCCAGCAGCAGCGTGCCGTAGCTGTCGTCGGTATCCAGGCCCGGCACCGCGTAGGGCGCCGTGCCCGGCATCGACAGCGACTGGGCGAACACTTCCGCGGCCGGATCCTCGAACTCGCGGTCCACCGTGAGGCGGGCGTATGGCTGCAGGTGATCGTTGATCGCATAGCTGACCTGCCAACCAGCGCTGCCGATCAGCGAATCGAAGTCCTGGTCCGGGTACGCCAGCGCGGTCGAATTGACGTTGCTCTCGCTGTAGCCGTCCATCTCGATGGTCTGCGACACCACGCTCACCACCGGACCGTGGCGGAACGCGCCTTCGCCGAACTCGTAGCCGGCGCTGGCGCCGACGGTCAGGTTGGTGCCGTCCGGCGAGCCGCTGTGGCGACGCGTCACCCCACCGAGCTGCACTTCGCGGTCGATGTCGTAGGAGATCCAGCTGTAGCTGACCTGCGCGTTCGCCCACAGGTGGTCGCCGTACCAGCCGGCGAAACCGCCGATCGTGGCATCGGACTCATCGAAGCTGCCGCGGCGCAGGCCGAAGTCGTACTTCGCCCGGCCGTAGCCGGCGAAGCCGCCATACACCCAGGAGCCCCGCGACCAGTCGACGCCGAACGTACCCGCTGGGCCCGCACCGTCGTACAGGTTGCCATCGTCGTAGCGCAGGAAATCACCACGCACGTCGCCCCACCAGCGCATGCCATCGGCTTCCGGCTTGCCGGCGACATGGGATGCCACGCGATCGGCACGCGCGCGGCCATGCACCGACGCGGTGTAAGGCAGCAGCGCGATCTGGCGCGGGCCTTCCAGCACCGACACCGCGTATTGCGACAGGATCTCGTGCGCCTTGGACGACGGGTGCACGCCGTCGGCGAAGGCGTAGACATCGGCCGCGTTCGGGGTGGCGTAGTTCAGCGGACTGCAGGTGACCGACGAGGCGGTGATCTGCGGGTTGCAGGCGGTACCGGTGACGTTGCCGAAGCCGTATTCCGCCGGGCTCGCCACGATCTCGCGCAGCAGCGTGAAAGTATCCAGCGGAATGATGCGCAGGCCGGCGGTGTTGAGGGCACCGAACAGCGCGCTGTTGTAGGTGGTGGCCAGCTGCGTGCCGGTGGCCTGCGCCGTCGGCCCGCCCGCGCGGAACTGCGGCGTCACGCCGAGGTCGGGGATCGTCGGCACCAGGATGTAGCGGGCACCGGCGTTCTGCAGCGTACCGATGATGCCGACCTGCGCGGTGACGGCACCGCCGATCGTGGTCTGCGCCGGCGCGCCCCCCACGACGGCGAACAGGTCGTTGGCGCCACCCCAGACGGTGTACAGCGCATTCGGATCGGCGCGGCCGCCATTGGCGGACAGGTAGCTGGTCAGCTGCGAGGTCATCGACGGGATCGGACCCAGCGCGCCCGAGGTGTTGGTGCCCACGCGCGCGCCGCCGACGGCGTAGTTGGTGCCGCCCTGGTTGGCGCTGCCGGCGCCGGTGCCGTAGTACTCGGCCATGTACTCGGACCAGACCTGGCCGGGGTTGGTGGTGAAGCGGCCGAGGATGGCGCCGTTCGGGCCGATCGCCTGGATCAGCGCCGGGCGGAAATGGCCCGAGTCGGTGAGGCTGTCGCCGAAGAAGATCGTCTGGGAATACGGGCTGTCGCCTGCCAGTGCGGGAGCAGCCGCCACCGCCAGCGCGACGGCCAGCAGGGAGCGGACGGGCGAGAAGGAACGCTTCATGGAATCTCCGGGGCAAGGAATGGATGGGCTGCGCGCCGGCTCTGCCGTACGGCTGCGCATGGCGCGCATCGTTCCACCAAGCCCGCCGGGGTACACGCTGCAATGCGGCAAGCCGCCGCACCATCGGCGACAATGCCGGGATGGACATCCAGTTGAATGGGCAGCCGCAGGCGCTGCCCGAGCAGAGCACCATCGCCACCCTTCTCCAGTCGCAGGGCCTGGCCGAGCGCCGCGTGGCCATCGAGGTCAACGGCGAGATCATCCCGCGCGGACAGCACGCGCAGCACCTGCTGCAGGCCGGCGACCGCGTCGAGATCGTGCACGCGCTCGGCGGCGGCTGAGCGCCAGGGTCGCCATCGACGGGACGCATCGGCGTCACATGGGCGATAATCGCCGCATGTCGAACACCGCCCCCCATGACCCGCTGGTGATCGCGGGCAAGACCTACCGTTCCCGCCTGCTGACCGGCACCGGCAAGTTCAAGGACTTCGAGGAAACCCGTCTGGCCACCGAGGCCGCGGGCGCCGAGATCGTCACCGTCGCCATCCGCCGCACCAACCTCGGCCAATCGCCCAACGAGCCCAACCTGCTCGACGTGCTGCCGCCGTACAAGTACACGATCCTGCCCAACACCGCCGGCTGCTACACCGCGGCCGACGCGGTGCGCACCTGCCGGCTGGCGCGCGAACTGCTCGACGGCCACACCCTGGTGAAGCTGGAAGTACTGGGCGACGAGAAGACCCTCTATCCCGACGTCGTGCAGACGCTGGCTGCTGCCGAGACACTGGTGGCCGACGGGTTCCAGGTGATGGTCTACACCAGCGACGACCCCATCGTCGCCCGCCGCCTGGAAGAGATCGGCTGCGTGGCGGTGATGCCGCTGGCCGCGCCGATCGGCTCCGGCCTGGGCGTACAGAACAAGTACAACCTGCTGGAAATCATCGAGAACGCGAAAGTACCCGTGCTGGTCGATGCCGGCGTCGGCACCGCGTCCGATGCCGCCATCGCGATGGAGCTGGGCTGTGACGGTGTGCTGATGAACACCGCCATCGCCGGCGCGAAGCATCCCGTGCTGATGGCCAGCGCCATGCGCAAGGCCGTCGAAGCCGGCCGCGAAGCCTTCCTGGCCGGCCGCATCCCGCGCAAGCGCAACGCCTCGGCCTCCAGCCCGATCGACGGCCTGATCGGCTGATGACCGATCCGTTTTCCAGCCCTGGCGCGAAGACGCCGCCCAAGCCTTTCACCCCGACCGAAGGCCGGCGTGAAATCCGCAGCTTCGTACTGCGCCAGGGCCGCTTCACCGATGCGCAGCAGCGGGCTTTCGACACGCAATGGCCACGCTTCGGGCTGGAGTACACCGGCGCACCGCGCGATTACGACGCGGCGTTCGGACGTTCCGCGCCGCGCGTGCTGGAGATCGGCTTCGGCAACGGCGAGGCGCTGCGCTTCGCCGCCGCCCACGACAAGGCGCGCGACTACATCGGCCTGGAAGTGCATGCGCCCGGCGTCGGCCGGCTGTTGAACGCGCTGGCCGAGGACGGCAGCGACCACGTGCGCATTTACCACCACGATGCGGTGGAAGTGCTGCAGCACGAAGTCGCCGACGGCTCGCTGGACGAAGTGCGCATCTATTTTCCCGACCCGTGGCACAAGAAGCGCCACAACAAGCGCCGCCTGGTGCAGCCCGCGTTCGCGGCGCTCATCACGCGCAAGCTGCGCTCCGGCGGCCGCTTGCATTGCGCCACCGACTGGGAAGCCTACGCCGAGCACATGTGGGACGTGCTGGACGCGACCCCGGGTCTGAGCAACCGCGCCGGCCTGCGCGGCAGCGTGCCGCGCCCCGACTGGCGACCCCAGACGCATTTCGAGACCCGCGGCCAGAAGCTCGGCCACGGCGTGTGGGATCTTCTGTACGACCGCGAGTAACACCGCAGCACGCACCAGGAAACCGACCGCGACATGGAAAACGCGCTGACGCTGACCAACGACATGAAGCTCGTCCTCGGGCTGGTCGGCTTCACGATGGCGATGTTCCTGTTCGAGCGCATCCGCGCCGACCTGGTGGCGCTGGTGGTGCTGGTGGTGCTGGGCATCACCGGCCTGATCGCGCCGGAGGAAATCTTCGGCGGCTTCTCCGGCAACGCGGTGATGAGCATCATCGCCACGATGATCCTAGGCGCCGGCCTGGACCGTACCGGCGCGCTGAACCGGCTGGCCTCGTGGCTGCTGCGCCGCGGGCATGGCATCGAGCAGCGCCTGCTGCTGATGACCACCGCCATCGCCAGCCTCAACTCGTCCTTCATGCAGAACCCGTCGGTGATGGCCCTGTTCATGCCGGTCGCCTCGCGCCTGTCCTCGCGGACCGGCCTGTCGATGCAGCGGCTGCTGCTGCCGATCGCCGCGGCCATCGTCATGGGCGGCGCGTTCACCATGGTCGGCAACTCGCCGCTGATCCTGCTCAACGATCTGCTGGTCTCGGCGAACAACAACCTGCCCTCGGGCATGGCCACGCTGGAGCCGCTGCGCATGTTCGCGCCGTGGCCGATCGGCCTGGCGCTGGTGATCGCCTCGCTGGTGTACTTCCGCTACTACGGCGACCGCAAGCTCAAGGAAGAAACGCAGGACAGCGACGGCGCGGTGACGCCGGCGCGCACCGAGAGCTACTTCGCCAACACCTACGGCATCGAAGGCGACGTGTTCGAACTGGTGGTCAGCGCGGAGAGCCCGCTGGTCGGCATGTCGCTGGGCGAGGCCGAAGCCCTGCACGATGCGCCGCTGATGCTCGCACTGCAGACCGGCAACGACACGCGCCTGTCGCCGCCGGCGGACATGCGCATCTGGGTAGGCAGCGTGCTGGGCGTGATGGGCGCGCGGCAGGACATCAGCGACTTCGCGCAGAACCAGTTCCTGCGCATGTCCTCGCGCCTGCGCCACTTCGGCGACCTGTTCAATCCCAGCCGCGCCGGCATCTCCGAGGCGGTGGTGCCGCCCACCTCGAAGTTCATCGGCAAGACCGCGCGTGAGCTGCGCCTGCGCAAGCAGAACGGCATCAGCCTGCTGGCGATCAACCGCGACAAGAAGGTCATCCGCGAGAACGTGCGCGACGAAAAGCTGCGCGCCGGCGACATGCTGGTGTTCCACAGCATCTGGCAGGACCTGGGGCTGGCGGCGGAGAGCCGCGACTTCGTGGTGGTGACCGACTATCCGAAGGGCGAACAGCGTCCCCACAAGTTCAAGATCGCCATGACGATCTTCGCCATCACCATCATCATCGCGCTGACCTCCAAGCTGCCGGTCGCGCTGACGCTGATGACCGGCGTGGCCGGCATGCTGCTGACCGGCGTGCTGCGCATGGACGAAGCCTACGGCGCGATCAACTGGAAGACGGTGTTCCTGATGGCCGGCCTGATCCCGCTCGGCTGGGCGATGGACAGCAGTGGCGCGGCGGCGTGGGTGGCCGGGCATACGGTCGAGCGGCTGCCGGAGGGCATCCCCGTGTGGGTGCTGGAGATCGCCATCGCGCTGCTGACCACCGCGTTCTCGCTGGTCATCAGCCATGTCGGCGCCACCATCGTGATGGTGCCCATGGCGATCAACCTCGCGCTCGCGGCGGGCGGCAACCCCACGGCCTTCGCGCTGATCGTGGCGTTGTCGGCGTCCAACAACCTGATGACCGCGTCCAACCCGGTGATCTCGATGATCGTGGGCCCCGCCAACTACACCTCGCGCCAGCTGTGGCGTGTCGGCGGCCCGTTGTCGCTGGTCTACACCGTCGTCGTCGTGCTGACAGTCAACGCGCTGTTCTGGTGGAACGGACGCGCAGGATGACGACGCCTTCACTGACCCTGCTGCTGGTGCCCGGTCGCTACGCGGTGGCGCAACTGCCCGCCGACGCGCCGCTCCCCCCCTGGTGGCCCACGACCGGCATGCGCCACGCCGGCTGGACCGACGACGAACTGTCGCTGGTCTGCGAAGAAACGCAGGTGCCCGGGGACGTGCGCTGCCAGCGCGGCTGGCGCATGTTCAAGCTGCAGGGGCCGTTCGACTTCGCGCTGACCGGCATCCTCAAGGCCGTGCTGGATCCGCTGGCGGCGACCGGTGTGGGCATCTTCGCGATCTCCACCTTCGACACCGACTACGTGCTCGTGCAGGAACCGCAGCTCGAGACGGCCCTGCAGGCATTGCGTGGACACGGTCACCGGCTATCCGGCGACTAGCGTCCGTCAGCGCCGGCGCAGCAGGATCCGCGCCAGCACCGCACCGAAATGCATCCAGATGGCGGCGAATACGCCCATGCGCGCGAACGGACCGCGCTGCGCCGCCTCGAACTTGCGGAAGTAGCGCCACAGGCCGCGGTGCTTGTGCCACTCCACGAACACCGGGCGTGCGCGGCTGGAAACGCCGCGGAGGTGCAGGACGCGGATGTCGTTCGCGACGGCAACCACCGCTCCCGCATCCCGCGCGCGCCGGCACAGGTCCATGTCCTCGGCGTGCAGCCGGTAGCCTTCATCGAACCCGCCGATCCGGTCGAACAGCGCACGCGGCATCAGCATCAACGCACCCGAGATGATGTCGACGGGCTGCAGCGCCCGACCTTCATCGACGGGTGCGCCCAGCCTCGACGCCGCGCCGGGCGAACGCAGCATCGCCGCGAACACGGGGTCCCGGCGACGCGCGGCCGCATCGCGCACGCCGTCCTCGTCGACCAGATCGACGCCGAGCACGATCTCGCCGGCGACCGCGCATGCATGGGCGCGCAGCCGCGACAACGTGTCCGCCTCGACCATCAGGTCGGGATTGACGAACGCCAGCCAGGGGACGTGCGTGTCGCGGGCGCCCTGGTTGCAGCCGACCGCGAAGCCGGGATTGTCCGGATTGGCGATGAAGCGCAGGCGCGCATCCTGCAATGCGTGCCGCTGCACGATCTCCATGGTGTCGTCGGTCGACGCATTGTCGACCACGCGGATCTCGTGCACGCCATGCGCGACGCGCAGACGCATCAGGCAATCGTCGATGCTGGACGCGCTCTCGTGCGTCACCACCACCGCAGCGATGCCGGGCATCTCAGCCGAAGAGATCACGCTGGCGCTCCGGCGAATCCGCTTGGGCATACAGCGCATGCAGGCGTTCGCGCGGCTCTCGCAGGGGATCCTCCATCAGGAAGGTCGCCAGCCGCGGCGTGAACGTGGGCCAGCGCGCGTTCAATGCATCCATGTCGCCATCGGCGGGACCGCCTTCTCCACCGCGCGCGACGAAGGCGGTCTCGCACAGCACGTTGCGCCAGCCCAGGCCGGAGAGGCGAAGCGACAGATCGACCAGCGCCGCGTACCACGAAGCGAAACTCACGGCGTCCAGTCCGCCGACGCGCTTGCGCGCACTGCCGCGCAGCACCACCGCGTGTGCGACGGCGGCCGGCAGTTCGGGATGCAGGGGCGGAAGCGCCGCGCAAGCCAGCGCCGTGCGCTCGCGATCCTCGGGCGGCGGCATCACCTCGCCGAGCCGCGGCCATGCCGCGGTTTCGCCGGCGTTGCACCACGGCGTGGCCGTGGCGATGGCGGCATCGCGCGCCAGGCAGGCGGACAGTTGATGCAGCCAGCCCGGCAGCGGCTGGGCATCGGGGGCAAGCAGCACCACATCGGCGTCGCCACAGGCGGACAGCATCTCGTCGACGTGCGCCACCTCGCCGACCATCCGCGGCCGGCGCGTGTAATCGGCCTGCAACGCGGTGCGGGCCAGCCAGCGTTCGATGATGGCCAAGCCCCGCGGCCCCGCCTGCGCGTCGTCCGCCAGCCACACGCGCGTGCCGGCGGGCGTGCCGGCATCGAGCGCACCCAGGCAGGCATCCAGGGCATCGTCGTCCGTGCCGACCGGCAACAGGACGACAGGCAGGGGCGATGCGCTACCGGGGGTCACTTCTTGGGCGGTGCGTAGAGCGGGTCCAGGGCACGGAAACGCTGGCCGTACTCGTCGGTCAGGTTGCGCGCTTCCTGCGGGTTGCGGACGATCGTCGGGGTGATCAGCACGATCACCTCGCTACGCTCGCTGCTGGTGGACTTCCTGCCGAACAGCGCACCGATCACCGGCAAGCGACTGAGGCCGGGAATGCCGGCGGATCCTTCCGTGGCGCTGTCGCTGATGAGGCCCGCCAGCATCACCGTCTGTCCGGCTTCCACCGCGGCCTCGGTCTTCATGCGGCGCGTGTTGATGCGTACGTTGCCGTTGGCATCGGGCTCGCTGCCCGGCGAGCTGACTTCCTGCACGATGTCCAGGAACACCATGCCATCGCGGGTGACGCGCGGGCGTACCTTCAGGATCACGCCGGTGTCCAGGTACTGCACCTGGCTGAAGGTGTTGTCCGTGCCGAGCCCCGGATTGACGGTCACCGACGAGATCGGAATGCGGCTGCCGACGTTCAGGGTGGCCTCGGCGTTGTTGCGGACGAACACGGAGGGCGTCTGCAGCAGGCGCACGTCGCTGACTTCGTCCAGCGCGGTGATCACCGCGGCGGCGTCGTTCTTGACCAGCGTCCAGACGGCACCGGCGCCGCTCACGCCGCCGATGCTGCCGGCGAGCGTGCTCCACTTGCTGGGACCGCTCACGCCCGGCACTCCACCGGGCGCCGCGAAGTTCGGCAGCCCGTTGTCGGTCATCGCCCGCTCGAGGTACCAGTTGACGCCGTAGCTCAGGTCGCCGGTCAGCGAGACCTCTGCGATCTGCGCTTCGATGTGCACCTGCATCGGCATCACGTCGAGCTTCTCGACGACTTCGCGGATCGAGTTCCAGGCGCTGGGGCTGGCGCGCACAAGCAACGTGTTGGTTTCCTCGACGGCCGCCACGCCTACGCGGTTGCCGTCGACTTCCAGCGTGACCGCGCCGCTGCCGCTGTCCCGCTGGTTGAGCGACAGCGAACCACTGCCCAGCCCCCCGGTACCGCCGCTGCTTCCGCTGCTGCCGAAGTCCACGCTGCCGCCGTTGCCGTTGAGGCCACCGTCGTTGATCTGCACGGGTTCGGTGCCCGGCATCAGCGAGACGTTGCCCGCGCCGCCAGTCGACCGTTCGTCGCCGGATCCGCTGCCGCCCGAGGATCCGAACACTTCCGACAGCCGCTGCGCGAGTTCGCGCGCCTTGATGTACTTCAGTTCGTAGGAGAACAGCCGGCTGCCCTCGCCCGCGCCGTCGATGCGTTCCAGCCACTGCTGGATCTGGTCCAGGTAGGCGGGCTGCGGGGTGATCACCAGCACCGCATTGGCGCCTTCCAGCGGCATGAAGCGGAACATGCCGGCGCTCGGCGTCTTGCTGTCGTTGCCGAACACCTTTTCCAGGTCGGCGACCACGCGGGTCGCGCGTCCCGACTGCAGCGGGAACACGCCGACCGACATGCCGGACAGCCAGTCCACGTCGAAGATCTCGACGGTACGCAGGTAGTTCTCCAGCTCGGTCCGCGTGCCCGCGAGGGTAATGACGTTACGGGTGCCGTCGATGCTGACGATGGCGTTCGGACGCGCGTACGGCTCCAGCACCTTCTTCATCTCGCTGGCGGAAATGAAGCGCAGCGGCACCACGCGTACTTCATAACCGCGCGCGCTGGAGGCCGGGCCGGTACGCGGCGCCACGCTGCCTGCGAGCGCCTGGTCGGCCGGGATGATGTTGTACCGCCCGCCGCTGTAGACCAGCCGTGCGTTGTTCCAGCCGAGCACCATCTCCAGCAGGTTCAGCGCCTCGGCCGGCGATACCGGCTTCGGCGTGCCCAGCGTGACCGTGCCCTGCACGCCCGGCGCGATCACGTAGTTCTGCCCCAGCATGTCGCCGAGGATCGCCTTGACCACCGCGTGCACGGATTCGCCTTCGAAGTTGAAGGTGGCCGATCCGCTGCTCGCGCCGCCCAGCGAGGGCAGCGGCGCGGAGGCCGCGCTGCGGTTGATCATCTGCCCGTTGCCGCGCCGGACCTGCGCCTGCGGACCCGTCTCCGGTGCATCGGCCTCGGACAGCGGCGTGGTCTGCGCAGTGCCCGGCATGACACCCGTCGGCGTCGTCGCCCCACGGCGCATCTCCGCGACGGGCGCGCTGGCGCACCCGGCCAGCAGGCCCAGGCAGAGGGAAAACAGGATCACACGTAACGTCATGCCGGCACTCTACTGTGTCTTGCCGGGCGTTGCCGGCGGCGTGGTGGGTTGCGCCTGCTGCTGGCGCAGCTGCGCGCGGCGCTGTTCGATGCGCTGGCGGATGGCTTCCATCTGCTCGTCGGTGGTCGACGTGGGCGCGGTCGCCGTCGCGGATGGCGACGGCAGGGTGGGCGTCATCGCGACCGGGGCGGGTACCTGCATCGGGGACGGGGGCGCGGCAGGCATCGCCGCGGGCGCGTTGTTGCCGCCGGTGGGCCGGCCACCCCCCGGCGCAGACGGTAGTGCGACACCCGCAGGCGGCACGACAGGAGGCTGGCTGAGGATCTGCGTCGGCGGCTGGCCGCCGGCGCCGTCGAAGACGCGCAGTTCCAGCTCCCGGCGGCCTTCAGGCCCATCGAACACCGCCCGGCGCGGCCCCAGTTCGCTCAACTGCCAGCCGGGGAACCCCGCCGGCGATTCACCGACCTTCACCCGCAGGCCTTCCCCGCCCTGCGAGGGCTGCACGATGGCCAGCTCCAGCGCCGGCGTGATCAGCACGCTGGTCAGCACCAGGTCGAACGCAGGGGCGGCCGCCTCGTCGCCCGACAGGAAGAACGGCTTGGGGCGACGATCTTCGGAAAACAGCGGGCGCGCGCCGACATCGGCGTACTGGTCCAGCGCCTGCAGGCGTTCAGGGGGACTGGGGGGCAGGCGCGGCAAGGCCTGCAACAGGGCCGGATCGGCAGGCAGCGGCGTGATGCGGCCGCCCAGGCCGAACAGGGCCAGCACGGCCACCAGCACGGCCCACCCCGCCACGACGGCGAGCAGCCCGGTACGTAGGTTCCAGGTATCAGCGCGCACCGGGCGTCTCCTGGGCCACGACCGGGGAAGGCTTGAGATAGCCGTACAGGTCGAAGTTCACGTCCAGTCCGCCGGTACCGCTTTCGCTGGCCTGGAACGCGTAGCGCTGCGCGAGGATGTTGAGGTTCTCGACGAACAGTCGCGGGCTGCCGGACTCGATCTGGTGCAGCACCGAGGCCAGTTCGGGAGCACCGCAACGCAGACGGACCTGCACCACCACGCGCGGGTAGACCTCGCGGCCGGCCACCGCCAGGGGCGACTGGTTGGCGATCGCGCAACTGCGGTTGCCCGGGCTGGCCTGCTTGACCACGGCCTCCAGGCGCTGCACGAGACCCGCCGTGGCCAGTTCCACCGTCGCCTCCGGCAGGAAGCCCGGGCGCTGCGCCTGCTGCGCCAGCGCGGCGTCGAGTTCGCGCCGCACCGCCGGCGCCTGCTGCAGCTGGGTGCGGATGCGCAACTCGCGGTCACGCAGTTCGTCCACACGGGCGCCCACTTCCTGCATCGGCACGGTCCACCACGGGTGCACCAGCAGGGCATAGCCGAGCAGCAGCGCCACCAGCAGCAGCGCCAGCGCCAGCCAGCGGTCGCGGTCAGTCACGGCCAGCGGCATTCGCACCTCCTGCCGTGGCGGCCGACGGATCCTGCTTGCCCAGCAGTTCGGCCGTCAGGGTGAAGCGGTCCATCCGCGTGCGCGGATCCGGCTGCAGCGCACCGCTCAGCGCAGGGTTGCGCCACAGCGACGAGCCTTGCAGGCGAGCCACCAGGCCCGAGGCTTCCGGACTGAAGCCGATCAACGTCAGCCGGTCACCCTCGATGGCGAGCTTCTCCAGATAGGTGTTGTCGGGCAGGCGCCGGGTGACGTCATCCATCACTTCCAGGGCGGTCGGGCGCCGTGCGCTGGTCTGGTTCAACACCGTCGTACCGGCGACCAGATCGACGAGCTGCTGCCGCTGCGCCGCTACCTGGCGTGCCGCGTCGGCACGGCCGTCGACCTGTGCGGCGAAGGCATCGGCCGCGGCCCGCCGGTTGTCCAGCATCGCCCAGGCGGCGAACACGATCGCGACCACGGCCACCGCCGCCAGCGCCCGATGCAGCCCACGCTGCGGGGCCTGCGCCGTCACGCGTGCGGATTCCGGCAGCAGGTTCACGCCCAGCGGCACGCCGTCGGCGTCCTCCACGTCAGCGCCCGCCATCCCGTCCGCAAGGGCGCCGAGTTGCGCCAAGCCACCGGCGAATGCCGCCATCGGTACGGCGGCCAGTTCGACATCGAGCTGTCCGTCCGTGCGCACGCCGATGACGCGCGCATCGAAACACGCCTCGTTGGCGGTGAACGGCGTCTGCCGGTCGAGTTCGAATTTCAGCACGTCCTGCAAGCGCTCGGCCGCCGCGGCCGGCATCAGCAGGCGGCGACGCAGCGCCATGCCCGAGGGAACCAGCCACCAGCGCGGGAGGTCGGTCAGCCGCGTGCCCAGCACCGCACGCAACTCGTCCGGCGTCACGGTGGCGGGCAAGCGCGCCAGCATGTGCCGCTGCGACCCTTCCAGCCACGTCATCTCGATCTGGTCGTCCTGGCGCTGGAACAGCAGGCGGTCGCCGGTCAGCCCCAGCAGCACGCGCCAGCGCGCCGGCAACCAGGTCGCCAGCGCCTGCCCCCACCACGCGAGGAAACTGCGGGGGCCCGGCCCGAGCCGTGCCCGGAGCCGCTGCAAGGTGTCGCGTACGCCGCTCATTGTGGTGACGCTCCCTCCTCCCAGCGCAACAAGGTGTAGGCCGAACCCGGTACCGGGCTGGCACCCGCGCGCACCACCGTCCGCAACGACGCTTCGCGGCCATCGACCAGCCGCGCGCGGCTCTCGATACTATACGTGCCGCTGCCGGTGCCGACGAGTTGGGGATTCACCGTGGCACCCGCCGCATTGCGTTGCGCCAGCCACGCCACCGAATCCACGCCCATCGCCTCCAGCACCGGGCCCTGCGCGTACATCGCATCCGGTTGCGCGCGCCCCGAGTAGAGGGTCAGGAACGGGGCCAGCCGTGCATAGAGCGCCGGCGTCATGCCGAGGACCTGCTCGACTTCCGCGATGGTTTCGAACGGCGCGTCCTTGGCGCCGTAGTCGCGTCCGGCCGCGGCGTAGTCGCCATCTTCCGCACCGCCCACCGGCTGGGTCAGGTTGTCGCCGTCGCGCCAGTCGACGATGGCCGCCGCGAGCGCATCGCCCACCTCGGGCGGCTCGCCGAGCGCCTGCATCAGGCGTGACAGCAAGGGCACGTCGGCCTGGTTCAGGTCGACCTTGCCGGTCTCGTCCACGATGCTTACCTGTACCTGCTGGCCATCGAAGGTCCAGGTGTACGCCCGTCCATTGGGTTGCCAGTGCGTTTCAGGATTGCGGTCGGACACGCGCACCAATGCGTACTCGATGCCGGCGCGCGCGATCTCCTGCGCCTGGGCACCGCGGCTGCCCACGCGCGCCTGCAAGGCCTCCATGCGCGCTGTCAGGGCGTAGGCGCCGACCAGCGCGGTGAGCAGCGCCACCAGCCACAGCACGAGCAGCAACGCCGCACCGCGCACGCGCTTCATGGAAGCACCGACGGGTTGCCGCCCGGCAGCAGGCCGCCGCCCGCGCCGCCCTCGCTGCGCGCGAGCGTCACCACCAGGTCAGGCCAGCGACCGCCACGTACAGCCTCCATTTCCACCTTCACCTGCAGGGGCAGCATGTCGGATGTTTCCCAGCGGTCCTGCCAGGGACCGAGCCGGTTGTCCGCATCGAGGCCGCGATAGCGGAAACGCACCGCCTTCAGGCCATCGGCGAGCCGTTCGGCGCGCAACCCGCGCGCGGCAAGGTCGATGTCCTCCAGCGACGCATCCGGGCGCGCGACGGAGAACGCCACCTGCAGGCGCCCCGCGTCGTCGACCACCAGCTCGTGCAGGTAGGGGCCACCGTAGCCGAGGTAATCCGGCAGGTCGGCCACGAAGCGCATGCGCTGCGGCGTCCCGATGAAGCGTGCCTGCCGCAGGGTGCCCCGGTCGGTGGCGAAGACGATCGGCTGCGCCGACGCCAGCCGCCCGCGCAGGTAACCATGCACCGCGCGCATGCGTTCGCTCGCCTGTGCCATGTCCTCGCCGCGCGTGACCACGGCAGTGGACGAGCGCAGCGTCGCGAAGGCCAGCGCCAGGCCCGCGGCCATCAGCACCAGCGCGACCAGCACCTCGATCAGCGTGAAGCCCTGCGTCCGCGCGCGCATCACGGCGACACCGCCTGGTTGATGTCGCGCGGCGCCAACCGCAGCGTGCGCCACTCCATCGCCTGTCCACGCTCGCTGCCCCAACGCACCGCCAGCCGCACGTCGAGCAGTTGCGGGGCACTCGGATCGAGTTGCGCGCGTGCCGCCAGCGGATCGGCGAACGGCGCGACGTCGAGCTGCCAGCGGTAACGGTCGCCTTCGAAACTGCCCTGCTGCCGTCCGGGCTGCAGCGCCTCTCCCGCGCCCAGTTGCGCCAGCAGCGACTGCGCATGCAGGGTCGCGCGACTGCTGTCCGCCGATTCGCGCACCTGCCGGCTCGCGCCGGACAGCGAGCCGAGCAGCAGGCTCAGCGCGAGCGCCAACAGGGCGAACGCGACGATCACCTCGAGCAGGGTAAAACCTTGCTGGCGACGGCGGGACGCGATCATGGAGCCGGCACTTCGTCGCGCAACAACCGGGTCTCTCCGGTCAACCAGCCCACGTCGACGCTCCATGCCGCCGTGCCGGCCGACAGGGTGATGCGGCCTCCGGTGGAACCGCCATCGGGGAAGAACAGTACGCCCCCTTCCCCGGCACGCGCCTGCGCCTCGCGCGCGCCGGTGAAGCGCACCGACAGGCTGTCGTCGATGTCACCGCGACGGTCACCCGCCGCTTCCCAGGCATGCGCACGCGGGTCGATGCGGAAGCGCTGCGGTTGCCCGGTCGCGATGGCGCGCGCCCGCGTGTAACGGAGCTGCGCGGCGATCTCCTTGGATTCGGAGCGCAGCCGCATGCCGTCCATGCCGCCCGTGAAGACCATGGCCGCGAGGATGCCCGCCGCCGCGATCAGCGCGAGTACCAGCAACGTCTCGAGCAACGTGAAGCCATCCGCCCGGGCGCGCGGAAAGCGTCCGACGACGGCTGGCTGCGCGGGACCGGCAAGGAATGCCACGACGGCGGACGCCGCGCTTACTCGTTCTTGATGTCCGCGTTGACGCTGTCGCCGCCGGCCTTGCCGTCGGCGCCCAGGCTGATCAGGTCGAAGCGCTGCGTCTCGCCGGGGATGCGGTACTCGATCGGTGTCTTCCAGGGATCCTGCAACTCGCTCTCCTTGGCGTACGGCCCCAGCCAGCCAGCGGCGTTGCCCGGGTTGACCACCAGGTCGGACAGCTGCGCCGGATAGCGGCCGGTGTCGAGCTGGTAGTTTTCGATCTTGCCGGCCAGCGTCTGCACCTGCGATTGCGCCAGCTTCACCTTGCCGCTATCCGCACCGCCCATCACCCGGCTGCCGACCAGGACCAGGATGCCGCCGATCAGCACCAGCACGATGATGATCTCGAGCAGGCTGAAACCCTGTTGCGAGCGCGGGGCGCGGAAGGCTATCGTCGGACGCATGCGGGACATGGCGGTGGACTCTCCGGTGGTTCTCAGTTGATGGCGCCGGTCAGATCGTACAGCGGGACCAGCACGGCGATGATGACGACGCCGACCACCGCGGCCAGGACCAGCGTGATGGCGGGAACGAGGGCGGCCAGCATACGGTCCAGCACCTGAGCGGTTTCCTGCTCGAAGGTTTCGGCAGTCTTCAGCAGCATGCCGTCCAGCGCGCCCGACTCCTCGCCCACCTGGATCATCTGCAGGGCCAGCCGCGGGAACCGCTTGCCCTTGCCGAGCGAGGCGGACAGGCCATGGCCATTCTTCACGTCCTCGGCGGCAGCATCCACGTCGGCCGCCAGTGCCCGGTTGCCGAGCACGTTGCGGGCAATGCCCAGGGCCGTCAGCAGCGGCACGCCGTTCTTCAGCAGCGTGCCCAGCGTGCGCGCCAGCCGCGCCGTTTCCAGCCGCGCCAGCAAGGGACCCGCCAGCGGTCGTCCCAGCAGCCAGGTATCCAGCCGGGCACGGAACACGGGATCGCGGCGGCGGCGATCGAACCACAGCAGGCCCAGTGCAGGCACCGCGATGAGCACGAACCAGTAGTCGCGCACGAACGCACCCACCCACAGCACGCCGCGCGTGAACCAGGGCAGCGCCACGTCCAGGCTCTCGTACATCACCGCGAATTGCGGCACCACGTAGCCCAGCAGGAACAGCAGCGCGAAACCGACGACGACCAGCAGGATGGCCGGATACACCAGCGCGTTGACCACGCGGCCCTTCAGCGCGCGGCTGCGCTCCAGGTAATCGCCGAGTCGCTGCAGCGTGTCGTGCAGGCTACCGCCGGCTTCACCGGCGCGCACCATGTTGATGTAGAGCCGCGAGAACAGGCCGTGCTGGCGATCCAGCGCGGTCGACAGCGGCGCACCACCGCGCACGGCATCGCGGATGTCGGTGATGACGCGCCGCGCCTTCTCGTCTTCCGGCAGGTCGAGCAGGATGCCCAGCGCACGATCCAGCGGCTGGCCGGCGCCCAGCAGCGTGGCCAGTTGCTGGGTGAACTGCACCAGCCGGTCGCCGGCGAACGCATTCGGCCGCCACAACTGCGTCCAGCTGCCGCCGCCCCCCGCCGACGCGAGTGCCGCTTCGACCGGCAGATGTCCCTGCTCCTGCAGGCGCGCCACGACCTCGGCATCGCTGGCGGCCTCCATCTGGCCGTCCAGCATTTCACCGTGCGCGTTGAGGGCCTTGTAGCGGTAGAGCGGCATGCGGTCGGGGGACGGGGGAATGCGCCAACTTACCGTATTCCCCCGTGCATCGTCATGCGCGGGCATCACGCTCCGGAACGGAACGGCCCCGGCATGCCGGGGCCGCGGGTCTTCCGAACCGAGACTCAGGGGGCGGTGAAGCTGCCCCGCACACTGACATTGGAGAACGCCGTCTTGCCGACCAGCGACACGTAGTACGTGCCGGCCTGCGGGTTGGCGATGTTGATCACCTCGTTGTTGCCCGGCCGCACCGAACGGACGTCATAGCTCGTCGCGGTCGCGGCGCTACCGAACTTCACATAGGCATCGGCATTGCCACTGCCACCGAAGCTGATGAAGGACAGGTTCTTCGCGCCTGCCGGCACTACCAGCGCATACTGCACGACCGCGTCCTTGGCGCCGTTATTGCCACCCACCGCGACGTTGTTCGCCAGCGGCGTCGCCGTCGGCGGTTCGCCACCACCAATCACAGCCTGCACGGCGGCCGCGGCATTGACGATGCCTGCGCCGATCGGACGGTTCGCCGGCGGCGCCACGGGGAACGGACGCGCCGTCGCCTTCAGTGTGGCCAGCACCTGCGCCGGCGTCAGCGGCGTCTCCGCCACGCTCTGCATCAGCGCGACGACTGCGGCCACGTGCGGCGCCGCCATCGATGTGCCGCCCATGCCGAAGTAGGTCTCGGTGGTGGGCACGGTGGTGCCGGCATTACCCGCAGACCAGACGTAGCCGCCCGGGTTGCCGTCGACGCTGCCGCCACCGCCCGGTGCTGAGATGTCGATGCGCGTACCGTAGTTGGAATACGAGGCGATGCCGCCGGTGATGCGCGTGGCACCGACGGTGATCACCCCCGTGCAGTTGCCCGGCGAATAGCCGTTGACGTTGCCGGCGTCGTTGCCGGCGGCGACGACCACGGTGCTGCCGTTGGCGATGGCGATGTTGAACGCGTTCTGTTCGACCGCGCTGCAGGCGCCGGAACCGCCGAGGCTGAGGTTGATGACCTCGGCCGGATTGGCGTTGGCCGGCACGCCCGCCACGGTACCGCCGGACGCCCAGATCACCGCGTCGGAAATATCGGAGGTGTAACCGCCGCAGCGGCCCAGCACGCGCGCCGGCACGACCTTGGCGTTGAACGCACCACCCGCCATGCCCTTCGCATTGTTGCTGACTTCGGCGACGGTACCCGCCACATGCGTGCCATGCCAGCTGCTGTCCTGAACCGGCGAGCCGGCATAGCACTCACCCGCGACCGGATTCCAGTCGCCCTCGTCGCGCGGGTTCGCATCGCGCCCGTCGCCATCGCGCGACACGAACGTGTCGCTGATGAAGTCGTAGCCCGGCAGGATGTTGGCATCCATGTCGCTGTGTGCGGTGATGCCGGTGTCCAGCACGGCGACGACCACGCCCGCGCCGGTCGCATCGTCCCACGCCGCCGGCAGGTTGATGCCGCCGACCGGATCCTTGAAGTGCCACTGATACTGGTTGTAATAGGTGTCGTTGGGCACCAGGCGCGCATAACGCTTCGCATCCACTTCGACGAACTCGACTTCCGGATCGCTGGCCAGCTGCCGCAGCAGGCTCTCCGCCTCCACGCGATCCAGCTTGCGCGAGGTCTGCACCAGTTCGGCACCGATGCCGAGGCGACGCAGCTTCGATGCGCTCACCACCCTGCCGTTGGACGGCCCGAGCGCGGCGCGCGATACCGCGCCCACCAGCGAGCGCTGCAACGTGGCGCTGTTGGCGCGCGCAGTGCTGCCATCGCGGTACTTCACGATGAACCGGTCGTAGGTCTCGCCGTCACGCAGGCCGGCAGTGCTGACATCGCCCGCCGACGCGGTCGCCGTGAAGGCTCCGAATGTGACTATTGCGGCGAGTGCAGCGACGAGGGGATGACGACGCGAAAGGCGGAAAGAGGATTTCTGATTCACTTGACCTGCTCCATGTCTACAAGGATGAACGAACTGGGTAACCCGTTTACGACGTGACTACTCAACGACTTGCGACTTCCCTTTCAAGCGTGTCGTGCACGTACCCCTGTTTACCTGCCACGACACTCTTCACGCAGCGAATACATCCTCTACACACGGCCTACACGTGGCATTAACGCCTTGTTTTCAGCTGTTTCGTCGCGTTGATCCGAACGTAGCAAATCTCTCGCAAATTGCACAACGCGGTTGTAGTGTTCGATCACACGGAGTTGTTGAGCGTCATCTCGGGATGAGGGGAAGGGGAATGCGGAGATCTTTCGCCAACGCGATTTCTTGTTTCGCTGTTTCACTTGCACGCGCTTCCATTGGCATCACGCCTGCGTCACTTTCATCGCGCACATCGCGTCACATTCGCGGCCGGCCGCAGCACACCGCCCCTCGCTTCCTCGTCACGACCACCGCTTCGTGCAACGTGGCCATGCGTCTCCCCTGTCGCATGCCTGGTTGTCATTTCCCCTGACGTAGTCCGCCTCGAATTCCCGTGCCGACCGGCCCGGGCGCTGTCGTATTCCCCCGAAAACACAGAATGAAGGACGTGATCCATGAACAGGATTTACAGCAAGGTGTGGAACCCTTCCCTTGGCATGCTGGTGGTGGCCTCGGAGTTCGCGCGTCGCGCGCACGGCGTGATGTCGTCCGGTGCGCGCGTGCGCGCGCGGCTCGGCGTGACGCTGCTGGTCTCGGCCCTGCTCGCCGGCGCGCCGTTCGGCGCGGCCCTGGCGCATGACAAGCAGAAAGGCCAGCCGCAGAACGACAAGCCGCAGATCGGAACGGGCCCCGCTTACTGCGTGGACGCGCGCGGCAACCCCATCATCGACGGACGTCCCGGCGAGAACGCCGTGTCGTGCGGCGACAACGTCGACGCGTCCGGCCGCCACGCCGTCGCGGTCGGCTACAAGAGTATCGCCAACAAGGCGGGCGCTACCGCGGTCGGTGGTTACGCGGAAGCCAAGGGCGTGAACGCGACTGCCGTGGGCTACGACAGCAGCGCGACCGCGCAGGGCGCGACAGCGCTGGGTAGCCAGAGCAATGCCACCGGCGCGAATGCGACCGCGGTCGGCACGCAGGCGAATGCGACCGGCGCCGGTGCCAGCGCCGTGGGAACGGGCAGCAGTGCGACGGGCGCCTATGCCGGCGCCTTCGGCAGTTCGTCCTCGGCGTCCGGTACGCAGTCGCTGGCGGCGGGTCACACCAGCACGGCCACCGGCATCGCGACCGTGGCGGTCGGCGGATTCGCCAATGCCTCGGGCAGCTTCGATACGGCGGTGGGCTACGGCGCGGATGCGAGCGGCGGCGACAGCACCGCACTGGGTTCCGGTTCCATCGCGACGGGATACAACAGCGTGGCAGTGGGCGGTTCGCTGCTGGGCCTGCTGCCGACCGAAGCGTCCGGCGACTTCTCGACCGCGGTCGGTGGCGGCGCCTGGGCGCCCGGCACGAATGCCACGGCGATCGGCAATCTCGCGTCGGCGACGGCCGACAACAGCGTCGCCCTCGGCGGTGATTCGGTTGCCGACCGCGAGGACACCGTTTCCGTCGGCAGTGCCGGCAGCGAACGGCAGATCACCAATGTCGCCGCCGGCACCGAAGGCACCGACGCGGTGAACCTGGATCAGTTGAATGCCGTGGCGGAAGCTTCGGAGAACGCGACGCGCTACTTCAAGGCCAACGGTGCCAACGACGGCACGGATGACGCCACCGCCAATGGCGACTACGCCACCGCGTCCGGTTCTGCGGCACTCGCCGATGGCGTCGGCGCGACGGCCACCGGCTCCGGCGCGTTCGCCGTGGCCGATGGCGCGACCGCGACCGGCTTCAACGCCACCGCCACCGGTGCGAACAGCGTCGCCAACGGCGCAGGCGCGCAGGCCTCTGGTGCAGGCGCGGTTGCCGTGGGCGGGCAGCGCCAGTTGCTCGATGAAAACGGCGATCCAGTCCTCGATGCCGACGGCAATCCGGTCTACGCCAGCACGGAGGCCACGGCGGATGATGCGACAGCCGTAGGCGCGGGCGCCGTCGCCGGCGAAGTCGGCGCCAGTGCGGTGGGCGCGGGTGCGAATGCCTCCGGTGCCTACTCCTCTGCCATCGGCACCGAAGCATCGGCGTCGGGCACGCAGGCCACCGCTGTCGGCTTCCGCAGCGATGCGTCCGACGATGCCGCCACCGCCATCGGTGGCTACAGCAGTGCGTCGAACTTCGGCGCATCGGCGTTCGGCTATGGTGCCGAGGCCAGCGGCAACAGCGCCACGGCCCTGGGTTTCGGCGCCGTCGCCAGCAACTACGACAGCACCGCGCTGGGTTCGAACGCGATCGCCAGCGGCGACAACAGCGTGGCGGTCGGCGGCGCATTCTTCGGCTTCCTGCCGACCGAAGCCTCCGGCGACTACTCGGTCGCGGTCGGTGGCGGTGCCTACACGCCCGGTGTCAATTCGGTCGCACTCGGCAACCTCGCCACGGCCGAAGCCGACAACAGCGTGGCCATCGGTGGCGACTCCGTTGCCGATCGCGAAGACACCGTCTCGGTTGGCAGCTCAGGCAGCGAACGCCAGATCACCAACGTCGCCGCGGGCACCGAGGGCACGGATGCGGTGAACCTGGATCAGCTCAACGCCGTTGCCGAAGCCTCGGAGAACGCCACGCGCTACTTCAAGGCCAATGGCGAAGAGGATGGCACCGATGACGCCACGGCCAATGGCGACTACGCCACGGCGTCCGGCTCTGCCGCACTCGCCGATGGTGTCGGTGCGACGGCCACCGGCTCCGGCGCGTTCGCCATGGCCGATGGCGCCACCGCGACCGGCTTCAATGCCACCGCCACCGGCGCGAACAGCGTCGCCAACGGCAGCAGCGCACAGGCCAGCGGCGATTCCAGCATCGCCATCGGCGGTTCGGTGGATGCGTTCGATGCCGACGGCAATCCGATCACGGTCAGCACCGTCGCCTCGGGCCTCGGCGCCACGGCGGTCGGCTCCGGCAGCCTCGCCTCGGGACTCGGCAGTTCCTCGTTCGGCGTCCTCAGCGAAGCGAGCGGCGAAGCGAGTTCCGCGTTCGGTTACGGCAGCTCGGCGACCGGTTCGTACGCATCCAGCTTCGGCCACGCCAGCGGCGCCACCGGCGACTACAGCGTGGCGGTCGGCGGACCGGCGGACCTGATCCCCGGCTTCGGCCTGCTCGTCTATACGCAGGCCAGCGGATTCAGTGCGGCGGCCTTCGGTTCCGGTGCGATCGCCGCAGGCGACTACAGCCTTGCGGCAGGCAGCCTGTCGGAAGCCTCGGGACTCGAAAGCACCGCGGCAGGCTTCTTCTCCTACGCACCCGGCGACTATGCCACGGCACTCGGCGCGGAATCCTGGGCCAGCGGCGACAACAGCACCGCGGTCGGTTTCTACAGCACCGCGCTGGGCGACAACAGCGTGGCGCTGGGCGCCAACTCCACCGCCGACCGCGACAACACCGTCTCGGTCGGCGACGTGGGCAGCGAGCGGCAGATCACGAACGTCGCCGCCGGTACCGAAGGCACCGACGCGGTGAACCTGGACCAGCTCAACGCGGTCGCCGAAGCCTCGGAGAACGCCACGCGCTACTTCAAGGCCAACGGCGCCAACGACGGTACGGACGACGCCACCGCCAACGGTGACTACGCCACGGCGTCCGGCTCGGCGGCGGTGGCCGACGGCGTCGGTGCGACGGCGACCGGTTCCGGCGCGTTCGCGATCGCTAACGGTGCGACCGCGACCGGCTTCAACGCCACCGCCACCGGTGCTAACAGCGTCGCCAATGGCGCAGGCGCGCAGGCCTCTGGTGCAGGCGCGGTTGCCGTGGGCGGGCAGCGCCAGCTGCTCGACGAAGACGGTGAGCCCATCCTCGATGCCGACGGCAATCCGGTCTATGCCAGCACGGAAGCGACGGCAGACGACGCGACAGCGGTCGGTGCAGGTGCTGTCGCCGGCGAGGTCGGTGCAAGCGCAGTAGGCGCAGGTGCGACGGCATCCGGCGCCTATTCGTCCGCACTCGGTACCGAAGCCAGCGCGTCCGGCATCCAGTCCACCGCGGTCGGCTTCCGCAGCGATGCGTCCGACGATGCCGCCACCGCCATCGGCGGCTACAGCAGCGCATCGAACTTCGGCGCATCGGCGTTCGGCTATGGTGCCGAGGCCAGCGGCAACAGTGCCACGGCCTTGGGCTTCGGCGCGGTCGCCAGCAACTACGACAGCACCGCGCTGGGTTCGAACGCGATCGCCAGCGGCGACAACAGCGTGGCGGTCGGTGGTGCGTTCTTCGGCTTCCTGCCGACCGAAGCCTCCGGCGACTACTCGGTCGCGGTCGGTGGCGGTGCCTACACGCCCGGTGTCAATTCGGTCGCACTCGGCAACCTCGCCACGGCCGAAGCCGACAACAGCGTGGCCATCGGTGGCGACTCCGTTGCCGATCGCGAAGACACCGTCTCGGTTGGCAGCTCAGGCAGCGAACGCCAGATCACCAACGTGGCCGCCGGCACCGAGGACACCGATGCGGTGAACCTGGGCCAGCTCAATGCCGTGGCGGAAGCATCGGAGAACGCCACGCGTTACTTCAAGGCGAATGGCGCGGGCGATGGCAGTGACGACGCCGCCGCCAATGGCGACTACGCCACGGCTTCCGGCTCTGCCGCACTCGCCGATGGCGTCGGTGCGACGGCGACCGGTTCCGGCGCGTTCGCTCTCGCGGATGGCGCGACCGCCACCGGCTTCAATGCCACGGCCACCGGCAGCAACAGTGTGGCCAACGGCGCAGGAGCGCAGGCGGTCGGCGCAGGCTCGGTCGCGGTAGGCGGGCAGCGCCAGCTCTTCGACGAGAACGGCGATCCGTTGCTCGATGCCGACGGCAACCCGGTCTACGCGAGCACCGAGGCGACGGCGGACGACGCCACTGCGCTCGGCGCTGGCGCCATCGCCGGCGAGGTCGGTGCGAGTGCCGTCGGTGCGGGCGCGAATGCGTCCGGCGCCTACGCCACCGCGTTGGGTACCGAAGCCTCCGCATCGGAGACGCAATCCACCGCGGTCGGCTTCCGCAGCAGTGCGGGTGGGCTGGCGTCCACCACGGTCGGCGGCTACAGCAGCGCCGGCGGCGACTTCGCTTCGGCGTTCGGCTATGGCGCCGATGCGGCCGGTGGCGGTGCGACCGCGGTGGGCGAAGGCGCGAGTGCCGGCGGCGACGAAAGCACGGCCGTCGGCGGCACCACGTTCTTCGGCCTGATCAACACGCGCGCCAGCGGCACGGGCGGCTCGGCGTTCGGCAACGGCGCGTGGGCCACCGGCGAGTACAGCACCGCGCTCGGCCACAACAGCTACGCCGATGGCGACGACAGCGTGGCGGTGGGCGTGAATTCGGTGGCGGGGGCGACGAACAGCGTCGCGATCGGTGCGAACTCGTGGAACGACCGCGATGACACCGTGTCGGTCGGCGACGTGGGGGCGGAACGGCAGATCACCAACGTCGCGGCCGGCACCGAAGGCACGGATGCGGTGAACCTCGACCAGTTGAATGCGATCGCCAACGCCTCGGAAAACGCCACGCGCTACTTCAAGGCGAACGGTGAAGGCGACGGCAGCGACGATGCCACCGCCAACGGCGACTATGCGACGGCCTCCGGTTCGGCCGCCCTCGCCGACGGCGTCGGCGCCACCGCCACCGGCTCCGGAGCGTTCGCGCTGGCGGATGGCGCGACGGCGAGCGGCTTCAACGCCACCGCGAGCGGCACCAACAGCGTCGCCAGCGGCAGCGGCGCGCAGGCGGGCGGCGCAGGATCGGTCGCGGTCGGCGGGCAGCGGCAGCTGTTCGACGAGGACGGCAATCCGCTGCTGGATGCCGACGGCAACCCGGTCTACGCCAGTACCGAAGCGACGGCCGACGACGCCACCGCGCTCGGTGCCGGTGCCGTCGCCAGCGATACCGGTGCGACGGCGACGGGTGCGGGTGCCACGGCATCCGGTGCCTACGCCACCGCCGCCGGCACCGAGAGTTCGGCGTCCGGATTGCAGGCCACCGCCACCGGCTTCCGCAGCGACGCCTCCGGCGACGGCTCGGCGGCGATCGGCAGCTACAGCAACGCATCCGCCTTCGCGGCGTCGGCGTTCGGCTACGGCGCGGAAGCGTCGCAGGAGAGCGCGACGGCACTGGGCTTCGGTGCCGTGGCGAGCAACTACGACAGCACGGCGCTGGGCTCGAATGCCATCGCCAGCGGCGACAACAGCGTGGCGGTCGGTGGTGCGTTCTTCGGTTTCCTCCCGACCGAAGCCTCCGGCGACTACTCGGTTGCGGTCGGTGGTGGCGCGTATACGCCGGGCGTCAACTCGGTCGCGGTCGGCAACCTCGCCACCGCCGAAGCCGACAACAGCGTCGCCATCGGCGGCGACTCGGTCGCCGACCGCGAGGACACCGTCTCGGTGGGCAGCGCCGGCAGCGAGCGCCAGGTCACCAACGTCGCCGCCGGCACCCAGGCCACCGACGCGGTGAACCTGTCGCAGCTGAGCTCCGTCGCCAGTGCACTGGGCGGCGGCGCCGGCTTCTCGGGCGGCGTGTT
Source organism: Pseudoxanthomonas sp. LjRoot143 (assembly GCF_964252945.1). NCBI lineage: Bacteria > Pseudomonadati > Pseudomonadota > Gammaproteobacteria > Lysobacterales > Lysobacteraceae > Pseudoxanthomonas > Pseudoxanthomonas sp. LjRoot143. The sequence continues at coordinate 358,937 of NZ_CAXUPM020000001.1, read as the reverse complement.
CATCGCGCCGAGCTACACGATCCAGGGCACGTCGTACAACAACGTGGGCGCGGCGTTCACCGCCGTCGATGCCAAGCTCAACGAGCTGTACGGCATGTACAGCGGATCGGGCAGCAGCACGACGACATCGACCGCGTCCGCCGACACCGCGCCACCTGCACAGGCCAGCCAGGGCCAGGTCGCCGGCGAGACGGCATCGGGCACGAGCAGCGGCGGCAACGCATCGTCGCCGACACGTGGCACGGCCACGACCACCACGGAGGCCGCCGGCAGCGGTGCCGTGGCCAGTGGCCAGCCCGCGGTCGCGGCACCGACCGATGCCACCGCAGCCACCGACGTTCCCGCCGCGGCCGCGTCCTACGCCGATGCGGGCGACGCCAACACGCTCAGCAGCGCACAGTCCTACACCGACCAGTCCTCGGCGAGCACGCTGGCCAGCGCGAAGGCCTACGCGGACTTCCAGGTCAAGGCGCTGGAGGACGACTTCAACGCCTTCCGCGGTGACGTCGACCGTCGCTTCTCCGAGCAGGACCGTCGTCTGGATCGGATGGGCGCGATGAGTTCGGCGATGTTGAACATGGCGATCAACGCCGCCGGCAGCCGCAGTCCGCGTGGACGGGTCGCCGTGGGTGCGGGTTGGCAGAACGGCGAGAACGCGCTGTCGGTCGGCTACTCGAAGCCTATCGGGGAGCGTGCCTCGTTCAGCATCGGCGGTGCGTTCAGCGGTGACGAGAAGTCGGCCGGCGTCGGCTTCGGTATCGATCTGTAAGTCATCTGTCGCAATGAAGAAGGGCCCGGCAATGCCGGGCCCTTTCTTTTTTTGGAACGCCGGTCGTCAGTCGCAGGCCATGCGGCCCGCGGGCAGCACGCGCGGATTGCCCATCGCGAAATGCGTCACCGGCCGCTCCCACATCTCGAACGACGAGATGCCCGGCGTGACGCCGCAACTGCTGGTGTAGGTGAAGGTCCCGCCGTCCGTCGACACGTACAGGTCGAACTTGATCGACACCGGCAGCGTGCTGCTGACCATCAGCGTGGTCTGGGTGGCGTCGCCACTGCGCGCCGCCCGCAGGTTGCCCGGTCCGTCGCCCGCGGGCGCGGATGCGGAGACCTTGCCGTCCACGACCTCGACCTGCAGCGCGAGCGACGGCGAGGCCGTGCCGATCGCGAACCCAGCAGGCAGTTCGCCACGCGCCAGCGTCTTCGGCGCGGGCTTGGCCGCCGACGCGATGGCCGGCATCGCACACATCGCCGCCATCAGGCATCCCGCCAGCATCCTGTTCATCGCCTCAACCCTCCTCGGTGACCCGCAGCACTTCCTCGATGGTGGTCTCACCGGACAGCGCCTTGACGATGCCGTCCTCGTACATCGTGCGCATGCCGTTCTCGCGCGCGAGCTGCTCGATCTCGCCCATGCCGGCGTGGCGCATGATCGCGCGGCGGATCGCGTCGTTCATCACCAGGAACTCGACGATGGTGGTGCGGCCCAGGTAGCCGGTCGGCGCGATCGCCGAACCGCGCGGACGGTACAGGAAGATCTCGCCCTGCGGCTGGAAGCGGCGCAGGCCGAACTTCTCGATTTCCTCGGGCGAAGCGGCGTACTTCTCCGCATGCGTCGGCTCCAGCCGGCGCACCAGGCGCTGGGCGAGGATGCCGTTGATGGTGGAGGTCATCAGGTAGTCCTCCACCCCCATGTCGAGCATGCGGGTGATGCCGCCGGCCGCGTTGTTGGTGTGCAGCGTGGACAGCACCAGGTGGCCGGTCAGCGCGGACTGGATGGCGATGCGCGCGGTCTCGAGGTCGCGCATTTCACCGATCATGATGATGTCCGGATCCTGGCGGACGATGCTGCGCAGTGCTTGGGCGAAGTCCAGTCCGATCTGCGGCTTGGCCTGGATCTGGTTGATGCCCTCGATCTGGTACTCGACCGGATCCTCGACCGTGATGATCTTGACGTCCGGCGTGTTGAGCTTGCTCAGCGCGGTGTACAGCGTGGTGGTCTTGCCCGAGCCGGTCGGGCCGGTCACCAGCAGGATGCCGTGCGGCTGTTCCAGCACTTTCTGGAACTGCGGCAGGAACGCATCGGTGAAGCCGAGCTTCTTGAAATCGAACACCACCGTCTCGCGGTCGAGCAGGCGCATCACCACGCTCTCGCCGTGCGCCGTGGGCACGGTGCTGACGCGCAGGTCCAGTTCCTTGCCCTGCACGCGCAGCATGATGCGGCCGTCCTGCGGCAGGCGACGCTCGGCGATGTTGAGCTTGGCCATGATCTTGACGCGACTGATCACCGCCGCGGTGAGATTGGCCGGCGGGCTTTCGCCTTCTTCCAGCACGCCATCGATGCGATAGCGCACCTTCAGCCGGTTCTCGAACGGCTCGATGTGGATGTCGGACGCCCGCAGCTCGACCGCACGCTGGATGACCAGATTGACCAGGCGGATGACCGGTGCCTCGGACGCCAGGTCGCGCAGGTGCTCGACGTCGTCCAGGTCGGCGGTGGTTTCGCCATCCGCGTTCTCCACGATGGCGCCCATCGCGCTGCGGCCCTGGCCGTAGTAACGCTCGATCAGGTCGCTGATTTCCGAACGCAACGCGACCTGCGGCCGGATGGCGCGGCCGGTGGCCAGCCGCACGGCGTCCAGTGCGTAGCGGTCCTGCGGATCGGCCATCAGCAGGTCGATGTGGGTCTCGTCCTCGCCCACCGGGCAGACATGGAACTGCTTGAGGAAGCGCTGCGACAGCGTCACCGATTCCGGCGGCGTGTCCGGTGCATCCTTGGCGTTGACCAGCGGCAACCCGAGTACGTCGGCCACGGTCTCGGCGTGATCGCGCTCGGACACCAGGCCCAGCCGCGACAGCAGCGCCAGCAGGCCGCCGCCCGCTTCCTCCTGCAGCCGCCGCGCGCGCGCCAGGTCGGCTTCCTTCAGCCGCCCGCGCGACAGCAGGGCCGCGACGATGCGCTCGTCGTCGGAAAGCGGGTTGTCGAGCGCAGCTGCGTCCACGGAAGGCCTCCTTGAAGGCCCGGACTTTATCAGGTGAGGCGTTGGCCCGGCGTGGCCCGCCGTCGCCGGCGGGCCCGCGGGTTCATCCCACCCACACGCGTGCGTTGCGGAACATGCGCAGCCACGGCGAGTCGTCCGGCCAGCCTGCCGGATACCAGCTGTGGTTGGCACTGCGCGGGGTGCGCTCCGGATGCGGCATCAGGATCGTCGCGCGGCCATCGTCGCTGGTCAGGCCGGTGATGCCATCGGGCGAACCGTTCGGGTTGAGCGGATAGGTGCTGGCGATCGCACCATCGCCGTCCACGTAGCGCAGCGACACCTGCGCGGCAGCCTGGTCGACGGCACTGGCGAACGACGCGCGGCCTTCGCCGTGCGCCACCGCCACCGGAATGCGCGAACCGGCCATGCCGCGGAAGAACACCGACGGCGATTCCTGCACCTCCAGCAGCGCCACGCGCGCCTCGAACTGCTCGCTCTGGTTGCGCAGGAACTGCGGCCAATGCTGCGCACCGGGGATGATGTCCTTCAGCTGGCTCATCATCTGGCAGCCGTTGCACACACCCAGCGAAAACGTGTCCTGGCGTGCGAAGAACGCGGCGAAGGCGTCGCGCAGCGCGGCCCGCTCGAGGATCGAGGTCGCCCAGCCGCGGCCCGCGCCCAGCACGTCGCCGTAGCTGAAGCCGCCGCAGGCGGCGAAGCCGCTGAAGCCGTCCAGCGCGACGCGACCGCTGATCAGGTCGCTCATGTGCACGTCGAACGCATCGAAGCCGGCACGCGCGAACGCCGATGCCATCTCGATCTGCCCGTTGACACCCTGCTCGCGCAGGATCGCCACCTTCGGTCGCTTGCCGGTGGCGATGAACGGTGCGGCGATGTCGTCGCCCGCATCGAAGGAGAGTTTCGGCTTCAGTCCGGTGCGGCCGAACTGGCGCGCGGTTTCGCGCTCCTGGTCGGCGGCCTCGGGGTTGTCGCGCAGCTTCTGCATGGCGTGCGTGACCGACCACCAGGCATCGAACAGCTCTTCCCAGCGCCACTCGGCCAGCACGTCGCCATCCTGCTGTACGCGGATGGTGGACGCGGTGGTCGGGCGTGCGATGCGCTGCGCGCATTCGGTCAGCGCGTGGCGCTCGACCAGGTCGGCGAACGCGGCGCGGTCCTCGTCGGCGACCTGCACCACCGCACCGAGTTCCTCGGCGAACAGCGTGCGGAACGCGTCGTCGCCCCAACCGTCGAGATTGATGTCCAGGCCGCGGTGCGAGGCGAAGGCCATTTCGCACAGCGCGGCGAAGGCACCGCCGTCGCTGCGGTCGTGGTAGGCCAGCAGCAGGCCGGCCTCGCGCGCATCGGCGATCAGGTGGAAGAAGTCGCGCAGGCGCTGCGGGTCGTCCAGATCCGGCACGCTTTCGTCGCGGCCGTCGCCAGCGAATGCAGGCCAGGCGCCGTCGCCGCCGGACTGCGGATAGACCTGCGCCAGCACGGAACCACCCAGGCGCTTCTTGCCGGCGCCCAGGCCGATCAGCCACAGCTCGCTGTCGTCGTCGCGCGACAGCAGCGGCGTCAGTTGCTGGCGCACATCGGTCACCGGCGCGAACGCACTGATGATCAGCGACACCGGCGACACCGACTTCTGCGCTTGGCCGTCGCTATGCCACTGCGCCTGCATCGACAGCGAGTCCTTGCCGACCGGGATGCTGATGTCCAGGTCCGGGCACAGCTCCATGCCCACGGCCTTCACCGCATCGAACAGCAGCGCGTCCTCGCCCGGATGGCCGGCGGCGGCCATCCAGTTGGCCGACAGCTTCACGCGGTGCAGCGATTCGACCGGTGCGGCGCACAGGTTGGTGATCGCTTCACCGACCGCCATGCGGGCGGCGGCAGCGGCGTCCAGCAAGGCCAGCGGCGTGCGTTCGCCGATCGCCATCGCTTCGCCGACGAAGCCTTCGTAACCGCTCAGCGTGATCGCACAGTCGGCGACCGGCATCTGCCACGGGCCGACCAGCTGGTCGCGTGCGGTCAGGCCGCCGACGCTGCGGTCGCCGATGGTGATCAGGAACTGCTTGGACGCGACCGTCGGATGCGCGAGCACGCGCAGGCCGGCCTCGCGCAGGTCGAGCGCGGCGGTCTGCAGCGCAGGCCACTTGGGCGCTTCCGGATAGCCGGTGTCGCGGTGCATCTTCGGCGCCTTGCCGAACAGCACGTCCATCGGCAGGTCGATCGGTGCATCGGCCGGGATGTTGCCCGGCGTGGCGCCGTAGGCAACCACCAGATGCTCTTCCTTGGTCGCCACGCCGACAGCGGCGAACGGGCAGCGCTCGCGTTCGCACAGGGCGGCGAACTCGGCCAACCGCGCCTGCGGCACGCCCAGCACGTAGCGTTCCTGCGATTCGTTGCACCACAGCTGCATCGGCGACAGCGACGGATCGTCGCTCGGCACCTTGCCCAGGTCGATCACGCCACCGACGCCGGAGTCGTGCAGCAGTTCGGGAATCGCGTTGGACAGGCCGCCCGCGCCGACATCGTGGAACCACAGGATCGGATTGTCGTCGCCCATCGCCACGCAGCGGTCGATGACTTCCTGGCAGCGGCGCTCCATCTCGGGGTTGTCGCGCTGCACGCTGGCGAAATCGAGCTCCTCGGCGCTTTCGCCGGAGGCGACCGAACTGGCCGCGCCGCCGCCCAGGCCGATCAGCATCGCCGGGCCGCCGAGCACGATCACGGCGTCGCCGGCCGACAACGTCCTCTTCTCCACCTGGATGCGGTCGATCGCGCCCAGGCCGCCGGCCAGCATGATCGGCTTGTCGTAGGCGCGGGTCAGGCCCGTACCTTCCGGCAGTTCGAAGCTGCGGAAATAGCCGAGCAGGTTCGGCCGGCCGAATTCGTTGTTGAACGCGGCGCCGCCGAGCGGGCCGTCGAGCATGATCTCCAGCGCGGGCGCCATGCGCGGGTTCAGCGCGCGCGGCGCTTCCCACGGCTGCGGCAGCGTCGGGATGCGCAGGTGCGAGACCGAGAAACCGGTCAGGCCGGCCTTCGGCTTGCCGCCGCGACCCGTCGCGCCCTCGTCGCGGATCTCGCCGCCGGCACCGGTGCTGGCACCGGGGAACGGCGCGATCGCGGTCGGGTGGTTGTGCGTTTCCACCTTGATGCAGAACGCCGAATCCAGCGTCGCCTCGATGCGGTACTGGCCGCTGCCGTCCGGACGGAATCGTGCCGCCGGATAGCCTTCCACCACGGCGGCGTTGTCGCTGTACGCGCTGAGCGTGTGCTCCGGCGTCTGCGCATGGGTGTGCTTGATCATCCGGAACAGGGAACGGTCCTGGTCCTTGCCGTCGATGGTCCAGCTGGCGTTGAAGATCTTGTGGCGGCAATGCTCCGAGTTCGCCTGCGCGAACATCATCAGTTCGACATCGGACGGATCGCGGCCCAGCTCGGTGTAGCGCGTGCGCAGGTAATCGATCTCGTCGTCGGCCAGCGCCAGGCCGAGGCGTCCGTTGGCGGCTTCGAGCTGCGCCAGCGGGATGCGTTCCAGTTCGCCACGCGCCGGCGCGGTGAACAGGGCCGAGGCCTGCTCGCGCGTCGTCAACAGCGATTGCGTCATCGGGTCGTGCAGCGCCTTCGCCAGTGCCGGCGAGACGTCGTCCCAGCCCTGCAGGTCGATGCGCAGGCCGCGCTCGACGCGCTTCACCGGCTGGCCGGCACCGCGCAGCAGTTCGGTGGCCTTGCTCGCCCACGGCGACAACGTGCCCAGGCGCGGGGTGACGAAGCGCGAGACGGCGCCGTCGGCCAGCCCCTCGGCCTGGTCGCCCGCCTGCAGGATGCGGCGCAGCGTGGCCAGGTCCGGCGTGGCGCCGGCCTCGGGTTCGATGAAGTAGACATGCCAGGCCCCGCGGATGCGGACAGCGGGAGCGATGGTCTGGAGCTTGGATTCGAGCCGCGCGCGGCGGAAGTGCGACAAGGCCGGTTGGCCTTCGAGGACGATCATGTCCGGAACCGTGGGGGCGTGCCGTCAGGACGGGGCCCGCTATTGTAGCGAAGCCGGCGCGGGGCCGGCTTCGTTCGGGTCAGGGAGCGGCGCCTGCGGCGGCAGGCGGCGCCGTTTTGGCCGCCAGTTCGTCCAGTTTGGCGCGCAGGGCGGCCGGCGGCAGGTAACCGCCCAGCTGGATACCCTCGGCGGAGAAGATGGCCGGGGTGCCGCTCACGCCGACGCGCTGGCCGACATCGAACTCCATGGTCACCGGGTTCTTGCAGTCGCGCGACGGGATCGACTTGCCGGCCTTGGCGTCGGTCAGCGCGCGCTTGCGGTCCGGCGCGCACCAGACCGAGATCATGTCCTTGTGGTCCTTGCTGCCCAGGCCCATGCGCGGGAACGCGAGGTACTCCACCGCGATGCCCTGGCGGTTGATCTCGGCGATCTCCTCGTGGAGCTTGCGGCAGTAGCCGCACTCGATGTCGGTGAACACGGTGACCGTGTACTTGGCGTTCGGCGGCGCAAACACGATCTTCTCGCCATGCGGGATGGTGCCGATGAGCTTGGTGCGGTACTGCGCCAGCGCGGCGCTGTTCTGCATCACGTCTTCCTGCTGCTGCAGGTCGATCACCGCGCCCTGCATCAGGTAACGGCCGTCGTCGCTGACGTACAGCAGCTGCCCGCCGGCGATCACCTCGCGGAAGCCCGGCAGCGGGGCGGCACCGACGTAGTCGACCTGGGCACGCGGGTTCAGCTGCGCCACCGCGGAGCGCGCGCGCTCGTCGGGCGTGGCACCCTGACCCGGCTTGAACGCGGGGGGCTGGGCCGGCGCGGCGGCCTCTTGTTTGGCGGGCGGCTGCGGGGCCTGGGCGCAGGCGGTCAGGCTCAGGGCGCCCAGCAGGGCGGCGACGATCAGGCGGGGCATCAAGGGCATCCGGGAGGGGCCGCAGGGCGGCTGGCTGGCAGGAACAGGCCGAGATTCTGGCACAGGGCGGCGGCGGGGCGGCTTAACCATCCGCCAGCGTGACATGGTTCACGCGCGCGGATGATGGCGCCCGTGCAGCTGTTCCAGGTGCTCGCGCGCCACCAGCGTGTAGATCTGGGTGGTCGACAGCGAGCTGTGCCCCAGCAGCAGTTGCAGCGCGCGCAGGTCAGCCCCGCGGTTGAGCAGGTGGGTGGCGAAACTGTGCCGCAGCCCGTGCGGGCTGATGCGGACCGGGTCGATCCCGGCCACGGCGGCATAGCGCTTCACCAGGGCCCAGAACTGCTGCCGGGTCGGCGGCTCGGCGGTGGCGCCGACGAACAGGAACGGCACGCTGCGCTTGCCCGCCAGAACCGGCCGCGAATGCGCCAGATAGGTCTCCAGCCAGTGCTGGGACTCCTCCCCCAGCGGCACCAGCCGGTCCTTGCTGCCCTTGCCGGTGACCCGCAATACGCCCTGCCGCAGGTTGACCGCCGTCGCCGGCAGCGTGACCAGTTCGCTGACGCGCAGGCCGGCCGCGTACATCAGCTCCAGCATGGCGCGGTCGCGCAGGCCCAGCGGCGTGCCGATATCCGGCGCGGCCAGCAACGCGTCGATCTCGGTCTCCGCCAGCGCCTTGGGCAGCGAGCGCGGCAGGCGCGGCGGTTCGAGCAGCGCGGTCGGGTCGTCGCGGCGCAGGCCGCGGCGCAGCCGATGGGCGAAGAAGGCACGCAGGGCGGACAGCAGACGCGCATTGCTGCGTGGCGAATAGCCCCCACGCGTGCGCCAGGCCAGGTAGTCGAACAGGCCGGCGCGATCCGCCGCCGCCAGGCCGCCCTCGCGGCCGTTGCGCCAGCGTGCGAAGCCCTCCAGGTCGCGCCGGTAGCTGTCGAGCGACGGCCGGGCAAGGCCGCTTTCGGCCCAGATCGCATCGAGGAAGGCCGCGATGTCGGCCGCATCGGCGTCGGGAACGGGCGGCAGGGCGTTCGCCTGCTGGCGGCGATCGGCGGGCGTGCGGGAAGACATGCCGCCAGCTTAGGCGATGCACCCGCTGCTTGGATGCAGCGGCTTCCTGTGGGAGCGACATCAGTCGCGAAAGGAACCTCCGCCGCGTCGTCCATCGCGACTGACGTCGCTCCCACACCACCAGGGGGAGGTTGCCCGGGGTTAGCCGGTATCCTGTCGCGATGACGGATCCCGCCCCTGCCCCCGACAAACCCCGCGCCCTGATCGGCTGGCGCCTGCTCGCCCTGCTCTACGATTTCTGGCCGGTGCTGGCGATGTGGATCGCCGCGGCCATCCCGTTCGTGCTCGTCGACGTGGTGATCAGCGACAACGTCCGCCACAACATCGAGCCGTACAGCCCGATGTGGTGGCTGCTGTGGACCTGCTGCTGGGGCGTCGCGGGGCTGTACGCCACCTTCAGCTGGCTGCGCGGCGGACAGACCCTGGGCATGCGGCCGTGGCGGCTGAAAGTGATCGCGTCCGACGGCAGCGCGCCGACGCTGGCCACGCTATGGCGTCGCTACGCGCTGGCGACGGTGTCGTTGCTCGCGGCGGGCCTGGGCTTCTGGTGGGCATGGCTGGACCGCGACCGCCTGGCCTTCCACGATCGTTTCAGCGGCACGCGCATCGTGCGTCTGCCGAAACGTCGCTGACGCCGCGTCAGCGGCTTCTGCGCCGGAACATCAACCAGGAAATGCCCAGCAGGGCGAACGGCGGAATCGCGTAGGCGACGCGGTAGTCCAGCCGGAAGGCGCCGGCCAGCCGCACGAACATGGTCTGCAGCACGTAGAAGCCCACGGCGAACACGATACCGAGGAACAGCCGCTTGCCCATGCCGCCACTGCGCAGGCTGCCGAACGCGAACGGGATGGCGGCCAGGCACAGCGCCAGCACATTGAGCGGATAGAACCAGCGGGCCCAGTACTGGTCTTCGTAGTCGCGCGCATCCAGTCCGTTGCGCTTGCGATAGTCGATGTTCTGGCTCAACTCGCTGCTCGGCATGTTGCGCGCACGCACCAAGCTCGACGACAGCACCGCCGCGTCCAGCTCCGACTCCCAACGTTCGCCCAGCACCGTCGTCTGCACGGCGGAGCGCTCCTTGAAGGTGGTGCGGCGCACGTTCTTCAGCAACCAGAAGCCGTCCTGGTGCTCGGCGGTGGCGGCATGGGCGATCGACGCCAGCCGGCCGTCGTCGGCCAGTTCGTACATGCGCACGTCGCGCAGCTGCAGCGCGACCTTGCCGCCGGCCTGCTGCTTCTCCTCGCCGCTCTGCGCGTACAGGAAGGTGTTGCCTTCGCGCGCCCACAGGCCCGAGTAGCGGTCCATCGCGACATTGCCGGTGCGCGCGCTCATCTTCAGCACGTCGGCCTGGCGCTGGCCCCACGGACCCAGCGTCTCGCCGCTGAACACCATCAGCACGGTCAGGATCGCCAGGGCCGCCGCGACCGACACGCTCAGGCGCAGGCGCGACAGGCCGAGCGCACGCAGCGCGGTCAGTTCGGAACTGGCCGCCAGCTGGCCCAGGCCCATCAGCGAGCCGATCACGGCCGCGGTGGGGAACATCGTGTAGGCGCGGCGCGGCACGGTGTACAGCACCCACGCGACGGCATGGCCGAAGGTGTAGTTGCCGGTGCCTAGGTCGCCGATCTCGCCGGACAGCGCCATCACCACGTCCAGCCCCACCAGCACCGCCCAGGTCAGCAGCACGGTGACCAGGACCACCTGGCCCACATAGGTGTCGTGCAGGCGCGGCAACAGCCTCATGCGCGCCTCCGCGGCCGCGACAGCTGGCCGTCACGCAGATAGAACCACAGGCCCGCGGCCAGCAGCGGCAGGGTCAGCCACCACAGGCCCGCCATGCCGGGCAGCTTGCCGTCGGCCAGCAACTGGGTACCGTTGAACATCAGGCTGATGCCGACCAGATAGGCCAGGAAGCCCAGCATCACCCGCCCGTAGCGCGTCTGCCGCGGCGAACTGCGCGACAGCGGCAGGGTCAGCAGCGCGAACGCGAGCGCCAGCAGCGGCGGCGTCAGCCGCGCGTGCACCTGGGCGTTCGCGTCCGGGCGCGGGTCGGACAGCAGCTGCGGGGTCGGCAGCAGTTCGGGATCGTCCTTGTCCAGGGTGTCGGCGCGGTCGGGCAGCGCGACTTCGTTGGATTTGTAGCGGATCAGGCGGTAATCCAGACCCGCGCCATCCGGACCTTCGACCCGGAAGCCATCGTCCAGGCGCAGGTAACGGTTGCGCTCGCCCTCGAAGAACATCTGCCCGGACTTCGCCGTCACCACGTCGATGCGGCCCTCGTTCGCACGATGCATGAACACCTTGCTGAGGCCGGTGCCGTCGGGCGACAGCGCACTGACATAGACCACCGCACCGCTGGACAGCACGGTGAACTTGCCGGCATCCAGCCCGGACACCACCAGGCTGCGGTTGGCGTGCTCCAGCATGTGCTGCGCGGTGCGCAGGGCCCACGGGCCCAGCCACAGTGAGCACATGCCGACCACGATCACGACCGGCACCACCAGCATCATCAGCGGCCGCAGCAGCCGGCGCGGGCCGATGCCGGCCGCGGTGAGGACCGCCATTTCGGAGTCCCGGTACAGGCGGGAGAACGCCAGCAACAGACCCAGCATCAACGCCAGCGGGATGATGTAGGGCATGTAATTGATGAACTGCAGGCCCAGCTGCGACAGCAGCAGCCGCGCCGGCACTTTGCCGTCGGCCACGTCGCCCAGCAGGTCCGCCATCACGCCGCCCACGCTGACCATCAGCAGGATGATCAGGGTGGCCAGGAAGCTCTGGGTGAATTCCCGGAAGAGGTAGCGGTCCAGCTTCGGCATCAGGGGGGCTTGATTTACAATCTCGGGCTTGTGCGCCGCGCCTGCGGCGGCGGTCTCTGCGGTCCGGGATGGCGTCAGCCACCTTTCATCCGGCCCGCGATTGTACGTAACTGAACCGGGAATCTGATCAATGACGCTGGAATTCACCCTGAACCACGAAGCCCCCGCCCAGGCCGGCGTCGATTGCGTCGTGGTAGGCGCCTACGCCGACAAGAGCCTGACACCGGCGGCCCAGGCCGTGGACGCGGCCAGCGGCGGCAAGCTGTCGGCACTGGTCCAGCGGGGCGACATCGGCGGCAAGACCGGCAAGACCACCCTGCTGCACGACCTGCCCGGCGTGACCGCGCCGCGCGTGCTGGTGGTGGGCCTCGGCGAGGCCGCCAAGTTCGGCGTGGCCCAGTACCTGAAGGCCGTCGGCGACGCCGCCCGTGCACTCAAGCTCGGCCCGGTGCGCAGCACGCTGTTCACCCTGTCCGAAGTGGCCGTGAAGGACCGCGACGCAGCGTGGAAGATCCGCCAGGCCGTGATCGCCGCCGACCACGCCTGCTACCGCTACACCGCCACGCTGGGCAAGAAGAAGAACGACGATCCGGGCCTGACCCAGTTCGCCATCAGCGGCGACGACGCGCAGGCGCTGGCTCAGGGCATCGCGATCGCCGCCGGCGTCCAGGTGACCCGCGAGCTGGGCAACCTGCCGCCGAACATCTGCAACCCGGCCTACCTGGCCGAGCAGGCACAGCAGTTCGCCTCGGAGAACGGCGCCGAAGCCGAGATCCTCGACGAGACGCAGATGGAAGCGCTCGGCATGGGCTCGCTGCTGGCCGTCGCCCGCGGCTCGGCCAACCGCCCCCGCCTGATCGTGCTGAAGTGGAACGGCGCGGCCGACGCCGACGCCAAGCCGTACGTGCTGGTCGGCAAGGGCATCACCTTCGACACCGGCGGCGTCAACCTGAAGACGCAGGGCGGCATCGAGGAAATGAAGTACGACATGCTGGGTGCCGGCAGCGTCATCGGCACCTTCGTGGCGGCCGTGAAGATGAAGCTGCCGCTGAACCTGGTGGTCGTGGTGCCGGCGGTGGAGAACGCCATCGACGGCAACGCCTACCGCCCGTCCGACGTCATCACCAGCATGTCCGGCAAGACGATCGAAGTGGGCAACACCGATGCCGAGGGTCGTCTGATCCTGTGCGACGCGCTGACCTACGCCGAGCGCTTCAAGCCGGCCGCACTGGTCGACGTCGCCACGCTCACCGGCGCCTGCATCGTGGCGCTGGGCCGCTACGCCAGCGGCCTGATGAGCAAGCACGACGACCTCAGCAACGAACTGCTGGGTGCGGGCGAAACTGTGTTCGACCGCGCCTGGCGCCTGCCGCTGTGGGACGAGTACCAGACCCAGCTGGAATCCAGCTTCGCCGACGTCTACAACATCGGCGGCCGCTGGGCCGGCGCGATCACCGCCGGCTGCTTCCTGGCCCGCTTCACCGAAGGCCAGCGCTGGGCGCACCTGGACATTGCCGGTGTATCGAACGACGAAGGCAAGCGCGGCATGGCCACCGGTCGCCCGGTCGGCCTGCTGAGCCAGTGGCTGCTGGACCGCGTCGCCTGATCGGCGACGCTGCCCCCACGCCATGGCCCGTGCCGATTTCTACCTGATCGCCAAGCCGCGCTTCCTCGAAGAACCGCTCAAGCTGGTCTGCGAGTTGGCCCGCAAGGCCTACGACAGCAACCAGTGGACGCTGGTGCTGGCGCGCGACGCTGCGCAGGCGGAGGAACTGGACGAACTGCTGTGGGAGTTCGATCCGGACGCCTACATCCCGCACCAGATCGCCGGCGACGAAGAGGACGAGCTGACGCCCGTGCTGATCGCCACGCCCGATGTCGACGTGCCTGCGCGTGCACTGGTGATCAACCTGCGCGACGACGCCTTCACCGGCGCCTGCGAACGCGTGCTGGAAGTGGTCCCGGCCGATCCGTCCGCACGCGAACCGCTGCGCGAGCGCTGGAAGCAGTACAAGGCACGCGGCTTTGAAGTGAACAAGCACGACATGTAGTGAATCGTCATTCCCGCGAAGGCGAGAACCCAGCGACGTCCAGCACTGCAGTACCTCAATCGATGACACTCCAAGACACTGGATTCCCGCCTTCGCGGGAACGACGAACAAGATGACCGACCTCGCCTCCAGCTACGACCCAAAATCCTTCGAATCCCGCCTGTACGCGCAGTGGGAAGCCGCCGGTTACTTCAAGCCCAGTGGCAAGGGTGAGCCGTACACCGTGCTGCTGCCGCCGCCGAACGTCACCGGCACGCTGCACATGGGTCATGCGTTCCAGCACACGCTGATGGACGCGCTGGTGCGCTACCACCGCATGCGCGGCTACGACACGCTGTGGCAGATGGGCACCGACCACGCGGGCATCGCCACCGAGATGGTGGTCAGCCGCAACCTGGCGCAGGAAGGCAAGGGCGAGACCCGCGATTCGCTCGGCCGTGATGGCTTCATCGCCAAGGTGTGGGAGTGGAAGGCGCAGTCCGGCGACACCATCGAGCGTCAGATGCGCCGCATGGGCGCATCCGGCGACTGGTCGCGCAGCACGTTCACGATGGACGAGGACGCCTCGAAAGCCGTCATCGAGGCCTTCGTGCGCTGGCACCAGCAGGGCCTGATCTACCGCGGCCAGCGCCTGGTCAACTGGGACCCGGTGCTGAAGACCGCGATCTCCGACCTGGAAGTGGAGAACGTCGAGGAAGACGGCTTCCTGTGGTCGATCGAGTACCCGCTCGCCGACGGCAGCGGAACGCTGGTCGTCGCGACGACGCGCCCGGAGACGATGCTCGGCGACACCGCCGTGATGGTGCATCCGGAAGACGAGCGTTACGCCCACCTGATCGGCAAGACGGTGAAGCTGCCGCTGACCGACCGCGAGATCCCGGTGATCGCCGACGACTACGTCGACCGCGAGTTCGGCACCGGCGTGGTCAAGGTCACGCCTGCGCACGACTTCAACGACTACCAGGTGGGCCTGCGCCACGACCTGCCGCTGATCAACCTGTTGACGCCGACCGCGGCGATCAACGACAACGCGCCGGAAAAATACCGTGGCCTGGATCGCTACGAAGCGCGCAAGGTCGTGCTGGCGGATCTCGAAGACCTCGGCCTGCTGGTCGAGACCAAGCCGCACAAGCTGCAGGTGCCGCGCGGTGACCGCACCAACCAGGTGATCGAGCCGTACCTGACCGACCAGTGGTTCGTGAAGATGGACGCGCTGGCCAAGCGCGGCCTCGAACTCGTCGAGTCCGGCGAAGTGAAGTTCGTCCCGCCGAACTGGATCAACACCTACCGCCACTGGATGGAGAACATCCAGGACTGGTGCATCAGCCGCCAGCTCTGGTGGGGCCACCGCATTCCCGCGTGGTTCGACGCCGACGGCACCTGCTACGTCGGCCGCGACGAAGCAGAAGCGCGCGCGAACGCCGGCCTGTCCGCCGACGTCGCACTGACGCAGGACAGCGACGTGCTGGAGACCTGGTTCTCCTCGCAGCTGTGGCCGTTCAGCACGATGGGCTGGCCCAACGAGCAGGCGATGGCCGAACGTGGCTTCGACCGCTACCTGCCGTCGTCGGTGCTGGTCACCGGCTTCGACATCATCTTCTTCTGGGTGGCGCGCATGGTCATGGCCACCGACAGCTTCGTCGGCAAGGTGCCGTTCCGCGACGTCTACATGACCGGCCTGATCCGCGACAAGGACGGCCAGAAGATGTCCAAGTCGAAGGGCAACGTGCTGGACCCGCTCGACATCATCGACGGCATCTCGCTGGAGGACCTGGTGGCCAAGCGCACCGGTGGCCTGATGCAGCCGAAGATGGCCGAGAAGATCGAGAAGGCCACGCGCAAGGAGTTCCCGGACGGCATCGTGCCGCACGGCGCCGATGCGCTGCGCTTCACCATCGCCGCACTGGCGACGCACGGCCGCGACATCAAGTTCGACATGGGTCGCGCCGAGGGTTACAAGAACTTCTGCAACAAGCTGTGGAACGCCACCCGCTTCGTGCTGATGAACACCGATGGCTTCACCGCCGCCGGTGCGCCGCAGCCGAAGACCGATGCCGAGAAGTGGATCCTGTCGCGCCTGGCCAAGGTCACCGCCGAGGCCGGCACGCAGTTCGCCGGCTACCGCTTCGACCTGCTGTCGCAGGCGCTGTACGAGTTCGCGTGGAACGAGTTCTGCGACTGGTTCGTCGAACTGGCCAAGCCGGCGCTCAACGGCGACGACAAGGACGCGGCCGACAGCACGCGCCACACGCTGCTGTACGTGCTGGAATCGCTGCTGCGCCTGCTGCATCCGCTGACCCCGTTCGTCACCGAGGAACTGTGGCAGCAGGTCGCGCCGAAGCTCGGCATCGACGGCGGTACCGTTTCGCTGCGTCCCTACCCGACGGCGGACGACTTCGCCGGCCAGGACTACGCGCAGGCCGACGCCGATGTGGAATGGCTGAAGACGATGGTCTCCACGCTGCGCCGCGTGCGCAGCGAGCTCAACGTCTCGCCGGGCAAGACCGTGCGCCTGCTGCTGCAGGACGGCACCGGCAACGATCGCGCCCGCATCGCGCGCTTCGCGTCGTCGCTGTCGTTCCTGCTGAAGCTCGACGACATCGCGTGGCTCGATGCCGGTGCCGATGCGCCCGCCTCCGCGGCCGCCGTGGTCGGCGAGCTGAAGCTGCTGGTGCCGCTGGAAGGCCTGGTCGACCTGGACGCCGAGCGCGCGCGCCTGGACAAGGAAATCGCCCGCGTCGCCGGCGAGAAGGACAAGAGCGAAGCCAAGCTGGCCAAGTTCACCGACAAGGTGCCGGCGGCGGTGGTCGAACAGGAGCGCCAGCGCCTGGTCGACTGGAGCAACCAGCTCGCCGCCCTGCACGGCCAGCGCGCGAAGCTCTGAGCCTCGTCATCCCGGCGAAGGCCGGGATGACGCTGAGATCGTCACAGCATGCGATGGCGGGCCCGGGCCCGCCCTACAGCGGCGGCATCGTGGTGATGTCGTCCGCGACCAGTTCGATCGCCATCACCAGCGCGTCCTCGCGACCGTCCTTCGCCGGGTAATAGCGCGGGCGGCGGCCGATCTCGTTGAAGCCTTCGCTGTGGTACAGGACGATCGCACCCGGGTTGGACGGGCGCACTTCCAGGAACACGCGCTGCACGCGGTGATCGCGGGCGATCTTCACCAGCGCCCGTAGCAGGTGACGACCGAGGCCACGGCCCTGCCGCTCGGGTGCGATGCAGATGTTCAGTACGTGCGCCTCGTCGGCGGCGATGCTCAGCAGCCCGTAGCCGATCACCAGGCCGTGCTCGGTCAGCACCCACGACGGGTAGCCGGCCTTGAGGCAGTCCTTGAAGATGCCGCGCGTCCACGGGAACGGATAGGCGCGCTGTTCGATCGCCATCACCGCGTCGAGGTCGCCCTCGCGCATCGGCCGCAGGCTGGACGTGGACACCGGTGAGGCCTCGACGCCCAGCGCGCTCATGCCGGCGAATCCCGCCGCAACCTGCGCAAGGTCGGCCACAGCGCGCGCTTGGCTGCCGGGTTGCCACGCAGGTCCGCCGAACTGGGCCATTGCGAGAACAGCGCCGCTGCGCCCGGCGCATTGGGATTGCAGCCGGACGCGCGGATCAGCGCGAAATGCAGCCGGTCGGGAAGCTTCGCGCCACCGGCCCGTGGCGCGGGCGGCGGGCGCACGGGCGCCGGCGTATCCATGGCCTCACGGGCCGGCGGGCGGGCGCGAGGCGCGAGTGCGGCAGGTGCGGTAGGTGCCGGATCGACGGCTTCGGTACGCGCGACAGGCGCCTCCGCGACCACCGGTGCACCCGCCTCGGTCGGCCAGTCGGCCGGCAGGTAGACGGCATGGCCGAGCGCGCGCAGCCAGCCCTGCTGCTCGGCCGACCACAGGCGGTCCGCCGCCAGGGTCACGCCGCGGCGTCCTTCTGCCGGCGCAGGCGCTGCCACAGCCAGAAACCGGGACCGGACAGCGCGTACACCACGCCCACGGCGAACAGCGTGCGCGGCAGGTCGATGAAGAGGATCGCCAGCACCAGCGGCACCAGCGCCAGCACCACGAACGGGATGCGGTCGGCCTTGGCCCCGCCCTCGCCCGTGCCCTTGAAGCTCCAGAAGCGGATGCGGCTGACCATCAGCAGGGCCGCCACCAGCGTGACCGCCAGCGCCACGTAGCGCAGCTCCTCGCCGGTCCAGCCCAGTTCGCCATCCGCGAAGGCCCAGACGAAGGACATCATCAGGCCCGCCGCCGCCGGGCTGGCGAGGCCGACGAACCAGCGCTTGTCCACGGTGCCGACCTGGGTATTGAAGCGGGCCAGCCGCAGCGCCGCGCAGGCCGCGTAAAGGAACGCCACCACCCAGCCGACCCGGCCCATCACCGTGCCGTCGAACTTCAGCGCCGACAGCGACCAGTGGTACATCACCAGCGACGGGGCCAGGCCGAAACTGACCAGGTCCGCCAGCGAGTCGTACTGCACGCCGAATTCGCTGCTGGTGCCGGTCAGCCGCGCCACGCGTCCATCGATGCCGTCCATCAGGCCCGCCACGAACACCGCGATGGCGGCATTGACGAACTGGCCGTTGGCCGCGGCGATGATCGCGAAGAACCCCGCGAACAGGCCGGCGGTGGTGAACAGGTTGGGCAACAGGTAGATCCCTCGCGAGCGCGGGGGCGGCTTGATTTCGTTCATGGGTCGCAGTTTAGCCCAGCGGTCCGCCGGTCGGCTTGCCTGCGCGCCCCGGGGGTGCTGCAATCAGGCCTCCCGCGATCCGGAGCTTCCCATGCGCCTCCTGCCCTGCCTCACCGTGCTGGCGCTTTGCCTGGCGACCGCCACCACCGTGCAGGCCCAGCAGGTCTACCAGTGGAAGGACAAGAACGGCGTGACCCACTACTCGGACAGCCCGCCGCCCAACCAGCCCGTGCAGAACCGGCGCATCAACCAGTACGGGGCTGCGGCCGCGGAAACGTCCCAGCCGGCCGGCAAGGCCGTCGAGAACGCGCAGTGCACGGCGGCACGCGGCAACCTGCAGATCCTGGCGGCCAACAAGGGCACGATCCAGCAGGACACCGACGGCGACGGCAAGCCGGATACGACCCTCGACGACGCCGGTCGCGAAAACCAGCGCAACCTCGCCGAGGCCGCGGTGAGGGCCTACTGCACGTCCGCCGGCACCTGATCGCAGCGGATGCGCGCCTGGCTGGCGATCGCGGCAGGCGTCGCACTGGGTGTCGGTACCGCCTGGTGGCTGTCCCGCGAATCGCCCGACACCACCGCACGCAAGCAGGCCCGCGCCGAACAGGCCGCCGCCGCGCAGGTTCGTGATGCGCGCCCGTCGCTGTACCGATGGCGCGACGACGCCGGCGTCCTGCAGATCACCGAGCAGCCTCCTGCGGACCGACGCTATGAGCGCATCGACCGGGACACCCCGGCCGGCATCCGCGTCAGCGGTGACGCCGCGGCGAACGACGCGGATTGATCGCCCACCGCCCCGCCCGCGGCCAAGGCTGGCAAAATAGTCGATTCGTCCCTCCCGGATCCCCATGCCGATGCGTCTGTCGCAGTTCCACCTCCGCACCACCAAGGAAACCCCGGCCGACGCCGAACTCGTCAGCCACCAGCTGATGCTGCGCGCCGGCATGATCCGCAAGCTGGCCGCCGGCCTGTACACCTGGTCGCCGCTGGGCCTGCGCGTGCTGCGCAAGGTGGAAACGGTGGTGCGCGAGGAGATGGACAACGCGGGCGCGATCGAAATGATCATGCCCACCATCCAGCCGCGCGAGCTCTGGGACGAAACCGGGCGCTGGGAGAAGTTCGGCGGCCAGCTGCTCAAGATCACCGACCGCAAGGAGCAGCAGTTCTGCTACAGCCCGACCGCGGAGGAAGCCGTCACCGACTTCGCGCGCCAGGAGCTGGCCAGCTACAAGCAGCTGCCGGTCAATTTCTACCAGATCCAGACCAAGTTCCGCGACGAGATCCGTCCGCGCTTCGGCGTGATGCGCGCGCGCGAATTCGTGATGAAGGATGCCTACTCCTTCCACATCACCGACGAGGACCTGGCACGCGAGTACCGCAACATGCATGCGGCGTACACGCGCATCTTCACCCGCCTGGGCCTGGACTTCCGTGCCGTGCAGGCCGACAGCGGCGCCATCGGTGGCGATGCTTCGCAGGAATTCCACGTGCTGGCCGAGTCCGGCGAGGACTCCATCGCGTTCTCCACCGGCTCGGACTACGCCGCCAACGTCGAGAAGGCGCAGGCCGGCGAGCCCGGTCCGCGTCCGGCGGCGTCGGAGACGGTGAACAAGGTCGCCACGCCCACGCAGAAGACGTGCGAAGACGTCGCCGCCCTGCTCGGCATCCCGCTGCAACGTACGGTGAAGTCGATCGCGGTGATGACCGACGGCGGCTTCGTGCTGGCGCTGGTGCGCGGCGACCATGCCGTCAATGAAATCAAGCTGGGCAAGATCGCCGGCATGGCCGAGTACCGCTTGGCGACGGAAGCGGAAATCCTCGCCCATCTCGGCAGCGAACCGGGCTTCCTCGGCCCGATCGGCGCGAAGCAGGCGATCCGCGTGATCGCCGACCGCGACGTCGCGGCGATGGCGGACTTCGTCGTCGGCGCCAACGAGGCCGGTTTCCACCTTGCCGGCGTCAATTGGGGCCGCGACCTGCCCGAGCCCGAGACCATTGCCGACATCCGCAACGTGGTGGAAGGCGACAGGGCGGCCGATGGCGGCGAGATCCGCCTGGTCCGCGGCATCGAGGTGGGCCACGTGTTCCAGCTCGGCCGCAAGTACAGCGAGGCGATGAAGTTCACCGTGCTGGACGACAGCGGCAAGGCCACCACGCCGGCGATGGGCTGCTATGGCATCGGCGTGTCGCGCATCGTCGCCGCCGCCATCGAACAGAACCACGATGCCAACGGCATCATCTGGCCCGTCCCGATGGCGCCGTGGACCGTGGCCGTCTGCGTGATCAACCCCAAGAACGACGGCGCCGTAAGCGCGGCCGCCGAGCAACTGCTGCAGGAACTGCAGTCCGCGGGCATCGAAGCGGTGCTCGATGACCGCGGCCTGCGTCCGGGCGCGATGTTCGCCGACATCGAACTCATCGGCATTCCGCATCGCGTCGTGGTATCCGAGCGCGGCCTGGCCGCCGGCACGTTCGAGTATCGCGCGCGACGTGCGGACGAGGCCGAGAACATCGGTCGCGACGAACTGCTGGCACGCCTGCGCGGCTGACGCGATCGTCGATCCGTGCGCAAATGCGTGGGCGCGGTCACGTGTCCACGCCTCCTGCTGGTTTGTGCCGCGATTAAGTCGTCATTATCATCGTGTCTCTGCCATGGACGGGCGTTTCCCTTCCTGACTGGAGATACTGATGTCGATCGACCTGCGTAACCTGTCCGCCAAACAGCTTGGCACCCTGATCGCCAAGGCCAAGGAACAGCAGACCAAGCTGGCCAAGCGCACCCCCATCGCCACGGTCCGCGGCAAGATCACCAAGTTCGCGAAGGCCGAGGGTTATACGCTGGAGGAACTGTTCGGCACGCCGGGGACGCGCACGACCGCCAAGACCGCCGCAAAGCCCGGCCCGCGCGCCGGCAAGAAACTCGGCAAGGTCGCGCCGAAGTACCGCAATCCGGCCAATCCGAAGGAAACCTGGACCGGCCGCGGCAAGCATCCGCGCTGGATGGCCGCCCTGGTCGCCAAGGGCAAGAAGGCGGAAGACTTCCTGATCAAGAAGAAGTAATCGCCGTCGGCATGAGCGAAGGAACGGGAGGCCTCGGCCTCCCGTTTCGTTTTGCGCGGCTCAGAGATTCTTGCGCGAGGAGATCAGCAGGTTGCCGAACAGCAGGCCGGCGACCAGCGCCATCACCACGTTGGTGACCGCGAGCAACGCGGATTGGCCTACACCCACGTCCTGCTGCTGCACCAGGGTCAGCAGCCCGCGCAGGCTGGTACTGCCGGGCACCAGCATCAGGATGCCGGGAACGCGGATCAGCGCACCCGGTCGGTTGGCCCAGCGCGCGAACGCATTGCCCGCTGCGGTCAGTGTCAGCGCCGACAGGAAGATACCCACGGGGCTGCCCCAGGCCTGCCCCGCGTAACGCGAAATGCTGTAGCCGGCGATCGCCGCGGCCATCACCCAGAAATAGTCGCGGCGATGCGCCTTGAACAGCACGGCGAACGCATAGGCCGCCACGATCATCGCGCTCCACTCCACCCATTCCGGCTGCGGCCGCGACGCACGCACGTCCGGGTACAGCCCCATCAGCTGCGCCAGCGTCACCGCGATCATGCTGCCCACCGTCAGCTTCAGCACCGTCGCCAGCGCGCCGGCGAAGCGCGCAACGCCGGATACCAGATGCTGGCTGGTCAGTTCGTTCACCGCGTTGGTCAGCGCCATGCCGGGCAGCAGCACGATCAGCGAGGCGATGATCACCGTGTTGAGGTTCAGCGGTGCGATGAAGTTCGCCACCAGGATCGCCACGAAACCGGCGACCAGCGCGGAGATCGCGTCGCTGGCCTCCTTCATCTTCGGCCGACGCGCGATCAGCTCGCCCAGCACGCCGATGATCACGCCGATCAGGCCCGCCGTCGCCATGTCCAGCCACGGCAGCCGCCACAGGCCGGCTACCGCGGCGGCGGCCAGGCCCGACGCGAAGATCTGCATCGCGCGCCAGCGCACGCTCGGTGTGCGGTCCAGCGCGCGCAAGGCCGTGTGTCCCTGGGCGATGCTCATCTGGCCGGCCGAGACGGCATCGGCGATGCGGTCGGCTTCGCTGAGCTTGTGCAGGTCGGTCTCGCCCGGCGCCAGCCGGATCACGCGCGTGCTGTCGCTCGCACCCAGCGGTCGCGCCGGATCGCTGAAACTGAGGATCAGCCCCGTCGGGTTCGACCACGGCTCGCAGTCCAGCCCCAGGCGCTGGGACAGGCCCACCACTGTGCCTTCCAGTCGCTGCGCGGTGGTGCCGTAGCTGTGCAGGCGGCCGGCGATCTCGCAGACGAAAGCGATGCGCTGGGCATAGGTGGCAGTGGTCAGCATGTCGTCGGCCATCGGCACAGTATCGCCCAAGGTGGCGCACGGTGGCTTCATGCCGGCCCGCTTACACTGTGCGCGGACGATGCGGGCAGGGGGCACGGTGGGGATCGGCGAAGCCATGGCACTGGGCAGCGCGGCCGCGTGGGCGGTCGGCGTGATCCTGGCGCGCCAGCTCGGCGCGTACCTGCCGCCACTGGCGCTCAACCTGTTGAAGAACGGGCTGGTGCTGGCCGTGCTCGCTCCAGCGGCACTGCTCGTCTACGCCGGCGAATGGCCGGTGCTGCCCGCGCGCGATGTCGCGATCGTGCTGGCCAGCGGCGTCATCGGTATCGCGCTGGCGGACACGCTGTACTTCCGCGCGCTCAACGAGCTCGGCGCGGGTCGCATGGGCATCATCGGCAATCTGTACAGCCCGCTGGTGCTGCTGCTGGGCTTCGTTTTCCTCGATGAGCGCCTGGGCGGGGCGCAGTGGGTGGGCTTCGCGCTGGTGGCGATGGGCGTGCTGCTGGTCAGCCGCCCGCCCGGCGAATGGCGCACGCATCCGCAACACACCGCACGCGGCGTGCTGCTCGGCCTGCTCGCGATCGCATTGATGGCCGTGGCCATCGTCATGGTCAAGCGCACGCTGGAAACGCAGCCGCTGCTGTGGGTGACGCTGCTGCGCCTGGTCGGCGCGGTCGCCGGCCTGTTGCTGCTGGCCACCCTGCCGGCCATGCGCAAGCGCATGCATTTCATCGCCCGGGATGTGCCCTGGCATCGGCTGGTGTTCGCCGCACTGGTCGGACAGGGCCTGTCCATGGTGCTGTGGCTGGGTGGCTACAAGTACACCAGCGCGTCGGTGGCGGCGATCCTCAACGAGTGCGCTTCGGTGTTCCTGGTGGTGCTGGCCGCGCTCTGGCTGCGCGAGCCGCTGGGTCGCCGTGCCTTTGTCGGCGTGCTGCTAACGTTCAGCGGGATAGCCTGTATGCTCCTTGGCCGAGCGACGCCATGACCCCCACCCCTGCCCGCCCGCAGTACGAAGCAGATCCTTCCGACCCTCAGCGGGTGCGGCTGGCGGGCGACTGGACGCTCGCCAGCGCGCTGACCGTGGCCGACCAGTTGAAGTCCTTGCCCGACGCCGTGAACCGGCTCGACGCGACCGCGATCAACCGTATCGATTCTGCCGGCGTGCTGCAGTTGCTGCGCTTCGCCAAGCGTCGCGGCATGGACCCGTCCGATATCGAACTCCGCCAGGACCACCAGGCCCTGGTCAGCACCATCGAAGACGTCGCCGACGACCGTCCGCCGCGCAAGCGCGACTATGGCGTGCTCGCCGCGCTGTCGCGCCTCGGCTATCGCGTGCACGAGAACGGGCAGGAGATCGTCGCGCTGCTGAGTTTCACCGGCGAGAACCTGGTGAAACTGGTGCGCATGGTGAAGGAACCGCGCCGCTTCCGCGCCACGGCCACCGTGGCGCACATGGAGGCCGTGGGCCTGGATGCCGTGCCGCTGGTGATCCTGCTGTCGTACATGGTGGGTGCGGTGATCGCCTTCCTCGGTTCCACCGTGCTGCGCGACTTCGGCGCGGAGATCTACGTGGTGGAACTGGTCAGCATCGCCTTCCTGCGCGAGTTCGCGGTGCTGATGACCGCCATCGTGCTGGCCGGCCGCACCGCCTCCGCGTTCACCGCGCAGATCGGCGCGATGAAGAGCCGCGAGGAGATCGATGCCATCCGCACGCTGGGCCTGGACCCGATCGACCTGCTGGTGATCCCGCGCCTGCTTGCGCTGCTGGTGATGCTGCCGCTGCTGACCTTCATCTCGATGATGGCCGGCCTGGCCGGTGGCGTCACCGTCGGCGCGTTCGACCTGGGCATTCCGCCGCAGATGTACATCGCGCGCATGCATGACACCATCGAGGTGACGCACTTCCTGGTGGGCATGTCGAAGGCGCCGATATTCGCGCTGGTGATCGGCCTGATCGGTTGCCTGGAGGGTCTGCAGGTGGAAGGCACGGCGCAGTCCGTTGGCGAGCGCACCACCTCCAGCGTGGTGCAGACGATCTCGCTGGTCATCATCCTCGACGCGCTGGCCGCGTTGTGGTTCATGCACATGGACTGGTGAGCATGGCCGACGACACTCCCATCATCCAGGTGCGCGGACTCGTCAACCGCTTCGGCGAACAGACGGTGCACGAAGATCTCGACCTGGACGTCCGCCGTGGCGAGATCATCGGCGTGGTCGGCGGCTCGGGCACCGGAAAATCGGTGCTGATGCGTTCGATCCTCGGCCTGCGCCAGCCGAACGAAGGTCAGATCACCGTGCTCGGCGAGGACGCGCGCTCGGAAGATCCCGCCGCGCGCCAGCACATCGAGCGCAACACCGGCGTGCTGTTCCAGGACGGCGCCCTGTTCTCATCGTTGACCGTCGGCGAGAACGTGCAGGTCCCCCTGAAGGAACACCATCCGGAACTGCCCGACAGCTGGCGCTACGAACTTGCCCTGCTGAAGGTCAAGCTGGCGGGCCTGCCTGCCGATGCGATCAACAAGCTGCCATCGCAACTGTCCGGCGGCATGCGCAAGCGCGCGGGCCTGGCACGGGCACTGGCGCTGGATCCGCCGCTGCTGTTCCTCGACGAGCCCACGGCCGGCCTCGATCCGATCGGCGCGGCCGCGTTCGACCGGCTGATCAAGACGCTGCAGGAAGCGCTCGGACTTACCGTGTTCCTGATCACCCACGACCTGGACACGCTCTACGCGATCTGCGACCGCGTCGCCGTGCTGGCCGACCAGCGGGTGATCACGGTGGCGCCGCTGCAGGAGGTGGAGCGTTTCGACCACCCGTGGGTACAGGAGTATTTCCACGGTCCCCGCGCGCGCGCCGCGCGCAACGACCCGCAGGCCTCCGGGCCCCTCTCTTCGCAAACGGCGGTCTGATCCATGGAAACACGCGCCAACTACGTCCTCATCGGGGCCTTCACCCTCATCATCGCCGCGGCGCTCCTGCTGTTCGGCCTGTGGGCGGCGAAGTACTCCTCCGAACGCACCTGGCAGGAGTACCAGGTGGTGTTCCGCGAAGCGGTCACCGGCCTGTCGGTCGGCAGCCCGGTGCAGTACAACGGCATCGCGGTGGGCTCCATCACCAAGCTGTCGCTGGCCCCGAACGATCCGCGCCAGGTGATCGCACGCATCCGCGTGGAGTCGTACACGCCGGTGAAGACCGATACCCGTGCGAAGCTGGCGATCACCAGCCTGACCGGCCCCACCATCATCCAGCTGAGCGGCGGCACGCCCCAAGCGCCCACGCTCACCAGCGTGGACAGGCGCGACGCCCCGGTGATCCAGACCGCACCTTCGGCGCTGCAGAACATCACCGACACCGCCAACCGCATCGTCGAGCGGCTGGACCAGGTGCTCAGCGACAAGAACGTCGCCAGCATCACCGCCACGCTCGAGAACCTGGAGTCGATGAGCACCTCGCTGGCCAGTCGTGAGGACGGGCTGGAATCGCTGATCACCAGCGCGCGCGACGCCGCGCAGAATCTGGACAAGACCCTCACCACCACGAACGGCACCATCGAGCGGCTCGACCAGAACCTGGTACGCGAACTGCCGGGCATCCTCGACAAGCTGGACAGGACACTGTCGAAGCTGGATTCCGCGGCCGGCAACGCCGATGCGATCCTCGGCGAGAACCGCGCCGCGATCAGCAGCTTCGCCAACGATGGCCTGGGCCAGTTGGGCCCCACGCTGACCGAACTGCGCGGCCTGGTGCGGGACCTGCGCCGGGTCAGCGACCGCCTCGAAGGCAATCCCGCGCGTTACCTGCTCGGCCGCGACGCACCCAAGGAGTTCGATCCGAAATGAAGCCGCTGCGCCTCTCCTTCGCCCTTCCCTTCGTCCTCATGCTGGCTGGCTGCTCGATCCTCGGCAGCGAACAGCGCGATCCGGTGACCATCTACGCGCCCGATGTGCGCGTGCCCGCGCGCACCGACTGGCCTGCCGTCGGCTGGACGCTGGTCATCGCCAAGCCCACCGCCGCGCGCGTGATCGACAGTCCGCGCATTTCGGTGCGCCCGACGCCAGGCGAATTGCAGGTCTACCGCGGTGTGTCGTGGGCGCAACCGGCCACCGACATCCTGCAGGATGCCGTGCAGCGCACGCTGGAAGACTCGGCGCGCATCCCCGCCGTCGCCAGTGCGGACGCCGGCATCCTGGGCGACTACAAGCTGGTCATGGACCTGCGCCGGTTCGAGGCCGACTACGCCGGCAATGCCTTGCCGTCCGCCGTGGTCGAAGTGAACGCCAAGCTGGTCAACAACCGCGACCAGCGCGTGGTCGCATCGCGGACGTTCCTGCAGCAGAAGCCCGCGACCGGCGTCGACGTGGCGCAGGTGGCGGCAGCATTCGAACAGGCGCTGGAAGCGGCCACCGGCGACATCGTCGGCTGGACGCTGCTGTCCGGCAACAGCGATCCGAAAGCGGTTCGCTGACGCACTTCAGCGCCGGCGCGACGGATCGATCCAGCGGAACGTCAGGTTGATCCGCGGCGCCACGGGTTTCGCCGTGCGCGGCAACGCGTGGCGGTAACACCGCTGTGTGTCGCCCGCCATCACCAGCAGGCTGCCATGCGGCAGTTCGAGCGCAGAGCGCAGCGCCGGGTCCTGCCGGTGCCTGAGCACGAAACGGCGCACGCCGCCCAGACTGATCGAGGCGATCACGGGCTGCGGACCGAGCTCCGGCTCATCGTCGCTGTGCCACCCCATCGCATCGCGACCATGGCGATAGAGGTTCGCCAGCACGCTGTTGAACGGCACTCCCAGTTCGTTCTGCAGGCGCTCGCGCAGGGACGACAAAGGATCATTCCACGGGTGCGGCAGGAAATCGGTGCCCGAGTAGCGGTACACCGCAGCCGCATCGCCGATCCACGCGCTCAATCTCGGCGAATCGACGTGTCGGCCGAACATCCGGATGCGATGCACGCTCCAGGGAAGCGCCTGCCCGAGATCCTCGAACAGTGCGTCCGCCTGCGCGAGCGGTAGCCAGGCGGGCCGATAGAGCAGCGTTGCACCGGGAAGCGCGGCATCAGCTCCATCCCCGGTGAACGGCAACGGTATGGTCATCCCGGTGATGCTCGCGGATTTGCCCCGCCCCGCGCAAACCCCGAAAATACCGGGAGCCTAACGCCATGCTGGAGCCGAGCCCGATGTCCGATGTCGAACGCGATGTGATGGAGTACGACGTCGTGACCGTCGGCGCGGGGCCGTCGGGCCTCGCGTTCGCGATCCGGCTCAAGCAGCTGAACCCAGAGATCTCGGTCTGCGTGATCGAGAAGGCGAGCACCATCGGTGCGCACATCCTGTCCGGCGCGGTGATCGAGCCGCAGCCGCTCGACGCGCTGCTGCCCGGCTGGCGCGACAATCCGCCGCCCATCTGCGTCCCGGCCAGGGACGATGAGTTCTGGTTCTTCAGCAGGGACGGCGGCCACAAGTTCCCGATTGTGCCGCCCGGCATGCGCAACCACGGCAACTTCATCGTGTCGCTCGGTGCGATGTGCGCCTGGCTGGCGCCGCAGGCCGAAGCGCTGGGTGTGGAGATCTATCCGGGTTTCGCCGCCTCCGAGACCCTGCACGACGACGACGGCACGGTCATCGGCGTGCGCATCGGCGACATGGGCATCGCGAAGGACGGCAGCCACAAGCCTGGTTACACGCAAGGCATTGACATCCGCGCCAAGGTCACCGTGCTCGCCGAGGGTGCGCGCGGCCACCTGACCAAGCGGCTGGTGAAGCGCTTCGCACTGGACAAGGACAGCGACCCGCAAGCGTATTCGATCGGTATCAAGGAACTGTGGCAGGTGCCGGAAGGCCGCGTAACACCCGGCAAGATCGTGCACACTCTCGGCTGGCCGGCCAGCAACGACATCTACGGCGGCAGCTTCCTGTACCACCTGGAGAACAACCAGATCGCGCTGGGCTACGTCAGCGGCCTGGATTACAAGGATCCGGAGTACAAACCGTGGGAAGCCTTCCAGCAATGGAAGAACCACCCGCTGATCAAGCCGGTCCTGGAAGGCGGCAACATCCTGTCCGCCGGCGCGCGCGCCATCGTCACCGGCGGCTGGCAGTCGCTGCCGAAGGTCGAAATGCCAGGCGCCCTGCTGATCGGCGATACCGCCGGTCTGCTCAACGTGCCGAAGATCAAGGGCACCCACCAGGCGATCCGCAGTGGCATGCTGGCCGCCGAGCACCTGGTGTCGTCGCAGCTCGCGCCCGAAGGTTTCGATGCGAAGCTTCGCGCCTCAGACGCGATGGCCGAACTGAAGTCCGTGCGCAACATCAAGCCCGGCTTCAAGAAGGGCCTGTGGTTCGGCATGGCCAATGCCGCCTGGGAAACCGTCACCGGCGGCCTCTCGCCGTGGACACTGAAAGTGAAGCCGGACTGGTCGTCGATCGACAAGGTCGGCGAGCAGGAAGCGCCCAAGCGCGATTACGTGGACCGCACGCTGGCCCCGCGCGACCGCCTGCAGGGCGTCTACTTCGCCGCCACCGAGCACGACGAAGACCAGCCCGTGCACCTGCGCGTGCACGACACCTCCGTCTGCGTCAGCCGCTGCGCCGACGAGTACGACAATCCCTGCACGCGCTTCTGCCCGGCCGGTGTCTACGAGATCGTCGACGACGGCGATGGCAAGCGCCTGCAGATCAATGCCGCCAACTGCGTGCACTGCAAGACCTGCGACATCAAGGACCCCTACCAGATCATCGACTGGGTGACGCCGGAAGGCGGTTCGGGGCCGAACTACCAGAACCTGTAGGAGTTCCGTGGCGAATCCCCTGTCCCGCCGCCTGCGCACCTCGCTGTTCTACGCGTTGCGGACCGCTTTCCGCCTGACGCCGATGCCGCAGGGCACGCGTGACCGGTTGCGCGAACGATTTCTGGATACGAAGGGACACTGGGTTCCGGAAGGGCCGAAAGGACAGGCGCCGACTGGCGACCTGCCCCGTCGTCCTTACGTGCGCTCTGACGAGCGCGCTATCGGCTACGTGCCCTACGAAAAGGGTGAACTCCCGGACCCGCTACCCGCCACGCTGGTCGCGTTCTACCTGCCGCAGTTCCACACGATTCCCGAGAACGACGCCTGGTGGGGCAAGGGCTTCACCGAGTGGCGAAACGTCACCCGCGCTCTCCCGCAGTTCGAGGGCCACGACCAGCCGAAACTGCCCGGCGAACTCGGCTTCTACGATCTGCGCAACGTCGAGGTCATGCACGAACAGGCACGACTCGCCCGCGAGTACGGCATCAGCGCGTTCTGCTTTTATTTCTACTGGTTCGGCGGCAAGACCCTGCTCGAAACCCCGTTGCGCAACTGGCTCAACGACAAGACGATCGACCTCAAGTTCTGCCTGTGCTGGGCCAACGAGAAGTGGACCCGCACCTGGGATGGCCGTGGTGGTGAGTTGCTCCTGGATCAAGCCCACAGCGACGACGATGATTTCGCATTCATCGCGCATGTTGCCGAGTACATGCGTGACCCCCGCTATCTGCGCATCGACGGCAAGCCGGTGCTGATGGTCTACAGGCCGGGACTTCTGCCCGACATGCGTGCCAGCGCATCGCGCTGGCGCGCGTGGTGCCTCCAGAACGGCGTCGGCGAAATCCACCTTGCTTACGCCCAGAGTTTCGATTCGGCAAAGCCTCGTGACTTCGGGTTGGATTCCGCCGTTGCATTTCCGCCCAATCAGAGCCAGCCCAGGGAGATCACGGCCGACGTCGGACTCATCAACCCCGCCTACGAGGGAAAAGTACTGGATTGGCGCGAGATGTGGGCATCGCATTTCGAACGTCAGCGTACCGCGGAGTATCCGCTGCACATTGCGGTCAATCCCTGCTGGGACAACGAGGCACGTCGACCGGGCGCCGGACGTACCTTCATCCATTCGGCACCCCGTCGTTATCGCGATGCCCTCATCCAGTCCATTCAACAGGCCAACGCGTGCGACATGGGCTTCGTTTTCGTGAATGCCTGGAACGAATGGGCCGAAGGCGCGGTACTGGAGCCCACGGCGCGGCATGGCTTCGCCTACCTGCAGGCAACCCGCGACGCCATCAAGGCCGCTGCCGCCCCGGATCGCGCGGTCAATGCAGAGAAATGGCGCGATGTCGTGCTGCATGTGTGGTACGTGGATGTGTTCGAGGACATGCTGGAACGCCTATCCGCTCAGGACAGTCACTGGAGGCTGACGGTGACGACCACGCGGGAACTGGCCGAAAGTGTCCGTTCGACGCTGGAAGCACGTGGCATGGAGCACCGCCTTCTCGTCGTGGAGAACCGGGGCAGGGACATCCTGCCGTTCCTGACCGCCGCCCATCACCTGCTCAGCGAGGGCGTCGAGGTGGTGTTGAAACTGCACACCAAGCGATCTCCTCATCGCCAGGATGGCGACATCTGGCGCAATGACCTGTTGAACGCACTCGTTGCCGATGGCAACGGCTCCCGGCTCGGCGCGACGTTCGATGCGCGGCCGGGACTCGGACTCGTCGCTCCAGTCGGCCACACCCAGCCGATGAGCTATTACTGGGGCGCGAACGAGGACAGGGTGCGGCGGCTCTTGCAGCGGATCGGAGTGGCGACTCCCGACCTCATGGAAGAGACATTCGTTTCAGGAAGCATGTTCTGGGTCCGGCTCGAGAGCCTGCGCCCCCTGCTCGATGCGGACCTGTCGCCAAGCGACTTCGAGGATGAACGCGGTCAGTTGGACGGCACCCTGGCCCATGCGATCGAACGCGTTTTCGGGCTGTGCGTCCGCGATAGCGGGTACACCACGGAAGAGTCGGCGCCTCCCTCGATGTCGTCCGCTCCCTATCGCTTTGCCGAACGAGGCTGAACCAGCGCACCGCCCTACCGGCACCGCATGCAGTGGCCGGCCTGGCGACACACGATCACGCGCCGCGGACGACCACTCAAAAACCTGACACCCCGCGCCCTCAGTCCGACAAACGCTGACCGCCGATCAAGGTCGTGAGCTCATCGGTGCGCCTGGCGAGAAGGTCCGCGTCCCCCCGGGCTTCCACATTCAATCGCATCAACGGTTCGGTATTGGAGCTTCTCAGATTGAACCGCCAGGTACCGAAATCGGCGCTGACGCCATCTGTGTGATCGATGGTCGAAGAAGAGGACGTGTAGTGCGCCAGGACCTCCTTCGTCACCGCGCCCGCATCGCTGACGCGGAAATTGATCTCACCGCTGCACGGGAAGCTACGTATCCGGTCTGCGACAAGCGCCGAGAGCGGCCTTCCACTGGAGGAGACGAGCGCGGCTACGAGCAGCCATGGAATCATCCCCGAATCGCAGTATGCGAAGTCGCGGAAATAGTGATGAGCGCTCATCTCTCCGCCGTAGATCGCATCCTCGGCGCGCATGCGCTCCTTGATGAAGGCGTGCCCCGTCTTGCTCATGACCGGTACGCCGCCGGCGGCCTGGACCATGTCCACGGTGTTCCAGGTCAGCCTGGGGTCGTGGATCACGCGTCCCGCAGGTTCGCGGGCGAGCAGGCACTGCGCCAGCAAGCCCACCAAGTAATAGCCCTCGATGAAGTCGCCCCGGTCGTCGAAAAAGAAGCAACGATCGAAGTCGCCATCCCACGCCAAGCCGAAGTCCGCACTGTGCTCGCGTACCGCATCGGCGGTCGCCGCGCGTTTTCCGGGAAGCAGCGGATTCGGGATTCCGTGAGGGAAGGTTCCGTCGGGCTCATGCTGTATCCGGATGAACTCGAACGGGAGGTGCGGCGCGAGAAGATCGACGATCATGCCGGCTCCGCCGTTCCCGGCGTTGACGACAATCTTCAGCGGCTTCAATCCATTCCGGTCGACATAGCCCAGCAGATGCTGGATGAAAGCCGATTTGTCCGGCGCATGGATGCAACTACCGCCCTGCACTTCCGCCAACTCTTCCCCGCTGGCCGCGAAATCACGGATTCCGAACAGACCGCTGTCGCCACTGATCGGGCGAGCACCCTCCCGCACCAGCTTCATGCCGTTGTAATCCATGGGGTTGTGGCTGGCGGTCACCATCACTCCGCCGGCGGCTCCGCGATGGAAGGTCTGGAAGTAGACCTCCTCGGTACCACACAGCCCGATGTCGATGACGTCACGGCCCGCATGCATGAAGCCTTCGGCCAATGCCGATTGCAGCTCGGGGCTGCTCAGGCGCACATCGCGTCCGAGCACCACCGGACCTGGTCCGACAAGCATCGACATGCCCATGCCGATTCTCCGTGCGAGCGCAGCGTTCAGCTCATCCGGCACTCGGCCGCGGATGTCGTAGGCTTTGAAACAGGCGAGTGCCATGCGAATCCTTTCCGGTATTCCTTCAGCCGATAGCCGCTTCGAGTTCCGGCAGCAAGGCGAACAAATCGCCTACCAGCCCGATATCCGCGATCTCGAAGATCGGTGCTTCGCCGTCCTTGTTGATGGCGACGATCGTGCCGGCGTCCTTGATGCCGGTCAGGTGCTGGATGGCGCCAGAGATGCCGACGGCGACGTACAGCTCGGGGGCGATGATCTTGCCGGTCTGGCCGACCTGCAGCTCGTTCGGCACGTAGCCGGCGTCTACCGCGGCACGCGAAGCACCGACGGCGGCGCCCAGCTTGTCGGCCAGGGCGTAGATGACCTTGAAGTTCTCGGCCGACCCAACGCCGCGGCCGCCGGAAACGACGCGCTTGGCGCTCTGCAGGTCGGGGCGATCGGACTTGCCGGCGGCCAGGCCCACGTAGCGGGTGTGCGTCGGCAGCGTCGCGTCCACGTTCGCGGCTTCGACGGTCGCGCTGCCGCCCTTGGCGGCTTCCTGCCAGGACGCAGTACGCACGGTGGCGACTACGGTCTGGTCGGCAGGGACGTCGACCGTGATGATCGCGTTGCCGGCGTAGATCGGGCGCTTGAAGGTATGCGGGCCGTCCACGGCCATCAGGTCGGAGACCTGGTTGACGCCGAGCAGGGCGGCGACGCACGGCAGCAGGTCCTTGCCGAAGGTGGTCGACGGGGCGAACACGTGCGTGTAGCCGGCGGCCAGCGCCGCGATCTGCGGCGCCAGCACTTGCGCGATGGCATTCGCGTTGGCCGCATTCGCAACGGCCAGCACCTTCGTGACGCCTGCGATCTGTGCGGCGTCAGCAGCGACGGTCGCCGGATCGGCGGCCAGCACGACCACATCGATGGCTTCCGCGCCGACAGCAGCGGCGGCACTGACGGTCTTGGCGGTGGAGGCGTTGAGCTTGCCGTCCAGGTGTTCAGCGATGACGAGAACCTTGGCCATTACAGCAACCCCTTCTGCTTGAGTGCGGCGACCAGTTCGGCCGCGTCCTTCACCATGACGCCCTTGCTGCGCTTGGCAGGCGGGGCATAGTGGGTGGTCTTGTGGGTGTCGGCGGCATCGACGCCCAGGTCGGCCAGCTGCAGCGTTTCCAGCGGCTTGCTCTTGGCCTTCATGATGTCCGGCAGCTTGATGAAGCGCGGCTCGTTGAGGCGCAGGTCGGTGGTGACCACGGCCGGCAGGTCGACTTCCAGCGTTTCCAGACCGGCGTCGACTTCGCGCGTCACCGTGGCCTTGCCGTCGGCCACCTCGAGCTTGCTGGCGAAGGTGGCCTGCGGGCGGCCCCACAGCGTGGCCAGCATCTGGCCGGTCTGGTTGGCGTCGTCGTCGATGGCCTGCTTGCCGAGAATCACCAGGTCGGGCGATTCCTTTTCGACCAGTTTGAGCAGGGTGCGGGCGGCGGTCAGCGGCTGGATGGCCTGGTCGGTGACCACATGGACGGCGCGATTGGCGCCCATGGCCAATCCGTTGCGCAGGTGGGCCTGGGCATCGGCCGGTGCGATGGTGGCGACCACGACCTCGGTGGCGATGCCCTTGTCGCGCAGGCGCAGGGCTTCTTCCAATGCGATTTCGTCGAAGGGATTGGGCGACAGCTTGACGCCGTCGGTGACCACGCCGGACCCGTCCGGCTTGACCTGGATGCGGACGTTGTAGTCCACCACGCGCTTGTAGGCGACGAGAATCTTCATCCTGCGGGAATTCCTGTAGGAGCGGTGAGGCCCGGTCGCGGCGGCAGACCGAGGGCAGAACGCCGATTTTAGCCCTCAGGCCGGGTCCATGCGAGCCCGTACGGTACCGTCTGCCAGGCGTGCCGCCAGCAGGCCGGCAAACCGCGTGGCGCTGCCGGGCGCCTGGGCGAAGAACAGGGAGGGCTCGGTGAGTTCGAGTTCCAGCAGGCGAGGCTCGCCTTCCGCCCCCGCCAGCAGGTCGATGCGGGCGTACGCCAACGGAGCTTCCAGCTGCCTCAAGCGCGCGGTGGCGGCCAGCACCCGCTCCGCCAGCGCCTGTTCGGCGGAGGTGGCACTGCCGGTCGCGATGCCACCTGACGCCATCGGCGCCTGCCGCGCACCTTCGCCCGGCGCGAGTTGGGCGGACTTGCGGATGGCATGGCTGAACTGTCCATCGAAGTAAAGCAGTGCGGTCTCGCCATATCGATCGACCGAGGCGAGATAGGGTTGCAGCATCACGCTGCGTTCCCGGTCGAGCAGCCGGGCGACATGGTTGCCGGCGGCGAACTGCTGGTCGCGACCGTACCTCTGGGTGTCGCGAGCGCCGGCACTGACTGTCGGCTTGACCACGAACTCGGCCGTGTCGAAAGCGGCCAGGAACGCGGCCAGCGCTTCCATCGGCTCGGCATCCGGCTCCACGAAATGCGTGGGTACCACCGGGATGCCGACGGTGGCGAGATCCGCCAGGTAGTGCTTGTCGGTATTCCAGCGCACCACGTTGAGGGGGTTCAGCAGTTCGGTCACCCGGTCGACCTGGGTGCACCAGGCCAGGAACTCCGGCAGTCGTTCCGTGTAGTCCCAGGGCGAACGCAGCAGCGCCGCATCGAACCGTCCCCAGCTGACCGTCGGGTCGTCCCAGGCCACGGCACGGGCATGCAGGCCGGCCTCGGCACAGGTGTCGAGCAGCGGCGCGAGATCGTCATCGTGGCCGGAAGCGGCCACGGCCGTGACGAGGGCAAGGGTCTTCATGCCGGCAAGTGTACGTGGGCGCGCACGCCCCGCACGCGATTCCCATTGCCCGAAAGTACCTGTGTCCGTCCGAGAGCGCTGGTTAGAATGCTGCCTTTCCTCATCAGGATGGATCGCGCCATGGCGGGTAACCCCGGCTCCGGAGGCAAGCAGAAGCTCTATCCCAGCGCGGCGGATGCGCTGAAGGGCGTCGTGGCGGATGGCCAGACGCTGGCGGTCGGCGGTTTCGGCCTGTGCGGCATCCCGGAAGCGTTGATCGGCGCCTTGCGCGACGGCGGCGCCAAGGGCCTGACCGCCATTTCCAACAATGCCGGCGTGGATGGCTTCGGCTTGGGTCTGCTGCTGGAGACCCGGCAGATCAAGAAGATGATTTCGTCCTATGTGGGCGAGAACAAGGAGTTCGAACGGCAATTCCTGTCCGGCGAGCTGGAACTGGAGTTCAATCCGCAGGGCACGCTGGCCGAACGCCTGCGCGCTGGCGGTGCCGGGATCCCGGCCTTCTTCACCCGTACGGGCTACGGCACCGTCGTCGCCGATGGCAAGGAGACCCGCCAGTTCGGCGAGCACTGGTACGTCATGGAAACCGCCCTCAGCGCCGATGTGTCGCTGGTGAAGGCTTGGAAGGCCGACAGGGCCGGCAACCTGGTCTTCCGCAAGACGGCGCGCAACTTCAACCCGGCCTGCGCCATGGCCGGCAAGGTCTGCATCGCGGAAGTCGAGGAGGTCGTGGAAGTCGGCGAGATCGATCCCGACCATGTGCACCTGCCCGGCATCTATGTGGACCGCATCGTCCACAACCCGACCCCCGAGAAGCGCATCGAGCAGCGCACCGTCCGCCAAGGAGACAAGTGATGCCCTGGACCCGCGATGAGATGGCGCAACGCGCCGCCCGCGAACTGACCGATGGCGCCTACGTCAACCTGGGCATCGGCCTGCCGACCCTGGTGGCCAACCACATTCCCGCCGGCGTCGACGTTTGGCTGCAGTCGGAGAACGGCCTGCTCGGCATCGGCCCGTTCCCGACCGAAGACGAGGTCGACGCCGACCTGATCAATGCCGGCAAGCAGACCGTCACCGCCCGCGCAGGCGCCAGCTACTTCGGCAGCCACGACTCCTTCGCCATGATCCGCGGCGGGCATATCGACCTGGCCGTACTGGGTGCCATGCAGGTGACCGACCAGGGCGACCTGGCGAACTGGATGGTGCCCGGCAAGATGGTCAAGGGCATGGGCGGCGCCATGGACCTGGTGGCGGGCGTCAAGCGCATCGTCGTGCTGATGGAGCACGTGGCGAAGGACGGCAGCCACAAGATCCTGCCCCAATGCGATCTGCCGCTGACCGGTGTGGGCGTCGTTGACAGGATCATCACGGACCTGGCCATCTTCGATGTCACTTCGGCGGGGCTCGTACTCGTGGAAATGGCCGATGGCGTGACCGAAGCGGAGCTGGCAACCAAGACGGGCGTCCCGTTCAAGGCCGCCTGAGCACTGCAGGTCGTGACGCAAGTCCGCTTGCCGTGCGCCGTGCCGCACGCCTGACTTTCAGCTGTACGTTTCCCGGCCGATAAGGCGGAGAGGGGAACCTGTTGGCTATTTGTAGTCCAGCGGCTGGGCTATAGTGTCGGTTCAGGGGCTCTATCCGTTTTTTCTCAGAGGCGTACGTATGAAACTCCGGGTTGGCGCTTGCGCCTTGATGTTGGTTTTGGCCGGGTGCAGCGGGGAAGGTTCCGAATCCGGCGTGGCAGGAATGCGCGGCGTTGCCGCCAGCAAGCCGGTCGGCAGCCTGTCGACGCTCCCGCTGGCCCGCGCCATCGGCGCGTCCATCGCGAATGCACCTGATCGCGGTGCGCTGCTGGCGTATCCCAACAAGGCGGTACCTACCAAGCAGGAGGGTGCCTACACCTGGTTCCCGACCGCCATCAGCGAGGCCCATGCTTTCAAGGGCATCGCCACCGGTGAAATGACCGTGCCATCGCCGGACGGCAGCCAAGTCAAGTTGCGTTACGAGCGCCACGTCGAGGAGATCGACGGCAACTGGACGTGGATCGGCCGTGTGGTTGGCGGCGATCAGATGCAGGAGGCCATCATCACGTTCGGCGAGAAAGCCGTGTTCGGCTCGATTCCCCAAGCCAACGGCAAGCCGGCCCTGAGCCTGCAGACCCGCAACGGCACCGTGTTCGCCGTCCAGACCGACCCCTCCAAAGTGGTGTCGGCGACGAAGGGCCACGAAGACGTGATGATTCCCGAGGCCGCCACCCTGCGCTCGTCCATGGCGGCCGCTGTCAGCCAGTCCGCTCAGGTGAGCCAGGGTGCGACGGCCGTCGCACAGGCCGCGCCGCCGAGCGCAGCCAATACGATCGATGTCGCGGTCGGCTACACGCCCGAGTTCGCCACCGCCAATGGCGGCGCTTCCGGTGCCGCGACGCGACTGGTCTTTCTGGTGCAGGTGGGCAACCAGGCCTTCGCAAACAGTGACATCAACGGCTACCTGCGCATCGTGAATGCCCTGCAGGTCAGTTACACCAATACCAATACCAATCAGACGGCCCTCCAGGAGCTGACCGGTAGTACGGGCAGCTCCCCCGTCACCGTTCCCGCAAGCCTGGCGCCTCTCCGCGCGGCGCGTGACCAGTACGGTGCCGATATCGCCGTGCTGGTGCGCAAGTTCAACACGCCGGAGAACGAAGGTTGCGGCATCGCATGGCTGAACGGTGCGAACCAGACTGCCATCACCGCCGCGGACGCGGCATGGGGTTACGCGGTGATCAGCGATGGTTTCGACACCGGTACCGACGGCAAGACCTACTACTGCGCCGACGAAACGCTGGTGCACGAAGCCGCGCACCTGATGGGCTCGGCGCACGACCGCGCCAACTCGACGACGACGGGCGGCGCACTGCAGTATGGTCGCTACGCCTACTCCTTCGGTTACAAGACGGCGGCGGCGGCCGGCAATTTCTACACCGTGATGGCGTACGGCGACACGGGTCAGATCGCGCACCGCATCTTCTCGACGCCGCTGAAGAGCACCTGCGGCGCCTCGTCGAATCTGCCGTGCGGCGTCGCCAACAGCGAGGACAATGCGCGCAGCCTGAACCAGACGATCCCGGTGGTTGCAACGTTCCGGGCCACGGTGGTTGGCTTCGACAAGGTACGAGCTGACCGCAACGGCGATGGCCGCAGCGACATTCACTGGTTTAATCAATCCTCCGGCACATTAAATGCGTGGCTGATGAACGGCAACATGGTGACCGGGTCCACCATAGATTCCGCTTCTTCCACCTGCACGCCGCGCGCATTTGGAGATTTCAATGCTGATTCGCTCTCCGATGTTGTCCTAACGTGCTCAGGAGATTCACGCGTACACGTATGGTTGAGCACGCCTTCTGGATACAGCCGGCAAGTTGCGGGAGCCTTTGTCGCCGGATGGGAGATCGTAGGTACTGCAGATATTAATGGCGACGGTTACGACGACATCATCTGGAGGCAAAGCTCCGGCGGCGTCACGAATGTAAACGTTTGGCACATGCGCGACTCCACCGTGCTTTCGAGCTTCAACAGAGCCGTTCAAGGTTCTTGTAGCGTGAGCGGAATGGGCGATATCAATGGCGACGCGAAAGACGATGTTGCCCTAAGCTGCACAGACAGCAGCGTCTATGTTTTGTTTGGCGTGACAAACGGTTTCGCGCAGTACAAGGTAGGCACCGCCAATGCGGGCTGGAATCTGGTAGGAACTATCGATGCAAACAATGATGGAAAGTATGATCTTGTTTGGCATCAGCCTTCGACTGGCCTAATTAATACTTGGGTAATGAATGGCACGTTGGTCACGAGT
The DNA here is from genome assembly GCF_964252945.1 of Pseudoxanthomonas sp. LjRoot143. Taxonomy (NCBI): domain Bacteria; kingdom Pseudomonadati; phylum Pseudomonadota; class Gammaproteobacteria; order Lysobacterales; family Lysobacteraceae; genus Pseudoxanthomonas; species Pseudoxanthomonas sp. LjRoot143. The sequence goes on along the minus strand of NZ_CAXUPM020000001.1, from coordinate 319,192 downwards.
AGCTTCCTGCACCTGATCCCCGTCGATTGCACCCCAAAATCCTTTGGTGACTACAATGGGGATGGTTTCGGCGACATTGGCCTGATGTGTTCTTCGAATCAGAGTGCACAGATCCTGTTTAGTACGGGTGGCAACTACAACCGCTTTACGGCGGGGGGGTACGCGAGCGGCTGGACTATGGTTCGCTAACTCCGCCCGTCTTACTCGCCACAAAAGCCCCAGCCTGATGCTGGGGCTTTTTTTTGGATCGAGCTACCAGGATGATCCCGCGCCCATCAGCCGCCATCAGAAGTGGGGTTTTCTCGCTGGAACAGCCCGCCCTTAGTAAACATTTGGGCGCCACAGTTCATGACAACGACTTAGGTGTTGCTGGGCAACAATAAGCAGTACAGGGGTGAGAACCTAACCGAAGCGGTAAAGCAGGTGATCGAACGCGGCTTCACGGTGGTGAATGCGTTCGGTCGAATCAGCCCCCCAAGCACACGTCGTACGGTTGGCCAGGAGGCACCCTCCCCGACGCGACGGCTGTGCCGAGTGACTCGGTCGAGATCCGCCGGCTCAAAGCAGAGCTGCGGCGACCGACCGAGGATCGCGACACCCTAAGAAAGCCGCCACGCACCTTGCCGAGAGGTCCGGGCAAAGCACGCGTTCATGCGCGAATACGCACGTCAGTTCCGGCCGGTGGCAATGTATCGGCTGCTGGGCGTGCACACGTAGCGGCCACTGCGTGCGGTGGCGCGATGGCGCCAGCACCTGCAAGCGCGAGGACCAACGTTGCCGGCACTGAGCAAGCACCACTGGCTGGCCAACGGTACGATGCACGGTTATCACAAGCTCAGTTTAGACTTGCGCGAGGCCGGCGAGCATCGTAGCAGACACTGCGTCTTGCGGCGGATGAAAGCCGAAGGCCTGTGAGCCCAGGTCGGCTACTGCCGCAAGCCACGTCACCCCGAGACCCTGGGGGCACGATAGCCAACGCGCTCAACCGGGGCACCGCGCCAGAGGCGCCAGAAGGACTAGGTCACGGACATCACTAGGTTCGGATCTATGAGGGCCGGCTGTTTCTGACGGCGCCGATAGATCTGTACTGGCGCCAGATCGCCGGCTTGGTCACCGCGCCGAAAATGACCAACGATCTGGTGCTGCAGGCGTTGGCGGCAGCCGCCCGGCGGCGTAAGCCCGGTCCTGGCGTAATGGCGGATTCCCACCAAGGCTGCCGATTCACCAGCAGCGACTCTGGCCGCCGCCCCGGAGAGCGCATCGTATGGTGCAGAGCGTGAGTCGTCGAGGAAACTGTCACGACAACACAGTGGCCGAGAGTTTCTTCAGCGTATTGAAGGAGGAGCGGATCAAGCGGCGGATCTACTCGACACGAGCCACAGCACCATCGGACATGTCGACTACATCGAAATGCCCTACAACCTCATGCGGCCGCATAGCTCCGCTGGCGGACTACCACCGGTAGAGTTTGAAAGGCACCATGGGCAAAGCGATGACTGAGTATCTACTGAACTCTGGCCGACTCCCAACCTTCTTCGAAGCCATCGCATTGACATCCTGCTGATCGTGCGGATGCTAGATCTTGCCCGCAGGATGCAGGCAGGTCCAACTAGGACACTTCATCCTTAACCGCATCCCTGATGGAACTGGCACGGTTGGCTAGCAGCATGGATGGCCGTTCTATCGCGTAAAACAAACCAAGGGAACACATGAAGATCACCCCTCCTCCGAAGAAGAGCATCTTCAGGAACTTCCAGTACGGCCTCGGATCGGCCGCCAACCACGCGTGCTCCCTTATCGTATACAGCAACGGCATATGGATTAGATAGATCGAGTAACCCAGCACTCCCGCCATACAAAGCAGAGGAAGCGCGGACAGCCGTTCTTTAAGCCTCGCTGAGGCCAGGGATGCGCCCAATAGAATCAATCCGTATCCGAACGCAAAAGGTATGGATTCGAGGTAGTAGTAGGCACGAGCGTCGCGCGACGTGTTCAATATGTACTGTAGCGGGTTTGCGAACCCGTTTCGCAGCGAGATATCTCCAAGGAACTTCATCGTCGCAACAACGATGGCAACTCCTACCGCGAAGTACACCAACCCGAAACGCTCCGAGGACATGGCGCACCCTTTGTAATGCTGAAGAATGACGCTGATGGAGCAGCCGACGGCAAAATGAGGAAGATAACTAAGGATTTGATGGCTGAGATTGAACCTGATGACCTCGTGATTGAAAGGAAGGCCAAAGTCGTGCTCGCCGATAAATCCAACCAGGCCGGCCATGCTGTTTCTGGCCAAATAAAGCCAAGAAAAACTTATCGCGACAGCGATTACTAGCCCCTGCCACCAGCGCCCCTTATAGAACGCTGGTATCACGAAGGGCAGTGCCATGTAGAACATCATTTCAATCGTCAAGGTCCAGAACGGCGAGGCCACACCGTAGGTGCCAAAGGACCAAATGAATGCGGTCTGCATGAAAGTGGCGTGCGCCACAAAGTTTGCCGCACCCCACTCGCTCCAAACGCGCGCATTGTCTATGTAGTTCGGGGTGTATAGCAGTACGACGAGAAAGAGCACGACCCAGTATGGTGGGCCGATGCGAAGGATTCGTGCACGCATGTAGTGGGTAACGCTGGGTGCAGGCCGACCAATCGCGTCGTTCTTGAGAAAGCGCGCAGAAAGCAACATGCCGCTAAGCACGAAGAACAGATCTACACCGGAGGACATCATCACCATGTACGGCGTCAAATCAGCAACGCCAAGCGACAGTGGCGGAGAGCCCGAAAGTCCCCACGCATGCCTGATGAGAATGAAAAGCACCGCGACGCCCCGGATCGCGTCGAGATATGGAACGTTCTTGTCTTGGAAAGGTAAGAGTTTCTGCGCCAACGCCATATTCATTGCACCAAAGCAGTAAAAGTACCCCAGCCAAGTAATGCGCAACTGGTCCTACCGTCGATCGCCGGTCTTACAATAGTTTGCTGTCGCCCAGCACGCACCTGTGCTCGTCGACTAGCTTAGTAGAGGCCGCTTTTGCAACCCCAGCATGAAAAGCTGCGCCGTCAGTCAGTTGCCAACCCGAAGATCATTGGTGCCATCTATCGAGTATGCTTTCCCTGTGGCGTCCAGCGGTCTGATGTGACCTGCCGAAAGAACCTCGAAGTACCGATCCTCCCAAGCTTGTGCCGCCGGATCCAGAGTGAGACGCCTACTTGCGAAGTCTGCACTCCATCGGCCAGTGCTATCCAGCACACTACCATCACCGACTTTTCCGTCATAAACCTCGCTGAGCGTATACGTACCATCCCCCAAAAGCTCCAGCTTGGTGTTCACTCCCTTGCAGTCACCACAAGGCAGGGTGCCGACGTAGCTTCCAAGCATATTCTGCTGCGTAGGCTCCACCGCCACCGTAGCCGTTACTTGTTCCGCCGTAACTGGCGCGCTTGCGGGAGCCGACTCCTGACTCTCCGGAGCAGGAGTCGTGCCGTCGCAAGCGGCCAGAGCAACGGCTGTAAAACCCATCACCACCAATTTACTGAGCATAGACATAACTTGTTTCCCTCACTGAAAACTACTGTTGGGATTTTCACTAAACGCGACTCGGGTAGCGATAGGGCACAACCTTCTCGGCGCTTCCAAGGATGGCGGCCTCGATACTTTCGGGTACAGCTCGCCTATCACTGACTCTCACAAGCCGGGGACTACCGCCGAGCTTGGACTGGAGGTGTTGAATGGGATCCATGCCTGGCAGGTCGATGCGCGTGGCGAAACCAAGCGCGCTAACAGTTCCATGCAGCCCTGAGGCGTCAGCGCGAATGCTGACCGAAGCTCCCGCCGACTTCGCCAACGAATCCATCCAGCCGACGTTGATATCGTAGCCTTCGCTGCGAGCGACGTCGCTGACAATAGCATCTTGCACGCGCGCCCACAGGCCTTCCATTTTCTTCGAACTAATGAACGCATCCACATCCCGCCGGAAGTTCGGATAACGCATATCGATGATCGCCTCGTTCGCCGGAACCGTCGTGGCGCCCGCCGAGACGAGCCCCGCCGCCTGATTCGAACCTCGCCCCTGGTGGTAGACGAACGCTGCCGGGGCAAGACAGAGCCGATAGCCCGCCGCCAGGCTGCGCAGGCTCCAATCCGTCTCCTCGCAGTAGCCGCGGCCGAAGCAGGGATCCATCACACCTACGTCGCGTACCACCGCCGTGGGCATCATGATGCAGAAGCTGATGCCCGCGGGTATGTCGACGGCATCATGCGTGAAGGTGGCGGTGCAGATCTCGCTGACCCGATCCACCACCTCCTGCGATGCCAGGTGCTCGTCAGGATCATCGTTGGGAACGGAATAAATGGAAACGTTGTTCGACCATGCCGTCACCGACCCCATCTTCGGCTGTGCCGCTATCGGGAGCATCGTGTTCACAAGGTTCTTCGGAAAAATGACATCCGAATTGTTGATCGTCACGAAATCGTATCCATGCTCCACAGCCGTCAATAGACCCAAGCTGACATTGCGGGGGATACCGAGGTTGCGGGGCGTACGGTAGTAGATGGCGCCCGCCTTCTGGCAGAACTGCTCCAACTCCTCGCTCCAGCCCGGTTCCGGACTGGCGTCATCGAGGATCAGGACATTGACCTCGGCATCGCTGGCTTCCGCCATACGCAACGCACTCGTGATGGCTCGCGGAACGAACTGGCGCCCGTTATAGACCGTGATGCAGTGGAGGACCCTCTGCTTCTTCACAGAAGCCTCCTCAGCCTCGGGCTGAAAAGCCTCGCCAGTCGATACACCCGGGACGCGGCGATCTGGCGCAGTTTTTCATCGCCGCTCGTCAGCCCATAGTCGATGGACTGCACTGCGCTCCCATTGATTCGACCGCGCGCTTCAAGGAGTTCGCGACTTAGTTTTGTCAGCCGGGCAGTAAGGTCGAGCACGCGCCGGTTGGCGATCTCGACGTCGATCAACGCCTGTTCCAGAGATATCTTATCGATGTCGTGTTTGTTCATTATCGTGGCGTCTTAGAAAGAATGGTTCGGTAGAAATCCACCAGGCGTGCCGCCGTATCGTCCCAGGTGAGGCTCTCGGCATTGCGCAGGATCGCTTTCACCACCTGTGCCGCCTTGTCTGGATTCACCAGGATCTGGTGCGCGTAGTCCGCAAGTCCCTCTGCCGACCACGTCTGCGGGATCGACGCATCCTCGATCAGTTCCTTGAGTGGACCAAAACTCACATGCACTGTCGGCACGCCCATGCTCGCAGCTTCGAAGGGCACCAGGCCGAATCCCTCGGACGATGTCGGATAAAGTACGAGCTCGGCGTGACGCATCAGCCAGTTGCGCTCAAGGCTCGACACATCCGGCAGCGACAGAAGATCGCCGCCCGCATGCAGCCTGAGCGCTGCCTCCTCGAGTCGTGAAGAGCCCCTGGGAACCTGTGCTCCCGCCATGACGAGCACAAGGTCGTGACCCCGCTTTACCAGCAGATCCCAGACCTTGATGGCCAGATCGCGATTCTTGTGGGTGTAGTTCGCACCGAGCACAAGAACGAAACGCCGGGCTGCCAGTCCAGCCTTAATCACGCCGCCAGGCACCGACTCCTCATCGTCCGGATCGAGATGGTCGCTGCCGTTCTTGGCGACGCAGGTGCGGTCCGAGCCGACACTGAGCTGTTCTTCACCGATGACGTTGAGGGTATCGTTCGAGATCGCGACGACCCCGTCCGCGGTCGCCGCCGCGATTTTCATGTTGTCGCGATAACCGAGCCAGGCTTGGCCGTCACGGTGATAGCTGCCGATCTTGTAGGCGATCAAGTCCTGGATGGTGATGACGATGCGCTTGCCCAAACCGCGCCAACGACCCCAAGGAATCGTTGCGTCCGGCTGGAACGGGCGATGCACGATATCGACCTGGGGTGCCCCGCTGAACTGGAGCCCGTCTTCGGGGCAGAACGAAATCTTTCCATGCCTCATCAGCTTGGTGGCGTACCCAGGCACCGTACCGCCCGGGACACCCACCATGATCGACGCGACGTCCTTCCGCCGGGCCAGTGCATCGAGCAGGCACACGGTCTGGACTTGCGTACCCATCTCCATCGAACCAAGGCACGAGCCATCAACGAGAAGCCGCAACCCCTGTACTTTCGCGCGCGCGACGTCCAGCGCGATGGCCATGGGCGACGCAATGGAATTACGTTCCTGATCGTAAAGCGCAGGGAATTCATGGAACTCGAGGTGCAATCTGTGCCGCCCGTGCTCGTCATCGAGGAGCTCGGTGGGCACGTGGTCATGGCGCCAAGGAACCATGAGATATGTCGATGCGTCCAGAAGGTGGGAGAATCCCCGGCGCGAGGCACGCAAGGCGAACTGTGCGATCTCATGCTTGAGCCCGCCCCCGCTTCCGCTCGAAGTCCCGCACAGCCTGTAAGGCGACAGTGCCAGCAGGATCGCGCTTCCTGCCGGCATCGGAATCGGCACCTGCGTACTGGCCGGCTCCAGGGTACGCAACCGCTCGGTCACGGCCGCCTCGTCCATGCCCCCGATGCCGTAGGGAACAGGCGTGTTGCGGTACGGGAAGCTGAGGTAACCCGCCGCATTCGACAGGAAGGAAACGGTCGCCACGCGCCCGTCCTGCGCGAGCTTGTGCGCTGCGTTGGACAGCGCGTCGGGAGGCATGGAAGTTGGCTGGTCGACGATCAGAACCGCGCCCAGCTCAGGCGCGATACTGTCGACGCGCGCGATGGCGTCGGCCAGGGTCCAGGCTTCGAATACATGGACGTTGGCGAGTTCGGCATAAAGCTTGCGCGCCGCCTCCGGCGCGCTGGTGGCGATATGCACGCCAGCCGCACCCTCCAAGGACAGGCACGTGCGGACGCAGTCGATCCACTCCAGCGGAGCATCCAGCATCATGAGCAGGACACCGATGGGAAGGCCGGGATCCTCATCCATCGACGAAACAGGAGTGGACATCACGCGTAGCCCTTCTCGACCAGCCAGTCGCCGACCAGCTTCGCACCGCGCTGGAACGGAATCATGGCATCGACGTCCGCATAGCGCGACAGCACTCGCGTGTCCGCCACGGCGCTACGGACATCCCCGTCGCGAAACTGGCCCGTGACATAGGGGGCCGGCGCATCATGCAGCGCAGCGATCGTACGGGCGGCCTCCAGGATCGAAACACGCTGGCCCGTCCCCACGTCCACGACGTTATTGTTTCCGCCACTGTCCGCGACGCGCACGAGTACACGTGCGACATCATCGATGTAAACGAAATCCCGCACGATTTCTCCATCTTCGTACACCGGGATGGCTTGCCCTTTGCGCGCCATCCGATGGAACAATGTGATGATTCCGGTGTAGGGATTGATCGGCGATTGCCCTGCTCCGTATACGTTCTGGAGGCGCAGGATCTTCAGATCCACGCCCATGGCCGAGCACCACGCCGACAGAATGTGCTCCTGAGCGAGCTTGGTCGCGCCGTACACGCTGGTGGGACTCGGGCGGACATCGTCGGCGGCATGCGGCAATGCATGGCAACGCTCCCCCGCGCTGGTCGTCGGCTCCCACTGGCCGCTCGCCAGCATCGCGTGCGTGCGGATACCGGGATAGGTGATGCCACCATCTGTCCCCTGCCATGCACCCTCACCATAGACCGCACGGCTTGACGACAGTACGATCGACTTGGGAACCCGCTGGTGCCGTGAAAGCGCATCGGTCATGCGCGTCGTTCCCACCACGTTGACATTGCCATGACGCGTCGCTTCGAGCAGCGATTGCCCGGTACCCGTTTCGGCCGCGAAGTGGAAGACGACCGTGGGATCGAACTGCGCCAACACCCTATCCCAGGCCTCTGCATCGGTGACGTCTCCAACGACAAGCTCCACGGAGGGATGCAGTGCCGCTGGCCGCTCCTGGCGCTCGTGGATCTGCGGGTGCAGATTGTCGAGCGCCACGACCGAATGCCCGGCATCCACCAGCAGGCCCGCGACGGCGCATCCTATGAAACCCGCACCACCGGTGATCAAGACCTTTTCTTTCTGATCCATGACAAAATTCCCTGAATGATCCGATATTGACGATGGCTGCTTCGCCGATTCACTTGGTGAAAAGGCGATCCCAGAATCCTCTCCGGAAAACCCTTGCCCTGACTTCGGAAAGCTCTCGCGCCATCTGTTGGTGCGAGGCGAGCATCGTCGAAAAATTCTCTTCCGTCCTGGCTTCGAGTTGACCAAGACGTTCCTCAATCGATCGCAGCTGGCCGACGGCCTGGCTCAGCTGAGCCTGCAGCGAGTGCGCGTCCGTTCTGCCCGCAGCCGCCAGACCCCGCAACGCCTCAAGCTGTTCGTCGACATGACCGATCCGCTGCCCAACCTGGGCAAACAGGGCCTGTTGGTCGGTGACAGCCTGCCGCAACGCCCCTTGTTCGTCCTTCAGGCTGCCATGCTCGCGCAAAAGCCCCAAGAGATCATTATGTAGATTGGAAACTCTCTCTGTCTCGACACGGACGAGTCCAGCGGTATGCGCATTATCTTCCGATGCGCGACATGCCGCTTCGTTCTGGGTCCTAGCGACCACGGTAACCGACTCTTCCAGCATCTTGAGCAGCGCCTCGTGCGCACTCTGCGGCTCGATGGCCGCGCCCCCCCGATCCTCGAACGCAGTCTGGAGCACCTCCAGCATCTGCTCGAAGTTCCAGTCTGGCAAGGGACGCTTCGCCAGCCCGGCCACCCAATGCGACCAGTTCCCCGGGAAGCCATGGGGCGTAACCCCGATTTCCCGAATCGGCCCGACCAGGATCTGCGGTGCACTCAGCAGTTCCCGCACAAATATCAGGAAGGCGATGTAGATGTTCTGCGGCCAGAAACAATCGCTTTTGATCGGCGATATGGCGCCATAATCGATCAGGCAGAACCGCCCTTCGCCGCGTGCGAGTACGTTCCAGACACGGATGTCCTGGTGGTAAAGACCCCGGCGTTCGAGTGCGATGCACTCGGCGAGTATGTCTTTGACCACCAGATAGGAATCGAATGGCTGGCCTGCATCGATTGCGTCGATCAACAACTGCCCGTCGATCTTCTCGCGTACGAGGAACAGACTCCTGCTGTCCTCGTCGACTGCGATGATCCTCGGATAGGCGCCATCGCCCTCGACGTCGCGCAGGAAAGCGACTTCACCCTCCAGCTCCTTGCGATTGACATCCGCATCTTCGCCCTGGATGGAAAGTACTTTCAGCACCCGGTCATCGGAGAGCAGATACGTGCGACTGTGTCGGAATGACCGTTTCGCAAAGCGATGTCCGCCCCGCCTGGCATGCTGGATTTCGCCAACCTCGCCGGCGACGAACCAGTAGGCGTCACTGACGAAAAACAGCGGCCGCGTGACGTCCGACAGATGCGTACCGGTGTGCCTGATCTCACGCAGGAAAAGCGCGTCACCGAACATCGATGCCGGATCGGCAGGAAGGGCCGCAGCCCAATAGAGCGGCTCCTCAGCCACTGCCAGCTCCGCCAGCAGCACGGGAGCGCAGGAGCGCAGGCGAGTGACGGTCTCGCTGGCGGCCTCAGGAGAGACGTGGAACGCGACGTGGTGAATGACGCTGAGCAACAGCACGATGTCGAAACGGCCGCCCTCCAGGGAGGCTACATAGTCCTCGATCCGCCCCTCGACGAAGTTCACGTCCAGATGAGGATTCAGCGACGCCAGCTTGCGACAGAGCTCTGCGTTCTCGGTCAGCATCTCCACACCGACCACGCTCGCGCCGAGCTCGGCAAGCGAGAAGCTCAGATAGCCCTGCGCGCACCCCAGATCCAGCACGCGCAGAGGGCGACCCAACTGGTTCGACAACGCGCGATACACCTGCCTGATATCTTCAAGGCGATCCTGGGTGGCACGCGATGCCTGGCCCGACAGCTCCGGGTAGCCGTAAACGGGCTGATAAACCTCGGGCAATCGGGCCACCAGTGCTTGTACCGCCTCAATTTGCCGATTCATGGGTGCACCGTCAGTTTTGCACCGAGATCGACCAGGCCGGTGAACGGCGACTTGCGCGTGCTGGTAATGATGATGGAGTCATAGCGTCTGTCGAGGGGCGACAGACCATCGAGATCATCGCCGGCAGCAACACCAAGCGATACCAGATAGTCGCCACTGTTCAGCGAGAAAGGCAATGAAAACTCGAACACCTTTTCTCCTCCCGCCTGGGCGGGAATCCGCTGCCAACCGTCGTTCAAAATGAGTGAGTTGGTTCCATAGATGAAAACGCCATCCAGGGTCTTGATCATGAGTCCGGGCACCACGTTATCGAAATCGCGCTTGAAGCTGCAACGGAAAGAAAGCCGGAGCTGATCGCCGCACTCGATGCTGGCTGGATACTCGCCTTGCGGCCCCACCACCAGATAGTCGGTGATGGCGGCTTCACCACTCCCCCATCGGTATTCCTCCTTCCTGTAGAACGGCCTGTCCTCGTAGTGCCCACGCAATGCATCTGCAGCGGGAACACTCGCGATCATGTCCGCCACGGTAAAACCGCCCGCACCGCCGTCAGACCCACGGCCGAATATCTCATCGAGGTAGGCATTGGTGACATCGCGAGGATGGCCGTCCAGTTTCAGTCTTCCTCCGCTGAGCAGTATGGCCCTGTCGCAGTTTCGAACGATGTCTGCAACCGAGTGGCTCACCAGGAGCACGGACATGCCTTCGGCTTGATAGCGCCGGATGCGTTCGTAGCACTTGGCCTGGAAGAATGCATCTCCCACCGCCAGGGCCTCGTCGACGATCAACAGGTCCGGGCGGAATGCGGTCGCGATGGAGAACGCCACGCGCGCTTGCATGCCGCTCGAATAGGTCCGTACCGGATGATCGAACGCACTTCCGATTCCCGAGAACTCGGCGATACCCGAGATCACAGAGTCGATCTCGCTCCGCGAGCGGCCCATCAGGCCGGCGATCTGATAGGCGTTGTCACGCCCGCTCAACTCGGGCTGGAAACCCATGCCTAACTCGAGTATCGAGGCGATGGACCCCTGCTTGGCGATCCAGCCGCTGGACGCCGACAGCGTCCCCGTGATGATCTTGAGGAGCGTACTCTTGCCTGCACCATTCTTGCCGACGATGCCGATTGATTCACCCTTGGCAACCGAGAACGTCACACCTTCGAGCACGATGGTTTCGCGCTGGGCCGACAGCGGAAAACCCAACCACTTCCCAAAGCGCAGCCATTCACTGTCCCACTCGAAGTAGGACTTTCCGAGATCGTGGACTTGCAGGACGTCGTCGCTCATAGCGCGTCGGACATGTCAGAGGAGGCTCGACGGAACAGCACGACCGCGAAAACTGCCAGCGCGAGCGCGAGCGCGGCCACCTGCGACAGATAGGCCGGATCTGGCAGTTCGCCGTAGACCAATGTTGCATGGTAGGCACTCACGAGCTTGTAGACGGGACTCATAAGCAGCACATCCTTCACCCTTTCAGGAAGGATGTTCGGCGTGTAGACGATGGGGGTGAGCCAGAACAATGCCTGCAACACGACCTGCACCGCCTGCGCCACGTCCCTGACCACCACATTCAGAATTCCCAGGATAGTGCCCAGCGACAGCGCGAAGACGAAGTTGATCCCGATGATCGCGGGTAGCAGCAATGCCGCCGCAGAGAAGGTGTGCCCCAGCAGCATGAAAACCAACAGGATGGCCAGCAACAGAAAAAAATTATTGACCAGCGCCATGCCGGCGGCGATGACCGGCAGACATACGCGGGGAAACGCCACCTTCTTCATCAGGTCGGCCTTGTCCACGAATACGTTGACGCAACTCATCACCACTTCATGGAAAAGCGCCCACGCCAGCATTCCGGCAAGCAGGTACAACGCGTACGCATACTTGCTTTCAATTCCTGGGAGCTTTGAAGCGATGATCGAAGAAAGCACCGTCGCGTAGACGACCGACTGGACGATGGGATTTATGATCATCCACAACGCACCCAACTTGCTACGCGAGAACTTTGACTTGAACTCGTTGCGGATCGACGAGAAGACAAAGAACCTGTAGCTGTACAGCCGGGACACCTGGCCTATCATCAGCCGTCGCTCCGCCCGTCACTCTCCTCAAGTGACGCCAGCGCATTCGAGATATCGGCCACAAGATCACCGCACTCTTCCACGCCAACACTCAAGCGCACCAGCCCGTCACTGATGCCCAGCTTTTCCCGACGCTCCACCGGCACCGACGCATGCGTCATCACCGCGGGGTGATTCACCAGGCTCTCCACGCCGCCAAGCGATTCGGCGAGCGTGAACAAGCGGCTGTTCTCGCAGAACTTCCTGGCCGCGTCGAAGCCACCTTTGAGCACGATCGAAATGATGCCGCCATAGCCCTGCATCTGCTTGGCAGCGAGCGTGTGCTGCGGGTGCGAGGCGAGTCCGGGATAGATGACCTTCTCGATGGCGGGGTGCGTCTCCAGCCATGTCGCCAGCGCGAGTGCATTCTCGCAATGGGCTTTCATACGCAGGTGCAGCGTCTTCAGCCCGCGCAACGCAAGGAAGCTGTCGAATGGCCCCTGCACGGCACCGATGGAGTTCTGCAGGAACGCCATCTGCTCCGCCAGTTCAGCGTCGTCTCCCACCACCACCATGCCACCGACCATGTCGGAGTGGCCATTGAGGTACTTGGTGGCCGAGTGCATCACGATGTCCGCGCCGAGTCGCAGCGGACGCTGCAGGATCGGAGAAGCGAACGTGTTGTCGACCACCACGTGCAGGCCATGCTTGTGGGCGACACCACAGATGGCGGCAATGTCGACGATCTTCAGCATGGGGTTGGTCGGGGTTTCAACCCACACCATTCGCGTTTCCGGTCGGATGGCGGCCTCGAAGGCTTCCAGGTCCGTCAGGTCGACGAAGCTGAAATCCAGTGCCGCAGTGCGCCTGCGCACGCGCTCGAACAGCCGGTAGCTGCCACCGTACAGGTCATCCATTGCAATCACATGGCTGCCGCTGTCCAGCAACTCCAGCACGGTCGAGGTCGCCGCCATGCCGGACGCGAACGCGAAGCCACGCGAGCCCCCCTCCAGCGCGGCGACGCAGCGCTCGTAGGCGAACCGGGTAGGATTGTGGGTCCGCGAATACTCGAACCCCTGATGGACGCCCGGACTGCTCTGCGCGTACGTCGAGGTCGCATAGATCGGCGGCATGACGGCGCCAGTGCTGGGGTCGGGCGACTGGCCGCCGTGGATGGCCAGCGTTCCCAGGGCGGGCTCGCCAGCGCCCCCATCGGAAGGGGATGAGTGGTGCGTCATGTTCGGGTTCCTTGAATCAGCCGGCCATTCTACTGGCCGAGTCTTAACGTATCGTCCATGCGCCGCCCACCCGTGGATGGCAGACCGCGTCGTTTACTGCGCGCGCCGACGCAGGTAGTTGAGCAGGTCGATGCGGGTGATCAGGCCGAGGAAGGCCTCCCCATCCGTAATGATGGCTACTTGTCCGCGATCGAACACCGGCAGCAGTGCCTCGATCGGCGAGCGGACATCCAGCCGGTCCAGCTTGCTGACCATGGCGGTGGAGACCGGATCGCGGAAACGGGCCTCGTCGCCGTAGACATGCAGCAGCACGTCACTCTCGTCCACGATGCCGGCCAGACGGTCGCCATCCATCACGGGCAACTGCGAGACGTCGTACAGCTTCATCCGCTGGTAGGCGGTGGTGAGCAGGTCCGTCGGGCTGACCACGACCGTGTCGCGCTGGCTGTAGGGACGCAGGATCAGGTCGCGCAGATCGCCGTACTGGGTCCGCTCGATGAAACCGTTGTCCAGCATCCAGTAATCGTTGTACATCTTGGACAGGTACTTGTTGCCGGTGTCGCAGACGAACACCAGCACCTTCTTGGGCGTGGTCTGTTCCCGGCAGTACTTCAGCGCGGCCGCCAGCAGGGTGCCGGTCGACGAGCCGCCCAGGATGCCCTCTTTCGCCAGCAGGTCGCGCGCGGTGTGGAAGCTTTCACCATCGCTGATCGCGTAGGCCTTCTTCACCCGGCTGAAATCCGAAATCTGCGGCAGGAAATCCTCGCCGATCCCCTCCACCAGCCAGCTGCCGGACTTGGTGCTGAGGATGCCCTCGTTGATGTACTGGGTCAGGATCGAGCCGACCGGATCGGCCAGCACCATCTCGGTCTGCGGCGAATGCTCGGCGAAGCAGCGCGACAGGCCGCTCATGGTGCCGGAGCTGCCGCAGCCGAAGACGATCGCGTCCAGCTGCCCATCCATCTGGCGCAGGATTTCCGGGCCGGTGCCGAACTCGTGTGCCGCCGGGTTGTCGGGGTTGCCGAACTGGTTGATGAAGTAGGCGCCCGGTGTCTCGCGGGCAATGCGCTCGGCGAGGTCCTGGTAATACTCCGGGTGGCCCTTCGCCACGTCGGAGCGCGTCAGGATGACCTCAGCGCCCATGGCCTTCAGGTTGAAGATCTTTTCCCGGCTCATCTTGTCCGGGACCACCAGCATCAGCTTGTAACCCTTCTGCTGGGCCACCAGGGCCAGACCGATGCCGGTGTTGCCGGCGGTACCTTCCACCAGTGTCGCGCCCGGCTTCAGATCGCCGCGCTTCTCCGCAGCCTCGATCATCGACATGCCGATGCGGTCCTTGATGGACCCGCCCGGATTGGCGCTTTCGAGCTTCAGGTAAAGGGTGCAGAGCCCAGTGTCGAGGCGCCTGGCCTGGACGATCGGCGTGTCGCCGATCAGCTCGAGTACGGAAGAGTGGATCGCCATGCGGCCGTGCATCCGGTGCGGTACGGGACCGGATTATCGCACTAGGGTGACGCGGACGGCGACGGCCGACGAGGAGGCCGTCGCCGCCCGCGACGAGAAAGCGGGGAGGGTCAGTGGGGCTTGGCGTCGTAGATCCGGAGCAATCGCTCCTTGGCGTGCAGCTTCTCGCGCTTCATCTGGCCGAGCAGGGTGTCGTCGATGGGCAGCACGCCGAGTTCGGCGTCGGTGACCTTCTTGTCCAGCTCGCGGTGGCGCTGGTACAGCTGCTTGAATT
This sequence comes from Pseudoxanthomonas sp. LjRoot143, assembly GCF_964252945.1. Lineage (NCBI taxonomy): Bacteria > Pseudomonadati > Pseudomonadota > Gammaproteobacteria > Lysobacterales > Lysobacteraceae > Pseudoxanthomonas > Pseudoxanthomonas sp. LjRoot143. The sequence goes on along the minus strand of NZ_CAXUPM020000001.1, from coordinate 304,170 downwards.
CCGGATCGGCCTTGATGAGCGCATCGATGTCGGACTGCGGTTGACCTTCGAACATGATCGTTACCTCCTTCAGCGGAAATACGAACGCCCCGGCCTTCACAGGCACGGGGCGTTGGCTTGGGAGCGGAGCATCTGGCCGGCAGCGCGGGCACTTCCCTTGGGAATACCCGCTCCGGCCTGCTTGCCGGCGGCGGTCTCCTGGGGGATCGGTACGGGCGTCATCGGGTCGATTCTCCGGTGAGCCAAGCGACGGGAGCCGCTTGGGTATACGACCCTACTCCTCGACTTCCAGCCCGGCAAGGGCTGGCTTAAATATTTGATTTACAAGGAAAGACATCCAGTGGTGAACATTCAGGCAATTCGCCCGTAAGCCACCGGAGTTCGTTCAACCGACTGATTTACATGACGAAATCAGTGCGTGACCACGACTTCCAGCGCGCGAGCCTTGCTGCCGGTGCCCTTGGCGGCGCTCTGCAGGCGCGCTTTCGGAATGCCTGCCGCGACCAGTGCGTCGCGCAGTGCATCCGCACGGCGCTGACCGGGCGTCTGGCTGTCGCCATACCCCTCCAGCCGGGCACGGGCCTTCGGGTTGGCCTGCAGGTAGGCGGCCAGGGCCTTGGCGCTGGCAGTGCCGCCTGAGGACAGCTTGGCAGAACCGTTGCCGAACGCATCGGCTCCCAGGGTGAAGACCTCGCCGCGCGCCTCGAACTTCGACGCGGGCAGCTTGGTGCCGGAGACCAGTTCGGCCTCTTCGCGCGCCAACTTCAACTCGCGCTGGCGTGCCGCGCTCAGCCGGTTGGCCTGCTGGCCAGCCACCGTGTCCAGTGTGGTTTCGGCTTCCTGTCGCGCAAGGGCTTCGGCTTCGGCGGCCAGGCGCAGGCGTTCGGTTTCCTCGGCCTGGATCTGCGCCTGCACGCGCAGGCGTTCGGCCTCGCGACGCGCCTTCTCGGCTTCGCGGCGGCTGGCTTCCACCAGCAGTTCGCTGCGGGTGCGGTCCAGCCGATCCACGTCACGGCGAGCCGCCTGCGTACGCGCGGCGATCTCGGCGATCTCGATGCGACGCTCGGCGATGTACTGCGCCGTCTCGCGCTGGCTGCGACGTGCTTTATCGAAGGCTGCGATGGCGTGCTGGGCCTGCAGCTTTTCGTAGGCGGCCATCTCGGCAAGCACCGGATCGGCCTGCAGAGCCGCGAGCCGCTGGTTCAACTGCACGACCACCGGATTGTCGGCCGCCACCGCGCCCGGCGATGCCATGGCAAGAGCGAGCCCCAGCACGGTCGAATGCATGCTCATGCGGAAGGCGCTCATCGCTTGTTCTCCCCGCCGATCTGCCGTTGCAGGTCGGCGATCTCCGCCTGACGCTGCGCCACCTCGGCCAGCGCCACGGCCTCCTGGCTGCGTGCGCGGGCAAGATCGGCCTCGACAGCGGCCCGCTGCGCGAGGTCCAGCGTCTTTTTCTTGTCGCGTGCGGCATGCGCCGCCTGGGCCTGCGCCAGTGTCTGCCGTGCGGCGGCCAGCGGCTCGGGCGCGTACTGGTCGGCGTCGGCCTGGTCGGCGCGCTGAACCGCCTGCACGGCGGCTTCGAGCTCCGGGGTCAAAGCGCTCTGTGCGAAAGCGGGTGCGCCCGACAGGGCCAGTGCCGCTACTGCGGCGGCCATCACATGCAGGGGCCTGCGGAAGTGTGCGAAGCTAACGATCATTGGGGTGCCGTGACGTTGAGGGGTGCGCGCGGCCATTGTCGGAAGCCTTTGGCGCCGTTGCAACGTCGCCGCGCATCGTGGGGAGCTTTGCATATGGACATCGGCTATTTCCTGAAGCTGATGACCGAGAAGAACGCCTCGGACATGTTCCTCACGACCGGGGCGCCGGTCTACATCAAGATCGAGGGCAAGCTCTATCCGCTGGGCAACACCGGGTTGCCGCCCGGCATGGTCAAGAAGATCGCCTATTCGCTGATGGACGAGGGTCAGGTGCCCGTGTTCGAGCGCGAGCTCGAGCTCAACATGGCCATCGCCCTGCAGGACGCCGGCCGTTTCCGCGTCAACGTGTTCAAGCAGCGCGGCGAAGTGGGCATGGTCATCCGTGCCATCCGCAGCGTGATCCCGACCATCGAGGAGTTGAACCTGCCGCCGGTGCTGAAGGACATCATCATGACCCCGCGCGGGCTGGTGCTGATCGTCGGCTCCACCGGCTCGGGCAAGTCGACCTCGCTGGCGTCGATGATCGACTACCGGAACACCACCAGCACCGGCCATATCCTCACCATCGAGGATCCGATCGAGTACCTGCACAAGCACAAGCAGTCGATCGTCAACCAGCGCGAAGTCGGCCTGGATACGCATGCCTTCCACAACGCGCTGAAGAACGCGATGCGCGAGGCACCGGACGTCATCCTGATCGGCGAGATTCTGGACGCCACCACGATGGAGGCCGCCATCGCCTTCGCCGAGACCGGCCATCTGTGCCTCGCGACGCTGCACTCCAACAACGCGGACCAGACCATCGAGCGCATCCTCAACTTCTTCCCCGAGAGCGCGCACAAGAACGTGCTGATGAACCTGGCGCTGAACCTGCGCGCCGTGGTGTCCCAGCGCCTAGTGAAGGGCGCCGACGGTCGCCGCATGCCGGCAGCCGAAGTGCTGATCAACACGCCGATGATCCGCGACCTGTTGCGTCGCGGTCAGGTGCACGAGATCAAGGCGGCGATGGAGGAGTCGCTGGAGGAAGGCATGGAGACCTTCGACCAGTGCCTGTTCCGCATGGTCAAGGAAGGCCAGATCGAGCAGGAGGAAGCGCTGCGCGCCGCCGATTCGCGCGACGGCCTGGCGCTCAAGTTCCGCCTGTCCGAAGGCAGCAAGGGCGAGCACGACCCCTACGCGGATTACGACACCGGCAGCAGCTCCCCGCGCATCACTCACGGCTTCGGCTGACGAAGGGTCGCGACACGGCGGAGAGGAACGGGCAGGGAAACCTGCCCGTTTTCATTCGGGGGCCCGATCAGCCGTTGGCGTCGGGCTGGTTCTCGGGTCGCGCCTGATCGAACGCCGGCAGGGCCAGGCAGGCCTGCTCGATGCGGACGATGGTCGGGAAGGCGCTCATGTCGACGCCGAACCGGCGTGCGTTGAATACCTGCGGCACCAGACAGCAGTCCGCCAGCCCCGGCGTCTGCCCGTGGCAGAAGGCGCCCGTCGCGGCATCGCCTGCCAGCAGGGCTTCCATCGGCGCGAATCCTTCCACGATCCAATGCTTCACCCAGTCGTCGCGCTCGGGCTGGGGCACGTTCCAGGTGCCTTCGAAATGCTGCAGCACCCGCAGGTTGTTGAGCGGATGGATGTCGCACGCCACCATCAGGGCCAGTGCCCGCACCCGGGCGCGGTCGCGGGCCGTCATCGGCAGCAGGCGCGGTGAGGGCCAGGCCTCGTCGAGGTATTCCAGGATGGCCAGCGACTGCCGGATCACCCGCACGCCGTGCTGCAGGGTGGGCACCATGTGCTGGGGATTCTTTGCGACGTAGTCCGGCGCGTGCTGCTGGCCGCCGTCGCGGACCAGATGCACTGGCACGGTCTCGTAGGCCAGGCCCTTGAGGTTCAGGCCGATGCGTACGCGATAGGCAGCGCTGGAGCGCCAGTAGGAATACAGCCTGAGTTGCTCAGCCATGCAAGCCGCTCCCCGCGGTTTGCGCCTTCGAATGCCCGGATTCCACGTCCATGCCTGCCCCGCTCCGTTGAGGGTTCACACTGGGCCCGGGCGCGGCTTCAAGGCAAGGGTTGCGGTTCGATCCGCTGCTCGATCGCGCCAAAAATGGAACGGCCGTCACGGTCCGTCATTTCGATACGGACCACGTCGCCGAAGCGCATGAACGGCGTGGACGGCTTGCCGTCGCGTAGCGTCTCCACGGTGCGCTTTTCGGCGAAGCAGGAGGCGCCTTTGGAGGTGTCCTCGTTGGCGATGGTGCCCGAACCGACGATGGTGCCGGCCGACAGCGGCCGCGTCTTGGCCGCGTGCGCGACCAGTTGGGAGAAATCGAACTGCATGTCCACGCCCGCTTCCGGTGCCCCGAACCATTCACCATTGATGTGCGTCACCAGCGGCAGGTGCACCTTGTTGTCGCGCCAGGCGTCGTCCAGTTCGTCCGGCGTCACGAACACCGGCGACAGCGCCGAGCGCGGCTTGGACTGCAGGAAGCCGAAGCCCTTGGCCAGCTCGCCCGGGATCAGGTTGCGCAGCGACACGTCATTGACCAGACCGACCAGCTGGATGTGGCCGGCCGCCTGCGCCGGCGTCACCGCCATGGGTACGTCATCGGTGATGACGACAATCTCGGCTTCCAGGTCGATGCCATGGTCTTCGCTGACCACCTTCACCGGATCGCGCGGGCCGTAGAACGCGGCACTGGTGCCCTGGTACATCAGCGGATCGGTGTAGAAGCTCGCGGGAACCTCGGCATTGCGGGCGCGGCGGACACGCTCCACGTGCGGCAGGTAGGCACTGCCGTCAACGAACTCGTACGCGCGCGGCAACGGCGCGGCCAGTGCCTGCAGATCGATGTCGAACGCGCCGTCGGCGTCGCCGGCGTTCAACGATTCGTACAGTGCGTTGAGGCGCGGTGCGGTGTTGCTCCAGTCCTCCAGCGCGCGCTGCAGGGTCGGCGCGATGCCGGTGGCGCGCACGCCGCGGGCCAGATCACGCGACACCACGATCAGCGTACCGTCGCGACCACCTTCCTTCAGGGAACCCAGCTTCATCGCCACTCCAGATGCCGGCGCCCACGCGCCATGGTTTCAATTGTAATCAAATAGTCGGCGCGATCAGCCTGTCGCCGAATCACCCTGGAACCCTTCCCGGCGGAAGGTCAGCACCAGCGTATCGCGGTGGCCGTGGTCGCCCAAAGGCTGGATCGGGGTGGATTCGTGGATCACGCGTTCGTCGTCGAGGAACAACAGGGACCACGGCGCGTCGAGCGTGAAGCGCTGCCCATCCGGTCCGGCCGCGGCGAACACCCGGGTTTCGCCGCCCTTGATGCCCTGCCGGTCCAGCAGCAGCACTGCGACGAAATCAACGCCGTCCCGGTGCGCACCTTCCGGGGTCGGTCGGCCGATGCCGTCGGTGGTGTCGATGCGGAACTGGTGCGCCTCGACATACCACGGGCGCTCGCCTTTCAGTACGGAACACCAGCGCCCCAAGCCCATCAGCAGTTGGCGCCAGGCAGGTGCGCCGGCAACGGCAGGTTCGATCGGTTCGAACCAGCGCTGCATCCCCCCGTGCAAAGCGTTGTAGTCCAGCGACTGCCAGTGCGCGCGATGTGGCACCTGTCGCATGTCGCCCGCCTCGACGACAAAGCACGAATGCCGTCGCCGCCGGTAGCGGCCACCGTCCTTGAGGTACCCGTCCACTTCCAGCCGGTCCCAGCTCGGCAGCAAAGGGGCCAGCGCATCGAGATCCGAGCAGATAGCCTCGGCCATCGCACGCGGCTCGAGCACGGCGTAGCCACGCTCCTGCACACGGCGTACGGCCTCGTCGGCGGGACAGAACGGAGGTTGGAACATCGCGACCATCGGCATGACCCCACAACGCAAAAACCCGCCAGAGGCGGGCTTTTGCGGATGTCCGGTTGGACGTCGAATTGGCAGCCCCGGATGGATTCGAACCACCGAATGCCTGAGTCAGAGTCAGGTGCCTTACCGCTTGGCGACGGGGCTGTGTAACCAGTGACGCGTAGTGTAGCGCGTCTGTTAGCGCTTGGAGAACTGCGTGGCGCGACGCGCCTTGTGCAGACCGACCTTCTTGCGCTCGACTTCGCGGGCGTCGCGGGTCATGAAGCCTGCCTTGCGCAGTTCCGACTTCAGCGTTTCATCGTACTCCACCAGCGCGCGGGCGATGCCGAGGCGGATGGCGCCGGCCTGGCCGGTGATGCCGCCACCGGTGGTGGTCACGGTGATGTCGAAGTTTTCGACGTTCTTGGTCAGCTCCAGCGGCTGGCGCACGATCATGCGGCCGGTTTCGCGGCCGAAGAACTCGTCCAGCGGACGACCGTTGACCGTGATGTTGCCGGAACCCTTGCGCAGGAACACGCGGGCGGTGGAGGACTTGCGACGGCCGGTGCCGTAGTTCTGAGTGATAGCCATGATTAGATGTCCAGGACCTGCGGCTGCTGAGCGGCGTGCGGATGATTCGGGCCGGCGTAGACCTTGAGCTTGCGATACATGTCGCGGCCCAGCGGACCCTTCGGCAGCATGCCCTTCACGGCGGTCTCGATGACGCGTTCCGGGTGGCGCTCCAGCGCCTGCGCCAGGGTCTCGGTCTTCAGGTTGCCGATGTAGCCGGTGAAGCGGTGGTACTTCTTGTCGGCCAGCTTGTTGCCGGTGACGTGGATCTTCTCGGCGTTGATCACGACGAGGTAGTCGCCGGTGTCAACGTGAGGGGTGTAGACGGGCTTGTGCTTGCCGCGGAGGCGGCGTGCCAGCTCGGTGGACAGGCGACCGAGGGTCTTGCCTGCTGCGTCGACGACGTACCAGTCGCGCTGGACGGTCTCGGACTTGGCGGTAAAGGTGCTCATGTGGATCTCGTGTGTCTGGTCGGGCGGATTCCGCGGTTTCCCGGGCGGAACTTTGCCACGCGTTGTGAAGGGTGGAACGGAAGAGGCGGGATTGTACGGGGCCTTGCCGCAGTGCGCAACCCCAGGAAAGCCCCGGTCCGCCATGTCCTCCGGGGCAGACGCGGGATCCACGGAGGCGGCACAATGACCGCATGAACACGCGGACCTTCTCGCCCCTGGACCACTGGCTGGTGGAGGCCCAGCGCGGCCTGGACACCGTCTTTGGCAACCCGCCCGCCCAGCGCACCAACCCGGCCGGGGACACCCCCGAGATCGCCCTGGAGCCGGACGAGCAGCGCCATGCCGCCGGCCTGATGCGCATCAATCATGTCGGCGAGGTCTGCGCCCAGGGCCTGTACTTCGGCCAGGCCGCCGTGGCCCGGGACGAGACCACCCGCGCCCACCTGCTTGAAGCCGCCCAGGAGGAAACCGACCACCTGGCCTGGTGCGCCGACCGCCTGCGCGAGCTGGACAGCCGTCCCAGCCTGTTCAACCCGCTGTGGTACGCCGGCAGCTATGCGCTCGGCGCCCTCGCCGGCCTGCGCGGCGATGGCTGGAGCCTCGGTTTCGTCGTCGAGACCGAGCATCAGGTGGAAGCCCATCTGGACGAGCACCTGGAATCTCTGCCGCCCGCCGATCTGCGCAGCCGCGAGATCCTCAAGGTCATGAAGGCCGACGAGGCCCGCCATGCCGATCACGCGGAACAGGCCGGCGCACGCATCCTGCCTCAGCCGATCCCGACGCTGATGGCCGGCGCATCGAACCTGATGAAGGCCGTCGCGTACCGCCTTTGAGGCACGCGACAGCCCATCCCGCCCTACGAGGCAGACGCCAGCTTGAGGCCCACGATGCCGGCCACGATCAGGCCGATGCAGGCCAGTCGCGCGGCGGTCGCGGGCTCCTGGAACAGCCACATGCCGACGAAGGCCGTGCCCACCGCGCCGATGCCCACCCATATGACATAGCCCGTGCCCAACGGGATGTGCTTGAGCGCGACCGCCAGCAGCCAGAAGCTGGCCGCCGCCGCCACCGCGGTGATCACACTGGGTACCAGACGAGTGAACCCCTCCGAATACTTCAGGCCCACCGCCCACACCACTTCCAGCAATCCCGCCACCACCAGATAGACCCACGCCATACGTCACCTCCTCAGGTTTTTGCCCGGGCCATAACGCGAAACGGCCCGGAACTCACGTTCCGGACCGCCGTCGGTCCTGATGCGCGGCTTGCGCCGCGGGCGGGTCGTCCCGCCGTTCTGTGTGGGCAGACTAGCGCGGGCCACCCGAACCGGATGTAACCCGCGCCCGCCGCCAACCCGTCATTCCGGCAGGTTGCGCCCGTGGTACAGCTCTTCGATCTCCCGCTTCAGGCGCGCCTCGATCTTCATGCGCTCCTTGAACGACAGGTTCTTGGCCTTCTCCTCGAACAAGTAATTGTCGAGGTCGAACTCCTTCAGGTGCATCTTCGTGTGGAAGATGTTTTCCTGGTAGACGTTCACGTCGAGCATCTCGTAGCGCGACTTGATGTTCTTGGCCAGGAAATCCTGGATCGAATTGATCTTGTGGTCGATGTAGTGCTTCTTGCCCTTCACGTCACGGGTGAAACCGCGCACGCGGTAATCCATGATGACAATGTCGGATTCGAGGCTCTCGATCAGGTAGTTCAGCGCCTTCAGCGGCGAAATCACGCCGCAGGTCGCCACGTCGATGTCGGCACGGAACGTCGCGATGCCGTTGTCCGGGTGGGTTTCCGGATACGTGTGCACCGTGATGTGCGACTTGTCCATGTGCGCCACCACCGCGTCGGAGATGATCTCCTTGCCCGCATCCTTCTTGTCGATCACCGGCTCCTCGGAGATGAGGATCGTCACCGACGCACCCTGCGGGTCGTAGTCCTGGCGGGCCACGTTCAGGATGTTGGCGCCGATGATCTCCGCCACATCCGTCAGGATCTGGGTCAGGCGATCGGCGTTGTACTCCTCGTCGATGTACTCGATGTAACGACGGCGCTCGTCCTCGGACGAGGCGTAGCACACGTCGTAGATGTTGAAGCTCAGCGCCTTGGTGAGGTTGTTGAAGCCTTGCAGCCGCAGGCGAGGCAGGGGTTTTACCACGGCGGTGGTCCCTCTCAGGGGGTGTCGGATAAGGGGGCGGATTATGCGCCATAGCGGGTGACAGTGAAATGTCCATGGCCCGCCCGTCGGTACACCGTCACATACTGGCCCAGCCCTTGCATGGCCTGCGTTTGCCGTCGGCTACGTATTCGGACTAAGCTTCCTGAATTACAAGCCGTGACCACCATGAGCCCAGGCATCCCCCTTTCAGCCCCCGCTCGCCCCGCCGCCAGCCCCCTGACGCCGGACAACGCCACGCTTGAGCGCTTCCTGGCCCACAGCCACCGGCGCCGCTACCCGGCACGCGCGGATGTCTTCCGCCCGGGTGACCCGGCCGGCACGCTCTATTACGTGGTCAGCGGCTCGGTCAGCATCATTACCGAGGAAGATGACGACCGCGAACTGGTCCTCGGCTACTTCGGGTCCGGCGAATTCGTCGGCGAGATGGGCCTGTTCATCGAATCCGACCGGCGCGAGGTCATCCTCCGCACCCGCACCCAGTGCGAACTGGCGGAAGTGAGCTACGAGCGCCTGCACCAGCTGTTCCTGGGCACGCTGTCGGCCGACGCCCCCAAGCTGCTGTACGCCATCGGCGCGCAGCTCTCGCGGCGTTTACTGGACACCAGCAGGAAGGCCAGCCGCCTGGCGTTCCTGGACGTCACCGACCGCATCATCCGCACCCTGCACGACCTGGCCCGCGAACCGGAAGCCATGAGCCATCCCCAGGGCACCCAACTGCGCGTCTCCCGCCAAGAGCTGGCACGCCTGGTCGGCTGCTCGCGCGAGATGGCCGGCCGCGTGCTGAAGAAGCTCCAGGCGGACGGCGCCCTCCACGCACGCGGCAAGACCGTCGTGCTGTACGGCACCCGCTGATCGCACAAGGCGTGAGGCTGGTCCGTCCAGGCCAGCCAGCGTCGACGCATCCAGCACTCCGCTTCCCGACATCCGTCGCGCCCGACGTGGTGGTGCAGGCGATGTCGACGCGCTGACTGCCCATCCAGGTTGTCCGTAAGCCTCGGCAGGGCCCTGTTTGAGTTGGCCTGGCTTCGATTCTTCCAGCACCTTGCGCCGCGTGCCACGACCTGCGGCATCACTGCCTGATCGTGGATCCGACAACCGCCACTGCGGGCATCGAACAGCAGTTGCTTGACGGGACCATGCGCCACGCGTGCCGCGCAGGCTTCGTACGCGCTCATGCAGAGGCAGGCTCTGCACCGCATCGAGGCGCATGCGCTCATCCCTGCAGGTTCGCCAACGCCTCGCTGCGCTTAACTTGCGCACTCAGCGCAGGGAGATCCGCCGCACCCTGTATCCTTCGGAACGGATACCCACGGCACCCCACGCCGACTGGAAACATCGGGATGGAGTTCGGCAGCGAGTTCTTCTGGTTCGTCCTCATCGGTCTTGGCGCGCAACTCGTCGATGGCGCGCTCGGCATGGCGTTCGGCCTGATCTGCTCGTCGATCCTGCTCAGCATGGGCCTGCCGCCGGCCGCCGTGAGCGCCAGCGTGCACGCCGCCGAAGTGGTCACCACCGGGGTCTCGGGCGCCTCGCATGCCTACTTCCGCAACATCGACAAGCGTCTGTTCTGGCGACTGACGATCGCCGGCTCCATCGGTGGTGCGATCGGCGCCTACGTACTGACCAAGTTGCCCGGCGATGCCATCCGCCCGTTCGTCTATCTCTACCTGCTGGCGTTGGCGGTGCTGATTCTGGTGCGCTCGTTCGGTCGCTGGATGCCGCGCGAACAGGTCAAGCGCGTGCCGGTGCTCGGCTTTTTCGCCGGCCTGCTTGATGCCACCGGCGGTGGCGGCTGGGGGCCCCTGGCCACGTCCACCCTGCTCGCCCGCGGCGGCCAGGCGCGCACGACCATCGGCACCGTCAGCGCCTCGGAATTCGTGGTGACGCTGGTGGTGTCGATCACCTTCATCCTGACCATCGGCCTGGATCATCTGGAGATCGTGCTGGGTCTGCTGGTCGGTGGCGCCATCGCCGCACCCTTCGCAGCGTGGTTCGTGCGGCATGTCCCCGAACGGGTCGTGCTGAAAGTGGTCGGACTGCTGGTGCTGTGCATCAGCCTGTACCAGATCGGACGCGCCTGGCTGGCCTGAGCACGGGCGCCCGACGTGCATGGTGCCGGGACGCATGGGCCGGTGTCCCGGCCCATGCGCATGATCGCTCCGTCAGCGCGCAGCCCCTGTCTGATCACGTGGCTGTACGACCTGCTGGTCGGCGATAGGCTGCTCCTTCTGCCATCCCTGCCCGCCCGGCGTCTTCAGATAATCATCCAGCGCCTGCCGCATGGCGCGATCATCGCCCCCGTGCATCGCGGCAAACATGCGGTCCACGAACGAGCGCTGCGCATCCTCGCCCCGTGCATTCTGGGGCGAGACCTCCACGGGCGTCGTCTCGCGCGCCGCATCGCGCGTGGCCGCCGCCAGCGCCTCGCGTGAGCGGTCACCGTATTCGCCATCCACCTTGAGCCCGCGGTCGGCCTGGAACGCGCGCAGCGCGTGCTCGGTCTGGGGACCGAACTTGCCTGATGCGGTCTCCAGCGGCTGACCATCGGCGCCGCGGTAACCCAGCTGGTTGAGCTGCTGCTGCAGCTCGCGCACGGAGGCGCCCGATGAGCCGTCGCGAAGCACGTCGGGCGAGGCGGTCCGCGCAGGGACGGCGGCATCGCGTTCGGCGCCGCGCAGGTGCGGGAGCGGATCCACCTGCCGGCCATCGCGCCACATCTCGAAGTGCAGATGCGTATCGCCCTGCGCGGGCGTGTTGCCGGTCCTGCCCATCGTGCCGATCTGCTGCCCGGCTTCCACGCGCTGCCCGTTGCGCACGCTGAACTCGTCGAGATGGAAGTACTTGGTCAGCGTGCCGTCGTCGTGCCGCACGTGCACGGTGTTGCCGGCGGCGTCGTTGTTCGGCTTCACCACCACCGTTCCCGCGGCGACGGCTACCACCGGGTCGCCGACATCGCCCTGGATGTCGATGCCGCCATGGCGGCGGCCACCACTGCGTGGCGTACCGAACTCGCCCCGGCCCTCACGCGGCTTGTCGGCTTCGTTGATGTCGCGGTTGCCCGGCGTCGGCCACACCAGCCCACCATCGCGCTGTTGCGCTTCCACGGCCTGCGCGCGGTTGCGCTCCTGTTCGGGCAACGCAAGCTGTTGGGCGATCGCTTCGCGCGTGCGTGCATCGGCAGTGCCGGTCGCTTCAAGCTGGTTTGCCGTCTGGAAAGCACGGACAGCTTCCTGTGTCTTGCCGCCGTAGACCCCCGAGCGCGTTTCCAGTTCCGCACCCTGGCCATCCCGGAAGCCAAGCTGGTTCAACGAGGTCTGCAGGGCGCGGACTTCTTCGCCGCGCTCACCGCTTTGCAGCACACCGTCCGCCAACGGTGACGTGCGTTCGCGGATGGCCGCATCGGGCTGACCGGCCTGGACGCCGCGGTCGGGGATGTTGATGGCGGCATACTTGCCATTCCAGTATTGCGAGTACGTCGTCGCCAGATCGCGATCGCTGAGGCCGCGCAGTTCGGAAGGTGCGCGACCGGTCAGCCGCTCGACGTCGAGGTCGCTGATGTTGTTGAGGATGTTCCTGCGCGTATTGGTGCGCGTGAACTCGCCCGCCTCGATGGCATTCTGGATGGACGCGTAGCCGGCGGCGCCCTGCTGGTGCGCCAGGTAGAGGTCCAGCCCACTCGGCGTCTCGTTTCCGGACAGGAAATCGTGTCCGCTTCGTGCCTGGCGGCGCGTGATATCGCCGAGATTGTCCGAATACAACGCCGCTGCCGCGCGCGTATTCACCACAGGATCGAACTCCCGACCCGATATCCCATACTGTTCGGCGGTATCCGGCATGAACTGGAACAGTCCCTTGGCTCCGCTGGGATTGTTCGCGTCCGGGTTGAAACGACCTCCCGTCTCGATATAGGCGAACCGCAGGAAATCGTCGCGGGGAATTCCGCTCTCCTGCGCTTGCCTCTCGATGATGTCGAGGATCTGCTCACGTGTGTACTGACTGGCCATCGTTGGCTCCTTTGCTGATGTGCGCGACCGGGCGGTCGCAGGACGTCAACCGGGCCCCTCCGTGGGCCTGATGCAAGTCGGTCAACTGGAAATCGGACTACTTTTTGTAGCGCTCGCTCGTCTCGTCGAAGGTGTAGACCACGTCATCCGCGCTGGTCATGTCGCGGACCTTCCCGGGCGAGGCGATGGTGGTGCCCTTGGAAGACACCTTCAGGGTTGGCAGGCCCTCACCCGCGCGCTCGAACGTCAGCGTCCCGGCGCTGGCGACACATGGCATGACCTCCCCGCCATCGCATGCGTCACTGTTGTCGTCGCCGACAGGAATGCTGCCGAGATACCCCCACTGCCTGAAGCCCAGCTTGTCCACACTGTCGGGATCGAAGAGGAGCAGGCTGAACATGCGGACATCGGTACCATTCACGAAATCCAGGGTCGGCACCGCCAGCAGGTAGCGACCGTCGCCGGTGGTGAACGACTGCGCCTTGCGCGAATCATCGACCTGCTCTGGCCGCCCCATCCTGCCGAACTCGCCGACATACCCGTCCGTATCAGGCTTGGACCACTCGGCCGTGCCGTCCTTCTCGACGCGCGTGAAAGTCGCCTGGGAAATGGCGACGTGCTCCGGATCCATCATGCCGTTGTCGCCCTCCGGACCTTCGCCCTGGCTCTTGCTGCCGAAGCCGGTGAAGTAGTGCTTCCCTTTCAGGTCGAACGCATGGCCATACCAGTAGCTGACCGTGGCACCGCCATCGATCTTGTAGCTGACCGCACCGTCGCCGTCTCGCTGGTAGATGAAATACAACACGCTGTCCGCGGAGGGCGGCTTCAGCTCTGACATGTCCTGATCCTTCTTCTGGGGGGCTGCATCCTGGGTCGTCGCATCAGCGGGTCGCGGCGCCTGCGCATCGCAGCCACCGGCGAGCACCGCCATCGAAACCAGTAGCAGGGAGGAAAGCTGTTTCATGTGCTGAAACCTCGTGTGGTCGATTCCGTGAGAACGGGCATCCATCGGCACGCGACGGATCTCTGCATCAGTGACTGATCGGCGAGTATTCGGGCCGTCCCGCGCCTTCCCAGCGCCCGGACGTGTCGGCCTTCGGACATACCGCCTTGTATTGCGCGAAGGACAGGGTGTCGTCCTGCGTCCACGGCTTTCCGTAAGGATTCGGCGGATCGCAATACGGCATCAGCATGTAGGCACCGGTGAACGGTGGCATCGGCTTCCAACACGGTGCCGGGTTGCGCTTTATGTCCTGCCCCTGCGTGCAGAACACGAAGGGATCATCCATGCGGTAGTACAGCCGCTGGTAGTAGCCGCTGGATTGCGCACCGGACTGCGCACTGAGGTCGAACAGCACCAGCAGGCCCAGCGGGATGACGAACTTCATTCCTCGTTTCATGGCTACGTTCCTCGTAGTGCATGGACACTCTTTTCCTGCGTTCCGTCGGGAGCATCAGCGTGCGACGTCCATCGGCGTCGGCGTCCGCGGCTCCGCCTGGAGGTTCGGTGCGCGCTCCTGCGACGCCAGTTCGCGCTGATGCGTTTCCATCCGCTCCCGCCACGCCTGGCCTGCAGGTGACGCCTGAAGATCGCCCTGCGCCAACTGCAGCGCCGCGGGATCGTGATCGCGTGCCGCCGTCAGCAGTCGCTCCACGTCGGGATTCGCTCGCCACGCGTTGCGTGATGCGTCATCGGTTCCACCGCCCTGGCGTGGCGTGTCAACCTGTGACGTGCGACCGGTGCGCTGACGCTCATCGCGCGCCGCCGGCTCGCCTGCGGGCAGCGGGCCACGGATGCGATCGATTCCATCCAGCACCAGACCGACGGGACCGCGTGCCGTCACGGTGACGCCACGACGCAGGTCGCCGACATCGTCGCGGTAGTCCGCGATGATCCGACGATGTTCCTCGGCGAGTCGTCGTGCATTCGGATCCTCCAGCGCGGAACGATCCGGCCGGCCATCCCCGTCCACCCGCAGGAAGTTGTGCATGCTGTGCGAGCCGCCGGACATCACGGATGCGGTCAGCGGCATATCCCGCTGCAGGAGATCGCGGACGATGTTGTCGTGGTATCCCGTCCGGTGCAGGGTCTCGATCTCCTGCGCCGTCGCGTAGGTTCGCACCTGGCCATAGTGGGGACTGGCGGAACTGACGGCGTCCACGGCCATCACGTGATTGATGACGCGATCGCCTCCCTCCGGGATCCGCCGGTCCAGACTGGCCGCGCCGTAGGCATTGAATGTTTCTCCGCGCAGATCGAAGTGGTGCGCTGATACCTGCGCCAGCGTGCCGCCAAGCGAATGCCCCGTGACCGTCACTTCCGGAGCGGTCCTGCCAGGCTCGCGCCCTAGTCGTTCGGCGTACTCGACGGCACGACGCGTCAGTTCGACCGCATCGCCCGCCTGACTGTTGGTGCGCGTGAACACCATGCCGGCATCGGCGATCACGCCATCCCGGAACGCCTCGCGACCGAACTCGGTGCCGCGATGGGCCACAACCACCGCGCCACTGCCTTCATGCTGGTAGATGGTGCCCTGGTAACCCGTGCGCGGATTGTCGACGTAGTCCACCACGCGATAGCGCTCGCCGCCGACCACCACGTCCTTGTTGAGCAGATCGTGCATCTGCCCGCCGCGATCGTAGCTGTGGTCCGCCAGATGGGCGTACTGCTGCGGGGTGAGTCCCATGATCAGGCCTCCCTGGCGGTCAGCACGATGCCGAAGAACTCACCGCGCTGGTCTGCCGGCACCTTCTGCAGGTCCGGCTGACCGAAATCACGGAAGCCTTCCGCGCCGGCTTCCCTCGGATAGCGTGCCTTCCAGTAATGGAACGCTTTCGGCGCGCCCTGCGGCAGTTCGTCTCCATTGAGCTTGGCGATGAAATGGGTATCGCCCTGGTCGCCCGGCGCGCGCAGCTGCACCTGCGCCTGGATCAGCGCCCATCGGCACGCCCCGCGCCCGTGGTACTCGGCGTCGACCATGCCGTCGGTGTAGAACGTGCCGCTGTACTCGCTGTCGGACACGCGCTCGAGACGGAACGGGATGTCGTGCGTCGGCACGGGCGAGGTATGCCCGCCGGGATTGTCCTTCGGCGGCGGCAGGCACTCCTTGTTGACGACATCGTACTGGGCGGCGCTGGACACCACCTCCAGTGGGCCGGGTGCGCCTTCGATGCGCAGCGTCAGCCGATAGGCCTGACGCGGGGCGGGATTCTCGGTGAATGGGGGGCTGGTCTGGCTGTTCATGGCACCACTGCATGCGGTAGGGAAAAGAAGGGACATCGCGAGCAGGTACTTCGGCCTGCGCACGGGACATGGGGACGTTGTCATGACGGGCTCCTCACCGCGTCAGCTCCGCGGGCGCCTGCGACTCGTGCCGCGTCGCAGGCTCGGTGAGCTTCAGGCGATGCAACTGCAATTGCTTTTGCCACTCCTGCCCGTACGGTGAATCCTGCAGATCCCGCAGGGCAGTGCGCAGCCCGTCGCCATCGTTGGCTTTGGCGCTGGAGAGCAGACGGTCAACTTCCGATGCCGCAAAGCGTGCGTCCAGCCTGAGGGGGGGATGGAACGACTCCACAGGCTCCACACCACCCCCGTTCCCGCCGCCAGCCCGTTCGCGCGCGGTCGCCGCAAAAGCACCCCATTCCGGCAAGGACCTCGTCTCGTGCGCCCGATCGGCGCGCGCGCCCGGCTCACTCGGCGGGACAGGACCACGCAACGCATCGAACCCATCACGCATCGCGCCATACGGACCGCGTGCGGCGGCCGTGACGGCGCCACGCATGGCCTCCACATCCTCGCGGTACTTGCCGATCATGGGCGCGTACTCGCGCGCAAGCGACTGCGTCTGCGGGTCATCAAGCACCGAGCGGTCCGGGCGCTGTTCACCGTCCACATTGAGGAAGCGATGCATGTCATGGGAGCCGAACCCCTTGATGCCCGCCACCAGGCTTGCACGAGGATCCAGCAACCTGGCGTCGTTGTTGGCATACCCTGCGCCGCGCAGCATGTCGATCTCGCCGGGCTGCGCATAGATGCGCATCTGTCCGTAGTGCGGGCTGGCCGAACTGACGGTATCCGCTGCCATCACGTGGTTCACGACGCGATCGCCACCTTCCGGGATCCGTCGATCCAGGCTGACTGCACCGTAGGCATTGAACGTCTCGCCGCGCAGGTCGTAGTAGTGCGCGCTCACTTGGGCAAGCGTGCCACCCAACGAGTGGCCGGCCACCGTAACTTCGGGCGTGCGCTTACCCGGAAGTTCCCCTTGCTTCTCGGCGTAGTCGCGTGCCCAACGCGTCAAGGCGACCGCATCGTCCGCCTGCAAATTGACGCGGGTCAACACCATCGCGCCGTCCGTCTTTATCAAATCGTCCCAACGCTGCCTTTCAAACTCGGTGCCCCGGTGCGCCACGACGATGTCACCACTGTCCAAGTGCTGATAGACCGTGCCCTGATAGCCGGTCTCCAGATTGTCGGTGAAGCGGAGAATCTTGTACTTCACGCCCTCGAGAACAATCTCCTTGTTCACGAGATCCCGCATCTCGCCGCCACGATCGTAGCTGTGCTCGACCAGATTCGCGTACTTTTGGGATGCGAGTTTCACTCGGACAACTCCTCGGTTTCAAGGCTGACGCTGAAGAACTCAGCGCCGCTCCCTTCGGGGATGGCATTGACGTCACTCTCACCGAGGTCTGGAAAATCG
Source organism: Pseudoxanthomonas sp. LjRoot143 (assembly GCF_964252945.1). Lineage (NCBI taxonomy): Bacteria > Pseudomonadati > Pseudomonadota > Gammaproteobacteria > Lysobacterales > Lysobacteraceae > Pseudoxanthomonas > Pseudoxanthomonas sp. LjRoot143. The sequence goes on along the minus strand of NZ_CAXUPM020000001.1, from coordinate 286,734 downwards.
TCGATGTCGTCTACGCGGGGATAACGCGCCTTCCAGAAGTAGGTCCGCTTTCCTGCCTCACGCTCCACCTGCTCACGATCCAGACTGGCGATGAATCGGGTTTCCTTATCCGCGCCGGTTGCGCGTAACTGCACCTGCATTTGGATCATTTCCCAACGGCAGATACCGCGACCGTGGTAGTCCTCATCGATCATCCCATCCGCATGGAAAATGCCCGTGTACTCGGTATCCGAGACGCGCTCCAGCTGAAACGGGATGTCATTCGTTGGCACCGGGGAAAGGTGGCCTCCCGGGTTGTCGTTCGGCACAGGCAGGCATGCCGGGGTGACGACGTCGTGCTGCGTCGCGCTGACCGTCACCTTGAGGGGGCCGGGCGCATCGTGGATGTGCATGCGCAACCGGTACGCACGCACCGGGTTGGGTTTCTCTTTGTAGTGTGGTCGCTGTTTAGTGTCCACGGCGTCATTGCACGCAGTTGCGGAGAACAGGGCGACTCCAAGAAACAGTGACGTCCATGGGAACCTCCTTCCAGACATGAAATGCGCACTCATTTACCCGCCCTCAATGTTCTGGCAGAAAGAGCGGAACCGGCCATCAAGATCAGGGTGTGGCATGCGCGATGGTGAGGCATGTCCCGCGCTCTACTTGACCAACACTGGATGGGAGCAATTCGAGTAGTTGACCTTACAGGCTCTTCCGTTCACCGCGGAGCACCTCGAAATTGCAAGATGGGAAGCCTCCTCGACGTCCTTACCATTCTGATAGTAGGCGGTAGACTTGCTTGCGGCATCGATGGGCTCTGCCACGACCGCACAGCTGTTCTTGTACTCGTAGGCAGGTTTGCAGTTGATCCCGCCCATCGCGACGCATTTCCTCTTCGCTTCGCGTCTTGCCGCCGCCTTGGTCAACTGGCCTACCGACGTACCGACATATCCCTTCTCATCGTCTTCCGCCATAGCGCCCCAGGTTGTTCGCCAGCAGGGCGGTGGCGCGGCCTGCCCCCCCGACACGCCAGTTGGCAAGCACTGCGAGCTCCCCGGCGTCACGCTTTGTGGACACGCCGTCTGGGCTTGCACGCCCGAAAACGGCCCCAACAGAGACAGGAGTATCAATGAACAAAGTGGCTTCATGACTCTTCTCGAAACTACCTGATCCTTATTGGGCTTGTGCAGTTTGAGTAGATTGGCTTGCAACCACCTGCATTGTTCTTCCTTTCACACTCCTGCACCGCCATGTCCACCGCTTCCTGAGAAGAAAGGCCCACTTTGTACGAAGCGATCATCGGCCGGATGTCTGCCACGGGTTCTGCGATCGCAGCGCACTGATTCTCGTAAGAGAGAATTACCCTGCACTCTCTCCCGCCGATGGATTCGCACTTTCTTGTCGCCTCCTTAAGCGCAGCTCGACGCGACGACTGCCCAGTAGCAGTGCCAATCGAGACAGTCTTGTCATCGAGAGCAATGGCACCCCATGTCAGCTTCCAACGAGGAGCGACCTCCTGAACTGCCTGGTTCCCTCCTTGCGAACTGGGCAGGCACTGCGAACTTCCCGGTGTCACGCCATGGGGGCATGCGGTCTGCGCGACTACTACATGCAATGACAGCATGCTAACAACAACCAGAATGGCGGTCGTCGAAAGAATCCCCAACGCCTCTCTGCTCACGCGAGATTTCCTCGATGGCTGTGCGTCACAGCGCTTGTCGGATCACTCGATTCTCCGCAGGCCGCGGGAACATATCCGCTCCCTGATCGCGTGGCCCGCATCGCCTGGCCTTGCCAAAACGCGCTGTACGCCATGAGCCGACCGACGGCGCCATGGAAGAACGCAGTGGTCATCGGCGGCACGGCAACCAGAAAAAGGGGGTGCTCAATGCGGCTCATCAGAAACTCGCTCTCTCGCTTCATCCAACACCCGTATCTGATTCCCTGCGTCAGGCTCAGTCGACAAGTACAGGACGAGTGCAGTTTGAGTAGATCACTTCGCACCTGCGCCCACCATTCTTCTTGTAGCAACTATCGAGAGCCAACTTTGAGGCCTCTTCGATCGTCGGACCACTCACGTCGGATCCGAACCTCGGTTGAATATCCCTATCGATTGGATCAGCGATAACGGCGCACTGATTCTGGTAGACAAGAGTGACTGCGCAGTTCTTGCCGCCCATCCCTGAACACTTTCTCATCGCTGCGCTACGTGCTGAGCGACTGCTGTACTCACCACTGGATGTCCCCACCACGGCAGCTGCATTATCCGATGCGAACGCCCCCCATGTGAGCTTCCAGCGAGGCTGTCGCGCAGGAGCGGGCGCGGACGGGGCGCCCTGATTGGTCGGTAGACATTGCTGACTGCCTGGCGTAACACCCTGAGGGCACGCTGTTTGGCCCTTCAGCGTTGCCGGCATACAAGCCAGCATGACTGACACAATTATTGCGCTTCTCATTGTTGGACTCCCTACCCGACGGCCGGTCTGTGGCTACGCGCAGGATCATTAATGGCCGTTGAGGCATTCGCGGCGGGCTCAGCCGACGCCGGCACATACCCACCGCCCGGTCGCGTCGGCTGCATCGCCTGCCCCTGCCCAAACGCGTTGTACGCCATGAACTGACCCACCGTCCCTTGGAAGAACGCGGCGGCCATGGGTGGCACCGTGACCAGGAACAGCGTCATCAACAGACCGAGTCCGCCCTGCTGCATGGCCATGCTGCTCACACCCTGCGGCGATGCTTGCGCCGCGAGCGCCACCAGGTACTGGGCCACGTAGGCGCCCGCGACCGCGCCAAGCAGTTTGGAGATCATCGACACCGTGAAACTGAGTACCGCCAGCGAGAACATCGTGCCGATGCCGTACCAGACCCATTTCTGGAACATGCCCTTCGTCTGTTCGAATCCAAGGCACAGAATGAAGAACGGCCCGAAGCCGACGAACAGCGCCATGGCCATCTTGTACATCAACAGGATCGCGCCACCCATCAATGACGGCCCTGCGACGCCCACGCCGGTGAACCACATGGTCCGGGTCTTGGCTGCCTGCAGCGTTTCATCGAAGCTGGTGTACAGCGCATCGATGGCCACCATCGCGGCTTCCATCTGCTGCAGGTTGTCGTCGATGGTGTCTTCCGGGCCTTCGTCCTCGTTGGTCACCAGCTGGTTGATGGTGCGCGGCATGTCGTCGGTCAGCAGCTGATGGATGCTGCTGCTGCCCAGCGCGAAGGTCGTAGCCACCGTGATGATCAACACCCACTTCAGCGACTTGACTACCAGCTCCATCATGAACTGCCGCGACTGGCCGGTGACGATGCGATACCCCTGCAACAGCACCCAGAGCGTCAGCAGGACGAAGGCCACGCCGCCCACCCACTCGGCCATCGCACCGAGCAGGTTGTCGCGGAAGACGCTGATCTCCTCGTCCACCCAATCGAAGATGAGGCGGAAGAACGCCCAGCGCTCGACGGCGCCTATCGCCGCCTCCATGCTCCTCAGCAGGAAGGCGAGCCCGTTGTCCAATGAAGGCAAGTGCACCATGTTTCATTCCTTCGTATGGCGGCGACGCATCCTGCGTCGCTGCCCGTGTCCCGATCAGGTCAGTTGCGGCGCGTGGACTGCACGGCATCCAGCGCTAGCTTCAACGTGCCGATGCCGACTGCGCCGCCGATGATGCCGCCGAGTCCGCCTGACGTGTCTCCCTTTCCGTCCAGTGCCTGCTGCGCAAGCGTCTTGCTGGCTTCCTGCAGGTAGCCGATGCGCGCGACGTAGGCATCCATGTAGGTCTGCTGCTGCTGGCGATCGATCTCCATCTGCGACATGAGCAGCAGGATGCGGTTCGTGTTGTCCTGCAGTTTGCCGACCTCATGGCTGCGGATGTTGCCGCGCTGCCGCTTGAGCTCGTCCAGGTAGCGCTGGCGTTGCGTGGTGACGTCGTACATCTTCAGCGAGTAGTTGTACTTCGCCAGTTCCGTGTTCACGATCTCGCGGCACAGCTGGTACTGCTGCTGGGCGATGCCGCTGCTGGCCTGCTTGCAGCGGTTGTCCGCATTCATGTTGACGCCGCTCTGGGTCGGCTGCGCGTGCTGAAGCTTCTCCTCCGGCTCTGGCGCGGCCTTGCTGTCATCGTTGTTGCCGTTGAACGATTCGAAGACCTGCTGCTGGTACAACTCACGCAGGTTTCCGTTCACCGTACCGTTGCCATTGCCGTTCGCACTCGTCGTGCCGATGCGGCCGTTCATGTCCTGCAGCTTGGTGTTGGCGGCGTTGTCCACCACCCGCCATTGCGCCTGTGCGCTGGCAGCGGTGCCGAGCCCCAGGATGAGCAGGGCGATGGCGATGCAGGTGGCGGTATGCGATGTCGGCTGGTTCATGGTGGTGTCCTCGGCTATCCGTCAGCGCTGGATGCTGGAGTAGGTGGGCCGCGTGGCGCGCGGGCCGGTGGAGCGGTCTTCCCGTGGAGACGATGGAACAGGCGCTTCCCGGCGGGTGCGCGATCCTTTGCGCTCCTGCTGGAAGCGCGGCAGCCACTGCTCGGGCAGCAGGTCGGCCTTGTCGATGCCGAGGCGAAGCGCCTCGTCGTCGACGATCCTGTGCATGATCTCGATGTTGTCGGTGCTGGCCGAGATCACCGCCAGCGCATCGTCCATGCCGCGCAGGTTGAGCTGGCAGACCGTCGACGCGTGACCCTGCTTGACCAGGAAGCAACGGGAGCGCTCGTCCAGGCTCTTGATCACCTCGAACTCCGCATCGGTCAGCTTCAGGCCGTCGATGTAGTCCTCGCGTGCCGCGTTCGGATTGGGCAGCAGGATCAGCGTGGCCGTCTGTTCGATGAGGGCAGCCGAGATGTCGCTGGCCAGCGCATCCTCCGGGCTCTGGGTGGCGAAGATACCGAGGCCGTTCTGCTTCCGGATCGTCTTCTGCTTGTTTTTCGCGAAGTCCTTCAGCGCGCCGCCGCCGTCGAGGATCTTCCAGAACTCGTCCATCACATAGATCAGTGGCCGGCCGTCGATCAGTTCCTCCAGCCGGTGCAGCAGGTAATTGATCACCGGCACGCGGATCTCGGCATTCTCGATGACGTCGGTGTAATCGAACCCGATGATGCTGGCGCGACTGAGGTCGATGGTGTCCACGGGGTTGTCGAAGACCCAACCCAGTGCATTCCCCGCCGTCCACTTCCGCAGGCGTGCGTACAGGCCATCGTCGCCCATGTTGGGCAGGCTCTTCTGGAAGTTGGTCATCGAGCGTAGGTGCAGCGGCATGTCCAGCATGGCCTCCACCGCGCGGAAGACGTCCTCGTCCTCGCGCGCGGTGTAATGGGCCTTGCCCGCCAGGACCTTGACCAGGCCGGCGAGGAACTGCACGTTGGCGTCGGTGCGCTCGCACTGGAACGGATTGAACCCGGTCGGCTGTCCGTTCTCCAACGCCAGGTAGTTGCCGCCGCAGGCGCGCACGAAGATCTCCGCGCCGCGATCCTTGTCGAAGAAGAAGATCGTCGGCACCGGGTCGAACTTCTGCACCTGGCTGAGCAGGAAGTTAATCAGCGCCGTCTTGCCGGTGCCCGACTTGCCGATGACCATCGTATTGGCGATCGCCTTCTCGCCCAGCGAGTTCTCGGCCGGATGGGTGGCGTGGAAGTTGAAGTAGTACGGCTGCCCGTTGGTGGTCTGCAGCACGGTGACGCTGTCGCCCCACGGATTGTTGTCGCGCTTGCCGGTCGCGAAGTTGTGCAGGGGCGACAGGCCCAGGAAGTTCAGGGAACTGACGTTCGCAAGCCGTGTCCGGTAGCGCCAGTTCCCTGGCAACTGGGAGTAGAACGACGAGCAGACGGCCAGGTCTTCCTTGGCCGAGACGAAGCCGGCGTTGGAAAGCTCGGCACGGGCGACCGCCAGATTCTGCGACAGGCGCTGCTGGTCTTCGGCGTACAGCGCCATGATGAAGTGGTATTCACCCAGGACGAAATTGCCGGACGCCACCTGGTCCATCGCATGGTCCAGCTCGGCGATCTGACTGACCGCCTTGTCGCCTGACGAGATCATCATGCCCTTGGTGCGATCCAGCACCTTCAGCGCATCCTGCCGCCCCATCGGGCTGAACGAGTGGGTGATGACGTACTCGAAGTCCAGGTACTTCAGCCCGTTGAGGATGCCGGGCCAGGTGCCGTCCGTGTACTCCTTGATGTTGAGGATGGCACCGAAGTGGTTCTGTCCGTCGGGCGTATTGACGACGAAGTCGCCCGTCTTCGACGAGAACATATGCCGGCTGACGGCGAGGTAGTCGTACAGCGGCGCGCGCAGCACCGGGACCGGCTCCGAGATGCGGTTGAGCAGGAAGCCGAAGAACTCGAGCGTCTCGGAGAACACGCCGCCGGCGTCGGACTCGTACATGCCCAGCCGGACCGGCGCGTAATCCTTGAGCACCGCTTCCACGTTGCCGGCAAGTTCCAAGAGCTTGCCCACCGCCTGTTCCTGCTCGGCCTGCAGTCGCGGGATGCTGGCCGACTTCTCGACGAACTTCTTTCCCATCACGATGGGCCGGTAAATCATCGTGAGGTACAACTCGTTCTGCATGATCTTCTGCGATGACAGCGCGTCGAAGTACCCGTCCGAGAGTTCCTGGTTGAACGCCTGACCGTAGCGCGCCCCTTGGCGGACACGTCCACGCCGCCGCAGATCGTGCACCCAGAACGCCACGTTGACGAAGTCCGGCGCGCGCAAGGTCTGCAGCATGCGATTGAACGTGTTGTGGCGATGCTCCAGCTCCCACTCCTCGCGCCCGACGAAAGGCAGGCCATCCAGCCGCCACGTCAACAGGAAGTCGCCGCCCGTCGTCTTGACCACGTGCGGCGACACATGGGCGGACAGCGGAATGAACTCGGCGATGGACAGGTCGGGCGCGAGCATGGGATCAGTCCGGAATCGAATCGTCGAAACGCTGGCGGTAGGCATTGGGCGTGAACACCCACATGCCTTCGTGATGGCGCACGTTCCGGACCCTGGTCCGGAACTGCAAGCGCAGGCCGATCAGCCGGAAGATCATCTCGTCGCGGCGCGCCATCTGCCGCATGATGAAAATGACCACCGGCAACAGGGCCAGCCAGAACATGTTGAAGTAGAACGTGAGCAGCAGGCAGCCACCCGCCGCGATCGTGAAGGGTATGTAGGGAACCCCCATGAACATCGGCGGGCGCGTGCACCCTCTGAACAGCACGTTCTTATGCATGGTTGGCCAGCATCTGGACCACCAGCATCGTCGTGCCGGAGGTGACGTCTTCGGGCACCAGCATCCGGGATATCTGCGCCGCGGCGCCGATCAGGAACCCTCCGATGAGCACCGGCGCCACATCGCCGATCCGCTTGTGGTTGAAGGCGATCTGGTAGCCCGCGAAGATCACCGCGATCGTCACGACAGCGATCGAGGCCACATTGAGCAGGTTGTTGATGTTGGTGAAGAACGTAGTGACACGTCCTGCGGCGGCTTCGCCATCCTGGGCGAACGCCAGTTCGGGCATGGCCAGGGCCGCGACAGCGACCAGTGCCATGACGAGGGCGGCGGAGACTTGCTTGGCTTGCATCACATGCGTGTTGTTCATGGTAGACCCCATTGGTGGTTGCAACGGTGGGTGGCACTTTCGCGTGCCGTTAAGCCATCCCTGGCGGGTGTTGCTAGAAGACGAAAGCGTCATCCCTCCCGGATGTCTGCACGACCGGTGGCGCTGAGGGCGCCACGGTGGTGTTCTGGTGATACGCCTGCACCAGGACGGGTGCATCGGCCGAAGCCTTCGCGACAGTTGGTGAGGCTGCCGGCGATGCGGGCGCCGCGGCGGGGAGCGGTGTCGGCACGGGAGCTGGCCGTGTCGCCGCAACAGCAGCGGATGCGACGACCCGGTCCGGCCGCGCCTCTTCGACGCGCCGCGCGACGCGCGACGAAACGGCGGCTGCGGCCGGCCGGCGGGTGGTGCCCCCGGGCTTCGGTGCGGTACGGCGATCGATGACCGCGATGGCGGGTGCGGCATCGTTGCCGGCCGTCCGCTGCCACGATGCGAACACCTTCTGTACGTAGCCATGGCGATAGCCGGTCGTGAAGTTGCCGGAGTAGTAACAACTGAAGGCCTTGCCCCAGTCCTTGCCGGAACGCGCGTAGCACTCGGCCAGGATGCGCGAGCCCGCCTGCAGGTTGGGGCAGACGTCGAATGCCTTTTCGTAGCTGTCCAGGCCCTGCCGCGTCAGGTTGTAGCGGTTGACCTGTGCCAGCCCGAGCGAGAAGTTGTAACCGCGGTCTTCCAGCATGCGCGCGGTCGACAGCGCCTCGGGCAGGTTGCGCGGCTGCCGCGCCAGCCGCCCCCCCACCACGCCGATCGCGTAGGGATTGAACGAGGACTCGACCTTCACGACGTGTTCCATCACCGTCGGCGGGACCGCCAGCCCGGTGCAGCCCATCAGCTCCATGCCAGGCAGCATCAGCAGACCCTCCCAACGGCGGAAGGTAGCCGGCTGACTCGCGATGTGTTCGTGACGTTCATGTGCTTCCTTCCCTTCAGGACGCCAATGCGCGTGCGGGATCGAAATCGATACCGGTGATGTAGCGACGGCCCGCATGCGCCTTGATGTGCACGACGATGTCGATGGTCATCTTCAGCAGGCGCTTGATCACCTCGAACTCCAGTCCCGCACCTTCGGCGGATGCCTTCACCATGAGCGCCAACTGGTCCCACGTCTGCGCGGTGCTGCCCGCATGGCAGCTGGTGATCGATCCCGGGTGGCCTGACGCGCAGTTGCGGATGAAGTAGAACGACTCATCGCCGCGCAGCTCGGCCAAGATGATGCGATCCGGCTTCATGCGCAGGCAGGCCTCCATGCAGTTCTTCGCGGTGACGTTGCTCGCGCTCTGGCCGCCCTTGGAATACAGCAGGTGCACGACGTTCGGCTGCCGGATGAACAGCTCGCGCGCATCCTCGATGGTCACCAGCCGCTCCTGGTCGGGGATATGATTGACCAGCGACTTCATGAAGGTGGTCTTGCCGCTGCCGGTCGCACCGGCCACCACGATGTTCTTGTGGTAGTGCACCGCCTTGCGGAAGAACTCGGCGTAGTTGCGGCTGCGGCGCAGCTCCAGCAGTTCCTGGTCGTGGTCGCCGAGCACCTGCTGCTGCTCGAGGATCTCGTCGAAGAACCCGTCCTGCTCGTACTGCTCCAGCGTCTTGCTGAACTTGGCCGGCAGGCGGATGGTGATCGATACCCTGCCCGCGTCGCACGCAGGCGGGATCACGAACTGGGCGCGCTGGCCAGTCGGGAAAGTCAGCGACACCATCGGATCGATGTCGGTGATGCGCTGGCCGGTATTGCTCTCGTTGACCACGGACGTGCAGAACTGGCGTGCCCGCTCGAACGTCAGCGTAGGCACGTCCGCCTTCAGCCAGCCTTCCTTCGCCGTCTCGAGATAGAGCTCACCGGGGCGGTTGATGCAGATCTCGGTCACGTCCGAGGAATGCATGTGCTCGCCTATTCCGAGCACCTGGTACTGGTAGTCCAGGAACTCGTTGGAGACGCGCGCCAGGGGCTCGTTCTGCGTATCCATGCGGCCGTCTCAGCGCATCACCGCGGAGAAGTCCACGTCGCGTGCGACATAGACGTTGACGATGGTGCCCTGGTTGATGGTGACTGTCGGCGGGCGGGCCATGTTGCGGTCGAGCGCCATGTTCGCCAACCGCTCCATGGTCCTGGCGGTATTGCTCTCGTAGGGATTCTGGTAGATCGCGCCGTTGACGACGGCCGTCTCCTGCGGCCCATGCTTGGCGCCCGCATACTTGAACGCATCGCTCAGCATGCTGATCAGCAGGGCGGACGAGATGCGTTGCGCCCAGTGCGCCGAGTAGTGCCCGGGATTGCCCGCCGAACCGAGCATGTCGGTGCCCGGGCTCTGCATGTTGACGTCCATGCCGGTGGGTGTGGTGATGCGGTCCCAGACGATGGCGGCGCGCTCGCCGATGATGGCGTCCGACGTGTAGCTGCCCATGACCTTGGAGCCGCGCGGCAACAGCAGGCGCTTGCCGTTGACCGAATACACAGGCTCCGTCACCACGCAGGACGTGTAGCCCGGGACATCGGTGATCACGCGGGACTCGAGCACGCAGCGGATGTAGGTACCCCGCAGCAGCAAGGTGTTCGGGTTGTAGAGCGGCTTGGCGCTGGTCATGCCGTCCGGTGGCTCGCGCGGCGCGGCGGGGCCCTGCCCGGGCGGACCCGCCATCATGGCCGCGTACTCGGCCATGCCCGGCTCCTGCGGCGCGCCTTCGGCACCCGGACCGCCCTCGCCGAACGTGCTGGCCATATCGAGCATGCGCCGTTCGCGCAGCGAAGGCTCCTGGCGTCCCGGCAGACCGGGAGGCATCGCCATCATCGACGCCGTGGACGGCGCCGCATCATCGATAACCGGGAGGGGCGGCAGGCTGGGCTCCATCGGCACCGGCGGCGCCTCGGGCGGCAGCTCGGGCAGGTCGCGCGGTGCAGCGGGAATCACCACCCGTTCGCCCTTGGTGGGCGCCGGGTCCCGGTCACCCTTGGACGACAGGCCGCCACTGAAGATCCAGAACACCACCAGCAGCATCAGCACGACGATGCCGGCCAGGAACAGCAGCGCCTTGCGGTTCAGCCGCTGCACATCGGTCGAGCGCAGGTAGGGCGCGTTGGCATCCAGGTCCGGGTCCGGCGCCATGCGGGCCCTCTGGTAGGGATTCTGCGGATCCACCCGCTCGGGGCCGGCATCCGGGTGGTCGTGCGGGGTCTGGGTCGTCATTCCGGGCTCCTGCGCAGACCCACCACGTTGTCGCCGTGGCGGATGACCAAGTAGGGATAGGTGCCATGCACGACGATCGTGTCGTCCTGCACGGTCGAGTTGACGACGAACTCGTCGCCGTCCTGGCTGTCACGGGCGAACACCGCCGGGAAGTTGCCGCTCGGGAAACGTGTGCGATCACCCATTCGGATGTAGGTGAATCGACGGTCGTCATAGACCGTGGTGGGCACCAGCCAGGTCGGACCGCGCTTGCGCTGCGCGTACTCGTAATTGAAGTGGTACGCGCGATCGGGTTCGACCGATGTGCTCAGCTCGGCTGCGACCTCCTGCGGCCGGTTCGCGGTGCCGGCGAAGCTGGTGTCGCCCGGATACGCGAACTTGATGCGGTATTGCACGCCTGCCGCGCGGGCCTGGTCCAGCACGCGCCAGTCGGTGGCGACCACCCGCAACTCGAAGATGTACGAGTGGGCCGCGGTGCGCACCAGCAGATTGGTGTCGACGTCGACGTTCCTGGGCTTCAGGTAGAACACGTTGCCGCGACGGCTGATGTCCCATCCGCCGCTGAAGCCGGTACTGAAATCCAGGATTTCCTCGTGCGGCGACAGCTCGATCTGCGTGGTGATGCCCAGGCCAGTGCGCACCGGGTACACCTTGTCAGGCGCATAGGTGTACTCCTCGATCACCTGCGCCATGGCCGGCAATGTCGTGAGCAGCAAGGCCATCGCGGCCAACCGCATCAGGGCGTCCTTCAACCTCATCGTTGGGGCACTCCAGGTCCAGTCTGGGCTTCCGATTGCTCCGCAGGTTGCGGGGCCGTCGATACGTCGTTCTCGTTGGGAGCCACGACCGCACCTTCCGCAGGGGGAGCGGCGGTCGGCGCGGCGGGCGGCGCGGGCACCATCGGTGGCGGTGCCGGGAACTCTCTCTCGGGTACCGCGGCGGCGGCGAAATCATCATCCACGCGGTAGTTCACGACGCGGAAGCCGAGCGGATTCAGCAGCCTGTCCTCTTCGCTCAGGCGGAGATCCGCGTTGTAGGTGAACTCGAGCGTCGCGATGCGGCTGTCCAGCGGACGCGAACGACCGCTCCCCTTTTCGTAGACGCTGCGCTGGAACCTCACGGTCGCGCCAGTCGGTCGCGTGCCCGAACCACCCCCGATCAGCACGATGCTGAGGATGCGCACGCGCACCGAACTCGATCCGCCATACAGCCGGAACGGCCGCTCGGGATTGTTCTCCGAGTGCAGTGCGGTGTAGGCCGGCGAGACGGCCGGGCCCGCCATGGACAGCGTCGTGCGCCAGTTGCGTTGGCCGATCAGACCGGAGTCGTAGGACTCCCGCGCCAGCACGAACTGCGCGACGTTGCTCTTGTTGATCGCTTCTTCCGTGGTGACATCGCGGTCCTGGAAATTTCCCGACAGCCGCGCCACGCTGGCGGTGCCCGTATAAGGGTCGGCCATGACCAGATACGGCACCTTCTCCTTCAGTGGCAGGAACAGGAAGTAGCCGCCGGCCAGGATCAGCGACATCAGGATCGCCGACCACGCCACCATCCAGGCACGCCGCTCGCTCTTGCGCGCGCGCTCGGCGAGCGTGAGCTCGAAACTCGCACCTTGCGCGACGGCGCGGTCGATGTCGGGAGAGGACGTCTTCTTCTTGAACATGCGTCCGCCGTCGCCTCAGTCGCCCAGCGCCGCGGCAGGCGCGACATCTGCCGGCGGCGGCACCGCCTGGCTCACGATGATCCGGGGACGTTCGATAACGACCTGCACACCCTGTTCCGCATACGCGGCCGACAGCGATGTGGCGGCATCCTCCAGACTGTTGGTGCGGATGTGCGCGACCGGTGCGTGCAGCGTGTAGTCGTTCGGATGCAGATACGCCAGCGTGAGGCGCGCGTCCTTGGCCCAGCGGCCCAGCATGGTCCTGAGCGTGCCGTCCGCGGGCGACGCCTGATAGGTGTACGCCTGCTGCAACGGAATGGCCTGCGGAGCTTCCGCGAAGCGATTGACGGGCCGCCACCGCCCATTGACATCGGCGGCCTTCGGCGTGGCGCACCCTGCGACCGCCAGCGGCAGCATCACGAGACCCAACACCACCATATTGCGAAGAACGACGTTCCGGCTCACGGATCCACCATTTGGCAATCGTCGGCAACACACACCCGATACGCATCCGGATGCGGATGCGCTACGGCACTGATGAATGTCTCCGGGTGGCAATGCATGCCTGCGCGCGACGGGATGTGGAAACGTCCCGTGGCTGACGCGTTGCACAGGGCACACGCCTGCGCATTACCCCCTGTATTCGCATCCATGCGTTCACGCTCCTTCGACAATCACGCGGCACTTAACTCACACCGCACGATCAATCCGGTACTGCATCACGACAGTCGCGCCGAACATAGCCACGCATTTTTGTGTCGTCAACCCAAATGCAGAAGTAAACATGTGTAGAAAATTTTTTCTGCATTCACTTACTTCACGAAACCACATAAAACAGAGCGCGCGTTGCAATCAGATGAAAGCTGATGATGAAGTTCGATCATGTATGTGAAGAAGCGCGTAAAAAGTCGAACAGCGTCACATCGAATGTGAAAACACTCTTCACTGCGATGAATGAAAATGACGTTGAACAAATGGATGCATCAGCAACGATGCCGTTATGTAGGAAATTTCCTACCCGGGTTTCTTCGCGCATCACTTCCGCTTGAATGGAAAACACGTCTGGCATCATGCTGTCAGCAGGCTTGCGAAATTCCTCGCGCGACAAGGAGCGATATGGAACCGTCGAAGATGGAAGAGTTCGTCGCCAACGCGGCGTTGCTCGCGGCGCACCTGACAGAACAGTGCAACAAGGCGGCGGCCGCGCAGCAGACCTCCGCACAGGAACTGCAGGCCTCCGCCATCGTGGTCAGGAAGACCATCGAGGAAGGCAAGCGCGAAATGAGCGAGCAGGCACGGGGTGCCGTGCACGATGCGCTGGCGCAGGAAATTCCGGCCGCCACCCACAGCATCGGCGAGACGGCCGCGCGACTCCGGCATGTCGCTGATCATCTGCAACGCGAACAGGCGCAACTGTCGCAGCGTGCGCGCTTCCTCGGCTGGAAATCGCTGGGCGTGCTGTCGGTCGCCTGCCTGCTGCTGGTGGCAGGCAGCGGTTACGCGGCATGGCACAACGTGCAGCGCTCGGAGCGCGCGAAGGTGGACGCGGAGGTACTGGAAGCGTTGCAACACGTCACCATCACGTCCTGCGGCGGGCAACCCTGTATCAGGCTGCAGGATGGTCTTCCGCGCTGGCAGAAGAACGACCAGTACGTGCTGATCGATACATCAGGAAAGCGGGAAGGAGCCGCGGGCGGCGGACGCTGAAACCGCTACCGCATTCATCATGGAACGACGACAGGGGGTCGCTTGGGCAGTACACGTATTCTGATCATCGGGGTGCTCGCGGTCCTCGCGACGCTGGGCGCCCTGTATCTCTCCGGTTATCTGGCGCTGCTGTTCCTGGGTCTGGACGGCGGCCTCGTCGGCATAGGCACCTACATCGACTACCTGAAGCATCTCGATCACCCGCGTGTGCAGCCGTATGCATGGCGCATCAAGACCGCAGGTGCCGTGGGTGGCGGACTGATGCTGCTCGTCTGGGCCGCACTGTCGGTGATGGTCTACAAGCTGCGCAGTTACCGGAACCTGCACGGACGTGCGCGCTTCGCCGGCATGATCGACCTGGCGAACAAGGGTTTCCTGTCGGGCAAGGACACCGGCATCGTGGTCGGCCAGATGAACGGCAAGCTGCTGCGCCTGTCCGGCCAACAGTTCGTCGTCCTCGCCGCGCCCACGCGCTCCGGCAAGGGCGTCGGCGTCGTGATTCCCAACCTGCTGGATTACCGCGAATCCGCGGTGGTGCTGGACATCAAGCAGGAGAACTTCGATCTGACATCGGGCTGGCGGCAGTCCATCGGGCACGAGGTGTACCTGTTCAACCCGTTCGCCGAAGACCGGCGCAGCCATCGCTGGAATCCGATGACCTACGTCTCGCCGGATCCGGCGTTCCGCGTATCGGACCTGCAGAGCATCGCCGCGATGCTGTATCCGGATGGCGACGACAAGGACAAGTTCTGGGTCAGCCAGGCACGCAACGCCTTCCTCGCCTTCGCACTGTATCTGTTCGAACGGCGCGACCACGACAGCACCGCGGAACAGCCCACGCTGGGCGCCGTACTGCGCCTGTCGTCAGGCGATGGCGGCGAGATGAAGCCGTACCTGCAGAAGCTGGTGGAGGCACCCTTCCTGAGCGGACAGGCGCGCACCGCGTTCGCCGGCCTGCTGTCGCAGGCGGACGTGACCTTCGCATCCATCATCGGTTCCTTCCGCGAACCGCTGAATCCCTGGCTGAATCCGGTGCTGGATGCAGCGACCAGTGCCGATGATTTCCGTCTGGACGACGTCCGACGCCGGCGGATGACGATCTATGTCGGCATCCAGCCGAACAAGCTGGCGGAGAGCCGCCTGATCGTAAACCTGTTCTTCAGCCAGCTGATCAACGTCAACACCAAGGTCCTGCCGCAGAACGACCCCACGCTCAAGCACCAGTGCCTGCTGCTGATGGACGAGTTCACCGCCATCGGCCGCGTCGACATCATCGCCAAGGCGGTCGCCTACATGGCAGGCTACAACCTGCGCCTGCTGCCGATCATCCAGTCGATGGCGCAGCTGGACGCGGTCTACGGCAAGGAGCTGTCGCGCACCATCATCACCAACCATGCGCTGCAGATCATCTACGCCCCGCGCGAACAGCAGGACGCCAACGACTACTCGGAGATGCTGGGTTACACCACCATCAAGCGCCGCGCGCGCACGCGCTCGCATGGCAGGGGAAGCAACGTGTCCGACAACGAGGTGCTGGAGAAGCGGGCGCTGATGCTGCCGCAGGAGCTGAAGGCGATGGGGCCGGAGAAGGAGATTGTGCTGTACGAGGGCCTCGCCCACCCCATCCTGTGCCGCAAGGTGCGCTATTACAAGGACGCGTACTTCACCAAACGCCTGCTTCCCAAGGTCGATATCGAACCGCTGCGCGTGTAGCACGGCCGTGCCTGGCGACGGCCGGCGTCCGGGGTAGAATCCGCCGACCGTCCCGGAGAGATGCCGCCATGCAATGCCCCAAGTGCCAAGGCACGATGGAACTCATCGTCGAACCCGAAGCCAGCGCGCATCGCTGCACCCGCTGCAAGGGGCTGTGGTTCGAGATGATGGCGCACGAAACGCTCAAGCACCGGGCCGAGGAGATCGATACGGGCGATCCGGCGCAGGGCGAGGAATGCAACAAGGTGGACCGGATCAAGTGCCCGGTCTGCATCGGCCGCTGGGACCTGATCCGGATGGTCGACCCGCAGCAGCCGCACATCTGGTTCGAGAGCTGCAAGAACTGTTACGGCCGCTTCTACGACGCCGGCGAGTACCAGGACTTCGCGGAGATCGAGCTCGCGGATCTGATCAGGGACTGGAACGCACCGGAACGCCTCTGAGCCGGTGCCAGGCGGTCAGGCCACCCCTGCCCCGCCGCGGTCCTTGCAGCCCCAGTTGAGGATGGGGGTCCCGGGCGGCAGCACCCGACGGAACATCGCCACCCGCGCGGCCTTCGGATTCACCACGACCGGTGCACGCGCCGCCTTCAGCAGCGGCAGGTCGGCGCTGCTGTCGGAATAGGCCACCGCGATCTCGCCATAGCCGCGTTCGCGCAGCATGCGCATCTTCTCTTCGTTATGGCAGTGGCGCGTGGCCACGACCGCGCCGAAACGCGGGCCGACGGCCGTGCCGATGACGGGCACGTCCTCGTGGGCGACGAAGCTCAGGATCGCGCGCGCCAGTTCCGGCGGCGCGCCGGTGGCCACCACCACGTTGTCGCCCCCGGCGCGGTGCTCACGGAACACCTCGAGCGCGTGGGGCAGCAGACGCTGCTGCACTTCGTCACGATGCGTCGCCACATACTGGTCGATCAGCGCATCGAAGCTGCGGCGCCCGTGCAGGCCGAACGTGCCGATCCAGATATAGCCTGAGATCCCGCGACGGCGTGTCGGCAGGAACGCCACCATCGGCCCCAGCACGATCGACGCGGCCAGCGCGACCGCCGCGCGCAGCGGATTGCGCTGGATCAGCCATTTGACCAGGTGGCCACCGGAATCGCCGTCGTACAGCGTGTGGTCGAAATCGAAGACGACGACCGGGGCATCGGTGCGCGGCGTCGGATAGGGAGCGTCCGTCATGCCGCAAAGAATAGCTGACGCAGCGCCTCACCGGGTTCTTCGGCACGCATGAAGGTCTCGCCGACCAGGAACGCACTGACGCCGGCGTCCCGCATCGTGGCCACGTCCTCCGGCACCAGGATGCCGCTCTCGGTCACCAGCAGGCGATCCTTCGGCACCGCGTTCTTCATGTCCAGGGTGGTCTGCAACGACACGTCGAACGTGCGCAGGTTGCGGTTGTTGATGCCCACCAGCGGCACCGGCACCTGCAGGGCGCGCTCCAGTTCGTCGATGTCGTGCACCTCGACCAGCACGTCCATGCCGAGCTGCATCGCCAGCCCCGACAGATCGACCAGTTGCCCGTCGTCCAGTGCAGCGACGATCAGCAGGATGCAGTCCGCGCCGAGCACGCGCGCTTCGTAGACCTGGTACGGATCGACGGTGAAGTCCTTGCGCAGCACCGGCAGCGTGCAGGCGTCGCGCGCCTGCTTCAGATAGTCGTCCGCGCCCTGGAAGAAATCGACATCGGTCAGCACCGACAGGCAGGCCGCGCCGCCGAACTCGTAGCTCACCGCGATATCGGCCGGACGGAAGTCCGGACGGATCACGCCCTTCGACGGGCTGGCCTTCTTGACCTCGGCGATGACTGCCGGATCGCCCTGCGCGATCATCGCGTTGAGTGCATCGGCGAAACCGCGCGTCGGCGATGCGTCGGCGACGCGTGCGCGCAGGTCGTCCAGCGAGACGCGGGTACTGCGCTCGGCGATCTCGTCCGCCTTGCGGGCGAGGATGGTGGTCAGGATGTCGCTCATGCAGTCCTCAGGCGGGCACCCGCCTGTGCGGGACCCCTATTTTCGCACTATCCGCGGCGCCCGGCGGCCTCGCGGTCCCAGCCATAGGCACGCTCGACCCTGGCGACCCGCAGCTCGAAATGGTCGTACCAGTCCCGACGTCCCTGCTCACGCGCCGCCGTGTGTTCGGCATGCTGGCGCCACGCGAGGATAGCGGCCTCGCTCTCCCAGTACGCCACCGTGATGCCGAAGCCATCCGCGCCGCGGGTGGACTCCATGCCGAGGAAGCCGGGCTGCTGCTGCGCCAGCTCGACCATGCGCTCGACCATGCGCTCGGCCATGGCACCGTAACCGGCATCGTCCTGGCCGTTGCGCTGCGAGGAGAAGACCACCGCGTAATAAGGAGGCTTGGGCAGGCTGGCGAATCCGCTGGCGGCCATGTCAGTGCGCGCCCTGTTTTCCCAGTGCCTGGGTGGTGGCGACGAACTGCTGCAGCCGCTCCAGCGCCTTGCCGCTTGTGATCGCATCGCGCGAACGTGCGATGCCGTCCTCGATGCTCTCCGCCACGCCGGCCACGTAGAGCGCGGCGCCGGCATTCAACACCACGATCTCGCGCGCCGGGCCGGGCCGGTTGTCCAGCACGCCCAGCAGCATCGCCTTCGACTCGGCCGCATCGCCAACGCGCAGGTTGCGGCTGGCCGCCATCGCGATGCCGAAGTCCTCGGGGTGCAGTTCGTACTCGCGGACCTCGCCATCGCGCAATTCACCGACCAGGGTGCCGGCGCCCAGCGAGAGTTCGTCCATACCGTCGCGCCCCCAGACCACCAGCGCGCGCTCGGCGCCGAGTTCCTGCAGCACACGCGCCTGGATGCCGACCAGGTCGGGATGGAACACCCCCATCAGGATGCTCGGCGCGCCGGCCGGATTGGTCAGCGGCCCGAGGATGTTGAAGATCGTGCGCACCCCCATTTCGCGCCGCACCGGTGCGACGACCTTCATCGCCGGGTGGTGGACCGGCGCGTACATGAAGCCGATGCCGGCCTGCGCGATCGACTGCGCCACCTGGTCCGGCTGCAGTTCGATGTTGACGCCCAGCGCCTCCAGCACGTCCGCACTGCCCGACTTCGACGACACGCTGCGGTTGCCGTGCTTGGCGATGCGCGCACCTGCGGCCGCTGCGACGAACATCGAGCAGGTGGATATATTGAACGTGTGCGAGCCGTCGCCGCCGGTGCCGACGATGTCGACAAGGTGCGTGCGATCGGCGACGTCCACCATCCGAGAGAATTCGCGCATAACGGTGGCCGCGCCGGCGATCTCACCGACGGTTTCCTTCTTCACCCGCAAACCGGTCAGGATGGCGGACGTCATGGTCGGCGACACGTCGCCGCGCATGATCTGGCGCATCAGGTCGACCATCTCGTCGTGGAAGATCTCGCGGTGCTCGATCGTGCGCTGCAGGGCTTCTTGCGGGGTCAGTGGCATGACTCAGCGCTCCAGGAAGTTCTTCAGCAGGGCGTGGCCATGCTCGGTGAGGATCGATTCCGGGTGGAACTGCACGCCTTCGACCGGGAACGCGCGATGCCGCAGCCCCATGATCTCCTCGAAGCTGCCGTCGTCGTTCTCGGTCCACGCCGTGACTTCCAGCGCGTCCGGCAGGCTGCTGCGCTCGACCACCAGCGAGTGGTAGCGCGTGGCCTCGTAGGCGTCCGGCAGGCCGGCGAACACGCCCTTGCCTTCATGCCGGATGCGCGAGGTCTTGCCGTGCATGATGCGGCCCGCACGGATGACGTTGCCGCCATAGGCCTGGCCGAGGCTCTGGTGCCCCAGGCAGACGCCAAGGATCGGTGTGCTCGCCCCCAGCCGCTCGATGATCTCCAGCGAGACGCCCGCCTCGTTCGGCGTGCACGGACCAGGGGAGATGACGATACGCTCGGGCGCGAGCTTCGCGATCTCGTCCACGGTCATCGCATCGTTGCGCACCACCTTCACCTCGGCCCCCAGCGACTGCAGGTACTGCACGAGGTTGTAGGTGAAGCTGTCGTAGTTGTCGATCATCAACAGCATGGGTCAGTCCGCCAGTAGGAATAC
Organism: Pseudoxanthomonas sp. LjRoot143; assembly: GCF_964252945.1. Classification (NCBI taxonomy): domain Bacteria; kingdom Pseudomonadati; phylum Pseudomonadota; class Gammaproteobacteria; order Lysobacterales; family Lysobacteraceae; genus Pseudoxanthomonas; species Pseudoxanthomonas sp. LjRoot143. The sequence continues at coordinate 266,835 of NZ_CAXUPM020000001.1, read as the reverse complement.
GGCATAGATTTTGTCTGTGAAGGTGACGTAGCCGGTCTGGAACGATTCCGCGTTTCGCGCCAGCCGCGAGCCCGTCACCTGGATACGGTCGAGGGTGTATGCATCACCGGACCGAGTCCGGTTCCACTGGTACGTCGACGGCCAGCTGCCCTCGCGGACGCCGTACTGGAACTGGGGCGCCACGTCGGACACGCTGTACAGGCCACCCAGCCTGGCCCCGTAGGCCCTTGCGATGGTTTCGGCCTTCTCGCGCGAGGATTCGATCGCCTTCTCGCGGAGCGCCTTGCGCAACTCGGTCTCGTCCGCAAGTTCGGTATCCACACTGGAGACATTCAGTTCCTTGGATGTCTGCAGGGAAGCGAGGAACGTGCCGAGCGCGGACTGGCTGTCGAACCGGGCGGTGACCGTACGCTTGACGCCTGTCCCGATGAAGACCTGCTCCCGCTTCCTTTCGTCGTACCGTTCGCGCGTGCCCACCTCCATCGAGGTCGCGACGATCTCGTTCTCGGCGACACCTGCGGCCTTCAACTTGGCCAGTACATCCTTCAGGTTGTCCTCGACGCGACGCCGCGCGACATCCGCACTCGGATCGACGGCTTCGAAATTCAACGAGATCTTGAAACGATCCGGAATCGCGCGCGCCTCCGCATCTCCATAGACCAGGATGTGGCGCGTCGGTGGCAGCGCATTGACCTGGGCCGCCAGATGGGGCGACACCAGCATCGCGACGACAAACAACAGGTAGCGCACGTTCATGGGGTTTCTCCGGTAGGTGAACCCTTCTTGAGAACGCGCCAATCCGCGAAGCGGGGTTTCAAGCGTGCCCATGGACGTCACCTTTTCCCAGGATTCGCGCCAGCACCGCAGCGAACGCCTCGATGGCGGACTCCGGCGTCGCCCACGACGTCATCAGCCGGATCACGGTGGTGCCATCGCTGCGGCGTTCCCACGTCTCGAACTCGACGTGCTGCTGGAGGCGTTCGACGACCGCATCCGGCAACACCGGGAAGATCTGGTTGCTCGGCGAATCGACCGCCAGCGGCACGCCGGCCTGCTGCAGGATCTCGCGCAAACGTTCGGCCATGACGTTCGCGTGCGTCGCCAGCACGAAGTACAAGCCGTCCTCGAACAAGGCCTCGAACTGCGCGCCGACCACCATGCCCTTGGCCAGCATCGCGCCGCGCTGCTTGATGACGTGGCGGAAGTCGGTCCGCAAGGCCGGATTGACGATGACCAGCGCCTCGCCCAGCAGCGCACCGTTCTTGGTGCCGCCGATGTAGAAGGCGTCGGCCTCCGTGGACAGCAGCGCCAGATCGACGTCGTTGCCCGGCGTGGTCAGCGCCGACGCGAGGCGTGCACCGTCCACGTAGAGCAGCAGCCCGCGGTTGCGGCAGAACGCGCCCAGCGCCTGCAGCTCAACGGCACTGTAGAGCGTGCCCCACTCGGTGGTGTTGGAGATGTAGACCAGCCGCGGCTTCACCATGTGCTCGCCGCTGTGACCGTCGACACAGGGCTGGATCAGTTCGGGACTCAGCTTGCCGTCGGGCGTGGCGACCGTCAGTACCTTGTGCCCGCTGGCCTCGATGGCGCCGGTCTCGTGCGTCGCGATGTGGCCACTGGCAGGCGCAATCACCGCTTCGTGCGGACGCAGGAAGGCAGCCAGCGCGACCAGGTTGGTCTGCGTACCGCCGGCGAGGAAATGCACGTCGGCATCGCGGGCGAGACGGTCGCGGATCAGCGCCGCGGCACGGGCGCTGTGGACGTCCAGGCCGTAGCCGCGATTGATCTCCGCACTCGCCACGGCCAGCGCCTGCAGCAGTCGCGGATGTGCGCCCTCGCTGTAGTCGTTGCGCAGGCTGATCCTGGCGTTGTCGATGGCGACGTCCATCACAGCCCCTTCGCCGCTTCGGCCACGGCGCGGAACAGCGCGCGACCCTTGTTCATCGTCTCGTCCCATTCCTTCTCGGGATCGGAGTCGTAGACGATGCCCGCGCCTGCCTGCACGTGCAGGCGACCGTCCTTGATGACCGCGGTACGGATCGCGATGGCGGTATCGGCATCACCGTGCCAGCCGATGTAGCCGATGCTGCCGGCGTAGACGTTGCGCTTGATCGGTTCCAGCTCGCGGATCACTTCCAGCGCGCGGATCTTCGGCGCGCCGCTGACCGTGCCGGCCGGGAATGTCGCCCGCAGCACGTCCGCATAGCTCAGTCCCGGCAACAGCTTGCCGGTCACCTCGCTGACGATGTGCATGACGTGGCTGTAGCGCTCGATGACGAACTGTTCGCCCACCTGCACGGTGCCGGCTTCCGACACGCGGCCGGTGTCGTTGCGGCCGAGGTCGATCAGCATCAGGTGTTCGGCGCGCTCCTTCGGATCGGCCAGCAGTTCGGCTTCCAGCGCGACGTCCTCGTCGTGCGTCCTCCCGCGCGGACGCGTACCGGCGATCGGACGCACGGTGACTTCACCCTGCTCCAGGCGCACCAGGATCTCCGGCGACGAGCCGACCACCTGCACGTCGCCGACATCGAGGAAGTACATGTACGGCGACGGATTCAACGCACGCAGCGCGCGATAGACATCGACCGGGCGTGCATTGAACGGCACGCTGAGGCGCTGGCTCAGCACCACCTGGAAGATGTCGCCCGCGCGAATGTATTCCTTCGACTGCTCCACTGCCGCGATGAAGCCGTCATGGGTGAAGCCGGAAACGAAGTGGCTTTCGTCCAGCACGTCGCGGGTGATCGGCGTGGGATACGCGCCGGGCTGGCGCAGCTTGGTCGTCAATGCATCGAGTCGCGCCTGCGCCTGATCCCATGCATCCGCTTCGCGCGGATCAGCGTGAACGATCAGATAGAGACGGCCCTTGAGATTGTCGAAGACGGCAACTTCCTCCGACAGCATCAACAGGATGTCCGGCGTACCCAATTCGTCCGGCTTGTCGCCGGTCGCGAGCCGCGGCTCGATGTAACCGATGCACTCGAAGCCGAACCAGCCCACCAGGCCGCCGGTGAAACCGGGCAGGCCCTGCAGTTTCGGCACGGCGTAAGCGGCGCGCAGGGCTTCGACCTCAGCGAACGGATCGGCGACGTCGCGCGCCTCGACCAGCTGGCCGTGGTCGTGGATCTGCAGCGTGTGGCCGCGGAACGTCGCCACGCGGCGCACCGGCAGGCCGATGATCGAGTAACGGCCGAAACGCTCGCCGCCTTCCACCGATTCGAACAGGTAGGTGTGCGGCGCGTCGGCGAGTTTCAGGTAGACCGAAAGCGGCGTGTCCAGGTCGGACAGCACTTCACGGACGACGGGAATGCGATTGAAACCTTCAGCAGCGTACTGCTGGAACTGGGCGTGCGAGATCAAGCGGGCTTTCCTTCCGGGACACGGTGGCGGTACGGGCGACGGCTACGGGCCACCATCGCCAGCCAGGGCGTGCGGAATCTTTGGAAAGCGGGAGCGCGGGATGGGACACGGGCCTACTTTACCCGACGCATCGGCCCGCCGGCCACTAGGCGTCTGGTTGCAGACGCAACGGACAGGCCACCGGCAGATGCATGCGGACACGGCCGGGGACGCATTCGATGCGGAAGCGCCGTGACTTCACCGGTTCGCCGTCCAGGTTGAGGGTCATCGGCTGGTCGGCCTCCAGCTCGACCCATGGCAGGCGCGCGCGGGTCGCCACGCGATCCAGCGCGGCGTGCTTGCCGTCCTTGACCAGCGTACCGACGGTGGCGGCGACCTCGCCGGACAGTTCCGGAACGATGGTCAGGTCCAGCAGGCCGTCGTCCACCAACGCATCCGGGCACAGCGCCTGTCCACCGCCCGCCTGCCGCCCGTTGCCGATGCCCAGCGCGATGAAGTCGCCCTGCCAGTCGAAATCCGGGCCGCGCACGCATGCAGTGACCGGCTCGATGCGTCCCAGCTTGGCGATGCCGGTGATGAGATACGCCAGGCCGCCGAGCATCTTCTTCAGCCCCTCATCGGTCTCCACGGTGACGTCGGTGCCGAAGCCGCCGCTGGCGAGGTTCGCGCACCAGTGCGGACCGTCTTCGGCATCGATGCGCAGAAGATCCACGGGAGCCGGTGCGACATCGCGGACCAGCTGCAAGGCGGGCAGCGCGTCGTCCGGAATCCTGGCCGCGGTGGCGAAATCATTCGCCGTGCCCATCGGCACCAGCCCGAGCGATGGGAGGGCGCCGGCGGTCTCGTCGCGATGGGCGAGCGTGGTCGCCACTTCGCTCAGCGTGCCGTCGCCACCCGCGGCGATCACGGTATCCACCCCGTCGGTGATCGCCTCGGCGACGTAGCGCTCGGCGTCGCCGTCTTCCCAGGTGACCCGTACGTCCAGCGCGATGCCGGCGTCGCGTATCGCCCCCACGGCCGTACGCAGGCCGTCATCACCGGCGGATTTGCCGTTGAGGATCAGGCGCCAGCGGGATGCGGTCATGGGAGGTTCCTTAGGGGACGCGCGAGGATAGCGGGTCCAGGTGTGGGAGCGACGTGAGTCGCGAACCTCTTCCCTCCCGAACGGACATTGGGATCGCGCTGGCTGGCGGGAGAGCTCGCGACTTACGTCGCTCCCACAAGATCCGGCGCCGGGCCCGCCGTCATCTTCCCGTCACAGACGATCCGTAACGTGGAAGGCCATAGCAGGGACGACGGGCGGAGGCAGGATCAGCCTCCAATTCTTCCGGGGCGGTGGCGAAGGCCATCGCCCTTCTGCTTTTTCAGGCGCGCGCGTCAGCCACGGCCTGGCGCATGCGCGCGATGACGTCGGCGTAGTCCGGGGCATTGAAGATCGCCGAGCCCGCGACGAACGCGTCCGCGCCCGCCGCTGCGATCTGGCCGATGTTGTCCGCTTTCACGCCGCCGTCGATCTCCAGGCGGATATCCTTGCCGGTCTTGTCGATCATCGCGCGCACCGCGCGCAGCTTGTCCAGCGCCGACGGGATGAAGGCCTGCCCGCCGAAGCCCGGGTTCACCGACATCAGCAGCACCAGGTCCAGTTCCGGCAGCACCCAATCCAGCACTTCCACCGGCGTGCCCGGGTTGAGCACCAGGCCCGCCTTGCAGCCCAGCGACCTGATCAGCTGGATCGTGCGGTGCACGTGCTTCGAGGCTTCCGGATGGAAGCTGATGATGCTGGCGCCCGCCTCGGCGAAGTCCGGGATGATGCGGTCCACCGGTTCGACCATCAGGTGCACGTCGATCGGCGCGGTGACGCCATGCTTGCGCAGCGCGCTGCAGACCAGCGGACCGATGGTCAGGTTGGGCACGTAGTGGTTGTCCATCACGTCGAAGTGCACCCAGTCGGCGCCGGCCTTCAGCACGTTGTCGACCTCCTCGCCCAGGCGGGCGAAGTCGGCGGACAGGATGGACGGGGCGATGATGCAGTTCGACATGGAAGGGCTCACTTGCGCTTGCGCAGGGTCTTGATGCGGTCGTAGGCGGCGTTGATCTCGCCGGCCTTCTGTTCGGCCTGGCGGCGCAGGTCTTCCGCGGCGCCGGCCATCTTGTCGGGGTGGTACTGGGACATCAGCCGGCGATAGGCCTGGTCGATCTCGGCATCGCTGGCGTCGCTGGTCAGGTCGAGCACGCGATACGGGTTGTCGCGGCTGAGCTTGAACCAGTCCTCGTCGAAGGCATGGCCGATGATCAGGCCCACCAGGCCACCCAGCGGATGGCGCATCAGCAGCCAACCGGCCACGAATCCCAGCAATTTCCCGTACCAGCGCTTCATCCGGACCCGCCTTCTCCAGCAAGACCGGCATTTTACGGCACACGACGGCCCCAAGCGCCGTACACTACGCGGCCCGGTCCGGTACCTGGCTCCGCAGCAGCGGATGGACGGCCGCCCCGGGGCACGGGCGCACGGCCTGCCGCACGCCCCCACGACGCTGTCTGCCTCGATGGTTTCCGGACTCCCGAAGGAGTGTTTGTGCCCACGACGTTGCTTCAATCCGATCTGCCCGGCCTCACCCTGCGCCACCGCGGCAAGGTCCGCGACGTGTTCGACATCCCCCGCGACCGCCTGCCTGCCGATGCGCCTGCGGGCGACTATCTGCTGATGGTGGCCACCGATCGCCTCAGCGCATTCGACGTGGTGCTGCCCGACCCGATTCCCGGCAAGGGCGAGATGCTCTGCCAGATCTCCAACTTCTGGTTCGCCAAGACCGCGCACCTGATGCCCAACCACCTGACCGGCATCGACGTCGCCAGCGTGCTGCCGGCCGGCGTCGACGCGTCGCTGTACGCCAAGCGCGCGGTGGTGACGAAGAAGCTCAAGCCCGTGCCGGTCGAAGCGATCGCCCGCGGCTACCTGATCGGCAGCGGCTGGAAGGACTACCAACGCACCGGCAAGGTCAGCGGCATCGAGCTGCCCGACGGCCTGCGCCAGGCCGAAAAACTCGCCGAACCGATCTTCACCCCGTCGACGAAGGCCGCCGTCGGCGACCACGACGAGAACATCGACTTCGACGCGATGGTGAAGACCGTCGGTGCCGAACTGGCCGAACGCGTGCGCGACGCCACGCTGCGCATCTACCGCTACGCCGCCGACGTCGCCGCCGAGCGCGGCATCCTGCTGGCCGACACCAAGTTCGAGTTCGGCACGGACGAAGACGGCCGCCTCTACATCATGGACGAGATGCTGACGCCGGACTCCTCGCGCTACTGGCCCGCGGACCAGTACGAGGTCGGCACCAGCCCGCCCAGCTACGACAAGCAGTTCGTGCGCGACTACCTGGAAACGCTGGACTGGAACAAGACCGCGCCGGGCCCGTCGTTGCCGGCGGAAGTCATCGAGCGCACGCGCGCCAAGTACGCCGAAGCGCTGCAGAAACTGGCCGGCATCCTCGTCGACTGACGGCATCCCTGCCCTGCATCCAGGCGATGCAGGGCAAGCCGGGGTTCAGCGTTCCGTGCAGTAGGCTTGCCACCCCGTTCTCGGGTGCATGCGCATGAACGCCTACCTCTACCTCGCCCTGGCCATCGCCGCCGAGGTCATCGCCACCAGTGCCTTGAAAGCCTCCGAAGGCTTCACCCGGCTCGGCCCCTCGCTGCTGGTCGCCGCGGGCTATGGCATCGCGTTCTACTTCCTGTCGCTGACGCTGAAGACCGTCCCGGTCGGCGTGGCCTACGCCATCTGGTCCGGCGCCGGCATCGTGCTGATCGCCCTGATCGGCCGGGTGGTGCTGAAGCAGCCGCTGGACCTGCCGGCGATGCTGGGCATGGGGCTGATCGTGGCCGGCGTGGCGGTGATCCAGCTGTTCTCGAAGGCTGCCGCGCACTGATCTCCCTGCCCTGACCGCCGGCACGGCAGCCCCGGCCGGGCTGGGGTATGCTCCATACCCTGCCGCATTGCCATCCTCGGGAGGGATGAATGAACGCGACCGCGCAACGTCCGGTGGACCGCTGGTTCGCCAGCTATTCCGGCGACCACGTCAACGAGACCAACCAGCTGATCCACGTGTTCGCGGTGCCGGCGATCCTGTGGACGGTGGTGGCGCTGCTGTGGTGCATCCCGGTGTTCGGCACGTGGGTGAAATCCGGCATGTGGGCAGCGCTGGCGATGTTCGGCGCGTGGATGTACTACTACAAGCTGTCGCGCCCGCTGGGCTTCGGCATGCTGGCGATCTTCATCGCGATGGCGTGGCTGACGCGCTGGCTGGAAGCGCTGCTGGGCCTGGAGAAACTGCTCTACCTCGCCATCACCGTTTTCGTGGTGGCCTGGATCGCGCAGTTCATCGGCCACAAGATCGAAGGCAAGAAGCCGAGCTTCCTGACCGACCTCACCTATCTGCTGATCGGCCCGGTATGGGTGCTCAGCAAGTTCTACCGGAAGATGGGCTGGCGGTACTGAAGCTTTCCCGCATGAAGGTCGTCGCGACAGTCGTTCTTCTGTCGGTCCTCATGCTGCCATGGCGTGCCGACGCCTCCTGGTTCGAGTTCTGTCGTATGGAAGGCGTGGTCGAGTCCGTCATGCCAACCATTGATGGCACTCAACGCTCGTTCGATTTCAGGGTGGCGGTATCGGCAGCGAGGCGGGACGAAACGGCTGCGCTTGAGAGCTACACGGATTGCGAGCAATACGTCGGCAATCCGGTCGAACTGACACTCGTCCTGCCGCACCATGACCAACCTGCTGTAGGCGACAGAGTCGTGTTTACCCGCTCACTGGCGAACGGCTTTGCGGACCCCGAGACGGGGGGGATCGTTTCCAGTGTGCAGGTAAAACTGCTTGCATACGATCATGCAGGGAAGCACTGATCTGATTACTAACTGGATGGACTCGTTGGCCTTGCAGTACTTACCGCCCACACATCCACGATGAAGGCGCGCGGCGCATAGCCGAAATCACGACGCGCTGGCGTCGCATCGAACACCAGGTCCTCGCGCATGCGGGCCACGGCATCGTCGGTGAGGCCGCGCATCACGCCGGCGAGGCGGGCCAGCGACAATGCCATCCGGAACATCGGCATCGGCACCTGCCACAGGGTCGACGGCGGATCGAGCGCCGCGAGCGTCCGCGCCACCATCTCGCGGTACGCCAGCGTTTCGCCGCCCGGCAGCGCGTACGCCTGTCCGTGCGTAGCAGGTGCATCCACCACAGCCAGCGCCGCCGCCGCCAGGTCGTCGACATGCACGGGCTGGCGTTTTCCGTCCGCACCGCGCGGAAGCACGAAGAACCGCGTGCGCCGTGCCATCGACGCGATCCGCGCCAGCGTCTGGTCGCGCCCCGCCCCATAGACCAGGGTCGGGCGCAACAGCGTGGCGGATGCGCCGTTCGCGGCCGCCGTATCGAAGACCCGGCTCTCGGCAGCCTGCAACCGCGCGACGATGTCGCGCTCGTAGGCGTCACCCGACGCCTGCTTCGTATCCAGGCTGGTGGACCCGAATGCGACCACGCGAGGCGTCGCGACGAGTCCTCGCTCATACCACTGCGCGAATCCGTCCAGCGGACCCGTGCTGAAGATCGCATCGACGCTGTCGGGGAGCCCTTCGATGCCGGCGAACTCGCCCCGCAGCCAGCGCACATTCGACGCATCGGGACGCGGCATCCGCGAGACGGCGAACACCTGCCAGTCGCGCGCATCAAGCCGGGCCAGCAGCGCCTCGCCGATCTGGCCGCTGGCACCGAAGACGAGGGCGATACGCATGACGGATCAGGCGTCCGGTCGCGCGTCTTCGTTGACCGCGTCGATGGGCTTCTCGGGCTCGCCCGCCGGCATCGGCGGACGCTCCGCCATGTGCAGCGACAGCGCCGCCTTGGCCATCAGGTGCGCGCTGATCGGCGTGGTGATGAAGAGGAAGGCGGTGATCAGCAGTTCGCGCGGCTGCGGGTCGGTGCCGGTGAGCGCGTGGTAGCCCACCGATGCCAGCAGCACGCAGCCCACGCCCATCGTGCTGGCCTTGGTCGGCCCGTGCAGGCGCTTGAAGAACTCCGACAGCTTCACCAGGCTGAAGGAACCGACCAGGATGAAGAAGCTGCCCACCGCCAGCAGCAGCACCAGCAGGATGGCGAAGACCCAGCTCATTCGACGATGTCCCGGCGCAGCACGTACTTGCTCAGCACCACCGTGCCGACGAAGCCAAGCATGGCGATGATCAGCGCCGCCTCGAAGTAGACCGCCGTACCCACGTAGATACCGAACAGCATCAGCTGCGCAATGGTGGCGACGAACAGCGTGTCCAGCGCCAGGATGCGGTCGGGCACGGTCGGCCCGCGTACCAGCCGGAACAGGGCCAGCAGCATCGCCACGGCGACGACATGCATCGACGCGACAACGGCGTAGATCACCAGGGTCTGCGGGGTCACGGGAAAATCTCCATGAGCGGCGCTTCGTAGCGCGTCTTGATCTGGCGGATCACCTCGTCGGCATCGTCGAGGTTCAGTACGTGCACCAACAGGTAGCGGCGGTCGTCCGAGAGCGCCGACGATACCGTGCCCGGCGTCAGCGTGATGATGCTGGTCAGCGCGGCGATGCCGTGGATGTTGCCGATGTCCAGCGGCACCCAGATGAAACCGGGATGGATGTTGCGTTCCGGCCCCAGCACCTGCAGCGCCACGGTGATGTTGGAGCGCACGATGTCCAGCGCCAGCACGCACAGCATGCGTGGGATGCTGCTCAGGCGGCCGATACGGGCGAACTCGCGGTCGAGCCGCGCGGCAAACAGCGGGATCGTCAGCGCCAGCACCAGCGCCAGGACGATCTGGCCGACGCTGATGTCGTCGTTCATCAGCAGCCAGAAGCAGAACACCGTCAGGCTCAACGGCAACGACGGCAGCAGACGCTTGCGCCATTTCGCGACCATGCTCAGGGCTCCCTCAGCTGCGGCGTGGCGGCGCGCACCTGTTCGACGTAATCAGCCGGCGACAGCAACTGCCGCGCAGTCGCCCGGGTGTAGTCCAGCAGCGGCGCGGCGGCCAGCACCATTGCCACGCCGTAGCCCAGCAGCAGCACGATGGCCGCCGACTCCAGCGGGCGCGACGGCGCGTCCACCAACTCGTTCGCCGGCGTAAAGGCGGCCTGCTTCTCGGCGCTGGCGTCCGGCCACGGCTCGGTGCGCCAGAACAGCCGTGTGCCGGCACGCGCCAGGCCCACCAGCATCAGGAAGCTGGTGCCCAGCACCAGCAGCCAGATCCAGAACGTGCGCGCGCCTTCCGGTACCGCTTCGAGCACCAGCAACTTGCCGATGAAGCCCGACAACGGCGGCAGCCCGGACAGCGATACCGCGGCGAACAGGAACAGCAGGCCGGGCACGGTCTTGTCCGGCAGCGCGGCGATCAGGTCCTTGCGGTCGCCGGCGCGGCCCCGCCGGCGGCGGATCAGGTCGGCAAGCAGGAACAGCGCCGCACCCGCGAAACTGCTGTGCACCAGGTAGTACAGTCCGGCGCCGATGGTGCCGGCCGTGCCCAGCGAGAACGCGACGAACAGGGTCGCCGCCGACCCCAGCACCAGGTAGGCCGCCAGCGCGCGCAGGCGGTTGGCCGCGAGCACGCCCAACGCGGCCAGCACCAGCGTGGCGGCGCCGAGCACCAGCAACGGTGTCCAGGCGAACCCGTCCAGCGGCCCCAGCGCACCGAAGCTCAACGTGCCCAGTCGCAGCACGGCGTACAGGCCGACCTTGGTCATGATCGCGAACAGACCGGCTACCGCCGCCGGTGCATGCGTGTAGGTGTCCGGCAGCCAGAACGACAGTGGCAGCACCGCGGCCTTCGCACAGAACACCACGAACAGCAGGCCGGCCGCCGCCTGCACCAGCGCCACGTCGCCGGCCGGGAGCTGCGCCACACGCACCGACAGCTCGGCCATGTTCAACGAGCCCAGCAGGCCGTACAGCAGGCCCAAGGCGATCAGGAACAGCGTCGACGCTGCGATGTTGAAGGTCACGTAGTGCAGGCCCGCACGCAGGCGTTCGCCGCGGCCGCCGCTGAGCATCAGGCCGTAGGACGAGATGAGCAGCACTTCGAAGAACACGAACAGATTGAAGATGTCGCCGGTGAGGAACGCGCCGTTCAGTCCCATCAACTGGAACTGGAAGAACGCATGGAAGTGCGGCGCGCGCCGGTCCCAGCCGGCGCCCGCATGCAGCAGGCAGGCCGCACCCAGCAGCAGCCCCACCAGCAGCATCAGCGCCGACAGCCGGTCCACCATCAGCACGATGCCCAGCCGCGCCGGCCAGTCGCCCAGCAGATAGACCGACACGTCGCCAGCGGCCGCCTGCGCGACCAGCACGCCCGCCACACCCAGCATCGCCGCGACCGACGTCCAGGCCACGATGCGCTGCGGCAGCATGCCGAAGCGGCGATGCTCGAAGAACAGCGCGATCGATGCAGCGAACAGCGGGATCAGGATGGGCAGGATCGGCAGGTGGCTCATGCCCGCGCCTCCGGCTCATCGGCCTTGGCGGCGTCGCGCGCTTCCTCGTGCCGGCGCTGTTCGCTGGCGAGGAACTCGCGTTCGGCCTTGCTGCCATCGACGTGGTCGCTGTCGTTGTCTCCGCGGCTGCGGATCGCCAGCACCACCGTCACCGCGGTCATCGCGAACGCGATCACGATCGCGGTCAGCACCAGCGCCTGCGGCAGCGGATCGGTGTGGTTCGCCAGCGTCGCCGCCACGTCGTCGCGCAGCACCGGCGGCTTGCCGGCCACCAGGCCGCCGGCAGCGAAGATCAGCAGGTTGGTCGCATACGACAGCAGCGTCAGCCCGAGGATGACGTCGAAGCTGCGCGCGCGCAGCAGCAGGTACACCCCCGCGGCGGTGAGGATGCCGATCGCGCTGGCCATCGCGAGTTCCATTACGGTGCACCTCCCATCAGCGCAGTTCTCCCGTGCGGGTGGATCGGTCGCCCGGTTCCATCACACCCAGGTGCGACACGCGCGTGCGCGACGGACGGATCGTGCCCATCATCGACAGGATCAGCATCGCGCCGCCGAACACGACCAGATACACGCCGGTGTCGAATCCGATCGCGCTGGCCAGCGGCACCGTGCCGATCACCGGCAGGTCGAGATCCAGGTGCCCGCTGGTCAGGAACGGCACGCCGAACCCCATCGACGCCGCGCCACTCACGCCGGCGACGATCAAGCCGACGCCGATGCACTTGATGTAGTCGAAGCCGAAGCGCGATTCCACCGACGCCGCGCCCTGGATGACGTACTGGATCAGCAGCGGCACCGCCAGCACCAGCCCGGCGATGAAGCCACCGCCCGGTGCGTTGTGGCCGCGCAGGAACAGGAACACCGACACGGTCAGCGTCAACGGGAACATCAGCTGCGCCAGATCGGCCGGTACCGGCAGCTGCACCGGTGGACCGGAGACCACCTTCTCCGGTGCCATGCGCGCGCGCCGCAGCAGCGCGTGCACGATCAGCGCGGCGACGCCGAACACGGTGATCTCGCCGAACGTATCGAAGCCGCGGAAGTCCACCAGGATCACGTTGACCACGTTGCGGCCGTATCCTTCCGGCAACGCGCGCGCGAGCAGTTCGCCGCTGATCGGATCGCCGGTGCGCGTCATCACCCCATAGGCCAGCAGCGACACGCCGACGCCGGCGACCAGCGCGATGGCGATATCGCGCAGGCGACGAAGCGGCGTGCGTTCCGGCGGCGAGCGTGGCGGCAGGTAGTGCAGGCCGAGCAGCAGCAACGCCAGGCTGACCATTTCCACCATCAGCTGCGTCAGCGCGAGGTCCGGCGCGGACAGGAACACGAAGGTCAGGCTGACCACCAGGCCTGCACCTCCCAGCACGATCACCGCCAGCAGGCGCTGCCGGTACAGGCGGATGGTGAACACCGTGCAGGTCACCAGCACCAGCCACAGCAGCCAGCCCAGCAGTGGCATCGGTTGCGGGGTGCGCCACGGCAGCGGGTCCGAGACACCCATGACGAACGGCGCGGCACCGGCCGCCACGGCGGCCAGCACCATCAGCATCAGACTGCGCTGCAGGCTGCCATTGACGAGCTTGCCGATGAAGCGGCCCGCCAGCGCGTACAGGGCTTCCATGTTCCAGCGGAAGACGTTGCGCCCCAGCGAGCGGCGCACGATGGTGTGCAGGTCGAACAGCCGGCGCAGGCCGAAATACAGTGCGATGCCGCCGGCGATGCCGGCCAGGCTCATCAGCAGCGGCGTGTTGATGCCGTGCCACACCGCCAGGCTGTACTCCGGCATGGCGTCGCCGAGGATCGCACCGGCGCCCGCATGCAGCACCGGCGCCACCGTCCACGCGGGGAACATGCCGACAGCCACGCACAGCACCACCAGCACTTCCACCGGGATCTTCATCCAGCGCGGCGGTTCGTGCGGCACCACGTCGAGGTTGCGCGGACCTTTGCCGAAGAACGTCTCGTAGACGAAGCGCAGGCTGTAGGCGACGCCGAACATGCCGTAGAGCAGCGCCGCCACCGCGATGGCGTTGCGCATGCCGCGATGGCCCGGGATGTCCAGCGCCTCGGCGAAGAACATCTCCTTCGAAAGGAAGCCGTTGAGCAGCGGGATGCCCGCCATCGCCAGCGACGCGATGATCGCCAACGCGCTGGTCCACGGCATCAGCCGTCGCAGATTGCCGAGCCGCCGCATGTCGCGCGTGCCGGTCTCATGGTCGATGATGCCCGCCGCCATGAACAGCGAGGCCTTGAAGGTGGCGTGGTTGAGGATGTGGAACACGCCGGCCACCACCGCCATCGGTGTGGAGATGCCGAACAGCAGCGTGATCAGGCCGAGGTGCGAGATGGTCGAATAGGCCAGCAGGCCCTTCAGGTCGTGCTGGAAGATCGCGAACCAGGCGCCCACCAGCAGCGTCAGTGCGCCCACCGTGGTGACCACGTAGAAGAACAGGTCGGTGCCGGCCAGCGCCGGATGCAACCGCGCCAGCAGGAACACACCGGCCTTCACCATCGTCGCCGAATGCAGGTAGGCAGACACCGGCGTCGGCGCCGCCATCGCGTGCGGCAGCCAGAAATGCAGCGGGAACTGCGCGCTCTTGGTGAACACGCCCGCCAGCACCAGCGCCAGCGCCCACGGATAGAGCGCACTGCCGCGGATCAGGTCGCCCGAGGCCAGCACGATGTCCAGGTCGTAGCTGCCGACGATGCGGCCGATCAGCAGCACGCCGCCCAGCAACGCGAGGCCGCCGGCACCGGTGATCGCCAGCGCCATCCGCGCGCCTTCGCGCGCGTCCTGCCGGTGCGACCAGAAACCGATCAGCAGGAACGAGCTGATGCTGGTCAGTTCCCAGAACACCACCAGCAGCAACAGGTTGCCGGCCAGTACCACGCCGAGCATCGAGCCCATGAACAGCAGCAGGCAGGCGAAGAAACGCGGCGCGCTGTCCTTCTCGCTGAGGTAGTAGCGCGCATACATCACCACCAGCGCGCCGATCGCCAGCACCATGCCCGCGAACATCCATGCCAGCCCGTCCAGCCGCAGCGTGAAGGCCAGGCCGATCTGCGGGATCCAGGCGTGGTCCGCGCGCAGGTTCCAGCCCTGCAGCACGCTGGGTGTCATCCAGGCCAGCAATACTAGGCCCAGCAGCGGCGCCAGGCCGGCCAGCCATGCGGTCGCGCCGCGCGGAAGGCCGCGCGCCAGCGCCACCACCAGCGCAAGCACGAACGGCAGCGCCAGCAGGATTTCAAGAAAAGGGATCATCAACGGCCTTGCAGGGAATGCGGGATTCGCGAGCAATCGGCCCGAGTTTAACAAACTCGTTCACATAAGCCTGACCCACTGTTCAGGTCAGGCGAGCAATGCGATCTCCAGGACCACCCAGCCGAGGAACGCCGCGAGCAGGATGCCGCCCTCGATGCGGCTGATGCGCAGATCGCCACGCAGCATGGGGTACAGCACCAGCACGAAGGCGATGGCGGCCGGCAATTCGAGCCGCACGAACGATTCCGGCAGCGCCAGCGGACGGAACGCCGCCATGCCGCCCACCACCACCAGCAGGTTGAACAGGCTGGAACCGATGACGTGCCCGGCGACCATGTCGCCTTGCCGGCGTCGTGCGGCCATCGCGGCGGCGGCGATTTCCGGCAGCGCGGTGCCGATCGCCACCGGCAGCAGGCCGGTCAGCAGCGGCGACAGGCCCCAGTGCGCGCCGATCACCGGTGCGCCCTGCACCACGAAACGCGCGCCGTAATACAGCAGCGCGGCGGCCACGACGAAGCGCAGCAGGTTCAACCACAGCACGGTATTGGTATTGGCGTAGGCCTCGATGTCGGCACGCACCGCGACATCCTCGCGCGGCGCACGTGCCAGCAGGAACGCCAGCGACGCCACGAAGCCCAGCAGCAGCACGCCGCCTTCGATGCGGCTGACCACGCCATCCAGGCCGAACACGATCAGCGCCAGCGTGGCGAGCGCCAGCAGCACCAGCAAGGACGACAGCACGCGCATCCGCACGAGGACCGGCGCGACCAGCGCGGCGACGCCGAGCGCCAGGCCGAGGTTGACGATGTTGCTGCCCACCGCATTGCCCAGCGCGAGTTCCTGCGAACCCACCCACACCGCACGCGCATTGACCGCCAGTTCCGGCAGCGAGGTCCCGAACGCGATCAGCAACAGGCCGGCCACGAATGGCGACGCGCCGATGCGCTGGGCCAGGCCGGACGCGCCCTTGACGATGGAATCCCCGCCCAGCGCCAGCAGCACCAGGCCCAATGCGAAGTAACCCCAGGCATCCGCCATCGCCACGCTCCCCGTCGAGTCTGCGGCGATTCTATGCCCGGCCCGCCGACGCGGCCAGCCGGGCGTCGTCGATCAGGAGCAGCCCTCGACGTACTCGACCTGCGGCGCCAAGCCCACGCGCCACGAGGTCACCTTGCCGCCGGCATCGGCCTCGAAGATGAGCTTGGTCGGCGCCACGTCGCCGGCGTCGATGGACAGGTACTGCCCGCCCTGCGTGTACTTGTGCGGCGACGCCTTCAGCGCGCCACCGTAGAGCTTCTGCACTTCGTCCACGCTCATGCCGACCTTGCCGCCGCCGGGTGCGGTTTCCTTGTCGGTGCCGACGTCGTAACGAACGAACTTGCCCTCTTCCATCATGAAGGCGAAGTCGGCGGGGCGGCTGATCCACTTCGGCCACAGGTAGTGGCACGTGGTGCCTTCCATCGGCGCGCCATTGAGCTCGCCGCCCCACGCGGCCCGCGCTTCGTCGACCGTGCTGCCCAGCTTCATGTCGCCGTAGCCGAGGAAGCTGGCCTGGCTGACCGGTCCGGCGGGTGCGGCCGTGTCGTCGACCGCAGGTGCGGGCGCGGGCGCTTCCGCCATGGGCGTGCTGGTCGCCGTGGTCTGCGGCTCCGCAGGCGGCGCAGCGGCTTCTTCGCGCTGGCACGCGGACAACAGGGTGACGACCATCACGATCGGCAACATCGACTTCATGGGGGGCTCTCTCCAGTGCACAAACGTGAATCGTAGCGGCGGCGCGTTAAGTCACCGCGATGAAGCGCTGTCATCGGCACTTCATCGCGCGCCGCTAGCCTGCGCGCGGCCGTCACCGCCCTTCCCCATGCGCCCGTCGAAGACCGACCTTGCCCGCCAGACCCTGCAAGCCCACACGGGCGTGCTCGGCATGCGCGAGCGGCGCGCGCTGATCCTCTGCGACGGGCAGCGCGACTTCGCGGAGCTGGTACGCCTGCTGGGCCAGGATGCCCCCATTCTGGTGCAGGGCCTGGTGAAGGCGGGCTACCTGATCATCGCGGGTAGCGCGCCGGCATCTTCCACGGCGGCGGCAGTAGCCTCGTCGATGTCCCCTACTTCCACGAATGCGGCGCCGGCCGGACCGCGACGATCGCGGGTGGCCGCCAAGGTCTATCTGTCCGGCATGCTGGAGTTGCAGCGGGATGAACGCGCGCGCAAGCACCGCGAGCGACTGCAGGCGCGGCTGGACGACGACACGATGCTTGATGCGCTCGCCGATGCGCTGCGATTCCTGGAAGGACGCGTCGCCCCCACGCTCGCCGGACGCATCCGCGAGCGCCTGTTCGAGGCACTGCCGCCCGACGACCTGCAACGCATGCTCGACGCGCGCATGGAAAGCGCGCTGCCCTGAAGTGCCGGCTCAGCCGTTCGGCGCGAAGTGCTTGCGCAGGCCCGCCCAGCACGCCTGGTAATCGCGCTGGCGATGGGCCGCCTCGGCGGCCTGCCGCGTCGGCCGGATCACCGCGCGCGTCTCGAACATGAAGGCCATCGTGCCGGTGATGACATCGGGTTTGGACAGGTCCGCGTTCGACGCCTTCTCGAACGTCGCCGCATCCGGCCCGTGCCCGGTCATGCAGTTGTGCAGCGACGCGCCACCGGGCGCGAAGCCTTCGGCCTTGGCGTCGTACACGCCATGGATCAGGCCCATGAACTCGCTGGCGATGTTGCGGTGGAACCACGGTGGGCGGAACGTGTCCTGCGCCACCAGCCAGCGCGGCGGGAAGATCACGAAATCCATGTTGCCCACGCCCGGCGTGTCGCTGGGCGAGGTGAGCACCAGGAAGATCGACGGATCGGGATGGTCGAAGCTGATCGAGCCGATCGTATTGAAGCGGCGCAGGTCGTAGCGGTACGGCGCGTAGTTGCCGTGCCAGCCCACCACGTCCAGCGGCGAATGGCCGATGTCGGCGCGCCACAGGTGGCTCTGGAACTTGGCGATCAGCTCGAACTCGCCCTCGACATCTTCGTACGCTGCCACGGGCGTCTCGAAATCACGCGGGTTGGCCAGGCCGTTGGAGCCGATCGGCCCCAGGTCCGGCAGCCGCAGCGCGGCGCCGAAGTTCTCGCAGACATAGCCGCGCGCCTCGCCGTCCGGCAGTTCGACCTGGAAGCGCACACCGCGCGGGATGACCGCAATCTGCTGCGGCTCGACCTCGATCACACCGAACTCGGTGGCGATGCGCAGGCCGCCCTGCTGCGGCACGATCAGCAGCTCACCATCGGCATCGTAGAAGTAGCGCCCTTGCATCGGCCGGTTGGCGGCGTACAGGTGAATGCCCACGCCGTGCATCGCATCGGGCGAGCCATTGCCGGCCATCGTGTACAGGCCGTCGACGAAGTCCGTCGGCGTTTCCGGCATCGGCAGCGGCGACCAGCGCATCTGGTCCGGCGACACCGGCCCCGCACTGAAGTCGCTGTGCAGCCGATGCTGCGCGTACGGCGCGAACGGCCCGTGCATCGCCGCCGGGCGGATGCGGTACAGCCAGCTGCGCCGGTTCTCCGCGCGCGGCGCGGTGAACGCCGTGCCGCTCAGCTGTTCCGCATACAGCCCGTGCGCGACGCGCTGCGGCGAGTTGCGGCCCTCCGGCAGCGTGCCGGGGATCGCCTCGCTAGCGAAGTGGTTGCCGAAGCCGGTCTGGTATCCGTCGTAGGTCTGGCTCATCGCTCGTCTCGCTGCTTGAGCCCCTCTCCCACCGGGAGAGGGGTTGGGGAGAGGGTCGGTCGCGACAGGAGATTCCAGATCGTCTCGACCACCGCATCCGTCTTGTTCAGTACATCGTTGTCCCAGAAGCGGACGATTCGCCAGCCTTGGGATTCGAGGTAGCGACTTCTCGACGCATCCCCGGACTCGGAATGCTGCGAGCCGTCCAGCTCGACTGCCAACCCACATTCCATGCAGCAGAAATCAAGTACGTAAGGCGGAACAGGGTGCTGCCGCCGGAACTTGAATCCGTCCAATCGCCCGGCACGCAGGTACTTCCACAACTTGCGCTCCGCATCCGTCATTCCCTTGCGCAACTGCTTGGCATTGTTCCTCGTGCGCGTCGGAAGAGGGGGATTGGTCATGGGACCTCCTGTCCGCATGTGTCACGGCTACTGCCACGCAAGCATAACTATTCCTTCCAACCCTCTCCCCAACCCCTCTCCCGGCGGGAGAGGGGCTCAAGGCGTCACAGCACGCCGCGCTTCATCTGGTCGCGCTCGATGCTCTCGAACAGCGCCTGGAAGTTGCCTTCGCCGAAGCCTTCGTTGCCCTTGCGCTGGATGATCTCGAAGAAGATCGGGCCCAGCGCGTTCTGGGTGAAGATCTGCAGCAGCTTGCGCTCCTTGGTCTCCACGTCGGCATCGATCAGGATCTTGTTGCGGGCCAGGCGCGCGACATCCTCGCCGTGGTTGGGAATGCGCTGGTCGATCACGTCGAAATAGGTCTCCGGCGTATCCAGGAATTCCACGCCCGCCTCGCGCATCTTCTCCACCGTCGAGTAGATGTCGTCGGTGAAGCAGGCGATGTGCTGGATGCCCTCGCCCTTGTAGGCATCGAGGTATTCGTTGATCTGGCTCTTCGGGTCGCTCGACTCGTTGAGCGGGATGCGCACCATGCCGTCCGGTGCGGTCATCGCCTTCGACAGCAGGCCGGTCTTGGCGCCCTTGATGTCGAAGTAGCGGATCTCGCGGAAGTTGAACAGCCGCTCGTAGTAGTCCGCCCACTTGGCCATGTTGCCGTGGTAGAGGTTGTGGGTCAGGTGGTCGATGAAGGTCAGGCCGAAGCCGGTCGGCATCAGGTCCACGCCGGGCTGGTATTCGTAATCCGGATCGTGGATCGTGCCCTCGCCGTCGTAGCGGTCGACGATGTACAGCATGCAGTCGCCGATGCCCTTGATGACCGGCGCGGCGACCGCCTTGGTCAGTTCGTCGGCGGCGTCGAAAGATTCGGCACCGTTCTTCAGCGCCTGCACGCGCGCCCATTCGGCCAGCTTCTTTACTCGAATCGCGAAACCGCAGGCGCTGGGGCCGTGTTGGGCGGCGAAGCGGGCGGCGAACGAATCCGGATCCTCGTTGATCAGGAAGGTGCAGTCGCCCTGGCGGTAGGTGCTGATCGCGCGCGTCTTGTGGCGCGCGACCTGCACGAAGCCCAGCTTGCGGAAGTAGTCGTGCAGCAGGTGCGCCTGGCCCTGCGGGGCGGCGAACTCGACGAATTCGAACCCGTCGATGCCCATGGGATTGTCGAATGTCGTGGGCTGCATGCCCAAATTGGGTTGTGCGGTCATGGGGCGCCTCGCTAGGCTTGCCGGGATTTGCCCCATTTTATAGTTTCAGCCGAAACCAACTACAAGCAGCAGTGCAGCATGAGCCAGCCAGCCAGCCCCGCCGTCCACGCCGATTTCGACCTCGACCGCCTGTTTTCCTACCGGTTGAGCGTGCTGTCCAACCGTATCAGCAGCGCGATTTCCCGCGAATACCACCGCCGTTTCGGCCTGGCCATCACCGAATGGCGGGTCATGGCGGTGCTGGGCCGCTTCCCGGGCCTGTCGGCGGGCGAGGTCGCCAACCGCACCGCGATGGACAAGGTGGCAGTCAGCCGGGCGGTGGCCCGTCTGCTTGAGCGGGCCCTGATCCAGCGCGAAATCCACGGCGACGACCGCCGCCGCTCGGTGCTGGCGCTGACCGATGAGGGCTTCCGGGTCTACGACGAGGTCGCCCCGATGGTCATCGAGTACCACCAGCGCATGCTGGAGCCGTTGACCGAGGAAGAGCGCACCATGCTCGATCAGCTGATCGACAAGCTGGCCGGGGAAGGCGTCAAGCGCATCGAAGGCTGAGCGGCCCGTTCCCGTAGCGCCGAGCTTGCTCGGCTGCGCGATGCGTACGAACCCAAAAGCAGCGGAGCAAGCTCCGCTTTACGAAGAACGGCGGCCGATGGCCGCCGTTCTTGTGTGGATCCCCGCTTGCGCGGGGATGACGCATTGGCAAAGCCGTGCGCAGGGCGCACGGGCCAATGCGTCACTTAACGCCGTGCATCAGGCGGTTGACCAGCGGCGCGATCAGGAACAACAGCACGCCCGAGCCGACCAGCGCCCAGAAGCCGAAGGTGTAGCCCGAATGCGCGGACTGCACGGTCATGCCACCGGTACCGCTGACGTGTCCGGCGAAGATGCCGGCCAGGTTGTTGCCGATCGCGATCGACAGGAACCAGCAACCCATCGCCATGCCGGCCAGACGGGCCGGCGCCAGCTTGGTCGTCATGGACAGGCCGATCGGCGACAGGCAGAGCTCACCGACGGACTGGATGACGTAGACCATGAACAGCGTCCAGAACGGGATCTTGCCGCTGCCGTCGACCATGCTGTTCAGCGCGATCATCAGCAGCAGGAAGGCCAGGCCGTTGAAGATCAGGCCGAGGCCGAACTTGCGCGGGATCGACGGATTGTTCTTGCCCATCCGCACCCACATCCACGCCATGATCGGCGCCAGCGTGATGATGGCGATCGAGTTCACCGACTGGAACCACTCCAGCGGGAACACCCAGTCGCCGAAGTCGCGGTTGACGATCTTGTCGGCGAGGAAGGTGAACGAGCTGCCGGCCTGCTCGAAGAACATCCAGAACAGCACGTTGAACACGAAGATGATCAGCATCGCCACGACCATGTCGCGCGCGACCTTGCCGTTGCGCGCGCCCTCGATCAGCAGCATCACCGCAGGCACGACGAACAGCGCCATCAGGATCGCCTGCAGCGCGCTGGCATCGATGGTCAGCAGGAAGTAGAACAGCGGAATGCCGACCACCAGGCCGAGCAGCGCGACCAGGCCGACACGGCCCAGGCCTTCCTGTCCCGGTGCCGGCAGGCCGATGCCCTTCAGCTGGCCGCGACCCATCCAGAACCACACCAGGCTGACGATCATGCCGATGCCGGCCGAGATGAACACCCACTGGTAATGCGGGTCCTCATTGGTGCCGAAGATCTTGCGCGCCAGCCAGCCGGTGATCACCGGGGCGATCATCGCGCCGATATTGATGCCCATGTAGAAGATGGTGAAACCGGCATCGCGACGGGCATCGCCCTGGAAGTACAGCTTGCCCACCATCGTGGAGATGATCGGCTTGAACAGGCCGTTGCCCACGATGATCGTGGCCAGGCCCAGCTTGAACAGCGGCTCGGTCGGCGAGGCCAGCAGGAACAGGCCCAGCGCCATGAACACCGCGCCGAGCAGGATCGAACGCTGGAAGCCGATCAGCTTGTCGGCCACGTAACCGCCGAAAATGGCACCGGCATACACCAGCGCCAGGTAGGCACCGTACATCTCGCTGGCGGGCTTCTCGCCGGCCGCATCGCCACCGTGGAACTGCGCGACGATGTACAGCACCATCGCCCAGCGGATGCCGTAGAACGCGAAGCGCTCCCAGAACTCCGACATGAAGAGCATCCACAGCGGACGCGGATGACCCAGGACCTGCTTGAATTCCGGTATCCGTTCCGGCGTTGGTGACTCGACGGCTCCGCTCATGCGGGCTCCCCCTAAAAAAGTAGTTCAGGATTTCGGTTTCCCCTGCAACCGCAGGGGACGGGCGAGGATTACCGACCGGCCCGGGCGCGTCAATCCGAGCCTTCACGCCACCACCGGGCCCGCACGCCCTGTTCAGACGCGCAAGCCCTTGCCGGGAAAAGGTTTTCCCGGCAGCCCGGACCCTCAGGCCGGCACGTAGTCGTAGCGCGCACCGATGCCCAGCGGGATGCCCAGGCCCCAGAACGCGAGCAGCAGCAGGGTCCACAGGAGCGACAGGGCGACCGAGTACGGGAGCATCAGCGACGCCAGCGTGCCGATGCCGGCCGCTTTCACGTAGCGCTGGCAGAACACCACGATCAGCGGGAAGTACGGCATCAGCGGCGTGATGATCGTGGTCATCGAATCGCCCACGCGGTAGGCCGCCTGGGTCAGGTCCGGGGACACGCCCAACTGCATCATCAGCGGCACCATGATCGGCGCCAGCAGCGCCCACTTGGCCGACGCCGACCCGATGAACAGGTTGACGATGCCGGTCATCGCGATCAGGCCGATCAACGTCAGCCACATCGGCAGGCCCAGCGCCTTCAGCAGATCCGCCCCCTCCACCGCCATCAGCGTGCCCAAGCCAGAGCCGTTGAAGCCGGCCAGGAACTGCGCGATGAAGAAGGCGATGACGATGTAGTACGCCATGCCGCCCATCGCTTTGGTCATCGCCGCGATGACATCACGATGCGTCTTCACCGTGCCGGCGACATAGCCATAGACCACGCCCGGGATCAGGAACAGGATGAAGATCAGCGCCACGATCGACTGCATCACCGGCGCCTGCGCGACCAGCAGCGTGTTGCCGCCGGCCAGCACCGCGGGCGTGTCCGCCGGCGCGCGCCACGGCGAGGTCTCCGGCCACAGGCTGAGCGCGAACAGCGCCAGCGCAGCCAGCATGGACAACGTCGCCCACAGCAGGCCGCGGCGTTCGCCGGCGGTCAGCGGCTCCATCTTCGGCAGGTCCTTCGTATCGCCATCCACCATCGTCCGCGCCAGGCGCGGCTCGATGATGCGGTCGGTGACGAACCAGCCGATCGCGATGATCAGCGCACTGGAGACCGTGGTGAAGATCCAGTTGTTGAGCGGGTTCACCACCAGCGCCGGATCGATGATGCGTCCGGCTTCCTGGGTGAAGCTCGCCAGCAGCGGATCGAGCGAGGACGGCACCAGCAGCGTTGCCGAGAACCCGCCGGACACGCCACAGAACGCGGCGGCGATGCCGGCCAGTGGATGCCGGCCCGCCGCGTAGAAGATCACGCCGCCGAGCGGAATCACCAGCACGTAGCCCGCATCGACGGCGACGTGGCTCAGCACCGCCACGGCGACCAGCGCCGGCGTCAGCAGCGATTTCGGCGTGACCGATAACATGCGCCGCAGCGCCGCGTTGATGTAGCCGGTGTGCTCGGCCACACCGAGACCCAGCATCGCCGTCAGCACCACGCCCAGTGGCGCGAACGCCATGAACACCTTGTACATGTTGGCCATGAAGGCGGTCAGCGAGTCGCCCGCCAGCAGGTTGACGATCCGGATGGGCTCACCCGTGGTCGGGTTGATCGCCTCGAACTCCACGCCCGACAGCAGCCACGACAGGCCCCAGACCGACAGCATCAGTAGCAGGAACAGCGCGGCGGGATCGGGTAAGCGGTTGCCGGTCCGTTCGACCAGGTCAAGCAGGCGGGTGGCGAGGCTGCGTGGGGCGTGCTCCGGACGGACGTCGGTCATCGTGCGGTCGTTTCCTGTCGTGGCGGTTCCCGCATGCTAACAGCGTGCGGCCGCCAGACGGTCCGACGATGGCGATATCGCACCCGCATCGTCGTCGCGATGCGATGACGATGCGAGGGTCTTCAGCGACCGGGACCGATCGAGGTGCGTACGTCGAACAGTTCCGGGAAGAACGTCAGCTCCAGCGCCTGCCGCAGGAAGCCCACGCCGCTGGAACCGCCGGTTCCGCGCTTGAAGCCGATGATGCGCATCACCGTGCGCATGTGGCGGAAGCGCCACAGCTGGAACTGGCTTTCCAGGTCCACCAGGTCCTCGCACAGCGAGTACTCGCGCCAGTAGCGGTCCGTGTCTTCGTAGATCGCCTCGAACACCGGCAGCAGCGCGGCATCTGCGGCATGCGACTGCCGCCAGTCGCGCTGCAGGTGCTGGGCCGGGATCGCATGGCCCCAGCGCGCGAGGTACATCAGGAACTCGTCGTAGAGGCTGGGCGCATCGAGCACGGCTTCCAGGCCGGCATGGCCTTCCGGATCGTGCGAGAACACCTTCAGCATCGCGGCGTTCTTGTTGCCCAGCAGGAACTCGATGGTGCGGTATTGCAGCGACTGGAAGCCGGACGACGGTCCCAGCAGGTCGCGGAAGCCCATGTACTCGGACGGCGTCAGCGTCTCCAGCACCGACCACTGCTCGGTCAGCTGGCGCAGCACCTGCTTGGCACGCGCCAGCACCTTGCGGCACTGCCAGACCTGGTCGCGCTGCAGGAAGCCCGTGGCCGCACGCAGCTCGTGGATCATCAGCTTCATCCACAGCTCCGAGACCTGGTGCTGCACGATGAACAGCATCTCGTCGTGGTGCGGCGGGTCCGACACCGGGTGCTGCGCCGACAGCAGCCGGTCCAGCTGCAGGTAGCCGCCGTAGCTCAGGCGGCCCGACAGGTCGGTATGGATGCCGGCTTCCAGCGGGCGTTCGTTCTTCTCTACGGTCATCCGTCGGTCAACCGGTGCGCCACGGGGGCAGCGGGGGCGCCAGCGTAACCGATGGCGGCCGGCGCCCCGGACAAGCCGAATGAAATCGGGCACTTATGTCATCCCGATGAAATGCGTGTAGCCCACGCTTTGGTTACATTGCGTCGGCCGGGGGCGGCATCGCCTCCGACGGGGGGCGGCGTCCATTCCACTGAGGGAGAACCCGTTACATGGAAATGCCACGGGGCCGCGTTGCGGCCGTGCTTGCGTCTTTCGCCCTGCTCTTCGCCGCTTCGTCGGCGCAGGCGCAGGTGGTCATCAGCCAGGTCTACGGCGGCGGCGGCAACAGCGGCGCCACGCTGCGACATGACTTCATCGAGCTGCGCAACAACGGACCCACCGCGGTCGACCTGACCGGCTGGAGCGTCCAGTACGCCTCGTCGACCGGCACCACCTGGGGCGGACGCACCAATCTCAGCGGCAGCATCCCGGCCGGCGGCTTCTACCTGATCCAGCAGGCGCAGGGCGCCGGCGGCACGGTCGACCTGCCCACGCCGGACGCGGTCGGCACCATCGCCATGGCGGGTACCGCCGGCAAGGTCGCCCTGAGCCGCAGCACCACGGCCCTGACCGGCGCCTGCCCGCTGACCGATGCGAACGTGGTCGACTTCGTCGGCTTCGGCAGCGCCGCCAACTGCTTCGAAGGCAGCGCGCCGACCGGCACGCTCAGCAACACCACCGCCGCGCTGCGCGGCGGCGACGGCAGCATCGACACCAACAACAACGGCGCCGACTTCGCGGTCGGTGCGCCGAATCCACGCAACAGCGGCGCCGAGCCGCCGGAACCGCCCGATCCGCCGGTGGCCCTGACCATCGCGCAGATCCAGGGCAACGGCCTGCTGTCGCCGCACAACGGCAAGCGCGTGGTGACCGAAGGCATCGTCACCGCCATCAAGTTCAACAACGGCTTCTTCCTGCAGGCCGCCAACGATGACGGCGACCCGGCCACGTCCGACGCCGTGTTCGTGTTCACCAGCAGCGCCCCGCCGGCGACCGCCGCGGTCGGCACCCGCGTGCGCGTGACCGGCACGGTCGAGGAGTACACGCCGTCGTCGAATCCACACCAGCTGGCGATCACCGAGATCGTCACCCCGACCGTCGAAGTGCTGGAAACCGGCGTCGCCCTGCCCGCCGCGATCGAACTGACCGCCGCCGAACTGGGCCCCGACGCCCTGCCCGGCACGCTGGAACGCTTCGAAGGCATGCGCGTCAGCGTGGCGCAGTCCGTGGTCATCGCGCCGTCCGGCGGCAGCCTCAGCGAGGCCAACGCCACCTCCAGCAGCGATGGCGTATTCCATGTCGCCCTGCCCGGCGTGGCGCGTCCGTTCCGCGAACCCGGCATCGCCGTGATGGATGCCATCACCCTGCCGGCCGGCAAGAACCCGCCGCGCTTCGACACCAACCAGGAACGCCTGATGGTGCGCAGCCGTGGCCAGGTCGGCGCCGTGCCGCTCTCGGTCGACGCCGGTGCGGAGGTCGCGGGCCTGATCGGCGTGCTCGACTACTTCGCCGGCACCTGGGCCGTACTGCCCGACGTGGGCACGCCGCCGACCGTCACCGGCGGCCGCCTGCCGGAAGCCGTCAACGACGCCAGCTACGACGAAGTCACCATCGGCAGCTTCAACCTGCTGCGCCTGTTCGACGAGGTCAACGACAGCAACGGCGCAGTGACGTTGACGGCGGAAGCCCTGGACAAGCGCCTGTCGAAGGCGGCGCTGGCGATCTGCGACTACCTGAAGGCGCCGGACATCGTGGGCGCGGTGGAAGTGGAGAACCTGCGCGTGCTGCAACTGCTGTCCGAACGCATCGACGCCACCTGCGCCGCGCGTCCGGGCTACGTGCCGTACCTGCAATCCGGTAACGATGTCGGCGGCATCAACGTCGGCTTCCTGGTCAGCTCGCGCCAGATCGCCGGTGGTGCGGCCCGCGTCGAAGTGCTGGATGTCGCGCAGTTCGGCAAGGAAACCACCATCGCCAACCCGAACGGCACCACCAGCCTGCTCAACGACCGTCCGCCGCTGCGCCTGCGCGCCCGCGTGCACCAGGATGCGACGTCGAGCTATCCGCTGACGGTGATCGTCAACCACCTGCGTTCGCTCAACGACATCAACGACACCCTGCCGGGCAGCAGCGGCTGGGCCACCGGCGGCGAGCGCGTGCGGGTCAAACGCGGTGCCCAGGCGGTCTACCTGGCCCAGCTGGTGCAGGAGATGCAGCAGGCGAACCCGGACGAGAAGATCGTGCTGGTCGGCGACTTCAATGCGTTCGAGTTCAACGACGGCTACGTCGACGTGCTGGGCATCATCAAGGGCGACGCGGCGGCGGAAGACCAGGTGCTGACATACATGGCCAGCCCGCTCACCACGCCGCTGGTCGACGGTTCGCAGCTGATCGCCGACCCGGCGCAGCGCTACTCGTATTCGTTCGAGGGCAATGCGCAGACGCTGGACCACGTGCTGGTCAACGAAGCGCTGGTAATGGACGCGACGCTACGCGTGGACCATGCGCGCATCAACGCGGACTTCGGCGTCGACAACTTCGGTGATGCCTCGCTGGCGGTGCGTTCGTCCGACCACGACCCGGTGCGCCTGACCATCCGCGTGCCGTCGTTCGCCCGCGCCGACCTGTCGGCGACCGTGTCGGCCGACCGTGCCACCGCCAATGTCGGCGAGACCGTGCGCTACACCGCGACGGTCCACAACGCCGGTCCGGGCGCGGCCTCGCCGGCAGCGTTCGCCTTCGTGTTCTCGGCGGAACTGTCGCCGTCGCTGACGACGCTGCCCGCCGGCTGGAGCTGCGCGGCGCCCGAGGTCACCGGCGGCACCACCCGCGTGGCTTGCACCGTGCCATCGCTGGCAGTGGGCAGCGAGGCGACGTTCGCCATCGACGCGGTCGTCCCGGCCAGTGCCTCCGGCACCACGCTGGGCCTCGGCGTCTCGGCCAACTCCACCGTGCTCGACCCGGCGAACGGCGACAACGCCGCGTCGGTCTCCGTGGCCGTAGCCGCCCTGCCGACCCGCAAGGCCGACCTGTCGGTGAAGCTGGCCGGCGGTGCGCTGCCGCTGCTGCGCAACACCATCGCCACCCTGCTGGTGCCGGTCCGCAACGCGGGCCCGGACACCGCCGAGCAGGTCAAAGTGGTGCTGACCAGCAACGTGGACGCCCGCTACGCCGCCGTCGCCGCGCCGAGCGGCTGGTCGTGCACCCGCGTGCAGGACACCGCCGACGGCTCGAAGGCCGAGTGCACCCGCCGTGGCGCCATGCCCAAGAGCGTGCAGACGCTGGCCTTCGCGATGGTCGTGCCCGGCAAGCCGAAGCGGGGCACCTCGTTCGAGTTCGAAGCGACGGTCAGCAGCGACACGCCGGACCCGAACACCGGCAACAACCACGACCGCCTGGTCCAGCGCATCCGCTGAACTTTCGCGACATCGTGGGGTCGACAGGGGCGCGGGCAACCGCGCCCCTTGTCGTTCCGGGGCGCCGTTCGCGCATGATGGGACGCACGACACGTCCAGCCCACCCCGAGCGGCAGGCGGACTGACACCGAACGACACGCGGCAACCGCCTGTTTCCGCACCGTTTTCGCCCGACGACGCGCGCCATGCGCTCTCGTCTTGCTGCAATGCACGACGGCAGTCGGGGACGCAGTCCCTAAAATTACATTTGAAACCAATTCCGCCGGCCGACGAGAACACCGTCCAGATGACCACCGCCGCAAGCTTCGAAATCGAATACCTCCAGTACCTGGGCCCCGACGGCACCCTGGTGCGCGACGACCTGCCCGAGGCCGGGCGCGATGTCGCCCGCCTGCGCGAGCTGTTCAAGCAGATGCTGTTCGTCCGCACCTTCGACACCAAGGCCATCGCCCTGCAGCGCACCGGCAAGCTGGGCACCTACGCCAGCTGTCTGGGCCACGAGGCGACTCACGTCGGCATCGGCGCGTCGATGCGCACCGGCGACGTCTACGCCCCCAGCTACCGCGAATACGGCGCCATGTTCATGCGCGGCGTGAAGCCGCGCGACGTGCTGATGTACTGGGGCGGCGACGAACGCGGCAGCGACTACGACCGCGCCAGCGATGCCCGCAACGACTTCCCGTTCTGCGTGCCGATCTCGACGCAGTGCCTGCACGCGGCCGGCGCCGCGTTGTCGTTCAAGCTGCGCAAGCAGTCGCATATTGCGGTGAGCACCTGCGGCGACGGTGGATCGTCGAAGACCGACTTCTACGCCGCGCTGAATTCCGCCGGCGCCTACGAGCTGCCGCTGGTACTGGGCGTAATCAACAACGGCTGGGCGATCTCGGTGCCGCGCAGCGCGCAGACCGGCGCGCAGACGCTGGCGCAGAAAGGTCTGGCCGGCGGCCTGCATTGCCTGCAGGTGGACGGCAACGACCTGATCGCCGTGCTGGAAGGCATGCGCCGCGCCAGCGAGCGCGCCCGCAAGGGCCAGGGCGGCACGGTGATCGAGTTCGTCACCTACCGCCTGTCCGACCACACCACCGCCGACGACGCGCGCCGCTACCGCGACGACGCCGAAGTGAAGGCCGGTTGGGAACGCGAACCGATGACCCGCCTGCGTACCTGGCTGACCGCGCAGGGCGCGTGGAGCGAGGCCGATGAAGCCGCGTGGAAGGAAGAATGCGGCGCGCTGGTCGACGAGGAGGTCAACGCCTACCTCAATACGCCGGTACAGCCGGTCGAAGCGATGTTCGACTACCTGTATGCCGATCCGCCGCCGGAACTGCTGCAGCAACGCGCCGCCGCGATCGCCGCGGAGGGCCGGGCATGAGCGCCGTGATGGAGAACAAGACCGTGGCGAAGACACAGAACGCCGGGACCGTGGCCACCCCGACGGCCATCACCCTGATCGAGGCCATCACCCAGGCGCTGGCCTGGGAGATCGCGCACGACGAGTCCGTGCTGGTGCTGGGCGAGGACGTGGGCGTCAACGGCGGCGTGTTCCGCGCCACCGCCGGCCTGCAGCAGAAGTTCGGCCCCGAACGCGTGCTCGACACGCCGCTGGACGAGACCACCATCGCCGGCCTGACCATCGGCCTGGCCGCACAGGGCATGAAGCCGGTCGCCGAAGCGCAGTTCGACGGCTTCGTCTACCCGATGGTAGACCACATCATCTGTCACGCGGCCCGCCTGCGTACTCGCACACGCGGGCGCCTGCACTGCCCGATGGTGCTGCGCGTGCCGTGGGGCGGCGGCATCCGTGCGCCGGAACACCACAGCGAAGCGAATGAGGCCATTTTCACCAACGTGCCCGGCCTGCGCGTGGTGATGCCGTCCTCGCCGCAGCGCGCCTACGGTCTGCTGTTGGCCGCGATCCGCGATCCGGACCCGGTCATCTACATGGAACCCAAGCGCATCTACCGCCAGTACAAGGAAGTGGTCGCCGACGACGGCGAAGCGCTGCCGCTGGACGTGTGCTTCGTGCTGCGCGACGGCACCGACGTGACCCTGGTGACTTGGGGCGCGCAGGTGAAGGAAGCGCTGGAGGCCGCCGACAAGCTGGCCGGCGAAGGCATCAGCGCGGAAGTCATCGACGTCGCCACGCTGCGCCCGCTCGACTTCGACACCATCGCCGAATCGGTCGCCAAGACCGGCCGCTGCGTGATCGTGCACGAAGCGCCGCGCACCGCCGGCTTTGGTGCCGAGATCGCCGCGCGCCTGGCCGAGCACTCGATGTACGACCTGCTGTCCCCGGTCGAGCGCGTCACCGGCTACGACACCCACATCCCGCTGTTCCGCCTGGAAATGAAGTACCTGCCCAGCGTCGACAAGATCGTCGCGGCGGCGAAGCGGGCGATGGCGGCCGGCTGATGCACGCCCACGCCGTCCGCGACTACCGCACGCAGTACGCGAACCCGATCCGGTTCGCGCGCGGCGACGTGGTCGCGCTCGGCGCACGCGACACCGAGTGGCCGGCATTCGCCTGGACCACCACCGCCGACGGCAACGCCGGCTGGGCCCCGGTGGACTGGCTGCAACCGCAGGACGACGGCCGCGCCATCGCCCTGCGCGACTATTCCGCGCAGGAACTCGACGTGCAGGCCGGCGAGACCGTCGCCCTGCTCCACGAACTGGGCGACTGGTGGTGGTGCACGCATGCGGACGGCCGCAGCGGCTGGCTGCCGGCGCGCGACCTGCAACCGATCAACGAAACGACTTCCGAAGAGACATCCGTATGAGCGAGAGCAAGACCTTCCACCTTCCCGACCTGGGCGAAGGCCTCCCGGACGCCACCATCGTCGAGTGGTTCGTCAAGGAAGGCGACGTGATCCGGCTGGACGAGCCGCTGGTGTCGATGGAAACGGCGAAAGCCGTCGTCGAAGTACCCTCGCCCGTCTCCGGCAAGGTCGTGAAACTGGCCGGCGCCGCGGGTGATGTCGTCGTCACCGGCAGCATGCTGGCAGTGTTCGAACCCGACGCCAGCCTGCCGCAGCGCGCGGAAGGCCAGGACACCGGCCACCACCATGGCCCGCCGAAGACGGAGGCCGTGGTCGCGACGTCCGCCGCAACACCTGCCATCGAAGCAGCCGACGACGCAGACGCCGGCACCGTGGTCGGCGCGATGCAGTCCTCCAATGCGATCCACACCGAGCAGGCGGTCGCCGTCGGCGGCGTCAAGGCGATGCCGGCCGTGCGCGCGATGGCGAAGAAACTGGGTGTCGACCTGGCACGCGTTCGCGCCACCGGCGCCGACGGCGCGGTGACGATGCAGGACGTGAAGCAGGCCGCCGCGGACGGCTCCGCGCGTGGCGGCAGCAGCGCTGCGCCGCCGGCCGCGCGCAGCGTCTCCGCTCCCGCTCCCGCGCCTGCGCCGATCGCGACTGCGCAGCGCACCACGCTGTCCGCCAGCGGCAAGCCGATGCGTACGCAGCCGCCGGGCGTCTCCGTCAGCGGCCAGCCCGAACAACTGAAGGGCGTGCGCCGGAACATGGCGCGCGTGATGGCCGACGCGCATGCGAAGGTCGTGCCGACCACGCTGAGCGACGACGCGGATATCCATGCCTGGACGCCCGGCAACGACGTTACTGGCCGCCTCGTCCGCGCCATCGTCCGCGCCTGCAAGGCGGTGCCGGCGATGAACGCGTGGTTCGACGGCGACAAGCTGACCCGCACGCTGCACCCGCATGTGGACATCGGCATTGCCGTGGATACCGACGATGGTCTGTTCGTGCCGGCGCTGCGCAACGCCGACCTGCTGGAAGCCGGCGGTGTGCGCGAAAGCATCAACCGCCTGCGTGCGCAGGTGGAAGACCGCAGCATCCCGCCATCGGAACTGACCGGCTACACGATCTCGCTGTCGAACTTCGGCATGTTCGCCGGCCGCTACGCCACGCCCGTGGTGGTGCCGCCGTGCGTCGCCATCGTCGCCGCGGGCCGCGCGCGTCACCAGGTCACGCCGGTGATGGGCGGCTTCGAGTCGCACAAGATCATCCCGCTGTCGGTGACCTTCGACCACCGCGCCTGCACTGGCGGCGAGGCGGCGCGCTTCCTCAAGGCCCTGATCGACGACCTCGCCCTGCCGGCATGAGCTTCCGCCGGCTGACGCCGATGCTGCGGACGCCGGACCTGCCCGGCACGCTCGCGTTCTATCGCGACGCGCTGGGCTTCGAAGTTGCTTCGGGCGCGCCGGAACACGGCTGGCTGGCCCTGCGCCGCGACGGCGCCGGACTGATGCTGTCCGGACTGAACGACCACGAGGGCGACACCGCGCCGGGATTCACCGGCTCGCTGTACCTGGAAGTGGCCGACGTCGACGCGCTGTGGGACGCCGTACGCGACCACGCCCGCATCTGCTACGCACCGGAAACCTTCGCCTACGGCATGCGCGAGTTCGCCGTCTACGACAACAACGGCTACCTGCTGCAGTTCGGCACCCCGGTTGCGGACGACACCTGACCGCGAACAGTGGCAGGATGGCGCCGTCCTCCACCCGGGAATCCGCCATGAGCCACCGCAGCCGCCTCGCCGGTTTCATCATCGACAGCCAGGTCGATGACCTGCCCGCCGCGTCCGCGTTCTGGAGCGCCGCGCTCGGGCTGAAGGTCACCGACCCCGACGACGGGGGCCTGGGCATCTACGACAAGTTCGAGCCCGGTCCAGGCGGCCTGCACATCGAAGTGCAGAAGGTGACGCACGAAGCCCGTGTACACCTGGACATCGAAACCGACGACATCGACGCCGAAGTCGCGCGGCTGGAAGCACTCGGCGCGAAGCGCGTGCAGCATGTGCGCAACCGCTGGTGGGTGATGGAAGCCCCGACGGGACACCGCTTCTGCGTGGTGCCGATGAACGAAGACAGCAAACGGGCGAAGCCGAACCGCTGGCCCTGAGGGCTCAGCGCGCGAGTACCGCGTCCTCTTTCCAGAACGCCAGCAGGCGTGCCAGCCCCACCGACGACGCGATGTCGTCTTCCAGCCAGGGCGCGTCGCGCTGCCATTGCGCCTGGCTCAGTTGCTGCACCACGCTCTGGGGCGCTTCCGAGAAGCCCATGTGCCAGCGCTGGAAGCGCCGGGCGTCCGCCCTGCCCTGCTCCAGGATCTCCAGCCGATGGTGCTGGCTGGCGCGGGTGATCCGCGCATAGATCTGCTCGACATCCGCGCGCGTGCCTTCAAGGTACTGCACGAACTGCTGGTTGCCGTAGACCAGCGCGCCGGTGACGTTCGCGAGTTCGTTGTTGACGCGCGCATCCAGCAACAGGACATCGAGGTCCGACGCGTCCATCGGGCGCGTCGCGTGGCTCTGGTAGACCAGTGCATGAAGAGGCGCCACGGAATGACCGGTATTGCAGAAGGAAGCGGCAGCATAGCGCGGGCACGACCGTGAACGGCGTGCGCCAGCGCCGCTATTTGCGTTCAGTCTCGCTGCGCTCGCGCACGGCCTTGAACTCCGATCCTTCCCGCCAGCTCGGCCATGCGGCACCATCCGCGATCTCGCGGCCCAGGAAGTAGAGCAATCCCACGTCCTGCGCCTGGCCCGTCGCGTCCCATGCCTTCGTCCACGCATCGCAGGGCTGGTGGTAGCACTTGGCGAAGTACGCATCGCGCAGCGCCTTGCCGCTGTCGATGCCGCCTTCGACACGGTCCAATCCCGCACCGACGGTGATGGCGGGCACGCCGGCACGCGCGAACGCGAAATGATCGGCGCGGTAGAAGAAGCCCGCTTCCAGATTGGGATCGGGCGAGTAGCGGCGCCCGTTCGCCTCCGCCACACGCTTCAGGTCGCCCTCCAGCGACACGCGGCCGTTGCCCCATGACGCAATGTCGTGGTTGGGGCCATCCGGGCTGAGCATCTCGATATTGAGCACGGCAGCCGTCTTCTCCAGCGGCGCCAGCGGATTCGCGGCGTAGTAGGTCGCGCCCTGCAGGCCCTTCTCTTCCGCGGTCAGCGCCATGAACAGCAGCGTGCGCTGCGGGCGGGGGCCGGCGGCGAACACGCGCGCCAGTTCGATCACCGCCGCCACGCCCGTGGCGTTGTCGATGGCGCCGTGGCGGATGCCATCGCCCTGCGCATCCGGCGCGCCGATGCCGTACGCATCCCAGTGCGCGGAGTAGATGACGGTTTCGTCCGGACGCTGCGCGCCCTCGATGCGGCCGATGACGTTGTGCGAGACCACTTCATCGCGCTTGACCTTGAATGCGGCGGACAGCGTCGCGTCGCCCAGCGGGACCGGCACGAACGCCGCAGTCTGCGCGCGCCGCTTCTCTGCATCGAAATCCAGGCCCGCGCCGGCAAACAGCGACTCGGCCAGACTGCGCTGCATCCAGCCGCGTACGCGCGTGTGGTAGCGCGCGGCGTCCTCGCGCGGGATATCGAACACCGGCGACAGGCCCGACGCCCGCACCGTAGACCAGCCGTACGCGGCGGGCGCCGTCTCGTGCACGATCAGCACGCCCACCGCACCCTGGCGCGCGAGTTCCTCGTACTTGTACGTCCAGCGGCCGTAATAGGTCACCGCGCGACCATCGAAGGCACCCGGTTGCGGGGTCTCGTAGTCCGGATCGTTGATCAGCACCACCGCGACCTTGCCCTTGAGATCGACGCCCTTGTAATCGTCCCATTGCCGCTCAGGCGCATGCACGCCATACCCGACGAACACCAGCGGCGCTTTCTCCAGCGCGACCTCCGACACCGGACTGAGGCTCTGCAGGACGAGGTCCTCGCCGTTGGCCAGCGTGCGCGACCGACCCTGTGCACGCAGGGTCGCCGTCACCGGGCCGTCGACCTGCGCCCGCACCAGCGGCACGGCCTGCGTCCATCCACCTTGTTCGCCACCGGGTTGGACACCGGCCTTCTTCAAGGCGTCGACGATGTAGGCGATCGTCTTCGTCTCGCCCGGTGTCGCCGGCGCGCGGCCCTCGAACTCATCCGAAGCCAGCACTTCCACGTGCTTCGACAGGTTGTCGGCGCTGATGCCGCCGCCGGGAATGTCCGCGGCGAAAGCGGGGGCCATGCCCAACGACAACAACAGCAACGGGAGTGAGCGCTTCATGGGAGTCTCGATCTGATGCGATGGACGTCGCGAGTCTAAAGGATGGACGTGGGAGCGACGTCAGTCGCGATGAAGAGCGCAAGGTCCGTCATCGCGACTGACGTCGCTCCCACAAACGAGAATTCATAGACCTGCGGGCTTCACGGACGCCCGCGGTCCAGCCAGACGCCCAGGCCCTGCGCATTCAGTTCGATGTCCATCGCCAGAATGCGCGCGACATCCTCGTCCGCCAGCGGCACCTGCATCGCATGCGCGCGCTCCAGATACAACGCGGTCAAGCCCGCGGTCAGGCAGCGATGCCGATCGGCGCGCCCGTCGCAACTGTCGGCGATCGCCACCATCGCATCGATCTGTTCGTACAGCGCGTGTGCCAGTCGCAAGACATCGCCGACACGGCCATAGTGGGTCAGGTACATGCCCTCCGGCGCATGCGCGACCATGCGTGCGATGCTGGCCTTCAGCGCCACCGGCTCGAACTGCACGGGCGTGCTGGTCGGCAGGATGAAGGCACCCTGCGGGCCGTCCAGTTCGCGGTAGGACAGCCCGAACGTATCGCCGGTGAACCAGCAACGGCTGCGTTCGTCCCACACGCAATGGTGGTGGCGCGCGTGGCCCGGCGTGTCGATGCAGAGCAGCGGACGTTCGCCCAGCATCACGACCTCGCCATCCCCCACGACGCGCACGCGGGATTCCGGCACCGGCTGGATCGCGCCGTAGCTTCGCTGGATCTCTTCTTCGCCATAAACGGCCGTGGCGCCGGCGATCAGCTTGGTCGGATCGACCAGGTGCGGCGCCGCGCGCGGGTGTGCGATCAGTGTGGCATTGGGCAGGTGCTGCATCAGCAGGCCGGCGCCACCGGCATGGTCCAGGTGCACGTGGGTGACGATGAGGAAGTCGACGTCCTCGGGCGTCACGCCAGCCCGCTGCAACGCAGCGAGCAGGTGGGGCACGGAATGGTTGGTGCCGCAATCGATGAAAGCAGCGCGACCGTCTTCGACGACGAGATACGCCGCGTCGAAATGATCGCGCTGGAACGCGGTGTCGATGGTATGGATGCCGTGCAGGCTCATCCGCGTACCTGTGTGGGGACGGATGATCCGATTCTAGTCCCGGTATCGCGGCCTTACGACCCGCCTTTGGTGGAACGGTCCATCCGCTGACGGCATCAGCCTCGCGACAACCACCAGCCTCGCAGCGGCACCGCCAGCGTCAGCACGAACAGGAACGCGCCGTACGCCACGAGCGTGGCCAGCACCTGCTTCCAGATCGCGCCGGTGCCGACATCGGCAGCGCCCAGCGCATAGCCCCACTGCATGCCAATGAAGCTCAGCACGAACGCCACCGCCAGCACCGCCAGGTCGAAGCCCTTGCGACGCGCATTGCGCGGTTGGCGCGGGAACAGCCAGAACAGCGAGCCGAGCAGCAGGAACCACGGCAGGAACAGGATCACCGCGAGATACGGCATGCTCAGGCCTCCGCGGCGCGCAACGCCGCCAGTGCCGCCAGTGCTTCGTCGACCGGCACCTGCAGCACGATCGCCGGCGTCTGCATCGCATCGGCCTGCTCGGCCTGCTTCAGCACGCCGATCAGCTTGCCGGCGTCCTTGGGCGAGTCGAAGCCGTTGCTCTGTATCAGCACGTTGCCGTCCGCATCCGCCAGCTTGAAGTAGAACCGGCCATCGGTATCGCGGTACTGCTTGAATGCCGGCAGCGCGACCTTGGACGGCGCGACCTTCGCTTCCACCACCGGCACCTGCGACAGGTCGCGCAGGCCCACGGCATGGCGAAGCTCCGCCAGCAACGGCGTGGCGTAACGCTCGCGCAGGCGGCGCGCACCGTCGCGCAGGATCGCTTCGATGTCGCCGGGTTTCGCCATCAGCGCTTCGTACTTCTCGCGCAGCGGCGCGATCTCGGCATCGATGCGTTCGAACAATTGCTGCTTGGCGTCGCCCCAGCCGATGCCGTCGGCGAACTTCTGCGCGAACACGCGCGTTTCATCCGGGCTGGCGAACGCCTGATACAACTGGAACAGCGCCGAGCCCTCGGTGTCCTTCGGCTCGCCCGGACCGCGCGAATCGGTCAGGATCGAGAACACGAGCTTCTTCAGCTCGTCGCGCGGCGCGAACAGCGGAATGGTGTTGTGGTAGCTCTTGCTCATCTTGCGGCCGTCGAGACCGGGCAGCGTGGCCACGTTGTCGTCGATCAGCGCCTCGGGCAGGGTGAAGTACTCCTTGCCGTACACATGGTTGAAGCGCTGGCCGAAATCGCGCGCCATCTCGATGTGCTGGATCTGGTCGCGCCCCACCGGCACCTGGTGCGCGTTGAAGATCAGGATGTCCGCGGCCATCAACACCGGATACATGAAGAGGCCGGCGCTGACCCCCGCATCGGGGTCTTCGCCGTCGGCGTTGTTCTTGTCCACCGCCGCCTTGTAGGCATGCGCGCGGTTGAGGATGCCCTTGCCCGCCACGCAGGTCAGGAACCAGGTCAGCTCGGTGATCTCCGGCACGTCGCTCTGGCGGTAGAACCACACCTTGTCCGGCTCCAGGCCACAGGCAAGCCAGGTCGCCGCGATCTCCAGCGTGGAACGCTGCGTGCGCCCCGGGTCCTGCGCCTTGATGAGGCTGTGCAGGTCGGCCAGGAAATAGAAGCTTTCCGTATCCGCGGCGCGGCTGGCCGCCACGGCAGGGCGCACGGCGCCGACGTAGTTGCCCAGGTGCGGCGTGCCCGAGGTGGTGATGCCGGTAAGGACGCGGGTGGTCATGTGCAGTGCGGGGGAATGCGGGAAAGCGGCCAGTTTACCGGCTGGGGCCAGGGCATGCGGACCCAAGGCCTGCGACACGGCGTCGCAGGCGCACCCTGCCCGCGGCTTAACCGGCACCGGCATCGTCCACCCGGACAACCCCGTTGCCTCCGGCCGGCCGTTCGCAGCAACGTCCCCACCAGGAGAACGGACATGCTGCACCGCATCCTCGCATCCCTCGCCACGCTGGCCCTGCTTGCCTGCGCACCCGCCCATGCCGGTCCGCTGGTCGACGTCAGCGTGGTCGACCGCGACACCGGCGAATGGCTGGCACAGCATCCGCACCGGGGCGATCTCTGGGTCGCCGGCACGCCCGGCAACCGCTACAGCGTCCGGCTGACCAACACGACGGGCGAGCGCGTGCTGGTGGTGCTGTCCGTGGACGGGATCAACGCCATCACCGGCCAGACCGCCAACCCCTCGCAGGCCGGCTACGTGCTGGAGCCGTGGCAGACCACGGAGGTCACCGGCTGGCGCAAGTCGATGAATGACGTGGCGCAGTTCGTATTCACCGACCTCGGCGACAGCTACGCCGCACGGACGGGACGGCCGCGCAACGTCGGCGTGATCGGCGTTGCCGCGTTCCGAGAGGCCCGTGCCTACCGCTATCCGCAGTACACGCCACCGCCGATCGCGCGCGGATCGATGGAGAAGCGGGCAGAAGCCGAAGCCGCCGCGCCAGCGGGCTCCTCCCGTGGCATCGCCGCCAACGACGCAGCCAGGCAGCAGAGCATCGGTACCGGTCACGGCGGTCGCGAGTGGTCACCGACGTCGCGAACGGGGTTCGACCGCGCGACCCGCCAGCCGGAGCAGGTGAGCGAAGTGCGCTACGACGAGTACCGCCGACTGGTCGCGCTGGGCGTGGTTCCCCGTCGTCATGGACCGACGTGGCGCGATGAAAGCCCGCGCGCATTCCCCGGCGGATTTGTCGCCGACCCGCCGCGCTACCGCTGATCCTGGCGCACGAAAGAAGACGGGCCGCATTGCGCGGCCCGTCTTGTACTGTCCGTCAGCATGATTGCGCGCGTCAGTGCTTGAACGTGCTGTCCGAACGCAGCGTGCGCTGGAAATCCTCGACTTCGGTGTTGGCACGGTCACGGTCGTACCCGTAACGCTCCTGCAGCTTGCCGGTCAGGTACTCGGCATTGCCTTCCGCGACCTTGAAGTCGTCATCGGTCAGGTCGCCCCACTTCGCCTGGATCTTGCCTTTCAGCTGCTTCCAGTTACCGGCGATGATGTCCTGATTCATGGTGTTGCCTCACTTGATTGAGCGGCAGGGGGCGCCGCGCGGACAGCATCGCAACGCCTCCGTTGCGCGACGATCAACCCGACGTCAACACGCCATTAGGAATCGCTGAACCGTTCACCGGCATGAGCCCGCATTCTCAACCGTGAATACGCGCGGGTCGCTTCCAGGCCGCCGGAAACGAAGAAGGCCGCCCGGAGGCGGCCTTCTTCTTGCGACGGAATCGCGTCACTTGCCGGACGCGTCCTCGACCTTCTCGCCGACCTTCTGCACATCCTTGCCCACGCCTTTCACGGTGTTGCAGCCGGACAGCACGGCAATCGACAACAGGGCCAGTACGATCAGTGCGGAAAAACGCTTCATGGCAGAACTCCTCGACATAGGTGGAAAGGGTGCGATGCGGGCGGCGTGCCCTGTCGTCGCGTGCGGCGAGTCTGATTCAACCACACTGGCTGGCGCCTGACCAACGGGCCGGCCGGAACGACGGGGGCCGGGTCGCCCCAGCCCCGTCATCGCCCCGCGACCCCGCTTTCAGGCGCGCGGGACCGGTGCGATCAGCAGCGGCCGTCCTTGCAGTCCTGGGCCTTGTCTTCGACCTTTTCGCCCACCTTCTGGACGTCCTTGCCGGCGCCGGCCACGGTGTTGCAACCGGACAGGACCGCCATCGAGAACATCGCCATCAGCAACAGGGCCATTGCACGCTTCATGAGTCGCCTCCTTGGATTGGACAGGGAGCCACCGCAGGTGCGTCCGACGCCGCGGTGGCGTGTGCAGCCACCTTCAGCGGCGTAGCGTATAGGCCACGTGAAGCCGCCTATGGCCTGTTCAGTCGCAGTTTTCCCAATCGCGGCCGGCGTCAGTCGCGCATCAGCGTGGACTTGCCGAACAGGCTTTCCACCAGATCCACGGTCAACTTGGCGGTGCGGTTGCGACGGTCCAGCACCGGGTTCAACTCGACGATATCCAAAGACCCCATCAGTCGCGTATCGGCGATCATCTCCATGACCAGCTGCGCCTCGCGGTAGTTGGGACCGCCCGGTACCGTGGTGCCGACGCCCGGCGCGATGCTGGGGTCGAGAAAGTCCACGTCGAAGCTGACGTGCAGGTGAGTATCGCCGTCGACGCCCTCCAGTGCGGCCTCGATCGTGCGCTTCATGCCGACCTCGTCGATGTAGCGCATGTCGTACACATCGACCCTGTGGTCCTTGATCAGCTTCTTCTCTTCCGGATCGACCGAACGGATGCCGATCTGCCGCACCATCGCGGGCGTGATCGCAGGGGAATCGCCACCAAGCTTCGTCAGCGCATCGGGACCTATCCCGCACAGGCACGCCACCGGCATGCCATGGATGTTGCCCGACGGTGTGACCTCGCTGGTGTTGAAATCGGAATGCGCGTCAAGCCAGAGCACGCGCAGCTTCTTGCCGGCCCGGCGGCAATGCTGCGCGACCGCGGTGATGGATCCCATCGCCAGGCAATGATCGCCGCCCAGCATGATCGGCAGGCGTCCACGGTCCAGTTCCGCCGCGGTGGCGTCCATCACGGCGCGGTTCCACGCCACGACCTCATCGAGGTGGCGATAGCCCGCGACGGGCCCGGTCCATGGATTGGACGGTCCCTGCACATTGCCGGTATCGATCACGTCCACACCGCGCGCCGCCAGCGCTTCGCCCAGACCCGCGATGCGGAGCGCATCCGGCCCCATCCGTGCACCGCGATGTCCAGCGCCGATGTCGGTGGGCACGCCGATCAGGGAGACCGGGGGAAAGGCTCGACTCATGGGTACGTCCTGTGGAAAACAGGCGCACAGTCTAAGTGGTCGGCAATGACGGGACTGTGGCATCGCAGCACGGTCGCGCCATCGGCCGCAGGAACATGGTGCCGCTTATCCGAATCGAACGGATGACCTACCGCTTACAAGGCGGTTGCTCTACCAGCTGAGCTAAAGCGGCGCGGGTCGCAATTCTAGCGCAGCGCGGTGCATTCGAGGGGCTGGGGGACACCGCTGGATGCGGTACGCGCCACTTCGGCCGCGTCCACACCGTCCGCCACACCCGCATCCAGCCACCACAGGCTGGGACCGGCGCGACCCACCGGTTGCAGTGCTGCCCCGAAACCCGCGGCCTGCAGTTGCGCAAGGCGACGGTCCGCGGCTTCACGGCTGCGATAGCGCCCCAGGGCAATCCCGTTCGCCTGATCGCCCTGGCGCACCACCAGGAAATCGTCGAAGCCCGCTGCACCGATACGCGCCGCGATGGCCTGCGCATCTTCCAGCGTCGCGGACGGCGGGATCACCACCTGATAGCCACTGGCGCTCGTGCCAGGGATTTCACGAAGACGCGTGCGCAACAGTCGCCCCGCGGTCGCCGCCTGCGCTTGAGTGGCCGCCGCCTGGCTCGTGTAAGGCCCCAGGCTGAAACAGGCCGCGATGGAAGCTTCGGCGGCGGGCAAGGTCGCGGCCGATGCCGTCGGCGCACTCGCCGGCGAAGCGGGCTCGTCCACCAATTGCAGGCGGGCCACGCCCGACGGCAGAGCGAGTGGCGGCGCAGGCGGCGCCACGGGGCGTGTCAGCCACCAGGCGGCGGCGCCCAGATTCAGGACGACCAGCAGGACGATCAGGGCGCGGATCAGCATGCCGTGATTCTAGCCGCGCTCACGCATCGCCATCGAGGCGCGCCCAGACAGCCAATCCCTCCAGCACGAGGGATGGCGCCAGCACTGCGCCCTGCAACCAGGGCATCAAGCCGGCGGCGCCACCGCCATGCAACAGCAATGCCGGCCGTTCGCCCAGCCTGTCCTCCGCCTGCAGCAGGCTGCGCTCGATGAGACCCAGCGCGGCGCCGTCGCAGCCGGACGCCAGCGCGTCGAGCGTGTCGGTAGCGAACTCGACGTAGTGGCCTCCCGTCACCGGCAGTTGTCCGGCCGCGGCGTGGAGAGCCTCGCGCATCAGGTGGGGCGAAGGCGCGATGCGACCGCCTCGGTGAAGACCCTGCGCATCCAGCAGGTCGACGGTCAGTGCCGTGCCCACGCCTGCCACCAGCCAGCTCCGGGCCGCGCGGCGACGCGCGGCCAGCAGCGCGAGGAACCGATCCACGCCCAGCCGCGCGGGCTCGTCGTACGCGATGCGCACGCCGGCCAGCACAGGCTGCGTGCGCGGGAGGGAAATGACGCCGAATCGTAGGGTCAGCCAGTCGATGACGGCCGCCGTGCGCGCCGGCGATGCCACGCTGGCGACGACGGCCATCGAGGCTTCCTTCGCCATGGTCGGCGGCAGCATCGCGTCGAGCG
This sequence comes from Pseudoxanthomonas sp. LjRoot143, assembly GCF_964252945.1. Classification (NCBI taxonomy): domain Bacteria; kingdom Pseudomonadati; phylum Pseudomonadota; class Gammaproteobacteria; order Lysobacterales; family Lysobacteraceae; genus Pseudoxanthomonas; species Pseudoxanthomonas sp. LjRoot143. Next base: position 223,504 of record NZ_CAXUPM020000001.1, on the reverse strand, counting down.
ATGCGACGAAGCCTTCGTCGTACGCGATGGCCTGCACATGGCCGAGCGTGCCATCGGCATGCAGCGCCGCGCACTTCACCCTCGAGTTCCCCAGGTCGAACACCCACTGCGTCATGTCGCCCTCACGCTGACCTCGCCTGCATGCACCAGCCGCACAGCCTGCCCCATGTTCACCCTCAGCGCGCCGTCATCGCCGATACCATCGGCCACGCCCTGCTCGTCGCCCTGAGGACCATGCACGGTGACGGCGCGCCCCGCCAGCACATCCAGTGCGGCGTAACGCGCGAGGAAGGGCGGAAGGCCGTCGTGATCGAACTGCTCCAGCGCCGGCAGCAGGGCATCCAGCAACTGCGCCGCCAGCGTGTTGCGCGACGGCGCACCATCGGCCAGCCGGGCGAGATCCGTCCACGCCTGATCAATGCTGGTGGCCATGGGTGCCGGCATGCGTACGTTCACGCCGATGCCGATCACCGCGCGTACCGGACCCCCGTGTTCGCCACCGCCTTCGACCAGGATGCCGCCAAGCTTGCGGCCGTGCGCGAGCAGGTCGTTCGGCCACTTCACGCCCACGGCATCGTAGCCGGCCTGTTTCAACGCCTCGGCGACCGCCACGCCGACCACCAGGCTGAGGCCGCCCAAGCGCGCGAGGCCACCGGAGAATTGCCGCGACAGCGACAGATAGAGATTCGATGCGATCGGCGACGCCCACTGTCGCCCGCGACGGCCGCGGCCGCCCGTCTGCTGCTCGGCGAGCAAGGCGTCGAGACCGCGCTCGGGTGCCTTGCGCCGGAGCAACTCGCTGTTGGTCGAGTCCAGCGACCACGCCACCTCGAGTGACGACAGGGCACCGACGGTCGCGGCCTGCAGTTGCGCACGGATGCGGTCGGCGTCCAGCAATTCGACCGGTTCGGCGAGCGCATAGCCACGCCCGGCCTGCGCATCGATGCGTACACCGCCTTCGCGCAGCGCCTCGATGCGCTTCCACATCGCGGCACGCGTCAGGCCGGCATCGCGCGCCAGTGCATCACCGGACACCGGGCCTTCGATCAGGCGCTGCAGCAGTTCGCGCTCGCCGGTCATGCGCGTCGTCGCCAGATGCGCGCACGCTCGAAGCGCGACTCGGTGCCTTCGCGCAGGCGGCGGACATTCACCCGATGGGTGAACAGCACCAGCAACGCCGCGGTCACCGCGAACACCTGGGCGGCACGATCGACCGGCATCCACCACGCCAGCGGCACCAGGCAGGCGGTGGCGATGATCGATGCCAGGCCGACGTAACCCGTCGTCACCAGCACGCCCAACCACGCCGCGAACAACGGCAGCAGCACCATCGGCCACAGCACCGCCATGCCACCCAGCAGCGTGCCGACGCCCTTGCCGCCGCGGAACCCATGCCAGACCGGCCAGACATGGCCCATCGCCGCGACGAACACCGCCAGGAATCCCAGTGCGCGCGGCGACAGTGGTCCTTCGCCCGGCGCGAACCGCAGTGCCAGCCACGCCGCCAGCGCTCCCTTGCCGATATCGATCAGCACCACGCCCAGTGCGAACTTCGCGCCCTGCGTGCGGAAGGCATTCGTGCCGCCGGCATTGCCGCTGCCCTGCGTGCGGATGTCCACGCCACGCAGGCGGCCGAGCATCAGGCTGCCCGACACAGAGCCGATCAGGTAGGCGAACAGCAACAGGCAGGCGGTCAGCATGACGCCATTATGGGCCACGCCCTCACCGGCTCAGGCATCGGGCGCCGGCTGCACCGCCACGATCAAGGCGCCCTGCCCGGCGTGCGCGCCGATGGCGGCCCCGGTTTCTACCAGTCGGTCCTCGCTGATCGACAACCGGGTGCGCAACGCCGCGAGCAGACGCTCGCCTTCGGCACGCGCATCGCAGTGCCCGACGATCAGGCGCCAGCGCTGCCCCGCATCCAACTGGCGCACGACCCGCTGCGCGAACGCCTCGGGCGCGCGCGCGCGCGTCAGCAGCAAGCCGGCGACGACCATGCGGCCATCGACGCTCATCTTCGCCATCGGCGTCAGCGCGCTGAGCCGGGCGATCGGCGCCGCCCAGCGCGGGATGCGTCCGCCGCGCACGGCATGGGAAATGTCCGGCGCGATGGCCCACATCCGCGTGAGCGGGCGCAGGCGCTCCAGTTCGTCGACCACCTCGGCCTCGTCCCGCCCTTCGGCCGCCAGTTCGGCGGCACGCCATACCAGCAGGGCCTGCCCGCAGGCTGCGTTGATCGTGTCGAACACGCGCACCCGCCGCCCCGGATCGCGCGCCGCCGCATGCTCGCCGGACTGCAGCGTGCCCGACAGTGCGCGCGACAGACCCACGTACAGCACGCGCGCATGGTGCGCGAGCGACAATTCGAACTGCCGGCGGAAATCGCCAGGCGGCGGCTGGCTGGTGCGCGGCAGCTGGCGCGACGACGCCATGCGCCGATAAAACTCGGCGGTCGACAGCCCGATCTTGTCCAGATAATCGCGACCGTCCAGATCCACGCGCGCCGGCACCACCCCGATCGCATGGCGCTCGGCGATGTCGTCCGGCAGGTCGGCGGCGCTGTCGGTGACCACTATCAGCGGTTGCGGCGCGGCAGCGATCGCCTGCTGCCGGATCATGTCGTCGGCCTTCATGCCTTCCACGCGTCCCTGCGCTGCACAGGCATCGAACAGCGCCTGCGGCGAGCCGGTGTGGGCGTGTACGCGCAGTCGGGACACACCGCCCGCGATGACGATGGAGTCGGCGCCAAGCGCTTCCAGGGCCGAGCGCAGCCGCTCGCGATCCAACGCCTCGCCCAGCAGCAGGCATTCGGTGCACCAGCGGCGGCCGGGATCGATCTCGTGGTCGTGCGCCAAGGGCACGCCGGCATCGTTGGCCGCCACCGGCGCACCCGTGCGCATGCGGACCGCCCGCGGACCGCCTTCGACGAACTCGGCGATGCCTTCCAGCAGATCGACGAAGCCCTGCGCGCCCGCATCCACCACACCGGCCTTCTGCAGCAGCGCCATCTGCCGCGGGGTATCGGCCAGCGCGCGACGCGCCCGCACCAGTGCCCGGGTGAATCCGCTGCGCGTATCGGGCTGCGCACTGTCCGCCGCCGCATCCAGTTCGTCGGCGAATGCGGTGATAACGCTCAGGATGGTGCCCTCGACCGGCTGGGCCAGCGCCTGCCGCGCGCTCTGCGCTCCCTGGCGCACGGCGGCGGCAAGCGAGCGGACGTCCAGTTCGGGCAGGGGGCGGACGCGTTCGGCTACCCCGTGCAGGAACTGCGCCAAGATGGCGCCCGAATTGCCGCGCGCGCCGTCGATCGCGTCGTTGCCGACCCGGCTGAGCAGGTCGCCGGCATGCTGGCTGGGCTGGCTCAGCGCGCCGTGCAGCACGCTGCCGAGGGTGGAAGCGAGGTTGTTACCGGTATCGCCATCGGCCACCGGGAACACGTTGATCCGGTTCAACCCATCCCGGGCCGCGATGACCCGGCGAGCGCCGGCAATCAGCGCCAGGCGCAGGGCGGGGGCGGTCAGCGGGCGGTCGGGAGGGCTCGGCATGGCGCGAGTCTGCCGGAAGCCGGGCCAGCCGCCTGCTGCGACGCAGCAGCCCATCGCCCGTTTTCCTCGATCCGTCGCCACGGACCGCCGTTTCGTCGCACGGAGGGGACGGATCCGTGCCGGCCGCCGCCAATCCGGCTATAGTCGGCGGCGTCATCTGGCCGCTGTAACCGACCGACAGGAGTCCCTCCGATGCTTCGCGCCAGCCTTGCCCTGCTGCTTCTCGTTGCCTCGGCGGCGGTATTCGCCCAGAACGGTCGCGGCATCGCCAACGGCACCACCGGTACCTGCCAGGACGTCGCCGACCGTGCGGTCGCCGAACGTCCGGTCGATGCCGTGCCGACCGCATCGGATGCGCGCCGCGCGCGCGCCACCGCCGTGCGCAGCAAGTACGGTGCGCCGACCTCGCTGACGCCTGCCACCTCGCGTGGCGGTGGCGATGACGACGACACTCCACTGCCGCGCAGCCGCGGCTCGAAGTGGCACAGCTTCCTGCCGGGCATGTTCCGCTGACGCGGACGGCGGCACCCGGTGATCGGACTGTTGCGCCGCCTGCGGCGCCCTTCCCCGTCGATTGACGACACTCTCTGGCACCGCGTGCGCACCGCTACCCCATGGGTATCGGCGCTGGACGACGAGCGCTCGGAGCGCCTGCGCGCACTGACGGCGCGCTTCCTGCACCAGAAGACCATCACGCCGCTGGCCGGACTGATCCTCGACGAGGCGCATCGCGCGCAGCTGGCCGCGCTGTGCTGCCTGCCCCTGCTCGAGTACGGCGAGGCCGGCCTGCGCGGCTGGTCGCAACTGATCGTCTACCCGGACGCATTCCGCGTGCAGCGCACGCACACCGACGCGGCCGGCGTGCTGCACGAGTGGGAAGACGATCTGGCCGGTGAAGCGTGGGACCAGGGACCGCTGATCCTGTCCTGGGCCGACGTGCAGGCCGACATCGCCGAACCCGACGCCGGCTTCTGCGTGGCCGTCCACGAGATGGCGCACAAGTTGGACGTGCTGGATGGCGAGCTCGATGGCACGCCGCCGTTGCCGGACGCGTGGCACGGTCGCTGGGCGCGCGACTTCCAACGCGCTTACGACGACTTCTGCATGCAGGTCGACCTGGGCCATGACACCGCCATCGACCCGTACGCCGCGGAAGCGCCCGAAGAGTTCTTTGCGGTGACCACCGAGTACCACTTCTCGGCGCCCGACGTGCTGGCCGAGGCCATGCCGGACGTGGCGGCGCATCTGGCGCGTTTCTACGGCCCCTCGCCGATGGCCGGCGCGGCGGCCTGAATCACAGGCCCGGCGGCAACCTCACCTCGAAGCGCGCGCCACCCAGTTCCTCCGATCGCCGCACCTGCAACTCGCCGCGATAGTCGCGGATCAGGTCCTGCACGATCGACAGCCCGATGCCATGCCCCTGCACGCGCTCATCGCCGCGCACACCGCGTTGCAGGACCTTCGCCACATCCTCCTCGGCGATGCCCGGTCCGTCGTCGTCGACGGCCATGAACAGGCCGGCACGCCGCTGCGGCGCTGTCGCACCCACGGTCACTGTCAACAGGACACGGGAACGCGCCCACTTGAAGGCGTTCTCCAGCAGATTGCCCATCAGTTCCTGCAGGTCGCCGGTCTCGCCGTGGAAACGCGCACGCGGATCGATCTCGAACTCGCAGATCACGCCCTTGGCGGCGTACACCTTCTCCAGCCCGCGCACGATTTCCTCGGCATGCGGCTCGATGGCCACGGCGGCGGAGAACAGCTTGTGGCCGCTGGAGGCCGCGCGTGCCAATTGGTAGGACACCAGGTTGTTCATCCGCTTGAGCTGCACGTCCAATTCTTCGCGCAAGGCCTGCGGATCGCCCCCGCCGCTGTCCAGCTGCGTCCGCAGCACGGCGATCGGTGTCTTCAAGCTGTGCGCGAGGTCGGCCAACGTGTTGCGCTGGCGCTCCAGGTTTTCGCGCTCGCTCTCGATGAAGGCGTTGATGCTGTCGGTGAGCGGCTCGAGTTCGCGCGGATGACTCTCGGTCATGCCGGACAGCTCACCGCGCTGCACGCGACTGAGCTCGAAGATCACCCGTCGCAGCGGGCGCAGGCTCCAGCGCAGCACCAGCATCTGTAGCAGCAGCAGGATCACCCCTGCGCCGCCGAGGTAGACCCACAGCGAGCCGCGGAACACGCGGATCTGCGCGCTCAGTGCCTGCGCATCCTCGAAGATGTAGATGCTGTATGGAATCTCCGCATGCTGGTGCGTCGCCGGCCAGGCATAGCCCACGCCATAGCGGTACGCCTCGCTGTCGCTGCCGTCGGCGCGACGGATCGGCAACGGCCCCTCGAACGATTCTTCCAGCGCACCCAGCATCCGCGGCACCGGGAGCTCGGGACCCAGCGTGGAGTTGGAACCCCACGGCGGCACACCCTGCAGCACCACCTGCGCGTACATCCCGCTGTCGGGCATGTCGAAGCGGGGATCTGGCGTGTTGTAGGGAGGGATCAGCGTGCCGTTGCGCCCAAACTCCACCTTGTCGGTGTAGTAGAGCGCGTAGCTCTTCAACCGCTGGCGCAGGTTGTCCTCGGCGGTGTCGACGAACGCACGGTCCAACGCATACCCAGCCAGGGCGAGGAAGGCGAGCAGCGCAAGGCTGGCGGCCAGCAGCTGGCGGGCACGCAACGAACGCGGCCGCCACCCGTCGAACCGGTCACGGCCGACGGGCGCGGATGGCGCGGCGCCGGAGGGTGGCGCGGGCATCAAATGCAGGCGATGCCGGCGCGGGGCATCAGCCTTCGCCGCTGCGCGGGATCGCGAAGCGGTAGCCGCGGCCGCGCACGGTCTCGATCGGCTTCAGCTCGCCGTCCGGGTCCAGCTTCTTGCGCAAGCGGCCGATGAAGACTTCCAGCACGTTGGAGTCGCGGTCGAAGTCCTGCTGGTAGATGTGCTCGGTCAGGTCTGCCTTCGAGACCAGTTCGCCCGCGTGCATCATTAGGTATTCGAGCACTTTGTACTCGTAGCTGGTCAGGTCGACGTTGCTGCCGTTGACGCTGACGGTCTGGGCCGCCAGATCCAGCGCGACCGGACCGCATTCCAGCGTCGGCTTGCTCCAGCCCGCCGCGCGGCGCAACAGCGCGTTGACGCGGGCCAGCAGTTCTTCCACGTGGAAGGGCTTGACCAGATAGTCGTCGGCGCCCTGCTTCAGGCCTTCGACCTTGTCCTGCCAGCTGCTGCGCGCGGTCAGGATCAGCACGGGAAACTTCTTGCCCTCGTCGCGCAGCGCCTTGATCAGCTCCATGCCCGACATCTTCGGCAGGCCGAGATCGATGATGCCCACGTCGAACGGCACTTCGCGGCCCATGTAGAGACCTTCCTCGCCGTCCTGGGCGGCGTCGACCGCAAAGCCTTCGCGCTTCAGGCGCGCTGCCAGGGTTTCACGCAGGGGGGCTTCGTCTTCGACCAGCAGGATACGCATGGACTCTCCTTAGGTATTGCGCGTGGCGCGGAACCGGCCACGGACGTGCTCATGATGAGCGTGGATTCTACGTAAGACTACGGGCGCGAGGGGTTATCGCCGCGTGCAGGCGGCGGAGCGATGTCGCGGCGCGGCCGGACCGGCGAATCGGCGTCGCGGCGCGACGGCCCCATGTCGTCCTGCGTCTGCGTGCGCACGCGGCCACGGTCGTCGATGTACTTGACGCGCGTGACATCGCGGCCGTCGTACTGCATGCGTTCGACACTCAATACCTGGTTGCCCGAATCGCTGCGCACGCGGCGCACCGAGTCGGACATGGAGTTGCGGTGACCACGGTCGTCGCTGCGCGGTGCGCCGCGCTCCCGCGACGGCGGCGCGTCCCCGCGACCACGGTCGTCCTGTGCGTGCACCGCAGCAGTACCGGTGATGGCGGCGAGCACCGCCAAGGCAAGGGCGGCTAGGGTCGGGGTACGAAAACGCATAACGGAATCGTAACGGAACTGGGGTCGCGAAACTGAACGGAACCCGAAACCGCCTCTGGAGAATGGAAGTGAAGTCTTGGACCGCGGCGGTGAATCCGTTCTGAATTTATCCACAGGGTCGTGCCCCGCATTCAGCCAGCTGAACCGTCAGAAAACCTCGGCAACACAACATCTTAGCGATCCGCCGCCGGCTTCGATCGCGTCCAGCGCCACGCTGTGCACCGCAAAGTCCGACGCCGCCAGCCCGGCCACGGTGGCGGGCCGCAGCGCTTCGTGGGCACGCCGGCTCATCCATACCTTCCCTGCCGCCAACGCGATGGCGTTGCCAGCGAAGGCCGCCTGTTCATCGGCGATCAGCGCTACGACCCCGCCGGGGTACAGCGCCTCAAGGGCCGGCAGCAGATCCGGCGTGGCGAAGCCACCCGGATACACCAGGGCCGCGCGGCCGGCCAGCACCGCCAGCAGCACATTGGTGTGGTACTCGCCGGGCGCGAGATCGAACATCAGCGTGGCGCGCAGGCCGAAGGCCTCATGCATCCGGGCCGCGCCAGCCTCGTCGCAGCGTTCCGACAGGCCGCAGAAGCCGATGCCGCGCGCACGGTCGATAACCAGTGCCCCCGTCAGCTCGCAGGGATGCGGCTGGCTGGAAAGATCGATCTCGGCGTAACCGAGGGTGTCGCGGAAGAATCCGCGGATGTCCGCCCTGCCCGCCTCGCGTTGCCGCACCTCGTGGCGCATGCGGCCGACGATCAACCTCGGTTCGCCATCGACGCGGGCTGTGGCGAACACGTTGTTCGGGAACACCGCATCCGGCGTCGCCTCGTCGCCAGGGAAGCAGACCACCGGCACGTCCTGCCCCAGTGCGCGTTGCAACGCATGGTGCTCGCGCAATGCGGCACCGGTGTCGAACGCGCCGGCCTCCGCCATGTAGCGGTTGTCCTGCGCCGATTGCTCGGCCCGCATGAAGCCATCCGGCGACACCACGAAGGCCGCGCGCGCGGTCGCCGGACCGAAGTCGGTCGCCAGCGCGCGCGCGAACGCGGTGAAGGCGGCGATATCGCGCGTGATCATGCTCAGGCCGCCGGGCGCAGTTCGCGCGTGGTCGCGGCCAGCGCCTGCTCCACCAGCGACCAGTCCGCGCCAGGCTTGTGCGCGCCTTCGCTGAGGATCTGGCGGAACGCGCGTCCGCCGACCTGGGCATGGAACAGGCCCAGCACGTGCCGGGTCAGGTGCTTCAGTGCCACGCCTTTGGCCAACTGCGTCTCCACGTAGGGGCGCCAAGCGCGCAGCAGATCCACGCGCGACCGCATCTCGCCACCGAACAGCGCCACCTGCATTTCATGCAACGCATAAGGCTCGTGGTAGGCAGCGCGACCGATCATCACGCCGTCGCTGTGCTGCAGGTGTTCGTGCACCTGCGCGGTCGTGGTGATGCCGCCGTTGAGCGCGATGGTCAGCTCCGGGCGCTCGCGCTTCAGGCGATAGGCCCAGTCGTAGCGCAGCGGCGGGATCTCGCGGTTCTCCTTCGGCGACAGGCCCTGCAGCCAGGCCTTGCGCGCATGCACGAAGAACGTATTGCAGCCGGTCGCGGCCACCGTGTCGATGAAGGCGCGGAACAGGTCGTAGTCTTCCTGTTCGTCCACGCCCAGGCGGCATTTCACCGAAACGGGAATGCCCACCGCCTCGATCATCGCCGCGACGCACTCGGACACCAGCGCAGGCTCCTTCATCAGGCAGGCGCCGAAGCGCCCGGCCTGCACGCGATCCGACGGGCAACCGACGTTGAGGTTCACTTCGTCGTAACCCCAGTCCTGCGCGATGCGCGCGGCCTGCGCCAGGTCTTCGGGCTCGCTGCCGCCGAGTTGCACGGCGACGGGATGCTCCACGGTGTCGAACCCCAGCAGGCGATCACGGTCGCCGTGGATCACCGCCTGCGCGTGCACCATTTCGGTGTACAGGCGCGCGTTCGGCGCCAACAACCGGTGGAACACGCGGCAGTGCGTATCCGTCCAGTCCATCATCGGGGCGACCGAGAGGCGCAGGGCTTCGTGGGGAATGCGGGGGGACGTCATGGCGTCATTGTACCTTGGCCCCTGCACGGCCCAGCCCACAGGGCAAGGTCCGCCACCTCTGGGGAACTACCGAAGAATCTGTGCGGCCATCACTGCGCAGGCTGTTCCAACGGCCAACCACGCCAACAGGCCCAGCCAGGAGAGACGTCCTCTGTACACACCGAATACCAAGCGGACGAACACCGCCACAGAAAACAACGAAGCAGCGATGAGGACCGGCAATGCCAAGATTCCGAACACCATGGCCGGAATCGTCTGCCCGGACTCCACGAAGTAGAGGAAGAGCACGAAGTAGGCAAGGAATACGAAGGGAATGGGCCACCACGGAAGGTGGGCCGAACGGCCTGCGTCAGAGTTGGTCGTTGTTCCGGAGTCCATTGCTGACTGTCAGCCCCCTACCACCCCAAGGTAAAACGGATTCGCACACCCGCTTCACTACCCTCATCCCACCCCCACAAACCGCAACCCCACCCCCGGCTCCGTCGCGATGTACCGCGGCGCGGTCGCATCGTCGTGCAGTTTCTGCCGTAGCTTGCCCACCAGGATGCGCAGGTAGTGGGTGTCGTCCTGATGGTTGGGGCCCCACAGTTCGCGCAGCAGTTGCGGTTGCGTGACCACGCGGCCGGGGTGTTGCAGCAGCAGGGCGAGCAGGGCGAATTCCTTGCGGCTCAGCGCGACGGCTTCACCGTCCAGCGTTACCTCGCGGCGGCCGAGGTCCACGTGCAGGTGGCCGTCGTCGAACACCGGCATCGCGTCGTCGCTGGTGGCGGCGCGGGTGCGCAGCAGGCCGCGGATGCGGGCCATCAGTTCCTGCACACCGAACGGCTTGGTGACGTAGTCGTTGGCGCCGCCATCGAGCGCGGCGACCTTCTCCATCTCGCCGTCGCGCACGGTCAGCATGATCACCGGCACCTGCGACCACTGCCGCAGCTCGCGCAGCACGTCGTGGCCCTCCATGTCCGGCAGACCGATATCCAGCACCACCAGGTCGGCACCATGCGCCGCCAGTTCCGCCAGCCCGGCACGGCCGCCCTCCGCCATCGCCACCACGTAGCCCTGCGCGCGCAGGCTGATGTCGAGGAAGCGCCGGATCTGCGGCTCGTCGTCGATCACCAGGATGCGCGCCGGCGGGGCGGACGCGGGTGGTGGCGCGGTATAGGTCAAACCAGATCCTAGGCGGGAGTGAGCAGCGGCAGGGTAATCCGGATCACCGTGCCGCGACCATCCGGCCCCGGCAGCGCTTCCACGCTGCCGCCGTGCGCACCCACCATGCCCTGGCAGATCGCCAGCCCCAGGCCGGTGCCGTGGCGACCGCGGTCGCCGCGCTCCACGCTGTAGAACATGTCGAAGATGCGGCTGCGCTCGTCTTCCGGAATGCCGGGGCCGCGATCGCGCACGTCGATGCGCAGTGCGCCGTCGACAAGCTTCGCCTCCACCTGCACCGGCTCGTCGGGCGGCGAGAATTTGCCCGCGTTCTCCAGCACGTTGAACACCGCCTGCTCGATCAGCGCCGGATGCACCCAGATGGCCGGCACGTCCGCGGCCACCGTGGTCTGCACGCGCACCCCGGGCTGGTAACGCTGCAGGCGCGTGACCGCCGAACCGAGCAGTTCGTCCACCCCGATCCAGTCGCGGTTGAGCGTCAGTCCGCTGTGGCCGAGGCGCGTCATGTCGAGCAGGTTCTGGATGTAGCGATCCAGCCGCTCGCCTTCCTGCTGGATCGTCTCGAGCAGGCTGCGGCGATCGTCCTCGCCCATCGCGTTCCAGTAACTGGCCAGGCTGCTGGCCGAGCCGATCATCGAGGCCAGCGGCGAGCGCAGGTCGTGGGACACCGACGACAGCAATGCCGAACGCAGGCGCTCGGTCTCGCCGCCGACGCGCGCGTCTTCCAGTTCCGCCACCAGCCGCGTGCGCACCACGGCCTGCGCGATGTCCTCAGCCATCGCCTCGGCCAGCCGCCGCTGTTCCGGCAGCAATCGGGGCGCGCTGTCGTCGAAGCGCAATCCCAGCACGCCCAGCGTCCCGCGGTCGCCGCGCAGCGGCAGGAACCAGCGGCCTGCACCTGCCAGGGTATCGGTGTGGCGCCCGGTCGCCTGCCCATGCTGTTGCGCCCAGTCGGCGGCGGCCAGGTCGGTGCCGGCGAGCGTCGTCGTCGCCGGCTCCTCGCGGCCCTGCACGCGCAGCCACGCCTCCGCCGACAGCGCGCGTTCCAGCGCCTTGCGCCCGGCGGCCAGCACCTGCCCCAGGTCGGCGGCGACGGCCAGTTCGCGCCCCAGCGCCTGCAAGGCGGTCGCCTGCGTGTTGGCGGCGCGCAGCGCCACCACCTGCATGCGCAGGCGCGAGGCCAGTCGCCCTGCTACCAGCGCAGCGATCAGGAACAGGAACACCGTGGTCACGCCTTGGCGGGCGGTGATGTTGAAGGTGAAGCGCGGTTCGATGAAGAAGAAGTTGTAGGCAAAGAACCCCAGCAGCGCGGCCAGCACCGCGGCGGTCATCCGCGTGCGCGATGCGACCAGCACGACCGCCACGATGAAGACCATCGAGACGTCTTCCAGCCCCATCCAGCGCTCGGCCAGCCAGGCCACGCCAATGGAGAGCAACGAGGCCACGGCGGCGAACGCGAGCTCATGCCGCGTCAGCCAGCTACCGATGCCGGTGTCGCCGCGACGCGCACGTGCGCGCGCTTCCGGCGTGCTGATGATGACCAGTTCGTAGTGCGCACCGCGCTGCAGGATCTGCTGGGTCAGCGTGCGGTTGAACATGCGCGCCACCGGCCGCTCGCGCGTCCGCCCCAGCACCAGCGTCGAGGCGCCGCTTTGCGTGGCGTGATCCAGCAGCGCATCGGCGATGCGCGCGCCGCGCAGCACCTCGGTGTCCGCACCGAGGCGGCGCGCCAGCGCGAACGCCTGGTCGATCTCGTGCTGCTTGGCCGCTTCCACCGCCTCCGACGGCTGCACCGTCACCACGCTCCACGGTGCATCGCGGCGCTCGGCGATGCGGCGCGCGGCGCGCACCAGATAGTCGGACTGGCCGCAGCCGTCAATGGCGACCAGCACGCGCCGCCGCAACGGCAGGCCGGGCAAGCCGCGCGCGGCCTGATCTTCGCGCAGGTCGCTGTCGACGCGGTCGGCCGCGGTCTGCATCGCCAGCTCGCGCAGCGCGATCAGGTTCGACGGCGAGAAGAACGCCTGCAGCGCCTGCGCCGCCTGTTCGGGCAGGTAGACCTTGCCCTGGTGCAGCCGCTCGATCAGCTCGCGCGGCGGCAGGTCGACAAGCACGATGTCGCGCAGGCGGTCGAACACGATGTCCGGCACGGTCTCACTGACGCGCACACCGGTGATGCGGTGGACGACGTCGTTGAGGCTTTCCAGATGCTGGATGTTGATGGTGGTGTGGACGTCGATGCCGGCGTCCAGCAGTTCGATCACGTCCTGCCAGCGGCGCTCATGCCGGCTGCCCGGCGCGTTGCGGTGGGCGAGTTCGTCGACCAGCGCGATCTGCGGGCGCCGCGCCAGCAACGCGTCCAGGTCCATTTCGTCCAGCCAGCGGCTCTGGTAGGACACGCGCCGGCGCGGCAGGATCTCCAGCCCCTCGGTCTGCGCGGCGGTCTCGCCGCGCCCGTGCGTCTCGACGATGCCGACCACGACGTCCTTGCCCTGCCGGCGCAGTTCGCGCGCCCGCGACAGCATGGTGTAGGTCTTGCCGACCCCGGGCGCTGCGCCCAGGAAGATGGTCAGCCGCCCGCCCTGCTCGCGCTGCAGGTGGTCGATCAGGGCATCGGCCTGGCGGTCGCGGGCGTCGGTCATGGCGATAGTGTGCCTGTAGTCGTGTCACAGCGAGCAGGTGGCGCGGCGGCATGGGGGACCGGCGATACCGTCGTGGTGACCTGCATATGCGCGAGGTGCGTTTTCAAGGAAGTTTTCCTCGATGGAGAAGCAGGAATGCCTTGTCCGCGAAGCGAATTTCCTCGGCTGCGCACCGTTCTGGTTTGGCCGCGATGCCGGTTTCGTTGTCGTCTCACCTGAAAACCTCGACCCCCTGAATCTTTCAGGTTCGGCAGCGAGGAAGTTTTCCTCGTCGTCGAGGTGTAGGACCTCGTGCGCGAGGCGATGGACGTCGTCGTCGCACCTTTCTTCCTTGCGAAGCGAATGAATTTTCTTCGTCAGCGCACGTTTGAACCCTGCGCGCGAGGAAACTTTCTTCGGCGGCGCACCTTTCTGGTTCGCTGGCGATGGTGGGTTGTTGACCATCCTGACTGGCAACCTCGCTTCTCGCCCCCTCTCCCCCGCAGGCGGGGGAGAGGGCTGGGGTGAGGGGGCCAGACGCGGCAGCAGCGCCAGGCACGGACGCGACGCCGGCTTCGTTCGCCCCCTCACCTGCCTTCGGCATCCTCTCCCCCGCAAGCGGGGGAGAAGAGAAAGCCAATCCTCGCTCTGCCCAGCTAGATCCATGTCGCCTTACTCGGGCTTTCCACGCGCATCCAGCGCCAGATTCAGTTCCAGCACGTTGACGCGCGGCGCACCCAGCAGGCCGAACTGGCGTCCTTCGGTATGTTCGGCGACCAACTGCTCGACGTCGCTGACCGGCAGACCTCGGACACGCGCGACACGGGCGACCTGGATCTGCACCGACGCCGGCGACAGGTGCGGGTCGATGCCGCCTCCGGACTGCGTGACCAGATCGCCGGGCACATCGGCGGGAGCGACACCTTCACGGGTAACGACGGCGGTGCGTGCTTCATCGATGCGCGCGCGCAGATCGGGATTCGTACGCGCCTGGTTGCTGCCGGCGAGCGCCATCACGTCGTAGCCGGCCGCGGATGGACGCGACTGGACGTAGCGGTCGTCCGCGAACGGCTGCGCAACCAGCGACGAACCGATCACCTGGCCGTCGCGCTCGATCAGGCTGCCGGTGGCCTGGTGCGGAAACAGCACGCGGCCCAGGCCGGCGCCGGCCAGCGAATACAACAGGCCGAAGCCGAACAGCGTGATCAGCGCCAGCATCAGCGAGGCGCGCCACACCGGCGGGGAAGACAGCGGGGAAACGTTCATGGCAACTCCTCAGGCGCCGGTGACGGCGGCCAGCAACAGGTCGATGAGCTTGATCGCGGCGAACGGCAGCAGCACGCCGCCGACGCCGTAGACCAGCATGTTCCGGCGCAACAGCGCAGTGGCGCCGGCCGGTCGGAAGCGCACTCCGCGCAACGCCAGCGGGATCAGCAGCGGGATGATGATCGCGTTGAAGATCAGCGCCGCCAGCACCGCGTTGGTGGGGCTGGACAGCTGCATCACGTTCAACGCGCCCATCGACGGGATGGCGGCGGCGAACAGCGCCGGCAGGATGGCGAAGTACTTCGACACGTCGTTGGCCAGCGAGAAGGTGGTCAGCGCGCCGCGGGTGATCAGCTGCTGCTTGCCGACTTCGACGACCTCCAGCAGCTTGGCCGGGTCGGAATCGAGGTCGACCATGTTGCCGGCCTCCTTCGCCGCCTGCGTGCCGGAGTTCATCGCCAGGCCCACGTCGGCCTGCGCCAGCGCGGGCGCGTCGTTGGTGCCGTCGCCGACCATCGCGACGAGACGACCGCCGGCCTGCTCCTGGCGGATGCGTGCCAGCTTGTCCTCGGGGCGCGCCTCGGCGATGTAGTCGTCGACGCCGGCTTCGGCGGCGATGGCGGCGGCGGTCAGCGGGTTGTCGCCGGTGATCATCACCGTGCGGATGCCCATGGCGCGCATATGGGCGAACTTCTCCTTGATGCCGTGCTTGACCACGTCGGAGAGCTCGACCACGCCGAGCACGTGGTTGCCGTCGCTGACGACCAGCGGGGTGGCGCCGTTGCGCGCGACCTGTTCGACGCGCGCGGTGAGTTCGGCGGGGACGTTGCCACCGAGCGCCTGCACATGCTTCAGGATCGCGTCCATCGCGCCCTTTCGGATCACCCGGACATGGCCACGGCCATCGTCGGGCAGATCCACGCCGGACATGCGCGTCTGCGCGGTGAAGGCGACGAACTGCGCATGGTCCGGATCGACCAGTACGCCGCCCTGCTCGCGCGCCAGCGTCACGATCGACTTGCCTTCCGGCGTGGGGTCGGCCAGCGAGCCGAGCATCGCCGCATCGCGCAGCTGTTCGCGGTCGACGCCGGCCAGCGCATGGAACAGCGTGGCCTGGCGGTCGCCATGGGTGATTGTGCCGGTCTTGTCGAGCAGCAGCACGTCGACGTCGCCGGCGACTTCGACCGCCTTGCCCGACTTGGCCAGCACGTTGGCGGCCAGCGCACGGTTCATGCCGGCGATGCCGATGGCCGGCAGCAGGCCGCCGATGGTGGTCGGGATCAGGCAGACCAGCAGCGCGACCAGCAGCAGCGGATCGAGTTTCGCGCCGACGAAGCCGGCGATGAAGGGCAGCGAGATGACGACGATGAGGAAGGTCAGCGTCATCGTCAGCAGCAGCAGGCCGAGTGCGATCTCGTTCGGCGTCTTCTGCCGGTTGGCGCCCTCGACGAGCGCGATCATGCGGTCGAGGAAGCTGTGGCCGGGCTCGGCAGTGACCTTCACCACGATCTCGTCAGACAGCACCTTGGTGCCGCCGATCACGCCGCTGCGGTCGGTGCCGGCTTCGCGCAGCACGGGCGCCGATTCGCCGGTGACGGCGGACTCGTTGATGGTGGCCAGGCCCTTGACGATCTCGCCGTCGGCCGGGATCTGTTCGCCGGCGGAGACGATGACGTAGTCACCGGGTTTCAGTTCGGCGGCAGGAATCCGGCGCTCGGTGCCACCCAGTGGCGTGTCGATGCGACGCGCGACGAGGTCCTTGCGGGCGCGGCGCAGCGATGCCGCCTGGCCGCGGCCGCGCGCTTCGGCGACGGCTTCGGCGAAGTTGGCGAACAGCACGGTGACGAACAGCAGCGCGGTCACCGCCCAGCCGATGCCCGGCGGGGTGGCGCCGGCCAGCGTGAGGCCGGCGGTGAGCAGCGTGCCCAGCCAGACCACGGCCATGACCGGATTCTTGAACGCGTGCTGCGGCGCGAGCTTGGTGAACGAACTGAACACGGCGGCGCGCAGGCCCGCGCTGTCGAGCAGGACCGGCGCACGGCCGGCGGAGCGTGAGGAGGAAGTCATGTCGGTGTTCTCAGGGCGCGCCCAGTGCCAGGTGGTCGGCGATCGGGCCGAGGACCAGCACGGGCATGAACTGCAGCAGGGTCAGGATGACGACCACGGCGATCAGGGTGAGCGCGAAGGTGGGGGTTTCCACCTGCAGCGTGCCAGGGCCCTCGGGCGTGGCGCGCTTGCGTGCGAGCGAGGCGGCGATGGCCAGCGGGATGATCAGCGCGGGGTAGCGACCGAGCATCAGCATCAGCGTGGTACTGAGGTTCCACCAGATGGTCGCATCGCCCAGGCCTTCGAATCCGGAGCCGTTGTTGGCGAAGGCCGAGGTGTACTCGTAGAACACCCGGCTGATGCCATGGAACGACGGATTCGAATTGCCGGTGATCGACGGCACGGCCAGCGTGATGGCGGTGAAGCTCAGCAGCGCCAGCGGCTGCAACAGCACCAGCGCCGCGAGCAGCTTCACTTCATGCGCTTCGATCTTGCGGCCGAACAGTTCCGGCGTGCGGCCGGTCATCAGGCCGGCGAGGAAGACGCTGAGCAGCAGGTAGACCAGGAACTGCTGCAGGCCGCAGCCGATGCCGCCCCAGATAGAGTTGACCAGCATGTTGCCGATGGTCACCAGGCCGGTCAGCGGCGCCAGCGAGTCGTGCATCGCGTTGACCGAGCCGTTCGACGTCTGCGTGGTCACCGCGGCCCACAGTGCGGACGGCGCATCGCCGAAGCGGACTTCCTTGCCTTCCATCAGCGCGATGTCGCGGGCGGTGTCGGAGTAGCTCTCCGACCATAGTGCCGCGCCGGTCGAGATCGCCGATATCGTCAGCATGGTGCCGAACACCAGCGCGGTGAACTTCCGGCGCCCGGTGAAGCTGCCGACCATGAAGGCGATGCTGATCGGGATCAGGATGATCGCCAGCATTTCCAGCAGGTTGGACAGCGGCGTGGGGTTTTCCAGTGGCACCGCACTGTTGGGGCCGTACCAGCCACCGCCGTTGGTGCCGAGCTGCTTCACCGCCACCATCGGCGCGACCGGGCCGACCGCGATCTTCTGCTCCGTCATGTCCGCAGCGGCGTCGATGGGCGTGGCAACAGGGCCGCCCTGCAGCGTCGACGGCACGCCCTGCCAGGTCAGCGCCAGCGACCACGCCAGGCACAGCGGCAGCAGGAAGCGCACGGTGGGACGGATGATGTCGGCCCAGTAGTTGCCGACATCGGCGTCGCCGTTAGCGGTGCTGGATGCCGTGTCGCGCTTGCGTCCGCCGAACAGGCCGCGCAGCGTCGCCGCAACCAGCGCCAGGCCCATCATCGGCGTCACCACCTGCAAGCCGACGATGCCGGTCATCTGCGCCAGATGCGACAGCTGCGCCTGACCCGAGTAGTGCTGCTGGTTGGTGTTGGTGAGGAACGACACCATGATGTGCAGCGCCAGGTCCCAGCGCATGTTGGGCGCGCCGTTGGGATTGAGCGGCAGCCACGCCTGGGTCATGAAGACGATCCAGGCCAGCACGCCGACGACGAGGTTGCTGGCGAGGAAGGCGATGGCGTAGCCCTTCCAGCCCATGCCCAGCGCAGGATCGACGCCGAGCAGGCGGTACAGGGGGCGTTCGATGACGCCGAACAGCCGGTCGCCGCGCATCGGGGCACCGCGCATCACCGCGGCCAGGTAGCGGCCCAGCGGCCAGCCCAGCGCGATCGCCAGTGCGAAGACGAGGAGGAACTCAGTCATGGGAATCGTCCCTCGGCGCACGGGCGCGCCGCGTGATCAGCAGGAACATCAGGACGGCGCCGGCGAGCAGGCTGCCGAGCGACAACGACAGATGCAGGAAGTCGGTGAACATGGCGGCGCTCAGAACGAAGTCTGCAGGGCGGCTTCCACGCGGGAGCCCGCCAGGCCCGGGAACAGCGTCCTGGCGCTGCGGTCGGTGGCGTGCGCGGTGACGCGGATCTCGAACGGCGCCTTGAACGCCCACACCATGCCGAGTTGCGCGTGCGCGTAGCTGGCGTCGTAGGCGTCGTCGAGCCAGTAGTAGCCGGCGGCGGCTTCCAGGCGGAGCTGTTCGCCTACCGGGAACTTCGCGCCGAGCTGGGCGTAGGTGCCGGCTTCATCGGTCGCCAGCGCGTCGTTGGAATAGCCCAGCTGCGCCCAATAGTTCTCCTTCCAGGTCAGCGTGCCGATCGCCTCGGTCCAGTCGAGGTCGGCCGTAGTGGACGGATAGCGGTAGTGGGTCAGGTTGACGTCGAGCGCCCAGTCCTCGGCGACGTTGCCGCTCCAGCCGACGGTGACGTCCAGCTCGCTGCTGGCTTTCGTGTCCGGCGCGAACTCGACGTTCGAACCCCACACGGCACCGTAGAGGCCGTTATCGGCCGCGACCTTGAAACCGGCCTGCACGGCCGGATCGCCCTGGGTCTGGGTGGTGCCGCGCCAGACGTAATCGGTGGTGATGGCGCCGGAACCGTTGAAGGTGGCGGCGCTGGCGGACGAGGCGGCGCCCAGCAG
The DNA here is from genome assembly GCF_964252945.1 of Pseudoxanthomonas sp. LjRoot143. Lineage (NCBI taxonomy): Bacteria > Pseudomonadati > Pseudomonadota > Gammaproteobacteria > Lysobacterales > Lysobacteraceae > Pseudoxanthomonas > Pseudoxanthomonas sp. LjRoot143. Next base: position 204,338 of record NZ_CAXUPM020000001.1, on the reverse strand, counting down.
CAGGCCGGCGGCGAGGGAAGAAACGACGAACGCAGGCCTGTGCCTGCGGGATATGGAGGAGATGGGAGACATGAGTGCGATCCGGGGCGGAGGAGTTCCGCCGACCGCGAAAGTCTGGTCCCGGGTCGCGTAAAGCCGCTATGCGCCGCGGCGGGCGCGCCGTAAATTCGGCGTAAAACGCGCGACCGGGTTCAACCGGACGCGCGCGTCCTGCTGTGGCGGCCGAGCACGTGGTCGGCGTCCTGGTCGAACGTGGGCGCGGCGAACGGTGCCGGTCCCGGCGTGCGGCCGAAGGCGATCGGGCGCGTCACGCCGCGGTAGCTGCCGACCACGGGATGCGCGATCTCCGCCACCATGTCTTCGGCCAGCACCTGCGGGTGCTCGAACATGTCCTCCACGCGGCGCGCCGCTGCGCACGGCACTTCGTCGCCGAAATGCGCTTCCCATTCCTGCGCGGTGCGCGCGAGAAGCGCGTCGTGCAGTTGCGGAACGATCTCGGCGGCGTGTTCGGCACGCTTGCGCACGGTGTCGTAGCGCGGGTCATCGGCCAGTGCGTCCAGCCCGGTCAGCCGGCAGAGCGCCTTCCAGAAGCGCGCGGTGTTGGCCGACAGGTAGAGATAGCCCTCGCGCGCCGGATGGATGCCGGTGACGCCGCCGGAGCGCATGTCGCGGCCGATATCGAGCGCCTCGCCTTCGGCCCAGATCATCCGCGCCGACTGCATGGTCAGCGCGCTGCGCAGCAACGACACGCCGACGAACTGGCCCAGCCCGCTGCGCTCGCGTTCGTACAGCGCCGACGACACGCCGCCGGCGAGCAACGCGGCGGCGTAGTAGTCCACCACCGAGCCGTAGATGATTTCCGGCGCGCCGCCGCGCTTGCCCTGCAGCGTGCACATGCCGGTCATGGTCTGCAGCACCTGGTCGTAGCCGGCCTTGTCCTTCATCGGTCCGGACTCGCCGTAGCCGGTCACGGCGCAGTAGATCAGCCGCGGGTTGATCACCGACAGGCTGTCGAAATCGATGCCCAGCCGCTTCGGCACGCTGGGACGGAAGTTGTGCACCAGCACGTCGGCCTCGCGCACCAGCCGCAACAGCGCGGCGTGGTCGGCCGGCTGCTTCAGGTCCAGCACGACGCCCTGCTTGCTGCGGTTCACGCCGAGGAAGGCGCGGCTTTCCTTCTCCAGCGTGGACGGGTACTGGCGCAGGTTGTCGCCATCCGGCGGTTCGACCTTGACCACGTCGGCGCCCTGGTCGGCCAGCAGCGTGCAGCCGTAGGGACCGGCGATGTAGGCGCTCAGGTCGAGCACCTTGACGCCGCTCAGCGGCCCGGCGGGGCCGTGGCGCCGCGGGGCGCGGAAGGGAGAGGCAGTGTCCATGGGAAGAGGCTCCTTCAACCGCCACCTGCTGGTCGGGGACCAGTCTGGTGCAGGCGGTGCAGCGGATACAGTCGGCCGCCGTAGTTTCTGCGGCCACAAATTCTTGCGAGCGCGTGCGCGTTCATGCCGGCGGCAGCGACAGCCAGGTCAGGCGCCAGGCGCCGTCGACGCGACCGCCGGTACGGTAGTACGGCCAGAACAGCAACGGCGGCCGGTAACCGAGTTGCAGTGCGATGCCCGGACCGTCGCTGTCGTCGGCCACCGGCAATACCTGCAGCCAGTCGTCCTGCGGGCCATCGGGCAGACGGATCGTCTCTTCGGTCTTGAAGCCGTCGACCAGTTCGGTGGCGTAGACCAGCGGCCCGCGCGTCAGCCCGACGTAGTGCAGGTCCAGCACCTGCTGGCGCACGTCCGAGCCGTCGGGCGCGCGCGATTCCTGCACGTTGCGCAGCACCTGCCGGTGCAGCGCCGGCCGCAGCGGGAACAGCAGCTGCACCTGGTCGCCGGCACGCCAATGGCGACGCACGGCAGCGAACGTACCCGGCACCACCGGTCCACGTACCGCTTCGCCGTTGACGGCGACGGTCGCACCCTCCGCCCACGACGGGATGCGCAGGCGCAGCTCGAACGTGGCCTCGCGTTCGGGCTGCACTTCCAGCGAGATGTCGCCTTCGAACGGGTAACCGGTGTGCTGGCGCAGTACCAGCGTGCCGGCGGCGGGATGCGCCAGGCTGGCGTCGCCCGGACCGTAGATCTGCACGCGGACGACATCACCCTGCACCGCGTAGGCGAGCGATGGCAGCTCCTCCAGCGCCATCGCGCCGCTGGACTTGCAGCAGCGCCAGTAGGTGGTGTGCACGCGGCGGCCGTTCGGGAACGAGTAGTAGCACCAGTCCTCGCCGTCGGGCGCGAATGCACCGAGCAGGTCGTTGTACGCGGTGCGTTCGATCTCTTCCGCATAGCGCGCCTCGCCGGTCAGGCGCAGCAGCTCGCGGTTGAACTGGATCCACGACAGCAGCGAACAGGTTTCGACATAGGCCAGCGGACTGAAGGTACCGCGCGCGTTGAACACCTCGCGCGACCGGTGCGCCACGCCGCCCCACGGACCGCCGCCCAGCGTCAGGTGATACTGGTGGATGTTCTCCCACATCGCCTCGACGGCGTGGCGCAGCGCCGCATCGCCGGTGGCGCGGCACAGCTTGACCAGGCCGACCAGGTTCCACAGCAGCTGGTAGGCCTTGCCGGTGGCGATCTCGGATGCATCGGCGCCCGCTTCGATCGCGGGCAGCAGGCGCAGTGCGGGATGCGCATTGGCCTGGGCCAGCACCTGCTGCGCCAGCGCGAGGAAGCGCGGCTCGCCAGTTTCCTCGTGCAGCTCCAGCGCGGCGTCCATCAGCACCGTGGCCGACATGCCGTGGTGGTTGCCGAGCGTGGTGATGTCGATGCCGTCGGCCAGCGCCTTCGCGCACAGGTCGGCGATGCGCGCGGCGGCCTGCGTGTAGCGCGCATCGTCGAGCGCGCGTGCGGTCTCGATGAAGCCGAGGATCAGGTAGGCATGCACCCACATGTCCCAGGTGCGCAGCGCGGGCGCGCCGTCCCAGCTGGGCGGCTTGGGCGGTTGCGGCTGCATGAAGCGGCGCTCGGGCGCGTAGGTGCCGAGGTAGCCGTCGTCTTCCTGCACGGACAGCAGGTAGTCGGCGACCTCGCGCAGGTGCGCGCCGAGCTGCGCATCGCCACTGCGGGCGTAGGCGCGCGCAGCGGCGGACAGCCATTTGCCGGCGTGCTCGCCGTACCAGTCGCCTTCGGTGTTCTGCGCGCGGTGCGCGGGCGCGAACAGCGCGATGGCCGGACTGTCGGGACCGGTGATGAAGTGCGAGAGACGGCCGCGCCGGTTCGCATCGAGGGCATCGCCCAGCAGGCCGCCGAGGGTGACTTTCATGGCACTCACGCCGCATCCACCACGCAGCGGAAGCCGATGCGGCCGGAACGATCCTTCGACGGCGCCATCAGCAACAGCTTGCCGTGCTGGTCCAGGCGCTTGGCCTGCGGGAAGTACCAGTGCGAGGTGCGCGGCTCGTAGTCGCTGCCACCGCGCACGATGGCGGCGCGGGTGTGCTCGTCGTGGAACTCGTCCGTCCATTGCCACACGTTACCGACGAGGTCCATCACGCCGAACGGGCTGGCGCCTGCGGGATACGCGCCGACCTCGGCCGGCGGCGGCAGCACACGACCGCGGAATACCGGCGGTGCCGCATCGTCGCGCCAGGCGTCGCCCCACGGATACAGGCGACCGTCGGTGCCCTGCGCGGCGTACTGCCATTCCCAGCCGTGCGGCAGGCGCTTGCCGGCCCACGCGGCGTAGGCACGCGCATCCTCGATCGACACCCACGTCACCGGCCTGTTCTCCCAGCCCGGCTGCGGTGCGCCTTCGCGCCAGTCGCGCAGGTAGTTGCCCGTGTCCTGCGGCGCATAACCGGTCGCATCGACGAAGGCCTTGTACTGTGCGTTCGTCACCGGATGGCGGTCGATATGGAATGACGCGACCTGCATGCGGCGACGGTGATGGCGACGCGCCGTGGGTTCCCACGGGAACTGCACGTCGACGCCCTCCCACACCTGCCCTTCGATCTCGATGCCCTGCACGGCGAACAGGAACTCGCCGGCGGGGATGGTCACCATGCCGTCCGGCGCAGCGGCCTGCGGTGCAGTCGGTGCGACGGCCTGCAGGGTCTGCGGCAATGCGGTCCATTTCGCGGATAGCGCGGCGAGCGGTGTCGCCGCTTCCTTCGCCATCTCCGCGAGGAAGTCATCAAGTCCTTCTGCCTGTACGCCTTCGCGCAAGGCCAGCAACGCGCCGAAGCCACGACCTTCCAGCGTCGTCTCGAGGATGGCCTGGCCATCGATGATGCGCGGCTGCAGCATCGTACCGTTCCACAGGTCGAGATAACGTGTGCCCTCGACATGCGGCACGGCGAGCTGCTCGCCTTCGATCGGGTACTCGTGGCGGTTGACCAGCGTCCAGGCGGTGACGCCCTCGCCCGGGAACCGGCTGGCGAAGATGCCGGCCTGCAGCGTGCGCTCGTACGGGCGCCAATCCATGCTGACGAACAGCGAGGGGAAGCGCCGGTAAATCGTGGCGATGCGGCGCAACGAGGCGGCATCGCGCGGAGTCAGCTGGTTCCACAGGCCCCACACGTTCTCCCACGCGTTGTAGCCGACGCCGTTGAAGAAGATGTACTGCAGGTCGTGGTTGCGGTCGCGGCCCCAGCGGTTCTCGTAGTTGATCATGTGGCGCGGTTCCAGCCACTTGAACTTCGCCACCGGCGGCACGACCTCGTTCGGCGCCTTCTTGCCCCAGCTCTGCACGTTCCAGATCAGGTGTTCCTCGGCGCTGATCGTCGATTCAGGCTGCACCACCACCGGATGGCCGAGCGCATCGCAGGCATCGAAGAACGCGCGCGGCACGCCATTGTAGGTGTCGCCATTGATGCCGTCCGCACCCACCGCCTTGACGATCTTCGCGATGGCCTGCCAGTCGGGCTCGCCTTCGTCGCGGGTGCCGTTGTCCCACGGCATGGTGGTGAGGAAGACGCGCACGCCGCGGCGATGGAAGTCGTCGACGGCAGCGCGCAGGCCTTCCAGCCCGCCCGGCAGGCTGCGCGCCAGGTCGAACTGGTTGCGGTCATCCACGCCGATGTTCGGATACACGCACCACAGCAGCACGCTGTCGAGGCCACCGAAGCGGGCTTCCAGATCATCGAGGTAACGGTCGACGGTGTAGCGGCCGGCGACGGGATCGTAGAGATAGCGGTCCTCGACCATCACCTGCGCGTGGACGAAGTTGCGCTGCGCCCACTGCAGTTCCGGCCGGCGGTAGTTGGCATCGTCGTAGCCGATGCGGGTGAGGTGTTCGCGGCGCCAGTCCTTCAGCTCGGCGACCCAGTCGTCGGCCGAGGCGTTGGCATCGATCTTCCACTGGCCGATATCGGCGAACGGCCAGCCCGGTGCCTTGCCCGGCGTGGGCAGGTAGCGCTGCGTGGTGACGTGGGAGAACTTGTATTCGGTCTTCACCGGCGGCGCGCGATCGTCGTCGTGCGGGTTGGCGGGCGAAGCATCGGGGGACGTGGGGGTGTTCATGGGGGATATCGGATCAGGAACCGGAAAGGCCGCTGTACGCGGCGAGCGCCTCGCGGCGCGGGGTTTCGTTGGTTTGCCCTGCAAGCCAGGCATCGACCTCGGCGCGCGTCGGCACGCTGGTCTGCGCACCCAGGCGCGTGCAGGCCAGCGCGGACGCGGCACTGGCGAAGCGTAGCGCGTCCGCCAGCGGGGCATGCTGCGCCAGGCGCGCGGCCAGGGCGCCGCAGAAGGTGTCGCCGGCCGCCGTGGTGTCGACGGCGTCCACCGGAAAGGCCGGTTGCAGGAAGAGTTCGCCACCGCGTCGCGCAATGCAGCCGCGGGCGCCCAGCGTGACCACCACGCAGGGCACAGGCAGGCGCGCGAGCTGTTCGGCCAGCGTCCCGGGGCCAGCCAACGTGGCGAGTTCGCCCTCGTTGACGACCAGCAGGTCGACGTCGTCCAGCAGGCCCGCGGGCAGCGCGGTGGCGGGCGCCGCATTGAGCATGACGCGGACGCCGGCCGCGCGCGCGACGTGCGCGAAGCTGGCGACCGTGTCCAGCGGGGTTTCCAGCTGCAGCAGCAGATGGCTGACCCCGCGCAACGACGGCAGGTGATGCGGTCGCAACGCGGCGTTCGCGCCGGGTGCGACAGTGATGGCGTTCTCGGCGTCGTCGGACAGGCAGATGAAGGCCGTGCCGCTGGCGACGTCCGGCGCGCGGATGACGTGCCGTTCGACGCCCGCCTCGGCGAGCGCCCGGTCGAGCACGCCCGCATACGGGTCATCGCCCAGCGCCAGCAGCATGCGTGTGTAGGCGCCGCCGGCGCGCGCACAGGCCACCGCCTGGTTGGCGCCCTTGCCGCCCGGGAACGTGGCGAAGTCGCGCCCGAGCACGGTTTCGCCGGGTGCAGGTACATGCCCCGCGCGGACGACGAAGTCGAGGTTGGCCGAGCCGGCCACCAGCACGGCGGTGGGTGCGGTCATGGCGATACCGCCGTGTACACCTGCCGGTAGAACGGCCCGGCCAGCTTGGGCAACGCAGGCGCGCCGTCCACGGGCAGGTGCTGCGACATCAGCACGATGACGAGGCGGCGCGCCGGATCGATGGTGAAGTAGGTCGACGCGGCGCCGGACCAGCCGAACTGCCCGAGCGAGCCCGGACGTGTGCTCTTCGCCGGATCGGTGACGACGTATCCACCCAGGCCGAAACCTTCACCCGGCTCAGGCGCGGCGACGGCGGGCTCGAACGCAGCCAGTTGGTCGCTCATCATCGACGCCACAGTGTCCTTCTTCAGCAGGCGCGTGCCGTCCAATGCGCCCCCCTCGGCCAACATGCGGGCGAAACGGAGATAGTCGGCCGCAGTGGAATAAAGCCCGCCAGCCCCGCTGGTGTAGGCGCGCAGCGGCACACCCGGTGTCCGGGCCGATGGCGTATCCGCCAGGACGCGGTGCCCTCGGGCATCGCGCGAGGTCAACGCCATCACGCGGCCGCGCTGCAGTGCAGGTACCTGGAAGCCGGTATCGCGCATGCCGAGCGGCGACAGGATGCGTGATTGCAGGAAACGATCGAACGGCTCGCCACTCGCCACTTCGATGACGCGCGCCAGCACCTCGGTATTGACGCCGTCGTAGCGGAAACGTGTTCCCGGTTCATCGGCCAGCGGTGCATGCGCAACACGTTCGGCGTAATCGGCAAGGTCCTGCGCGTCCTCCGGCGCCTGCCGTTGCAGCAGCGTGGAAGCGACGCGGATGTCGTCGCCACCGGTCGCGAAGCCAGCGGTATGGGTCAACAGATGACGGACGGTCAGGGCACGCACCACCGGCACGAGCCGTGGCGCTTCGGCATCTCCCCCCGTCACGCGCTCCAGGTGCGCGAAGGACGGCATGTACTTCGCCACCGGATCGTCCAGGCCCAGCCTGCCTTCCTCCACCAGTATCAGCGCAGCCACCGAAGTGACCGGTTTGGTCATGGAGTAGATGCGGAAGATCGCGTCCTCGCGCAAGGGGGCACCCTGCAGGTCGGCGTGGCCAAAGGCGCCGTGATAGGTCAGCTGTCCTTGCTCCGACACCACGGCAGTGGCACCCAGATAGCCGTCATCGCCGACCGCCTTGGCCAGCCAGGCGTCCAGCGGGGTGGGAGAGGGCGACACTGCGGTCGCGGTGACCGCAGCGAGCGCGAACATCAGGAACATCCAGGCCCCGCGCCACCCTGGAGAGGGGGCGGCGCGGGTGGACACTGCGTGGGAAGAAGCAGGCATCCGTGGATCGTGGATCAGAACGTGTATTCGTAGGTGAACGAGTACATGCGGCCACGGCCAGCCCAGTAGTTCCGCCAGCCCGGTACCTGCGACCAGGTGAGGATGTACTGCTTGTTGGTCAGGTTTTCGATGCCCAGCGAGAAGCGGCCAACATTCTCCACGCGGTAGTTCATGCCCAGATCGAACAGCGTGTAACCCGTGGTGTGCTCTTCGTAGCTGAACTCGCGATTGTCGTATGGCCTCACGTCGCTGCCGGACAGATCACGCGACAGCAGCGTGGTCGAGCCCAGCGTCGCGTCGCCTGCTTCGGAGAACTTCCAGCGCACCGACAGTGCGATCTTGTCCGGATTCACGTCCAGCGCACCGATGGGCTTGTTGAGCGGGCCTGCATCCCAACGACCCTCGGGATCCTGGGTCCAGAAGGACGTCTTGCCACGGATCCGCGAATAGACGCCACTCAGCTTCCACGCGTCGTTGATGTTCCAGTCGCCGGAGAACTCGAAGCCCTTGATGCGGGTCGGCGCGCGGAACAGCGTGTAGTCCTCGGTGATCGGATCGATCACATAGGAGGACCCGAGCTTGGAGCGCGAGTCGTAATGCGACGCGCTGAACGACGTGCGCTGTCCGCGCCAGTTGACGCCGATCTCACGGTTGTCGACGACCACGGCCTTCAGTTCCTGGAAGGTCGAGTCGACGGTCGCCGGCGGATCGCCCGGGCAGCCGTCGGGTTTGGTGTCGTCCGGATCGTTCGGACAGGAGATGTTACGCAGCGGGATACCGACATTCGGCAGCCCGAAGCCTTCGCCATAGGCACCGAACACCGACCACTGGTCGGTGATGCGCCAGATCGCGCCGAAGTTCACCAGATTCTCCTGGTAGCTCAGCTTGCCGCCCTGCACGAACCGACGATCCCGGAACCAGGTCGTGGTGTAGTCACCCACCTTCATCTCGCCGTCTTCGCGCCGGAAGCCGCCGCTCAACGTGACCGGCCCGATGTCGTAGCTCAACTGCATGTAAGGCGCGATGCTTTCGTACTCCATCGGCGGCACCCACAGGCGGTTGGTCAACGCGAGGCGCTGGTCGGCCTTGTCGCGCACCCAGTCGACGCCGGTCCGCAGCTCCAGCCCTTCCACGCCGAACAGCTCGCCGCGCGTCCACGAGGGACGGAAGCCGACCTTGTCGGAGTTGATTTCCGACTGGTCCCAGATCAATCCATCAGGACCGTTCGGCGGTATCAGCGGGTCCTGGCGATCGCTGCCGTTCTCCGCCGGATAGCGCATGGCCTGGTCCGCCCAGTAGGCGTTAAGGCTCAGGGTGCCGCCGAAGAAGTCGGCATCGGTGTAGATGACGTTGACCTGGGTGAAGTCGTTGAACTCCGCCTTGGTGCCGAACAGGTGTCCGCGCTCCGACGTGTTGGGGCTGGGGTTCTCGCACCAGCCCGGCTCGTACCTGCAACCATCGACCTGGACGTAGTTGCCGTTGCCCTCGATCTTGAAATCGCTGTAGCTCACCTGCAGGCGCTTCTCGAGATCCTCGCCGAAGTTGATGCCGCCCTTGACGAACAGGTTGCGCGCTTCCGAATCGCTGACCGAACCGCTGGTATTCATGCCGAGGCGAAGACCGTTGGCGTCGTAGCCCATGCCGCGATCGATACGCGACACGCCAACAATCATGTCGTAGTTGTCCTGCTTGCGCGCGAAGTTCATGCCGACCTTCCAGCCGGCGCTGTCGTCTTTGAACTGCGTGGAATAGCGGGTCAGCAGGCGGAATTCATTGCCTTCCTTGGTCGGAACCGCGGAGATGTAGTTGATGATGCCGCCCGACGCGCCGATGCCTTCGGATGCCGAAGGGCCATTGATGACCTCCACCCGACCGACGATGCCCATGTCGGTGAACGTTGCGTTGCGACTACCATCGCGAAGCGGCGAACCTTGCGGCACGCCGTCGAACAGGCGCAGCGCTACGCGACCGCGCAGGGTTTCGCCGCTGTTGCTCATCGCCTGCGATGCCTCGGCATAGCCGGGAACCGTGCGCGCGAGCACCGCGGTCGCGTCGTCCGTCATCAGCAGCGTGTGGGCGATCTCCTCCTTCGTCACCAGGGACACGGCACCCGGGATCTTGTCGACCGATTTTGCCGACCGGACGCCGGTGACGATCACCTGATCCAGATCGACGGCATCCTTTGCGCGCTCCTGTTCGGAGGCCGCATCCTGCGGCAACGGGGTGTTCTGTTGGGCTTGGACGCTGGCGCTGACGGCGGCGGCCAGCAGGAAAACGCCGAACGCGGCGGGTACCTGTTTCATGGTCTGTTCTCGGAATGCTTCGGTGGACGGCGAGCGCGCGTGCGCATCGGCGCGTGGCTAGGTGGGTATGCGAGAAAGGCCGCCCCGGCGGCCGGCGTGCCCAGCGTTCCTCCCAGACGCTCGAACCCGACGATGGTCAAAGCCTAGGTCGACGCCCGTCACGGAAAAATCGCCCGCGGATATGTTCACAGGCTAGTTTTTGTAGCGTGCACTGCAACATGGCGACGCTCAGGCGTGGCCGGTGGCGGCACGGCTCTCCTGCAACAGCACGGTGACCAGGCGGATGCGCACCGACGAGCGCGACCACACCATGCCGATCCGCCGCGGTTCGCTGGGCAGCGGCAGCGGGATGCGGACCAGGTCCAGGCCTTCGGGCCACGGCCGCGCCCAGTCCGGCACCAGCGACACACCGAGCCCCCGATCCACCATCACCGCGATGGCATTGAGGCCGTTCAACTCGAACCGCTCGCGCGGCACGATGCCGGCGGCGCGCAGGTACTCGTCCGCCACGCGGCCGCCCCACTGGTTGCGGTCGTAGCGGATCAGCGGTTCGGTGCGCAGCAGGTCGTGCGGATCGCGGCCCGCCATCCTCGCCGGCGCGATCATCACCAGCGGTTCCTCGCGCAGCAGTTGCCAGTCGCAGGTCTTGGGCAGGATGTACGGCGCCTGCAGCACCAGCGCGGCATCGAGCTCCCCGGCTTCCACCGCGCGATAGAGCTCGGCCGAATAGCCGGGACGGATGAAGACGTTGATCTGCGGGAACTTGTCGACCATCCGCGCCAGGATGTCCGGCAGCATGCCCGCCAGCGCGGTCGGACAGGCACCGAGGCGAAGCTCGCCGGACACCTCGCTGTCGTTGGCGATGCTGCGCATGTCGGCGACGTCGCGCAGTAGGTCGCGCGCACGCTGCAGGATGCGCGAGCCTTCTTCGGTCAGGCTGACGGTACGGCCGGCGCGCGCGATCAGCGGCGCGCCGAGCTCGCGTTCGAGCGTGCGGATCTGCTGTGCCACCGCCGCGGGGGTGATGTTGAGCACGCGTGCCGCCGCCGCCATCGAGCCGCGGTCGGCCACTACCACGAACGTATTCAGGAACTGGGTATCCACGTGCGCTCCCCTCTTCGCGTCAGGCTACACGAGCCCGGATGCGCCAGCGATGGGACCTATGGCGCATGCGCGATCAGTCCGCACCTGCCGCCGCATCCTTGCGGTGGATCGTCAAGCCCTCCAGCGAACGGGTCGGCGCGGGGAAGCACAGGCTGGCGAGATAGCCCACCACCACGCAGACCAGGATCGAGATGGCGAGATAGAAGTACGGGTGCACCAGGTCGTACCACCAGGCCACGAACGTCAGCACGATGGCGGCCCCGATGCCGATGGCCACGCCCTGCGAGTTCGCACGGCGGGTGAACATGCCCAGCGTGTAGGCGCCGGCGAAACCGCCACCGAGCAGGCCGGCCAGTTCGATGGACACATCGAACAGCGAGCCGATGTCGAAGCGCGACAGCACCAACGCCGCGCCTATGCCCACCAGACCCACGACCACGGTCATGATCTCGGCGAAGAACACGCCCTTCTTCTGCGACTTGTCCTTGGCGAAACGCTCGTAGAAGTCGACCGTGATCAGCGTGGCGACCGAGTTCATGATGCCCGACAGCGTGGCCATCGCGGCGGCGAAGATGCCGGCGATGATCAGGCCGGTGACGCCCATCGGCAGTTCCGCCGCGATGAACAGCGGGAACGTCGCGTCCACCGGCAGCAGCGGATTCATGCGCTCGGGGTTGTTCTTGTAGTAGACGAACAGCGCCGTGCCGATGCCGTAGAAGATGAAGCCGCCGGGAATCATGATGGCGGCGAACGCCCACACCGAGCGGCCGGCTTCCTTGTCGGACTTGGTGGAGAGCACGCGCTGCATCAGCACCTGGTCCTTGGGGAAGGTCAGCACGACCTCGAACAGCACCAGGAAGATGAAGCCCCAGACGGTGGCCTTGGTCAGGTCGAAGCTGAAGTCGAACAGCTTGGTCTTGTCCTCGGCCATCGCGATCTGGGTGAACTCGCCGAAGCCGCCCTTCAATGTCCAGACGATGAAGAGAATGGCGAAGATCGCGCCGCCCATCTTCACGATGACCTGCACCACGTCGGTCCAGATGACCGCCTTCATGCCGCCCATCGCGGTGTAGATGATGGTAAAACCACCCATCAGCCAGACACTCCACACCACGTCGATGCCGGTGATGGTGGAGATGGCCAGCGCGGGCAGGAACAGGATCACGCTCATGCGACTGCCGATCTGCATGAGGATCGCCAGGGCACTGGCCAGCATGCGGATGCTCGGATGGAAACGCGTCTCCAGATAGGAGAACGTCGACATCAGGTTGAGCCGGCGCAGCAGCGGCACGATCCAGATCGCGACGAACATCAGGCCGAGCACCGCGATCAGGTTGTTGGTCAGGTACTGCCAGTTGGTCTCGAACGCCTTGGCGGGAATGGCGATGAAGCTGATCGAGCTGGTGTTGACCGCATAGAGGCTCAAGCCCGCCGCCCAGAACGGGATGGTGCGGCTGCCGACGAAGAAGTTCTCCGTCGAGTTGCGCTTCTCGCGCAGATAGAAGTACAGGCCGATGCCGATCATCGCGGCCAGGTAGACCACGATCACCAGCCAGTCGAGCCACGTCAGCAGGTGCTTGCCGGACTGCAGCTGCAGCGCGCCGGCATCGCCGGTAGCCGTGGACCACGCCAGGCCATCACCCCAGGGTGCGAACGTGTCGGCGCCGGCGGGCACTGCGGCCGGCACGTCCGCCCACGCCTTGGTGATGACATGGAACGTCATCAACCGGCGCGCCGGAGCGGTCTGGCCGTTGCCGTCCACAGCGAACAGCAGGTGCGCCTGGCCGATGGCGCGTTCGGCACCGGGCACCAGATGTCCCGGCAAGGCCGGCATCGCCGACCAGCCCGTTTCGCGATGCCAGCGCCACAGGGCATCGACGCCAGTGCCGGGCACGGTGGCGAACAGTTCGCCACGTTGCGCGAGCAGACTGCCTGCGACACCGCCGCCCGGCCAGGCATCCAGCTTCGTCCAGCCTCCCTGCGGCGCGCTCACCACGAGGCGATAGAGCGAAGTGGCGTTGTCGGCACCCGTGCCGACGACATAGAGCGTGCCGTCGCCTTCCGCCAGCCGCACGTCACGCAGCGGCTGAGGCAATACCGGAAGAGCGCGCAGTTCGAGCCGGCCCTGATGCACGACCACCGCGGACAGCGTTGCGGCGCCACCGGCGTCTTGCGTCATCGGCAACGCGTAGAGCTTTCCTCTCGTCGCGGTGATCCACTGCAGTCCGGATGGCGCTCCCTCAGGCAAGGCCAGCGTCTGCCAGGCCTTGGCGCCGGAGGGCAGCTGCCAGGCGCCTTGGCTGTTGAAGGCCAGCAGCGCGGTGTCGACGGCGTGCAGTGCCTGTACACCACCAGGCACAGCGGGCAGACGGTCTTCGCGGACGGTCGTCAGGCTCTCCGCCTGCACGGCGGACGACAGGCCGCATAGCAGCAACAGCCAGCCCATCGTCAGGAAACGTCGCACACCGGCGGTCCACGACCGCACTCCCCCCTGCTTCATTGCTTCTCCTCATGCCGCACCGTGGCCAGGACGGCGCGCGCACGCGCCAGGAACGGCGCATCGACCATTCGCCCATCCACCGCATACACACCGTCTTCGGCGGCATCGACGATCCGCCGTGCCATCTCGATTTCCTCATCCGTCGACGCGAACACGCTGTTCGCCCACGCCAACTGGCGTGGATGCACGCAACTCTTGCCGACGTAGCCCAGCGCACGCGCGGACGCGGCCTCGGCCCGGAAGCCCGTCTCGTCGTCGAGCCCGGGGAACGCGGCGTCATAGGCGAACACACCCGCCTCGGCGGCCGCCATGCGCAACGCGTACTGCGCGGCGTGCACGTTGCGCAGGTCGGTACGCCGGATGCCGTGGGGTTCGAACAGATCGCCGAGGCCGAGTTGCAGGCCGCGCACGCGCGGATGCGCCGTTGCGATGGCCACGGCGTTGCGCAGCGCACGCGGGGTTTCGATATTGACCAGCAGGCCGGTCCTCTGGCGGACCTGCAACCGGGCCTCGATGGCCTCGATCTCCGCCATCGCCTGCCTGAGTTGTTCCGTGGATTCGATCTTGGGCAGGTTGATCAGGTCGATGTCGAGCGGCAGGACCGCGCGAAGATCATCCTCCCAGGCATGCGAATGCCATGCGTTCGTGCGGACGATCACCTGCTTGCCGGCGCTGCGGTGCGGCGCGGCATGCAGGAAGGCAGCCACCTGCGTTCTTGCATCGGCCTTTGCCGCCACGGCCACCGCGTCCTCCAGATCGAAGGACAGGATGTCGGCCTCGCTTGCCATCGCCTTGGCGAAGAGGGCTGGCCGATCCCCGGGCACGAACAGTTTGCTACGCATGGACGGCGCTCATCATGGCGCGCAGTCTGCGGGATTCACGAGACCGGCAAAGCCCTGCCCGGCATCTTCAAACGATAGTTTTTGCTGCGTTCCAGGATACTGCAACGCAACAACCGCCTGCTTCCCGACGCGTGCTCAGCGCTTCACGTCCAGACTGTTCTCGCCCAGGAACGCCTGCACGTCGGAGGCCCCGACCAGATTGAAATCCCCCGGCAGCGAATGCTTGAGACAGGCCGCGGCCACGCCGAAGTGCAGCGCATCCGCACTTCCCATGCCGACGAGGCCGCCATGCAGTACGCCTGCCGCGAACGCGTCGCCGGTACCGATGCGGTCGACGATCGGGGACACCTCGTAGGACGGCGTGGTCAGCAGGCTGCCGTCCGCCAGTGCCGTGATGCCCGACAGGGCGTGATGGTCGACGCTGCGCTGCACGCGCACCGTGGCCGCCATCTGCCGAAGATGCGGGAACGCCTTGAACGCCGCCGCCGCACCCGCCGCGAACCGCTCCTGCGGCGTCGCCTGGGGGAACTCCAGGCCGAGCACCACCTGCAGGTCGCGATGGCTGGCGAAGAGGATGTCCGCTTCCGCCATCAGCCCCCGCAGGATCGTCGGTGCATCGCCTCCCCAGGCTTCCCAAAGTTTGGGCCTGAAGTTGCCGTCGAAAGACACCTTCACGCCCGCTGCGCGCGCCGCTTTCACGGCCACCAGTACACCGTCCGCCGCCTGTTGCCCGAGCGCCGGCGTCACGCCCGACACATGCAGCCAATCGGCACCGGCCAGCAGGGCCGGCCAGTCGTGCGTGCCGCCACCGGCGCGCGCGAACGCGGAGTCCGCACGGTCGTAAAGGACTTCGCTGGGTCGCTGGATGGCTCCCGGCGTCAGGAAGTAGAGCCCCATGCGTCCCGGCACCTGCTGCACCGCGCGCGTATCGACACGATGCCGGCGCAGTTCGCCCACGGCGGCCTCGCCCAATGCGTTGTCTGCGGCCAGTCCCACCATGCGCGCATCATGGCCGAAGCGCGCCAGCGAGACGGCGACGTTCGCTTCCGCACCACCGACATGCACATCGAACAGTGGCGACTGCAGCAGCACCTGGCGGCCGGGCGCGCCAAGGCGCAGCAGCAGCTCACCGAAACAGACGATCTTCCCCATCCAGTTCTTCTCCCGTGACGTTGGCATCGCGCGCCGTGCGGGCCGCTCCAGCTTGTCCATGGGACAAGATAAACCGGCCCGACCGACAGTTGTTGTTGCAGCGCACACTCTGTTAGCGTTGTTTTTGACCAGCGGTGTCATTTTATCAGCTGGCACGATCTGGAAGGGAAGAAACAGCGCTTTTTCGCCAATAAAACAGTCGCAACACGCGGCCATGGTCCCTTGAGGAGGGGAGAACATGCCAGTCAGTCACCAGAACCGGAAGACACCGGTTACCTTGCTTGCCGTTTCGATCGGTCTCGCGCTGCAGATGGGTGCAGCCGCCCAGGCCCAGGAGGCAGCCCAACCGGCCGATTCCGGCCAGTCCGCGTCCCCGCAGGCGGATCTCGGCACGCTCGACACCGTCAGCGTCACCGGCTACCGCGCCAGCGTGGAGAAAGCCCTCGACATCAAGCGCGGCGAAGCCGGCGTGGTCGATGCCATCGTGGCCGAGGACATCGGCAAGTTCCCCGACCTCAACCTCGCGGAATCGCTGCAGCGCATTCCCGGCGTGGCGATCACCCGCGACGCCGGCGAGGGACGCAACATCTCGGTGCGCGGCCTGGGCCCCGACTTCACCCGCGTGCGCATCAACGGCATGGAAGCGCTGACCACGGTGGGCGCGACGGACCAGTCCGGCGGTTCGAACCGCGGCCGCGGCTTCGACTTCAACGTGTTCGCCTCCGACCTGTTCTCGCAGCTGATCGTGCGCAAGACCGCACAGGCGGATGTCGAGGAAGGCTCTCTGGGTGCCACCGTCGACCTGCGCACCGCACGCCCGTTCGACTACGACGGCTTCACCTTCGTCGCCAGCGGCCAGCTCAGCCACAACGACATGGCCAGCGAGACCGATCCGCGTGCGGCGGCATTGATCGCCAATTCCTGGGCCGACGGCAAGTTCGGCGCCCTGCTGTCCGTCGCCTACTCCGAACGCCAGTTGCTCGAGGAAGGCAGCGGCACCGGCCGTTGGGCGAACGGACCCAGCAACGGTGGTTTCAGCGCCGCGTCGCCGTTCGCAGCCGCGCGCGCGGCCGATGTCTACCATCCCCGTTTCCCACGCTACACGCTGATGGAACACGACCAGAAGCGCACGGGCGTGACCGCCTCGTTCCAGTTCAAGCCAAGCGATCGCACCCAGTTCGCACTGGATGCGCTGTACTCGAAGATCGATGCCACGCGCGACGAGAAGTACATCGAAGCAATCTCGTTCAGCCGCAACGTCGCCAATCCGAATCCGGCCACCAATCCCCTGTCGGGCAAGCCGCACACCATCGTGCGCGATGGCGTGATCCAGAACGGCGCACTCGTCTACGGCCTGTTCGATGATGTCGACATCCGCTCCGAGAGCCGTCACGACGAATGGAACACGGTCTACACCCAGCTGAACTTCGAGGGTGAGCACGAGTTCACCGACAACTTCAAGATCAGCGGCAAGATCGGCACGTCCAAATCGGAGCATGAGAATCCGATCCAGACGACGATCATCATGGACAAGTACAACGTCGACAATTACAGCTACGACTATCGGGGCAACTGGTACAAGCCGGTGCTGAACTACGGCATCGATCCTCTGGATCCGAACGGCTGGACGCTCGCCGAGATCCGTATCCGTCCGCAGTACGTGACCAACGAGTTCGACAACGCGCAGCTGGAGTTCAACTGGAACATCAGCCCCGGCTTTCGCCTGAAGGGCGGCGTGCAGGCCAAGGACTACTCGTTCGACACCCGCGAGCTGCGTCGTGGCAATGAGCTTTCGGTGCCGACGTTCTCCGACGGAACGCGCTTCGTGCCCGCCGACCTCACCGAGCTGGCCCGCCTCAGTGGCGTGAGCGGATCGCCCGGTACCTGGGTCGTGCCCGACTACCAGGCCGTCGCGGACCTGTTCGACATCTACAGCAACAGCGGCACGTTCGCGGTCACCGAGCGCGCGGTCAACACGCGCAGCGTCGAGGAAGAAGACCGTGGCGTCTACCTGATGGGCGAGTTCTCGACCGACCTCGGCCCGATCCCGCTGTCGGGCAACGTCGGCGTGCGCTACGTGCGCACCAAGCAGACATCCACGGGCATCGCCACCACCAGCGGCACGCCGGTCGCGGCCACGGTGACGCGCGAGTACAGCGACACCCTGCCCTCGATGAACCTGGTGGCGGAACTCAGCCCCGACCTGCTGCTGCGCCTGGGTGCCGCCAAGGTGATGTCGCGTCCGGGCCTCGGCTCGCTGACGCCGGGCGTGACGGTTGCCGTCGCCGGCGGTGCACGCACGGTCTCGGGCGGCAACCCGAACCTCGACCCGATCCGCGCCAAGACCGTCGACCTGGGGCTGGAGTGGTACTTCAACGAAGGCGCGATGCTCGGACTGGGCGTGTTCTACAAGGACATCGACAGCTTCGTGCAGACCACGCGCGAGATTCGCAGCTATGAATCCAGCGGACTGCCGGCCAGCCTGCTGGAAGGCACGGGCGCTTCGGTCACCGACGACTTCACCTTCACCATTCCGCTCAACACGCCGGGCGGTGAACTGACCGGCTTCGAAGCCAACTACGTCCAGCCGTTCACCTTCCTGCCGGGCAAGTGGGCCAATCTCGGCGTGCAGTTGAACTACACCTACGTCGACTCGAAGATCCAGTACGTCAACAGCGCAGGCACCAACGTGCTGAAGACGGACCTGCTGGGCCTGTCGAAGACCGCCTGGAACGCCACCCTGTTCTACGAGGGCGAGCGTTTCTCGGGCCGCGTCTCGGCGACCAATCGCGACGACTACCTGATCCAGGCGCCGGGTGCGGAACAGGGCTTCCATCTGGATGGCGTGCATGGCCAGACGGGCACGACCACGGTCGATGCCTCGGTGCGCTGGAAGATCAACGACCACCTGGAGCTGAGCCTGGAAGGCATCAACCTGACCGACGAACCGCAGGAATCGTGGGTGTCGAACCCCAGCGTCACCCTGCCGCTCGACTACAGCGAGACCGGCCGCCAGTACCTGCTGGGGCTGCGCTACAAGTTCTGATCGGTTGACCGTCATGCACCTCCCTGCGAGGTGCATCCGAAGCCCGGCCGCCTCTCCCGGCCGGGCTTTTTTGTGCGCGCAGCGCACCGGGCGCAACGCGAAAACGATTTCATGCAGCGGCTTGTCCCGGGACATTTTCTCCATTCGAATCAATAGCTTGTTGTTGCAGCGCACTCTCTGTTAGCGTCTTTGACCAGCGGTGTCATTCAACGTGCGCCGCCTTGGAATCGTCGGGGAATTCCACGCCGCCGGCACACGGCGGCCTACCAAAGCCACTGGCCGCCCTTGGGAGGGGGAAGTCATGAACCGTTATCCGAATCGCCGGACGACACCGGTTACCGTACTCGCGTTCTCGATCGCCGCCGCGTTGCACGCGCCTGCGTTTGCCCAGTCTCAGGACGAGCCTGCCACAGCGCCCACCACCACCGAGCTCGATCGCATCGAAGTGGTCGGGACCTTCCGTGCCAGCCTGGAGAAAGCGCTGGAGGAAAAGCGCTACAGCGCCGAACAGATCGATGCCGTCGTCGCGGAGGACATCGGCAAGTTCCCCGATCTCAACCTCGCCGAAGCGTTGCAGCGCATTCCCGGTGTCGCGATCGACCGCGATGCCGGCGAAGGGCGCTCGATCACCGTGCGCGGCCTGGGCCAGGACTTCACCCGCGTGCGCATCAACGGGTTGGAGGCGCTCGCCACCACGGGCGGCACGGACAGCTCAGGCGGCGCCAACCGCGGACGCGGCTTCGACTTCAACGTGTTCGCCTCCGAGCTCTTCAGCAAGCTGACGGTGCGCAAGACGCAGTCGGCCCAGGTGGACGAAGGCTCGTTGGGCGCCACCGTCGACCTGCGCGGCGCGCGTCCGTTCGACTATGACGGCTTCACCAGCACCGCCACCGCGCAGATGGGCTACAACGACCTGTCGAAGCAGTGGGACCCGCGCTTCTCCGCATTGATCAGCAACACGTGGGCGGACGGCAGGTTCGGCGCCCTGCTCTCGGCAGCCTACAGCGAGCGCAACCTGCTGGAAGAGGGCTACAGCGCGGTGCGCTGGGACAACGGCCCCTCGTCGAACGGCTTCTGCAGTCCCGTTGGCTACACCCCGCAGAACAACGCGAACAACAGCGGCCGCGGTACGACGGCACTCAACTGCTCGACCGGCAACCCGCGTCCCGCCAACACGCAGGCCAACAACGACGCCTACCGGCTGGCGTCGGCCGCGACGACCTTCCATCCGCGACTGCCGCGCTACGGCCGCCTGACGCACCAGCAGGAGCGGCTGGGCGTGACCGCCGCCCTGCAGTTCAAGCCGACGGATCGCACGTTGCTGAACTTCGATGCGATGTATTCCAAACTGGATGCGACGCGCCAGGAGGATTTCCTCGAGACGATCTCGTTCAGTCGCTCCAATGCGCAGGGTGGCAAGTACGAGACGCACGTACGCCAGGCCGAGGTGGATGCGCGCGGCAATCTGGTCTACGGCGTGTTCGACAACGTCGATGTCCGCTCCGAATCGCGCTTCGACGAACTGTCCACGGAGTTCAGCCAGTACAGCCTGAGTCTCGAACAGGACATCACCGACCGACTGACGCTCAACGCGATGGTCGGCACGTCGACATCGGAGTTCAAGAACCCCGTGCAGACCACGGTGACCTTCGATATCCAGAACCTCGACGGCTACAGCTGGGACTACCGGGGCAACAGCCGGCTGCCGGTGATCAACTACGGCAGCCTGGATGTGACCAGTCCGGCAGGCTGGGGCTGGATCAGCAGCCCCGCCGCCAACACCACGGGCTCCGAGATCCGCATCCGCCCGCAGGGCGTCGACAACACCTTCGACACCGGCAAGCTGGACCTCGATTTCGCCATCAACGAGACCTTCACGCTGCGGGGCGGCCTGTCGTACAAGAAGTTCCAGATGGACACCTGGGAGTTCCGCCGCGCCAGCGAAACCTCTGTCCCCGCACTGCCTGCCGGGACGACGCTGGCCGATCTGTCCACGCTGGTCACCGGCTTCGGCCGCGGCCTCGATGGCCGCGGGCCGAGCGCATGGCTGATCCCGGACCTCGGCGCGATCGCGAGCCTGTTCGACATCTACTGCAACTGCAATACCGGCGTACCGGGCGGCGACTTCACCCTGAGCAGCATCACCAACGGCAATGCCCGCGGCAACAACCGCAGCATCGGCGAAGAGGACTGGGGCGGCTACCTGCAGCTGGACTTCAACGCGGACCTCGCGGGCCGCCCGTTGCGCGGCAATGTCGGCGTGCGCTACGCCACTACCGACATCGACGCCAGCGGCTACACCTCGGTGGGCGGCGGCAGTCCGGTGACCGTGACGAACGACTACAAGGACTGGCTGCCGTCACTGAACCTCGCGTGGGAAGTCACCGACGAACTGGTGCTGCGCTTCGGCGCGGCCAAGGTCATGGCGCGGCCGCAACTGGGCAATCTGTCGCCCGGTGCAGGCGTCACCACCACCGGCACGCCGAACATCCGTGTGGGCAACCCCTATCTGGACCCGTTCCGTGCCAAGACCTACGACGTCAGCGCCGAGTGGTACTTCGCGGAGGACTCGGTACTGTCGCTGGCTCTGTTCTACAAGGACATCGAGACCTACATCCAGGAACTGCGCGAGAACATCGCCTACCGCGACACCGGCCTGCCGCTGGACTGGGTACCGTCGACCTTCTGGGACGTGGAGTTCGACGTGCGCACGCCGATCAATACGCCCGGTGGTCCGCTGAAGGGCTTCGAGCTGAACTACCAGCAGCCGTTCTCGTTCCTGCCCGGCGGATTCCGCCATTTCGGCGTGCTGCTGAACTACACACACGTGGAGTCGGATATCGACTATGCGGTTCCGGGCAGCTTCCCGGTGACCTACATCGCCAACGACCTGGTCAACCTGTCGCCCGACTCCTACAACGCGACGCTGTACTACGACAACAACAAGTTCAGCGCGCGCGTGTCCACCTCGTTCCGCGACGACTACCTGCAACGCGTGCCCGGGCAGAACAACAACGACGTGGAAGGCAAGCGCAGCGCCCGCAGCGTGGATTTCTCCATGTCCTACAAGTGGGACAAGCACCTTACCCTCACGTTCGAGGGGCTGAACCTGACCGACGAGTTCAATGACCAGTACGTGGACTCGGCCGGCGATCGCGCATCGGTCTACCACCACACGGGACGGCAGTACTACGTAGGGGCGCGGTTCAACTTTTGACCGCACAGGTCGGACGCACGCTCGGTGCGTCCGACCTGTTTCCTGCCGCAGCCCGGGACGCGGCATCCAGGCCCGTTCGCGACTCATGGATGCACCCCGCCACTCCACCTTGCTGGTCATCCCTTGACCACGTATCGACTGCATCGACAGCCCGACAGACGAAGGGCCCACCTCACGGCGGGCCCCTCATGTCATGCGTCATCGTCGGCCGTGCCGACGCAGCGCAGGTCAGCGCAGCGGTTCACCGCGCGGATAGCCGGCCAGCGGCTCCATCACGTCGAGATTCCATTCGCTTTCGACGAACGGCTTGCGTGCTTCCTTGTACTGGGGATAGCCGCCGACCTGCTCCTGGCTGTCGATGATCTCGCCGCGCCCTTCGATGACGTCCGCCACAATGCGACGATCGACCAGGTCGCGGTTCCAGGGTGTGGCACCCACGTTCTCGATGACCGCATCCTGCACCTTGGCCGACGGCAGCAGCGTCACGCCGAACGGCAGCGCGGGCGCCGTCTTCACGCGGTTAAGCCTGGCGGGTGCCGTGGTGTAGCTTCCCGTCTCCTGGATGCTCTTGTTGCCCATGCGATCGACGACGAGGTTGTCCTGTGCAAACAGGTCGACGTCGCCGGATCCGCCGATCATCACGAACGCCAGCGGCTCGGTCGACTTGCCGGCACGCATGACGTTGCCGCGCACCACCATCTCGCCCTTCGAATACGGATGGCCCAGCCATTCTTCGGCGATCAGGTTGTAGTGGATGGCACGCTGGCCGGGGTTGTAGATCAGGTTGTTGATCACCTGGCCGCGCGCGCCGCCCTTGAACAGTGGGCTGCGCTCGTAGTTGTGTGCGTAGAGGTTGCCGACGATCAGCACCTCGTTGACGTGATCGTGGATCAGCGAGCCTTTGGAATGCTCGCCCTTGGGGTGGGTGGAGTGCGCCAGGCCTTCGCTGACGATGTTGCTGCTGTAGGTGATCCGACGCGACGCATTGGCCATCCACTCGGCTTCGTTCTCGCCGTGGAAGCGTGTGCTGGACGCGCTGAGGTTCTCGTCGGTCGCCCAGGTGAGGGAGCAGTGGTCGACGATGACGTCGTGTGCACCCCGTACCGTCGTGATGGCATCGATGTCGCCGGAACGCTTCGGCATGCCGCCGTCGCCCGGACGGATGCGGATGTGGCGGATCACCACGTCATGCGTGGCGATCGTCAACCCGCCCTTGATGATGGTGACGCCGGGATGCGGCGCGGTCTGTCCGGCAATGGTCAGGAACGGCTCGGTGATGCGCAGCTCCTTCATCCCGAGGTCGATCACACCACCGACTTCGAACACCACGATGCGCGGTCCCTTGCCCGTCACCGCTTCCTTGAACGAGCCGGGGCCGTCGGCCGCCAGACTGGTCACGCGGACGATCTTGCCGCCACGACCGCCGGGGGTATGCGCGGCCGCGCCCTGCGCACCGGGGAACGCCAGTGTCTGCGCGTCGGCCGCGATTGCTGGAATCGTGGCAAACGCCAGCATCAGGGCGGCCAGGCCGCGGGTCAGCCCGCCGATTCGCGCGGGGAAACGGATATGAAGCATTGGCTCCCTCCCAGGAGTGGATCGATGCATCGTGGCATCGGGATGGATTTTGCGGCAGTGCACATTGTCAATGACACCGGTTTACCATATACAGGCCATCAGCCTGCACTGTCACTCGGCGGTGCAACAAAACCCAGCGGGGAGAACCCACTTGAGTAACGACCAAAGCACCCTCGACGCCGCACGTGCGGCGGCCCCCACGTTGGCCGCCATCGCGGACAGCTTTGTCGGTGCGCGCCGCCAGGGCCGGGCTTTGCCGGGTTTTCCCGGCGAGATTCCGGACGACCTGGTCACCGCCTACCGCGTGCAGGACATGGCCATCGCCAAGTGGCCGGACCAGGTGGTGGGCTGGAAGGTCGGCTTCATCGCACCCGAGCGGCGCGACGCGTCCGGCGACGAGCGGCTGCTGGGCCCGATCTTCGCCCGCCAGCTCCAGATGACCACCGGTGGTCAATCGGCTTTCCAGGTCTTCGACGGCGGCTTCGGTGCGGTGGAAGCGGAGTACGTACTGCGCCTGGACGCGGATGCGCCAGCCGACAAGACCGACTGGACCCCCGAGGAAGCCGCTGCCGTCCCGTCCACGCTGTTCATCGGCATGGAGGTGGCGAGCAGTCCGCTGGCCACGATCAACCAGTTGGGCCCCCGCGTCGTGGTGTCGGACTTCGGCAACAACAACGGGTTGGTCGTGGGACCCGAAATTCCCGTCTGGGCCGAGCGCAGCGATGCCTCGCTGACGTGCTCCACCTGGATCGACGGCCGTCAGGTCGGTCAGGGCGGCGCCACCACGTTGCCCGGCGGCCTGCGTGCAGCCTTTGCGTTCGCCCTGTCGCGGTCGGCGCGGCGCGGTCGGCCGCTCAAGGCCGGTGATCTGATCGCGACCGGCAATGCGACCGGTATCCACGACATCCTGCCCGGCCAGCAGGCCCGTATCGATTTCGACGGACATGGCAGCATCGAATGCGTGGCCACCGCCGCGACACCGAAGGACGAGGGGGATTGGCGCGCATGATGAACCGTCGTCGTTTTCTCGGCACCGGTCTGGGTGCCGCCGCTACCCTGCCGTTGCTGGGCGGCCGTGTCCTGGCCGACGAAGGCCGGCACGTGCTCACCGCGACCGACGTGCACGTGAAGGACTACCCGACCGTCGAAGCCGTGCAATGGATCGGCGACACCCTGGCGCGCGAAACCGGCGGTCGCGTGACGCTGCGCCAGTACCACTCCGGCCAGCTGGGTCGCGAATCCGAAGCCATCGACATGGCGCGCTTCGGCGCCATCGACATCACCCGCGTCTACGCCGGCGCACTGAACAATGCGTTCCCGCTGACCCAGGCGCTCTGCCTGCCCTACGTCTTCGATTCCGTGCCGCACATGCGGCGCGCGATGGACGGCGGTGTCGGCCAGGTGGTGCTCGACGGCTTCGCGCGGCGTGGCCTGGTCGGCCTGGCCATCTATGATTCCGGCGCGCGTTGCTTCTACAACACCAAGCATGCCATCCGCACGCCCGCCGACCTGCACGGCCTGAAGATCCGCGTGCCGGTGTCCGACATCTTCATCCGCATGCTGCGCCTGTTCGGCGCCAATCCCACGCCACTGTCGCTGGGCGAAGTGTTCTCCGGCCTGGAGACCCGCATGATCGATGGTGCCGAGAACAACATCCGCAGCTTCCATTCCAGCCGCCACTTCGAGGCGGCCCATTACTGGTCGCAGACCAACCATTCGTATGCGCCGGATGTCCTGCTGGTGTCGCAGCGCACGCTGGACGGCCTGCAGGCTCGCGACCGCGAACTGCTGATCGAGACCGCGAAGCAATCGGTCGGCGTGATGCGGACGCTGTGGGACGCTTCCGAAGCCAAGGCAAGGGAAGCCGTGTTCGCCGCGGGGGTGAAGCACAACGAAGCGGACCTCGCTGCGTTCGCGCATGCATCGCAGCCACTGCTGTCCGAATACCGCAAAGACCCGGCGATCGACACGCTGTACCGCCGCATCCGCGACCTGGCCTGAGAACCGACGATGTCCGAAGAATCCACGCCGCCTCCCGCCACGCCCCTGCAGCGGGCCATGGACCTGCTCTCCAATACGGCCATCGCCGTCGCCGTCATCGCCCTGCTTGGCCTGGTGGTCGTGCAGGGCTGGCAGGTGATCGCCCGCTACGTCATCAACGACTCACCGAGCTGGACCGAACCGGTCACCGTGCTGCTGCTGACCACCGCCATGAGCCTGGGCGCAGCGGCCGGCGTGCACACGAACCGGCACTTCGGTTTCTTCCTGCTGGCAGACGCCGTGGGTCCGCGCGTCAGGACGCTGCTGCATGCCCTGTCGCCGCTGGTGATCGCCGCCATCGGCGCGGTGATGGCCTACTGGGGCGCGGTGCTGCTGCTGGATGGCCTGGATATCCGCATCGCAGGCGCGCCCATGCCGCAGAGCATCGGCTACCTGCCGCTGTCGATCGGCGGCGTACTGATGGTCGTGTTCGCCCTGTATCGACTGCTCCTGGTGCTGCGCGCGCCGCTGACCGACGAGGCCCGCTGACCCATGGCGATCACCCTGCTCTTCTCCGTCTTCGCCATCCTGCTGCTGGTCGGCGTGCCCGTCGCGTATGCGTTGGCCGCCGCGTCGCTGGCGACCCTGCTCTATCTCGATCTGCCCAGCATCGTCCTGGTGCAGCAGATCTCGTCGGGCACCGGCTCGGCGTCGCTGATCGCCATCCCGCTCTTCATCTTCGCCGGCGAGATCATGCTGCGCGGTGGCATCTCCGAGCGGCTGATCAGCCTGGCGGCCTCGCTGGTGGGTCGGCTGCGTGGCGGCCTGGGCCAGGTCAGCATCCTGTCGTCGCTGTTCTTCGGCGGCGTGTCGGGTTCGGCCATCGCTGACGTCTCGGCGGTGGGTGGCACGATGATCCCGCAGATGGTCAAGCGGGGTTACGACCGCGACTTCGCCGTCAACGTCAGCATCACCGCAGCGCTGGTGGCGTTGCTGGTGCCGCCCTCCCACAACCTGATCCTGTTCTCCGCCGCCGCCGGCGGTGGTCTCTCCATCGCCGACCTGTTCGCCGCCGGCATCGTGCCCGCACTGCTGATGACGGCCGTGCTGATGGTCACGGGCTGGGCAGTGGCTCGCAGGCGCGGTTACGGCACCGAGCCGTTCCCGGGCATGCGGGCGGTGATGCTGCGCCTGGTGGCCGCGCTGCCGGGACTGGGTCTGGTCGGCCTGATCTTCTTCGGTATCCGGGCCGGCATCTTCACCGCCGTCGAGAGTGCCGCGATCGCCGTGGTGTATGCGCTGCTGGTGACGAGCGTCCTCTACCGCCAGCTGTCGCTGAAGGAGTTCTTCGCCACGGTGACGCATGCGGCACGCACGACCGGCGTGATCCTGTTCGTGATCGCCACCGCCGCGGTGTTCGGCTGGCTGCTGGCCTACCTGCAGGTGCCGGCAGCGGCGGTCGAGGCGTTGCAGTCCATCGCCCACAGCAAGTACACGGTATTGCTGCTGATCGTACTGATACTGCTGTTGCTGGGCACCTTCATGGACCTGGCGCCGATGATCCTGATCTGCACGCCGATCTTCCTGCCGGTGGCGCGCGCCTACGGCATCGATCCGATCCATTTCGGCCTGGTGCTGGTACTGACCGGCGGTCTGGGACTGGTGACACCACCGGTGGGCTCGGTGCTGTTCATCGGCACGGCGATCGGCAAGATCACCATCGCGCAGAGCATGCGCACGATCTGGCCGTTCTGGCTGGCCGGCTTGGCTGTCCTGCTGGTGGTGACCCTGTTCCCCGAACTGTCGCTGTGGCTGCCGCGGGCATTGAAGGGATGACGACCACGCACGCCTTCATTGCTGCGCTGCTGCTGATGCCGACATCGGCGGCATGCGCGCAGGCCGGCGCGCCGCCATCACTGACCGGCTTCGAGGACGCCATCCACCACTGGCGCAACGTGCATGGCGACAAGTATCCGCGCTACGCACCGGACCAGGTCGCGCAGATCGCCGACAACATCCTGCGCTACCAGCGTTCGGACGGCGGCTGGATCGAGAATCAGGATCCTGCGCGGATCCTGGACGATGCGGAGAAGGCGCGCTTCGACGCGGAAGCGCGCAAGTTCGGCGGCAGCTTCGACAACCGCAATATCTACACGCAGATGGATTACCTGGCCACGGCGTACGCGATCACCGGCGATGCGCGCTATCGCGACGGCAGCCTGGAGGGCATTGCGTTCACGCTCGCGCACCAGATTCCTTCCTGTGGCGGCTGGCCACATACGGTGCCGGCCACGCAGTCCTATCATCCGCACATCACCATCGCCGACGACGTGACGGCCGGCGTGCTCGGCACGCTGCGCAAGGTGGTGACCGACACGCGCCGCTATGCGTTCGTCGATACCGCACTGCGCACGCGCGTGCACGAAGCCATCGCCAAGGGAGATGCGTGCCTGCTGCGGCTGCAGGTGCGCCAGGGCGACGCGCTCGCGGGGTGGGCGGGCCAGTACGACGCCACGTCCCTGCAGCCCGCACAGGGGCGGAAGTTCGAACTGCCATCGATCACCGGCCAGGAAACGGTCGGCGTATTGCGCTACCTGATGTCGATTTCCGATCCGTCGCCCGACATCGTGGCCGCCGTGCAGGGCGGCGTCGCATGGCTGCAACGCGTCGAGATCACCGGCTGGCGGATCGAGACCTTCGACGCGCCCGCGGAGCAGTTCCAGTACCACAGCAGCGCCAAGGACAGGCGGCTGGTGGCCGACCCGGCCGCGACGGGGCTCTGGGCGCGCTTCTACGACGTGCGGGACAACAGCGTCGTGCTGGCGACGCGCGACAGCGTGCGCGTGGCGCGCTACGACGACATTCCGCGTGAACGCCGCACCGGCTACGAATGGTATGGCGGCTGGCCGGCGTCTCTGCTGGCGAAAGACTACCCGCAATGGAAGGCGCGTCACACGCCACCGAACTAGAGGATTCCGCATGCGAATGACATCGTGGATGGTCGCGTTATGCCTGCTGGCGCCGCTGGCGGCCTACGCCAAGGGTGCGAACGAACTCGCGTGGAAGCGCGGCGTCGAACACCAGCGCCAGGCCGATCTGGGCGACGGCACCTTCCTCAATCCGGTGCTGGCGGGAGACCGCCCCGACCCGTCCGTGCTGAAGGATGGGGACGACTACTACCTCACCCTATCGTCCTTCACCGCCTACCCGGGCCTGCCGGTCTGGCACTCGCGCGACCTGATCAACTGGCAGCCGGTCGGGCATGCGATCACGAAGAACGTCGGTTCGATCTGGGCACCCGACCTGGTCAAGCACCAGGGGCGCTACTACATCTATTTCCCTGCCCGCGTGGGCGGGACGGAATCGCCACGGCGCAGCAATTTCGTGGTGTGGGCCGACGATATCCGCGGTCCGTGGAGCGAGCCGATCGACATCGGCCTGCCCGGCCACATCGATCCCGGCCACGCGGTCGGCGAGGACGGCAAGCGCTACCTGTTCCTCAGTGCCGGCGACTACGTGCAACTGGCCGACGATGGCCTGAGCACGGTCGGCGAGGTGAAGCATGTCTACGACGGCTGGCGCTATCCAGAGTCGTGGGATGTCGAGGGGTATGCGCAGGAAGGTCCGAAGATCACTTTCCGCAACGGCTGGTATTACATGATCACCGCCGTCGGTGGCACGGCCGGCCCGCCGACCGGGCACATGGTGATCGTCGCGCGTTCACGCTCGATCCATGGACCGTGGCAGAACGCGCCCAACAATCCGGTGGTCCGGACGACCTCGCGCGAGCAGTACTGGTGGTCCCGCGGCCACGCGACGCTGGTCGAGGACGCGGCGGGCCAGTGGTGGATGATCTACCACGGCTACGAGCGCGATTTCTGGACGCTGGGCCGGCAGGCCCTGCTCGACCCGATCGAATGGACGGACGACGGCTGGTTCGTCGCCAAGGGTGGCGACCTGAGCCGCCCCTTGCGCAAGCCCGCCGGCAAGGCGCTGTCGCCGCATGGCATGGCGCTGTCGGACGATTTCCGCAGCGGCGGGCTGGGTCCGCAGTGGGCGTTCTACGATCCGGCGCCTGAGGAGTCGCGTCGACTCACGTTCGGCGATGGCGTGATGACGCTGCAAGGCAAGGGCACTTCGCCCCGCGACAGCTCGCCGCTGGGCGTCATTGCCGGCGACCTGGCCTACCAGTTCGAGGTCGAGATGGACGTCGAACCCGGTGCACAGGGCGGCGCGGTGCTGTTCTACAACGATCGGCTGTACGCCGGCGTGGGCAGCAACGGCGAGCAGTTCGTCATGCACCGCTACGGCCTGGAGCGCCCCGGAAAACTCGCTCCCAGCACGAAAGGCGGGAAGCTCTGGCTGCGGGTCACCCACAACCGCCACATCCTTACGATCCATACGAGCACGGACGGCAAGGCCTGGACCAAGTATCCCGTGCAGATGGAAGTCTCCGGCTACCACCACAACGTCGCCGGCGGCTTCCTTGCCCTCAAGCCGTCCCTGTACGCCGCCGGCCAGGGCAAGGTGCACTTCCGTAATTTCCGCTACCGCGCGCTGGACTGACCCCCAGCCGCTAGAATCCTTCCGACAGACGAACGGACCCGCCCTGCCCCATGCCCGCGCGCAAGAAGCCAGAAACCCCCGCTGCCCTGCCCACCGGTGGCAAGGCCGCGACCATCAACGACATCGCACGGCTGTCCGGCGTCTCCAAGAAGACCGTCTCGCGCATCATCAACCACTCGCCACTGGTCCGTAAGGACACCCGCGAGAAGGTCGAGGCGCTGATGCGGGACGTGGGCTACGTGCCCGACCCGATGGCGCGCGGCCTCGCGTTCCGCCGCTCGTTCCTGATCGGCATGGTCTACGACAACCCGACTGCGCAGTACATCGTGAACATGCAGTACGGCGCGCTGGACGCGCTGCGGGACTCGGGCTTCGAGCTGGTCGTGCATCCCTGCGACAGCCGCAGCCCGGGCTACATCGACGGCGTGCGACGCTTCGTCCAGCAGCAGAAGTTGCACGGCGTGATGCTGGTGCCGCGCGCCTCGGAAGACCAGGCGCTGGCCGACATGCTGGCCGAGATCGGCTGCCGCTACACGCGCATCGCCTCGGTATCGATGGACGAACCTTCGCGCATGGTGGTCACGCACGACCGCGACGGCGCCGCCGAAGCAGCGGAATACCTGCTGTCGCTGGGCCACACCGATATCGCGCTGATCACCGGCCCGGCCGCGTACCGGTCGTCGATCGAGCGCACCGACGGCTTCGTGCAGGCCCTCGCCAAACGCGGGCTCGAACTGCCGAAGTCGCGCATCATCGAAGCCGGCTACACTTTCGAGTCCGGTGTGGTCGCCGCCGAGAAGCTGCTGTCCGGCAAGAACCGGCCTACCGCCATCTTCACCGGCAACGACGAGATGGCGGCCGGCGTCTACAAGGTCGCCATGCGCGCCGGCATCAGCATCCCGCGCCAGTTGTCGGTGGTCGGATTCGACGACAGTCCGCTCGCCTCGCGACTGTGGCCCTCGCTGACCTCGGTCCGCCGCAACACCCGCGACACTGGCCGTACCGCTGCCGCGATGCTGATCCAGCCGGAAGGCACGCCGATGCTCGCCGCCGCCAGCATCCGCCCGCACCTGGTCATCCGCGACTCCTCACAGCCCCCCGAGTAAGGCCACGCCCGGCGCGCCTGCGGCCGTCCCGGTGCCGCAACGCAAAATGACACCGGTTACCAAAGCCTTTAGACTCCCCTCCCACGACCTTCCCGATGCCCTCTCCAAGGGCGTCCGCACCAAACGGAGCCCGCCCATGTTCTGCAAGACCTACCACGCCACCCATCCGGACATGATGGACGGCGCCAGCAACGACCAGCTGCGCGACCGCTACCTGATCGGCAACCTGTTCGCTGCGGATACGGTGCAGCTGAACTACTCGCACAACGAGCGCTTCGTGATCGGTGGCGCCGCACCGGTGTCGAAGAAGGTCGACCTGCCGCGCCAGACCGAGCCCGCATCGGCCGCCGGCAAGCCGTTCCTGGAGCGTCGCGAACTGGGCGTGATCAACGTCGGTGGCGGCTCGGGCAAGGTCACCGTCGACGGCACGAGCTATGCGCTGGGTCCGAAGGATGGCCTGTACGTGGCGATGGGCAGCGCCGACGTGGCGTTCGAATCCGACGATGCCGCCAATCCCGCCAAGTTCTACCTGACCTCGACGCCGGCGCACGCGCGCTTCGAAACCAAGCAGCTGTCGATCAAGGACGCGGTGGCGCTGGAGCGCGGTGCGCTGGAGACCAGCAACGAACGCACGATCTACCAGTTCATCGTGCCGGCCACCTGCCAGTCCTCGCAGCTGCTGCTCGGCCTGACCGTACTCAAGACGGGCAGCGTGTGGAACACCATGCCGCCGCACCTGCACGACCGCCGCAGCGAGGTCTACTTCTACTTCGACCTGGCCGACAACGACCGCGTCTACCACTTCATGGGCGAGCCGGAAGCGCAGCGCCATATCGTCGTGCAGAACGACGAGGCGGTGGTGTCTCCGCCGTGGTCGATCCACATGGGTTCGGGCACCAGCAACTACGCCTTCATCTGGGCGATGGGCGGCGAGAACCTGGACTACACCGACATGCACGTGCTGGACATCTGCCAGCTCAAGTAACCGCGGCGCCACCCAACATCCGAGGGAATCCACGATGGCAAGCAATCCGTTCAGTCTCGAAGGCAAGGTCGCGCTGGTGACCGGCGCCAACACCGGCCTGGGTCAGGGCATCGCGCTGGCGCTGGCCGAAGCCGGTGCCGACATCGCCGCCGCCGGCATCGTCGAAGCCGCCGACACCGGCGAGAAGGTGCGTGCGCTCGGTCGCCGCTTCCTCAACCTGGAAGCGAACCTCATCAGCATCGAGCCGGTCGAGCGTCTGGTGAAGGAAACCGTGGACGGCCTGGGTGGACTGGACATCCTGGTCAACAACGCCGGCCTGATCCGCCGCGCGGACGCGGTCGATTTCAGCGAGAAGGACTGGGACGACGTGATGAACGTCAACATCAAGTCCGCATTCTTCATGTCGCAGGCAGCGGGCCGGCACTTCATCGCGCAGGGCCGCGGCAAGATCATCAACATCGCCTCGATGCTGTCGTTCCAGGGCGGCATCCGTGTGCCTTCCTATACCGCCAGCAAGTCGGGCATCGCCGGCATCACCCGCCTGCTGGCCAACGAGTGGGGCGCGAAGGGGGTGAACATCAACGCCATCGCACCCGGCTACATGGCCACCGACAACACCGCGCAGCTGCGCGCGGACGAAGACCGCAACAAGGCGATCCTGGACCGTATCCCGGCCGGCCGCTGGGGCGAGCCGTCGGATCTGGGGGGTACTGCGGTGTTCCTGTCCTCGCGTGCGTCCGACTATGTCAACGGCGCCGTCATTCCGGTCGATGGCGGTTGGCTGGCACGCTGAGCGTCCGCTTCCTGCTTCAACAACACGGGCCGCGCTGCTTTCAGACGCGGCCCGTGTCGTTTCTACTCTCCGATACGGTGTCGCCATGATCCGTCCGCTCGCTTCGCTGCTTCTGCTCGCCGCCCTGCCCGATCTTGCGCAGGCCACCCCGCCGCGACAGGTCTTCATCGCCGGCGATTCCACCGCCAGCCACTACGGCCCGGAGCGGGCGCCACGCGAAGGCTGGGGCCAGCAGCTGCAGGGGTTTCTCGACGGGAAGGCCTTTGTGGTCCGCAACCACGCACAGAGCGGCAGAAGCTCGCGCAGCTTCGTCGCCGAAGGCTGGTTCGACGGCATGGCGAAGGAAATGCGTCGCGGCGATGTACTGCTGATCCAGTTCGGCCACAACGACGAGAAAATCGAAGACCCCACCCGTTACAACGAGCCGCAGCGCGCGTTTCCAGAATGGCTTATGCGCTACGTCGCGCTGGCGCGCGACAAGGGCGCCACACCGATTCTGGTGACGCCGGTGGCACGCCGAAAGTTCGACCGCGGCCAGTTGCTCGACACCCATGGCTTGTATGCACAGGCGGTGCGCGATCTCGCCCAGCGCGAACAGGTAGGACTGGTCGACCTGACCGCCCTCAGCATGGACTGGCTGCGCGCCGCCGGAGACGAGGCGAGCAAGGCGTACTTCATGCACGTCCCGGCACAGGACCAGCAGGACGACACCCATTTCCAGCAACGCGGCGCCGTGATGGCCGCGTGCCTGGTCGTCGCGGGCTGGAAGCGGATCGACCCGTCGCTCGGCGTGCACGTGAAGCGCGATACCGATTGCGGTGCGCCGGACACCGCACTGACCGATCGTAAGACCCAGGCGAACCCCTCGCTCGTCGTGCATGAGCGCGACATCGCCATCGACCAGCCCGGTCCGCACGGTGGCGCGGGAACCACCACCGCCTACCCGTTCTTCAAGGATGCGCCCGGGCTGGGCTTCGAGTTCCGCAAGCGCGTGCTGCATGCGGGCGCCGGTATCGGCCTGCACCAGCACCACAAGGACGAGATCTATTACGTGCTCGGCGGACGTGGCATCTACGAGCTGGATGGCGAGACGCGGACGGTTCGCGCCGGCGACGCCCTGCTGACGCGGCCCGGCAGCACGCATGCGATTCGACAGGATGGCGAGGAAGCGCTGGTGCTACTGATCATGTACGCCCGCAAGGCACCCTAGACCGCTCGGCCATCCGCCCGCTCAGTCGCGCGGCGAGGGCCGCCCCCAACGCGCATAGCTCGCCTCGATGGCGCTGCGCAGGCGGCGATACTGCGCGGTGCCCGGTTCCGCCTGCAGGCGGCCTGCCACGGCCTTCCAGCCACCCTCATGGTCGCGTGACCATTCGCGGACGACCGCGCGGCAGGGTTGGCCCACGATCTGCGCCAGTGCGCAGGCCATGAAGATGTCGCCAGCCGTCCAGTCGGGTTGTTGCTGCATCGCTTCCACGTAGGCGCGCGGCACCGCGTAGTAGCGTCCCATCTCGTCCGCGAACGCCGCCGGGTAGCGGCTCGCGTACTCGTTGATATCGGCGAGATGGCGGTCGATCGAGGCGTCGCCGCTGGCGGGAACGTAGGCATCCGCCCGCTCCTGCGCGAACGCAGGCCCGGCCAGGGCCAGGCAGCAGGACAACACGAAGGTGGGAATGGTCGCGCGCTTCACCGGCACATTGTGCCCCGTCAGGTGGCCGGCGTGGCCTCGATGGCCGCCAGTGCATCCGCCAGCTGGCCGGCGTTCTCCACCACGTGCAGGCGCGGCGCATCGGCCTCGACCCCATGCTCGGTCTCCAGCGCCCAGGTGACGTGGTACGGCATGTGGATGCCCCAGCCACCCAGCGCCAGCACCGGCTCGATGTCCGACCGCAGCGAATTGCCGACCATCGCGAATTCCGAAGGCGCGACATCCAACTCGCGCAATACGCGCGCGTAGGTGGCCTCGTCCTTCTCGGACACCACTTCGATGCGGTGGAACAGGTCGGTCAGGCCCGATTGCGCGATCTTGGCCTCCTGGTGGAACAGGTCGCCCTTGGTGATCAGTACGATCTCGTGGTCGGCGGCGATCCGTTCGACCGCTTCGCGGATGCCGGGCAGCAGGTCCACCGGATGCTGCAGCGTGGCGCGCCCGATCTCGATCACGCGATGCAGGTCGCGGGCGCTGATGCGCTCGCCGGTCACCTGGATGGCCGTTTCCAGCATCGACAGCGTCATGCCCTTCACGCCGTAGCCGAAAATCTTCAGGTTGCGGCGCTCGACCTCCAGCAGATGCTGGTGCGTGCGCGCATCGGCAAGATCGACGTAGCTTCCCAGGATCTCCTCGAAGTCCGCTTCCGCCTGGCGGTAGTAGTCCTCGCTCTTCCACAGCGTATCGTCGCCATCGAAACCGACCCACCTGATGCGTGCCATGGAATGTCCGCTCTTCAATCCGTACGAGGGCCGCGAAGGATAGCAGCCGTCCGGCCACGCAAAAGAAAGCGGCCGCCCCTTCAGGGGGCGGCCGCCTGTGGATGATCACGGCAAGCGATGTCCGCGGTCAGCCACCGGAGCTCGGTGGCGGCGCGCTGCCCTCCGTCGGCGGCGGCGTGGTCTCCGGCGCGTTCGGGTTGGCGGGCGGCGGCAGGGTCGAGTCGGTAGGCGGTGTCGCCGGATCCGTCGGGGCGGGCGGCGGCGTCATGTCGTCGGCCGGCGGCACCGTCTCCACCGGCTCGGGAGCGCTCGGCGGCGGCGTGTCTTCCGGCTTGGGTCCGCAGGCCGTCATCAGGCCCGCGCTCAACAGCGCCAGGCCAAGACCCATCGTCAGTCGGTGAGTGGAATGCTTCATGGGTTCCTCCATGCTTCGTTCGTGGGAGAGGCGATGGCGTCAGGGCGTGCCCTGCATATGCACCGCATATTCTTCGGGGGTCAGACGGCCATCCGCATCCTTGTCCAGCGTGCCGAACACCTGTGCCAGCGGTGGATCGACGGCCGCCTCGTCCTTGCTGATCGCGCCATCCGCGTTCTGGTCGAGTTCTTCGAACGGGCGCGGCGCGGTCGTTGGTTTCGACGTCGCCGCTGCGGGCGCTTCCGCGCGCTCGGCAGCGTCCTGCGCGCGGGTCTGTGCGCCGGCCAACGGCGTCGCGGCGAGCAGCATCACGGCGAGCGCCATGCCCAGCCGGGGAAACTCCTTCGTTCCCGTCTTCGTCTTCATGCGTCCCTCCTGTGACCGCGATACGCCGGGAAAGGAAAGGGCGGCGCTGACGGCCGCCCTTTGCTAGGACGACGCCGGCTCCTCGTCGCGCACGGCGTCGCCCTCATGACGGCGCCGCTTACTTCTGCTGGTCGCCGTAATTCTTGCTCACGAACGCCTTGTATTCGTCGGCGGTCAGCGAGCCATCAGCATTGGCATCGGCCTGGTCGAACACCTGGCTCAGGCCCGGATTGGCCGCGGCTTCTTCCTTGCTGATGTTGCCGTCACCGTTGGTGTCGACGTCGGCCCAACCCTGCTTGGCCTGGGTACCGGCTGCATCGCTGCTCTGCGTCGGCGTGGTCGCCGAGCCCGTGGCCTGCTCGGCCGCCTGCTCGGTCTGCTGCGCCTGCGCGACGTCCTCAGCCTTCTCCTGCGCGAACGCCAGCGGCATGGCCAGCGCGGCGCTCAGGGCGACCAGGGCGATCAGCGGCTTGCGGTTGTTATTCGTCATGTCAGTGCTCCGTTCTGTAGGGAGTGCGTCCGATTGCGCACGGCCCCACCTTGCCCCCGCGCATCTGAACGAAATTTGCGGCGCGATATGAACGTGCACGCATGCTTAACCACGCCGCCTGCGCTATCGATTAAACCGGTGTTAGGCGGCCGTGAGCGCGGTGTCAGCGACGCGTCCAATGCGTGACGTTGCACCGCGTTTGACGTTACGCATCCGTTTTTCCGGTGCTGTTCGCGGCGTCGGCATCCGTGGTTTTCTTGCTGAACCATTGCCAACCCAGTACCACGCCCGTCAATGCACCCGCGATTTCCAGCACCACGCGCGAGCCGAGGCCATCGGGATCGTGGATGCCTTGCAGCGCGATACGGGCGTACAGCGGCGACTCAAGCCGCGCGATGCCCAGATAGAACATGTTCCATGTG
The DNA here is from genome assembly GCF_964252945.1 of Pseudoxanthomonas sp. LjRoot143. Taxonomy (NCBI): domain Bacteria; kingdom Pseudomonadati; phylum Pseudomonadota; class Gammaproteobacteria; order Lysobacterales; family Lysobacteraceae; genus Pseudoxanthomonas; species Pseudoxanthomonas sp. LjRoot143. Next base: position 167,298 of record NZ_CAXUPM020000001.1, on the reverse strand, counting down.
TCCACGCCCGCACCGATGACCACTGCCGAGACGCAGGCCCAGCCGATCGCATGCCCGGTCGACCAGCGCATCCTTCCGCTCAGCCAATGCCAGAACAGGAAGCACAGCACACCAGCAAGTAGCGCGATCAATCCCGCTTCCAGTGCACCCAGCAGGCCGTAGTGGAGCGGCAGGTTCATCGCAGCGGACCCCACGGAGAGAAGAGATCGCAGGGATTGGCGGGGCGGGGCATACGGGATTCCAGGTCATCGGGCCGCGCCCGTCGCTGCGGAAGGGTAACCGATGCCGTACGCCACCCGGCCGCAGGACTGGCAAGATGAGGCACTCCTCCTGTCGGGTATTCCCATGACGCGTGTATTGCTGGCCGGTGCCACCGGCCTCGTCGGTGAGGCGACGCTGCGGCGCGCACTCGCATCGCCGCGCGTGCAGCAGGTTGTCGCGCCGACGCGACGACCACTCACGCCACATCCGAAGCTTCTGAACCCTGTCGTGGACTTCGACGCACTGCCCGCCGACGCGGAGTGGTGGCGGGTGGATGCGGTGGCATGCGCCCTGGGAACCACGATTCGCGATGCCGGCTCGCAGGAAGCGTTCCGGCGCGTGGACCACGACTATCCCCTCGCGATCGCCCGCCACGCCCATGCACACGGCGCGACGACGTTCGCATTGGTCTCGGCCATGGGCGCGGACGCACGCTCGCGCATCTTCTATTCGCGCACGAAGGGCGACGTGGAAGAGAACCTGGCGGGCATCGGCTTCACATCGCTCAGCCTGCTTCGCCCCGGGCTACTGGGCGGCGTGCGCACGCAACACCGTGGCGGCGAGCGCATCGCGCTGCGCGTCATGGGCGCACTGGATGCGGTGCTGCCGGCGCGCTATCGCGTCGTACCGGCGGAACGGGTGGCCGAGGCGCTGCTGAAAGCGGCGCTGGATGCGCCGCCGGGCCGACACATCATCCCCTCCGAGCGCTTGCTCGGCTGACGGCGCCGATCAGGCGCCAGGATCGTCGGCCAGCACCTGCACGCCGTCGGCGACGATGCGGTACTCCACCTTCGGCACGGCCGCGCCGGAGGTTTCCTGTGCGGTGTGCCGTTGGGCATCCGGCGACAGTTCGACGCGCGACAGCACGCCATGCACCTGCGCCGGACCGCGTACGTCCTTGGGTACGTAGAAGTCATGGTCGCCCAGCAACACGCGGGCACCCTGCCCCTCGTCTTCGAGCATCACCCAGCAACCCTTTTTCTGGCAGACGTCGACAACGCGGCCGCTGAACACCTTCGCCTGCCCGACGTGCATGGCGGGATCGGCCAGCGCGGTGGCCAGCGGCACCGCCTTGCCGTCCTGCGGCAGGTCGGCACCGAACTTCTCCCACTGCGACGTTTCCGAGGCCAGGGCAGCGCCTGCCAAGAACATCATTCCCGTGATCGCCCAACGTCGCATGCGCGCGTCCTCAAATGAAGTCGCCTGGATGATACGTCGCCGGGCAGCGCTACTGCAGCAGTCCGTGCGGCAGCACCTGCAGGCGGTGGACGCCGGCCGTGGCCAGCACGGCGGCGGTGGCCCGCTCCAGCCGCGCGTCATCCGGATCCTCGATCACCAGCAGCACCTCGCCCGCTTCGATCTCCCGCCGGTAGTCGCGGCGCACTTCGCTGGGCACGGCGGAGCCGGCGAGCGAGGCCGCCCACATGCCGACGCAGCCACCGATCGCCGTGCAGACCGCCACGCCCGCCCAATGGATGCCGACCGCCGGCACCAGCATGGCGACCAGTCCCAGCACCAGGCCCAATCCGGCGCCTCCCACCAGCCCCCGCAGGGCGGCGGGCTTGAAATCGGTCGGCGCGGCTTCCTTCTCGTCGTCGGGGACCTGCTCGACCTCGATCTCCGACCGCCCGACCAGGGCGGCGTGGGCAGGATCGATGCCGGCGGCGACAGCCCGGTGCAGCGCCGCCTCGGCGACGGCGACGGAGGGAGCGCTGAATACACGACGGTTCTTCATGGCGGTCTCCTGCCCGGCGCGGAACGACCGGGCCATCGCACACGCTAGGCGCGCAACCGCACACATCGGGTGAAGACCGCAGGCGTTGACTGAATGCCCCGCAACCCCGCGCTCAAAGCGCAGGACGCTCCGGCGCGGCCTTCTTGCCCAGCGCGCGCAGGTAGAGCTCATACAGCGCCGTGACCTTGGAAACGTACTCCTGCGTCTCCGCATAGGGGGGCACCCCGCCATACCGCGTCACCGTGCCGATGCCGGCGTTGTAGGCGGCAGCGACCAGGGTCAGGTCGCCTTTGTACCGTTTCATCAACTGGCGAAGGTGGCGTGCGCCCGCGTGGATGGATTCGGTGGAGGAGAACGGGTCCGCCACGCCGTACTCCTTGGCGACGTCCGGCATCAGCTGCATCACGCCCATCGCGCCCTTGGGCGACACCGCCTTGGCATCGAAGTCGCTTTCAGCATGCGCCACGGCACGCAGCCAGGCGTCGTCGACGCCGGTCTGCCGCGCGGCCGCCTTGAACTCGGTGGGATAGCGGTCCAGTCGTGGCTTGCCGACCCGACCCAGCCCGGGATGCGCGGGTTCGCCGGGCGGGGTCTGTACGGTGAACTTCAGGTAGGGCGTGGACCCCGGCAGGTTGCGGGTGGAATAGACCTTCTGCCCGTCCTGCTCGCGCTCGTAGAGCGTGCCGCTGAAGACGCCCATCGAGCCCCACAGGTTGGGCGTGCTGACGGCGTTGTCGTCGATCTCCTTGGCCACGCACTTCGAGCCCGGCTCGGGCGCCGTGGCCAGGCTGACGGTCCCGCCCTGCACGCAGCGGTAGACCGTCCGCGCGCCCGCTTCGGTGCTGGCGAGGGCCAGCACCGTCAGCAACAGGCCGGCGGCGGAGCGTGGGAGGAGCATGGGCGGCGGATTCTAGGCCCGGGCCTTGAAGGACAACCTGAACCACGTGGCCCCTGCCGACGGTCGGCCAGTGCGCCGAAGGTCCTGCTGCGCCGCAGCAGCCAACCGCGTAAAATGCCGGCCCTCAATCACCGCACCCCTCGGAGCACGCAATGGGCCTGGATCTGGTCAGCGCCGGCAAGAACCCGCCGGACGAAATCAACGTCATCATCGAGATCCCCAAGGACGCCGAGCCGGTGAAGTACGAGGTGGACAAGGCCAGCGGCGCGATCTTCGTCGACCGCATCCTCTCCACCCCGATGCGCTACCCCTGCAACTACGGCTACGTCCCGCACACCCTGTGCGGCGACGGCGATCCGGCCGACGTGCTGGTCGTGCTGCCGCTGCCGCTGATCCCCGGCTCGGTGATCCGCTGCCGCCCCGTCGGCGTGCTGCGCATGAGCGATGAAGCCGGCAGCGACGAGAAGCTGCTGGCCGTGCCGGTCGACAAGGTGTTCGCCGGCTACAGCCACATCAGCGACATCGACCAGGTCAGCCCGCACTGGCTGGAGCGCATCGGCCACTTCTTCGAGCACTACAAGGACCTGGAGAAGGGCAAGTGGGTCAAGCTCGACGGCTGGGGCAACGCCGCAGAAGCCAAGGCCGTTCTGGTCGACGCCATCGCCCGCCAGGCCGCGCAGCCGGACGACGAGAAACACAAGTTCTGAGCCCCGGCGCGGCGACGCGCTCGTGGACGAGAAGGCCGCCCTGGGCGGCCTTCTTTTTTCCAGGCATCAGACGCCGGCAGCGCGCGCCGCGCGCTCGATCGTGTCGTTCCACTGCAGCAGGCGCGGCTCGATCGCCGCCGCATGCCGGTGCCATTTGTCGGGGTCGGGTTTCGACAGCGTGTAGCGCGACAAAGGCAGCTGCGGGCCGAGTTCGCGGTCCCAGGACCAGCCGGCGAACTTGCTCAGGCGCAATGCCTCGCCCTGTGGCTCCTGCAGGAAGCGCCCGTAGTCCACGCCCGTCCAATCCTCTGGCGGCAACGCCTCCAGGTCGTCCAGCATGAGACGCGTCGCCGTCTCCCACTGACGGGCGACGATCTCGCCGAGGTCCTGGCCGATCAGCGACTGCCAGCCTGGCGTCAGCAGGAAGGACCACATCGGCCCCTCCCATCCGGGCAGGTTGTACATGCGGAAGCGGCCGGACTGCCAGCCGTCGATCATGCTGCCCCAGACCTGCCGCGGGTCGCGATGCAGGTAGATGAACTTCGCATCGGGGAAGACCGCTTTCAGGAACGGGATGCGCAACGCATTCTTCGGCGTCTTCTCCAACATGCGGACGACGGCTCCTGCCGCCGCTGCCTTGCCCTCGCGATCGCGCAAAGCATCGAAGAAACGTTCGCGCAGCGTCTGCGCCACGTCTGGCGTGGCGTCGGCACGTCCCAGCTGGTTGGAGTGGAATTGCCGATGCGCCGGCGCGAGCGCCTCCATGCCTTCGATCAACTGGTGGCTCTCGTCGCCGATCGTGTAGACGCCGGGCGCACCCGTCAGCGTCTCGAACAGCAACGTGGATCCGGAGCGCGGTGGACTGACGATGAAGACCGGTCGATCGAATGAGGAGGCCCGCGCCGTCGCGCGTCCGCCCTGACTTCCCTGCTCGCCAGCCGGGCGCGCACCGTGCGGATCGCGGCGCGCCGATGCATCGACATCGACGGCCAAGGCCATGCTGAAAATGTGCGCTTTAAGTGCCGGCAGCAAACCGAGGCCATTCTGCAGCTTGACCTGCGCGACACCGGCTTGTGCGAGCACCTGCTGGATGTCCGCCAACAACCCTCGGTAGTGTGGCAGCCCTGACGTGCGGTCGCCATGGCAAGCCCATATGCCGTGCCAGTGCCTGGCGAACCGCGTCAACGCGGCATGGATGGCGGGCATCTGTGGACCCCGCTCGGCTTCGCCCATCAGAAAACCGATGCTCTCCCGCAACTCCCAGGGCGTCATGACCTCGGGCGCGTTGAACGACTCATAGTCCAGCGTCGCCTGATGCCCGGCGGCCGGACCGATCCTGCGTGGCGCCCAGCCCGGCTCACGTCGCTCCGGCGTCCTGCCCTGCTCCAGCAGGTTCCAAAACCCGGGGCCACCGACCGTGTCCGCCACCAGGTGGATGCGCGTCTCGTCACCTTGATTGAGAACCCGGTGGTGGCGCCAGGTATCGAAGATCCAGCACTCGCCGGCGGCCATGTTGACCTCGTGCTCGCCGCACTGGAACCGCACCGAGGGTGTCGTGACGATGGGTACGTGCACACGCATGTGCTCACGCCAGTAATAGTTGATGTCCACATGCCCGACGACTTCAGACTGGCCGGACAACCGCATCAGGCGCGAACGTCCCCAGGTGGCGCCCAGGGTTTCCATCACCTGCATCAGGTACGGCAGCCGCTCCAGCCACGGCGTCGGCCGCATCGCACCCGTCACCTGATCGCTGTCGGGATCGCCTTCGGTGGTGATCAGCGGCAGTGCGCTGTTGCCGGGGATGCCGCCGGGATGCGAGCGCCAGCTGGCCTCGTCGATGGCCGCGATCTCGCGCGCGAGCGCGCCGGCATCGAAGCTCACGGGCAACTGGATGAAGGGCGCAGGGAGTTTCATCGAAGAAGGGAGGCGGTCCGGAGGCGGGCGGACCGATCATAACAACGGCCACGCATGGCGCCGAGCGTCCGCCTCCGGACCCGCCGGAAAGCACTACGGCCCCTTTCGGGGCCGTAGTGGTCAAGCGTCAGGCGACGGATCGGTCGATCAGAAGCGCTGGGTGTACTTCACGTACAGGAAGCGGTCGAAGTCGAAACCACCGTAGTAGGCGAAGTCGCTGTGGCGGTACGACGAGTTCGAGAACATCAGTGGACCCTGATGGTTGAACACGTTGTTGGCGCCCACCGCAATCGTGGCATTCCACGGCGCGCTGTAGCTGACCTGCATGTCGTGGAACGTGTTGGAGCCGACCTTGCGGATCGCATCCGGCTCGCCGTTGGCGATGTGGTCGGGTTCCGTGCAGGGACGCGCCGTCACGCAGCTTTCCTTCATGCCCGAGTAGTAACGGGCCGTCCAGTTGACGGCGACGGGACCCAGCGACCAGTCCACGCCCAGGTTCGAGCGCAGGCGGAAGATGCCCGAGTTGCCCACGTTGCCGACGATGATCTTCTCACCGGCGGAGTTCTCGGCTTCTTCGTCATACACGCTGGTGTAGGACGAGGTCCAGTCGAACGCGATCTTGCCGAACGACTGCTCCGGCAGGGCGTACTTCACGCCCAGGTCGAAGCCTTCGGTCTCCATCGCGCCCAGGTTGGCCAGGCCGTAGAACAGGTTGGTGATGTGGCCATCGTCCGCGCGCGTGATGCCTTCGCAACGGGCGCTGTTGCCCAGCACGTAGCAGTCGCGCAGGATGCGGTCGACGCTGTCCGAGATGATCATGTTGGTCAGCTCGTAGCGGTACCAGTCCAGCGAGATGTCCAGGCCCTGCACCCAACGCGGCGACCAGACGACGCCCATGGTCTTGCTCTTGGACGTTTCCGGGATCAGCGCCGGGTTGGAGCCGGTGATGAACTGGTCAGGCGTGGCGCACGGATAGGTCGTGCAGGGCACCAGGCCCTGGCCCAGCTGCACGTAGCCCAGCGGCACGCCGGCGGCCGTACATGCGGCATTGCCGTTGACGCTGTTCACCGCACCGGTACCGCACGGATCGGTGTAGTTCTCGAAGCTCGTGCCGATGCCGCCGTACAGGTTGTCGATCGTCGGGGCGCGGAAGCCCTCGGCGTAGGTGCCGCGGACCAGCAGCTCGTCGATCGGACGCCAGGTGAAGCCGAACTTGCTGTTGATCGTGTCGCCGAAGTTGCTGTAGTCGGAGTAACGGCTGGCCATGTTGATGGTCAGCTCCTTCGCGAACGCCATGTCGGCCAGCACCGGGATGCTCAGCTCGACGTAGAACTCGTCGACCGAGTAGTCGCCCTCGGTGGTGGTCGCACCCAAGCCGGTGCTCTGGCCCGACTGCGCGAACGCGTCCGGCACGAAGCGGCCCTGCTCCTTGCGATGCTCGACGCCTACCGCGATGCCCAGGTCACCGGCCGGCAGTTCGAACAGCGAACCGGACAGGTTGGCGGTGTAGCTGGTGGTGCGGGTCAGACCGGTGTCGGTGAACCACGGGAACAGGAAGCGCTGCACGTCCGGATCGGCCAGCGAACCCTGGCCTGCCACGCCGTACGGCAGCAGCGGGTTCCACGGACGGCAGTCCGACAGCGGGATCGGGCTGGCGGCGCTGCCGCACTGCGCGATGCCGTCGGCGTTGATGAACGATGCGCCCAGCGCCTGCTCCGAGGCGATCAGGCTCATGTCGCCGTGCGAACGCTTGGTCGACTGGTTGCGGTTGATCAGCGCACCGACGTCCCAGTCCCAGGTCTTGCCGGCCACGTCGAAGAAGCCGGAGAAGCCGCCCGCGAAGCGGTAGGTCTCCATCTCGCTTTCGGTGGTGCGCGGCACTTCCCACAGGCGGCGGCGGAAGGTGGTGTCGCCCGCCATCGGGTTGAACGCGCTGTCGGCGGACAGCGGCGTGCCGAAGGCGGCCGACTGGTACGGATAACCGGCGATCTGCTGCTGGGTGGAGCGGTGGTTGTACAGCACGTCAGCGTTGAACGAGATGTTGTCCGTCACGTCGTAGTTGGCGTTGACGAACACCGAACGGCGCTCGATGCCCGTCGACAGGAACATCTGCTGGTTGGCATTGGCGTTGTAGTCGGCGGAGTGCACGACATAGTCGGCGCGGTTGGTCGGGTTGCCGCCGTCGCGCAGCGTCCACCACACGGCCGAAGCGGCCGGCGAGCACGGGTCGCAGAACGAGCCGTTCTGGCTGATCGGGCTCCAGCCCGAACCCGGGTAATCCGGACCGGCGTTGCCGTCCTTGGAGAACCAGCGGTCGGCGGCCGAGATCGGGTCTTCCTTCGAGTACTCGACCGACAGCGTGACGCCGCCACGGTCGCTGGCCGAGCCCACGGTGAAGGAGTACTGCTTGACGTCGCCATCACCCTCGCCGCTCTGGCCGAGGTAGGCCGACGCTTCGGCGCCTTCGAAGCGCTTGCGGGTGATCACGTTGACCACGCCGGCGATCGCGTCGGAGCCGTAGATGGCGGAGGCGCCGTCCTTCAGCACTTCGATGCGGTCGATCGCCGACATCGGGATCTGGCTGAGATCCTGGTAACCACCGGTGGTGGCGCCCAGGCGACGGCCGTTGACCAGCACCAGCGTGCGGGTGGCGCCCAGGTTGCGGATGTCGACGTAGTAGCCGCCCACGTTCTCGCCCGAGGCCAGCGCTTCCGAACGCGCGATCGCCGGGGAGCCGGCGGACGTCAGGTTCTGCAGCACGTCGGCGACCGAGGTGAAGCCCTGCTTCTCGATGTCTTCACGCCCGATCGTGATGATCGGCTGCTGCGTTTCCATGTCGGCGCCGCGGATGCGCGAGCCGGTCACTTCAAGGCGATCCAGGGTCGTCGTCGTGGTGGCCTCGGTCGTGGCCTCCTGCGCACTGGCGAACGCCGGGATCAATGCGATGGCGATACCGGCCGGCAGCATGCCGACCCGCATCGCACGACGCGAATTGCGGTGGTTCATTCAATCTCTCCTCAGAGGAACGTGTTGCGTTATGGGCGTGTTAAAACGCCTTGCAAACTTACGTTCCAGTCTTCAGCGCCGCTTTGCGGCCGACGCCCGATGACTTTGCCGAGTCTGTCCTCGACGTCATGATGGCGGAGCGGTAGCGGCTGGCCGACGTGCCGAAGCGTGCGCGGAAAGCGCGCGCGAAACTGCAGCAGTTGTCGAAGCCGGACGCGGCTGCGACCTCGCCGACCATCATCGACGTACTGCGCAGCAGATCGGCCGCATGTTCGAGCCGCATGCGCGCGGCAGCGGCCTGCGGACTCTCGTCATACAGGCTGTAGAAGGTGCGCGAGAAGTACCAGCTGGAGAAGCTGGTCAGCTCCGCCAGTTCGCTGATGCGGACCACACGGTCGCAATTGCCTTCCAGGTAGAGCCGCGCGCGCTGGAGACGACCGAACACCTGTCGCTTGCGCGTGCGGGACCGGCCCGGACAACGCTGGACGAACCCATCCAGCTCCTGCTGGACGGCCGCGAAGTGCAGCAGCAGCGGCCGCAGCGCCTGGGCATCGACACTTTCCGCGCCACGTTCGGACGCCGCACGCCACAGGCGGAGCAGGATCAGCGCATCGCGCCGGCCCAGGCGGCCACGCCCCGCATAGAGCGGACCGTCGGCGAAGCGTGCCATCGCCTTCATGCCGTCGCCATTCAGCGCGACACCGATGCACAGGCCATAGCGGTCGGTCTGCACGACGGGCTTGGAGTCGCGCTCGAGCGCGATCCACTGGCCTCGCCGCAAGCGGAAGCGCCCTTCCTTGGCCTCGACCCAGGATGCCCCCCGCAATTGCACCCACAGGGTGAACAGCTCACCGCCGGCCTGTGCCCCACCCAGTCGCGAGACTGCGACGCAGCCGCTTGACGGCAAGCTTTCCGCCGTCTCCAGCCGGACCATCTGGCCCCGGTCCGCCCACCATGTTTGCTCCATCGGTCATTCCACTTTGCAAGACGTGTGGAAGCGATGTGCCGGGTTTGGCTGGCAGGCCGCAGGAAGTTTGTCGTAAAAGTCGACGAAATCTTGCCGAACGCCCATCCGACAAAGTTACGAAAGAAACTTTCCCTTTCGTGTCAGTCGGTTACCAGAAGCCTCCGGCTCCAGAGGGCGGTGCGGGGTCGAGCGAAAGGAACCCGATGTCGGAACCATCGACCACCGCCATGGCGACATACGTCACGCGAGTGCGCGCGTGCGCACTGAATCCATTGATGGTGGCGAGGTGGGTCGGCTCCAGACATCTCGCGGGTGCGTGAGAACGGCCGGCACCGATATGGCGCACGCTGACGTAACAGTCTGGCAGCTGCTCCAGGTATTCCACCTGGCCATCCCCGGTCACCGTCCAGGTGCGGTAGCGCTGGCTGGCCGGGCGATTGCCGTCGACTTGGCGGATGCTGGCTTCCGACAGGCCGAGGTCCGATTGCCAGAGTCCGTCGCGCCCCAGGCGGGTGAACAGCACGCGGCCCTGCGCCAGGTCCGGGAGCGCGAACGAGACACCGTCGATGCTTCCCAGCCGACGCCAGGGCGTACTGTGGCGATCGAACAGCACCAGCTGCTGGCCGTCGCCGCGTCCGGCCACCACCAGAAGGTGCGCCGGATCCGGCAGGTAGGCGGCGAACAGCAGATCCTCCCGCGGCACGGGCACCGGCAGGGGAATCAGCTGGCCGCTGGACGGCTCCAGCTCGTGCAGGCCGTAGAAGCCACGCGCGTTCGTACCGATCACCAGCAACCGCTTGCTGTCCGGCGACCAGGCCGGCAGGTGACGGGACTCCGGGCGGATGCCTTCCAGCGGGCGCAGCGATGCGGGCCGCTCCATGTCGGCCCACCAGAGCGAGAACTCACCGGAACGGTCGGATGTGAAGGCGATCTGGCGGCCATCCGGCGCCACCGAAGGCAACGAATCACGCCCCGTGGACGGAAACAGCCGCTGCATCTGGGGCGCCGTCTCCGCGCCCGCCGGATCACCGACGCGGTACAGGCCGAACTCCGGCTTCCGTTGCACGAAGGCCAACAGGTTCGCGTGTGCGGCGATGGCGGGCGCCTGCGCGTCCTCGATGCCCAGGTCGCTGATGTTCCGGCCGGAGAGCTCGAGCCGGTACAGGCGGGTGTGGCTGTCCACGCGACGGCCGAACACGATCGCGTTGCCGTCGGGTGTCCAGTCCCAGCCCCGGAACTCGGCGCGCTGGTGGGTCAACCGTTCCGCGCGACCGCCGCCGGCAGGAATGCGCCACAGGTCGCCCAACGGCGTGTTGCGGATGAAGGCGATCCACTTGCCGTCCGGCGAAAAGCGCGGGGCGGTGTCGACGTCCTCTGCGCTGGCCCCGTACTCCAGCGCGCGCCAACGGCCCGTCGCCAGGTCCAGCAGGCGCAGGCCGGGTTCGCCGCCACCGCTCAACGGGCTGCTGAACACCAGACCGCTGCCGTCGGGCATCCAGTCGAACGAGGGCCGGTTGTGCGGATCGCAGCCTCCCAGCACACGGGGCTCGCCGCCACTGGCCTGCACGGCCATGATGCGGCAGTCCTCGCCGGGCGAGCGCCGGAGGAACGCGATCTCGCGACCGTTGGGCGACCACTCGGGGTTGCTGTCCCATGCCCCGTCGGGCGGGAACGTCAGTTTGCGGGGCTGGGCGGGTTCCGTGGTCTGCACGAGGACCGCCGTCCCGGCCAACTCCTCGGTCATGCTGGACAGGTAAGCCACCTGCGAGCCATCCGGCGACAGCGTGGGCGTCAGCTCGAACCCTGGCGCGGACGTGATCAGCCGGTACGGCCTCGGTGCAGGCAGCAGGCCGGTGACCTCGTCCCGCACACCGCCTTGCGCCCGCTTGTCGGCGCCCCACCAGACCGCCGTGATCGCACAGGCGATCGCCACCACGCCCAGCGCCAGGCCCCACATCCATCGGCGGAACAGCAACGCCTGCCGGGTCGCCGGCACCGCGATGCCGGCGGGTCCGGACGTGGCGTCCGCGGCCACGGGTGCACCAAGCTCCCCGGTTGCGGCGGGGAGTGCAGCCGGCACAGCGGCTGCCTCGTCGCCAACCGACGCATTCGGCAACCACTCCACCGCCACCAGCAGCCGGTATCCGCTCTTGGCGATGGTTTCGATGTAGCGCGGACCGTCGGCGTGCTCACCGAAGGCCTTGCGCAGTTGCGTGATGGCCTGGGTCACGACGTCGTTGGTCGGCAGCGTATCCGGCCAGACCGCGGCCAACAGTGCTTCGCGCGTGACCACACGGCCCGGGTTGTCCACCAGTACGCGCAATACCCCCATCGACTTGGGCGTGATGCGCGCCGCCCTGCGTGCGCCCGGCGCATGGACTTCGCGCAGCGGCACATCAACGAGGCATTCCCCCACCTTCAGGCGATCGCCTGTAGGGAGGGCGGCGGAATCGGGGGGTCTCATCGGGGGCGAATGCTGCGCTGTCTTCCGGGGGTCCGTCATGTGCCTTAATGCCTGCCGCCCGTAGGGCCAAGTGATCCGGCAGATTCGGCAAAGTTCAAAGGCAGCACGGGGAAAGCGCACCGTCGCGGTGCATTTTACAGTGGCCGTCATGCTCCCCCTGAACGGGAGCAGCACAGGCAATCTCTCTCTCCGCCGACGTCCTACTACATCAGCTCCAGCATTCGCGCCGAAAGGCGCGAATTTTTTATGTGCTGGCGATGCTCAGTCCGCCTTGCGCGCAGGCGATTTCAGGATGGTCAGTCCTATCAGTCGCGACACCACCACGGCGATGTACATCACGCCGGCGAACTGCTCCAGCATCACCAGCGCGCGGGCCTGCGGCAGGATCGGCACCACGTCGCTCAGGCCCACGCCCGACAGCAGGCTGAAGCTCAGGAACAGCAGCTCCATCCAGCTGCGCGGCGATTGCGGATCGACGGCGGCGGTGAAGCTGCCGGGATACCATTGCTGGCAGACCGAGAACGAAAACGCGAACGCCCACGCCAGCAGCGTGAAGGTGGCGCCGGCGGCGAACAGTTCGTCGCTGCTCACCGAGTGGTCCTGCAGCATGTAGGCGATCAGGCTGCCGGCCGTGTAGAAATACAGGCCGCTCTCCAGCAGGTGAGCGTAGATGCCCAACGACGGAAGATCGAAGACGGCCGCGGACACCGACAACAGCACCGACGGCACCGCCAGCGACCACGCGACCCAGTTCACCGCGGCGCTGCGGTTGACCACCCACAGGGCGAGCGCGAGCACCAGGATGCCGAACGCGCCGAACAGCGCGCGCCCGGCCTGCGTGTCTTCCATGATCGGGTACAGCAGGATGCCGGCCAGCTGCACGATCAGCAGGAAGGCGCAGGGATGCCGCCGCGCCGTCACCAGCCAGCGCAACCAGAGCCAGGGCGTCGTCACGCGGCGGGCCTCACTTGAAGTGGTAGACCAGCGCGTAATAGACCACGTAGATCCACGACAGCAGACCGTGGATCACCGCCCACAGCAGCGACTTGTTGGCGCTCCACGAGATGGTGATGGCGAGCGCCGTACCGAAGCCGATGCCGGCCTTGGCGATGACGGGACCGCTGCCCTTCATGGCGTCGCTGCCGGCGTGCCACTGCCCGCGCGGTACGGGTAGCGCAGGAAGATGTCGGCGACCGCGCCGTCGATCTTCGCATTCCGCTCTTCAGGCTTGTCGCGGCCCGCACGTCCGACCGCCACGCCGGTCCAGACCAGCCGGTTCTGCTTCGCGTCCACCAGATCGACGTTCAAGGTGCCCTCGGTGTACTTGTAGACGTCGGTGCGGTCCCGCCAGGTCGGCACGGCCACATAGCGGCGCGCGCGATAGCTGTAGTAGTAGTCGTAGTCGACTTCCGGCGTGTTCACGACATCCGTCTTTTCCTGCATGTAGGCATTGAGGTTCACCCACAGATCCGGCGACGTCTCGTCGTAGGCGTAGCCGCGCGACTCCATCTGCGCGCGGGCGGCGCTCTTGATGCGGCCACTCGTCAGCGTGGCGTAGCCCTGCCCTTCGATCGCCAGCGGCGAGTAGAAGGCGAACGTGCGGTACTGGCCGAAGTTGGCGGACGGGTCGACGTCGCTGGTGATGCGCGGACCGGTGGCGCAGGCCGCCAGCAGCAGGACACTGGCCGCCATCATCCAGCGGGCGGTGGTACGGGCGAATCCGAGCATGGTGGTTCTCCTGTCGGGGACGCCACCATGATGGCGGACGTCCCGTGAACACTGCGCCTGAGAGCGCCGGACGGAAGCACCCCGCCCGGCCGGGTCAGCCCTGACGATACACCTGCGCTCCCTGGGCCAGGAACTCCGCGGACTTCTCCGCCATGCCGGCCTCCAGCGCCGCCTGCTCCTCCACGCCGTGCTCGGCGGCATAGTCGCGCACGTCCTGGGTGATCTTCATCGAGCAGAAGTGCGGGCCGCACATCGAGCAGAAGTGCGCCAGCTTGTGCGCATCCTTCGGCAGGGTTTCGTCGTGGAATTCCTTGGCCTTCTCCGGATCCAGGCCCAGGTGGAACTGGTCCTCCCAGCGGAACTCGAAGCGCGCCTTGCTCAGCGCGTTGTCGCGCACCTGCGCGCCGGGATGGCCCTTGGCCAGGTCGGCGGCATGCGCGGCGATCTTGTACGCCATGATGCCGTCGCGCACGTCCTGCCGGTTCGGCAGGCCCAGGTGTTCCTTCGGCGTGACGTAGCAGAGCATCGCGGTGCCGTACCAGCCGATCATCGCCGCACCGATGGCGCTGGTGATGTGGTCGTAACCCGGCGCGATGTCGGTGGTCAGCGGGCCGAGCGTGTAGAACGGCGCTTCGCCGCACTCGCGCAGCTGCTTGTCCATGTTCTCCTTGATCAGCTGCATCGGCACGTGGCCGGGGCCTTCGATCATGCATTGCACATCGTGCTTCCACGCGATCTTGGTCAGCTCGCCCAGCGCTTCCAGCTCGCCGAACTGCGCGGCGTCGTTGGCGTCGGCGATGCAGCCGGGACGCAGGCCGTCGCCCAGCGAGAAGGCCACGTCGTAGGCCTTCATGATTTCACAGATGTCCTCGAAGTGCGTGTAGAGGAAGTTCTCCTTGTGGTGCGCCAGGCACCACTTGGCCATGATCGAACCGCCGCGCGAGACGATGCCGGTCACGCGCTTGGCGGTCAGCGGCACGTGTCGCAGCAGTACGCCGGCGTGGATGGTGAAGTAGTCCACGCCCTGCTCGGCCTGTTCGATCAGGGTGTCGCGGAAGATCTCCCAAGTCAGCGCTTCGGCGCGGCCGTCGACCTTCTCCAGCGCCTGGTAGATCGGCACCGTGCCGATCGGCACCGGCGAATTGCGGATGATCCACTCGCGCGTCTCGTGGATGTGCTTGCCGGTGGACAGGTCCATCACCGTGTCGCCGCCCCAGCGGATCGACCACACCAGCTTCTCGACTTCCTCGGCGATGCCCGACGACACCGCGCTGTTGCCGATGTTGGCGTTGATCTTGGTCAGGAAGTTGCGGCCGATGATCATCGGTTCGCTTTCGGGATGGTTGATGTTGTTCGGCAGGATGGCGCGGCCGCGCGCGATCTCGTCGCGCACGAATTCCGGCGTGATGAATTTCTGGATGCTGGCACCGAAGCTTTCGCCCGGATGCTGGGCCAGAAGATGCGCCTCGCGCACGGCATCGAGCCGCTGGTTCTCGCGGATGGCGACGTACTCCATCTCCGGCGTGATGATGCCGCGGCGGGCGTAGTGCATCTGGCTGACGTTGGCACCGGCCTTGGCGCGGCGCGGCAGCACGCGGTTGGGGAAGCGCACCGCATCCAGCTTGGGGTCGTGCTCCCGTGCCCGGCCGAAGGTGGAGCTGAGCGCATCGAGCTGCTCGGTGTCGCCGCGCTCTTCGATCCACTTCGTGCGCAGTGCCGCAAGGCCGGATGCCAGGTCGATGCGCGCATCAGGATCGGTGTACGGGCCGGAAGGGTCGTAGACGGTGACCGGCGGATTCTCTTCGCCACCGAAGATGGTCGGCGTCTGGGTCAGCGCGATCTCGCGCATCGGCACCTGCAGGTCGGGGCGCGAGCCCTGCACGAAGATCTTGCGCGAGCCCGGGATCGGCCGGGTGACGGATTCGGAAAGTTGCCCGGTCTGCTGCAGCAGGTCGATGGCGGGCTTGGGGATGGCATTCATCGGCTTCGTCCTTTTGAATCCCCGCACAGGGAGATTCGCATAGTGGGATGCGAGGGTTCGCATCACGGACGAAGCGGCGGCGCGGCGGCGGACGGACTGCGGGCACGGGGCACGGCAATACGGCGCATCCTGCGAAGCTTCCCTACGCCGGTCTCAACCGGATCAGGTTCGAAGGGACTGTCTCAATCGCCGGCCCGGCCGGCGATACCCCCGCTTCGGGGCGAATTAGACCACAAACGCCGCCCCGGCAAGTCACTCCAGCGTGTAGCCCACGCGGAAGCCGCCCCAGTGGCGGTCGCCGACGAACACCGGCACCGACAGGTCGAACATGATCTGCCCGGTATCGCGGCGATAGACCTGCAGGCGGTAAGGGTCGGTGTGCGCGCCCACGCTGCGGCCGACGCGGTCGGCGAACAGGCGCTTGGTGCGGTTGCCCACCAGGTCCCTGGCGCGGTCGCCCGTCAGCGGCTGGGTGAAGCGCAGGTTGTGCGTGGGCACGTAGCCGTCCGGGTTGGCGCAGATGGCGAACACGATCCACGGGTGGCGCGCGATCACCGGTTCCTGCAGGGGCGGCAGCAGTTCGTCGCAGAGCGCGTCGAACGGGGTGGTGAACTTGGCCGGCTCGATGCCCGGCATCGGCGTGTAGTCGCGCGAGAACAGAGCATCGTCATCGATGCGCCCCTGCACCAGTGCCTGCGCCAGGGTATCGCCAATGCGCAGCGCCGCCGCCTGTGCCAGATCGCGGACGCGCGCATGACGGCGATGTCCGAGCGGATCGGCGGGCAACCGGAACAGGCCGACGCAGTCCCGCAGCGTGTCCGTGCCCTGCGCCAGCGCCGTACCGCGTGCGGCCACCTGGTCAGCGTGCTCCAGATTGCTGCGGCTGAGCGCGGCGACGCGATCAACAGCGGCATCGATCGCAATGACCTCCTGATCCTGCGCGGAGACGCGCTCGACCACCGACTCCATCGCCTGGCTGGCGCGCGCCAGCAGGTCGCCGATGCCGACCAGCACCTGCCCCGTGGCCTCGGCCGAAGCCGCGCTCTCGGTCAGGGCACGCCCGCTTTCGTCCAGGATCACGCGCACATCGCGCGCCGCCGTCGCCGCCTGTTCGGCGAGGCGGCGGATCTCGGTGGCGACGACGGCGAAGCCGCGCCCGGCCGGTCCCGCACGCGCGGCTTCGATGCTGGCGTTGATCGACAGGATGTTGGTCTGGAACGCGACGGCGTCGATGACCTCGATGACTTCGCCGGCGCGCGCGGAACGGCGTTCGACTTCGCGCATCGCATCGCCCAGCTGGCGCGCGGCCGCGACGCCCTGGCGGGCACTGGCATCGGCGTTGGCGGCGACGCTGATCACCGCCTGCAGTTCTTCGCCCGCGCCCTTGAGCCCCTGCAGCAGGCGCCGGGTGGCGTCGAGTACGGTGTCCAGCGCGGTGACCTGCGCCTGCGACTGGGTCAGCAGTTCGTCGTTGTCGCCGACCAGGTGCGGCACTTCGGCCGCCACCTGCACCGACAGCGCTACAGCCTGGCGGATCGCCTCGGCCAGGTTGCCGAAGCCGGCAGCGATCTGCCGCGACAGCGGATGCGCGGCCTGCGCGTCCGGCAACGCGAGATCGAGGTCGCACCCCCCGAGCAGGCCGCCGATGCGTTCCAGCAGGGCGCGTTCGGTGGCGGCATCCGTCAGGCGTTGCGCGACGTCGCGCAGCGCAGGCGTGACCGCCGCGGGAATCTCGCCCTGCGCCAGCCGTGCGGCGTCGCGCAGCAGGGCCGCGGTTTCCGGATGCGGCAACGACAGCAGCCAGCCTCCGCCATCGCGGTCGGCGTGGTAACGGATGCGGCGGGCAGGATCGTTGCCGGGCGCGCACCAGTTACCTTCTTCGTCGTTCAGCACGCTGGCAGGCAGGCCCCACAGCCGGTCGCACGGCTGGCCCAGCAGCGCCTCGGGCGACAACGCCAGCAAGTCCCACGCGGCACGGTTGGCCGCCACGACGCGCGCGGACGCATCCAGTCGTACCAGTCCCACCGGCGCGTCCGGCAGTACGCCCGCGCTTGCCGCGTTGTCGGCCTGCCTGTCTTCGATCGCTGCCATGACCCCTCCTCCGTCTATCGGTAGCGGCCGGAGAAGAAGTGAGTTGAGGGGCCTGTTCAGGCTGGACCGGCGCTCAGTCCCGGGGCAGAGCCGCCTCGGACAGCCGTGCGACATCGGCAGGGACGAAGACGGTGGCGTCGCCGAACTCGGGCCAGCCGACGCGCAGGGCCGCCATCACGGCCGGCTCTTCCCGGTGCGCTTCCAGCAACCAGGCCGCGATGGCCTGGCACGGCACCTCGGTCGTCGCACGGCACAGCAGGGGGCCCGGCGGGATCGGATCGGAGCGCCAAAGTTCGTGGACATCGTCGGGACGCGACGCGTCGTAGACATCGATCGCCAACGCCGCCACATCGGCACGCTCCTCGATCACAGCCTGCAATGCGGCAGCATGCGAACCCGAATAGATGACCGACGCGAAAGCCGTCGCAGGATCCAGTCCCTGGCTGCGCAGGTACTGCGCCGGCACGAAACCGCCGGATGCGGAGTCGCGACCGACCAGCGCCAGCCGCAGCCTGCCGGCATTCGCCTTCATGCCGGCGAACGATGCGACATCGCGCGCCACCAGCACCGCCCGATAGCGATCCGCCTGCAACGCGGGTACCTGCGGTACCGGCAGCGTGGTGACCTGTGCGATGTCGCGCCGCGCCTGCAGGTAGCCATGCAGGTTGGGTACCGCGACATCGACGTGGCCGTCACGCATCGCCTGCACCAGCGCCGTGGGCGATGGGAAGAGCTTCACCTGTACCGGATGGCGGCCGCGCTTTGCCAGGTAGTTGGCGAGCGGCTGGATCGCATCAAGGCGGTCGCGTTCGGGATAGGCATAGGTGGCGACCACCCACGGCGTGCGCCGGTCTTCCTTCGCGGAGACGGGAAGGAAGACGAGTGCGAACAGCAGGACAAGAGCGGAGCGAAGGCGCATCCGCGTATCAGACGGCATCCAGCAGCGCATTGTCACGCACGGCGCCCTTGTCGGCACTGGTGGCAAGCAGCGCGTACGCCTTCAACGCGGTGCTGACCTTGCGCGTGCGGGGCTGCGCGGGCTTCCAGCCCTTCGCATCCTGGGCAGCCCGACGCGAGGCCAGGTCCGCGTCGGACACCAGCAGGCTGATGGAACGCTGCGGGATATCGATGCGGATGCGATCGCCGTCCTGCACCAGTCCGATCGCGCCGCCCGCCGCCCCTTCCGGTGAGGCATGGCCGATGGAAAGCCCGGAGGTGCCGCCGGAAAACCGTCCGTCCGTCAGCAACGCGCATTGCTTGCCGAGGCCTTTCGACTTCAGGTAGCTCGTCGGGTACAGCATCTCCTGCATACCCGGCCCGCCCTTGGGTCCTTCGTAGCGGATCACCACCACGTCGCCCGCCTTCACCTCGTCGCCCAGGATCCCGGCCACCGCCGCATCCTGGCTCTCGTAGACGCGCGCGTTGCCTTCGAAGACGTGGATCGACTCGTCGACACCGGCCGTCTTCACCACGCAGCCATCGACGGCGATGTTGCCGTACAGCACCGCCAGCCCGCCTTCCTGCGAGAACGCGTGCTCCACGCTGCGGATGCAGCCTTCGGCGCGGTCGGTGTCCAGCGATGGCCAGCGCGTCGCCTGGCTGAAGGCGACCTGGGTGGGAATGCCGGCGGGCCCGGCCTTGTAGAACGTGGCCACGGCATCGTCGTCGGTCTGGGTGACGTCCCACTTCGCGATGGCATCGCCCAGCGTCTTCGCATGCACGGTGGCGACATCGGTATGCAGCAGGCCGCCGCGCGCCAGTTCGCCGAGGATCGCCATGATGCCGCCGGCGCGGTGCACGTCTTCGATGTGGTACTTCTGCGTGTTCGGCGCCACTTTGCACAGCTGCGGCACGCGCCGCGACAGGCGGTCGATGTCGCGCATGTCGAACGGCACCTCGCCCTCCTGCGCCGCGGCGAGCAGGTGCAGGATGGTGTTGGTGGAGCCGCCCATCGCGATGTCCAGCGTCATCGCATTCTCGAACGCCTCGAACGTGGCGATGCCGCGCGGCAGCGCCGTCGCATCCTCGCCGCCGTACCAGCGATGGCACAGCTCCACCGCCACCACGCCGGCGCGCTTGAACAGCTGTTCGCGGTCGGCATGCGTGGCCACAACGGTGCCGTTGCCCGGCAATGACAGGCCCAACGCCTCGGTCAGGCAGTTCATCGAGTTGGCGGTGAACATGCCGCTGCACGAACCGCAGGTCGGGCAGGCGCTGCGTTCGACCGCGGCGACCTGTTCGTCGGACGCATTCGGATCGGCCGCCATCACCATCGCGTCGATCAGGTCCAGCTTGTGGTCGGCCAGCTTGGTCTTGCCTGCCTCCATCGGCCCACCCGATACGAACACCGTTGGGATATTCAGGCGCAGCGCGGCCATCAGCATGCCGGGCGTGATCTTGTCGCAGTTGGAAATGCACACCAGCGCATCGGCGCAGTGCGCATTGACCATGTACTCGACCGAGTCGGCGATGACTTCGCGCGACGGCAGCGAATACAGCATGCCGTCATGGCCCATCGCGATGCCGTCATCGACGGCGATGGTGTCGAACTCCTTCGCCACACCGCCGACGCGCTCGATCTCGCGTGCGACCAGTTGGCCGAGGTCCTTCAGGTGCACATGGCCCGGGACGAACTGGGTGAACGAATTGGCGACGGCGACGATGGGCTTGTGGAAGTCCTCGTCCTTCATGCCGGTGGCGCGCCACAGCGCGCGGGCGCCGGCCATGTTGCGGCCGTGGGTGGAAGTCTTGGAACGGTACTCGGGCATGAAAACCAGCGGTGCTGCGACGACGTGGGAAGCCTTGATTCTGCTGGCTTTCCACGGTTTCAGTTGCAACCATATCGAGTGAAATCATCCGATCGTCGAAAAGCGTACGGAAGCGCTTGACATGCTTCGGAGCGGCATGTTTCTCTTGCCGCATGTTGCAACGCCACACGCCCACGATGACCGACCCCACCGCACCCGCTGCGGCGTCCGTCCTTGTACTCGTCCTTATTACCTCGCCCACAACTGCGGGACGGACCGGCGTGTAACAAGCAAGCAACGCCAGATTCGCAAAACCCCGCACTGAGAAGTGCGGGGTTTTTTGTTTAAGAGCCTTTCTTCTCACCTCAACCCTCAGGAACTCCGCACCATGACCACCGCCAACGCTCTCCCGCAACCCAAGATCGCCGTCGTCGGCTACGGCAGCCAGGGCCGCGCGCATGCGCTGAACCTGCGCGACTCCGGTTTCGACGTCACCGTCGGTCTGCGCCCGGGCGGCCCGACCGAAGCGAAGGCACAGGCCGACGGCTTCGTGGTGAAGGCGGTGGCCGACGCGGTGAAGGACGCCGACCTGGTCGCCGTGCTGACCCCGGACATGGTGCAGAAGAAGCTCTACAACGACGTGCTGGCCCCGAACATGAAGCAGGGCGCGGTGCTGCTGTTCGCGCACGGCCTCAACGTCCACTTCGGCATGATCGAACCGCGCGCCGACCTGGACGTGGTGCTGGTGGCGCCGAAGGGCCCGGGCGCGCTGGTGCGCCGCGAGTACGAGATCGGCCGCGGCGTGCCCTGCATCTACGCCGTGCACCAGGACAAGAGCGGCAAGGCCGAGCAGTTCGCGCTGGCCTACGCCGGCGGCCTGGGCGGCGCCCGCGCCAACATCATCAAGACCACCTTCAAGGAAGAGACCGAGACCGACCTGTTCGGCGAGCAGGCCGTGCTGTGCGGCGGCGCTTCGTCGCTGGTGCAGGCCGGCTTCGAGACGCTGGTGGAAGCCGGTTATCAGCCGGAAATCGCCTATTACGAAGTGCTGCACGAACTGAAGCTGATCGTCGACCTGTTCTACGAAGGCGGCATCACCCGCATGCTGGAGTTCATCTCCGAGACCGCGCAGTACGGCGACTTCGTCAGCGGTCCGCGCGTCATCGACGCCTCGGTCAAGGCGCGCATGAAGGACGTGCTGACCGACATCCAGAACGGCACCTTCACCCGCAACTGGCAGGCGGAGTACGACGCCGGCCTGCCGAACTACAAGAAGTTCCAGCAGGCCGACAAGGATCACCCGATCGAGAAGGTCGGCAAGGAACTGCGCGCCAAGATGGTGTGGCTGCAGGCCAACGCCCCGCAAGCGAAGACAGACGAGCAGGCCGCCGCATGAACGCCGCCGCGGCCACTGCCCCACGCAATGGCGCCCGCTGGCTGACCCGCGCCCTGGAAGCCGAGGGCGTGGACACGCTCTTCGGCTACCCCGGCGGCACCATCATGCCGTTCTACGACGCGCTGGTGGATTCCAACCTGAAGCACATCCTGGTGCGGCATGAGCAGGGCGCTGCACTGGCCGCGAACGGGTACGCCCGCGCCAGCGGCAAGGTCGGCGTGTGCGTCGCGACCTCCGGCCCGGGCGCATCCAACCTGGTGACCGGCATCGCCGACGCGATGCTGGACTCGGTGCCGATGGTCTGCCTGACCGGCCAGGTCGCCACCACGCTGATGGGCACCGACGCGTTCCAGGAACTGGACGTGTTCGGCCTGACCCTGCCGATCGTGAAGCACAGCTTCGTTGCGCGGCGTGTGGACGATCTGCCGGAGATGGTCCGCGAAGCGTTCCGCATCGCGCGCGAAGGCCGTCCGGGTCCCGTGCTGATCGACCTGCCGAAGGACGTGCAGATGTCGGATGCCTCGCATCTCCCCGATCACGTGCCGGCCAGCGTCGATCCGGTGCCCGCTCCGGAGGAGGCGAAGCTGGCGGACGCGCTGGCCGCCATCGCCGGCGCGGAGAAGCCGGTGATCTACGGCGGCGGCGGCATCGGCCTGGCCGATGCGGTGGACGCGTTCCGCCAGTTCGTCGACGCCACCAGGATTCCCACCGTGCTGACCCTGCGCGGCCTGGGCGCCCTGCCCGCCGCCCATCCGCACTACCTGGGCATGCTGGGCATGCACGGCACGCGCGCGGCCAACATGGCGGTGCAGGAGTGCGACCTGCTGATCGTGGTGGGTGCACGGTTCGACGACCGCGCCACCGGCAAGCTGGCGGAATTCGCCCCGTTCGCGCGCGTGCTGCACATCGACGCCGATGCCTACGAGATCGGCAAGCTGCGCACCGCCGACATCGCGGTCCCGGGCGACGTCGCCGCCAGTCTGAAGGCGCTGGGCGCCGCACGCAGCACCTGCGACGAATGGCGCAAGCGCTGCGTGGCCAACCGCGAGCGTTTCGGCTTCCGTTACGACGCACCCGGCACCGACATCTACGCGCCCGGCCTGCTGAAGCGGCTGAGCGAAGTGGCACCGGCCGACACGATCATCGCCTGCGACGTGGGTCAGCATCAGATGTGGGTGGCGCAGCACTGCAAGTTCACCCATCCGCGCAACCACCTGACCAGCGGCGCGCTGGGCACGATGGGCTTCGGCCTGCCGGCCGCGATGGGCGCGCAATTCGCCTGTCCCGACCGCACCGTCGTCCTGGTCAATGGCGACGGCGGCTTCATGATGAACGTGCAGGAGTTGGCGACCATCGCCCGCTGCAAGCTGCCGGTGAAGATCGTGCTGATCGACAACAGCGCGCTGGGCATGGTGCGGCAGTGGCAGGAACTGTTCTTCGCCGAGCGCTACAGCGAGATCGATCTGTCCGACAACCCGGACTTCGCGGCGCTGGCGCGCGTGTTCGGTATTCCGGCCCACCACATCAGCCTGCGCGATGAAGTCGAGGGCGCCTTGGCCGACCTGCTGGCCCAACCCGGGCCTGCCCTGCTGCACGTCACCATCGACATCAAGGCGAATGTCTGGCCGCTGGTGCCGCCGAACCACGCCAACAGTTCGATGCTGGATGCCAATCCCGCGAAACCATCCGCCGAGCCGGCCGTCGCCGCCGACGGCCCGGAGAACAAGAATGCGTTACCGGCTTGAACTCAAGCTCAAACCTGCCGAGGGCGCATTGGTGCGCGTGCTGGGCATGATCGAGCGCCGTGGCTTCCCACCCCATGCGGTGCACGCCACCCATGACAGCGAAGGCCACTGGGCGCTGGCGCTGGTGATCGACAGCACCCGCGCGCCGGAGACCCTGCGCCAGCAGTTGCTGAAGATCTACGATGTGGAGGAACTGTCCTTCAGCGCCGTGCAGGAGCTGAGCCGGGATAGCCGCCACCAGGACCGCGCCGCATGAAGACCGCACCCGCCAACGCGGATGTTGCGGTCCGGAGGCGTCTTCTTCGAGATCAGCCGTTCGCGTGCCGCGATGCCTGATGCCGGCCGCGCCTCCGCCATCAACGAGCCCGACGTAGGCGACGTCGTCGTCACCGTGGCCGACGTGCTGGCGGCGCAGGCGCGGCTGCGTCGTTATCTGCCGCCGACGCCGTTGCACCACGCCGAGCGCTTCGGCGTGATGCTGAAGCTGGAAAACCTGCAGCGCACCGGATCGTACAAGGTCCGCGGCGCACTGAACGCCCTGCTGGCGGCGCGTGAGCGCGGCGACCATCGCCCGGTCATCGCGGCTTCCGCCGGCAACCACGCGCAGGGCCTGGCCTGGGCCGCCTACCGCCTGGGCGTGCAAGCCATCACGGTGATGCCGCATGGTGCGCCGGAGACGAAGATCGCCGGTGTTGCCCACTGGGGCGCCACGGTGCGCCAGCACGGCAACAGCTACGACGAGGCGTTCGCCTTCGCGAAGGAACTGGCCGAACAGAACGGCTACCGTTTCCTGTCCGCCTTCGACGATCCGGACGTGATCGCAGGCCAGGGCACCGTCGGCATCGAGATCGCCCCGCACGCGCCGGACGTGGTGATCGTGCCGATCGGCGGCGGCGGCCTGGCCTCCGGCGTCGCGCTGGCGCTGAAGTCGCAAGGTGTCCGCGTGGTCGGCGCCCAGGTGGAAGGCGTCGATTCGATGATCCGCGCGATGAAGGGCGACGTCTCGCCCGTCGATCCCGTCGCGTCGCTGGCCGATGGCGTGCGCGTGAAGGTGCCCGGTTTCATCACCCGCCGCCTGTGCACGCAACTGCTGGACGACGTGGTCACCGTGCGCGAGGCCGAACTGCGCGAAACGCTGGTGCGGCTGGCGCTGGAAGAGAACCTGATCGCCGAGGGCGCGGGCGCACTGGCGCTGGCCGCCGGCCGCCGCGTGGCGGGCAAGCGCAAGTGCGCGGTGGTGTCAGGCGGTAACATTGACGCCACCGTCCTGGCGCAGCTGCTGTCCGACGTGCGCCCCCGGCCGCCGCGCAAGCCGCGCAGGCGCGCCGCCGAGGGCGAGCCTGCGCTTGCCACCGGCCGCGGCAGTACGCGCGCGGCCACCCCGAAATCCCCCATCAAGACCGGCGCGCGCCGTATCGCGGTCGCCGCCCCGGAAACAGAAGTACACGAGGAATCCATCTGGTGAACACGACCATTCCCACCCCCGCGCAGATCCGAATTTTCGACACCACGCTGCGCGATGGCGAACAGTCCCCCGGCTGCAGCATGACGCCGCAGCAGAAGCTGGTGATGGCCCGCGGCCTCGCCGACCTGGGCGTGGACATCATCGAGACCGGCTTCCCGGCCAGCTCGCAGTCCGACCGCGAAGCGCACGCGCTGATCGCCCGCGACCTGCGCGACACCACGCTGGCGGTGCTGTCGCGCTGCCTGCCCGGCGACATCGAGACCTCGCTGCGCACGCTGTCGGCCTCCGCGAAGCCGCGCCTGCACCTGTTCTTGTCGACCAGCCCGCTGCACCGCGAGCACAAGCTGCGCATGAGCCGCGAGCAGGTGCTGCAGTCGATCGACACGCACGTGCGGTTGGCGCGCGGCCATGTCGACGAGATCGAGTTTTCGGCCGAAGACGCGACCCGCACCGAAGAGGACTTCCTGCACCAGGCCATCGCCACGGCCATCGCCGCCGGGGCCACCACCATCAACCTGCCGGACACCGTCGGCTTCACCACGCCCGAGGAGATCCGCGCCATGTTCGAACGCGCGATCGCCAAGGTACCAGGTGCGGACAAGGTGGTGTTCAGCGCGCACTGCCACAACGACCTGGGCCTGGCCGTCGCCAACTCGCTGGCCGCGATCGAGGGTGGCGCACGACAGGTCGAAGGTTCGATCAACGGCATCGGCGAGCGTGCGGGCAATTGCGCCATCGAAGAGCTGGTGATGGCGTTGAAGGTACGCAATGCCTTCTACAACCTGGATACGCGCATCGATACGCGCCGCATCGTACCGACGTCGCAGCTGCTGTCGCGCCTGGTCGGCATGCCGGTGCAGCGCAACAAGGCCATCGTCGGCGCCAACGCCTTCGCGCACGAATCCGGCATCCACCAGCACGGCATGCTGCGCCACCGCGGCACTTACGAAATCATGCAGCCGCAGGACGTGGGCTGGCCGTCGTCGCAGATGGTGCTGGGCCGCCACAGCGGTCGCGCCGCCGTCGAGCAGCGCCTCCGCGCGTTGGGCTACTGGCTGGAAGAGGACGAGTTGAAACTGGTGTTCGAGCAGTTCAAGGCCCTGTGCGAGAAGCAGCGCGTGGTCGGCGACGCCGACCTGCAGGAACTGATGCAGGACGCCGCGGTGAGCGACGGCTACCGCCTGGCGTCGATGACCATCAGCGACGTCGGCAGCCGCGCGAACGCACTGGTCGAGCTGTCCGATCCCGACGGCAACCGCGTCTCCGAGACCGCGCAGGGCAACGGCCCGGTCGATGCGCTGTTCAGTGCACTGGCCGCCGCTACCGGCGTGCAGCTGCAACTGGAGAGCTACCAGGTGCACAGCGTGGGCATCGGCGCCGACGCGCGCGGCGAAGCCAGCCTGTCGGTGCGCTGCGACGGCGAGGAATACGAAGGCACCGGCACCAGCAAGGACATCATCGAGGCCAGCGCGCTGGCTTGGCTGGACGTGGCCAACCGCCTGCTGCGTCAGCGCCGCATCGAACAACAGGAAGCGGCCGCGGCTTGAGCCGCGTGCCACATCCCTTTCCCACGCAGCTCCGGATTCCGCATGACCGCGCCACGCACCCTGTTCGACAAACTGTGGGATGCCCACGTCGTCGTCCCCGAGACCGACACCGCTCCCGCCGTGCTGTATATCGACCTGCACCTGATCCACGAGGTCACTTCGCCGCAGGCCTTCACCGAGCTCGTCGCGCGCGGGCTGTCGCCACGCCGCCCGGACCGCACCAAGGCGACGATGGACCACTCCACGCCGACCCTGCCCGCCGGTCCCGACGGCAAGCTGCCGTACTACACCCAGGCTGCGGAAACGCAGGTCGAGACGCTGGCGCGCAACTGCGCCGCGCACGGCATCGAGCTGTTCGACATGGCCTCGCCGAACCGCGGCATCGTCCACGTCATCGCACCGGAACAGGGCTTCACCCTGCCCGGCATGACCATCGTGTGCGGCGACAGCCACACCAGCACGCATGGCGCGTTCGGTTCGCTGGCGTTCGGCATCGGCACCAGCGAGGTCGGCCACGTGCTCGCCACGCAGTGCCTGCTGCAGCGCAAGCCGAAGACCATGGCGATCACCGTCGACGGTGCGGTCGCGCCGGGCGTCGGCGCCAAGGACATCGTGCTGCACGTGATCGGGGTGATCGGCGTGAACGGCGGCACCGGCCATGTCATCGAGTTCCGGGGCAGCGCCATCGAGGCGCTCGACATGGAGCAGCGCATGACCCTGTGCAACATGTCGATCGAAGCCGGCGCACGCGCCGGCATGGTGGCGCCCGACCAGACCACGTTCGACTGGGTCGCCAACACGCCACGCGGACCGAAAGGCGAGGCCTTCGAAACTGCCATCGCCTACTGGAAGACCCTGCGCAGCGAGGACGGCGCGACATTCGACGCCGAGGTACGCATCGATGCCGCCGACATCCGCCCGACGCTGACCTGGGGCACGCATCCTGGCACCGCGATCGCGGTGGACGCACCGATTCCGGCGCCGGCCGATGCCGCCGCGCAGAAGGGTCTGGACTACATGCACCTGAGCGCCGGCCACACGCTGGAAGGCACCCCGGTCGACGTGGTGTTCGTCGGTTCCTGCACCAACGGCCGCCTGCGCGACATGCGCGAAGTAGCGCAGGTGCTGCGCGGCCGCAAGGTCGCCGCCGGCGTGCGCATGCTGGTGGTGCCGGGCTCGGAGATCGTCAAACGCGAGGCCGAAGCCGAAGGCATCGACCAGGTCGTGCGCGACGCCGGTGCCGAGTGGCGCGAGCCGGGCTGCTCGATGTGCATCGCGATGAACGGCGATCTGGTGGCGCCGGGCCAGTTGGCCGTCAGTACCAGCAATCGCAATTTCGAGGGTCGCCAGGGCCCCGGTGCGCGCACGCTGCTCGCCTCGCCGCTCACGGCGGCATGGGCGGCGGTGAACGGACGCGTCAGCGATCCGCGCGACCTGTTCGATACACAGAAGGCGGTGGCGTGATGGCCGGGTTCAACGAAGTGCGCTCGAAGAGCGTGGTGCTGGCGCAGACCAACATCGACACCGACCAGATCATCCCCGCGCGTTTCCTGTCCACGACCGAACGCGCCGGCCTGGGCAAGAACGCGTTCAACGACTGGCGCTGGCAGGCCGACGGCGCGCCGAACCCGGCGTTCCCGTTCAACCAGCCGGAGAACGCCGGCCGCAAGATCCTGTTGGCCGGCCGCAACTTCGGCTGCGGCTCCTCCCGCGAGCACGCGCCGTGGGCGCTGACCGATCTGGGCCTGCGCGCCATCGTCAGCAGCGAGATCGCCGACATCTTCCGCAACAACAGCCTGAAGAACGGGCTGGTGCCCGTCGTGCTGCCGGAAGAGGCGGTGCAGTCGCTGATGCAGCGGCCGGACGACGAACTGGTCGTCGACGTCGCTGCCAAGGAACTGCGCACGCCGGGCGGCGCCGTCTTCTCCTTCCCGCTCGACGCCTTCGCGCAGACCTGCCTGTTGCAGGGCGTCGACGAACTGGGCTACCTGCTGGCCCGCCACACCGACATCGAACGCTACGAGGCCACCCGCCATGCACGCTGATATCGCCGTACTGCCCGGGGACGGCATCGGTCCCGAAGTCACCGCCGCCGCCGTCACCGTGCTGCGCACCCTGGCACGCCGCCACGGCCACACCTTCGATTTCCACGAGTACGACATCGGCGGCATCGCCATCGACCGGCACGGCGAACCGCTGCCGCAAGCCACGCTGCAGGGCTGCCAGCAGGCGAACGCGGTGCTGCTGGGCGCGGTGGGTGGCCCGAAGTGGTCGGACCCTAACGCGAAAGTGCGTCCGGAACAGGGCCTGCTGGCGCTGCGCAAGGGCCTGGGCCTGTTCGCCAATCTGCGCCCGGTGCGCCCGCATCCTGCCGCGCTGAACGCGTCGCCGATCAAGCCGCACCTGCTGACCGGCGTGGACATCGTGGTCGTGCGCGAACTCACCGGCGGCATCTACTTCGGCGAGAAGACCCGCGATGCGCGCGGCGCCAGCGACCTGTGCAGCTACAGCGTGACCGAGATCGAACGCGTGGTACGCAGCGCGTTCAAGCTGGCGCGCCAACGCCGCAGCCAGCTGGTATCGGTAGACAAGGCCAACGTGCTGGAAACCTCGCGCCTGTGGCGCGATGTCGCCACGCGCATTGGCCGCGAGGAGTTCCTCGACGTCGCGCTGGAGCACCAGCTGGTCGACTCGATGGCGATGCACCTGCTGGCCAAGCCGCGCGAGTACGACGTCATCGTCACCGAGAACATGTTCGGCGACATCCTGACCGACGAAGCCTCAATGCTGGCAGGCTCGCTGGGCCTGCTGCCGTCGGCCTCGCTGGGCGACGGCAAGGTCGGCCTGTACGAACCGATCCACGGCTCGGCGCCGGACATCGCCGGCAAGGGTGTCGCCAATCCCTACGCGACCATCCTCAGCTGCGCGCTGCTGCTGCGTCATTCGCTGGGCCTGCACGAAGAAGCGGACTGCATCGAGCGCGCCGTCGATGGCGCCCTCAACGCGCAGGTGTTCACCAACGATCTGGCGACCGCCGGCCGCGGCGTGTCCACGCAGGTCGCGACGCAGGCCGTGCTGGAGCAGATGCAGGCACGCTGCTACGTGGCCGAACTGCGCGATTGAACGGCGCGTGACCTGATCGCGGCATCCCCTGCGTTGACTCGGATGCAGGGGATGCACGCACAGGACAGGCACGATGCCCACGACGCAGATCGAGAAGTACCGCGTCATCTATTCCGCCAACACGTTCCGCCGCCGCATCGGCCTGATGGCCGGCGGCGCCTACATCGGCCAGCTGGTGTTCCATGCCAACGGCGCGGCGCTGCCCGCCGATGGCCTCAACGGCACGCAGCCGCAGCTGAACTACCATCTGGACGACTTCCAGAACTGCATCGACCTGCTGCGCAACGAGAAGCCGGTCTATCTGCTCTACAGCGGCAGCGGTGGCGGCTTCGAGAATGCGCTGACGACCGATCCCGAAACCGTGGGCGAAGGCGAAGGCAACGGGCTGCGTTTCGCGGTTCGCTGACGGCGCACCGTCGCCGGCGGACGACGGCTCACCCCGATACCAGTCGATTGCGCCCCTGCTGCTTGGCCTTGTACAGGCGCTCGTCGGCGACCCGCAGCAGGTCGCGCACGTCCTGACCTGCCTCAAGCTCCGCCACGCCGATGCTGACCGTGCAATGCAGGACGCCGCCATCGGGCGCAGCGATGCTGGCTTGTGCGATGCCCTCGCGCAGCCGTTCCAGGCGCGCGCGCGCCGTCGACCACGGCAACTGCTGGCAAACGAGGAACTCCTCGCCGCCGTAGCGCGCGATCAAGACATCCTCGTGGCCGCCTGCCTGCTGCTCCGCCAGCGCGGCGATCTGCGACAGCACCTCGTCGCCGAAGGCATGGCCATGGCGGTCATTGACGGCCTTGAAGTGGTCGATGTCGATCAGCGCGACGGACAGCGGACGTCCTTCACGGCGGCTGACCTCCAGGGCCTCGGCGAGGAACGCGTCGCCCGCTCGGCGGTTGGCGAGCCCCGTCAGTGGATCGTGGCGCGCCTGGTGGGCGAGCTGCTCGAGCAGGCGCGCGTTCGCAGCGCCCGCCTGTTCGAGTTGCCCGTTCTTCTCGCTCAGCTCCGACGTGCGCGCGTCCACCAGTGCTTCCAGCCGGCGCTGGCGGTGCCGCTGGCGACGCATCGCCAGCAGCAGCAGGCCCCAACCGAGCAGCAACAGCAGGATGGCGTACGCGGCGACCGCCCACGCCCGCAGCCACCAGGGCGATGCCTTGTCCAGTTCCACCGCCTGCGTTACCGCCTCGTCAGGCTTGCTCCAGTCCGCTGGTGCGTTCATCACCTGGACTTCGAAGCGGAGTTTTCCCGAGGGCAGGTTGGTGTAGACCGCGTCGTGTGCGATGCCGTTGTCGGTCTCGATCCAGTAACGGTCGAAGCCGACCATCCGGTAGCGGTACCGCAAGCGCTCGGGCGCGCGCTGGTTCAGGCCAGTGAACCGGATCACCACGCGCCGTGTGTCCGCCGACAGCGCATGGCGTTCCTGCGGCGGCAGCACCCGGCCATCCGCCTCCACCGATTCCACCACCAGCGTGATGCCTTGCGCGCGCTGCCGACGCGCATCGTCGGGATCGATCACGCCGATGCCGTTCGCCGTGGCGAACCACAGCTTGCCGTCGCGCATCGGCCATCCCGCGGGCGAGGTCGCGCCATTGGCCTGGCTGCTCGGCAGGCCGTCGGCATGGGTGAACGCTTCCACCGGCAACCGCGCCAGGTGGCGGTTCTCCATGGCGGTCAGCGCGGCGCGCGAGATGCGGAACACGCCGCGGTTGCTCGACGTCCAGAAGTCGCCGTTGTCGTCCTCCAGCAGCCGGAACAGGCGGTTGTTCGGCAGGCCCTGGCGATGGTCGAACTGGATGAATCGGTCGTCGTGCCAGTGCAGCAGTCCGCGATCGGACGCGATCCACAGGCTGCCGTCAGGGTCGGCGAGGAAATCGAACGCGGCGACCGCCGGAAAATCGGACATCGGCAACCAGGTCCGCACCGTGCCGTCGCGACGCATCATCGCCATGCCGTTGCTGGTGCCGATCCACAGCACGCCCTGCGCCGTTTCGTACAGCATGTAGACGTTGCCGTCCGGCAGTCCGTCTTCCACGCCGAAATTGCGCACGATGCGGCCGTCGCGATAGACGCTTACGCCTTCGTTGCTGCCGATCCACAACGAACCGTCCGCGCGCTCGAGCAGGGCGCGCACGTGATTGGAAGGCAGGCCATCCGTTTCGTCGATGCGCCACGGCCGGAACTGCCCGTCGGCGCCCGCCACGGGCAGATGGATGACGCCCTGGTCGTAGGTGCCGATCCAGAGCCCCCCATCGCGCGCATTCGCCATCGACAGGACGGAGGGATCGGCCTTGCCATCGAAGGCCAGCGGCACGGCGCGGGCCTGCCCGGCCTGCCAGACGTCCACGCCCATCGGATGGCCGATCCACACGCCCTGCCCGGGCCGCTCGATGATCGCGCGCACGTAGATGTCGCGCAGGCCGCTGCTGCGCGCCAGTCCGAACACCGGTCCGTCGGAAATGCGGTACAGCCCGTTGGTGGTGCCGACCCACAGCAGCCCGTCCCGATCCTCGAACAGCGACGGTGCCAGCCGCCCCATCAACCCGTTGCGCTCACCCAGGGTTTCGTGCCGCCCTTGCGCGTAGCGGCGCAGGCCATCGAGCGTGGAGATCCACAGATTGCCATGGCGGTCTTCGAGCATGGCCTCGGCGCGCTCGCTGGTGATCTGCTCGGCGCGGCCGTATTCCAGCCGCCACGCGCCGGCGCTGCCGCCGACCAAGATGCCGCCCCAGCGTGAAGCCTGGATCGCCAGCACCGAGGTCTCCGGCAGTCCCGTCTCGCGGCCCCATTCGCTGGCACGGCCGCCTTCGATCCGGAACAGCCCGTGCCGGTTGCCGACCAGCGCCTTCCCATCCGGCAGGGGCAGGATCGCCAGCACGCGTTCGTTGGCAAGCCGCGCATGGGTGGTGCCGATATCCTGGAGCTCGCCATCGCGTCCCAGCCGGAACAGGGTGTGGTCGGTGCCGATCCACAAGGCACCGTCCGGCCCGTAACGCAGCACCGACACGTCCGCCAGCGTCCCGGCCTTGCCTGGCAGGCGCTGCCAGCGGCCTTCATGGAAGCGCAGCACGCCCGGTCCGACGCGGCCCAAACTCAGCACCATGCCGCCCTGCGGATGCGGCGTGATGGCGCGTACGCCTTCGATTTCCACCCCCGGCACCGTGCCGGCATCGTAGGGCGTGAAACGGCGGCCATCGAAACGCGCCGCGCCCTCCCAGGTGCCTGCCCAGAGGTAACCGTCGGCGTCCTGGCTGATGGTGTGCACCAGGTTGTGCGGCAGCCCGTCTTCCATCGTCCAGCGCGCGATGGTGTATTCGTCCACCTTGCGTGCAGGGTCCAGCGCCCACGCGGGCGCGCCGACGAGCAGGACCAGCAGGCACAGGCTGGTGGTGAACAGGCGGCGCACGGCGGGCACGGAGTCCGGAGGGCTACGACCCCCCAAGTATCGGCGGTGAAGGGGGGGTTCTTGAACCCCCTGCCGCACGATGAACTATGACGCGGTGCGCTCTTCGGGCCTGACCTTGAACCATGCCGCGTACAGCGCCGGCAGGAAGAACAGCGTCAGCGCGGTCGCGACCGTCAGGCCACCCATGATGGCCACCGCCATCGGGCCGAAGAAGGCGCTGCGCGAGAGCGGGATCATCGCCAGCACCGCTGCCAGTGCCGTCAGCACGATGGGACGGAAGCGCCGCACGGTCGCATCGATGATCGCGTGCCAGCGGTCGTGGCCTGCGAGGATGTCCTGATCGATCTGGTCCACCAGGATCACCGAGTTGCGCATGATCATGCCTGCCAGCGCGATGGTGCCGAGCATCGCGACGAAACCGAACGGAACACGGAACACCAGCAGCGCGAGCGTCACGCCGATCAGGCCCAGCGGCGCGGTCAGCAGCACCAGCGCCATCCTGGAGAAGCTGCGCAATTGCAGCATCAGCAGCGTGGTCACCGCGAGCAGGAACAACGGCATGCCGGCGGCGATGGACTTCTGTCCGCGCCCCGAATCCTCGACCGTGCCACCGGTCTCCAGCAGGTAGCCCTGTGGCAGCGTGGCGCGGATCCCGTCCAGCGTCGGCGAGATCTGCGCCACCACCGTCGGTGCGGTCACCGCGTCGCTGTTGAGGTCGGCGCGCACGGTGACGGTCGGCAGGCGGTCGCGGTGCCAGATGATGCCGTCCTCGAAGGCGTATTCCAGGTTGGCGATCTGCGACAGCGGCACGCTGCCGCCATGGCTGGTCGGCACTGCCAGGCTGCCCAGCAGGTCGAGCCGCGTGCGTTCCTCTTCCGGTCCGCGCAGCAGGATCTCGACCAGCTCGTTGCCTTCGCGGTAGGTGCTGACGCTCAGGCCCGACAGCGAACCGGACAGGAAGTGCGACACCTGCGCGGTGCTGACGCCGAGCGCGCGCGCCCGATCCTGGTCGATCTGCAACCGCACGATCTTGCTCGGCTCGCTCCAGTCCAGGTTGACGTTGGTGACGTGCGGGTTGGCGCGCACCTTCTCGGCCATCTGCCGCGCGATCGCCTGCACGCGGTCGACGTGCTCGCCCGAGACGCGGAACTGGATCGGATAGCCGACCGGCGGGCCGTTCTCCAGCCGGGTCACGCGGAACTGCAGTTCGGG
The DNA here is from genome assembly GCF_964252945.1 of Pseudoxanthomonas sp. LjRoot143. Classification (NCBI taxonomy): domain Bacteria; kingdom Pseudomonadati; phylum Pseudomonadota; class Gammaproteobacteria; order Lysobacterales; family Lysobacteraceae; genus Pseudoxanthomonas; species Pseudoxanthomonas sp. LjRoot143. The sequence continues at coordinate 132,907 of NZ_CAXUPM020000001.1, read as the reverse complement.
GAACTGTGGCGCGACCTCGTCGATCAGCCAGCGGCGCGTGGCTTCGCGCGCTTCGATGTCGTTCGTCAGTACCACGAACTGCGAGAAGTTCGCCTGCGGCAACTGCTGGTCAAGCGGCAGATAGAAGCGCGGAGAGCCGGTACCGACATAGGCCACGTAGTTCTGCACGCCCTCGCGCTTGGCCAGCAGGGCCTCCAGCTTCTTCGCCTGCGCATCGGTCGACTTCAGCGAGCTGCCTTCGGCCAGTTCCAGGTCGACCATCAGTTCGGGACGCACCGAGTCCGGGAAGAACTGCTGCGGCACGAAGCGAAACAGCGCGATCGACGCGACGAACGCCGCCACCGTCACGCCGATCACCAGCCAACGATGGCGCAGGCAGAAGGCCAGCCAGCCACGGAAGCGCTGGTAGAACGGCGTGTGATAGGGGTTGTGGTCGTGGGCGTCATGCGCCTTGGGCGCCAGCATGCCGGCGTACTGCGGCCAGCGATCGGCGAGTCCTGCACGGAACCCATGCCAGCGCGCGGCGAGCGAACCCGGCTTCGGCGGCTGCGGGTTGCCCAGGTCCGGCAGCATCTTGTCGCCCAGGTAGGGGATGAACAGCACCGCCGCGACCCACGACACCACCAGCGCGATGGTCACCACCTGGAACAGCGAGCGCGTGTATTCGCCGGTACTGGAGGCGGCGGTCGCGATCGGCAGGAAGCCGGCCGCGGTGACCAGCGTGCCGGTGAGCATCGGGAACGCCGTCGACTCGTAGGCGAAGCTCGCCGCCTTCAGCCGGTCGAAGCCCTGCTCCATCTTGATGGCCATCATCTCCACCGCGATGATCGCGTCGTCGACCAGCAGACCCAGCGCCAGCACCAGCGCGCCCAGCGAGATCTTGTGCAGGCCGATGCCGAAGTAGTGCATCACTGCGAACGTCATCGCCAGCACCAGCGGGATCGACACCGCTACCACCAGGCCGGTGCGCATGCCCAGCGAGAAGAAGCTCACCAGCAGCACGATGACCACGGCTTCGGCGAGCACCCGCACGAACTCGCCCACCGAGTCCTCGACCGCTGCCGGCTGGTCGGACACCTTGCGCAGCTCCATGCCCAGCGGCAGCGTCTTTTGCAGGCGCTTGAACTCGCTTTCCAGCGTCCCGCCCAGCTTGAGGATGTCGCCGCCGTCCTTCATCGCGACCGCGATGCCGATGCCGGGCTGGCCCATGAAGCGCATCCGCGGCGCCGCCGGATCGGCGAAGCCGCGCTTGATCTCGGCGATGTCGCCCAGCTTGACGGTGCGGTCGCCGGCGCGGATCGGGAACTCGCGGATCTCGTCGACCGAGCCGAACTCGCCGCTGACGCGCAACTGCACGCGATCGCTGGGCGTCTCGAAGAAGCCCGCCGGCGTCATCGCGTTCTGTTCTTCCAGCGCCTGCTGCACCGCGCTCAGCGGAATGCCCAGCGTGGCCAGCTTGGTGTTGGAGAGCTCGACCCAGATCTTCTCGTCCTGCAGGCCGACCAGTTCGACCTTGCCGACATCGTCCACCCGCTGCAGCTCCAGCTGGATGCGGTCGGCGTAGTCCTTCATCACCGCGTAGTCGAACCCTTCGCCGGTCAACGCATAGATGTTGCCGAAGGTGTCGCCGAATTCGTCGTTGAAGAACGGGCCGATCACACCACTGGGCAGCGTGGCGCGCACGTCGCCGACCTTCTTGCGCACCTGGTACCACAACTCGGGCACGTCCTTGGACTTCATGGAGTCGCGCGCCATGAAGATCACCTGCGACTCGCCAGGACGCGAGTACGAGCGGATGAATTCGTACTCGCCCGTCGTCATCAGCGCCTTCTCGATGCGCTCGGTGACCTGCTGCGAGACTTCTTCGGCGGTCGCGCCCGGCCACACCGTGCGCACCACCATCGCCTTGAAGGTGAAGGGAGGGTCCTCGGACTGGCCCAGATGCTTGTACGACCACGCGCCGATGATGCCCAGCAGGATCATCATGAACAGCACGAGGCTGCGGTTGGTCAGCGCCCACTCGGAAAGGTTGAAGCGGCGCATGCGGTTACTCCGAGCGCGAGGCGACGTTGGAGGTACCGCCGGCGGCGGTCGGCTTCAGGGGCCGGTTGTTGCGGTCCACCGGCGCGACCACTTGGCCTTCGCGCAACAGGTGGCCGCCTGCCGCCACCACCCAGTCGCCGGCCTTCACGCCGCTCTGCACCGGTACGGACGCTTCGCCATAGGGGCCGAGCTGCACGGCCTGCGCACGCACCTTGCCGCTCGCAGGATCGACGACCCAGACGGTCGTCTTGCCGTCGTCGCCGCGCTGGATCGCCGACAGCGGCAACTTCAACGACGCCTTGCTGCCGTTCTCCTGCACGTAGACGCGGGCGCTCTGGCCCAGTTCCACCTGCTGCTGCGCCTCGCCCACCAGGCTGACGCGCGCGGCGTAGGTGCGCGTCTGCGCATCGGCCGCAGGCGCGATCTCGCGGATGGCACCCGGCAGGCGCTGGCCAGGCGCATTCCACAGTTCGATCACCACCGGCTGGCCGACGCTGAAGTCGCGGATGCGGTTTTCCGGCAGCCCGATGGCCACCTCGCGACCGCCATCGGCGGCGAGCGTGAAGACGGTCTGGCCCGCGGCCACCACCTGCCCGGCTTCGGCCTGACGGCTGGCGATGACGCCGTCGCGCGGTGCGCGCAACTGCGAATAGCCTTCCTGGTTGCGCATCACGTCCATCTGCGCGCGCGCCGCGCGCGCCTGCCCCTCGGCCGCCTTGTAGGCCGCGACCTGCGCGTCGTACGCGGACTGGCTGATCAATTTGTCGCCGACGAGCTTCGCGTAACGGTCGCGATCGCCGCGGGCGCGGACCAGGTCCGCCTCGGCCGCAGCCAGTTGCGCCTGCGCCGCTTGGGCCTGCAGTGCGAAGTCACCGGGATCCAGCACCGCGAGCACTTCGCCCTTCTGCACGCGGGCACCGGCATCGACGTTGCGGCGGACGAGATTGCCGCCGACGCGGAACGACAGCGGGCTTTCCTCCTGGGCGCGCACTTCGCCAGCATACGCCGACAGCGCAGCGTCGGCGCCACCACCGGGCTGCACGACGAGTGCCGGCTGCGGCGTTTCCGCCGGCTGCTCCGCACTGCAGGCGGCCAGGCCGACCAGCACGATTGCGAACACTCCGTTCCAGCGCGTCTGGCGCATGACTGCTCCGTTGAGGCTTCAATTAGTGGACTTGGCGGTATAGTATAAATATCGAACCGAGTAGTCTAGTATTAAGCCATGGTCAGCCCACGCCCCTCCGCCAGCCGTCCCAAGCCGCCCGCCAAGCCCGCCTCCAGCGGTCCCGGCCGCCCCAAGGACCTGGGCAAGCGCGCCGCCATCCTCGAAGCCGCCAAGCAGTTGTTCGCGCGCGAGGGTTTCAACGGCGTCAGCATGGACCAGATTGCCGCCGAGGCCGGCGTGTCCAAGCTGACGGTGTACAGCCACTTCGGCGACAAGGACGCCCTGTTCGCCGCGGCCGTGCAGGCCAAGTGCGAGGAAATGCTGCCGGACGCGCTGTTCGAGATCGAGCTCAAGGGCAGCCTGCGCGACCAGTTGAAGGCCATCGCGCAGGCGTTCTTCGCGCTGGTCACCAGCGAGGAGGCCATCAGCACGCATCGCATGATGATGGTCCCGGGCAACATCGACGACAAGCTCAAACGGACCTTCTGGGAAGCTGGCCCGCAACGCACGCACGATGCCTTCGCCGCCATGCTGCAGGCGCTGGTGGCCAAGGGCGAGCTGGATATCCCCGACGTGGCGACGGCGTCCGTGCAGTTCTTCACCCTGATCAAGGGCGAGGTGCACGCGCGCATGACCTGCGGCCTGTGCAGCCGGCCCGGCCCGGTCGACGCCCGCCAGCACGTCGATGCCACGGTGGACATGTTCCTGAGGGCGTATGGCCGCCGCTGAAACTGAAGCGCAGCCCCGGGCGACGGAGGTTGCGGTGACTTCCGGCACTGCGCCTGCCGCCGCGGGTGCCCCGATCCTTGCCCAGCGCGGACCGAGCCAGCCCGGTAAAATGCCCGGCCCAGCCCTCCGCGTCGGATGACCACCCCCATGACGATCAACTACACCCAGGCCCGCGAAAACATGGTCGAGCAGCAGGTACGTCCCTGGGACGTGCTGGATGCGCGCGTGCTGGAAACGCTGGCCACGCTGCCGCGCGAGGCCTTCGTTGCCGAATCGCACCGCGCGCTCGCCTATGCGGACCTGGAACTGCCGCTCGGCCATGGCCAGTCGATGGCCAAGCCCGTCATCGAAGGCCGCACCTTGCAGGCGCTCAAGCCGCAGGCGGACGAGGATGTGCTGGAGATCGGCACCGGCAGCGGCTACCTGACCGCCTGCCTGGCGCACCTGGCACGCGAAGTGGTCAGCCTGGAGATCCAGCCCGAACTCGCCGACGCCGCGCGCGCGCGCCTCGATGCCGCCGGCCTGGGCAGCAACGTGCGCATCGACACCGTCGACGCGCTTTCGTGGGAAACGGACCGCCGCTTCGACGTCATCTGCGTGACCGGGGCCGTCGCCACCGTGCCCGCACGTTTCCTGCAATGGCTGCGTCCGGGCGGTCGCCTGTTCGTCGTGCGCGGAGCATCGCCGGTGATGGAAGCCGTGCTGCACGTCGCCGATGTCAACGGTGCACGCGTCGAGTCGTTGTTCGAAACCGACCTCCCCTATCTGGTCGGCGCCGCACCGGCGCCCCAGTTCGTCTTCTGAAGAAATACAAAAAGGAACCCGCATGAGCCGTCGCCCCCTCGTACTCGCGCTCGCCCTGGCCCTGCCGTCTGCGGCCAACGCCGCCGACCTGATGCAGACCTATGAACTGGCGCGCACCGGCGACCCGACCCTGTCGATCGCGGAATCGACGCGCCTGATCGACAAGGAAGGCGCGGTGCAGGCGCGAGCGGCGCTGCTGCCGCAGATCACCGGCAGCGCAGGATACGAACTGACCCACAGCAGCCGTCCGGGCGATCCGACCGGCGACGGCAAGAGCCGCACCTACGGCGCCCAGGTCAACCAGACGATCTTCGACTGGAGCCGCATCGCCAACCTGCGCGGCCAGCGCGCCATCAGCCGCGCCGCTGATTTCGATCTGGCCTCGGCGAACAACGAACTGATCACCCGCACGTCGGCCGCCTATTTCAACGTGCTCATCGGCATCGAATCGCTGGCCGCCGCCGAAACCAACGAGGCCGCGTCGAAGAAGCAGTTCGACTACGCGCAGAAGCGACTGGACGTGGGCCTGGCTCCCATCACCGACGTGCATGAAGCCCGCGCCCAGTACGACAGCGCGCGCGCCAACACCATCCTGGCCCGCAACGCGCTGGACGACAGCTACCGCGCCCTGGCCGAGATCACCGGCCAGCCGATCAGCGGCCTGAAGGGCCTGCCGGACGATTTCCGCCCGGAACTGCCGGTGGAACAGAACGCGCAGTCGTGGGTGGACCGTGCGCTGGAGCAGAATCCGAACCTGAAGTCGGCCGAATATGTGCTGGAATCGGCGCAGCATGGCGTGGCCAGCGCGCGTGCAGGCCACTATCCCACGCTGAATTTCCGCGGCGGCTATTCCAACGGCACCGACTGGGACAGCGTGCCCGGCACGCTGTCGCGTGATGGCGAGGGCTACAACTGGGGCGTGACGCTGACCGTGCCGATCTTCTCCGGCGGCGCCACCCAGTCTGGCGTGCGCCAGGCACTGGCCCAGCGCGATCGCGCCACCGATGGCCTGGAGCAGACCCGTCGCGCGCTGGTGCGCAACACCAGCAATGCCTACCAGGCACTGGTCGCCGGCGTGACCGAAGTGGAAGCGCGTCGCCTGGCCGTCGTGTCCGCGCAGAGCGCGCTGGATGCCTCGCAGGTCGGCCTGGAAGTCGGTACCCGCACCGTGCTGGACGTGCTGCAGAACCAGCGCACGCTGTTCCAAGCGCAGGTCGAATACGCGCGCGCGCGCTACAACTTCCTGCAGAACCGACTGCTGCTGGAACAGGCGGCCGGCACGCTGGACGGCACCGATGTGCAGGACGTCAACCGCCTGCTGACCGCCGACGCCGAGGCGCGCCTCTCGTCGCAGCCCGTTTCGCAGTAACACCTCGCGTTCTTCGCGATCACAACGGCGGGCTTCGGCCCGCCGTTGTCGTTCCAGGACCCGGGATTCCCTGCAGGAGCGACGCGAGTCGCGACCGCACGTTTCGGTAACCCGGATACGTCGAAGCAAGTGGAAGCCCCGCGGTCGCGACTCGCGTCGCTCCTGCACCCGCCCCTCAGATCGCGCCTCGCGCACGCAGCGCGACGATCTCCGCATCGTCGTAGCCTGCCTCGAGCAACACCTCGTCGGTATGCTGTCCGAGCAGCGGCGGCGCATGCCGCAGATCGACCGGCGTAGCGGACAGCTTCATCGGACTGTCGACCAGCGCCACGACGCCGGCCAACGGGTGCGGAGCCTCGACGACCATGCCGCGCGCCCGGACCTGCGGATCGGCGAACACGTCGGCGATGTCGTTGACCGGTCCGCATGGAATGCCAGCCGCCTCCAGCAAAGCCAGCCATGCGTGCCGGTCGCGCGCGCGGAAGGCCGACTGCAGCATCGGCACCAGCACATCGCGATGGCGCACGCGTCCCGCGTTTGTCGCGAAACGCACGTCGCCAGCCAACGTGGGAACCTCCAGTACGTCGCACAAGCGCGCGAACTGCCGGTCGTTGCCGACCGCCACGATGAGGTGGCCGTCGGCAACGGCAAAGACCTGGTACGGCACGATGTTGGCATGCGCATTGCCCTGTCGCGGCGACACCTCGCCACCGATCAGGTAGTGGCTGCCCAGGTTGGCGAGCATCGCGACCTGCGCATCCAGCAGGGCCATGTCGACCACCTGCCCCTCGCCGGTCGCATCGCGGTGACGGAGCGCGGCGAGGATCGCAACGGTCGCGTACATGCCGGTGAACAGGTCCGCGACGGCGACGCCGACCTTCTGCGGTTCGCCATCGGCCGCACCGGTGACGCTCATCAGGCCGCCAAGTCCCTGCACGGCGAAGTCGTAACCGGCACGCCGGGCATACGGCCCTTCCTGGCCGAAACCGGTGATCGAGCAGTAGACCAGTCGTGGGTTGGACGCGCGCAGCGTTTCGGCATCCAGGCCGTAGCGTGCCATGTCGTCGACCTTGAAGTTCTCCACGAGCACGTCGCTCTGCAGCGCGAGCCGACGAATGACGGCCTGTCCCTCCCCGGTGGCGATGTCGACCGTCAGCGAACGCTTGTTGCGGTTCGCGCACAGGTAGTACGCGGATTCCGCCGTCTCGTTTCCTTCCGCATCGCGCAGGAACGGCGGCCCCCAGCCACGCGTATCGTCGCCGCTGCCCGGGCGCTCGATCTTGATGACCTCGGCACCCAGGTCGGCCAGCGTCTGCGTGCACCAGGGTCCGGCGAGCACGCGGGTCAGATCCAGCACGCGCACGCCGGCCAGCGCGCGTGGCGCGCCCGTGCTCATGCCACGGGCGCCGGCAAGTGTGGCGCGATCATCACCAGCGTACGCGCCAGCGCGCCGCGTCCGTGCTCGACCAGCGCCCGTCCCCGTTCCGCCATGCCGCGTCGGCGGGCGTCGTCGGCGAGCAGGGCGTCGATCGCCTCCGCCACGCCCGCTGCGTCGGGCACGATCACCAGCGCATCGGCCTCCTTGAGCCGGCGCGAAATCTCGCTGAAGTTGTGCAGGTGCGGCCCGGTAACGGCCGGTGTTCCCACCGCCGCAGGCTCCAGCATGTTGTGGCCCCCGATGGCCTGCAGGCTGCCGCCGATGAAGGCCACGTCGGCGCACGCGTAGAACGCCATCAGCTCGCCCAGCGTGTCCAGCACGAAGACGTCATCGCCGGCGGACGGCCAGCGATCCTCGCGCCGCGTGCCGACCTTCCAGCCGGCCTCGCTCGCCGCCTCCGCCACGCGCGGAAAGCGTTCCGGATGCCGCGGTGCCCACAGCAGCAGCAGGTCCGGCCAGCGCTGGCGCAGACGCGCGTGGATGGCGAGGACGGGGGCCTCCTCGTCCTCATGCGTGCTGGCGGCGATCCAGACCGGTCGGCCGCTCGACAGATGCTGCCGGAAGCCGTCGACCACCTCGCCCACGTTGGCCGGCACGGGGATGTCGAACTTGAGATTGCCGACGTCGCGCACCTGTCCCGGCAGTGCACCCAACTGCACGAAACGCGCAGCGTCATCGCCGGACTGCGCTGCTACCTTGCGCACCGTTCGCAGCGTGCGCGCGATCAGCGGCCGCAGCACGCTGTAGCCACGCAGCGAGCGCGCGGACAGCCGCGCGTTGAGGATGTACAGCGGCACCTTGCGATCATGGCAACCGAACAGCAGGCTGGGCCAGAGTTCGGTTTCCATGATCAGCGCCAGGCGCGGCGGAAAATGCCGCAGGAAGCGCGACACGGCGCCCGGCAGGTCGTAGGGGGAATACACGTGCAGCACGCGCTCGCCCCACAGCGTCTGCACGCGCTGCGATCCGGTCGGCGTGATGGTGGTGATGAGCAGGCGCAGGCCGCGATGCCGTTTCAGCAGCGCATCGACCACTGGTGCGGCGGCGTTGACCTCACCCACCGACACCGCATGCAGCCACACGTCGACCGTGCCCCCCGGGACATCGTAGTTGCCGTAGCGCTCGTTCCAGCGCTGGAAATACTCCGGATAGCGGAAGCCGCGCCAGATCAGGTGGTAGAGGGTGACCGGCGTCAGCACGTACAGCACCACCGAGTACAGGGCGCGCAGCAGGCGTTCGGCGGTACGGTTCGACATGGGCGACAAGGATACCCGGGGCCGCCGTTACAATGGGCCATGGCCGAATCCAAGCGATCCTCCGACGCCGGCGAGCGTCCACCGATGGGCCCGCGGCAGTGGCCGTCCTGGCTGGGCATCGGACTGGCCTGGCTGGCAGCACGCGTGCCGTGGGTCCTGCAGCGCCCGATCGGCCGCGCCGTGGGCGCGCTGCTGTACCGCGTGCTGCGCGACCGCCGGCACGTGGCCCGACGCAACATCGCCCTGTGCTTTCCGGAACTGGATGCGCAACGCCAGGACGCCCTGGCGCGCGCCAGCTTCGGTGAGCTCGGCATCGGACTGTTCGAGTTCGCGCGCGCCTGGTGGGGCAGCGTCGACCCGATGCGGAAGGGACTGCAGGTGGAGGGACTGGAGCACCTGGCCGCTGCGCGCGCGGGTGGACGCGGCGTGATCGTGGTGTCGGGCCACTTCACCACGCTGGAGATCTCGGCACGCCTCATGTGCGATTACGCACCCCTGGCGGGCATGTACCGCCCGCACAACCAGGGCGCGATGGAGTGGGCGGTCAAGCGTGGCCGACTGCGTTACGCCAGCGCGATGTTCACCCGTGAGGAACTGCGTCCCGCGTTGAAACACCTCAAGCAGGGCGGCCTGCTGTGGTTCGCGCCCGACCAGGACACGCGTCGCGGCGACAGCGTGTTCGTACCGTTTTTCGGCCACCCCGCCTACAGCCTGACGTCGACGCACCAGTTGGCGCGACTGTCCGGTGCGGCGGTGATCGCCTTTGCGCACGTGCGTCGCGAAGATGGTGGATATACGCTCAAACTGTCGCCTGCGTTCGAGGACTTCCCCTCGTCCGATGCCACCGGCGATACCGCGCGCGTGATCGCCGCGATCGAGGCGATGGTGAGGCAAGCGCCCACGCAGTATCTGTGGATCCATCGGCGCTTCAAGCGGCAACCCGACGGACGCGGTGAACTCTACCGGTAAAGGTCCGGCTCGCCCGGAGGCCGCGTCTTGAAACGGCGGTGCACCCACAGGTACTGCTCGGGATGCTGGCGGACCACGGCCTCCAGTTCGGACATGTAGCGCGCCGCGTCCTTCACGGGATCACCGCTCGGCCATCCGCTCCACGTCGGCTCGACGCGCAGCTGGTAGCGCCCATCTGCATCGCGGTGGAACCAGAACGGCAGCACCACCGCATTGCCGCGACGTGCGAGGTCGGGCGTGGCGGTCAGCGTCGCGGCCGCCACGCCGAAGAACGGCACGAACGCGTTCTGGTAGTTGAAGTCCTGATCGGCCGAGTACGCCACGATGCCGCCGCGCGACAGCGTGCGCAGCAGGCCGCGCACGTCCTTCTTGCCGATGACGTCGGCGAACACGCGACGACGCGCACCGTCCATCAAGCGCTCGATGCAGGGATCGTTGTTGCGTCGCGCGACGATGTTCACGCGCTCGCCCAGTGCGTCACCGAGCAGGCGCGCGCACAGCTCGGAATTCGGGATGTGTCCGCCGAACAGCAGAATGCCGCGATCCTGCGCGCGCGCGGCGCGCACGTGTTCCAACCCCTGCACGTCGGCCAGCCCGCGCAGTACGCGCGAGGGTGCGTACCAGCCACGGACGAGTTCGAACGCGGCGGTCACGGTCGCGCGCACGGTACCGAGGAGCAAGCGTGCACGCGCGTGCTCGTCCAGTTCCGGAAAACAGAGCGCCAGATTGATCGCCGCATGGCGACGACGTTTGGCGAGCAGCGGCCACAGCAACGAGGTCGCAGCATTCCCCAGGGCCAGCAGCCAGGACTGCGGCAGGCGCGCGATGCACGCTGCCACCAGGTTGGCCGGCGCTACGAACCAGCAGCGCACACCCGACGCGCGCTCACTCGTCATCGCGCGCCAGCAGGCTGCCCGCGTACAGCGCCGCCAGCATCAGGGTAAGGCCGCCCCAGAACGTCGAATAGAAGGCCAGATGCGTGTTCAACGGGAACACCGTCACCGCCAGCGCCAGCATCGCCGGCCGCGCGCGATCCTTGGCCTGGGGCGTGGCATAGCGCCATGCGCGCCACGCCAGCGCCGTGCCGGCCAGCCACAGCAATAGACCGATGACGCCGGTTTCGCTGAGCACCTCGAGCACGATCTGGTGGGCGTGGAATGCCGGGCCCTGGCCCCACTCCGGACGCTGGCCGGTATCCGTGGTGCAGGCGGGATAGGCCTCGCGGAAGCCACGGGCACCGACGCCATTGATCGGATGATGGACCACCATGCAGACTGCGGCAGACCAGATCTGCGCACGCCCCGACAGGGCCGTATCCACGCCCGACTCATCGGCGGCCAGGGCCTGGGTCGTCAGCATGATGCGGTCGCGTACCTGCACGGACGACACCGAAAGCAGGGTCAACACCAGCAGGCCGGCCGCCATCACGCCCAGCATACGGCGCAGCCCGAGCAGTCGCCAGCCGGAGGCCACCAGCACCAGCGCGTACGTGATCCATGCGGCCCGTGCGCCTGCGAGCAGGACGACGATGCCGATCGCACCCGCGGCGAGCAGCCAGCCCAGCGTCTCCAGGCGCTTCGCGGCGGCGAACAGCAGGAACGGCGACAGGCTGGCCATCACCACGCCGAGCTTGCGATTGCATGGGCCAAGGAAGCCGCTGAGCCGGTCGATTCCCGCCACCTGCTCCAGCGTGCACATCGGCCGTCCGCTGATGAGCTGCTTCAGCTGGTCGAGCCCCCAGAACAGCGGACTGCTGCCGAAGACCACCTGCGCTATCGCATCCAGCGTCCAGATCGCCACGATGACCGCAAGCCCGTTGAAGGTCGTGCGCCTGGCGGAAGCGTTCGCCACCGATGCCGCCACCAGCCACAGGAATGGCAGGTAGCGCAGATCCACCGCCGCCTCGCGCAGCGCGCGTGGCGTGTCGACCGCATCGATCGCCGAGATCGCCTGCGGCAGCCAGTACGCGGCGAACAGCGCGCTCGTCAGCGCCCATGCGCCACCGCTCAACAGGCGCGTGCCTCCGCGGAAGCGGCCGAGCAGCAGGCGGACGACCGCCGCCAACGCGCCCAGCACCATCACCGCCTCGGCATAGCCGGGCGCGGGCCACAACGCCACGAACGTGAGCACCCACGCCGGCGCCCAGCGCCAGCCGTGCGCGTCGCGTGGATGCGGCGTATCAGGGATCGATGGCGAGTCGGCGGTCATCGGCGAGGTCGTGGTAGAGGGCGAGCGTGGCGTCCTGCATCGCGCGCAGGGTGTAGGCCGCCATCGTAGCCAATGGCGAAGGCGGATGGGCGAGAACGTCCTGCACCGTGTCGAGCAGCGCGCCTTCGTCGAATGCCGGCACGGCGCCGCGCGGCTGCAGTTCGGCCAGCAGTTCGCCGACGCCGCCATGCGCCCAGCCGACGACCGGACGTCCCACCGAGAGCGCCTCGATCACCGTGCGGCCGAAGGCTTCGGGCTTGCGCGACAGCTGCAGCACCAGGTCACTGGCGGCGTAGGCACGGGCGATCTCCGTCGTCGGAGGCGTAATCGCGAGCGCATCGGCGAACCGGCCCCGCTGCGCTTCCGCTTCAAGATCGGCCACGTACTGCTCACGCCCGCGCTCACGCGTGCCCGGCATCCACAGGCGCGCATCCACGCCCCGGTTGCGCAGGTTGCCGAGCAGCGCGAGCGCCTCGCGATGCCCCTTCAGGCGCGTGCCGCGTCCCGGCAACAACAACATCGGGCCGTCGCCCTCCAGCGCGGGGTGCTGCGCCGCTGCCCAGGCGCGTGCGCCTACGTCCGGGTGTGCGGCACGCGGGAATTGCGCCGGATCGATGCCGCGCGGAATCACCACCAGCTTGCCGGGATCCGTACGCAGGTAATGCTGAAGCAGGTAGCGGCGCACGGTGTCCGACACGCAGATCACGCGTTCGCCGTAGGTCATCACCGCGCTGTAGCGGCCCGGCGAATTCAACCCGTGCATGGTGGTGACGAAGCGAGGCCGCGATGCCGGCGGCATGCTACGCACCGCCCACAGGCCGATCCAGGCCGGCAGGCGCGAACGCGCGTGCACGATATCGGCGCCGACATCGGCGAACAGCTGCCGCAACGCACCGGCATGGCGCAACGTCAGCAGCGATTTCCGGCCGATGTCGAGGGTGACGTGCTCCGCGCCCGTGGCGCGCAGCGCGGGCTCCAGCCGGCCACCTGCGGACACGACCACGGCACGATGCCCGGCACGCACCAGCGCATCGGCGATCTCAAGCGTGGAGCGTTCGACACCGCCGGATTCCAGCGCCGGCAGCAGCTGGACGACGGTCAGGCGGCGCATGGGCGATGGGCCGCGCGCGGGGCCCGCATCAGCCGGTCAGTCGGCCAGGACGAAGTGCGAACCGCAGTACGGGCACTGCACTTCCCCGCCCGCCGCGTCCTCGATGGCCAGGTACACCCGCGGGTGCGAGTTCCACAACGCCATCGACGGCAGCGGACAGCTCAGCGGCAGGTCGGCGCGCGACACGGTGTAGCGCTTCTCGGCATTGGCGGGCGCGGTGGCGGTCTGGCTCATGGCGGTGCGGGCAGTCGTCGAACGAGGCGACCAGTCTACCAGCCGGCGCCGGGGTGCCCAAGGAACGGGCCTCCCACCAAGAAAAACGCCGCCCGGCGCAAGCGGGGCGGCGAGTCCTTGCTGGCGAGATCCGGCGGGGGGAGGAGCGCCGGATCGCAGCGGATTACTTCTTCGCGTCGGCCGTGGCTTCGGTGGTGATCTTCAGCGCGACCTCGTCGCTGACCATCGGGGCGTACGCGCCCACGCCGAAATCGCTGCGCTTCACGGTGGCGGTGGCATCGAAGCCGATCGCCGGCACCTTCTTCATCGGGTGCTCGCCGGCCTTGTTCAGGGTGACGTCCAGCACCACCGGCTTGGTGATGCCCTTGATGGTCAGGTCGCCGGTGACCTTCAGCTTGCCTTCGCCCGCGGCTTCCACCTTGGTGCTCTTGAAGGTCGCGGCCGGGTACTTGGCGGCGTCGAACCACTTGTCGCCGGTGAGGTGGTCGTAGAACTGGTCGGCCAGCGCGCTCAGGCCGGTCAGCGGCAGCGTGACCTGCACGCTGGACTTGGACACGTCGGCGGCGTCGTACACCAGCGTGCCATCGGCCTGGCCGAAGTTGGCGCTCGGGTTGGAGAAGCCGAAATGGTTCCAGCTGGCCAGCACGTTGGTGTGGCCGGGGTCGAGCTTGTAGGTCACCGGCGCCGCGAAGGCCGAACCGGCGAATGCGAACAGGGCGGCAACGAGCAGGGTCTTGCGCATGGGGAAGTCTCCGGGTGGTGGGGTGTCAGAGGATGCGTGCGGCTTCGTCGAAGCCCAGGCGCGGGGAACGCGGGAAAATGCTGGACGGATCGCCATGGCCCAGGTTGACCAGGATGTCGGACTTGATGGCGGTGCCTGCGAAGAACGCTTCGTCGACCTTCTCGGCGTCGAAACCGGTCATCGGGCCGGCATCCAGGCCCAGCGCACGTGCGGCGACGATCAGGTAAGCCGCCTGCAGGCTGGCGTTGCGCAGCGCGGGCTTGAAGCGGTTGTCGCGCGGGCCGTCGAACCAGGCCTTGGCATCGGTATGCGGGAACAGGAACGGCAGCTTCTCGTGGAAGTCCTCGTCACGGGCGATGATGACGGTAACCGGGGCTTCCATCGTCTTCTTGTAATTGCCTTCGGACAGCGCCGGGCCCAGCTTGGCCTTGGCCTCGGCCGACTTCACGAACACGAAGCGTGCCGGCGTGGTGTTGGCCTGGGTCGGACCGAACTTGAGCAGGTCGTACAGCTGGCGCAGGGTGTCGTCGCTGACCTCGCCGGTAAAAGCGTTGTAGGTGCGGGCGGTGCGGAACAACTGGTCGAGCGAGGCGGCATCGAGGGCGTGGGACATGGGTTACCTGTCGCGAGGAAGGGAAGCACGTCGCGGCGGCAAGGGCCGGCGCATCGGACGGGCAGTGTAGAGTGTCCTGACCATGGCAATATCCAATCGACCCGGAACGGATTGTTTTAACCGGTGGAACAAACCAGCCCCCTCCCGTCCGATTCCCGCGGCCTCTGCACGCTGACCGATGGCAACGCCGGGAACGTACGCCAGGCGCAGTCGTTGGCGCGTGTACTGGGCGGCGAAGCACGCGACCTGGTGCTCCCACCGCGTGCGCCCTGGCGCTGGTTGGCACCGCGCCTGCTGCCGGGCGCGACACAGGGTTTCGGACCGGCCTTCGATCAACTGCAGCGGCGGCCACCCACCCTGGCCATCGGCTGTGGTCGCCAGGCGGCGCTGGCCACGCGGCTGTTGCGCGCGCGTGGCAGCCGCGTCGTGCAGATCCTCGACCCGCGCATCGATCCATCGCATTGGGACCTGGTCATCGCGCCGGAGCACGACGGGCTCACCGGTCCGAACATCCTCACCCTGCTCGGCAGCCTGAATCCGGTCGACGATGCGTGGCTGGCCGACGCGCGCACCGCATTCCCCGCATTCGCCGCCCTGCCCTCGCCTCGCACGGCAGTGCTGCTCGGCGGCGACAGTGCGCACTACCGGTTCGATACGGACGCGTTCGCACGACTCGCGATCCTGCTCGATGACATGACGGCGGATGGCAGCCTGCTGGTCACCACCTCACGACGCACGCCACCCGCAGTGATCGACGCCGTGCGCCGGCGCTGGGCACAACGGCCGCATACGCTCCTGTGGTGCGATCCGTCCGACGGCCCGAATCCTTATGCCGGCCTGCTGGGTTGGGCAGAGCGCATCGTCTGCACACCGGAGTCGGTCAACATGGTGTCGGAGGCCTGCGGCACGCGCGTGCCGGTGCAGGTGTTCGAGCCGGATCGCGTCAGCGGGCGTCCGCGTCGTTTCCTCGATGCACTGAGAGATCGCGGACGCATCCACGACCTGGCTGGAGCCCCGACGCTGTTCGATGGAGAGCCATTGCGGGAGACGGCACGCGTGGCAGCAGAGGTTCGAAAGCGCCTGGCCATGCCGGCATGAGCGCCGACGCCTCCCTTTATCCGGTCCGTCTCCGCTGGGCAGGCCACGAGTACCTGTTGTTGTGGGTTACCGGCATCGAAGGCGCTTCCGGCTTGGATGCGATCGACCACCTGGTATGCGATGGCCATCGACGCATCTCGATCTTCGACCCCACCACGCTGGCAACGGACGCCATGGCCAATCGTGTTGCCTGGAGCGAGGAGCACCGGGTGGACCTGGATGATGTCGATGGACGACTCAATGGCCTCAGTGGGCGTGACGTGCTGCGCCAGGACTGCACTGCGTTCCTGCGCGCATGGAACATGCTCGATGACATCGCGGCCACGGTGCGGGGCCCCGCACTCGACACATCCAAGGCGATGAAGTGCGACGCGGTGCTATGGGACGTCTACGACATGATCTTCCAGGCCAGTCTCGGCACGGGCAAGGACGATCCCGATATCGTCAGTCCCGACCTGTTCTGGAGCCATGACGACGCCGTGGCGCTCGCACACGGTCTGCGTGGACTGATCGATGCGGGGATGGGGGCGTTGCGGGGCCCGACCGGCGTCCACTGAACCGCGATGTCCAAGGCGCGCGAAAGCACGCGGCTGGCCACGCTGGGGTCAGGGCGACGACGCGACGTCCAATCCGTGCGCGGCCGTCGTCCGCATCACCACCGCACGCGCCATCGCCAGTCCAGCGTGCTCGACGACCAGCCTCGGACGCCGGTCCAGCGTACAGGCCAGGCCTTCGGCGACGAAGGTGGCATGCACCGCATCGAGCGCACTGGCTTCCTCCGGAGTCAGTGCGCCCCCGGCCGCCAGCGACGCGATCAGTCGCGGCGTATCCCGCGGCAACAACAAGGCGGGCTGTGCCATGGCATCGCGCAGGACCAGGTACTGGATCAGGAATTCCAGGTCGACCAGGCCACCAGCACCTTGCTTCAAATCGAAACGCGCGACGTCGCTGCGGTCGAGTTCGGAACGCATGCGTCCGCGCATCTTCACCACGTCGCCGCGCAGGACGTCGACATCGCGCGACCGCGCCAGCGTCGCGGCCCGGACGTCTTCGAACGCCTGAAGCAGCGAGGCATCGCCGGCGATGCCACGCGCACGCACCAACGCCTGGTGTTCCCAGGTCCAGGCGCGCTCGCGCTGGTACTCGGTGAAGCTGCCCAGCGACGACACCAGCAGGCCTTTCGCGCCGTCCGGGCGTAGCCGCACGTCCACATCGTAGAGCCGTCCCGCCGCCGTCACCGCACCAAGCAGGGCGACGATCTTCTGCGCCAGCCTGGCGTACCAGCGACCGGCTTCCATCGGCCGCTTGCCATCCGATTCCGCCTCGGCCGGCGCGTCGAACAGGAACACCAGGTCGAGATCCGAACCGAAGCCGAGCTCCTCGCCCCCCAGGCTGCCATAACCGATCACCGCGAACCGTCCTGCGGCAACGATGCCGTGCGAGGCGGCGACGTCGCGTGTGGCGACCTGCACGACCACGCGGACGACCTCGTCCGCCAGCCACGCCAGCTGGCGCACGCTGTCGCGCGCGGACTGACGGCCATCGAGCGCGGCCAACGCGACGCGGAAACTCAGCGCCAGACGGCGCTCGTTGAGCACGCGCAGGCAGGTCTCCGGATCTTCCTCGACCAGTGCGGCCTCGCACTCGGTCCGCAATTCGTCGCGATCCGGCATCGGCCCGGAGACGCGCGTGTCGAGCAGCTCGTCCAGCAGCAGCGGATAGTGCGCCAGGCGTTCGGACAGCAGCGCACTCCGCGCCAGCACGTCGACCAGGCGGCCCAATGCGCTGGGCTGTTCGTCGAGCAGCGCGAGGTAGCTGGCACGGCGCAGGATGGCCTGCAGCAGCGACAGCACCCGGCGCAACGCGGCATCCGGCTGTGACGAACGCGCGCAGGCGTCGAGCAGGGCCGGCACCACGCGATCCAAGCGCGCGCGCGCGCCGTCGGACAAGGCACGCACGCCACTGAATTGCGCGAACTCACGCAACGCACCATCGGCACTGCCCGCGTCCGCGAAACCCGATGCCGCCAGCGTGCCCGCTTCCCCACCGTCGGGCAGCGCGCGCCAGTACAGCGCCAGTGCGTCGGGCGCGGTGTCGCGCTGGCGCGGCGCCAGCAGTTCGGCGAACTCGGCGGCAACGCGCGCGCGTTGCACGTCCAACGCGGCACGCAGGCTGTCCCAGTCCGGATAGTCGAGGCCTCGCGCGATGCGATGCCGGTCCAGCGGATCCTCTGGCAGCGCATGCGTCTGTGCGTCGCGCAGCATCTGCAGGCGATTCTCCAGTCGACGCAGGAAGCGATAGGCCTGCATCAGCGCATCGCCTTCCTCGACCGAGACCTGTCGGGCAGCGACCAGTGCCGGCAACGCGACGCGCAGGCGGCGTTCGCGCAAGGCCGGTTCGCGACCGCCCCGGATCAACTGCAGCGCCTGCGCCAGGAATTCGATCTCGCGGATCCCACCCGGTCCACGCTTGATGTCGTCCGCCAGTTCGCGGCGCGCGACTTCGGCGGCGATCGCGGCTTTCATCTCGCGCAGGCCGTCGAGCGCCGTGTAGTCCAGATAGCGGCGATAGACGAACGGGCGCAGCGATTCCAGCCAGCGTTCGCCGGCATCGATATCGCCGGCCACCGCGCGCGCTTTCAACCACGCATAGCGCTCCCAGTCGCGACCTTCGCGCTGGAAGTACTGGTCCATGCCGGCGAACGACAGCGCGACGCGGCCGGCATTGCCGAAGGGGCGCAAGCGCAGGTCGACGCGATGGCAGAAGCCGTCGACGGTCGGTTCGTCCAGCAGTTTCGCCAGCCGTTGGCCCAGCCGCATGAAGTAGTCCTCGGCAGCAAGCGACCGCGCACCATCGGATTCGCCACCCTGCGGGTACGCATAGACCAGGTCGATGTCGGACGAGAAATTCAGTTCGCCACCGCCCAGCTTGCCCAGCCCGAACACCACCAGCCGCTGCACGCTGCCATCCGGCGCGCGCACCATGCCGTGGCGTTGCGCGAACTCCGCTTCCAGGGCCTCCAGCCCGGTCTGCAGGCAGACCTCGG
The DNA here is from genome assembly GCF_964252945.1 of Pseudoxanthomonas sp. LjRoot143. Lineage (NCBI taxonomy): Bacteria > Pseudomonadati > Pseudomonadota > Gammaproteobacteria > Lysobacterales > Lysobacteraceae > Pseudoxanthomonas > Pseudoxanthomonas sp. LjRoot143. The sequence goes on along the minus strand of NZ_CAXUPM020000001.1, from coordinate 114,082 downwards.
CCAGGCGCGTGGTGCCGGCCAGCGTGTCGTCGACGGCGTCCAGCCCGTGCACGTCGCGCCATACGAGGCGCGTCGATTCGGCGGTGCGGTAACGACGCAGCAGCTCGGGCCATTGCACCGTGTTGTCGGTCGTCAGTGCGGGCACCGGCCATGGCGCGACACCGTCGTCGCGGAGCAGTGCGGTCAGCAGGTCGGGCTGGCGACGCAGGGTTTCGAGCGCCAGGTCGCTCGTGGCGATCACGCGCGACACACGATCGACGTGGCCCGCGTCGGCGAGCAGTCCCTCCACGTCGGCGGACACGGCGCGAAGACGTGCCAGGCCGCGTTCGATCAGGGCATCGCGTTCGGTATCGAGGGACAGGGTCGCGTCATTCATGGCGACCGATTGTGGCATGGGGCCGGCTCGGCGCACGCGACCGGCCCCGATGTGGGAGCGACGTGAGTCGCGATGCGACCAAGTTTCGAAGGCATCCATGCACGAGGCGCCCTGACCCAGGCCGCGTCTGCTTCACCTTCGGTTGCTAGGTTTCCGGGAAAGCCTTCGCGACTTACGTCGCTCCCACAACCTGCCTGCGCTACGCAGCTTCGGAGATATCCGGCAACGCGGCTTCGCGCTGCAGCGACAGGCCGAACTGGTCGGCCATGTGCTTCAGCAGCACCGGCTTCACGTCATCCATGCCGGACGGGCCGCCGAGATCGGCGAGCGAGACGACCTGCAGGCCCTGGTAGCCACAGGGGTTGATGCGGTGGAACGGCTCCAAGTCCATCGCGATGTTGAACGCGAGCCCGTGGAAGGTACAGCCGTGGCGGACCCGGATGCCGAGCGCGCCGATCTTGGCGCCCGCCACGTAGACGCCGGGCGCGCCGTCCTTGCGCGCAGACTCGATGTTCCATGCGGCGAGCGTGTCGATCATCGCCTGCTCGATCTTGCAGACGTAGTCGCGCACGCCGACTTTCAGGCGCTTCAGGTCGAACAGCGGGTACGCCACGATCTGGCCGGGGCCGTGGTAGGTCACCTGGCCGCCGCGATCGACGTGGATCACCGGGATGTCGCCTGCCGCCAGCACGTGCTCGGGCTTGCCGGCCTGGCCGAGGGTGAACACCGGATCGTGCTCGACCAGCCACAGCTCATCGGGCGTGTCGTCGGTGCGCGCATCGGTGAAGCGTTGCATCGCGCGCCAGACCGGCTCGTACGGCTGACGGCCGAGCTCGCGGACGATGCAGGTCGCCGTCACAGCGTCCACTTCACTTCGGGATGGTCGCGCAGCGCTTCATGGGCGGCGTCGTACTGCACGCGGTCGTTGGCCTGGAAGCGGATGCGCACGGACACGTACTTGCCGTTGGCCGAATGCTTCCAGCTGATGTCTTCATGCAGGACTTCGACGCCTTTCGATTCCAGCAGGCGCGGGAGTTCGGTTTCCAGACCGGTGCCGGCCGTGCCCATGGCGCTGAGCTCGAAGGTGCCGGGGAACTGGAAGCCGTGTTCGGGGTTGTCGGATTTGATTTCCATCCCCGGATTATTGGGACGCCGGCAGCGAAAGCCAAGCCGATACCATTCCGGAACGACGAAGGGCCGCTTGCGCGGCCCTTCGTTCACACAGTGACGCGGCTCAGCGCGCCAACTGCACCAGGCTGGACGAGACCCAGCCCTTGTTGCCGAGTTCGTCCTCGACTTCCCACATCATGCCGTCCTTGTTGCCGGTCGGGTACAGCATCATCCCCGGATCCAGGTCGCGCACGGGCTTGCCGGTACCCTTCGGATTGGCGAACAGGCGGCCCGGCTTGGTCATCTCGACCGCCTGCTGGGCGTTGGACGCGGACGCGTTGCCGGACAGGCCGCCCAGCTCGCTGACCAGGTTGGTGTAGGCCTGCAGGTAGGCCAGCGTGATGACCTGGCCGATTTCGGTGTTCGCGTAACCGCTGGCACCGCCGCCGCCCCAGTGGCTGCCGGTGAACAGGCTGCCGCCCGCACCCCAGCCGATGTCGGTCTTCTTGGCGCTGCCCTCGGCCATGGCGACCTGCTCGGACGAACGCACATCGGTGACCGTCAGCACCACGTCGGCGGTCTTCTTCTTGAAGTCCAGGCCACCGACCATGCGACCGACATTGCCGCCCACCAGTCCGCCCAGCAGGCCGCTGATGGCGTTGCCGCCGGCGTTGCTGTTCTGCGAGATCAGATCGGGCACCAGCACGTAGTCGGCGGCGCGGATCTGGCCCTTGCCGATGTTGGAGCGGTTGCGCAGTTCGCCGCTGGCGGCCAGATCGCGCTCGGCCATCGCCGCACCCATGCCCACGCCACGGTCGACCAGCGTGAAGCAGCGCGACTTGTTCACGAACACCTTGATCAGCTTCGACGGTGCGGGCAGCTGCTGGCCGCTCCACCAGTTCACGCCATCCTCCGGCTCGATCACCGAGATGCTGCCCAGCGGCTTGCTGCAGGTCGGGATTTCCGCGGTCTGCTGCTTGCGCTGGTCCTGCGCACTCTGGCGCTGCGCCCACGCGGGCGCCGTCGCGGCAGCGGCCATCAGCACGCATGCCGTCATCGTTAACGTCTTGCCAATTCCCCTGTTCACTGGTGCATCTCCTTGAGAAGTTGTGGTCCGCTCGGTGCGGGCATTCCGTGGTGTGGGCGACCGACGCCACCCGCGTCGCGTCCCCGGTCCTGATGATAGGCGATGATCGCCATCCTTCCCGGTAGGGACGTAAAGAGTGAGAGCTGGCGGCCAGCGCCATGGCACCATAGTCCAGCTCGCACGTGGCAATCCCGGCCCGGCCATGCGAAATCGATCTCACCGGGACAAGGGGGAAAGAATGAGAAGGAAGGTCGCCTGGGCGGTCACATTCATGGCGCTCGCCTCGCCAGCATCTGCACAACAAGCGCCCTGGGCGGAACTGTCGGGTGAACTGCTGAGAATGGTGGATTCGAACCGTGCCTCCATCGAGGTGATTGCTGTCGACGGGTCGACGAACTTCCAGACCCGAAGCGGATACACGCATCTGAGCCCGGGCCTTCACGTTCTGCACTTGACATGGACATACCGTGGGGATCGGGGAGAGGTGCATTACGGCACCTTCCAGTTCGTCCTGGCGCCCTGCACGCGCTACCACGTGGTGGCCGACCACGGACCCGCCACGCGAGCTAAGAGGTGGGAACTGGTCATCGTGAAGGAAGAGCCCATCAAGCGATGCAAGGACCTGTTTCCGGACAAAGCGCCGGAATCCGCACCGTCAGCCAGCGCCGATCCCGTCAGCTAGCCCGCGGCCGTCAAGCTTTTGGAAGCATCCGACCCGTGATTTACCTACTCGCCAGCGTCGTCTGCAGCGTGCTCGTCTCGGTCCTGCTCAAGCTCATGCAGCGACGCGGCATCGACACCGCCCAGGGCATCGCCTGGAATTACCTGGCGGCCTCGCTGCTGTGCTTCACGTTGCTGGATCCACCATTGTCGGCACTGGCCGCACCGCACGCGCCCTGGCCCGCGCTCGCCCTGCTGGCGGTGCTGCTACCCGGCATCTTCCTGGCGCTGTCGGCCTCGGTGCGCGCGGCCGGCATCGTGCGGACCGACATCGCGCAGCGCATGTCGCTGGTGCTGTCGCTGCTGGCGGCGTTCCTGTGGCTCGGCGAACAGGCCGATGCGCAGCGTCTGGCCGGGCTTGCGCTGGGCCTGCTGGCGATCGTGCTGCTGGTGCTGCGGCCGCGCGCTGCGTCGGGCGAAGCCGAAGGCGGCTGGAGCGGTTGGGCACTGCCCCTGCTGGTCCTGGTCGGCTACGCCAGCGTGGACGTGCTGCTCAAGCACATCGCGGCGGCCGGGACACCGTTCGCCGCCTCGCTGCAGGTCGCCTTCGTCGCCGCCTTCATCGTGATGATGGGCGTGCAGGTCGTGCGGAGCGTGCGCGGCGGTCCGTCGCTGACATTGCCCGCGCTCGGGAGCGGCCTGCTGCTGGGCGCGCTGAACTTCGGCAACATCCTGTTCTACGTGAAGGCGCACCGCGCGTTGCCGGACAACCCGGCGGTGGTGTTCTCCACCATGAACATCGGCGTGGTCGTGCTGGGCACGCTGGCGGGCACGGTGCTTTTCCGCGAACGACTGAATCGCGTCAACCTGCTGGCGATTCCGCTGGCGATCATCGCCATCGCGCTGATCGCCGCAGGGCTTTAAGCCTCGAAAACAAAAAAGCCGGCAGATGCCGGCCTTTTTCTCATGCGGTGACGCGCCGGATCACTCCGACTCCCACCACATCCAGAACGCATCCCACAGACGCTTGAAGAAGCCGGCTTCTTCGATCGGCGTGATCGCCACCAGCGGCGATTCGGCCACGACCTTGCCGTCCAGGGTGACCTTCACCGTGCCGATGGCCTGGCCGGCGGTGATCGGGGCGACCAGCGTCTTCGGCACGTCCATCGTCGGCTTCAGCGCGTCGTAACGGCCGCGCGGCACGCTGACCAGCATCGGTTGCGCAACGCCCAACTGCACTTCCTTGGCCTGGCCCTTCCACACGCGCTGCGTGGCGATGGCCTTGCCCGGCTCGTACAGGCGGTGGGTTTCGTAGAAGCGGAAACCCCAGTTCAACAGCGCCAGGCTGTCGTCGGCGCGCTGCTTCTCGGAGGTCGAGCCCATCACCACCGCGACCAGGCGCTGGTCGCCGCGCTTGGCCGAGCTCATCAGGCAGTAGCCGGCGCCGGAATGGTGGCCGGTCTTGATGCCGTCCACGCTGGCGTCGCGCCACAGCAGCAGGTTGCGGTTCGGCTGGGTGATGGTGCCGACCGTGAATTCCTTGATCTTGTTGAACGCGTACTGCTCGGGATACTCGCGGATGAAGGCGCGACCCAGCAGCGCCAGGTCGTACGCCGTCGAGTAGTGCTCCGGCGCGGACAGGCCGTGCGCGTTGACGAAGTGCGAGCCCTTCATGCCGATCTGCGCGGCGTAGTTGTTCATCAGCGACGCGAACGCTTCCTGGCTGCCGGCGGCGTGCTCGGCCAGCGCGATGGCGGCGTCGTTGCCCGACTGAACGGCCATGCCCTTTTCCATGTCCAGCAGCGGCGCGGTCTTGTTGACGGCGAAGCCGCTGTAGCTGCCGTCGGTGCCGGCGCCGCCCTCGCGCCAGGCGCGCTCGCTCATCATCACCTGGTCGTCGGGCTTGATCTTGCCGTTCTTCTGCTCGGCCGCCAGCACGTACGAGGTCATGACCTTGGTGATGCTGGCCGGCTCGACGCGCTCGTTGTAGTTCTCACCCGCCAGGACCTGGCCGGTGATGTAGTCGACCAGCACCCACGCGGTGGCGGTGGGCTTGGGCGGCGGCGGGATCTCGACGGCCGCAGCGGCAGGCGCGGCAGGCGCCGGGGTCGGCGCGGGCGTCTGGGCGATGGCCAGGCCCATGGCGGTGGTCGCGAGCGCGGCGAGGGCGAAACGGAACTTCATCGGCGGAAAACTCCTGGCAAGGCCGTGGGCCTGACGGTTCAAGGCGAATATTGTAGGGAGGCCGACCGCGGGTTGGGTTGGAAAGACGTAAAAAAACCGACGGACCGGTGCGCGCCGCTACTCGCGGACGATCTGCGGGCGACCGAAGCCCAGGCTGGCGATCCTGCCTGCCAGCGCTTCTGCCGATGCGGCATCCGCCGCGCCGACGCGCAGGCGCCACAGGGGGCGATCCGCACCGGGCACATCGCTGAGCCGCGCATCGGCGATGCCGGCGGCGGTCAGACGCGCCAGGGCGCGGTCGGCATTGTCGCGGCTGGAGAAACTGGCGACCTGCAGCTGCAGGGCCGGCGGCAGCGTGGCCACAGACGCCACCACGGCCGCCTGCGGCGAAGCAGGTGTCGCGGACGGCGCTGCCACTGAAGGCACCGCAGGCGCACCGGGCTTGCCTGATGCCACGCGCACGCCGTTGGCCTTCATCCATGCCTCGAAACCGGCGGCACTGGGCGCATCCCCGGGTTTGGCAGGGACGTGGTAACGCGCGGCGTCCTTCGGCAACTGCCCGACCAACTGGTCCATCGCCGACGACGAAGGCGCGGGCGCGGGCGCGGCGGCAAGCGTGCTGCCGTCCGGCGTCAGCGCGCGCACTTCGACACGTCCGGTACCGCGCTGGGTGATGCCCAGACGGACCGCGGCGGCGTAGCTGAGGTCGATCACGCGGCCTTCGTGGAACGGACCGCGATCATTCACCCGCACGACCACGGACTGCCCATTGTCTAGGTTGGTGACCCGCGCGAAGCTCGGCAGCGGCAGCGATTTGTGTGCGGCGCTGTAGGCGTACATGTCGTACACCTCCTGGTTGGAGGTGCGGCGGCCATGGAACTTGTTGCCGTAGTAGGAAGCCGTGCCCTGCTCCACGTAGCCGTCGACGCGGTCGAGCACCTTGTACTGCTTGCCCAGCACCGAATACGGCGACTTGTTGCCCACGCGCGAGCGCGCTTCGGCGGTGACGACGGGTTCGCGGATGCAGTCCAGGTCGGGCACGTGGTCCGGCGTGGTGTCGGAGACGCCCGGCTTGTAGAGGCCGCCGGCGGTGTAGTCGCCGCGCGTGGACAAGTCTTCCTGCGCGGGTGCGTAACGCGAGCAGTCCTTGCCGGCGATGCCGGGCGAAGGCTTTACCGGCGACGGACGGGTGACGTCCCCGGTCGATGGCGACGGCGACTTCTTCGGCGCCGTGCTGCACGCGGCCAGGGCCACCGCCAGTAGCGGCAGGACCAGCCACTTCATGCCGGCGGGATCTCGCGGCCGGCGATGGCCTGCGACAGCTGGTGCACCGCCATCGCGTACATCTTGGAATTGTTGTAACGGGTGATCGCGTAGTAGTTTTGGAAGCCCAGCCAGTACTGCTTGCCGTCGGCGCCATCCAGCTGCACCAGCGTCGCGGTCGCATCGGGCGCCACCGGCTCCAGCGGCCGGTAGCCTTTCTCGGCCAGCTGCGCCAGCGTGTAGTCCGGCGTCCACGTTTCCGGATTGAACTCGGCGAAACCGTCCTGCAGTTGCGCGCGTGCGACCACCGCACCGCCCGGGACCCAGCCGCCGCGCTCGCCGCCCTTCTTGCGGAAGTAGTTGGCGATCGAAGCAAAGATGTCGGGATACGTGGTGAACAGGTCGCGGCGACCGTCGCCGTTGCCGTCCACCGCGAATTCGCGGTAGCTGGACGGCATGAACTGGCCCAGCCCCATCGCACCGGCATAGCTGCCGGTCAGCGAGGCGATGTCCAGGTTCTCCTCGCGGCCCAGTGCGAACAACTGCGCCAGCTCGTCGCGGAAGAACTGCTCGCGGCGGTGTTCATAGGCGGCGCGTTCGGGATTGCCGGTGCGCGGATAGCGGAACGCCAGCGTGTACAGCGCATCCAGCACCTTGTGCCGGCCGGTGAAGCCGCCGTAGTTGGTTTCCACGCCGATGATCGAGACGATCACCTCGGCGGGTACGCCGTACTGCTGCTCGACGCGGGTCAGTTCGTCGCGATGCGCGGCGATGAACTTGCGGCCGCCCTCGATGCGCGTCTGGGTCAGGAAGCCGACGCGGTACTCGCTCCACGGCTTCACCCGTTCGGCCGGGCGCGACATCGCCGCGACCACGCTGTCGAGGAACTGCGCCTTGGCCAGCGTCGCCTCGATCTCGGCCGGCGCGATGCCGTACTTCGCCGCCGTGTCTTTCACGAACTGCGCACGTGCGGTGGGGAAACCGACGGGCTTCAATGCTTCCGGCGGCACGTCGGCGACGCGTTCGACCGAGGTCTCGGCGGGCGTCTTCGATGCAGGCGTGGAAGGCGTCGCCGAAGCGGCCGGCGGCGGCGGTTGCGGTGTGGCGCAGGACGCAAGGCCCAGCACCAGCAGACAGGAAAGTGCGTTTCGCATCATCGGCGCGAGGGTAGCACGCACCTTTCGCGGCAGGGTGAACAGCACACGCGATGCAGACGTGAGGCGACGCGCTCAGTAGCCGTGCACGGGCCGGTGTGCGCGCACCGCCATCACCAGCCCGAGTCCCGCGAGCAGCGACACCGCCGACGTGCCGCCGTAACTCAGCAAGGGCATCGGCACGCCGACCACGGGCAACAGGCCCGACACCATGCCGCCATTGACGACGACGTAGACGAACAGCGCCATGCCCAGCGTGCCGGCGAGCAGGCGGGAATAGGTGTCGCGCGCATCCATCGCAATCCACAGGCAGCGGCCGACGACGAACAGGTACAGCGACAGCACGATCGCCACGCCGACCCAACCGAATTCCTCCGACAGCACCGAGAAGATGAAGTCGGTGGTGTGTTCGGGCAAATAGTCCAGATGCGACTGCGAGCCCTGCCCCCAGCCCTTGCCGGTCCAGCCACCGCCGCCGATGGCGATCTTCGACTGCAGGATGTTCCAGCCGGCACCGAGTGGATCGTTCTCCGGATCGCGGAAGGTCAGGATGCGGTTCTGCTGGTACTCGCGCAGGAACGAGAACCACGAGATCGGCGCGAACATCACCAGCCCGACCGCCGTGCCGCCGAACACGCCGGCGGTGATGAACCACCACCACGACAGGCCGGCGAGATACAGGCCGAACACGCCGCTGGCCGCGACCAGCATGGCCGTGCCGAAGTCGGGCTGCAGCAGGATCAATCCGGTCGGCAGTCCGATCAGCAGCGCCGACACGATCGTCGTGCGCCAGCCCGGCGGCAGCGGTTCGCGATGCAGGTACCACGCCAGCATCATCGGCAGCGCGATCTTCAGCAGTTCCGAGGGCTGCAGGTAGAAGAATTTCAGGTCGATCCAGTGCGCGCCGTGCTTGCCCGTGCCGATGAACAGCACCAGCACCAGCGGCACCAGCGCCACCGCGAAGACGCCCGGCGTCCATGCGCGCAATCGCACGGGCGTGACGCGCGACAGTGCCCACATCGCGACCAGGCCCACGCCGAAGCGCACGCCCTGCGCCAGCACCAGCCGCGAGCCCAGTGCTTCGCCGCCGGCGCTGTACAGCACGGCCAGTCCGATCCCCATCAACGCCAGCAACGCGCCCAGCAGCAGCCAGTCCACCGTGCGCAGCAGATGACGCAGCAAGTCGAAGCCCCAGCGCAGCAGGTCGGTCATGCCGATGCCCCCGGTGCGCGCTTAAGCCCCTCTCCCGCCGGGAGAGGGGTTGGGGAGAGGGTCGGGACAGGCGCGATGGCCGGCAAAGAAGAAGAGCGCGGCGCGAGCGCGGCCGAGTTGTTGGAACTCGTACCCACACGACCTTCGTTGCCCCTCACCCCAACCCCTCTCCCGGGGGGAGAGGGGCTCGTGCCTTGGCTCGGATTCGCGGGCGGCGCCGTTGTGGGCGATGCCGGCGGTGTCGCGGGCGCCGTCCCTGCGGGAACTGCTTCTTCGCCCTCCTTCTCCGGCATCTTGCCCAGCAGGTAGGCATCGAAGATCTTGCGCGCCATCGGGCCGGCGGTGCTGCCGCCGTAACCGCCGCCTTCCACGGCGATGGCGATCGCGATGGTCGGGTTGTCGGCCGGCGCGAAGCCGACGAACAGCGAGCGGTGGCGCAGGTGCATCGGCAGGCTGCGCGGGTCGACCGCGGCGGTACCGCGACGACTGATCACCTGTGCGGTGCCGGTCTTGCCCGCCATCAGGTACGGCGCACCCAGCGCGGTGCGCCAGCCGGTACCGCCGGGCTGCATGGTGTCCTGCATGCCGAGCCGCACCACCTCGACGTTCGCCGGGTTGGGGCTGATCGCGATCGGCGCGGGCTGCGGCATCGGTTCCCACGGGCGGTCGAAACCGACACGCGCCTCGCTGACCAGGTGCGGGCGCCGCATCTGCCCGTTGGCGATGCCGGCCGTGGCGCGCACCAGTTGCAGTGGGGTGACCTTCCAGTCGCCCTGGCCGATGGCCACGTTGACGGTGTCGCCGGGATACCAGCGTTCCTTGCGCGCCTTCAGCTTGGCCGCCGGCGACGGCAGGATGCCGCCGATCTCGCCGCGCAGGTCCACGCCGGTCGGCTGGCCGAAGCCGTAATGCTCCATGTAGTCGTCGAACTGCGCGATGCCCAGGTCCAGCGCGAGCCGGTAGTAGTACGTGTTCACCGATTGCGAGATCGACTTGCGCAGGTTGGTCACGCCATGGCCGCGCCGGCTGGCATCGCCCCAGCCGCGGCTGGTGCCGGGCAGGTAGAACATGCCGGTGGAGACCACCGTGTCCTCGGGCTTGCGCTTGCCGCTGTCCAGGCCGGCCAGCGCGATCAGCGGCTTCAGCGTCGAGCCCGGCGCCACGCCGCCCAGCACTAGGCGGTTGAACTGCGGCCGCGACGGATTGTCGTTGAGCAGCTTGAAGTCCTTGCTGGAGATGCCGTTGACGAACAGGTTGGGGTCGTAGCTCGGCAGGCTGACCATCGCCAGGATCTCGCCCGTGCGCGGATCGACCGCGATCGCCGACCCCTCCAGCTCGCCGAACGAATCGACGATCGCCTGCTGCAGTTTCGCGTCCACGCTGAGCCGCAGGTCGGTGCCCGCCTGCGCCGGCACGCGGCCGACCACGCGCAGCGCACGGCCTTCCACGTTGGTCTCGACCTTCTCGTAGCCGATCCGGCCGCGCAGCTGCTCGTCGTAGTAGCGCTCCAGCCCGGTCTTGCCGATGTGGGTCAGCGCCGAGTTGATCTCGCCCAGCGTTTCCAGGTCCTTTTCGTCGACGCGGCCGACGTAGCCGACGATGTGGGCGAACAGCTCGCCGTACGGATAGCGACGGGTGAGGTAAGGCACCAGCTCGACACCGGGATAGCGCCAGCGGTCGACCGCGAAACGCGCCATCTCCTCTTCGCTGACGCGCAGCTTCAGCGTGATCGGGCGGAAGCCGCGCGTGGCCTTTCGCGTGGCCTCGAAGCGTTCGATGTCCTCGGGCGAAAGGTCGATGATCTTCGCCAGGTCGGCGACCAGCTTCGCAGGTTCCTTGACCTTGTCGGGGGTCACGTCGAGGCGGAACGCAGGGACGTTCTCCGCCAGCAGCAGGCCGTTGCGGTCGTAGATGGTGCCGCGTCCGGGCACGACCGGGCGCGGGCGGATGCGGTTGGCTTCCGAACGCGTAGCGTAGTCGGCGTGGTCGATGACCTGCAGCTTGAAGTACCAGGCGCCCAGGCCGAGCAGGCACAGCGCCACCACCACGAAGCCGGTGACCGCACGGCGGCGGAACTGGTCGGCTTCGGCATGCGGGTTCTTGCCGCGCCGGCGGGGTCCGACCATCGCTCAGCCCCGCCTGCGGCGACCCAGCCGCAGGGCATCCATCAGCACGAACAGCGGCGGCCAGAACAGCATGCCCAGCAGAGGCGCCCACCAGTACTGCCACGGCAGCGTGGGTTCGCCCAGCGCCAGGTGCACCACCGTCGTGACGATGCGGTCGTTGAGCAGCAGGCCGCCGATCGCCAGCGCCTGCTGCGACATCGGGAAGAAGCGCAGCCGCGCGCGGAAGCGCTGCAGGATGAAGGCCATGATCAGCAGGCGCAGCGCCTGTTCGCCCAGCAGCGTGCCGAACATCAGGTCGGCGACCAGGCCGACGATCACGGCGAACCCGAGGCCCGCGCTGTCCGGCGCCTCGATCACCCAGTACGCCACCACCAACGCCAGCCAGTAGGGGCGCAGCGGCTGCAACACATCCGGCAGCGGCAACAGACCCAACAGCAGGGCGACGAGGATGCTCAGCGGCATCAGCCAGCCGGTACGGGCGCGGCTCATCGCTGGGGCTCCTGCGGCGGTGGCGTGGCCGGACGGGTAGACGCCGGCGCTTTCTGCCCCTCTCCCGCCGGGAGAGGGGTTGGAGTGAGGGTCGGGGCGTTCGCAGGGCGCGAGGCTTGCGGAGAAGCCGTCGCGGGCGCGGAAACATTCTGGTTCCCCGTGGCATTCCCGGCTTCGTTGCCCCTCTCACCAACCCCTCTCCCGGCGGGCGGGAGGCTTGGGGTCGTCGGCGCGGCAGGTGTCTGAGCACCGCCCGCCTGCGTGGGAGCAGCCGCCTCCGGCAGGAAGCGCGACGGATCCGGCGGCGGCAACGGCAGCGGCGGTGCGGACTTCAGCAGCAGCACATCGCGGCCCCGGTCCAGGCGGGCGGCCGGGGTCACGTCGCCGACCAGGAAGGCGTGGCTGTCGTCCGGGCGCAGCGCGGCGATCGTGCCGACCGGGAAGCCAGCCGGGAAACGGCCACCCAGGCCCGAGGTCACCAGCACGTCGCCCACTTCCACGCCGCTGTTGAGCGGCACGTCGGCCAGTTCCAGCAGGTCGCTGCGGCCGCGGCCGTAGACGATCAGGCGCACGCCGTTGCGCGCGACCACGACCGGGACGGCGTGGTCCGGATCGGTCAGCAGCAACACAGTGGAATGGACCGGCGTGGTCTCGATGATCTGGCCCATCAGGCCACCGGCATCGATGACCGACTGGCCGACCAGCGCGCCGGCGCGACTGCCCGCATCCAGCACCAGTCGCTGGCGACCGGGCGCCAGGTCGATGTCGAGGATCGGCGCCAGCTGCACATCGAGGCCGCGCGAGGTCTTCACGCCGAGCAGCGCGCGCAGCTGGGCGTTGTCGGCCGCGGCGGTCTGCAGCCGGGCGAGCCGGGCGTTGGCGACCAGCATGTCGTTGCGCAGGCGCTGGTTCTCTTCGATCAGGCCGGTGCGGGTGGCCGCATCGTCCTGTACGCGGGTCGTCACGCGGCCCGGCAGGCCCGCCACCCACCACAGCGGCTGGGTGACCACGTTGGCCTGCGCCCGCAATTGCGACAACCAGCCGCCGCGGTGGTCGAGGATCACCAGGGCGATGGTCAGCGCCAGGTAGCCCAGCAGCCGCAGCGTGCTGGCGACTTCTCCGCGGGTGGCGACGGGAGGACCGGCGTAGGAGGGCACGTCAGGGCCGAAGGGAGAGGGATCGGAGGGGACCGCCCGGCGGATGCGCGGTGCGGAGGAACATCAGCGTGCCCGCAACGGCATCGGGGCGTCGGAGCGGCATGGCCGCCCCCGTTCGCCGAGGCCGTATGCCCGGCCTCATTCCGGCGCGAAGAACTCGTTGCCGTGCATGTCGACCAGCTCCAGCGCACGGCCACCGCCACGCGCCACGCAGGTCAGCGGATCGTCCGCCACCTGCACGTGCAGGCCGGTCTCCTCGCTGATCAGGCGGTCGAGGTCGCGCAGCAGGGCGCCACCACCGGTCAGCACGATGCCACGCTCGGCGACGTCGGCACACAGTTCCGGCGGGGTCTGCTCCAGCGCCAGCTTGACCGCGCTGACGATGCCGGACAGCGGCTCGTGCAGCGCTTCCAGCACCTCGTTGGAGTTGATCTTGATCATCTTCGGCACGCCCTCGGCGAGGTTGCGGCCGGAGATCTCCATCTCCTGCACGTCCGCCTGCGGGTAGGCGCAGCCGATCTCCAGCTTGATGCGCTCGGCGGTGGCTTCGCCGATCAGCATGCCGTGGTTGCGGCGCACGTAGTTGGTGATGAATTCGTCGAAGCGGTCGCCACCGATGCGGACCGACTGCGAGTAGACGATGCCGTTCAGCGAGATCACGGCCACCTCGGTGGTGCCGCCGCCGATGTCGATGACCATCGAGCCGCGCGCCTCGGTCACCGGCATGCCGGCGCCGATCGCGGCCGCCATCGGCTCCTCGATCAGGTAGACGTCGCGGGCGCCGGCCTCCTCGGCCGACTCCTTGATCGCGCGGCGCTCCACCTGGGTGCTGCCAGCAGGCACGCAGACCAGCACGCGCGGGCTGGGGCGCAGGAAGCGCGACTTGTGCACCTTCTTGATGAAGTACTTCAGCATCGCCTCGGTGTAGGTGAAGTCGGCGATCACGCCGTCCTTCATCGGGCGGATGGTGGTGATGTGGCCGGGGGTACGGCCCAGCATCTGCTTGGCCTCGGCGCCGACCGCCGCGACCGAGCGCGAGCCGCCGATGGCGCGGTCCTGGCGCACCGCCACGACCGACGGCTCGTTCAGCACGATGCCCTGCCCGCGCACGTAGATCAGGGTGTTGGCCGTGCCCAGATCGATGGACAGGTCGTTGGAGAACATGCCGCGGAGCTTCTTGAACATCGGGGGACGGGTTCCTGCTGGGGGCTGGAAAATCGCGCGGGGCTGGCGATTTTTTGGGCAAAAAACAAGTCGGCTAGCCTAACAATCCGGCATGGAGCGGGCAAGGAAAAATCTCGTGAATCCGCGGGGAAAAACGCCGTTCGCAGCGCGCATGCACAACGTTCGACGGCGCCGCCCCGCAGGCGGGCGCTCCCGATCAAGACTGGCCGCCAGCCGGCCCAGCCGGTAACCTTCGCACCGGCGCGCCGGGAATGGGGCGCACGTCCCGCTTTTCCTGCGGCCCGGGACGGCCGCTTCCGTCTCCAGCCGAGTCTGCCGATGTCCGCACTGATCTGTGGTTCCCTTGCCTACGACACCATCATGGTGTTCCCGGACCAGTTCAAGAACCACATCCTGCCGGACAAGGTGCACATCCTGAACGTGTCGTTCCTAGTGCCGCGCATGCGCCGCGAGTTCGGCGGCTGCGCCGGCAACATCGCCTACAACCTGAAGCTGCTGGGCGGCGATCCGATCCCGATGGCGACCGTGGGCCAGGATTTCGGTCCTTACCGCGAGCATTTCGTCGAGCAGGGCATCAATCTCGACCAGGTGAAGGTGATCGACGAGCTGTTCACCCCGCAGGCGTTCATCACCACCGACCACGACAACAACCAGATCACCGCGTTCCATCCCGGCGCGATGATGCGCAGCTACGAGAACCATGTGAAGGACGTGCCGGGCGTGACGTTCGGCATCGTCAGCCCGGACGGACGCGAGGGCATGATCCAGAACGCCGCCGAGTTCGCCGAGGCCGGCATCCCCTTCATCTTCGATCCGGGCCAGGCGATGCCGCTGTTCAACGGCGAGGAACTGCGCCATTTCATCGAACTGGCCAACTACGTGACCGTCAACGACTACGAGTCCAACCTGCTGCAGGAGCGCACGGGCTGGAGCGAGGCCGACATCGTCAAGCGCGTGAAGGCCTACATCACCACCCGCGGCCCGCACGGCTCGCAGATCCACACCCCCGAGAAGACCTACGACATCCCGCCGGCGCACGAGCGCCGCGTGACCGATCCGACCGGTTGCGGCGACGCCTTCCGCGCGGGCCTGATCTTCGGCATCGAGAAGGGCTACGACTGGCTGACCATCGGTCGCATGGGCAACCTGATGGGCGCGCTGAAGGTCGAGCACCCGGGCACGCAGAACCAGCGCTTCGATTTCGACGGATTCAACGAGCAGTTCAAGCAGCAGTTCGGCTACGCGCTGTAAGCCTGCCGCGCTTCCATACGGTCCGGGCGGAGCCGGACACTTGCACGGCGGTCATCCCCCTGGCGTAAGGTAAGCCCCGGGGGAACGGGATCCGCGATCGCGCGCCCCCATGCAGTCGTACTTCGCAGGGGCAGCATGGTCGCGCAACATCGGCAATCCATTCCGCAGGACGCGCGCGTCCCGTCGCCCCCGGTGCCCACGGCTCGCCAGCTGCTCCTGCAAGCCCTGCTGGTCGTCGCCGTCGTCTTCCTTGCCTGCGGCCTCGGCATCCTGACCCGGCCCGAGCATCAGCTGGCGGCCTTCTGGCCGACCAACGCGCTGCTGCTGGGACTGTTCGCCCGTCGCCCCGCCCTCGCCTCCCCGGCCGGCTGGGCCGCGGCCGCCCTCGGCTATGTCGCAGCCGACCTGCTGACCGGCAGCTCGCTGCCGACCACCCTGCGCCTGACCGCCGCCAACCTGGCCGGCGTGGCCGCCGGCTTCCTGGTCTTCCAGCGGGTGCGCCACGAAGACCGGCAGCTTCAGCATCCGCTGTCGATGCTGTCGGTACTGGCGGTGTCCGCCGCCGCGGCCCTGGCGGCGGGACTTGCAGGCAGCCTCAGTTCTTCCATGAAGCTGGGCTTCCTGACGACCAGCGGGTTCTGGTTCTCGGCCGAGCTGGTCTGTTACGTCGCCATCCTGCCGGTGGTGCTGCTGGCCCCGGCGCCGTCGACGCTGCCGCAGGTGCTGCGCGAGCGGCTTGCCCGCCTGCGGCGGCACCCGCGTACCGTGCTGCCGCTGCTGGCGTTGCTGCTGACGATCCTGCTCGGCGTGGTGATCGGGGGCCCGGGCGCCATCGCCTTCCCCGTGCCCGCGCTGTTGTGGTGCGCGCTGGCCTACCGCCTCTTCACCACGGCCCTGGTCACCCTGCTGTTGTGCATGTGGACGCTGATCGCGATCGCCACCGGCGTCATCGACCTGCAGCTCCGGGACGACGGTCCGTTGCCGGTGATTTCGCTGCGGATGGGCATGGCGCTGCTCGCGGTGGCACCCCTGACCGTGGCCAGCGTCAACGCGGCGCGCAACCGCCTGCTGGCCACACTCAACCACGCCGCCGACCATGATGCGCTGACCGGCACGCTGAACCGGAGTGCGTTCATGCGTCGCGGCCGTGAACTGGCCGAGCTTGCGCAGGCGACAGGCAGGCCCGTCGTCGCGATGATGCTGGACATCGACCACTTCAAATCGGTCAACGATCGCCACGGACATGCCGCCGGCGATGCCGTGCTGACGATCTTCGCCCAGCGCATGCGCGAGCATCTGCGCCAGGATGGCCTGTTCGGGCGGTTCGGTGGCGAGGAGTTCGCGGTGTTGCTGCCGGACCTGGACACCGACGACGCACGCACCGTCGCCGAGCGCCTGCGCCATCTGGCCAGCGAACCGATCCCACTGGACGATGGCCGCATGCTCGACGTCACCGTCAGTGTCGGCCTGGCCTCCCTGTCATCGCCGATGCGGGTGGACACGCTGGAGCAGTTGCTCAGCCGGGCCGACGCCGCGCTCTACCGCGCGAAGGCGATGGGTCGGAACAGGGTGATCGCCTAGCGATCGTCCACACCCTGCCGGCGCACGAGTCCAGCATCAATACGGGTGAGGAAGACCCGCCATCCTGCGCATCTCGCGATACATGCTGACCAGCATCGCCCGGTCAGCGGCATCGAACAGGCTGATCTCGCGCAGCGTCGACGGCTCGGCGGCGAGATGGCGCGGGATACCGATATCGACGACCCGCGGTCGCCCGTTCTCGAACAGCAGTACTTCCGGGCTCGCCTCCTCGCTGTTCACGTCCACGGCGTACACCCGGCCATCGTGCCGGCTTTCCACCCGATCGACGAGGGTGTGCGCCACCACGATGCGTTCGGCGGAAAACGCCGCCAGCACCGCGTCGACCTGTTCACGGGTGGCCAGCGGATAGCGATCCTGCAGCGCCTCCAGATAGCCGCGGTACTGCGTCAGTCCCTCGCTGCCGAATACGGACTCCAGCGCCACCGTATCCGTGCTTGCGCGCCCGCGCGCCCAGTAGTCGCGACTG
Organism: Pseudoxanthomonas sp. LjRoot143; assembly: GCF_964252945.1. NCBI lineage: Bacteria > Pseudomonadati > Pseudomonadota > Gammaproteobacteria > Lysobacterales > Lysobacteraceae > Pseudoxanthomonas > Pseudoxanthomonas sp. LjRoot143. The sequence goes on along the minus strand of NZ_CAXUPM020000001.1, from coordinate 96,760 downwards.
GACGCATTCAATGCCGACACCGCAAACCCCGCGTCGACCACCGCCGGGCTGATGCCTCCGTGGACAAACAGGACATCCCCGAGCTTCAGCATCACAGGTTGGTCGCGCAACCAGTCACCGATCACGGTACCGCGGGCCAACGCCTGCCCATATCCTCCGGTTTCCATCATCGCGTGGCGATGCTCGGGATGCGCACGGGAGAAGTTGCTGCGCAACACGTACTGTTCGTGGTTGCCGAGCACCACATGCACGGCACCGCCCGCGGCCTGCGCCTGTTGCGACAATCCATGGAAGCGCCAGAGCACGGCGAACACATCGCGCCCGCGATCCACGGAGTCCCCCAGCACCACGAGATGGCCGTCGCCGTAACGCCACTGCCCGCCCTCCGCGATGCCCAGACGGGCAAGCGCGGCGTCGAGAAAGCGCAGGTTGCCTTCCACATCGCTGATCACCGCCAGCCTGGCGGGCATGGGTCCGACAGCCGCCGGTACGGCCGCCGCCGACAGCGGAAACGTGTGCCACGCGCCAGCGCACTGCATTTCCAGCGCTTCACCCTGCCCGGTCGCCCGATGCACCCTGTCTTCGCAGAACCAGCGCGCCGACCACCCGCCTCCGGGGAGCCGGGTGACGATGGGCCCATCCAGGAATCCCGGGATGCGCACCGCGTCGCCCGTACCGGAGTAGATCGGCAGCGCAACGGTGCTGTCTCCAAGCAGGGGCACGAGCAGCCGCTTGTGGACACCGTGCGACGTCGCTTCCACTTTCGCGGCACTCACCAGCATCAGGCTGCCGCCGACCAGCACCGCCACGCACGCGACCGCGATCTGCAGCAGTCGCCTTGTGAACTTCTTCACCGATCACCTCCTTGTCGGATCCACGCTGTGGCCGCTGTCCAAGCGTCACCCCGGCAGCCACAGGATAGCCCGCTCGCGGGGCTGCGGCGGGGTGATGCGCGCTTCACTGCACGCGGTCGCGTTGGCCGCCTTCCACCTGCGTGGGGCCGAGTCCCGCCAGGATCGTCGCGCAATCGGCCAACCGCCACGTGGCCTGCGTCGACCACGTAGCTTCCCTGCAGTTCACCAGCACGGTCCGCGTGCCGGCAGCGATGCCGCACTCGATGTCGAAGCGGTAGTCCCCGACCATCACCATCTGCGCCGGCGCCACGTTCCAGCGCGCCGCGAAGTAGTGCAGGCCGTCCGGCGCGGGCTTGGGCGCCACTTCGTCGCGCCCGATGACGTCGGCCTCGTCGAACAGGTCGGCCAGTCCGATGGCCGCCAGCGTCACCCAGGCCAGTTCGCGCGCATTGCGGGTAAGGATGCCGAGGCGACAGCGTCGCGCATGCAGGGCGCGCACCAGTGCGACCACGCCTGCGGCGGCCGTCGCCGCTTCGGCCAGGTCGCGCTCGTGCCGCATCAGCCACGCGCGCTTGTCCTGCGCCTCATCGGCCGGCAACGCCGCCAGATGGGCCAGGATGTCGGCTTCCAGCGGGATGTCCAGCGCACGCCGTATCAGCACGAAATCATGCACCGCTTCGGTCAGCGTGCCATCCAGATCGAATACCCAGTGGCGCAGCGCCGACAGCGACGGCGCATCGACACCCGTCGCCGACACCGCGATCAGTCCCAGCCAGGCATCTGGCTGCCATCCAGGCCACCGGTTTCGAACACCGCCTTGCGCGGGCTGCCATCCTTCACCAGGAACTCGACTTCAAGCACCTTGGTCTTGCGCACGAGGCGCCACAGGGCCTTGTTGTCGTCGATGAACATCGCCGTGGCTTCGTCGGTGTCAGGACGATGTGCGGCCATGCGCTTCGGTGCCGCCCCGTCGGCCACCACCGTCACCTGGCAGCGGCTGTAGCACGCCTTGGCGAAGTCGCTGGCCTGCAACACCAGGTAGCTGCTGCGCTTCCACTCCGGGTGATCGCGGAACACCAGCTGCACCGGCTTGGCGCCGGCGCCGTCCACGTCCACCGGTTCCTTGCTGTAGATCATCGCAGAGCGCTGGACGCCCTTGCCGGCCGGCACCTGCGCGTAGGCCCACAGCGCCTCCATACGGCGCTGGTCGCGTACCGCTTCAGCCTTGCCCTTGACCTCGTCGAGCGACGGACCGATGCGCGTGGCCGCCGTGCTCTGCGGGTACTGGTCGAGCAACGCGACGCCGTGGATGCGCGCCATGTCCCAGTCGCTGGACGCGACGGCGCTGTCGTACTTCTTCGCCAGCTCGTCGGCCTGCTGCTCGGTGGCGGCGGCCTGCGCCGCGGCGGCCGCGGCGCGCTCGGCCTCGCGGTCGCCGCAGGCGGACACGGCGAGTGCGCAGGCAAGCGCCAGCGTCATCGGGAGGAGTGCGTTCTTCTTCATCGTGAGATGCCTCGTTGGATCAGCTGGGCGACCGCAGCCGCCACGTCGTCGGGTTTTTCCATAATGGACATGTGGCCGCAACCGTCCAGTGAAACCTGGAGCGCCTGCGGCATCTGGGCGGCGTACAGCGCCATCGCACTGGGATCGACGACACGGTCCTGCCGGCACCACAACAACAGTGCAGGCTGGCGGATCGACCCCGCCATCTCACCGGGCAGGAAACGCTCGTCGCTGCGGCCGATGCGGTCCAGCACCCGCTGCTCGAACGGCGCCTGTGCGATACGCCAGTCGATCACGGCCTTCGACGCGGGCCACGGAATGGCGGGCTGCGCGGCGCGGTCGTGGAAGACGGTGTCGAGGTAGCGCTGCAGCGATGCGGCATCGTGGACCGCGAACGGATTCTGGCCCGCCAGCACCTCGATGCCGAAGGCGTTGTCGTTGAAGCGCACGCCCGCGGCGTCGATCAGGGCCACGCGTGCGACCAGCTCGGGGTGCTCCGCGGCGGTGATCGCGACGATGCCGCCGCCCATCGAATGGCCAAGCAGCACGATGGGGCTGCCATCGCGGCGGATCGCGCGCAGGAAATCCGCCAGCCGGGCCGCCTGCGCCTTGAACCCATAGTCCGCCCCGTCGATGCGCTGGCTTTCGCCCCAACCGGGCAGGTCCGGGATCACCAGTCGGTAACGGTCGCGCAACCGCGCCGCCAGCGGATACCAGTTCTCCTTGCTGCCGGTGAAGCCGTGCACCATCACCACCGTCGGCGCGGTGGGATCCTTCGCCTCGCGTTCGTCGTAGGCCCAGCGATGGTCATCGACGACCACGCGACGCTCCACCAGTCCCGCCCACCAGCCCTGCACCGCCATGCCGTTGCGCAGCGGCACCATCGGATCGCGCCAGATCCACACGGCCAGCACGCAAACAAGAACGGCCGCCACCAGGGCGACCGTCCGTGTGCGGGTCAGGCGCAACGCCATGCGTTACGGACTTGCCGGCGCCTTCGCCAGCAGCGCCTCGACCGATCCGGTCGTGATCGGGTGGTAGCCCGGCTTGGCGCGCGCGAAGCTTTCCTTCGCCAACGCCAGGCCCTCCGGTGTCTTCACCAGTTCTTCGTAGATCGGCATGATTAGCTTGCGGCGGCCGACGCGCTCGATGAACTTGGCGATCTCAGGCTGTGCATCGACATAGCCGCTGCGGATAGCCAGCGGATACCAGCGCATCGCGATCTCGCCATTGGCGGTGCCGGTGAAGTGGTACGCGTCGTCCAGCTGCTTGAGCTGTTCTACCGTCAGCGTCTGGCCCATGCCTTCGAGGAAATGCACCCACTGCTGGGTCACCCAGGCGCGGGTCAGCTGCGCATTCGGCAGCTGGCCGCTGCCCTGCCAGGCGATGCGCGCGGTATCGGTGTTGGAGAAGCCACGCGACTGCACCTGCGGCGCGTTGGCCGGGATACCCGTGCCGTACACCCAGGCCTGGATCTCGGCGTCGGTGACCAGGTTGGGATGCTTGTCCAGCAGGTTCTTCTTCGCGTAGTCGAGGAACTGCTCGGTGGTGATGCTCTGGAAGGCGAAGTGGTCGAAGTAGCCGCGCAGGAAGGCGTCGAACTCCTGTCGGCCGAAACGCTCCTCCAGGAACTGCAGGAACCACGCGCCCTTGTCGTACGACACCGCACTCAGCGCGTCATCGGCATCCAGCTGCGTGCCCGGCTTGACCGCCAGCGACTGGGTCGCTTCCGGCATCGTGCCGATTTCCTTCTTCAGGCTGTTGCGGGCGATGGAGTACTCCATGCTCGCGGTTTCCTTGCCGTACAGCGCCTCGACGATGCGGTTCTCCACGTAGCTCGTGAAGCCTTCGTTGAGCCAGCCGTGCTTGGCGCTGGAGAAGGTCACCAGGTTGCCCGACCAGCTGTGCGCCAGTTCATGCGCGATCAGCGAGACCAGCGTCTTGTCGCCGACGATCACGGTGGGCGTGATGAAGCTCAGGCGCGGGTTTTCCATGCCGCCGTACGGGAACGAGGGCGGCAGAACCAGCATGTCGTAACGGTCCCAGCGGTAGGGGCCGTACAGCTGCTCGGTGGCGGCGATCATCTTCTCGGTGTCTTCGAACTCCTTGGTTGCGCGGTCGACCATCGCCGGCTCGGCCCACACGCCGCTGCGCGCGGAGATCGGCTTGAACACCAGGTCGCCGGCGGCGATCGCCATCAGGTACGACGGGATCTTCTGCGGCATCTTGAACGTGTAGTCGCCGTCGCGCGCGGCGGCCGGGTCGTTGTCGGCGCTCATCAGCACCATCACGTCCGGGCGCGAGGTCACGTGCGCGCTGTAGGTGTAGCGCACCTGCGGCGTGTCCTGCAGCGGCACCCAGCTGCGCGCGTGGATCTGTTGCGACTGGCTGAACATGAAGGGCAGCTGCTTGCCTTCGGTCATTTCCGGCGTCAGCCACTGCAGGCCCGAGGCCTCGGGCGAGCTGGTGTAGGTGACCTTGACCTTGGCGTTGCGGGCCGGCGTCTCGATGGTCAGCTTGCTGCCCAGCACGGCGTCCTTGTCGGCCAGCGCGTACTGCAGCGGCGCCCAGGCGCCGTTGGCTTCGCCTTCGACCTTGGCGATGGTCAGATCGCGCGTGTCCAGCACCAGCTGGGTGGCGGCCTTGTCCTTCCAGTCGAGCGTGTAGGTCGCGGTGCCGCCGATGGTCTTGGCGTCGAAGTCGACCGCGATATCCAGCGCCAGGTCGTCGATGGCGACCTTGCGCGGTTCGGCGTAGGAGTGCTCGTCCTGATCGACGGGCGCTTCGACGGCGGGCGGGGGCGTGGCGGCCACGGGAGCGGGTTCGGGTTCCTTGGAACAACCGGCCGCCAGCACGGCGGCGCAGGACAACAGCAAAGCCAGAGAACGCATCAGGGGACTTCCAGCGCTACGGGGGAAGTGCCCAGTTTACCGCGTCAGGCCCCGGCCACCCTCAGACCTTGTAGCCGGTGTGGATCGCGACGATGCCGGCGGACAGGTTCTTGTAGCTGGTCCGGGCGAAGCCGGCCTCGTCCATCATGCCTTGCAGCTCGGCCTGCGGCGGGTGCTGGCGGATGCTTTCGGCCAGGTACTGGTAGCTGCCGGCGTCCTGGGCGAACAGCTGGCCCAGCTTCGGCAGCACCTTGAACGAGTGGAAGTCGTACACCGGCTTGAACCAGTCCACCGTGACCTCGGAGAACTCCAGCACGCGCGCCTGCCCACCGACCTTCAGCACGCGGTGCATGTCGCGCAGCGCGGCGGCCTTGTCGGTGACGTTGCGCAGGCCGAAGGCGATCGTGGCCAGGTCGAAGCTCGCGTCCGGGAACGGCAGCGCCTCGGCGTTGCACTGCACGTATTCCAGGCCCTGCACCACGCCGCGGTCGGTCATGCGGTCGCGACCGACCGACAGCATGCCGGCGTTGATGTCGCCCAGCACGATCTGGCCGGTGTCGCCCACCCGATCCTTCAGCAGCGCGGCGATGTCGCCGGTGCCGCCCGCCAGATCGAGCACCCGGTCACCGCGCTTCACCTGGCAGGTGCCGACGAAGTAGCGCTTCCAGACCCGATGGATGCCGAGGCTCATCAGGTCGTTCATCAGGTCGTACTTGCCGGCCACCGAGGTGAAGACCTCGCCGACGAGCTTCTGCTTGTCCTTGGCGGCGACGTCGCGGAAGCCGAAATGGGTGGTGCCGCGTTCGTAGGGGGATTCGCTCATGGCCGGATTATCGCACTACCCGCCGGCCGCGGTCCGTTCACCGTTCGGACGACGCGCAGGCCGCCGATGCCGGCCATCGCCGCGCCAGCAGGCCGCAGATGCTCCCCATGCGCGGACGCTTGCCCGGTGGTGTGCCGGCATCCATGCGTCCCGTCGCCACGGGCGTGGCGGACAAGGCAGGCAGGCTGCGTTCCAGCGCGGGCGCGGGCGTGCTCATCACGCGTGGACGTGGCCCGATACGCACCCGGAATCCCGTAGGTGTCGAGGCCACCACCGAGACCCAGTGCCGGCCATCCGGTGTATTCCATTGCTCTCCCACCTTCAGCATCGAGCCTTCGTTGCCCGACAGGTCGGCAGGCGGTGTGTCGGTGTCGACACTGTAGGCCACACCGTTGCCGCCTGCCCGATGCAGGATCACTGCATCGCCGGCCAGCGAGGACTCGTAGGTTCCGCTGCGACGCCTGGCTTCCACCGTGTAGAACTCGGCCTAGTAGGGGTCGGGCTGTGCCGCACCGGCCAGCACCACCAGCTGCACCTGGTTGGATGCCGCCACACTGCCCGCCTCCAGCACGATGTCGTGGGTCGCCTCGTTGTCCGCCGGCACGACCTGCTTGCGTGCCGCTGGAACCCATCCCAGGCGATCCCGCTGGTGCATCGCCAGGTGCTTGGGCAGCAGGCCCAACACAGGATCGGTGGTGGCATGGCGCCAGGCATCGCTCATCAGGTCCCACGGGTTGTCGTGGGTATCGGCATCGCCATCGGAGTTGTCCGAATGCGGCAACCCGTAACCGTGCCCCATCTCATGCGCCAGGCTGGCGATGTTGTCCGACGCCCACGGCGGACTCCAGGTCGCACGGGTGCAGGCATACACGCCCTCGAGCAGGCCGCAGGCCCCGCCTCCCCATGCGCGACCATCGAGTTCGCCGTTGAACACCAGATTGATGCCCTGCACGTGGCGGAAATCGACATCCGCTTCCGCCTGTGCGACGCAGTCGTTGAACAGGCGCGACAGGTCGGCGCGAGGCTTCCCCGCAATCCCGGTGATGTAGTCGGACCTCACCGCCGGCAACGTGTACCACCCGTATGCCGCGCTGCCGGCCAGATCGATGGCGCCCTGGGAGACTTCCGACCAGTAGTGGCCCAGTTGGCCCGGCGCGTTGCCGTACTGCGCCTGGAAGAACGCGCGCGTTTTCGGTTCCACCGCCATGTCGGCGAACTTGCACATCAGCGTCACCCAGCGGGTGCCGCCCACCAAGGGCTCGGCCATCGCAATACGTCCTCCGGCGTCGCGTGCGGTGGCTCGCTGCGGCAGGCGTCCGACCGGCACGATCGCCTCGATGGCGGGATCAGCCGCGATGCTCCCCCGCGGCCGGTAAGACACGGCCACACGCCGGTTCGACAATGCGGAAAGATCGCCCGCCGCGCGCGTGGCCTCGGCCTCGTCCAGCCGATAGCGCAGGCCCGGCCCGAGCTCCAGCCAGGCCTCAAGCGTGGGTGGCACCGTCACATGGCCCTGGGGCGCAGCGCGTGCATCGCCCCACCGCAGCTGCAGCGTGCCCTGCACGATGTCGCGCGCCATGGCGTGCGTGGTCAGACAGGCACCGACCACCAGCATCACGACGCCTGCAAGCGCCGGACGGACGGTCATTCTTCCAGTTCGCTGCGATCCCACGTCGGTCTCCCTGTCGTGACATCACACTCACGATCTAAGCTCTATCGCGATTCGGCGTCCAGGCAGGAAACCGGCCGCATGGCCGGTGCCACCGCTTGTTCCAATCCGCGATGCAGCGCACGTTCCGGCGGTCTCCGCCCGCTCCGCACCCCTCCAGATCCATCACCGGGTCAGCAAGGCGCACACCACCGGCACCCGCAGGAGACGTGGCACGCGCTCGCATCCGCGCGATCGTGGCGCCGAAGCGGCTGCGGTGCGCGTGACGACCGCAGACGATGCCGCATACGGCAGCGTCCTGAGTGCCGCGCCCGTCTGTGGCTTGCCGGTGCCTTGCAAGAGGGCAGGCGTCGGGGCGCTCATCGCGCGCGGACGCGGCCCCACCCGCACCACGAAGCCGTGCGCCGTCTCCGAGACCACCTGCACCCAGTGGCGCTCATCGGGGGTACTCCATTGCTCGCCCACCTTCAGCATCGAACCTTCGTTGCCGGAGAAATTCGCCGCCGGCGTGTCGGTATCGACACTGCGGGCGATGCCGTAGTCCTCGATCCGATGGATGATCACCGCATCGCCCGCCAGCGCAGACTCGTAGAGGCTATGACGACGACGCGCCTCCAGCGTGTAGATGACGGTCTTGTAGGGATCCGGTTGCGCCGGCATCGCCAGTACCAGAAGCTGCACGCCACCGGTGCCTTCCATGCCTGCCGCGTCCAGCACGATCTCGTGCGTGTCGCGGTTGTCCGAGACGAGGACGTGCTTGCGATCCGGCGCCACCCAACCCAGCCGTTCGCGCTGATAAGCGCTCAGGTACTTCGGCAGCAGACCGTAGGTCGTATCGGTGACGGCCCCGCGCCAGGCATCGCTCATCAGGTCCCAAGGATTGTCGTAGGTATCGTTGTCGCCGTCGGAGTTGTCCGAGTGCGGCAAGCCGTAGCCGTGCCCCATCTCGTGCGCGAGCGGTGCCAGGTTGTTGAACGACCACGGCGGATTCCACGTCGCACGCGTGCAGGTGTAGCTGCCATCGAGCATCGCGCAGGCACCGCCGCCCCATGCACGGCCATCGAGCTCGTCGTTGAACATCAGGTTGACGCCCTGCGCACCACCGAAATCGACCGCGGCATCGGCCTGTGCGGTGCAGTCGGCGAACAGCAGCGACAGGTCCGCCCGTGGCCGGCCATCGACAACCGCGACATAGGCCGATCTCGGCTTCGGCAGCGTGTACCAGCCGTGCGCACTGCTGCCTTCCAGGTCGATCGCACCTTGCGAAACGACGGACCAGTAGTGGCCCAGCTGGCCCGGCGCGTTGCCGTACTGGGACTGGAAATAGGCGCGTGGCTTCTGCTCGGCCGCGACATCGGCGAACTTGCACATCAGCGTGATCCAGCGCGTACGGCCGATCATCGGCGCCGCCGCCATCACCCGACCATCCTTGCCCACGGCCAACGCGCGCTGCGGCACCCGATCCGCCGGCACGATGGCGCTGATCGCCGGTGCGGAACCAGAGATCGACATCAGCTTGTCCGCTGACGCCGTGTTCGCGCGCGTGTCGTAGGACACCGCGACCCGACGGTTCGCCAGCGCATACAGATCGCCCGCCGCACGCCGGGCCTGCGCCACGTCCAGCCGATAGCGCTTGCCGGGCCCGGCATCCAGCCACGCTTCGAACGGCGAGGACGATGGCGCACCGGCGTGCGGTGCGCGCGGTGCGTCGCCCCACCGCAGCTGGAGTACGCCATGCACGACATCGTCCCGTTGCGTGTCGACCGCCATCGCCGCACCCGCAAACAGGCACGCCACGAGCGCACAGCACCGCGCGACCGCGCGCCGCGCGGCCCCATTGTTCACGCCCATCATTCACTCCGAGTTCGCGCAGTGACGCGCGACTACTCGGGACATCGCCAAGACGCGTCCAATGCGGCAAGCGGATCCGCGTTTTCAGCGGCGACATTCCGTTTCTGGAATGCACGTCGATCTTCGTCTGCGCTGCTTTGCGCATTCCGTCGGGACGAATACGAATGCAGCCGTGTCCGCCCTTCGCACGTCCTGTCACATGGGAATGCGATTACATCGACACTCTCTGCTCAAGATCGAAGCCACGCCACGCTCAGCGCTCGAGCAGCGCGCAGACGGGTGCCAGCCGCAGCATTGAAGGCAGCGCATCGCAGCCGCGCCGACGTACCATCTGTGGCCGCGCAGCGGGTGCCGGAGTGGAAGGTCGTGGCGTCGCGGGAGAGGACGAGGCCACCGGCGTCGGGCGCACCAGCACTGGAGCCGGAGAACTCATGGCGCGCGGACGGGGACCGACCCGCACCACGAATCCCTGCGCGGTGGCGGACACCACTTCCACCCAGTGCAGTTCGTCCGGGGCGCTCCAGCGTCCTCCCACCTTCAGCATCGAGCCTTCGTTGCTGGAGAAGTTCGCGGCCGGCGTATCGCGATCGACGCTGTAGGCGATGCCGTAGTCCTCGAGCCGGTGGATGATCACCGCATCGCCCGCCAGGTTCGCTTCGTACGTGCCGGTGCGACGGCGCGCCTCCAGGGTGTAGATCACGGTCTTGTACGGATCCGGCTGCGCCGGGAGGGCGAGCACCACCAGCTGCGTGTTGGCCGTCTTCAGGACGCTGCCCGCATCCAGCACGAACTCCAGCGTCTCGCGGTTGTTGGCCGCCACGACGCGCTTGCGCGACGCCGGCAGCCAGCCCAGGCGCTCGCGCTGGTACATGTTCGGATGCTTCGGCAGCAGGCCGTAGGTCGTATCGGTGGTCGCGTGGCGCCACGCATCGCTCATCACGTCCCACGGATTGTCGTAGGTATCGCTGTCGCCGTCGGAGTTGTTGGAATGCGGCAGTCCGTAACCATGGCCCATCTCGTGCGCCAGCGGCGCGAGATTGGCGAACGACCACGGCGGGCTCCAGGTCACCCGCGTGCACGTGTAGGTGCCGTCCAGCGTGGCGCAGGCACCGCCGCCCCACGAATTGCCGTCGAGCTCGCCGTTGAACATCAGGTTGACGCCCTGGATGCCGGCGAAGTCGACGTCGGCATCGGCGGCCGACGCGCAATCGGAGAACAGTTCCGACAGCTGCGCCTTCTGCTTGCCGTTGACGTCCGCCAGGTAGGCCGAGCGCGGCTTCGGCAACGTGTACCAGCCGTGTGCGGAACTGCCCGCCAGGTTGATCTGCCCGTAGGACACTTCGGCCCAGTAATGGCCCAGCTGTCCCGGTGCGTTGCCGTACTGGTCCTGGAAGAAGCTGCGCGGCTTCTGCTCGGTCGCGATGTCGGCGAACTTGCACATCAGGGTGACCCAGCGGGTCGCACCGAGTATCGGCGCCGACGCCATCACGCGTCCGTCCGAGCCCATGGCGAGCGCACGTTGCGGCAGCCTGTCCGTCGGCACGATGGCGCTGATCGCCGGCAGCGCACCGGAGGCGGACATGACCTTCGACGACGTGGCGATGCTCGTGCGGGTGTCGTACGACACCGCAACGCGGCGGTTCGCCAGCGCGTACAGGTCGCCCGCTGCGCGCTGCGCCTGCGCCACATCCAGCGCCACGCGTTGCCCGGGCCCCATGTCCAGCCAGGCGTCCAGCTGCGGCTGCGCCTGCACGCGCCCCGGCAGCGCGCGCGGAGGATCCGCCCACTGCAGTTGCAATGTTCCCTGCACCACCGTTTCCGCCTTCAGAGGAAGGACGGGAAGGATGCATGCCAATACCGACATTCCAGCGACGAGGAGCGCCCGAACGCTCCTGCATCGCGTGTCGGCTGATCGGTGTTTGACCACGCGCGACCCCATTTGCAGCCGGCGGGTCGAGATGACGCCGCCATGGTCGGGGTGTCGGCGGGAAGCAGGAGGTCTTGAGGCGACTTTTGCGCGAATCGCGCTGGATGTTCCGAACTGCGATGCAGGTCAGGAATCGATCGCGAACATCATCGTCTTCCGCCCCGACAACGCGCACTCACGCAATGTCGGGGCGCACCGGAACATGTAGGGACATCCCCTACAGTCAGCGTTCGCGGATCGCACATGCGATGGCAGGCGAGCGCATGCCGCCCGCGGCGCAGTGCACGACGGTCGGCGTGCGCTTGCGTGAGCCGCCGGATACCGGCTGCGCGGCCGGCAAGGCGAGGGAAGATGGCGACACCGCATCCGGCTTCAATCGCGGCGGCAACGGCGTGCTCATCACCCGCGCCTGCCCAACCGTCAGCACGAAGCCGGTCGCCGTCTGCGCCTTGACGGTGACCACGTGCGAACCCTCGGGCGTAAGCCAACGCTCGCCTACCTTGAACATCGATCCTTCGTTGTTCGAACGGTTGGCGGGCGGCACGTCGGCATCGATGCTGTAGGCCGTTCCGGACCGCTCGACCTTGTGGATGATCACCGCATTGCCCGCCAGGCTGCCTTCGTACGGCCCCTCGCGCTTTCTCGCTTCCAGGGTGTACACCACGGTGGCATAGGGATCGGCCTGCGGCGACAGCGAGAGCACCAGCATCTGCACGTTCGTCGATCCGGCCAGGTGCGCGTAATCGAGGGCGACATCGCGCGGCGCCTGGTCGCCGAGCGCCACGATCTGCTGGCGCGGCGCATCGACCCAGCTCAGCCGGTGGCGCTGGAAGATGTTGATGTGCTTCGGACGCGTACCGTACGTGGTATCGCCGACCGCGTTCGACCAGCTGTCGCTCATCACGTCCCACGGATTGTCGTAGGTGTCGTCGTCTCCGTCGGAATTGTCGGAGTGCGGCAGACCGTAGCCGTGCCCCATCTCGTGCGCGAGTGGCGCGAGGTTGCCGAACGACCACGGAGGATTCCACGTGACCCGCTTGCACAGGCGCGCGCCACGCACCGTGGCGCAGCTCTGTCCGCCCCAGGCGTAACCGTCCAGATTGCCGTTGAACATCATGTTGATGCCCACCGGCGCGGTGAGGTTGACCGTGTCCGGCGCAGCCGACGCGCAGTCGGCGAACAGCTTGTTGAGATCCGCCTTGTCCTTGCCGTCCACCGTCGTGACGTAGGTGGATCGCGGATTCGGCAGCGTGTACCAGCCATGCGCCGTGCTGCCCGTCAGGTTGATCTTGTTGTACGACACCTCGCGCCAGTAGTGGCCCAACTGGCCCACGCCCTCACCGTACTGGGACTGGAAGAAGGCCTGGTCCTTCTGTTCGTCCGTGATGTCGCTGAACTTGCACATCAGCGTCACCCAGCGCGTGGTGCCGCTGATCGGCGCCGCCGCCATCACGCGCGCGTTGGCGGCCTGCACGGATGCGGACGACGCCACGCGATCGGCGGGCACGATGGCCTCGATGGCCGGCATGGAGGACATGACGCGCCCTGCGGGCGCGAAGGCCACGGCGACGCGGCGGTTGGCCAGCACATACAGGTCGCCCGCGGCGAGCTTCGCCTGCGCCGGGTCGAGGCGGATGCGGGTCCCGTCGTCCTTCAGCAGCGAGGCGTTGAACTGCGGCGCAAGCCGTGGCTGTCCTTTCGCCGCAGGGGGTGGATCGCCCCATTCGAGGTGCAGCAGTCCCTGTTCGATGGTCTGTGCGCGTGCGGTCGACATTGCACACATGGCCAGCACCGCCATCGCCCACGCGCGGCACGGCGCCGCCCTGGCATCCTTCCCCATGATCTCCGACTCCCCGGGTTCCGGTGCGCCTTCCGCACCGCGTCCTGCGTTCTAACCGCTCCCCGGCGTATCCGCCGTGAGTGGCATCACATTCTCCAAGTGTGTGATCCTGCGCGCCTGACGTCGCCGACTTTCTTCCGCATGAACCACTCCATCGACTATCGCGCCCTTCTCCAGACCGCCATCGCCGAAGCCCGGCAGGGACTCGCCGAAGGCGGCATTCCCATCGGCGCCGCTCTCTACCATCAGGATGGGCGCCTGCTCGGCTGCGGCCACAACCGGCGCGTGCAGGAAGGCGACCCTTCCGTGCATGGCGAAACCGACGCGTTCCGCAAGGCCGGCCGTCAGCGTCGCTACCGCGACACGATCATGGTCACCACCCTGGCCCCCTGCTGGTACTGCAGCGGACTGGTGCGGCAGTTCAACATCGGTACCGTGGTGGTGGGCGAATCGGTGACGTTCCGGGGCGGCATCGACTGGCTGCGCGAGTCCGGCGTCAACGTCGTCGACCTGCAGAGCCAGGAATGCATCGATCTGCTCGGTGGCTACATCCGCGCCAATCCCGAGGTGTGGAACGAGGACATCGGCGAGGACTGAGCGCCAGGTATCCTCAGGCCGGTTTCACCACCATCAGCCAGAAGATGGCGATGACACTGATGAAAGCAGGCCAACCCAGCCAGAACCACCACCGCATCGCGCGGTGGTAAGCCGGCGGCAGCGGCACGCCGGAGGACGCCGCCTGTGCCGCGAGATCGCGCGCGCGCACCTGCAGCCACAGCACCGGCAACCAACAGGCGCCGATCACGAAGAAGAGCACCAGCGCCGTCTTCACCCAGAACACGTCCAGCGGCAGGCCAAGCAGGTGCGTCAGCCACAGGCCGGTGCCCAGTTGCACCACCACGGCGGGCGCCGTGAAGCACGCATCGGCGATCACCACCGTACGCGCCGTGGCCGCGATGACGCGGGCATCGCCGCGCAGGTGTGCCAGCCACATGAAGAAGGCGATGCCCAGGCCCGTGCCGAACAGCAGGGTCGAGGCGAGGATGTGGATCCACTTCACCCACAGGTACGTCATCAGCGTCGCTCCGTCAGGACCCACAGCACGGCCAGGGCCGGCAGCAGCACCAGGTTCTTCGCCAGTCCGCCCAGCGGGTCCCACCAGAGCGCCGGCACGGCGGTGCCGAGCACCAGCGTATAGGCGAGCAGCAACAGCAGCATCGCGGAGACCGCGGCACGGGGGCGCCAGCCGCTGGCCAGCCACAGTCCGAGCAGCAGGTCGGCCACGCCACCACCCCGGGCCAGCAGCACAGGACTCATCGCATCCAGCGCCGTGCCGGCGGACAGGCGCAGGATATCGGCCGCCGGGGTGAGGAAGCCGGCCAGCGCCGACAACAACCACAGCGCCACCACCGACCAATGCAAGGCAGGCGCAAGGAAATAGAGCTGCGCCTGCCAACGGTCCTGCACCTGGCTCGGCGCCGATGCGAGCGCATCCTCCAGCGTGCGTGGCCGCATGCCGAAATCGGCCGCCAGCCGCTCGCCCGCGTCCGGCGCCGTCGTGTTGCCGCGCTGGAGCATGCGCCACATGGTGCGTCCCACCGGACCGCGTCCAAGCGCTTCCATCACGGTGACCGCAAGCGACACCGCGGCTTCGGGGACGGCGACGACGCGCTCTCCCGGAACCCGCAGCCAGCGCCGCCACCGCCCCTGGTAGTCGCGCAACGACAGCGGTGCGGGACCGCCCACGTCGTAGATGCCGGTGACAGTGCCCGACACCGCGCGCGCGACCAGTTCCCCGAGGTCTTCCGCCGCCAGCGGCTGCACCTGCCAGCGCCCATCGCCCGGAAGCCATTGGAAGCCGGGGAATCCTGCCAGCGCACGCAGCAGCGAGGTGCCGCCATACGAACCGCTGACCGAATACACCACCGAGGGACGGAGCACGACGGACGACAATGCGAGGCCGCCGAGTCGCTCGTCGAAACGATGCTTGGAGGCGATGAACGGACCGTCTTCCGGAAGGCCGAGGGCCGAGACCTGCACGAAACGGCCGACGCCGCGCGCCATGCAGGCCTGCGCGAGCGCGAGCGGCGCGTCGAGGTGGATCGCCTCGAATGTCTGGCCGCCTTCCTCACGCAGGATGCCGGCAGCGTTGACGACGGCATCCACGCCATCGAGCAGCGGGATCCAGTCGTCCGCCCGCACCATCGCCTGCAGGTCGCAGGCGCGTTCGTCGATCACGAGCGGCCGTCCTCCCGCTCGCACGGCCCGCAGCACGCGCCAGCCGTGCCGGCGGAGCGCGGCCACCAGATAGCCCCCGATGAAACCCGCGCCTCCCACCATCAGCACGGTCCGACCCGCGTTGTCCGGCGATGCCTGCGGGAGGTTTTCCATGCGGTCTTCCGTGTCCGTCGAGAGGGGGAGAAACGCAGATCAGGCCTTGCGCACGAACTCCGACTTGAGCTTCATCGCGCCGATGCCGTCGATCTTGCAGTCGATGTCATGGTCGCCGTCGACCAGGCGGATGTTCTTGACCTTGGTGCCGACCTTCACCACCAGCGACGAGCCCTTGACCTTCAGGTCCTTGATCACGGTGACGGTATCGCCGTCCTGCAGCAGGTTGCCGTTCGCATCCTTGATGACGCGTTCGTCATCACCGCTGCCTGGTGCCTCGGCGGACCATTCGTGTCCGCATTCCGGACAGACCAACTGGGCGCCGTCCTCGTAGGTATAGGCGGAAGCGCATTGGGGACAGGGAGGCAACGTGCTCATCGAAACCGGGAGGTAAACAGGTGCATCGATTGTAACCGACGCAGCGATGCCCTTTCGAAGCGAAGAACCCGCCTTGCGGCGGGTTCGTGGCATCACAGGATGTAGCGGCTCAGGTCCGGATCCTGCACCAGTTCGCCAAGATGCGCATCGACGTACGCGCGATCGATGGTGACGCTCTGGCCATCGCGATCGGGTGCCTCGTAACTCAACGTATCCAGCAGGCGTTCCAGCACGGTGTGCAGGCGGCGCGCGCCGATGTTCTCCTGGCGCTCGTTGACCAGCGCCGCGATCTCGGCCAGGCGGTCGACGGCGTCGTCGGTGAAGCGCAACGCGACGCCCTCGGTCTTCATCAGCTCCACGTACTGCTTGGTCAGCGCCGCCTTGGGCTCGGTCAGGATGCGGATGAAATCCTCCTTGCTCAGCGCCGAGAGCTCCACACGGATCGGGAACCGACCCTGCAATTCGGGAATCAGGTCGCTGGGCTTGGCCAGGTGGAACGCGCCCGAGGCGATGAACAGGATGTGGTCGGTCTTCACCGTGCCGTACTTGGTCGACACATTGCTGCCTTCCACCAGCGGCAGCAGGTCGCGCTGCACGCCTTCGCGGCTGACGTCGGCGCCGCTCATGTTGCCGCTGCGCTTGGCGACCTTGTCGATCTCGTCGATGAAGACGATACCGTGCTGCTCGCACGACTCGATGGCGGCGGCGCGGATGTCGTCCTCGTTGACCAGCTTCGCGGCTTCTTCTTCGACCAGCTGCGGGCGCGCGGCCTTGATGGTCACCGTACGCTTGTGGGTCTTGGCGCCGCCCAGGCTGGAAAACATCTGCCGCAGTTGCTGGCCCATTTCTTCCATGCCCGGCGGGGTCATGATGTCGACGCCGACGTTGGCCGCCAGCTCCAGTTCGATCTCGCGATCATCGAGATCGCCGTTGCGCAACTGACGGCGCAGCTTCTGCCGGGTTTCCGACTCCTTCGACGAAGGCTCCGCACCGATGTCGACCGTCGTGGTGCTGGCACCGAAGCCGAACCCGTTGCCACCGGCGGCATCACGTCGCGGCAGCAGCGCATCCAGGATGCGGTCTTCGGCGCGCTCCTCGGCCTGCGTGCGCATGCGCGCCTTGGCCTGCTCGCGGTACATCTTCACCGCGGTATCGGCCAGGTCGCGGACGATCTGCTCGACGTCCTTGCCCACGTAGCCGACTTCGGTAAAGCGGGTAGCTTCCACTTTCACGAACGGCGCGTTGGCCAGCGTCGCCAGCCGGCGCGCGATCTCGGTCTTGCCGACGCCCGTCGGGCCGATCAGCAGGATGTTCTTGGGCATCACTTCGTTGCGCAGCCCGGCATCGAGTTGCATGCGGCGCCAGCGGTTGCGCAGCGCGATGGCAACCGCGCGCTTGGCGGCGTGCTGGCCGACGATGTGGCGGTCGAGCTCCTGCACGATTTCGCGCGGAGTCATGGTAGAGGACGTGGTATCGGTCATGGCTTTGCGATTGGAAGAGAGGGGACGGAACGTTCGGCGTCGCGGCTCAGAGCTCTTCGACGACGACGTTGCGATTGGTGTAGATGCAGATGTCGCCGGCGATGTTCAGCGACTCGACGGCGATGGATTTCGCGTCCAGCTCCGTGTGCGCCAGCAGCGCGCGTGCAGCGGACAGCGCATAGGAACCGCCGGAGCCGATCGCGATGATGCCGTCCTCCGGCTCGATGACGTCGCCGGTGCCGCTGATGATCAGCGAGGTTTCCTTGTCGGCGACCGCGAGCAGCGCTTCGAGCTTGCCGAGGCGGCGCTCGGTGCGCCAGTCCTTCGCCAGTTCGACCGCGGCACGCGTCAGCTGGCCGTGCTTCTCGAGCTTGGCTTCGAACAGTTCGAACAGCGTGAACGCATCGGCCGCCGCACCGGCGAAGCCCGCCAGCACCTGGCCATCGCGGCCGAGCCGGCGCACCTTGCGCGCGTTGCCTTTCATCACGGTGTGGCCCAGCGTCACCTGGCCATCGCCGGCGACGGCGACATGGCCGTTGCGACGAACGGAAAGAATGGTGGTGGCGTGGAAGACGTTGGGATTCTGGCTGGGGTCCATGGAGGCCTCCGGGGTGTTCTCCCAGAGGTGGGGACGCCGATTCCCGGTTCAAGCATGACCTTCGGCGGGACGGTTCAGCCCTTCTTCCGCTTCGCCCGCGGGTGCGCCGCGTCGTACACCTTGGCCAGGTGCTGGAAATCGAGGTGCGTGTAGATCTGCGTGGTGGCGATGTCGGCGTGGCCAAGCAGTTCCTGCACACCACGCAGGTCGCCGGACGATTCCAGGATATGGCTGGCGAAGCTGTGGCGCAGCATGTGCGGATGCACGTGCTTGAACAGGCCCTGTCGCTGCGCGAGCTGCTTGATGCGGATCTGCACAGCACGCTGGGAGATCGGTCCATCGCCACGGCCGGGGAACACGAAGCCCTCGTTCGCCGCCGGTCGTTCCTGGCGCCATTCGGCCAGCGCGTTGCGCGCGTGCGAGCCGACCGGCACCTTGCGCTCCTTGCTGCCCTTGCCGAGCACGATGACCATGCCGCCGGCCATGTCGAGGTCGCGCCAACGCAAGGCGCAGAGTTCGCTCAGGCGCAGACCGGAGGAGTAGAAGAGTTCGAGCAGCGCGCGATCACGCCTGCCCAGCGGCGCATCGGTCGGCACCTCCACCAGCCTGACGGCCTCGTCCGCATCCAGCACCTGCGGCAACTTGCGTGGCGCCTTGGGCGCGCGCAGCGCCGCGGCGGGACTGGCCGCGATGCGGCCATGCTTGAGCAGCCACTGGTAATAGCTGCGGCACGCGGACAACCGGCGCTGCAGGCTCTTCGGCGACAGGCCGCGCCGGTGCTCGCTGGCGACGAAGCCGCGCAGCTGTTCCGATTGCACGTCCGCAAGATCGGCGATGCCCTGGGACTGCGCCCACTCGGTCAACGCGCTGAGATCGCGGCGATAGGCATCCAGCGTGTGCGCGGACACGCGGCGCTCGACCTCGAGATGCGCAAGGAAGTCATCGACGGTGTGCATGCGCGCTTCCCGATGACGACGCGCGATCAGGCCTCGAACCGCTTCAGCGCCGTGACCAGCGTTTCGCCCATCATGCGCAGGAACAGCGTGCCCATGCCGGGATAGAAGCGGTTGCCGTCGCGGCTGCCGACGGCGACCAGGCCGATACCTGGAAGCGGCAGCAACGCCGACGACGCCACATCCTCGGCGCGCGCGCCGTACAGCAGCACGTGCTTCTCCGGCTGCAGGCGGCCACAGATCGGCTCGCCATCGCGCAGGCAGTCGCGGAACGGCGCCAGGTGCGGATTGTCCGCCGGCACCACCTGCAACCAGTCGCTTTCCTCCAGCCCGGCCACCGGCGTGAGCAGCACGATGCTGACGCGGTCGCCATTGAAGTCTTCGGCCAGCGATGCGGCCATCGCCCGCACGGTGTCGGCGGCGGAGCCCTGCTTCATCAGCGTCAATGCGAGCTGATGCGTACGGACGGCCAGGCGTTCGTTCTCCTGCGCATTGGCGAACAGATCGCCGAGGCGCCGGGACAGCTCGCGGTTCTTGTCCCGCAGAACATCCAGCTGGTAGCTGGCCAAGGATGCCGTGGGGCCCTCGTCGCGCGGCACGACCAGGCTCAGCGCCAGGTCCGGGAACTGCTTCAGGAAGGTCGGGTGCCGCCGCAGCCACGCCGCGACGTCGTGGGCGCCCAGTTTTTCCAGTGTCTCGCTCATGCTTTCCATTCCCCTTCGAATACGAATGCCGCCGGCCCGGACATGATGACCGGCGCGTCGTCGGACGGCCAGCGGATGCGCAACTCGCCGCCCGGCAGCACGATGGCCACGTCGCGGTCCACCCGGCCGCGGTGCATCAGGACCGCCGCCGCGGCGCAGGCGCCGCTGCCGCAGGCCAGCGTTTCACCCACGCCACGCTCGTACACGCGCAGGCGGACGCGGTCGCGCGCCACCACCTCGGCGAAGCCGACGTTGACCGACTCCGGGAAGTGCCGCGAACGCTGCAGCAGCGGGCCGTAATGGTGGACGGGGGCGCCGTCGACGGAAGGCACCTCGATGACGGCATGGGGGTTGCCCATCGACACCGCGCCGAAACGCAGGCGCAGCCCTTCGTCCACGTCGATGTCGTACTCCGCGCGCGCGTGCTCGAACCCCTGCAACGGGATGCGGGCCGGCACGAACTCGGGCACCCCCATCGCGATGGCATAGCGGTGTGCGCCGATGCGCTCCACGGCATGCGTGGCCAGCGGACTGTCGACCTCGAACGTGTCGCCGTTCGCCGCGCCATCACGCACCAGCCAGGCCGCCACGCAGCGCGCGCCGTTGCCGCACTGCTGCGACGGCGAGCCATCGGAGTTCCAGATGCGGTACGCCGCGACCGAGCCGGCGCTGCGCGGCGGCTCGATGGTCAGGATCTGGTCGCAGCCCACGCCCCGGTGACGGTCGGCGAGCGCCGCGGCAAGCGCGGCATCCGGTGGCGGCAGGCCGTCGCGCAGGTCCAGCACGACGAAATCGTTGCCGGCCCCGTGCATCTTGGTGAACCGCATCGCCGTGGACCGCGTGTGCGAGGGATCAGCCATTCCCGTCGGTGGCAGGCACCGTGGCGGGATCGATCGGCGGTTCCGGAGGCAGCGTGTCGCTGCTTGCCGGTGCGGCCTCGGCGGGCGCGACAGGCGCCTCTTCGACCGGCTTCTCCGGCATGAACAGCGGGCCCTTGGCACCGCAGGCGGACAGGACCGCCATCAGGGCGGCGGCGAGGACAAGACGGGCGTTCCGATTCATGCCGCGAGTATAGCCACAGCGCGATGAACGCCGATGGCCGTTTACCCGGCGCGCGGCGGCTCCGGACGCAGCCACAGCCAGGTACCCACGGCGGCCATGCACGCGATCGGCAGCGCCACCATCCACCAGCGGTGCGAACCCAGCCACAGCATCGCCACGAGCAGGACCGCGGTACTGGCCAGCATCGTCCATGTGGCGGCCCACTTGGCGCGGCGCGAGACCGCACGATGCCGGTGCCAGTCGTGGATCATCGGACCGAAGCGCGGGTGCGTGACCAGATAGCGGTGCAGGCGCTCGGAGCCGCGCGACGCGGCATAGGCGGCGATCAAAATGAAGACCGTGGTCGGCAGCCCGGGGACGAACACGCCCAGGATGCCCATGCCGAGGCTGGCGTAGGCCAACAACCACCATGCCCAGCGGAAGCGCACTGGACGGGCGTCGGGCAGGTCACGCGGCGGCGGGGGAGAAGCATCGTGCACGGCGACCTTGTACCCCAAATCCATGGCGGACGGCGCAAATACGATTTGCGCGGATCGGACCACCGCGCCCCACCTTGCCATGACCTGCCACCCTCTCCCGACGACTCACCGGGTTATCGGTCGTGGCGGGGCAGACCTGAAGCCTCCTGTCCCGGCCGGCCCTGCCAGAACGCGAAGAGCCGGGTTGCCCCGGCTCTTCCTGTTCCCGACCGGCGCCGCTACTTCGACGCCACGCCCAGCTGGTCCAGCATGAAGGCGTACATCTCGGCCCGCTCGCGGTACTGGCGGAATCGGCCCGACTTGCCGCCGTGGCCGGCTTCCATGTTGGTGCGGAACACGACGGTTTCCTTGCTCGTGTTCAGATCACGCAGGCGGGCGACGTACTTGGCCGGCTCCCAGTACTGCACCTGCGAATCCCACAGGCCAGTGCCGACGAACATCGCCGGGTAGGCCTTGGCCTGCAGGTTGTCGTAGGGCGAGTACTTCAGGATGTAGTCGTAGTAACCCTTCTCTTCCGGGTTGCCCCACTCGTCGTACTCGTTGGTGGTCAGCGGAATGCTGGGGTCCAGCATGGTGGTGACCACGTCGACGAACGGCACCAGGGTCAGGATGACCTTGTATTTCTCCGGTGCCATGTTCGACACCGCGCCCATCAGCAGACCGCCGGCGCTGCCACCCATCGCGGCGACGCGGTCCTTGGCCGCATAGCCTTCCTTCACCAGGTAGTCGGTGACGTCGATGAAGTCGGTGAAGGTGTTGATCTTGTTGTAGAGCTTGCCGTCGTCGTACCAGGTGCGGCCCATCTCCTGCCCGCCACGGATGTGCGCCAGCGCGTACACCACGCCGCGGTCCAGCAGGCTGATGTTGGTGATGCTGAAGTTCGGGTCCATCGACGAGCCGTAGCTGCCGTAGGCGTACTGCAGCATCGGCGCCTTGCCGTCGCGTGCCACGTCCTTGCGGTACACCAGCGTCACCGGGATCTTCGTCTTGCCGTCGCGCGCCGGCGCCCAGACGCGCTCGGTCACGTACTTCGACGCGTCGTAGCCCGGCACGGGCTGCTGCTTCAGCTGGCGGCGTTCACCCGTCTTTGTATTGATCTCGTAGGTGGTCGCCGGCGTGGTCATCGACGTGTAGCTGTAGCGCAGCCAGTCGGTGCCGGTCTCCGGATTGGCTGACAGGCCCATTGAGTAGGCGGACTCGTCGGCTTTGACGTAATCGCTGCTGCCGTCGGCCTTGATCACGCGCAGGCTCTCCAGCGCATTGGCGCGCTCGGACACCACGCTGAAACCGTCGAACAGTTCGATGCCCTCGACGAACACGTCGTCGCGGTGCGCGATCCAGTCCTTCCAGTCCTTGCGCGAGGTCGAACCGGTCGGCGCGGTGACGACCTTGAAGTTGGTGGCGCCATCGGCATTCGTGCGGATGACCCAGCGGTCGCCCAGGTGGTCGGCCTGGTACTCGACGTCTCGCTCACGCGGTGCCAGCACGGTGAACACGCCCGGACTGGCGGCCGGCGTGCAGCGCATTTCCGAGGACACGGTGCTTTCCACGCCGATGCAGATGAACTGATCGTCGCGCGTGCGGCCGATGCCCATGTAGAAGCTGTCGTCTTCTTCCTCGTAGACCAGCTTGTCCTGGGCAGCCGGCGTGCCGAGCACATGCGACTTCACCCGCTTGCTGAGCAGGGTTTCCGGGTCCTTGTCCACGTAGAACAGCGTGCTGCCATCGTTGGACCAGACCAGGTTCGGCTCGGCGTTGGTCACGGTATCCGGCAGGATCTCGCCGGTATCCAGGTTCTTGAAGCGGATCGTGTACTGGCGACGGCCGTTGGTGTCGTCGGCGTAGGCGAGCAGGCGGTTGTCCTGGCTGACCTCGTAGTCGCCGACGCTGTAGTAGTCCTTGCCCTCGCCCAGCGCATTGACGTCCAGCAGCACCTGCTCGCCGGCGAAGTCGCCAGCGGCGTTGGCCGCCTGGATCGACACCGCGTCCACGCCCGGGCCGTCCTTGCGGCGCGCATGCACGGGATAGTCCTTGCCGGTGACGAAGCGCGCGTAGTACCACCAGCCGCGCTCGCGGTACGGCACGCTGGCGTCATCCTGCTTGATGCGGGCGACGACCTCGTTGTAGAGCTTGTCCTCCAGCGGCTTCAGCGGCGCCATCACCGTGTCGGTGTAGGCGTTCTCGGCGTTGAGGTAGGCGAGCATCTCCTTGTTCTCGCGCTTGTCGTCGCGCAACCAGTAGTACTCGTCGTTGCGCTCGGCGCCGTGCGGTGCCTTGACCACATGCGGCTTCTTGGCCACGTCGGGCGGAGTGGCGCTGGCGGCCAGGGCGGAGGTGATCGGGGTGCTCATCAGGACGGTCGCGGCAAGCAGGAAGGAGGTCGTCTTCATGGATGGGGTCCGGGAATGCGGGATGCAATGGCAGCGCCCCTCCGCAAGGGAGGGGCGCTGGGGGACTTACTTGGCCAGTTGTTGCCAGAGGAAGGTGTAGGCCAGCGCGCTCATGTGCGCGGCCTGGGCATTGTTCGCCGCGCCACCATGGCCGCCCTCGATGTTCTCGTAGTAGCGCACGTCCTTGCCGGCTTCCAGCATCTTCGCGGCCATCTTGCGGGCATGGCCGGGGTGCACGCGGTCATCGCGCGTCGAGGTCATGAACAGGGTGGGGGGATAGTCCTTCTTCGCATCGAACAGGTGGTATGGCGAGAAGGTCTTGATGAATTCCCAGTCGGCCGTGTCGGGATTGCCGTACTCGGCCATCCATGAGGCGCCGGCCAGCAGGTGGCTGTAGCGCTTCATGTCCAGCAGCGGCACCTGCACGACGACCGCGCCGAACAGCTCCGGGTACTGGGTCAGCATGTTGCCGGTCAGCAGGCCGCCGTTGCTGCCGCCCTGGATGCCCAGGTGCTTGGGCGAGGTGATCTTGCGCGCGATCAGGTCCTGCGCGACCGCGGCGAAGTCCTCGTACGCCTTGTGGCGATTGGCCTTCAGCGCCGCCTGATGCCAGCGCGGACCGTACTCGCCGCCGCCGCGGATGTTGGCCACGGCGTACACGCCGCCCTTCTCCAGCCAGCCCTTGCCGACGCCACCGGAGTAGCCCGGCGTCATCGAGATCTCGAAGCCGCCGTACCCGTACAGCAGGGTCGGCGTGCTGCCGTCGTACTTCAGGCCTTCCGGGCGCACCAGGAAGTACGGGATCTTGGTGCCGTCCTTGGAGGTGGCGAAGTGCTGCTCGATCTTCTTGCCGGAGGCGTCGAAGAACGCCGGCATCGACTTCAGCTGCTCGGGCTGCTTGCCCAGCTCGACCAGCGACAGCGTGGTCGGGGTCAGGTAGTCGGTGACGGTCATCCACACCGCATCGCTGTCGTCGCCGTCCACCGCGCTGACGCTGACGGTGCCGAAGGACGGTGCGCCGACGAACTCGCCGCGCTTCCAGCCGGTCGCCGACGGCGTCAGCACGCTGAGCTTGTTCTTGACGTCGTCCAGCACGTTCAGCACGACGTGGTTCTTGGTGACGGACATGCCGGCGAGCGACGTGGTCATGGTCGGCTCGAACAGCACATCAAACGAGCGCTTGCCCGCCATGAAATCGTCGAACTTCGCCGCCAGCAGCGAGCCCGCGGCGTAGGTCTTGCCCTCGACGGTCCACGGCTCGCGCAGTTCCAGCGTCAGCCATTCGCGGAACGCGCCCTTGTTGGCCGAGTTCGGCGCATCGATCTTGGTGAGCGTGCCGTCCTTGCCGCGCAGGTACATCTCGTCGTTGTAGAAGGCCAGCGTGCGGCTGACGAAATCGCGCTGGAAGCCCGGCGTGTCGTCGTGGTACGCCGCGATGTACATGTCGTCCGGCTTGCCTTCGTAGACCACCTTGGCGCTGTCCAGCGGCGTGCCGCGCTTCCATTCCTTGACGATGCGCGGGTAACCGGAGCTGGTCATGCTGCCGGCGCCGAAATCGGTGTAAACGTAGACCGTGTCGGCATCCTTCCAGCCCAGGCCGCCCTTGGCCTCGGGACGGTAGAAGCCGTCGGTCAGGAACTTCTTGTTGACCAGGTCGAACTCACGGGTCTCGTCGGCATCCGCACCGCCGCGCGACAGCGCGATCAGGCAGCGGGTGTAGTCGGGCTTGCGGCAGTCGGCGCCGTGCCAGACCCAGTTCTTGCCCTCGGCCTTGTTCAGCGCATCCAGGTCGAGCACGGTCTCCCACTGCGGCTGGGCCTTGCGGTACTCCGCCAGCGTGGTGCGGCGCCACAGGCCGCGCTCGTGCTGCTTGTCCTTCCAGAAGTTGTAGTAGTGGTCGCCGATCTTCTGCACGCCGGGGATCTTGGCGTCGGAATCCAGGATGGCGCGGATGTCGGCTTCCAGCTCGCGGAACGCCGGCGTCGTGGCGATCTCGGCCTCGGCCTTGGCGTTGACCCCCTTCACCCAGTCGAGCTGTTTCTGGCCCTCGACGTCTTCCAGCCAGGCATACGGGTCGTTGGACACGTCAGCCTCCTTGGCGTGGGCAGGGGCGGACAGCGCGCCCGCAACAGCAAGGCCGGCGGCCAGGCAGGCATGGGTGAGTCTGGGCATCGGGAGTGGCTCCGGAGGTGCAGTTCATGAACATGTCACGCTAGCACAAGGCCCGGAGGCCACCCCCTGCCGAAGGTCAGGCCGCCCGCGGCAGGGCTGTCGTGCGGGCCCGGATCCGCCGCGCCTGCGGGCTGCGTCGGCGTCGCGCCGCCCCCGTCAGGCGAGTGCCGGTCGGCAGCCGGAAGCGGTGCAGCGCCCACCACGCCACGGCCGGCATGCCGACCAGCCACAGCGGCAACCAGCCCAGCCAGTCCGTGCTGGCCCGCGCCAGCGGCACCAGCAGCACCAGTGCCACGCCCGCCAGCACTGCCCGGCGCAGGACACGATCAAGATGAACATCGGGGCGGTCCGGGCGGACGGCATGCGGATCCTGGATCGAGAACGTGGCCATGGCGAAAGACTCCCTTGTGTGATGTCAGTACGCCGTCACACTCGCGCATGCGCATCTCATGGATTGCGACGTCACCGGTTACCATCTGCTCGCACCCTGATGACGCGCGTGTCGGTAAGACGGGGAGGAAGGAGTTCCACATGTCCATCGCGTTTCACTACCGCACGTTCCGTCTCGCCCTGCTGGTGCTGCTCCTGTGCCTCACGGCGGGTTGCGCCAGCCGTGGCGGCGCGCAGGCATCCCCCGATGCCATCGACCTGCCGCGCCTCATGGGCACCTGGCACGTGGTCGCGCACATCCCCTACTTCGCCGAGCGCGGACACGTGGCGGCACGCTACGAGTACGCGCTGCGCGATGCCGACAAGGTGGGCGTGACCTATCACTACCGTGAAGGTTTCGCGGCGCCCGAAGAACAGCGCGAGGCACGCGCCTCGGTCAAGGGCGACTCGGGCAACCGCGAATGGACGTTGTGGTTCGTCGGGGTGGTGCCGGCGAAGTGGCGCATCGTCGAGGTGGCCCCGGACTATTCGTGGGTGCTGGTCGACTACCCGGGGCGCGACATGGGCTGGATCCTCGCCCGCGACACCGTGATGGAGGATGCGCAGTACCAGGACCTGGTGAAGCGCGCCCGCGACCACGGCATCAACGCGCGCCAGCTGGTCCGTGTGCCGCAGGTGCCGGAACAGGTGGGCAAGCCCGGATTCGGCGAACCGAAGGGGCCGTGACGGCAACGGCAGAGGACAGCGTCCTGTGGGAGCGACGTCAGTCGCGATGACAGGTGGGGCGAACCGCAAAGCTTTGCGACTTATGTCGCCCCCACAACGACCACGGCGTTACTTCTTCTCGTAGTTCGACAGCGCCAGCTCCAGCAGCGCCTTCGCCTGTTCGCGCAACACCGCGGGCTCCACGATCTCGGCGTCGGCACCGTAGTGCAGGATGTCCATCAGCAGCTCGCGCGAGACGCTGTAAGGGATCTTCAATTCGTAGCGACCATCGGGCAGATGGCGCCCTTGCTGCTTGGAGTGCCATTGCTCGTCGGCGACCCAGCGCGCGGCCTTGGCGCTGAACAGGATCGTCGCCCAGCCTTTCGGTTCGCCCGAGAAGATGCCGTAGCTCGAGGCCAGGTGCTGGTTCAGTTCTTCGTTGGGCAGGTCGCGCGCCGGCTCTTCGCCCAGCCGTGCATTGCCGACACGATCGACGGCGAAGCTGCGTAGCCCGTTGCGTTCGTGGTCCCAGGCATCCAGGTACCAGTTGTCGCGGTAGTGGGTGATGCGTTGCGGCGACACCGTGCGCCGGGTGCGCTCGTCGGTGGAGCGCGCGCGGTATTCGAACTGCAGTTGCTTGCGCTCCAGCACGGCGGAGGCGACGGTACGGAAGCTCGCTTCGTCGAGCTTGCGTCCGCGGTGCGGAATCACCCGCACGCGGTCGACCGGCCACTGGTCCACGCCGGCATGATCGGCCAGCAGGCCTTCGATGCGCTTCTGCAGCGGCGCCAGTGCGCCCGACAGTACGCCGCCACCGGTCCGCACCAGCAGCTGCTGCGCAGCGAGCAATGCATACAGTTCCTCCGAACTCAGCCACAGGCCGGGCAGTTCGAAGCGATCGCTTTCGGCGGCGTGGTAGCGGAAGCCCGCCTCGCCATCGCCCTCGATCGGTGCCATCAGTGCATCGCGCAGGTAGGCCAGGTCGCGATAGACGGTGGCGCGCGAACAGCCCAGTTCCTCCTGCAGGCGCTTCACGGTGACCGGATAGCGTGCCGCTTTCAGGATGCGGTGCAGGGCGGTGATGCGTTCGATCTTGTCCATGGGCGGCACGGCAGGGGGCGTGCGCGGATTATCACCGACGGGTGGCCGTTTTCATCGCCTGCCCGCCGTTGGAACGGGTACAGGGGACATGCGCCGACGGCGCCTTGGGCCCGTGCGGTGCCTGGTGCTGCGGCGTGTCCTCGCCGCCGTGGGGCCCTCAACGCACGGACCCAAGGCGCTCTCGCCCGGGAGCCCCGGCACGGGCACCCCGTGCAAGCTCCAACCGGCAGGACGCCGGGGCCACACGATCAGCGCGTGGACGGATAACTCCATATTCATTTCCGGCTCTACAGACTCCGCGCACACGATGCGGAGATGACAGGATGTCAGCAGAAAGCCGGAGCCGTGCCGTTGCGGCCGTGATCGTGCTGGTGATCCATGTATCGGTGGCCTGGGTGCTTCTGCGAACACCCGCCCGACATGCCGACGGGAGCGATGATCGATCCGTGCTGCGGGTGCGCTGGATCGAGTTGGCGCAGCCCGCGCCGCAACCGTCCCTTCCGCCGGCGCGCGCGACAACGTCCCCACCCGACAACCGTCCATCGCCGCCATCCGAGCGGGTGCCGCCATCGCAGGTGGCCAGGGAACCATCTCCCGAGACCACGGTATCCCCCCGCGCGTCCGACTACCTGGCGCAAGGCGCGGCCTGGGCGGCGCAAACAGCAACGGCGGTGGATTTCCAGCCCGGGCTGACGGCCAGCCGCACACCAGCACTTCCCGGAGGCGCAAACGGCGGCCGGTTCCGCATGCGCGAACCGACATCCCCCAAACGGACCGTCGAAAAAAGGATCGGATTGCTCTTCGGCGGACCCCACTACACCACCGATCCCTGCCCCCGGATGCATGAGAATGTGTACGGCCTGCTGCCCGATGCCAGCGATGAGGGCCGGCGACGGCTGGCATGGGAACTCCGCGAGTACCGGGAGCGCTGCCGACCGTGATGGCGATCCTGATCCAGGTCCGCTCGCATGGCAGAATGCATGTCGCAAACCTGAATCGGAACAAGCACTTGGGTTGTCGCACCGATGGGGCTTCCCTACCATGTAACCGGTTTCAGTTCTTTCCCTCCCCCGAGATTCGCCATGCCTGCCCGGATGTCCCCTTCCCTGCTCGCCCTTGCCCTCATGGCGGGCGGCACGATCGAGGCGCACGCCGCCGACGTCCTTCTGCCGCGTAACGACAAGGTGGATGCGCCCAAGACGGACAAGGGACTTGGCAAGCAGGAGGGTATGGCGGTGCCGGTCGTCGCCCTGGCGGTGCGCCCGATCCCGGAAGAGGTGCCGCCCCCGCCGCCGGCCGCTCCGCCCACCCCGACGCTGACCGGTGGCGGCGAACTGGGCTTCGCGGCCGCCAGTGGCAACAGCAACAACGAAAGCTTCAACGGGCGGCTGGACCTCACCTACAACGACGGCGGCGCCTGGCGCCACAGCGCCAGCCTGTTCGGCCTGCACTCGCGCTCCGAGTACACGCGCACGCAAGAGGACGGCAGCGTTGTTCGCGACCGCCGCACCACCGCCAATCGCTACACGGTGACCGGCAACAGCGCCTACATGATGGATGACCGCGGCACGCTCAACACCTCGGTGCGCCACGAGCAGGACGACTTCGGCACTTATAGCCGGCAGCAGTCGGTCAGCCTCAGCTACGGCAACCGCGTGATCGAGAACGAGCGCGCGCACCTCGACCTGCAGGTCGGTCCCGGCTACCGCCGTGCCCACGACACCGTGGATGGACGCACCGAAGCCAGCTTCATCGGCCGCGGCCTGATCGACATGCGCTATGCCCTCAGCGAGAACACCGAGATCGTCAACAAGCTGCTGGTGGAATCGGGCGAGTACAACACGTTCGCGCAGAACGACCTGGGCGTCTCGGTGACGATGAACTCGCACCTCGCATTGAAGGCCGGCTGGCAGGCCCGCCACAACAGCGACGTGGCGCCCGACATCAAGAAGACCGACACGCTGACCACCATGAACGTGGTCTACCGCTTCAAGTAAGGGCTGTCAGGCGAGGAACGCGCCCGCGCCCTGCTCGAGCAGCTGCGCGGCGACGCGGCGCCCGAGCGCGTCGGGGTCGGCCGCCGGACCGCGCGCTTCGGCGCGGAGCACCTGGCCATCGGCGGCGGATCCCACCAGCCCCGACAGCACGAGATCGTCACCGACGCGCTGCGCGAATGCAGCGACGGGAACATGGCAGCTGCCATGCAGCGCGCGGTTCATCGCCCGCTCCGCCTCCACGCAGAGGCGGGTGGCGGCATCGTCCAGCACGGCGAACAACGCATGCGTGTCCGGGTCTTCGGCGCGGCACTCGACCGCGACAGCACCCTGCGCAGGCGCCGGCAGCCAGTCCGGCGCATCCAGCCGGGCACGGATGCGCGATGCGAAGCCGAGCCGCTGCAGGCCGGCACAGGCCAGGACGATGGCGTCGTATTCGCCCGCATCCAACTTGGCCAGGCGCGTGTTGACGTTGCCGCGCAGGTCACGCAGTTCCAGGTCCGGACGCAGCGCGCGCAACTGCGCCTGTCGGCGCAGCGACGACGTGCCCACGCGGGCGCCTTGAGGCAGTGCAGCGACATCGGCGTACAGGGTGGAGACGAACGCATCGGCGGGATCGGCGCGGGTCAGGATGGCCGGCAGGGCGAACGGCCCCTCCAGTTCCATCGGCACGTCCTTGAGCGAATGCACCGCGCAATCGGCCTCGCCGCGCAACATGGCCAGCTCCAGTTCCTTCAGGAACAGGCCCTTGCCGCCGATCGCCGCCAGCGACCGGTCCAGCACTTCGTCGCCACGCGTGCTCATCGGCACCAGTTCGACGACCAGACCGGGGTGCGCGGCGCGCAGGCGGTCGGCGACGTGTTCGCTCTGCCAGAGGGCGAGCGGGCTCTTGCGGGTGGCGATGCGCAGCGTGGTCATGCAGGCATTATCCCGCATGGGGCGGCGTCCGCGGCGATCAGAGCGCCTTGACCGTCTCGCGCAGGCCAGCCACGCAACGGCGGCTGACCTCGAGAGGTACCTTGCCGTGGCGCAGGATGGCCTGCACGTGGCCGTCGCCGACGCGCTTGATCTCGACGAGTTCATGCCGCGCCACGAGGCAATTGCGATGGATGCGCACGAAGCGTCCACCGAACTCTTCCTCCAGCGACTTCAGCGATTCCTCGATCAGGTCCTCGCCGCGGGCGTGGTGCACCACCACGTACTTCTCCTCGGCCTGCAGGTAGTGCACTTCATCGACCGGGATCAGCCGCAGGCTGCCGCGCAGGCGCGCGCACAGATGAGTGCGCGGCTGGCTGCTCGAAGCCGCGGGCGGATGGTTCTCACGCCCGGCGATGAAGGTGCGCGCACGCTCCAGTGCCGCCGCCAGCCGTTCGGGCCGGATCGGCTTCATCAGATAATCGATGGCCGCCGCCTCGAACGCGGACAGCGCGTGTTCGTCGTAGGCCGTGCAGAACACCACCGCCGGGCGGGGGTCGAAGGCCGCCAGGTGGCGGGCCGCTTCCAGTCCATCCACGCCGGGCATGGCGATGTCGAGCAGCACCATGTCGGGGCGATGTTGCGAACACGCCTGCAGCGCATCGAGGCCGTTCTCGGCCTCGGCCACCACGTCGATGCCGGGATGCTCGGCGAGCAGCGCGCGCAACCGCTCGCGGGCCAGGGATTCGTCGTCGGCGATGACCACTTTCACGGCAAAGGCGTCCTCGGTGAACGTTGGCGTGATCCCCCGAATCCTAGGGTACCCATGGCGACGCCATGCGTCATCCACCGGGGGGCGCGTGGGAATTACAACGCAAAACGCCGCGCCATCCAGTCACCCAGGTCACGGATTTCCTCCGCGCACACCTGGTGCGCCATCGGATAGCGGTGCCACTGGACGTCGAAGCCCAGGTCGCCCAGTACACGGGCGCTATGTTCGGCATGGACGAGCGGAATCACCGGATCGCCCGTTCCGTGCGCCATGAAAACGGGCTGCGCGGTCGCCGCCTGGGCGAGACGGGCCCCGGCCTGCGCCGCGCCGGGCAAGTAGGTCGACAACGCGATCAGTCCGGCCAGCGGCACTTGTCTGCGCAGGCCGGCCGCCAAGGTCACCGCACCGCCCTGCGAGAATCCTGCCAGCAGGAGGCGCTCGGGCGGGATGCCGCGGGCCTGCTCGCGTGCGATCAGCGCCTCCACCTGGACGATGGACTCCTCGATGCCGGCGCTGTCCGCGCGGGTGGGGAAATCCATGCCAACGATGTCGTACCACGCGCGCATGCGTACGCCGTTGTTGATCGTCACCGCGCGCACCGGTGCGTGCGGGAACACGAAGCGCAATGCCGGCCACCCCGGCCGTACGAGCTCTGGCACGAGCGGCGCGAAGTCATGGCCATCGGCGCCCAGCCCGTGCAACCACAGCACGGACCATTGCGGCTCGGGGCCTGTTTCCTGTTCGACGGTGTCGAGCACGGCGGAAGCGGAAGAAGTCGTCATGCCACCATTCTCGCCGCAGATGCTTGCCGACACCACTCAGCCGCCGCCGGCATCTCCGGCAGGCAGACGGAACCGCACCGTGCGGCTGGATGCATGCGCCTGGCCCGTGGCCTCGAAACGCCACCGTTGCGCGACCGCGAGCGCCGAGGCATCGAACATGCCGCCCGGGGTCGAGGACAGCAGGCGCACGTCCCTGACGCTGCCGTCCGGCTGTACGGTAAAGGCCACTTCCGCCTGGCCCTCGATGCGCGCGCGCAGCGCGGGCAACGGATAGCGTGGCTGCGCATCCTGGAGCAACCTCGGTGCGCGGGCGCCCTGCGCGACGCGAGGTGCCACGGCAGGCGCGCCGGCTGGTATCGGCGCGTCCTGCGCCACGACCGCGGGTGCGGGTGCGGGTGCGGGTGCGGGCGATGGCGCTGCGGCAGGCACAGGCTCGGTCACGACCGGCGTGATGGTCGCCGGCGCCGCGACGGACGTTCCCGCGCCGCGCGCGGGCGCGGGCACTGCCGCTGTCGGCACCACGACGGCCGGCGGCGCCACCGCGGCAGGGGCGACCTGCGCAGCCTGCTCGCGCGCCAGCGCGGCGACCTCCATCGCCAACCGTGGCAGTGCAGGCGCGCGCGCATCGATGCGTTCGATCAGGCCCTGCAAGCGCGAGGCTTCCTGCGCATCGCCGCGTGCGATGGCCTGCTCCGCAGCGATCAGCACGTAGGGCTGCAGTTCGGCCAGTGCCGCCTGCGCGCGCGCATGCTCCGTCGCCTCCGCGCGGGCGGCGAGATAGTGCTCCACCGCGTTGTCGCCGGCGGGCGACAGCATCCGGCGCTGGGACAGGGCGCGCGTGGCGCGCTCATACGAGGTCGCCGGCACGGGTCCGGCGCTGGTATCCGCCGCACCTGCGGACGATGCCTGCCCCTCCGAACCGGCCGCGGGCGGCGAACCGGCCCCGCATGCCGTCATGCACAGCACGCTCCCCACCCACATCCATTTCCACATCGCTTTCATGCTCGCCCCTGTCTTGCGGGCGGCAAGCCTAGGCGGTGTTCATGACGGCGGTGCGTCAGGGGTCTTGCCTCCTGCCGGTGCATCCTCGGGGTCTTCGCCCCTGGAACGGGCATCGCGGGCCCGTGGCCGCCGGCACGCGGGTGCCCCATGCCGGCGAAAACCTGGAAGCGTTTGCACACGCGCCCATCACCCGCGCGACGGAGGACTTCAGGTAAAGTGCGGCGATCATGGGCAATACCGCAACGTATTGCCCTGTCTCGGGGGCGGCTAGCAGGGAATGCCGTGGCGAACCCGGTCCATCTGGCGGCAACCGTTCTTTTGGGGAAGAACCGACCGTGAGGCCTACTGCCATCGCCATGCCTTCGTATATCGCCGATGGCGAGCCCGACGTGTCATGGGTCATCGACCACAGCGACAACGCCATCGTCGTCTGCGACGACGCCGCGCGCATCACCTGGATCAACCAGGGCTTCACGCGCATGTTCGGCTACACGCTGGAAGACGCGCTCGGCCACCGGCCCAGCGATTTCCTCGCGGGCCCGCACACCGACCCCGAAACGGTCGAATGGGTACGCGGACAGCTGCACACCCAGCAGGGCTACCGCACGGAGCTGCTGGTGTACGCCAAGAACGGCGTGCCGCTGTGGATCTCGGCGGTGGTGAACCCGGTCTTCGATCCCGAGCGCAACGTCCGCTACCTGCTCGGCGTCTACACCGACATCACCCACAGCAAGCTGCACGAGGAAATGCACCGCAAGGTGCTCGGCGCGATCGTCCGCGAGCAGCCGCTGCAGGACGTGCTGACGCTGATCTGCCGTGAAGTCGAAAAGGTCATGCCGGAAGCCGTGGCCTCGGTGATCGGCGTCGACGACTACGGCCGCCTGCGTCCGCTGGCATCGCCCAGCCTTCCCGACCACATCGCCTCCCTGATCGACGGCGAGCTGGCCGGGCCGATGGTCGGTGCCTGCGGCTCCGCCGCATGGAGCGGGCAGCCGGTCGAATGCCGGGATATCGAGCGCGACCCGCGCTGGCAGTCGCACAACGCACCATTCCTCGCCCTCGGCATCCGTGCCTGCTGGTCCAGTCCGGTCAAGGGCAACGATGGCCGCGTGCTCGGCACGTTCGCGCTGTACTACTGGGAAAACCGCGCGCCGGACGAGTTCCACCTGCGGGTGGTCGATGTCTGCCTGCACCTGTGCGCCCTGGCGATGGAGCGCGAGCGCGCCCGCGCCCGCATGCACCAGCTGTCGTTCTTCGACACGCTGACCGGCCTGCCCAATCGGGCGCTGTTCAACAGCAAGGTCGAGCAGATGCTGCTGGGTGCGGCGCGACGCGACAGCCAGGTGGCGTTGCTGTTCGTCGACATCGACCGCTTCAAGATCGTCAACGACACCCAGGGGCACACCGCAGGCGATGCACTGCTGCGCGAGCTGGCGAAGCGCCTGGGCAACGAACTGCGCGAGGGCGACGTGGTGGCGCGGCTGGCGGGCGACGAATTCGTGCTCGCGGTCCCCGACCGCACGGCGGAGGAAGCCGCCAACCTCGCCGACCGCCTGATGGCCCGCCTGTCGGAGCCGGTCAACGCCGGCCGGATGATGCTGACCCCGCAGGCCAGCGTGGGCGTGGCGATGTTCCCCGCCGATGGGTGGGACGTCGATTCGCTGGTCAGGCACGCCGACATCGCCATGTACCGCGCCAAATCCGAAGGTGGCGGGCGCATCGTGTTCTACAGCCTGGAAATGAACCAGGCGATGCAGGAGCGCCTGGCGCTGGAGAATGCGCTGCGCGAGGCCGTGCGCAGCGGCCAGCTGCGGCTGCACTACCAACCGCAGGTCGCGCTGGACGAGGATGCAAGCCTGCATGGCGTCGAGGCGCTGCTGCGCTGGCGGCACCCGGAGATCGGTGAGATTTCGCCGGCGACCTTCGTTCCGATGGCCGAGGAATGCGGTCTGATCGACGAACTGGGCCGCTGGACGCTGGAGGAAGCCTGCACGCAGATGGCCGACTGGCGCCGCCGCGGCGTGCCCGTGCCGCGCGTGTCGGTCAACCTGTCGGCGATCAATTTCGAACAGCAGGACCTGCCCACCTTCATCGGCAACGTACTGGGCAAGTGCGGCCTGTCGCCCGACGAACTGATGGTCGAAGTGACCGAAAGCGTCATGCTGGCGCAGAAGCCGGAAGTGCTGGCCAACATCGATGCGATCCACCGGATGGGCGTAAGCCTGTCGATCGACGATTTCGGCACCGGCTATTCCAGCCTCAGCCATCTGCATCGCCTGCCGATCAGCGAGCTGAAGCTGGACATGAGCTTCGTCCGTGATCTCGAACACAGCGAATCCGCACGCGCACTGACGACATCCATCCTGCGCATCGGCGAAAGCCTGTCGTTGAAGGTGGTTGCGGAAGGCGTGGAGAATGCCGCGCAACGCGCCGTGCTGGCCTCGCTCAACTGCGACCTGCTGCAGGGCTACTACGTTTCGCGCCCGCTGTCGCCGCACTCGCTGGAGCGCTGGGTCAGCCTGCAACCGCCGGCGGAGTGAGTACCTCGCGTTCGAGCAGGAAGGCGAGCGCATCGCCGCACGGCGCGGCCACCCGGAACCTCAGCAGATCGTCCCCACGCGTGCGTCCGAGGCTGACCGCGGCCACGGGCAGACCGAGCCGCACCGCAGCATGCACGAAACGCAGCCCCGAGTAGACCATCAGCGACGAGCCGACCACCAGCATCGCGTCGGAATGGGCCAGCCTTGCCATCGCCGTCTCGACCCGCACGCGAGGCACGTTCTCGCCGAAAAACACCACATCCGGCTTGAGCATGCCCCCGCAGGCTTCGCAGGCCGGCACCTGGAACGCGCCGAAGTCGCTCGCTTCAAGGTCGGCGTCACCATCCGGCGCGGTCCCCGCATCCAGATGCAGCCAGTCCGGGTTGGCCTCGGCGAGCCGGAACTGGAGCCGCGCACGCGCGGACGTGGCGCCACACGCCAGGCAGACCACGCCGTCGAGGCGGCCGTGCAGATCGATCACCGCCTCGCTGCCGGCCGCCTGATGCAGGCCGTCGACATTCTGCGTCAGCAGCAACTCGCTGCGACCCTGCGCCTCCAGTGCCGCCAGCGCGCGATGCGCCGTATTCGGTCGCGCCCCGGCAATGCGTGGCCAACCGAGCAGACTGCGCGCCCAGTAGCGCTGGCGCGTCGCCTCATCGCCGACGAAGGCCTGGTACGTCACCGGCGGCGTGCGCTTCCACGCGCCCTGTTCGTCCCGGTAGTCCGGAATGCCGGACGCGGTGCTGCATCCGGCGCCAGTCAGCACGAACAGGCGGCGATGCGTCGCCACGAAATCCTCGAGCCTTGCGTCTCTCATGCCGTCAGCATAGGCCATGCCGGCGGCGGCGCGGGTCAGGGTTTGGGCGCGGGGCAATAACTGCGCAGGTAATCCATGTGTGCCGGCATCCGCTGCACGTTCGCGAGCACGTCGTGGCGGATGCCGTCGAGGAACCGCTTCAGGTCGTCCGGCGACAACACGTCCGCCGTCGGGTGGTAGCGCTTCGGCAGGACGCCCTGACCCATCATCACCTGGACCCACGAGTTGGCGCCGAACAACTCGCCCGGCACATGGAATACGTTGCCGGTCTCTCTGAACAGGTCGATGCGATGTTGCAGGCTGGGCGGCAATTCCATGTTTGCCATGTACTCCCAGTACGGCGTGTCCCGGCGGTTGCTCAACGCGTAATGCAGCACCACGAAATCACGCACGTGCTGCAACTCCGAGTCCAGCTGCGCGTTGTACTGCGCGATGGCGCCAGGCGTGACCACCTGCGGGAAGTTCTGCAGCAGATGGGTGATGCCACGCTGGATCAGGTGGATCGTGGTCGATTCGAGCGGCTCGACGAAACTGCCGGCCAGCCCCAGCGCCACGCAGTTCTTTTCCCAGCAGCGCTCACGCCGGCCCGGCTGGAAGCGCACGGGCCAGGGCTGTTTGATGACCTCGCCTTCGATGGTCGACAGAAAATGGGCGCGGGCTTCCTCATCGGTGGTGAAACGACTGGCGTAGACGATGCCGTTGCCCACCCGATGCTGCAGCGGGATGCGCCATTGCCAGCCCGCGGTCCACGCGATCGCACGCGTGTACGGCACCGCATCGCGCACGGCGGTGGTCTGCGTGGCCAGCGCGCTGTCGTTGACCAGCCAGTGCGACCAGTCTTCGAACCCCACGCCCAGCGTCTTGCCGATCAGCAGCGCGCGGAACCCCGTGCAGTCGATGAAGAAGTCGCCTTCGATGGTCGTGCCGTCTTCCATTCTCAGCGCAGCGATGTCGCCCGATGCCGCGTCCATCACCACATCGGCGATCTTGCCTTCCACGCGCCGCGCGCCATAGCGTTCACTCATCTGCCTCAGGAACTTCGCGTACAGGCTGGCATCCATGTGGTACGCGTAATTCATGCCGCTACGCGGCAGGTGAGCGAAACGATCCGCGAGCGCGGCCTTCAACTCGAGGCAGTAATCCTCGTAGCCACTGGCGACACCGTCCTTGCGCCCGCGCAACCAGAAGTGCTGGAAGCCGGCGGTTCGCTGGTCATTGCTGGTCGTGTTGAACGAGTGGACGTAGCGATCACCGATGTCCAGCCAGTTCTCGAATGAGATACCCAGCTTGATCGTGCCCTGCACCGCCGCCATGAATTCCTGTTCGTTGATGCCGATCATCTGATGGAAGCTCTGCAGGGTCGGCACGGTGGCTTCGCCCACGCCCACCGTGCCGATCTCTTCGGACTCCACCAGGGTGATATCGAGCGTGTTGCCCAGCACCTTGGAGATCGCGGCTGCGGCCATCCAGCCGGCCGTGCCGCCGCCAGCGATGACAACGCGTTTCACAGGTCGGCCGGGGATGTCGTGGGTGGAGTTGCTCACATGCGGGGTCCTCGGCGTTCTGTAATCAGCGGTTGATGCGTTTGAGCAGGCGCGCGCGGAGATCGCGGGCGCGCGTTTCGTCGAGCGGCGAGAGCAGACCGCGCGCCTGTCCGGGGATGTGGGCGGCGGTATCGGCGTCGGCTTCGAACACGTAATGGCGGAACACGTCCTTCCAGGTCTCGCGCTCATGCGGCGGAAGATCGCGGAGAGTCATCAGCGCGTACATGAGCACGTTCATCGGCGTGTCCATCCAGTCCGGCACGTCGCGCCACCAGTAGTTGACCAGTACGTTGAACGGTTCCAGCCCTTCCATGTGGTGCCACCACATGCTGGGGATCAGCACCGCGTCTCCGGGTTCGAGTTCGGCCACCTGCGCGTGTCGCATCGCCTCGGCGAAGCGCGGGAAACGGTCCAGGTCGGGGGCGGCGAAATCGACCAGGCTGATCGCCTGCCCGGCCGGCGTGAAATCCAGCGGCCCGATGTACAGGTTGCGCAACTGGTCCGGCGGAAACAGGGTGACGCGGCGACGCCCCGCCACCACGCAGGCGATGTTGTCGGGGACATCCTGGTGCGCGGCAATGCGGGTACGGTTGCCGATCCAGATACTGGCCAGCGGATCGCGCTCGCCCAGGGACAGGCCGTTGTCGTCGCTGAAGCCCGGCAGCCAGGTATCGATCGTCGTCGACGCGACGTAGATCATGGGGGGCAAGGGATGCCCCGCGTACTTGAGCAGCGTGTCCAGCACCGTGCGCAGGGGAATCTGTTCCTGGCGGAAATTGAAACCGCTCAGGTCGCCGTTGTAGAACACCCGGCCACCGGCCTCGGGCGCTGCGACCGTCGCGACGACCGGCGGCGCGTCCGCCCGCGTGAAGCCATGCAGGTAGGCGACGGCGGCCTGCATCGATTCGCGCGCCGCCGCGACCATGGGCCAATGCCCGACCAGACCGCGAAGCACCGTCGGTCCCGATGATGCCTGCAACGCCGCTGCCAGCGCGCCGGGCACATCGCCGCGCTGCTCCCGGATTGGCTCAGCGCCCGCCAGCACGGCTCCGGTTCATCCTGTCGATCAGGGCACGGAAGTTCGAGATCGATGCCACGGCCATGAAGACCGGTTCCAGATGGCCCGCGGCGTGCAGTCGACCCAATGCCGCGGCATCGAGGCCACGCAGACGGTCTTCGTTGATCGTGTAGTAGCCGGCCAGCCGGTTGAGCGAACCGTCGTCTAGCTCCACGTCGAGCGCGAAGGATTCCAGCAGGTCGAGCTCAAGCAGGGCGCCGACGAACGCGGGGACGCGCTCCAGTCCGTTGTGCAGGGTGAGAAGCACCGAGGCGGTACGGTCAAGGTACTCGGTGTTGCCGCCGTGCTCGCGGAACAATGGCTCGCCATCGGTGCGGCCTACCCGGGGGTGGTCCAGATCGATATGCACCGTCAACTCGTCGCCGTTCCTCCCGATCAGGAAGGGCTGCCGCTCGATCGCAAGCGGCAAGTAGTGCGCATCCCAGCGCTCGCCGTCGAGGAAGAGGTTGCGTCCTTCCTCGAACCCGAGCAGGGCGATCGGAGACAGCACCCCATGGGCATCCTTGCGGAACACGATGGGATAGCAGGCCTGCAGGTCGCGGAACTCGGCCGGGAACGTGGCGGCAAAGCCGACATCATCACCCAGCGCAGCGCTGCGCCGGGTGTCGACTTTCAGGTCCTTGTGGTCGATGTTGTTGACCTGGGCGTGTCGGGGCATCGTTCGGTTGTCCTAGATGCGCGGCATTCCGCGCGTCATCACATGATCGAGCATCTCGCGATGCCCGGGCAATGCCGCCAGCATCTTCCTTGCGATGTCTGCGGATTGGCGGAAGTATTCTTCGGCGTGGCGGACGTTATCCATACGCCGTGTGGTCGGCCGGGTATCCGGCGTGAACCCCATGCCGTAGAGGATGAACTGGTAGCTCGCCGAAGGGAACACTTCCTCCACCCGGTTGAGGTCGTAGCGCGAAGGCGGCTGGTGGCGCCAGAACTCGAGCAGGTCACGCAGTCGCTCCGGTATCGTTTCCGGCCTGCGGTTGTCGCGCCAGTACGCGCTGTCGTCGCGCTTGCTCAGTACGTAATGCAACTTCAGGAAGTCGACGATGCGATCCCAGCGGTAGCT
Organism: Pseudoxanthomonas sp. LjRoot143; assembly: GCF_964252945.1. Lineage (NCBI taxonomy): Bacteria > Pseudomonadati > Pseudomonadota > Gammaproteobacteria > Lysobacterales > Lysobacteraceae > Pseudoxanthomonas > Pseudoxanthomonas sp. LjRoot143. The sequence goes on along the minus strand of NZ_CAXUPM020000001.1, from coordinate 56,091 downwards.
GAACGTGTCGTTGTAGCGTTTGGCGACGATGTCCACGGCAGCGCGCGTGGCGGGCATCTGGTCGGCGAGCATCCCCGCGGCGAGTTCCACCATGACCAGCGACGACGCTTCCAGCGGCTCCATGAAACCGCTGGACAATCCGATGGCCACGCAGTTCCGGTGCCAGGCTCCCCGCCGGAAGCCGGGACGGATCACGATCTTCGGCAGCGACTCGATGTCCTGTTCGCGGCCGCCCGTCGCCACGATGTAGCGGCGCAACGCGGCCTCCGCGGCCTCGTCGGTCGTATGCGTGCTGGAATAGACATGGCCGATGCCGCGCCGGCTCTGCAGCCCGATGTCCCAGATCCAGCCGGCTTCCTGAGCCGTCGAGATCGTCTGGCAAGCGATCTCCACACCGGGATCGGCGTAGGGCACCCGTGTCGCGATGGCGCGGTCGTTGAACAGCACGTCCTTCTGCGACTCGATCTCGACGCCGTAGTGCTGGCCGATCAGCAGCGCGCGCATGCCACTGCAGTCCACGAACAGATCGCCTTCGATCGCCCCGTGCTCGCGCGTCCGCAGGGCCGCGATGTCACCGTTCTCGTGCGTTTCCACCCCGACCATGTGGTCGGCCACATGGCGTACGCCGAGCTTTTCGACGCAATGCCGGCGCAGGAACACCCCGAGCTTCGCGGCATCCAGGTGGTAGGCGTAGTTGGCCACGGAAGCCCACTCGGGCGTGGCGAACTGCTTGGGCGACTTCCCTGCCTCGCACAGATGCGCCTGGAAGCAGGTCAGCATGCTGAAGGGCACGTCGCGGTGCGCCATCCAGCCGGTGGCCAGATGGGTCTCCAGGAAACCCGGCGGCAACACGAACGGATGGTGGTAGTAGTCGCCGTCGACCTCTTCGCGCCAGCGGACGAACTTGGAGCCCTGCTTGAAGGCCGCATCGCACTCGCGGATGAAGTCGGTCTCGCTGACACCGGTCCTGCGCAAGGTATCGCGCATGGTCGGCCACGTGCCCTCGCCCACGCCCACCGTCGCCACCTCTGGCGATTCGATCAGCGTGATCCGCAATCCGGTATCCAACGCCGTCTGGTGCTCGGCCGCCAGCACGGCCGCCGTGAGCCAACCCGCGGAACCGCCGCCGAGGATGACTACATGCCTGACAGGATGATCCATGCCGCCACCTCGCTTCTACGCTCGCTCCGGCGGGCTCCGTGGAACCCGCTCCAAAACCAAAGCCGCTGGAGACCAGCGGCTTTGGCGATGCTGCCCGGATCCTGGCGGATCTGGCAAGCCGTCGAACGTCAGCGGAAGTTGTAGCGGAAACCGAGCATGTAGCGCGGGCCGGTCTGCGTGCCGTAGAACAGGATGTTCTTGTTGCGCTCGCTGAGCCGCATGGTTTCATCCGTGAGGTTGACCCCCTCGAACTGCACCGTGAAGTTGTCGCTGAACTTGTAGCCGACGCTCAGATCCCACTGGCCGTATTCCTCGACGTACACGGGATTCCGCTTGGCGATATCCGCCGCGTCGCCGTCGTACTGGGAGTTCAGGAACTGATCGCGCCAGTTGTACGCCAGACGCACCTGCCACGGCCCCTTGTCGTAGAAACCCACCAGGTTGGCCGAGTCGCTCAGGCCGACAAGCACCTGCTGCGGCCCCTTGGCATTGTTGTCGTACGACAGGCTATCGCTGTCGACGATGGTGTAGTTGGCCGCCAGACCGAAACCGCTGTCGCCGAACATGTGCTGCACGCTCAGCTCGAAACCGTTGAGCTTGTGCGAGCCCGCGTTGCCCGGGATGGTGACGTTGTAGACCACCAGCGGATCGCCGGCGATGCCGGTGATTTCGCCGTTCGACCCCGCCGTGCTGTCCACGCCCGGTTGGCCATCGAAGTTGTCGAAGATGTACTGGCGGATGCAGCCCACGTCCGCGGCACCGCAGCCACCGGCGCCGAGGGCGGCGTTCCAGTACGCACCACCCACCGGCGTGGGCAGGCTGAACAACGTGTCCTGGAAGGAACCTGCACCGGGATCGATGTAGTTGGAGATGTTCTTGCGGTAGTACCCGACCGAGAAGTAGCTGGCCTCGCTGTAGTACCACTCGTACGACAGGTCGATGTTCTTGGACAGCAGCGGCTTCAGGTTCGGATTACCCGAGTTGCCACTGCCGCCGTTGACGCGCAACAGCGGGCTGACGGTCTGTCCGCCCTGGATATCCTGCCAGCCGGGACGGCCCAGCGAGTGGCCATAGCTCGCGCGCAGCACCATGTCTTCGGTCAGTTCGAAGCTGGCGTCGACGTTCGGCAACCAGTAGTCGTACTCGCCCGTCATGGTGGTGAACGACTTGGCGCCCATGTCGGTGAAGAACTCGTTGTCCGCCACCCAGCGCACGAGGACCGGGGTATCCACCTGCGCGCCGGATTCGATCTCGGTCTTCTCGTAGCGCACGCCCACGGCGAGGTTGATCGGAATGCGCGTCTGCCAGCTGGTGCTGTACTGCAGGTAGGCGCTGCGCGTCTTCTCGGTGGTGCGCAGGTCGGCACGGTTGTAGTCGTCGGGGCGACGGGCCAGGTCCGGCCTGCCCGTGAAGTTGCCCACGGCCTGACGCATGCGCTCGTAGTCGAAGACGAGGAACTGGCTGCTGAAACGAGGATCGTTGTAGCCGGGGAACGCATCGAAGTAGCGCGCCATGTCGTCGACCTGCCAGAGGCTGTCGTCGAAGTCGGACGCAAGGCCGATTCCGCCCCAGTCCGCATTCTCGTTGATACCCCATGCGGTCCGGTTCTTGACCTCGGTATTGGCCACGCCGAACTTCAGGTCGGAGTAATCGCCGAACTTGAAGGTACCGCTCAGCTGGCCCTGATCGACCTCACCGCGCGAATAGCCATTCACGAACTGGCGGCCGGTCGGGCGGGCCTGCGACGGGTGGATGCCGGTGACACCTGGCGCCAGCTCGTAGCTGAGGATCGGCAGTTCGCCGTCGAAGTAGACCGTCGTGTCGCCACGGACCCACGATGCAGTGCCGATGTTGCCCTGCGAACCCCACTCGCTGTCCGGCGTGAGCTCGGCGGTGGAGCGGTGGTAATCGAACGCCAGGTCCAGCGCATCCGACACTTCCCACTCCACGTTGAAGCCGACCGACTCGTTCTCGGCCTTGGTCGCGCTGATACCGCCCGCCATGGCCAGGTCGCTGCATCCCTCGTAGGTGCCGTTGGCGTTCTGTACGCCCGTGCACGGGATGTTTTCACGATAGAAGATCGGGCCGGCAGCCGGACCATTGGTCCACTCGCTCTCCTGGCCGACGAAGTTGAACCACACCGACATCTCGTTGCGGCGCTGTTGGATCTTGTTCTCGGAGTACGTGTAATCCAGCGTCGTGGTGATGCGGTCCGTCGGCGCCCACTGCAGGGTCACCTGCCCGTTGGTGCGCTGGCGTGAGATGCCATTGACGCTGTAGTTGAGATTCTGCGGCACCGAGTACAGATCGTTCGGGCCCGGCAGGTTGGCATTGCCCGGCGTCCCCGGCGCGATGGCACCCCAGCCACCCTCGCCACCGAAGTGGGTACGCCAGCCAGCCGTCACACCGACCTGGCTGAAGCCGCTGTCGCGTTCCTGGTAGCTGCCGTTGACAGCGATACCGAACTTCCCGTCCGCGAACGTCTGGCTGAAGATGCCCGACATTTCGCCGGTCCAGTCGTCGCCCTGCATGATCTTGGGCAGGTTGCCGTTGGACGTGTCATGGACGGTCTTGACGCCCACGTTCGCCAGCGGTCCGCTCTCCAGCGGTCGCGCCGTCTTGATGTTGATGGTCGCGCCGATGCCGCCGGTCGGATTGGAGGCCAAGCCGGTCTTGTAGACCTCGATGGCCGACACCGCTTCCGACGCAAGGTTGGCGAAATCGAACGCACGCGAGTTGGAAGCGGAGAAGCCGTTCAACAGCGCGCCAGGCATCTGGCGGCCGTTGAGGAGCACCAGATTGTGGTCGGGACCGATGCCACGCACCGTGACCTTCGAGCCTTCACCGCTGGGCGTGCGGTCGATGGACACGCCGCTGATGCGCTGCAGCGATTCGGCGAGGTTGGTGTCCGGGAACTTGCCGATGTCCTCGGCGACGATGCCATCGACGACACCCTGCGCATCGCGCTTGAGGTTCATCGACGACTCGAGGCTGGCCCGGATACCGGTGACGACGATCGTGTCGAGTTCGGTGGGATCCGATTGCTCGGCGGCGGCCGGTGCCGGACTTGCACTCTGCGGCTCTGCTTGCTGCGCCCAGGCGGGGCCGGCGAGCGCCAGCAACAATGCGGATGTCAGCACCCGCTTCCTTGGAACGGATTGCACTTGCTTCATGGACTTTCCCCTCTCCGGAAATTCACGAATGGCGTTGGTGTACGTGTGCGAGGACCCCTTCGCCTCTCGCATTGGGGCGCATTGGACGCGCGATTGACAGCGTTGTCAACTTTTTGTGATTCGGCTCTCGATCGACCGAAAACCCCTTGTTTTAAGCTGTGAAACCGATGCTGCGACGCAGCTGAAACCGTTTTCTCGACTATCGCCGCGTTACGACTTCACGAGAAATTTTTCGGCCGACCACACGTAAGGTTTTCTATTGGTATGGAATCCGTCACGACGGAAATCGCCCTGCGCGATGCCGGCGCGCATGCACCCCAGCGGTGGAACGCCCGCGAATCAGCGCCCTTTCGGGGCCTGGGTCGATTCGCGGAACACCACTTCGTGCTCCACCTGCACCATGCTGCCGGCGTCGGCGGTCCGGATGCGTGCGAGCAGCTGCAAGGTTGCGAGCTTGCCCATCTCCGAGGTGGGTTGGCGCACCGTGGTGAGCGCGGGATAGATGTGGCGGGCGATCGGCGTATCGTCGAATCCGCACACCGAGATGTCGCGCGGCACCGCCAGCCCGCGCTCGCACGCCGCACGGATGACGCCGGCAGCCATGTCGTCATTGGCCGCAAAAATGGCGGTGGGCGGCTTGGGCAGGGCGAGCAGCCGATCCCCGGCCTCGATGCCGGACTCGAACGAGAACGCCCCCTGCACCACCAGGTCCGCGTCGTAGTCCAGGCCCGCCGCGCGCAGGGCATCCTTGTAGCCCCTGTAACGCCACTGGCATGCGCCATGGGCGGGGGGACCCTTGATGTGCGCGATGCGGCGATGCCCTTGCGCGACCAATCCCGCCATCAGCTCCAGGACCGCCGCCGTCTCGTCCATCATCACGCCGATCCGGTCATCGGGATGCTTCGGCGCGATGCAGGCGAACGGCACCTCGTGCTCGTCCAGGAACTCCAGCACGGCCGGATCGTCGGTCAGCGGCGGGATCAGCACGACGCCATCGGGCGCGAAATGCTCGAACACCACCTTCAGGTCTTCGGCCTTGCGCTGCTTGGGCGAACCCACCGGTGCCAGCACCAGGTTGTAGTGGTGGTCGCGACAGGCATCCAGCATGCCGCTCTGGATTTCCATCAGGTAGTTGCGCGACGGATTGTTGTAGACCAGCGCGATGACGTACGAACGTTGCCCGGCCAGGCTGCGCGCCGACAGGTTCGGACGGTACTGCAGCTTCTCGACCGCGGCCATGACACGCTGGCGCATCTCGTCGCGCACGTTGGGCTCGTTGTTGAGCACGCGCGACACGGTCTTCATCGAAACGCCGGCCGCGGCGGCCACATCCTCGATCCGACTACGCATAAGACGGTTCCCGCTCCACTTCGTCCATCCCTTCCGGCAACGAGGCCGGATTCTGACAGCGCCGCGCATCACTGGGTATCGTTTCCGCTCTCCACGAAGCGGGATCGACGACGCACCCGTCATGCTGCAAGGCAACACACCACGCCGCGCACAGCGCGGAAATACCTGCGGGAAGAAGCCTTCGCAGGAGCGCCGCGCCCGGTCGGTTGACAGCATGGTGTAGCAACTGTATGACAGCGCTGTCAACAACGCCGCTTCGACATCGCCCGCGCACCACGCGGGACGCCCTGTCGCGCCCAAGAGGATCCCGCCGATGCGCCATACCCCCCTGTTCGCCGCCCTGCTGGGCCTGTCGATGATGAGCGGCTTGCCCGCCGCGCATGCGGCCGACACCGTCGCCATCTACACCACCGCGCAGGACAGCGCGCAGCGGCTCGCGCGCACCGGCAGCATCACACTGCACGCCGGCCACAAGCTCACCGAGGTCGAGAATTCCGTGTTCGTCGACCCTTCGAAAAAGCACCAGGCCCTGCTCGGCATCGGCGGTGCGATCACCGACTCCACCGCCGAGGTGTACGCCACGTTGTCGCCGGAGAAGCGCGCCGAGTTCATGCGCGCCTACTACGACCAGCAGGATGGCATCGGCTATTCGATCGCGCGCACCACCATCCACAGCTCCGACTTCAGCTCCGCCAGCTACACCTACATCGAGGAAGGCGACAAGGATCTCGCCACCTTCTCCATCGAGCACGACCGCACGGCGCGCATTCCGATGATCAAGCAGGCCATCGCGGCGGCAGGCGGAGCGTTGCCGCTGTACGCCAGCCCGTGGAGCGCGCCGGCCTTCATGAAGACCAACAAGCACATGCTGAAGGGTGGCGCGCTGCTGCCCGAGTACCGCGACGCGTGGGCGAACTACTACGTGAAGTTCATCCAGGCCTACGAGAAGGAAGGCATTCCGATCTGGGGCATCACCGTGCAGAACGAGCCCATGGCCACGCAGACGTGGGAGTCGATGCTGTACACGGCGGAAGAGGAACGCGACTTCCTCAAGCTGCACCTCGGCCCGACCATGCACGCCGCGGGCTACGCCGACAAGAAGATCATCGTGTGGGATCACAACCGCGACATGATGCTGTACCGCGCCCAGGTGATCCTGGGTGATCCGGAGGCGGCGAAGTACGCGTGGGGCCTCGGCTTCCACTGGTATGAGACATGGGCGGGCTTCGACCCCATGTTCCGCAACGTGGCCGCCGTGACCGAGGCGTTCCCCGACAAGCCCGTGCTGCTGACCGAAGCGGCGGTGGAGAAGTTCGACCCGGCGCGCTACCAGCACTGGCCGAATGCCGAGCGCTACGGCACGTCGATGATCAACGACTTCAACAACGGCGCCGTGGGCTGGACCGACTGGAACATGCTGCTCGACCAGACAGGGGGCCCCAACCACGTCGGCAACTTCTGCTTCGCGCCGCTGCACGCCGACACGCGCACCGGTGAGCTGATCTATACACCGAGCTACTACTACATCGGCCACTTCTCCAAGTTCATCCGACCGGAAGCTCGCCGCGTCAGCACCGCCACCAGCCGCAGCACGCTGCTGGCCACCGCCTTCGTCAATCCGGACGGCCGTCTGGCGACGGTGGTGATGAATCCGACCGACAAGGAGATCGCCTACAACTTCTACGTCGGCCAGGCCTCGGCGGTGGTGACGATCCCGGCACGCGCCATCCAGACGCTGGTGCAGTAGGCATGCGCGGCGCGCGGCGGTTCGCGCTGCTGGTACTGGCGACCGTCGCCGCGACGGCGCAGGCCGCCGAGCCGTTTCCGTGGCCCGGCGGCAGGAAGGCGGCCGTCAGCCTGGCGTACGACGATGCCGCGCCGTCGCAACTCGACAACGCGATTCCCGCGCTCGACCGCCATGGCCTGAAGGGCAGCTTCTACCTGACGCTGGCGGCCGACACCCTGCGCACGCGCCAGCGCGAATGGGCCGCTGCCGCGCGCAACGGCCACGAACTCGGCAACCACACGCTGTTCCATGCCTGCTCTTCATCGCTTCCCGACAGGCAATGGGTTCCTGCACATCGCGACCTGGATACCACGACCGTGGCGCAATTGCGCGACCAGGTGCTGCTGGCGAACGTGATGCTGACGGCGATCGACGGCAGACTCGAGCGGACAATGACGGTGCCCTGCGGCGATACCCAGGCGCGTGATGGCAACTACATCGATGCCATCGCCCGGGAATTCGTGGCCATCAAACTGGGCCAAGGCGGCGTGATCGCCGACATGGCCACGCTCGATCCCGCGGCCGTGCCGGTCGACGTGCCGGTGGACGTCACCGGCGAGCAGTTGATCGCACGCGTGGAAGAGGCTGCGCGCCGCGGCACGATGGTCAGCTTCACCTTCCACGGCATCGGCGGCGACCACCTCGCGGTGTCCAACGAGGCGCACGAACAGTTGCTGCGCCATCTCGCCGCGCATCCGGATGTCTACTGGGTGGCGTCCTTCATCGACATCATGCGGCACGTCGCCTCGCAACGCCCCGCAAAAGACTCGTCGACACCCTGAGGCGCGCGTGCCTCAGCCGTCCGCCCACAGCCAGCGCAGGCCGACGGTGAACGTGCGGTCCGCGCCCGGTTCGTAGAAGCGTCCGTTGCCTTCGTTGACGATGACGGAACCGATGTGGAAGCGGTCCAACGCGTTGTCGATGCGCGCGAAGCCCTGCAGACGCCCGCCGCCCGCCGACCAGTCGCGCACCACTTCCAGATTGAGCAGGCCATAGCCGGGCGCCCGCTCGCTGCCGGTATCGTTCACGGTGACATCGCTGACGCCCAGCAGCTGCGCCGCGGCGTTCCAGTGCTCGCCCTGCCAGCGCAACCGCAGCGACGCCTGCTGCCGTGCGACACCGGGAATGCGCGTGCCGGCCGCTACCTGCACGATCGGCGAGGTGCAGCCGCTCGCGGTGCAGATCGGAAAGCTGTCGCGGAAGGTCGCATCCAGCCAGGTATAGGCGGCCTGCAATTGCCAAGCGTTCGACAGCGGCAGGTCCGCCTGCATCTCCACGCCCTGCCGCCGTGCGGCGCCGACATTGCGGAAGCTGCTGCGGCCGCCGACATTGCGTGCGACCGCCAGTTCGTCATCGGTATCGGCGCGGAACAGCGCGGCTTCGACGCGCGCACCGTGTTCGCCGCGCCACTTCATGCCCAGCTCGGCATTGCGCGTCGTCGCCGGTCGCAGGTCGAAAGCCAGGCCGGCGCCGCCGTCGGCGCGGTAACCGACTTCGTTGAACGTCGGCGTCTCGAAGCCGCGTCCGACCGATGCATAGACGCGCCACGCATCCGCCGGCGCGAAAACAACGCCGGCCACCGGCGTCGTGCGCTCGTAGACCACGCGGCCGCTGTCGTCGGGATTGCCGGTCGCGATGTAGTCGTCGTCCGAGCGGAAGCCGACCCGGCTGTGGCGCGCGCCCATCAGCAGCGACCAGCGTGGCGCGACACGCCACCATGCCTGCGCGTACTGGTCCACGTTCCAGACCTGGTTGCGCTCATCGCGACGCAGCGCACCGCGCACGCCCAACGTCGTGCCGACGAAGTTCTCGTAGCCGCGGCGATGCTGGCGCTGGCGGTCCGCATTGGCGCCCGCGCTCACTTCGAACGGCCGCCCTGCGAGATCGCCGGACCACGACCAGCGCAGGTCGGCGCCGCCGTAGTCGTTGTCCAGATCGATCACGCCGCCGGAATTGAGCCGGTTGGCCTGCGCCGCGATCGGCAATGCCAGGTACTGCTCCACCTCGCGTCGTCCGCCATAGGCCATCGCACGCAGGCGATGACCTTGCGCGAACGGCCATTCGTAGACTGCGCCCAGCTGGTCCTGGCGGACCGACTTGCGGGTGTCGTACTGGGTTGCGACCGGCGATGCCTGTCCCGGATCCTCCCAGGCCTGCGCCCGTGTCAGGCCCAACGGGTCCTTGGCATCGGGCGCATTGAAATGGTTGAGCAGCAGGTCGAGCGTGCCGGTGACCGGACGGAACCGCAGCTTGGCGTTCAGCGACTCGCGCCGCGCCGCGCTATGGTCTCGGTAGCCCTGCGTATCCAGCACAGAGGCCGCCACGCTGTAGCCCAGCACGTCCCCTGCGCCACGGAGGCGCGCGCCGATCACGGTGCTGTCGTGGCTGGCCACGCTGGCCTGCACGCGTGCTTCGTGTCCCTCGTCGGGGATATCGCTCCATACCTGGATCACGCCACCAGAGGAATTGCCGTGCAGCGCGGAGAACGGACCGCGCAGTACTTCGACACGGTCCGCCGCGAGCATGGTGACGTGCGAGACCTGTCCCTGCCCGTCCGGCATGGTCGCGGGTACGCCGTCGGCGTACAGCCGCAGTCCGCGCACGCCGAACGTCGAACGTGCGCCGAAGCCGCGGATCGACAGCTGCGTGTCCTGTGCAAGATTCTGTCGCTCGCGCGCCAGTACGCCGGGAATTCCGTCCAGCATTTCCGACAAGGCCGCCTGTGGACGCGCGCCGCCATCGCCGAGCGCGACCGCGCTGGTCGATGCCGGTGCGTCGAAGGCGGTAACGGTGTCCAGTCGGGTCGCGGTGACGACCACCCGATCGAGCGTTTCCATCGGCGCCGCCGGCTCGCCGGCAGGTGCCGCCATCGCAGCCGGTGCCAGCAACGCAGCACCCAGCAACGGCGATACTCGCGACCTCATGCGCATGCGTCGATCATCCGAACACCAACTTGCCTTTCATCATCATCCAGTGGCCCGGGACCGAGCAGAAGAACGTGTAGTCGCCGCCCTTGCGCAGCGCCGACGTGGAGAAGGTGAAGGTGGTCGACTGGCCACCGCCCACCACCTTGCTGGCCGCCAGTACGCGGGCGTCGCCCTTGGGCACGTGATCGCTGCTGGCGGGAAGCTTGCCGGCGGCGGTGGCGAGCGCCTCGAGGTTGGCGGTGGTCGTCAACACCCAGTTGTGGCCCATCACCTCGGCGGGAAGGGCGCCAGTATGCCGCAGCGTCAGTTTCACCTGCGTGCAGTCGGCGGCGATGCGGATTTCCTGCTTGTCGAACTGCATCGCATCGTTGCTGCCGATGGCGACGTTGCAGGTCTTGGCCGCTGCATGCAGCGGGACCAGGGCCAGCACAGAGAAGACGAGGCAGGGAAGTACGGATTTCGGTGACATGGGGGAGTTCCTGTGAATCGGGTGGTTGCCCTGCGCGACCCCGTCACCGGGGCCGCGCAGGCAAGGATCGACGGTTGCGCGGGTCAGTCGCCGAGTGCGAACACCCACACCGAGCCGCCTTCCGGCACCGCCTTCTCCCATCCCGCCAGGCCGTGCATCTTGCCCTGGATCCATTGCGCGTCCACGCCCCAGCCCGACACCACGGCGATGTACTGCTTGCCATCGACGGTAAAGGTGCTGGGCGGCGCGATGATGCCGGACGGCGTGGGGAACTCCCACAGCAGCTTGCCCGTCTTGGCGTCGTACGCACGGAACATGCGGTCGTTGGTGCCGCCCGCGAACAGCACGCCGCCGGCGGTGGTCATGATCGAGCCCCAGTTCCACGAGTGCGGGTACTTCTCGCGCCATACTTCCTTGCCGCCGTCCACGCTCCACGCCTGGATGCCGCCGATGTGGTCGAAGTCCTTCTTCAGCGACAGGTCGAGGCGGTTGATGTCCACGCCGGCCGACCACTGGCCGGGGATGCGTGGCTGGATCAGGCCGGTCAGCGTGAGGCAGTGGTTGTCGTTGTAAGGGATGTACAGCATGCCGGTCTTCGGGTTGTACGCCTCGTACGGCCAGTCCTTGCCGCCCCACAGGCTCGGGCAGTAGGTGCGCGTCTTGCCGGTCGCCGGCTTCGCTTCTTCGTTGTAGGTCGGGCGGCCGGTCTTCGGATCGATGCTGGTGAACACCGTGTTGTGCACGTACGGCTCGGACTTGTTGTAGGTGATCTGGCCCTTGGCGTCGCGGTCCAGCCAGTACAGGCGGCCGTTGCGCTGCGCGCTGATCAGACCGGACACCTTCTTGCCGTTGCGGTTGAACTCCACCAGCGTCGGTGCATTCATGCCGGCCCAGTCCCACGAATCGTTCCAGTGGTACTGGAAGTGGCTGACGATGTCGCCGCTCTCCGGATCGAGCGCGAGCACCGAGGCGAGATACAGGTTGTCGCCCGGGCGCTGGTCGCCCAGCCACGGCGCGCCGTTGCCGACGCCCCAATAGATGACGTTGTTGGTCGCGTCGTAGTTGCCCGGCATCCACATGGTGCCGCCGCCGTTCTTCCACGCGTCCTTCCACTCGCCGTCCTGCGGCCACGTCTCGAACCCTTTCTCGCCCGGCGCCGGCACGCTGTAGCGCGTCCATGCCAGCTTGCCGGTTTCGGCATCGAAGGCCTTGAGGAAGCCGCGCACGCCGAACTCGCCGCCGGACGGCCCGATCAGCACCTTGCCCTTGACCACCAGCGGCGCGGACGTGATGTAGGCGCTGTCCTGCTCCCAGTCGCAGACCTGCGCTTCCCACACCAGCGTGCCGGTCTTGGCGTCGAGCGCGCTGAGCATGCAGTCGATGCTGCCGACGTACACCTTGTCGCCGTACAGCGACACGCCGCGGTTGGTGCGGTGGAGGGCGCCCAGGCCCTCCGGCACTTCGCGCACGAACTTCCAGCGGACCTTGCCGGTGCGCGTGTCGTAGGCGATCACTTGGTTGTGCGGCGTGGCCACGAACATGTAGTCGCCATTGACGATGGCGGGCGCTTCATGGCCGGAGTTCACGCCGGTAGCCGCGGACCACACCGGCCGCAGCTTGGCGACGTTGGCGGTGGTGACTTGGTCCAGTTCGCTGTAGCTCCAGCCGGCGTAGTTGCCCTTGGTCAGCAGCCAATTTGCCGGCTCCTGCTTGGCCAGGCGCGCGTCGGTGACGGGTTGGTAATCGGCCGCGGCGAGCGGGGCCGAAGCGAGGGACGCGACGAGCGCGGCCGTGATCAGTTTCAGGTGCATGGGTCTCCTCCCGGGTGAAGCGTTGGTGTGTGTGGTGGAAAGTGGACGTGGCCGCGTGCGCGGATCAGGTGGTCGGCGGACCGAGCGGTCCGTCGAACTTGCCGCTGACCACCAGCGCGCCGTCCTTGATCGTCACCGGCAGCATGGCGAGCCGGCGCGTGGCCGGCCCCGTCGTGACGGCGCCGCGGTTGGCCGCGTCGAACACCGAGCCATGGCAGTTGCAGACGATCTGCGTCTGGCTCGGGTGCAGCGTGGTGATGGGACAGCCGTAGTGCGTGCACAGCGACGAGAACGCGACGATGCCGTCGGCGGCGTTGCGGGCGCTGGTCGGTTTCAGGTCGGCCGGCTTCAGTCGCACCACCGTCAGCAGGTTGGCTTTCGAGATCAGCACCTTGCCGGTCGTCGGATCCATCGGATACGCCAGCACCGGCGGCTTGCCGACTTCGATATCGGCAGGCTTCACTTCCTTGCCCGCCTTGGGCCCGATCATGAAAGCCAGCTTGTCGCCCGGCTCCGGCTTCTGGCTGCGCGTGGCAGCCGGCGCCGGTGCGGCCGCCTGTGCCTGCGCACCACAGCTGACCGCGGCCAACGGCGCTAGTGCGGCCAGCGCGAGTGCGCCGGTCAGCATGCTGCGCCGCCCGCTGTCGTCGGGATGTCCGGCGCATGCGCACGCGCAACCGCCCTGTTCTTTCGCTTCGCTCATCGTGGCTACTCTCTTCTTCAGGGCGTCTGCAGATAGACCACGTGGGTCTCGGTGAACTCGAGCAGGCCGTGCTTGCCGTCGGCGCCGCCGATGCCGGACTTGCGCCGGCCCGCATGGAAGCCCTGCATGGCCTCGAAGTGCTCGCGGTTGATGTAGGTCTCGCCGAAGCGCAGCTCGCGCGCCGCCTTCATCGCCGCGTTGATGTCGCGGGTGAAGATCGACGACGTCAGTCCGTACTCGGAATCGTTGGCCAGCGCGATGGCTTCGTCGAGGCTGTCGACCACCTGGATCGGCAGCACCGGGCCGAACGTCTCCTCGCGCATGATCGCCATGTCGGCGCGCGCATCGACGATCAGTGTCGGCTCGTAGTGGAACCCTTTGCCCAGCTCCGCCGGCTTGCCGCCGGTGACGATGGTGGCGCCATCGCGCTTGGCCTGTTCCACCGCGGCCGCGACCTTGTCCAGGCCGGCTTGGTTCACCAGCGGGCCCATCTGCAGGTCGTCGCGCTCGGAGGGATCGCCGTACTGCGTGTCGCGGAACAGCTTGACCAGCCGCTCGACCAGCGCTTCATGCGCACCGCGTTCGACGTACACGCGCTCGGCGCAGTTGCAGACCTGTCCGGTGTTGATCACGCGCGAGTCATAGATCGCCTTGGCCGCCAGGTCGAGGTCGGCATCGGCCAGCACGATGGCCGGCGCCTTGCCGCCCAGTTCCAGGTTCACGCGGGTCAGGTTGCGACCCGCCGTCTGCATGATGCGGCTGCCGGTGGCCACGCTGCCGGTGAAGGTGATCAGGTCGACCTGCGGATGCTCGACCAGCGCCTGCCCGGTGCTGCGCCCGAGGCCGCCGACCAGGTTGAACACGCCCTTCGGCAGGTCGGTCTCGGCGACGAGCTTCGCGAACTCGTACGCGTTGATCGGCGTTTCCTCGCTCGGCTTGATCACGATGGTGTTGCCGGTGATCAGCGCGGGCGCCAGCTTGCGGGCGATCAGGAAGAACGGGAAGTTCCACGGCAGGATGCCGGCCACCACGCCGATCGGCTTGCGGAACAGGAAGATGTTCTCGTTCGCGCGGTCGCTGGTGAGGATCTCGCCTTCCAGGCGGCGCGCCCACTCGGCCATGTAGTCGATGTAGTCGGCGGTGAAGTCGACCTCGACCTGCGCCAGCTGCTGGATCTTGCCCTGCTCGCGGACGATCACGCCGGCGAGTTCCTTGCGGTGCTCGCGCAGCTTGGCGGAGATCTTGCGCAGGTAGCCCGCGCGTTCGATCGGGGCAAGCTTCTCCCACGCCGGCTGTGCACGCCGCGCGGCGGATACGGCGGCGTCCACGGTCGCGGCATCGCTGTCGGGGATCCGCGCGAGCAATGCGCCGTCGGCGGGGTTGGTCACGTCGATGGTCGCGCCGCCGCCGGCGACGAACGCGCCATCGATGTAGTTCTGGTAGGTCTGTGTCATGGGGTTTCCTTTGCTTGTGTTGTCCTTGCAGGCGCGCCATCCATGGGGAACGGCGCACCACCGGCGGTGATCACCACACGTAGGCGTACTTCAGGTTGAGGCTGTCGTTGACGCTGTGGTTCTTGCCGTCGAGCGAAGTCGAGTAGCGCAACGTGATGGACTGGTTGTCGAAGGTATGGACCATCAGGCCCGCGCCGGCATCGACGGCCCAACCGGTCGGCAGGCCATCGTTCGATTCGGTGTGCTCGGCATCCAGCGCCAGGAACGGCTCGAGCCGCTGCGACGCGCGGTAGGCGAAGCGGTTGTTGGTGTGCAGCGTCAGGCCGGGCTGGATGCCGCTGTCGCGCCGGCTCTGCCAGACGAAGCCGGCGTCGCCGGTCCAGCCGAACTTGTCGCCCATCCGCCAGTCCCAGAAGAAGCTCGAGAGGTTCTTCCAGTTGGTGTCGCTGACGCGCTCGGTGCCCACCGGCACCTGCACGAACGACTGGAAGCCGAGCGTGGCCTTCTCGCTGGGCTTGTACCAGATGGCGAAGCCCGTCATCGGGTCGCCGATGCCGCTGATGTGGCGGTCGCCTTCCGGAGCGCGCGTGTTGCGGATGGCAACCTCGGGCACGATCACTTCCCAGGCCACGCCGATCTTCTTGTTCGATTCGGGCGTCCAGAAGCGCACGTACTTGGACAGGCCGGTCAGCGCTTTGCTGCCCGAGCCGTCGACGCGGTCGCCATCGGCATTGAAGACGCGTCCGTTGTCCTGGTACGTGGCGTACTGCACGAACACGTTGAACGGTTCGAAACCGACCGGCAGCTCGTACTCGCGCGGACCGATCACGTCGAACGTGGTCTGCGCGCTGGCCGTGCCCGCGATCGCCAGCAGCGGCAACAAGGCCAACGGCAACAGGCGCGGCAGCGACGGCATCGTCTCTCTCTTCATGGTGGTGCTTCCCTCCCGAGTGAATGGACCGGCCGGTCCACGGAACGTTGTCCGTGCGGCGGTGGTTCCGGGACCGCTGCGCACGCGCATCAGGTCCACGCAGGAGGCAGCGCAAGCCGCGTGCCACGTTGCAGTGCAACGGAGCCATGGACATGCCTTCCTGTCGAATCAATGACTTGTCGCCGACTCCATCGGTGGAGGCCATCAAATCCATGCGGCAGTGCAATGCACATGCGACACGTGCATGCGACCAGCTGTCGCAGCCACCTGCGACAGGTGTCGCACCCTCTGGACACGGCGGCGCGATGGCGGCGCAAACGAAGACGGCCCGTCGCAAGGACGGGCCGTCGGGTCGCAGGGTCACGCCCTGCGCGCTGCAGGTGGACGGTGCTAGTCGGTCTGCGTTGGCGACACGATGTCCAGCCGCTTCATCCGCCGGTAGACGGTGGCGCGGCATGCGCCCAGATCGCGCGCGGCTTCGCTGATGTTCCAGCGGTTGCGGCGCAGTACCTCCAGCAGCTCGCCGCGTTCATCGGTACCGGCCGCAGGTTCGCGCGGGAACGGGATGACCGTCGCCGTCGCGGGCACGGCGGAGCCATCGGTCTCGAAGACCTCCTGGGGCAAATGGTCTACACGGACCGTGGCGCCATCGGCGATCGACAGGGCGTAGCACAGGGCATTGCGCAGCTCGCGGATGTTGCCGGGCCAGTCGTGGCGCAGCAGCACCGCCACGGCACGCGGGTCGATCTCGGCCCGCACGCCCATCGCCTGCGCTTCCATCTCCAGGATGCGCTCGATGAGGAATGCCTTGTCGCCGCGTTCGCGCAGCGCCGGCAACGCCAGCGTGGCGCCGCACAGCCGGTAGTACAGGTCTTCGCGGAACGTGCCCGCGACGATCTGGCGGCGCAGGTCGCGGTGGGAGGCGGCGACCACGTTGAGATCCACGCGCACCGGCTCGTCGGCACCCAACGGCAGCACCTCGCGCTCCGCCAGCACCCGCAGCAGGCGCGTCTGCAGCGGCAGCGGCATGTCGCCGATCTCGTCGAGGAACAGCGTGCCACCGTCGGAGCGCTGGATCAGTCCCTTCATGCCCTTGCTGCGCGCACCGGTGAACGTACCCGGCGCATAGCCGAACAGCTCGCTCTCGATCAGCGACTCCGGGATCGCCGCGCAGTTGACCGCCACGAACGGACGCTCCGCGCGACGGCTGGCATCGTGCAACGCGCGGGCCAGGACTTCCTTGCCGGTACCGGTCTCGCCCTGCAGGAAGATGCTGACCGGCTTGTCGACCAGGCGTGCCGCACGTTCCAGCAACTGGTCCATGCGCGGATCGCCACCGGACAGCCGCGACAGCACGCTGTCCTGCACGGGATTCCGCTGCGTCTCGCCCGCCTCCGATACCTGCAGGCGTGGCGCGGTCTTCGGCGCGATCATCGACGCGTGGTAGCCCTGTCCGTCCCACGTGGTCACCACGCCGCGCGAATCGTGCGACGTGCCCTTGGTCAGCCGCCAGATGTCGTCGATGCGCGTGCCGAACACGCCGGTCAGGTGATGGCCGACCAGTTGCGCGCGCGCGGCGTCGCGCGTGTGCAGCGATTCCAGCAGGCGAAGCTGCTGGCGCGCGCCGCTGTTGGCACCGACGATGCGGCCGTCGCGGTCCACCGCCAGCATCAATTCGCCGCAGACATCGACCAGCGGTCCGACGGTACCGAGGCGCAGGATCCAGTGCGCGCGGAACTGGCGGATGAAGTTGGCGTCCTCGATCATCCGCGCATGCAGCACGGTCAGATGGCGCGCCAGGTGCAGGCTCTCGCGCCGATCCGGCGACGACAGCGCGGACACGTCCAGCGCGCCCATGAAGGCGCCATCGGGATCGTACAGCGGCGTGCTGGTGCAGCTGAGGCCGATGTGGCCGATGTAGAAGTGGTCCTCGCGGTCGCAGATCACCGTCGACTGCTCGGCGATGCAGGTGCCGATGCCGTTGGTGCCGGCGTGGACCTCGTTCCAGTTCGCGCCCAGCGCCAGGCCCGCGCGGCGCAACGGCGCATCCCAGGTGTCGTTGCCGATGAAATCCAGAGTGACGCCTTCCGCATCGGTCAGCAGCAGCACGTAACCGAGGTCGGAGACGTGCTTGTACAGCTGCTCCATGCCGGCGCGCGCGACGTGCAGGTGTTCTTCCACCTGCTGGCGGCATTCGCGCAGGCGCGAGTGGGTTTCGATGCGCACGTCCGGACGCATCGCCGGATCGAGGGCGTGCTCGTTGGCGCAACGGCGCCACGAGCGGTGGATCAGATCGGTATTGGCGTTGCTTCCGGTGCTGGGCGATCCCGAATGGATCACCCGCAACACCGTTTCGACATGTTGTTGGACAGTTGCCATGCCACCCCTCCCAAGGCCGGCCGAAGACATTCCCGCTTGCGTGCCGTTCGTGTGTATGGACTGCGGATGCTCCCGGTCCGCGGTCGTTTCCAGCGTGTTCCCTACGTCTCCTGCATGCTGCGCGTATCGGTGGTGATGCGGGTGCGCGACGTCCGCCATCGCTCGCGCAGCGAGCGCGGCGCGGGCGTCAGCGGCGTACGGGATCGGGTCCAGCCGCCCTGGTGCGCAGGCGTAAGGCCGCGCAGCCGGGAAGCGATCCAGGTGAACAGGCGATACCGCACTCCACTGGAATACAGCAGTCGCCACGCCTTCCAGGCGAGGACCTCCGGGATGCTACGCACTGCCCCCTGCCCCTTCAATGCGTCGCGCTGCTGCAGTGCGGGACGATGGTGCCGTCCCGCTTCGCGCAGGTGCATCAGCAGCTCGGGAATGGGGATGCCGACCGGGCATACATCGCCGCAGGCGCCGCACAGGCTGGACGCGGTCGGCAGGTCGCGGGTCGATTCCAGCCCCAGCAGGTGTGGCGAGATGATCGCGCCGATCGGCCCCGGGTAGGTCGTGCCGTACGACAGGCCGCCGATGCGCGCGTAGACGGGACAGTGGTTCATGCATGCGCCGCAGCGGATGCACTGCAGCGTCGCGCGGAAGGGTTCCTCGGCGAAGGCCTGGCTGCGGCCGTTGTCCAGCAGCACCAGGTGCACTTCGCGCGGCCCGTCCTTCTCGCCCTCGCGGCGCGGACCGCTGATGACGTTGAGGTAGGTGGTCACCGCCTGGCCGGTGGCCGAGCGCGTCAGCAGGGTGAACAGCGGCGGCACGTGCTCGAGCTTTTCGATGACCTTCTCGATGCCGGTGATGGCGATGTGCACGTCCGGTACCGTGGTCGACAGCCGTCCGTTGCCTTCGTTCTCCACCAGCACCAGCGAGCCGGTCTCGGCGACCATGAAGTTGACGCCCGATACCCCGATCTTCGCCTGGCGGAACTTGTCGCGCAGCGCCACGCGGCCGATCGCGATCAGTTCGTCCACGTCCTCGGTGTAGCCGGCGCCGGGGATGTGCTCGGCGAATATCTTCGCCACGTCTTCCTTGGTCTTGTGGATCGCCGGCATGATGATGTGGCTGGGCCGGTCGTTGTCGAGCTGCAGGATGTACTCGCCCATGTCGGTCTCGACACAGGCGATGCCGTGTTCCTGCATGCGATGGTTCAGTTCGATCTCCTCGCTGACCATCGATTTGCCCTTGACCATCATGCGGGCGTCGTGGCGCGCGGCGATCTCCTGGAAGATGCGGTTCGCATCGGCCGCATCCTCGGCCCAATGCACCTGCACGCCGCGTGCCTGCAGCGCCTGCTCCAGCTGTTCCAGCAGGTCCGGCAGCCGCGACAGCGCGCGCTTGCGCAGGTGTTCGCCCAGCGTGCGCAGCCGTTCGAACGCATCCTGTTCGGGGAACTGCGCGGCGCGCTTGTCGGCCAGGTAGTCCATCGCACCGCGGAAACCGCGACGCAGCACCGGATCGGCCAGCACCAGGCGCGCGTTGTCCTTGAACGCGACCGGATCGGCGGTGGGCCGTACCGCGCTCATGCCGTGGTCTCGGCGCGCAGCAGCAGGATGACGAGTTCGCGCGGACCGTGCGCGCCGTAGACCAGCAGGCGCTGGATGTCGGCGGTCTTGGACGGGCCGGTGACCAGCAGCGCGTTGGTGGGCAGGCCTGCCGCCCATTGCCGATGCCGCATGGCCGCGTACAGCGTGGGCTGCAGGTCGGTTTCACGCAGCACCGCGATATGCAGCGGCGGCAACAGCGACAGCGTGCGCGGCTCGCGCGCGTCCGGCCACAGGATCAGGCTGCCGGTTTCCGCGATGCCACCCAGCGTGGTGGTGATGCCGGCATCGACAGTGTCGAACAGCACCGGCTTGAGCGTTTCGATGGGCGCGTCGTACCAGTCCAGCGTCACCGCCTGCGTGGCGGCGTAAAGACCCTCGACCAGCACCGTGTCGCGCCCCGCCATCAGGCGGCGCACGCCCTTGTCCGCCAGCACCGCGGCGAGCGCGGTCGGCCATGTGGCGGCGTCGGTCTCGATCACCTCGGCACGCCAGCCGCGCGCCTGCGCGATGAAGCGTTCGCGCATCGCGGCGACGGATGGCGTGCCGGCGTCGGCGTAGTACGCGGCCACGTCAGGTACCGGCAGTTCGACCGGTGCGGCCGCACGCAGCCGCGACAGGATCGCGGAACGCGCGCGGGTGGAGGCGGCGGGCAGGCTCATGCGCCGGCGTCCGGTGCGGGCAGGCCCCAGCGCTCGCGCAGGAAGCTGGCGATATGCCGGCCCTGCAGCGGCGCCTCGCGACGCGCCAGCGTGCCGTTGAGGTTGAGCAGGCAGCCGCAATCGCCGCTGACGAAGGCATCGCAGCCGCTGCCCGCTAATGCATCCGCCTTGTCGCCGGCCATCGCGGCGGAGATCTCGGGCTGCTTGACCGCGAAGGTGCCGCCGAAGCCGCAGCATTCGGATTCGTAGGCCTGGATCTTCAGCTCGACGCCGGGCAGCGCCTCCAGCAGCCGGCGCCCGCTGGCCAGTGCGCCGGTCTCGCGGCGTGCACTGCACGAGGTGTGCAGGCAGATGGACACCGGATCGGCGGTGACAGGCGCGGGCATCGGCAGATCGGTCGCCGCGAGGAAGTCGGAGAACTCGACCACCCGCGCGCCGATGTCGCGCACGCGTGCCAGCAGCACGGGATCGTCCGCGAACAGCCGCGGCCAGTGGTGCCGCATCATCCCCGCGCAGGAGCCCGACGGCACCACGATCGGCCAACGCTGCGGGAACAGGTCCAGCTGTGCGCGCGCGACCTTGCGCGATTCCTCGGGAAAGCCGCTGGTGTAGGCGGGCTGTCCGCAGCAGGTCTGCGCCTCGGGCAGGTGCACGCGGCAACCGATCCGTTCCAGCACGGCGATCGCGTCCAGGCCGGCGTCGGGCATGAACAGGTCCACCACGCAGGTGGCGAACACGTACACGTCCCGAAGGGGGGAGGAGCCGGCAGGATCTGGCGAGCGCATGGCGGGCGGGTCTGTCTTGTCCGGCACCGAGTCTGTGACGCCTTCCCGAGGGCGGTATATTGGTCCGACCAATCCGAGTGCAGGCCGTCATGTCCTCCCAGGTCGCCCAGGTCACCCGCCACCTCGAACAGGCCATCGCCGACGGGCGCTACGTCGCCGGCCGCCGACTACCCGCCGAACGCACGCTCGCCGAGCGCCTGCAGGTCTCGCGAGCGACGGCGCGCGAGGCGATCGGCCTGCTGGTCGCGCGAGGCGTGCTGGAGCGCCGTCAGGGCGACGGTACCTATGTGGTCGCGGCCACCGAGCGCGGGATGGCGGAGATCTGGCAGGACATGGCGCGCAACCATCCGATGCTGCAGGCCGACCTGGTGGAGTTCCGCGCGATGCTGGAAGGCCGCACCGCGGAACTGGCGGCGCTGCGGCACGACGACCGGGATCGCGAGCGACTCCGTTCGGCGCACGCCGCGGTCGATGCGGCCTACAACGGCAGCGACCGGCAGGCGCAGATCCGCAGCGACGTGGCCTTCCACCGCGCCATCGCCGATGCGACGCACAATCCGGTGTTCTCGTATCTCATCGCCTCCCTGCTGGCGCTGCTGCACGACCACGTGCAGGTCAGCCTCGCCGGCCTGTCGCCGCAATCGCCGGTCTCGCAGCAGTTGCGCCGGCAGCACGACGCCCTGCTCGCCGCGATCCTGCAGCGCGACCCCGACCGCGCACGCCTCGCCGCCGGCGGCCACATGGACTACGTCGCCGTCCAGCTCAACGCCCTGCCGCGCGTCTCGCGAACGGCGGAGGCGTCTGCGTAACCCGCGACCTTCATCTGCGTGGGGCAAGGGACAGGCGACGCGCGACAGAAATCCGGTGTCGGTCAGGCGCAGCGCGATGAGGCCTCGCCATCGTCCGCGCGCGGTCACAACGGGTGCGCAGCCGTCCCCTCACCAACGCGGACCCGCTCCCAGCCGGAAGCGGGCACTGTTTCCACGTCGGCTGATCGCGGTACGAAAGGGGTGGCGTGAGCCAACGGTAGGCTACCCGTCGCGTCGCCTGCCGCCACGCAGCCGCTTGACCCTTACTCGAGGGAAACGGCTTCTCCCGGCTCTCGCTTGACCTTGGAGGCATGCGTCGACAGCACCATGCCGTACACCGCGCTCGGCAGCGCCACGAAGGCGAGTACCTGAATCGTCATGGCGTTGTGAACGACGAAATGGCCATGTGCCAGCAGCCATTGCGTGGCGACCATGAGCGCAGCATGGAAACCGATGGGCCAGCCGAGATTTCCACCCATCAGCCGCAAGCCACCCAGAATCAGCGCGAAGCCTGGCAAGAACGACCACTGCCCGGGTGCGGCCGTCGCGCCTATCGCCCACGCAAACAACAGGAAGAACGCGGCCTGCGCAACCACGGCCAGCCAAGGCGACAGCCACCGCGCCGCCGAGCCCTGCACGTAGCCCCGGAAGACCAGTTCTTCCGGGATCGCCTCGATCAGCAGCACGACGGGAATCAGGATGGCCAGTGTCGCCAAAGCGGCGAACCCGTCACCGACCATCCGGACTTCCGCAACGCCAAGCCATAGCAACAAGGCGGTCATTGGCACCGCGGTCAGCAGCCACAGCGCCGCTCCGCCAAGCACGCCGCACAGCACGTCGCGCATGCGCGCGAGCCCGAGTACGGAGGGATCAAGTCGATCCCGGCGCAGCGCGAGGACAACCAGAACCAGGGCAAGGGTGGAGATCACGCAGCCCGCCAGGAGTCGCTGCGCCGGCGACGTCGCATCCGGCACCAGCGACAAGCCAGCCTTCCAGATGCCCATGCACGCCAATGTCGCGACACTGCATCGGAGCAGCAGCCCCAAGGCGGATGAACGCCGTGGCACAGGGATTCGGGTCACTGTCGGAAGGCCTCTCAACTTTCAGGAGTCGGCAGGCCGCGCTCATTCCGGCCTTACCTGCACCCATGATGGCTTTCCTCAACGATGAATTCAAAGTTGCTGCGACCGGCGCGAGCCGGCGGGCGCGCATCCGTTGCGACCAACGTAGCGAACAGACGTGCCGCCCTGGGGGATGGCAGGCGCGTGGTTCATGATGTCCGCATTCGGTCGACTTGGGTGGATAGCCCTAGAGCGTCGGCGGATCCGCGTTCAACACCTGCGTTTTCACGCCGGTTGTTTCTGGCAGCACGTGCATATCGGTCTGCAACAACACGACGCCAGGCGACAGCAGTGGCAGCACATCGGCGAGGAAAGCGGTCGGCACGATGACGCGGGCGACGTCCTGTGGGCTGACCGGCTGGTGTGCTTCGTCCTCATGACCGGGAATGCCGACGCGCAGCCACGGCGGCATCCTGCCCGGCTGGCCGCCGGATGCGACGAGATACGCGTGCGTGCCGTGCGGCGAACCGGCCGCATTGAAGTCGATGCGGGCGCGCCCGATCTCCACGCCGTTGCGGTAGACGAAGACGCGGCGGTCCGCCGTGCTCATCACCAGCGACACGACACCCTCCGGCGCTCGTTCCGGCTGCCAACGGAAGGCGTCGCCGACAGGCAGCGGCGCGGCTTCATCATCCGCGCCTGTCGTGGCGCTGATCGGACTGATGACGGTGGGATGCACGAGCCGCTCGGGCGCTTCACCGGTCTTCGTGATGACCACGACCATGCCCATGTTCGTGCTGTCGAACAGCGTCTGCGCGAACTGCGATGGCAGGTGCACGCAGCCGTGCGATTCCGGGTAGCCCGGCAGGCCACCGGCGTGCAGGGCTATGCCGTCCCAGGTCAACCGTTCCTGGTACGGCATCGCCGCGTTGTTGTACTTGCTGGAATGGTGGTCCTTGTCCTTCTGCAGGATGGTGAACACCCCGGTCGGCGTTTCGTGCCCCGGCTTGCCGGTGCTGACCGTGGATACGGCCACCAGCACACCGTTGCGGTACACGTAGGCCCGCTGTTCGGTGAGGCTCACCAGCACGGCCATCGGCCCCATCGCCTTGCTGTCGCCGCCCCAGATCCACTCGCCGGGCTTGAGCGCCGAGGGCGGCGTGTCCACCGGGCTGGACTGCTTCGCACCCCAGAACGGTACCGCCTCGGCCGCGACCGGCATCAGCAGGCAGCACACCAACAGCAGGACGGACGCCTTCATGGGACAGCTCCTTGCAGGGGAAACGCATTCACGTGTGCGGCCGACGGGCGATCAGCCACATCGCCACGAAGATCGGTAGCGGCGAGGCCATCATCAGCAGGCCGAGGCCGATATTGGCGCCCCCGCCCGGATTGAGCAGCGGATCGAAGAAGTACCAGAGCCACAGTAGCAGCGACAGCACCAGGCCGGTCGCCCATGCCAGCCGCACGCGCGCGGACCACAGCGCATGCCGGCGGACGAGGGCGTACAGCGCCAGCCCCGCGAACGGCGCGAACGCCAGTGCGGTGCGCGTCCAGCGCGGCCCGACCTCGGCGCCCATCGTGAACGCGCGCGCGGTGAACTGCGCGAACAGCCATTCGCCGCCCCAGACCAGCGCGAGCGCGTACAGCGCACCGCCGAGCAACACGTGCAGCGCCGTCGTCGACGCGGGTGGCGTGCGCGGAAGGTCAGAAGCCATCCAGCGTCCTCAACAACGACCCGAAGGTGAGGTAGAACGAATCGCGCCCGCCTTCGGCCCGACCCCAGCCGAGGAAGATCGGTCCCAACGGTGAGTCTGCCCCGACGAAGACGCTCCCCGCCGGCATCATGCTGCCGAAACCGGCCTCCCGGCGCGTCGCCCAGAAGCCGCCATATTCGGCGCTGCCACCCACGTACAGCGGCAGCGTGATCAGGTTGTCGGTGTGCAGCACGCGCCGGTAATACATCAGGCGCAGCAGGGCGGTATGCGGGGCGAAGATGCTCTGTTCCGGATAGCCGGACAGGTTGCCCAGCCCGCCGAGGAAGCCGTACGTCGCCAGCAGCGCATCGCTGCCGGTCGAGGTGGACGCACGCACGCCACCGACGAAGCGGTGCTCCCGCCACGACCACGCACCGTCCCATTGCAGGCGCGCCACCGCACTGTCGACCGACGAGCCCAGCGCGTCATCGAAGCGTTGATAGGTCAGTGACGCCCGGTGCCCCTGCGTAGGAAAGGTGGAGCTGTCGATCGAGTCGTGCCGCAGCTGCAGGCCCAGGCTGCCGAGGTTGGCGTGGTACCGCCCGCTGAGATCGGGATCGCCCAGGTCGAAACGCACGCGCTCGTGGCCCCGTTCGACGAAAGTGGCGAACTCCCAGTCGCGGTGCGGCGAATACGTCCATCGCGCCCCTCCGTAAGCCTGGAAGTAGCGGTAGTCGCCAAGATCGTCCTGGGCGAACGAGATGTCGCGATTGGTGGCGCGGTACTGCAGATAGGTGGACAGCGCGTGGTGCGCGCGCACACCGAGGGGGTGGTAGTACTCCAGGAACAGTTGCGACTCCTGGCCGATCGCCGCGCGCACGCGCGCTTCCGCACCGGCTTCGGACAGTCCTGTCCGGGTCAGCTCGGCGATGAACTGGTAAGCACTGGCCCCATTGAAATCGTCGGACACGCGCAGCGAGAGATGCAGGAAATCCGGACCCCAAGCCTTGTCGACCGGCGTGACCTGCAGGCCCCACGTGTCGCCTCGTTGCAGCGGCGTCCAGCCGATCTTCTCGTAGCGGCCCTCGCCGTACAGGGTGGCCAGCGTCTGTTCCACCGCGGGCACGTCCAGTGGTTTGCCGACCAACGGCGCCATGCGCTGCTGGACGAACGTCTCCGTGCCGGTGGCGCGTCCGTCGACGTCGACGAACGTCAGCAGCGGCGTATCGAAACGCGGCATGCGATGGCGTGCGGTGAACTGCGCATAGCGCGCCTCGTCCACGCCATAGCGCTGCAACTGCGATGCCGCCGCGTCGGCGGCGCGCTGGCCCGGCGCCACGGCTTCGGGCGCACGGTTGAACTGCTCGCTGGCGATATCGCCCAATTCCGGCATCAGCAGAAGGTCCTGCTCACCCAGCGTGGCCAGCTGCGCCTCCACTTCGCGCTGCATCAGGATGCTGCTCATCTGCTCGGTGATCGCCAGCGGCGAGGTCAGTCCCTCTTCCGTGCGCAACGGACTGCCCACGTGCGAAACGATCAGCCGCTGCGCGCCCAACCTGCGCGCTTCATCCACCGGCACGTTGTCCAGCACGCCACCGTCCACCAGCAGCCGGCCATCGATCTTCACCGGCGCGAACACGCCCGGCACCGACATGCTGGCGCGGATCGCGGCGGCCAGGTCGCCTTCGGCAAACACCACCTTCTCACCCTTCACGATGTCGGTGGCGACGGCACGGAACGGGATCGACAACGCGTCGAAATCCTGCACGGTCGCCACCGGCAGCAGCAGCTTGCGCAGCAGCAGCTCCAGCCGCTGGCCCTGGATGACGCCGCGCGGGAACGCGAGGCTGCCCTCGTGGACGCCCAGTTCGACGCCGCCCAGCAGGCGCAGGTCGTCTTCCTTGCGGCGCATGCCACGGTCGCTGCGCGGCGGCTTGTCGCGCAGCTCCGCGTTCCAGTCCACGTCGTCCAGGATGGTATGGATCTCGTCGGCGCTGTAGCCCGCCGCATACAGGCCGCCGACGATGGCGCCCATCGACGTACCGACGATGCAGTCGATCGGGATGCGTTCGCGCTCCAGCACTTTCAGCACGCCCACGTGCGCGCCTCCGCGCGCGCCGCCGCCGCCCAGCACCAGGCAGGTCTTGGGGCGCGATGTGGGTGCCGTGCGCTCACCCTCGATCGCCTGCGCATGAGCCGTAGCGCTTGACAGGCCGAAGGGAAGCCAAAGGCAGAAAGACAGCAGCAGGCGAAGCGTGGTGCGGGGCACGTGGGATTCCCGGGCGTGGCGTCGGGCACTCCCCGTCAGCGCAGTGCGGAGCGGCCGTCCCCGACAGTGGACCGTCCGTGATCGAGTATGACCGAGCGCGTCGGCACGCGCACGCCGACGCGCACGGTCCGGACCCTAGCGGATGCCGAACGTCACCGTGTACGGCACCTGCTCGCCGCGGCGGGCGGACGCGCGCATCTGGAAGACCTGCACGGTGTATTTGCCGGTCGCCGGCAGCGCGCCGGACTAGTCGCCGCCTACATACCCGCTGCCCAGCGCGGTGGCGTTGCCCGGCACGTCACCCGGCTTGAACACGTTGAAGCGGGCATTGGCGCTGCCGGCGATCTTCACCGTCATCGTCTGCCCGGCACGGGCGGACAGGGTGTAGTTCACGCTGTCGTAGCCGCCAAGGTGGCCCTTCATCGTCGCGCTGCTGCTGCCCTTGGCGAAGCTGACGGGCACGGTGCTGACCTTGTCCTGGCCCATCACGGGCGCCGCGCCCAGGAGCAGCATCGACAGTACGACGGCATGGCGAATCGCGTTCATGGAATCATCCTGGGAGTATGGGGTTCAGTTCTTCCGGAAGACGGCGCGCAACCGCGCTCGACCCAGACCGCAGTGTCGACGCCGTCCGGGGCTGTGTTTCATCCATCGCCGCGCGGCCTCGCACGCGGCGCGACGCCCCCCGCAGAACGGGTCTTCCCCGCACCTGCCGGATACACCAGCGGTGGCAAGGGCGAACTCATGACGCGGGGACGCGGACCAACCCGCACGATGAATCCGTTCGCGGTCTCTTCCAACACTTCCACCCAGTGCTGCCCCTCCGGCAGGGTCCAGCGCTCACCCGGCTTCAGCATCGAACCCTCGTTGGACGCATGATCGGCAGGCGGCACATCGGCATCCAGGCTGTAGGCGATGCCGTAGTCCTTCACCCGATGGATGATGACCGCGTCGCCTGCGAGCCTGGACTCGTAGCTACCCGTCCGCCTGCGCGCCTCGATGGTGTAGACGACGGTAGCGAAGGGGTCCGGTTGCGGAGGCATCGTCAGCACGAGCAACTGCACGCCTGCCGCATCAAGCAGGCTGGCGGCATCCAGCACGACCTCGTGGATACCAATGTCCTCCGCCGGAATGGTCAGCGTGCGTGCCGCCGTCACCCAGCCCAACCGCTTCCGCTGATGCATGTTGATGTGCTTGGGTAGCAGGCCATAGGTCGCATCGCTGTTGGCCATGCGCCATGCGTCGCTCATCAGGTCCCAGGGATTGTCGAAGGTATCGCCGTCGCCATCGCTGTTGTTGGAGTGCGGCAGGCCGTAGCCATGTCCCATCTCGTGCGCCATCGCGGAGAGATTGGAGAAGGACCACGGCGGGTTCCATGTCGAACGCGGACAGGCGTACACCCCGTCCAGGGTCGCGCAGGCGCCCCCGCCCCATGCGTACCCATCCAGTTCGCCATTGAACATGAGGTTGATGCCATGTGTGCCGGAGAAGTCGACATCGGGATCCGCCTGTGCCGTGCAGTCGGCGAACAGCAGCGACAGATCGACCTTCGGCTTGCCACCCGTGGTATCCACGTAGGCAGACCTCGGCCTCGGCAGCGTGTACCAGCCGTGCGCGTCGCTTCCGGCCAGGTCGATGTTGCCGTACGAGACCTCCGAC
The DNA here is from genome assembly GCF_964252945.1 of Pseudoxanthomonas sp. LjRoot143. Classification (NCBI taxonomy): domain Bacteria; kingdom Pseudomonadati; phylum Pseudomonadota; class Gammaproteobacteria; order Lysobacterales; family Lysobacteraceae; genus Pseudoxanthomonas; species Pseudoxanthomonas sp. LjRoot143. Next base: position 27,410 of record NZ_CAXUPM020000001.1, on the reverse strand, counting down.
CAGAAATGACCCAACTGGCCTGGCGCATTGCCGTACTGGGACTGGAAGAACGCACGCGGCTTCTGCTCTGCGTCGATGTCGCCGAACTTGCACATCAGGGTGATCCATCGCGTATTGCCGTGCAGCGGCAGGGACAGTGCTGCCCTGCCGTCCACATCTATTGCTGGCATGCGTGACGAGAGGCGGTCGGCAGGCACGATCGCATCGATTATCCTGGCAACACGCTCGATGCGTCCCTCCCGGTGCTGCGCAACGCCTGGCACCGGCGCGTAGGACACCGCAACGCGGCGATTGGCCAGGGCATAGAGATCGCCCGCCGCACGCCTGGCCTGGTCCACGTCCAACCGGTAGCGCTGTCTGGGCCCTGCATCCAGCCAGACCTCCAGTTGGGGCGGCAAAGACGCTCTCCCCGCTATCGCAGGTTCCGCATCGCCCCAGCGAAGTTGCAGTACGCCCTGGCGTATCTCGCCCGCAGACACCTGCCAAGGCGCGAGGAAAAGCACCATGAGCAACACGGAAGCAGCGCAGACCCATGCACGCCCAAGGCGGCGCACGTCTCTGTTCGGGAACATGTGAAATCCTCCGCCTGTCTTTCCTGACGTTGCGAGAGAAATCTGCAGCTTCGAAAGAGCGCTCCCCCGTATCGGTGGGCGCACGACATGATCAACTCATCCTGTCACGGGACAGACTCTGCCCGGCACGTTCCAATGCCTGCAGACCTCATGCGCCGCGGCATACCATCAGTCGGTGGCGCATCGCGTTGTCTTGCGCCTGGCGCAATCGACATCCGCATCGCCGCATGGCGAACAGTCTGCGCTCATACACGCGTGTCGCGGCGAAATCCGGTGCCCCGCTGGTCGGATACATCCATGAACCACGCGAGCACGCGATGAAATCGACAACCGTGGATGAGGGCGGAAGTCGCTCTTCCCTGCGCGTCTGACAGCCGCACTAACGTCAGCATTCGGATGACCCGCTCCTGCCAGAAGCCGACATCGATGATTCCCGTCTCGCCGCCTAGTAGATGACCGCGCCCGGATCCGGTTCTCCGTCCATGACGTCCAAGACAAGGAGGCTTCTCTGCAATGGCTGGCCCTCGGCGGCGCGCTCGGTGAAATAGGCTCCCACGACCTTGAGCTTGTGCCCCATTTCGAATGTGCAGATGTCCTTGCCATGGGGGGTAGTGCAGCTGTCGCCCAGGACCCGAAGACGGCTTGAGTTCTTGTCGGGTTCCGCGCTCACCGTGAGCGAGTTGCCGTCGCGCTGGATGTAGCCGAGGACCTCGATCAATTCTGCCGGCTTTACGTCATACACAAGATCCTCGATCTTCCTCCTGCAGATCAGGCTATGGCTGTTCATGCCTCCCCGGCAGTTCTTCGTGCGGTCCAGGCACTGCTCGCGCTCCATCCCGTAGAAGTGCGGGTTGGCACACTCGTAGGCATGCACCGAGTCTTGGTCCTTGTCGCCCGGATCCGCCAGTGTTGGCGCTGCTGCCGCCGGCGGCTCAACGTCGGCACGGGAGTGATTCGAGCAAGCGCCTGCCACAAGGAACGCCAGCAGAGCGCCGGCGAAGCTTCGGAAATCGGAATTCATGTTTGCCGCCCTCACGGGTTGTGCGGAGTTGTTGTGATAGCTGCACCCATGCCTTGTGCCCATGGATCTTAAGATTGCCCAGTTCGGCCAACAACCCACGGTTAGCCGGCCCCCGTGACTCGACCACGAAGCTTCTTATGTCCGTAAGCGGACATGCGATGAGCACCCCGGTGGATGCACCCGGGTTGCGCGGGCTCTCAAGGGCGCTTGCGCGACGTCGATCGTGAAGGAACCAGGAGCTCGACATCGGTCCCGCCTCCCGGACCGCTGGAGATCCGCAGCTCCGCGCCGATGTCGATGGCCCGTTCGCGCATTCCACGCAAGCCCCAATGGCCGTCGCGACCGCCGGAACGCAAAACGTCTTCGGTGACGCCCCTTCCGTCGTCGCGGAAACGGAACCGGATGTTGCCGTTCGCCACGGATACCGCGACGCCGATCCTGCCGGCCTCCGAGTGCTGGAAAGCGTTGCTGAGTGCTTCGCGCCCGATCCAGTAGATTTCGTCGCGCATGACAGCTTCCAACGGCGGCAGTTCACCTTCCGATACCACGTTGAAGTCGACGGCATCCTCGTGATTCAGTTCGCGGCCGATGCTGGCGAAGGCTTGCGGCAGGTCTTCGGGCACGGAAGCCTCCGCCAGTCGCAGGGACTGCACGCGCTCGCGGCCCTCGACGATGGCCTGCTCGCCGCGATCCATGACCTGCTCCAGCGATGCACGGACGGGGTCCTCCCTGGCCAGCAGGTTGGCGACGGCCTGGAATCTCAGGAGCAGGCCATGAAAACTCTGCAGCAGGGTGTCGTGCAGCTCCCGTGCGATGCGCTCCCTTTCGCGATGCCGTTCTTCGAACCGCATGCGCATGCGCCGGGAAATGCGCCTCAGCCGAAGCTTGTGGATGAAGTACATGAGGGCCGCAGCCGCCGTCGCGCAAAGACCAAAGAACCACCCTGTCTGGGTGAAGCGCGGCGCGATGGAAAACGCCATCGAGGCATTCCCGGCGCTCCATACGCCGCTTTCGTTGGCCGCCTGGACACGGAATACGTACTTCCCGGGCCCGAGATTGGTGTAGTAGGCAACCCGACGATGTCCCGCCTCCTGCCAATCCGCATCCAGGCCCTCCAGGCGGTAACGGAAGCGCACCCGCTCGGGGTAGGCGAGACTGCTCGCCGCATAGCGGATGCGCATGTCGCGGGTGCCGGCCTGCAATTCCTTCCCATCGACCCGCCCGTATTCGATCTCACCCACCGCAAGCCCGCGGATGCTGACCGTCGGCACGACGGGATTGTGGAAGGGCTTTGCCGGATCGATCATCGCCAAACCTTGGTTGGTCGAAAACCAGAGCCGCCCCGCACCATCGGTGACGATCGTCGACATCAGCGTCGATTGCTGGGCGATTCCGGGCATGCCATCGGCCGTGTCATAGAGACGACCGTCCAGGCTGCCGCGTTCGAGGCCCTTCCCGAGTTCCTCGACTGGAACGTGGAAAACACCATTGACGCCGTTCATCCAAAGGTCGCCACCCGGCCTCCGATGGAGCCCGGTGATGCCGCTCAAGCGATTCCGATCCGCGCTGCGCAAGGGCCGGACCTGCCCATCGCGAAGCAGGACGACACCGCTCTCGCCACCTGCCAGCACACCCTCACCTACGTTTTCCAGGGCGGACACCGTACCGATGTCGAGCCCCTCCTTCGACCCGAAGATCCGGGCTTCACCGCTGCGCCAGTGAACGATGCGACTGCCGTTGTAGCCGATCCACACGGACCCGTCGGGATCGCGGAGAAGCGAGGTCGCACCATGGGGAGGAATGACGCCCGTCCCGATGCCTGTCCAGGTCTTGCCGTCATACTGGAACAACCCTTGCCCTTCGCGCATGACAAGAAAGCCACCGGTGCCATCGCACGCGACGGCACCCAGCGTGCCTGTGCCGGGCATGTCCAGCGTGAGCAGTCCCTTTGCGGAGTATTCATAGGCGCCGTCCCACGCGAAGACGTACGTCCTGGGACCCGCGGCATGTATCGCATAGATGCCCCTGCCGACCGAGCTGGCCAACAACGTCAGATCGTTGTCGTCAACGCGATACAGCTGCCGGCCGCTTGAGACCAGCAGCCCATGGGATGGAGAAAACGCCATGCCGTAGACGCCGCTCTGGCTCAGCCGTTCGTCCTGCAACACCTGCATGCTGCTCGGCCGAAAGCGGTGCAGGCCCATGTTGGTGCCTACCCAGACGTTGCCCTCGCGGTCGGTCAGTACGGGGACGGCCCGATCCGAGGCAAGACCGTTGCGCCGCTGGATAGTCTCCGCCACGTCGCTTTCGCCGAGCGCATACCCCGCGGGCAGCCGATCCAGACCGGCGATGCGAGCAAGCCCACCTCGGCGACGGTCGGTTCCCCACAACGCACCGCTCCTGTCCAGGCTCATGCTTGCGAAATGGCCAAAGCCGAATGCCTTGGGCGCCGACGGCATGGACCGCGTGCCGTAGGTGCCGTCGGAGATCCAGAGGGTTCCGTCGGGCGCTTCCAGAAGCGAGGTGTATGCGCCTGTCGCGACATGAGTCGGTTCGAACCGGGATGCACCGGAGGGCAGTTTCAGCAGCGTATCGCCTGCGGCGACCCACAAGGTGCCTTTCGAGTCCAGCAGGACGTCATCCGCATACCGGTAGGGAAACCCCATCTCAGGACCGACCCGTGCCCAGCGCTTGCCGTCGAAGCGGTAGAGCCCGGTGAACGACGGCACCCAGATGTGGCCCGCCGCGTCCTCGGTGATCCGCATCACCAGTCCCGTCGGCAGCACGGGCGAAGGCGGATAGTGCTTCAGCCTGCCCGCCTCCAGCACACTGATGCCGCCCGGGTAGAAACCGATCCACAGCCGGCCGCGCGAGTCGGTCAACAGCGCCGTGATGTTGCTGGACGCAAAGCCGTTGCCTTGTGGCGCGTTGTAACGCTCGAAACCGATGCCATCAAAGCGATACAGACCGATGCCCGTGCCCAGCCACAGCGCGCCGCCGGGATCCTGCGCCAGGGCCCATATGTCCGGTGGTGCGCCATCCCGCTGGCTCCAGGTGCTGCGGTGGTATTCCGCCATGCCGAACGGGGTGGCGATTGCCGGCTCCGTACGGGCCAGCAGCACACAGCATGTCAGCCACGACAGCGTGGCCCATCGTCGTGCAATGGCAATAAGGCTGGACACGCACCCCTCCCGCCCGGACAGGAGGGTATCCATGCAGCAAAAGAGGCGGCTTCGCCTCACCCAATTTGGGGATCGGAGCCGGAAGCCTCCGGAGCCGCACTCAGCTCCTGCGCATGAGGATCATCTTTTCCTGCGTCATGTCGCGCATGGTGTAGGGAATGCCGCCGGTGCCGTAGCCGGATTCCCTGCGTCCCGCAAACGGCATCCAGTCGGTGCGGAACGCGGTGGGGTCGTTGATCATCACGGCGGATGCGTCCAGGCGATCCGCGGCGTGCATGGCGACGCCTATGTCCTGGGCGAAGATGCTCGCCTGGAACGCCGTGGGCAGGGCATTGGCGCGGGCGATGGCCTCGTCGAGGTCCTCATAGCGATAGACCGCGAGCGCCGGACCGAACACCTCCTGCGTCGATATCCTCGCATCGGCCGGCGGATCGAGCAGTACCGTCGGCTGCAGTGTCGTTTCGGAGAGACGCTTTCCACCGGTCGCGAGCGTCGCGCCGCCCTTGACGGCCTCCTCGATCCATTCTGCGACCCGGTCCGCTTCACGCGGCAGGATCAGGGGTCCGACCTCGGTGTCCTGCAGCGTGGGATCGCCCGTACGCAGTGTCTCGACACGGGCGATCAGTTGCCGGGTGAAGTCGTCGGCGATGTCCTGATGCACGAACACGCGCTGCGTGGACACGCAGACCTGGCCTGCGTGGTAATAGCCGCCTTTGACGATCGGTTCGATGATCCGGGCGAGATCGGCGCTGCGGTCGACGATCGCCGGCGCGACACCCCCGTGCTCCAGCGCGGAACGTGCGCCGTGGGCGAGCTTGGCGTGCAGCGACCAGCCGACCCGGGCCGAGCCGATGAAACTGAGGAAGGCGATACGGCGGTCGGTGGCCAGCTTTTCCGCAAGTTCATTGCCGTCCGGCAGGAAGGTCTGGCACCAGGGTTCCGGCAGACCGGCTTCATGCAGCAGCGCCACGAACTCCAGGCAGGACAGCGGGGTCGCAGCTGCCGGCTTGATGATGACGGGACAGCCGACCGCGACGGCCGGCGCCACCTGGTGGACGATCAGGTTCAGCGGATGATTGAACGCCGAGATCGCCGCCACGATGCCGATCGGCTCCTTGGTCGTGAATGCCCAGCGGTTCTCGGCCGCGGCCGACAGGCCCATCGGGATTTCGCGGCCTGCGAAATTGCGCAACTCGTCGGCCGCATTGTGGACACCATCGATGGCGCGGTGGGTTTCGACGATGGCGTCGGCCAGCGGCTTGCCGCCCTCGCGCGCGATCTGCAGGGCGAGATGGTCGCGCCTGGCCTCCATCAGGGCCGCCAGCTTGCGCAGGATCGCCACGCGCTGGTGCGGCTTGAGCCAGCCGTCACGACGCCTGAATACCTGCTCCGCCGCGTGCAGCTTGCGCTCCAGCGCCGCCGCATCATCGGTGGCGAGCTCCGCGATCGGCGCGCGGTCGAAGGCCTGTACGACCGTCAGCATGAGGACGCTCTCCGTTTCATTTGCAGTCCAGGTCGGGCGTGCGGTTGCGCAGCTCATCGACCAGCACGCGGGTGTTCTCGGAATAGTCGATCGGCACGTCGACCAGATGGACGCCGCCACCGGCGAAGGCGGCTTCGAGTGTCGGCACGAGATCGTCGACCGAGGCCACCCGCGATCCCTTCGCACCGTAGGCCTGGGCATACTGCACGAAATCGGGATTGCCGAAGCGCATCCCGAAATCCTCGAATCCATCCACCGCCTGCTTCCATCGGATCATGCCGTAGGCGCTGTCGTTGAGGATGACCACGACGAGGTTGAGCCCCAGTCGCACGGCCGTCTCCATCTCCTGCGAATTCATCATGAAGCCGCCGTCGCCGCAGACCGCCATGACGCGGCGCTGCGGATACAGCATCGCCGCCATCATCGCCGACGGCAGGCCGGCGCCCATCGTGGCGAGCGCATTGTCCAGCAGCAGCGTGTTGGCGACATGCGTGCGGTAGTTGCGCGCGAACCAGATCTTGTACATGCCGTTGTCGAGACAGACGATGCCGTCATCGGGCATGACCTCGCGCACATCGTGGACGATGCGCTGGGGCGTGATCGGAAAGCGGTCTTCCCCGGCGCGGTCGTTGAGGCGGGCCAGGATCTTCTGGCGCAATTCCAGCATGCCCGCGTCGGCGGAGAGACGGCCTTCGAGCCGCCCGGCGAGCGCCTCGACCGAGGCGCCGATATCGCCGATCACCTCGATGTCCGGGTGGTAGACCTGTTCGACGGTGGCGGACTGGAAACCGACATGGATAACCTTCGGCCCACCTGCATGCTTCATCAGGAAGGGCGGCTTCTCCACGGTGTCGTGGCCGATGGCGATGATCAGGTCGGCACGTGCGACCGCTTCGTGCACGTAGTCGCCCTCCGACAGCGCCGCGGTGCCCATGTAGAGATTGGAACCGCCGGTGACGGCGCCCTTGCCCATCTGCGTGTTGAAGAAGGGCAGCCCGGTGCGCGACACGAAATCCGACAGGGCGTCGGCCAGCCAGGGACGGCTGCCGGCCGCGCCGATCATCACCAGGGGCCGCTTGGCCGCGAGCACCGCCTGCGCAGCCCTGTCGAGCGCAGCGTCAGGCGCGATGGCGCGCTCGATCGGATGGATCGGGATGACCGGTGCGTCCTCGACCTCCTCGGCGGCGATGTCTTCCGGCAGTTCCAGGTGCACCGGGCCCGGCCGCTCGTCCATCGCCACACGGAACGCATCGCGTACGGTCGCGGGGATCGCCGCAGCGCTGACGATCTGGCGGGTCATCTTGGTCAGCGGCTTCATCGACGCGACGATGTCGACGATCTGGAAGCGCGCCTGCTTGGCGCTCATCACCGCCTTCTGGCCGGTGATGAGGATCATCGGCATGGCACCGAGATGCGCGTAGGCGGCACCCGTCGAGAAATTCAGGGCGCCGGGACCCAGCGTGGCCAGGCACACGCCAGGCCTGCCGGTCAGGCGTCCGTGCGTGGCGGCCATGAACGCCGCTGCCTGCTCGTGGCGCGTCAGCACCAGTTCGATGCGCGAGGTACGAAGCGATTCGAGGAAGTCGAGATTCTCCTCACCTGGCACGCCGAAGATGCGGTCAACGCCCTCGTTCTCCAGCGCTTCGACCAATAGTTGCGATCCCTTACGCATCGTTTCGCTCCTGACGGGAGAAGGCCGTCCGGATGGCGCATCGCCAGAGCGGATGCTTTGACGTTGCCATCGTTCCGACCATGACGGAACGACTATACCCTCCGGTCGCGTCACGTGCCGTTACACGCAGGGATGTCGCGATACGCACATGGAATGGAGCGTTCGACAATCCTCTACAAGCGAACGACCCGATTCTGTGCTGGGCCCATCCTTCCGGATGCGTGGAGGCATGAGCATCGAGGACACGGGAGCTGATCCTGTCAGGCGGATCAGCCCACCTGAGCGGATGCGAACAGCGCCGCCAGCAGTGCGTGCTCTGCCTCATCGAGATCGCACGACGCGCCGTCGATGAAGGCGATCCGCTGCCTGCAGTCGATACCAAGTTCCACCACGGGCCTGCGCTGATTGCCCGGGTACTTGCGCAGGACGAGATCGACCCGCGTTTCCGACACCCACAAGGCCCTTTCCAGCGACCAGTGCCGGTCGATCGGCGACCACACCCGCGTGCCGTCCTTCGCACTGACCGACGGGTGATAGACCCACTGGGACGCCTGGACTTCCCACGCGTCCGCACGCACGACATACCCGCCCGCAGGCGACTCGAACACCTCCGCGCCTGTCGCCTCTGAAGCGGCCGCCGTCATCCGTATCCCTCGCCGGTCATGAGCAGGATGACGGCATCACCCCTGTCGTCTTCGATCCCGACATCATCGACCATGCCGGCCATCGTGGCCCTGCTCGCCACGCGCCGTTTCCCGCATGCCGGATCCGGTGGTTGCCGGCGTGAACGCATCGTACGCCTTCACCACGATCCGCCAGCCATCGGGGAATTTCACCAGACTCATGTGGTCGTGCGCGCGCATGTCCGGATAGTCCAGCTCGATGACGGCCGTCGCCACCTGTCCGGTCACCGTGACCGAATGGATCCAGCGCCGACGAAGGGCCTCATCGGTGGGAACGCGCCCGCTGGACGAGGCCTTGATGTAGTCCTGTGCGGAGCGCTGACCGTAGCGCCCATCCTTGGTGCCCACGAGCATGCCGTCCGGCGCGAAGGCGCGACGGAAGTGCCGCTCCTCGCCGGTCGCGTGCCCATCGAGATAGGCCTGCAATGGCACCATGACGTCCTCGATGTCGCCGGCATGGACGAACGGCGGGACGAACAGGCCGGCGACCAGCAGCGCCCTGGCCAAGCGCCTGCGCATACCGCGCCCATGCAGAGTCGCACTCATGGGGTCACCTCCGCGACGACGTCGAGCACGACCTTGCCCCGGGTGCGACCCTCGCGGTTGAACTGCTGCGCGGCGGCCGCTTCGTTCAATGGATAGCGCCGGTCGATGTTGACCTTGAGTTTCCCCGCCGCAATCAGTGGCTCGACGTAACACATTCCCTTGCGCACGTCCCAGCCCGCCGTCGCCGGGCATCGGATGCGCCGGCACATCTCCGGCGTAGTCCGGCCCGCCATCGACACCAGGCGGCCGCCCTCGCGCAGCACGGCAGGCGAGCGCTGCAATGTCTCGCCTCCCACCGTATCCACCACGACATCGACATCCTTCACGGCGTCTTCGAAGCGGACGGTCTGGTAGTCGACGACTTCATCCGCGCCGATCCGGCGGAGGTAGTCATGGTTGCGTGCCGAGGCCGTCGCGATCACGTGGGCGCCGCGCGCCTTGGCGAGCTGTACCACCAGCGATCCCACGCCCCCGGCACCGCCGTGGACAAGCACGCGCTCACCCGGCTGCACCGCTGCCGTCGCGACCAGAAAGCGCCAGGCCGCGACGGCGGTGGTGGGATACGCTGCGGCCTCCGCGAAGGAAAAATTGGCCGGCTTGGGCACCACCTGGTCTGCGGGAACACTCACGTACTCGGCGTAGCTCCCGCTGCGGGATTGCTGGTCGACGATGCCGGCCACCGCCGCGCCACATGCGAGCCCGTCGACGGCGGCACCGCGCGCAACCACGTTGCCCGAGAAGTCACCGCCCGGCACGCCCTGGCTCGCCAGGCGGCCGGCGGCCTGCAACTTCCAGTCCACTGGATTGACGCTGGCGTTGCGGACGCGCACCAGCACGTCGCCGGGACCGACGGCAGGCACCGGTACTCGCCGGATATCCAGCGCGGCGGGATCGCCGTTGTCTTTCGCGGTGGCGGCCAGCATGTCGCGGGGGAGCGCCGGGCAGGCCGTCGACGTTTCCGCGCGCGCCGGCGGAGCAAGCAGCAGCACGCAGAACGCCAGCGCGCCACAGAAGGGAATTCTTTGAACCACGGGAAATCTCCAGTACAGGAAGGATCGAAGGAAACCTTCGATGGATGAATGTCTGCGTCAGGCGACGCGTTTCAGCTGCCGATGCTCCGGACGGGGCCTGTCGGCCTCCGACGCGACGCCGAGCGAGCGCGCCATCGCGCCGATGCGGCGCGACACCATGGGACCCAGGCAGCGCGGAGCACGCCTGTAGGTCTGTTCCCACAGGCCGGCGATGAAGTGATGCGGGTTGCCGATGTCCGCCCTGCCCCGCACGAGGTTCTCCGCATCGGCGAGCCGTTCTTCTATCCGTTCGGGACACAGGGTGCGAGCGGACATGCCCATCGACGTGATGGAAGATGATTGCCGGGCCACACCGGCAAGATCCATTCGAGCGTAGACGTCTCGTACTTCGTTCATGTCGTTCCGACCTGCGGGATGAGGGGAAGGTGTCCGCCGCGCCATGGCTGGCGGCTCGTTATCTGTTGGCCGCACCTCATGCCGCCCGCCTCAGGTCTTCCCAGTTGTGCTGGGAGGCCAGTTGCAGCGAGGTGGGCAGGGTCCAGCCATGGCGATGCCATGCGAGGACGCGGGAGTGGGGCAGGTCGCGATAGGCATCGATGTCGATCACCTGGTGCGGGTGGCTGCGCCGGTCCATGCGCCCATCGTGAGTCCTGGCATATGCGCATCGTTCGACCAGTTGGCAGTCATGCACCAGCGATTCGATCCACCGTCGCGTGCGCTCCAGCGCATCGAGATACTGCAGGCAGCCCTGCCATGCGGTGCGTGCGGTGGCGGAAAGCATTCCCGATGCATCGAACAACGGCATCGAGGTTGCGCCCGGCACCGGCCCGACCACGACCCGATGGCTGGCGGCATCGATGCCGAGCTCCCATCGTCCGTCCGCAGCCTGCATCGGCACGAACGGATAGCGCTGCAACCAACCGGGTACGTAGGCATCCCGCCGCCAACGCCCGTCTCGACCCACGTGCCGGTTGAGGCCACCGGGCGTTCCCAGCACCGCCACCGGATACGACGGACAGCCGGAAGGGAACACGATGGGGTAGTGCCTTGCGGCCGGCATGATCTCCCACGGTGATCGGCACCATGACCGTGGTCACCGCGAAGCCGTAGTAGCCGCCGGCCGGCAGGATCGCCACGCGCGCGTGGTCGTTCGCATCCAGACGAACCGGATGACGGACGAACCCGGGAAGGCCCGGATCGTCCTGAAGTTCCGCCGGCAGGCAGGCGGCAAGGTTGCCGCGCGTCATGACCCTCGTTCCCGCCCGCTGCCATCGAACGCACCGCAGGACATCGACGCGATGTCCCGCACCACCATGCAAGGAAGGAGCGACAGCGAACGGAGGCGCCATTCTTCTGCGATGCGGTACGTCATTGCCTGTTCCATCGTTGAGGGTGTTTCCCGACATCCATGACCGATGCACGGAACCGGGCGGTCGATGTCGGGTCACGTCGTCCGCGTCGACGTCGCATTGTCTTGATCGTCGAGCACGGTGCTTTGCGCTTTACGCACTTCGACCATGCAGTACGCGAACTTTTTTTCCTGCCGGACAGCGTTGCGATGAAACGAGGTCAAATGCCGTCGAAACGTTGGCATTCCGGGCGTTGGGTGAACGCGGCATAGGCGTTTTGCGAACGTCGTTGACAGCGTGGTTTCGACCTGCAAATCTCTGCGCCATCGACACGGCGAGCCTCCCTTTGGCGAGGGCTGGATCCGATGCAGGAACCCCTCCCACCTCGCACGTTCGACACCACGTTCCGGCCGCATGCACGCCCCCGTTCCGCGGCCGTCCATCCCTCGCGTTCTCCGTCCTTGGGAAGTGCCTGAGACATGACGGACCTGGTTGCCGCTCCCGTACCGCTGATCCGTTTCTCTTCCGAGGACCTGCCGGAAGAGACCCGGATGGAGTACCTGCGCGACTTCTACTCGCGTACGCGCATCGGTGCGGAGATCACGCCGATGATCGAGGACGAGAAGTTCCGGCTGGATCTGGCGGTGCAGCCTTTGCTGGGCGACACCTGGGTCGGGCGCGGCCTGATGACGCCCCATCGCGCGACACGCACGGCTGTCCTGGCGTCGGCCACCAACAATGACGGCGTGCTGCTGACCCGATGCACCGGCAGATTCATCTTCAGCGACCGCCACACGGGCGAGATGCCGATCGAAACCCATGACGTGCTCATGGCCAACTTCAATCAGACCTGCGAGTACGTATACCTGGCGCGCGACACGGTGCAGACGCTCGCCATCGATCGCACCCAGCTGCTGAACCGGCTGCCCGGGTTCGAGCCCGAGGTCAGCACCCGGTTCGACGGGCGCAGCCCCGCGCTTTCCCTGCTGTTCGCGTATGCGGAGGCGATATCGCGCGAAAGCGTCGGCAGTACCATGCTCGGCCAGGTGGCCGCCATGCATCTGGCGGACCTGGCCGCACTGGCGCTCGGGGTGCGCGGCGACCATGCCGAAGCCGCCCGTGAGAGCGGACAGAAGGCCGCCCGCTTCGCGCTCATCAAGGCCGATCTCGAACAGGATTTCCAGAATACCGAGTTGAGTGCGGCGGCCGTCGCGCACCGGCACGGCATCAGCGTCCGCTACCTGCACGTGCTGTTCGAGCAATCGGGGCAGACCTTCGGCGATTTCGTCCTGGAGCGGCGCCTGCGATTCGCGATGTCGCGACTGACCGATCCGCGCTGCCGTCACTTGCGCGTGGCGGATATCGCCTTCGATTCGGGATTCGCCGACCTGACGACCTTCAACCGCGCGTTCCGTCGCCGCTTCGGCGCCACGCCTTCGTCCGTCAGGCCGTAAGCGTCGGGTCTGATGGCGGACCTATTCCGCGTAGTACGTCCGGATGCGCAGCAGGCGGATCAGGGGCCCGAGCAGGATGGCCGATCCCCGTTGCAGCCAGACCGGCAACGACGCGACATAGGTGCAGTTGTAGGCTGCGAACAGGCTGACGGCCTGCAACCAGGTCCGCGCGCCGCGTCTGGAATGCCCAAGACCGGACCGGTCGACCTGCACCAGGAACATGTCGAGTGCGCCGGCAGGCGCTGCCTCGACCTGCGCCGACACGGGCTCGTCGCCCGCATTGAAGTAGCGGTAAGGCGTGCGCGGCGCGATGACGATGCCTTCACCCGGCCCCAGCCGCTTTCGCTTGCCGTCCACCCATAGCGTCAGACAGCCTCTCGCCACCGTGATGCTCACGGTCGAACGCGGATGGACGCAGGCCACCGGGCCCGAACTGTACGCATCGAGACCCAGCACCGCGACGAACAGCTGTCCGCCGGTCTGGTCGCGCGTGGCCGTGTACAGGAATGTCTGCCCAAAGGCGGTGTGGTTCACCTGCATGCCCCCCTGCAGCCGCTCGCGCTGACCGCGCTCGTCCGACGCACGGCGATGCTGGTGCCAGGCGAGAAGGACGTAGGCGACAAGGGCCAGGCCCGACAGCAACGCGAACGCCATCCGATGTCCAGGTTCCAGGAAGGTCCGGGGCCTGCACCGGAACGGCACGCCCATCGACCGGAAGTGTAGGAACGCTGCGTCCGCCAGGCTCGGTAATGCGTGCACAAGAATCAGGCACCCAGTGAACTGGACGCATCAGGACACGCTCCGGAAGGGTTCCCATAGTGCATACACGCAGTGCATGAAGTGCAGAGACACCTCACGGCAGAACCGCAGAATGGATGACGTCACGCCATTCGGCGACGGAGCTCCGGCATGCATCGCACACACGCGTCAGAAACATCGACGGGCACACGCCCGTGAAGACCATGATCATGGCGTCCTGGGGATGGATCGGCCTGGGCATGCTGTCGGCGTGCCTGGTGGCGTCGGGCGTGGCGCATTCCGCCGCGAGTCGGCCGGAGAAGGGATTCCAGCTGGATATCGGCGCCCTCACCATCGTCGCCAAGCGCGACCGGATCTCCGCGCCGGGCTTTCCCGACTCCACCATGAACCCCTTCCGCAAGATGGATATCCATCGCTTCTCGCTGCGACATGAGGGCCGCCCGGTGAGCCTGTCGCTGCCCGGACGGCCCGGCGATGCGATCTCGTCGTTCAACACGGTGTACGTGCTGAAGGATGCGCCGCGACCGGCGCTGCTGGTGCCCTCGGGGATGGGTGTCCATCTGGTCGAGCACGGCGACCATGGCTTGCAGGTACGCGCATTGCCTGCGATGGATCGGCCCGTCGCACAGCTGCAGTGGCTCGATGCCGCGGCGGGGCAACCGGTCGCCGAGCAGAGCCCGCGCCTTGCCGAGCACGCACCCGCAGCACTGACGCTGCAGGGCGGACGCTGGCTGCTGGTGAACCGCTCGGTGGTGCTCGACGTCAGGACGCTGCAGTACCACGCGGTTCGCCCGTGGATACCGCAGGGCAGCGACCAGCCGATGGCGGGCCTGAATGCGTCGACGGAGCCGGCCCTGGCCCTCTCGCCGCAGGGCAGCCAGTACGTGGCGTTGGCCAGCGGCGCCGGGACCGACGATGGCTGGGACCGCGCCCTGCTGGTGGTCGACATGCCCACCGGCAATCCGTACGGCGTTCCCATTCCGCTCCGGCACCGCGCGGACGTGGATGCCGGCCTGGTCGACGGCGCCTGGGTCCTGAGGCACTTCGCTTGGCGGAACCGGAGCGGTGTCGAAGAGCTCGTCCACATCGACGACATGCAAGCTCCCCACACACCCAGGATCTGAGATGTAACCGACCGCGCCCGTGCGCCCGCCATGCCGCACCGCACTCCGTATCGCCACGATGTCGATCGCATTGCTGACCGGGCTCCCCGCGCTCGCGGCAGATGATGGCCATGCCTGGCGGCAACGCCTGGAACAGGATGCCCGGCGCTTCCACGCCGCTATCCGGGAAAGCCACCCAGGCACCGTCGACACGGCAAACCCCGGCTTCAACGCCGTGCTCGAGAAAGCGCTGGACACTACGTTGGCCCGCGTCCGGCAAACCCGCGATGCCGGCGGTTACTGGTGGGCCCTGCGCGAGTTCCAGGCCTTCTTCGACGATGGTCATGTCCAGATGGTGGCGACCCGCAACTGGACACCCCTGCCGAAGCGCTGGCCAGGTTTCCTGACGCGTTTCGACGGCGACCGGCAGGTGGTCGCCGTGAGTGAAGACGCCGCAGCGCCCCGCGTCGGCGCGGTGCTGGTGTCCTGCGACGGCCTGTCCGCCGACGTGCTGGCGCGCGAGCGACTGGGGCGCTTCAGCGGACGCTGGATGCTGGAAGCACAGCGCGCCGATCTTGGGCCGCGACTGTTCATCGACGAGCGCAATCCCTGGCTCGCGCCGCTACGCGAGTGCATCTTCGAAGCACGGGGACAGCGCCACCGCATCACGCTCCAGTGGCACGACATGGACGACGCGACCTTCGAAGCGCAGCGCGCACGGGTCCAGCCCATGCTGCGTGCGCCTGTTGGGCTGCAGTCGTGGCCGGGCCTCAGCTGGCTGTCGCTGGGCACGTTCGACGGCAATCCACAATCGGATGACTACGACGCGCTCGTCTCGTTGGTCGCCCAGGTGCAGGCGCAGGCGAAACCACTGCGCGAAGGCGTGATCGTGCTGGACGTGCGCGGCAACACGGGGGGTTCGTCGCACTGGAGCCGCAGGATCGCCGAAAGCCTGTGGGGACCCGCCGCCGTGCAACGTGCAACGCAGAGATCGGACGGCGTCGACTGGCGCGTCTCCGTCGCGAACATCCAGCACATCCGCACCCTGCGCGATCGCGTAGCCGCCGCGCCCTCACCCGATGTCGAGCAGGTGGCATGGCTGAGTGCGGTGCTCGCGGGGTTGGAGCAGGCCCAGCAGCAGGGTCTGGCCCTGTGGCGCCAGGCCAATGACGAAACGGGCGATCCGCAGCCCGCCGCGCTCGCAGACGGCGGGGGCATGGACCGCGCGCCCCGCGTCTACGTCGTGACCGATTCCGCCTGCGCATCCGCGTGCCTGGATGCGATGGACCTCTGGAAAGCGCTGGGCGTCATCCAGGTCGGGCGGGAGACATCCGCCGACACCCTGTACATGGAAGTGCGCGCCGAACGGCTGCCCAGCGATCTGGTCTGGGCCGTGGTGCCGACGAAGGTCTACCGCGGGCGGCTGCGTGGCGACAACGAAGCGTATCGCCCCGACCATGTCTACGAGGGCGACATGTCGGACACGGAAGCGCTGCAGGCCTGGATTCTTGAACGAGTAGCCGCGACGCGATAGTAGGCGTGCCGGGTGAACGCCGTGGGGGCTAGGCCGTCGCGACGGCGACGGGCTGCGGACGATGCGCCGGCTCGAGGTCGGCGATGCGATACCCGGCGCTCTGCACGGTATGGAGCAGCGGCGTGTCGAAGCCACGGTCGACGACCTTGCGCAGGTTGTACAGATGGCTGCGCAGCGTGTCCGAATCGGGTTGATCGTCGCCCCATATCTCGCGCTCGATCTCGCGGCGCGACACAACGCGCGGCGACTCACGCATCAGGATGGTCAGCAACTTCGTGGACACCGGAGACAACTCGATCTCGCGGTCACCTCGCCGCACACGGTGGCAGGCGGGATCGAACGAAAGATCGCCGACCTGAAGCACCTTCCTGCCGACCTCCTTGCGGTTGCGACGGATAACCGCATGCAGGCGGGCTTCCAGTTCCTGTGTCGCGAAAGGCTTGGTCAGGTAGTCGTCCACGCCGTCCTCCAGGCCCGCGAGCTTGTCGTCCAGCGTGTCGCGTGCGGTCGCCATGATGATCGGGGTCGAGATGCGCGCCTCTCCCCGCAGCTTCCTCACCACGTCCATACCGTCCATGCGCGGCAGATTGCCGTCGAGGATGATGGCGTCGTACCGGTTCTCCACCGCCAGCCGGTAGCCCTCCGCGCCATCGGCCGCGTAATCGACCTCCATGCCGCGGCTCTCCAGATAGAGGCCCACCGCTTCGGCAAGGCTCCGGTTGTCTTCGATGATGAGGACGACAGCCGAGATCGACATGGCGGTTCCCGTTGGAATTCAGTTTGGTGAACCTGCACGACGACGTGTCGAGCCGGTGTGAAGGCGACGCCAATCACGCGATACCCACGTACGACGTCGCGATGATGGCGGCTCCCGTAAGGAGGGCGCGCCATGACAACGAAGAAGAAAGCGGCGAAACAGCCGGATACGCAGACAAAGGGCGCGAAGACGACGGTGACCCGACAGCGGAAGCTGCAGGCGGACATCGACCGAAAGGACGCCGCCACGCCTTCGAAACCGCCGAAGAAGGCGACGCAGGCGGGGGTCAGGAAGCAACCGGTGCGGATGCCCGCCCAGCATCTCGACAAGCCTGGTGAGGAAGCGGACCTGATCCTCGCTCCGGCCTTCGAGGCCGCCGGCTATCGCGGCAGCGGCAAGCTGGAGGGCATGACCGCCATCGTCACCGGCGCCGATTCGGGCATCGGCAGGGCGGTGGCCGTATTGTTCGCGCGCGAGGGCGCCGATGTCGCCGTGCTCTATCTCGATGAGCACGAGGACGCGAAGGAGACGGCGCGCTGGATCGAGAAGGAAGGCCGAACCGCCGTACTGTTTCCCGGCGATGTGCGCGACTCCGGCTTCTGCAACCGGGTGGCTGGCAAGGTCGCAGAACGGTTCGGCAGGATCGACGTGCTGGTCAACAACGCGGGCTTCCAGCTGCATGCCAAGCGCCTGGAGGACCTGACCGACGCGCATCTGCAGGAGACGCTGCAGACGAACGTGGCCGGCTATATCCACATGGCACGCGCCTGCCTGCCCCACATGGAGCGCGGGGCGTCGATCGTGAACTGCGGCTCGGTCACCGGCCTGTTCGGCAGCCCCAGCCTGATCGACTACTCCGCCACCAAGGGTGCCGTGCACGCGTTCACCAAGGCGCTCGCCGCCAACCTGCTGGAGCGCGGCATCCGCGTCAATGCCGTGGCGCCGGGACCGGTGTGGACGCCGTTCAATCCGGCGGACAAGCCCGCGGAGGAGGTCGCGGAGTTCGGCAAGGACAGCGCGATGGGCCGTCCTGCGCAGCCGGAAGAACTGTCGCCGGCATTCGTCTTCCTCGCCTCACCGGTGATGTCGTCCTACGTCAACGGCATCGTGCTGCCGGTCATGGGTGGCCCCAAGGGCTGATCGCCGCCGCACTAGCGTGGTCCGCGCTCCTCGCGCGACCGCGCACGATGGTCGCTGAGCAGCGAGCTGGCGATGATGCCTCCCCCCAGCGCCACGCCCAGCAGGAACAGCACCAAGGCCACCACGGGATAGCCCCACAGCGTGTGCGACGACGGCACGCGCATCATCATCGCCGAGGCGAGAATCAGCGCGGCGGTGATGACGCCCACGGAGATGCGGTTGGCGATCTTCTGCAGGTTCTCCATCAGCCTGGATTCTTCCAGGCCGGTGACCCGCATCTGGAACCGGTTCTCGGCGACCAGCGAGAGGATGTCCGACAGCTTGCGCGGTCCATCGCGCAGCAGCGCCTGGACCTCCATCATCTCGCTGGCCAGGTTCGGCGAAGACAGCGACTTGCGCAGGCGCGCACGCATCACGTGCTGGAGCTGGTCCTCCACCACGCGCTTGGTATCGAGTTCGGGCGCCAACAGGTGGCAGACGGTATCCAGGTTGAGCAGCGTCTTGCCGAGCAGGCTGAGCTCCGGGGGTGGCCGCAGGCCGCACTGGGCGGCGATGCGCACCAGGTCCAGCACCACCCTGCCCTCGGACATCGACGACTGATGGGCGCCGTATCGGGCGATCAGCTGGCCTACTTCGCGCAGGAAGCGCGGCTCGTCGTAGTCCTCCAGCCGGATGCCCAGGGCGATGCACTCTTCCGCGACCTGCTCGCCGCGACCATCGACGGCGGCGAACAGGAGCTTGAGCAGGCGGTCGCGTTGGCGGGGCGGGACGTTGGCGACCATGCCAAGGTCGAAGATCGCCAGGCGTCCGTCGTCCGTCACCCGCAGGTTGCCCGGGTGCGGGTCGGCATGGATCTCGCCATGCACGAACACCTGGTCCAGGTAGCCGCGCAGCAGGTCTTCCGCCAGCGGCGTCATGCCCTGCTCGGTACGGCGCAAGCCGGAAATCTGGTCCACACGCCGGCCATCGGCCAGTTCCATCGTCAGCACGCGCTTGGTGGTGTAGTCCCACACCGGCGCAGGCACCCACAACTGCCGGAACGGCGCCAGGTGCTCACGGAAGCGCTCCAGATTCTCCGCTTCCGCCACGTAGTCCAGTTCGGCGGTGAGCGAGCGCGCGAACTCGCCCAGCCATTCCGAGAAGCGCACATGGCGTCCCACGTCGGTGAAGCGGTCGGCAGTGCTGGTGATCCCGCGCAGCAGGTCGAGGTCGGCCATCAGCTGCTGCGCCACGCCGGGCCGCTGCACCTTGACCGCCACCTCGCGGCCGTCGCGCAGCGTCGCGCGGTGGACCTGCGCCAGCGACGCGCAGCCGAGCGGGGTCTCGTCGAAGCTGGCGTAGGCCTTGCTGATGCGAACGCCGAGTGCGTCCTCGACCTGTTCGCGGATCACGTCGAAGGACACGGGCGTGACCTTCTCCTGCATGCGTTCCAGCGCCGTCGCATAGGCGGCGGGCACCAGATCGGGGCGTGTCGACAGCATCTGCCCCAGCTTGACGAAGGTGGGACCCAGCGCTTCCAGCTCGTCGGCGAACTTGTCCGGACTGCCGTCGTCGGCAAGGTCCTCGTCCAGCATCGCCGGTTCCAACGAAAGGCCGTTGAACACGCCGGTTCTCCGGTAACGGAACAGGAAGCGCAGGATGGCGGCGCGGCGCGTCAGCCGGCTCTCGCTGGATGGCGTGGAAGGGATCGCGTGAGCAGCTTCATCGGTCATGACGCCGTTGTCGCGCGCCTTCGGTGAGGGCCGGGTGAACACCGGTTGCCCCGGCTCACGCGCCACTCACCGTTCGGGGTTTGAAATCGATACCCGCGCCTACGAGGGAGTCCAGACCCATGAGCCAGCCGCAAACGCACAAGCCCAATCCGCACGGGGATGGCGAAAAGGCCAACACGCCCGACAAGCATCGCAACGACAACGCGCGCTGGAAGGATCATGACCAGCCCGACGCGCCCCGCACGGACCGCCCCGACCCGGAACGGGACTATCCCGACGCGCGCGACAGTGTTCCGCGATAACGGAGAGTGGGATATCAGAGCGGCGGTACGACGGGCCGTTCGCGTACCACCGTACCCGGCGCAACCGTATAGCTGTCGGCGACGATCTGCTGACGCTGCGCGACGGTGGCCAGCAACTCGTTGGTCCTGCGCTGTTCCTCGATCTGCCGCCGCAGCAGTCCTTTGATGCCGAACACCGCGAACGGCACCAGGATCCACAGGATCGAGAGCACCAGCCCGAGCGCGAGCAGGAAGAAGCCGAGGAAGGTGTAGCCGGCGGTCAGGTTGTCCATACAGGTCTCCTTGTCGGTGGTATCGGGTGAACGGTCTGCGTGACGCGGCGGTCAGGCCAGCGTGCGGACCTTCTTTTCGCGGTTCCATTGCCGCGTTCGCGCAGCGGAGAGGAAGGCCTCGGTAAGGTCGGCATCGACCACGCCGGCATCACGCCCGACGCCTGCCGCCTTCAGCAGGACCTGTGCGCCCGCGTCGACGCCGATCGCCTTCAGGTGGCCGAACGCATCGCGCACGAAATCCACGGCGGCGGCCTCCTTGGCCAGGCGTTTGCCGGCATCGGCATCCAGTACCAGGGCCACGGCATCGAACAGCACCGAGGGCGTGCCGGCCAGTTGGCCGTCGGCCGGCAGCTGCATGCCGTCGTCGAGGGTGGCGCCGCCAAGGCGAGGTGCGACAACCTTCACCGTGGCCCCTTCGCGCTCGATCGCCTTGCGCAGCGCCTTGATCAGTTTCGCATCGGAGCCATCGTCGACCAGGATGCCGATCGCGCGTCCTTCCAGCGTGTCGCGCATGCGGTCGATGATGCGCAGCGCAGGCGATGGCGGCATGTCCTTCGGTGCGACGGCCGCGTCGGGCGCCGCTGGCATGCCATCCATACCCAGACCCGTGGCCACGCGTTCGGCCAATGCCTGGTCGATGTGGCGCAGATGGCCGACGACCGCCTCACGGACATGCGAAGTTTCGACCTTCGACAGCTCGAACACCAGCGCGGACGCCAGGTGCGCCTGCTCGTGCGCACTCTGGCTGCGGAAGAACAGGCGTGCCTGGGTGTAGTGGTCGGCGAACGATTCGGGGCGCAGCCGCTGCTTGCCGCCCGACTCCACCGGCGTGGCATGGCAGCGGAACCCTGCCGGCGTCTCGCGCGGTGAATCGGCCTGCAATGAGCTGGGCTCGTAATTGACGCGCCCCTTCGGAACCGCCATCTGCATGTGTCCGTCGCGCTGCAGATTGGCGAACGGACACTTGGGTGCGTTGACCGGGATCTGGTGGAAATTGGGGCCACCCAGCCGGGATAGCTGCGTATCGAGATAGGAGAACAGCCGTCCCTGCAGCAGCGGATCGTCGCTGAAGTCGATGCCGGGCACGATGTTCGCGGGGCAGTACGCCACCTGCTCGGTTTCGGCGAAGAAGTTGTCCGGCCACCGGTCCAGCACCATCCGCCCGATGACGGTCAGCGGGATGGTTTCCTCGGGGATCAGCTTGGTCGGATCGAGATGGTCGAACGGGAATTCCGCGGCCTGCTCCTCGGTGAACAGCTGCACCGCGAGGTCCCAGGCCGGATGGGCGCCGGCCTGGATCGCCTCGAACAGGTCGCGCCGATGGAAGTCGTTGTCGGCCGCCTGCAGCTTCACCGCCTCGTCCCACACCGTCGACTGGATGCCGAGCAGGGGTCGCCAATGGAACTTCACGAAGGTCGAACGGCCCTGCGCATCCAGCAACCGGAAGCTGTGCACGCCGAAGCCTTCGATGGTCCGCAGCGAACGCGGGATCGTGCGGTCGCTCATCGCCCACATGATCATGTGCATGGTCTCGGGCGTCAGCGACACGAAGTCCCAGAACGTGTCGTGGGCACTGCCCGCCTGCGGAAAGCCACGGTCGGGCTCCATCTTCACCGAGTGCACCACGTCCGGAAACTTCAGCGCGTCCTGGATGAAGAACACCGGGATGTTGTTTCCCACCAGGTCCCAATTGCCCTCGCTGGTATAGAACTTGACCGCGAAGCCGCGCACGTCGCGCGGCGTGTCGACCGAGCCCGCGCCGCCGGCGACCGTCGAGAACCGGGTGAACACCGGCGTGCGTACGCCCACGTCGGTCAGCACCTTGGCGGTGGTGAACTTCGCGAGCGACTTCTTGAGTTCGAAGTAGCCGTGCGCCGCGGTGCCGCGCGCATGGACGATCCGTTCCGGTATGCGTTCGTGGTCGAAGTGGGTGATCTTCTCGCGGAGGATGAAGTCTTCCAGCAGCGTGGGGCCGCGGGGCCCTGCGCGCAGCGAGTTCTGGTTGTCGGCGACCGGGATGCCCTGGTTGGTCGTCAGACGGGGATGCTGTCCGCCGGCACTGTCGTGGCGTTCGTCGCCTGCGCCTCGCGCGGCGGGTCGTGGCGTTCCGGGGGACTTGGCGGGCTTCTTCTGGCTGGCCATCGGGATTCCAGGGGTAGGGCGACAAGGCGTGTGCATGCGGTCGACGCGGCGCAACACCGACGCGTCTTCGCCATGCACGGCGTGCATCGGATCTTCCACGCGACGCGTGACCACGATGTGCACCGCAGGTCATGTTGGTGAACACCATGTCGGTGGCCGTCGCGCGCCGACGTGCATCGGTCTTTCCTCGCTCGGCGCGGCCGTCGACGTTGACGCGGCATCGACGCCGCATGCGTACCGTTGGGCATCCCACGCGCCGCACCAGGGAAAGCGACATGCCCCACGCCAAGCTCTCGCCCGACTATGTGTGGCGACAGGAAAACGACCAGCACACCTTGCACCTCGGCGATCATCCCCTGATCCGCATCCTGCCCGTCGGTGCCGGCTGGATCGTGCGCACCCTGCTGCATGTCCCCGGCATCGCGCCGCAGCAGTTCGCGGTGCGTTCGGTACAGAGCGGAAAGGGCTGGGCGACACGCTGGACACTGGACCGCCAACGCCTGATTGCCCGCGCCTGCGGCAGGGAGGATCTGGCACCCGACGTCATCCACGCGCCGCCGCGCCGCTCTTACGCCTGGCAGCATGCGAGCTGGACGCGGTCCGCCGGATAGCGCGACTGACCCAGTGCGCGGTACCGGACGGCCTTGCACCGTGGCGCGTCGTTTCGGGCCTGTAGCACGGGAGTGTCGACGGTGACCGACATCATTGGCTGGACAGCCTCCGCGATCCTCTTGGCGACGCTCGTGCGGCAGATCGCCAAGCAGTCGGCAAGCAAGGACCGGGAAGCCGTATCAGCCTGGCTGTTCCTCGGCCAGGCCAGCGCATCGCTCTTGTTCGTCGTCTATTCCGTCCTGCTGGAGAACTGGGTGTTCACGGTCACCAACAGCTGCCTGCTGATCACCGCCATCGTCGGCCAGATACTGACGCGACGAAAATCCTGAAGGCGCCACTCAGGACATTGCACGGCAACCGGAAGAACAGGCAGCGCCACCACAGAGGAGGTACGCATGAAACCCGTGAACGAAGAGATCTTCGTCGTGGACGAGTTGGGACAGCAGGTGTCGTTGATCCGCGTGATGCCCGACAGTGAAGACAACCTCCGCGCGGGCGATCGGAAGACCGGCGCCGCGGCCGAGTTCCGCACCGCCGACGGCCTCCGTGTCATCGCGCTGGATGACGGCACATTCCAGGTCGAAGCGACCGGGACGCGATTCAGGCCCGCACAGTGACGCCCCAAGCGCGTACCAGCGCCCTTTCCGCAATGCATTCGCGCCCCTGCACGTGCGCAACGGACCCAAGGTCCGGATCGGCATGCTTCCGACTGAGCCACGTCTCACGCCTAGCGACTTCCGGATGAATTCGCCTCGTTCCGCGTCACGTCCGCATAACCCGCTTCGCCGTGGAATCCTGATCGATGGGAGTCCATGACCGCGACATCGTCCAGCTCCGTCCCGAGGGGATGTACTGCCCCGCGGGTGACTTCTACATCGACCCCTGGCGTCCCGTTGCCACCGCCGTCATCACGCATGGCCATGGCGACCACGCACGGATCGGCATGGGGTGTTACCACGCGGCACGCGCATGCATGCCGGTGTTGCGCTGGCGGCTCGGTGAGCAGGAATTCCATCCGGAGACTTCCATTCAGAGTACTTTGAGATATTTCTAGCGCAGCAAGGAATTACCAAGCAGACCCGCCCACCGGACTTCCCCAAAGGCAGCGGGGAGATCGAAAGCGCATTCGCTTCCCTCTCAAGCTTCATCAAATTTACCGCTGGCGGCACTTACAACGATGCAAGGGGAAGGAAGACCTCAAGCACCCACAGAAGTAGGTCGACCGCAGTATTTGACCTTGTCGAGACGTACCGGCATGTCGAAGACTACTTCTTCCGATCTTTCAATCTAGCGCCGAAATCTCACGCAGAGTCACCCGATACTAGGCTCCGGACGAGTCTCGAGAAGTGGCCGATCAGCGGACGAAAGGCTGTTCTGAACGCTGACTTTCTCAGAGCGACAGCCGTCGAACTCAGCTACAGACTCAAGGTACATCCATCTGGGATTCGTCATTTCGGACGATGGTTCAGCCATCCAAAGCTCTTCTCAAGTCTCCACAAGGGGTATGTAGCTGCATACGAAGAGCCTTGGGATCAGGATCGTCTATACGTCCTACTCAACGGTGAGCGGGTGACTTGCTCTCATGCCGCAGGCAACTACGACGATGTACCCAACCCGGAAGCCTGCATTCGGGCAATCCTATTCAACGAAGGTCAGGACGTAATCGAGATTGCCAAGAAGGATGCCAGGCAATCGAATGCCAAACGCTACCGAAAGGCGCTCGATGGAAAGCGCGATCGGCCCGCCAATAAGGTCAAGACTCAACCGGAACCCCTGCCGCCAAGCCAGTTCGTCTTGCCGTTCAAGCGTCGCAAGGAGAATGGCTGATGAACATCATTGAAGAACTCAAGAGGACGCTCGAACACGATCACTATCAGACCGTAGTTAATACCACCCACTCACGCGCTACCTTCATGCTAGGCGGATCTGTGCTAGCGGTCGTTGGACCAACACGTGTGGGAAAGAGCCGTGCCGTGAGAGAAGCCCTGCGAAAGCTCTACCCGCCATCCTTAGGGAAGTTTCCTCCGTATATCGAGATTGATGCATCCACCACCGATAGTGGCTTCATATCGACGCGGTATCTCACTCTGACGATGCTGGCCGCGGTAGAGCACGCCTTCTACGTAGGTGAGGAGCATGGCCTCCGGTTGAACAACACTGAAACCGTCGCAAGAATTCGGCTGGTCAAAGCCATAAAGCATAGGGGGATCGAGCTGATCTTCATCGATGAAGCCCATCACTTGCTACGAACTAAGAGTACGCGCAGTGCTCTTGCAGCTCTGGACTGGCTAAAGTGCTTAGGTAACGAGACAGGCGTGAAGATTGTCCTCGCCGGATCTTACGAACTGCTTTCGGCCTGCTTCACATCTGCCCATCTGAATGGCCGACTCTCGCTAATCGAGTTCCCGCGTTACAAGCCTGTCGAAGCCGACATGAAGAAGTTCCATAGACTGCTCGCTTCTCTCGACCCAATTCTACCTTGGGCCAGCGGCCAGTCTCTTCTTCAGAACTGGCAGCTTATGTACGACGGAACGCTTGGTTGCTACGGCCTTCTGGAGTCTTGGACCCTGACCGCGCTGTCAGAGATGACGAGTGCCGGCTCCAAGCGCCTAACCCGAGAGCATTTCATTCGAACGCGATTCCAGGAGCAGTTGGATCCCATCATCGATGAGATCGCACTCGGGGAAGGCGTGCTGAGTCCAGTCGCCACAACTCGGAACAGAAGCGCAGCAAAAAGTAGTCCAGTAAAGAGGAAGAGCAAGCCGGGTCGACGCAAGCCAAAGCGGGATCCTGTGCTCCAGGCCGCGCCGTGAGTCATTACTTCTCCATAACACCCATGGGCGTAGGCACAGATCAGGTCGAGTGCCTTTCCTCATACTTATCACGCATGGCGGATGCACATGGAGTGACGCGGTATCAGCTCGTGTCACATCTTCGTGCATGGTGGAAGCAGCGCAGGGGCAGGACGCTCCCGCGCTGCGAGGAAATGGCATGGAACGGCTACGGCCCGAACGTCTATATCGCGCTGCAAGTACTACGCGACGCAACAGGCCACGACCTTACCGACTGCACGCTTTCGCGACTCAGGGGAACGTGCTCGGGCAACTGCATCTCCTCCGTACGACACACGCGCTACTGGTGCCCGGCCTGCTACCGGGATGACGCCCGGTCAGATCTTCCTGTTTATGATCGACTCGTATGGCAACTCCAGATATCCGAGCGCTGCTCCATTCATAAGCATCGGCTTCTCAACAAGTGTCCGTCGTGCGGGGAACTTCAGCGGAGCGATATAAGCAGGACAGGCCTGGATAAGTGCTTCCGTTGCTTGCGCGATCTATCCAAGGGTGCGTCGAAACGCTTTTACATGCCTAACCCCACGTTCGGGGAGAAGAACGCCCACTCACTAATTGCCTCCCTTCCAGTCCTCAAGAGGATCCCGAAGCATCCTCATGTGGCCTTCATAAAGGAGATAGAGCGCGGCGGTGTCGATAGATCCGACCTAGCGGAGCCCTTGGGAGAGATATTCCATGAGCGCAGAACGATAGCCAGACCTCGGCTAGGAAGCCTGTTTCTGTTGGCGGCCTACTTCGATGTAGACATATCGCTGCTCCTCACCAACCCTAGGATGACAGCGAAACAATGTGACCTTGGATTCCGTCTAACGCTGCCTCGCACAGTCCACAGGAAGATCCCGCGGACCAGGGAAGAGAGAAGAGAAGCGATCGAGATCGCGCTTAGAAGGACAGTTCAAGGACCCGCCCCCTATCCCAGCTTCGCCGAGTTCAGTCGAGAGCACGGCATGCATGAACAAACCATTTTTCGACACTTCCCCAGGCTTTCAAGGGAATTAATAAGCAAGAGATCCCGATCAATCGAGAAGCTGCGCAGCTCGGAAGCAGGCAGGATTGATGCATCGCTTAGGAAGTTTCTTGATCGCGGTGAGATCAACCTTAGTAAAGAGGCGATTCGATCGACGGCTCTGAGTTGCAGGTCATCAATATGCCAAGTCAGAAAGGCTTGGAAACGCTTGCGTGTAGCACAGCAAGGTTAGTAGAAGGCAGCTATCAGTTACGCCCACTTTCGA